>NZ_JABFTV010000010.1 GCF_021404405.1 Billgrantia aerodenitrificans
TCAAAGCTTCTCAAAAGACCCGAAGGTCTCGACGAGTCGCTTGCCTTGAAATGGTGTGACTTCTCACCACCTCATCGACAAGCGCCCACATGAATTACCTGATCGATTGTTAAAGAGCGGCCCCGGGCTCTATAGAGAGTGGAGCGTCTCGCTTGCTGTCGGGGCCGTCGATCCTGTGACCGAGGGGCCTCGCCAGCGCCCTGCGAGGAAGGCGTATTCTACTGAAGCGCCGGAGTTTGTCAACTCTCTTCGAGGCCGTCACCGAGGTGACCCTGACATCGAAGACCAGCCGGAGCCGGCGACCGCAAGCCCGCTTCCGGACTTGCTTTCGAGTGGGGCGCATTCTACCGAATCCGCCGCGGGCGTCAAGTGCGAATTCTGCGAAGCGAATCGAAAAACTCAAACAACGACAACCACTTACCACTCTCCCCACCGCCTGCAACGTTGCTCGTCACCGGCAGCGGATGCGTACTTTACGGCTTTCCCCCGAGCCCCGCAAGGGCCGGCTGTAAAAATATTTCAGGATGATGGCGAAGCGGTGACGAGACGCGGGCGAGTCAGCTATCCACAGCCGCTCGCAGGCGAGGGGCTGTGGATGGTTTTGCCCCAGGAGTGAAGACGACGACGCCCGCACGGGGCGGGCGTCGGTAGAGCAACTGACTTGTCATCAGTTGGCCTGAGAGCCGGTGGAATGACTCAGCGTAGCGTGACCCGGGCATAGCGCTTCTTGCCGGCCTGAATCACGTAGCTCTTGCCGGTGTCGAGCATGGCATCCTTGGCCGCTACTTCGCCGTCGACCTTGACCCGACCGTTGCCCAGCATGTCCTTGGCCTGGGCGCTGTTGTTGGCCAGCCCCGCCCGGTTGAGCACCGCGGCGATGGGCGCCTGGGCGCTGCCCTCGAAGTCGACCTCTACCTCGGGCAGGTCTTCGGGCAGCTCGCCTTCGGCCAGGCGGTTGCCGGCCGACTTGTGGGCATTGGCCGCGGCCTCTTCGCCGTGGTAGCGGCCGATCAGCTCGCGGGCGAGGATCATCTTGATGTCGCGCGGGTTGGCACCGGCCTCGACGTCGCGCTTGAGCGCTTCGATCTCTTCGTTGGATTTCAGCGAGAGCAGTTCGAAGTAGCGCCACATCAGGCTGTCGGGCATGGAGACGAGCTTGTTGAACATCGAGCCCGGCGCCTCGTCGACGCCGACGTAGTTGCCCAGCGACTTCGACATCTTCTGCACGCCGTCGAGACCTTCGAGCAGCGGCATGGTGATGACCACCTGCGGCTCCATGCCGAAGTGCTTCTGGATCTCGCGCCCCATCAGCAGGTTGAACTTCTGGTCGGTGCCGCCCATCTCGACGTCGGCTTCGAGCGCCACGGAGTCGTAGCCCTGCACCAGCGGGTAGAGAAACTCATGAATGGAGATCGGCTGACCCGACTTGTAGCGCTTGTCGAAGTCGTCGCGCTCGAGCATGCGCGCCACGGTGCTCTGGGCGGCCAGCTCGATCATCTTGGCCGCGGTGAGCTCGCCGAACCACTCGGAGTTGAAGCGCACCTCGGTCTTGTCGGGATCGAGGATCTTGAACACCTGCTCCTTATAGGTCTGGGCGTTGGCACGGACCTCTTCTTCGGTGAGCGGCTTACGAGTGACGTTCTTGCCAGTGGGGTCGCCGATGCGCCCGGTGAAGTCGCCGATCAGGAAGATGATCTGGTGGCCCAGATCCTGGAACTGGCGCATCTTGGTCAGCAGCACACTGTGGCCGAGGTGCAGGTCGGGAGCCGTGGGATCGAAGCCCGCCTTGATGCGCAGCTTGCGGCCGGACTCGAGCTTCTTGATCAGCTCGTCCTCCAGCAGGATCTCCTGGGTGCCTCGTTTCAGCAGCGCCAGTGCGCTTGCGACCTCGCTCATCTCTCCCACTCCAAATACGTTGATCGCCCGTGCGGGCTGGGTCCATCGAATGGGGCACGATGGTAGCATGACTTGATGCCTCGCGGTCCCCCCAGCCTTAGGGAGAAGTAGAGATGCCACTATTCGTTGGTCTGATGTCCGGCACCAGCCTGGACGGCATCGATGCCGCCCTGGTCGAGATCGATTCCACGGGGAGCGCGAGCCTGCTTGCCACCCACGCCGAACCGATGCCCGAAGCGCTGCGCGAGCAGCTGCTCGAGCTCTGCCAGGCCGAACGGGTCGCCTTTGCCGAGCTGGCCAGCGCCGAGGATGCCTTCTGCCGGCTTCAGGCCGTCGCGGTCCAGCATCTGCTCGAAGGCTATCTATCCGAAGGTAAGGGCATCGCCATCGGCGAGATTGCCGCCATCGGCAGCCACGGCCAGACCATCGAGCACGCCCCCTGGGGCCACGCCGACGGGCCGGCCTATACGCTTCAACTCGACAATCCCAGCCTGCTGGCCGAGCTGACAGGCTGCACGGTGGTGGCCGACTTTCGCCGTCGTGACCTGGCCGCCGGCGGTCAGGCCGCTCCGCTCGCGCCGGCCTTCCACGAGGCGCTGTTTCGGCGTGCGGGGCAGTGGCAGCTGGTGCTCAACCTGGGCGGCTTCGCCAACCTGACCCTGCTGCCCCCCGCGGAGAGCGAGGCCGAGGTGATCGGCTTCGATACCGGCCCGGCCAACGCGCTGCTGGATGCCTGGCACGCCCGCCATCGTGGCGGCCGCTACGATCCCGACGGCGCCTGGGCCGCTTCGGGCCAGGTGGATGACTCCCTGCTGGAGCGCCTGCTTGCCGAGCCCTTCTTTCATCGCCCACCGCCGCGCAGCACCGGGCGCGAGGTGTTCCACCTCGACTGGCTCGAAGGCCATCTCACGGGAAAGGAGAGTCCTGCTGACGTGCAGGCAACCCTGGCGGAGCTGACCGCCACCAGTGTGGCTCTGGGCATCGAGATGGCACGCGAGCTGGCCGGCGCTCCGCCGGCCTCGGCGCTGATCCCCTGCGGCGGTGGCGCCCACAATAGCGATCTGCTCGGCCGTCTGGCCCGCCACCTGCCGGAAACCGCCCTGGTACCCAGCAGCGACTGGGGATGGCCGGCCGACTGGCTGGAAGCCGGCGCCTTCGCCTGGCTCGCCTGGCGCCGCCTGGAAGGGCTGCCCGGCAACCTGCCCAGCGTCACCGGCGCTGCCGGCCCGCGCATCCTCGGCGGCGTCTACGCGCCCTAAACTATTCGAGGCTAAAAGTCGTCGTCGTCGCGCAGTGACAGCCGCTGCGCCGACTCCTGCGCCTTGGCCAGCACGTCGCTCTTCTCGTCGCCGTACTTGATCATCATGCGCAGCTCGTTGGCCGAGTCGGCGTGCACCATGGCCACTTCCTCGCTGATCCTGCCCGCCTTGTAGAGGTCGTACAGGGCCTGGTCGAAGGTCTGCATTCCCTGATCGCGGGAGCGGCCCATGACGTTCTTGATCTCGCCCACGTCGCCCTTGCGGATGAGATCGGCGATGAGGGGCGTGCGCTGCAGGATCTCGATGGCCGGACAGCGACCGCCGTCGCGGGTGGGCAGCAGTTGCTGGGCGACGATGGCGTGCAGGTTGAGCGACAGGTCGAGCCAGATCTGCTCGTGGCGCTCGTGGGGGAAGAAGTGAATGATGCGATCCAGCGCCTGGTTGGCGTTGTTGGCGTGCAGCGTGGCCAGGCACAGGTGGCCGGTCTCGGCGAAGGTCAGGGCGTGCTCCATGGTCTCGCGGGTGCGCACCTCGCCGATCAGCACCACGTCCGGCGCCTGGCGCAGGGTGTTCTTCAGCGCCACTTCGAACGACTCGGTGTCGATGCCCACTTCACGCTGATTGATGATCGCCTTCTTGTGCGGATGCACGTATTCGATGGGGTCCTCGACGCTGATGATGTGGCCGCCTACGGTCTCGTTACGCTGCTGGATCATCGACGCCAGAGTGGTCGACTTGCCGGTGCCGGTACCGCCGACCACGAACACCAGCCCGCGCTTGAGATTGGCCAGCTCGCCCAACTGAGGCGGCAGCGATAGTTCTTCGAGATGGGGAATCTCATAGGCGATGCGCCGGATGACCATCGCCAGCTGATTGCGCTGCTGGAAGGCGCTGACCCGGAAGCGACCGCGACCGCTGAGACTCAGGGCGAAATTGGCCTCACGCTCCTGCGCGAAGCGCTCCTTGAGTCCTTCAGGCACGGCCACGTTGACCAGCTCGCGCACCTGCTCCACCGAGAGCCGCTGATCGCCCAGCGCGGTGAGCTTGCCGGCGGTCTTGATGGTGGGTGGCGCCTGAACCGAGATCAGCAGATCCGAGGCCTCCTGCCGGGCCATGATGTCGAGCAGCTGCTCAAGCCATTCCTGTGCTTTCATCTCCCCACCCCCTTGTCGTCATCATCGAACACTCAACTGGTCAGTGCGCTCTTGGCCCGGGCCTGGGCTTCATCGCGATTGACCACGTTCTCCGCCACCAGCTTGGCCAGCGCGGCGTCGAGTGTCTGCATGCCGATGTTGCCGCCGGTCTGGATGGCCGAGTAGATCTGCGCCACCTTGTCCTCGCGGATCAGGTTGCGTACCGCCGCGTTGGCGATGAGGATCTCGTGGGCCGCCACGCGTCCGCCGCTGCGCCGCTTGAGCAGCGTCTGGGAAATGACCGCCTGCAGCGACTCCGACAGCATCGAGCGCACCATGGCTTTCTCTTCGCCGGGGAAGACGTCGATGATCCGGTCGATAGTCTTGGCCGCCGAGGTGGTGTGCAGGGTGCCGAACACCAGATGGCCGGTTTCGGCGGCGGTGAGCGCCAGGCGAATGGTCTCGAGGTCGCGCATCTCGCCCACCAGGATCACGTCGGGGTCCTCGCGCAGGGCGCTGCGCAGCGCCTGGGCGAAGCCGTGGGTGTCGCGATGCACCTCGCGCTGGTTGATCAGACAGCGCTTGCTGCGATGCACGAATTCCACCGGGTCCTCGATGGTGAGGATATGGTCGTAACGGTGATCGTTGATATAGTCGATCATGGCGGCCAGGGTGGTGCTCTTGCCCGAGCCGGTAGGCCCGGTGACCAGCACCAGCCCGCGGGGCAGCAGAGCAAGGCGGCGGAAGACCTCACCCAGCCCCAGGTCCTCCATGGTCAGCACTTCGCTGGGGATGGTACGGAATACCGCGCCGGCGCCACGCGCCTGGTTGAAGGCGTTGACACGAAAGCGCGCCACGCCCGGAACCTCGAAGGAGAAGTCGGTCTCGAAGAACTCCTCGTAGTCACGGCGCTGGCGGTCGCCCATGATGTCGTAGATCAGCTTGCGGACTTCCTTGTCATCCATGGCCGGCACATTGAGGCGGCGAATGTCGCCGTCGACGCGGATCATCGGCGGCAGGCCGGCCGACAGGTGCAGATCGGAGGCGTTCTGTTTTGCCGAGAACGCCAGCAGTTCGGTAATATCCATGCGATTCCCCTGCTCCCGATTAAGGTTCCAGCGAGTATGACAGACCTTGCGGACATGAAGGACTTCATGTGGCTGAGATGACGGATACCATGCTTTCCGAGTCGCTGGCCAGCGCTCGCCGACGTTTGGCCACCGCCTTGTCGGCGGCCGGACGCACGCCCGATGCGGCCCGGCTGCTGGCCGTGAGCAAGACCAAGCCGGCCGGCATGATTCGCGAGGCGTGGCAGCTCGGCCAGCGGGAATTTGGCGAGAACTACGTCCAGGAAGCGCTGGAGAAGCAGACCGAACTGGCCGACCTGAAGGGCATCGTGTGGCACTTCATCGGCCCGCTGCAGGCCAACAAGACACGCGCCGTGGCCGAGCACTTCGACTGGGTGCATAGCGTCGACCGCGTGAAGATCGCCCGACGCCTGAACGACCAGCGCCCCGAGGCACTGGGCCCGCTCGAGGTCTGCCTGCAGGTCAACGTCAGCGGCGAGGCCAGCAAGTCGGGCGTGGCTTTTGACGAACTGGAAAGCCTGGCGCAAGCGGTGGTTTCACTGCCACGCTTGCGTCTGCGCGGGCTGATGGCCATTCCGGCGCCGGCGGCAACCGTGGCCGAGCAGCGAGCCCCGCTGGCACGCCTGCGCCAGGCCCTGGAAGCGTTGCAGCAGCGCTTCCCCGAGGCCCCGCTGGACACCCTGTCGATGGGCATGAGCGACGACCTGGAAGCCGCCATTCTCGAGGGCGCCACCCTGGTACGACTGGGCACGGCCATTTTCGGCGCACGGAACACATCGCGTCGCTAGACGCACTCGCACCGGCACGTGGCCGGTCGCTGGATAACAGAAGAAGGACGAATCGCAATGGCCAGCAGAGTCACCTTCATCGGCGCAGGCAACATGGCCAGCGCCATCATCGGCGGCATGATCGACAACGGCCACCCGGCCACCGCCATCACCGCCACCTCGCCCAGCGATGCCTTCCTGGCGCCGGTGCATGAGCGCTACGGCATTCGCACCAACACCGACAACCAGGCCGCGGTGCGTGACGCCGACATCGTGGTGCTGGCGGTGAAGCCTCAGGTCATGCGCGAGGTCTGCGAAGGGCTGCGCGACACCCTGCAGCGCCAGCGCCCGCTGATCATCTCGGTGGCGGCGGGACTCACCGCCGAGTCGCTGCAGGCCTGGATGGGTGGCGGCCTGCCGCTGGTGCGCTGCATGCCCAATACGCCGTCGCTGGTCGGCGCCGGTGCCGCCGGCCTGTACGCCACTGTCGAAGTGAGCGACGAGCAGCGCGCCCAGGCCACCGAGCTGCTCGAGGCCGTGGGTCTGGTCGAGTGGGTGGCGGAAGAGTCCCTGCTGGATGCCGTGACCGCCGTTTCCGGCAGCGGCCCGGCCTACTTCTTCCTGATGTTCGAAGCCATGGAAGAGGCCGGCGTCAAGCTCGGTCTGCCGGCCGAGACGGCACGGCGACTGGCGATCCAGACGGCGCTCGGCGCGGCGCGCATGGCACAGCAGAGCGAGCTCACCCCGGACCGCCTCAAGCGCAACGTGATGTCTCCCGGTGGCACCACCGAGCGTGCCGTGGAGCACATGGAGCAGGCCGGCCTGCGCGGCATCGTGGCCGACGCCATGGATGCCTGCGCCGCCCGCGCGCGGGAGATGGCCGAAGAGCTCGGCCAGCGATAGCCTTCTCGGCCAACGATAGTCTTTCAGGCCGCTCCCGCTGACGGAGCGGCCATCTCGACGACATGGAGGAGCCCACATGGGCCAAATGGGAAATGCCGGCCTGCTGCTGGTCAACACCCTGATCAACATCTACCTGTTCCTGATGATGCTGCGCTTTCTGCTGCAGGCATCCCAGGCCGACTACTACAACCCCATCAGCCAGTCGGTGGTGAAGATCACCCAGCCAGTGGTGCGCCCCTTTCAGGGCTTCCTCGGCCCGGTGATGGGACGCTTCGACATGGCCACCCTGGCCGCGGCCTTCGTGCTCAAGGCGGTCAGCATCGTGGCGATCCTGCAGATCGCCGGCATCGGCATGCCGCCGATCACCCAGGTGGCGATCGGCGCCATTGCGGCCATCGCCAACGCCATTCTCAAGATCTATTTCTTCGCCTTGATCGTGATGATCATCCTGAGCTGGGTCGCGCCCAACGCCAGCCATCCCGGGGCGCTGCTGGTGATGCAGTTGGTGGAGCCGATCATGGCACCGGTGCGCAAGGTCATTCCGCCGCTGGGCATGATCGACCTGTCGCCGATCGTGGTCTTCATCGCCATCAGCATCGTCGATGGTATCGTGGTGGGCGCGCTGACCCGTGCCGCCGGTATCGCCGGCGCTCTGGTGGGGCTGTGATCCACACTGTCGCCGTGATGGACCTCAACGACTGGACCCTCAACGACTGGACATAGAACGACAAGATGCCCGAGCTTCCCGATGACTCGGTCGGCCTGGTGACGCCGCAGACGGCGCACTTCGACGACCCCCTGGCCCTGGCCTGCGGCAGAACCCTGCCCGCTTACGATCTCGTCTACGAGACCTATGGCACGCTCAACGCCGAGCGTTCCAATGCGGTACTGATCTGCCATGCCCTGTCGGGACACCACCATGCCGCCGGCTACCATGACGCCGACGAGCGCAAGCCCGGCTGGTGGGACGCCCATATCGGCCCGGGCAAGTCGATCGATACCAACCGCTTCTTCGTGGTGTCGCTGAACAACCTGGGCGGCTGTCACGGCAGCACGGGGCCGATCAGCACCAACCCCGCCACCGGCCGTCAGTGGGGGCCCGACTTCCCCATGGTCACGGTGAGCGACTGGGTGCACAGCCAGGCGCGCCTAGCCGATCGCCTGGGCATCGAGCGCTTCGCCGCTGCCATCGGCGGCAGTCTCGGCGGCATGCAGGTACTGCAGTGGACCCGCCTCTATCCAGAGCGGGTCGCCAACGCGGTGATCATCGCCGCCACGCCCAAGCTCTCGGCGCAGAACATCGCCTTCAACGAGGTGGCGCGCCAGGCGATCCGCTCCGACCCGGACTTCCACGACGGCTGGTACGCCGAGCACGGTACCGCCCCCCGACGCGGCCTCAAGCTGGCGCGCATGGTGGGGCACATCACCTACCTCTCGGAAGACGCCATGGGCAGCAAGTTCGGCCGCGACCTGCGCAGCGAGGACCTCAACTTCGGCTACGACGTGGAGTTTCAGGTCGAATCCTACCTGCGCTACCAGGGCGACACCTTCTCCACCGCCTTCGACGCCAACACCTACCTGCTGATGACCAAGGCGCTGGACTACTTCGACCCAGCAGCGGAGCACGGCGGCGTGCTGGCCGATGCCGTCGCGCCCAGCCAGTGCCCATTCCTGGTGGTGAGCTTCACCAGCGACTGGCGCTTCCCGCCGTCGCGCTCCCGCGAGCTGGCCAACGCCCTGATCCGCGCCGGCAAGCGGGTGAGCTACGTCAACATCGACTCGCCCCACGGTCACGACGCCTTCCTGCTGCCGGAGCCGCGCTACCAGGCGGTGTTCGCCGCCTTCATGTCTCGCGCCGCCCGCGAGCTGGGCTTGGAGGAGACCGCATGATGCGTGCCGACCTGGAGCTGATCCATCGCTGGGTGCCCGAAGGCGCCCACATTCTCGACCTGGCCTGCGGCGACGGCACCCTGCTCGAAGCCCTGGCGCGGGACAAGGGGGTCACCGGCTACGGCCTGGAGATCGACCCGGCGGGCATCACGGCCTGTATCGCCAAGGGGGTGAGCGTCATCGAGCAGAACCTCGACGAGGGGCTGGTGCACTTCGAGGACGACACCTACGACCTGGTGGTCATGACCCAGGCCCTGCAGGCCCTGCGCCGCCCCGACCGCATGCTCGACGAGATGCTGCGGGTGGCCAACGAGTGCATCATCACCTTCCCCAACTTCGCCTACTGGCGCCATCGGGTGCACCTGGGGATCCGCGGCTACATGCCGGTCTCCAAGTCGCTGCCTCATGCCTGGTACGATACGCCCAACATCCATCTCTCGACCTTCAACGACTTCGAGCACCTGTGTCGCGAGAAGGGGCTACGCATCACCGACCGTGCCGTAGGCATCGGCGATCACGAGGGCCATTGGGCCACCCGGCTGCGGCCCAACCTGTTCGGCGAGATCGCGATCTTTCGCGTCGAACGCCAGGATCGCCGCTGAGGCCGTACCGCGGGCCCGCCATTTCAAGGCAGGCCCGCCATTTCAAGGAGAGAGTGCCATGTCGAGCCATCGCATCCTGCCGCTTCGTCACCTTGCCGCCGGTCTGCTGCTGGCTCTGGGCCTGCTGTCGCTGTCGGCGCAGGCCCAGCAGTACGAACAGGTCGGCGCCTACCAGATCCACTACAGCGCGGTGAGCACCGACTTCCTGCCCGCCTCCGTGGCCGAAGCCCACGGTATCCAGCGCAGCCCGGCCATGGCACTGCTCAACGTCAGCGTGCTGGAGGAGGTCGAGGGCGAACTGCGACCGGTCAATGCGCCGGTCAGCGGTACGGTCGGGGAGCTGCAGGGACAGAATCGCACGCCGCTGGAGTTCCGCACCCTGCGTGAGGGCAATACCCAGTCGCAGGTGGCGGTGTTCCGCATTCGCGACGACGAGCCCATGCGCTTCGACCTGGAAGTGCGCTACGACCGCAACCGGCAGCCGGCCGAAGTGGGCTTCGTCCAGCGCTTCCATATCGACCGCTGAGCCATGTCCCAGCCCATTGCCCACCTGGCGCAGTTCGACACCTCGTCCTCGCGGGGTGTGGCGCTGCCCGACGGACGCCACGCCTTCCTGGTGCGCGTTCACGGCCGGGTCAGCGCCTTCGTCAACCGCTGCCCGCATCAGCAGGTGCCGCTCAACCTGCCGGAAGGCGACTTTCTCGAAGCGAGCGGCGAACTGATCCAGTGCGGCATGCACGGTGCGCTGTTCCTGCCGGAAAGCGGCGAGTGCGTGTTCGGCCCCTGCCAGGGCCGCTTCCTGGAGCCGCTGGCGATCTCAATCGACGCCGAGGGCAATATTCACTTGGCGAGTGAGTGACACCGCAAGCCGCTCACCCAGCGCGACCGACACCGGCCGTGACTCGTGCCAGCCGAACTCGCAGCCGTAGGCCAGCACTTCCACTCCCCGCGCTGCCACGGCCTCGAGCGTGGCGGCATAGGCCGGGTCGAGGTGTGCTGCCGGCGCCACGTCGCGAATGCCGCCGTGGGCAACGCAGAACAGCAGCACCGCACGCTGCCCCTGCTCGGCAAGGGCCGCCAGCGCCAGCAGGTGCTTGCGCCCGCGCTCGCTCACCGCATCGGGAAAGTAACCGTGGCCGTCCTCTTCCTTGAGCGTGACCTGCTTGACCTCGACGAAGGCGGTGCCGCGCTCGGGGTCGTCGAGACGAAAGTCGAGCCGCGCGCCCGCCACCTTGGCCTCGCGCCGGAGTTCGGCATAGCCGGCCAGCGCGGCAATTCGCCCCCCTGCCAGCGCCTCCTCGACGATGCGATTGGTGCGCCCGGTATGCACCGACGCCAGCGCCACGCTGCCGTCGGGCTGGGTCAGCTCGATTAGCTCCCAGGTCCAGGCCAGCTTGCGTGCCGGATTGTCGCTCGCGGCCAGCCATACCCGACAGCCGGGCACATTGACCGCCCGCATCGAGCCGGTATTGGGGCAGTGGGCCACCACCTCGCGGCCGTCGTCGAGGCGCACGTCGGCCAGAAAGCGCTTGTAGCGGCGCAGCAGCACGCCGGGAACCAGTTGGGGATAGTCCATCTCGCCGCCTACCGTCGCGCCAGGAAGCGCTCGAGCCGTCTCACCGCCTCCTCCAGGCGTTCGACCCCGGTGGTGAAGGCGATACGCACGTGGTGCTCGCCGCCCACCACGGCAAAGTCGATGCCGGGCGTGATGGCGACGTTCTCCTCTTCCAGCAGGCCCTGACAGAACGCCTGGCTGTCGCGGCTGTAGCGCGAGATGTCGAGCCACAGGTAGAAGGCCCCCTGGGGCGGCAGCGAGGGCACCAGCCCCAGGCGGGCGAGCCCGGCCAGCAGCGCATCGCGGCGGCGGCCGAGTTCGCTGCGTCGGGCTTCGAGCAGCTCCCGGCACTCGGGGGTGAAGGCGGCAAGCGCCGCATGCTGGGCCGGGGTGGGGGCGGCCAGAAAGACGTTCTGCGCCAGCCGGGTCAGCGGCTCCACGGCCTCCTGCGGCGCCAGCAGCCAGCCCAGGCGCCAGCCAGTCATGCCGAAGTACTTGGAGAAGCTGTTGACCACGAAGGCATCGCTACTCAGCGAGGCCACCGACAGCGGCGCGATGTCGTAGCTGAGCCCCTGGTAGATCTCATCCACCAGCAGGTGGCCGCCGCGCTCGGCCACCATGTCGGCCACCGCCTGTAGCTGTGCCGCATCGAGCATATGGCCGGTGGGGTTGGACGGCGTGGCGAGCATCGCCAGTCGGGTCGCCTCTTGCCAGTGCTGCGCGACGAGGCTGGCATCGAGCTGCCAGCCGCTCTCCGGGCCGACGGGGACGGTATCCACCTCGGCCCCTGCCAGCGCCATGAAGTGGCGATTGCAGGGGTAGTTGGGGTCGGCCATCAGCACCCGGTCGCCGGGCCCTACCAGCAGTTGACTGGCCAGCAGCAACGCCCCAGAAGCCCCGGGCGTGACCAGAATCCGCCTGGGGTCGACGTCGGCACCGAAATGCTCGCTGTAGTGGCCGGCGATCGCCTGGCGCAGGGCCGGCAGCCCCGCCGCCGGGCTGTAGCGCGTGTACCCTGCGGCCAGCGCCGCCTGCCCGGCTGCCACCACCGGCTCGGGAGTGGCGAAGTCGGGCTCCCCCACCTCGAGATGAATGACGTCGTGGCCGGCCGCCTCGCGCGCCTGAGCGGTCTCCAGCAGGCTCATCACACGAAAGGGGGCGACGCGATCAACGCGCGGATTCCACGACATGGCTGACTCCTGAAACACAAGATAGATGACCGACGTTGGGCACTTTTCCCGTTCCCACGGTCAAAAAACCATACCATTGATTTGACTCACCTGGGGATGCCAGGCGTTGCTGCCAGGTATTGCAAAGTTGGTCAATATCCGATAAACAAGCATGCCTTTGGCGTGAGATACCTTGCACCAGGTTGCGGCGGGTATTGATCAGCAGTCACTCAAGTAATGAGGCAGTCCCATGCCAGTAGCAGACAAGAAAACGGAAGCGCCCAAAAAGTTCACCCCGTACGAGTCGGCACCGGGTGAAGAGTACATGAACGAGCAGCAGCTTGAGCACTTCCGACAGATCCTGCTGGGCTGGAAACAGGAGCTCATGGAAGAAGTCGATCGCACCGTGCGCCACCTGCAGGAAGAGGCGAACAACTACGCCGACCCTGCGGACCGGGCCACCCAGGAAGAGGGGTTCAGCCTGGAGCTGCGGACCCGCGATCGCGAGCGCAAGCTGCTCAAGAAGATCAACGAGACCCTCGAGAAGATCGATGAGGAGGACTACGGCTACTGCGAGGCGTGCGGCGTCGAGATCGGTATTCGCCGGCTGGAGGCTCGCCCCACCGCTACGCTGTGCGTCGACTGCAAGACCCTGGCCGAACTGAAGGAAAAGCAGCTCGGCGGCTGAGGTCCCTAGCGTGTGGGTCGCGTCACTTCGCAACGGGCACCCCTGGGTGCCCGTTCGCATGTCGGCCATCGTCTCCGGGAGCGCGTCATGACCGGTTATCGCGGTCGCTTCGCCCCGACCCCCTCGGGCGCCCTGCACTTCGGTTCGCTGATCGCCGCCCTGGCCAGCTTTCTCGATGCGCGCCGGGCCGGCGGCGAGTGGCTCGTACGCATCGAGGACATCGACCCGCCGCGCTGCCCCGCAGGAGCCGCCGATACCATCCTGCGCCAGCTCGAGGCGTTCGGCCTGCACTGGGACGGTCCCGTGCTGTGGCAACACTCACGCGACTCGGCTTATGCTGCGGCACTGGAGCGGCTCGAGGCGCTGGGGCTGGCCTATCCCTGTAGCTGCTCGCGCAAGCAGTGGCGTGACTTTTCGGTCTACCCCGGCTGGTGCCGTGAAGGTCCGCGCGAACCGGACAAGCCGCTTGCCTGGCGCCTGCGCAGCGACCTCGGCCTGCGTCCGGTGGTATGGCAGGACCGCCTGTTCGGCGAGCAGCGCTTCGATCCGGCCGAGCTCGGCGACGTGGTGCTCAAGCGCAAGGACGGCCTGTGGGCCTACCAGCTGGCGGTGGTAGTCGACGACGCCGATCAGGGCATCACGGATATCGTTCGCGGCTTCGACCTGCTCGACAACACGCCCTGGCAGCGCCAGCTGCAGCAGGCGCTGGAGTTGGCCGAGCCGCGCTATCTGCACCTGCCCTTGATCGTCAATCGCGACGGCCAGAAGCTCTCCAAGCAGAATCTGGCCCCGGCGCTGCCGTGCGAGGAGAGCGCCGTACGGCCGCTGCTGTACCGCGCCCTGGCGGCACTCGACCAGGCGCCGCCCGCCGAACTGGACACGGTGCCGGTGCCAGAGCAGCTGGCCTGGGCCATCGACCACTGGGAACCGAGCCGAATCCGCCCCGAGGCCCACCGCCAGGAGTGAGGAGCGCCCATGTACGTCTATCGCATCATGCTGTTCCTGGTTCTGGCCGGCTATCTGCTGTCGCCGCTGCTGATGAGCGGCTGGTCGAGCCCCGGAGTCGCCTGGTACCGCCCCTTCGTCATCTGGGGCGTACTGATCGCCCTGACGCTGTGGCTGGAGCAGAAGAGGAAGCTCGATGAACGCTAGCCTGGTCAGCGTGTTCGCCCTCGGTACCGGCTTCCTGCTGCTGATGTTTCTCTGCGCCCTGGCGGTGGAGCGGGGCTGGCTGAGCCGCCGCGTGACCCGTCATCCGGCCGTCTACACCCTGGCGCTGGGCGTCTATGCCAGCGCCTGGGCGATCTACGGCAGCCTGGAGCTGGCCTCGAGCTCGGGCTACGGCTATCTCGCCTATTACCTGGGCGTGGCCGGCGCCTTTCTGCTGGCCCCGGTACTGCTGGTGCCCATCCAGCGCATGACCCGTACCCACCAGCTCGCCTCGCTGGCCGACCTGTTCGCCTTCCGCTTCCGCTCGCGCTGGGTCGGCACCATGATCACGGTGATCAGCCTGCTGGCGGTGATGCCGCTGCTGGCGCTGCAGGTGCAGACCTTGGGCGATGCCATCTTCCTGATGACCGGCACCGCCTCACCGTCGCTGCTCGCCCTGGCGCTGTGCGCCCTGATCGCGCTGTTCGCGATGATCTTCGGCGCCCGCCACGGCAAGGGCCCGGCGCGGCACGATACCCTGCTGGCGGTCATCGCCCTGACCTCGGTAGTCAAGCTCTTCGCCATGCTGGCACTGGGCGCCATCGCCCTGTTCGTCGTCTTCGATGGCCCTGCCGACCTGCAGCACTGGCTCGACGGCCCCGGCCAGCTGTACCAGGCCGGCGTGGTGCAGCCGGACGCCGCCCACTGGCGCACCCTGCTGCTGCTGTTCTTCGCCGCCGCGCTGCTGATGCCGCACATCTTCCACATCACCTTTGCCGAGACTCTGTCGCGACATACTCTGCTGCAGGCGAGCTGGTCGCTACCGCTGTTCCTGCTGCTGATGGCGATTCCGGTCCCGCTGATTCTGTGGGCGGGCCAGCGGCTGGGCAGCCACGAGCTGGTGGGCGCCGCCTACCTGGCCTTCGGACTCTCCGACGCCTTCTGGGTCCAGGCGCTGGCGTTCCTCGCCGGCCTGGCCGCCAGCAGCGGCACCATGGTGATCATCGCCATGGCGCTCTCCGGCATGATCCTCAACCACGTGCTGCTGGTGGCTCACCCGCCCGAGGCCCAGCCCAACCTCTACCGCTGGCTGCGCTGGCTGCGCCGGGCGCTGATGGCCGCCGTCATCCTCAGCGGCTGGCTGTTCTATCGCACGGTCGGCGTCAACCACGACCTGACCACCCTGGCCCTGGCGGCCTTCGTCGGCATGGCCCAGTGCCTGCCAGGGCTGCTGGCGCTGCTCTACTGGCCGGGCGCCAACCGCAAGGGCATGGTCTCGGGCCTGGTCGTCGGCGTCGTCATCTGGCTCGTCGGCCTGTGGCTGCCGCTGCTCACCGGCCTGCCCACCCTGATCCTGATCCCGCCGGGCCTGGAACTGCTCGACGGCGAGCCGGACTGGTACGTGGTCACCCTGGTGTCGCTGGCGCTCAACGTGCTCGTCTTCATCATCGTCTCGCTGGCCACGCGCACCTCCGAGGGCGAGCGCGCCGCTGCCGAAGCCTGCTCGGTGGATGCCGTGATCCGGCCCAAGCGCATGCAGCTGATCGCCGCCACCGGCGAGGAGTTCAAGCAGCCGCTCGCCCAGGCGCTGGGCGAGGAGGTCGCCCAGCGTGAGGTGGAGCGCGCCCTGACCGACCTCGGCATGTCGCCGCTGGACGGCCGCCCCTATGCCCTGCGCCGGCTGCGCGATCGTATCCAGGCCAACCTCTCCGGCCTGATGGGCCCCTCGGTGGCCCAGGACATCGTCGACCGCTACCTGCCCTATCGCCGCAGCGGCCAGGAGCCCACCGACGACATCCACTTCGTCGAGAGCCGGCTGGAGGCCTACCGCTCGCGACTGACGGGACTGGCCCGCGAACTCGACGGTCTGCGCCGCTACCATCGGCGCATCCTCACCCGCCTGCCGGTGGGGCTGTGCGCCTTCGGCGTCGACGACGAGCTCTTGATGTGGAACGACGCCCTGGCCGAGCTCTCCGGCATCGACGGCGGCAGCGTCGTGGGGGCCAGACGCGACGGCCTGCCGGCGCCCTGGTCCGAGCTGCTGGGCCGCGCCCTGGTCGAGCCCAACGACCACCTCTACAAGCAGCCGGTCGAGCTGAGCGGCAACATCCGCTACCTGACCTTCCATCGCGCCGAGCTGCAAGCCGACGACGACGTGCGCGGTGGCACCGTGATCCTGGTCGAGGACCACAGCGAGATGAAGTGGCTCGAGGACGAGCTGGTGCATGCCGCCCGGCTGGCCTCGATCGGTCAGCTGGCGGCCGGGGTCGCCCACGAGATCGGCAATCCGGTGACCGGCATTTCCTCGCTGGCCCAGAACCTGCGCTATGACACAGACGACCCCGAAGTGCTGGAAACCGCCCGGCAGATCCAGCAGCTGACCGACCGTATCTCGCGCATCGTCAGCTCACTGGTGGGCTTCGCCCACGGCGGTCGTCATGTGAAGGACACCACCCTGGCGTCGGTCTCCATTGCCGCCATCGCCGACGAGGCGCTGCACTTGATCCGGCTGGCACGCTCGGGCGAGGATGTCAGATATCGCAATCTCTGTCCTCCCGCGTTGAAGGTGCTCGGCGACACCCAGCGGCTGCAGCAGGTGATGATCAACCTGCTGAGCAATGCACGGGATGCCAGCGAGCCTGGCGGCAAGGTGGACATCGATGCCGAGCCGGATGGCGACACGGTGAAGGTTACCGTGACCGATGAGGGGCATGGGCTCGACGACCGGGTGCGCGAGCACCTCTTCGAACCCTTCACTACCACCAAGCCACCGGGCGAAGGCACGGGACTCGGTCTGCCTTTGGTCTACAGCATCGTTGCCGAGCATCATGGCAGGATAGAGATCGAATCGCCGCCCCCCGGGGCTGAGCGGGGCACCCGCATCTGTCTGTGGCTGCCCACCGAACGAGAGGATGGTGAACATACCGATGAGCCGGATTCTGATCGTTGAAGACGAAGCCATCATCCGCACCGCACTGCGCCGGCTGCTGGAGCGCCACGACTACCAGGTGAGCGAGGCCGGCTGCGTGGACGAGGCGCTGGCGCTGGAGCCGCGCGGCTTCGATCTGGTGATCAGCGACCTGCGCCTGCCCGGCGAGCCCGGCACCGACCTGATCGAGCACGCCGCGCCGACCCCGGTACTGATCATGACCAGCTATGCCAGCATGCGCTCCGCGGTGGAGGCGCTCAAGCAGGGCGCCGTGGATTACGTGGCCAAGCCCTTCGACCATGACGAGCTGCTGGAAACCGTGGCCCGGGTGCTCCATCAGCGGTCGACCCACAGCACCTCTCCCCCCGACATCACCGATGCCGGCGGTACACGCCAGCCGATGATCGGCGAGTGCGCAGCAATGCAAGCGGTCTATACCCGCATTCGCAAGACAGCCCCCGCCGACGTCACCGTGCTGATCCAGGGTGAGTCGGGCACCGGCAAGGAGCTGGTCGCGCGTGCCATCCACCAGCAGAGCCAGCGCGTCCACGCCCCGCTCATCTGCGTCAACTGTGCTGCCATTCCCGAAACCCTGATCGAGTCGGAGCTGTTCGGCCACGAGAAGGGTGCCTTCACCGGCGCCAGCGCCGCCCGCACCGGCCTGGTCGAAGCCGCCGATGGCGGCACGCTGTTTCTCGACGAGATCGGCGAGCTGCCGCTGGACGCCCAGGCCCGCCTGCTGCGTGTGTTGCAGGAGGGCGAGATCCGCCGCATCGGCTCGGTGGAGACCCGCCATGTCGACGTGCGTCTGATCGCCGCCACGCATCGCGACCTGCGCGCACTGTCGAAGACCGGCGAGTTCCGCCTCGATCTCTACTACCGGCTCAACGTGATGCAGATCGACCTGCCGCCGCTGCGCGAGCGCGAGGACGACATCCTGCTGATCGCCGACGTACTGCTGGAGAAGGCCTGCCAGCGCCACCATCGCGACGGCTTGCGCCTGTCGCGAGCGGCGCGGCGCGAGATACGCGACTACCCCTGGCCTGGCAACGTGAGGGAGCTGGAGAACGCGCTCGAACGCGGCGTGATCCTCGCCGAGGGCCATCTCATTCACCCCGACGATCTGGGCCTCAGGCCGAGCCTGGCACCGGCGCCCCGCAGCATCGTCGAATCCCAGCCGGCCACCGCCCAGGTCGAAAGCGAAGCGCTGGACGCCGAAGAGGACCTGTCGCTGGAGGACTATTTCCAGCACTTCGTGCTCGAACATCAGGATCACATGAGCGAGACGGAGCTGGCCCAGAAGCTCGGTATCAGTCGCAAGTGCCTGTGGGAGCGGCGTCAGCGCCTGGGCATCCCGCGCAAGAAGCAGGCCCGCCGCAGCAGCGCCTGACCGCTTCGCCCCTTTCTACGACTAATGTCCAAGCGTCTCGTGCGGCTTCGCCGAGGCGCTTTTTTGTGCCCTTCCATGCGCCCATGCACCAAGTGTTACCTTCCCACCCAGAACCTGCCCCCTCGTGGCGCAACCGGGGTAACACATTCTCCGCGCCATGCCGGGACGCATCCGAGACGACGAAATAACCCATTGTTTTGCATGAATTAAAAAAACCTTGGCATATGCCGTGCAACATTCATGGCAAGAAAAACAACATCCGGCTGCATCCCGAGCCAACAACAATAACAAGGCATCGGGGGAGCAGGGCCTGCGCCAACAACAACAATGGCAGGCTGTGATAGAGACGCGGCGAGGGGCAACAACAACAAGATGCCCCGGAGAACGCTGCCCTTCGCTTCGACTGCAACAACAACAAGACACGAGCGAAGCACCGGATCCATCAGGACGCGACGCGCCAACCCCGGCCACCAACAAGAACAATGGCCGCAAACGCGCACCTTCGGCAACAATGCCAACAAGCCGAAGGGAGGCATATCTTCCATGCCGTCGTGGTTGGATTATTGTTTTGAATACGAGGCGGTCGCATAACCAGGAACGTCAACAATCACAACAACACTGTTTGCCTGTGACTCTTGGTGACTGTGGTGCGTATTCAAGGCGATGCGCCATCACGAAGAAGAAACAGCCGCAAGGACGCAGCAACATTTTTGCTTGTGAGAGGAGGCCCACGGGCCTCCTCTTTTGCATATCTCTGCTGCGATACCGTCGCGATGATCCGTGCGCCGCTTTGCAAGGTGTCGGCGGTCCGCTACACTCTAGTACTTTCGCACACTGCGAGTCGATATCGCCGCATGTTCAAAGGATTTACCCGCTTTCTGCAGAGCCCTGGCGCGCATTTCAGGACACTTTTCGGCCCCCAGGATGCCTCAGGGGGGCACGCAGGCCCTCGAATCATTCCTCGTGATCAGCACCCCGTGTCGCGTCAGCACTTCAGCGAGCCGGCGCTCAAGGTGCTCTATCGCCTGCACAATGCCGGGTTCGAGGCCTACCTGGTCGGCGGCTGCATTCGCGACTCGCTGCTGGGCAAGATGCCCAAGGACTTCGATGTCGCCACCGATGCGACGCCCGAGCAGGTACGCGAACTGTTTCGCAATTCGCGCATCATCGGCCGCCGCTTTCGCATCGTGCACGTGCGCTTCGGCCGCGAGGTGATCGAGGTCACCACCTTCCGCGGTACCCACAGCGACGACCATGGCGACCATATCGCCCAGCAGTCGGAGCACGGCCTGCTGCTGCGCGACAACGTCTGGGGCAGCATCCAGGAAGACGCCATCCGCCGCGACTTCACCGTCAATGCCCTTTATTACAGCATCGCCGATTTCTCGATTCACGACTTTGCCGACGGCATGCGTGACATCGAGTCGCGCACCCTGCGGCTGATCGGCGATCCGGCCGTGCGCTACCGCGAAGACCCGGTACGCATGCTGCGTGCGGTTCGCTTCGCCGCCAAGCTGGACTTCCATATCGCCGCCGATTCGGAAGCGCCGATCGAGAAGCTGGCACCGCTGCTGCTGCAGATTCCGTCGGCACGGTTGTTCGATGAGGTACTCAAGCTGTTCATGGCCGGCCATGGCGTGGCAACCTTCCGCCTGCTGCGCCATTACGGCCTGTTTGCCATGCTCTTCCCCGAAACCGATGAGGCGATGGTGGAGCAGCCCTGGGCCGAACCGCTCATCGAGCACGCCCTGGCCAGCACCGACAAGCGCATCCATGAGGAGCGCCCGGTCACGCCGGCTTTCCTCTTCGCCGCCCTGCTGTGGGGGCCCGTGCAGCGCCGCCAGGCCGCGCTGGAGGCCGACGGCATGCCACCCATTCCGGCACTGCAGCTGGCCTCGCAGCAGGTCCTGTCGCGCCAGCTGCAGCACATCTCGATCCCCAAGCGCTTCAGCATGCCGATGCGCGACATCTGGGACCTGCAGCAGCGCCTGCCCCAGCGGCGCGGCAAGCGCGCCCTGCAGACCCGCGAGCATCCGCGCTTCCGTGCCGCCTACGACTTCCTGCTGCTGCGTGAAGCCGCCGGCGAGATCGAGGCGGGACTGGGCGAATGGTGGACCGCTTATCAGGAAGGCGACGAGCACGAGCAGCGGCGTCTGCTCGAGAAGGCCGGCGCCGATGCCGGACCCGGCGGTAGCGACTCGCGCCGTCGGCGCCCACGCAAACGTCGCCGGCGCAGCTCCTCCGGCCCCTCATGACGCCTCTCGTCGACGTCTATGTCGGGCTGGGCAGCAATCTCGAAGACCCCATCGCCCAGGTGCGCCTGGCGCTCGAAGCGCTCGGCACACTGCCGTTGACCGAGCGCGTCGCCGCCTCGCGGCTGTACGTCAGTCGGCCGCTCGGTCCACAGGACCAGCCCGACTTCATCAATGCCGTCGCCCATCTGCGTACCCGTCTGTCCCCTCTCGCCCTGCTCGACCAGTTGCAGGCCCTGGAACAGCGCCATGGCCGTGTGCGCCGGCGCCACTGGGGGCCCCGCACGCTCGACCTCGACCTGCTACTGTACGGTGACGAGTGCCTGGAATTGCCGCGCCTGCGGGTGCCGCACCCCGAGATGACCGCGCGCAGCTTCGTCCTGCTGCCGCTCGCCGAGCTGTCGCCGCAACTGCAGCTGCCGGATGGGCGCCCTGTGGCGGCCCTGGCGAGCGCTCTTGCGACAAGCGATGAGATCGAAGTGTTACCTGAGTAGCGCTGAGTGAGGGACCAAGTGTTACCAGTCGACACGACTGCCTTATTCTGGTAACAATCATGCGCAGCATTGGTGCAGGCGGCTCCAGACCGCTCGCCCGAGACACAACGAGAGCACGCCATGAAAACCGTCACGCTAAGCACACTGCAGGCCTACAAGCGCGCTGGAGAAACCTTCAGCTGCCTGACCGCCTATGATGCTACCTTCGCCCGCACCGCAGCCGAGGCGGGTATCGAGGTACTGCTGGTCGGCGACTCCCTGGGCATGGTGCTGCAGGGGCATGACAGCACGCTGCCGGTGACCCTCGACGACATCTGCTACCACACCCGCTGCGTGGCGCGCGCCAAGGGCGCCAGCCTGCTGATGGTCGACCTGCCCTTCATGAGCAACGCCACCACCGAGCGCATGCTCAACGATGCCGGTGAGCTGATGCGCGCCGGTGCCGAGCTGGTCAAGGTCGAGGGCGAAGCCTGGATGGCCGAGGGCATTCGTGAGCTGACCCGTCGCGGCGTTCCCGTCTGCGCCCACCTGGGCCTGACACCACAGACCGTGCATCAGCTCGGCGGCTACAAGGTGCAGGGGCGCGATGCCGAACGTGCCGCACAGATCCTCGAGGATGCCCGCACCCTGGCCGATGCCGGCGCCTCGGTCATTCTGCTGGAGTGCGTGCCGGCCAGCCTCGGCCGTGCCGTCACCGAGGCCCTCGACGTACCGGTGATCGGTATCGGTGCCGGCCCCGATACCGACGGTCAGATCCTGGTCATGCATGACGTACTGGGCGTCACCCATGGGCGCACACCGCGCTTCGTCAAGAACTTCCTGGCCGAGGCCAACGACATCCCTGATGCGTTCCGCCGATACCACGAAGCGGTCAAGGCGCGCCGCTTCCCGGCCAAGGAACACAGCTTCTGATACTGCGCTTTCCTTCCAGGAGTCATGCCGATGCGTACTCTGCGAGACATTCCGGCGCTGCGTGAGGCACTCGGCGAGTATCGCCGACGCGGGCAGCGCATCGGCCTGGTGCCGACCATGGGCAATCTTCACGCCGGCCACCTGTCCCTGGTGGAAACTGCCAGGCGACATGCCGACGTGGTGATTGCCACCGTTTTCGTCAATCCGCTGCAGTTCGGCGCGGGCGAGGATCTGGATGCCTACCCCCGCACCCTGGCCGACGATCAGGCCAAGCTCGAGGCCGCCGGCTGCGATCTGCTCTTCGCCCCCAGCGATGCCACGCTCTACCCCCGCGGCCTGCAGGGCCTCGCCCAGGTGCGCGTACCGGTGGTCAGCGAGGGGCTTTGCGGCGGCTCGCGCCCCGGCCACTTCGACGGCGTCGCCACCGTGGTTTCCATTCTCTTCAACCTGGTGCAGCCCGACGTGGCCTGCTTCGGCGAGAAGGACTACCAGCAGCTGGCAGTGATCCGCAAGATGGTGGCGGATTTGCACTTCCCCATCGAGATCGTCGGCGTGCCCATCGTGCGCGCCGAGGACGGCCTGGCACTCTCCTCACGCAACGGCTACATCGACGCCCGTGAGCGCGACACGGCAGCGGAGCTGCAGCGCACCCTCGTCGCCCTGCGCGAGGTCCTGGAAGCCGGAGCGCCGATCGAGGCGACCCTAGAGACGGGGCTGGCCCGGCTGCGCGAGGCCGGCTTCGAGCCCGACTATCTGGAACTGCGCGCCGCCGACCTGACACCGGTGGATGCCACCACCCGTGGCGCCGTGCTGCTCGCCGCCGCACGCCTGGGCAAGACCCGCCTGATCGACAATCTGACCCTGACCCTGCCGCACTGAGGCGGTTCCCAGCGCTACCTGGAGGTAAAAACCCGCATGTTCACCATCATGCTCAAGGCCAAGCTGCACATGGCCCGCGTCACTCATGCCGTCCTCAACTATGAAGGCTCATGTGCCATCGACGGCGAGCTGCTGGACATGTCCGGCATTCGCGAGAACGAGCAGATCCAGATCTACAACGTCGAGAACGGCCAGCGCTTCACCACCTACGCCATTCGTGCCGAAGAGGGCTCGCAGGTCATCTCCATCAACGGCGCCGCCGCGCATCTCGCCGGTCCCGGCGACCGCGTGATCATTTGCAGCTATGCTCATTACAGCGAGGCCGAACTGGAGCACCACCAGCCACGCCTCGTTTACCTGCAGGAAGGTAACGCCGTCAGCCACACCAGCAACGCCATTCCCGTCCAGTTCGCCTGAACTGAGGGGTGACTCGCGGCAGTGTCGTGCACCGTCACGCCAGCGGGGGATTGCCGCGCTGCACAATAGTCGCCTATGCTGGTCGGGCTGACGCCAGTGAACGACTCGGGAGAATGACAATGCAAGACGTGGTGATCGTTGCCGCCCGCCGCACCGCCATCGGCGCCTTTGGGGGCTCACTTTCCGGCATCGCCGCCAGCGACCTCGGTGCGCTGGTAATCAAGGACATACTGGCCACCACAGGCGTGGCCCCGGAGCAGGTAGACGAGGTATTGCTCGGTCAGGTGCTGACCGCCGGCGTGGGCCAGAACCCGGCCCGCCAGGCCGCCATCAAGGCAGGCCTGCCCGCCGCCGTACCCGCCATGACCATCAACAAGGTGTGCGGCTCGGGCCTCAAGGCCCTGCACCTGGCAACTCAGGCGATCCGCTGCGGCGACGCCGAGCTGATCATTGCCGGCGGGCAGGAGAACATGTCGGCCTCGCCCCACGTACTGCCCAACTCGCGCAACGGCCAGCGCATGGGTGACTGGAAGGCCATCGATACCATGGTGCACGACGGCCTGTGGGACGCCTTCAACAACTACCACATGGGCATCACCGCCGAGAACCTGGCAGAAAAGTACGGCATCACCCGCGAGGAGATGGACGAATTCGCCGCTGCCTCGCAGCAGAAGGCCGCCGCCGCCATCCGGGAGGGCCGCTTCAAGGGTCAGATCGTGCCGGTGGAGATCCCCCAGCGCAAGGGTGACCCGGTGGTGTTCGACACCGACGAGAACCCGCGCGAAGTGAGCGCCGACAAGCTCGCCGGCATGCGCCCCGCGTTCAAGAAGGACGGCACCATCACCGCCGGCAACGCCTCCTCAATCAACGACGGCGCCGCTGCGGTGATGCTGTGTTCCGCCGACAAGGCACGCGAACTCGGACTCGAGCCGCTGGCACGCATCGTGGCCTACTCCAACGCCGGCGTCGACCCGGCGATCATGGGCATCGGCCCGGCACCGGCGACCCGACGCTGCCTGGAGAAGGCCGGCTGGAGCCTGGACGACCTCGACCTGGTCGAGGCCAACGAGGCCTTCGCCGCCCAGGCGCTGGCGGTCAACAAGGAGCTCGGCTGGGACGTTTCCAAGGTCAACGTCAACGGCGGCGCTATCGCCCTGGGTCACCCCATCGGCGCCTCCGGCTGCCGCGTGCTGATCAGCCTGCTGCACGAGATGATTGCTCGTGACGCCAAGAAGGGCCTGGCCACGCTGTGTATCGGTGGTGGGCAGGGTGTCGCCCTCGCCATTGAGCGCTAAGCACGTACCGCGGCACGAGCGGCGCCGGGGGCAGGACGTAGCGGAGGTCTTTTGCCAGGGAAGGCAAAAGTAGCGCCCAGGGAAGGGTTTACAGCGCCTCCGCAAAGGCCTGTCGCCGGATCAGCCGCGATGCTAAAAAACCGCCCCCATGGCCAGAGGCCATGGGGGCGGTTCGCGTTTCGGCGTCGGGTGCGGCTTACAGCGCGACCTCGGCCTCGGCGGCTTCGAAGGCAGCCTTCTCTTCCGCGCCGATCTCCTTGATGGTGAGCTTCACGCGGTTGCGGTTGTCGATGTCGAGCACCTTGACCACCACCTCGTCACCCTCATTGAGGAAATCACGCACGTCGTTGACCCGCTCGGGCACGATCTGCGAGATGTGCACCAGGCCGTCGGTACCCGGCATGATGTTGACGAAGGCGCCGAAGTCGGCGATACGCACCACCTTGCCGCGGTAGAGCTTGCCGATCTCGGCCTCGGCGGTGATCGACAGCACGATGTCGATGGCCTTCTTGGCCGCCGCCTTGTCCTCGGCGTAGATGCGCACGGTGCCGTCGTCGTCCAGATCGATGGAAGCGCCGGTGTCCTCGCAGATCTTGCGGATGGTGGCGCCGCCCTTGCCGATGACGTCGCGGATCTTCTCCGGGTCGATCTTGATGGTGGCCATGGAGGGTGCGTTCTCGGAGACCTCGGAGCGACTCTGGCCGATCACCTCGTTCATCTGCTCGAGAATGTGCAGACGGGCCTCGTGGGCCTGCTGCAGGGCGATCTCCATGATCTCCTCGTTGATGCCCTCGATCTTGATGTCCATCTGCAGCGCGGTGACGCCGGCGGCGCTGCCGGCCACCTTGAAGTCCATGTCGCCCAGGTGGTCTTCGTCGCCGAGGATGTCGGTGAGCACGGCGAAGCCGCTCTCATCCTTCACCAGGCCCATGGCGATACCCGCCACCGGCGCTTTCATCGGCACACCGGCGTCCATCAGGGCCAGCGACGAGCCGCACACCGAGGCCATGGAGCTGGAGCCGTTGGACTCGGTGATCTCGGAGACCACACGGATGGTGTAGGGGAAGTCCGCCTCATCGGGCAGCATGGCCTGCACGCCGCGGCGCGCCAGTCGGCCGTGGCCGATCTCGCGACGCTTGGGTCCGCCCATGAAGCCGGCCTCACCCACACTGTAGGGGGGGAAGTTGTAGTGCAGCAGGAAGCGGTCCTTGCGCTCGCCTTCCAGCGACTCGATCAACTGGGCGTCGCGCAGGGTGCCCAAGGTGGCGATGACGATGGCTTGGGTCTCACCGCGGGTGAAGATCGCCGAGCCGTGGGTCTTGGGCAGGCTGCCCACCTCGATGGCCAGCGGACGCACGGTCTTGTGGTCGCGGCCGTCGATACGCGGCTCGCCCTTGACCACACGGCTACGTACTACGCGCTTCTCGAGGCCGGCGAAGGCGCCCTTGACCTCGTCGGCGTCGAACTTACCCTCTTCCTCGCCGGCCAGCTGCTCCACCGCCTGCTCCTTGAGCGCGGCCAGCGCGTCCTGACGCGCCATCTTGTCGGTGATGCGATAGGCTTCGCCGACCTTGGCCTCGAAGGCGTCAGCGATGGCCTGCTTGAGCGCGGTGTTCTCGGCGGGGGGCTGCCAGTCCCACTTGGGCTTGCCGGCCTCGGCGACCAGCTCGTTGATGGCGCGGATGGCAACCTGCATCTCCTGGTGGCCGAAGAGCACGGCACCCAGCATCTCGTCTTCGAGCAGCTCTTCAGCCTCGGACTCGACCATCAGCACGGCCTTCTCGGTACCGGCGACCACCATGTCCAGCTCGGAGCTGGCCAGCTCTTCCACGGTGGGGTTGAGGAAGTAGCCCTTCTCCTCGTCGAAGCCGACGCGGGCGGCACCGATGGGGCCGTTGAACGGCACGCCGGAGATCGCCAGCGCCGCCGAGGTGCCGAGCATGGCAGCGATGTCCGGGTCATGGTTGCGGTCGGTGGAGAGCACCGTACAGATGACCTGCACCTCGTTCATGAACCCCTTGGGGAACAGCGGGCGGATGGGGCGGTCGATCAGGCGCGAGGTGAGGGTTTCCTTCTCGGTAGGACGCCCCTCACGCTTGAAGAAGCCGCCGGGGATCTTGCCCACCGCATAGGTCTTCTCCTGATAGTGCACGGAGAGCGGGAAGAAATCCTGCCCGGGCTTGGTGTCCTTGCGGGCCACGACGGTACACAGCACCACGGTTTCGTCCATGGTGACCATGACGGCACCGGTGGCTTGGCGGGCAATGCGCCCGGTTTCCAGGGTGACGGTGCTGCGACCGTATTGAAACGTTTTCTTGACCGGATTCACGGCGACTTCCTTCAACTTTTCTCTACATGTATGGGTCGTTTTGACTCGGCGACCATTTTAGGGGTTGACGCGCGTGAGAGCCACCTATACCGCCGCTTTCGTCCTGAAAACGCAAAACGGGCAGCCCCCGGTGGGGACTGCCCGTTTCGTTTCCAGCTTCGCGTCGTTTAACGACGGAGACCGAGGCGCTGGATCAATGCCTGATAGCGCGCCAGATCCTTGCGCTTCAGGTAGTCCAGCAGCTTGCGGCGCTGGTTGACCATGCGGATCAGACCACGACGGGAGTGGTGATCCTGCTTGTTGGTCTTGAAGTGGTCCTGCAGGCCGTCGATGTTGGCGCTCAGCAGGGCCACCTGAACCTCGGGGGAACCGGTGTCGTTGTCGCCACGGGCGAATTCCTTGACGATCTCGGCCTTCTGTTCAGCGGTAAGTGCCATCTGTTTCTCCAGTAAGCAATATGCCTGAAACGTGAATGTGTGAGACCACGCATATTTGCAGTCTCGGGCGTCTCTCCTTACGGGACGGCGCTCGCGCCACCCCTCAATCGGCTGCCGTATTGAGCAGCCGCTTCGGTGCCACCTCCTGTGGCCCCGTCACCACGCCGAGCCCGATGAAGGTCTCGCCGCAGTAAAGTCTCGTCAGCTTGCCGGCCTGCTCGCCGCCGGCATCGACGCTTGCCGCCTGACCGTGCACGAGCCGCTGCCTGGCGCTCTCGTCGACGTCGAGCTTGGGCAGATGCGCCACCAGCACGTCGACCGGCAGCAGCGCCGCCTCCCGCTCGTCCTGACCCGACAACGCTTCCAACGCCTCGATGGGCAGCATGCCCTCGCTGTCGAAGGGGCCGGTGGCCAGCCGCCGCAGGGCGGTAATGTGCGCTCCGCTGCCAAGAGCCCGGCCGATGTCCTCGGCCAGGGTACGCACGTAGGTGCCCTTGCTGACCCGGACTTCCAGCTCGAAGGCATCGCCGTCGAAGGCAAGCAGCCGGGCATCATACACCGTCACGCGGCGCACTGCACGCTCGACGCTCTTGCCCTCGCGGGCCAGTTCGTAGAGCTTGCGCCCCTGATGCTTGAGTGCCGAGTACATTGGCGGCGTCTGCTCGATCTCGCCGCGAAAGCGCTCGAGCACACGCTCGACGTCCGCCGCCGTCAGCGGCGGCACCGCGCAGCGCTCGATCACCTCGCCTTCGGCGTCGCCGGTGTCGGTCACCGCGCCCAGCTGGACCCGGGTGCGATAGACCTTGTCGGCCTCTAGCAGGTGCGCCGAGAACTTGGTCGCCTCGCCCAGGCACACCGGCAGCAGCCCGGTGGCCATCGGGTCCAGGGTGCCGGTATGGCCCGCCTTCTGCGCCTGCAGCAGGCGTCGCACCCGCTGCAGGGCATGATTGCTCGACGCGCCCTTGGGCTTGTCGAGCAACAGCACGCCGTTGACCGGCAGGCCGCGACGACGCCGCGCCATCAGCCGCGCTCTCCCTCGCCGCTGCCGTCCGGGCCGTGCTCGTCATCGTCGTGACGGGCACGGTCGCTGGAAACGGCCTCGTCGATCAGCGAGGAGAGCCGCTGGCCACGCACCACGCTCTCGTCGTAGTGGAAGCGCAGCTCCGGCACGTGACGCAGCTTGATGCGTCGGGCGATCTGACTGCGCAGGAAGCCCGCCGCCTGCTTGAGAACCTTGAGGTTCTCCTTGATGCGCTCGGGGCTGTCCTCGCCCAGCAGGGTCACGTAGACGTCGGCGTAGCCGAGGTCACGGCTGACCGTGACCCCGCTGACGGTGACCATGCCCAGGCGCGGGTCCTTGACCTCGCGCTGGATCAGCACGGCCAGCTCCTTCTGCAGCTGGTCGCCGACCCGATCGGTACGCTTGAACTCGCGCATGCACTACTCCCGCTGCGATTACAGCGTCCGCTCGACCTTGACCTGGTCGAAGACCTCGATCTTGTCGCCGACCTGGACGTCGTTGTAGTTCTTGACGCCGATACCGCACTCCATGCCGCTGCGCACTTCCTGCACGTCATCCTTGAAGCGGCGCAGCGATTCGAGCTCGCCCTCGTAGATGACGACGTTGTCGCGCAGCACGCGGATCTTCTTGTTACGGAAGACGGTACCCTCGACCACCATACAGCCGGCCACGGCGCCGATCTTGGGCGCGCGGAAGACGTCGCGAACCTCGGCCACGCCGACGATCTCTTCCTTCCACTCCGGTGCCAGCATGCCGCTCATGGCCTGCTTGACCTCGTCGATCAGCTGGTAGATGACGCTGTAGTAGCGCAGATCCAGCCCTTCGCGCTCGATGATCTCGCGGGCAGCGGCGTCGGCACGCACGTTGAAGCCGACCACGATGGCCTCGGAGGCCAGCGCCAGGTTGGCGTCGGTGCCGGTGATGCCGCCCACGCCGGAGGAGACCACGGAGACCTGCACCTCGTCGGTGGAGAGCTCCTCGAGAGCGCCCTTGATCGCTTCCAGCGAGCCCTGCACGTCTGCCTTGAGCACGATGTTGACCTTGGCCACTTCGTCCTGACCCATCTGGCTGAACATGTTCTCCAGCTTGGCCTTCTGCTGACGCGCCAGACGCACCTCGCGGTACTTGCCCTGACGGAAGTTGGCGACCTCGCGAGCCTTCTTCTCGTCGGCCACGACCATGAAATCGTCACCGGCATCCGGAGTGCCGTCGAGGCCCTGGATCTCCACCGGCATGGCGGGGCCTGCCGAGTCGACCTGCTGGCCGAGCTCGTTGGTCAGCGCGCGCACGCGGCCGTAGTGCAAACCGGCCAGCACGATGTCGCCCTTCTTCAGGGTGCCGTTCTGGACCAGCACGGTGGCCACCGGGCCGCGGCCACGGTCGAGGCGCGATTCGACCACCACGCCCTTGCCGGGCGCTTCCGGCACGGCCTTGAGCTCGAGCACCTCGGAAACCAGCTGGATCGCCTCCAGCAGGTCCTCGATGCCTTCGCCGCTCTTGGCCGAGACGTGGACGAACTGGGTGTCGCCGCCCCACTCCTCGGAGATGACGCCGTGCTGGGACAGCTCGTTCTTGACCCGGTCCGGATCGGCCGCCGGCTTGTCGATCTTGTTGACCGCCACCACCATCGGAACCTCGGCCGCCTTGGAGTGCTCGATCGCCTCGATGGTCTGGGGCATGACGCCGTCGTCGGCCGCCACTACCAGGATGACCACGTCGGTGGCCTTGGCGCCGCGCGCACGCATGGCGGTGAACGCCGCGTGACCCGGGGTATCGAGGAAGGTCACGCCGCCGTGCTCGTCCTCGACGTGGTAGGCACCGATGTGCTGGGTGATGCCGCCGGCTTCGCCGGTGGCCACCTTGGCCTTACGGATGTAGTCGAGCAGCGAGGTCTTGCCGTGGTCGACGTGACCCATCACGGTCACTACCGGCGAACGGGTGATCTCCTCGCCCTCGTAGGAGATGCCTTCGAGCATTTCGGTCTCGAGGGCGTCGTCCTTGATCAGCTTGGGCTTGTGACCCATCTCCTCGACCACGATGGCCGCGGTGTCCTGATCGATGGTCTGGTTGATGGTCACCGCCGCGCCCATGGTGAACATGGTCTTGATGACCTCGTTCGCCTTGATCGACATCTTGTCGGCCAGCTCGGCAACGCTGATCGATTCGGGGATGGTGACCTCACGCACGATCGGCTGCGTCGGCTTCTGGAAGCCGTGCTTGCCGCCGCCGCTCTGGCCGGAACCGCGGCGGCCGCCGCGACGCTCGGCGCGCTTGACCTTCTTGCCGCCGCCACGGCGACGCTCCTCGCGGTCGCCACGGTCGTCGTCGTCGCGGTCGTGACGCCCCTTCTTGGCCGAAGCCTTCTTGGGCGGCGCGGTACGACGGTCGGTACGGCCCTCCTTGGGCGGCGCCGGCGGCTCGGGCTGGGCAGCCGGCTCTTCTTCCGACTCCACCAGCTCGGGCACCGCAATCTCGGGCGCTTCAGCCTTGGCGGCTTGAGCGGCCTCGGCAACTTCGGCCTTGGCGGCCTCTTCGCTGGCGGCCTGCTCAGCGGCGCGCGCCTTGGCTTGCTCGACCTGCTCGGCCTCGCGCTTGGCCTGGGAGTCGGCCATATCGCCTACCAGTTGGCGCGGCCCGGTCTCTTCCACCGGCTCCGCCTTGGGTGCCTCTTCCTCTTCGGCACGCTTGACGTAGGTACGCTTCTTGCGCACCTGCACCTCGATGGTCTTGCCACGCTCGCCGGTCTTGATCTTGCTGCGCGTCTTGCGCGTCAGCGTGATGCGATTGCGCGCACCGGCACCGGTGCCGCCATGGCTCTTGGTCAGGTAGTCGAGCAGCTTGCGCTTGTCCTCCTCGGACACAGCGTCGCCCTCCGACTTGTGCTCGAGCCCGGCTTCTTTCATCTGTTCCAGCAGTCGGGGCACGTCGCGCCCAACCTTCGCTGCAAAATCCTTAACGGTCATTTCCGACATCTCGACCCTCCTCAGCCCGTGACCCGTTTACTGTTCGTTCTCGAACCAGGGCGCACGGGCAGTCATGATCAGTGCTGCAGCGCGCTCCTCGTCCATGCCCTCGATGTCCATCAAGTCGTCGACGGACTGCTCGGCGAGATCCTCCATGGTAACGATGCCCCGGCTGGCCAGAATGAAGGCCAGATGACGCTCCATGCCATCCATCTCCAGCAGGTCGTCGGCCGGCTGAGCGCCGTCGAGTTCCTCTTCGGAGGCGATGGCCAGCGTCAGCAGCTCGTCCTTGGCGCGGGCACGCAGCTCTTCCACCAGTTCTTCGTCGAGCTCCTCGATCTCGAGCATCTCCTCGAGGGGCACGTAGGCGATCTCTTCCAGCGTGGTGAAACCCTCTTCCACCAGCAGCCGGGCGAGGTCGTCCTCGATCTCCAGATGCTGAATGAAGTTCTCGACCAGACTGTCGATTTCCTGCTCGCGCTTGTCTTCCGCCTCGCTCTCGGTCATGACGTTGATCCGCCAGCCGGTGAGTTCGGAAGCCAGACGCACGTTCTGACCGCTGCGGCCGATGGCCTGAGCCAGGTTGTCCTCGGCCACGGCCACGTCCATGGCATGCGCATCCTCGTCGACCAGGATCGAGCCGACATCGGCCGGTGCCATGGCGTTGATCACCAGCTGAGCGGGATTGTCGTCCCACAGGATGATGTCGACCCGCTCGTTCTGCAGCTCGCTCGACACCGCCTGAACGCGTGAACCGCGCATGCCGACGCAGGCACCGACCGGATCGATGCGGCGGTCGTTGGTCTTGACCGCGATCTTGGCGCGGGAGCCCGGGTCGCGTGCGGCGCCCTTGATCTCGATGAGCTGCTCGGCGATCTCCGGCACCTCGATCTTGAACAGCTCGATGATCAGCTCCGGGCAGGTGCGCGACAGGATCAGCTGGGCGCCACGCGCCTCGGCGTCGACCTTGAGCAGCAGCGCGCGAACGCGATCGTTCATGCGGTAGCGCTCGCCGGGAATCATCTCGCTGCGCGGCAGGAACGCCTCGGCGTTGTCGCCCAGGTCGATGATCAGACCGTCGCGGGTGGTCTTCTTGACGATGCCGGCAACCAGCTCGCCCTCGCGCTCGGCGTACTGCCGTACCACCTCGGCGCGCTCGGCCTCGCGCACCTTCTGCACGATGACCTGCTTGGCGGTCTGGGCGGCGATGCGACCGAAGGCAGCATTCTCGATCTGCTCCTCGACCACATCACCCAGCTTGAGCGGCGTCTCGCGACGCGCGGCGAAGGACTCCTTGATCTCGGCGTCGGGGTTCTCGAACTCGTCGTCCTCCACCACCTCCCAGCGGCGGAAGGTTTCGTAGTCACCCGTTTGACGATCGATATGCACGCGCACGCTGACCTCGCGACCTTCGAAGCGCTTGCGTGACGCGCTGGCCAGCGCCGCCTCCACCGCCTCGAAGATCACTTGGCGGGGTACGCCCTTCTCGTTTGAGATCGCATCGACGACCATCAGAATTTCTTTACTCATGCCTTTGCCTCGCCAGAAAACCTGTTCTTGTGCACCGAACCTGGCCTGCGCCTCAGTCCTCGAATCGCGGGACTACCCGTGCCTGATCGATGCTTTCGATGGGAAAGCAGTATTCCTCGCCGTCGAGCTGCAGCAAGACCTCGTCTTCCTCGATACCGGCCAGCAACCCCTGGAACTTGCGCCGTCCGTCGAAGGCCACGCGCAGTTTCAGTGCTACCTCGTGCCCAGCGTAGCGAGCGAACTGATCGAGGGTGTAGAGCGGACGATCCATCCCCGGTGACGACACCTCCAGGCGATACTCGCCCGGGATGGGATCCTCCACGTCGAGCACGGCACTGACCTGACGGCTCACGTCGGCGCAGTGGTCCACGCTCACACCGTCGGCATGATCAATGTAGATCACCAACTGGGAGTGCTTGCCCTGGGGGCGATACTCGATGCCCCAGAGCTCGAATCCCATGGCGGTGACCACCGGTTCGATCAGCGCATGCAGCGCAGCGTCCTTGAGTGCCACAGAAAAAGCTCCTACAGCCGTTGCATCAGGCACCTGGCCGGGAGTGAACAGGAAAGCTAGGTGGCTGATTGGCATTGCCCGGATAAGCACTGCCGACCCATGCCGGCAGTAAGCTGCTAACAAAAAGCCCCTTCGCAGGAAGGGGCCTTTCACAAGAAACCTGTAGTACCACTTTCGCCACTCTGCATCCCTTATAGGAACACCTGGCTGAAAATGGTAGCGGGGACCGGATTTGAACCGATGACCTTCGGGTTATGAGCCCGACGAGCTACCAGACTGCTCCACCCCGCAACATTCCAGGTCGGCGATTGTAGGCGTGGAAAGCGCTTGCGTCAAGGAGACTTGCGCTAACACGGACCTGCAATCTTCCTGGTGCCAATCCTGCTTCTGACGACTCACGACCCCATTGGGCTCGCAGCGTTTCAGATGGTGCCGAAGGCGGGACTTGAACCCGCACGACCTTACGGTCACTACCCCCTCAAGATAGCGTGTCTACCAATTCCACCACTTCGGCTTGCTTGACTGCCGGAAGCGCGACTCAGTCGCCGCTTTCCTCCAGCACTGGCGCGGTATTATCCACGTCGCGGGCTTCATCGTCAAGCGTTGGCAAGCCGCGCTGCTGTTCGATCAGGCGCGCATCGGGAATTCCCGCTTCCGGCGCCTGCCCGGCCTGGGTGGCGAAGTAGGCCAGTGTCAGCGAAGTGGCGAAGAAGGCCGCCGCCAGCACCGCCGTGGTGCGCGAAAGAAAACTGCCGGTCCCGCGCGAGCCGAATACGGTCTGCGAGGCACCGCCACCGAAGGCGGCACCGGCTTCGGCGCCCTTGCCCTGCTGAAGCAGGATGAGAACGACCAGGGCGACGGCAATCGCCACATGGATCATGAGAATGGCAACTTGCATGAGTTCAACCTGCTGACTGACAAATGGCTAGGAAATCGTCGACCTTGAGCGAAGCACCGCCCACCAGGCCGCCGTCGATGTCGGGCTGAGCCAGCAGCTCAGCCGCGTTGTCGGCATTCATGCTGCCGCCGTAGAGCAGACGCAGGCCCGCCGCTAGAGCACGATCATAGCCGGCCTGGTATTCGCGAATACCGGCCATGACCTCCTGGGCCTGCTCGGGCGTGGCCGTGCGGCCGGTACCGATCGCCCAGACCGGTTCGTAAGCGATGACGACACGCTCACGCTGATCGGGCTCCAGCCGGGCCATCACATAGCCCACCTGACGCAGCACCACTTCCATGGTCTTGCCGGCATCGCGCTCTTCCAGCGTCTCGCCCACGCACAGAATCGGGGTTATCCCCACGTTCAGCGCGGCCAGCAACCGGTCGAGCACGGCCTCGTCATCCTCGCGATAGAGCTGACGACGCTCGGAGTGGCCCGCGAGGGCGTATTCCACGCCGAACTCCTTGAGCATGCGCCCGCTCACCTCGCCGGTGCGGGCACCGGAGTGCAGCGGGTTCAAGGTTTGCGCCCCCAGGCGGATCGGCGTGCCATCGAAGGCGCGCCGGGCCGCGTCCAGATAGGGAAAAGGCGGCAGAACGACCACGTCCAGCGACGCCGGGAGCGTCTTTTCGGCGAAACGCTGACCGAACTCCTCGACCAGCGCGGCCGAACCGTTCATCTTCCAGTTCCCGGCAATCAGCGGCGTGCGCATGCTGCATCCTCTTTCAAAGTGGAGCGAAATGGTATAGGAGGTGCCTAGTCAAGACAACCGTTGCGGCGGTTGTCAACCCAACTCTCCCTCGACCTGAGCGGCCAGGCGCTGCGCCAACCCCTCGACGTCGAGATGCGCGCGCCCTTCGACCATGACGCGAATCAGCGGCTCGGTGCCCGAAGGGCGCAGCAGTACGCGTCCCTCGTCGCCCAGCTCCGCCTCCGCCTCGGCCACGGCATCCTTGACGGCCGGGCTCGCCATCAGCGCCTTGGCATCGCTGCCCGGCGTCAGGCGCACGTTGACCAGTACCTGCGGCACCTTCTCCAGCCCGGCGAGCAGCGTGTGCAGAGGCTTACCCTCGCTGATCATGATCGCCAGCACCTGCAGCGCCGAGACGATACCGTCACCGGTGCTCTGCACGTCGGCGCAGACGATGTGACCGGACGACTCGCCGCCCAGCTGCCAGTCATTGGCCAGCAGGCGCTCCACCACGTAGCGGTCGCCGACCTTGGCACGCTCGAAGGGAATGCCCATGTTCTCGAGCGCCATGGCCAGGCCAAAGTTGGTCATCAGGGTGCCGACCACGCCGCCCACCAGCTGGCCGCGCTGATGGCGGTCGCGGGCGATCAGGTAGAGGATGTCGTCGCCATCGATCTCGCGACCGTCGGCATCGACCATCAGCACCCGGTCACCGTCGCCGTCGAAGGCGATGCCCAGGTCGGCGCTCTGTTGAATCACCGCCGCCCGCAGGGAGGCCGGCGAGGTGGAACCGACGTCACGGTTGATGTTGAGGCCGTCGGGGCTGGCCCCGACCAGGCTGACCTCGGCACCCAGCTCGCGGAACACGCTGGGCGCAATGTGGTAGGTGGCGCCATGGGCACAGTCGAGCACCATGCGCAGCCCGTGCAAGCTGACCCGGTTGGGAATGGTCGACTTGCAGAATTCGATGTAGCGACCGGCCGCGTCGTCGATGCGCATCGCCTTGCCCAGCCTGTCCGCCGCCACCGTGGTCAGCGGCTCGTCCAGCATCGCCTCGATACGCTCTTCGAGCTCATCGGCAAGCTTGGTACCCGCGGTGGAGAAGAACTTGATGCCGTTGTCGGCAAAGGGGTTGTGCGACGCCGAAATGACGATACCGGCATCGGCGCGGAAGGTGCGCGTGAGATAGGCGATCGCCGGGGTGGGCATCGGACCGAGCAGCGCCACGTCGACGCCGGCGGCGGAGAGGCCCGCCTCCAGGGCCGATTCGAACATGTAACCCGAGATGCGCGTGTCCTTGCCGATCAGGACTCGTGCGCGCCCCGACTCACGGGCCAGCACCCGCCCCATGGCCCAGCCCAGCTTGAGCATGAAATCCGGCGTAATGGGGTACTCGCCGACCGTCCCACGAATGCCATCCGTACCAAAGTATTTTCTAGTCATTCTCGCAGCCTTCCCTAAGCACGGCCCAGGTCATGTTCACCGCATCCATGGCAGGGCCAACGTCATGGACGCGCAGGATACGTGCGCCGCGCTCGATCGCCAGCGACGCCAGCGCCAGCCCGCCGGGCAGACGCTCCTCCACCGGCCGTCCCAGCACCTTGCCGATCATGCTCTTGCGCGACATGCCCACCAGCAGCGGCAGCTCGAGTTCGGCCAAGCGCTCCATGCGGTTGAGCAGGCGCAGATTGTGCTCCACGGTCTTGCCGAAGCCGAAGCCGGGGTCGAGCAGCAGCCGCTCACGACGCAGCCCCGCGGCCTCGCAGGCCGCCACCCGGGCGGCGAGGAATCCGGCCACCGCCTCCTCGATAGGCTCATCGTAGTGGGGCGCCTGCTGCATGTCGCGTGGTTCGCCCTGCATGTGCATCAGGCACACCGGCAGGCCGGTACCGACTGCCGCCTCCAGCGCACCCTCGCGCTGCAGGGCGCGCACGTCGTTGAGCATACCGGCGCCCAGCTGAGCGACCTCGCGCATCACGTCGGGATTGCTGGTATCCACCGACACCAGCGCATCGAGTTCGCACACCAGCCGCTCGACCACCGGCGCCACGCGGTCCAGTTCCTCCTGCGTGGCCACCGGCTGCGAGCCGGGGCGGGTCGATTCGCCGCCCACATCGATGATCGCCGCGCCCTCAGCCAGCATGCGCTCGGCGTGACGCAGGGCATCGTCGATGGCGACATGGCGGCCGCCGTCGGAGAAGGAGTCGGGAGTGACGTTGAGAATCCCCATCACGCGGGGGTAGGAGAGGTCCAGACGATGCCGCCCACACGGCAGCCAAATCGCTGAAGGAGAATCTGTCATGTCATGCATCCTGTGACATGGGTCGGGTCAGGTCGCCCCACGGCAAAGGCGCCCCGGTGGGGCGCCTGTGTCGGCATCGCGGCTCACGATCCGGCGGGACCGCCCAGCGGATCGGAGGGACGGCGGCGAGGCTCGTCGTCCTCATCCTCGTCACCGTGGTCTCCGCCATCGCCGCCGTCGCCACTGCTATCGGTCGGCTGCGGTGCCGGCTCCGCTTCGGGCTTGGGCTCTGCCTCGCCGCTTACTGGCGCGCCGGTGCCCGAGTCACCGTCTTCCCAGTCCTTGGGCGGACGCGGCGTACGGCCTTCCATGATGTCCTTGAGCTGATCGGCGTCGATGGTCTCGTACTGCATCAGCGCTTCGGCCATGGCGTCGAGCTTGTCGCGGTTTTCCTCGAGGATCTGCTTGGCCTTGGCGTAGCACTCGTCGATGACCTTGCGCACCTCCTTGTCGAGCTTGGAGACGGTCTCGCCGGACTTCAGCTTGCCGCCGCCCTGGCCCGGGCCGCCGAGGAACTGATGCGACTCGTCCTCGTCGTACATGATCGGGCCCATCTCCTCGGAGAGGCCCCACTTGGCGACCATGTTGTGGGCCAGCTCGGTAGCGCGCTTGATGTCGTTGGAAGCCCCGGTGGTGACACCGTTCGGCCCCAGGGTCATCTCCTCGGCGATACGGCCGCCGAACAGCGAGCAGATCTGACTGAGGATCTGCTGACGCGACAGGCTGTAGCGATCCTGCTCGGGCAGGAACATGGTCACACCCAGGGCACGACCGCGCGGAATGATGGTGACCTTGTAGACCGGGTCGTGCTCCGGCATCACCAGACCGATGATGGCGTGGCCCGACTCGTGGTAGGCGGTGTTGAGCTTTTCCTTGTCGGTCATGACCATGGAGCGGCGCTCGGCGCCCATCATGATCTTGTCCTTGGCCAGCTCCAGCTCTTCCATGCCCACCAGGCGCTTGTTGCGCCGCGCGGCGAACAGCGCCGCCTCGTTGACCAGGTTGGCCAGGTCGGCACCGGAGAAGCCGGGGGTACCGCGGGCGATCAGTGACGGCTTGACGTCGTCGGCCAGCGGCACCTTGCGCAGGTGCACGTTGAGGATATGCTCACGGCCGCGGATGTCGGGCAGCGGCACCACCACCTGACGGTCGAAGCGGCCCGGACGCAGCAGCGCCGGGTCGAGCACGTCGGGACGGTTGGTGGCGGCGATGACGATGATGCCCTCGTTGGCCTCGAAGCCGTCCATCTCCACCAGCAGCTGGTTCAGCGTCTGCTCGCGCTCGTCGTTGCCGCCGCCCATGCCGGCGCCGCGCGAGCGGCCCACGGCGTCGATCTCGTCGATGAAGATGATGCAGGGGGCCTGCTTCTTGGCCTGTTCGAACATGTCGCGCACGCGGGACGCACCCACGCCGACGAACATTTCGACGAAGTCGGAGCCGGAGATCGAGAAGAACGGCACCTTGGCCTCGCCGGCGATGGACTTGGCCAGCAGCGTCTTACCGGTACCCGGCGGCCCCACCATCAGTACGCCGCGGGGAATGGTGCCGCCCAGACGCTGGAACTTGGAGGGGTCGCGCAGGAAGTCGACCAGCTCCTCGACCTCTTCCTTGGCCTCGTCGCAGCCGGCGACGTCGGCGAAGGTGGTCTTGATCTGATCCTGGGAGAGCAGCTTGGCCTTGGACTTGCCGAAGCTCATCGGCCCGCCCTTGCCGCCGGCGCCACCCTGCATCTGGCGCATGAAGAACATGAAGATGGCGAGAATCAGGAGGATCGGGAAGCTGGCGATCAACAGCCGGGTCCACAGGCTCTGCTCCTGCGGCTCGCGACCTATCACGGTGACGTTATGGGTGAGCAGGTCGTCGATCAGCTTGGGATCTTCCGCCGCCGGACGGATGGTCTGGAACTGCGAGCCGTCGGCGCGCTCGCCGGTGATCCGGTAGCCGTCGATGGTCACGCTGCGGACCTGCTGGTTCTGCACCTGCTGGACGAACTGGGAATAGTTCATCGTCTGCGGTGTCGTATCGACGGTGAAATTGTTGAACACCGTCAGCAGCACTGCCGCGATGACCAACCAGAGGATCAGATTCTTCGCCATATCATTCAAGGGTCTACCCTCATTGCAAGCTACTCTCGGCCAACGATGCCTGGCTCTAAGACCACGAATGGAGCGGCCATGTTCCGCCTCGCGGGCCGCACCCGCGCCACCACACACTGTGGCACAGTTGGGCGGCCATGTCTGGTCATGGAGCTGTTAGTCTTAAGCTATTGTCGATCGCCCAGGGACGGCACCGCCGCACCCTGGCTCGTGTCGTCGGGCCGAGCCGCGGCTCAGCCCCGAAATCCGTCTGCCAGCAGGTAGACCTCGCGCGAACGGGCGCGGGATGCCTCCGGCTTGCGCGTCACCACCTTGGTAAAGCTCTCACGCAGCTCCTTCAGGTAGGCATCGAAGCCTTCGCCCTGGAACACCTTGGCCAGGAAGCGACCGCCGGGGCGCAGGGTCTGGCGCGCCAAGTCCAGCGCCAGCTCCACCAGGTACATGGCCTGGGGTTGGTCGATGGCGCTCATACCACTCATATTGGGGGCCATGTCGGACATAACAAGGTCCACCGGCCTGCCATCGAGGGTGGCGAGTATCGCCTCCAGCACGGCCTCCTCGGTGAAGTCGCCCTGAATGAACTCGACGCCGGCCAGGGCATCCATCTCGAGGATGTCCGAGGCGATCACCATGCCTTCAGGACCCACGCGGTCGGCCGCCACCTGACTCCAGCCGCCCGGGGCCGCGCCCAGGTCGATCACGCTCATGCCGGGCTTGAACAACCGGTCCTTCTCGTCGAGCGCCAGCAGCTTGTAGCTGGCACGGGAGCGATAGCCGTCCTGCCAGCTCTGCTGCACGAAACGGTCGTCGAAGTGCTCCTTGAGCCAGCCGGCGCTGCTCTTGCTGGCATTGCTCTTGCTGGCATTGCTCTTGCCGGCGCTGCCCTTGCTGGCACTGCCTTTGCTGACACCAGGCTGCTGACGGCGCGAGCCGTCGGATGCGCCGTTGCGGGACGAGGAAGTGGATCGAGCCACACGATCACCTTGACTGAAGACGCCGAGCGGAGCGCAGACATGCCGGCCCGGTTCGGTGTGATGCAGAGCTGGACGAGGGCCCGGCGGGCCTTGCCATGCTTTCGCCGGCGCGCATTTCACCGTACCATGACAGGTTACGCGCAACCGGGAAGACGCAAGATACCATGAGCTTGTCACAGGCACAAAAGAAAGCATTTCGCAGCATCGGCCACCATCTCAACCCGGTGGTGACGGTGTCGGAGAACGGTGTCTCCGAGGGCGTGCTGGCGGAACTCGACCGGGCGCTGTCCGATCACGAGCTGATCAAGGTCAAGCTGGCCCTGCCGGAGCGCGACGACCGCGCCGCCATGCTCGAGGAGCTGCTGGCGGCCAGCGGCGCCGAGCGCGTGCAGACCATCGGCAAGATGGCACTGCTCTACCGCAAGAGCCCCCAGGCCAACCCGAAGCTCTCCAACGTCAAGCGCTTCGAGAACCACCACGGTCGGCACTGAAGCAAGCCGCAGAGGCAAGGCCCAAAAAGAGCCAAGGCCTAAAAAAACAAGCCCGCGACATGATGTCGCGGGCTTTTTCGTACCGGCCCGGGCTGGACTGAACTCAGCTGGGCTCAGCGGTGATCGACGCTGGAAATCTCGTACTCGACCTCGCCGCCCGGCGTGCTGACCACCACCACGTCGCCCTCTTCCTTGCCGATTAGAGCACGGGCAATGGGTGAAGTGACGGAGATCTTGCCGGCCTTGATGTCGGCTTCGTCCTCGCCGACGATCTGGTAGCTGACCTCCTCGTCGTTGCCGAGATTGATCAGCTCCACGGTGACACCGAAGATCACCTTGCCGGTCTGCGGCAACTTGGCCACATCGATCACCTGGGCGTTGGAGAGCTTGCTCTCGATCTCCTGGATACGCCCCTCGATGAAGCCCTGCTGCTCACGCGCCGCATGGTACTCGGCGTTCTCCTTGAGATCGCCATGCTCACGGGCTTCAGCGATGGCCGCGATCACCTTGGGCCGCGCCTCGCTCTTGAGCTCCTCGAGTTCCTTGCGCAGGCGTGCTTCGCCGGCAACGGTCATCGGGACCTTGTTCATTGCGTTGCTCCTGCATGCAGTTCCTGTAACCGCCGCACCGTGATCTCGTTGCCATATTCCAGTGCCATGCAAACGGCACTGGCCCCTGCCAACGTAGTGGCATAGGGCACCTTGCGGGCCAGTGCGGTGCGGCGGATCACCGAAGAGTCGTTGATCGCCTGGCGACCCTCGGTGGTATTGACGATATAGGCGATGTCGTCGTTCTTGAGCAGATCGACGATATGCGGACGACCTTCATAGACCTTGTTGACGACTTCCACCTCGAGGCCGGCGGCTTCGAGGGCTGCGGCGGTGCCGCGAGTCGCGCACAGGGTGAACCCCAATCCTAGCAGAGAACGGGCGATCTCGATAACTCCCGCCTTGTCCGGTTCACGTACCGAGAGGAACGCCTTACGCTCGCCTTCGAGCTTGGGAATCGCCTCGCCGGCACCCAGCTGCGCCTTGTAGAAGGCCTCGGCAAAGGTTTCGCCCGAGCCCATCACCTCGCCGGTGGACTTCATCTCCGGCGACAGGATCGGGTCGACGCCGGGGAACTTGTTGAACGGGAACACCGCCTCCTTGACGCTGTAGAAGTGCGGCACGATCTCGCGGGTGAAGCCCTGCTCGACCAGGCTCTTGCCGGCCATGCAGCGTGCGGCGATCTGGGCCAGCGAGGTGCCGATGCACTTGGAGACGAAGGGCGCGGTGCGCGAGGCGCGCGGGTTGACCTCGATGACGTAGATCTCGCCGTCCTGCCACGCCAGCTGCACGTTCATCAGGCCCACCACGCCGAGCTCGACGGCCATGCGCTTGACCTGATCGCGCATCTCGTCCTGCACCTCGGCGGGCAGCGAATAGGGCGGCAGCGCACAGGCGGAGTCGCCGGAGTGCACGCCGGCCTGCTCGATGTGCTGCATGATGCCGCCGATTACCACTTCGTGGCCGTCGGAAACGGCATCGATGTCGATCTCGATGGCAGCATTGAGGAAGTGGTCGAGCAGCACCGGCGAGTCGTTGGAGACCTTGACCGCGTGGGTCATGTAGTTCTCCAGCTCGTCGGCGGAGTAGACGATCTCCATGGCACGACCGCCGAGCACGTAGCTCGGCCGCACCACCAGCGGGTAGCCGATCGCCTCGGCCTTGGCGAAGGCCTCGTCGAAGCTGCGCGCGGTGGCGTTGGGCGGCTGCTTGAGGCCCAGCTTGTCTATCATCTGCTGGAAACGCTCGCGGTCCTCGGCACGGTCGATGGCGTCCGGGGTGGTGCCGATGATCGGCACGCCGGCGGCCTCGAGCTCACGGGCGAGCTTGAGCGGGGTCTGGCCGCCGAACTGCACGATCACGCCGACCGGCTGCTCCTTGTCGGCGATCTCCAGCACGTCCTCCAGGGTCACCGGTTCGAAGTAGAGGCGGTCGGAGGTGTCGTAGTCGGTGGAGACGGTCTCCGGGTTGCAGTTGACCATGATGGTCTCGTAGCCGTCGTCGCGCATGGCGAAGGCGGCGTGGACGCAGCAGTAGTCGAACTCGATGCCCTGACCGATGCGGTTGGGCCCGCCGCCCAGCACCATGATCTTCTGACGGTCGCTGACCTCGGCCTCGCACTCCTCCTCATAGGTGGAGTACATGTAGGCGGTGTCCGAGGCGAACTCGGCGGCACAGGTGTCGACGCGCTTGTAGACCGGGCGGATGCCGGCCTTCTGGCGGGTCTTGCGGAATTCCTTCTCGGAAACGCCGAGCAGCTTGGCCAGGCGCGCGTCGGAGAAGCCCTTGCGCTTGAGACGGAACAGCTCCTGGGCGCTGAACTCTGAGAGCGAGCGCTTGGCCACGTCCTGCTCGATACGCACCAGTTCCTCGAGCTGGACCAGGAACCAGGGGTCGATATTGGTCAGGGTGAAGATCTCTTCCACGCTCAGGCCGGCGCGCATGGCGTCGGCGATGTAGAAGATGCGCTCGGCGCCGGCGGCCTGCAGCTCACCCTTGATGTGCTGCATCGCCTCTTCGGTGAACTCGCTCACCTTGGGGTCGAGGCCGTCATTGCCGGTCTCGAGCCCGCGCAGCGCCTTCTGCAGCGACTCCTGGAAGGTACGCCCGATGGCCATCACCTCGCCCACCGACTTCATCTGGGTGGTGAGGCGGTCGTTGGCCTGGGGGAACTTCTCGAAGGTGAAGCGCGGAATCTTGGTGACCACGTAGTCGATGGAGGGCTCGAACGAAGCCGGGGTGCGGCCGCCGGTGATGTCGTTGGAGAGCTCGTCCAGGGTGTAGCCCACCGCCAGCTTGGCGGCGATCTTGGCGATCGGGAAGCCGGTGGCCTTGGAGGCCAGCGCCGAGGAGCGCGACACCCGCGGGTTCATCTCGATGACCACCATGCGCCCGGTCTTGGGGTCGACGCCGAACTGCACGTTGGAGCCGCCGGTCTCGACGCCGATCTCGCGTAGCACCGCAAGCGATGCGTCGCGCATGATCTGGTATTCCTTGTCGGTCAGCGTCTGCGCCGGGGCCACGGTGATGGAGTCGCCGGTATGCACGCCCATGGGGTCGAAGTTCTCGATCGCGCAGACGATGATGCAGTTGTCGTTCTTGTCACGAACGACCTCCATCTCGTACTCCTTCCAGCCCAGCAGCGACTCGTCGATCAGCAGCTCCTTGGTGGGCGAGAGGTCGAAGCCACGATCGCAGATCTCCTCGAACTCCTCCTTGTTGTAGGCCACGCCGCCGCCGGAGCCGCCCATGGTGAAGGAGGGGCGGATGATCACCGGGAAGCCGAGCTCGGCCTGGATCTCCCAGGCCTCTTCCATGGAGTGGGCGACCTTGGCCCGCGGGCACTCCAGTCCGATGTTCTTCATCGCCTTGTCGAAGCGGTCGCGGTCTTCGGCCTTGTCGATGGTGTCGGCGTTGGCGCCGATCATCTCCACGCCGTACTTCTCGAGCACGCCGTGCTTGTCGAGCGCCAGCGCACAGTTCAGCGCGGTCTGGCCGCCCATGGTGGGCAGGATGGCGTCGGGGCGCTCGGCCTCGATGATCTTCTCCACCGCCTGCCAGGTGATCGGCTCGATATAGGTGGCGTCGGCCATCACCGGGTCGGTCATGATGGTGGCCGGGTTGGAGTTGACCAGGATGACCCGGTAGCCCTCCTCACGCAGCGCCTTGCAGGCCTGGGCGCCGGAGTAGTCGAATTCGCACGCCTGGCCGATGACGATGGGGCCGGCGCCAATGATCAGGATGCTGTTTATGTCGGTACGCTTGGGCATGTCGGTTCCCGCGGCTGGATTCGTTGATAGCAGGCGATAAGACGAAGGCGGCGCCGCTCAGCGGCGCTCACGCATCATCGTCACGAAGCGGTCGAACAGCGGCGACACGTCGCGCGGTCCGGGGCTCGCTTCCGGGTGGCCCTGGAAGCTGAAGGCCGGGCGGTCGGTCAGCTCGATGCCCTGCAGCGTGCCGTCGAACAGCGAACGGTGAATGGCGCGCACGTTGCCCGGCAGGCTCGCCTCGTCGACGGCGAAGCCGTGGTTCTGGCTGGTGATCATCACGTGGCCGCTGTCGAGATCCTGCACCGGGTGGTTGGCACCGTGGTGGCCGTGGTTCATCTTCACCGTCTTGGCACCGGCGGCCAGGGCCAGCAGCTGATGGCCGAGGCAGATGCCGAACACCGGCACGTTGGTCTCGAGAATCTCCTGGATCGCCTTGATGGCGTAGTCGCAGGGGGCGGGGTCGCCGGGACCGTTGGCCAGCAGGATGCCGTCCGGATTGCGCGCCAGCACGTCGCTGGCCGGGGTCTGCGCCGGCACCACGGTGAGGCGACAGCCGCGGGAGGCCAGCATGCGCAGGATGTTGTACTTCACGCCGTAGTCGTAGACCACCACGTGGAAGGGGCGCTCGCTGCCACTGGCATCGACGTTACCCTGGCCCAGCACCCACTCTGCCTCGTTCCACTCGTAGGCCTGCTTGCAGCTGACTTCCTTGGCCAGATCCATGCCCTTGAGCCCGGGGAACGCCCGCGCCGCGGCCAGCGCACGCTCGACGGCGTCTTCGCCCTCGGCCTCCCGCCCCGCCAGGATGGCGCCGTTCTGGGCCCCCTTGTCGCGCAGGATGCGGGTCAGGCGGCGGGTGTCGATATCGGCGATGCCGAGCACGTTCTGGCTCTTGAGGTAGTCGGAGAGCGACTGCTCGGAGCGGAAGTTGCTGGCGATGAGCGGCAGGTCGCGGATCACCAGGCCGGCGGCGGCGATCGAGCCCGACTCGACGTCTTCGGCGTTGACGCCGGTGTTACCGATGTGCGGGTAGGTCAGGGTCACGATCTGTCGGGTGTAGGAGAGATCGGTGAGGATCTCCTGATAGCCGGTCATGGCTGTATTGAACACCACCTCGCCGCTGGTCTGCCCATCGGCGCCGATGGCGGTGCCGTGAAACACGCTGCCGTTTTCCAGGGCCAATATCGCGGGTCTGCTCAATGCGGGGCTGTTCAAGACAAGGTCCTCCCATGCTGGTGCGAGCCTGAGGGGCGCAGGCTCGGCGGCTATCGTCGCGGCGACAGATTTGGCTCGTAAAAAAGCGGGACGAAGCCGATGGAACCGGTTTCATCCCGCTTGTTGTCTCTGTTTGCTCGGGGCTGGCCACGCAACAAGCGCGCAGTTGGACTGCTGTATTTCAGGCGCCCGGCCAAAATTTTGGAGATGTTACAGGAAATGGCGCTCAGCGGCTACCCCCATCGGGCAGTCCAGAGCAGTTGGCGATGTCCTCGGGACTACCCCGTCGACAGCTCCCTCTCTCCTTTTTTCAACCTGTCCCCGGCGTCTCGCGTGGCTTGCCCTGCGCTTACAGGCCCAACACGTCCTGCATGCCGTAACGTCCATTACTCTGGTCGGCGACCCAGCGCGCCGCCCTCACCGCGCCCTTGGCGAAGGTCATGCGGCTCGAGGCCTTGTGGGTGATCTCGATGCGCTCGCCCTCGGTGGCGAACATCACCGTGTGCTCGCCGACGATGTCGCCGGCGCGCACCGTGGCGAAACCGATCTCCTTGGGGTCCCGCGGCCCGCACTGGCCGACACGCTCGAACACGCCGTGCTCCTTGAGCGTGCGCCCCAGCGCCTCGGCCACCACCTCGCCCATCTTCAGCGCGGTGCCGGAGGGCGCGTCGACCTTGTGCCGGTGGTGAGCCTCGATCACCTCGATGTCGTAGCCCTCGTCGCCCAGCGCCCGGGCCGCAGTCTCGAGCAGCTTGAGGGTCAGGTTCACTCCGACGCTCATGTTGGGGGCGAAGACGAAGGGCAGCCGCTCGCGATAGCCGTCAAGCTCGGCCAGCTCGTCGTCGGCAAGTCCGGTGGTGCCGATCACCATGCGCTTGCCGTGCGCCGCGCAGAAGGACAGGTTGGCCAGCGTGACCTGGGGGGCGGTGAAGTCGATCAACACGTCGAAGTCGTCGACGATGGCCTCGAGGGAGTCCACCGCGGCGACGCCCAGCTTGCCGAGCCCCGCCAACTCGCCGATATCGGCCCCAACCAGCGAACTGCCCGGCTCGACGATACCGCCGGCCAGGGTGGCGCCGGCATCCTCCTGCACGGCGTTGACCAGGGTGCGGCCCATGCGGCCGGCGACACCGACGATGGCGATACGGGTCATGCGGACTCCTGCGAAAGCTGACGAGTGGGAATCGAAGCAGTATATCAGAGCATCGACCGGGCTGGCCGGGCGCTTGGGCAGCGGCGGCGGAATCGCCCACACTGGGCATGACGCCCCCACACAAGGAACGCCATGTCTGAGCCGATGCCGCCCGACACCACCCGCGTAGCCGCCTTGGTCGAGCTGCTCGAACGACATCCGCGCGTGCTGCTCACCGGCCCACCCGGCAGCGGCAAGAGCACCCTGGCACGAAGCGCGGCGGCGGCCCTGGCCGAACGCGGCCAGGTGTGTCGTTGCCTGGCCGCCGACCCCGGTCTGCCCGGCTTCGGCCCGCCCGGCGCCGTATGCCTGGGGCACTGGGATGAGCGCCTGGGGCGCTGGGATGCGCGCCTGGGCGACTGGCAGCTGGAAGCCATCGAGGCACTGGCCACGCTGGACAGCGCCCGCTTCCGCCTGCCGCTGATAGAAGCCGTACGCCGCATGGTCGCACGGCTCGACGCGACGCCGCTGCTCATCGACGCTCCTGGCGTGGAGCGCGGTATCGGCGGCGCCGAGCTGCTGCCGGCACTGGCCAACGCCGGCCGGGTGAGTGCCGTGGTACGCCTGGCGCCGGCGCAGGAGCGCGATCCGTATCCACATGAGCGCTCCGCCCTTGGCCTGGCGACGCTGAACCTGCCCGCGCACCCTCAGGCGCGCCACCCCGGCAAACAGCTGCGCCGCCAGTGGCGCACCGGCGCCTGGGACGCCTATCTCGACGGCGCCGAGACGCGGGAACTCGACCTGTCGGCGCTGATCATCGTCGGCGCCCCGCCGCCCGGCGATGCTCCTCATGCCTGGCCAGGACGCCAGGTCGGCCTGCTCGATGCCGCCGGGACGAGCCTGGCCATGGGCGAAGTCATCGCTGTGGAGAGCCATCGGCTCAGCGTGCGCACTCCGCCCCTGACGAACACGCCGCGCACCCTGGTCATTCGCGATGCCCGGCGCAACGCCGAGGGTCAGCTCGGCACGGCGCGCCCCCATCCTCGCCCCTCGTCGACCGCATCCGGCGAAGAGCCGACGCTCTCGACTACCCCTCAGGAAAACACCACCGGCCCCCGCCCGACGCTGCGCTTCAATGGACTGCGCGCCACGCTGGTCAACGGCGTATTCGGCGACCCGCTGCTGCATCTGCGCCTGCGCCACCGCAAGCGCAGCCTGCTGTTCGACCTGGGCGACCCCGGCCGACTACCGGCGCGGCTGGCCCACCAGATCAGCGACGTCTTCATCAGCCACGCCCACGTCGACCATGTCGGCGGTTTCCTGTGGCTGCTGCGCTCACGCATCGGCGACTATCCGGCCTGCCGTGTCTACGGCCCGCCCGGGCTCGCCACTCACTTGGATGGTTTTCTGCGCGGCATCCTGTGGGACCGGGTCGAGGAGAAGGCGCCCCGCTTCGAGGTCTTCGAGCTGCACGGCGAGCGCCTGGCCCACTATCGCCTCGTTGCCGGGCAGCCGATGCAGGTACTCTCCCCACGCGAGGTGGATGGCGGCGTGATCCACGCCGAGCCCGGCTTTCGCGTGCGCGCCGCCACGCTGGATCACGGCACCCCGGTGCTGGCCTTCGCCTACGAGCCGGCGACGCAGCTCAAGGTGCGCAAGGAGTGCCTGGACGCCCACGGCTGGGCGCCCGGCCCCTGGCTCGGCGAGCTCAAGCAGCGCGCGCTGGAAGGCAACGCAGACGAGATTGCCCTGCCCGACGGCAGCCGGCACTCCGTCGTCGAACTGGCCGAGCAACTGCTGTTCGCGCAGCCGGGCCAGCGCCTGGTCTATGCCACCGACTTCGGCGACACGCCGGAAAACCGCGAGCGCCTAGGTGCGCTTGCCCACGGCGCCGAGGTGCTGTTCTGCGAGGCTTCGTTTCGTGAAGACCAGGCCGAGCAGGCCCGGCTTACCGGCCATCTGACCGCCCGCGCCTGCGGTGAAATCGCCGCCGCGGCCGGGGTCGGCCAGCTGGTGCCGTTCCACTTCTCGCGCCGTCACGTGGAGGACGTGAGCGAGCTCTACGCCGAAATTCGCCGCCATTTTGCGCGGCTGGCCGCGACGCCAGGTAGCGAAGCCACGGATGACGACAAGCTGGATTAACGGGCCGCTTTGCCATCCTGACACAGCAGCAGCCCGATGGCGGCGAGCACCAGAGCGCTGCCCGGCAGCCAGTGCCAGCCGAGCTGCTCGGGGGCGTTGACGAATAGCAGCAGCATGGAGACGAAGGGCACCATGTAGCCGTAGGCGGTCACGGCTCCCGGCGTGAGCACCGAGGTAGCGCGCTGCATCAGCCAGAAGGTGAGCGCACTGGAGAAGAGCCCGAGATAGACCACCAGAGCCAGATCCTGCCAGCGCATGGTAACGAGCTGCGTGGCGGGTTCGATGGCGAGTCCCAGCAGGCCGATGGCGATGCCGCCCAGCCCCAGGCTCCAGAAGGTGCGTACCGCCGCCGACTCTGGCAGCCACTCCCGCGCCAGCCCCCATTTGCTCAGCACCGGATAGAGCGCCGACGACACGCAGCCGAGGAAGAACACCGCCTCGCCGACCCCCACCCGCATGCCTTCGCCGTGGCTGCGGGCCTCAGCGAAGGCGAGCGCCAGTGCCCCAGCAGCTCCCAGCGCGAGAATGGCCGGCAGCTGCCAGCCCAACCGCTCGACGCGAAAACCGAGCCCCAGCAGGTAGGCCAGCAGCGGCACGGTGACGTAGAGGGTGGCCATGGAGAGCGCGGTGGCGTGATGGGCGGCCCAGAACATGGCGCCGAAGAAACCGGCCAGGCACAGCCCCATCAGGGTGTAGAGCGGCAACACCCGCCAGGGCGGGAGGAAGTCGGACGAGCGCCGCGCCAGCCACCACAGCCCGGCACAGGCGATGGCAAAACGCAGGGCGGTGAGCGACAGCGGCGGCAGCTCGCTCATCAGCCCCACGGCGGGAAACGACAGCCCCACCAGCAGGGCCCACAGCAGCATGCCGAGGTGGGCCAGGCGGAGCGACGTCGGCGCGCTCAATTTTCCCAGACGATAGCCAGTTCCTCGTCGCCCGCCATACGCTGCAGGTGGGAATCCACCACGCCCTCGAGCTGATCGAGCACCTCTTCGTCCAGCGCCTCGATGGCTACCAGCAGCTTGCCCGGCTCGACGCGCATCACACAGGAGCCGCCCTCGAACGCCACGCGACTCTGCTCCGCGCCCTGCTCCACCTCCAGCTTGTGCGCCCAGTGCTTGCACAGCCGGTTCATCACCCTCGCCCCGGATTCGGTGGCGATCACCGCACGCGACATCGGCATAGCAACGATCTCCATTCGTATCTGAGCCAACAGACTAAGACGCCGGAGCGGGTTGGCGCCAGCCCCGATGCACAGCGCAGGGCGGAACGCTGGGTTCGAAGGAACCGTTCACGCCGAAAACGCAAAAGCCCCCGACACCGCCAGGGCTCGGGGGCTTTCGTGGCGCAGTTCCGCCTTACGGCTTCATGTCTTCGAAAAACTTCTTCACGCCGTCGAAGAAGCCGCTCTTCTTCGGCGAGTGGTGAGCGCTGTTGCTGCCCCCCAGGCTCTCCTGAAGCTGGCGCAGCAGCGCCTTCTGGTCTTCGCTGAGGTTGACCGGGGTCTCCACCACCACCTTGCACAGCAGGTCGCCGGGGGGGCCCCCGCGAACCGGCTTGACGCCCTTGCCGCGCAGGCGGAACAGCTTGCCGGTCTGGGTCTCGGGCGGAATCTTGAGCTTGACCCGGCCATCCAGGGTGGGCACTTCGAGCTCGCCACCGAGTGCGGCATCGACGAAGTTGATCGGCACCTCGCACTGCAGGTGCTTGCCGTCGCGCTGGAAGATACGGTGTGGCTTTATCGCCACCTGCACGTAGAGATCGCCGGGCGGGCCGCCGTTGATGCCGGACTCGCCCTCGCCGTTGAGACGAATGCGGTCGCCGGTATCGACCCCAGCGGGAATCTTCACCGACAGGGTGCGGGTCTCACGCACACGGCCTTCACCGTGGCACTTGTGACACGGCACCTTGATGTGCACGCCGCTGCCGTGACAGGTGGGACAGGTCTGCTGCACGGCGAAGAAGCCCTGCTGCATGCGCACCTGACCCAGGCCGTTACAGGTGGGGCAGGTCTCCTTGGTGGAGCCCGGCTCGGCGCCCTCGCCGTCGCAGCGGCTGCACTCCACGTGACGCGGCACGCGAATGTCCACCGTGGTGCCGGCCACCGCGCTCTCGAGATCGAGCTCGAGGTTGTAGCGAAGGTCGCTGCCGCGCTGCGGCGCATGGGGGCTGCGCCGACCGCCGCCGCCACCGAAGATGTCGCCGAACACGTCGCCGAAGATGTCGCTGAAGCCGCCGGCACCCGCACCGCCGAAGCCGCCAGCGCCGAAACCTCCGGCCTGTCCGTCTACGCCGGCATGGCCGAACTGGTCGTAGGCGGCACGCTTCTCGTTGTCGGAGAGGATCTCGTAGGCCTCGGAGACCTCGCGAAACTTCTCGGCGGCCTTGTCATCGTCCGGGTTACGGTCCGGATGATACTTCTGCGCCAGCCGCCGGTAGGCCTTCTTGATCTCTTTGGTGTCGGTCCCTCGTTCGACACCGAGCACCTCGTAATAATCGCGTTTGGACATGGGTCCATGCGCCTCCTGGTCTAGGCAGTGCTGCCCGATCCGCGGAAACGGCAACGCGGGAGTCGTCCCCCCGCGCTACCGTCGTCCGTGGCATCGCCTTGGCGATTACTGCTTCTTCTGATCGTCGTTGACTTCTTCGTACTCGGCGTCGACCACGTCGTCTTCCTGCTTGGCACCGGCCTCCTGGCCCTCGCCACCGGCCTGCTGGGCGGCCTCGGCCTGGGCGGCATACATCTTCTGCGCCAGGTTACCGGAGAGCTCGGTCAGCTTGTCCAGCTTGGCCTGGATGTCGTCCTTGTCGTCGCCCTTGAGCGCTTCCTCGAGTTCGGAGGCGGCCGTCTCGATGGCCTGCTTCTCCTCGTCGGTGCCATGCTCGCCGGCTTCCTGCACGGTCTTGCGCGCGGCGTGGACCATGCCGTCGGCCTGGTTGCGCAGCGCCACCAGCTCCTCGAACTTCTTGTCCTCGTCGGCGTGGGCCTCGGCGTCGCGCACCATCTGCTCGATCTCTTCATCGGTCAGACCGCTGGAGGCCTTGATGACGATCGACTGCTCCTTGCCGGTGGCCTTGTCCTTGGCGGACACGTTGAGGATGCCGTTGGCGTCGAGGTCGAAGGCCACCTCGATCTGCGGCACGCCGCGCGGCGCCGGCGGAATGTCGGCCAGGTCGAAGCGGCCCAGCGACTTGTTCTGGCCAGCCTGCTTGCGCTCACCCTGAAGCACGTGAATGGTCACGGCAGTCTGGTTGTCATCCGCGGTCGAGAAGGTCTGGGTCTTCTTGGTCGGGATGGTGGTGTTCTTCTCAATCAGCGGAGTCATCACGCCGCCCAGGGTCTCGATACCCAGGGTCAGCGGAGTGACGTCGAGCAGCAGCACGTCCTTGACGTCGCCGCCCAGCACGCCGCCCTGGATCGCCGCACCCACGGCCACGGCCTCATCCGGGTTGACGTCCTTGCGCGCTTCCTTGCCGAAGAAGTCAGCAACCTTCTTCTGCACCAGCGGCATGCGGGTCTGGCCGCCGACCAGGATCACGTCGTCGATCTCGGAAGCGGACAGGCCGGCGTCGGACAGCGCGGTCTTGCACGGCCCCAGCGAGCGCTGCACCAGCTCTTCCACCAGCGACTCCAGCTTGGCCCGGGTCACCTTCACGTTGAGGTGCTTGGGCCCGGTGTTGTCGGCGGTGATATAGGGCAGGTTGACGTCGGTCTGCTGCGCGCTGGAAAGCTCGATCTTGGCCTTCTCGGCGGCTTCCTTGAGGCGCTGCATGGCCAGGTTGTCGCCGGACAGGTCGATGCCGCTGTCGGCCTTGAACTGATCGACCAGGTAGTTGATCAGCGCCATGTCGAAGTCTTCACCACCGAGGAAGGTGTCGCCGTTGGTGGCCAGCACCTCGAACTGGGTCTCGCCGTCGACGTCGGCCACCTCGATGATGGAGATGTCGAAGGTACCGCCGCCCAGGTCGTACACGGCGATGGTCTTGTCGCCGCGCGACTTGTCCATGCCGTAGGCCAGCGCCGCCGCGGTGGGCTCGTTGATGATGCGCTTGACTTCGAGACCGGCGATACGACCGGCGTCCTTGGTGGCCTGACGCTGGCTGTCGTTGAAGTAGGCCGGCACGGTGATCACCGCCTCGGTGACCGGCTCGCCCAGGTAGTCCTCGGCGGTCTTCTTCATCTTCTTCAGCACTTCGGCGCTGACCTGCGGCGGTGCCAGCTTCTTGTCCTTCACCTGCACCCAGGCGTCGCCGTTGTCGGCCTCGGTGATGCCGTAGGGCACCATCTTGATGTCCTTCTGCACCACGTCATCCTTGAAGCGACGACCGATCAGGCGCTTGATGGCGTACAGGGTGTTCTGCGGGTTGGTCACCGCCTGGCGCTTGGCCGACTGCCCCACCAGAATCTCGCCATCATCGGTATAGGCGATGATGGAAGGCGTGGTGCGGGCACCTTCGGCGTTCTCGATCACCTTGGCGCTGTCGCCGTCGAGCACGGCCACACAGGAGTTGGTGGTCCCCAGGTCAATACCGATGATGCGTCCCATAGGAAATCCTCGAAAATTCGTTTGCCTTGAATCCATCGCTGCGGCAGTTGCCGCGGTTGACGTCTATCTGGGGGCGCCGGGTGGCTTTTCAAGCCCCGCCCCCGTTTTCATTCGCTAGGCCTCAGCCGGTGGCCTGACTGACCACCACCATGGCCGGACGCACCAGGCGCCCGTTGAGCAGGTAGCCCTTCTGGATCACTTCCATCACGCTATTGGGCTCGAGCTCGGGGTTGGGCACCATGGCCATCGCTTCGTGGAACTTCGGGTCGAACGGCTCGCCGGCCGGCTCGACCGTTTCGACGCCGAACTTGGCCAGCACGTCCTGCTGCATCTTCAGCGTCATGGCCACGCCCTCGCGGTGAACATCGCTGGCGTCCTCGCCCATGGCGTCCAGCGCCTTCTCCAGGCTGTCGACCACCGGCAGCAGTTCCTTGACGAAGCGCTCCAGGGCGAACTTGCGCGCCTTCTCGGCCTCCTGCTCGGCGCGGCGCCGCACGTTCTGCGCTTCGGCGGCGGCGCGCAGCGCCTGGTCCTTGGCCTCGGCCAAGCTCTGCTCCAGCTCCTCGACCTGGGCTGCCAGCATGTCGGCCTCGGGGTTGTCGCTCACCTCCGTCGGCTCCTCGGAAGCCGCGGCGTCGTCCTCCACGAGGCTAGCCGCATCGTCCAGCTCGCCTTCCAGCGGCTCCGGACGGGCCTCTTTCTCGCGCCGCGCCAGCTCGTCGTCAAGCGGGGTCTGGGGTTCTTTAGCCATGCGCATCTCCTGAAGCAGCACCGGCCCAGCGAGGCCGGAAAGATTTCGAATCGGCAAATGCCTTGTAAGGTCTGCGGCCTATATGGGGGTCCTCGCCGCAAACTCAAGTGATCGGGCATCAACGATGGGGTCTGTTTTGCGCATGTGTTGTGAGCGAACCTCGACTACTGTATAAAAACGCAATAACGTGTATGGATATCCAGCTCACCAGGATACCGGCCGCCGGGAGGTCCCATGCTGACTCAGCTTGCCATTCGCGATTACGCCATCGTCGATACGCTCGATCTGGAGCTTGCCGGCGGCATGACCGCCATCACCGGCGAGACCGGCGCCGGCAAGTCGATCCTGCTCGGCGCCCTGGGGCTGTGCCTGGGCGAGCGCAGCGACGCCGCCAGCGTACGCCACGGCTGCGAGCGCGCCGATCTCTCGGCGCGCTTCGACATCGCCGCCCTGCCCGCCGCCCGCGCCTGGCTCACGGAGCGCGAGCTGCCCGACGACGACTGCCTGCTGCGCCGGGTAGTGACCGCCAGCGGCCGCTCCAAGGCATGGATCAACGGCCAGCCGGCCACGGTGGCCGATCTCAAGGCACTGGGCGAGCACCTGGTCGAGATCCACGGTCAGCATGCCCACCAGCTGCTGCTGCGCGAGGAGACCCATCTGCGTCTGCTCGACGACTTCGCCGGCAACCGCGCCGCGGTGAACGAACTCAGCGAGACGTTCCGCCGCTGGCAGGCGACCCGCAAACGCCTGAAGCAGCTGACCGAGAGCGGCGACGAGGTGCAGGCGCGCCGCCAGCTGCTGCGCTATCAGGTCGAGGAGCTCGATCTCCTGGCGCTAGGTGACGAGGAGCTCACCACCCTGGAGCACGAACAGGAGCAGCTCGCCCACGCCGAGGAGACGCTGCGCGAGGCGCAGCACGCCGCCGAATGCTGCGACAACGACGAAGGCGGCGTATTGACTCTGCTCAATCAGGCGATGCATCGGCTCGATCCGCTGCCGGGCAGCGACCGCGGCGCACTGGCCGAGATCCTCGCCATGCTGGGCGAGGCGCGTATCCAGGTCGAGGAAGCCGTGCGCGAGCTGCACCGCTTCGCCGACGCCACCGAGCTGGACCCGGAGCGCCTGGCCTGGGTCGAGTCGCGCCTGGGCGAGGTGCATCGCATCGCGCGCAAGCATCACGTCATGCCCGAGGAGCTGCCCGCCCTGCACCGCCGGCTGCAGGTCGAGTTGGAAAGTCTGGAAGGCGGCGAACACGACCTCGAGGCTCTGCGCGCCGAGGTCGAGAGCCTGCGCGACAGCTGGCGCGAGCAGGCACGAAGCGTTGGCGAGACCCGCCAGCAGGCAGCGGCCAGGTTCGGCAAGGCGGTGCAGGAGCAGCTCGCCTTCCTGGCCATGGGCAAGGCGCGTTTCGAAGTGGAAGTCACGTCGCGCCAGAGCCCGCAGGCAGACGGCATGGAGGAGGTGCGCTTTCTGATCAGTGCCAACCCCGGCCAGCCGCCGCGCCCGCTGGCCAAGGTCGCTTCGGGCGGCGAATTGTCGCGAATCAGCCTGGCGATCCAGGTGGTCGCCGCGCGCCACTCGACCATCCCCAGCCTGGTGTTCGATGAGGTCGACGTGGGCATCTCCGGCGCCACCGCCGAGATCGTCGGTCAACTGCTGCGCCGGCTGGGCGAGCAGGGCCAGGTGATGACCGTGACCCACCTGCCCCAGGTGGCGGCACAGGCCCACCACCACCTGCACATCGAGAAGCAGGCCAAGCGCGACACCACCCTGACCCGCATGGCGCTGCTCGACGAGGCCGGCCGGGTCAGCGAACTGGCGCGCATGCTGGGCGGGGTGAATCTTTCCGACCGCACCCTGGCCCACGCACGCGAGATGCTGGATGCCAGCCAGCAGGGTGCGTCGCACTGAGGGCCCACAGCCTGCGACCGGTTGACGCACCGTAAAGCAAAGCGGCCCCGATCGATGATCGGGGCCGCTTTGCCATCAAGCTTTGATAGCTGATGATAGCTGATCGCTTATTTTCGCGGCGTGCCGTCCTGGCGAGTGGCATTGGAGCCGCGCGGGCGCACGTAGAGCACCAGAGCGTGATCGACCAGCTCGAAGCCGTGCTCTTCGGCGATCTCCTGCTGGCGCCGCTCGATGGTCTCGTCGAAGAATTCGATGATCTCGCCGCTGTCGAGACACACCATGTGGTCGTGATGCTCCTCCTGGGAGATCTCGAACACGGCATGGCCGCCATCGAAATTGTGACGAATCACCAGGCCCGCCGACTCGAACTGGGTCAGCACGCGGTAGACGGTTGCCAGACCGACATCCTCTCCGGCTTCCAGCAGGGTCTTGTAGACATCCTCAGCGCTCAGGTGGTGCTGACCCGTGGCATTCTCGAGGATCTGCAGGATCTTCACTCGGGGCAAGGTGACCTTCAGGCCTGCCTTGCGCAGTTCATGGTTCTGGTCGGCCATGTTCGCTCTTCGCAGTATCAGGTAGGGTCGGGTATGATCGACCGAATCCACGATAGTGAAGAACGGACACAAATGCAAAAGCTGATCAAAACCCTCCCTCTCGTCATCGCCCTGACCATGGCCGGCGGCTGCGTCTACAAGCGGGATCTGCCCCAGGGCAACTACATCACCGAGGGCATGGTGCAGCAGCTCCAGCCCGGCATGAGCCGCTCTCAGGTCATCGACGTGATGGGCCGCCCGCTGCTGGAAGCGCCTTTCAATGCCAACCAGTGGGACTACGTGTTCCGCCTCGACGAAGCCTACGGCGGCGTACAACAGCGCCGGGTCACGCTGACCTTCGACGGCGAACGCCTGGTCAACGTGCAGCGCGAAGGCGACTTTTCCGAGGATATCGAGCTGCGGCCGCAAAACGGTGTCGGCCCGGCCATCGAAGGCGCCGACCCCATGGGCGAACTGCCGGCCACCCAGCCGGAAGCCGCTCCCGAGGCCGCACCTGACGCTGGCGGCACTCTGCCCCAGGGCGGCGAGCCGGCAACCACCGAACCGCTGGCACAGTAACGCGAACGCGCAGCCGGGTTAACGCCCGGCGCGCCGGAGTCGTGCCTCCTTGGGGTCGATCTCGAGGGGGCGATAGACCTCGACCCGGTCGCCGGCACGCAGGCGGTGGGTGTCGGGATCGCGCAGCAGTTGGCCGAAGATGCCCAGATCCGCCGCGGCGAAGTGCGCCGCCGGCAGTTCCGGGAAGTGCTGCTCCAGCTTGGCCAGAGCGACTGCCTGGCGCGCCGTGGTGCCCGCGGGCACCTCCAGCGTCACGATGCGCTGCCGCTCGGGCAGCGCGAAGGCGACCTCTACCTGAAGCCCCACCTTAGCGTCCGTACAGCTCGTCGGCACGACGGGTGAAGGCGTCCACCAGCTGGCCGGCAACCTGCTGGAACAGCTTGCCGAAGGCCATGCCCAGCAGCCGGTTGGCGAACTCGAACTCCAGCTCGAGGCACACCTTGCAGGCGCCCTCGCCCATCGGCAGGAACAGCCAGCGCCCACGCAGACGCTTGAAGGGGCCGCTGACCAGCGACATTTCGATGCGCTCGGGTTCGATCAGATCGTTACGCGTGGTGAAACTCTGCTCGATACCCGCCCGTCCCAGGGTCATCTCACCGATCAGGTGCGACTCGTCGCGCTCGAGCAGCCGCGCCCGCCGACAGCCGGGCAGGAATTCCGGATAGCGCTCGAAGTCGTTGACCAGTTCGAACATGTCCCGAGGGGTGTGCCGCACCAGGGCGGACCGATTGACCATTGGCATTGAGCTCTCCGCTGACTTCACAGTGCCCAGGGCGTATCATGAGCGGTTATTTCATGCCTTGAATGGTAACACGCTTCCCCTCATATCGAAGGAAGGGTGCCATCAGCAGAACGTGACAAGAGGTTCCATGGCCGACAAGAAAGGCAAGGGCAAGGGCCCCGGTGGCGGCGTCATCGCCCAGAACAAGAAAGCTCGCTTCGAGTACCACATCGACGAGACCTTCGAGGCCGGCCTGGTGCTGGCCGGCTGGGAGGTGAAGAGCCTGCGCGCCGGCAAGGCCCAGCTCACCGACACCTACATCCTGATCAAGGATGGCGAGGCCTGGCTGTTGGGTAGCCACATCACACCGCTCAACACCGCCAGCACCCACGAGATCGCCGACCCGTCCCGCACTCGCAAATTGCTGCTGCACCGCAAGGAGATTGCCAAGATCTTCTCGCGCTCCCAGGAGAAGGGCCACACCTGCGTGCCGCTCAAGCTCTACTGGAAAGGCAACAAGGTGAAGTGCGAGCTGGCCCTGGTGACGGGCAAGAAGCTGCACGACAAGCGCGCCACCGAGAAGGACCGCGACTGGCAGCGGCAGAAGGGCCGCATCATGCGGGAACATACCAAGGCCTGAGGCGTCATAGCGTAGGAGACATTGGTTGGCTCCCCGAAAACGGCAAGAATCGGAGAGATGAGGGAACCAGCCCCGCCAACAGGTGTCATAGACGTACCCATGCTGGTAAGATGGGACTGCTACGGGGGCGACATGGCTTCGACGCCGATGACAACCTCCTAGGTGCATGCCGAGAGCGTGATGTATCTCGTAAATCCAACATCACGACTAAATAGTCGCAAACGACGACAACTACGCTCAGGGCGCGCTGGCAGCTTAATAGCTGTTAGCTTCTAGTCCGGCCCCAAAGCGATGTGCCCATTCATCGCGGAGGGGATATGAGCCAAGACTGATGGGATCGCGGTTGGTGGTGTCCTCTCGCCAATCGCTAAACTTTAGAGGAATCGCGTAGCTGGATCCTGCCCGTTGGAGCCAGATGCGTTAAACCAAAAAACGGACCTAAGCATGTAGAGCCGAAGAGCGAGTGTCGGCGGACGCGGGTTCGATCCCCGCCGCCTCCACCAATCGAGTAACGAGAAAAGCACCCCTAGGGTGCTTTTTTCGTTTCGGCCGTCCTAACCCTCGTCGCCCGCGCCTTCGTCGCCGATGCAGCATGAGCCAGTGAAGAACCCAATGAAATGCTGGGCTAATGAAAGCCGTGGAACGCCGGGGAAAGCGTTTCGTCGATATAGGTATCGTTGAACTCGACCAGCCGCGCCAGCGCCTGCGGGTCGGGCAGCACCACGTGCTGGCGGTCGCGCACCACCAAGCCCTCGTCACGCAGCATGGAGAAGGTCCGACTCACGTGCACGGCACTCAGCCCCAGCGCATCGCCGACCTGCTCCTGCGACAGCGGCATCACGAAGCCGTTGTCCGTCACCGCACCGATCCGCTTCAATCGCAGGTAAAGCTCGTAGAGAAAATGCGCCAGCCGCTCGTGGGCCGCATAGCGACCGAGATAGACCAGCCGCTCGGTGAGCATCGCCTGCTGACGCACGACGGTGGCGATGATGCTCGCCGCCAGCGCCGGCGAGCGTCCGATGAGCTCGAACAGCTGCTGATGCGTGAACGGGCTGATCACCCCATCGTTGATCATCGCGACACCCGCCAGCCGCCGCGCGAAGCCAAAATCCCGCATGCCGATGATGTCACCGGGCAGGTAGACCTTGAGAATCTGCATCGAACCGTTGCCGAGGTTGCGGTAGGAGTAGGCCCAGCCCTCCTTGACCACGCAGAACAGGTCCACGTCCGCACTCTCCTGCCACAGCACTTCGCCGGCAGCGGCTCGTCTGGGATTGAGTTCCAGGTCCAGCAGCAGGGTCTTTTCTTCTGCCGTCAAAGCGCCGTGTCTGCCCAAGCCCTGCATCACTATACTGTCCAGTAGGGTCACGCTCTGCCTCTCCGGCTTATGGTTGATTCTGCGCAATACTAAAACACAAGCTTATATAGAGATTCATAACGCAGGTTATAGACGAGAAATAATGCTAAAACGCCCCACAGCTCATGGGCTCCGAGCGGCGCCACCCCCTTCTTTGGTCTAACGTGTCATGACAAAATCACTTGCCCCCGGCTTCGCTGGGGGCCATCATCAGCGCGCAAGCGACGAGCGAGACCGGGGTGGCATCGGGCACGGGCATGCGAGATGGCCGAAACACCGATAAGACCCTACGCTTTCATACACATCCCCGATCTGGATTCGAGAGGCCCATGAGCAAAGTCCTGATTATCGGCGCCGGCGGCGTCGGAGGCGTCGTCACCCATAAGTGTGCCCAGCACCCCGAAGTGTTCAGCGAGATCTGCCTGGCCAGCCGCAACGAAGCGAAGTGCAAGGCCATCGCCGCCCAACTGGATCGCCCGATCCAGACCGCCCAGGTGGACGCCGACAGCGTCGACGACCTGGTCGCGCTGATCGAATCGTTCAAGCCGGACGTGCTGATCCACGTGGCCCTGCCCTATCAGGACCTGACCATCATGGAGGCGTGCCTGCAGACTGGCGTGCCCTACCTCGACACTGCCAACTACGAGCACCCGGACGAGGCCAAGTTCGAGTACAAGGAGCAGTGGGCCTTCCACGACCGCTACGTCAAGGCCGGTAACATGGCCACCCTGGGCTGCGGCTTCGACCCGGGCATGACCAACATCTACTGCGCCTACGCCCAGAAGAACCTGTTCGACGAGATCCACCGCATCGACATCCTCGATGCCAACGGCGGCGACCACGGCTACCCCTTCGCCACCAACTTCAACCCGGAGATCAACATTCGCGAGATCACCGCGAAGGGTCGCTACTGGGAGAAAGGCGAGTGGAAGGAGACCGACCCGCTGGCGGTGAAGCGCAAGTTCGACTTCGACGGCATCGGCGAGAAGGACATCTACCTGCTCTACCACGAGGAGCTCGAGTCGCTCAGCCAGAACATCAAAGGGCTGGAGCGCATTCGTTTCTGGATGACCTTCTCCGAGAAGTACATCACCCACCTCAAGGTGCTCGAGAACGTCGGCATGACTAGCATCGAGCCGATCGAAGTGGGCGGTACCAGGATCGCCCCGCTGGAGTTCCTCAAGGCGGTTCTGCCCGACCCGGCCTCGCTGGGCCCGCGCACCAAGGGCAAGACCAACATCGGCATCATTGCCGACGGCATCAAGGACGGCAAGCGGCGCAAGGTGTACATCTATAACATCTGCGACCACGAGGCCTGCTACCGCGAGGTCAAGTCCCAGGCGATCTCCTACACCACCGGCGTGCCGGCGGTGACCGGCGCCATGCTGATGCTGGAAGGCATCTGGAAGGGCGCGGGCGTGTTCAATGTGGAGCAGCTCGACCCCGATCCCTTCATGGAGCGCATCGGCGACATGGGCCTGCCGTGGCAGGTGGTCGAACTCGACCCGGAGCACGACCCGCTGGCATGAGTAGCATGACGAGCCCCGACTTCGACATCCACGCCTGCCCGTCGCCGGCCTACGTGGTCGACGACAAGCTGCTGCGCAAGAACCTGGAGCTGCTGCGGCAGGTCCAGGAAGCGAGCGGCGCGAGGATCCTGCTAGCGCTGAAGGGCTTCGCCATGTGGGACACCTTCCCGCTGGTCAGCCAGTACCTGGTGGGCACCACCGCCAGCGGGCAGGACGAGGCGCGCCTGGGCGCGGAGACCTTCGGTGGCGAGGTGCACGTCTACTCGCCGGCCTTCACCCCCGAGGAGATGGCGGTGGTGCTGCAGTACGCCGACCACATCAGCTTCAACTCCCCGGGGCAGTGGCGCCGCTTCCGCGAGACCGTCGCGGCGGCGCCGCGTCAGGTCTCCTGCGGCTTGCGAGTGAACCCCGAGCACTCCACCGGCGCGGTACCGCTCTACGATCCCTGCGCACCGGGCTCGCGGCTCGGCACGCGGGTGTCGGATCTCGCCGAGGGCGACCTGGAAGGACTCGAGGGGCTGCACTTCCACACCCTGTGCGAGCAGAACAGCGACGCCCTGGAGGAGACCCTCGCTGCGTTCGAGGAGAAGTTCGGCCAGTACCTGGCCGGGCTGAAATGGGTCAACTTCGGCGGCGGCCATCACATCACCCGCACTGACTACGACATTGAGCGGCTGGTGCGGGTGGTGCGCGGTTTCCGCGAGCGTCATCCGCACCTCACCGTCTACCTGGAACCGGGCGAGGCAATCGCGCTGAATACCGGCTATCTAGTGTGCTCGGTGCTGGATATCGTGGAAAACGACGGTCCCAACCTCATCCTCGACACCTCGGCCACGGCGCACATGCCGGACGTGCTGGAGATGCCCTACCGACCGCACATCATCGGTGCCGGCGAGCCGGGCGAGAAGCCCTTCACCTATCGCCTGGGCGGCACCACCTGCCTGGCCGGCGACGTGATCGGCCGCTACTCGTTCGATCAGCCACTCGCCATCGGCGACCGCCTGGTGTTCACCGACATGGCCCACTACACCATGGTCAAGACCACCACCTTCAACGGCATTCGTCTGCCCTCGATCTGCCGGATCGACGAGCGCAGCCGCGAGGTGCGTACGGTGAAGACCTTCGGTTACGAGGACTACATGCAGCGGTTGAGTTGAGACACCGCTGCACGAAGAAAGCCCCTGCGGGGGCTTTTTTCGTATCTGCACCGTCACTTGCACGGCATGCCGGGCGCCCCTTTCGCTGGCCGCCGTTATGACCCATGGTGTAGGGCACGACGTCACCAGACAGGGAGAGCCCGACATGACGACCGTATTCAAGTTCGGCGGCGCCTCGATCAAGGATGCCGATGCCATACGCCACCTGACTCCGCTGCTTGAGCAGCATCGCGACCGCCCGCTAATCGTGGTGGTCTCGGCCATGGGCAAGACCACCAACAAGCTGGAAGCGCTGCTGGCCGCCGCCCGCGGCGAGGGTGGAACGCAGGGAGACGAGTACCGCCAGTGCTTCGACGCCCTGCAGGCCGAACACCGCGAGGCGCTGGAGGCGCTGTTCGGTGACACCGCCGACTCACCGCGTGAGCGCGTCGACGCCCTGTTCGACGAACTCGACGCCCAACACCGCAGGCACCGCGAAAGCGCCTATGCCAGGCACTACGACCAGACCGTGTGCTACGGAGAGCTGATCTCCACCACCATCGTCGCCGCCTGGCTCAACCACTGCGGCATTGCCAGCGACTGGCACGATGCCCGCGAACTGGTACGCACCGATGCCTGCCATCAGGCCGCCAATCTCGACTGGTCCGCCACCGCCGAGACCGTTCGCCAGCGCCTGGCGAACAGTGACCGCGTCATCCTGACCCAGGGCTTCATCGGCGGCACCGAGGAGGGCGAGGCTACCACCCTGGGCCGCGAGGGCTCGGACTTCAGCGCGGCGATTTTCGCCCACTGCCTCGATGCCCGCGAGGTGGTGATCTGGAAGGACGTCACCGGGCTGTTCAACGCCGACCCCCGGCGCTTCGACAACGCCGTGCAGCTCGAGCGGATCTCCTACGCCGAGGCCACCGAGCTGGCCTGGCACGGCGCCAAGGTGATCCATCCCAAGACCCTGGGGCCGCTGCAGGAGAAGTCGATTCCGTTGACGGTGCGCTCCTTCGAGACGCCCGATGCCGAGCCCACCGTCATCGACGCCGAGCGGCGCTTCGACAGCGACGTGGCCAGCTGTATCCTGCGCGAAGAGCAGGTGTGGGTGGAAGTGAGACCGCGCGACTTCTCCTTCATGGACGAGCCGCGCCAGCATGACATTCTCGGCCGCCTGGTAAAGGCCGGCATGCACGCCAACCTGGTCGACAGCGGCGCCATGCGCTTCGCCTTCTGCCTCGACGACAAGCCCGAGCGGCTCGAGCCCCTCATCGAGTCCCTGCAGGGCGACTACGAGGTCGGCCGCGAAGACGCGCTGACACTGCTCACCGTGCGCCACCCCCACCCCGGCATGATGGATACCCTCAGCGAGGGGCGCGAAGCGCTTGCCGAACGCCGCAACGCCACCACCGCCCAGCGGCTGTTTCGCAGTCGGGAGTGCCCAGAGACCTGGCACATTCCCGAGTAAGGCCGCCTCAAGCACGAAAAGACCGCGCATGCTCACATGCGCGGTCCATCGGTAGTTGCCTGACGGCAGCGAAATCAATCGCTGAGATCGATATCGTCCTCGTCGGTCGCCGCACCGGTCGCGGCACCTGCGCCAGCGCCGATCGCCGCCCCGGTAACCGGGCTTCCGCCAGTAGCGGCACCTGCCGCCGCCCCGGTGGCGGCGCCTACACCGGCGCCGCTGGCGGCACGCTCGCCGGTTCCGGTACCACAGCCCGCCAAGCCCAGCATCAGCGATGCGGCAAAGACCACCAGGGCGCTACGCATTCCATAACGGCTCATGAGCTACCTCCTATTCCATGGATGTACCCATTAACCGTAGTCAATGGTCCCGGTGAGAAGCCAAGCGAAGCGGCGGGCAGAGGCCTCAGTGCAACGCGATCCAACTGCCCACGACATGCGAATGCTCAATGGCTTCAATGAGGCGATTGACTCGCCAAGCCTCACGAAAGTCGGGATAAAGCGGCTTGTTACCCGCTATGCCCACTACCAAATCCCGGATCTCGATGATTTTTTGATCGTTGTAGCCCAACCCATGTCCAGGGGCCGGGCTGAAGGCGGCGTAGTCGGGATGCGCAGGGCCAATCAGAAGGGTGCTGAAGCCTCGCCGACCCGGAAGGCCTTCACTCTTGTAAAGCTGGAGCTCGCTCAGGCGTTCCTGGTCGAAGATGATCGAGCCCTTGGTGCCAGTCAGGGTATATGCCAGTCCCATCTTGCGCCCGGTGGCGACACGAGAAGTCTCGATATTGCCGATCAGGCCACCATCGAAACGCAGCAGCGCCTGGGCCTGATCATCGTTCTCGACCTCCCCCATGCCGCCACTGCCATCGGGTAAAGGGCGCCTGGGAATCAACGTCTGCAGCTGGCCGAACACCTCACTGATGCGCTGACCGGTCAAGTATTCCGCCATATTGAGGATGTGTGAGCCTACGTCGCCCAGTGCCCCGGCACCCGCAGTGGCCCGCTGAACATGCCAGTCCAGCGGTTTGGCTGGATCGCTTAGATAGTCTTCGTTATGGCGGCCGCGGAAATGGATCAGCTCGCCGATCTCGCCGCTGGCGACGATCTCCCGGGCCAGTTGGGTGGCCGGGTTGCGAATGTAGTTGAAGCCCACCAGCGTCTTGACCCCGGCCTTCTCCGCCGCCTCGGCCATTTCCCCGGCATCAGCGGCGGTGAGTGCCAGCGGCTTCTCGGCGTAGACGTGCTTGCCCGCAGCAATGGCGGCCAGGGCCATCTCTTTGTGCAGGTAGTTGGGGGCGCAGATATCCACCACGTCTACCTCAGGGTCCTTTACCAGCAGCCGCCAGTCACCTGTAGCGCGGGCGAAACCCAGCTCGAGAGCTTTGCGCTCGGCCAGCGCGTCATCGACCTCGGCAAGCAGATCGCAGAACGGCTGAGCCGGCAGGTCGAACACGGCGGGAGCGGCCTTGAGGGCAATGGAATGCGCTTTGCCCATGAAGCCGGTGCCGATCAAACCGATATTGAGTGTCTCCATCTCGTCCATCCTTTCATCACCAGGCATATCTCACCGAGCCGGGCTGGGATCCGACTCGGTGCGAAATGAGGGGGGTAGCAGCGCGATCAGTGGGTCGGCATGGTGAAGTGGTTGGTTTCCTCGCGAATGCCGCTGGGCCAGCGCTGGGTGACGGTCTTCATGCGGGTGTAGAAGCGCACACCGTCAGGGCCGTGCATATGTAGCGGACCGAACAGCGAGCGCTTCCAGCCGCCGAAGCTATGGAAGGCCATGGGTACCGGGATCGGCACATTGACGCCCACCATGCCTACCTGGATCTGTTCGCAGAACTGGCGTGCGGCATCGCCGTCGCGAGTGAAGATGGCGGTACCGTTGCCGTACTCGTGATCGTTGATCATCGTCACGGCGGCATCGAAGCTGGGCACCCGGGCGATGCAAAGCACCGGACCGAAGATTTCCTCGCGGTGGATGCGCATGCCCGGCTTGACGCGATCGAACAGGGTGCCACCAACGAAGTAGCCGTTGCCGGCCCCTTCGATGCGCGCCTCGCGGCCATCCACCACCAGCTCCGCTCCCTCATCCACGCCGACCTGGATATAACCAAGCACCTTCTTCAGATGCTCGCGAGTCACCAGCGGCCCCATATCGTTGTCGGGGCCATCCACCTGTCCCGGGCCGACGCGCAGCTTGTCGAGTTCCACCACCAGCTTCTCGCGCAGGCGCTCGGCGGTCTCCTCGCCTACCGGCACGGCCACCGATATTGCCATGCAGCGCTCGCCGGCGGAGCCATAGGCAGCTCCCATCAGGGCGCCCACGGCCTGGTCGAGATCGGCGTCGGGCATGATCACCATATGGTTCTTGGCGCCGCCCAGGGCCTGGACCCGCTTGCCATGGGCCGAAGCGGTGGCATAGATGTATTCGGCGATGGGAGTCGAACCGACGAAGCTGACCGCCTGCACCCGCTCGTCGGTAAGCAGCACGTCCACCGACTCCTTGTCGCCGTTGACCACGTTGAAGACACCGTCCGGAAGGCCGGCTTCCCCAAGCAGCTCGGCCAGCCGCATCGGCGTAGACGGGTCCTTCTCCGAAGGCTTCATGATGAAGGTATTGCCGCAGGCGAGCGAGATGGGGAACATCCACATCGGCACCATGGCAGGAAAGTTGAACGGTGAGATACCGGCGCAGACGCCCAGCGGCTGCATGAGAGAGTAGCTGTCCACCCCGGTGCCTACATTGAGCGAGTGCTCGCCCTTCAGCAGGTGCGGGATACCGCAGGCGAACTCGACCACTTCCAGGCCGCGGGTCAGCTCGCCCTTGGCGTCGGATAACACCTTGCCATGTTCGCTCGAGATCAGCCGCGCCAGCTCGTCGGCGTTGGCTTCCACCAGTTCCTTGAACCTGAACAGAATGCGCGCCCGCTTCAGCGGGGACACCCTGGACCATTGGGCGAATGCCTCCTGGGCCAGGCGAATCGCCTCGCGGGTCTCGTTGGCCGTGGCCAGAACGACCTGAGCGCTCTGCTCACCGGTGGCGGGGTTGTAGACAGGCGCAAAACGGCTGCTCTCGCCCTGGGCAACGCTGCCACCGAGGTAGTGGTGAATCTGATTCATGGAAGGCTGCTCTCTCGTGTCTGTCATCGGAAAATCAGTCGGCAACGGTGAATCCGGCCTGTTCGGCCAGAGCACGCAGGTTGCGATAGCCCATGCGGGCGTAGGTGAGCGGATGCGCCACTTCGGGGTCCTGCTCGGCCTCCACCACCAGCCATCCCCGGTAACCAGCCTCGTACAGGTGGGTCAGGGCCGGCAGGAAATCCACGTTTCCATCCCCGGGCACAGTGAAAAGGCCATCGAGCACCCCGTCCAGAAAGCTCTTGTCACGATTGCGAAGCTCTTCCAAGACCGGCAAGCGCAGGTCCTTGCAATGCACGTGATTGATCCGAGCGGCATAGCGTCGTGCCACTGCCAGAGGATCACCGCCGGCACCGCTCAGGTGGCCGAAGTCGAGCAGCAGGCCGACAGAATCGCCGGTGCTGTCGAGCATCCGCTCCACGTCCTGCTGGCTCTCCACCACGGTGCCCAGGTGGTGGTGGTAAGCCAGCTGTATCCCCTGCTCCTTGAGATAATCCCCCACCGCGTCGAGCCCCGTGGTCAATCGTTCCCAGTCGGCGTCGCTGAGCAGGGGGCGTCGGGACAGGGGTAGCGCCTGGTGACCATGGATACAGCGGCTCACCTCGCAGAACACCATCACCTTGGCGCCACAGGCCTTGAGCAGCCCGAGATGCTCCTGAATCGCGGCGATCTCCTCCTCGGGGCTGCGCTCCAGCAGCCGGGCGGAGTACCAGCCGGAGACCAGCTCCAGGTCATAGCGGCCCAGCACCCGGGAAAGCACTTCCGGGGTGCGGGGAAACTTGTTGCCGAGTTCGAAGCCTGCAAACCCGGCCTCGCGTCCTTCTTCCAGGCAGACCTCGAGCGGGGTGTCGGCTCCCAGGCTCGGCAGGTCGTCGTTGGTCCAGGTCAGGGGATTGATCCCCAGGCGTACGGTAGACATGACGTGCTCCTTGCGAGCGGGCCGCCCGGCCCGCCCATGGCTGAGTGAACGAGTGAGTCGCTGAGCGCCGCTGCGTACTCAGCGGTACTGGCGCCGTTTGGCCTCGCGGTAGCCGGCATAGGCCTCGCGCACCTGCTCGCGCTCGGAGACCTCGGGTACCGCCACCTCCCACCAGGCGCCACCCTCAGCGGTGCTGGGCCTCGGATCGGTATCCAGGGCGATGACGTAGGTCGTGTCGGCCTGGCGGGCACGTCGCAGCGCCTGTTCCAGCGCCTGGATACCTCTCACGCTCTCCGCCTGGCAGCCCAGCGCCCGGGCGTGGGCTGCGAAATCCAGCTTGGGTGCGCCTTGCGGCACCGTGCGACAATCCTCGAGCAGATTGTTGAAGCCGGCACCTCCGGTGGCCTGCTGCAGGCGGCTGATACAGCCGAAGCCGCGGTTGTCGAGCACCACCACGATCAGCTTGTGACCGAGCATCACCGAAGTGGCGAGCTCCGAGTTGTGCATCAGATAGGAGCCGTCGCCCACCATGACGAACACTTCGCGCTCGGGGTGTGCCATTTTGACCCCGAGGCCGCCGGCGATTTCGTAGCCCATACAGGAGAAGCCGTACTCCACGTGGTAGCTTCCCGGCCCTGCGGCCTGCCACAGCTTGTGCAGCTCGCCGGGCAGGCCGCCTGCGGCGCAAACTACCGTGCCGTCATCCCCCGCCTGGCGGTTGACCGCGCCGATCACCTGGGCATCGGTGGGTAGCTCGCGTCCCTCATCGGCAGTTACACGGCTCACTACCTCAGCCCATTCACGCTTGAGGCTACCGGCCTGCTCCCGCCAGGCATCGCCGGCCCGCCACTCCCCCAGACCGGCATCCAGCGCCGCGAGGCCGTCGAGGGCGTCGCCGGTCAGCGGCAGGGCGTGATGCTTCAGGCTGTCGAAGCGGCCCACATTGAGGGCCACCAGGGAAAGATCTTGGCGCTCGAAGAGCGCCCGGGAGCCGGTGGTGAAGTCCTGCAGCCGGGTGCCCACAGCGAGAATGACGTCTGCCTGCTCGGCGAGCCGGTTGGCGGCAGCGCTGCCAGTGACGCCGATGGCCCCCACCGCGCAGGGATGGGCATCAGGCAGTGCGCCCTTGCCGGCCTGGGTCTCGGCGACCGGGATGCCGCGCATGCGGGCCAGTTCTGCCAGGCGCTCGCAGGCCCCAGCATAATGCACGCCGCCCCCGGCAATGATCAGCGGGCGCTCGGCCCGAGCCAGGGTGATGAGGGCTTCCTCCAGCTCGTGGGGGTCCGGCTGGGGACGCCGAATCCGGTGCACCCGAGGCGTGAAGAAATGCGCCGGATAGTCGTAGGCAAAGGTTTGAACGTCCTGGGGCAGTGCCAGGGTCGCGGGGCCGCAGTGTTCGGGGTCGAGCAGGATGGCGATGGCCTGGGGCAGGCTGGTCAGCAGTTGTTCGGGACGGGTGATGCGGTCGAAGAAGCGCGACACCGGGCGGAAGCAGTCATTGACCGTGATGCCGGGGTCACCGAAGTGTTCCACCTGCTGCAGCACCGGGTCGGGTTCGCGGGTAGCGAAGGTATCCCCCGGCAGCAGTAGGATCGGAAGACGGTTGGCATGGGCCAGGGCCGCAGCGGTCACCATATTGGTAGCCCCCGGCCCGATGGAACTGGTGGCCGCCATCAGGCGCCGCCGGCCGTTGGCCTTGGCGAAGGCGATGGCAGCGTGGGCCATGGTCTGCTCATTGTGGGCACGCAGGGTCGGCAGCCTATCCTGAGCGTGATAGAGCGCCTCGCCGAGGCCGGCCACGTTGCCGTGACCGAAGATGGCGAAGATCCCTTCGAACAGCGGGAGCTCGCGCCCCTGATGCTCGATGCGCTGGGCCGCCAGGTACTTGACCAGGGCCTGGGCCATGGTGAGTCGAAGAGTACGCATCTCAGGCTTCCTCCAGTTGGGGGGCGGTGCTGCGCAGGCGTCGCCACGCCTGGATCAGTTCGGCATAGTTGTCGGCAACCCGGCTTACCAGGGTGGCATCGTCAATGCGCCCGGCCAGCCACTCGCGGCTGGCTGCGGCGAAAAGGGTGCGACCCACGGTGAAGCCCTTGCAGCGCGCCTGGCGCGCGGCGCAGCCGAAGCCGCGCTTCATCTCCTCCATGGGGGCATCCAGGCCCAGCAGCACGACCCCTCGACAGTGAGGATCCTGGGCATCGATGATCCGCCCCACGGCCCGCCACGCAGACTCGGACATGGCCGGCAGCTTCCACCAGTCGGGACGAATACCCAGGTTGTAGAGACGCTGCAGACTGCGCGGCAGGGTGGTGTCATCCTGCGGCATGCCGGCCGGCGGAATAACCTCCACCAGCAGCTCCAGGCCGTTGTCGCAGGCCGAGCGGTAGAGCTGGCGCAGACGCGCCTCCTGCTCCAGACGCAGGCCAATGGCATCGTCCGGGTGATAGAACACCAGGCACTTGATGATGTGCTCGGCGGGCCAGTGGCGCAGGCAGCTGCCCAAATCGTCACCATGCTGGAAGCGCAGCGGGCGAGAGCCGGGCAGCTCCACCGGGCGGCCGATCCACCAACCGCGCCCCGACGCCTCGCTGAGGGCATCCTGACCGAGCACGTCGTCCACCAGGATGGCCGGCTTGGCCAATCCACAGCGCCGCCCCCCCTCCTCCGCCGCTTGTACCAGCAGGCGCTTGAGCTGCGGCAGACACGCCGGGTCGGCGTGCTCTTCGCGGGCCATGTCGGTAAGCTGGCGGCGGTGGTCGAAGGCCAGGCCGCACACCTCGGGCCACGCGGTGGGCACTCTAGTGGTGACACGATGCAAGTGGTTGAGACGTTCGTCTCCGTCGGGGCGGGGCACCTCATCACGGCGCTCCAGGTAATCGAACAGCTCCTCCTCGGTGGGCATGGCCGGTGCACAGCCATGGCGAGAAACCACTAGCGCCCCGCAGGCATTGGCGTAGCTGGCACTGGTCGCCCAACCCTCGCCGCGCAGCCAGCCTCGCAAGAGACCGCTCATGAAGGCGTCACCGGCCCCCAGCACGTTGAGTACCTCGACCGACACGCCACGAACCAGGATGCCTTCCTCGATCCGCGCGGGAATCTCGCCCTCGATTACCACACAGCCCAGGGGCCCGAGCTTACAGACCAGGGTGGCAGCGCTGATCCGGCGCACCGCTCGCAGCGCCGCCAAAGTATCGGTGCTGCCACCGGCGATGTGGAACTCCTCCTCGGTGCCGACAATCAGATCGAAGTCGCCGAGCCACTGCTGCAGGTCGCCGGTGACCCTCTCATCGGCCACGAAGCGAGTTTCACCGTCGCCCGGCGCAGTAAGGCCCCACAACACCGGTCGATAGTCGATATCGAGCACCCGCTTGACGCCATGGGCGACGGCTGCGTCCAACGCCTTGCGGCAGGCAAGCCGCGTCGTCTGGGTCGAGAGATGGGTGCCGGTGATGGCCAGCGCCCGGGCTCGCCCGATGAAAGCTGGATCGATTGCCCTATGATCGATGGCCATGTCGGCGCAGTCCCGCCGGTAGAAGAGCAGCGGAAAGGTGTCGCGATCCTTGAGCGCCAGCAGTACCAGGCCGGTGTGGCGCTCTGGATCGGTCTGCAAGGCCGAGGTGTCGACCCCTGCGCGCTGCAACTCCTCGCGCACGAAGTTGCCCATCTGCTCATTGCCGACCCGCGACAGCATCGCCGACTTGAGCCCCAGCCTCGCCGTACCGTAGGCCACATTGCCGGAGCTGCCGCCCAGGTATTTGGCGAAGCTGGTAACATCCTCAAGGCGGCTACCGACCTGTTCCGCATAGAGGTCGACGGCGACGCGGCCCAAGCAGATCAGATCCAGGGGGCGGTTGTCGGTGTTAACATCTTGCATGGCGTTCCTCCGCGTCGCGTGTCGTCTGGCGCCCAGCAGGCTGGGTGGTCAGACAGCATCCGTCGAGCACTGCGCCGACGTTCCATTCACAGGGTGGATAATGCGGACCAGGCCCGGGCCTGCTCTGCCGCTCTCTTAATAACCGCCGGCCAGGCGAGCCTGGGACCGGGAGGAAGGGGCGGTGGCTGCGGATGATGCATGCGCTTTTCGAGGCGACCCCCGTGACTCCTGATCGCTGCGCTGAAACTCGGCCAGTTCGGCATCGAGACTCTCGAGCTCGGCACCTCCGGCCATCATGTTGAGCACCTCCTCGCGGCTCACCTCCTCCTTGCGGAAGGTGCCCAGGCTCGAGCCACGCTTCAACAGAGTGAAAGCGTCGGCGACCGGGTAGGCATGATGAACGTTATGCGTGATGAAGATCACCGCCAGCCCATCGGCCCTAGCCTTGGCGATATAGCGCAGCACCACCGAAGCCTGCTTGACCCCCAGCGCCGAAGTCGGCTCATCGAGTATCAGCACCTTGGCCCCGAAATAGACCGCTCGGGCGATGGCTACGCACTGGCGCTCGCCGCCGGAAAGGGTGCCCACCGGCTGAGTCGGGTCACGCACGTCGATGCCGATCTTAGCCATCTCCTCCATGGCGACCCGGTCAGCGTACTTCCAGTCGATGCGCTTGAAAGGCCCCCAACCCACGGTGGGTTCGCGCCCCATGAAGAAGTTGCGTGTGATCGACATCAGCGGAATCATTGCCAGGTCCTGAAAGACCGTGGCAATACCGGCATCCAGGGCATCCGCTGGCGATGTGAAGTCGGCGGGCCTGCCATCCACCAGGAACTCTCCCTGCGTGGGCGGATGCACGCCGGAAAGCGTCTTGATCAGAGTCGACTTGCCGGCACCGTTGTCCCCTAGCAAGCACATCACCTCGCCGCTGTGGACTTTCATTGAGATATCGCTCAGAGCAATGACGCTGCCGAAGTGCTTGTGCACACCGCGCATCTCTATCATCGGGGTCTGGGTGCTCATCAGTGGGCCTCCAGTGCTTTCTTGCGCACGAAATTGTTGAACAGCACGGCCACCAGCAGCATCGCGCCGAGGAAGACTTGGAACCAGTCGGTGTTGACGCCGGTATAGAAAATGCCCATCTGGACCACACCGAAGATCAGCGCACCGAAGGAAGCACCGATGGCGGAGCCGTAGCCGCCGGTGAGCAACGCCCCGCCGATCACCACGGCAATGATCGCTTCGAGCTCCTTGAGCATGCCGCGCATACTGTCTGCCGAGCCGGTGTCCATGACCTGCAGAGCGGCGTAGACGGTGGCGCAGAAGGCGGTGAACATGAACAGGGTTATCTTGACCAGGTTGACCGGCACACCCACGTTACGCGCGGCGTTCTTGTCACCACCACAGGCGAAGATCCAGTTGCCGAAGCGGGTCCCCAGCAGCACCCAAGTGGCCAAGGCCGTCAAGCCGACCCACCACACCACGGCGACCGGAATGCCGGACACCACCGGGTTGCCGGCGAAATTGGTAGCCAGCAAGCCGACCTCCGCTAACCACTGGAAAAGACTCGCCCCCACCACACCGGAAAAGAGTGGCGCCAGCCAGTCGCCGGCCATGGTCTCGTGAATGCCACCGATCTGGGTACGCCCGGTGAACAGCCGCGGCAGGCCGATGGCCAGGCCTCGCAAGATGAACAGAAAGCCCAGGGTGACGATGAAGGAAGGCAGGCCCGTCCTGACCACCAACCAGCCGTTGATCGCCCCCACCAGCAAAGCACTGGCAAAGGCGAACAACAGGGCAGCCCACAGCGGCCAGCCGTACTGCACGGCGGGAATCGCAATCAGAATGCCAGCAAAACCGATCATCGAACCGATGGAAAGGTCGAACTCGCCACCTATCATCAGCAGGGCGGCAGCCACTGCGATGATGCCGAGCTGAGCCGAGACCTCGAGAAAGTTGATCATGCCCCGGGCCGTGAACATGCCGGTACCGGCGGCGACGACGCTGAAGAAGGCGATCACCAGGATGGCGCCTGCCACGGCGCCAAACTCAGGGCGACTCAGCGCCTTTTTCAGCGGACTGGCCTTCTTCAACCGCTCGTCATCTGACATTTGCTTGGCAGAGGTAGCTGTCATGGTAGGAGTCTCCAGAGGTGATTAACGAGACATCCGCCTCAGCGGATGCCGCGTTCGGTCAGCTCGATGACCTGTTCGGCAGTCTCAGGGGTGACAAAGGCAGGCCCGGTGAGCAGGTCGGTAGCCGGCATCAGCAGGTGCTTGACGTACTGATTGATGGTCACGACGCCTTGATAGCCCTGCAGGTAGGGCTGCTGGTCGATAGCGAAATCCATGTCTCCCGCCGCCACCGTCTGCAGAATGCGCGGTGAGAGATCGAAGGTACCGAACTGCAGCTGCCCTAGAGCGCCTTCGCTGCGCAGAGCCTCGATCACCGGCTCGGTGCTCAGCGGCCCAAGGCCGAGGATGGCGTCTACTTCACGATTCTGGTCGAGGTATGCGATCAAGGAGTTGCGAATTTCGGTAGGGTCAATGGTAGTGGCCAGTTGGGAGGCATTGCCCCCGAACCCCTCCAGAAAACCCTCACAGCGCTGGTCGAGGCCCACATTGCCCTGCTCGTGGTTGACGCATAGCCCATGGCTGGCACCGTTCTCGATCATGCGCTCGGCGGCCATCTTGCCGGCCAGATGTTCGTCCATGCCGATATAGAGATCGGCACCGTAGTCTCGGGCCACATGCCCCCCGGAGTTGATCACCACGACCGGTATTCCTTCGTCCTTAGCCCCCTGCATCAAGCTGCCCATGGCATCGGGGCTGGTCAGCGTCAGAATGATGCCATCAGGCTCGGAAGCAATGGCCGCTTCGAGCAGCTGTCGCATGCGTGCCACGTCGAAGGTGGTAGGCGCGCGATACTCCAGACGCACACCAAGCTCATCGGCGGCATCCTCAGCCCCCGTCTTGACGATGGACCAGAAGGGATCGGCAGCCTGGCCGTGGGTGATCATGATGTAGCGCTGGCTGTCGGCCTGGGCGGCGGCGCTGAGCAGAGTCGCTGTGGCCGAGGCGGCCAGCAGATAGGAGAGACGTGCCATGGTGGTTTCCTCGCGGTTGTCGTTATGTGGTGCTCGCTAGGTGAAACGCATTTACGGCATGAAATATAGATTCCACCCTCCGGGTAAATCAAATCATTTATTCCATACTTTGGTTTAAATGGAATTTTCATTCCAATACACCTAGACTGCTCACTAAGCATTCGAGCCAGCCCCATGCGACGGCAAGGAACCAGGACAAATGACCACACCCCAGGACTTCGACGAGTTGGAGGCACGTATCACGACGGACTACCCGTCGCTAAGCCGGCGCCTACAACAGACGGCTCGCTTCCTGCTTGACCACCCTCAGGAGGTGGCATTCGCCACCGTGGCAAAACTTGCCGAGCAGGCCGGGGTCACCCCCTCGACTCTGATCCGCTTTGCCAACAGCTTCGGCTTCAAGGGTTTCTCGGAGATGCAACAGCTGTTCCGCACACGGCTAGTGGACGAACTGCCCAACTACACCGAGCGGATCCGTGCGGTGCGCAGCGCCACTGGCGAGACACCCGACAGCACCCAACTGCTGTGGGAGTTCGCCGATGCCAATCGAGAGGTCTTGGAGCAGTTGCCGGGGCGCATCGATCCCCGCCAGTTGGAACAGGCCCTGGACATCTTCGAACGAGCCCAGGCGGTCCATGTGATGGGCGCCCGGCGCAGCTTCGTGGTGGCCAGCTATATGACCTATGCGCTGCACCACATCGACAAGAGAACTGTGCTGGTCAACGGCCTAGGTGGGATGTACGGCGAACAGGTACGCGCCATCGGCAGTCAGGACGCCCTGCTGGTGATCAGCTTCTCGCCCTATGCGGAAGAGAGTCGGCAGGTGGCGGAGGCTGCCAGGGAACGCGGCCTACCCCTGGTAGTGATCACCGATTCCAACCTGAGCCCGCTGGCCCGTCTGGCCGACGTAGCGCTGGTCGTGCACGAAGCCGAGGTCAAGAGCTTCCGCGGCCTCACCGCCTCGTTCTGCTTGGCTCAGACCCTGGCCATCTCATTGGGTGTACGTCAGGACAAGGCGCGTGATCGACTTCCCGCTGGAGACACCGCCGGACGGGCCTGATATTGCCCTGTTCACGGCTCGCTTCGACCAACCACAACTCATCAGGAGCCACCATGAAAATTGCCCTGATCGGCGCCGGTCGCATCGGCAAGGTGCATGCGTTTTCCATTGGCCAGCACCCAGCCGTGACGCTAGCCGCCGTTAGCGACTGCCACGCACCCGCCGCCGAGGCACTGGCCGCCCACTATGGCACCCGAGCTCTGAGCGCCGAGGCTATCTTCGCCGATAGCGACATCGATGCCGTGCTGATCGCCTCCAGCACTCCAACCCACGCCGAGTATTTGGAGCAGGCAGCCCGTGCCGGCAAGGCGATCCTCTGCGAGAAGCCCATCGCCCTGGATCTGGACCGCACCCGGGTGGCCTTGCAGGTGCTTGAAAGCCACCCCGTCACCTGTGCCCTGGGTTTCAACCGCCGACACGACCCCCAGTTCGCCGCCCTCAAGAAGGCACTGATGGAGGGTCGCATCGGCACTCTCGAAACGCTGACCATCATAAGCCGCGATCCAAGCCCACCCCCGGCGGAGTATGTCGGCGCCTCCGGCGGCCTGTTCCGTGACATGACGATCCACGACTTCGACATGGCCCGCTGGCTGCTCGACGAGCCCATCAGCCATGTCCACGCCGAGGGCAGCTGCCTGATCGACCCTGCCATTGGCGAGGCCGGCGATGTGGACACCGCCATGCTGACCCTGACCACTGTCAGCGGCCGGCTTTGTCATATCGGCAATTCGCGCCGCGCCTGCTATGGCTATGACCAGCGCATCGAGGCCTTCGGCAGCGAGGGTATGCTGCAAGCCCAGAACGAGAGCGAGACCCGCCTGCGCTTCACCGGCGAACCGGGCCAGGTAGAGGAGAAACCCAAGTGGTTCTTCCTGGAACGCTACGCCGAGGCCTACAGCCGCGAAATCGGCGACTTCGTCGAGGCATGGCAGACACAGCGCCCTCCACTTGCCGGCGTCAACGACGGCCTGGAGGCTCTGCGCCTGGCCGAGGCCGCCGAACGTTCGCTGAAGGAGGGCCGCCGCATCGCCCTCGACGACATTCACTGAATGCCACAGGAGCGCCCCATGACGTCACTACTGGTACACCCCCACGAGCCCGACGCCCAGGGCAAGGTGCTGGAGGTCACCCCGCAATCCGCCGGCTGGGAGCACGTCGGCTTTCGCGTGCACGAGCTAGCTCGTGGCCAGCGCCTAGAAGCCAATACCGAGGATCGCGAGCACTGCCTGGTGCTGCTCTCCGGCCGCGCCACCGTGACCAGCGGTGAGCATCGCTGGGAAGAAATCGGCAAGCGCATGGACATCTTCGAGAAGATCCCGCCCTATGCCGTCTACCTGCCGAATGGCGTGAGCTACAGCGTCGAAGCTACTACCGACTTGACGCTGGCAGTCTGCAGCGCTCCGGGGTTCGGCAGCCACCAGCCGCGACTGATCGCCCCGGAACAGATCAAGCGCAGCACCCGTGGCAGCGGCACCAACACCCGCCATATCCAGGACATCCTGCCGGAAACCGAGCCGGCGGATAGCCTGCTGGTGGTGGAGGTCTACACGCCGGCAGGCAACTGGTCGAGCTATCCGCCTCACAAGCATGACACGGACAACCTGCCCGAGGAGTCGGTCCTCGAGGAGACCTATTACCACCGCGTGAACCCGTCTCAGGGCTTCGCCTTCCAGCGGGTCTATACCGATGACCGCTCCCTGGACGAAACCATGACGGTGGAGAACGGCTGCTGCGTGATGGTGCCGTACGGTTATCACCCGGTGGGTGCCGCCCACGGCTACGAGCTCTACTATCTCAATGTAATGGCCGGACCCAAGCGGGCATGGAAGTTTCAGAACGACCCTGCCCATGAGTGGATCGTCGAGCAGCAAAGCAGTTGAGAAAAGCTGTGGCCCGGCAGCACCGGTCTGACCGTCTCTATCACCAAGCCCTCAGCTAGCCCCAAGCCAAGCGAAGCGGCGGGGTCAGCAAAATCTGAATGGTCGAGCGCCGGCGCGAATCTTCGCTCCGGCGCTCACGGTTCCGGCCACTCGGTCCGTATCGACGTGTCAGGCCGCTTCGCGCTTGGCATCGCCCGCGGCATGCATGGCCAGCGCCGTGTCGAGCATGCGGTTGGAGAAGCCCCATTCGTTGTCGTACCAGGCCATCACCTTGACCAGGCGACCGTTCACCCGGGTGTGGTTGCTGTCGAAAGTGGAAGAGTTGGCGTCGTGGTTGAAGTCGATGGAAACCAGCGGCTGGGCGTTGACCGCCAGCACCGGCGAGGCCTCGGCGGCCTTGGCGAGGATCTCGTTGATCTCTTCTCTGGTGGTGTCGCGTCCGGCGGTGAACACCAGATCCACCAGCGAGACGTTGATCACCGGCACCCGCACCGCCAGGCCGTCGAACTTGCCCTTCAGTTCCGGCAGCACCAGCCCCACCGCGGCAGCAGCGCCGGTCTTGGTCGGGATCATCGAGTGAGTGGCACTGCGCGCCCGGTAGGGGTCGCTGTGGTAGACGTCGGAGAGGTTCTGATCGTTGGTGTAGGCGTGCACCGTGGTCATTAGGCCATTCTCGATACCCACCGTATCGTTGAGCGCCTTGGCCACCGGCGCCAGACAGTTGGTGGTGCAAGAGGCGTTGGAGACCACCTTGTGCTCGGGCTTCAGCACCTGCTCGTTGACCCCGAACACGATAGTGGCGTCGGCGTCCGGGCTCGGCGCCGAGATGAGCACGCGCTTGGCCCCCGCCTCGAGATGCTTGGCGGCGGCCTCACGCTTGGTGAACAGGCCGGTGCACTCCATCACCAGGTCCACGCCCAGCGTCTTCCACGGCAGTGCGCCCGGATCGCGCTGGGAGAAGATGGCAATACGGTCGCCGTCCACGCTGAGGCTCTCCTCGTCGTGCTCCACCTTGAACGGAAAATGGCCGTGCACGGTGTCGTGGCGCAGCAGGTGGGCGTTGAGCGCGGGATCGCCCAAGTCGTTGATGGCGACGATCTGGACCTGCTTGCGATAGCCGTTCTCGTACAGAGCGCGCAGCACGTTGCGGCCGATGCGACCGAATCCGTTGATGGCGATCTTGAGCGTCATGGTGGGTGTCCTCCGTAAGCAGTGTTGTCGGTATGGAGACGAGCCGATAGGTGATAACTCCAAATGTGACGCAGCAGGGCGACAGACTCAAGATTTTTTTAGTAACTTTACAACATAAAGAATGAGCCCCTCGTTCGCTACGGCACTGAAGATTCATATCATTTTCGCTTTCATGCTCGCGAAAATGTCGCCAACCCCGGCATTGCTCCGCAGTTGACGGTTTCTTTCCTCGCCGCTTTTTGTAGTAATATTACCTTGTTAGCGTTACCGTATACGAACAATACGCCACCTCGCCGGAGGAACCCCATGTCACCCCAGTCGCCACATACCCCCATCCGCCGCACCAAGATCGTTGCCACCCTGGGCCCGGCCAGCGATCGCGAGGGCATGCTGGAAGCCATGATCCGCACCGGCGTCGACGTGGTGCGCCTCAACTTCTCCCACGGCAGCGCCGCCGACCACCGCCGCCGCCTGATCGCCGTGCGTCAGATTGCCGACCGCCTGGGGCGCAGCGTGGCCGCCCTGGGCGACCTGCAGGGGCCCAAGATTCGCATCGCCCGCTTTCGTGACGGCGCCGTGACCCTCGAGGTGGGCCAGCCCTTCGTGCTCGACATGGCGCTGGACAGCGACGCCGGCGACGCCAGCCGCGTCGGCTGCGACTACAAGCAGCTGATCGACGACGTCGCCCCCGGCGACCGCCTGCTGCTCGACGACGGCCGCCTGGTGCTCGACGTCGAGCGCATCGAGGGGCAGCAGGTGCATACCGTCGTGGTCACCGGCGGCAAGCTCTCCAACAACAAGGGCATCAACAAGCAGGGCGGCGGGCTCTCGGCCCCGGCCCTCACCGACAAGGACAAGGCCGATCTCGAAACCGCCATCGAGATCGGCGTCGACTATCTGGCCGTCTCCTTCCCGCGCCACGCCGAAGACATGCGCGAAGCCCGTCGCCTGCTCGGCGAAGCGGGCAAGGAGATCGGCCTGGTCGCCAAGCTCGAACGCGCCGAGGCGGTGGCCGACGACGAAACGCTCAACGGTATCATCGAGGCCAGCGAGGCGGTGATGGTGGCCCGCGGCGATCTCGGCGTGGAGATCGGCGACGAGAAACTGATCGGCATGCAGAAGCGCATCATCAAGCGCGCCCGCACCCTCAACCGTGCGGTGATCACCGCCACCCAGATGATGGAGTCGATGATCGGCTCGCCGCTGCCCACCCGCGCCGAGGTGTTCGACGTCGCCAACGCCGTGCTCGACGGCACCGACGCGGTGATGCTCTCCGCCGAAACCGCCGCCGGCGACTACCCGGTCGAGACCCTCGAAGCGATACGTCGGGTGTGCCTCGGCGCCGAGCGCGAGCGTGTGGCTCAGGAGTCGGGGCACCGCATCCACGAAGGCTTCTCGCGCATCGACGAGACCATCGCGCTGTCCGCGATGTACGCCGCCAACCACCTCACCGGGGTGGCCGCCATCGCCTGCATGACCTCCACCGGTTACACGCCGCTGATCGCCTCGCGCATCCGCTCGGGGCTGCCCATCGTCGGGCTGGCCCACAGCCCCATCGCCCAGCGGCGCATGGCGCTCTACCGCGGGGTGGTCTCGCTGCCGTTCGACACCAGTGCGATGGCGGCCAGCGAACTCAACGACCGGGCGCTGGCGCTGCTGGTGCAACAGGGGATTGCCGAACCGGGGGATCATGTCATCCTGACCCGGGGCGATCACATGAACGCCCACGGTGGAACCAATACCCTGAAGATTCTCGAGGTAGGCCAACCATGACCGACAACCGCCCCCAGCGCAGCGTGCGCCGTACCCTGCCGGCACGCAAGCGCATCGCCCTGATCGCCCACGACGGCAAGAAGGCCGAACTATTGGAGTGGGCCACACGCTGGCGCGATACCCTGGCCAGGCATGAGCTGGTCGGCACCGGCACCACGGCGGGGCGCCTCTCGGCCAGCCTGGAACTCGCGGTGGAAGGCTTGATGAGCGGCCCGTTGGGGGGCGACCAGCAGATCGGGGCGCGCATTACCGAGCAGCGCCTCGACCTGCTGATCTTCTTCTGGGACCCCTTCGCACCCCAGCCCCACGACCCGGACGTCAAGGCGCTGCTGCGCCTGGCGGCGCTGTGGAACGTACCGGTGGCGTGCAATGCGGCCAGCGCCGATTTCCTGGTCAGCTCGCCCTGGCTCGACCAGCCCTACGAGATGGCCATTCCCGACGCCGAGGCCTGGGTGGCCTCACGCAACCCCTGACAACGAGATGGCGGGCCGCGCCCGCACGTGCGAGGAAACCATGTTCCATCTGACCCGCAGCGTCACCTGGCAGGCTCTCCAACGGCTGCAGCAGGCCACCGCCCAAGACCGCATCAGCGACTATTTTGCCGCCGACCCGCAGCGCTTCGACAAGATGAGCCTGCGCGTCGGCGGGCTGTTCCTCGACTACTCCAAGCATCACGTCTCCGAGGCGGTGCTGGCCAAGCTGCTCGAACTGGCCGACCACTCGGCGCTGGTGCAGCGCCGCGCCCAGATGTTCTCCGGCGACATCATCAACGTCACCGAAGACCGCCCGGTGCTGCACACCGCCCTGCGCAACCTCGGCGAGGGCCCGCTTATGGTCGACGGCAAGGACGTGATGCCCGAGATCCAACGCACCCGCGAGCAGATCAGGCTGTTCTCCGAGGCGGTGCGCAGCGGCGAGTGGCGCGGCTACAGCGGCGAGCGCATCCGCGACGTGGTCAACATCGGTATCGGCGGCTCGGACCTCGGCCCCAACATGGCCTGCCGGGCGCTTCTCAAGTACCGCCACAGCGAGCTCAATTTCCACTTCGTCTCCAACGTCGACGGCACCCATATCCAGAAGGTGCTCAAGCGGCTCGACCCGGCCACCACGCTGTTCATCGTCTCGACCAAGACCTTCTCCACCCAGGAGACGCTGCTCAACGCCAAGACCGCCCGCCGCTGGTTCCTCGACAATGCCGGCGAGGGTGCCGACGTGGGCGCTCACTTCGTCGCCGCCTCGACCAACAGCAAGGCGGCCATGGAGTTCGGCATCCGCGAGGAGAACGTGTTCGAGTTCTGGGCCTGGGTCGGCGGCCGCTACTCGATGTGGTCCTCCATAGGCCTGCCCATCGCGCTCTCCATCGGCTTCGATGGCTTCATGGAGATGCTAGAGGGCGCCTATGCCATGGACCAGCACTTCATCGAGGCCCCCAACGCCCGCAACATGCCGGTGCTGATGGCGCTGATCGGTATCTGGTACATCAACTTCCTCGGCGCCGAGACCCAGGCCATCGTGCCTTACGACCAGGCACTGCATCAGCTGCCGGCCTTCCTGCAGCAGCTCGACATGGAGTCCAACGGCAAGTCGGTGGACATCTTCGGCCATCCGGTGAACTACAAGACCGGGCCCATCGTCTGGGGCCAGACCGGCTCCAACGGCCAGCACGCCTTCTTCCAGTTGCTGCACCAGGGCACCCGCTACGTACCCATCGACTTCATCGCCTCGCTCAAGCCCGAGCCCGGCGTCGAGGAGCACCACTTCGCCCTGCTCACCAACATGCTGGCCCAGGCCAACGCCTTCATGATGGGCAGCCAGGAGGGTAGCCAGCTCGACCCCTACAGCTGCCCCGGCAACCGCCCCTCCAGCGTGCTGCTGCTCGACGAGCTGACGCCGCGCAATCTCGGTGCGCTGATCGCGCTCTACGAGCACAAGGTGTTCGTGCAGGGGGTGATCTGGAACATCAACTCCTTCGATCAGTGGGGGGTGCAACTGGGCAAGCGCATCGCCGGCGAGATCAGCGAGCGCATCGACGAGCGCAGCCAGGAGTTCGATGCCTCGACCCAGGGCCTGCTGGCGCTGGTGCGCGAGCACTTCCGCTCCGCCCCCGAGACGGAGGAGACGGTGGAGCCGGCCAAGACCGGCAAAGCGGAGAAGAAGGTGGCAAAGGCCAGGCGCTGACAGCGCCGGAGAAAAAGGGAGACAGCGCCGCAGGGAGCCAGGCGCGGGCCCGTCAGGCGTGACGGGCTCGCACGAAGCGGTCGCCCCACCAGGCCGCTGCCAGCCACAGCGGAACGCTGAGCAAGACGTAGAGCAGCGCCAGGCCGGGGCGGCCGAGTTCGAGCAGGAAGAGCGTCTCCAGGCTGAACAGCGAGAAGGTGGTGAAGCCGCCGCAGAAGCCGGCCACCAGGAACGGCTGCCAGCGCGCCACTCTGCCGCCGACCCGCAGGGCAGCATAAGCGGCGAAGGCGGCGATCAGCCACGAGCCCAGCAGGTTGACCGCCAGCGTGCCCCAGGGGAAGGCCGGGCCTAGCGTGGCATGGGTGGCCAGCGATACCAGATAGCGCAGCGTCGTGCCCAAGGCGCTGCCCAGCCCCACCGCCGCATAGGCGCGCCAGCCGTTCATGTCAGTCGCCCCGTCAGCCACCAGCCAAACGCTGCCAATGCCAGCCCGGCTACCAGGGTGACGGCAACGTTGCCGATCGCCCCCCGGCGGTGGCCGCTCTGCCACAGGGTCAGGCTCTGCAGGCTCAGCGAAGAGACGGTGGTATAGCCGCCCAGCAGGCCGACGACCAAAAACAGCCAGCCGCCCGTCATCTCGCCCCCTCGGGCCAGGCCGAACCAGCCGGCCAGCGCACCGGCCAGCAGCGCCCCGCTGAGATTGACGAACAGAGTGCCCCAGGGAAAGGCGGTACCCACCCACCTGGCAAACAGGTTGGTGATTGCCAGGCGTGCCATGCCACCCAAGGCACCGCCCGCTGCTACCATTAGCACTAGCCCCACGCTCGCATTCATGCGCCTCTCTCGTCGCTGTCGCCAGCCGATGCTAGCCGACTCGGGTGGCCGAGACAAAAAGAAAGCCACCCAGGGGATGGGTGGCGAAGAGGGATGTCGAACTTGGTGCAGGGAATCGCGCCACAAGGGGGATGGCGCAGGTTAAATATTACACAACAATCAAATGATGTACAATAGCTGAATAAGAAAGCCGGGCGTGCAGCACAAGCATTCGTTCCTCACGCCTTGAACCCGTATGATTGGCTCAGTACGCTTCGCTGCCCGCCGACACGCCCGAAATGGAGGACCTGCGTGATTGCCCAACGGATTCTTGCCTGCCTACTGGTCTGGCTATCTATCGCCCTGCTGGCGTCTTCGCCGGCCTTGGCGCAACCCGCCGACAACGGCGCCGCTCCGGCCCCTGAAGTACTGGCCGAGCTGCTCGAGAACGAGCAGACCCGTCAGCAGCTGATCGAACATCTGCGTCGTCAGGCTGCCGCCGACCCGGGGCTGGCTGCCGAACCGGATGGCGCGATATCGCTGCCCAGGCAGCTGGCCGAAATGACTAGTCGCGTCGTCAGCGATATCGGTGGCGAGATGCGCAACCTGTTCGACGTGGTGGCCGGCCTGTTCACCGCCGAGACCGACACCACCGCCATCGACTGGGGCGACTTTCTCACTGCGGCGATCAACCTGGGGCTGGTCATCGCCGCCACCTTCGCCCTGTTCATGGTATTCCGCCGCTTTGAGCGGCCACTCTTCGTTCGCTTGAGCCATTGGAAACAGCAGAAAGGTGGGCTCAATCCCACCATTCGACTCGTTCTAGGGGTACTGGCCGCTGCCGTTGCCGACGTGCTGGTGGTGGCGCTGGCCTATGTGGGCGGCAACCTGATCGCCACCTTCGCCGTGGGCGAGACCGGCGAACTCTCGACCCGCGCCTCGCTGTTCCTCAACGCCTTCTTGATCATCGAGCTGATCAAGGCGGCCGTTCGCATGCTGTTCGCCTCGCGCTACGAGGGGCTCAGGCTGCTGCCCATCTCGGCGGCCGAGGCCTCCTACTGGAACCGCTGGCTGGCCCGGCTGATCGGCCTGGTCGGCTACGGCCTGCTGGTGGTGGCGCCACTGACCAGCGTCTATCTGGCCCCGACCATGGGCCAGGCGGTCGGCGTGCTGATCATGTTCGGCGCCTTCATCTATGCCGTGGCAGTGGTGCTGAAGAACCGCCTGCGCATCCGCGATGAGCTGAATGCCATGGCGGCGCGCTCCGACTTCACCGCGACCCGGGTCACCCTGCAGTTGTTCGCACGCACCTGGCACCTCTTTGCTTTGCTCTATTTCCTGATAGTGCTGGTGCTGACCCTGACGCGCCCGGTCGATGCGCTGCCTTTCGTTCTGATTGCCACCCTGCAAACCTTGGCGGTGGTGATCGTAGGCATGCTACTTTCCAACCTGCTGACCCACTCCATCGGACGGCGTATCCGCCTCTCCGACGACCTGCGTCGCAAACTGCCGCTGCTCGAGCCACGGCTCAACAGCTACGTGCCCAATGCGCTGCGGTTCATCCGCACGATCATCCTCATCGTCGTGGTGCTGCTGATACTTAATGCCTGGGGCGCCTTCGACCTGGCCGCCTGGTACGCCTCCGAAGCCGGCCGAAGCGTAGTGGCCATGGTCGCCAGCGTAGCCACGATTCTGGCCCTGGCCGTTGCCGTATGGCTGGCACTAGCCAGCCTGATCGAGCACAAGCTCAATCCGGAGACCGGTACCGGTGAGCCCGATGCCCGCGCCAAGACGCTGCTGACCCTGTTCCGCAATGCGCTGGCCATTGCGCTGATCACCATGACCGGGATGATCGTGCTGTCGGAGATCGGCATCAATATCGGCCCACTGATCGCCGGTGCCGGGGTGCTGGGTCTTGCCATCGGCTTTGGCGCCCAGAGGCTGGTGCAGGACATCATCACCGGCATCTTCATTCAGGTGGAGAACGCCATGAATACCGGCGACGTGGTCTCGGTGGGCGGCATCACCGGCACCGCCGAGCGGCTCAGCATTCGCTCGGTTGGCATCCGCGATCTCGCCGGCACCTACCACATCGTGCCCTTCTCCAGCGTGGATACCGTCTCCAACTTCATGCGTGATTTCGGCTACCACGTCGGCGAATACGGCATCGCCTACCGCGAGAACATCGACGAAGCGATCATCGCCTTGCGCGAGGCATTCGATGAACTGGCCGCCGACGAGACCCACAAGATGAACATCGTGGCACCGCTGGAGGTGGCTGGCGTCACGGCTCTGGCAAACAGCTCGGTAAATCTTCGCGTGCGCATCAAGACCACGCCCGGCACTCACTGGGGCATCGGTCGCGCCTACAATCGCCTGGTCAAACTGCACTTCGACGCCAGGGGCATCGAGATTCCCTTCCCGCACACCACGCTCTACTTCGGCCAGGACAAGACCGGCTCGGCCCCGCCCGCCAACCTGCGGGTCATGCAGCAGGACTTCACCATCGACGGCAGCCCCGCGGGCCAACCCAAATCGGAAGATAGCCATACCGACGACCGCTACGACCCCAGGGCAAGACCCAATCCGAAATTCAAAGGGGATTTCGACGAGGAAACCTGACCTTCCACACCTCGGCGGATGAGCTACTGGTGTAGTCATCCGCCATAGCGACTGCCTTTTTAAGCGCGCCCCGGCAACTGCCGACAGCGACTTCAGCCAGGCTTGCCCAACAAAGCTGCACTCGTTATATTAATCAACCACTTAAAATCAAAGCGCACGTTAAACCACAGTGCATTCATAAACGCTACTCACATACACGGGCTTATGGACAAGGATATGAGTCTCTGATAGCGCCGACTCGGGGCCTAGCGAATGGACACTATCAACACCCTGTTTCTACTTTCCGGCTCCTTGCTGGCGCTGAGCATCCTGGCCAGCCGGCTCTCCTCCCTGTTCGGCTTGCCCTTGCTGGTTCTCTTCCTCGCCTTGGGCATGCTGGCAGGCGAGCAGGGCCTGCTTGGCATTCGCTTTGACGATTATCCCCTCGCCTTTACCATCGGCCACCTGGCATTGGCGCTGATCCTATTGGACGGTGGCCTTCGCACCCGCCTTTCGACCTTTCGCTCGGCCTTCAAGCCGGCTCTCTCGCTGGCCTCCATCGGAGTCTTTCTCACCAGTGGCATCACCGGCCTGATCGCCATGTGGGTCTTCGACCTCAGCTTGATCGAGGGACTGCTGATCGGTGCCATCGTCGGCTCTACCGATGCGGCTGCCGTCTTCTCGATGCTGAGCGGAAAAGGCGTGAACCTCAACGAACGGGTCGGGGCGACGCTGGAGATCGAGTCAGGTACCAACGACCCGATGGCGATATTCCTCACTATCATGCTGATTGAAGTGCTGGTCGGGGATATCGGGGGAGTAGTGGAAACCACGCTTTTCTTCTTCCAGCAGTTCGGTGTCGGAGTGGCAATGGGGGTCGCGGGTGGCTGGCTGATCGCGCGCTTCATGCGCTGGGTCGACCTGGAGCCCGGCCTCTACTCGCTTCTCGCCCTCGCTTTGGGCTTCTGCGTCTTCGGTCTGACTAGCGTCGCGGGTGGCAGCGGCTTCCTGGCCATCTATCTTGCCGGCTTGATGATCGGCAACCAGCCGGGCAAGCACTTGAATTTCATACTGCCCGTCAATGACGGCCTGGCTTGGCTCAGTCAGATAGGCCTGTTCCTGGTGCTGGGCCTACTGGTCAATCCCACCGACCTACTCGAGTATGCCTTACCGGCCACCATCGTGGGACTGGCCCTGATCTTCGTGGCGCGCCCGCTGGCCGTAGTGCTCACGATCAAGCCTTTCTTCAAGTTCCGCTGGCACGAAATCGGCTTCATCTCCTGGGTCGGGCTGCGTGGCGCGGTGCCCGTCGTTCTGGCGATCTTTCCCGTAATCGGCGGAGTCGAGAACGCCTCGCTCTACTTCAACGCAGCCTTTGCCGTGGTACTGATGTCGCTGCTGATCCAAGGCGGCACCATTCCCTTGATGGCCCGTCTGCTGAAGGTCGAGGTACCGCCGGGGGTGACACCCGAACAGCGCGGGCCGCTCGGCATCCTACCGGAGGACGATTACGAGTTGTTCGTCTATCGGGTCGAGAACCAAGCGCTGGACGATGTGCCAATCCGTATGCTGCGCTTTCCCTCCGGGGCCTTGATTTCGGCGCTATTCCGCGAGCGCGACATGCTCCATCCCAAGGGCAGCACCCGTCTACAGCTTGACGACGTAGTCTGCGTGATTGGCCGCAACCATGATCTGCCGGCGTTGAACAAGCTGTTCAGCGGCGAGAAGCGCCTGAAGAAAGCCCAGGAATTCTTCGGCCCCTTCGTGATTGACGCTGAGGCCCGCATGGCCGATATCGCCAAGGCGTATGGGCTCTCGGTGACGCCCGGCGAGGGTGACGTTTCGCTTGGTGATTTCATCTCCAAACGCGTAGGCGGCCATCCGGTAGTGGGCGACGACGTCAGTTGGCATGGCATCCACTGGGTGGTCAGCGAGGTGGCGGGCGACAAGGTGCTCAAGGTAGGGGTACGCTTCTATTGAGCCGGCGCTTGCCTTGGCCAGGCCAACCACAGCGCCTTGACCAGGGTGGCCAGGGGAATCGAGAAGAACAGCCCCCAAAAGCCCCAGATGCCGCCAAAGAACAGCACCGCCACGATGATAGACACGGGATGCAGGTTCACCGCTTCGGCGAACAGCAGCGGCGCCAATACGTTACCGTCCAGCGCCTGGATCACGCCGTAGGCCAGGATCACGTAGAGAAAGGGCTGGGTGAGACCAAAGTGGAAGCCCGCCACGGCGGCAACGGGAAGGGTGACGACGGCAGCACCGATATACGGAAGCAGCGTCGAGAGCCCTACCAGGATGCCCAGCAGCAGCGCATAGGGCAGCCCGAACAGGGCAAAAGTGGCATAGCTGACCGTGCTGACGATGAGGATCTCGAGCGCCTTGCCCCTCACGTAGTTGCTCAACTGCACCTCCATTTCCGCCCAGACCTGGCTCATCAAGGTGCGCTTCTCCGGTAGGAAGGGCAGGAAGAAGCCCAGCAGCACTGCGCGATCCTTGAGCAGGAAGAACACCAGGATCGGTACCAGCACCAGATAGATGATGAGCGCCATGACATTACCCAGCGAAGCCAGCGACAGCGCCAACAGCCGCTGGCCGAGCTGGGTGGCCTCGCGTCCGGCCATGGCGGTCCACACCTGCATCTGCTCAGGGCTCACCAGATTGGGGAAGCGCATCTCCAGTTGCCCCAGCAGCTCCTGGCCCTGACCGACGATGTAGGGGATCTCCTGCACCAGGGCAGTCAGCTGTGACCACACCAGCGGAATCAGCAGTAGCACGACCTTGAGCAGCAGCCCGATGAACACCACGAAGACCGTGATCACCGCCGTCAGGTGCGACATGCCCCGCCGCGTGAGCCGCGTTACCGCCCCCTGTAGCAGAAAGGCGAGCACCAGTGCCGTGAGGAAAGGCGCCAGCATGCGCCCCAGCCAGAGTACGGTGGCAAAGCCGACGATGAGCAGGACGAGCAGGATCACCGCCTGTTCGTCGGAAAAGTATCGGGACGTCCAGCGCTGCCAGACCTGCTTGAGTGCCACGGTGTCCTCCTGCGACACGGGAAAGGGGCGCCGTGGCGCCCCTTACGTTGCCTTGCGACGGTTTGAAGCCGACTCAGCTAGCCTTGGGAGAGGCCGGCTTCGCATTCGTTGCCTCGGCGGGTTCGGCCGGCTGCGGCAGCGAGGGTAGCGACTTGTCGAGCAGTTCGACGCTCTGGCGATAGTAGAGCTGGCTCTTGTTGTGCTCGCCCAGGTTGGCATAGAGCCGCGCCAGCTCGGCGCAGACCAGCCCGCTGGGTCGCTGGCGCTGGCTCGCCTCGAAGTACTCCTGGGCCTTGCCCCAATAGGCGTTGCGCAGTGCCAGACGGCCCAGGGTCAGCAGCAGGTCGGGGTCGTTGGGGCGCTCCTGAAGCCACTTCTCGGCATGCACCAGCTGACGTGCTGGGTCGACGTTTAGCAGCCCGTAGCGCAGCACCAGGCGACTGTCCCAATGCTCCTTGAGCGAATGGCGCAGCAGACGCTCGGCGATACCCTCCTCGTCGCCCCGTACCAGCGCTTCGGCATACAGCACGATCAATTCGACGTTGCCGCGTAGCGAATCCGGCATATCGGCCCACAGGCTGCGAATGCGCTCGACATTCCCCGGGTCACGCGACTCGTGTACCAGCAGCTCCTTGTAGGCGCGCAGCTCCAGTTGGCCGCGCTCCTGGGGCGAGATCAGTTGGCGCGAGGCCAGACGCGGCATCAGGCGACGCAGACCCTCCCAGTCGTTGACGCTGAGATAGGCCTGCTTGAGCTGCTTGAGCACCTGAGGGTGGTTGGGCAGCTGACGGTCGAGGCGGGTCAGGATGGCCAGCGCTTCCTCGTACTGCTGACGGTCCAGCATCAGTTGGACCTGCATCAGCCCCACTGCGGTGTCGGCGCCTTCGGTGGAGAGGTGGGCACGCTTGAGCAGCGTGTCGGCCTGCTCGTAGCGGCCCTGATAGTGGGCCGCCAAGGCGGCGGAAAGATAGTTGACCAGGGGCGTGCTGGAGTCGTCGGCGGCCTTGACCAGTGACTTCTCGGCGCGCTTCCAACGTCCTTCGGCCAGCGCCACCAGGCCGCGCACGGTGCGCTTCATGGCGTTGCGATGTCGCGTGCGGCGATTCCACACCTTGAGCCGGCTGACGGGATGGCTCATGCGCATCAACAGGCGCAGCACGAAGTGCAGGACGAGGAAGGCGGCCAGCAGCAGTACCAGGCCGAACCAGAACGAGGTCTGGTAGGAGGTATCGCCCACGCGCACCAGCCAGTAGCCCGGCACCGATACCATCAGCTGGCCGAGCAGCGCTCCCAGCGCCAGGCCGAAGAGAACGATCAGCAGCAGCTTTCTCATGCCTCATCTCCCCGCTCGCCGCGCGAACCGAAACGACGCTCGATGAACTCGGCCAGAGCCTGCTGGGAGCCGCTGATGTCGGGCAGTTCGGGCTGGATGTTCTCGCCCTTGAGCTCCTCGAGCCGCGCGATGACGGCCTGGACTTCGTTACGCTCAGTGTCGTAGTAGCCTTCGATCATGGCCAGGGCCTTGTCGAGGCTGGCCTCGTAGAGTTCCTGCTCCTCCTTGAGCAGCGCCAGCTGGGCCTGCTCGAGAATCAGGCGAGCGCTTTGACGCAGGTAGGACTCCTGCTCCGGCGTGACCAGCGCCTCGAGCGCCTCGTCGTGATGACGGATCACCACGAGTTCGCGCAGCTCCTGACCGAAGCGGGAGAGCTGATCCTGCCATCCGCCGGTGGGCGCTTCCTCGATGCCGGGGCGTGCCGGGATCTCCTCCAGCTCGCGGGACAGCGGCAGCTGTGCCAGACGCTGTTGCTGGGCGTTGAGCGCCAGATAGAGGCCGCTGCGGTCGACGCGGGGCACGCCGTCGAGTACCGAAAGCTCGGCGGCGATAGCACGTCGTACGGAGAGCAGCGCCGGGTTGTCGGCCTCGTTCAGACGGGCATCGGCGGTACGCAGCAGCGCCGCGGCTCCTTCTACGTCACGCTCCAGTTGCAGCCGCTGGTTGGCCAGGCGCAGCAGGTAGGCGGCTTCGGCATGGAGCCATTCGCGCTCGTCGGCATCCTGCTCACGGGAAAGCTCGGCCAGCACCTGGTCCAGGGCGCCGTCGACTTCGCTGCGGTAGCTGGCGAATTCGCTGCGCATGGTTTCGATCGCCTCGGCTACCTCGGCGTCGCGGGTCTCGTCGGCACGCTCCAGCTCCTCGCGCAGGGTGGCGACCTCGTCGGCGGACGCCGCGCCTTCGGCGCGCTGCTCGAGTTCGGCCAGGCGCTGCTGCTGTTCGTCGAGACGCTCCCAGGCGTTCCAGGCGAACAAACCGGCGCCGATGCCCAGAAACAGCACCAGGATCAGGGCCAGAACACCGGCGGCACGGCCACCACCCTGGCCGCCGCCGCTGGCAGTAGCTGCCGGCGGCGGGGTCGCCGCGCCGCCGACCGGTGCCGCCTTGGCAGCGGCGCCGTCGCTCTTGCCGGTGCTCTTCCCAGCGCTCTTGCTGCCACTGTCGCTGGCCGCAGGCTTGCCCGCTGTGGCCGGTTTGTCGGCAACCTTGTCAATAGCCTTGTCGCTACCGGCAGGCTTGGCGGGCTCGGGCTTGGCCGCAGCCGGCTTGTCGCCGTCCTTCTCCTGAGCGGCCTTTTCCTGGGCGGCCTTGGTCTCGGCAGGGGCCGGGGCGGCGGGCTGGGCCGGCTTGTCGGCAGCGCTGGCAGTATCTTTGGCAGCAGCAGGGCCGACTTCCTTCTTGTCAGCAGGGCCGCTGGCGCTCGGGGAGTCGCCCGCAGGCGCGGCGGCGGGCTTCTCGCCGCTCTTGGCGTCGCTGCCCGGCGCTGGCGAAGACGCCGCACTCTTGCCGCTGTCGCTGGCGGGCTTCGCCTTTGCCTCCGCCTCGCGGCCCTTGCCGTCCTGTCCCTTGCCGGAAGACGCCTTCCGTTCATCCTGATCGTTGGTCTGCTTGCTCATCTGTCGCTAGCCCTTTTCGAGATCGTCTTGATCGACATCGGCATCCTCCTGGTTACAGGCCGCGGCCACGGCACTGGCGAGAGCCGCCGGCGTGGCACCCGCCGCTACCACGGGAGTGCGAAAACCCAAGTTGCTGGCCAGTGTAGCCAAACGGCGACTGGACACGATTAGCGGTTGGTTCAAGGTGACCCTGGTGCACCATCTTGCCAGATGTTCGAGCAGTTCGCCGCTGCTGACCACCAGCGCCCGAAACTCGCCGCGTGCCAGGCGCTGCTGAAGCTCCGGCGGGGGCGCCTGCAGCCGCCGACGGTAGAGCGCCACCCGCGTGACCCTGGCGCCGCGCGCTGCCAGAGTATCGGCTAGCAGCGTACGCCCCCCTTCGCCGGCCACCAGCAGCACGCGCTGATCGTTCAGCGAGCGCAGCGAGGCGAGTTCGAGCAGCGCCTCGCTGGTGTCCTCGCCGGCAGCGGCCGAGGGCAGGTGCACCCGTACGCCGAGCCGCTCATGGAGAGCCTCGGCGGTCGCCGCACCCACCGCATACCATTGGGTGCCCAACGGCAGCTGCGGCCAGTAGCGATCCAAGGCGTGGTAGAGGCATTCGGCAGCGAAGGGGCTGACCACCACCACCTTGTGGAAATGATCGAAGTCGAGCCAAGCCTGGCGCAGCGCCGGATCCTCCGGTAGCGCTTCCAGCGTCATCGCCTCGAGGTTGATCGCCGGATAGCCCACGGCCTCAATGGCCGCCGTCAGCGCAGCGGCGCGCTCACCCGGGCGGCAAATGAGAACGGCGGGCCCGGCAGCCATTCAGGCGCCGTAGACCTGCGCCAGGATGTCACCGGCACCCTGCTCCAGCAGCTCTTCGGCCACCCGAACGCCCAGCGCCTCCGGCTCATGAATCGAGCCGCGCCCCTCGGCGCGCAGCACCTGGGTGCCCTCGGGGTTGCCCACCAGCGCTCGCAGCCAGAGCGTCTGGCCGTCGTTCTCGAAGGTGGCGTAACCGCCGATGGGCACCTGGCAGCCGCCCTCGAGGCGGGTGTTCATGGCCCGCTCGGCGCGTACCCGGGTGGCGGTGATGGGGTCGTCCAGCGGCGCCAGCAGCGAGATCAGCTCCGGGTCGTTGATACGACACTCGATTCCCAGTGCCCCCTGACCACAGGCCGGCAGACACACCTCCGGCGCCAGCTCCTGGGCGATACGCTCGCCGAGCCCCAGCCGCTTGAGGCCGGAGGTCGCCAGGATGATGGCATCGAACTCGCCGGCATCGAGCTTGGCCAGGCGGGTCTGGACGTTGCCGCGCAGGGTCAGGATCTCCAGATCGGGGCGCTGCTCGCGCATCTGCAGCCCGCGACGCAGGCTGGAGGTGCCGATGCGGGCGCCCTCGGGCAGCTCGTCGAGCGAGCCATAGTCGTTGGAGACGAAGGCATCGGTGGGCTCGGCACCGGCAAAGATCACCGACAGGCCGAGACCCTCGGGGAAGTGCATGGGCACGTCTTTCATCGAGTGCACGGCGATGTCGGCGCGGCCGTCCAGAATCGCCTCCTCGAGCTCCTTGACGAACAGGCCCTTGCCGCCGATCTTCGCCAGCGGCGTATCGAGAATCTTGTCGCCGCGGGTGGAGAGCGCCACCAGCTCGACCTCGAGCCCCGGGTGTTCGGCCATCAGCAGATCGCGAACGTGTTCGGCCTGCCACATGGCCAGTAGACTCTTGCGGGTGGCAATGCGCAGCGTGTTGATGGATCGCACGTGGTTCTCCCCAGGCAGCGGGCCCCGGCGGCCCTGCTCAACGATGATTGCCGCAACATTATCGGTCACGGTCGGCAGTCGGTCATTGACGTTCATCATAAAGCACCGGGCGAGGCAGGAAAAATCGAGCGCCCCGAGCACGCCTGCCGCCCCTCGCCACCCGCGCCGACTCTGGTACACTGCAAGACCTGACTGCCGCCGCCGCAGGCGGCTTCCCGATGAACGCCACAGCACGCAACGCGCAGGATGTCCACGCCGATGAGCTCTAGTCCCACAACCCCCGGCACCAACCAGTCCTGGGGCGGTCGCTTCAGCGAACCCACCGATGCCTTCGTCGAACGTTTCACCGCTTCGGTCGGTTTCGACCAGCGCCTGGCTCTTCAGGACATCCAGGGCTCCATCGCCCATGCCACCATGCTGGCCCGGGTCGGCGTGCTGACCGACGACGAGCGCGACGCCATCGTCGCCGGGTTGACGGAGATCCGCGGCGAGATCGAGCGCGGCGAGTTCCAGTGGTCGGTGAAGCTCGAAGACGTGCACATGAACGTCGAGGCGCGCCTGACCGACAAGATCGGCATCACCGGCAAGAAGCTGCACACCGGCCGCTCGCGCAACGACCAGGTGGCCACCGACATCCGCCTGTTCCTGCGCGACGAGATCGACGTGGTCGAGGCCGAGCTCAGCCGCCTGCGCGAGGGGCTGATCGCGCTGGCCGAGCGCGAGGCCGACACCATCATGCCCGGCTTCACCCACCTGCAGACCGCCCAGCCGGTGACCTTCGGCCACCACCTGCTGGCATGGCACGAGATGCTCGCCCGCGATCACGAGCGCCTGCTCGACTGCCGCAAGCGGGTCAATATCATGCCGCTGGGCGCCGCCGCACTGGCCGGTACCACCTACCCCATCGACCGCCACGTCACCGCCGAGCTGCTGGGCTTCGAGCGCCCGGCCGAGAATTCGCTGGACGCGGTGAGCGACCGCGATTTCGCCATCGAGTTCGCCAGCTTCGCCAGCATCCTGCTGATGCACCTGTCGCGCATGAGCGAGGAGCTGGTGCTGTGGACCAGCGCCCAGTTCGACTTCATCGACCTGCCCGACCGCTTCTGTACCGGCAGCTCGATCATGCCGCAGAAGAAGAATCCCGACGTGCCCGAGCTGGTGCGCGGCAAGACCGGGCGCGTCTACGGTCATCTGATGGGCCTGCTGACGCTGATGAAGTCGCAGCCGCTGGCCTACAACAAGGACAACCAGGAGGACAAGGAGCCGCTGTTCGACACCCTCGACACGGTGCGCGACTGCCTCAAGGCCTTCGCCGACATGGTGCCGGCCATCGAAGCGCGCAAGGAGAGCATGTACGAGGCGGCCCGCCGTGGCTTCTCCACCGCAACCGACCTGGCCGACTACCTGGTGCGCCGCGGCGTGGCCTTCCGCGACGCCCATGAGATCGTCGGTCAGTCCGTGGCCTTCGGCATTCGCGAGAAGAAGGACCTCTCCGAGATGAGCCTCGACGAGCTGCGCCAGTTCTCCGACGTGATCGAGAGCGACGTGTTCGAGGTGCTGACCCTGGAGGGCTCGGTGGCCGCGCGCAACCACATCGGCGGCACCGCCCCGGACCAGGTGCGCGCCGCGGCAAGCCGTGCCCGCGAGGCCCTGAACGCCCTGCGAGGCAGCCGCCCATGAGCCGGCTCGCCCTGGCTGCGCTGACGCTGGCGGCCAGCCTGCTGCTGGCCGGCTGCGGCCAGAAGGGGCCACTCTATCTACCCGACGACGAGGCCGCCGCCGAACGCTACGGCACGGGCGCTGCCGCCCCCAACGACGACGAGAGTTAACGGACCCACATGGATCACTTCGAATACCGCGACGGCGTACTCTACGGCGAGGAGGTCCCGCTGACCCAAGTGGCCGACGAGATCGGCACGCCTTGCTACGTCTACTCTCGCGCCACCCTGACCCGCCACTACCGGGCCTACACCGAGGCGCTGGGCAGCCACCCTCACCTGATCTGCTACGCGGTCAAGGCCAACTCCAACCTGGCGGTGCTGAACCTGCTGGCGCGCCTGGGCGCCGGTTTCGACATCGTCTCGCTGGGCGAGCTGGAGCGCGTGCTGGCCGCCGGTGGCGACCCGGCCAAGGTGGTGTTCTCCGGCGTGGCCAAGCAGGAGCACGAGATGGCCCGGGCGCTCGAGGTGGGCATCAAGTGCTTCAACGTCGAGTCGCGCGCGGAGCTCGAGCGCCTGTCCGCCGTGGCCGAGCGGCTGGGCAAGGTGGCGCCGGTGTCGCTGCGGGTCAATCCCGACGTCGACGCCGGCACTCACCCCTATATCTCCACCGGGCTCAAGGACAACAAGTTCGGCATTGCGGTGGACGAGGCGCTCGAAGTATACGAGCTGGCCGCACGCCTTCCGGGACTGAACGTCGTCGGCATCGACTGCCACATCGGCTCGCAGCTCACCGAGCTGGCGCCCTTCCTCGACGCCCTGGACCGCCTGCTGGTGCTGCTCGAGCGTCTGCACGAGCGCGGCATCAAGGTGGAGCACCTCGATCTCGGCGGCGGTCTCGGCGTGCCCTACCGCGGCGAGCGGCCGCCCCAGCCCTTCGACTATGCCGCCTCGCTGCTGGAGCGCCTGGCCCAGTGGAAGCACGGCGAGAACCTGACCCTGCTGTTCGAGCCGGGCCGTTCGATCGCCGCCAATGCCGGCGTGCTGCTGACCCGGGTCGAGTTCCTCAAGCCCGGCGAGACCAAGAACTTCGCCATCGTCGATGCCGGCATGAACGACCTGATCCGGCCCTCGCTGTATCAGGCGTGGCAGGCGATCATTCCGGTGGACACCCGCCACGTGCGCGAAAGCGCCGTCTACGATGTAGTCGGCCCGGTGTGCGAAACCGGCGACTTCCTCGGCAAGGAGCGTGAGCTGGCCATCGGCCCCGGCGACCTGCTGGCGGTGCGCTCCGCCGGCGCCTACGGTTTCGTCATGGCCTCGAACTACAACAGCCGTCCGCGTCCCGCCGAGGTCATGGTCGACGGCGACGGCTATCACGTGGTGCGCCAGCGCGAGAGCGTCGAGTCGCTGTGGGCCGGCGAAGCGCTGCTGCCCCATGAGAGCAAGACGAGTGAAGGAGGCGCGCGCTGATGCTATTGCACTTCACCAAGATGCATGGCCTCGGCAACGACTTCATGGTGATCGATCTGATCACCCAGCGGGCGCGGCTGCGCGACGAGCAGATCCGCAAGCTCGCCGACCGCCGCTTCGGCATCGGCTTCGATCAGCTGCTGGTGGTCGAGCCGCCGCGCAGCCCCGACATGGACTTCCGCTATCGGATCTTCAATGCCGACGGCAGCGAGGTGGAGAACTGCGGCAACGGCGCTCGCTGCTTCGCCCGTTTCGTGCTCGATCAGCGTCTGACCCACAAGCGCGAGATCCACGTGGAGACCGCCGGCGGGCCGCTGACGCTAGTGGTCAATGACGACGACCAGATCACGGTGGACATGGGCACCCCGCGCTTCGAGCCCACGGCCCTGCCCTTCGATGCCGCCGAGGATCGCCCGCTGCATGCGCTCGAGGTCGACGGCGAGCGCTACGAGATCGGCGCCGTTTCCATGGGCAACCCCCACGCCGTGCTGCGCGTCGACGATGTCGACAGCGCTCCCGTCGAACGCCTCGGCCCGCTGATCGAGCGCCATCCGCGCTTCCCGCGCCGGGTCAACGCCGGCTTCATGCAGGTGGTGTCTCCCCACGAGATCCGTCTGCGGGTGTTCGAGCGCGGTACCGGCGAGACCCTGGCCTGCGGCACCGGCGCCTGTGCCGCGGTGGCCAGCGGCATCCGTCAGGGTCTGCTGGAGAGCCCGGTCACGGTCCATCTGCGCGGCGGCGACCTGCGCATCGAATGGGCCGGCGACGAGACGCCGCTGCTCATGACCGGCCCCGCCGAACGCGTCTTCGAAGGGCGTATCGCCCTGGCCTGATGTGACGGGCCAACCCCGAACCGTAGGAGTCACTGCATGACCCGAGCCGTTCCCGAACCGCGCAAGACCCTCGATCCGGACCGGGTAGCCGAGTGGCTGGCCCGCCATCCGGACTTCTTCGTCGGCCGCGAGGGGCTGCTGCAGCAACTCAAGGTGCCCCATCCGGAGGCCCACGGCACCACCTCGCTGCTGGAGCGTCTGGTTCACGACCTGCGCCGCCGCGCCGAACAGGCCGAGTGGCGGCTGGAGCAGCTGCTGGAGTCGGCGCGCCACAACGAGGTGCAGTACCGCCGCACCCGCGAGCTGGTGCTGGCGTTGCTGGATGCCGAGGATGCCGACGCCCTGGGCCAGGCACTGGCCACGCAGATCGCCGAACGCTTTCAGATCCCCGCCGTGGCCCTGTGGTGTCCCGCCCAGCTCACCAACCACGAGCCGCTGCCGCCGCAGCCGCCGCGCCACGTGCTCGACGAACACGCCGGCGTACGCCTGGCCGCGCTGCTCGACGGACGCACCAGCCGCTGCACCCGACTCACCCCCACCGACTGGGGTCGCCTGTTGCCCCACGCCAAGCCGCCGCGCCAGGCCGGCTCCTGCGCCCTGACCCGGCTGACCCTGGGCGAGCCGATGGGCTACCTGGTGCTGGCCAGCCCCGATCCTGACCATTTCCGCGCCAGCATGGACACCCTGTTCACCGAGTACCTGGGCGACGTGCTGGCCCGGCTGCTGCTGCGCCATGCGCCCAGCGTGCATGACAGCCCCCCGGCCCATGGCTGAGAGCGCGCTGCGCCACCAGCTGGGCGCGTGCCTCAAGCGGCTGGCGCAGCAAGCCAGTCCGGCCACGCTGAGCGCCTACCGCCGCGACCTCGAAGCGCTGGCGGAATTTCTCGAGACCCGCGACATCCATGACGCCGCGCACCTGGACCTGAGCCTGGTGCGCCGCTTTCTCGGCGCCGAGCGCAGCCGCGGGCTGGCCCCGCGCAGCCTGGCCCGCCGCCGTGCCGCCGTGTCGCACTTCGGTGCCTTCCTGGTGAACGCCGGCGTGCTCGGCCACAACCCCGCCGAACTGGTGCCGACGCCCCGCCAGGGCGCCCACCTGCCCAAGCCACTGGATGCCGACCAACTTGCCCAACTGCTCGATACGCCCCACGACGGCTCGCCGCTGGCGCTGCGCGACCAGGCGATGCTGGAGCTGTTCTACTCCAGCGGCCTGCGTCTGGCGGAGCTGGCCGGACTCGACCTGGGCGACGTCACCAGCCGCCGCGTTCGGGTCATGGGCAAGGGCAGCAAGCCGCGTCAGGTGCCGGTCGGCCGCAGCGCACGGCGCGCCCTGGAGGCGTGGCTAGCCGTGCGCGGCAGCCTGACCGGCGATGGCGAAACGGCGCTGTTCGTCGGCCGCGGCGGCAGCCGGCTCGGTCATCGGGCGATTCAGAAACGCCTGGCCGAGGTGGCCCGCCAGCGCGGCCTGCCCGAGCACCTGCATCCGCACCGGCTGCGCCACTCCTTCGCCAGCCATCTGCTGGAGTCGAGCCAGGACCTGCGCGCGGTGCAGGAGCTGCTGGGACACGCCAACCTCTCCACCACCCAGGTCTACACCAAGCTCGACTGGCAGCACCTGGCGGCCAGCTACGACGCCGCGCACCCCCGCGCGCGGCGCCGCCGCGACGACTCTCCGGGCACCTGACACCATGCTTCGAACCGCGCCGCTCCAGGCCATCACCTTCGACCTCGACGACACCCTGTGGGACAACCACGGCGTCATGGTCGCCACCGAGACCGGCCACTACGCCTGGCTCGATCGCGAACTCGGCGCCTGGCTGAGCATGCGCGGGCAGCAGGGCTCGCCCTCGTTCGCCGAGCGCTTCCCGCTGGAAGCCTTCGAACAGCACCGCCGCGCCCTGGCGCGCTCCCACCCGCTGCGCCGCGGCGACTTCACCTGGCTGCGCGAGCGAGCCCTGCGCGAGATGCTGGCGGAGTTCGGGCTCGACCCGGCCGCCGCCCGACTCTGGGCCGAGGCGGCCATGGAGCGCTTCATGGAGCTGCGTCATCGGGTCGAGCCGCACCCCGAGGTGGAACCGCTGCTGGCCGGGCTGAGCCGGCACTACCGCCTGGCCAGCATCACCAACGGCAACGTGGCGGTGCAGCGCCTGGCGCTGGGCCGGCACTTCCCGGTGGCCATTGCCGCCGGTGAGATGTTCGCCCCCAAGCCGGACCCGCGACCCTTCCTGGCGGCCCTGGGGCGCCTGGGTGTGACGCCGGCCCGCGCCATGCACGTGGGCGACTCCTGGCGTGAGGACGTCGAGCCGGCCAGACGCCTGGGCATGCAGGCGGTGTGGATTTCTCCGCAGGTGGATACCTTGCCCCTGCCGCCCGGCGTGCATCACCTCGACCACGTACGCGAACTGCCCGCACTGCTGCGCCGGCTGGGTCAGGAAGCTCCGGAGCTGCCCGATTCCTGATTCCCGGTGGGCTCATTCAACCACTGGTCCAGGCGGGCGCACGCCTCGTCGACTCCCTCGCGCTTGAGCGAGGAGAACAGCTGCACCGTTACCAGGTCTTCCCACTCGCGCAGGCGGCTGCGCACCTGCTGCAGGGCGTTCTTGGCCGCGCCGGACTTGAGCTTGTCGGCCTTGGTCAGCAGGATGTGCACCGGCTTGTCCTGGTCGTCGGCCCAGCCCAGCAAGGTCTGGTCGAACTCGGTCAGCGGATGGCGCACGTCCATCACCAGTACCAGACCGCGCAGCGAATGCCGCCCCTCAAGGTACTCGGCCAGGTGACGCTGCCACTCGAGCTTGACCGCCTCCGGCACCTTGGCATAGCCATAGCCGGGCAGATCGACCAGCCGACGGCTGATGTCGTCGCCCAGCGAGAAGAAGTTGATCAACTGGGTACGGCCCGGCGTGCGCGAGGTGCGCGCCAGCGCCTTCTGCCGGGTCAAGGTGTTGATCGCGCTCGACTTGCCGGCGTTGGAGCGGCCGGCGAACGCGACCTCGGCACCGTCATCGACCGGGCACTTGGCAAGCGTGGGGGCGCTGATCAGGAAACGCGCGCTCTGGTAGTTAAAACGGGACATGACCTCGACTTCCTACGGCATGGGCATCAGGGAACAGCGCCGGGTTCTTGACCTGCATTCCCGATGCCGGCTTGTTTCGTTATAATGCGATGTCTTTTGTCTGCGACCTGGGCGCGCTAGTGTACCACCGTGCTCTTGCCGGCAGCGACCGACGCACGCGGCGCTCGCTTCGGCAGGGTGAACCCGGCCTGGCTCGTGAGAGGCTCGGGCAGCTCCCAGGATGCGTACCGGTACAACCCATAACGGCATAGTGAAACAGCGATGAGAAAGTTACTGGCAAGCCTGGCATTTACCATCGGCGCCGTTGGCGTCGCCCACGCCGATCTGGAAGCAGACGCCGATCCTGCCGCCGGACGTGAGCTGGCACAGCCCTGTGCCGCCTGTCACGGTCAGAACGGCATCAGCTCCGCTTCTTCCTTCCCGCATCTCGCCGGTCAGAACATGACCTATACGGCCAAGCAGATCATGGACATCCGCGATGGCAACCGCGTGGTGCCGGAGATGGTCGGTCAGGTCGACGACTTCTCCGACGAGGATGCCTGGGACGTGGCCGCCTTCTATGCCGAGCAGGACCCCCACGTCGGCCAGGCCGATGCCGACGAGGAAGCGCTGATGCGCGGCCAGGAGCTCTACCGTGCCGGCGACATGACCAAGGGCATCCCCGCCTGTGCGGCCTGCCATGGCCCCACCGGGGCCGGCATCAACACTGCCGTCTACCCGGCGCTCTCCGGCCAGTTCCCGGCGTACACCGTGTCGACGCTGCAGGACTTCGCCAGCGGCGAGCGAGCCAACGACCCGAACAACATGATGGCCGACATCGCCGCCAAGATGAGCGATGCCGACATGCAGGCCGTGGCCAACTACATCTACGGTCTGCACTGAATCGCTGCCGACAGGCATGCGCCGGCTCCGAGCCGGCAGCGGAAGGCGGCTTCGGCCGCCTTCTCCGTAGGCAGCGGCAGAGGGTTCGTGGGGAACCGTAACCGACTCCAGCCCTCAAAGTGAGCAGCAAATTCGCTATGCTGGCATTGCCGCCCTAACCTGCGGCATCTCAAGGAGTTCAATCCATGTTCAAGCCTTTCCGCCTTCTTCAGTCAGCCGTGATTGCCGTGGCCGGCCTCGGTCTGGCATCGCTCGCCTCGGCCAATGTGGTCGAAGGACAGCACTACGAGCGCCTGCCCGAGCCCGTCGAGACCCGCGTCAAGGAGGATCAGATCGAGGTGGTCGAAGCGTTCTGGTACGGCTGCCCGCACTGCTACAACCTGCAGAGCAGCGTGACGGCGTGGTACGAGACCCTGGGTGACGACGTCAGCGTGGAGCACCTGCCCGCCACCATGGGCGGCGAATGGAACACCCATGCCGCGGTGTTCTATGCCGCCGAGGAGCTAGGCATCCGCGAAGAGGCCCATGCCGACATCTTCAACGCCATTCATCAAGAGGGACGCCGGCTGACCGATACCGACAGCATTGCCGCCTTCTTCAGCGAATACGGCGTCAGTGAGGAAGAGGCTCGTAAGGCACTGGACTCCTTCGGCGTCAAATCGCAGGTCAACCAGGCCCATGCACGGATGCGCAGCATGCGCCTGATGGGCGTTCCGGCGCTGATCATCGACGGCCGCTATCTGGTCACCCCGAGCAGCGCCGGCAGCCTGGAGAACATGCCGCAGGTGGCCGATGCCTTGATCGAGCGCGTGCGTCAGGAGCGCGAAGACTGACCGTGACTGCCGAGAACTCGCACCTGGCCCAGGCCAGGACCCCGACCCTCGAAGGTGGGCACCTCAAGCTGCTCACCTTCAACATGCAGGTCGGTATCCAGACGTCGGCCTATCACCACTACCTCACCCGTAGCTGGCAGCACCTGCTGCCGCACCCGCATCGGGCGCGGCGGCTCGACATGGTCAGCAGCGTGCTGAGCCGCTTCGACATCGTCGGCCTGCAGGAGGTCGACGGCGGCAGCTTTCGCTCGAGCAACGTCAACCAGGTCGAGTACCTGGCCACCCGGGGCGGCTTTCCCCACCATTTCCAGCAGCTCAACCGCAACCTGGGACGCTTCGCCCAGCACAGCAACGGTCTGCTGTCGCGGCTCGCCCCGACGCTGGTCGAGGAGCACCGCCTGCCCGGCACGCTGCCGGGCCGCGGCGCCATCCACGCCCGCTACGGCGACGGCCCGGACGCCCTGCACCTGTTCGTCGCCCACCTGGCCCTGAGCCACCGGGCGCGGATGCGTCAGTTCGACTATCTCAGCGAGATCATCCAGCCGCTGCGCCACGTGGTGGTGATGGGCGACCTCAACTGCACGCCGGAGCAGCTGCACTCGCATTCGCGCTTCTGCGCCTCGCTGCCGCTGCATCCCGTGCGTCCGCTGCTCAGCTACCCCTCCTGGCAGCCGCGCCGCGCGCTGGACCACATCCTGCTCTCCGATTCGCTGGAGGCGCGGGACGTGCGCGTGCTCGATCACCTCTTCTCCGACCACCTGCCGATCGCCGTCGACGTCGCACTGCCGTCATCCTGCCAGGCGGTGCTGGAGGCGCTGCACAAGAAGCAGACCCTCTAAGGAAACACTGCACAAATGCCTGCGCGAGCGAATCGCTGCGTTGCGCGGTGCTCGGAATCCTCACATATACCCCATATGCTCCGGTTCCTGTGCTCCGTGCGCCTTGCGCTTCATCTCGCTCGTCAATTTGTTCAGCGTCTCCTAGTTCCGCATCCTATAGACCGGGGCGTTGAGGACCAGGGATGACGCCCGCGGCGGAATCGGCGATGATGCGGTCCCTGAATTCGCTTCGACACGAGACCCTCCATGCCTACCGCGAACCGTGATCCGGTCCTGCTCGCATGGCTCGACGGCTTTACCGAGGTCGTGGGCCGCTCCATCGCCTGGCTGGTGATCATCATGATGGCCGTACAGTTCGCCATCGTGGTGATGCGCTACGTCTTCAGCATCCATAGCATCGTGATGCAGGAATCGGTCATGTACATGCACGCCATGGTGTTCATGCTGGGGGCCGCCTGGACCCTGCGTCACGACGGCCATGTGCGGGTCGACATCTTCTACCGCAAGCTCTCCGCCCGCGGCCGCGCCTGGATCGACCTCGGCGGCACGCTGTTTCTGCTGTTCCCGGTGGTGCTGTTCATCGCCTGGTCGAGCTACGGCTACGTGCGCAGCAGTTGGGCGATCCTCGAGCGCTCCCCCGACGGCGGCATCCCCGGCGTCTATCTGCTCAAGACGCTGATCCTGGTGATGATGGCGCTGCTGCTGGTGCAGGGCGTGGCTCAGGTGATGCGTCAGATTCTGATCCTGCGCGGCAAGGCGCCGGGTAATACTCCCGACCACGACGAGGTAGTCTGACGTGGAAGCCCTGCTCGAGTTCATGCCGCTGTTCCTGTTCCTCACCGTCTGCGCCGTGCTGATGCTGGGCTATCCGGTGGCCCTGGCACTGGCCGGTACCGCGCTGATCTTCGCCGGCCTCGGCCACCTGCTGCTGCAGATGGGCGTGCCGGTGCCCTTCGAGGCGCGCATGATGGGTGCGATGCCCAACCGCCTCTACGGCATCATGACCAACCAGACCCTGCTGGCGGTGCCGCTATTCGTGCTGATGGGGGTGCTGCTGGAGAAGTCCCGCGTGGCCGAGACCCTGCTCGACGCCATGGCGCTGCTGTTCGGCACCCTGCGCGGCGGCCTGGGCATCTCGGTGATCCTGGTCGGCATGCTGCTGGCCGCCTCCACCGGCATCGTCGGCGCCACCGTGGTCACCATGGGCCTGCTGTCGCTGCCGACCATGCTCAAGCGCGGCTACTCGCCGGCGCTTGCCACCGGCAGCATCTGCGCCACCGGCACCCTGGGCCAGATCATCCCGCCCTCCATCGCCCTGGTACTGCTCGGCGACGTGCTCTCCAACGCCTACCAGCGCGCCCAGTTGGCCATGGGCGTGTGGAGTCCCAAGACCGTCTCGGTGGGCGATCTGTTCGTCGGCGCGCTGATTCCCGGCCTGCTGCTGGTAGTGGCTTATATCGTCTACATGATGGCCGTCGCGTGGCTGAAGCCGGAAAGTGCTCCGGCCGCAGACCGGGACGTACTGAAACAGGAGCTTGGCCACACCGGCAGCATCCTGCCGCTGCTGATCAAGGGGCTGATTCCGCCGGTGCTGCTGATCGTCGCCGTGCTGGGCTCGATCCTGGGCGGTTTCGCCACCCCCACCGAGGCCTCGGCGGTGGGCGCCACCGGCGCCTTCCTGCTGGCGCTGGTCAACCGCCGGATGAACCTGCCGATGCTGCGCGAGGTGGTGTTCACCACCACCAAGGTCACCAGCATGGTGTTCCTGATCCTGATCGGCGCCGCGCTGTTCTCGCTGGTGTTCCGCGCCTACGGCGGCGAGGAGCTGGTCAAGGAGATGTTCGAGGCGCTGCCCGGCGGCGTGGTCGGTGCCACCCTGGTGGTGATGCTGGTGATCTTCCTGCTCGGCTTCATTCTCGACTTCATCGAGATCACCTTCGTGGTGGTGCCGATCGTCGGCCCGGTGCTGCTGATGATGGGCCTCGACCCGATCTGGCTCGGCATCATGATCGCGGTGAACCTGCAGACCTCGTTTTTGACGCCACCGTTCGGCTTCGCGCTGTTCTACCTGCGTGGAGTGACGCCGGAGTCGGTGCCCACCTCCGCGATCTACCGCGGCGTGGTGCCCTTCATCCTGATGCAGCTCGGCATGCTGGGGGCGCTGGCTCTGTTCCCGGGGCTGGCCACCTGGCTGCCTTCGGTATTGAGGTAAGCTTGGCCCGGTCTTGAGCCTGGCTTGGTCTGACATTACTGGCAGAGCGGGGCCAGCCACGCCTGGGCCAGGTAGAGCACTACGGCGTAGCGCGTCCCCTTGGCCACGGTGATCAGCAGGATGGCCCGCCACCAGGGCAGGCGGAAGATGCCGGCCAGCACGGTGAGCGGGTCGCCGATCACCGGTGCCCAGGAGAGCAGCAGGCTCCACTCGCCGAAGCGGTGATACCAGCCCTCGGCGCGGGCCAGGCCCTGGGGCGAGGCGGGAAACCAGCGCCGGTCCTGGAAACGGCGCGCATAGCGACCCATCCAGACATTGACCACACTGCCCAGGGTATTGCCCGAGGTGGCCACCAGCCACAGCGCCAGCACCGGCTGTCCCAGGCACCACTGGCGCGCCAGCCACACCTCGGAGCCACCCGGCAACAGGGTGGCACTGACGAACGCCACCACGAAAAGACTCAGCATCCAGCCCCCTACACACCGCCATTCTGTTTGCGAGAGGACGCCATGACGACCCACCGCCCCGCTCCCAATGCGCTCACCATCGCCGGCTCCGATCCCAGCGGGGGTGCCGGCATTCAGGCCGATCTCAAGAGCTTCTCGGCGCTGGGCGCCTATGGTACCAGCGTCATTACCGCGCTGACCGCCCAGAACACCCTTGGCGTGCGGGGTGTGCAACCGATACCGGTGGAGTTCATTCGTCTGCAGCTCGAAACCCTGCTCGATGACGTGACCATCGATGCGGTGAAGATCGGTATGGTTGCCAGCCGCGAGGTGGCCGAGGCCATCCGCGACGCACTCGAGGCCAGGCGCCCCCGCTGGGTCGTGCTGGACCCGGTGATGGTGGCCAAGAGCGGCGACATCCTGGTCGACGACGTGGGCATCGCCGCGGTGCGCGAGGTGCTGGTGCCGCTGGCCGACCTGATCACCCCCAACCTGCCCGAGGCCGCGGTGCTGCTGGGACGTTCGGCGCCGGCCAGCCGCGACGAGATGCTGGCCATGGCACCCGCGCTGGCCGGCCTGGGCGCCGGCGCCGTGCTGCTCAAGGGGGGCCATCTGCGCGACGAAAGCTGCCCCGACCTGCTGATCGAGGCCGGCGAGAGCCGTTGGATCGAGGGCACCCGCATCGCCACCTCCAACCTGCACGGCACCGGCTGCTCGCTCTCTTCCGCCATCGCCGCCCGCCTCGCCCTGGGCGATGAGCTGCCCGCCGCCATCGCCGCTGCCAAGCGGTGGCTCGAGACGGCGCTGACCGAGAGCCGGCGGCTCGCGGTGGGCCAAGGCCACGGGCCGGTTCACCACTTCCATCGCTGGTGGTAACGAAACGGCCTTGCAGCCTCGCCAAGTGGCGCCCATGCTGAAGTCTGCCTCGCCAGGCTCATCGCATCGGAGAGACGCCATGACCCAGACCCTGCTGTTCGCCTGCGACCTTTCGGCCGAGAACCGCGCTGCCTTCGCCCGGGCCATTCGCCTGGCCACCGAGAGCGGCGCACGCCTTGACGTGATCCACGTTCTCGACCCCTATCTGCCGCGCCGCGTGCTGCACGATCTCGAGGCCGCCGTGGTCGACGACATGCAGGCCATCATGACGGACATCCGCGAGGACTATGCCCTACCGGAGCCCAGCGTCATGCTGCAGACCGTGGCCGGCGCCACCTATGCCGAGATCGTCCGCGAAGCCCACGACCGTGAAGTGGACATGATCGTGCTCGGCTCTCACCGCAAGCGCGGGCAGAACGATCTGATCGTCGGCACCACCCTGGCTCGCGTGCTGCGCAGCGCACCCTGTCCGGTACTATCGGTGATCCAGCCGGCCAACCGCGACTGGCAGGAGGTGCTTCTGCCCGTGGACTTCTCGCTGGCCAGCCGCAACACACTGCGCGAGGTGCTCAAGCGCTTCCCCGAGAGCCACCTGACCCTGCTGCACGCCTGGGACATCCCCGGCGAACGCGAGATGGGCTCCGACAGTGACTATGCCCGCTGGCGCGACCGCGAGGTGGAGCGCCTGCGCTGCCAGCTCGAACGCGAGACTGACCAACTGATGGGCGAGCTCGACAGCGTGCCCGACGTCGACCTGGTGTTGGAACAGGGCGACCCGCTGGAAGTGCTGGTCACCCGACTGCGGCGCCAGCCGCCCGACCTGCTGGCGCTGAGCAGCCGCGGTCAGTTGGGGCGTCAGAGCCCCATCACCGAGGCGCTGCTGGCGGAGCCGCATTGCGACATCATGTTGTGCCGCGCCTGGTAACACCCTCTGCCGGGCGTGATACCCTTTCGACCAACTTGAGTCAGAAAGGGAAACTCGCCGCATGAAGGCCCTGATACAGCGCGTGCGACGCGCCAGCGTGACGGTGGACGAGCGAACGGTGGGCGCCATCGATCATGGCCTGCTGGCCCTGGTGGGCGTGGAGAAGGGCGACGACGAAGCCGCCGCCGAGCGCCTGCTGCACAAGCTGCTGCGCTACCGGGTGTTCAGCGACGAGGCGGGCAAGATGAACCTCGACCTGCAGCAGGTCGAAGGCGGGTTGCTGCTGGTCTCGCAGTTCACTCTGGCCGCCGATACCCGCAAGGGGCTGCGCCCGAGCTTCTCCAGCGCCGCGCCGCCGGCCGACGGCGAGCGGCTGTTCCACTACCTGCTCGACCGCGCCCAGGCGACCTGGCCCAGGGTCGAGAGCGGTGAGTTCGCCGCCAACATGCAGGTCGAGCTGATCAACGACGGGCCGGTAACGTTTCTGCTAGAGAGCTGAAGGCACCATGCTAGCCGTATCCCGCGGCTGATCCGGGGACAGGCCATATTTCAAGCCCCACTTTCGAGCAGCTCCGCCTCCATCGCCTCGAGCGCCTCTTCAGCGGCCAACCAATCGGCTTCCAGCGTCTCCAGCCGTGACTTGAGCTCGCCCTGCCGGGCCAGCCGCTCGGTGAGCTCGGCCTTGCGCGCCGGGTCGGTGTAGAGCTCAGCCTCACCCAGCGCCTCCTCCACCGCAGTCAGCTCCGCCTGGGCCTTCTCCAGCGCCTGCTCGGCGCGGTCGCGCGCCTTCTTCAGCGGCCGTAGCTTCTCGCGCAGCTCGGCGGCGGCGCGGCGGCTCGCCTTGCGGTCCTCCTTGGGCGCGGCGCTCTCCGCCTGGCGCTCGGCCTTGTCGGCCCGCGCCTCGCGCCGCTCGCCCTCCAACCGCGCCTTGAGCCAGGCGCGATAGTCCTCCAGGTCGCCGTCGAAGGGCTCGACGCGATGGTCGGCCACGCGCCAGAACTCATCGACGGTGGCACGCAGCAGGTGGCGGTCGTGGGAGACCAGAATCACCGTGCCCTCGAAAGCGGCCAGCGCCTCGGTGAGCGCCTCGCGCATCTCCAGGTCAAGGTGGTTGGTGGGCTCGTCGAGCAGCAGCAGGTTGGGCTTGCGCCAGGCCACCAGGGCCAACGCCAGGCGCGCCTTCTCGCCGCCGGAGAAGCGCCCCACCTCGCCGAAGGCGTCGTCGCCCTGGAAACCGAAGCCACCGAGGAAGGTGCGGATCGACTGGTCGCTCGCGGTAGGCGAGAGCCGCTGCACGTGCATGAACGGCGTGGCCGCCATGTCGAGCCCCTCGAGCTGATGCTGGGCGAAGTAACCCACGGCGAGATGCTCGCCCGGGATACGCTTGCCCGCCAACAGCGGCAACTCACCGATCAGCGACTTGATCAGTGTCGACTTGCCGGCCCCGTTGGGCCCCAGCAGACCGATGCGCTGCCCCGGCAGGATGGTCAGCTTGACCTCATCGAGCTGGAGCTTTTCTTCGCCTGCGGCGTCGCGGTAGCCAAGCCGCGCCTGGTCGAGCACCAGCAGCGGATGCGAGGTCTTGTCCGATGAGGGAATGGTGAAGTGGAACGGCGAGTCGGCGTGGGCCACGGCGATGTCGCCCATGCGTTCGAGCATCTTCATGCGGCTCTGGGCCTGGCGCGCCTTGCTCGCCTTGGCCTTGAAGCGCGCCACGAAGCGCTCGATCTCCTCGCGCCGGGCCTGCTGCTTGGCCGCCTCGGCCTGCTGCAGCGCCAGCTTCTCGGCGCGGGTACGCTCGAAGGTGGAGTAGTTGCCGCGGTAGAGCACCAGCCGGCGCCGGTCGAAATGGACGATGTGGTCGCATACCGCGTCGAGAAAGTCGCGGTCGTGGGAGATCAGCAGCAGGGTGCCGGGGTAGCGCACCAGCCACTGCTCGAGCCACAGCAGGGCGTCGAGGTCGAGGTGGTTGGTGGGCTCGTCGAGCAGCAGCAGATCCGACGGCATGAACAGGGTGCGCGCCAGGTTGGCGCGCATGCGCCAGCCGCCGGAGAAGGCCGAGAGCGGGCGGCTCAGATCGGCCTGGCCGAAGCCCAGCCCGATCAGCAGCTGAGCGGCCCGCGACGGCGCGCTGTAGCCGTCCAGCGCCTCGATGTGGCCGTGCAGCTCGGCTTCGCGGTTGGCATCGCCCTGGCGACGCGCCTCTTCCAGAGCGGCCTCGGTCCGGCGCAGCTCGTGGTCGCCGTCGAGCACGTAATCGACGATGGGCCGGTCGAGGGCATCGACTTCCTGGGCCATGTGGGCGATGCGCTGGCCGCCGCTCATCTCGATCTCGCCGCGGTCGGGGGCAAGCGTGCCCAGCAACAGCCCGAACAGGCTGGACTTGCCGGCACCGTTGGGGCCGACGATACCGGCCTTGTGGCCGGCGTGCAGGGTCAGTTCGGCTTCCTCGAGCAGGGTCTGGGTGCCGCGTTGCAGGGCAACCTGGCGCAGTGCAATCATGCAGGCTCCAACTGGCGATACAGGGTACGGTCGCGGCCCGGTGCTCACTATCGAGAGACAGCGGCGGCGACATCCGAAACATGAGCGACGATTCTACCGCAACCATGGCGTCTCTGCGGGCCGGGCTTGCCGCCGACCCGCTGTGGGACTTCGCCCTCTCCTTCTATGCCCGCCCCGGGGTGGAGGCGGCCTGCCTGCTGCTGCAGGATGACGCCGGTGTCGATGTCTGCGAGCTGTTGTGGCGCTGCTGGCTGCATCGTCACGGCTTGGCGCCTGCCGGAGAGCTCGACGAACTGTCAGCGATACGCCGCTGGCAGGACGAGGTGACGGTGCCGCTGCGGACGCTGCGCCGACAGTTGAAGGCCCAGGCCGCCCACGACCCCGGCACCGCCGAGGTGCGCCGCTGCATTCAGCAGGCCGAGCTTGCAGCCGAACGCGAAACGTTGCTGCGACTGCAACATCTGGCCCTGCGCACGACGCCGCCGACGGCCCTGTCCGCCGCCACTCCCAACCTCGAAAATTCCCTTGCAAGTCGCTGGAAATTACAGAAAAAAGAGCAACTTTTGGCGGTTCAAACCCTCGAATGCCAGCTTGACCCTCTGTAGGCGGCACGCTAGCCTGAAAAAAGATGTGTAGCGTTTTGTGGCTACCAATGCCTGTCGATGCCGCTTATTTCACGGGCCAAACCTGCAAGGAGAACATAATAATGAAGGCAACCAAGCTGTTGACCACTGCCAGTATCGGCGCACTGCTGTTCGGCATGTCGGCTGCCGCCCATTCCGCCAACTGGCGCTATGCGCATGAGGAATTCGAAGGTGACGTTCAGGACGTTTTCGCCGTCGCCTTCAAGGAGTACATCGAGGAAAACTCCGATAATACCGTCCAGATTTACCGCTTCGGCGAGCTGGGTGAATCCGACGATATCATGGAGCAGACCCAGGCCGGCATCCTGCAGTTCGTCAACCAGTCGCCCGGCTTCACCGGCGCCCTGATTCCCGAAGCCCAGATCTTCTTCATCCCCTATCTGCTGCCCACCGACGAAGAGACCGTTCTGCAGTTCTTCGACGAGAGCGTGGCGATCAACGAGATGTTCCCGGAGCTCTATGCCGAACAGGGCCTGGAGCTGCTCAAGATGTACCCCGAAGGCGAGATGGTCATCACCGTGGATGAGCCGATCCGCACTCCGGAAGACCTGCGCGGCAAGAACATCCGCACCATGACCAACCCGCTGCTCTCCGAGACCTATCGTGCCTTCGGCGCCACGCCGACCCCGCTGCCCTGGGGTGAGGTCTACGGCGGCCTGCAGACCGGCATCATCCAGGGTCAGGAGAACCCGATCTTCTGGATCGAATCCGGCGGTCTCTATGAGGTGTCCCCGCACCTGGTCTTCACCGGTCACGGCTGGTTCACCACCGCGATGATGGCCAACCAGGACTTCTTCGACGGCCTCTCCGAGGAGGAGCAGCAACTGGTGCGTGACGCCGCCGAGGCGGCCTACGAGCACACCATGGAGCACATCTCCGGCCTGGCCGACGAATCGCTGGAGAAGATCCAGGCCGCCTCCGACGAGGTCACCGTGACACGTCTCGACGAGGACGAGATCGAGGCCTTCCGTGAGCGTGCACCGCGGGTCGAGGAACGTTTCATCGAGATGACCGGCGATCGCGGTCGCGAACTCCTCGAGCAGTTCAAGGCAGACCTCGAAGCCGTCACCGGCGACGAGTAAGCCGCGAGCGATTCGACGTGCAAGCATGCGAGGGGGTAGCCGGTCGGCTGCCCCCTCGGCGTTTGGACGGCTACCCGACCGAGACTCAACCCAACCCGACTCTGCGCATCATCCCGCGCAGCGGAGCCTGGAGCCTGCCGCCATGGACATGAGTGAAGAAGACATCGCCGAGAAGAACTACCGTTCCACGCTCCCCGGCCCCCTCGGCGTCGTCGATACCTGGATCAGCCGCGTCGAGGCCATCATCCTGGCCATGGGTGTGATCCTGATGGCGATCAATACCGTTGCCAACGTGATCAGCCGTTTCGCCTTCGGCGAGAGCCTGCACTTCGCCGAAGAGATCAACCGTATCCTGATCATCATGATCACCTTCGCCGGCATCGGCTATGCGGCGCGCCACGGACGCCATATCCGCATGTCCGCCTTCTACGACGCTCTGCCCACCGGCGGCCGTCGCACCCTGATGATCTTCATCTGCCTGTTCACCGCGCTGGTGATGTTCGTGCTCTGCTACTTCTCCATCGGCTACATCCAGACGCTCTACGGACGCGGCCGGGTGCTGCCCTCGCTAAGCATCCCGGTGTGGACGATCTATCTCTGGGTACCCATCGGCTTCGCCATCACCGGCATCCAGTATCTGCTCACCGCGTTCAAGAACCTCACTTCACGCGACGTCTATCTGTCGACCCATGTGGTCGACGGCTACAAGGATACCGAGACGGAAGTCTGACGCAGGGCGACAAGGAACAATAACCATGACAGCCATCATTCTCTCCATCATGATCGTGCTGCTGCTGCTGGGGTTTCCGATGATGATTCCCCTGGCCACGGCGGCCTTCGTCGGCTTCTACATGACCTTCGGCGGCATGGGTCAGATGGAAACCCTCATCCAGCAGATGATGGGCGGCATCCGGCCCACGGCGCTGATCGCCGTGCCGATGTTCATCCTCGCCGCCGACATCATGACCCGCGGCCAGTCGGCCGGCCGTCTGATCGGCTTGGTCATGAGCTTCGTCGGCCACATCAAGGGCGGCCTGGCCGTCAGTACCGCGGCCTCCTGCACCCTGTTCGGCGCCGTATCGGGCTCCACTCAGGCCACCGTGGTGGCGGTGGGCTCGCCGCTGCGCCCGCGCATGCTCAAGGCTGGCTACAAGGATCCCTTCACCCTGGCGTTGATCATCAACTCCAGCGACATCGCCTTTCTGATACCGCCGAGCATCGGCATGATCATCTACGGCGTCATCTCGGGCACTTCCATCCGCGAGCTGTTCATCGCCGGCATCGGCCCAGGGCTGCTGATCCTTGCCATGTTCTCGGTCTACAGCATTTTCTACGCCATCATCCACAAGGTTCCCACCGAGCCCAAGGCCACCTGGAAAGAGCGTGCCTTGGCACTACGCGACTCATTGTGGCCGCTGGGCTTCCCGGTTCTGATCGTGGGCGGCATCTATGGTGGTGTGTTCAGCCCCACCGAGGCCGCCGCGGCCTGCGTGCTCTATGCCGTGCTGCTCGAATTCGTGATCTTCCGCTCACTGAAGATGTCGGACATGTATTCCATCGCCAAGTCCACCGGGTTGATCACCGCGGTGGTGTTCATTCTGGTGGCGGTGGGCAACGGCTTTTCCTGGATCATCTCCTTCGCCCAGATCCCGCAGACCCTGCTCGAGGCGTTCGGCATCAACGAGGCGGGGCCGGTCGGCGTGCTGATCGCCATCTGCGTGGCCTTCTTCATCGCCTGCATGTTCGTCGACCCCATCGTGGTGATCCTGGTGCTGACGCCGATCTTCGCCCCAGCCATCGCCGCCTCCGGTCTCGACCCGGTCCTGGTGGGCGTGCTGATCACGCTGCAGGTGGCGATAGGCTCGGCGACGCCACCCTTCGGCTGCGACATCTTCACCGCCATTGCGATCTTCAAACGACCCTACTGGGAGGTGATACGCGGCACGCCGCCCTTCGTCTTCATGCTGATCCTGTCGGCTGCGCTGATCATCATGTTCCCGCAGATCGCCCTGTTCCTGCGCGACATGGCCTTCCGCTAGCGGCCCGATGCTGAGGAGACGCTGAGATGTTCAATCGCATACTGATACCGGTGGACGGTTCGAAGGGCGCCCTGAAGGCGCTGAAGAAGGCAGTGGGCCTGCACCTGCTGACCGGCGCCGAGCTCTACGTGCTGTGCGTGTTCAAGCACCACAGCCTGCTGGAGGCCTCGCTCTCCATGGTGCGTCCGGCGAAGCTCGACATCCCCGACGATGCGCTAAAGGCGTACGCCACCGAAATCGCCGTGCAGGCCAAGAGCGAGGCGGTGGGGCTGGGGGCCGACCCCGACAAGCTGCGCGCCTTCGTCAAGGGTGGCCAGCCTTCGCGCACCATCGTGCGCTTCGCGCGCAAGCGTGAGTGCGACCTGATCGTGGTCGGCGCCCAAGGCACCAACGGCGAGAAGAGCCTGCTGCTGGGCAGCGTGGCGCAACGGGTGGCGGGAGCCGCCCACTGCCCCACTCTGGTGGTGTGACCCGCAGGCCGGGTTCGTCATGCACCATGCATGTGCGGAACCGGCCCCGCCCTGATAGAGTCCGAGTACTGTTATCGAGCCGACCGCTCCCAAGGGAGCGCAGTACAAATCGCCCAACGATCAATCGCCCAAGACTATTCGATAGGACTCTGCATGAAGACACTGCTGACTTCCGCCTCCCTGGCTGCCCTGGTGGCCGCGGCGCCTTTCGCCCTGGCTGCGCCGGAGACAGAGGATGAGCGTCTCAGCTACAGCCTCGGCATCGCCTACGGCCAGAGCATCGCCCAGGAGTATCCCGAGCTCGATGTCGACGCCTTCAGCGCTGCCATTCGCGACATCATCGAGGGTAACGACACGGCCATGAGCGCCGATGAGATGGCCGAGACACTAAGCCAGTTCCAGCAGGACGCGCTGGCGGCCCGCCAGGCCGAAGCCGAGCAACTGGCCGAGCGCAACCTCGCCGAAGGTCAGGCCTTCCTGGCCGAGAACGCCGAGCGTGAGGAGGTCACCACCACCGACTCGGGCCTGCAGTACGAGGTACTGGAGAGCGGCGACGGCGAAAGCCCGGGGCCCAGCCACCATGTGGAAGTGCACTACGAAGGCACCCTGGTCGACGGCACGGTGTTCGACAGCTCCCTGGAGCGCGGCCAGCCGCTGAGCTTCCGCGTCGACCAGGTGATCGAGGGCTGGCAGGAGGCTCTGCAGCTGATGAGCGTGGGCGACACCTGGATGCTGTTCATTCCTCCGGAGCTGGGCTACGGCGCCCAGGGCCAGGGCCCCATCGGCCCCAACGAGACGCTGATCTTCCGCGTCGAGCTGCTCGACGTCATGGAGTGACGCGACGCCATGAGAGCCTCGTCACTACTGGTCGCCGGCCTGCTGCTGGCGACCGGTGCGCAGGCCGCCGAGCGCCTGCCGGAACTGCCCCGGCTCGGCATCGAGCCTGAGGGAGTCAGCGTGATCGGTGTCTCCTCGGGTGGCTACATGGCCACCCAGTTGGCCGTTGCCTGGCCGGAGCGCTTCACCGGCGTGGCCGTACTGGCGGCCGGCCCCTGGAGCTGCGCGCAGGGCGGCCTCGGCCAGGCGCTGGGCCAGTGCATGGCCACGCGTCGTGGACCACCCGGCCTCACCGCACTGGACGTGCGCCTGCGGGACTATCAGGCCCGCGGCCTGGTGGGGGAGGCGGAAGCGCTGGCCGAACTGCGGGCCTTCGTCTGGCATGGTGACGAGGACGGCGTGGTGGATCCCACCCTGGGCGCGGCACTGGCGGAGCAGCTCTCCGGCTGGCTGGCCAGCCCCAACGAGCAACTCAGGGTCGTGCGCTCACCCGGTGTCGGCCACGGTTGGCCCGTGCAGGCCGACGAGCAGGTCCCACCGAGCCAGCTGGCGCAGTGTCGTCTCGGCGGGGGAACCCATATGCTGGCCTGCGATCTAGACATCGCCGGCGAAGCACTGAGCTGGCTACACGGCACGCTGACGCCACCCCAGCAGGGCACCGATAGTGAGCTACTGCGCTTCGATCAGGCCCCGTTCGCTGCTCGCGGCCTGGGCAAGGCCGGCTATGTGCTGATTCCTGAAGGCTGCGAGGCGGGCGGCTGCGAGTTGACGATTGCCCTGCATGGCTGCGGCATGACCGAGGAGCAGATCGACCGCGCCTTCGTGGAGCACAGTGGTCTCAACGAGTGGGCCGAGGCCAACCAGCGCGTGGTGCTCTATCCCCAGGCCACCACCAGCCTGGCCAACCCCCAGGGCTGCTGGGACTGGTGGGGCTTCACCGAGAGCACCTGGCAGCTCGACCCGCTGCACGACACCCGGGAAGGCGTACAGGTCAAGGCACTGATGAGCATGCTCGAACGGCTCGGACAGAGCCCCGAGTGACCAAGTCCTGAAGGAGAGTGAGAGGTAAGAGCTCGGCGGCCTCAGCCGCCGAGCTCTTGCTCCAGCGCCGAGCGCAGGGCATGCGGCGCCGGCGAGTAGAGGACGCGCTGACGGATCGTGCCCTCGCGATCGACCAGATAGAGCGAGGAGCTGTGATCGACGGTGTACTCCATCGCCGACTCGGGCGTTTCCACCCGGCGCCAGACCACACCATAGCGCGCGGCCAGCTCTTCGAGCTGCTCCTGGCTGCCGGTGGCGCCGATGAAGTCGTCGCCGAAGTAACCGACGTATTCGGTGAGCCGCTCGATGGTGTCGCGCTCGGGGTCCACCGAGATCAGCACCGGCACCACACGGCGGCGCTGCTCGTCGTCCAGCCCCTGCATCACTTGGCGCATCACCGCCATGCTCATCGGGCACACGTCGGGACAGTAGGTGTAACCGAAGAACAGCACGGCCAGCTGGTCGTCCTCGAGCTGGGTCAGCGAGAAGTCGCCCTGGGTCGAGGCCAGCTCCACCGGGCCGCCCCGCGGGCTGCCGTCGTCGTCATCCTGGAACTGCTGGTAACCGAACAGCCCCCCCAGGCCCACCACGACGATCAGCACCCCCAGCGCCATCCACATACGTTGCCGTTTCATGGCAAACTCCGCTCCACCGTGAAATCGAATCGGCTCCCCAGCCGGCCTTCAGGTGTCTCCACCACCACCTGGGCCTGCCAGCGCATGACCGATTCGGTACAGATCGGCACCTGGCCGACACCTTCGAAATGCCCTCTATCCTGCTTGCTCAAGGGGAAACGATGCAAGCCCATATCCATGTCGCTGCCAACGAAGTCGACCCTGACCGACTGCGCCTCGACGCCATCAACATGGACCTTCAGCGGCAGGAGCTCCAGCGCCCGAATGCTCCCGGGCGCATCGACATCGAGGGTCAGCCTGCGCCCTTCGCCCAGGGTGGCACTGCACTCGCCGCGCTGAAGCTCGCAGGGAAAGGTGGCGAGATGCCAGTCGACATCGGCGTCGCCACGCAGCAGATGCGAAGCCAAATACCACAGCGCCACGCAAAGCGTCAGCAGCGTGGCCAGGATCAGCAGACGAAGCCCCGGAAAGCGGGACTTGCCGACGTTAGGCAGGGTGGGCGAAGACATGGCAGCGAAAGCAGCACTTCACGAAACGGCGGTAGAGGGTAAGCTTAACAGCATTTGCCGGTCGCCCTGGCGTGTACCGTTGTCGCAGGGTTTAACGGTTCCGGCAGCTCAAACCCCGAGAACGACAAGGACATCGAGATGGATGGCGTTACCAATGCGCTGGGCCCTCTGTTCCTGCTGATACTGCTCGGCGCCGCGCTGGGACGATTGCGTCAGCCGAGCGACGACTTCTGGGTACAGCTCGAGAAGGTCATCTATTTCCTGCTCTTTCCCGCCATGCTGGTCGCCACGCTGGCTACCGCCAACGTGGGTGAGGTGCCGGTGGTGCGCCTGGCCATCGCCCTGCTCGGCGGCATGCTGGTCTTCGCCGGGCTGCTGTGGGCAACACAGCGGCGGCTGGGCCTGGAGCCGGCGGCCTTCACATCGGTGTTCCAGGGTGCGCTGCGCTTCAATACCTACGTGGGGGTCGCCGGGGCCGCCGCCCTGCATGGCTCGGCCGGCGCCACGGTGGCGGCGGTCGCCGTGGCGCTGATGGTGCCGGTGGTCAACGTGCTATGCGTGGCCAGCTTCATCGCCGCCGGCACCCTGGGCCCCTCGAGCCTGGGCAAGAGCCTGGCGGCCCTGGTGCGCAACCCCTTGATTCTCGCCTGCCTGGCCGGTATCGCGCTCAATCTCTCCGGTATCGGCCTGCCCGGTTGGAGCGGTTCGGCGGTGGAGCTGCTAGGCCGTGCCGCCTTGCCACTGGGGCTGGTGGCGGTTGGTGTCGCCCTGCGTCCTCAGGCGCTGCTGCGCCTGGATCGCGGGGTGTGGACATCCAATCTGGTCAAGCTGATGCTGATGCCAGCGCTGGTGTTCGGTCTGGCGCTACTGCTGGGGCTGGACGCAGTGAGCCGCGACGTGGCGCTGCTCTTCGCCGCCCTGCCCACCGCCACCTCGGCCTACATCCTGGCCCGTCAGTTGGGCGGCGACGCCGAGCTGATGGCAGCCCTGATCACCGGCCAGACGCTGCTCGCCATGGCGACACTACCCTTGTGGCTGCATCTCGCCGGGAGCTGAAATAAAAAACATTCGCATTCGTGTTGACATCGATAATGAGAATGGATTACATTGAATGCGTGGTGTTGATGAGGCACCACGGCCATTAGGGGAACCGCCAGTTTCCCGCTATGGTTTCTCCCCCTCATTGCTAGTCACGGTCTTGCCTGCGCCCTCTACGAGGGCGCTTTTTTTGTGCAAAAAACAAATCCCCCTCATTGCTGCTCTTTACCAGGTCAGGGTCTTGCCTGCGCTTCCCCTGGCGGCGCCTTTTTTTGTTCAGAAAACACATCCCCTCATTGCTGCTCTTTACCAGGTCAGGGTCTTGCCCGCGCCTCCCAATCATCCCGCCGCTGCGCTGCGCCAGGGGCCGCGTCCGCGCAGGCGCTCACGCAGCAGGTCGGCCAGGGCCTGGGCGGCGGGCTGCGACGCAGGTTCGATGGCGCGGGCGAAATGCAGCCGCGCCTCGCAGCGGCCGAGCGCGGGCAAGCCTTCGGCCTCGCCTAGCTCGCGCATGGCGGGAGTCAGGCGTTCGCGGTCGAGCACGCTGATCGCCAGGCCCGTCTCTACTGCGCGCTCGATGGCGTGGATGCTGGTACTGGTGAACAGCGCATGCCAGGGCCTGCCGAGCCGCTCCAGGGCTTCGGTGGCCAGCGCCCGGTAGGGGCAGTCGACCTCGTGCAGGGCCAGCGGCAAGCTCTCCCGCTCGATCAGGTTAGCGTGGCGCGGTGCGGCCCATACCGGCGTGGTACGCCATAGCGGCTCGCCACCGGGCAGTGCGATGGGCCGGTCCAGCACCACTGCCAGGTCCAGCCGCGAGCGCTCCAACTGCCGCACCAGCTCGCCGCTGGTGGCCGTCACCGCTTGCAGCAGCACCTCCGGGTGGTGGGCGGTGAACTCGGGCAGCACGTCGCCGAGCAACTCGCGGGCGTAATCCTCGGGCAGCCCGAAGCGCACCTTGCCCCGTAGCCCGCGCCCGGCATAGCGAGCAAGCATCCCATCGTGCATGCGCAGCAGCTCCCGCGCCTCCTGCAACAGCGCCTCACCGGCGGTAGTGGGCACCACGCCGCGAGGGCCCCGCTCCAGCAGGCGGACGTCGAGCAACGCCTCCAGGCGCTTGATCTGCATGCTGATGGCGCTGACGGTACGGTGCCTCTGCTCGGCCGCCGCCGCCAGCGAACCAAGCTGGGCCGCAGCCTGGAAACTGCGCAGCAGTTCGAGATCCAGCGTTGCCGATGAGACTTCAGCCATATTGAACTCTACCTACAAAAGATATCGCTTCATTGAAACCGGGATGACCTTCAAGCTCAAGCACCGTCATCGAGAAGGAGTACGACGATGCCAGCACAGGTCCCCGCGCTACTGATCGCCGCCGGCTTCGTGGTGTGCTGGAGTTCGGGTTTCGTCGGTGGGCGGCTGGCCAGCGAGCTCGACACGCCGGTGCTCGACCTGTTCGCCTGGCGCTTTCTGCTCGCCGCGCTGCTGGTGGCGCTGTGGTGTCGCCTGACGCTTGGCGCGCTTCCGGCAATGCGCGACATGGGACGGGAGATGCTCGTGGGCAGCCTGACCATGGGCGGCTACCTGCTAGGAGTGATCGTGGCCATCGATCTCGGTGTCAGCGTCGGCATCACGGCGCTGATCGCGGCTCTGCAGCCGCTGCTGGCGGCAGCACTGGCCGGACGCTGGCTGGGCGAGCGCCTGGGCGCCTTCGGCTGGTTGGGGATGGTGCTGGCCACCCTGGGCGTGGCGCTGTGCGTGGGTGACGACATGCAGCGCTCGCTGGATGCGCCGGGCTGGGCCTATCTGCTGCCACTGTTGTCGGTCGCGGCAGTGACGCTCGGCAGCCTGCTGGCGGTGCGCCAGTCCTCGGTACTGCCGCTGCCGGCGGCGCTGCTGGCGCAGCTGCTCGCGGCCGGCGGTATCTTCCTGGTGGCCGCCTGGGCGATGGGGGGCGGCAAGCTGACCGCCCCTGGCTTTGAACCTGCCGTGCTGGTGAGCATGAGCTGGCTGGTGGTGCTGTCGAGCCTCGGGGGCTACGGCTTCTTCGTCGTCAGCCTGCGTCGGCTCGGGGTCACCCTGACCTCGGCACTGGTGCATCTCACGCCGGGAGTGACGCTGCTGTGGGCCGCGGCGATGTTCGGCGAACGCCTCGGCCCCACCGGCCTTGCGGGAATGGCGCTCGCCGGGGCGGGCGCCGGTCTGGCTATTCGCAGCGCTCGAAGATCAGATCCCACACGCCGTGCCCCAGGCGCTCGCCACGGGCCTCGAACTTGGTCAGCGGACGAAACTCAGGACGCGGCACATAGGGCGCCGTCGCGGGCGTCGCCGTATTGACGTAGCCCGGCGCGACTTCCATCACCTCGGCCATCCATTCGGCATAGGCCTGCCAGTCGGTGGCCATGTGCAGCTTGCCGCCCAGCTCGAGACGGCTACGAATCAGCTCGACGAAGGCGGGCTGAACGATACGCCGCTTGTGGTGCTTCTTCTTCGGCCAGGGGTCGGGGAAGAACAGCTGCAGGGTGGCGAGGCTGGCCTCCGGCAGGCACTGTTCGAGCACTGCCAGGGCGTCCTCACGGTAGACGCGGATATTGGTCAGGCCGCGCTTGTCGGCCTCGTCGAGCAGCTTGCCCACGCCCGGAGCATGCACCTCGATGCCGATGAAGTCGGTATCGGGATGGGTCTCGGCTTGCTCGATCAGCGAGGCGCCCATGCCGAAGCCGATCTCCACCACCCGCGGCGCCCGGCGTCCGAACAGGGCGTCGAGATCCTGCCGCCCCTCGGCCAGGGTCAGGCCCAGCCGCGGCCAGACCTCTTCCAAGCCGCGGGTCTGGGCCTGGGTCATGCGGCCGGCGCGCAGCACGTAGCTCTTGATGCCGCGACGATGCAGCGGGGCGTCCGGCCCTTCCGGGCCGGTGGTCGAGGGGTCGCGTTGCGGGTCACTCATGGATTCGTTGCGGCTCCGGTGGATTCAGCCGTTGATGCGGCCGGCAAAGGGAGAGGAGGGGTCGGCGCTCTGGCGGCGCGGCATGCGCCCGGCGAGGAACGCCTCGCGCCCGGCCTCGACGGCCTTCTTCATGGCGCTGGCCATCAGCACTGGCTGACGGGCGTGGGCGATGGCGGAGTTCATCAGCACGCCGTCGCAGCCCAGCTCCATGGCCATGGCGGCGTCGGAGGCGGTGCCGATACCGGCATCCACCAGCACCGGCACGTTGGCGTGCTCGATGATCAAGCGGATGTTGTGCGGGTTCTGGATGCCATGACCGGAGCCGATCAGCGAGCCCAGCGGCATGATCGCGCAGCAGCCCAGGCGCTCGAGCTCCTGGGCCACGATGGGATCGTCGCTGGTGTAGACCATCACGTCGAAGCCGTCGCGGATCAGCTCTTCCGCCGCCTTGAGGGTTTCGACCACGTTGGGGTAGAGGGTGGAGTCGTCACCGAGCACCTCGAGCTTGACCAGCTTGTGGCCGTCGAGCAGCTCGCGGGCCAGCTTGCAGGTGCGCACGGCATCCTTGGCCGTGTAGCAGCCGGCGGTGTTGGGCAGCAGGGTGAAACGCTCCGGCGGCACCACGTCGAGCAGGTTGGGGCCGTCTTCCTGGCCGAGATTGGTGCGGCGCACGGCGAAGGTGACGACCTCGGCCCCCGAGGCGGCGATGGCCTCGGCGGTCTCGTCGAAGTCCTTGTACTTGCCGGTACCGACCAGCAGGCGTGAGGTGAAGGCGTGGCCGGCAATCCGCAGCGGCTGATCCTGAAAGAAGTCTGTCATCGCGTGGGCCTGTGTCTGTAGCGGGTCTTGAAGCGGTAACCGTCGGCAGGTGGCAATCAGCCGCCACCGATGGCGTGAACGATCTCGATGCGGTCGCCGTCGGCCAGGCGCGTGGCATCGTGCTCGCTCTTGGGCACGATCTCCTCATTGCGTTCGACGGCGATGCGCCGACCGCTCAGGCCAAGGTCGTCGACCAACTGCGCCACCGTGAGGTCGGGGGCAAGGTCGCGGGGCTCACCGTTGAGCTGGATCTGCATGGCGTCCCTCTTCAGTTGACGAGTGTCGCGGGCCCATATTGTAGCCCCTTAACGCCTCCCGGGGTACGGTAGGCGCCAATCCCAATCCCCGAAGGAGGACGAGATGCGCGATCGCGGATGGTGGTGCCTGGCGGCGCTGTCGGGCGGAGTGGCGGTCATGGCCGGCGCCTTCGCCGCTCATGCCCTGCAGGGTCAGCTGCCGGAGCGGCTGCTGGCCGCCTTCGAAACCGGCATGCGCTACCAGATGTGGCACACCCTGGCGATGCTCGGCGTGCTCGCCTGGCGCGCCACGCATCCGCGGCACGGGTTCGGCATCGTGCTGGGCCTGTGGGCCGTGGGGGTGCTGCTGTTCTCAGGTTCGCTGTATGCCATGGCGCTGACCGGCCTGCGCGGCCTGGGCATGATCACTCCGTTCGGCGGCGTGCTGATGATCGCCGGCTGGCTGACACTTGCCGTGGGAGCCTTGCGCGCCGGGCGCGACGCTCAGTCGGAGTCGGGAATGGCGTAGGTGGCGGTGACGTGGGCCACAGGACGCTCGTCGCCGGCGGAGAAGAGCTGTACCTCGCCCACCGCCAGGCGGCGGCCCAGCTTGATCACGCGGGCATTGGCGATGAGGTCGCGGTCGCCGCGGGCACGGCGCAGGAAATGGCAGTTGAGATCGGTGGTCACGGCCATCGGCTCGGGGCCGATCTGGGCCAGGATGGCCACGTAGAGACAGACATCGGCCAGCCCCATCATTGTCGGTCCGGAGACGCTGGAGCCGGGCCGCAGATGCTCGTCCTCGATAGCCAGACTCATGGTGGCGCGCATGTGATCGACCGCCTCGATGGTGCCGGCACGCTGGGGAAAGACCTCGTCGAGAAAATCTTCGATGGCGGCGGCGGTCATCACGGTCATCGTCGGGCTCCCTGCTGGTTGTGCTCGTGGCGAGCGGTTGTGATCGTGGAGCCCAACATAACCCAAAGCGCCCCGGGCGGGTACCCGGGGCGCAGTGGATCAGACGTCGGCCTGAGGAAGCAGCGTCAAGGCATCAACGCGCCTTGTGCACCGCCCGCCAGTGGTGCAGCAGCGGCTCGGTGTAGCCGGAGGGCTGCACGCGGCCCTTGAAGACCAGGTCACTGGCCGCCTTGAACGCGGTGGAGGCCGCGAAATCGGCGCTCATCGCGGTATAGGTCGGGTCGCCGGCGTTCTGCTCGTCGACCACCTTGGCCATGCGCTCCAGGGTCTTCTGCACGCGCTCGGCGTCGACCACGCCGTGGTGCAGCCAGTTGGCGATATGCTGGCTGGAGATACGCAGCGTGGCACGGTCCTCCATCAGGCCCACGTCGTGGATGTCCGGCACCTTGGAGCAGCCCACGCCGTGCTCGACCCAGCGCACCACGTAACCGAGAATGCCCTGGCAGTTATTGTCGAGCTCCTGCTGCAGCTCAGCGTCGGACCACTCGGCCTTCTCGGCCACCGGCACGGTGAGCAGCTTGTCGAGCAGCTCCTCCAGCAGGGCAGGCTCGCCCTGGGCCTCCAGCTCGCGCTGGATCTCGCTGACGTCGATCTGATGATAGTGCAGCGCATGCAGGGCGGCGGCGGTGGGCGACGGCACCCAGGCGGTGTTGGCACCGGCCTTGGGGTGGCCGATCTTCTGCTCCAGCATGGCCGCCATCAGGTCCGGCATGGCCCACATGCCCTTGCCGATCTGGGCCCGTCCGCGCAGGCCGCAGGCCAGACCGACCAGCACGTTGTTGCGCTCGTAGGCGCCAATCCAGGCGGCATTCTTCATGTCGCCCTTGCGGATCATGGGGCCTGCTTCCATGGCGGTGTGCATTTCGTCGCCGGTACGGTCGAGGAAGCCGGTGTTGATGAACACCACGCGCGAGGCGGCCTCGGCAATACACGCCTTGAGGTTGACCGAGGTGCGACGCTCCTCGTCCATGATACCCATCTTGAGCGTGTCACGGGCCAGGCCCAGCAGGTCCTCGACGCGGCCGAACAGCTCATTGGAGAAGGCGACTTCCTTCGGTCCGTGCATCTTCGGCTTGACGATGTAGACCGAGCCGCTGCGGGAGTTGCGCGGATCGTTCGCGCCCTTCTTGAGATCATGAATGGCCAGCAGGCTGGTCACGATGCCGTCGAGAATGCCCTCGGGCAGTTCGTTGCCGTCGGCGTCGAGCACCGCCGGGGTGGTCATCAGGTGGCCGACGTTGCGCACGAACATCAGCGAACGGCCGGGCAGGGTCAGGTTGCCGCCGTCCGGGGTAGTGTAGCTACGATCGGCGTGCAGACGACGGGTGAAGGTCTTGCCGCCCTTCTCGATGGCCTCTTCGAGATCGCCCTTCATCAGGCCCAGCCAGTTGGCGTAGACGCCGACCTTGTCCTCGGCGTCGACCGCGGCCACGGAGTCTTCGCAGTCCATGATGGCGGTCAGCGCGGCCTCGACCAGCAGATCCTTTACGCCGGCCGGGTCGGTCTTGCCGATGGGGTGGCTGGGATCGAACTGGATTTCCAGGTGCAGGCCATGGTTGGAAAGCAGAATCGACTCCGGGCTTGCCGCCTCGCCGCTGTAGCCGACCAGCTTGCCCGGCTCCTTGAGACCGGTCTCACGGCCGCCTTCGAGACTCACGACCAGGTGGCCGTCGCGCAGCACGTACTTGACGGCATCGCGGTGGGAACCGGTGGCCAGCGGTGCGGCCAGGTCGAGCACGCCGCGGGCGTAGGCAATGACCTTCTCGCCGCGCTTGGGGTTGTAGCCCGAGCCCTTCTCGGCGCCGCCCTCTTCGGAGATGGCGTCGGTGCCGTAGAGCGCATCGTAGAGGCTGCCCCAACGCGCATTGGCGGCGTTGAGCGCATAGCGCGCATTGCTCACCGGCACCACCAGCTGCGGGCCGGCCTGAATGGCCACTTCACGGTCGACGTTGGCCGTGGACACCGTAACCTGTGCCGGGGCGTCCACCAGGTAGCCGATCTCCTCGAGAAAGGCGCGATAGACGCTCATGTCGCGTACCGGACCGGGATTCTCACGATGCCAGGTATCCAGCTGCGCCTGCAGCCGCTCGCGCTCGGCGAGCAATTCACGATTTTTCGGTGTCAGATCATGAAAGATGGCGTCGACCCCGGCCCAGAAGCTCTCGGCATCGATGCCGGTGCCCGGCAGGGCCTGGTCGTTGATGAAACGGTCCAGCTCAGCGGCCACCTGGAGACGATGGCGAGTAACGCGTTCGGACATGGAAGAGTCTCCTCCTGCGTGGCGGCCGAATATCCTGCTCTCGGCTCGCCGCAATTCGTGGGGGTGATACCACTGCGAGGCGCCAATTTTGTGGAAAACTGTTCCATATGTAAACCCGAAGGAAGGGCTACCCTACTAGACATAGGGTTAAGAGTCGTTTTTCTGACCAAATGGTCAACAAATATCGGCTACCGCAGCGATCTTTCGGGAAGCGCTGCACAAGTCGATGAGCGAGTGCAGTGGTTTCCCTCACTCGACAGCATGGCCGGAAGTTATACTCACTGCACGCTCGGTGTCGCGACAGATGAAAGGAATCGAAGGGAAAGTGTCTTGATCCGCTGGAGCACGTCATGACCGACTTTACGCCCCTGCAGGCGCTGGGACCGGTGGCGCCCTTTCGTGCCGAAGGCGAGCCTTCGCTGGCGAGCTATCTGGCGCATTACGGCCTGGCGCCGCTGCTCACCGAACATGTCGGACTCTACGTTGGCTATACCGGCACTCAGCGCTATCAGCTGTGGACTCAGGTATGGAACCCCGCGGAGCCCATCGGCACGGCCTTCGTGGTGCACGGCTACTACGATCATCTCGGTCTCTACCGCCACCTGCTGCAGCGGCTGCTGGAGCGTCGCTGGCGGGTGGTGATGTGGGACCTGCCAGGCCACGGCCTGTCCAGCGGCAAGCGCGCCTGCATCGACGACTTCGCGCATTACGGAGAGTGCCTGAACGCGTTGCAGGAGCAGCTGGAAGGTAGCGGGTTGGCCCCCCGGCCCTGGCTGGGAGTCGGCCAGAGTACCGGCGCCGCCATTCTCGCCACCGACGCCCTGAGTCACCCCGACGAGGATCGCTGGGCTGGCCTTGCACTGCTCGCGCCCCTGGTGCGCCCTTTCGGCTGGCCCCAGGCGGGGTGGCTGCACAGCCTGGTGGGCCCCTTCGTCGAGACCCTGCCGCGTCGCTTCGGCGCCAACTCCACCGACGCCGAGTTTGCCGCCTTCCTGCGCGAACACGATCCCCTGCAGCCGGAGCACCTGTCGCTCAATTGGGTCAGCGCCATGCGCCGCTGGATGCCTCAGCTGCTTGCCCTGCCCCCGCGTGACCTTCCCACCCTGATCCTTCAAGGGGAGCAGGACGTCACCGTCGATTGGGAGTGGAATCTGGCGGTATTGGAGCGAAAATTTCCCAAGGCCCGCATCGAGCGTCATCCTGAAGCGCGCCATCATCTGGTCAACGAAGCCGAACCCATCCGCGACGCTCTGTTCAGATCACTCGACGGCTTCGTCGAAGAGCTGGAGCAGCGCCTGGCACCGGCCGCTCAGGAGCCTAACATTCGATGCTGAGACACATCGCGCCGCTCGCTCTTCTCATCCTGCTGGCGGGCTGTGCCGCCCAGCCTCCCGAGCCCGATCCCATTCGCCGCGCCCTGCAGAACCTGAGCGACCGTGCCGTCGACCGGGTGATCCAGGTGGATGCCTTGCAGCCCCCCGCCGAGCAGGTGCTGCTGCTGGTCTCGCCCCAGGTGGACGATAGCCTCGAGATCGACAGCGACCGCTTCCTCGAAAGCCTCACCCGCGCCCTGTTGGGCGTGAGCGACGGCCCCCAGGTGATCGACTGGCGACCGGCGATGGCCGGAGAAGGCGGCGCTCACCAGTGGCGCATGGAGAGCCGGCTGGAAGCCACCGCGCCGCGCCTGCGCCTGACCGACCGCGACCTGCTGCCCTACCGCCTCACACTGTCGCTGCATCGCCCCGACAACGACGGCGCCCTGTGGCAGACCGAGGTCGAAGGCGCCTTCGACGCCACGGCTCTGTGATCCCCTATCCCTGTCGTAATTGGCGATCCAACTGCCGATACCCGATCGCCTCCATCAGCTCGCCGCGCTCCGGGTGCGGCTTTTCGGCCAGATCGGCCAGGGTCAGCGCCACCCGCAGCACCCGGTGGTAGGCCCGCGCCGAGAGCCGCAGGCGTTCGAGCACCCCAGCCAGCCAGGCACGGTCGGCCGTGGAGAGCGCGCAGGCCGCCTCCAGCTCGCGCCCGCCCAGGTGGGCATTGAGGGCGCCGCGGGCGTACTGGCGCTGGCGAGCGGCCATGACCCGGGCACGCACCACGGCAGAGCTTTCGCCCACCTCACGTGACGTCAGCTGCTCCGGCGGCAGCGCCGGCACCTCGATCTGCAGGTCGATGCGGTCGAGCAGCGGCCCGGAGAGGCGCGACTGATAGCGCTGGATCTGCGCCGCAGTGCATTGGCAGGCCTGGCGCGGGTCGCCCAAATGGCCGCAGGGACACGGATTCATCGCTGCAACCAGTTGAAATCTAGCGGGAAACTTACGTTCGTGGTTGGCCCGGGCGATATGAATGCGCCCTGACTCGAAGGGCTGGTATGATTACCAAACTTCTTGCTTTTTGGCTCAGGAACTCCCCCATGCCTACAGCCTATGCCTATGTCCGCTATTCATCCGCCATTCAGGCCGATGGAGACAGCATCGAGCGACAGACCACCCCGCTAGCCCTATTCTCAGAGCGTTTCGGCGTAGAGATTGCCCAAACCTTCATTGACGAAGGGGTTTCCAGCTTCAAAGGCGACAACATCAAGCGTGGTCGATTCCGCGACATACTCGAAATGATCGAGAGCGGAGCCATCAAGCGTGGTGATTACCTAGTTATCGAGAGCATAGACCGCATTTCTCGCCAGCAGATGGACGAGACGGCGACACAACTTTACGACATTCTCAAAAAAGGGGTCAATATATACACTACCGCAGATGAGCGGTTATATTCGATTGAGGACAGGAATAAAGACCTAGAAAACTACATGATGATCGGCTTGATTGCGAAGCGAGCCAACGAAGAAAGCGAGATGAAAAGCCGTCGTCGCAAATCGGCTTGGCGTCGGGCAAAGCGTGAAATCAAGGAAGAAAACAAGATTTTCAACACACCGAACAATACCCCGTATGGGTTACGGGTTGTGGATGGAAAATTTGAAATTGTGGAGGAAGAAGCCAAGGAGATCCGCGAGGTATTCGACCGCTTGAAGTATCAAGGAGTCCTAAGCACAGTCCGCGAAGTTAATAAGCACTCCAAGCGAAAATGGGCTAACAGGCATGTCCATTTAATGATAGAAAGCAAGTATGTCATCGGAGTTTATCGATCCCAGCGACGAGAAAACGGCAAGAAAGTTTTCGAGGAGAATATCGAAGGCTACTACCCCGAGATCGTCAGTGCCAAGGACTTCTATGAAGCAGTAGGGGCAATGAAGCGGAGAGCCAACAAAACCCACTACGGCAACGAAAGCACTGGAAGCCTGAACATATTTAAACACTGCATCAAGTGTGATAAATGCGGTGAATCCATGCGGTTTTATCGCGGTAAAAACTCAAAAGGTCAGCAATTCGCTTATGTTGCCTGCATAACCAAGCGTGAGCTTGGAAGCCAGAAATGCAAAGAACAGGTTTTTCGCTTTGATTATGCTGTTGGCAATTTGCTGAAATATCTTCGCGGACTCTATTACCAGCATCTTGAAGGTTTGGAATATCCGGCATCCTTGCCAGATACTGACCATTTGCCCGGCGATGAAAACACAAGCATACTAGAAAAACATTTGCCCGCCCAGACGCCCCCAGAAAGCTTGCAGAAGGCCGATAGCCTTTTTCTTGATATGATGAGAAGGGTGGAGGCTGGAAACGCCTCAGAGGTGGAAAATAAACAGCGTGAGCTAGCACAGGCGAAATCCAAGCTAGCTAACCTTATCGAGTCGGTGGAAGCCTTCGAGGGCAAAATCCCTACTCATATTATGAAGTCGCTTGGCGAGACAGAGGAACAAGTTGAAACCCTAGAGGAAGAACTAAACACAATAGAGGCAAATAAGGCCGAAAGCCTTGATATTATCCATTTTGACGAGTTTCTAGAGCTTCTGCATAGTGAGCGTGGTAGACAGCGCATAAACCGCTTTTTTAAAGATGGCGAATACACCTTTCATTTCAGGTATGACAAAGGCTTCAGGGCGCTGTATATGGCAATAAAGCGGAATGGTGAGATTGTCGGCAGGCACGCGGAGAGCTTCGAGCTACATCACCCGCTTTTGAGAGATTTTGGGATCAAAAATTATAATGATTTAGGGGTTAAATAATGAAAACGCCAGCTATTAAGCTGGCGTCTTGTCTTATAGCTGATCTTCACCCCTTGGACAGGTTCCCCACACTGGCATTCGATCATTTTTTTCCCAACTTAAAGTAGTAGATGAAAATGAGTTTGGTTCCGATGAAATTAAGCTTACACACCAACCTGAAAGATATTGATTAAATGTTCTAGCATTACTAAACATACCAGTCATTGATCTAACATTAGATGTATCCCAACCACTAATATCTTGATTAAAAAAAATACTTCCATTAAACATCAGCTCCATATTTTCTACATTTGAGACATCCCAGCCACTGATATCTTGATTAAAAGTACCACTGAACATATCTCTCATATTAGTAACATTTGAAGTATCCCAGTAGCCAATGTCTGGCCCACCGTTTTCAAATATTCTTCCTCTAAATAGTTCTGACATATCTGTTACTTGACCTGTGAAAACATTATGCTCACTATAGCCAAGGGTATAGTTTATATCATTATGATTTATCGTATAATTATTATTTCTTATTGCAACGTTTAGCATTGTCCTGTCTACAATTAACATACCGTCACAAGCAGATTCTGTACCTATTTGACCTACACTTGAAGGATCGTAACAAGCCACAACTGGCTCAGGTAATTCAGGAACAGTTATGCTGGAAGCAAGTGTTTCGATTTCATCGGTCACTTCTACATATAAAACATCACCACCCACAGGGACAGGGCTAAGCAGTGAGGAAAAATCACCATTTTCAAGAGAAACAGTCTGACCTAATATTGAATTACCAAGCTCGTTATAAATAGTCACTGTGCCAACATCACCTACGTTACCGCTTAATTCGTCATTATTTTCACTAAATAAAAATGAACTTGGCGTGGTTATATTGCTTATAACAGGTGGAGCTTCGGGTTCGCTTTCATTTTCATTAGCAATGTCGTTAATAACACCAGATGCTTTAACCCCATGTGCATGACTTCTATACACGTAGCTTTGCGCCATCGCATAACTTGAAGCCCCGACAAAACCAACTAACCCAATCATTACTAACATTCTCTTTATTTTCATTAACGTTCTCCCTTGTTATTTTAAACACTCACTATAATACAACATTTTAATTATAAAGCTTAGCTTTTATTAAATTAAACATTAAAACCACCACACCAAGGTAATCAATTAACTCGCTTACTCAATAACTAAAACAACCAAAACCGGCCTAAACATATAAGTATGTTATAATGTTTAAAGGTTGGTTTTAACTACTAAGCGAGCATACACAGGGGGCACTCGCTTCGCTCCCTTCCCTGTGATACTCGCAAAGGGGCTACGCCCCCTTGACCCCCAAAAACCAGACCCCAAAACCAACCCCAAACCAACGACCGATGGAGGGTAAAATTTTATTTTAGGAGGATTAAAATGAAGGCAGAGAAAAGAACAAAAATCGTAAAATCTCGTTTCAACGAAACGGAGATTGAGCTATTGAGAGCGAATGCAAATGGCGAACCACTGGGTGCATTTTTGAGAAATGTTGGACTCGCCAACACCATCAAAGAAGTTTTTAAAATCAAAAAGGTATATACACCAGTTGATCCAGATTTAATTTCTGAACTTCAAAAGTTGGGAATAAATTTAAACCAGATTGCACGAAAGGTAAACCAAGATTCAAAGGCAGGGAAGTCGCTTGAGATACTCCAAGTGTTATCGGAGTTATCAAAAATAACAGAATCTATAAATGAGATTAAGGAGGCTCATAGTTATGATCGTAAAGTTTTTTAAATATGGAAGAAATAAAAATAACCCTGTGAAAGCTGTTAAGCAGGCGGTTGGTTATCTGTATAGCGAACAGGATGCAAACAAAACACAGCGTTCTGTTAAGCCTGAAACTGTCAGAGGAGACCCACAGGGCTTTTCAGATGTTGTCGCCTATGGAAACCATGCAGGACGCTATACAAGCGGTGTTTTGAGCTTTGCGGAAAGCGACCTTGACGAAGATGCACAGGAAAAAATCATAGACGATTTTGAAAAGACATTGTTGCCTGGGCTTGAGTTTGACCAGTATTCAAGTTTGTGGGTTAGGCATAGAGACAAAGGCAGGCTAGAACTTCATTTCATGTTTGCAGGTGAAGAACTCTATACTGGCAAAAGGTTAAATGCCTACTATCACAGAGCAGACATTACCAGAATAAACGCTTGGAAAGATGCTATCAATGTTGAATATGGACTAAAAGACCCAAACCATCCTTCGAGTAAGGAGCGCTTATCGTACTCTGGAAATCTACCCAAAGAAAGGAAGGAGATTATTGAAGCATTAAGCGATTACATGCTTGAAATGATAGGGGAAGAAGTTATAGAGCCAAGTAGAGATGGTATTTTACAAGGATTAAAAACACTAAATTTGGAGGTGGCGCGTGAAACAAAAACAAGCATATCAATCAAAAACCCCGAAGGAGGCCAAAACATCCGACTCAAAGGCTCATTATGGGAGCGAGATTTTAAGCCGGATCGACACACGAAAGAAGCTGTTAGACGAAGAGGCCAAGCATATGACAGCAGGAGTCAGGAAAGAGCTAGAATCGCTAGAGACCGAGTTAACGAACTATGTGAAAGGCGTGAAAGGCTTAACAGGGAGAAATATGCGAAGCCTCAACCTATGGAGAGTCTACGCCCCGATAACAGCCCTGCTAGTCGTGTTGACGGTAGGAATAGCCTTGGGAGCGGGAGCGATGCACTACCTAGAAAACAAAGCCATCGTGACCACACACCCCGACCACCGGAACCTAGTCCAGTGCCAGCAGTTCCACGAAGTAAACAACCAGAAGTATTGCCAACTATAACAAAGGAGAAGGAAAGCGATGCAGACACAAATAGAAAAAGAAATAATGCAATTTATGAAGAATTTCTCGAAGGGATACGAAGAAAAAGAAGAGAGCTTAAACGAATCCTTGGAGGAATTTACCAAACAGTTAAATCAAATCTTGAAAAATCAAAAGAGCATGGAGAAGAATTACAACGACATTCTCGAATCTTACGAGATAATCTTACAAAATTACGAGAGCTTGGCCGAGAGAGTGAGCATCGTAGAAGAGAGTCAAAGAAATTTGCACTCAAGGTGAAAAATGCTAATAAGTCCAGAAATTACCCGAGAATGGATTATCACCCTAAATGGTGATTAAAACGCCAGCAATTAGCTGGCGTTATCTTTATCGATTGCTACAACGCTTTGAGTGCTTCAATGAGATTGGCAATATTATTCCTATAACCTTTTTCAGCAGCTTCTCTTTCAACCAAATGATACGGCCTGAAGAAATTTCTATTTGTGACTTCCCCATCGCCAAGAATAACCTCATTAAACACAACTTCATCATTACTGTTTTTTAATGTATATTCAACAATAATATTTCTATTCTTATTGCCAAGACTTACTCCCCATGCTGACCAATCATTATTTTCTAACAAATTGGCCTCAAGAATATAGCCTGAACCATAAAGGTTAGCATTGACTAAGCTATGCTCTAGGTAATCCTTAAATTCTTTGTTACTTAGGTTAGGGTTAGTGTTTCCTGTCATCGAAATTACACTTGTTCCAGTAAAGCCAGCCACTTCTCCTACGGAAACAGTATTGCTTAAGCGGTGATCGGCACCAACAGGGGCTGTATCCTGGTATACAACATTATCTTCTCTTGGCGTTCCAGTAACGGTAACACATCCCGTCATGGCGAGCGAGAAAAAGGCTAATAACACTACTTTAAACACTCTTTTCATATTCTTCGTCTCTGCGTAGTGGCTATTTTAATATAGACAACTCCCAGAGGTTACAAAAAAACAAGGACTCGATCAAACAATCCTCGCGTTGATGAGTCTCGGGTTTTTTTTATTGACTTCAACGCTCTTCGGAAGTATAACCGCCGGCGAGACAATATTGGATAACACTATTTGCAAAATCACGTAGGGATTGATTGAAATGGAAGATATTAAAAAACACCTCCGTCCAGTCCTGGCTGGAATACTTTTTTATTCTATACTTAACTTTACTCCCTTTTTGGGCATAGTTTATAACAGCATTGTTTCACCTGTTTTTGATTCGGCTGTTGCAACATATTTTTTAGCTTGTTTTATTGCTTTTCTCCCGGTTCCATTTATTGCTGGGGATCGAAGAAAAGGCTTAATTGCTGGTCTTGTTGCAGTTTTCGCCTTTACTTTTCCAATCAAAACAAACCTGTTTTTTAATAACTTTTTCTCTAGCAGTTGGCTCGTGGTTCTTTCCTGTTATATAGGCGTTATATCAGCCAATCTACTTATCAAAGAACTTTTCAGTGGGAAAAGTGATAAAGACTTCACAAAATCACTTAAGCAAGATCCTGAAAGCGCTTTAGTTAGAAAAAGGGTCGTTGTTCTTTCCCTGGCTCACAGAGATGATTCTACCGTTTCTGTTGATTCAGTTACAACGGATAAAATGATTACCGTTGGTGATTCAACCACATTCGTTCCTCATACTACATACACCTTTAGAAACAATGAAAAGAAGGTGCAGGATATTTGGTATAAGGACGACAAGGGTGAAGAGAAAAAACTTCGTCTTATCAATATAGAAGTTGATGTCAGAGAAGGGCATGAGCTAGAACTTATTTATACATCGCATGGCCCATTGGAATATATAAAGAATCACAACACAGGGGTAACGGTGCCAATCTACAATTACGTCTTTGATTACAAAGTAATAAATTCTTCAGATGTCATTGCAAGGTTGTTGTTTTCCATAGCTTCAGCCATCCCCTTTATTGGTGCTTTGCTTTCTTTCTTCAGCATAACCACCTCTTACAGCTTCCTAAACAAGCCATTCAAAAGGTCATATTTAGGAAAATCAACCCTTATAGCATCCATATTTGCTACTGCCATCTCGGCCCTATTTAGCTTGGCAGTATATTCACGTTTTAGCACTGGCAACTTATCATTTGAGTTCACTCTCAAGGGAATCATCGTCGTTGCCATAGCTATAATGATTGCTCAAAGTATAGCTTTATTCCTTGTTTCTTGGCGCTCTAAGAAAATGGAGAAAAAACTGGTCAATCTAATATAAGAAATCCACTTCAGTATATTTAAGACTTCTCGATCTAGGCCAGCTATTCGCTGGCCTATTATTAAATTAACTTGGGCGTATATTCAGACCAGCTGGACTTATATTTAGAACACCTTACTTTTTAAACCCACCTTTAACAACTCTTTCGCCATCGGCTGTATAAGTTATTGAAAGCTCAAAATCTTCTCTTCTTTTCCTTATGTCAGCCCAATCACCCTTTGCAAAATATTTTGGATTAAACTCATAAATCCCGCTATCAACAGCTCTAATAACCCCCTCTTTTTTCATTTTGCTTAATGCGTTATCAATTTGCTGTGCAGGCTTGCCCTTAGTAAGCTTTAACCCTAAAACTTCCATAATCTGCCTCTTCCTTGCGCTATTCAAAACTATGGTTCCGTCATAGTCTATACGCTTCACCAATTCCATCATAACCCTAGTGCAACTGGTGGGGAGGTTGTGAAGCCTGCTTATATCTTCTAAATACAATTTAACAAAACTTGGCTCTTGCGGTAGTCTTATTACTTTCTTGGTATCAGTCTGTGATACTTCACCAGTTTCGTGATTAAAGCTTGTGTTTGTTTCTGAATATGAAATTTTTTTTACATTTCCCATACTGTCACCTCGCTAATTGTTTTTAGTTAGTAGATTGTCATCAATTTTTCAAAAATCTAACTGAGACCCGCTCCATTATAACACATTTTTTAATTAGTCAATAAGAAAGCCATGATCACTTTTATCTAATCATGGCAGTTAGCAGTTTGTCGGCTTGGTATTTGGCGGTTTGTTGAGAATTTTAACATATATAATAATTCCACATCTACCTAACTGCTAATTGTCACAGTTAGTCGAGCTAACTGTCACAGTTAGCATGGCTAATTCTCACAGTTAGTATCTGCTTTGTTAAATACTAAGTTCTTTTGCTTATGTTTTGACATTTTTAGGGCCTGTCCGCCCTCTATTATATTAAGGCGGTATTTTCCGATATTGAAAACAACCCCCAAAGCTCGCTTCGCTCCCTTGTTTTATTGTTTTTAATCTCTCCCGCCCTTCGGTTGGGGTTATTGAGCAAGGAAGTATTAGTTTTCTTCGGAGGCGATGAACAAGAAAAGCTGAACTACCGCAGTTAGAGAACTCCATCACGACAGCTTGGTTTTCACGAAGTAAAGTGGTTGTGCATATTTTTAAAGAACGATTCTCATTTTCTTTTTCCGCCTAGGTGGTTTCATACCTCTGCCCACATAAGATACTACTACTTTTGTGTAAAAGGGCGAGGAAATAAACACACTTCTCATACGATGTCAATGATTGATTGCGAGAAAATTAGTTCCCCGCCTGTACGGCTTTCTAAGCCGTTTGGGAAGCTTGGGGCTAATCGCCCTAGGGTAGTGGGGTAAAACGGCTGGAAAGGCGGTTTTTTTAGCTTCTCGCGGGTGCTGTAATGCCATCGGCATGGCTTAGCTCAAGGGGCAGGCGTCTTGCTGGAATTTTGTTTGGTTTTCAGGTTGCCCATTCTCCATCGGCTCGCGCATCACCTCCAGCACGTGGCGACTGAACTCAGGCAGCTCGTCGAGAAACAGCACACCGTGATGGGCCAGGGAGATCTCCCCCGGGCGCGGCCAGGAACCGCCGCCGACCAGGGCCACGGCGCTGGCGGTGTGGTGCGGTGCGCGAAACGGCCGGCGCCCCCACTGCTCGGCCAGGGGCAGACCGCATACCGAGCGGATGGCGGCGACTTCCAGCGCCTCCTCCTCGGTGAGCTCGGGCAGGATGCCGGGCAGGCGGCTCGCCAGCATGGTCTTGCCGGTACCGGGCGGGCCGGCGAACAAGAGGTTGTGCGAACCCGCCGCGGCAATCTCCAACGCACGTCGCGCCTGGTGCTGGCCACGCACGTCGGCCAGATCACCTTCACGCACGGTGGCAACCGGCGGCGCCTCGAGACGATGCGCGGCGATGGGCTGCTGCCCTAGCAGGTGCGCCATGACATCGAGCAGGTGTTCCGCCGGCAGCACCTGCAGATCGCCGGCCAAGGCCGCCTCGTCGGCATTCTCCTTGGGCACGATCAGCTTGCGCCCGGCCTTGCGTGCCGCCAGGGCCAGCGGCAATACGCCGCTGATGGGACGCAACCGGCCGTCCAGCGCCAGCTCGCCGACGCTCTCGATGCCCTCCAGCGCCTCACCCGGCACCTGGCCTGAAGCCACCAGAATGCCCAGCGCGATGGGCAGGTCGAAACGCCCGCCGACCTTGGGCAGGTCGGCGGGCGCCAGGTTGAGTACGATTCTGCGCGTGTTTGGGAAGTCGAAGCCAGCGTTGGTGAGGGCGCTGCGCACCCGTTCGCGGCTCTCCTTGACGGCGGCCTCGGGCAGACCCACCAGGGTCATTCCCGGCAGGCCGTTGGCCAGATGTACCTCGACCTGCACCTCGGGCGCTTCCAGCCCCAGGCCGGCCCGCGTGGCAACGATCGCCAGCATCTTGCGGTCCCTCGCTCCATTAGCTAAGGGTTAGATACTAGCACTGTGCTACCACGGGCTCTCCACGCTGGCTCAGCGCTTGGCTTCGCCGGGCTCGTCAGCGTCCTTGCCCGCATCCTCGGGCAGCGTGAGGGTCGCCTGGGTCACCGGGGTCTCGCGGGCCGCCAGCGCCTTCTCCAACGCCGCCACCTGCTGCTCCAGCGCCTCGACCCGGATGCGCGTGCGCTGCAGCACGTCCATCAGGATGTCGAAATCCTCCCGCGATACCAGCTCGAGGCGGTCGAAGGCGCCGCGTACGACCTGCTGTATTCCCTTCTGCAACTCTTCCGGCGCCTGGGCCGCCCCCTGCAGGCGCTCGCCGAGCTGCTGCGCCAACCGGCTGATGGGGTCCTGACTCGCCATGGTGCGCTTCTCCTTTCGCCTGGGCATGTTGCTCTACAGCATACGCAAGGCGCTGCAACGACGCATTCCCTTCTCACGCTCCGACATGGCGCGCCTGCACCACAACAAGGCACCAAGCTGGTGCACGGGCGCGTAACCCTCCTCTCCCTCTTGGTGAATCGAGCCTATCTCGTCCTGAAAAACGGCTGTAAGAAAAGGTTTTTTTCGGAAATGGCACGTAATGCGCATAAGCAAGACACAGCAGCTGGCAACCCATCGCCCAATACCAGCATGGAGAGACGCTAATGAAGCTCATCACCGCCATCATCAAACCGTTCAAGCTCGACGACGTACGGGAGGCCCTGGCCGACAACGGCGTGCAAGGCATCACCGTGACCGAAGTGAAAGGCTTCGGCCGTCAGAAGGGCCACACCGAGCTCTACCGCGGCGCCGAATACGTGGTCGATTTCCTGCCCAAGGTCAAGGTCGAGGTGGCCGTGGACGACTCCCGCGTCGAGAGCGTGCTGGATGCCATCTGCGGTGCGGCCAACAGCGGCAAGATCGGCGACGGCAAGGTCTTCGTGACGCCGCTGGAGGATGTGATTCGCATCCGTACCGGCGAACGCGGCGCCGAAGCCGTCTGATCGACATAACGAGAACAACGGAGAACAGCCATGAGTGAACTTGCCGAGTTGAGCTATGCGCTCGACACCTTCTATTTCCTGATCTGCGGCGTGCTGGTGATGTGGATGGCCGCCGGCTTCTCGATGCTGGAAGCCGGCATGGTGCGCGCCAAGAACACCGCCGAGATCCTGACCAAGAACATCGCCCTGTTCGCCATTGCCTGTACCATGTATCTGCTGGTGGGCTACTCGATCATGTACTCGAGCGATGCCGGTGGCATCCTGCCCAACCTGGGCGTACTGATCGGCGGCGAGAACAGCGTCGATGCGGTCACCGCCGGTGGTGAAGACGCCCCCTACTACTCCATGCGCGCCGACTTCTTCTTCCAGGTAGTGTTCGTCGCCACCGCCATGTCGATCGTCTCCGGCGCCGTGGCCGAGCGCATGAAGCTGTGGGCCTTCCTCGCCTTCGCCGTGGTCATGACCGGCTTCATCTACCCGGTGTCCGGCTACTGGACATGGGGCGAGGGCTGGCTCGACGAGCTGGGCTTCTCCGACTTCGCCGGCTCCGGCATCGTGCACATGGCCGGTGCGGCCGCGGCACTGGCCGGCGTGCTGGTCCTCGGCCCGCGCAAGGGCAAGTACGGCAAGGACGGCAGCATTCACGCCATCCCGGGTGCCAACATGCCGCTGGCCACCCTGGGTACTTTCATCCTGTGGATGGGCTGGTTCGGCTTCAACGGCGGCTCGGAGCTCAAGCTCTCCGACGTGGCCTCGGCCAACAACGTGGCCCAGGTGCTGGTCAACACCAACGCCGCGGCGGCCGGTGGCGTCATCGCCGCGCTGATCCTGGCCAAGGTTTGGTTCCGCAAGGCCGACCTGACCATGGCCCTGAACGGCGCCCTCGCCGGCCTGGTGGCGATCACCGCCGAGCCGCTGGAGCCCACGGCGCTGGGCGCGACCCTGATCGGTGCCGTGGGCGGCATCATAGTGGTGGCCGCCATCGTCACCCTCGACAAGCTGAAGATCGACGATCCGGTCGGCGCCATCTCGGTGCACGGTGTGGTCGGCATCTGGGGTCTGCTGGCGGTGCCGCTCTCCAACGACGGAGCCACCTTCGGTGCACAGATCATCGGCGGCCTGGCGATCTTCGCCTGGGTCTTCGCCGCCAGCCTCGCCGTGTGGCTGATCATCAAGGCGATCATGGGCGTACGCGTCAGCGAAGAGGAAGAGTACGAGGGGGTCGATCTGGCCGAGTGCGGTATGGAAGCCTACCCCGAGTTCAGTGTCGCCCGTGTCTACGGCGGCAGTGGTGGACGTCCGCAGTCCGGCGGCTACGCAGCCGGCGCACCGGTCGGTCAGCCCCGCCCAGAATAAACGCTTACCCCTTCCGGGCTCCCTGCGGGGAGCCTTTTTTCTTCCTGCCAAGGGCGGTGTATGCTTGAGGCCAGCCGATTCGTACCCGCCCGGGTTCGAGCGAAGAACCCCGCACGACAACGAGGAAACAGACCATGAAACTGGTGACCGCCATCATCAAGCCGTTCAAGCTCGACGACGTTCGCGAGTCGCTTTCGGAGATCGGGGTGCAGGGTATCACCGTGACCGAGGTGAAGGGCTTCGGTCGTCAGAAGGGCCACACCGAGCTCTATCGCGGTGCCGAATACGTGGTCGACTTCCTGCCCAAGGTGAAAGTGGAGATCGCCATCGACGACGACCTGATCGAGCAGGTGATCGATGCCATCACCCAAGTGGCCAATACCGGAAAGATCGGCGACGGCAAGATCTTCATCACGCCGCTTGAGCAGGTGATCCGGATTCGTACCGGCGAAACCGGCAAGGATGCGGTATAAGCCCAGTCAAACAAAAACCCACGACCGCAAGGCCGTGGGTTTTTTGAAGCTCGCCAAGCACCGAACGCCCCTTTTTATTTCTCGACGAAGGCGCGCTCGATGACGTAATCGCCGGGTTCGCCCATGCGCGGCGAGATGTTGAAGCCCAGGTCGTCCAGCAGGGCGCTGGTCTCGTCGAGCATCGCCGGGCTGCCGCAGATCATGGCGCGGTCCTGCTTGGGATCCATCGGCGCAATGCCGGTGTCCTCGAACAGCTTGCCGCTGCGGATATGGTCGGTGAGGCGGCCCATGGTGTGGAACTCCTCGCGGGTCACCGTGGGGTAGTAGACCAGCTTCTCGCGGATCTCGTCGCCCAGGTATTCGTGAGCCGGCAGCTCCTTCTGAATGAAGTCGGCATAGGCCAGCTCGCTGACACTGCGCACGCCGTGCACCAGGATCACCTTCTCGTAGCGCTCGTACACCTCCGGGTCCTGGATCAGGCTCATGAACGGGGCCAGACCGGTACCGGTGGAAAGGAAGTAGAGGTTGCGCCCCGGCAGCAGGTCGTCGGTGACCAGGGTGCCGGTGGGCTTGCGGCTGACCATGATCTGGTCGCCCACCTTGAGGTGCTGCAGGCGTGAGGTCAGCGGGCCATCGGGCACCTTGATGCTGAAGAACTCGAGGTGGTCCTCGTAGTTGGGGCTGGCGATGGAGTAAGCACGCATCAGCGGCTTGCCGTTCACTTCGAGGCCGATCATCACGAACTGACCGTTCTTGAAGCGCAGGCTGCGCTCGCGGGTGGTGCGGAAGCTGAACAGGGTGTCGTTCCAGTGGTGGACACTGAGAACCTCTTCCAACGCAAACTTGCTCATGCCGGCTCCTAGATATTCCTATATCGAATAAAGCATTGGGCTAGATGATTTGCTTGCATTATAAGAGCGCAAGGTTTATCTGTTAATTGGATTGTATGGATATCCTTTATCCAGATTGCTGATATAGATCAACATCGAGCCGTTTCATGCATTTCACCCTGCGCCAACTCGAGGTCTTCGTCGCCGTCGCCCAGCACGAGAGCGTCTCGCGCGCCGCTCGGGCGCTCTCCCTGTCGCAGTCGGCCACCAGTACCGCCCTGGCCGAACTCGAGCGCCAGTTCGACTGCCAGCTGCTCGACCGTATCGGCAAGCGGCTGCGGCTCAACGCGCTGGGCTTTCAGCTGCTGCCCAAGGCGGTGGCGCTGCTCGACCGCGCCGAGGAGATCGAGGAGATCCTGCACGGTCAGCAGGGCATCGGTTCGCTCGACGTGGGCGCCACCCTGACCATCGGCAACTACCTGGCGACGCTGCTGATCAGCGATTTCATGCAGCGCCATCCGGGCAGCCGAGTACGCCTGGCGGTGCGCAATACGCGGGAGATCATCGACCGCGTGCGTCAGCACGAGCTCGACCTGGGGCTCATCGAAGGGCACTGCGAGGAGGAGGACGTGATCACCCAGTCCTGGGTGGAGGACGAACTGTCGGTGTTCTGTTCGCCCCGCCATCCGCTGGCCGGCCAGGGGCCGGTGGAGCTGGAGCGCCTGCTGCGCGAGGCCTGGATCATGCGCGAGCAGGGCTCGGGCACGCGCATGACGCTGGAGCAGGCCGCGAGGCACCGCCGCGGGCGCTTCAATACGCTGCTGGAGCTGGAACATACCGAGGGCATCAAGCGCGCGGTGGAGTCGGGGCTCGGCATCGGCTGCGTGTCGAAACTGGCGCTGCGTGACGCCTTCCGCCGCGGTAGCCTGGTGCCGATTCCCACTCCCGAGCTCGACCTGAGCCGCCAGTTCGCCTTCATCTGGCACCGCCACAAGTACCTGGCCACCGGCATGCGCGAATTCCTGCGCCTGTGCCGGCAGATGACCGAGGGGGTCAGGCGCAGCGACGAGATCGACCTGCCGCCGGTCTCCTGACCCTCCTGTTGCCTTACCCCAGGGTCCCTTGGCCCCTGCCGTCAGCGATCGCGCAGACGGAACCCGCCGACGACCTGGGCCAGACGATCGGCCTGCTCGCTGAGCTGCTCGGCGGCGGTGGTCGACTCCTCCACCAGCGCGGCGTTCTGCTGAATCGTACGGTCGAGGTCGGCCACGGCCACGCTGACCTGGCCGATGCCGTCGCTCTGCTCACCAGCGGCCATACTGATCTCGCCGAGCATGTTGGCTACCCGGTTCACGCTGGCCATCAGCTCGCCCATGCTCTCGCCGGCGCGTCCCACAAGCTCGGTACCGGTGATGACACGCTGGCTGGAGGCCTCGATAAGGGAACGGATGTCGCGCGAGGCCTCGGCGCTGCGCGTGGCCAGTTGGCGCACCTCACCGGCCACCACGGCGAAGCCGCGGCCGTGCTCGCCGGCCCGGGCGGCTTCGACCGAAGCATTGAGCGCCAGCAGGTTGGTCTGAAAGGCGATGCCGTCGATGACCTTGACGATCTCGCCGATCTGCTGCGACGAGCGGCTGATCTCCTGCATGGTGTCCACCACCTGGCCGACCGTTTCGCCGGAGCGCTGGGCGACCTCGGCGGCCGACTTCGACAGGCCGTTGGCTTCCCGCGAGGAGGCCGAGGTGTGCTCTACCGTGGCCGAGATCTGCTCCATGGAGGCGGAGGTCTGCTGCAGACTGGCAGCGGCCTGCTCGGTGCGCCGCGACAGATCCTCGCCGCCGTTGGCGATCTCGCTGGCCGCTATACGTACCGATTCGCTGCTGGCGCGCACGTCGAGCAGCACGTCGTGAATCTTGTCGACGAAGGCATTGAACTGAATGGCGAGCTCGGCGCTCTCGTCGCGCCCTCGTACCGGCAGGCGTTGGGTCAGATCGCCGTCGCCGGTGGCGATCTCACGCATGCGTTCGGCCAGCAGGCGCAGCGGCCGCGACACGCGGGTGCCGACCCACCACAGGGCGGCGAGCCCCAATGCCGCCAGCAGCAGGCCGACCAGCGCCATGCCCAGGGTGTCGGCCCGGCGCTGCTCGTTCATCATCGCCTGCAGCGCCGTTAGCTCTGCCATCACCGCCGCTTCGGGCAGCCGGATCATCAGCGTCCAGGGCTGCTCGCTCTCGCCGATGGTGAAGGGCTGATAGCGCTCCAGCATGCCATCCCGCACCAGGCTCACGCTGGAGCCCTCCGCCTGAGCCTGCTCGAGGGCCGACAGCACCTGAGCATCGAAGGCTTCGCTTGCCGCATCGCCGAGCCGCTCGGCATTGGCGGTATAGGCCACCAGCCCCCCGCGCCCCGCCACCAGGGCCATTTCGCCCGCCCCTCCGTAGAGCGACTGGTTGGCCTCGAGCAGCAGTGCCTGGATGAAATCCAGCGACAGGTCGACACCGGCCACGCCGCGAAACGCCCCCTCGACCAGGATCGGCACGTTGAACGAGGTGACCAGTAGCGTCTCGCCGCCGAAGTCGTAGGGCGCCGGGTCGATGATACAGGGGGCGAGGCTCTCCCGCGGGCAGAGGTAGTATTCGCCCTCACGCACGCCATTGCCGAGCAGCGCCGTGCTCTCCATGGTCTCGCCCAGCGGCAACACCTCGACGCCGCCCTCCCCGGTGCGATACCACCAGGGCATGAAGCGACCGCTGCCGTCGTAGCCGTCGCTTTCGCCAAGATCGGCATACAGCGCATCGCGGCCGAAAGCATCAGGCTCCCAGCCGATGAAGGCGTCCAGCAGCGAAGGGTTCTGCACCACCGTCTCGCGCACCAGATTGGAGAGCTCGCGCCGGCTCAGGCCAAGGGCGGTGCGGCCGCTGCCGTCCCGCTGGCCCATCAGCGCGTTGGTATCTGCCAACTGGGTGGCCAGGGTCAGGGCATGCTCGAGTTCGCGCTGGATCCTGCCGGCCTCGGCGTCCGCCAACACCGCCAGGCGCTCGTCTACGGCCCCTTCGAGCAGTTCGCGCGTGTGGGTCTCGACGGTCTGCTGGGTACGTGCCGAGGAGAACAGGGCATAAACGACCAGAGCCACGACCACTGCCAACAGGCAGGGTCCGGCCAGCATGACCACGAATTGGCGGATCGATCTGAGGTGCATGGGCGTTCTCGCTGAAGTGGATAGCATGTTGCAGCGAAGTAAACTTCACAGCCATGCTCCTTCTATCGGCAAGAACGCCCCTTTCTTGAGTGCACGCTTGAGTTCAGGCTCGAGCGCGAGGCCAAAGTCGCTTCAGCGCATGTCGCTGACGGCTTTCTGGATATCGTTCAGCGGCGCCTTGGAGAGATCCTTGTCCAGGGTGTGGATGATCAGCTTGCTGGTCGGCCCGTCGATCTTGTCACGCAGCACGCCCAGGAAGCGGGGCGGAGCGACGAGGATCAGCTTGTCCATGCTGTTGTCGACCCTGGCCTTGTAGATTCGCTCGGCGATCTGCTTGGCGAAGATCTCCGCCTCATGGTCCAGCGCCACGCTGTCACCGCGACTGGAACGCCGAGTGTGAGAGGTCGACTCGTCGACGGCTCCCGTCTCGCCGGTGACCAGGTCTCCCTCGTGCAGACGCCCTTCGGCGTGCACCAGGCTCTCCTTCTCCTCCAGCTTCAGCGCGTCGCGGGTGAATACGCGCGCCCTAGCCGCATCGGCCACCACGATATACGTTGTCATAGCCTCTCCTTGATGCAGTGAATGGAGCCCCATCGCGGGACCTCGATTTCAACATGGCAAGGGCAGCCGGGAAGGTCAACCGACCAACAAGCCGTCGTCCCTCAGAGCACCTTGCGTCGCAGCAGGCCCGTCACCGCCTCGCCGATCAGCACTAGCACGATGATGGCGATGAGGATGGTGGCCACCGTGGGCCAGGCGAAGGTGTCGATCGCTCCCTGCAGGATCACCCCGATACCGCCGGCGCCGACCAGACCCAGCACCGTCGATTCACGGATGTTGATGTCCCAGCGCAGGATGACGATGGCGAAGAAAGCCGGCATCACCTGGGGCACGACGGCATAGGCGATGACCTTGGCCTTGGAGGCGCCGGTGGCTTCCATGGCCTCCACCGGGCGACGGTCGATCTCCTCGATGGCCTCGCCCATCAGCTTGCCGATGAAGCCGATGGAGCGAAACATGATGGCCAGGATTCCCGCCAGAACCCCGGGGCCGAAGATGGCCACGAACAGCAGTGCCCAGATGATGGTGTTCACCGAGCGGCTGGCTACCAGGATGAAGCGCCCCAGCCACAGGCAGGCGCGGTTGGGCGTGGTGTTCTGGGCCGCGATGTAGGAGACCGGCAGCGCAATGAAGATCGTCAGCAGGGTCGCCAGGGTGGCGATGTGCACCGTCTCCAGCAGCGCGTTGGTGATCGCGGCAAGCCGCGAGGGGTCGGGCGGCCACATGCGCGCGCCCAGGCTCGAGATCTGGTTGGGAGCGTCCCACACCCAGGGCCAGAAGATGTCGATGTCGCGTATCGCCCAGTAGACCACCATCACGGTAATCAGCAGCACGCCGTAGCGGATCAGCTGCTGCTTGCGGTCGTAGCGCCGCCAGACGCGGTCGGCCAGGGCTCCGGCATGATCTACCATATCTTCTTCCTCACCCAGCCGCTGATGCCTTCACTGACCAGAATCACGGCAATGATCATGAGCAGGATGGCAAAGGCGAAATCGTAGTCGTAGCGACCGAAGGCATTCATCAGGGTACCGCCGATGCCGCCGGCGCCGACGATGCCGACCACCGCCGAGGCGCGCAGGTTGCTGTCGAGCTGGTACATGGAGAGCCCCACCTGGCGCGGCAGGATCTGCGGAAACACGGCATAGATCAGCGTCGCCAGGTAGCCCGCTCCGGCGGCTTTCATCGCCTCGACCTGGCCCCAGTCGATCTCCTCGATCTCCTCCGCCAGCAGCTTGCCGACGAAGCCGATCGAGTAGATCGTGAGCGTCAGGATCCCGGCCAGCGGACCGAAGCCCACCGCTGCCACGAACAGGATGGCGACGATCACCGGATGGAAGCTGCGCGAGACGATGATCACCGCACGTCCGAGAAGGTAGATGGGCTTGGGCGCCACGTTCTTGGCCGCCATCACGGCGAAGGGGATCGACAGCGCTACCCCCATCAGGGTGGCCAGAATGGCGATCTGGAAACTCTCCTTGAAGCCGGTGATCAGCAGCCCGCTGCGCTCGAAGCTGGGAGGAAAGCCGCCGCCGAAGATACGTGCCGCCCGTGGCAGGCCCTCGCTGATGCGCGCCCAGTTGAACGGCAGCGAGCCGAAGGCCCACACCAGGTAGACGATCACCACCAGCCACAGCCCATAGCGCAGCACCGGGTTGGCGATGAAGGGCGGTTTGCGCCAGGTACGCGGCGCGGCGGCCTGGTCAGGTCGAGTCATGAGCCACCCCCTGCTGCGCCGGGCGGCCGGGCTCCTCGGTGATCTCGTCTTCGGCTGTCTCGATGCCGCCGTAGATGGCGTCCAGCGCCTCCTTGCCGAAATCGGCCGGCGCGCCGTCGAAGATCATCCGGCCATGGCGCAAGCCGACGATGCGTTCGGTGTAGGCCTTGGCCTGGGCCACGTTGTGAATGTTGATCAGCACCGGCAGTGAGAGTTCGCTGGCCAGGCTCTGCAGCAGCTTCATGATCTGCTCGGAGGTACGCGGGTCGAGCGAGGCCGTGGGCTCGTCGGCGAGCAGGATTTCCGGTTCCTGCATCAGCGCCCGTACCACGCCGACCCGCTGACGCTCACCTCCGGAAAGCTCGTCGGCCCGCTTGTTGGCATAGTGGGCGATGCCCACCCGTTCCATCAGCGTGAAGGCGCGCTCAATATCGCTCTGGGGATAGCGGCGGGTAATCGCCTGGTAGAGATTGACGTAGCCGAGCCGCCCTGCCAGCACGTTCTCCATCACCGTGAGACGGTCGATCAGGTTGAAGCCCTGAAACACCATGCCGATCTTGCGCCGGGCACGGCGTAGTTCGCGCCCGCGCAGGTGAACCAGCTCGGTACCGTTGAGCTTGATCGAACCCGAGGTGGGCTCCACCAGGCGGTTGATACAGCGCAGCATGGTGCTCTTGCCGGCCCCGGAGGCGCCGACGATGGAGACCACGCTGCTGCCTTCGACCGTCAGATCCAGCTCCTTGAGCACCGGCTCGTCACGGCCGTAACGCTTGACCAGCTTTGAAATTTCCAGCATTCACCCACCTCGCGGAAAGAGAAACGGAGACGCCCCCGGCGAAGCCGAGGGCCCCGGCTGCACGCTGCCAGGTTTACTCCTGCTCCAGGTCCTCGCGGGTGTAGCGCACGTCGTTGGCGGCCTGGATGGTACGGATGACCTCCCAGTGCTCCTGGTAGTTGATGGGGATGAACTTGTCGACGCCCTCGAACTCATCGCCCAGCGCCGTGCCTTCGAAATCGAAGGTGAAGAAGGCTTCCTTGATCTTCTCGACCAGGTCAGGGTGGAGGTTGTGCGCGTAGTTGTAGGAAGTGGTGGGGAACGCATCGGTCTCGTAGATGATCTTGACCTCGTCCGGATCATAGAGACCCCGCGCCGCCATGCGCTCGACCACCTCGGAGGCCACCGGTGCGGCGTCATAGTCGCGAGCGACCACGCCCAGCATCGACTGGTCGTGACTGCCGGAGTAGACCACCTCGTAGTCCTCATCGGGCACGATGCCGAGCTCCGGGAACAGCGCCCGCGGCGCCAGATTGCCGGAGTTCGACGTTGGCGAGGTGTGCGCCACCCGCTTGCCACGCAGGTCCTCCAGATCGTCGATGCCGGAATCGACGTGAGTGTAGACCTGCAGGGTATAACCGAACTGACCGTCGTCGGAGCCCATCAGGGCGAACGGCACCGCGCCGGCCAGGTTCACCGCGAACGGCGTCGGGCCGGTGGAGAAGCCGGCGATGTGCAGTCGCCCGCTGCGCATGGCCTCGACCTGAGCCGAGTTGGACTGCACGGCGAAGAAGCGTACGTTACGCTCGGTCACTTCCTGGAGATGATCAATGAAGGGCTGCCAGATGTCGGAGTAGATGGCTGGATCCTCCACCGGGGTATAGGCGAAGATCAGCGTATCGGGGTTGGCCCACTCGGATTCGTCGGCGGGCAGATCGGCGACCATGTCGCCATCCTCGTCGCAGAATAGAGTGTCCAGGGCGCCGCGGGGGCAGTCGGCCTGGGCCTGCGCCGAGATCAGCAGGGCCAGAGGCAGCAGGCTGGACAGAGCCAGTGAATTCAGGGCGGCGCGGCCGAAAGTCTTGGGTGTTGTCATTGGCGTGTCTCTCTGATCTTTGTCGTTATTCGAGTTATTGGATTCATGTATGCCGATCTTGCGGCAAGACGCGGGATGACCTGTGCCGGCATCCCGCCTAGCCTGCTCGAAAGTGAACATGCTGAAGCCCGCATGATCGCAAACGAAACTAACCTTCAATCTAGGTAGTGTGACAAGACGATGTCAAACCGATTTCAATTCTCTTCGGGCTCGCGCCACAACCGCTACCTGCTGATGCGGCATGGTCACAGCGAGGCCAACGAGCGGCACCTGATCATCAGCACCCCGGCCAGGGGGCTCTCGGCGTTCGGCCTCTCCCACCAGGGCGAGGCACAGCTGCAAGCGCTGCTCGACGACTGGCGCTGGCCATCGCCGACTCGCATCCTGCATTCCGACTTCCTGCGTACCACCGAAACCGCCACCCGAGTGGCCACTCACTTCGGGCTCGCGCTGCAGGCCGAGCCGCGCCTGCGCGAGCGCGACTTCGGCGATTTCGAAGGTGGGCCGGACTGCCGTTATCCCGACGTCTGGGCGCTGGATGCCCAGGACCCGGAGCATTGCGAGCATGGCGTGGAGAGCGCCGCCAGCGTCGCCGCTCGCATGCAGGGGGTAATCGCCTCACTGGAGCAATCGCTGCGCCAGGAGACCGTGCTGCTGGTGAGCCACGGCGATCCGCTGCAGATCCTGCTGACCGCCCTGGCGGGCCGTGCGCTCGGTGAGCACCGCGCCCGCGACGCGCTGCTACCGGCCAGCATCACCCTGCTCGACTGAGCGGCGAAGCGCTGCCCGACGTAACGGCTGACGCTGGCCGCGATCTGGGGTAGCATCGAACCGCCGGCAGGGATGTCGGACCGTTCATCGTATGCCGATGTCCCTAAGGGAGGAGCCCGATGCGCCAATTTCTGTTTCCCAGCCGCCCCATGTCCCGCGGCTTCCTACTCTTCTTGCACCTTCTGTTGCAGATGGGGCTGCTTGTAACCGCCGCTCTATGGCTGCTGCCACGCACCCCTTGGTTCGCTGCCAGCGACTGGTACCTGGCCTGGCCCGAACTGGCAGCGGGTGCCGGGCTGTGGCTGGCGGCAGCATTCACGCTGCGCCTGCTCATCGAGCTCTGCCTGTTGCCTCATCACCTCGCCGCTCGTGCCGGTTTCGCACCCGGCGACGTGGTGACGCGCTCCTTCGAACGCCGCCCTGCAGTACATGATGCCCAGGCCGCCTGGACCAGCGAGGCACGCTCGGTCGAGATCGAACCCAGCGTGCTGGGCAGCGCACGAGTGACACGCCCCGCCGAGCCCCTCAAGCCTCAGGGCAGCATCTGACCTACGGCCGGCCAGGATTCGTCACTTTCATCGTGCACGTTGCGGTGTAACAGAAATGTAAGCCTCTGTTATGATCGGTCTACCGCCCGATGGATGAGTCGACCCATGACGGTTCCGATCCAGCCCGACGCCATGCGCCTCCTCGCCGCTCTCGCCAAGGGCAGCCGGGCCTTGATGAAGGGACGTTTCTGGGGCGACGGCGTCGATGCACTGCTGGGCGAGATCGGCCGGGCCTCGGGGGCCAGCCGGGTATGGATCTTCCAACTGCTGGAGCTGCAGGACGAAGCGGTCATTCAGGACTATGTGTTCGAGTGGGCCGCCAAGCCACGCTATCGCCAGCTCACGCAGAAGCGCTTTCGCTTCTTTGCCAGCGTTTTCGATGACCCCACCTACCGCCACATGGTCGCCGAGCGTCAACGCGGCATGTCACAACGCTTCATCACCGAACGAATGGCGCCGGGGCCGCTGCGCGAGAACCTCGAGAGCCAGCAGATACTCTCGATGATCACGGTCCCCATCATGGTGGACGGCCGCTGGTGGGGCACGCTGGGAATCGACGACTGCGAGCGCCCCCTCGACTGGGAGGGCGCCGGGCTCGACGCACTCGTCATCGCCGCAGAACTGATCGCCTCGTCACTCTATCGCCACCAGCTCGCCAGCCGCCGACGCCAGTTCGAGCTGTTTCAACAGGTCGCCGAATGCGGGATCTGGGAAATCGACCTACATAGCGGTTCGACCTGGTGCTCTCGCGCCCTGCTGCGCACGCTGGGCTACCCCGACGACTATGCCCGCCTGCCGCTGCGACGGTTGCTGGCCCATATGCTAAGAGCCGACCGGCGGCGCCTGTGGAAGCGGATGCGCCAGTGCCTGAACGGCTCGGATGCAGGCCAGAGCTTTCGCCTGGACGTGCGGCTGCAACGCCCTGGAACCCCGGCACGCTGGCATGAGCTCGTCGCCGAACTGGCTTGCGACACCAGCGGCCGGCCCAGCGTCATATCGGGGCTGGTCATCGACATCAGCCGTCGCAAGCAGGGAGAGGAGCGAGCCATGCTCGCCGCCGAGTACGATGAACTCACCGGCGTGATGAACCGGCGCGGCCTGACACGCCATCTACAGACGACACTGAAGCGCTCCTCGACCACGCTCTGCCACCTGTTGATGCTCGACATCGACCACTTCAAGCAGATCAACGATCGCTACGGGCACCCCGCCGGCGATGCCCTGCTCAAGCTGGTCGCCACACGGCTGGACAACGAGCTGCGCGGCCAGGACGTGCTGGCCCGCATGGGCGGCGAGGAGTTTGCGGTATTCGTCAGCGGGCTCGACGATGCTCTGGCGTGGCTGCTGGGCGAACGTCTGAGGGCCAGCATCGCCGATACCCCCTTTTCGCTTCCCCCGCTGGCGGGCATGGCCGCAGCACCGCCCGTCACCATCACGATCAGCATCGGTATCGCCCGGCTGATTCCCGGCGAGGATCTGGAGCACGCCCAGAGCCTGGCCAGCACTCAGGCCGACCAGGCGCTCTATGCCGCCAAGCGCACGGGACGCAACCGTGTCATGGCGTATCCTCAGGCGACGCTGGCGATGCAGCAAGCCACACCGCCGCCGGTCTCGCCTCCTAGTGACCGAGGATCTGACTGAGGAAGAGCTGGGTACGCTCGGACTGCGGGTTGTTGAAGAAAGGCTCCGGCGCATTCTCCTCGATGATCTGTCCCTGATCCATGAAGATCACGCGGTCGGCCACGGTCTTGGCGAAGCCCATCTCGTGGGTCACGCAGAGCATGGTCATGCCCTCGTTGGCCAGCTCGACCATGACGTCGAGCACCTCCTTGATCATCTCCGGGTCGAGCGCCGAGGTGGGCTCGTCGAACAGCATCACCTCGGGGTGCATGCACAGCGAGCGGGCGATCGCCACGCGCTGCTGCTGGCCGCCGGAGAGCTGGCCCGGGTACTTGCGCGCCTGCTCGGCGATACGCACCCGCTCCAGGTAGCGCATGGCCTGCTCCTCGGCCTCGCGCCGCGGCTTCTTCTGCACCCACATGGGCGCCAGACAGCAGTTCTCCAGCACCGTGAGGTGCGGGAAGAGATTGAAGTGCTGGAACACCATACCCACGTTGCGGCGGATCTGCTCGATGCGCTTGACGTCCTGTGTGAGCGGAATGCCGCCGACCACGATCTCGCCGGCCTGATGCTCCTCGAGATGGTTGATGCAGCGGATCAGCGTCGACTTGCCCGAGCCCGAAGGGCCGCAGATGACGATTCGTTCGCCGCGCTTGACCTCGAGATCGATGTCGCGCAGCACGTGGAAGTCGCCGTACCACTTGTTGACGCCGCGCATCTGGACCATGGGGGTCTCGTTGCCGGCCTGGGTTGCTTGTTCAGTCATTGTTCTCATTCCTATCTCTTATGGCCGGTGTGCAGCTTCCGCTCGAGGTACTGACTGTAGCGCGACATGCTGAAGCAGAAGATCCAGAACATGAACGCGGCGAACACGTAGCCCTCCAGGGCGAAGCCCAGCCAGCGGGAATCCGACAGTGCCGCCTGGACGATGCCCAACAGGTCGAACAGACCGATGATCATGACCAGGGTGGTGTCCTTGAACAGCGAGATGAAGGTGTTGACGATACCGGGAATCATCATCTTCAGCGCCTGGGGCAGCACGATCAGGCCCATGCGCATCCAGTAGCTCATGCCCAGCGCCGCCGCCGCTTCCTCCTGGCCGCGGGGTATCGCCTGCAGCCCGCCACGGATGACCTCGGCCATGTAGGCGCTCTGGAACAGGGTGATACCGATGAAGGCGCGGATCAGGCGGTCGACGCTGACGCCGGTGGGCATGAACAGCGGCAGCATCACCGAGGCCATGAACAGCACCGTGATCAACGGCACGCCGCGCCAGAACTCGATGAACACCACGCAGAAGCTCTTGACGATGGGCATCTGCGAGCGCCTTCCGAGCGCCAGCAGGATACCGATCGGCAGCGCTCCCACCATGCCCACCACGGCCAGCACCAGGGTCAGCATCAGACCGCCCCAGCGATGGGTCTGCACGACGGGCAGGCCGAAGTGGCCTCCGTAGAGCATGACGTAGGCGAACACCGGGAAGGCCACCAGGGTTGCCAGCGCCACCCAGCGCTTGAACGGTAGGCGCGGAATCATCAGCCAGGCGATCATGCCGACGAAGACGGCGAAGGTCACATCGACCCGCCAGATCTGGCTGCGCGGATAGAGGCCGTAGATGAACTGGGTGAAACGGGTGCTGACGAAGACCCAGCAGGCCCCCTCCCGTGAGCAGTCGTCTCGGGTGGTACCGACCCAGTCGGCATTGATGAGGGCCCACTGGATGGTCGGTACCAGCAGCAGATAGAGCAGGTAAAGGCCAAGCAGGGTGAAAATGGTGTTCACCGGCCCGCTGAACAGGTTGGCACGCAACCAGGCGACAGGCCCCACCGTATTGCTGGGCGCAGGACGCGCCTCGATCATCTTGTATTGAATCGTCATGGCGCCTCTCCTAGCGTTCCACCAGCGCCACGCGGGCGTTGAACCAGTTCATGAACATCGACACCAGCAGGCTGATGGTCAGATAGACCGCCATGGTCATGGCGATGACCTCTATCGCCTGACCCGTCTGGTTCAGCGTGGTACCGGCGAATACCGAGACCAGATCGGGGTAGCCGATGGCCGTGGCCAGCGAGGAGTTCTTGATCAGGTTAAGGTACTGGCTGGTCAGCGGCGGAATGATCACGCGCAGCGCCTGAGGCACCACCACCAGGCGCAGCACCAGGTTCTGCGGCAGGCTCAACGCCTGGGCCGCTTCGGTCTGACCATGGGAGATCGCCTGGATACCGGAGCGTACGATCTCGGCGATGAACGACGCCGTGTAGATCGATAGCGCCAGCCACAGAGCGAGGAACTCGGGGATGATGGTGATGCCGCCGCGGAAGTTGAAGCCGCGCAGCTCAGGCACGTCCCAGGTGACGGGCACACCGGTCGCCACCAGAATGAATAGCGGTAGGCCGACGATCAAGGCCAGCGAGATCCAGCCCGCAGGCAGGCGCTTGCCGGTGGCCTCGTGGCGGCGCTTGTTCCAGATCGTCAGCGCGATGCTGGCGACCACGGCGATACCGAAGGCCAGCGGGATCAGGCCGAAGCCCGACTCGAACAATGGCTCGGGCAGAAACAGCCCGCGTACGTTGAGAAAGATGACTTCGCCGAAAGCCAGGCTATCGCGCGGACCGGGCATGGCCCGCAGCACGGCGAAGTACCAGAAGAAGATCTGCAGCAGCAGTGGAATGTTACGGAAGATCTCGATATAGCCGCTGGCCAGCCGGGCGATCAGCCAGTTGGGCGACAGCCGCGCGATACCGACGATGAAACCGATGATGGTGGCGGCCACGATACCCAGTGCCGATACCAGCAGCGTATTGAGCAGGCCCACCACGAAGGTACGACCGTAGGTGCTCTGGGACGAATATTCGATCAGGGTCTGGCCGATGCCGAATCCGGCGGTTCTTTCGAGAAAGCCAAAGCCGGTGGTGATGCCGCGGGCGGCCAGGTTGGCCTGTGTATTGCCGATGATGTAGAGCAGAAAAGCGATGACAGCGGCAATCAGCAGCGCCTGGAAGATCAGGGCGCGCTTGGCGCGGTCGCGCCAGAAAGGCGGTTTGGGGCCCAGCGAGTGAGCCTTGGAGCGAACGGACATGAAGGGACTCTCCGCCTGGATCCGTCAAGCAGTTATCAAACCCCGGCCTGGGGTGTCCGGGCCGGGGCAGGGTTGGATCGAGGCACCTCAGGTGACTCGGGCGGTCGATCAACGAATCGGCGGAGCGTACTGGAAGCCACCGTCGGTCCACAGGGCGTTGGCACCACGCTCGATCTGCAGCGGTGAGTCCATGCCCACGTTGCGCTCGAAGCTCTCGGCGTAGTTACCCACTTGGCTGACGATGTTGTAGGCCCAGTTGGCATCGAGGCCCATGCCCTCGCCGTAGTTGCCGTCCTGACCGAGCAGGCGGGCGATGTCCGGGTTGCTGGAGTCGCGCATCTCGTCGGCGTTCTCGCTGGTCACGCCCAGCTCTTCGGCGTTGAGCATGGCGAACAGCGACCACTTGACGATGTTGAACCACTGATCGTCGCCCTGGCGCACCACCGGGCCCAGCGGTTCCTTGGAGATGACATCGGAGAGGACCACAGCGCTGTCGGGATCGGAAAGCTGGATGCGCAGTGCGGCGAGCTGGGAGGTATCGGAGGTCAGCACGTCACAGCGGCCAGCCTCGAAGCCGCCTACGGTCTGCTCGGAGGTATCGAAAACGATGGGGTCGAACTCCATGCCGTTGGCACGGAAGTAGTCGGCCAGGTTCAGCTCGGTAGTAGTACCCGACTGGATACAGACCGCAGCGCCGTCGAGCTCGCTCGCGCTGCTCACGCCCAGGTCACGCGAGACGAGGAAGCCCTGACCGTCGTAGAAGTTCACACCGGCGAAGTTGAGGCCCAGAGTGGTATCGCGAGTGGTGGTCCAGGTGGTGTTGCGCGAAAGGATGTCGACCTCGCCGGACTGCAGCGCGGTGAAACGCTCCACGGCGTTCAGCGAGATGTAGCGCACGGCTTCGGCATCGCCGAAAACCGCAGCTGCCACGGCACGACAGACATCGACGTCCAGCCCCTGCCATTCGCCCTGGTCGTCGGGGGCGGAGAAGCCCGGCAGGCCGTCGCTGACGCCACACTGGACGGCGCCACGCTCGAGGGTGTTCTGCAGGGTGTTGGCCGAGGCCAGGGAGGCGCTACCCAGTGCCAGTGCCGCTGCGGAAGTGGCCAGTAGCCACTTGTTCTTGTTGTCACGCATGAAAAATATCCTCGATGGGTTATTGGTCTTCTTGAGTGATGCATGCCTGGGCATGTGCCCAGCACCTTAGCAAGGATTGTTCCAGGACAGGGATAGAGCAGGCAAAACACTTATTCAACGGTCGCAGCCAAGGCGATCCGTCCTGTGAGAGCGCACCGCCTTAGTGCGCCCAGAGCCTACCGGCAGCCCACTTGCACCTGCAGAGTGCCACCTGGAAGGAGGAGCGCCAGGCGGAGATCGAGACCGCTGAAAAGACGATGCCCTGCAGGTCATGGCCTGCGGGGCATCGAGTGAAGCGGCGGCCGGCAACGAGTTCCCGTTGCCGGCCGCGGACGTCAGTGACGTATTAGGGCGTCAGTGGCGAATCAGATAGTCGAAGGCGCCAAGTGCGGCCTTCGAGCCCTCGCCCATGGCGATGACGATCTGCTTGTAGGGCACGGTGGTGACGTCGCCGGCGGCGAAGATACCGGGCACCGAGGTCATGCCGCGCTCGTCGATCACGATCTCGCCGCGCGACGAGAGCTCGATGGGCGAATCGGTAAGCCACTCGGTATTGGGCACCAGGCCGATCTGGACGAAGATGCCCTCCAGCTCGAGCCGCTTGATCTCGCCGCTGGCACGCTCCTCATACGACAGGCCGTTGACCCGAGTGCCGTCGCCGTTCACTTCGGTGGTGCGCGCGCCGAGGATGATCTCGACGTTGGACAGGCTGCGCAGCTTCTTTTGCAGCACCGCGTCGGCACGCATCTCGTCCATGAACTCGATCAGCGTTACGTGACCGACGATGCCAGCCAGATCGATGGCCGCCTCGACGCCGGAGTTACCGCCGCCGATCACCGCCACGCGCTTGCCCTTGAACAGCGGACCGTCGCAGTGGGGGCAGTAAGCCACGCCCTTGTTGCGGTACTCGGCCTCGCCTGGCACGTTCATCTCGCGCCAGCGGGCGCCGGTAGAGAGAATCAGCGTCTTGCTCTTGAGGCGCGCGCCGGAGGCGAACTCCACCTCATGCTCGCCGCCCTGGTCGGCGGCCGGGATCAGCCTGACCGCACGCTGCAGGTTCATGATGTCGGCTTCATACTCCGTGACGTGCTGCTCGAGGGCCGCGGCCAGCTTGGGGCCTTCGGTGTAGGGCACGGAGATGAAGTTCTCGATGGCCATGGTATCGAGCACCTGGCCGCCGAAGCGTTCGGCCGCTACGCCGGTGCGGATTCCCTTGCGCGCGGCGTAGATGGCCGCTGCGGCGCCGGCCGGGCCACCGCCCACCACCAGCACGTCGAAGGCATCCTTCTCGTTGAGCTTGGCCGCCTCGCGCTGGGCCGCGCCGGTGTCGACCTTGGCCAGGATCTGCTCCAGGCTCATACGCCCCTGGTCGAAGGGTTCGCCGTTGAGGTAGATGCTCGGCACCGACATGATCTGGCGCTGTTCGACCTCGTCCTGGAACAGCGCGCCGTCGATGGCGACGTGGCGCACGCCCGGGTTGAAGATGGCCATCAGGTTGAGCGCCTGCACCACGTCGGGGCAGTTCTGGCACGACAGCGAGTAGTAGGTCTCGAAATGGAACTCGCCTTCGAGCGCCTTGATCTGGGCGAGGGTGTCGTCGCTGACCTTGGGCGGATGACCGCCCACCTGCAGCAGCGCCAGTACCAGCGAGGTGAACTCGTGGCCCATGGGGATACCGGCGAAGACCACGCCGGGCTCCTCGCCGGGACGGTTCAGGGCGAAGGAAGGCTTGCGCGCATCCGTACCGTCCAGGCGCAGGGTGATCTTGTCGCTCAGGGCGACGATGTCCTTCAGCAGCCCATGCAGCTCCTGGGATTTCGCGCCGTCATCGAGGGATGCGACGATCTCGAACGGCTGCGTGACCTTCTGCAGGTAGGCTTTTAGCTGACTTTTCAGATTGTCGTCCAACATGACAGCGGTTTCCTTCATGTCTGGGCTGGAAAATGGCAAGACGATGCTCTCAGCGCTGACGTGGCGTCGGCACAGGCATGGGCTTGCACGTATCGGAAAATCGCCCGGGCAGCACATGCCCGGGCGGGAACGCGAGGCCGGCTCGCAGCCTCGCGATGATTCGACTTAGGGAACTGCTGATTCATGTCGCGAGCGAAGAGAGGTTGGCCACCGCCGGAGCGCAGAAACCGGAGCCTATGCGGTACTAGGTGAGGATTTCGAGCACCGCCGGTGGCCAAGATATCGAGCGCAGCAATGAATCAGTGTTTCCTTAGATCTTGCCGACCAGATCCAGGGAGGGAGCGAGAGTCTGCTCGCCTTCCTTCCACTTGGCCGGGCAGACTTCGTTCGGGTTGTTGCGAACGTACTGGGCGGCCTTCAGCTTGCGCAGTGTCTCGGCGACGTCGCGGGCGATGGCGTTGTCGTGGATCTCCAGGGTCTTGATCACGCCTTCCGGGTCGATCACGAAGGTGCCGCGCAGGGCCAGACCGGCTTCTTCGATATGCACACCGAAAGCGCGAGTCAGCTGGTGAGTCGGGTCACCGACCAGCGGGAACTTGGCCTTGCCCACCGCCGGGGAAGTCTCGTGCCATACCTTGTGCGAGAAGTGGGTGTCGGTGGTGACGATGTAGACCTCGGCACCGGCCTTCTTGAACTCCTCGTAGTGCTCGGCGGCGTCCTCGACTTCGGTCGGGCAGTTGAAGGTGAACGCGGCCGGCATGAAGATCACCACGGACCACTGGCCCTTCAGGTCCTCGTTGGAGACTTCGACGAACTCGCCGTTGTGGAAAGCGGTGGCCTTGAACGGCTGGACTTCGGTGTTGATCAGGGACATTCAGTAATGCTCCGTGTCATTGGTGGGGTGATCCGAATACGGGGGCTATCTTATCCATCGCAACCCATAGGCGAAAATTGATTGCCGCCATGGTTCCGATAAGGGTTCTCTATGGTGTCACCGAAACGCTATTGCAAGGCTATCGCCTCACCCTGACGATTCAGCGCCAGGAAGCTCTGGGTATTGCCCATCTGCAGCGACTGCACCATGCGCTGCAGATGGTTCTCGGCCTCTTCGCTGGTGGGCGCCTCTCGACCGCGGCCGGACAGCGCGCCGACGAAGACGACGTCCCACTCAATGCCGGTGTGCTGCGACTCCGCCACCAGCGCATCCATGTCACTGAGCTCCTCGGGCGCCTTGTCGACGCACAGTACCGGGGTCAGCGCGCCACCCTCCCCCTGCTCGAAGCGCTCACGCTGCTCCTGGGTGGGGTTGTCCGGCAACTCGGCGCGGGTGAAGACGAACAGCAGCCGCTGCGGCTCTGGCTGACGACGCGCCTCGTCCAGCAGATCGGCAAAACGGGAAATGGCCAAGGCAATCCTCCAGCAGATTCCGTGCGCTTTCGCGACATGATCGAGTCGTGCGCCGGGCATCCGGCGGCTCCCGATACGATAGCGCATCGAGCACCGCTGCGTGCAAGCGATCAGGGCGACCAATCGACGCGCAGGGCCGTCTCCTCGAGCGGCCAGGCGCCGGTGGTCGTCTCGTCGCCGTCCACGATCAGGTAGCCATGCGCCAGCTGGTGGCGCAGGCTGCCCAGCAGGCGCATGAGGGTCTCCCGGTCGTCAGCGCTGATTGCCGTCACGGTGGTGCCGGGCAGGGTCCAGGCCCGTGCCTGGCCACGTTGCGCCATGTCGAGGACGACACCATCGAGCCCCTGGCCCTCGAGCCAGCCAGCGACGGGCTCGGTCAGCCCCACCAACAGCAGCGGCGGCGCGCCTTCTGCCAGCGACATCCCCTCGCTGGCAGAAGGCAGCGGGGCACCCAGGGCCTGCCTGACCGGCTCGGCCAGCGAGGCCTCCAAGGCCAGCAGCCGACTGGCAGGATCGAGCGCCACCCGGCGCAGGATCGGCGGTCCGCCCACCCGGCGCAGCAGGTCGAAGTCGGGGTCGACGAGAAGCGCGAGCGGCTCATGCTCCAGTTGCAGCGAGAATTCGACGCGCTCCTCTTCGAGCGAAACACGGTGCCGCTCCACACCGGCGACGGTCTCGACCCTGAGCGGCACCTGGAGCGGCCAGGGGGCACCCACCCCGCTTTGCTCGAGCACCCCCGCTAGCGTCCAGCCGTCCGGCGTCTCACGGCGAGTGGCCTCGACACCCAGCGCTGGACGCCCCGGCTGCTGCGCCCAGGCTTCGACAAACGCCTGAAGCGACTCGCCGGCGGCCTCGCCCAGCGCCGTCGCGAGGTCGCCCCAACCGGCCTCACGATGCATATGGCGCTCGGCGAAGCGGCGCAGCCCCGCATCGAAGGCTTCGTCGCCGATACGCTGGCGCAGCATGTGCAGCAGCATGGCGCCGTGCTGATAGCCCAGCAGGCGTAGCGCCGGGTCGCGCTGGCCGCGGAAATCAGTCAGGCGGCGGTCGTAGCCATCCGGCAGCGCCGCCAGATCGAGCAGCCAGCGGCGGCGGGTCTCCCGCGCCTCGCCGCGGGCTTCGTCGAGGGCATAGTCGGCCAGGTAGGTGGTCAGCGCCTCGGACCAGTTGCCGCCGATCCCGTCTTGGTTGGAATAGTCGACCAGCACCCCGGCACCCCACCAGGCGTGCATCAGCTCGTGGGCCAGCGAAGTGCGAGGGATGAACGGCAACGGGATGACCCGCTCGCCGAGCAGGGTGAAGCCGGGATAGGCCAGCCCAACCGGGGCCGGCGAGGCGGCGATGCTGAAACTGGCGTAGGGATAGGGGCCGACGCGTTCGACGAAGCGCTGCAGGTAGTCGGCGGCGTGGTCCAGGTAGGTTTCGGCGTGGGCGGCATCGAGCGCCTCGGGGAACAGCGTGCGCAAAAGCACGCCGTCGACCTCGCGGCTGCGCTCCACCCACGGGCCGGCGGCCAGCTCCACCACCCGCGTGCGCGGATGCTCATGGCGCACGCGATAACCCACCTCGTCGACCCGGGGCTCGCCCTGCAGCGAACCGGTGCCCACCGCCCGCTGCCCTGGGGGTAGCGCGATCTGCAAGGTCAGTGCAAAAGGGCCGAGGTCGTCGAAGCGCGGATACCAGCCGCCGTGGGCCGGCAGCAGGCTGCCACGAGGCGAGAGCATTAGCCGCTCGCCGTCCTCCAGACGCCCCTGCCAGCGCAGCGTCAGCGTTTCGGCTCCCGGCGGCAGCGCCAGCCGGTGGCGTCCATCGCCGTCAGGCTCGGCCGCGATGGCGTCGCCGTCGGCCTGCGCGGCAACCAGCTCGAGGCCGGGCAGAAGCGTGAAGTCACTCGACTCGGGCGGCGGCGAGAAGGACATCTCCCCCGCCAGGCGGCCACTGTCGGGATCGAGCGAGATATCGAGGCTGACCTGGGGCAGCGCCTCGGCCCGCGCCGCAGCGATGCCGAAAAGCAGGGCGAACGCCGTCAGCCCGGCCAGGAGTGCGCGCAGCGCGTTCGGCATGGCCCGGCTCATCGCGTGTCGCTGCCGCCGTCACTCGGCGGGAAACGCGCCAGGATCTCGCGCCGCTCACCGTTGCGCTCCACCTCCAGCGGCAGCAGGGTGCCGGGCGGCTGCCGCTGCACCCGTTGGGTCAGATCGGCAGGCCTCGCCAGCGCCTCACCCGCGGCGCGCATAATGATATCCCCCTCCTCCAGGCCCGCGCTCTCGGCCACAGAGCCACTCTGAATGCCGCGCACCTCGATCCCGGCCTCATGGGGCACGATATAGACCCCGAGCTGCATCGGCGGCTGGGCCTGCGCCGGGGTCTCGGCCAGGGTGAATACGGCATGCGCCAGCCCCTCCGGCGGCAGCTCGCAGCCGTCGACTTCCACCGCCCAGGGCAGCAGGGTAGCGTGGGCGTCTACATCCAGGTCGTTGAGCTGATGGGGCACCCCGTGCTCGTACTGCAGGTGGCCTTGGCCGATCAGCCCCACCGCCAGCGCCCCCTCGGCAGTGGCTTCGGCCAGCCCTGTGGCCATGGCGCGGTCCCATACGAGCTGCGCGGCGATGAAGCGCTCGAGGCTCGCTTCATCGTCCCCCGCGCTGGGATGCTGGGCATGCACGGCGGCCAGACGCTCGCGATAAGCCGGCAGCGCCTCGGCCGGCGCGGTAATACCGAAGCGTTCGTCTTCCGGCACCCCATCCCAGCCCTCACCGGCCAGGCGGCCGCGCAACTCGGGGGTGACGTTGATCGCCTTGAGCGGCACCTGGTTCAGGCGGGCGAAGTGCAGGATCGGCAGGTAGAGCTCCGGATCGAAGCCCCAGGCGCTGCGCCAGTTGCTGGCGTCGAGGAACTCCGCCTCGTCGAGCTCCCCCGCCACCCAGGCATCCAGCGCGGGCTGGGCCTCGCGGGGCAGCATCTCCAGGCCGATCACCATGTCCGGGCGCAGGGCGTGCAGGCCAGCCAGGGTGTGCAGCTGCCAGCGGTGGTGATCCATGCGGTCGTGCTGCTCGCCGAGCAGCACCACGTCGCGCTCGGCGAGATTGGCGAACAGTGCCGCCGAATCGAGCCGCTCGCCGCCGGGCTGCAGCCATTGGCCCGGCGGCGGGCAGCTGTCGGCCTGTACGGTCATGGGCAGCGCCAGGCAGGTCAGCAGGCCCAGCGCATGGCCCAGCATACGGGGCAGGGCGAATGAACGTCGCATCGGTCTTTTTTCTCCCTCTGAGGGCGTCCCCCATGATGGCGCATTCGCCAGCCTCAGGCAGCCTCTTCCCGCGACGTCCCCGCGGCCTCCTCGAAGTGGAACTCCATCTGGGTCGGCTCCAGGCGCGGATCGAGCTCGGTGAAATGCGGCGTCTCCAGGGTCGGCACCGCCACGAAGGGCTCCTGCTCGACTTCCTCGATCGGCTCACCGGGACGACGGCGCAGGCGCAGCGTCACGAACAGCGCCAGCGCCAGCGAGGCGCCGCCGAGGAACATCCACAGCCCATCGGGGCCGATCGCCTGCATCACCAGCGAGGCCGAGAAGGGGCCGATGATCGAGCCGATGCCGTACCAGATCATCAGCTTAGCATTGGCGGCGACGATCTCGCCGGGCTCCAGCCAGTCGTTGGTATGGGCCAGGCTCAGAGCGTAGAGGGTATGCAGCATGGCGGTGTGGAAGCAGGCCACCAGTACCAGCAGCCAGAAGTCGATGCGCACCAGCATCGACACCAGGACACCGGAAATCGTCATCACCACCGCCATGCCGAGGATCACCTTGCGCCGGTCGATACGGTCGGAGAGCCGCCCGAGCCCCCACTGGGCGAACAGCGCCACCATGGTGGTGATGGCCATGAAGCGCGCCGTTTCGCCAGTGGTCAGGCCGATCTCCTGACCGTAAAAGGGCGTCATGGCGAAGAAGGACTGCACCATCAATCCGGCGGTGAATGCCCCCACCAGCCCCACCGGTGCGCGTTTGAACAGCGTCTTGAGCGGGATCTTCTGCGGCTGGATGTCGTGGGTCTGGCGCGGACCGTGGATGCGCACGATCGACAGCGGCACCAGCGCCAGGGCGAATAGCATACCGACCAGTGAGAACAGCGCCGGGCCGGCCGGATCGGCCAGGTTGAGCATCCACTGCCCGCCGGCCAGCGACAGGGTCGAGATGATCATGTAGATCGCCAGCACCCGGCCGCGATTGTCGTTGGTCGACTCCCCCGAGACCCACGACTCCATCACCATCAGCATGCCGGCCGTGGCGACCCCGCCGAGCAGGCGCCAGACCAGCCAGGCCCAGGCGTCGACCCACAGGCCGTGAAGCATGGCGGTCACCGCCAGGATGCCGGCGCAGGCGGCGAACACACGGATATGCCCCACGCTGCGAATGCGCTTTTCCAGCAGGTAGCTGCCCAGCACGAAGCCGAGCGAAAAGCTCGACATCAGCAGGCCCGCCATGTGCGAGGGGAAGCCCTCGATGGACATGCGCACCCCGAGCAGGGTCATGATCAGACCGTGCCCGAGCAGGAAGCTGATTTCACAGACGAACAGGATCGGAAGGGTGGCCGGTAAACTGCGCAAGATGTCACTCCATTGACGATGCCGGACGATGGACGATGGACGATGCCGGACGCGAAACGAACGTGACCACCCCGGCATCCCATCGGGCGGCCTGGCTCCAGTGTAGAAAGGCGTAGCGAGAGATTGCCACTCATCGAACCCAGGCTCCTCGCTGTCGGCCTCAGCCGACAGGGTCTACGCTGGGTGTGTGAGAGCGGCAGGCAAGGAGGCAAGCATGGCAGCCAAGACATTCCCCCCTATGCTGCTGGGAGCCATCATGCTCTGGTCGGCCCCAGCACTGGCCACCGAGCCGGCCACACCGGATGAGAGCGCCGCCGGCATGGACCCGGCAGAGATCACCGAAGCGCCGGATGTCACCACCGGTCGGGCCGGCACCACCAGCGGTATCACCGGTGCGGACATGGAAGAGGAGGATCAGGGCAGCGGCAGCGGCGAGACCCAGGGCGACGAGCTGTTCCAGACGCCCGCCGCCGCATCCGATGCCGGCCCGGCCTACGAGACCCAGTCGCCCGAGCGCGAGGAGGATGGCGAAGGCGATGACGAGGTCATGCCCGACGAACCGCTGGGCGCCGACGACAGCGGTCGACAGGAAGACGGCGAGCCCCAGGCCAGCGGCGATCAATCGCCCTGATGACCCGGCGACAGCCATCCCGCGGCAGCCATTCGTTACCAACGGAAACCAACGACGAACCGCGATCCTGTCAGGAGTCGCTACGCTTAATACAGACCGCTAGCAAAGATGCATAACGATACAATGGGTACGGGAACCAGGCAGGAGGCCTCATGACCCTCAGGGTTTCGCGCAGACAGTTCTTCAAGCTCGGTGCGGCGGGGATGGCCACATCCAGCATGGCGATGATGGGCTTCGCCCCGGATCCCGCCATCGCCTCGATTCGCCACTTCAAGCTCACCGGCGCCAAGATCACGCGCAGCAACTGCACCTACTGCTCGGTGGGCTGCGGCGTGCTGATCTATGCCCGCGGCGACGCCGCGATCAACAACATCGACGACATCTATCACGTCGAAGGCGACCCGGATCACCCGGTGAGTCGCGGCTCGCTATGCCCCAAGGGCGCGGGGCTGCTCGACTACATCCGCAGCGAATCGCGCCTGCGCTATCCCCAAGTACGCGAGGCCGGCAGCAGGGAGTGGAAGCGGATCAGCTGGGACGAGGCCTTCACCCGCATCGCCCGACACATGAAGGACGATCGCGACGCCAACTTCGTTACCCAGGACGACGAAGGCAATACGGTCAATCACTGGACCACTACCGGCATGCTGGCGGCCTCGGCCTCGACCAACGAGACCGCCTACTGCACTCACAAGATCGCCCGCAGTCTGGGCATGGTGGCGTTCGACAACCAGGCGCGCGTCTGACACGGACCGACGGTGGCAGGTCTTGCCCCAACATTCGGTCGCGGTGCCATGACCAACCACTGGGTCGACATTCGCAATGCCGACCTGATCATCGGCATGGGTGGCAACCCTGCCGAGGCTCATCCTGTTGGCTTCCGCTGGGTGATGGAGGCGCGCGAGCACAACGACGCCCGGCTGGTGGTGGTCGACCCGCGCTTCACCCGCACCGCCGCGGTGGCGGACTATTTTGCCGAGATACGCACCGGCACCGATATCGCCTTCCTCGGCGGGCTGATCCATTACCTGATCGAGAGCGGTCGCTTCCAGCGCGACTACGTGCTCGCCTACACCGACGCCAGCCTGCTGGTGGCCGATGAGTTCGGCTTCGAGGACGGTCTGTTCAACGGCTACGACGCCGACAACGGCGAATACGAGATGGAGGGCTGGCAGTACCAGTACGACGAGGACGGCCACGCCCTGCGCGACGAGACACTCGAGCACCCGCGCTGCGTGTTCCAGCTGATGCGCCAGCACTACAGCCGCTACACCCTCGACGTAGTCTCCTCGGTGTGCGGCACGCCGCGCGACAAGATCCAGCACGTGTGGGACATGGCCGCCGAAACGGCCGCCCCCGACAAGACCATGACTTTCCTCTATGCGCTGGGCTGGACGCAGCACTCCATCGGCTCGCAGATCATCCGCACCGCGGCCATCGTCCAGTTGCTGCTGGGCAACATGGGCATGCGCGGCGGCGGGGTCAACGCTCTGCGCGGCCACTCCAACATCCAGGGACTGACCGACCTGGGGCTGCTCTCCGATCAGTTGCCCGGCTACCTGACCCTGCCCGACGACGACGAGCAGGACTACGAGGATTTCATCCTCGAACGTGCACGGCCACCGCTGGTGCCCGAAGAGATCTCCTACTGGCGCTACTACGAGCGCTTCCACGTCAGCCTGATGAAGGCGTGGTACGGCGACGCCGCCACCGAGGCCAACGACTGGTGCTACGACTGGCTGCCGAAGATGGGCGAGGACCTCTACGACATCCTGCACACCTTCGAACGCATGCATCGCGGCGAGATGACCGGCTACCTGTGCCAGGGCTTCAATCCGCTGGCGGCCTTCCCGCACAAGGCCAAGGTCACCGAGGCGCTGTCGCAGCTGAAATTCCTGGTGGTGATCGACCCGCTGCGCACCGAAACGGCGGAGTTCTGGATGAATCACGGCGAGTATCACGACGTCGATCCTGCCGCCATCGACACCGAGGTGTTCCGCCTGCCCACCACCAGCTTCGCCGAGGAGGACGGTACCATCGTCAACAGCTCGCGCTGGCTGCAGTGGTTCTGGCAGGCCGCGCCACCGCCGGGCGAAGCCAAGCCCGACACGGCGATCCTGGCCGGCATCTTTCTGCGCATGCAACGGCTCTACCAGGAAGAAGGCGGCGCCTTCCCCGACCCCATCCTCAACCTGCACTGGCCCTACCGCCGGCCGGAGGAGCCGAGCCCCGAGGAGCTGGCCCGGGAGTACAACGGCTGGGCGCTGGAGGACGTCTTCGACGAGGACCGCAACCTGGTGGTACGCGCCGGCGAGCAAATCGAGGATTTCGGCTTCCTGCGCGCCGACGGCTCCACTGCCTGCGGCTGCTGGATCTTCGCCGGCTGCTGGACCGAGGGCGGCAACCAGATGGTGCGCCGCGACAACTCCGACCCCTACGGCACCGGCCAGACCCTTGGCTGGGCCTGGTCGTGGCCGGCCAACCGCCGCATCCTCTACAACCGCGCCAGCGCCCGCCCCGACGGCACGCCGTGGGCGGCCAACAAGGCCGTGGTGTGGTGGGACGGCGAACGCTGGGTGGGTAACGACGTGCCTGACTTTCCCGAGGACTCGCCACCCGAGGCGACCCAAGGCCCGTTCATCATGAATCAGACCGGGCGCGGCCAGCTGTTCGCCCGCGACCGCATGAAGGAGGGGCCCTTCCCGGAGCACTACGAACCCTTCGAAACGCCAGTCGCGAACAACCCGCTGCACCCGGACAACCCGCTGGCCAAGCACAACCCGGGAGCGCGCATCTTCCCGCAGGATCGCGAAAACCTCGGCACCTTCGAGGAGTTCCCCCATGCCGCCACCAGCTATCGCCTGACCGAGCACTTCCACTACTGGACGATGCACAACCGGCTCAACGCCATCGCCCAACCGGAGAAGTTCGTCGAGATCGGCGAGAGCCTGGCCCAGGAGCTGGGCATCGCCAAGGGTGATCGGGTGCGGGTCAGCTCCAAGCGCGGCTACATCGATGCGGTGGCGGTGGTGACCAAGCGCATTCGTCCGCTGCAGGTGGCCGGCAAGACGGTGCATCAGGTGGGCATTCCGCTGCACTGGGGCTTTCTCGGCGAGACCAAGAAGGCCCATCTGACCAACACGCTGACCCCATCGGTGGGCGACGCCAACACCCAGACGCCGGAGTACAAGTCGTTCCTGGTGCGCGTCGACAAGCTGTAGCGCAAGGAGGCCAAGATGAGAGGCGAACAGGTCAATCTGCAGAACATCATCGCCCGCTCGGCGACCACGGTGCCCTCGCCCCAGGAGCGAACGGGGGGCATCGACCCGGTGACCAAGCTAATCGACGTGTCGCGCTGCATCGGCTGCAAGGCGTGCCAGGTCGCCTGCGCCGAGTGGAACGACCTGCGCGATGAGGTCGGCAACAACGTCGGCGAGTACGACAACCCGCTCGATCTCACCCCCAATACCTGGCAGGTGATGCGCTTCGACGAGTACGAGAACGAGCAGGGCAACCTGGAGTGGCTGATCCGCAAGGACAACTGCATGCACTGCGCCGACCCCGGCTGCCTCGAGGCCTGCCCGGCACCCGGCGCCATCGTGCAGTACGCCAACGGCATCGTCGACTTCAACTCCGAGCACTGCATCGGCTGCGGCTACTGCGTCACCGGCTGCCCCTTCGACGTACCGCGCATTTCGGAGGTGGACGGCAAGTCCTACAAGTGCACGCTGTGCTCCGACCGGGTGTTCCACGGCCTGGAGCCGGCCTGCGTCAAGTCGTGCCCCACCGGTTCGATCATGTTCGGCACCCGGGACGACATGCTCGACCTGGCCGAGACCCGCACCAACTTTCTCAAGAGCCGCGGCTACGACAACGCCGGGGTCTACAACCCCGAGGGCGTGGACGGCACCCACGTGATCTACGTGCTGCAGCATGCCGACAAGCCGGGGCTCTACAGCGCCCTGCCGGAGGATCCCCGCATCAGCCCGATGGTCAGCGCCTGGAAAGGCGTGACCAAACCGCTGGCCTCGGCGGCCATCGGCCTGGCCGCCCTGACCGGCTTTCTCCACTACGCCACCGCCGGCCCCAAGGAGCACGGCGAGGAGGACGAACAGGCGGTGCGCGACGACGAGGCCCGCCAGAGGGAGCGGGAGGCCAGAGAAGAACGAGATGAGCGGGAGGAGCGACCATGAGCCTGGCCAAGACGGATCCGCAGCTGCTGCGCTACGGCGTCTGGACACGCCTGCTGCACTGGCTCGTCGCCATCAGCTTCGTACTGCTGGTGCTCAGCGGGCTGCCCTTCTTTCACCCCTTCTTCTGGTCGCTGACCGGGCTGTTCGGCGGCCCCACCATGACCCGCATCCTGCACCCCTGGATCGGCCTGTTCATGTCGCTGCTGTTCGTGCTGATGGCGATCCGCTTCTTCAAGGAGAGCCTGTTCAAGCGTCACGACGTGCAGTGGCTCAAGCAGATCGACGACGTACTGGCCAATCGCGACGAAAAGCTGCCGCCGGTGGGCAAGAACAATGCCGGCCAGAAGCTGGTGTACTGGGTCATGCTGCTGTGCGTACCGCTGCTGCTGATCAGCGGCGTGCTGATGTGGCAGCCCCTGGTCGGTGAAGAAGTGCCGATCACCCTGCGCCGGCTGGCCTCGATGGGCCACGCCTACCTCGCCTTTCTCGCCATCATCACCCTGATCATCCACATCTACTCGGGCATCTGGGTCAAGGGCTCGTTCCAGGCCATGGTGCGCGGCCGGGTGAGCAAGGCCTGGGCCCGCCATCATCATGACCTGTGGTACGAGGAGGAGATGGAGAAGGAGCGCAAGCACCGCGAGATAAGCCGCCGCCACGAAAGCCGCAAAGGGGAGTCGCCGTGACCCACGCCTATGGCAATGCCCCCACGGGGATCATGCAACCGCCCGAGGTTCGCCTGCCCGGCGACGACCATTTCGCCCGGCGCGCCCAGCGCCTGCAGGCGCTGGCCGAGCGCAACGCACCGCTGGGGGAGTTTCTCGGTTTCATGGCCCAGCTGGCCACCGCCCAGCAGGTGGCACTGGAACGGGCCACGGGCTGGCAGCCCGATCCCGAGGCGTTTCGCCTGGCGCTGGAGCACGGCATGCCGCCGCTCAATGCCCAGGCGCTGCAGGGCGACATCGACATCCAGGGCGAGCTGACGGCCCTGCTCGGCGCACTGGAGCTGCACGTGGGCGAAGCGCAGCGCCCCCTCATCGCCGCCCTGCGCGAACTGCCCGACGCCACGCTGAAGCAGCTCATGGCCCAGCTCCTGGCCGGTGAGGCCGGTGACGAGCAGCACTGTGGGTTGATGCCGCTGATCGCCGCTGCTCTGCAGGTGGCCTGGCAGCGGCTGGTGCAGGCGCTGCCGCATGCCCCGGCCCGCCCCAGCGGCGAGACACGTACCCTGTGCCCCTGCTGCGGTTCGCCGCCAGTGGCCAGCGTGATCGAGAGCGAGGCCAGCTGCAGCGGCGTACGCTACCTGCAGTGCGGCCTGTGCGCGACCCAATGGTACTTCGAACGCTCCCTGTGCAGCGTGTGCGAGCAGAGCGGCAAGCTCAGCTACCTGAGCCTGGCGCCGCAAACGGGCGAAGGGGAAGACGAAGCGACTGCCGAGGCGGCCCAGGCCGAGGCCTGCGGCGACTGCGGCAGCTATCTCAAGATATTCCCCCGCACGCTGGACGCCGAGGCCGAGCCGCTGGCCGACGACCTGGGCAGCCTGGCGCTGGACCTGCTGCTGGGCGAGGAGGGGCGCTACCGACGCAGCGGCTTCAACCCGCTGCTGATCGCCGAGGGCTGAGCCGGCGGTTGGACGCCGCCCGGTCCGGCATGCTATGCCATAGGGAGCCCAACCACGAAGGGGCGCACGGGGAGAGTCCCGCGCCCCACAAGAACGTGGGTGACCCCTGACATGGACATGAGCACGACAATGGACGTTCGACGCCGTCTGCCCGCAGTGGATACCCTGCTGGCCCATCCCGCCGTGGCCGCCGCCCGCGCCCGGCATGGCCACCGCCTCGTGCGGCGCGCGGTGCGCCAGACCCTGGACGAGGCCCGCCAGCAGCTCGCCGCTGACCAGAAGACCAGTGAAAGCGTCGATGGCGACGCCCTGGCCAACGCCGCCATCGAGCGGCTCACCGAGCTGGCCCGCCCGGCTTCCCGCGCGGTGTTCAATCTCACCGGTACCGTGATCCACACCAACCTGGGCCGCTCCACCCTCGCCGAGGCGGCCATCACGGCCATGGCCGATGCCGCACGCCACCCCATGGCGCTGGAGTACGATCTGGACGATGGCGGCCGCGGCGACCGCGACCGCCTGGTCGAGGATCTGCTGTGCGAACTGACCGGCGCCGAGGCCGCCACCGTGGTCAACAACAACGCCGGCGCCGTGCTGCTGGCGCTGGGCGCCCTGGGAGCCGGACGCGAGGCGCTGATCTCCCGCGGCGAGCTGATCGAGATCGGCGGTGCCTTCCGCATGCCCGACATCATGCAGGCGGCCGGCTGCCGGCTGCGCGAGGTGGGCGCCACCAACCGCACCCACCCGCGGGACTTCGAGTCCGCCATCGGCGAGCACACCGGGCTGATCGTCAAGGCGCACACCTCCAACTACGCCATCACCGGCTTCACCAAGAGCGTGCCGGAACCCACGCTGGCCGAGATCGCCCACGCTCACGGCGTCCCCCTGCTGGTCGACCTGGGCAGCGGCGCGCTGGCCGACTTCACCGCCCTCGGCCTGCCCTACGAGGCGCAGCCGAATGACGCCATCGCCGCCGGCGCCGATGTGGTCACCTTCAGCGGCGACAAGCTGCTCGGCGGCCCCCAGGCGGGCATCATCGTCGGCCGCCGGGAAGCCATCGCCACCATCAAGCGCCACCCGCTCAAGCGCGCCCTGCGTCTGGACAAACTGACCCTGGCGGCGCTGGAGGCCACCCTGCGCCTCTATCGCGACAGCGACGCCCCCGAGCGCGACATCCCCACCCTGGCGCTGCTGACACGCCCCGAGGCGGAGATCGCCGCCACCGGCGAACGCCTGCTGCCCCATGTGAGCAGTCTGCTCAGCGACTTCGAAGTGACGCTCGCGCCCTGCGCCAGCCAGCTCGGTAGCGGCTCACTGCCGGTGGACCGGCTGCCAAGCCGGGCCCTGACATGGCGCCCCCGCGCCGAGCAGCGACGCCAGCGCGAGCGTCAGCTGCATCGCCTGGAAGGCGCCCTGCGCCAGCTGCCGCGCCCGGTCATCGGGCGCATCGGCGACGGTGCCTTGCACCTCGACCTGCGCTGCCTGGCCGGCGAGGCGGAAATCGCCATCTTCATCGGTCAGCTGGAGCAGCTGCCCCGCCTGTATGGCGCTGCCCCGCCGGGAGACACGCCGTGATCGTCGGCACCGCCGGCCACGTCGACCACGGCAAGACCGCCCTGATCCAGCAGCTCACCGGTATCGACACCGACCGGCTGAAGGAGGAGAAAGCACGTGGCCTGACCATCGAGCCCGGCTTCGCCTATCCCGAGGTGGCCGAGGGCGTCGAGCTCGGCTTCGTCGACGTGCCCGGTCATGTGCGCTTCCTGCATCACATGGTGGCCGGTAGCGCCGGGGTCGATACGGTGCTGCTGGTGGTGGCCGCCGACGACGGCGTGATGCCGCAGACCGTCGAACACCTGCAGATCCTCTCCCTGCTGGGGCTCGACCGCGGCCTGGTGGCACTGACCAAGGTCGACCGTGTCGACGCCGCGCGCCGCCGTCAGGTGCGCGAGGAGATCGCCGCTCTGCTGGCCGGCACGCCGCTGGCCGAGGCGCCGCTTCACGAGGTGTCGAGCACAAGCGGCGAAGGGGTGAATGCCCTGCGCGAACGGCTGTGGGCGATGGCCTCGGCGCAGCGCGACACCGTCGTGCGCGGCCATTTTCGCTTCGTCGTCGACCGGGTCTTTACCAAGCGCGGCGCCGGCGTGGTGGTGACCGGTACTGCACTGGCCGGCCGGGTGAACGAGGGCGACACGCTACGCCTGGCCCTCGGCGGCCATAAGGCCAGGGTGCGCGGCCTGCGTCGCCAGAACCGCGAGAGCGAGTGGGCGCATCAGGGCGACCGCGTGGCGCTCAACCTGGCCGGCAGCGACGTCGACCGCGACCTCATTCAGCGCGGTGACTGGCTGGTTGCCGACGCGCTCGAGACACCGCCACTACGCCGCCTGGACGCGACACTGCAGCTGCTCGACTCGGCCCCGAGCGTGAAGCACTGGACGCCGGTGCAGGTACACCTAGGCGTGGGCCGCTATGGCGGGCGCCTCTCGCTGCTGGAAGGCCAGCACCTCGCCCCCGGTGAGAGCATGCTGGGCCAACTGGTGCTGGATGAGCCGGTGCACGCCTGCCTGGGCGACCGCTGCGTGATTCGCGATCCCGCAGCGGGCATCACCCTGGGCGGGGCCACGGTGCTGGAAGGCGACCCGCCGCGCCGCGGTCAGCGCCGTCCCGAGCGCCTGGCCTGGCTCGCCGCCCTGGCCGAGTGCGCTGCCGTCACACCGCTGCAGCTGCAAGAGTTACTGGAAACGGGACTGCGCCTGCAGTCGACCGGTGTCGATCTCGACGCCCTGGCACGCAACGCCAACCTCGAGCTGACAGCGCTGATCGACGCGGTAGCAGCGCTGGGTGGCGTTACGCTACCGAACCGGGAACGGACCCGCGTCTTCTCCGCCGAGGCCATCGCAGCCCTGGAAGCCCGGCTGCTCGACAGCGTGGCCACTAACCACGAGCGCGAGCCTTCGATGCTGGGCACCGAGCGCGGCCGGCTGACGCGCCAGGCCGTTCCGCAGCTACCCGAAGCGACGGGCCGGCAGCTGATCGAGCGGCTAGTGGCCTGCGGCAAGCTGGTGCCCCACGGCCCCTTCGTCGCCCTGCCCGGCCACCAGGCCAGCCTCGGCGAGGAGGACGAAGCGCGGTGGCAGCGGCTCGAACCGCACATCGCCGAGGCTGGCTTCCAACCGCCGCGAGTGCGCGATCTGGCCGCCAGCGAAGGCTTCGCAAAAGAGAGCCTCGACGAAGCCCGCATCCGCGAGGTGCTCATCGCCTGCTCCCGTCTCGGCCGGCTCTATCAAGTGCGTCGCGACCACTTCTACCCGGCCGCCACGGTAGCCGAGATGGCCGCCATCGTGCAGGCACTCGAACGCGAACACGGCAGGATCCGTGCGTCCGCCTTTCGCGACCGCATCGGCACCGGCCGCAAGCTGGCCATTCACATACTCGAATTCTTTGATAAGGTAGGCTTCACGCGCCGTATCGGAGACGAACGCGTGATACGCAACGCCGAGATGTGGCCGTAGGGCAACGGCCTATCATGAAGAACCGCTCAAGGAAGAGGATCGACCCCCGGTGGGGCGGCCAGACTTCAAATCTGGTAGGGGCTGCCAGCGGTCCCTGGTGGGTTCGACTCCCACGCTCTTCCGCCAGCTCCTCCTATTGCACAAGACTTTGCCTAGCCCTTGATCACCACCCGTGTGCCGATGCGCAGCCACGGGTCGAGTGCACGAATCTCCTCGTTGCTGACCGCCACGCAGCCCTCGGTCCAGTCGAAGCTGCGATGGATCTCGGGGTCGCCCTGCCCTAGGCCATGAATCCCGATCAGCCCGCCCAACGCCGTGGTATGCGGTGCCCGGCCGTGGCGCGCCCGGTAATTCTCGATGTGCCAGTACTCCTGCATGGTGATCTTGCCGCTGCGCAGCGCTTCTTCGGCGACTTGGGCATTGGGATAGTCGAAGCCGAAGAACAGGCCGAAGCGCGAGGCGCGGTTGATGCGGTCTACGCGGAACTCGCCGATCGGCGTCATCGAACTGCCCCTGGCGCGCAGCGGCGCCGCACCGCCGGCACCGAAGGCGAGGTGTTCGATGCGCTTGATCTCACGCTCGCCGCGCATCACCCGCACCCGGCGGTTGCGCAGATCGATGCTGAGCCAGACCTCGTCGGCGGTCAGCCCTTCGGGCTGCGCCACCGCGTCCAGCACCTGCCACAGCGTCGGCAGCTCCGGCATCACGCCATTGAGTGTATGAGAAGATTCGGGAATATTGGCCTGGGCCGTCGGCCCAAACGCGAAGAAGCCTGCCGTCATGGCGGCAGCCTGGAAGAATGCCCTGTTCATGAGCCCCTGCCCGTGCGTAGTGGAGTTATCGTCGACTCGAGCCGATCGAATTATTCGGACCCGCCATGGCCCGCGCCATGAGGATATGGCACGACTCCCTTCGAGGGGACGTCATCGCATGGAAGCCGGGGCAAAGATCCTGGACCGGGCCCTATCGGCCCGCTGTCGAGGTCGCCAACCGAACCATGAGACGCATGGGCCGAATATACCATAGGCACGCTAAGGCAAAAGAGGGGCTCGCCTCCTTTCGTTGAAAAAGCGCGTGAAAGACCGGTATCGGGCGTCAGGCGCTCGCCGAATGCGTCTCGCTCTGGCTCTGTGCCAGCCGCTCGATGGCCTGCCGGGCCAGGGGCGACAGCTCGCTGCCGTCCTGTTGGAGATAGTCGACGATCTGGCGCTTCATGCTGCGCGCCCAGAACTTCTTCAGGTGGGTATACACGCGCTCGGCGGCGACATCGCCGTAGTGGGCATTGTTGGCGGCGATCTGATTCGCCATGTGGATCAGGGTATCGAGCTGACTGCGGCTCATGGCGACTTCAACCTCCGCTGGCTTGAACGACCGGCACGGCTTCGCGTACCGGCTGATGATAAATGACGTGGCGCCCCGTGCGGGCGAAGCCGACCAGCAGCAGGCCGGCATGGCGCGCCTGCTCGATGGCGAGCGAGGTGGGAGCCGATACGGCGACGAGGCAGCCGATGCCGGCGCTGGCGCACTTCTGCACCATCTCGTAGCTGGCCCGGCTGGAGACCAGCGCAAAGCCGTCCGCCACCGATAGACGACGACTCAGCATGGCGCCGATCAGCTTGTCCAGGGCGTTGTGGCGACCGACGTCCTCGCGTGCCAGTTGGATCTGCCCGCCGAGGTCGCACCAGGCGGCGCCGTGGGTGGCGCCGGTTTCGCGCTGCAGCGGCTGGTGCCACTTCAGCGCCTCCAGTGCCTGCTGAATGGCAGCGTCGTCAATGGCCGGCGCTGCCACCCGGCCGATGGGACGGATCGCCTGCTCCAGCGACTCGGTGCCGCACAGCCCGCAGCCGGTGCGCCCGGCCATGCTGCGGCGGCGCTGCTTGAGCTCCATGAAGCGCTGGGTGGCGATCTCCAGATGGACAGCAATGCCGCCATCCTCCTGGCGCACCTCGATGGCGTAAAGCTCATCCGGCGAGTGCAGGATGCCCTCGGTGAGGCTGAAGCCGAGAGCGAAGTCGTCGAGATCGTCCGGCGTGGCCATCATCACCGCATGGGAGATGCCGTTGTAGACCAGCGCCACCGGCGTCTCCACCGCGATGCTGTCCTCCAGCCGCTCGGCGCTGCCGGCCCGGCGCACGTCCACCGGAACCCGGCAGCGGCTGTGGTCGTCACTCATTCACGCGCTCCGCTGAGAGCCTGGCCCGCTTCGTCCTTGTTCCCACCGCGCAGCAGCTCGAGCTGCAGCCGGTCGAAGGTCTGGAACTGTTGCTGCCAGGCGGACGGCTGGCTGACCTTCTCGACCTGCACGGCGGTCACCTTGTACTCCGGACAGTTGGTCGCCCAGTCGGAGCTGTCGGTGGTAATCACGTTGGCTCCGCTGCCCGGATGGTGGAAGGTAGTGTAGACCACCCCCGGCGGCATGCGGTCGCTGATCCGCGCACGCAGCACCGTCTGGCCGGCGCGGCTGGTGATGCCGACCCAGTCGCCGTCGCGCACGCCGCGCAGCTCGGCGTCGGCCGGGTGCAGTTCGAGCACGTCCTCGTCGTGCCAGGCCTGGTTGTGCGTGCGTCGGGTCTGGGCGCCGACGTTGTACTGGGAGAGGATGCGCCCGGTGGTCAGCAGCAGCGGGAAGCGGCGGTTGCTGAGCTCGTCGCTGGCCACGTAGTCGGTGATGGCGAACTGACCGAGGCCGATGGGGAAGTCCTCGATGTGCATGGTCGGGGTGCCCTCGGGGTGCGCCTCGTTGCACGGCCACTGAATGCTGCCCAGCGCGTCGAGCCGCGCGTAGCTGACGCCGGTGAAGCTCGGCGTCAGGCCGGCGATCTCGTCCATGATCTGCGACGGATGGTCGTAGTGCATGGGATAGCCCAGCGCATTGGCCAGATCCACGGTCACTTCCCAGTCCTGCTTGCCGGCCAGCGGCGGCATCACCTTGCGCACCCGGTTGATGCGGCGCTCGGCGTTGGTGAAGGTGCCGTCCTTCTCCAGGAACGAGGAGCCCGGCAGCAGCACGTGGGCGAACTTGGCCGTCTCGTTGAGGAAGATGTCCTGCACGATCAGGCACTCCAGCGAGCGCAGCGCCTGCTCGACGTGCTGGGTATTGGGGTCGGACTGGGCGATGTCCTCGCCCTGCACGTAGAGCGCCTTGAATTCGCCGGCCACGGCGGCATCGAACATGTTGGGGATGCGCAGGCCCGGCTCGTCGTCGATGGGCACGCCCCAGGCCGCCTCGAATCGCTCGCGCACGGCGGGGTCGCCGACGTGCTGGTAGCCCGGCAGCTCGTGGGGGAAGGAGCCCATGTCGCAGGAGCCCTGGACGTTGTTCTGCCCGCGCAGCGGGTTGACGCCCACCCCTTCGCGGCCGATGTTGCCGGTGGCCATGGCCAGGTTGGCGATGCCCATCACCATGCTCGAGCCCTGGCTGTGCTCGGTGACGCCGAGCCCGTAGTAGATCGCGCCGTTGGGCGCCTGGGCGTAGGTGCGCGCGGCACGGCGCACCTGCTCGGCGGGCACTCCGGTGATCGCCTCAACGTTCTCCGGCGCATGGCGCGGGTCGAGGATGAACTCGCGCCAGGCCTGATAGCCCGCCGCGTCGCAGCGCTTGGCGATGAACTCGCGATCCTCGAGCCCTTCGCTCATCACCACGTGGGCCAGGGCGTTGATCATCGCCACGTTGGTGCCGGGGCGCAGGGCGAGATGCTGGGCGCCGCGATGATGCGGGGTCTTGAGCAGGTCGATGCGGCGCGGGTCGACGACGATCAGCTCGGCGCCCTGGCGCAGGCGACGGCGCATCTGCGAGGCGAACACCGGGTGGGCGTCGGTGGGGTTGGCGCCGATGACCACGATCACGTCGGCCTGCATCACCGAGTCGAAGGTCTGGGTGCCGGCGGACTCGCCCAGCGTCGTCTTGAGGCCGTAGCCGGTGGGCGAATGACACACCCGGGCACAGGTGTCGGTGTTGTTGTTGCGGAAGGCCGCACGCACCAGCTTCTGCACCAGGTAGGTCTCCTCGTTGGTGCAGCGCGACGAGGTGATGCCGCCGATGCTCTCGCGGCCGTACTTGGCCTGGATCGCCTTGAGCCGCTGGGCGGCGAAAGCGATCGCTTCCTCCCAACCCACCTCGCGCCAGGGCTGGTCGATCGACTCGCGGATCATCGGCGTCTTCAGGCGGTCGGGGTGGGTGGCGTAGCCGAAGGCGAAGCGGCCCTTGACGCAGGAGTGGCCGTGGTTGGCGTCGCCGCCCTTGTACGGCACCATGCGCACCACCCGGTCGCCCTGCATCTCGGCCTTGAACGAGCAGCCCACGCCGCAGTAGGCGCAGGTGGTCACCACGCTGTGCTCCGGCTGGCCCTGTTCGATCACCGATTTTTCCATCAGCGTCGAGGTCGGGCAGGCCTGCACGCAGGCGCCGCAGGAGACGCATTCGGAATCCATGAACGCCTCGCTCTGGCCGGCGGCGACCTTGGACTCGAAGCCGCGCCCTTCGATGGTCAGGGCGAAGGTGCCCTGTACCTCTTCACAGGCGCGCACGCAGCGCGAGCAGACGATGCACTTGCTGGGGTCGAAGCTGAAGTAGGGGTTGGAGTCGTCGGTCTCGGCGTCCAGGTGATTCTCGCCGTCGAAGCCGTAGCGCACCTCGCGCAGCCCCACCGCACCGGCCATGTCCTGTAGCTCGCAGTCGCCGTTGGCCGGGCAGGTCAGGCAGTCCAGCGGGTGGTCGGAGATGTAGAGCTCCATCACGTTGCGCCGCAGCTTGGCCAGCCGCTCGTTCTGGGTGGTGACCTTCATGCCGGCCGCGACCGGCGTGGTGCAGGAGGCCGGCAGGCCGCGCCGGCCCTCGATCTGCACCGCACACAGGCGGCACGAGCCGAACGCCTCGAGGTTGTCCGAGGCGCACAGCTTGGGAATGTTGATGTCGGCCAAGGCCGCGGCGCGCAGCACCGAGGTGCCTTCGGGCACGGTGATCGCGACGCCGTCGATCTCGAGGCTGACCAGCGTCTCGGAGAGCCGCGCCGGGGTGCCGTAGTCGCGCTCCGGCAAGAAATGCTGCGGAGCGGGCGTCTGCTTGGGATCGTAATAGTTCAACATATCGGGCCTCCTCCCGCTCAATGCGGCTGCGCGTCGCGCTGCAGATCGTCGGGAAAGTGTTTCATCACGCTCTGTACGGGAAAGGGCGTCATGCCGCCCATGGCGCAGAGTGAGCCGTCCACCATGGTCTCGCACAGGTCGGCGAGCAGTATGAGATTGGCCTCACGACGCTCGCCGGCACGGATGCGGTCGATCACCTCGACGCCACGCACCGCACCGATGCGGCAGGGGGTGCACTTGCCGCATGACTCCACCGTGCAGAACTCCATGGCGAAGCGCGCCTGCTCGGCCATGTCCACCGTGTCGTCGAACATCACCACACCGCCGTGGCCGAGCACCGCGCCGACCTCGGCGAAGGCCTCGTAGTCGAGCGGCAGGTCCCACTGGCTCTCGGGCAGGTAGGCGCCCAAGGGGCCGCCTACCTGCACCGCACGCAGCGGTCGTCCGGTGAAGGTACCGCCGCCGAATTCCTCCATCAGCTGGCGCAGGGTGGTGCCGAAGGCCAGCTCCACTAGCCCGCCGCGCTGGACGTTGCCGGCCAGCTGCAGCGCCAGGGTCCCGCGTGAACGGCCCATGCCGTAGTCGGCGTAGGCTTGCCCGCCGTCGCTGAGGATGAAGGGCACCGCCGCAAGCGACAGCACGTTGTTGACCACGGTGGGCTGACCGAACAGGCCTTCGATGGCCGGCAGCGGCGGCTTGAAGCGCACCATGCCGCGTTTGCCTTCGAGGCTTTCGAGCAGCGAGGTCTCCTCGCCGCAGATGTAGGCGCCGGCCCCCAGACGCACCTCGAGGTGGAACGTCCGGCCGCTGCCGAGGATGTCGCCACCGAGATAGCCGGCGGCCTCGGCGCGGGCGATGGCCTCATTGAAGATCTCCTGGGCCAGCGGATACTCCGAGCGCAGGTAGACGTAGCCCTGGGTGGCACCCACGGCGAGGCCGGCGATGGCCATGCCCTCGATCAGCAGGTAGGGGTCGCACTCCATCACCAGGCGGTCGGCGAAGGTGCCGGAGTCGCCCTCGTCGGCGTTGCAGACGATGTACTTCTGCGCGGCGGGGGCGTCGAGCACGGTCTGCCACTTGATGCCGGTGGGGAACGCCGCCCCGCCGCGACCGCGCAGGCCGGAGGCCTTGACCTCGTCGACGATGGCCTGGGGAGCGAGACCAAGCGCCCGGCGCAGGCCGCGGAAGCCGTCGTGGGCGCAATAGTCCTCCAGCGACAGCGGGTCGGTGACACCGATGCGCGAAAAGGTCAGACGCTGCTGGGCCTGTAGATAGGGAATCTCCTCGGCCGGCCCCTGGCACAGCGACGATGCCTCACCGCCTTCGAGCAGGCCGGCATCGAACAGCCCGGCCACGTCCTCGGGGGCCACCGGCCCGTAGGCGATGCGCCCGGCGGCGGTCTCGACCTCGACCAGCGGCTCCAGCCAGAACAGCCCGCGGGAGCCGTTGCGCACCAGTTCGATCTCGACGCCACGGGCCTCGGCCTCGGCCTCGATGCGCTGGGCGACCTCGTCGGCGCCCAGCGCCAGCGCGGTGGTCTCGCGGGGAACGAAGAGTTTCGTGGTCATCAGCTCACCTTCAGCACTTGGGTGGTCAGTTCATCGACCAGCCGGTCGAAGCGCTCGGGGGTGACCCGGGCCAGGATGCGATCGTCGACGCGCAGCGACGGGCCGCAGGCGCAGTTGCCCAGGCAGTAGACCGGCTCCAGGGTGATCTCGCGGTCGGCGGTGGTCTGGTGGTAGTCGATCCCCAGAGTGTCCCGCGCGTGCATTTCCAGCGCCCGTGAGCCCCGCGCCTGGCATGCCTCGGCGCGACAGATCTGTACCACGTGGCGCCCCGGCGGCGTGGTGCGGAAGTGATGGTAGAAACTGATCACGCCGTGCACCTCGGCCCGGGTGAGCTGCAGCGATTCGGCGATGAGCGGCACCGCCTCGCGCGGCACGTAGCCGCAGCGGTCCTGGATCGCGTGCAAGATGGGGAGCAGAGCGCCGGGCTTGTGCTTCAGGGCGTCGATCTCGTCCTGAATCAGCTGGGGCGTCCATGAAGGGAATGGGCTGTTGAGCATGGCCTGGCCTCGAAGCGAACGTATGGAGCGCATCTTCTGGCGACTTGCGCCGGTACGTTCGAAGCTGCTGGTTACGGTCTAGTTATGTACCACTTATTTATGTACTACAGTGCATATATTGGATAAGGTGCCCGTAGCATCATTGATGGTGCGTATTTGTGAAGGTAGCAGTCCTGCCTGGGTTACGAAATATGAAAAACACATCATATGAAACGTATTAAAATTGAACCTGCCTGGTCCTTCACCGACGAGGCCGGCAACCGCCTGGATCCGCAGCTGTTCGGGCTGCTGCAGGGCATCCATCGCAGCGGCAAGCTGACCGAGGCCGCTGCCGAGGCCGGTATCTCCTACCGCCATGCCTGGAACCTGCTCAACAAGTGGGCGGAATTCTTCGGCGTTACGCTGGTGGAAATGCAAAAGGGGCGCGGCGCACGGCTCACTCCACTGGGCGACAAGCTGCTGTGGGCACGCCAACGGGTGGCCGCCCGGCTCGGTCCGCAGCTGGAGAGCCTGGGCTCGGAGCTCAATCTCGAGCTGCAGCAGCTGTTCGAGGGCGTCGAACCGGTGCTGCGCATGCACGCCAGCCACGGCTATGCAGTGGCGCTGCTGCCCAGGTTCGCCAGCGACTTTCAGCTCGATCTACAGTACTGCAGCCCGGCAGAGGCCCTGGCCGCGCTGAATCGCGGCGCCTGCGACGTGGCCGGCTACCACATGCCGACCTCGGCGACCCGGGGTCCGCTGATGCAGGGCTACCGCCGTCAGCTGCGGCCGCGCAGCCATTGCATCATTCGCTTCATCACCCGCTGTCAGGGGCTGATGCTCGCACCGGGCAATCCCAAGGGTGTGGCCGGCCTGGCCGATCTCGTGCGTGGCGACGTGCGCTTCATCAACCGCCAGCAGGCTTCCGGCACCCGGGCGCTGCTCGATATCCTGCTGCGGGAAGTGGGCCTCTCGGCGCAGCGCATCCGTGGCTTCGAGCTGGAGGAGTACACCCACTCCGCGGTGGCCGCCTACATCGCCGCCGGCATGGCCGACGTCGGCTTCGGCGTCGAGGCCGCCGCGCGTCAGTTCGGCCTGGACTTCCTGCCGCTGGCCAGCGAGCACTATCTGCTACTGTGTCAGCGCAGCAGCCTGGCCGACCCCAGCGTCGTACGTCTGCTCGAGATGATCCGCAGCGCGCCGTTCCAGCAGGCCGTGCGCGAGCTGCCCGGCTATTCGCTGGACCGTTGCGGCGAGGTGTGCAGCGTCGACGAGCTGTTCGACGAGTCACGCCACGGCTGAGCCTCGCCGGTGCCGTCGTCAGTAGTCGACCACCACGTCGCCCAGGGGCTTGCTGCAGCAGGAGAGGATATAGCCCTCTGCCACGTCTTCGTCGGTGATGCCGCCGTTGTGCTCCATGTCCACTTGCCCGGACTTGAGCCCTACCCGGCACGTGCCGCAGATCCCCATGCCGCAGGCCTTGGGGATGTGCAAGCCGAGCTTGGCGGCAGCCGAGTGAACCGTCTCGCCAGGCTGAATGCGTACGCTCTTGCCCGAGCCGACGAACTCGACGCTGAGCATGTCGGCGTAATCGATCTCCTCCGCCTCGGCCTCGGCTTGCTCGGCCAGCTCCAGCACCTCCTCGCGCACGTCAAGCGGCGTGGCGCCGAAGGATTCCTCGTGGTAGCGGCTCATGTCGAAGCCGTTTTCGCGCAGGATGTGCTTGATCGCGTTCATGTACGGCGTGGGGCCGCAGCAGAAGATCTCCCGCTCGAGGTAGTCGGGCGCCATCAGCTCGAGCATCGGCTGGGTCAAATACCCGCGATAGCCGGCCCAGGCCTCGCCGATGTCGTCCTTCTTCTCACAGACGATATGCAGTTTGAACTCAGGGATCCGCGAGAACATGTGCACTAGTTCGCGATGGTAAATGACATCCCGCGGGGCGCGCGCACTGTGGATGAACTCGACGTCGACGTTGGCGTTGGTGTCGAAGAACCAGCGTGTCATCGACATCAGCGGCGTGATGCCCACGCCACCGGAGAGGAACAGCACCTTGTCGGCGGGAAAGTCGATCGAATTGAAGTTGCCCACCGGGCCATGCACCGCCAGTTCGTCGCCGACCTTCAGGTTGTCGTGCAGCCAGTTGGAAACCTTACCGCCGGGCACCCGCTTGACGGTGATCGAGAAGCTGTAGGGAATCGACGGTGAACTGGAGATGGTGTAGGAGCGCATGATCGGTTCGCCTTCGATCTCCAGCTCCAGGGTCACGAACTGCCCCGGCTTGAAGAAGAACAGCACCGGCTGCTCGGCCATGAAGCAGAAGGTACGAACGTCCCAGGTTTCCTGGATCACCTTGACGCAACGCACCATGTGGCGGCCGTTGGTCCAGGTCTGGGTCGTGACGGGGTTGAGAAAGTTCATGGTCATGTCGAGTCGCCTGGCATTGATCAGCGTGGAAGGCTCCGACTGCGGAACACCGCCTGCCGTTGATCGAATTCTGCGTCAGCCGGCAAGCCCTCGACTTGCCTGACTGCGACACGAACGTACCCCTGGCTTCCACTTGGGGGGATTTTTCTGCACCCACTGGTCGCGACTGAACGCTTTCGGGTCGTCGGCAGACAACTGAACGACCTGAGGCTGATCCACACTCGCCGTATTCGTACTCGGCACCCAAGACAATTACCATGCCGCTCCCTGGCGAAAACCAACAATTCGACCGATGCCGCCACCGCGGCCAGCAATGAGGATGTCTCTCCATGGATCCGATCTCACCCACCACTCTGGACGATCCCCTGGACCCGGCGCGTGAAGCCGTCGTCGCGATGCTCGCCGAGCGCGAGCGCAACTTCTCGCTGCCCCAGGCGTTCTACAACGATGCCCGCCTGTTCGCCCTGGACATGCAGGAAATCTTCGGCAAGGAGTGGCTGTTCGCCGGCATGACCTGCGAGATTCCCGCCAAGGGCAATTACGTGACCCTGCAGGTCGGCGACAACCCGGTGATCCTGGTACGCGGCGACGGCGGCTCCATCCATGCTTTCCATAACGTCTGCCGTCACCGCGGCTCACGGCTGTGCGTCAGCGACAAGGGCAAGGTGGCCAAGCTGGTCTGCCCCTACCATCAGTGGACCTACGAGCTCGACGGCCGCCTGCTGTTCGCCGGCAGCGACATGGGCGAGAACTTCGACCTTTCCGCCTATGGCCTCAAGCCGATCCACGTGCGCACCGGCGGCGGTTTCATCTTCATCAGCCTGGCCGAGCAGCCGCCCGCCCTCGACGACTTCCTGCTCACTCTGGAGCACTATCTCGAACCCTACGAGATGGGCAACCTCAAGGTCGCCGTGGAGTCGAACATCGTCGAGCAGGCCAACTGGAAGCTGGTACTCGAGAACAATCGCGAGTGCTACCACTGCAACGGTTCCCACCCTGAGCTGCTCAACTCGCTGCAGGAGTTCGACGACACCGACGATCCCCGTGCCACGCCCGCCTACAAGGCATTGGTGGCGCAGAAGCAGTCGGACTGGGACGAGCAGCAGATCCCCTGGCAGCTCAAGCGCTTCGGCAAGCGCAACCGGTTGACCCGCACCCCGCTGCTGGATGGCGTGGTCTCGATGACCATGGACGGCAAGCCGGCCTGCAGCAAGCTGATGGGCCGCCTGACCAGCCCCGACATGGGCTCGCTGCGCATCCTGCACCTGCCCAACTCCTGGAACCACTTCATGGGTGACCACGCCATCGTGTTCCGCGTGCTGCCGCTGGGCCCGCAGGAGACCCTGGTGACCACCAAGTGGCTGGTGCACAAGGATGCCGTGGAGGGCGTCGACTACAAGCCCGAGGAGATGCGCCGGGTATGGGACGCCACCAACGCCCAGGACAAGCGCCTGGCCGAGGAGAACCAGCGCGGTATCAACTCCAAGGCTTACCAGCCGGGCCCCTACTCGGAGACCTACGAGTTCGGCGTGATCGACTTCATCGACTGGTACAGCGAGCGGATGCAGGAGAACCTGGGCCACAGCGCCCCTCACCTGCAGGTGGTGAAGGGCTAGGCCCCACCTACTCCTCGTGATGTGAAAGAAATCGCCCCCGGCCAAGGCCGGGGGCGATTTGTTTCACTCGGGTTCGAACAAAAGCCGACAGTGTTGCGGGCGCGTGCCGATGGCTAACCCGCGATTGGCCGCAGATGATTCACCAGCGCTTCGCGCACCTCGGGCAGCATGACGCCGGTCTGCGCCTCCAGCTCGGCGACCAGCGCCTCCAGACCGGGCACCTCCGACTCGGCCTGCCGCTGGGCGACAAGCCGGGCGCAGGTGTCGGGGTCGGCATCGGCAGGCAGGTCGATGCCCAGCGCCACCAGGCGCTGACGGAAGTCCTCCGCATCGATCAAGTCGGCGTACATCATCTCTCTCATCTCCCGCTACCGTCGTTCGCTCCGCTAGATTACCCGCTCGGCTGTCAGGCGGCCACGCTGCGCATGGGTCGAATAACGAAAATGGCTGGCGGCGCCGCTTTCAAGGTGCGGCGTCGGCCAGCTCGGGCTACTCCTTACGTCACCAAGCTTACTTACGCAGCTACGCTGCCGTGGGGATCGATGACGAATTTCTTCGCCGCACCACCGTCGAAATCGGCATAGCCCTGTGGTGCCTGATCCAGCGAGATTATCTGCACGTTGACCGCGTCGGCGATCTTGACCTTCTCGAACAGGATCGCCTGCATCAGCGGGCGGTGATACTTCATCACCGGGCACTGGCCGGTATGGAAGGAGTGAGACTTGGCCCAGCCGAGGCCGAAGCGCATGCTCAGCGCGCCCTGCTTGGCGGCGTCGTCGACGGCACCCGGATCCTCGGTCACGTAGAGGCCCGGGATGCCGATCTGGCCGCCAGCACGGGTCATCTGCATCGCCGAGTTGAGCACGGTGGCGGGCGCTTCCTTGCCGTGGTTGCAGCCACAGGCATGGGCCTCGAAGCCGACGCAGTCGACGAAGGCATCGACTTCGCGCTCGCCGAGAATCGCCTCGAGCTTGTCGGCCATGTCGCCATCCTGGGTCAGATCGATGGTTTCACAGCCGAAGCTGCGCGCCTGGGCCAGGCGTTCCTCGATCATGTCGCCGACGATCACGCAGGCCGCACCAAGCAGCTGGGCCGAGACCGCCGCCGCCAGGCCCACCGGGCCGGCTCCGGCGATATAGACGGTGCTGCCCGGACCGACGCCGGCCGTCACGCAGCCGTGGAAGCCGGTGGGGAAGATGTCCGAGAGCAGGGTCAGGTCACGGATCTTGTCCATGGCCTGATCGGTGTCGGGGAACTTCAGCAGGTTGAAGTCGGCGTAGGGCACCATGACGTATTCCGTCTGGCCACCGACCCAGCCGCCCATGTCGACGTAGCCATAGGCGGCACCGGGGCGCGCCGGGTTGACGTTGAGACAGATCCCGGTGCGGCCTTCCTTGCAGTTACGGCAGCGCCCGCAGGCGATGTTGAAGGGCACCGAGACCAGGTCGCCCGGCTTGATGAATTCGACGTCGCGTCCGCACTCGACTACCAGGCCTGTGATCTCGTGGCCCAGCACCAGGCCGGCGGGCGCAGTGGTACGGCCACGCACCATGTGCTGGTCGCTGCCGCAGATATTGGTGGTGACCACCTTCAGGATCACGCCGTGGTCGCATTTACGATTGCCAAGGGCGAGTTCCGGATAGGGGATGGATTCGACATCGACCTTACCCGGGCCCTTGTAGACGACTCCTCGGTTGGCTTGGCTCATGGCTGGCTCCAGTGCATTTGTTGTCATGGGGCGGCACATTCCGCCGCTTCAGCCTATGCCCTCCACCAAGTGGCACTTGCCCCACAGAGACCTCCACTTGCCTGCGCGAGACACGTCGCCGCGGCAATGAGCCAATGGATAGCTGGAGGTCGCTTTCACGACATACCCCTCGCCGCCCTGGCCCAACAATGATTCGCCCGGGAGCGCCTGCCGCTTGCGGATGCTAACAACAACATGCGAGGAATCCCCATGAAGCATGACGATGTGCCAATCCTCAAACCCGGGCAGGACAACGCCCAGGTGCTGGGGATGGACTTCCACCATCCCGTGTTCCCACTCTCGGCCGTGGCCATCCTGGCCTTCATCCTCTACGCCCTGGTCTATCCCGATGCCGCCAACAGCCATCTCACTGCGGCCCGTGGCTTCTCCATCGAGTATTTCGACTGGCTGTTCATGATTGCCGGCAACCTCTTCGTGCTGCTGTGCCTGGCGTTGATCGTCATGCCGTTGGGGCGCATCCGTCTGGGCGGCAGTCAGGCCCGCCCCGAGTACTCGACTACCTCATGGTTCGCCATGCTGTTCGCCGCGGGCATGGGCATCGGCCTGATGTTCTGGAGCGTGGCCGAGCCGGTGGCCTACTACACCGACTGGTACGGCACCCCGCTCAATGCCGAGGCGCACACCCCGGCCGGCGCCAGCGCGGCCATCGGCGCCACCATGTTCCACTGGGGCCTGCACCCCTGGGCAATCTACGGCGTGGTGGGGCTGTCGCTGGCCTTCTTCGCCTACAATCGCGGCCTGCCGCTGACCCTGCGCTCGGCCTTCACGCCGATCCTCGGTGAGCGGGTACGCGGCTGGTTCGGCCACATCATCGACATCGTCGCGGTACTGGCCACCATCTTCGGCCTGGCCACTTCGCTGGGCTTCGGTGCCTCCCAGGCGGCAGGCGGCCTCAACTACCTGTGGGGCGTGCCCAACACCATCGGCACCCAGCTGGCGATCATCGTGGTGGTTACCGCCGTGGCCCTGTTCTCGGTGTGGCGCGGTATCGACGGCGGTGTGAAGCTGTTCTCCAAGATCAACATGATGCTTGCCCTGGGCCTGCTCACCTTCGTGATTATCACCGGCGGTGTGCTGCTGTTCGTCAACAACCTGTGGCACACCACCTTCGCCTACGTCAGCCACGTCGTGCCGCTCTCCAACTGGATCGGTCGCGACGACACCACCTGGTACCACGGCTGGACCGTGTTCTACTGGGCCTGGTGGATCTCCTGGTCGCCCTTCGTCGGCATGTTCATCGCGCGGGTCTCCCGCGGGCGTACGGTACGTGAGTTCCTGATCGCCGTGCTGCTGGTGCCGACCCTGGTCACGCTGGTGTGGATGAGCGCCTTCGGCGGCACCGCCCTGACTCAGTCGGCGGCCGGTGTGGGCGCCCTGGCCGACGGCATCAGCGACGTCTCGCTGGCGATGTTCCAGATGCTCGAGCACCTGCCGCTGACCACCCTGACCTCCAGTCTGGCGATCCTGCTGGTGCTGATCTTCTTCATCACCTCGTCGGATTCCGGCTCGCTGGTGATCGACAACATCACCGCCGGCGGCAAGACCGATGCCCCCCGCGGCCAGCGCGTGTTCTGGGCGGTGCTGGAAGGCGTGATCGCCGGTATCCTGCTGTACGGCGGCGGCAGCACCGCACTGGGCGCCCTGCAAGCCGGCGCCGTGGCCACCGGGCTGCCCTTCACCCTGGTACTGCTGGGCATGGCCTACTGCCTGGTCAAGGGGCTGAGGGAAGAGCAGCGCGGACTGGCGGCCGCCAAGCCGGCCTGATACACCATCGACCTCACGCAAGAAACCACCACGCGACCCCGGCCTTGGCCGGGGTCTTCTTGTTGGGGAAGACAATAAGTCAAACTCCAAGCTCCAAGCTCCAAGAGACCAATCGGTTGGATCGCTGTCGCAAGCGATGCAAGGCCCGCCGCCGGTGCGCAGTTGGCGTGTGTGCCACTTGCCCTGGGTGCTGCCTATCTCCGCCAATACCGCCCCCCAACGCAACGACCCCGGCCAAGGCCGGGGTCGTTGTTGGGTTAGGGCGTTATCGTGAATGCGTTATCGAAAGCTAGCGCAGAACGCCCTCGTCCTTGAGCAGCTTGAAGATCGCCTCGGCGCCCTGCTCCGGGGTCACGTCGGTCAACACCTGGCCACTGCCGCCTTCGGCCTTGGCCGCGGCGGCCTTGAAGCGATCCCGCGCCGAGGCCGCCTTGACGATCTTGAGCCGCTTGGGACGCTTGCGGGCCGGTGTCACGTTCCACTCCGGCTGTGCCTCATCCCACTCGACCGCTGCCGACTCGGCCTCGATCTCACCGCGCTGGGCCGGGCCGAAGGCGCTCTGGCGGGCCGCGGCGGCGGCAGCGTCGACGGTGACGATGGCCGGCAGCCGCACCTGCAGCCGGCGGCGCTGGCCGCGAGGCAGGGCCTGGAGCAGGGTAGCTACGCCATTCTCGACCTTTTCCACGGCAGCCAGACCACCGACCAGCGGCCAGCCAAGACGCTCGGCCAGCAGGTAAGGCAGCATGCCGGAGCCTTCGCCCTGCTCGGCGCGCTCGCCGGCGATCACCAGCTGCGGCCGTGCTGCACTCAGCCTGTCGGCCAGAGCGGGAACCACGTCGGCACCAGGCAGCTGCTCGACCAGGGTCAAGGCGGAGAAGCCCATGCCCAGATAGCCGCGCAAGGCACTTTCGCTCTCCTCGTCGAGCGCGCCGGCGTGCAGCAGGGAGATGCGCGCCCCAGCGAGGGACAGGGCCAGCTCCACGCCGCGGGCGTCCTGATCGGCGCGCCGGGCGCGCCCGGTCACGGGGTGGCGGCCCACGGAGACCAGCACTGCCACTTCGAGCGCACCATCTTGCTGAGCACTAGTTGCTTGTGCACCTGTACTTGGCGCTCCAGGCGCTTGGGCATCAGGCCGCATCGCGCTTCTCCTCTCGTTGCCGTTGGACCATCTCGACCAGCGCCGCGAGTATGCTCGCCGAGTCGCCAATCACCGCCAGGTCGGCGCGCTTGATCATGTCGCACCCCGGATCGAGGTTGATGGCCACCACCTTGTCGCAGCTCTGGATACCCTGCAGGTGCTGAATGGCACCGCTGATGCCCACCGCCACGTAGACCCGTGCAGTGACCCAGGTCCCGGTAGCGCCCACCTGACGATGGCGCGGCATGAAGCCATCGTCCACCGCCACCCGCGAGGCACCTTCGGTCGCTCCCAATATCTTGGCGGCCTGATGGAAGCCCTCCCAGTCCTTGACGCCGTTGCCGGCGGAAAGAATGAACTCGGCCTCGGAGAGCGCCACGCCGGCCGGATCGACGGCCACCTGCCCCAGATCCTCGATGCGCCCCAGCAGAGGCGGCAGCGGCTGCGACAAGGCCAGCGGCTGAACCGCATGGCGGGTCTCGGAAACGGGCTCGGCGCATTCGGCCAGCGCCAGCACCACACGCGGCAGGGCGCGCTGGATATCGCTGGTACCGGCAGCACCGCGTCCGGTACAGCGCCAGCCCAACGCGCAGGCAGCGTCCCGTTCGACCTGCCAGATGCCGGCGGCAGGCCGTTCACCCAGGCGCGCCGACAGGCGCCGTCCCAGGTCGGCGCCGCCCAGCTTGGAGTCGGGAAACAGCCAGTGACGCGGGGCAAACTCGCCGTCGACGGCGGTGAGTGCCGCCAGGCGTGCCTCCGGCGCGTAGCCGTCGACATCATCGCCATCCAGCACGATCAGCCGATCGATGCCGGCTTCACCAAAACCAGCACGCTCTTTAGGCTCGCCGGAGCCCTCGCCAGGGCCAAAGAGCACTGCCACCACGGCACCCGGCCGCTCACCATCGGCATCGGCCAGCTGGCGGGCCAGGCCCAGCAGGTCGCGGTCGTGGCTGGAGAGACGCCCGCCGGGCATGTCCGGTACCACTGCGACCAGGAAGGCCGGGGCCTCGATGGTAACCTGCCGCCGTTCGTCGGCAGCGGCCTTGCGACCGGCACCGGCGCCACGTCCCGCTGCGGCAGCCTGCTGGACGCCGCTGCGGTCGATGCGCTTGATGCCGTTGGGTCCGATGAAGCCGACCGCATGGGGATTCTTGCGGATCACGCCGTTGGGGCCCATCCACTCCGTCGCCGCCATGCCATGTCCGGCACTCTGGCCAAGCTCGGCCAGCACCCGCTCGTGATCGGGATGCAGGCGATTGCGGGCGATCCACTCACGGCGCGGATCGCGACGAACGATCTCGCTCATGACGTGACCTCCTTCATCTCCGGGCGGGCACCGGCGGCAGACTGCGGGGCGCGGGTGCTATCGCTGCCGCCACCGGAGCCGGCGGGGCGCTCCACCAGGGCATCGGCCACCAGCTCGGCGATGTCGCGCACCTCGGCGGTGGCATCGACCACCCCCTCGAGCATGGCGGTGCACTGCGGACAGCCTACCGCCACCAGCTCGGCGCCGGTCTCCTTGACGTCGTTCATACGCATGTCGGGAATCCGCTGCTTGCCGGGGATGTCGGTGATCGGCGCACCGCCACCGCCACCGCAGCAGCGCGAGCGGAACCCTGAACGCTGCATCTCGGCCACGTCGATACCCAGCGCCTTGAGCACGTTGCGCGGTGCTTCGTATTCGCCGTTGTAGCGGCCCAGATAGCAGGGGTCGTGATAGGTGACACTGCCGCCCTTCCAGGGCGCGAAGTGCAGCCGACCCGCCTCGAACAGCTCGGCGATGTAGGTACTGTGGTGGCGTACCTCATACACACCGCCCAGCTCGCCGTACTCGTTTTTGAGGACATGGAAACTGTGCGGGTCGCAGGTGACGATGCACTGGAAGCGGTACTGCGACAGCGTTGCGATGTTGCGCTTGGCCAGCGACTGGAAGGTCGCCTCGTCGCCCAGGCGGCGCGCCACGTCGCCGCTGTCGCGCTCCTCGTTACCGAGCACGGCAAAATCGACACCGGCCGCACGCAGCACTTTCACCAGCGCTCTGAGCGTACGCTGATTGCGCATGTCGAAGACCCCGTCGCCCAGCCACAGCAGCACGTCGACCTGCCCCAGGTCGCGCATCAGGGGCAGATTGAGGTCCGCCGCCCAATGCATGCGCGAGCCGGGATCGAAGCCGCCGGGATTGTCGGTGGCGATCAGGTTGTCGAGCACCTCGGCGCCCTTGCCCGGGGTATTGCCATGCTCCAGGGTCAGGAAGCGACGCATGTCGACGATGGCATCGACGTGCTCGATCATCATCGGGCACTCCTCGACGCAGGCACGGCAGGTGGTGCACGACCACAGCGTCTCGGCATCCACCAAGGCCTGGCCCTCACGGGCAACGATAGGGCCATGGGGACTGCCGGCATGCTCGCCCACCGGTTTTCCTGGGTAAGGACTGCCGGCATAGTGGGCATCGCTGCCGCCGGCCAGGCCGACGACCATGTCCTGGATCAGCTTCTTGGGATTGAGCGGCTGACCGGCGGCGAAGGCCGGGCACATCGCCTCGCAGCGTCCGCACTGCACGCAGGCATCGAAGCCGAGCAGCTGGTTCCAGGTGAAGTCGCTGGGCGTCTCGACGCCCAGGGGCGCCTTGGAATCGTCCAGGTTCAGCGCCTTGAGCCCAGTGGAGCGGTTGCCCTCGCCCCCTTTTGTGGAAAAGCGCTCAGGGCGGCGATGGAAGGCCAGATGCAGGGCGCCGGCGAAGGCGTGCTTCATCGGCCCGCCCCAGGTCATGCCGAAGAACATTTCGCCAAGGCCCCACACCAGCACCGCGGCCAGCGCCAGAGCGAGGATCACGCTGCCCGTTCCGGCAGGTAGAATGCCCAGCGTCGGCAGGGTGAGCAGGAACACGCTCGCCGAGAACGCCATCAGGCTCTTCGGCAGGCGCATCCAGGGCCCCTTGGAGAGCCGCGCCGGCGGATTGCGCCGCCGTTTGGCGACGAACAAACTGCCGACGAACATGGCGGCGCTGGCCAGCAGCAGCAGCCCACCGAGGATTGGCCCCATTCTTTCTGAAGAGCCGAGCCCCAGGCCATGTACCAGGATCATCAGCACGGCCGCCGCGACGAAACCGCCGGCGGTGGCCACGTGGGTGTTGGACATGACCTTGTCACGTGCCACCACATGGTGCAGATCGACCAGGTAGCGCCGCGGCATGGCGGCGAGCCCGCGCAGCAGATCGACCCGAGCGGGTCGACCCTGGCGCCACAGGCGAATGCGCCGCACGGCGCCGATCACGGCCAGCGCCAGGGCGGAGAAGATCAGTATTGGCAGCAGGGTCTCGAGCATCTCGCTCACCTCGCAGGCTAGAAATGATGGCTCGACGCAGGAGTGGGAAGGGGAGCCGGCGTCGCGCCCTTAGCATTCGCCCGAGCCGAGGCGCCGCGACGCGGTCCTGTCGAAGGAACTCGACTCCACTTTCTCCTTACCCGAGCGCAATAGCTTTCAAAGGTCTTTGCATAGCCGCAGGGCGTCGTAGATTGCCGCATGCGTATTGCGCGGCGCGGTGCAGTCGCCCAGGCGGAACAGCAGGTAACCCTCGCCCTGCTCACTCAAAGAGGGCTGCGCCGTGGCGGCGTAGAGCGCCTCGAGATCCACCTGGCCGCGGTTGCGCGAGCGCTCCTTCAGCGCGTAGTAGAGCGCTTCGTCCGGGCGTACGCCGTTCTCCACCACCACCTGATCGACCACCCGCTCCTCCATGGCGCCGGTGTACTCGTTCTCGAGCACCGCCACCAGGGCGTCGCCCTCGCGGTAGACCTTGTGCAGCATCAGGTCGGAGGTCATGATCACCTCCTTCTCGTAGAGACTGCGGTAATAGGTCGGGAAGGTGGTGCCACCCACCGCCGCGCCAGGCTTGATGTCGTCGGTGACGATCTCGACCTTGGCTCCCTTGTCGGCCAGATAATCCGCCGCCGAAACGCCGGAGAACTCGCAGATGGAGTCGTAGATCAACACGTTCTTGCCCGGCGCGACCTTGCCAGAGAGCACGTCCCAGGTGCTGACCACCAGGCTCTCCTCGGGGTTCTCCGAGTAGCCCCACTCCGGGTACTGGCTGAGGAAGGGCTGGCCGCCGGTGGCCAGTACCACGACGTCCGGGCGCAGGTCCTCGATGGTAGCCTCGTCGGCGCGGGTGCCGAGGCGCAGGTCCACCTTGAGGCGTGCCAGCTCCAGCTGATACCAGCGGGTGATACCGGCGATCTGGTCGCGCTGCGGCGCCTGGGCGGCGATGGTGATCTGGCCGCCGAGCTGATCCGCGGCTTCGAACAGGGTCACGTCGTGGCCGCGCTCGGCGGCGACACGAGCCGCCTCCATGCCGCCGGGGCCACCGCCCACCACTACCACCTTGCGCTTCGGCCCCTCGGTCTTCTCGATGATGTGCGGCAGACCCATGTACTCCCGCGAGGTCGCGGCGTTCTGGATGCACAGCACGTCGAGGCCCTGATACTGGCGGTCGATGCAGTAGTTGGCGCCTACGCACTGCTTGATCTGGTCGATCTGGCCCATCTTGATCTTGGCGATCAGGTGCGGGTCGGCGATGTGCGCCCGGGTCATGCCCACCAGGTCGACGTAGCCCCCTTCGAGGATACGCTGGGCCTGGTTGGGATCCTTGATGTTCTGGGCGTGGATCACCGGTACCTTGACCACTTCCTTGATGCCCGCCGCCAGGTGCAGGAAGGGCTCCGGCGGGAAGGACATGTTGGGAATGACGTTGGCCAGGGTGTTGTGGGTGTCGCAGCCGGAGCCGATCACGCCGAAGAAGTCGACCTGGCCGGTGGCGTCGTAGTAGGCGGCGATCTGCTTCATGTCCTCGTGGGTCAGGCCGTCCGGATGGAACTCGTCGCCGCAGATGCGCATGCCGACGACGAAGTCGTCGCCCACCTCGGCACGCACCGCCTTGAGCACCTCCATGCCGAAGCGCATGCGGTTCTCGAAGCTGCCGCCCCACTGGTCGGTACGCTTGTTGACCCGCGGACTCCAGAACTGGTCGATCAGGTGCTGGTGCACCGCGGAGAGCTCGACGCCGTCAAGACCGCCCTCCTTGGCCCGCCGCGCGGCCTGGGCGTAGTCGCCGATGATGCGCCAGATCTCCTCCTCCTCGATGGTCTTGCAGGTGGAGCGATGCACCGGCTCGCGAATGCCGGAGGGCGACACCAGAGTCGGCCAGTCGAAGCCGTCCCAACGCGAGCGACGCCCCATGTGGGTGATCTGGATCATGATCTTGCCGCCGTGCTTGTGCACGGCATCGGCGAGATTCTGGAAGTACGGGATGATGCGGTCAGTGGACAGGTTCACCGAGCTCCACCAGCCCTGGGGGCTGTCGATGGAGACGACGGAGGAGCCGCCACAGATGCACAGGCCACAGCCGCCCTTGGCCTTCTCCTCGTAGTACTTGACATAGCGCTCGGTGGTCATGCCGCCGTCGGTGGCATGCACCTCGGCGTGGGCGGTGCTGACCACGCGATTGCGGATGGTCAGCTTGCCGATCTGGATCGGCTCGAAGATCGCGTCGAATGCCATGGAAACCTCCTCAACCCTGGGCGTCGGCCAACGGCTGAACGGTGAAGATGCCTACCTCGCAGCCGGGCTCGGCGGCGCTCTGGGTCTGTTCGGCGACGGTGCGCAGGGCACTGCCACGGGCGGCGAGGATTTGGTCCATGGCGCCGGCGAACCAGCCGGTGAACATGTACTCCTCCTTCTGCCCCGTCTTGCCGAGCTGATAGACGAAGGCGCTGTGCTCCAGGCGCACGCGGGCGGTACCGGCATCGAGGTCGATGGCCTCGGTGACGAACTTGCCCCAGCCGCGCTGGGAGAGACGCAGCATGTAGTGCTCGAACACGTCGACGCCTTCCAGGCCGTGCAATTCGGCCTCCTTCTCGCACCAGTGCCAGGCGCTCTTGTAGCCGGCGCGGTAGAGAATCTCGGCATACTTATCCACACCCAGCGCTTCGGCGACGGCCGTGTGGTTGTTGATAAAGAAGTGCCGCGGTACGTACAGCATCGGCAGGGCGTCGGTGGTCCACACGCCGGTTTCGCTATCCACCTCGATGGGAAGCTCAGGGGCCATCTTGGTCACGGTCTTGATCCTCGAAATCGTTGTTCTAAGCGCTGGTAATTTGGTTCACGAATAAGTCCGGGCCGTCATGAGCGCAGCGAGAACAAGGCGCGAAGTCGAGAGAAAGCGGAGTGGACTGTTGTCCATGAGCATTTCGAACGACTTCGCAACGCAGTAATCGCAAGCGCAATAGGCCCGAGGGCCGGTTAAGAACCCCATACCTCTTTCAATATGCGTACCCAGTTTTCGCCCATGATCTTGCGAACCTGGGTCTCGCTGAAGCCGCGGCGCAGCAAGGCTTCGGTCAGGTTGGGGAACTCACCGATGGTGCGGATGCCCTCGGGATTGATGATCTTGCCGAAGCTGGTCAGGCGACGGGCGTAGCCCTTGTCGTGGGTCAGCCACTCGAAGAAGTCCTTGCCGTGGCCCTGGGTGAAGTCGGTGCCGATGCCGATGGCATCCTCGCCGACGATGTTCATCACGTACTCGATGGCCTCGACGTAGTCGTCGACAGTGGCGTCGATCCCGGCGCGCAGGAAGGGGGTGAACATGGTCACGCCGACGAAGCCGCCGTGCTCGGCGATGAAGCGCAGCTCCTCGTCGGACTTGTTGCGCGGGTGCTCCTTGAGCCCGGACGGCAGGCAGTGGGAGTAGCAGACCGGCTTCTTCGATTCGAGAATCACCTCTTCGGAGGTCTTCGAACCGACGTGGGAGAGGTCGCACATGATGCCGACGCGGTTCATCTCGGCGACGATCTCACGACCGAAGCCGGAGAGCCCCCCGTCGCGCTCGTAGCAGCCGGTGCCCACCAGGTTCTGGGTGTTGTAGCACATCTGCACGATGCCGACGCCGAGTTGCTTGAAGATCTCGACGTAGCCGATCTGATCCTCGAAGGCGTGGGCGTTCTGGAAACCGTAGATGATGCCGGTCTTGCCCTCTTCCTTGGCCCGGGTGATGTCGGCGGTGGTGCGCACCGGGCGTACCAGGTCGCTGCACTCGGCCATCAGCTGGTTCGATTTGACGATGTTGTCGACGGTGGCCTGAAAGCCCTCCCACACCGAGACGGTGCAGTTGGCGGCAGTGAGTCCGCCGCGACGCATGTCCTCGAACAGTTCGCGGTTCCACTTGGCGATGATCAGGCCGTCGATGACGATGGCATCGTCGTGCAGGTCTTGGGGCGTCATGAGGGCGTGCTCCGGATGGATTGACTTGAAGGCAGCATAGCGCTGGCATGGTGAGTCCCGACTTCTGGAAGCGACGGCGATAATTCCAAAAACGTCACCCCTGTCGCGACTGCGACGAACAGCACAATGCACCTCTCCTGCCGCCTTCCGCTGAGAGGGCGGAAACCGGTCACGTAAATGCCTCTCCCGCGCCGGGCGGGAGAGGGAAGCAATCGACAAGAGAAGTGGGGAAACGGCCCACGGCGCCCTGGCCGCGAGCCGCCGGGCTCAGTGGTCCAGGCGCACGCTGGCGTAAGTGGGCTCGCCGCGGGCATTGTCGAGCGCCACCAGCGCCGCCGAGATCGGTTGCTCCGACACGGGCTCGAGGCTGACCGGCTGCAGCAGCAGGCTCTCGGCCGGCGGTTCAGGCAGCGGCGGCTGGCGCAGCGGGCTCATGCCCAGCCGCTCCTCACGCGGCGGCAGGCCGAAGAATTCCCGATAGCACTTGGAGAAGTGGGGCGTGGAGACGAAGCCGCAGGCCGAGGCCACCTCGATGATCGGCATCGAGGTCTGCTTGAGCAGTTGGCGGGCCCGGGTGAGGCGCAGCTTGAGGTAGTAACGCGACGGCGAGCAGTGCAGGTACTTCTGGAACAGCCGCTCGAGCTGGCGGCGCGAGACGTCGACGTAGTCGGCCAGCTCGGCGAGCTCGATGGGCTCCTCCAGGTTGGCTTCCATCAGCGCCACGATTTCCAGCAGCTTGGGCTGGGTGGTGCCCAGCACGTGCTTGAGTGGCACGCGCTGATGGTCGTTCTCGCCGCGCACGCGGTCGCAGATGAACATTTCGGAAATGCCCGCCGAAAGTTCGCGCCCGTGTTCGCGTTCGATCAGGGTCAGCATCATGTCGAGCGGTGCGGTACCGCCGGAGGCGGTGGCGCGGTCACGGTCGATGGTGAACAGCCGGGTGGTCAGCACCGTCCGGGGGAACGACTCGCGCATCGCCGCCAGACACTCCCAGTGCACGCTGGTCTCGTAGCCGTCCAACAGCCCGGCCTTGGCCAGTGCCCAGCTGCCTGTGCAGATGCCGCCCAGTCGGCGCGACAGGCGCGCCTGGGACTGCAGCCAGACGACGTGCTCGCGCTGCACGGTACGGGATGGTCCCACGCCGCCGCAGACGATGATCATGTCCAGCGCCAGCGGCATGGTGATGGCGCCATCCGGCGTGACCCGCAGGCCATCGCTGGCCGAGATCGGCCCGCCGTCCACGCTCAGCGTGAACCAGCGATACAGCTCGCGACCGGCCAGTTGATTGGCCATGCGCAGCGGCTCGATGGCCGAGGCCAGAGAGAACAAGGTAAAGTTTTCCAGCAGCAGAAAACCCAGCGTTTGGGGCATGGGTGTCTTGCGCAGGGCGTGAGCCGGGGAGGCCGAAGCCGGGGGCATCGTGGACATGTTTCATACTCCAATGCCGTGAATCGTTATAGGTTGTATCGGCATTCAACTCGTCAGGGTCTGGGTGTCGCTTTCAGGCAAATCTGTCTGGCAAAGGTATAGCAATTTGTCGCTCACAGATATGCTTAACATCGTCCAGACGCAGAAAGTATGCCAGTAACGGCAAGCGCATATGTCGCAAAATGGATGGGTGGGCGTCGTATTTGCCCAGTACTGGCGCATTGACTAGGCTGAGTCTGCCCCGCCCGCCCCCCCCAGAGCGAAAACAGAGCGAAGACAGAGCGAACACAATGACAAAACGCATCGTCGCCTACACCCGCCTCAAACCGATCCACCTCGATCAGCTTCGCCAACGTTTCCACGTCGATTACTTCGAGGCCTTGAAGAGTACCGACGACCCCGACTTTCGCCAGGCCCTGGGGCAGGCGCACGGGCTGGTCGGCTCCAGCCTCGTCATCACGCCGGAGCTGCTCGACCTGGCGCCTCAATTGGAGGCCGTCGCCACCATCTCGGTGGGCTACGACAATTACCCCGTCGAGGCGCTGACCCGGCGCGGCATTTTGCTCTGCAACACGCCCGACGTGCTCACCGAGACCACCGCCGACACCGGCTTTCTGCTGATCATGGCGACCGCCAGGCGCGCCATCGAGCTGGCCGATCTGGTCAAGCGCGGCGACTGGACGGCCAGCATCGGCGAGCCCCACTTCGGCACCGACGTACACGGCAAGACGCTGGGCATGGTCGGCTTCGGCCGCATCGGTGCCGGCGTGGCCCGCCGCGGCGCCCTGGGCTTCGGCATGCGGGTGCTCTACGCCTGCTCCTCGCCCAAGCCCGCACTGGAGCAGGAGCTGGGTGCCGTGCGCTGCGAACTGGACGAGCTGCTGGCCCAGGCCGACTTCGTCTGCGTCACCGTGCCACTGACGGCGGAGACTACGCATCTGATCGGCAGGCGCGAGTTCGGGCTGATGAAGCCCTCGGCGATCTTCGTCAACATCGCCCGCGGCAAGGTGGTCGACGAAGCGGCGCTGATCGCAGCGCTGGAAACGGGCGAGATCCATGCCGCCGGGCTCGACGTCTTCGAACAGGAGCCGCTCTCGCCGGAGTCGCCGCTGCCGCACATGGTCAACGTGGTGGCCCTACCGCACGTGGGTTCGGCAACTCACGAAACCCGCGACGCCATGGCCCAGCGCGCGGTGGACAACATCATCCTGGCGCTGGAAGGCAAGCGTCCGCTCAGCCTGGTCAACGAAACAGCGTAGCGAGGGGAAACGCCATGAACCGCTGAGCCTCCTCAGCGGCAAAGCAGCCGACTCGGCGGCGATGTCCGTCAACCCGACCCCGAACACTGCCATGCAGCGCCCGCGGCGCACTGGATCGACGCGACGGCATCGTCTACGGTAGGCTTGTATGACAGGTAGCACGACATACCATCACCAGCGATTCGTTGCATGCCCGCGCAAGGAGCTCCCATGACACTGCAAGGCACATCCCTGATCGGCCGCACGGCCGTCACCGGCAGCCGCGGCGAGATTCGCGCCGTCAATCCTGCGACCGGAGCACCGCTCGATCCCATCTATCATGGCGGCAGTGAAGCCGAGGTGGAGCGCGCCTGTGCCCTGGCCGAAGCGGCGTTCGGTGTCTATCGCGAAACGACCCTCGACGCGCGTGCGGCGTTCCTCGAAGCCGTGGCTGGCGAGATCGAGGCCATCGGCGACGAACTGATCGAGCGCGCCATGGCCGAGACCGGCCTGCCCCGCGCCCGCCTCAAGGGCGAACGCGGCCGTACCTGCGGCCAGCTGCGCCTGTTCGCCTCGGTGGTACGCGCCGGCGAGTGGCTCGACCTGCGTCTCGATCCGGCCCTGCCCGAGCGTCAGCCGCTGCCCCGTGCCGACCTGCGCCAGCGCCACATTCCGCTGGGCCCGGTGGCCGTGTTCGGCGCCTCCAACTTCCCGCTGGCCTTCTCCGTGGCCGGCGGCGATACCGCCTCGGCACTCGCTGCCGGCTGCCCGGTGATCGTCAAGGCGCACTCCGCCCACCCCGGCACCTCGGAGCTGGTGGGCCGTGCGGTGCAGCGGGCGGTGGAGAAGAGCAACCTGCCCGAAGGGGTGTTCTCGCTGCTGTTCGGTTCGGGCCGCGAGGTGGGCCAGGCCCTGGTGGCCGATCCGCGCATTCAAGCCGTCGGCTTCACCGGCTCCCGTGCCGGCGGCACCGCCTTGATGAAGACCGCCCAGTCCCGCCCCCAGCCGATCCCGGTCTACGCCGAGATGAGCTCGATCAACCCGGTGTTCCTGCTACCCGAGGCGCTCAAGGCGCGCGGCGCCCAGCTCGCCGAGGGCTTCGTCGCCTCGCTCAACATGGGCGCCGGGCAGTTCTGCACCAACCCCGGTCTGGTGATCGGCGTGAAGGGCGCCGAGCTTTCCGCCTTCGTCGAGGCCGCAGGCGCCGCCGTTAAGCAGAGCGCCGGTCAGACCATGCTCACCCCGGGCATTCACAGCGCCTACGAGCAGGGCGTGGACCGACTGGCATCGAACATAAAAGTCAGGGAAGCGGCCCGCGGTCAGGTGGGCGAGACCGCCCATGCCTGTCAGGCGGGGCTGTTCGTCACCACCGCCCAGGACTTCCTCGCCGAGCCTGAGCTGCAGGAAGAGGTATTCGGTGCCACCTCGCTGGTGATCGAGTGCGCCGACACGAGCGAGATGCGCCAGGTTGCCTCGCAGCTCGAAGGCCAGCTCACCGCCACCCTGCAGATGGACGACGGCGATCTCAACGCGGCGAAACAGCTGCTGCCGATCCTCGAACGCAAGGCGGGGCGGATACTCGCCAACGGCTGGCCTACCGGGGTCGAGGTGTGTCACGCCATGGTTCACGGCGGCCCCTTCCCGGCCACCTCCGACGCACGCACCACCTCGGTGGGCAGCGCGGCGATCTTCCGCTTCCTGCGCCCGGTGTGCTACCAGGCGCTGCCGCAAGGGCTCTTGCCCGAGCCGCTGCGCGACGGCAACCCCTGGGGCGTATCGCGCCTAGTAGACGGCAAGCGCGAAATGTAACAAATGCCTACGCGAGCGAATCGCTGCGTTGCGCGGTGCTCGGAATCCTCACATATACCCCATATGCTCCGGTTCCTGTGCTCCGTGCGCCTTGCGCTTCATCTCGCTCGCCGATTTGTTCGGCGTTTCCATCTCACCTATTTCTCTGAAACCTTTGGCGGCCTTCGGGCCGCCTTTTTCATGTCACTGCCTTCCGGTTGGCAAGCCGTTTCAACTGCGCCATACTTAACCGAACATCAGGCTAGCAGCCTATCATACAGGTATGGGTACCATGCGACTGCAGCACAAGACCGCGCTGATCACCGCCGCCGGCCAGGGCATCGGTCGTGCCACGGCCCTGCGCTTCGCCGCCGAGGGCGCTCGGGTCATCGCCACCGACATCGATGCCGGCAAGCTGCGCGACCTCGAAGATACGCCCGGCGTCGAGGCGCGCCGCCTGGACGTACTCGATGCCGAGGCCGTCGCGGCCCTGGGCAACGAGCTAACCTCGCTGGACGTGCTCTTCAACTGCGCCGGCTACGTCGCCAGCGGCGCGCTGCTGGAGGTCACCGATACCGACTGGGAGCGCTCGCTGGCCCTCAACGTCACCGCCATGCTGCGCCTGACCCGCACCCTGCTGCCGACCATGATCGCGAGCGGTGGCGGCAGCATCATCAACATGGCCTCGGTGGCCTCCAGCCTCACCGGCGTGCCCAACCGCTGCGCCTACGGCACCACCAAGGCCGCGGTGCTCGGCCTGACCAAATCGATCGCCTCCGACTACATCGACCGCGGTATCCGCTGCAACGCCATCTGCCCCGGCACGGTGGACTCCCCTTCCCTGCGCCAGCGCATCCGCGAGCAGGCCGAACGCCAAGGGCGCCCCGAGGCCGAGGTATACGCCGAATTTCTCGCCCGCCAACCCCTGGGGCGACTCGGCACGGCCGAGGAGATCGCTGCCCTGGCCACCTATCTGGCCGCCGACGAATCGGCCTATACCACCGGCACCGCTCAGGTCATCGACGGCGGCTGGCTCATCTGATCGGAGGAGAACTCGATGAAACTGCTGCGCTTCGGCCCCCGGGGCCACGAGAAGCCCGGGCTACTCGACGCAGAGGGCGTGATCCGCGACCTTTCGGCCCACCTGACCGACCTCGACGGCGCCCATCTGGGGCGCGACACCCTGGCCCGGCTGGCCGAGCTCGACCCCTCCCGGCTGCCGGCGGTAGCTGCCGACACCCGTCTCGGGCCCTGTGTGGGCCGCGTAGGCAAGTTCATCTGTATCGGCCTCAACTACTCCGACCATGCCGCCGAGACCGGCGCCGAGGTGCCGCCGGAGCCGGTGGTCTTCGCCAAGTGGACCAGCGCCATCTGCGGCCCCAACGACGACGTCATCATCCCCCGCGACTCGCGCAAGACCGACTGGGAAGTGGAACTCGGCGTGGTGATCGGCAAGAGCGCGCGCTACGTGGACGAGGCCGATGCCATGGAGCATGTAGCGGGTTACTGCGTGGTCAACGATGTCTCCGAGCGGGAGTTCCAGCTCGAACGCAGCGGCACCTGGGACAAGGGCAAGGGCTGCGACACCTTCGGCCCGCTCGGCCCCTGGTTGGTGACGCCGGACGAAATCCGCGATCCCCATGAGCTCGATCTCTGGCTCGAGGTGGACGGCCATCGCTACCAGGACGGCAGCACCCATACCATGGTCTATCGCATTCCCTTCCTGATCAGCTACCTGAGCCGCTTCATGAGCCTGCAGCCGGGCGACGTCATCTCCACCGGCACCCCGCCCGGGGTCGGTATGGGCCAGACGCCGCCGGTCTATCTGCAGCCCGGCCAGCGGATGCGCCTGGGTATCGAGGGGCTCGGCGAGCAGGTCCAGAACGTGATCGCCGAACCGCAGTGACGAGCCTCTGTAACGGGCTGCCATAAGGAATACCGCCCATGACCACCCAGACTATCGCTAGCGATCACGGACATCTCGACAGCCTGCGCGTTCATCACGCCGACAACGTGCGCGTGGCCCTCAAGGACCTGCCCGCCGGCCACCCCGTGGAAGACGGCGATCAACGCCTGCACCTGGCCGAAGCCATCCGCCACAAGCACAAGTTCGCCCTGCGCGACCTTGCCGTCGGCGACGCGGTGGTCATGTACGGCGTCACCGTGGGCCGTGCCACCCGTCCCATCCCAGCGGGAGCAGCCATCACCACCGACAACACCGCCCACAGCACCGCCACCAGCGAGCCCCAGGCCCGCCGCGGCCAGTGGCAGGCGCCGGACGTCTCGGCCTTCGCCGGCGCCACTTTCGACGGCTACCACCGTCCGAACGGCCAGGTGGGTACCGCCAACGTCTGGCTGGTGGTTCCGCTGGTGTTCTGCGAGAACCGCAACATCGAGGTGCTGCGCCAGTGCGTCGCCGACGCCCTGGGAGAGGATCCCTATCGCGACTACAAGCGCATGGCCCGGGAGCTGCTGCACGGCAGCAGCGGGACGGCGCCGGCCGAACCGAGCGGCGAGCGCCTCTTCCCCAACGTCGACGGCGTGCGTTTTCTGACCCATACCCTGGGCTGCGGCGGCACCGACGACGATGCCCAGGCGCTGTGCCAGCTGCTGGCGGGGTATATCTGCCACCCCAACGTGGCCGGCGCCACGGTGCTCAGCCTGGGCTGTCAGAAAGCGCAGATCGAGATGCTGCAAAACGCCGTGGCCGAGCGCGATCCGCGCGGGCTGCGCCCGGTACACTACCTGGAACAGCAGGCCAGCATCAGCGAAGAGGCGCTGATTCGCGAGGCCCTGACCACCATCTTCGACGGCCTGAGTGAAGCCAACCGCACGCCGCGCACACCGGCCCCGCTCTCGGCGCTGACCCTCGGCGTGGAGTGCGGCGGCTCCGACGGCTTCTCGGGGCTCTCCGCCAATCCCCTGGTGGGGGCCGTGGTCGACCGCCTGGTTGCGCTGGGTGGCAGCGGTATCCTGAGTGAGTTTCCCGAACTGTGCGGGGTGGAGCACGAGTTGATCGCCCGCTGCCGCGACGATGCCGTGGCCGAGCGCTTCGCCAAGCTGATGGAGGCGTATCAGCGCCATGCCGCCCGGGTCGGCGCCGATTTCTCGATGAACCCCTCGCCCGGCAACATCCGCGATGGCCTGATCACCGACGCCATGAAATCGGCCGGGGCCGCCAAGAAGGGCGGCGACAGCCCGGTGGTGGACGTGCTCGACTACACCGAGCCGCACACCCGGGCCGGGCTGAGCCTGCTCTGCACCCCGGGCAACGACGTGGAGTCGACCACCGCCCTGGCCGGCTCCGGGGCCAACCTGATCCTGTTCACCACCGGACTCGGCACGCCCACCGGCAACCCCGTGACCCCGGTGCTCAAGATCTCCAGCAACAGTGAACTGGCCGCACGCATGGGCGACGTCATCGACTTCGACGCCGGCCCCATCATCCGCGGCGAGACGAGCATCGACGAGCTCGCCGAGCGGCTGCTAAGGCTGTGCCTCGACACCGCCTCGGGGCGCTACCTGCCCCGCGCGGTGGAGCTGGCGCAGTATGATTTCATTCCCTGGAAGCGCGGCGTCTCTTTATAGTGGTCAACGTGGCTGCGCTCGACGAGGGGCGCCGGGGACAGGTCGAAGAGGAGGTCTTTTGCCATGGCCTCCTCCTAGACCTGTCGACGGATCAGCGCCGAGTCAACTTGCAGCTGATCGCTACTCAGAAAGGCGCTTCTTGAGCTTCATATAGGTCCCATAATGCCGGTCGAGGTGGCGCCGCATGGCCGCCTCGGCGGCATCGGGGTCGCGGGATTCGATGGCCTCGACGATCTCGATATGGGCCGCCATCGCCGCCTTGTCCTCGTCCTTCTGCTGCAGCACCTGAGCGCGACGGTCGTCGAGCCACTCGGAGAGCGCCACGTGGATGGCGTCGAAGATGGGGTTGCGGGCGATGCTTGCCAGCACGCCGTGGAAGTCGTTGTCGGAGCGCTTGAAGCGCGCCTCGTCGCCCACGGCCTCGCGGTTGTCCTGCAGCGCCGCACGTAGGTTCGCCAGGTCCTCGTCGCTGGCGTGGCGAGCGGCGTAGCGGGCCAGGGAGATCTCGAACAGAGCCCGCGCCTCCTGGAAGTACTGCTGGCCGTCGGGCTTGGCGAGCAGCTGGCGGGTGACCCCGGAAAGGCGCGCCATGACCGACTCGGCGGTGGGGCGAATGACCCTGGCCCGGGTACCGCTGTTGATGGCGATCAGACCCAACTGCTGCAGATGGAAGAGCGCCTCGCGCACCGCCGGGCGGCCCACGCCGAACTGCTCCATCAGCTCCCGCTCCGAGGGCAGCTGATCGTTCTCGCTCAGTCGCCCCTCGAGGATATCCGCCTCGAGCTGCTCGGCGACCTGCTCCGAGAGCGTCTTGCGCTCTATCCGATATCGGCTCATGGGCTGGGGCTCCTGTCAGTCACGATTGTTGCGGCTATCTTACTGCATCGCCGCGCCAGATGCGCTCAGCTCAGCGGCCGCAGCGGCGGTACGTCCAGACGCTCGGCCAGCTCGGCGTAGGCGGCCTGATTGGCGCTGTCGAGGGGAATGCCCCGGGCGTCGCGCTGCGCCTGGCAGGCCCACTCCCGGTCGCCGGGCACCAGCACTTCGCCCCCGTTGCGCCCCGGCTGGGCGCGCAGATCGTCCAGGTAGCGCCGCAGGCAGGCGGGAAAGGGATCGCCCGGCGCGAAGGCATCAGGCCTGAGCGCCATGACGAAGTGGGCGATACCGCGCGGCGAGGCCATGTCGGGTCCACCCATGGGCAACAGCCGATAGCCATGCTGCATGCCGGCGAGCATCGAACTGAGAACCTCTACCATGCCGCCAAGGCCGGCGCCCTTGAAACCAAACTCGCTGCCGCCCAGGGGCAGCAGTGCCGCCACCTCGCCCGGCGTGCGGGTCACCCGGCCCCCAGCATCGGCGGCCACCTGGTCGGGCAGCTCGCGGCCGATGGCACCGTACTGCTGCACCCGGTTCCAGGGAATGGCGCTGGTCGCCATATCGAGCAGGTAGGGCTGCTCTCCCGCCACCGGCGCGGCAAAGGCGATGGGATTGGTGCCGTGGAACGGGCGGCTACCCTGGTGCGGCAGCACGAAAGGGTCGGAGTTGCACGTGACCAGCCCGATCAGCCCGCGCTCCGCCGCCGCCAGGGCGTAGCAGCCCGCCGCACCAAAATGTGAGGCGTTGCCCACCGCCACCGCCCCCATGCCGACCTGCTCGGCCATCTCGACGGCATGCTCCATGGCGCTATAGGCGGCCAGGTGGCCGAGGCCGTCGTCGGCATCGAGATAACCGGTGGCGGGCAGCCGGCGTTCGAAGCGCATCCGGGGCACGCCTTTGAGGCGGCCACCCTGCAACGCCTGCACGTAATGGGGCAGGAGCCGCAGGCCGTGGCTGTCGGTACCCATCCGCGAAGCGGTGACCAGGGCCCGCGTCGCGGCGCTGGCCGAGGCTTCGTCGGCGCCGGCACGCCCCAGCACCGCCTTCATGAAGCGCTCCAGCGCTTCCCGCTCCACTCTGAAGTCCGTCGTTTCACTCATCGTTCCCTTTCCTTGTGGATCGTCGTCTCAGCGATAGACCAGGGTGGGCAGCCACATGGAGATGGCCGGCACGAAGGTCACCAGCAGCAGGCACAGCACCAGCGGGATAAGGAACGGGATCGTCCCGCGCATGCAGCGCTCGAAGCTGACGTTGGAGACCCGTGACAGTACGTAGAGCACCATGCCCACCGGCGGCGTCAGCAGGCCGATCATCAGGTTCAACACCATGATCACCCCGAAGTGCACCGGGTCGACGCCCACCGCAACGGCCAGCGGCAGCAGCACCGGTACCAGAATGGTGATGGCGGCGATGGTCTCCATGAAGCAGCCGATGATGATCAATACGATGTTGGAGAACAGCAGCACGGCGATCTTGCTATCCGCGAACGGACCGAGCAGAACCACCAGATGCTGCGTTACCTGATTGCTGGAGAGGATCCAGGCGAAGATGGAGGCGGCGCCCACGATGAACAGGATGATCGCCGTGGTTTCGATGGTCTCCATGCTCACCTTGAGCAGCTTGCGCCAGGTCAGGGTGCGATAGATCCCCACCCCCAGGAACAGCGCATAGACCACCGCAGCCACGGCGGATTCGGTGGGCGTGAACATCCCGGTGATGATGCCCCCCACGATGATCACGGGCGTCATCAGCGACAGCACCGCGCGCCCGAAGGTCCTGCCCAGCACGCCCACCGAGAAGCGGGCATCGGCGGTATAACCGCGGCGCCGGGAGATGATGAAGATCATCCCCATCAGCATGGCGCCCATGAGCAGACCCGGCAGCAGGCCGGCAGCGAACAGCTGCCCTACGGACGCCGAGGCCATGACGCCATAGATCACCATGGGCAGACTGGGCGGAATGATGGGCCCGATGGTTGAGGATGCCGCGGTGATACCGACGGCAAACTCCTCGTCGTAGCCGGCATCCTTCATCGCCTTGACCTCGATGGTGCCCAGCCCGCCGGCGTCTGCCACCGCGGCACCAGACATGCCGGAGAAAACGATGCTCGCCCCCACGTTGACATGGCCGAGGCCGCCACGCATCCAACCCATCAGTGCCTTGGCGAAATCGAAGATACGCTCGGTGATGCCGGCGTTGTTCATCAGGCTGCCGGCGAAGATGAAGAACGGAATGGCCAGCAGCGGAAAGCTGTCGATGCCGTTGATCATGCGATGCGCCACGACGATATCCGGCACCTGACCGGAGATCAGCACGAACATCAGGCAGGCGCCGGCCAGACTGATGGCGATCGGCACCCCCAGCACCAGCATGGTGAACAGCGAGAAGAACAGAAAGGAGAGGTAGTAGCCGGTCACTGCCAGGATCACGCAGCCGAGCACGGCAAGCGCGGAGAGCAGTGGCGTGACGACCGGCGCTCGCCAGCGCAGCATGGAAAGTCGACTCATGGATGGCAGCCCTTACTGACGCGCTGCGCGAAGGCGCAGGACGATTCTCTGAATGCCGCGAAACGCCATGACGACGAAGGCGGCAAAGACCGTGAAGTAGATGATGTTCTTGGGCAGGTCGACCGAGATCATCATGCTGCCGGTGCGATCGGCGAGCTTGTAGGTGACCCAGGCCATGGCGATGTAGAACCCCACGCTCACGCCCTCGGCCACGCCGGCCACGATCTTACCCAACCAGCCGGGCATGTAGCGGTAGAAGAACTCCACCATGATGTGGGTGCCCTTCCTCACCGCCAGCGCACTGCCGGCAAAGCCGACCACGATCAGCAGATAGCGCGCGATCTCTTCCGTCCAGGTGGTGGAGTCGCCCAGCACGTAGCGGGTGAAGAACTGCAGCGAGACGACGAAGATCAAGGCCCAGAAGATCACCAGAGTGAAGTAGTCCTCGATGGCATAGTCGCCAAAGCGGAACTCCTCGCTATCGAACGCCGACTCGAAGTCGAGCATGGGGTCGACCGCTTCATCGAGTTCGTCGATCCGTTTCGACATCTCACGCCTCCCGGCGTCCACCGCCCGTGGCGGTGGACGCACCCGTCGATGATCACTGGTGGCTTACTGGCCCAGGGCCTGCAGCCGCTCGTAGGTCTCTTCGTCCCAGTCCGCATCGTCGCCGAGGTGGTAGGGCACGGTGACATCCCGGAACGGTTCGCGATCCACCTCGTTGATGGTGTTGCCCTGCTCCTCGAACCAGGCCGCCAGCTCCGCCTCGGCCTGCAGGATGTCGTTGGTATTGTTCTGCGCGGCCTCCTGCAGCACCTCACGGAAGATCTCCTGATCCTCCTCGGAGAGCTGGTTCCAGCGTATGCCGCTGATGATGGTGACCAGCGAGTCCGTCACGTGGCCGGTCAGGTTGATGACGTCCTGTACCTCGTGGAAGGCCATGGCACGGATCGCCGGCAGAGGATTTTCCTGGGCATCGACCACCCCCTGCTGCAGGGCCAGGTAGGTTTCGTCGAAGGCGATGGGGGTGGGATTCGCACCGGCCGCACGCGGGAACATCATGTAGAGGGGAGCGCCGGGCACGCGGATCCGCAGCCGCTGCATGTCCTCCGGCACGTTGATCGGCTCGTTGGAGGTGACGTGGCGCTCACCGTAGTAATTCAGGGCGATGGGTACGTTGTTGGTGGCGTCCTGGAAGCCCTCGGCTATCTCCTGGAACAGGTCGCTCTCGGCATAGGCCTGCCAGTGGTCGAAGTCGCGGAACATGTAGGGCGCCCCGGCAATGCCCATCGGCCCGTAATAGCGGCCCGCGAACTGGGTACCGGTATAGATGATGTCGACGGTGCCCAGCCCAAGCGCCTCGTTGATGTCCTGTTCGTTACCCAGCGACGAGGCAGGATGCACGCTGATCCTGTAACGGCCCTCGGTGCGCTCCTCGATCTCACCGGCGGCCCATTCCGCCCAGCGATGGAAAGGCTCCGACGTCTCGTACACGTGGGCAAAACGCAGGGTCTCGGTGGCTTGAACCGCCCCGGTGAAGCCGATACCCGCCGCGATCAGGGCGGCGCTCAGCAGGGACGTCTTGAGGTGGCGTTGGCTCTTCTGGCTCATCATGAACTCCTCGCGATTTGTCGATGTTGTTATGCGTATCGAGCAGGTCTGAGTTGGGTCTTGTCGGGCAGGCAGCTTCCATCGCTGTGAATGTCTTTCAGTGCGAACATCCAGCTGTCCTGCTGTATACGTATCATACCATCAAGCTAACACTAGCCCTCCTCCGAGCGGTGCGCAACCCGGTCAAGAAGTCGACAAGGACGACGCACTCTCCAGGCCAAGGCGATCATGTAGCCGCACCAGCAGATCCGCGTCGCCGAAGCCCCCCGCCTTGGTCATCACCAAGCGCTGCGGCGCACCTTCCAGATGCCCCAGGGCAATCCCGGGGGCCCACTCCGCCTCCACCGCGATGACCGCGCCCCCCAGCCGGGAGAGGGTCGCCACGGCGATATCGCCGCCGCTGAGAAAGAGCAACCCCGTAGCCGCCTCTGGCCAGTGCGATACCGTCCGCAATGCCGCCTCGCCCATGGCGGCGGCAATCTGCGACGGCGCCAGCTCGGTATCGTCATCAGCGCCGGGGGTCAGCAGCACTGCCGTGGCCGCTTCATCGCCCCCCTTCAGCGCCGTCAACCGGGCCAGAGCCGGGACATGCTCTCGCAGCCGCCGCTCCTGCTCCTGGGTTCGTTGCGCGCGGGAGCCCACCGCGTAGAGCACGCGCTCGACGCCTACCAGCGGACAGGGGGCGACTCGCAGCAGGCCAAAGCAGCGCTGGGCGACGGCCGTCGCCAATCCTGCGGCTCCCACCAGCAGCCAGTGGCCGGGCGCCCGCAGTACCGCATCGTAGAGGCAGGCCAGCTCGCGGTCGCTTGCCGCATCGGCCACGCAGTCGCCCTCGGGAAGCGGCGCGTCACAGGGCCTGGCGTGCCTGACCAAGGGCACCCCTGCGGCGCCAAAAGCACGCTCCAGGGAGTCGCCCAGCGGTTCCCCCTCGACCCACACCCGCCCCTCGCGCACCGTTCGCCCCTGGGCCGGCACCGCCGGTGCCACCAGCAAACGCCGCGGGACGACGTCACGCATGGCCAGGCTCTCGGCCACCACCTGGCCGCGCAGGGTGGAGTCGACCTTCTTGAACCACACCGTGGGGGTGTATGGGGCGAGACGCCGGGTCACCGTGGCCACCCGCTCGGCAGCCTCGGCCGCCGGTAGATGGCGCGACTCCGTGTTAACGGCAATCACTTCTGGCGGGGCTTCGCCCCAAGCGCTCAGCGCCGCCTCGAGCCGCTCGGGGGCGATCACCACCCGCGCCTGCGCCCCACGGGCGGCAAAGGGAGCCGCTGCATCCAGTGCGCCGGTCAAGTCGTCGGCGACGATGGCGACCCGGCAGCCGTTCATGACCCGCCGCCCGCGGCCAAGCGGCGCGCATAGGCGATGGCCGCGCCCAGATTGGTGGCGTCCGCGCGGCCCTGCCAGGCGATATCGAAGGCGGTGCCGTGGTCCACCGAGGTGCGCTGAATCGGCAGCCCTAGGCTGACGTTGACCGTGGTGTCGAAGGCGATCAGCTTCACCGGGATATGGCCCTGGTCGTGATACTGCGCCACCACCAGGTCGAACTCGCCGCGCGAGGCGCGATAGAAGACGGTGTCCGCCGAGATCGGCCCCTGCACCTCGAAGCCGCGTTCGCGCAGCTCACGCACCGCCGGCGCAATGATCCGCTCATCCTCGTCGCCGAAAATGCCACCTTCACCGCAGTGAGGGTTGAGTCCGGCCACGGCGATACGCGGCTGCGGAATGCCCATGCTCACCAGGTGCTCGTGCCCCACCGCCACGGTGGCGGCGATGCGCGCCTCGGTGACCCGCTCGATGGCATCGCGTAGCGACACATGAGTGGAAACGTGCAGCGTGGAGAGCGTCTCGGAGGCGAGCAGCATGAAGGAGGAGGGCGCACCGGTGAGCGCCGCCAGCATGCCGGTATGGCCATCGTAGTGATGCCCTGAGGCATGCAGCGCCGCCTTGTTCAGCGGCGCGGTGACGATCACCCGGGCGCGGCCCGCCTGCACCAGCTCCACCGCCCGTTTTACACAGCGAAAGGCCAGGTCACCGCCAGCAGCACTAATGCGGCCATCGGCGATCTCTGCTTCGGCAGCCACCTCGGCCACCGCTATCTTGCCATCGCCGGCACGGGCCTCCTCCAGTGCAGCGAAGTCGAGCGCGGCGCCGAGCAGGGCGGCAGCCCGGCGATAGATGACCGGATCACCCACCAGCAGGGTGCCGTCACGCTCCTCCGGCGACATTTCTGCCAGGGCACGACAGATGATCTCCGGGCCGATGCCCGCCGGGTCGCCCATGGTGATGGCGATTGCACCTCCGTTGACCTCGAACATCGTTTGCCCCTCGCGGTTCGTCTCGCCCAATCTTGCTCCTCGACCCATCTGCGCCCTTGCGATAGAGTTAGGAGAGCTGGCATACCTGTCATACATACCTACATCAATAACATGATAGGCGGAACCTGGCCAGGCGCCACTCCGCCCTCACCGGAGACCCCCATGACCCCTCTCTCGTTACGCGACTGCCTGCCTCGGGACCTGGACCGTGCCTGCCTGGTCGGCCGGGTCTGGTGCGACACACCGAATCCCGGCCCCGTCCTGATCACGGTGCGCAACGGAGAAGCCATCGACGTCACCCAACTGGGACCAACCATGGCCGACCTGCTCGAGCGCGACGACCTGCTCGAGGCGTTGGCGAATGCCGAGGGCCCCTCGCTGGGCTCCGTGGAGCAGCTGCTGGAGAACGCCCTGGCCGAGCCGCAACGGACCCCTTACCTGCTGGCCCCCTGCGACCTGCAGGCGGTGAAGGCCTGCGGCGTGACCTTTGCGGTGAGTCTGCTCGAGCGGGTGATCGAGGAGCAGGCGGGGGGCGACCCGGCCCGGGCCAGCGCCCTGCGCGCAGAGCTGCAGGCGCTGATCGGCAGCGACCTGTCACGCATCGTGCCGGGCTCCGAAGAGGCCATGACGCTAAAGCGCGAGCTGCAGGCCCGCGGGGGCTGGTCGCAGTACATGGAGGTCGGCATCGGTCCCGACGCCGAGGTGTTCACCAAGGCGCAGCCGCTCTCCTCGGTGGGCTTCGGCGCCGGTGTGGGCCTGCACCCGGCGTCGCAGTGGAACAACCCGGAACCGGAGATCGTGCTGGCGGTGGACAGCCGCGGCACGGTCAGAGGTGCTGCCCTCGGCAACGACGTCAACCTGCGCGATATCGAGGGGCGCAGCGCCCTGCTACTGGGCAAGGCCAAGGACAACAATGCCTCCAGCGCCATCGGTCCCTTCATTCGGTTGTTCGACGAGAATTTCGGCATCGATGACGTGCGCCGCGCCCGGGTCACCCTGCGCATCGAGGGCACCGACGACGACTTCCTGCTCGAGGGCGAGAGCGACATGGGCGAGATCAGCCGCGACCCGCTCGACCTGGTCAGCCAGACCCACGGCGCCCACCACCAGTACCCCGATGGCTTCATGCTCTACCTCGGCACCATGTTCTCGCCGATCCAGGACCGCGACGGCGCCGGCCAGGGCTTTACCCATCACCTGGGCGACCGGGTCACCATCGCCACGCCGGCGCTGGGCGCCCTGGTCAATCACGTGGACAGAAGCGATGCCCTGCCGCCCTGGCGCTACGGCCTGCGAGCGCTGATGCGCGATCTTGCCGCCCGCTGAGCCTCGGCAACTTTTGCACGTGCGGTCAGGCCGGGCGGAAACGCCCTGCCAGGCCGCGCAGCGCCTGGGCCAGCAGCAGGGCATCGATACCCACCCCGACGAAGCCGCACCCCGCCGCCAGGTAGTCGTGGGCCTGCTGCTCGTCCAGCGTGAGAATGCCGGCCACGCTGCCGGCGGCGCGGATCCTGACGATGGCGTCGTCGATGGCAGCACGCACTTCCGGGTGCCCCGGGTTGCCGCGATGGCCCATCGCCGCGGAGAGATCTGCCGGCCCCACGAACAGCGCATCGACCCCTTCCACGGCGGCGATAGCCTCGAGATTGGCCAGCGCACGGGGGCTCTCCAGCTGCAGGATCAGGCAGATCTCGTCATCGGCGCGGGCGACATAGTCTTCGACCTGGCCCCAGCGCGAGGCTCGCGCCAGCATACTGCCCATGCCGCGAATGCCGTGCGGGGGATAGCGCGTGGCCGCCACCAGCTCGGCGGCTTGCTCGGCGGTTTCCACCATGGGAATCAACAAGTTCTGCGCCCCGATATCCAAGTACTGCTTGAGCAGCGCGGTGTCGCCATGGGGCGGACGCACCACCGGTTGACTGGCATAGGGAGCGATGGCCTGCAGCTGGCCGAGCAGGCTGGCCAAGTCGTTGGGGGCATGCTCGCCGTCCAGCAGCAGCCAGTCGAAGCCCGCAGTGGCCGCCAGCTCTGCCACGTAGGAACTGGCCAGCCCCAGCCAGATGCCGGTCAAGGGCTCCCCCGCGAGCAGCCGCCGCTTGAAGTCGTTGCGTCCCATGTTCATCCACCCCCCTCGTGTCTGGCGAAGCCACCTCGCCATGATGATGACCCGGTCAACTTGTCATACAAGCATACATGCTCTAATAGTGAATCCGCATGCCGACAGGCAAGCCTCTCTCCGGCCACCGTCGGTATGGAGCTCTGCGCAATCGAGGAGACCCCCGGTGAGAATCACCCGACTCAAGACCTGGCAGGTGCCGCCGCGCTGGCTGTTCCTCAAGATCGAGACCGACGAGGGCTGCTACGGCTGGGGCGAGCCGGTCATCGAGGGTCGTGCCGCCACGGTGGAAGCTGCCGTGCACGAGCTGGCCGACTACCTGATCGGCCAGGATCCGCATCGCATCGAGCACCTGTGGAATACGCTCTACCGTGCCGGCTTCTACCGCGGCGGCCCGATCCTGATGAGCGCCATCGCCGGCATCGACCAGGCGCTGTGGGACCTCAAGGGTCGCGACCTGGGCGTGCCGGTGCACCAGCTGCTGGGCGGCGCGGTACGTGAGCGCATGCGCATGTACGCCTGGACCGGCGGCGACCGCCCGAGCGAGGTGGGTGCCGGCGCCAGAGAGCTGGTGGCGCGGGGCTTCACCGCGTTCAAGATGAACGGCACCGCCGAGATGCAGATCGTCGACTCGCACCGCAAGATCGACGAAGCGGTGGCGCGGGTTGCCGAGGCGCGCGAGGCGGTGGGACCCGAGGTGGGCATCGCCATCGATTTCCACGGCCGCGTGCACCGTCCCATGGCCAAGGCGCTGCTGCGCGAGCTGGAGCCCTACCACCCGATGTTCGTCGAGGAGCCGCTGGCACCCGAGCACCTGCCGGCGCTCAAGCACATCGCCGGCGGCCTGGGCTATCCGCTGGCCACCGGGGAACGGCTGCACACCCGCTTCGAATTCCGCGACCTGCTGGCCGAGGGCATGATCGACATCGTCCAGCCCGACCTCTCCCACTGCGGCGGTATCAGCGAGGGGCTGAAGATCGCCGCGCTGGCTTCGGCCCACGACGTGGCCCTGGCGCCGCACTGTCCGCTCGGCCCGCTGACCCTGGCCGCCTCGCTGCAGTTGGACGCGGTGAGCCACAACGCCTTCATCCAGGAGCAGAGCATGGGCATCCACTACAACCAGGGCAACGACGTGCTCGACTACCTGGTCGACAAGTCGGCGCTGGCCATCGAGGAGGGCTTCTGCGCCGTTCCCCAGGGGCCGGGACTCGGCGTGGAGATCGACGAGGCCTTCGTCGAGGAGCGGGCCAAGCTGGGGCATCGCTGGCGCAACCCGGTGTGGAGCCACGCGGACGGCTCCATCGCCGAGTGGTGAGGAGACCGAGCATGCGCGAGGAAATCCATGAACGGCTCGCCTGGATCGCCGTGGACTGGGGCTCGAGCCATCTGCGCGCCTGGGGCCTGGACGAGCATGGCGAGGTGCTGGCCCGGGGCGGCAGCGACAAGGGCATGCTGGCGCTGACACAGGTGGAGTATGAGCCCGCACTACTTGAGGCCATCGGCGAGTGGCTGCCGCCATCCGGCCACGTGCCGGTGTGGGTCTGCGGCATGGCCGGCGCTCGTCAGGGCTGGCGCGAGGCGGCCTATCTGCCGCTGCCGGCGCGCCTGGACCAGTTGGCCCGCGGCGCCGTGGCACCGCCGGTGTGCGACCCACGCTTGGACGTGCAGCTGCTGCCCGGCCTCTGTCAGTACGCCGACGGCGCGCAGCGGGGCTTCGACGTGATGCGCGGCGAGGAGACCCAGCTCGCCGGCCTGGTGGCCCGCGAGCCGACGTTCTCGGGCCTGGCCTGCCTGCCCGGCACCCACGCCAAGTGGGTGTGGCTGGACGCGGGCAGGGTGGTGCGCTTCGCCACCTGCCTGACTGGCGAACTCTACGGCCTGCTGGCCGGCCAGTCGGTGCTCAGGCACTCGGTGGCCGACGCCAGTCTCGATGAACCCGATTGCCGCGAGGCCTTCGCCGATGCGGTACGCGAGGCCGCCAGCGCGCCTGGCCGCTTCAGCCAGCAGCTGTTCGGCCTGCGCGCCGCCGACCTGCTCGACGACTCGCTGCCCCACGGCCAGGCACGACGCGCCCGCCTGGGTGCACGTCTCTCCGGGCTCACCATCGGGCTCGAGCTGTCTGCGCTCACAGACGAGCTGCCGGGCGATACCGCCGTCATCCTGATCGGTAACGCAGCCCTCTGCGACCGCTACGCGCTGGCACTGAGCACCCTGGGCCGAAGCAGCCGGCACCTCGACGGCGAGACCGCGGTCTTAGCTGGACTCGAGTTAGCCGGGCTCGGGCTGGCCGCGGCCGGCATGGGCGAGGCGCACCCAACAGGAGAAACGCCATGAGCCTGCCCTTGATCGCCATATTGCGCGGCATTACCCCCGACGAGGCAGTGACGGTGGGCGAGGCGATACTCGCCGCCGGCATCACCACCCTCGAAGTCCCGCTCAATTCCCCCGAGGCGCTGGAAAGTATCCGCCGCCTGAGCGAGGCGCTGGGCGAGCGCGCCCTGGTGGGCGCCGGCACCGTGCTCACGGAAGAAGAGCTCAGCGAGGTACACGCCGCCGGTGGCCGGCTTGCCGTCTCGCCCAACTGCCGCCCGGCGGTGATCGCAGCCGCCCGCCGGCTCGGCATGCAGAGCTGGCCCGGCGTGCTCACCCCCAGCGAGGCGTTCGACGCCCTGGATGCCGGCGCCACCGGGCTCAAGCTCTTTCCCGCGGTCCAGTTGGGCACCGAAGGCATGCGGGCACTGCGCGCAGTGCTGCCCCCCGGGACGCTGCTGTATGCCGTGGGCGGTATCGATGCTGACACCATGGCAGCCTGGCGTAGCGCAGGCATCGACGGCGCCGGCCTGGGCAGCGCCCTCTACCGGCCCGGCCAGACGCCCGAGCGGGTCGCCGAACAGGCGTGCGCCCTGGTGGCAGCCTGGAAGGCGGCGGCAAAGGAGAGATCAGGATAAACATTAAAAAAGCCCCACGCAGAATGAACTGCACCCCGAAAGTTGGACACCCAATCCAACCTTCGGGGTGTTTTTATGAGCAATCGATACGATGAGGGGTTCAAGCTGCTGGTGGTGCAGCAGTGTTTGCACGATGACACCAGCT
>NZ_JABFTV010000011.1 GCF_021404405.1 Billgrantia aerodenitrificans
GATGGCGAAGCGGTGACGAGACGCGGGCGAGTCAGCTATCCACAGCCGCTCGCAGGCGAGGGGCTGTGGATGGTTTTGCCCCAGGAGTGAAGACGACGACGCCCGCACGGGGCGGGCGTCGAAGATCACGCAGCCACTCAGCTCGAGGGCGGTGAGTGTTTCATCTTGCGCATGGCGGCAAGCGTCGGGCCGGAAGCCACGTAGGCGCCGAACAGCAGCAGCAACATCACCGAAGGCTCGACCGAGATCACTACGAAGCCGAGCACGATGGCCAGCAGTACCACGAAAGGCACCGGCCCCTTGAGATCGATTTCCTTGAAGCTGTAGTAGCGAATATTGCTGACCATCAGGATACCGGCGGTCGCCACCACGAACAGCATCAGCAGCTTGAAGCCGAAGGCCTCGGCATCGAAGCTGTGGAAGGTCCACACGCTGGCGGCCACGAAGGCTGCCGCCGAAGGACTGGGGAGGCCGATGAACCACTTCTTGTCGACGCTACCGAGCTGAACGTTGAAGCGCGCCAGCCGCAGCGCCGCACAGGCGACGTAGAGGAAGGCCACCACCCAGCCGGTCTTGCCGATGTCCTGGAGTATCCAGGTAAACGCCACCAATGCCGGCGCCACGCCGAAGGAGAGCATGTCGGAAAGGCTGTCGTATTCGGCACCGAAGGCGCTCTGGGTATTGGTCAGGCGAGCCACCCGTCCGTCCAGCCCGTCCAGCACCATGGCGATGAAAATGGCCACGGCAGCAGCGGTGAAGTCGCCGTTGATACCCGCCACCACCGAGAAGAAGCCGGCAAACAGGGCTGATGTGGTGAAGAGGTTGGGCAACAGATAGATGCCTTTGCGCCGCACCTTCTTGCCATTCTCGATCGACTCTTCGATCACCTCCGTCTCACGCACGAAGGCGGCAGCCAGATCCTCTTCGGCCGGCTGCTCCCTCTTGCCCTCAGTGGGGCAAGACTCCGGGGCATTGCGGGAATTGTCGTGCTCGGTGTTGCGGGGCTCCTGACTCATTCGTCTCGTCCATTGCCAGAATGGGTTCACCCGAAGGTATTAATCACCATTCTACACCGAGATATCGCAGCGGACAGTGCACATGCGGACCACCAGAACGCCAAGGGCGCGGAAAATCCGCGCCCTTGGGTGCAACACATGCGCCAAACGGACAGTCAGTTCTTGGACTTGTCCACCAGCTGGTTGGCCGCGATCCACGGCATCATGCCACGCAGCTTGGCACCCACCTGCTCGATCTCATGCTCGGCATTGAGGCGACGACGGGCAGTCATCGAGGGGTAGTTGGTGTTGCCTTCCTGGATGAACATCTTGGCGTACTCGCCGGTCTGGATGCGCTTGAGTGCGTTGCGCATGGCCTGGCGGGACTGCTCGTTGATCACCTCGGGGCCGGTCACGTACTCGCCATACTCCGCGTTGTTGGAGATGGAGTAGTTCATGTTGGCGATGCCGCCTTCGTACATCAGGTCGACGATCAGCTTGAGCTCGTGCAGACACTCGAAGTAGGCCATCTCCGGTGCGTAGCCCGCTTCGGTGAGGGTTTCGAAGCCTGCCTTGACCAGCTCGACCGCGCCGCCGCAGAGAACGGCCTGCTCACCGAACAGGTCGGTTTCGGTCTCGTCCTTGAAGGTAGTCTCGATGATGCCGCTGCGACCGCCGCCAATGGCTGCGGCATAGGAGAGCGCAAGCTCCTTGGCCTTGCCGGAAGCATCCTGATGAATGGCGATCAGGTCGGGAATACCGCCGCCCTTGACGAACTCGGAGCGCACGGTATGGCCCGGCGCCTTGGGCGCGACCATGATCACGTCGAGATCCTTGCGCGGCTCGATCTGGTTGTAGTGGATGTTGAAGCCGTGGGCGAAGGCCAGGGTGGCGCCCTGCTTCAGGTTCGGCTCGATCTGATTTTCGTAGATCGCCTTCTGATTTTCGTCCGGCGCCAGGATCATGACTACATCAGCCGCCTTACACGCTTCTTCGACGCTGGCAACCTTGAGGCCGGCAGCTTCGGCCTTGGCCGCGGAGGAAGAGCCCGAGCGCAGCGCGACGGTGACGTCGACACCGGACTCCTTGAGGTTGTTGGCATGGGCGTGACCCTGTGAGCCGTAGCCCACGATGGTGACCTTCTTGCCCTGAATGAGGGAGAGGTCACAGTCCTTGTCGTAGTAGACGTGCATGCGTATTGCTCCTGAAGCGAAGATTGGCGAAGTGTCGTGTCAGCGTTGACGGCCACCCGCGCCGTCTGTCGCGGCGCTGGGAGTCGGCTCTTTCGATGTGGCTACCTTAACGCCATGCACATGTTGCGTAAAACGCTATATTTGCAACACGACATGCCATCATGTGCAATAATCACTCGATGGACATGCGCCCCCTCAAGCAGTTTCTCTCCCTGGCCGATACGCTGCACTTCGGTCGTGCCAGCGAGCTTTGTCACGTCAGCCCTTCGACGCTCTCACGGACGATCCGCCAGCTCGAAGAGACGCTCGATGCGCCGCTGTTCGTGCGCGACAACCGCCATGTCGCCCTGACCCGCCAGGGCCAACTCTTTCAGCAATATGCTCGTGAGGCATTGCACCAATGGGAGTTGCTGCGCCACGCCCTGGGCAGCCAGGCCGGCGAGCTTGCCGGTGAAATCAGCATCTACTGCTCAGTCACCGCCAGCTACAGCTTCCTCTACGACCTGCTCAGCGACGTCCGTCAGCGCCATCCGCGTATCGAGCTCAAGCTGCATACCGGCGATCCGGCGGAATCGATGGGGCGGGTGCTGGCCGGCGAGGAGGACATGGCCATCACGCCGCGACCCCGCAGCATGCCGGCCGGACTGGCCTTCAAGTCGCTGACCCGCTCACCGCTGGTGTTCATTGCCCCGATGGCCCAGGCCGAGTGGGTTCCCGCCACGCCCGACTCCCCTTCCATCGGGCAGTGGCGCAACGTGCCGATGATTCTCTCCGAGGCGGGACTGTCACGGGAGTATACGGACACCTGGTTTCGCGCTCTGGGCGTGCCACCCAGCATCTACGCCCAGGTGGCCGGTCACGAAGCGATCGTCAGCATGGTGGGGCTCGGCTTCGGCATCGGCGTGGTGCCGCGGATCGTGCTCGACAACAGCCCCTTGGCCCAGCGGGTGCGGGTACTGCCGGTGAAACCCGAGCTGCCCCATTACGATGTCGGGCTTTGCGTTCTCCACCGCCAGTTGAAGAGCCCTCTGATCCAGGCGTTGTGGGACGAAGTCGAGGAGCGCTGACAGAGCCAGCCAACAAAAAGCCGCCCCGTAGGGCGGCTAGACATACTGCAGAAGGTAGATTTACGTCACGAACGCAGTCGTAACTCAGAGCGAAAGCACCTTGTCGCCGCGGGCGATACCCGACACCCCGGTCCGCGCCACTTCGAGAATCCCCACCGGCCCCATGGCCTGCAGGAACGCATCGAGCTTGGGAGCGTCCCCGGTAATCTGCACCGTGTAGAGGCTCGGCGTGACGTCGACGATCTGTGCGCGGAAGATGTCCACCGTACGTTTGACCTCATCGCGGGCCGCCCCCAGCGCCTTGACCTTCACCAGCATCAGCTCGCGCTCGATGTGGTTGCCCTCGGTGAGATCGACCAGCTTGATCACGTCGATCAGCTTGTTGAGATGCTTGGTGATCTGCTCGATCACCCGGTCGTCACCGACGGTGGTCACGGTCAGCCGCGACAGCGACGGGTCCTCGGTGGGCGCTACGTTGAGCGTCTCGATGTTGAAGTTGCGCTGCGAGAACAGCCCTACCACGCGAGACAGTGCGCCCGGTTCGTTTTCCATGAGAATCGAGATGATATGGCGCATCAGGTCCGCTCCGTCTTGGAAAGCAGCATGTCACGCATGGAGCCGAGGGGCACCTGCATCGGATAAACGTGCTCGCGCGGGTCGACGATGACATCGACGAACACCAGCTCATGCTTGTCGGCGAAGGTGCGTTCCAGCGCCGGGCGCAGCTCGTCCATCGTCTCCACCCGCAGCGCCGTGAAGCCATAGGCCTCGATCAGCTTGGCGAAATCCGGCAGCGACTCCATATAGGAGTGGGCGTGGCGGGACTTGTAGTTGAGATCCTGCCACTGGCGCACCATGCCCAGCGAGGCATTGTTCAGATTGATGATCTTGACCCCACCACCGAACTGCTTACAGGTGGAGAGCTCCTGCATCATCATCTGGAAACTGCCTTCGCCGGTGACACAGATGACCTGCTCGTCCGGGAAGTTCTGCTTGATGCCCATGGCCGCCGGAAAGCCGAAGCCCATGGTGCCGAGCCCGCCCGAGGTGATGAAGCGGTTGGGCTTGTCGAACTTGTAGTACTGGGCGGCGAACATCTGATGCTGGCCCACGTCGGTGGTCACATAGGCCTCACCGCGGGTGATTTCGCACAGCGCCTCGATCACCTCCTGAGGCTTGAGCTGCTCGCCGGGCTTCGAGGGCTCGTAGAGCTTGCCGCGACGCTCCTCGCGCCAGCCATCGATCTTCTGCCACCACTCGGTCAGCGCCTCGGGATGGCCGATCTCCTTGCCCTGCACCAGGCTGATCATCTCGTCGATGACGCTGGCCGCCGGCCCGACGATGGGCACGTCGGCACGCACCGTCTTGGAGACGGAGCTGGGGTCGATGTCGACATGGATGATCTTGGCCGTGGGACAGAACTTGGAGGTGTTGTTGGTCACGCGGTCGTCGAAACGCGCGCCGATGGCGATGATCAGGTCGGCATGGTGCATGGCCATGTTCGACTCGTAGGAGCCGTGCATGCCCAGCCAGCCCAGACACTGCCTGTCGCTCTGCGGATAGGCCCCGATACCCATCAGTGTGGTGGTGATGGGGTAGCCGAGCCGCTTGACCAGATCGGTGAGCCCTTCGCAGGCACGCCCGGTGATGACCCCGCCGCCGGTATAGAAGACCGGCCGCTTGGCCTTGAGCATCATCTCCACGGCTTTCTTGATCTGGCCAGTATGGCCCCGCGCCACCGGGTTGTAGGAGCGCAGCTTGACCTTCTTCGGATAGACGTACTCGTAGCGCTCGGTGGGAGCGGTCATGTCCTTGGGAATGTCCACCACCACCGGGCCGGGTCGACCCGTCGCGGCCAGATAGAAGGCCTTCTTCAGCACTTCGGGAATCTCGGTCGGATGCTTGATCGAGAAGCTATGCTTCACGATCGGCCGCGTCACGCCGATGATGTCGGTTTCCTGGAAGGCGTCGTCGCCGATCAGGTGGCTCATCACCTGCCCGCACAGCACCACCATGGGTATCGAATCCATGTAGGCGGTAGCGATGCCGGTGACGGCGTTGGTGGCACCGGGGCCGGAGGTGACCAGTACCACGCCTGGCTTGCCGGAGGCCCGGGCATAGCCATCGGCGGCATGGGTGGCCGCCTGTTCATGGCGCACCAGGATGTGCTTGACCTTGTCCTGACGGAACAGTGCATCGTAGATATGCAGTGCCGCGCCGCCGGGATAGCCATAGATGTATTCGACGCCTTCATCCTGCAGGAATCGGGCGATCATATCCGCGCCGGAAAGCAATTCCACTTGTGTATCTCCCCTGGAGGTCTCGAGTGCGATCCGCGCCCTTGATGGGCACGGGTTCGAGTGCGGCGGTATGCCGCTGTCGGCCGAGCCGACACCTGATGCCAAACCCTGGCATTTAGCCCTGTTGGGGCCTGCACTCTCATCGGGAACGCACTGGGCCGATCGCGCTAGCGGTAGCCGGGCGTTCCCATCACGGCGGATCGCCGCGTCGGGGCATTGGCCAGAAGCGGCGGTTGGCCGCATCCGGTAGTCCTTCGGCGGGTAGAGGCCAATGTGGCCTACCCTTCGCGCGGGGATGGGGGGTTGCCCGCTGGAATCCGCGCCCGCAAATCAGGAACGCTCAAGATTCCAACAGCCTTGCGGAAGTGTCAACCGTGAGCCGCCACACGGAGGCTGAGGAGATAAAAAAAACCCGCCGGCTAGTGCGGGCGGGCAAGGGGGGTTACAGGACGCAACCTACTAGTAGTGTAGCCGTTTGCTGGATCGAGCAGCGGCCAATACGTAACGTTATGTATCAGCGGTGGAACACCAGTTTTTCCTCTTCCACCTCGACGTGAATGGTGTCGCCGGGAGCGAAGCGGCCGGCCAGCAGATCCTGCGCCAGCGGGTTCTCGATACGGCTCTGGATCGCCCGCTTGAGCGGCCGCGCACCGAATACCGGATCGAAGCCCGCCAGGGCAAGCTGGGCCATGGCCTCGTCGCTGACCTCGAGCTGCATGCCATGCTCGGCCAGACGTGCCCGCAGCCGGTCGAGCTGAATGCCGGCAATCGCCTCGATCTGCGCCTGACGCAGGGCGTGGAACACCACGACCTCGTCGATGCGGTTGATCAGCTCGGGACGGAAGTGCATGCTCACCACGTCCATCACCGCCTGCTTCATCTCCTCGTACTTGGTGTCGTCTCCGCCAAGACGCTGGATGATGTCCGAGCCCATGTTGGAGGTCATCACGATCACGGTATTGCGGAAATCCACCGTGCGCCCCTGGCCGTCGGTGAGGCGTCCATCCTCCAGCACCTGCAGCAGGATGTTGAAGACGTCGGGATGGGCCTTCTCCACCTCGTCGAGCAGCAACACCGAGTAGGGCTTGCGCCGCACCGCCTCGGTCAGATAACCGCCCTCCTCGTAGCCGACATAGCCGGGCGGCGCACCGATCAGCCGCGCCACGGAGTGCTTCTCCATGAACTCCGACATGTCGATACGCACCATGGCCTCTTCGGTGTCGAACAGGAAGTTGGCCAGCGCCTTGCACAGCTCGGTCTTGCCCACCCCGGTGGGACCGAGGAACAGGAACGAACCGTTGGGCCGGTTGGGATCGGCGAGCCCGGCGCGGGAGCGACGCACGGCGTTGGCTACTGCAGTGACCGCCTCCTCCTGGCCGATCACGCGCCGGTGCAGCGCCTCCTCCATGCGCAGCAGCTTGTCGCGCTCGCCCTCGAGCATCTTGGCCACCGGGATACCGGTCCAACGCGATACGACCTCGGCGATCTCCTCCTCGGTGACGCTGGAGCGCAGCAGCTTGTGCTTCGAGGTATCGGCCTCGGCTTCGCTGGACTCGGTGATCTTCTTCTCCAGCTCGGGAATTACCCCGTAGCGCAGCTCCGACATGCGGGTCAGGTCACCCTTGCGCTGCGCCTGCTCCAGCTCGATCTTGGCTTTTTCGAGTTCCTCCTTGAACTGCCCCGCCCCCTGGATGCTGGCCTTCTCGGCTTTCCAGATCTCATCGAGGTCGGCATACTCGCGCTCGAGTTCATCGATCTGCTCCTGCAGGCTTTCGAGGCGCTTCCTCGAGGCTTCGTCGGTCTCCTTCTTGAGATGCTCGCGCTCCATCTTGAGCTGGATCAGGCGGCGGTCGAGGCGATCCATCTCCTCGGGCTTGGAGTCGAGTTCCATGCGAATGCGCGACGACGCCTCGTCGATGAGGTCGATGGCCTTGTCGGGCAACTGGCGGTCGGTGATGTAGCGGGTCGAGAGCTTGGCCGCGGCGATGATGGCACCGTCGGTGATGTCGACCTTGTGGTGTACCTCGTAGCGCTCCTTGAGCCCGCGCAGGATCGCCACGGTATCCTCTTCGCTGGGCTCGTCGACCAGCACCTTCTGGAAGCGCCGCTCCAGGGCGGCATCCTTCTCGATGTACTTGCGGTACTCGTCGAGGGTGGTGGCGCCCACGCAGTGCAGCTCGCCGCGGGCCAGCGCCGGCTTGAGCATGTTGCCAGCGTCCATCGCGCCCTCGGCCTTGCCGGCACCGACCATGGTATGCAGCTCGTCGATGAACAGAATCACCCGGCCCTCTTCCTGGGCCAGCTCCTTGAGTACCGACTTCAGGCGCTCCTCGAACTCGCCGCGGAACTTGGCCCCGGCCAGCAGCGAGCCCATGTCCAGCGACAGCACGCGCTTGTCCTTGAGCCCTTCCGGCACCTCGCCGTTGACGATGCGCTGGGCCAGCCCCTCGACGATGGCGGTCTTGCCCACGCCGGGTTCGCCGATCAGCACCGGGTTGTTCTTGGTGCGCCGCTGCAGCACCTGGATGGTACGGCGGATCTCGTCGTCGCGGCCGATCACCGGATCGAGCTTGCCGTCGGCGGCACGCGCGGTGAGGTCCAGGGTGTACTTCTCCAGCGCCTCGCGGCTCTCCTCGGCGTTGGGATCGTCGACCCGCTCGCCGCCACGCACGCTGTCGACTGCCTGCTCCAGCGCCTTGCGGGTCACGCCGGCCTGGGTCAACAGCTTGGTCACCGCATGGCTCAGCTCCAGCGCAGCGAGCAGCACCAGCTCGCTGGCGATGTATTGATCGCCGCGCTTCTGCGCCTCGCGGTCGGTGAGGTTGAACAGCTTGATCAGGTCCCGCGAGGGCTGTACCTCGCCGGTGAACTGGGAAACCTTGGGCAGGTCGTCGAGATGCCCGACCAGGGCGTCACGCAGCCGTGCGGCGTCGCCGCCGGCCTTCTGGATCAGTGCCTTGATGCCGGTGTCACGGGCATCGAGCAGCGCCAGCAGCAGGTGGCCGGGCTCGAGCTGGTTGTGACCACGGCCTACGGCCAGCGACTGGGCGTCGGCCACGGCGTTCTGCAGCTTGGCGGTGAACTTGTCGAAACGCATTCGCTTTCCTCCATCGGGGTGGCGGCGCGTTCGGACGCGCCGCTTGGCCCTGTCGTATCGTTGACAGATTCAATGGAGTCAGCGTGGCCGGCTTTCAAGTCGCCGGCCAGGGAAAGGAAGCGAAGGTTGACGTAGATCAGAGCGGCCCCGGAAGCCGCTTACCGATATGCAGGAATCTTCATCTCAACCAGATCACGCTGGCCATGCGTCCGGTCTTGCCGTTGTCGCGGCGGTAGGAGTAGAAGCGGGATTCGCAGGCGGTGCAGAAGTGACCCCCGCTGATATGGGCGACTCCCAGCCGCTCCAGGCGCAGACGGGCGAGCTTGTAGAGATCGGCCATGTAGTGACCCAGGCGATAGGGGCTGGGGTCGAACGCCGCCGCCGCTTCGGGATGGATGCCGACGAACGCCCGCTGCACCTCGGGACCGACTTCGAACTGGGCATTGGAGATCGCCGGCCCCAGCCAGACCATGATCTCTTCCGAGGGCACGCCGAGCGCAGCCACCGCCGCCTCGAGCACGCCGCCGGCCAGGCCGCGCCAGCCGGCATGGGCCACCCCCACCCGGGTTCCCGTGCGGTCGCAGAAGAACACCGGCAGACAATCGGCGGTGAGCACCACGCAGGCGTGGCCGCGGTCGAAGGCCACCGAGGCATCCGCCTCGGGTACGCTGTCGGTATAGCTCGACTGCACCCGGGCACCATGCACCTGCCGAAGCCACAGCAGCGGCCGCTCGTCGTCGATCTCATCGGCCAGCAAACGGCGGCACAGCGCCACGTGAGCCGGATTGTCGCCCACCTGATCGGCCGGATTGAAACAGGCGAACTCCCCCTGGCTGGGGCCGCTCTCGCGGGTAGTGACGAACGCGCCGACATTGGCCGGCGCCGGCCAGTCGGGTTCGATCAGGGTCGGTTGCAGGTGGGGGGCATCGCTCATCCAGGCTCCTCAGCGCATGACCTCGTGGTCGTCACGCAGATAATCGATCAACAGCAGCAGATCGTCGGGCAGCGGCGCCCGAAACTCCACCGTCTCGCCGCTGGCAGGGTGCAGAAAAGCCAGCTTGCGGGCATGCAGTGCCTGCCGGGGAAACTCCCGCAGCAGCGTCTTGAGCTCCTCGCTGGCTGCGGCCGGCAGCTTGAGGCGTCCACCGTATACCGGATCGCCCACCAGCGGGAAGCGCCGATGGGCCAGGTGCACGCGGATCTGGTGGGTGCGACCGGTCTCGAGCCGGCAGCGCACGTGGGTATGGGTGCGGAAACGCTCGACCACCCGATAGTGGGTCACCGCCGGCTTGCCGCTGGGGTGGACCGCCTGGCGCTTGCGATCCTTGGGGTGGCGGCCAATGGGAGCATCCACGGTGCCGCCGGAGGTCATCACGCCGACGCAGACCGCATCGTACTCGCGTGACATGGTGCGGGCCTGCAGTTGCTCCACCAGGGCGGTCTGGGCCGCCAGCGTCTTGGCCACCACCATCAAGCCGGTGGTGTCCTTGTCCAGCCGGTGCACGATACCGGCACGCGGCACGGCGGCGAGACCGGGGCAGTGATGCAGCAGGGCATTGAGCAGGGTGCCATCGGGATTTCCGGCGGCTGGGTGAACTACCAGGCCGGCCGGCTTGTCGATGATCAGCACCTCATCGTCCTCGTGGACGATGTCGAGAGGGATGTCCTCGGCCTCGAAGCGAGTCTCCTCCTCGAGCGTGGCCACCAGCTCGAGCCACTCGCCGCCGGCCATCTTGTCCTTGGGCTTGCCCGGTCGGCCGTCCACGGTGAGTGCGCCCGCCTTGATCCAGCCCTTGAGCCGCTCGCGGGAATGGTCGGCAAAGAGTTCGGCGGCGGCCTGGTCGAGACGGCTGCCGGCCAGGGAGATGGGCACACGCTGCTGGGCTTCCACGGTCTGGGGCATGATGGACTGTCGTTGGAGAGCATCCTCGGACTGCGTTTTGGCGCGAGGTGCTTTATAGTGGACGGGTTATGGCCAATTCTACCATGGCCGACACGAGTTGTTAGATACGAGGATCACGATGCGCGTTTCCCCCATCGCCACACGCCTTGTCGCCCTGCTTCTGGCCGCCGCCCTGATCACGGGCTGTGCCGGCAGGTCTGGCACGGAAGAACAAGACGAATTCGAAGGCGTCGCCGAACAGCAGCTCTACGACGAGGCGCGCGACGCGCTCGAAGGCGGCCGCTACACCACCGCTATTACGCGCCTCGAGGCCATCGATACGCGCTATCCCTTCGGGCGTCATGCCGAACAGGCTCAGCTCGAGTTGATCTACGCCTACTACCAGACCCAGGACTGGGAAGCCGCCCGCGCCGCAGCCAGCCGCTTCATCCGCCTGCACCCCACTCATCCGCAGGCCGACTATGCGCTCTACATGCGCGGGCTGTCTTCCTGGCAGGCGGGTCGCTTCAGCCTCGAGCGCCTGCGCCTGATCGACATCTCCAAGCGTGACCTGGGCGCCTCTCGCGACGCCTACTCCGACTTCCGCGAGCTGGTATCGCGCTACCCGGCCAGCGAATACGCTCCCGACGCCGAGCAGCGCATCGTCTACCTGCGCAACGTGCTGGCCCGTCACGAGCTGCACGTGGCCGACTTCTACCTGCGCAAGGGCGCCTATCTGGCCGCCGTGGAGCGCGGCCGCTGGGTCGTCGAGAACTACCCGGAAGCCGAGGCCACCCGCGATGCGCTGGCCGTGATGGTCGAGGGCTACCTGGGGCTCGACATGCGCGACCGTGCCCGCGAAGTGCTGCAGGTGCTGATCGAGAACGATCCCGGCAACGAGCGCCTGCGGGGTCGCACTTTCCAGCCGCAGCACGTGCGCGCCCAGTCGCTCTCCGCCTGAGCCCGTCAGCCCCGGCTGGAAACCAAGAACCCGCGAGCTTGCTCTCGGGTTCTTGCGTTGGGCGCTCCGGCTCGGTCAGTCGCCGGGCTGCCAGCCGTTGACGATGGGATAGCGGCGGTCGCGTCCGAAGCCGCGCGGGGTCACCCGTACGCCAACCGGCGCCTGCCTCCGCTTGTACTCGTTGCGATCGACCAGCTTGACCACCTGGTAGACGTCATCGCGCTCGAAGCCGGCCTCGATGATCGCTTCGGCGCTCATGTCGCCCTCGATGTAGCGCATGAGAATGGCATCCAGCGTATCGTAGTCGGGCAGCGAGTCGGTGTCCTGCTGCCCCGGCGCCAGCTCGGCCGAGGGCGGCCTGGTGATCACCCGCTCGGGAATTGCCGGCTCCTGCTCGTTGCGCCAGCGGGCCAGACGATAGACCCAGGTCTTGTAGACGTCCTTGAGCGCATTGTAGCCACCCACCATGTCGCCGTAGAGCGTGGCGTAGCCCACCGCCATCTCGCTCTTGTTGCCGGTGGTCAGCACCATCAGGCCCTTCTTGTTGGAGATCGCCATCAGCAGCACGCCGCGACAGCGCGACTGCAGGTTCTCCTCGGTGGTATCGCGCTCGGTGCCGGCGAAGGTGTCGGCCAGGGTGGCCATGAAGGCGTCGACCATCGGCTCGATGGGCAGCACCTCGTAGTGCACACCGAGCAGCCGGGCCTGCTCGGCCGCATCCTCCTGGGACATGTCGGCGGTATAGCGGTAGGGCATCATCACCGCATGCACCCGCTGCGGCCCCAGCGCATCCACGGCGATGGCCAGGGTGAGGGCCGAGTCGATGCCGCCGGAAAGCCCCAGCACCACGCCTTCGAAGCCGCTCTTGTTGACGTAGTCGCGCACGCCGCTGACCAGCGCACAGTAGAGACTCTCCTCGGGCTCCTCGAGGGATTCGATCTCGCCCTCCACCGGTGCCCAGACGCCATTCTCCTGCACGAACTGCACCGGCATCAGCCCCGCCTGCCAGTAGGGTGCCACGACCCGCACCTGGCCACCGGCATCGACGCAGGCCGAGCCGCCGTCGAACACCAGCTCGTCCTGACCGCCGATGGTGTTGACGTAGACCAGTGGCAGCGACACCTCGGCGGCTCGCTGCTCGAGCAGGCGCAGGCGTTCGGCCGGCTTGTCCTGGTGATAGGGTGAGGCATTCAGCGTGACGACGATGTCGGCGCCGGCATCGCGTACGGCACGCACCGGCGCGCCGTCCCACAGATCCTCGCAGATCAGCACGCCGAGCTTGGCTCCCTTGTGTTCCAGGACCAGACTCTGCTCTCCGGTGGCGAAATAGCGCCGCTCATCGAAGACCTGATAGTTGGGCAGCACCTGCTTGGCGTATTCGCCGATCCACTCACCGTTGTAGAGCAGCCCGGCCAGGTTGTAGCCGAGCCCTTCGCGGCGGCCGGGATAGCCGATGATCACCAGCACGTCGCGGGACATCTTGGCCGCCATGCGCGAGCGCGCCTCACGCAGGCGGGTCTCCATGGAAGGACGCAGCAGCAGATCCTCGGGCGGATAACCGCTCAGGAACAGCTCGGGGAACACCACGATGTCGGCACCGTGTTCGATGCGTGCCTCGCGCACGGCCTCGATGGCACGCTCGGCGTTGCCGGGAATGTCACCCACCAGCGGGTCCAGCTGCGCCATCACCAGCGTCAAGTCTTGCATGGGCGTAGGAATCTCTTGAGAATCGATGTCATGACATTGTCCCGCAAGGGCGTCCGGCTGGCAAAGCCGCCAACCCAGAAGGGAGCCAGAAAAGGATGAACCTATTGCTCATTCGCCTGATCATCTTCGCCGTGCTGTTCTTCGCCGGCCTCAAACTCTATCGCATGTACCGCGAGTGGAAGCTCGACCGCGAAGGGCAATTGGAGGATGCATCGCACCAGGAAGGCAATCAGATGGTGCGCTGCAGCTGGTGCCAGGTGCACGTGCCGGAGAGCGAGGCGCTGCGCGAGCAGGGCGAATGGTTCTGCAGCAGCGCTCATCGCGACCGTTACCTGCAGGAACAGCGCCCCGAGGAGTAAGCTGTCAGGCCATAGCGGCAATCGCCTACAGTTTCCATCGGCGATGACTGATAGACGCTCTGCCCAGCTCGACTAGAGTGGATGCCTCATTGAGGAGACCACCCTGGAGAGCGCCATGGATGCGGCTCACGCCCCGGTTTTCACCGCCCCACGCCAACGTGGCCTGACCCTGATCGAACTGCTGGTCGTCATCGTCGTGGCCGGTATCCTGATGGGCTGGGCGGTGCCCGGCCTGCAGGCGATGAACGCCCGCCAGGAAGTGGTCGCCGAAGCGCACCGTCTGCGCATGGCGCTCTCGCTGGCACGCAACAGCGCCATTACCCGACGCAGCACGGTCATCGTCTGCCCCAGCCCGGACCGGCAGCGCTGCCACATGGACGACTGGAGCGCCCCGCTGGTCATCGTGCTCGGCCCGCTGTCGGGTGAAGACTTCGCCCCGGATGCCCTGCTCAGGGTGCTGGAGGCCGGCCGCGGCGTCAGCGTCAGCTATCGTCAGGATGGCAAGCCGGTGCGCTTCACTCAGTTGGGCCGGTCGTCGGGGCACAACGGCACCTTCCACATCTGCGGTCGGCATGGGCAGGGCGCCGAGCTGGTACTGAGCAATTTCGGTAGAGTGCGCGCAGGCAACGCCATCGATTGCTGACCCCGCACATCTGACGAGCAGAGAGATGCGTCAAGCCATCGTAGGTTACCACCGGGACGACGAAGGACACTGGGTCGCGGAGCTGGCATGTGGCCACAACCAGCACGTGCGCCATCAGCCGCCCTGGATAGAGCGCCCCTGGGTCACGACCGAGGCCGGGCGGCGTACACGCCTAGGCCTCGAACTCGAATGCCAGAAATGCGAGCGGGGCGAGCCGCGGGACAATCCATGACCCGGCCCCGCCCCATGACACTGCTCCTCTTAGAGCCCGCTACCCCTTGGGTCCCATCAGCAGCCAGATGATCAGCCCCACCAGCGGGAACAACAGCAATACGATGATCCACAACAGCTTGGCAATGGGGCCGGCCGGGCTCTTGGCCACCTTGACGATGGCCCAGACCAGGATGATCAGCCAGATCAGACCCAAAAGGCCGCCTACTTCGATTCCCATCAGACATCTCCTTGTCCAGCGGTCGGTGTTGTTCAAGAAGTAGCACGCAGCTGTAAAGGTAACAATCCGAAACTGTTACGCCAGGTAATATCAGGTAACTCATCTCAGCCGAGCTGCCACCAGTCGGGGAATAGCCGGCGCACCTCCGCGCGCTGAAAGCGATCGTCCATCAGCACCAGCGTGCCGCGGTCCTCGGGGCTGCGAATCACCCGACCGGCGGCCTGAATCACCTTGATTAGCCCCGGTATGCGATAGGCGTAGGCATCGCCGCTGCCGAACCGCGCCTCCAGCCTGGCCTTGAGGGTCTCGTTGAAGGGATCGAACGGCGGCAGGCCGAGGGTGGCGATGAAAGCCCCGATCAGCCGCTCGCCGGGCAGGTCGATACCCTCGCCGAAGGCCCCGCCCAGCACCGCGAAGCCGATGCCCTGCCCGCCCGCACGAAAGCGGGCCAGGAAGGCGTCGCGCTCGTCTTCGCGCATGCCGCGGGTCTGACACCAATGAGGCAGTTCGGGGTGGAGCCGCGCCAGTCGCTCCGCCGCCGCCGCCATGTAGGCGAAGCTGCTGAAGAAGGCCAGGTAGAGCCCCGGCTGCCTGCGGTACTGCCCGGCCAGCTCGGCGACGATGGGCTCGAGCGAGGCCTCGCGGTCGCGCAGACGGGTCGAGATACCGCCCGGGATGCGCACTTCGAGCTGATCGCTGCGAAACGGCGAGGCCACCGACTGCCACACACAGTCGTCCGGCAGCCCGAGCAGGTCGCGATGGTAGTGGGCCGGCGACAGCGTGGCCGAAAACAGCACGCAGCTGTGTGCCTGGGCGAAACGCGGGGCCAGGAAGTCGGCCGGTATCAGGTTGCGCAGCCCCAGCACCGCGCGCCCGCGGCCATGGCGTGAGAGGTCGCACAGCGAGTGTTCGCCGAACGACTCGGCCAGACGGCCGAAGCCGAGGGCATCGAACAGCCGCTCCTGCAGCACCGGGTCGGCGCCGCCGGGATGCTCGGCCAGATAGTCGCCGATCGCCGTCGCCACCTGCTGCAGCGCGCCGACCAGGCGGCCGGGCAGGTCATCGAGTACTTGGTAGGCGGGGCGGCCCCGCTGCCCTTCGTCGGCGCCGCCCTGCTCGCGCACTAGCGCCTGCCACTGGCGCATCAGCCGGCCGAGGGGCTTCACCAGGGGCGCAGGGGCACTGCGGTGCAGCGTCGCGAAAGCGTGCTGATCCAGCTCCCCGCTGTACATGCCCCGGGCCCGCTCCACCAGGTTGTGGGCTTCGTCCACCAGCAGCGCCAGGCGCCAGCCGTTGGCCTGGGCCAGACCGTGCAGCAGCGCCGAGACATCGAAGTAGTGGTTGACGTCGCCCACGCAGACGTCGCTCCAGCGCGCCAGCTCCTGGCCCAGGTAGTAGGGGCAGACGTCATGCTCGAGGGCCACCTCGCGCAGCGCTTCGCGGTCGAGCCAGCCACGCTCGGCTGCGGCCTGGCGCGCGGCGGGCAGCTTGTCGTAGAAGCCGGCGGCCAGCGGACAGGCATCGCCGTGGCACGCCTTGTCCGGGTGTTCGCAGGCCTTGCTGCGCGCCGTCAGCTCCAGCACCCGCAGCGGCAGGCGCCCCTCCCCGTCCTCACCGCAGTCGCTGGCCGCCCCCAGTCGCGCCAGCGCCTCCAGCGCCAGACGCCGTCCCGGGGTCTTCATGGTCAGGAAGGCAAGCCGGTCGATCCGCCGGCGCGGCATCGCCTTCAGGGTCGGGAACAGCGTGGCCACGGTCTTGCCGATGCCGGTAGGCGCCTGAGCCAGCAGGCAGCGTCCGGTGGCCGCCGCCTTGTAGACGCTCTCGGCCAGCTCGCGCTGCCCGGGACGAAACTCGGCGTGGGGAAAGCTCAGCCCGGCCAGGGCGGTATCGCGGGCCTGGCGATGGCCTGCCTCCTGCTCGGCCCAGCTCAGGAAGCGCTCGCACTGGGCCTCGAAGAAGGCGCTGAGCTCGGTGGCGCTGGCCTTCTCGGTCAGCAGGGTCTCGCGCTCGCTGCCGATATCGAAATAGACCAGCGCCAGGGTCAGCGAAGCGAGCCCCCGCTCGGCGCACAGCAGCGCCCCGTAGACCTTGACCTGGGCCCAGTGCAGGGTCCGCTGATTGGCGGGCATGCGCGAGAGGTCGCCGCGATGGGTCTTGATCTCCTCGAGGCGGTTCAGCGCCGGGTCGAAGCCGTCGGCCCGACCGCTGACCGCAAGGCCGCGGTAATGCCCGCTCAGGGCCAGCTCGCGCTCGTAACGCTCGCCGCGACGCCCCGCCACCAGGGCGTGGCCGGCGATGCCTTCGCGAGCGCTGGGCGAAGGAGTGAAGCGGAGGTCGAGATCGCCCTCGCGGGCGGTGAAGTCGCACAGCGCCCGCACCGCCACGCGATAGAGCGGCGCTTCACCGCTCGTCGCGGCAGCGCTCATGACGCCCCGCCCTGCTGCCAGGTGACGTGACAGACCATCGCCTCGATGCCCTGGGCCTGGAAGAACGCCAGCCAGCGCCGCTGGTTGTCCTGCAGCCTGTCGCCGGGCCCCTTCACCTCGATCAGGCGATAGCGAGGCTCGCCGCTGGCCGCGCCGGGCAGGAACTGGATCAGATCGGGCAGACCGGCGCGATTGGCCTTGAGATCGGCGAGCAGGCGCTCGAAGCAGGCCCGCAGGTGGGTCGCCGGAATAGAGGCCAGCGCCTGCTCCAGCAGCCCCTCGTCGAGCACGTCCCAGTAGACGAAGGGCGAGGCCACACCGCGCTTCTCGTGCCAGACGCGCCATATCGCCTCACCGTGGCTGCCGTCGTCGAGACGCGCCAGGCAGGCGGCGAACCGCTCGCGCCGGCGCGCGACGAAGTCGTCGCGATAGAGATCCACCGGGCCGACGTGGAAGGGGTGGAAGAAGGCACCCGGCAGCGGGGCGAACAGTGCCGGCCAGCAGAGCAGGCCGAACAGGCCGGTGAGCAGCGCGTTCTCGACGTAATGAGCCGGTGCTTCGGGGCGGTTCAGGTGTTCGGCCACGGCCCGCTCGACGCCGATCGCGCCGGCCATCGGCAAACAGAGATCGAGACGCCGAACGGCAGCGTCGGGCTCGCGGCTCGGTGGTGCCAGCTCCAACCGCCGACACAGCCTGGGCAGCAGGCGTGCCAGCGCCTGGCGCTCCTGCTCGCCGACGGCCGCTGCCCATGCCCGGCTGGCCAGCGCATGAGCCTGACGATATTCACCCAGCCGCTCCAGCAGCCGCAGGCGGCGTATGCGCGCCTCCACCTGACCGCCCGCGCCCTCGCCACTTTCGACATAAAGCCTCAGGGCCAAGGCTTCCTGCCCGCTTCGTTCGGCGGCCTGGCCCAGCAGGAACGCCAATTTGCCTCGCCGCTGCGCCAGCCAAACGTTCTTTTCCGGCACGCTCGGCAGTTCGGCCACCAGCGCCGCGAGCGGTTCGCCCTGCTCCAGGCGCTCGCGCAGCACGTGCAGTGCCAGGTAGGCATCGACCTCTTCGCGATGCTGGAAGGCGCGGGAGCCCGGCGTCAGCTCGACTCGCTCGAAGCGTTGCAGGCCGAGCTCGGCGAGCACGAACTCGGCCCAGTCCTGGCGCAGGTTGCCGAAGAACATCAGCCGCAGGCGGTCGCACCAGGGCATGACCGTCAGCCGCACGATGCGCTCGCCGTTCAGGGCCTCCCTCGTCTCCGGCCACCATTCGCTCAGGCTCTTCGCCTGGAACTCTTGCACCGACAACGCCTCGCTGATTGCCGTCTTGCTCGCTCCGGGAGCGAGCCCCGCCGCGGCGATCTCCGCCTTCAGCGCCCGGCGCAGTTCGGCCAGGCGCAGCAGACGAAACAGCTCGGCGAACCCCAGCTCGGGATCCGCTTCGACCCAGCCGGCATCCACCAGCGGCGCCAGGGCGCGCTCGGTGTCGCCGATCTCGGGGTAGACGAGCCTACCGGTACGAAAGAGCTCTCCCTTGCGCATCACCATGCGCACCAGCAGCGCCTGGGACGGCTGCGGGAAGGCGTCGAACGTGGCGAGAAGACCACGCTCCTCCCGGGTCAGCAGGTCGGCGTGATGCGTGCCCACCCAGCCCAGGACGAAACGGAAGTTCGCCAGGTAGTAGAAGGGGTCGTCGAGGGAGGCCGTAGCTGCAGCGGAGCCTGAAATACTGTTCATGCATCCATGATATCAGTCTCACCGCCTCCCGCCAGCTCTGCCTCAGCTAAAACCTGCGGCGAGAGCGCGCACCACCTCGGCCGCCGGCACGTCACGACAGCTGCTGGCGTTCTGTCCGGCCCACAGCGGCGAGAAATCGGCGCTGCCCGCGGCCTCGGCGGCACTGCGCAGCGGGGCGATGGCGGCAGTGGCCAGCGGGAAGGCCGGTGCCGCCTCGCTGAGCGGACCCTGCTCGCGCATCAGCCGGGTGACGATGCCCCGCGCGGGGCGCCCCGTGTACAGGTTGGTCAGCGCCGTATGGCGCGCGGCCTCGCTCTGCAGCGCGCGGCGATGCAGCGCCGAGGTGGTGGCCTCGGGGCAGCACATGAAGGCGGTGCCGACCTGTACCGCTTCGGCACCCAGCGCCAGTGCTGCCGCCACCCCACGCGCATCGGCGATGCCCCCGGCGGCGATCACCGGCAGCGACACGGCCGCCACCACCTGCGGCAGCAGGGCAAAGGTGCCGAGCTGGGTGGTGACGTCCTCGTCGAGGAACATGCCACGGTGGCCTCCCGCCTCCAGCCCCTGGGCGATGATCGCATCGGCCCCATGGGCCTCGAGCCAGCGTGCCTCCTCGACGGTGGTGGCAGACGAGAGCACCACGGCCCCCCAGCCCTTGACCCGTTCGATCAGCGCCGCCTCCGGCAGGCCGAAATGGAAGCTGACCACCTCGGGGCGGAAGTGCTCCAGGGCATCGCACGCCGCCTGATCGAACGGACGCCGCCCGGGACCGGCCGGCACGCTGTCGATATCGAGGCCGTACTCGGCGTAGTAAGACGCCAGCAGCCGATGCCAGCGCGCCAGCCGCGTCTCGTCCGGCACCGGCGACGCATGACAGAAGAAGTTGACGTTGAGGGGCCGCGCGGTGGCGGCGCGAATGCGCTGGAGCTCATCCACCATGGCCTCGGGTGTGAGCATGGCGCAGGGCAAGGCGCCAAGCCCTCCCGCCTCGCTCACGGCCACGGCCAGCTCGGCGCCCTGCACGCCGGCCATGGGCGCCTGAAGAATGGGAAGCTCCATGCCGAGCCGGCGAGTCAGATTCATGGTCATTTTCCCTGCTCTCCCTGCTGTCGTTTGTTGCGCTGCCAGGGGCGTTTCTGCCCCAGCGTGTCGGCGGCGTAGGCGCCCCGCTCGCCCATGGGCCGGGGTTCGCCAACCGTGGTATCGCGCTTGGTCTGGCGCTCCATTTCAGCGTTGATCTCGGCGCCCAGCAATACGACGAACGAGGAGAGCCAGAACCATAGCATCAGGATCACCACCGCCCCGAGCGAGCCATACAGCTCATCCATGTTGGCGAACTGGCTCACGTAGAGCGACAGACCGCCGGAGCCGAGCAGCCACAACAGCGTGGCCACCAGGGTACCCACGCTGACCCACTCCCAGCGCGGCGAGCTGCGATAGGGGCCATAGCGATAGAGCACCGCGATCACGAACATCATCAACAGCAGCAGGGCCGGCCAGCGTAGCCAATTGATCAAGGTGACCACGGGCCCCTCCAGGGCCAGCCAGCCGACGACCAGCGGAAACAGCGCGACGACGCCGATCGCCCCGAGCGAGATCACGATCAGCCCGATGGTCAGCGTGGCCACCACCAGCATGCGATGCACGAAGCCGCGCCGTTCCTCCTCGCCATACACCACGTTGAGCCCAACCAGCAGACCGCGCACCCCCTTGGATGCCACGAACATCGCCACCGCCAGGCCGAACAGCGCCGCCAGACTGAGCCCAGTGTCGGTATTGGCGCCGACCTCCTCGGCCTGTTCGGTAATCAAGCGAGCCCCACCGGGCGGCATGAAACGGCCGAGTTCAGCGATCTGCTCAGCCAGCTCCACCGGATCGAAGGCCAGCGCCCACAGCGAGATGACCGCCGCCATGGCGGGAAACAGCGACAGCAACGAATAGAAGGCGATGCCGGCTGCCAGCATGTTGACGTGATCGTCCGCAAGCTGCTCCTTGACCCGCCAGATCACGTCCAGCCACCCCGGAGCGGGTATCTGGTTCGGCTTGCCGGCCTTGCGGCCTCTCAGTTCCTTTGACATGACATCCTCAGGGCTGCTGCGCCGGGCGCAGTATCATGCGGGCATCGCGAATCTCGATGTCGAAACGATTGAGGAAACTCATCCCCAGCAGCGCCACCTCGCCCTCGAGCCCGGGGCTGATGGAGCCATTGACGTTGGTGGCAGTGAAGCCACCCAGGCTGACCTCGTCGAGCCGAGTAAGATCGCCGCGTACACGCCCGTTGGCGGTGTTGAACCAGGCCGAGCCGGCACTCTGCAGGCCAAGCCGCTCGGCGAACTCGGCAGGTACGGCCACGTAGGTGGCACCGGTATCGAGCAGGAACTCGATCGGCTCACCGTTGATACGTCCGGTGGCGACGAAGTGACCGGAGCGACTTCGCTCCAGCACGATCGGCTCGTCGGAGCCGGTCACGGCATTGACCAGGTGCGCGTTGGGATTGCGCTGTTGCTCCAGAAAGCCGTGGAACCACCAGCTGCCAACGCCGATGAACGATACCCAGAACAGCAGCATCATGCCCATGCCGGCGCGCCTGATAGAACCGTTCTGTCGGTTCATGTCTTCTCTCCCGGTTGGCAGGCTTCGCCCGCTTTGACACTTTGGGTCTGGCTGTCTGTACTGAACGGCGCTGCGTCGCCCTTGGCTGCGCTTCGACGACTCTCGCTTCAATGACGTCTATCGATTCAATAACGTCCATCTATTCAATAACGACAAGGATAGCCACATGCACGACCGCATCGAACATTCGACCATGATTGCTCGCCGCCATTCCCCCCTCGCCCCGGCGCTGATCGGTGCTGCCATGATCACGGCCCTGCTGGCCAGCATGCCGCTGGCGGCATGGGACGGAATGGTGGAAAAGCAAGTCTTCGAGATGGACGAATACACCACCGTCGGCGGCGACACCATCGCACCGGTGCGCATCGGCTGGGAGGCCTATGGCACCCTCAACGAGGAGAAGGACAACGTCATCCTGATCACCCACTTCTTCTCCGGCACCAGTCATGCCGCAGGCCGCTACGCCGAAGACGATGCGGCACCCGGCTACTGGGATGCCATCATCGGCCCCGGTAAACCACTGGATACCGACGAGTACTACATCATCGCCTCGGACACCCTGGTCAACCTCAACGCCCACGACCCCAACGTCACCACCACCGGACCGGCTACTCCCAACCCCGAGACCGGCGAACCTTGGGGCACCGACTTCCCGCTGGTCACCATTCGCGACTTCGTCGAGGTACAGAAGGCCCTGCTCGAGAGCCAGGGCATCGAACGGCTGCATGCCGTGATGGGGCCTTCCATGGGAGCGCTGCAGGCCTACGAGTGGGCCAGCGCCTATCCCGAGCGGGTCGAGCGGCTGGTCCCGGTGATCGGCGGCGGCGTTGCCGACCCCTGGCTGCTGGCGACCCTGAGCGCCTGGGCTGCCCCCATTCGCCTGGACGCCAACTGGAACGAAGGCGACTACTACGACGGCGAGCCACCGCTGGACGGGCTGCGCGAAGCGCTCAAGTTGGTGACGCTGAACGCCAACCACTGGCTGTGGGCCAACGAGACCTTCGACCGCAGCTGGGCCGACGAGGACGCCGATCCGGCCCGTGAGCTAGACGCGCGCTACGCCATCGAGCAGACCCTCGACGACATCGCCGCCGCCCGTGCCGAACTGGCCGATGCCAACCACCTGCTCTATCTGGTCAAGGCCAACCAGGCGTTCATCGCCGGCCACGGCGAAAGCCTGGAAGAGGGGCTCGCCCGGATAGAGGCGCCCACCTTGATCCTCTACAGCGAGAACGACCTGGTCTTCGCCCCGGAAGGCGTACGCAAGACCGCCGAGCTTATCGAAACCGGTGGAGCTGAAGTGGAGCTGATGACCCTCGAAGGCAAGCGTGGCCACCTGGACGGCGTACTCGGCATCGATCAGGCCGGCGAACGCATCCGCGCCTTCCTGGCCGAGTGAAGCACGCGGTCGCTACCCGCCTAGCCGAGTAGCGACCGCATCAGCAGATAGCCCCCCATGGCCAGCCGGCCGACGCTTCAGGACGCGGCATTGCCCAGTGCCTCGCGGGCCAACTTGTCGATCTCGCCCGTGATCCCGGACAGCTCGGTTGCAATCACCGAGAACGCTCGGCCGGCCTGACCGGCACTCGAGGCGACGATCTGCGCATTGAAGGAGACGATACGCGCCTGGCGCGCAATGGCGGTGATCGTGCCGAGCAGCTCACGCGCCTGGCCCCGCAGGGCCATGGAATGGCGCTGAGAGAGTTCCTCGTAGATCAGGGTCAACTGGTTGAGCACCGCAAGCAGCGGCGTGGCCGAACGGATCAGCTCATCGAGCCAGATCTGCACCTCACCGCCAGCTTCGAGAGCGCTCAGCACACGTTCGGCCAGAGCCATGAACTCAGCGATGATGCGATCACCGTCCAAGGCCCCGTAATAGGCCTCATGCAACTCCTCGCAGAAGACCCCGGGATGTCCATTCTTGCCTTCGATAAGGGCAAGGTGCGCGTCGCGGAACAATTTTAGTGCATCGCGCGCCGTATCCAGCGCTTCCGAGTGCCCTTGGGCGGCCAGCACGGCATAGAGCACCAGACGCTGAGACGTGAAGCGCCGGCGCCCCGACAGGTTGATCAGGCCGGCGAATACCTCCCCCGAAAGGTCGGCCTGTATCGGCCGGGCGATCGGTTCACGAGGAGCATCTAAACGTGGGGCAGTGACATCACTGGGCATCGGCTTCTCCTGACTGGCTATCCATCACGATACCGAGTACAAGCGAAATCCGTGCCACTCACCGAGTGAGCCGGCCGCTTCCTGGCATATCAGCCCGCCAGGGAGCGCACCAGCAGATAGCCCCCCATGGCCAGCAGGCCGCTGAGGAAGACCCGCCGGAAGGTGGTTTCCGAGAGCCGTTGGCGCAGCCGCTGGCCAAGCTGCATGCCCACCAGAGCCGGCACCACCGCCCCCAGCGAGAGCAGGCCCAGCTCCACGCTGAGCAGACGCTGTCCGCCCATGGAGAGTCCCAGCGCCATGGTGGTGACCACGAACAGCACTCCCATGGCCTGGATCAGCATGTCACGCGGCAGGCCGAGAGACTGCAGATAGGCCACGCCGGGAAACACCGAGGAGCCGGTCATGCCGGTGAGCAGGCCAGTCAGCGCCCCGTTGACCGGTGCGGCATGCCGGCCGCGGCTGACCAGCTTGCCCAGGCCGAGGTTGAACAGGCCGGCCAGGGCGTAGAAGGCGATCAGCACCCCGAGCAGTCCGGAAAGCCAACGTACGTCGACCCGGGCCAGAATGGCCACACCCAGCCACACGGTGACCACCGAAGCCAGCAGGAAGGGCCACAGGCGCCACACGATCTGCTTCAGGTAGCCCCCCACCAGCGCCTGCCAGACGTTGGTGATGATGGTGGGGGCCAGCAGCAGCGCCATGGCCGACGGCAGTCCCACCGTGGCCGCGAGCAGCGCCAGCGACACCGTGGGCATGCCCATCCCGATCACCCCCTTGACCAAACCGGCCACGACGAAGGTGAACGTGACCAGCGCCAGCAGTACGGGGTCGAGGGTCATGTGGTCGCTTCCCTGTCGGTTACAGCGGTTCCGTTGCGCGCCTCCCACGCGGCCGCCGCCTGCTCCCCGCGGGCCTGGTTGACCGCCAGGCAGATCAGCATGGCCACGATGAACAGCGCCGCACACAGCAGAATCGACGCCTGCAGCCCCACCACCGACTGCAGCAGTCCGAGTGCGATGATGCCGAAGACGCCGGCCAGCTTGTTGGCCAGCCCCCAGAAGCCGAAGAACTCCGCGGCCTTGCGCGTCGGCGAGAACAGCCCCACCAGGGCGCGGCTGGCCGATTGGCTGGAGCCCAGCGAGAGCCCCGCCAGGCAGCCGACGAACAGGAACAGGTGCTGGGCCTCCCAGTCGAGGCCGAAAGCGGCATTGAGGAAGGCGGTGACCTCCGGCGTGGCCCAGATGGCCAGAATCGCCGCCACCCACAGCAGCAGGGTCAGTTGGTAGGTGAACTTGGTGCCGATGCGATCCTGGATGAAGCCGAAGCCCAGCGCCCCGGCGGCCGCCGTGATCTGCACGATGATGAACATGATGTTGCGCACCGCCTCGTCCCAGCCGATCACCTGGGCGCCGTAGATGAAGGCGAAGGCGATGATGATGTAGACCCCGGCCATGGAAAACAGCAGCGACACCAGGAAGATGCCCAGATCGCGAAAGTGCCGTAGCTCGTGCAGCGTGGTGGAGACCCGTTCCCAGGCGATTTCGCGATAGCTCTTGCGGTGCGGCTGCGGCGTGCCGCGCTCCTTCACCCACAGAAAGGTGGGGATGGCGGTAATGAGGAAGAACGCCGCGGCAAAGGGCCCGACCCAGCGTATACGCTCGAAGTTATCGGCGCTTGCCTCACCCAGCGCCACCAGGGTGAAGCCTGCCGCGAACAGACCTCCGACGTAGCCCAGCGCCCAGCCGAAGCCGGAGATCTTGCCCAGATCCTGTGGCGGGCCGAGGTCGGGCAGAAAGGCGGCAATGAACGACTCGCCCATCGAATAGGCGTAGTTGGACACCACGATCAGCAGTACGCCCAGCATGACGTAGCCAGGGGCTACGAAATAGAGCAACGCCGTGGCGAACACGGTGACGATGTAGCTGATGAACAGAAAACGCTTCTTGGCCGCCCGGTAGTCCATCACCGCGCCGCACAGCGGTGCGGTGATCACCACCAGCAGATAGCTCGTCGCCAGCGCCAGACTCCACAGCAGATTGGCCAGGCGAAAGCCGTCGCCGCGGTCCCCGACGATGACGGTAGTGAACAGCTCGCCGAACACCACGGTGATGATCAGCAGCGTATAGGCCTGGTTGGCGAAGTCGAACATCGCCCAGCCCAGGATCTCCTTTTTCGATGCCCGCTGCCTGGCGCCAGCACTGCCGACCGCCGGTATCACGCTCATCCCACTCTCCTCTGACTGCGGGGCCTTCCCGAAGCGCTAGCCTACCAGCAATTCGCAGCAGAAATGACGCTGGAACGGCTTTCGCTACACTGAGGGTCACACATGGACCGGAGGTGAATCATGAAAGGACGCTGGAGCGGTACCCCTCTACTGGCGCTGGCCGTGGTAGCCACGGCGTCCGGCGCCGACGAAGCAACGCTGGAGACAGAACATCAGACGCTGAGACTGACGGCGGTAGCCGAAGGCCTGGAGCGCCCCTGGGGTGTTGCTATCTTGCCTGGCGGCCTCTATCTGGTCAGCGAACGCACCGGAGGGATTCAGACCTTCTACAACGACGAACGCCAGACGATCGACGACTTGCCCGGCATTCAGAGCGACGACCAGGGCGGGCTGCTGGATATTGTCGCCTCGCCCGATTACTCCGATACCGGCTGGATCTATTTCACCTATGCCAGCGGCGATGCCGACTCCACCGCCACGGCGCTGGCCCGCGGGCGCCTGGCAGGGAACCAACTGACCGAAGTGGAAGAGCTGTTCGAGCAGAACCGCCGCTCCGAACCCGGCCCCCATGGCGGCTCACGCCTGGCCTGGATGGACGACGATACCCTGCTGATGTCGGTCGGCGATCGCGACTCGCCCGAACGTGCCCAGGACACCAACGATCACGCCGGCTCGATCCTGCGGCTCAACCCTCAGGGCCTGGCGCCCGAGGACAATCCACGCTTCGAGGAAGTGGGCTACCTGCCCGAGATCTACTCCTGGGGCCATCGCCACGTGCTGGGGCTGGCCGTGGACCGCGATCGTGGCGACGTCTGGGCCGTGGAAGCTCGCGGAAACGGTCATGACGAGCTCATGCTCATCCGCAGCGGCGAGAACCATGGCTGGCCGGAGGACGACGACAGCGAGGAAGCCGCCGGCGCGGACCTGCTCGACGATATCACCAGCGGTGAGCTGTTCACCGACGAGGAGGTCATCGAGCCCGTGTATCGCTTCTCCTCGGACGTCTCTCCTGCGGGCCTGGCCGTGGTCGACAGCGAGCGCTACCCGCAGTGGCAGGGCAATCTGCTGGTGGGCAGCCTGGAGAGCGGTCAGATCTATCGCTTCGAGGTGAACGGCGATGAGGTGGCAGAGATGGAAGAACTGCTCGAGGAGCCGCTGGGTCCGGTGCGTGACATCCGCCAGAGCCCCGAGGGCTATCTGTATGCACTCATCGGTGACGACAACGGTACGCTGTATCGGCTCGAACCCGAGCAGTAACACTCACGCTACGTTTCGCCGGCCCGGCTTCGGGCCGGCTTTTCTTGCGTGGAGTGGAGTCCTTCCTTTCTCACGCACCGGCGGGCATTATCACTGTTAACCTGGGTTAAGCAGCTTTGTCCGGTGGCATTAGCGTCAGCTCCCTTGCTGGACGTCGACGCAAGACAGCGTGACTTTCGTCACCAGACGGTAATCAAAAGAACAAGCTGGCAGGGCGGGGGGTTAGCGCATGAGAAAAAGGTTGACGATGATGCTGGCCCTGCTGCCGCTTTCGGCAGCAGTTGCCCTGGAGGAGCTGACCTTCATCACCGAGGAATACCCGCCCTACAATTATCGACAGGGGGATCGGCTCGAAGGGATTTCCATCGAGCTGCTCGAACGGATTTTCGCCGAGACCGGTACCGCCATGTCCCGCGAGGACGTGCTCTTCTATCCCTGGGCCCGCGGCTACGACACGGCCCTTTCCGAGCCGGGCACGGTGCTGTTCTCCACCACCCGCACCGAGCAGCGCGAGGAGCTGTTCCAGTGGGTGGGGCCGATTGCCACTGACAGGGTGACCCTGATCGCTCGCCGCGACAGCGGCATTCAGTTGAACGATATCGAGGACGTGATCGCCGGCGATTACCGTATTGCGGTGATCCGCGAAGACATCGGCGCCCAGCGCCTGCAGGAAGCCGGGGTGCCGGAAACCCAGATCCATGCAGCGATATCCGGTGCCAGTGCCCTGCGCATGCTCGAGCGGGGCCGGGTCGATCTGTGGGCCTATGGTGAGGACGTCGCCTTCTGGCTGATGAACGAAGAAGGCCTGCCGACCACTGACTACACCCCGGCCCTGACCATCAGCGAATCCGACCTCTACTACGCCCTGAACCCGGACACGGATCCCGAGCTGGTGGCAAAGATGCAGGCGGCGCTGAACAACTTGCGCGAAGGCGGCGTGCTGAGTGAAATCCTCGGCGGCACCATCGCCTTCAATACCGAGGAGTATCCCCCCTACAACTACCTGGACGAGCAGGGCAAGATCATCGGCTCCTCCACCGAGCTGCTGCGCACGGCGTTGAACGCCGCCGAACTCGAGGCCGACTTCCGCCTGCTGCCCTGGGCTCGCGCCTATACCGAGGCCCAACTGCGCGAGCGCCACTGCGTCTACTCGACGACCCGTACTCCAGAGCGCGAATCCCTGTTCACCTGGATCGGGCCGCTGACTTCCAGTACGTGGACCGCCTTCGCCCTGGAGAACACCCACATCACAGCCGACACGCTGACGGACCTGTCCGAGCTACGTGTCGGCAGCTTTCGCGAGGACGCAGTGGGCCAATATGTCGCCAGCCAAGGCATTCCCATCGTCGTCACCAGCGCCGAGCGCGAGAACGTCACTCGTCTGCAGGCCGGACTGATCGACGTCTGGGTCACCGGGGCACAGGCAGCCGAATACCTTGCCGCCGAAGCCGACCTGTTACTGCGCCCTCTGTTCACCTTCAACGAGGTCGATCTCTATCTCGCCTGTCACCCTTCGGTTCCCGATCAGTTCGTCTCGCGGCTGCAGGCCGCCATCGACCGCATTCATGCCGAAGCGGAGGTTCCCTAGTGAAATACGTTCCTGGCATGGATCGCCGGGCCGGTAGACGCAGCCTGACCGCCAAGCAGGCCGGCCTCACTCTGGCCATTGCACTGCTGCTCAGCATCATTGCCGGCATCGTCGAGCTGGCGCTCGACGCCCGTGCGATGCGTCACGAAATCGTTCTCGAAACGCAGTACCGAATCGATCTGGTACGCGGCACTGCCGCCGAAGCCGCCTTCCAGCTCAATCCTGAACTGGCGACACAGGTGGCCGAAGGCCTGCTCAGCGGCGGACGGATTGCCAGCGTGACCATCAGCGACGATTTCGGTCGTGTCATGGCCACACGTCAGCACGACGACACCGATACCTCCAGTTGGGTGGTTCAGGCCCTGTTCGCCGATATCCTCCACTACCGCAAACCGCTGGTCTATCAGATCGGCTCCGACACGGCGCCCAAGTCGATAGGCGAGCTGGAGTTGACGCTCTCTCTCGACAGCCTGACCCGCGACTTCACCGATCGCAGCCAGTTGATCTTCGCTCTCGGCGTGGCCAAGGCCCTGGCCATTGCGGCGCTGCTGGCACTGGTCTTCCACTGGTTCGTCACCCGCCCCCTGCTCAAGGTGCACGCAGCGATCACCGAGACCGATCCCAGCCAACCCGGACGCTGGTCCAAGCCGGTCATGGGGGTACATGGCAACGATGAGCTGGGACATCTGGTGGAGAGCGTCGACCGGCTGCTGCAGGCCTTTCAACACGGACTCGACCAGCGCGACCAGCTGCAGCAGATCTCTACCATGGATGGCCTGACCGGCATTGCCAACCGCCGCCACTTCGACGCCTTCCTCAACCAGGAGTGGCAGCGCGCCCAGCGCGCCAATCATGACATCTCGGTAATCTTCATCGATATCGATCATTTCAAGGAGTTCAACGATCATTACGGCCACGTGGCCGGCGACGACACCCTGCGAGCCGTTGCCCAGGCGCTCACCCGCGTGATCCATCGCCCTTCCGACCTGGTCGCACGCTATGGCGGCGAGGAGTTCGTCTGCGTACTGCCGGAGACCGACCTGGCAGGCGCCCAACGGGTCGCCGAACGCATCCAGAATGAGATCCGCGCGCTCGACATTCCCCATGCCCACGCCACCGAAGCGGGCCGGGTCACCGCCAGCCTCGGCGTGGCCAGCAGCAACCCAGCACAGGACGACGTTGCCGGCTTCGAGGCGCTGCTGGCCGAGGCCGACCACCAGCTCTATCGCGCCAAGCGCCAAGGACGTGACCGGGTCGCCGTCCAGACCTGAGCAGCGCCGGGGAACCGGCCCGGCAGCAAGGAATCGATAGAGTAGACCCAGCCGGAGGCGGAGCAAGCATATGAGCAGACGCGACGAGTTCATCGAGCAGATGAAGGCCCAACTGGACGAATGGAACGCCGAAATCGAGGCCCTTATCGCCCGCGCACGCAAGGCCAGCGACGAGGCGCAGCACCGTTATCAGGACGACATCGAGCGCCTCAAGCGGCGCCGTGACGAAACCCAGCGCCGCCTCGAGGAGTTGCAGTACGCCGGCGAGGCGGCCTGGGATTCGCTGCAGCAGGGGTTCGACGACGCCTGGGAGCTGCTACGCAAGGCGCTGAGAGACGCTCAGCGCCACGAGCCGCCGCCCAAGGACGTCAACGAAGCGGATGACGATAGCTCAGGCACCCGATCGCCGGGCGGTTCTCCTTAGCCTTCTCTCCCGCCCTTGTCCTTGGGTGGTAGCTGCTTCCCTTCCGCATCCTGGGAGTGGACCTCGTTGCCACGCTGCAGCCTGTCGATCGACTCCCCGCCCCGGCGCGTCAGCTGCGCCAGGCGGTCGATCTGGGCATCAAGCTGAGGTAACGCTTCCTGGCGATAGCGCGACAGGTCGTCGATGGCACCCAGCACGTCATCGAAGGCCTGCTCCAGCGCCTGCATGTCGAGTTGGGCCGAGGCGGCCCTGGTCTGGATCTCCACCCCCTGCTGACGCAGCGCCTTGGCCGTCCCGGCGATCATCTCCGAGGTCGTGGTATTGAGTGATTCCACCCGATCCAGCACCAGGCGCTGATTGGCCAGCGCCAGCGCCACCGCTACCGCCACCGTCAGCGCCGACACGGTAACGTGAATCGCCCGGTCGACGCCGCGAATCAGTTCGCGGTTGTTGCGGATGATCACTTCCAGCGCCAGCACGCCCTGCTGGCTGACCGCCTGCTGCTGCTGGAGGTCGACGATGCGCTGGCGCAGCGGGAAGAGCAGCTCCTCCTCGATGAAGGTTCGCTGAGGGTGCTCGTCGCCCAGCCGCTCCAGGGCTTGTATCAGCCGCCGGTCGATCAGGCGGCCCAGGTCGATCTGGCGCTGTAGCCGACCGAGCAGCTGGCGCAGGCTCTCCTGGTCGTCGCTGAGGGTGATGTTGTCACGGCGCAGCATGTCGCGACCGCCTTCCAGGTCGGCGATGATGGCGTCCAGCGCCTGCTGGGCATTTTCGAACTTGCGGAAGTAGCGTTGAATACGGCTACCGGCGCCCGGAATGCGCGTCAGCAGCCGGTCGAACGGCCCCGCAGCCAGGCGGTGCTGGTGCGGGTCGAGTTCCTGCATGTGGCCGCGCAGGTCGATCAATGCCTTGGCCACCGGGCCGCCCTCGTCGCCCTGATGTGCCAGCTTGCGCAGCGGCGCCTGCAGCATCTCGCTGTGATGTGCCGCCTGCTGCTGCAGCTCGAGGCCCATCTCGTCCACCGCGCGACGCTGGCGATCGAACTCGGCGCCTTCGCTGGACAGCACGTCGTCGACGAAGGCATTCGCCAGTTGCTCCAGCTCGGGGTCGTCGATGACGATCTCCTCGCTATCCTTCGGTTCGGGTGCCACCTCCTCGAGTTCGCTGGCGATCTCCTCCACCGGCGGCAGCGAGAGCGGCGAGCCGCGTTCGGACGACTGCTTCATGAGTACTTCCCCATTCAGGCCTTTCCCCTACCATAGCAATTCCGATCCTGACGCTGCGCGAGCAAGCTGACCAGGCTTTCAACGACGTTCGCTGCGGCTGTAGCGCTCCGCGCCCTCGATGAAGCGGCGCAGCTCTTCCAGCGCCCGGTCGGTGGCAAGCGATGCCTGGGGGCGCCCGGTCTCTACCCGCGCCAGGGCCACCGCGGTATCGTCGAGCAGGGTCAGCGCCGACTCGTTGCGCGCCACCAGGCGCCGCAGGCGCCGGTCGGTCTCCTCGATCAGCTCCAGGCGGCGCTTGAGCGCGATGCGTTCTTCGACGGAGAGCTGGCTGCCCTCCTGGGTCAGGCGGCGCCGCACGTATGCGTCATCCAGGCCCATCACCCCCCGCGCCTGGGCCGCCATGGAGGTAAAGGTGTCCACCGCCCCGAGGCAGACCTCGGTGATCAGACCGCGTGAGCGCTCGAATGCCAGTTCGCTCTTGTCGAAGCGGGCGGAGAGCAGCTCCATCACATGGGTATAGCGGGTGTAGAAACGGTCGACCTGGCTGGCCAGATCGCCACGCTTGACGTCGAGGAGCTGCTGCTTGGCCCGGCACAGCGCCAGGGTCAGCTCATCGGCCCCCACCGGCGGTCGGGCCGGGTCGAGTTCGGCCACACCCGCTTCCCGTGCCGCACGCTCACGGTCGGCTCGTTGGCGCTCGGCCTCGGCCGCGAGCCGCTCCTGCAGGCGCCGCTGATGTCGCCGACTGCGCCAGCGGCGCCAACCTCGCTCCACGGGCAGCGCCACTGCCACCGCCACCAGACCGGCAAGCCAGCCGCCCAGGCTGGGGCCGAAGCCGCCCCACAGCGAGGTCAGCCACAGCACCATGCTGATGAAGGGCACCAGCAGGCAGTAGCGAAACAGCACCTGGAAACGATTGGGGTTATCGGTGGGCAGCGCCAGCCGCGGGTTGGCCAGCCCGACCAGACACCACGGCAGGCAGGTGACGAACAGCCCGTATGCGAATCCCTGCAGAAATCCCAGCATAAGCCTCGTGCGCCAGCGGGTAGATGCTTCTGAGTGTACGGGGGCCGGCGACGCGGTGCGAGCCTGACGGCTTCAGCGGCACAGGCGGAAGCCACGCATGCCGAAGTGGAAATGATCGGCATGGGCGCGATTGTACTCCGGCCCCAGCACGTTACCGAACAGGTCGCAGGCGCCGTCACGCGCATCGCGCAGGAAGTCTCCCCGCGCATCCTCGTCGCCCCAGTGGTCGAGCAGCGTGATACGTCGCCCATCGGCCAGGTGGAACGCCGCCACGTCGAGCGCCTCCGCGGTGGCATGCTCGCTGAGGCGCCCGCCCTCGCGACCGTAGATGTTACGACAGGCAAAACTGCCGAAATGTTCGACGCGCACCACCCGTGCATCGAAGTGGGCTTCGGCGGCAGGCTGCAAACGCTGGCGCTCGTACATGACCCAGGCCAGCGCCAGCGGGCAGCGCGCCACGAAGCTGGCGTTGAACTCGACCTCGCTGCCGTGGACGCGAACCACGTTTTCCAGCGGACAGCCGCTCACCGGCTCGTGATCGTCGAGCGGCGTCATGCGCAGCGCGCCCTCGGGCGCCGTTGCCAGCGCCGCCAGACAGCCTTCGCGATCCTCGGCCAGGCGATGCAGCTTCCACTTCGTCACCGGGGTCAGGGGATCGTCGACGTGCAGCGGCGCCCAAGGGTGCCAGTGGCGAGGAATACGCTCCTCGAACTGCCACCAGGCAGCCGCAGCCAAGGCAATCAGCACGATCAGGACAAGCAGGAAACGCATCTCACCTCGAGGTTAGAGAAGCAGATGCAGGAGCAGCGCCACGCCCCCCACCGCCAGAGCCGTGATCACGGCGACGTCCACCGCGCGGTCGAGCCAGCGGTCGAAGCCGCCCGGAGAGCGGCGACGCGGCTGACGGCGCCGGGTGGCGCCGCGCTGTAGCGAACGTTGGCGTGAGCCGATGAGAGACATGGTAGGCATCCGATACCCGATTCTTTCTCAAGCTTACGACCTGTCACCACGCCTGGCTACCGCCGCTGTCAACCATCTAGCCGCCCTCGCGCCGGTGAATGCGCCGATTGACCACGTTGGGCGCCCGCCGCAGGCGCTCCTGCTCGCCCAGCGCCTCGGCCTCGAAGGCGTCGGCACCCACCGGCGTCTCGCCGTGACGGCGGTAGAGCTGGGTCAGCATGGCCTGGCGGTCGGCGCGCAGCTCGCGGATCAGCACCACGATCATGCCGTAGAGGATGAAAGTGAACGGCAGCGCCGAGAGCACCGCGGCGGACTGCAGCCCGCTCAACCCACCGGCGGCAATCAGCGTCAGGCAGATGGCGGCGATCAGCACGCCCCAGAGCACCCGCTTGAACAGCGGTGGATTGATCGAGCCGTTGTCGGTCATCTGGGCCACGATGTAGGACGCCGAGTCGGCCGAGGTGACCAGGAAGATGAAGATCAGCAGCATGGCGATCATCGACAGCACGCCGCTGTACGGCATGCGCTCGAACATCTCGAACAGCGCCACGGTGATGTTGGCCTCGGTGGCCGCCGCCAGACCGGCGTCGCCGGCCAGCTCCATGTGCAGCGCGGCGCCGCCGAACACGCCGATCCACAGGCAGGCCAGCAGTGGCGGCACGATCAGTACGCCGAAGACGTACTCCTTGATGGTGCGTCCCCGCGAGACCCGGGCGACGAAGGTGCCAACGAAGGGCGACCAGGCGATCACCCAGGCCCAGTAGAAGACCGTCCAGTTGGCCGCCCAGGTGTTGTCGGTGAAGGGCGAGATACGCAGGCTCATGCCGATGAAGTTCTGCAGGTAGTCGCCGATGCCGAGGGTGATGGTCTCCAGGATCATCACCGTGGGCCCGGTGATCAGCACATAGAGCATCAGCCCGATGCACAGGATCATGTTGAGGTTGGAGAGCCGCCGAATGCCCTTGTCCAGCCCCGACCAGGTCGAGGCCATGTAGGCCAGGAACATCACGAACAAAATGACGAACTGCCACAGCACGCTCTCGGGCAGACCGAATACGGCGTTGAAGCCGCCGTTGAGCTGCAGCACGCCCAGGCCCAGCGAAGTGGCCACCCCCATCACTGTGGCCACCACCGCGAACACGTCCAGGGTCGGCGCATAGGGTCGTACCCGGGGATACTTCGCCGAAATCGACGACAGCACCGACGAGACCAGCCCGGCCTGCCCCTTGCGGAACTGGAAGTAGGCGATGATCAGGCCGACCACCGAGAAAGCGGCCCACTGGTGCACGCCCCAGTTGAAGTAGCTGTATTGGATGGCATAGCGCGCCGCCTCGGTGGTTTCGGCCGGCACGTCGCCGTAGGGCGGCTCGACGTAGTGAAGCATCGGCTCGGCCATGCCGTAGAACACCAGACCCACGCCGAAACCCGCCGCCAGCAGCATGCTGACCCAGGAGAAGAAACTGAAACTCGGCGTACTGTCCTGCGGCCCCAGGCGAATCTTGCCGTACTTGCTGAAGGCCAGCGTCAGCAGGAAGAGGACGAAGCCGAACACCGAGATGAGATAGAACCAGCCGAACAGCCGGGTGACCCCGGCGAGGGCGGCGTCGGCGGCATTGCCGAAGGCCGCCGGAAAGCTGGCGCCGGCGGCCACCAGCGCCAGGATGATCAGGGCCGAGACGATGAAGACCCGCTGCCCTCCATGGTTGGCCATACAGAATTCCCTTATTCGTCCTTGGGGCTTTTCATGCTAGCAGCCTGACCGCAGCGGCACACAATCCGCCATCGGTCTGCCTTGCTTCCGGCGTTTGGGCATTGCATCGGGGCGCGGAGAAGAGGATTCTAGGAAAACCAAGCAGGCTAAACATTTTTTTCGAGTGCTCTCATGTCACGACTCTCCCGGACGCCTCTGTCCGTGCTCGACCTGGCGCCCATTCGCCAGGGCGGCACCATCGCCGACAGCTTCGCCGAAAGCGTGGCCTTGGCCCAGTTGACCGAGCAGCTCGGCTTCACCCGCTACTGGCTGGCCGAGCATCATAGTCTGGACGGCATCGCCAGTGCCGCCACCGCGGTGCTGATCGGTCATATCGCCGGAGCCACCTCACGCATCCGCGTAGGCAGCGGCGGCATCATGCTGCCCAATCATGCGCCGCTGGTGATCGCCGAGCAGTTCGGTACCCTCGAGACCCTCTACCCGGGGCGCATCGACCTGGGCCTGGGCCGCGCGCCGGGCTCCGACGCCGCCACAATGGCGGCACTACGCCGCGACCCGTACGCCGGGGCCGAGAACTTCCCCGAGCTGCTCGCCGAGCTGCAGGCCTTCCTCGATGACGAGCGCCCCGAGCAGCGCGTGCGTGCCGTACCCGGCCAGGGCACCCGAGTGCCGCTGTGGCTGCTCGGCTCCAGCGGCTACAGTGCCCAGCTCGCCGCTCGCGAGGGGCTGCCGTTCGCCTTCGCCGCCCAGTTCGCCCCTGGCTACCTGCACGAGGCCCTGCGCCTCTACCGCGACAACTTCCGCCCCTCGGCCCTGCTCGAACGGCCCTACGCCATGGTGGGGCTGCCGGTGATCGCTGCCGAGAGCGACGAGCGCGCCGAGTTCCTCGCCTCCACCGCCCGCCAGAAGTTCCTCGGCATGGTGCGGGGCAAGCGCACCCGCGCGCTGCCGCCGGTCGAAACCCTCGACTGGACGCCCATGGAGCGGGTTCAGGTCGAGCAGTTCCTGGGCGCGGCGGTGATTGGCGGGCCCGAAACCGTGCGGGCGGGCCTCGAGCGCTTCCTCGAACTGACCGGCGCCGACGAGCTGATGCTCAATACCGATACCTACGCCAGCGCGGACCGGCTGCGCAGCTACGAGATCGTCGCCGAGGTGTGGCGGGCATGAACGACCGTCCCGGCGCCCAACTCGATCTCGCCGGCGTCCTCGTCGGCATCCGGCGCATGGCGCCGCTGTCGCTGTTCGTGGTGATCTTCGGCCTGGCCTTCGGCGTGGCTGCCCTGGCGCGCGGGCTGTCGGGATTCGAAGCCATGCTGATGAGCGCACTGGTGTTCGCCGGCGCCTCGCAGTTCGCCGCCCTGGAGTTGTGGGGGCCGGAGATCCCGCTGCTGCCGCTGATCGCCACCACCTTCGCCATCAATGCCCGGCATCTGCTGATGGGAGCCGCCATCCAGCCCTGGCTGGCCCACCTGCCACCGGCACAGCGCTACGGCAGCCTGGTAGTGATGAGCGACTCCAACTGGGCCATGGCGGTGGCCGACCGTCAGCGCGGCGAGACCAACGTCGGCATGCTGGTGGGCGGCGGCATCGCCCTGTGGCTGACCTGGCTGGCGGGCACGCTGCTCGGCGTGATCTTCGGTAGCGGCATCGAGGAGCCCGAGCGCTTCGGTCTCGACGTGATCATGGGCTGCTTCCTCCTGGCCATGCTGCTGGGCGGGCGTCGCGACCTCTCCATGCTCGCACCCTGGGGCGCCGCCGCCCTGGCTGCCGCCATGGTCTGGCTGCCGCCGCACTCCCACGTGATCGTTGGGGCTCTGGCCGGCGGGCTGGTCGGCCTGATGGTGCCCGCCAGGCCGCCCCAGGAGGCCACCGCATGAGCCTGCCAGCCACGACCATGGGGGCGTTGGCCGCCATCCTGATCATGGCGCTGGTCACCTACCTGACCCGTGCCGGCGGCGTGTTCGTGATGTCGCGGGTGCCCATCGGACCCAGAGTGGAGCGCTTCATCAACGCCATGGCCGGCTCGGTGCTGGTGGCAGTGATCACACCCATGGCGGTACAGGGCGACTGGGGCGCCCGCCTGGCGCTGCTTGCCACGCTCGGCGTGATGCTGGCTACGCAAAAGGCGCTGGCAGCAATCGCTGCCGGTATCGTCACTGCCGCTCTGTGGCGGCTATGGCTGTGATAGCCTGGGGCCCTGGAACGTTTGTCGTGTCGCGGTCTCCAAGAGATACCGACCACACCCGAGAGGCGGAACCCCACCGCCCGGAGATGATCATGTTCGATCCCAACGATCTACGCCGCAACGCCGCCTGGCAGGCCGCCCAGCAGTGGCGCACCCGGGCCAACCAGCCGCACCGTGGCCCCTTGAGCGGGCTCAAGTTGATCCTGACCTGGCTGCTGTTCGGCATGCTGCTGATCGTCGGCACCGTGCTCGGCCTGTTCTTCCTGCTGCTCGGCTGGGCCATGCTGCCGATCGTGCGCTACCGCATGAAGAAGCGCCTCGAACAGCTGCGCGCCGAGCAGGCCAAGGATGCCGGCGGCGGCTACCACTATCGCGAGACCCACCGCGAGACTCATACTCAGGAGACCTACTCTGGGGCCCACTATCGCGGTAGCGAGCCCGAGTTGCTGGAAGGGGATTACGAGGTGCGCGACGACAAGCCCAAGAGCTGATCTGCCACTCGGCTCTCCTTGCACATGAAACTCGCGTGCAGAAAAAAGCCCGCCGAGAGACGGGCCGAAAATGTCATGCAGGGATTGCAGACAATCGGCCTCGGCCGACCTGGGAAGATTACCGATGCCACCCCGGCAACAGCTCATAGGCTTTCTTCATGGGCGCGATAGGCCCTTGCTCGCGGTGGAAAAACAGCGCTGACTGCCATACCTTGAAGCCATACGCTGCGACGACTCAAAGCGCCATTACCATCCGGAGGACAACAACAATGCCTCGACTTCGGAAGACGGCGACAGGCCTGCTACGCCCGTGGATGCTTGTCGGCCTGCTGCTCCCGCTTGCCACGCCAGGCCTGGCCAACGACTACCCTACCGAAGCGCGCGTCGATTACGTGCTGGCCTGTATGGCGGCCAACGGCAACAGCTATCTGACCATGCAGAAGTGCTCCTGCAGCATCGACGTGATCGCCGAGCATCTGCCCTACGAAACCTACGAGCAGGTCGAGACGGTGCTGGGCATGCAGGACCAGCGCGGCGAACTCGGCGTGCTGTTCCGCACAGAGCGCGGCATGCAGGATCAGGTGCAGGCCCTGCACCAAGCTCAGGCCGACGCCAACCTGCGCTGCTTCTGATGCCCCGCCTCCGCTGCGGCAGCCGCTGCACCACCGGCCTGGCTCTCGCCACCTTGCTGCTCGCTCCGCCGGCGGCCCTGGCTGACGAACACGCCGAGGGCGAGCGGCTGTTCCGCGCCCAGTGCGTCGGCTGCCACAGCATCGAGCCCGGCCGCCATCTGGCCGGCCCCAGTCTGCATGAGGTGTTCGGCCGCCCCGCAGGCAGCATCGCGGAATTCGACTACTCTCCGGCGCTAGAACGAGCCGAGCTGGTATGGGATCGCGACACTCTCGACGCCTTCCTGGCCGGTCCCGCCACCTTCCTGCCCGGCAATCGCATGGTGCTGTGGGAGCTCGACCCGCGCACCCGCCAGCGCATCATCGATTACCTGGAGTACCGCAGCCTGGAAAGCCAGGACCAGGAGAGCCATGCCATCCCTGACTCGACGCACCAGCACCGCGCAACGCAGTGATTCGCACGCGCAGACATTTATCCCGCGTTTCCCTTGCGGGCCATCATGCCGCGGGATGGGTTATAGCCCAGGATCGCCAGCACCAGCAGCACCGCCGCCACCGCCACGCTGATCAGCACCGCCTCGCCGTTGAAACGCTCGTACATGGCGAAGCGGATCATCTCCACGGCATGGGTGAAGGGATTGAGCGCGGCGATCTGATAGACCAGATAGCTGCCCTCGCGGATGCGCCACAGCGGATAGAGCGCCGAGGAGAGAAAGAACATCGGGAAGATGACGAAATTCATCACTCCGGCGAAGTTCTCCAACTGGCGGATGAAGGAAGAGAGCAATAGCCCCAGCGCACCGACCATGAAGCCGGTGACCAGCAGTGCCGGCAGCAGGTAGAGATAGCCCATCGCCGGCGCCTGGATGCCATAGGCCCAGGCGATGGCCAGGAAGACATAGACCTGCACCACCGACACCAGAGTGCTGGCCAGCAGCTTGCACACCAGCAGGTACCAGCGCGGGAAGGGGCTGACCAGCAGCACCCGCATGCTGCCCATCTCGCGGTCGTAGACCATGGAGAGCGAGCTCTGCATGCCGTTGAACAGCTGAATCATGCCCACCAGCCCCGGCACGATGTAGACCTCGTAGAGAATGTAGGTCTGGTAGGGCTCGGTCATGGCCACCCCCAGCGCCATGCGAAAGCCGGCGGCGAAGACGAACAGCCACACCAGTGGACGCACCAGCGCGGCGAGAAAGCGGCTGCGCTGATGCAGGAAGCGCAGCAGCTCGCGGCCCACCACGCCGCGCAGACAGTGCAGCCAGGGCATCACTCGCATGCGGCCTCCTCGTCTCCCACCAATCGATCGAAGGCTTCACCCAGGGTCTCGACGCCGAGCCGGGCAGTGAGCGCCTCGCCCTGCTCGTCGGCCAGCAGCCGCCCGCGGTGCAGCACCGCGACCCGATCGCCGCGTCGCACTTCATCGATCAGGTGCGTGGCCCACAGCACCGCCACTCCCGCTTCGGCGCACAGCCGATGGGCATGCGCGACCAGATCGCGGCGCGAAGCGATATCGAGCCCCACGGTGGGCTCGTCGAGCAGCAGCAGGCGTGGCTCGTGCATCAGGCCCCGGGCGATCTCCACCCGTCGCCGCTGGCCGCCGGAGAGGCGGCGTACCCGCGTGCGGCGCTGGTCGGCCAGCCCCACCCGTTCGAGCTGAGCCAGCGCGCGCGACTTCGCCTCGCCCCGCGACATGCCGTGCAGGGCGCCATGGTAGGCCAGGTTCTGCATCACGCTGAGATCGAGATCCAGGGTCGGCTGCTGAAACACCGCACCGATGCGGGCGTGGGCCTGTACCGCCTGACGGCGCACGTCGAAGCCGCCGATGCGAATCTCGCCGCGGCGACGGTCGTGCAAACGGGTGATCAGCGAGAACAGCGTGGTCTTACCGGCGCCGTTGGGGCCGAGCAGCACGACGAACTCCCCGGCTCTCACGGCCAGGGAAACGTCGTCCAGCGCCGGCCTGCCGCTATAGGTGAAGCTCAGCTCGCGTACCTCCAGCGCGAGCTGAGCTTCGGTCGCATCGTGCGTCTCGCTCACGGCTCGACGATCACGCCCCAGGGGAAGCGGCCCACCGGGATCGACTTGACCGCCCGCAGGCTGTCCACCTCGATCATGGTGACGTCGCCGCTGACCCCGTTGGTGGTGTAGAGCCGGCTCTCGTCGCCGTTGAGCGCCAGGTGCCAGACCCGCTGGCCGACCAGGATGTAGTCGAGCACCTCGTAGGTCTGCTGGTCGACCACCGCTACCCGATTGGAGGGGCCCAGGGCGACGAAGCCGTAGCGGCCGTCGGAGGTCAGCGCCACACCAACCGCCTGCACGGTCTCACGCGGTACCCCGGGCACGTCGAAGCGGATCACGTGCTTGACGTCGAAGGTCTCTTCCATGTCGAGGATCGACACGGTGCCGGCGATCTCCGCCGAGACCCAGGCCTCACGGCCGTCATGGGTGAACTCGGCGTGGCGCGGGCGAGCGCCCACCAGGCGGTGATACACCGCTTCCATGGTCTCGGTGTCGATGATGTGGGCCATGTTGGAGGTTTCGGTGGTGGAGACCAGCCAGCGCCCGTCGGGGCTGATGCCGAGCCCTTCCGGCTCGACCCCCACCGGGATCTCGGTGACCAGTGTGCGCCGCTCGTAGTCGAGCACCGAGACGATGTTGTCGTCCTCGTTGGAGACGTAGATGTAGGGCCGATTGGGGTCGACGCGGATCACCTCCGGGTCGTCCCCCGAAGCCTGGCTGCGCACCACCTGCAGCGTCTCCAGGTCGATCATGTCGATGGCCTCGTCGTCACCCACCGCCACGAACAGCTCGCTGCCGTCGCTGCTGAATGCCATCGAGCGCGGCCGTCGCCCCACGCTGATGGTTTCCACCACCTCGAGGCTCGCCCCGTCGATGACCGAGATAGTGTTGTCCTTCTCGTTGGAGACGAAGATGCGCTCCGCCTGAGCGCTGACGGGCAGCAGCGCCAAGGCCCCCAGCACCAGCCCGAGCAGGCTTGGCGAGATCATACGGTTCAGAAGCGGCATTGTGATTCTCCCTCGTCGGCGCCGAGTGCATCGAGCGGCGTGCGTGGATGCAGATAACCCTCCTGCGGCGACACCGAGGCCACCATGCGCGGCCCGGTGATCAGGATGGGCTGGCGCAGCTGGTGGTTCCAGGTTCGATAGCTGACCGGGAAACCCAGGTAGCCGGCGAGTTCGAACTCCTCGCTGAGCATGTAGTCGAGCACAGCATCGCGCTCGACGGAGCCGGTGCGGGCCGCCGCCTCGCCCAGCGAGCGCAGCGCCAGCCAGGCGCCGAAGTCCCGCGGCGTCATCCAGCGGTCGGCGAGCTTCTCGAAGCGCCGCTGCAGCTGTACTGCACCCCACGACTCGTGAGACCGGTGCCACGGAGTCGCCATCAGCCCCTGGGTGCCCACCACCGGGCGCGGCGCCCAGGTCTGGAAGGGGAAGTATTCGCCGAAGTAGTCGGTCTCGTCGGCGATCACCAACACGTCGTGCTCGGGCAGGTCCTGCAGAAATACCGGGATCTCGCGCTGAATGGCGTGGAACCCACCCTCGGCGCGGCGTGCCATGGGGTCGTGGGGCCACATCCTGTCGCCCACGACGCGATGGCCGTAGCGCGCGGCCGAGGCGCGCAGCACGTCGGCCAGGATACGATCCTCGTCGGTGTTGCCGTAGACCAGCGCCCAGCGGTCCCACTGCTTGAAGCCGAGGAACTGGGCCAGGGCGTCGGCCAGCATGCGCCGGCTCGGGGTGGTGTGATAGAGCTCCGGGTGGCACGCCTCGCCGCGCAGCTCATCGTCCGGCGCCCAGGCGTTGAACACCACCCGGCCACCGCGGGCGGGGTGCGCCATCACTTCATTGAGCGCCGCGGCGGGCAAACCGCTGACGATCCACTCGACGCCCTGCTCGATCAGGCTCTCCAGCGCCCCGCCGACGTCATCGCCCTGAGCCACCACCGCCTCGTGAAAGACGAACTCCTGGCCCAGAAACTGAGCCGTGGCGTTGTTGTCGTTGATGCCCAGGCGAGCGCCCTGCAGCCCTTCGTCGTCGATCACCGGATCGAGCACCGAGAGCGGCTCCTGGTCGTCGGGGCGCTCCATGCCCAGATACCCCACGACGATGGACGCAGGCGTATCGGCCGATGCCAGGGGTATCCACCCCAGGCCCAGTGTCAGCCCCCCCAGCGCCAGCCAGTGAAAGGCTCGCGGTAGCGTACCCATAAGGACTCCTCAGGCAGCCGCGCTGCCGCTGTTGTCGTTAGTGTTGTCTTTTATTGCTCCTACTGACTTACTCCACTGCCTCACGGCATTCGTGCCATGATCGTGCGCACCATACGCGAGAGTTTCTCTTCCAGCAGGTAGGGCTGCTCGCACATGGCCGGCAGCGCCTGCTGGCGCTGCTGGAAGGTGCGCTGCTCCCAGAACAGCGACTCGGAAAGCCGCTCGACCTCCGCGGCGTCGGCGCTCTCGTCGGCGCGCCGCTCCTCGAGCTCATCGACCATGCCCGAGATGGTTTCCAGGCGCGCCAGCTGGGCGCGGGAAGCACTGCGAATGCCATCGATGGTGCGCCGCCGCTCACGGTTGGTGAGTTCGAACAGCCCGGCGAACAGCAGGGTCAGACGTCGCTCGACCTCTTCGTCGGCCTGCTCCTCGCCCTTCTCCTCGTCCTTCTCCTCGGGCAGGGACTCGACGAACTCGCGCACACGCGCCTGGGCCTGTTCCTCCGGCGTCGAACGCGAGGTGGCGAAGCGCGCCACCCGACCGACCTCATCGTCCTCCCACCAAGCCTGTTCCAGTTCCTCCGGCGAGGGCCCGGTCCAGATGGTGCCCCAGGCCAGCTCGGGGATGAGCCGCTGCACGCAGGGCCAATCGGGCGGCCCCGCCGCGGCGCGCTGGGCCTCGACCTCGGTCGCGGCGAACAGCGCCAGCGTGAAACCGAACCCCAGCAGCAGGGGGGCGGATGGTCGTACACGGCTCATGCCCCATCTCCTTCATCCGTATCCAGCAGCCGGCCGCGGCGGTCGAGCAGCGGCACGTCATACTCGCGCAGGATGGCGTCGATCTCCCCCTGGCGGCGCTCGATGAAGTCGTTGATCCAGTCCTTCCAGTGGGGCTCGCCGCGGCGCACGCCCATGGTGATGCGGTAGTCGAGGGTGGCATCTGAGTCGTCGTCGATCAGCGGCACGACCCTGAGCGGCGGATCCTGGCGCGCCGCGTAGTAGCCGGCCAGCGGCCCCCACAGCACCGCTCCCTCGGTCACGCCCTCGGCGACGTCGGCAATGGCATCGCGCACCGGGGCGCGCACTCGGGTGTCGACCATCAGCGGATAACCTTGGATGCGCGCGCCGGTCCGACGCAGCGGCACCAGCGGCGGGGTTTCCGCCACCACGCCGATGCGCCTTCCGGCCAGCGCCGGGTCGCTCAGCCGGGTGACCTCGAGTTCGGAGTCCTCGGACACCACCAGCGAATAGACCGAACGGTAGTAGGCGTTGGTGTTCTGCACGAAGTCGTAGCCCGCCACGACGCCGATCATCACGTCGCACACGCGCAGCTCCAGGGTGTTGCGTACGAAGCCCATGACCTGGGGCGCCCAGACGTAGGTCAGCGGCACGCCGAGGTCTTCGGCCATCAGCTCGGCGATACGGTTCTCGAACCCTTCGCCGGCCTGGTTGCTGAAGGGCAGATTGTTGCCGTCGGCGCAGACCCGCAGGGCCTCGCGCTCCTGGCGTTCGGGGGGATTGGCGACGGCACCCACGGCAGCGGCCAGCCCCAGGGCCACGGCCAACGCCTGCAACGTCTGACGACAGGCTGCTCTCATGCATCCTCCGCTTCAGGAAATGATGTCGCGAATGGAGCGGGCTCACTCCTTGGCGTTCGCTTCCTCAGCGGCCTTGTCGTCGCCGTTCTCCTCGCCCTGCTCCTGCATCGACTCGATGATCTGCGGGCGACCGCGCCCCAACCCACCCTCGCCGCGCGCTCGCATGTAGCTGAAGAGGTTGGGAATATTGCCCATGACATAGGGGTCGTCGGCGAAGGAGGGCATCACCTGGCCGGGTTGCACTTCGCGCCCCGAGGCGATGGTGCCGGCGAAGTTCTCCCAGCCACGCCGCTCGGCCGCGCGAATCAGGTTGGGGGCAAAGGAGGAGCCCATACCATCAGGCCCGTGGCAGGCCATGCAGGCTCGGGTATAGACGAGGTAACCCTCGTAGGTATCGGGATCGACCTTGCCATCCTCGACGACGAAGGCGCCGGGTCCGTCGCCGGTGACGCGATGCTCGTCGGCAAGGGCGGCGGAAGCCAGCCCCAGGGTGAGGAACAGTGCGGGAACAACGTGAAAACGTGCGAATACCGTCATGCAGCACATCCTTCTGGTAACCGCTTCGGCCACGAGGAGACCACCTGCTGCCGAAGTGAAAGAGGATGGGCGGGAATGGCAACGGCCATTCCCGCCCCGGCCAGACCCGCTCAATCGGGCAGAGCGAAGACCGTCAGCACGCCACCGAGCTTGGTGTAGTCACCCAGCGCGGAGAACACGCCCACGGCACCGAGGCCCTCTTCGGGATCCTCGAGTCCCGCTGCCAGGCCGATACCGGCCCAGCCGCCGACCCCGGAGAGCACGGCCACGTACTGCTTGCCCTCGTGCATGAAGGTATTGACGTTGCCGATGATCCCGGAGGGCGTCTTGAAGCGCCACAGCTCCTCACCGTTCTCGATGTCCACCGCCTTCACGTGACCTTCGAGCGTGCCGTAGAAGGCCAGATCACCGGCCGTGGCCAACGCCCCGCTCCACACCGCGAAACGCTCGTCGACCTCCCACACGGTCTCGCCGGCAACCGGATCCCAGGCGATGAAGCTGCCCATGCGGCCTTCCATCTGGCCGTTCTCGGTGGGCGACGGCATCATGGTCAGGGTCGCACCCACATAGGGCTGACCGGCCACGTACTCGGTCTCGTAGGGCTCGTAGTTCATGCAGATGCGGTTGATGCCGGCATAGATCAGGCCAGTACGCGGCGAGTAGGCGCTCGGCTGCATGTTCTTGGCGCCCATGGCGGTGGGGCAGATGTCGGTGGTGTTGACGTTCACCCCCTGGCGGAAGGTGCTGTAATCCTCGTTGACGTTGGGCCGCCCGGTTTCCATGTCGTAGCTGTCGGCCCAGTTGGTCTCGGGGGCGAATTTCTCGGCCACCAGCAGCTCACCGGTTTCGCGGTCGAGCAGGAAGCCGAAGCCGGTGCGGTCGATGATCGCCAGGCCCTTGCGCTCCTCGCCCTCGAACTCCACGTCGATCAGCTGATTCTCGTTGACCCCGTCGTAATCCCACTCGTCGAAGGGCACCTTCTGATAGACCCACTTGACCGAGCCGTCGTTGGGATCGCGGGCAAACACGGTGATGGCCCACTTGTTGTCTGCCGGCTCGCCGTCGACGGCACGCTGATCCGGGTTCCAGGTTCCGGGGTTGCCGGTACCGTAGTAGATCAGGTCGAGGTCGGGGTCGTAGGTGACCCAGCCCCAGGGTGCCCCGCCGCCGCGCTCCCACTCGTCTTCCGGCCAGGTGGAGACGCCGAGGTCGGCCTCGCCGATGGGCTCGCCCAGCATCAGGGTACTCTCGGGGTCGATCAGCACTTCATCGTCCGGCCCGGTGGAGTAACCGCGCCAGACCATCTCGCCGGTCTCGACGTTGTAGGCGGTCATGTGACCGCGGATACCGTATTCGCCGCCGCTGATACCGACGATCACCATGTCATGCACCACCAGCGGCGACATGGTGTTGGTCTCGCCGACGGTATGGTCGCCGTTGCTGACGTCCCACAGCAGCTCGCCGCTCTCGGCATCCAGTGCGATCAGGGTGTTGTCGGCCTGGCCGAGGAACAGGCGTCCGTCGGCATAGGCCAGCCCACGGTTGACCGTGTCGCAGCACATCACCGGAATGACGCGGGAATCCTGATCCGGCTCGTAGCTCCAGACCACACGACCTTCGTCCTCCAGGTCTAGGGCGAATACCTTGTTGGGGAAGGGGGTGTGGATATATAGCCGGCCATCGCCGACATAGAGGGGGCCGCCTTCGTGGCCGCGCAGCACGCCGGTGGAGAACTGCCACACCGAGCGCAGCTCGTTCACGTTGTCGCGGTTGATCTGGTCCAGTTCGCTGAAGCGGTTGCCCTGGTAGTTACCCAGCTGAGTGGCCCAGTATTCCGGGTTCTGCTGGAGTTCGAGTTGATTCTGGTTGGCATGCGCCACCGACACAGCCAACAAACTAACGGCCGTTACGGCATAACCGGTCTCCCTAAGCATGGCGTTGTCTCCGTCTCACTGAAGGTGTGCCTGGGGAAAGCGGCACATCTTGTGTAATTGTGTTTCAGGTATTGACAAGATCAGGTCTAGCACAACATTGGCAGGCGCATGGGCAGATCAGTTAATTTAGGTTTAGCTGGCAATCAAAAGACTATTGCCCCTGGGCAACAATCCTGTAACACCCGTGACCGAAGCCCGCCGCGGTGGCGTTTCACGAGCATTGCAGTGCTCATTTCGAGATTCTTTGACGAATCTTCCCCACGCTTACTAGACTTAGGTCGCAAGGTAGCGAAGCCATTAGCTGCTTTACTGAATGGGCATGCCCATCGATCCACCCATGTGGAGGAGTTCTTATGTGGACCAAACCTGCTTATACCGACCTGCGTCTGGGCTTCGAAGTGACGCTATACATCTCCAATCGCTGAGACATCCTTTCGGCAAGGACTCGACCGGCTGACGCTCTTCACGGGCGTCAGCCGTCGTTTTTTCGGTTCATTTTTCAGTTCATCGGCACGGAGATCTGAATGCACGTACTGGTCCTGGGCGCCGCCGCTGGCGGTGGCTACCCCCAGTGGAACTGCAATTGCACGCTCTGCCATGGCCTGCGCACCGGCAGCGTCGAGGCAACGCCTCGTACCCAGTCGTCCATCGCCATCAGCGCCGACGGCGAGCGCTGGCTGCTGTGCAACGCCTCGCCCGACATTCGTACCCAGTTGGCCGCCAACCCCGAGCTGCACCCGCGCCGCATCCCCCGCGACAGCGGTATCTCGGGCGTGCTGCTGGTAGATGCCCAGATCGATCACGCCACCGGCCTGCTGTCGCTGCGTGAAGGCTGCCCCTTCGATGTCTGGTGCACGCCCAACGTGCATCAGGATCTGAGCAGCGGCTTCCCGCTGTTCACCATGCTCCAACACTGGGGAGGACTGAACTGGCGGCCCATCGGTATCGATGAAGCTCATCTGGAGGCCACCTTCGAGGTGCCTGCCTGTCCGGGCCTGTCGTTCGCCGCGGTGGCTCTCGACAGCAACGCGCCGCCCTATTCGCCACGTCGCGGCGCGCCGACCCCGGGCGACAACATCGGCCTGCTGGTGGAAGACCGGGCGTGCGGCACGCGACTGTTCTATGCCCCGGGGCTTGGCCGGCTCGACGAGCGGGTACGCGGCTACCTCAGCCAAGCGGACTGCGTGCTGGTCGACGGCACCCTGTGGCACGACGACGAACTGCTGCGTGCCGGCGTGGGCAAGTCGACCGGCACCGACATGGGCCACTTGGCCCTGGCCGGACCGGGCGGTCTGCTGGAGGAGCTGGGGCGCTTGCCGCCCTCCACCCGCCGAGTGCTGATCCATATCAACAACACCAACCCAATCCTCGACGAGCGCTCCGCGGAGCGTGCTACGCTCAGCGAAACCGGCATTGAAGTCGCTTTCGATGGCATGCGCCTCGAGATCTGAACCCGACACACCGAACGGCGTCACAACCATAGCGCATCCGCTCGCACGCACTGGGAAGGAATCGCCTCATGAGTTCGATCGCATCCCCCTTCGCCGCCTCGACGGTGGATCCCGACAACCTAGCGCTTTCCCCCGAGGCTTTCCGCGAGGCCCTGCTGGCCAAGGGCGCCTATTACCATGTCCATCACCCCTACCAGGTCGACATGGCCGAGGGCCGCGCCACGCCGGAGCAGATCCGCGGCTGGGTGGCCAATCGCTTCTATTATCAAGTGATGATCCCGCAAAAGGACGCCGCGCTGCTGGCCAACTGTCCTGACGCCGCCACCCGCCGCCGCTGGATCCAGCGCCTGCTCGATCACGACGGCCATGACGACGGCGGCGGCGGTATCGAGGCCTGGCTGACCCTGGGCGAGGCGGTGGGCCTCTCCCGCGATGAGCTGTGGGCCCAGGAACACGTGTTACCCGGTGTGCGCTTCGCGGTGGATGCCTACGTCAACTTCGTGCGCCGGGCGAGCTGGCAGGAGGCGGCGATCTCCTCGCTCACCGAGCTGTTCGCGCCTCAGGCACACCAGAGCCGGCTCGATACCTGGCCGACCCACTACCCCTGGATCGACGAGGCCGGCTACGGCTACTTCCGCAAGCGCTTGAAGGAAGCACGCCGCGACGTCGACCATGGCCTGGAGGTAGCGCTGGCGGTGTGCACCACCGCCGCTGCCCAGCAGCGCGCGCTGGAGATCCTGCAATTCAAGCTCGACGTGCTGTGGTCGATGCTCGACGCCATGACCCTGGCCTACCAGCTCGAGCGGCCGCCCTACCACTCGGTCACCGACCGGCGCGTCTACCACAGGGGGCTGTGATGGCCATGATCGAGTCCGCCACCGTCTACCGTCTGCGCCCCGGCTGGCGCCTGCAGTGGGAGCAGGCCCAGGGCCGCCACGTGCTGCTCTACCCTGAGGGTATGGTGCAGCTCAACGACAGTGCCGGCGCCATTCTCGGCCAGCTCGATGGCCAGCGCGACGTGGCCAGCCTGGTGGCCAACCTGCAGGCCCAGTTCCCCGATGCCCCCGCTGCGGCGATCGAGCAGGACGTACACGAATTCCTGCTCGATGCCGCCCGACAAGGGTGGATCCAGCATGACTGACCGAACCGATACCGTCGCCGTCAATGGCGCAACCGGCGCGCCGCTGTGGCTGCTCGCCGAACTCACTTACCGCTGCCCGCTGCAGTGCGTCTACTGCTCCAACCCGCTGGACTTCGCCGCGGTGGAGGAGGAGCTCACCACCGCGGAGTGGATCGAGGTGCTGACCCAGGCCCGTGCCATGGGCGCGGTGCAGATGGGTTTTTCCGGCGGCGAGCCGCTGGTGCGGCGCGACCTGGAAGAACTGGTGGCCGAGGCACGCCGGCTCGGCTTCTATACCAACCTGATCACCTCCGGCCTGGGGCTCGACGAGGCGCGCATCGAGGCACTGCGCGAGGCCGGCCTCGACCATATCCAGATCAGCCTGCAGGCCGCCGACCCGGACGTGGCCGCAGCGGTGGCCGGCTCGCCCAAGGCCCATGCCAAGAAGCTCGCCATGGCGCGAGCGGTGAAGGCCGCCGGCTACCCCATGGTGCTCAACGTGGTGCTGCACCGGCACAACATCGACCGCATCGACGAGATCATCGCTCTGTGCGACGAGCTGGGTGCCGACGCGGTGGAGCTGGCCAACTGCCAGATGTACGGCTGGGCCCACCTCAATCGCGAGGGTCTGCTGCCGAGTCGTGAACAGCTCGAAGCCGCCGAGGCCACCACCGCGCGCTGGCGCGAGCGACTGGCCGAACGCGGCCGCGACATGCGCTTGCTGTTCGTGGTGCCCGACTACTACGGCGAGCGCCCCAAGGCATGCATGGGCGGCTGGGGCTCGATCTTCATGACCGTGGCCCCGGACGGCGCGGTGCTGCCCTGTCACAGTGCGCGCATGCTGCCGATGCGCTTTCCCAACGTGCGCGACCATGGCCTCAGGGAGATCTGGTACGACAGCGAACCGTTCAACCGCTACCGCGGCGACGCCTGGATGCAGGAGCCCTGCCGCAGCTGCGACGAGCGTCATAAAGATGTCGGCGGCTGCCGCTGTCAGGCCTACTTGCTCACCGGCGATGCCGCCGCCACCGACCCGGTCTGCTCGCTGTCGCCGGACCACCACCTGATCGAAGCCGCCCGCCGCGAGGCCAACGCGGCTTCTCCCGCGATGGAGACACTCACGCTACGCAACGTGCATGAGTCGCAGGTGTTCTGTCGCCAATGAATGGGCCTGCCGCCACCTACGATGAAGCGGCCAGAAGCGCGGGGCTGCCGCTGGGTAGTTGCCTTGTGGAGAGGCGGCTGGACAACGGTCTGTGGATCGCCGCGGCGCAGGTGCCCAGCGCGCGGGTGCAGCGTCTGGTCGGCGCGGTGGGAGTGGGCTACCTGGACGAACCCGACGACTGCCGCGGCCTGGCCCACCTGCTCGAGCACGCCCTGTTTCTGGGCTCGGCCAATTTTCCCGAGGCGGGCGAACTGGCACGCTGGATCGGTGAGCGGGGCGGACGCTACAACGCGCGTACCGACGAAACCGTTACCGACGTGCACCTGCACCTGCCACCGGACGAAGCCGACGAGGGCCTCGCCCGGCTGGTGGACATGCTGGCCCGGCCCTGCTTCGAACCGGCACACATCGCCCATGAAGTGGAAGTGCTCGACGCGGAGTTCCGCGCCCGGCTGGCCGACCCCGCCCTGCACCGGCTGGCGGCACTCGGCCGGCTCTGTCGCGAAGGTCATCCAGCCCGGCTCTGCCACGCCGGCAACCGCAAGAGCCTGGGCGACGATGCGGCTCACCTGACCACCCGGCTCAGCGACTTTCACACTCGTCACTACCGCAGCGGCGGCATGGCGCTGGCCATGCTGGGACCACTGCCCCTCGAAGCACAGCTCGAGCTGCTCGAACGCCACGCCGAGCCCCTGCCGACTGGCGAACCCTCACCGCTCCAACGCCCCTGGCGCTGGGGCGAGCCGGGCGGCGTGGCCTGGCATGCCCCCCAGGCCATGCCCGCCACCTCGGCGCTGGAGCTCATCTGGCCCCTGCCGCAAGCGCTGGCCGCCGCCCATGGCGAATGGCTGGAGGCCGTCGCCGCGAGGCTGAGCGACGGACGGCTGGCCGCCACGCTGCAGGCCGCCGTGGAGCTCGATAGCTTCGACGTGACGCTCACCCCGCAAGGCGTCGGAACGGCCCTTGCCCTGCGCCTGGCGCCGGCACCCGACGAAGAGACCGTCCAGACGCTGCTCGCCGCCTGCCGCATGGCGCTCGAGCGAGCCCTCGCCTCACCGCTGACCGAACGTCCCGTCGCCCCCGTCGAGCTGGATGTTTGGCCCCGTCGCTGCGCCTGCCGCCTGGCCGCTGCGGGGAACCCGAGCGCTGGTCCGGCAGCGCCGCGAGAAGCTCTGCAGCCCTGGCTCGCCGTCGAGCAGTGCCGACTGCTGTGGCAATCTCCCAGTGCGCCGGGAAGCTGGAAGCGCCTGGCCGAGACCGGTACGGCCTGGCACCCTCAGCCACTGGCATCGGAAACACTGCCGCTGCCCTGGCGCGCGGCTCCCGCGCTGTCGGCACGCACCCTACGACCGAGCGTTGACGAGCCCGGCCCGTACCTGGTGAATCAGGGCGTGGGATTTCAGCTCTGGGCCGGCGATCCGCTGCGGCTGCCCGACGCAGCGCCGGCATCGTTCTGCCTGGGCTGGTCAGCTTCGCTCTCACGCCAGGCCGCACGTCTGAGCCAGTGGCGACAGAACGCCCTGCCGCTACGGCAGGCCGCCGCAGTCCACGGCCTGGAACTGCGCTGCGACGGCGACGCTCGCGGCGACTGGCTGATCGCCACGGGCCCGGCCGAACGGCTGGACGCCCTCGTCGAGCTGGCCGTGGCGTGCTGGCCCGAAACGGTGACACGGCCCCGCGACGAAGCGCCCAAGGGGCTGTTGGCCCAGCGTATGCTGACACGCCTCGTGACCCTGCCCCCGCCCGGCACGCCCGGCCAGCAGAGCCGGCAGCCGCTCGCCTGGGTGCACGGCGACACCGACACCCAGGCCGCCGAGGCCCTGCTGCGACGGCTGGCGGCACGCCGGCGAGAGGACGACACCTCATATGAAGTGCCGGCCGAGCTCCACTGGCTCTCAGCGCAGGCAGACGATCACGCCGCCATGCTCGAGATAGCCGGCCCCGACGACACCCCCCGCAGCCGCTGGCTGCTGCAGCTACTGGCCCAGTGTCACGATGCCGCCTTTCATCACGAAATGCGCCAGCGGCGTGGCCTCGGCTATGTCGCGGCGGTACGCTACCGCGAAGCGGCGGGCTACCCACGGCTGGGCTACGTGGTGCAGTCACCAGGCACAAGCGTGGACGCGTTACGCCAGGCCATCGGCCAATTCCTGACCTGCCAGGGCGAGGCACTGGCGCGCCTCGACCAAGCGACGATGACCAGCCGCAAACGCGCCCTGCTCGCCGCCGCCGGCCCGCCCGAAACCCACGCCGAGGCCGTGGCCCGCCTGTGGCATGCGCTGCGCCGCCACCCCCTGGCGGATGCCTGGCAGCCCTTGCCTTGGGAAGCCGAAAGCCAGGCCTTGGCCTCTCTGCATGCCGATGAGCTCACGGCGATGGCCAGCGCCATCGCCGAGGGCCGTCTGGCGCAGCGCTGGTGGCTGCATAGACCAGGTGATACCGACACGTAACGTCTGTGAAGGAAGCGCTGCACAAATTGACGAGCGAGATGAAGCGCAAGGCGCACGGAGCACAGGAACCGGAGCATATGGGGTATATGTGAGGATTCCGCGCACCGCGCAACGCAGCGATTCGCTCGCGCAGGCATTTGTGTAGTGTTTCCTTAAGGAATGTTGCCCACCAGCAACTGTGTTATGCCGCTGCGCCACAATCGCCCCGCCCCGACTCTCCTAGACTGACATCAGCGTCATCCCATGACGGGCGCCGCAGCGCCCTATATCACAACAACACAGGGAGAGCTGCCCATGAAATCTCGCGCTGCAGTCGCCATGGCCGCGGGCAAGCCCCTCGAGCTCACCGAAATCGACGTACAGGATCCCAAGGCGGGTGAGGTGCTGGTGCGTATCGCCGCGACCAGCGTGTGCCACACCGACGCCTTCACGCTCTCCGGCGCCGACCCCGAGGGTCTGTTCCCCTCGGTGCTGGGCCACGAGGGCGCCGGCATCGTCGAGGCGGTGGGCGAAGGGGTGACCAGCCTCAAGCCCGGCGATCACGTCATCCCGCTCTATACCGCCGAATGCGGCAAGTGCAAGTTCTGCCGCTCGGGCAAGACCAACCTGTGTCAGGCGGTGCGCGCCACCCAAGGCCAGGGACTGATGCCCGACGGCACCTCGCGCTTCTCGCTCGACGGCAAGATGCTGCACCACTACATGGGCTGCTCCACCTTCAGCGAATACACCGTGCTGCCCGAGGTCTCCCTGGCGGTGGTCTCCAAGGAGGCGCCGCTGGACAAGATCTGTCTGCTCGGCTGCGGCGTGACCACCGGCATCGGTGCGGTGCTCAACACCGCCAAGGTGGAGCCGGGTGCCACCGTCGCCGTGTTCGGCCTCGGCGCCATCGGCCTGGCGGTGATCCAGGGCGCGCAGATGGCCAAGGCCAGCCGCATCATCGCCATCGACGTCAACCCGGACAAGTTCGAACTGGCGCGCCAGTTCGGTGCCACCGACTTCGTCAATCCCAAGGAGCATTCCGATCCGATCCAGCAGGTGATCGTCGACATGACCGACGGCGGGGTCGACTACTCCTTCGAGTGCATCGGCAACGTCAACGTGATGCGCTCGGCGCTGGAGTGCTGCCACAAGGGCTGGGGCGAATCGGTGATCATCGGCGTGGCCGGGGCCGGCGAGGAGATCTCCACGCGGCCGTTCCAGCTGGTGACCGGGCGGGTGTGGCGCGGCTCGGCGTTCGGCGGGGTGAAGGGGCGCAGCGAGCTGCCCGGCTACGTGCAGCGCTACATGGATGGCGAGATCAAGATCGATGAGTTCATCACCCACGACATGCCGTTCGAGCAGATCAACGAGGCATTCGAGCTGCTGCACGCGGGCAAGAGCATTCGGACGGTACTCCATTATTGAACGTCGCACACAAGAGCAACGAACACGACACGCGTCCAAGGGACAAGGAGGCAGCATGAGCCTGATGGACATCATCCAGCGCTGGTTCGGCGGCAAGCCCGCCGCCGCGACACAGAGCACGCCCCGACCGCCGCCTGCGGCGAGAAACCCCGAAAAAACGACAACACAGGGGAGTCAACCCACCATGAGCCACCACAACGTTCACATCCATCCCGCCGTGGACGACGGCGTCAAGCGCGGCAGCGACAGCTTCACCGGCGGCAAGCTCCACTGCCACTGCAGCGGCGAACAGGTCGAGGTGACGATCGACGCCCAGTGCGCCCACAACCATGTCTGCGGTTGCACTAAGTGCTGGAAACCCGAGGGCGCGCTGTTCTCGATGGTGGCCGTGGTACCCCGCGACAAGGTAAGGGTCAGCGCCCACGAGGAGAAGCTCCAGGTGGTCGATCCGGCCGCGGCTATCCAGCGCCATGCCTGCACCGGCTGCGGCGTGCACATGTACGGCCGCATCGAGAACACCGGCCACCCCTTCCACGGGCTGGACTTCATCCACACCGAGCTCTCCCACGACGAGGGCTGGGCCGGCCCCGAATTCGCCGCCTTCGTCTCGTCGATCATCGAGTCCGGCGCCGATCCGCAGAACATGGGTGCGGTACGCTCACGGCTACAGGAGCTCGGCCTGCCGCCCTACGACTGCCTCTCGCCGCCGCTGATGGACGCCATCGCCACGCATACCGCCAAGGCCAAGGGGGTGCTGTGACACGCCCTTGCTCTAACGCCAACGAGCCACCTTCAGGGTGGCCCGTTGGCGTTTCTGGCTGTATGACGCTCAGCCCAGGTAGGCCAGCGCCGCCGTCGCCAGCGCCTCGATACCGGTGCGCAGGGTCTCGGGGTTGCCCGGGAAGTAATAGGGGGAGTGTGGCATCTCGAGGTGGCGCATCTTGTCGGTAACGCTCGCTCCCGGCGTCTCCTCCCAGCGTGATTCCGGCGTCGCGCCGATGAACCAGTAGACGTAGGGAATGTCCTCGCCGCCGAACCCGCCGGCCTCGGCATTGCCGAAGAAGGGAAAATCCTCGCTGCCGTTGAGCCGTGGCATCTCGTAGAGACGCTCCGACTCAAAGTGCTCGGCGTGAGCCCGGCGCACGTGGTCGACTGCCACGGGGTCGTTGTGCAGGGCGATGGTCTCGTTCAGCACACGGAACTCCGGCGCTCTGGGCGAGCGCCCGGCCTCGCACTCGGCGCGTACAATGCGCTCGATGGCGGCTACCACCTGGCGATGCAGGGTGTCGTCGAAGCTGCGCACGTTGATCTCGAGCTCGGCCGAATGGGGGATGATGTTGGCCTGAGTGCCGGCCTGCAGCTTGCCGACGGTGACCACCACCGTCTCCTCCGGCGGCACCTCACGAGCGACGATGGTCTGCAGGCGAGTGACCACGTGAGCGGCGATCACCACCGGGTCCACCGTCTGGGCGGGCATGGAGCCATGCCCGCCGGCGCCGTGAATCGTCACCGCCAGGTTGGTGCAGGCGGCCATGGCGCGGCCGGCAATGTGCCCGACCGTGCCGGCCAGCGCCGGCATGTTGTGCTGGCCCAGCACCACGTCCGGCCGGGCGAAGCGCTCGTAAAGGCCGTCGTCGAGCATGGCCCTGGCACCACCGAAGATCTCTTCGGCAGGCTGGCAGATGAGCATCAGGGTGCCGTTCCAGTGCTCTCTCAGTGCTGCCATCACACCGGCGGCACCGACCACGCAGCTGCTGTGCAGGTCATGGCCGCAGGCGTGCATCAGCGGCACCCGCTCTCCCTGAGCGTTCTCGGCGCTCTCCCGACTGGCGAACTCGAGCCCGGTGCGCTCCTCGATGGGTAGAGCATCCATGTCGCCGCGCAGCATCACGGTGGGGCCTTCGCCGTTGCGCAGCAGGGCCACGACACCGGTACCGCCCACGCCGCGGGTCACCTCGAACCCCAGGCTCTCCAGCGCCTCGGCGAGGCGGGCGCTGGTCTTGTGCTCCTGGAAGGGCAGCTCGGGGTAGCGGTGCAGCTGGCGGTAAAGCGCCTGCACCTCATCGAAGCCAGCCTCCACCTGGGCGCGAACGGCGCCCTTGAGGTCCCGAGTGGGGGATAAGATCGTCATCATGGCCTCCGTGGCGGTTCAGTGACTTGGAGTGCTGGATAAGGGGTGGCCATGGCGAGCCGAGCGGGATAGCCCCTGCCAGGCCGCTACCACGCCTACGTTGAGCAGCATCGCCCATACGCCGGCGTGCCAGCCCAGCGGCGAGCTCCAGACGAAGTCCATCAGCAGATAGGCCAGGCTGCCCACCAGGGCGCCGGCCATGACGCTGGTGCGACGCAGCCGCGGCAGGAACAGGGCGCCGATCACCATGGGGAAGAGCTGTACGATCAGTCCGTAGGCGCCGAGCAGCAGCAATACCAGGGAAGCGGGATTGGCCAGGGCGAAGAGATAGGCGATCAGCGACAGCCCGACCACGCTCCAGCGGGTGGCGCTGACCACGGTCCGTTCACTGGCGCGCTGCATCACGGTGGGCCCCAGCACATCGCGTACCAGTACGATGGCCGCGGTATGGGCCAGGTTGGCGCCTGTGGACATGGCCGCCGCCAGCGCACCGGAGAGCATCAGCCCGATCACCCAGGGGGAGAAATTGGCCACGTCCATGACCATGCGCAGCAGCACGGTATCCGAGCGTGCCAGCGGCTCGTCGGCGAACACCAGCACGCCGGCAAAGCCGATGAACAGCAGCGGTACCAGCAGGTAGGCGTAGAGCGGATAGAAGACGCTGACCTTGCGCAGGGTGCGGCCGCTGTCGGCGGAGTAGAACTTCATGAACAGATGCGGCCACATGGCCCCGCCGAAGGCGCTGACCAGTACCGCGGTGCTGAAGTAACCCCAGCTCATGCCGCTGGCGCCGGGCATGGTCAGGTACTCGGGCGCCGCCTGCTGGAGCTGGAGGAACATTTCGCCGACCCCGCCGTAGAGGCGCTGCGACACGGCCAGACCCAGAAACCAGGCGATGGCGATCATCATGATGCCCTGTACCAGGTTGGTCCAGCCGATGCCGCTCAGGCCGCTGCAGAACACGTAGGCTGCCACCACCATGAAGGCCAGCAGGGCGCCGAGCCAGAAGGGAATCAGCCCATCGGTGGCGGCCTGGAACAGCAGCCCGGCCCCGGCGATCTGGATGGTCAGATAGGGCACCAGCGCCAGCACGCCGATGGTGCCGGCCAGGATACCCAGCGCCTTGCTCCGGTAGTGGTCGGCGATCATGTCGCCCTGGGTCAGATAGCCCTTCTGGCGGCCCAGCTCGGCGACCCGAGGCCCCATCGCCCAGATGGTGATCGGCACCAGCGCCAGGTAGGCGAGAATGTAGAAGGCCGGCGAGCCGTGCTGATAGGCCCAGCCCGGCGCACCGAGGAAGGCGAAGGCGGAGAAAATCTCGGCACCGAGGATGAAGAACAGGATCACCACGCCGACGTGGCGTCCGCCGGCCACATAGCCCTCGAGGCTCGAGCTCTGCTGACCGCGGGCGCGCAGGCCCACCCACAGCACCATGGCGAGATAGGTCAGGGTGATACCGACCACGATCAGCGAATCAGTCATGACGGCCGCCTCCGTGACGTACGACGTAGGCAAGCCACATGCCGGCGAACAGCACCAGCATCCACAGGATGTACCAGAAGAACAGGAAGGGCAGCCCCAGCACGATGGGCTCGATGCGGTTGGCAATCAGCGCACCGGGCCAGATCATGGCCAGCGTGCAGAGGGCGAAGTGCAGCCCCGTCAGGAGATGGTAGGTCTTGGTCATCGGGAGAGTCCAGCTCGCCGCAGCGAGTCTTGTTGTGGGTTGTCTCCTGACTATGGGACAGACGGCGCGATCGAAAAAATAGGGATTTGGGATGCGAGCCATGCCATGACGGCATGGCTCGTGGAAGGCTTCCGTTCTGAAGCCGTGCGGAGCGGTTACTGAGCCAGGCTGGGGCGTACCTGCTCCGTTCTGGCCACCATCACGGAGTCAGCCACCAGCTCGGCGGTGATCGCCGACAGCGTCCAGCCCAGATGGCCATGGCCGGTGTTGTAGAACACCCGTGGCTGCCGCCCTCTTCCCACCCGCGGCATCATGTCGGGCAGCATGGGGCGCAGCCCCGCCCAGGGCACGACCCGCCGGGTACCGACGCCGGGGAAGCAGCGTTCGACCCAGTCGATCAGCGGACGAATTCGGTCGTGACGGATATCGCGGTCGAGGCCGTTGAACTCGGCGGTGCCGGCCACGCGGAAACGCTCGGCGCCCAGCCGGCTGGTGACCAGCTTGGCCTCGTCGTCCAGCAGGCTCACCATCGGCGCCGCATCTCGAGAGGCCGCGTCGTCGAGATGCACGGTGATCGAGTAGCCCTTCACCGGATAGACGTTGAGACGGTCGCCGAGACTGGCCGCCAGGCCACGACTCGCCACACCGGCGCACACTACCAGGCCGTCGTACGCCTCCCGCTCGCCTTGCACGCCGACCCAGGCTCCTCCGGCATCGGCCCCGACACCGGACACGTCCTGGCCGTAGCGAATGCTCCCGCCGCGACGCTCGACGGCAGCCGCCAGGCCCTGGGTGTACTTGTGGATGTCGCCCGTGGCGTCGCTCTCGGTGAAGAAGCCGCCATGGTAGTCGCCGGCCAGATTCGGCTCGATGGCGCGCATCTCCTCGGGCGTCACCGGCCGCCGCTCGAGCCCGCCATTCGCCAGCAACCTGGTGACTCTGGCTGCATGCTCGAAGCTCGCCCGGTCGCGGTAGATGTGCAGAATGCCCCGCCGCTCGAGGTCGAACTCGATCTCTTCGTCGCGCGCCCAGCGGTAGAGATACTCCCGGGCGGCGACCGCCAGGCGTGCCGTCTCCGTGGTGTTGTCGGCATAGCGGGGAATGGCGGCGATGAACTCGGCGAACCAGCTCAGCTTGTGCCAGGTAGGCCGGGGATTCACCAGCAGGGGCGCATCGGCTCGCAGCATCCAGCGCAGCCCCTTGAGCACCGTGGGCCAGTGAGTCCACACCTCGGCATTGGAGGCCGACAGCTGGCCGCCGTTGGCGAAGGAGGTCTCCATGGCTGCATAGCGATTGCGCTCGTAGAGCGTGACGTCCAGGCCGCGTTTGAGCAGCGCGTAGGCGGTGGTGACACCCGTGATGCCACCGCCGATGACGGCGATACGTTGCATTGCGTTTCTCCAGACGCGTCGGGTCAAACTCGCCGCCAGCCGGCAACGAGCACCCCATCCGTCATGGAACCTGAGAGATTCACGCGCGCAACGCCCGCTTGCTCCTTCGGTGTGCCGACGGACGCAGTCGTCGGCCGCTCTTCGGAATCAGTGATGCGAAGCGGTCCTGTGGCCTGAGAGTTTCCGGGGCAGTTGCTCCTTCGGCGCCGGTGCCGCAGCTCGCGGACCGGTCTCTCCCGCTGTCGCACTATCAGTCATGCCACTATCCGCGCTGGGAATCCATAGGAAAAATACCAATAATCGATGAAAGCCATGCCATTCAGGTATCGGAGCCGATGGAATTCCGCCAACTGCACTACTTTGTCGCCGTCGTCGAGGCCGGCTCCATTTCCGCCGCCAGCCGTCGCGTGCATGTCGCCCAGCCCGCCCTGACCCGTCAGATTCACCTGCTGGAAGAGGACCTGGAGACGCGGCTGTTCGAGCGGCATGCCCGCGGCATACGCCTGACGGTGGCCGGCCAGGCGCTCTATGAGGAAGCACAGCAGCTGCTCGACCGCCGCACCCGGCTCAAGGCACGCCTCACCGCGCTGGGACAGGGGGTGGTCGGCAAGGTCAGCCTGGGCGTGACGGTAACCCACCTGTGGGTTCCGCAGGTGGCCGGGCTGCTCGGGCGCTATCGCGAGCGCTTCCCTCAGGTTGCCTTCGAGGTCTTCCCGCTGCTCTCGGGGCCGCAGTTGGAGCGGCTGCGGGAGGGCACCCTGGATGCCGGCATCCTCTACCTCGACGACAGCGGCCAGCCGGGGCTGGAGACACGCCTGCTGCAGCACGATTCGCTGGTGCTGGCGGTGCCGGCAAATTCTTCCTGGGCCGAGGTCCCGCCGACGAGGCTGGAGCAGTTGGCCGACGCCGAGTTCGTGTGGGGGTTTCGCAGCGCTTCGCCGGTCTACTTCGACCGCATGCAGGCCCACTTCCAGCGTCTAGGCTTCCACCCCCGGGTGGTGCAGTATGGCGCCGACAACATCGCCATCCTGAGCATGGTGGCCGCGGGGCTCGGCATCGCCATTCTGCCTGCCGCCAGCAGCCATCACCCCATGCCGGGGATCCGCTTCCTGCACCTGCCGGAGCTCGACGCCTGCGCCATGCCGCTGTGGTTCGCCTGGCGGCCCGGCAACGACTCCCCGGCACTCTGCAATCTGATCGAGCTGGTCGAGATCCTGGGCGCTCCCGCCGGCCCAGCCCAGGGCTGAATTTCACTCCCCCTCGGACACTCCCAGCGCCGCAAACAACGCTGCCAGCTCCGCTTCCTGCCGCTTGGCGCGTAGCAGTGCAGCGTCCTCCACCGTGAAGCGGCCCGCGGTGGCGCTCAGGTAGACCTTGCCGCTGGCGCGGTCGGCGAAGCGCACCTCCGGCACCTTGGCGAGGCACTGCTTGAGGAAGGTGCAGTTGGCGGCCACGGCCAGGGTGTCGCCGGCGGGATAGACCTCCTCCGGACACGTCGCCGCGGTGTTGATCTTCTTGTAGCGGTCGAGGTTGACCAGGCCCACAGGGTCCAGCACGTGCAGCACTTCGCGGGTGCCGTGGGCGACGACCTCCGGCGGGGTGTGCCGGGGCACGCTGTTGTCGAGGAACACGTACTTGAAGCGCGGCCGCGGGCTGTCCATCCACTTGAAGAACACCCTGGGCATGCCGTCGTAGGCCTCCACACAGTGCCCCAGGAAGTCCGACACCGCCTTGTAGCGCCCGCGCTCCAGCCCCCTCAGCCAGCCCCGCTCCACCGTGGCCTCCGGCGGGGTGATGATGAAGTACATGTGCATGGTGGAGACGTACTTGGCGTAAGTGCCATCCAGCAGCCGCGGCACCGTGTCGGAGGAGAAACTGTCGAAGCGAAAGCGGTCGATCAGCAGGTTGGGAATGGTGCGGTCCCGCTGCGCCTTGTCGCGAATGTAGCGGTCCAGCTTGGCGTCGATCAGCTTGACCTCCTTGCCCGCCAGGCGACCGGCGTACTTGTAGGCCTCACCCAGGGTCTCGTAGTCGAGCAGCAGGCGACGCCAGATATCGGGCGTGATGGTGCCGTACTGCTCCGGCGGGATACCGAGATCCTGCAGGGTGTATCGCAGCAGGTGGCGCAGGGAGCTCTTGCCGGCCGCCGAGGCGCCCTTGAGGCTGATCAGGATCGGCTCGTCGGCGAGTGGCACCTGGGCGTAGCCCTCCTGCTCGATGGCCCGCTCGACGTGCGGCGCCAGCAGGTTGCCGATCTCACGGCTGCCGTAGTCGTTGCACGCGTGGCGGGCGATCAACGTCGCCAGCACCTCGCGGTCCACCCCGATATGCCCCTGGGCCGCGGCAATCGAGCTCATCACCCGATAGGCGCTCTTGTAGATGGCCTGTTCGAGCTCGTCCTGGGCAGCCAGCCCCCGCTGCTTGATGCCCTGGATGGCATCGTGGTGGCGCTCCTCCAGGGTACGGCGGTCGGCCTGCCGCTGCGGTGCCGGGCGCCTGCCCAGCCAGCGGGTCAGCAGCGAGACCGGCTCGGGCTCGGCCGCTTCCGGCTCGACGGCGAAGGCCGCTTCCAGGATCTGCCCCACTCCGGTCCGGATCGTCGCGTAGAGCTCGTCGAAGGCCTGACGCAGCGCCGGCATGTGGGGCAGCAGGTAGCCGCTGAGGATCTGCAGGGTGATGCGGCGGAAGTTGCGCCCCAGCATCTCCTCCTCTTCCCCCTCGGCCACTCGGATATCGGCGGTCACCCGCACGATCAGCTCGTGCAGCACCAGACGCTCGGCGCGAAACGCCACCAGCTCCTCCTCCTCGAGGCCGGTGAGGGCTCTCAGTTCGGGGATCTCGGCCAGCCGGGTAGAGACGTTCTCCTCGCGATGGATGGTTTCCAGGGGCTGGTAGCGCCTGGGCAGGTCGGCCTCGAGGCCGGGATTCCAGGCCGAATTCTCGGGAGCATCTCGATCAAGCATAGGCGCCACGCACATGCTGAGGTTTCAGGCCGACGTTCGGCAGTCATGCCTCGACATTGGCCGAATTTCTCATGCGGAGCAATCACGTCTTTTCGTCGACGGCCACCGCCCGCTCCCGCGGCAGCGCCCACGGCCGATGCAGGATCAGGTAAGCCGCACAGCCGATCGCCACACCCCAGAAGGCCGAGCCCAGACCGAACAGGCTCATCCCCGAGGCGGTGGCCAGGAAGGTGATGATCGAGGCCTCGAGGTGCTGCTTCTCGGCTGCCGCGGCACTGAGGTTGCCGCTGATCGCCCCGATCAGCGCCAGTCCCGCCAGCAGGGCGACGAAGGTCACCGGCAGCGAGGTGAACAGCAGCACGATGCTGCCCGAGAACAGCGCGCCGAACAGATAGAACACGCCGTTGGCCACCCCGGCCACATAGCGCCTGGCGGGATCGGGGTGGGCCGCCCTGCCGGTACACAGCGCCGCGGTGATGGCCGCCACCACCGTGGTGATGCCGCCGAACAGCGCCATCGGCATCGACACCAGGCTGGTAACGGTGAGGATCGGCCGGGCCTGGGTGGCGTAGCCGGCGCCGCGCAGGATCGCCATGCCCGGCAGGAACTGGCCGGTGAGACTGACCAGCGCCAGCGGCAGCGCCAGGCTCAGGGTGGCGCTCAGCGTCCACTCGGGGCGAATCGGCGCGGGCGCGGCCAGCTGCCATGAAACGCCTGCCAGGCTGGCGCCCTCCAGCCCTACCGCCAGCACGATCCCGATCAGCAGCAACAGCACCAGGAAGTAGCGCGGGAAGAGCCGCTTGAACACCAGGTAGGCGGCGAGCATACCCACCGCCAGCGCCGGCGCCACTTCCAGCGAGGTGAACACGCCGACGCCGAACTGGAACAGGATGCCGGCCATCATCGCCGCGGCGATGCCGGGCGGGATCAGCGCGATCAAGCGGTCGAAGGTGCCGCTCCCCCCCACCGCGAAGACGATCAAGGCGGCGGTGAGATAGGCCCCCACCGCCTCGTTCAACGACAGCCCGGGAAACAGCGTGACCAACAGCGCCGTGCCGGGCGCCGACCAGGCGGTGATCACCGGCACCTTGAGCCACAGGCTCAGGCCGATACCCGACACCGCGGCGCCGATGGAGATCGCCCATACCCAGGAGCTCATCATCTGGGCGGAGATGTCCGCGCTCTGCGCGGCCTGGAAGAAGATCGCCAGCGGGCCGGCGTAGGAGATCAGCACCGCCACGAAGCCGGCGGTCACGGCCGACAGCGACCAGTCCTGGCGCAATGACATGGTTCACCTCGCGTGAGTGGGATGGAGAGTCGAAACGGGAAAAAAGGTCCGCGGCGAGGGATCGCACGCGGACCAATGGAGGACGTACGGCCGCTACGCTAGCGCGCCGCGGCGGTCTCGCGCTTGACGATGAACTCGAAGTCCTTGGTCTCGAAGATCATCGAGATCAGCACCCCCAGCACCAGTGCCCAGAACGAGGCGCCGATGCCGAGGATCTGGATGCCCGAGGCGGCAATCAGGAAGGCGAACAGCGCGCCCATCTCGTGTTTCTTGCCGGAGAAGGCGATGGCCAGCGCCGAGGTCAGCACGCGGACCAGCGCCAGGCCGGCGATGATGGCGATGAAGTAGCCCGGGGTGGCCTCGATCAGGCTGACCACGTAGCCGTAGAAGGGCGCGCACACCACGAAGATGGCCCCGGTGATCACCGCCGCCACCCAGCGCTTGTCTCGCTCGCCGGCTTCCGGCGAGGAGCAGATGCCGGTCATCGGCGCGGCGATGCAAGTGCTGTGCAGGTTGAAGAACGAGGAGATCATGGTGCCCAGGCCGCCCACCGCGGTGATGCCGTTGGCCGGTACCTTGTCGTAGCCCATGCCCTTGACCAGGCCGACGCCGGCCGGGGTCTCCATCCCCACCAGGATGATCGCCAGCGGCAGGCCGTAGGCGAGGAAGGCGCCCAGGGTGAACTCGGGCACGACGAATTCGGGGAAGCGCACCGTGGCCTGGATGCCGGAGAAGTCGACGCCGGTGGCCATCAGGTAGGCGATGCCCGCGCCCATGGCCACCAGCAGCGGCGGCACGCGGCGGAACAGCCGAGCCGCCAGGAAGAAGCTGAGGATCATGATCGAGGCCGGCAGCAACGCATCGTCCAGCGAGCCGACCATGCGCGTGCCGAAGCTCAGCAGCACCCCGGCGATCATGCCCATCACGATGGGCATCGGGATCAGCCGCATCACCGTAGCCATCACCCCGGTAAGACCGGCAATGAGCGAGATCGCCCCGGCGATCAGGGTCGCCCCCAGCGCGGCCTCGAGCCCCACCACCGGGATCACCGCGGCGAACAGCAGCGCACCGGGAATCGAGTTGGCCATGGGCAGGGGCAGCCGGTAGTAGCTCGGCACCAGCAGGCCGAACAGGCCGTTGATCATCAGGTAGCTGATCACCCAGATCATGATGAACGAGGAGTCCAGGCCGGCCGCGGTGCCGGCACTGATATGGATGACGCCGGCGCTGAGGCCGAACACGCCGGCCACCAGGCCGGCGCTGACATTCTCGGGCGTCAGGTCGCGGATGAAATCGCCGGGCAGGCGCTTCAGGCTCGTGCCTTTCTCGATATGTTTCACGGTGTGCTCCAGGGGATGTTCTTATCGTTGGTTTTTTGGTGCGTGCAGATGAGCGTGGCGAACAGGTGCGTGGCGTCGTCGATCTCTCAGCCGTTGTCACCTCCCGCCACCGGCAATACGCTGCCGGTGATGTAGCTGGCATCGCGGGAAGCCAGAAACAGGATCGGGCCGGCCTGCTCGTCGAGGGTGCCGTAGCGACCCATGAAGCTGGTGGCCTTGGTCTGGTCGATCAGCTGCTGGTACCACGCCGTTTCCTGCTCGCTGGGCTCGGCGGCGTTGCGTGGCGTCAGTCGCGGCGGCGCCTCGGTGCCGCCGGGGGCGGTGGCGTTGACGCGAATACCGTACTCGGCGTACTCGAAGGCCAGCGCCACGGTCATGGCGTTGACGCCACCCTTGGCGGCAGCGTAGGGCACCCGGTTGATGCCACGAGTCGCCACCGAAGAGACGTTGACGATGTTGCCCTCACTCGCCAGCAGATAGGGCAGCGCCGCGCGGCAACACCACAGGGTGGGGAACAGCGAGCGGCGCACCTCGGCCTCGATCTGCTCGGGCGTGTAGTGGGCGTAGGGCTGGGCCCAGATGGTGCCGCCGACGTTGTTGATCAGCACGTCGAGGCGACCGTAGTGTTCGTGAACCTGACGCATCACGCCCTCGGCGCCCTCCCAGGCTTCCAGGTCGGCCTGAATGGCAATGGCCTCGATTCCCGCCTCGCGCAGCTCTGCCACCACGGCGTCGACGTGCTCGGCGCGGTCCACCAGCGCCAGCCGGGCGCCCTCGGCCCCGGCGCGTTCGGCGACGCGCTTACCGATGCCCTGGGCGGCGCCGGTGATCACCATCACCTGCTCGGCAAAACGCGCGCTCATGCCACCGCCTCCTTCTTTGCTTCTTCCGGGGCCAGGCTCGGGGTGAACTTCTCGTAGTGGAAGCTCGCGGGCGAAATCCCCTGCTCGCGGAAGTGAGTGAGCACCGCGTCCACCATCGGCGGCGGCCCGCACAGGTAGACGTCGACCTCGCCGTCGTGCAGCAGCTCGGGGGCCATGTGGTGGGTCACGTAGCCCTTGCGCATGTGCTCGCTCGCCGCATCGGCGACCACCGTGGTGTAGGCGAAGTCGGGCAGCGCCTCGACGAAGCCGTCGAGCTCGTCGAGCTTGACCAGGTGATCGTCGACGTTGACGCCGTAGAGCAGCCGCACCGGCCGGTCGCAGCCCTGCTCCTGCAGCTGGCGCAGCATGGCCAGGAACGGCGCCAGGCCGGTACCGCCGGCCAGCATCAGTACCGGGCGTCTGACCTCGCGCAGGTAGAAGCTGCCCATCGGCCCGGTCAGGGTCAGGGTGTCCTCGGGCTTGGCCGCACCGCTGAGATAGCCGCTCATCAGGCCGTTCGGCACGTTGCGGATGAGGAAGGTCGCGCGGCGCTCGCCGGGCAGCGAGCTGAACGAGTAGGAGCGGGTCTCGTCGCTGCCCGGGACCTGGATGTTGACGTACTGGCCCGGCAGGAAGACCACCCCCTCGCCTTCATCGAGATACTCTTTATCAAGATCTATGACTAGCTCGAAGCTGTCCTCGGAGAGACGCTCGACCTCGGCGACTCTGGCCGGGAACTCGCCCACCGCGGTCTTGCACAGGGTCGAGGCCGCCGGTACCTGCACCACGCAGTCCGAAGAGGGCACCATCTGGCAGGTCAGCACCTTGCCCTCGGCGAGTTCCTCGTCGGAGAGCGCCTCGTCGATATACTCGTCGCCGAGATCGAACTCACCCTGCTCGCAGTGCCCCTTGCAGGTGCCGCAGACCCCGTCGGAGCAGTCCATCGGCAGATTGACCTTGTGGCGATAGGCAGCGTCGAGCACCGTCTCTCCTGCGTTGCAGGTGATGAAGCGGGTCACGCCGTCCTCGAAGTTGAGTGCGATGGTATAGCTCATGGTCGTCTCCTCCCCCACCGGGTTCACGATCGTTCAGACGTGATACACGTCGATGACCTGGTGGATGTAGTCGTTGTTGAGCACCACCTTCTTGCTGACGATGCGCGGCTCGCCGCCGCTCACGTCCAGGGTGTAGAAGGAGCTGCCGAAGTAGCCGTCGGTCTGCTTGTAGCGGTGGCTCAGGGTGTGCCAGTTGAAGCGCAGCTCGACCGTATCGCCAGTCTGAGAGAGCACCTCCAGATTGGAGATCTGGTGCGTGGTACGCGGCTCGGGGGTGCTGGCGCCGCTGCGCTCGGTCTTGATGCGATAGACGCGATCCTCGAGCCCTTCCCGGCTGGGGTAGTAGATCAGCGAGATCTCGCGCTGCGGGTCCTCGGTCAGCCGGTCGTCGTCGTCCCAGGCCGGCATCCAGAACACCGCGTCCTTGCGGTAGCACGCCAGCCACTCGTCCCACTGGCGGTCGTCGAGCAGGCGCGCCTCGCGATAGAGGAAGGCCTGGATGTCGTGATAGCTGATGCTCATGTGATGTCTCCCCTTCTCGGTAAGGCCTGGCTCAGGCGCTCTGGGTGGCGATGAACTGGCCGCGCTCGCGTTCGATGGCACGCAGCATTTCCTGGACCCAGTGCTTGTGGTGCAGCACGTAGAGCCCTTCGTCCTCGGGGGAGGCACCGCTGAGCAGCGGCTTCATGTCGATGGCCTTCGCGTTGTCGTCAGCGCCCTCGACCCACTGTTTGGCGCCGCGGGAGAGGTCGTTCCACTCGGCGGCCTCGCCGGCGTAGCCGTTCTGGCAAGCGCGAAACTCCTCCAGGTCGTCGGGGGTGCCCATGCCGCTGACGTTGAAGAAATCCTCGTACTGGCGGATGCGCAGGGCGCGGTTCTCGGCGGACTCGCCCTTGGGCGCGAAGCAGTAGATGGTGACCTCGCTCTTGTCCACGGCGATGGGCCGAATGACGCGAATCTGGGTGGAGAATTGATCCATCAGGTAGACGTTGGGGTAGAGGCAGAGATTACGCGTCTGGTTGACGATGGAGTCCGCCCGCGCCTCGCCGAACTCCTGCTCGATCCACCCCTTCTGCGTGTAGACCGGACGCACCTCGGGGTTGAGCAGGCGGGTCCACAGCATCATGTGGCCGTGGTCGTAGGAGTAGAAGCCGCCCTGGCTCTTCGACCAGCCGTCAGCGTCCACCGCCTTGGTGCCGCCGGCGTCATAGTTGCGGCGATCCATGGTCGAGGCGTAGTTCCAGTGCACGGTACTGACGTGGTAGCCGTCGGCACCGTTCTCGGCGCCCAGCTTCCAGTTGCCGTTGAAGGTATAGGCGGAGGTGCCACGCAGCACTTCGAGTCCTTCCGGGGCCTGGTCGACGATGTTGTCGATGATCTTGCGGGTCTCGCCCAGGTATTCCTCCAGTGGCAGCACGTCGGCGCTCAGGCTGCCGAACAGGAAGCCGCGATAGCTTTCGAAGCGCGGCAGGCGCTTGAGGTCGTGGGAGCCCTCCTGCTTGAAGCCCTCGGGATAGGCGCCGGTCTTCTCGTTCTTGGCCTTGAGCAGCTTGCCGTCGTTCTTGAAGGTCCAGCCGTGGAACGGGCAGGTGAAGGTGCCCTTGTTGCCCTGCTTGCGCCGGCACAGGGTCGCGCCGCGGTGAGCGCAGGCGTTGATCAGGCCGTGCAGCTCGCCGTTCTTGTCGCGGGTGATGACCACCGGCTGACGGCCCATGGTCACGGTGAAGTAGTCGCCCGGCTCCGCGACCTGGCTCTCGTGGGCCAGGAACAGCCAGTTGCCCTCGAAGATGTGCTTCATCTCCAGTTCGAAGAAGGCCGGGTCGGTGAACATGCTGCGGTGGCAGCGGAAGATACCGCTCTCGGCGTCGTCGACGACGGCACCGCGAACGCGTTTCTCGAGACGATCAAGCTGTGCGGTCATTGCTCCAACTCCTCGTTGCTCTTGTCAGGGACGAGGCTCCCCTACCCGCCGGCGGGGGCCGGCGGGCGGAGCGCTTCGTGTCGTCTGGTGTCTAGCGAAAAAGCGTCGGGGATCAGGCCTCGGCAGATTCGCGCTTGGCCGGGGCCGCCTCGTCTTCCAGCGCCCGCGGGCGCTTGTGGCGGCTCTGCTGCTCGGGGTCGGCGGTGGGCGCCAGCTCAACGTCGAACACCACCTCGGTGAAGGGCGCTTCGAGCCCACGCTTGGCGGCCTCGGCGGCTTCTTCGATGCGGGTGGCGTCGACCACCAGCTCTTCACGGGTGGCGAAGGCGAAGTCGTCCCAGGTGTACTCGTCGCCGGCCAGGTTGATCTGGGTGGTCAGGTGACGGTGGCCCGGGGCGGAGACGAAGAAGTGGATGTGCGCCGGACGCTGGCCATGACGGCCCAGCAGCTTGAGCACCTGGTCGGTGGGGCTGCCGGCCGGCACGCCGTAGCCGGAGGGGATGATGCTCCGCGCGCGGTAACGGCCCTCGGCATCGGCGATGATGGTGCGGCGCAGGTTGTACTGCGACTGCGAGGGATCGAAGAAGGAGTAGCCGCCCTTGGAGTCGGCGTGCCAGATCTCGACCTGGGCGCCGGCCACCGGCTTGCCCTGAGTGTCGCGCACCTGGCCGGTCAGCCACATCACCTCGGCGCCTTCATCGCTGCCGTCGTCCATGCGCGCCTCGCCTTCGCTCACCGGCGCACCGGCCACGTAGAGCGGGCCTTCGATGGTGCGCGGCGTACCGCCGGTCAGGCCGGCCTGCTCGTCGGCAGCGTCCATGCGCATGTCGAGGAAGTGATCGAAGCCGAGCCCCGGGGCCAGCAGGCCGAACTGGCTCTCCTTGCCCAGCTCATTGAGCAGGCTCACCGCCGACCAAAACTCCTCGGGGCTGACGTCGAAGTCGTCGATCAGGCGGTACACGTCGGAGAGCAGGCGATGCAGGACCTGCTTGGCACGGTGGCTGCCGCCCTGCTCGTCGAAGCCGGCCACGGCCTTGAGAAAGTTCTGTACGTCGGGGGTGTCATGGATCTTCACGGTCATGGGTCATACCTCGTTGTCGTTGGAGGCCCCGCAGGGCTGGCGTGTTGGTTCGTGGGTCAGCTGTCGTCGTCGCGAATGGATGAGGGATGGCGGCACAGCGGCTTGACGCCGATCTCCATCCACGGGAAGAGCGGCAGGCCCGCGACCAGCTCCTGCAACTCGGCGTTGTCGCGCACGTCGAAGATGCTGACGTTGGCGTAGCTGCCGGCGATCCGCCACAGGTGGCGCCACTTGCCCCGACGCTGCAGCTCCTGGGCATACTCCTTCTCGCGCGCCTTGATCGCGGCGGCCTCGTCGGCCGGCATCGTCGGCGGCAGCTTGACGGTCATTTCCACTTGGAAAAGCATGCGTTTCTCCTCAACGGCGGGCGTAATGCGCCAGTTTGTCTTCATCCAGGGCGATCCCCAGCCCCGGGCCTTTCGGCAGCTCCACGCCGAACTCGCCGTAGGCCAGCGGCTCGGCGACGATGTCGTCCTTGAGCAGCAGCGGGCCGAACATCTCGCTGCCCCAGGCCAGCTCGGGCAGCGTGGCCCAGGCGTGCAGCGAGGCGGCGGTGCCGATGGTGCCCTCCAGCAAGGTGCCGCCGTAGAGACCGATGCCCGCCGCCTGGGCCACCTCGGCCAACGCCAGGGCGCCGCGGGGGCCGCCGGCCTTGGCGATCTTCAGCGCATAGGCGCCGCTGAAGCCGGCGGCAGCCAGGGCGAAGCCGTCGCGGGCGTCGGCCACCGCCTCGTCGGCCAGCATCGGCACCTCGAAGCGCTTGGCCAGGCGCACCAGCCCGGCATGCTCGCGGGCGGAGACCGGCTGCTCGATCAGCTCGATACCGGCGGCCTGCAGCGCGGCGATACCGCGCACGGCGGTGCTCTCGCTCCAGGCCTGGTTGACGTCGACGCGCACGCTGGCCCGCTCGCCCAGCGCCGCCTTGATCGCGGCCACGTGGCGCACGTCGTCGTCCACGGCGTTGGCGCCGATCTTGAGCTTGAAGTCGCAGTGGCGGCGCTGCTCCAGGCGCTGGAAGGCCTCGTCGATGTCGCGGGCGGTATCGCCGCTGGCCAGGGTCCACAGCACCGGCAGATGGTCGTGGCGCGCACCGCCGAGCAGCTCGGCCATGGGCAAGCCGAGGCGCTTGCCCTGGGCGTCGAGCAGCGCGGTCTCCAGCGCCGACTTGGCGATGGCGTTGCCGCGGGCGTGTCGGTCGAGGCGGGCACGCAGCGTGGCGACGGCGCTCGCCGACTGGCCGATCAGCAGCGGCGCCAGGTAGCTGTCGATGTTGCGCTTGATGCTCTCCGGGCTCTCGGGGCCATAGGCGAGCCCACCGATGGTGGTGCCCTCGCCCAGGCCCTCGACGCCGTCGGAGTCGCGTAGACGCACGATGACCAGCGTCTGGCAGGCCATGGTGGTCATGGAGAGCTTGTGAGGGCGGATGGTCGGCAGATCGACCAGCAGCGTTTCGATGGACTCGATGACAGATGACATGCGCGCTCCGGCGGTTCGGTGTTTCGATACCGAAGCAGTCTGATTGCCACGGCGCGGCCGAACCAATATCGTTTAGGTCCGGAGCCATACCCTGGAGGTATCATGGAGCTGCGCCATCTACGCTACTTCTGCATGGTCGCGGAGGAGCTCAACCTGACCCGAGCGGCCGCCAAGCTGCACATGGCACAGCCGCCTTTATCTCGACAGATCAAGCAATTGGAAAGCGAAGTCGGTGCCGAGCTGTTCGAGCGCAGCGCACGCGGGCTGCGCCTGACCCCGGCAGGTCAGTTCTTCCATGAGCATACCCTGCAGATACTGGACAAGGTCGACACCACCATCGCCGCGACCCAGCGTCTGGCCCGCAGCAAGCGCGTGATGTTCGGCATCGGCTTCGTGCCGTCGGTGTTCTACGGGCAGCTACCGCTGCTGGTGAGGGAATTACGACAAAAGGATAATGTTGAGCTGGTGCTGGCCGAGCTGACAACGGTGCAGCAGGTGAAGGCGCTCAAGAGCGGCCGCATCGACCTCGGCTTCGGTCGCATGCGCATCGACGACCCCGACGTGGAGCAGGAGAACCTGTTCGACGAGCCGCTGATGGCCGCCCTGCCCGAAGGCCACCCGCTGGCCGATACCAAGCCGACCCTGGCCCAGCTCGCCGAGTACCCGCTGGTGCTGTTTCCAGCCCAGCCGCGCCCGAGCCTGGCCGACATGACGCTGGGGCTGTTTCGTCGCCGTGGGCTCAAGGTCACCGTGGCACAGGAGGCCAACGAGCTGCAGACGGCGCTGGCGCTGGTCGCCTCGGAGATCGGCATCACCCTGGTGCCGGAGCAGGTCAAGCGCGTGCAGCGCGACGGCATCGTCTATGTCTACCTCGCCGACCCGGGCCTCACCTCGCCGGTGATCTGCAGCCGGCGCAAGGGCGAAGCGCCTTCGCCGATCATGCAGGAGGCCAACGCCATCCTCGAGGTGCTGGTGGAGAACCGCCGCAGCGGGCGCTATCCCTGAGGGGCGGCCACCGCCAGGCACGATGCCCGGCTGCCGTGACGCGACAGCACCGTGAACTCCTCGAGCCGCAGGCCGGCGGCGTCGAGCTGCGCCTTGAAGGCATCCTCATAGGTCACCCGGCCGAAGTCGATGCTGGTGAGCCGCTTGAGCATGGGCTTGAGCCACTCCATCCCACGGGAGGGCCGCAGTTGGATGGTCTGGGTGAAATAGAGCCGTCCGCCCGGGTTCAACAGTGCCGCGCAGTGGCGAAGCGCCCGCTCGGGCTCCGGCAGCAGCATCAGGCTGGCGGAGAAATAGGCCGCATCGTAGGGCCCCCCATCGTGATCGTAGACGGACTCGAGACGCACCTCGGCATGGGCGCAGAGCGACTCCTCCTCCAGCCGGCGCTGGGCGCGGTCGATGTAGTCGGCATCGATGTCGATACCGGTGATGCGCAGCCCCTTGCGCCTCACCGTCTCGGCGTTGGCCGCCAGCGCCCCGGCCGTGCCGACCCCGACGTCCAGCAGGGCCGCCTCCTCGGGCAGCCGTTCGAGTACCGCGGCGTACCAGCGGGAAGTCAGCTTCAGGATCAGGGCGTCGTAGATCAGGCTGCGCAGCATGGCTCAGCGGCCACGCTTGGCAAAGAAAGCATCGATGGCACCCTGAGCCTCCGGCGAGCCGCAGCGCTCGAGCAAGCGCCGCTCCTCCCTGGCGAAAGCGTCTTCGACGGCAGCTTCGTCACCCTCACGCAGCAGCGCCTTGATGGCAAGAAGTGCCTCAGCGGGCTTGGCCACGAGCCGTTCGGCGCAGTCCAGCGCCTGCATCAGCGCCTTGCCGTCGGGGGCGACGTCGGTGATCAGGCCCAGCTCACCGGCACGGGCCGCGGTGAACGGCTGGCCCAGCATCAGCATCGCCGTGGTGGCCTTGCTGCCGACCAGGCGCGGCAGCAGGTAGGTGGTGGCGCCCAGCGGAGTCAGGGCGAGGTTGACGAAGGGAAGGCAGAAGCGGGTCGAGTGACCGGCATAGGCGAAGTCGCAGTGCAGCAGGATCGACGTGCCGAGCCCCAGCGCCAGCCCCTCGGCGGCAGCCACCACGGGCTTGGGAAAGGCGCGCAGGCGGCGCAAGAAGGCGATGGCCGGCACGCTTTCGGCATCCGCCAGCGCCTTGTAGTCATTCAGGTCGTTGCCGGCGGTGAAGCAGTTCTCGCTGCCGGTGATGACCAGCACCTTGACCTCGGCATCCGCCTCGGCCGCATCGAGCGCTTCGATCAACCGCGCATAGCTCGCCGCATCCAGAATGTTGCGCCGCTCGGGACAGCTGATTCTGAGCAGCTCGATCCCGCCCTCTCGCCGAGACGTGGTGATGTCGGTTGCCATGATCGCTCTCCTCGAGGCTAAGGGCCTGATCACAGCATAAGAAAAAATTAATAAGGAAGCTAAGGTTTCAAGGCTGTCGCGAATTACGACGACAGCTTGACCGACGCTCGCCGCCGCCCGCTACGCCGGGCTGCCAGGCGTGCCTCGGCGCGCTCTCGCAGCTGCGGCAGGGAAAGGCACTCCAGATGTAGCGCCCATTCGCGGCGCAGCCCTTCGTCGAAGGGTTGGTAAACGGCGGTCTTCAACGCTTCGAACAGTCTGGCACAGGCCGGGTTGTCGCGCGCCTCGTCAGACAGCGCGCGGTACTGGCGCTCGAGCCAACCGGCCACATCGGCAACGGGTACCTTGATGCGTCGGTCGCGGGTTCGTCTCACCCCCTGCGCCACCAGTTTCCACGCCTCAGCCTGCTGCTGCGCCTCCACGTGCAGCCGCGGCGTCACGGCATCGATGAGCCCCAGCCGCCGTGCCTGGGTCGCCCCAATGGTCTCACCCGAGAGCAGCAGGTGCAGCGCGGCGGCCAGCCCCATCAGCCGGGGCAGCCGCTGGGTGCCACCGGCGCAAGGTATCAAGCCCAGGGCGATCTGCGGCAACCCCAGGCGCAGCTCGGGGGGGCCTAACCGGTAGTGACAGGCCATGGCCAGCTCCAGGCCGCCGCCGAGCACTGCCCCGTGCAGCCAGGCCACGCAGGGTTTGGTGCCGCTCTCGATGGCCAGTGTCAGCTGCGGCAGGGAGGGCGCCTCATGCAGTCGGTCGAGCTCGCCCATGTCGGCGCCCGCCGAGAAGCAGCGGCCTCCCGCCTTGAGCAGGATCCACCTCACCTTCGGGTCGTTCTCGGCTTCGATGAGGGCCTGGCGCAGCTCGCTGCGCAGCCGCTGGGTCAGAGCATTGACCGGCGGGTTGAACAGGGTGATCCGCGCGCAGTCGCCCTCGCGAATCAAGGTTACGGCTCGGCTCATGGCTCGTCTCGCTGTGTGATAAAGGACCGGCTCATCGCAGCATTACTGACAACTTGTTGTCACAGCTTCTTCTTCACGGCATCGATAGCTCATGGAGAGAGTTTAGCCAAACCGAAATAAAAGACAATGTATTGACATAAAATTTCGACTCGCCTAGCTTGATTCTCAAGACGCGCCGAGCCGCACCAAGCACTGGCGCCCGCCACAACAACGAAACAACGGCAACATCAGGAGCTCGTATGCCTATCGAGACGAATCTGACTCCCGAGCGCAGGCAAGCGATGATCGCTCTAGGCGCCTGGAATGACATGCTCTTGACGGATTATCTGGAAGAGGCCGTGACCAGCGCCGCCGACCGCCAGGCCATCGTCACCTACCGCATGGCCGATGGAACTCATGCGTCGCTGACCTACGCCCAACTGAACGAGAAGGTCACCCGCATGGCGGCGGGCCTGGCCGGTCTGGGCGTGGCCAAGGGTGACGTGGTCTCCTGCCAGTTGCCCAACTGGTGGCAGATGACTGCGCTGCACCTGGCCTGTATCCGCATCGGCGCGGTGCTCAACCCGTTGATGCCGATCTTCCGCGAACACGAGCTGCGCTTCATGCTGGCCCAGGCCGAGAGCAAGGTATTCGTCGTCCCCGGAGTGTTTCGCGGCTTCGATCATGCCGCCATGGCCCGAGGCCTGAAGGCCGAACTCACCGCCCTCGAGCAGGTGCTGGTGGTAGGCGGTGAGGGCCCGGACAGCTTCGAGAACACCTTGCTGGAGCGCGCCTGGGAGCGGGAAACGGATACCGCCGCGCTGTTCCGCGAACGCCGCCCCGGCGGCGACGACGTGGTGCAGCTGCTCTACACTTCCGGCACCACCGGCAAGCCCAAGGGGGTGATGCACACCTCCAACACCCTGATGAGCCACATCCGCCCCTTCGCCACCCGGCTGGGGCTGGGCAACGACGACACGGTGTTCATGCCCTCGCCGCTGGCGCACCAGCTCGGCTTTCTCTACGGCCTGATGCTGCCCGTCTACCTCCAAGCCACCGCGGTGCTGCAGGACACCTGGAAACCGGCCGAGGCCGTCGACATCATTCGTGCCGAGCGGCCCAGCCTGATGCTCGGCTCCACGCCCTTCCTGGCCGACATCGCCGAGCAGGCCGAGGCCCACGGTCCCGACCTGCAGTCGCTCAAGCTCTTCATGTGCGCTGGCGCACCGATCCCCAGCCCGCTGGTGGAGAAGGCCGCACGCAACCTGCCGACGCGCATCATCTCCGCATGGGGCATGACCGAGAACGGCGCGGTGACCACCACCCGCCCTGGTGACGACCCCTCACGCGCGGTGCACACCGACGGCCTGCCCCTGCCCTTCATGGAGCTGAAAGTCACCGACCTGGAGAGCAATACCCTGCCACCCGGCCAGGAGGGGCCGCTCTATGTTCGCGGCGCCAGCCTGTTCGTCGGCTACTTCAAGCAGCCCGAGCTCTATGGCGTCGACGCCGAAGGCTGGTTTCCCACCGGCGACCTGGCCCGCCTCGACGAGCAGGGCTACGTGCGCATCACCGGGCGCTCCAAGGATGTGGTGATCCGCGGCGGCGAGAACATCCCCATCGTCGACATCGAGAACGCGCTTTACCAGCACCCGGCGATCCAGGCGGTGGCCCTGGTGGGTCGTCCCGACGAACGCCTCGGCGAGCGCCTGTGCGCCTACGTGAGCCTCAAGGAAGGCATCGAGTCGCTGACGCTGGCGGATATCACCGCCTTTCTCAGTGAGCGCCAGGTGACGCGCCAGTACCAGCCTGAGTTCCTCGTGGTGCTCGACGAGCTGCCGCGTACGCCGTCAGGAAAGATTCAGAAATTCAAGCTGCGCGAGCAGGCCGGCCAAAGCGTGGCGTGACGCGAGGCCACCGCTCATCCAATCCGCAACGAGAGAGAGCTGCATGAGAGGACTTCAGGACAAGACCGTCATCGTCACCGGTGGCGGCGGCGGCATCGGCCGCGCGGTGTGTCGTCGCTTCGCCGAGGAAGGCAGCAAGGTGGCGGTGCTCGACCGCGATCTCGACGCCGCCCGCAGCACCGTTGAGGTGATCGCCGAAGCTGGCGGCCAGGCCCGCGCCTATGGCGCCGACATCACCGACTACGCCGCCATCGTCGACACGCTCGAGCGCATCGAGGCCGAGCTCGGCGTGCCTCGGGTACTGGTCAACAACGCTGGCTTCGACCGCTTCATGCCGTTCCTCAAGACCGAGCCCGCGCTGTGGGAGTCGTTGATCGCGGTGAACCTCACCGGCGCGCTCAACATGCACCACGTGGTGCTGCCGCGGATGATCGAGGCCGGCGGCGGCAAGGTGATCAACGTCGCCTCCGACGCCGCCCGGGTCGGCTCCTCCGGTGAGGCAGTCTACGCCGCCTGCAAGGCCGGCCTGCTGGGGCTGAGCAAGACCCTGGCCCGGGAGCTCGCCACCAAGGGTGTGACCCTCAACGTGGTCTGCCCCGGCCCCACCGATACCGCTCTGCTGCAGGGCTTTGCCGAGACCTCACGCGATCCGGAGAAGCTGCTCGAGGCGTTCCGCAACGCGGTGCCCATGCGCCGTATCGGCCAGCCCGAGGACTACCCGGGAATCATCGCCCTGCTCGCCAGCGACGACGCCGATTTCATCACCGGCCAGGTAATCAGCGTTTCCGGCGGCCTCACGATGGCGGGCTGACGCCCCAGCGACGCTTTCAGCCTCACAACGCTTTCAGGAAGACACTCATGACACTGCAGACACCGAACTACGAAGACATTCTCTATGACGTCACTGACGGCGTGGCGACCATCACCATCAACCGTCCGGAGCGCTACAACGCCTTCCGCGGCCAGACCTGCATGGAGCTGCTCGACGCCTTCAACCGCGCCGGCTGGGACAAGTCGGTGGGGGTGATCGTGCTCACCGGCGCCGGCGACAAGGCGTTCTGTACCGGCGGCGACCAAGGCGCCCATGAGGGCCAGTACGACGGCCGCGGCATCATCGGCCTGCCGGTGGAGGAGCTTCAGACGCTGATCCGACAGGTACCCAAGCCGGTCATCGCCCGAGTGCAGGGCTTCGCCATCGGCGGCGGTCACGTGCTGGCACTGGTGTGCGACCTGACCATCGCCTCGGAGAACGCCGTGTTCGGTCAGGTGGGCCCCAAGGTGGGCTCGGTGGACCCGGGCTTCGGCACCGCCTACATGGCGCGGGTGATCGGTGAGAAGCGCGCCCGCGAGATCTGGTACCTGTGCCGCAAGTACAGCGCCGTCCAGGCGCTGGAGTGGGGCCTGGCCAACGCCGTGGTACCCGCCGACAGGCTCGACGAGGAGGTGCGCCAGTGGTGCGACGAGATACTCGAGAAGAGCCCCACCGCGCTCTCCATCGCCAAGCGCTCGTTCAATGCCGACAGCGAGAACATCGCCGGCATCGGCGCCATGGGCATGCAGGCACTGAGCCTCTACTACGACACCGACGAGTCGCGGGAGGGGGTGGCCGCCTTCAAGGAGAAGCGCCGGCCCGAGTTCAGGAAGTTCTACAAGTGACGGCCCCTGCCGCGAGGACGACAGCATGAACTTTGCCTTTACCGAACAGCAGCAGGCCATTCGCGAGAGCGTGGCGCGGCTGGCCGCCGACGCCCTGGCCCCGCGCTACCGAGCCCGCGAGCAGGAGGCGCGCATCGAGCGCGAAATCGTCGCCCAGCTTGGCGAGATGGGCTGCCTGGGCGGCGAACTACCTGAGGAGTACGGCGGCAGCGGCCTGGACTGCGTGACCAGCGGCATCATCGTCGAGGAGATCGCCCGCGGCGACTTCAATGTCGCCTACCTGCCACTGCTGGCCTCGCTCAACGGCCAGATCATCGCCCGCTACGCCCGCCCCGAGCTGGCCCGGGAGTGGCTCGGCGGCATCACCTCCGGACGCAAGATCGCCTGTATCGCGCTGACCGAGCCCCACGGCGGCTCCGATGCCGCCAACCTCAAGCTCAAGGCCACCCGCGACGGCGAGCGTTTCCTGCTCAGCGGCGAGAAGACCTCGATCTCCATGGCCGATCAGGCCGACGTGGCGGTGGTGTTCGCCCGCACCGGCACCCAGGAGCAGCGTGCCTCCGGCATCAGCGCCTTCCTGGTACCGATGGATTCGCCCGGCATCTCCACCAGCCGCTTCGAGGACTCGGGGCAGCGCGCCATTGGCCGGGGCTCGATTTTCTTCGACAATGTCGCGGTACCGGCCGATCACATGCTCGGCGACGAGGGTCAGGGCTTCAAGCAGGTGATGCAGGGCTTCGACTACAGCCGCGCGCTGATCGGCCTGCAGTGCCTGGCGGTGGCGCAGCAGTCGCTGGACGAAACCTGGCAGTGGCTCACCGAGCGCGAGGCCTTCGGCCACAAGCTCGCCGCCTTCCAGGGCCTGACCCATCCGCTGGCGGAGTACCAGACCTACGTTCAGGCCGCCCGTCTGCAGTGCTACTACGCGCTGTGGCTGAAGGACAACGAACTGCCCCACACTAGCGAGGCGGCAATGAACAAGTGGTGGGGGCCGAAGCTTGCCTTCGACGTGATCAAGCAGTGCATGCTGGCCCACGGCCACACCGGCTGGGGCGAGGACATGCCCTTCTCCCAGCGCATGCGCGACGTGCTGGGGCTGCAGATCGGCGACGGTACCGCCCAGATCATGAAAAACATCATCGCTCGCCAGGCGGTGCCCAGATGACCAGCCTCATCGCGACCGGACGCCCTGACTCCCGCCTGGCGGCGCTGCTCGACAAAGGAGTGCCATCGATGGCGATTCAGGACGACAAGAGCGTAGCCAACCGGCTGTTCTTCCGTCTCTTCCAGGCCAGCAACATCCTGCAGAAGCAGACGGTGGGCCAGGTCGGCCTGAGTACGGTCCAGTGGGCCGTGCTCGGCGCCCTGTCGCGCAAGGGATATGAGGACGGCATCTCCTTCAATCAGCTCACCGAGTACCTGATCGTCAGCCGCCAGAACCTCGACGGCGTGCTCAAGCGGCTGGAGCGGGACGACCACGTCAAGCGCATCCCCCATCCCGACGACAAGCGCGCCCGGCTGATCCTGCTCACCGATAAAGGCCGCGCCTTCTGGGAGAGCCTGCAGCCGAAGATCCACGAGTTCTATGCCCAGGGGCTCGCCAACTTCACCTTCGACGAGACGGTGAGCCTGCTGCACTACCTCAACAAGTTCCAGAAGGACCTGGAGGCCATCGCCATGCAGGAAGCACCCAACGCCGAGCGCGAGGAGAGCTGAACCACCCAGAGCCCAAACGCACCCCATCACGACGCACGACCCCACAACGCCAACAACAAATAGCCTCGTCATGCGACGAGGTAGGAGAGTTCGTATGTCCGCAAAACGCCAATTCACCCTGAAAAGCGGCCTGCTGGGCCTGACCGTGGCCCTTGTTGCCAGCACTGCCCAGGCCGAGATCAGCGATGACGCGATCCGCATCGGCTATCTCGCCGACATGTCCGGCCCCTACCGCGACCTGGCCGGCCCCGGCGGGCTAGAGGCGCTGCGCATGGCCGTGGAGGACCACGGCGGCAGCATTCACGGCGCCCCCATCGAGGTGTTCAGCGCCGACGACCGTAACAGCGCCGACGTGGGCGCCAACACCGTGCGCGAGTGGATCGACCAGCGCAACGTCGACATGGTGGCGGGGCTGGTCGCCTCGTCGGTGACCATTGCCGCCACCCGTCTGCTGGCCGAGCACGACAAGATCGGCATGGTGTCCGGCGCCGCTGCGCTCAGCGTGACCAATGAGCACTGCACGCCCAACCACATCCAGTGGGTCTACGACACCCACGCCATGTCCAACGGCTCGGCCCGGGCCATTGTCGAGGAGGGCGGCGACAGCTGGTACATCATCGCCGCCGACTACGCCTTCGGCCACTCACTGGAGGCCGATGTGGAGAAGGTGGTGGAAGAGAGCGGCGGCCAGGTTCTGGGCAAGGTGCGCCACCCGCTCAACACCGCCGACTTCTCCTCCTACATGCTGCAGGCCCAGGGCTCCGGGGCGAAGATCGTCGGCCTGGCCAACGCCGGCGCCGACACGGTCAACGCCATCAACACCGCCGGCCAGTTCGGCCTGGCGGAGTCGGGTCAGGCCCTGGCAGGACTGATGGTGTTCCTCAACGACATCCATGCGCTGGGGCTGGAGACCACTCAGGGCATGCAGCTCACCACCGGCTGGTACTGGGACATGAACGACGAGGCCCGCGCCTGGGCCCAGCGCTACTACGAGCGCATGGGCAGCATGCCGACCATGGTCCAGGCAGGTGTCTATTCGAGCTCCATGCACTACCTCAACGCCATCGAGGCCACCGGCACGGACGATGCCGCCACGCTGCGCGCCTGGATGGGCGAGACGCCGGTCAACGACATGTTCACTCCCAACGGCGTGATCCGCGAGGATGGGCGCATGGTCCACGATATGTACCTGGTAGAAGTGAAGTCGCCCGCCGAGTCCAAAGGCGAGTGGGATCTCTATCGGATCGTACGTACCATCCCGGGAGACGAGGCCTTTCTGCCGCTGGCGCAGAGCGGCTGTCATCTGGTCAATTCCTGAGCACCTGCCGGACCGCTCCGCCAGCGGTCCGGCAGCTTCATGAGGAGCACTGCATGCACGTCGACGACGCCATCCGCAGCCGCAAGTCCGTTCGCCGCTTCTTGCCCGACCCGGTCAGCCGCGACACTCTGGCCCATATCGTAGAAGTCGCCGGGCGCGCGCCCAGCGGCAGCAACATCCAGCCGTGGCAGGTTCACGTGGTGGCGGGCGAAGCACTGCACCGGCTCAGCGCTGCCATTCTCGCCGCCTTCGACAGCGGCGAGGAGCATCAACCCGAGTACACCTACTACCCCACCCAGTGGTTCGAACCTTATCGCGAGCGCCGCCAGCGCTGCGGCTACGGCCTCTACGAGACCCTTGGCATAAGGCGTGAAGACAAGGCCCGGCGCCACGAACAGATGCGCCGCAACTTTCACTTCTTCGACGCCCCGGTGGCCATGATCGTGACCATCGACCGACGCCTCGAGACCGGCAGCTACATGGATGCCGGCATGCTGATCCAGAGCCTGATGACCTCCGCCCGAGGCCAGGGCCTACACACCTGCGCCCAGGCCGCGCTGGCCTGGTATCACCGGATCATCCGTGAACAGCTGGGGCTGGCCGACAGCGAGCTGGTGCTGTGCGCCATCGCCGTGGGCCACGAAGACCCCGAGGCACCGGAGAACCACTTCATCACCGAGCGTAAACCGGTGGGAAGCATCGCCAGATTTCACGGAGATTAGACGCATCACACGAAACAGTCCCACAAAGCTGGACTTCCGATGCGGCGCCCCTGGGCCTGCGGGCGTCGCTGACGAAAGCGAAGAAGCAATACCGAATGCCCCGAAGCCAAACGGCATCAGGACTACAGCTGATCCACCACCTGGTCGCGCCCCTTTGCCTTGGCGGCATAGAGGTGCCTGTCCGCATCCGCAAACATCTCGTTGAACCCTTGAGATTGCGGGTCCCCGACAGCGACACCCGCACTGATCGTCACGTGTACACGCTGACTTTCCACCGACACAGGTTCCGCCCCCACGGCCAGGCGAAGCTTCTCGGCGCGGCGCCAGGCAGCACTGTCCCCGCAGTCGTAAAGCAGGACACAGAACTCCTCTCCCCCCAACCGGGCTACCAGATCCTGTGCACGGACGGCCGAAAGCAACCGCTGGGTGACGGCGATGATGACCTGGTCCCCGACGGCATGCCCGTGGGCATCATTGATCGCCTTGAAGTTGTCGATATCGATGAGAACGAGAGCATACGGACGATCCAGGTCGCACAGAGCTTGGCGAACCCGCTCGAAGCGCTGTAAGAAATGGCGGCGGTTCGAGATGCCGGTCAAGCTGTCCTGGTTGGCTAGCGTTTCGATTCTATCGTGGGCGGCTTCCCGGGACCGTTCCTGGTAATACGCCGCGGCCCCGAAGGCCATCATCGCGCCGATGATATTGGTCAGGGCGGCCCCAGACAGCGCCGGCCAGTCGTTTCGGTAGCTCAGGGTCAATGACAGGATGACTGCGAAAAAAACCAAGTAAACGGGCAAGCCCTTGCGCGTGCCGAGCAGGAAAAAGTTGACGATAGCAAAGAAAACCGTCCATACCGCTGCAGAGACACCCGCCTGCACATACCAAAAGAAGAAGGCAGAGAGGACACCGCAGGACAGGACCGTCACCCAAGCCGATCGCTCGATGTTACGGTTGATGCGCATATCTGCCAGCGCCAACACGACGATGACGAAGAACCCCAGCTCGACGACCGCTAAAGGGATAGCCTTGAAGTAGAAGAAGTTGATCAAGGCATACGCCAGGGAGGTCAGCGCAACGATGATCAAGAAGCAGTTGGCCAGCCAGAATCGTCGCGAGTCCGCTCCCAAGTCAGTGTCGCTCTCGACCCGCCACCTCCGCGCTAGTGGTGTCTTCATTGCTCCCCCGCCCCTGATGTCGCCACTTCTCGAGAAAGTAGGCCTCACGACAGCATGACCCCACCCGACGCCGATAATCATATTTGCAAATGGTAACAGAGGTATATCGGCCGGGCGGCGGGGGCCTTGAGGTCACCCATCAACGCTCAAGACGAAGGTCGCATTGTGGCGATAGGGCGCAACCTTCAGCCTTGAAACGAACTTATGTACGCATTGCGTACGATCTATCCCCCTCTGCAGCGTCACCAACCGGAAGCTCTTGCAAGGACCACCCCACATGACCGAACCCTGCGCAATCGTCACCGGCGGCGCCCGCAACATCGGCCAGGCCATCGCGCTGCGCCTGCAACAGGACGGCTATCGCACCATCGTGCTGGATATCGTCGAGCCCGAGGCGGAATCGCTCAGGGCCGATGCCCGCCTGGTCGATCTCGCCGAGGTGGAAGCGACCCGAGAAATGCTTGCCGAGATCATCGCGAATCACAGCGTGGATTGCCTGGTCAACAACGTGGGGATCGTCGCGCCAGCGCTGCTCGATGAAACCCGAGTGGCGGACTTCGATCGCCTGATGCACCTCAACGTGCGCTCGGCGCTGGTCTGCACCCAGGCATTGCTGCCGGGCATGCGCGAGCGCCGCCATGGCCGTATCGTCATGAACGCCAGCCGCGTGGTGCTGGGCAAGGAGGCGCGCAGCCTCTACAGCGCGACCAAGGGTGCGCTGCAGTCCATGGCCCGCACCTGGGCGCTGGAGCTGGCCGGCGACGGCATCACCGTCAACTGCGTCGCTCCCGGCCCCATCGCCACCAGCGCCTTCTGGGAGAACAACCCGCCGGACTCCGAGCGCGCGCGGCGCATCATCGACAACATCCCGGCGCGGCGCATGGGCCAGCCCGAGGACGTGGCCCAGGCGGTGAGCTTCTTCTGCGACGCGCACAGCGGCTTCGTCACCGGCCAGACCCTGTTCGTCTGCGGCGGGGTCAGCGTCGGCTGATCCGCGCTAGACCACACCGCGCTGACGCAACTCGGCGATCTCCTCCGGCGCCTTGTCGAGCAGCCTCGCCAGCACGGCCTCGGTATCCTCGCCTAGCGCGGGCGGGGCCTTGCGATACTCCAGCCGCGTACGCGAGTACTTGATCGGGTTGGCCACACCGGGCACCGGCCCGTGGCGCGACTCCAGTTCGATCTGCATCTCCCGCGCCTTGACCTGAGGGTCGTCGAAGACCTGAGCGATGTTCTGGATCGGCCCGCAGGGCACCGCGATCTCGCCCAGCAGCGCGATCCACTCGGCGGCGGTACGGCTGCGCGTGATCTCGACCATGATCGGTACCAGCTCGAGGCGATGTCTCACCCGCACCGGATTGGTGGCGAAGCGTGGGTCCTCGGCCAGTTCGGGCCGCCCCACCGCCTGGCAGAAGCGCTGGAACTGGCCGTCGTTGCCGATGGCGATGATCACCTTCTCGCCGTCGGCGGTGGGAAACGGCTGATAGGGCACCAGGTTGGGATGGTATTCGCCGGTGCGGGTGGGTGGCGTACCGCTGCAGAAGTAGTTCTGCGCCTGGTTGGCCAGCCAGCTCACTTGGACGTCGAGCAGGGCCATGTCGATGTACTGCCCTTCGCCGGTCAGGTGGCGATGATGCAGCGCGCCGAGAATGGCGATGGTCGCGTTCATGCCGGTGGTCAGGTCCGCTACTGCCATGCCGACTCGCTGCGGTCCCGCGCCGGGCTCGCCGTCAGCCGCGCCGGTGATGCTCATCAGCCCGCCCTGGGCCTGGATCAGATAGTCGTAGCCGGCCATGGCGGCCATCGGTCCGGTCTGGCCGAAACCGGTGATGGAGCAGTAGATCAGCCCGGGATTGATGGCCTCCAGCGTGGCGTAGTCGAGCCCCTTGCGCGCCAGCCCGCCGCTCTTGAAGTTCTCCACCAGGATGTCGCTCTCGGCGGCCAGCTGGCGGATCAACGCCTGGCCCTCGGGCCTGCTCATATCCACGGTCACCGAGTGCTTGCCGCGGTTGGCCGAGAGATAGTAGGCGGATTCGCGGGTCTCGTTGCCGTCGCGATCCTTGAGCCAGGGCGGGCCCCAGTGGCGCGTGTCGTCACCGCTCACCGGGCGCTCGACCTTGATCACCTCGGCGCCCATGTCGGCGAGTATCTGAGTGCACCAGGGCCCGGCCATCACGCGGCTCAGGTCGAGCACGCGCAGGCCTGTCAGCGGTCCCGCCATATCACCTCTCCCGATTCTTGCGTTTCTCTCGTGCGCTCGATGCCACTCACGGGCTCTCCTGCGTCGTGGCGGCGCTGGCGGACTGACGGCGCGCCGCGGCATAGCGATACAGCGCCAGCAGGATCGACCCCAGCGTCAGGGCGATGAAGAACCAGGTGATCGGACCGCGCACGAAGATCGAGAGATCGTTGTGCCCGATCAGCAGCGAGCGGCGCAGGTTGTCCTCGAACATCGGCCCGAGAATGAAGCCGATCAAGAACGGTGCCGCCGGTATCGCCGCCCGGTTGAAGATGTAGCCGAGCACGCCGAAGCCCAGCATCAACCACACGTCGAAGGTATCGTTGTTCACCGCGTAGGCACCGTAGACACAGAACATCAGCACGATGGGGAAGAGGATCGACTTGGGAATGTCGGCGATCAGCGAGAAGTACTTGATCGCCCCGTTGCCCACCACCAGCAGCACCAGCGAACTGAACATGATGCCGACGAACAGCGCGTAGATCAGCGTCAGGTTCTCCTGGAACATGATCGGGCCTGGGGTCAGGCCGTGGACCATGAAGGCACCGAGGATGATGGCGGTGATCACGTCGCCGGGAATGCCCAGCGACAGCAGCGGAATCATGGTCGCTCCGGCCACCCCGTTGTTGCCTGCCTCCGAGGCGGCCACACCTTCCACCTCACCCTTGCCGAAGTTGTCACGGTTGGGCGAGCGGCGCCGGGCATCGCTGTAGGAGATGAACGCGGCTGCGGTGGCCCCGGTGCCGGGAATCGCCCCGATGATCACGCCGATCAGGCTGCCGCGAATGATGCTCTTCAGGCAGCGCTTGAGCTCCGCCAGGGTCATGCCCACCCCGCTGGCCTTGGCCTTGAGGTGCGGCAGCGCCTTCTTGCGGTAGAACTCGATGATCTCGGGGATGGCGAACAGCCCGATCAGCAGCGGGATGAACGAGATCGAATCCATCAGGTTGTAGTTGCCGAAGGTCAAGCGCTGGGAACCGTAGACCTCGTCCAGCCCCACCAGCGAGAGCAGGATGCCCATCAAGGCGGCGAGCAGGCCCTTGATCATCGAGCCGCTGGCCAACGAGATGATGATGGTCAGCGAGAAGCAGATCAGCCAGAAGAACTCCGGCGCACCGAAGTTGAGCGCGATCTTGGCCAGGTAGGCGGCGAAGAAGATCAGCGCAATGTTGGAGATGAAATCGGCAATCACCGATGAGTAGAGCGCCGTCTTCAGCGCCTTCTTGGCATGGCCCTGCTGGGCCATCGGATAGCCGTCGAGCAGGGTGCAGGCGGAGGCCGGCGAGCCCGGGGTACGGATCAGAATGGCCGTGATCGAGCCGCCGTACATGCCGCCCTTGTAGATCCCCACCAGCAGCAGGATGGCCGCCACCGGCTCCATGGTGAAGGTGAACGGCAGCGCCAGCGCGACGGCCATGGTGGCGGTCAGTCCTGGAATCGAGCCGACCACGACGCCGATGACCACCCCCAGCGCAATGGCCAAGAAGTTGTCCAGGCTGAGAAAGAGATGAAGGACTTCCGAAAACATATCCATGCATTCACCCAGGGGCAGTAGCGCCTGCCGTCAGAACGGCATCAGCGGCAGCGGCACGTTCATGACCTTCACGAAGACGAAGGTGACCGCGGCAGGTAACACGAAGGCCAGGCTGTAGACCCACCAGGTCCTGACCGGATGGGCGGCGAACAGGATCAGCGTGGCCAGGATGCCGCTGATCACCGCACCCAGCGACTCGAACAGCCCCACATAGACCACCAGCGCCGCCGCCATCATGGCGAAACGCAGCCGGGGCCCCTTCTCGATGCGGCGTCCATCCTCCTTGTCGGTGTTGTCCACCAGCAGCCCCTGCACGATCAGCAGGCAGGAGAAGAGCAGCATCAACCCACCCACGATGCGCGGCAGCCAGCGCGGCGACATCAGCGGGCTCTGCATGATGGGCGGCTCGCTGATGTAGTTGGGTATCAGATAGAACAGCAGGATGATAGAAGCGACCAGCAGCACACACCCCGAGAGAACGTCTCCGGGGTCGCGAACCGCCATGACACGCTTGGACGACGAGGACGACATGACACCCTCCAGAGGACAGGTGAGGCGAGGACAGAGCCTCGCCTCGACGAACGGTGAAAGCGGTCGACTCGCTTACTGACTGATGCCGGCCTGCTCGGCCACTTCCTGCCAGCGCTCGACCTCCTGGGCGACGAATTGCTTGAACTCCTCGCCGGCCACCTGGCCCGGCTCGGCACCCAGCTGGTCCGCGAAGCTGACGAACTCCTCGCGCTGCATCACGGCATCGAGCGCCTCGCGCATGGCCTCCTGAGCCTCCTCGGAGAAGGACTCGTGAGCGATCAGGCCGAACCAGGCGGTGGTCACGAACTGGTCCAGGTTGTAGTCGCCGATCTCCACCAGGGTGGGCACGTCGGGCAGATGCTCGGAACGCTCGGCAGAGGTCACCGCCAGCGCCTTGAGATCACCGGAGCGAATGTGAGACAGCACGGTGGGCATATTCTCGAAGGAAACGTTCACATCGCCACCCAGCAGAGCCGGAAGCGCGGCACCGCTGCCGGCAAACGGCACGGCGGTCAGGTTGGTCTCGGTCAGCGTCTTGAACAGCTCGCCCGACATGTGGATGGAGCTGCCCACACCGCTGTGGCTGAAGGTCATGTTCTGCTCGCGGGCCGCCTCGACGAACTCCTCGACGCTGTCATAGGGGCTGCTGGCCGGCACCACCATCACGTTGGGGATGTCGATCAGGTTCTGCAGGAAGACGAAATCCTCGACCGGGTCGTAGTCGAGGTCGGGATAGATTGCCGCCCCGATGGTATGCCCGGGCGAGGCCATCAGAATGGTATGAGCGGCTTCGCGCCCACCGCGCGCCAGGCGACCGGTGGCCACGGTGGAACCCGCTCCCGGCCGATTCTCCACCACCACGTTGGCGTCGAGCTCATCCTGCAGCAGGTCGGCCACGCGACGCGACAGTACGTCGGTGGTACCGCCCGGCGCATAGGGCACGACCAGACGCACATCGCCGGTCGGCCATTCATTGGCATGCGCCGTCGAGACGGAGACCGCCATCGTCAGACCTGCGCCACATGCCGCCAGGCATGCCGTTCTCAGCCAGCTCTTGTTTACGCCCCTCATCACGCCACCTCTATCGCCGATTGGAATTGTTCGCTAAGCGTACACTTATTCGTTGACGAATCGAGAGTACTGGGTTCCGACCGGGCCCCAAACCCGACCTTAGTCTTACCCGGGAGCCTGGATAGGCACGAAAAAGCCCGGGCCAACCACCTCAGCCCGGGCAAGGAGGAGCACGCAAGATGCGCTACTCGAGCGACTCGTAGGGCAGGCCCACGTAGTTCTCGGCGATGGTCTTGAGGCCCGCCTCCGAAGACGTGAGATAGTCCAGTTCGGCCTGCTGCATGCGGGTCTCGAAGTCCTCCTCGTCGGAGAACTTGTGCAGCAGCGAGGTCATCCACCAGGAGAAGCGCTCGGCCTTCCAGATGCGCTTCAGGCAGGTCTGCGAATAGTTGGGGATCAGGTCGGTGCGGCCCTCCTGATACACCTTCACCATCAGCCGGTAGAGCGTGTTGACGTCGCTGGCGGCGAGGTTGAGCCCCTTGGCGCCGGTGGGCGGCACGATGTGGGCGGCATCGCCGACCAGGAACAGCCTGCCGTACTGCATGGGCTCGACCACGAAGCTGCGCAGCGGCGCGATGCTCTTCTCCAGCGCAGGGCCGGTGACCAGCTTGGCCGCCACCTCCTCGGGCAGGCGACGCTTGAGCTCCGCCCAGAAGCGCTCGTCGGACCAGTCCTCGACCTTCTCGTCCAGCGGCACCTGCACGTAGTAGCGGCTGCGGGTCGGCGAGCGCATGCTGCACAGGGCGAAGCCGCGCTCGTGGCGGGCGTAGATCAGCTCATCGGAGACCGGCGGCGTATCGGCCAGCAGGCCCAGCCAGCCGAACGGGTAGATCTTCTCGAACTCCTTGATGCGGTCCTTGGGGATCGACTGGCGCGATACGCCGTGGAAGCCGTCGCAGCCGGCCACGTAGTCGCAGTCGAGGCGCACGGTCTCGCCGTCCTTCTCGAAGGTGACGTAGGGAGCGTCGGTTTCGAGATCGTGCGGCTGCACGTTGTCGGCCTCGTAGATCGTCGTGCCGCCGCCGGCCGCGCGGGCCTCCATCAGGTCGCGGGTCACTTCCGTCTGACCGTAGACCATCACCGTCTTGCCGCCGGTCAACCCGGCCAGGTCGATGCGTACGCGGCGGTTGTCGAAGGCCAGCTCGACGCCGTCGTGGGGCAGGCCCTCCTCGTTCATGCGCGCATCGACGCCCGCTTCACGCAGCAGGTCGACCATGCCCTGTTCCAGCACGCCGGCGCGAATGCGGCTGAGCACGTACTCGCCGCTCTTGCGCTCGAGGATCACGTTGTCGATGCCTTGGCGGCTCAGCAGCTGGCCGAGCAGCAGCCCGGAGGGGCCGGCACCGATGATGGCTACCTGGGTCTTCATGAAAAAAGCCTCATTGTTGTCAGGGGCGACACATGAGTTGCATTTTTCAATGAAAAGGCGAGGCTATTAAGGCAAGATAAAGATCAATAGTTGGACTTTTCGCACATCCTTTATCGACTTTAGTCGTGCAGGTGCCCTCATGTCGAACACACCCCACGCCTCGGTGCCCGTGTTCAAGCTCTACGGCGAGACCCACCCCTGGCCGACGCCGGACCTGCTGCACTGCGAATCGATCCCCGAGCGCAGCCGGCTACACGACTGGCACATCCGCCCCCACCGGCACGCCGACCTGGTGCACGTGCTGCACATCGCCAGCGGAAAGGTCGAACTGGAGCTGGAGGGCACCCAGCATGCCTTGGGCGGGCCGCTGGCCATCGTGGTGCCGGCCATGAGCATCCACGGCTTCCGCTTCTCGCAGGATGTCGAAGGGCATATCGTCACCCTGGCCCAGCCGCTGGCCGAACAGCTCGGCCAGCAGCTCGAGGAGCAGGCCAAGACGCTGCGTCAGGCCAATTACTTTCCGCTGGAGCAGGCGACTCAGGCGCACCGCCTGGCCACGCTGGTAGCGCAGATCGACGCCGAGTACCGCCAGCCCGCCGCGGGCCGCGACCGCATGCTGGGTGCGCTGGTGCAGGCCTTGTGCGTGGAGCTCGCGCGCCTGGCCGAACCGCACGGCCCTGCCACCGCGGAGCCACGGAGCCGCGACCGCGGCCACGAGCACCTCGCCCAGTACCAGACGCTGATCGAGGCGCAGTACCGCCAGCAGCCCAGCGTCGAGCAGTTTGCCGAGTGGCTCGGCATGAGCAGCGCGCACCTCAATGCCCTGTGCCGCCGCCTGGCGAATCGCAGTGCGCTGCAGCTGCTCCACGAACGCCTGCTGCTGGAGGCCAAGCGCCAGCTCACCTACACCAACATGACCATCAGCCAGATCGCCGACAGCCTCGGCTTCTCCGAACCGGCCTACTTCACCCGTTTCTTCAAGCGCAACACCGGGCTCTCGCCGCGGGACTTCCGCCTGCGCCAGCACGCCAAAGCCTCGCCCATATGAAAAGGCCCCGGTCAGACATGCTGAACCGGGGCAGGAGATCAAAGGTGCGAGGCTAGGCTCTGCCTGAAAAGTCGACGAGCGCAGCCAGTATTCGGACAGAAACTAGAGCATCCATAGCGATAGCACCGGGAAGACGATCAACAGCGCCAGGCGCAGCAGGTCGGCGACGATGAAGGGCGCCACGCCGCGGTAGATCTCGCCCAGCCCCACATGGGGCGCCATCGCCTTGATCACGAACACGTTCATGCCCACCGGTGGCGTTACCAGCCCCAGCTCCACCGTCAGCACGGTGAGAATGCCGAACCACACCGGGTCGATGCCGAGCATGGTGATGATCGGGAACACCACCGGCACCGTGATCACCAGCATGGCGATGGAGTCCATGAACATGCCGAGCACGAAGTAGAGCAGCAGGATCAGCAGCAGAATGACGATGGTCGGCACGTCCAGCCCGCCGAGGAAGGTGCTGATGGTGAAGGAGATGCGCGACACCGAGATGAAGTAGCCCAGCGTCTCGGCTCCCACCAGCATGAAGAACACCACCGCCGAGAGTGCCAGGGTCTCCCGCACGCTCTGCCACAGCCCGGCCAGGCGCATGCCCTTGTAGAAGGCGTAGAGCATGGTAGCGAAGGCGCCCACGCTGGCCCCCTCAGTGGGCGTGAACATGCCCTGGTAGATGCCGGCAATGATGATCACGAACACGGCGAAGAACGGCAGCAGCCCGGAGATCGAGCGCAGCTTCTCGCTCAGCGAAGTCGGCTCGCCGGGCACCGCCATGTCGGGCCAGATGCGCATCACCACGCTGACCGTCAGGGCGTAGAACACCAGCCCCATCAGGCCCGGGATGATCCCCGCTGCGAACATGTCGCCGACGGACTGCTCGGTGATCACGGCATAGATCAGCAGCGCAATGCTGGGCGGAATCATGATGCCCAGGGTGCCGCCGGCGGCCAGCGTACCGGTGGCCAGCGAGCGCTTGTAGCCGTGCTTCTCCATCTCGGGCAGGGCCACCCGGGTCATGGTGCTGGCGGTGGCCAGCGACGAACCGGAGATGGCCGAGAATACCCCGCAGGAGCCCACCGTGGCGATCGCCATGCCGCCCTTCCAGCCGCCGCAAATGGTGCGCGTGGAGTTGAACAGCATCCCGGCCATGCCCGAATGAGCGGCCAGCACCCCCATCAGGATGAACATCGGAATGGCGCTGAAGCTGTAGCTGGAGAGCACGTCCACCGGCACCGACTTGACCATGGAGAGCGCCGCACCCCAGGAGATCACCTGGGCGAAGCCCACCACGCCGACGATCAACATCGCCAGCGCCACCGGCACCCGCAGAATCAACAGTACCAGCAGACCGATCAGGCCGATGCCACCGATCATTTCGCTACTCATGATGGACACCTCCCCCTTCGGTGGCGAAGAAGGCGCCCAGGATGGCATGCAGCAGGCTGCGCAGCGCCAGCAGCGCGCACAGCACGGCACCGAACTGATAGATCGGCCCCATGGGAATCCTCAGGTCCTGGGTCACCTGACCACGCTGGGCGGCGATACCGGCCTCCTGCCACAGGCCGATGGCCATCACCGCGCCCAGCACCACGAAGCCGAACAGGAACAGGCCGCCCAAACGCTCCTTGAGCACCGGCGAGAGGCCATGGGAGAAGGCCTCCACCACCACCTGGCTACGCTCCACGCTGGCGGCCATGGCCGCCAGCAGCGAGAACATTAGCAGATAGCGCACCAGCTCGACGCTGCCGATCACGCTCCAGTTGAGCGCCCCGCCGGAGAGGCGGAACGTCATGCGCAGCAGCACGTCGACGATGGTCACGCTCATCAGCGCCAACAGCGCCAGACCCGCCACCAGGAGACAGAGGCGTGCCAGTTGGCGGCTTGCGAACAGCAAGGGTTGCATCATGGCCTCCCGGCTCAGCTCTGCTCGGCCGAGCAGGCCTCACGCGCCGCCATGGCGGCTTCATAGACGTCACGAGCGTTGTCCAGGCCGCGCCCTTCGAGCTCACTCAGGTAGTTCTCGATCCCCGCCTGGAGCGGACCGGCCCAGTCGTCGTGCTCGAGCGGATTATCGATCACGCGGATGGTGTGCCCGGCCTCCTCGGCTTCCTGCTTGCCCGCCTCGTCCAGGCCGTCGAACACGCCGCCGGCCACTTCGCTCCACTGCATGCCCATGTTGGCCTCGATGGCCGCCTGCTGCTCTTCGCTCAGGCGGTCGAAGCTGCGCTGGTTCATGGTGGCGACGAAGATCAGCGAGTAGAACGGTACCTGGGTGTGATAGTTGGCCAGCTCGTTGAGGCGGAAGACCTTCATGCCCTCCCAGGGGAAGCTCAGGCCGTCGATCACGCCGCGCTGCAGCGAGGTATAGATGTCCGGCGCCGGCATGCCGACCGGCTGGGCGCCGAGCTGCTCGAGCATCTCGCCGGCCACCGCGGTGGGGCGACGAATGCGCAGGCCGGAAAGGTCGGCGGGCGACTGGATGTCGTTGTCCACGGTGTGCAGGTAGCCCGGCCCGGTAGTGAACATGAACAGCACCTTGGTGTCGTCGTACTCGCTGGCGAGGTGGCCGTCGTCGTAGAGGGTCTGCAGGATGCAGGCGCCCTGACTGGCGGTATCGGAAACCCCTGGCAACTCGACGATCTGCGACAGCGGGAAGCGGCCCGCGGTGTAGCCCTGGGCGGTGATGGCGATGTCGGAGATACCGTTGACCGCGCCCTGATAGGCCTGGTCGGCGCGGGTCAGGGTCTGGGACGGATAGTTCTCGATTTGCAGCTCGCCGCCGGAAGCCTCCTGCACGGCATCGGCCCAGGCCTGGAAGATCTCCTGGTTGATGCCGGAACCGTCCGGCCAGAAATGCGACATGCGCAGGGTGGTGGAGGCCTGCGCGGCGGAAGCGGCAGTGAGCCCAGCGATGGAAGCCGCCAACAGGCAGCGGGACAGGACACGGTTCATGGGTGCCTCCAGGGTCGTTGTCGTCGATTTGCAGCGTGTTTGTTCGCAAAACGAACACACGTTCGGCCTAGCGACTAAGCTACCCCACCACTGACCCACCCGATAATCGACATTAGTCTATGCCGCTTGGATTTTTCGTTATTTTTGACAAACAAAAAGCACCCTATTGCCCACAAAACAGGACAAAAGGAATATCAACTAGGACTTTTCAAAGGTGGCGTAACACGGGCCAGGGGCGCGCCGTGGTTTCAGTGCTCCAGCGGTCCCTGCCGCCTGCGCAGCTCCACGGGAGAGATCCCGTAGCGCTGGCGGAATACCCGGGCAAAGTGCGCGCCATCGACGAAGCCATGCTCCAGGGCGATGTGGGTGATGGTGTTGCGTCGATTCGCGGCGTCCAGCAGCGCCAGGTAGCAGCGCTCCAGGCGCAACTCGCGAATAAAGGTGGCCGGCGGCGCCAACTGGTGTCGACGAAACTCGTCGTAGAGCGCGCGCATCGACAGGTTCAGGGCGCTGGCCAGATCCTCCGGCGCCAGGGTCGGGTCGGCGAGCCGCTCCAGCACCAGGCGCCGCGCCCTGACCAGCCGCTCGCTCGGCATGGGGGCGCAGTGCAACTGCTGACGTTGATGCCGCCAGAGGAAGTCGAAGACGAGCTCGAGCGCCACCCCCTCTACCTTTGCCACCATGGGGTCGTCACCCCACACCAGCTGCGAACGCAGCGCCGCCAGGGCTCCCTGCACGGTGGCATCCCAGGGCAGCACCTGGCCCTGGCAGCGTTCGGCCAGTTGCCGCCACTCCGGCATGTCGGCCAGATCGAGGCTCAGCATCAGCACGCGATAATCGCCGAAGGTATGCAAACGGTAGGGCGTCGAGAGGCGATAGATCGCCAGTTGCCCGGCGCCCAGTCGGATGGTGCGATTACCCTGCTCCATCTCGGCCCCACCCTGCAGTTGCCACACCAGCTTGAAGGTGTGGTCGGCGCTGGTATGGCTGGCCATGCGCGGCGTGCGCGTGACCCGCACCGGCGAGCTGGCCAGTTGAACCAGTTGACCGCTGTGCAGGTTTCGGCCCCGCAGGCTGGCGCGGAATGTCGCTGTCTGAGGCACCACCTCCAAGGGTGGCAGATGGGCGCCGCTGGCGCTGACGAAGCGCTCCAGACTGGTGGTGCGCAGGCTGGTGGCACACAGGCTGGCGTCGGATGGGGCTGGCGACGGCATCCCAGCGGGACGCTCATCGCTGCGAGGGGCGAAGGCGTTCATCTCCGGCGTCTCCGTAGCAATTGTTATTGACGTTATTTATTGCCACTTACAACAAAACTGCCTTACAGGGTGGTCCAAGACGACCCGACTTGGCAAGCGATCGCTGCAGGATTCGACAACGTCTCTGCACGGATACGCAAGACCGGCATGGCATGGCGAGGCTGAATGGTCCTTACCCCGGACGTACATAACAGACGTAAATGACGTAAATGACGTAAATAACAACAGGAGCACGCCATGCCTACTTCCCACACCTTCCATGCCCTGATCGACGGCGAATTGACCACGGGCACTCACCAGATGGCGGTGATCAACCCCAGCAACGAAGAGACAGTGGCCTACTGCCCACGCGCCACCCCGAAAGAGGCCGAGCGCGCCATTCGCGCCGCCCGCGAAGCCTGGCCCGCCTGGCGGGACACGCCGCTGGAGCAGCGGCGCCAGGTGCTGCTTGCCATCGCCGATTGCATCGAGGCGAATGCCGAGGAGCTGGAGCACTTGATCACCCTCGAGCAGGGCAAACCCCTGGCCGGCTCCAAGGTGGAAACCTTTCAGGCACCGGCGATCTTGCGCTTCTTCGCCAATGTCGATCTCTCGCCGCGAATACTGCAGGACGACGCGCAGCAGCGCGCCGAGCTGCACCGCCGCCCGTTGGGTGTGGTGGCCGCCATCGTGCCCTGGAACTTCCCGCTGGTGATGGCCTGCTACAAGCTCGGCCCCGCACTGATTGCCGGCAATACCTGCCTGGTCAAGCCGAGCCCCACCACGCCGCTCGCCACGCTGCGCCTCGGCGAACTCATCGCCGACCTGGTGCCACCGGGAGTGGTCAACGTCGTACCGGACGGCGGCGACATCGGCCCGCTGCTGGCCGGCCATCCGGACATCGACAAGATCTCCTTCACCGGCTCCACCGCCAGCGGACGCGCGGTGATGCGCTCCGCCGCCGACAGCCTGAAACGTCTCACACTGGAGCTGGGCGGCAACGACGCCGCCATCGTGCTCGACGACGTCGACGTGGCGGCCGTGGCCCCGCAGCTGTTCGGCCTGGCGTTCGTCAACTCGGGCCAGGTGTGCATGTCGATCAAGCGGCTCTACATCCACTCCGCCATCTACGAGCCGATGTGCGACGCACTCGCCGAGCTGGCGCGCTCCGCCAAGGTGGGCGATGGGCTGGACCCGACCACCCAGTTCGGCCCGGTGCAGAACCGCCGCCAGTTCGACGCGGTGAAGCGAGCGCTCGAGCTCGCCCCGCAGTACGGACGCATCATCGCCGGCGGCCGCACCTACGGCCCGGGGTATTACGTCGAACCGACGCTGATCCGGGACATCGAGGAGGGCAACCCGGTGGTGGACGAGGAGATCTTCGGCCCGGTGCGCTCGCTGCTGCGCTTCGACGACGTCGAGGACGCGATACGCCGCGCCAACCGCTCGCCCTATGGCCTGGGCGGCTCGGTATGGACGCGTGACGTCGAGCGGGGCGAGCGCATCGCCAGCCGGCTGCAAACGGGCAGCGCCTGGGTCAATCAGCACTTTGCCATGGCGCCGCACATTCCCTTCGGCGGCCACAAGCAGTCCGGCATCGGCGTGGAGTTTTCCGAGGCGGGGCTGCACGAATACACCGCCATTCAGTCGGTGGTAGTCGCCAAGTCGGCCCAGTGAGAGGAGCACAGCATGGAAATCAACGCAGCCGTGGCCCGCACGCCACAGGCCCCGCTCTCCCTGGAGACACTGCAGCTGGAGCCGCCCCGGGCCGGTGAGATCCTGGTACGCCTGGTGGCCACCGGCATCTGCCACACCGACATCGTCATGCGCGATCAACATCTCCCCACGCCACAGCCGGTGGTGCTGGGCCACGAGGGAGCCGGTATCGTCGAGCAGGTGGGCAGCGGCGTCAGCAAGGTCGCCGTCGGCGATCACGTGGTCATGACCTACAACTCGTGCGGCCACTGCGCCAGCTGCGACAAAGGCCAGGCCAGCTACTGCCACGACTTCTTCCCGCGCAACTTCCTCGGCACCCGGGCGGACGGCTCGAGCGGCCTGTCTCAGGCGGGCAAGATGATATACGGCAACATCTTCGGCCAGTCTTCCTTCGCCAGCCACTCGCTGTGCCATGAGCGCAATGTGGTCAAGGTGCCCCGCTCGGCTCCGCTGGAGCTGCTGGGGCCGTTGGCCTGCGGGGTGCAAACCGGTGCCGGTGCGGTGCTCAACTCGCTGCGGGTCGCGCCGGGCGACTCGCTGGCGGTGTTCGGTACGGGGTCGGTCGGCCTGTCGGCCATCATGGCCGGCGTGGTCGCCGGAGCGACCACCATCATCGCGGTGGACCGCAACCGCCAGCGCCTGGAACTGGCCCTGGAACTCGGCGCCAGCCACGCCTTCGTGGCCGACTCCCCCGGGGTGGTGGAGCAGATCTGCCAGGCCGCCGGCGGCGCGGGTGTCGATCACGCCCTGGACACCACCGGCCTGGCGCCGGTCATCCAGCAGGCCGTGGCGGTACTGGCGCCCCGCGGCACCTGCGGCATCCTCGGCGCCTCGGATCCCAGCAGTCACCTGGAGCTGAATCTGAGCCACATGATGTCGGCGGGCCGCAGCCTGAGGGGCATCGTCGAGGGCGACTCGCTGCCGGATCACTTCATCCCGGCACTGATCCGCCTGTACGAAGGGGGCCGCTTCCCGTTCGACCGGCTGGTGACCTACTACGAGTTCGAGCAGATCAACCAGGCCATCGATGACGCCGAGCACGGCCGCGTCATCAAACCCATCGTACGCTTTCCCTCAGCCTGATAAAGCCCCGCGATAAAGCCCCGTGAACACGGCCGGGGCAGACGCAGCGCCACTCCGGCGGTGCGCCTGCCCCGGACACGTTCATGCCCTGGGCAGCGCTCAGTCGTCGGCTCGCGGCTGGCCGAGCCCGGGTCCCAACCCCAGCAGCTCGCCGTAGCGCAGGCCAATGAAGGCGTGCTCGCGCATCAGCATCTCGGCGCGGGCGCCCTCGCCGTGGCTCAGCGCCTGGAGCACCAGCTCGTGCTGGGTCTGGGCCAGCTGCAGCTTGCGGTACTCCCGATCGAGCGCCTCGCTGTCGATGACGATGGAGTCCGCGGCGGCAAACGGCAGATGGTTGTTGCGCGCGATGGCGTCGCCGATCACCGGGCTGCCAGCCGAACCGACGATGGTTTCGTGGAAGCGCCGATTGAGCTCGCTCCAGACGTCGACGTCGCGTTCCTCCAGATAGCCCTTGGCCAGCAGTTCGCGCCCCTTTTGGATCCAAACCGTCAGTTCTTCAGCCAAGGCCGGGCTCAGCCCCTGTTCCGCCAGGCGCCGTGCCGCCAGCCCCTCCAGCACCCCGCGCACCTCCACCGCGCAGAGCACGTCCGCCTCGGTGAACTCCCGCACCATGAAGCCGCGCTTGCCGGCCCGCTGCAGCAGCCCCTCCTGCTCCAGGGTACGGAAGGCCAGGCGCACCGGGGTGCGCGAGACGCCCAGCTGCTCCGCCACCGCCACCTCGCCGATACGTTCACCGGGCGGATAGAAGCCCTCGCCGATCAGCTTGCGCAATCGGCTCACCACGCTCTTGTCGCTGTCGCTCACTCGATCACCACCCTTGCTGCCCTTTCGAAATTACCAATGGATCCAACTAAAGCATAAGTTGACCATCACAAGGCTGAAAAGCTCTACTTTGGATCCAAACATAATATCACGACCGTGACCGAGCGTGGCGTCATGCCGCCGGCATGCCGGCCCCGCCAAGGAGAGAACCATGAGTCAACAGGCCCCCTTCCCCAAGAACACCTGGTACGTCGCCTGCACCCCGGACGAGATCGCGGACAAGCCGCTGGGACGCACCATCTGCAACGAGCCCATCGTACTCTTTCGCGGTGACGAAGGCCGCGTTGCCGCGGTGGAGGATTTCTGCCCCCACCGAGGTGCCCCGCTGTCACTGGGCTTCGTGCGCGACGGCAAGCTGGTGTGCGGCTACCACGGCCTGGAGATGGGCTGCGACGGCAAGTGCGCCGGCATGCCCGGCCAGCGCGTGCGCGGCTTCCCCAGCATCCGTGCCTACCCGGTGGTGGAGCGCCATGGTTTCGTGTGGCTGTGGCCGGGGGATCCCGAACAGGCCGACCCGAGCCTGATCCCCGAGCTGCACTGGGCCAACAATCCCGACTGGGCCTACGGCGGCGGGCTCTACCACATCCACTGCGAATACCGCCTGATGGTCGACAACCTCATGGACCTGACCCATGAGACCTACGTGCACGCCTCCAGCATCGGCCAGCCGGAGATCGAGGAGGCCGCCCCCGAGACCAGCGTGGATGGGGACGAGGTCATCACCAGCCGGCATATGGAAAACATCCCGGCGCCGCCCTTCTGGCAGGCGGCCCTGCGCGGCTGCGGCCTGGCCGACGACGTGCCGGTGGATCGCTGGCAGATCTGCCGCTTCACCCCGCCGAGCCACGTGCTGATCGAGGTGGGCGTGGCCCACGCCGGCAATGGCGGCTACGACGCCCCGGCGGCGGTCAAGGCATCGAGCATCGTGGTCGACTTCATCACCCCCGAAACCGACACCTCGATCTGGTACTTCTGGGGCATGGCGCGCAACTTCAAGCCCGAAGACGGCGAGCTCACCGAGAAGATCCGCGAGGGTCAGGGCAAGATCTTCGCCGAGGACCTGGACATGCTCGAGGCCCAGCAGCGCAACCTGCTGCGCTATCCGGAGCGCCAGCTGCTCAAGCTCAACATCGACGGCGGCGGGGTACAGGCCAGGCGCATCATCGATCGCATCCTGGCCGAGGAGCGCACCGCCAGGGAGGGCGTCACGCCATGAGCAGCGTTCCCCTCTCGCTGATCGTCGAGGTCAAGGCACGCCACGACGAGGCCCACGACATCGTCACCTTCGAGCTGGCCGACCCTCACGGTCGGCCGCTGCCGGCGTTCAGCGCCGGCGCCCATCTCGACGTACAGGTCAAGAGCGGTCTGATTCGCCAGTACTCGCTGTGCAACCACCCCGAGGAGCGCGACCGCTACCTGATCGGCGTGCTGCGCGACCCCGCCTCCCGGGGCGGTTCGGTGGCCATGCACGAGGAAATCAAGGTCGGCGATCTGATCCAGATCAGTGCGCCCAAGAACCACTTCCCGCTCAAGCCGGCCGGGCGCACCCTGCTGCTGGCCGGCGGCATCGGCATCACGCCGCTGCTGTGCATGGCCGAACGCCTGGCCCACACCGATGCCGAGTTCGAGCTGCACTACTGCACGCGCTCCCCGGAGCGCACCGCCTTCCGTGAGCGCATCGCCGCCTCCGGCTTCGCCGAGCGGGTGCACTTCCACTTCGACGACGGCGAGCCGGCACAGCAGCTCGACCTCGCGGGGCTGGTCGCCACGCCGGACCCCGAGGCCCGGGTCTACGTCTGCGGCCCCACCGGTTTCATCGAGGCGGTGCTGTCGGCCTGCAAGGCGGCGGGCTGGCCCGGCGAGCGGCTACACACCGAGTACTTCGCCGGGGCCGTGACCGACACCGCGGACGACGGCAGCTTCGAGGTCAAGATCGCCAGCAGCGGCGCCAGCTTCAGCGTGCCCGCCGACAAGACGGTGCACCAGGTGCTGGCCGAGAACGGCATCGAGATCATGGTCTCCTGCGAACAGGGGGTCTGCGGCACCTGCCTGACCCGGGTACTGGAAGGCGAGCCCGACCACCGCGACCTCTACCTGGACGACGACGAGCACGCCGCCAACGACCAGTTCACCCCCTGCTGCTCGCGGGCCAAGAGCAAGGTGCTGGTGCTGGACCTGTAGGCGCTTTACATGACGCCCCCATAACGACAAGAGGAACACCCCCATGACACCCAGCAAGATCGTCACCGGTATCGCTTTGGCAACCACGCTGCTGGCCGCACCGGCTCTGGCCGAGGCCACCACCCTGCGCATCGCCCACGTCTGGCCCGGCGGCTCGCTGATCGATCGCGAGCTGTTCCAGGCCTGGGCAGAAAGCGTCGAGGAGGCCTCCGACGGCCGTCTGCAGGTGCAGATCTTCCCCGGCGCCACCCTCACCGGTGCCGACAACGCCTACCAGGGCGTGGTCAACGGTATCGCCGACATCGGCGCCACCGCCCAGGGCTACAACGCCGGTCGCTTCCCGCTGACTCAGGTGGTCGAACTACCCGGCGTCTCGGCCAGCAGCCACCAGGGCTCGTGCATCCTGCAGTCGCTCTATGAGCAGGGACACTTCGACGAGGAGTATTCCGATACCCGGCCGCTGTTCATGTTCACCACCGGCCCCGGCTACCTGCACACCAAGGAGCGCCTGATAGAGACGCCGGCGGACCTGGAAGGGCTGCGCCTGCGCCGGCCCACGCCGGTGGTCGGCGACATGTTCACCCGCCTCGGCGCCCAGGCCGTGGGCATGCCGGCTCCAGAAGTGTTCACCTCCATGCAACGCGGCGTGGTCGACGGGCTGAGCTTCAACTGGGAGGGCATGAAGACCTTCCGCCTCAACGAGCTGGCCAGCTACCACACCGAAGTGCCGCTCTACGATCTGTCGCTGTTCGCCACCATGAACCAGCGCACCTACGACAGCCTGCCCGAGGACCTGCAGCAGGTGATCGACGACCATAGCGGTCTGGAGTGGTCGCTGCGCGCCGCCGAGGTCTACGACGAGCTGATTCGCCAGGGCCGCCAGGATGCCGAAGAGGCCGGCCACGAGTTTCTGGTCATCGAGGATGCCCTCGAGCATGCCGACTGGGGGCCGGTGCTGAACGAAACCATCGAACGCTACCTGGATGAAGTCGGCGAGGAGGGCAGGGAGATCTACGAAGCCGCCCTCGCGCTACAGGACGAGTGCCGCGCCTGAGTTCATCGCTAGTCGCTTCACTCGCCACACTCTACCCGCCACTCCCCATTCGCTAAGTCACCCTTCGTTACGGCAGCCCTCGGGCTGCCGTCCTCGTTTCTCCTCCAGCACGCTTCTCGTAAGACTAAAGTCGAAGAAAGGCAGGAATGACCCGGCTCGGCGACTGCTGTACTCTATCCATTGTTTAGTTACACAACAGTATTTTCGAACAACAAGCGCTCAGCTTGACGATTATTGCCGAGGCCCACATGACCGAAACGCTCGTCAAGACGACTCTGGACGACACCATCTACACCATCACCCTGGCGCGCCCGGAGAAGCGTAACGCCGTCAGCGACCGTCTGCTCAGCGCTCTGGAAGAGGCCCTGGTGGCCACGCCGGAAGAGGCTCGAGTCATCATTCTGGCCGCCGAGGGCAAGCACTTCTGCGCCGGTCTGGACCTCGCCGAACATCAGCATCGCGACCCCTTCGGCGTGGTGCAGCACTCCCGCGGCTGGCACCGCATCTTCGATCGCCTGCAGAACGGCGGCCTGCCGGTGGTGACCGCCATGCAGGGGGCCGTCATCGGCGGCGGGCTGGAGCTGGCCACCGCCACCCATGTGCGGGTCGCCGAATCCAGCACCGTCTATCAGCTGCCGGAGGGCCGCCACGGCATCTTCGTCGGCGGCGGCGCCTCGGTGCGGGTCTCCAACATCATCGGCCCCGGCCGCATGTGCGAAATGATGCTCACCGGCCGCGTCATGGACGCCGACGAAGGGCAGCGCCTCGGCCTCTCCCACTACGTGGTCGGTAACGGCGAGAGCCTCGACAAGGCCCGCCAGCTCGCCGAGCGCATCGCCGAGAACGCGCCCATGGCCAACTGGGCCATGGTCTCCGCCATCTCGCGCATCGACAACATGGCCAGCGACGACGGCCTGTTCGTGGAGTCGCTCACCGCCGCTCTGACCCAGACCAGCCCCGAGGTGGCCGAACGTATCGGCAGTTTCTTTACCAAGAAAGGCCAGGGCCCGCGCACCTGAGGAGAACACCATGAAGTTTCAGGACAACACCTTCATCGTCACCGGCGGCGCCTCGGGGCTGGGAGAAGCCACCGCCCGCGCCCTGCACGATGCCGGCGGCAACGTGGTGATCGCCGATCTCAATGCCGAGCGCGGCGAAGCGCTGGCGGGCGAGCTGAACGCCAGGAGCGCCACCGACCGCGCGCTGTTCCGCCGCACCGACGTTACCAGCGAGGCCGATGCCCAGGCCGTGGTAGCGCTGGCCGTGGACACCTTCGGCGGCCTGCACGGGCTGATCAACTGCGCCGGGGTCGGCGATCCCGCCAAGGTGGTCGATCGTCACGGCGAGCCGCTGCCGCTGGAAGCCTTCGCCCGCATCGTCAACATCAACCTGCTGGGCACCTTCAACATGCTGCGCCTGGCCGCTGCCGCCATGGCCAAGGGCGAGCCCCAGGCCGACGGCGAGCGCGGAGTGATCGTCAACACCGCCTCGGTGGCGGCCTTCGACGGCCAGATCGGCCAGCCCGCCTATGCGGCCTCCAAGGGCGGCATCGTGGCCATGACCCTGCCCATCGCCCGGGAAATGGCCCGCCACGGCATCCGCGTCATGACCATCGCCCCGGGACTGTTCAGGACCCCGCTGATGGAGGCGCTGCCGGAAGAGGCGCAGCAATCCCTGGCCGCATCCATCCCTTTCCCCAACCGTCTGGGCGAGCCCGACGAATTCGCGCGCCTGGCCTGCCATATCGTCGATAACCCCATGCTCAACGGCGAGACCATTCGAGTGGATGGGGCGATTCGTATGGCTCCGCGGTAGTCCGTTCTGTCACAGCTCGCTGAAGGAAATGAGCTTTTCCGGCAACAAGCCTCCGCGAGGGCGCTGTGAACCCATCCCTGGGCGCTACTTTTGCCATCCATGGCAAAAGACCCTCGCTTCGGCTTGTCCCCGGCGCTCATCTCGCCGGGCTAGTGGAAAAACTCAAGCCTCCTTTGAACAGGTGACGGCAGTCTTCTCCTTTTCACGCCCGACCACTATTCCAGTGAGAATGCCACCATGCTCGATTACCAGGCGCCGCTGCGCGATATGCAGTTCATCCTCGAGGAGCTGGCCGGTCTCGAGCGGATCGGCGAGCTGCCCGGCTGCGAGGACGCCTTGCCGGATCTGGTCAGCGCCGTGCTGGAGGAGGCCGGCAAGTTCGCCGCCGGCGTACTCGCCCCGCTCAACCCGGTCGGCGACCAGCAGGGCTGCCGCCTGAAAGGCGAGCGAGTGGTCACTCCCGAGGGCTGGCAGGCGGCCTATGACCAGTTCCGCGAGGCCGGCTGGATCGGCCTCTCGCTGCCGCCGGAGCATGGCGGCCAGGGGCTGCCCAAGCTGGTTTCCTCCCCGGTGTGGGAGATGTGGTTCTCGGCCAACATGGCCTTCGCCATGCTGCCCCAGCTCAACGTGGGCCAGACCGAGGCGCTGACCATCGCCGCCAACGAGGCACAGAAAGCCACCTGGCTCGACAAGATCGTCAGCGGCGAGTGGGCCGCCACCATGAACCTCACCGAGCCCCAGGCCGGCTCCGACCTGGCCGCCACGCGCATGCGCGCCGAGCCCGAGGGCGATGACGCCTACCGTCTGTTCGGCCAGAAGATATTCATCTCCTACGGCGAGCACGAGCTCACCCCCAATATCGTGCATCTGGTGCTGGCCCGGCTGCCCGACGCCCCGCCGGGGGTGAAGGGCCTGTCGCTGTTCCTGGTGCCCAAGTACCTGCTCGACGAGCAGGGCGAGCCGGGGCAGCGCAACGACATCCGCTGCATCGCCATCGAGCACAAGATGGGCATCCACGGCAGCCCCACCTGCACCCTCAGCTACGGCGATGACGGCGGCGCCCTGGGCTATCTGGTGGGCGAGCCGCACCAGGGCCTGGCCACCATGTTCGTGATGATGAACGAGGCCCGCTTCAACGTGGGTATTCAGGGATTGGCGCTGGGTGAGCGCGCCTATCAGGCCGCCCTCGCCTACGCCCGGGAGCGTGTTCAAGGGCGCGACATCGTCACCGGCGAAGCCGGCAAGGCCATCCTCACCCACCCCGACGTCAAGCGCATGCTGGTATCGATGCGCGCCCGGCTGATGGCCATGCGCGGCCTGCTCTACAGCGCCGCCGGCTGGTTCGATCTCGCCCGTCATCATCCCGAGGCCGAGGCTGCCGACAAGTACCGCCGCTACGTCGACCTGCTGATGCCGGTGGCCAAGGGCTGGTGCACCGAGGTGGGCAACGACCTCTGCGACGAGGCGATCCAGGTGTTCGGCGGCATGGGCTTCGTCGAGGAGACCGGGGTGGCCCAGCTGTTCCGCGACGCCCGTGTCATCACCATCTACGAGGGCACCACCGGCATCCAGGCCAACGACCTGCTGGGGCGCAAGATCCTGCGCGAGGACGCCGCCACCCTGCGCGAGCTGATCGCGGATATTCGTCAGACGGCCGGTCGGCTCGACGGTCATGAGCACCTGGGCGACCTGGCGCAGCCGCTCCACGACCTGGCCACCCTGCTCGACCAGAGCGCCGACTGGCTGCTGGCCCACCAGGCCGACACCGCTGAGCTCTATGCCGGTGCCGTGCCGCTGCTGCACCTGCTCGGCATCGCCTGCGGCGCCTGGCAGATGGCGCGCCTGGCGCTGGCCGCCGAAGCCCGCCGCACGGCAGGCGACGGCGACCCCGACTACCTGACGGGGCTGAGCGAACTGGCCCGTTTCTACCTGGCCACCCAGGCACCCCAGGCTCACGCCCACGGCCACACCCTGCGCCACGCTGGTGCGGTGCTGAGCCGCTTTTCAGAACAAGCACTCTGAGCCACCTGCCAAGCAAGAGGCATTCCGCCGCGTCTCTCGCTCAGCAAAGGTCACATCGTGCTGACCTGCTCACCGGGCGCTGACTTCTTGTGGTGCCCTTCTCGTTGGGATTAGATCGGCGGTCAACGCCATGTCGAGGAAATCCCAATGACCTCCCCTACTCGTCTCATCTATCTGTTCGATCCGCAGTGCGGCTGGTGCTACGGTGCCTCAGCGTCGATGGAGGCTCTGCTGGAACGAGGCGACCACGATGTCCAACTGATCCCGACCGGACTCTTTGCCGGCGAGGGCGCCTTTGCCATGAATGATGGCTTCGCCGCTCATGCCTGGGCGGCCGATCAGCGTATCGCGCGACTCACCGGCCAACCGTTCAGCGACGCCTATCGCGATCGGGTATTGGGCAATCGTGAGTGGCGGGTCGACTCCGGTCCGGCAACGCTGGCGCTCACCGCCGTGTGCCTGACCGAGCCTGCACGTGAGTTCGCCGCGCTGCACGTCCTCCAGCGCGCACGCTATGTCGAAGGTCGCAACAATGCCGACCCAGCCGTAGTGGCCTCCGTACTGGAGTCGCTGGGTCTGGAGGAGGCGGCGCGCCGTTTCCGCACGCCGGACGACGAGCTGACAGCTGCCAACCAGACGCGCATCGACGCGGGCAAGGCATGGATGCGCCGCGTCGGTGCCAATGGCGTTCCCACCCTGGTCGTCAGCGACGAAAAGGGCGCTCGCGTGGTCGATTCGAGCGCCCTCTACGGCGGTATCGACACGCTGGTGTCGGCCGTTACCCCACCTTGACGATCAGCGCCGCGGCGGAGTCGCCGGCGGCGCAGCCGGTCACCAGGGCGTAGCCGCCGCCCTTGAGTGCGGTCTCCTCGATGGCTTCGATCAGCAGGCGCGCCAGGGTCGGCGCCTGGGGGTGGCCGTAGACCAGCGAGGTGCCGTAGTTGTTGAAGCTGTAGGCGTCGAGCCCCAGCGCCCTCGAAAGGTGCAGGTCGTTGGCGATGAAGGGCGTGTGATTCTTGATCGTCTTGATCTGGTCGATCGTCAGGCCCGCCCGGTCGAGCGCGCGCTTGACCGAAGTGGCCGGCGCCATCGGCATGTGTGCTGGCTTGGTGCGGGCATGGCCGTAAGCCACCACCTGCACCGCCATCTGCGGGTCACGGCTGAGCTCGACGGCCCGCTCGCGGGTGGTGACCAGAATGCCGGCATTGGCATCGGCCGGGTGGGTCTGGGCCCCGTAGGTATGGATCCCGTCCGGCTGCACGCAGCGCAGCTTGGCGAGCCCCTCGGCGGAGGTCGCGGTGACCCCTTCGTCGGCCTCGACGAGCTTGGTCTCCTTGCGCGAGACCGCCACCTCCACCGGGAACATGTAGCGCTTCTGGAAGGCGCGCTCGTTGGCCAGGGCCTCGGCGTACTGCTCGTAGCGCCGCAGGGTCAGCTCATCGGCCTGCTCGCGGCTGAAACCGTGCTCCCGCGCCACGTTCTCGGCGGTGGTCAGCATGTCCTTGCCGGTGGCCGGATCGGCGGCGATGTTGTCCATGTTCCAGTTCTCGGCGATCACCTCGCCGCCCGGCCCGTTGGGATTGGGCCAGATGGTGTGCGGGCCGTTGGAGGGCCGGTCGGCCAGCAGGCAATAGGTGGTGTCGAAGCTGCCGGAGTCCACCGCCAGGGCGGCATTGAACACCGCCGTGGTGGCGGTGGCGCAGGCCTGGGTGATGTTCTGGCCGGGGGCCTGGCCGGCGCCCATCATGGCCGCGGCCCAGGGCGCGCCGTAGAAGATCGACTTCTGCCCCACCGACACCCCCAGGTAGAGGTAGTCGATGAGCGTGGGATCGATGTCGCGGGCGGCGAACCAGCGCTTGCTGGTGGCCGCGCCCAGCTCGATGGAGTTGGCGTTGGCCAGGCTGCCCATCCACTTGCAGAAGGGGGTGGTGTAGTAGCCGCCGTAGGGGATGTAGGCGTTCTTGAACATGACGCTATCTCCAAATACCGTTCAGTCGCGGGTCAGATGCGCGCGCAGGCCGCCCCACTGGGGCTGGAAGAGCTCCGCCGGCATCTCGCGCAGCTCGCTGGCAATGCGCGGCACGAAGTCCATGGCCGCCAGGATGTCGCGCTCGACGTCCAGCCCGGGGGCAATTTCGGTTAGGGTGATCTCGCCGTCGAGCAGCTCGAACACGCAGCGCTCGGTGACGAACAGCACCGGCTTGCCGGTCTCGTGGGCGTAGCGACCGCTGAAGGTGATCTGGTCGACCCGCTGGACGAACTTGCGCCGCGGCCCCTCCTCGAGAATCCGCAGGCTGCCATCCTCGACCGCCACCTTGCCGCCGTTGGTGAAGGTGCCGCAGAACACCACCTTGCGGGCGTTCTGGCTGATGTTGATGAAGCCGCCCGGCCCCACCACCTTGTCGCCGAACTTGCTGACGTTGAGGTTGCCCTCGTGGTCGGTCTGGGCCAGCCCCAGGAAGCACACGGCCAGGCCGCCGCCGTCGTAGAAGTCGAACTGGTAGCCGTGATCGATGATCGCCTCGGCGTTGTAGGCGGTGGCGAAATCGCCGCCGCTGGCCGGCACGCCGCCGTAGGTACCGAGTTCGGTGGTCAGCGTCATCAGATCGCTGACGCCCTCTTCCGCCGCCACGCTGGAGACCCCTTCGGGCATGCCGATACCGAGGTTGACCACCCCGCCCGGCACCAGCTCCATGGCGGCGCGGCGGGCGATCACCTTGCGCGGGTCCAGCGGCAGCGGCTTGATGCCGCCCAGCGGCACCCTGAGATCGCCGGCCAGCGCCGGATTGTAGGTAGTGGTGATGGTCTGCATGTGGTGTTCGGGCTCGGCCACCACCACGTAGTCGACCAGGTCGCCCGGCACCTTGACCTGCTTGGGGTGCAGGCTGCCCTGGGTGGCCAGATACTCCACCTGGGCGATGACGATGCCGCCGCTGTTCCTGGCCGCCTGGGCCATGGAGAGCTGCTCGAGGAACAGCGCCTCGCGCTCCATGCTCAGGTTGCCGCGCTCGTCGGCGGTGGTGGCGCGGATCACCGCCACGTCCACCGGGAAGGAGCGATAGAGCAGCCACTCCTCGCCTTCCAGCTCGACCAGCTTGACCAGGTCCTCCTCGGCAGCGGTATTGGCCTTGCCGCCCTCCAGGCGCGGGTCGACGAAGGTGCCGAGCCCCACCTTGCTGAGTACGCCGGGCTTGTTACCGGCGATATGCCGCCACAGGTGCGCCAGCACGCCCTGGGGCAGCAGGTAGCCTTCGACGCGGTTCTCGCGAATCAGCTCGCCCATGCGCGGCGCCTGCCCGGTATGGCCGCTGATCAAGCGTTTGACCAGACCGGCGTGGCCGAGATGGTTCATGCCGCGGCTCTTGCCATCGCCGCAGCCGCAGCTGTGCGCCACGGTGAGATCGCGGGGCGCTCCGCTCTCCAGGAAGCGCTGCTCCAGCGCCGTGGCCACGGCCTCGGCAAAACCGCACAGGCCGGCGGTGGTCCAGATGACGGTGTCGCCGTCCTGGATCAGGTTCGCCGCGGCAGCGCTGTCGATGATCTTGTTCACACTTGTCGGCTTCACACTTGTCGGCTTCACTTTCGTCGGCCCTCTTGCGAAATCACCATTAACATGGAGACATATATTGTTGAATCAACAAACATAGTGACTCATGAAAATCCCGTTCGGACGCCCCGGCCACAGTGACCGGGGCATTACGGTCAGCCGGTCAGTACCAGCACGATCTGGGGATAGAAGATCACCAGGGCCACCACCAGGATGTCGGCCACCAGGAAGGTCGACACACCACGGAAGATGTCCATCAGCGAGGCGTACTGCCCGGCCACTCCCTTGATGACGAAGATGTTCATGCCCACCGGCGGCGTGATCATGCCGATCTCCAGCAGCTTGACCAGCAGCACGCCGAACCAGATCAGGCTGACGTCATACAGCTCGAAGACCGGCAGCAGCACGGGCAGGGTCACCAGCATGGCGCCGAACGGCTCCATGAACAGCCCGAGGAAGAGATAGATCAACACCACCACCAGCATCAGTTCCAGATAGGTGGGGTCCCAGCCGCTGACGGCACCGGTGATGTAGCCGGCCACACCGCTCAGGCTCAGGAACATGGTGAACATGCTGGCACCGACGCCGATGATCAGCAGCGCCGAGGTGGTGGAGAGCGTCTCGAGCAGCGCCGCCTTCATGGCCCTGCCATTCAGCCGCCGCAGCACCAGGCCGATCAGAATCGCCCCGGCAGCGCCGACGGCACCGGCCTCGGTGGCGGTGAAGAAGCCGGAGAAGAGGCCGCCGAACACCAGCACCCCGAGCGCCAGCACCGGCCAGATATCGAGCAGCGCCTGACGCGGAGACACCTCGCGGGCGCCAACGGCCTCCCGGGGCACGATGTCGGGGCGCAACCAGCTCACCACCAGGATCACGATGCAGTAGCTCACCGCGGTCAGCAGGCCGATGGTGATGCCGCCCAGGAACACCTGGGTGATCGAGACCTGGGCGAACACGCCGTAGACGATCATCAGGATGCTGGGGGGAATCAGCGCCCCGATGGTGCCACCCGCGGCAATGGTGCCGCAGGCGAAGCTGGGCTTGTAGCCGCCCTTCACCATCTCGGGAATCGCGATGCGCCCCATGGCCGCCGAGCAGGCGACGCTGGAACCGCTCACCGCGGCAAAGCCGGAGCTGGCAAAGATGCTGGAGATGGCCACGCCGCCCGGCAGCCAGCGGAACACCACCTTGGCCGCATTGAACAGGCCGTTGGTCAGCCCAGCGTGGTAGCAAACGAAGCCCATCAGCAGGAACATGGGTACCGCGCTGAGCGTCCACTTGGCGATGAACTCATAGGGCGTCGAGGAGAGCATGCCGATGGCGGTGTTCCAGCCGAACATCATGGTCATGCCGCCCAATGAGACCGACACCAGAGCAAGCGCAACCGGTACGCGAAGTGCCAGCAGGACAAGGAGAATGATCAAGCCATAGAAACCGGTCGCAACGGACATGAATTACCTTTCCTCTTGCGCGGGAGAATCGTACGTCGTTCCCGTCGCCAGCAGCGGCAGCCTGACCAGGCAGACCAATGCAGCCAGCGCAAAGGCCACGGGCAGTACGAAATAGGTCGGCCAGACGGGCATCGGCACGTTGAGTGACATGACGTAGGCGCCGATCTGGTACTGCTCCATGGCCTTGCCCCAGGTGGCCACGGCCAGCGTGGCGTAGATGGCCGCCGAGAGCAGCGATACCAGAACGTCGGAAATGCGGATCAGCCTGGGGCCCATCAGGCCTTCCAGCGCTTCGACGCTGATCATGTTGCGGCGCCACTCGACCCACCCCAGGGGCAGCAGCGCCAAGGTGATCAGGTAGTAGCGGGTGACCAGTTCCAGCGTGGCGGGAATGGAGATCGACAGCGTCGAGCGCAGCACCACATCGAGCGTGATGTGCACCACCATCAGCAGAATCCCCAAAGTGCCAAGCAGCGCCAAGCCGACAGCGGCGAGGTTGGTCAGGCGATATAGAACGGCCATGGGCATCTCCATCAGGGGCACGAAGCCGGCCCGAAGGCCGGCCATTCGTGAGGTAGACCACCTACTCAGCTGCCGTAGGCGGCGAAGTCGACGTCACTCCAGATTTCACGCTTCATCGCCTCGGCGATGGCCTCGTGGTCGTCGCCGATCTCCTCGACGATCTCGGTCCACTTGTCGACCAGTGCCTGGAAGCGCTCGATCTTGCCCTCGGCATCTTCCACGCCATAGCGACGCTCGGCCTGCTCCGCGGCGTAGACCAGGTCCTCTTCGATGAAGGCCGGGATGGCATCGAGAAGATCCTGCTCGGGCTCGAGAATCTCGATGCCGCTCTCCTTGGCAATTTCGCGCGCCTCTTCGGCCATCTCGTAACCCCAGCGCTGGGTGATGGCGGCACTCGCCTCGACGGAAGCGTGGATCATCGCCTCACGCTGTTCTTCCGTCAGGCTGTCCCAGGCCTGCTGGCCGACGGCGTGGGAGATGGTGCTGTGGAAGGTGCCCAGCTCGACGTCGGTCACGTAATTGAGCACGTCGTCGAGGCGGAAGGAAATGATGTCGGCGATGGAGGCGATGGTACCCTCGATCACGCCCTGGGAGAGCGACTCATAGGTTTCACCCACCGACATGGTCGCCGGTGTGAGGCCGACCGACTCGGCCCAACGTGAGTACTGCGGGCCGCCGACGCGCATGCGCAGGCCGCGCAGATCGGAGAGGGAGCGCACCGGCTTGGTGCTCAGAATGCGATAGAGGTCAGAGGCATGCGAGCTGGTGTAGACGATACCCAGCGCCTTGAGTTCTTCCTGACATTCCGCACAGGTAACGATATATTCCATTACCGCCGCCGCCATGGCATGGGGCGTGGTGCCGAGGAAGGCCATGTCGCCGACCAGGTTGATCTCGGGCAAATCGGCCGGGAAATAGGCCGGCAGGAACAGCCCCGCCTCCACCAGGCCGCTGCGGATGGCATTACGCATGTTGCCGATGTTGGCCACCTCGGTGCCCAGCAGGTTGCCCCTCAGCTCGCCGTTGGTCTTCTCCTCCAGGCGCTCGGCGAATTGGGTGAACATCGGGTTGTAGGCGGGATGAGCTGGCGGCACCCCCGGCGCCATGCGCAGCTCACGGGCTTGGGCATGGCTGGCGAGCGCCAGGCTCCCCACGGTGACGGCAATGGCAACGGTCTTGAGCAGCGTGTGATTCGTCATGGGTCTCTCCAGATGGGTTATATTTGTTTGTGTGTTAAACAATGGTTCTTATCACCTATCTTTGATCTGATTATAGTCCACTCATCAACCCCCCTCGATAGCCGACTTTGGTCTAAGCTCGCTTGGCCAGCGACCTCTCGAGACAGGTGCCGATAAAAGGCCCGGCGAGTCGCGTTCTCGCCGGGCCGAAAGCAAGCTAGTCGGATACAGAGCACGTTACCTTCAGAAGCTGACGCTGAGACCCGCCGCCACGTTGTTGTCGGTGCGGTCGTAGTGAGCCGCCTCGAGGAAGCCATACACCTTGTCGTTGAAGTGGTGGCGCACGATACCCACCCAGGCATCATTGTCGAGATCGAGGTTGCGGTTGTTCTCGGCGTAGCCGAGAGAGACCGACCAGGCATCGCTCAGATTGGCCGAGACGTTCACGCCCCAGGCATCGAAGTCAGAAGCGGCGCCGCTGTTCTCACGGTCGTCGTTGTGCTCGTAGACCCCACCCAGCTGCACCATGCCGAAGTCGTAGCCGATACCGAACGAGGTACGGTGCAGGTTGTCGATGCCCGGGCGGCGCACCTGAGTATGGCCGATGCCGAAGTTGAGCGGCCCTTGGTTATAGATCAGTCGCCCGGTATAGACATCGAAGTCCTGGTCATTCTGCGCATTGGTAGTGAGTACGGCACCGATGAACTGGAAGCCGCCAAAGCGCGGCGTGCCGTAGGAGAGCACGTCGCTGCCCTGCTCAGCCTGGCCGAAGATGGCGTTCTGCCCGGTCTGGGCATGGAAGCGGTTGTACTCGAAGACATCGATGTTGTTGTAGATCTGTCCCCAGAAGCCGGACGGCACGCGGGGCTGGAAACCGAAGCTGCCGAAGTCGGTCAGCAGCAGCACGCGGGCGGTGCGGATATATATCTCGCCGTCATCCTGGCGGTGGGCGCCCGGTGTCCAGGTCTGCTCATCCACGGAGTTGATGGCATTGGCGAAGTCGGCCACCAGGTCGTAGCGGATACGCAGGCTGGGATTAACGGTATAGATCCCACCCACGCCGGCCTCGGCCCGGAAGGCCCATAGATCGAGATCGCGGTCGCTTACGTCGAGCACGCCGCCGGTCACGTTGCCGGAGAAGGTGGGGCCATTGTGCTGGGTGTCGGCCAGGGTCTGGCCGGAAACCGCAGCGGCCAGGGCGAAAGCGAGAGGCGTCAAGGTCAGTCGTTGGAGCGTTGTCATTGTGTGTTCCCATTATGTGTCTTGTTGGCGAGCAGCGCGCTCAAACGCTGCATAACAATACTTTCCAACAAACAAATTGTTGTCAAACACAATGTTTATATCAACATATCGTCCGCATAACGAACAATTCGAGGAAGTATAAAAACACCTTCCATACAAAGGGTTAAAGGGCTTCCCAGAGCGTGTATCGTCAATTGCTCACACGACCTCCCTTGCTAAAGTCGAATGCCATAGCCCCTGCATCTGCAGAGGTTCTTTCTGCTTCGCCCTTTCCTAGCATGGCTCTCGTACCTCTCCACCCAAGAAAGGACGACCCCATGCGTAGCACCAACAAGAACAACGCCATTGCCCTCGCTGCCCTGGCCTCCCTCACTTCCACCGCGGCCCTAGCGGCTGCACCGGAAGCCCCCGAGAGCGCCTGGACGACGGCAACGCTGATCGAATCGCGGGCCAACATGTTTCACCCCGCGCTCAACCACCTGACTTTTCAATCGCTGAACAAGATGTTCTCCACACGGGCCGTGGCGGCATCGCCTACCCCATGGGAGCTGGAAGAAGCGCCGCTGAAGCTCGACGAGACCTTCACCCTGGAAGGCGAAGACGTCTCCCTCGAGGAGTTTCTGGAAGGGACGACAACCAACGGCCTGCTGGTCATCAAGGACGGCAAGATCGCCTACGAGCGCTACCGCAACGGCCTCGACGAAACGACCCCGCACGCGGTCTTCTCGGTCTCGAAATCGATCCTCGCCACCCTGGTCGGCCTGGCCGTCGAGGATGGCAGCATCGCCAGCCTCGACGACAAGGTGGTGGACTATCTGCCGGCCCTGGCAGGCACCGGCTACGAGGATGTCAGCATCCTCGATGTGCTGAGGATGCGCTCCGGCGTGGACTGGGAAGAGGTGTACGAGTTCGGCGGCACCACCCAGCTCACCGAGGTGCACGACAACGCCCTGGTCGGCTACCGGTACCGCTGGTGCGATTACGCGGTCTCATCCGCCGAGGGCAAGTACGAGCCCGGCGAGAGATTCAACTACTCGACCCTGGACACCAGCGTGCTCGGCTGCGTGCTGGCGAGCGCCGTGGGCACCACGGTGGCAGAGTACATGACCGAGAAGTTGTGGCAGCCCGCCGGCATGGAGTTCGACGCCTACTGGATCATGGACGGACCGGAGCCCGTGGGGGACGAGTTCTACGGTGCCGGTTTCAATGCCACGCTGCGCGACCTCGGCCGCTTCGGCCTGATGATGCTCGACGAGGGTACGGCCAACGGCACCCAAGTGATTTCCGGCGATTGGGTGCAAGCCTCCACCGTTTCCGACCCCGGCTACGAGCGCATCGAGAACGGAGCCACCATCGGCTACCAGTATCAGTGGTGGACCTTCCCCGATCGGGAAGCCTACTCCGCCATCGGCATCAACAACCAGTTCGTCTACATCGATCCGCAAAGCCAGACGGTGATCGTCAAACTGAGCCACACGCCCGATGCCCAAGGCTGGGAAGAGGATACCCTGGCTTTCTTCGAGAAGGTTTCGCAGCTGACGCCTTGAGCCCGAACCCGAACCCGAACCCGAACCCGAACCCGAACCCGAACCCGAACCCGAGCGCAGCATCGGCCACCCAGCCGGGTGGCCGCCCTCGTTCACTCCCCGCCGGGCTGGCGCAGCGCCGAGATCAGCTCCACCTTGTTGCTGACCCCCAGTTGAACGTAGGCATTGCGCAGATAGGTTCTCGCCGTGGCAGGGGTGATGCCCAGGGTACGGGCCACCTCCTTGTAGGAGCTGCCCTGGGAGTAGAGCCTCGCGGCGCTGAGCTCCCGGGGCGAGAGCACGGAGGAGCGTCGGCGCGAGCACATCATCAGAGAAACCAGCTCGCCGCAGGGCTGCACCACTATCCCTTTCCCACCCGTCGGGGACAAGGTACAGGGCGCGCGGTCCAACATGCCGGACAGCTGGCCCGGCAGGCTGGAACCCTGCCAGCCGGCATACTCTGCGTCGAGCGCCGTCCCCACCTCCCTGCCGATATAGAGCAACTCCCCCTGCCGGCTCGAGAGCGCATAGTCGCCCCAATCGTTCGACATGGCGTCGGAGCGGACCGCCGTCAGGTGCGCCTGCCAGCAGCGAGCCAGGTGCCGGACGAACTCCTCCATCAGCAGGGCGTCGACCTCGTCGAAGCCGAATCGGGACCTTCCCCTGTAGATCGACACGAAGAACAGCATGCCGCTGGCAGGGAAATCCAGCGTCACGGCCATGCTGTGGTAGATGTCATGCCGCTCGCAGAACGCCCCCACCGCCGTTTTCTCATCTCCAGGCCAGTCGCCCTGGCACCTGATGGCCTTGCCCAGTTGGGAGATCGAGACGTTGGCGAAGCGGTCTATTTCCGCTATGCGGTTCCACTCCTCCGCGAACGAAGGGCCTAGGCCAAGACTGCCGTGCATCAGGTTCTTCGGAGCCGCATTCCCTGTCGGCAGATAAACCTGCCCCCACCATGCCGTATCGAAGCTCACGACATTGCCGAAGCCTTGGATCGCCGCGTGCAGCCAGCTTCCGGATGAGGGGCAGCGGGGTATCTCGGCCAATCCCAGCACCTCATGGCTGAAGCGCTGCAGCACCCGCGTATCGACCACGGAAACAGATGTCTTGTCATTGTTGTCATTCATGTCGTCACCTGCCTTTCGGCCTCAGAACACCGCGACCTTACCCGATCACGCTCAGCCGAGATGCAGGACGCTCGGCGGCGGTGGCTCGCGATACAGCTCGTCGACGATGGCGGCCCGGTTATCGAGTACCGCACGCTGGTTGATCGAGCCCTTGTCGGTGATCTCATGGGCATCCAGCCGCGGCGGCTCGTCGAGCAGTACCAGGCGCCGCACCCGAGTGGAGCTGCCGGTGCTGTGGGCGTCCAGGTCGCGCAGCATCTGCCGGAAGCGCTCGCGCACCGGCTCGCTTGTCAGCACCGTGGCGGCATCGACCTCGCGGCCCAGCCCCGCCAGCTCGCGGCACTTCTCCAGATCCGGGAAGACCATGACCGAGATATAGGGCTTGTCGATGCCGGCGATCACCACGTCCTTCACGTGGGGGGCGCCGGCTTCGATGATGCGCGCCCGCAGCGGCCCGACGCTGACCCAGGTGCCGGTATCGAGCTTGAAGTCCTCGGAGATGCGACCGTCGAAGCGCATGCCGCGCTGGGGGTCGTCCGGGTCGATGAACTTGACCGCATCGCCCAGGCAGTAGAAGCCCTCCTCGTCGAAGCTCTTGGCGGTGAGCTCCGGCTGGCGCCAGTAGCCCGGCATCACGCTGGGCCCCTTCACCCGGCACTCCAGCTTGCCGCTGTTGGGCACCAGCTTGATCGTCACACCGCGGGCCGGCAGGCCCACCACCCCCGACTTGGACTCCTCCAGCGAAGCGAACATGGCCGAGGGCGCGGTCTCGGTGGCGCCCAGCCCCGTGAGCATGCCCACCTTGCAGCCCAGGGTCTGGATGGCCAGCCGGTCGAGCTCGTCCCAGATGTGTTGGGAGAGCCCCGCGGCGGCGAAGAACATCAGATTGAGCCGCGAGAAGAAGGTCTCGCGCAGGGCATCCTCGCGCTTCAGGTAATCCACCAAGATCTCGAAGCCCTTGGGCACGTTGAAGTACACCGTGGGCGCGATCTCGCGCAGGTTGGCGATGGTTTTCTCGAACTCCCCCGGCACCGGGCGGCCGTCGTCGATATAGAGGCTGCCGCCGTTGTAGAGCACGATGCCGACGTTGTGGTTGCCGCCGAAGGTGTGGTTCCACGGCAGCCAGTCCACCAGCACCGGCGGCTCGTCGCGCATGAAGGGCATCAGCGACGCCAGCATCTCCTGGTTGGAACAGAGCATGCGGTGCGTATTGATCACCCCCTTGGGCATGCCGGTGGAGCCCGAGGTGAACAGGAACTTGACGATGGTATCGGGAATGACCGCCGCGCGGGCCGCCTCCACCGCCTCGGTGGGGGGCGTATCCAGCAGCGACTCGAAGGCATCGATGCCGGGAAAGCCGGTGGTATCCACCGCCACGCAACCGCAGTCGGCCGGCTGCACCGCCGCCAGCGCCGGCGCGAAATCCTTGGCCTTGTCGACCAGCAGCAGGCCGGGGGTCAGCAGCTCGACGATATGGCGCAGCTTGGCGTAGTCGCGGCTGACCAGCGAATAGGCCGGCGAGATGGGAGCGAACGGCACGCCCACGTACATGGCCGCCAGGGCCAGCAGCAGGTGCTCGATGGAGTTGCCGCTGAGGATGACCAGCGGCCGCTCGACGCTCAGCTGGTGATTCAGCAGCGCCTGGGCCAGGCAGCGCACGCGGCTCAGGGTGTCGGCATAGCTCAAGCGCAGCCATTCGCCGCTGGCATCGCGTCGCGCGACAAAGGTTCTCTCCGGCGCCTCGTCGGCCCAGCGCTCCAGACACTCGAGCAGCGTAGCGGGATAGTCGCCAAGAGGCTCCTCGATGCTGAGCAGTTGGGTGCCGTCATCGCGCGAGACCAGTCGGGCAGTGGCGGTGCCCAGGTGAACATCGCGAAAGGGGTGAAGCATGGGCGCTCCTGCTGTTGTGATCGTTGTCAGGGTCGAAAGGGGCATTCGCTACCCTCGGCCTGGGAGCCTTGGTAACATGGGTCCAGTATTTTTTTAAATTGTTGGATAGTCAAACATTTAACCAGCATAACATTATGCCCGGAAACGCCATCAATGAGCGGAGAAAGAAAAAGAATATCAATAGGATACAAGGATTGGCAGGTGATGTTCACCACGCTTGGATACGACTAAAGTTGATCCCAAGCAGGCCCCGCCAGCCGCTATCCCGATAGGTTATTCACTGATCCGCCCGCGTGGCTCACCCTAGGTCAGGACCCACATATCCATGAGCAACGACGACCAGAACGGAATCGACTACTCCATGCTGCAATCCCGCCTTGGCTACAAGCTACGCCGGGCGCAGCTCGTCTACTTCGACGTCTTCTTCGAGGCCTGTGCGCAGGAGGGCATCACGCCCGGGCTGTTCAGCATCCTCGCCATCATCTACCACAACCCTGGCTTGACCCAGTCGGCGGTTTCCACGGCCCTGAACGTGGACCGCTCCGCCATGGTGGCGGCCATCGACAAGCTGGAGAGCATGGAGGTGGTGGAGCGGCGCAAGTCGAAGAACGACCGCCGCTCCTATGCGCTCTACCTGACCGAAAAGGGCAAGGAGTTCACCGAGCGGCTCAACCGCAAGGTCTCGGCGGGCGAAGACCGCTTCGACAAGTTCATGAAAGAGGGCGAGCGCGAATGGCTGCTCGACCTGCTCGACCGCATCATCGATCACCGCAAGGGCAACTAAGGCCCGTCGTCGGAAAGGCATGGGGGCGGCTACAACTGCCCCCACGCAGTATGGTCGAGCGCAGCCAGTTTTCGGGCGAGCCTAAATGGGATAGTGCCGTGGGCCCAGTTGCACCGTGATCCAACGCAGCTCGGTGAACTCCTCGATGCCCGCCTTGCCGCCGAAGCGCCCGTAACCGCTGGCCTTGGTGCCGCCGAAAGGCATCTGCGGCTCGTCGTGCACCGTTGGCGCATTGATATGGCAGATGCCCGAGCGGATCTTCCCGGCCACCTTCATCGCCCGCGCCGTGTCGCGGCTGAACACCGCCGCCGAGAGGCCGTACTCGCTGTCGTTGGCGATGCGAATCGCTTCCTCCTCGCCATCGACGCGGATCACCGCCACCACCGGCCCGAAGGACTCCTTGCTGTAGAGACGCATTGCCGGCGTCACGCCATCCACCACCGTGGCCGGCATGATCACCCCATCGGCCCGGCCGCCGGCGGCCAGGCGCGCGCCGTGGCTCTCGGCATCGTCGAGCAGCGCATTGAGCTTCTGCCCCGACTCGGCGTTGATCAGGGTGCCCAAGGCGTTGCCCTCGCCGCGCGGATCGCCGACCTTGAGCGCCGCGGCACGGGTAGCCAGCTTGTCGACGAAGGCATCGGCCACCGAGGCATCGACGATCAGCCGCTCGGTGGACATGCAGATCTGCCCCTGGTTGAAGAAGGCACCGAAGATCGCCGCATCCACCGCGGCATCCAGATCGGCATCGTCCAGCACCAGGAACGGCGCCTTGCCGCCCAGCTCCAGCAGCACCGGCTTGAGATGGTGCGCCGCCTTCTCGGCGATGATCCGCCCCACCCCGGTAGAACCGGTGAAGTTGATGCGCGCCACCTCGGGGTGGGCGATCAACGTCTCGACGATCTGCGGGGCCTCGTGGGGCGCATTGGTCACCACGTTGACCACGCCCTCACCGAGGCCGGCCTCCACCAGCACCTCACCGATCAGGTGGTGGGTCGCCGGGCACTGCTCCGAGGCCTTGAGAATCACCGTATTGCCGCACGCCAGCGGCGTGGCCACGGCGCGGGTACCGAGGATGATCGGCGCGTTCCACGGCGCGATACCCACCACCACGCCGCAGGGCACGCGGATGCCCATGGCCAGGTTGTCGGGTACGTTGGAAGGGATCACGTCGCCCTGAATCTGAGTGGTCAGCGATGCCGCCTCGCGCAGCATGCCGGCAGCCACCATCACGTTGAAGCCGGCCCAGCCCGGCGTGGCGCCGGTCTCGTTCACCATGCGCTCGATGAACTCCGCCTGGCGCGCCTCCATCAGCTCCGCCGCCTTGAGCAGCTTGCCGCGCCGCTCGCCGGGGCCCGTTTGCGACCAGGTCGCGAAGGCGCGGCCCGCGGCATCCGCCGCCGCCTTGGCATCCTCCACCGAAGCCGCCGCCGCCGTGGTCGCCACCTCACCGGTGAACGGGTTGCGACGTTCGAACGTTCCTTCTCCAGAGGCAGCCTTGGCCTGGCCGCCGATCAGCAATCCGAGAGTCGTCATGGGTCACTCCATTGCATTGTTTTGGCATTGCCCGCTTCTCATTTTCCCCGAAGCCATGCGCCACATAAGGCAATATCAGCGGGATTACTTGGACTTTTCCCGTATCGAGTTTGGACTTTAGTCGCGCACTCAATCTGGTTCCACGGGGCACTCGTCACGCAGTTCGAGCGCCCGCTGGTAAACCTCGCGCGCATTGTCGATACCGCGCTGCTCGAGGCGAACCAGGTAGGCCTCCGTTCCCTCGTTGAGCGGACCCGACCACTCAGGATCGTTCAATGGGTCTTCCACCGTGTTGATGGTGCCGCCCTGAGCCTCGGCCTCCTCGCGCCCCTCTCGATCCAGCCGCGCATACACCTCGCCGGCCCGACGGGTCCAGGCCATGCCGCTGACCTCGTCGATGGCAGCCTGCTGCTCCGGCGAAAGACGCTCGTAGCTCGCATGATTCATGACTGCCACCGCCACGCCGGTGTAGTAAGGCACCTCGAGATGATGATCGGCCAGCTCGTTGATGCCGAAGGTCTTCATCGCCTGCCAGGGGAAGCTCAGGCCATCCATGACGCCGCGCTGCAGCGAGGTGTAGATGTCCGGCGCCGGCATGCCCACGGGATTGGCCCCCAGACGCTCGAGGATCTCCCCGGCCACGTCGCTGGGACGACGGATGCGCAGGCCGCGCAGGTCATCGGGCGTCTCGATGGCATGGCCCCGGGTGTGCAGATAAGCGGGGCCGGTGGTGAACAGGTAGAGCACCTTCACGTCGTCGTACTCGTCGGCGATGTGACCCTCGTCGTACAGCGTCTGCAGAATGCAGCCACCCTGGGGAGCGCTGCCGGAAACCCCCGGCAGCTGGACGATCTCCGACAGCGGGAAGCGGCCGGCGGTGTAGCCCTGCATGGTGATGGCGATGTCGGAGATACCGTTCACCGTGCCCTGGTAGGCCTGCTCGGAGCGGCTCAGAGTCTGGGAGGGGTAGTTCTCGATGGTCAGCTCGCCGCCGGTGGCTTCTTCGACGTGCTTGGCCCAGGCCTCGAAGATCTCCTTATTGACGTCGGAGTTGGCCGGCCAGAAATGGGACATGCGCAGGGTGTCGGCCTGCGCGCTGAAGGCGATGCCCGCCGCACAGGCGGCGAGCAGGCTGCGGGAGATGGCGTGATTCATGGTGTGTCCTCTCTTATCGTTGTAGTGGTGATGTGATGCGGGCTCAGGTGGGCAGGGTCGGCACCTCGATCAGCAGAGGGCGATCCATCGCAAAGCCTTCTTGCAGCGCTTGGACCAAAGCCTCGTGGGTATCGGCCAGACGCGCCTCGACTCCGTAGCCACGGGCCAGGGCGCAGAAGTCGATGTCCGGCACGTCGAGACCCGGCGCATCGTCGACCTTCATGTGCCGAGCAAAGCCGCGCAGGGCGCCGTAGGTGCCGTTCTTGAGGATGATCAGCACCGCCGGAATGCGATACTGAGCGGCGCTCCACAGTGCAGTGATGGCGTAGCTGGCGGAGCCGTCGCCTATCACGCCGATCACCTGTCGCCGGGGTTGGGCGAGCTGTACGCCGAGCGCCGCCGGCAGGCCGAAACCGAGCCCGCCCGCGGCGGGGAAGAAGTAGCTGCCGGGTTCACGCATGCCCACGCGCTCCCAGAAGATCTCCACCGTCGAGGTCGACTCCTTGACGTAGATGGCATCTTCCGGCGCCAGCATGTCCAGGGTATTGAACACGTTGGCCGGGGCCAGGCGCCCCTCGCCGTCTTCCACTGCTGCCGGCCTGGGCAGCGTTTCGGGCATGGCCCGTGCGCTCTGTTCGATGCGCGGCAGCAGCGCTTCAAGTGTGGCGTGAACGTCGCCCACCAGGGCATCGCCCATGGGAGCACGAGCCGCCTCGTTGGCATCGCCGGTGACATGCACCAGACCCGCCCCTTCGGGCAGATAACGCCCCGGTGCGTACTTGTGATAGCGGAACACCGGCGCCCCGACCACCACGATCAGATCGTGCCCTTCCAGGTGGGCGGTAATGCCGGCAATGGCCGCCGGCAGCACGCCGCGGAAGCACGGGTGTCGATTGGGAAACGGACAGCGCGAGGCGGAAGGCGCTACCCAAACCGGCAGGCATAGTCGCTCGGCCAGCTCCACGGCCAGACCGTTGGCCTGGCGCGCATCGACCTCCGGCCCCAGTACCAGCACCGGGTTCTCGGCAGCATTGAGCCGCTGCGCCAAGCGCTCGAGCTGCTCGAATGATGGCACCCCGGCGTGGGCGATCTCGCGCTCTATGACCAGTGCCGCGTCATCACCCGCTTCGCGATCCCAGTCGTCGTGGGGGATCGAGACATAGACCGGCCCCCGTGGCGGCAGCGAGGCGCTATGAATGGCCTGGCTCAGCGCCCGGGGCACGTCTTCGGGACAGGCCGGCTCGTAGCTCCACTTCACCAGCGGCTTCGGCAGCTGCGGGGCATCCACGTTGGCCAGCATCGACTCCACGCCGATCATCGAGCGCGCCTGCTGCCCGGCGGTGATCACCAGCGGCGAGTGGGAGTACCAGGCGTTTGTCAGCGCCCCCATGGCATTGCCAGTGCCCGCCGCGGCGTGCAGGTTGATGAATGCCGGCTTACCGCTGGCCAACGCGTAGCCGTCGGCCATCCCCGCCACCACGCCTTCGTGCAGCCCCAGCACATAGCGAAAATCCTCGGGAAATCCCTTGAGGAATGGCAGTTCATTGGAGCCGGGGTTGCCGAAAACGGTGGTGATTCCTTGATGACGCAGGAGCGAATAGGTGACGGCGTGAACGCTCGGCATGCTGGATTCCTTGTCCTTGTTTAGCGCGTGCCTTCACGCTAGTCGCGCCTGCTACAATCAAGCAAATCGATACTTTTGCTATCAAAAATAAAGCGTATTTATACATGAGCCATATCGACCTCAATCTCGTGCGCACCTTCGTGCTGCTCTACGAGACCGGTAGCGTCACCCAGACGGCCGAGCGCCTCTACGTCACCCAGCCATCGGTCAGCTACGCGCTGGCCCGACTGCGCGAGCTCTTCGAGGACCGCCTGTTCGTGCGCACCCGCCAGGGCATGGAGCCCACCATTGCCGCTCGCCAGCTCTACCCTTCCCTGCGCGATGCCCTGCAGCAGCTTCAGGATGCCATCGAGAGCAGCCGCGACTTCGAGCCCGCCACCTGCACGCGACGCTTCCGCCTGGCATTGACCGACCTGGGGGAAATGGCACTACTGCCGAAGCTGATGCGCCACCTGCACGAGCAGGCGCCCCAGGCCGAGCTGGAAGTGGTACCGCTGGAGATCGAACACGCCGAGGAATGGCTCGCCGCCGGCAGGGTCAACGCGCTGATCTGCAGCCGGCCGCTGACCGGTGCCGCGATTGCGCGCCACGTACTCTTGAGGGATCGCTACGTGTGCCTGCTCAACCAGGAACGCTTCGGAGAAGGCCCCCTGACGCGAGAGCGCTTTATCGCCGCCCGCCACGTCGCCGTCACCTCCTCCTCCGGGCACGGCCTTGCCGAAGAAGTGATGCGTCAGCACGGCATCCAGCGCAAGGTGAGCCTGGAGATACCGCACTTCTCGGTGCTGCCGAAGGTGCTGCACGACAGCGACCTGATCGCGATCATGCCGCTGCAGGTCGCCGCCAGCTTCACAGAAGAGTCACCGCTGACCATCCAAGAACTGCCCTTCCACGTGCCCGAGTTCGAGGTCGCGCTGCACTGGCAGGCCCAGGCCAGCCGCTCCCCCTCACAGCGCTGGTTTTGCGAGTGCGTTATCGGGGCGATTGGGGAGAGGGTGGGGTGAGGCAGGGGCATGAGAATACTAGCCCGGCGAATGATTTGCCTTGTCCTCCTCCGGTCGACGAACCTTATGACTAAGTCTCGCCCCCAAATGAGGCTCTTTTGTAGCAGAAGCGGTGTCGGTAGGAGACCATCGTTCTAGGCTGCTTAGTTCAAGGGGCTTATCATTCCGCGAGACAGAGCTCACAACTTAGATAGAAATCCATGGGCTAAAAAAGCAATCATTCGACAAGCCTAGAATTTTTTGGCAGCATCAACTTTAAGCAAAAAAGAAAGGAGACGTCTAAATGGGAAATTATTCCAAGCAACTGACCAAGCGATTCAGGCATACTGGAAAAGGGCTGCACCAAGGATTTTGTGTCATATGTGGCGAGTATGGGAAACTTACTTTTGATCATGTCCCACCACAGGGATCCATTACAATAACAAAGACAGAGCAGCACCTAATATCAGAACTATCTGGAATAAACCTTGAAAAGAAAATCAAAGGAGTACCGTCTCCCAATGGAAGCAAATTCAAGACCATATGTCAGATATGCAACGGCGTTAGAGTTGGAAGCGGAGACGAAGAGGTTAAAAGAGTGCACAAATCGATCTCAAGCCAAGTGGCCGATTACTATATGGGCAAATCAATTTATCCTTTGGCTAGCGTCAGATTCGATGCCTCAACATATGTCAGAGCAATGGCTGGTCACATATTGGCTGCAACCTCCTCTATTGAATGTCAAAAAGAACAAGTCAGTTCGACATTCTTTGACCCCTTAAAAAGCCATGTTATACACAAAGACAATAAACTATTTGACACCCATGATATTTATTATTGGCTTTATCCTTACGAACGCCATCTTAGCGCAAAACTTATTGGATTTCACAATAACGGCGTCACATCAACGCTTAGCTTGCTGTCATTTCACCCTATAGCTTTTATGATTGCCGAGAAAGGAAAATCAACTTATCCTACTCAAGCCTCTAAGCTAGAAAAAGATGACAAACACTTCTCCATCGACATATCTGTATCAAACGTGAAATATTCAGCCTTTCCTTTCATAGAGCTTAAAGGAAACCAGTTTTATATGCTAACGGACTATCTTTGCACCACTAGCAGACCATTGCTGTAATTTAACTTCGAACAACGCCAGGCTAAATATATTTATCCGCTTCCCGCTAGTTTTTTTGCATCTTCACTCAACAACTTCACTTCTTCTTGGATAACACGCCTACACATCCATTGCAGCTTGCTTAACAGCCTCTTTTCATTAATATTCATTCTACTTTTACCGCCATGAACAATCTTAGACCGCACATCATATATGTCTTGAAAATCCTTCAATATTGCATCTCTTTCAGATTGACTTGAACCAATAAGATAGGCGCATCTGTTCCTTAACAGCACCCCCAAGCCAATTTGATCAGAGCTTGACTTTTCCCCGAGCAGAATTTCGATAACAACAGTAGTTTGAACGAAAGATAACAACTCACTTCTACTACAATAGCTTTCGTACAACCACTGACAAGCCAGAAGAAGTTTACTTTTCCTTTTTTTGCTTTCGCTGGCAAAAACAACTTTCATGTCCTTCAATACTTCCGCAACCCAACCAGCCTTTTTTTCTGAATCATCTAGCCTCCCTCCAAAATCATAAAGGACAAGGTCATGAAAAGTATCGGACTCGGAAATATCAAGCTCCTGCGTACCTAAAACTGTCCACCTCGCATCCTCTTTTTTATGCACGTAAAATTTAGCCTTAGCAGGGGTGGAGCGATACTTTTTATCAACTTTGAACAATCTTAGCGCAACTCCAAGGCCGCAAATAGATTTAAGAACCTCATTAACACATCTTACTGTTTCAGTTTCACCATACCTCCCGACAAAACCTTGGGCTTTTATCTGTATCACACCAGCTCCATCCTCCCACTTGTTTTCTGGCAACAAAGAAAGCAGCCCACCAACAGATAAAGATTTATCGCGCCTTTCAATACCAGAAACAAGAGGATAGGACTCTTTGAAATCTTCATCAACCGCACTAATCCTGATATCATCAGACAGGCAAAAATCAGAAACTTTCAACCTAACCATATCAGCCAAATCATTATGAAGCAAAAGGGTAAAAGTATACTCCCATGGCAAACTATCAAACTCATCCACCATTCTCGCCGCCACTTCGCGAGCATTTTCATACCCCTCGATATCAACGAGCCTTAAATTAGGATTTTCCGAATCATACTGTTGGCACTCAAACAACTCCCTAGACAAGGATTCATAAACAAAATCAAACAGAGGCAGTTCACCTATATACTGCTCTATCATCTCCTTTGAGCGCCCTGTTTTTGGAAGTACATCCTCAGCAAGAACCAACCCAATCGCAGAATGCCTCTCAATAAACATTCTGTTAGAAACACTTATATTCAAAAATTGATCAGACAGTATTTCTACAAGCCTTTCCTTACATTTTTGATGTAGATTTAAGCTCACTTATTAACTCCGCTTTTCCTCAGGTGGCGGTTTTTCTCCAAAGACGTTGGCCTTCTGCTTAGGGCGGCGACCGCCACCGCTCTGTCATGCAAATCCATGTCCCTGAACCTATATGCCAAGGCAGTCCAGCACCAGAGACCTACATCAACGCAAAGCCAACAAAGACAAGAGCCGGCGCACTGCGCTGGCTCTTCTCGTCGTATCAGGTTACATACCGCACCTGGCCGCCGCATGCCCCAGTCGCCTTCACCTAGTAGCAGCCAACACCGCCGCGAGGCCTTCCTGCAGGTCTTTGACGAAAGACTCCGGCACCTCTAGCGATGGAAAATGCCCTCCCTTTTCGGCCGCCCTCCATCGCACGATCTGGCGGTACCGCTGCTCTGCGCAGGGGCGCTGGCACTTCTCGATGTCGCAGGGATAGATGGTGATGGTCGACGGAATATCGATCCGCAGCCCGGGACCGAGCGTGTTAACGCCACCGTGGCTTGCGTAGTAGATGCGGGCCGCCGAGGCAGCGCGTGAAGCGCCAAGAGCGCCGATTACTGAGCCTGGAAACCCAATGGCAACCTTGGTGCGCCAGTGACATTACTGTCGTCAATGTCTTACAAAAAGCAGAGAAGGTGACCTACAGCCTACAAACCCAATGCCTGCTACCCTAACCCGCTTTCCAGGAACCTGGCGCTGATATCTCGCCGCAGGGAGGCACATTGGCCAACGCAAATGGATGGCAATTCACCCTGACCTTGCCCGGGGCCGACGACCTGGCGGTCATTGAGTTCACTCACACCGAAGCGCTGTCCCAGCCCTTCGAACTGAGCGTGCGCTTCGCCAGCCGTAACGGAAGCCTCTCCGCTACCAATATCCTCGATCGCCAGGCCAGCCTGACGATCTGGCAGGACGGCGAGGTGCTGCGCCGCGTCCATGGCGTGGTCAGCGAGTTCGCGCGCGGCGACCGCGGCCACCGCCACACCTTCTACCGGGTCGAGATCCGCCCCGCTCTGTGGCGCCTTGGCCTGCGCCACAACTCGCGCATCTTCCAGGAGGTCTCGCCGCTCACCGTGCTCAACACCCTGTGCGACGAGCGCGGCCTTACCGACGTCGCCTTCGCCGTCACCCGCGAACTGTCGGAAAGAGAGTTCCTCGTGCAGTATCGGGAAACCGATCTCGCCTTCGTCGAGCGCCTGGCTGCCGAAGAGGGCCTGTTCTACTTCCACGAGTTCTTCGAAACAGGCGAGGATGCCCCGAACGGCGCCCACCGTCTGGTCTTCGCCGACGCGCCCCAGACCCTGGCCCACCTGGGCGAGCGCACCTACCACGGTCGCGCCGGCGGCACCCCGCCGAGCCGCCACGTGCGCAAGCTGCAGCAGCTCGCCCGGGTCGCCCCGGCCTCGGTCACGCTCAAGGACTACTCGTTCAAGAACCCCGCCTATGCCAAGCTCCACGAGCACGCCGCGGGTGACCTGGAAGACCACGCCCAAAGGGACGACTACGAACACTACGACTACCCCGGGCGCTACAAGGCCGACGCCTCCGGCCAGGCCTTCACCCGCATCCGCCTCGAAGCGCTGCGCCAGAAGGCCAGCACCGCCGACGCCGAGAGCGACCTGCCCGAACTCGCCCCGGGCGTGCGCTTTGCGCTCACCGACCACGACATCGATGAGCTCAACCGCGACTGGCAGGTCATCCAGGTCGTTCACCACGGCAAGCAGCTCCAGGCGCTGGAAGAGGATGGCTTCGTTCAGGGAGGCGATCAAACCGATCAAGGCGGCATGACCAAGTACCATAATGAACTGGTGCTGATGCCCGCCGACCAGGCCTGGCGCCCCAAGCCCAACCCCAAGCCCCGCGTCGACGGCCCGCAGATCGCCGTGGTGGTCGGTCCCGAGGGCGAAGAGATTTATTGCGACGAGCACGGCCGGGTCAAGGTCCAGTTCCCCTGGGATCGTTATGCCGAACCCAACGAAACGGCGAGTGCCTGGGTACGCGTGAGCCAGGGCTGGGCTGGCGGCGGCTACGGTAGCATGGCGATCCCCCGGATTGGGCATGAGACGGTCGTCTCGTTTCTGGAGGGCGATCCGGATCAGCCGCTGATCACCGGGCGGGTCTATAACGCCGTCAACACACCGCCCTACGAACTCCCGGCCCACAAGACCCGTACCGTCCTCCGCACCCAGAGTCACAAAGGCGAGGGCTTCCAGGAGCTGCGCTTCGAGGACGAAGCGGGCCAGGAACAGATCTGGCTCCACGCCCAGAAAGATCTGGAGCTGCTGACCAACAACGACCGCACCGAAGAGATCGGTAACGACAGCTTCCTCACCGTGCACCACGACCGCATCGGCGAGATCCATGCCGACGATCACCACACCGTGCGCGGCGAGCGCCATGAGCAAACCGTCGCCAACCAGCACCTCACGGTACAGGGCACCCTGCACCTCAAGGCCGGCCAAGCCTGGCTCAGCGAATGCGGCCGCGAGCTGCACATCAAGGCCGGCCACAAGGTGGTGCTCGAAGCCGGTAGCGAAATGACGCTCAACGCCGGCGGCAGCTTCCTCAAGCTCGACGGTGGCGGCGTCACCCTGGTCGGCCCCAAGGTCAAGATCAACGCCGGAGGCAGCCCCGGCTCGGGAAGCGGCCAGGCCGTCGAGACGCCGCTGCTGCCGGGGCGGGCAATGGCTGAAGCGCATCAGCGTATTGAGGGCATCACGCACGAGGCACGGCTTACCACGCACCTCAAGTTGCCGGAGATCTGCGAAGAGTGCTGGCGGGAAGCGTTGGCCTCGGGGAAAACGATGGTTCAGGCAGGGAAATAGCGCATGGCTGAGGTCGCAACGATACCCGTCGACTGGCAACGGACCCCTTGGCCAGCGGATGAGGCACCCAAGCGCCTCGCTCTGATCGAATTGGGCCTTCTCGATCCGGCTGCGCGCACCGCACTGTTCGAGACATCAGGCATCACGGCCTGGCCTTTGCTGCAGGATGACCGGCAGCCGCATCTGGCCGCTGAAGGGCCATGCCTGTTCGAGGTGACGCTCGAGTCGATGGCCGCACTGTCAGCACAGCATGTGCTTGGTTGCGCTCTGCATGCCTGGATCGAGAGTCGCATGGCGACTCAGCGTCTGGCCAGCCAACTGGCACCCGCCATGGTGGCCTATCCGGCTGGTGAGCCACCGGCACTGTTGAGATTCTATTTGCCCCAGGTCATCCGGCAATTGCATGCCGAGACCCAAGCCGATTGGCACCACTCACTCTTCGGTGGCATCGAGCAGTGGTGGCAGCGGGACGATAACCGAGGCTGGCAGCCGCTAGGCGTCATGCCCGAGCAAGCGCCGCAGGAATCCCCTTGGCAGCTGACCTTGTCTGCCTCGCTTTACCAGGCGCTGCAAGGCGATCCGGAGGTACGCACCGCGACTCGCGTGCTCACCCAGCAGTACCCGGAGCTATTTGCTGGCATGTGCTCCTGTGCTCGCTCTCAGCGAGTGGAAGCTGCGCTCTCGGCCGCGACCGAGGCGGGTCTGGTTCAACCCGGCGAGCGCCTAGCTTATGTTTATCGCCGCTTGCTGGCCGAAAACCAGGAGCGATAAATGCTGGTGAGATGGATCTGGAACTGGCTGTTCAATCAAACCTGGTACGGCCTGCCCAAAGGTGCGCGCTGGGGGTTGAGCGCGCTGTTTGCCGGCTATTTCGTGTGGTTATTCTTCCTACCCGACCTGCATCCCATGCCCACGGACACCTCGATACGTGGGCATAGCCATATTGACCGCCCTGTTCACAACTTCTGGATTAATGGCCGCTGGGGGGGAAATCTAGATCCTTATGGTGGTGGGGGAACGGTATGCTGCCAGTCTATCAGCGGCGATACCGCTGAGATGGTGTGGGTGTATGGGCGGACCGTCGAGGAGTTCGAACGTGGCGATGAGCCCGAAAGGCACCACGTGACACTACCCATGCCGAAACGCACGCGGGAAGACCGCTACCTACATGTTCACTTTCTGCCCAATCACGAGGTCAAGCTGGGCTGGAGCTCGAACTTGGTTTCACCTTACGCCCATTTGCCGAAGCGCCAGGACGTGGCCCGCTATCAGGAGCAATAAATGCTGGTGAGATGGATCTGGAACTGGCTGTTCAACCAAATCTGGAATGGCCTACCCAAGGGAGCACGCTGGGGATTGGGCGCGCTGTTTGCCGGCTATTTCGTGTGGCTGTTTTTCTTGCCCGATTTGCACCCCATGCCCACGGATACCTCTATTGAAGGGCGCAGCCATATCGACCGCCCTATCCATCGATTTTGGGTCAATGGTCGCTGGGGGGGGAATGTTGGTCCCTATGGTGGAGGTGGGGTCGTTTGCTGCCAGCGTATCAGCGGCGATACCGCCGAAGTGGAGTGGATCCTTAGCATCACAGGGGAGCAGGAGCGACAAGGAATGGAAGTCGAGCGACATAGCATCACCCTACCGATGCCGGAGCGCACGCGGGAGGATCGCTACCTGCACGTGCACTTCCTGCCCAATCACGAGGTCAAGCTGGGCTGGAGTTCGGACTTGATTTCGCCTTACGCCCATTTGCCAAAGCGCTTGGATCAAGTCGAAGAGGGAGCTGCCCCATGACCGAAGAGGAAATCCTGGCCAACTGCGAAGCACTGAGCGCTATCGCCGAGGATTCAACCGCCATGGACGCCATGACCTGTCACAGTAGACTGGAAATCGGCATTTTCTTCGATGGTATTGGGCGCCACGCTGAAAGAGATGAGCCTGATGGACGGTTTAGCAATGTGGCACGTCTCTACGAAACATTCCCCGATCAGACGAGCGATCAGCCAGGTCGACGTTTCCGCAAACTCTACCTTCCTGGCCTGGGCACACCGCTGGAGAGCGAGGCGTCCGAGAGCCTGGCTGCGGTGGGGCGAATGGCGCCCGGTGAGGCACGTAGCACCATCGAGGGGCACCTGAGCGGTAGTGCCCGTCAGACCGTAGGACGTGGGCTGTTGGAAGAGAGTGGGCGTGCCTGGTGGGAGACCTCTCGGCGTACCCTTGTCCAGCAGTTCAGCTCATTCAAGGGGTGGCTGAAGGCACCGAGTGGCGCTATCGCACGCATCGGCGTCGAGTCCTGGGCGCCGATGCGTGATAGCCCCTTGATGGCGCACCTGCTGACCAGCGGTGCGACCTCACGGCTGACCAAGGCGATGAGCGACTTCGAGCGCCTGGTAGCCCAGGCGAATTCGGCCGCAATGCCTCTGAGCACCATTCGCGTCTCGGTGTTCGGCTTCGATTTCGGCGCGGCCCTGGCCAAGGCCTTTATCCGTGAGCTGCTCGACAAGAAATGCGAACGCCAGGGCGATACCTACCGCTACCAGGACGCCGAAGTGGTGGTCGCCTTTGCCGGACTGTTCGACTGCGTGCATCGTACCCACCCTGATATGGGGCCGCTAGAAGCCCTGACACCGGCCGCCACGGAGATCGATGACGGTGGCCCGTTGCATCCCGCCTGCCGACGTGCCGTGCACCTGATCGCCGCCCAGGAGCGGCGGATCACCCGCCGCTGCCGCCCGCTTGGCGGGCAGCGGGCCAACTGGCGCGAGGAGCTGCTGCCAGGCATCAGTGAGGATATTGGTGGAGGCCTCAAGCCCGGCGAGCAGAAGGTAAGCGCTGAACTGTCGCGCTATGCATTGCATCGAATGTACCGTATGGCGCATCGGGCTGGTGTACCGATCCCAAGCCTCGAATCGCTTCGTGAGCGCGACGTTTTGAATGCTCGATACTTTGAAGTCGATGACGAGATCGATGGACATACGCTGCCTTCGCTGGCGGCGGCCTACGCTGCAGCGACCCGCAAGTACCGGGAGCCAAGCGCCGAGAGCTTCCTCTTTCACGCCGAGCTGTACCTGTCCTGGCTGGCCAAGCGCTACCTGATCTACCGCGACACCAGGGCCGCGCTGGAGGCTCGTCTCGGCGCGTTGCCGAGCCGTACGCCAAGCGGTGTGCTGGGCGTGCCTGCGGCCTCGTTGACCCGGCCGGCCGAGTGGGAGGATATCGTTGCCACTGCCGAGGAGATCGAGCAGGCACTGGCGGAGCTGGAAGTCCAGTGGGGCTGGTTGAAGGAAGTCGACCGAGAGGCTCGAAGCATCAGTGCCCAGCATCGGACAGGGAACAATGAAATTGGCGGCTATGCTCGGCGACACCTGGCAACGGAAGGAAAGCTCGCCGAGCTATGGATGGCCCGGGTCGGCAGCGAGTCGGCGCGAAACGAGCTCGAGGAGACCTTCACGCGAAATAGTGATGTCGCATACCTGTTCCGCTATGGCATTCATGACCGCCATGCCGACGACCAGGAACTGCAATTTCAGGCCGGGGGCGCGAATGCCAGCGTGGGCAGCCGGCATTACCGCTTCTTCGCCTGGCGTGGTGTAGACATGCCCGGGGTGGAACCACAGGAGCGCCCCGCTCAGCACCCTAGGGAGAGAATGGAGCGCTGGACCATGCGTTGAGCGGGCACTTCCCGCTCGTTCGTTCCACTAGGCGATGGTTCGCCATCTTCATTGCACCGATCAGGCTTGCCTACCTGTTTTTTACCACCGCCGCGGCCAGAGTCGTGACAGTGCTGGGAGCAAGAAGAGGCACGTCCTGATCCCAGCGGCGAGGGTCAGGCGAGGCGCGATAGACCGTCTCCGCTTCCGGTAGCCGCGCCGCGACTAGTCGCGCCCGTAGATCCTCAAGATCAGCGTCGGTTGCACGGGCTTCGAATGCGTGAGCATCCCCTGTTTAGGCGATTCATGAGTCTGTTCCTTCAGCCTCGATGTTGGCGCCGACGGAATCGAAGGCACGACCGAACCTTGCGCAACCCGCGCCAGGCACCACCAAACAGCTTGGTAAAGAATTCGGCGCGCAACCGTGCATTGCGCCGCTCGATGGCACGCATCTTCGGATCGGGATTATGGAAGGCCATCAGTCGTCTCGCCCGCTGTCGTTCTGGTAGCGTAGCAAAATTGGGGGCCATCACCTGGCCCGGCGCCGATCATGCTTTTCATAGTTGTACGAAAGTCAGTAACCGGCCACAAGCGGTCATCTGGAGCCGCAATCAGCGGATGCCTATTCCATCCAGAAATACCCCCACCAAATGAGCGATGTGAGCTTTCGGTGATTCCTGTTTTTCGGTCGCCAGAGAGATCGCCATCGCAACGCAGACGAGATCGTCGAAGCTAATATCAGGCCGAACCACTCCCGCCTTTTGTGCACGATCCAGAAGCCGGGCACCTTCATTACTGGTAGCGACACAACCGGGCGTGCCAACAGCTAGGACCGTTCCAAGCGATGCCGCAAGCCCGCGATAGACGTTGCTGTGTTGGACCAGCCCCTCCAGGTAGGCACGTATTGCGCTAAGGGGATCAAGCTCGGCATCCCGCGACAGACTTGTTTCCGCGAACGTCTCGAACCGAGCGCTATAGGCTGCGGCCAGGAGCTCCTCGCGCGTCGGAAACCGTCGATAGAGCGTCGCAATTCCAACTCCGGCACGCTTCGCTACCTCTTCCAACGCTACGTTAGCACCTTGTTCCACGAACACTTCCTCTGCGGCCGAGAGGATGCGTTCCCGATTGCGCTTGGCATCGGCTCTCAATGGACTTCCCCCCAGTGAGCGGACACGGAGTTAAGCAGCCACCCTCGGGGTGAGGGCGAGCTGAGCCTCGTACTCTGCCGGCGAGCAGTACCCGAGGCTGGAGTGCAGACGCTCACGGTTGTACCACACCTCAATGTAGTCGAACACCGCTCGGCGGGTCTCCTCGTGCGTATGCCAGTAGCTCTCCTGAATCAGCTCCCACTCCAGCGTGGCGAAGAAGCTCTCGGCCACGGCATTGTCCCAGCAATACACCCCGTGCTTATCCGGGTGTCCGTTTTCGGGTGGGAAGTCCACTAGGGGGCTTCATCGGTCAAGACTGTTTCCTTCAACACGGGGGCTTGCGAAGTGGACGATGCCTCCATATATTAAGTGGAGCAACTCTCCACTTATGCTAGGTAGAGGAATGAAAATGAGATTTGACAAAAAAGTCGTGGTGATCACGGGCGGAACGGATGGTATTGGCCTCGCAACGGCCAAGGCTTTTGCTGCCGAGGGTGCCTTCGTTTACATCACAGGGCGCAACGCTGACCGTCTTGCAGAGGCGCTCGCCGAGATCGGCCATGGTGCGATCGGGGTTCAAGGGGATGTCAGCAATCCTGCAGATATGGACCGCCTCTTTGACCAGATCAAAAGCGAACACGGTCGCGTAGATGTGGTCTACGCCAACGCTGGCGTGTCGGAATCCGCGTCAATCGATGACATTCAGGACGACCACTTCGACCGTCTGTTCGACATCAACGTCAAGGGAACGGTCTACACGGTCCAGAAGGCTTTGCCGCTAATGTCTGCTGGTGGCTCCATCGTGCTAACGGGCTCCGGCGCAGGGAGCAAGGGCTTTCCCAACCTTTCGGTTTATAGCGCAACGAAGGCTGCGATCCGCTCCTTTGCCCGGACATGGACGGTTGACCTTAAAAGTCGGGGGATACGCGTGAATGTCGTCTCACCTGGCATGGTCCTAACCCCGGCCATGCAGACTTATCTTCAAGCCAATGACGGCGCGGAGGAGTGGATGAAGCAGGCCATTCCGTTCGGCAGGCTTGCCCAAACCGAAGAAGTTGCCAAGGCTGTGTTGTTTCTGGGGTCGAGCGAAAGCAGCTTCGTCGGTGGTGAGGAATTGCTGGTGGACGGCGGCTTCGTCGCAGTCTGAAAAGGAAAACGAACCCATACAACAAGCCTAAACGCTCACTCAGCCCCCACCAGCGACCTATGTCAACGCAGCGCCAAAAAGCCGAGAGCCAGCGCAGTGGCTGGCTCTCGGTGCTGACTCGCTCACTGATCTCGCCGGGCGGCTAACTCGCCATCGCCGCGAACGCCACGGCGATGGTGGGCGGTGCCGTGGGGCGTGCGTACATCGCTGCCAGGTACTCTCTTAGCCGCGGAGCGTCGTCGAGCAAGTTCTCTTCGTTTGCCCAGTCCAGGGTAAAGGCGGCGTTGAAGTCGGCGACGCTGAGCCGGTCGCCGACGAGGTACTCGCGCTCTTTCATGTGTCGCTCGAGCACCGCCACCATTTCCAGGCACTCCTGCCTGGCCAGGTCGACGTCCTGGGGTATGCGCATCTCGTCCGGGTAGAGGAAGGTATGGCGAGCGATGCGCCACAGCGGTGGCTCGATCTCGGTCATCAGGAAGAAGATCCAGCGGTACATCTGGGCGCGTTCTTCCACAGCGCTGGGGATGAAACCCGCCTGTGGATATTTCTCGGCCAGGTAGAGCTGTATCGCGGCCGATTCGGTGATTATCTGGTTGCCGTCGACCAGCACCGGAACCTTGGCGGCAGGGTTGAGCCCGAGAAAGTCTGGCTGGTGGTGCTCTCCTTGCATGAGATCCACCGGGACCTGTTCATACTCCAGGCCCAGCTCGTTGAGCAACCAGATGACGCGCAGGGTACGGGTCGGCGGCGTTCCGTAGAGTTTCATCATTTTCCGGCTCCATCGATTGGCAGGCATTTGCCGTTTCGCATGTCTCCGGAACTCATCGGACGGGTGCGCCCGCTATCGACACCCCCTAACGAGAAGAGCCAGCGCAGGGCGCTGGCTCTTCTCGATGTGTCTCGCTGTCGGCCGCTCCCGGGCCAGGCCTGAAACGGCTTCGGCCGTTAGAGGTAGTAGTTGTTGCGCAGACGGGGCGCATGCTGGCGGTAGGCAGCTTCGCTCATCCGCTCGAGCAGACGGTACGTGGCAGAGCCGATGCGCTTGATCAGAGGAGCGCTGGTTTGGGTGGCGACTGCGGTGTGGGAAAGCGTCTGAGTGGTCATGGCTGGGTATCTCGGTTACTTCATGAGGATGCTAACAGAATACCCGAAATTTAGACTTTGGTCTGATTTATTCGCCTTTAGTCGCATGACCTGCGTCATACCAATAGCCAAAAAAACCGAGAGCCGGCACGTGCGCCGGCTCTCGGTGTCTTGCGGCCCTCTTGGGGCAGATTCGCTGCGGTGATGGCGAATCAGAAATCGAAGAATACCGTCTCGCCTTCACCCTGCAGCCTGATGTCGAGGCGATAGCGCACCTTGCCGTCGGCCTCTTCGCGCTTGGCGATGAGGGTTTGGCGGCGGGTCGGCGATTCGATGCGCGAGAGCACCGGGCAGGCGGCGTTGGCCTCGGCTTCGTCCTCGAAGTAGAGGCGGGTCTGCAACTGGATGTTGATGCCGCGGGCGAAGATCGCCAGGTTGATGTGCGGCGCCATGAGCTGGCCGTTGGGGTGAGCCACCGGGCCGGGCTTGACGGTCTTCAGCGACCATTCGCTGCCGTGGTCGAAGGTGGTGGCGGTGCGCCCGAAGCTGTTGAACGGCTTCTTGAGGTCGAACTCGGGCTGGTAGACGCCGTTGGCGTCGGCCTGCCAGGCTTCGAGGAAGGCGTCGCGTACCAGGTCGCCGTTGCCGTCGATCACGGTGCCGACGACTTCGATCGGCTCGCCCTCGGCTCCTTCCTGGGCCATCTCGTTCCAGATCTCTTCGTCGCGGGTCGGGTTGCCCGCGGCGGCCAGGGCCAGGCCGATGTGCACGTAGGGCCCGGCGGTCTGGGAGGCGGTCTCGCGCAGCATCAGTTCGCTGGTGGGAACGCTGTTTGGCTGTTTCATGTGATTTCCCCTTACTGATTCTCGAACCCGCTTACTGGTTTTCGAAAAAGGTCTGCAGCTCGCCGCGTACCACCAGGTCGAAGCGGTAGGCCAGGCAGTCCATGGGCTTGCTGCGTGCCAGGTCGAGGCGTCCGATCATGGTTTCGACCGCGGCCGGATCCTTGATGGTGTGGACGATGGGGCACAGCGGAATCAGCGGATCGCCCTCGAAGTACATCTGAGTGATCAGGCGGGTGGAGATCGAGGGGCCCATCACCGAGACGTGAATGTGCGAGGGGCGCCAGCTGTTGGGGTCGTTGGGCCAGGGGTACGGGCCGGGCTTGATGGTGCGGAAGCGGTACCAGCCCTGCTCGTCGGTAAGGGTACGGCCCACGCCGCCGAAGCCGGGGTCGAGCGGGGCGAGGTAGCGGTCGTTCTTGTGACGGTAGCGCCCGCCGGCGTTGGCCTGCCACATCTCGACCAGGGTGTGCGGCACCGGTTTGCCGAACTGGTCGATCACGCGGCCGAACATGATGATGCGCTCGCCCACGGGCAAGCCCGCCGCGCCCGTCAGCGAGGGGTCTTCACGGAAGTTGAGCAGCAGGTCGTTGTCGTGGGGGCCCATGCGCAGGTGGCGGAAGTCGGGGCCGGTGAGTTCGGAAGCGGTGGCTTGCTGCATGCTGGCCAGGGCCTGCTGCGGCGAGCGGGGCACGCTGGTCTTGTAGCCGGGGGCGTAGGCCGGGGGATGCCAGTTACGGTCGCGCTCCACGAAGCGCTTGTTGTGATCTTGCATGGCGTGTCGTCTCTTGGGGAGAGTGGTCTTGTCTCACCCAGTGTGACCTCTCGCCAAAGGCCCGCCAATTGACGACTCGGGCACCCCTCATAACCGCCGGGTTATGCTGCACCGCCGTTATGGCGACTGTTTTTCAGTTGCTCCCGGCGCCGCGCTCGGCGCTCACTTCGCGCAGCACTTCGCAGAAGGCTTCCAGCGCCAGCGAGGGCTGCATGCTGGCGTTGTAGCACAGCCCGACGGAGCCGCCGCGGGGTTCCAGCTCGATGCCGAGGCGAGACAGCCGCCCCGCCGCCAGGTCTTCGGCCACGGCCTCTTCGGGCACGACCCAGATGGCGTCGCTCTCCAAGGTGTAGTGGCGGCTGATGGGCAGCGAGAGCGTCTCAAGTCGCTGGCTCATCAGCGTCAGCGAGTGGCGCACGCAGAAGCTGTCGACCTGCTGGCGCAGGGTGGTCTGCAGCGGCGGCAGCACCCAGGGGAATTCGCCCAGCCGTTCAGCGGCGAGCGGTGCGATGCCGGCCAGCGGGTGGCCGCTGCGCACGCACAGCAGCAGCGGCTCGTAGTAGAGGTGCTCGAAGGCCAGGTCGCGGATCTCGCGGGCCTCGGTCATGCGCCCCACTACCAGATCCAGCTCGCCGCGGCGCAGGCGTGAGAGCAGGAAGGCGCTGGCGCCGGTCACCACGTTGACGCCCACCGCGTTCTGCCCGCCGGGGGCGGCGTGCCAGCGCCGGATGGCCTCGGGCAGCAGCCGGCTCTCCACCGTGGAGAGCGCCCCCACGCGCAGGTCGTGGGCGCCCAGGTGCACGTCGCCGACCGCCGCCACGCCCTCTTCCAGCGCGCGCATGGCCGGCCCGGCATGGCGCAGCAGGGTCAGGCCCGCCTGGGTCAGCGCCACGCCTTGGGGCGTGCGTTCGAACAGCGCCGCGCCGAGGCTCTCCTCCAGCTCGCGAATGGTCTTGGAGATACCCGGTTGGGTGATTGCCAGCCGCTCGGCGGCCCGGGCGAAGCTGCGCTGGCGGGCCACCTCGAGGAAGGCCTGCAAATGGCGCAGCTTGATACGGGCGTTGAGCATGGGGTTTTCCTACTGGCGTGAGGCGAACCGACTATCAGCGGCTATCAGCGAATATCAGAAGGTACCCGAAGAACGAAATGACGACCATGGAAAGCCGAAACCGGCCAGGCGGCCGGTTCGGATCATGCCATGCGTGCGGCACAGCTAATTAGCACTCTAATAAAAATCTTAGAAAGCACGTGCCTCCTGCCCCCTTGTGTCACATCCTCACCGCTACTAACATTTGCATCAATACACCCGCCAAGCCTATGTGGACTTCGGTCCTCACGCTCAAAATTGCGCGGGTTTTTTATTTCTCGTCACAAGATCGAGAACCGGGCAGGAAGCCTCGGATGACTTCCTGTCCTGCCCCAAGTCAGCCCAGCTCCTCGCCCCAGCCCAGCTCTTTCGCCAATGCAAACGCATGGTTGGCTGCCGGCACCCCGGCATAGATCGCCACATGCATCAGTACCTGGCGCAGTTCCGCTTCGGAGAGGCCGATACGCTTGGCGGTCTTGAGGTGCAGCGTGAGCTCCTCACGGCCCAGGGCGGCGAGGATGCCGGTGGTGATCAGGCTGCGCTCGCGGCGGGTGAGGTCGTCGTTGCTCCACAGCTCGCCCCAGGCCAGCCGGGTGATCATCTGCTGGAAGGGGGCGTCGAGGCTGTTGGCGTTCCGGCTGGCGCGGGCAACGTGCTCCTCGCCGAGCACCTGCTTGCGGGTCTCGAGACCCTCGGCATAGCTCACGCCATGCTCGCCGACGTCCTCACGCTCGCTGGCCATCCACAGCAGCAGCCGCTTGGCCATGGCGGCGGGCGCCTCCACCGAGGGCACGTGGGCAATGCCTTCGAGGATCTCCAGCGGCGCCCCGTCACACTCGGCGGCCAGGGCCTGCAAGGTCTCCGGCGGAGTGGCCACATCGGCGCTACCGCCGAGCAGGTGCACGCCGATGCCCGGATGCTCGGCGAGCGGCCCTTTCAGCTTGCCGCGGAAGTCGGTGCGGCCGAGCATCTCGCACAGGCGGGCGTAGGATTCGTCGTCGCCGCGGCCCATCTGGGTGCACCAGCCGGCCTTGAGCGCCGGTTCGGCCTCGAAGCAGGCCGGCGCGAACCAGCGCGGCACGATCTCCTCGGCCATGGCCGCCAGGCCTTCCTGACGAATGCGCCCGGCGCGGGTGGTCCAGAGTTCGGTATTGCCGATCACCGCGCCGGTATTGGTCAGGGTGACGGAGTAGAGCCGCTCGGCGTGCTCACTGATCAGCTGCTGGCCGACCACGCCGCCGATGGAGGTGCCGACGAAGTGGAAGCGCGAGGCACCGGCATGTTCGACCAGCGCCAGCGCCTCGCGGGCCAGGGCCGCCGGGGTGATCTCGCCGCCCTCGGCCGGCCAGGCCTGACTGGCACCGTGGCCGGGCAGGTCCCAGGTCAGCACGCGGTAGCGCGGCAGCAGCGCCGGCAGCAGCTCGTCCCACACCGCCTGACTCATGCCCAGCGGATGCGCCAGCACCACCAGCGGCAGTGCCTCGGGGCCGAGCAGGCGATAGGCGACGCTGCGGCCGTCGACGTTCAGAAATGCCATGTTCCTTCTCCCTGCAGTGCAACGGGAAAAGCCGGCAGTTCCTCACCGCCGGCCTGGTTCCAATCTCAGTCTCGCTTAGACCCTTTCGATCAGCGTGGCAATCCCCTGCCCCACGCCCACGCACATGGTGCACAGCGCGTAGCGCTTGCCGGTGCGCTGCAGCTCGTGAGCGGCAGTGAGCAGCAGGCGCGCGCCGGACATGCCCAGCGGGTGGCCCAAGGCAATGGCGCCGCCGTTGGGGTTGACCCGCGGGTCGTCGTCGGCGAGCCCCAGGTCCCGCGTGCAGGCGAGTGCCTGGGCGGCGAAGGCCTCGTTGAACTCGAAGATGTCGATCTCGTCCATGGTCACGCCGGTGCGCTCGAGCAGCTTGCGTACCGCCGGCACCGGGCCGTAGCCCATGATGCGCGGCTCGACGCCGGCCGTGGCCATGCCGATGATGCGGGCCATGGGCTTGAGCCCATGTTGCTCCACCGCGGCCCGGCTTGCCACCAGCATGGCGGCGGCGCCGTCGTTGACGCCGGAGGCGTTGCCGGCGGTGATGCTGCCACCCTCGCGGAACGGCGTCGGCAGCCCGGCCAGCTTCTCCAGGGTGGTCTCCCGCGGGTGCTCGTCGGTATCGAACACCAGCGGCTCCTGCTTGCGCCGGGGGATCTCGATGGGCGTGATCTCGATGGCGAAGCGACCCGCCTTCTGCGCGGCGGCGGCCTTCTGCTGGGAGCGCAGGGCGAAGGCGTCCTGGTCCTCGCGGGAGATGTTGAACTGTTCGGCCACGTTCTCGGCGGTCTCCGGCATGGAGTCGATGCCGTAGGCCTTCTTCATCAGCGGATTGACGAAGCGCCAGCCGATGGTGGTGTCCTCGATCTTCTGGCCGCGGGAGAAGGGGCTGTCGGCCTTGCCCAGCACGTAGGGCGCACGGGACATGGATTCCACGCCGCCGGCCAGGGCCAGCTCCATCTCGCCGGCCTTGATGGCGCGGAAGGCGGTGCCCACCGCGTCCATGCCGGAGCCGCACAGGCGGTTCATGGTGGTGCCGGGCACCGAGGTGGGCAGGCCTGCCAGCAGGGCGGACATGCGCGCCACGTTGCGGTTGTCCTCGCCGGCCTGGTTGGCACAGCCCATGAAGACCTCTTCGATGGCGGCCGGGTCGAGACCCGGTGCCTCGGCCAGCACCGCCTTGAAGATGGTGGCGGCGAAATCGTCGGGGCGCACGCTGGCCAGGGTGCCGCCGAAGCGGCCGATGGCGGTGCGCCGCGGATGGCAAAGGAATACGTCGGTCATACCTTATCTCCTCTAATGCGCCGTCGCGGCGTCACGCACCGGCATGGGCACGGGCGGTCCTGTCTTTGAGTTCGCGCAGGACCTCGAGCTCGCGGGCCGAGGGCTCCGGGGTGCTTTCCAGCGTCTCGGCGAAGCGGATCTCCCAGCCAGTGGCCTCGATCACGTCCTCGCGGCTCACGCCCGGGTGCAGCGAGACCACCACCAGCTCCTTGGTCTCGGGGTCGGGCTTCATCACGCACAGGTCGGTGATGACCCGGGTCGGCCCCTTGCCGATGTTGGGCACGCCGTCGCGGCCCTTGCCGTCGCGGCCGAAGCCCAGGGTGGTGACGAAGTCGACCCGGTCGACGAAGGCGCGCTTGGAGTGCTTCAGGGTGATGAACACCTCACCGGCATTCGTCGCGATTTCCGGCGCACCGCCGCCGCCCGGCAGGCGCACCTTGGGCTCGCGGTAATAGCCGATCAGGGTGGTGTTGAGGTTGCAGTAGCGGTCGATCTGAGCGGTGCCGAGAAAGCCCACGTCGATCTTGCCGCCCTGCAGCCAGTAGCGAAACATCTCCGGCACCGCAACGGTGGTGAGCGCCGTCTCGGCCAGCTCGCCGTCACCGATGGAGAGCGGCAGCACGTCGGGCTTGGTCTGCAGGGTGCCGGATTCGTAGATCAGCACCACATCGGGGGCGTGGGTCAGGCGCGCCAGGTTGGCCGCCTCACTGGGCAGGCCGATGCCGACGAAGCAGGTCATGCCGTTCTCCAGCGCGCGCGCCGCGGTAACGGTCATCATCTCTGACGAGGTGTAGTCCAGGCCCTTATCGACGGTACTCATCAGGCGTTCCCCCCTGCATTCATGACGTTCTCTTCGATCCACCGGGTGAAGGTGTCGCGGTCGCGGGCGATACCGTCCCACTCCTTGTAGAAGGCGTTGTTGCGCGGGTAGTAGCCGTGGGCATAGGAGGGCAGCGAGCCCTTCTCGGCCACGGCGATGGCGCTGATGGCCCAGCCCGGAATGATGCAGGCGTTGGGGTGATAGTCGGCCTCGGTGCGCAGGTCGTCGACGATCTCTTCGACGGTAACGATACTGTGCTTGGCCGCCAGTACGGCTTCTTTCTGCACGCCGACGATGCCTTCCACCAGCACGTTGCCGGCGCGGTCGGCCTTCTGCGCGTGGACGATGGAGACGTCCGGGCGCACCGCCGGCACCGCGGCCAGACGCTCGCCGGTGAAGGGGCACTCGATGAACTTGATCTGGTCGTTGACGCTGGGTAGTTCGCTGCCCACGTAGCCGCGCAGCACGGCCAGCGGCAGCCCGGCGGCACCGGCCTCGAAGGCGCAGGCCATGGCAGCGTGGCTGTGTTCGAGGATCTCGACCTTGTGCGGCCAGCCCTTCTCCACCGCATCGCGCAGGCGGTGGAGCGAGCCCACGCCGGGGTTGCCGCCCCAGGAGAAGATCACCTTCCTGGCGCAGCCGGCGCCGATCATCTGGTCGTAGACCAGGTCCGGGGTCATGCGGATCAGGGTCAGGTCACGCTTCTTCTGGCGGATGATTTCGTGACCGGCAGCGAAAGGAATCAGGTGGGTGAAGCCCTCCATGGCCACGGTGGCGCCGTCTTCGACGTAGCGTGCCACCGCGTCACGGAGGCTCAGGAATTCGGCCATGGTGTTCTCCTGGGCGCTCTCGTTAAAAGTTCGAATAGCGAACTTTGTTTTGTGATGCGAACAAGTTAACGCCAAGCTCCCTTGATCGTCAAATGCGCTGCACATGAAAAAACGAGGGGAGGCCAGGCCTCCCCTCGTTGGGTTCAACGAAACCGGTGGGTTTTCAGGACATTATTCGCGCTGCAGCCAGGCAGCCGCACGGCGCACTTGAGCTTGGCTACTACCAAGGTATAAGGCGGGATCGGTTGCCTGGCGCAGCGCTTGCGCTTCCACCTGCCCTTGCAGCTCAGGGTGAGCCTGCAGCGCATCGGCATAGGCCACGCCCTGCAGGCGGGCCGTTTCGGCAGCCTCGGCGCTGATGCGCTTGGCCGCCTCCTGGCCCAGCGTGGGCGCCAGCAGGCGCGATACCGGCTCAGCCATGATGCCGCCACCGGTCGCCGCCAGGTTGCGCCGCATGGCCTCGGGGTGCACCTCGAGCCCTTCGAGCAGCACGGCGGCCTGCTCCAGGGCTCCCTCCACCAGCAGCGCGCTGTCGAGCAGTGGCGTCCACTCGGCGTGCCACTCGCCCAGGCCACGCTCCAGCGGCTGGGCCTGGGCGTTGAGAATGACCGAGACATGGCCGTGAACCTGACGCGCCGCGCCGCGAATCAGCGCGCAGCGTACCGGGTTGCGCTTGTGCGGCATGGAGGAGGACTCGCCCATGCCTTCGCCGCCGGGCTCACTCACCTCGCCCACTTCGGTCTGGGTCAGCAGCGCGACGTCCAGCGCCAGCTTCTCGGCGGCGCCGGCCACGGCGTCCAGCGCGGTGGCCAGCGCATGGATCGGCTGGCGGTCGGTATGCCAGGGGAGCACCGGAACGCTCAGCTCGAGGCGCTGCGCCAGGGCATCCATCAGCTCCAGGCCCAGCCCGCCCGGATCGGCTCCATCCGATCCTTGCCCGTCCAAGCCCGGACCATCCAAGCCCGAGTGAACGGCCACCGCACCGCCGAACTGCACCGGCAGCTCGAGGGTGGCAAGACGACGGCGCGCCTGCTCCAGGCCGATGCCCCAGTGCGCTACCTTGACGCCGAAGGTGAGCGGCAGCGCCTGCTGCATCAGGGTGCGCCCCACCATCACCGTGGTTTCGTGAGCCTGCATCAGAGCGAGGGCAGCGCTACGGCAGCGCCGCAGCAGCGCATCCAGCGCCGCCAGACGCGGCTTGAGCATCAGCATCAGCGCCGAGTCGACCACGTCCTGGCTGGTGGCGCCGAGGTGGAAATGACGCCGCAGCTCGGCGGGCAGCGCTGCGCGCGCCTGCTTGACGAAGGGGATCGCCGCGTTGCCGCCGCTGGCCACACCGGCGCCAATGGCCGAGGTATCGAAGGCGTGCCCTTCGAGCGCCTTACGCATCTGCGCCGCCGTACCTTCGGGCAGAAGGTCACGCGCCTCCTGCACTTCGGCCAGGGCCAGCTCGAAGGCCAGCATGCCGGCCACCATGGCCTCGGCGTTGCATTCGCTCAGCGCAACTTGGCTCATGAAGGGATGCTGAAGCAGGGCGTCGGACATATCATGTCTCCGGTAACATGTTCCGGGATCAGGCTCGGACTCACGGCTTGGTCTTGCCAATCGCTCAGCCTATAGTCGAACAAGTGTTCGTGATTCGAACACTATGCTAGATTGGGTGCGACCCGGGAGCAACTCACGATAACGGAACGACAATGACACCAGAGGAAGAGGTTCTCAGCCCAGACGACCGCGACTTCGTGACCGCCCTGGCCAGCGGCCTCGAGGTCATCCTGGCCTTCGACGAGGCGCACCCGCGCATGACGCTCAGCGAAGTGGCGGCGCGCACCGACATGAACCGCGCCCGCGCCCGGCGCTTCCTGCTCACGCTGCACGCGCTGGGCTACGTGAGGAAGCAGGGCCGTTACTTCGAGCTGGCCCCACGGGTGCTGCAGCTTGGCTACGCCTTTCTCTCCGCCAACAACTATCGTAGCGTGATCCAGCAGGTACTGGAGGACATCACCGCAGAAAGCGGCGAATCCTCGTCCCTGGGCGTACTCGACGGCGACGCCGTTACCTACGTGGCGCGCTCCTCCGCTCCCCATCGGCTGATGGCCATCACCCTCTCGGTAGGCACCCGGCTGCCCGCGGCTCACACTTCCATGGGTCGGGCGCTGCTGGCTCAGCTGCCCGACGCCGAACTGGATGCCTTCCTGGAGCGGGTCACGCTGGAGCGCTACACCGACAAGACCGTGACCGACAAGGCGCTGCTGAAGAAGTGCATTCTCAAGGTGCGCCAGCAGGGCTATGCCATTGCCGATCAGGAGCTCGACTCGGGGCTGCGCTCGCTGGCGGTACCGGCCTTCGACGCCAACGGCAAGCTGCTCGGCGCGATCAACATCAGCACCAACGCCGCCCGGGTCGATCTCGACACCCTGATGCGGGAATACTTGCCGCTGCTGCAGAGAAAGGCGCGGGAGATTCGCGAAACCGTCAGCTGAATGGCTGCGGATGACGTTTCTTGAACATCGTTCTAGAATAATATTTTTGCCAAGCGAGACCTTCCCATGGCGGGCAGCCTGATCGAACGCACCCTGGGCGTGCTGGAAGCCCTTTCCGAAGATGCCAACGGTTTGCCACTGCTGGTCATCGCCGAGCGGCTGGCTATTCCCAAGAGCGCCGCTCACCGTATCTGTCATGAGCTGATTCGCCTCGGCCATGTGCGCCAGGACGCCGCCAGCCAGCGCTATCAGTTGACTACCCGCCTGGTGGCCATGAGTTTTCGCTACCTCTCGAGCACCGGTGCCAGCGACATCGTACAACCCATCCTCGACCGCCTGGCAGAGCAGAGCGGCGAACTGGTACGGCTCTCGGTGATCGAGGGCAACCGGCTGACCTGGATCGCCAAGGCTCAGGGGGCCCGCAGCGGCTTGCGCTACGATCCTGACATGGGCAAGGAGGCGCCGCTGTTCTGCACCGCCAGCGGTCACGCCTGGCTGGCAGCCCTGAGCGATGAGCAGGCCCTCGCGCTGGTGGATACCCAGGGTATGGAGACCGACCACCCACTGGGGCCCAATGCGCCTCGCACCAAGCAGGCGCTGCTCGACCACCTGCGTGAGACCCGTGAGCGCGGCTACAGCTGGACCCACGACAGCATGGGCCCCGGCACCGCAGCCATGGCGGCCCTGGTGCGTCATCCCCTGGATGGGCATCCGCAGGGCGTGCTCAGCATTGCCGGCCCCAGCGTGCGGCTCGATGCCGAGCGGGTCAAGGAACTGGGGCAGGCGCTGGTTACCGCCGCCCAGGAGCTTTCCCAGGCCACGCCAACTTCACAACTCTTCACCTGACGCACTTCAGCTATAGAGCTCGTGGGAGCCGGGGATAACCTGGGGCTCGCTCATGCTCGCCGCCGGCAAGGAGGCCCCATGCTGGAAATACTCGCCATCACCACGCCGATCTTCCTGCTGATCGGTGCCGGCTACCTGGCCATGGGCACGCGCCTGGTGAACCGGGAGCAAATGCAGGGAGTGGCCACCTTCGTGCTCTACTTTGCCCTGCCGGCTCTGGTGATCCGCGCCGTGACCCAGAACCCCCTCGACGAGGTTCTTCAGCCTCACTATCTGCTGGCCTATGGCCTCGGTTCGCTGGCGGTGTTCGCCTTCGCCCTGCTGTTGACCCTCGGCCTGCAGCGCAAGCCGCTCAGCGAAGGGGCCATTCATGCCCTAGGCATGTCCGCTTCCAACAGCGGCTTCATCGGTTTCCCGGTGGCGGCCATGGTGCTGGGCGCCTCTCCGGCGGCGGTTTTTCTGGCACTGAACATGCTGATCGAAAACCTGCTTATCATCCCGATGGCACTGATCCTCGCCGAGGTAGGTCGCCAGCGCGGCGCCGGCATCGCCACGGTGGCACGCAAGACCCTCTTCCGCCTGATACGCAACCCCATTCTGGTAGGGCTGGCGCTGGGTCTGCTACTGGCGGTGACCGACACCACCCTGCCCCGACCGTTGGCCCAGGCCGTCGACATGCTGGCCAACGCCTCCGGCCCCGCGGCGCTGTTCGTCATCGGCGGTACCCTGTTCGGCCTCCAGGTGCGCGGCATGATGAACGACGTAGGCCAAATCGTGGCGGGCAAGCTGATCCTGCACCCGCTGGCGGTGCTCGGCATCTTCCTGCTGATGCCGGAAGCGGACCCAGCATTGCTTGCTGGCGCGCTGCTGTTTGCCTGTGCACCCATGATCAGCGTCTTCCCGCTGCTGGGCCAGCGCTATGGCCTGGCCGGCGTCAGCGCCGCCACGCTGATGGTCGCCACCCTGGCCGCCTTCGTGACACTGAGCATGGGCATTTGGTTGATGGACCTCGCCAGCCTACTGCCCACCCGTTAATGCCGCCTACCGTCTCATCAGAAAAATGTTTGTCTGCTATTGAAAAAACTGGAACATGGTTCTAGATTCAATAGAGCCAAGTTCCAGCGAGAATATGAATGACCGATTCGCGATACGACTATGACCTGGTAGTGGTGGGCTCGGGTGCCGCAGGCCTCGCCGCTGCCGTCACTGCGGCCCATCACGGCCTGAAAGTGGCGGTGGTGGAAAAAGCCGATACCCTGGGCGGCGCCACTGCCTGGTCCGGCGGCTGGATGTGGGCGCCGCTCAATCCCCTGGCCCGCGCCGCCGGTATCGTCGAAGAGGCGGAAACGGTGCGCACCTATCTCCGCGCAGAGCTGGGCGAGAGTTATGACGAGGCAAAGATCGACGCCTTTCTCGATGGCGCACCGCGGATGGTCGAGTTCTTTCATGAGAAGACCGCATTGCAGTTCGCCGACGGCAACGCCATTGCCGACATCCATGGCGACACGCCCGGTGCCGGCACCGGCGGGCGCTCGGTGATTGCCGCCCCTTTCGATGGCCGCAAGATTGCGCCTGGAACGCTGAAAATGCTGCGCAGGACCATGCCCGAGACCGCGTTCCTGGGCATGCCGATCCAGGCCGGTCCGGATCTGGCGGCGTTCCTCACCTGCACGCGTTCCTTGAAGTCGTTCGCACATGTCGCCCGGCGCTTGGCTCGTCACTTTCTTGACCTGGCCCGTTACGGCCGTGCCATGCAGTTGGTCAACGGCGTAGCGCTGGTCGGACGACTGGCCAAGTCCGCCGACGACCTGGGTGTGACGTTTCGCGTTTCATCGCCGGTGACACGCCTGATCAAGGCAGGCGAGCGGGTCACCGGCGTGGTGATCGAGGGCCCCGAGGGGAAGGAGACGCTGCACGCCCGCTACGGCGTGATGCTGGCCGCCGGCGGCTTTCCCTGGGACGTCGAACGTCGCCGCGAGCTCTTCCCGCGCACCCCCACCGGCCAGGAGCACTGGCCGCTGCCACCGCCCTCAGCCAGCGGCGACGGCTTGCGCCTGGGTGAGGCGGTAGGCGGTGTGGTGGACAGCAGCCACTACTCGCCGGTGGCCTGGGCGCCGGTCTCGCTGGTGCCCTGGGGCAACGGCCGCATCGGTCACTTCCCGCATATCATCGACCGCGCCAAGCCGGGCATCATCGGCGTACTGAAAAACGGCAGACGCTTCGTCAACGAGGCCCACGGCTACTACGACTACGTGGAGGCCATGGTCAAGGCGGCACCCGAAGGTGAGGAAGTCTGCTCCTGGCTCATCTGTACCCACTGCTTCCAGCGGCGTTATGGTCTCGGCATCACTCGCCCGGCGCCGGTGCCCTTTCGTCACTGGATTCGCAAGGGCTATCTCAAGCACGGCAAGACGCTCGACGAACTGGCCCTGGCGTGCGGCATCGACCCGGAAGGCCTGTCAGCCACCGTGGCCGAGTTCAACCGCCACGCAGCTCGCGGCGAAGATCCCGAGTTCGGCCGCGGCTCCACGCTCTACAATCGCAAGACCGGCGATGCAGCTCACGGACCCAACCCCTGCGTGGCGCCACTGGAGCGAGGCCCTTTCTATGCGGTCAAGGTAGTACCGGGCTGCTTCGGCACCTTCGCCGGCCTCAAGACAGACGAACATGCCCGAGTGCTTGATGAACATGGAAGCCCCATCTCGGGCCTCTATGCCGCAGGCGCCGACATGGCCAGTATCATGGGCGGCCACTACCCGGCCGGAGGAATCAATCTCGGCCCGGCCATGACCTTCGGTTATATTGCCGGCCTGCATGTCGCCGACAAGCAGCACAACGCCGCTAGCATGGCCGAAGGCGATGCCGCCCATGCATGACACGACCTTTTCTCTGGCCGCCCTCACCGTGCTCGAGCTGTCGCCGCCGGACATGGTGGAGGTAGCGGCCCGAGCCGGCTATGCAGCCGTGGGCCTGCGGTTGATTCCCGCCACACCGGAAGAGCATCACTATCCTTTGGCCAGCGATCCCTCCCTGAGGCATCAGACTCGGCAGCGGCTGCGGGAGACGGGGTTGAAGGTGCTCGACATCGAGATCCTGCGGCTCAAGCCCGATAGCGACGTGACCCGGGATTTTCGCGAGGTGCTGGAGATCGGTGCCGAGCTGGGCGCCAGCGAGGTGCTGGTGGCCGGCAATGACGACGACGAAATGCGCACCATCGATAATTTCGCCGCGCTGTGTGAGCTGGCTCGCCCGCTGGGCCTGCATCCGCATCTGGAGTTCATGCCCTGGACGGGTGTGCGCAACCTACACCAGGCACATCGTATCGTGGCTGCGGCACGTCAGGCCGGGCACGCCAACGCCTGCCTGCTGGTGGATGCCTTTCATTTCAACCGCTCTGCCAGCCGTCTGGAGGAACTCGCGCACGTGCCACCGGACTGGCTGCGCTACGTGCAGCTATGCGACGTGGCTGGGCCGATCCCGGCCAGCATGGAAGAGATCCTTCACGAGGCGAGGCAGCAGCGCTGCTTTCCCGGCGACGGCGACATCGATCTCGAGGCACTGCTGGCAACCCTGCCCGCTGGCCGGCCGCTGAGCCTCGAAATACCCACCGAGTCGCTGCGCCGTCAGGGCGTCACCCCGCTGGAGCGAGCCCGCCGGGCCCTCGACAAGGCCCGCAGCCTCGTTCACCAGCGCTGATCCAAAGAATGGCGCCTTACCGGCGCCAATCTGTTAGCCTGCTACCATTAAGTTTTCTTCAAAGAGATACCGAAGGCCATGTCGACGAGCATCGCCACACCCGCCGCCGGGGCTGCAGACCGTCCGCTGCTGGGCATCGCCTTCATGCTGGGCGCGGGCCTGCTCTTCACCCTGCTCGACACCGGGGTCAAGTGGCTCACCCAGAGCTACTCGCCGGTTCAGGTGGTGTGGGCGCGCTATGCGGGCCACATGCTGGTGCTGGGGGGATACTTGCTGATGCTGGGCTGGCCCCGCTGCCGGGCCATCATGGCGTCCGTCGAATCGCTTCCGGGGCAGTTCGTGCGCGGCCTGCTACTGCTCGCTGCCAGTACCTTTGCCTTCCTGGCCTTCCGCGAGCTTCCGCTGCTGCAGGTCTACGTCATCAACTTCAGCTCGCCGCTGCTGGTTACCCTGCTGGCCATACCGTTACTGGGGGAGCGCGTGACGCTGGCTCGCGGGGCCGCGGTCGCCGCCGGCTTCGTCGGTGTAGTGATTGCAGTGGGACCCGTGGACTGGCGTGCCCAACCCGCCGCCCTGCTACCCTTCGGCATGGCCTTGTGCTTCGCGCTCTACCAGTTGGCCACGCGGCGCTTCGGGCGCAACGACCATCCGCTGGCGTCGCTGTTCTATGCCGGACTGGCCGGCGCCATGGTCAGTTCGGTGGTGGTACCCTTCTTCTGGACACCCATCGCCGGCGGCGACGTGCCGCTGTTCCTGCTGGTCGGCGCCCTGGGTGCCGTCAGCCAGCTCGGCCTGATCATGGCCATGCGCTGCGCCCCGGCATCCCTGGTCTCGCCTTTCCTCTACCTGCAGATCGTCTGGGCCACCGTGTCGGGCTATCTGGTGTTCGGCGACGTACCGCTGGTGGAAACCTACCTGGGCGCCGTGCTGATCATCGGCGCGGGCATCTTCCTGGCAACCCGCAAGCGCTGAGTGCCGGCGCTTGCGGTCAGCACCTCAGAGCTCCCCCAGAAGCTCACGACGGTAGTGGGCATAGAGAATGGTAGCCTGTTCATCCACCGCGGCGCGCTTGCCGTCGTCCTCGCAAAACCGCTTGAAGGCGTCGATGCCCTGGAACACGAACAGGCCCACGCCGCTCATCACCTCCGCCCCGACCGCCTTGGCGGCGGCGACGAACTCCGTCACCGCGGGCACGTAGACGGCATCGAAGATCCAGTGATGCGCCGCCACCAGCTCTTTGGGCAGCGGACAGCCGGGACTCTTTTCGTGACCGATGGGGGTACAGTTGACCAGGCCGTCGCAGGCCGACACCGTCTCGGCCAGCTGGTCGGGCGTGATGGTGGAAGCAGCGAAGCCCTGGGCCTGCAGCTCCTCGGCCAGCCGTTTCGACTTGGCCGGATCCAGATCCATCAGGATCACCTCCGAGGCGCCGAGGCGCCCCAGGCCAAAAGCCACCGCCTTGCCCACGCCACCGGTACCCAGCACCAGCGCACGCCCAGGCTGACGCTCGCCCAGCGTGGCACGGTAGCCGCTGATGAAGCCGGTGAAATCGGTGTTCTCGGCGAAGATACCGTCTGCCTCGAAGACCAGGGTATTGGCAGCACCCACCATTCGTGCGCCCTCGCTGGTACGATCGGCAAGGCGCACCGCCTCCTCCTTCCAGGGATAGGTGACGTTGACGCCCCGGTACCCGGCGGCCACCACTTTACGCACTTGGCTCTCGAGCGAATCGATGGGCTGCTCGTTGGCGTCGAACAGATCGTAAGTGGTGGGAATCTCCGTCAGCCCGCCAAGCCGCACGTGCAAGTCCGGCGAGCTGGAGTTCATGATGGCCTTTCCTATCAGTCCCAGTTTCATAGCGCTGTTTCCTGAACGGGGCGAGCGTGATGCGCTCGAAGAACTCGAAAATGAATCTCGGATCGGCTTCCAGTGCTGGCGGTTTCAGCCGGACTTCGCCTGAGCGGCGAGGCGTATGCCGGCATTGGCCTCACCGAACTTCTGGTAGCGCCCACGACGCTCGACGATCTCGAAGAAGAAGCGTCCCGAGAAGGTCTCGGTATAGGCGTGGAGAAAGTCGCCCTCCTCGCTGCGGTCGAACAGAATATTGCGCGAGCGCATGGCGTCGAGCAGCGCCGGGTCGATGTCGAAGCGTGCCTCGAGATCGTCATAGTAGTTGCCCGGTATCCGTAGCAGGGGCAGCCCGCGAGCCAGAAGCTCATCCACGGTGGCGATGATGTCGTTGCTTTCGAAGGCAATCTGCTGCACGCCGCCGCGAAACTCGCTGAGGAAACGTCCCGGCTGGGTCTCCTGCGCCTGAGAAACGGTGAGCGGCAGGCGAATGCTGCGATCGGGGCTGAGCACCGCCTGGCTGATCATCATGCCGTGCGGATCGACGATCTCGTTCTCGGCTTCGGCGGCAAAGCCGAACACGGTACGGTAGAACAGCTGCCAGCTCAGCAGCTGGGTGGCCGGCAAGACATAGGAGAGATGGTCGATGCGCACCAACCCTGCCTCGTTGCGACTCTCCTGGTCGAACAACTCGAAGTCGGTGCGCCACTGGAGGTCGTCTGCCGCCGACTCGTCCACCAGATAGATGAGGCTGCCTTCGACCCCGCGGATCGCCGGAATCTCCATCTCTCCTTCGCCCACCTGGCTGCGGAACAGCGGTGCCTTGAAGGCACGAGCGCGCTCCAGCGCACGCGACACGTCGTCGACCCGAAAGCCCACGGCGCACACCGAGGTGCCGTGCAGCAACCGGAAGGTGTGGGCGAAGCTGTCGGTTTCGAAATTGAGCACCAGATGGATCTCACCCTGCTTCCACAGTTCAACGTTCTTGGAGCGGTGGCGACCCACGTGACGAAATCCCAGCGCATTGATGAACTCGCCCAGGGGAGCGGCGCTCTCCTCGTCGAGAGTGAATTCGATGAAGTGAACCCCGTGGTAGTACGGCGCCTGAGGCAGGGTGTCGGCAAGCCCGTGCTGACCAAGATGCTCGAGCCAGATCAGTGAACGAAGCCCATCCAGTGCAGTGATGTCAGCCGGCGCGGCGCGGAAGGCATCGCTGAAAATTTCCAGCGACAGAGGACCGTCGTATCCCGATTTTGCGAGCGCCGCCATGAAATCCTTGAGCGGTAGACGTCCCTGACCGGGGAAGCAGCGGAAGTGACGGCTCCACTGGAGGACGTCCATCTCGAGCAGCGGTGCATCGGCCAGTTGGACGAAGAAGATCTTTTCCTTGGGTATCTTGGCGATCGTGGAGAGATCGTGCCCACGGGAAAGAATATGGAAACTGTCGAGCACCACGCCGAGGTTGGGGTGGTCAGCACGGCGCACCACTTCCCAGGCATCGCGATAGTCGGAGATATGACGCCCCCAGGCCAGCGCCTCGAAGCCGATCCGGAGGTTGCGTCTGGCCGCACGTTCGGCCAGTTCACGCAGGTCGGCCACGGCCCGCTCCATGTCGTCGCTGGCCTGAGGAGAGACGTTGCTGCAGACGAGCATGAAGTCGGTGCCGAGCTGCTCCATCAGGTCGAACTTGCGCTCGGCCCGCTGCAGGTTGCGGCTGCGCTGCGGCTCGGGCATGGCCTCGAAGTCGCGGAACGGCTGGAAGGCCACGATGGCCAACCCCAGACGCTCGCAGAGCTGACGCACCTCCTCGGGGGACCCATCGAAGGAGAGCAGGTCATTTTCGAAGATTTCCACCCCCTCGAAACCCGCCCGAGCGATGGCTTCAAGTTTGGTCCTGAGGTCGCCGCTCAGGCAGACCGTGGCAATGGCACGCATCTTCTACCTCTCCCGGCCCATCGTCTGGTCGCAATGGGCAGCCTTGTGGTTGGCTCGAAACCCGCCCCCACCACTCGAGGGACGGAAATAGAACTTGGTTTCAATGTTCGCATAGCGTTCTTTAGTTCGCAACACAAGCGAACAGGACATGCCCTTGCCAAGCGCCTGCGGCTACCATGAGGATTCGGCGTCCCTGGCGATGTCCGCGCCATTCGGATGATCGGCGTCGGCGGGCATTAAACCTTCGTCGTATAAAACCCTTCGAGCATTGACACTATTGGAAGGGAGTTCTAGTGTTCGCTAAAAGCACTACCGTTCGCAAAGCGAACACATGTTCACTTCTGCAGAGACAGAAGGCCGCCGACGAGCGGCACGCACAACAACCACCCCGGAGGATTTCATGCTCAAGCCACTGTTTACATCACTGGCCGTTTCTCTCGGCTCCCTTGCCCTGGCAAGCAGCGCCCTGGCCGATTATCCCCAGCGCAACATCCAAGGCACCATCCAATGGGGCGCCGGAGGTGCCACCGACAACGTGGTGCGCAGCCTGACCCCCCATGTCGAAGAGATCCTGGGTACTACCATCGTACTGACCAATCGACCGGGCGGTACCGGCGTGATCGGCATGAACCACGTAATGCGCCAGCGCGCCGACGGCTACAACATGCTCTTCGGTGCAGAAAATCCGCAGCTCTACCCGCTGATGGGTCTGGCCGACTTCACCTACGACGACATGCATACCGTCAATATCATCGGCCAGGGGCTGGTGGTAATCGCCGCTCCCGAAAACAGCCCTTTCGATAGTTTCGCCGAGCTGCTCGAATATGCCCACGAGAATCCTAACGAGCTGCGCATGGGCGGCACCGGCGCCGGCGGCCTGCCGAGCACGGTTCACGCCATGATCAACGCCGTGGACGAACTCGACGTGCGCACCGTCACCTTTGGCGGCGACGGCCCGGGCATCACCGCCATGCTGGGCGGCCACATCGACTTCATGCCGCTGAGTCTTGCCGCCGCCGGTGAGCAGATTCGGGGCGGCAAGCTGAAGGGGCTGGCCATCCTCACCGCCGAAGAGATTGAATCGCTGCCGGGTGTGCCGCCGATCACCGAAGCGCTGCCCGACATCGAGGGTTTCCTGCCGTGGGGTCCGTTCTGGGGCGTCTTCGTGCATCAGGATACCCCAGACGAGATCAAGGCCACCCTGGAAGACGCCTATGAGCAGGCCGTGGGCAAGGAGGAGTTCACGGAATTCCTGCAGAACTTCGGTGCCGAACCGCTCAACCTGCGCGGCGAAGAAGCGCAGGAGTATCTGAGCAACTGGCAATCCGTCACCGCCTGGTCCATGTACGAGGCCGATGCCGATGCGTTGGAAGCCACGCCTGAAGAGCTGGGTATTCCGCGTCCGTAACACGCCCCGTGGCGCAGGGGGGTGGCTCCGTCGCCCCCCTTGGAGTATGTGATGAGCAAAAAAATCGAACGCGTACAGGCCGGCGAGAAGGTCTTCGACTGGCTGCTGCTGCTGCTGAGCATCGGCGTATTGATCGAAGCCTATCGTATCGATGGCGGACTTCGACTCAACTCGGCCGGCTCCTTTCCGGTCGGTCTGGCGCTGGTCATGCTGGTCTCTTCCCTGGCCCTGATCGTCAGCCACCGCTACAAGCGTCGCGACGAGAGCATCAAAAGCGCCCTGCAGGAATGTCAGGTATTTCTCAGCGACCACTTCCGCTCACATATCGTGGTCTTTTCCATTGCTGCCATCATCTACCTGGCCGCCATCGTCTGGGCGAGCTTCTACATCAGTACCTTCATCTTTCTGGCCGCGATGTTTATCTATTTCCGCCAAGGCCGAGTGGTGAGTTCGCTGATCATCACGACAGTTGCCATTGCCGTCATCTACGTCCTTTTCACCGTGGTCTTCCGCGTCTACCTCCCCTGACCCTCGAGGCCTTCGATGAGTGACACTCTCTCCTTCCTGCTCATGGCCTGGCTCAACCCCGGCCTGCTCGGCCTGACCGCCCTCGGCGTGCTGGCCGGTATCTATATCGGCGCCATTCCCGGCCTCTCGGTGACCATGGCGGTGTCGATCCTGATCTCCTTCACCTTTTCCTGGCACATCGACAACGCCCTGGCATTGATGGTCGGCATCTACGTCGGCGGTGTCTACGGGGGATCGCGCACCGCCATCCTGCTCAACATTCCCGGAGCCCCTTCGGCGGTGACTACCGCCTTCGACGGCTATCCCCTGGCCCAGCGCGGCGAGGCGGGGCGCGCCATCGGCCTGAGCACCGTAATGTCGGTGATCGGCGGCCTGATCGGTGTGCTGGTACTGGCCGGCACCGCGCCCTATCTCTCCGGGCTGGCACTGCAGTTCGCTCCTCGCGATTATTTCCTGATCGCCGTGCTCGGCCTACTGCTGGTCAGCTCGCTGTCCGGCAAGTCGCTGTCACGCGGTATCTTCTCGGTGGCGCTGGGGGGCATCATCGGTCTGGTGGGCATGGACATGGTAACTGCGCAGCCACGCCTCACCCTGGGTCAGATGGAGCTACTCGGCGGGATTCACTACGTGGTGGTGATGATCGGGCTGTTCGGCGTGGCCGAGGCCCTCTACCAGTTGCACAACCTGGCCAAGGTGCCGGTCAAGCAGAAGGTCGACAAGATCGTACCGCCGCTGAACATGGTACTGAAGTTCCTGCCGCTTTCGGTACGCACCTCGGTGATTGGGGTCATCGTCGGCGCCCTGCCCGGCACCGGTGGCGACATTGCTTCGCTGTTCGCCTACGATCACGCCAAGCGCAGCGTCAAGAATCCGACTCGGCCCTTCGGCGAAGGCGCCTATGAAGGCCTGGTGGCGCCTGAAACCGCCAACAATGCGGCAGTGGGCGGCGCCTACGTGCCGATGCTGACGCTGGGCATGCCGGGCGATGCGGTCACAGCCGTGATCATCGGCGCGCTGGTCATTCACGGGCTCAACCCCGGCCCGATGCTGATGATCGAAACGCCGCACATCTTCTGGTTCACCGTAGGCAATCTGGCCCTGGCGAACATCTTCCTGCTGATCTTCGGCCTCACCGGCATCAAGATCTTCTCGAAGATCGTCGAGGTGCCCAAGGCCGTGCTGATCCCCTTGATTCTGGTGCTCTGCGTGGTCGGCACCTACTCCATCAACAGCAACATGACGGAAGTCTACTGGATGCTCGGCTTCGGCATCCTCGGCTACTGGCTCAAGGTGTTCGGCTTTCAGATGGGGCCCATCATTCTGGGCGTCATATTGGGGCCACTGCTCGACGAGTCCTATCGTCAGGCCATGTCCTCAGTGGGCGACCGTGGCGGCGACTTCCTGCTGGCCCTGGTCACCAATCCGCTGTCGCTGGTGCTGACTAGCGTGATCACGCTGGTACTGCTGAGCAACACTCCGCTCAAGGGCTGGCTGTCCCGGCGCTTCGGCAGAAGCTGAAGTACCCCGGCGCGGCCTCACCGCCGCGTCGGCGACCACAAACGAGTGACGAGAGGTGCGAGTGTGACCGGCCCAACCCGCCACCACGCGCTGGTTTTCGACTTCGATGGAGTGGTACTGGATTCGGCCACCCTCAAGCGCCAAGCCTTTGCCGACCTCTATGCCGAGGCACCCGAATCGCAATACCAGGCGGTGTGTGCCTACCTGGGGCGCAAGGGGGGCCAGCCACGCGAGGTCAAGTTTCGTCACATCGAGGGCCAGATCTTCGGACGCCCACCCAGTGAAGCGCGTATTCAGGAGCTATGCACACGCTTCAAGGCCAGCGTCGAACAGCGCTTGCTCGAGGCTCCGGCGATTCCCGGTGCCGTGGAGTTTCTCTCGCGCTGGGCTACTGTGCGTCCGCTCTACCTGCTCTCGGCCACCCCCGAAGCCGAGCTGAAAGCGATCGTCGCGAAACGCGAGCTCAGTTGCTATTTTCGCGAGGTCATCGGTGCACCTCCCGACAAGGTCACCGGGCTGCGCAACCTCCTGACTCGCCGGAGGCTCGCGGCACAGGAGACGGTCATGATCGGCGACTCATACAATGACTTTCGCGCCGCCCGCTCCAACGGCACTCGTTTCGTCGGCGTCACCGCCGACCCCAAAGCCTCGCCCTTCCCCGATGACACCGTCACTATTTGCGACCTGCATGGCCTGGAGGCGGCCCTGGAGCGGCTGTGAAGGGCATGTCCCTCGCCCACGCGAGGCGAGGCACACCCACCCCACTCAATCGGCCGGGTAGCCCGGCACCGGCGCATCCCGCTTCAAGTGAGCGACCCAGGATTCGATGCCGGGTAGCCCCGTGGCGGTACTCTGATAGAACTCACTCATGTCGGGTAGCTCATGGGCAATGCCCTTGTGACAGGTAATGCAGGTTGCCTCCCCGTCGGCGAGGGTGGTGGAGTGCGCAAGCGCGGCCCGTGAGCTCTGCTGGGTGAAGTCCATGGACTCGAAGTCGTGGCAGTTGCGGCACTCCAGCGAGTCGTTGGCCTCCAGCCTGGCCCACTCCCTTTCCGCCAGCTCGCGCCGCTTGTCCTCGAACCGCTCTTCGGTGCGAATGGTGCCGAAGATCCAGCCCCACACCTCCTTGGAAGCCTCCATCTTGCGCCCCATCTTGTGCGTCCAGCCATGGGGCACATGGCAGTCGGCACACTGGGCGCCGACCCCGGAGCGGTTGACGTCGTGGATCCTGCCCTGCATTTCACGGTAGGGATTGCGCTCCATCTCATGGCAGGAGATGCAGAACTGCTGGGTATTGGTGGCCTCCACCGCGGTGTTGAAGCCGCCCCAGAAGAAGATCCCGGCAATGAAGCCGCCAAGCGTCAGGAACCCCAGGCTGAAGTGCATGCTGGGGCGCATCAGGATACGCCAATAGGTGAGCAACCAGCGCTTCATTGGCCACCTCCCTCACGCTGCTGCTGGAGCATTTCTCCCAGCACCTCGTCGACGTTGAGGAAGGTGTTGGGAACGATGGGGCTGGCATCGGTCTGCGGCACATGGCACTGGGTGCAGAAGTAGCGGTCGGGCGACACCGCCGCCAGCACCTGCTGGTGGCGGTCGCGGAAGTGGCTGATGCTGACCATGGGCGCACCGGCCTGAACCGCATGCTCGCGGCTGTGGCAGGTGAGACAGCGGTTGGCCCGGGTATCCACCTGATAGTCGCGGATGCCGTGGGGGATGACCGGCGGCTGCTCCGGGTAGTTGAGCACTTCGCGCCCGGCGTCCCGGGGCTCGCCGGCCAACGGCGGTGCCGGCAGGGACTGGCTGAGGGTACCGCCCGGCCGCAAGCCATCCGGTGCCGAATCGTCCCGATGCTCTTCGGCGATTACCAGTCCGGCAACGACCAGCGCCAGCGAGAGACTGAGCATAGTGAGCCATTTCATCGCATTTCTCCTTCTGTCTCGGCCTCAGGCCAGGCTGACCAGTTCGAGACGAACCGCGCACTTCTTGAAGTCCGTCTGCTTGGAGATCGGGTCCGTGGCGTCCAGCACCACGTTGTTGATCAGCCGGTTGGCATCGAAGAAGGGCACGTAGACCAGCCCCCGCGGTGGCGTGACCCGGCCGCGGGTCTCGACCCGCAGGCGCACCTCGCCACGACGACTGATCACCTTCACCTCGCTGCCGCGCCGCATGCCTTCTTCACGGGCATCCTCCGGGTGCATGTAGAGCAGCGCCGCCGGCACCGCCCGATGCAGCTCCGGCACGCGGCGGGTCATGGAGCCGGTGTGCCAGTGTTCGAGCACCCGCCCGGTGGAGAGCCAGTAGGGGTACTCCTCGTCCGGCGACTCAGGGGGCGGCTCGTCGGGAACGGCAAAGATCAGCGCGCGGTCGTCGGGCTTGGCGTAGAACTGCACGCCCCGACCCTCTTCCACGTAGGGGTCGTAGCCTTCGCGATAGCGCCACAGGGTCTCCTGGCCATCCACCACCGGCCAGCGCTTGCCGCGGTTCTGGTGATAGTTGTCGAAGGCGTCGAGATCCTTGCCCTTGCCGCGGCCGAAGCGGGCGTACTCCTCGAACAGCCCCTTCTGGATATAGAAGCCGAACGCCTCGGCCTCCTGGTTGGCGTAGCCCTCCTCCATGTCCGAGAGCGGGTAGCTGTCGACCTGCCCGTTGGCGTAAAGCAGCTCGAACAGCGTCTTGTCGCGGTACTCGGGGGCCTTGTCGAGCAACTCGCTCGGCCACACGTCGGCGACGTCGATCCGCTTGGAGAACTCCACCAGTTGCCAGAGGTCGGAGCGCGCCTCCCCAGGGGCATCGACCAGCTGATGGAAGAACTGGGTACGCCGCTCGGAGTTGCCGAAGGCGCCCTCCTTCTCGACCCAGGAGGCAGCCGGCAGGATCAGGTCGGCGGCCTGGGCCGAGGCCGTGGGGTAGATGTCGGAGACGATGACGAAGGCCTCTTCGTTGCGCCAGCCCGGCAGAATCTCCTGCTGGGTGTTGGGCCCGGCCTGCATGTTGTTGTTGACCTGGGTCCAGTAGACCTTGATCGCGCCGTCCTTGAGCTTGCGGCTCTGCTCCACGGCATGAAAGCCCACGCGCTCGGGAATGGTGCCCTCGGGCAGCTTCCAGATCTGCTCCGCATCGCGGCGATGCTCGGGGTTGGTGACCACCCGGTCCGCCGGCAGGCGATGGGCAAAGGTGCCCACCTCGCGAGCGGTGCCACAGGCAGAGGGCTGGCCGGTCAGCGAGAAGGGGCTGTTGCCGGGCTCGGAGATCTTGCCGGTGAGCAGGTGCAGGTTGTAGATGAGGTTGTTCACCCACACGCCGCGGGTGTGCTGGTTGACCCCCATGGTCCAGAACGACATGACCTTGATGTCGGGGTCGGCGTAGAGCTCGGCCAGCCGCTCCAGGCGGCTCTCGGACACCCCGGATTCCCGTGCCGCCCGTTCCAGGGTGAAGTCGGCGACGTGGTCGGCGAATTCGTCGAAGCTCATCTCCGTCCAGCGGTTGGGCTCGTCGGCGTTGGCGGCCGCCTGCTGCAGCGGGTGCTCGTCGCGCAGGCCGTAGCCGATGTCGTCCACCGCACGCACGAAGTTGGTGTGATTCTCGACGAAATCGCGGTCGACGCGGTCGGTCTGGATGATGTGGTTGGCGATGTAGTTGAGGATCACCACGTCGGCGTTGGGCTTCATCACCATGGGGATGTCGGCCAGGTCGAAGCTGCGGTGCTGGAAGGTGGAGAGCACCGCCACCTGGGTCTCCGGATAGGAGAGCCGCCGGTCGGTGACCCGGGTCCAGAGGATCGGGTGCATCTCCGCCATGTTGGAGCCCCAAAGCACGAAGGCATTGGCGTGCTCGATGTCGTCGTAGACGCCCATGGGCTCGTCGGAGCCGAAGGCGCGCATGAAGGCGAACACCGCCGAGGCCATGCAATGCCGCGCGTTGGGGTCGATGTTGTTGGAGCGCAGCCCGGCCTTGAACAGCTTGCTGGCGGCATAGCCTTCCCAGATGGTCCACTGGCCGGAGCCGAACATCGCCACGCTCTCGGGGCCGTGCTCGCGAATGGCGGACTTGAACTTGTCGGCCATCAGGTCGAGGGCTTCGTCCCAGGAGACCGGCTCGAAGTCGCCGCGCTTGTCGTAGACGCCGTTGCGCTTGCGCAGCAGCGGCTGCTGCAGGCGGTCTTGCCCGTAGAGAATCTTGGACAGGAAGTAGCCCTTGACGCAGTTGAGCCCGCGGTTGACCTCCGAGTGCATGTCGCCGTGAGTGGCCACAATACGGTTGCCCTGGGTGGCCACCATCACGCTGCAGCCCACCCCACAGAAGCGGCAGGGTGCCTTGTTCCAGTTCAGCCGCGTCAAGTCGGCATTGGTGATGAGATTGGTGGCGCCGGCCGGAATGGCCATACCGGCGGTGGCCGCCGCCACGGCCACTGCGTTGGCCTTGGCGAATTCACGACGCGTCATCTTCATGTCGGCATTCCTTCTGCAGCGGCTTGGGATGGGACGGGATCGGCGGGTTCATCGGCAGACGCGGTATCGAGCACCTGGTGATACACCAGCGCCGCTCCCAGCACGCCTGGCCGTATCTGGATCGCATCGATCAGCTCGAGAATCCGCGCCTCGCGCAAGCTCTCCACCACCACCACCAGCTTGCCGCTGGGATCCTCGGCGCTGACCTCGCTCTCGGGCTGGGCAGCCAGCCATCGCGTCACTTCCCGGGCGTGCTCGGGCCGGACATGTACCAGCAGACTGGCGATGTGGAGGGTTTCATTCGGCATGGGCCATCTCCTCGCTTGTCATTGTGATGGCGTGGTTGGGGCACAGGGCCTGGCAGGCACCGCAGCCGGTACAGGCTTCGCCGTTCAGGCGCGGCTTGGGCGGGCGCCCCAACTGGGGGGAAAAGACGATGGCCTGCCACTCGCAGGCATCCTGGCAGCTCTGGCAGTGAATGTCGGCCAGCGCCAGGCAGTGGCTCTCGATTCGGGCGCGCCAGGGAAAGGCGGGGCGCTGGGTGTCGAACACGCCTGCCTCGCAGACCTCGACGCAGGCGCGACACAGCGAGCAGCCCGCTTGGTCGAAGCGGATCTCGGGATAACCGCCGCCGCCATGGAACAGCACACCCTCGGGGCAGGCCTCGATACAGGCCGCACAGCGCACGCAGCGTTCGGTGAAGTCAGGATCGGTCCAGGGTGGCCGCTGGAGCGGGCCATGACCGCCGAGGGAGCGAAAGAACTGGCGACGTGTATTGTGATTGTTCGCCTTGTTCATGCGACCCTCAGCTCGGCGGCCCGGGAGGGCCCGTGAAGGTCTGGTAGATCCATACCGAGAAGCCGAAGCTGCCGACAACGGCTATCGCCAGGATTGGAAACAGCAGGATGGCGATGAAGAGGAACAGCTTTAACTCTTTCTTCTTCCGCTCCTCGGGCGCCATGGTATCCGGGTCTTCCATGCCTCTCCCCTCGTCACTCACTAGTTATTATTGAGCCTCCTGATGTCAGGGTAGCTAATATTCCAGCATCCCAAGTATTTGTTACAAAAAGATACGGAACGGACCCGCCTGTGGGGGAGGGCCCGTTCCGTCAGTGGCAGATCAATGACCGAGCGGCTTTACGCCAGGCCCTTCACGTCTGGGCGGCAGCCTTGATCACGGCATCCAGCGCCGCCAGGTAGCCCTGGCTGCCGAGGCCGGCGATCACACCGTCGGCGCGCAGCGAGACATAGGAGTGGTGGCGGAAGCTCTCGCGCTTGTGCACGTTGGAGAGATGCACCTCGATCACCTTGCCGTCGAAGGCGTTGAGGGCGTCGAGGATGGCCACCGAGGTGTGGGTATAAGCAGCGGGGTTGATGATGATCGCCGCGGTGCCGTCCTCACGGGCAGCGTGGATGGCGTCGATCAGCCCCCCTTCGTGGTTGCTCTGCAGCGCCTTGATGTCCCAGCCGTTGATGGCGGCCTTCTCGTAGAGCGCGTTGTTGATGTCGTCGAGGGTTTCATACCCATAGACTTCCGGCTGGCGGCTGCCGAGCAGGTTGAGGTTGGGGCCGTGCAGTACCAGGACCTTGTTCATGGGTTCTTCTTCTCTGCTGTGTACGAAGGAAAATGCCTGCCTCACGCCTGCGTTTCGAGCAGCCGCTGCCAGGCCTCGATGACGGTTTGGCGGTGCGCCTCGAAGTCGGCCTCGCGCCCGCGGGCGGCCTCGCGGGTCAGCGACGCCCGGTGGGCGGTGCTGCGCAAGGCCAGGTAAGCGTCGCGCAGGCGCTGGCACTCCTCGGCGGGCAGACGACCGCTGCTCTCCAGGGTTTCGAGGATGCGCATGTTGTCGCTCCAGCGCAGCAGCTCCGGGGTTTCGTGGCCCATGGCGAGCACCGCGAACTGGCACAGGAACTCGATGTCGACCATGCCACCGGGGTCGTGCTTGAGATCGAACTGGCCCGCTTCGCTTTTGCCGCCCAGGTGCTCGCGCATCTTGTGGCGCATCTTGACCACCTCTTCGCGCAGCGCCTCACGGTCGCGCTCGCGGCCGAGAATCTCGCTGCGCACGGCATCGAAGCCTGCGGCCAGACGTGGGTGCCCCGCCACCACCCGTGCCCGCACCAGCGCCTGATGCTCCCAGGTCCAGGCTTCGCGGCGCTGGTACTCGCCGAAGGCGTCGAGGGTGGTGACCAGCAGCCCGGCGTTGCCCGAAGGGCGCAGGCGCATGTCGACCTCGTATAGGGTGCCGGCCGGGGTCACCGCGGTGAGCAGGTGGATGATGCGCTGGCCCAGGCGGGTGAAGAACACCGAGGCGTCGATGGGCCGGACGCCGTCGGTCTCGCCGCGGGAGTCGCCGTCGTGAATGAACACCAGGTCGAGGTCGGAGCCGTAGCCCAGTTCGATACCGCCGAGCTTGCCGTAGCCGACGATCAGGAACTCGGGCTCGGCGCCGGCGCGGGAGCCGTCGCGGCGCAGCGGGTAGCCGTGCTTGCGCACCAGGTGGCGCCAGGCCATGGCCAGCACCGTTTCCAGCAGCACCTCGGCAATGTAGGTGAGGTAGTCGCTGACCTTCATCAGATGGCGGGTGCCGGCGATGTCGGAGGCGGCGACGCGCAGCACGTGGGCGTGCTTGAACACGCGCAGCGCCTCGAGCTGGGCCTCTTCGTCGTCCTCGGGAATGCGCCCCAGGGCCTGGCGCAGCTCATCGGCCAGACGCTCCTTGTCGGCGGGGGTGTAGAGGGTGGCCGGGGTCAGCAGCTCGTCCAGCAGGATCGGGTAACGGGCCATCTGCTCGGCGATCCACGGGCTGGCGCTGCACAGTCCCATCAGGTGGCTCAGCGCTTCGGGGTTCTCGCGCAGCAGCGCCAGGTAGGCGGTACGCCGCAGCACCGATTCGATCAGCGGCAGCACCCGTTCGAGAGCGGTATCGGGCGCGTCGCTTGCCGCCACCGCATCGAGCAGCAGCGGCATCAGGGCTTCGAGGCGGTCGTAGCCGATGCGCTGCATGGCCTGCACCTGGCGCGACTGGCGCAGCCCGACGAGACGACGCAGGGCCGTCTCGGCCTCATCGAAACCCGCTTCGGCGAGCATTGCCTCGGCCTCCTGGGGCTCGAGCTCTCCGCACCACAGCGCCCGCCAGTCGTCCAGCGACAGGCCGCCTTCTTCTGCCGCCTCGCCGTTCTCCTCGACCTCTTCCTCGGGGTCGGCGATCACCGCATCGAAATGGCCTCGCACCCGGCCGCGCACCTCCTCCAGACGCGCCAGCAGCGCCGGCCAGTCCTCCATGTCCAGCGCCAGGGCGATGCGCTCCCGGTCGAGATCGTCGTCCGGCAGGCTCTGGGTCTGGCGATCCTCCAGCGCTTGCAGCGCATGCTCCAGGTCGCGCAGGAAGACGTAGTCGGGCTCGAGCTCGTCGACCACGCCTTGCGGCAGCAGCCCCAGCGCCGGCAGACGCGAGAGCGCCGTGCGCAGCGAGGTGACCTGCAGCTCGGTGTCGCGACCGCCGCGGATCAGTTGGAAAGCCTGCACCACGAACTCCACTTCGCGAATGCCGCCGGGGCCGAGCTTGATGTTGGCCTGCATGCCGCGCCGCTTCACCTCGCGGTTGATCAGTCCCTTCATCTCGCGCAGCGACTCGATGGCGCCGAAGTCGAGGTACTTGCGATAGACGAAGGGGCGCAGGTTGCCGAGCAGCTCGCCGCCGGCCTCCAGGTCACCGGCCACCGGCCGCGCCTTGAGCATGGCATAGCGCTCCCACTCCCGACCCTGGTCCTGATAGTAGGCGGCCAGCGAGCTGAAGTTGCCGACGAGCGGACCGCCTTCGCCCAGCGGACGCAGGCGCATGTCGACGCGAAAGACGAAGCCATCGGCGGTGACCGCATCCAGCGCGGCGATCAGCTTCTGCCCCAGCTTGGTGAAGTACTCCTGATGCGCGAGGGAGGTGCGCCCGCCCTCGGTGTCACCCTGCTCGGGATAGGCAAAGATGAGATCGATATCGGAAGAGAGGTTGAGCTCACCGGCGCCGAACTTGCCCATGCCCAGCACCACCAGGCGTTGCTCGCTGCCGTCGCTGCGCGCCGCCGGGCGCCCCCAGCGCGGCTCGAAGTGACGCTCGAGCCAGCCCAGGGCGCCTTCCAGCGACACTTCGGCCAGCTGAGACACCGCCGCGGCGGTGGCCCACATGTCGGTGCCCGCCGGTCGCACCAGGTCACGCCACACGATGCCCAGCATGCGCGCCCGGCGGAAGCGCCGCAGCACGGCGTGCAGGCCGGCCTCGTCCTCGGCGCTCTCCAGCCGTTCGCTGAGCCAGGCCGTGAGCGTCTCGGCCGTTGGCGACTCGTCCAGCTCGCCGCCGGCGTCCAGGTGCAGCAGCCATTCGGGGTAGCGCACCAGGGTGTCGAGGGCGAAGTCGGAAATGACGATGACGTGGGCCAGCTGGCGACGGCGCTCTGCCCCCAGCGCCAGCCAGTTCTCCGAGGGCGGCTCCTGGCCGGTCATCTCGGCCACGTTGTCGGCACGGGCCAGGCTCTCGCTCAGGCGCTGCCACGCCTTTTCCAGGGCGGGCCTGAGCGCGGTCGGGATGTCATCGACGGACAGGAAATCAGCGGGAAGAGCCATGGGCAACTCGCCTTGTCGCAGCGGAATTGCCCCCAGCATATCGAAGGCGCCGACGCCGCGGCACCCCCAACGAGGCCCTTAGCCGAAGAACTTCTGCCAGGCGAGCAGGCCCCAGGTCAGACCGGCGGCGATCAGTGCCACCATCACCGCTGCAGAGCCGATGTCCTTGGCCCGGCCGGACAGCTCATGATGCTCGGTACCGATGCGGTCCACCACGCTCTCGATGGCGCTGTTGATCAGCTCCACGGTAAGCACCAGCAGGCAGCTGCCTACCAGCAAGATCCACTCCACCGGCCCTGCGCCGATCCACCAGGCCAGTGGCAGCAGTACCACACAGAGGGCCAGCTCCTGGCGAAAGGCCGTCTCGTGGTGAAAGGCGAACCTGAGCCCCTTGATCGAGTAGCCCGTGGCATCGATGAGGTGGCGCCATCCGGTTCGTGCTGGTTTCATCGTCTCGCATCCTGAGTTGCGGGTTGAGTCGGCTTCAGTGCGCCTCGATCATGCGCGCCAGGTCTTCGGAGAGCGGGTCCAGCACCTGCGCCCAGTTGAGCCAGGGCGTGGACGAGGTGCCGTTGACCATCACCGTGAACACGCCCCAGCGCCCCGAGCGGGTGCGGAAATAGCCGCTCACGGCGCGCACGGCATAGGGCTGATTGAGGGTGCCGGTCTTGAGCATGATGTGGTCCTGAAACAGCGGCGAGCCGCGGCGAATGAAGCGCGACACGCCGTTGGCCGGCGACTGGAAGCTGGCGACGAAGCTGGGGAACAGCGATGAGCGGTGGAACATGCTCTCCAGCAGCACGTTGCTGCCATGGGCCGAGGTGCGATTCTCCGTGGTCAGGCCGCTGCCGCTGAGCATGATCACCGGGCCGTGATCGGGCAGGCCGTCCACGTACTGCTGAATCGCCTCGCCGGCCTGGAGCAGGTCCGCCCTGGGGGTATCCACCAGGTTGAGCGCCAGCACGTCGGCCATGAAGTTGTTGGAGTAGTTCATCACATGCAGCAGCAGCTCCTGCAGCGCCCTGCTCTCCACCTGCGCCAGCGTTCGCGCGGAAGCGGCAGGCTGATCGATGCTGGTGACGTAGCCCCCGCCCACGCCGATACCGGCCTGCTCGAGCATGGCCATCAGCGTGCGGGCGGTCTGGCGGGCGGGGTCGCCGCTGGCGCGGTAGACGTCCCGAGGCGAGGCGTTGAGTGAAATCTGGCCGCGCAGCAGCATCACGTCGCCCTCTTCGCGGGTCACGCGCTCGGCGCTGAACTCGGTGCCGCTGTCGGGCGGGCGCGTCTCGATCCGGTTGTCGACCTCCAGGATCAGCCCCTGACTGTCGCAGCTGGTGATGCGAGCGGGCTCGCCCGCCGCCGCTCCCGGCGCGACGTTGACGCACCAGTTGCCGTGGTTGACCCCGGCCGAGGAGAGCAGCGCGCTGTAGCTGTTGGCGGTGCGCGATTGCCCCTCGCAGCGATCGGTGGTAATGCACTCCACCGGGCCGAAGCGCCACTGGCTGATCACCAGGCGCCCTTCGACCTCGCGCACGCCGGCCTGATGCAGCCGCTGGGTCAGCCGCCACAGGTCCTCGCTGGAGAGCCCCGGGTCGCCGCCGCCGTCGAGTATCAGGTCGCCGCGCAGCACGCCGTCGGCGTCGAGCTCAGCGGTGCTGACCAGCCGGGTGGCAAAGCGGTGCTGAGGGCCCCAGCGGTCGAGCGCAGCCGCCGCCAGGTAGGCCTTGGACACCGAGGCCGGCGACAGTTGGCGCTGCGGCTCGATGGCGCCGAGCAGGACGCCGTCACGCCCACCGTCGCCCAGCAGGCGCGCTTCGGCGCTGATACGAAAGCCGCTCTCGGTCATCTTTCCAAGTTCGGCAAAACCCGATCCGACCGCCGCCACCGGCAGCATCGAACCGCCAAACAGAAGAAGCAGGCAGCTCAGCCCAGCAACAGTTCTCGAAATCATCGAACCTTCCATCTCAAGCCCACGTGACCTTTCTCAGTGGGCGGACATACGTGAAAACAGCTGAATCACCACCACGCCGGCTACGATCAGAGCGATACCGAGCACCGCCGGCAGATCGGGACGCTGGCCGTACACCACGATGCCTACCAGGGCCACCAGCACGATACCCAGACCGGCCCAGATGGCATAGGCGATACCCACCGGAATGGTGCGCAGCACCAGCGACAGCATGTAGAAGGCGATTGCATAGCCGACTACCACCACCAGGCTGGGAACGAGCCGCGTGAAGCCGTGGGTCGCCTTGAGCGCGCTGGTTGCCACGACCTCGGCGACGATGGCCAGGGCCAGATACACGAATGCCATCAGCTTCTCTCCGTGTCGCAGGGTACCAGCTCGGGAGCATGGGGCAGCTCGGCGACCAGACGCCAGAGTGACTGACCGCTGGCGTGGTATTTTCGTTCAAAAGGAGTGAGGTACCGGGAGCCGGGGTCGAACGACTCCACCGCAGCGGCCGTGCCGGTCGCCTGCGCCAGCGCCAGGGCGAACTCCTCGACGTAGAGCCGCCAGTTGGAGCGCAGCTCCAGCCGGCCACCGAGCGCCAGGATCGTCGGCAGCACAGGGTGCCCATGCCAGCGCTGCTTGAGATGCACCGACTTGGGGTAGGGGTTGGGGTAGAGCAGATAGTGCCGCGTCGGCTGCCAGCCGGCGGCCAGTGCCAGGCGCCAGAAGTCGACCAGGTCGGCACGTACCAGCAGCGCATTGTCGCCCACCTCGCCGTGCTCGCGGGAAAGCCGCTCGGCGCTGCGATCCACGCCGATCACCAGATGGTCGTCGAACTGCCGGGCCAGCTCGCGGGTGGAAACCCCCACGCCACAGCCGGCGTCGAGTATCAGCGGACGCTGTTCATCCCCGGCTTCACGCTCGTACCACGCACGGGCCTGCTCGAACGCCTCCCGCGTGTGCTCGGCCACGGGCTTGCGCAGCGGATGGCGCAGGGCGCGGTCGACGCGCTTCTCGACATCCCGATGGGGGCCGCTCTGGTTGGTCGCGATGGGGCGGGAGGTGGCATGCATTAGGCAGATCGATCGGTAGCGGACGAACGGCCATTCTAGCAGCCATGTCGGCGCGCGCGAGGGGGGCGAGAGAGGGTGGTAGAGAAGGACGAGATAAGGCGAAAAAAAGGCGCTTCGACAAGGAAGCGCCCACATACCCACTCGTATGACTCAAACAGCGGAATCAGGATAGCGTGTTTCCCGTCACATTTCAAACGTTTGTTTTATCTTTGCTGGCCGTAACTTGCACGCTACGCCCATGACGACATCCCGAAGCGGGTGCTATGATCGCCAGTCCTATATTTACATTACCGACTCGCACGAACAGCACAACGAGGAAAGCGGCTTGTCTCACTTACCGGTGATCGTCGGCATGGGTGGCGTCAACGCCGCCGGTCGTACCTCTGGCCATCAAGCGTTTCGTCGCACCGTGATCGATGCCCTTCCCGAAGTTGAGCAGCAGGCGTTGCTGCTCGGCCTGGCCGCCATGATGGGGCTGGGCACCTGCCGGGAAGGCACCTGGTACGATACCGCCGGAAACCCTATCGAGGCCGCTCGCCTGGCCGAGAACTGCCGCGCGCAGGTGCTCGACCATACGCTGATCCGACGTATCGAGAATCCCCTCTTCAATGACGACGGGCTACCGGCCAATCGCCGCGCCAGCCTGGGCCTGGGCTCGGAGCTGACCTTCAGTATCCGCCGCCGTCAGTTGCCCGAGCGGCTGCCGCCGACCTGGCAGGTGCGCGAGCTGGACCGCCACACTCTGGAAGTCACGGTGCCAGCCGGCGAACTCGACGTGCTGCTGCCGGAAACCCGGCCGGCTCTGGTGCGTGCCGCCGGTCAGCTGCCCAGCGGCTTCGATCCCAGCCGCTACTACCGCAGCGTGCACCATCCGCGCGGTCTTTCGATGTCGATCTTTGCCGCCAGCGACTGCCTGGCGAGCAGCGGTCTGGCGTGGGATGAGCTGCGCGACCGTCTCGACCCCGACGACATCGCCGTGTATGCCGGCAACTCCATCGGCCAGCTCGACGATGAAGGCTGGGGCGGGCTGCTCAAGAGCTTCGTGTCGGGCAACCGGGCCACCTCCAAGCAGATGCCGCTGGGCTACGGGCAGATGCCGGCTGACTTCCTCAACGCCTACGTGCTCGGCAGCGTGGGCGGCACCGGGGCGGCCCTGGGCGCCTGCGCCAGCTTCCTCTACAACCTGCGCCTGGGCGTGGAGGACATTCGCAACGGCCATCGTCGTGCCGTGATGGTGGGCACCTCCGACGCCCCAGTGACGCCCGAGATCATCGAGGGCTTCCGCGCCATGGGCGCGCTGGCCGACGACGAAAGCCTCAAGGCGCTGGACGCCCTGGAGCTGCTCACCGATGCCGACTATCAGCGCGCCTGCCGCCCCTTCGCCCGCAACTGCGGCTTCACCATCGCCGAAGCCAGCCAGTTCATTCTGCTGCTCGACGATGCCCTGGCGCTGGAGCTGGGCGCCGAGATCCTCGGCAGCGTGCCGGGCGTGTACGTCAATGCCGACGGCTGGAAGCGCTCCATCTCCGCACCCGGCATCGGCAACTACATCACTCTGGGCAAGGCGGCCGCGCTGGTCCGCGACATGCTGGGCGACACTGCCCTGCGCGAGCGCACCTTTCTGCATGCCCACGGCACCAGCACACCCAAGAACCGCGTGACCGAGTCCCACGTCTTCGATCTGGTCGCCCAGGCGAACGGTATCGAAAACTGGCCGGTGGTGGCGGTGAAGGCCTTCGTCGGCCACTCCCAGGGCAGCGCCGCCGGCGACCAGTTGGCCAGCGCACTCGGCAGCTTCGCCCACGGCCTGCTGCCGGGCATTCCCACTCTCGATGCGGTGGCCGACGACGTCTACGCCGAGCGGCTGCACTTCTCCCGCGAGCCGCAGCGGTTCACGGCCGATGCCGCCTTCATCAACGCCAAGGGGTTCGGCGGCAACAACGCCACCGGCGTCGTTCTCTCCCCTATGGTGACCGAGCGGCTGCTGGCGCAGCGCCATGGCGAGGCCGCCGTCGCGGCCTGGCGCCAACGGCGCGAAGCGGTGCGCGAGGCCAGCCAGGCCTATCTGGCCGCAGCCGATCGCGGCGAGTACGAGGTGCGCTATCGCTTCGGCGAGGGTGTGCTGGAAGGGCCCGAGCTCGAGGTCAACGATACCCATATCGTCATCCCCGGCTACGCACGCCCGGTATCGCTTGCAGTGGACAACCCCTTCGGCAAGCTGGAAGAGTGATTCGAGGCGGCCCGCCGACGTTGTCGGCTCGGCCGCTGGCGGTTACCCTGAGCCCCCCTTAGCTGTGCAAGTGAGCGGAGCGCCATGAAAATCGCGGTCTATCCCGGCACCTTCGACCCCATCACCCACGGCCACTACGACCTGATCGAGCGCGCCTCGCTGCTGTTCGACAAGGTGGTGGTCGCCATCTCGGCCAGCCCCGGCAAGAACCCGGCGCTCGACCTCGATGCGCGTATCGCCCTGGCCCGCGAGGTTTCGGCCAACCTCGACAACGTCGAAGTGATCGGCTTCTCGGGCCTGCTCACCGACATGATGGCCGAGCAGCAGGCACACATCATCCTGCGCGGCCTGCGTGCGGTCTCCGATTTCGAGTACGAGCTGCAGCTGGCCAACATGTACCGGGCCCAGGCGCCGGAGCTGGAGAGCGTGTTCCTTACTCCAGCGGTGGAGAACTCCTACATCTCCTCCACCATCGTGCGCGAGATCGCCAAGCTTGGCGGTGACGTCTCGCGATTGGTGCATCCCAAGGTCGCCGAAGCGCTGCGCAAGCATTACAATACCTGACCGTAATACTCGGCTTTTCCCGAGCCACCTTACCTGGGCGCGCGGCCGAAACGGCCCGCCCGATCGCGAGGTAGCCCCAATGGCTCTGATGATCACCGACGAGTGCATCAACTGCGACGTCTGCGAACCCGAATGCCCCAACGATGCCATTTCGGCGGGGGAAGAGATCTACGTCATCGACCCCAACCTGTGCACCGAGTGCGTCGGTCACTATAACGAGCCGCAGTGCCAGCAGGTCTGTCCGGTGGACTGCATTCCCCTCGACCCGGAGCGGCGCGAGAGCCGCGACGAGCTGATGGCCAAGTACCGCCTGATCACCGCGGCTTGACTCGCCGCTCGCCGCGGCTCGCTCAGCGCTCCGCCGGCGCAGGTCGCGGGTTGATCGAGGTACAGCCCAGGCAGCGGCGGAAGGTCGCCTCGGCCGGGGTTTTCACCAGGGTTTCGGCCGCCTGGTCGACGTTGCCCCCCATCGCCGAGAACGGCAGCGAAACGACGAACAGCGCCGTACCGCCGAGGGTCGCCACCAGCAGCAAGGGTCGTGCAATCAGCGCGTCGGCGATCATCGCCCCGCCGCTGGGCCGCGCCTCCATACGCTGCTGCTGGGCTTGCACCTGCAGGCTGCCAAGCAGCAGAGCCAATGCCACCGCCAGCGCCGTCACGATTCTCGTCATGCGTATCATCTTTCCCCCTTTGCGCCGTGCCACTTGCCTGTACGTCCTCGCTGCCGCGAACGGACTAATCCTCACGTCTCGCCGCTACAGGCGACGCCCGCTCCCAGTGTAGCCAACCGCGGTTGCGTTCTGCCGCCTCTGTCGCCATGCTGCTCGGTTCGTTTCTCTTGAAAACGTACGATGACGACCCTGCATAGCGAAACACCCGCGGCGGCAAGACGGCGCATCTGGACGCTGGCGTGGCCAATCATACTATCCAACATCACCGTGCCGCTGCTGGGCCTGGTGGATACCGCCGTGGTCGGCCACCTGCCGGACTCGCGCTATCTGGCCGGCGTCACGCTGGGGGCCACCCTGTTCAGCTTCCTGTTCTGGGGCTTCGGCTTCCTGCGCATGGGCACCACCGGGCTGACCTCCCAGGCAGTGGGCCGCGAAAGCGACAGTGAAGTGCGCAACCTGCTGGGGCAGGCACTGCTGCTGGCCATGGGGATCGGAACACTGCTGATCCTGTTCTCTCAGCCGCTGATATCACTGGGGCTGTGGCTGCTCGACGGCAGCGAGATAGCTACCGAAATCGCCGCCGAATATGCCCAGATCCGTATCCTCTCGGCCCCGGCGGTGCTGGCTAATTACGCCATACTAGGCTGGTTCCTGGGCCAGCAGAACTCGCGGGTGACGTTGGCGATCCTGATGCTGACCAACAGCGTCAACATCGCCCTGGACCTGCTGTTCGTGGTGGGGCTGGGCATGACCAGCGACGGCGTGGCCTGGGCCACGGTGATCGCTGACTACACTGCATTCGTTTTCGGCATCTGGCTGGTGCTTCGCCAGCTGAAGCGGCTGGAAGGTCGTTTCATGCGCGAGCGTCTGCTGCGGCTTGTCGCCTATGGCGAGCTGTTCCAGGTCAATGCCAATCTCTTCTTGCGCACCCTGGGCCTGCTGTTCGTCATGGCCTTCTTCACCTCCCGCGGCGCAGTGCAGGGCGACACCGTGCTGGCCGCCAACGCCGTGCTGCTGCAGTTCATCATTCTCACCAGCTATGCGCTGGATGGCTTCGCCCACGCCGCCGAGGCCACCATCGGGCGCAGCGTCGGCCGCCGGCGCTGGGACGAGTTCGGTCATGCCGTACGCGCCGCGGCCTGGTTCTCGCTGGTAACGGCAGGTGCCGCGGCACTCGCCTTCGCCCTTGGCGGCCAGTATCTCATCACTCTGCTGACCGGCCTGCCCGAAGTGCGGGAAACGGCTGGCATCTACCTGCCCTGGATGGTGGCCATGCCGCTGATCGCGGTATGGAGCTATCTGTTCGACGGCGTCTTCATCGGCGCTACGGCGATTCGCGAGATGCGCAACAGTATCTTTATCGCTCTAGCGAGCTATCTGCCGGTATGGTGGGTAGCCAGCACGATCGCACCGCTCGAATACGTCAACCACGCTCTGTGGCTGGCGTTCCTCACCTTCTCCGTGGTGCGATCGGCAGTGCTGGTCGGCTACTATTGGCACCATCGACGTACCCGGTGGTGCCACCAGCCCAATGAGCCAGCGCCACCGGCAACGGCCAACCGCTCCCGTTGAGCCGAGCGCCATTTAATTAGGGCAAGCTGATGAGTTTGCGCTATTTTTCTCAGACGCACACCCGACAACCAGAAGAAGCGACGCTGCCATGCTCAGATTCCTCTCGAGACCCGCCGTCAGGCTGGTCGACCGCTATCTGCCGGACCCTTTCATCTTCGTGCTGCTGCTGACGGTGGTGGCCGCGGCCGCCGCCATCGGCGTGGAACGCCAGACGCCGCTTGCCGTGATGCGGATGTGGGGCGACGGTTTCTGGAACCTGCTGACCTTCTCCATGCAGATGCTGCTGATCCTGGTGACCGGCTTCATGCTGGCCAGCTCGCCGCCGGTCAAGAAGCTGCTGCAGCGTCTCGCCGCGCTGGCCAACGGGCCGGGCGGCGCCATCCTGCTGGTGACCTATGTGTCGCTGGTGGCCAGCTGGATCAACTGGGGTTTCGGCCTGGTGGTAGGTGCGCTGTTCGCCAAGGAGCTGGCGCGCCTGATACGGGTCGACTATCGCCTGCTGGTGGCCAGCGCCTACTCCGGCTTCGTGGTGTGGCACGGCGGCCTGGCCGGCTCCATTCCGCTGACCATCGCCACCGAGGGCCACTTCACCGCCGAGCAGATCGGCGTGATCGGCACCGGCTCGACCATCTTCGCCTTCTTCAACCTGGCCATCGTGGTGTGCCTGTTCGTCGCCATTCCCCTGGTCAACCGGGCCATGCTCCCCGATGAAAAAGAGAGCGTCTACGTCGACCCCAAACTGCTCGACGATGCCCCGGCCGCCCGGGTGCGCATCACCCGCCCTGCCGAACGTCTCGAGAACAGCGTCACCCTGGCCTGGCTGGTCGGCATACCCGGGGTGATCTTCCTGCTCGACCATTTCGTGTTCCGCGGCGGCGGCTTGAACCTGAACATCGTCAACTTCCTGTTCCTGTCGCTGGCCATCGTGCTGCACCGCACGCCACGCAGCCTGCTGGAGAGCCTCAACGAGGCGATCAAGGGCGGGGCCGGCATCGTCATTCAGTTCCCCTTCTATGCCGGCATCATGGCGATCATGGTGCAGTCGGGACTGGCGGAGTCCATGTCTCAGGGGTTGATCTCGTTCGCCACCGAAACTTCGCTGCCGTTCTGGTCCTTCATCAGTGCCGGTATCGTCAACCTGTTCGTGCCCTCCGGCGGCGGCCAGTGGGCCGTGCAGGCACCGGTCATGCTGCCGGCTGCCGAAGCGCTCGGCGTCGATGTCGCGCGCGTCTCCATGGCCGTGGCCTGGGGCGATGCCTGGACCAACCTGCTGCAACCGTTCTGGGCCCTGCCGGTACTTGCCATCGCCGGGCTGAAAGCCAAGGACATCATGGGCTATTGTCTGATTCAGCTGGTGATCACCGGGGTGATCATCTCGGTGGGCCTGACCTGGTTCTAGTCCAGGTTGGCGCCAATCGCAGCAGCGCCCCGGCTCGCCGGCGGCGCTGCTGTTCTCATGTAACATGGCAATCGCGAAAAGATGACCGAGAGAGGTATGCACATGGCAGGCGCCGACAGTCTTCCCCTGGAACTTCCCGGCCAGCACGAGTTGAGCATGACCGTGCTGATGACGCCCGACATGGCCAACTTCAGCGGCAAGGTGCACGGCGGCGCCATCCTCAAGAAGCTCGATGAGGTGGCCTACGCCTGCGCCAGCCGCTACTCCGGCCACTATGTGGTGACACTCTCGGTCGACCAGGTGCTGTTCAAGCAGCCGATCCACGTTGGTGAACTGGTCACCTTCCTGGCCTGCGTCAATCACGTGGGCCGCTCATCGATGGAGATCGGCATCAAGGTGGTGGCCGAGAACATTCGTGACAAGGTGATCCGCCACACCAACAGCTGCTACCTGACCATGGTGGCAGTAGACGCCGACGGCAAACCGGCGCCGGTACCACCGCTGAAGCTGGCAACGCCGTTGCAGAAGCTACGCTTCGAGAAAGCCGCCCTGCGCAAGAAATTGCGCAAGCAGGCCGAGGAGGCCGAGCGCCGCGCACAGGCGGAGCACGGCCAGGTATGACCGACCGCGCCCGTATCAGCCGCAGCCGATGTCGGTGATGGTATCGCCGTCGTCGATATGGACGTTGATGCGGTCGCCGCGGTACTCCATGGTATAAGCGTGGCCCGGGCGGATCACCCGCAGCGTGGCGGCACCGCTCTCGCGCTGGATCGACTCGCCCAGCGCTTCGTCATAGCGCCGGCCGACGCGATCCTGCACGTGACGGGCGCCACAGGCATCCTCTCCCTCACTGACCTCGGGCGGCTTGGGCGCAGGGTCATGGGCTTGAGATGGATTCGAATTGGACATAGGCGCACATCCTGCCAACAACAACGCACTGAAAGAAGCCAGGCAAAAACGCAATGGGCTAACCATGCGAAGATCTCACTAAAGGGGAGGGGAAGGGTCTATTGATTCAGGCAGCACACGGGGAGACTGCCAGGTCGCCCGCATGCTGCCAAGCCGGACCGCTAGGGTTTACTGGGCGGCGTCTTGCACGTGCTGTCCGCCACGCTCGACGTCCTGGCCCGCGCCTTCCATGGTGTTGCACCCCGCCAGGGCACCGGCTGTCATCAGCAGGGCAAAGCCCAAGGCAATCGCTCTCTTCATGGTCGTATCTCCTTGAAATAACTTTCGGGAATTCCATTCCTTGCCGTGAAGCAATGGCCTTTGTCAGCGTAACAGCCGGTTGCCATTTTGAAAAACGCTAATATGAATTCGACTGCCGCTGAATCGCCTCGCCGCCGGCCTCGATGTCCTCGCCCATGCCGCGCATGGTGTTGCACCCGCTGAGCAGTGACAGCCCGAGCAGCAATGCCAGCATAGTCGCCACCGTCCGTTTCATCGTCGTTCTCCTGTTCGTCTGGCCTGACCCCTTCACTTTAGTCGCTAACGCAGCGAAGCGCCCACCGAGGCTGGCAGACGCTCCCCCGCGCTTGTGCCATGATGGGCTATCGCCATCGTGAGGGAGAGTCGATATGTCGTCAGTGGAGCTGGATGAACGCCTGGTCAGAGACAGCTACCCGGTCGCCGAGCTGCCGCTATGTCAGCTCAGACTGATGGACGATACCCGCTTTCCCTGGCTGATTCTGATCCCGCGGCGCGAGGGGGTGAGCGAGGTATTCGACCTGGACGAGGAGGACCAGCGCCAGCTGTGGCATGAGGCCAGCGAGATGGGCCGCATGCTCAAGGCGATGACCGGGGCCGACAAGATCAACGTGGCCAACCTGGGCAACGTGGTCGCCCAACTGCACGTGCACGTGGTGGCCCGCCGGCAGGCCGACGCGGCCTGGCCGGGGCCGGTGTGGGGGCAGGGCGAGGCGCAGCCCTACGACCTGAATGAACTGGCCAACATGCGCGATCACCTGCTGGCCCAGTTGGGTGGGTTGAAGTCGCGCCTGTGATTCCCTCAGCCGCCTAAGGGGTGCCCACCGGTCGGCGGCTGCGCCGGCGCACTACGGGCCGGGGGCTCGCCCAGCATGGGGGCAGAAGTCGGCTGGGTGATTCCGGTCACCGAGAGCGAGATACCCAACGACATGATGGCGAGCCCGCCCGCCAGGGCCACCCAGCCGAGCAGGCGGCTGGCCCGCTGTAGACCGTTCTGCCTCGCCAGCTGCTTTTCGGCCCAGCCCCGGGCGAAGACGCTGGCCAACGCCAGCGCGGAAACGGTCAGCGCCGTGCCCAGCGCCATCACCATGACCGCCGCCACGCCCACGGCAAACTGACCCAGCAGGCTGGCGGCCCCCAGCAGCAGAACCCCGCCGCTGCAAGGACGGATGCCGATAGAGACCACCGTAGCCAGCGCCGTGCGCCAATCGGCAGCCTGCTGGGGATCGACGTGATGATGCCCGCCGCAGCAGTGAGCGTGGTCATGGTCATGTGAGTGGTCGTGGTCGTGCGCATGCCCATGTGCATGGTCGTGCGCTTGGGCAGAGCGCTCTGCTGCTGCCGGCGACGTCCGACGCAGTTGACGAATCGCTCGCCAACACAGCCAGGCCCCCAGCAGCGCCACCATCAGGAAGCTGGCCTGCTCGACCCACACCACGCTGCCCATCGCCTGCCGGGTGACCCAGCCCAAGCCATGCACCAGCACCACCACCAGGCTGATGGCTACCACCCCCTGCAGCATCGAAGCGGCAAAGGAGAGACCCAACGCCCGGCGCACCGCGCCGCCCTGGGAGAGCAGATAAGTCGTCAGCACCGCCTTGCCATGCCCCGGGCCTGCGGCATGAAAGACCCCGTAGGCGAAGCTGATGCCCAGCAGCGCCGCCCAGGCACTCGCTGATGGGGTGCCGGAAAAGTTGGTGATCGCCATGGTCAGGGCGCGGTGGAAGTCGCGCTGCCAGGCCACCAGTTGCAGGCTCAGCGACTGCAGACCGCCTTGCACGAAGAAGCTCAGTAACAGCACGGCCACGACCAATAGGCCCAGCCCGAGAAGCCAGGTACGGGTACGGGGGTGCGCTCTTGCCACTACTCGCATTTGACGACTCCGGTCTCGGCAAAGTGACGCCCCAAGCCGGGCTCCGCCTCGTCGGTGACGTCCAGCATGGCGGCCTGCATCACCAGCTCGGGATCGGGATTGGCGGGAACGATCCGGGTGCTGCAGCCCAGCTCGCCGCTCACCAGCAAGGCGTCGTCGAGCGGCGTTTCCCCCTCTGCCTCATGTACCACCTCGAGGTAATAGGTGGGATCGAACACCTTGTACTGCAGCGTTTGGCCATTGAGCGGCTGGGTCGTCTCCAGCGGCAGCAGAAAGATGAACTCGACCCGACCGCCACGCTCCATCACGGTGTACTCGGAGACGTCACCCAGACCGAGCCGCTCCTCGCCCAGGCGAATCTCGGTGAAGTAGTCGAACGGTGCCAGGTTGCCACGGATCTCGCCGCCCAGGCGGTCGAGGCCCGCTTCCAGGCCGCCCTCGGTGCGGCTCAGCTCCTCCAGCAGCACCAGGCTGTAGAAGGGATCCATCCGCCAGGCCTGATGCAGCGCCTCCAGGCGCCCTTCGTCGTCGACCACCAGGCGTACGCGAATGTCGATCCAGCCATGGGGGTGGGCCAGCGCCAGGCCGGGCAGCAGGCCCAGCAGCAGGATTGCGAGCCAGGCACGTTTTGCCCTGATGGAAAAAAGATCATGCAAGCGATTCATGTCTCAACGTGTCTCTCATGAGAACCAATGACGTCGATCAAGGCGCCAAGCCCAGCCGGCGCTGAAGCTCGGCCAACAGAGGGTCTAGCAGATGTGGCGGCAGCGGCCTGCCGCCGCGGGTGGCGCTCAACGAAGCACGGGCTCCCTGGCCCTCCGGCACCACAGCAACGTCGACCCGATAGCCGGGCCAACGTGCCAGCGCCGCCTCTGCGCGGCCCCGTTCGGCATCGGCACGGCGAATCACGTAGCCCTCGTCGGCCAGCACGCCGAGGGCCTCTTGCAGTACCGCTTCCGGCGCTGCGGCAAACGCCAGCTCACGCGGTTCCGGGGCCGGTGTGGTCGTCGCACAGCCCGCCAGCAGCAGGGCCAACAGCGACACCAGAACAGCACGACGCATCACAGCGCCTCCCCGGCCGTCATGGCCTGGCGCAGCGAACCACAGAAGGGCGCGTCGCTACCGCTGCGGGTCTCGCGCAGTTCGCCGCGCCAGTCGATCACCTGAATGTCGCGACTGACCCGCACCCCGCCCGGGTCGGCGATCACCGATACGCGCTCGAGCTGGGTGGCGTCCTGGGCGATGCTGCCGCCGGCGCCACCGAAGCCGATCATCATGCCGGTGGAAACCCCGCGGCCAGCGCCGATACCCACGCCACCGAAGAAGCCGGTGCGCTCCCAGCTGTCGTAGCGATCGCCGTAGCCGGGTATCGTCCGAGTTCGGTCGGCGCTGACCAGCCCCACCGCCGGCTCGGTGTCGCGCACGACGAAGCCGTCCGCTTCAAGCGCGTTGAGCGCACGGCGCACCCATTCACGCGGTTCGATGCCATCGGCCTCCCAGCGGCACTCCGCGGCCGGCTGCGGCTCTGCGGTGGGCAGCATCGTCGGTGTCGTCTGGCAGCCTGCCAGCAAGGCCAATCCGGGCATCATCCACCACCACTGGCGCATGAGGTGTCTCCTTTCGTCATAGGGCGCAGTCTACGCCGCACAGCCCACCTTGCAAGGGTGCCGCTGCCGTCTTGAGAGTGCCAACGGCCGCTGGGGTTCCCGAGCATCGTCACTGCGTCAACGAGCCGCCCCCGCTTGACCGTCGCCGGCGTCATGCGCACATCATGCAGAGCGGCTATCGTGCCGATGTTGAGATATTGCTTAAGCGACGCCATATCGACACGTAGACTTGAGGAAATCCCATTACGCGACAAGGAGAACGCGCATGAGTGACACCAATGCCATCGGTCTGCACGAGAGCAGCGCCAGTCAGCTCGCCGAGAAGCTCAACGCTCTGCTGGCGAACTATCAGATCTTCTACATGAACGTTCGCGGCTATCACTGGAACGTGAAGGGGCCGCAGTTCTTCGAGCTGCACACCAAGTTCGAGGAGTTCTACACCGACTTGCTGACCAAGGTCGACGAGGTGGCCGAGCGCATCCTGACCCTGGGACACAAGCCGGTGCACGCCTACAGCGACTACGTGGCCATGTCGCAGATCCGTGAGGACAAGGACGTACACGACGGCGAAGCCTGCGTGCGCGGTGTGCTCCAGGGCTATCAGACCCTGATCGAGCTGCAGCGCGAGCTGCTGGCACTGGCCTCGGATGCCGACGACGAGGGCACCGCCGCCCAGGCCGGCGACTACATCCGTGAGCAGGAAAAAACCGTCTGGATGCTCAACGCCTACCTGGGCTGAGAACCTGCCCATAGGCAGTCCAAAGAGGTCGCAGGGTAACAAGCGGTGATCAGGAGCGACGAGCATAGTCGAACAGTGTTCACTATGCTCGCTTTTCACCGCTATAATGGGGTCAGGGAAAAGAAGGGGTGACCGTAACGTGTCGTTGGCACTTGAGGAGACCCCCCATGAAACGTCTGATCTTCACCGCTCTGGTAGCCGCCTTGTCGCTGCCTTTCTCAATGTCGGCAAGCGCCGACCATGGCCGATATGCCGCTCATGGCACCCAGATTCATCATCACCATTACTACGTGCGCGACCATCGCGGCAAACCACCGAAGCATCGGCGCCATCATCGCGCCCATCGTCACTCCCGACCCGCCCATCGCGTCGTGGAGCACCACTATTACGCTCCTCCTAGATACGACCATCACTACCGAGGCCACACCGATGTCCCGCTGGTCACCGTAGGGGGCTATCCCGTGGTTCGCATCCAGGTCAACCACTGACGCTTGGACTCACAGGCCACTACATCGAGTCACGGTCCGATACCCCACTTCCCTTGCCTTCGGCTCTTGCCGTTTTATGGTGAGTAAGGGGCAGTGATGCCCTATGCGTCGCACAACCCTATGCGTCGCACAAGGAGCAAGGAGGTAGCGAATGAGCGAGAAGCTGAAAGGCAAGACCGTCGCCATCCTGGCCACCGACGGCTTCGAGGAGTCGGAGCTCACCGAGCCCAAGGCCGCGCTCGAGCGCGAAGGGGCCACGGTGCACGTCATCGCGCCGGACAAGGACAGTATCCGTGCCTGGGCCGGCACCGACTGGGGGCCTTCCTATGACGTCGATCGCAAGCTCGACCAAGTCGATGCCGGCGACTACGACGCCCTGGAGCTTCCCGGCGGCCTGTTCAACCCCGACACCCTGCGTCAGAACGAGCAGGCGCTGGCCTTCACCCGGCGCTTCTTCGAGCAGCACAAACCGGTGGGCGCCATCTGCCACGGCCCCTGGGTATTGATCAACGCCGGCGTGGCCAAGGGCCGCCGCATGACCTCCTACCCTTCGGTGGAGATGGACCTGCGTAACGCAGGCGCCGAATGGGTGGACCAGGAGGTGGTAGTGGATAGCGGCCTGGTGACCAGCCGCAAGCCCGACGACCTCGACGCCTTCTGCAGCAAGCTGGTCGAGGAGATCGCCGAGGGCAAGCACAGCCGCCAGCACGCCTGAGGCACTGCCCGGCGCCGCCCATCGGGCGCGGCGCCGGGTCGTTTCAAGCCCAGCAGCCTCAAGCGCTGTCCGCGGCCAGATCCTCGATCAACGCCCGCAGCAGGTTCCAGAACTCCACCACGGAGTCCAGCTCCACCCGCTCGTCGGGCGAGTGGGCGCCGCGAATCGAGGGGCCGAAGGAGATCATCTCGAGGCCGGGATACTTGCCGGCCAGGATGCCGCACTCGAGCCCGGCATGAATCACCTTGACCGCCGGCTCGCGTCCCACCAGCTGCCGATGCAGACGCTCGAAGCGCGCCAGCAGGGCGCTGTCGGGGGCAGGCGTCCAGCCGGGGTAGGCGTTTTCCACCCGGGTGCGCGCCCCGATCAGATCGAACAGACCGCGGAAACGATCGGCCAGATCCGCCACCGCGCTGTCGCGCAGCGACCGCACCAGGGCGCAGAGATGGAAGCGCCCTTCGTCGAGGTTCACCACGCCCAGATTGTTCGAGGTTTCCACCACGCCGGGCACCGCGCTGCTCATGCGTTCCACGCCGTAGGGTGCGGCGTTGAGTGCCGCCAGCAGCATGCTGCTGGCATGGGCGTTGAGCGCCTGAGCGGGCCGTTGCGCCACTCGCGCCACGGTCACGGCCAGCCCTTCGTCGACACCGGCCAGCTCGGCACGCAGCTGCTGTTCGAGCGCCTTCACCCGGTTTTCGGCGGCGGAGACCTCATCGGCCGGCAGCACGACGGTGGCGAAGGCTTCCCGCGGGATGGCATTGCGCAGCGTACCGCCACGATAGCTGACCAGGCGGATGTCGTAGGCTTCCAGCGCCCTGAGCACGCGCACCAGCAGGCGGTTGGCATTGCCGCGCCCGCGATGGATGTCGATGCCGGAGTGGCCGCCCACCAGCCCGGTCAGGGCGAGTTCGAGGGCCACCTCGTCGGCTCCCGAATCGGCGGTGGGCAGTTGCGCCTCCACCACGATGTCGGCACCGCCGGCGCAGCCGATGAAGACCTCGCCGCGGTCCTCGGAATCGAGATTGAGCAGCACGCTGCCCTGCAGCCAGTGCTCCGCCAGCTGCAAGGCGCCGCCCATGGAGCTCTCTTCCTCAAGGGTGAACAGTGCCTCCAGCGGGCCGTGCACCAGGGTGTCGTCCTCCAGGATCGCCAGCGCCGCCGCCACCCCGAGGCCATTGTCGGCACCCAGCGTGGTATGACGGGCGCGCAGCCAGCCGTCGTCCACGTAGGTGTCGATCGGGTCGCGGGTGAAGTCGTGGGGATGATCGGCGTTGGCCTGGGCCACCATGTCGAGATGGCCCTGCAGGATGATGCCCGGCGCCTCTTCATGGCCCGGCGTAGCGGGCTTGCTCAAGCGCAGGTTGCCGTAGTCGTCGCGGTCGTGGGCGAGCCCATGCTGCTCTGCCCAGCGCTCGAGGATCGCCACCAGTTCGGCCTCGTGCCCTGACGGACGAGGCGTATTGCACAGCGTGCGGAAATGGCGCCACAGCGGTTGTGGCGAGAGTTGCTCGAGATGTTCGTTCATGTTCGATCTGCATGAGGGTAACCGGCCTACCTTACCGGGCCGACAACGCCGGGAAAAGCCCGCTCAACGACCGGGCGATTCGCCGGCCAGCAGCGTGGCCACGATATCGCGCATCCGCGCCATGACCTGTCGTCGTCCGTCGGCCCCGGCCCGGGCGGCCAGCCAGGCAATGTCGCGCCCTTGGAAGGCCCAGGCGGCGAGCCATGCCAGCTCGGGGTCATGCCGCCCCGCCACGGCCGCGCGGCGTATCAGCCGCTGCAGGGCGAGACGCGCCAGCGCCGGCTCGCGGTGGCCGTGGGCCACATCGTCCAGGTCGCACCACTCGGCCGCATCGAGCTCCGCTCGCTCCCCTTCCGCCAGCAGCGCCAGGGCGACCTCCGGCTCCAGCTCGGCCAGCTCGAAGGCGAGCAGAACCGGCAGCAACTCATGGAAGCGCCGCGTCAACGTTGCGCACAGGGCTTCCCCCCTGGCCGTGAGCGGCGCCACCACCATGACGGCATGCTCTCCGGTCGAGGTTTCCCGCGACAGCCCCAGCCGCACCGTGTGAAATCTCTGAGAGCGCCAGAAGGCGAGCAGCCCCGGCTCGGCGCCGAAACTGGCGCCCAGCAGGTCGACGCCGGCCTCCCGCGCCGCTGCGCGCTCGCCCTCCAGCAGCCGCGCCCCCAGCCCCTCGCGGCGACGCTGGGGATGCACCGAGATACGCTGCACCCGCCGCAGTCGGGCCGTGAGCGCTTCACGGCAGCCGGCATGGGCGGCCAGCGACTGGGCCAGCAGATGCCCCGGCAGCCTCCGCTCGCCTCGCGCCACCTTTTCCGCCAGCTCGGGCGTAAAGCCCCCTTCGTCAGCGCACACTGCCACCGCCTGGGTATGGGGGCCGTCCGTCAGCGTCCTGACCCTGAGCTCCGGCGCATCGAGCAGCCGCTGAAGGTCGCTCGGCGCAGTGCGGTAGTGGGCCTGCACCAGCAGGCCGAATATCTGGCGCAACGCGGGCTCGTCACCAGCCAGCACCTCGGGCTGCCAGATCCACTCCTGCAGCGGCTTCGAGGTCACCCCCGGCGGCTCGGCATCGAGCAGCAGCAGGTCGCCGACCAGTCGTTCGAGCGGATCGCCTTCGGCCCAGCGTATCGGCACGGCGAGATGACATTCGCGCCAGTCCGGCGTCTGGCGCTCGAGCCGCGGGCGAAAGCGCAGGGCGAAACCGCGCCCGGAGCCTTCGTAACCGTGCACGGTAGTGGCGAAGGCGATGCGCGGAAACGCCTCGAGCCACTGCCCGAGCAGGGCGACGGGTATGGCCGCGGCCTCGTCCACCAGCAGCCAGCTTCCCTGACCGCCTGCCTCGCCGCGCTCGACCCGGGCGCTCAGCTCGTCGGGGGCCACGAACTCGACGCGTCCGCCGCCCTCATCGTCGAAGCGTCCGCCATGACGGTGGCCCGCGGGACGCAGCGCCTCCAGGCGCTCGAACAGCGCCTCGACCGCCGCCAGGCGCGGCGCCGTCACCCAGATCTTCTCCTGCCCTTCGCTCAGCAGGCGGGCGCAGGCGATACCCAGCGCGGCGCTCTTGCCGCGGCCCCGGTCGGCGGTGATCACCAGCGGTCGCCGGCGCCTGAGGCCAACCAGGCGCTCCACCACCTGGCGCTGGTCGCGGGTAAGGCAATCGGGGTCGCCGCTGTCGGGTAGCGGCCGGGGCCGGTCGGGCTCGGACTTGGGCTCGGGCAGCCGCAGCGGCTCGCCGGGTGTCCAGTGCACGGCATCCGTCGCCTGCGCCAAGCGTTCACGCAAGCGGGCCATGTAGTGGCTGGCCGTCTGGTCGCCAGCGGCCGCTGGCAGCAGCAGTAGCAGCAGGCCGCCTGCCCGCAGGGTACCGCTGAGAGCACCGAACGCGTCCGCATCGAAACCCGCTTCACTGGCGGCATCGTAGACGATCAGGTCGTGCTCGCCGCCCAGATGGGTGCGGGCCTTGGCCGGCGGCAGCCATCCCTGCTGCCACGCCTTTTCGGGTGCCGCCGACGACACCCAGCAGGGGCGCTGCCAAGCGCGGGCCTGCCAGATGGCCAGCGCTTGCTGCCGCGCCGTGTCGGCAGGCGAGGTCGACCACACAAGGCCGCGCCATCCACGCGCAGCCATTTGGTCAGACCAATTAAATATTGCTCTCGCCTCTCGCTCGCACATCGCTCCGCCCCTCACCGCTCACTCTCCCCACACGCCTCTTTGCATTAACAATTGGTCGCACTTCCAAACACACCGAAAAGCCTAAGCACGCTAAAAATAAGCACAGAATCTAGAGGAAAAGCGCAATTTTTCCGGGAGATCACAACAAAACACCATCAGTTACCTATCGAAACATGATTCACCTTAGCAAGGTCTCACGCACGCCGATTGGTCTGACCAATTTTCCATTATTGCTTTCCCTTTGAGTTGCATGGCTAATTCAGCGCTGGAATAGGCCTTTCCCTAAAACAATACCCGTCACAACAAGTGGAGTCGCGTCTATGCAAGCCTCAACTGGCCCCAAGGTGTCCACACGCTTCAAGCTGGCCGGCACGACAGCCGCCGTGATCCTGGCCGGCGCCGCCATGACCAGCACCGCCAGCGCTCAGGAGCGCGTTCGCTGGCAGGTGCCCATCGCCTTTCCTTCACACCTGGTGGGCCTGAGTACGCCGGTCGTTCATCTGTCCGAAACGCTGGAAGCGATCTCCGGCGGCAACATCAACCTGCGCTACTACGAGCCGGGCGAGCTGATCCCGCCGTTCGAGATCCTCGATGCCGTCTCGGAAGGCCGTTACCCGGCCGGCTACACCTGGATCGGCTACGACCAGGGCAGCATCCCGGTACTGCCGCTGCTCTCCGGCCCTCCCTTCGGCATGGAGCCGCCCGCCTTCATGGCCTGGCACTACTTCGGCGATGGCAACGAGCTGCTGCAGGAAGTGTACGCGCCCTACGGGGTCAAGGCGCTGCTGTGCGGCGTGATCGGGCCGGAAGCCGCCGGCTGGTTCGCCGAGCCGCTGGAATCTCTCGATCAGATCGACGGCCTGCGCATCCGCTTTGCCGGCATCGGCGGCCGCGTCATGGAGCAGCTCGGCGCCTCGGTCACCATGCTGCCCGGTGGCGAGCTCTACCAGGCCATGGAGCGCGGCACCATCGACGCCCTGGAGTTCTCCGCTCCGGCCGTAGACCGCATCCTGGGCATGCAGGAAATCGTGCAGAACTACATCATGCCGGGCTGGCACCAGACCTACACCACCTCGCACCTGCTGGTGAACCAGGAGACCTGGGACGACCTTTCCGACCTGAGCCGCGCCCAGATCGAGATCGGCTGCCGCTCCGCCACGCTGTTCGGCTTCTCCGAGAGCGAGTGGGAGAACCCCCAGGCCCTGGCCGGCTTCGAAGCCGAGGGCGTGAACGCCCAGACCCTGTCGCCGGAGATCCTGGCCGAGCTGGAAAGCGTCACCATGGGCGTGCTGGACGAGATGGCCAGTAACGACGAGCTCTTCGCCCGCGTGCTGGAGAGCCAGCGTGAATGGATGCAGGTCCATGGCAACTGGCACGCCAAAGGCTACCTGCCGCGCTCCTACTATTCGCCCAACTCCAACTGACGGCAAGCGCCGGGCGCCGGGTGCCGGGTGCCGGTGGCATTGCCACCGGCACCCGGCCTCCCGGCTAGCGGCAACATGCAAGAGGCTGCACGATGTCTATACCGCTTCCCGACGCTCCCCCGGACGACACCCCGCTGCGCCCGGAGCTACCCACCAACCGTGTCAGCCATGTGATCGACACGGCCATTGCCGTTCTCGGCAAGCTGCTTTCCTGGCTATGGCTCGTCACGCTCGCCGTGGTGCTTACCAATGTGTTCAGTCGTTTCATCCTGGGCCGCGGCTCCATCGCCCTGGAAGAGCTCTCGTGGCACTTTTTCGGCGCGACGATGATCCTGACTCTGGCCTACGCCGTGGTCACCGACGACCACGTACGCGTGGACGTGCTGCGTGACAAGTTCTCGCTGCGCTTCCAGGCCTGGGTCGAGCTGCTGTGTATCGTGCTGCTGGTGCTGCCGGTGCTCTACTTCATGGTCGACGGGCTCACCGAGTACGCCCAGCGCTCCTTCGCCCGCGGCGAACGCTCCCAGGCGCCCAGCGGCCTACCCTACCGCTTCATCATCAAGAGCACCCTGCCGATCGGCATGGCGCTGATCGCCATCGCCTTGTCATCACGAGCGCTGCGCTGCTGTACCTATCTCTTCGGATTCCCCCGGCAGCTGCCTCTGCGGCGCCCGGTGGACCACCGCTAACGTGCCTGTGCGAGGAAGATCATGGGTCTCGAAGAAATTCTCGTCATCGGCATGTTCGCCGGCTTCATGGGGCTACTGCTGATCGGCTTCCCCGTGGCCTGGGCATTGGCCGGCATCGGTTTCCTGTTCGCCGTCATCGGCCATGTGCTGGTCGAGCACATGGGGGCCGATCTGTGGTTCTCCTGGGGCGGCACCATCGGCGTTCTCGACCGGCGTCTTTACGGCATCATTGCCAACGAGCTGATGGTGGCCCTGCCGCTTTTCATCTTCATGGGCATCATGCTCGACCGCTCCGGCATCGCCGAGCGGCTGATGAACTCCCTGGTGCGCGTTCTCGGCGGGCTGCGCGGCGGCTATGCCGTCACGGTGGTCATCGTCGGCGTGCTGCTGGCCGCCTCCACCGGCATCGTCGGCGCCTCAGTGGTGCTGCTCGGCATGCTCTCCATCGGCCCCATGCTGCAAGCGAAGTACAACAAGTCGCTGGCCGTGGGCACCGCCTGCTCGGTGGGCACCCTCGGCATCCTGGTGCCGCCCAGCATCATGCTGGTGTTGATGGCCGACCGCCTGGGCACCTCGGAAGCCTCGGTGGGCCGACTGTTCATGGGCGCACTGATTCCCGGCATCATGCTGGGGGTGATGTACATCGCCTACATCGTGATCGCCGCCTATATCAAGAAGGATCTGGCCCCGGCTCCGGAGAACCGCCAGCCCCTCAATGCCCGCGCCCTGCTCGAGGTATTGATCGCCGTACTGCCGCCCCTGGCGTTGATCGTGGCGGTACTCGGCTCGATCTTCACCGGCTTTGCCACCACCACAGAAGCTTCCGCGGTGGGCGCGCTGGGCGCCGTGCTGCTGGCCCTGTTCAATCGCCGCCTGAACTTCGACGTGGTGTCAAAGGCGCTCTATCAGACCACCCGCACCACTGCCTTCATCTTCGGCATCTTCGTCGGCGCCACCATCTTCGCCGTGGTGCTGCGCGGGCTGGGCGGCGACGACGTGATTCGCAACGCCATTACCGGGCTGCCCTTCGGCCCGGCCGGCGTGGTGCTGACCATCATGCTGGTGGTGTTCCTGCTCGGCTTCTTCCTCGACTGGGTGGAGATCACGCTGATCATCCTGCCGCTCGTCGCCCCGGTAGTGTTCAGCCTGGGCGTCGATCCGGTGTGGTTCGCCATCCTCTTCGCCATCTGCCTGCAGACGTCGTTCCTGACGCCGCCAGTGGGCTTCGCGCTGTTCTACATCAAGGGCGTCTGCCCACCGGGCATCACGACGCTCGACATCTACAAAGGGGTGGCTCCCTTCGTGGCCCTGCAGTTGCTGGGACTGTTCCTGGTGTTCTTCTACGAACCGCTGGCCACCTGGCTGCCTGCTCAGGTCTACAGCTGACGCTGATGACAGCGACGGCGCCCGACCGGGCGCCGTCTGCCGCGTTATGTGGATAGACTTTGGTCTATTCTCACCCTCTTCTCTCTCCTGCCCCACCCTGCCGGCAGGCCGAAGTTTTACCTTACAATACAGATAGATCCACCTCCCATTCTTTCTTAATTAAACGTAACCGATGCTCGGCTCAACCCTGCTCAGCACCGTAGCCAGCTATCGATTCCGGTCATGCCAGCGTGCTAGCTTGTCGATGTTCTCTGGCGGCCTGACCGATCATTCAGCAAATCACAACGACTGCGGCACGCCGCCTGGCAAGATCTTCTCTTTACTGCAGCACAATAAGACCCAGAAGGGAGCACGACATGAAGATGAAGACGAAATTCGCCATCTCCGGCCTGGCGGCCGGCATCGCTCTGGCCGCCTTCACCACCACCGCTCAGGCCCAGGAGCGCTGGACCATGACCTCCACCTGGCCGGACAGCATCGATCTGATCCAGATCGACCGCCACTGGGTGGAGCTGGTCAACAAGATCGCCGGCGACGAGCTGCAGATCGAGTTCCGCGCCGGCGGCACCCTGATGCCTGGCACCGAGGTGTTCGACGCCACCGAGACCGGCAGTATCGAAGCCGCCGGCGACTGGCCCGGCTACTGGGCCGGCCGCAACCCGGCCTTCTCACCGCTGGCCACCACCACCATGTTGTTCAACGCTGTGGACTACCTGAACTGGATTCAGCAGTGGGGCGGCTGGGACCTCTACCAGGAGATCTACGGCCAGTACGACATGGTCTACCTGCCCTACGGCATCACCAACAACGAGTCGGGCTTCATGGGCCGCACGCCCATCGAGAGCCTGGCCGATCTCGACGGCAAGCGCCTGCGCCTCTCCGGGCGTGACCAGGGCCGCGTACTCGAGCAGCTGGGCGGCTCTCAGGTGACGCTGGCCGGCGGCGAGATCTATCAGGCGGTGGAGCGTGGCGTGGTCGACGGCGCCGAGTTCTCCACCCCGGGGGTGGATTACAATGCCGGCTTCGCCGAAGTGGTCGAGTACTGGTCGGTGCCGGGCTGGCACCAGTCTGCCAGCGTATTCGGCGTGATGATCAATCGCGATGCCTGGGACGCCCTCTCCGAGGAGACCCAGGAGAAGCTGAAGATCGCCGCCGATGCCACCATGGCCTGGTCCATCGCCTGGTCCGAGCGCGGCTCCACCGAAGGTACCGAGCAGTTCATCGATGCCGGTGTGACCATCAATCAGCTCTCCGACGAGGATCTGGAGCGCATCCAGGAGATCACCAACGAGGTGATCCTGCGCGGCGCCTGCGAGCACCCGGACCACGCCAAGGTCTACCACTCCATGATCGGCTACCTGGAGCACTACGCCACCTGGCGTGACATCTCCGCGCCGTTCAACATGAGCCGCACCATGGACAACCTGCCCTCGCTCGAAGAGATCGAAGCCTGTCTGTAAGGCTGTGCCGGCCGCCCCACCCGGGGCGGCTTTCGTTCCGACGTCGGAGACTGGACCCATGAATGCGATTGCCAAGGCGATCGACACGCTCAACGAGCTGTTCGGGCGGGTCATTGCGCCACTGATCGCCGTCATCACCCTGGTGGTGCTCTACGATATCGCCCTGCGCCTGTTCAC
>NZ_JABFTV010000012.1 GCF_021404405.1 Billgrantia aerodenitrificans
TGGGGGCGGCAATGCGTAAGCTGATCCATATCGCTTACGGGGTCCTCAAGACGCAAACCGAATATCGGCCACAAACCGCCTGATGGGGCATTTGTGGCCGGTTAGGAGAGATGGTATCTAGGCCTCATCAATGAAATGCCTCATCAATGAACCTGGGGCGCCGGCCCGATCTCGGCGCAGCGCCCCAATGACATTGAGCATAGCTTTCCGCTATCGAGAGCCGTCTCAGTGCTGGCGTAGTTTCAGTGATAGTGCTTGCTGCAGTTGGCGATCTCACGAGCCATGTCGTCGTCATCGCAGCGGTTGGCGATGTCGCCGAGCGTGACCACACCAACGAGACTCTTGTCGTTCTGGTTGTTGAGCACCACCAGACGCTGTACCTGCTGCTCGCGCATGTTGCGCAGCACTTCCTTCACATCCTGCTCTTCGAAGGCGTACAGCACGCTGGTGGTGGCGACACTGCTTGCCTTCTCGTCCGGGCTCTTGCCTTCGGCCAAGGCGCGAATCGTGAGATCGCGATCGGTCACGGTCCCTACGATTCGGTCGTTCTCTACCAGCGGCTCGAAACCGGAGTTGTCCTTGCGCATGCGCTCGGCAACTTCACGAATGGATGCATCGGCACTGCAATAATCGGGACGCTTGGTCATGACTTCACGTACTTGCATGTTCCACCTCCTTCTAGCAAACGGCGTACGGCCGAGGACGTACAGCTTCCTGCATAATCCCTTTAGGAAACACTGCACAAATGCCTGTGCGAGCGAATCGCTGCGTTGCGCGGTGCTCGGAATCCTCACATATACCCCATATGCTCCGGTTCCTGTGCTCCGTGCGCCTTGCGCTTCATCTCGCTCGCCGACTTGTTCAGCGCTTCCTTTACTCAGAAAAGGTAGTAATGCGCTACGCGCCCATCAAAACGATTTATGTCTTCGTTTATTGCCCAGGGTTACCCCAAGTTATTCGTATTGACGGCCACGAATGACAAGGGGAAGCTCAGAAAAGGAAAGGAATTTTCGCCTGGCATTGCCGGGCATCATGACGAGAGGAGCGACCTGGAGTGGAAGGCCATTCAGATACGGCGACTCCCGGCTGGATCCTGCTGCGCGGACTGGTGCGCGAGGCACGCCATTGGGAAGGCTTTCCCGAGCGGCTGGCCCAGGCGCTGCAACAGCCGGCCCGGGCAGTGGATCTTCCCGGCAACGGGGCGCACTGGCGCAAAGCCAGCCCGACTCGCATCGACGGCATGGTCGACGCGCTGCGCCGCGAGTTGAACGCGGCGGGCAGCCGTGGCCCGCACCGGGTACTGGCGATCTCGCTGGGCGGCATGGTGGCGCTGCGCTGGGCGCAGCGTTTTCCCGATGAGGTGGCGTGTCTGGTGCTGATCAACTCGAGCCTGCGCGGCACTGCCCCTTTCTACCAGCGCTTGCGCCCACGGCAATACCCACGCCTGCTGATGGCCTTGCTGCTGCCTCTCAGTCATGAGCAGCGCGAGCTCGCGATTTTGCGCATGACCACCCGTCAGCAGAGCGACCTGCACGGCGTGGCGCAGCGATATGCCCGCTGGCAACGCGAAGCGCCGGTGAGCAAGGCCAACCTGATGCGCCAGTTGCTGGCCGCCGCGCGAGGGTTTCCGCTCCCCCGGGCTCTGCCCGGCTTGCCGGCGCTGGTGTTGACCTCGAAAGCCGACCAGATGGTGTCATGGCAGTGCTCGCGGCGCATCGCCGAACGCTGGGGCTGGCCACTGCAGTGCCACCTCAGCGGCGGTCATGATCTGCCGATCGACGATCCGGAGTGGGTCATCGCAGCCATACGCCAATGGCTTGAGTCAGGCCTGGCGGGGCGAGCGCAGCAGCCAGGCGGCGAGCGCCACCAGGGGCAGGCCGATGAGCGCCCCGGGCAGAGCGCCCAAGCCAAGGCTGACACCCAGCCCAAGCAGTAGCACCGTGCCGCCCGAGACGATGCGATACGTCCCAGTCGCGGGTTCGACATGCTGCTTGCGATAGCGCTCGAAGAGCAACACCGCAATCATCACCGGCACCACCATCAGCGCACACAGCCCGATCCACTCCAGGCGACCGACCCAGAACCCCGGCTCGCCCGGCATGCCGGCGTCGATGGGCCAGCCCAGGCGCTGTCCCAGCCAGGCGGCCGGCAGCTCGGCTAGTTTGTGCCACAGATAGAGCTGCAGCCCGAAGGCGCCGATCATCGCCATCCAGCGCCCCAGGTGCTGACGCTGCAGAAAGCGCCGCACCGGCGTCTCGAAGAGTACCACCAGCCCTACCTGAAACCACATGACGCCTAGTAGCGCCAGGGTCGGTGGCAGCAGGTTGGTATCGCCGCCCGCGTCGCCGTTGACCATCGAAGGCGGATAGCCAAGGGCGACGGCGGCTAGCAGCCAGGCCAGCCCGAACAGCATCAGCGCGGCACCGGTACGCCGACCGCTGAAGCGGCTATTCCACCAGGCGATACCTAGCTGCTGGGGCAACAGCCAGAAGAACAGTGTGTTGATCCAGGCGAAGTAGTCGTGCTCCGCGGTCACCAGTCGCCCCAGTATCAGCCACTCCTCGAAGGCAGCGGGGCGCGAACGCAGCAGATCCACCACGGCGATGGCAGCGATCAAAGCTGCCGCCGACCACAAGCCAAAGCGGCGGTCGGCCCAGACGGAGAGCGGCAGCACCAGTTGAACGCCCAGCAGGATCAGCAGAAACCACAGGTGCACGGTCAGCGAATGATTGAGCGGCCCCAGCACGCCATCACGGGTGAAGAAGGAGATGCCAACGAATACGGATAGTACGGCCAGGTAGGTCACGGTGGGGCGGGCCAGCCCCAGCGCGCGGGCAGACCACCAATGCAGGTGAGGATCGCCAGCGCGATAGCGCTCCCACACGCCTTCCGAGCTCACCGCCGCGGAAACGAAGATGAACAGCGGTACGACCTGCACGATCCAGGTGAAATAGCCTGCGGGTGGCCAGGCATCGAGGATGTGGCCGGTCTCCACCAGCATGCCATGCTCGATTCGCGGCAGTGTGGCAACCCAGTGCCCGAGCACCACGATCAATAGCGCAACCGCACGCAATGCATCGGGATATGGATCGCGTGCGTCACTCATGCCCCCTCCTTCCCTGAACGGTTGGCGAAACGCGCGCTTTCGGGCGAAAGCCTAGCGCAAGGCCTTGCATCAGACCAAGCCGATCGATTCGTATTCGAAGTTGGCCATGATCGTTGCTACGTTGTGGAAGCATGGCATCGGCATTTAAGGACAGGTTCGACAATGCAAGGACTCCGCGCCCTCCGAACGCCCCTGTGCATCAGGGTGCGTCGCGCTTCTCTGTTGACGCTCATCGGTGGTTTGCTGGCAAGCTTACCGGTCGCCGCCCAGGCTCAGTCGGGGCAGGTCGGCCTGCCGCGCTTTCCCTCCGTCAGTCCCGACGGCTCCGAGATCCTCTTCAGCTGGCGCGGCGACCTGTGGCGCGCCTCGACGGACGGCGGCACAGCGGTACGCCTGACGCGCCACAACTACGACGACCTGCACTCCAGTTGGAGCCCTGACGGAGAGTGGGTCGTATTCGCGTCGATGCGCGACGGCTACCTCAACCTGTGGCGCATGAATCGCGACGGCAGCCAGCTCACGCAGCTCACCTACGGCGACCAGCACTTGCGCAATCCCACCGTCGGCCTCGACGAGGACGGCGAGCCGGTGATTACCTTCTCGGGTACGCTCGAGGCCGACGTGTACCGCGACCAGCGCCCCTATCGGCTCTCGCCGGAGGGGGGCGAATATACCCGGCTGCACGATGCCTTCGGCTCCGAGCCACAGCTCTCCCCGGATGGCCGTCACGTGGTGTTCACCCGGGGCGGGGCCTATCACGACTGGAACCGTCGCCATTACCGCGGCCCCGATGCCATGAACGTCTGGCTGCACGAACTCGGCAGCTATGACTTCGAACCGCTGACCGAGCGCGACGGCGACGACGGCATGGCGCGCTGGGTAGACGAGAGCACACTGCTGTTCATGTCCGACCGCGAGGATCAAACCGTCAACCTCTACCGCATGGAGCTGGATGCCGAGCGCACCATCGAAAGACTCACGCAATTCAATGAGCGCGATTTAGAGTACTTCTCCGTTTCGCGCGACGGCAGCACTGCGGTGCTGCAGGTGTGGGACACTCTGTTGAAGCTGGACCTGGAACAGCCGGACGCCGAGCCCGAACCCATCACCCTGCGCGCACCGGACGACGGGCGCGATACCCATAGCCTGCGGCGCATCGATCGTGACGTCAGCGAGGCGACCCTGAGCCCGGACGGCCAGACCATGGCCTACATCGCCTATGGCCGCGTCTACGTGCGTCATGTGGACGAGCAGAGCCCGACGCTGCTGGTCACCCCTGGCACCCACGCCCGCCATCACAGCCTCGCCTGGTCTCCCGACGGCCTGAGACTCTACTTCGTCAACGACGCCGACGGCAGCGAGTCGATCTATCAGGCGCGGGTCACACTGACCCGGGACGAGGTGCGCCGCACCCATGAGCGACAGCAAGCGCGAGGACGCCCATCGGTTCGCCACTGGGATGGCTCCCCCAACGTCTCGCTCGCTTCGGAAGGCCCCGGCGCAGACCCTGACCTGCCCGATGAACCGGAGCAGGGGAACGACTACGATCCCGACCTGGCCCTTCGCGGCGAGGAACCCGAGGATCCCTTCGCCCCGCAGGATCCCGGCTTCATTCTGGACCCGGTGCTGATTCCCCAACCGGGTGCCCCCACCGACGTGCCGCCACCGCCCCAGGAACCTGCCGTGGAAGTGGAAAGCATTCCCGAGGAAGAACTGGAGGAAGAGCTGCCCGACGACCTGCCGGCGGACCGCGACCCAACCCGCTGGCACGATGCCATTCAGTTCGAGGTGAGTCCGGTGGTGGCCGAGGAGACCAATGACCGCGAGGTTTCACCCTCGCCCGACGGACGCTCCCTGGCCTTCCGCCGTGGGCGCGGCGACCTGGTGATTCGGGACCTGGAGAGCGGCGAGGAGCGCACCCTGGTCGAGGGTTGGGACAGCTTCATGCAGTGGCGCTGGTCGCCCGACAGCCGCTATATCGCCTATTCGCAGAACGATCTCGACTTCAGCGCCAACATCTTCGTGGTGCCGGCTGATGGCTCGGCGGAGCCGGTCAACATCACCCGCCATCCGCGCAACGACCTGAATCCGCGCTGGTCGGCGGACAGCCGCAAGCTGACTTTCATTTCCAATCGCTCCGGCGAGAATTACGACCTTTACCGGGTCTACCTGGATCGCGAGGTCGAGACTTATACCCCGCGCGAGCTCACCAGCTATTACCGCAGCGCAAGGGAGGCGGCGCAGGCGCTTTCACCGCTGCCGGTGACGGACGATGGCGATAACGAGGCGGCGGACCAGGACATCGCGGAACTTGAGCTCGACGACGCCTGGCGTCGCATCGAGCGGGTGACGGCCTCACCGGCGCATCAGACCGCCAACGAGATGACCCCGGGCGGGGACCGTTATGTCTTCAACGCCGGCGGCGAAGGGCTGGTGGCCATGAACTGGGACGGCAGCCAGCGCACCCGCATCGGGCCGCAAGCCAACGTTCAGCACCTCAACATCACCGGCGAGCAAGTGGTCTACATCGTCAACGGCCGTGTTGGCGTGGCCAACCTCTCCGGCAGCGGCTCTCCCCGCTATATGGACATCTCCGACCGGCTACGCATCGACCTGCGTGAGCAGTCGCTACAGAAGTTCCACGAGGCGGCGCGGGTCATCGGCGAGAACTTCTACCGCACCGATCTGAAAGGGCTGGACTGGCCCGAGGTGGTGGAAGACTACGCCGCACTGATTCGCCGTGCGCGCACGCCCAGCGAGTTCAGCGACATCACCAACCGCCTGATGGGTGAGCTGGCAGCGTCGCACATGGGCGTATCCAACCCGGGGCCGGTGTCGGCGCTGCGCGAGCCCTCGGGTCGGCTGGGTATCGAGCACGAGAGAATCGTCTCACAGCAGGACGGCCGCATCGGCTTTCGCGTCACCGAGGTAATTCCCGAAGGGCCGGCCAGCCGTGGCCCCATGCCGCTGGCGCCGGGCGACGTCATCACCGAAATCGGCCTGCGGCCCATCGAGGAGAACGAGACGCTGCTGCAGCGCCTGCGCGGACAGGTGGATCAGGAGGTCATCATTACCTTCGACCGCCCGAATGCAGACGGCTACACCGAATATCGCACCATGCTGCAGACGGTCGGTCTGACGGAGCTGGCCCGGCTCAGGTACGACGCTTTCCGCGAGGAAAGCCGCAATCGTGTCGAGGAGCTCTCCGACGGGCGGCTCGGCTACTTGCACATTCAGGCCATGAATCAGACCTCGCTGGAAGGCTTCCAGGGCGATCTTTATGCTGCGGCAGAAGGCAAGGACGGCCTGATCATCGACGTGCGCAACAACGGTGGCGGACACACCACCGACCGCATCCTCACTTCGATCATGGCCGGCGAGCACGCCTACACCATTCCCGCCGGTGCCGACCGTGGCGCGACCGGCCACTACCCGCAGGACCGCCTGGACGCCCCGCGCTATACGCTGCCGATCAACATGCTGGCCAACGAGAAGAGCTACTCCAATGCCGAGATCCTGGCCCACGCCTTCACCACGCTGGGGCGCGGTAGGCTGGTGGGGCAGCAGACCTACGGCGGGGTGATCTCCACCAACAGCCATACGCTGATCGACGGCGCCACCGTACGGCGCCCCTTCCGCGGCTGGTACCTACCCGACGGTACCGACATGGAGCACAACGGCGCCATGCCGGACCTGCTGGTGGAGCAGACACCCCAGGACGAAGTGGCCGAACGCGACCGGCAGCTCGAACGAGCCGTGGCCGACCTGCTCGAGCGTATCGACGGAGAGGAGTAACGACCGCCCCGGCGCCCAGGGCGCCGGGGCGGTCCGCTATGAATCGCCGAAAGAATATTCCCTCTCGACCCTGGCAATTCGCACCTTGTAGGCGGCGTACCACTCGCTGCGGCCGAGCCGCTGGGCTTCGCGGTGCTCGACCTGCTGCTTCCAGCGCTGGATCGATTCCAGATCCTGCCAGTAGGAAACGGTCACCCCGAGCTCGTCCCGTGCCGACTCGACGCCCAGAAAGCCCGACTGCTGGGCGGCCAGTTCGACCATGCGTTCGGCCATGATGCCGTAACCGTTGTCTCCGGCGGTGCGGATTGAGGTGAAGATCACAGCATAGTAGGGTGGCGGTGGAGTATTGGCTGGCAAGCTGCTCATGCAATTCTTCTCCCAGGGTTTCACAACCCGACTATACTCGACCGCTCGTGAGTGAACGAGGCGGCTTGAGGTGCCTCGTCCAGGGAAGGTCATACAGCGGAGTTTTCATGCAAATCTTGCCGATCTCCCCCCAGGTTCGGGTCACGCTGTCCTATTTCGTCACCTTCATCGCCATCGGCATGTGTGCCGGCCTGCTGGGCCCGGCGCTGCCGCACCTGGCCGAGATGACGGGATCGAGCATGGGGCAGATCGGTATCCTGTTCACCGCACGCGCCCTTGGCACCATGCTGGGCTCGGTGCTCTCCGGCGCACTAATCGACCGCTTCGACGGCCACCGCGTATTGGTAGCCATGCTGCTGCTGATGGCGGCAGGTCTGTTCGCCGTTCCGTTCTCCCCGGCCCTGATGCTGCTCACGGCCGTGATGTTCCTGCTGGGCATGGCCGAGGTCTCGGTCAATGCCGGCGCCAACACCCTGCTGCTGTGGAATCACGGCCCGGCCTCGCCCCCTTGGGTCAGCGCCCTGCACTTCTGCTTCGGCCTGGGCAACATGCTCGCCCCCCTGGTCGTGGTAGCGGTGCTCTATCTGCAGCTCTCCTTTGCCTGGGCCTTCTGGTTCGTCGCGCTCTATGCGGTAGTGCTCAGCGTGCCGCTGCTGCGTCGTTCGAGCCCACGTCCACCGGACGACACGGCAAGCGACCGCCCCACCCCACCGCCCCACGACGGCGTGCGGCTGGCGATCTTTCTGGCGATGTTCGGCCTCTACGTGGGCCTGGAGATCACCTTTGCCGGCTGGATCACCGCCTACGGCATGCTCAACGGCCTGGCACCGGGCGATGCAGCGTTGATGGTGACGCTGTTCTGGCTGACCCTGTCGGCGGGTCGGCTGCTGGCGATCCCGCTGGTGCGGCGGCTGTCGCCGTGGTGGGTGTTGCGCGGCTGCCTGGCGCTGGGCCTGTTCAGTGCACTGGCGCTGCACTTCCTGTGGCTGCCGCTACCGCTGGTGGCGCTGCTGTTCGGCCTGGCCTGCTCGGCCATCTTTCCCATCCTGTTCGGGTTGAGCCATCAGCTGATGACCCTCAACGGACGCACCACCGGCTGGATCTTCCTGGCCAGCGGTACCGGTGGCATGACGCTCCCTTCGCTGACCGGCCCGCTGCTGGAGCGAGCCGGCACCGGTGCCTTCCCCTTGCTGCTGGCCGCCCTGGTCGGCCTGCTGAGCCTGGGCCTCGTCGCGCTACGTGCGCGTGTCAGGCGTAGCGGACACTGACACCGTCTCAGTGGCGCTTTACCCGCCAGATCCGCCACGCCAGCAACCCAATGATCAACCCGCCCAGCGGAGTGAGCACGGCCGCCGCCAGATACGGCTGGACCTCGACGCCGAGCCCCTTGAGGCTCTCGAGCCCCAGTTTGAACAGGCTGAAAATGTAATAGCTGATGACGATGATCGAGAGCCCCTCCACCGCCTTCTGGATCTTGAGCTGGATACTGGCCCGTTCATTCAGGCTATTGAGAATACTGGTGTTCTGCTCCTCGATCTCGACCTGGGCACGGGTGCGCAGCAGGTCGTTGAGGCGGGCGGCGCTCTCGGCCAGGCGCTGCTGACGCTGATGGATGGCCGCACAGTAATGTACCGTGGGCCGAAACCGGCGCAGGATGAAGGTGCCCAAGCGCGGACAGTCGCCGACTCTCGCCTCTCTCAACTCCTCGATGCGGGTGAAGACGATACGCGCATAGGCATCGGTGGCGCTGAAGCGCTGGCGTGAGCGGCTACCGCTGCGCTCCAGCCGGGCCGAGAGCTGCGACAGCGCCGTCAGCAGCGGGCGCGGGTTGGCCTCCGCCTGCTCGGCATTGCGGTCGGAAAGCTCGCCCAGCTCCACCTCGTAAGCCTGCAGCTCCAGCGCCAGCTCCTTGGCCAGGGGCAGCGAGAGCGAAGCCATCATGCGGTAGGTCTCGATTTCCAGCAGGCGGCGCACCATGCGCCCGAGGCGAAAGGCATTGAGGCCCGCGTTGAGCAACAGCAGGCGATTGACGCCATCGTCGCCGAGGCGAAAGTCGCTCCACACCGTGGCATCGCCACCGCCCACCTGAGAGCCAGCCGGGTCGGCGAAGCCGTAGGCCTCGGCGCTGCCCCGCCAGGTATCGCCACCTTCCGCCAACACCAGCGTGGCATTGATCAGGGTCGCGCTGCAGGCATCGACGACCTGCGCCAACCAGGCCGGTGGCGCCGGCCATGGCTCGCCTCCCGGTGCCTTCGGCACCATCAGGGTGAGGGTGGAGAACTCGGTGTGCCGCTCCCACTTCAGGACCGCGTTATCAAGGGTGACGATCTGCTGAACCCGCTCGGTCTCGAAGGCAAGGCCGGTGGTCTCACTCAGGCTCGCCAGCAGGCCGGCATGCTCCTCGGCGTCGGCGAGGAAGGCGTAATGGTGGACATGAGCCGGTTCCGCGAAGTAGATCGACGGACGGGCGTGCAGCTCATTGTGCAGATGTTGGCGCTGTGGGTGCATTGCTGGAGAGCCTGAAAGAGAGCGAGCCTTGAGACTAAAGTCTGCAAAGCACTTCGCCAACCCCGCTTTCGGCCCTAACCCCTCCTCACTTGGGAGGGCTCAAGGAGCTTCAGCGACCTTCTCTTCTGCCACGCGGCTTTGGGCCAGCGTCTCGAGCGGCACCGGCCCCTGCAGGAAGCGCCCCATCCAGGCCAGGGCATTGGGCAGGCTGGCACGCCAGACGCGCCAGGTGTGCCCGCCGTTGAGCACTTCCATGCTCACCAGCTCGGGCTGGTACGGGAGCAATGCCTGACGTACGACTCGGGCGTAATGCTCGGCGTTGTAGCGATCGCGATGCCCGGCACTCAGATAGAGCGGCACGACCTCCTCCCGCTCCAGGTAGTCGGTCAGGTAGGCGGTATAGTTGCTGCGCTGCCAGAGTGCTTCGTCGAACCGTCCCGCCGCATCGAGGAAGGCCGGGTGCCGCCACGCCGAGGAGCGCCGCGGCGGCAGCGGATGATAGCTCGCCGGGCTCAGCGCCGCGGCGGCGGCGAACAGCTCGGGGCGTTCGAGCATGAAGTTGAGGGTGCCGTAGCCACCGGCGGAGAGCCCGGCGATGGCGCGCCATTCACGCTGCGGTACGACGCGCCAGGCCTGTTCGATATAGGGCATGAGCTCTGCGAGAAAGGCCGTCCGGGCCGCCTCGTTGTGGCCGTCGATCCACCAGCTCTCGCTGCCGGGCATGACGATGACCATGGGCGGAATACGCCCCTCGCGAATCAGGCGATCTGCGGTCTGCCTGAGCCCGCCGCTCTCGACCCAGTCCCGCTCGCTGCCGAAGGAGCCATGCAGCAGATACACGACGGGGTAGGCCTGCTCGCTCTCGTGATAGCCTTCCGGCAGGTAGAGCGCGTAGGGGTAGTCGCGCCCCAGAATCTCCGAGGCGAACCGATGGTAGGTGACCTCGCCGGCCTGCAGCTTACCCATCCAGAGCAGAGCCAGGCTCAGCAGTGCGGCAAGGGTATGTTTGATGGTCATGGCACTCAATGCTCCTTGTGCCGCAGCGTGAACGTTCGCTAGCGTGATAATGGAATCTTTCCGTCTCGACATGGTCCGACATTGAGTCGACGGCGGATGTTCCTCACACCAAAGACCTGGCACCAAGGAAGGCAAGACGTTCATGAAGCGGATCGAAGAAATCTACTGGCTGCGCTTCTATGGCTGCCTGGCGGTCTTCGGCTTTCACTTTCTCGATCGGCTCAATCAGCATATCGACAACGTCTATGTCGATCTGGCCCGCATCCCGACCGTGCTCGGCACGCCCATCTTCATCTTCATCTCGATCTTTCTGTTCTCGATGCGCTACGGCAACCAGCCCCCCTCCGGCTTTCTGCTCAAGCGCCTGCAGTACGTGATGGTGCCCTACTTCGTCTACGGCCTGATTTATTCGACGACGAAGTACATCAACCTGCATCGTCAGGGTGAACCGGTCGGCCTGGTCGAAAACCTGACCGAATACCTCGTTTTCGCCGGCTGGCACGGCTATTTCCTGATCATTGCCATGCAGTTCTACGCCTTTTATTGGCTCTACTGCCGCTATGACCTCGCACGCTGGCTGCCGTCCGGTCCGTGGCTGCTGATCGGCAGCGTTATCGGCATCGCCTACTGGGGGCTGACCCGCTGGCTCGGCATCGAACCGCCCGGCTATCTGCTGTGGATCGCGCCGCTGGGTTGGATCTACCTGTTCTTCCTGGCCATGCTGGTGGTGAAGTACTACCCGCAGCTCGCTCCCGAGCGACTGAAGGAAGTGCCCTGGCTCAAGTGGCTGTCCCGGCCGGAGCTGCTGCTGGCCTACATTGCCGTCATCGTCCTGCTCACGCTGTCGGGCTGGCTGGAGTACTCCTCCAAGGAAACCTGGGTGGTGCCGCTCTTCATCCTGTTCACGCTGTTCGCCGTGACCCGCTTGCGCAGCCTGCATGCCACACCCATGGTGAAGACCGTCAACCGCTACTCTTTCGGCATCTACCTGGCACACCCCATGTTCTTCGCCATCGTCGATTTCGCTGGCGAGTTCGTGCCGCTATCCCTGCCCGTGTATGCCCTGCTGTTGATCGTGATCGGTATGGCCGGTTCGATCGTACTGAGCCGGCTTGCCAACGAGTTGCCGTGGGGCGGCATGCTGTTCGGCAAGACCCTGCACGTGCCGAGCGAGCAGCAGACGCCCGCCCCTCAAGTGCGCTAGGCTAATCCAAGGCGAGGGTCCTAAGCCAAGGCGAGGGTCCTAAGCCAGGGCGAGGGTCAATGGGCCGTTCTGCCATCCCACTCATTGGACTTCAGGGGGAATTCGCATGCGTGAGCCTCTTTCGCTCGTGATCGTACCGGTGGACGGCTCGCCCACGGCAGATGCCGCTACGCGACATGCCGCACTGCTCACCGACCTGTTGAAGGCGCGGCTGCAGCTGGTGCACGTCATGCCCCTCAATCCGGCCGAGCTCAGCGACGTGCCGGCAAACCGCCTCGCCGAAATGGACCGCGACCGCGCCCAGCGGCTGGAAGCCACACAGGCGGCCTTTGCCCATGCTAGAAAGCTCGTTCCCGAGGCCCTACAACCTTCAACGCAGGAAGTGGCTCTGGAAGAGAAGGGCTTCGTGCGCCACCCCGCCCGCACAATCATCGAACATGCTCGCAGCCAGCCTGGCTGTCTGCTGGTGATAGGAGCGCGCCACCTGAGCGATTTCGCCAAGTTCATGGAGGGCAGCGTGAGCGACGAGATTGTGCACAAGGTCGACCGCCCGATCACCATCGTTCACCCGGAAGCCACCACAAGCGGCGAAGGTATCGACAGCGTGCTGCTACCGGTCGATGGCTCCCCACACAGCCACCGCGCCGCCGCCTTGGCCGGGGAGCTGGCGCGACGTGCCGGAGCCTCGGTGGAGCTGCTGTTCTGCCGCCCGGCAGATACGCCGCAGCCCACCTCGGAGGAGCGAGGCGAGTCCGAGCGGGTCTTCGAGGAGGCGCGCCAGCACCTCGGGGATGTCCCGGCCGGCATCGCCACTCGCATGCTGGTGGGTGAGGATTATGCAGTGGCAATCACCGACTTCGCTCATGGCCTTCCCGGCAATCCCGTTATCGTCATGGGCCGCCGCGGGCTGGGTGCTCTGCACGAAAAACTGGTCGGCAGCGTGAGCCATCGCGTAATCGATCTGGCCCACTGCCCGGTAACCGTCATGGTATAGCGCTGCATGGTGCAGCGCTCAGTGCCCTCGATACTTCACTTCAGGCTTCCTGCGCGCTCTCGTAGGCCGCCTTTAGCCGGTAGAACTCGGCGACGATTGCCTCCATGGCCGCCGGGTCGTACTCGCTGAGCCCACTGACGACCAGCTTCTTCGATCCGCTGCCCACCACCTCTCCGCGGTCGACGATACGAAACTCGAGCTTCACGTCGCCGCGCTTGCCGTTGACCTCCAGGCGGGAATCGACCAGTTCCAGGGTCGGGCCGGTGAGATCGGTGCGCTCGAGCGAGAAGCCCATGCTGTCGTAGATCACCAACGGTCGCTTGGGATTGAACATCACGCCCTGCTCTTCGAGCAGTGGCTTGAGCACGTGAGGAAAGTTCTTCCCGGAAAAGGCCACGTAGCAGCGCGTGAAGGCCTCGATGACGGCGGCATCATGGTTCTCAGCGCCGGAGCGCCCAACCTCCAGGTACTGCTTGCCCTCTTCGTCCTTGACCTCCACCTGGCCCGAGTCGCTCTCCTCGAGGCTAAGCGGCGTGCCGTCTCCCACCATGCTGCGAAAATGGAAATCCATCCGCTGCGAGAGACCGAAACGGCTCAGAACAAGAGCAAAGAGTAGATCCCCAGGAACGCAGAAGCGCCGGGCATCGGCATCGTGTATCGGATTGAAGTCGCCGGCAATGCGCTTGGCGAAGTCACTTGCCTGCTGGGCCGAGATACGCACGCGTGAGCCCGTCTGGGTATGGTAAGGATCGAGAAACATGAGTGATCTGGCCTGTCCTTGGTTGGAATGCCTCAAGATAGCGATGATGATGCCACACTTTTGCCTCGACGAGGCCCCTTCAGGCCGGGTAGGGCACAGGAAGAGCGCCTGTCGGCTAGCCGGGCGCCGCTACGCCTCGCCCGGCCCCATATAACCCGTTGAATCTATGTTACTGTGCAGAGGGGGTGTTGGTGGCATCATGACTGCCATGGCCCGGGCTAGTCTCGTCACGGCGGTGAAATGCCTATATTGTGCAACGACACCCAGAGGCTAAAGTACGATACATAATCATCAGGGAGCATGACTTGCCGAAAACAGGGTGGAATTCGGCAAGGGGGATCGGGGGATATCATTATCGATACGCTCATGAAGTCCTGGCTTTTCGCCGCTGCCAATGGGCCAGGCATGAGAGTCGTCTTGTCCGACGGCATCGTGTCGCAGCCATTCGCACTCGCCACGCAGCATCGGCCCAACCTTCGAGAAGGTGGCGCGTGGCCGGGGTGATCCGTTTGATGCTTCTGCCACTGCTGGTGGCACTTCTGCCTCTGTCGGCCCATGCCGCGGAGCGGCAGGTCGTGCTCATTGCCCACCCCCAGGTAACCAACGCCGCTCTGACCCGCGACACCACTCGAGCCATCTTTGCCATGCGGCAGCGCAGCTGGCCGGATGGGCAAGCCGTTCGCGTCTTCGTACTGCCCAACAACCATCCCGTTCATGCCCGCTTCGCCAAAGAGCGGCTCACGGTATATCCACACCAGCTTCAGCTGGCCTGGGACCGCATGGTCTTCTCGGGTACAGGGCAGGCACCCAGTCAGGTCGGCAGTCAGATCGAGATGCTGGAACGCGTCGCCACCACGCCTGGCGCCCTAGGGTATCTGGAAAGGGAGTATCTGGATGATCGAGTCCAAGTCATTACCATGGAGTAGCCATCACTCGCGCTCGCTGCTGCTGATGCTTGCCTTGGGTTGGGCACCGGCCGCGATGGCAGAGGGCGTCATGGATACCTTGCAGCTGCACGGGTTCCTGAGCCAGGCGTACGTGGTCTCCGACCATAATGACTTCTTCGGGCCCAGCAGCAGTAGCGGCAGCCTCAAGTACACCGAGATCGGTGCCAATGCTTCGATACGGCCGCATAAAGACATTTTGCTCGCGGCACAGGTGCTCAGCCGCCGAGCCGGCGGCGATGGCAGCGATGCCAGGCCAGCGCTCGACTACGGCGTCATCGACTACCAGCCCTTCTCCAACCAGCAGCGAACCCTAGGCATTCAGGTCGGGCGCTTCAAGAACCCGCTCGGGTTCTACAATCAGACTCGGGATGTCGCTTTTACCCGGCCAAGCATTCTGCTGCCGCAGTCGATCTATTTCGACCGCACCCGCTCGCTCGGCCTCGCCGCGGACGGTATGACCGTCTATCACGAGGAACGACTGCCTACCGGCGTCATTCGTACCCAGGTCGGTGTGGGGGACATCCAGGCCGGGGACGACCTCAGGCGAACCATGCGTCTCGAAGATACTCCCGGCTCACTCGAGCCCCGCCGCTCGGCAATAGGCCAAGTACGCTACGAGCACGACGGCGGGCGCATCGTAGCGGCTCTCAGTGCCGCCAACGCCCGCGCACGCTTCGTCTCCGACGCCCCAGGGACGAGCGACGGCACTTTCGACTTCAAGCCCTGGATCCTCTCGTTGCAATACAACGCGGAACTGTGGAGCCTGACCGGCGAGTATGCGCTGAGACACTCGACGCTGGACGGCTTCGCCAACCCCTTCCTCAATTTCGATGTCACCGGGGAAAGCTGGTATTTGCAGTATACGCGCCGTTTTCATGAAAATTGGCAGTGGCTGGTTCGCTACGACAGCTTGGTCAGCAACACCGACGACCGCTCCGGAAGCAGGTTCGAAGCCATGGGCGGTGGGCCAGCCCACACTCAATATGCCAGGGACATTACGCTGGGGTTGCAATGGCGCGTGACACCCAGCGTTCTGCTCGCCGCTGAGTATCACCATATCGATGGTACCGCCTGGCTGCCGCTACAGGACGAGCCCGACCCCAGCGAGACGAGCCGGCGCTGGAACATGCTACTTTTCCAACTCTCGCTGCGCTTCTGAAGCCATCGCTCCCCATCGAACCGGTCAGGGATTGTCCGCATGAGCCGCTCCGACTCCCAAGCACGACGGCCCCGCCTCAGCCTGACCTGGCGGGTGCTGGCGCTGAGCAGCCTGCTGCTGCTGGTGCTGGCTGGGCTGTTCACCTGGCTCGGGCATGCCAACCTGACCCGCCAGTTCGAGGCAAGCCGCAGGGAGAGCAACGAACGGGAAGTGCGTGAAATACAGCTGGCTCTACAGCGCTCCGAGGTGAGCTTGCAGCAGATTGCCGCACTGACGGCAGCCTCTCCGGACCTGGGACCGGCCCTGGCCGGGAACGACCAGGAAGCGCTGATAAACTCCCTGACGTCCCAGTGGCCAACACTACAGCTCGAAGCCGGCATCGACGAAATCCTGGTGTTCGATGCCCAAGGACGCCAACTGGCCGACTGGGGGGAAGGTCAGGCCGACAAGGAGCGCCCCGTTCAGGACTGGGTAAGCCAGGTGATGGAAACCGAGTTCCCTCTTTCGGCCCTGCGCTGTGCCAACGACTGTCGCCAGTACGCGGCGGTGCCCATTCTGGTCGGGGGTGAAAGCGTCGGCATGGTGATACTGTCTCGCTCCCTGGCCGACGTGACCCGCCAGGCCCAGCAGGTATCCGGCAGCGATGTCGCCCTGCTGATCACCGGTGGGCGCGAGGTGGAGGTCATGCCCGAGCGCCACTTGACCAACTGGCACGGCCACCTGGTGGCCATGACGCACCCGGAGCACTACCTTCCGTTGCTTCGCCAGGCCTCGCAGAAAAGCATGCTAAGCGACATTCTCGAAAAGCCGCTGCGGCTGCAATATCGGGGCCGCGATTACGAGCTGTCCGCCGTGCGCATGGAGGCCGACGAGGCTCGTCGCAGTAGCGGCTTTTTTCTCCTGGCCGCCGATATCACCCATCAGATACGCGCCATTCAGGAGAACACGCGTAGCCTGCTGCTGGTAGGCATCGGGGGCTGGCTGGCGGCCGAGCTGCTGCTGTTGGCGATCCTGCTGCAACCCATGGCCAGACTGCGCCGATTGGCGGGGGTGCTACCCGTTCTGGCTCACGGCGGTTTTGCCGAAGCCCGCAGGGCCATTCCGCCACCGAGCCAACGCCTGGAAGATGAGATCGATGTTCTGGAGGGCACGACACTGGCTCTCTCCGACCAGTTGGAGGCGCTGGAACATGAGGTAACCGCACGCGGCCAGCAGTTGGCGGAACGGGTCGAGGAGTTGGCCCGGGAGCGCGATTTCGTCGGCAGCCTGCTGGATACGGCGCGGGTCTTCATCGTGACTCAGGACGACCATGATCGTATCACCCTCGTCAATGACTATGCGCTTTCCACGCTCTCGATGCAGGAAGAGCGACTCCTTGGCCGCCGCTTCGACGATATCTTCACCCCCCGCCCAAGCGGCGGCCCGGAAGACATGTCATCTCAGGAAGAACGCAGCCTGGTGACGGCGGATGGGCGTCAGCGCACCATTGCCTGGTATCACGCGCCGCTGGCAACCCGTGGCGACGACCGTGCGGCAAGAATCTCGGTCGGTCTCGACATCACCGAACGCAAGTTGGCCGAAGCGAGACTCACTTGGCTGGCCGAGCGCGACCCATTGACGGAACTCTACAACCGGCGCTACTTCCAGGAGGCGCTGGGCGTAGTCATGCAGCGGGGCCGCAACGGGGCGGTACTGCTGCTCGACATCGATCACTTCAAGGACGTCAACGAGCTAAGCGGTCATCACACCGGCGACCGGCTGCTGCGCATGGTGGCCGATACCCTGTTCCAGGAGTTCGGCCATTGCGGCATCATCGCCCGACTGGGTGGTGATGAGTTCGCACTGCTGCTGGAGGGCGCCGATACCCGCAAAGCCATCAGCATCGCCAAGCAGATCACCCCCCTGCTGGACGGCACCGGACTGGACGCCGGCGGTCAGCGTCATCGGGCGACGGCCAGCCTCGGTATCGCCCTGTTCCCGATCCATGGCGACAACCCCGCCGACCTGATGGCCAACGCCGACCTGGCCATGTACAAAGCCAAGGAGAGCAGCGCCCAACGTTGGCACCTGCTCTCGACGCTGGAGCGCGCCAAGGATGAGCTTCAAGAACGCGTCTACTGGGTGGAGCGCATCCGTCAGGCCATCGACGAGGAAGGCTTCGAGCTCATGGCACAGCCGATCATGCGCTTGAATGACGGCGACGTGCGGCATTACGAAGTGCTGCTGCGCATGCTGGGCCCCAAGGGCTCTCTCATCTCACCGGCCTATTTCATTCCCGTAGCCGAGCGTAGCGGCCAGGTCGTACAGATCGACCGCTGGGTACTGCGCCACAGCCTGCGCGCTCTGAGCCGTGTGCAAGCACAGGGCATCAGTCTTTCCGTCAACCTGTCGGGCCAGTCCTTGCACGACGAAGGACTCAAGCAATTTCTCGTCGAGGAGCTGGCCGCCAGCGGTGCAGACCCGCATTACTTGATTCTGGAGATCACCGAGACTGCCGCCGTTACCGATTTTTCCAGCGCAAGGGGCGTGCTTCAGGCCCTGCGCGACCTTGGCTGTCGCACGGCCCTGGACGACTTCGGCGTCGGTTTCAGCAGTTTCCACTATCTGGGCGAGCTGCCCGTCGATTTCATCAAGATCGACGGCGCCTTCATTCGCACCCTGCTGACCAACTCGGAGAGCCAAGTCATCGTCAAAGCCATTGCCGATATCGCCACTGGCTTCGGCAAGAAAGCCATTGCCGAATTCGTCGATCAGGAAGCCTTGATCCCCCTCCTCTCCTCTTATGGCATCGAGTATGGTCAAGGCTATCACTTGGGCAAACCGGCTCTGCTCGAGGACACCTTTAGAACCATTCTCGAGCGCTGAACCCCTAGGCATCATCGATTTGAACAAGAGGTATGTCACTACGTCGCAAATAGAGCAAGGAGTGCAACATGGGACGCAGCAAGCTCCAGCAACAGGGGGCGGGCAACCGCAGCGAGGCCTTCAAGCAACTGGATGAGGATTTCGCTTTCAAACTCGCCTGCAACGACAAGGATCGACATCGCGTCTATCGGCTGAGATACAAGGTCTATTGCCAGGAGATCGGCTACAGCCCCCCCAACGATGATGACAGGGCACTGGAACTGGATGCCTATGACACCAACGCCCTGCACTGCCTCTTGGAACACAGAGCATCCGGAATTGCAGCAGGCTGCTTTCGGCTGGTACTACCTGCGTCTGACGATGAACACGCGACGATCAAGCTTCCTCTTCAAGAGTACGGCGGCAGAAGCCTGACCCATTCCTCGCTGCATCCCGATCGCCTGCCCATTAGAGAGATTTGCGAGATATCACGTTTCGCCACGGCCCGAGAGTTCCGCAATCGGCCGATCAATCACGAAACGCTCAACGGGAACAATCTTGCCTACGAGTTTTCGCCTGAGGAGCGACGCATCTTTCCGCTGTTGACCATCGCACTGTTCCTCGCCACACATAGTCTGGTCGATCTGGTCGGTCGACGTCATATATTCGCCATGATGGCCTCTCGTCTGCCCCGGTTGCTGGCCATGTCGGGATTTCGCTTCACGCGAGTCGGCGATTCCATCGAGCTACATGGACGGCGCCACGCCTTCTACATCGACAACCATCTGGCCCAGAGCAACATGAACCGCGAGCTGGCGGAGCCCTATCAGAGGATACGCCGACAGCTTGCTCCTCAGTTGCCCCTCGCCTTGGCCGATCGAGGCATCATGGGGCTGGTGGAGTTGCCGTGACAGGTCGGGACCGGCATACAGTTACCCCGGCCAGCCGAGCACCATGATTGCCAGCACGTTGCGGTGCTCGCCACGTTCCAGGTCGGTATCGCCGTCCGGTGATGGAATGATGCCCGAGCGAGGATCGATGGCCTGGATCAGGTGGCGGCGTATCCGTGCCACCACCGGGTCGTCGTCCAGTCCCGCCAGCAGAAAGCTGAGCGCGACTTCGGCCATGATGTCCTCCGTGGCCTCGTCCAGAATGCGTTCGATCTCACTACGGAATGCTGCGAGGATCCAAGCATGCTGCTCGGCCGACACCCTGCGCTGATAGTAACGGCTGTCGGCGATTACGATGTGGGTCATGCCGTAGAGCCGGTTGCGGTAATCGGTCTTGTTCAGAGCCGACACGGCATCGGCGGGATAGGCGGACCGAAGCGCCGCCTCCACGTCGTCCCGCAGGTCGACGATGCCGAGCTGATAGAGAAAATGCGCCTGATTCGCTACCTGGGCGGCGTAGATCCGCATCACCTCAGGGTCGGTCAGAAAGCGCAGCCATTCCAGGCTCGCCAGGTAGCCGAGCGCGCGCTGATGCTCGGGTAGCGTTTTCAACAGGCCGTAGTAGTCCGCCTGAACCAAGCGAAAGAGCAGTTGCCGGCCGAAGGCGATCTCTCCCCACTCGTTCAGCATGGCCCCGCGGGCACGCTGCCTGGCAGTACGCTGCGGGTGGCTCGCCATGAGCTCCCGGGTGCGAGCCGCCGCGAAGCCGGGTGTCTCGAGGCCGGCAATGTCACGCTCGAGCTGCTTTGACAACAGGCGCCCATGCGCCTCGAGGGGCTCGAGATAGCGCGAATCGCCGCTGATGCGGTAGAGCCGCTGAGCATAGTGACGCTGCTTGTCGAGGGGCATGGCCGGCAGGGCGTCTTCATAGACGGCCTGGAGCGCCTGAGCGGCTGCCTGCTCATCGCGTGTCGGTCCATCGCGCGCAGGTTCATCATGCAAGGGCTCGATGGCGCAGCCGGTAAGCGCCACCAGCAAAAGCACCATGAGCCAGCCCATGGTCTTGGTGAATGCTGCCTGAGGCACTCGCCTCGATTTCGCTTCAGCCACTGTCTTATTCTCGCTGCCTACGCTGCTGGCTGGGTGAGATCATGCGCACCCTGACCTTTGGGCGGGACTTGGGCTGCGCCGGCGGCCCGCCTTGGGGGGCCCCTTGCTCGGCGCCCGGGTCAACCGATGCTTGAGTCTCTTGCGGCGGACGGATTACGACCCAGGCGAAAACCGGCAGCGTGAGCTGCCAGTGGATGGCCGCCAGCCGTAGCCCCAGGGTCACTGCCAGCGCCAGGCCGATGGCAACGCCGACCGGCACGCCCAGCGCTCCCAGCCCCACGTAGGTGATGCCGCCGGCAATGGAGGCCGTGGCATACACTTCCTGGCGCAGCACCATCGGTACGCGCCGCGCCAGCACGTCGCGCACCATACCACCGGCCACCCCCGTCAGCAGCCCCATCAATACCGCCACTACGCCGGGCGCCTCGAGCTGCAACGCCTTGTGGGCGCCGATCACCGTGAACAGCGCCAGGCCGAAGGCATCGGCGATCGGCAGGAAGCTGCGGGAGAGGCGATGGATGTAATGAAAGCCGACGATGGAAAGGCCGACGGTAGCGAGGATCACCCATAGATAGGTAGGGTCGGCGACCCAGAACACCGGCCGCACGCCCAGCACCAGGTCGCGCAACGTGCCGCCCCCGATGCCGGTGACCGCCGCCAGCACCAGCATGCCGAAGGGGTCCATGCGCGAGCGGCAGGCGAGGATGACTCCCGAAAGAGCGAAGACCACCACACCGGCCATGTCCAGCCAATACACCAGAGCCGTCAAGTCGTTCTCCTGCTAAGCAGATGGCAAATGCTGGGCAGACTACTGCGCTTTCACTGATAGGTCACGACGAGAAAACTCACCAGCTCCACTTCACCGCTGTTCTCGATGATGTGCTCGAGGTCGGCATGATAGTGCGCCGAGTCGCCAGGGCTCAGCTCACAGCGATTCTCCCCCGACACGACTCGTGCCTGACCCTGGGTGACGGTCAACAGCTCTCGCGTGCCCTCGAAGTGAGCCGCACTCTGCAGGCGTGCACCGGGGGCCAGACGCACCTCGTAGAACTCCACGTTTTTCTCCATGTGCAGCGGCGAAAGGGTGCGGATGCGGCAGTCCTGATCGTCACGGAACAGCTGGCTGGCGTCGTCGCCGCGCACCACCTCGATGCGCGACGCCGTCCAGGGCTGGTCTACCAGATCGCCGATGTTCATGCCGAAGGCCTGTGCGATACGCAGCGTCACCGCCAGCGTCGGGTTGGCCTTGCCGCGCTCGATCTGGCTGAGCATCGAACGACTGACGCCGGAGGCCGCCGCCAGTTGCTCCAGCGTGAGTCCGCGTTTCTTGCGCAGCTCGATGACCCGGCTCGGCAGGCTCCCCGCTTCCGTTTGCCCTTCGTCTGCCGTCGTGGTGTCACTCACTTCACTTTTCCCCTATACCCAAGAGACGCTCGCTAACAACTGCATTCCACTATACGATAAAAAAATCTTGCATGATGGAATTAATCTGCAATACTGGAATTCATTCCCTCATACTAAACCTCATACGGGGAATTACCAGCACCTATCGCTCCTCAACCGCCTGAACCTCCAACCACAAGTCAGGAAGGTAGACATGAAAGCACTGATCAAGAAGGAGGCATCACCCGGCCTCTGGCTGGAAGAGGTGCCGGACCCACAGGTCGGCATCAATGATGTGCTGATCAAGGTGAAGCGCACCGCCATCTGCGGCACCGACGTACATATCTACAAGTGGGACAGTTGGGCCCAGAAGACCATCCCCGTACCCATGGTGGTGGGCCATGAGTTCGTCGGCGAGATCGTCGAAGTGGGTTCCAACGTCAACGATTTCCGCCCGGGGCAGATCGTATCCGGCGAGGGTCATGTGGTGTGCGGGCGCTGCCGCAACTGTCTGGCCGGGCGCCGTCACCTGTGTGCCCATACCAGCGGCGTGGGGGTCAACCGCCCGGGTGCCTTCGCCGAGTACGTGGCCCTGCCGATGTCCAACGTGTGGGAACACAAGCCGGGTATCGATCTGGACGTGGCCGCCATCTTCGACCCGCTGGGCAACGCCGTGCACACCGCGCTGCAGTTCGACCTGCTCGGCGAGGACGTGCTGATCACCGGGGCCGGACCGATCGGCGCCATGGCCGCGGCGGTGTGTCGCCATGCCGGCGCGCGTCACGTGGTGGTCACCGATCTCAACCCGGGGCGGCTCGAGCTGGCAAAGCGCCTGGGCGCCACCCGCACCGTGGACGTGCGCCACGAGACGCTGCCCGAGGTCCAGCGCGAGCTGGGCTTGACCGAAGGCTTCGACGTGGGCCTGGAGATGTCCGGCAGCCCTGCCGCCTTCCGCGACATGCTGGCCAACATGTGCCACGGCGGCAAGATCTCCATGCTGGGCATACCCACCGAGGAGATCGCCATTGACTGGAACACGGTGATCTTCAACATGCTGACGCTCAAGGGCATCTACGGCCGCGAGATGTATGAGACCTGGTACAAGATGTCGGTGATGATCGACTCCGGCCTCGACATCTCGCCGGTGATCACCCATCGCCTGCCTTATACCGAGTTCCAGCAGGGCTTCGATGCCATGCTGAGCGGTGAAGCGAGCAAGGTCGTTCTCAACTGGGAGTCATGACATGTACGGAGCTTTCAAACAGCATCTGCTGGGCGAACTCGACACCATTCGCCAGGCCGGACTGTACAAGCACGAGCGCCAGCTGACCACGCCTCAGGGCGCCCATGTCGGCATCAGTGCCGGGCAGGAAGTGCTCAATCTGTGCGCCAACAACTACCTGGGTCTGGCCCAGCACCCTGAGGTCAACGCGGCAGCCAAGGCGGGCCTGGAAGAGTGGGGCTACGGCCTGGCTTCGGTGCGCTTCATTTGCGGCACCCAGAGCCTGCACAAGCAGTTGGAACAGCGCCTCACCGACTTCCTCGGCACCGAGGACACCATCCTCTACCCCTCCTGCTTCGACGCCAACGGCGGGCTGTTCGAGACCCTGCTCGGCGCCGAGGATGCGGTGATCTCCGACGAGCTCAACCACGCCAGCATCATCGACGGCGTGAGGCTCTGCAAGGCCCGGCGCTATCGCTACCGCAACAACGACATGGCCGACCTCGAAGCGCAGCTCAAGGCCGCCGACCGCGACGGCGCGCGCTTCAAGCTGATCACCACCGACGGTGTGTTCTCCATGGACGGCTACATTGCCCGGCTCGACGAAATCTGCGACCTGGCCGAACGCTACGATGCCCTGGTGCACTTCGACGACTGCCACGCCACCGGCTTTCTCGGCGAAGGCGGCCGCGGCACCCACGAGTATCGTGGCTGCATGGACCGCATCGACATCACCACCGGTACCCTGGGCAAGGCGCTGGGTGGCGCCAGCGGCGGCTACACCAGCGGCAAGCGTGAAGTGATCGAGCTGTTGCGCCAGCGCTCGCGGCCCTACCTGTTCTCCAACACCGTGGCGCCGCCGGTGGTCGCCGGCGCGCTGAAGGCCATCGAGCTGGCCGCCGAGTCCAGCGAACTGCGCAGCCGGCTCAGCGAGAATACCGCCTTCTTCCGTGCAGGCCTTGAGCGACTGGGCTTCGAGCTGCTGCCCGGCGAGCACCCTATCGTGCCGGTGATGCTGCACGACGCCGGGCTGGCCGCCCGCTTCGCCGAAGAGATGCTCAAGGAGGGTGTCTACGTGATCGCCTTCTCCTACCCGGTAGTGCCCCAGGGCCGCGCCCGCATCCGCACCCAGATGTCCGCCGCGCTGAGCCGCGACGACCTGGAGTTCGCCCTGGCCGCCTTCGGCCGGGTCAAGGAGCGCCTGGGGCTGTAGCGAACAGGCATTGCTATCGGCTGGCCGGGCCAGAGCCCGGCCAGCCTTGGCTACGACCTTGGTCGCAGAGAGCCCAAAGGCGACGAGCCAACCGTCATACTGAAATCTGAAACGGTTCAGCGACGGTTTTCGATGCCCATTCTTCTGGAAAAGCTCTGCCCGCCTGCACTACCTGACACCGTCGTGGCCCGGGAAAGGCTGAACGACTGCTTCGCACTCAGCGAGCGGGTCCGCCTGTTGATGGTCCAGGCACCGCCCGGCTACGGCAAGAGCACGCTGCTGGCCGAGCGTCTGACGCAACTGCAGCAACCCTCGGCCTGGCTGTGCCTGGATGCCCGCGATGACGAGCCGGAGCGCTTCGCCGTCTACTTCCGTGAAGCATTGACCCGCCTGTGCCGTGAGCTCGATCTCGCGCTCGAACTGCCCGAGGCCGACAATCTGGCCGAAGCCGTCGAAACCTGGCTGGCCCTGCTACCGGTTCAAGCCCCGCCGGGCCGGCTGGTGCTGGACGACGTTCAGCACCTGACCCACCCATCGATCCTCGAAAGCCTGCGCCACTGGTTGTGCCACCAGCCACCCTGGCTGACGCTGACCCTCGCTTCACGCACGCGCCCCGCCCTGGGCCTGCCGGAACTCCGGCTGCGCGGCGAACTGGAGGAGATCGGCCTGAGCGAGCTGGCCTTCGATGCGGAGGAGGCGCAGACCCTGTGTGCCGAACAGCTCAGCCTGCCGCCGACCCGGGTCAGCCTGGAGCGCGCTCTGCGCCGCACCGAAGGATGGCCGCTGGCGCTCGCCTGGCTGATCGAGCGCACCACGACCCTGGCCTCCTTCGATACGCTGCTGGAGCGACTCGACGGCAGCCATCCGGACTTCGTCACCTGGTTCGACGAGCTGCTGGCGCGCTGTATCGACGAACAGGACCGTCAGCTGCTGCTGCAGCTTGGCGTGCTGGAGCGCTTCTCTCCCAACCTGGTCGCCAGGCTGCTGGAGGGCGAGCGGCTCTCTCAGCGGCTGGAGGCGCTGGAGCGGGCCGGTCTGTTCCTCGAGCGGGTCGAACCTCATTCGCAATGGTTTCGCTTCCATCAACTGTTTGCCGGCTACCTGCGCCATCGCCGCCACGAGCTCAGCCTGACCACACAGCACGAGCTGCATCAGCGCGCCAGCAACGCCTGGCTGCGTCTGGGCAACCCCGCCCTGGCCCTGGCCCAGGCCATCGACGCCGAAGCCCCCGAGCCGTTGGCCGAGCTGCTCGAGCGCGAGGGTCCCGGCCTGCTGGCCAACGGCCACTTCTCGCTGTTGGCGCGAGGTCTTGCCGCCCTCGGCGATACTCGCCTGGTCGACTCCCCCCGGCTCACCCTGCTGCACGGCTGGGCCTCGCATGCCCAGTACCATTTCGATCGCACTCGCCAAGCCATTGGCTGGATCGAGGCGCAGCTCGAACTGCCCGGATGGGCCGAGCTGTCCGCGGAGTTCGCCACCCTACGGGCGCAGTTGGCGATCAACGAAGGCGACGCCGAACGGGCGGCACCGCTGGCAGAACAGGCCCTGACCCTGCCGCCCCGCTATCTGGCCACGACCCCGCTGACCGCCGCGGCGATACTGGCCGAGGCGCGCTTCGTCCAGGGCCACCTGGACGAGTCGCTGCAGCGCATCCACAGCGTGGAGCGTGAAGCCAATCGTACCGGTGACGCGCAGATGCTGCTGTGGGCGCTGTGCCATCAGTCCGAGACGCTGGTGGCTCAGGGTCGTCTGCAGGCCGCCTTCGACGTGCAGGAGCGCGCCATCGCTCACGTCGAGCACTCCGGCCTCGACCGCCTGCCGGTGTGCGAATTCCTCTACCGTATCCGCAGTCAGGTGCTGTGGGAGTGGCAGCGTCTGGAAGAAGCGGAGGAGGCAGCGCTGAAAGGCATCGAGGTACTCGACAGCCAGGGCGAGCGCTGGACGCTGCAATGCCACATCGGCCTGGCCAAGGTAGCGCTGTCGCGGGGCGATCAGGCCCAGTGCGCCGACCATATCCGCCGCCTGCGCAAGATTCTGGTGCAGGGCAACTATCACATCGACTGGCAGGCCAATGCCCATGCCACCCTGCTGGCCTGGTGGCAGGCCAACGGCGATCTCGACGCCGTGGCCCGCTGGCTGCAGGAGGCACCGCCCGGCGACCCGACGAAGGCCAGCAACCACTTCGCGCAGTGCAACCTACGCAATCACGCTCGCGCCTTGATCCTGCTCGGCCGCTTCGACGAGGCCGAGGCACTGCTGATCGAGCAGGAACGCCAGACCGCACGGCTGGGGCTTACCACCGACGCCAATCGCAACCGGATCTGCCTGGCCGGGCTGGAGTGGCAACGCGGCCGGCCCGATGCGGCCCTGGCGCATCTGGCCCAGGCGCTGACGCTCGCCACACGTACGGCGCTGGCCGGCAGCTTCCTGCGTCTGGGCCGGGCGCTGCCTGAGATGCTCAAGGGGCTGCTGGCCGAGCATGAGCTGGAGCCCCTGGCCCGGGGCCACGCCGAACGGCTGCTCGACCTTGCCCGCCGCCAGCGCGAGTTCGGCCGCGCCGTGCGCCTGATGCTCGACGACTCGGTCATCGACGACATCGTCTCGCGCCCCGACGTGCCGGAGCTGATCCGCACCTCGCCGCTGACCCGCCGCGAGTGGCAGATCCTCGGCCTGATCCATGCCGGGCTCTCCAACGAGCAGATCGCCGAACAGCTCTCGGTCGCCCCCACCACGGTCAAGACCCACATCCGCAGCCTCTATCAGAAACAGAACATCCGTCGCCGCGAAGAGGCCATCGCCCTGGCCGGCGAGCTGCTGTCGCGCATCCAGGGGGAGTAGGCCGCGCGGCCGGACTCAGCCCCCCGCCTACGCCTCCCCTGTGCCGGGGCGTAGAGGATTCACTGCACTGCCCATGGCGTCACCATCGAGCCTACGTTTCTCCGTATGGCACGACGACAAGGACAAGGCATGAACACACAGCACATCTTCGGCAGACAGGGACAGGACTGGTGGCGCGGCGCGGTGATCTACCAGATCTACCCGCGCAGCTTCATGGACAGTAACGGCGACGGCATCGGCGACCTGCAGGGCATCATCGACAAGCTCGACTACATCGCATCGCTCAACGTCGACGCGATCTGGATCTCGCCCTTCTTCACCTCGCCGATGAAGGACTTCGGCTACGACGTGGCCGACTACCGCGGCGTCGACCCCATCTTCGGCACTCTGGATGACTTCGACCGGCTGGTGGAGGCAGCGCACGCCCGCGGGCTCAAGGTCACCATCGACCAAGTGCTGTCGCACACCTCCGATCTTCACCCCTGGTTCGCCGAGAGCCGCACCAGCCGCGACAACCCCAAGGCCGACTGGTACGTATGGGCCGATGCCAAGGCCGACGGCTCGCCGCCCACCAACTGGCAGTCGGTGTTCGGCGGCAGCGCCTGGCAGTGGGACACCCGGCGCTGCCAGTACTACCTGCACAACTTCCTGGTCAGCCAACCGGACCTCAACTTCCGCAATCCGCAGGTCGTCGAGGCCATTCTCGACGAGGTGCGCTTCTGGCTCGACCGCGGCGTCGACGGCTTCCGCCTCGATGCGATCAACTTCTGCACCCATGGCGAACTCGTCGACAACCCGCCACGCAGCAGCTCGGCAGAAGGCTTTCTCGGCGTGCGCCCCGACAACCCCTACGGCTACCAACTGCATCTGCACGACAAGACCCAGCCGGAGAACCTGGCCTTCCTCGAGAAGCTGCGCGCCCTGCTCGACGAGTATCCCGGCACCACCAGCGTCGGCGAGGTGGGCGACGACGATTCGCTCAACGTGATGGCCGCCTATACCCAGGGCGGCAAGCGTCTGCACATGGCCTACTCCTTCGATCTGCTGGGCGAGCGCCACGACCCCGAGTTCCTGCACCAAACGCTGACCGCCATGGAAGCGAAGATCGGCGACGGCTGGCCGTGCTGGGCACTGGGCAACCACGACGTGCCGCGCCTGGCGACCCGCTGGAAGGCACAGGACGACCCGGCCAGGCTGCGTCTCTATCTGGCCTTCCTGCTGACCCAGCGTGGCAGCGTCTGTCTCTACCAGGGTGAGGAGCTGGGCCTGCCCGAGGCCGAGCTCACCCTGGAGCAGCTCGTCGACCCGGCCGGCATCACCTTCTGGCCGGCCTACAAGGGGCGCGACGGCTGCCGTACGCCGCATCCCTGGTGTGCCGAAACCCGCCACGGCGATTTCTCCCGGGGCGAGCCCTGGCTGCCGGTGCCCGACGAACACCTGGGACTGGCCATGCGGCACCAGGACGAAGCCCCCGATTCGCTGCTCAATGCCTACCGCACCCTCCTTGCCTTCCGCCGGGAACACGTGGCATTGAAGAAGGGCGAAGTGCGCTACCACCCGGTGCGCGACGAGGTGCTGTGCCTGGAGCGCTCCTATCCCGCGCGAGAGCCCAACGAGCGCCTGTTGGTTGCGCTCAACTTCAGCGACGCGCTGCGCACCCTGCCCGCCCCGCGGGAAGCGCAAGCGCTCGACGACGCCCCGGCGCTGGTCAATGGCGCATGGGCCAATGGCGAGGTCCAACTGCCGCCCTGCGGCATCGCCATCGCCCGCTGTCCGGCACGGGAGGAGATCGTATGGGACGTCTGACGCTTGCCGGCATCGGCAAGGATTACGCGGGGGTCGAGGTCTCCCGCGACATCGACCTGACCATCGAGGACGGCGAGTTCATCGTCTTCGTCGGCCCTTCCGGCTGCGGCAAGTCCACCCTGCTGCGCATGATCGCCGGCCTCGAGGACATCAGCCACGGCGAGATGCGCCTCGATGGCGAGCGCATCAACGAGGTGCCGCCCCAGGAGCGCGACATCGGCATGGTGTTCCAGTCCTACGCGCTCTACCCGCACATGACGGTGGCCGAGAACATGGCCTTCGGCCTCAAGCTCGCCCGCACCGACAAGGCCGAGATCCGCCGCCGGGTGGAGCATGCCGCCGAGATGCTGCACCTGGGCGAGCTGCTCGAACGCAAGCCCAAGGAGCTCTCCGGCGGCCAGCGCCAGCGTGTGGCCATCGGCCGCACCCTGGTCAAGGAGCCGGCGGTGTTCCTGTTAGACGAACCGCTCTCCAACCTCGACGCCGCCCTGCGGGTCGACATGCGGGTGCAGATCGCCGAGCTGCACCGGCGCCTGGGCGCCACCATGATCTACGTGACCCACGATCAAGTGGAAGCGATGACCCTGGCCGACCGCATCGTGCTGCTGGCCGGGGGTCGCATCGCCCAGGTCGGCGCCCCGCTGTCGCTCTATCACTACCCGGCCACGCTGGAGGTGGCGCACTTCATCGGCTCGCCGCGCATCAACGTGGTGCCGGTCGAAGTGCTCGATCCCGGCCGCCAGCGCACCTCGGTGCGCCTACCCGGGGGCGAGACGCTGGCCGTGGCGGTCGACGGCGCTCGGCTGCTTGCCGGCGACAAGGCCACCCTGGCCGTACGCGCCGAGGACTTCGTCGCCCCTGCCGACGCCGAGGCCCGCCTCGCGGCCAGGCTCATGGTGGCCGAAAGGCTCGGCTACGAGACACTGGCTCATCTGCGGGTAGAGGGCGTCAGCGAGACCCTGACCCAGCGCCTCGACGGCTTGACCCACCTGGAGGACGGCCAGCCGCTCGAACTGGGACTATCCGGCGAGCGCTGCCACCTGTTCGCCGCCGATGGCGAGGCTTGCCCGCGGCAGGTACGGATTCCCGGTGTCACTCATTGAGCACGGGCAAGAACTTGCCCAACGGGCAACTTCTTGCCCGCCTCAGGCAATGGATTGCCTGAGTTAACTTAGCCTTTTCGCTCCCTTTCTTCTTACCCCATTGTTTTTACTTTATTAGCCAAAAACTGGCACCTCGCCTGCAGAGACTTGGCCATGTACGCCTCCAGGAGGAAGCATGGCCTCTGAAAACGGACTTCACTTCACCCTTCAGCTAGCCGATGCCAGCTCGCCCGACACCGAGGGCCTGGCGGTCATCGAGTTCACCCACCGGGAACGGCTCTCCGCCCCCTTCGAGCTCACGGTGCGCTTCGCCAGCCGTAACGGCAGCCTTTTCGCCCGCGACATTCTCGACCGCGAAGCCACCCTGACGATCTGGCAGGACGACGAGATGCTGCGCCAAGTGAACGGCATCGTCAGCGAGTTCGCCCGTGGCGACCGCGGCCACCGCCACACCTTCTACCGGGTCGAGATCCGTCCCGCCCTGTGGCGCCTTGGCCTGCGCCAGAACTCGCGCATCTTCCAGGAAGTCTCGCCGCTCACGGTGCTCAATACCCTGTGCGACGAGCACGGCCTGACCGATCTCGCCTTCGCCGCCACCCGCGAGCCCGAGGCTCGGGAATACCTTACCCAGTACCGTGAAGACGATCTCGCCTTCGTCGAGCGCCTGGCCGCCGAAGAGGGGCTGTTCTACTTCCATGAATTCTTCCAGGTCGGTGGCGACGAGGACGCCCGCGCTGCCCACCGTCTGGTGTTCGCCGACGCCCCCCAGGTGCTGAGCCACCTGGGCGAGCGTACCTACCACGGTCGCGCCGGGGGCACGCCGCCGGCGCGTCACGTGCGCAAGCTGCAGCAGCATGCCCGGGTCGCCCCGGCCTCGGCCACGCTCAAGGACTACTCGTTCAAGAAGCCTGCTTACGGACAACTGCATGATCACGCCGCACGCGAGCTGGAAGCTCACGGCCAGCGAAGCGACTACGAACACTACGACTACCCCGGGCGCTACAAGGCCGACGCCTCCGGCCAGGCCTTCACTCGCATTCGTCTCGAAGCGCTACGCCGTGGCGCCAATACCGCCGATGCCGAGAGCGACCTGCCCGAGCTTGCCCCAGGCACCCGTTTCACCTTGACCGACCACGACCTCATTGAGCTCAACCGCGACTGGCAGGTACTCAGCGTCATTCACCACGGCAAGCAGCACCAGGCGCTGGAAGAGGACGGTTTCGTACAGGGCAGCGACCAGAGCGATGGGCAAGGGAATGGTGGCCTGCGGGGGCGGGCAGGCTCGGAAGCCATGACCCGCTACCACAACGAACTGGTGCTCATGCCCGCCGACCAGGCCTGGCGCCCCGAGCCCAACCCCCGGCCCCGGGTCGACGGCCCCCAGATCGCCTTCGTCGTCGGGCCCGAAGGTGAAGAGATCCATTGCGACGAGCATGGCCGGGTCAAGGTGCAGTTCCCCTGGGACCGCTATGCCGAGCCGAATACCGCCGGGGCTGAAGGCGAAGCCGCTGTAAACGGTGCCAGCGCCTGGTTGAGAGTGAGCCAGGACTGGGCCGGTGGCGGCTACGGCAGCATGGCGATTCCGCGTATCGGCCATGAAGTGATCGTCAGCTATCTGGAGGGCGATCCCGATCAACCGCTGATCACCGGGCGGATCTACAACGCCGTCAGTACACCGCCCTACGAACTGCCGGCGCACAAGACCCGTACCGTCATCCGCACCCAGAGTCACCAGGGCGAAGGATTCAACGAACTGCGCTTCGATGACGAAGCCGGCCAGGAGCAGATCTGGCTGCACGCCCAGAAAGACCTGGAACTGCTGACCCACAACGACCGCACCGAAGAGATCGGCCACGACAGCCACCTCACCGTGCACCGCAACCGCATCAGCGAGATCCACGCCGACGACCACCTCACCGTGCGCGGCCAGCGCCACCTCAAGGTCGACGGCGACGACCACCTCATCGTCGGCGCCACGCGCCACGAAAAGACCGCCCGCGCCCAGCTCGTCGAAGCTGGCCAGGAGATCCACCACCAGGCCGGCAGCAAGACCGTGATCGACGCCGGCGCCGAGATCACCCTCAAGGCCGGCGGCAGCTTCCTCAAGCTCGACCCCAGCGGCATCACCATCGTCGGCGCCCAGGTCAAGATCAACTCCGGCGGCAGCCCCGGCTCGGGGAGCGGGCAAGCCACAGCGGCGGCGCTGCTGCCGGGTGCCGCCACGCCGGAAGCCAGCGAGGACGTGACGCTCAAGTCCAGCGGTGCGCCGCTCATGGGCGGCTTCATGGCGGCGGCCATGGCCGTCGCCGCCGCCACGACACAGGACGAAGCCGAATCAGACGCGAGCGAAGACACGACCGACTCGAGCGTAGACGACCTGGTGGAAGCCAGGCGCCAGAAGGCGGCACGCTGGCAGTGTCGCCAAGGCCAGATCGCCGCTGCCAGAACCCGGCTCGACGCCATGCCGCCGGGTGGCCCCCGCGATACCCTGGCCGCCACCACCGAGCGCTTCGAGCGCAACAACGTCGCCGTGGAGCACGCCCGGCTGGCCCAGCATGTCTACGACCCCAGCCAGCCCGTGCCGGTGGGCTGGGGGGATAGCAGCCAGGATGCAGAGCTATTGGAAGAATTGGGGTTAACCCCCTCTGACCTGTATCCCGAAGAGAGCTCCTTCAGAGGCGGACTGTATCTACCTGACCCAGATGTCTTTGGAAACGCCTTGGCACCGGCAATTGGCTTCAGGGGCACGGACTTCTCGAACCGGGAAGATATCCGCAACAACATAGCTCAAGGGCTCAATCTGCCGTCCGATTATTATGAAAGGGCAGTTAAGATAGGAGAATCACTTTCGGCAGGTGGATCTCATATACATCTGGCAGGCCACTCTCTCGGGGGTGGTCTAGTCTCCGCCACTTCACGCGCAAGCGGCCTGCCCGCAACGACATTCAACTCCGCCGGTCTGCATCCCAATACTGTGGAACGCTATGGCGGCACGCTGCATCAGCCCAGGCCCGAGAATATCCAGGCCTTCCGCGTCGCGGGAGAGATACTCACACTGCTGCAGGAGCGGCGGCTGAGTTCCACGCTCGTCGCGGCCGGGGTGGGCGCGGCACTGGGCGGTGGAACCGGTGCCCTTGCCGGAGCCGCCGGCAGTACCCTGCTGGCCACGCTGATGCCGGATGCAGTGGGCACGCCCTATCGACTTCCCGGCCGGGGCATCAATCCGATCGAGCGTCACAGCATGGTGCAAGTCATCGAGGGACTGGAGGCCCAGAAGTCGATGGATCAGGGTATCCTGGCCGAAGCCACGGGACATCACTGCACGTAGGGAGACATCATGCAGACCAAGCCACAGCGCCCTTTTCGCTCACGCTATCACTCACTTCTGTTGCTGGTACTGTTCTTCCTTGCCAGCGGCTGCCAGCCAACTCAGGGATTGACCATGTCACGTACTCACACTGCCGGCGAGCTCTTCAGCGGCCCACATCTCGAGCTGGCCAGAGCCATCGAACGCAACGATATGGCGGCGCTGCGCCACGGGGCCGAAGGGGTCGATCTTACTGCCAGGGGCGAGCAGCAGATGACCCTGATGTGGTTCGCCCTGCTTCAGCAGAATCCCGATGCCGTACGCACCTTAGTCGAGCTGGGCGTCCACCCCAGTGAAAGTCAGATGGAAGGAGCCGAAGCTCGCACCCCGCTTGGGGCAGCATTGATGAGTCCTGACACTCGTTACTTGAGTGCAATGCTTGAAGGTGGCTTACCTGCCAATGACGAATCAAGTGACGGCACTCCCCTTCTTCACCGAGCTATTACAAGTGGAACATTGGAACATATTAGGTTGTTGATTGAGTACGGTGCCGATATTGATAGCCAAAACAGTATAGGCAGGTCCGCTTTTCATGATGCTTGTCTAGGAACCAAGCCAGAAATAGCCGCATATCTACTCGAAAACGGAGCGAAGTTAGATACTCGGTTAGCGACAGGAGTTACTCCTGCATGGGTGGTACATGACAGGCTCCAGCGCTTGCCTCCTGGTGACATTCGCCAAGGCCTTGAATCAGTACGCGACATGATGATCGAGCGCGGCGTCGAATTTCCCCCGCCCTCTCCCGTCGAGGTTCGCGAGCAGATGCGCGCCGAGGGGCTGACACCCCGCGTGCCTCCCGGTCACGACCGCTAGGAATCGACGGAGAAGCAACGCCCGCCGGCTTGGCCGTGCGGGCGCACTCCTCTCGCGGTGATACAAGCCACCATCCTGAGCAGGCCTCTAGCCCTTCACGCCCCCCGCCGTCAGTCCGCCGATGATCCAGCGCTGGCAGATCAGGAATGCCACGGTGATCGGCAGGCCGGAGAGCACCGCCGCCGCCGCGAAGTTGCCCCAGCGCTGGTTGTGATCGGCCAGGTACTGCTGGGCGCCGACGGCCAGGGTCAGCTTGTGTTCGTCGACCAGCAGCACCGAGGCCATGGGGTACTCCATGATGCTCATGACGAAGGCGAGGATGAACACCACCATCAGGATCGGCAGCGACAGCGGCAGCAGGATGTAGCGGAACGCCTGCCAGGTGCTGGCGCCGTCGACCATGGCGGCCTCCTCCAGCGAGCCGTCGATCGATTCGAAGTAGCCCTTGATGGTCCAGATGTGCAGCGCCACCGCGCCCAGCGAGGCGACGATCAGCGCGCCGTGGGTGTTGATGCCGAGCCAGCCGACGAACTGCCCCAGGCGGTCGAACAGGGCGTAGAGCGCCACCAGCGAGAGCACCGCCGGGAACATCTGGAAGATCAGCATGCTCTTGAGGATCGGCCCCTTGCCGGCAAAGCGCATACGAGCGAAGGCGTAGGCGCTGGTGGTGGAGAGCAGCACGATCAGCAGCGACGACACCAGCGCCACCTTGACCGAGTTCCACAGCCACAGCAGCACCGGAAACGGCGGCTGCACCACCGTGCCGTCGGCACGCTCCCAGGGGATGCCCAGCGCCAGCGACCAGTGCTCCAGGGAGAAGCGCTCCGGGATCAGGCTGCCGGTGGCGAAATTGCCCTCGCGGAACGAGATCGAGATCACCAGCAGCAGCGGGAACAGGATCAGCGTGAGAAAGCCGATCAGGGCGAGATGGGCCGCCAGCTTGCGCCAGCGCAGGGAACGCGGTTGTACCATGGCCATGAGAGTTCTCCTGTGACCTTGCGAATCAGACCCTGACCTTGGCCAGGCGCAGGTTGAGCAGCGCCAGCCCCGCCACCAGCAGGAAGATCAGCGTGGCGATGGCGGCGGCCAGGCCGAAGTTCTGTCCGGCGTCCTGGAAGGCGATGCGGTAGGTGTAGCTCACCAGCAGGTCAGTGGTGCCCGCCGGCGTGCTGGCGCCGAGAATGTCGGGGTTGCCTCCGGTGAGCAGCGCGATCAGCACGAAGTTGTTGAAGTTGAAGGCGAAGCAGGCGATCAGCAGCGGCGTGAGGGGCTTGATGATCAGCGGCAGGGTGATCTGGAACAGGTTGGTCAGCGGACCGCCGCCATCCACTGCCGAGGCCTCGTAGAGATCCCTGGGGATCGACTGGATCAGCCCCATGCACAGCAGCAGCATGTAGGGGTAGCCGAGCCAGGTGTTGACGAGCAGCAGCATGCTGCGGGCGAGCCAGGGATCGGTGAACCAGTCGGGGCGTACGCCGAACAGGGCGTCGAGAATCAGGTTTATCTCGCCGAAGTGCTGGTTGAACATGCCCTTGAAGATCAGGATCGAGATGAACGCCGGCACCGCATAGGGCAGGATCAGCAGGGTGCGGTAGAGCGCCTTGCCGCGTAGCTGGTCCCACTGCAGCAGCGAGGCGAGCACGAAGCCGACAATCAGGGTGAAGACGACGGTGAGACTGGCGAAGGCGAAGGTCCAGACGAATATCTGAATGAAGGGGCCGCGGATATCGGGGTCGAGGAAGATCCGCGCGTAGTTGTCCAGGCCCACCGCCACCGGCCAGCCCGGGGTGATGCGCTCCCCTTCTTCGGTGACGAAGAAGCCCGTCTCTCCATCGGCGCTCAACAGGAGACCGTCGCGGCGGTCGTACAGGCTGCCGTCGTCGCGGGTCTCGTAGCGGTCAAGCATGGGCGCGTAGTGGCGCAGCCCGGCCATGCGCAGCTCCAGCCCTTCAGGCGTGGTCAGCACCAGATTCTGCAGCGCAGCGCGATAGGCGATCACCTCGCGCATGGCCAGCGGCTCGCCCATCGGCTCTCCCTCGGCGGGCTGAATGGCGACATGGCGTCGTTCGCTGTCCTGCAGCGACATCGGGCCGGTGACGAAGCGCGAGACGCCCTCCAGTGCCTCCTCGAGCTCGGCCTCCGCCTCACTGGCTGCACTCGGCGCTCCCTCCCGCTCCAGATAGAGCCGCACGCCTTCGTCGCTCGAATGGAGCTGAAAGCCGAAGGTGGCACTCTCCTCCTGATAGGTACGCGCCAGCAACTGGGCACGCACCCGCTCCTCGCTGAGCAGGTTGCTGGAGCTGTAGTTACTGAAGCTGATGCCGACGGTGTAGAGCAGCGGAAAGATGACGAATAGCGCCATGCTGGCCACGGCGGGAAAGATGTAGCGGTGGCTCATCAGTGTGCGGCGGGTGAAGACTACGCCCAGCGCGGCGCCGAGCACCAGGAACAGCAGGGCAAAGATCGGCTGGCCGTTGAGGTGGAAGGCCAGCACCAGCCACAGCAGGGCCAGCACCAGCGCTGCCACCAGGCCGCGCAGTGCCCAGCGGGTGTAGCGCTCGGCGGGATAGCGGGAGCGATGACGCGGCAGCCCCCGGGAAGCATTGACGGTGTACATGGGTAGCGTCCTGGGCCGGGCCGGCGACGCCTGCCGCCGGCCGAGGCATCGAGCGGGTTCGTTACTGGCGCATGCGGCGGGCCGCGGCGTCCAGCGCTTCGCGAGGCGACTGGCGGCCGCTGCCGATGTTCTGCAGCGCCGGCTCCATGGCGGCCCAGAAGGCGCCCATCTCGGGAATGTTGGGCATCGGCATGCCAAGCTCGGCGTTCTCGAGGGTGGCGGCGATGTTGGGGTCGCGCTCCAGCTCCTGCTGGTAGGCGATATGCGCCACCGCCCCCAGGGTGCCGTCGCTGTTGAAAGTGCGCATGCCCGCTTCGTCGAGCAGGTAGTTCTCGAGGAACTCCACGGCCAGGAAATCGTTGGGCGAGGCGGTGTTGATCATCGCCGCCATCACGCCGAACATCGGCCTGGCGCGCTCCTCGCCCACCCTGGGCAGCAGCGCCACACCGTAGTCGATACCGCTCTGCTCCAGATTGCTCCAGGCCCAGGGGCCGCTGATCATGGCGGCCACCTCGCCGCGATTGAAGCGCGTATCCATGATGCTGTAGTCGGTGCCCCGCGGCAGCACGCCGCTCTCGATCAGCTCCACCAGCAGCTCGGCGCCCTGGATGGCTCCCTCGTTGTTGACGCCGATGTCGTCGACGTCGAAGCCCTCTTCGGTCTGGCGGAAGGGGTAACCGCCGTTGGCCGCCAGCAATGTCCAGCCGTAGTAGGGCTCGCCATAGTCGAACAGGATCGCCTTCCTGCCCTGCTCGGTGAGCTCGGCGTCGAGCTCGGCAAGCTCGGCGAAGCTCTGCGGCGGCGCTTCGACCAGCGCCTTGTTGTAGATCAGCCCCAGCGCCTCCACCGAGATCGGGTAACCGTAGTGCTCGCCGTTCCACAGGGTGGCGTCCCAGGTGAAGTCGAAGTAGCGCTCGCGGAAGTCGCGCGTGGGCGAAACGGGTGCCAGCAAGCCGCTCTGCGCCCATTCGCCGATGCGGTCGTGGGCCCAGATCACGATGTCCGGCCCCTGTCCGCTGCCGGCGGCCTGCTGGAAGCGGTCGGTAAGGTTGTCGGGATTGACGATCCGTACCTCGATGCCGGTGTCGTCCGCGAACTGGCGAGCTACCTCACGGATGCCGTCGTAGCCCTTGTTGTCGCCCATCCAGATCGTCAGCCGGTCGCCGTCGAAGGCATGAGAGGAGAAAGCCTGGCCGCTGCCGAGCGCGACCAGCACGGGGAAAAGCACACCGTGGCGTGTCCGATGCATGAGTTGGAACCTCCGGGTTGTTGTTATCGACGCCAGTGCCGTTGCGGCACGGCGATAGCGAGCACGTCCAGACTCGCCAATTGCGGAGTCGGCGTCCTCCTCCCCGGGGGGCGTAGCGGTGGCGTATGGGTGGGGCGTAGCGGTGGCGTATGGGTGGGGCGTAGCGAGTAGTGTGGCAGGAGTATTGCGAAGGTCAGCGCGGGCGGCATGGAGAATGCCGCCCGCTGAAAGTCACTCGATGTTGCCTATTCGGCCTCGAAGCCGTGCTGGGCCAGCCAGTCGCGCAGGAAGGCGATCTCCTCTTCCTGGGCCTCGATGATCTCGCGAGCGAGGTCGCGAATCGCCTCGTCCTCGCCGTGCATCAGCACGACATTGGCCATGTCGATGGCCCCCTGGTGATGCGGAATCATGCCGCGGGCGAAATCGGCATCGGGGTTGCCGGTGAACTCGATCGACATGTCTTCGTGCATGCGCCGATTGACCTCGCGGTAAGCTTGCACGGCCTCGTTGTCGGCGTGCTCGTCGGGCTCGTGAACGTGGTCGTGATGGTCCTCCTCGTCCTGCGCCTCGGCCTCGTCGCCATTGACCTCGTCGCCATTGACCTCGTCGCCGTTGCTCTCGTCGTCATCGGCATCGTCGCCATTGGCTGCTTCATCGATCTCAGCGTCCTGCTGCGGCTCGGCCTGACCGATCTGCTGCTGGGCCTGGGCCTCCTCTTCCGCCGCCAAGGCCGGGGCGGCCAGCAGGGCACTGCCGGCCAACACGACGGCCAGTGCCGACCAGGTACGTACTGTGAGGATGTGCGACATGCTGCTCTCCTTTACCATGTGAGTCGTACGAGTACGATAGAACCAAGCGCCGTGCAGTGCGTTGCAGCGGCGCATCAGGAAACAATTCATTACCGAGACTACCATGGACTGGAATCCCGCCTTGATCTGGCTGGCCATCGCCCTGCTGCTGGGCTTGGCCGAACTCTCCTCCGGCGGCCTGGTGCTGCTGTCGCTGGGCGTGGCTGCCGCCCTGACCTCGGCGCTGGCCGCGCTGGGCCTTACGCTGCCCTGGCAGCTGCTCGCCATGGGCGTGTTCTCGGGCATTCTCATCCCGCTCGCCGTCAAGGTGATCCGCCCGTGGTTCTCGCCCAGAGGGGTGGCCTACGGCACCACCGGCACGGGGGTGGAGAAAGGCCATACCTACACCACGCTCAAACGCGACTTCGACGGCGCCAGCGGGGTCAAGATCAACGGCGACTTCTATCGCCTGCGGGTCGCCGAGACCGGTGAGACCGAGCTGCCCGAGGGCTCGCTGGTGCTCTTCCAGCACTTCGACGGCACCACCGCCGTCGTCAGCCACGTTCAAACATAGCGCCACTCGCATGACCTTGGCGGAGCCCCTTCCGGCCCCGTCCCTACGCAACTGCAAGGAGTGAAAGTGAATATGGATCTTCCCATCAACCCGGGGTTGCTGATCGCCCTCATCGTCGTCGTCATCGGCATCCTGATCATCGCCAAGGGGCTGGTCATCGTACGCCAGTCGGAAGTGATGGTGATCGAGCGCCTGGGCTCGTTCAACCGCCTGCTGGAGAGCGGCATCAACATCATCATTCCGTTCATCGAGCAGCCCCGCGCCATCACCATGATCCGCTACCAGAAGCGCGGCGAGGAGTACTTCCCCATCACGACCAACGAGGCGAGGATCGACCGCCGGGAAACGGTGATGGATTTCCCCGGCCAGCCGGTGGTGACCACCGATAACGTCACGGTACGCATCAATGGGGCGCTCTATTATCAGATCATCGATCCGCGCCGTGCCGTCTATGAAATAGAGAACATGAGCCAGGCGGTGGAAGTGCTGGCCAAGACCACCCTGCGCTCGGTGGTGGGCAAGATGGAGCTCGATAAACTGTTCGAGTCCCGCGCCGAGGTCAACAACGAAATCCAGGCCGCCATGGAGGAGCCCGCTTCAAAGTGGGGGGTGAAGATCTCACGGGTCGAGGTGCAGGACATCGCCATGCCCGAAGAGGTCGAAACCGCCATGCGCCTGCAGATGGCCGCCGAACGCAAGCGCCGCGCCACCGTGACCGAAGCCGAGGGCGAGAAGGCCGCCGCCATCGCCAAGGCCCAGGGTCAGCGCGAATCGGCAATCCTCAATGCTCAGGGCGACAAGGAGTCGGCCATTCTGCGCGCCCAGGGCGAGCAGGAGTCGATCAAGCTGGTGCTGAGCGCCATCGGCGACAGCGACGAGCACAAGCGCACTGTGGTGGGTTATCTGCTCGGCCAGAGCTATATCAAGGCACTGCCGACCATGGCCCAGGACGGCGAGCGGGTATTCGTGCCCTACGAATCCTCCGCCCTGCTCGGCTCCATGGGAATGTTCCGCGAAATGGCAGGCTCACCGGAAGACACCGTGGCGCAGCACCTGCGCAGCGGCGAGCGCCAGAGCGGCTTTCGCAGCGGTATCGTCGGCGGAGCGGCCAGCAGCTAATGATGGAACCTGGGCATCGGCTGTCAGGCCGATGCCCCGGTACATGCCACGACAGCGACTGGCCCAACGACAGCAACTGGCGATCGGGCAGGAAGCATCGTGGACCGATATGCGTTAAAATACGGGCATCGGCAAATTCGAGGCAGTCCCCATGACCAAGGTATCCCTCAAGACCAAGCAGGACTATTTTGCCAAGGTCAAGCAGCATAACTATGCGGCCAGCCTGCGCCTGGAAGGGTTCAGCGCTCCCGATGTGCCGCATGCACTGCCCAGCAAGTCCGCCACGCTGGAAAAATATCGCCAGCGTTGAGCGTGGCCACCAGCCGCTGTCATGGACAAGTACGGCGTCGGCCAGGATCCCTACTGTTACGACGGTACCAACGTTTTCAGGAATCTCCTCGAGATTCGTGACGATGCAATCCTGCAGGAAGCCGAACGCGAGCTGACGACCATTGCTGCCGACGGGATTCCTTTCTCTCTCCCGCCCTACGATTTTGACTATCTCAAGTCGCTGCACAGGCAACTCTTCCGTGACCTTTATCCTTGGGCCGGCGAGATCCGTGCCATCGACATTTCCAAAGGCGATACGCGCTTTTGTCATTGCGACCGCATCGAGCCGGAAGCCAAAAAACTGTTCGCCCAGTTAGTACGCGCCGACTGGTACACAGGCCTTGAACGTGACGAATTGATAGTGGCCGCCGCCGAGTTCTACGGCGATCTCAATGTCCTGCACCCCTTTCGAGATGGCAACGGCAGGGCGCAGCGTATTCTCTTCGAGCACCTGATCATCAATTGCGGCTATGAGATTTCATGGGCTGGGCTGGATCGGGACGAGTGGATTCGAGCCAACATCGCGGCTTACTACTGCGATTACGACCCCATGGTCGCGGTTTTCAGGCAGTGTATCGGCGCGCCGCTTACCGAATGACGAAGCCAGCTCAGTCGCTTGCAGGTAGCCCACCAAACCTCGCCAGCTGCATTTCCTGCAGCCGGCTGAGGGTGCGCCGGAAGGCGAAGGCCAGGTAGCCATCGGTGTAGAGTTCGTCCATGGCGACTTCGGCTTCGATGTGGAGCGGCACGCGGCGGTCGTAGCACTCGTCGACCAGGGCGATGAAGCGGCGCACGCCATCGTCGCGCCGGGACAGCGGAGGCAGCTCCCGCTCTCCGGCTTCGACACGCTCGGCGCCGTCCTCGGTGCCACGGGCGATACGCCTCGCGGCGGCGACATCGCTCAGCCGCGGCACTTCGCTGAGCAGCACATGGTCGAACTCGTCGGCCAGGGCGATAAAGTCGAGCGCGGCCAGCGGCTGCTCGCACAGCTCGGCATAGCGACACCACACCACTCGCCGACTGCGCCGCTCCACTGCGATGCGGCGGTGGCCCAGCTCGATGGGCTCACGGCTCGTCGGCAGCCCTTCGCTCAGGCGCGCGAAAACGCTGGTGAGGGCGCTCGGCCGGCCGGGCTCGGCCACCCAATAGCGCTGGCATGCCCGACCGGGGCGCAGGCGATGATCGAAGCCGCCGTCCAGCTCCACCACCTCCAGGTAACGCTCGATGGCGGCAATGGCCGGCAGGAAGCGCTCGCGGTTGAAGCCGTCGGCATAGAGCTGGCTCGGCGCCTGGTTGGAGGTGCACACCAGCACCACGCCATGCTCGAAGATCGCCTGCAACAGGCGTCCGAGCAGCATGGCATCGGCGATGTCGCTGACGAATAGCTCATCGAGGCAGAGCACGCGCACCTCGGCCGCCAGCTCCCGCGCCAGCGCGGAGAGAGGATCGGCGGTACCGCTGAGCTGGAACTGGCGCTGGTGCACCCAGCGCATGAAGTGATGGAAGTGCAGGCGCCGGGAAGGCACCCGCAGGTGGCGGTGGAAACCGTCCATCAGCCAGGTCTTGCCGCGCCCCACCGGTCCCCACAGGTAGACGCCGGCCACGGCCCTGCGCTGCTCCGCGGCACCCTCATCATGCAGCGTCTGGAAACAGGCATCGAGCCGTGCCGCAGCGCTCTGCTGGGCCGCGTCCGGCGCAAAACCTTGGCGTTCTACCGCCTCGCGATAGAGCGTCAGCGGCGAGGCGGCGGTCATGCCTCCAACTGGCGCCACATGATGGTGACCGCTTCGCCCCGGTAGTTCAGCTCCTCAAGGTCCTGCCAGCCTAGGCGGCGATAGAGCCCCTGTTGATCGGGGGTATAGAGGTAGAACTGGCTGAAACCGCTGTCCACGGCTTCCTCCTCGACGCGGCGAATCAGCCGGGCGGCGATGCCCTGCCCACGCCACTCCGGCAGCACGAACACCGAGGCCAGCCAGGGGGTGAGGTCGGGCCGGCTGTCCATGTCCTCGGCCAACAGGGCCGCCGTACCTACCGGCCGATTGCCGTGCATGGCCACGAACACCGAGGGCACGCCGCCTTCCCCGCACTCGCGACGAAAGGCCTCGCGGTAGGAGTCGGCGGTGCTACCCGGATGCAAGTGGCCCCATTCGGCGAAGGTCCAGCTTGCCACCGTATCAACGTGGTCCGACTCGGGGATCAAACGGACGAGGGTGATGTCGCGCATGCCGATTTCCTTATCCATTGCAAAAGCACAGGTCTGGCTAACCCAGTTGGAAGGGATAGACCGATCCAATTTGCAGGATGCGGGTCAGCTCGTCCAGTGCAGTGAGGGTCTCGTCGGCCAGCTGCGGGTCGGCCAGGTCGTCCGGGGCCAGGCGGTCGCGGTAGTGACGCCCGACCCAGGCGGTGAGTTCGCCATAGAGATCATCGCTGAGCAGCACGCGGCCGGTCAGCGCGGCGCGCTCCTCGGCGGAGAGCACCACCCGCAAGCGCAGGCAGGCGGGACCGCCGCCGTTGCGCATGCTCTGCTTGACGTCCTTGACGATCACTTCACCGATGGGATTGTGGCCGGCCAGCAGCAGGTCCTGGATGGTGCGCCACACCGCCTCGCGCTCCTGGCACTCGCCGGGCACCACCAGGGTCATGCTGCCGTCGGGGTTGCTCAGCAGCTGCGAATTGAACAGGTAGGAGGCCACGGCGTCCTCCATGCTCACCGCCTCGCTGGGCACGCGCACCGGGATCAGGGGCGTGGTCATCTTGGCGCGTAGCTCATCGAGCGTGGCCTGCTCGTCGAGGAAGGCCATCTCGTGGTAGAGCAGCACCGGCCCGTTGCCCACCGCGATCACGTCGTTGTGGAACACGCCGGCATCGATGGCCTCGGGGTGCTGCTGGGCGAATACCGTCTGCGCCGCGGCCAGACCATGCTGACGCGCCACCGCCTGGCTCGCTTCCAATGTTTGGCGCGCGGGGAAGCGCTTGGGCTCGCGACTTTCACCAGACCCGCCACCGAAGGATTGGCGGCCGTAGACGTAGAGGTGAACGCCGGCCTCGCCGTGTTCGCCGCACAGCCGCGTATGGTTGGCCGCGCCCTCGTCGGAGAAGGCTGGTGTGGCGGGCAGCGCCGGGTGATGGGCGAAGTGCGCCTCGTGGCGGAAGATCGCCGCCAGCACGCGGCCGGTGGTCTCCGGCTCCAGATAGCGATGGAAGCTCGACTGCAGGTTGGCCGGGGTGAAGTGTACGCGGCCGTCCGCGGCATCGCGGCTCGGGGTCACCGTGGCGGCGTTGGCCGTCCACATGCTCGAGGCCGAGCACACCGCGCGCAGCACCTGGGGCGCCTCCTTGGCCGCCCGCGCCAGCACCTCGCGATTGCTGCCGGTGAAGCCGAGCGAGCGCAGCGCGCCGAGGTCGGGGCGCTGCTGGGGCGGCAGCACGCCCTGGGCGTAGCCGGCGTCCATCAGCGCCTTCATCTTGGCCAGGCCCTGCAGCGCCGCCTCGCGTGGGTTGGAGACCAACCCGCCGTGGCGCATCGAGGCCACGTTGCCGTGGGCCAGCCCCGAGTAGTTGTGGGTGGGCCCCACCAGGCCGTCGAAGTTGACTTCCCGGTAGTCGGCGTTCGTCGTTTGGCTCATAACACCACTCCGGGCGGCAGGTTGTCGGGCAGGGTCAGGGTCTCGGCTTCCATGGAAGCCACCGGGTAGGCGCAGTAGTCCGCCGCATAATAGGCACTGGGGCGATGGTTGCCGCTGATGCCCACGCCGCCGAAGGGCGCGTCGCCGGAGGCGCCGGTGGTCTGGCGGTTCCAGTTGACGATGCCGGCGCGAATGCGCAGCAGGAAGTCGTCCCAGTCGGCGCGCTCACCGCCGATCAGACCGGCGGCCAGGCCGTAGCGGGTATCGTTGGCCAGGCGCAGGGCCTCGTCCCAGTCGCGATAGCGGTAGACCTTGAGCAGCGGGCCGAAGTGCTCCTCGTCAGGCACGTCGAGCCCGGTGACGTCGATCAGCGCCGGTGACAGCAAACTGGTGCCCTCCTCCAGGCACTCCATGCGCGCCAGCACCACACCCCCCAGTGTTTCCAACTCGTCCTGGGCCTTGAGCAGCCCCTGGGCCGCCTCCTGGCTGACCAGGCCGCCGTAGAACGGCGCCGGCTCCTCGAACTGCCCCGCCACCCGCAGACGGGCGATGGCGTCGACCAGAGCGTCAAGCAGGTGATCGCCGATCTGCCCCTCGGGCACGATCAGGCGCCGCGCGCAGGTGCAGCGCTGGCCGCCGGAGAGGAACGCCGACTGCAGGATGGTCAACACCGTGGCGTCCTGGTCGTGGACGTCCTTGACCACCAGCGGATTGTTGCCACCGAGCTCCAGCGCCAGGATCTTCTCCATCTGGTCGGCGAACTGGCGGTTGAGCAGGCCGCCCACGCGAGCGCTGCCGGTGAACAGCAGGCCGTCGATGCCCGGGTGCGAGGAGAGCGCCTGCCCCACCGGGGCGGCGCCCTGCACCAGGTTGATTACCCCGGCTGGCAGACCCGCTTCCTGCCAGCACTGCAGGGTCAGATCGGCGGTCAGCGGAGTCTGCTCGCTGGGCTTGAACACCACGGTGTTGCCGGCCAGCAGCGCCGGCACCATGTGGCCGTTGGGCAGGTGGCCGGGGAAGTTGTAGGGGCCGAACACGGCCATCACGCCGTGGGGGCGATGGCGCAGCACGGCGGTGGTGTCGCCGACGTCGCGGCTTCGCTCGCCGGTGCGCTCCTGATAGGCGCGCGCGGAAATCGCCACCTTGCCGATCATGGCGCCCACTTCGGTACGCGCCTCCCACAGCGGCTTGCCGGTCTCGCCGGCGATGGCCCGGGCCAGATCCTCGCGGTGGGTCTCGAGCACCTCACGGAAGCGTTCCACCACACTCAAGCGCTCGGCAAAGCCCAGCCGGGCCCAGCCCGAGAAGGCGCCGCGGGCGGCTTCCACCGCTGCCGCCACCTGGCTATCGCTGGCCGCCGCACCCTGCCACAGGGTCTCGCCGGAGACCGGATCGCGCTTGGTGAAGCCAATGGCATCGCCCGGCTGCCAGCGCCCGCCGATCATCAGCTGTTGCATTGCGTTCATGATGTCTCCTCGGTATCCAGGACGCGCAGGGAGTCGCCGGCCGACACGCCCAGCCGCTGCGCCTCCGCCTCGTTCAGGGTGAGGGTGCCCTCCTCATCGGGAGCACAGGCCACCCAGGCGGCGCGGAAGTCGGCCATGGTCGTGCTGGCTGCCAGCCAGCGTGGCCGGGCGGGGGGCGTGTCGCTGCCGCTGCGGATCTCCACCCGGCAGCAGCGCGACTTGCGCACCGCGCGTACGTCGTCGATATAGGCTTCCACCGTCGGTCCACCGTCGAAGATGTCGATGTAGCCCTCCCAACGCAGGCCTTCCTTCTTGAGCATGGCCAGCGCCGGGCGGGTGTCGTGATGCACCTGGCCGATGCAGGCTCGCGCCTCGTCGGAGAGAAACGGCGTGTAGATCGGGAACTTGGGCATCAGCTCGCCGATGAAGCTCTTCTGCCCCAGCCCGGTGAGGCGGTCGGCCTCGTCGAAGTCTAAGGGGAAGAAGTGGCTGCCCAGGCACTCCCAGAACGGGCTCTTGCCGCGCTCGTCGAACACCCCGCGCATCTCCGCCAGCACCTTGTCGGGGAACTGGTCGCGGAACTCGGCCATGAACAACCAGCGCACCATCGACAGCAGCGCGCCGTTGCGCTGATGCTGACGCTCCTTGCCACGGAAGCCAGGGCGCAGGAACAGCGAGGCCACCTCGGCATCGCCGGTGTGGTCGGAGCTGAGGAACAGGGTGTCGATGGTACGGTGCAGGTCGAGCTGCACCGAGGAGTGGGCCAACGTACCCAGGCGGTAGTGATAGAACGGCACCTCGCGACCCACCTGACCCTCGATGGCGCAGCAGCCCGCCAGCTCGCCGCTCTCCTCGTCTTCCAGCACGAAGAAATAGTTGCGCCGGTCGGCCGGAGTGCGCTGCTCGAAGGCGGCCACTGCGGCGGCGATCTTGGCCGCCAGGAACTCGCGGTTGTCGGGCAGCGAGGTGAAGCCGACCCCGGTCTCGCGGGCGATCTTCTGCAGTTCGTCCAGGTCGCCCTCGGCAATCGGTCGAATACGCATCACAGCTCCCCCTCGTCGAAGCCCGCTTCCTCTTCGCCGTTGGACGGCATCGTCAGCGGCGCGGCCAGCACCGCTCGCCCCTCCTCCACACCGAGCAGCTCGGCATGCTCCGGCGAGAGCATCAGCTGACCGGTGGGCGACAGCGCATAGCGCGCCACCACGCAGCGGAAGTCGGCCAGGCGCTGGTTAGCGACCATCGCCGGCTCGGCGTCCGGCAGGGCGTGGGCCGGGCGTACCCGTACCGGGTGCCAGGCGGCACGGCGGAAGGTGTGCAGGCGATTGCGCTCGCCCTTGATCACCGGGCCGGCGTCGAACAGGTCGACGTGGCGCGAGCGCATGAAACCCTCGGCCAGCATCTCGGCCATGGCCGCCTCATGGGCGGGGTGCTCGCGACCGATGGCGGCCCTCGCCTGGGGCGTGAGCAGTGCCAGATAGAGCGGGAACTGCGGCATCACCTCGGCGATGAAGCTCTTCGAGCGCACCCCGGCGAGGTAGTTGATGTCGTGGTAGTCGCGCACGAAGAAGTGGCGCCCCACGCTGTTCCAGAACGGCGATTCGCCCTGCTCGTCGAGATAGCCCGGAAAGGCCATCGCCAGAACCTCGGCGAAACGCTCCGGGTACTGGGCGATGAACATCAGCCGCGCTCGGCGCAGCAGGCTCTCGGCGCTGGTGCCGCGATAGCGCGGATCCAGCGACAACGCGCACAGCTGAGTGGTCTCGGACACCTCATGAGAGAGCGAGAGGGTCTGCACCTCGCGACGCACGTTGAGCTGCTGCGAGGCGTGGATCAGGGTTTCCTGGCGATAGGTGTAGTAGGCCTCCCGCGCGCCGGCCTCGGCGCGCAGGGTGGCGGTTCCTACGACCTCGTCGCGTTCGAGATCCTCGAGCACGAAGGTGTAATGTTCGTCGCCGGGAAAGTCTACCTCGCGACCGAACGACTGCCGCGAGCGGGCGATGCGCTCCTCGAGGCGGTCGCGATGGGCCGGCAGGTTGGTCAGGCTCGGCGTGGCCAAGCCCGCCAGCCGCTCCAGGGCCGGCAGGTCGGCCGGCCGAACGGGGCGTACGACCATCATGGCGGGATCTCCTGGTCGATTGGCGGTGTCGCGCATGGCTCGGCCAGCCTTCACCCGGCCGCCACCAGCCGCTCGATGGCACGCTCCAGCCGCGCCATGCCCTCGGCGATGTCGGCCTCGGGGATCACCAGCGACGGCGCCATGCGCAGCACGTTGGGGCCGGCGATCAGCGCCATCAGCCCCTCTTCGATGGCCAGCGGCAGGATGTCCTTGGCCCGGTCCTGATACGCCGGCGTCATCTCGGCGCCGATCAACAGCCCCATGCCGCGGATCTCCTTGAACACCCCGTGCTTGCGGTTGATCGCCTCGAGATGCTCGCGAAACAGGTCATGCCGCTGCTTGACGCCGCCGAGCACTTCCGGCGTGTCGATGTGCTCCACCGCGGCCAGAGCCACGGCCGAAGCCAGGGCGTTGCCGCCGTAAGTGGAGCCGTGGGTGCCGATGGCCAGTGCCGGGGCGACCCGGTCGGTGGTGAGCATGGCGCCGATGGGGAAGCCGCCGCCCAGGGCCTTGGCACTGGTGAGGATGTCCGGCTCGATGCCGTACTCCATGTAGGCGTAGAGCGAGCCGGTACGGCCCACGCCGGTCTGCACCTCATCGAAGATCAGCAGCGCATCGTGGGCGTCGCACAGATCGCGCAGGCCCTGCAGGAACTCTTGGGTGGCCGGCGTAATGCCGCCCTCGCCCTGCATCGGCTCGACCATCACCGCACAGGTGTCGTCGTTGATCAGGTCGCGAACGCTGTCGAGATTGTTGAACTCGCCGTGGACGATGCCGCCCGGCACCGGACCGAAGCCCTGGGAGTACTTGGGCTGACCGCCGACGCTGACGGTGAAGAAGGTGCGGCCGTGGAACGACTGGTAGAACGAGACGATGCGGTGCTTGTGCTCGCCGAAGTTGTCATGCGCCCAGCGCCGCGCCAGCTTCAGCGCCGCCTCGTTGGCCTCGCCGCCGGAGGAGCAGAAGTAGGCCTTGTCGGCGAAGGTGCGCTCCACCAGGGTCTTGGCCAACTTGAGCGAGGGCTCGTTGGTATAGACGTTGGAGAGATGCCACAGCTTGTTGCCCTGCTCGGTGAGGGCCTTGACCAACACCGGATGGCAGTGGCCCAGGGAGTTCACGGCGATGCCGCCGGCGAAATCGATGTATTCGCGCCCCTCCTGATCCCACAGTCGGCTACCCTCGCCGCGCACCGGAATGACCTTCTGAGGGGAGTAGTTGGGCACCATGTACTGGTCGAAGTCGGCGCGGGTCGGGGTATGGCTCATCTCGGTCTCCATTCCTGCAAAAAGAGTGATAGCAACGCAGCGATGTCATCCGAGTATAAGGAGCGACGCGCCGGCCGGCTTTCAGCAATGGGACCGCGACTTGTAGATAAAGACTTAAAGACGCTCCTCGCGGGGCGTCACACCGAAATGGTTGCGATAGGCGGTGGAGAAGTGGGCGGGCGAGGAGAAGCCCGTCTTCATGGCGATCTCGCCGGCAGGCAGGTCGCTTTCGCGCAACAGACGCCGCGCCTCCTTCAGGCGTAGATCGAGGTAGTAGCGGCCGGGCACCGCTTGCAGGTACTTCTTGAACAGCCGCTCGAGCTGACGCCGCGAAATGCCCAGATGCTCGGCCAGCTCGTGGGTGGTGAGCGGTTCTTCGATGTTGGCCTCCATCAGCATCACGGCGTCCACCAGCGGCGCCGGCGCATGCCCCAGCCGGGCGCGCAGCGGTACCTGCTGTGGCTCATCGGCCATGCGCACCCGCTCGAGCACGAAGTGCTCCGAGACCCGCTCGGCCAGCTCGCTGCCGTGATGGGAGGCGATCAGGGTCATCATCATGTCCATCGCCGCCGTACCGCCGCCGCAGGTGAGGCGGTCGCGGTCGATCTCGAACAGCTGCTGGGTCAGTCGCACGCGAGGATAGTCGCGGGTGAAGGCGGCGAAGCGCTGCCAGGGCAGCGTGGCGCGGTAGCCATCCAGCACGCCGGCGCGCGCCAGCAGCTCGGTGCCGCCGCCCACCCCCACCAGCACCACACCGCTGCGCCCCAACAGGCGCAGCTGACCCGGCAACGCACTGTCATGCATGACCGGCAATGGGCTCGGCGCGCAGACGATCAGCATGTCCAGTTCGGTCGAAGCGTGTTCGAAGGGGGTACAGGCCGCCTGACTGAGGTCGGCCATGCTGGCGACCTCCCCACCGCCCGGGGAGAACGCCTGAAGGCGATAGAGACGCTGACCGGCCAGTTGATTGACCACCACCAGCGGCTCCAGGGCGCAGGCTTGGGCGAGCAGCGAGAACCCCGGCAGCGTCAGCACGCCGACCCAGCGGGCGGCGTTCATGGCGAAGGTAGAGGTGGGGGTGTCGGGCATTGCGCAGCGCCGTGTGCCGAAACGAAGGAGAAATGGTACTCCATCGGCGGCGTTGGCAATACCGCACGGTTTACCGCATTGGCGAAGGCCACCGCGGCAGCGCCACGGTGGCCTTCGGTTCACATCGGCAACCGCCAGATCAGATCCAGAACGCCGACACCAGCCGATAAATCAGGAAAAGCCCCGTGGCCACGGCCACGCCCAACACCAGCCAGTGCCAGCCCTTGGCCGGCCGCTTGGCTTCGGGCTGCTCCTCATCGGGCTCGAGATGCTCGAAGTCCTCGGGCATCCTCACTTCCTTGAGATGCTCGTACTCTTCTTGCGGCGTCTTGCTCTCCCGGGTGTCCATGAGGCACCTCCTTCGATACTGGATTTGCCCGCCGAATCGCGTTCCGTCGCAGCGGGCCTACAAAGTGACGACATCGAACTGAACGTCCGGGTTCACGTCGGCGTCGTAATCGACGTCGTCACGCTCGAACCCGAACAGCTTCAGGAAGTCGTGCTTGTAACCAGCATAGTCGGTGATTTGGAACAGGTTCTCGGTGGTCACCTGAGGCCACAGGTCCTTGCACGCCTGCTGCACGTCGTCGCGCAGCTCCCAGTCGTCCAGTCGCAGGCGGCCGGCCTCGTCGGTGATGAACTCACCCTCCTGCCCTTGAGATGTGTAGAGTCGCTCGCCGAACAAGCGATTGAGCTGCTCGATGGTGCCCTCGTGCAGGCCCTTCTCCTTCATCACCTTGTAGACCATGGCAATGTAGAGCGGCATGACCGGAATCGCCGCGCTGGCCTGGGTCACCACCGACTTGAGCACCGCCACGTTGGCACCGCCGCCCGTCGCCTTGAGCCTGGCATCGATCTCGCCGGCGGCGCGATCGAGATCCTCCTTGGCCTTGCCCAGCGCACCGTGCCAGTAGATCGGCCAGGTGATCTCGGTGCCAATATAGCTGAACGCCACGCTGCGGGCGCCTGGAGCGAGGACGCCGGCCTTATCCAGCGCATCGATCCACAGCTCCCAATCTTCGCCACCCATCACCGCCTTGGTATCCTCGATCTCCTGCTCGGTGGCGGGCTCGACCTCGGCCTCGATGATGGTGTCCTTGTTGGTATCGATGGCGGTGGCGCGGTAGGTCTCGCCGATCGGCTTGAGCGCGGATCGCTTCAGCTCACCACTGTCGGGCAGGCGACGCACCGGCGAGGCCAGCGAGTAGACCACCAGGTCGATCTGGCCCAGGTCCCGCTTGATCAGCTCGATGGCCTTCTCGCGCGCCTCATGGGAGAAGGCATCGCCATTGATCGACTTGCTGTAGAGCCCTTCGGCCTTGGCGAACTTGTCGAAGGCGGCGGCGTTGTACCAGCCGGCGGTGCCGGGCTTCTTCTCGCTGCCGGGCTTCTCGAAGAACACACCCAGGGTGTCGGCGCCATAGCCGAATGCCGCGGTGATGCGCGCCGCCAGGCCATAGCCACTGGAGGCCCCCACCACCAGCACCTTCTTCGGCCCGTTGGCCTTGTCGAATTGACGCGCACGGGTTGTCTCGATCTGCTCGAGCACGTTCTTCTCGCAGCCGAGCGGATGGGTGGTGGTACAGATGAAACCGCGAACCTTGGGTTTGATGATCACGACAGACCTCGTTATTGGTGTTACGACGCCGCTCGGGACGCCGATTCGATACGAATGGACAGTGGCGACATTCTAGCGGCCACGCATGCGTCTGTCCGCACTTGAGCGCCGCGGAGTCCTGGGGCACGATGCAACCCGGTGCCATGACATGGCAGGAGGTAAACATGAACGCACAAGCACTGGTGGATGAGCGCGGGGAGCTGTGGCTGGCGCTGGCTCCGCTGTGGCTGGACCGCGAGCCCAGCGAACGCGAGTTCGCCCGTATGGTGGCAGTGATAGAGCGCCACGAGCTGACGCTGCACGAGCTGGAGTGGATCTTTCGCCTGGAGCTGGCACCGGTGATGTCGCGCAACCAGATGTCGATCGCCGGGCGCTGGCGCGATTTCGACGACTATCAGCTGATGCAGCAGCTGGTCGCCCACAACCTCAAGCTCAAGGGCTGGCGACGCAAGAGCTGGGCGCTGTTCTCGGGGCTGACCACCATGATGACCCGCCATCGCTGGAACGAGCTGATCGCCCGGGTGATGATGGAGCGAGGCGAGTCACCGCACCCGTGAATTGGAACGGAAGTCCTCATCCAGTGCCTGCTCAAGCGCACGTTCGAGCTCCGACCCGCTGTCGCGGGGCGAGAAGCGCCGCAACACCCGGCCGTCCCGCGCCACCAGAAACTTGGTGAAGTTCCACTTGACCATGCCGGTGCCCATCACTCCCGGTGCCTGTCGCTTGAGCTCGACGAACAGCGGATGAGCGCCGCGACCGTTGACCTTGACCTTCTCCATCACCGGAAAGGTCACCCCATACTGACTGGAACTGAAGGCGCAGAAGTCCAGCGCCGTTTCCGGCGACTGACGCGCGAACTGATTGCAGGGAAAGGCCAATACGGTAAAGCCACGGTCGCGATGGCTGCGATAGAGGTGCTCCAGCTCGCCGAGCTGGGGCGTGTAACCGCAACGGCTGGCCACGTTCACAATCAGCAGCACCTGCCCTTGCAGGGCACGCAGGTTGAAGGGCTCGCCGCGGAAGGTACGGCACTCGTGTTCGTGGATGGCCATGTCTGCCTGCCTCGCTGTCACCTTTCCCACGCCACGTTTTACACGTAGCACCTCTCAGCGTATCGCGGCAACCTTTCGATGGGGTTTGCCCAGCGAGGCTTCGTTCGCGCGCCGGCTCCAAGCCTACCGGGAAGCGGCAAGCAGGTCACGCCCAGTGCGCGTTGACCGACCCGGAGCGACTGACCATGCTGCAAGAACGAGGAACGACGGCGCCCAAGGAGAGCCTGCATGCGCGATAACGCCCCTCGCAGCCGACTGGCCACTCATGAGGTGGTCAACCAACCCGACACGCCCGGAGACAGCGACCTGATGGCCAGCGATCTGCCACTGCGTGAGGCGCTGGAGCGCGAAGCCCCCGTCTGGGTCAGCGAACGTTTGGCAGCGCTGGGACGCGAAGCGGGCAGCCGGCGCGTACAGGCGCTGGGTGAACAGGCCAACCGCCACCCACCGGAGCTGGTTCTGTTCGACCGCCATGGCAGGCGGCTGGACGAGGTGCGCTATCACCCCGCCTACCACGAGCTGATGCACCTGGCCATCGACAACGGCTGGCATGCCGTGGCCTGGCAGGAGGAGGGCCGCGGCGGGCATCAGGCCCATATCGCCGCGCTCTACCTGCTGACCCAGGCCGAGCCCGGCTTCTGCTGCCCGGTAACCATGACCCACGCCGCCATGCCGGTGCTGCGCCGCAGCCCCGACATCGAAGCGGCATGGGCGCCGGGGCTGCTAGCCAACGCCTACGACCCACGTCCGCTTCCCGCCGGTCAAAAGCACGGACTCACCTTCGGCATGGCCATGACCGAGAAACAGGGCGGCAGCGACGTGCGCCGCAACACCACCCGCGCCGAACGCGACGGCGAGGGCTGGCGGCTCACCGGCCACAAGTGGTTCTGCAGCGCGCCGATGTCCGACGCCTTCCTCACCCTGGCCCAGACCGATGCAGGACTGACCTGCTTTCTGGCACCGCGCTTCACGCCGGACGGCGAGCGCAACGCCATCGAGATCCAGCGTCTCAAGGAGAAGTGCGGCAACCGCGCCAACGCCTCCGCCGAGATCGAGTATCGCAGCGCCTGGGCAACGCTCGTTGGCGAACCGGGCCGTGGAGTGGCCACCATCATCGACATGGTGCAGCAGACCCGGCTCGATGCCGCCACCGCCCCGGTAGGCATGATGCGCCAGGCCTTGGCCGAGGCCTGGCGCCACGTGCGTGATCGCCACGCCTTCGGCCGCCTGCTGGCCGAACAGCCGCTGATGCAGGCGGTGATTGCCGATCTGGCACTGGAAGTGGAAGCCGGCGTGGCGCTGGTCATGCGCGCCGCGCGCGCCTTCGACGGTGACGCTCGCAGCGAAGCGCACGAGACGGCCCTGGCCCGGGTGCTGCCCACCCTGGCCAAGTACTGGCACAACAAACGCGGGCCCGGCTTCATGGCCGAGGCCATGGAGTGCCTGGGCGGCATCGGCTATGTCGAGGAGGCGCCGCTGGCCAGGCTCTATCGCGAGGCGCCGGTGAATTCGATCTGGGAAGGCTCGGGCAACGTGATCTGCCTGGATCTGCTGCGGGTGCTGGCACGACACCCCGAATCGGTCGCCGCCCTGCGGGTCGAACTGCGCGCCGCCCAGGGCCTGCAACAGGACCTCGACCTGGCTCTGGCCGGCCTGGAACACGACCTGACGCTACCCATCGAGACACTAGAGCCCCGCGCCCGCTGGCTGACCCAGCGTCTGGCGCAGAGCCTGCAAGCCGCACTGCTGCTGCGTCATGCGCCGGCCGAGGTGGCCGAGACCTTCTGTCGCTCGCGCCTCGGCGTGGAAGCCAGCCCCGCCTATGGGGTGCTGCCGACCGGTTCGCCGCTGGCGGCGATTCTGGCGCGAATCGGCGACTGATCGGACGCCAGCAGCGGAATCTCCTCAGCCGGTACCGGCCGAGACAGGCCGAAGCCCTGGACATGGGTGCAGCCGAAGCGGGCCAGAGTCGGCAGGCAGTCGAGCTCCTCCACCCCTTCCGCTACCACACGAATGCCAAGGCGTCGACCAAGCAGGGCGATGGCCTCGACGATGGCGGCATCTTGAACGTCCTGCTGCACGTGCCGGACGAAACTGCGGTCGATCTTCAGCTCGCTGATGGGCAGCATCTGTAAGCGAGAGAGTGAAGAGAAACCAACGCCGAAGTCGTCCACCGCCACCTCCATGCCGCTGAGGTGCAGCCGCGCGGCGACCTCCGAGCCCAGTAGCTCGTCATCCATAGCGGCCGTCTCGGTGATCTCGAGCACCACCAGCGGCGAGTCTTCTGGGGTCAGCTGACGCGTCAACGCCGGCAGCTGGGCCTCCATCAGGTCGTCGGCGGTGACGTTGACCGAGATCGACAGCAGCACGCCCTGCTCACGCCAGCGCCGAGCGTCGAGCAACGCCCGCTCGAGCACATGACAGGTGAGCCGGCGACTCTGGCCGGCCGTGAGCATGGGCAGGAAGCTGGCCGGGCCGATCAGCCCAATGTCGGGATGCGCCCAGCGCACCAGCGCCTCGACTCCGCTGAGGCGGCCGGTCGCCAGCTCGAACTGCGGCTGATAGTGCACGGTAAGCTCATGGTGCTGCAGTGCCGACTCCAGTTCATCGGCGGAGAAGAAGGGGCTGTCCTCAGGCACGATGGCCGGCTTGCAGCCGGGGCGCAGCCGATCCAGGCGCTGCCTGAGTTCGGCCAGGCGCATCGGCTTGTCCAGCGAGCCGAGCATCTGCAGCCCCAGGGTCTGACCGACCCGCTCGGCAATGCGTGAAATCTTGCGCTCGACGCCACCCAACAGCAGCACCCAGCCGGCGAAGTGCTGCTGCGCCAGCAGGCGCAGCAGCTCTATGCCGTCCGGGTCGCCGAATTCGAGCCCCATGATTACCAGCTGTGGGGCACACTCATCGAGCTCCGCCAGCAGCGCATCGGCGCGCCGATAACAACGACTCTCGAGGCCCAGGACATGTAATTGGAGGGAGAGGACCGCGACCACATCCGGGTCCTCGTCGAGCACCATGGCCAGCGCCCGCTCTTCTTCCACCTCGGAGAAAACGTTCATCAGGGAGACTCGTTCTCGAATTATTCTGAGACTACCATCATCCCTGATGAACAGCCGGTTCACTTCTCAACGCAATCCACCCAACACACCCCACTCAGCACGCAATCCACCCAACCGAGCGCACCCGCTCAGCCGAGAGGACCCGCCACCACTCGCAGTGCGAGCGCCAGCAGCATGACGCCGGTGATGCGATGGATCCAGTGTGCCCGTGCCTGCAGCCAGGGCAGCACGCGTGAATGCGTCAACGACACCGCCACCAGTACGTACCAGCCGCCATCGATGATCATCGCCGTGAGCACGATGACCGCCTTGGCGGTCACGGACATGTCCGGCGTGACGAACTGGCTGAGCAAGGCAACGAAGAACAGGATCAACTTGGGATTGCCCAGTGCGACCAGCATGCCTTCGCGCGCCGCCTGACGGCGGGTGGTCACCACCCCGGCGGCTTCGAGCGCCGCCGCCCTGCCGGCGCGCAGTGCCTTGATGCCGAGCCAGGCCAGATAGGCCGCTCCGGCCCAGGTGATGGCCTGGAACAGGGTGGGGAAGCGCACGATCAGCGCGCCCAGCCCCAGCACCGTGAGCAGGGCATAGAACCCCACCCCCATGGCATGAGACAGCGCCGCCACGATACCGGGTGCGCGCCCGCCACCGAGGGTGTGGCGCAGCACCAGCGCCAGGCTCGGGCCCGGCGACATCGCCCCCATGGCGCACACGGCCACCAGCGACATCCATAAGGAAAGCGGCACTCCCCAGCTCCTCTTCGACGTTACGGTATCAATGGCGGCACCACCTCAACGGTGGAACTGCCCCTCGCGCTCGGGTTGCCATAGGATCGCGTCGATGCGCAGCTGCGCCTTGCCGCCGCCAGGCAAAGGCCACTCGATCTCGTCGCCGATGCGCAGGCCGATGAGTCCGGCGCCAATGGGCGCCATCACCGAGATGCCGTCTTCGGTCGTGGCAAGCGCATGGGGATAGACCAGCGTGCGTATCATCTGACGGTTACGTGTCAGATCGGTGAACTGCACCTGGCTGTTCATGCTGACCACATCTTCCGGAATGTCTTCCGGGTCGATCACCTCGCCGCGCTCGAGCTCCTCTTCGAGGCAATCGGCCACGAAGCGGTCCTTGTCGTCGGCCTGATCGATCAGGCGCTGCAGCCGCTCTGCGTCCAGGCGGTTGATGATGATGGGGGGACGAGATGACATACAACCTCCTTGGCACCGGCAGCGACCCTTTTGGGATTGATGGCTGCCGGCCATGCAACGAAAACAGCCCTTCGCCCGATGGGAGAAGGACTGTGACTCTAACTATGGTAAGCCTAAGCCCGATGAAAGTCAGGTCCGGCCAAGACCTTCGCGAGGGATCAACCGCCCGGTCGGCGCCCCGACGTGGCCAGCACCACGACACCCACCGCGGCCAACGCCATGCCCACGAACGCCGCCGGGTTCCACGCCTGCCAGCCATACAGCGCCGTTGCCAGCCCGAGCGCCACCAGCACCCAGGCAAATGTCTTCACACCCATTCCGCAGTCCTCAGCTCCGAGTATAGGCCTCAGCATGCAGCGGATAGGGAGGTACATCAAGGAAAGTGCAAATATCGGGATTAAGCTGCTGGCATGCTGCTCGCTGGCTCGGATGAATCTTCTTCAAGCGCAAGTCGAAAGGCTCAAAACGCAAAAACAGCCGCCCATAAGCGACTGTTTCAATGACTACTCTTTCGATGGTACCGGCGGTCGGACTCGAACCGACAAGGGCTTGCACCCGGCGGATTTTGAATCCGCTGCGTCTACCAATTCCGCCACGCCGGCAGCGCCGAGCATTATACGTGGCCGGTGCGGCAGGTCAATCGGCGGGCCTGACGTGAGAGTCGATTTTCGGTATCCTTGCCGGCTGTTTGCGGCTGCCCGGCAGCCGCTCGTTTCGACCTTATTGCGGACCCCTGCATGCAGCGCGCCGACTTCCATTACGAACTCCCCGAGGAGCTGATCGCCCGCTACCCCTCCGAGCGGCGCAGCGACTGTCGCCTGCTGTGCGTGGACGGCGAGAGCGGCGGGCTGGCCCACCGCCGCTTCACCGACCTGCTGGAGCTGCTCGAGCCCGGCGATCTGCTGGTGTTCAACGACACCCGCGTGATCCCGGCGCGGCTGCACGGCCACAAGGCCAGCGGCGGCAAGGTGGAGATGCTGCTCGAGCGACCGCTCGACGCCCACCGCGGGCTGGCCCACATCCGTTCCAGCAAGTCGCCCAAGCCCGGCACCGAGCTGATCTTCGAGGGCGACGTGCGCGCCGTGGTCGAGGGCCGCCGCGAGGCGCTGTTCGAACTGCGCTTTCTCGGTGAGACGCCGCTGATCGAACTGCTGGAGCGCCACGGCCACATGCCGCTGCCGCCCTACATCGACCGTGCCGACGAGCTCGCCGACCGCGACCGCTACCAGACCGTCTACGCCCGTCGCGACGGCGCCGTGGCCGCCCCCACCGCCGGGCTGCACTTCGACGAACCGCTGCTGGAACGCCTGGCGGCGAAGGGAGTCGAAAGTGCCTTCGTCACCCTGCACGTAGGCGCCGGCACCTTTCAGCCGGTGCGCGCCGACGATATCCGCGAGCACAAGATGCACAGCGAGTGGATCGAGGTGAACGAAGCGGCCTGCGCCAAGGTGCGCACCGCCCAGGCCGCCGGACGCCGGGTGATCGCGGTGGGCACCACCAGCGTGCGCTGCCTGGAGAGCGCATGCCGGCAGAGTGCCGATGGCGCCATCGCACCCTACAGCGGCGAGACCGACATCTATATCTATCCCGGCTACGAGTGGCGCTGCGTGGACAACCTGATCACCAACTTCCACCTGCCCGAGTCGACCCTGCTGATGCTGGTCTCCTCGTTCGCCGGCTACGAGACGATCATGGCGGCCTATCGCGAAGCCGTGGCCGAGCGCTATGCCTTCTTCAGCTATGGCGACGCCATGCTGTTGAGCCGCAAGCACTCCTGAGCCGAAACGTTTCTGAACCCAAAGAATGGCTGATCCGCAAGACGACCACCGAACCGACGTCTTGCAGTAGAGAAGAGAACTCCATGCGCAACGAATGCTTCATGTCCTTCGAGCGGCTGGCCAGCGACGGCCGGGCGCGTCGCGGGCGCCTCACCTTCCCCCGTGGCACGGTGGAAACGCCGGCCTTCATGCCGGTGGGCACCTACGGCACGGTCAAGGGCATGACGCCCAAATCGGTGGAAGAGATCGGCGCCGAGATCATCCTCGGCAATACCTTCCACCTGTGGCTGCGCCCGGGCACCGAGGTGATCGAGGCCCACGGCGACCTGCACGACTTCGCCCAGTGGCACAAGCCGATCCTCACCGATTCCGGCGGCTTCCAGGTCTTCTCGCTGGGCGAGATGCGCAAGATCACCGAAGAGGGCGTGCACTTCCGCTCGCCGGTGGATGGCGCCAAGGTGTTCATGGGCCCCGAGGAGTCGATGGCGGTGCAGCGTTCGCTGGGCTCCGACGTGGTGATGATCTTCGACGAGTGCACCCCCTACCCGGCCACCGAGAAGGAAGCCGAGGTTTCCATGGAGCGCTCGCTGCGCTGGGCCAAGCGCTCCCGCGATGCCCATGGCGACTCGCCCTCGGCGCTGTTCGGCATCATCCAGGGCGGCATGTACCCGGAGCTGCGCCGTCGCTCGCTGGAAGGGCTGATGGAGATCGGCTTCGACGGCCTGGCCATCGGCGGGCTCTCCGTGGGCGAGCCCAAGGAAGAGATGATCAAGGTGCTGAACTATTTGCCCGACTGGATGCCCGAAGAGTATCCCCGCTACCTGATGGGCGTGGGCAAGCCCGAGGACCTGGTAGAGGGCGTTCGCCGTGGCGTCGACATGTTCGACTGCGTGATGCCTACCCGCAACGCGCGCAACGGCCACCTGTTCACCGCAGAGGGCACGATCAAGATCCGCAACGCCAAGCACCGCCATGACACTCGCCCGCTGGAAGACGACTGCGACTGCTATACCTGCCAGAACTTCTCCCGCAGCTACCTGCACCACCTGGACCGCTGCGGCGAAATGCTCGGCTCGATGCTCAATACCATCCACAACTTGCGCTATTATCAGCGCCTGATGGCTGGTTTGCGCGGTGCCATCGAAGCGGGTACATTGGCTGACTTCGTGGCAGGCTACTATGCGCAGCGGGGGCTGCCGGTACCTGACGCACCGGATTGAACGACCGACCGCTGGCACCAGCTCGAAGGCGCCAGCGGCCGGCGGCAACACGCTCACTCGCGACTTAACTTACCTCAGGAGATACGCTTCTCATGCTGGATTTCTTCATCTCTCCGGCCATGGCTCAGGATGCCGGTGCCGCAGGCGGCGGCATGGCCCAGATCATCATGCTGGTCGGTTTCGTGCTGATCTTCTACTTCCTGCTGTGGCGCCCCCAGTCCAAGCGGGCCAAGCAGCATCGCGAACTGGTCGGCGGCCTGTCCAAGGGCGACGAGGTGGTGATCGGTGGCGGTCTGGTAGGACGCATCACCAAGGTGAGCGACGAGTTCATCACCCTGGAAGTGGCCGACAACACCGAAGTCAACGTACAGAAAAATGCCGTGGCCAACGTGCTGCCCAAGGGCACCATCAAGTCCATCTGACGTCGACGCTCCTCGCCCTTGCCGTTGGCTCTGCCCGAGCCGGGTAACGGCGGGGGTCGCCTGGCGGCCGGGTGTTCCCTTCTCGATCGGAAGCGAACATGCGGCCGCGCTGCCGTCCCGTAGCCTTCTTTACGCAACCTAGGCAGGGCTCCCATGCTCAACCGTTATCCCTTGTGGAAGTATCTGCTGATACTCATCGTGCTCATTGGCGGCGTCGTCTACTCGCTGCCCAATCTGTACCCCGAAGATCCGGCCGTGCAGATCAGCAGCGTTCAGGGCGACACCACCCTGGATGAAGCGCAGCTCGAGCGCATCCAGCAGACGCTTCGCGATGCCGGCATCGGCATCAAGGCCGTGGAGCGCGACGACACCAGCGTGCTGGTCCGCCTCGACGATGCCGACCACCAGCTGCGCACGCGCGACCTGTTGACCGATCAGCTCGGCGACGACTTCGTGGTGGCGCTGAACCTGGCCGAATCCACCCCGGGCTGGCTGCAGAACCTTGCCGCTTCGCCCATGACCCTGGGGCTCGACCTGCGTGGCGGCGTGCACTTCCTGCTCGAGGTCGACATGGACGCTGCCGTGACCCAGCGCCTCGAGGTCAATGCCAGCGCCATGCGCGAGCAGTTGCGTAGCGAACGCATCCGCTACCGCGGCACCGACATCGACGACCGCACACTGACGATCACCTTCACCAACGACGAAGACCGCGACACGGCACGCCGGCTGATCAGTCGCGAGTTTCGCGATTTCGACTTCGCCAGCGAGCAGGACGGCCGCGCTTCGCTGCTGGTAATGACGCTGACCGACCAGGCGGTGAACGAGATCCAGGACTACGCCATCAACCAGAACCTCACCACCCTGCGTAACCGGGTGGACGAGCTGGGCGTGGCGGAACCGCTGGTGCAGCGCCAAGGGCCGGACCGGATCGTGGTCGAGCTGCCCGGCGTGCAGGACACCGTGGCCGCCAAGCGCGTGGTGGGCGCCACCGCCAACTTGGAGTTCCGCCTCGAGGCGCGCCCGGACACACCGGACGCCGAGACCGAAAGCTTCGCCTTTCGCAACAACCCGAACCGCACCGCCGACCTGATGCGTGACGTGATCATCACCGGCGACAGCGTTTCCAGCGCCCAGCGCAGCTTCGACGAGAACGGTCGCCCCCAGGTCAACATCAACCTGGACGGCACCGGCGGCACGCTGATGAACCGCGCCACCCGCACCAACATCGGGCGCAACATGGCGGTGCTGTTCATCGAGCACAAGACGCGTGACCGGGTGGTGATGGAGGATGGCGAAGAGGTCACCGTGCGCGAGCCCTATACCGAGCGCGGCCTGATCAGCCTGGCCACCATCCAGAGCGCGCTGGGCAACAGCTTCCGCATCACCGGGCTCGACTCGCCCACCGAGGCAGGCGAGCTGGCCCTGCTGCTGCGCTCCGGCTCGCTGGCGGCACCGATCTACTTCGTCCAGGAACGCACCATCGGTCCGAGCCTGGGGGCGGAGAACATTGCCCGCGGGGTGATGTCGGTGCAGATCGGCCTGGTACTGGTCGTGCTGTTCATGCTGATCCGCTACAAGGTGTTCGGCGTCTTCGCCAACGTGGCACTGGCGTTGAACCTGACCCTGCTGATCGCAGCCATGTCCCTGCTCGGCGCCACCCTGACGCTGCCGGGTATCGCCGGTATCGTGCTGACGCTGGGCATGGCGGTAGACGCCAACGTACTGATATTCGAGCGAATACGCGAAGAGCTGCGCAACGGACTGTCGATACAGCAGGCCATTCATGCCGGTTACGAACGCGCCTTCAGCTCGATCGTCGACGCCAACATCACCACCCTGCTGGTGGCGGTCATCCTGTTCTCGATCGGCACCGGCCCGGTCAAGGGCTTCGCCGTGACCCTGTCGCTGGGGATCCTCACCTCGCTGTTCACCGCCCTGCTGGTGACCCGTGCGATGGTGAACCTCATCTACGGCGGCAAACCGGTCAAGAAGCTCTGGATCTAAGGCTCACCAACTTGAGGTGGTTATGAAAACCCTCGTCAATCGACAGTTCGACTTCATGGGCAAGCGCCGGATCGCCTTTGCGATCTCCGGTTTGCTGATCCTGGCGTCGATCGTCTCGCTGCTGCTCCAGCAGCTCAATCTGGGGCTGGACTTCACCGGCGGCACGCTGATAGAGGTGCGCTACGCGGTGGCACCCTCGCTGGACGCCGTGCGCCAAGCCTTGGAAGCCGCCGAGTTCCGCGATGTTTCGGTGCAGACCTTCGGTGCCTCCACCGAGATACTGATCCGCCTGCAGCAGGCCTTCGATGCGGAAGTCGGCAACCGCGTGATCGAACTGCTGCGCGCCGATGGCGATACCGTCGAACTGGTGCGCGCCGAGTTCGTCGGCGCTCAGGTGGGCGAGCAACTTCGCGACCAGAGCGGCCTGGGGCTGCTATTGGCCATGGCCGTGGTCATGGTCTACGTGGCCTTCCGCTTCCAGTACAAGTTCGCCATCGGCGCCGTGCTGGCCCTGTTCCACGACGTCATCATCGTGGTCGGCATCTTCTCGCTGTTCCAGTTCGACTTCGACCTCACGGTGATGGCAGCCCTGCTGGCGGTGATCGGCTACTCGCTCAACGACACCATCGTCGTCTACGACCGTATTCGCGAGACGATACGCACCTCGCGCATCGACGACATGCCGGCGATCTTCAACGAAGCGATCAACCTCACCCTGTCACGCACGCTGGCGACGTCTGGTACCACCTTGCTGGTGCTGATGGCGCTGCTGCTGCTGGGTGGAGACATGATCCACTACTTCTCCATCGCGCTGATCCTCGGTGTGGTCGTGGGTACCTTCTCCTCCATCTACGTGGCGGCCGCCCTGCTGCTCGCCGTGAAGCTGGAGCGCAAGGACCTGATTCCGCCAAAGAAGGAGGAGCACGAAGAAGAGGAACAGCTGCCCTAGGAAAGACACCATAGCGTGCTGCGCTCGGTATCTAGGGCGCCTTTCCTTTTTGGCTTTGCAACGCAAACCGCCCCCGCAGCAGTGCTGCGGGGGCGGTTTCGTTTCGGGCTGTGTCGCCGCTCAGAAATGCGGCTTGAGCTGCTGTACCAGGGCCTTGAACAGGCGCGGGCCGGCAGCCATCAGTTGGCCCTTGGCTTCGACACTCGGCTGGCCATCCGGGGTGCCCATCAGCGCACCGGCTTCCTTTAACAGCAGGCTGCCGACCAGGCGATCCTGCTCCTCCAGCCCCAGCACGAAAGCGGCGTCGACGCGGCCGGCGGCCAGCTCGGCCATATCGAGCAGGCCACTGCCGGTGGCAAGCTGTGTCTCGACCTGCGGGCCGAGCTGCTGAACCAGGGTCAGGTAAGCGGGAAGATGACGCGAGCGATGATCGCTCTCGGGCAGACTCATGGCGATCCGAGTGCCGAGTATCGCACTGGACTTGGGCACACGAATACGCTTGCCGTTGTGCTGAGAACCGCGACCACGGCTGGTCAGGTATTCGTCGTCGCTATAGGGGCAGATCACCACCGCATGCTCCGGGCGACCCTTCACCAGGCACACCACCGACAGGGCAAAACCGCTGCCGGCCACGCCCAGGCTTGAGTAGCCATGGAAGGGCTCGATGCGCCATTCGATGTCCCGCCCTTCGCCTTCGCCGGCGCGGTGAGGGGTGAAACGACCGCTGACCCCGTGCTGGGGATAGCCGCGGTTGAGCTGACGAACGATCAGCGTCTCGGCGTTGCGGGCAGTGTCCTCGAGCAGGCGCTCGAGATTGTGTTCTTCGTGAGCGTTCTCGATGCGCTCACGAATGCGCAAGAACTGTTCGGCGGCACTGCGCGTGGCGCGCAGGGCGAATTGGACCATCGGATGCATGATCGGGCCTTGGAGCGTCGGTGATGTTAAAGAACAGGCTAGTTCGAACGTAGATCCCGGGTCGAACGGGGAGCTCGGTCGAACGCGTGGCGCGCATCCTAGCAGAATCGCCCGGCATGCGCCATTGCTGCCGGCAGGCGTGGTAGACTCGGCGGTTCGCAGTTTCTCTCGTACGGCAAAGGCAGTCCCGCATGCTAGAGCGCATTCGTATCGTGCTGATCGGCACCAGTCATCCCGGCAATATCGGCGCCACCGCCCGCGCCATGCACAACATGGGGCTTGGCGACCTGGCCCTAGTCTCACCGCGCTGCGAGCCGCTGACTAGCGAGAGCATCTCTCGCGCCTCGGGAGCCGACCATATCGTGCATGCCGCCCGGGTCGTCGAAACCCTCGAGGAAGCCGTCGCCGACTGCACCCTGGCGGTGGGAGCCAGCGCCCGCTCACGCACCCTGCCCTGGCCGATGATCACGCCGCGCGCGCTGGGAGAACGGCTGCCGGCCGAACTCGCCGGCCCTGAATCGCGGGTGGCACTGGTCTTCGGCCGCGAGGACAGCGGGCTCTCCAACGCCGAGCTGCAGCGCTGCCATGCCCACGTGCACATCCCCACCAACCCGGACTTCAGCTCGCTCAACCTGGCTGCCGCCGTGCAGGTGCTGGCCTACGAGTGCCGTCTGGCCTGGCTCGAAGCCGGCAACGGTGGGGGAAGCAGAGAGAACGACCAGGATGAGGAGCCGCAGCAGCCGCTGGCCAGCCACCAGGAGCTGGAGCACTACTTCGCTCACCTGGAACGCACCCTGATCGCCATCGGCTTCCACGATCCGGCGCTGCCACGCCAACTGATGGCCCGGCTGAGACGCTTCACCCTGCGTGCACGTCCCGAGCGGATGGAGCTGAACATCCTGCGTGGCATGCTCACGGCCACCGAGAAGTGCGCCGCCGGGCACCCGGGAGCCGACGAGGGGGCCGTGTCACCCCCGGATGAGAAAGGCGGCGACGGCACAGCGTAGCCTAGCGCCTGCACCGCCACCAAAAATCCTTGAACGCTGCCCGGCGCGCCCCCATATGATGAGTCTGTTACCGATTCCCGCCGCCAGGCCGCTTCACCGCCACCAAGGACCGCTGCATGTTTCAACGACTGCGCGAGGACATCAATAGCGTATTTGACCGCGATCCGGCGGCCCGCAACTTCCTGGAAGTGCTCACCAACTATCCGGGATTGCATGCGCTGCTGCTGCATCGTCTGGCCCATTGGCTGTGGCGAAAGCACCTGAAGTGGCTGGCCCGCACCCTGTCGACCTTCTCGCGCTGGCTTACCGGCATCGAGATCCACCCCGGGGCGAAGATCGGCCGACGTTTCTTCATCGACCACGGCATGGGGGTGGTGATCGGCGAGACCGCCGAGGTCGGCGACGATGTCACGCTCTACCAGGGCGTCACCCTGGGTGGCACCAGCTGGCACAAAGGCAAGCGCCATCCGACCCTCGAAGACGGCGTCATCGTCGGTGCCGGCGCCAAGATCCTCGGCCCCTTCACTGTCGGCGCCGGTGCCAAGATCGGCTCCAACGCAGTGGTGACCAAGGAGGTGCCGGCCGGTGCCACGGTAGTGGGCATCCCCGGCAAGATCGTCAAGCGTGCCGATCCGGATGCCGCCGAGGAACTGGAGGTCGACCCGGAGCGCCGCGAAGCGATACGTCGCAAGTTCGGCTTCGATGCCTACGGCGTGAGCGAAGACATGCCCGATCCGGTGGCGCGCTCGATCCAGGCCATGCTCGACCACATGCACGCCGTGGACGAACGCATCGAGCGCATGTGCAGCACGCTGCGCAAGCTCGACGCCAGCTACCGCGAGGGCAAGCTGCCGGAGCTGCGCGACGAGGACTTCGCCGACATCCTTTCCGATGTCGACGCCTGCTGCGGGCCCACCGCCGGCTCCAGAACCGAGCATGATGGAGATCAAGGCAACGGCGAGCCCCCTCGCAGCAATGGTTGACCTTGGCAGTCGGGCTTTACCATAATGGCGTTTCATCCTTGCTCGCCGCTGGCGGCGGGCCGTTTCGCCCCGCCCGACCGAAGGGCCGAGGTACGCTATCCGATGCGTCTGAAGAGCCTACCATGCGTTTGACCACCAAGGGACGCTACGCCGTCACTGCCATGCTCGACCTGGCCCTGAACGCAGACAAGGGCGCCATCTCGCTGGCCGATATCGCACGCCGCCAGGAGATCTCCCTGCCCTATCTGGAGCAGCTCTTCGCGCGCCTGCGGCGTGCCGGGCTGGTCAACAGCGTGCGCGGCCCCGGCGGCGGCTACCTGCTGGCGGTTCCTGCCGCAGAGATCTCGGTGGCACGGGTCATCGACGCCGTCGACGAGTCGGTCGACGCCACGCGCTGCCAGGGGCTATCGGACTGCCAGCAGGGCGACACCTGCCTGACCCACCATCTATGGTGCGAACTCTCCGGCCAGATCCGCGGCTTTCTCGACGGCATCACCCTCGGTCAACTGGTCGAGCATGGTGACGTGCGCCGCATCGCGGCTCGCCAGAACGCCCGTCACGACGCCAACACCATCCTGACCTCCTCGCCCTGATCGCCCGGGCAGAGGAACAGACTGGAGAATTCCGCCAGACAATGAGCGCACTCGTCTATCTCGACTATGCCGCCACCACCCCGGTCGACCCCCGCGTCGCCGAGGTCATGCAGCGCCATCTGACCCTGGACGGCATCTTCGCCAACCCCGCTTCGCGCAACCATATGCTGGGCTGGCAGGCGGAACAGGCGGTAGAGAACGCCCGCCGTCAGGTCGCCGACCTGATCGCCGCCGACCCGCGCGAGATCGTCTGGACCAGCGGCGCCACCGAGGCCGACAACCTGGCGCTGATCGGCTTCATGCGCGCCAATCGCGAACGCGGCCGTCATCTGGTGACATCGATCGTCGAACACAAGGCGGTGGTGGACACCGCCGCGGCGCTGGAACGGGAGGGCTTCGAGGTCACCTGGCTGACGCCGGGCAGCGATGGCCGCATCCAGCCCGAGCAGCTGCGCGAGGCCATGCGCCCCGACACCGTGCTGGTCTCGCTGATGGCGGTCAACAACGAGCTGGGCTGCATTCATGACCTGGCCGCGCTGGCCGAGGTCGCCCATGCCGGTGGCGCGGCGTTTCATGTCGATGCCGCTCAGGGCGTGGGCCGCATCGACCTCGACGTCGGCCGGCTGGGCATCGACCTGATGTCCCTCTCCGGCCACAAGGCCTACGGCCCCAAGGGCATCGGTGCGCTCTACGTGCGACGCAGCCCCGACCTCCGCATCGAGCCGCTGATCCATGGCGGCGGCCACGAGCGCGGCATGCGCTCCGGCACCCTGGCCACCCATCAGATCGTCGGCATGGGCGAAGCCTTTCAACTGGCCGCCGCCGAAGGCGAGGCCGACCAGGAGCGCATCCTGGCGCTGCGGAACCGACTGCTTGCGGGGCTGTCCGAGCTGGACGGAATTCATTGCAACACCGCCATCGACGTGGCGGTGCCCAACATTCTCAACCTGGCATTCGAGGGCGTGGACGGCGAGTCGCTGCTGATGGCCCTGCGCAGCATTGCGCTGTCGACCGGTTCGGCATGCAACTCCGCCAGCGTCGAGCCATCCTATGTATTGAAGGGCATCGGCGTGCCGCGCGCGCTGGCACTGGCCTCGCTGCGTTTCAGTTTCGGCCGTTTCACCGACGAGGCCGATATCGAAGCTGCGCTCGAGGCCTTGCGTCACGCCCTTCCGGGCCTGAGACGCTGATCGTCGCTCAGCCACTTTGCTGCAGGAGTACCAACATGGCGCACCTTTCGATTACCTCCTCCGCCGCCGAACAGATCCAGCGGGCTCTGGCGGAGCGTGGGCACGGCCTGGGCCTGCGGGTCTCGGTCAAGCCCAGCGGCTGCTCCGGCTACAGCTACGTACTCGACTTCGCCGACGAGGCGGCCAATGACGATGCGGTGTTCGAGGAGCATGGCGTGACCGTCTTCGTCACCCCTGAGGCATTGCCGATGCTCGACGGCAGCGAGGTCGACTACGTCTCGGAGGGACTCAACCGCTTCTTCCGCTTCAACAACCCGAACGTGAAGGATCAGTGTGGGTGCGGTGAGAGCTTCACCGTCTGACCCATAGTGGGTCGACGATTGTTCAACGCCTGCCGGCAGCGGTATACTCTGCGCCCATCGATGGCGCCGCCTGGGCGATGACCGGGCGACACCGAACGCATTGGATCTCTATTGGCGCCGCGCCGTACCGACACCACCCCGGTGGGCGGGTACGGCGTGGCGCCGCACCATTGGATCTTCAACTCCATCACTCAGCAACGAAGAGGCCACCATGGCAACCGAACGTACCCTGTCCATCATCAAGCCCGACGCCGTCGCCAAGAATGCCATCGGCGACATCATCTCTCGCTTCGAGAAGGCCGGTCTCAAGGTCGTTGCCGCCAAGATGCTGCACCTGTCCGAAGAGAAGGCCGGCGGCTTCTACGCCGAGCACAAGGAGCGCCCCTTCTTCAAGGATCTGGTGGGCTTCATGACCTCCGGTCCGGTGGTGGTGCAGGTACTGGAAGGTGAAGATGCCATCGCCAAGAACCGCGAGCTGATGGGCGCCACCAACCCCAAGGAAGCCGCCCCGGGCACCATCCGCGCCGACTTCGCCGAGACCATCGACGCCAATGCCGTACACGGCTCCGACTCGCCGGCCTCCGCCGAGCGTGAAGTGGCCTACTTCTTCAGCGCCGACGAGATCTGCCCCCGCTAAGCCACCAGGCCAGGCACTTTTCGCGGGGGCGCTCACGCCCCCGCTCTCGCCCTGCCCCGATCTACGTGATGCCATGACCGCCACCACCGCCCAACGTACCAATCTGCTCGGCCTGACTCGCGAGGAAATGGAAGCCTTCTTCCTCTCCATCGGCGAGAAGAAGTTCCGTGCCGCCCAGGTGATGAAGTGGATTCATCACGACGGCTGCGACGACTTCGAGGCCATGACCAATCTGTCCAAGGCGCTGCGTCAGCGGCTCGCCGAGGTGGCCGAGATTCGCGGCCCCGGCGTGGTCTATGAAGGTACTTCCAGCGATGGAACCCGCAAGTGGGTGCTGGAGGTGGAGGACGGCAGCTACGTGGAAACGGTGCTGATCCCGGCCGACAACGGCAAGCGCCGCACCCTGTGCGTATCGTCCCAGGTGGGCTGCTCGCTCGATTGCAGTTTCTGCTCCACCGGCAAGCAGGGCTTCCAGCGCAACCTCACCGCCGCCGAGATCATCGGTCAGGTGTGGGTCGCCCAGCGCAGCGTGGGGCCGCGCAAAGATACCGCCAATCGCCCAGTCACCAACGTGGTGATGATGGGCATGGGCGAGCCGCTGATGAACTACGACAACGTCGTGCCGGCCATGAAGCTGATGCTCGACGACAACGGCTACGGACTCTCCAAGCGTCGTGTCACCCTCTCGACCTCGGGCGTGGTGCCGATGCTCGACAGGCTCGGCGACGAACTCGACGTGAGCCTGGCCATCTCGCTGCACGCCGCCACCGACGAGCTGCGCAGCGAGTTGGTGCCGCTCAACCGCAAGTACAACATCCGCACCCTGCTCGACGCCTGCCAGCGCTACCTGGCCAAGTGCGACGACACCCGCATGATCACCATCGAGTACACCGTGATCAAGGACGTCAACGACCAGCAGGAGCATGCCCAGCAGTTGGCCGAACTGCTGCGCGAGCTGCCGTGCAAGATCAACCTGATTCCGTTCAACCCGTTTCCCCATTCGGGCTACGAGAAACCGTCGCGCAACCAGGTGATGCGCTTCCAGCAGTGGCTCTATGAGCTTGGCTACACGGCGCCGATCCGCACCACCCGCGGCGACGACATCGATGCCGCCTGCGGTCAGCTGGTGGGTCGCGTCAAGGACCGCACCCGGCGTCATGAGCGCTACATCCGCTCGATTCAGATCGACGCCGACTGATGCGGGAAGCCGCCTTGACTTCAACTCGTCACGGCGCTTTGATGAACAGGCTTTTTTCGTCCCTGGCCAGCGCCGCTCGGGTGCCAGGCAAGCGAAACACCCACAGCCCGACAGGCCCGACCATGAGGATGCCATGACGCGCTTCCCCAACCTGCCAAGCCGATGCCCCCCGCTGGTAGCCATGGCGGTCGTCTCGTTGTGGCTTTCCGGCTGTGCCAGCCAACCCGAGCAGCAAACCGAAGCGAATCCGACCGAGGCATTCACGCAACTGGGCATGGCCTATCTGGAGCGCGACAACCTGCCGCGTGCCATGTCCGCGCTCAACCGTGCGTTGGAACGCTCGCCCAACGACCCCGAGGCGCTGCAAGCCATGGCCATCGTCTATCAGCGCCAGGGCGAGCGGGAGCAGGCTGACAAAACGTTTCAGCGGGCCATCGCCGCGGCACCGGACAACAGCCGTGCACGCAACAACTATGCCGTCTTTCTTTACGAACAGGGTCAGGTGAGGCGCGCCTGCGAGCAGCTCGAGGCGGCTTCCCGGGATACCCGCTATGCCAACCGAGCCCAGCTGTTCACCAACCTCGGCCAGTGTCAGTGGGAGTTGGGCGAGATCGACCAGGCACGCCACAGCCTGGAACGCGCCCGCAGTCTCGAACCGCGCAATCCCTGGAGTTACTTCACCCTGGCTGAGCTGGAGCTGGAACAGGGCAACCCCGACCGCGCCAGACAACAGCTGGAGATATTCGTGGGGCTTGCCGGCATGACGCCGGATGCCCAGGCGCTGGCCCGGCAGATCGCCGCCAGCGCACCGGACATGACCGTCACCCCCGGCTCTGACAACCAGCGTGACGCACATTGATCAACGATTCCAAGACTGAAGGATGCTCAGCCATGAGCGATAACCAAGATATCGATGCCGTCGGCCTCGGGTCCCAGGCCTCTCCCGGGGAGATGCTGCGCCGAGAGCGTGAAACGCAAGGTCTGTCGCGGGAAGAGGTCGCCACGGCGCTCAACCTGCGCCCTGCCGTGGTCATCGGTATGGAAGAGGACAACTACGAGCAGGTGCCGGTGGCTGCCTATCGCCGCGGCTACCTGCGCGCCTATGCCCGCCTGCTGGGCATCGACGACCGCCCCGTGCTGCAGGCCTATACGGAGCGCTTCGGCTCCCAGGAAAGCGAACAGCGGGTCACCCCGGTACAGGTCACCAAGCCGCCGTCGCGCATCGGCGTGTGGCTGTTCAAGCTCGTCACCCTGTTGGTGATTGCCGGCCTGATCGGCCTGACCCTGGTGTGGTGGCAGAGCCGTGACGGCAACCAGCCGCCCGCCGTCGACGATGGCGAACCGGTATCGGTCGAGACCCTCGACGGCACCACCACCATCGAGGAGGAGCCGCGCCCTGAGGTCGAAGAGGCGCTGCCGCCGGTGCCTCTCGAAGGCGTCGACCCGATCGGCGAAGAGGACACACAGCCCCTCCTCGGCGAAGTCGACCCCAGCGGTGCCCAGGCCCTGCTGGCCCAGACCGGTACCGCGACCACTCCCGAGGAAGAGGCCATCGTCGAGGAAGCCGCGGCCCAGGACATCGTCGCCGAGGAGGAGCTGGAAACGACCGACGTGGCGGCGCCCGCCGACCGCACCGTACTGCAGCTCACCTTCAACGAGCAGTCCTGGACCGAGATCTTCGACGCCACCAATAGCCGCGTTTTCGTCGGTCTTCAGGAACCCGGCACCACAGCGACCGTCGAAGGAGAGCCACCGTTTCGCCTGACCATCGGCAACGCCACCGGTGTCGAACTGAGCTGGGCCGGCGAGCGCGTCGACCTGCGCGCGCGCGCCGGGGCCAACAACGTCGCCCGCTTCACCCTGGGAGAGTGACATGCATTCCCCATCGCCCATCGTGCGTCGCAAGTCGCGCCAGATCCACGTCGGCAAAGTACCGGTCGGGGGCGACGCCCCCATCTCGGTGCAGAGCATGACCAACACCGACACCCTGGACGTGGCCGCCACCGTGGCCCAGATTCAGCGCCTCGAGGACGCCGGCGCCGATATCGTACGCGTCTCGGTGCCGTGCATGGATTCAGCCGAAGCCTTCGGCCGCATCAAGCAGCAGGTCAACGTACCGCTGGTGGCGGACATCCACTTCGACTACAAGATCGCCCTGCGCGTGGCCGAACTCGGCGTCGACTGCCTGCGCATCAACCCCGGCAACATCGGCAAGGAAGACCGCGTGCGCGCCGTGGTTTCCGCCGCCCGCGACAACGGCATCCCGATTCGCATCGGCGTCAATGCCGGCTCGCTGGAGAAAGAGCTGCAGCGCAAGTACGGCGAGCCCACGCCGGAGGCGCTGGTGGAGTCGGCCATGCGCCACATCGACCACCTCGACCGCCTCGACTTCCAGGAGTACAAGGTCAGCGTCAAGGCCAGTGATGTGTTCATGGCCGTGGCCGCCTATCGCCAACTGGCCAAGCTGATCGAACAGCCGCTGCACCTGGGCATCACCGAGGCCGGCGGCCTGCGCTCGGGTACCGTCAAGTCGTCGATCGGCCTCGGTATGCTGTTGATGGACGGCATCGGCGATACCATCCGCGTCTCCCTGGCCGCCGACCCGGTGGAAGAAATCAAGGTCGGCTACGACATGCTCAAGAGCCTGCGCCTGCGCAGCAAGGGCATCAACTTCATCGCCTGCCCCAGCTGCTCGCGCCAGAATTTCGACGTCATCGGCACCATGAACGCCCTCGAAGAGCGCCTGGAAGATATCATGACACCGCTCGACGTCTCGGTGATCGGCTGTGTGGTGAACGGCCCCGGCGAAGCCAAGGAGAGTGATATCGGCCTGACCGGCGGCACTCCCAACAACCTGATCTACATCGACGGCAAGCCCGCCACCAAACTGACCAACGACCATCTGGTCGACGACCTGGAGCGCCTGATTCGCGAGAAGGTGCGCGAGAAGGAACAGGCCGAAAAGGATCTGATCGCCCGCGGGGCCTGATCCGCCGTTGACCATCAAGGAGCCATCGTTGAGCAAGTCCGACAGCAGCAAGAAGAAGATCCAGGCCATCCGCGGCATGAACGACCTATTGCCGGACCGGTCCGCCCTGTGGCAGTACTTCGAAGGCAAGGTACAGGCGCTTACCCAGCGCTACGGCTACGCCGAGATCCGCACGCCCATCGTCGAGCAGACCGCACTGTTCGCCCGCTCCATCGGCGAGGTCACCGATATCGTCGAGAAGGAGATGTACACCTTCGAGGATCGTAATGGCGACAGCCTGACCCTGCGCCCCGAAGGCACGGCCAGCTGCGTGCGCGCCGCCATGGAACACGGCCTGCTGCACAACCAGACCCAGCGGCTGTGGTACCAGGGCCCGATGTTCCGTCACGAGCGTCCACAGAAGGGTCGCTACCGCCAGTTCCATCAGGTCGGCGTGGAAGCCTTCGGTCTGGAAGGTCCGGACATCGATGCCGAGGTGATTCTGCTCTCCGCCCGCCTGTGGCGGGAGCTGGGTCTCAGCGATCACGTCACCCTGGAGCTCAACTCGCTGGGCTCCAGCGAGGCGCGCGCCGCCTATCGCGACAAGCTGGTGGCCTATTTCGAGCAGCACCGCGACCAGCTCGACGAGGACTCCCTGCGCCGTCTGACCAGCAACCCGCTGCGTATCCTCGACTCCAAGAACCCGGACATGGCGCCGATGCTGGCCGATGCGCCCAAGCTGATGGATCATCTCGACGACGCCTCGCGGGAGCACTTCGAGGGCCTCACCGCCCTGCTCCAGGCTGCTGGCATCGACTACGTGATCAATCCGCGCCTGGTGCGCGGCCTCGACTACTACGGCCGCACCGTGTTCGAGTGGACCACCACGGCGCTCGGCAGCCAGGGTACCGTGTGTGCCGGCGGCCGCTACGACGGCCTGGTCGAGCAGCTCGGCGGCAAGCCGACCCCCGCGGTAGGCTTCGCCATGGGCATCGAACGGCTGGTGCTGCTGCTCGAGACCCTGGAGCTGGTGCCCGACTCCGCCCTGGGCGAGCTGGACCTCTACGTGCTGCCCCTGGATGATGTCGCCACCACCCAGGCCATGCTGCTTGCAGAAAGGATCAGAAGCGAGCTGCCCGAGCTGCGCCTGCAGCTGCACTGCGGCGGCGGCAGCTTCAAGAGCCGGATCAAGAAGGCCGACAAGAGCGGTGCCCGCCTGGCCCTGCTGTTGGGCGAAGACGAACTGGAGGCAGGCCGCGCCACGCTGAAATTCCTGCGCGAGGAGCGCGAGCAGATGAGCCTGGACCAGGGCGCTCTGATCGACATCCTCGCCAGCATGACGGCGAGCGACGAGCGCGCCTGATCGAACCGCATATTGCAGTAAAAGGAGACCGCCCGTGGCGGAGCTGAGAACCGAAGAAGAGCAGCTGGAAGCCATCAAGCGCTGGTGGAAGGAGAACGGCACGGCGCTGATCGCCGGTGTCGCCATCGCCATTGCCGGCGTGGTCGGCTGGAACGCCTGGCAGAACCATCAGGAAAACCAGTCGGCATCGGCCTCCATGCGCTACCAGCACCTGGTCAATCTGACCGACAGCGGCGAGATCGATGAAGCCCGCAGCCTGGTCGCCGAGATCACCGACAACCACGGTCGCACTCTGTATGCCGACCTGGCGCGCTTGATCGACGCCCGCCTGGCCGTGGAGACTGGTGACCTCGACGCCGCCCGCGGGGTGCTCGAAGGCGTGATCGAATCCAGCAACCGCGACTACGTGCAGGGCCTGGCGCGGCTGCGTCTGGCCAGACTGCAGGTGGCCGCTGGCGATGCCGAAGCCGCCCTGGACACGCTGGCACGGGACATCCCGGCAGCCCTCGCCGCCCAGCAGGCCGACGTGCGCGGCGACGCCCTGCACAGCGTGGGACGCACCGACGAAGCCCGTCAGGCCTGGCAGGAAGCGCTTGCCGTCGCCGAACAACGCAACCAGCCGATCTATGGCGTCCAGCTCAAGCTCGACGACCTGGGCGCCGAAGAGGCCACGCTATGAAGACGACTCTCGCTCGCAAGACCACTCTCGCTCTGGTCGCCACGCTGACCCTCGGCCTGCTGGCCGGCTGCGCCAACCGCTCGGAACCGCGCTACACCCCCAAGGAGCTGCAGCGCTTCGAGGCCCGCGCCGAGCTGCGCAGCGACTGGCGCCAGCGCGTGGGGCAAGGCCTCGGCCGCGCCGTCTACCCCATTTCGCCCACTCTCGACGGTGGGGTGATCTATGCCGCCGACGAGCGTGGCCGACTCATGGCCGTGGCGGCCGACAGCGGTGAGCGGCGCTGGCAGACCGACCTCGAGGTCGGCGTCTCCAGCGGCCTGACGGCGGCGGCCGGGCAGATCTACCTGGGCACCCGCAACGGCGAAGTGCTCGCAGTGAGTCAGGCCGACGGCGAGGTCACCTGGCGTTCACGTGTCGCCAGCGAAGTGTTGGCCGCGCCCCAGCCCAACCAGCAGCTCCTCGTGGTACAGAGCGTGGATGGCACCGTTACCGCGCTGGATCGGCGTACCGGCCAGGAGCGCTGGGTATACAACACCACCGAACCGGCCCTTACCCTGCGCGGCACCGGCACCCCGTCGGTGATCGATCCGGTCACCTTCGTCGGCTTTGCCAGCGGCCGCCTGACCACGCTGGACAACCGCAGCGGTCAACCGCTGTGGGAGCGTCGTATCGCCGTACCCCGCGGACGCAGCGAAATCGACCGCATGGTCGACCTGGGCGGCCAGCCCGTGCTGACCCCCGATGGCCGACTGTTCGTGGCCAGCTACAACGGACGCCTGACCGCCCTCGATGCGACCAGCGGTGAAACGCTGTGGGAGCGCGATCACTCCAGCTATCAGACCCCGGTGCTGGTGGGCGATCGCCTGTTCACCGTCAGCGAGGCCAGCCATGTGACGGCCTTCGACGCCCGCACCGGCGAGGAAGTGTGGCGCAACCGCGACCTCGAGGGTCGCTGGCTGACCTCTCCCGCCTTCGCCGACGGCAACCTGGTGGTGGGCGACTTCGAGGGCTACATCCACCTGATCGACATTCAGAACGGTCGCTTCACCGCGCGTACCCGGGTCGACAGTTCCGGCATCAGCGTGCGTCCGGTCACCGACTTCCGACGTCTCTACGTGCTGACCAATAACGGCCGCCTGGAGGCCCTGGAAATTACCCGATGACACCTGTGATCGCCCTGGTTGGCCGCCCCAATGTGGGCAAGTCGACGCTGTTCAACCGCCTGACCCGCAGCCGGGATGCCCTGGTGGCCGACTTCCCGGGGCTTACCCGCGACCGCAAGTACGGTAACGGCATGCTGGGCGACAAGGCCTATACGGTGATCGACACCGGCGGCATCAGCGGCGACGAGGAGGGTATCGATGCGGCCATGGCCGAGCAGTCGCTGGCCGCCATCGACGAAGCCGACATCGTGCTGTTCCTGGTCGATGCCCGCGCCGGACTGAATGTCGCCGACGAAGCGATTGCCAACCACCTGCGGGTCAACCAGAAGAAGACCTGGCTGGTGGTGAACAAGACCGACGGCCTGGAAGAGCACTCGGCCATGGCCGATTTCTGGCAGTTGGGTCTTGGCGACCCGCGCCCCATTGCCGCGGCCCACGGTCGCAACGTCACCAGCCTGATCGAGGAAGTGCTGGCACCCTTCCCCGAGCGCGACCTGAGCATCCCGGCGGATACCGGCACCAAGGGCATCCGCATCGGTGTGATCGGCCGGCCCAATGTGGGCAAGTCGACCCTGGTCAACCGCCTGCTCGGCGAAGAACGGGTGGTGGTGTTCGACGAGGCCGGTACCACCCGTGACGCCATCGAGATCCCCTTCGAGCGGCGCGGCAAGCCCTACGTGCTGATCGATACCGCCGGCGTGCGGCGGCGCAAGAACGTCAGCGAGATCGCCGAGAAGTTCTCGATCATCAAGACACTGGAGGCGATCAAGGAGTGCCATGTCGCGATCATGGTGCTCGACGCCCGCTCGGGCCTGGTGGAGCAGGATCTGCATCTGCTCGACTACGTGCTCACCACCGGGCGTGCCCTGGTGCTGGCGGTCAACAAGTGGGACGGCCTGGAGCACGAGGCCAAGGAAAAGATGCGCGCCGACATCAAGCGTCGGCTGGGCTTCGCCGACTACGCCGACCTGCACTTCATCTCGGCCCTGCACGGCACCGCCGTGGGTGACCTCTATCCCTCCATCGAGCGCGCCTTTGCCTCGGCCAACAGCCACTGGTCGACCAACCGTCTTACCACCCTGCTGCAGGATGCCGTCAGCCAGCATCCGCCGCCGCTGGTGCATGGGCGACGGATCAAGCTGCGCATGGCCCACCAGGGCGGCAGCAACCCGCCGATCATCGTGGTTCACGGCAACCAGACCGAAGCGCTGCCCGAGTCCTACAAACGCTTCCTGACCAATACGTTCCGCAAGGTGCTCAAGGTTCGCGGCACCCCGATTCGCTTCGAGTTTCGCTCTGGCAACAACCCCTTCGACCCGCTGGCCGGTGCCAGCGACCGGGAGAAAGCCAAGCAGCGCGAGCTGGGACGCACTCGGGCCGCACGCAACAAACGCCGCTGATGCCTGTCAAAGCGCCCGATCGCCAGATCGGGCGTATTGCCACCCGCTCCCTGGTCTACCCTGCTACCTACCCTTAGCTTTAGTCGTTCATCCAACAGGAGGAACCGATGTTCCTGAGTCGCGTGTCGTCGTTCTTGCTGCCGCGTCGCCGTTGGCGCCTGCTGGCCCCGCTGAGCCTGTCCTTGCTGCTTGCCGGCTGCCTGGCCCTGCCCCAGACCGGCCTTTTCGCCTTCCGCCTGGCCGTGACATCGCTGGGTGTGGAAGACGTGCGGATCGGCCCCTACTCGATCCAGGCCGGTCTCGACACCAGCGACGTGGCCTCGCTGATCGCTTCCAGCCTCGGTGCGGGCAGCCTGCCGGTGCAGGCCACCCTGGCCATGGGGCTGGCGCTGCCCGTCGGCATGCCGGCAGTGGAGATGTCGGGGTTCCGCTGGACCCTGGACGTGCCCGGCGCCGATCCAGTCAGCGGCAACTATCAGCAGGACGTGACGCTGACCTCGGGTGACGACACCCGCCTGCGCCTACCGGTGGAATTCGACGTGCTGGCCACCGACCGCCGCCGCCTGGCCCCCATGGTGGAACTGGCCACCCAACTGGCAAGCCAGGGCGAGCTGCCGGCAGGCAGTGAGCTCGCCATCACCCCGGGCAGCCTGCGCGGCCTGGGCGTGACCCTGCCCGCCGGCCTCTTTACGCCGACCCTGCGCTTTGCCGTGGGGCAGGATGGCGAGCTGACTCCCCAGCGCTGATCACTCGCCCTGCCGGCGCCCAGCTTCATGCAGCCGCCGGCGCCCGACCCACTGGCAGGCGAACTGCCAGGCTCCTCTGCCGCTGCGTCCGCCGCGCAGGGTGGCGTAGCGGATCGCCTCGGCACGCGCCTCGGCGTCCCAGTCCTTGGCGCTGCCCAGGTGCGTGACCCAGTGGCAACAGGCTTCCAGATAGGTGTCCTGGCTGAAGGGGTAGAAGCCCAGCCACAGGCCGAAACGGTCGGAGAGCGAGATCTTCTCCTCCACCGCATCACCGTGGTGAAGCTCCTCCCCCACCAGGCGCGAACCTTCGTTGTCGGCCATGGACTCCGGGAGCAGGTGGCGACGGTTCGACGTGGCGTAGAGCAGCACGTTCTCGGGCGGGCCGGTGAGCGCACCGTCGAGCACGCTCTTGAGCGCCTTGTAGGCGTCGTCGTGGCCCTCGAAGGAGAGGTCGTCGCAATACACCACGAAGCGCTGCGACTGAAGGCGCAGTTGCTCGACCAGCATGGGCAGGCCAGCCAGATCGTGGCGGTCGACCTGCACCAGGCGCAGCCCCTCCGGGGCCAGACTGTTGAGCAGCGCACGAATCAACGACGACTTGCCGCTGCCGCGTGAGCCCCACAGCAGCGCATGGTTGGCCGGCAAGCCCTGTAGAAAGGCGCGGGTATTGTCGACCAGCGCCAGCTTCTGGCGCTCGATGCCCAGCAGGTCGTCGAGGGCGAGGCTATCCCGTGGCGGCACCGGCAACAAGCGGCCGCCCAGCACGTGGCGCTGCCACAGTGCAGCCACATCACGTGACCAGTCGACCTCTTGCGGGGCGGGCGGCAGCCAGTGCTCCACGTGATCCAGCAGGCGGCCAAGGCGTCTGCTCAGCTCGGCATCCATCGGTATCTCCTTGGAAGTTCCACGGTTCGTGGTTGACGTTGCGTCGTTACGGGGTATCTTGTGGCGAACCGTCACCGACGTCCAGGGTCTCAAGGGATCTGAAGAACGAGGAATCGAACATGCGCTGGATTCGTTATGCTGCCGTGGCCGCCCTGGCCCTGACCCTAACTGCTTGTACCACCTCGCCTACCGGCCGCCAGCAGCTCACGCTGGTGTCGGATGCACAGCTCAATCAGATGGGCCGCGAGGCCTTCGATCAGTACCAGCAAGACCTGCCGGCCGCCGGCCAGGCCGAACAGCGCTATGCCCAGTGCATCGCTAATGCCCTGATCACCGTGCTGCCGGAGCGCGAGCGAGACCAGGACTGGCAGATCCGCGTGTTCGAATCGGAGCAGGCCAACGCCTTCGCCCTGCCCGGCGGCTACATGGGCATCAACACCGGCCTGCTGCGGGTAGCCCGCAACCAGGATCAGGTCGCCGCCGTGGTGGGTCACGAGATCGGCCACGTGCTGGCCCGTCACGCCAATGAGCGCGTCTCGACCCAGACCTCTACCCAGCTGGCGCTGTCGGTACTGGGATCCGCGGCAGGCATGCAGGGCCCTGGCGGCGAGCAGTTGATGGGTGCGCTGGGCCTCGGCGCCCAATACGGCATCATGCTGCCCTTCTCGCGTCGCCACGAAACCGAGGCCGACATCATCGGCGTGCGGCTGATGGCGGATGCCGGCTTCGACCCGCGCGCCAGCCTCGACCTGTGGGACAACATGAGCGCCGAGGGCGGCGCCCGTCCACCGGCCTGGATGTCCACTCACCCCAGCCACGGCCAGCGCACTCAGGTACTGCAGCAGGAGATGGAAGGCGCCATCGCCCGCTATGAGCAGGCGCGCCAGGCGGGAAGGCAGCCTAACTGCCAGCGCCCCTAGGGCAACACCGATTCATTGCTGCGCTCGACAAGACTGGTAGACGACTGGAAAACGAATGCTGAGACTAGGACTGCTGCTGTTGATCCTGCCCATCCTCGTACTGATGGGCCTCTACTTCTGGGAACTAAGCAGCGTGCGTGAATGCACCCTGATCCAGGGCGGCTACTGGGACTACCTCGACGGCGTGTGCCGCTCCACCCCGCAGCCCTTCGTGCCCTGGGTGGAACGTCAGCCCTGGCTGGTCAACGGCGGCATGCTGCTGTCGGTGGCCGGTGTGGTGCTGTGCATGGCGGGGCTCTACGTCAAGCGACGCTGACGTTGATCGACCGCGCAGGGCGCGCCCCTGCGCGGTACTCACCTCCCGACGAGCGATGCGCTCCTGTGACCTATCGCCCAAGCGCTACTCGTAGAGATAGCACGCCACCGAATGCTGATCGGCGACCTGTCGCCGCTGGGGCGAAGCCTGTGCCTGGAAGCGCACGCTGAGGGTCCCCTCTCCGCCACGCTCGATGCGGCCGGCTTCGGCCAGCGCCGGATGCTTGGCCCGCATCACCTCGAGCAGCTCGCGCTCCGCGGCCTCGGCGCTCCCCACGCGCACCTGCAGGTGTACGTCGAGCCCAGCCACTTCGGCGCTACCCAGATGCTCGATCTCACGCCCGGCGATTCGCCACTCGCTCAGAGCGGTGATCACGTCGCGCCCTTCCCAGCCGCAGTGGGCCATGGCCCGGGGGCAGCGGGTGTGAAAATGGCAGCCGTTGGGCGGCTCCACCGCGCTGGGAATCTCCCCGGCACTCTCCAAGGGCGGTTTGACCACGCTGGGGTCCGGCTCGGGACTCGCCTCCAACAGCAGTTGGGTGTAGGGGTGCTTGCGCTCGCGCACCACCTGTTCGGTAGGCCCCACCTCGACGATCTCGCCCAGGTACATGATCGCCGTGCGATCCGCCACGTAGCGGATGGTCGGCAGGTCATGGCTGACGTAGACGAAGGAGATGCCCAGTTCGTTGCGAAAGCGGTGCATCAGGTTGAGCACCCCGGCGCGGATCGAGACGTCGAGCATCGACACCGGCTCGTCAGCGACGATGAAGCGCGGCTCGAGCACGATGGCCCGGGCGATGGCGACCCGCTGGCGCTGGCCGCCGGAGAGCTCGTGGGGGAAGCGCTCGGCGTAGACCTCGGCCGGCTTGAGCCCGGCCCGCTCCAGCGCCTCCACCACCTTGTGCTGCAGCGCCTCGCCCTCGGCCAGGCGATGGATGATCAACGGCTCGGCGACGATGTCGAAGATGGTGAAGCGCGGGTTGAGCGTCTGGTAGGGATCCTGAAAGATCATCTGCGCCCGGCGCCGGAACGTCTTCAGCTCGCGTCCGCTGAGCTGGGCGATGTCGGCGCCCTCGAAGCGGATCTCCCCCGCGGTGACGTCGAGCAGCCGCACCAGCATCTCGCCGGTGGTGGTCTTGCCCGACCCCGACTCACCGGCCAGGCCCAGGATCTCGCCCTCGTGCAGGTCGAAGGAGATACCGTCGACGGCATGCACCTTGCGATCCTTGTTGCGACCGCGCAGGCCGTCTAGGAAGCCCTGCTCCACCGGGAAGTGCTTCTTGAGCTCCGCCACTTCGAGCAGCAGCGGCGAATCGGCATCCTGGTGCTCGATGGAGCCGGCGCCCTGCACCGGCTCGTTCAAGCGCTCCCCGACCACCGCCCAGGTCTCGTTGAGCGCCGCCTTCACGCGGAAGGCCTCGGCCTGGTCAGGGTAGTGGCAGGCCGACTGGCGATCCGGGCCGACGCTGTGCAGTGGTGGCGTCTCACGCACGCAGCGCTCGGTGGCAAAGGGGCAGCGCTCGGCGAAGCGACAGCCGGCCGGCGGATGGAGCAGGTCGGGCGGGCTGCCGGGAATCGAGATCAGCTCGCGCTGGGCGCCCTCCAGGGTCGGGAAGGCATTGGTCAGGCCCATGGTGTAGGGATGGAACGGCGTGCCGAATACCTCCCGCACCGGCCCGGTCTCCATGATGTGGCCGCCGTACATCACCGCTACCCGGTCGCAGGTCTGTACCACCACCGAGATGTCGTGAGTAATGAACAAGAGCCCCATGCCGCGCTCGCGGCGCAGCTTGGAGAGTCGCGCCAGGATCTGCGCCTGGGTCACCACGTCGAGCGCGGTGGTCGGCTCGTCGGCGATGATCAGCTTCGGGTCCAGCGCCAGGGCCATGGCGATCACCGCACGCTGCTTCATGCCGCCGCTCATCTCGTGGGGGTAGGCGGAGAGCCGGCCCGGGTCGATGCCCACCGCACGGAACAGCTCCTCGGCGTGGGCCCAGGCGGCTTTGCGGTCGATCTTGATGTGGGCGCTCATCGCCTCGAGGATCTGATCGCCCACGGTGTAGACCGGGTCCAGCGCGTTCATCGCCGCCTGGGAGATCCAGGCGATCTCCTTCCAGCGCACCTTGCGCATGCTCTCGTCGTCGAGCGCCACCAGGTCGCGCCCATCGAAGTCGATGCGCCCGCGCGGCACCTCGCCGTTGGGCGGCAGCAGCCGCAGCATCGCCTTGGCCGCGGTGGTCTTGCCGCAGCCCGACTCGCCCACCAGCCCCAAGGCCTCGCCGGGACGCAGGTCGAAGTGGATGCCGTCGACGGCCTGCACCGGCCCCGCGCCGGTGCGGTAGTGAATGGCCAGGTCCTCGACCTTCAGCAGTCGTTGATCGGTCATCGGCGTGCCCTCAAACGTGGGTTGGCGACCAGCTCCAGCGAGCGGGAGATGAAGAACACGGAGAGCACCGTGATCATGATGAACAGCCCCGGCGGCAGGTTCCACCACCAGGCGTCGCGCCAGGCGCCGGAGAGCCGCGCATTGTGCAGAATGCCACCCCAGGAGATCGACTGGGGCGGCCCCAGGCCGAGGAACGAGAGCGTGGCCTCGGCGATGATCGACACCCCGACGATGATGGCCAGCTCGAGGAACACCAGCGGCATCACGTTGGGGAAGATGTGCAGATACATGATGCGCAGGTCCGAGGCACCGGCCACCCGCGCCGCCTTGACGAAGGGACGCTCGCGCAGGCTGAGCACCTGGGAGCGGATCAGCCGCGCCACGGTGCGCCAGGTGAGCAGCGACACGGCGAGGATGACGATCAGCAGGCTCGGCTCGAACAGCAGCACCAGGATCAGCGCGAAGGGCTCGAAGGGGATGCCGTACATGACGTCGACGGTACGCATCAGCACGGTCTCGGTGCGGCCGCGGAAGTAGCCGGCAATGAGCCCCACGTTGGCGCCGATCAGCACCACCAGGGCGGCGCCGATGAAGCCCACCAGCAGGGCGATGCGTGAGCCGTGCACGTTCTGGCTGTAGAGGTCACGGCCGAGGTGGTCGGTGCCGAACCAGTGCTCGCCGGAAGGCGGCGCCAGGCGGTTGACGAAGCGGTCCGAGCCCAGTGCGAAGTAGTCCTCCCCGGTGACCATCAGGGCCCGCAGGTGACGCTCCTCCTCACTGGGCACCAGTTGCCACTCGTCCGCCTCGCGCTCGAACACGATACCGCTGCGGCCCACGGCGAAGGCGTGGCCCTCGTCGGTGACCCAGCCGGCGCGCATGGCGCGGGAATCCGGCGAGTCCTGGCTCTGCCAACGCTCGCCCACGGCGCTGCGCGAGAGCAGCGTGCCGCGTTCGCCGACGATCAGGCCGTGACCGCTGTCGGCCAGGTGGATGTGGTTGAGGTCGCGGTTGGTGGGCAGCCGCTCCAGCGACAGGCTGTCGTCGTCCGGGTCGAGGCGCAGGGTCAGGCCGCGCTCGCCCACCATCCAGGCGCTGCCGTCCGCATCCAGCGCCACCGAGTTGAGCCTCATGCCGCGCCCCAGCGGGCTTTCCAGCGCCTCGAACTCGCCGCTGGCAACGTCCAGGCGCAGGATCGTCTCGTCGACGCCCACCAGCAGCGCCGTGGCGTCGTCGAGCCAGGTCACGCCGGTCAAGGCCACTGACACCGGTGCCTCGATGGGCAGCCACTCGCTGCCCGCGGCGGCATCGTCGAGCAGGGCGATGTTGCCACCCACGCCCACCGCCAGCGCAGCACCACCGGGGGCTATGGCGACGTCGATCAGGGTCGTGGGCAGCGGGGCCTCGAGCTCGGCCCACTCGCCGTCGCGATAGCGCCAGGTGGCGCCGTCGCGCCCCACGGCCAGCCCCACGCCGTCGCGATAGTCCGCCGCGTTGAGGGTGCGCTCGCCGAGCGCGGGCAGCTGCACCCAGCGCGGGCGCTCGCCGTCGACGCTGCGCGCCAGCAGCGAGCCCTCTTCGCGCTCGTTCACCGCCAGCGGTTCATGGGTGGAGAGAAACGGCGCGAACAGCGCCATGCAGATGATCGACAACAGCACCACGACGCCCACCAGGGAGAGGCGATCGCCGATCATCGCGCGCAGCGGTTCCTGCGCGCTCTTGAGTATGCGGGATCCGATCATTTGAAGCTCACCCTCGGGTCAAGCATGGTGTAGAGAATGTCCACCAGCAGGTTGAGCGTGACCACGAAGGCCGCCATCACCAGGAAACTGGCCTGGGCCAGGGGGAAGTCCGAGGTGCGCACCGAGTTGAGGATCTCGCGCCCCAGCCCCGGCCAGGAGAACACCACCTCCACCACCACCTGACCGCCGGCGGCCAGGCCCACGGTCACCGCCAGTTGAGTCACCACCGGCAGCAGCGCATTGCGCGCGGCGTGGGCGTAGAGGATACGCCGCTCCGGCAGGCCCTTGGCGCGGGCCATCTCGATGAAGTCCTCGCCGTACACCTCGAGCATGGTGTTGCGCATGATCAGCAGCGGCGAGCCCAGGTAGTAGAGCGCCACCACCAGCGCCGGCAGGATCAGGTGGTGCAGGAAGTCGAGAGTGAAGATCTTGTCGAAGAAGCCCGTAGCCTCGTAGGGCAAGGTGCGCATGCCGCTGGTGGGCAGCCAGCCCAAGGCGATGCCGAATACCAGAATGGCGATCATGCCGGTCCAGAACATCGGCGCCGAACGGAACATCAGACCGACGAAGATGCCGGTGGTGTCGGTACGGCTGCCGCGACGCCAGGAGAGCCAAGCCCCCAGCGGCACGCCCACGGCGTAGGCCAGCAGGATTGCCGGCAGCATCAGCACCATGGTGTTGCCGAGCCGTTCCCAGATGATGTCGGCCACCGGTGCGCGGTAGTGGAAGGAGTAGCCGAAATCGCCCTGCAGGATGTTGGCCAGGTAGATGAAGTACTGCTCCCAGATCGGCCTATCGAGACCGAAGCTGGCGCGGATGCGCTCGCGCTCCTCGGGGCTCAGGCCTTCGGTGATCAGAGCGGCGGTGGGGTCGGGCAGCCCCAGGCGGAACAGGAAGAACAGCATGGTGGCGATGATGAACAGCGCCATCAGGCCGTGCAGCACACGGCGTATCAGGTAGCTTCTGCGTGTCGACATGGAAGACTCGCTCTTGACGACTGGCACTCCCTCTCACCGCCTTGTGAGCGGTGAGAGGGAAACGTACGCGGCTCGGAAAAGGCTTACCTGACCAGGCGGCCTTCGTCGTCCCAGGAGTAACCGGCTTCCTCGAGCTCGGCCCGGGCAGCCTCCATGTCGAAGTCGAAGCGCTCGACGAAGGGGTCGTGCCAGAAGGTATTGACCGGCGCGATCACGCTGGAGCCCACCTCGCCACGACCGTCGAGCAGCACGTTGACCATGCGCTCGCGGTCGGTGGCCATGGTCAGGGCACGGCGCACGGCGCGGTCGTCGAACGGCTCGCGACGCAGGTTGTAGGTCATGTGGAAGTAGCCGAAATCGGGCACGTTGACCACGGTGAGGTGGTCCTCGCCCTCGGCCAGGCCGATCTGGCCGGGCTCCATGCGCCAGGCGGTGACGTCGATCTGGCCGGTCTGCAGGCCGGTGTAAACGCCCTCCATGTCGGCGTAGATGATGAACTCGACGCCATCCGCGGCGATCTCGTCAGCGTGGAAGTGCTCCTCGAACTTGCTCAGCGCCATGAACTCGCCGCGATCGAAGCGCTCGTGCACGAAGGGCCCGGAGCCGACGGTGGGAATCTGCGAGGGCGAGAGCGTCGAAGCGTCCTCGATCTCCTCCCACAGATGTTTGGGCAGGATCGGGATCTGCGACAGCGAGATGCTGGCAAAGGAGGCCGAAGGTTCGCTCAGGTGAAAATGCACGGTATGTTCGTCGACCTGCTCGGCCCGCTCCAGCGCGGCCAGGTAAGAGTTGAAGTAGCTGTAGTCCTGGTCGAGATAGTAGTTCCAGGTGAAGGCGACGTCCTCGGCGGTGACCGGCTCGCCGTCATGGAAGGTCATGCCCTGGCGCAGGGTCACGGCCACGGTGTTGTCGTCGACCTGATCCACCGACTCGGCGGCCCAGGGCAGCGGCTCCACATCGGCGGAGAGACGTACCAGGCGATCGTAGTAGAGGCGCATCCACTTCCAGCCCCATACCGAGGTGGACGCCAGCGGGTTGAGGTTGTCCGGCTCCTGCGGGCCGCCGATACGCAGGATGGAACGATCGCCCACCGGGCGTGCCTCCATCGGCCCCCACTCGCTGTAGAGCCCCTCACCGGCCATGGGGTTGATGCCTTCGAAGGCATCGTGATTGAACGCTACCACCTCATCGCGATGGAACAGCACGACGAGAGGCGCGTCGGGCTTGTAGAGCTCCTGCATCTCCTGAACGATACGCTGGCGCTCGTCCATGTCGAAGGCCTGGGACTGCTGGTCGAACAGCGCGTCGAACTCCGGATTCTCGTAGCCCCCCGGGTTGTTGCCGCCGAGATTGGACTGGCGTGAATCGAGAGTGCTGAGGAAGAACTGCGGATCGAGACGGTCGGTGCGCCCGCTCCAACCGAGAATGGTCGCGTCGAAGTCCTGCTGATCGTAGAAGCGCTCCAGCGCAGTGCTGAACTCGGTGGGCTGGACGTTGACCTCGAAGCCCAGTTCGCGCCAGCGCTCGGCGATGATGAAGGCAGCTTCGTAGCGGATGGGATCGTAGGACTCGGTGGTGGTCATCAGATTGATGGAAGCGACACGCTCCTGGGCCAGCACCTGGCCGCCGGCTACCATTAGCCCCACGCTCACCGCAGCGGACACGAGCTTGATGGGCACTCCGGCCCTGATCTTGTTTTTCACTGTTTTTTCCTCGGATTGTAGTTGTTATTCATGCCGGAAGCGCAGCCCGGCATGAATATCTCCAACCCAACCTAGGAAGCAGCGTTGAAGGTGTCAACCCTGCGCTTCAACGCTTGTCCTGCAGCCGCTGCCTGAGAGTGTCCCGCACCGGCCCCGTCTCCGGACGCTTGTTGCGCCATAGGAAGAACGACTCCGCGGCCTGCTCCACCAGCATGCCGAGTCCGTCGATACCCCGCGCCCCACGGGCCTCGGCCCAGCACAGGAAGACGGTGGGTTCGGCGCCGTACATCATGTCGTAGGCGCTGGCTCCAGGAGTAAAAAGCGCATCGGGCAACGGGGGCAGCTCGCCGGAAAGACTGGCACTGGTACCGTTGACCACCAGGTCAAACGGCCCCACGACCGCCTCGAAACCGCCGCCATGGATCTCGCCCAGATCGGCGAAATCCGCCGCCAGCGCCGCGGCCTTGGCCGCCGTACGGTTGGCCACCTGCACACGTGCCGGTCGCATCGCCAGCAGCGGCTCCAGCACACCACGCACCGCACCACCCGCGCCGAGCACCAGGATACGGGCCCCTTCCAGTGCCACCCCATGGTGCTGAAGATCGCGCACCAGGCCGACGCCGTCGGTGGTATCACTGTATGTGAGACCGTTCTTGCCCAGCACCAGCGTATTGACCGCCCCGGCCCGCTGAGCGCGACGGCTCAGGGTATCGCAGAGCTGGAAGGCTTCCTCCTTGAACGGCACGGTGACGTTGGCGCCGCGTCCGCCCTGGGCCACGAAGCGCTGCCAGGCGCCAGCGAAGTCGTCCAATGGCGCCTCGATGGCGGTGTACTCGAGCGCCTCGCCGGTCTGCGCAGCAAAAGCGGCGTGGATCAGCGGCGACTTCGAATGCGAGATGGGGTTGCCGAAGACGCAGTAGCGGTTGGTCATGAAGAGACTCCTCCCCCTGCTATTTCCCCCAGCCAGTCGCGGGGGCGCAGATACTCCCGATACAAAACCTCTTCGGCGCTACCCGGCTCGGGCGTCCAGCCGTACTCCCAGCGCGCCAGCGGCGGCATCGACATCAGGATCGATTCGGTACGCCCGCCGCTCTGCAGCCCGAACAGGGTGCCGCGGTCCCACACCAGGTTGAACTCCACGTAGCGGCCGCGACGGTAGAGCTGAAACTCGCGTTCGCGCTCGCTCCAGGGGGTGTCGCGCCGGCGCCGGACAATGGGCAGGTAGGCGTCGAGGAAGGCGTCCCCCACCGCGCGCTGGAAGGCGAAGCAGCTATCGAAGTCCCACTCGTTAAAGTCGTCGAAGAACAGCCCGCCCACGCCACGGGTCTCCTCGCGATGCTTCAGGTAGAAGTACTCGTCGCACCAGGCCTTGAAGCGCGGGTAGACCTCGGCGCCGAAGGGGGCGCAGGCGTCGCGGGCCACCCGGTGCCAGTGCACCACGTCTTCGAGCACCGGATAGTAGGGGGTGAGATCGAAGCCGCCGCCGAACCACCACACCGGCGCCTCGCCCTCCTTCTCGGCAATGAAGAAACGCACGTTGCCGTGACTGGTCGGCACGTGGGGGTTCTCGGGGTGCAGCACCCAGGAGACGCCTACCGCATGGAAGCCGCGACCGGTCAGCTGAGGCCGGGCCGCGGTGGCCGAGGGCGGCAGCCGGTCGCCGTAAACATGGGAGAAGTTGACCCCGCCCTTCTCGAACACGCGACCGTGCTCCATCACCCGGGAACGGCCGCCACCGCCGGCCTCGCGCTGCCAGCTCTCCTCGCGGAAACCGGCGCCGCCGTCCTCGGTGGCCAGGCCATCGCACAGCCGATCCTGCAGGTCGAGCAGGTAGGACTTCACCGTTTCGAGATTGGCTCGCACCGCGTCTCTCCTCGTCGCTGACTGGTCTAAGCCTAGGCCCGCAGCACCCGGCCGCTGCGCAGGTCGCGAATGGTGCTGGGCCGGTCGAGCCCACCCAGCTCGCCTTCGACGATGGCATCCAGTTCGTCGCCGAAGATCTCGCGCACCTCGGCGGCGCTCATGGCCGAGGGTTCGCTGGCCTTGTTGGCCGAGGTCGAGACGATCGGCCCACCGTAGGCCTGACACAGAGCGATGACACCGGGATGGTCGCTGACCCGCAGTGCCACGCACTCATGGGCGCCACGTACCAGCGCATGGGTACGCCCGTTGTCCGGCACCAGCCAGGTGTTGGGCCCCGGCCAGCTGGCGACCAGCGGCGCATGCAGCTCTGGCGGCAGCCCCTCGAGCCAGGGAGCGAACTGCGCGATGGAAGCGGCGATCAGAATCAGCCCCTTGGCCGGGTCGCGCTGCTTGAGCCGCAGCAAGCGCGCCACGGCCTCGTCGCTGTCGGGATCACAGCCCAGCCCCCACACGCCTTCGGTGGGGTAGGCAATCACGCCGCCACCACGCAGCGCGGCAACGGCGGCATCCAGTGTATCGGCCACGATCATGGGCTCTCCTGCGGGCAGTGCAACCGCCGCAGCCAAGTGACCGCGGCGATCAAGAAAGGTCGATATGCTAGCACGCTCAGGCCGTCTCCGGCAGGCGCACCCAGCCGCCCGGAGCCTGGGCGGCACGGCCCTCGAGTTCGAGCTCCAGCAGACGGCGCTGACAGTCGGACACGCTCAGTCCGGTCAGGTTAACCAGGGCATCGAGGGGAGACGGCGAGTCGCTCAGCCAGCGCAACAGCGGATCGGCCACACTGCCCGCCTCGGCGCCAGACGCCTGTGATGCAACCACGGGAGCCACCACGGCCGCCCAGTGGCTGAGTTCTTCGAGGATGTCGTCGATATGACGCACCAGCACCGCACCCTGACGAATCAGCTGCAGGCAGCCGCGGGCCTGGGGATTGTTGATCGAGCCGGGCAGCGCGAAGACTTCGCGATTCTGCTCCATGGCCAGCCGGGCGCTGACCAGCGAACCGCTCTTCTCGGCGGCCTCCACCACCAGCACGCCCAACGACATGCCGGTGACGATGCGATTGCGGCGGGGAAAGAAACCGGAGCGGGCCGGTGTGCCGGGCGAGTATTCGGAGAGCACCAGACCGCTATGTTCGAGCAACTGATGGTAGAGCCGTCCATGACGCGGCGGATAGATAACATCGGCACCGCAGCCCAGCACCGCCACACTGCGCCCACCGGCTTCGATGGCGGCCTGCTGGGCCGCCCCGTCGATGCCCAGCGCCAACCCGCTGACCACGCACCAGTCGCGGCTGGCCAGCTCGCGCCCGAAGAGCGCCGCATTGGTCAAGCCGTCGCGGGTGGGGCGACGGGTGCCGACGATGGCAAGCCCGGGGGGCTCCAGCGCGGCCAGGTCGCCGACTCCCCAGAGTAGCGGCGGCGGGTCGCCGATCTGTTCCAGCAGCGCCGGCCAGGCCGGGTGCCCCGGATACAGCAGGTGCCGCCCGGGCGCGGCCGTAAGCCAGGCCAGATCGGCCTCCAGCGCCTCGGTCAGCGGGCTGCGCCCCGGGTGGTCGAGCCAGTGGCGCAGCATCGTGGCCGCCTGATGCGGCAGCCGGGCCAGCCAGCCGGCGGGCCAGTCGGGGGCGGCCGCGGCGATCTCGGCCAGCCGCGCCGACCCCACGCCCGGCAGCTTCGTCAGTATCAACCACTCCTGTTGGCCAAGCACACTCTCTCCAGCTTTCACCGCTGTGCTACCCCCACCCCGCGCCGGGGGTTGTGCACGCGATCGCCGACTTCGAGGGTGCGCGTCGCCTGCATCACCAGGCCATAGCTCACCTTCTCGTAGGGCCGGAAGACCATGATCAGGCCGGCATCGGTGCCGGGCAGGCGCAGCGACTCGCCGGTGCGCGGGTCGATGATGCGCTCGCCCTGCTGCTCGACCTGCAGCACGTGTCCGATCTCGAGCCCGTCGCGGCGCCCCCGGTCCAGTGTCACCACCTGCAGCCGGCCGATGAAGCGCACCCCACCGGGCACCGCCAGAATGGCGCCTTGTACGTCGTGGTCGGGTGCACGTGGCACGAACTCGCTGACCAGTTCACGCTCCTCCAGCGGCAGCACGATGTCGTCATTGCGCACCTCCTGGTTGGCGGAGACGATCTCCATGATCGCAATGTCGTCTTCACTGCGATCGGCCCGCGCCCGACCGATGCTGACCAGCTCCAGACCCAGCAGTTCACCGCTGGCGCCATCCTGGTAGCGGTCGCCCACACGGTAGATGCCGTAACGCGACCCGCGCTGCAGCTCGCCGCGAGCATAGATTCGATCGCCCGCGCCGCTGATGATGCGCCGGTCGTTGCCGGCCACCACGTAGGCCAGTTCGTTCAAGGCTTCGGGGTCGTCGACGACCCGATGATCGCGCAGGAAATGGCGCACCGCATCGAGGGGGATCGGCTCGATGGCCTCGCGCACGGGCACGCGGCGCACCTCAGGCGAGAGTCGCACCTCGCCCTGGCCGCGTTCCAGCCCCAGGCAGGGGCGCCCGTTGCAGTCGTAGAGATAGACCACGTCGCCGGGATAGATCAGGTGGGGATTGCGAATCTGCGGATTGACCTGCCACACCTCCGGCCACTGCCAGGGATGGCGCAGGAAGCGTCCCGAGATGTCCCACAGGGTATCGCCACGCACCACCGTATAGCGATCCGGCGCATCGCTGCGCAGGCCCCGGTCCCAACTGAGCCCCTGGGCCTGAGCCAGCGCCGCGCAGAGCAGCAGCGCCATGCCGCCACCCCAGCTCAGCGCTCTCTTCACCAGAGTCCTTTTCATCAGAACTTGCTTCATCAGCACAATCTTCCGCGGCCTGCCGGGTTTCCGCTTCGTACTTTTCTGCATCCCGTCCGCTCCCCCGCCCTTCACCCCAGCTGTCCTGCGCGACGCATCCACACCCGGAACCGAGGTGCCATGCTATAGTCCAACACTATTGAATCGATATGCGGCCGGCAGTTTCACCCCGGCGCGCCACCCCCTAGAATAGGGGCAATCCCCGAATGACAGCATAACGGTGGTTCCAACGCCATGGCCAAATTGACTATCCTCGAATTTCCCGACGAGCGGCTGCGCACCAGGGCGGCGCCGGTCGAAGCGGTCGATGACGAGGTACGCCGGCTGGTCGACGACATGCTCGAAACCATGTACGACGCCTCCGGAATCGGCCTTGCCGCCACCCAGGTGGACGTCCACCGCCGCGTGATCGTGATGGACGTCAGCGAGGAACGCTCGCACCCCCTGGTACTGATCAACCCCGAGTACACGCCCATCGGCGAAGAGCGCGAGCTGATGTCCGAGGGCTGCCTGTCGATCCCCGAGTACTATGCCGAGGTGCCGCGCGCGCTGAAGGTCCGGCTCAAGGCGCTGGACCGCGACGGCAAGCCCTACGAGCTCGAGGCGGACGGCCTGCTGGCCCACTGCATACAGCATGAGTACGACCATCTCGAAGGTGTGCTGTTCGTCGACTACCTCTCGCCACTCAAGCGCGACCGCGTGCTCAAGAAAATGCAGAAGCGCCACAAGCTGCAATCTGCCTGACCCAGAATGACGGTTAACGAAGGCCGGCGCCGGTGCGCCGGCCTTCGTCGTTTGCGGCCGCCTCCGTTATGATGAGGGCAACCGTTCATTGGCAAGGCTCGACTCATGTCCCGACCTCTGCGCATCATCTTCGCCGGCACCCCCGATTTCGCTGCCGCCAGCCTGGCCTCCCTGCTGCACAGTCAGCACCAGGTAATCGCCGTCTACACCCAGCCCGACCGCCCGGCCGGCCGAGGCCGCAAGCTCACCGCCAGCCCGGTCAAGTCGCTGGCCCTGGAGCACGTGCTGCCGGTGCTGCAGCCCGAAACCCTGAAGAGCGCCGAGGTGCAGGCCGAACTGGCCGCCTTCGAGGCCGATCTCATGGTGGTGGTGGCCTACGGTCTGATCCTGCCCCAGGCGGTGCTCGATACCCCCCGCCTGGGTTGCCTCAACGTGCACGCCTCGCTGCTGCCACGCTGGCGCGGTGCGGCGCCGATCCAGCGCGCCATCGAGGCCGGTGACGACGCGAGCGGCGTGACCATCATGCAGATGGATGCCGGGCTCGATACCGGCGACATGCTATTGGTGAAGCGCACCCCCATCACCGCCACCACCACCGGCGGCGAGCTGCACGACACCCTGGCCCGGCTGGGCGGCGAGGCGATCGTCGAGGCACTGGATTCCCTGGCAGGCGACGGGCTTGCCGCCACGCCGCAGCCCGAGGCTGGCGTGACCTATGCCGCCAAGCTCTCCAAGGCCGAGGCCGAGCTGGACTTCAGCCGCCCCGCCGCCGAGCTTGCCGCCAAGGTACGCGCCTTCAATCCCTGGCCGGTCACCTGGTGCCACCTGGGCAGCGAGCGCCTGCGCCTGCTGATGGCCGAGGTCGGCACCGCACGCGATGACGAGCCCGCCAGCGTGCCGGGCACCCTGCTGGCGCCCGATACGGATGCACTGCGCATCGCCTGCGGCCAACAGGGCAGCGAGGTACTGCGGGTCACTCAGGCGCAACTGCCGGGCGGCAAGCCGCTGGCGGCCCGCGACCTGCTCAACGCCCGCCACGAGCGACTCCATCCCGGACACGTCCTTGGACAGGCCAACGAGGAGAGCGCCTGATGCATCGTTCCACGCCATCCACCCGCGCCGGCAAGTCGGTGCAGGACGGCGGCCAGGCGGTTCGCGCCAGCGCCGCTCGCGCCCTGGTGCCCGTGATCACCGCCAAGGGCTCGCTCAGCGACCTCGACGACCATCAGGTGGTGATTCGCGACCGCGCGCTGTTCAAGGCGATGTGCTACGGCGTATGTCGCACCCTGCCGCGTCTCGAGGCGTTGGCCGAGCGTCTGCTCAAGACGCCATTCAAGGCCCGCGACGCCGACGTTCAGGCGTTGCTGCTGCTGGGCATCTATCAGCTGCTCTATCTGCGCATCCCGGCCCACGCCGCCGTGGGTGAAACCGCCGGCGCCGCACGCCAACTGGGCAAGGAGTGGGCAACCAAGGTGCTCAACGGTTGCTTGCGACGGCTCACCCGCGAATCCGCCGCGCTGCAGGCCGAGGTCGATCAGGATCCGGCGGTGGCGCTGCTGCATCCGCGCTGGCTGCTCAAGGCCCTGCGCGAGGACTGGCCCGACGACTGGCGAGCCATTGCCGAGGCCAACAACCAGCCGGGCCCCATGGCCTTGCGCATCAACCGCCGTCGCGGTGACCGTGAGGCCTACCTGGCCAGGCTGGTCGAAAGCGGCATCGATGCGCGCCTGTGCACCCACTCCCCCGACGGCCTGGTACTGGAGAAGCCCTGCGACGTCCAGGCACTGCCCGGCTTCACCGAAGGCGACGTCAGCGTGCAGGACGAAGCGGCGCAGCTCGCCGCCGAACTACTGGGGCCGGCCCTGGCACCGCGCCCCGGCGGCCGCGTGCTGGACGCCTGCTGCGCTCCCGGCGGCAAGACCGCGCACCTGCTGGAACTGTTTGACATCGAGCTGCTGGCGCTGGACAGCGACGCCGTCCGCCTGGCCCGGGTCGAGGATACCCTGGAACGGCTGGGTCTTTCAGCCACGCTGGTGCACGCCGACGCCACCGGGCGCGACTGGTGGGACGGTACGCCCTTCGACGCCATCCTGCTCGATGCCCCCTGCTCCGGCACCGGCGTGATCCGTCGTCATCCCGACATCAAGCGCCTGCGGCGCGCCTCCGACATTGCCAAGCTTGCTGAGCTGCAGACACGCCTGCTCGACAATCTCTGGCCCCTGCTGCGCCCCGGCGGCTCGCTGCTGTACGCTACCTGTTCGGTGCTGCGCGAGGAGAACGACGAACAGATCCGCGCCTTCCTCGAACGCACCCCCGATGTGACCGTCACCACCCCCGCAGAGGTGAGCTGGGGCCGGGCGGTGGGTGCCGGGCGCCAGCTGCTGCCTGAGCCCGACAGTCACGACGGCTTCTTTTATGCCAGACTGAGGAAGCAGGGCTGACCCGCCCTGCCATCGATCACATGAGCAAGGAGCACCCATGAGCGATCACGTCTACAAGCACATCGAGCTTACCGGTTCCTCGGAAAAAGGCGTCGAGGACGCCATCCAACGCGCGCTGGAGAAGGCCTCACAGAGCCTGCACGGCATGCGCTGGTTCGAAGTGACGGATACCCGCGGGCATATCGAGAACGGCCGCGTCGCCCACTGGCAGGTCACCATCAAGGTGGGCTTCACCCTCGACTGACGACGACCGCTCCCTACGCGGCTGTTACATCACCTTCGGCTGGTTTATGCTAGCCACGGATGCTGCGGCGCCATATCGGCGTCGCAGAGTCGTTTGATGGGCCTGACAGCATATGAAGATCATCATCCTGGGGGCCGGCCAGGTCGGCGGCACGCTGGCCGAGCATCTGGCCCGCGAGGAGAACGACATCACGGTGGTGGACACCGACGGCGAACGGCTGCGCGAGCTGCACACCCGGCTCGACATCCGCACCGTGGTGGGCCCCGGCTCCTACCCGGTGGTGCTGCGCCAGGCCGGCTGCGAAGACGCCGACATGCTGATCGCGGTGACCAGCCAGGACGAGGTCAACATGATCGCCTGCCAGGTCGCCCACACCCTGTTTCGCACCCCCACCAAGATCGCCCGGGTGCGTGCCACCGCCTACCTCACCCGCAAGGGGCTGTTCGCCCACGAGGCGGTCCCCATCGACGTGCTGATCAGCCCCGAGCAAGTGGTCACCGACCACATTCGTCGTTTGATCGAGCACCCCGGTGCGCTGCAGGTGCTGGAGTTCGCCGGCGGCCTGGTGCAGCTGGTGGCGGTGAAGGCCTACTACGGCGGCCCGCTGGTGGGCCAGGACCTCGGCTTCCTGCGCCGCCACATGCCCAGCGTCGACACCCGGGTGGCGGCCATCTACCGCCGCAACCGGCCGATCATCCCCCGCGGCGACACCGTGATCGAGGCCGACGACGAGGTCTTCTTCATCGCCGCCCGGCGCGACATCCGCGCGGTGATGAGCGAGCTGCGCCGGGTCGACCGCGACTTCCGCCGGGTGGTAATCGCCGGCGGCGGCAACATCGGCGAGCGTCTCGCCGAACACCTCGAGCACAGCCATCAGGTCAAGATCATCGAGCATGGCCTGGAGCGCTGCACGGTGCTCTCCGAACGCCTCAACCGCACCGTGGTGCTGCACGGCAGCGCCACCAACAAGCGGCTGCTGGAAGAGGAGAACATCGAGGAGTGCGATATCTTCTGTGCGCTGACCAACGACGACGAGGTCAACATCATGTCGTCGATGCTGGCCAAGCGCATGGGCGCCAAGAAGGTGCTGACGCTGATCAACAACGCCGCCTACGTCGACCTGGTGCAGGGCGGCGAGATCGACATCGCCATCTCGCCGCAGCAGGCCACCATCGGCAGCCTGCTGACCCACGTGCGCCGCGGCGACATCGTCAACGTGCACTCGCTGCGCCGCGGCGCCGCCGAGGCCATCGAGGCCATCGCCCACGGCGACACCCAGTCGTCGAAGGTGGTGGGGCGGGCCATCGGCGAGATCGACCTGCCCCGCGGCACCACCATCGGCGCCCTCGTGCGCGGCAAGGAGGTGCTGATCGCCCACGACGACGTGGTGGTGGAGTCCGGTGATCACCTGATCCTGTTCGTGATCGACAAGCGCCGCATCCGCGACGTCGAGCGGCTGTTCCAGGTCGGGCTGACGTTCTTCTGATGGCCCGCCCGATGACACCCCGCGACGCAGGGAACGCCGCCCCATGAGCCTGCGAGTCATTCTCCGCATCCTCGGCCTGCTGCTGATGATGTTCAGCCTGACCATGCTGCCGCCGATCCTGATCTCGCTGCTGTTCGGCGACGGTCAGTGGGACGCCTTCATCATCGCCATTCTGATCACGGTGGTGACCGGGTTGGTGATGTACCTGCCCAACCGCCGGGCGCGCAAGGAGCTGCGCATTCGCGACGGCTTCCTGATCGCGGCGCTGTTCTGGAGCGTACTGGGGCTGTTCGGCTCGCTGCCGCTCATGCTCACCGGCGATGCCGCTCTGGCTCCCACCGACGCCGTGTTCGAATCCTTCTCGGGACTGACCACCACCGGCGCCACGGTGATCACCGGCATCGAGTTCCTGCCCGAGTCGGTGCTCTACTACCGCCAGCAGCTGCAGTGGTTGGGCGGCATGGGGATCGTGGTACTGGCGGTAGCGATCCTGCCGACGCTGGGGGTCGGCGGCATGGCGCTCTACCGCACCGAGATCCCGGGGCCGCTGAAGGACTCCAAGCTGACCCCGCGCATCACCGAAACCGCCAAGGCGCTTTGGTACATCTACGCCGCGCTGACGCTGACCTGCTTCCTGGCTTATCTGGCCGCCGGCATGAACTGGTTCGATGCCCTGGGTCACAGCTTCTCCACCGTGGCCATCGGCGGTTTCTCCACCTACGACGCCAGCATCGGTCACTTCGACAGCGCCGTGATCGAACTGATCTGCGTGTTCTTTCTGATCGTCTCGGCGATGAGCTTCAGCCTGCATTTCCTGGCTTGGCGGGGCAGGCAGCTCAGCCACTATCTGCACGATCCCGAGGCACGCTTCCTGCTGCTGTTCCTGTCCGGGCTGATCGTCATCGCCGTGGTGTCGCTGTGGCTGACCGGCACCTACGACACCGAGCGCGGCCTGCGTCACGGCCTGTTCCAGGCAGTCTCTATCGCCACCACCGCCGGTTTCAGTGTCGCCGACTTCTCGGCCTGGCCGGGAGCGCTACCCTTTCTGCTGTTCATGGCCGCCTTCGTCGGCGGCTGCTCCGGCTCCACCGGCGGCGGCATGAAGGTGATCCGCATCATCCTGATCCTGAAGCAGGGCATGCGCGAGGTGATGCGCCTGATCCACCCCAGCGCGGTGATCGCGGTGAAGGTGGGCAAGGTAAGCGTGCCGGACGGCATCGCCCAGGCGGTGTGGAGTTTCTTCTCGGCCTACCTGATGTTGTTCTTCCTGATGCTGGTGGGGGTGATGGCCACCGGCGTCGACCAGGTTACCGCCTGGTCCTCGGTGGCCTCGGCACTCAACAACCTGGGACCGGCCCTGGGCGAGGCTTCCGACAACTACGGCGAGCTACCGTTACTGGCCAAGTGGATCCTGGTAGTGGCGATGCTGCTCGGCCGCCTGGAGATCTTCACCGTGCTGGTGCTCTTCACGCCCGCCTTCTGGCGCAGGTAAACCCGGCGCCGAGTTTGGTTCGGGGCTCGGCTTCGTGGATAATCGAGGCTTCACTCCCTGCAACCCGAGCGTTCATGACCGACTCCCAGGATTCCGTGACCGACCCCCGCCAGGAAGGCGCCTTCAGCGGCCCCCATCGCGTCGTCGAGGTGGGAGAGACCCGCTATACCCTGCTAGGCACCGCCCACGTCTCCGCTGAGAGCGCCGAAGACGTGCGCCGCATGATCCGCTCCGGTGAATTCGATGCCGTGGCCATCGAACTGTGCGACGCCCGCCATCACAACCTCAGCAATCCGGATGCGCTGGCTCAGCAGGACCTGTTCGAGATTTTTCGTCAGGGCAAGGCGGGCATGGTCGCCGCCAACCTGGCGCTGGGCGCCTTTCAGCAGCGCGTGGCCGAGCAGTCCGGCATCGAGCCGGGCGCCGAGATGCGTGCCGCCCTGGATGAGGCCCGCGCTCACGACCTGCCGCTGCTGCTGGTCGACCGCGACGTGGGCGTGACGCTCAAGCGTATCTATCATAACGTGCCCTGGTGGCAGCGCATGTCGCTGTTCACCGGCCTGCTCGGCAGCGTGATGTCGCGCCAGGAGGTCAAGCCAGAAGAGATCGAGAGGCTGAAGGAGGGCGACGTGCTGGAGTCCACCTTCAGCGAGTTCGCCGCCGAATCGGAAGCCCTCTACACGCCTCTTATCACCGAGCGCGACCGGTACATGGTGCTGCGCCTGGCCGAGCAGGCCCCACCCGGGCGCTACCGCAACGTGCTGGTGGTGATCGGTGCCGGGCACATGAAAGGCATGGTCGAGCATCTCGAGGCCCCGCTGCCCGCTGCCCCGCAAACGGAACGCGAGAGCCTGGAAGCCACTCCGCCGCCATCGAAGATCTGGCGCGCCCTGCCCTGGCTGATCACAGCACTGGTGCTGACCGGCTTCGCCATCGGCTTCTCGCGCAATACCGAGCTCGGCTGGCAGCTGGTCGGCGAATGGTTCCTGATCAACGGCGTGCTCTCGGGGCTCGCCACGCTGATCGCCCTGGCTCACCCGGTCACGGTGGTGGCCACCATGTTCGCCGCCCCGTTGACCTCGCTCAACCCCACCATCGGCGCCGGCTTCGTCGCGGCAGGGGTCGAGCTGTGGCTGCGCAAGCCCAAGGTGCGGGACTTCTCGACCCTGCGCCACGACGTCACCGAGCTCAAGGGCTGGTGGCGCAACCGCGTTTCACGCACCCTGCTGGTATTCCTCTTCGCCACATTGGGCTCCGCTGCCGGCACCTGGGTGGCGGGCTTCCGCATCGCCGGCGCCTTGATGGGTGGGCCGGCCTAGCCGGCGTCGCCTTCGCCGGGCTTTCGCTCCCGCCCTCTCTCAGCCCCCTCTTCGCCCGAGCCGGCTTCGCCGGCACGGGCGAAAGCCTCGATGACCTGCGCCACCACCTTGCGTTGCTCTACCGGCAGCGCCAGGTAGCGCTGCAGCACACGACGCTCCTCGGCGCTGACCGACGCCTCCCAAACGCCGTGGGGCTCGCTCACCCGATAGTTACCATGCTCGCCGAAGCGCAGCGTCTGCGGTTCGACTCCTAGCCACTCGGCCAGTACTTGCAACTTCTCTTGCTGAGGCAGGGTTTCGCCGCACAGCCAACGCCTCACGCCTTGTAGCGTGACGGGCTTGCCCCAGTAGCGCAGATTGAACTCTCGTTCGAGCACGGCAGGGCGCGGTTCGTAGCCGGCGGCACGCATGGCGGCGGCCAGACGCTCGGCAAAGGCGGTCTTTTCATTCATCGGTGGAATGTGCCGCGCCAGCCAGGGCTACAGTTGAACCAATGGTTGATGCCATCAAACAACAAATGGTTTACTTTCATTATGTCAGAGGCCCTCGTACGCCCGCCAACCATCCCGGATGGCCTGGCGCACCGCAGGGAGGACGGCAGCCACCCGCTGCCGGCGATACCACAGGGAACCCTCATGCCGGACTCGCTTGATAAGGAACTCGATGCGAGCATCTGCCCATCCGTGCCACCCATCGGGGATGCACTACAACCGCACGGCTGTCTCATCGCTTTCGACAGCGATTGGCAAAGCGTGCGCCTGGTGAGCGCCAATCTCTCATGTTTCTTCGGCGTTTCGGCCAGCGAAGCGCTCGGACGGCGCCCGGAACAGGTGCTGGGGGCCGACACCGCAACGGCTCTGGCACGAACCTTGGCCATAGGAGCCCCCGGCATGACGATCCCCTCGGGCCAAGCGGATGTGGCCTCGCGACATCTCTATGTCTCCACGCGCGTATCCGGACAACATGTCGTTATGGAAGTGGAGCCCCTGACGACAGAAAGCCACGATTTACCGGGGCTCGGTCATGCCTGGAGCACCCGCCTCGCCCGGGCCGGCAATCTCCATGAACTGCACGCCCAATTGCTGCGGGCGCTGCAGGCCCTGAGCGGCTTCGAATCCTGCACGCTGCATAGCCATGAGTATGGCGGAGATGGCATGCGGCGTGGCCAGGAAGGCATGCGCCTGGAGCCTTTTCCCAGCACCGTTGAGCATCGCATCGGCACACCCTTGATGCTGGTCGACAGTAGGGCGAAACCGGTCGAGCTGTTGGCGATACCTGGACCGCTGCCCGCCCCATCGCCCTGCTCACTGCGACTGCCTCCCCCAAGGCTGGGGGGCTGGCTGAAAGGCCGACAGGCGCGTGCGGCACTCATCCTCGCTCTGCACGGGACGACCCCGGGCCAAAGCCTGGTGGTTTGTCGGGACCGGCAACCACGCCATCTCCCCCCGCCCCTGCGCCACCTGCTGCAACAGTTGGTTCAACTGGCTGCGCTACGCGGAGCGCTACTGCACGAGAAGCGCGAAACCAAGCACCGCTACCGCCTGCTGCACGAGCGCAATACCAAACTTCAGTGGCTGGCCTACACCGATCCGTTGACCCAGGTGGCAAACCGCCATCGCATCGAGCAGGTACTCGAGGCCGAGCTGACACTGGCCAGCCGCAACGGCAAGCACATGACCCTGCTGCTGTTCGACGTCGACCATTTCAAGCCGATCAATGACACTTACGGGCATGAGGTGGGCGACCGGGTGCTGCACCAAGTGGCACGGGTGGCCCAGACGCAGTTGCGCAAGAGTGACTACTTGGGCCGCTGGGGCGGCGAGGAGTTCATCGTCGTGGTGCCCGGCTGCGACCTGGCTCGGGCTCAGGAGCTGGCCTGGCGCCTGTGTCAGGCTCTTGCCGGCTCCACCATCGAACCGGTCGGCCAGGTCACGGCCAGCTTCGGTGTTGCCGTCAGCCAGCCCGGCGACACCTCGCGCAAGCTGGTACAGCGTGCCGACCGCGCCATGTATCGCGCCAAACGGGCGGGGCGTGCCTGTGTCAGGACCCAGGAGATCGACGAGTGATGCGCGTCACTCTCCCTGGCACGCCAGCAGCCGGCGCATGGCCGCTGTCGGCTGCTCGAGCTTCTCGTAGCGTCGGCTGGCGTCGTAGCTGACGTTGAAGGCGTCGAAGTAATCGTCCAGCACTTGAGCTGCATGCTCATCGCCGCTCTGGCGCAGCAGCTCGGCGGCCACCTCGGCGGTGCATAGATGGGCCTGGGAGGCGGGCTTGCGCAGCCGATAGCGAGTCAGTCGCGTCGTCGCCAGCGGCAGCACCGGCAAGCGGTCGAGATAGGGGCTCTTGCGGAAGATGCGCCTCGCCTGGCGCCAGGTGCCGTCCAGCAGGATGAATACCGGCGTCCTGCCGCTGGCCTTGACCTCACCTACTACGGCCATGTCCACCACGCGATCGGCATAGTCCGGCTGGTCGTCGGGAAAGATCACGAAGGGCGCAAAGCGCGGATCGTCGAGCAGCGCCAGCAGGCGCTCGTCGGGCACCGTGCGGTACCAGGTGAACACCTCGGTATCCGGCAGCACGTCGCGAATCAGGCGCCCGGTATTGGTCGGCTTGAGATGCTCCAGCGGATGCGTGATCAGCCACACCCGCGCCTCGCTCTCGGCGTTGACCCGGTAAGGACAGAGGCAGTTGAGCACCGGCAGATTGCAGCCGGGACAGCGCTCGGTGAAGCTGCCCCGCGCCTTGAACTCGCGCCTCGGCGGGCGGGAATGACCAGTTGCGGGGTCATGGTAATGCCCGGCCTCGGGGGTTTGGGAATGTCCGGTCTCGGGGGCGTGGTCGGCAAGGTCGGCCTGGCCAGTCTCATCCAGCATCATCACGTATCCAGGGGCGGCGGGTGCGGCATTCTAGCATCCTGACGCTCACCCCAGCAGGGTTTCTGGTACCCAAAGCCGCCCCTCGCGCCGCCAGTGGCGCACCAGCTCCGGCACCCCTTTGCCGGCGGGTTGGCTGATGCGAAACACGCCAGGCGGCGCCAGCGCCGCGGCCTCGGGGTCCACCAGCACGCTGGGCGCGTCGAGCGGCGTATGTTCGAGCAGCGAGGCCGCCGGCATCACGGCCAGCGAGGTGCCCACCACCAGCAGCATGTCCGCCTCGGCGACGATCTCGCAGGCCTCGCCGAAGTGCGGCACGCTCTCGCCGAACCACACCACGTCGGGGCGCAGCTGACTGCCCTTGTCGCAGATGTCGCCTAGCTCGATGCCGCCGCGGGGCAGCGGATACTGCATGCGGGCATCCACCGTGGAGCGTGCCTTGAGGATCTCGCCGTGCAGGTGCAGCACGTTGCGCGAACCGGCACGCTCGTGCAGGTCGTCGATGTTCTGGGTGATGATGCTGACGCGAAAGCCCTGGCGCTCGAGATCCGCCAGGGCCTTGTGCGCGGCGTTGGGGCGTGCCCGGCGCACCTGCTCGCGGCGCAGGTTGTAGAAGTTCAGCACGCGCGCCGGATCTCGCCGCCAGGCCTGGGGCGTGGCGACCTCCTCGATGGGATGCTCGGCCCACAGGCCATCGCCGGCGCGAAAGGTCTGGATGCCGCTCTCGGCACTGATGCCCGAGCCGGTAAAGACCACCAGGTGGGGCTGCCTTGGGTCTGACATGTCTCTCCTTGGATCAACGCGCCGCCGCTCGGGCGCTCAATAGACCAGGCCGTTCTCCTCGCTGGCGCTGAAGCGCTGCTTGTTGCGATAGGGATAGACGTCGATCACCCGCCCATCGACGATCGCCTGCTGCACGCTCTTCCAGTAGTCGGCATCGAACAGCTCGGGGTGGAGCTGGTAGAAAAGTTTGCGCAGCTTGAGATCGGCGAACAGGAACGGCCCGAACTCCTCGGGGAAAATATCATTCGGCCCCACCGAGTACCAAGGTTCGCTGGATAGCTCCTGCTCCGGGTACATCGGCTCGGGAATGTGACGGAAGTGGCATTCGGTGAGGTAACAGACCTCATCGTAGTCATAGAAGATCACCCGGCCGTGGCGGGTCACGCCGAAGTTCTTCAGCAACATGTCACCGGGGAAGATGTTGGCCGCCGCCATCTGCTTGATGGCGTTGCCGTAGTCCTTGAGCACCGCGTGGGTCTCTTCCTCGCTGCACTGCTCCAGGTAGAGATTGAGCGGCGTCATCATGCGCTCGGTGTAGCAGTGCTTGATGATCACCTTGTCACCCCTGAGCTGCACGGTGGAGGGCGCCACCTCCAGCAGATGCTCGAGGCACTCCGGGGCAAAGTGGTCCTTGCGTGCGATGAAGTTGGAGAACTCCTGGGTGTCGGCCATGCGCCCGACCCGGTCGTGACGCTTCACCAGCCGGTACTTTTCGCGCACGGTGTCGTGGCTCATCTCCTTGGAGGGGTCGAAGCGGTCCTTGATGATCTTGAACACGGTACGAAACGAGGGCAGCACGAATACCGCCATGACCATGCCGCGCACGCCCGGCGCGATGATGAACTTGTCCTCACGCCTGGCCACCTGACGGTTCAGGGCACGGAAGAACTCGGTCTTGCCGTGCTTGAAGAAGCCGATGGCGGAATAGAGCTCGCCCGCCGGCTTGTCGGGCATCAGCTGCTGCAGATAGTCGACGAACTCCCCCGGCACCCGCACCTTCACCTGAAAGTAGGCGCGGGTGAAGGAGAAGATGATCGAGACCTCATCCGACTCGATCAGCACGGTATCGAGATGCAGCCCCTCCCCCTGCTCATGCAGGATCGGCAGCACCAGCGGCACCTGGGTGCCGTCGCCGTGAATCCGCCCCACCAGATAGGCGCCCTTGTTGCGATAGAACACGCTCTTGAGCAGCTCGACCTCAGCGTCCGGGGCGTCGAGCAGGACCTGAGGCAGGTGCCCGCTCAGGAACTCGCCTCCCAGACGCGCGTCACGCTCCAGATCTTCGAAGGGAGTCTCGAACGGTGCCTCGACGAGCGCCCAGCGAATCGCCGCCTCCCAGTCGCCATTCACCTGCAAGCGGCGACACGGCTCCAGGCCCGAGTGGTGGGCAGCCGCATCCCGCGAGCTATAGACGAACATCCAGTCGTTGCGGATATGACGGTGATGGAAGATCGAACAGAACAGCGAGTTGAAGTAGGTCTCGGCCAGCTCGTAGTCGAGCCGCTCGCTGATCATTTCGGCATAGTGATTGCGCGCCTCACGCCAGCACTCGCAGTGGGTCAGGTCGTCCTCGTCCAGAGCCCGCTTCAGCCGCCCCAGGGTCTCGCCGACCTTCTCCTCGTAGAGGTTGATGCGTTCGGCCGAGGCCTGCTGCGCCTCGCGCCAGGCGGCGTCGCGAAAGCGCCGGCTGGCATCGGCGGTGATCTCCTTGAAGCGGGTACGGTACTCGTCGAAGCCGTGCAGAATGGTCGCGGCAAGGCGATAGGCGGGGGAATGCTTCATGGCAGACTCCGAGCGACGTTATTCGACAGCTTCGCCAATTCTCGTTCGGGATGCGAGCCGACCATGGTGGTGGCGGCTGTAGTTTCGCAACAGCCGACGTAACACGAACGTGATCTCAATGAAACGATTTCGTCATCGAGCATTGGCAGGGTAGGGCCACCAATAAATGCCCAATTCCAACCATTCGAGGTGACTCATGTTCAAGCTCGTTCTCCCCTTTGCCGCCCTTGGCCTAATGGCCGCCGCCACTCAGGCTCAAGCAGCAGAATCTTGCCCCGCCACCCTGCGCTTCGCCGATACAGGTATAGAGGGCACCGAGGAGCTCCAGCGCGCATTCAGCGACTTCGTCGAGGAAGTTGAGTCGCGCCTGAGCGTCAATGTAGAGTTTTTCCCTGTAGGCAACCGTACTACCGCTATCAACGCCCTGCGCTTCGAGCAAGTCGATATCGTACTGGCCGGCCCCTCGGAATACGTGCTGATGGCCGAGCGTGTCGATGGCGTCCAGCCCATCACCGCCATCGTACGACCTGAATATTACTCCGTGTTCATCGCCGCCTCCGACAGCGGCATAGAATCGCTGGAGGATCTGCGCGGCAAGCATGTGGCCATGAAGGATCATGGTTCCACTACTGGCCATATCATGCCCAGCTACATGCTGCACAAAGCCGGCCTGGACATTGACCGCGACTTGCAGATCTCGCTGCTCGACGGTGCTCGCATGCAGGCCTTGGCTTCCGGCGAAGTAGATGCCGTGGGTACCGGCGTTCGCGACTTTGCCCCCTTTGCCTCCCGCCACGGTGAGGATAGTTATCGCATCATCGAGCGTGGCCAGGATATGCCGGGCGACCCCATAGTGGCCGGTCCGCATATATCCGCCGACTGCGTCAGTGAAATCCGGGAGGCCTTCATGGCTGACCCGGTGGGCCTGTTGCAGGCGATCCTCTCCCCAGGCGAGCGCGACAAGTACATCGGCGCCGAAATGGTTCGCGTGAATGACGCGGAGTACGACGTGGTGCGCGAATCCTACGCCCTGCTGGGTCTCAACGACTGAGTGTGAGCCATATGCAAGTGACAGTAAGCGACCTGACCAAGGTCTACCCGGACGGCACTCGTGCCATCGACGGACTGTCGTTCGAGGTGGCTCCCGGAGAGGGCGTGGTGATCCTCGGCCACAACGGCTGCGGCAAGTCGACTCTGATGAAGTGTCTGACCGGTCTCGAGCGCCCCACGACGGGGCGCCTCGAGCTGGATGGCGTAGACCTCACCCGGGCCTCCCGTCGTCAGCTGCGCCCGCTGCGTCAGCGTATTGGCTGCGTATTCCAGAAGTTCAACATGGTTGGCAACCTCTCGGTACTGCAGAACGTGCTGTTCGGCCTGATGGGTCACCGCGGCATCCTCGCAAGCAACGCGCTGACCGCCAGTCGTGAGTCGCGCATGGCAGCCATGGGAGCCCTGGAGCGAGTCAGTCTCGCCCACCTAGCAGCGCGCCGCACCGACACCCTCTCCGGTGGACAGCAACAACGCGTAGCCATCGCCCGCATGCTGATGCAGGACGCTGAGATCGTGCTTGCCGACGAGCCGGTGGCAAGCCTCGACCCCAAGGCCGGCCGCGAGGTCATGGAACTGCTGTGGTCGGTGGTACGCGAGCGCGGCATGACCGTGCTCTGCGTGCTGCACCAAATCGAACTCGCCCGCGAGTTCGGCGACCGACTGATCGGGCTCAAGCAGGGCCACCTGGCCTTCGACCAGCCGAGCAGCGCTGTCAGCGATAACGACATCACGGCCCTCTATCAAATCGACAACCAGCAGGAGGCCGAAGCGGATGACCGTACCTTCGTCCCGACACAGCGCACCGCCCAGGCTTGAGCGCCCTTCCGCCATTGCCTTTATTCTGCTGATCGGGTTGGCTGCCTTCTTCCTGACCGGCCTGCAAGGCGCCAATATCAATCCGGAGCGGCTGATCCGGGGCGTCTCCAACCTGGGCACCTTCTTCGGCGAGGCGATGCCGCCGAATTTCTCGCGCTGGGACGTGATTGCCACCGCCATGCTGGAGACCTTCCAGATGGCTATCGTCGGGGTAGTGTTCGGGGTCATCCTTAGCCTACCAATGGCCCTGCTGTGTGCGCGCAACACCAGCCCGCACCCTGTCGTCCGGGTCATCTCACGCAATATCGTCGCGACTCTGCGCACCGTGCCGGATCTGGTATGGGCGCTGATATTCGTGGTGGCCGTGGGGCTCGGTCCCCTGGCGGGTATTCTTGCCATCATCATGGACACCATCGGCTTCTGTGCGCGCTTCTTCTCCGAGCGTATCGAGGAAGTCGACCCTGGCCCGGGCCAGGCACTGGCCGCCACCGGCGCCTCGCGTAGCGGCGTGATATGCGGGGCCATCCTGCCGGAGTGCACTCCCTCCTTCGTTGCCACCAGCCTGTTTTCGGTGGAGAAAGCGGTACGCAGCGCCGTGGTGCTTGGACTGGTGGGCGCCGGGGGCATCGGTGTGGAGCTCTCGGCCTCGATGAACCTGTTCCGCTACGACCAAGCCCTGACCGTCATTCTCGCGATCCTCGTGGTCGTGATCGGCGTCGAGCAGATCAGCGCCTGGATCCGCAAACGGGTGATCTGATCCTGAGGAAGTACCCACAAGCGGATGCTGGCCGCCTCGAGCGGCCTTTATCTCAGGTGCAGCCTGCTCTCAGGTGCAGCCTGGCGATTTCCTCAACCCGTCGCGGAGGCGCTGGAAGACGGGGCTCAGGGTCATTGTCATCTCGCTGACATCGTTTCCCGTTAATCTGGGCTTTTTTCAGAGAGGCTGCGTCATGCCCACCCCTGCGCTCCGGATCGACCGCCTGCATAAGCGCTTCGGCCAAGTCGTGGCGCTCGATGGCATAGATCTCATGCTGCACAGAGGCCAGGTGCTTGCCCTGCTCGGCCCTTCCGGCTGCGGCAAGACCACACTACTACGTTGCATCGCCGGCCTCTCCGAGGCGAATGAAGGCGAGATTCATCTCGACGGCGAATGCGTTGCGGCACCGGGCCGCCATCTGAGTCCCGATGATCGCCGACTGGGCATGGTCTTTCAGGATTACGCCCTCTGGCCACACATGAGCGTGTACCAGAACGTGGCGTTTCCGCTTGAAATGCAGGGGGTGAAGGCCAACGCCCGCCGCCCCCAGGTGGAATGGGCACTCGCGCTGGTGGGACTTGCCGATTTCGCCGAGCGCACTCCCGGCGCGCTTTCGGGTGGCCAGCAACAGCGAGTCGCGCTGGCCCGGGCCATCGTGGCCAAACCGCGCTTGCTGCTGATGGACGAACCGCTCTCCAATCTCGACAAGGGCCTGCGCGAAAGCTTGGCGCTGGAGATCCGCAGCCTGATCGAGGAGCTCGGCCTGACCGCCGTCTTTGTCACCCATGATCAACACGAAGCCTTTGCTCTGGCCGACCGGGTCGCCGTGCTGCAGCAGGGCCGCCTACAGCAGGTCGACTCACCCGAAAGGCTCTTCCACACCCCGGCCACCCCAGCCATTGCCGATTTCGTGGATGCCGGCACCCTGCTCGACGCTCAGCTCGACGCCCACGGCCTTGCGATCGCCGATACCCGGCTGCCACTCGCTGCGGCCTGCAGCCATCAAGGCGAGATTCGCCTGCTGCTGCCGCGCAGGGCCCTTCACCTCTGCGCCCCCGACGATGGCCTGCTTCGCGCACGCATTACCGGTCGACTATTCCAGGGCGAGCACCTGTCGCTTCAGCTCACCCTGGCCGACGGCCGCACGCTCAAACTGCATGCACCTCATGCTCCTGAGCGCGGCTGTCTGGTAGGGGTCGGCATCGATGTCAGCGCTTTGCGTGCGTGGGATGCCAACGCAAGCCTGCTCGACCTCATACCACGCCCAGGCGTGGCCACTCCAGTACCGGCTAAACCCGACCTACGCCACTCAATCGATGACTCAGGAGAATGACCGCCATGTTTCCTTTGAAACCTCTTGCCTTGGGGGTCTGCCTAATCGCCATTCCGAGCCTGGCCTCGGCGAGCGCGCTCACCGTCTACTCCGCCGGGCCCGGTGCGCTGATCGAAGACCTTGCCGCCGACTTCACCAGGGAGACGGGTATCCAGGTCAACGTCTTCCAGAGCACCACTGGCCAGGTCATGGCACGACTGGAGTCCGAGCAATCCAATCCGCTGGCGGACGTGGTGATCTCCGCCTCCTGGGACAGTGCAAAATCGCTGCATGAGCAGAACCTGTTGCACCCCTACCTCTCGCCCAATGCCGAGACGGTACCTGACTTTCTCAAGTCCGAACACTACGTCGCCCAGGGCGTTTCGGCTCTGGCGCTCGTGTGGAATCGCGACAGCGATGTCCCTCAACCAGGCGATTGGAGCGATCTCACCGATGCAGCCTATCGCGATCAGGTCACCATGCCCGACCCGGCCCAGTCGGGAGCGGCTTTCGAACTGATCACAGGCCTGCTCACTGCCATGGGCGATGAAGCCACTTGGTCGCTTGTCGAAGAACTCTCCGATAACGGCATGATCGTGCCCGGCCCCAATGCCCGCGCCCTCAATCCGGTGCTGCAGGGTGCCAAGTCGGTGGTGTTCGGTGCGGTAGACTACATCTCGCTTGGCCAGCAGGCCGATGGTGAGGCCATTGAGGTGATCTTTCCGACCAGCGGCACGGTCATCGCCCCTCGACCGATGATGATTCTCGCGTCTAGCCGCATGCCCAACGAGGCCGAGCGGTTCATCGACTTCGTGCTCTCCGAACAGGGGCAGGCGCGGGTCGCCGAGAGCTATCTCATGCCGGCCCGCAGCGATATCGAGGCGCTGCGTCCGACGCTCGAGGAATTGACCCTGATCGACGTGGACAGCGAGGCGATGAATGCTCAGCGCGACGTCATCCTGCAGCGCTTCCGCGAGGTCACGGGTAGTTGATGTCCGAGCGTATTGCCTGGCGCCTGCCCCGGGTCAACGGGGCTGGCGTCATCATGCTGCTGACGGCGATGGCCCTGTTGCTGCTGGTGGGGTTGCCGCTCCTCTACGTGTTACTGCAGGCCATCTTCCCCGGCTGGTCGCGTGGCGAGCTAAACGGTGCCTTCACCCTTTTCGTTCCCTTGCTCTCCGATCCGGCACTGCTCGGGCTGCTGGGCAATACCCTGCGCCTGGGTCTAGCCGTGGTGGTCGTCTGCGCCCTGCTGGCCATTCCCCTGGGTGCACTGAGAGCTTTGACCCGGGTACCCGGGGGTGCCTCCTGGGACCTGATCTTCCTGATTCCTTTCATGATCCCACCCTATATCGCGGCACTCTCCTGGATGCTGACGCTGCAGCCTCGGGGCTATGCCGAGCAGCTCACTGGGCTTTCCGGTGGCGCATTTCTGTTTTCGTTCTCCGGCATCGTCTTCGTGATGGTGCTCAACGTCTTTCCGGTGGTCTACTTCGCCGTGTCGCGCACCATGATGAGTGTCGGCGGTCGCTATGCCGCCGCGGCCCGGGTCAGCGGCGCCGGCCCCTGGCGCGCCTTCTGGCGCATCACGCTGCCGCTATCCACCCCTGGCATCGCGGCCAGTCTGCTGCTGGTTTTCGCCCTGACCATCGAGGAATTCGGGACACCGGCGACGCTGGGCGCGCAAGCTGGCTACAAGGTTCTGGTCACCGGCATTCATGAGCGCTTCTCCGACTGGCCCATCGATATCCCAGGGGCGGCAGTGTTGTCGCTGCTTCTGGTGATGCTGGCCATGGCCGCCTTCTACCTGCAGCACTGGCTGGTGACACGACGCTCCTTCGTCAGCCAGACAGGCAAGCCTGCCGCCCCGGAAAGCATCGAGCTCGGACTCTGGCGCTGGCCGGTGCTGGCGCTCTTCGGACTGGTCGGACTGATCTCGGTGGGCGTGCCGATCCTTGCCGTGCTGGCCACCGCCTTCACCGGCACCCTCTCCGGCGGACTGACCCTGGAGAACGTTTCACTGCGCCACTTCGAGGCATTGCTGGCCAACCGCGGCGGTGCGCTGCAGGCACTTTCCACCAGCCTGGGCCTGGCCATCGGTGCCGCCATACTCACCGGCATACTAGGGGCTCTCGTCGGCTATCTGGTGGTACGCGCACAACTGCGCGGCAAGGGCCTACTCGACCTGCTCTCGCTACTGCCCAATACCATGCCCGGCATCGTGGTCGCGGTGGGCTTGATCCTGGCCTGGAACCAAGCCTGGTGGCCGATTCAGATCTACAATACCGGTGCCATGCTGCTCCTCGCCTACGCCTGCCTGTTGCTTCCCTATCCGGTGCGCTACGCCTCGGCGGCCTTCCGCCAGATGGGCGAAAGTCTGGAAGCCGCCGCGCGTGTCTGCGGCGCTGGTTTCTTTACCGCCTTCCGACGCATCCTGCTGCCCGCCCTGGCACCGAGTTTGATCGTCTCCATGCTACTGGTCTTCGCCATTGCGTCACGTGAACTGGTCGCATCACTGATGGTGGCCCCCGCCGGCATGCGCACGGTCTCGACCTTCGTCTTCGGTCAGTTCGAGCAGGGCTCTCCTGGAGTCGGCATGGCGATGAGTGCCGTGGCGATCTTCACCACCACGGCGCTGCTGGTGGCGCTGACCGTATTCAGCCGCAAGCGTCTGCCGATTGCCGGTTGAGGCGAGCGGCAGGTCCGGTCGCTGAGGCATGGCAACAGAAAAGATTCGCTATCAGGAGTGGATGGTCATGCCGCAACCATTGAGCAGTTCAATCGTGTATCTGATCCGTCACGGCCAAACGACAGGAGACATCGAGAAGAGATTTGGGGGCGCCTACGACGACTACCTGACCGATCTCGGTAAAGAGCAGAGCCGCAACGTAGCGCAGGCATTACAAGATTCACCATTGGAGATCGTCTACTCGAGCTCCCTCAACCGCGCGTTGGAAACGGCAGACATCATTGCGGATTGTCTTGACGTGCCACGTGGTGTCCTCCCGGAGTTCAGGGAATGCAATCGTTACGGCATCCTGTCAGGCATGACCAAGCATGAGGCGCTACAGCATCACCCACAAGAAGTCGCCAAGCTAAAAGACCCGGCGGGCACTGTCACGGGCGCAGAATCTTATCGCGACTTCAGACAGCGGGTGACGGCTGCTTTCGAAAGACTATTTACCGACGGCGCGCAAGGAGAGATAGCCTTAGTGACTCATGGAGGCGTATTTCGTCTATTGTTCCGCGACATCCTGGGACTCGGAGAAGCATCTGTCGGCGACTGTGCCCGGATAAAATTATGGGTTGGGCAAAAAGGAATACGCGTGATCGAACAACATGGAATCAACATGAAGTGAGGCGATGTCTCTCCTGCCGCTCCCGCACCAATCAGAGGGACCCGCGGCCAAACCCCATATGCACTGTCACCGTTTCATCATGTACGCGCCCCCTAGTCGTAACATGACACGGGCATCCTCGGAAACAAGCTCCCCGGCAGCGAGGATGCCATGCGAATATGTCTTGTCAGTGAGACCTGGGCACCGGAAATCAACGGCGTCGCCCACACCCTGGCGCAGCTGAGTCTCGAACTGCAGGCGCGCGGCATGGCACTGCAGCTCATCCGCCCGCAGCCGGCAAACGGTAGCGCTTCAGAACTCACCCCGGGCATGCAGGCCGAGCTGCGAGTGCCAGGCATGGCGATTCCTGGCTACCGTGCCGTGCGCATCGGCATGCCGGCCGGCCGCCGCATCCAGCGCCTGTGGCAGGTTCAGCGCCCCGACGTGGTGTACCTGGCCACGCAAGGGCCGCTGGGCTGGTCGGCACGGCATGCGGCCAAACGCCTGGGTATCCCGCTGGTGGCCGGCTGGCATACGAATTTCGATCATTACTGCGGCGATTACGGCGTACCCTGGCTCGCCCCGCTGCTGATGCGTGGGCTGCGCCACTTTCACAACGGCTGCCAGGCCAACCTGGTACCCACCCGACAGCAGGCTAATGACTTGGCCGGCCATGGCTTCGAGCGTCTGGAAGTGATGGGGCGCGGCATCGACCAGGAGCGCTTCTCACCCGGGCTACGCTGCGCCGAGCTGCGCCGCAGCTGGGGGGTCGATGAGCACAGCCCGGTGGCGCTGCACGTCGGCCGCCTTGCGGCCGAGAAGAATCTCACGCTGCTGCGCGAAACGCTCCACGTCATGCGCAGCGCCCGCCCCGACATGGCGCAGGTGATCGTCGGCGACGGCCCGGCACGGCGCTCCCTGGAGAAGGCGTTGCCGGAGGTGCATTTCACCGGCTTCATCTCACCCGAAGACCTGGCCCGTCACTACGCCAGCGCCGACATGTTCCTGTTCCCCTCGCTCTCCGAGACCTGGGGCAACGTGGTACCGGAAGCCATGGCTAGCGGCCTGGCAGTGGTGGCCTATCGCCACGCTGCCGCCGCCGAGCTGATCGACAGCGGCGTTAATGGCGTGACGGTGACCGCCGGCGACGCCGAGGCGTTTCGCGATGCCGCCGTGGCGCTGTGCCAGCAACCCGCCCGCTACGCTCAGATGGGCCGTGCTGCGCAATTGCGCAGCCAGACCTGCCGCTGGCCCGCCATTGCCGACAAGTTCTTGTCCGTCTTACAACAGGCCCGGGAGATAGACCATGAGACCACGCGCCCCTGCCGTATTTGATCGCCTCGACCTGTTGGAGTGGCGGCTGTGCCAGCGCTTCGCCAACCTCAGCCTGTACACGCCTTGGCTGGCCACCCTGCGCCTGGCCAGCCGCCTGGGCGACTGGCCACTGTGGGTGGCATTGATCGCCGCCCAGCCGTGGCTCCAGCCCGAGGCGGGGCTCGCCTTCTTCCTGCAGTACGCCGTGACAGGGCTCGTCGCCATCCTGATCTATCGCCTGATCAAGACGCGCCTCTGCCGGGAGCGCCCCTTCATCACCTTCGTCAACCTGATCCAGTGCGGCGAACCGGCCCGCGACCGCTACAGCTTTCCCAGCGGGCACACCATGCACGCGGTGATGTTCTGCGTGATGACGGCGGCCCATGCGCCCTGGCTGCTGCCATTGCTGGTACCGCTGGCGGCACTGATCGCCCTCTCGCGGGTCGGCCTGGGCCTGCACTACTTCAGCGATGTCGCCGCCGGCGCTGCCATTGGCTATGCCTTCGGCCTGACGAGTCTCTATCTGGCGGGTTGAGTCGCATTCATGAGGACGTCACCCAACCGTAACGCGATGGACCGCAAGTCGTAATGCCAAGACAGCAGGATGGCAGCCGTAACAGTTCGCTACCTTTCCGCAAAACAGGTGATCGACAATGCTGTCCCAACGTTTCTCCCCTCTGCTGCTGCGTACCGCCGTTGCCGGCGTCCTGACCACCATGGCGTTTCAGGCCAGCGCCGACCTCTCCTCGCGCTACACCGATGCCGATGGCGACATGGTCGCCGATATCCCCAGCGATGAGTCCCGCTGGGTCGATCCCAGCACGCTGGTGTTCGCCTACACCCCGGTGGAAGACCCGGCCGTCTATGCCGACGTCTGGGCCGACTTCCTCGACCACCTGGGCGAAGCGACCGGCAAGCGGGTGCAGTTCTTCCCGGTGCAGTCCAACGCCGCCCAGCAGGAGGCACTGCGTGCCGGCCGTCTACACGTGGCCGGCTTTAACACCGGCGGCGTGCCGGTGGCGGTGAACTGCGGCGGCTTCCGTCCCTTCGCCATCATGGCCGCCGAGGACGGTAGCTACGGCTACGAGATGGAGATCATCACCCACCCGGACAGCGGCATCGAAAGCATGCAGGACCTGGCCGGTCGTCAGTTGGCGTTCACCTCGCCCACCTCAAACTCTGGTTTCCGCGCCCCCTCGGCACTGCTGCGCAGCGAGTACGGCATGGAGGCCGACGAAGACTTCGAAACCGCCTTCTCCGGCTCGCATGACAACTCCATCCTCGGCGTGATCAACCGTGACTACGACGCCGCCGCCATTGCCAACTCGGTCGCCCACCGCATGCTGGCCCGCGGTGTGATCAACGAAGGCGACTACGAGGTCATCTACACCTCCGAGACCTTCCCCACCACCGCCTACGGCATTGCCCACAACCTGAAGCCGGAACTCCAGGAGCAGATCCAGGAGGCCTTCTTCAGCTACGACTGGTCCGGCACGCCGCTGGAAGCCGAGTTCGCCAACTCCGGGGAAGCTCAGTTCATTCCCATCACCTATGAAGAGCACTGGTCGGTGATCCGCACCATCGCCGACGCCAATGGCGTCACCTACGACTGCGACTGATGCGGGAGCGGCTGCGCACCGCAGCCTGACACCACAAGAGCGGCCGGGGAAACGCCCCGGCTGCTCCGTGCATGAAAGAAGGGAGCTGCACCATGCTGACTCTATCCCAGGTCACCAAGCGCTACCCCACAGGGGACCGCGCTCTGACCGACATCGACCTGACCCTGCCACGCGGCCAGGTCATGGCGCTGATCGGCCCCTCCGGAGCCGGCAAGAGCACGCTGATTCGCTGCGTCAATCGTCTGGTGGAACCCACCAGCGGCAGCATCCGCCTGGAGGACACCGAGCTGACCCGACTCTCCGGCGCGGCGCTGCGCCGGGCACGCCGCTCCATGGCCATGATCTTCCAGGAGTACGCTCTGGTGGATCGCCTCACGGTGATGGAGAACGTACTCTCGGGACGGCTCGGCTACGTCGGCTTCTGGCGCAGCTTCACGCGTCGCTACCCACAGGAAGACATTGCCGAAGCCTTCCGCCTGCTCGACCGGGTCGGCCTGCCGCACGCCATGGACAAGCGTGCCGACGCACTCTCCGGTGGCCAGCGCCAGCGGGTGGGTATCGCCCGGGCCCTGATCCAGAGCCCGCGCCTGCTGCTGGTGGACGAGCCCACTGCGAGCCTCGACCCCAAGACCTCGCGTCAGATCATGCGCCTGATCCGCGAGCTGTGTGCCGAGCGCAATCTGGCCGCCATCATCAACATTCACGATGTGGCTCTCGCCCAGCAGTTCGCCGATCGCATCGTTGGCCTGCGTGCCGGCGAGATCGTCTTCGACGGTAAGCCCAATGAGCTGGACGCGGAGACCCTCACGACCATCTATGGCGAGGAGGAGTGGGATACCCGAGTTCAGGACGACATCGGCGAGAGCACACCGCCGCGTGAGGTACCGGCTTCCCGACTCACGCTGGCCAGTGGTGGCGCCTCATGAGCCGCCAGGCAAAGGCCCAGGCAGGCCAGTGGCGACGGCTGCCGCTGATCGAGAACCCCAAGTTGCGTTGGGGATTGGTCGTGGGCCTTGCCGTCTACCTGGTACTGGCACTGGCCTCGGTGGAGGTCAACTGGACTCGGGTCGCCGAGGGCGCCGGTCGCGGGCTGAACTTCCTGGCCGCTTTCACCCAGCCTGATTTCATCAGCCGCCGCGGCGACATCATCAATGGCATTCTCGAAAGCCTGACCATGACCGTCACCTCGACGGTGATCGGCGTGGCCCTATCGATCCCGGTGGGACTTGGCGCTGCGCGCAACATCGCACCCTGGCCCATCTACTACCTGTGCCGCGGCATCATCACCGTGTCGCGTACCTTCCAGGAGATCATCATCGCCATTCTGTTCGTGGTGATGTTCGGCTTCGGCCCCCTGGCCGGCATGATCACGCTGGCCTTCGCCACCATCGGTTTCATGGCCAAGCTGCTGGCCGAGGATATCGAGGATCTGGACTGGCGTCAGGTCGAGGCGGTTCGCGCCACCGGGGCCAACTGGTGGCAGACCATGAACCACGCCGTACAACCCCAGGTGATGCCGCGCCTGATCGGGCTCTCGATGTACCGCCTGGACATCAACTTTCGCGAATCGGCGGTGATCGGCATCGTCGGGGCGGGCGGCATCGGCGCCACCCTCAATACCTCGATCAGCCGCTACGAGTACGACACCTCGGCGGCAATACTCTTGATCATCATCGCCATCGTGCTGTTGTGTGAGTACAGCTCGAGCTACATCCGCCGCTGGACCCAATGATGCGATGGCGGTGTGCGCGCCGCCCATTGTCTTTGTCTGAAAGGATTGACACATGCCCGTCTCGACGACTCCGCAGGGCACGCCCATCTGGCACCTGCGCACCACCCGCGCCCAGTGGCTGGGCTATCTTGGCTGGCTGGCCGGCGCCTGCCTATTCTTGCTGTGCTGGAAGGTGATCTCCGACAATACCATGTGGGTCTTCGTCGAGGACGCCGGCCGCCAGGGCAGCGATCTCATCAGCCGCATGCTGCCGCCACAGTGGAGCTACGCCCACCGGCTGTGGAAGCCGATGTGGGATACCCTAAACATCGCCACTCTGGGTACGCTGCTGGGCATCGCCATGGCCTTCCCGGTGGCCTTCCTGGCGGCCCGTAACACCTCACCGCACCCGCTGGTGCGCAGCGCCGCCTTGCTGATCATCGTCTCGTCGCGCTCCATCAACTCGCTGATCTGGGCCATGCTGCTGGTGACCATTCTCGGTCCTGGGGTGCTGGCCGGCATCATCGCCATCGCCCTGCGCTCCATCGGTTTCATCGGCAAGCTGCTTTACGAGGCCATCGAGGAGATCCACCCCACCCCGGTCGAGGCGATCAGCGCCACCGGCGCCGGACGCATGCAGGTGATGAGCTACGGCGTGCTGCCTCAGGTCATGCCTGCCTTTGCCGGCATCAGCGTCTATCGTTGGGACATCAACATCCGGGAATCCACGGTGCTGGGCCTGGTGGGCGCCGGCGGCATCGGGCTACAGCTCAACGCCGCCATCAACAGCCTGGCCTGGAATCAGGTCAGCGTCATCTTCGTGATGATCTTCGTCACCGTACTCGCCTCGGAGTGGATCTCCGCCCGGGTGCGCCACGCCATCATCTGACCGCCGCGACAGGAAACCGACCATGCGCTTTACCAATGCCGAGGTGATCACTCTCGACCTAATTCGTCACGGTGAGCCGGTGGGCGGCCGCATGCTGCGCGGCACCACCGACCATCCCTTGAGCGAACGGGGCTGGCAGCAGATGCAGACTGCCATCAACGACCTGCTGATCGATGGAAATCCGCCGTGGGACGCCATCGTTACCTCGCCGCTCTCCCGCTGTCGTGAGTTCTCCCTATGGCTGGGTGAGCAATACGACCTGCCGGTGACGATAGAGCCAGCACTCGCCGAGATGGACCTTGGAGACTGGGAGGGCAAGACCCACGCCGAAGTGCGTGCCCTTGAAAAGGAGACGGATCGCCAGGCCGCCCTGTGGGCCGACCCCAGCCAGACGTCGCCACCTGGTGGAGAAAGCGTCGAGGCTTTCGACAAGCGAGTGGGCGTGGCCTGGCAGGGGCTGCTGGAAACGCCAACTGGCAGCCACTTGCTGGTGGTATGCCATCTGTTCGTGACCAATGCCGTACTGCGCCAGGTACTCGAGCAGCCGCTCTCGCGCATCCTGGCCTTCGACCTACCCTATGCCGCTAGCTGCCGTATTCGCCATGAGCGCCATGCGCTGGGCGAGACCAGCCTGGTGGAGTGGATCGGGCGGTAACGCCCTTCAGCCATCGACGTCCACCGCCCTGCTGCTGCGCGCACAGCGCAGCAGGCAGAACACCGCCAGCGCGCCTGTCGCCGTCGGCAGCAGGAACCCGACGGCGTAGCTATCGCTCTGCCACACGATCAGGCTGAACAGTGCCGGCCCCACCAGCACCCCCATATAGGTCAGCACTAGCACGGCGGCGGTAGCCTCGCCTACTTCCCCCGGCTCGCAGCGCCGCGCCACCTCGGCCAGGTAGACGCCGTTCCAGCCCACGGCCGTGGCGCCGGCGACCACCATGAGAGCGATGGTCAGCCAGATGGGAAGCGAGCCGCTCAGTAGCGCCAGCAGCAGGAACACCAGGGTGATGCCGGCTGCCAGGCCGAAAAGCACCGGCAGACTGGCCCTCAAGCGATCCGCCAGGGCGCCCCAGAGCAGGCGCCCGGTTACCCCCGCCACGTGCACCATCGATATGACGGCACCTGCTGCCACCAGAGTCAGCAACAGCTCCTCCACCATGTAAGCCACCGCAAAGCTGAGCAGCGAAAGCTGTGCCGCCGACAGGCAGAAGCCGGCGGCACCCAGCCATAGCATGGCCCGGGAGCGGTGAAGCACGGTCAGGCTTCCGCCGCCCTGCATGCGCACGCTGGCATCCCGCGTCGCATCCCAGAAAGCGCGTCGCAGCTGAAGCAGCAGCAAGGTGAAAAGGCAGGCGGTGCCGACCGCCAGGAAGGCCGCCTGCCAGTTCCAGATGGCTGCCAGCGGCGGTGCCATCAGGCCGGCCAGCACACCGCCCAAGGGCACGCCGGTCTGCTTGATGGAGTAGACCAGATTTCGCCGCTCGGCGGGGGTAAAGCGGGTCAACAGCTCCGCCGCCGCGGGACTGGTCAGGCCATAGGCCAGGCCCAGCAGCAGCGTCGTGGCCAGCAGCGCTAACGGCGTGCCGAGCAGCGCCATCAGGCAGCCCGCCATCACCAGCGCCATCGCCAGTTGGCTGGCCCGGCAGCCGCCCAGGCGCCGCGCCACCACCGCCGACTGCAGCGAGGCCAGCATCGCCACGCCATACAGCAGGCTGACCTGAAGGCCGACCAGATTAGTGGCTACCCCAAAGGCCGCCGCGATCTGGGGTGCCAAGGTAGGCACCAGCAGCATGCCGCCACTGCACAACACCTGCACCCAGGTCGTCGCCGCCAATACCCACCAACCTTCCCTGGGGCCGGGTGGCGATGTAGCGGCGGAAGATAAGGCAGGCATGGCAGGCTCCGGTGATGACAGGCAAAACCGTTAGCCTACACACAAATTTTCGACTTTAGCCAACGTTATTGACGAAGACTGCCTTCGTCGTGCCAACCGCTCGACGCCCGACTACCAGGGCAGCGCCTCGCCGTTGCTGTGCCAGAACCCCCCGCTGTTCTCCAGGGTCAACGCCTCGATGCGCGCGGCGATACCGGCTGCCGCTTCCTCGGGGGTTATCAGCCCGCCGAAATTGACCATGCGGGTCTGCACGTACCCCGGATGCAGCTGGGCCACCGCAATGCCGCGGGGCTTGAGATCCATGGCCAACGACTTGCCGAAGGCGTTGAGCGCCGCCTTGGAAGCCCGGTAGCCGTAGCGGCCGCCGGAGTCGTTATCGGCGATCGACCCCATGCGACTGGTGATGTTGGCTACCTTGCTGCCCGCCCCGAGATTGTCGAGCAGCGCCTCGGTCACCCGCAGCGGAGCGTAGGCGTTGACCTCCATCTGTTCGCGAATGGTGTCGAAATCGAGCGAGCCCAGCGACTCATCGCGCAGCAGGCCGGCGTTGTTGATCAGCAAGTCCAGACGCTGCCCCGCCAGCGCCTCGGCCAGCCGTGCGACGTCCTCGGTGCGGGTCACGTCGACCCCATCGATGACCTGATCGGCCAGCTCGTCGAGCTCCTGTGAGGTGCTGCGGCAGACACCGTACACGCGCCAGCCCGCCTTCTTGTAATGGCGCGCCAGCGCCAGGCCGATGCCGCGATTGGCACCGGTAATCAGAACCGTGGAAGACATCCCGACTCCCCTTCGTTGCGTGTTGTGATGACGCCACCAGTGTGGTCGCCGCCTGGCGAAGTGCAAGCGCCGATTCAGCACATATCCCTCAACGCAGACCCGGCATATAATGGTTACGCAATGTAACCCCTCGCGGGCCCTCTTACCGATGCTTGCCATCGAACAAGGACGCTTTCATGGCCAATCGCGCCTCCACCACTACCCTTGCCGCCCTGGGCGGCGCCGCCATCGGTTTGATCGTTGGCTGGCAAGTACCGAGCAACTCGACCGCTCCCGTCCCGACCGTCGATCAGGCCGTAGCGGACGACAGCGTCTCAACACCGGCCTTGCAACTTGGCGAACGACTGCGCAGCGAACTCACCTCGTCCAGCGAGCTCAACGGCAAGGATGGCAGCCGCTTCGAGCGTTTCCATCTACCGGTCGAAGAGGGAACCCTGATCGAGATCGAGCTCGGCGGCCCTCTGCACGGCACGCTTTCGCTCTACGATCCCGAGCTGCAGCTGCTCGCCACCAGCGCGAGCCCCATGTATTACGACGTCTCGGCGGCAACCTCTCTGCGTCGCCGGATCGACGAGGGCGGCGACTACGTGGTGGTAGTCAGCGGTCAGGACATGCACAGCTACGGCCCCTTCACCCTCACCACCCGGGAGATGGAGCTGACGACCAGCGATACGCTGGCCATGCCCTCCAGCGCCGACGGCTGGCTGCAGGACGGTGGCGACACCTTTAGCGTGACCATCGAGGAGAGCGGCCTCTATCAGTTCGAGATGCGCTCCAGCGACGTAGACGCCTACCTGGTGCTCGAAGGCCCCAATGGCTATCGCCGTGAGGACGACGACAGCGCCGGAAACCTGGACGCCCGCATCGCCGATTTCCTCGAACCCGGGGAGTATCGTCTCACCGCGCGCAGCGCCTACGGCCAGGACAGCGGCCTCTATACTCTGGAGCTGGCTCCCCATGAGCTGGCCAGCGATGAGACGCTGCGCAACAGCGGTGAGCTGGCAATCGACGAGCCGCTGTTCGGCTGGTTCAGCGGCAATGGCCTGGAGTATCAGCTCACTCTCGAGGCGCCGGCGATGGTGACGCTGGATATGCTCTCGGCCGACTTCGATGCTTTTCTGGAGCTGCATGGCGATGGCGTCTTTGCCAGCGATGACGATGGTGGCGAAGGGCTGAACGCGCGGCTGATCCGCTCGCTGGAAGCCGGCGAGTACACCGTGCTGGCTCGCAGCCACAGCGGCCAGGGCAGCGGCCTGTTCGAGCTGCGTGCGGCCGCCATCCCCCTCGACGAACTCGCTAGTGAAGGGCAACTGGAGAGCGGACGCGCGCTGCAGGCGTGGCTGGAGCCGGGTGCACGCAACGTCTATGAGATCGTGATCGAGGAGGCCGGCAACTATCGTCTGGACCTGCATTCCGACGATTTCGACGCCTATCTCGAACTCGAGGGCGAAGGGCTCTTTCTGAGCGACGATGACGGTGGCGATGGGATGAACTCGCGCATCGCCACTCACCTGGAGACGGGCACCTACCGCGCCACTGCCCGGGCCTACGGCAACAGCGAGAGCGGAAGCTTCACGCTCTCGCTCAGCGCCGAATAACGCAGCATCCCGCCAACCGGCCTCGCTCGCTCCGCGAGGCCGGTACACGCCCGCCGTCAGTGCCGGCAGCGCCGCTCGATGAACAGACTGTTGCCAGCTTGTCGCTTGGCTTGTTGCTTGAGTTCCGAAAGATCTTCGGATATTGCCAGGACGTCACAGCCGCGACCATCACTTACCGGCCTTGCCGCCAGCGACAGACTGACGAAGGGATAGAACGTCACGCGGCCCTGCCGACTCTCGACCCGTACCCCGCCGGCTCGGCGATCCTCCGCATCGTAGAAGTCCGGCGCCATGGCGCCGAATGCTGTCAGAATACGGTGACAGCGCGCCTCCCAACCGGCATCGTCCAGTAGCAGCATGAAGTCATCACCGCCGATGTGACCGATGAACCCCGTCTTGCCGACCTGCTCATCGAGCAGCTGAGCCAGCGCCAGAATCACCCGGTCGCCCCGCGCATAGCCGTAGGCGTCGTTATAGGCCTTGAAGTTGTCGAGATCGCAGTAGACGGCAGTGAAGACCTTGCCATGCTCCAGCCATTCGCTCAGCGTCTCGTTGATCATCAGGTTCCCGGGTAGACCGGTGAGCGGATTGGCATGGCGCGCCTGACGCACCTGAATGGCAGTGATCTCGCGCAACAGGTCAACGATATTACCCATGCCGCGATAGCGGCCCTCGCCGTCGACGATGACGAAATCCTCCTGGGGCACATCCGCACTGTCGGTGAGCTGCTGGCTGAGCAGGGTCAGCGGCGTTTCATCGACGGCCACGGCGAAGCGTGAATCGCACATGTCCCGCACCAGACGCTTGGCGAACAGGGCATGACTGTAGGGGTTGGTGAACAGGGTAAGAAACTCGCTGCGCCGCACCACACCGACCGGCCTGTCGTTTTCCACCACCGCCACACAGCGCAGGCCCGGCTCGCCACGAAACCGTCCGCTCAACTCCAGTACAGGCATCTGCGGTTCGATCGGTGCCAGCGACTTCATGATGGTGTGAGCGCTGCGTACCAGTCCGTGACGGGCCGAGGCTCCGACCGGCAGTGAGCGGCCGATATCTCGCGACGGGGTCTGGCTGGGACGGGCAAAGTAGTAGCCTTGCAGCAGCGACAGGCTGCGATCCAGCTCCCACAGCGAGCGGTACTCCTCGGCGGTTTCCACGCCTTCCGCTATCAGCTGGCAGCCGAGGCTGCGCGATACATCGAGAATCGAGCGCAGGAACTGCCGCTTGTCGGGGTCCTGATCGATGCCGGAGATGAAGTGGCGGTCGAGCTTGACGAAGTCGGGGCGCAGCTCGGCCCAGTGGCGCAGACTCGAATGGCCGGCCCCTAGGTCGTCCAGCGCAACCTGAAAACCCATGTCGCGATAGTGCTCCACCGCTTGGCGCATCAGCACGTAATCGGTGATCGGCAGATGTTCGGTGAGTTCGATGACGACACGATTGGGAGCCAGCCCATGGTCGCGCAGATAGCCCAGGGTCAACCCCTCGCTGAAGTCCCGCTCGACGATGGTCAACGGCATCACGTTGAGGAACAGCCTACCGGGCAAGCCTAGCCGCACGAAGGCGGCAATCGCCAGGCGGCGGCACAGCAGATCGAGCTCTACCAGCAGGCCCGACTGAATGGCCACCTCGAACAGGACCAACGGAGAGTGCAGCCTGGAGCCTTCGGGGCCGCGAATCAGCGCCTCGTAGCCGTGCACGCACTGCCTGGCGACATCGACAATGGGTTGGAAGCATGGCGTGAGCCGCTCGCCCTCTATGATCGCTCTGAGCTCGCTCTCCTCGATGTCGGAGGTCGTCATGGTCAGCCCTGAAATGGTGTCAGGGCGAGATTGCAACGTTTAGATGACAGCACCATGACAGCGGTGCGTGGCGCTTCGCCTTCTCGAGCCTCCACTGTCACCATGGCGTCACTCGGACGACGCAGGATGGTGAGGCATCCTGCCATGCAGAGCCGAACCATGAACATATTGATGCTTTCCGACGTCTACTTTCCCCGCATCAACGGTGTCGCCACCTCGATTGCCAGCTTCCGCGATGCGCTACAAAGGCTCGGCCATTCCGTCACCCTGGTCTGCCCCGGCTATCCCGTGGGGCAAGTGGATGAACCGGACGTACTGAGGATCTCCTCGCGCGGCGTTCCTGGCTCCCCCGAAGATCGCATGATGCACTATCGCGAGGTGATGAGACTGGCGCCGCGGCTCGCCGCAGAGCACTTCGACCTGGTACACATTCACACTCCCTTCGTCGCCCACTATGCCGGCGTGGCGCTGGCAAGGCGGCTGGGCATTCCGGCCCTGGCCACCTACCACACGCTGTTCGAGGAGTATCTCCCCCTCTATGTTCGCGGCGTACCCAGCCGTTGGCTGCGCTTCCTCGCCCGGCGCCTCTCGGTGTGGCAGTGCCGCCGGCTGGCAGCGCTGGTGGCACCGTCGCATGCCATGCACGACACACTCCTCCGCTATGGCGTCAAAACGCCCGTGGCAGTCATCCCCACCGGGTTGGCGCTGGAGCGCTTCCGTCATTCCGTCGAGGACGATGACTTCCGCGACCGCTTCCATCTGCCGAAAAACGCCCGGCTGTTGTTGTTCGTCGGACGCCTCGCCTTCGAGAAAAACATCGCCTTTCTGATCGACCTGCTGCCCCGGGTGCTGGCCGAGCATCCCGATACGCGCCTGATCATTACTGGCGAAGGACCGGCCCGAGCGGCCTTGGCACGCCGGGCACGGCAGATCGGCATGGAGTACGCCGTGCACTTTCTTGGCTACCTGGGGCGCAACGGCCCGCTGCAGACCGCCTACCGTGCGGCCGATGCCTTCATCTTCGCCTCACGCACCGAAACCCAGGGGTTGGTGCTGCTGGAGGCCATGGCGCTGGGTACCCCAGTCGTCTCCACCGCCATGATGGGCACCCGCGACGTGCTGGTTGACGGTGCGGGTTGCCTGATTGCCGACGAGGATCTCGACGACTTCGCCGCCAAGGTGAACCGACTGCTCGGCGATGAAGCGCTGCGCGGCGAACTGGCGCAGCGTGCCATGACCCATGCGGCAGGCTGGCACGAGGACGCCAAGGCCGCCGAACTGGCCGGGCTTTATGCTCGAATAGCAGGGATGCAAATAGCAGGGAGCGGTAACGCCAGAGCGGTGCCACTCACCACGCTGACGGCCTCCAGTACCCAACAGACGGTATCGTCTGCGATAGAGGCATCAATCTGCAAAGCCATAGAAAAAGAGGCAGACGCCGAAGTCATGCTGAAGGAAGTCCGATAGCTTTGGCAAACTTCACATCTTGCCCGTCCTGGGGGCGTCACCACTCTGTCACCATACGTCGTTAGCGTCGGGGAGACCTAGCGCTTCGACAGGAGAAGCCCTATGCCACGGCGCCAGCGCGAACCGCTCAGTGACGAGGAGATCGATTTCCTGGTCCAACTGGCAAATGGCAATGCCCTGGCCCACCGCCGCCGCCGTGAGCGCGAGCGGCGGCGCCGGACTGGAGCCCCACCCCCGGACCGAACCGCCGTATGACCGCTGTTCGGAACGGCAGCTGCTATGCTTTGGCTAGGCTCTTTCGATGGAATGAGACGCTGGTGGAAACTGACCCAATCAACACGGAAGTGAATGCCAAGCGGCGGCTGCGACTGCGCCCCGCGACACCCGAGGATCGTCCCTTGCTCGAGCGCTGGGACACCGAGCCCCATGTCGTTGCGGCCAACCCCAACGACAAATGGGAGTGGCAGACCGAGCTGGCCCATCCGGCCGAAGGCTGCCAACAGTTCATCGCCGAGCGCGAAGGACGCGCCATCGGCTTCATCCAGATACTCGATCCCGCCCGTGACGAGAGCGGCTACTGGGGCGAGGTGGGCGACGGCTTGCGTGCCATCGATATCTGGATTGGCGAGCCCGAGGAGCTGGGCAAGGGCTACGGCACCACCATGATGCAGTTGGCCCTGGCGCACTGCTTCGCCGACCCCCGGGTTTCCGCCGTGCTGATCGATCCGCTCGCCGACAATCGTCGGGCCCAGCGCTTCTACGAGCGGCTGGGCTTTCGCTTCGTCGAAAAGCGCCGCCTGGGCAACGACCTCTGCTGTATCTACCGTCTGGAACGCAGCGACTGGTTGGCCTGAGGTCGTCGGTACGCCGCGACGCAGCCCTCGAGACGCTTAGCCCTTGGCCACCAGGAAAGCGCCTGCCGCCACCATCAGCGCCCCCGCGGAGCGGTTAGCCCCCTTCATGGCACGCTCGCTCTGCAGCCACCGGCGCGCGCTGGCGGCCCCCACGGCGACCAGCATCAGTCCCAGCATGAGCCCGACGAACGTCAGCGACACAGTCAACAGCATGTCGCCGGAGGCCAGCGCCACCAGGTCGACGAAGGTCGGCAAGAAGGCGATGTAGAACAGGATCACCTTGGGGTTGGAAGCGGAGATGAGAAATCCCTGCAGAAACCCCTTCACGATGTCGACACGCCGGGATCCTGCCGACAGGTCGGCCTCACCGACGGGCGAGGTCCACAGTTTCCAGGCCAGGTAGAAGAGATAGGCGGCACCGACATAGCGAATCATGGTGAACGCCTCGCCCCAGTGCTCGGCCAGCACCGCCAGCCCGTGAAAGGCCAGCATGAGGTAGAGCAGGTCGCTGACCGTCATGCCCAGCGCCAGAGGCCAGCAGGCACGCGCCCCGGCGGACATGCCGCGGGCCAGGATGGCGAAGATCCCGGGGCCGGGGGTAACGGCGAAGATGAAGATGGCGAGGAAGTAGAGCAAGGCGCTCTCGGGGGACATGGGGGCCTCACGGTCAGGGCGAAAATTCGATCATGCCCGAGTGCAATGCCTCATGACCAGCCCCCATCGCCGGGCGCCAGGCACATCTCATCAGCTCATTCCATCAGAGCCGGTCCATCAGATCCGGCCTGCCAACCATAGCGCCAGCAGCACCACGATCAGCAACAACAGTCCGCTGGCCACGCTGCCGGCCCACTTGGCGATGACGTGCAGCATGCTCCTCTCCTAAACGATGTCGAAACGATCGGAATAGATCCGCGTGGTCGCCGCCCCCTGGGCAAGCAGGGCTTTCTCGGCGGCATTCATCAGCGGCTCGGGGCCGCAGATGAAATATTCGCGGCGGCCGTCGTCCGGCGGCAGCCGACGCTTCACCAGCGCTTCGTCGATCTTGCCGCTCTCCCCCTTCCATTCCGGCTCGGGGTCGCTGATGACGTGGATCACGTCGAGATCGAGGGTCTGCTCCAGCTCGGCCAGCTCATCGCGAAAGGTGGCGTCCTCCCAAGTCTTGTTGGCATAGAGCAGCCACAGCGGCCGGGTATCGCCCTGGTCACGCAGCGAGCGCAGGATGCTCATGATCGGCGTGACGCCGATACCGCCGGCGATGAGTACCGCACCGGAGGCATTGTCCGGTTCGGGTATGAAGGCGCCGTAGGGCCCTTCGACGAAGGCGCGTGTGCCGGACGGCACCTCAGGGAGGGTGTTGGTGAAGTCACCCAGGCGCTTGGCCGTGAACGCGAAGCGCTTGCCATCTTCACTGGACGAGGCCACCGAGAATGGATGCTGCTGCAGCGAGAACGGTGTCTCGCCCAGGGTGATCCAGAAAAACTGTCCGGGTGCGAAGTCGAGACGATGATCACCTTCGGCTTCAAGGGTCAGGGTTGCCGCATCGCCACGCTCCTGTTGGTTGTCCACCACCCTCCAGGGACACTTGCGTAGACGCCACGGCCTCAGCAGGCGCGATTCGACCACCAGCAGCAGCGCAAGCCCCACCACCGCGCCCAGCAGCAGCGTCGTGAAGATGCTTTCCGTGTAGTGCTGCACCATGACCGCATGGCCCAGGCCACCGGCGACGACGAAAAGCGACAGCCCGCCGTGCAGAGCCCGCCACCACTCGTAGGAGAGCCCGAAGCGCGTACGCCACAGCGAGCTTGCCACCAGCATCAGCGTGGCCAGCACCAGCAGTATGAGGGTGATCGCGCGCAGGGTATCCTCGCGGGGATCGAGATACTCGATCCAGCCGGGTCGGGTGGCGATCATCACCAGCGGATGGGCCAGCACCAGCAGCAGCGCGAAGATGCCGGTCTGGCGATGGAACTGCAGAATGTTGTCGTGACCGACCGATTCGGCGAACCAGCGATGCCGCCCCGAGATCACCGCCTGACAGGCAAGAACGCCAAGCGCCAGCAGCCCCAGCAGGGCACCGAGTTCGGCACCGAACTCCCGCGTTTCGTCAGGCTGGCGGATAACGGCGATGCCGAGGGGCAACAGAGCCAACAAAAGATAGCCACCACACCAAAGCAGTGCGCTTCGGGCCAATCGACTCACAACGACCTCCTTGTCCAAATCTCCTGCTCAAGATAGTGCTTCGGCATGTAACCGTTTGAAGCTTTATGTTCTTGCGCCTTTGGCTCACATATCACCCGATGCTGCTACGCTGAATCAGGCAACGACAGGCCACATCATCAGGAGGAAACCGATGTCTGGGCAAACGGATCATGCCAACCTGTTCGACGACGCACGCTCGCGCCTCGAGGAAGTGTGCCAAGCCATCGACATCCAGGGCGATGCCAGGGAGCGACTGATGCAGCCCAGCCTCTCGCTGCAGGTCAGCGTGCCGGTGCGCATGGACGATGGCCGCCTCAAGGTCTTTCCCGGCTGGCGGGTGCAGTACAACACGACGCTGGGGCCGGCCAAGGGCGGCATTCGCTTTCATCCCGACGTCAATCAGGAGGAAGTGACCACCCTCAGCTTCTGGATGGCGGTGAAGTGCGCCGTGGTCGACCTGCCCTACGGCGGCGGCAAGGGCGGCGTGAAGGTGGACCCCAAGCAGCTGTCGAAGCTGGAGCTGGAACGACTGGCCCGGGGCTACGTTCGCGCCATCGCCGACATCATGGGACCCGACCGCGACATTCCCGCACCGGACGTAAACACCAACGCCACGGTGATGGGCTGGATGGCCGACGAGTTCGACCACCTGGCCCGTGGCAAGGTACCCTCCGCGATTACCGGCAAGCCTCCCGAGCTGGGCGGGTCGCTGGGTCGTGTGGCCGCCACCGGACGCGGCGCCCTGCACGTGCTCGACCTGTGGGCAGCGCGCGAGAAGCGCAAGCCAGAGGAGACAACAGTGGCTATCCAGGGCTTCGGTAATGCTGCCTATCACTTTGCCCGGCTAGCCCACGATCAGGGCTATCGCATCGTTGCGGTGTCCGACTCAAAGGGCGCTATCTACAGCGAGGAAGGCCTCGATCCTGACGCCATCATGGAGCAGAAGCAGCGTAATATGCGGCTGCACGAGATGGTTTACTGCGACGATTCTGTGTGCATCGCCGAGAACGTTGAGAAGCTCGATCGCGACGAGCTGCTCACCCTGGAGGTGGACGTCCTGGCGCTGGCGGCACTGGAGAATCAGGTGCATGAAGACAACGTCGATCGGGTCAAGGCCGGCGCGCTGCTCGAGATCGCCAACGGGCCGGTCAGTAGCCGTGCCGACGAACGGCTCGAGGAGCGCGGCGTGCCGGTACTGCCCGACGTGCTGGCCAACACTGGCGGCGTCATCGTCAGCTACTACGAGTGGGTGCAGAATCGTAGCGGCGAGCGCTGGCCGGAGGAGGAGATCAATCGGCGGCTGGCCGAGCACCTCGAACGCCAGAGCGAACTGGTCTTCGAGCGCGCCGAACAGGAGGAGATCTCCTATCGCCGGGCGGCGTATCGCCAAGGCATCGAGCGCATCGCCCACGCCATCGAGCTGCGCGGCAACTGTCAGGACAGCGAGTGAGCGAGGCAGCCAGCCGCAACTCGGGGTGACAAGGGCATTGGCCAAGGCGACAATAGCGGCCTTTCGTTGCCGAACCGGGCCGTCATGACGAACCCTCTGAGCCTTCTCTACCGGGACGAGCACCTGGTCGCGGTGCACAAGCCGGCGGGCCTGCTGGTGCACCGCTCCAAGCTGGCGGGCGGCGAGCGCGAGTTCCTGCTGCAACGCCTGCGCGATCAGCTCGGCCAGCGCGTCTATCCGGTACATCGACTGGATCGCCCCACCTCGGGTGTCATGGTGTTCGCTCTGAATTCGGACATCGCTGCACGCCTGGGCGAGATCTTCACCGAACGCCGGGCCGCCAAGCGCTATCTGGCGGTGGTGCGCGGCGTCGGCCCCGCACAAGAGTGGCTCGATTACGCCCTGCGCGAGGAGGATGGCAGCCGGCCCAAGGCGGAGATGCCGGCGCTCGAAGCCCTCACCGAAGTGAAGCGGCTGGACAGCGTCGAGCTGCCGGTGCAGGTGGACCGCTATCCCAGCAGCCGCTACTCCCTGATGGAGGTGCGCCCGCTGACCGGCCGCCGCCACCAGATCCGGCGCCACCTGTCACGGCGCGGCTACCCCATCATCGGCGACGCCAAGCACGGCAAGGGCAACCACAACCGCTTCTTCGCCGAGCGCCTGGGCTGCCCGCGGCTGCTGCTGGCGGCCGTCGGCTTGAGCTTTGAACATCCCGTCACGGGGCGCTGCCTGACCTTGAGCTGTAGCCTGGACGCCCCCATGACGGCCCTGTTCCAGCATTTCGGCTGGGCTGGCCACCTGCCTACCGACCAGGCAGGTTGCTCCGAAGCGCCGCTCTCCCTAGCCTGACACCACCGCCACCAACCGGAGTTTCAAGACGCCGACATGACCGCCCCATTGCCACCGCAGGAAGCCGCCCCGGCCCAGGACGACTACGATTTCCGCTTCGGTGGAATTCGGCGACTCTACGGCGCCCGTGCGCTCGACTACTTTCGTCAGGCCCACGTCGTCGTGGTCGGCGTGGGTGGTGTCGGCAGTTGGACGGTAGAAGCACTGGCGCGCTCGGGAATCGGCCGCCTCACCCTGATCGATCTCGACGACGTCTGCGTGTCCAACGTCAACCGCCAACTTCCCGCCCTGGATGGCAACATCGGCCGGCCCAAGGTCGATGTGCTGGCCGAGCGCTGCCGGGCGATCCAGCCCAGCATTCAGGTCGTCGCCGACACGGCCTTCGTCACGCCGGGCAACCTGGCACAGCGCATTCCCGAAGACGCCGACTACGTGGTCGATGCCATCGACAGCGTGGTGGCCAAGGCCGCGCTGATCGCCTGGTGCAAGCGACGCAAGCTGCCCATCGTCGTGGCCGGCGCCGCCGGCGGGCAGAGCGACCCCACGCGGATCAAGGTGGCGGATCTCGCGCGTACCGAGCACGACCCGCTGCTGGCCAAGGTGCGCGCCCGGCTGCGCCGGGATTACGGCTTCTCGCGCAACCCCAAGCGGCGCTTCTCGGTAGAGTGCGTCTATTCTGACGAACAGCTGGTCTTCCCCGGCGCCGATGGCGAGGTCTGCCTGCAGAAGCCCAGCGCCGGAGAATCGACCCGCCTCGACTGCGCCTCCGGCGTGGGTGCAGCCACCTTCCTCACCGGCAGTTTCGGCTTCGTGGCCGCCTCACGGGTGCTGGCCCGCCTGGCAAAGCGCGCTGCCGCAAGCAGCAGCCAATAACGACAACGACTCTGAACTGGAGCCCTGCGCGATGACTCACCCCCTCCCCGTTCCCGGCATCTACTGCCACTACAAGGGCAACCGCTACGAGGTGCTCGGCGTCGCTCATCACAGCGAAACCGAGGAGCCACTGGTGGTCTACCGTGCGCTGTACGGCGACTACGGCCTGTGGGTCCGTCCGCTCGCCATGTTCACCGAGACCGTCGAGGTGCGCGGCGAACCGGTGCCGCGCTTCGACCTGGAGAAGGCATTCTAGGGTTCCAGACACCACCCTTCGTGCAGGATCAGCTCCACGCTCTCTCCTTCGACCAGAGCGGCGTGATGATAGGCCACCAGCGACTCACCGCTTGCCAGGCGCAGGTGCAACTCATGGCGCTCGCCGCGAAAGGTCACGCTTTCCACCCTCGCCCTCAGGCCCCGCTGGGCCGAAGCGTCAGGCAACACCGTGACATGCTCGGGCCGCACCAACACCGGCTGGACGCGCTCGCTGGCGACCGCCGCGAGCCCATGCATCAAAGTGTGCTCGTCGAGCCGCTGCCCCGGCCGTCCTGCCGCCACTTGAAGCAAGCTCCCCTGGCCAATGAAGCTGGCTACCCAGGCACTGCGCGGCCGGCGGTAGAGCGCCTCCGGCGTGGCCCACTGCTCCAGCCGGCCGCCACGCATCACCGCAATGCGATCCGCCAGCGACATCGCCTCGCTCTGATCGTGGGTCACGTAGATCATGGTGGCGCGAGTGCGGCGATGAAACTCACGAAAGCTCTGTTCCATGGCCGCACGGAGGTGGCGATCCAGGTTGGCCAAGGGCTCGTCGAGCAGCACCACATCCGGGTCGGTGACCAGGCAGCGTGCCAGTGCCACGCGCTGCCGCTGCCCACCGCTCAACTCCTGTGGCGAACGGCCAGCATGTGACGCCAGATCCACCAGGCTCAGCGCCTGAGCCACCCGGCGCCGGTAAGCGTCGCCCTCCAGGCGCCGCAGCTTGAGCGGGTAGCCGACGTTGTCGGCCACGCTCATGTGCGGCCACAAGGCGTAGGACTGGAACACCATGGCCATGTTGCGTTGCTCCGGCGGCACATGAAGCTCGCGGCTGGCCAGGGTACGCTCTCCCAGGCGTATCTCGCCCTCGCTGAGCGCCTCGAAGCCGGCCAGCATACGCAGCATGGTAGTCTTGCCGCAGCCGCTGGGGCCGAGCAAAGCCACGAACTCTCCCGGCTCGATGTCCAGCGAGAGCGAATCGACGGCCTGCTGTTCACCGAAGCACTTGGAGACCCGATCAATCATCAACCCTGCCATGGCACGACCCCCTTGGGCAGATGCGGTGCCAGCCAGCTGAGACAGAGCATCAGTGCGGCAATCATCGCCACTACCAGCACCGATACGGCGGCGGCCAGCACGCTCTCGCCGCCCTCGGCCAGATTGAAGATCAGCACGCCCAGCGTCTCGTTACCGGCGCTCCACAGCAGCGCTGAGACCGTCAGCTCGTTCACCGCCAGCAGGAACACCAACAGCCCACCGGCGAATAGCGCCGGTGCCACCAGCGGCAGCACGATGCCGCCCAGGCGACGCCAGGGGCCGGCTCCCGCCAGTTGGGCGGCTTCCTCCAGCGCAGGGTCGAGCTGGGCCAGACCGGCCGCCACGGGCTTGAGGCACACCACCAGAAAACGCATCAGATAGGCCACGAAGATCAGCCCCAGGGTGCCGTAGAGCGCTACGTTCACCAGAGGGATGGGACGCACGAAGAGCAGGATGCAGGCCACCGCCAGCACCACCCCGGGCAGCGCATAGGGCAGCTCGATGGCGCCGAGGGCCAGACTCTGCCAGCGCTGCGGGAGACGCTGCAGACGATAGGCCAGCGGCAGGCTGCAAAGCATCAGCACCAGTGCGGCGCCGCCCGCCAGCCACAGGCTGTTACGCACCGCGCGCCAGGTCGCCCCCTGGCGGCCGATCACCTCGTGATAGGCGTTCAGGGTGGCGCTCTCCCAGCTGAGCGGCACGCCCACGGCGGGCACCAGCGAGCTCACCACCAGCGCCGCCAGAGGCGCGATGAGGATCGCCAGCAGCACAGCGATGAGCAGCGCGGTCACCGCGCCGCGCCAGCGCCCCAGAGAGAAATCGTGAGCGCGTCCCGAGTGGCCCACCAGGCCGAAGCGGCTGCGCTTCATCCACGCCTGCTGCAGCGCGACGCCAGCCAGCGCCAGCACGCCGATCAGCAGCGACAGCGAGGCCATTTCGGCCAGCACACCGGTGCCGAAGCTGGCCATGCGCTGGTAGATCAGAGTCGGCAGCACGTAGTAACCAGCGGGGATGCCCAGCATGGCCGGGATGCCGAAATTGCCCAGGCTGGAAATGAATGCCATGGCACCGCCGGCGATCAGGCCACCACGGGTCACCGGCAGGATGACATGGCCCCACACCTGAGCCTGGCGGGCTCCGCTGATACGGGCGGCCTCGACCAGTTCACGGGGCAGGGAAAGCAGTGAGGTACGTAATGCCAGGAACACCAGCGGTGCGCTCTGGATCCCCAGCAGCAGGGCAATACCCTCGGCGGAATAGAGCGGCTGTGGACTGCCCAGCGGCGGTGCCATGCCGATACTCTTCAGCAACGGGCTCGCCGGGCCGAACAGCTGCAGCCAGCTCAGCGCGGTGACCTGGGGCGGAATCATCATCGGCAGCATGAAACAGAACACCAGCCACGCCTTGCCGCGGATATCGGTCAGGGTGATCACGAAGGCGAACAGGCTGCCCAGCGCCAGAGCGATCAACATGCCAAGCCCCGAGGTATAGAGGCTGCGCCACAGCGCCCGCCAGGTACTCTCGGCCTGCAGCACGCGCCACAGCGGCGCCTCGCTGCCCTGAGCCAGGTCGCCCAACGCTTCGAGCAACAGACGCAGGCTAGGCACCAGGCTGAGCAGCACGATCGTGACGGTCAGCAGGGTAAGCAGCCAGCGTTGCTGGCTGCCTGCCGTCAGGCTCGGTGTCATGATCAGCTGCCGAACAGGTCGCCGAAGCGCTGCTTGAGCTCGGCTTCCCTGGCCAGGGCATTCTGGGTATCCAGCGGCATCAAGACGATGTCGTCACGGGCGGGGAAGCCCTCGGGCGGTGTAACCTCGGGATGCGCGGGCAGGTAGCCCTGCTCGCTCACCAGCTCCTGACCCTCTCGCGAGAGCACGAAGTCGACGAACTTCTGCGCCGCTTCCAGGTTCCTGGCGCTCTGCATGATGGCGACCGGCTCGGTCACGGCACTGACCCCCTCCTCGGGGAACACGAACGCCACCGGCGAGCCCTTGGCGGCCTCGCGAATTGCCAGGAAATCCACCACGATGCCATAGGGCTTGCTGCCCGCCGCCACCGCGTTGAATACGCCGCCGTTGCCGCCCTGGGCCTCGGTGCGGTTGGCCTGCAGCGCATCAAAGTAACCCTCGCCCAGTTCGGGATGGGCCTCGATCGACGCCATGTGGATCAGCGCGGCACCGGAGTAGAGCGGGCTCGGCATGGTCACCTGGCCGGCGTATTCGGGCTGGGTGAGCTCTTGCCAGCTCTGCGGCTGACGCTCGGCCCCGGTGTTGTAGACGATGCCGGTGGTAATCAGCTTGGTGCCGTAGTAGTAGCCCTCGGGATCGTACAGCTCGTCCGCGTAGACCTCGCGCTCGGGGCTCAGATAGGCCTGCAGGTGCCCCTCCCGCTTGAGCGACTCCATGGTCATGCTGTCGGCGATCAGCAGCACGTCGGGGTTGCTGACCCCGGCGGAGAGTTCGGAGCGCAACCGGGTCATCAACTGCGTGGTACCGTCGCGCACCCACTCCACTTCGACATCGGGATGGGCGGCACGGAAGGCATCGACGGTCTGCTGGGCGTCGCTGTTGGGCTGGCTGGTATAGAGCACCAGCTTCTCGCTGGCAAGCGAAGGCATTGCCAGCAAGGCGAATAACACAGAGGCGGTGAGTGCGGTTGGCAGGGGGTGCTTCGGCATGTGAAAACCTCCGATGAATGAGCCTCATCGAAAGTACTGCCGTTGGCTTACAGCAAAGTGACAGAGACATGTTCTTCAACCTGCCGCCATGGGGCGAGCCGCCGTCCTCTTGCGTGACGACGCTTGTTCGCGCAAGGCCCCTCACCGCTGGCCGCGATGTGCCCACCCCGTCATGCGCTTCTCGAGTAACGCAAACAGCTCGTACATCACCATGGCCATGGCGCTGATCACGATCAGCCCGGCGAACACCAGCGCCATGCGCATCTGCGAGCCGGCGCTCATCATCAGGTAGCCGATGCCCTGGTTCGATGCCACCGTTTCGGAGACCACGGTACCGACGAAGGCCAGGGTGATGGCGATCTTCAGCGAGGCGAAGAAGTAGGGCAGCGAGCGCGGCAGCCCCACCTTGAGCAGCACGTCGATGCGTCGCGCGCCGAGTACCCGCAGCACGTCCTCCATTTCCGGCTCCAGCGTGGCCAGGCCGGTGGCCACGTTGACCACGATGGGAAAGAAGCAGATCAGGAAGGCAGTCAGGATAGCCGGCACCGAGCCGATGCCGAACCACACCACCAGGATCGGCACGAAGGCGACCTTGGGGATGGCGTTGAAGCCTACCAGCAGCGGGTAGCAAGCGTGGTAGAGAAAGCGCGAGGAGCCGATGATGAAACCCAGTGCCAGGCCTACCGCCACGCCCAGGGCGAAACCCGCCATGGTGGTCCACAGGGTCTGCCAGGAGTGCATGCTGATGGGCCCAGCAAAGGTCACCAGCGCCTGGGCGGTGGCCGAGGCGCTGGGAAAGATGAACTCCGGCACCTGCAGCAGGCGCACGCTGATTTCCCAGATCGCCACCAACGCCAGCACCGCGACCCAGGGCGCCAGCCGCTCGCGCAGCTTTTCATTTTTGCTCATGCTCGCTCCTCAGGCGCTGCGGATGTCACCGATCAGGTGGCGCAACTCCTGCACCAGATCGATGAAAGGCTTCTCGTAGGTCACCGCCAACTCGCGCGGCCGCGGCAGGTCGATCTCGCGACGCTCGATGATACGACCCGGCCGGCGACTCATGACGTAGACGGTATCGGCCAGGAACGCCGCTTCGCGCAGGTCGTGGGTCACCAGCACCACGGTGAAGCGCTGGGCCTCCCACAGATCGCGCAGCACGCACCACAGCTCCTCGCGGGTGAAGGCATCCAGCGCGCCGAAAGGCTCGTCGAGCATCAGCAAGCGCGGACGGTGAATCAGCGCGCGGCAGATCGAGGCGCGCTGCTGCATGCCCCCGGAGAGCTGCCACGGGTACTGGTCCTCGTAGCCCTCGAGCCCTACCGTGCGCAGCAGATCGCGGGCCCAGCCAATGAACTCCGCGCGTCGCTTGCGAAACTGCGAGCGGTAGGGTTTGACGATCTCCAGCGGCAGCAGCACGTTGTCCAGGGTGGTGCGCCAGGGCAGCAGGTTGGCGCTCTGGAACGCCATGCCGCAGATCTTCAGCGGCCCGCCTACCGCGGTGCCGTCCACCTGCACGCTGCCGGCGGTGGGCGCATGCAGCCCGGTGCACAGCTTCATGAAGGTAGACTTGCCGCAGCCGGAGGGGCCGACGAAGGCGACGAACTCGCCCTCCCGGATGGAGAGCGAGATGTCCTCGATGGCATTGCCGGAGTCATCGTAGGCCAGGCTGACCCGGTCGAAGTCGACGAAGGACGTGGAGTCTGCCAAAGCCGTCACTCCGCGCGCTCGGGGAAGATCATGCGCTCCTCCTGGGGCGGCAGGAAGCTTGAAGTGAACACCCGTTCGGGCTCGGGCACCGAGGGCAGGTCGTAGGCGTCCGCCACCAGTTGGATCGCTTCGCGCAGACGCTGCTCATCCACACCACCGGCGCCGTTGGCGCGTGCGTCTTCCGTGTCGATGACGCTGGCGATGGCCAGCTTGAGCCGGCGGGTCTCCATCTCGACGTCGATCAGCGCATCACGGTTGCGCACATACTCGATCGCTCCTTCGGGGTCGGCCAGGGTCTCTGCCAAAGCGCGGTTGAAGGCGCGCAGGAAGCCCTCCACCGCTTCAGGGTTGGCTTCGGAGAACGCTTCGCTGGCGATGATGGCATTGCCGTAGAGCGGCACGCCGTAGTCCGGGAACGGCATGATGGTGAGCTGCTCCTCGTCCATGCCGCGGCCTTCCAGGTTGAGCAGGCTGGTGAAGTAGAAGCCGGTGATGGCATCCACGTCACCGCGCACCAGTAGCGTCTCGCGCAGGGCGGGATCGACGTTCTGCCACTCGACGGCGCCGGCCTCGAGTTCGTTGGCGGCGGCGAAGATGCCCCAGGCCCGGTAGCCGGTGTCGAAGGCCGGGGCGGCGAGCGACTTGCCGGCCAGATCCGCCGGCGACTCGATGCCGCGATCCTTGCGCGCCAATACCGAAGCCGGTGTACCGTCGTAGACCACGTAGACGCCCTGGATACCCGGGGCGCCAGGGTTCTCGGCAAGAAACTCCACCAAGGCATTGAGATCACCGAAGCCCATCTCGTAGGCCCCCGAGGCGACCCGGTTGATGGCGCCGGCAGAGCCACTGCCGGAGTCGATCTGCACGTTGAGCCCCTCTTCGGCGAAATAGCCGCGCTCCACGGCCATCAAAAAGGGTGCCGAAGGCCCCTCGAAGCGCCAGTCGAGCTGAAAGCGAATACGGGTTTCATCCGCCTGGGCCACGGCGGCGCCAAGCAGGGAAAGGCTCAACGCTCCGGCCAGCAGGCCGGCGGTAAGTTGACGACTCATGAATGCCACCCTCGCGATGCGTTCTGGTTGTGTTTGTTCTATGCAATCGGCCTGCCAAAAGGGTGCAGTTCCCTTAGGCTTGGTGCCAGTGAGCCATAGCGGGGCATGGCGCACTGCGCTTGGCACCTGGGATGTGCACGACCAGCGCCAAATCGGGCCGCTTGCACCAGCTTAGTTCATCGGTGACGAACAGCACACGCCAGGTAACGCAGCGTAAACGCAGGGATGGGAACGGCGCATCGGCGTGCACACAAAGAAAAACGGCACCGATACGTGTCGGTGCCGCTGGATGGAAGCTTGCGGGATCGCCGTTACTCGTCGCCGGCTTCCTGCATCTGCTTCAGCAGGTAGTTCTCGATGCCGACCTTGTCGATAAGGCCGAGCTCGGTCTCGATATGGTCGATATGCTCTTCTTCATCGGCCAGGATGTGACGGAACAGATCGCGGGAAACGTAGTCCTTGACCTGCTCGCAGTAGGCGATGGCCTCGATGTAGTCGTTGCGTCCTTCATGCTCGATCTTTAGATCGCTCTCGAGCATCTCGCGCACGTTCTCGCCGATGTGCAGCTTACCGAGGTCCTGCAGGTTGGGTACCCCTTCGAGGAACAGGATGCGCTCGATCAGCTTGTCGGCATGCTTCATTTCGTCGATGGACTCGTCGTACTCCCACTTGGCCAGCGCCTTGAGGCCCCAGTCCTTGTACATCTTGGCATGCAGGAAGTACTGGTTGATCGCCACCAGCTCGTTGCCGAGAGCCTTGTTGAGGTACTCGATGACCTTGGCATCGCCTTTCATTGCCTTTCTCCCTTCTCCGATCGGTCGTGGGGCCTTGCTTTGTCGTTACGTGACGCTCATCCATTAATGATAGGCAGTATCCGGCCAACCACGCAAAAAATCCAACCGGAGCAGCAGGTTGGATCAATGACAACAAGAATGAGAAAGATTGGCGTCACCCGCAGGACGGCTGCCTGCGGGGAAGAAGAGAGCCGCTATACGGCGTAAGCCAGGTCGTTGGCGGAAGCCATGACTTCAGCGGTGATGGCGTCGCGGGTAATGGTCTTGCCCACACAGGCGCACTTGCCGCACTGGGTACCGCAGCCCGTTTCGCGCTGAACCTCGCGCCAGCTGCGCGCGCCGTCCGCCACGGTCTCACGGATCTTGCGGTCTGATACGCCCTTGCAGAGACATACGTACATCGACATCACCTCGCTGTGCTTACGAGGCTTAATGTAAATGATTCGCATAGACTATCGCAAGGGCAAATCGAACATTTTTTGATCGGCGTCACATCACCGCCGCGTCGACTTGGGCAGCACGACCACTTGCGTTCCGGAGACGATATCCGGCCAGCTGCGACGCTGGCGGTCGAACAGCACCCAGAGGTAGCCCAGGCCGAAGGCGGCCAGGGAAAGCCAGGCCACCACATAGCGGACCAGGCTTTGCATCAGCGTGATCGAGCGGCCATCGAGAGTCTGCACACGCAGGCGCCAGGCCTGCATGCCAAGCGTCATGCCACCGCGCATCCAGGAGAAGGCGAAGAAGACGAAGGCGCCTATCAGCAGCAGCAGTTGCAGCGTCATGCGCTGGGGCTCTCCCGCCCCGACATCCTCCGGGCCCAGGCCCAGCACGTAGCGCACGAATGCCACGTGCAGCACGGCGATGGCGATCCAGATCGCCGCCACCAGAAAGGCGTCGTAGAGCATGGCGCCCAGGCGCCGGCCGAGGCCGGTCGGCCACACATCGTCGAGCTGATCGAAACGTCGTTGCATTGCGGTTTCTTCCTAACGTGTACGTGGGCTCGGTCGCCCAGGCAGTCGCGGCCAGGCCCCCTAGCCGGTACGGCGCAGTAGGTACAGTCCCAGCCCGGCACTGAACAGAATCGGGGTCAGCACCGCCCATACCGGGGAAAAGCCGAACACCGTCGAGGCCGGTGCCAGCAGGTCCTGCAGGTACTTGAACGTCAACCCGACGATGACCCCATAGAACACCCGCGTACCGGCCGCCACGGTGCGCAGCGGGCCGAACACGAACGAGGCCGCCACCAGCACCAGCGAGCCCATCATCAGCGGCATCAGCATCTTCTGCCAGAAGTAGAGCAACGGCTGGGTCGCCTGCAGGCCCTGATCCCGCAGGAAGCGGGAGTAGGCCCACAGCTCGCTGGGCGCCTGGCTGTTGATCGGCAGCAGCAGCCGATTGAGCTGGGCCGGCGTCAGGTTGGTCTGCCAGGGGTGCTGGGCGTGATGCTCCGCCTCGGTGCGGTCGTCGAAGAAGCGCGTGATGCCCACTTCCTCGAGCTGCCAGCTGCCGTCGCGCCATACCGCACGCTCGGCCACGATGGCCTCGCGCAGTTCGCGCCCCTCGAAGCGATAGCGGGTAAGGTCGAGCACGGTGTCATCGGCGCGTATGGCACCGAAGCGGTAGACGCTGTCGCCCTCACGCTGCCAGCCGCCGCGCTGGACCAGCACCGCCCCTTCGCCCTGCATCTGCTCCAGGCGCCAGGCGCTGGCGAACTGCTCGGTACGCGGGCTGACATACTCGGCGGTCAGCAGTACCACGACCACCACCAGGATGATGGGCTTCATCACCCCCCACAGGATGCGCGCCAGAGAGCGTCCTGCGGCCCGCATCACCGTCAGCTCGTTGCTCGACGCCATGCTGCCCAGACCGATCAGCGCGCCGATCAACACCGCCACTGGGGCGTATTGATAGAAGCGCCATGGCACCCGCATCAACAGATAGAGCAGCACCTGGAAGGCACCGTAGTTGCCCTCTACGTCGTCCAGGTCGTTGATGTAAGAGATCACCAGGTCGAGGCCCAGCAGCACGACCTGGACGACGATGATCGCCCCCAGCACGTTGCGGGCGATATAGCGATCGAGACGATCCGTCAGCATCAACGCATCCCCCTGCGCTGGTGGTGCATCATCAGGCCCAGGCCGAGCGCCAGGAACATGAGGTGAATCGGCCACATGCCGATCACCGCCGGCAGAGTGCCGCGGCCGATGGCATCCAGCGCCGCCAGCAGTAGGCTGAGATAGCAGACGTGCAGAAAAATCGCCGGCAGCAGCTTGGCGAAGCGTCCCTGACGCGGGTTGACCTTTGAGAGCGGCATCGCCATCAGCGTCAGGATGAAGACCATCAGCGGCAACGACAGGCGCCACTGCAACTGGGCCTGCGCGCGGCTGGAGTCGTCGCCCAGCAGCTCAGCCGTGGTGGCGTACTCCGACGACTCCAGCTCGCGTCGCTCACCGCCGAGCGAGAGGCGTACGGCATAGGTCTCGAACTCCAACCGCTCGGCCTCGAAGCGCCCCGGGTCGACGCTGTAGCGCTCGCCGTCGGCCAGCACCAGGAAGCGGCTGCCGGTATCGGGGTCGACGGTCTGGTAGCCGCTGCCGGCGCGGGTCACCGCGGTTTCCGGCGTGCCGTCGCGGCGTCGCTGCCGCTCGCTGATGAACACCTCTAGCATGCGGCTGCCGTCATCGCTGAACGACTCGGTGTAGGCGGTGCGGCCGCCACCGAAGTCCTGAAAGCGCCCCGGTGCCAGGGCAGAGAAGTCGAGCCGGCTGCGCTGTTCCTCCAGCATCACGGCGTTGTGCAGCGCCCCGGCAGGGGTCAGCCACAGGCTGCACAGCCCGACCAATACCGCCACCAGGGAGGCCGGCACCAGGCTGATCTGGAACAGCCGAATGGGGCTGGTACCGCAAGCCACCAGCACGGTGATCTCGCTGTTGAGATAGAGCTGCCCATAGGCCAGCAGAATGCCGAGAAAGAAGGCCAGCGGTAGAATCAGCTCGAGAAAGCCGGGCAGGTGGAACAGCATCAAGTTGCCAAGGATGGTGGCAGGAATGTCGCCCTCCGCCGCGTCGGTGAAGTAGCGGATGAACCGGCTGCCCATGATGACCAGCAACAGCACGCCGGCAACGGCGGCCATGGTGAGCAGGATCTCGCGGGTCAGGTATCGAAAAATGATCATGCAGCGGTCTTCCATGCAATGGCGCCATGCCTTGAGTACACTGGGGTGATTCGGCAGGCCCCGGAGCCGTGCCGGCATTATCCAGAATCCCCCATCGCTTGTCTTGTGGAGTCACCATGGAATTCCCAGTTCAGACGGCCAATCCTGCCAAGGCCGAATCGGCCTGCCTCGTGGTCCCGGTTTTCAAGGATGGCGATCTGCTGCCTGCCGCCGCCAAGCTCGACGACGCCAGCGAGCGGCTGATTGGCCAGTTGATCGAGCGCGGCGACTTCGATGCCAAGCTGGGCAACGTGCAACTGCTCCCCTTCGCCCCCGGCCTCAGCGCCGACCGCCTGATGCTGGTGGGGCTGGGCGAGCGCGGCAAGTGCCAGGAGCGGGCCTTCATCAAGGCACTGGATGCCGCCTTCACCGCCGTTGCCGGCCTGCCGGTGGAAGACGTCGCCGTAGCCTTCACCGACGTCCCCGTGCCTGAGCGTAGCATTGCCTGGAAGGCGCGCATGACCGCCGAAGCGGCGCAGCGTGCGGTCTACCGCTTCGATGAGTTCAAATCGGAGAAGGCCCCGCGCCCGCGGCTCGACAAGGTCGCCCTGCTGCTCAGCGACAGCGAGGCCGCCGGCGAAGCCCGCGAAGGCGCGCGCATCGGCAATGCCGTGGGCCAGGGCGTGGCCTACACCCGCACCCTGGGCAACCTGCCGGGCAACATCTGCACGCCGAGCTACCTGGCCGACCAGGCCGAGCAGCTCGGCCGTGAATCGGGCGGCACCCTCGCGGTCGAGATCCTCGACGAGGCGGCACTGGAGGAACTCGGCGCCCACAGCCTGCTATCGGTGGGCCGCGGCAGCGAACAGCCCTCGCGGCTGATCGTGATGAAGTACCAGGGCGCCGACAGCGCCGATGAGGCCCCTCACGTACTGGTCGGCAAGGGCATCACCTTCGATACCGGCGGCATCTCGCTCAAGCCCGGCGAGGCCATGGACGAGATGAAGTTCGACATGTGCGGTGCGGCCAGCGTGTTCGGCACCGCCAAAGCGGTACTCGGCATCCGCCCCAAGCTCAACCTGGTGTTCATCGTCGCCGCCGCCGAGAACATGCCTGACGGCCGCGCCACCAAGCCCGGCGACATCATCAAGACGCTAAAAGGGCTCACCGTGGAAGTGCTCAACACCGACGCCGAGGGGCGCCTGGTGCTGTGCGACGCCCTGACCTACGCCGAGCGCTTCGAGCCTGCCAGCGTGGTCGACATCGCCACCCTCACCGGCGCGGCGATCATCGCCCTGGGCCACCACGCCACCGGTCTGCTCTCCAATGACGACGACCTGGCACTGGACCTGCTCGACGCTGGCGAAGCGGCCTGGGACCGCGCCTGGCACCTGCCGTTGTGGGACGAGTACAAGGAGCAGCTCGACTCCAACTTCGCCGACATGGCCAACATCGGCGGTCGCCCGGCCGGTACCATCACCGCGGCCTGCTTCCTCTCGCGATTCGCCGACAAGTTCCCCTGGGCGCACCTGGACATTGCCGGCACCGCCTGGACCTCAGGCAAGCAGAAAGGCGCCAGCGGCCGCCCGGTGGGGCTGCTGACCCAGTACCTGCTCGATCGTGAGGAAGAGGCGCGCCAGGTCGAAAACGAGAGCTGACGCCGCCAAGGTTGCCATCCCGGGCGTCAACCGTTACATCTGTCGCATCAGGCGCTCCGGATGCATCCCGCCGGAGCGCCGAAAAGCTCAATAAATCGCCGGAATCCCGGCATAGCGGAGACCCATTTGCCGTGCCCAACGCCACTTTCGACATGCTGCCCACCGCCACGCCCACGGCAGCCAACATTCGCGACGACATTCTCGCCAACCCCGGTTTCGGCCTGCACTTCAGCGACCACATGGCCCATGTTCGCTGGACTGCCGATGCCGGCTGGCACGGTCACGAAGTGCGCCCCTACGGTCCGCTGACACTCGACCCGGCGGCCGCCGTACTGCACTACGGCCAGGAGATCTTCGAGGGCATCAAGGCCTACCGCCACCCGGACGGCTCGGTATGGTCGTTCCGCCCGGAGAAGAACGCCGAGCGCTTTCGCCGCAGCGCGCGCCGCCTGGCGCTGCCGGAGCTCGACGACGAAACCTTCGTCGAGTCGCTGCGTGCACTGATGCAGCTCGACCAGGGCTGGGTGCCCACGCCCAAGAACGCGGGCGACGAATCGAGCCTCTACCTGCGCCCGTTCATGATCGCCAGCGAGAAATTCCTCGGCGTACGCCCGGCCAAGGAGGTCGACTACTACGTGATCGCCTCCCCCGCCGGCGCCTACTTCAAGGGCGGCATCGCCCCGGTGTCGATCTGGCTCTCCTCGCACTACAAGCGCGCCGCCCCCGGGGGCACCGGCTTCGCCAAGTGCGGCGGCAACTACGCGGCCTCGCTGGCGGCCCAGAAGGAAGCCGAGAAGTACGGCTGCAGCCAGGTCGCCTTCCTCGACGCCGCCGAGAACAAGTGGATCGAGGAGCTGGGCGGCATGAACCTGTTCTTCGTCTACAAGGACGGCCGCCTGGTCACCCCGCGCCTGACCGACACCATTCTCGAGGGCGTAACCCGCGACTCGGTGCTCACCCTTGGCCGCGACGAGGGCCTGACCCCGGAAGAGCGCGCCATCAGCATCGACGAGTGGCGCGACGGCGTGGCTTCCGGCGAGATCGCCGAAGTCTTCGCCTGCGGCACCGCCGCGGTGATCACCCCGGTGGGCCAACTGGTCACCGAGGACGGCACCGTGAAGATGCCTGACGCCGGCAACGAGATCGCCAAGCGCCTGCGCGGCAAGCTGCTCGATCTGCAGTACGGCCGGGCCGAAGATAAGCACGGTTGGTTGACGCGCCTGGTGTAACAGCGAAGGCGCTGCAATGGGCTCGCTGGCGCGAGTCCGTTGCTACCACGGCATTACCACCGAGGCGAGGGGCGCCGAAGGGCAGGCCGGCGCGGAGGTCCTACGCCAGGGATGGCGTCGGTAGCGTACAGGGAAGTATCCACAGTCACGATGTCATCCGCTCGCCTGAGCTTGCGCAGGCTCTGAAATAAAACGCGGCGAGCGATGGCCAGACAAGGCAAAAATTGGCGAAATAGCGGAGTTTACAAGTCGTAAATGAGCATATTGAGCCAATTTTTAACGCCGTATGGCCGAGCGCAGCCCGTTTTAGACAGAGCGTCATGACGCAAGTAGATTTTTACATCCTCCCCGATACCACGCTGGAAGCACGGCTCGGCTTCGCCTGCCGGCTGGCCGAGACCATCGCCGGCAAGGGCTACCGGCTGCACCTGCACGCCGAGGACGAGGCCATGGCCAGCGATCTCGACGAGCGGCTGTGGACCTTCCGCCCCGAAGCCTACCTGCCCCACGCCCTGCTCGGCAGCGAGATGGCCGAGAGCGTGGCGGTAACCATCGGCTGGGAACAGCCGCCCGAGCCCAGCGCCGAAGCGCCCATGGCGCTGCTCAACCTCGACCCGGGCATCCCCGAGTGGTTCTCGCGCTTCGAGCGGGTCGCCGAAATCATCAACCAGCACCAGCAGGTGCTCGTCGCCAAGCGCGAGTGCTGGCAGACCTACAAGCAGCGCGGCTATCCCGTGAAGGCACATCAACTACGCGGCTGAGCCCCCCAAGGCGCCAATGCGAGGGGCGCCGAGGTGAGGGGCGCCGAGGTGAGGGGCGCCGAGGTGAGGGGCGCCGGGGGCAGGCCGAAGAGGAGGTTCTTCGCCATGGATGGCGAAGATAGCGCCCAGGGATGGGTTCACAGCGCCTCCTCGCAGGCCTGCCCCCGGATCAGCCCCGCTTCCATGCAGCTTCGCTGACAATGGCCACTTGGTTGGCTGACGCCAAGCTCCCCATCGCGCTATAATCGAGCCCATTTTTCGCACGCTTTCGACGACTTCCCGCCGCCCGGCCCCACGACCCGGCGGCGATCATTTCTGGACCCGGAACGCCCCATGGACAAGACCTACCAACCCGAGCAGATCGAATCCCGCTGGTACGAGCGCTGGGAGGCCGACGGCCGCTTCGCCCCCTCGGGCGAGGGCGAACCCTACTCGATCATGATCCCGCCGCCCAACGTCACCGGCAGCCTGCACATGGGCCACGCGTTCCAGGACACCATCATGGACACGCTGATCCGCTGGCGCCGCATGCAGGGCAACAACACCCTGTGGCAGGTGGGCACCGACCACGCCGGCATTGCCACCCAGATGCTGGTGGAGCGCAAGGTCGCCGCCGAAGAGGGCAAGAGCCGCCATGACCTGGGCCGCGACGCCTTCATCGACAAGGTGTGGGAGTGGAAGCACGAATCCGGCGGCCACATCACCCGCCAGCTGCGCCGTATGGGCGCTAGCGTCGACTGGAGCCGCGAGCGCTTCACCATGGACGACGGCTTCTACAAGGCGGTGCAGGAAGTCTTCGTGCGCCTCTATGAAGAGGACCTGATCTACCGCGGCAAGCGCCTGGTCAACTGGGACCCGACCCTGCACACCGCCATCTCCGACCTCGAGGTCGAGAACCGCGAGCAGCAGGGCCAGTTCTGGCATTTCCGCTACCCGCTGGCCGACGGCGTGAAGACCGATGCCGGCCTCGGCTACTTGGTGGTCGCCACCACCCGCCCCGAGACTCTGCTCGGCGATACCGGCGTGGCGGTCAACCCCGAGGACCCGCGCTACGCTTCGCTGGTGGGCAAGTTCGTCGAGCTGCCGCTGGTCGGTCGCCGCATTCCCATCGTCGCCGACGAACACGCCGACATGGAGAAGGGCTCCGGCTGCGTGAAGATCACCCCGGCCCACGACTTCAACGACTACGAGGTGGGTCGCCGCCACGGCCTGCCGCTGATCAACGTCTTCACCCAGGACGCGGCGATCCTGCCCCAGGCCGAGGCCTTCGACATCCAGGGCCGCCCGCTGCCCGAGATCGATCCCAGCCTGCCCCAGGCCTACGCCGGCCTCGACCGCTTCGAAGCGCGCAAGCGGATCGTCGCCGACATGGAAGCCGCCGGCCTGCTCGAGCAGATCGAGACGGTCAACAACACCCTGCCCTACGGCGACCGCTCCGGTGATGTCATCGAGCCGCTGCTCACGGACCAGTGGTTCGTCGCCGTGGAGAGCCTGGCCAAGCCCGCCATTGCCGCGGTGGAGAACGGCGACATCCAGTTCGTGCCCAAGAACTACGAGAACATGTACTTCTCATGGATGCGCGACCTGCAGGACTGGTGCATCTCGCGTCAGCTGTGGTGGGGCCACCGCATTCCCGCCTGGTACGACGCCGAGGGCAACGTCTACGTCGCCCGCACCGAGGCCGAGGCGCGCGAGAAGCATGGCCTTTCCGCCGACCTCGCCCTGACCCAGGACGAGGACGTGCTCGACACCTGGTTCAGCTCGGGGCTGTGGACCTTCGGCACCCTGGGCTGGCCGGAGCAGACGCCGGAACTGGCGACCTTCCACCCCTCCAGCGTGCTGGTCACCGGCTTCGACATCATCTTCTTCTGGGTCGCACGGATGATCATGCTGACCCTCAAGTTCACCGACGAAGTGCCGTTCAAGACCGTCTACGTGCACGGCTTGGTGCGCGACGGCCAGGGCCAGAAGATGTCCAAGTCGAAGGGCAACGTGCTCGATCCCATCGATCTGATCGACGGCATCACCCTGGAAGAGCTGCTCGAGAAGCGTACCGGCAACATGATGCAGCCGCAGAAGGCTAAGGCCATCGCCAAGGCCACCCGCGACGAGTTCCCCGAGGGCATCGAGCCCCACGGCACCGATGCGCTGCGCTTCACCTTCCTCTCCCAGGCCACCACCGGGCGCGACATCAAGTTCGATATGGGCCGCCTCGATGGCTACCGCAACTTTTGCAACAAGCTGTGGAACGCCTCGCGCTACGTGCTGATGAACGCCGAGGGCCAGGATTGCGGGGCGAACGGAGATAGTGTCGAGCTGTCGCTGGCCGACCGCTGGATCGTCTCGCGTCTGCAGCAGACCGAAGCCCAGGTGACCAAGGCGATGGAGGAGTTCCGCTTCGACCACGCCTCCCAGGCACTCTACGAGTTCGTCTGGAACGAGTACTGCGACTGGTACCTGGAGCTCTCCAAACCAGTGCTGTGGGACGAAGGCGCCAGCGAAGCGGCCAAGCGCGGCACCCGCCGCACCCTGGTGCGGGTGCTGGAAGCGATCCTGCGTCTGGCCCACCCGATGATGCCCTACATCAGCGAGGAGATCTGGCAGCGCGTGGCGCCGCTGGCGGGCAAGGCCGCAGGCGACGGCAGCGAGTCGATCATGGCGCAGCCGTGGCCGATGGCCGAGCAGGAGAAGATCGACGAGCAGGCGACCCGCGACATCGAGTGGCTCAAGGGCGTGATCGTGGCGGTGCGCAACGTGCGCGCCGAGATGAACATCGCCCCGGGCAAGCCGCTCGACGTGCTGCTGACCAAGGGCTCGGCAGCCGATCGCGAGCGCCTGGAGGCCAACCGCCTGTTTCTCGCCAAGCTGGCCAAGCTGGCCAGCGCCAACTGGCTCGACGACCCCAGCGAGGCGCCGCTTTCGGCCACGCAGTTGGTCGGCGACATGGAAGTGCTGGTACCTATGGCCGACCTGATCGACAAGGACGCCGAGCTCACTCGCCTGGCCAAGGAGATCGACAAGCAGGACGCGCTGATCGGTGGCATCGAGAAGAAGCTGGGCAACGAGAGCTTCGTTGCCAAGGCGCCGGAAGCGGTGGTCGAGAAGGAGCGCGGCAAGCTCAAGGAGTACCAGGCGGCCCGTGCCGTGCTGCTCGAACAGCGCGACAAGATCGCTGCGCTTTGATTTAGCGGCCCGAAACTGCCGCGCGGTGACTTTTCAGCGGCCCGGAGATGACGCGAATGCCTCGAGAGAACAGCAGCATGGCCAGCCAGAGCCAAGGCTTGACCCTCGAGGCGATACGTCCGCTGTTTCCGCTGCTCGAGCGCAACAGCGCTGGGGCGATCCTGGTCGACGAGGCGAGCCGCCTCATCTGGATCAACGCCTGCTACTGCAGGCTGCTGGGCATCGACGACCCGGCCAGCGTGATCGGCCGCCCCGTGGGCGAGGTGATCCCGCACACCCGCATGCCCGAGGTGGTACGCAGCGGGCGGCCCATCCTGCTCGATATCATGGAGTACCAGGCGCGTCAGCTGGTGGTCACCCGGTTGCCGCTGCACGACCCGGCCAGTGGCCGGGTCAACGGTGCGGTGGCCTTCATCGTGTTCGACGACCTGGAGCCTCTGACCCCGCTGATCGGCAAGTACCGCCGCCTGCAACATGACCTGGCGGTGGCGCGACGCGCCCTGGCACGCCGCGGCTCACGCTATGCCCTGGCCGATTTCGTCGGCGCCAGCCCTGCGGTGCTCGAGGTCAAGCGCCGTGCCCGCCTGGCCGCCGCACGAGCCACGCCGGTGCTGCTACTAGGCGAGACCGGTACCGGCAAGGAGGTGCTGGCCCAAGCCATCCACGGTGACTCGCCGCGGGGAGCCAGCCCCTTCGTTGCCGTCAACGTCGCCGCGGTGCCCGAGAACCTGCTCGAGGCAGAGTTCTTCGGCGTCGCGCCGGGCGCCTACACCGGCGCCGACAAGCGCACCCGCCAGGGCAAGTTCCAGCTCGCCGACGGCGGGACCCTGTTCCTCGACGAAGTCGGCGACATGCCCTTGGCGCTACAGGCCAAACTGCTGCGCGCCCTGCAGGAGGGAGAAGTGGAGCCGCTGGGCTCCAACGAGATCAAGCGTGTCGACGTACGCGTGATTGCCGCCACCAGCCGCGACCTGGAAGCCATGGTCGAAGAGGGCAGCTTTCGCTCCGATCTCTACTATCGCCTCAACGTGCTGCGCATTCTTGTACCGCCGCTGCGCGAGCGTCTCGCCGACCTGGGTATCCTGTGCGAGACCTTGCTCGGACGGATCGCCGCGGAAAGCGGTGAGCCGCGCGCCGAGATCACCTCGGAGGCGGTCGCACTGCTGCAGCGCCACACCTGGCCTGGCAACATTCGCGAACTGCGCAACGTGCTGGAACAGACCCTGGCGCTGAACGAGGCCTGCAGCGTGATCGACGTGCCGGAGCTGCGCGCCGCCCTGCCCCACACCACCATGACAAACCCTCTGCCGCCGCCCACCTCCGCGGTACGTCCGCTTGCCGAAGTGGTGCTCGCCGCCGAGCGAGATGCCCTGCACAACGCCTTGGCCGCCTGCGGTGGCAACAAGTCCCGTGCGGCGCGAATGCTGGGCGTTCCACGTTCGGTGCTGTACGACAAGCTCTCCCGCATGTCCGAAAAACCGGACACCTGACCGTATTTTCGGACAAAACCACTTTCCACCAAGGTCTAATGTTGTCCGCATATTCGGACACACCATCCGCTCCACCTCCCCCTGGCAACGATTAACTCTTTGAAACGAAAAGACTTTCTCGAAGTGGCATGAAGCGTGCAATGACGTGGTCACGCGTCATGTCTTGACGCGACGTCGCGGCCAGCCGCGACACATCGAGTCACATGGCTGCAACGACAGCGCCGACCAAAGGCGCTGCGACGACAACAAAGCACAAGGAGCCAACATGTCGTTCATTCCGTCTCTCGCCACTCGCCTTCGCCCGCTCACCCTCGGTATTGCCGCCGCCACCTTGATGGTAGGTGCCACCGCTGCCAGTACCGCCAACGCCCAGGAGCGCGTGCGCTGGCAGGTGCCCATCGCCTTTCCCTCGCACTTGGTGGGCCTGAGCACGCCGGTACGCTTCCTCAGCGAATCGCTCGATCAAGCATCCGGCGGCAACATCAACCTGCGCTACTACGAGCCGGGTGAGCTGATCCCGCCGTTCGAGATCCTCGATGCCGTTTCCGAAGGTCGCTACGACGCCGGCTTCACCTGGGTCGGCTACGACCAGGGCAGCATTCCCGCCCTGCCGCTGTTCGCCGGCGCACCGTTCGGCATGGAGCCGCCCGCCTACCTGGCCTGGCACTACTTCGGCGGCGGTGCCGAACTGCTCGAGGAGATCTACGAGGATTACAACGTCCAGCCGCTGCTGTGCAGCATGATCGGCCCCGAAGCAGCGGGCTGGTTCGCCGAGCCGCTGGAAGACCTCAATCAGATCGACGGTCTGCGCATCCGCTTCGCCGGTATCGGCGGGCGCGTGATGGAGCGCCTGGGCGCCTCCGTGACCATGATCCCCGGCGGCGAGCTGTATCAGGCCATGGAGCGCGGCACCATCGACGCCATGGAGTTCTCGGCACCTGCCGTGGACCGCATCCTGGGTATGCAGGAAATCGTGCAGAACTACGTGCTGCCGGGCTGGCACCAGACCTTCACCACCGCTCACCTGCTGATCAACAAGGACAGCTGGGAAGCGCTGGAGCCGCAGACCCGCGCCATGATCGACATGGGCTGCCGGGCCGCCACCCTCTTCGGCTACTCCGAGAGCGAGATGGAGAATCCCAAGGCGCTGCGTGACTTCGAGGAAGAGGGCGTCAATGCTCAGGTGCTCTCCGACGAGATCCTCGGCGAGCTGCGCCGGGTGACCAATGAGGTACAGGCCGAGATCGCCGCCGAGAACGAGATGTTCGGTCGCGTGCTCGAGAGCCAGCGCGAGTTCATGAAGGTGCATGGCAACTGGCACGTCAAGGGCCACCTGCCGCGCTCCTACTACGCGCCGGAAAACCTCGAAGACTGAGAGAACGCCGTCCGAACGCCAGGCGAGCTAGTCGCTTGGCGCTTCGGCCGGCTTTTCAAGGTTCGTTCATTCCCCAGTAATGGCCGCCGTCGACAGGCGGTGGCCGACTGACCCGATTCCCCGGAGTTACCCATGAGCATCCATGACTCGGCGACCCCGGCGCCGGAGGGGCACTCCGCGCCGCCAGAGCTGCCCACCAACCGCCTGAGTTACCGCCTCGACATGACCATCCTGCTGTTCGGCCGGGCCATCTCCTGGCTGTGGCTGGCCACCCTGGCGGTAGTGCTGACCAACGTGGTCAATCGATTCATTCTCGGCCGCGGCTCCATCGCCGTGGAAGAGCTCTCCTGGCACCTGTTCGGCGCCACCATGATCCTGACCCTGGCCTATGCCGTCGTCAGCGACGACCACGTGCGGGTCGACGTGATTCGCGAGAAGTTCTCGCTGCGTACCCAGGCCTGGATCGAACTGCTGGCCATCGTGCTGCTGGCCCTGCCGATTCTCTATCTGATGGTGGAGCAGCTCTACCAGTACGGTTACCGCTCCTACCTGCGCGGCGAGCGCTCCCAGGCCCCCAGCGGCCTGCCCTATCGCTTCATCATCAAGACCCTGATTCCCATCGGCCTGACGCTGGTGGCGGTGGCGCTGTTCTCGCGGGTGCTGCGCTGCTGCACCCTGCTGTTCGGTTTCCCCAGGCGCATCCACAAGACGACCCCGCGGCAGTAGCCAACACGCGCTCGCTGGAAGACGCCTCGTTCACCTGAAGAGATCGACTATGGGACTGGAACAATTTCTCGTGCTGGCGATGTTCGCCAGCTTCATGAGCCTGCTGCTGCTGGGCTTCCCGGTGGCCTGGTCGTTGGCCGGCGTGGGCTTTGCCTTCGCCGTGATCGGTCACGTGCTGGTGGAGTACATGGCTGCCGATCTGTGGTTCTCCTGGGGCGGCACCATCGGCGTGCTCGACCGGCGCATCTACGGCATCGTCGCCAACGAGCTGATGGTGGCCCTGCCGCTGTTCATCTTCATGGGTATCATGCTCGACCGCTCGGGCATCGCCGAGCGGCTGATGAACTCGCTGGTGCGGGTACTGGGCGGTCTGCGCGGTGGCTATGCGGTGACGGTGGTCATCGTCGGCGTGCTGCTGGCCGCCTCCACCGGCATCGTCGGCGCCTCGGTGGTACTCCTCGGCATGCTCTCGCTGGGCCCGATGATGCGCGCCCAGTACAACAAATCGCTGGCCGTGGGCACCGCCTGCTCGGTGGGCACCCTCGGTATCCTGGTGCCGCCCAGCATCATGCTGGTGCTGATGGCCGACCGCATGGGCACCTCCGACGCCTCCGTAGGGCGCCTGTTCATGGCCGCACTGGTGCCCGGCGTGATGTTGGGCGTGATGTACATCGCCTTCATCCTGATTGCCGCCTACCTGAAGAAGGACCTGGCCCCCGCGCCCAAGGATCGCCAGCCGCTCGATGCCCGGGCGTTCCTGCAGGTGTTCATCGCCGTGCTGCCGCCGCTGGGGCTGATACTTGCCGTGCTCGGCTCGATCTTCACCGGCTTCGCCACCACCACCGAGGCCTCGGCGGTGGGTGCACTGGGCGCCATGCTGCTGGCACTGTTCAACCGCCGGCTGACTCTGGCGACCCTGCGTCATGCGCTCTACCAGACCAGCCGCACCACCGCCTTCATCTTCGCCATCTTCATCGGCGCCACGGTGTTCGCCGCCGTGCTGCGGGGCCTGGGTGGCGACGATGTGGTACGTCTGGCACTCACCGGGCTGCCTTTCAGCGAAACCGGCATCGTCCTGACCATCCTGCTGGTGGTGTTCTTGCTGGGCTTCTTCCTCGACTGGGTGGAGATCACACTTATCATCCTACCGCTGGTCGCGCCGGTGGTGTTCAGCCTGGGGGTCGACCCGCTGTGGTTCGCCATGCTGTTCGCCATCTGTCTGCAGACCTCGTTCCTGACGCCGCCGGTGGGCTTCGCGCTGTTCTACATCAAGGGGGTCTGTCCGCCAGGCATCACCACCCGTGACATCTACCTGGGCGTCGCGCCTTTCGTGGCCATCCAACTGCTCGGGCTATTGCTGGTGTTCTTCTTCGCCCCGCTGGCGACCTGGCTGCCCAACGAGATCTATGGCGGTCGCTGACATTTCGACAAGGAGCAAGACATGCAACTGACCGACAAGACGGCCCTGATCACCGGGGCGGCAGGCGGCATCGGACGCGCCATTGCCGAGCGTTATGCCCGCGAAGGGGCAAGAGTGGCGGTGGCCGACCTCGATCTGGCCGCAGCCGAAGCCACGGTGGCAGAGATCCGCGCCAACGGCGGGCGGGCCATGGCACTGGCCATGGACGTGACAGACGAGGCAGTGGTCGACGCAGGCGTCGAGCGAATCGTCGCCGAATGGGATGGCCTGGACATCGCCATCGCCAACGCCGGCATTCAGCATATCGCCCCGCTGCACAGTCTGACCTTCGCCGACTGGCGCAAGGTGCTGGCGGTACATCTGGACGGTGCCTTCCTGGTCACCAGCGCAGCCCTGCGTCAGATGTACCGTCAGGAGCACGGCGGCTGCCTGATCTACATGGGCTCGGTGCACAGCAAGCTCGCCTCACCGCTGAAGGCGCCCTACGTGGCGGCCAAGCATGGCCTGCTGGGGCTTTGCCGAACCGTGGCCAAGGAGGGGGCGAAACATCGGGTGCGCGCCAACATGATCTGTCCCGGCTTCGTGCGCACGCCCTTGGTGGAGCGACAGATTCCCGAGCAGGCCGCAGCACTGGGCATCTCCGAAGAGGCGGTGATACGCGACGTGATGCTCAAGGATACCGTCGACGGCGAGTTCACCACCCTGGAGGACATTGCCGAGCTGGCGCTGCACCTGGCGGCCTTCCCCAGCGCGGCGCTGACCGGGCAGTCGGTGGTGGCCAGCCACGGCTGGTACATGCAATAGGGAAACACAGCACAAATACCTGCGCGAGCGAATCGCTGCGTTGCGCGGTGCCGAAGCGTCGGACCGTCGGAATCCTCACATATACCCCATATGCTCCGGTTGACTCGCAGCCTGCGGCTTCTCGCCCCTTCGGGGCCAGCCTACGGCTGTTTGTCGCTTCGCTCGGTACTGTGCTCCGTGCGCCTTGCGACCCACATGGATGTGGGAAGTGCGTTGGTTCGTCGGGAACGAACCTAGCCGCTTCATCTCGCTCGTCAATTTGTGCAGCATTTCCTCAAATACCGTGAGCATTAGGGAACGCTGTTCTGCAACGCAGCTTTCCCCTAGAATGGGGGCATCGACCATCAACCGTGCCGATGCCCTCATGCCTCATACCGAACCGACCTTCGCGCCTGGCCGCATTCTCGTCTTCAACCTGTTGGGCGCCCTGCTGGTGTGGTCCTGGTTGTCCCCCGGCCTGATGTTCTGGACCGAGCTCGACGACGCGGTGTTCTTCGCCACCAACGCCTGGCTGACCGAGGACAACGAGACCTGGGTGCTGTTCGTGGCGGCGGTGAACAACCGCATGTTCGACGTAGTCAGCTTGATGATCCTGCTGGCGATCTACCTGTGGGCAATCAGTCGCGACCCCGACCCCACCCATCGCATGCTGCGCTGGGGAGGTATCGGCATCACCATGCTGTTGACCGCCGTCTTCTTTGCCCAGGGCTTTCGCATGGTGGTTCCCTATACTCACCCCAGCCCTACCCTGGTGTACGACAACGTGAACCTGATCACGGAAATGGTCGACTTCTCGACCAAGGACAGCTCGGGCAGCAGCTTTCCCGGTGATCACGGCGTGAACCTGTTCCTCTTCACCGCCTTCATGTGGCGCTTCGCCGGCCTCAGGGTGATGCTGGTCAGCGCCGTTTTCGCCGTCCTGCTCAGCGCCCCGCGCATTCTCAGCGGCGCCCACTGGTTCAGCGATGTCTTCTTCGCGGCGCTGATGATCAACCTGATCGTCGCGCCCTGGATACTGCTGACGCCGGTAGGACCGGGGCTGGCGCGGGCGATCACTGCAGGACTGGTCAAGGCACGCAATGCCCTGCCAGGACGCTAACCACTGGTCGGCGTTCGACCCACAAAAAGCGCGGCCTTGGCCGCGCTTTTTCATTGCCTCAGTTCGCCTTGCGCCAGCCGCCCAGTACCCGCTGATCGCGGCCGAAGAACACCAGCCGGTCGTGGTCGATGAGGAAGCGGTAGGCATCCTCCATCATCCCGGTGACGCGCTTGGCGTCGTCGAGCTGAGGGCAGCCGCGACGCGTGGTGCCCAGCTCACCGAACTGGATGCGGTTGCCCCCGTCGAGATTCACCCGCCCATTGATCTGGTTGCAGCCGTCGCTGCCGGTCACACGGCCGTCGGGCGAAACGACGAAATAGGGCGTCTCGGGCATGGAGAGGCGTTCGTTGGTACCGACCAGCAGCAGGTTCCAGCGCTGCCCCACCACCGGATGGTCGCTAGAGACGCGGGGCTGATCTTGACGAGGGGGTTCGGTTGGCTTGCCGCCACATGCGGCCAGGGACATGGCCACGAGCGCCAGCAGCAGCGTTCGGCCAGGCAGAGTCTTGATCATCGAGAGATTCGTTCCTTATTCTCGTCGCGGGTTCTTACCAAGATCCAGAATTCGGCATAGAGGCCCAGGGCTCTCTAGCCGGCAGCGCATCGCCCTTCTGCAGCAGCTCGATGGAGATACCGTCGGGGCTGCGTACGAACGCCATGTGGCCGTCGCGGGGCGGGCGGTTGATGGTCACGCCGGCATCCTGCAGCCGCTGGCACAGGGCGTAGATATCGTCGACCCGATAGGCCAGGTGACCGAAGTTGCGCCCGCCGCCGTACTCTTCCGGGTCCCAGTTGTAGGTCAGTTCCAGCTCCGGTGCCTTGAGCTCGGCGGAGCGAGACTCGTCCTCGGGTGCCGCCAGGAACACCAGCGTGAAGCGCCCCTTCTCGTTCTCCTTGCGCCTCACCTCCTTCAACCCCAGCAGGTCGCAGTAGAACCGCAACGACGCATCCAGGTCGCTGACTCGAACCATGGTGTGCAGGTACTGCATGAGCCCTCCTAGCCAACGTTCAGCAAAGAAATCAGGAATACTGAACAAATCGACGAGCGAGATGAAGCGCAAGGCGCACGGAGCACAGGAACCGGAGCATATGGGGTATATGTGAGGATTCCGAGCACCGCGCAACGCAGCGATTCGCTCGCGCAGTCATTTAGTCAGTATTTCCTGCTCAGTGAGTATACTCGCTGAAGACGGCCGGCGTCCGGTCCTCATGCTGCCAGGTCAGTACGGCATAGTCGTCGTAGCGGCCGGTTTCCATGCCGGGCGAACCGTGGGGCATGCCGGGCACCGTCAGCCCTACTACGTCAGGGCGCTCCTCGAGCAGACGCTTGATGTCGGCGGCCGGGACGTGACCTTCGATCACGTAGCCATCGATCAGCGCCGTGTGGCAGGAGGCCAGCTCCGGCGTGACGCCATGCTCGATCTTGATCGAGCGCATGTCGCGGGTCTTGTGCTGTCGCACCTCGAAGCCCGCCTCCCTGAGGTGATCGGCCCAGTCGGTGCAGCAGCCGCAGTTGGGATCCTGATACATCTCAACCACCGAGCCGGCCTGGGTGCTGGTGCCGGGGGTGAAGACCAGGTAGAGAGCCAGGGCTCCACCGCCAAGCAGGGAGAGCGCGGTCACCTTTTTCGTCTTGCCATTCATGGGTAGGCTTTTCATGCTGGGTGGCTCCTGAAGCGTTGACGCCGGATAATCGAATCGTGACAAGCCCCCGACGGCTTGCCAATACCCACTAAGGGAAAGAGAGCGGAAATGTCGCACTATTGTGATCTGGCACCGGGTCATCCATGGCATGGCCCCTACCACGAGAAGGAGTACGGCTTTCCCGTCAGGGACGACACGGCGCTGTTCGAACGCCTGATACTGGAGATCAACCAGGCGGGCCTGTCGTGGCTGACGGTACTCAAGAAGCGCGAAGCGTTTCGTCGTGCCTTCGACAACTTCGACATTGCCAAGGTTGCCGCCTATGGCAGCGGTGAACGCGAACGCCTGCTCGGCGACGCCGGCATCATCCGCAATCGACTCAAGGTAGAGGCGGCGATACACAACGCCGGCGTCATCCTGGCACTGCGCGACGCGCACGGCAGCTTTGCGGCCTGGCTCGACCATCACCACCCGCTGACGAAAGAGGAGTGGGTCAAGCTGTTCCGCCGCACCTTCCGCTTCACCGGCCCAGAGATCGTCGGTGAGTTCCTGATGAGCACCGGCTACCTGCCGGGCGCCCATCATGACGAGTGCCCGGTGCATCGACGCATCCTGGACTGTGGTCCGGCTTGGTACACGCGCTGAGGGCTAGGGCTACGCTAGATGCAGGGAAAGACTAGGAGTCCAAACGGATGGATACCCTGACGCACGCCGTCCTTGGGGCGGCGGTAGGCGGCACCGTGCTGGGACGCCGGCTGGGCCGCAAGGCAGTGCTGATCGGCGCGGTCGTGACTGCCTTACCCGACCTGGACGTCTTCCTCGACTACGGCGATGCGGTACTCAACGTTACCGAGCACCGTGGCTTCAGCCATTCCGTATTCGTGCTGACCGGACTCGGCACTCTGCTGGCACTGCTTGCCCGGCGCTTCGCTCCGGCCCGCGACATCACCCTCGGCCGCTGGTGGGCATTCTTCGTCCTGAGCATGCTCTCCCACCCCCTGCTCGACGTGCTGACCACCTATGGCACCCAGCTCTGGTGGCCGCTGGATGTACGCCCCAGCGCATGGCCGGTGGTGTTCATCATCGATCCGCTCTACACCCTGCCACTACTGGCCGCTTTCGTGATTGCTCTTGCCTCCGGCAACGGCTTCCGTGCTCCGGCCTGGGGGCTGGCAATCTCCTGCGCCTACCTGGCCTTTGCCATGCTCGCCAAAGGGGTCGTGGAGCACCGGCTCGAGCCGGTACTCGCCGAGCACGGAATCGAGGATGCGCCGCGGCTGGTGCAGCCTACCCCGTTCAACACCTTGCTGTGGCGAGCGACGATCATCGACGGCGACCGCCACTACGAAACCCTGGTGGGACTGCTCGACGGTGCCGAGGCGCCGATGCTGGAAATTTTCCACCGTGGTGCCGAGCTGGAGGAGGACGTACTGGCCTTGGAGATGGGAGAGCGCCTGGACTGGTTCGCCGGCCCCTACCTGCGCTATGAGGTTCGCCAGCGCGACGGACGGGAAACCCTGATCGCTACTGACGTGCGCCTGGGTTTCCCGGGGTTCTATGCCTTCAGCTACGCCCTGGCGACGCGTGAAGAAGGAGAGACGTGGCAGCCGCTGAAGCCGACCGAGATGCTGACGCCCGACACCCGGGTCGACATGGCGGCACTGGGCCAGTTGGCCGCCCGCGTTTTCTCTCCCGAGGCCAGGCTTTGCACCAGCGACTTCGTTACCGACCGCTGGGTGGCGGACGTACCCGCGGCGTGCTGAGCGTTACAGCCTCTCTACCAGCGAATCGATGGCCTGACGTGCCTCCTTGAGAGCGGCGTCGCGTAGGCCGTCGCCCATGGCGAGCCCTTCGGCATAGATCGTCGAGACGTCGGAGATACCGATCATACCCAGCATCGCCTTCAGATGCGGGGTCTGGGTGTCCTGTTCGGTACCGGCGTACTGTCCGCCGCGGGCGGCCAGGATCACGGCCCGCTTGCCCTTCACCAGGCCCACCGGACCCTGCTCGGTGTAGCGGAAGGTGGTGCCGGCGCGCATTACCCGGTCGAACCAGGCCTTGAGCTGAGACGGAATGCCGAAGTTGTACATCGGCACCGCCAGCACCAGCACGTCGTGGGCCTGGAGTTCGTCGATCAGGTCATCGGAGCGCTGAGCCAGCACCTGCTGCTCGGCAGAGCGTTCTTCGGCCGCCACCTGCCAGCTGGAGAGCTCCTCGAGCCCCAGATGGGGCAGCGAGTCGACGGCCAGGTCGCGATGGGTGATGGCGAGTTCATCGCGGCCGGCGGCACGCTCACGAAGGTGGTTGGCCAGAACATTGGACTGGCCATGCTCGCCGAGGATGGAGGAGGTAACGAGAAGAATACGGGTAGCCATGACGATCTCCCAGATTGGGGTAGTGTTGATCATCATGTTACGTGCAATTAATGCCATTAAAAGCGCATAGTTTTGCGCTTATCATTCGATAAAAACGAAAGTCTATCGCAGCAAAAGGCCCTGCCTATCGGCAGGGCCATGCTCAACTCACACTCAGCCCAATGAATCGTCGAGCGGGAGATTATTTCGATTGCACGCTCAGGAGCTGAAGTTCTGGGCGACGAAGTCCCAATTCAGCACGTTCCACACGTTCTCGAGGTACTTCGGACGCGCGTTGCGGTAATCGATGTAGTAGGCATGCTCCCACACGTCGATGGTCATCAACGGGGTCTGGTCGTGGGCGATGGGGGTGTCGGCATTGCTGGTGTTGACGATGTCGACGCCGCCGTCGGCGGTCTTGATCAGCCAAGTCCAGCCGGCACCGAAGTTGGCCACGGCACTGGCATTGAAGGCGTCCTTGAACTTGTCGAAGGAGCCGAACTTGGCGTTGATTGCCTCAGCCAGGGCACCGCTGGGCTCGCCGCCCCCGTTGGGCGAGAGGCAGTGCCAGTAGAAAGTGTGGTTCCACACCTGGGCTGCCTGGTTGAACAGGCCACCGGTGGCGGATTGGATGATCTCCTCGAGGGACTTGTGGGCGTCCTCGCTGCCTTCGATCAATTCGTTGAGCTTGGTGACGTAAGCCTGGTGGTGCTTGCCGTAGTGATACTCCAGAGTCTCGGCGGAGATGTGCGGCTCGAGGGCATTCTTCTCGTAGGGCAGTGCCGGCAGTTCGAAAGTCATTGTGGTGGCTCCTTGCTTGTCACGGTGAGCGGCGGGCTCGTTCAAGACAACCGGATGGTTAGGGTGCGATGCCCTGGCCACAGCCCCGGTACGTTTCTCCTTCGAAGGTCAGCGTGACCCTGGCCGGGAACGGCTCGCCGCTCATGTCGTCGAAGCAGGCCCGCGCTTCCAGGCGCAGCTCGAAGGGCTGATCGGTCAGGCCGCTGGAGAGCAGCACCCTGCCGCCGCCGTTGTCCATGGCGATGACTCGATAGGGCAACGTCATCTCCCGTGTCCCGTAGTCCATCGTCAGCGTCAGTTCGGGGGTGTCGTGGGCCAGGTTGACGTGCCAGCCCGGCTCATTGCCGCGACCGTGGAACATCACCCCGGGGCGCTGCTCGCGGGTCAGCGCCGAACGCGCCATGGCGGCAGTGCAGTCGAGCCGTCCGTTGGCGCTCTCCACCACGGCCTCTCCGCCCTTGTTCCAGAAGCTGAGATCGCCCTGCTGATAGCGCGCTCCGCTGGCCACCACGGCCGGCGCCAGGCGATAGCCGCCGTGGGCCGACCACAGCCGTAGCTCGCGCTCGCCGAAAGCGGTCACCAGATCCTGCTGCGGCGTGCAGCGCCAGGCTTCGAAGTGCTCGGCGCCGCCGGGAAACAGCAGCGTGGGCAGCAACGGTGCCGTGCTGGCCACCTTTGCGCCAGCGGAGCGCGGCCCGTCGACGGGAGCAGCGGCACAACCGGCCAGCAGCAGCGAAGCGGCAGCCAGCAACGCGGGGCGGAAGGAGAGAGGTAAACGAGAGATCATGACGATTCCTTGGGCATAGCGAACCGGCACAGCATAACAGGCACCGGGCCGTGACGGCCCGATACCTGTTTCACGCACTGCGAACGCAGCGCAGCGGCGCCTTCAGCCGTGGCGGCGACGCAGCTCGCGAGCCGCCGCGACCATGTTGGCCAGGGCCGGCTCAACCTCGGCCCAGCCGCGGGTCTTGAGGCCGCAATCGGGGTTGACCCACAGCCGCTCGACGGGAATCCGCTCTGCCGCCTTCTCCATCAACTGCACCATCCACGCCACGTCAGGCACGTTGGGCGAGTGGATGTCGTAGACGCCCGGGCCGATCTCGTTGGGATAGGCGAAGTCCTGGAAGGCGTCGAGCAGCTCCATGTTCGAACGCGAGGTCTCGATGGTGATGACGTCGGCATCCAGTGCGGCAATGGCCGCGATGATGTCATTGAACTCCGAATAGCACATGTGAGTGTGGATCTGGGTGGTGTCGCGCGCCACCGAGGCGGTCAGGCGAAAGCACTCCACGGCCCAGTCGAGGTAGGCTTGCCATTCACCCTGGCGCAGCGGCAATCCCTCGCGCAGCGCCGGTTCGTCGATCTGGATCGCCGGGATGCCGGCGGCCTCAAGGTCGGCCACCTCGTCGCGCAGGGCCAGGGCGATCTGGCGACAGGTCACCTCGCGCGGCTGGTCATCACGCACGAAAGCCCACTGCAGCATGGTCACAGGTCCCGTGAGCATGCCCTTCATCGGCCGCTGGGTGAGCGACTGGGCATAGCGGCTCCAGGCCACCGTCATCGCCGCCGGGCGGCTCACGTCGCCGACGATGACCGGCGGTTTGACGCAGCGCGAGCCATAGCTCTGCACCCAGCCGTTGCGGGTGAAGGCGTAGCCGTCGAGCTGCTCGCCGAAGTACTCGACCATGTCGTTGCGCTCGGCTTCGCCGTGCACCAGCATGTCGATTCCGTAGGCTTCCTGACGCCGTACGGCATCGGCGATCTCGTCGCGCATCTGCGCTTCGTAGGCGTCATGACCCAGCTCGCCGTTCTTGAAGGCGCGCCGGGCGGCGCGGATCTCCGCGGTCTGCGGAAAGGAGCCGATGGTGGTGGTGGGAAACAGCGGCAGGTCCAGCGCGCGCCGCTGGGCTCGGGCCCTGACCGGATAGGGGTTGTCGCGTGAGAGCTCGGCATCACCGACGCCGGCCAGACGCTGAGCGACCTCGGGCCGGTGCAGCCTTGGCGAGGCGCGCCGGGCATCCAGTGCCGCCGTGGCAGCGGTAACCCGGGCACGATCCTCGTCAGTGGCACGATTGCCGAGCAGGCGCGCCAGGGTCACGGTTTCGTCGAGCTTCTGGCGAGCGAAGGCGAGCCAGCTCTTGAGCTCCTCGTCGAGCGTCGTCTCCGCCGCCAGGTCCACCGGCACGTGCAGCAGCGAACAGGAGGGCGCCAGCCACAGCCGCTCGCCGAGGCGCATGCGGGCATTGGCCAGGCGCTCGTGCAGAACCGCCAGATCGGCGCGCCAGATGTTGCGGCCGTCGATGGCGCCCACCGACAGCACCTTGTAGCCCGGCAGATTGTCGAGCACCGCTGTGAGCTGCTCGGGAGCACGCACCGTATCGATGTGCAGGCCATCCACCGGCAGACTCGCGGCCAGGCGCAGGTTGTCGCCGAGGCCACCGAAGTAGGTGGCCACCAGCAGCTTGACCGGGGCGGCGCGCAGGCTGCTGTAGGCGAACTCATAGGCATTGCGCCATTCGATCGGCAGGTCCTGCACCAGCGCCGGCTCGTCCAGCTGCACCCACTCCACGCCCTGTTCGGCCAGCCGCGCGAGTATCTCGCCGTAGACCGGCAGCAGCGCTGGCAGCAGGCTCAGGCGGTCGAAGTCGGCCTCACGCCCCTTGCCCAGCCACAGCCAGGTCAGCGGACCGGTGAGTACCACCTTGGCCGGGTGTCCCGCAGCATGCGCCTCTGCTACCTCGTCGAACAGCCGCGTGCCGGCGAGCTTGAACGTCTGCCCCGCATGTAGCTCCGGCACCAGGTAGTGATAGTTGGTATCGAAGTATTTGGTCATCTCGCAGGCGGCAGCCGGCGCCCCACTGGGCGCCCGCCCACGGGCCATACGGAACTGGGTGTCGAGCTCGACCTCGCCGCGAGCGACCTCCGCCTCGGCGGCAAAGCGCGCCGGTACGGCCCCCACCATGGCGCTGACGTTGAGTACCTGGTCGTAGAAGGCGAAGTCGCCCACCGTGACCAGATCGAGGCCGGCATCGCGCTGCGCCTGCCAGTGGCGTGCCCGTAGCTCTCGACCCACAGCCTCGAGAGCGTCCCGGCCCAGCTCGCCACGCCAGTAGGCCTCGACAGCCCGCTTGAGCTCGCGGTCGGCGCCGATTCGCGGATAGCCAAGCACATGAGCTAATGTCATGATGAAACCCTCTACGCATGAATGTTGCGGTAGAGTCTCGCTGGCACATGAAATTGAATCAAACTAAATAAATTAACCCAGAACATGAAAGAAGCTCATGATTGAACTTCGTCACCTGCGCACGCTGATCGCGCTGCGCGACGCCGGCTCCCTGGTCGAGGCGGCAGAGCGGGTTCACCTGACCCAATCCGCTCTCTCCCACCAGATCAAGGATCTCGAAGAGCGACTGGGTACCGCCCTGTTCGTGCGCAAGACGCGGCCCGTCGAGTTCACCCGCGCCGGGCAGCGGTTGCTGGTCCTGGCCGAGCAGGTGCTGCCGCTGGTGCGTATGGCCGAGCGCGACGTGGCGCGCTTGATCGGCCATGAACCGGGCCGCCTGCATATGGCCATCGAGTGCCACAGCTGTTTCCAGTGGCTGATGCCGACCATCGACCGCTTCCGCGACCACTGGCCGGAAGTGGAGATCGACATTCCCGGCGGGCACCACTTCGACCCGCTGCCGGCACTGGCCCGCGAGCAGCTCGATCTGGTGATCACCGCCGACCCGCAGCCGCTGACCGGCGTCTATTACGAGCCGCTGTTCCGCTACGAAGGACTGCTGGCCGTGGCCCGCCAGCACCGTCTCGCCGAACACTCCTTCGTGACCCCCTCAGACCTGGCCGAGGAGACGCTGATCACCTACCCGGTAGAGCATGCCCGGCTGGATGTCTTCACCCAATTCCTCGATCCTGCCGGCGTGCGCCCCCGGGAGATCCGTACCGCTGAGCTCACGGTCATGATGATGCAGCTGGTGGCCAGCGGTCGCGGCGTCTGTGCACTGCCCAACTGGGCGTTGACCGAGTATCTGGAGCGGGACTACGTGAAGGCAGTGGGTCTCGGCGAGGCTGGCATGTGGAGCACGCTTTACGCCGCCATCCGCGACGAGAGCCGCGATCAGCCGTGGATGGAAGACTTCCTGCGTACGGCCCGCGAAACCTCCTTCGCCGTGCTCGAAGGCATCAAACCGGCTTGACCGGCGGCAGCCTCTCCTTGCCCACCGGCACCCGCGGCAGCAGCAGCGAGAAGCGTGCGCCGCCCAGCTCCTGGCTGTCGTCGACCACCACGCTGCCACCATGCCAGGCCATGATCTTCTGCACGATGGAGAGCCCCAGCCCATAGCCGCCGCTGCGCCGGGTGCGGCTGTCGTCGAGGCGGGCGAAGGGTTTGAAGATCGACTGGCGCTCACCGGGCGGCACGCCGGGGCCGTCATCCTCGATGTCGAGCCGCACCAGACGCGACTCCAGCGAGAGCCGCACCAGCACCCGCGACTGCGCATGGCGACAGGCGTTGGCCACCAGGTTCTGCAGGGCCCGCTGCAAATAACGTGGATCGGCCTGGACCTCCACCTCGGCCCCCGGGGCCAGCTCGAGACGCAGATGGGCATGCAGCGGCGCCAGGGTCTCGATGACCCGCTCGGCGACGGCCCGGCAGTCGACCCGGGTACGCTCCAGTGCGGTGCCGTTGACCAGGCCGCTGTCGAGGCGGGCATAGGTGAGAATCTCGTCGATGAGCTGGTCGAGCTCCTCGATATCGCTGTCGATGCCGTGCAGCTGGCGGTGAACGGCCGGGTCGTCGGTCATGTCCTCGACCATCTGCATGGCGAAGCGGATCCGCGCCACCGGGGTACGCAGCTCATGGGAAACCGCCCGGATCATCTCCTGCTGCGAACGCAGCAGCGACTGTACCTGAGCCGCCATGGCGTTGAAGGCCATGCCGACCCGACCGATGAAGCCGCCGCCATCGACCTTGACCCGGGTATCGAGGCGGCCGCTGGCGATGCGCCCGGCGGCCAGCTCTAGCCGCGCCAGACGTGCCTCCACGCCACGCACGATCAGATAAATGATCGCCGCCAGCACGCCGAGCATGATCACCAGCACCAGCAGCAGCAGCGAAATGGGGGTGGGTTCCAGCGCCGAGACGGGGCCGATCGACAGCCACTGCCGCGAGCCGTCGGCGGCAGGCACCGCCAGATGCACCGTCAGCGCCCAGTGGCCGGGCAGCAGACGAATCACCAGTTCACCGTCGCGCAGTCGGGAAAGCTGGTGGCTATCGAGTCCTTCGGGGGCCAGGTCACGCAGGTGTACCGGCAGGGCATCGCTGGTCACGCCTTTGAGGCGCCGCTGGCGCGCCTCGCCGTCGACCTCGGCGAGCCAGTCGCCGAGTAGCTGCGCCAGGCCGCGCAGCTGACGCTCGTTGAGCCCCGACAGGCGCGCCTCGAGAATACGCTCCTCACGCGGCAGTTTCCGATAAAGACGCCAGCTGTCTTCGTCGTAGACCTTCACCAGCACGCGGCCCCGATCCAGCCGTCGCCGCTCGAACCAGCTCAGCTCGGTGTCGTCGGGCTCGCGCAGCGAGAGCCGCATGTTGAGCAGATCGGACTGCTGGGTCAGCCAGGTGCCGCGTTCATGAGCCGGCAGGGCCGCCACTCGCCAGGAGAGAAGCTGCAGCGGCGCTTCGGCCAGCTGTTCACGATACTGTTCGACTCGCACCCGGTCGACCAGGGCCAGGCCCATCAGGGCCAGGCCGAAGGTCAGCAGCAACGCCAGCGCCAAGGCCAGATAGACACGCAGAAAGGAGCCATCGGCCAGGAACCGCTGCATCGATCAGGCGTCCTTGACGAACAGGTAGCCCTTGCTGCGTACTGTCTTGATCCGGTGCGGATGGTTGGGGTCGTCGCCGATCTTGGGCCGTATCCGCGATACCCGCACGTCGATGGAACGATCCTGGCCATCGTATTTGATGCCGCGCAGATCGCTGAAGATCTCTTCCCGCGTGAGTACCCGCCCGGCGTTGCTGGCCAGCAGCCACAGCAGGTCGAACTCGGCGCTGGTGAGATCGATACGCTCGCCCTCGAGCCAGGCTTCGCGGGTGGCGCTGTCGACCTCGAGATTACCGAAGGTGAGCCGCGCATCGCCGGACTGGTCGGTATTCTCGGCGCGACGCAACAGCGCCCGCATACGCGCCAGCAGTACCCGTGGCTGAACCGGCTTGGGCACGTAATCGTCGGCCCCCATCTCCAGCCCAAGGACCTGATCCATGTCGTCGGTGCGCGCAGTCAACATCAGAATCGGCCCGGCATAGTTCGGCCTGGCCCGGCGACAGATCGACAATCCATCCTCTCCGGGCAGCATCAGATCGAGAATCACAAGATCCGGCTGCAACGCCTGGATCTGTTCAACGCCTCGCGAGCCCTCGGCCTCCACCGTCACCTTGAAGCCATTCGACTCCAGATAGTCCCGGGTGAGCTCCGCCAGGCGCACGTCATCCTCGATAATCAGCACGTGTTCCATGTCGCTGCTTTCCAGGTTGTCATCCATCCTAGTCATCCCCGTGCTGGGCCTCGTTGTCATTGGGACACCCTGTCCCGCCAATCACTCATCAAGGATACCCGAAATAGGCGCTTTCGCCTGCCTTTGGTGACATTTCGCGTCCTTGCAGCTTGCCAGCGAAGCATAGCCCGGACTTGACGATATCCCAAAGGATGCCCCCTGAACAGTCACAGCTCACCCACAGGTTATCCACTTGAAGCAGGCCAAAAAGCACACTATCTTGTGCTCTCAAGATGGAACAACACAAGATGATGTGCATCTAGCAAGTCCACTCCTGACTGTCAATGCCTTCGTCGCCCCTGTCTCATCCCCACTGCAAGGGATCATCGGCTCATGGAACTTCAGACCCCCGACTCGACCGACCTGTCACTCACGGCGCCGCACACCCTGCGCGTGATCAAGCGCAACGGCGACGTGGTGTCCTTCGATGCCAGCAAGATCGCCGTGGCCATGCGCAAGGCCTTCATCGCCGTGGAGGGCGACAACGTCAGCGCCTCCTCGCGGGTACGCGACTTCGTCGACCAGGCCAGCCAGAGCATCGCCAGCGCGTTCTTGCGCCGCATGCCCGACGGCGGCACGCTGCACATCGAGGACATTCAGGATCAGGTCGAGCTGGCACTGATGCGGGCCGGTGAGCAGAAGGTGGCCCGCGCCTACGTGCTCTATCGCGAGGAGCACGCCCGCGCCCGCGCCGCCGCCGGCGGCGACATCGAAAAGCCGCACCCCACACTCAACGTCACCCTCGACGACGGCAGCCGCCGCCCGCTCGACCTCGGCCGCATCGAGACGCTGGTGTTCGATGCCTGCGCCGAGCTCGAGAACGTCGACCCCAACCGCATCGTCGAGGCGTCGCTGAAGAACCTCTACGACGGCGTCTCGGTGGATGGCGTCTCCCAGGCGCTGATGATGACCGCGCGCACCCTGGTGGAGAAGGAGCCCAACTACACCTATGTCACCGCGCGGCTGCTGCAGGACAGCCTGCGTCGCGAGGCGCTCTCCTTCCTCGGCGTGGCCGAAGAGGCAACCTTCGGCGAGATGGCCGAGCTCTACAAGCCGGCGTTCATCGAGTACGTCGCCCGCGGCATCGAGTACGAACAGCTCGACCCCAGGCTTGCCGAGTTCGATCTCGAGCGGCTCGGCGACGCGCTGGACCACACCCGCGACAACGCCTTCACCTATCTCGGCCTGCAGACCCTCTACGACCGCTACTTCATCCATCGGGACGACGTGCGCTACGAGCTGCCCCAGGTGATGTTCATGCGCGTGGCCATGGGCCTGGCGCTGAACGAGGACGACCGCGAAGCGCGCGCCATCGAATTCTACGAGCTGCTCTCCAGCTTCGACTACATGGCCTCGACGCCGACCCTGTTCAACTCGGGCACCGTGCGCAGCCAGCTCTCCAGCTGCTACCTCACCACCGTTCCCGACGATCTCGACGGCATCTACAGCGCCATCCGCGACAACGCCCTGCTCTCCAAGTGGGCCGGCGGCCTGGGCAACGACTGGACCCCGGTACGCGCGCTGGGCTCCTACATCAAGGGCACCAACGGCAAGAGCCAGGGCGTGGTGCCGTTCCTCAAGGTGGTCAACGACACTGCCGTGGCGGTGAACCAGGGCGGCAAGCGCAAGGGCGCGGTGTGCGCCTATCTGGAGACCTGGCACCTGGACGTGGAGGAGTTCCTCGAGCTGCGCAAGAACACCGGCGACGACCGCCGCCGCACCCATGACATGAACACCGCCAACTGGGTGCCCGACCTGTTCATGAAGCGGGTGTTCGACGACAAGGAGTGGACGCTGTTCTCGCCCGCCACCTGTCCCGACCTGCACGACCTCTACGGCGCCGCCTTCGAGCAGCGCTACGAGGAGTACGAGGCGATGACCCGCTCCGGCCAGCTCAAGCTGTTCAAGCGCGTGCGCGCCAAGGACCTGTGGCGCAAGATGCTCTCGATGCTGTTCGAGACCGGTCACCCGTGGATCACCTTCAAGGACCCGTGCAACCTGCGCAGCCCGCAGCAGCACGCCGGCGTGGTGCACTCCTCCAACCTGTGCACCGAGATCACCTTGAACACCAGCGTCGACGAGATTGCGGTGTGTAACCTGGGCTCGATCAACCTGGCGCAGCACGTGGTCGACGGCAAGCTCGACGACGCCAAGCTGAAGAAGAGCGTGCGTACCGCCGTGCGCATGCTCGACAACGTCATCGACATCAATTACTACGCGGTGCCCCAGGCGAGAAACTCCAACCTCAAGCATCGCCCGGTGGGGCTCGGCATCATGGGCTTCCAGGACGCCCTCTACGCCCAGGACATCGCCTACGCCTCGGAAGAGGCGGTGGAGTTCGCCGACCGCTCCATGGAGCTGGTCAGCTATCACGCCATCGAGGCATCGAGCGACCTGGCCGCCGAGCGCGGCCACTACGAGAGCTTCGAGGGCTCGCTGTGGAGCCAGGGCATTCTGCCCATCGACTCCATCGACAAGCTGGTGACGGAGCGCGGCGAGAAGTACATCGAGGTGGATACCGGCGCGACCCAGGACTGGGACCGCATCCGCAAGAAGATTGCCGAGCAGGGCATGCGCAACTCCAACGTGATGGCCATCGCCCCCACCGCGACGATCTCCAACATCTGCGGCGTGTCGCAGTCGATCGAGCCCACGTACCAGAACCTCTACGTGAAGTCGAACCTCTCCGGCGAGTTCACCGTGGTCAACGCCTACCTGGTCCACGACCTCAAGGCGCGCGGGCTGTGGGACGAGGTGATGATCAACGACCTCAAGTACTACGACGGCTCGGCCCAGCCCATCGAGCGCATCCCGGACGACCTCAAGGCCAAGTACGCCACCGCCTTCGAGGTGGAGCCGAAGTGGCTGGTGGAGGCCGCCTCACGGCGCCAGAAGTGGATCGACCAGGCCCAGTCGCTGAACCTCTACATCAAGGGCGTTTCCGGCAAGAAGCTCGACGTGACCTACCGCATGGCGTGGTTCCGCGGGCTCAAGACCACCTACTACCTGCGCGCCCTGGGCGCCACCTCGGTGGAGAAATCCACCGTGGACCGCGGCAACCTCAATGCGGTGAGCAACCAGGCACCGGTCGGCGGCGCCCCGCAGGCACAGCCGGCACGAGAGCCCTCAGCGCAGAACCGAGAGCCCTCAGCGCAGAACCGAGAGCCCGCGACGCAGAAAGAGCCGCGCGGGGTGGAGGACTTCCTCACCGGCAAGGCGGGCAGCGGCTCTCGCGCACCCAGTGCCGCAGAAATCGATGACCTGGGTTGCGAGGCCTGCCAGTAAGACACGTATTGCCAACGGCGTAGCGAGAGGCGCCGGGAGCAAGCCGGAGAGGAGGTCCTACGCCAGGGATGGCGTCGGTAGCGCCCAGGGATGGGTTTACAGCGCCTCCTCGCAGGCTTGCTCCCGGCATGAGCCTCGAGCGGTGAATCCATCTACGGCCCCAAAAGAATCCGAGGTGAAGTGAAATGCTGAACTGGGACGAGTTCCACGAGGACGAAACCACCGTCGCCGAGCAGCCGGCCAAGGCCGCGCCGGCGCCTGCCGCCAAGCCACAGCCCGCACCGGCCGACGAGGTCAAGGAGTCCGGCGGCAACTACCGGGTGGCCGACAGCGACCGCCTGGCACGGGCACGCAAGTCATTGGAAGAGCTCGACGTGGCCGCCGGTCTCGAGGAGCTGGAGATGGGCGCGGCGCGCATTCAGGTCGACGACAAGCAGATGATCAACGCTCGCGCCGACCTCAACCAGCTCGTGCCCTTCAAGTACGAGTGGGCGTGGCAGAAATACCTGGACGGCAGCGCCAACCACTGGATGCCCCAGGAAGTGAACATGAACGCCGATATCGCCCTGTGGAAGAGCCAGGACGGCCTGACACCGGACGAGCGGCGCATCGTCGAGCGCAGCCTGGGCTACTTCTCCACCGCCGACTCGCTGGTGGCCAACAACCTGGTGCTGGCACTCTATCGCCTGATCACCAACCCCGAGTGCCGCCAGTACCTGCTGCGCCAGGCCTTCGAGGAGGCGATCCACACCCACGCCTACCAGTACTGCGTGGAGTCGCTGGGCATGGATGAAGGCGAGGTCTTCAACATGTACCGCGAGGTGCCGTCGGTGGCCGCCAAGTCGGCCTGGAGCCTCAAGCACACCCAGTCGCTGGCGCGCCCGGACTTCAATACCGGCACACCGGAGACCGACCAGGAGCTGCTGCGTAACCTGGTGGCCTTCTACTGCGTGACCGAAGGCATCTTCTTCTACTGCGGCTTCAGCCAGATCCTCTCCATGGGTCGGCGCAACAAGATGACCGGCGTTGCCGAGCAGTTCCAGTACATCCTGCGCGACGAGTCGATGCACCTGAACTTCGGGGTCGACATGATCAACCAGATCAAGATCGAGAACCCGCACCTGTGGACGCCCGAGTTCCAGGACGAAGTGACCCAGATGATCCTCGAGGGCACCGAGCTCGAGATCGCCTACGCCCGCGACACCATGCCCCGCGGCGTGCTGGGCATGAACGCGGCGATCATGGAGGAGTACCTGCACTTCATCTGCAACCGCCGCCTGGCCCAGATCGGCCTGAAGGAGCAATTCCCAGGGGCGCAGAACCCCTTCCCGTGGATGAGCGAGATCATCGACCTGCGCAAGGAGAAGAACTTCTTCGAGACCCGCGTCACCGAGTATCAGGTAGGCGGTGCGCTGAGTTGGGATTGAGCCCCACTCGTTCTCACGCCCCACTCGCTGACGAGTGGGGCGCTTAACCAAGCAGGACCCAGGAGCCACCGGCCTTTATGTAGCCAACCAAGACCCACTATCGATTCCAAGTGAGGTAAATGTCATGGCAAGTCACTCTCTGCAAGACCATGCACTGCCCACCGCAGCTCAGCTCCCGCTCGACGCCAGGGCCTGGCAATCGGCCCTCGACCAGGCACTGACCGCCCACGGCGGCCCCAACGCCCTGGCCCTCTACCCCCACGTGGCCTTCGCCTTTCCCTCGTCATCGCCCAACCCCTATACCCGCGAGTATCCGCTGCTCGACTACCACGAGCTCAAGGAGTGGGCGAATTCACGTGGCTGGCGGGTGCGCCCGGCGCCCGAGCGGGCGCCCGCAGGAGAGAAGTACAGCCCACCGGTGCGCTTCACGCGCCTGCCCAGTCGCTATCATTGAGACGCCGCGCTCCGTGGGTCAGGCCGGCGGTCCGGTCTGGCCCGGCTGCCAGGCTCTCCTGCCGTTGTGGCGATCGCCGTATCCCCCTACCCTCTGGGCAAGGAGATTGGCAACGGCAAGGAGAGCCGCATGGAACCCAGCTGGAAGCACGGCAACCTCATCACCCTGATACCCGACAGCGAGCGCTTCATCCCCGAGCTGCTGGAGGCCATCGACAAGGCCGAGGAGTCGGTTTGGTTCGAGCAGTACCTGATCGAGTCCGGCCGAGTGACGCGCCGTTTCTTCGATGCCATGGAGCGCGCCGCGCAGCGTGGCGTCGCGGTGCATGTGGTGCTCGACAGCTTCGGCGCGGTGAGCCTCGGGCAGCGTGACCGTGAGCGGCTCTCCTCGGCAGGCGTGGCGCTGCGCCACTACAACCCCTTCATGATGCGGCGCCTGCGGCGCAATCTGAATCGCAACCATCGCAAGCTGCTGCTGGTCGATCGCCGTGTTGCCTATACCGGCGGTTACTGCCTCACCGACGACTACCTGGGCGACTGGTTCGACGTGGTGGTGCGTGCCGAGGGCCCGGTGGTGGAAGATTGGATCCGGCTCTTCGCCGATCTGTGGGAATCCTCCCGTACCCGGGGCGACAAGGGCGCCATCGACCGGGAGCGTCCCGCCGCCTCCGCCTCCGCTTCCGCTCGGGAATGGGAGATGCCGGCCCGCCTGGTGCACAATGAGGGGCCGAGCGACATGTCGATTCGCCATTCGCTGCATCAACGCATGGGCACGGCCAGGCAACGGCTGTGGATGTACACCCCCTATTTCCTGCCGTCACGGCAGCTGCGCAAGCTGATCGGCGACATCGCCCGACGCGGCGTGGACGTGCGCCTGCTGGTGGCCGGCAAGGGGCACGACCACCCCAGCGTGCGCTATGCCGGCCAGCGCCACTTCGGCGAGCTACTGGACGCCGGCATTCATATCTACGAGTATCAACCTCGCTTCACCCACGCCAAGTTCTGCCTCGTCGACGACTGGGTTACCGTGGGCTCGTGCAATTTCGATCACTGGAGTCTGCATTGGAATCTCGAAGCCAACGTGGAAGTGGAGCATCCCGGCTTCGCCGCCGAGCTGACCGAACTGTTCGAAAGCCATATGGGCGACAGCAAGCCGGTACGCCTGGCAGAGTGGTCCCAGCGTTCCAGTGCGCAGCGCTATCGCGAGCGCTTCGCCGCCCTCATCAGCACCTGGCTGGCAGGGTTGCGTTAAGATTTGCCCATTTTTCTCAATAGATGATGCCCATGCACCCGAGAATCCGCAGCGCTCTCAGGCACTTTTCCACGGCCGGCCTTCTGCTCGGCACGCTGCTGTTCGCCTTTTCGCTCACCCCCAGTCTGCTGCCACGGCCCACCTACGCCCAGGGCATCGTCTCGGGGCTCTCCTTTTCGGCCGGCTATGCGCTGGGCTTCATCGCCCACTGGCTGTGGGACTACCTGCAGCTGCCGCGCCCCCGCTCGCGCATCGAGCGGATCATCAAGCTGACGGCGGCCGGCCTCTGTACGCTGATCGCCGCGGCCTTCCTGTGGCAGGCCTCGGCCTGGCAGAACCGCATCCGCGACCTGATGGGGCTGGAGGAGGTCAGCGGCATACGCGCCATCAGCATCGGCCTGATCGCCCTGGCACTGTTCGCCCTGCTGTGGCTGCTGGTCAAACTGTTCCGCCTGACCTTTCGCTTTCTCGCCCGCAAGATGCGCCGCTTCGTGCCGCATCGGATCTCGAACCTGCTGGGCGTGATCGCCGCCGCGGCGCTGTTCTGGTCGGTCATCGACGGGGTCATCTTCACCCTGGCCCTGCGCGCCGCCGACAACTCCTTTCAGCAGATCGACGAGCTGATACTGGATGACCTGCCACCGCCCACCGATCCGATGAAGACCGGCAGCGAGCACTCCTTGATCAGTTGGGAAGCGCTCGGCGGACGCGGCAGGCGTTTCGTGACCCAGGGCCCTTCTGCCGACGACATCGGTGCCTTCCTGGACGCAGAGGCCGTGGCCATGGATCCGGTGCGGGTCTATGTGGGCCTGAGTGCAGCGGATACGCCCGCGGAGCGCGCCCAGCTGGCGCTGCAGGAACTCCAGCGGGTCGGCGCCTTCGAGCGCTCGGTGATGGTGCTGGCCACCCCCACCGGAAGAGGCTGGGTCGATCCGGCGGCCCTGAACACGGTGGAGTATCTACACCGCGGCAACATCGCCACGGCCACCATGCAGTACTCCTACCTGCCCAGCCATCTGGCGCTGCTGGTCGAAGGGGATTACGGCGCCGAAAACGCCCGCGCCCTGTTCACCACCGTCTACGAATACTGGAGCGGACTGCCCGAAGACGAGCGCCCCCGGCTCTATCTGCACGGCCTCAGCCTCGGCTCGCTCAACTCGGATCTGTCGTTCGACTTCTACGACATCATCGACGACCCCTTCCACGGTGCCTTGTGGAGCGGCCCGCCCTTCCGCAGCGACACCTGGCGCACGGTCACCCGGGAACGCGATGGCGGCTCGCCCTCGTGGCTGCCCACCTTCCGCGACGGTGCCGTGGTTCGCTTCATGAACCAGTACCAGGGACTGGACGCCGCGAATGGCGACTGGGGCGATTTCCGCATCGCCTACCTGCAGTACGGCAGCGATCCGATCACCTTCTTCGAGCCGCGCATTCTCTATCGCGAGCCGGAGTGGCTGCGCGAACCACGAGCCCCCGACGTGCTGCCCGAACTGCGCTGGTACCCGGTGGTGACCATGCTGCAGCTGCTCGGCGACCTGGCCGTGGGTCGCGCACCGCCCGGCTACGGGCACACCATCGCCGCCGAACACTACTTCGATGCCTGGGTGGCGCTCACCGAGCCGAACGGGTGGAGCGAAGCAGAGCTGGAGCGGCTGAGAGAACACTTCCGCGAAGTGCGTTAACCCTTGCCACGCCGCCAGCGCCCATAGCGATAGGCCAGCGGCGCCGCAGTCATGCCGTGGGCGAGCATGGACGCCACCACGATCAGGGTGCCCACGGTCCAGGCCAGGTCGTAGCCGGTTCGACTCGATATGAAGGTGGCGTAGTAGAGCGCCGATACCCCAATGGGGCCGAACCAGCCCATGATCAGGGTGATCGGCAGGTCACGCATCGCAGGCAACCAGGGTTTGAGCAATAGCATCGCCGGCAGACGGCGCAGCAGCAGTATCAGCAGTGCCAACAACACCCCCTGCGAGCCCAGCGCCCGCCACTCGGCCCACGGAGCGATCAAGCCGAACAGCACGAAGATCGGCATGGTCAGCAGAATGTTGACCGCTTCCTGCACGTTGTCCTCTTCACTGCGCTCCTTGCCCCCCACTTCCTGATCGAAGGCCAGACCCGCAGCAAAGACCCCGAGAATGCTGTTGGTGCCCAGCAGCTCACCCAAGCCCAGCACCAGCAGCGTCAAGGCCAGGGTGATCGAAAGAAAGGAGGGCTGATCGAGATAGCCGCGCTCCTCCGACCACTGCAGTGCCCGTCCTGTCGCCCAACCGAGTGCCACCCCGATCAATATCCCACCGCCGACCTCCCACAGCCAGATCGTGACGAACCAGTCGAACCAGGCATCGCCTGCTGGCAGGGTCAGCAGCAGCACCGGCAACAGCACCAGCGGATAAGCCAGGCCATCGTTGGCGCCGGATTCGCTGGAAAGCAGATGGCGGAAACTCTCGGGCAGGTTCTCCTTGGCCACACCGCCGGTGACGATCGAAGAGGCCACCACCGGATCCGTGGCGCAGATGGCGCTACCCACCAGCAGCGCCATGAGCAGCGGCCAGCCCATGACCCAATGGGTGAGCAGTGCGCTGATCAAAAACATGGCCGGCATGCCCACGGCCAGGAGCACCAGCAGCGAACGCCAGTGTACGAAGGGATAGCTGGGCGGCAGGCGCAGCGCGATGCCCATCAGGCTGATGCCCAGCGTCAGGCGAGCCGTCTGCTCGAGCATCTGCTTACCATCGCCCCACGCCATCGGATCGAGCACGTTCAATCCGTGGGGGCCCAGCGCCACACCGAAGAGGAAGGCGAACAGCGGGGCGGAAAGCCAGGAGCGGTCCAGCGGGCTCGACAACAGGCCCACGACCAGTACCAGCCCTCCCACGACGGCGAGAGCGACGTTCAGCTGCTCCATGCCAACTCCTTCGGCTCCTTGCCCGGCTACTCATAACCTAGGCAACCGTGCCCCAGACGTAAACCGAGCAGCCGACCACGGCCACTATTGCGCGACACGCCCGACCTGCCCTAAAGTAGTTTCATATTCAACTAAACGAGAGACAGCAAGATGGACGACCAGTCACGCAAGAGCGTCATCAGACGTATCTACGTTCCCACTCACGTGCGTCGTCTTCCCGATGGCGAAAAGGTGACCGTGCCGGGTCACTATCGCAAGCCCAGCGGGCAGTGATCTCCTGGGGCTCTCGACGAGGCCCTCTTAGGCTATGTCTGAAAACTGCCTGCGCTTGGCCATACGGCGTTAAAAATCAGCTCAAAGTACTCATTTACACCACGTAAACTCCGTCTTTTCGCTGATTTTGCCTTGTCTGACCTTCGCTCGACGACTTTTCAGACACAGCCTTGTGTCTCTCCGGGCTTGTTGATTAGCTACCAGCAGGCCTTGGCATCAGGGTGAGCATCCACAAAGCCTGAGGCGCTACAGCCTGGGACCTAGATTATGCCCCCTGATGCCCACTATCTCGATAGCTTGAATGGTATCCAAGCCCCTCCCGAATTGGAGTGAGGCTGCACGAACAAGGAAAGGCGACGAGACATGGCAGTGATCGGTATCGACGTCAGTAAGCAGAAGCTCGATTGCGCCTGGCTACGCGATGAGGCGACTGGCAAGGTCAAGACTCGTGTATTCGGCAATCGGCGGCAGGACTTTCCACGCCTGCTGGAATGGCTTGAGCACCAAACCGGGGAGCCACTGGACCAGTTGCACGTTGTGATGGAAGCCACCGGCATCTATCACGAGACGCTCGCCTATTGGCTGCATGCTGCCGGCATCCAGGTTTATGTCCTCAACCCCGCACAGGTGCGTGACTTCTCCCGTAGCCTGGGAGTACGCGGCAAAACAGATAAGAAGGACAGTGTGGTGCTGGCACGCTATGGCGCGACGCAACGACCTGATGCGTGGCAGCCGGAGCCTGAGG
>NZ_JABFTV010000013.1 GCF_021404405.1 Billgrantia aerodenitrificans
ATACGATGTCCTCAATGAGGGCCCAGCCGTTGTCGGAGATCTCGTAGCGTCCTGCCATAGGTCACCTATGCTGCTGCGGCATAGGTGACATTAGCAAATTCGAGTTTTCGGACAAAGCCTAAGACAACAGGAGCCTCTCATCGATGGGCTTGAACTCGTTGGCGGCGCTCATCAGAGAATTAGCCGTCAACTGCGGTACGCCATAGACCTCCGCCACCTTCCCATGGACTTGCCGGATCTTGTCTACCAGCAGGGCGAAATCCCCATCGCCCGAAACCAGCACGATGACGTCCACCTGCTCGGCGTACTCGATGGCATCGAGGGTAATACCGACGTCCCAGTCCCCTTTTGCAGAACCGTCCGATCTTTGAATGTAGGGCTTCAGCTTCACCTCGAAGCCGATGGCGCGAAGGATGTTCTGAAACTCCTGCTGCTTCCGGTCGCCCCTGTCGATGGCGTAGGCGATGGCCTTGACGACCTCTCGCCCCGCGGTGGCTTCGGCCCAGAACTCGTTGTAATCGAAATTGCGCTTATACGCTTGTCGCACCGTGTAGTAGACGTTCTGGACGTCCACGAAGATCGCCACTTTGTCCATCGGATGGCCCCATTGTTGTATCGCTCCAGTGACACCAAACGCAGCGCCCCGAGCCAGTATGAACTGACTCAGGGCGCTTGTGTGCTCCGGTTGCTGCTTTCGCTGACTTAATCGCCAGACCCGCGGTTCGATGGTTGCGGCACCGTTCCTCACCGGACATGATATCTGAAACCACAGTTTCAGGAGTCGGCATGGCCAGATCCTCGCAGACGCGTTCCTTCCTTTCCCGAGTGCGCAGCGCCCTGCCCTCCCTGCACCCGGCCGAGCGCCGGCTGGGCGAGTTCGTGTGCGATTTCCCCGGTGAAATCGCCAGCTACGATGCCCAGGAGTTGGCAAAGTTTGCCGGGGTCTCCAAGGCGACGGTGTCGCGCTTCGTACGCCGGCTCGGCTACGAGAGCTACGAGGCGGCGCGCAAGCACGCCCGCGAGGAGCAGGCCACCGGCTCACGCCTCTTCCTGCAGAGCGCGGCCCTGGAGCCGGGCGAGCGCTCCCTGGCGCTCAACCTGGACCAGGGCAAGGACAACCTTGATCGGACCTTCTCGGCGATCACCCAGGCGCAGGTGGACGCCGTGGCCCAGGCCATCCTCGACGCCCGCAAGACCTGGGTAATCGGCTTTCGCGCCAGCCACCCTTTCGCCGACTATCTGCGCTGGCAGCTCACCCAGGTGGTGGAGCAGGTGGTCAGCCTGCCCGGCGGCGGCGAGACCCTGGGCGAGCACTTGGTCAGCGTGCGTGCGGAGGACTGCGTGGTCGTCATCGGCCTGCGTCGCCGGGTGGCAATCACCGAGCAGGTGCTGGCCGAGGCCCGCGAGAGCGGCGCTCGGGTGCTCTATATCACCGACGAGGGGCTAGCCCCGGACCCCAGCGTCACCTGGCACTTCCGCTGCTGCACCCTGGCCGCGGGGCCGCTGTTCAACCACACCGCCGTCATGGCGCTCTGCCACCTGCTGGCCATGCGCACCATCGAGCTTGCCGGTGACGACTCGCGCCGCCGCCTGCGCCGCATCGAGACACTGAACGATAAGCTCGAAGAACTGTAGGAAGACGGCACCATCCTGGCGCATGGCGCTACCAATCTGCACACTTTCCGGGCAAAAAAAGAAACACTCGCGCGGCGTACCAACAGGCGATTCTGAAGTAATCGGCTGTTTTCGCTATGAAACTACAGTTTCCTGAATCCGATGGCATGAAACTTGGATCACTCAAGGCGACTGCCGCCGCCTGAACGCGGTGGGCCGATACCGCCACCTGGCGCCCAGCGGAGCCGTACTCCCTCCCAAGGTGCCGCCGATGACAGGACCAAGACCATGCTGAAACGTACCGCTCTGGTAACCGCCGTCTCCGCCGCCCTGATGGCCTCTGCCGCTCAGGCCAGCGCACTGTCGATCCAGGTGCTCGGCCAGCCCGCCGGCTCCGGCCTGATCGCCCAGCAGAAGGAGCAGCCCTTCTTCACCAACCTGGCGGACAACACCGGCCTCGATATCACCGTGCAGTACCTGCCGGTGGACGTGGCGGGGGTTCCCGACACCGACGGCCTGCGCGTACTACGCTCCGGCCTCTTCGATATCGTCTCTCTGCGTGGCCCCCAGGTGAGCCGCGATGAGCCCTCCATCCTCGGGCTCGACCTGATCGGGCTCAACACCAGCTTCGAAGCCGGCCGTGAGCACGTCGCCGCCTTCTACGATTACGTGGATAGCCGCCTGCAGGAGCGCTTCAACGCCAAACTCTTGGGCACCTGGCCCGCCGGCCCCCAGGTAATCTTCTGCCGCGGCGAGATCGGCGGTCTGGATGACCTGCGCGGCAAGCGCGTGCGTGTGGGCGACCAGAGCGCGGCCAACTTCGTCGGTCAGCTCGGCGCCACCGGCATCTCGATGCCCTTCGGCGACGTCCAGCAGTCGCTCTCCCGCGGCGTGATCGACTGTGCCATCACCGGCCCTGCCTCGGCCAACTCCGGCGGCTGGCCGGAAGCTACGACCACGGTACTGCCCATCGCCTTGCAGCTGGCCATCAACGGCTACGCCATCAACCTCGATACCTGGAACAGCATGACCGAGGAGCAGCAGACCCAGCTCGAATCGGCCATCGCCGAGCTGAGCGACGAGATCTGGGCCTACTCCGAGGAGCTCTATGAAGACGCCATGCGCTGCAATGCCGGCGAAACACCCTGTGAGTACGGTACCCCTTACTCCCTCACCGAGGTGCCGGTGACAGAGGAGGATCTGGCCAAGGTGGCCGCCGCAGTGGAAGAGGTCTCCCTGCCGATCTGGGCGCGCCAATGCAATGCCGCCGCCGCGGACTGCGAGGACGTGTGGCGCGATACCGTCGGCCAGAAGCTCGGCCTCTGAGCCCGGGAGGCGACGATGACGATCTACGCTCGCATTCTCGGCATGCTGTTTGGCGCCATGATGCTGCTGCTCGCCCTGCTGATCACGGTGGAAACCGTGATCCGTAAGGCCTTCTCGATGTCGCTCGGCGGGGTCGACGAGCTGGGAGGCTATGCCATCGCCATCGCCGCCCCTCTGGCTTTCTGCGTGGCCATGGTCGAGCAGTCCCATATCCGCATCAACCTGGTGCACATGCGCCTGCCCTTCAGGGTGCAGGCGGTGCTCAACGCCCTGGCCGCCCTGACCCTCGGGCTGCTGGCAGCCTTTCTGCTCTATTTCACCATCCAGACCGTCCAGGACACCCGGCTCTACGGCTCCATCGCCCAGACGCCGCGGGCCACGCCGTTGATCTACCCGCAGACCGTGTGGCTGATCGCCATGGTCGCCTTCACCCTGGCCGCCGCAGTGCTCACCGCCCAGGCCATGGGGCTGCTGGCGAAGGGCGACTGGAAGGCGCTCAACCGCCGCTTCGGGCCGAGTTCGACCCAGGACGAGCTGGCAGCGGAGCTCGAGGACCTCAAGCAGCGCGAACAGCAATCGGACGAGCCGCTGCTCGACGAGCCGCAGGCGGATGAATCCCCTACCGGCGACCCGGCGCGCAAAGGAGGCCAGTCATGAGCATTCCCCTGATCGCCACGGCGTTCTTCATCATGCTCGGCCTGATGCTGCTGAGCATCCCGGTGGCCGTGGCCATCCTCTTCGTCGGCGTGATCGGCGGCTACCTGATGCACGGCTTCCCCCTGGTGGACATGATGGGCGGCGTGGTATGGAGCAGCCTGAACAGTCCCTCCATGCTGGCGATTCCGCTGTTCATGCTGCTCGGCGAACTACTGCTGCGCGGCGGCATTGCCGACCGGATGTACGCAGCGCTCTCGGTGTGGTTCAACCGCCTGCCGGGCGGGCTGCTGCACACCAACATCGCCACCTGCACGCTCTTCTCCGCCACCTCGGGCTCGTCGGTGGCTACCGCCGCCACCGTGGGCACCATCTCGCTGCCGGCGCTGCAGAAATACCGCTATCCGGTGCGCCCCTCGCTTGGCTCCCTGGCTGCCGGCGGCACCCTGGGCATCCTGATTCCCCCCAGTATCAACCTGCTGGTCTACGGCCAACTGGCCAATACCTCGGTCAGTCAGCTGTTCGCCGCCGGGCTGATCCCGGGCCTTACCCTGGCTCTGCTCTTCTCCGTGTACCTTTTCATCGCCCACGGCAAGGCGGGCAGCAGCGCCATGGTGGAGGTCAACCTGCCGCTGCGAGAGAAGCTTGCCCTCTCGCGCCACCTGGTGCCGCCTTTCGTCATCTTCGGGGTGGTGATGGGCAGCATCTACGGCGGGGTCGCCACGCCTACCGAATCCGCAGCCATCGGGGTGATGATCGCCCTGGCCTTCATCGTGGGCGGGGGCAAGCTGAGCCTCGACCTCTTGATCCACTGCTCGCTGCACGCCGCCAAGACCACCGGCATGGTGATCATCGTGCTGATGTGCGCGCTGCTGCTCAACGTGACCCTCTCGATGCTGGGGGTAACCCAGGCGCTGACCCAGTGGGTGGCGAGCTTCGGCCTCACCCAGGTGGGCCTGCTGCTGGTGCTGCTGCTTTTCTACGTGGTGCTCGGCACTTTCATGGATGCCATGTCGATGCTGGTGCTGACGGTGCCGATCACCGTGCCAATGGTGATGGCCGTGGGCGTGGACCCCATCTGGTTCGGCATCTTCATCGTGCTGATGTGCGAGATCGCCCTGATCACGCCGCCGGTGGGCATGAACCTCTTCGTGGTGCAGGGGGTGCGCAAGGATGGCGGCAGCTTCAACGATGTGATTTGGGGCTCGCTGCCCTTCGTGGCGATCATGGCGCTGTTCACGCTGACCATCATGGTCTGGCCGCAGATCGTGATGTGGCTCCCCGACTTGCTAGCGGGGCGCTGATCCATGACCCATTACCCTGGAGACGCCACTCAGCCGGCCCCCGTTCGCGTGCTGGCCATCAATCCCAACACCAACCCGACCGTCACCCAGCGAGTGCGGGAGGTGCTGCAGGCCCAGGCGCCGCCCGGCGTGATCATCGAAGCGGAGAGCCCGCACCAAGGGCCCCGGGCGGTGGAAAGCGGGCAGGACAAGACCCGCGCCGCCAGCCACGTGATGGCGCTGATCGAAAGCCGCATGGCACAGGGCTACGCCGGCTATATCCTCGCCTGCTTCGATGACATCGCCGTCGCTGAGGCCCGCGCTCTGACCGGCGCCCCGGTGGTCAGCCTGGCGGAGGCCGGCATTCGCCGCGCGGACGCCACCGGTGGTCCCTTCACGGTGATCACCACCTTCGAGGGCGCCGTGGCCACCATTGAGTCGCTCTGCGAGAGCTACGACGTGAAGGAGCGCTGCCGCGTCGTTGCCACCGGCATCGGCGTGAGCGAGACCGCGGCGCGCACCACCCTGGCCGAGACGCGGCTGGCGAGCCTCTGCGAGGGAGCCCGTGCGGAGGGGGCGCGAGCCATCGTGCTGGGCTCCGGCGCCTTCGCCGGACGCGGCGCGCAGCTTACCAGGCGCCACGGCCTTCCAGTGATGGACGGCTTCGCCGAGGCGCTGGCCTTCGTGCTGCGCCAGGCGGAGCCCATGAGAGCCCGAGGCACCTAGCGCTTTCGCTCAGGAAGGAGTACACGCCCCCGCGCGCCTGGCACGGTGGGCGTGCAGTTTCTTGTAGCTCTCGACCAGGCGCTGGTGCTTCTCCAGGCCTTCGAGCTGCATGTTGGTGGGCGTCAGGCCATGGAAGCGCACCTCGCCGTTCACCGAACCGACCACCGCGGCCATGGTCTGCTCGCCGAACATGCGGGTGAGGTTGTGCAGGTAGTCGTCGAGTTCCAGCTCGTCGTCGAGCACGATCTCCAGCACCGCCGCCACGGCCTGGTAGAACAGCCCGCGCTCCACGGTGTTGTCGTTGTACTGCTGGAACAGCTCGACCCGCTCCAGGGCCTCTTCGTGCTGCCCCAGCGCCAGGTGGATCAGCAGCTTCAGCTCGAGGATGGTGAGCTGGCCCCACACGGTGTTCTCATCGAACTCGATACCGATCAGGGTGATGATGTCCATGTGCTCGTCGAGCTGGCTCTCCTCCAGGCGCTCAAGCAGCCCGGCGAGCTGCTCGTCGCTCAGGGCGTGGAGGTTGAGAATGTCCTCGCGGTAGTCCAGCGCCATGTTGGTGTTGTCCCAGATCAGGTCGTCCACCGGGTACACCTCGGAGTAGCCCGGCACCAGGATGCGGCACACCGGCGCGCCAAGGTCTTCGTGCACGGCCATGTAGGCCTCGAGACCCAGCTCTTCCAGGATGCCGAACAGCGTGGCCGCTTCCTCCTCGTTCGCGCCGGAGAAGTCCCAGTCGGCGAACTCGAACTCGCTCTTGGCACTGAAGAAGCGCCAGGAGACCAGCCCCGAAGAGTCGATGAAGTGCTCGACGAAGTTGTTGGGCTCGGAGACGGCCTGGGAATTGAAGGTCGGCGGCAGGAAGTCGTTCAGGCCCTCGAAGCTGCGGCCCTGCAGCAGCTCGGTGAGGCTGCGCTCCAGCGCCACCTCGAAGCTGGGGTGGGCGCCGAAGGAGGCGAATACGCCGCCGGTGCGCGGGTTCATCAGGGTCACGCACATGACCGGGAACTGGCCACCGAGTGAGGCGTCCTTGACCAGTACCGGGTAGCCCTGGGCTTCCAGGGCCTGGATGCCTTCGAGAATGCCCGGGTAGCGCTCGAGCACTTCCATGGGCACGTCCGGCAGTGCCAGTTCCTGTTCGAGAATCTCACGCTTCACCGCCCGCTCGAAGATCTCCGAGAGGCACTGTACCTGCGCTTCAGGCAGCGTATTGCCGGCACTCATGCCGTTGCTGAGGTAGAGGTTCTCGATCAGGTTGGAGGGGAAGTAGACCGTCTCGCCGTCCGACTGGCGCATGAAGGGCAAGGCGACGATGCCCCGTTCCCGCTTGCCGGAGTTGGTGTCGATCAGGTGCGAGCCGCGCAGCTCGCCCTCCGGGTCGTAGATCTCGCGAGTGTAGTCGTCGAGGATGCCTTCGGGCAGCTCGTCGTTGGGCCCGGGCTTGAACCACTCCTCGTTGGGATAGTGCACGAAGGCGCTGTTCGCGATCTCTTCGCCGAAGAACTGGTCGTTGTAGAAGAAGTTGCAGCTCAGGCGCTCGATGAACTCGCCCAGCGCCGAGCACAGCGCGCTCTCCTTGGTGGCACCCTTGCCGTTGGTGAAGCACATCGGCGAGGCGGCATCACGGATATGCAGCGACCACACGTGGGGCACGATGTTGCGCCAGGAGGCGATCTCGATCTTCATGCCCAGCTCGGCCAGCATGCCGGACATGTTGGCAATGGTCTGCTCCAGCGGCAGGTCCTTGCCCTCGATCCAGGTGTAGGCGTCCTCGTCGGGCTTGGCTATCAACAGCGCCTGGGCGTCCTCGTCGAGGTTCTCTACCGTCTCGATCTGGAACTCGGGGCCGGTCTGCACCACCTTCTTGACGGTGCAGCGATCGATGGAGCGCAGGATGCCCTCGCGGTCCTTCTCGGAAATGTCTTCCGGCAGCTCGACCTGGATCTTGAAGATCTGGTTGTAGCGGTTCTCCGGGTCGACGATGTTGTTCTGCGAGAGGCGGATGTTCTCGGTGGGGATGTTGCGCGCCAGGCAGTACACCCGCACGAAGTAGGCCGCACACAGCGCGGAAGACGCCAGGAAGTAGTCGAACGGACTTGGTGCCGAGCCGTCGCCCTTGTAGCGGATGGGCTGGTCGGTAATGACGGTGAAATCGTCAAACTTGGCTTCAAGCCTGAGATTTTCAAGAAAATTGACTTTGATTTCCATGACGGGCTACCGATGGGGAAGTGTTGCTGGCGCAGGCCGAGGCGCGCAGTCTATCACACCACCCGGGCGCTTTCGGTAACCGACGGCAAGGGTAAAAGGCTCAGCGATACGCCGCGAGTCGGAAGAGGAAGTCGTGGGAGTCTGGCAGTAGGACAAACAAGAATCTACCCGGCAAACTGGTTACCGGGTAGTTCCCTGCATACTTGTGTTTTTTCGTCAGAGCCGTCTCTGCGGCTTTGTTTACGCAAATTAACGTTGAGTAACGCTAAAAGCAACATTGACATTAGGCTAAAGCATGGCCGCTCTCAGGCCGTCTTACTTGGCGCTCTCACTATGGTGCACTCCTTCATGTTGCAGTGCTTCGAGCACTCTCCGGCCCCGCGGAGAGAGCCGATAGCCCGTGCCCAGGCTCTCTGTCAGGCCCAGATTCTTGAGCTTGCGCACGTTGAGCTTGAAGGCTTCCTTCTCCAGATCCATCATCTCGCACAGCTCCCCTGCGCGGACGCCGGGACGGTTCCCTATCACTTCCAGCGTCTTTCGGGTCCACGGCCCATGTGCGGCTCGCTCATCCAGCCGCCGCAAACGCTCGTGCAAGCCCCGGATTTCCTCACCCGTCAGCTCCGTCGATTCGCGAAGGGCTATCCGAGGATCGGGGCGTAACTCGCCCAGCTCGATTTTGTAGAGCTCGCCTTCACTACGCCGGGAGAGTTCGCGCAGCAGCGACTCGCGGGATTCATAGCCAGCCTGCACCGCATCCTGCTCAGAGATCTCCTCGAGCGCGACCTGGGTCACCGACACGATGGGCAGCTCGCCCACAGCGGTGAGTAGCGTACCTCCTGACTTTACGGTGGGCCGTCGCCAGCGTCGGAAGGCCAGCGTCACACGGCCATCACGGATCTTTTCGAGAAACGCCTTCTTGAACAACACGGCTATTGCCCCCTTTCCGGCCTGAGACTCCGCACCGCTATCTTGCGCCGCTATCTTCCGCCGGTTACGTCCAACAGCGTGCCGGTGGAGTACGAGGCTTCATCGGAGAGCAACCATAGGATGGCGCGGGCCACTTCTTCCGGCTGCCCGCCGCGCTGCATGGGCACGCCCGCCTTTACCCGCTCGACCCTGCCGGGCTCGCCGCCGCTGGCATGGATCTCGGTGTAGATCACCCCAGGGCGCACGGCGTTGACCCGAATGCCCTCACCCGCCACCTCCTTGGCCAGGCCGATGGTAAAGCTGTCGATGGCGCCTTTGGCAGCGGCGTAGTCGACGTACTCATCCGGCGCGCCGAGCCGCGAGGCGATGGAGGAAACATTGACGATCGCCCCACCCTGCCCGCCGTGCCGGGTCGACATGCGCCGTACGGCCTCCCGGGCGCAGAGAAAGCTGCCGACCACGTTGGTAGTCAGTACCCGGCTCAGGCGCGCGGCGTCCATCTCCTCGACCCGCATCTGCCTTTCCAGAATGCCGGCGTTGTTGACCAGCGCCGTGACCGGGCCGAGCTTCTCGTCGACTTCGGCAAACAGGCGCATCACGTCGGGCTCGTGGCCGACATCGCCCGCTATGGCAATTGCCTCGCCGCCGGCTTGGGCAATCTCCTCGACCACGGCCAGCGCCGCCGCCTCGTTGTGACGGTAGTTGATGCACACGGCGTAGCCGCCAGCAGCAGCCAGGCGGGCGGTGGCCGCACCGATGCCCCGGCTGCCGCCGGTAACCACCAGGACCTTTTTCAATGCGACTCCTCCTTTGCCACCACCCCATACCGCAACTCGACCATACCGGCACCCATCTGGCGTACCGATTCGAGGCGCAGGGTTGGGCTCAGCACGCGACGTGGAAAGAGCGGCTTACCCTTGCCCAGGGTAACGGAACCAATCTGGACGATGAGCTCATCGAGCAGACCGGCATCGTGAAACTGCCCCGCCAAGTCGCCACCACCGACGATCCAGAGATTTTTTCCTCCCGCGGCTGCACGCATCTCTTCATGGATAGGCCCCACCTCCCCCTGCACGAAACGGACGTCCGCTCCTTCGGGAATCGCCAGGTTACGATGGGTGAACACCCAGGTCGGCTGGGTGTAGGGCCATGGCGAGCCGGTTTCGGCCGCCACGGTATCGGCATTGCGCAGGATCCACTCATAGGTGGAAGCCCCCATGGCCAGCGCGCCTACTTCGGCAATGAATGCCGGATAGCTGGAGTCGCTCAGGTCGCCCAGAGTGAACAACCACTCCAGGGAATCGTCTTCCGTGGCAATGAAGCCATCGAGACTGGCTGCGGTGTAGTACTGGGTTTTCATGATTATCCATCTGCAAGAAAAGCTTCATGGAAGGTAACGCTACCCTGCGGAACATGATCGCCGAAGGGCAAAGCGAAGAAATACTCCGGTGGCACTCCCTCGTAGATGAGTCCAGGTACATTACGAAACCCGAACTTGACGTAATACTCAGGGTGGCCGACGAGACAGCAGCCTTGGGCGCCCATGGCTTGCAACCGAGCCAAGCCCTCTTCGATCAGCGCCTTGCCGATACCCTGCCGCTGGTATTCCGGCAGTACGGAAACCGGCCCCAAGCCATACCAGCCCGTGGTGTCATCCGAAACGCTTACCGGCGAGAAAGCGATATGGCCCACCACCCGACCTTCCCTCTCCGCCACTAGCGATACTGCCAAGGCGCCAGCGGCGCGCAATTCGGCGACGATGAACTGCTCGGTATAGCTACTGTGTTCCATTTCTCGAAAAGCCGCGACGGTTACGTCGTGTATGGCATCGATATCGGCAGCGGTTTCTTCACGTATGGCGATGTTTGCTTCCATTTAGTTGTCTCATGGCTAGGTGTCCCATGGCGGCCGATGGCCAATTTAGCTACGGTCGACGATTCTGACGATCCGCTCCCCGCCGAACGTGAACTCGGTGGTGCCATTCAGTTCGAGCAGGCTACCCGCCTTCGGCCCGCCGGGAATGTCCTGCGCCAGGCGGCCGTGGTAATCGATCTCAGCCGTGGCGACGTCCTGACTGAACACCAGAGAGGTCACACGCTGAAAGCGCTCGGTGAAGAGCCCCTTGGCCCGCTGCGCGAGCAGACGAAACTCCTCGATGCCGCTTGCCGAGGCGGTCAGCTCCCCGCCCGAGTAGTTTTCGAACTCGACGTTCGGTGACAGGACGGCCAGCATACCTTCGATATCGAAGTCATTGTAGGCAGCGACGTACTGCTCGATCAGCTCGCGTTGCTTCGCTTCGTCCATGAAAGCTCTCCTGTCAGGTCCTGGCGGGGAAAATTCTCAGTTCAGGTGCTGATTGCATTAGTGAAGATTAGCCGGTTGCCGAACGGATCGGCCAGCGTCATGTCCTGACTGCCCCAAGGCATCGCTTCTATGTTCGGCTTGGCAAACCCATAGCCAGCGGCATTGAGCTGCTGATGGAACGCCTCGAGCTCATCGGTCTCGATCCGTAGTGCAGCGCCCGGGCTGCAATCGCCGTGATGCTCGGAGAGATGCAGCACGCAGCCATCCTTGGAAATCTGCATGTACAGCGGCATGCCTTCCGCGAAGCGGTGCTCCCAATCCACCGTGAAGCCGAGAAATTCAATGTAGAACTCCTTGGCCTTGGCTTCGTCGAAAATGCGCAGTATTGGCGTCGTCTTGCCGAAGCTCATGCTGTGAATCTCCTTTTGGGTCGAAAGTAGCTCGCAAGGTTGTACGATATACCGCGAATCGAGGTTTACCGCTAAGGCTTCAGCAGACTGTCAGCTACCTAATAGCCACCCCAGCACCATCAGGATAAACACGACCGGATAGCCCACGATGGCAGGGGTCATGGTGAGCACCATGCCCAGCGCGCGCCCTTCCACGCCTCGCCGGTAGCCACGCAGAAACAGCACGCGGCCGACAACGAAGAACGTCACGCTGACGGGAATGAGCGAGAGCCACGCCCCTGCCACCAGGCTGGCGTAGGCAACATAGAACCCCACCGCCAATATCGCTTGCTCCAGGGTGTTCTGCAGAAACGCCACATAGATGGTTAGTTTCTCGCTCGGTGGCCCGGAGGCCGAGCCGCCGATGTCCTCAGGCGAGAACCTGCGGGTAGTGGAAACCAGGCCGACGGCTACCAGTACGCAGAACAGCACCACGGCGCCGGCACGCGCGGCAAAGGCCAGACGCTCCCCGAGCTCGACGGGAAAAGCGATGAACGCAGGCAAGAGCCAGTAGGCTGCGCCCACCGCCATGCCGAAAAGCACGAAGCCGAGCGTGCCCGCAGAACGGATCTTGCGTTCGGCACGCTGCATGTCGATCTGGTCCGGGGGTGTTTTGTAGCCTTGGCTCATGCCGCTCTCCTCCTGAATAAAAGCGTAGAACGCCTCAAGCGACAGGCTTACCAGACATACTCGAGCTGTGCAGCCACCGTGGTGGCCGTGCGCATACCATAGCGCCGCTGGATGTCCGCCAGGGCCTGTTCGAGCGCAGCGGCCGGCGGTTCAGTGAGCGGTTCCAACAACTCGGCACCGGCATGGCCGGGCACCGCCTCGACAAGCAGACCTCGCTTGGTGCGTATGAGCGTCTCGTTGTCATGGGTTGCTGCGAAAGAGGCGCGAAGGGTGCGCGACCAGGCGTCGGCCGTCAGCGCCAGAGCGATTTCATCGATTCCGTCATCGACCGGGAGCTCCAGACGCTCACGATTCCAGAAAGCCACCCAGTTGTACGCCATGTTCAGGAGCAGTCCCGCGCTCATACCGAAAGCGGAAGAATCATGACTCGCACCTGTATCGGACACGCCCAGCGTCAGGGCAAGACGTTCGGCCTCGGGCGTTCCCGCCACCGCTTCGACCAGCGCCAGAGAAACGGGCAAGGAAGCCGACACACCTGTGGTGGTGACCCTCTGGCCATCGACCACATAACGACGGTCACGTACCCAGGTCGTATTCCGATAGCGGCGGTCGAGCTTGCCCAGTGAAAACCAGTGTCCGGTCGCTACCTTGTCCTGCAAGAGGCCGGCGTGGGCCAGCGTCAGCACCCCATCGCAGATTCCCACTAACAGAGCCCCGGATTGCGCCTGCTGCTGCAGCCATCGAACCGCCCTCGGGTCATCGTGATGATGCAGCGCCGGCACGATGACGATGTCGGCTCCTTCGGGCCGCTGGGCGTCGAATTCCGCCATCGTTTGATCCGCCCATACTTTGAGAGCGGGATGGAGTTCTACGGCACCCGGCCGGGTGGAGACCGTGACCACCTCCATGTGGCCTGACTCCCTGAGCACACCGAAGGGAACGATGAAGTCTGTCGTCTCGGTACCTTCGTTGGCTGCCATGACCGCCACGACATGCCGCTCGCGCCCGTTCTTGGGCGGAGCCAGTTCGAGCGCTTCATGATGCGGTGAGGTGAGTGGCGAGGTGCGCTCTGCGCTACACCCGCCTGCGAAGACTGTCGCCAGCACCAGCAAGGCTGTGCCCAGCGACCGAGAAGCGGCTGAATTACGCATGTTCGTGTCTCCAATGAAGAACTCCGCTCATGCTCTGCCATGCCGGCAACTGGCGTAAATGACAAAGATATCGCAAAATCAGCCAATGCAGACTCCATCCCCGACGCTTCGCACCATCGTCATCCTGGGCTTCGACGGCATTCAGGCCCTCGATCTCGTTGGCCCCATGGAAGTTTTTTCCAAGGCCAACACCTATTGCCCTGCCGGATCGCCCGCCTACCGGGTGCTGCTGGCATCACCGCGAGGCGGAGATATCGTTTCCAACGCAGGATTGCGCATCGCCGGAACCGAGCCCTTGTCGGCACTGCCGAACTCTGTGGATACGCTGATCGTTGCCGGCGGTGACGAGGCGGGACTGCGCAAGGTTGCAGCAGAGGGTGAACTGCTCGACTGGCTGCAGCAGCGAGCCGATTCGTTTCGCCGGCTGGCCAGCGTTTGTACCGGCGCTTTCGTCCTTGCAGCGGCCGGATTGCTGAAGGGCCGGCGGGCGGCAACGCATTGGTCGGCATGCGATACGCTGCAAGCGATGTGGCCAGATATCGAAGTGGACCGAGACGCCATCTACACAGCCGAACCGCCCTTCTATACCTCTGCCGGCGTGACCACGGGGCTGGACCTCTGCCTGGCCCTGGTCGAGGATGATTGCGGCGCCCAGGTAGCACTGAACGTGGCGCGCGATCTCGTACTGTTCATGCGCCGCCCGGGTACGCAGGCCCAGTTCAGCGTGGCATTGCGAGCACAGGGCGCCGCCAGCTCACGCCTGGCTCCACTCGTTGCACAGATCATCGACGATCCTAGAGGCGACCTCAGCGTGCCCGCCATGTCGGCACGGGTCGGCATGAGCGAACGTACCTTCGTGCGCAGATTTCGTGCCGAGCTCGGGGAAACCCCCGCTCAATTCGTCAAGCAGGTGCGTGTGGAGCGTGCCAAGACGCTGCTCGAGACGACCCGCTGGCCCTTGGCTCGCATTGCCGACCGGTCGGGATTTTCCGGCCTGGATGCCCTGCATCGCACCTTCCTCAAGCAGGTCGGAGTGACGCCGGCAGCGTATCGTAGCTACTTTGGAGTACGCACCAACGAGTCCGATGACAAGTGAGGTCTACTAAGCCGTACTACGAGGCAAGCTGCGTATTGGCACGCAGCGCCTTAATCCTAAGAAAGGAATAGCAAGATGCCGTCAGCGGATGATTCGAATGTGCCGGCTCCCTCGAACCGCCGCCTGCGCCTGGTGTACGACGGCGAGTGCCCGATGTGCCGGCGTTACGTACGCTGGCAGCGCATTCGCCATGACGTCGGCGAACTCGAACTGATCGATGCCAGGCAAGACAGTGAGGCGCGCCGCGAACTCACCGCCATGGGCTTCGACCTGGACGAAGGTTTTGCCCTGCAGATAGGCGAACGCTGGTATCACGGCAGCGAAGCTCTGCACCGCCTTACGCTGCTCGGGACCCGCAGCGGCCTTTTCAATCGCCTGATGTACCGGCTGTTTGCCAGCCCCGAGCGCACGGCACGGCTCTATCCTCTGTTCAGAGCGTGCCGCACCGGCCTGCTGAAGGTGCTGAGAAAAGGCCGCATCGACAACCTGGGGCGAAAGTGAGCCTGCCTGACCGAAACGCTCAAGGCATTTCCAACCCTCGGCGCTGATGCCACTCGGCGATGCTCTCCTCGGGATAGCCGGCAAAGCACTGGTCGCCTTGCTTCGTCTCGACTTCCACCCAGGCGGCCTTGCTGTCCAACAGCAGATGGACCCGCTCCGGCGGCACCGGCAGCTCGGTGTCGATGGCCGACGCGAACGGATGTACCAGCTCGGGCCAGTCGGGATCGAAAACCCATAGCGCCGAGGCGCACTTCTTGCAGAAGTGGCGCTCGCCGGAGCTCTCATGACCCTCGATCACGGCATGATAAACGCCCTGATGCTCTGTCCCCTCGACCTGCAACGTGTCGGCGAGCCCGCTCAGGTTGATGGCGTAGCCGCCCCCGCCAGCGGTCTTGCGACAGATGGAGCAGTAACAGCGCTGATAAGGATACGGATGCGGCGATTCGACGCTGAAACGAACCGCACCACAGTGGCAGGAACCTTCGAGCAACATGTTTTCCTCCTTGGCTGCATGTCGGGTCCACTGGCGTTTACAGGTTCTGGTCTCCGAAGCGAGCCAGATAGTGCCAGACTTTTTTCAACTTCTGAGCATCCATGACTTCCTCGTTAACCGCCCTTCCTATGATTTCTGGTGTCAGCCAGCCATCGACTGCGATTTCCTGGCCCGCCTTGACTATCTCATGCCCTCGAAAGCCAGGATGCTGGCTCATGGCGTCAGTCGACAATCGAAATCCTGCGTGCCACGAGGTTGCAAACGGCAACTCATTGGCCAACTTCTGCACCTCGGTATTCTTGTAACTCGGGTCCAAGACCACCGCCTGGACATCTTCATGGATATCAATCACTCCATGAACATGCGCTTCGATATAGTGATCGAGAGGATCTCTTTCATCAGAATCCGCCATTTCAATCAAGTGTCCTACATGGCGTCCCGCCCCGTAGCCTCTGGGGCCAAAAAAGCTTTCCGGGTAACAGAATGTCACCCTATCCAGTAATGTCGGTCTGAGCTTGAAATACGAGGAGCCGAAGCGAGGAGAGCCTCCAGAAGCAAGCTTCTTGTAGTTCAAAGCGCCATATTTCGGACGAGCGGAAGGCTCACAGCTATCGTAAGCGCCTTTGAATGCACAGCTTTCCCATATCCACCGCGCACCACCAGGAAAAGCAGTGAGACCTCCATTACTGGTGCGTGTTTCGAACTGAGATTTCAGCACACCATCAAGGTTAATCGCTGCCAGCAAAGGCATGCCTGTTGACGTCAAACGATCAGGATGGAAGTTGATCGTCACTTCCAAGGTATCAGCCACGACTCTTCCGCAGCCGTTTTTCCTAAAGAAATCAATACACTTTGATTGGGGCTCGCTCAGAGCACCAAGGGTGTTGTTGGTATCCATTTCATCAGCCATTAGGGAACCTTGAATCCGACAGCCTGCGACACCATTGACAGCCGTGCGGAGCGAGGGCAACGCCTCTTTGGTCATTACCGCATGCTATTAGGCTCGCGACGATAGACACGCTACGCTCCTGTATAGCCTTTTAAACCACCATGGACCCGGTTGCCCACCGGCATCAAGTAAAGGAGAGCCTCATGAGCCCACGCATTCTGATGGTCCTGACCTCCCACGACCGCCTCGGCGATACCGGCGAGCCCACCGGCTTCTGGCTGGAGGAGCTGGCAGCCCCCTACTATGTCTGCGTGGATGCCGGCGCCGAGGTAGTACTGGCATCGCCCAAGGGCGGCAAGCCGCCGCTGGACCCGAAGAGCGACGCCGAGGAGAGCCAGACCGAAGCGACCCGTCGTTTCCAGCAGGACGACAAGGCCCAGCAGGCCCTGGCCAATACGCACAAGCTGAGCGAGGTCAGCGCCGATGACTTCGACGCCATCTTTTACCCCGGCGGCCACGGCCCGCTCTGGGATCTGGTCGACGATGCGGACTCGATCCGCCTGGTCGAGACCTTCTGGGCGCAGCAGAAGCCGGTGGCTGCCGTTTGCCACGCGCCCATCGTGCTGATCCATGCCCGCGATCCCGATGGCAACCCGATCATCCGTGGCCGTCAGGTCACCGGCTTCAGCAACGACGAGGAGGCGGCGGTCGGCCTTACCGACGTCGTACCCCATCTGGTGGAGGACGCCCTTCAGGAGGGTGGCGCCCACTACTCCAAGGCGGATGTGTTCACCCCTTATGCTCGCCAGGACGGCAAGTTGATCACCGGGCAGAACCCGCCCTCGTCGGAGCCTACGGCCAAGCTGCTGCTGGAGGCGCTGGGCAAGTAGTCACCACTCTTCAGGCTACCGGCCGCTCTGACCGGTAGCCGCTGACTTGATCCCGTATCAATTTCCTTCAATACCGCACCGCGCCGCAGCGGCAGACTCAGGCCATTGCCACCCAGGAGGATGACGATGAGCCTTGCCATGATTCTGCCGATGTCGGCGTTTGCCCTTGCGGCTTCGATCTCGCCCGGGCCGGTAAACCTGGTATGCCTGAGCAGCGGTACGCGCTATCCGCTTTCCCAGGGGTTGGTGTTCGTCACTGGCGCCACCGTGGGCTTCATTGTGCTCTTCGTTGCCGTGGGCCTGGGCCTCTATTCGGCACTGGCACTGGTGCCGGGTCTCACCCAGGCGCTGCGTTGGGCCGGCGTGGCGTTTCTGCTCTACCTGAGCTGGCGGCTGTTTCGCGACGATGGCCGCCTGCCCGAGAACGAGGCCCAGCGGGCACCGGGATTCATGACGGGAGCCCTGATGCAGTGGCTCAACCCCAAGGCGTGGCTGGCGTCGGCGTCGGGCATCGGCGCCTACACCAGCGGCAGCGATCTGAACCAGGTGTTGCTGTTCGCCGCCCTCTATCTGCCGATCTGCTGGCTGTCGCTGGGCAGTTGGGTCTATGCCGGCGCCTTTCTGCGCCGCTACGTGCATCGCCCGACGGTACTGGTGACGATCAACCGTACCCTCGCGCTGCTGCTTGCTGCCAGTTGCCTCTATCTTTTGCTTGAGTGAGGGCTATTCATCGAGTGAGAACCTATTGCTCGAGTGAGGACTGCCGATACTGCTGCGGCGTGGCGGCGACCATGCGCTTGAAGGTGCGCTGAAAGTGCGGCTGGTCGGCAAAGCCCGCATTCAGTGCCGCTTCGGCAATGGGAGTGCCGTTCTTCAAGGCATGCTGGCCGAGCTGGATGCGCCGATTGACCAGATAGGCGTGAGGCGTGAACCCAAAATGACGCTTGAAGGCGCGTATCAGATGGCCGGCGCTGTAGCCGCTGCGCTCGCACAAGTCGTCCAGCGATATGTCCTCGCTTGCGTGCTCGTCCAGATAAGCGGCCAAAGCCTTCAGCGTGGCCGGCGCCCGGGCTATCGGTCGCGCCGGTTGGCCGGCTAGTCGGTGCATCAACGCTGAGAGGTATTCCACCACTTCGGTCTGCTTGTCGAGCAGGTCGCGGTTCGTATCCAGCAGGCAGGCCGCCATGCGGCAGTACCCCATGTACCACTCGTTCTCGTCGATCACCGCGGTAGCGATGTCCTGCCAGTGCTGTGCCTCCAGCAACCCTGCCTGGTAACGCAACGCGGTCAGCCACTCGGCATCCACGTAGAGCATCAGGTAGCCCCAGGGTCGGTCCTCGATGGCGCTGCAGGCGTGCATCCAGCCGGGGTTCATCATGACCAGGGTGCCGGCCCGCACGTGATGGCGGTCGTCCCGGTAGCGGAAGGTACTCTCCCCCGCGGTGATCGCCCCCAGCGACCATTGGGTATGACTGTGTGGCGCGTAACAGACCTTGCGCCCATCCTCTACCTTGCGCAGCTCCACGTGGGGCATGCGCGCATCGCGCCAGAACAGCGGCTTGGTGGGAGTCGTCATGATGAGTTTCCTTACTGGCAGCTCACCACAGTGTAGCGCCTTGCCACACTCGATGCGCCACAGCCACATCTTCACACTCACACGATAAAGGGAGTTGGCCTGAATACGAACGATCCCATTGATGGGTACTGTCTACTGCTTTCACTAATGCTAGGCTAATGGAAATTCGTACGAGACGCCCGGGCTCAATGTGCTAGCGCCGTCTCATCCGTTCGGCCTTCAAAATAGACTGAGATCTTGCTGACATCCAAGGCCTACTCTCACAAGTTGCTCGGTGCCAGGCGTCCTCATCGACTCGCCCTGGCAACGCTGCCTCCCCGTGCCTTTGCCTTTCTCCACACCTTCGGCCTTACAGTATGGATCGCGCTCGCGGAAGGCCGCGGCTGGTCGCTGATTCTACCGGGGCTGCTCCTGCTGCTATGGCCGGCGATGGCCTACCTGCACGCGGCCCAAGCCCAGGATTCGAAGCGAGCCGAGTTCAAGAATCTGCTGTGCGACAGCCTGCTGTTTGGTGTGTGGTGCAGCGTGCTGGATTTTTACGTGCTGGCCACACTGTCCATCGCACTCGCCTGCTTCATGAACAACATGGTGGTAGCCGGCCCGCGCCGCATGCTGGTCTCCATGTCACTGTTCGCCGGCGGCGCCCTGGGCTGGAGCGCGTTGTCCGGCTTCGAGATTCGGCCTTACGTCAGCACCGGGCTGGACATCTATCAGGGAGCCGGCGCCGTGGTCTATTTTCTGGCCATTGCCTACGTGATGTACGGGCAAAATCGTCAGCTCGGTCGCAGCATGCGCGAGACCAAGTTCCAGAACCGGGTCTTCCACGCCCTGCTCGAACTGGGCGGCGTTGCCAACAGCGCCTCGAACATTCATATGCTGCTGGACGACTCCCTGAAACACCTGCATGCCGATTTCCCCGAGTACGGATTCGCCGTGTTCCTGCAGGAGCGCAGTCGGCCCGAAGTGACACGCTACGCCGCCGTGGCCGGTCTGCAGCTCGGCGTCGAGGATGAGCGACGGCTGGGCGGCCTGCTGGCAACGCTCCATGATCGGCAGGAAAGTGTGGTCAAGCTACGCGAGCAGAGTGTCGGCGAACAGCTTTATGCTACCTCGATGGCGGGCCGGCTAAGCCTGTACGATGGCTGGTTGATCGTGCGTGCCCCCATGCTGGATGACCGGCTGGAGCGCATGCTGCCCCTTTTCGTCGACCAGTTGGCGGCCGCCACCGAGAACAAGCTGCTGCACCTCGCGCTGAAGAAAACGGCGGAGCGCGACGGGCTGACAGGGCTCTACAACCGTGGCTTCTTCGAATCGGCCTTGCAGTTGAGCATCCAGGGTAAGGGGCAGACGCCAAGCCTGAATTTTGCCGTGTTGATGATGGATGTCGACGGACTCAAGGCGGTGAACGACCGCTATGGTCATGTAGCGGGCGATCAGCTCATCACCACGGTGGCCGAGCGCCTGCAAGTCCACTGCCGCGCCAGTGACATCCTGGCGCGATACGGCGGTGACGAATTCGTCGTCCTGTTTCCTTCTGCGGACCTCACGGCCGCGAATCGCCTGGCCAGCCTGATCAGAACGCATATCGAAGGCCAACGCTGCAGCATCACCACGGCCGACGGCAAGCAACTGACGCTGGAGCTACGCTTGAGCCTCGGTAGTGCCAGCTCCACCGAGGTGCCTGCCCAGGAAGTGCTTGCCCTGGCCGACGAGCGCATGTACGACGACAAGAGCGAGCGGCGCAAGCAGCGAGCCCTCAGTTGAGCGACACCGCACCCCTCATGCTGAGGTAGCACGGTGTCACTGCTGAGTGGTACCCATATTCTCTATCTAGCTATTCACTGTCTGCCGCCGACCTTGAACTCCAGGTCGTAGTTGTTGAGCAGCGGCGGCATCGGTTTGCTGCTGAGCAGGCGCGTCGGTGGGTTCAACTGGAACTCCCGGCCTTGCAACAGCTTGGCCAGCATGTGGCTGGTCACCGTCAGCACCACGCGGCGCCCCGGGCAGATGCCGGTACCGCCGCTGAAGGGGATCAGCGGCCAGTCGCCAACGGCATCAGGCTTCAGCCAGAGGTCGGGGTTGAAGCGATCGGCTTCATCCAGGTGGCGATCATCGCGATGGAAATAGGGCGCCAGGATGAGTATCGACGTTTCGGCCGGCATGGAGCCGTTCTCCCACTCGGTCTCCTCGGTAGTCTGGCGCAGCACCATGGGCGTGGTGGGCCATAGCCGCAGCGACTCGAGCAGACAGGCTCGCAGAAAGTCGAGTTTGGGGGCGGGGTTACCGGCATTCTCGGCTATCTCGGCCTGAGCCCGCTCGGCCTGATTGGGGTGAGCGGCAAGCAGCGCCAGGGCGCGGAAAGTAGCCATACCCGCGGGGTCGAAGGCGAACAGGTACTGTGGCACCTGATGTTCGGGCTGAGTGGTCTCGTTGGTCGGCGTGCGGGCGATCTCCCCTGCCAGGCTGCCCTCTTCCCCACGCTTCAGGTAGGTGCGGATTCGCTCGAGAAAGTCGTCCTTCACGCGGTCGTGGCCCGGGTGGAAGAAGGCCCAGTTGGCAGCGGAACGCAGCTTCTCCAACATCTCCGTCAGGGCATGGTCGTCGCGGGCGGTATCGCCCAGTACCACACGGCGCACTACGCGATTCCAGGTCGCTTCGAACATGTCCCAGTCGAGCTTGTTCTCATGCCGTTCGACCTGGGTGAGCAGCTCGCCGGCCTCTTGCTCGACCACTTGCACGAAACGAGCCCCCAGGCCGTGCACCGGGCACTCGCTGTGCAGCACCTTTTCGTTGAAACGACGGCGCTCGGCCCGTTCGGGACCGTGAGAAACCAACGCCATATCGGGCTCGAAGTGCTCGAGCGCCTTGCGCTTGGCCCATTCGGCAGTAGCGAACGGCTCGGGAGTTTCGTTGAGCACCCGATTGGCGTGGTCGGGGTCGAGAATCAACGCCATCGGCTTGCCCTCGGGCGTGTTCAGCATCAGCGGGCCCGGGCCGTACTTCTCGTTGAGCGATTTCAGGCGGCTAATGGCTCTCGCATCGAGGCCAAGTTTTTCCGCCACTCCCACCACCTTGGGCCGGCGAATGATCACCCCTTTGGCGATGTTGGGTACGAAGACATCGCCCATCACCGCCAACGTTTCGCCTGTGGTGGCTTGAGGCAGGCTGTTGGATGTCGAATCCTTCGTCATGTTGCACTCCTTCTGCTATCCATCCTGGTTCGCAGTCTAGTCGCGCAACTTATGACAAGCCTTTGTTCTCACAAAAATTTACAGCAGTTAACTCGAAGCTTCCGACTCACCAACGGCGAGAAGCGGTTAGAACTCGCTCCAGTCCTCCTCTACGGTGGAGCGCCGACGTGCCCCTGGCTTGGGATCGACCAGTTTGACGGACTGACGCTTCTCGGCAGGCCCTTGCGTCGTTTCGCCCTGCTCCGGGTGACGCTCACGCGGCTGAGCCGCGGCAGTGGCCGAGACGGCATGTTCGTCGACGCGGAAGGTGGCAATCAATCCCGCCAGACTGCTGGCCTGCTGCTCCAACGAGGCAGCGGCGGCACTCGTCTGCTGGACCAGAGAGGCATTCTGCTGGGTGACGGAATCCATCTCGGTGAGCGCAGCATTGATCTGCTCGATGCCGCTGTTCTGCTCTCGTGTCGCGGTGGAAATCTCGGCCATCAGCGCGGTGACCTGCCGAATCGAGTCGACGGTGGCATTGATGGTTTCACCGCTGCGCTCGGCCTGCTCGGCACCGGTGCCAATCTGGCTGGTAGTGGCTTCGATCAGGGTGCGAATCTCTCTGGCCGACTCCGCACTGCGGCTGGCCAGGGAGCGGACCTCGCTTGCCACCACGGCGAAGCCGCGACCCTGCTCGCCCGCCCGCGCCGCCTCGACCGAGGCATTGAGCGCCAGGATGTTGGTCTGGAAGGCAATGGAATCGATCACGCCGATGATCTCGTTGATACGTTTGGCACTCTCGGAAATCTCGCGCATCAGCTTGACGGTGCGCTCCACCTCTTCGCCCCCCGCCTCGGCGGTTTTCGAAGCCGAAGCGGCAAGCCGGTCGGCCTCGACGGCGGTGTCGGTATTCTTGCTCACCGTGGAGGCCATTTCCTCCATGCTGGAGGCCGTCTGCTGCAGGGCAGCAGCCTGCTCCTCGGTACGCGACGATAGGTCCTGGCTGCCCGAGGCGATCTCTCCGGCGCCGGTGAAGACGAATTCACTGCTTTGCCGCAGCGATACCACCAGCGTCTTGAGCTTCTCCTGCATGCGCCCCAAGGCACCGTAGAGCTGACCGATCTCGTTGCGGCCCCGGTCCTCGATGCGTGCCGTCAGGTCGCCATCGGCGATACGCTCGAAGTGGGCAATGGCTCCCCGCAGGGGCGTCACGACCATACGCATCATGGCAAGGCGAATGAAGAAGGCGGCGGCCAGGGCCACGATCAACAGGCCGAGGGCAGTCGCCCCGATGCGATTGCTCAGGGTTTTCACCTGTGCGATGGCAACGGCGCCACGCTGATCGCTGTAGGCAATGAAGGCCTCCATGGCATCGTCCAGGCCGGCCCCCAGCTCGGCCAACTGGTCCTGCCGGCGCTGTACCAGGAAGGGCGCGGCATCCAGCAGCGGCACCAGCCCTTCGTTGACGTAGGCATCGTATGCCTCGGCAATGGCTGCCACGTATGGCGCGCGGGTATCGTCAGGCGCGATGGCAATCTGCCGGAACTCGGCGAAACGCTCCTGCGCAGTCTCTACCGCCGCCACGGCCATCTCCTGATTCTCGCGACCGAGATCGGGGTTGCCCTGGGCGCTGTGCGCGGCATAGCGATCGAGGAAGGTTTGCGCACGCAGCACGTTGACCTGGGCGCGGTTGGCCAGGTTGGAGAGCTGAGCGTTGGTTTCCGCCAGCTCGTGCAGGGCGGCTTCGCTGGTGCTGTTGGAATAGAACCCCAACCCACTGATCAGTCCGATCATCAGCACCAGCGCGGCCAGGGCTGCCGTCAGGCTCCACTTGATGGAAAGATGCCTCATCGTACCGCTCCCATGGGTCGTAAAACTTTGGTGTCAAACTTCCAGGTACATGGTTTTCATCGGCAGCCGGCCGGTAGATTTTAGCCAAAAGTTCAAAATTACGACTTTTGTCTAGCCGGATTACGTCCTGGCCTCCAGCGCCTGGGCCAGATCCGCTTGTATGTCCGACGGCGTTTCAAGTCCCACGGAAAGGCGGATCAGCGTCTCGGAAATCCCATGCTCGGCACGCTCTTCAGGGCTCAGCACCGAGTGGGTCATGCTGGCCGGATGCTGGATCAGGCTTTCCGCGTCGCCCAGCGATACGGCGCGCTGAATCAGCTCGAGGCGGTTCATGAAGCGGCGCCCGACCTCCAGGCCGTCGGCGAGCTCGAAGGCGATGATGCCGCCGAAATCGCTCATCTGCCGCCGCGCCAGCTCATGCTGCGGAAAACTGGCCAGCCCGGGGTAATGGACGCGCTCGACCGCCGGGTGCCGCTCCAGCCAGTGGGCCACCTCGAGCGCCGAGGCGGATTGCCGCTGCATACGGATTTCGAGCGTCTTCAGGCCGCGCATGATCAGAAACGCGGTGAAAGGCGACATCACCGCGCCGGTGAAGTCCTTCAGCCCGGTGAGACGCACCCTGTGCATTTCCTCCTCACCGCCCACCAGCATGCCGGCGATCAGATCGCCATGGCCGCCAAGGTACTTGGTGGCGGAGTGCACCACGAAATCCGCGCCCCACTCGAGGGGCCGGGTGATGACCGGGGTGGCGTAGGTGTTGTCCACTACCACACGCGCCCCGTGCCGGTGCGCGATACGACTCACTGCCTCGATGTTCACCAGGCGCATGGTGGGATTGGCCGGGGTCTCGAAATAGACGAGCTTGGTGCGCTCGCCGATTGCCGCTTCCAGCGCCGCCGGTTGGGAGAGGTCCACGTGCCTGACTCGGATGCCGAACTCGGTCAGGCCGTGGTGAAAGAAGGCGTGCGTACAGCCATATAGATGGCTGTCCGTAATCAGCTCATCCCCGGGGCGCAGCAGGCTCCACATCAGCGCGGTGATGGCGCCCATGCCCGAGGCGGTGGCCAGGCCGGCCTCGGCACCCTCCAGGTTGGCCATGCGCTGTTCCAGAGTGGCCACCGTGGGATTGGAAATCCGTGAGTAGAAGTGGCCGGGAGCTTCGCCGGCAAAGCGTTCGGCGCCCTGCTCGACACTCTCGAAGGTGAAGGTGGAGGTCAGATGAATGGGCGGTGTCAGCGCCCCCTGCTCGTCCCGGCTGTCGTAGGCGGCGTGGATGGCTCGCGTGGCGAAGCCTTGTTCTTGCTGAGAGTGGCCCTGCTGAGAGTGGCGCTGTTGCATGACTCGACTCCACGGTGAGGAATGTCGCTTGTTGTCTTGTCATGCTATGCCCGCATCAAGAGAATTTGCTTTCGTTCTCTGCCTCGTTTGGCTAGTTTTTGGCAATAATATTCCAAGAACAGGCTCAGTCATGGACAAGATCGACCGCAAGATCCTGCATGAGCTCCAGCTCGATGGGCGTCTGAGCAATCAGGACCTGGCCCAGCGGGTCAATCTCTCTCCCTCCCCCTGCCTGCGGCGGGTCCGGCGGCTCGAGGAGCAGGGTGTGATACGCGGCTATACGGCAATCATCGATCAGAAACGCTACGGCTACCCTTTGACCGTCTTCACCCGCATCTCGCTGGCCCGCCACGACACCGAGACGGTGGCCAAGTTCGAGCGCAGGGTGCGGGAGATCGACGAGATCATCGACTGCTTCGTGCTGACGGGGCAGCGCGACTACCAACTGCGGGTAGTGGCAGCCAGCCTCGAGGACTACGAGCGCTTCATGCGCGACACCCTGCACACCATCCCCGGCATCGGCTCCATCGATACCAGCTTTGCGTTTGGGGTGGTGAAGCAGGCGCCGTCGCTTCCACACCTTTAGCCGCTTCCTCACCTTTAGCCTCTTTCACACGCCTAGTTGCCCTCCCTCTCCCCTCTTTCTCCCGGCTCGGTTAGCATGAGAGGTTTTGCGTTTCGAGGAACCATCATGCAAGCCTCTCTCGAGCAGCGGGCGCTCAAGATCTCCATCGTCGTCACCCTCGTGGTCTCCAGCCTGGGGGTGACGTTCGGGCTGCTGGCCGGCTCACAGTCGATCCTGTTCGACGGGGTGTTCTCTACCATCGACGCCGCCATGTCGGCGCTCGCCCTGCTGGTGGCAAGGCTGGCGGTGCGCGAAGCCAGCCAGCGCTTTCAGCACGGCTATTGGCACCTGGAGCCGCTGGTGGCGGCACTCAACGGCAGCATTCTGATGCTGCTGTGCTTCTACGCCTTCCTCAATGCGCTCCAGGGGCTGATGGAGGGCGGCCAGCCGCTGGCCTTCGACGTGGCCATCGGCTACGCCGTGGTAGTCGCCACCATGTGCTACGCCATGGTCTTCTACCAGCGCCGCATCAACCGCCGGGCGCAGTCGGAGTTCGTGCGGATCGACATGCAGGGCTGGCTGATGGCCGCGCTCATCACCACCTCGCTGCTGGTGGCTTTCAGCATCGGCCTGCTGCTGCAGGGCACCGAGTGGGAGCACCTGACCCGCTACATCGATTCGCTGCTGCTGGTAATACTCACGGTCTGCTTCATGCCGGTGCCCATCGGTATCGTGCGCCGTGCGCTGCGCGAGATCCTGCTGATCGCTCCCAGCAATATCGACCGCGAAGTGCACGCCGCCATGGAACCGGTGATGCAGCGTGAAGGACTGCTCGAATACTTCAGCCACGTGGCCAAGGCCGGGCGCGGGCATTATATCGAGATCCATATCGTCACCACGCCGGAGTTTGCCGCTGACCGGGGCATCGCCGCGCTGGACGAGATACGCGAGGAGATCGCCGCGAAGCTGAGCCCGCCGCCGGAGCGACGCTGGTTCACGGTGGCCTTCACTGCCGACCCGCGCTGGGCCTGAGCGATAGTGAAGCTATGCTGAATGTGGCGCCGCCCCTGAGGCGGCCCTGGACCCAGGCAGCGAGGAGACTATGGCAGTATCCAAGGGGGACACCGAGGATGAGCCCAGAGAGCCGCACAATCTGATCGAACTGATCGAGACCATCGAAGCGATCGAAACCCCTTCGGGCAAGCTGCGTTTCGATGCCGTACTGGAGGCGATCGGACGTCGCTCCTTCGGCCCCCTGCTGTTGCTGGCCGGCCTGGTGACCTTGGCACCGGTCATCAGCGGGATTCCCGGGGTGCCTTCACTGATGGGCATGTTTACCTTTCTGGTATGCGCTCAGTTACTGGTCGGCCGACGCACCTTTTGGCTACCGGCTTGGCTGCGAAATCGCCAGCTTTCAAGCGACAAGGTTCACAAGGGTCTGGGCTGGATGCGCAAGCCATCTCGAATGATCGACCGCCTGGTCTACCATCGCATCTCGTTCATGACCGGCGACTTCGCCATACGTGTGATCGCCGTAACCTGTTTCGTGCTCTCCATCGCCATGCCCCCCATGGAACTCGTACCGCTGACGGTCAACATTGCCGGCGTGGCGCTGACCCTGTTCGGGCTAGCCATCATGGCCCGGGACGGCCTGCTCTCCATCATCGCTTTCATCATTACCGGCATCAGTCTTTTCACCATGCTCTACAACCTGCTGTAGGAGTCTTCCATGCTACCGCTTGAACGTATTCTGGAAGCCCAGCGCCGTATCGCCGACAGCCTGCCGCCCACGCCGCTGCTGCTCGACCATGTGCTGTCCGAGCAGTTCGGGCGGCGCATCTGGCTCAAGGGGGAGCTGTTTCAGCGCACCGGCTCGTTCAAGCCTCGCGGTGGGCTCAACTGGTTGCGCAGCGCCGGCGATGCGGAGTTGGCCGGCGGGCTGGGAGCGGTCTCGGCGGGCAATCACGCCTTGGGGCTCGCCTGGGCGGCCGGCGAGGCTGGTGTGCCGGTGACAATCGTGATGCCCGAGAACGCCAGCGTGTTCAAGGTGGAAGGCAGCCGCAAGCTCGGCGCCGAGGTGATTCTGCACGGCGACATCAACCAAGCCTGGGAGCTGATGCGCAAGCTGGTAGCGGAGCGCGGCCTGACCCTGGTGCACCCCTACGACGACGAGCGCATCATCGCCGGCCAGGGCACGGTGGGGCTGGAGATTCTCGAACAGGCACCCGAGGCTACCGCCATCCTGTGCCCGGTGGGTGGCGGCGGCTTGATCGCCGGTATCGGTTCGGCCGCCGCAGCACTGAAGCCCGAGCTTGCCTTGATCGGCGTGGAACCCAGCGGGGCCGCCAGCATGGCCGCGGCCTGGTCGGCCGGCGCGCCTGAGCGCCTGGCACGGGTCGCTACCTGCGCCAAGAGCCTGGGCGCCGCCATCGTCGGTGAGCACACCTACCCCGTATGCCGTAAAACGACCCAGACACTGCTGCAAGTGGACGACGATGCCATCGGCCGCGCCATGCGCCATCTGCTCTACCAGGCCAAGCTGCTGGCAGAACCGGGCGCGGCCGTGGGTGTGGCCGCCCTGCTCGAAGGGGCGGTCGCGTTACCCTTCGAAGGCGATGTGGTGGTGGTGATCACTGGCGGTAACATGAGCCCGGAGGAGCTGACCGATTTCCTGTAACCACGGTTACCCCCTCGATCAGGCCAGGATGAAGTAGACGCAGGCGGCGGTCAGCCCCCCCATGGTCCAGTTGAAGATTCGCCAGGCGCGGGGCGTGTCGAGCCAGCGCCCGATGGCCACGCCGAACCCGGCCCACAGGGCGATGCAGGGCAGACCGACCAGCTCGGCGAAGGCCGCCAGCATCAGTGCGTTGATCACCAAGTTACCGCCTTCAGGCAGAAACCCCGCCATCAGCGCCAGCCCCATGACCCAGGCCTTGGGATTGGCGAACTGGAACGCCGCCGCCTGCCAGAAGCTCAAGGGTCGTCCTTCGCCCTCCAGGCGAAAATCGGGCGGCGGCGCGGTGGCAATCTTCCACGCCAGATAGAGCAGGTAGGCACTGCCGATCACCCGTAGCACCGTCTGCACCGCCGGGTAGCGCTCGAAGATCAGCCCCAACCCCAGGGCAATGCCGGCGAACAGCAGGAAGCAGCCGCCCAGAATGCCGAAGATGTGCGGCAAGGTGCGCATGAAGCCGTAGTTGGCTCCCGAGGCCGTGAGCATCACGTTGTTGGGCCCGGGAGTGATGGTCATCGAGATCATATAGAGGGCCGCCGGCCCGAGTAACGCCAAAGCTTCCATTGCATTTGCACCCATACAATTTTTGATTTTCGCTTGGATTGTGCGCACAATTTCCAGCATAATCCTGCCAATATTGGCGTCAAAGGTTTTATTGTCACCATGACAATATGGGTTCCTCAGCTCCCTTCCGAGGGCGTGCGCTACCGCGTGATTGCCGATGCCATCGCCCTGGCGATCCAGACCGGCGAACTCGCTGCGGGGCAGAAGCTGCCGCCACAGCGTCAGCTGGCCGATCGGCTGGGCGTCACGGTGGGTACCGTGACCCGTGCCTATGCCGAGGCGGAGCGCCAGGGCCGGGTCGTGGCCCGGGTGGGCAGCGGCACCTACGTGCGCGGCAACGAAGCGCCGTCGGGCCAGTACTTTCTCGCCAGTCGTCCCGCCGAGGACGGCATCATCGACCTCAGCCTGAGCCTGCCGCCACCGCATCCGCTGCGTGCCGCCTCGCTGGGGCGCGTGCTGCAGGAGATCGCCGTCGAGGAGCCGCTGTTGCAGCGCGCCGTGGAGTACCAGTCGGATCGCGGCGTGCCGGAGCACCGCGAACGGCTGGCGGCCTGGATGACCGAACTCGGCATGCCTGCCGAGGCCGAGTCGCTGCTGGTCACCCAGGGCGGGCAGCACGGTATCAGCCTAGCCCTGCAGGCGCTGACACGCCCGGGCGAGCGCATCGCCGCGGACGTGTTGACCTACCCCGGGTTGATCAGCGCCGCCAGCCAGGCGCACCTCAAGCTGCTTGGCGTGCCGATGGACGAGCACGGCATGGACGTCGATGCCCTCGCCCGGCTCTGCGCCCAGCAGCAGCCACCGAGGCTGGTCTATGTCACGCCCGATCAGAACAACCCGACCGGTACGCCGCTGAGCGAGAGCCGCCGCGAACGGCTGGCGGCACTGGCCTACCGCCATGACTTCTGGATCGTCGAGGATGGCGTGCAGTACCTGCCCGCTGTCGAGCGTGGCACCCCGCTCTATCGCCTGGCACCGGAACGCACGCTGTTCATCTTCAGCACCTCCAAGGTACTGGCCGGGGGGCTGCGCATCGGTACCCTGCTGGCGCCCGCCATGCTGCGTGAACGCTTGGGGACGGCGCTGCGCGCTCAGAGCTGGATGGTGCCGCCCTTGATGGTCGAGGCGGTGTGCCGCTGGGTCGCCAGCGACGACAGCCGCGTGCTGCTCGACTGGCTGATCGAAGAGCTGGGAGCACGCCAGCGGCTGGCACGAGAACGACTTGTCGGATACTCCCTAGGTGGACGGGCACACGGCAACAATCTGTGGCTGCCGCTGCCCGAAGGACAGCGCAGCGCCATCCTGACGGCGGCCCTGGCGCAGCGTAACGTGCTGGTCAGCAGCGCAGAGCCCTTCTGCGTAGGCAGCGAACCGGCGCCCCAGGCACTGCGGCTGTGCCTCAGCGCCGCCGTGTCGCGGGAGGCACTGACCCAGGCGCTGGACACACTAGTCGAACTGCTCGCCGAGCCCCCAGCCGCTCCCTGGCAGACGCTGTAGCATGGCACGGCGGCTCCTGCACGGCAGGAGCCACCGCGAACTTCCTTTCAATCCATGTTCTTCAGTGCAGGTTCATCAATGCATGTGCACCAGGGTCGGCATCCACGCCGGGCCGATGAACACCAGTGCACCCAGCAGGATCAGGGCCGTGCCGGCCGGTCGCACCAGCCTGTCTCCATGGCGGCCGATCTTCTCGTAAATCATGAGCGCAGCCAGGGGCGCCATCCACGCCAGGTTGGCAATGCCGACCACGAACATCACCAGCATGAGCGCCCAGCAACTGCCCAGGCAGAACAGCCCATGCCGGACGCCGAGCGTCATGGCCCCGCCCCACCCTCGACGGTAATGCGCCAGCAGGAAGGAGCGTGGCTGGCGGCACTTATCCAGACACCGCGACTTGAGTGAGGTGAACTGGAAGGCTCCGGCCAGCACCAGCACGGCTCCCATCAGCCATTCAGGTCGATGCATCAACCAGTGCCAGTCCGAAAGAGCCATCCCCAGCAGCGTGTCACCCAGCAGGGCCAACACACCGAACATGGTCCACACGAGCAGATAGCCACCCAGGAAGCAGACCCGCGCTACCCCCGGATGGGGCTGGCCGGTTGCCGCCTGACGGAACAGGCCGACCATGGGCAGGGTGGACGGCAGCATCATGGCCGCGATGTGTAGCTGCCAGGCGAGCAGGAACAGGACCAGGCTGCTCCAGAGTGCCATGTCGTCGACGACCAGCTGGTGATGATGGACCCACTGCACCCTGCCGGTCAGCTCGGCCACGATGGCCAACAGCCACGCCAGGCCAATGATGCCCAGCAGCAGAAGGTTGTCAGCGGTAATCCGGTTTGCCTGCCGGTCGAGCGCGGCACTCACGGCTCGAACTCCATCTTCCAGGCGGTCTGAATGGCATTCTGCCCGTCGTGAGTCCAGCTCATGCCATGTTGCGGCATGCTGACCCGATAACGCCGCGACTTGCCGAGATAGGCCGGGGCACCCTTGACCGTGGTGAAGGCACTGTCATGCATCGTGGCCGTGGTTCCGTCCGGTGAGGATTGGATCGGGGCAAGCTCCGCCTCGACCCTGCCCTGTGCGATCAAGCGCCCTTCCACCTGCTGTGCCTCATGCACGATCGGCACACGCTCCACGGCCACGATCTCACCTACCAGGCCTGCAAGGTCAGCCAGCGGCCCACCCAACTTGCCACCGAAGGCATCCAGCAGCGCTTCATACTGCGCGTCGTCAGCGGCGCTGTCGATCAGGATGACCGACCGCCAGCCGCCGGCCAACGCATTGCCCGGTATGTACGCCACGTTCATGAGGGTCAAACCGGATACATCGACGCCCCTGGCCTGCCCCTTTTCCAGCTTGAAGGCGATCACGCCATGGCATTCGTTACCGTCGGGGTCTTCACCGAGAAAGCATGGACAGGGCGCGGAGCACGAGCAGATCTCCAGCATCGTGCCCTCGAGTCGATAGCCTGCCTTTGTCGTTGTCGGCGTCGTCATAGTTGTTGTCATGATCCACCTCCATCAGCTTGAGTGTGAGCACCGGCAACCCGGCACGTTCAAGCGTCACGAGTCGCCGCTGCAAAATAGAAATCCAACATTCGATCGAGTGGTGCCGGATCTCTGAGTAAACGGCTGCGCAAGGCAGCCCCCTCCCAGCAGTTCAACAACAGGTTGGCCAGCTCTACCGGGTCGGCATCGGGCGCCAGCTGGCCCTGCTGTCTTGCCTCTTCCAGGCACTCCGCAATATGTCGTGTCACCACGGAGAAACAGTTCTCGATCTTGCGCGCGAAGGTCGGATTCACGCCGGAAAGTTCCTGCCCCAAAGCTCCGAGCATGCAGCCCAGGTGACCGTCTTGACGGTACTTCTCCCGCGATAGCTCGAAGAAGCGTCGTGCCCGATCCAACGGTTGCAGCGTCTGGTCCTGCAAGGCGGCTTCCAGCCCCTGATGCACCTCCTGCATGTACCGATCGACGACCTGCAGGGCGAAGTCCTCCTTGCTGCCGAAGTGATGATAGAAGGACCCCTTGGGTACGCCCGTTGCCTCCAGCAGTGCCTGAATGCCCAAATCGTTGTAACCGTGCTTGAGCAGCATCGATAGCCCGACTTCGAGCAGTTGCTCCTTGGTGTTGAGTGCCATTCTCTCTCCTAGACCGACCGGTCTATTCAGAATAGGACGTACGCAAGCGGCGTCAAGGCCGGCTTGAAAGCCGGCCCTTGGCTGAGAAGCCGATGAAGCGATATATAGAGGTGCGGTCGATAGTGCGGATCAGGTCCGCCGCGCCAGCTCGGTGGCGGTGTACCAGGCGATCATACGCTCTTCGTCGGTGGGTATGACCCACAGCCCGAGCCGGCTGTCCGGTCCGGCGATATCGAGGGCATTCGCGGCATTGGCCGCGTCGTCGAGGCGCGCGCCGAGCCATTCGCAGCCCTGCGCCACGGCAGCGCGGATCGGAGCGGCGCGCTCGCCGATGCCGGCGGTGAAGACGAGATGGTCGAGCCCACCCAGGGCCGCCGCCAGGCTGCCGATCTCGCGCACGATGCGATAGACGAACAGCGCAATGGCCTCGGCGGCTTCAGGCGCCTCGCTGGCCAGCAGTTCACGCATGTCGCCGCTGATACCGGACACCCCAAGCAAACCCGACTCCTTGTAGAGAAGCCGCTGCACGGCCTCGGCGCTCATGCCCTCATGCAGAATCAGATGCAGCACCAGGCCAGGGTCGAGGCTGCCGCTGCGGGTGCCCATCATCAGCCCTTCCACGGCGGTGAACCCGGTGGTGGCGGCCACGCTCTTGCCGTCGCGCAGCGCACACAGACTGGCCCCGTTACCCAAGTGGGCAATGACCACACGCCCGCCCGGTAGCGCCTGACCATGCTGCCGCTCAGCGCTCAGTGCACGACTGACGTAGTCGAAGGAGAGCCCATGAAAGCCGTAGCGGATCACGCCCTGCTCGCGAAAACGACGCGGCAGCGGAAAGGTCTGCGCCACCGCCGGCTGCGTGGCATGGAAGGCGGTGTCGAAGCAGGCGTACTGGGGCAGCCCCGGACGCAGGCCGGTCAACGAGCGAACCGGCGCCAGACCATGCGGCTGATGCAGCGGCGCCAGCTCGTTCAGCGCCTCCAGAGCGGCAAAGGATTCGGCATCCAGGCGCAGCGGTTCGCGGTAGCGGGCGCCGCCATGCACGATGCGGTGGCCCACGGCGCGAATGTCGCCCAATGCCGGGTTGTCCTCGACCCATTGCAGCAGGCGTTCCAACGCCCCCGCGTGATCCAGCGCTGCCGGTACGTCGTAAAGCGCGGCGTCTTGCTCTTCATTCAGCTCGGTACCGAACCCAGCCTGCAGCTCAGTCCGAACCCGACTACCGAGGCCCGAGAACTGGCCGCGGTAGCGCACTTGCATGGCCATGGGGCTGGCAGTGCTGGCGGCATCGAACAGGGCAAACTTGAGGCTCGAGGAGCCGCTGTTCACGGCCAGGATCTCGCCGCTCATGCCCGCGCCCTTTTCTGCTGCTCGGAAACCAGCAGCGCCAGGGCACAGGAGGCCATGCGCGTGATGGCGTCATCGGCGCGGCTGGTGAGCACGATCGGTACCCGCGCGCCGACTACCAGCCCGGCGCCGGTGGCGTCGGCCAGGTAGGTGAGCTGCTTCATCAGCATGTTGGCCGACTCGAGATCGGGTGCCACCAGGATGTCGGCGCGCCCCGCCACCGGCGAGTCGATCCCCTTGGCCGCCGCGGCCGCCTCGGAAACCGCGTTGTCGAAGGCCAGCGGACCGTCGAGCACCCCGCCGCGGATCTGCCCACGCTCCGCCATCTTGCACAGGGCCGCGGCTTCCACGGTCGAGGCAATTTTTGGGTTGACCGTCTCCACCGCCGACAAAATCGCCACTCTGGGCGAAGTGAGCCCGACCGCATGTGCCAGATCGATGGCGTTCTGCACGATGTCCTTCTTGTGCGCCAGGGTCGGATAGATGTTGATCGCCGCATCGGTGATAAACAGCGGGCGCGGGTAGGTCGGCACGTCGAAGGCCATCACGTGGCTCAGGCAGCGCTCGGTGCGCAGGCCGGTGTCACGCTTGACCACTTCGTGCAACAGCTCGTCGGTGTGCAGCGCCCCTTTCATCAGCGCCTCCACCCGGCCCGCCCGAGTCATGGCCACTGCCTCGGCCGCGGCGGCATGGCTGTGGGGCACGTCGACCAGTTCGAACTCGGCGATATCGACACCGGCGGTCTCGGCGGCGGCATGCACTTTGGCCTTGGGCCCCACCAGCACCGGGCGAATGAGCCCCTGGCGTGCCGATTCGTAGGCGCCCATGATCGAGACCTCATCCACCGGATGCACCACGGCCATGCTCACTGGCGCGGGATGCTCGGCGGCACTGAGCATCTCGTGCAGGTGCGCCCGCTCGGCCAGCCGTACCCGCGGCAGCACGGTGCGCGGCCGGCGTATCTTTTCTGTCGGCGCCTGCACTTCCGCCTGTCCTTCGATCACGGTTTCACCGTTCTGGTTGGTGCACAGACAGTCGAAGGTGATGCGCTTTTGCGCTTCGTCCTTGGCCTGGGCGCGCACGCTCACTCGCAGCACGTCGCCGAGCCTCACCGGCTTGCGAAAGCGCAGGGTCTGGCCCAGGTAAAGAGTACCAGGCCCAGGCAGTTCGGTGCCGAGCACGGTGGAGATCAGCGCCCCGCCCCACATGCCATGAGCGATGACTTCCTGAAAGCGGGTACTCTTGGCGAAATCATCGTCCAGGTGGGCCGGGTTGATGTCGCCGGACATGATCGCAAAGAGCTTGATGTCGTCCAGCGTCAGGCGTTTCTCCAGTGCAGCCGTATCGCCTACCTCGATCTCGTCGAAGGTCCGGTTCTCGATGTAGCCGTTGCCTGCCTGTGGTTCCTGACCGTCCATGCGCGTCGCCCTGATCGAATGAAGGAAAATACTGCGTCGCAGCATACTTCAGTCGATAGCATCGGCCAGGCATGCAGCGAAGGCAAGCGCCTTGCACCTCTGACAGATGCAACCACAATGAGGGAACGCCATCGCAGCCAGGGGCAGCGCCATGCACCGTTTCCGCAACGACCCGACGCTCGCCATTCCGATCTTTCCCGGCAGCCATATCGTGCTGGACGGCCACTACATCTTCCTTTCCGGCCTGACGGTGACCGACATCCAGGGCGGCGAAGCCGTGTTGGGTGATATCGCCGAGGAGACCCGCTGGGTGATGCGCCGCCTCTCACGCATGCTGGAATATGCCGGCGCCTCGATGGCCGACGTGGTACGGGTAGACGTTCACCTGACCAACCTGGATACCATCCACACCATGGACGCGGCCTACGCCGAATTCTTCGAGAACAAGCGCTACCCCGCCCGCACCTGCACCGAATCGCCACGCCTGAGCGGCGGCTCCAACGTCGAGATCACGCTGATGGCGCGCCAACCCGAGCAAAACGACACAGCCTAACGGGAAGCGGGGCTACAGCGTCATGCCGGGCTCGATCCTATACCCCAGATCGATCACGGGCTCCTCCAGCGCCTTGCCCTGGATTCTGGCCATCAGCTCGGTGGCGGCTCGCCTGCCGATGTCCCGCCGCGGCGTGATCACGCTGGCCAGCCGCGGCGACATCACCTGACCCACGTCGTGGCCGTGGAAACCGGCAATGGCCATTCGCTCGGGTACCGCCACCCCCTGACGCAGACACTCGAAGTAGGCCCCCACCGCCACGTCGTCGTTGGTGCAGAAGATACCGTCGGTTTCCGGGTGCTCGACGAGAATCTCGTTGAGCAGCGCCGCCCCCACGCTGTAGGAGGAGCGCTGGCTGCGATGCAACGTGAGCGGTTCGAGCCTGTGCTCTGCCATGGCCCGTCGATACCCCTCTTCCCGCTGGCGCGTACGCTGGTCGAGGCGCACGGCGAGATAGACGATGCGCCGACGACCTTGGCGAATCATCTCGCTGATCATGTCGTAGGCAGCACGTACGTTGTCGTAGCCCACCGCCTGATGCAGCGGCTTGCTCAGCGAGTCCATGATCTCGACCGTGGGAATGCCCGCGGTTTCCAGCATGCGGCAGGTGCGCGCGGTGTGGTGGCTATCGGAGAGGATCAGCCCGTCGACGTTGTAGGAGAGTAGCGATGCCAGGCTGCGCTCTTCCAACTCCGGGCTGTAACCGTAGTGCGCCAGCATCAGGTGGTAGCCCAGCGGCTCGGTCACCTCCTCGATACCCACCAGCACGTCGGCAAATACCTGGTTGGAGAGCGACGGCACCAGCAGGCCGATGGAGTGGCTGGTGGCACGCGAAAGCAGGTCGGGCGCCCGATTGGGGATGTAGCCGACCTGCTCCGCCACGCTGAAGATGCGCTCACGCAGGCCCTCGGAGACCGTCGCCGGATCGCGCAGACAACGACTGACCGTCATCTTGGTCGCCCCGACCCGGTCGGCGATGTCCTGAAGTGTCGGTCGCTTCTTTTTCACGATTCCCCGCTGACGGTAGTTGGGCCTGCCGGCATCCCGTTGCCCGATATCGGCAAAGCAACGCATGATACCGGAGTTCCTCAGGCCACGCTGCCCAGCCCAACCGCTCCGGGCCGTCAGCCTCGGCAGTGTGGCAAGGCCTCGAGAAAGGTGTCGACGATGACCTCCGGCGCTTCGGCAATGCCGCAGGTCACGGCCTCGTGCACAGCGGGCGCCTCGAGATCGCGCAGCTGGCTGTCGAGCATCGCATCGCCACGAAAGAAGTGCTCTTCTCTGCTCGCCAGGCGCTCGCGCAGCTGGGCGCGCTCACCTTGGAGGAACAGGAACACGAGCTCCGGGTCGCCTTGCCGCAGCAGCTCACGATAGCGCTCCTTGAGCGCCGAGCAGGCCAGCACCAGGGTCTCATCGCGGCGGCGATGATCGTCGATCAATTGCGCCAAAGTCTCGAGCCATTCGCGGCGATCCTCGTCGTCGAGCGGAATGCCGCTCGCCATCTTGGCGACGCTGGTCGGCGAGTGGTAGTCATCGCCGTCGATGAAGGCGACGCCGAGACGGCGGGCAAGCAGCGCGCCAACGCACGACTTGCCCGACCCCGACACCCCCATCACCACGATGCGGTACGTAGCATCCTTCACGAGATCTCCCTGTGCTCAGTTGCCGCGCACGGCAGCCAGATCGGGCAGCCAGGTCACGATGCCGGGGAAGGCGATCAGCACCACCAGCACCACCAGCAACGCCGCGTAGTAGGGCAACATGGCTTGCACCAGTTGCTCCATGCTGACACGGCCGACGCCGCAACCCACGTAGAGGCAGGTACCCACCGGTGGGGTCAACAGACCGATGCCGAGGATGAAGGCCATCAACACGCCGAAGTAGACCGGGTCGACCCCCACCGAGGTGACGATGGGCGTGAGCATCGGCGCCATGATCACCATGGCCGGGGTCAGGTCCATGACGAAGCCCACCAGCAGCAGCAGGGCCGCCACGATCAGCAACAGCAGGAACGGCTCTTCGGTGATCGCCTGCACTTGGCGCACCAGGGTCTGCGGCACCATGTTGATGGTCAGGAACCAGGCGATGACGGTGGCGAAGGCAAGCAGCAGCAACACCATACCCGTCAGCCGCGCGGTGCGGATCAACATGCCCCACAGCTCGCGGGGGTGGAACTCGCGATAGAACACCAGTGAGATGAATAGCGAATAGAGCAGTGCCACCACCGCCGCTTCAGTAGCGGTGAAGACGCCGCCGATGATGCCGCCGATCACGATCACCGGCAGTACCAGCGCCAGCCAGGCTGCCTTGAACGCACGCCACAGACGGCCCAGCTCGAAGCGGCGGGTCTGCCCGGCATGCTCGATGCTGGCCATGATGAAGGTGGTCACCATCAGCGCGAAGCCGATCATCAAGCCCGGCACGATCCCGGCAATGAAGAGCCGGCTGATCGAGGTCTCGGTGACGATGCCGAACAGAATCAGCGGAATCGACGGCGGGATGATGATGCCGATCACCGAGGAGACGGTATTGATTGCCGTGGCATGGGGCGCGGAATAGCCCTGCTGTTTCATCGACGGAATCATCATCGAGCCGGTGGCGGCGGTGTCGGCCACGGCCGAGCCGCTGATGCCACCGAAGAACATCGACCCGGTGATGGCGACCTGGCCCAGGCCACCGCGCACGAAGCCTACCAGCGCACCTGCCAGCTCCATCAGGCGACGGGCGATACCGCCATGGCTCATCACCTCACCCACCAGAATGAAGAAAGGAATGGCCAGCAGCGGGAAATTGTTGACCCCGCGGATCGATTGCTCGATCAGGATCGACAGCGGAATATCGGAGAGTATAGCCAGGACCACGGCGGCCACGCCGAGGCCGAAGGCAATCGGCAGCCCCATGGCGATGGAGGCGAACAGGATGCCCAGAAAAATCCACAGCATGGTTCAGTCTCCCGCCTGAGGTTGGTCGAGATTCGGGTCGCGAATCAAGCGCAGGCACTGCCACGCGCGCCACAGCGCAACGGCGACGATGAACAGCGAACAGAGCACCAGCGAGACGTTGATCAGGTTCCATGGAACGCCGAGGATGGCGGTGCGCCCGGTGGAGCGGGACATCACCAGATAACCGCCCCACACCATGATGCTCATCAATGTGGCGATGATCAGGTGCTGCAGCAGATAGAGCGCGTAAGCAGCCCGCGGTTGCAGCCGGCGGACGAGAAAATCGACGGCAATATGTTCGTAGCGGGCGAACGCCGCCGCCGCGCCGATGAAGATCAGCCAGATGAACAGCATGCGGGCCAGCTCATCGGCCCAGGGCAGCGAGCGATTGAGCAGCGAGCGCCCGATGACGTTGGCCGACACCGAGACGATCAGCGCCACCAGAATCGTGGCAATAAGGTGCTCCATTAGGCGGGTGAGCCAGCGAAACGGAGCCGGACCACGGCCACCTTCGATATCGAGTTCGAGCGGCTCGCGCCGAGGGTCTGCCAAGTAGGCACTCGCCTCGTCGGGCAGGGGATTGGGCGAAGTCATGCGGCGCTCCGTACAGGAGCAGGGGGAAGCCCCCTGCCCTGCAAGTTCAGACGGATGGGTGAATTACTGGGTTGCGTCGACGATGGACTGGATTTCGGCGATCAGGTCCTCACCGATACGCGGTGCCCAACGGTCGTAGACCGGCTGCACGGCTTCCTGGAAGGCGGCGACCTGGTCGTCATCGAGCCGCGTGATCTGCATGCCGCGCTCCTCGAGCTGGTCACGTGCCCAGTCGTCGTACTCGGTCGACAGCTGAATCTCGTACTCGGCCGAAAGACGCGCCGCTTCCTGCACCAGCTCCTGATACTCCGGCGCCAAACGATCCCAGGTGCGCTGGGACATCATCATGATGAAGGGCGTATAGACGTGACGGGTCTCGGAACCGTAGTCCTGCACCTCGTAGAAGTTGGAGGTCAGGATGGTGCTCCAGGGGTTCTCCTGGCCATCGACGACGCCCTGCTCCATGGCGGAGAACAGCTCACCGAAGGCCATCGGTGTGGGGTTGGCGCCCAGGGTTTCCCAGATCGACAGATGCACCGGGTTCTCCATGGTGCGGACGCTGAGACCGCGCACGTCGAGCCCTGCCACATCCTCCGGCGACTCCACCGCACGCGCGCTGTTGGTGAGCTGACGGTAGCCGTTCTCGGAGAAGGTCAACGCCTTGATGCCGGTACCTTCGAAGGCATCGAGCATGCGCTGGGCGGTATCGCTCTGCATTACGGCGATGGCCGCTTCACGGCTCGGCAGCAGGAACGGCAGGTCGAAGACGGCCAGTTCCTGAACGTAAGTAGTGGCCGGAGACGAAGAGGGATAGCTCATGTCCAGCGAGCCGGTCTGCAGCATTTCCATCATCTGCACGTCGTCGCCCAACTGGCTGTTGGGGAAGATGTTGACGGTAATGCGGCCTTCGGTGCGCTGTTCGAGGATATCGGCAAAATAGCGGCTTGAGAGGTACTGCGGCGAGGTATCGGACAGGCCGAGCCCCATGCGCAGCGTGTGGCTGCCGTGATCGCCCACCGCTTCACCCTCGATGGCGGGCGGATCGGAGAGGTCAGGGGCTTGTGCGTAAGCAATGCCCAGCGAGAGCGTAGCCGCACCGGCTAGCGTGAGGGTATTGCGCCAGAAAATGGTCATGGCGGACTCCAGTCGATTGTCGTTGTGTATTGGCACGTCTTGGCATCTCCCCGATGGCGTGTGGCCTCGAGCGTCGAATGCGGCTCTTGTTAAATGCAGCCATTGTTACCGGTAACATTCGATGTAAGGAAGGCTAGCGAGGCACGGGGGAGGTGTCAATCACGAACAGGTCGGCACGAAATAGACTTTGGTCGCAGGCGGTTCAATATTCAAACGCACCCGCCTCGCGAATGGCCCGCCCCACCGCCGCGAGGATCTGCTCATTGCGAGCCAGGTCCAGCTCACCCCGCACGCAGGCAACGATCACCACGCGACGGGCGTCGTCGCCATAGCCGTGGGTGGCGATGCCGGCATCGCAACCGCGGCGGTGCTGGGTGCCGGTCTTGTGGGCCAGACGAATGTCGCGCCCCAGACCGGCCTTGAGCCGCCGTTCACCGCTGGTGGTGCGCGCCATGATGGCCAGCAGCTCGGCGGTCGCTTGCATGCCCAGGGCGCGGCCTTCGGCAAGCGCCTCGAGCATGTCGGCGAAGGCATCCAGCCGTCCGGCGTTGAGGTCGGTGGCGTAGTAGAGCTGGAAGGCTTGATCGATGCTCGGCACCTGCAACTGCTGCGGCGTCAGACCGAGGCGCTGACGCAGCCATGTCAGACGGGCGGCGTCGCTTTGCCGCTTGCGCAGTTCGATGAAATCCATGCCGCCGAGGGTGAAGGCGCTGGGGTGCAGGTTGGCATAGGCATGGCGCCGCACGTCGACCAGCGTGGTAATCGGCCCCAGCCCACCGCCCGGCGACAGGTGCCGGGCACGATAATTGACGCTCTCCAGGCCCAGGTGGCGAATCAGCATGTCGCTGGCGGTGTTGTCGCTGACGATCATCATCGACTCTAGCAGTTGCCGCAGCGGCAAGGCGCTGCCAGGCGATGCCCAGTTGGTGGAGCCGGCGCCGTCGACGTAGTCGCTGCGCTGTAGCGTCAGGCGATCCTGAAGCGATATTTCACCGGCCTCTACCCGCGCCATCAGCTCGATTGCCACCGGCAGCTTGACCAGCGAGGCCAGGTACCAGTATTCGTCGTCGCGCCAGCCCAGCCGCGCGCCGCTGCCGAGCTCGCGGACATGCACACCGATCTCGCCGGCATAACCGGCCTCGAGCAGCGCCAACCTGGCTTCCAGGCGCTCCGCCCAGACCGGCTCCAAGCGGGCGTCGACCTGCTCCGCCCAGCTCGGCTGAGCCATGGCCATGGCCATGGAAGGTAGCACCATGGCCAGCAGCAATAGCGCTTGCGTGACCCACCTGCCCTTCATCTATCGTCCTTATTCCATCGCCCTTGTTCCCCCGCCCTCATCGACTGTGCTCCCGGAACCAGCGCATGAAGGCGATCCAGCCTGCCGCGAGGAGAATCAGCATCAGGCCGATACCCAATACCTGCGGATAGCTGTAGACCTGCCAGGCGTCGAACAGCAAGCGCAGCACCAGGAAAATCGCCACGATGTGAAAAATGAACGCCCGCAGGGCGTCCGTGCCGATCACGGTCAGCGGCTTGAGCCACCGCGCTGCCGACCGGCCACCCAACAGACACAGCGCCAGGATGATCAAGGCCCCGCCGACGCTGAACAGCATGAAGGGCACCTCAGGGGGATGCTTACCGGCGTTCCAGGCCACCGCCAGCAGCGCTTCGTCGAGCTCGGGCAGAGAGAGCGCCACGAACCCCAGCAGGAATACCGCTCCCACTCCTGCCAGAGCGGCGACCAAGCGCCGTCTGGTCGAGGGCTCGCCGTAACAGCGCAGAATGGCCTCGCCGATCAACAGACCCAGCATGACCAGCGGCAGCCGTGCCAGCTGCCCCCAGGTGTAGTGGTCGGCGTCCTCCACCAGCAGCGCCTTGAGAATCACGCTGTCCCAGAAGTGAAAATGACGTTCGAGCATCACCGACAGCACGCCGATAACAACCGGCGCCAGCAAACGCGACCACAGCGGCATGCGACACCACAGCGGCAGGGTCCAGGGAATCCACAGCAGCGCCAGCGCATAGAAGCCGAGGATTTCCACCCAGATGGCGAAGCGCTGATAGAGCAGCGCATCGACGATGTCCTGGGTGGTGAACATCGGCAGCATCTCGACGATGGTCAGCGCCTTGTACCAGAACAGCACTTCCAGCCCACGTAGCATCAGCTTGAGCCTGCGCTGCGGCCAGTCGGCCGCTCCCGTCTTGGGCAGGAAAGCCACCGCCAAAGCGATGCCGAACACTATGATGAACAGCGAGGAAGAGAATTTGGTGATGAGGTGGATCGGCACCATGCCCCAGTCGGGCACCTGGCGAATGCCGAGCAGGCCACTCACTGCGTGGCTGAGAATCATCAAGGCGATGGCGATGCCGCGGGCGAGGTCGATGGCATCCACCCGGGGGGACAAGGCCGGCAGCTGCGGCGGCTGGTTGAGCCTGATCATGGCGATTCCTAGATGATGTGCTTCCCTGATGCCACCGCCCCACCCGCCATGGCCTACTGACCTGCGACTGGCTCGACGCTCTCCAGCGTCAAACGACGCCCTTCCGTGGCAGAGTACTCGAAATTGCCGACGACGCGCACCGTTTCCCCAAGGTGAGGCGCGATCTCCTCGTGAGGAAATATTTCGACCCGGTTCAGATCTTCGTCCTCGATCCAGTAATGCAGCGGATCCTCGAAGTGCCGCACCACGCCTTGGGTACGCACCCTGGCGCCATCGAGCTGCTCGGCCTGGTTGACCAACACCGGCAGGGTGACCTCGCGCAGTTCGTCCGACGGATCCGAGCAGGCCGTGAGGCCAGCCAGCATCAGCCCTGCGACGATTCCCCGACGCTGCCGTTTCGCGTTCATGTCCTTGATCCTTCGCTCCTTCAAAAGCACTGCACAGACAGAAGTACTGCACAAATATGTCCGCTACATACCGCTCCGCCGCCGGCCCGGAGGTCGGCGACAGCATCCATCAACGTGGAATGACGAGCGTCAGCCCCGGCCACACGAGATCGGGATTCTCGAGCACGTGCCGGTTGGCCTCGTGCAGCTCCTGCCAGCGCTGGGAGCTACCGTAGAAGCGCCCGGCGATGCTGATCAGGGTATCGCCACGGCGCACTTGGTAAAGGTTGGCATCCAGCGCACGCGCCACCAGCCGCTGATCTCGCTCGAGCTCCTCGACCAGCTCGTCGATGCTCTCCAGCAGGGCTTCATCGCGCCCTCCGGCTCGCATCAGCTCAGCACGAGTCGAACGAATCGCACCCATGGTCACGCTGGCCGAGCGCAAGGCGCCGTCGAGGTCGATCTCACCGCCCTCTTCCGCCGGCAGGCGTGCGCGTAGCGCGGCAATTTCCCGCTGCGCCGCACGCAGCTGGCGCTCGCGCTCTTCCAGCTGTTCGGCCAGCGCGGCAGCATCCTGCCCGGCAGTGTCATCCGCGGTTTCGGCGGCGATTGCCTCATCGGCAGCCTCCTCGACCTGCTCTTCCGCGTCGGTTTCCGCCGCTTCATCCTGCTGCGCGTGAACGGTCTGGCCGAGCGTCAGCACCAGCAAGGCCACCAGCAACAGCCCGGCGAACGGCCAATGCCGGGAACCCTCCCCGCGTGTCTCTTTCGCTTCTTTCATGACCCAACCTCTCTGCTGTTCTTGTGATTTCGACCGACGCCATCGTCAAGCCATCGGCACTCAAGAGGAGCCCGGCAAGCTCGCAAGCCCGCCCACATGAACAGTATGGCCAGAGTGGGCCATTCATGCCCGCTTGCTAATCAACGCAACGCAATATGCAAATTTCTTGCGCTTTCATTTTTTATGTACAAATATATTTGCAGACAAGGTTCGCATGCACTGCTTCTGCTCGAACCTTGTTCCACAAGCAGCGCAACAATGCTCAACAACAATGCCAACGAGGAAGCATGATGAAAACGCAGATTCTGTATGCCGCCATGGGGGTCAGCCTTGCCCTTGCCCCTACTGCCTTTGCCGACAAGCTGATCGTAGCTACCGATACCGCCTTCGTTCCCTTCGAGTTCATGAAAGACGGCGAATACGTCGGATTCGACATTGACATGTGGAGGGCCATCGCCGAGGAAAACGGCTGGGAGTATGAGCTAAGGCCGATGGACTTTTCCGGCATCATCCCAGCGCTTCAGACCAATCAGGTCGACGTGGCGCTGGCCGGCATCACCATCCGCCCGGACCGTCAGGAGGTGATCGACTTTTCGGATGGCTACTACGATAGCGGCTTCACCCTGATGGTCCCCGTGGACAGCGACATCGAGAATACCGACGATCTGGCCGGCCGTACTCTGGCGCTGCGCATGGGTACCTCGGCAGCCGATTACGCCCAGGAACACTTCACCGAGACAGAACTTAGGCTGCTGCCCAATATCGACAACGCCTATCTGGAGCTACGCACCGGTCGCGTCGATGCCGCCATGCACGACACGCCCAACGTGCTTTACTACATCGCCACTGCAGGAGACGGTCAGGTGAAAGCCGTCGGGGAGCAGATGATGGCCCATGAATACGGCATCGGCTTCCCCAAAGGCAGCCCTTTGGTGGAAGACGTGAATGCCACTCTGGCCACCATGCGTGAGGACGGTCGTTACGACGATATCTACGAGACCTGGTTCGGCACCCGCCCCAACCAATGAGTCGAGTATCTGCACCCCTCATCCCTGACGAATCTCGAGGTTCCCAATGAATACGGATTGGTCCGTCATCGTCACCTTCATGCCTCAGCTGCTCAAAGGTGCACAGATGACGATCTTCATCACCGTAGTGGGGCTGTGCGGCGGCATGGCGGTAGGCGCCATCGCAGGCCTTATGCGCGCCTACGGCAATTGGCTGCTCAACTACACGGCGATGGTCTACATCGAGGTGATTCGCGGCACACCCATCGTGGTGCAGGTAATGTTTCTCTACTTTGCGTTGCCGGTGCTGGCGAGCATTCGCATCGACCCGCTCACCGCTGCCATGATCGCCATCGTAATCAATGCGGGAGCCTACATTGCCGAGATCGTCAGGGGTTCCCTGCAATCAATCAGTCGTGGCCTCGCCGAGGCCGGACTGGCTCTCGGCCTGCCCCGCTGGAAGGTGTTGCTTTATATCGTCGGGCCACTCGCCTTTCGGCGGTTGATTCCACCTCTTGGCAACCAGTTCATCATCAGCCTCAAGGACACCTCGTTGTTCATCGTGATCGGCGTCGGTGAGCTGACACGAACCGGGCAGGAAATCATGGCGGCCAATTTCCGTGCCGTGGAGATCTGGAGCGCCATCGCCATCATGTATCTCATCATGACCGGAAGCCTGACCCTAATGCTGCGCTTCATCGAGAGAAGGATGAAGATTCTATGAGCATCATCGAATTCAGAAACGTATCCAAGCACTTCGGTTCGCTCAAGGTGCTCGATGAGGTTGACCTTACCATCGACCGCGGCGAAGTGGTCGTGTTGATTGGTCCTTCGGGATCGGGAAAATCGACGCTGCTGCGCTGTATCAACGGGCTGGAAATGATCACCGGCGGAGACTTGGTGGTGGATGACCTCAGCGTGCTGGCAGGTAACGCTCGGCTGAGAGAGATTCGTCAGGAAGCCGGCATGGTATTTCAGCAATTCAACCTTTTTCCGCAGCTGACCGCCGTGGAGAACGTCGCTTTCGGCCCCAGGCACGTACGCGGCATGAGCCGAACTCAAGCACGGGCACAAGCGTTGGCGCTGCTCGACAAAGTGGGTCTGAAAGCTCAAGCCGAGCAATATCCCGACTCACTCTCCGGTGGGCAGCAGCAGCGTGTTGCCATCGCCCGGGCGCTGGCCGTCAAACCCAAGGTGATGCTCTTTGATGAGCCGACTTCGGCGCTCGACCCCGAGCTGAAACAGGAGGTGCTCAACGTGATGCGCACACTCGCAGAAGAGGGGATGACCATGGTGGTAGTGACCCATGAGATGTCCTTCGCCAGGCAGGTGGGCTCACGCCTGATATTCATGGAACACGGCAAGATCGCCGTCGACGGAGACCCGCGAGAGATGATCTCGGCTCCCACCAACCCCAGGCTCAAGGACTTTCTCAGACATGTACATTGACCCGCCGAACGGCACGGAGCGCCGAGCCGGGCTGGGATGCCTGCGCGCTAGCGGCAATCACCGGCAGTTGGGTTATGCACTGGGGCAGGCCGGACACCGTGCCGTGCATGACAAGCTGCTGTCCAGCGAGCTGTGGCAAGACATCACCCATCCCCGTCACGATGCTGCGGTCGCTCGCATGCTGGCATGCTGCAGGAGCCGTTTCCCCTGGGTGCTCGAAGAGCTCGAAGGCCTGGCCGAGGGGCTCGAACTGCCCTTTCTGCAGGTTTTCGCATGGAACAGCCGAGGAGACTTGCTCACTCACTGTCCGGACGGATGCACTACCGTCGTCCTTCCTGGCCACGAGCCCTGCATCGCACACAACGAAGATGGGCTCCCTTGCTTCGACGGCGACGTCTTCGTGGCTCAGCTGTCGCCGGTCGGCCAGCCGAGCTTCATGGCTTGCTGCTATCCAGGCTCACTGCCAGGTCATACCTTCGCCCTTACCGAGTTAGGCATCGTTCAGGCCGTCAACAACCTGCGCTTCGATGGCGTAGTACCCGCGATACCCCGCATGGTGCTGGGCCGCGCCATGCTGGCCGAACCCACACTTGACGCCATTCTCAGCCTGCTCGCTGAGGCACCGGCCAGCGGGGGATTTCATTTCACGTTGGCCCAGCAGGGCGAGCGCAGGCTCTACAGCGTAGAAATAGGAAGCGGCCAATTATCCATCAAAGTCATCGACAACGCCTATGTGCACGCCAACCATGCGCTGCACCATCCACGAGCTGAGGACGGTCAGACGATCACCCGCTCCTCTCGCGACCGCCAGCAGCGAGGCGACGAACTGATTGCATCGACGCAGCTAGACCCCCTACGCATCTTGCGAGATACCGGGGGCAACGGGTTGCCCATCTATCGTCGTGCGCCAGACGACCCCGATCACGAGAATACCCTTGCGACTGGCGTGTTCCGCCTGCTTAATGACGGCGTTCAATGGGAGATACACCCACCTGGCCATAGCGAGCCCTTTCATGGCAGCAGACACACCCTCTTTGACGGATAACGAACGCGCCCCATCCGACCTCGAGTCGCTCCGAGCCCTCTCCCTAGCCATCGCCCGAGGCGAAAGTGACCGACACCTGGGACCCAAGGCTCAGGAGGTGCTTTCGCGACTGATCGAACTGCGCGGCGACCCGGCGCTGCTCTCCATCTCCGCGCTGGCCGAGAAGCTCGAAGTCAATCCCTCGACGATTTCCCGGCTGGCCAGATCGCTCGGTTATACTCGCTTCGGAGAGCTCCAGCGCATCCTTCTCAGCGACTCGCTGACCCCGCCCCATTCGTTCTACCGCCAGCATGCCAGCGTTGCCCTGGCCGCGGACAAGAGCGATCTGCTGAATCAGGCTCGCCAGCTTGCCGGCGAGCAGTGCCGCAATATAGAGCGCTTGCTGGACAACCTGCGCAGCGACGAACTGGAAGCCTTTGCCAACGCCGTGATGAATGCAGCCCGCGTTCGCTTGTACGGCGTGCGTCAGTTCCATGCCTTCGCCAGCTTTCTGGCCTACGGCCTGGGAATGCTGCGCTCCGACGTCAGTCTGCTCAGCGACAGCGGTCACGGCATTGCCGAGGGTCTGGCCGGCATGGGTACCGACGACGTGCTGATCGCCGCTAGCTGCAAACCCTACACACGTGAAGTGGTGAACGTCTGCAAGGCGGCCCGCAACCACGGCATCCGGGTCCTAGTGGTCACGGACATGTCCAACTCCCCGCTTGTACGCCACTCCGAACAGGCCCTGCTGGTACCTCACGAAACCAGCTTCATCTCGAACAGCATGGTGGCTTTCCTGAGTGCTGTGGAATGTCTGGTCAATACGTGCGCCACGCTATCGGGTGAAACGGCTGCCGAGGCGCTGTCACGCCGTGATCGCTTCATCGACGAGCTGAAAATCGAGATGCGTTGATCTCTTGTGCCCCTTGGCTTGGAACTCGATGCCTGGCACGGCATCATGTGGCCCGTGAAAAATTCATTCATCCTGGGGTCACAATGAGAATCGTGTTGCGCTACTTCTTTCGCGGCGTACGGCTGGTGCTGTCGCCGGTCATGCTGATCGCCGAAAAGCTCTCCACGCCGCAGAGCGTCGAACGCAGCGAACAGGAGCAGGCTGAGGTCGACGAGGCGTGCCGCCAGCTGGCGCTGTATCAGTTTCGCTCCTGCCCGTTCTGCATCAAGGTGCGCAAGGAGATGGCACGGCTGGGCCTGAAGATCGAGGTCCGCGATGCCCAGCTCGACCCGGATCGTCGCCTTGAGCTGGAAGAAGGCGGTGGCAAGGTCAAGGTTCCGTGCCTGCTGATCGAGCATGACGATGGCCGCCATGAGTGGCTGTACGAGTCCAACGCCATCAACGCCTGGCTGCACCGGCGCTTCGGTGCTGATGCTCAAACGAGCTGAGCGCTCTCGGCGGTGAACAGCAGCGTATCGGCCAGGCGGCGGGCATCGTCCTCCTTCAGATAGGGCAGGGTCTGGCGACCGTTGGCCAGCTCCAGGTGCAGGGTGGCAACGCCGCGCCGGCGTTGCAGCCAGCTCTGCTGAAGCCGCAGCGAGATGAGATGCTGCATGGGAAAGATGCCGGTGCGCTGGCCCACCACCCCGCGCCGAACGCGCAAGAAGCCCTGCTCTTGAGCCCAGCCGGTCGCGATCCAGCGCCAGTGGGCCAACACGGCGGCCAACAGCGGCAGCACCGCGGCCAAGCCGCTCCAGGCAGGCCATGAGAGCTCGAGCGGTATCAACACGCCCAGCACCAGTACCGCCCCACCGGCGAGCAGCAACAGGTAACGCAGGAACAGCACCCGCCGATAGCTGGGGTCGACACGCCGCAGCGGTTGCCCGGCAGCACCCTGTCTTGAATCGCTCTGCCTTGAATAGGTCTGCCAGAAATGGGCCGTCAGCGCCGCCCCCTGCGCCTCGCTGAGCCCCGGCACCAGGAAGCGGCGCGACTCCCCCGCATCGCCGCCCAGTGCACCGTACTGATGACACACCAGATAGCCACGCCCGAGCAGCCGGCCGAGCCCCGTCTGTACCCACTCCACCACCTGCAGCCGCGCCAGGCTCAGGGTCTGCTCCTGGCGATGAAACAGGCCGCTGCGCTGGATCTGTCGCTCGCCGGCGTCGAGCAGCACGAAACCGTGAAAGCGCCACCAGGCCGCCAGAATGGCCAACAATGCCAGTAATGTCAGCGCCGCCAAGAGTCCCACGAGGACCGCCAGCAGCGGCGAACCCGGCATCCAGGTGTCGAGATCTAGCTGCGGCAGCCGGTCGTGCAGCCAGCGCTCGAGCGGGCGCACCAGCGGCGACAGCATCGCCGCGATGAGATAGATCGAACGGCTGGCCAGACCATGAAGCACGATGGCCTTGCCACTGATGGCAAAGCACGGCACGACCTGTCTCTCCGCCGCCGGGGCGGACTCGGACGCTACGCCCGGCCACTGCTCGGGCGGCCGCAGCTCCCTTTCGAGCGCTTCCGCCCGTTCGCGGCGAATGCCCGGCAAGGCGATGCGCGAGGCTTCGCCGGCCAGCGTTTCCACTTCCCACAGCACCAGGCCGAAGGGGCGCATGTAGACCGGCTGGCGAATGACGATGCTCTGCACGTGGCGTGCCGCCACCTTGAACTCGCGATGCTCCAACAATCCCTTCTGCACGATCAGCACATCGCCGTCGCAGCAGTAGCGAAAGCGGCGGTAGTAGAGCAGGCTGATCAGCACTGCCAAGATGAGTAGCACCGCCCCACCCAGCGCCAGCTCACGCAGGCCCAGGCGCTCCACCAGTGCCAGGCCGGCCCCGGCGCCGAGTACCAGCGGCATGTGCTGGCGCAGCAGCGACGCACTGCCGCTGAGCAGCAGCAGGAGTACTGCCCAAGGTGAAAGACGCTGCCACTTCAACTCTCCGCCCTGCCTTTCGCCGAGTGGCGACGCTTCGCTCATGGCGCATCCGCCCCCGTGGGCTCCGGTTCCGCACTCTCAAGGCGGGCCAGCAGATGCTGACGAATCGCCGCGGCCCGATCGGCGGTCAAGCCTTCGAGTACCATGTCCGCCCCTCTTCCTCCCGCCGTGAAGCACACCAGGCGTACCAGGCCGAAGGCACGTTCGACCGGGTTGCTCGTCGTCTCGATGTGCTGCAGGCGAGCCAACGGCAGCACCTGAGTGCTCTGCACCAGCAGGCCGCGCCGATAGATCAGGTCGTGCTGACGCAGGCCGTAGGCCCGGCGACGCGCCTCGAGCCAGCCGAGCACGATGCCGCTGGCGCCCAGCAGAGCCACAGCGACCGCCGGCCACGGCTGCCAGGCGGCGATATCGGCAATCATGAAGGGCACTAACGCGGCCAGCCCCGTCAGCAGCAGCCAGTGCAGGCTGCGCAGCACTGCCTGGCAGGGCGCCAGACGAGGAGAAACGGGCTCCAATGGCGCCTCCGCAAGCGCAGGGAGATTCTGTGGATCCAGCGAAGCATTGGTGAAGGTCACATCGGCTCCTTGCTCGACGGCTGGGCGAACACCCTGCTCAGCAGGCCCACAGGCGCTATGCTGATAGATGAGGAAAACACTGCAGCATGGATGCGCTCCACCAGCGAACGTCGGCCCTTGCGCCGAGGGAGACAGTGTCATGGCGATCCCGGCCACCCTAAGGGAATACTTGAGAGCCTGTGATATCGACTACGAGGAGGTCAAGCACGACTACGAAGTCAGTGCCAGCCGCATTGCCCAACAGTCGCACGTTACCGGTGAGCAGCTCGCCAAGGCCATCATGCTGCACGGCCGCTCCGGCTATCGCGTCGCGGTGCTGCCCAGCACTTGCGATGCCGATCTGGAGAGCCTGTCGCGGCTGTTCAACGAACCGGTCGAACTGGCCGAGGAAGAGGAGATCGTGAATCGCTTCAACGACTGCGACCCAGGGGCCATCACTCCTGTCGGCCAGGCCTATGGCCTGCAGGTCTATGTCGACGACATGTTGCGACACCAGCCGGATATCTATTTCGACGCCGGCGATCACGAAACGCTGCTGCACATGAGCGGCAGGGAGTTCGAGAAGCTGATGGGCGAATGCCCCCACGGCCAGTTCAGCCGTCATCACTGAACGAGCCGGTGGTAGTGATTTTCGCACCCGGTCGCCCCGGTCGGGTGCTCTCGGGTCTCGCCCGCGCGGGGCCCTAGCCTGCTGTTGCGCTATCGTTGGGCCATGCTCTCGAGCATGGCCGCCAGGGCCTCGGTCACCCTGGCCATGGTGACGTAGTCCAATCGCTCGGGGGTGTCGCTGGGGCGATGGTAGTGAGGGTTGCGGAAGTTGGCGGTATCCGTGAGCATCATGGCCGGAAAGCCCATTTCCCAGAACGCCCAGTGGTCCGAGCGATGTATGTCGCCCATCTGCGGCGGCGCCACCAAGCCCTCCGAAGGTACCGTCGCGTGACGACGAAACGCACCGATAGCGTTATGGAGCAGCCGGCGCGATTCCAGCTTGGTGACGAAGGCGAGGAAGTTCCCCCGGTCCGGATAGAACAGATCGAGAGGGAATGGGTAGAACTGACTGCCGGGCTCGTCACTGTAGTAGCCGAGCATCTCCAGCGAGATCATGCCCACGATGGTCCACCCCTCGGCCTTGGCCTGCCGCGCGTAGTGCAGGCTACCCATGGCATCGCTGCCGAAGAACGGCGCCTCTTCATTGACGAACGCCACCAGCCGCAGTGAACGATCGAGCTCTGCTCCCTGCAACTGGCGCGCCAGTTCGAGCAGTACGGCCACGCCGGAGGCATTGTCGTCGGCTCCGGGACTACCACGCACCGTGTCGTAGTGCGCCCCCACCACCAGCACCTCATCGGCGCGCCGGGCACCGGGCAGCTCCACCTCGATATTGTGAAATACCCGGCTGCCGGTGGGCACTTCCAGCCTCCGAGGCCGATGTCCTGCCTCCTGGAAGGCCCGCTCGATGTAATCAGCAGCGGCCTGGAGCGCCTCCGGCCGCCAGTAGTGGCGCTCGCCGATCTCATCCGCCAGGATTCGCACATGCTGGTGAAGCCGTTCGCTCAGCCGCTCGCCTTCGGCGCTCAGTGGCGGCGGCTCGCCGCGGAAGGATGTACCGGGCATATGCAACATCAGCCAGTAGCCTCCGCCCAGCACGAGAACGCAGACGAGCCCCAGCCCGCCCAGCACGGCCGCCAGCGGCGAGCGGGTACGCTTCATCTCAGGCCGCTCTCAGCGGTACCTGCAGCGCTACCGGCCCTGTTACCGAGGTCTTCGCGGTCCGTTGCCATCATCTCCCTCTCCCTGGACACCCCACCCTGCTCAAGATAGGTGCCTGACCCGTTGCTGCAAAGGGGAAACATGCCTAACGGCCAGACGGCTTGGATTTCCTCTCATAATGCCGCCAAACTGGGACCAAACAGAGCGAGGTGGCCGTCGATGTTCAAGTCCGTGCTGGTCATAGGGCGTTTCCGTGACATCCGGCTGGAAGTCCATATCAGCTGGCTGATCATTTTTGCCCTGCTGTTGATGACCATGAGCGCAGGGTTCAGGCATCAGTATCCGGACTGGACCACCGCCACCGCCGTGCTCACTGCCTTGGTGACGGCTCTGCTCTTCTTCTCCTCGATATTGGCCCATGAGTTGGGGCATAGCCTGGTAGCCATCCGCCGCGGCGTACCCGTCACGGCCATCACTCTGTTCATCTTCGGCGGCGTAGCCCAGATGGCCCGCGACCCCGACAAGGCAAACGATGAGTTCTCGATCGCCATTGCCGGGCCAATCGTCAGCTTTGCTCTGGCGGCCACCTTCGCTGTGCTGGCCATGCTGACGGCGGGCTGGTACCAACCGCTTACCGTTGCGCTGAATTGGCTGGCAACGATCAATCTGCTGGTGGCGCTATTCAACCTCATTCCCGGCTTCCCCCTCGACGGTGGTCGCGTGCTGCGAGCGCTGGTCTGGAAAGTGACCGGCGACGCCAAGAAGGCCAACGAAACCGCCTTTGCCAGCGGCAAGCTGGTCGCCTACGGCCTGTTCGGCCTGGCCATCTGGAATCTGGTGGCTGGCAATCTCGTGGGCGGCCTGTGGATCATGCTGATCGCCTGGTTCCTGCTCAACATGACCCAGGCACAGGGTCGCATGCACATGCTCAGGGAGCGGCTTGCCGGCATGCGCGCCCGCGACCTGGCCGAAGCGGAGATACCGCTGGTAGATCCGCAACGCTCCATTGAGGCGTGGCTGCATCAGGACGTATTGCCTTCCGGTCGTCGGGCCTTCCTGGTGGGGACCAACGTCGCCGAAGTGGTTGGACTGGTATCACTCAGCGATGCGCGGCATGTAGAGCACTCACGGTGGGCCTCGACCCAGGTTGCCGACATCATGACACCGATGAAGAAGCTGCATCACGTATCACCCGGAGCCAAGGCCGACGAAGTGCTTCAGCTTCTCAACGAGCACGGGCTGAATCAGATCCCGGTCATGCAGGATGGGCGGGTAAGCGGCTGGATCGATCGGCAGCGCCTGCTTCGCACTATCGAGATTCATCTGGAAGTGAACCGTTGAGTGTGGCCGGCTCGGCCATGCAGACCCGGTTGCGCCCGGTCGCCTTGGCACGGTAGAGCGCCTTATCGAGGCGCTTGTAGCACTGTGCCTCTGCTTCCTCTTCCCCCAGCTCGGCAACGCCGAAGCTGCTGGTAAGAGTCGGAACTGGAGTAAACGGCTCGTCGGCGATGGCCTGACGCAGCCGCTCGGCAAGGTTAACCGCCCCCGTCAGCGGCGTGGCCGGCAGCAGCACCATGAATTCCTCGCCGCCCCAGCGCGCCAGCACGTCCACGTCACGCAGCAGTGCATGGCAGGTGTGCACCAGCTTTTTCAGCACCATGTCTCCAACACTGTGACCGAAGGTGTCGTTGATGCGCTTGAAGTGATCCAGATCGAACATGATCAGGCTAAGCGGCTCGCCGCTGCGATGCGCTCTCTTACGCTCGCGGGCCAGCAGATCGAGAAAGCGGTTACGGTTGACCGCGCCGGTAAGCGGGTCGTGGCCGGCATGATACTCGAGCTCCGCCTGGTGCTGTTTGGTCTGACTGATGTCGCGCATGATGGTAGCGATGCTGTCGATTTCGCCGCTTTCATTGCGGCGCGTCACGATCAGTTGTGAAACGGGAATCTCACCGTCACGCCCCAGCACGGCGGTCTCCGCGTACCAGTAGCCGTGCTCCATGGCGTAGGGAATACCTTCCTCCTCGATGAGATGGCACACCCATGGCGGATGCGCGCTGACCAACGCATCGGCCAGCTTGTCGGGCAGAACGCCGAACTGGTCGCGCCCGGCCTTGTTGAGATAGACCACACGGCCCTGGCCATCGGCGATGGCGACGATGTCGGGCGAAGCGTCCAGCAGGTGTGTCAGCCGATCCCGGTTCATCTCGGCGGCATGGCGAGCCGTCACGTCCTCGACGATGCCGCTGAAGTCGACACTGCCGTCTTCCGCGACCTGGCGCAGCACGGTGACCTCGGTGTGGATGAGCGCTCCCTTCAAGGTACGCAGACGCAGCGGGCGGCGGCTCACGACCCCGTCCCGTTCCAGATCCGCGATGAACGACTTGAGTTCCTCGCTGCAAACATACAGCGATGAGGGCCGCACCCCCAGCAATGCCTCGAGCGACTCGGCCTCGAAGATCCTCAGCATGGCGGGATTGGCTGCCGTGAAGCGGCTTTCCGGCTCGGCGGAGTTGCGATAGACCCCTACGGGAAGGTTGTGGAACAGGTCATTGTAGGTCTCCAACATAGCGTAATAGCGCTTCTCGTCGGTGACGTCGATGATGATCGAGTGAAGGTATTCGCGCCCCTCGAGGCATACCGGCCCCGAGTAGACGTGCACGTCGCGGACCTCCCCGCTGGCGAGGCGATGCCTGAACTCGAAGAACAGCTGCTGGCAGGCTTCCGCCTTGGCCATGGCGGCATGCACTGCTTCAGGATCGAGGCAGTTGATGTCGGTGATCTTCAACTGTTTCAGCACGTCGGCGGGATAGCCATAGAAGTGCACGGCGGAAGCATTGGCATCGACGATACGCCCATCGCTGGGGTCGATCAGCAGCTTGATGGCCGGATTGGTATTGAACAGCTGCTCAAAGAACGAAGCGTGATCGTCACTGGTCAACGGTGAGCCCCTTGCGTATCGACGGCTTGTCTCGAACATGAGCAGGCGTCGTTATAATAATGGTCATATCGTTATTTCGGCAGTTTCAGTCTGAGCTGAAGGCATGAGCCTGCCGATACTTTGAGATTATGACGTCCTGGCGCGAATGCATAGATTGCGCGGGGTCAATCGATGCGCACAGAATGTGCCGATTTCCACCCTGAAGCCCGCTTCTTCAAGCCGCCGGACGCGATCCATGACCAGCCAAATCTCCAGCGGGCGCCGAAACAGGTGACGTACCAGCTCCAGCCGGCTCACCTCCGCCAGCCGCTGCCAGCCCGCGGCCTCGTAACGCCGATAGTCGAGTCCGTCCTCAAGCGCCAACCCCTTGCACTGCGCCGCCCAGTGGCAGAAGGCGTCGAAGCGCTCGGGCATCTGGCCATAGGCCAGGCTGGGCACGGGCAGGTAGGTATCCACGCCACGCAGCTCGCGCTGCAGCTCATCGAAACCCAGCCGCCAGGCATTGGCCCGCTCACGATGCCGACGCACTCCCAGCGGCGCCGTAACGGTTTCCTGAACCGCCAGCGCCAGGTCGGCACGTTCCAGATGCAGGGAGTGACTGTGACACAATGTCCGCCCGAGCTGAGATACGGGGCGATAGTCCGCCGCTTGCGTGCGGTGGTAGCAACATGGCGCCAGGGTCACGGCGAAGCCCGATGCCACGGCGCGCTCGAGCAGCCCGAGATGCAGGTCGCCGCAGGCGTGCAGCGCGACGACATGCGTATCGGCAGAGAGAAAACCCACCACCTCGTCGGCCAACACGTCCTGCCGGTACAACCGTACCGCCGCCTGCTGCGCCACAGCCAACCGTTGGCCTTCCTCGCATAGGCTGGCCTGCCACTCCAGGGCGCTGACCTCCCGGCCATGCCACCTGGCCAGGGCGCGGGAAAGATGCCCCTTGCCGGCGCACCACTCCAGCAAGCGCTCATGGGGCGCGACGTCCAGGTGCCGGACGAAGGCCTCGATCTGTTGCCATTTGCGCCCGCCGACATGTTGGCTCCAGGCCTCCGGCAACGACTCGCCTGTGGCAGACAGTGGCGACAGTTCGACCAGCTCGGCCAGCTCAGCGACCGGCAGTCGGTCCGCGAGCGGAGAGTCGTGCCAGGGATCGGCCTGCAGATGGGCGAGCTGGGCGTCGCTGAGCCCCAGCAGCGTTTCGGTCAGTTCCGGGTAACGGTCACACCAGGCGGCGCGACGCTGAGTGAACGGAAGCGGACGCCAGACCGCTTGCCATTCGGCCAGCAGAGCGGTGAGGCGGGAAAACTGCGGCTCAATATTCGATGCGGGATGCGCTGGCATCGAACTCCACCGCGATGTCGATACCCTCTTCCAGGCTCGCCTCTTCGCCCAGGGCCTGCTGCAGGGCCAGAACGCCCTCCACCCTACCCACCACATGAGCCTTGCTGCCTTCCACCTCGAAGGTATCCAAGGCCAGGCGAACCTCGGCGTTGTCGGAAGTGAATACCGGCGGCATCACGCTGGCACCGATGGGGTGCAACAGATCGAACTTGGCGATTTCACCCTCCACCAGGGTGATGCTGAGCGAGAGCGAATCACGCACACGCCAGCTGTCCGGTGCGGTGAAGCCGACCAGATCGATCACGACCCGATCACCCAGTTCGGTGAAGGTGGCGTTGGAATCCAGACCCTGGCTAAGAATGAACCACTCGCGCTCCTGGCCATCCAGCAGCCCCGTCATCATGCCGACGGTCTCGGCTTCCTCCTGGGCATGGGCCGCCCCTGTCATGGCCAGCAGCATCACAGGCCCCAGCCATGACCACAGCGTCGCTCTAACCCTCATGTCTCCCCCTTGACGTGCTTCGGCACTCATCGGCAACCGCGTCGCGGCCATTCTCCCGGGCGCTTACCTGACTGACAAGCCCCGTGAAAAAACGCCAGGCCCCGTGTGTGGCACACTGAACTCCCGACCGTGCCACGCTACTCAGCATGTCATTCAGCATAGCCTGCATGGCACCACACGAACCCGACCGCGCCGACAGTGCGGCTGGCCGTTACGCCAATGGGTGACGGAATGGTAAGGTCTCCGACAACCCTGCGGGTCTGATGTTGCGCAATCCGTTCCCGGTGACAAGGACTACACGATGATCGATTTCTGGACCTGGACCACTCCCAATGGCCGCAAGGTTTCCATTCTGCTCGAAGAGCTCGGCCTGCCCTACCGTACCCACGCCGTGGACATTACCCGGGGCGAGCAGTTCGAGCCGGCTTTCCTCGAGGTGAGCCCCAACAACAAGATTCCCGCCATTCGCGACGCCGAAACCGGCACGGCCTTGATGGAATCGGGCGCGATCCTGATCTATCTGGCCGAGAAGACGGGACGCTTCCTGCCCAGCGAACCCGAAAAACGCTACCGCACCCTGGAATGGCTGATGTGGCAGATGGGCGGGCTTGGCCCCATCCTGGGTCAGGCCCACCACTTCCTGAAGTTCAACGCCGGCAAGGCCCCCTATGCCGAGGAGCGCTTCCACGCCGAGGCCGAGCGCCTCTACCGCGTACTGGATGCACGCCTGGCCGACAACGCTTACCTGGCCGGCGATGAGTACACCATTGCCGACATCGCCTGCTGGCCCTGGGTATCGCGCTACGAGTGGCAGCGTATCACTCTTGACGATTATCCCAACGTGGAGCGCTGGTACCTGGAGATCGCTGCCCGCCCGGCGGTGCAACGCGGTTATCAGGTACCGCACAAGGTCAACGAGATTCCTCTGCCATGAGCCACGCTGCCACGACGAATAGGCAGGACGCGACTCAGCGCAGCGTGCTGGTAACGGGCTGCTCCAGCGGGATCGGCCATGCCGCCGCCCATGCCTTGGCCAAGCGGGGCTGGCGCGTGTTTGCCACCGCGCGGCGCGAGGAAGACCTGACGCGCCTGCACGACGAAGGGCTCGAGGTACTGCCGCTGGAGCTGGCCTCGAGCGACTCCATTACCGCCTGCGTAGAGCAGTTGCTGGCACACACAGGCGGCAGGCTCGACGCACTGTTCAACAATGCCGCCTACGGCCAGCCGGGAGCCGTCGAGGACCTCTCCCGCGAGGCGCTGCGTACGCAGTTGGAAGTCAACCTGCTCGGCACCCACGAACTGACCACGCGCATCGTTCCCGTCATGCGCGAACAGGGCTTCGGCCGGATCGTGCAGAACAGCTCGGTGCTCGGTTTCGCCGCCCTGCCGTATCGCGGTGCCTATGTGTGCTCCAAGTTCGCCCTGGAAGGGCTCACCGATACGCTGCGTCAGGAGCTTTACGGCAGCGGCATCCACGTCAGCCTGATCGAGCCTGGCCCGATCGCCAGCCGCTTCCGCGAGAACGCCTACCGCGCCTTTCTCGAGCACATCGATGCCCAGCGTAGTTACCATCGCGACACCTACCGTGTCGTCGAGGCTCGCCTGGCAGGGAAAGGGACATCCTCGGGTGGAGCCTTCACACTGGGGCCGGACGCCGTGGTCGACAAGCTGATCCACGCGCTGGAGAGCCGTAGGCCGAAAGCGCGTTATCATGTCACGCTGCCCACCCATCTGTTCGGCGTGCTCAAGCGCCTGCTCACCACCCGGGGGATGGACCGGGTACTGCTGGCATCGACACGCGACGAACGCAAAGGAGACTGAACTTGGGCCGACTCATTTCGTTGATCTTCCTGGCCGCCCTAGCGTATGGCGGCCTCTATCTCTACTACGGTCATGTCGTCAGGCAGGCCATCGATGAGCAGCTCGAGGCGCGCGGCCTCTCGGCCGTGGAGGTGCGACGGGTCACCTATGAGCCGCTGGCACCGCTGAGTACACGAGCCACCATCGCTGCCGAGATCCACTATCGCGGCGCCGACGCCACGGTTAGCGTTCGTCTCGAGGGCCACCCCATCTTTTCCGACGAGGTGCGCATGGAGCTCGACGGCCTGCAGAACCTGCGGCTAAGGTTTGGCGTGGGAGGATAACCAACAGGAGGACACCCATGAGCAGTGCCTACGTGGTCGGACAAGTTACGGTACATGACCCCGAGCGCTGGATGGAGTATGTCGAACGGGTACCTGAAACTCTCGCCCCCTGGGGCGGCGAGGTGATCATGCGTGGTCAACGTACGGCCATGCTGGCAGGCGAGCCGGGGCATCCCAACATCGTGATGCTGCGCTTCCCCGACCGGCAGGCCGTGGAGCAGTGGTACGCTTCTCCCGAGTACCAGGCCCTGGTGCCGTTGCGCGACTCGGCGGCCCAGGTCGAGCTGGCCGCCTACGAGGGATAAACTTCGGCACTGCGTACACGCATGCTATGCTGCGGGCTTTATCTCACGACAGCCTCTCACGACAGGAGCACGACATGGCCAAGGCAACTGCGCGACACATTCTGGTGAACAGCGAAGAGAAGTGCGAGGCTCTCAAGGCCGAGATCGAAGGCGGTCGCGACTTTGCCGAGGTTGCGCGCGAGCACTCCACCTGCCCTTCCAGTCGCCAGGGCGGCGACCTCGGCAGCTTCGGCCCCGGCCAGATGGTGCGCGAATTCGACGAGGTGGTGTTTTCCGGCGAGCTGAACAAGGTCCATGGTCCGGTGAAGACCCAGTTCGGCTATCACTTGCTGGAGATCACCAGCCGTAGCTGATAACCAGCCACAGCCGGTTATTGGCGACAGCATGACGCCACCTCCAGGAGAAGCCGCTCGTGCCTCGAACCGCACGGCGGCTTTTCTCGTTTGGCCCCCTGTGCCGAGCGGCCTCACGCGCTAGGATAGAGCCATGTCGAATCGATCTTTCGCCAACAGGGACGTCGCATGACTCTCTCAGCCAACCCTTCGCGGATCAGTATGCCGGAACCAGGCTCCGCTGCCGGCAACGGCGGCGAGGCCGGCACGCCGATGATTCAGGTCGAACAGCTCTCCAAGATCTATGGTGGCGGTTTCCAGGCGCTCAAGGAGGTGAGCCTGACCATCCGCCGCGGCGAGATCTTCGCCCTGCTCGGCCCCAACGGAGCCGGCAAGACCACGCTGATCAGCGTGATCTGCGGGCTGGTCAATGCCACCAGCGGCAGCGTCCGGGTCGATGGCTTCGACAACGTGGCCCACTACCGTGAAGCCCGCGAGCGCATCGGCCTGGTACCCCAGGAGCTGACCAACGAGGCCTTCACCACGGTATGGGACACGGTCAGCTTCAGCCGCGGGCTGTTCGGGAAGCCCAAGGATCCGGCGCATATCGAGAACGTGCTGCGCGCCCTGACCTTGTGGGACAAGCGTGACAACCGCCTGCTGGAGCTCTCCGGCGGCATGAAGCGGCGGGTGCTGATTGCCAAGGCACTGTCGCACAACCCTCAGGTGCTGTTCCTCGACGAGCCCACGGCCGGCGTCGACGTGGAACTGCGCCGGGAGATGTGGGAAGTGGTGCGGGGGCTGCGCGACCAGGGCGTGACCATCATTCTCACCACCCACTATATCGAAGAGGCCGAGGAGATGGCTGACCGCATCGGTGTCATCCGTCGCGGCGAGCTGGTCCTGGTGGAGGAGAAAGCCGCCCTGATGCAGCAACTCGGGCGCAAGGAGCTGACCCTGCACCTGGCGGTACCGCTCGAAGCCGTGCCTGCAGCCCTTAGCGGCCACGACCTCGTATTGGCCGACGAGGGCCATGCGCTGGTCTACACCTACGACGTCAGCCGTCAGGACGAAGGCACCGGCATCGCCGGGCTGCTCGCCGACCTGGAGGCAACCGGCATCAGGGTGAAGGACCTGCACACGCGACAGAGCTCGCTGGAGGAGATCTTCGTCAACCTGGTCAGGGAGAGTGCATGAACCTGCAATCGGTGAAAACCATCTACCAGGCCGAGATGGCTCGCAGCCTGCGTACGGTGCTGCAGAGCATCGTCTCCCCGGTGGTCTCCACGTCGCTCTACTTCGTGGTGTTCGGCGCGGCCATTGGCACCCGCATCAGCGAAGTGGACGGCGTGAGCTACGGCGCGTTCATCGTGCCGGGGCTGATTATGCTGATGCTGCTCACTCAGAGCGTCTCGACCGCTTCGTTCGGCATCTTCTTCCCGCGCTTCTCGGGGGCTATCTACGAAATCCTCTCAGCGCCGATCTCCTATTTCGAGATCGTGCTCGGCTATGTCGGGGCAGCGGCCACCAAGTCGATCATCCTGGGCCTGATCGTACTCGGCACGGCGCGGCTGTTCGTACCATTTTCCATTCAGCATCCGTTGATGATGCTGCTGTTCCTGATCCTTACCGCGGTGACCTTCAGCCTGCTCGGCTTCATCATCGGCATCTGGGCCGACGGCTTCGAAAAGCTGCAGTTGGTACCGCTGCTGATCGTCACGCCGTTGACCTTCCTCGGCGGCACCTTCTACTCCATCGACATGCTGCCCCCTCTGTGGCAGGCGGTGACACTGCTCAACCCGGTGGTTTACCTAGTCAGCGGCTTCCGCTGGAGTTTCTATGGCACCGGTGACGTGAGTATCTGGGCCAGCCTCGCCATCATCACACTGTTTCTCGGTGTAGCCCTGGCGGTGATCAACTGGATTTTCCGCACCGGCTATCGGCTCAAACCTTGAGGCAACGCATGCAGCCGGCGGTTAGCGCGCAGCGTTGAGCGCTACGGCACAGTTGCCGCTGGCGCTCGCGAGCGTTATTGGCCATGCTTTCACAGATTGCGTTTACATACTTGTAACAGGAGGCACAGCCTACTTACAGCACGAGCAGAACACGAGAATAAGCGAGCAGCGGAGTGATCCATTCCACGACAACTCCATCGCTCCATCACAAGGGAACTGCAATGACTGCTGGCAAGAACGAAGCTAGGCAGGGAGCTTCGCTCAATTGGTGCGTCGAGTTTCACGACGCCCCGCTGGAAGCCCTCTATCGCCGCACCATGCGCTTACAGGACGCACAGCAGCTGCGCTATGCGCTATGGCTGATTGCTGCCACCTTCCTCTTGTTCATCGCAGCGGACTATCTCCTGCTCGGCGCAAGCGGCACCTTTCTCATCCTGGCCGCCACCCGTATCGGCGTGACACTCAGCTGCCTGGTGCTGGCCCGTTACATCACCCGAGACCCTGCCCAGGCCCACCGGCCGCTGCCGCTCAATCTGGTCTACTTCGCCGCCATCAGCGGTTTGCTGCTGACGATCTACCTCCACCCGGGCAGTGTCGGGCTGCACATCTCGAGCATCGTGGTGGCCAGTCTGACCATCTATCTGCTGGTGCCCAACCGGCTGACCTGGATTCTCGTCTGGAATGGCTATCTGTCGTTCGGCTTCATTCTGCTGGCGCTGCTGTGGAAACCCCTGACCCCCGGCATGCTGGCGAGCACCCTGATGATCATCGCCTTCGCCAATCTGATGGGCTGGCTGACCTTCAGCCGACTGAACCGGCTGCAGCGCAAGCAGTTCGCCCTGCTGATGGATGAGCGCGACATCAATCGCAAGCTGCAGAGCGAGATCGAGGAGCGCCAAATGCTCGAAGCCCAGCTACGCCACATGGCAAGTACCGACCCACTGACCGGTATCGCCAACCGCAGGCACTTCTTCGAACTGGCGGAGCGCGAGCTGACCCGGGCTCATCGCGAGCACACGCCGCTGGCCATCTGCATGGTCGATATCGATCTGTTCAAGACCCTCAACGATCATCATGGCCATGCCGTGGGCGACCTGGTGCTGACGACGGTGGCCTCCTGCTGCGCCTCGGTGCTGCGCGAGACGGACATCATCGGCCGCTACGGCGGCGAGGAGTTCGTCATCGCCCTGCCCCAGGCCGATCTCGAGACCGCCAACTCAATCGCCGAACGCCTGCGAGACAAGGTGACCTCCCTGCAGCTCCCCATGCTGCCCCTCGGCCAGCGTCTTTCCGTCACGGTCGGCATCAGCCAGGTCGCGCCAGGGGAAACGAGGCTGGAACCGGCACTGCAACGCGCCGACGACGCTCTTTATGTCGGCAAGTCGCGCGGCAGAAATTGCGTCGTGGTGGCCGGCGAGGCTCCGCCCGCGTTCTCGGCAAGAGCCTGAACGTTGCCACCACCCCGGCTTGAACTCGACGCCGGGCCCGGTATGATTCGTCTCCTGCCCAGGCTCTGTCCGAGTAGCTGGCACAGCCCACCCAACGCCTATCACGGCGCCCTTCACGGCGGAGATGGTCATGCCGATACAGCACTGCATCGTCCACGAGATCGACAAGGAGAGCGGCGAGCAGCCGGCAAGCCTGCGGGCAGCCACTGCCGAGCTGGCATCGTCGCCGCTGCTGGAAGACCTGCTGTCAAGATTTCACGATGCCTACCATGCCAAGACCAAGGCATGGGGTCACTTCCAGGAGCCGGACGCCAGCGAACCGGGCTCGGCAACGCCCTTCGCCCAAGAGCTGACCGACTATCTGGAAGCGCGCAGCGACTTTGCCGCTTTCAGCCAGGCTCTGGCCAATCGCCTGCTGCCGCTGGTCGACGCGCACCTCTCCGCCTCCGGCCATCTCCTGTGCATCGACTATCGTCAGGGTGAAACCCACTATCTCGGCGTGGCATTGCTGCATCAACGTACGGGGTTCGGTATCGACTCGGCCATGCGGGTCGTGCCCGCGGCGCAGCTCAACCTGGCGCGCATGAGCCTGGGGCTGCGAATCAATCTGACCCAGTGGCGCGACGGCGCCGCTTCGCGTCATTACCTGTCGTGGATTCACGATCGCGGCGGCAAGAAGCTCTCGGAGGATCTGGCCACCGTACTCGGTGCCACCGAGGGGATCGACGCCACCGGCGAGACCCGCACCCTGCTCAAGGCCTTCAGCGACTATGTCGAGCGCGAAGACATGCCCGAGGAGCAGAGCCGGGAGAAGACCGAAGCGCTGATCGACTACGCCAATGAGCAGGCCGGCCGCGGCGAGCCGATCACCCTGGAAGAGCTCTCGGAGCTGCTCGACGAGCAACAGCCCAAGGCATTCTACGACCACATCCGCAACGCCGACTACGGTCTCTCGCCCGAGATACCGCCGGACAAGCGCACCCTCAGACAGTTTCGCCGCTTCACTGGCCGCGCCGGCGGTGTCTCGATCAGCTTCGACTCCCATCTGCTGGGGTCGTCCATCGAGTATGACGAAAGCCAGGACCGGCTGATCATCAAGCAGGTGCCCAAACAACTCAAGGAGCAGCTCAAGCAACGCAAGGAGTGACGCAGCCCGGCGCTACTCGATGCCGTGCGCAATCTCGGCGTTGGCCAGCCACTCGCGCAGCACCTGCTGGCCGCGCTGGGCAATGCCCGGACCGTGCAGCTGCGCCTGCTCACGCAGTTCGACCGGATCCACCTCCGCCACGGCAAGCTCGGCGGCATGACCAATCAGCCAGGGCTCGATTCGGGCCGGGTCCACCTCGAGATGAAACTGCAGCCCCAGCACCTGATCGCCCACGGCGAAGGCCTGGTGCGAACAGGGGTGGCTGTAGGCCAGCCGCGTGGCGCCGGGGGGCGTTTCGAACATGTCGCCATGCCAGTGCAGGACGTGATCGGGATTGCCCAGGTGGCGTAGCGGCCCCTCCTGTCCGTCTCGCGTCAGGTAGACGTCGGCAAAGCCGATCTCCTTTTCCGGCATCGGAAAGACCCGCCCGCCCATGGCGCGGGCGATGAGCTGTGCCCCGAGGCAGATACCGAGCAGCGGACGTCCCGAATCGAGCCGGTGGCGAATGGCGTCCAGCTCGGCGGCGAGAAACGGAAAGAGCGCATCGTCGTTGGCGCCAACCGGCCCGCCCAGCACCACCATCAACTCGGGGCTGTCGACATCCAGCGATTCCAGAGCATCCGGCCCCAGCAGTCCCGGGTCGAGGTAGCGGATGCGGTAGCCGAACTCCTCGAGGATCGGCTCGAAGATGCCCAGATCCTCGAAAGCAACGTGGCGGATGGCAACGACACTCTTCATGCGCAAGAAACTCCTTTTCCGTTCCGGACGGTTTGGCAGACACGCCAACCGCATCAGCAGCATAGCCAATGGAAACACCAAGCGTAATAACTTGGGTTTGCCGTTCTGAGGTAAAGCCGACTAGCTTGAGGGAGCATCATCGTTCTGTGCGCTCATGGATTGAGAAGGGGTCTTGGTCATGCAAGGCAAGGAAGTCACAAACCGGGATAAACCGGTGGTGATCATCACCGGGGCTTCGGGGGGCGTAGGAACCGCCCTGACCCGCAGCCTGAAGGATGACTATCACATCATCGGACTGGACCGCAGCGCGGGCGAAGAGGCCGACGAGAGCTACGAATTCGACCTCACAGAGGTCGACTCCATCAAGCGCACGATGAGCGAGATCGCCGAGCGGCACGGGCACGACATCGCCGCCGTGGTGCACCTGGCGGCCTATTTCGATTTCACCGGCGAGGAGTCGCCACTCTACGAGAAGGTCAACGAGCAGGGTACGCGCAACCTGCTCGAGGCGCTGGCAGACATGAACGTCGAGCGCTTCATCTACTCCAGCACCATGCTCGTGCACGAGCCTCAGGTACCGGGCCGCCGGGTCAGCGAGGAGACGCCGATCGGCCCCACCTGGGCCTATCCGCAGTCCAAGGCGCGCACCGAGGAGGTGATCAGGGAACATGCCCGCATGCCCTACACCCTGCTGCGCCTGGCCGGTATGTACGACGAGAAGACCAGCGTGCCGACACTCTCCCACCAGATCGCGCGCATCTACGAGCACACCCTCAAGAGTCATTTCTACTCGGGCAACACCAACGCCGGCCAGGCCTGCGTGCACAAGGAGGACATGATCGAGGCCTTTCGCCGCACCATCGACCGGCGCCGCGAACTGCCCGAAAAGAACGAAATCCTCATCGGTGAGGAGCATGCCGTCAGCTACGAGGCGCTGCAGAACCGTCTAGGTGAGCTGATCCACGGCAAGAAGAAATGGAAGACCGTGGTCATGCCCAAGCCGCTGGCCAAGACCGGTGCGCTGCTGGAAGAGAAAAGCGAGCCGCTGGTGCCGGACGACTTCGACAAGGGCGAGAAGCCCTTCATCCGGCCTTTCATGATCGACATGGCCGACGATCATTACGAGTTGGACATCCGCCGGGCGCGGGAACAGCTCGGCTGGGAGCCGCGCCATGAGGTCTTCGACACCTTGGAGGCGATGGTCGACCACCTGCTCAGCGACCCCCACGGCTGGTACGAGGCCAATGGCATTACCCCCCCGGACTGGATCGAGGAGGCCGAGGAGAAAGGCGTCAATCCTGAGCGGGTGCTGGAAGATCATCAGGCACATACCCAGCGCGAGCATTACCGCTTCCTGTGGGCGCACTTCTTCAATATTGCTCTGGGCGCCTGGCTGGTGGTATCCCCCGCCACCCTGGGCTACGACGGCGCCATGGCCTACAGCGACATGGCTTCGGGTCTGCTACTGGCGCTGTTCGGTGCGCTTTCACTGTCGCTGCAGCTGATCTGGGCGCGCTGGGTGTGCGCGGCGATCGGCCTTTGGGTGCTGTTCGCCCCGCTGGTGTTCTGGAGTGACAGCGCCGCGGCCTACCTCAACGGCACCGTTGTCGGCACCCTGGCCATCGGCTTCGCTGCGGTGGTGCGGCCGGCGCCCGGTATCTCACCGGCAGCGGCCATGACCGGCCCGACCACGCCGCCCGGGTGGAACAACAACCCGTCGAGCTGGCGCCAACGCATGCCGATCATCGCGCTGGCCTTCGTCGGCTTCTTCATCTCACGCTATCTCGCCGCCTATCAGTTGGGGCACATCGACGCGGTGTGGGACCCATTCTTCGGCGGCACCCGTGAGGGCCTGAACGGCACCGAGGACATCATCACCTCGGAGGCCTCCGAAGCCTGGCCGGTGCCCGATGCCGGCCTGGGCGGCATGGTCTACATGCTGGAGATCATGCTCGGTCTGATGGGTGCGGCCAACCGCTGGCGCACCATGCCTTGGGTAGTGGCCTCGTTCGGCGTGCTGATCGTGCCGCTCGGTGTGGTCTCGGTGACCTTCATCATCATCCAGCCCATTCTGATCGGCACCTGGTGCACCCTGTGCCTGATCCAGGCCGGGGCGATGCTGCTGCAGATCGCCTATGCCTTCAACGAGTTCGTCGCCACCGGCGAATTCCTCAAGCGGCGGCCCAAGGCCGGCGCTCCGGTGCTCAAGATCTTCTTCACCGGCGATACCGACGAAGGTCCCAACGAATCGCCGGACGAGGATTTCCAGTGCAAGCCCACCGCCATTCTCGGCGACGCGCTGGGTACCGGGGTCAACCTGCCCTGGAACCTGGCCCTGTGCATCCTGATCGGCGCCTGGCTGATGCTGACCCGCATCACCTTCGGCGCCGAGGGCACCCTGGCCAACTGGGAGCACCTGGTTGGGGCGCTGCTCATCACCCTGGGCGTCATCGCCATGGCCGAGTCGGCCCGTCCGGCCCGCTGGCTGATGATACCGCTGGCCACCATCCTGCTGTTCACACCCTTCCTGCACGGCGCCGACACGGCCGCGACGATCAACAGTCTGATTTGCGCGGTGGCAGTGATCTTGCTCTGCCTGCGTCGCGGGCCGATCCGCGGCGAGTATGGCAGTTGGAGCCGCTTGCTGGCCTGAAGCCTGCTGATCTGAAGAGAGTACCGGGTTGCCTGCGGGCGCCCCGGGCTCACTCATGCACCGATGCCGCAGCCCTGATATCGTATCCCCATGCCTGCCATGAGTGACCACCCGACATGACCCCACGCCCGGACCCGCGGATACTGCTGCGCCTGCTGGCGCTGCTCACCCCCTATCGCGGCCGCCTGATCATCGCCGCACTGGCACTGCTGGTGGCCTCCGGCAGCGTGCTGCTGCTGGGCCAGGGGCTGCGCCTGGTGATCGACCAGGGCTTTCTCGCCGCAGACGCCACCCGCCTCAACCAGACCCTGGGCGTGATGCTGGCCGTCGTCAGCGTGCTGGCCGGCGCCTCGGCGCTACGCTACTACCAGGTGAGCTGGATCGGCGAGCGCCTGGCCGCTGACCTGCGGCGTCAGGTCTTCGATCATCTGCTCGAACTGGAGCCGGCCTACTTCGAGAGCGCCTCCCGGCGCGACCGCGGCGCCGCCGAGATCGCCTCGCGCCTGACCGCCGATACCAGCGTGCTGCAGACCCTGTTCGGCTCGTCCATCTCGCTGGCATTGCGCAATCTGGTGATGCTATTGGGTGCGGTGACGCTGATGCTGGTGACCCAACCCTGGCTCTCGGCACTGGTGTTGATCGGCATACCCGCCACCCTGCTGCCGATCCTGTGGTTCGGCCGTCGCGTGCGGCGGCTTTCCCGCCATAGCCAGGACCGGGTGGCCGAGCTGGGCCGCTACGCCAGCGAGGCTCTGGACGGCATTCGCACCGTACAAGCCTTCTCCCACGAAGCGATCGACCGTCGCGACTACGGCGAGCGAGCCGAGCAGGCCTTCGCCACCGCGGTGGTGCGTACCCGCCAGCGGGCCTGGCTCACTGCCGCCGCCATGTTGACGGTATTCGCCGCCGTGGGCCTGATGCTGTGGCAGGGCGGCCAGGCGGTATTGGCCGGAGAGATCAGCGCGGGCGAGCTTTCCGCCTTCGTCTTCTATGCGGTACTGGCAGCCGGGGCGGTGGCGACACTGGCCGAGGTGGCCGGCGACGTGCAGCGCGCCGCCGGTGCCGCCGAACGGCTGCTCGAGTTGCTCGATGCCGAGCCCGCCATTTCCCCACCGCACGCACCGACGCCCCTACCCACGCCGCTACGCGGCGAGATCCGTCTGGAGAGCGTGAGCTTCACCTACCCAGGGCGAGAAAACCCGGCCCTGGATTCACTCGACCTGGAGATTCGCTCCGGCGAGCGCGTGGCGCTGGTGGGCCCCTCCGGCGCCGGCAAGAGTACGCTGTTCGCGCTACTGCTGCGCTTTCACGACCCCGAGCGGGGTCGCGTGACGCTGGACGGCATCGACCTGCGCGAGTTCGCCCCCAAGGCGCTGCGCGCCGGCATGGGCCTGGTGGCCCAGGAACCGGTACTGTTCACCGGCACGGTGGCCGACAACCTGCGCTACGGCAAGCCCGACGCCACCTTGGACGAACTGCGCGCCGCGGCCCGCGACGCCAATGCCCTGAGCTTCGTCGAGGCCTTGCCCCACGGCTTCGATACCGAGCTCGGCCCCGGCGGTGTACAGCTCTCCGGCGGCCAGCGCCAGCGCCTGGCGATTGCCCGTGCGCTGCTCAAGGACCCGAGCGTACTGCTGCTGGACGAGGCGACGAGTGCGCTGGATGCCGAGAGCGAGCGTCTGGTACAGCAGGCCCTGGACCGTTTGATGGTCGGGCGCACCAGTCTGGTGATCGCTCACCGCCTGGCCACGGTGACCGCCGCCGACCGCCTGCTGGTGTTCGACGATGGGCGCCTGGTCGCCGCCGGCCGCCACGGCGAACTGCTCGTACGCAGTCCGCTCTACCGCCACCTGGCGGAGCTGCAGTTCGGTCGACATCGGACGGAGGCATGAACTTGCGCAAGGCCCGGGCTGGTTCAAATGGCGTTGCGCAGCCCGAGTTCGTAAGGATGCGGATCGAGGTACGTCTGTTGGCGAATGTACTCCGAGCCGTGACGCTTCATGTAATGATTGAGCAGCCTGACCGGCACCGCCAGATGCACGTGGCCCAGACGATACTCTTCGATCGCCTGTAGCAGGTCCTGCTTGACCTCGCTGTCGAGCTCCTGCTTCAGATAGCCCATCACGTGCATCAGCGCATTGGTATGTGTCTTGCGCGTGGCCGGACGCGACAGCGCCGCCATGAAGCGTTGCAGGTAGGAGCGCTTGACCTCTTCCAGCGGCAGGGCGTGAGCCTCGCTGCCCAGATAGCGGCCCAGTTCGCGATAGGCTTCCACATTGTGCGCCATCAGCAGATATTTCTGGCGGCTGTGGAACTGGATCAGGGCGTGATACTCCTTGGCCTCTTCGACGTGGCGTTTCCAGTCGTCGAAGGCGAACACCCGAGTGATGAAGTTCTCGCGCAGCACGGCGTCGTTCATGCGCGCCTCCTCCTCCAGCGGCAGCTCGGGGAAGTGCTCGCGCATGACCTGGACGAAGAGTCCGGAGTCGGCATGGCTGGGCATGCCATTTTCGTGATAGACCTTGACCCGCTCTAGCCCGCAGCTCGGCGAGCCTTTCATCAGAATGAAGCCACGCAGATGGCGGTGGCGCGCCACGAACGCCTCGCCGACCTCACGCAGGCGCTCGGTGACGTCGAGCCCGGGATCCACCGTGCCCTTCACCCGCGGCGGCTCGCCGGGGGCGCCAACCAGACGGATCGGCTCCCGCGGCACGCCCAGGCCGGCTTCCAGCTCGGGGCAGAACGGTACGAAGGCGAAGCACTCCTGCAGCACTTCCAGGCAGTAGCGAGAGCGCTTGTGGCCCCCGTTGTAGCGTACCTGCTCGCCCATCAGGCAAGCGCTGATACCCACCGGGATGGCATTCGTCGTGGTGATGTCAGCCAAGGCAAGGCTCCCTTCCCGTTACCTTGGCTCATCGTCGCTTCTTGGCCGCTTGCGGGCAAGCATCGCAACTCATCCCGCTACCTAGAAAGCTTCCCACTCCGCCTCGGCCTGCACTTTTCCGCCCGCGGGCGCTTTTGCTCGAACCGGCATGGGCGCGGGCGGTGCCGGCACAAGCTCCAGGGGCGGGGCCACCACGGCGGGCCGCTCCAGCTCCCCGCCAAGCACGAAGGTATTGATCAACTGCGTGAGTTTTTCCGCCTGGCTGCGCATGGCCGCGGCCGTAGCGGTGTTGTGTCCCACCATCGCCGCGTTCTGCTGGGTCATCGTATCCATGCGGCTGACAGCCGTATTCACCTCGTGAATACCGATACTCTGCTCACGCGAGCCGGCGCTGATCTCGGCGATGACGTCATTGACCTTGGCGATGCTGTCGAAGATCTCCTGCATGGTGACGCCGGCCTGGTGCACGATGTCGGTGCCCTGCCGGGTATGCGTGATCGATGCTTCGATCAGCCCCTTGATCTCGCGAGCCGCATCCGCCGAGCGCTGGGCCAGGGAGCGAACCTCCTGGGCCACCACGGCGAAGCCGCGGCCGTGCTCGCCCGCCCTGGCGGCCTCGACCGAGGCGTTGAGCGCCAGGATATTGGTCTGGAAAGCGATGCCGTCGATGAGTGAGACGATCTCGCCGATCTTGGTCGAGGAGGCGCTGATCCGCCCCATCGTCTCTTCGACCCTCTGCATCGACTCCCTGCCCTGCCGCGCCACTTCGGCGCTGCCTCGCACCAACTGGTCCGCCTGCCCGGTGTGTTCGGCATTGTTCTCCACCGTCGAGGTGATCTCCTCCATTGCCGAGGAGGTCTGCTGCAGGCTGGCCGCCGCCTGGTCGGTGCGCGAAGCCAGCTCGTCGCTGCTGCGAGAAATGCTCAACGAGGCCGAATAGACATCGTTGGCCCCGGCTCTCACTTCGCGCAGGGTGGCCTGGATGCGCGACAGGAAACCGTTGAACTGGCGGGCCAGCTCGCCGATCTCGTCCTTACTGGTGACACGCAGGCGACGAGTGAGATCCCCTCGTCCTTCCGCCACGCCCTGGGCGATCTCGTGCATGTCATTGGCGGTACGCCGAATCTGACGCACCGTCCGGCGGGTGATCCAGATGGCAAAGAAGGTAATGGCCAGGTTGATGACCGAAGCAATGGCCCAGAGCCGCACCAGGGTCTGGATCAGATCTTGCCTGGCCGCCTCTTCGATTACCGCCATGGCGGCATCCACGACCCTGACATTGTCCTCTTCGAAACGCCGATCACGCAGCAGTTCGACAGCCGCCAGGCGAGCCGCATCCGGGTCGTCGATGGTACCGGCGACGCTCTCCACCAGCGCCGCTGCCATGTCGACGACACTCTCCACTCCCTGGCGCCGGGCTTCGAGCATCAGTTCACGCTGCTGAGCCAACTGGGCACGGTTGGAATCGATGCGCTCCAGGCCCTCGAGTACCAGCAGACAAGATGAAGAGATGATCAGCGGCACCAGCACCAGAAGCAGGATCTTGTTTTGCAGATTGAGCGCCAGCAGCCGCTTGAGGCTGGCGAACGCTTCCCCATTGGATGCGTACGTTTTCATGGAAAGGCCATTCTCGCTGTTGAGTGGGCAGAGTATTTTGTGAAAATTTTCAGGCTGTCATGAAGCCTCAGCTCAGCGAATAGTGCCAGATCCCTACATACCAATGAGTGGCGCTACCTCACACTCCGTTGATCTACATCAAACCATTTTCTGCCGCGCTTCTTTGACCTTGCCCTTCGCCCCACCTGCCTCGCCACTTGAGGTGCCCCCATTGAGCCTGTGGGAAACGAAAGACTACAAGCCGATGGCCCTGCGGCCGGCCCGAAAATGTTTCCGCTGAACAATCTGTCATAGAGACTCTTCGACAGTGAATCAAAGGGTTGAATCGAGACGGCCGACAAGCGCATCACGCCTCCGTCTCAGGACGCAATCTTTCTTTAGAAACAACAACTTTTCTTAGCATTAGGATACCCGACCTGGCTTGATATGCCGGTTGAGCGCTCCTACGTTTAACCATGCTGGCAAACGCCAGAAGCGCCGGACAGCCGGTAAATGGAAGTACGTTTTCGCTTGTTGAATCGACAAGCATGTAGAAGGAGTTCTGACATGGCACAGCGCAACCAGAATCCGGGCAATTTTGCCAACGATCCGAAGAAGGCATCCGAAGCTGGCCAGAAAGGTGGCCAGCAAAGCAGCGGCAACTTCGCCAACGACCCACAGCGCGCCTCTGAAGCCGGCCAGAAAGGCGGCCAGCACAGCGGGGGCAATTTTGCCAACGACCCGCAGCGCGCCTCCGAGGCCGGCCAGAAAGGCGGTAAGGAGAGCAGCGGCAACTTCGCCAACGATCCGCAGCGGGCCTCCGAGGCAGGCCAGAAAGGCGGTCAGCACAGCGGGGGCAATTTTGCCAATGACCCGCAAAAGGCCTCCGAGGCAGGCCGCAAGGGCGGCAAGAACCAAGACCGCTGATATACCGGTGATGGCTGCAAGCGACAGGGAAGTCGTGTAGAGCTCAGTCTGCTATAGGAAGGCAGATAGGTTTGTAGCCGGCCGGGATCGAACGAGCTGTCAGGGGCCACCCTGGCAGCTCAATCATTTTCAGCGCTCCTCATTTACCTTGTGGCTGCTTCGGCTCGGAAGAGCCAAATCCAGCGCCCGCTGTGCATCCGCCTCGCCCTGCTCGATCAGATATGTCAGGCGATCTGGCGCCCAGTCCGTCAACCAGAGCGAAGCGCTCTCACCGGGATGTGGATCACGGCGGATGCGGGTCAGGCGCAGCTCGGGGTAGCGCTCGGTCGCCTCGCGGGCTTCATCGTCGCTGCGCGCGCCTAGGAATAGACGCCTGAAATGATCCATGCCCTCACCAAGCCCTTGCGGCATGCCCGGCGTCTGCTTGAACAGTTCCACTGTAATGACATGCCACGGCTGCCCGCTCCTCGGTGACGAAAGGCGTTCGAGAGCTGGCAGCAGCAAGCCGCGATGCCAGACATCTCCATCCCAATAGGCCCGCCCCTCGTGCCGCCCGGGCTTGAACAGTAGCGGAATCGCACTGCTGGCACCAATCATGCTGGGCACGATGGGCTGCTCCTGGCTGTCGAACCAGACCGGTTCCGCCGCTTCGATATCGATGGCGCGTATCATCAGTCGAGGGCCGGCATCGCTCAACGCCGTATAGTGCTCGGCATGACGCGCCACGGTCTCGACCAGTCTGCGGTTGTCGTAGCCCGCCGTGGCAGGATAGCCACCCAGGCCGATCATAAAACCGCCTGGCACGGCCGAGAATACCGGTGGATTGCCGAAAGTGAGCCCGGTGAGGGTGGCGCTCAGGCGCTGGCTTCTGACATCGAAGAATGGAACGAACGGCAAGGCGGGTTGGGCCACCTCACGCCAGAAGCTTGCCAAGGCTTCCACACCCGCATCCGGAGCTGCGTGGTGCGCCGCCAGCAGATACCCGTTAACCGCCCCGATCGATGCCCCCACCACAACCATGTCACGCCTTGCGCGTTCGTCCAGGCGGTTTACCAGAGTGCGATAAACGCCGAACTGGTAAGCACCCAGGGCGCCACCGCCATTGAGTACGAGCATGATTCTTTCCTGCATGTCACCTCCCTGCGACTTGCTGCATTGCGAATACCGCTCCGCAAGGGTAGACCATGCCAACGAAAAGAGAACACCACCGACCGACCAAGGTCGCATTGCCTTTGCCGACACGTTCGCCCAAGCTCGGGAAAAATAAAAAAGACCCCCCGAAGGGGGTCAGGTGGAGCACGCCAGCTCACATCGGTATATCGCCCGCTGTCGTTCAGCCTTTGGCGACGTTGCTCAGAAGGCAGTTCTTGCCGACCTTCCGAAGCGTTGATCGGTTACTCAGTACTAATTAGTAACTCAATACTGGGTTTCTTGCTTCGTTGCTCAATACAATGCGATAGCCGCGCCAACAATTACAGAACTCTTGAAAAAACAAAGACCTGCAAGAAAAACAGTACGCAGGCTTTGTGCCATACGCCGCCAGCTCACTCCCTTCTGCACCATCAATGCTCATAAAAATGGCCTGCTGACTTATTTTGATGCAATGCAAAATCAGCGTGCCTTCATATGCCAAGCACTCATCTACAGCATTTCGCGTGAAACCTTCAGCACTCGGCCGTCCACCGTGCGCTGCAACTTGTCTTCGATCTCACTGCACAGCGACTCCACTTTCTGTCGCTCGTTCCCTGTCACCACGAAAGTCCACTCGCTTGCTTCGAGCCGATCGTGCTGGCCGCTCTCGCACACTGCCACAGCCGGATTACGACCGAAGCGCTCGTGAATGCCACCCATGCGCTGGCGCTTCTCCTTGAGCGATGCGCAGCCCGGCAGGGAAACGTCGAGTGTCAGTACGGCGATGAACATGCGGCTGAGGCTCCTGTCGATGGATGGCCCGCCTGGGCCAGTAGAGCGATGCGGCTTCACCCATCCAGATGAGGCCCAGGCAGACCGCTTTCAACCGTCAGCCGTCGCGCTCAGGCGCTATCGACGTTGCCCGTCGGCAAGGTCACCTTCATGTTCATCATGACGTTCACCGCAAACGCCAGTATGCCCAAGCCAACGATCACCGAGGCCAATGCCACCACTGGCTCGAGCTGTCGCATGCCGCCCGCGTAAAAGTGCAGGCATACCAACAGCACCGGAAGACCGCCGTTGTGCAGGTAGAAGTGAAGTCGGCCGAGAAGGCTACGCGCAGCAGCCGGATACAAGTGATACATCAGACCGGCCAGGGCCAGGCTTGCCCAACCCAGCAGGTTGATGTGTGCATGCACGCTGCGAAAGACATATTGATGACTGGCGGCCATCACGATGCCGTAGATGACGCCAACCAGGAGATACACCACCGCAATTTTCAGCCACAGAAGGGCCATTTTCTTGTCTGCCATTGCACCGGTCATTGTCGTTCTCCCACGAACCCTTGCTCAGCGGGCAACGTCGGCTCGGCCATGGCCCCGATGGAGTATGTGAAACCTCCATGAGGACAGGATGGTGCAGACCGCCTGCCGTTGACGGGTTGATTTCGTTATTGTCAGGGTGGTGACAGGCTGCGCTGCCAATGCTGAAACGGCGCAACCACGTACCATGGGTACGCCATTTCTTTATGGCACCAAATCGGATACTTGGGTACTAGCTTTGATGGGCTACGTCACGAGTTCTTCGAGCCCATCGGAACATGTCGTGGATGAGCAGCCACCCTGGCGAGCCAGGCCTGCACGGCAGGATAGCCAGCGAGCGAGAAGCCACCTTCCTTGGCGACGTGGGTATAGGCATACAATGCGATGTCCGCCACGGTGAGCGTCTCCCCCACCAGGTAGGGCGAGGCGGCAAGCGTCTGCTCCATGACGTCGAGTGCCTTGTACCCACTCGCTTGCTTGCCTTCGTATTCCGCCCGGCGCTCCTCGGGCAGGCCAAGGTATTTGGCGATGAAGCGCGCTACCGCAATATAGGGCTCGTGGCTGTACTGCTCGAAGAACTGCCAGCTCAGTACGTGCGCCATGGCCAGCGGCTCATCGGGCAGATAGGCGGTACCGTGGGCTAGATAATCGAGAATGGCATTGGATTCGGCCAGATACTCGCCAGAGGGCAGCTCGAGCAGCGGAATCTTGCCGTTGCGGTTCTTGGCCAGAAACGCGGGGCTGCGAGTATCGCCAGCCAAAATATCGACATCGATCCATTCGTGCTCGATGCCCAGATGGCTCATCAGCAGTTGGATCTTGTAGCAGTTGCCGGACCGACGATCGCCGTAGACCTTGAACATTATTCTCATTCCCTCTTCTCGCTCATATTTCGACGACCAAGTCGTTCACGAACAGCGGCGGCTCGAACTCGTCGGGGTAGCCGCCTGGGTTGGCCAGTATCCGCGTGCCGCCAAGCACACGATCCACCGGCTCGTGCACGTGGCCGTGAATCCACAGCTCCATACGTCCCATCAGGCTCGGCAGATGAGAGGCAAAGGCTGGCGACAGCGCATCGCCCCGGTAGCGCGGCGGTATACACTCCGCCAAGGGAGCGTGGTGGCTGATCACTACCCGCGGCCCGTCGAAGGGCCGGGTCAGTTCCGCCTCCAGCCAGGACAGCGATTCGGCATGCAGCCGGCGACTCTCCGCCGGGCTGAAGGTCTGCCCTTCCGGCTGTTCGATGATGCTGAAATCGGGCATCATCCAGAGGGCTTTCTGCTCGGTCAGCTCAGGATCATGTTCCGGCTCACCATCGTACAGGGCGAAGTCGGTCCATAGCGTCGTGCCATGAAAGCGCACCCCATCCAGCGTCAGTGAGCGATTGTCGAGCAACTCGATGCCCAGCCGCTCGGCTTCGTACGCCATGGCCTGTCGCAACAGCGGCATGCTGGTGCCATAGAATTCATGATTGCCCGGCACGTAGAGAATGGGCAACCCGGCGAAACGCTCGGCCGCCCAGCTCAGCCCCTCGGCATGCCGGTGAATGTCACCGGCGAGAACCACCGCATCAGCCGGGACGTCCGGCAATTCGCGCCCTTCATCGAAGTGTTCCAGATGAAGGTCGGATAGCACCCTGAGTCGCATGTCCCCTCCCTTTCGAAGCGCAGGATCGTTGATCCGCCTCCTGGCGAGCGATTCAGCATAAGGCGGTAGTGCCCGGCTATGCCAGGTTTGGCTGATACGACCACTCACGGCTATGTTGAGATGGCCTGTTGCAAAAGGCGCAACGACTCAATGGAGGGAGTCTCATGAATCAGCATACCAACACGTCTACACACGACGTCGTCGATATTCTCACCCTCGACCATCGCGAGATGGAGGACCTGCTGGACCAGATCCAGCGTTCCCCCGACGCCGAGCAGCGCCGGGAGCTCACCGATACGCTGATTGCCGAAGTGATGCGTCATTCGGTTGCCGAGGAAATGTACGTCTATCCGGTGATGGAGAAGCGTATTCCCAACGGCAAAGAGGAAGCCGAGCACGACAAGGAGGAGCACGACGAGATCGTCCAGGTGATGAAACAACTGGAAGATGCCGACGCCGCCGAACCGGCCTTCATGGACCATGTGCACAAGCTGGACGAACTGCTGCGCCACCATGCCAAGGACGAGGAAGCCGACCAGTTCCCCCAACTGCGTCAGCGTCTCCCCGAAGAAGAGCGAATCGACCTGGGCAAGAAAGTGGAGAACGCCAAGCAGCTGGCGCCAACCCGCCCTCACCCCAGCGCGCCCCACTCCGAACTGTTCCACAAGACCGTGGGGGCGGGCGTGGGCATGGTCGACCGCCTGCGTGACAAGCTCAGCGGAAGAATGACCGGCTGATCATTACTTGCCGGATCCAGGTGCCTGATTCAAGGCACCTGGATGGTCCGCTCATAATTCAAGTCTGGGGGTACGCCGTAATTGCTTGCCCAATCAACGGCTAGGCGCCATAGCCGAGTCAAAGCAGTGCCTTTTTACCAAGGGTCGTAGGTGCCGAAGTTCCAGAGATGGCCTTCCAGGTCGCGGCAGCTGAAGCCCCTGCCGCCATAATCTTCGTCCTTGATCTCCATGACGATCTCGGCACCAGCCGCTTTGGCGCGGGTGTAGACGGCGTCGGCATCCGAAACGATGAGATAGGCACACTGCGTTTCGGCGCCACCGATCTCATCCGGCTGTTTCATCAGGCGCCCGAACTCACTGTCCGTGGCGGACCCCAGCATGATCATTCCGTTGCCGAACGTCAGTTGAGCATGGGCTATGGAACCATCATCGTTGGCGGCCGCGAATTGCTGCTCGAAGCCGAAGACATGGCAGAGCCATTCAATGGCCGCTGGCGCGTCTCGATAGCGTAGGCAGGGAATCACCTTGGCACGTGTGTTCTTTGTGTCGCTCATATTACTTCCCTCTTGCTCACCTCTTGCGCGACCGCGCTTGTCAATGCCGCCTACCATGAGTGGACCGGCTCCATTTCGGTGGCTGCCTTGAAGCGTAGCCCGATGCGGATCGGTTCACTGAACTTTGCGCTGCGATATACAGTGACCAGCTTGATGGAAAATACTTCCATAGCGCATGCTAGGTGTTCCGCTTCCCTGCCCCCATTCTGGAGAAACGACATGACACAGCCCCGCCTCGGCTTCATCGGCATCGGTCTGATGGGCGACCCCATGACGCGCCGCCTGCTCGATGCCGGCTACATGGTCACGGTATGGAACCGCACAGCGGAGAAGTGCACTCCACTGCGTGAGGCCGGAGCCACGGTGGCAACCTCCATCGCTGAGTTGATGGCAGGGGTGGATGTGGTGATGCTGTGTCTGGCCAACACGGCCGTGGTGGAAGAGGTAGTGTTCGGCGACGGCGGCGTGGCGGCGCATGGCCGCGCGGGACAGCGCCTGGTCGACCTCTCCAGCAGCGACCCGGCGGCAACGCGGCTCTTTGCCGAGAGATTGGAAGAAGAGTGCGGCATGCGTTGGGTGGACGCACCGGTCTCCGGCGGCGTGGCAGGTGCCGAGGCCGGCAGCCTGGCGATCATGTGCGGCGGTGCGGAAGTGGACGTCGAGGCGGTACGTCCCCTGCTGGCTCCGCTCTCGGCGCGGGTGACGCACATGGGCCCGGTGGGCGCGGGCCAGGTGACCAAGGTGTGCAACCAGATGATCGTCGGCTGTCAGGCGGCGGTAATTGCCGAGATGGTGGCCCTGGCCGAGGCCAGCGGCGTGGATGCCTCGCGCTTGACCGAGGCGCTGGCCGGCGGCTTCGCCGACTCCAGGCCGTTCCAGATTCTGACCCCGCGCATGGCGGCAAGGGAGTTCGACAACCCGGCCTGGCATCTGCGCACCCTGCTCAAGGATCTCGACATGGCCGTGGCCCAGAGCCAGCGCGCCGGCAGCGGCACACCGATGACAGGCCTGGCGGCACAGTTGATGCGCACCCACGTCGGCCACGGGCACGCCGAGCACGATCCGGCTACGCTGGTAAAAGCTTATCGACGATAAGCGCAACCAGGACATCCCATGGCGGCCCCATCCCGCGAGAAAGCCAACGTAGCCATTCTGGTCACCGGACAGACTCTGTTCATGATCGCCGCCATCACCGTGATGACGCTGAGCGGCGTGGTGGGTCATCAGCTGAGTCCCGACCCCGGGCTTGCCACGCTACCGATCGCGCTGATGATGGTGGGCACGGTGGTTTCCACGCTGCCCGCTTCGCTGTTCATGAAGAGCGTGGGCCGGCGGCTGGGCTTCATCACCGGCGCGGCTCTGGGTGGTGTAGGCGGTGGCCTGCTGAGCTTCGCGGCCATCGCGGCGGGCTCGTTCTGGCTGTTCTGCGCCGGCAATCTGCTGCTCGGGCTCTACCAGGGCTTCGCCATGTACTACCGCTTCGCCGCCGCCGATGTGGCCAGCCCCGCCTTTCGCAGTCGCGCCATCTCACTGGTGATGGCAGGCGGCGTGGTGGCCGCCTTCCTGGGGCCGTGGAATGCCAGCGCCACCCTCGGCTGGGTGGCCGGGGTGCCCTCGGGCGGCCCCTATCTGGTGATTGCCGTGCTGGCCCTGGTGGCCATCGGCCTGTTGACTCAGCTACGCGTGCCGCCAAGCGGCGAGCCAAAGCCCGGCGACATTTCCCGTCCCATGGCAGTGATCGGCAGCCAGCCGGGCTTTCTGGTCGCTGTGCTGGCCGGCGCCGTGGGCTACGCCATCATGATACTGGTCATGACCGCCACACCGCTGGCCATGCGGGCGGCAGGTTTCGAGATGAGCCAGGTCGCCTTGATCATGCAATGGCACGTGCTCGGCATGTTCGCACCCTCGTTCGTCACCGGCAGCCTCATCGCCCGCTTCGGCGTCGATCGCATCCTGCTGGCCGGTGCCGCCATGTTTGCGGCTGCCGTGCTGCTGGCCAACCTGGGCCAGACGATGGCCCATTTCTGGGTGGCCCTGGTGTCGCTCGGCATCGGCTGGAACTTCCTCTTCGTCGGCGGCAGCGCGCTGCTTTCCACCGTGCATAGCGAGGCAGAGCGGGGCAAGGTACAGGGCATCAACGACCTGATCATCTTCTCGCTGGTTGCCATCGGCTCACTGATGTCGGGCCACCTGTTCCACCGGCTGGGCTGGGAGGCGCTCAACCTGGCCATGCTGCCCTTGATCTTGCTGGTGGCGCTGTCCGTATTGGCCTGGCTGGTGGTGAGGCGACACGCCTCGCGCCCCAGCGTCGATTGAGCTCCTCTTCCCGTCTCGTTGTGAGTCATGGCGGACGCGAGCGTTTCCGTCGTTGTATTTGTCGCCTGCCCCGCCCTTCCGTACACTCGTTTGATTATCCCCTACACGATGCTACGCCGAGGCACCCATGGCTTTCGATTCGACCTCTACCTATGTGGCTACCGATGCCTTGAAGCAGGCGGTGAACGCCGCCGTGACCCTGCAACGCCCGCTGCTGATCAAGGGCGAGCCGGGAACCGGCAAGACCCTGCTGGCCGAAGAGCTGGCCCGCTCGCTTGGCACACGGCTGATCACCTGGCACATCAAGTCCACCACCAAGGCCGCCCAGGGGCTCTACGAGTACGATGCGGTGAGCCGCCTGCGCGACTCCCAGCTCGGCGTGGAGGGCGTGCAGAACGTCGAGAACTACATCAAGCCCGGCAAGCTGTGGGAGGCTTTCACCGCTGACGAGCGCGTGGTGCTGCTGATCGACGAGATCGACAAGGCCGACATCGAATTCCCCAACGATCTGCTCCAGGAGTTGGATCGAATGGAGTTCCATGTCTACGAGACCGGCGAGACCGTGCGCGCCCGTCACCGGCCGATCATCGTCATCACCTCGAACAACGAGAAGGAGCTACCCGACGCCTTCCTGCGCCGCTGCTTCTTCCATTACATCGAGTTCCCCGATCGCGAGACCATGCAGGCCATCGTCGATGTGCATTTCCCCGACATCGCGCCGAAGCTGGTGAGCCAGGCGCTGGAGGTGTTCTTCGACCTGCGCCAGGCACCGGGGCTGAAGAAGAAGCCCTCTACCTCGGAGCTGGTGGATTGGCTCAAGCTGCTGATGGCCGACGAGCTGGCCCGCGAGGCGCTCTACCACCGCGACCCGGTGAAGGCGATCCCGCCGCTGGCCGGCGCCCTGGTGAAAAACGAGCAGGATACCCAACTGCTCGAACGGCTGGCCTTCATGATGCGCCGCCAAGGCAACCAGAGGCGCTGAGCCATGTTCATCGGCCTGTTCGAAACCCTCAAACGCGCCGGCGTGCCGGTATCGCTGCGCGAACTGCTCGACCTGCATGCGGTGGTCGAGCGCGGCGTGGTATTCGCCGACATGGAAGCGTTCTACCAGGTCGCGCGCACCGTGATGGTCAAGGACGAGCGCCACTTCGACCGCTTCGATCGCGCCTTCGCGGCCTGGTTCGACGGCCTGGAAAACCTCGATGCAGCCATCGAGGCGCTGATTCCCGACGACTGGCTGCGCCGCGAGTTCGAAAAACAGCTCTCCGAGGAAGAGAAGGCGCAGATCGAATCCCTGGGCGGCCTGGAGCAGCTGATCGAGACCTTCAAGAAGCGCCTGGAAGAGCAGAAGGAGCGCCACGCCGGCGGCAACAAGTGGATCGGCACCGGCGGCACTAGCCCCTTCGGTGCCTATGGCTACAACCCCGAGGGTATTCGCATCGGCCAGCAGGGCTCACGCCACCGCCGGGCGGTGAAGGTGTGGGACGAACGCCGCTTCCGCGACTACGACGACTCCCTCGAACTCGGTACGCGCAACATCAAGATGGCGCTGCGCCGACTGCGCAAGTTCGCCCGCCAGGGCGCGGCCGAGGAGTTCGACGTCGACGCCACCATTCGCGACACCGCCCGCGACGCCGGTCTGCTCAACGTGCGCATGCGCCCGGAGCGGCACAACACGGTGAAGGTGCTGCTGTTCCTCGACGTGGGCGGCTCCATGGACGATCACATCCGCGTCTGCGAGGAGCTGTTCTCCGCCGCCCGCTCGGAGTTCAAGCATCTGGAGCACTACTACTTTCACAACTGCTTGTACGAAGGTGTCTGGCGCAACAACTACCGCCGCACCAGCGAGCGCATCCCCACCATGGACGTGTTGCATACCTACGGCCGCGACTACCAGGTGGTGATAGTCGGCGATGCCGCCATGTCGCCCTACGAGGTGACACACCCCGGCGGCAGCGTGGAGCACTTCAACGAGGAGGCCGGTGCCGTATGGCTCAAGCGCCTGGCCGACAAGTTCCCCCGTCTGGCCTGGCTCAATCCCATGCCGCCGCGAGCCTGGGAGTACACCCACTCCACCCAGTTGATCCGTCAGCTGATCGACGACCGCATGTACCCCATGACCCTGGAAGGGCTCGAAAACGCCATGCGCGATCTGGCGCGCTGATGCTTGCCCCATGCCTGGCTCACCCATATACTGTATATTCATACATGTTTTGTATGGCTGGCCACCCTGTTCGGCCAGCCCGGGCAAACGACAATGGCGAATGGACTCGCTATAGCCCTTTTTGGTTATTATGTTGAAAAATAGCCTTTAAGGGCTATTATCAGGACATCACCGACGCGTAGAGCAAGCCTATGGCGCAGCGCATTGCCGTTCTCACGGGCGACCTGGTCGACTCCCGCAAGGCCAGCGATCCCCAGCGGCTCTTTCAGGTACTCGATACCGCCATCGAGGCGATCACCGTGCGCTACGGCGGGCAGAGCGAGCGCTATCGTGGCGACGGGTTCCAGATCGCCCTGCCCGACCCGACGGTCGCCATGCCCGCGGCGGTGCTGCTGCGTGCGGCTCTGATTCGCCATTCGGAGGAGCACCAGCGCTGGGATGCGCGCATTGCCGTTGCCATCGGCCAGGATGCCTGGCAACCCGGGCAGCGGGTCACCGAAGCCAGCGGCGAGGTATTCGTGCGCTCCGGCCAGACCCTGGATACCATGAGCGAAGGCACGGCCCACCTCGCGCTCAGCCTGGTCGAGGAGCCCAACAGCGAGTGTCTGGCACTGCTGACCCGCTTTGTCGACGATCTGCTCGACGGCTGGTCGCGCTACTCCGCCGAAACCGTCTATCTCAGCCTGTGGCACGAGGAATCCCAGCAGGCGCTGGCCAAGCGGCTCGGCATCAGCCAGCCTAGCGTGCACAAGCGACTGCGGGCCGCGCGCTGGGCACTGCTCGACGACTATCTGCGCTATCTCGGCCAACGATTCAAGGACGACCCACGATGAACGCCGATCTCTCGCTGCTGCTGGGGCTTGTGCTGGTCCATCTGCTCGGTGACTTCGCCCTGCAGCCCAGCCGCTGGGTCGAGGCGCGTTACATGCACAAGGTGCGCTCCGCTCAGCTCTACCTGCACGCGGCGCTACATGGCGCCCTGGCCCTGACGGTGCTGAGTGCGGCCACACTGACTCAGGCCACTGGCGCTTCCTGGAACATGGTGCTGAGTGGCGCGGCAGCGATTGCCGTGAGCCATGCCGTGATCGACCTCGGCAAGGCCTATCTGTCACCCATGCGGCTGCGCTGGTTCATGCTCGACCAGCTGCTGCATCTGCTGGTGTTGATAGGCGTCTGGCTGAGCTGGCTGGGCCACTGGGAGCCGCTGGTGGCGTTCTGGCAGTGGCTGTTCACGCCACGGGTGCTCGGCACCGCCGTCGCCTACGTGCTCGTCACCCGCCCGCTGTCGATCGTCATCGCCCTGGTGATACAGCGCTGGAGCGCCCAGATCGATAATCCGGGCACACTCATTGCCGCCGGCGCCCGTATCGGCATGGCCGAGCGGGTGCTGGTGCTGACCCTGGTGCTGCTCGACCAGTTGACCGCCATCGGCTTCCTGCTGGCGGCCAAGTCGGTGCTGCGCTTCGGGGAGCTGCGCGGCGCCCAGGATCGAAAGCTGACCGAGTACGTGTTGATGGGCACTCTGCTCAGCGTCTCGACTGCCATGGTGCTCGGTTTGTTGATACGACTGGCGGTACAGGGGAGCTGAGCATGTCGAAGCGTTGGACAGCCATCATGAGCATCGCCCTGGCCGGCGCGTGGCTGGCCGGCTGCGCCGCACCGGAACAGCTTGAGCGGCGCAGCGGCTATGTAGTGGATCACTCCTGGGTAGCTCCTTCGCACAACAGTCGAGTGCGCCATCTGGTGATGCATTACACCGATATCGACGAAGCCGAGTCGCTGGCCGTGCTCACCGGCCCTCATGTCAGCGCCCATTACGTGCTGCCTCTGCCGCCGCGGGACCACCGCGGCCAGCCGCTAGTCTATCAACTGGTCGACGAGAACCGCCGCGCCTGGCATGCCGGCGCCAGCGCCTGGCGGGGGCGCATCAACATCAACGACACCTCCATCGGCATCGAGATCGTCAATCTCGGGCCCGACCGCCCCTATGCCGAGGTGGAACGCCTGCTGGAAGAGAACCCGGAAGCGTCGGTGGATATCCAATGGGCGCCCTATCCCGACGCCCAGATCGAGGCGCTGATCGCGCTGTCCCGGGACATCATCGAACGCCACGGCATCCACCCCGCCGACGTGGTGGCCCACTCCGACATCTCGCCCACCCGCAAGATCGACCCCGGCCCGCGCTTCCCCTGGCGCGAACTGTACGAAGCGGGTATCGGGGTGTGGCCAGAAGACGATGCAGTAGCAAGCTGGCAGGCGCGCTTCGAAGCGCAGCCGCCAGCGCTGAGCGTCTTGCAGGAGGCGCTAAGGGTATGGGGCTATCCGCTGAAAGAGACTGGCGAGCTGGACCGTGAAACCCGGGCCGTGCTGCGGGCCTTCCAGATGCGCTTCCGCCCAAGCGACTATCGCGGCACGCCGGATGCGGAAACCGCCGCCATCCTGTGGGCGCTGCTGGAGCGCTATCGTCCAGCAGCGCTGGATGGCCTCGCCCCGTCGTTACGTCATAGTCAACCGTTACGCAACAGTTAGCCGTTACGAAACAGATAGCTGTAGGCGTTCAACGCCGGCACCCCACCCAGGTGGGCGTAGAGCACGCGGGAGCCCTCGGGGAACTCGCCGTTGCGCACCATATCGATCATGCCCTGCATCGACTTGCCCTCGTAGACCGGATCGGTCAGCACGCCTTCGAGGCGCGCACAGAGACGGATCGCCTCCAGCGTGCCTTCGCTGGGCAAGCCGTATTCGGGGCCGCCGTAGCGGGCATCCAGTACCACGTCCTCATCGGCGATCCCCCCTTCCAGCTCGACCAGTTCGGCAGTGTGTCGGGCAATGCGCAGGATCTGTTCGCGGGTGCGCTCCGGCTTGGCCGAGGCGTCGATGCCGATCACCCGCCGCGCCCGGCCGTCGGCGGCGAAGCCGACCACCATGCCGGCCTGAGTGCTGCCGGTCACCGAGCAGACCACGATGTAGTCGAACTTGAAGCCGAGCTCCCGCTCCTGCTGGCGCACCTCTTCGGCGAACCCGACGAAGCCCAGGCCGCCATAGGGATGCTCGGAACAGCCGGCGGGAATCGGGAAAGGCTTGCCGCCGCGCTCGCGCACGTCCTCCAGCGCCTGCTCCCAGCTAGGGCGAATGCCGATGTCGAAGCCCGCCTCGTCGAGGCGCACCTCGGCGCCCATGATGCGCGACATCTCGATGTTGCCGACTCTGTCGTACACGGCATCCGAGTAGTTGACCCAGTCTTCCTGTACCAGCACGCATTGCATGCCGAGATGGGCCGCCACGGCAGCGACCTGGCGCGTCTGGTTGGACTGGATGCCGCCGATGGAAACCAGCGTGTCACAGCCCTGTTCCAGAGCCTCGGGAATCAGGTATTCGAGCTTGCGTGTCTTGTTGCCGCCGAAAGCAAGGCCGCTGTTGCAGTCTTCACGCTTGGCGTACAGCTCGACCTTACCGCCAAGATGGTCGCTGAGGCGCTTCAGCGGGGTGATGGGTGACGGTCCGAAGGTCAATGGATATCGGGGAAAGCGCTGCAAGTTCATGGAGTTTCTCCTGCTGACGAAGCAAATGGCAATGGTCGGTCCGCTCGGCCACCGGAGCTTGACCTTTTTTCATACTACTCGTCAGAAAGAGTTGCCTGGTTGCAAAACAGGGTCGATTATTCAAACCAAAGAAGGCTTTTTCTCGCTCCTTGCGAATATAAGTCCGTATATAGACATGAGCAGGAAATAAAATTGCGCGACACGACCACTCACCCCACTTCCGCGACTGCGGTCGAGCTGGATCGCATCGACAAGCGTATTCTCAGGCGGCTGCAGCAGGACGCCTCGATCTCCAACGTGGCGCTGGCGGCCGAGGTCAATCTCAGCCCACCCGCCTGCCTGCGTCGCGTCGAACGGCTGAAACGGGAAGGCCTGATCCGCGGCATCGTCGCGCACCTCGATCCCGAACGGCTCAATGCCGGCATGGTGGTGTTGATTGGGGTGGTGCTGGATCGCTCGACGCCGGCATCCTTCGCTGCCTTCGAAGAGGCCGCGCAGCGCGTCACCGGCTGTATGGAGTGCCATGTCGTCACCGGCGAGTTCGACTACTTCATGCTGGTCAGAACCCGGGATAGCCAAAGCTTCAACAAGCTGCACGCCGAACAACTACTCTACTTGCCCGGGGTGCGCCAGATCCGCTCGTTCATGGGACTGAAAGAAGTGGTTTCGACCCACCGGGTGCCGCTATAGCATCTAAGGGCACCCGGTAGATCGATGGTGGATTCTGCTCTTACAGCGTGGCCAACCGCTCCTTGTCATTCACTCCGGCCATGCGCACCAGCGCCAGGGCCTCGTCGAGGCTTTCCACCTCTTCGACCCGCAGCAGCTCGCTGTCGAGACTGACCCGCTTGCCGGTCTTCTCGGAGAGCAGCTTCTCGAGGGTCGGCACGTCCATGTTTTCGTCCATGATCAGCGTATCGACGCTGGCCGTATCGTGGGTGCCGGGAAGGTAGATGGTGCCGTTGGAGAAGTCCACGGCATAGGCGATCACGCCAGGTACGATGAAGAACAGCAGGCCCACGCCGTTGGCGATGGCGACCACCGGGTCGATACGCCCACTCATCTGGCCTTTGCGCTCGGGGTGGAAGACGGTACCGCAGCCCACCAGGGCGGTGATGGAAACGCCAAGCACCAGGCCGGTCAGGGCACGACGGATCAGGATCCTCATGGAAGGGATGCTCCGCAGAAGTCGGGTTACCGGCGTCGAGGGCGATTGCCGCCCTGGGCGCCGCCATGGAGAATGGCGGGAGATTACCACAGTCACGACTGATACGAGCGTTTACATTTTTCACGGAGGCCCAAATGAGCGAGATCGGATTACATACCTGCCAGGGCAGCGCCATCGAGCCACGGCTGGAGGAGCTGGCTCATTTGCGGATCACCGTGTTCCGCGATTTTCCCTATCTCTATGACGGCAGCTTCGACTACGAGGCCGACTACCTGCGCCGTTACGCCGAATGTCCCGACAGCGTATTCGTGCTGGCCGAGGATGGCGATGCTCTGGTGGGGGCCGCCACGGGCATGCCGCTGGCCAAGGACGTGGCGGAGTTTCGCGCCCCCTTCGAGCAGGCCGGCTTCGATGTGAACAGCGTGTTCTACTACGGCGAGTCGGTGCTGCTGCCGAGCTACCGTGGCCGCGGCATCGGCAAGGCCTTTCTTGCCAAGCGCGAGCATCACGCTGCCGAACGCGGCTTTACCACCGTCGCCTTCTGCGCCGTGGAGCGCCCTGACGACCACCCGCTGAAACCGGCAGGCTATGTGCCGTTGCACGGCTTCTGGCGCTCCCAGGGCTACGAGCGCCACCCGGAGCTCGCCACCACCTTCCACTGGAAAGACATCGGCGAGCCGACGGAGACCGACAAGCCAATGGTGTTCTGGCTGAAGTCGCTGCAGTAACCTGCACACAGACTGAGCCACCGCGAGCGAGGGGCGCCGGGGACAGGGCGCAGAGGAGGTCTTTTGCCATGGGTGAGGAGCATTGCTCCGAACGGGCTGGCCATGGATGGCCAGCAACGGTCCTGCAAGCGGAGCAGGATGCGAGAGCGCCGCATGGCAAAAGTAGCGCCCAGGGATGGGTTTACAGCGCCTCCTCGGAGCCCTATCGACGGATAAGCCCCGAGCAGCCATGCCAGGTTGAGCAACGCTTTTGCCGCCGTTCCCCGTTGGCCTTACAATGCCCCGAACGCCGCTCGCCGCGGCATCTCGACTCATGTCAGCCCACGCTGAAGGAAACGCCGGACCCATGCGCGCCACCCAACTGTTGATTGCCACCCTCAAGGAAACGCCTGCCGACGCCGAGGTCATCAGCCACCAGCTGATGCTGCGTGCCGGTATGATCCGCCGCCTCACCTCGGGCCTCTACACCTGGCTGCCGATCGGCCTGCGCACCCTGCGCAAGGTGGAACGCATCGTGCGCGGGGAAATGGACCTCGCCGGCGCCCAGGAGGTCTTGATGCCGGCGGTGCAACCCGCCGAGCTGTGGCAGGAGTCAGGCCGCTGGGAGCAGTACGGCCCCGAGCTGCTGCGCTTGAAGGACCGCCATGAGCGCGACTACTGCGTCGGCCCCACCCACGAAGAGGTGATCACCGACCTGATGCGCCGCGAGCTCTCCAGCTACAAGCAGCTACCGGCCAACTTCTATCAGATCCAGACCAAGTTCCGCGACGAGATCCGCCCTCGCTTCGGCGTGATGCGCTCGCGCGAGTTCATCATGAAGGATGCCTATTCCTTCCACCTGGACCAGGACTCCCTCAAGGAGACCTACCAGGCGATGTATGACGCCTACACGCGCATCTTCACCCGCCTGGGCCTGGATTTCCGTCCGGTGCTGGCCGACACCGGCGCCATCGGTGGCGACAACTCCCACGAGTTCCATGTACTGGCCGACTCCGGCGAGGATGACATCGCGTTTTCCACCGAATCGGACTACGCCGCCAACATCGAGAAGGCCGAGGCGCTGCCCGCGCCGCTGGGCACCAACCCCGAACGCGCCGCGCCGAGCGAAGCGCTGCGCCTGGTCGACACGCCCAACGCCAAGACCATCGCCGCCCTGGTGGAGCAGCACGGCCTGCCCATCGAGAAGACCATCAAGACCCTGATGGTGCGCGCCGCCGAGGGCGGCCTGATTGCCCTGCTGGTGCGTGGTGATCATGAGCTCAACACGGTCAAGGCCGAGAACCTGCCCGAGGTGGCCGCCCCGCTGACCATGGCCACGGAAGAAGAGATTCGCGCCGTGGTGGGCGCCGGCCCCGGCTCGCTGGGTCCGGTGAAGCTGAACATGCCGGTCATCGTCGACCGCAGCGTGGCCCTGATGAGCGACTTCGGCGCCGGTGCCAACGTCGACGGCAAGCACTACTTCGGCATCAACTGGGAGCGCGACGTGGCGCTGCCCAAGGTGGCCGACATCCGCAACGTGGTCGAGGGCGACCCCTCACCGGACGGCAAGGGCACGCTCTCGATCAAGCGCGGTATCGAGGTCGGCCACGTGTTCCAACTGGGCAAGAAGTACTCCGAGGCGATGAACGCCACGGTGCTCGACGACAACGGCAAGGCGGCGCATACCTGGATGGGCTGCTACGGCATCGGCGTGACCCGCGTGGTAGCCGCCGCCATCGAGCAGAACCACGACGCGGCCGGCATCATCTGGCCCAATGCCATCGCCCCCTTCCAGGTGGCACTGGTACCGATGAACGCACACAAGTCGCAGCGCGTGCGCGAAGAGTCCGAGCGCCTCTATGAGGCGCTGACGGCAGCCGGCATCGACGTGCTGCTGGATGATCGCGACCTGCGTCCCGGCGTGAAGTTCGCCGACCAGGAGCTGATCGGCATTCCCCACCGCCTGGTGGTCGGCGACCGCGGGCTGGACAATGGCGAGCTGGAGTACAAGGGGCGGCGTGACAGTGAAGCGACCATGGTCCCGGCCGATGGCATCGTCGAGTTCCTGCGCGAGCGGATCGGCGCCTGACCGACGACTGGCCGCCGTGGCACTGCTGGCCGCGGCCGGCCTTTTCGCCCCGCCACTGACGGGTGAAGAGCGGCTCAGCCCAGGTGGGAGCGAGCCAACGAACCTGGCCGACGCCCTACCCGCGGCCTTGCAGACCCCGCCTGCCCAGCGCGTGCGGGTAGAGCCCGACATTCCGCCCTCGTTGCGCCAGACTCTCGACACCCTGGTTGCCGTGCCGCCCTCGCCGGATCAGGTGTGGGCGGCGCGTCGCTGGATGAGCCAGATGGAACCCAAGCTCGCACGCTTCATCCCCGACGAGGCGCTGCGTGGAGAAATGCTCACCCGTATCTATCACGAAGCGCGCCTGGCCGGCCTGGCACCGGAGATCGTGCTTGCCGTCATTCAGGTGGAAAGTGCCTTTCAGCCGGAAGCCGTCTCCTCAGCCGGCGCCGTCGGGCTGATGCAGATCATGCCATTCTGGATTCGCGAGCTGGGCCGCTCCGCCGACGACCTGATGGATCCATGGTTGAACCTGCGCTACGGCTGCACCATTCTTGCCCACTATCTCGCCGTGGAGCGCGGCGACCTCACCCGCGCCCTGGCCCGCTACAACGGCAGCCTGGGCCAGACCTGGTATCCCGAGCGGGTGATGCGCGCCTGGCACGACAACTGGTGGCTCGCACGCTGACCCTCGTCACTCCGAGCCGCGCCGACGCTCCCACCACAGATGAGCGGCCAGCGGTGCCAACGCCAAGGCCGGCGCCAGCAGCGTGAAGCCGACCCGGGTCTGGTAGACCGACGTGAGCATGTTCTGCTCGATGGCCACCACGCTACTGGCGATACCGATCGCCACCGCGGCCAGCAGAATGACGAACCAGGCCAGATGCGCCCGACGCAGGCCGCCGATACCGAAGCGCAGGAATCCTATGGCCAGTCGCCAGGCCGCCAGAATGCCAAGCAGCTTGATCAGCATGCCCAGGTCGAACGCCAGCAGCGTGGCCTGGAGATCCGGTATCGGGTAAGCCACGTAGGTGAGCGGCACCAACAGCGCCATCAACAGAGTGAGCGGCACCAGCAGCAGCACCACTTCGGCCAACAGGATCCGCTTCCTGGCTGTCAACGTCATGCGTCCTCCTCCATGAAGCGCCGGGTGACCTCGGCCAACGGCCCCGGTGCCGTGAACACCAGGGTATGGGCAACATCCGGGAGTATCTCGAGTTCACCCCGCGGCAGACGCCTCGCCAGCATCTCGGCGAATTCCTGATGGGTGATGGGATCGTGCTCGCCACGCACCACCAAGGCCGGCGCCTCGACATGGCGCACCTTCTCCTCGACGGGATCGGTGACCTGGAATATATAGGAGCGGATCATGCGCCACAGCCCCGCCTTGCCGTACTCGGGAGCCGTCACCTCCCCCAGCATCTCGGGGTTGTAGGGCTCGTTCTGACGCCAGCGAACGAACTGCCAGAAGGTCGAGCGCTCGTCGGGTGGCGTAGTGGGCCCTTGCAGAATCACTCGATCCACCCGCTCGGGGTAGCGCATCGCCAGATCGATGATGACCTGACAGCCGAAAGAGTTGCCGAGAAAGGAGGCACGCTCGAGGCCAATGGCATCCATCCACGCCACCAGCCAGTCCGACATCTGGGGGATATTGAGCACTTCACCGGGATCCTCGCTGTCTCCGTACCCCGGAATGTCGGGAACGTAGACGGGAAAATCCTGCGCCAGCAGGCGTGCGGTGGGAACCATGTAACGGCCCGAGAGCCCCGAGCCGTGAATCAGCACCAGCGGTGGCGCGTCGGGCGGTGCGGCTTCGGTAGCGACCAGTGCGTGCAACGAGACGCCGTGTACCGACGTTCGTCTTGCCTCGAGCGGCCCGAGGTCCATCCATTCATGGAACGGGGGAAACTCAGGCGCAAGAAGCTCATCGTCGGTGTCGCCACAGCCACCGAGCAGAAGCCCCAGGCTGCCGCCTCCCACCAACTGCAGAAAACGACGACGACCGATATTGTCGGCGGCGCGAAAACCGCTATGCCGTTCGGGCGTTTCCCTGCCCTCATGCGGAGTCATCATCCGACTCCCCCTTCCCTTCCGTGGCGCTGAAGAATGTCAGGTCGTATTATAGAATTTGCCTAGTACCCACCCTAGCCAGCCATTTCGCGACTGTCCAATGCCGCCACTTGCCAGCCGTCGCGCCCCTTCTTCTTGACTTCGTATAGCGCCACGTCAGCGGCAGCATAACCTCTCTCGTAACCAGCATGGTCCGCCTTGAAACGTGCCGCCCCAACGCTGAACGTCACATGCGTGGCATGCGGATGCGACGGATGGGGCAAGGCAGCAGCACGCAGCGATTCGACGAGATTGCGACAGCTGGCATCCAAGGAGCGATCATCCTGGCACTCGAACAATACGGCAAATTCGTCGCCCCCCAGGCGATACAGCCGCGCCCGCTGTTCCATTGCCTGCTGGATCAATTCGACCAGACGACGCAGCAACCGATCGCCATCGGGATGGCCAAGGCTGTCGTTGTACTGTTTGAAATAATCGATATCGACGAGCAGTAGCCCCATCTGCTGCCCATGCTTGGCCACGACGTCATCATGCAAGGCACTGCGGTTGCCCACGCCGGTGAGCGGATCTCGCAGGGCTCGACTCATCCACTCTAGGCTTTCTTTTGCCGATTTGGCTGCACGGCGGCGCTGCAGCTCATGCATTAGCCAGAAACCCAGGCCCAGCACGAATATCACCAGGCTCCCGGCCAGCACCTGCCCCTGGTGACGACGCGTCTCGTCGACGAACTCCGCCGTGACGGCACTACGCCGGTCCAACTGGTGCATCTCGATTCGGGTTAGGCAACGCATCGGCGCGAGCACGCTCTGCCGCAGGTGGGTGGCCGTGACAGGCGCATCGCCCTCGAGACGCAGGAGCAACTCGTCGATGGCGTCGAGACTTGGCAGAGTGCAGTCGTACTCACGTCGATAAAGACCGATATCGAACAGACTGTAGGCAAGTTTTATCTGGAAGTGGGCCTGCTGCCGGATCTCGGCATCGTCAGGCTCCAACAGAAGCAGGTCGAGCCCCTGCTGCAGATAATCGCGGGCACGCGTGGCCAATTGCTGACCGGTGAGATTTCCCGACTGGCTGAAATAGGCATGGATCTCGGGGTAGACCCAGCGCGTCTGATACGCAATCAACAACATCAACGCCACGAAGCTCATCAGGCTGAGCCACAGCCAGCGTACATGTCGCCACCAAGGTAGCTCCGGTTCTACCATACCGCCTCGATGCTGCGGATCATCCACACCCAGTCGTTGAAATTGCGCAAATTTCCGGGATCGCGGCTGCCGTAATCACGCTCTACCAAGCGCACTGGGCCACGCTGGCGAAGGCTGATAGGTTCGTCATCCTGGTGAGTGACGAGAATCCAGTTCGGGTCGTCCCAGTCCGGTAGGGTCACATCGTAGTCGTCCCAGGCCACGAAGTGCAGCTGGGACGGCACCCGGCCGAAGTGTTCGACGAGAAGATCGCGGAAGACCAAGCCTCGAATGCTCACCTCTTCGGTCAGATAAGGCTCGAAGAAATGGAATTCGACGTCGGCTCGCTCCCGCAGCGACTCGATGGAAAGCTCGATTTCCCGTTCTCCGTCGTGCAGCAGCAGCGAATCGGGGTTGGCCTGTACGGCCGGAGACAGCAACAGCGCTCCGAGCAGCACCGCCAGGGCACGGCCGTAAACGTCGCGTCCAGACTGGAACATGATCAAGACCCCTCGTGCTTTTTCTTGCTGTTATCGATCACGCCATCGGCGTATCGTTTCGCTGGAGTCTAACACGAAAAAATGCCGGCCCAATTGGGCCGGCTACTGGGGGGAAAACTCCCCCCTCCCCTGACGACTTGCCTACAGGCTGATTCAGTGCTTGCGCTTGCGACGATGGTCGCGAATCACGAAGCCGACCCAACCTGCCATGAATGCGATCATCATCGCGACGGTTACCAGTCCGAAAATTACGGCGTCATCCCAGTACATGTCGTTTTCTCCCCGTCACTCGATGCGATGAGTTCACTCTAGCCCGTTGAAGGCAGAGGAAAACTGACCTGCATCAAATTTCGCCTCAGCCATGACGAGTGGCGCCCGACGAATTGATGCAGGTCAGTTTTTGAGGGGGATTCGTGCGGGTTCGGCTTTAGGAAAGCTTGCGGTCTTCGACTTGGGCTGGCGTAACATCGTCGGGCAGCGGGTGCCCCTTGGCCAGCTCGGCGCGATTCGCCTCGCGCACGCTCAGCACTTCCAGCGCGTAGCTCAGGGTCTGGCCAGCCAGCGGGTGGTTGGTGTCGACCAGCACCTCGTCGTCGCTGACTTCGAGCACGGTGACGATCTGCGGGCCGTCATCGCCCGGCGTCTGGAAGCGCATGCCCGGCGTCAGCTCCTGCTGAGGAAAGGCGCTGCGGCCGAATGACTGCACCAGCTTCTCATTGCGCTCACCGTAGGCGTCCTGCGGCGGCAGCGTCACGTTCAGTCTGTCGCCGGGTGCGTGACCCTCGAGCTCGCGCTCGAGGCCGGCCATGATGTTGTCGTGGCCGTGTAGGTACTCGAGGGGCCTGGCACGTGCCCGCGAATCGTCGAGAATCTGGCCCTGCGCATCGCTCAGCACGTAGTGAAGGGTCACGACCCGCTGCGGGGCGATGTTCATGGTGAACTCCTGAGGCTCTGTGAGCGTTGATGGGTAGTGTCGGGGGAAAGACCGGCAGCCGCTTCAGTTGCCCGGGCGCAAGCTGGCCACGGGCATTTCCAACTGTTGCTGCCGGTTGAGCAGATTGAGTAGCACGATGGCCCGCTCATCGCCCTTGTGACTGGCAAAGACCGCCTGCAGATCCTTGAACGGCCCTTCGGTGATCTCCACCTTCTCGCCGGCACGGAAATAGACGTTGACGGTATTCTCCAGGCTCTGGGAGCCCTGCTCGCGCAGCATCGCGATGAGGTCGTCGTCGACCGGCAGCGGATGGTTGCCGAAATTGACGACACGCAGCACGCCACGAGTCGAGCGAATCGGTCGCCAGTTACTGGCAATTCGATCGAGGCGAATGAAAAGGTAATGAGGGAACAACGGCTCATCCAGCCACACCAGCTTGCCCCCGCGTTTCTTCTGCACCTGCAGAATGGGGTGAAACAGTTCATAGCCCTGATTGGCCAGATGCTGTGCGGCACGGAAGGATTCTCCGCCCTTGCACTGAACGACGTACCACCGAGGCAAGTTATCGTCCGTGTCATCGATCGGCTGACGTTCGCTATGGCTCATGAAGGCCTCCTGATCGGAATTACCTGCTGGCATCGATGCCGGTGCTCTGCAACAATCGAGCGGCCGGACGATGGGTCCTCCTGGACCGTCCACCTCCGCTGAACGGCGGGTCATTCTAACATCGTTACGAGCCCCGGGCCGCCCCCTGGCCATCGTTACATCGAGGAGTTTCGCCACGCATGACAATCCCTACCGCTCAGCGCAGTTGGGGAGCCGCCCTGGCCATCTACCTGCGCGCGCCCGTGATCACCATGCTGTTCCTGGGTTTCTCGGCCGGGCTGCCGTTCCTGCTGGTCTTTTCCACCCTTTCCGCATGGCTGCGCAGCGATGGCATCCAGGTGGCCGCCATCGGCTTCTTCTCCTGGATCGGCATGCTCTATTCGATCAAGTTCTTCTGGGCCCCCATCGTCGACCGCCTGGCACTGCCTGTGCTGACCCGAACCTTCGGCCAGCGCCGCGGCTGGATGCTGCTGGCTCAGGCCATGATCGCCGGTGGGCTCGTCGGCCTGTCGAGCCTCGACCCACAGCAGAACCTGGCCCTGGTGGCCGCCTTCGCCCTGCTGGTCGCCTTCGGCTCGGCGACCCAGGACATCGCCATCGACGCCTTTCGCATCGAGTCGGCGCCGGATGACATCCAGGCGGCCATGGCCTCCACCTATATCATCGGCTATCGCGGCGGCCTGCTGGCCGCCGGCGCCGGCGCCCTCTACGTCGCCTCGTGGCTCTCCTGGCAGGCAGCCTACCTGGCCATGGCCCTGCTGGTCGGCGTGGGGGTGATCACGGTGCTGCTGCGCCCGGAGCCCAAGCGGCTGTCGCTCACCACTCAGCTGATCCACGAACCCAAGGTTCGGGCTTTCATCCGGGCCAGCCGCGGCAAACCGCGAGCGCTGCGCCGCCTGGGCGCGTGGCTGATCGGCGCGGTGATATGCCCTTTCACCGATTTCATTTCCCGTCATCGCCTCAAGGCGCTGTGGCTGCTGGTGTTCGTGGCCGTGTTCCGCATCAGCGACCTGGCCATGGCATCGATGGCGAATCCGCTCTATATCGACCTGGGCTTCTCCCTGGCGACCATCGCCAACGTGACCAACGTGTTCGGCATTGCCATGAGCATCAGCGGCGGCATTCTCGGCGGACTGCTGGTAGCGCGCTACGGCATCGGGCCGATCCTGGTGCTGGGCGCGGCGGCGGCCACCCTGACCAACCTGCTGTTCGCCGCCTTGGCGCTGGCCGGCCAGAGCCTGCCGATGCTGGTGATGGCCATCGTCGGCGACAACCTGGCCAATGGCCTGGCCAGTGCGGTGTTCATCGCCTTCCTGTCGAGTCTGACCTCACGTGCCTACACCGCGACCCAATACGCACTGTTCTCTTCGCTGATGACGCTGCCGGGCAAGTTCCTGAGCGGCTTCGGCGGGCTGGTAGTGGCGGCAGAGGGCTACGCCACCTTTTTCGTCATTGCCACCGCGCTGGGATTGCCCGCCATTGCCTTGGCGATCTGGATCAGCCGCGACAAGGATCTGGTACCGCCGCCGACGCCACGGGCCGCCTGACGGGAGTATCAATCGTCAATCTGACTCTGCAGCCAGTCCAGCGCCCCCGTCGTGGCACGCCACTGGTCGCGCATCAGCGTGCGGTACTGCCACGCCTCGGCGCGGGTGCCGGGCTCGGCGACGTTGTCCGGGCCCAGTTGCACCGGGCGGGTCTGCTCGGCACACAGCATCGGCAGCGCGTGGGGATTGTGGCGACGCACGTCGCGCAGCGCCTCGTTGGCCTCGTCGATACGCTGCAGTCGGAACAGGGCCAGAGCTCGCCCCATGAGAAGGCCCAGCACCGGCGTATCGTCGCGCTGGGTCTCGGTCACGCTCAGCGCCTCACGGTCGCGCCCTTCCCGCAGCAGTTGATCCAGCACCAGTTCCTGCAAGCCCAGACTGTCCTGGTCGTCGAGCGTCAATAGCCGCTCGGCCAGCCGCCGGGAACGCTCGCGAGCCCCCCGCTCCATGCCAACCACCAGCGCCAGCCCAGTGCGCAGCAGCACGGCGTTGTCGGCGCTGTCCCAAAGAAACGGCCCCTCGCCCTCGCCGCGAATGCGCTCGAGCCAACGCTCGAGACGGTCGGAGAGCGGTTCGAACAGGCTGGGCGACATCCACGGCAGACTGCCGAAGCGACTGGTCAGGGCCAGGGTGAGCGACTGCACCACCCGCGGCGAATCGAGCCACTCCGGATGCGCGCAAAGTTCACGCAGCCAGTCGCCGGCCTGCAGCCAAGGGTCACCCTTGAGTCCCAGGGCACTGTCGTCGTCCACGTCGACCTGGAAGTGCTTCTGCCAGGCAGCGAATAGGGTGTCTTCACGGGCGCTGCTACGATATTCCAGTTCGCCGTTCTCGGTCTCGCCAATGTTCAGCCCAGGGGCCGGCGGCAGCTCCGCCAGCAGTGCCTGCAGCGAAGCCAGCGGCTCCGCCAGGTCCTCTTCGGCGTTGAGCAACTGATCGGCGAGGGTGGCGCCCGGATTCTCCGCCAGATCGGCCAGGAACTGCAGCTGCTCGGGCTCGAGGTCGCCCTTGCGGGCCAGACGCCGGAACCAGAAGCGGGCCCGCTCGGCGGCTTCCTGCTCGTGCCCTTCGTGCAGCAGCAGCATGGCTTCGATGTAGGCCAGGGTCGGCGAGTCGGGCAGCGCCTGCTGGGCGCGCACGAAGGCGGCGCGGGCGCTGTCCAGATCGTCGCTGTCGAGGTGCATGAGGCACAGGCGCTCCAGCGCCACCCCGCGCAGGAACAGCGGGCCGCGGTCGAGCACCTCATCGAGCAGCTCGGCCCGCTTACGAGTGAAGCCGCGCTCCTGGTAGAGGTCGATCAGCAGCTCGAAGGCCGGCTCGGCCTGAGCCGGAAGGCGCGACCAGTCGGCGCGCTGGAACAGCGATTCGAGGATCTGCTGGGCGCGACCGCGCTGGCCGGTTTCGGCGGCGATAAGACCTGCTTCCAGCAGGGCCTGAGCGGGCGCATGGCCGCTCTCCAGGGCCGCCTTGAGGGTGGGCCCCTTCCAGTCGCGCAGCGAGAGCATCCACATCAGGTGGTCCGGCACTTCGGCCGGCATCGCGACGGCTCCGCAGCAGTGCTTGGTCTTGCGCCCGGAGTCGCACCAGCAGGGTTCGTTGCGGCCCGGACGTGCCAGCGGCTCACAGGTGAAGCCGGCGCGCTCCAGCGGGGTCTGGCTCCACAGGATGGGCGCCATTGCCTGGGCCATGGCCAGATCGCCGCCCATCAGTTCGGCGCCCTCCTCGCGCGCCCAGGCCATGAACGCCGGATAGCGCTCTTCCTCTCGGATGGCTGCCAAGGCACCCGAGGCAAAACCCAGCAGCTGCTCCACCCATACTGCCAGCATTCACTCTCTCCGCCAGTTCGAAAATGGCGCATATAGTAACAGGGAAGCGTGACTCGGTGTTGTGCGCAAGGAGCGTTCGCACCCGTCCCGGGTTCCGCCCTCGGAACTCAACGGCGCGCCCATTCCAACAGCGGCCGGGTACGGGCGTGCATGTCCAGGCGGGCCCCCAGGCGTACCAGGTTCCAGTAGTGCCCGTTCAAAGTGCGCGAGAGCAGCAGCACGTCGGCAGGCGGCTGCAGGCGGTCCATGGCCGCCCACACCTTGGGCGTGAGATCGCGCAAGCGGCGATGCACCCTGACATCCGAGAAGTCCTGGGGGCCGGGCTCGAACAGCGGCGCCACGGCCTCGGCCGATTCACGATACAGTGCCAACGGCGCCCCTTGCCCCTGGCGTCCGCCCAGCCGACGCAGGGCATCGTCCATCGCCATGGGGTCGCCGGCCAGGGTGGCATCGAGCAGTTGCATCATGGCGCGGAGGTGAACTTCGGGGACTGGGATCACCGCTCCCAGGTCGTAGATCACCAGCCGGCCATCGGCGGTCACGGCAAAGTTGCCGGCATGCGGGTCGGCATGCAGTTCACCATGTGTGAACAGCTCTTCGGTGAGCCAATCGGCAAGCGTTGCGGCAACGCGCTGGCAGGTCGCATCGTCGGCCTGCTCCAGCTCGCGCAGCGGCGTGCCGGCCACGTAACGCATGGCCAGTACCCTCGGCCCGGAAAGCTCGGGCAGCGGCGCGGGAATGAGCAACCCCTCGAGATGGGCATAGCGCTGGCGATAGCGTGCCAGCGCGTTGGCCTCGGCATGGTAGTCGAGCTCGCCGCGCAGACTGGCGGCAAGCTCCTCGAACAGCGCATCCAGGCGTACCTGGGGCACCTTCAGCCAGCGCCCAAGCCGCATGATGCGTCGCAGCTGGGCCAGATCGCCTTCCAGGATCTCGGCCAGGCCCGGGTACTGCACCTTGAGCACCAGAGTCTCGCCGGCATGGGTGACCGCGCGATGCACCTGTCCCATCGAAGCACTGGCGAAAGGCCGTGTCTCGACCTCACGGAAGTGACGCTCCAGGTCGCCGTACTGCTCCTCCAGAGTGCGGCGAATGCCCTCCCAGGGCATCGGTTCGGCCTGGCGCTGCAGGCGAGCCAGCTCCTCGGCGAGATCGGGCGGCAGCAGGTCGTCCCACTGGGCCACGATCTGGGCCAGTTTCATGGCCGGCCCCTTGAGTTCGGAGAGGCCGTCGAACAGCGCCTCGCCCAAGGCGCGCCAATCGGCTTCGCCACCGAAGCGACTGCGCAGAAACGCCCCGCCGGTACGCGCACCGAGACCGAAAAGCCGTCTCGTCCTTCCTCGCTCACGCATGTGGATGCTCTCCTAGCCTTTGCTGCCGAACCACGATACAGGAACCGTACAGCTTTTTGGCGCACGACATCTGGTCTTACCGTCGGGTTACTGTAAGAATATCCATAAACGAACTCCCGAGTCAGAGTCTTTCATGCGCCTGATCATTGCCGAGAAACCCAGCCTCGCCCGAGCCATCGCCGACGCCCTGCCGGGCGACACGAAGCGTGAGGACGGCGCCCTGCGCGGCAACGATACCGTCGTCACCTGGTGCCTGGGCCACCTGCTGGAGCAGGCTCCTCCCGATGCCTACGATAGCGCCTACAAGCAGTGGCGGCTGGACCATTTGCCGATCCTGCCGACCCGATGGCAACTGGCGCCACGTCCCAAGGCCAGAGGCCAGCTCGCCGTGATTCGCAAGCTGCTCAAGCAGGCCCGCGTGGTAGTGCATGCCGGCGATCCGGACCGCGAAGGCCAGCTGCTGGTGCAGGAAGTGATCGAATATCTGGGCTGGAAGGGGCCGGTGGCGCGTCTGCTGGTCAACGACCTCAACCGGCCTGCGGTACAGCGCGCCTTGTCCCGCCTGGAGGACAACGCCCGATATCAGCCGCTCTATCGCGCCGCCGAGTCGCGCTCCCGGGCCGACTGGCTGTACGGCATCAACCTGACCCGCGCCTGGACCCTGACCGGCCGTCAGGCCGGCCACGACGGGGTGCTCTCGGTGGGCCGTGTGCAGACCCCGGTGCTTGGCCTGGTGGTGCGCCGCGACGCCGAGATCCGCGACTTCAGGCCCTATCCCTTCCACGTGCTGTGGGCCGATCTGGCAGTCGCCAACGGCAGCCTGCGCGCCTGGTGGCAGCCCGGCGAGCAGCACCGCCTTGACGAGCAGGGCCACCTGCTCGAGCGCGCCCCGGCCGAGGTGCTGGCGGCAAGTCTGCCAGGCGCCGAGGGGCGTCTGACGTCGCTAGAGAGCCGCCAGAAACGCCAGGCCGCTCCGCTGCCCTATTCGCTTTCTGCCCTGCAGGTGGACGCCGCACGGCGTTTCGGCCTCTCCGCCCAGATGGTGCTTGATATCTGCCAGCGGCTCTACGAACGCCACAAGCTGATCACCTACCCACGTTCAGACTGTCGCTACCTGCCCGAGGAGCATCTGGTCCAGGCGCGCGCCACGCTGAGCGGCGCCTGCAGCCAGGACGAGACGCTACGCAGCTGGCTCGCTGGCGCCGATTTCGCGCTGCGCTCCAAGGCCTGGGACGACAGGAAGGTCGGAGCCCACCACGCCTTGGCGCCCACCGGCAAACCGGCCGAACTTGCACGCCTGGAGCGTGCCGAAGCCGATGTGTTCCGACTGATCGCCCGCAACGTGTTGGCCCAGTTCTACCCGCCGCTGATCGCTCGTGAGGTGAAGGCGGAATTTACCATTATGGGCGAGCGCTTCCGCGCCAGCGGACAGGAACTGCTGCAGCCAGGCTGGAAGCCACTCTTCACCACCCGCGACGAGGCTCCACCGCTGCCACCTCTCAGTGAGGGGGAAGGCTGTCGGGTCACGGCAAGCGCCGTGGAAGATCGCGAGACGCGCCCGCCAGAACCCTTCACCGATGCCAGTCTGATCAAGGCGATGATGAACATTGCCCGCTACGTCGACGACCCCGAGGTCAAGCGCACCCTGCGTGAGCACGACGGCCTGGGCACCGAAGCGACCCGCGCCGGCATCATCGAGACGCTGATCGAGCGCGGCTATCTGGTACGCCAGAACAAGGCGCTGCGCGCCACTCGCCTGGGCAGCGGTCTGATCGCCTCGCTGCCCGATGCCGCGACCCGTCCCGAGCGCACGGCGCTATGGGAGCAGCGCCTGACGGCGATTGCCGAACGCGACGACGACCCGGCCCCCTTTTTCAGCGCTCTCGTCGACGACCTGCGCGGCCTGCTGAGCAAGGCCGACTCGCAGCGACTGCGCCAGGCCATGGCCGCGGCCCAGGGCGAGGTAGCGACCGGCTCGCGTAGCCCCCGACGCAAATCGTCCGGCAAGCCGCGGCGTAGCCGAGCGGCGTCGACACGAGGGCAACGCAAGCCACGCACCAAGGCCTAGCCGTGCCTGACACGTCGGGCTGGCGTGATTCGGCAAGCCATCGGTATGCTGCCGTATTCCATCAACGAGGCGCACCATGAACGAGCAGACTCACCTGGTCGTCGGCCCCGGCGCCCTGGGCCGGCTCGTGGCCCTGCACCTGGCGGGTGTGGCACCGGTCAAGGTGGCCGGACGGCGGGGCCTGCCCACCACGCAGACCCTCGTCACGCCGGAAGGCATAAGGCGCACCGTGCCGCTGGCCACGACCACCCTGGCGGAGCTGCCGCCGCTGGCGCCGGCGTATCTGCACCTGACCACCAAGGCCTACGACGCCCATACAGCCTACGAGAGCGCCATGGCCCGGCTCACCGGCAGCCCGATTCTTGTGCTGTGGCAGAACGGCTATCAGGTCCAGCCCGAACTTCAGCGCCGCCACCCGGGGCCCGTGCTGTGCGCCTCCACCACAGAGGGTGCCTGGCTCTCGGGCGACGAGGGCGTGACCCATGCCGGACGCGGCATCACCTACCTCGGCGATCTGACCGGCCGCCATGCCGAATGCAGCCGTCAGCTCGCCGCTACGCTGAATCGCGCGGGTCTGGCCGCCGAAGCGGTGACGGACATCGAGACGCGGCTATGGCACAAGCTGGCGATAAACGCAGCGATCAACCCCCTGGTGGCGCGCTACCGTATCCGCAACGGTCAGCTGCGCGACCGGCCGTTTCGTCCCATGGTGGAGCGTGTCGTCGACGAGGTGGCCGCGATCATGGCGAACGTGGGCGTACCTCCACCCCCGACAGGCTGGCACGCGCTGGTGTGGCAGGTGATCGAGGGCACCGCCAACAATCGCGCCTCGATGCTGCAGGACGTGCTCGCAGGCAGGCCGACCGAACGCGACGCCATACTCGGACCTCTGCTCGCTGCCGCCCACGAACATGGCCTCGATACGCCTTGTCTCGAGGAGCTTTACGGCTACCTGGCGAGCGTCTCGGTTACGCTTCGTTGAAGCCCGGTCTGGCGATACTCTGGCCATGCTGCTAGGCTTTTGTGGGGATCCTCAAAGGCATGCGCATAATTTTGCGACCAAGCCTGAGGCATCACTACTGATTCATCGCACAGGGAAATGGATCTGAAAACATGAAGGCGTGTTTCAGAGGTGCCGTGGCCATGGCCGCCTGCCTGACGCTGTTGCCGCTGTCGGCCATGGCGGACGACGGCATGTCCGTCGCGGATAAGCCCCTGGCATACTCCCACGCTTCCCTCGACCTGCTAGCCGCCCTGTCGCACTCTCCCTTGAACACTCCCGCCTATGCCGGCAAGAACAGCGACCTGATGTATCTCGACAACGGTCTGGTGCTGGAGGGCAGCGACCTGCAGACGCCGGATGGCTACACTTCGGGCTTTCGGGTGACAGCAGGCTTCTCGCCGGTCAACCTGCCGCGGCTCGACCTGGGGGCCGAGTTCACCTACCGCGAAAGTGACGAGGTGCCGACCCGCCACGCTGACCAGGCGCTGCTGGTGAATACCACGACCTTGGGCGGCAGCCTGGTAGCGGGCGTGCGGCTGGGCCAACTGGGCCTCTATGCCAAGTCGGGCTTTGCCGAATGGGAGGGCGACCCGGTGACCCAGAGCGAGTCGCTCTACATGGCGACCGCCGGCACCGCCAGGATTCAGGGCTTCGGCGCCCGGCTGCAGCACAACCGCCTGGTGAGCCGGCTCGAATTCGAGGAGATCGACGCCCCAAGCATGGCGCACCTGAACCTCATTACCGCCTCGCTGCACTACGCCTTCTAACCTCCATACGCCTTCCGAGCGCACATGCCTCTGCCTCCTCAGGCTAGCTCTTTGCCTGAGTGTCGCCCCTCGTGCTTATTACCTGCGCTTCTTTCATGCGTGTCCTATATTCAAGCAGCGTCCGCATGGGACCATGCGACGCTACCCCGAACCCACGATCCTGGAGCACGACGATGAGTCTCAGAATCGGCGACACCGCGCCCGACTTCACGGCGCAAACCACCCAGGGCACCTTGAAATTCCATGAATGGATCGGCGACAGCTGGTGCATTCTGTTCTCGCATCCCAAGGACTTCACCCCGGTCTGTACTACCGAGCTGGGCTTCATGGCCAAGCTCAAGCCCGAGTTCGACAAGCGCAACACCAAGATCATCGGCCTCTCGGTGGATCCGGTCGACAATCATGCCGCTTGGGCCAAGGATATCGAGGAAACCCAGGGCACCGCGCCCAATTACCCGATGATCGGCGACGACAAGCTTGAAGTGGCCAAGCTCTACGACATGCTCCCCGCTGAGGAGCCGGGCAGCGCCGAAGGCCGCACGCCGGCCGACAACGCCACGGTGCGTGCGGTATTCATCATCGGGCCGGACAAGAAGATCAAGGCGATGCTGATCTACCCGATGACCTCAGGCCGCGACTTCAACGAAGTGATGCGCCTGCTCGACTCGGTACAGCTCAATGCCAAGCACACCGTGGCCACACCGGTGAACTGGCGTCCCGGCGACGACGTGATCATCCCACCCTCGGTTAGCGACGAGGAGGCCAGGAAGAAGTACCCCGAGGGCTTCACCACCATCAAGCCCTACCTTCGCACCGTCAAGCAGCCCCGCTGAACCTCTCTTGCGCTAACCGCATAGCACGATCGCCCCGGCAAAACCGGGGCGATCGTCATGAAGCCGCTTTCGACAAAGCATGGCCTCGACAAAGCATGGCCTCGACAAAGCATGGCCTCGACAAAGCATGGCCAAACGCAGTGACTTTAGCCCGTGTTGCGCAGGCCCGCGGCAATCCCCGCCATGGTGACCATCAGGGCGCGGGAGAGCTCACCGCTGATGGCACCATCGGCATCGCGGTTACGCTGTAGCAGCTCCGCCTGGAGGCCGTGCAGCGGATCGATGTAGGGATTGCGTACCTCGATGGCCTGTCGGATCAGCGGCGTCTGCTCCAGCAGCTGCGGCTGGTCGAGAATGCTCAGCAGCACCGACTGCAGCCGGGTGAAGCGCTCCCGCAACTGGGCGCCCAGCTCCTTGAGTGCAGGCTCGTCGACCAGACGCTGCTCGTAGTAGGAGGCGATGCCCACGTCCGCCTTGGCCAGAAGCATCTCGAGCATGTCGAGATAGGTGCCGAAGAAGGGCCAGCGATCGCGCATCTCGCGCAGCACCTCGAGCCCGCCCTCCTCTTCCAGGCGGGTGCCGAAGGCCTCCCCGCTGCCCAGCCAGGCCGGCAGCATCAGGCGGATCTGGGTCCAGGCGAAGATCCACGGAATGGCCCGCAGCGTCTCGACGCCGCCATCCTGACGGCGCTTGGTCGGGCGTGACCCGAGCGGCAAGTGTCCCAGCACACCCTCCGGCGTCACCGCGCGGAAATACGGCACGAAGTCGGGGTCCTCGCGCACCACACCGACATAGGCCCGGTGGGCGAGTTCGGCCAGACGATCCATCTCCTCGCGCCAGTGGGCCTCCGGCGCCGGCGGCGGCAGCAGCGTCGCCTCGAGCACCGCACAGGCGTAGATCTCCATGGAGCGCAGGGCGATGTCGGGCTGGCCGAACTTGAAGCGAATCATCTCGCCCTGCTCGGTGACCCGCAGGCTGCCGTTCACCGAACCCGGCGGCTGCGACAGGATGGCCGCATAGGCCGGACCGCCGCCGCGGCCGACGGCGCCGCCGCGACCGTGGAACAGGGTCAGCGCCACACCATGGCTGCGGCATACCTCCACCAGGCGCTCCTGGGCGCGATACTGCGCCCAGGCCGCCGCCAGCTGGCCGGCGTCCTTGGCCGAATCGGAGTAGCCGATCATCACTTCCTGGCGGTCGCCGACCAGCGCCCGGTAGCCCGGCAGCGCCAGCAGGCGGTCGACCACGTCGCCGGAGCGGTTGAGGTCGTCCAGGGTCTCGAACAGCGGCGCGATGGGCAACGAGACGACGCCCCCCACCTCTTTCATCAGCAGCGCAACCGTGAGCACGTCGGAGGGCTGGCCGGCCATGGAGATGATGTAGGTACCGAGCGCCTCGGACTGCTCGTTGGCGATGACCAGGAAGGTGTCGAGCACCTCGCGGGTCTCCGGCGAGCACTCCCAGCGGCGCGGAATCAAGGGGCGTCGCGATTCCAGCTCGGCGAGCAGGAAGGCCTGGCGCTGCTCCTCGCTCCACTCGCGGTAGTGGCCGAGGCCGAGGGTCTGGGTCAGCTCCTCCATGACCATGGCGTGCCGGCTCGCCTCCTGACGAATGTCGAGCTTGGTCAGGGTCACGCCGAACACCGCCACCCGGCGCAGAGTATCGAGCAGCGCGCCGTTGGCGATGGTGTCGAGTCCCACGTCGCAGAGCGAGCGGTAGCAGGTGAGCAGCGGCGCATAGAGCTGGTCGCTGCTCTCGATGATCGCTCCGCCCTCGTAGCTGCGCCCGTCGAGCTGCGCCTTGGCCCAGTCGCGGGTGGCCTCGACCCGCTGCACCAGACGCTTGAGTAGCTCGCGGTAGGGCTCGGCCACGTTGCCCACCTCGGCCCGCAGCGCGCTGTTGCACTTCCACATGGACAGCTCGGCCTTGAGCTGTTCGAGGTCACGCAAGTAGAGATCCGCCGCCATCCAGCGCCCCAGCAACAACACCTCACGGGTTACCTTGGAGGTCACGTTGGGGTTGCCATCTCGGTCTCCACCCATCCATGAAGCGAACACGATTGGTGCGGCATCCAGCGGCAGGCGTTCACCAGCGGATTCCAACAGCAGGCTGTCGAGATCGCGATGGAACGCCGGCACCGCCTGCCACAGCGAGTTCTCGATAACCGCGAACCCCCACTTCGCCTCGTCCACCGGCGTGGGTCGCTCGTGGCGGATCTCGTCGGTATGCCAGGCCTGGCTGATCAGCTCCTCGAGGCGCCCGCGGGCGCGGCTGGCACGCTCGGGGTAGTCGAGCGACGACTCGATGACGGTGAGACACTCGTCGATGGCATCGTACTTCTGGATCAGGGTACGACGAATGACCTCGGTGGGATGGGCGGTGAGCACCAGTTCGACGCGCATGCTGGCCAGGCTCTCGACCAGCTTACGCGGCGTGTGGCCGGCGCCGCGGGCCCGCTGCAGCAGCTCGGAGAGCACTGGCTGAGAACCCGGCTTGTAGTCCTCCACGCGGCGAAAACGTGCCCGATAGTGCTGCTCGGCGATGTTGGCCAGATTGAGGAACTGGTTGAAGGCGCGGGTCACCGGCAACAGGTCGCGGTCCGGCAGCTTGCGCAGGTACTCGATGAGCTCGCGGCTGCTCTGCACGTCTCCCTGTCGGCCGCTCTTGGCCAGGCCGCGGATGGTCTCGATGCGGTCGACGAAGCCCTTGCCTAGGTCGTCGGCGATGGTGCGGCCCAGGCTGTCACCGAGGATGCGTACGTTGTCGCGTAGGGATTCGTGCAGATCGCCGCTCATGGTCGATCTCCTCCTGAAGACGGTTCTGGTAATTCGGCAGATATCGGGGAAACGCTGCTCTCGAGCCGCTTGGCCTCCTGCCAATACCGCTCCATGGTGTCCAGGTCGACATCGCGGGTGGTCATGCCGCGCTCGGCCAGGGCACGCTCCACGTGACGGAAGCGGCGTTCGAACTTGGTATTGGTGTCGCGCAGGCACTGCTCGGGATCGGCCTTCAAGGTGCGCGCCAGGTTGGTCACGGCAAACAGCAGATCGCCTACTTCCTCCGCCGCATGACGCCGATTGCCCTCGGCCAGGGCCTGCTCGACCTCGCCGAGTTCCTCGCGGATCTTGGCGATCACACCCGTGGCGTTGGGCCAGTCGAAGCCGACCCGAGCTGCGCGCTTGGAGAGTTTGACGGCACGCGACAGCGCCGGCAGCGTACGCGGCACGTCGTCGAGCACCGACACGTCGGCCTCGGCACGCTCGACGCGCTCCTCCGCCTTGAGCGACTCCCAGCGACTGTTGACGCTTTCAAGTTCAGCCTGGCGCGTCACGACCTGTTCGGCACTGACACCGGGCGGCCGTCGCGAGGCCAGGGTGCCGTCGGGAAACACATGCGGATGGCGGCGCACCATCTTCGCCGTCAGGGTATGCACCACGTCGTGAAAATCGAAGCGCTCTTCTTCACTGGCGAACTGGCTGTAATACACCACCTGGAACAGCAGGTCGCCGAGCTCGCCGGGCAGCTCGCCCCAGGCTCGGCGCTCGATGGCATCGGCCACCTCATAGGCCTCTTCCAGAGTATGCGGCACGATGCTGTCCCAGTCCTGCTTGAGATCCCACGGGCAGCCCTGCGCCGGGTCGCGCAGCACCGCCATCAGCGTCAGCAGGTCGTCGATGCCATGGCGGGTCTCGCTCATGAACCACTCCCCTTGCGTTTCATCCCCTTGGCCCCAGTGCGCAAACGCTGCACCTCGATCACATTGGAAAGCTGCTGGATGCGCGAGAAGAGCCGCCCCAGGGTCTCCAAACCGTCGACTTCCACGGTGATGCGCATGCGGGCGATGCCGTCGCTGGTGTCGGTCAGGGTGTTGACCGACAGCACGTTGACCTTCTCATTGCTGAGGATGCCGGTCACGTCGCGCAGCAGGCCGGAGCGGTCCCAGGCCTGGATTTCGATGTCCACCGGATACTGGGTGCGGGCGCGCTGGCCCCACTCCACCTCGATGACCCGCTGGGGCTCGTCGATGCGCAGCTGCAGGATGTTGGGGCAGTCCTGGCGATGCACAGTGACGCCGCGCCCCTGGGTGATGAAGCCGACGATCGGCTCACCGGGTACCGGGTGGCAGCAGTTGGCCATGCTGGTCTTGAGGTTGCCCACGCCCAGCACGGTGATGTCACTGCTGCCGCCCTTGGACTGATCGCGCTTGGGCTTGGCCAGCAGACGGTCGAGCTGCTCCTGATCGTCGGTCTCGCCGAACAGCTGCTGGGCCTGATGCAGCACCTGGCCGATGCGCAGATCGCCCGCGCCCAGGGCGGCATACATGTCCTCGGGCGAGGCGTAATTGACCTTGTTGGCCAGGGTCTCGAGATCCATGTCCTCCACGTCGAGGCGGCGCATCTCGCGCTCGAACAGCGCCTTGCCCTCTTCCACGTTCTGCTCGCGGGCCTGATGCTTGAACCACGACTGGATCTTGGCCCGCGCCCGCGAGGTGCGCACATAGCCGAGGCTGGGGTTGAGCCAGTCGCGGCTGGGCCCGCCCTTGCTGGCGGTGAGGATCTCGACCTGCTGACCGGTCTTGAGCTTGTAGGTGAGCGGCACGATGCGGCCGTCGATCTTGGCCCCGCGGCAGCGGTGGCCGACCTCGGTATGCACCCGGTAGGCGAAGTCGATGGGCGTGGCGACGCGCGGCAGGTCGATGACGTGGCCGTCCGGGGTGAAGACGTAGATGCGATCCGGCGCCACGTCGCTGGAGAGCCCTTCGCGCAGGTCGCCGAAGTCGCCCACCTCGTCCTGCCACTCGAGCACTTGGCGCAGCCAGGCAATCTTCTCCTCGTAGCTGGAGCTCTTGCCGCCGGTGTCGTGGCCTTTGTAGCGCCAGTGGGCGCAGACGCCCAGCTCCGCCTCGTCGTGCATGGCGAAGGTGCGGATCTGGATCTCCAGCACCTTGTTCTCGGGCCCCAGCACGGCGGTGTGCAGCGATTGGTAGCCGTTCTTCTTGGGGTTGGCGATGTAGTCGTCGAACTCGTTGGGCACGTGGTGCCAGCGCGAGTGTACCAACCCCAGCACGGTGTAGCAGTCGGTCACCTCCGGCACCAGGATGCGAACGGCCCGTACGTCGTTGACCTGGGAGAAGTCGATGCGCTTGCGCTTCATCTTGCGCCAGATCGAGTAGATATGCTTGGCGCGGCCGTTGACCTCGTACTCGTTGATTCCCTGGGCCTCGAGCATGCTCTTGAGGGTTTCGACCACGTCGTGGATGTAGCGGTCGCGATCCAGGCGCTTCTCGGCCAGCTGGCGGGCAATCGCCTTGTAATCGTCCTCGTGCAGGTAGCGGAACGAGAGGTCTTCGAGCTCCCACTTGACCTGGCCGATGCCCAGGCGATGGGCCAGCGGCGCGTAGATGTCGAACACCTCACGGGCCACCTGCAGGCGCTTCTCGCGCGGGGCATCCTTGACCTGACGCAGGGCGCAGGTACGCTCGGCAATCTTGATCAACGCCACACGCACGTCGTCGATCATGGTCACCAGCATCTTGCGCAGGTTGTCCTGCTGGTCGTGTTGCACCAGGCCCTGGCTGGGAACCTGGATGTTGCTGATGGCGGCCATCTGCAGTACGCCGGCAATCAGCTCGGCCACCTCCTTGCCGAACTGCCGGGTGACGGCGTCGATGGAGATCAGCCCCTCACGCACTGCGCGATAGAGCACCGCCGCCTCCAGCGCCGCCTGATCGAGCTTCAGCAGGGCCAGAATGTCGGCCATTTCCAGGCCCATGCGATAGGTGGTGTCGCGGGGCAGCCACGCCTTGTGGGGGCGGTCCGCCTCCATGGCGAGACGCTTGGTGAGTTCACAAGCCTCGCGCATCTCGTCGGGATCGCGCAGCTTGACGTCTTCCTGCAACCGCTCCAGCCAATGGCCGATATCGACGTCGCCATCGTCGGTCAGCGGCTGGTCGTCGCGGACTTTCACCATCTTTCTAGACTCCTTGCGATGACGGCTGGCCTGCACCATGTTCGAGCAGGAGCAGGGTCTCCAGGTGCGAAGTGTGCACGAACATGTCGGCTACCATCGCCTGAACGATGCCATAACCGCCATGCACGAGCCGTGCCGCATCGCGCGCCAGCGTGGCAGGGTCACAGGCAATGTAGACCAGCTTCGGCACCGGGCGTTCGACCAATGCGCGACATACCGCATCGGCACCGTCCCGGGGCGGGTCCAGCACCACGATATCGGGCACCAGGTGTGCCAGCAGCTTCGCTACGGCGACTTCATCGTTCAGGTTGGCCTGGTGTGCCTCGAGCTCGAGCGCGCTATCGCGTGCGTTGGCTTCGAGCCTAGCCACCATGGCGGGATTGCCCTCCACCGCCGTGACCCGGGCACCGTCGGCGGCCAACGGCAGGCTGAAGTTGCCGATGCCGGCAAACAGATCCAGCAGGCGCTGACCGCTGGCGGGAGCCAGCCACTCCCGCACGCTACGCACCATCTCGCGATTGATCTCTGCGTTGACCTGAATGAAGTCTCCCGGCGCAAAGTTCAAGCGCAGCTCGCCCACGTCGAGCGGTAGCCGATAACCGAGCGAGGCCGGCTGCCCCAGCCATTCGAGAGTGGGTTCGTCACGCCCCAGCAGGTACGCGACGACGACGTCATTGGCCTGGCTAAACTCCCGCCAACGCTGCAGGTCGGTGGGGTTCTCGCGCAGCTGGCGAACCACCACCACGCGGGTCGAGTCGGCGGCGATCAGCTCCAGGTGGCCCACCAGTCGCGGCGCTTCGAGCTCGCTCAACTGAGCCCGCAGAGGCAAGAGCAGGGCCGCAAGCTCGGGAACGAGCACCTCGCAGGCCCGGATATCGACCAGACGGCTGGCATGCCGGGCACGAAACCCCAGGTGAACGTCGCCCTGGGCGTCCACCTTGACGCCCAGACGCGCACGGCGCCGGTAACCCAGCGATTGTCCCGCCAGCAGTCGAACGGGGTGAGCGAGTTCGATGCCCTCACGGCCGAGAAGATCGGTGAGCACGTTGCCCTTGTGCCGACGCTGCGCCGCCACCGCCAGGTGCTGCATGTCGCAACCACCGCATTGACCGTAATGAGCGCAAGGCGGCGTGACCCGCTCGGGCGCGGGCTCGAGCAGCGTGCGCACATGGGCTTCGTCGAAGCGCTTGCGGGTGCGATGCACCGCCACCTCGACACGCTCGCCCGGCAGCGCCCCCTCGACGAACAGCGTCTTGCCGGCAGCGGTGCGAGCTACGCCCCGGCCATCGTGGGCCAGACGCTCGATGCTCACTGCCTCGCCGTCGGCTTCGAGCTCTGCCGGACGCTGGGCTTCGGCGTGCCGCTTGTGCAGACCTGAGACACCGGAACGCTGACGTGCCGGTCGCCGCTTGCCAAGCAATGCCAACTCAAACCTCCGGGGCGAACAGCCCAGTCGAGAGATAACGATCGCCACGATCACAAACGATGAACACGATCACGGCGTTCTCGACTTCTTCGGCAACACGCAGCGCACCGGCCAGGGCGCCGCCTGAGGAGACTCCGGCCAGAATCCCTTCCTCGCGCGCCAGGCGGCGCATGTGCTCTTCGGCCTCGTGCTGGCCGATGTCGAGCACCCGGTCGACACGGGTGGCATCGAAGATGCTCGGCAGGTACTCCTTCGGCCAGCGGCGGATACCGGCGATACTGGCGCCATCCTCCGGCTGCAGACCGACGATCTGCACCTCCGGATTGCGTTCCTTGAGATAGCGCGAAACGCCCATGATGGTTCCGGTGGTACCCATTGAGCTGACGAAGTGCGTGATGGTGCCGTCGGTCTGTTCCCATAGTTCGGGGCCAGTACCGCGATAGTGGGCCAGCGGGTTGTCGGGGTTGGCGAACTGATTGAGCGGCTTGCCTTCGCCCCGCGACACCATGGCTTCGGCCAGGTCGCGAGCTTCCTCCATGCCGCCCTCCTTGCTCACGGTGACCAACCTGGCACCATAGGCGGCCATGGCCTGCTTGCGCTCGCTGGATGCGCTGTCGGGCATGATCAGCACCATGCGATAACCCTTGATGGCAGCCGCCATGGCCAGGGCGATGCCGGTGTTGCCCGAAGTGGCTTCGACCAGCGTATCGCCCGGCGTGATGTCGCCGCGCGCCTCTGCTTGTTCGAGCATCGACAGCGCCGGGCGGTCCTTGACCGAGCCTGCGGGATTGTTGCCTTCGAGCTTGGCGAGCAGCGTGTTGTTGCGTCCTGCGGTGATTCGCTTGAGTCGCACCAGCGGCGTGTGGCCTACGACATCCTCGATGGTGGGGAACTGCATGTAAGCGTCCTTAGGCTAACGTCTTTTCCGTAGTATATCCGCGCCGTCATCGACTGGACAGGCATGCCCCGTCAATGTGGCATACTGAGGAGGCTGGCCCGTGACCAAGGAACACCGATGTCGCTCGGAAATCGACTGACACTATGGATACTGTGTCTCCCTCTACTTGTGCTGTTGCTCGTAAGCGTCTCCCTGCTGAAGCAGGATACCGAGTGGCGTAAGGCGGCCCTGCGCGACCGTATCGTCACCGCCGTCGAGCAGCAGAGCCCGGAAATGGCGCAGGCTCTGTTCGATGGCGCCCAGTCCCGGCTCGATGGCATGGCCCGGCGCCTGCTGGAGATCGACGAGACACGCGGCGTCGGTATCTACACCGACGAAGGCCTGATCGAGCTGGAGATGGGGCGCAATCGCGCCCAGGTGGCCACCTCGCCACCGCACACCACGCAACTCGACACCAGCGGCGACCTGTGGCGGCTGATGATGCCCCTGGCAGTGGCCAATAACGAGGGCACTGCCATGCCCCAGGCATGGCTGGAACTGGATATCGATACCCGCGCGCTCACGCTGGATTACTATCGGCGCCTGGCCACCGCTGGCCTGGGGCTATTGATCCTGGGGCTGCTGCTGTTCGTGATTGCTTCCGCCCTGGGCCGCCGGCTCGACTCCAGCCTGGACAACGCCGCCGAAGCATTGAGGCGCCTGCGCAGCGGCGACCTGGACATCCGCCTGCCGGAAGAGGGCGCCCCGGAGCTACGCCGCCTGGCTCGTCACGTGAATGCCCTGGGCGACGAGATGCAGCAATCCCGCGAAAACACGCAACGCCAGATCGAGCAGACCACCTCCGAGCTGGAAGAGTCGATGGAAACCATCGAGATCAAGAACATCGAGCTCGACCTGGCACACCGCAGAGCGCTGGAAGCCAACCGCATCAAGTCCGAGTTCCTGGCCAGCATGAGTCACGAGATCCGCACCCCGCTCAACGGCATCGTCGGCTTCTGCCGGCTACTGGGGCGCTCGCGCCTGGAACCGCGTCAGCGCGAGTGGCTCGATCAGGTGCAGGTCGCCTGCGACAACCTGCTGGCCCTGGTCAATGACGTGCTGGACTTCTCACGCATGGAAGCCGGTCGCCTGGAGCTGGATCGCGCCGAGCTGGACATGGTCTCGCTGGTTGACGAAGCGCTCGCGCTTCAGGCTCCGTTGGCCCATCAGAAGGGTCTTCATCTGCTGGGCCTGGTCTACGACGACGTGCCTTCGCCGCTGCGCGGTGACCCGCTTCGCATTCGCCAGGTACTGACCAACCTGACCCACAATGCGCTCAAGTTCACCGAGCAGGGCGAGGTCATCGTCCGGGTCATGGTCGAGGAGCAGCCCGACGTCGAGCATGTCCTCCTGCGTGTCAGCATCAGCGATACCGGAATCGGACTCACCTCCCAGGAGCAGCACAATCTCTTCCAGGCTTTCCGCCAGGCCGCCGCCAGCCATCCCCGGCAATACGGAGGTTCCGGCCTGGGTCTGGCCATCAGCCGGCAGCTGGTCGAACAGATGGGCGGGCAGATCACCGTGGAGAGCGAGCCCTCGCGCGGCTCGACCTTCTCCTTCACACTGCCGCTGGACGTCGTGGGCAACGGCATCGAGACAAGTGACGACATCCTGGACGGCAGCCGGGTCGCCCTCTTCGAGCCCCATGCCCCGACCCGCCACGCACTGAACCACCTGCTCACCCTGTGGGGTGGGCAGGTGGAAGAAACTCACCAACCGGATCTGCTGCCGCCCGCCCCCGCGCTGCTCGTCGCCACGCTCCCCACCGAGCTGAATGACGATGTGGTCGAGGAGTGGCGCGCACGCCTCCAGGCCTGCCCCTGCCCGGTGCTGCTGCTGGTCAACATGGCGCCGCTGGAGCTACCCGACCTGCACCTGCCACGCGGCTGCGAGATCCTCTGCAAACCGGTTTCGCGCCAGGCCCTTGCCGATGCGCTGCGCCGTTGCAGCTCGGCACAGCGTCGCCCCGCCATCGAAGCGCAACGGCAGCACAAGGCACGAATCCTGGTGGTGGATGACAATACGATCAACCGGCGACTGCTGCGCGAACTGCTGCAAAGACCCGGCCTGGAGCTGGCCGAGGCCGGCAGCGGCGAAGAAGCCCTGGCCCTGGCCGAAGGCGAGACCTTTCATCTGGTGCTGATGGACATCCGCATGCCGGGAATGGACGGTATCGAAGCGACCCAGGCATTGCGCCGCATGGGTGGGCACTGGGCGCGCTGCCCCATCATCGCGGTGACCGCTCATGCTCACGACAGCGAGCGAACGCGCCTCCAGGCGGCCGGCATGCAGGAAATCCTGATCAAGCCGGTGGACTCCAATCGCCTCGAAACCATTCTGCAGCGCCACCTCGGCTTCGTGCCACCCCTCCCCGCTAACGCTTCTGCTCCTACCCCCGCCCTGCCGGCGGTGCGTGAAAATGACATCGCCGCGGATCTGGCGGTCGTCGATCTGGAACTGGGCACACGACTGGCGAATGGCAACGAGAGTCTGGCCTACGAACTGATCGGCGAGCTCGTGGCTTCACTGCCCGACACCCTCGAACAGCTACACAAGGCACTGGCCAGCAGCGATTCCGAGGCACTGCTGGATGCCGTGCATGCCCTCAACGGCGCCTGCCGCTACTGCGGCGCGCCCGAGCTGGCCCTGGTCGCCGAAACCCTGGAAACACGGCTGCGTTCGCGAGGAATGTCGGAGGTCTCATCGCTGCTCGAAGACCTGTTCAAAGCCATCGACAGGCTCAACGAGTGGCATGCCCAGAGCCAGGAAGCGCCTCCCAGTACCGCCAAGTGAGCCTGGCTGCGTCGCCTAGCCCCACCTGACGGCGTTATCGGCAGCGGCGCTGAGGTCAATCCTCATCGTCGTGCTCATGGTGATGGTCATGCTCTTCGAGCGAAGCGACGAAGCCCGCCTCCTGCCCGGCGATGATCAACCGCTTCATCTCGGCCACGGCCTCCTTGAGCCCGACGAACAGCGCCCGGGCAATGATGGCATGGCCGATGTTGAGCTCGTGCAGGCCCGGAATGGCAGCGATCGCCTCGACGTTGTGGTAGTTCAACCCATGCCCGGCATTTACCGTCAGCCCCAGTTCGAGTGCCATTTCTGTCGCTGCCGTCAGCCGCGCATGCTCCTCGCGCGCCGCCTGCCCGGAGCGCTCGGCATAGGCCCCGGTGTGCAGCTCGACGACCGGTGCCCCGGCGCGCTTGGCCGCTTCGATCTGACTCGGCTCGGGATCGATGAACAGGGAGACCTCACAGCCCGCTGCCGCCAGACGTCGGCAGGCATCGGCCACGGCAGCGAAATTGCCCACCACGTCCAGCCCGCCTTCGGTGGTCAGCTCCTCGCGCTTCTCGGGGACCAGGCATACGTGCGCCGGGCGCACCTCCTCGGCCAGCGCCAGCATCTCTTCGGTGACGGCCATCTCCAGGTTCATGCGCGTATTGAGCACTTCGGCCAGCAGGCGCACGTCGCGTGTCTGGATGTGACGACGATCTTCCCGCGGGTGCACGGTGATACCGTCGGCGCCGGCTTCCTCTGCCAGTAGCGCCGCCTGAACCGGATCGGGGTAGCGTGTGCCGCGCGCCTGACGCAGCGTGGCAATGTGGTCGATGTTGACGCCAAGCAGAATGCGCGGGGGATGCATGGTGGCCTCCAGCGGCTGGTTGAATGAGCGAATCAGTGTGAGGGGGGACGGCGCCGTTCGGCAAGCTGACGCATCAGCTCACGGGAACGCAGCGGACGTGTGCCGAGCAAGGGCACCAGCGCCGCCCGCGCCACCGCCTTGGCCGGCCCGGCCAGCCCGGGGGCTGCCCAGTCGCCGCCGGCCAGCAAACGCAGGGTACGGCCATCGATTCCGGGCGAGCCGGGTACGAAGGCACGCGAGGCGGTATCGAAACGGTAGCGTGCCTGGGGGTCCAGCTCCTCGCCCTCAGGCGTGGTGTAGCGCGGCAAGGCGTCCAGCGCATCGAGCAGCGTGAACTCCAGGCGCCGCAGCGCCATGGCACGCCCATCGGGTCGCGGCAGCGCCCCGAGCAGAGCAGTGTAGAAGGCGAACACGTCCGGCACGGGCAGCTCCACCGGCAGCGTTCGCGTCAGCAGTTCATTGGCATAGAGTCCGCACAGCAGCCCTTCCCCGGCCAGCAGCGCCGCCGCGCCACGACTCTCCATCAGGCGCAGGCGTTTGAGCTCCCCTTCTCCCACCCAAGTGACGTGCAGCGGCGCAAAGGGCTGCAGACGGCCCCGCGAGCGCGAGCCCGGTCGCTGCACGCCCTGAGCCACCGCCCGCACGCGGCCGTGCTCGAGGGTCAGCAGCTCGACCAGAGCGCTGGTCTCGCGATAGGGACGTTTGTGGAGAAGAAAGGCCGGCTGCGGCTGCATGGTGAATCGCCTGAACGAAAAAGGGGCAAGCGCAGACAGGTTTGGGCAGTATCAGTCCAGGTCGTAGCCGAGGCTCTTCAGCGCTCGCTCATCATCCGACCAGCCGCGCTTCACCTTGACCCAGAGATTGAGCATGACCTTGGCGTCGAGCGCACGCTCCATGTCGAGCCGCGCCTCGCGTCCGATGTTCTTGATTCGCTCACCCTTGTCGCCGATGAGGATTTTCTTCTGCCCGGCGCGCTCCACCAGGATCAGGGCGCTGATGTGCACCACCCTGCCCTCGTCACGGAACTCCTCGATCTCGACCGTCACCTGATAGGGCAGCTCGTCGCCGAGCTGGCGCATGATCTTCTCGCGCACCAGCTCCGCCGCCAGGAAGCGCTGGCTTCTGTCGGTGACCTGATCGTCGGGGAAGTGGTGGATGCCCTCGGGCAGATGCTTGGCCACCTCCGCCTCCAGCTCCGGTACGTTGGTACCGTGCTTGGCGGAAACAGGAATGATGGCGGCAAAGTCGCGGCGCGCGCCGACCTCGGCCAGCCAAGGCAGCAGCGTACTCTTGTCCTCGAGCCGGTCGACCTTGTTGACGGCGAGGATCACCGGCGCCTGAACGTGCTCCAGACGCGACAGCACCACCTGATCCTCATCGGTCCAGCGCGTGCGGTCGATGATGAACACCACGCAATCGACGTCGTGCAGGGCCTGAGTGGCGGCCTGGTTCATGAAGCGGTTGATCGCCTTGTTGCGATCGCGCCCCAGGATATGGATGCCCGGCGTGTCGACGTAGATGAACTGCGCCTCGCCCTCGGTCTTGATCCCCATGACCTGATGTCGGGTGGTCTGCGGGCGACGCGAGGTGATCGATATCTTCTGGCCGAGGATGCGGTTCATCAGCGTCGACTTGCCGACGTTGGGACGACCGACGATGGCCACGAAGCCACAGGTCTCGCTCATGATTTCGCCCCTTTCTGGTTTTCGAGCTGGAGCAGAGCAAGCTCGGCGGCCTGCTGCTCGGCATGACGGCGGCTGGAGCCGGTACCCAGGGTATGCGTCGCCAGCAGTTCGACGTGACACTCGACCGTGAAGGTCTGGTCGTGCGCCTCGCCCTCGACGGACACCACATCGTAGCGCGGCAGCGGCGACTGACGCGACTGCAGGAACTCCTGCAGCCGGGTCTTGGGATCCTTCTGGGTATCCTGCAGATCGATCGACTCCAGGCGCTCGGCGTACCACGCCAGCACGCGGGTACGCGCCACATCCATGCCGGCATCGAGATAGATGGCGCCAAGCACGGCTTCCACTGCGTCGGCCAGGATCGAGTCGCGCCGGTGACCGCCGCTCTTCATCTCGCCCGAGCCTAGCCGCAGGCACTCGCCGAACGACATCTCCCTGGCCAGCTCGGCCAGGGTCTGGCCGCGAACCAGCCGTGCCCGCAGGCGCGACAGCTGGCCCTCGCGAGCCTGGGGAAAACGCTCGTATAGCGCCTCGGCAATCACGAAGTTGACGATGGAGTCGCCGAGAAACTCGAGCCGCTCGTTGTTTTGGCCCCCAAAGCTGCGGTGCGTCATGGCCAGCTCCAGCAGAGTGATGTCGCTGAAATCGTGGCCGATGCGTCGGCTGAAGGCGGAAAGGGATTTGCTCACGAAATTCCTGTTATTGCTGATCCATCAATGGATGCGGCGAACCTGGGTGAAACTGGGCAGACCACCGTCCCAGTGCATCCATACGGCAAAGGCTCGGCCGACGACGTTCTCCTCGGGCACGAAGCCCCAGTAGCGGCTGTCGTTGGAGTGGTCGCGGTTGTCGCCCATGGTGAAATAGTGGCCATCGGGTACCACGATCTCGCGCACACGCGGGCCCGGGTCACGTGGATTATTGTAGATACGATGGCTGACCTCGCCCAGGCGCTCCTCCAGCAGCCACTCGCCCGGCGCGGTGGGCGGCGCTTCGTCCAGCACGCGCTTGGGTACGGGCTCGCCGTTGACGTACAGCTGCTTGTCTTCGTAGCGCACGGTATCGCCCGGCAGGCCCACCACTCGCTTGATGAAGTTCACCGAGGGCTCACTGGGGAAACGGAACACCATGACGTCGCCACGCTCGGGCTCACCCAACTCGACGATACGCGTGTGGGTCACCGGCAGACGCAAACCATAGGCGTACTTGTTCACCAGGATGAAATCACCCACTTCCAGGGTCGGACGCATCGAGCCCGAGGGGATCTGGAACGGCTCCACCAGGAAGCTGCGCAGCAGCAGGACGACCAGCAATACCGGAAAGAACGAGCGCGCATAGTCGACCGGCCAGGGCTCCTTCATGGCCCGCTCGCGGGCAGCCTCGTCGAGCCCTTCCGTGGTGCCCGCCTCTACGGCGGCCAGTTTGCGGCGACGCGCCGGGCGCCACCAAACCAGATCGAGCAGCCAGATCAGTCCAGTGATGGCGACTGCCACCACCAGTAGCAAAGAGAAATCCATGTTATCGCCGGTCCTAGTCGTTCACCTTGAGTACGGCCAGGAAAGCGTCCTGGGGAATCTCCACCCGACCGACCTGTTTCATGCGCTTCTTGCCCGCCTTCTGTTTCTCGAGCAGCTTCTTCTTGCGCGTGACGTCCCCACCGTAGCACTTGGCCGTCACGTTCTTGCGCAGCGCCTTGACCGTGGAGCGAGCCACCACCTGACCGCCGATGGCAGCCTGGATCGCCACGTCGAACATCTGGCGCGGGATCAGCTCCTTCATCTTTTCCACCAGCACCCGCCCCCGCGTGTGGGCATGGTCGCGGTGAATGATGACGGCCAGCGCATCGACCCGGTCGCCGTTGATCAGCACGTCCAGCCGCACCAGCCTGGCCGCCTCGAAGCGCTCGAAGTTGTAGTCCAGCGAAGCATAGCCCTTGGAAATAGACTTCAGCCGATCGAAGAAGTCCATTACCACCTCGGACATGGGCAACTCATAGGTGAGCTGGATCTGGCTGCCGAGGAACTGCATGTCGAGCTGGTTACCGCGACGGTTCTCGCACTCCATGATCACGTTGCCGACGAACTCCTGCGGCACCAGGATGCTGGCGCGCACGATCGGTTCGCGCATCTCGTCCACGTCGGCCATGTCGGGCAGCTTGGAAGGGTTGGAGACATACTTGACGTCACCGTTCTTCATCGCCAGCTCGTAGACCACCGTAGGCGCGGTAGTGAGCAGATCGAGATCGTACTCGCGCTCGAGCCGCTCCTGGATGATCTCCATGTGCAGCGTGCCGAGGAAACCGACGCGGAAGCCGAAGCCCAGCGCATCGGAGTTTTCCGGCTCGTACTCCAGCGAGGCGTCGTTCAGCGCCAGCTTCTCCAGCGCATCGCGGAAGTCTTCGTAGTCGTCGGCGCTGACCGGGAACATGCCGGCGTAGACCTGCGGCTTGACCTTCTGGAAGCCGGGCAGGCGCTCGACGTCCGGTGTCTTGGCGTGGGTGATGGTGTCCCCCACCGGGGCGCCGTGGATGTCCTTGATACCGGCCACCACGAAGCCCACTTCACCGGCACGCAGGATGTTGGTTTCCTTGCGTATCGGGGTAAAGATACCCACCTCGTTGGCCTGCCAGTCGCGACCGGTGGACTTGATGCGGATCTTCTCACCCTTTTTCAGGGTGCCGTCGAAGATGCGCACCAGCGACACCACACCGAGGTAGTTGTCGAACCAGGAGTCGATGATCAGCGCCTGCAGCGGCGCATCGGGATCGCCCTTGGGCGGCGGAATGTCGCGCACCAGGCGCTCGAGCAGCCCATCGATGCCCAAACCGCTCTTGGCCGACACCTGGCAGGCATCGGTGGCGTCCAGCCCGATGATCTCCTCGATCTCGTGGGAGACCTTGTCCGGGTCCGCCTGGGGCAGGTCCATCTTGTTGAGTACAGGCAGCACCTCGAGCCCCTGCTCGATGGCGGTGTAGCAGTTGGCCACCGACTGCGCCTCGACGCCCTGAGCGGCGTCCACCACCAGCAGTGCCCCCTCGCAGGCATACAGCGAGCGCGATACCTCGTAGGAGAAATCGACGTGCCCCGGGGTGTCGATGAAGTTGAGCTGGTAGGTGTTGCCATCCTGGGCATGATAATCCAGCGTGACCGACTGGGCCTTGATGGTGATGCCGCGCTCGCGCTCGAGGTCCATCGAGTCGAGCACCTGCTCCTTAAGTTCGCGTTCGGTCAACCCGCCGCAGCTCTGGATCAGGCGATCTGCCAGGGTCGACTTGCCGTGATCGATATGGGCAATGATCGAGAAGTTACGAATGTGCTTCAGTTTTCCGTTGCTTGCTTCGTTGCTCATCTAACCCAGTCCGGTATTCGACACGAGCGCGGCAGCGGCAATCTTGGTCGGCGCCCGTTCACGTCATATGAATTCAATGGCCGGTATTGTACCGGCATGGCCAAGGGTTGGACAGCACAGCCGTATGCAGCGGCAAAAACGACGACACCTCCCGCACGTGCGGGAGGTGTCGTCGCGATGGTCGGCAGTCTGTGCCGCTCAGCCGTTGCCCAGGCGCAGTGCCACGAACAGCGAGCGACCCTCACGGTAGAGGCGCACCGGCACGGCGCGATCGGTAGGCAACCTCTCGACCAGCTCGCGCAGCTGGGCCGGCTCTTCCACGGCATGATGGTCGAGGCTGACGATCACGTCACCGGGTCGAATGCCGGCATCGGCGGCCGCCCCACGGGGGTCGACGTCACGCACCACCACTCCGCTGTCGATTCCGAGCCGCTGACGCTCGGCATCCTCGAGTTCGGCCACGGCAATGCCCAGGCGCGCCTGAGCGTCCGAATCGCCACCGGGCCGTGCCTGCTCCGAGCGCTCGCTATCCGGCCAGTCGCCGATGGTGACGGCAATGTCTCGGCGTTCACCGTCACGCATGATGGTCAATTCGGCATCGTTGCCCGGCGTGACCCGCCCGATCAGGCGCGGCAGGTTGCGCGAACGCTCGACCTCCTCGCCGTCGACCTCGAGCACGATGTCACCCGCCTGCAGGCCGGCACGTGCTGCCGGACCTTCGGGGTCGAGGTCGGCGATGAGAGCACCGCTGGCGCTGTCCATGCCGAACGATTCGGCCAGGTCGCGCGACACCGGCTGGATCATCACGCCGAGCCAGCCACGACGCACGCGGCCGTCGTCACGCAGCTGATTGGCAACGTCCATGGCCACGTTGATGGGAATCGCGAACGACACACCCATGAAACCACCGCTGCGGGTGAATATCTGGGCATTGATGCCCACCACCTCGCCATCGAGGTTGAACAGCGGCCCACCGGAGTTGCCCGGGTTGATGGCAACGTCGGTCTGGATGAAAGGCACGTAGGCATCGCGCGGCAGCGTGCGGTTGATGGCGCTGATGATGCCCGCGGTCACCGAGTGATCGAAACCGAACGGCGAACCGATGGCCGCCACCCATTCGCCTACGCGCAGCCGGTCGGAATCTCCCATGCGCAGCGTCGGCAGGTCGGAAGCATCGACCTTGAGCAGCGCCACGTCGGTCTGGGTATCGGCACCGATCAGCTCGGCTTCGAGCTCCCGGCGGTCGTTGAGACGCACGAGGATTTCGTCGGCTCCGTCGACCACATGGGCATTGGTGAGGATGTAGCCATCCTGACTGATGATGAAACCGGAGCCCAGGGACTGACGTTCATGTCCCCGCCCCGGCCCACCGCCTCCGCCACCGGGCGGCGCCGGGAAGCGGTCGCCGAAGAAGTGGCGGAAGATATCCGGAATGTCCTGTCCGCCGAAATCTTCGAACCCCTGGGAGCGCCCCGAGATCATGCGAGTCGTCGAGATGTTGACCACTCCGGGGGCCGCCTGCTCGACCAGCACGGTGAAATCGGGCAGTTCGCGGGCAAAGGCAGACTGCCATGACAGCAGCATGGCCACCAGCAGCGCCCAAAGAGAGACCTGTCGCGTCAATGGCTTCATGAGAGCTCCTGCATCAGCATTTCGTTATCTCTAGCGGAACTTACTATTCGGATGCTTCGCGCCAGGTGAGACTTTCCGCCACCTGGGCCAACACCCGCGGCGGCAACTCACCCATTGCCACCACCTGCATGGGCCGACCATCCACCACCACATGGCGTACCACGGCGAGCGAGATTCCCAGACGATGCAGCCCCGGAATCAACCGCTCCCGCCCCTCCTCGATCGGCTCGACGAACAGACTCAGGGTCGAAAGGCCATCGCTGTAGATGCGATGACCGATCTCCGGATCGTGTCGGTCGGTCTGCGTATCGACAGGCTGATCGAGAAATCCATTGGGCAGCCAGGCCGCCCGCCAGGCCTGCCGTGGCGGCGTGGGGCTCGCATCGAGCACCACGCCGCCTTGGTACAGTTGCGGTGGCTGGAGTTCGGTCAGTTGGAACGTCTCGACCACACGCCCTCGGTCGTCGATCAACTCGCGCTTGAGCGGCAATGCGGTGTGTTCGTCGAGCCACAGGCGATGGCCGAAGCGCAAACCGTCCAACGGCTCGATATCCAGCCGAACCGCACTGCGATTGGCGATACGCTCATCGCTGCCCATGGAAAGCCGATAATACTGCTCGATATGCCGGGCCATGCCTGCCGGCGATGCGGGCACTTCCGGCTCGCCGTTGGACCAGCTCATGCGGCCGATATGGCCACGGCGCTCGAAGAAGACGGGCGGCCCGTCGAGGAAACGCGCCACTTCGCGCTCGATGCCGTCCTGGATGTCGCGGGAAAGCGCCAGTGTACGGACGCCATCGATGCCGATGCGTACCGCCCGCGCCTGAAAGACATGACAGTGCCCCGCCCACAGGCTGCGCTCGAACCACTCCAATGGCGATTCGGGACGCTCCCACTCGGCCAGTTGGCGGCAGTCGAAGCGTTCGGTCTCGGTTGGCTCATCCGCAGTTTCTGCAACCGCCGCCGTTTCTGCAATCGCCACGGCACCGTAAGCCAGGAGCAAGGCACCGCTATACGCAGCCAGGCACCTGGCGTTACGCCTGTTGACCATCAGCGCTGCCCCAGCGTCTCGTTACCCGAAGCCCGCAAGAGTGGCATCCAGACGTCGCCGCTCAGATTGGTGGCCCCCTGAGAATGACGGTCGAGGTATGACTGCAGCAAGCGCGCCTGCTCCTGGTCGGTGCTGCGGGATTGCCGCGGATTGGGAGTCAGGAACAGGGGGTTGTCGAAACCGGCGCCAACCGGCATCACGCCGCCGGCCTGACCGCCCGACACCGCCGGAGAGAACAACGGCATGCCAACGGGGGTGGCCTGGCTGCCGCCTCCGGCCTGTGCCACGAGGTTGCGCTGTGTTTGACCCGCAGCAGCGGGCGCTTGATTGTCGGCCAGCTCGGTCTCACCGCCCGAGCGGGTGAAATCGGTGCCGTTGTAGAATTGCACCCCGGTGATCACCATCAGCGTGACCGCCGCCGCAATGCCCGCACTGCGAGCAAAGGGCTGGATGCGACGCGGTGGAATACGAGGCGCTTCCATTTCAGGCACCGGCTCGGCTTCGAGCCTCGCCATGATACCGGCCGAGAGGTCCGTACTGACATCGATGTCATGATCCCGCCGCATGACGCTGCGCATCAGATGATAGCGCCGCCAGGCTTCCGCCGCGTCCGGCTGCTCTTCTAGTGACTTGAGCATCCGGCGAAGCTCGAGATCATCACCTTCGTTGTCCATCAGGGCAGAAAGCGATTCCCGTGCATTCTGACTCATTCCTCAACACCCCCACATCGACAAGGCACCCTGCCTTGCTACCAATGTTTTCCGGCATTCCCGAACGCACCGAAACGGAATGCCGACAGCCCATGATTTGCCGCTGTCAAACTGCGGTCAATGCTTCAGACGTCATCGACGCGAGACAGTTCAGCGTCGAGACGAAAACTTCTTGAAAAACTTCACTCGGTCACCGATTCCCGGGTCCGAGCCGTCTCCACCAGCGGTTGAATATGTTGATCCACCGCCTCACGAGCACGAAAGATCCTCGAGCGCACCGTTCCCACCGGACACTGCATGATGTTGGCGATGTCCTCATAGGAGAGCCCATCGAGCTCGCGCAAGGTGATGGCCGTGCGCAGATCGTCGGGCAGGTTTTCGATGGCCTCGAAAACAGCCGCCTCGAGTTGATCCCGGGCCAGCGACGACTCCGGGGTTTCGATATCGGAAAGCCGTCCGCTATGGTCGAGAATTTCGGCGTCGACGATATCGAGATCGCTGCCTGGCGGGCGGCGCCCCTTCGAGACGAGATGGTTCTTGGCCGTATTGATGGCGATGCGATACATCCAGGTATAGAACGCGCTCTCGGCGCGAAACTTGCCAAGAGCACGATAGGCTTTGATGAAAGCTTCCTGGGCCACGTCCTGCACTTCGGCGTGGTCCTGAACGTAGCGACCGATCAAGCCGATGATCTTGTGCTGATACTTCTTCACCAGCAGGTCGAAGGCACGCGTATCGCCATTTTGCGCACGCTCCACGAGCTGCTGATCGGTTTCCCGGTTGCCCATTCATGCCCCCCCCGACAGGGCAGCGCCCCGAGGCGGGATGCGGGAGTAAAGCGTCGTTGAATAATCTGCTTGCATGGTTTCAACCTGGAGCCCGTTGGCCGCTGAATGTCCCTGGACGTCGTCGTCCGTCCCGACAAGTGTTCCTGTTTCTTGGCCGCGCATCAAGCCGGCCGCCATGCTGCCGGCGCTGAGACCCCTCGGGCAGCTTCGGGTTCCGTTCCGATTGCCGATTATTCCCTCGGCGGGTGTATAGTAGTTCATCTTCTTGCCTTCAACGCATCACGACACAGGTAGCAACATGTCAGATCAGCAGGTCAGCAACCTCAACGTCCTTTCCCAGGACGTACTGATCACTCCCGAAGCCCTCAAGAACGAGATCCCCCTCGGTGACATCGCCGAGAGAACGGTGATCGAGGGACGCCGGACCATTCAGAACATTCTCGACGGCAGCGACCCGCGCCTGCTCGTGGTGGTCGGCCCCTGCTCGATCCACGACGTCGACGCTGCCCTGGACTATGCGCGTCGCCTGCGCCGCCTGGCCGACGAGGTGAAGGACAGCCTGTTCATCGTGATGCGCGTCTATTTCGAGAAGCCGCGTACCACCGTCGGCTGGAAGGGCCTGATCAACGACCCGCATCTCAACGGCTCCTTCGAGATCGAGGAAGGCCTGCACATCGCCCGCCGGCTGCTGGTGGAGCTCTCCGAGCTCGGCCTGCCGCTGGCCACCGAGGCGCTGGACCCGATCTCGCCGCAGTACTTGCAGGACTGCATCAGCTGGTCGGCCATCGGCGCGCGCACCACCGAATCCCAGACCCACCGCGAGATGTCCTCGGGCCTCTCCAGCCCGGTGGGCTTCAAGAACGGCACCGACGGCAGCCTCGACGTGGCCATCAATGCCCTGCAGTCGGTCTCGCATCCGCACAACTTCCTCGGCATCAACCAGAGCGGCCAGGTGGCGATCATCCGCACCCGCGGCAATGCCTACGCCCACGTGGTGCTGCGCGGCGGTAACGGCAAGCCCAACTACGACAGCGTCAGCGTGGCGCTGGCCGAGCAGGAGCTGAAGAAGGCCGGCATCAAGCCCAACATCATGATCGACTGCTCCCACGCCAACTCCAACAAGGACCCGGCGCTGCAGCCGCTGGTGCTGGACAACGTCACCAACCAGATCCTCGAGGGCAACCGCTCGATCATGGGGCTGATGGTGGAGTCCAATATCGGCTGGGGCAGCCAGAAGATCCTAGACGACCACAGCCAGATGCAGTACGGCGTTTCCGTCACCGATGCCTGCATCGACTGGGCCACCACCGAGGAGACCATGACGCGCATGGCGAGCAAGCTGAGCACGGTGCTAGCGGAGCGACGCCAGGGCTGACAGCCGCGACACAAGCAGCACGACAGAGAAGGGCTCGCACTGCGGGCCCTTCTCGTTGGGGCCCTAGCCGTCGATCTCTCTCCTGAACGGCGGCAGCGCATCGAGCAATGCCTGTCCGTAGCGCCGCGTGAGCACGCGCCGGTCGAGCAGCGTGATGCGTCCCTGATCGGCCTCCTTGCGAATCAGACGGCCACAGGCCTGCACCAGTTTGATCGAGGCATCGGGCACGCTGATGCGCATGAAGGGATTGCCACCCCGGCTCTCGATCCATTCGGCCAAGGTCGCACCCACCGGGTCGTCGGGCACGGCGAACGGCAGCCGCGTGATCACCACATGGGTCAGATAGTCGCCGGGCAGATCGATGCCCTCGGCGAAGCTCGCCAGACCGAAGATCACGCTGCCCTCGCCGCCATCCACCCGCGCCCGATGCCGCTCGATGAGCTCGCGCTTGGGCAAGCGGTCCTGTGCCAATACCCGCTCGCGCCACTTCGCCGGTAGCACCTTTTCCACCGCGCGCAGCTGCGCTCGCGACGAGAACAGCATCAGCACGGCCTCCTTGTCGCCCAGCCCGCTGACGAAATCGACGATGGCCCGCTCGTGGGCATCGCGGTCGCCGGGGTCCACGGCCTGGCGCGGCACACTGAGCACCGCTCGGGAGTAATCGAAGGGGCTCGGCAGGCGCTGGTAGCGGTAGCGGTTGGCCAGCCCGGCACGCTCCTGCAGGCGCTCGAAGCGGCCCAGGGCGGTCAGCGTGGCCGAGGTCACCACCGCACCGAAGCAGCTGCCCCACAGGCTCTTGGCCAGAGTCGGTGCCGCCGACACGGGACTCGCCGAGAACACCAGCTCGGGTTCGCTGCCGAAGCGCTCCAGCGTCAGCCAGCGCGCTCTCGGCGCCTCGCCTTCCATGTCGGTTTCGGCGTATGACTCCCACAGCCCGTGGGCCTCCAGCGCGCGACCGTGCAACAGCGCCAGCAGCGGCAGCCACGCCTCGGCCTGCTCGCGTTCGAGCCCGGTGTGCTTGTCGGGGTCGAGACTCTCACGCAGGATGTCGCTCATGGTTTCCAGCGTGCGCGAGAGTTCGGCGAAGCCCACCAGCAGGCTGCCGGCATGCTCGCGCAGGGCCTCGGGAACGCGTCCCATCTCGAAGCGAAACTGATGATTCTCCTCATCTTCCGCGAGCCCATGCTGCCGCCCGGCCAGCTGATGGCCCAGGGAATAGGCCTCACCCAGACGCGGCTCCAGCGCGGCGATGGTTTCCGGCAGCCCGGCGAGCAACCGCGCCAGGGTCGGTTGTATCGCCAGCGCCTGGTTGAGCTCGGTCAGCGACTTCTTCAGATTGCCCAGCCAGCGCAGCGTGCCATTGATGCCTACGCGGTGGGCAAAGTGGTTCAACGCCTTGTCCGGTAGGTGGTGGCCTTCGTCGAAGACGTAGATGCAGTCGCCGGGTGGCGGCAACACCACGCCGCCGCCCAGCGACAGGTCGGCCAGTACCAGATCGTGGTTGGCGACGATGATGTCGGCACTCTCGAGGTCGCGGCGGGCACGGAAGAAGGCGCAGGCGGCGAAATGGCCGCAGCGGCGATTGGTGCACTGGCGATGGTCAATGGTCAGCCTCCGCCAGTCGCCGTCGTCGATGGCCACGGGCCAGCTCTCGCGATCCCCTTCCCAGCGACCGCTGCCGTAGGCATCGGCCATTTCCTGCACCAGCGCCTGGAAATGATCGCCGGCACCCTGGGCCAGGCTCTGCTCGAACAGCGACAGGGTGGGGTTGTCCTCGACGCCGTCGAGGGCCTGTTCCAGGCGCGTCAGGCAGAGGTAGCGACCGCGCCCCTTGGCCAGGGCGTAGTCGAAGTCGAGGCCGCTGTGGGCCTTGAGAGTAGGCAGGTCCTGCAGCAGCACCTGCTCCTGCAGGGCAATGGTGGCCGTGGCCACCACCAGGCGCTTGCCCTTGGCCTTGGCCACCGGCAGCGCCGCCAGCAGGTAGGCCAGGGTCTTGCCGGTGCCAGTGCCCGCTTCGAGCACGCAGACGTGCTCGTCGGAAAGCCGCCGGCCGGCGTCGTCGGCCTCGATGCCGCCCAGCGTGCGGGCGATCTCGGCGATCATCAGCCGCTGGCCGTAGCGTGGCGTCAGCCCCTGGGCCTCCAGCACGCGACGGTAGGCGGCCTGTATCTCACCCTTGAGGGCCTCGTCGAGCATGGCCTCACTCTCTAGAGAACTTGGGAGGAACAGCTTCGAGCAAACCGGAGCTCAGCGACTGCCAGGGAGCCCTTGGCGGCGAATCCGGGGCCGTCGACAGGTTTACGAGGAGGCGCTGTGAACCCATCCCTGGGCGCTACTTTTGCCCTGCGGCGCTCTCGCATCCTGCTCCGCTTGCAGGGCCGGTGCTGGCCATCCATGGCCAGCCCGTTCGGAGCAGTGCTCCTCACCCATGGCAAAAGACCTCCTCTTCAACCTGTCCCCGGCCCTGTGCAGCAAGGCAGCATGCCGTTACAGCAGCCCCTCGGGCGGGTGCTCGCAGGGCAGCTTGTCCTGGATGTAGCGCTCGATTTCCGGCAGCGAGAAGGCGTCCTCCTCGCCGACGAAGCTGATCGACACCCCGGTGGCCCCGGCACGGCCGGTACGGCCGATACGATGGACGTAATCCTCCGGATCCTCCGGCAGGGTGTAGTTGATCACGTGGCTGACATCCTCGATGTGGATGCCGCGGCCGGCCACGTCGGTGGCCACCAACACCTGCACCTCGCCCTCGCGGAAGCGCTCCAGGGTCTTGATGCGCTGATTCTGCGGCACGTCGCCGGAGAGCATGGCCACGTTGATGTCGGCCTTCTTGAGCAGACTCTCGAGCTTGCGCACCAGGTCGCGACGGTTGCCGAACACCATCACCCGGTCGAAGCTCTCCTGCTTGAGCAGGTTGATCAGCAGGCGCTGCTTGTCGTCATCGCTGACCATATAGACGCGCTGATCGATGTTGGCCTTGTTGTCTACCGTGACCTCGATCTCGACGTGGGTCGGCTGATGGGTCCACTGGCTGGCCAGGTTAAGGATATCTTCGGAGAAGGTGGCCGAGAAGAGGAAAGTCTGACGCTCTTCCTTCTTCGGCGTATGGCGAATGATGCGTTTGACGTCGGGAATGAAGCCCATCGACAGCATGCGATCGGCCTCGTCGAGCACCAGGATCTCGACCTGGGTGAGATCGACGTCGCGCTTCTCGTGGAAGTCGAGCAGACGACCTGGCGTGGCGACCAGGAGGTCGAGCTTCTTGCCCAGGTGCTCGCGCTGTTTCTGGTAGTCCATGCCGCCGACTACGCTGGCCACGTTGAGATCGGTGAAACGCGCCAGGGCTTTGGCGTCCTTCTCGATCTGCAGCGCCAGCTCACGAGTCGGCGCCACGATCAGCGCACGCGGCGCACCGGGCTTCTGCCCATTCGGCGCCTCTTCCTCGAGGAAGTAGGCCAGGATCGAGATCAGGAAGGCGGCGGTCTTGCCGGTGCCGGTCTGGGCCTTGCCCACCACATCGCCACCCAGCAGGGTATGGGCCAGCGCTTCGGCCTGGATCGGCGTGCAGTACTCGAAGCCCAGGGCGTGGATGGCGCGCATCAGCGGCAGCGGTAGATCGAAGTCGTGAAAGCGCCACTTGCCCGCCACGGCAGGCACCTGAAACTGGCGCAGGTCCCAGTTGGACTGGCTGCGGCGCGGCTTGCGACGACGACGCTTGGGCTTGCGGTTCTCGGCCGGGGCTGTGGTCTGTTCCGACTCGCTCATAGGCTGTATGTCTTGTCCGTAGCAATGGGGTGAACTTCGTACAGCCGCATATTGTACCAGCCTATGGCGAGGAGGGCGCGCCTCTTGCATCGGACTGGTAGAATGCCCACTCATGCAGCTCTTGAAGATTAGGAGTCCGGCCAATGACACGCCGCAAAAAGACCCGCTCGCTGGCCGACAAGGTGACCATCCGCACCGGCAAGCGCAAGGACTACAAGAAGTGGCGCCACGAAAACCCCGACCAGGTGACCTCGTCGCGCCGTTTCACCCAGAAGAAGCGCCAGCAGCGCAAGCTGCAGGCGGCACGCAAGCTGGCCCGCCAGAAACAGGGCGCCAGCATCGCCATCCACCCCACCCCCGCCTCAGAACAGAGTGCAACGACTCGCGAGGAGCATGACGAGTGACACGCCTTGTCTCGTTCAACATCAACGGCCTGCGCGCCCGGCTGCACCAGCTCGAGGCGCTGATCGAAGCCCACCAGCCGCTGGTGATCGGCCTGCAGGAAACCAAGGTGCATGACGACGAGTTTCCCCGCGAGGCGGTCGAGGCGATGGGCTATCACGTCCACTACCACGGCCAGAAGGGCCACTACGGCGTTGCGCTCATGTGCCACAAGACGCTCTGCCCAAACGGGCCGGAAGAGGTCTTCTTCGGCCTGCCCGGCGACGGCGAGGAGTCCCAGCGCCGCCTGATCGGTGTGCGCCTGCGCACCGCCGACGGCGAGGCGCTGACCGTATGGAACGGCTACTTCCCTCAGGGCGAGAACGTCGATCACCCCACCAAGTTTCCCAACAAGCGCGAGTTCTACGCACAGCTGATCGCGCTGCTGCGGGAGCGGCATCGCCCCGACGAGCGGCTGGTGGTGATGGGGGATTTCAACATCTCCCCCGAGGACATCGACATCGGCATCGGCGAGGACAACCGCAAGCGCTGGCTGCGCGAGGGCAAGACCAGCTTTCAGCCCATCGAGCGCGAGTGGCTCGGCACGCTCAAGGCATGGGGACTCAGGGACAGCTATCGGGTACGTTATCCAGAGGTGGACGACCGCTTCAGCTGGTTCGACTATCGCTCCCGCGGTTTCGAACGCGAGCCCAGGCGCGGCCTGCGCATCGACTATATCCTGGTCACGGCACCGCTGGCCGAGCGCGTGCGCGATGCCGGCATCGACTACGACCTGCGCGGCATGGAGCGCCCTTCCGACCACGCCCCGGTGTGGACCGAGTTCGAACCCTGAGCCGTTCCTGACCCACTAGCTCTCGGCTTGCTAGCGAGTCGAGAGCCAGTGCGGATCGACTTCCGCCCCACGGCGCTGGGCTTGCTGCATGGCCTCCTTCGCCAGCTCGAGCCGCCCCCAGCCATTGGCCAGCAGCGCCAGGCGCTGCCAGTCATCGCCTTTCTCGCTGCGCTGTGCCACCTCGCGCCAGGCCGCGAGCGCCCGTTCTCGATCGCGGGCCTGCTCCCAGGCGCGAGCCAGCAGGCGCCGGTTATCCAGGGTATCGGGCAGCGCCTCATCGTCCAACGCCGCTTCGAGATGCTCCGCGGCTCGGGCCGGTGTACCGGCGATCAGATGCAATTCGATGCGCTGACGCAGGTCCGCCTCGTTGCGCAACACCCCCAGGCGCCAGCCGGCTTCCCAGATGGCCGCAGCGCGCTGGGTATCGCCCAACCCCTGAGCCAGTGCCGTCGCCCGTCGCCAGGCCTCGGGCGGAGCCTCGGCCCCCAGGGCAGTCTCCAGCCTTGCCAGGGCCTCTTCGCCGCGCCCGGCGTGCTGGAACACGCTGGCAGCCAGCATCTGACGTCGCTCATCGGGAGCGGGGTCGTCCGCCAGCGCACGCTCGACCCAACCCGCGGCATCTTCCCAACGCTCCAACTCTGCCAGAGCACGGGCCAGGCGCCAGCTGTCATCGGTACTGCCGTCGTGGCGTTCATGCCAGTCGAGCCACAGCGCCACCGCCTCTTCGGTCTGCCCTGCCGCCAGACGCAGGCGTGCCTCTTCGCGAAGCCAGCGATCACGCTGACGCGTCGGCGCCTCCTGCACCCGGCGTGCCTGACGCAGCTGATCGGCAGCAGATTCGCTGCGCCCCATACCGGCTTCGGCCCCCGCCGCCAGCTGGCGGTACAGCGCACCGGCCCAGCGGTCGGCGGCATTGCCGCCTTCCAAACGCTGGGCCTGCGAGCGTGCGCGCTCGGCGACTCTGTCATGCTCACCCTGCTGCAGCTGACGCTGGAGCTGTTCCAAGTCAGCGATGACGTCGCCTGGAAGTGCCGGCGCATCGGCATGGGCAACGGCGGTCAGCAGCAGGCCGGCACAGGCGATCAGGCGAATTGCAGCGCACATCCTCATGGCCTCACCTCAGTTGGAACTCGAGACGTTGCCGCGCCCGACGCACGCCGCTAGCCGGCTCGAACTGCCAGCGCGCCACGGCCTGCTCGGCGGCAGAATCGAAGACGTTACGCGGCTGCGACTCGACCACACGAATGGACGAACGATCGACGCTACCGTCGGGACGGATCAGGAACTGCAGCTCCACATGCCCTTCCAGCCCTCGACGCTGGGCGCGGGATGGATATTCCGGCGGCACGCGGCTGGTCGGCGCTATTTCACCCACATCCACCGGGCCCGACTCGGCAGGCGCCGCCTGCTCGGTGGTCGGCCCCTCCTGCGCAGCACTGGGCGCTGCCGCAGGCGGGCTCGGAGCAGGTGCTGGTTCGGGAGCCGGCTGTGGCGCCGGTTCGGGCTGGGGTCGCGGCTCCGGCCTCGGCTCAGGCGGCGGTTCAGGCTGCACCTCGGCAAGCTCGGGCAGGGTGGTGTCGAGTTCCACCGTCTCCTGCGGCTCTGGCGGCAACTCCGGCTCCGGCATGGCAATCGAGCTCTCCAGTGGCGGCAGCGGCTCCGGCTGCGGCGGTGGAGTGGCCTCTACCTGCGGGGGCGGCGGCTCGGCACTGGACTCGACCGTCTCCTCCTGCACCGGCTCCGGCGCCTCGACCATGCTCATGGTCATGCTGACGTCGACCACGTCGAACTCCTCCTCCGGAGGTGTCACCAGCAGCGCCAGCAGCCAGAACAGCAGCAGCGCCAGCGCCACGCCGCCCAGCGAAGAAAAAGGGATGCGCGTCACGACCGACTCCGGCTGGCGGCGACGGCCACCTGCTCCACGCCGGCCTCGCGAATGCGGTCCATCACTTCGATCAGCAGCCCGGTGGTGGAGTCGCGATCGGCCTGGATCACCACCGAGCCGTCTTCGCTCACCAACCCAGCCACCTCGTTACCCACGCGGTGCAGGTCGACGGCACGACCATCGACCCATACCGCCCCTTCGGGTGTGATGGCTACCATCACCTGTGCATCGGGTCGCGGCGTGGCGGCGCTGGATTCGGGTCGCTCGATCTCCACTCCGCTCTCCTTGATGAAGCTGGTGGTGACGATGAAGAAGATCAGCATGATGAAGACAACGTCCAGCATCGGGGTCAGGTTGACCTCGCTGGCCTCGCTGTCATCGGCGCCAACTCGGCGTCTACGCATCGGTATCCTCCACGGCGCGGGCCAGGCGGTCGTGCAGCCGCTGGTCCTCGCGTCGAATGATCTGCTCGAGGCGGCTGGTGAACAGCAGCCCCACTACCGCCACGGCCATGCCGGTCAAAGTCGGCAGGGTTGCGCGGGCCACGCCATCGGCCATGGCGCGGGCCTGACTGGTATCGGTCATCGCCAGGCTGTCGAACACGGCGATCATACCGGTCACGGTGCCCAGCAAACCGAGCAGCGGGCACAGCGCCACCAGCAGCTTGAGCCACGGCAGCGGACGGCGCAGGCGTCCGATCAGCTCGCGCGCCCAGACCTCGCGCAGGGTCAGGGCACTCCAGCTCAGGTGATCCTGACGCGCCGCCCAGCGTGCGATAAGGGCACGCCTGGCCCGGCGATAGGTGAGGCGGAAATACCACACCCGCTCCAACGCCAGGCTGAACAGCACCATCGCTACCAGGGCAATCACCACCAGCACCGAGCCGCCGGCCTCGACCAGGCGCTCCAACGGCTCAAGGCCCCCTATCTCAAGCCAAGGCGGCATCGCGACGCGCGCTCCCGGTGACGCCATCGGGCCCTTGCGGGCGATGTTCGAGCTGCTCGGCCAGGGCCGCACTGGCCTGCCCCTCGACCAGACCCGCCAGATGGCGGCTGCGACCGGCAAGGGCGGTGTATGCAAACAGCAGCGGCACGGCGGTGATCAGCCCCAGCACTGTCGTCACCAGTGCCTGGCTGATACCGCCCGCCATCAGTTGCGGGTCGCCGGTGCCGAACACGGTGATGGCCTGGAAGGTGACGATCATGCCGGTGACGGTGCCAAGTAATCCCAGCAGCGGCGCCACCGCCGCCAGCAATTTGACCAACGGCTGGCCACGCTCCAGGCGCGGCAGCTCGGCTAGCACCGCTTCGTCGAGGCGAGCCTCCAGCGCTTCCGGCACGGGATCGTCGTGCAGCGCACGGAAGCGCTGCAGCACGCGGCCGAGCGGGTTGTCCTCGCGCAGCGTGGTGAGGTCACGCAGCTGGCGACGCATGGCCAGCGTCACCCGCAACAGGTAGGCGTACTGAAGCAGCGCGACCAGCAGGCCGAGAGCGCCGAGCCCCACCACCACGTAGCCGACTGCTCCACCCTGGTGGAAACGCTCGATCAGGCTCGGACGTTGGGCCAACGCCGAGATGACCTGCCCACGGGTAGGATCGAGCGCCAGCAAGCGCGACTCTCCGCCATGAAAAGCTGCCAGGCTGGTAACCACTTCCCGCGGCGTGCGCTCGATCACCAACAGCGTCTGGCCATCGGCGCCACGACGCAACAACTCTCCCTCGGTGAAGGCAGCAAAATCCCCCAGTCGCACCACATCTCTTGGCGCAAGCTCACCGCTGACCGACGCCACCGGCGCCTCGAAGCGGACCACTCGAGCGGTATCGGCGGTCAGCGCCACCAGACGGTCGGCGAACACTTCGAGGTGCTCGAGCTCGAGAACCTCGGCATCGTCGAGCCGCGGCGGCAACGCCGCGCCCCCTACCGTCAACCAGCTATCGGCCAGATCGTCACGCAGCTCGCCGCTGTGGCGGGCAAGCGAGGCCAGCACGGCTTCGAGATCGTTGCCCTGCTCCTGCTGGCGGGCTTCGAGCTCGGCCTGTCGCTCGCCCAGCACCTGGGCCTCGGCCTGCAGCTCGGCGTGGCGAGCTTCCGCCTGATCGTGGGCAGCACGCGCCTCCTCAAGGGCGGCCTGCAGGGCGCTGCGGTCCTCGAGAAGCTCGGCCAGTCGCGCCCGGTCCCGGGCTTCGGCGGCTTCACGCTCGGCGCGCAGGGTAGTCAGCGGCTCGGACTGAGCCATGACCGGGGCTGTCAGAAAAATGGCGATAAGCAACCCCGCCGTGAGAGAAACCGAATAGCGCAGCGCCTTCATGCGTCATCCTCCCGACTCTGTTCGACCGGCTGCGTGATCGGCAGCGTGAGCAGCTCAGGCGAACGGCGATCCCGGGCGATGCGCAGACCATTGCGCACTTCTCGACGCTCAGCCTCATCGAGCGGTGCCCAACTGCCGCTGTCGGCACGCCAGACTCGGCCTGCGCGGCCGTCAGGAGTCAGGTAATAGAAGCCCACGCGCCCAAGACGCAGGTAATCCACCTCGCGGCGCGAGTCGCCCTCGCCGAGATAACCGCGCCAGGCATCGACCTCACGGCCGTAATCCAGCTCGGCACGCCACGCAGAGACAATCCGCTCCCAGCGCTCGGCACTGGATAGCTCATCGCCCTGGGAGCGCAGGCTAGCAACCCGCGCCAGCCGCTCTTCACGCAGGAACGGCATGTCGCCATCGACCCACTGCTCGAGTCGCTCGATCAAGCGCTCCTGCAGCACGGGCAAGGCCTCGCGGGTTTCCGCCAAGGTATCGAGTGCCGCCTCACGGCGATCCAGTGTCTCGGCCAAGCGCTCGTTGCGCGGTGCGAGTTCGGCGTTCTCCCGCGTCAGACGACGCTCGGCACGCTCGAGCTCGCGCAGCTCCTCAAGCATGGCACGGGCTTCGTCATCTGCGGCGTCGATGCTCGCCTGAAGCTCGGCCTGGCTACGCTGGGCCTCACGCGACTCCTGGTACAGCTCGGGGTCGGCGGACGCCGAGGCGGCCAAACCCAGCCAGAGTATTGCCCCCCAGAGGCATGGATGGCGAAACGGTCTCACGATTTGACTCCCGGCAAGAAACTCGTTGAACAGGCAATCCGCCCTGTGAACAGGCCAAGACGATGCCATAAATGATAACCGTTATCAATGGAATCGACGCATCGCGTGCTCATCATCGCAGATAAATAATAATACTTATCATTGAGATTGTGGGGACAAACGCTATACTGCCCTCATCCATCCCCCCACATCAGGACTGGCACTGTCGCGCCCATGCCATTGCATACTCATGCCGCTATCGCTGCCTCGGCTTGCCATGGCAACCACCACCCAGCCAATCTCTGCACCATATGCGGATCGATGGCATGACGTTGGCCACCGCCGTCTGCCAGCACACCTCCCGCGACCTCCGGACCTATGGGGAGCGCTACGGGATCGACTACCGTTTTCCCACGCAACCTCCGGCTGCGGCTGGGCAGGCCGTACTTCGCGGACGCATCCTCGAGCTTGCCCCGGCGACCGGCATGCAGTTGGTGGCCTCGGACATCGAAGTGCTGCAGCGCTACGACTCCTGCTCGCACCGCCCTGCCCCGCTGTCGATCATCGTCATGCTGGAAGGAAGGGCGAAGATCGGTCTAGGTGAGCAGCGCCTTGCGTTCACCACCGGCATGGCCCTCAGCGTGCGCCTGGACGAACGCAACGGCCTTCAGGCGATGCAGCTTCCCAACCAGCGCATCCGCGCCCTGACCCTGGCACTGGATGCGCCGCGCCTGGCCGCAACACTGGGCGGCAAGTCGCTTAGGCCAGGCTCGAGCCTGCACTGCTGGCAATTACCCCCAGGCCTGAGACAACAGCTGGAGCAGGCTCTGGATTCCCCACTTTCCGCTACAGCTGCACGCCTACAATGGCAAGGTCTGGCGCTTCAGCTGTTGGCCCACGGCCTGCCACCAGAGCTGGACGCATCCTCCGCCCGGCTTTCTCCCGGGGAGTGGCAGCGCCTGGAGCGTGTCCGCGAACAGCTGCAAAGCTGCCCGGCACGCTCGCACAGCCTGTCAGCGCTGGCCGAACTGGCCGCCATGAGCCCCGCCACTCTGCGTCGCAAGTTCCAGGCGGTATACGGCTGCTCCGTCTTCGATTTTCTGCGCGAACGGCGTCTCGAACTCGCCCGCGAACTATTGCTGCAAGGCCACGGTATCGAGCGCGCCGCTCAGTGTGCTGGCTATCGACATGCCAGCAACTTCACCACGGCCTTCCGCCAACGCTACGGTTACGCACCAAGTTCTCTGCGCGGTGCAGGTTGAGCGCCGCGCAGAGAAAACTGAGCATGCGACAAAGGACGACAACATCCTGGGCGAGGAATAATTCTCATTACCCCACGAGATGACATTCCGCAGAGGAACCACCATGCCGACACCTCGCCCACTGGCACTGAGCATTGCACTCGTGTCTGCCCTCGTCGCCAGCCATGCCCAAGCCCAACGGCCCGAGGAGGCACAGACAGAAACCCTGGAGGCCATGACCATTACCGGGCAGGCTGCGACCAAGACCGAGACGCCGTTCGTCGAAACGCCACAGTCGACTTCCACCATCGAGCGCGAAGAGTGGGAAAGCCGCGGCGCCCAAACCGTGCAGCGCGCTCTGGACTACACTCCAGGCGTTTTTACCAACCAGATCGGCGCCTCCAACCGCTTCGACTACTTGGTGCTGCGCGGCTTCTCCGACGGCAGCCTGAGCAATACCTTCCTCGATGGACTCAAGCTGATGGGGGATACCAACTCACATAGCTCGATGACCATCGACCCGTGGTTTCTCGACAGCATCGAGATCGTGCGCGGGCCTGCATCAGTACTCTATGGTCAGGCTTCGCCGGGAGGCGTCGTCGCTCTCACCAGCAAGCGCCCGCAGTTCGAGCAGGGTGGCGAAGTGCGCCTATCCACAGGCAACAACGCCCAGCGCAGCGTCGCCTTCGATCTGACGGGACCACTGGGCGAGCAGCAGCGCGTCGCCTACCGACTCGTCGGCCTGGCCAGGGCCGCCGACACCCAGTTCGGCCCAGTGGAAGAGGAACGCTATGCCATCTCACCCTCACTGACCTGGGACCTCAACGACGCTACCAGCCTGACGCTCAAGGCCTACCTACAGCAGGATCCCGAGGGGGGCTATCATGCTGGCCTGCCCTATGAAGGTACCGTGGTGGACCGCGGCGGCCGACGCATATCCAATAATTTCTTCGAGGGAGAAGACGAGTACGACAAGTACCAGCGCACCCAACGACTGCTGGGCTACGAACTCGAGCACCGCTTCAACGAGGCTTGGACAGGACGTCAGCGGCTGAATTATCTCAACGCCGACGTGACGCTGAATCAGGTCTATGCCTACGGCTGGATGCCCGGCAGCGACAGCGAGCTGATCCGCTACTACTCGGGCGCAGATGAATCCCTGGAAGCCTGGACCCTCGACAACCAGCTCGAAGCCAGCCTGTCCACCGGCTTCATCGACCATACCGTGCTGGTCGGCGCCGACTATCAACGGCGCGACAATCGCGTTGAGTGGCCCTCCGGCATGTTCCCCAATGTCGATGCCTTCGACCCCCAATACGGCGCCGGGCCGATCGCCATGTACGCCCCCATGCGTGAGGACCATGAACTCCGCCAGACCGGCATCTACCTGCAGGATCAAATGGCCCTGGGCAACTGGCGGCTGACGCTCGGCGGACGCTACGACTGGGTGGACATCACCAATACCAACCTCGACAGCAGCGACACCAGCGAACTCGACGACACCCAGTTCAGCGGCCGTGCCGGCCTGCTCTACCTGTTCGACAACGGCATGGCCCCCTACCTCAGCTACTCTACCGCCTTCACGCCGACCAGCTTCGTCGATGCCGAGGGCGACCTGCTCCCGCCAATGGAGGGCAGGCAGGTCGAGACCGGCCTGAAGTATCAGCCGGCGGGAACCCGGGATCGCTACAGCGCAGCGCTGTTTCAGATCAACCAGGAGAACGTAGCCACCAAGGAGCAGCCCATCGATCCCTATCGCGCCGTGGGCGAGATCGAATCCAAGGGGCTCGAGCTCGAGGCGTACACCCATCTGACCGACAGCCTGAGGCTGCAGGTGGCCTACAGCTATACCGACATCACCTACAAGCGCAGCGACGACGGCAACGAGGGCAATCGCGCCATCTATGCACCGCGTCACCAGGCCAGCCTATGGGGTCATTACGTCTTCCAGAACGGTACGCTGGCAGGACTCGATGCCGGACTCGGGGTACGTCATTACGCCGATATCCAGGCTGATCGCGCCAACACTGCCCGGGTGCCGGCATACACGCTGGTCGACGCGACCCTAGGCTACGACCTCGGTGGTCTCGGCCTCGACGGCATGAGCGCACGCCTCAACGTCACCAATCTCACCGATGAAGAGTACGTCGCCTCGTGCAACTCGCTCGAGTTCTGCTACTTCGGCGCCGAGCGCGGCGTGCTCGGCACGCTGAGCTACGCGTTCTGACCCTTGATGCAGTCCAACCCAAACGCAGACACCCGGCCCAGCGACCGGGTGTCTTGCTCAAGACCATGACGCATCACCAGCGATAGGTGAGGCTGCCGATCACGCTGCGCGATTCGCCATAGAAGCACCAGTAGTCGCAGCCGCTGACGTACTCTTCGTTGGTGAGATTGTTGACGTTGAGCTGCGCAGTCCAGCTCTCGTCGAGGTCGTAGCTCAGCTTGGCATCATAGAGCGTGTAGGACGGGACTTCGGTGTCGCTGTATTGCGGCAGGTCAACGCTGTCGCCCACATAGCGCACCCCACCGCCGAGGCTGAGACCCGCCAGCATTCCCGAATCGAAACCGTAGTCGAGCCACAGCGAAGCTTGGTGGCGAGGGATCAGGCCGGCACGCAGATTCGTCGCCTCAGGACTGATATCGACGCGGGTGTCGGTATAGGTATACGCCGCGGTTAGCTGCAGTTGGTCGGTGACATAGCCGACACCCTCGAGTTCGAAGCCGCGGGAACGGCGCTCGCCACCCTGCCTGGAACTGGCCTCCCCGCTGGTATAAAGGGTGTTGCTCTCCTTGAGATCGAACACGGCGGCATTGACGTAGCCGTCTAGCCAGTTCGGCGCATACTTCACGCCCAGCTCCCACTGCTCCCCCTCGCTGGGCACGTAGGCGTTGCCACCCGGGTCGCTGCCGACCAGAGGACTGAAGGATTCGCTATAGCTAAGGTAGGGTGACAGGCCATGATCGCCCAGGTACATGACACCACCCGTAAAGGAGAGCTGGGAGTCACTGAAGTCCTGATCGGCACTGCCTTCTGCTCGATTGGTCACGTCGACGCTATCGCGCCGCAGTCCGGCCAGAAGGATCCAGCGATCCTGCAGCGTCAACTGATTCTGCACGTAGAAGCCAAGCTGCTCCTTGCCCTCTTCGTGCCGAGTGTGAATGTTCGCCGGCGTGAAGTTGCCGTATCGAGGGGCAAAGATGTCGATCGGAGCGAAAGCAAAGTTGTCGCCGTTGCCGTATTCGACATCGAATTTCTGGTAGTCGAGACCCACCAGCAGCGTATTTTCGGTGCTCTCGGTGTACCAGTTGGCCACCATCCGGTTGTCGACGGTAAAGGCATCGTAGCTACCGTCGCGATAGGTCAGACCACGCGCCCCCTGTCTGTCGTCCAGCATCCAGAACAGGTAGGCCCCTCGTAGCAGCATGTCGAACTCGCTGTAGCGCAGGTTCTGCTGGAAACGCCAGGTATCGCTGACTTCGTGCTCGAGTTCGTACCCCAATGACAGCTGGGTCACCTCACGTCGATCGTAGCCCGGCTCGCCCAGGTTGGTGCCACGCGGAACGCGACCGAACGGTGTGCTTTCGAGCGTTCCGTAAGGCAGATAGAAACCGTTGGTCGGCGTGCCATGGTCGCGCATGTAGCTGCCGAGAAGCGTGATGGACGTCCTGTCGCTCAGGTCGACCTCGAGACTGGGCGCGAGGTAGACCCGCTGGTTGTCGGTTCCGTCGATGTCGCCGTCCCCTTCTCGGAACAGCCCGACCATGCGGTAGCGCACGTCGTCACGCTCACCCACCGGGCCGGAGCTGTCGATACCAAGTTGACGATGGCCCTTGTTGCCGCCTTGCAGCGACAGCAGGCCGCGCGCTTCCTCAGTGGGTCGCTTGCTGATGGCGTTGATCACCCCGCCAGGGGGCGCCTCACCATAGAGGATCGAGGCTGGCCCCTTGAGCACCTCGATTCGCTCCAAACCGAAGGGCTCGGTCTGCCACCAGAAATAGCCCCCTTCACGAAAGAGGCGCAGGCCGTCCTGATAGGTGGAGTTCTCGCCGCTGAAACCGCGCAGAAAGAACCATTCGGCCTTGGTATCACGCCCGTAATGGCCGGCCAGCACCCCACTGCGATAGCGCAAGGCTTCGTCGTACTTCGTGACGGCGCGGGTCTCGAGCTCCTCCTCCGTCACCAATGAAACGGACCGTGGCGTTTCCAACGCTGGCGTATCGGTCTTCAGCGCCGTACCCACCACCACCAGGGTTTCGGCCTCGAGAGATTGCTCGGCAAACGCCCGAGGCACCACGCCTAACAGCGTACCCCCTAGCGTGAGGCCAAGTGAAAAACACACCGCCTGAGCCAGTGCGTTCGGCTGAGAAGGAGGGCGAGCATGGGACATGGTGATCGACCTGTGGGCTATACGAGTAGGAGTCGGCAGAGCCGGGACACCCAATGAATGAAAATTATTATCGAAGGGTAATGACAAGCATAACGCACACTTGAGCGTTGATAAACAAAATGCAAACCATTACTGTTAGCTTCTTCCTACCCCACGGTTCCGGTGGGCATGAGGCCAAGCAGTGGGTCGTCATGCGACGCATGCCCGGCCAGCCCCCGTGGCGGCAGTGGCCGACACCAAGGAACTCTGCTTGAGCCACCCCATGTGCGTAAGACTTTCCAGACTTCGGTACTTGACCCAATCTCGACGCCTGAGCGGAATACTCGGTTGCCTTTGGTTGGCAGCCGCCCCGGCACTGGCCGGCGACAATACACGCGTTGCCACTCTCGACTGGACGCTGGCCGAAACTCTGGTCGCCCTTAGCGAACCTCCCGAAGCGGTGGCTCAGGTAGAGGACTATCACAGCTGGGTCGGCGAGCCCAGGCTGCCAAGCGACGTCTCAGACATCGGGCTTCGCTCTCAGCCCAATGTCGAACTGCTGGCCCACCTAGCCCCTGTGAACATCCTCATCTCCCCGATGTTCAGCCGATTGGCGCCTCGACTCGAGAGGATCGGCGCGGTCGATATCAAAAAGCTCTACACACCCCAGGTGGATACCTGGAGCCAGATCCTCCTTCTGACCCGTGAGCTTGGCGCAGCTTACAGTCGCCAGGATGAAGCCGAAGCGTTGATTGCCGCCACCGAAGCCCGCTTCGAGACGCTACGCCAGGCCCTCCCGGAGGAAATGCCGCCTTTGCTGGTCGTACAGTTCATGGACGAGCGACATGTGCGGGTCTTCGGTGAGCACGGCCTGTTCCAGGCCGTGTTGGACCGCCTGGGACTGGAAAACGCCTGGCGGGGCGAGACCAACGCCTGGGGCTTTTCGCTGGTCGGTCTCGAGGCCCTGCTCCACCTGGAGGTACGTTTGGTTGTGGTGGAACCCTACCCCGTCGGCATCGAAGAGAAACTCGCCACCAGCGCCCTCTGGCGGCACCAGCCCAGCGTGCGTGACGGCAGCATGATCACGCTACCGCCAGTCTGGAGCTTTGGCGCCCTGCCCTCGGCACAGCGCTTCGCAGAGCTGCTCACTAGCGCGCTCGCTCCCTCGCAAGATTGAGCAAGCCTAAGCGCTCATGACCAACTGTCAGGTCGAAAACCTTCTCGAGATTTCGCTCCCCCATGGCATGACGGCCCGCACAAACAAATAGTAATGAGAAGCAATTGCATTGCATCCGAGTAAAGCGGCGTGTTACATTTCTCAAGAATAAAAATAATAATACATCACAATAGCATCGGATTTAATTTCTCAACAGACAAGGGAACTTAGCATGCAAGCAACGCGTTACCTGCTGCGCCGTACGCCACTGGCGGTGGCTCTCTCGACCGCAATGGCCCTCTCGGCACAGGCCGAAGAGCTGGATACGCTGGTCATATCCGCCAGCGGCTTCGAACAGACCATCGAATTGGCACCTGCCAGCATCTCAGTCATTACCCGTGAACAGCTCGAGGAGCGCAATGTCACGAATCTGGCCGATGCCGTTCGCGGAATTGAGGGTGTCAACAGCCGTCCGCTGGACGCTCGCTCCGGCAAAACGGGCAATCAGACCGTCAGTCTGCGCGGGCTGCCCAGCGAGTACACGCTGGTGTTGGTCGACGGGGTCCGTCAAAACGTCTCGGCCACGGTAGCCCCCAACGCCTTCAACGACTCACAGTCGACTTTCATCCCGCCGATTGCCGCCATCGAGCGTATCGAGGTGATTCGCGGCCCCATGTCGACCTTATACGGCTCGGATGCAATCGGCGGCGTGATCAACATCATCACCCGCCGCCCGGGTGACGAGTGGCGTGCCTCCGGCTCCGTGCAGACCGAATATTTCCGCGATTCAGACTTCGGCGGCACGACCATCACCGAAGGCTATGTCAGTGGGCCGGTCTCTCAGCATGTCGGCGTGCAGTTCTATGGCCGCCTGCTGGAACGCACCGCGTCCAATATCGACATCCCGGGTACCGAACCCAGCCTGACCGACAACCGCACCATGGGTCAGAATCCGAGCAAGGCCAATGTCGAGACCTTCGGCGGCGAGCTGGTATTGGCACCGGTCGATGCTCACGACATCAGCTTGCGCTTCGATACCAGTCGCCAGACGCTGGACAATCGCCAGGGTCAGGTGGGACGTCTGGAAGGCACCGGCACGACGCCGGCGGACTTTACCCGCGGCTATGGTAGAGAACTCGAGTTCTCACGCGACCAGTTCCGCCTCAGCCATCGCGGCGACTTCCTGTTCGGCCAGCTCGACACCTCGCTGACCCGGGACATCGTCGAAACCGAGGGTCGCACCGTCAACGCCCTGGCAAATCCGCCTGCGACCTACCCTGAGGCCGGTACTCCGCGTCGGCTGAGGCTGACCACCGACATCCTCGATACCCGGCTGACCAACGTCTTCGGCGATCATCTGGTGACATTGGGCGGTCAATACTTGGATGCCAAGTTCGAGGACGGCATCCTGCCCGAGGATGTGACCCGCGATCAGTACAGCCTGTTTGCAGAGAACGAGTGGCAAGCCACCGAGCGCCTGGCGCTGACCGGTGGGCTGCGCTACGACAAATACCAAGGAATCAGCGGCGAATTCACACCCCGCGCCTATGCAGTGTTCGAGGCCACCGACGAGTGGACCTTCAAGGGTGGCGCCGGCCAAGGCTTCCGCGCACCGATGATGGAGCAGACCTTCGACGGCGTCGTCGGCTTTGGTGACGGTGGCAGCACACCACTCTTCGGCGATCCCGACCTCAAGCCGGAGCGCAGCACCAACTATGAACTCTCGGCCCGCTACGACAACCGCCAGGGCTTCATGGCCCAGGTCACTGCCTTCCATAACACCCTTAAAGACAAGATCGAGCCTGCCACGGGCGCCAGCGATCGCACCAATGCCAATATCGGCGAGTCGCGCATCCAGGGCATCGAACTTGCCGCTGCCTATGGACTGACGGATACGGTGACTCTGTCGGGCAACTACACCTATACCGACAGTGAAGTGAGAGAGGGTGAAACGGCCGCCAGCTTCATCGGCGACCCGCTTGTCAGCGTTCCGGATCACATGCTGAACGTGCGCCTCGATTGGCAGGCCACCCCGCAGCTGAACACCTTCCTGGGCGCCGAATATCGCAGCAGCGCCTTCCGTCCGCGCAACTTCCACGAACCGCAGAACGGTGGCAGCTCGCAGGGTGCTTACGATGCACTGGGCGACTTCCACAGCACCACCATGGTCAACCTGGGCGCACGCTATCGGGTCAGCGAGCACGTCTCGGTCAACGGCGTGGTCAACAACCTGCTCGACCGCGACTTCAAGGACTATCGTTCCTATACTCGCGAAGACAATGGCAGCATTGCCTACAGCAATGTCTACAACAACCTTTATGGGCCCCGTTCGTTCGTGGTCTCACTGAACGTCGATTTCTAACGCACTGCCCTTCGCGAGTTAGCTGTATCGATCTTTATGGAGCCGACATCATGTCGGCTCTTTTTTTCGTGGCGTTTAGCTGACGGCAACGGGTTAGGCGTCGTATCGGCCCTAACCGGCATCAGTCGAGCGCGAAGTTGAGACCTTACCGAAGCGCTGCTGGAAGCGTGCCACACGCCCCTCGGCGGAAACCCGGCGCTGCTCCCCGGTATAGAACGGATGCGAAGCACTGGAGACATCGAGATCGACGAGCGGGTAGGTTTCCCCGTCCTCCCATACGATGGTCTTGTCCGACTTGCAGGTGGAGCGGACACGAAAGGTCGCACCGCAGCTGGTATCGCGAAACACTACGTAGCCGTAGTCGGGATGAATGCCTTTCTTCATGGTGCCTCCATAAAATGCAACGAAATAACATATCAATTAGATATGATTCTCATTTCCTTGTAAGGCGCCCCCATACTGCTCCTACACCGGGGTCTGTCGCCCTACCCTCGCCACCGCATCGCGGCTGGCGGCGACACGCTCCTCACCGACCAGTTCATGCAGCTGGCCATCGCACATCTCCAGCAGCCGGTCCGCCTGATCGAAGTAGTGGTCGTCGTGGCTGATCACCACCAGCGTCTTGCCCAGCGCCCGCAGACGCGGCAACAGCTCACGGTAGAAGGCTCGCCGGAACTGCGGATCCTGGTCGGCGGCCCACTCGTCGAGCAGCAGCAGGTCGCGGTGCTCGGCCACCGCCAACAGCATCGCCAGGCGCTTGCGCTGCCCCTGAGAGAGATTGATATTGGTGACGCGATCGTCTTCGAAGTCGAGCTTGCTGTGCATGTTCAAGGCAGCCAGCCACTCTTCCACCAGCGTCGCATCGGGTGACTCGCCTCCCGGCCCCATCAGGCGGTCGAATAGGTGCAAGTCGGTGTAGATCGCCGAAAAGTGCTGGCGGTAGGTCACCCAGTCCGACTCCTGCAGTGCCCGGCCATCGACTCGCACGACTCCGCTCTGAGGCTGATAGAGCCCGGTGAGCAAGCGCGCCAGGGTCGACTTGCCACTGCCGTTACCGCCAATCAGAAACACCACCTCGCCACGACGCAGGGTCAGGTCGACAGGTCCTATCGCGAAGCCTGGCCGCGCCTCCTCTTCGGGATAGCGGTAGGTCACCTGCTCGAGGACGATCTCCTGCCAGTCGTGACGCCGCGTATCGCTATCGAAGCTATCGCGGTAATCCGCCAGAGCCAGCGAGCTCAATTTCTCGAACGCTACCCGGGCGTTGATCAGCGTCGGCACGGCCCCCACCGCCTGGATCAAGGGAGCGCGCAGGAAGAGCAGCGTGAGCGAAAAGGTGGTGGCCACCTGCACCGACGCCCAGCCCAGGCCATTGGCCAGAAAGAACACCACGCCGATGGCGCCCAGCATCATGATATTGAACCAGTTGATCGCGCTGAGGTGGTAGGTGTCGCCGCGCACGATATGGTGCCGGTAGGCATCGGCATTTGGCGTATAGACGTCACGATAGAGCCACTTGGCCCGGTCGCGGTTGAGCGCCAGCTCCTTGCGCCCCCCAATCACCGACTGATAGTCAGCGTAGAGCCGATCCTCGACTTCGCGCAGCTTGGCCATATGCTGGTAGACCCAGGTGACCAGGCGCATGCAGACCGCCACCGTGACCACGGTCCAAAGTGCCGTCACCGCCAATATCGAGGGTGATAGCCAGCCCAGGTAGAGGCAGGCGCCCACGGTAAGTACCCCACCCTGCACCAGCTCCGGCAAGCGCACGAAGGCCACCGTGATATAGCGTACGTCTGTGGAGAGACTAGCCAGCAAACGGGCGCTGCCGATCTGCTCGACGCGCTCGATATCGGTGTCCATGATGCGCTTGATCAACTGCCCACGCAGCCGGAAAACGAAGTGGTGGCCCAGGGTAGTCAAGGCCAGCTGCGACGCGAGGGTGATCACCAACAACAGCGCGATCAGACCCAGGAACTCCGGCAGGATTCGCCAGGGGTCGGGAAAGATACCCAGCAGTTGCTGATTGATAAAGGCGATGACCCCAATGCCTAGTCCAGCACTGGCCAGACTCAGCACCACCACGGCCACGAATGGCCAGCGGTAATCCCGCCATACGATCCTGAACAGCTCCATCAACCTTGGCCCCTTCAAAGAGTTGAACGCGCAGCAGCGTGTCTCATAGCCTTTCAGACAAAGCCTTTCAGACAAAGCCTTAGCGGCGTTTCTTGGCCGGCTTGTTCTCCGGCTTCAGCGGGCAGCCACCACACAGCGGCTCATCGGGCAGACGATATTTCACGCAACACAACCGCCGCACACGGGTGGGGATATCACCGCCCAACTCGAGATAGCGCACCGGCTGGTAGAGCGGATTGCGACGCCCGTCAGCGAGCGTCTTGGTGTCGAGATAGCGCAGCAGCGGCTCCCCGGCAGCGGTAAAATGTGGATGCCGCGAACAGGTCTGGCCCACGTATTCAACGTAGTGGCCGAGGTTGCTCCAGAACACCTTGGACGAAAGCCCCGAGCACTCGGCCAGTGCCTCGATCAAGGGCGCACAAAAATCATCGAACAGCGTGGTGAAGCGGGTCTCGAAGTTGAGTGACGCCAGGGAAGCGCCGCCATCACGCAGCCACAGGCGAGTCGCCTCGTCCCGGTCGCCCAGCTCGACGCCCAGCACCTCGGGCTGCACCGGCAGCGCCCGCCCCAACAGCAGGTTGGCTACCAGGGACGGTATCGAGACCAGGCTGAAAAGATACTTCGACCAGATCGACGCCGCCGCCATTCGATCGACCCCCTCACCGAAACTGGCCGTATAGCGTGCCAGCAGCTCATCGAGCATTGCCCGGTCGAGCAGCGCACTGCCAGGCAGTGTCGCCACATCAGGGGCACCGAAGGCGGGAACTTTCAGGTCGTCCAGGGGCGGCTGACGATAGAGCGCGAGCAGCGACTCGACCGGATCCGCCTGGCGAGTGATGAGCTCCGCTGCGTGAGTCATGCGTACCTCCTGTATCCATCACTTATCGACTGGGCGTCGACTCGACATCACAGCCTGCGCAGCCCCCACATGAAGTAGGCGCCACCGATCAACGATGCGACCAGCCCTGCAGGCATGTCGTAGGGGAAGATCACCTGGCGACCCAGCCAGTCGGCCAGCACCATCAGCAGCATGCCCACGAGTGCCGCACCCAGCAGGTGATGGCGGGCGCGTGACAGCCCCAGCAACCTGGCCATGTGCGGCGCCAACAGCCCGACGAATGAGAGCGGCCCCACCACCAGGGTGGCGCAGGCCGTGAGCACGGCCACCAGCAACAGCAGCACCAGGCGAGCACGATTGAGAGCAATGCCCAGCGCCAGGGTGGTAGGCGCCCCCAGCGGTAGAATATCCAGCCAGCGGGTCAGCGGCAGGGTACACAGAGTGAGTAACGCGGCCAGCGTCCCTACCACCAGAGCACTGGTGAGATCTACGTAATAGGTGGAGCCCGCCAGCCAGGCGATCACCTGCTGCCCTCGGGGATCGCCGCCTGCCAGCATCACGCTGCGCACCGCATCGAACAGCGCCGTGACCGCCACCCCGGTGAGCAGCAGGCGCTCCGGTACGAAGCCGCTGCGGCGATTGAGTGCCACCAGGATCAGCAGCGTGGCAAAGGCCCCCAGGGTGCCGACCGCGACCAGCATGCCGCTGGTCGGCGCGGGCAGCAGGAAGATCCCCAAGATCAGGGCGATCGCACAACCACCGCTGATACCCAGTACCTCGGGACTGGCCATGGGGTTAGCAGAGAGGCGCTGCAGCAAGGTACCGGCCACCGCCAGCATCAAGCCGCTGGCCGCCGCCGCCAGCACCCGGGGCATACGCCACTGCATCACGTTCCAGTTATCCGGCGACAGCCAGTACCAGCCATTCACCCCCTGCCCCAGTAGCAGACCCAGGGCGGCAGCCATCAGCAGGCCAATGGCCAGGCGCGTGGCCAGGCGTTCGGGGGCGGGATGTCGGTTGGCCTGCACGGCTGACGGCTGTGGTGCCCGGTTACCTTGCAGCTTCAGGCGCGGGATCAGCCACAGCAGCAGCGGCGCGCCAAGGGCACCTGTCACCGCGCCGGTAGGAATCAGCATCGGCACCAGACCAGTGAAGTTCTGCAGTAGCAAGTCGGTAGTGGCCAGCAGTACCGCCCCCAGCAGCGTGCCCCATAGCAGCCGCTCGCTAAGGCGGCGCGCCCCCGCCAGGCGCACGATATTGGGCGCAGCCAGGCCGATGAAGCCGATGATGCCCACCACGCTGACGATGCTACCGGTGATGAATACCGCCAGCCCCATGCCCGCAAAGCGCAGATGGGTAAGCGACACACCCAGACTCTTGGCGCTGGCATCGTCCAACTCCAGCACCGCCAGGGGGCGCAGCAGGAACCAGGCCAGCACGCAGCTGATGGCCAGCCGCGGCCAAAGAATCGCCACGCCATCCCAGCCATTCTGGGCCAGTGAGCCGGCGCCCCAGATCAACAGGCCCGAAAGTGCCTCGTGATTGAACAGCAGCAGCGCCGTGGCCAACGCCCCCAGGTAGAGGTTCACCACTAGCCCGGCCAGCACCACCACGATAGGCGCCAAGCCCCGCCGCCAGGCCAGCATGAACACCAACCCCACCGCCAAGCCGCCACCGGCAAGCGCCACCCACTCGCGGCCAAAGGACAGCAGCCCCGGCGCCAGCAGGGTCGCCGTCATCAACGCCAGGTTGGCCCCCGAAGCCACCCCCAGGGTGGTAGGTGACGCCAGCGGGTTGCGCAGCACTTGCTGCATCAGCACCCCGGCCAGCGCCAGGCCACCTCCGGCCAGCAGCGCAACCGAGAGCCGTGGCCACCAGGCGTAATGCAGCAGCAACTGGTCGATATCCTCGAACGAGGGCGACAACAGCGCCTTGAAGCCCAACGCCATACCGCCCTGGGCCTCCAGGCCCAGCCAGAACAGCACCACCAGCGGCAGACTCAGCAGCCAGCAGGTAAGCGCCGGCATACCGCCGCGCATCGTGTGCCCCATCATATTTGCCTCGCCTGCAGCCCTTGCCACACCCGGCGGCACCCTTTCGTCAGCCATGCGGCTCCTTTCGCATCGATTCATCAGCTCATCAACTAACGCTAACAATTATCATTGATATCTTAATTGTGAATGATACTCTTTCCCGCCTAGCAACACCACTCGAGTCTTCCAGGCAAGGGAATCCCATGAAGAAACGCATAGCCCTCGGTTTCACCGTGGTTGCCAGCTCGGCCGCCATGACCCTTCACGCCCAAGAACGCCAGGACACCATGGTGGTAGTGGGATCGCGCACCCCCTCCCAGATCAACCAGATACCCGGCGCGGTGTGGATAATCGAAAAGGAGGAACTACAGCAGCAGATCGAAGCCGGCGCCGATCTCAAGACGGCTCTGGGCAGGCTCGTGCCCAGCCTCGACATGGCCCCCGAGGGGCGCACCAACTATGGCCAGAACTTGCGCGGCCGCACCGTACAGGTATTGATCGACGGCGTGTCGATGAACAGCTCTCGGGGCCTGTCCCGTCAATTCGACTCCATCGACCCCTTCAACATCGAACGCGTCGAGGTGCTCTCCGGGGCCAGTAGTCTCTATGGCGGCGGCGCCACCGGCGGCATCGTCAACGTCATCACCCGTAAAGGCCGTGTCGGTGGGCCGGATTGGCGCACCGAGGTCGGAGTCACCACCGGCTTCAATCGCAGCAGCGATCTCGACAGGCGGATCGCTCAGTCGGTCAGCGGTGGCAGCGAACGGGTGCAGGCCTATCTCGGCACCGCCTTCCAGGATAATGGCCGCCAGTTCGACGGTCGCGGTAACGAGATCTTCCCCGATCTCGCGCAGACCGACCTGCAGGACAATCGCAGTATCGACGTGCTGGGCAACCTCACCTTTCAGCTGAATGACGCTCAAACCCTGGAACTCGCTGCCCAGCTCTACCGCTCGGGCTACGAGGGGGATCGTGGGGTCTACTTCCCCCACCTGGACGCTGCCAGTCCCAGCCTGGAGGACGCCGAGATCCGTGACGGCTATCGTTCCGACCGCGACCCAGCCACCGATCGCAAGATGGTCAACCTGCAGTACCACCACGCTGACCTGCTGGGGCAGAACTTCTATCTGCAGGCCTTCCATCGCGAGGAGGAAGCCAGCTTCCAGGCCTTCCCCTACCCGGTCGCCGGCGGCTCCGAGTTCCGTGCCTCCCAGCAGAACACCGAGCTCAGCGGCCTAAAGGCGCTGTTCGATGCACGACTGAACGAGCGTATCGGCCTCATCTATGGCCTGGATTACGATCGCGAGAGCTTCGACGCCAGCCAGATGACCTTCGACAAGGCCGTATCCGACGCCACTGGCGGGCTGGTACAGGAACAGGCCAGCATCGCACCACGCTATCCCGGCTACCGGGTCGACACTCTCGCCGCCTTCGCCCAGCTCGACTGGCAGGCGACCGATGCTCTCAAGCTATCGGCCGGTGTTCGGCGCCAGCACTCCGACGTCGAGGTCGACGACTTCAACGGCATTCCCGGCGGCGAGAACGACTACGACGCCACCCTGCTCAACGCCAGCGCGCTCCACGACTTCGGCAACGGCCACCAGAGCTGGCTGCGCTACAGCCAGGGATTCGAGCTTCCCGATCCGGCCAAGTATTACGGCCGTCCGGGCATTAGCGTCGGCGCGAACCCGCTCTCCGCCATCGAGACCGACCAGGCTGAACTCGGCTGGCGTTACCAGGGCGGCGACTGGGTGGCCCAGGCGGCGGTCTACTACGCCTGGTCCGACAAGGCCCTGGAAATCAACAGCGGCGACCTGAGCGTCGACGTGATCGACGACAGGAAGCGCGACTACGGTATCGAAGGTGCCCTGACCCGCTACTTCTCGGACGGCCTCGAAGTCGGCGGCACTCTGCATCTGGTGCGCTCGGAGCAGGAGAACGACGAAGGCGGATGGGAAAAGCGCGATGCCCGCTATGCCTCGCTCTCCTCGGCGACCGCCTTCGTCGGCTGGCGAGACCACGTCCATTCGGCCCGCCTGCAGGCCAACCACACCTTCGACCTGGAGGATGACGCCGATCGCAGGATCGACGGCAACACCACCCTGGACCTGGCGCTGAGCCGACAGACCGACTTCGGCAAGTTCAGCCTCGGCGTGCAGAACCTGCTGGACGAGAGCTACTCCACGGTGTGGGGCCAACGCGCGGCGATGTTCTATTCACCCTACTATGGCCCGGAATACCTCTACGACTACCAAGGCCGCGGACGCACCTACAGCCTGACCTGGTCGATGGACTACTGACCCGCCTTCATCGTGATGCTCGCCCCCTCAAGCCCATTCTCGCCCCCCGCAGCCGACCCGCGCTTCGCATGCGTGGAAGATACTAGAGGTCAAGGAAGCACCAGACGTAATGGCCGAGCACCACCTGCGACTCAACAGGATCAACTTGCAGCCTGAGTTTGACAGGAAACTTCCCATCAACCAAAATGCAAATAAATCTCATTGAGATTTTCCATGGTGCCCTATGAACACGGAACGCTCCCAGCTGTACTACACGTGCGTCTTCCTGCACGTCTCCTTCCAGGCCGTGCATAACTCGGTAGCCACTTCTCCGAAGCGGGATGACACACCCTGCTGGCTGGATGCCCAGATGCTACGCATGCTCCTCAGCGAACTGCAGCGCTGCCGAAGAGAGGCAGCACCTTTCAAGGAAGTCCGGCAGTCGCTGGATACTGCGGTCTATCACTGCGGCCTGCTGATGGCCCAGTGCCCTGCCGCCCTTGATCGCCAGCTCTGCCAACACCATCTCGAGGCCATCATAGCACCGCTCAAGGAAGCCACGGCCCAGCTCTCAGGTAATGCCAACCGCACGGCTGTCAGCCGTGCGTCGTCGCCTGGCCAGCGCCTACGCAGCTGGCTTGGGTGGTAGAACTCGGGACAGCGCCGACTCAAGCCTGCCTGCTGTGGGTAGCGTCAGCGCGCCCACCGCCACCATGCCCAGCGCCAGCACCATGAACATCCCCGCGTAGCCCAGCCCATCCAGCAGCACCCCGGCCAGTATCGGCATCGCTAATCGAGAGAGGGTGAACAGGCTCGCCTGCAGACCGTAGTCGAGCGCACGATACCCTGGCCGTGCGAAGTGCATCATCAGCCCGAACACCAGCCCCGAGAGCGCTCCCATGGCACAGGCCAGCAGCCCCGCGCCCACCAGCCATAGCGTCTGCCCAGCCGCCATATGGCTCACCAGACCCAAGCAGGCCAAGGCTAACGCCCCCAGGCCAGCATAAAGCGGCAGCGCACGGCCAATGCCCAGCCCCTGCGCCAAGCGCTGTCCCGCCAGGCTCGCCAGTGCTCCCGCCGTTCCACCGCCAACCCCCACCCACCAGGCGACCTGCTCCGCCGGCATGCCGAGATCGAGCAGCAGTGGCTTGAGATAAACCCAGCCAGCCCCGACGAAGGGGAATAGCAGCATCAGTAGCGCCACCCAGATGGCGGCGGATGGCTGGAGAAAGAATCCGCCGATACCCGTACTGCCCAGCGGCAAGTCGTGTGTCGATGCACCACCCGTCGGTCCACCTTCCCCCTGCCCGGGGGTCTCGAGTACGCACAGTATGATGCCGCCGACCGCCAGCAGTAGAGCCATCAACACGAAGGGAGCGGTCCCGCCCGCTCGCTGGTGCAACACCAGCAGCAGGCCACCGCCGACCACCGCGGCCAAGAACAGCGCCGCCGAGCGAATGCTGCCGGCACGCAGCCGTTCCCCGGCGGGCAGGCAGCGAATCGCCAGCGCATTGACGGGTACATCGGCCCAGGTCGCCAGCAGGCTGATCAGCAACACCCAGGCCACAAAGCGCAGCGGCTGTGTCAGCGGCAGATCGTACGCCAGCCCCAGTAGCGCCAGACACAGCAGTACCCCGAGCAGGCCGGCCCAGGCCCGATAACCGCCGCCCGCCGGCCGGCATCGCTCCACGGGAAATGCCATGAGCAACTTGAGCACCGCCGGCAGGCCCGCCAATTGCAGCAGGCCGATCTGGGTACCGCTCCAGCCCTGCTCGCGCAGTACCAGCGGCATTCCCAACAGCAAATAGATACTGGGAAGTGCCAGAGCGAAGTGGAGCCAACCGAACGCCAGCTGTCTGACTGTCAGTGAACGCATCACTCCACCCTCCGCCGTGCCACCAAGGCAGTGGCAGGGGCCATGGGCAGATTGATCGACTGCTCCTCGCACACCTCGAAGCCATGAGCCAGCAGCGCGTCGCGCAGCTCGCCGGCATGGGTTACCCGGCGCCCCTGCCACAACAGCGGCAGGTAGTAGGAGAGCATGCGGCGTGCCGCCTCGGGTGCGGCGGGAATTTCGGCATGCACACAGATCAGCTCACCCCCCGGATTCAGGGCGGTATGTAGGTTGCGTAGGCTGGCCGAGAGGTCGGGCACAAAGTGCAGCACCGAGGAACACCAGATCACGTCGTATCCGGTGCCGAGGGTATCCGTCGCCAGATCGCCGCCACGCGCTTCGAGTCGCGCGGTCAGGCCGGCTTCAGCAATCTGCTGCGCGGCGACCTTGGCGGCCTCGGGCAGCTCGAAGACCACCCCGGTCATGTGCGGAAATGCCTGAACCAGGGCGATGGCGACTAGCCCGGGACCGCCACCCAGATCCAGCAGCCGCCTGGGTGTATCACGGCATACGCGCCGTGCCACCAGTTGGCAGGCGGCGGGCGCCGTCACTGCCACCTGCTCACGCGCCAGGTGGCCACGCGCCGCCGCTGCCCAGCGCTCACCGCTGGCCAACGGCGCTGGCTGGTCCGCGCCATGCAGGCCCGCGGGCAGTGTGGCGCCGAAGTCACGCATCGATGCGAGCCGAAAGCGCCACGCCTCGCCGCAGTAATGCGCCGACGAAGCGACCAGGTAGCGCCGTGCCGCTGCGCTGCTGGCATAGTGCCACTCACCCGCTCCTTCCCGGTTCCGTTCGAGCAGTTGCATACTCCACAGCAGCGTCAGCCAATGATGAGCCGTTGCGGGGCGCCATCCCCGTCGCCGCGCCAGGGTTTCAGGCGTGCAAGGCGTTATCAGCGTCTCGAAGAGGTCCTCTGCCAACGCCAGTTGCAGAGCTTCGGCCTGCACCGCGGCAAGTGCCAGGTCCCAGCAGGGTTGCATGGGATGAGGGGGCGCATCCACGGGCCGGCTCATAGAGACACCCCCACACGCAGGCCGATCTCTCGAGGGGGACTGTACTCCCGCACGCTGCCATTGAGCAGACCGACGGCATCGAAGCGACGATCAGTGGCGTTGTTCACATAGAGCCCTAACCGCCAAGGCCCGTGGCGATAGCCCGCGGCCATATCCAGCAGGGCGTGCCCGGAGCGACGGTTGCGGTTGGACGCATCCAGGTAGGTCTTGCCCATGCCGCTGAGGTTGGCCTGGGCATACCAGTCCTGGGGCGAATCGTAGCGCAGCCCCAGCCGACCGCTGATGTCCGGCGCAAACGGGTTGCGATTGCCGGCATGGTCACCGCTCAAATCTTCGAACTCACGAAAGCGCGTGCGATTCAGCGCCAGACCCGCTTGCAGCGTCCAGTGGCCGCCCAGCAGATAATCGAGATCCAGTTCCACACCCTGCGAGCGTGCCGCGGCGGCATTGGTGATCAGCACACTTCCGGGCTGGAGGACCTGCTGCACCTGCATGTCGTCGATGCTCATCCAATAGCTGGCCACCCCATAGCGCAGCCGTTGAGACAGCGCCGTACCCTTGATGCCCAGCTCGTAGGAAGCCACTTCTTCCGGTGCATAGCTCGGGTAGTCGCTGGCGGGCGAAAAGGCATTGAAACCGCCAGCACGAAAGCCCTCGGCATAGCGGCCGTAGAGCCAGTCGTCATCCCCCAAGCGGTACTGCAGCGCCAGCTGCGAGGTCACGTCGCGCCAGCGCTCGCTGCGCCGCTCGGCTGCGCCTGGCACCAACGCCACTCGGTTTTGCTCGAGGCGCAAGCCAGGCGTCAAGCGCCAGCGCTCGCCCAGCGGTAAGGTCCACTGCCCGAACAACGCCAGGTTCTCGCCCTTCAGCGTTGCCTCACTGCGCTGGCTGCCCATTGGACTGCGCTGGGCGAACTGCAACCGGTGGTCGTCACGGTCGCCATACAGGCCCAGCACCCAACTGCCCCCTGCATCGCCCTGGCGCTCCAAGCGCAGCTCCTGGGAAAGCGTGGTGAAAGTCTGATCGCGCTCCACACCAAAGCGCTGGGCCGGTGTCAGGTCGGTATCCTGAGCAACACGATCGCGAGTCTCCCGCCGAGCGGTAATGGCGCGCAGCGTCAGCTGCGGGGCCAGAGCATGGCGTATGTCCAGGGAGAGGTCCTGACCGGACGAACGATTGCGGCCGGGATCGACGGAGTCGACATGACGAGAGTCTCGTGCGGCAGGCCCCCAGGGCGCTGCCCCATCGCGATAGTGCCGCTGGCCATGGCGCAGCGTCAGCTCGGTTCCCTGTGCAGGTAGCCAGTGCAGGGCCAAGCGACCGCTCCAGCGCTGGCGATCGTCTGCTGCTCCATCTTGAGCCAGGTTCTCTACATAGCCATCCTGCTGACGCGCCTCGCCGCTGACGCCCAGATAAAGCCGCTCGGGCACCAGCGCCTGAGCGGCATCAAGGCGCAGTGCGCGGAGGTCACGGCTGCCGAATACACTCCCCAGCTCTGCATAAGGAGCTTCATCGGGCGGCCGGGTGTGCAGGCTGATCACGCCGGCCTCGGCATTGCGGCCGTAAAGCGTCGACTGCGGACCACGCAGCACCTCGACCCGCTCCACGCCCAGCAGGTCGTGATCGAACCCCTGCCCGGTCACCACCGGTACGCTGTCGACCAGCATCAACACCGAGGAAGAGAAGGCCGTGGCTCCCGAGGTCAGCCCACGCATTACCGGCAGCGCCGTTCCTGATTGGCCGAAGGGCTGGAAACTCAGCCCTGGCACTTGTCGGGCCAGATCCTCCACCCGGCTGGCCCCACCGTCCACCAGGGTTGCCCCCCAGACCACGGCCAGGCTCGATGGCACCTCCTCTTCGCTCTGAACCACTTTGCTGGCCGTAACCGTAACCGACGGCAGTACGTCCTCCTGAGCGGCTGCGCCGTACGCCCAGCTTCCCACCAGCAGCATTGCCGCCCCACCCCACCAGCCACTGCGTTGCATCGCTCGCCTCCTTCGACCGGGTATCTCCCGCTGGTACGGGAGCTCTCGAAGGAGTAGGCTAACGACAAACGCGATCAATTATCATGATCATTCATATGCAAAGCGATCCGCTTCCTATGCAATATGGTGCCTCAAGCAACAGCCGCGACTTCCTGCAGCAAGGCACCTGGCTCCATCGGCTCGACGACGGTCTTGCGCTGGCGTTCACGCGCTGTCGCCCGCCCCGGGCCTTGATCGAGACGAGCCACACCCCACACGCCGAAGCAGGGATAATTCTTACCTTCGGCCTGCTGGGCAGCTCCGAGTATCGGGAGTACTGCGGGCCTCGGGTCGACTTCTGCCGCGGTCATACCACGGTCACCGCGTTCGACCACAGCCGAGGCGAGCGCCGCATGCCGGCCGGCGAATCCGTGCTCCAGCTACGCCTGATCGCCAGTGCCGAATGGTTGACCCGGTACCTGGGCAAGAGCAGCCAGGCCACGCTGCCCACCTCCAGCGGAATTCGCACTCTGGCCTTCCGGCCCACACCCGCAAGCAGTGGCGCGCACCTCCAGGCACTGCGAACCCTGCTCCAGACGAACGGTTCGCGCATCCAGTTACACATCCATGCGCTGAGCCTGATGGGGGAGCAACTCGAGACCTTGCTGCCGCCGCCGGCTGCGCCTGCCAAGGGGCGCATGACGACGGCTGATGCCGAACGCATCCACCAGGCCCGGAATATCATCGTGGAGGAACTGGACACCCCGCTGACCCTTGCCTACCTGGCCGCCCGGGTGGGACTGGGGGAGCAAAAACTCAAGGCGGGATTTCAGCACCTGTTCGACATCACGCCAGGCCGCTTCCTCCACGAGCAGCGTATGCGCCACGCCCACCGTCTGCTGGAAAGCGGCCAGCAAGTGGCTCAGGCCGCCTATGCCACCGGGTATCGCCATCCCAGCAACTTCAGCGCGGCCTTCTCGGGTTTTTTCGGCTACCCCCCGAAAGCCGTAAAGCATGGTAGATAAAGCCAACGATTCTCGTTTACCCTATGCAGATCGATTCTACGTGCAAGGACCCCCCATGTTCGAGGTCAAGGACGCTACCTTCGAGGTAAATGGCAAGCGCCTGCTCCAGCCGGTAACCCACCACTTCTCGGAAGGCAAGGTCTACGGTTTGATCGGGCACAACGGCTCGGGTAAATCGACCTTGGTCAAGCTGCTCGCCCAGCAGCAGCCCGTCAGCCAGGGTGAGGTGCTACTGGATGGCCGCCCCGTGCGTGACTGGGGCCAGCGTGAATTTGCCCGCCGGGTGGCCTATCTGCCCCAGCACCTGCCAAGCGCCGAGAATCTGATCGGGCGCGAGCTGATCAGCTTCGGGCGTTACCCTTGGCATGGGCTGCTGGGCCGCCATACCGCCGAGGATAAAGCCGCCGTCGAGCGCGCCATCGAGCTCAGCCATACCGAGGCCTTCGCCGACCGCCTGGTGGATACCCTCTCCGGCGGCGAGCGCCAGCGCGTATGGCTAGCCATGCTGCTGGCCCAGGAGAGCCGCTTCCTGCTGCTCGACGAACCGCTGGCCGCGCTAGATATTTCTCACCAGATGGAAGTGCTGGCACTGATTCGCAAGCTGTGCGACGAACTCAAGCTGTGCGTGATCATCGTGCTCCACGACATCAACATGGCCTCACGCTACTGCGACGAACTGCTCGCGCTACACACAGGCCGGGTGCTGGCCCACGGCCCCCCCGCGGAAATGATGACCGACGCCACCCTGGAAGCCATCTACGGCTTGCCCATGCAGGTCATGTCGCATCCCAACGGCGAGCATCGTATTGCTGTGGCGTGCTGATTGCGCAAGCAATCATAGAATCAAACTCGCCTTCGTCTGAAGGCGAGTCATCAACTGCCCATCAGCTCGTCGTCTACGAGGCCACCGGAGACACCGGTGCTTCACTCGCAGAGGGTTCGGTCAATCTGAGCTTGCCACTCTCCAGCCGCACCAGACGGTCAGCGAGGGGGAAGTAGCGGTCGTCGTGGGAGATCACCAGCACGGCCTTGCCCATGCGTTTCAATTCGGGCAACACCTCGCGGTAGAACACCTCCTTGAACAGCGGATCCTGATCCGCCGCCCACTCGTCGAAGACCAAGAAGGGGCGATCCTCCAGATAGGCCACCACCAGTGCCAGACGTTTGCGCTGGCCCTGGGACAGCGCCTGGGTGGAGAAGGCGCCGTGCTCGACCCGTACCTTGTGCTGCAGATGCAGCTTGGCCAACAGGCGGTTGCCCTCCTGGTCGAGATCGGCACGCGGCGCTTCCAGCAGCCGCTCGAACAGATGAAAGTCGGAGAACACCACCGAGAACAGCTGCCGGTAGGCATCGCGATTATGCGCCTCGATGCGCTCATCATTGAGCCATATCTCACCGCCTTCCGGGGGATAGAGCCCCACCAGCAACTTGGCCAGGGTGGTCTTGCCGCTGCCGTTGCCGCCCACCAGGAAGACGATCTCGCCAGGCTCGAAGGTCAAGTCGATGGGCCCCAGCTCGAAGACGTCGTCACTCTGCTCATGGTAATAGCCGTGGGTGACACCCTTCAGCACCAGGCGCTCCAGCCTGGCCGGTGCGGCACCCTCGGCAGTGCCCTCCGCCTCAGGCATATCTGCCGTGAGTTCGCCGATACGCGTGGCCGAAACACGCGCCAGATTGGCGCGGGGAATGTTCATCAGTAGCGCCTCCAGCGGCGTCACCATGAACACGAATACCAGCGCGAAGCCGGTCATCACCCGGGTCTGCTCCGGGCCGCCCCCCACCAGCACGAACAGCACCAAGCCGATGAAGGCATAGATCAGAAACTGCCCCCAACTGGTCGAGATCACGAACAGCGACATGCCCCGGGTGCGCAGGCGCCGCACGCCGTCGATGGAGGCCTCCAGCACCTCGCCGATGAAGGCCCCTCGCTTAGGCCGATTGAGGCGTAGCTCCTTGGCGCCGTCGGTGAGAGCGCGGAAGTGGCCGAACAAGCGGTCCTGCTCGGTCGATGCCTGATCGAGCAAGCGAATCGCCCGCAGGTGCGCCAGGTGGTAGCCGATGGACCCCAGGCCGATCACGGCGATGGCCATCAAGAAGATCTGCCAGGAGAGCAGCGCCAGATAACACAGGCAACCTACCACCACCACCGTATTGGTCAGGATCACCGGCAGGCTGACGAAGAACTGCGCCACATTGGTGCTGTGCTCCGACAGTGCTGACTGCACCCGGGCACTGCCCACCCGCTCGAGATGACGATAGTCGGCGGCGGCGACACGTCTGGAGATAAAGCGGCGCAACTCCGCCAGGGCGTGCTGCCCCAGGCGTTCGAACAGCACTGCAGACGTCATGCGGCTCAGCATCAATGCCACCGCCACGGCGGCAAAGATCCAGGCGATACCGGCGCGGCTTTCCGCATCGCTGGTCAAGGCGGCGTTGATCTGCGTGATCAACAACACGCTGCATAGCCCCGCCGCTACGCTGGCCAGGGTAGCGGCCAGCATCAACCTACGGGAACGACGAATCAGATAGGAGAGCACAGCGACCTCACTCGAACGGGAAACCTATTTAGCTGACGAGCGACGCCCCGAAAAAGTTACTCGACAAGACAACAAAATATAAACAAGGCGCATTCTCATTCGTCATCAGTGTGAGCAGGCCACTTGCCTACGCGAGCCCATGACAGGAGACCCGCAGTGTCTACCACCGTTCAAGAAAGCCCCTGAGCACGGCGCAAAGCGCGGCAGCCAACGGGTTCGTTCGTACCGCATCGGCGCCTCAAGTCCTCGCCAGTGCGCAAGCAACAGGTCGTCGATAGCCGTCAAACAGGCATTCGGCACATCCCTACGCAGCCCCTATGTGCGCTCTCGTAATACGTCACGTCGCCGAAGAGACCCAGTGGTGTGTCACTGTCCATATGCCCAACAACGTCAGCGCGGCCTTCTCGGATTTCTTCAGCTATACCCCGAGCCGTATAGCATGGTAGATAAAGCCAACGATTCTCGTTTACCCTATATGGATCGATCTGCTGGATGGCCGCCCCGTGCGTGACTGGAACCAACGCGAATTCGCCCGACGGGTGGCCTACCGGCCCCAGCACCTGCCGAAAGCCGAAAATCTCGTCGGGAGCGAGCTGATCGCCTTTGGCCGCTACCCTTGTTCTTCACGCCACTCTCTGGCTGCACTTACGTATGACGAATAAAATTCAATGCTTGGCAGTTGCGGTACTGATAGTGACTTTGGCGATACCTTCACCCTGCCTGGGCGGCGTTGCCCGCACACACCCATCAATTGCCGCTCTCGATTCACGCATCATCGAGACTCTTCTTGCGATGGGAGTCACCCCAGTAGCGCTCACGGAGCCAGAGACTCAGCATTTCGCGCCTTCCCAGGCAACACAAGCCATCAATCTCGGAATGCTGATGCAGCCTAACCTGGAGCTTCTTGATCAAGCATCGCCTGAGCTGATCCTGACCTCACCAAGTTTCATGCATGCGGCGTCCCGATTCCCCGCAGCCACGGTCGAGCGTTTGACCCCCTACAGTCCCGACGACGAGGCCAACAGTTGGCAACGCATGACGCGCTTCACAAGAAACCTGGGACACCTCATCGGCGAAGATCCCCGCGCAGAGCAACTGATCCAAGAAGCCGAAGCACATCTTTATTCGTTGAGAGCTAGGCTTTCCGGGCAACAGACTCCCCCATTGCTTGTCGTTCGCCTTATGGACCACCATCATGCCAGAGTGTTTGGTCAAAACAGCCTATTCCACGGAGCTTTGGAAGAACTCGGACTAACCAATGCTTGGCAAGGCCCAGACAACCATTGGGGCATGACCTTAGTCACCATCGATGAATTGATGAACATCGATGCCCGCCTGGTGATACTGGAAAGCCCTTATGCCACCAGCGCCATTCGCGAGCAATTCACTGCGAATGGCATCTGGCAGCATTTACCGAGCATACGGCGTGGCGATGCGATTTACCTACCAGCGACGTTCAGCCACTTCGGCGCCCTACCCTCTGCCTATCATTTTGCTGACATTCTCGTCGATGCATTGACAACACCATAGCTGCCTTGAGGTACCGCTCAAGTAGCAGCAGTCTTCTTCACGATCCTCAAGGTAGGCCACCACCAGCGCCAGGCGCCTACGTTGCCCTTGTGACAGCGCCTGGGTCGTGAAGGCGCCGTTCTCGACCTGCACCTTGTGCTGCAAAATGCAGCTTGGCCAGGGTGGCCTTGCCACTGCCGTTGCCGCCCACCAGGAAGACGATCTCGCCGGGCCCGAAGGTCATGTCGATGGACCCCAGCTCGAAGACCTCGTCGCTCTGCTCATGGTAGTAGCAATGCCTGACACCTTTCAGTGTCAGGCTCTCCAGCTCAGCCGAAGCCGGCACCAGGCCGATGAGCCTGGCATTTCCCCGTTACAGCAGTCGATGAAGAAGCTGATGCGTGGCAAGCAACGCCACAGATTGTAATACGAATGATTATTCGTTAGTATTTGCATCTCATTCTGATCCCGATGCCTCGAATGCTAGATACCATCTCTCCTAACCGGCCACAAATGCCCCATCAGGCGGTTTGTGGCCGATATTCGGTTTGCGTCTTGAGGACCCCGTAAGCGATATGGATCAGCTTACGCATTGCCGCCCCC
>NZ_JABFTV010000014.1 GCF_021404405.1 Billgrantia aerodenitrificans
GTTGAGGGAAATGAGCTGCTGCGCCCCTTCGCTGTCGGCACCGGTCTCGGTGTTCCAGGTGCCGGTAACGGCATCGCCCCCTTCGGTGGCCCAGCGGGGGCCACCCAGGTTGGCGTCGGGCAGGTCGTCAGCCACTTCGACGGTAATGCCCGCAGTGGCGCTATCGCCATCCTGGTCGCTGGCGACGACCGTGATACCGGTGATGGTCAGGTCGTCGACGTTGACGTCGTGCGGCAGTGCGGCCAGCAGCTCCGCCGTGATGGTGATGGTACCGCTCTGCTGGGCGGCGATCGGATCGGTGCCGCTCAGGCTCAGCTTGAGCACCGGCTCGCCATCGAGGCGGCCGATCAGGTTGCCGTCGTTGTCCAGCGACCAGCTCAGCTCACCGTCGAGGCCGGTGACCTGAATGTTGCCGGTATCGCCGAAGGCAAAGCTCACGATGTCGTCGCTGCCGGCGGTAAAGGCCAGGGTATCGCTAATGACGTGGCTGCCGCCCACGGTTTCAGCATCGGCCAGGGCCAAGGTCACGCTGCCGCCTTCGCCATTCGCATCGCCCGGGGTCGGACCCTCGCCATCCTTGATCTTGATGCGATGGGTGTCCGTGGCGCGATCACCGTCACCGTCGACCTTGATCAGCTCGAAGCGAATCGACTGCTTGTCGTTGTGATCCAGGTTGGTGCCCGGCACGAAGGTCCAGGTGCCATTGGCATTGAAGGTCAGGGTGCCTTCAGGCAGCGCGTAGGCATGGCCGATCTGCAAGGCCTGCTCGGCGCCACCGTTGAGGGAAATGAGCTGCTGCGCCCCTTCGCTGTCGGCACCGGTCTCGGTGTTCCAGGTGCCGGTAACGGCATCGCCCCCTTCGGTGGCCCAGCGGGGGCCACCCAGGTTGGCGTCGGGCGCATCATCGATGACTTTTACCGTGAGGTTGCTGCTGGCCGTATCGCCATCACGGTCCGTGACCGTAATGGTGAAGTCGCGAATCAAGGCATCGTCCTCACCCGGCGCGGAGTGGTCCTTGTTGCCCTGCAGCGTATATTCGTAGCTGACGCGATAGTTGCCAAGAGGCAGCTGTGTGATGCCGGTGATCTCGAGCTTGTAGCCGTCCGGTACGTCGATGGCTGCATTCTCATAGTTGAAGCTGCCATCCGCGTTGCGTGTGACGGTCAACGTCAGTTGGTCGTCGCCCTCGCCGATGGTGATGGTCACCTGAGCGAGGCCATCGATTGCGTTGACCAGGAAGCTACCACCCTGAGTCAGCGCTCCCTCATTGGGGCTGCTTCCGTTCTCCAGGTTCGCTTCGTTGACGACCAGGTGCGCGCCTTGGCCGAAGGGCGGCAGATTGACGATACCGACCGGGGAGTCGAAGCCCTTGACGGTGAGCGTGGCTGTATCGGTGTCGCCATCGCCATCGGTCAGGGTGTAGGTGAACCTGTCGAGGAACACCCCCTGATGATTAGGCGTGTCACCACGCACGTAAATGAAGTCGCCGTTGGAATAGATGGTCAGAACCCCATGTACGCCGTTGATCGTGGCGACACCATTTTCCAATGCGACAAGCTGATCGCCGAACTGAACATGGGTAACCTCGGCGCCATCTGCGCCTTCCACGTCATTGGCCATCACATTGCCGGACTTCTCGAACCGACCCAGACGAACCAGGGCCAGATCGTTGTTGGCTACCGGGCCGTCGTCGACGAAGCTGAGCTGGCCGCCAAGGTCGATACTGGCCGAAACCGTGTCGCCATCGCCATCGACTACCGTGGCGTTGAGCGAGAGGCCGCTGCCGGCCAGGCTCAGCACGTCTGCCGGGTTGGAGCCATCCGGGTGAGACAGCGCCAGATGCTGAGTCAGGGTGACTTCACCGGTCGCGGCATTGACGCTAATGGTAAAGGCCGTCCGGCCATCGGCATCTCGGCCGATGATCGTGCCGTTCTCCTCGACAAGCGTGATGGCATGACCGCCGTCGGTCGTCGTCAGTCCTGTGCTGCCATCGCCTTCGACGCTCAAGCTATAGCTGACGCTACCCTCGCCATCGGCCCCGAAGACAACGGTAAAGGCCCCGGAGAAATCGACGGTTGCCGGCTCACCGAAGGCGCTTTCGTCGACCTCGAGCTCCGCCAGGTCACCCGGATTGGGGTCGATGCTCGGCATGTCATCGACGATGCTGATGGTGCCACTCAAATCGGCACTCAAACTATCGCTGACCACGTCACCGTCGGCATCGGTCACGGTGACCGTGGCAACCACGCCGACCAGGCCAGCCGGCAGGCCAACGCTATCCACACCCTGCTCGGGATGATCCACCGGAGCGGACTGAGTCAGGGTCACGACACCGGTGTCGGCATCGATCTCGATACGCAGCACTTCGGTATCACCGGCACGGCCGATGACGATGCCATCCTCAAGAGTGAATACAATCGGCTCACCGCCGCTGGTCAGGTCGTGCTCGACCTCGCCCAGAGTCAGGCCGTAGTCGTCTACCACGGTGCTGCCCGCGCCGTCAGCGCCGTAATTGACGCTGACGGCAGACTCGAAGGCACTGGATACGTTACCGGTGGCCACGGAGACATCGCCAACGGTTTCCTTGTCGTAGACAATCAAGGCGATCTGGCCGAGCTCAACGCTGCCGACCTCCACGCTCGGGCTGTCATCCAGGATGGTGATGTTCAGCGTCCCGGTAGCCGTACCGCTGCTGCTGGTCACGGTGTAGACCAGGCCTGTAACCGCCTCGTCCGTGCCCTCTTCATGCAGCAGGTTGTTCAACTGGGTAAGGGTGAAAGCGCCGGTGCTGGGATTGAGCTCGATGGTGAAGATGTTGAGCTCACGACCGGGCGAAAAGGCAGTCAGCGTATTGCTGCCGGCATCCCAGCTATACACGATGGTTTCTTGACCGACCTGGGTTTCGACACCATCCATGGCCGCAAAGCTGATGCTTCCGGATCCGCCGGAGCCAAACGAGAACGGCAGAGTGCCAGTCACGACGGAGCCGGATTCACTGAGGACATCGGCATCGCTCAACGACGCGTCGAAGCTTCCGGCAGTTGGAGCGATGACCTCGTCTTCCGGCGAAGCTGCTGTAAAAGCGGCGCCCTCGATCTCGGGCAGCTCACTGCCCAGCCCCAGGCCATATTCGAACGCCAGGGGGGTCGTATCTTCGGCAATACGGGCAAGGCGCACGAAGCTGTGGCCACCATCGGCGGCGCCACCGGGGCCGGCCCCGGCTGCAGTGGCATCGAGCACGTCGAGCAGGTCGATGCTGTCGTCGTCCAGTGCGGCCAGCAGTGCCTCGAGATCCTCATCGAGAGCCGCAAACTCGGAAGCATCGACGACTTCGTCGGCATCGAGTTCGGGCGTCATGGCCACCTGTTCGCCACCTTCGATCAGGGCAGGATCCTGGCCATCGCCGAAGTCGAGCTGGGCGCTTCCGTTATCGGAGGTCACCAGCACCTCACCTTCCTGGAGCGTGTCCCCAACGCTCAGCTCGCGAACGTTACCGTCTGCATCTCGCGCCCAGGCGCGCCCCGTGATCGAAATGATGGTGGCATTGGCCATGACCTGACTCCCTGTTTCGTCTAAGTGTTACCGTTTTTTGGTTTTCTTCTGGCGCACGGTGTGCGCACACCGGACTCCTTGACGATACACATTAGATTACGTTTCGAAACAAAAATATTGGACCGAAGGACAGTGTTTGAAATTAGCGAAAATAAATTTAATAAAAACTATAAAAACAAAGGCTTGCTGGAAAAACAGCAAGCCATTTGATGGACACGCCGGCTAGAACAGAAGCACAGCGCCAAGATTTCAGACGATATTCTCGTCCTGACGAGAGAGTTTGAGCACCAGTTGCATGCGGTCACGCACCCCCAGCTTGCGAAACGCTGCGCCGAGATGCGCCTTGACCGTACGCTCGGTGATGTCGAGCAGACGAGCGACTTCCTTGTTGCTGCGCCCCTCTGCCACGGCCAGGGCCACAGCACGCTCACGCTCCGTCAGTATGGCCAGGCTATCCACTGGCAGGCTCTCACGCCCGCCAAGCGTGGTGAATGCTGCACCTAGCACCTTGCTCAACAGCTCAGCCGGTACCCATACCCCTTGATTGCCAGTGACCAGCGCGGCCTGGGACAGCAGCTCAGGTGGCGAGAGCGCATGCAGGTAGCCCCTGGCGCCTGCCTGCAGCGCCTGAAGCGCTTCGGCTTCACTCGGCACCAGAGTCATTACCACGATGGTACATCCTTGCGCGGCCAAAGCCGTGGTCAAGGCAGGCCACTCGGCATGATCGGTCATGAGCCAGATCTGGTCGCCACGCTTCGTCAGTCGCAGTACCCGTTCAGGATCGACCTGGCGGACGTCGGGAAAGGCACTGCGCAGCCGTGGAATTTCTGCACGTTTCTGGCTGATGAACAGAGCTGTCATCATCGTTCTCCCATGGAGTCGCTCCATGCTCTCAGCACGGGCTTGAGCAAGAACTGCATCACGGTACGCTTGCCGGTCAGGATGTCGACCTGAGCCGTCATGCCGGGAATGACCTGGATGTCGCCACCCAGATCTTCTCCCTCCAGCGTTCTCACACGCACCAGATAGAAGGTGTTGTCGTTGTCGTCGGTGATGGTGTCGGCGCTGATATGTACCAGTTCGGCCTCCAGCCCACCGAAGATGGCGAAGTCGTAGGCGGTCAGCTTGATCGTGGCCGGCTGACCCGGGCGCAGGAAGGCGATGTCCTGCGGGGCGATACGCGCCTCGACCAGCAGTTGATCGTCGCTGGGTATGATGTCCACCACGTCCTGGCCGGGCTGCACGACGCCACCCAAGGTGGTGATACCCAGACGCTGCACGACGCCGGTAACCGGTGAGCGCACCTCAGCCAGGCGCACGCGATCCTGCAGGCCGGCACTGGATTCATCGAGCGCACCGAGGTCGCCGATGGTCTGGGCCAGATCGTTGCGCCAGTTGCTGCGTCGCTCGGCGCCGAGCTCGCGTAGCTGAGTGCGCGCTTCCTCCACGGCGGCCTCGAGTCGAGCAACCGAGGCTGCCGCCTGGTTGCGCTCGCCGGTCGCGCGGGACACTTCGCGCTCCAGCCTAAGTATGTCGACTTCAGAAACCGCCCCGGACTGCAACAGCGGCCGCGTCAGGTTCAGCTCCTGGCTGGCCATGTTGGCCTCGCGCTGGGCGGTATCCCGCCGTGCCTTGGCCTCGTTGAGCTCTTCTTCACGCTGACGGATGCGGTCGCGCAGAATGCTCTCCTGCTCGCGCAGCTCCTCGCGCCGGCTCTCGTAGACCTCCCGCTCCTGGGCCACGATGTCCGGCGCTTCGGTGCGCAGTTCTTCATCGGGGTTGAAGGGCGTGTCAGTGGCCAGGGCACGCAGCCTTTCGGCACGAGCACGCAGCGCCAGCGCTTGGGCCCGGTTTTCGCGGAAGTTGGCGATGAAGCGAGTGGGATCGATGCGCATGAGCACTTGCCCCGCCTCGACCAGTTCACCTTCGCGGATCAGGATCTCCTGCACCACGCCGCCATCGAAGGACTGCACTTTCTGCAGTTGGCTGGAGGGGATCACCCGCCCCGTGCCGCGGGTGACTTCGTCGATCGAGGCGAAGTAAGACCAGACGATCAGTGCGATGACGGCGAGCAGAACGGTATACAGGAATATCCTCGCCCGGATGGGGTCCTGCTGCATGCGCGCCCAATCGGCATCGCTGGCCCAGTCGCGATTGAGATGGGCAGCCGTGACGCGCTTGGAGAACAGACGGTCGATGAAGGGGCGAAACGGCTTGCCGCCCACTTCGGAAAAACGCCCGATCGCTTCGAAACCTTGCTGCTCGGCGCTCTTGCCCTTGCCTTTGGCCTTGGGGGAAGACATGACGGTCATCAGTTGGCCCTCCCGATCTGGCCTTTGCGCAGGGCCTCGACCACTTTGTCGCGAGGACCGTCGGCGACGACCTTACCGGCATCGATGACGATGATGCGGTCGACCAGTGACAGCAGCGAGGTACGGTGGGTTACCACGATCAGCGTCTTGCCCTCACCGTACTGCTTCAGATTGGTCTTGAAGGCCTCTTCGCTGGCGTGATCCATCGAACTGGTCGGCTCGTCGAGCAGCAGGATCTGCGGATCGTGGACCATGGCCCGGGCGATGGCCACGGCCTGACGCTGGCCGCCGGAGAGCATCTGGCCGCGCTCGCCCACCTGCAGGTCGACGCCGTGGGGGTGCCCGTTCACCAGGCTCTCCAGCCCGCTGAGCTTGATGGCACGCAGCAGCGAGTCGTCATCGACGCCGTCGCTGCCACCACCGGCTACGATGTTCTCGCGCAGCGAACCGAAGAACAGGCTCACGTCCTGGGGTACGTAGCCGATATGGCGGCGCAGCTGGATGGGGTCGAACTGGCGCAGATCGACCCCATCGAGCATGACCGCTCCCGCCGTGGGCGCATAAAGGCCCAGCAGCAGCTTGTTGAGCGAGGTCTTGCCGCACCCCACGCGACCGAGCAGCGCCACCTTCTCACCAGGCTCGATCTTGAGCGAGACATCGCGCAGCGCATCGCGCTCCTCGTCGGGATAGCGCAACGACGCCTTGTCGAAGCGAATCTCGCCACGGACCACCGGACGCGAGATGAACGCCTTGCCTTCGGGCCGCTCCACCGGTCGCTGCATGACATCGTCGAGCGACTTGAGCGCGGTGGAAGACTGGTGATATTGGGCCAGCAACGCCGCCGCCTGACTGATGGGGGCCATGGCCCGGGACGACAGCATGTAGGCCGCAATGAGCCCACCCTGACTCAGATTGCCATCGATGATCAGATAAACGCCGATCAGGATGACGCCCACGGCCACGGTGTGCTGAGCCCACATGGCGACGTTGGAGACTGAGGTGCTGACCAGGCGCAGTTGGGCGGAAGTGCGCGAGAGAAACGCGGTCGCCTTCTCCCAGATCGATTGAATACGACTCTCGGCCCGCAGCGACTTCACCGTCTCCAGGCTCGACAGCGATTCCACCAGCGTGGCGTTGCGCTGAGCGCTGACCCGCCACGTGGTTTCGGAAAGCTCATGCAGTTTGCCCTGGGCGGCCAAGGCGTAGAGCAGTACCAAGACGATACCGGCCAGAACCGGTAAGGCCAGCGGTGCCCCTATCAAGGCAATCACGCCCACGAACAGCAGCACGAAGGGCAAGTCGACCAGCGCCACCACCGTGGCCGAGCCGATGAACGAGCGCACCGACTCGAAGGACTGCAAGGTTGAGGCGAATGACCCGGTAGAGGCGGGTTTGGCCTCCATGCGTAGCCCCAGCACCTGGGACATGATTCGCGATGAAAGCTTGACGTCGGCCCGGCTTGCCGCCAGGTCGACGAAAGCGCTGCGCATCAGGCGCAGCGCGAGATCGAAACAGAGCACGACGAAGATACCGACGGCCAGCACCCACAGCGTCTCGGTCGCATGGTTGGGCACCACACGGTCGTAGACATTGAGCACGAACAGCGGCATCGCCACCGCAAAAAGATTGATGACCACCGAGCCGGCGATCACATCGCGATAGAGGCGACGGTTCTCGCGGATGACGCCCCAGAACCAGTGGCGGGAGCGCTGTTTGTCGACTTCCGGGCCCCGCGCATCGAAGCGAAAGCGCGGTCGCACGTAAATGGCCTGACCGCTGTAGCTTTCGGTAAGGCCATCGAGATCGACTTCGGTGACGGCATCGCCGAGTTCGGGAAAGATCACCCGTGCCCGGCGCGACTTGAGGTCCAGCCCCACGAGCACGCAAGCACGCCCCGGTTCCAACAGCAAAACGGCGGGAAAGAGTGCCGGGTTGAGTTGCACCAGACGACTCTTGGCGATACGTGCCGTCATACCGGCCCGCGCAGCAGCCCGCGCAAAGACACCGGGTGTGAGGCGCCCTTCTTCCAACGGCAGGCCCGCCGTCAATGCATCGGGCGTGACCGCATGGTCATGAGCCAGAGCAACGGTTTGCAGGCACTCGAGCAGCTCGTCACGAACTGCCGAGCGAGGGGCCTCCTGGGCGGAATACAACACTTCTTGCTGTGTCACGTGGACCTCGGGGATGAGGCCCGCCCGGCTGATCCGGGCGGGTTGATGCTAGATGACGATTACGGCGCTGTCCGTGCGAACGCAGCACAGACAGCTTTTACCCCGGGTCGTTCAGCCCTGCACGACATAGCTGTCGGCATAACCCAAGCGCTTCAGCTCGCCACGTAGTGCCGCCAGTTCACCCGGATCGCCGATGGGGCCGAGTTGGATCCGATGCAGTGCGGCAGAGCTGACCAGGCGCATCGGCCTGGCCAAGGCATCGCTGAGCTGGCTGCCGAGCTGCTGGGCTCGTCCCGCATCGCTCAGCGCCGCCACCTGCAGGTAGGCGCCCTGCTCGACACCCACCGCCTGCGGCTCTGCCTGACTGGCAACGGCCAGCTCGCCATGAACCTCGCCCTGAACTTCGCGATAGACGCTGGCAACGGGCTGCTGCTGGGCCCAGAATTCGGCCACGCTCAGCTGAGTGGCGTGCTCCGTTTCCTGAGTGCCGATAGCCGGCCACTGCTGCGCGGACGACATGTCGAGATTTTCACCCACGCGCTCGAGAGTGACTTCCACGCGGCGGTTCTGACGGCGCCCTTCTACCGTGTCGTTGCTCGCCACTGGACGGCGTGAGCCGTAACCGCTGGTCTGGATCAGGCCGCGATCGACGCCTTGACCGACCAGGTAATCCGCCACGCTGTCGGCACGACGCTGCGACAGCGGATCGTTGATGGCATGGCTACCGGTGCTGTCGGCATGGCCGGCGATGAAGACTCGCGCCAGATCGGTACGGCCACGGATCTGGCCGGCCAGGTCAGCGAGTTCCTGACGCGCATCCGGGCCCAGCTCGGCGCTGTTGACGGCGAACAGAGCGTCGGCGGAAAGCGTGACGTCAGGTGCACGGGTCGGCGCCGGCGCACTGATGCCCCGGGTGAAGTCGGCCAGGGTGAAGCCGCCGGGACCGTCGATCGGGCACAGCACGCTCGGGTCGAGCGCCACGCCGTCGCTGCCCAGTTCGGCCAGGCTCGGCATGTCGTCACGCATGACGCCGAGTGCCTGCATCAACTGGCCCATGGCCGCCAGGGTGCGCGCATCGGCCAGGGCGATGTCGTACTGGGCGTTGGCATAGGCACGGCTGGCCTCGAAGTACTCGTTCTCGCTGTCGAGCACGTCGAGCAGGGTGCGCTGGCCGATGTCGAACTGCTGCTGATAGGCGCCGCGAACACGGTCGATGGACTGGCGATGCTCGTTGAGGTAGCGGATCTGTTCGCGCAGGCGCTGGGTATCGTTGTAGGCGATCTGCGTGGTTTGACGCACGTTGGTACAGGCCAGGTCACGCTGGTCGATGGCCTGCTCGACACGGTCGCTGGCCGCACGGAACGACGCCAGGTCGCTGCCGCCGCGGTACAGGTTCATGCTGGCGACCAGTTCGATGCTGTGACGGTCGCGCCGCCCGAAGCCATCGAAGCCGCTTTCGTTGTTGTTGGTACCGGTGCGACCGCGCAGATCCAGGCGCGGCTGGAACCCGGCCCGGGTGCCGGCCTGCTCGGCCCGGGCCGCCTCGATGTTCTCGATGGCGGCGTGGAAGTCGGGATTGCCCTGGAAGGCCAGATTGACGGCTTCGCTCACCGAAGGCGGCAGGCGATTGTCGAGCTGCGGCGCCGGGGCCAGGTTCTCGGCGGGCAGGCTGCCGACGATGCGCAGGTAGCGCGCGGTGACATCGTGCAGGTTGGAGGCCTCGGTCATCAGGTTGGATTCGGCCAGTGCCAGGCGACCGCTGATCTGTTCGAGGTCCACACCGCGACCGGCACCGGAGCGTACCCGGTCCTCGATCTGGTTGAACACGCGCAGGTGGTCGGCATAGTTGTCCTGGGCAAGACGAACCAGCTCACGGTACCGGCGCACGTCGAGGTAAGCACGAGTGGCTTCCAGGGCGACGTTTTCGCTGGCACCGAGCAGCTCGTAGTAGCGCACCAGCTTGGCACGATCGAGTCGCTCGACCTCGCTGCGGGTGGCAAAACCGTCGTAGATCATCTGGGTCAGGCGCAGCTCGGCGAAGTCGGTATCGTAGCTGCCGCGTCCATCGCCCTGACGATCCTCACGACCGACGCCGGCCGCAACGTCGACGCTGGGCAAGTAGTTGCCGCGTGCCACACCGACATCATGGCCCGCGGCACTCAAGCCGTTCCAGGCCGCTTTGACTTCCGGATTGGTGACCAGCGCCTGGCGCACGACCTGCTGAATATCCGACGACCCCGGCGCAGCCAGGCCGGGCGGTAGGGTCTGGGCCACCGCGGCCGTCAGGGGAAGCAGCGCAAGCGAAGACCCCACCAGCGCGGCCTTGGCCAGCTTGTGGGTACGAGAGAAGTCAGTGGCATATTTCATGGGAGTTCCCTTTTCATGATATCGATCGCCCCGTCTGCACAGGCGATCCGTCGAGTTGTGAAGACATGTTCTTGTTATTACGGGGCTCACCCGGACCAAGCCGGACGGTGCATCCTTTCCCGATTCCCTTTCGAAAGCTGATTTGCCTGAACCACGCCGCAGTATGAGCATCAACGGGATACATTGAGTTACCTTTGATACTCCTCGTCGCACGCCTCCAGGAAAGGTCAACCCTTTTTTGTAAGTAAGCGTAACCGAGGTTATCCGATTGTCCAATAGATTCCTTCGTCGTTTTTTCAACCTTTAGCATGAGACTGCCTAACGCCGGGAACCGGGCGCGAGGCTGAGCCGTCAGGCATTGACGGCGCTCTCCCGCTTGCCGACAAACATGGTATCGTCAGCCACATGAATGGCCGGCGCTATCAGCAAAAGGAGACGTGACATGTCAGCCTCATCTGAAATTCAGAAAACACGCGTTATCAATGAGCTGCGCGGCTTCATCAAGAAGTTGCTACAGGACCCGCGTATCCTCGAACAGTCACTGGAGATTGCCCGCCGTCATTACAGCGAGGGCAAGCCCGAAGATGCCGCCGCCCGTATCGCCAATGAAATTTCCGATACCACCAGCGTGCACATCCCCGAAGATCCGCAGGAACATTCCGAAGCCGACAAACTGTTCCTGGAACTGCTGAAGGAAGTGATCAGTGAGGAGCAGGCGCTCTACTGAATCACTCAATCAACGCAACGGCATGACTCGATAGGCGGGCGCCGCAAGGCGCCCTGGCTCCCCGAATGGCTTCGAGACGAGAATCCGCCCCCCGCTTACCTCTCTCTGGTATAATGGCAAGCAATTGTTTTCCAATACCTTTACAAATCCCTTGCCCATGTACTATCTGCTCAAGCTGTTTCCGGAAATCACCATCAAGTCACGTTCGGTGCGCCGCCAGATGACTCGCTGCCTGGTCGGTAACATACGCAACGTATTGCGTCCGTTGGGCGAGACGATAGACGTTCAGGGCGGATGGGATGCACTGAAGGTGCTCGTGCCGACCGATGCCGAACCCGACTGGTATCGCGAGATACAGGAGACCTTGTGCGACATTCCCGGCGTGCATGAGGTGCAGTGCGTCGAGGAAGTCCCTTTCGTCTCCTTCGAGGACACCACCGCACGGCTGCTGCCCGTGTGGCGGAACGCCATCGCCGGCCGCACCTTTCGCATCACGGTGAAACGCCGTGGGGTGCACGATTTCAGCTCGGAACAGCTCGAGCGCCACCTCGGCCGGGCGCTGCTGGATGCGGCGCCCGATGCCAGGGTACGGCTGAAGGAACCGGACGTGGACGTCAGGGTAGACGTGGTCGAAAGCCGGCTGCGCATGGTGCGCCAGCGCTGGCCCGGCCTTGGCGGCTACCCCCTGGGTCTGCAGGGCCAGGCCCTGACGCTGATATCGGGTGGCTACGACTCCCCGGTGGCTGCCTGGAAGATGATGCGCCGCGGCATCAAGACCCACTTCCTCTTCTTCGAACTCGGCGGCGCCGGCCATGAGGCCGCGGTACGCGAAGTGGCACACCATCTGTGGCATCGCTACTCCCGCTCACATCGCGTGAAATTCATTGCGGTGCCGTTCGAAGGCGTGGTGGCTGAACTGCAGCGCAGCATTCCCGATGGTCTAATCGGCGTGGCGCTGAAGCGCATGATGGTGCGCGCCGCGAGTCGCATTGCCACCCGTGCACGTATCCCGATGCTGGTGACCGGCGATGCCATCGCTCAGGTCTCGAGCCAGAGCCTGACCAACCTGGTACTGATGGACGAGGCCAGCGACGTGCCGATCCTGCGTCCGCTGATCGCCGAAGACAAGCAAACCATCATCGATACCGCACGCCAGATCGGTACCGCCACCTATGCCGAAACCATGCCCGAGGTCTGCGGCGCCGTTTCCCAGCGGCCCAACACCCAGGCACGCCAAGACAAAGTGATCGCCGCCGAGGAAAACTTCGACTTCAGCGTGCTGGACGACGCCGTCCAACGAGCGGTACTGACGCGCTCCGATCAACTGCTGGAGCAAGCCCAAACAGCAGCGACCGAACTCGAGGTGATCACCGATCTACAGACCGCAGCCAACGACGCCGCCGTCAGCGTAATCGACATTCGCCCGCCTGCGGAACGCGAAGCGGCGCCCCTATCGCTTTCCCAGGTCGAGTGTCTGGAAATCCCCTTCTTCGAGTTGCAGTCGCGTGCCGAAGCGCTGCCTGATGATCGTCGCTATCTGCTCTACTGCGCTCAAGGTGTGATGAGTCGTATGCAGGCCATGCATCTTCATGATCGCGGATTGACCCATTTCGGCGTCTATCGCGGAAATTAGCGCAGGTTACAATTTCTTTTTTAGCAACCACTTTATTGCCTCACCGGACTAGGCTAAAACAAAAAGTATGAGTCGCGGTCGAGTGGGGTGACGTATGAGTGTGCGCGGTACTTCGTCACGCCGGGATTCGCCTACCGTGGCGTGGCGCGACAACGGCGGTTCGCTGCCCAGGCGTTCGCCGTTCATTGAAGAACCGAGAATCGCCCCTGCTCCTCGGCCGGAGCCGTCGCGCCGCTGGCTTTACCTGACACTGGCTCTCTTGCTGCTGGTATTCGGGGTATCTCTGGCCACGCTGCTCGTTGCCGAGGCCAAGACGTCCCACTTTCAGGCCCAGGAGCTCTCCCGCTACGCCTCTACCCTGCGCTACACGGTAGAAGCCGGTCGCAGCACGCAGATCCTGTTTCCTCAACACGGCCCCTTCGATCAACGCCTGGGCTATACCCTGCTGCCGGAATTCGAATCCCGCCTGAACAATCGCGGTTACGAGATCGCCGAGCAGGCCCGCTTCACGCCCGCCCTGCTCGACTACACACGGCGCGGCTTCTTCCCGCCTTTCGGAGAGAAAACCCAGGCCGGCCTGACCATCGAGGAGTGCCGCGGCGACACCTTCTACGAGTTCCGCCACCCTCAGCGTCAATACGCCAGTTTCGAGGCCATTCCACCGGTGATACTGCAGGTGCTGCTGTTCATCGAGAACCGCCATTTGCTGAACGAAAGCACCCCCTACGCCAACCCTGCCGTCGACTGGCCACGCTTCACCCGAGCGGCCATGTCCCAGGTGGGCCGCGCCCTGGACATCTCGGAGCAGTCCGCAGGTGGCAGCACCCTGGCTACCCAGGTGGAGAAGTATCGGCATTCGCCGCGGGGGCTGACCTACTCGCCGATGGAAAAGTTGCGCCAGATGGTTTCCGCCAGCGTGCGTAGCTATCGCCAGGGCCCGCAAACCATGACGGCTCGCCAGGACGTGGCACTGGACTACCTCAATACCGTGCCGCTTTCCGCGGCGCCTGGCTACGGCGAGGTACATGGACTCGGCGACGGCCTGTGGGTCTGGTTCGGCGCCGACTTCGACACCCTCAACCGGCGCTTGGCGATCGGCTTCGATGGCGTCGATGAACGCGCAGGGACGGGGTTGGCACTGCGCCAGGTGGTGGCCCTGATGATCGCTCAACGACGCCCCTCCTGGTATCTGACCAATGGCAAGCAGGCCCTGGAGGAGCTGACCGACAGCCATCTGCGCCTGCTGAGGCAGGAAGGGGTGGTGCCGTACGATCTCGCCCAGGCGGCTCTGGAGCAGCGCCTGTCATTCCGTATCTTCGGCACGGCCCCGTTCGACCTGCGCAATGAGCCCGACAAGGGCATCCAGATGGCGCGTCAACGCCTGGGGGGCATGCTCGGCATGTCATTCTACGATCTCGATCGGCTCGACCTCAGAACCAGCACCACGCTGCATGCCGATCTGCAGCGGGACGTGACCCGTTATCTGCATCGCCTGGCGGACCCGGACTTCGCCGCCGAAGTCGGCCTGCTGGGAGATCGCCTGCTGTCACGGGAGCGGACCCAGGACGTGCACTACAGCTTCACCCTGTTCGAGCGCAGCGAGGATGGCTTCCGGGTTCGCGTGCAGACCGACAATACCGACCAGCCGTTCGACATCAATCAGAGCAGCAAACTGGAGCTGGGCTCCACCGCCAAGTTGCGAGTGCTCGCCACCTACCTCGAAATGGTGACCGAGGTGCACGGCCGTCATGCCGGCAAGAGCGTAGAGGCATTACGCGCCATCGAAACCGACCGTCAGGACACGCTCAGCCGCTGGGTGCTGGACCGTCTCATCGAGAATCCCGAGCTGAGCCTCGATGCGCTGCTTGGCATGGCCATGGAGCGGCGCTATTCGGCGAGCCCGGCCGAGGCCTTCTTCACCGGCGGCGGACGCCATACCTTCAGCAATTTCCGCCGCGAGGACAACGGGCGCAATCCGACTCTCTCGGAGGCCATGCGCGAATCGCTCAACCTTCCGTTCATTCGGCTGATGCGAGAACTGGTGCGCTACAGCACTCACCATGCCGAGCACCGTTCGCCAGTGCTGGAAAACGACAGCGACCCAAGACGCGAGGAGTATCTGCGGCTGTTCGCCGACCGTGAGGGACGCACCTTCCTGCAGCGCTTCTGGCGCAAGTATCGCAACCAGGACAGCGAAGCGCGTCTCGTCACTTTCCTCGAGGGGCTCAACGTCTCCGCACCGCGCCTGGCGGCCGTGCATCGCTACCTGTTCCCCGAGGCCGACCTGGAGACGTTCAATGCGTTCCTCGTCGATTGGCTGCCCAACGCCAGCCGGCTCAGCGAGCGCGAGGTCGCGTCGCTCTACGAGCGCTACGCGCCCGGCAACTTCACCCTGACCGATCAGGGCTACGTGGCTCGCGTCCACCCGCTGGAGCTGTGGCTGCTGGGCTACCTGCTCGACTACCCGGAAGCCAGCTTCGGCGAAGCGGTAGCGGCCAGTGCCGAGGAGCGTCAGGAGGTGTATGGCTGGCTGTTCCGCACCCGACACCGCAGCGCCAGGGACGTACGCATTCGCACGATGCTGGAGGTCGAGGCATTTCTCGACATCCACGAGCGCTGGCAGCGCCTGGGCTATCCGTTCGCCCACCTGGTACCCTCGCTGGCCACCGCCGTGGGCACCTCGGGCGACCGCCCGGCGGCGCTAGCCGAACTGATGGGCATCATTCTCAACGATGGGGTCAAGCTGCCTACCCTGCGTATCGACGAGCTTCACTTCGCTGCCGACACCCCCTACGAGACACGCTTCGTCCCCGCCTACGCGCAGGCCCAGCGGGTCATGCGGCCGGAGGTGGCCGCGGTGCTGCGTGAAACCCTGTCGCAAGTGGTCGAGGGGGGCACCGCCCGGCGGCTACAGGGCAGCTTCACCCTGGAAGACGGCTCGCCGCTAGTGCTGGGCGGCAAGACCGGCACCGGCAACAATCGCATCGAGACGGTCGGCCGCAGCGGCCAGGTGACAAGTTCGCGGGCACGCAACCGCACGGCCACCTTCGTGTTCTACCTCGGCGAGGATCACTTCGGCACCCTGACCGCTTTCGTCGCGGGCAGCGCCTCGGACGACTTCCGCTTCACCTCGGCCCTGCCTGTTCAGGTGCTGAAGGGCATGGAGCCGATCCTGCGCCCCTATCTGGTGCCAGGTGTCGGCACCTGTCCGCCGCCACAAACGGAGTACCATTTCGCCGATGACGGTGAGGCGGTTCAACCGCCGGCCGAGAGCGACGACGACTCTTCCTCATCGCTCTCGGTTGCCCTGCGATAGGGAATGCCGAAGAACAGCGAGTAGAACACCGGCACCGCGATCAGCGTCAGCAGCGAGGCAAACGCCAGCCCGCCCATGATGGTAACGGCCATACTGCTGAAGAAGGCATCGAACAGCAGCGGTAGCATGCCCAGAATGGTGGTGCCGGCTGCTAGCAGCACCGGTCGCAGACGGCTGATACTGGCATCGATCAGCGACACCAGGCGCTCCTTGCCCGTCTCGATCTGGGCGTCGATCTCGTCGACCAGCACGATGGCATTCTTCATCAGCATCCCCGACAGGCTGAGCATGCCCAGTAGGGCCGTGAACGAGAACGGCAGCCCCGTTAGCAACAGCCCGATCACCACGCCGCAGATCGACATCGGCACCACCAGCCAGATGATCAACGGCTGGCGCAGCTTGCCGAACAGCAGGATCGATACCACCAGCATCGCCACGAAGCTCAGCGGCAGCTGTTGCGCCAGCGAGGCCTGGGCCTCGGCCGAGTCTTCGTATTCACCGCCCCACGCCATGGCATAGCCAGGCGGCAGCGCCATGGCCTCGATCTCTTCACGCACGGCTGAATGGGCCGCCGCAGCCGTGTAGCCCGGCGCCGGGTCGGCCTGTACCGTCAGCGTGCGCACGCGGTTGCGCCGATGGATCCGCGACTCCTCGCTCTGGGTTTCGAAGCCGTCGACGATCTGGGCAATGGGAATGAAGCGCTGCTCGGCGTTGCTCCACACCATGCGGTCGGCCAGTAGGGAGACGTCGCCGCGCTCGTCCGCCGGCGGACGGGCAACGATGGGTATCAGGTTGTCCCCCTCGCGGTAAGTACCCGCGCGTACCCCCGACGCGGCAAACTGCAGGGTTTGCGCCAGCTCGTCGCGGGTGACCCCGGCAATGCGGGCACGCTCCTCGTTGTACAGCGGCACCACGACGGCCTCTCGTTCGCGCCAATTCTGACGCACGTCGATCACCGCCGGGTTGGCCCGCATCCGCTGCTGTGCCTCATCCGCCAGGCGACGCAGCTCTGCCGGGTTGCTGCCCTGGAAGCGTGCCTCGATCTGGGCATCCCCACCCGGGCCGAACTGGATACGCTCGGTGCGTACCCGCGCCTCGGGAAACGCGGCCTGAAGCTCGGCATAGACGTGGGGATCGAGTTCATCGATGCGCTCCAGGCTCTCGGCCCGCACGATGAACTGCGCATAAGCCGGGTTGGGCTGCTCCGGGGCGTAGGTCAGCATGAAGCGAGTCGCCCCGCGGCCGACGAAGGTGGCGACGTTCTCCACCCCCTCCTGGTCGAGCAAGTAATGCTCAATGCGCTCGGCATCGCGCTGGGTAGCACGGATGTCGCTACCCTGGGGCAGCTCGTAGTTGACGTAGAACAGCGGCGTATTCGAGTCGGGAAAGAACGACTGCGAAACGAAGGTGAAGCCCCAGGCGCACAGCGCCGTGATCCCCACCAGCAGCGCCACCGAGAGCACCCGCAGGCGCAGCGCCAGGGTGAGAAAGCGAGCGTAGATACGATAGAACAGACCGCCGTGGGGGTCCTTGTCGCTGCCGAGCTGCCGGCCGTGAAACAGGTAGTAGCCGAACAGCGGCGTGACAGTGATGGCCAGGACCCAGCTCAGCAGCAGGGAAATGGCGATCACGGCGAACAGCGAGAAAAGAAACTCGCCGGTGACGTCATCCGACAAGCCGATGCCCGAGAAGGCCAGGATACCGATCACCGTAGCGCCGAGCAGCGGTATCTGGGTACGCCCGGCGGCCTCGCTGGCCGCCTCCTTGACCGACTTGCCGCGCTGCATGTTGATCAACATGCCCTCGGCCACCACGATGGCGTTGTCCACCAGCATGCCCATGGCGATGATAAGCGCGCCGAGCGAGACCCGCTCCATCTCGATATCGAACATCCACATGAAGAACAGCGTACCGAGCACGGTCAGCAGCAGGGTCGCCCCTACCACCACACCGACCCGCCAGCCCATGAACAGGCATAGCACCAGAATGACGATGGTGACCGAGGTGGCCAGGTTGACCAGGAAATCGTTGATGGCCTCATCCACCACCCGATGCTGCTCATAGATGGGATGCAACTCGACGCCTAGCGGCAAGCGCGCTTCCAGTGCCTCGAGATGACGCTCCACCGCTTCGCCCACCTCGACGATGTTGGCCTCCGCCACCCCGGCCACGGCCAACGTGAAGGCCGGCTCGCCGTTGTGCCGGATCAGGTGGTTGGGGATTTCCAACGGCTGACGATAGACGCTGGCGATATCGACCAGCGAGATTTGCTCGGTGGTGCCCGGTCGGCCGATGCGAATCGCCTCGATATTGGCCACGCTGTCCACTCCTGCGCGGGCGACGATGCGCACGTGGTCGTCGCCGATGCGCATCGATCCCGCATCGGTGACCTGGTTCTCGGTCTGGATGGTGTTGATCACATGGTCGACGGGAATGCCAAGCGTGGTGAGACGCTCATTGGGGATTTCGATGTAGATGGTCTCGTCGCGCTCCCCCGCCGTGGTGACCCGCGCCACATTGGGCACCGTCAGCATCTCCCGCTGCAGGAAGCGAGAGATGTCACGAATCTCGTCGTGGCCGTAGCCCGGCGCCGTCACCGCGTAGAAGATGCCGTAGACCTCACCGAAGTCGTCGTTGACCTGCGAGGCCGAAGCGCCTTCCGGCAACGAGCCCTGCACGTCGTTGACCTTGCGCCGTAGCTCGTCCCAGATCTGCGGCAGCTGATGGCTACGGTAGGTGGAGGCCACCTCCACCTCGATTTCCGAACGCCCCGGCATGGAGAGCGACTCGATCACATCGATCTGCTGCAGCTCCTGGATGGCCATCTCCAGGCGCTCGGTGACCTCCTCCTCCACTTCCTGGGCAGTGGCGCCGGGGTACTGGGTGTTGATGATGGCATTGGGAATGGTGAAATCGGGATCTTCGAGCTTGCCGACGTTGTTGAACCCCCAGATGCCTCCAAGCAGGCAGACGACGACGATGAGCCAGGTGATGACCGGCCGTTCGATGGACGACTTGGCGATATCCATATCCTGCTCCTGGCTAGAGAGTCTCTTCCATGGGGCGAACACGCATGTCTTCATGCAGCAGATGGGCCCCTGCCGCCACGATCCGCTCACCGGGCTGCAAGCCCGCCAGTACCGGTACTGTGTCGCCATGCAGCTGGCCAACCATCACCTGGCGCGGCTCGACGCGCTGGTCGTCGGCGCGATAGACCCAGACCCGGAAGTTGCCTTCGTTGTCCGTATCGAGCGCGGCCACGGGGATGCGCAGCGCGCCATGTTCGATGGCATCGATCAACGACACCGAAACGGAAGCCGTCATGCCCGGCATCGCTCCGACGGCTTCATGATCGGGAATGGCAAACTCCACCTGGTAGGTCTGGGCGACGTCATCGGGCTCGGTTACATGCTCGCGGTACTCGAGGGGAAAGCGCTCGCCAGGTACCGAGAGCAGTTCGGCCTCGACCTCGAAGCGCTCCGGATTCACGACGTTGCGCACCAGGGTCTCGGGAACGTTGATTCTGACCCGTAGCTCCGTTACGTCCTGCACCCGCGCAATGGCCGTATTGGGCTGCACGTTGCTGTGATTCTCCACCAGCCGGCGGGTCACCATGGCATCGAAGGGCGCCTCGATGGTGGTATAGGAGAGGTCCTGACGCGCGCTGTCGCGCTGCACTTCGGCAAGCTCGTACTGGGTGCGCACCTCATCGAAGGCCGACTGCGAGATGGCATTGGTTTCCAGCAACTGACGGGTACGCTCCATCTCTCGCCTGGCCAGCTGATATTCGGCCTCGGCTCGCCGAACGGCCAGCTCGAAGTCGGTCGGGTCGAGGCGAGCCACGCTTTCGCCCTCGGGGATGGTCTCGCCCTGGCGCGGCGGCACCTCGATCAGTTGGCCGCCGACTCGGAACGACAGGTCTACCGTGCGCAGGGCCTCCACTCTGCCGACGAAGCGTCGGCTCGGCACCAGCGTGTGTTCCCCCACTTCCATGAGCTTCACCACACGCACCGCAGGTTCGTCCTCTGCAGCCTGGTCTCCGTTGCACCCGGCCAACGCCAGCGCAACCATCGCCATGAGCCCCACTGCCCGCTTCATCGAACGACCTCCCTGTGTTTGCCCTACCGCGTGTATCTGCCCTCTCGCGCCTGCCGTCGGCTCCCTGAACGACTAACCATAGACCATGCAAGCCTGAATGTAAGGCACGCTGAATATTCAATCATACGTTTGAAACAGAGTCACGCCAATCACCGCAAGCCCCTCTCTACAAGCCACTCGTGACAAGCCATTCGCGACAAACCATAAACGGCAAGGCCCGGTGCTGTGCACACCGGGCCTTGTACGAGAATGTCGTCGCTTACTGGCAGGGCACTACCTTACGCATGGTGTCCTTGGCCCACAAGGTCTGGCCATCCGGCGTCCTGCCATGGTCGTTCCAGCGCTCGGTGATCTCCATGCAGAAGGAGCCGGCGTTTTCGGTACGCACGTCCGGGTTGGACGGGCGCTCGCCACCGATGCGCAGCAGATCGGGATTTTCGGTGGTGTAGCGAGGCGCAATGGTGGAATTGCTGGCACAGCCGGCGACCAGGGCAGCGGCGACCAGAACTACGGGCAAACAGCGGCGCAAAGGCATGTTCACAAACCCTCAAGAATGTCGATTTCACTCCGGCAGGCATTGCCGGTAGCGCTAAATATCATTTGCCCCAGCGCAGCGTCAATCTTTTTCGAACACCGTTCGCTTGCGAATCGAACGGGCGTATGGCTCGTCGTAATACTGTGGCAACGCTACGCTGATGGATAACAACCAGAACCAAGGACATGGCAAGGGTTTCATGGCAGAAACAAGACCGGACCTGGAATACGCCCCCCAACCCAGCATCTTCGAGCGCTGGGCAGGACGCTTTCTGCAGCAGCACAATCGCCGCCGGGCCACTCCCAGGCAAGCGCGTCGGCACCACGAACTCAAGGGAATCGAGCGCGCCTTTTACGCCAGCGTCGCCTGGGCCATCGTGGCCGGCATCGTTTCCGGCGGCATCATCGGTGGCATGGAGTGGTACATGCGCCAAGGCATGCTCGATGGCATGCAGGACATGAGTCTGATGGAGCAGTTGCCCTACTGGACCGGCTTCTTTGCCGTTGCCGGGGTGGTCAGTGCGCTGGAAATCGCCTTCCTCTACTGGAACGCCCTGCGTGGCGTGGCTACCACTAGCCGACTGGCCGGCGCACCGCTGCACGACAGCCCTCTTGCCGAGCTGACCTTGCTGGGCCTGAGCCGTGCAGCCCTCGAATTTCCCAGCCCCAGGCACCGGATCTACGGCATCGACCCTTACGCTTGCCTGAGCCGCTGGCGGCTCATTACCATGTCGGTGATGTATCGCCTGAAGGTTGGCGTGACCAGCTTCCTGCTGCGCGTTTTCCTGCGCCGGGTGCTGGGCCGCGTGGCGCTGCGCGGCCTGCTGCCGCTGGTCACCGGTCCCTTGTATGCCGCCTGGAACGCCATCATCACCTGGCGGATCATGATCAAGGCCCGCGAACAGGCACTGGGACCATTCGCCATCGAAGCGATGATCACCAGGCTGTCGCAAGACCCTCTGAGTGAGCGTGCACAGCGGGTTTCACTGCATGCCGTAGGCGCCTTGATCATGGCCAACCAGGATGCGCACCCCAACCATGTCTATCTGCTCTCCCGCTTGCTCGACGCCTTCCACCATCAGGAGCACGAGATCGATGTGGACTGGCCCGGGCAGCGCTTTGCGCTCAGCCGGCTGGAACGGGCAGAGAAGCACCGCGTGCTCGAGCTACTGATCGCGGCTACCGTGTTCGCCGGCAGATGCAAGGGCAAGCGCAAGCGCTTCCTCGAGGAGCTGTTCGAGGCCTGCAACATGGCTTACCCCCATGAGAAGGTTCGCACTTGGCGCCGCCAGTTCATGAACGGCCAAACCTTTGGCAGCGCCGAAGCGAACAGTAAATAAATCTCCTGGGCTAGAAGAGGCCGAGCTGGCGGTCGATCAGTGTGGCGAAATCGTCGCCTAGAAAAGGAAGTATGGCATCGGCTACGGGCTGCAGCTGACGCGAGAGATAGTGATCGTAGTCGACGGTCGAGCGGCGGGCTTCGAGCGGCTCCGGACCGGCCACGGTGATCACGTAGCGGATCCAGCCGCCCTGCTGGTACTGTCGCGGGCGGCCCAGCCGGTCGTTGAGCGCGTCGGCCATGCGTGCGGCGCGCACATGGGGCGGTACGTTACGGCGATATTCATCCAGCCGACGACGCAGCCGCTTGCGATACACCAGGCGCTCGTCGAACTCACCGGCCAGGGCGCGGGCCACGTAGTCGCGCACGAAGTCGCGATAGCTTTCGCCGACGAAGATACGCCGATAGAGCTCCTGCTGGAAGATCTTGGCCAGCGGCGTCCAGTCGGCCCGCACCGTCTCCAGCCCTTTGAAAACCACACTCTCGGCGCCCTGCGCATCGCGCACCAGTCCTGCATAGCGCTTCTTGCTACCCTCTTCCGCGCCGCGGATGGTGGGCATCAGGAAGCGTCGATAGTGGGTCTCGAATTGCAGTTCCAACGCACTGGTGAGGCCATACTCCGCCGCCAGATGCGCCTCCCACCAACCATTGACCCGTGCCGCGAGACGCTGACCGATGGCATGGGCCTCGGGCTCTTCATGGGCGCTACCCAGCCAGACGAAGGTGGAGTCGGTATCGCCGTAGATCACCGTGTAGCCCTCGGCTTCGATCAGCTCGCGCGTACGACGCATGATCTCGTGGCCGCGCAGAGTGATCGACGATGCCAGGCGCGGATCGAAGAAGCGGCAGCCCCGTGAACCGAGCACGCCGTAGAAGGAGTTCATGATGATCTTGAGCGCCTGTGACAGCGGCGCGTTGCCTTCGCGCTTGGCGGCGTCCCGTCCCTGCCACACGCGTGCGACCAGCTCGGGCAGCGCATGGCAGGTACGCGAGAAACGCGCGCCGCGAAAGCCCGGCACACTTTGCGACTCAGGTTCCTCCAGGCCCGCCACCAGCCCCACCGGATCGACCAGGAAAGTACGAATGATCGACGGATAAAGACTCTTGAAGTCGAGCACCAGCACCGAGTCGTAGAGCCCCGGCCGGGAGTCCATGACGAAGCCGCCCGGGCTATCGTCGCCCTCTCGCTCTCCCGGCTGGGCCAGGTTCGGCGCCACGAACCCCAGGCGGTGCATGCGCGGTAGGTAAAGGTGGCTGAAGGCGGCCACCGAACCACCGCTGCGGTCTGCCGGCAGGCCGGTGACGCTGGCCCGTTCCAGCAGGAAGTCGATCAGCTCGGTCTTGTCGAAGATCCGCGTGACCAGCTCGCAGTCCTTGAGGTTGTAGCGGGCAAGCGCGGGTTTGTCCTCGGCGAACATGCGGTTGATCTCGTCCATTCGCTGGTAGGGGTTGTCGATGGCCTTGCCCTCGCCCAACAGCTCCTGGGCGACGTGCTCCAGGCTGAACGAGGCGAACTGCCAGGTGGCCTGGCGCAAGGCTTCGATGCCGTCGATGATCAATCGTCCTGCCGCGGAGGCGAAGAAGTGATTGGCATTGCTGCCATGCGCGCGCCAGCCGAGTGATTCGCCGCCCCGCCCCAGGCGCAGTGGCACGCCCAGTCGTTCGGCGTGACGCTGCAGCAGACGCAGGTCGAATTGCACCAGGTTCCAGCCGATGATGGCGTCGGGGTCGTGCTCGGCGAACCAGTCGTTGAGGCGCTCGAGCAGCGCCTGGCGGCTATCGCAGTATTCGAGAGCGAAGTCCCGCTCACGCTCAGCCTCGCCCTTCTGGCCGTTGGGCGGGCCGAGCATGAACACCTGGCGCTGCTTGTCGCAGGCAATCGCAATCGAGTAGAGCTCCCCCCGCTCACTGGTCTCGATGTCCAGCGACGCCAGCCTGAGACGGGGGCGATAGTGCTCTGCCGGCCTGAGCTGAGCGCTGGACCACACGCCGTCGGCCTCGCGCTCGCCACTGAAGCGTACCGGAGCGGTGATGAAGCGCTCCATGAGATAGCGCTCTGGCGGGCGCACGTCGGCCTCGAGGAGTGCGATACCCCCCTCGCGCAGCCGCCTCTCGCACTGCTGCAGCTGACGCTGCTGGCGGCAGTAGAGCCCGACCACCGGCTGCAGGTGAAAATCGCGCAGCTCGAGGGGTTTGAGCTCGATGCCGGGCTCGGCGCGCAGCAGGCGTTCCGCTTCCTGGCGCCGAGCGGCGGGCAGGAACGCCACCGAAGGCTGCGGTGGCAGGCGCACGTGGCAGGGGCCGGCATCGGTCGCCAGCCAGAAGCTCACCTCGCAGCCTGCGGGTGTATCCCGCCAGTGCCGCGTCAACACGAAACCCTGCCGTTCCACCGCCACCTCTCGCCTCCCCGTCATGCGGCCATTCTACCGGGCAGGCAAGAGGCTGTCGTTACAGCTATTGCTGGAGTATCGCCCTGCACGCAGGCGGCAACGAACGACTCGGCGAGGGATAGACATCGGGGCGCGGCGTCGGCGCAAGCGCCTGGCAGCCGTCGCCGGGCGGGGGTGGCGGCTGGTCGATGCACTCCGGCTGGTCGGGTGGGCATCTTAGCCGTATATGCAGATGTTCGTCATGGGAGTGCCAGGGGCGAATCAGGCGCAGCCAGGAGCGGTCGTCCCATTCCCGCTCGCACAGGTCGCGCTTGACAGCGGAGTCGACGAAGATCCGTGCTACGCGCGGGTCGTCCGCCGCCAGGCGAATCAACTCGGCATGCTCGTCGGTCCAGCGTTCATCGAGGCGATTGGTGCGCGGATCGACCAGTATCGGCTGCTCGAGGTCTTCGCGCTCGCTGCGCTCGAGGAACGGCAGGTCGAGGCGGAACCAGATGTCGACGTCGAGCCCCGTCTGGTGGCTGACATGTCCATAGGGCATCGGCCCACCGCGGGGCTGCGCCATGTCGCCGACCAGGATCGGTCCAAACCCGGCCTGATTGACGCGCTCCCCCAGCCGCTCGACATAGTCGAGAAGCGAGGGGTGGCCGTAGTGGCGGTTACGCTCGAGATCCACCGCCTGGTAGCCGATGCCCTCCTCGGGCAGGCGCTCGGCGCCGGCGATGCAGCCGCCATCGAAAGGCCCGATGACCCGAGGCGGACCGGGAACGGGGGCTTCGACCTCCGACCAGTCTCCCGGTGCGGTAGGCGGTGCGCTGCCCGCCGGTGGGCTGGCTGCGAAAACGGGGTGGGTAACCAAGGCAAACAAGATGACGCCCAGTCTGCGTGGGCGTCGAAGTAGAACATTGCAAAGCATGACTCATCCTTGCTGGGTGGGCGATATCCTCATTCACGTTCTTGCTTGGCAAGCCATTCGAGACCGGGGCGATACAGCATGTCGTGCTCGCCATCGAACAGCACCAGCTCCGTCGGACCGGACTGCAGATGCAGCAGCACCGCAGCCTCGGCGGCATCGAAGTGCGGGTACTCGCGCTCCTGATGCAGCGAGCGCTCGGCCAAGTCGTTCGGCACTTCCCGGCTCTCCTCGATCGCCTCGATCTGCTCCGGAGAGAGGCGCGCCTCTTCCTCGACCAGATCGTTGTAGGCGTGCAGCGCCTGATCGACAGGGACGATGTCATCGTGAATACCGTGGGCGATCACGACCCGCATCTCGCCTGCCGCATCGGGTACGTGGGCCTTGGGGCTGCGCGCGACGCACTCGTCATGAGCCTCGCTGCCCTCTTCCGGCACACCCCCGCAGGCGCCCTCGATCTGCTCGGCGTAATCCTCGGCGCTTCCCTCGTGAAACTCATACCAGCTGATCAGGTCGTAGACCGGCACCCAGGCGGCCACGCCGGCAAAGGTATCGGGCTGGCGGCTGGCCAGGTGCAGTGCATTCATGGCCCCGCCCGAGTAGCCCAGCAGATAGATGCGCGACTCGTCGACGCTGGCGTTCTCCCGGGCATATTCCAGCGCATCTTCCATGTCGGAGATGACCAGCTCGGAAGCCGTCGACTCGGGCTCCCCGTCATTGGCACCGCGGAAGTCGGGATGAATGAACGCCCAGTCGTTGGCCACCGCGAACTCGGCGAGAGGAATATCGATGTTCTGCTGGTAGTCGGTGCTCCAGCTGTGCAGCACCATCAGCAGCGGCCGCTCCTCTTCCCCTTCGGGCGCGAAGAACAATGCCGGCTGTTGGTAGTCGTCCGCCGAAGAGGGGATTTCAACGTCCTGAATGTCGGGTACGTGCTCCTGCCAGGTGGCAAGATCGGCGTCGGTCAGCTCACCGGGAAAGTCGGTTACCACGAGATACTCGCTCGGGTGTTCGAGCCCTGACTCCTCGGCTTCCGCCTCCTGGCCCATCAGCCTCTCCGAGCCGGGCTCTTGTGCCTGGACTTCCGCCAGGCCGGCCAGAGCAAGGGCCAAGGCGGTGCCCGTCATCAACGTCAGCCCGCCGACACGCCGACGAGTGAGCGGTTGCGGGACTGGCAAGGTACGCGGTTCACAAACCGACGTGCGGGATTCAACGGGGAAACGGGTGCGAAGACGTGAACGATGGCCTATGCGTTCCATGGCGGCTCTCCTGTCAGCAGGTTCCTTTTGCTTGTGCCCCTCAGTCTAGTCGTCGGAGCGAGGCCTGCCAGCCGCAGCCAAAGCGATCTTTGGGCCGTGCTTCGAACACAAGACGAAACGAACCGGCCCGCGCCATTGGCGCGGGCCGGTTACAGGGCCTGACTCAGTCACGGTGGACTGTTATTCGCAGGGCACCTCAATCGCAGGGCACCTCAATCGCAGGGCACCTCAATCGCAGGGCGCTCTCAATCACAGGGGACGACGGCACGCCGGGTGTCCTTGGCCCACAGGGTCTGACCGTCAGGCGTTCTGCCATGGGAGTTCCAGGTCTCGGTGACCTCGACGCAGTAGGTGCCGAGATCCTCGACGCGGCGTTCCGGGTCGGCGGGGCGATCGTTGCCGATGCGCATGATGTCGGGGTTCTCGCTGGTATAGCGCGGCGCCACGGCATTGGTGCCGCAGCCCACCAGCAAAGTGGCTACAAGAAACAGGGGCAGAGCGGAAAGTCGCAGTTTCATCGTATCATCCTCACGAAAGTGAAACGTCATACGTTCGTTTTTTGGATGATGCGTAACGGGCATGCGTTGAGTCCTGCCGCAGCGGCCCATCCATTGGCCCAACAGCGGTGGATACCATTCATGATACCCCAAGCGACCCGTGGCAGGCCAATCCCGGGCCTCAGCAGATGCAGCGAGATAGGAAGACAGCTACAATCGAGGGTCTGTTTTTTCTGGGAATATCCGAGCCGATATGTCGAACAACGCAAGCGCCCCGCGCAAGATCCTGGTCACCAGTGCCCTGCCCTACGCCAACGGCTCGATCCACCTCGGCCATCTGCTGGAGTACATCCAGACCGATATCTGGGTGCGTTTCCAGAAGAGTCTCGGCAACGAGTGCCACTACGTGTGCGCCGACGATGCCCATGGCACTGCGATCATGCTGCGTGCGGAGCAGGAGGGGATCAGCTCCGAGGCGCTGATCGAACGTGTCTCGACTGAGCATCAGGCCGATTTCGCCACCTTCGGCGTGGCCTTCGACAACTATCATTCGACCCATTCCGAAGAGAACCGCTACTTCAGCGAGCTGATCTACACCCGCCTGCGCGACCGCGGTCACATTGCCACCCGCGACATCGAGCAGATGTACGATCCGGTGAAGGGCCTGTTCCTGGCCGACCGCTTCATCAAGGGCACCTGTCCCAAGTGCAAGACCGCCGACCAGTACGGCGACAACTGCGAAGCGTGCGGTGCCACTTACACGCCGGCGGAGCTGATCGATCCGGTATCGGCCATCTCCGGCGCCACGCCCGAGGTGCGCAGCTCGACCCATTACTTCTTCAAGCTTCCCGACTTTGCCGACTTCCTCAAGCAGTGGACCCGCGGCGGCCACGTGCAGACGCAGATCGGCAACAAGCTGCAGGAGTGGTTCGAGTCGGGGCTCAACGAGTGGGACATCTCCCGCGACGCCCCCTACTTCGGCTTCGAGATCCCCGATGCACCGGGCAAGTACTTCTATGTCTGGCTCGATGCGCCGATAGGCTACCTGGCCAGCTTCAAGAACCTGTGCGACCGTACCGGCCTCGACTTCGACACCTACTGGAAGAAGGACTCCGAAGCCGAGGTCTATCACTTCATCGGCAAGGACATCGTCTATTTCCACGCGCTGTTCTGGCCTGCCATGCTTCACGGCGCCGACTTCCGCACGCCCACGGCGGTGAACTGCCACGGCTTCGTCACCGTCAACGGAGCCAAGATGTCGAAGTCTCGCGGTACCTTCATCAAGGCCGCGACATACGCCGAGCACCTGAACCCCGAGTACCTGCGCTACTACTTCGCCGCCAAGCTCACCTCGCGGGTCGACGACCTGGATCTCAACCTGGACGACTTCGCCGCCCGGGTGAATGCCGACCTGGTGGGCAAGGTGGTCAACATCGCCAGCCGCTGCGCCGGGTTCGTCAAGAAGCTGGGCGACGGCCGGCTCTCCTCCCACTGCGCCGAACCGGAGCTGGTGGCACGCTTCATCGCCGCCGGCGACGCCATTGCCGAAGACTTCGAGGCCCGCGAGTTCGGTCGGGCGGTGCGCAAGATCATGGAGCTGGCCGACGAGGCCAACACCTACATTGCCGACAAGGAACCGTGGGTACTGGCCAAGCAGGAAGGGCGCGAGCAGGAAGTGCTGGAGATCTGCTCGGTGGGCATCAACCTGTTCCGCCAGCTGATGGTCTATCTGGCCCCGGTGGTGCCGACCATGGCCGAGCAGGCGCGCGAGTTCCTCAGGCTGCCATCCCTCAACTGGGCGAGCCGCCATGAGGTATTGCTGGGACATGAGATCGCCAAGTTCAAGCCGTTGATGACCCGCGTCGAGCGGGACAAGATCGATGCCATGATCGAGGCATCGAAGGAGGACCTGGTGGAAGAACAGAAACTCAAGGAGGCGGCCAAGGGGCCGCTGGCCGAAGATCCCATTGCTGACGAGATCGCCTTCGACGATTTCGCCAAGGTCGATCTGCGCATCGCCCGGATCGCCAAGGCCGACTATGTCGAGGGGGCCGACAAACTGCTGCAGCTGACGCTGGACCTGGGCGGCGAAACACGCAATGTCTTTGCCGGCATTCGCTCCGCCTACTCGCCGGAAGCCCTGGAAGGCCGCCTGACGGTCATGGTCGCCAACCTGGCTCCGCGCAAGATGCGCTTCGGCATGTCGGAAGGCATGGTACTGGCAGCAGGCAACGACGACGGCATCTACCTGCTCTCGCCGGATTCCGGTGCCGAGCCCGGCCAGCGCGTCCGGTAAGGCCGCATACGGTTAAAAAGTAGTCGAAGCGGTTGAAAGCATACCGGCGAGCCGTGCTTTCAACCGCATTGCAAGGCTAATTTTTCTCAAGATTTGTCGTCCGAAGCCGATAGTGATGTAAGAAATTACCTACAGAGTACCGCTGCCATTTATGGCCATACCAGCGGCACAGAACACAGGCAGGCTTGATGACGGCTCTCAAAGGCTCACTGCGAAATCGCTTTCTTCTGTCTCTCGCCGCAGTGTTGTGCCTGGCGTTGCTTGCTCTCGTCACCATTGCGCGCTTTCAGATCATGCCGATCCTACTGGAAGACGAAGAGGCATACGCCGACGCCGAGCTCGACCGGATCGAACGTGCGCTGGGCGCCGAACTCAATCACATGCGGCGGCTGGTGGAAGACTGGGCACACTGGGACGACACTTACGATTTCATCCAGGGTGAGCGGCCGCAGTACGTCGATTCCAACCTCTACGAGTCAACTCTCGAGACCCTCGATCTCGAGATGATGATCTTCCTCGATGCCGACAGCGAACCCTACTGGATAGTGGGTTACGATGCTCAAGGTGAGTTCACCTCCTGCCCAGGCATGATGCCACCCTGCGATTGGGCCAGCACCGCCGTGGCTTTCCTCGGTCGCTACACGGAACAGTCCCAGGACGATACCACCCGTACCTCGCTGCTGGCCGCCTCGGCGCTCGCCTTAGGCGGCCTATCACCGATTCATCAGAGCCGGCAGGAGTCCCTCGCCGGCGGCTGGTTGGCCATGGTACGCCCGCTCAGCGAGCCCTGGATCGAGCAACTGCGCGACACCACCGGCGTCGAGCTGGAATTGAGTCGCGTGCCGGTTCAGGCAGGCTCCGAGCAGATTCTCGAGCGCACCTCACCCACCCAGATGACGGCAAGTCGTCTCATACCGGCCTTGCCCTCGAGCCACGCTGTGCGTATCGATGCCTCGCTGCCGCGCCAACGCTATCAGGCCAGCCTGGAGACCTTCCGCTTTGCCCTTTATTGGACCAGTGGCGTGCTGATCGCTACGCTGCTCATCGTACTGTGGTTGCTCGAGCGCATGGTGCTCACCCCGCTACGCCAACTGGCTACCTTCACTCAGCGCCTTCACCAGGAAACGGTGCCCCCCGCCATGCCTGCGACTCTGCTGTGCCGGCAGGACGAGATCGGCATGCTTTCACGTGAATTTCGCCATTTACTAGAGCATCAGCGCCAGCAATCCGACCAGTTGCGTGACCTGACCCTGCACGACCCTCTGACCGGGGTCGCCAACCGGAGGCTGTTCGACCAGCGTCTGACCGAAGTACTCAACGACAGCCGCGCCTCTGAGCACCATGCCGCTATGATGATCGACATCGATCATTTCAAGCTTTACAACGATCATTACGGCCATCAGGCGGGGGATGTCTGCCTGGTCACGTTGGCCCAACACATGGAAGCACAGCTAAAACCGCAGGGGTTTCTGGTCGCTCGCACCGGCGGTGAAGAGTTCAGCGTGCTGCTGCCGCACACCTCGCAGGAAGATGCACTACAGCTTGCCCGTGAGCTACTCGAAGCGATCGAGGCGCTGGGACTCGACCACGAAACCTCGCCCACCAGTCGCCACGTGACCGTCAGCATCGGTATTGCCGTTCAGCATACAAACACGATGGAACCGGGCGATATCATGCGCGCCGCCGACCAGGCCCTATATCAGGCCAAAGCCAACGGACGCAACCGGGTTGCAGCCTTCGAGTGCACCGACCTGACCACTGCCATCGAACCTTGACGCGACGCCTCCAGGCCAGAGGTTGCCGATGACAAGGCCGCCCTCACCCCACGTTGCAACGCGGAGCGCCGTGCCCGGCGGCAATCCGAGGCGTGTATAATACGTCTCCTGGATTCACCGGTGCCCAACAGGAGTGCACGTGACCCGCGACGCAACGCTGATCGAGGCCATCGATGCCCTACTGCCCCAGACCCAGTGCGGCAAGTGCGGGCATCCGGGCTGCCTTCCCTACGCCGAGGCCATTGCCCAGGGCGAGGCGATCAACCGCTGCCCGCCCGGAGGCGAGGCTACCGTCGTTCGGCTGGCCGAGCTGACCGGTCGTGCTCCGCCCCCCCTCGATCAGCCGGCCCAGCTACCGCAGGCCGCCGTGATTCGCGAAGCGGAGTGCATCGGCTGTACCAAGTGCATTCAGGCGTGTCCGGTGGACGCCATTCTTGGCGCCAGCAAGCGCATGCACAGCGTGATCGCGACGGAGTGTACCGGCTGCGAACTATGCGTTGCGCCCTGCCCGGTCGACTGCATCGATCTGGTACCGCATCCCGAGTGGCAGGCGGCCAGCGACGAAGCCGAGCGCGAGGCCTACCTGGCACATCGCGCAGCGCTGGGTCGCAGGCGTCATGACGCCCGCCGGCAACGGCTGGCACGGTTGGAGCGGGAGAAGCGCTTGGAGCGGCAGCGGCGCATGATCCGCCGTGAATCGCAAAGCTCACGTGGCACTGCGAGCACGACGCCTCAGCATCGCCAGCGGCAAATGGCGGTCAAGGCGGCCGAGCAGGCGGTGCGCAGGGCTCGCATGCAGTTCGAGAGCGCCCAGCGGCGCGATGACCGGGTGGCCTGCCGTCTGGCCGAGTCACAGCTCGAACGAGCCAACGCGCTGCTCGAGGAGGCGCGTGCCGCCCTGGCATCGCAATCGCCACAATGAACCCTGCCGTCACGAACCGGTTATCCCAATGAACGCCCAGAAACGTTACGAGATCTTCTCCCGCCTGCGCGAGCACAACCCCAACCCCACCACGGAGCTGGACTGGAGCACTCCCTTCGAGCTGCTCACGGCCGTACTGCTCTCCGCCCAGGCCACCGACGTGGGGGTCAACAAGGCCACCGCACGGCTGTTTCCGGTGGCCAACACGCCCCAGGCGATTCTCGATCTCGGCCTCGATGCGCTCAAGGAGCACATCAAGACCATCGGCCTGTACAACACCAAGGCCGAAAACCTGATGAAGACCTGCCGGATCCTGGTCGAGCGGCACGGCGGTGAGGTACCCGACACCCGCGCCGACCTCGAGGCGCTCCCCGGCGTGGGGCGCAAGACGGCCAACGTAATCCTCAATACCGCCTTCGGACAACCCACCATGGCGGTGGATACGCACATTTTCCGGGTGTCCAACCGCACCCGTATCGCCCCGGGCAAGAACGTGGTCGAGGTCGAACAGAAGCTGCTGCGCCATGTGCCCAAGGAGTTTCTGCACGACGCCCACCACTGGCTGATCCTGCACGGGCGCTACACCTGCGTGGCCCGCCGCCCACGCTGCGGCAGCTGCGTAATCGAGGATCTGTGCGAGTACAAGGAGAAGGTGGATATCGGCTGAGCGTGGGGCTGCTTCACTTTCTGCATCTGTCCCACACTACACTGTTCGTCAGTCCCTATAGCCGGACCTTTCCGATCCGCTATCATGCAGGCGTGGCGCATCCACGAAAAATGGTGTGCTGCTGGCGACCACGCAGCATTGAGGCAAATGGATGGCGGCCATGTCCAGAGCAAGCTGAATCGAGCTTCCTAGCTGCTTTCGAGAGCTGAATCGCTCACAGGCTGGCCAAGCGCATGATCTAGAGACCGATTATGGTGCACAGACCGAGCTAGCAGCTGATCCTATTCAACTACCTCGCAATCACGATTAGTAACAATTGACCAATAGAGATCCGCGCCTTGCAACATATTACATAGGCGCGGCCAGTTGTTATCAATGTGTTTCTATAGCTCTGATCGTTGGTTAGACACTTACATCAGTTGCGTTATCCATAGAATCATGCCTGGGAAAGCTGTGAAAACCGCCACAGATCCCAGCAGAATCAGCCAGTAAGGTAGAGAAGCCTTGGCAGCAGATGTCAGATCGACATCATTATTCGATATTGAAGAGATGACAAAAAGATTGAGCCCAACTGGAGGAGTGATCATCCCTATCTCGATCAGAAGGGTTACGATAATACCAAACCAGATAGGATCAAAACCCAAGCTTATCACCATAGGGAAGGTAATAGGCAACGTCATCAGCAACAGGGATATCCCATCAAAGAAGCAACCCAGGACGATATAAACCACTATTATCAGCAGCAAGATACCATAAGGCCCGAGACCAAATCCGCTAATTGCCTCCACGGCGGCTCTCGGTATACCCAACAGACTGACTGCTTGAGATAGAATCACTGTGCCGATCAGAATCATACCTATAGTGGCAAACATTATAGAGGCATGTTTGAACGCTTGCCATAGTCGGGGAAAATTCAAGTCCCCCCATGTCATTCCCAGAGCAACGCTGGCAACACCCCCCAAGGCTGCAGCCTCAGTGGGAGTAGCAATACCCAGATAGATGGTACCCAAGACGAAGAAAATAAGAATTGGTAGCGGCCAAATTTCCAGCAACCCTCGCCGTACTTCACTCCAGTCCATTCTATCTTTCGCTATCGGCGTCACAGAATCGCCAAATTTTGAACGAACAATTATCCACAATGAAAACGCAAAGGCAATCATGATACCTGGAAGTATTCCTGCAAGGAACAATTTTCCAATTGAAACATTTTGCGTAGCACCATAGATGATCAATGCGAGACTCGGGGGAATTAAAAGCCCCAATGTTCCCCCGCCAGCTAAAGTCCCCACAACCATGCTAGGTTTATATCCACGTCGTTTTAGCTCGGGATAACCTACCGAACCTATTGCAGCGGCCGTAGAAGTGCTGGAACCACTTACAGCGCCAAACAAGGTACAGACTGCAATATTAGTGTGAAGCAACTGTCCTGGAACCCGTGAAAACAGAGGCGTAAGTCCATTATAGACGCGCTTAGAGATACCACTTGCCAACAAGATTTCGCCTAGGAAAATAAACAATGGCACAGCGCTAAGCGTGAAATCAGTCAGCATATTCCAAGAGGCTGTTATAGCAAGTGGAGTCGCGCCGTGCGCTTGGAAATGTAAAAGCAGCATTCCAGTCAAGCCTAATGCCGCGCCTAGTATTGCCCCACTTGACAGTAGAAGAATTAGGCTCCCGCTAAGCAATAGCCAACTCATCAGATCACATCCTCTTCAATTGACCTATTCGGAGCAGGCTGATGTACACCATGCCTGAATTGTACCAAAATGCACATCAACATCGAAAAGGGCATGACTGCCATCCACGGCCACAATAAAATACCACTAATATCAGCTCGCGAGCTTATAGACTTGGCGAATTCAACGAAGTCGAGGGCCTCATAAGCAAATGCTATACAGAAGACAATGAGAGTCATAGCACCAACGGCATCCATTATCCTTGCCACTGGTGCTGACACCACTTTCATCAATATTTCAATGCGAATGTGCCGTCCCTTATCTAGCACGTGTGGAAGACATAGAAAAGTGAGTGTCAGAAACAGCAAACCTGCCAACTCATCGGAAAATCGCAAAGGCCGCCCACCCAAATAACGCATCAAAGTGCTGATGAATATGAGCATTGTCATCACCACGCCGCTGGACACACCTACTAGAAAGGCGCCGTATGCCGCTCTCTCAACAAGAATACTTATTTTGCGCATATTTCCATCACCAATGCACAAACAAAAAGGGGCCACCAACAGATGACAGCCCCAGTCTGTTATTAATCGGAATGTTCAGAAATTTCAAGCTTTGAAATATCTAAAATATCATCAAGCGCATGAGTTACGGTGTTATAATAACGCTCTCCATCTTCGCCTGCCTGTTTAGCCATAGATTCCCAAGCGTTCCATGCCGCAGCAACAAAAATGGCTACATCTTCCTCAGAAAATGCCGGAAGGATAGTGATTCCCAATGCTTCGCGCTCTTCGCGGGCTTGCGCTTCACGCTCGGGACTCACCGCAAGCTCTAGAGTCGTTTCCCAAACCTCTTGGCCCGCCTCCTCAAGAGCATGCCGCTGAGCATCATTGAGCCGACCAAGCGCCCTTTCACTAATACCAAAGATCCAGGGAGCAGCTGCCCAGGGATGCAGGTAAGACTCATATTTAGTAACCTCATGGAGAGAAACTGTCTTGGCTACTGTAGAAAGGTAATATGCACAGTCTACTACACCCGTTTGGAGGGCCATGTACATATCATTCTGCGGGATGACTTGTGCAGACACACCCAGTTGATCAAACGTATCCACAAGATGCCGAGACCAGACGCGCACTTTTTTTCCTTGCAAATCCTCCAACGAATTGACAGGATCTTTGCAATGTAGACCAACATCAAATATGGGGGCAATCACTCCACCAACAGTATGAATACCCCACTTACTAAATCCGTCATCATAAAGTTCTTTTATAACTGGCAAAATTTCTAGATGCTGCTCTGCTTCAGTTATAGCCCCTTGCGCATAGACTGACGCAAGTGCAGGTGCATCACGAGTATAGTATTCACCATACAACAGCGCCATATCCACCATACCACGCTGTAATGTCCGCAAGATGTCTGCTTCTCTCAAGCCTAATGCACCAGCATGGCTGACCCGAATTTTCAACTCGCCACCGGACTTTTCTTCTACTAACTGAGCAAAGCGGTCAAGATGCTCGGCTTCGGGGCGCGACTGGGCGAGACCGCTATGAAAGTTCAAAGTAATAGAACTTGCTTGCGCTATGCCCATTGTTGCACCAAGGCCAAACATAACCGCAATTGTAGCCAGCTTCAATCCATCTTTTCTTGTATTAGTTTTCATGTTTCTTCCCTCTTTCGCTATAGTAATAAGAGCTGCATTATCATAGTGATCTGCAAAACATGCCCGCGCGGCATGTTTTGCGACATCTTCGACTCCAATTGCGACAAAGACAACTACTTGACAGTGAATTATCCGTAGTCCCCTACCCATCAGGCCTATCACAACCATGCTAAGAGAAAGCAATAAAACACACACCAGCTACCTCGACAAAGAATTTGGCAGCCAAAGCACAATTTCCGGCCAGATACTAATAAGGATGGCGGCTACGCACATTAGCAGGAAAAATGGAAGAGCCGACCAAGCAACCCGACTTATGCTTTCACCTGTCAGGCTCTGTAATACAAAGAGGTTAAAGCCAACTGGAGGTGTTATCATGCCTAATTCAATCATAATGATTAGGAAAATGCCAAACCAAATGGGATCAAAACCTGCAAGAAGCACAATAGGTAAGGTGATCGGCAAGCTCATAACCGTGATAGAGATTCCATCAAGAAACAGACCTAAGAGAATGTAAAAAAGCGCCAGAACGGCCAGCAACATCATCGGACTAAGATCCAGACTTGCGATCCACTCAGCTAGCTCACGCGGCAGGTGGAGATATCCCATGGCAGTTGAAAGCAGCATCGCTGTCACAAGAAGACTACAGACCATGATGGTAGTGATTAGTGTCCCACGAAAAGCGTGAACCAGCAGATTGATGGAAAGCTGCCGCTCGACGACCAGCAGAACTAGCGTAGCAGCTACACCAACCGCTGCAGCTTCGGAAGGTGTCGCAATACCGGTATAAATAGAACCGATGACAATGGAGATTAATAGCAGAATTGGTGCCAGCAGCAGGATGGACTGGAGCATCGTCTGGCTGGGAATTTTCTGTTGAGGGGCTAGTCCAGGGTTCAAAGCTGAACGTACCATGATGTAGCCAGCGTACAGAGACGCAATCAGCAAACCCGGTACTACTCCGGCCATGAATAGTTGGCTAATTGAAACTTCAGCCTGAACGCCATAGACAATCATGACAATAGAAGGGGGAATCAACAAACCTAAGCTACCAGCACCTGCCAAAGAGCCAATAGAGAGATCACGGTTATAGCCGCGCGCCTTAAGCTCTTGGGTGGTGATTTTACCTATAGTTGCGGTTGTTGCTGCGCTGGAACCACTAACGGCTGCAAATAAGGTACAGCCCAGCACGTTGGTATGTAGTATTCCACCCGGGAAGCGACTGGTGAGCGGAACCAAACCCTTAAAAAGACGCTCTGACAGATTAGATCGAAAAATCAGCTCCCCCATCAGGATAAACAAAGGAATCGCGGAAAGCTCCCAGCTATTACTGGCACGATAGAGAATACGGGAAAAAATCAGGCCAATGCGCTCCGGATTGAAATCACCCAACAACCACAAGGAGCTGATGGCGACGGCCAGCATGGAGGCGAATATCCAAGTACCCATCGACAAGAAAAACAGTAGTAGTACAGCCACGCCGACTGCAATCCAGAGTATATCCATGAAGCTTTCCCTACTATGTTTATAGTTTATTGTTTCTTGACGAGATACTCTTGGCGATATGCCAAAACCTTCAGTGCACGCAGGACTAGCGTCAAGGCAATTAGCCACATACCCAATAAAACTGCCCCTTCGGGTATCCAAATAGGCGTTTCAGCCAAGGTATCACTTATAATTCCTCGGGTATAACTTCTCTGGACATTCCGAAACCAGAAAAGAGACATCCAGATAAAGCATGCAGCAGTGATAGCACTACTAAAGAACTCTAATGGCCAATGATGTTTTTCGGGGATGCGTTCGAGAAGCAGGGAGACCCGAATTAGCCCCCCTTTCTCCAAGACGTAAGGTAAGCCCATGAATGTCATAACTGCTACCGCATAACCAATATACTCATCCATTATGAAGGTCGACCCACCAAACATTCTCAGAAAGATCTCCAGAAGAATGTGGCCCAACATATAAAGGATCAACAAAATGGCAACGATTGCTCCAATACGATTCATGAGTCTGGATATACGCTCAGCTATGAGTAGCAAGGTCATTACTCACCTCGAAACTGGCTGAGAATAGTCATACCTCTTTCCCCGGTAGACTCTAGCCAGTTCTCGACGACACTCGCAGCCGCTTCGGACAAGGCTTCAATAAGTTCATCAGAGACCGGATCGTTGAGGGTAACCTGGTATTCACTGAGGACTTGATAATTCTCTTCAGTTCGCGTTTCGACTGCCGCCCAGTTATGGGTGTCGGTTAGTCTTGCCGCTTCCATGATGGCTGCTTGCTCATCGTCACTCAGCCTCTCGAACGAGTCTTTATTCATATGCACCATATTTAGAGGAATGGCATACTGAATAGCTGAAAAATAATTCTGATGCTCCCAAAAACTGGCATTTGCACCAGCCTCAGCCGAGGTCAGCACGGCAGAAATCCCCCCGGTCGCGAGCTGGGGCACCACGTCTCCCCAAGACAAACTGACTGGTGAGGCTCCCACGTTTCGGAAAGTTTCCGTACCATTTCTATCAAAAGTGCGAATTCTAAGATTACGAAGATCTGTTTGACTATCAATAGCAGTTTTCGACCAGACACCACTTGGTGGCCAAGGAGAAGCATACAGCAAAATCTGATCGCTTTCCTCGAATATCGCTTCATAATAAGGCTTGGCAATTTCGTATAGACGACGCGCCTCGTCAACTCCGTTTACTACAAATGGCAAGGATGACAACAGAAAAATCGGGTCAATGCCACTCATGGTACCTGAGAGAGTATCAGCGATTTCTACTGCTCCATCGGCTACAGCGTAGAAATGATCGCCTGAGTTAAATCCCAGCGCCCCCCCTGTATGCAAGGTAATATTTATGCTCCCACCACTCAGCTCTTTGACTCTTTCGATAAAATAAGCATCACCCTGAGCGTGAATGGAGTTGGCATTGTACTCATTGGAAAAATCCATTCTCACAGTTTGAGAAAATGCCTGCGAAGATATCAAGCCAGCGCCAAGGAAAGCTGAACAAATCAAAGCTCTTTTATTTATTTTCATATTCTTACTCACTTTTAATAAAAAGACAGACATCACCATAATGTTCTTTACCCGACATCAAAACGTCACATTTTGCGACATTTTTGACATAATTTGCGCCATTGGTCGCCGCCATGGCTTCGTATAGCCGACTTTCCTAAATTAACTCATGCCATAGCCACATAAGTGAACTCAGGCTCCGGTTCTGCAACCGCGTATTGTTCACAAACTTATACCGACTGGTCAGCACCCTGGTACGCTCACGGCAGGAAAGCACATGGATCACCAGCTTAGAAGCTAATTCCCCAAGGAGCTGGTACTCGACGAGATGGACTATGCTGCCTATCTGTGGCCACGAGGAGGGCGCTTGAATACCAACGCTACGAACAGGCCAGACCACCCTGCGTGCAAGTCGTTAATGGCTTGGTGCGTGATCTCCGGCGACTAGATCATTGCCGTGGTGTTTCCTGGAATCGGCTGCCGCATCTTGAACTCACTGGTCATAGGGAGAGAGCTGTCGGACCACTTTACGCGAGAATAAAAACATGTTATAGATCATGCAAGGAGAGCATTAATTGCCACGGACAAAGGAAAGCTTAATTATTTTCATCCACTTATTCTTTTTCATGCTTTTCCGTTGTTCCACAACCTCCAAAATCAAATTAAAAACTTACACCCGATCAGCCAGATGAAAACTAAGCTTATAAACCATCTTAGATCAAGGGATAATCTATGAACTCTAATTTTGAAAGCCCCTTAAAATGCAAAAACGCAGCATACATCAAGAGCATCGTCAACCACGAAGAAAGAAAATCAAAGCGCATTGCTTTTGTCTTGTTTGAAAACTTTTCAATGATGGCTTTCACAGGAGCCGTAGACGCCCTTGTAACAGCCAATCTAATGAAACCACCAACAGCTTTTGAAGTAATAGTAGTCGGCAACACCCAGACTGTTATTAGCGATCTAGGGATAGAAATATCAGTAGATATACAGCTCTCAACACTGGATGAAAAGAGTTTAGACACCATGCTATTATGTGGTGGTTATAGAGTCAAACTACAGGCTTATCCGTTATTGAGAAAAAAATAAAATCTGCAAGCTCTGCTGGTGTAACACTTGGTGGCCTATGGAATGGTACCTACTTCCTAGCTGAGGCAGGTCTCCTTAATGGATATGAGTGCGCCTACCATCCGGATGGACGAGCCATGATGACCGAGGAATTTCCAAACGTTACAATTTCTAACCGCAACTATATCAAAGACCGTAATCGCATTAGCTGCGCAGGGGCAAGCAGCTCCTTGGATATGATGTTAATGATGATAAAGGATGAGCTAGGCGATGAGCTTGTTAGCTCCATAGAAGAAGTCTTGAGCTGCGACAAGAAACGAGAAACACTCGACATTTCAACTGAAAATATAGACTATGACCCCACACTGCCCCAAGCTTTAAAAACGTCATTAGAACTAATGGGAAGAAACATTGAGGAACCTCTCAGCATTGAAGAAATAGCTTCTTATTCAAATATTTCCAGACGCCAGCTTGAACGGATTTTTACAACCCACATCAAGACCAGCCCTTCACGTTATTATCTCGAACTACGCCTAACACATGCACGACAGCTACTACAACTGACCAACAAGTCGATCACGGATATCGCTATTGCAACGGGCTTCAACAACATCGCTCATTTTCGTCGCTGTTTTCATCAACTATTTAACATATCCGCCAGCCATTTTAGAAAAAATTATCGCGGCGACTTTATTAACTAATAACTGACAACCCAAGAAACATTGATGCGTTGCCAAACACACTGCGGCCCCCAGCACCCGCGCCGACCTCGAGGCGCTCCCCGGCGTGGGGCGCAAGACGGCCAACGTAATCCTCAATACCGCCTTCGGACAACCCACCATGGCGGTGGATACGCACATTTTCCGGGTGTCCAACCGCACCCGTATCGCCCCGGGCAAGAACGTGGTCGATGTCGAACAGAAGCTGCTGCGCCATGTGCCCAAGGAGTTTCTGCACGACGCCCACCACTGGCTGATCCTGCACGGGCGCTACACCTGCGTGGCCCGCCGCCCACGCTGCGGCAGCTGCGTGATCGAGGATCTGTGCGAGTATAAAGAGAAGGTGGATATTTGAGTGTCGTCACATTCGGGAAACACTGCAAAAATTCCTACGCGTGCGAACCGCTGCGTTGCGCGGTAGCCCTCCGCCTTAGACGAATGAGGGTTTTGCATAATTTGGCACAGTCAGGGACGATGAAGCGGAAACGACAATAAAACAATAAGCCGGGCCGACCCATGCCACTACACGACCGCCCCATCGGTGAGCGCATCGAGGCACTGCTTGCCCTTTCTCGCGAGCATGCCGATACCTTTTGCAGCCCCTCGGCATGGCTGGCCCGCGAGCGCTATCTGGCCAAGCACCCCACACGGATTCTGGCCATGAAGTGCATGGATGGACGGATACATCTGCCCCATGCCACCCGCACTCCGTTGGGCATCATCACCCCCTTCCGCAACCTGGGGGGGATCTTCCACCTGGGCTGGCCCTATCTCGGCGAGATGCTCACCGATGCCGTGCACGCGGCCATTCATGGCGGCAACGGTGTGCTGCTGATCATCAGCTATCACTTCTCTCGTGGCGATCTTGCTCGCGGCTGTGCCGGCTTCGCCTGTGACGCCGAGGCCGCCCTGGCTCACGCCAACGAGATACGCCGTCAGGCCGAGCAGGTCTTCGGTCGCGATCATCGCAACGTCTACCCGCTGGTGTGCGGCTTCGAGACCGATACCGACTCTCTCATCGTCCACGGCAGCGATGGCGCCACCCTCGACATCGGCGAGTTGTCGCTTGCCGAAGGCGCCGAACTCGACCAGCGCGTGGCCCAGGTGTGCCCAGACATGCCCGGCGACATCCGCCGCGACCTGCTGCCGCTGCTGCAGGGCAACCTGCAGCACGTCGACTCCCTGCGCGGTACCGCCCGCGAGCTGGATATCGAACATCGCGAGTGGGTCATCTGCATCGGGCGTGGGTTCGACTTCCTGCACCTGCCCAATACCGCTCTGATCGTCGGCCCCTACAGCCCCGACCTTTCCGAACCCATCGCGACGGCTGCCGCCATCATCGATGCCAACATGAAGGCCGGACGCATCCCCGACGATGGCTTCCTGCTGCTGGCTTCGACGCCCTACGAGGCGATCGGCGTGGATCGCGCCCGCGCCGAGCTAAAGTCGCGCTTCCTGTCGGAGTTCGCCGCTCGGGTCATTTCCCGGGAACATCCGCGGCTGGCCGCCAGCATGCTGTCGCGAACCGCGGTGGTGCATTGGCCTAGCCGCCGACTGGAACTCCTGACACAGGCGTGATCGCATGAGCGAGCTCAAGATTCTACTGCTGCCCCCGACGCTCAACGCGCTGCTCATCCTGCTGGGCCTCGCGCTCGGCATCCGGCGCTTATCTGGCGCTCTGCTGGTCACGCTGGGGCTGGCCAGCCTGCTGCTGCTGGCCACGCCCATGGCCAGTCACGCTCTGCGTCAGGGGCTCGAGCCCTACTCGCCGCCTTCGCCAAGCCAGTTGGAGACTGCCGAGGCCATCGTCATTCTGGGCGGTGGGCGCGACTATGAGGCCCCCGAATTCGGCTGGGGCGATGCACCGGCCAACCCCACCTGGCGCCGCCTGGCTTACGGCGCCCATCTGCACCGCCAGAGCGAACTGCCAATTCTGGTCAGTGGCGGTCGCGTGCATGGCGAACACAGTGCCGAAGCGAGCCTGATGGCAGCCGCCCTGCGCGACGTGTTCGATGTGCCTGTGCGCTGGCTGGAGGGCGCCAGCCGCAACACCGCCGAGAATGCGCGCTTGAGCGCCGAGATGCTGCGCGCCGATGGCATCGCCCGGGTGGCGCTGGTCTCACAGGCCTGGCACTTGCCGCGTGCCGTGGCGGAGTTCGAGGCCCAGGACCTGAGCGTAGTACCGGCGCCCACCGAGTTCACCAGCCCCCCGCCCGAGGGGCTTGTCGCCTGGCTGCCCCGAGCCTACCACCTCAATCAGAGTACCCGGGCGCTGCACGAGTGGCTGGGGCGCGGCGAACAGGCAGTGCGCAGGCAGCTGCTGCGGCGCTGAGGGCCCTATCGGCTCAGGCCGTCTCCGGTACTTGGTCTAACTCCGGCATGCCATCGGCCAGGGGCCGGGGCATCGCCTCCTCCCACGGGCGCAGAGGGGCGGCAAGCTGAGCGGGCCAGTCGCGATCGTTGGCCACCTGGGCGCTTTCGCGGCTACGTTCCAGGGCCGACAGATCGAGTTCGTGGCAGGCCCAGAGCGTCTCGCCGTGGGTGGCGGCCAGTACCCCATCGGCGGGGAAACCGTGATCCATGGGTGCGTAGAGGGTCGCCTCGCCAGTGTTGACGTCCAGCGCCGGGCTCCAGGCCGCCTCGCCCGCCGTGACCGCCTGGGCCACGAAGAAACGGTTCTCCAGCGCCCGGGCCAGACAACCCACCCGCACCCGGGTCGCACCGGCCGCGGTGTCGGTGCAGCTCGGCACCAACAGCAGGCGCACTCCGGCCTCGTACTGGGCCCGCACCGGCAGCGGAAACTCCACGTCATAGCAGACCGCGATCCCCACCCGGTGACCATTGCAGTCGAACCCGTGCAGCGCATCGCCCGGCTCGATCACGCCGCTGGACTTCTCGTAGCCGGTGAGCTGCAGCTTGTCCTGCCAGCCGTGCAGGCCGTCCGGGGCAAACCAGTCGGCGCGGTTACGGTAGCGGCCTTCACTCACCTCAAGCAGGAAGCTGCCCGGCACGATATGGAGATCGAGCTCTCGTGCCAGGCGGCGGTAGAGGTCGCACCAGGCCTGACGCAGCGGCTGTAGCGCTGCCAGGGAGGCGTGCAGGTCGCTGCGCACCTCGGTGGCGAAACCGGCAGCGAGTTCCAGGCTCAGGTACTCTGGAAGCACCGCGATGCGGGCACCCAGCGCCTTGGCCTCGGCCAGACAGGCCGCCTGGCGACGGGCGAAGGCGTCGAAGTCCGCTGGCATGCCGATCGGATACTTGGCTACCGCTACCCGCATCACGCCTCGGCTCCCACCTGGCGCAGCCACTCCTGCAGGTTGTAGTAATTGGTAACCCGAGTGATCTTGCCGTCGCGTACCTCGAAGAAGGCACCGCCCGGCAGCACGTAGCGCTGGCCCTGAGCCGGCGGCAGCCCTTCATCGGTGGCGCGGTACTCGCCGTGCACCACGTATTCGGCGGCCGCCCGCGCGCCGTCGGGCGTGGCCATAACGACGACATCTTCGAGGCGTTCCACATAGCTGCGGTCCATGCGCGCCAGGAAGGCACGGAAGGTCTCGCGACCGCACTCCCGCTCACCCTGGTTGAGATCATGCACCACCGCCTCGTCGAGGCAGGCCAGCATTGCCTCCCAGTCGCCGCGGTTGAAGGCCGCGTAGTATTGCTGAATCAGTTGCACGCTGTCGGACATGGTCTCTCCTGCAAATCACCGGTGGTTCGAAAGGCGCCAGTGTAGCCAGAGTGGCGCTTTCGGAACACCACGTGCCCGACACGAGACTATTGCTCCACGACAGTAATCGAAAGGTTCTCAGGCCCCCTGCCCAGAAACAGCCCCTTCTCAGAAACAGCCCCTTCTCAGAAATAGCCCCCTTCTCAGAACCCGATCGCTTCCAGCCGATCGGCCAGTTCCTCGAGGGTGGCCAGGCCCTGTACGTCGGTGGGCAGCCAGGGCAACCGGGGGCGCGGAAGATGGCCCAGCTCGGCGTCGATACGCGCCAGATAGCTGGCCTCCTGTGTACGGCGAGCACGCAGGAAGTCGCCATCGGCCTCATCGGGGATCACCCGGTTGACCAGCGTGCCAGCCACCGGGATCTTCACCGCCTCGAGTGCCGCCACGGCGCGGGCGGTCTCGAGGATCGGCAGCCGCTCCGGGGTCAGCACGAAGAGAAAGCCGGTGCGCTCGGGATCCTCCACCCGACGCCGCGCCTGGTGGAAGAGCCGGCGCCGTTCGATCAGGGTGCGTGCCACGTCCCGGGTGCGCTCGTCGAGCTCGCTGAGCGGGTCCTCCTGTGGGTCGTCGAAGGGGGTGGCCACGTCGCGTCCGCGCTTGGGGGTCAGATGCGACAGCACCTTGCCCAACTCTTCGGACTTGCGATTATGGGCCAGCAGGCCGTCGGTCCAGGCCGCCATTGCCTCGGGCAGGCTGAGCAGGCGCAGTGTATGGCCGGTAGGGGCCGTGTCGAAGATGATCAGGTCGTGCTCGGGATCCTCGGCGGTGATGAGCCGCGAGAGCCGCTCCAGCAGCGCCGCCTCCTGGGTCCCGGGCGACTGGCGGGTCAGCCGCATCTGGCGCTCCAGCTCCGCCATCATCTGCGGTGCCGCGAAGCGACGCATCTGCTCGGTGACCCGCGCCAGATGCGCCTCCACCTCGGCATCCGGGTCGATCTCCATGGCATCGAGGTTGGGCAGCAGGCGCCGCGGCACGTCGCCCAGCTCACGGTCGAAGACGTCGCCCAGACTATGGGCCGGATCGGTGGAAACCACCAGCACGCGCCGCTCCCGTCGCGCCGCCAGTACCGCCAGCGATGCAGCCACGGTGGTCTTGCCCACGCCCCCCTTGCCGCCTACCCAGAGCAGGCGTTTATCAAGTAAATCCTTCATACAGAATCCTACGTGTCGAGCGTCCTGCCAGGATTCTCAACAGCATTTGAAGTGATCCAATGGCGACCTCTCCATGCCCATACGCTTGTGCCAGTCATGGAAGCGCTCCAGCAGCAGTGGCTGCAGCTCGAGGGTGTAATAGGCGGCCGGGTTGGGCACGCCCATCATTTCCGAGAAGACCAGCAGCATGAACAGGTCGTCCTCGTCACGGCGGGCCCGGGCGATGGCCCCGCGATAGCGCGAGGAGTAGACCTCCTCGGCGAAGAAACGGGCCTGGCTGAGCCAGGCCCGAATCCTTTCGAGACGAGGATCATGCGAATCGTCATGATCGTCGTGCATGTCGTCCTCCGCGGTTCACTCCTGCTGCTCGGCCATCTCCGCCCTGGAGCGCTTGAGCGCCGAGGCGCACTCCATGGCGACCAGGATCGCCGCAATCAGCACCACGATGTCGAGGATCAGCAGGAAGTAGTTGCCCTGTGCGAAGAAGGCGCGCAGCTGAATCAGCAGTGCGGCAATGGTCATCACCAGCAGGAAGCACAGCGGCACCAGGGTGTACCACATGGGACGCCGCAGGCGAACCAGCATCACCGTGATGACCAGCAGCGTCAGGCCGGCCAGCAGTTGGTTGGTGGTACCGAACAGCGGCCAGATGATCATGCCTCCGGTACCGTCCGCCCCGCCCGCACCGAAGGCCAGCAGCAGACAGCTACCCACCGCCAGCAACGTCGCCGGGGCGCTCTTCTTCATCCACGGCTGGTTATAGATGTCGCCCCACTCCTGGAAGATATAGCGCTGCAGACGCAGGCCGGTGTCCATGGTGGTACCGGCAAACAGTGCCGCCATGACCGTTAGCAGCGTGGCCGCAGTCACTTCGTTGAGGCCCAGCCCGTTGTGAATCATGTAGGCGCCGCCCTCGACGAAGGCATTGACACCGCCTTGGCCGAAGGCGGTATACATGGCCTGCCAATCGGCGAAGGTGGCGAAACCGGCGGTAGCGGCAAGAATGGCGGCCAGCGCCAGCATGCCCTCGCCCACGGCACCGAAGTAGCCGACGAAACGGGCGTCGGTTTCCTTGTTGAGCTGCTTGGATGTGGTGCCGGAAGAGACCAGGCCATGGAAACCCGATATGGCGCCACAGGCGATGGTGACGAACAGCAGCGGTATCATCGAAGGTGTTCCCGCCGGCACGTCCGGGTTGATAGCGGGCGCCACCAGGGTCGGATTGAGGAACAGAATCGCGCCATAGAGCACGATCAGACCGATGAAGAGCTGCAAGCCGTTGATGTAGTCGCGGGGCTGGAGCAGCACCCACACCGGCAACAGCGAGGCAATCGCCGCGTAGCCGAACAGGATCAGGATCCATACGGCGTTACCGGAAAGCGCCCCCACCTCGGCAGGCATCTGTACCGGCACCGCAGGGCCGATGAAGATCAGCACGTAGAGCGCAACGACCCCGAGTATGGAGACGACCGGCAGACTGAGGATGCGCCGATAGATCAGCTGACCGATGATCAGCGCCACCAGGATCGCGCCCCATACCGGTACCACTGCCGTGGAGAAATTCATCATCAAGCCGGCGATGACCACGGCGAATACCGCGTTCACCATCAGCAATACGAGGAAGATGACGATCATGAAGATGCTGCGGGCGCGCTTGCCGACCACATCGCCGGTCAGGGCGCCGACGGATTTGGCCTTGTTGCGCACGCTGGCCCAGATCGCGCCGAAATCGTGCACCCCGGCAAAGAAGATGGTGCCCAGCACGACCCACAGAAAGGCCGGCAGCCAGCCCCAGATGACCGCAATCGCAGGCCCGACGATGGGCGCGGCACCGGCCACCGAGGTGAAATGATGACCCCAGAGGATGAATCGATTGGTGGGGACGAAATCCACCCCGTCTTCGTATTCGTGAGCAGGCGTCTTGAAGTCGGGATCGAGACGATAGATCTTGGTGGCAATGAAGCGTGAGTAGAGGAAGTACCCCGCTGCCATTCCGCCTAGACCCAGGATCAGCAGAACGATAGCACTCATTCCGATCGGCTCCTTTTTGAGGAAGGTTCTTTTTCTTTCTTGTTGCCTCGCATGTTTCGCGATTCATGAAACAGTTCAGCACATGTGCGCTGAATGGATAAGGATGAGCAGAGCGAGCCGACAAGTCCACTTTCAGGCCTGAATCAGTCCATTTTCTTACCCTAAAGTCGTAGCAAACGGGCGCAGCGGACATGACCGTAAGCCGGGATCATCAACTTGATCCAAGGTCGTACAGCTTCATGCGATGGTGCGCGTTACGCTGCCAGGAAAGTCCCGACGTAAAGCGATGAGACCCATGTCAGAAAGCCTGCTCCAACTCGCCATGGCCGGTGCCTTCGGTGCCTTCATCGGTCTGCTGTTTCGGGTCACCCGCCGTCCTGGTCAGGCGCGCGCCTTCACTTTCTCCCTGGTGGGGCTGGTTGCTGGCATCACCGCCTACCTGATCTTCCATGTCCTGACCCGCACCACCGGCGCCCCGCCCTGGCTGCTGCCGGTGCTGGTGCTGGTGCAGGTGTGGCTGTGGCTCGGCCCCCTGGGACCGAAATTCCGTCATCTCGGAAAGGATAGCGACGAGCCCCGCTGAAGAGGCTCGCCCTCGCTCCTGCCCGGCTGCCTGACATCCCTTTCCCGGCAATACCGAACGCCTTCTGCCAAGGTCGTCTTTGCTGCCCTCGGTATGCGCACTAGACTGGTGATTAACAAGACATAAATACGTTCCAAGGAGTGATGAATGGCCAAGGTACTGGTGGTGGACGATGAGCCCAACATCGTCCTGTCGCTGGAGTTCCTCATGCAGCAGGCCGGTTTCGACGTGGACACGGCTGAGGATGGCGAAGGTGCCCTGGCCAAGGTCGAGGAGTCGCCACCCGACCTGATTCTTCTCGATATCAGCCTGCCCGGCATCAGCGGCTTCGACGTGCTGGAACAGCTGCGCCAGGACGCTCGCCACGCCAGGCTTCCCATCATCATGCTCACCGCTCACGGCCGTGAGGTGGAGCGGGAAAAGGGGCTGGCGCTGGGCGCCGACGACTACGTCACCAAGCCCTTCTCGACCCAGGCCCTGGTGGAGAAAGTCAAATCCCTGCTGGCCGAGGATGCCTGATGAAGGGCGGCAAGCTGCCCAAGCGTCAGCGCCTGATCGGCCTGTGGCTGTTGCTCAGCGGCATCAGCCTGCTGGGTGGGGCCATCTTCGCCGCCTGGCTGGATAGTCTGTTTCAGCCTGAGGGACTGGCCCGGCTGGTGCTGTGGCTGGGCTGCTTCTCCGGCGGTGGCACCATCTTCCTGGTGGGGCTGCTGTTGGAGCGCATGCTGTTCACCCCGCTGCGCCATCTGCAGGTCCAACTGGCGCGCCTGGTAGCCAACCCGGACGCCCGCGAGGACTACCCGCCGGAAGGCTGGCTGCGCGGCCTGGGGCCCGACCTGATGCGGGTGCGCGAAGCCTGGCGCAGCGACCGGACGCGTCTCGCCACGGCCCATGCCGAAGGCGCACGCAGCGCCGCTCGTATACGTCAGGAGTTGGAAACGCTGCTGCAGGTGCTCGACACCCCCCTGCTGCTGTGCGATCACCATCGTCGCCTGCTGCTCTTCAACCAGGCGGCCGAGGCCTTGTTCGCAGGGCACCCCGGACTTGGCCTGGGCAAGCGGCTCGATGCGCTGCTGCCGGTGTCGAGCCTGCAGGATTCTCTCGCCCAGCTACCCGACGACGGCTCGCCGCGGGAACTGCTGATGCCGTGCAGCGAGCGCTGGCTGCATGTCGCCATGCGCCGCGTCCCGCAGAGCAACGGCGAGACACTGCTGACTCTCACCGATGCCACCGCTGCCTGGACCAGTGAAATGGGTGCCCGTGCCGGCCTGGCGGAGCACATGGCACCGCTGCGCCGCCACGGCGCCAGCCTGGCCAGTGCCGCCGAAGCGCTGAGCAGTGTGCGTCATGCCAGGCACATCGACGAGACACTGCGTCAGCGCCTCGAAGCGGTCATCGAGGAAGAGAGCCTCGCCCTCGGCCAGGAGATCGAGAACCTCGGCCGCCTGATCGACGACATGCAGCAACAGGGAGAGCGCCTGGTACCGCTGTGGTCCAACGATTTGTGGCAATCGCTCAACGAGCGGCTCGGCGACAATCCCATCGAAGTGCTGCCCATCGGTATGCCGGCCTGGTTCAAGGGCGACGCCCCGGCGCTGCTGGTCATGCTCGAGTCCCTGCTGGAGCGCTTGAGCGAGCATACCGGTACCACCGACTTCGAAGCCGAAATGCTGCTCGGCAACCGTCGTGTCTATCTCGACCTGATCTGGCCCGGACGCCCGCTGTCGCAGCGCGAGCTGTCGGTCTGGTGCTCTCAGCGCCTGGAGACGCTGCCGCTCTCGCCGAGGGTCGGCGACCTGCTGCGCCAGCACGCCAGCGATGCCTGGAGCCTGGCGGACCCTGACGGCAAGCATGCCCGGCTACGGCTGCCACTGCCGGCGATGGAGCGCGTCGGCGCCCCACCCAGCCAGTTGCCGCCGCGGCCGGAGTTCCATGACTTTGGTATTGCCGACCTGCCGCCGCCAGATGCCGAACTGGCACGCCGCACTCTGCGCACGCTTGAAATCGTCGCCTTCGATACCGAAACCACCGGCCTCGAGCTGCGCCGGGGCGACACCGTGATCAGCATCGGCGCCTGCCGCATCGTCAACGCGCGACTGCTGGCCAGCGACATCTTCGACGTACGCGTCGACCCCGGCAAGCCGATCCCACCCGCCAGTACGGCAATACACGGCATCACCGACGACGACGTGGCGGGCGCTCCGCCGCTGCCGGTCGTACTGCCCCGCTTTCGCGACTACATCGGCGATGCCGTGATTCTGGCCCACAATGCCGCCTTCGATCTGCTGGCCCTGCAATCGCCAGGCAGCGGTGCCGCGCTCGAGATGCCGGTGCTCGATACCCTGCTGCTCTCGCGGGCGCTGGACGAAAGCCTGGACGGGCACGACCTGGACACCCTGGCCGAACGCTACGACCTTAGCTTCCCGCCGGGCACGCGCCATACGGCCCTCGGTGATGCTCGCGTGACGGCCGAGCTGTGGCTTGCGCTGCTGCCGCGGCTGGAGGCGCGTGGCATCGATACCCTGGAGCAAGTACTGGCACTGCAGGCCACCGCCTTCGACAAGGAGGACGCATGCACATAGACTCCTCCACCCCGCGGGCCCGGCTGATGGCGCTGATCGGCCTGGCGCTATTGCTCTTTTCGCCACCGCTGGTGCTGATCTTCGACCGCTCTCCTGCTGCCACCCTGTCGTGGCTGCCTCTCTATATTTTCGTGGCCTGGCTGCTGGTGATTGCCCTGGCTGCCTGGCTGATGGAGCATCGTCGGGAGGACGACTGACACGATGAGAACCGATCCGACGGTGCTGACGGTCGCCTTCGGCTACCTGGCACTGCTGTTCGTGATCGCCGCCTGGGGCGACCGGCGCGCCGAGCAAGGCCGTTCCATCATCGGCTCGCCCACCGTCTATGCCCTGTCGATCGCCGTCTACTGCACCGCCTGGACCTTCTACGGCAGCGTAGGGCGGGCAGCGGAATTCGGCCCGAGTTTCCTGCTGATCTACCTGGGACCGACCCTGGCCATGCTGATGGCGCCGATGCTGATCCGCAAGATGGTCAGAATCGCCAGCACCCAGCGCATCACCTCCATCGCCGACTTCATCAGCGCCCGCTATGGCAAGAGCTCCGGCCTGGGTGCACTGGTGGCCATCATCGCCCTGATCGGCATCACGCCTTACATCGCCTTGCAGCTCAAGGCGATCACCCTCAGCCACGCGGTGCTGGTCAACTACCCCGATGCCGCTGAATTCCGCCTTACCGACGAGAGTTTCTGGGTCGACAAATCGTTCTGGGTAGCGCTGGTGCTGGCGGTCTTCATCATTCTGTTCGGCACCCGACACCTGGACGCCAGCGAGCGCCACGAGGGTATGGTGGCCGCCATCGCCTTCGAGTCGCTGATCAAGCTCGTTGCCTTCCTCACGGTAGGGGTGTTCGTGGTCTTCGTGCTGTTCAACGGCCCGGGCGATCTGTTCCGCCAGGTAGCGGACAGCCCCGAGCTCTCCGGAGTACTGGGGCTCGATGCCGTGCCCGGTGGCGCCATTGGCTGGGTGGGCACGCTGGTGCTCGCCTTTCTCGCCTTCCTCACCCTGCCCCGCCAGTTTCAGGTGCTGGTGGTGGAGAACGTCGACGAGCGCCACCTGGAACGCGCCAGCTGGCTGTTTCCTCTCTACTTGGTGGCGATCAATATCTTCGTCATTCCCATTGCCATGGCGGGACTGCTGCTGCCGGTGGGTAACAGCGACCCAGACAGCTTTGTGCTCACGCTGCCGCTCTCGGCGGGCATCGAAGGTATCCCTCTGCTGGTATTCATCGGCGGGCTTTCAGCCGCCACTGGCATGGTAATAGTGGAAACCATCGCGCTCTCCACCATGGTCAGCAACCAGCTGATGATGCCGCTGCTGCTGCGCTCCAAGCGGCTGCATCTGAGCTCTCAGGGGGAGCTCGCCGGCTGGCTGCTCGGTATTCGCCGGGTGGCCATCGTGCTGATTCTGCTAATGGGCTATCTCTATCACGCGCTGATCGGCGACTCCTACAGCCTGGTGACCATCGGCCTGGTCTCGTTCGTCGGCGCCGCCCAGTTCGCCCCGGCCATGCTGATCGGCATGTACTGGCGCGGAGCGACCCGCGCCGGAGCCACGCTGGGCCTGCTGGCCGGCTTCATCATCTGGTTCTACACCCTGCTGCTGCCGGGCTTCGCCCAGTCGGGATGGCTGGATGCTACCTTCCTGGAACAGGGCCTGCTGGGTCAGGCGTGGCTGCGCCCCTATGCGCTGTTCGGCCTGGAGGGTTTCGACATCTACAGCCACTCGCTGATGTGGAGCCTGCTGGCCAACGTAGGGTTGCTGGTAGGGGTTTCACTGTTCACCCGTCAGAGCCCGGTGGAACAGACCCAGGCGGCGCTGTTTACCGAGGCGATGAATCCGGGGCTGCAGCACACTTCGCTGTGGCGCGGCCAGACCACACGCGGCGAGCTGCAGAGCCTGCTCAGCCGCTACCTGGGTGCCAGCGCCACGGGCAGAATCCTGGCCGACCAGCACGGCAACCTCGCCGACGATGCTCCTGCCCCTCCGGCCCTGATCGCCCGCGCTGAGCAGGCCCTTTCGGGGGCGCTGGGCAGCGCCTCCGCACGGGTATTGATCAACTCGGTGGTACGCGGCGAGGCGCTGGACCTGGAGTCCATTCTCAGCATTCTCGATACCACCTCCCAGACTCTGGAGTACAACCGTCGCCTGGAGCAGAAGTCCCACGAACTGGCACGGATCGGCGAGGAGCTACGCGCCGCCAACGAGCGCCTGCGGGAACTGGATCGGCTGAAAGACGAATTCGTGGCCATGGTCAGCCATGAACTGCGCACCCCGCTCACCTCGATACGCGCCTTCGCCGAGATCCTGCGCGACGGCAAGGATCTTCCCGAAGAGAAGCGCGTGCATTTTCTCGAGGTGGTGGTGCTGGAGAGTCAGCGCCTGTCGCGCTTGATCGAGGAGATCCTCGATCTGGCACGTCTGGAGAGCGGACGGTTGACGCTGAGCCCCCAGCGTCTCGACCTGGTGGCATTGATACGCCATAGCGTGGATGCCGTGCACCGGCTGCAGGAGGACCGCGGCGTTTCCCTCGAGGTCGACCTGGAACTCGAAGAGGCCCCCATCATCGGCGACCCCGACCGCCTGGAGCAGGTGATCATCAATCTGCTCGACAACGCCGGCAAGTTCGCCGACGACGACACCCCCAGAGTGCGCCTTCACCTGACCCGCCACGACCAGTGCTTCCGCATGAGCGTGGAGGACAACGGACCGGGCATCGGTCCCGAGGAGCGCGAGCGGGTGTTCGAGAAGTTCCATCAGATCAAGCGCTATGGCGGCGCCAGCGGCAAGGCCCGCGGCCGCCCGCGCGGCAGCGGGCTGGGTCTGCCGATCAGCCGCGGCATCATCAGCCATCTTGGTGGCCAGCTATGGGTCGACGACGCCACCACGCTGAAGGGCGCCTGCCTGGTCATGGAACTGCCTATAGCAGCCACGGAAGCCAAGCCCAGAGAAGTGCAAGGCTGCGACTGAATTGCCTCAGGGGCCAGCGCCTTGTTCGTCAGCAGTCCAAGAGGCTTCTTGGATTTTCATGACAGTTTTCTTACCGATCCCTAAAGTTACTTAGGCTTTAGCCGATAGCGTCCGTGTAGAGTGGCTTCGGCCTCTCTCACCCAGACCGTTCCTCGCGTTTCCATAACAAAAACAGATCAAACCGATTCCGCGCACCTCCCCACCCCAGGGTGGAAGGCGGCCGCGCGCCACCGCAATCGTTGCGCCGACGGAACGGGACCCGACCAAAGAAAAGAGCCTGCAAGAGAGCCCTAAATGAGAGCATTGTCCCGCTTGACCCTTACGCAAAAATTGCTCGGCGCCATCGGCCTGCCGCTGCTGGCGGCTTTCCTGGCCCTTGGCGTGATCGTCCATACCCAGCTCAACGCCACCATTCCGCCGATGGTGGAGAACACCAGCATGCGCCAGGTGGAAGCCCGCGCCGATGAGATCGGACGCTGGATCGCCGGCTACCGCACCCTGTTGAGCGGGCTGGCCAAGGACGAACGCCTGGCCGTACCCGTCAACGTCGAGTCGCATCTCGAATGGCTGAAGTCCCGTCACCCGGGCGATGCCACTATCGAGTCGTTCTACTTTGCCGATGCCACCGGCGACACCATTACCCATACCGGCGCCCGGGCCGACATCTCCGGGCGCGGATACTTCAAGGATCTGGTCGTCGACGGTACGGCTGACCGGCTGCTCGGCAACCCGGTGCTCTCATTGGTCAGCGGCAAGCCGACGGCCATCATCGCCGAGACGATCTTCGATGCCCGCGGCAACCGTATCGGGTTGCTTGGCATCACTCTCTCCATGGCGGCGGTTTCCGACATCACCTCAGCCATCGACGTTGGTGAAGGCAGCTACGGCTACATGGTCGACCGCACAGGCGTGGTGGTTGCCCACCCGGATCCCGAAGTTCGTATGGAGCTACGAGTTACCGAAGCCGACCAGGCCGGATTCACGGGAGCCAATGCGCTGGGCCAGCAGATGATGGCGGGCGAGCCAGGTATCGGCCGGGTCATCTCGCCCTTCGGCGGTGCCGTCACGATGGTGTGGCATCCCATAGACGGAACCGATGGCTGGGTGCTGGCTGCCGCCATTCCCAATACCGTTTTCACCCGTGTCAGCAGCAATCTGCTCTTCTCGCTGCTGCTCGCCGGTGTGGCCACGCTGGCGCTGCTGTTGACCATCGTCGCGATCTCGGCGCGCAAGGTGCTCGCTCCCATCCGCCGGACCACGCTGGCCATGGCCGACATCGCCCAGGGCAAGGGCGATTTGACTCAGCGCCTGCAGGTAGACAGCAAGGACGAAGTGGGTCAGCTCGCCCACCAGTTCAACGCCTTCGTCGAACGTATGCAGAATACGTTGCTCCAAGTACGCGAGAACGCTCGCACGGTGCTGGCCGGCGCAGGCGACATCGCCGATGGCACTCAGGAACTCTCATCGCGTACCGAGCAGGCTGCGGCCAATCTTCAGGAGACCTCTGCCTCCATGGAAGAGATCCACTCCACCGTGTCGCATACGGCTCAGGCCTCCGAACAGGCCAATGGTCTGGCCGTGAATGCAGCGAGCGTGGCCGAACGCGGCAACGAGGCCATGACCGAAATGCGAAGCAAGATGGCAGCCATCGATGAATCGGCCAACAAGATCAGCAACATCATTGGCCTGATCGACTCCATCGCCTTCCAGACCAACATTCTGGCCCTCAACGCCTCAGTGGAGGCGGCTCGTGCCGGCGAGCACGGACGCGGTTTCGCCGTGGTGGCACAGGAAGTGCGCAACCTGGCCAGTCGCTCCTCCGATGCGGCAAAGGACATCCGCGGATTGATCGACACCTCGGTCAAGCACACCCAGGAGGGCGGCAAGATCGTACAAGAGGTCGTCGAGAGGATGATGGAGCTGCGCCAGAGCGTGGTTCAGGTTTCGGATGTGATCAGCGAGATCACTGCCGGCGCGCGGGAGCAGACCGCGGGCATCGACCAGGTGAATACGGCAGTGGCCGAGATGGACACCATGACGCAGCAGAACGCCGCCATGGTCAATCAGAGCGCCAGCCTGGCAGCCACCATGCACGAGAATGCACGCCTGCTCGACGAGCTGATGTCCACTTTCGTCCTGGGCGATGCGCCTGCCTGCAGCACTGCGACGCCTCGTGCCCCATCACGCAGCGCACTTCCGGCACCTTCCTCCGCCATGTCACGGCCGGCGGATCCGAAGCCACAGCCCCGGAAGCGTGAGAAGGAATCCGAAGAGGAGTGGGCAACCTTCTAGCACCTGCCGGACGGCAGGTCGTCGCAGTTAGACCTGCCGCCCGTTTCCCGCAGACTTGGCTGCCACGCTGGCCGAACCAGCTTTTCACAAAGGGTCATATTTTCTTAACCTGAGTTAAAGAAAAATTCATTTCAGCCGATCTCATCAGGAGGAGCGGCAATCCGAGAGCATGGGTATGACACAGGGAACCGGTAGTGCAACTAGCCTTCTGTTGGCCTCACAGCCGATCTTCGACCGGCATGGCAAGATAAATGCAGTCGAACTCTTGTACCGCAGCGAAACCGGGCTTAGCGTGGCGGATGTCGGCGAGGATGTCGCAACTGCAGAAGTGGTGTATCAGCTCTGCACCGCCATCACGCAGAGAGTCAATGCGTTCAAGGTGCCTGCCTTCGTCAACGTATCCGCTGAGATTCTATTGTCGCCACATTTCCTGCCTCTAACGCCCAACCATATCGTGGTCGAGCTGGTAGAGCGCCTGCAGCCCACCCAGGAGTTGATCGAAGCCGTACAGTGTCTCCATGCTCGAGGGTATCGGTTCGCACTGGACGATTTTGCCTTCAAACCCAGCTGGGAGCCCCTGATCAGCATGGCCTCCTACATCAAGGTCGATATCTCGTCCGTAGCACCAGCAGAAGTAAAGCGACATAAAGAGAGACTTTCCCACCTGAATCTCAAATGGGTGGCAGAACGCATCGAGACCCTGAAAGAGCGGGATATCTACCTACAGTTGGGTTTCGATCTCTTTCAAGGATATTACTATGCGCGCCCCACTCCGGTATATGGCAAGAAAATTCCTACCGCCTCGCTCCACGCGACCGCCTTGCTTCACGTCCTGCACCAACCGGAACCCGGCATCGATGAAATCATCGCACTGGTAGAGGCCGACCCGGAGTTGGCTCTCAAATTGACCCGGGTGGCTAACAGTGCCTTCTATCGCCCTCGTGCTCCTATCAATTCATTGCATGGTGTCGTTACGCACCTGGGCTTACGTCAGTTGACCAGTTGGGTCGCCTTGTTCGGATTACTCGGTGATGCAAAGTCGGAACATGCCGAGTTGGCGCTGACGCGAGCTAAAGCGTGCGAAATGCTGGCGAAACAGGATGCACTGCGAGAACAGGATGCCTATTTCATCGGCCTGATATCCACGGCAGAGTTGTTGCTCGGTGTTTCCCGGGAAGAGTTTCTCGAATGCCTCGAGCTGGATGCCGCAACGACCGAGGCCATTGTGCATCGCAAGGGAGACTATGGGAGCGTCTTGCAGCGCATCGAAGCGACGGAGCGCCACTTTGCCATGCGTGAATCAGGGCTTTCCGGTGAAAAGGATCAGCTGATGACGTTATATTGCCACGCCCATAACACCGCTTTCGAGCTGCTTGCCACACTCGCCGCGGTGAGGTGAGCCAGAGATTCGCCACCTCGGTGCCAGCCGCTATCTGCGGCCGCTCTGTGCCATTCGCACTAGGCGGCGGATGACCTGCATATCGTGACGCAGCAGCAGACGCTGGTCCTCTTCCAGCCGGGTCGCGTCGACCCAGCCGTCCGGCGCCCCACCCGCCTTCAGGCTCACCAGTTGCGCCTGCAGCAGCAGCTCCTGCAGGCGGTCAAACGCCGCGATGCCCGCCCTGGCCTGCTGCGCCGTCAGAGCCCCCTTGAGTACCAGCGCCGGCAGCCGCAGGCGCGTATCTGGCACACTCACGCCATGGCGCAGCGCCAACAGGCGCACGGCATTGACCAGCGGCAACAGCCCCTGACGCTTGAGGTTCAGGGCATTCTCGTGGGGCGCTCCGTCGCCGTCTCCAGCCAGCCGCCCGAAGCGGTCCAGTGCCACCGGCAGTTCATCGAGCAGTTGCGCCATCTCGTCGAGGAACAGGCTGGCCCTGGGCATGATGAGACGAACATGTTCGGCCAGGGCGTCGGCAAGCGCAGCATCGCCGAAGGCCGGGTGAAAATCGAGCAGGATGTTGCTCTGTTGTACGCGCTTGACCCGCCGCTCCTGGGTCCACAGAGTTAGCTGTTCGCACCACTCGGAGAGGCGCTTGCGCCACATCGGCCAGCGTGCCATCACATGGCCGTTGCACAGCGGTATGCCCGCCTCGTCGAGGCGCGCGGTGAAGCGTTCGCCCAACGCCTGGAAGAAGCCGTCGATCTCGGTATGACGGGCGTCCGGGTAGTCGGCCACGATCATGGCGTTGTCCTGATCGGGCCCCAGCAGGCTTTCGTGACGCCCGGCAGAACCCAGCGTCAGTACGCAGAATTCCACCGGGGGCTTGCCCCAGCCCTGCCCCTGCATCTCGTTGAGCGAGAGCAGAATGGCACGCCGGTAGAGCAATTCGTTGTGATCGCTGATCAGCTGGCTGATACGCCAGGCGGGCAGGTCGAGCCGCTCGAGCGCCTCGACCAGCCGCGGCTGCCAGGCATGGGCGGCAGGAAGATCGGTCGCCAGCTCCAGTTCGTCCAGCGCTTCGCACAGCGGCGCCAGCAAGGTTGCCGACGCCGGTGGTGTATCGCCCGCGAAGAGTTCACGCCAGGGCGAGGCCCGGTGCAGTAGTTGCATGTCGTCTCCCCACCACTCATGTGTATTAGGAGCTAGTGTATCGAGACCAGCACCGCCACACACTTGGGCCAAGGGATGAGGATACGGCACGATCCTCCGCTACGGCCGGCTCAGCGCGGCTCGAACATGCCGTCGCCGACCTGATCAATGTAGCGCTGTGCCTTGCTCACCATCAGCTGGTCGCAGGCCTCACGGCCCGGCACCAGATCGGAGCGCTCGAAACGATGCTCGAGCAGCTCGCCATCGGCACCCGGCTTGCGAATCCAGCCGCTGACGCGGTACTGGCCGCCCTGCTCGACCGGCTCCGAGACGATCTGGTAGCCGTTGTACTCCACCGGCTCGGCGGCCTTGGCCGTGGCCGGCTTGACCTCACCGCTGCCGAACAACCCACCCAAAAGTTTCTTCAGCATCGTTCTCTCCCCTACCGTTTTTCCCTACGAATTCTTCCCTACCAGCTTTTTCAAACGACAGCGCCGGCCCTGGGGCCGGCGCATCATCGCAGCGAAACGGGCAAATCAGGCCTGTTGGCGGCCCTTGCCGGCCGCTATCCGCAGACGCAGGGCGTTGAGCTTGATGAAGCCCTCGGCATCCTTCTGATTGTAGGCGCCGGCATCGTCCTCGAAGGTGGCGATGGACTCGTCGAACAGCGACTGCTCGGACTTGCGACCGACCACGGTGGCATTGCCCTTGTAGAGCTTCATGCGCACCACGCCGCAGACGTTCTTCTGTGTCTCGTCGATGGCAGCCTGGAGCATGCGACGCTCCGGACTCCACCAGTAGCCGTTGTAGATCACCTTGGCGTACTTGGGCATCAGCTCGTCCTTGAGGTGCGCTTCCTCACGGTCGAGGGTGATCGATTCGATGGCGCGGTGGGCGCGCAGCATGATGGTGCCACCCGGTGTTTCATAGCAGCCGCGGGACTTCATGCCGACATAGCGGTTCTCGACGATGTCGAGACGGCCGATACCGTTGTCGCCGCCCAGCTTGTTGAGCCTCTCGAGCACTTCGTGGGGCTTCATCGGCTTGCCGTCGATGGCGACGACGTCACCCTTGTCATAGGTGAGCTCGACGTAGGTGGGCTCATCCGGCGCGGCCTCGGGCGACACGCTCCAGCGCCACATGTCCTCCTCGGCCTCGGCCCACGGATCCTCGAGGATGCCGCCCTCGTAGGAGATGTGCAGCAGGTTGGCGTCCATGGAGTACGGCGACTTCTTCTTGCTCTTGGAGAAGTCGATGGGAATGTCGTGCTGCTCGCAGTAGGCCATCAGCTTTTCGCGGGAAGTGAGGTCCCACTCGCGCCACGGCGCGATCACCTTGACGCCGGGCTTGAGCGCGTAGGCACCCATCTCGAAGCGTACCTGGTCGTTGCCCTTGCCGGTGGCGCCGTGGGAGATGGCATCGGCACCGGTCTCGTTGGCGATCTCGATCAGGCGCTTGGCGATCAGCGGACGCGCGATGGAGGTACCCAGCAGGTACTCGCCTTCGTAAATCGTGTTGGCACGGAACATCGGATAGACGTAGTCGCGCACGAACTCTTCACGCAGGTCCTCGATGTAAATTTCCTTCACACCCAGCGCCTGGGCCTTGGTACGCGCCGGCTCGACTTCCTCGCCCTGACCGATGTCGGCGGTAAAGGTCACGACTTCGCAGTTGTAGGTTTCCTGCAACCACTTGACGATGACGGACGTGTCCAGGCCGCCGGAATAGGCAAGCACGACCTTCTTGACATCGGACATTCGGGGGCTCCTCTCAGGTAAACGTCACAGAGCGAGCAGTATAGCGTGGCTGCCGGCTGGCGAATACCGGCGACAGGACGTATCGCAGCCAAGCTGATAGACTTTTGCTCCAAACGCAGCGGCCTGGCCATGGCTGGCCAGTACCACGGCGATACGACGACAGCGACAGGCAGCGAGAGGGAAGTGATGAGGAGAGGCGCATGAGCGAGGCGATCACCCGCGAGTTGATGGCCCAGCGGTTTCGCAGTTTCCTGCCGGTGGTGGTCGATCTAGAAACCGGCGGTTTCAACGCCGAACGCGACGCCATTCTCGAAATCGCCGCGGTGACGCTGACGATGGACCCGGAAGGCAACCTGATGCCCGACGCCACCTACGCCTACCATGTGCAGCCCTTCTCCGGCGCCAACGTGGAACAGTCGGCGCTCGACTTCACCGGGATCAAGCTCGACGACCCGCTGCGCCAGAAGGTCGCGCTTTCCGAGGCCGAAGCCCTGGGTGAGATCTTTCGCCCGGTGCGCAAGGCGATCAAGTCCCACGGCTGCACCCGCGCCGTGCTGGTGGGCCACAACGCCGCATTCGATCATGGCTTTCTCAATGCCGCGGTCAACCGCTGCGGCATCAAGCGCAACCCCTTCCATCCCTTTTCCAGCTTCGACACCGCCAGCCTTTCGGGGCTGGTCTACGGCCAGACGGTACTGGCTCGGGCCTGTCGTGCGGCGGGCATCCCCTTCGACAACCAGGAAGCGCACTCGGCACGCTACGACACCGAGCGCACCGCCGAGCTGTTCTGCGCCATCGTCAACCGCTACAAGGACCTCGGCGGCTGGGCGCTGGCGCAGCGTGAGCAGGGCCTCGAGGAACTCTGACGCTCTGCTCCAGGGCTCTCAGTACAGGGCTCTCTCAGTACAGGGCTCTCTCAGTACTACAGGCTCTCAGTGACGGGGCTCCTGCTCCCAGCCGGCGGGCATGTCGAGGTCGTCCTCACCATCCGCCGCGCCGCCCACGCCGGGCTTGTCGATGATCTGTATGGAGCTGGCCTGTAGTCCTTCGTCGCCTTCGTTAGGCTCGAAACGCACCCGGGTACCCACGGTCAAGCGGTCGAAGTCGCCGTGCAGCACCGCATTGCGGTGAAAGTAATATTCCTGGCCGCTGATGCTCTTGAGAAAGCCGTAGCCATCCTTCTCGAACATGCGCACTACCGTCGCCACCGGCGGCAATGGCTCGTCGTTGTGCTGCTTGACCTTGCCGTCACGCTTGGCGGTCTGCTTCTTGAGCTGCTTCTCCATCGCTTCGAAGGCGCTGCGAATGATGGGGCGAAGCTGGACCTGGGGGTCGGTTACCTTGTCGCTCTTCTCGGCCACGAGTTCACCCTTGGCCGGTAAGGTCACTTCGACCTGGGCTCGATAGGGGTTGCCTGTCTTGTGGGGATTCTGGGTCTGCTCGATGGTGACGCGGCAGGAGACGATATCCTTGCTGAAATTCTCAAGCTTGGCCACGCGGGAGCGTACGTACTCATCGATCCACGCCGAGCGCGAGACATGCTGGTAGGTGATTTCCAAAGGCGTTTGCATGCTTCCTCCCTGTCGTTTCAGGAGGCGGCGAACGACGTTCCCGGCGGTATTCGCCTTGCGTTCGAAGCCACCTGCTGCCTGAATCCATTTCGGGCCTTGTCCCGTTCAGCGTGGTAGCGGGACCGAAGGATTTCAATCGACTCTGTTCTGGGTTTTGGTAACCCGAGGTAAGTGAGCAAGTACCGGCCCAACAGTGACAAGGCCCACGAGCCGAAGCTCGTGGGCCTTGTCGAACCCTGCGGGGAAACGGGATCAGGCGTTACCGCCTTCCTCGTTGGCGTTGGCCCGGGCCGCCGCGTCCTTGATCAGTTTTTCCAGCTCACCGCTTTGATACATCTCGGTGACGATGTCGCAGCCGCCCACCAGCTCGCCGTCGACCCACAGCTGGGGGAAGGTTGGCCAGTTGGCATACTTGGGCAGTTCGGCGCGGATGTCGGGGTTGTCCAGCACGTTGACGAAAGCGAAGCGCTCGCCACAGGACATCAGAGCCTGCACGGTCTGGGCGGAAAAGCCGCACTGCGGCAGCTGGGGTGTGCCCTTCATGTAGATCAGGATGGGGTTTTCGCTGATCTGGCGCTGGATGTTCTCGATGGTAGTGCTCATGTGCGCTCCCTGTTGGAAGATGTGGTGGCTGAGGATGCAGAGGAAAAATACCCTAGTGCAACGCTCAGTCTTTTACTCATGGCCCCATTCTACTGATGACGAGCGAATTGCGCATCCCCCGCCGGCTGGATAGGATGGTGGTTTTTTCGCGCGGAGAGATCGCCATGGCGACACGCCATTTCCTGACCCTGTTGGACCTGAGCCCCGACGAGCTGCACTACCTGATCCAGCGCGCCATCACGATCAAGAATCGCCTGCGCGCGCAAGGGCCTGTCTACGCGCCGTTCACCAATCGCACGCTGGCGATGATCTTCGAGAAGTCGTCGACGCGCACCCGGGTCTCGTTCGAAACCGCCATGGCGCACTTCGGTGGCCACGCGCTGTTCCTCTCGCCGCGCGACACGCAGCTCGGCCGCGGTGAGCCGATCGAGGACACCGCCAGGGTGCTCGCGGAGATGGTCGACATCGTCATGATTCGTACCTTCTCCCATGCCGGCCTCGAGACCTATGCCGCGGCAAGCTCGGTACCGGTGATCAATGCGCTCTCCGACGATTATCACCCCTGCCAGCTGCTGGCCGACGTGATGACCTGGACCGAACTGCGCGGCAGCGTACGCGGACGCACGGCGGTATGGATCGGCGACGGCAACAACATGTGCCACTCGTGGATCAACGCCGCGCGCCAGTTCGATTTCCAACTGCGGGTGTGCTGCCCCGAGGGCTACGAGCCGCGCCAGGACATTCTCGCTGCCGCCGGCGACCGGGTCACTCTGTTGCGCGACCCCGCCGAAGCCGTGGCCGGTGCCGATCTGGTCACCACCGACGTGTGGGCCTCGATGGGCCAGGAAGAGGAACAGGCCAAGCGCGAAGCCGACTTCGCCGGCTTCCAGGTCAGCGAGGCGCTGCTCGACCTGGCCAAGCCGGACGTGCTCTTCCTGCACTGCCTGCCGGCCCACCGCGGCGAGGAGATCAGCGAGACGCTGCTCGACGATCCGCGCGCCGTGGTATGGCAGGAAGCCGGCAACCGCCTGCATGCCCAGAAGGCGCTGATCGAGTTTCTGCTACTGGGCCGGGTCGATCACTGAGGGGGCTAACGCCCCCTAGCTATCCCGCAACTCCTGATGCAACAGCAGCTCCACGCGGCGGTTGGCGGCACGCCCCTGGATGGAGTCGTTGCTCTCCATGGGGCGTGTGTCGGCATAGCCCACCGCCCGCAGCCGCTGGGAAGACACCCCAAGCTCGGAGAGATAGCGCAGCACGGCGATCGCACGCGCTGAAGAGAGCTCCCAGTTGGAGGGAAACTGGGCGGTGGCGATGGGAATGTCGTCGGTGTGCCCTTCGACCGAAATGTCCCCGTCGAATCTTTCCAGCGTTTCGCGCAAGCCACTCAGGACCTCGCGCCCCTGCGCCGTCAGGGTGGCCTGGCCACTGCTGAACAGCAGGTTGTCATCGATACGCAGGGTGATGCCACGCTGCCCTTCGGCGACGCTGACGCCCTCGATGTTCAGACTCTGCAAGCGCGGCTGCAACCCCTCGTGCTGCGGCTTGAGCCCCGCTCCCGCCACCATCCGTGCCGCCGCCTCGGCCTGAGGAGTGATCGCCGTGGCCACCTCGCCGCCATGACGACTGCCTTGCACGGCCAGGCCGTTCCCGGCCAGCGAGAGCAGTAGCACGAACAGTGTGATCAGCAACGTCAATACGTCCAGGTAGCTGACCAGCCAGCTTTCTTCATCCCCCTCTCCAGAAGCCGGGGGATGCAGCACGTTGCGGGTGCTACGGTCCAGCATTCTGCACCTGATCGTCGATAGCGTCGCGCTTGGCCACGCTGGGATCGCGGATTTCATCGTGATAGTTGGCAACGAAGGAGTTGAGGGTCTCCTCGATGAACGACGGCAGACGCCGCTTGGTGATGAGCGAGATGCCCTCGAGCACCATGTTCATGGCGATCAGACGCTCTTCGGTGCGCCGCTCCAGCTTCACGGCGATCGGCTTGAACACCAGGTTGGCCAGCAGGATGCCGTAGAAGGTAGTCAGCAAGGCCACCGCCATGCGCGGTCCGATCACGTGTAGGTCACCGGACTCCATCACCTCGAGCATGTTGACCAACCCCACCAGGGTACCGATCATGCCGAAGGCCGGTGCATAGGTTGCCATGGTGCGAAATATCTGCGCCTCGGCGTGCTCGCGGGCCTTGAGGCGGGCAATGCGCCAGCGCAGCAGATCGAAGATCTCTTCTTCCTTGGTGTTGGCAATGACCAAGTGAATGCCGGTACGCAGGAAGGGGTTGCGCGCCTTCTCCAGTGCCGCCTCGACGGCCCTGACGTCGCCCTTGAACCACAGTCGCGAGATGTCGACCAGCTCCTTGATGTCGTCCCTTATGTAGGTGTTCTCGCGCCGAAACACCAGCCCCACCAGACGCACCACCCTGACGACTTCCTTGAGCGGATAGCTGATGAAGGTCGCCGCCATGGTGCCCGCCAGCACGATGGCCAGCCCCGGCAGATTGAGAAAGCTCTGGGGCGATTCGGCAGTGAAGAACAAGACGCTGACGAGCAGCACGACACTGGCAAACATGCCGATGATAGTCGAGGGATTCATTCATGCTCCTGTGATGCGCGGGCATCGAGTCTAACGAAAATTATCGGCAGCGATAGCGAGCGCTTTAATTCGATACCGAGATTGCTTATGAACAATTGATACAGATCAATTTTCACTGAGCGACTAAAGTTTTTACCAGCACCGCCGATAGGATGGTCAAGTGGGCTTGACCGGTGACGATTAGACGAGACGGTGAGTGCACTGCACTGCTCAAACACGCAGACGATACCGAACAGGCCCGGGAAGGAGTTGCCATGCATCGATGCGCCGAGAAGGAGGGACACTGCGAACGCTGCGAAGGCGAACTTCCTTTCGACTTCACCATGGCCTTCCAGCCGATCGTCGATCTGGGCTCGGCCAGAATCATCACCTACGAGGCTTTGGTGAGAGGGCCCGCCGGCGAATCTGCAGGCAGCATCCTGGCCAAGGTGACGCCCCGCCTGCTCTACCGCTTCGATCAGGCCTGCCGCATCCGCGCCATCGAGCTTGCCAGCCGGCTCGGCATGCGCGAGAGCCTGTCGATCAATTTTCTGCCCAATGCCGTTTACGAACCCCAGGCGTGCATTCAGGCGACGCTGGCCATTTCCCAGAAGGTTGGGTGGCCGACGGAGCGGTTGGTGTTCGAGGTTACCGAAAGCGAAAAGGTGCAGGACCAAGAGCACTTGCGCAATATCATCGAAGCCTATCGCAGCATGGGATTCACCACTGCCCTGGATGACTTCGGCAACGGCTTCGCCAATCTCGATCTGTTGACGATACTGCACCCGGACCGGCTCAAGATAGACCGCGCCCTGGTGATGGGTTGCGATGACGACGTTCGCCGACAGGCGATTCTCAGAGCCCTCGTCAGCCTTGCCGGGGAGCTCGGTATCGACCTGATTGCCGAGGGCGTGGAGACCCGCGACGAGGCACTGTGGCTGGGGCGTCACGGCATTCCGAAGCAGCAGGGCTTCTTTCATGCGCGCCCCGCCCTCGAGAGCCTCGCACCGGATCTCGAACCGGGCCTCGCGGCGCTGCGCCAGGCATTGTAGATGCTGCAAGCGCAGGACAAGCGGCACCGGAGCCGCCGTCATATCTGGAAACATGAGAACATACCTGGGTGTTGCAACACTCAGCAGGGAGCCAAGCCACATGCCCGACCAAAGGGGTCCAGAGCCTTTCACCATCGCTCTCCATCCGGTTCACGATGCCAGCCACCATCACGTGGCGGATCGTCTCGTCTACACCCGGCGCAGCGACGCCGAGGATGAGGCCGAGGACCTCATGTCCGCTACCGCCCGGGCCCTGGCCAGCGCCGTCTACGAGCTTGGCGATGCTGGGCTGCTAGGCGACAGGACGCTGTTCGTCGACCTGCCCCTGGAGTGGCTCGATCGCCCCGAACTGCTGCCCACCCCGGCACCGCGGCTAGCGCTTGGCGTTGCCGAAGCCAGTACGCTGGATAGCGAGCTGCTCGGGCGCCTGGATGACATTCGTGAGCGAGGCTATCGGGTCATCGTGCCTTCTCGGCTGTTCAAGCAGGATCCCGAGGCGTTGCTTGGCCGCTGTGACATCATACAGCTGAGCTCACCCAACGAACTGGACGAAAAGACGCTGGAAAAGCTCCCGGCTCGCAATATCAAGCTACTGGTCGGCAATCTCGACAGCCGCGATGCCCTGGAGCGTTACCAGATGATGGGCTGCGATTACTATGACGGCGACTATCTGGCACGCCCCAGCTTCATTGCCTCGCCGCCCCGTGGACGCCACGGCAACCGCGCCGCCCAGATTCGCCTGATTCGCGCCCTCTATGAGGAAGACAGCAGTGACCTCAACCGACTGCACGAGCTGGTGGTGCAGGTGCCTCATCTGCATGTGGCGATTCTGCGCCGCGCCAACTCTACCTATTTCAATCCTGGCGGCAAGGCGGTCGATCTGCAGCGTGGGGTACAGATCCTGGGGTTGATAGAACTGCGTCGGCTGATCCTGACCCTGACCCTGGCAAGTCTGCAGCCCTCATCCCGCATCGTGCTGCGTATGGCGCTGATCCGCGCCTTCATGTGCCGTCATCTGGCGGCCCCCTTCCCTACTCTCGATCCCGAGGATGCCTTCACCACCGGGCTGTTCTCGATGATGGATGCCCTGCTCGAAGAGGATCGCAATACCTTGCTCGACCACCTGCCTTTGGGCGAACCGATCATCAAGGCATTGAAGTATCGCAGCGGACCTCTCGGTGCCGTGCTCGTCCTGTGCGAGAACCACGAGCGCCAGGTCGAAGAAGCTATCGATGAAGTTCCCGCTGACCGACTGCATGGCTGCTACATGAACGCACTGGCCAGCACCAAGGCGTTGATGGATAACCTGTAGGCATGCGAGAGCTGCCTAACCGCGCCGGGTGCTTGGAGAAAGCCTTACGCTTGGGAAACCCTTGCGCTTGGGAAAACCTAGACGTCGTTGTCCGCCAGGCGTGCCCGTAACCGGCTTACCGCCTGGCTATGCAGTTGGCACACGCGTGACTCGGTGACACCGAGCACGGCGCCGATCTCCTTCAGGTTGAGCTCTTCCTGGTAATAGAGCGCCATCAGCAGCTTTTCGCGCTCGGGCAGTGCCTCGATGCCATCGACCAGTTGCCGACGCCGCTCCTCGTCGATGAGCATGTGATAAGGCGTATCGAGCGAAGCGTCCTCGATGCCGGGTTCGGCGCCTTCCGAGACGAGCACCTCGAAGGGCAGCAGATGGCCACTGTTGGTATCACTGAGCAGCTGGCGATACTCCTCGAGCTCCATGTCGAGCTCGGCGGCTATCTCAAGCTCGTCTGCCGCCCGGCCGAGCTTCTGTTCCAGACTGCGCACGGCCTCATCGACCGCCCGGGCATTACGCCTCACGCTGCGAGGCAGCCAGTCGCGGCTGCGCAGCTCGTCCAGCATGGCGCCACGGATACGCTGGCTGGCAAAGGTAGCGAAACTCGCCCCCTGAGTGGCATCGAAGCGACCCATCGCCTCGAGCAACCCCACGGTGCCGGCCTGGATCAGATCATCGAGCTCGATACTTGCCGGCAGTCGAACCTGCATCGACAGCGCCTGGCGCCTCACCAGCGGCAGGTACTCCTCCAGCAGGTCTGCCTGTTCGATCTTGCCTCGTGCTGTGTACATGCTCTTGCTCTCGCGGCTGACGGTTCCCTCGAGCGATGCCGATCGGCGCTCGACGGGTCAGAATCACTGCAGGTCGTCGTGATTCACGATCACTTGCAGCCCCTGCAGGGTTGCGGCACGCTGCCCACGCTCCTGTAGGGAAAACTGAAAGTTCAGTGGCGTATCCGCCGGCACACCGGCCAGTGCCTCGGTCTGCCCTCGCGGCCCGGGCAGGCGAATGCAGGCCCCCGGATGGCAGAGCCAGGCGTTCACCTCCCTGCCGGCTGGCGGCTGAAACTGCCAGACCACGCGGCCCATCACCTGCCCGTGTGCCAGTTCGGGAGATGGCGGCAACAAGGCAGCGGACATGGCGGGTCGCTCGGCCATGACGACGTGCACGGCAGGCGCCGTGGCCACCCAACTGCCGGCCGCCTGAGCCATGCCCGCCCACAGCACGCAAAGGGTCAGAAAACAGAGTTGCCCTAGCCTGTGCGGTTTCATCGCGCCAATACCAACAGTTCGATATCGAAATACGCTTCCGCAACGTACTGGAGATTGCTCAACAGGCCCTGGCGCCCCACGCCCGACGGGTGCACGGCAATCAAGCGACGCGGGCCACCCTGTTCGGCGATCTGCTTGAGCATGCGATAACCGCGGCGGAACGCCTCCAGATCGTCGTCTATCCACAGCGCCCACTGCGACTGCTGCGCTGCCAGCAGCGACAGATGCGGGCTGGAGATCGGTAGCGCCACGATACGCCAGCTGCCGGGATCGCCTACCCAGCGACGCCCCTCGTGCGCCCAGCTTTCAAGCAGCTCGGTGACTCGTGCAGTGTGTCGCTCGGCAGTGCCCGGCAGGCCCAGCACCATCAGCGTCCGCTCCCCCTCACTGCGCGGCGGCCTCGGTCGCTCCACCGCCGCCTTGGTGCCGGCAGGCTGAGCGCTGGCCTGCTTGGGTCGGACATTCTCCGCCTTGTTTCCTGTGGCCAGCTCGACCAGCATCTCGGCCACGTGTGTCGGGCACTCGTCCTGCGTCGTTCCATTTGCCCATTGGCGCAAGCCCGCGGCCTGGTCCCATCCCATCTAGCCTGTCTCCCGTTCACCGAGGCCAAGGTGGCGAATGGCATCGCGCACCAGGAAAAGTTGTAGTAGAGACTCGAGCAGCGCCACGTCTCGGCGTCGGCGACGCCCACCACCGAGGCCCAACAGCTCGGCTCTGAGATCCATGGCGGCCTCGTCTTCGGCAAGGTCGAGGTGAGCTGCCACCGTGGCCAGTCCACTAGCCATGAGCAAGCGGACATCAGCACGCAGATCGCCAGCTTCAGCATGCTCGAGGCGCTGCCAGGCGCGGCGAGCGAGTTGCGGCAACACATCGGCTTGCAGCAGCGCGAGCAGCAGCGGCTGGGGGTCACGATTCAGCACGGCGGGAACGATCCAATGGCGTCTGGCCAAGGCCTTGCCACTCTCTGCATCGCGAACCTCACCAAACCAGGCCTGCGCGTCGAAGCCCGACCGCTCACGGCGACTGCCCTTGAACCTCACCTCTACCGGCAGCGTCGCGAGCATGAGACGTGCCGGAGCACCGCGGAAGCGGCAGCTAGCCTGGCCGGTGGCCTCGGCCATCGACTCCAGCGCCGCCAAGCTGTGACGCTCGCCCGCATGGGCGACCCGCAAGCTGCTCCGAACCTGGCTGCACCAGGACAGCCCCTGACGCTCCAGCCAGTCGCCGGCCTCGGCATCGGGTAGCCCATTCATCAGATGCACACCGGCAGCGTGGTGCTGCAACGCGCTTTCGAGACGCGCCTGTAGGCCCGCCACCTGGCGATGCTGCAACAGCGGCAGCGCCAGCCAGGTTCCCTCTGCATTCAGTGCCACATCGGGCATCGCCCAGTGTTCGCCCGGAACCCGTCGCCGCTCGCTCCACAGCATGCCGTGAGCCTGGCCGGGCCGGGGATGATCCGCCAGCAGCGCATCGAGACGCTGCTGCTGCACGGAAGCCGGCAAACCCAGCAAGTTCCATACGGCTTCCAGCCCGTCGAAGGCCGGCAAGCGCTGGCGCAACGCCTGCAGCACCGTAGCCAGTCGGCGCCCCTGCCCCAGCAGATTGCCGGCACCGCGCGAGGAGATGTCTGGGGCCGTCGGCGAGGCGGTGGAACGAGCCAGGGGCACACGATTGGCCAGACACTGCTCGATGAGCGAGACGGGCTCGGCCAGGGCCATGTCCTCCGGCACCCGCTGGCCGTGAGAGACGAACAGCAGCCGCAGCCCGTGGCGCATGATGATGTCCAGCACAGGGGCCAACCTGCCCGCCTCGTCCAGCTTGGTGATGATGCAGTCGGTAATCTCGCCGCCGGCTGCCTGGGCCGCCTGACGATAGCGCACCACCACCTCCTCCAGGGTCTCCGGCTGACTGGCAGAATTGAGCAGCAGCACCAGACGCACCGAGGTGTCGCCGCCGCGCAGGTGACCGATCTGTTCGATCACGCGTTGATCGCGCTGGCTCATGCCTACCGTATCGATGATGACGCATGACTTGCCTTTCATGCGCTCGAGCAGATCCGATACCGGCTGGTCGGCGTTGAGAGCGTACATGGGAACGTCGAGCAGCCGCGAATAGATACGCAGTTGCTCATGAGCGCCGATACGGAAGCTGTCGGTGGTTACCAGCGCCACCGGCCGGGTGCCGTGGCGCATGACGTAGCGTGCCGTCAGCTTGGCCGTGGTGGTGGTCTTGCCTACTCCGGTAGGACCGATCAGCGCCACGATACCGGCACGGTCCATGAAGGCGGCTTCGTCGTCCAGGCCTTCGAGTCGCTTGGATAGCTGGCGCACGAGCCAGGCCATGGCACGCTCGTCCAGCGCTTCGACCTCAGCCAGCTCTTCCGGCAACGAGGCCACGACCTCTTCGGCCAGCGCCGGGCTGAAGCCCGCTTCGAGCATTGCCCGCACGAACTGCTCGCCGGCCGTGCCACCCGCCTCCGGCCGGCTTCTCTCGCGTGCCAGCAAGGCGCGCATGTCACGCATCTCCTCGAGCAGCCTGGCGCTCATGGCCTCGAAGGCCTGCACCTGCGACTGAGCCGGGTCTGCGCTTGTCGGCACCGCTCGGGCCGCGGCACTCTCGGGCTCGGGCTGCTTATGGGAAGTTCCCTCGCTGGTAGCCGGTGCTGTCGACTCGGCCATTGCCAGGATCTCGACCCCCTGCTCGGTATGTCGGTTGGCCAGAATCAGGGCTTCATCGCCAAGCGCCGCACGCACCTGACGCATGGCTTCGCGACTGTTGGCTCCCAGGAACCGCATGACACTCATTGATTATCGACCTCCCACCAGCGACGTGACGCGCAGTGTCCGATCATCGGGAATTTCCGCCTGTGACATGACCACCAGGTGGCGCATGCGCCGACGCAGGAACCTGGCCACCAGCGGCCTCAGACTGTGCTGGACCACCAGTACCGGTGGCTCTCCGCTGGCCTCATGCCGCTCGACGGCCTGCTCGGCCTGACTCATCAGCGTTGCTGCCAGCCCGGGCTCGAGTGCTCCGTTGCCGTTCATGGCCTGCATCAGCACCTGCTCGAGCTGGGCATCCAGGCCGATCACATTCAGCGTATCGCGTCCTGGATACCATTGCTGCGTAATCGTCCGCCCAAGAGCAATGCGTACCAGCGCCGTCAGCTCGTTGGTGTCCTGCTGATGCGGGGCATACTCGGCCAGCGTATCCAGTATGGTACGCATGTCGCGAATCGAGACATCCTCTTCCAACAGGTTCTGCAGGATACGCTGCAGCGCCGTCAGGTTGACGGCCTTGGGCACGACATCTTCGACCAGAGACTTCTGCTCCTCGCCCAGCTTGTCGAGCAGCTTCTGAACCTCCTGACGGCCGAGCATCTCGGGCGCATGGCGGTGCAGCAAGTGGTTGAGATGGGTAGCGATCACCGTGCCGGCATCGACCACGGTATAGCCGTACACCTGGGCGTGCTCGCGCTGACCCGCGTCGATCCAGATCGCCGGCAGGCCGAAGGCCGGGTCGGCAGTCGGCGTGCCCTGGAGCTGGCCGGTGACCTGACCGGGGTCGATGGCAAGCCACTGTCCCGGGAAGGCTTCAGCGCGGCCGATCTCGGCTCCCTTCAGGGTGATCACGTAAGTGTTGGCACCCAGTTCCAGGTTGTCGCGAATGTGCACCACAGCCGGCAGGAACCCGACCTCCTGAGCGAATTTCTTGCGCACGCTCTTGATGCGGCCCAGCAGCTCGCCATCCTGGCGCTGATCCACCAGCGGGATCAGCCTGTGGCCGACCTCCAAGCCCAGTGTATCCACCAATTGCACGTCGTCCCAGCTGGCCTCGGGCGCCTCAGGCTGCGGTAGCGGCTCAGTGTTGAGCTCCTGCTCGACCAGTTGCTGCTCCTTCTGGCGCGTCAGCATCCAGGCCAAGCCAGCCAGCAGTCCGGTGAAGATCAGGAAAACCAGATTGGGCATGCCGGGTACCAGCCCCAGCAGCCCCATGACCAGCGCCGCCAGCACCATGACCTGAGGGTTGACGAACAGCTGGCTGATCATCTGCTGGCCGACGTCCTGCTCGGTATTGACCCGCGAGACGGTCACGCCGGCAGCGGTTGAGATGATCAAGGCGGGAATCTGGGCCACCAGGCCATCGCCGATGGTCATCAGGGTGTAGGTCTTGGCGGCATCGCCGAAGCCCATGCCGTGCTGCAGCATGCCGATCAGCAGCCCGCCGATGATATTGACCACCATGATCACCAGGCCGGCCATGGCGTCACCGCGCACGAACTTGCTGGCACCGTCCATGGAGCCGTAGAAGTCGGCCTCCTGGGCGACTTCGGCACGCCGCTTGCGTGCGTCCTCTTCGCCTATCAGGCCGGCGTTGAGGTCGGCATCGATGGCCATCTGCTTGCCGGGCATGGCGTCGAGCATGAAGCGCGCACCGACCTCGGCAATCCTCCCTGCGCCCTTGGTGATGACCATGAAGTTGATGATGACGAGGATCAGGAACACCACCAGGCCCACGGCGAAGTTGCCGCCGATCAGGAACTGCCCGAAGGCTTCGATCACCTTGCCGGCGGAGTCGCCGCCTTGGTGTCCTTCCATCAGGATGACCCGGGTCGAAGCCACGTTGAGCGACAGTCGCAGCAGCGTGGTAAACAGCAGCACCGCCGGGAAAGCGGCAAAATCCAGCGGCTTCTGGGTGAACATGCTGACCAGCAGCACCATCACGGCCAGTGCAATGTTGAAGGTGAACAGCAGATCGAGTGCAAAAGGCGGCAGCGGAACGATCATCATGCCGAGGATCATGATGATCAGGATCGGACCGGCCAGCAGCTTCATGCGCACGTCGCCCATCCAGTCGCGACGCCCAATGAGATGGCTCAGGGATTTCATCGACGCGCTCCATCGGGCACGGACGGCCCCTGATCAGCGGCATCATTGCCCGTGTCAGTAGCCGGCACGGCCAGGCTCTCTGGGATAGGCAAGTCTTCGGGTGTAGGCGGCACCTCTCCCCCCTCTTGGGTAACGTGCTTGAGACGGAAGGCCCAGGCCAGCACTTCCGCCACGGCGGTATACAGATCCAGCGGAATTTCGCGGTCCAGATCGACGTGATGATACAGCGCCCGGGCCAGCGGTGGCGCCTGAAGCAGCGGAACGCCGGCTTCCTCGCCCAGCTCGCGGATACGTGCCGCCACCATGTCGGCGCCCTTGGCTACAACGCGGGGAGCCCCCATGCGCATCTCGTCATATTGCAGCGCCACGGCATAGTGGGTGGGGTTGGTGATGATCACATCGGCCTCCGGTACCTTGCTCATCATACGACCGCGCGCCATCGCCTGCTGCTGGGAGCGAATCCGCGCCTTGACGTGCGGGTCGCCCTCCGACTCCTTGTGTTCGCGCTTGACCTCCTCTTTGGACATGCGCAACTTCTTGGCATGACTCCACAGCTGGTAAGGCACGTCGATCAGAATCACCACCAGCAGCGTCAATACCATAAGCCCACAGGCCTGGGCAGCCATCATCAAAGCCCGCGCCAACGCCTGGGTGGTCGGCTGATCCATCAACGACAGGTATTCCCCGCGGTTGAAGTAAAGGTATGCCATGCCCACACCGCCTATCAGCGTCGACTTGGCCACCGCCTTGAACAGCTCGACCAGGGCCTGGACGCCGAACATGCGCTTCAGCCCCTTGAACGGGTTGAGCTTAGACATCTGAGGCTTGAGTGACTTTGCCGAGATCAGCCAACCGCCCAGCAGCGCCGGTGCCACCAATGCCACCACCGTCAACAACAGAAACAGCGGCAGCATGGTCAACAGCGTGCGCGTTCCCAGGTCGAGCACATTGCTCAGCATGGGACCGGTTTCAAAGGCCTGACGCCTCTCGAACAGGAAGGCCTGCTCCATTACCAGGCCCAACTGGTCGTAAAGCAGCGCCCCCATCGACCACATGCCGACCACACCACCCAATAGCAGCATGAAGGTGGTCAGCTCACGAGAGCGGGCGACCTGGCCTTCCTCTCGCGCCTTCTCGAGGCGACGAGGCGTAGCCTCTTCGGTCTTTTCCTGATCGCTGCTCTGGTCGGCCATGGCTCCCGCACACTTTTCCGCACGGTGGCCATTGTGGCGTCAACGGGGGGATGGCGATACGCCAAAAAGCGCCGATGATCGTGGCTTTATCGGCCACGACCCTCGGCGCAGGGAAGGTAGTACAGTTGGAAGAGACGGCTAAGCAAATCGCTAAACTACAATCAGAAACCGAGTTGGTCGAGCAAATCGTCCACCTGATCCTGATTGGTGACCACATCGGCGCCGGGCTTGATCTGCGGGCCGTTCTTGAGCCCCTCTTCCCGCCGCCGCGCATCGTTCTCCCACTGGTCGTTGGCCTTGCGCTGCATGTTCTCGCGGGCCAGCTCCTCGGGTACGTTGTCGATCAGCACCTGAACCAGTTGGTGCTCGATCTCACGGATCACGTCCATCATCTTCTTGATCACCTGGCCGGTCAGGTCCTGGAAGTCCTGGGCCATCATGATCTCGAGCAGCTCCTTCTGGGTCGCCTGGGTCTTGTCGGGCACCTCGGCCAGATAGGAGCGGGTCTCTTTGACCAGCTCGCGCGCCTCGTCGAGCTCCTTGGGCTCGGCAAACCACGCTGCCCAGCGCTTGTCTAGCGACTCGGCGCCGCTGCTGATCGAATCCTGCAGGGGCTGGGCACGATCGATGGCATTCAGAGCACGCTCGGCCGCTTGCTCGGTCATGGTGGCGACGTAGTTCAGCCGGTCCCTCGCATCGGGGATGGCTTCCGCCGCCTTCTCGATCTCCTTGTCCAGCCCCAGCTCACGCATGCTTTCCCGCAGCATGCGAGTCAGCTGGCCGATGCGCTGGACCAGGTCCTCACCGGCAGCACCGGGCGACTCGTTTGAGCTCATCTTGTCGTCTCCTTCGCAAGCAGGACAGGCCAGCCGCCATCACTTGCCCAGTTTCTCGAATATCTTGTTGAGTTTCTCTTCCAGCGTGGCGGCGGTGAAGGGTTTCACCACGTACCCGCTGGCGCCCGCCTGGGCTGCCGCGATGATGTTCTCCTTCTTGGCCTCGGCCGTGACCATCAGCACGGGCAGGTCCTTGAGCGCGGCATCGGCGCGAATCTGCTTGAGCATCTCCAGGCCGTCGAGATTCGGCATGTTCCAGTCGGACACCACGAACTCGAACGAACCGCCGCGCAGCTTGCTCAGCGCCTCCTGGCCATCTTCGGCCTCTTCGACGTTGGTGTAACCGAGCTCCTTGAGCAGGCTCCGAACGATCCGACGCATGGTCGGAAAGTCGTCTACCACCAGAAAGCTCATGTTCTTATCGGCCATCGGGATTCCTCTCTTCTATCCAGGCAATGATCCATGACCGACGGCCGCCCAAGTGCCGTCGGGATTCGTTTACACTACTCAGAACTCTTCCCAGTCACCCTCGGCCACCGTCTCTTTACGGGGCTTGCGGCTGGGCTTGGGGTCGATCTCGGCCGGTACGCGCGACGCGCTGCGCGACGAGGCGCCCGGCTCGGCCAGGGCAGGCACGCCGACGCGCTTCGCCAAAGCCCCGCCGCCAGCATCTGTCTTGATCTCGGACTCCACGTCGCCGGACAGACGGAACACGGCCACGGCCTGCTCCAGACGATTCGCCTGCTCCTCCAGCGAGGCGGCGGCGGCCGTTGCCTGCTGCACCAGCGAGGCATTCTGCTGGGTCACCTGATCCATCTGACCCACCGCCTGGCTCACCTGCTCGATACCGTCGCTCTGCTCCTGGGACGCTGCGGAGATCTCGTCCATGATGTCGGTGACCCGACGCACGGCCTTGACCACCTCGTCCATGGTCTCGCCGGCCTGCTCGGCCAGCAGCGACCCTTCCTTGACCTGAGCCACCGAACCATCGATGAGCTCCTTGATCTCCTTGGCCGCCGTGGCGCTGCGGCTGGCCAAGTTGCGCACCTCACCGGCCACCACGGCGAAACCGCGCCCCTGTTCACCGGCCCGCGCCGCCTCCACCGAGGCGTTCAATGCCAGAATGTTGGTCTGGAAGGCGATGGAATCGATGACACTGGTGATATCGCTGATCTTCTGCGAGCTGGTCGAAATTCCCACCATGGTCTTGACCACGCGATCCACCACCTCGCCGCCTTGTTCTGCCGTGGTCGAGGCATCCAGGGCCAGCCCGCTGGCCTGACGCGCGTTGTCGGCATTCTGGCGCACCGTGGCAGTGAGCTCTTCCATGCTGGAGGCCGTCTCCTCGAGCGAAGCCGCCTGCTGCTCGGTGCGCGAGGAGAGGTCGGCATTGCCGCTGGCAATCTCGCGCGTACCGATATGAATCGAGCTGCTGCCGTCTCGCACCTGGCCGACGATACGCGTCAGGCTCTGTTGCATGTTGCGCATGGCATTGAAGAGCTTGCCGATCTCGTTGCGACTGCCCTCGGGTATTCTGGCCGTCAGGTCGGCCTTGGCGATGGCCTGCAGATGCTTGACCGCCGAGTTGAGCGGGCGGATCACCGTGCTGCGCAGCCCCACATAGACCAGCACCAGTACCACCAGCGCCAGCAACAGCGCGCCCAGGGTGATGAACACAAAGCGCTCCGACTGAACGCGGAAGTCTTCGGTCATGGCCTGGCCACTGCTGAAACCGTAGGCAACGAACTCGGTCATGTTCTCAGCCAGCGCGTTACTCGGCTCGATCAACTGGTCACGAAGATTACCGAATCCCGGTGTATTGAGTTCGTCCAAAGCAATATGCTGCTCACGAACGAGGCCCAGCACGGTATGAAAATTCCGCTCGAGCTGCTGCGCCAGCTCCTGTGCCTCAGCCGACTTCGGCACGGCTGCAAAGTTGCTAAGCCTGACCTCTGCGCGATCCATGCGATTGGCGGCGATATCGAGCTGCTGGTTGGCATCTGCCATACGACCCAGCATGATCTGGTTGGAAGCGATCTCAAGGCTCACGCGTGCCACGTTGAGCAGCGCATCGGCACGGTTGATCTCGTTGAGCTGCTGCACGTTGATACTATCGAGATCGACCATGATTCGCGTGGCCTGCCGGTCCGACATGATCGAGAGCAACGACACCACACCGATCAGTACGGCAAAGCAGACCAGCACGGCAATCATGGAAGCATGAATGCTGATGTTACGTAAAATGCGGCTCATTTCGGCGTTCCTCGCGATTAAGACAGGTAAATTCCTGTTTCTTGTTGTTGTTCTTGATGAAATAGAAAATAGTCAGACACGCTGGGCACGGCCGGACACGGCCACCAGTGCCATCAGTCGTTCCGGAATCTCGTCGAGGCCGACCACCTCCACGGCCCCGCCCAGCGAGATGGCTTCCCGCGGCATGCCAAAGACCACGCAGCTCGCTTCGTCCTGTGCCAGGGTGGCCGAGCCTGCCTGACGCATCTCCAGCAGGCCGGCGGCGCCATCCTTGCCCATGCCAGTCAGTATCACGCCGATGGCGTTGCGCCCGGCCTGGGTGGCGGCGGAGTGGAACAGCACGTCCACCGATGGGCGATGGCGGTTGACCGGCGGGCCGTCGTCGAGTCTGGCAACGTAGTTCGCCCCGCTTCGCGCCAACTTGAGATGTGCATCCCCCGGAGCGATATAGGCATGCCCCGGTAGCACACGCTCGCCGTCGCTGGCTTCCTTCACGGTAATGTTGCACAGGCGGTTGAGCCGTTCGGCGAAAGAGCGGGTGAAACCACCGGGCATGTGTTGCGTGATCAGAATGGCCGGGCTGTTGGCCGGCAGCGGCTCGAGCACGGCACGGATCGCTTCCGTGCCGCCGGTGGAGGCACCGATGATGATCAGTTTCTCACTCGATACCAGGGGCGCCTTGAGCGCCTCACGCGGTGCTGCCTGAGCCTGGCGCGCCTGTCGCGGTCGCGACTTGGCGGCGGCGCGGATCTTCTCGGCGATGTCGTTGGCGTACTCCAGCATACCGCTGCGAATGCCCAGCGACGGCTTGGCGACGAAATCGAGCGCTCCCAGCTCCAAAGCACGCAGTGTGATTTCCGAACCGGCCTGGGTCAGCGAAGAGACCATCAGCACCGGCATCGGACGCAGACGCATGAGACGCTCGAGAAAGTCGAGACCGTCCATGCGCGGCATCTCGACGTCGAGCGTCAGGACATCGGGGTTGTGCTGTTTGATGAGATCGCGCGCGACCAGTGGATCCGGTGCCACGGCCACCACTTCCATGTCCGGCTGCGAGTTGATGATCTCGCTGAGCAGATCACGAATCAGCGCCGAATCGTCAACGCACAACACCTTGATCCTGTTCGATCCCAAGGCAAATCTCCTGTCACGTAGGGGAGTCTTTGCGACCCGCAGCAAAGGGTATGCCTCATTGATCGGCACGGTCGGCAAAAACTTTAGGCATTAGGCGAAAACTGGCCGAGCACGGGCACTTGCTAGGCCAGGGTGTAAACGGTTTGCCCACGCAGGCGAAATACCTTGCTGATGTACGAGAAATTTTCGGAGTGGCCGGCAAATAGCAGGCCATCGGGCTTGAGCAAGGGAGCGAAGCGTTCGAGGATGCGTGCCTGGGTCTGCTTGTCGAAATAGATCATCACGTTACGACAAAAGATGGCGTCGAAAGGCCCCTTGATCGGCCATTGAGGAGCCAGCAGGTTCATGTGCAGGAACTCCACCATGGACGTCACTTCCGGACGCACCCTGGCCAAACCTTCTTGCTGCCCCCGCCCTTTCTGGAAAAAGCGCCTCACCCGCTCATCATCGAGCTTGCGCACCTGCTCGATGGGATAGACCCCGGCCCGAGCACGGGCCAAGGCCTCGGTATCGATATCGGTCGCCACCACACGAGCTTCGGTAGCTCGTGCACCCAGGCTCTCGTGCAGCGTCATGGCGATGGAGTAGGGCTCCTCGCCGGTGGAGGCCGCCGCGCTCCAGATACGCACAGGCCCCGTGGCCTTTCTGACGTGTTCTGCCAGCAGCGGGAAATGGTGCATCTCGCGGAAAAAAGCGGTGAGATTGGTGGTCAAAGCATTGGTGAATGCCTCCCACTCCCGCGCATCGGGTTGGCGTGCCAGCCTTTCCAGATAGTCGCTGAAGCGGGTCAGGCCATGATGCCGCAAGCGCTTGGCCAGACGACTGTAGACCATCTCACGCTTGTGCTCCGCCAGTACGATTCCGGCCCGCTGATAGATCAGCTGGCGGATCTTGGCAAAGTCCTCATCGGTCAGCACCAGGTCACGCTCCAGGTGACCCAGCCCTGACCATTGCCCCGGTTCGCTACCGGGCGCCCGAAACTGTGTCAAAACGTTTCCCACTCCTCATCGGTGGCCACTTTGCTCGGCTTGACGGCGGCCCGCTTCACGGGAAGCGGGTCGTGCGACAACGCGGGGGCGGCACTCGTTCGTTCGGTCCGTGTATCTAAAGAATGTTTCTGCTGCGGGCTCGGCACCTGCTCGGGGCCGGCGCCGCGCAGGCGGAACACGCGGATGGCACGAGCCAGTAGTTCGGCCTGATGCTGCAGGTCGCTGGCTGCCCGCGCGCTCTGCTGCACGCGTTCGGCGTTCTGCTGCGTGACCTGGTCCATCTCGGTGATCGCCTGATTGATCTGGCCGATACCGCTGCTCTGCTCTTCCGAGGCGGCGGTGATCTCACCCATGATGTCGTTGACCCGCTGCGAGGCCGCCACCACTTCGGCCATCGCCTGCTCGGCTCGCTGCACCTGGCTGGCGCCTTCATGGATCTCGCTGGCCGAGCCGTCGATCAGTTGGCGAATTTCCTTGGCGGCATCCGCGCTGCGACCGGCCAAATTGCGCACCTCGCCGGCCACCACCGCGAAGCCACGCCCCTGCTCTCCCGCCCGCGCCGCCTCCACCGAGGCGTTCAACGCCAGGATGTTGGTCTGGAAGGCGATGGAGTCGATCACGTTGATGATGTCCTTCATCTTCTCCGCCCCGGCGGTGATGCGCCCCATGGTCTGCACCACGCCGTGCATCAGCTCGCCGGTATCACGCACGCGGCTGGCATTGTCCAGTGCCAGCCCACTGGCCTGACGAGCGTTGTCGGTGTTCTGCTGCACCGTGGTGGTCATCTCCTCCATGCTGGAGGCGGTCTGCTGCAGCGAGGCGGCCTGCTGCTCGGTGCGCGCGGAGAGATCCTCGTTGCCCTGAGCAATGGAGCGCGACGCCGGCGTTACCACGTCGATGCCCTGCTGCACGCTGGCGGTGGTGCTGTAGAGACTCTTGCGCATGGTATTGAGTGCCCCGAGCAGCACGCCGATCTCATCGCGGGTCCGGTCCGGTGAGCGCACCGCCAGATTGCCCGAGGCCACCTGCAGGGTGAAATCGACGGCCCGGTTAACCGGTCGCGTAATCGCACGCAGGGTCCAGATGCCCAGCAGAACCAGGAACAGAATCCCCACCGACAGCGCTGCGATCTGGCCGGTCAGCATCATCTGCTGACCGCGCTCGGCTTCGGCAGCCAATCGATCAGCATAGTCGAGCTTGCCTGCTACCAGGGTGTTGATGCTGCTGCCCATGGCGTCGACTTCCGGGCGCAGCACGTCATTGTAGGCTTCATAGGCGGCAAAGCCGCTGCCGTCGATCAGTGCCTTCAGGGTCGGACGGATACCGCTATCGATGGCAGTATCGAGCCGGGTGCTCAACTCAGCCACTTCGCCGAGGGTCGTATCCTCTCCTTCGAGGAAGCTCGCCCAGGCGGCCTGGATTCGCTCGACGACGCCTTCCGCCTCACCCGCCAACTCTTGAATCTGCTCCATCCGTAGTGCTCTGGGATTGCGCACCGGTCGCTCCAGATCGATCATCAGCTGGCTCAGCAGCTGATCGATGCGCTGCAGATCGGCAATATCCTGCACCACATTGCCGTTCAGTTCAGCAACCCTGTCGCCCGATACCTTGAGCCCGTAGAGCCCCACGGCACCGCTGAGCAACAGTAGCAAGACGGGGACTACGGTCAGCATTACCAGCTTGGCACGAATGGTGTGCACGTTGAGCCGGGCCAGGACCGCCAAGGGTCCACGACGCACCAGCTGCCCTTGCTTGAATGCCAGCTTGCCCCTCCCTTCCCGCAGCAGGGCATAGGCTTTCGATGCCTTGTCGATATCCTTTTCCGCAGCGCGTGTACACACCGAGGTGTAGCCCAGGCACTTGCCTTCTTCGAAGATCGGCGTGACCGCAGCCTGCACCCAGTAGTGATCACCGTTCTTGCATCGGTTCCGGATCACTCCCTGCCATGTGTTACCGCCCTTCACGGTCTTCCACAGGTCGGCGAAGGCTGCCTTGGGCATGTCGGGGTGGCGGATCAGATTGTGAGGCGACCCGATCAACTCCTCGTGGGCGTACCCACTCACTTCCACGAATGCGGAGTTGGCATAGGTGATCCGCCCCTCCAGATCCGTGCGCGTGATGAGCAGGTGCTGATCGTCAAGCTTGAGTTCCCGCTGTGTCACCGGTTGATTGTCACGCATAGTTATTATCCTTCACCGCCTCATGAGAATCCCCATTAGAACGTTTCCCACTCTTCCTCGGCGGCCGACCGGTTTCCGGTCGATGCTCGCCTGCTGGGGAGAGGGTCATGCTGCAAGGCTGGCGTCTGGACCGGCTTTCTTTGCGTGCCGGCTTGATGATGCGTGTTGGCATCCTTGTTACCCGAGAGGCTCTCCACCTTTTCGAGCCCGGCCCCCCGCAAGCGGAAGACACGGATGGTCTGTGCCAATTGTTCGGCCTGATGCTGCAGGTCGCTGGCTGCCCGCGCGCTCTGCTGCACGCGCTCGGCGTTCTGCTGCGTGACCTGGTCCATCTCGGTGATCGCCTGATTGATCTGGCCGATACCGCTGCTCTGCTCTTCCGAGGCGGCGGTGATCTCACCCATGATGTCGTTGACCCGCTGAGAGGCCGCCACCACTTCGGCCATCGCCTGCTCGGCTCGCTGCACCTGACTGGCGCCTTCATGGATCTCGCTGGCCGAGCCGTCGATCAGCTGGCGAATTTCCTTGGCGGCATCCGCGCTGCGACCGGCCAAATTGCGCACCTCGCCGGCCACCACCGCGAAGCCACGCCCCTGCTCTCCCGCCCGCGCCGCCTCCACCGAGGCGTTCAACGCCAGGATGTTGGTCTGGAAGGCGATGGAGTCGATCACGTTGATGATGTCCTTCATCTTCTCCGCCCCGGCGGTGATGCGTCCCATGGTCTGCACCACGCCGTGCATCAGCTCGCCGGTGTCGCGCACGCGGCTGGCATTGTCCAGCGCCAGCCCACTGGCCTGACGAGCGTTGTCGGTGTTCTGCTGCACCGTGGTGGTCATCTCTTCCATGCTGGAGGCGGTCTGCTGCAGCGAGGCGGCCTGCTGTTCGGTGCGAGCGGAGAGATCCTCGTTGCCCTGAGCGATGGAGCGCGACGCCGGCGTTACCACGTCGATGCCCTGCTGTACCCTCTCGGTCGTGCTGTAGAGACTCTTGCGCATGGTATCCAGCGAACCCAGCAGCTCGCCGATTTCATCACGACTCTGTTTCGGCGCACGTACCGCCAGGTTGCCCGAAGCGATCTGCAGACTGAAATCGATGGCACGTCGCACCGGTCGCGTGATGGCACGCATGATCCATACGCTGATGACCAACAGCAGCACGAAGCCCAGCGCCAGGAATGCCAACTGCCCGAACAACATCTGCTGTTGGCCACGCTCGGCCTCTTCCGCCATGCTCAACGCCGCGAGCCGTTGCTGCTCCACGAGCTGATTGACCAGGTCCGACAGCGCATCGGCACTTTCTCGCAGCCCCGCCGTTTCGTTGTTCAACGCCATCATGGCATCGAACGCCTCGGGGCCACCCAGCGCTTCCGCCATGGGAACCAGACCTTCTTGCATGTAACGGGTCAGTGCCGCATCGAACTCCATGGCAACCGGCGTACGGTTCACGTCCCGCGCAAGATACTCCTGCCACAGCTGTGTCAAACGCTCACTGCCGACCACCAGGGACTCGGCGACATCGTGACGTACGTTGAGCAGCGCCATACGTTCCTGGCCGGAGAGCCGCTGCGGCGCATCGGCGATAGCCTGATCGAGCTGCTGCAGTCGAATCACGTCCTGCAAACCGTCGCGGTTGAGCTCGGCCAGACGCTCGCCCGAAACTTGCAGGCCGTACAACCCGACACCTCCGCTGATGGTAAGCAGCAGCAGCGCCGAAAACGTCAGCATGGAGAGCCGCGCACGGATGCTGTGCAGGTTGGTACGTGCCAGCCACCCCAGGGGCCCGCGACGAATCACCTGCCCTTGGCGGATGGCAAGGCCGGAGCGACCCGCTCTTAGCTGCTCGTAGGCACGCCCTACCGCCTCGGCAACATGAGGCTCCACTGCCGTACGCACCGAGGTGTAGCCGAGGCACTCTCCATTCTCGACGATCGGCGTGACCGTGGCGTTGACCCAGTAGTGATCGCCATCCTTACGCCGGTTCTTGACCACACCCTGCCAGGAGTCGCCGCGCTTGATCGCCTGCCATAGGTCGGCAAAGGCTTCGGGTGGCATGTCGGGATGACGAATGATGTTGTGGTTGGCCCCGATGAGCTCGACATGCTCAAAGCCGCTGACCTCGACGAACGCAGCGTTGGCGTAAGTGATGCGGCCATCGAGATCGGTCCGCGTGATCAGCAGGTGCTGATCGTTCAGCTTGTACTCCCGCTGTGTCACCGGTTGGTTATTGCGCATTTGTTATTCCCCCAACTACCGCATTTCATCAGGAAGCGGAGTACCAGCGTGCGTGTCTCCACCTGCTCGAGAGCATCGAAACCTCAAAACGAGGCCCACTGCTCCTCTTCTTTTTCATTTCGCGTAGCATTCGACGATGTTGCCTGGGCATTGTGGCGCTTGGCCGGCAGCGGATCGTGCTCCAGCCTGGCGACTTGGCTGCCACCGGAAACAGGCCGCACGGCACGCTCCTGCTCCGCTTTGCCGGCCTGCCCTGCCAGACGGAAGCGCAGCACGGCCTCACGCAGGCGAGCCGCCTCGGCTTCGAGCTGAGTCGCCGCCGTCGCCGCCTGCTGTACCAGCGCGGCATTCTGCTGGGTGACCTGATCCATCTGGGTCACGGCCTGATTGACCTGCCCAATGCCATTGCTCTGCTCCAGCGAGGCCGAGGCGATCTCGTCCATGATGTCGCTCACTCGCTGCACGGCGGCGACGATCTCGCTCATGGTCTGACCCGCCTTGTCTGCACGGGCTGTGCCGACGTCGACCTTTTCCAGCGACGCCGCGATCAGCGTGCGGATTTCCCCCGCAGCAGAGGCACTGCGCCCTGCCAGACTGCGCACTTCCTGAGCCACTACGGCAAAGCCGCGGCCGTGCTCTCCGGCGCGGGCAGCCTCCACCGAGGCATTCAGCGCGAGGATATTGGTCTGGAAAGCGATGCTATCGATCACACCGATGATGTCGGACATCTGATGCGAGCTCTCGCTGATGTCGTGCATGGTCGCGACGACCTCACCGACCACCTCGCCACCCTGAGCCGCGGTACGCGAGGCTTCGACTGCCAGCTGGCTTGCCTGCCGCGCATTGTCGGCGTTCTGCTCCACGGTGGAAGCCAGCTCCTCCATGCTCGAGGCGGTCTCGGCCAGTGAGGCGGCCTGCTGCTCCGTACGCGACGACAGCTCACCGTTGCCCTCAGCAATGTCCTGGGCACCGACGTAGATGCCCTCGCTACTGCTACGCACCGTGCCGACGGTCTGAGAAAGCCCATCCTGCATATGCCTGAGCGAGTTGAAGAGCCGACCGATCTCGTTGTTGCCGCGCCTCTCCACCGGTTGAGAAAGATCGCCCTTGGCCAACCCTTCGAAATACCCCACCAGGCGCGCGAGTGGCTTCAGCACGTTGACGCTGATGCCCCACACGACGATGACCATGACCAACAAAGACCCGGCCAGTACGGCAACGATGGCCAGGCGCATCAGGCCGGACATGGTCTCGAACGCCGCCAGGTAAGCGGCGCCCGACTCTCCGGCATGCGGTGCCATGGCCGCGACGGCGGCGGCGCTCTGCTGCAAGGCATAGAGGCCCAGGCCGCTCAGCACGACGATCATGCCGCCGAAAAAGAGCAATACCAGAAACCAACTGGCCCTGACCGTCAGGTTATCGATTAGCTTCACGTCTTCCTCCCTGGCAATTCCCCGCTGACGAGTCGCCGGTAATGATAATATCGGCTTGTTCGTCAAAAACTTGACAGCCTCACTCGGCGACACGCTCGACCAGCTCCATCTCATCGCTGGTGAGCAGTTTGTCGATGTCGACGATGACCAACATGCGATCGTCGAGGCTGCCCAGGCCGCTGAGGAAATCCGACGACAGGGTGACGCCGAATTCGGGCGCCGGCTTGATCTGGTCCGGTGAGAGCGTCATGACGTCCGAAACGCCATCCACCACGATGCCGACGACACGATCTTCGACGTTGACCACGATCACCACGGTCTGGCCGCCGTACTCCACCTTGTCGAGGTGGAACTTGATGCGCAGGTCTACGATAGGCACGATGACGCCGCGCAGGTTGGTCACCCCCTTGATGAAATCCGGGGCGTTGGCGATGCGGGTTACGTTCTCGTAGCCACGAATTTCCTGCACCTTGAGGATATCGATGGCGTACTCCTCCTCGCCCAGCGAGAACACCAGGAACTCGCGATTGTGGGCTTCGGCCGCGGCCAGTGCTGATTCGTTCGTCTGGTTCATGATCAGGTCTCCAGCTCTTCATTGGTGAGGGCTTCGAGTGCCGGTTTGCGCACAGGTCGGCGCTTTTCCTTCTTTTCCCGGCTCAGGCGGTGCAAGCCGGTGATATCGAGAATCAGCGCCACGCTACCATCGCCCAGGATGGTAGCGGCGGAGACGCCCGGCACCTTGCGGTAATTGGTTTCCAGATTCTTGACGACCACTTGCTGCTGCCCGACCAGGTCGTCGACCAGCAAGGCATAGCGGCGCCCTTCGCCCTGTACGATCACGGCGATAGTCTCGGTCAGTTCAGTCTTGGCCTTGGGCACGTCGAGGGCTTCGTGTACAGCCACCACGGGCAGGTACTCATCGCGCACCTTGAGCACCACGTCGTCGCCGGCCATGGCATAGAGATCCTCACGCGACGGCTGCAGCGACTCGAGCACGGCAGAGAGCGGCAGGATGAACATCTCGTTGCCGACCTTGATCGACATACCGTCGAGGATCGCCAGCGTCAGCGGCAGGACGATGCGGATGGTGGTCCCTTCCCCGGGCTTGGACATGATCTGCACGTGCCCACCCATACCCTGAATGTTGCGCTTGACCACGTCCATGCCCACCCCGCGCCCGGAAACGTCGGTGACCTCCTTGGCGGTGGAGAACCCCGGCGCAAAGATGAGCTGCCACACCTCGTCATCGCTCATGGTGTCGCTAACCGGCAAACCGTTCTCCCGCGCCTTGGCCAACAGCCTGTCGCGGTTGAGCCCGGCACCGTCGTCGATCACCTCGATGATAATGTTGCCGCCCTGGTGTTTGGCCGAGAGCACCAGCTTGCCGGTACGCGGCTTGCCTGCCGCCTGACGTACGTCGGGCGGTTCGATGCCATGGTCGAGGCTGTTGCGCACCAGGTGCGTCAGCGGATCGATGATGCGCTCGGTGAGGCTCTTGTCGAGCTCGGTGGACTCGCCTTCCGTGACCAGCTCGATCTCCTTACCCAGCTTGGCGGCCGTTTCGCGCACCACCCGCGGGAAACGACTGAACACGAAATCCATGGGGATCATGCGGATCGACATGACCGACTCCTGCAGGTCCCGCGCATTGCGCTGCAGCAGGCTCATGCCGTTCTGCAGGGCGCTGTTGGCGACGTTGTCCATCTCGCTGACGGTCTGATCGAGCATCGACTGGGTGATGATCAGTTCGCCCACCAGGTTGATGATCTGATCGACCTTGTCGACGGACACCCGAATGGAGGTGGACTCGCCGCCGCCCTTGGCCTTGGCTTTCGCCTTGGCAGGCTTCTCGCTGTCGGGCTTGGCACTGTCTGTCTTGACACTATCGGTCTTAACACTGGCGGCGGACGAAGCCGAAGGGGTCGGCTCCACTGCGGCCTGAACCGGGGCCGACTGCACTTCCGCCACCTCTGTCGCCGCTGCCGGGGCTGCGGCTTGGGGCGCCTCGCCCGCATCGGCCCCACGAATCTTGATTTGATCGGTGTCGATGATGAAGCACATCACCGCTTCGATATCGTCGTTGCTCACGCTGGAACTGAGCGTGACCTCATAGCACGACTCGTCGCCCCCTTGTGCGACGACCTCGCCCAGTTGCCCCAGCTCTTCGACGAGAAGCTGGCGGTCCTTCTCCCCGACGTTGAGCAGCGCCACGACACGCAGATCGGAGTCGCTCGCCGCGCCCTGCTCCACGGGGGCTTCGGGCTCGGGTTTCGCTGCAAGCTGGGGGCTGGCCACCGCCGGCACCCCACTCTCCAGGTCCTGACCGATCTCCTCGAGCGCCAGACGCTGCAGCGTCTGGCAGATTCGCTCGAAAGCTTCCTGATCGGGCTCATCGCCATTGCGATAAGCGTCTAGCTGATCGCTGAGCATATCCTTGGTTTCCAGAAAGGTATCGACGATATCCCGACGCAGCCGAAGCTCGCCCTTGCGGGTATGGTCGAGCAGGTTCTCGAACAGGTGAGTCGTCTTCTGCAGAGCATCGAAGCCGAACGTGCCTGCCCCCCCCTTGATCGAATGGGCGGCGCGGAAGATGGCATTGAGCTGCTCGCTGTCAGGCTCGTCCACATCGAGCTCCAAGAGGTAGCGCTCCATGTCGGCCAGCAGCTCTTCGGCTTCCTCGAAGAAAGTGTCATAGAAATCCGTGATATCCATGCGCTTCACCACCTGGTGTCAAAAGGGGTTATTGGGGATTGAGCGTGCGGCGCAGACTTTCGGTAAATTGCTCAACGGGCGCCAGATCAACCTCGCTCTCCAGTCGCGCACTCATCGGGCTCGGCACACCTGGACCACCCAGAATACCCGGCCGACGAATGTACTCAGCCACCTCCGGCAGCAGCACCAACAGCTCGATGCGACGGTTGTCGGCATCGAACGGGTCGGTATCCGGTAACATGACGCGATCCGCGAAGCCCGAGACGCGAAGCAGCTTATCCGAGTCAAGCCCACCGGCCACCAGCTCACGCCGCGAGGCATTGGCCCGGTCGCTGGAGAGCTCCCAGTTGCTGTAGCCACGATATCCCCCCGCATAGGGGCGGCTGTCGGTATGACCGCTGATACTGAGGTAGTTGGGCAAGTCGTTGAGCAACGGTGCAATGGTACGCAGCAGACTTCGCATATAGGGCTCGACACGGTCGCTACCGATGGCGAACATCGGTCGGAGTTCATGATCGAGCAGCTGAATACGCAGCCCCTCGGGTGTCAGGTCGAAGCGCATCTGCTGGCGCAGCTCGCGCAATTCGGGATCGGCATCGATCGCCGCCTCGATACGCCGCTGTAGATCCATGAAGAAGCGACGCTGCTGCTCGCTGGGCCGTGAGTACTCCCGCGTATCGATACGAGCCCGCTCCCCATCGCTATGGGCCGGATCGGGGCCGCCGCCGGGAATGGCACGGGTACTGCCCGAGCGATCCCCCCCCATGACCGCGCCGGTCAATGGCGTACTGAAGTAATCCGCCACACCCTGACGCTGCTCGTCACTGGCCACCGACAGAATCCACATCACCAGGAACAGGGCCATCAGGGCCGTCATGAAGTCGGCCAGGGCGATCTTCCAACTCCCGCCATGGTGGCCGTGGACGACCTTCTTGCGCCGAATGATGATCGGGCGCTTGTCTCCCGCCGCACTCATTCCGCTGCCGCACCCGACTTGGCGTTACGCACGTAGGTCTCGAGCTCTGTGAAGCCCGGCCGATCGGCGGTGTGCAGGGCCTTACGGCCGAACTCAACCGCCAACTGCGGTGCGTAACCATGCAGGCTGGCCAGCAGGGTGATACGAATGCACTGCAGCATCTTCTCCGCCTCCTTGATCTGGCGCTCGATACTGCTGGCCACCGGATTGATGAAACCGTAGCCCATCAGAATCCCCAGGAAGGTTCCGACCAGAGCGTGGGCGATCATCTCCCCCATCTGCTCCGGCCCGGCATCGGCATAGGTCAAGGCCTTCACTACGCCCATGACGGCGGCCACGATCCCAAATGCCGGCATGGCGTCGCCCACCTTGGCGATGGCATCTGCCGGGATGTGCGCCTCCTGTTCAAAGGTCTCGATCTCATGGAGCATCAGCTCGTCGATCTCCATGGGATCCATGCCCCCGGCTACCATCAAGCGCAGGTAATCGGTGAGGAAATTCATGATCATCGGATCGGCCAGCACCTTGGGGTGCTCCTGAAACAGTGCGCTCTCCTGCGGACTGTCGATGTCGCGCTCGATGCCCAGCATGCCTTCGCGGCGCACCTTGGTCAGCAGCTTGAACTGGACTGCGAGCAGCTCCAGGTACATCTCTTTGTTGTACTTCTTGGTGCGCTTGAGCTTGGGGAATATCTTGAACGTGGCCTTGATCGCCTTGCCGTTGTTGGCAGCGATGAACGCTCCCACGCCGGCACCACCGATCATCAACAGCTCCGTGGGCTGGTAGAGCGGGCCAAGGAAGCCGCCGGCGAGCACGAAGCCACCGAAGACACACAGTATGACTACGATGTAACCAAGCAGAATCAGCACAACCGATACCCTTTAGTGGATGCGAGTCGTCGTTAACCCAATCTATCGGCCTGACTCGGCAACACTTGAGGCCACACAGAAAAAAAAGAGTGAATTCGAGTGGATAGACAGCAGAACGCCGCCCCGGCCGGGGCGGCGTTCAAAAGGTTTCATCGAGCGTTCGACGGCAAGCTAATCAACCGACACGCTTGGTCAGCACCATCTCTTGCTCGATCTCGGCAGCTTCACGCTCGCGACGCTTACGCGTCTTGCCGGCACGTGAGGGCGGCATGCAGATGCCGCAGACGTAATCGTGATCCGGCGTATGGGCATGAGCGACGAAGTGGCCGCTGCAATGCGTACATTTCGAAAGCTGCAACAAATCGCTTTCGAAGAACCGCACCAAGGTCCAGGCACGGGTCAACGCCAGCACCGGCTCAGCCTGGTCGATGCCGACCTGCTCACTGTAGAGGCGATAGGCAGTGACGAAAGCCTGCATTCTCTCGCACCCCTGCTCCTCGAGCAGATTGCGATAGATGTTGTAAAACAGCGAGGCATGCACGTTGGGCAGCCAGGTAATGAACCAGTCGGTGGAGAACGGTAGCATGCCCTTGGGCGGCGACATGCCACGCACCTCCTTGAACAACCGAATCAGGCGTGCCCGGCTCAGGTCGGTCTCGGTTTCCAGCACCTGCAGACGCGCCCCCAGCTCGATCAACTCGATGGCCAACTGGACCTGCTGCATCTCCTCGACGAGGCTTTTCTGTGACATCTCACACCCCCCGTGACATGGAAGTCGCTCCACGGCCTGCCATGAGCAGCGAGGCGTGGAACTGGGACAATCCATTGTCACGGGGGTTATCGATGACTTGACGCAGCTGCTCGGCACCTTCGAAACCAAAATGGCAGAGCAGCTGATTGGTGCGCGCCAGGCGGGTCAGCTGAATGACACCAAGCGACGAGAGAAGATCTGCGGTTTCACCATCGATCTTCAGGCGAAACATGGCCGCCGCACGGTCGTCGTTGAGCAGTCGCTGAGCCAGGAGCAGATAGGCAAGATTGAGCTCCTGGATTTCATCCAGGTGGTTCATGTTCTTCATTTTTAGGTTCCCTGCACGCGGTTGAATCACGTGTACTTATAGTTTTTTACATTCTGTGCCGGAGCTCAGAGCGCGCAGGCAAAGCAATACCTGACACGCACTGAAATCCTATAAAAGCTTACATCCGCATTGTGACCACTGTTTTGCAACCTGCCAACCACTAGTGCACCAGAGGCTCATTCAGGCATACTACTGAGCCTGCTAAGTCTTAAGGGTTAGATTGTTAACGCCTTGTGCAGCAACACAAAAAAAATCACACGACCCACTTGACAAAGCGATTGGAAAATACATCATGTTACAATTTTTTACATGAACACACTAATCGTTTCTTTGTAAATCCTGAGTGTCGGCGACTTCGTACACCCAAACGAGCAGTTCGGCGATGACCTGATAGAGCATCGGCGGGATGCGCTCATCGAGATCCAGCCCCATCAGCAGCGACACCAGTTCCGGTGCATCGTGGACATAAATTCCCTGCCGCTGAGCTTCGGCCAGAATTCGCTCGGCCATGTCACCGTAGCCCTTGGCCAGCACTCGCGGCGCATCATCGCCGTCACGATAGGCCAGCGCCACCGCCTGACGGCGACGCTCAGGCTTGGGTTTCGTCATAGCCCCCCCTCTCCACAACCGTCTCCCACGGACGAGCATCGATCAATACCGTCTCGACCCCAGCCGCCCTGAGCCGGCGCTCGAGCTCGGGTACTTCGGCCTGCAAGGCAGTCAGCGCAGTATGGTCCCGGCTCGACAGCTGAAGCCGGAGCCGGTGCTCCTGCAACCACAGGGCAACACGAATCTCACCCAACTTGGGCACCGTCAACCGGAGCTCGGAGTGCCAGGCTTGGGATGTGGCGTCCTCTTCACCGCTGTCGGCCTCATCCCCATCGCGCCGGGCACCGGCGGGCATGTGGATCATCAAGGCCAGGAAAATGCCCGACCAGACATCCCCCTCCCAACGCAGGATGGGCGTTACCAGCATCTCGAGCTGATGACGGACCACCCCTTGAAGACTTTCGTGCACAGGTTCGCCGCGAGCCCGCAGCGAGGGATCTACGACTTCACGCGCCGACATCTCCCCACCCTCACGGGACACGGCGGACATCGGAACATCCCTTGCCGCTCCCAGGTGGGCAGATTGCGCTTCACCACCCGGACGCTCGCCGCGCGCTGCAGCGGGATACAACGATTCTGTCGAGATATAGGTTTGCGCGGCCTGCGCCGCCTGCCCCGGAAGCGCCTGGCCCTGCATTGCCTGCCCCGGTATCGGCTGACCCGGGCTCGCCTGGCCAGACCCTGGCGGCATGCCTGTGAATGGCTTTTGCCCGGCCAACGGTGCGGCAGGCGCAGAGCCGGTGGTTCCGAGCGGTGTCGATGCCAGCGTGAAGCGCAGCGTACGCATCATCTGCGGCTCGCGCTCCAGCTGTTGGCGGCTCACATCGCCCCGATACCAGCGCGAGAGGTGCGATTCGTAAAAAAGACCGCTGTCGCGTATGGCTGTCTGCAGCCTGTCGGCCAGCGTGGTGGCGCCCGGCGCCTCGTTCGCCCCCATCAGTGGAGCAGGTGCGCTCAATACCGAAGGTGGGGCGGGAAAGCGCAGCAGAAGATCGGCAATGGTTCGGGCCGAGGGGCTGAAGTGGGTCTGGGTGGAAGCGGGTGGCGATAGCACATCGGCTCGCGGTGTCTGACCTTCGCCACGCTGGGTGGAAGTCGTCGCACCGGGGAGTGGCGCCACGGCAGGCCGTCGCCCGTCCAGCCGCGAGTCGCTATGCAGGGCTCGGGGGCCCTCACCCGGATCGACCGGGCGTACGGGCTCGTTCAGGTCGCGTGGTGGCGCCGTATCGACACGCTTGCCCAACACCTGGTGGAGCAGCGTATCCAGCAGGGGCGTGATGCCACTCACGGCGTCTCCGGATCGAACTTGTCTCTCGCTTCGACGACCGAGGCTGCCTGCTTGCCATAACTACGATGCAGATCACGCTGCCGTCGGCTGGTGCCCATCAGCTGTCCGAGTTCGTTGCGGCGTGCCAGCAGTTGCTCGCGAATGGCCAGGTCGTCGGCCAGAATCGCCTCGAGCAGATCAGCCTTGAGCTGAACCTCCGCCTGGTTAAGCTCGGCCTCCTTGTCAAGCTGCCGGAGCTGGTCCGCCAGCTGCAGGTAGCCCGACTGCCGCTCGATGAGGGCGTCCCACTCACCGGCTCTTGCCAGCTCGAGCATGATAGCAACCTGCTTCCGGAGTCGGGTATAGCCGTCAAGGACAGCACGTGGGGTGGACATTGCCATTTAGCCTTGCGCTCCCGCGCTGCCGATCTCGCGCCAAGCCGATGCGATGTCATCCAGAAGCTTCTCGGCTTGGTCGAGACTTTCTTGATCGTTGTGCAGGTTGGCCGCCAACAGCAGCCTGCCGATGTAATCGTAGAGTGAACCAAGCCGCTCGGCGATCTCGCCCCCCTTCTCGGTGTCCAGCGCGGCCAGGAGGCCGTTGTTGACAATATCCAGCGCCTTGGAGATGGACTTGCCCTTCTCCGCCGTGTTGCCGGCTTGCATATGGATACGCGCCGCGCGAATGGCGCCTAGGGCACCGTCGAACAGCATCACGATCAGTTGGTGGGGCGAGGCCGACATCACGCCGCTTTCCACTCCAACCCGCGCATAGGCACCGGCACCACGGCCGTAAGCGGCGGCTCCTCGCATGACAGTCATGGCGAAACTCTCCTATGGTGGCATGACTTGAATGATTGTGGCGTCAGCCTCGGCACAGCCGAGGGCACCCTTATCTCTTGCGCCCAAGCTGGGCATTCATGATATCGAACTGCTGGAACAGGTAATCGCTGACCTGATTCATGCTGGCGATCATGGCGTCGAGCTGACCGAACTGTACGCGGTAACGCTGTATGGTCTGCTCGATGCTACGTTCCATGCGCTCATGGCGCTCCTTGAGGCCGGTGATGCGTGACTCGAGCCCACGCTTGGCATTGTCAAGCAGCCCACGATCGCGCAACACTTGGTCCAGGGTCTCTCCCAGCTTGCCCGACAACCCGCCCGCCTTGTTCTCACCAGCAAAGAAACTGGCCAGCGCCTGAGGGTTTCCGGCAACCAGGCCGCTCATCTTCTCTTCATCGAGCTTAAGCGTGCCATCGCGCTGCAGGGTGATCCCTAGATCCGACAGCATGCGCAGTTCGCCTTGCTCAACTCCACCACTCAGCACGCCGCGCAGACGCGACTCTACGGTGCGCAGAGCACCATCACCGAGCAGCTCACCAGCCGCACCGGTGTCGGCATTGAAACTGGTAAGTTCGCTGACGGTCTTGCGCAGATCGTTATAAGCCTTGACGAAACCACTGATGCCCTCGCGTATCGCCAGAGTGTTGCGCTCGACTACCACGGTGACACTACCGTCCTCTTTGGTCTTCTCTTCCAGATCCAGCGTCACCCCCTGGATAGCCCCTTCCACCTGGTTGGTCTGGCTGGTGATCTGGATGCCGTTGACGGTGAGCGACGCGTTCTGAGCATGGACCGTGATCTCGGCCCCGGCCCCCAGATGGGCAGCTAACTCGCCGGAAAACTCCGCCGTGACCGCCGACTCGGTGCCGGTCTTGTTGGACGTGATCACCAGGCGATGAGGCTTGTCTTGACCATCATTGACGATAGTCGCCGTGACACCCGACTTGCTGTCGTTGATTGCCTTACGAACATCCTCGAGCGAACTCTTGGCAGGGTCGATGGCGATCTCTTTCGACGTGCCGTTACCAAGCGTCAAGGTGATCTGCCCTGCGCCAAGCTTGGCCGTCCGACTCTCCACACCATTGGCGACGATACCCTGGGCGGTAGCCAGCTTATCGACATTGACCGAGTAGCGCCCCGGCGGCGCATCCGATTTGGCCGCCGCCTTTACGCCACTGCCGACGACATTGCTCGAGACGTTCTGGAAGAACTTCGGATCGTTAAGCTTGGCGGCTGCTTCCTGCAGCTTGGTCAGCGCGCTCTGCAGCTTGCCATAGGCCGATATCTTGGCCTGATGGTTCTTCTGCTGCAGCTTGATCGGCTCGAGTTTCTTGCGCTCGGCCGCATTGAGCTGATCGAGCAAGCCGTTGAGATCCAGCCCGGAACCAATGCCAAGTGAGCTTATCGTCGTCATGACGCTTCCTTTTCCATGCAGCTATTCTGGCAGGCTTCGCGCCAAGGGTTCCGGTGAAAAGCCCGCGACCTAGGGGTTATTTCGCTATATCGGCAGAAAATGGGCCAACTTTAGTCCTGCTGACGGGAGAATCGTCAGGTCGAAACAGGCACCTCCTCGACCATCTCGCCCAGGCGCGATTCGACATCACCGCGCAACACCTCGCCCATGGTCTCAGCGGGCGGAACCGCTTCGTCGGCCAGCTGTACCTGAAAGGGCTTGCCCTGCTGATCGAGGCGCTGGATCCAGCCCAGCGCACCGCCGGAGAAACGCACCAAGGAGCCGATCGGACGCAGCCCGAAGCGCTGCACGTAACGCTTTACCCAGCGCGGGTCGAACTGCTCAGGAGACTTGAGCAGGTGCCGATAGACAGTATCGATACGCCAAGCCGGTCGGTCGGCACGGTTGCGGCGCATGGCATCCACCACATCGACGACCGCACTCATGCGCGCCAACTCGGAAAGTCCTTCACTCATGAGACGCTTAGGGTATCCGCTACCATCCAGTCGCTCGTTGGCGCTGACCACCACGGCGTGCAGCACCTTCTCCGACAGCCATTGGCAGCGCTCCATTCGCTGCATCAGCAGATCGACATGCTGCTTGAGCTGGGTATGCTCATCCGGCCCAAACGAACCGGCCGCAAGCAGGCCGGACGGCAGCAGCCCCTTACCCAAGTCATGAATCATCGCGCTCGCGGCAACGGCCTTGCGCACATCCCGCGGCACCGAACTCGTACCGGCCAGGGCCAGCATATGCACGGCCACTCCCAGTCCGTGACGCACCAATACCGGCTCCTGGCTCAGGCAGCGCGTCGCGAATAGCAGCGCCTCGATATCCTCCTCGGCCAGTTGGAGCAGCATGTCGGCATGCCGGGAGAGCTGTACCGGATCGACGTCGTCGCCCTGCTGCAGTTCCAGCAGTTGCGCATCCAGATAGCCTGCCACCCGCGCCAGGCGTCGCGCCATGGGAGTGGGATAGGTCAACAAGTTACGCCTGCCTACCGCTGGCGAAGCACCGGAAGATTGGCTCTGGAACAGCATCGAGGGCAGTCGCCCTACGTCGGATTCGTCGCTATAGCGTGATGATTCGCGCTCGATCTCACGAACGAAGAACCATAGCTTGCGCTCCTGTTCGGCACTGCAAGCGTGGAACTGAAACCCCACTCTCAAGGTCTGGCGGTCACTGTCCGCCACCTGATGGCGCGGGGCAGCCTGCACCATGAAGCGGCTACCATTGGGAAAGCACAGCTCGACCTCCACCAGAGCCGCTTCGGCCAGCAGAGCGGCAGCCGAAGAGGGCAGCTCCAGTTGACACCCCTGCTGCGAGAGATCCTTGAGGTCCCCCTGGACCGTAGCATCGCTCACTCCTTCACTGGCACGCAGGATGGCTCCCACTTCCATACCCAGCCGCAGCCGGGCACGGTAGGCCTCACGCCGCTGCAGCTCTTCCAGGTAGTGAGGATAATCGCACTGACATTGCACCCGTCCTTGCAGGACCTCTACCTGCAGAGCCTTGAGTGCAGGCGTACGAATCATCTTTCCGTGTACCTGGCCCAACAGGCGAAACCCGATACCCCGCTTCAGTTCCCCCACGATCTCACGCACCGCCGTGATGTCGATAAGCATCGATGCTGGTGGCGTCTGCTCCATGACCACGACCGGCATGGGGGCACTGCCTGGCTTGTCGAGCAGCAGTGAGGCACCGCCAGGCTGAATCATTTGATCCAGCAACACCTCGATCTCGCTCGGACTCCCCACCCGAATGAATTCATCCCCTTGCTGCCCCATCCTCGCCTCTCCACCCTTGGGTCACTGATATTTTTTGTCTTACGATTGTCGTTTCCGTCTACGAAAACCTGCTGGCCGGCAGTGCATCGCCCTCGCTAGTGACGGTCGGCTGTCCCAGGTAAGCACGCAACTTTTGCAGCGGCATGGGGCGGGCGAAGAAGAAGCCTTGGAACACATCGCAGCCATGCGCCGCCAGGAAGTCACGCTGCTCGGCATCTTCGATGCCTTCCGCCACCACGGCAAGCCCCAGATGGTGCGCCATGGAGATGATGCCCTGGACGATCGCGCCATCATGACGGCTGGTGGCGATATCGCGTACGAAACTGCGGTCGATCTTGATCTTGCCGATCGGCAACTGTTTGAGATAGCTCAGGCTGGAGAAACCCGTGCCGAAGTCGTCGATGGAAACCTCGACGCCCATATCACGTAGGCGATGCAGCGTTTCGACGGCAGCGGCCGAGTCGGCCATCAGGATACCCTCGGTCAGCTCCAGCTCGAGATATTCCGGCGCAAGCCCGGTCTCGAGTAACGCCTGCTGCAGGTTGGACAAAAAATTTGGCCGCCGGAACTGCAGCGGCGAGAGGTTGACCGAAACGCGATACTGGCCATAACCCTCGGCCGCCAGCCGACACATGTCCCGACAGGCCTGACGCAATACCCATTCACTGATAGGACCGATCTGACCGGTATCCTCGGCTAAGGGGATGAACAGGCCGGGAGAGAGATAACCCTTGACGGGGTGCTTCCAGCGCACCAGCGCCTCGACTCCGACCACATCGCCGCTATGGGCATCGAGCAGGGGCTGGTAATGGAGTTCGAAGTTCTCCGCCTCGATCGCCTCCTGCAGATCGTTGCGCAATGCCATCCGCGCGCTGACCTCATCGTTGATATCGCTGGTGAAGCACTCCCAGGCGTTTCGCCCCTTCTGCTTGGCCCGATACATGGCCATATCGGCCTGCTGGATGAGCTCGACCGGATTCTCCAGCTCATCCTGCAAAAAGGCGATACCGACACTGGCACCGATGTAAAGCTCATGCTCGGCAACCCGGAACGGGCGTCGAATACATGTGAGCAATCGCTCCACCAGACGAATGGCACTCTCCTCACGAGCAAGCTCAGGCAGCAAAATGACGAATTCGTCACCCCCGAAGCGGGCCAGCGTATCGCCGGGATCCAGCTCGTCCGCCAGGCGCTGGGCAACCTGAATCAGCACCTGATCGCCCACTTCGTGACCGAGGCTGTCATTGATCGGCTTGAAATCGTCCAAGTCGACGAACAGCACCGCCAGGATGCGGCCATGGCGCTTGGCCAGCTGAACGTCATGCAGAAGGTGGTCTTCGAACAGAGAGCGATTGGCCAACCCCGTCAGCGCATCGTGGCTGGTATGGAAGGAGAGCTTCGCCTCATAGGACTTACGCTCGGAGATGTCATGCTGAATACCGACGAAATGCGTTACCGTGCCTTCTCCGTCTCGCACCGGGGCCAAGTAGAGATTGTTCCAGAAAGGCGTACCATCCTTACGGTAATTGCACAGCGTGACGTTGATCTCGCGCCGCTCGGCCAGCGCCTTGCCCATCGATGCCACCGCTTCCGGATCCGTCTCACTGCCCTGAAGGAAGCTGCAGCTACGCCCCAGCACCTCGTCGCGTCCATAGCCGGTGATGCGCTCGAACGCCTCGTTGACGTAAATGACCGGCTTTCCCTCTGCCCTGGCATCAGCAATGACGATGCCGTTGATACTGGCCTCGACACTGCGCTGGAGAATACGCAGCTCCGTCTCTCGCCGATGCTGCTCGGTCATGTCCTTGGCAATACCGTAAAAGCCGATCACGCTACCATTGACGACGATGGGCAAATTGGTCACATCTAGATAGACGGCCCGCGCCTCGCGATGGTAAATGGTGGCGGAATAGCGGAAGGCCTCGCCCGGGTCCGCATTGCGGAACAAGGCTTGGATACGCGAACGATCCTCGGGCAACACCAACACCGAATAATGGGAGCCGATGAGCTGCTCCATGGCGTAGCCCGTGATCTTGCTGCACGCAGCATTGACCGACGTAAAGTGTCCTGCCAGATCGAGCGAGAACACCGCATCGGGGTGATAGGTGAACAGCGAGCGGTAGCGCTGCTCGTTCTCCCTCAGCGCCTCACGGTTGCGTTCACGCTCCACCGCCAGGGATACCAACTCGGCGGCCTCGACCACGCGGCGCCGGTCGCTTTTCCTGGGCTCGCCCGGCTCGCGATAATAGATGGCAAAGGTACCCAACACCTCCGAATTGCTGGCCCTCACGGGATATGACCAGCACGCCTTGAGACCGTGCTCGGCGGCGAGGGCATGAAACCCTCGCCAGTTGGGATCATGAGCGATATCGGCACATACTACGAAATCACGGATATACGCCGCCCGACCGCAGGCACCGTTCTTCGGTCCTATCGCGGTACCAGTGACCGCGTCGCAGTATGCTTGAGGCAAGCTGATACTGTAGATTCGATCCAGATAAAGACGCGTCTCGTCGCACAGCATGATCGATACGATGCCACCAGGCACCTGCGCCTCGACAATGCGGCAAATGGCTCCGAGCGTTTCTTCCAACGGCTGATCGCGGGCAATCAAGGTTTGCACGCGCTGTTGAGCCCGCAGGTGCCGCTGAGTACGCGCCAGGGCCAGTGAACGGCGGCGGCTCAGATCGGCCATGGCCAGGCTGAATGCTAGCAGGTAGCTCAACACGAGCCCCGCCACCCCTACGCCCAAGGGGATTGCCTCGCCCAGACTGGACATCGCGAAGGGACCATCGCCCTGAACCTTGACGCTCAAGGTGACTCCCCCGGGCAGTATCAAAAAGCCCTGCTGAAGCTCGGTCGCCACTTCGCCCGAGACTCGATTGGCCACCATCAGGCTTCCCTGGCGTCGAACGGAGAGTGCAAGCGGCGTAGCAAGCGAATGGATTTCCTGTTCCAACAGCCGGCGCAGGTCAAGAACGGCCATCAGCCGCCCCTCGGCAAGCTGACTCAGCGGTACTGACACCACAGCCAGCTCAGGACGAGCGGCATCGGGCAAGACCCAGCGTGGATACTCCCCGCCGACTGCCAACCAGTCGAGCAACCAGTCATGCTGCTCCAGCCAGTTGAGTAACTGGAACGACACTTCTCTTTCCCGCCCCCACTGAAACCGCTCGCTCTCACCATCCTGCCAGTAGAGCGATAGCAGGCTAGGCAGGTCACGGAAATAGGTATCGGCTTCGACCTGCCGAAACGAGGGCGGCGGCAATCCTCCGAACTCAGCCCAGCGAGCTGCCATGCGTTGCAGCTCACGCTGATGCCTGTCCACCACGCGCTCTGCACTGACCTTGAAGTTATTGAACAACTCGGCTGCGTGCTGCTGTCTGGCATCGTACTGCTGCCAGGTGAGCGCGTACCAGGCGAGGCCGCTCGACAGGACCCCACCGGCCAATGCCATGACCACACTACGAATCAGCACAGGAGAGACGGTAGGGTTGCGGGCCATCAGCACCATGGCGGTGCCCGTCAGCAAGGCAGGCAAGGCAGTAAATGGCGTGGCAAAGGCGGCGCCCCAAGGGCTAGGTATAAGCAAATCGGGTCTTAACCCAGCGACGATGCTAAGCCCACCGACCAGCACGATCCCCACGCCACCGAGCCACCAGGAGAGACGACCTCGCGCAGAGCCGATACCTGCCATGAGACAGATCGAAGCGATCAGTACTGCAATGCTGGTTGCAGGAGAAAGTGATATGTACTGCGGCAGCACCGCGACTCCCCCCGGCGGTAGCCAGGTCAGCGCGGGAGCGAACAGGCCGAACGGAAGTAACAGTGCTCCACAGCACTGTGCCATCTTGGTTCGACCCAGCAGCGTTGCCAGCAGACCGGCGCCCACCAGCAGCATGATGGGCAAACTGACCCAAGCCGGCTGCCACTCCACCGGAAGCTGCCAGCTCGCCAGGCCATTGATGCCTCCCATGACCAGCAGCAGAAGCGGCACGAGTAGCAGCCAGGTATGCAACGCTACCTGCTGTGAATTGTTGGGCATCAGGACCCCGCTAGACGACTCTCTATGAAATCGAATATCGGCAGGTGGTCGAAAGACTTGAGGGGGCGTCACTCTCCAATCAAAGGATCGTTAGCCCCCATGACCTGGTTGCGCCCCTCCCGTTTGGCCCGGTACAGCGCCTCATCGGCACGTTTCAGCGCTTGCTGGGGCGGCTCGTCCTGCAGCAGCCGGGTCACACCGATGCTGGTGGTTACCGCTATGATCTTGCCGTCGTGGTCGGTGAATTCGCTCTTCTCCACGGCATAGCGAATGCGCTCGGCAACTTCCATCGCTCTAGCTTCACCGCTGCCCACCAGAATGATGACGAACTCCTCGCCACCATAGCGAGCAACACAATCGTGCCGACGCGTCTGCCTCACCAATAGGTCCGCGAACTGACACAGCACCCTATCGCCCGCCGAGTGCCCGTAGCTGTCGTTGATACGCTTGAAATGGTCGAGGTCCAGCATCAACAACGAACAGGGCACGTTACCGAAACTCCCCTGCCCCTCGGTTGCGCGCTGCCAGGTCTGCACTTTGCTCAGATGCACCTCGAGCGCCCCCCGGTTGAAGAGACCGGTCAGCGGGTCGTGGGTCGCCTGGCGATAGAGCCGTAACAGCAGGCTGAGCTGGAAATGGTTGGCCGCCAGGGACACTACCAACAGGGTCGCCAGTAACCAGAGGCTCTCTACCCCTTGTCCGCTCAGCCAACTGCCATCGGTCAGTTGCGCAAAGGCCAGTAGCCCCAGCATGGCGAGGCCGGCCCCCAAGGATTCCAACAGCGTGAAGGGAAACACGCTGAGTGCCGCTACCAGCAGGAAAGGAATGAAGCCATAGCCAACCAGGTTTACCAACTGCTCCTGCGGTAGGATGACCAACACCAGCAAGTAGAAGGCCGCCGGGAGCGCCAGTAGCATGCCAGCGCTGAAACGAATGCGCCGGATTCGCTCGCGGCTGAGATAGGCCAGCGCCAGCACCCCCACCAGTCCCAGCATCAGCATGACCCGTCCCAGCAACGTATAACGCAGAAGTTCGACCGGTAGTACCAAAGTGTCCACCACGATCCACAGTGGCGAAAGCAGCGCAAAGATGAGCCCTAGCGCCAGCACTCGGCTGCGCAGGTAGCGGGCATGAGCGAAGGCAAAGTCCCGTGTATGGTGGCGACTGCTCAGGGTATCGCGAAGAGCGCTCAGACCGACGAACAGCTCGTGGCCTACCTCGGGCGGTTCGGCCAGGGCGTCCAGGCCACGATTTTGGTACTCGCGGGGTTCCCGCGATTTGCTGGTAAACATGATAGGGTCCTTGTACACGGCCACCCGAAGCTGGCCGATTGGCACGGACCAGGTTATATCAGAGCTCTTACAACCTAACGAGATGCCGAAGTTTGACATTCGACAAACAGAGCGAAGATTAAACGCTATTTCGATTGGAGCGGCTATCTCAGGCGGACAATCGCGCGAAAGCGACCTTCTGAGGAGAACGAGAGCCGAAAGGTGCCGTGTACACCGTCACGCGTCACCACGCGCCGCAGCGCTTCAGCGGGAAACACCACCCGGCGGCCATCGAGGCTATAGGCCAGCACCTGCCCTACCCGACCCTCATAGTGAGCCAGGCAAGCCTCGGCGGACAGGTCGATGACGACATCGATACTAGGCATGGGGAAAGGGCACCCGGCAGATCGGAACGCCACCAATAGTAACCGATTCCCGTCACCCGGAGCGCCATCACGGCGAGGCCGTTGAGCTTGCATGATGATGAGACTGGCCACCGCCGTGCAGTATAAGCTAAGCGGTGGCCATTCGTATCACGCCAACTGGGATAACGTCTTACCCTCATCGACCTTGAAGCGCTGTACCAGCCTCGCCAGCTCCCGTGCCTGATCGCTCAGGGAGTGGCTAGCGGCGGTGGCCTCTTCCACCAGCGAAGCGTTCTGCTGTGTTACTTCGTCTAGCTGGCTAACCGCCATGTTGATCTGCTCGATGCCAGACGACTGCTCGGTAGCAGCGGTAGCAATCTCGCTGATGAAGCTCGAGACCCGCTGCACCCCCTCAGCAATACTCGCCAGCTGCTGACTTGCCATACTCACCAGACGCTCGCCCTCATCGACGCTTGCAACACTGGAATCGACCAGCTCGCGGATCTTGCTGGCCTCGGCCGAGCAGCGGCCCGCCAAGTTGCGTACCTCAGTGGCGACCACGGCAAAACCACGGCCGTGTTCGCCAGCCCGCGCCGCTTCCACAGAGGCGTTGAGCGCCAGTAGATTGGTCTGGAAAGCGATGCCGTCGATGGCCTCGACGATGCTCTCGACCCGCTTGTTGGCCTGCTTGATGCTACCCATGGATTGAGCCGCCTGCTGCCCCACACCACTGGCATTGCGCGCCTGCTCATCGAGATCGACAGTCAGCTCACGCGCCTGAGCGGAGGACTCGGCCGTCTGGCGAACGGTGGCGGTCATCTGCTCTAGGCTCGATGCCGTCTCGACCAGCGAAGAGGATTGCTCCTCGGTACGGCTGGCCAGGTCCTCGTTGCCCTGAGCGATCTCGCTGCTCGCCACGCTGACCGATTCGGCAGTCCGCCGAATGTCGCTCATCATCGCCTGCAGTTTCTGCTGCATTTCATGCATATGTGCCAGCAGGCTGGTGGTGTCACCGGGCTTAACCGGCACTCGCATGGTCAGGTCGCCCTGCACTACGCGCCGAACCACATCGGCAGCCCGCCGAGGATCGCCCCCCAGGGTCTTCACCACCGAACGCACCACGCCCATGCTCACCAGCACGGCGATCGAAACGATCAGCGCGGTGATACCCACCAGAATCCAGAACAACCGGGACACCTCGGCCAAGGCCTCGCGCTCGGGCACCTCCACCACCAGCCCCCAATTGAGCAGCGGCAGGAAGGTATAACTGCCGATCACCGGAGTACCGGCGGCGTCTGCGTAGCGGCCCACCCCGTGCTCACCGGCACCGATGGCCACCGCCGCCTGGGTAGCCAGCTCGCGGCTTTCACCCGCCAGCGCCGCCACCGGGGTCACCGGCATGCCATCTCCACCCAGCAGATAAGTGTCGGAGCTTCCGCCGAGCGACATCTCAGCCATACGCTCGAACAAGACGTCGAGCCGCACCGCACCGCGCACCACCCCTACCACCTCGCCGTTATCGCCAAACACGGGCGCCACCACGTTGCTCACCTGATTGCCGGTGGCACGCGACACCAGCGGCTGGGAGAACACCGGCTGGCCCTGAATCGCCTCGCGGAACCAGGCGCGGTCTGCCACCTGGAACTCGGCGGCTTCCTCCGCAGACATCACAGCGGCACGCCCTTCGAAACTCACCCCCGCTACTCCCACGCCGTCGGCGCCAACGAAGAAGATCGTATCGTAGTAGCCGCTCTGTTCGGCAAGGCGCGTCAGCAGGTGCTGGAGAGGTTCGACCTCTACTTGGCGTACGGGGTCGAGCCCCGCCACGAAGGCGATCTCATCCTGGCGGGCACCGAGCCACTGGGTGAAGGCACCGGCCATCATTTCGCCGGTACCCTGCAGTTGATTGACGGTAGCTTGTGTGAAGGACTGACGGTACTGGGCGTAAACCAGGCCAGCCACCAACATCACCGAGATGAGCACCAAGGAGACAATCATCAAGGTCAAGCGGGTACTGAAGCCCAGTCGCTCCGGGCGTGGCGTCGGCTCATGCGATTTTTCCGCCGACCACAAAGGCTCGGCATCATGGATGTTGGTCAGCGTTATGGAATTCATCCCTTGCTCTCCTGCCAGGCAACCTTTGGCGAACAGAACGCTCAGTGAAGGCTGTCGTTATCGTTGTGCTAGCACATAGGCAGGCCGGGCCTGCCTATAGACCTTATCGGCCTGGGAAGAACGGAATTGAGGAAAAGAGAGCAAAAAATTGACAAATGTCAAATTTCTTAATCAGAAATTACCGATTCATACGGACTCGGGCCAGTCTAGGATGTCACCCAGCCGGTAGGCTCGGCGGTGTCCGAGCCTCTTCAATAGGGTTCGCTAAAGTTACTCACAATCTCGCCGATAACCACTGCCGACGCGCTGATTTCCATACCGATATCAGCTCATTTTGAATCAAATGGATACAGTGATTTAAAAGGAGAGGTAATGAGTTCACCGGAAAACACCAAAACCGAGGACACCACTACTGATACGCATCACGGTCTCTTCACCTTGGCCAACGCGTTCCGTGTAGCCGCCGTGCTAAGCACCGTCGTCGGCCTCTACCTGTTTTTTCAGGCTATTCAATTTGCCAATATCGTCGGTGCGGCTGCCTATGAGGCGGGGCTTTTCCAACTTGGCATTGCGGTCATCGTATCGCTCTTTCTACTGCTGGGTGAAAAGATTTGCCGCTATTTAGATGACTGAGGGCCATGAAAAAACGAACCCCGCCATTCTGAACTGCACCCCGAAAGTTGGACACCCAATCCAACCTTCGGGGTGTTTTTATGAGCAATCGATACGATGAGGGGTTCAAGCTGCTGGTGGTGCAGCAGTGTTTGCACGATGACACCAGC
>NZ_JABFTV010000015.1 GCF_021404405.1 Billgrantia aerodenitrificans
TATTCTACTGAAGCGCCGGAGTTTGTCAACTCTCTTCGAGGCCGTCACCGAGGTGACCCTGACATCGAAGACCGGCCTGAGCCGGCGACCGCAAGCCCGCTTCCGGACTTGCTTTCGAGTGAGGCGCATTCTACCGAATCCGCTGTGGGCGTCAAGTGCGAATTTTGCGAAGCGAATCGGAAAACTCAAACAACGACAACCACTTACCACTCTCCCCACCGCCTGCAACGTTGCTCGTCACCGGCAGCGGATGCGTACTTTACGGTTTTCCCCCGAGCCCCGCAAGAGCCGGCTGTAAAAATATTTCAGGATGATGGCGAAGCGATGACATGACGCGGGCGAGCGAACTATCCACAGCCGCTCGCGGGCGAGGGCTGTGGATGGTTCGTGTGGACGGCTCAGGCCGTCTCGACCGCTTCTCTGCGCTCGCGGCTGGCCCGGTCGAGCAAGGACAGGATCGAACGATACGGGATGCCACCATGCAGCGACAGGCCGATCTCGCAGGTGCGCGAGTTGGAGTAACCCGCATCGCACTCCCCTACCTGCTCGGCAAGGCCCTTCAGGGCCGAGGCGTTGAGCTCCGGCGTGACAAGCCCCTTGTCCCCGGCAAAACCGCAACAGGTGATCTCGGCTGGTACTACCACTTCACGAGCACAGGCTCGCGCCAAGGTCACCATGCGCTCGCCCAGGCCCATATGAGTGCTCGAACAGGTCACGTGCACAGCTACACGCTCGTCGAGCTGAGTGACGTCGAGGCGTGGCAGCAGATGATCATGGGCAAAAGCCACCGGCTCTTGTACCGTCAAGCGCTCGTCCAGCCGCCCCTGCATATGCAGCACGCAGGGGCTGGTGTCGCTGAGGATCGGGTAGCGGCCATTTTGGCTGGCCATTAGCAGCTCGCGGTTGAGCTCGCGCGCCTTGTGCGTCGCCTCCTCGAACTGGCCCTTGGACTGAAATGCCATGCCACAGCAGAGATGCCCCGGCATCTCCGGCACGATCACCTCGAAGCCGGCCTTCTCCAGCAGCGAGAGGGTGATCTCCATGATCGAACGACCGCCGTCGCCATGGCCGGCGCCGAAGACACGGGTGGCGCAGGAAGGGAAGTAGACCACCTTGTCACGCACGCTATCGGCCGCGGGTTTGCGCTTGAGCACGCGAACCGGGGCCGCCTTGGGCAGGGTGGGTATCCACTGGGGTACCTTGCCGCCGCTGGCTCGGGTGATGGTGCCACTCACCTTGGAGAGACCCTTCTCGCCCAGCACGGCGCGCCCGGCACCAGCAAGGTTCAGCATGCCCCGTGCCAGCCGCGTGGTGCCGGAGAAATGGCGCCCCACCCGGCGCGCCATATTGGCATGCGGCGCCAACCGCTCGCGGCGCATCTCGCGAATCAGCTCGCCGGTGTTGATACCCACTGGGCACTGGGTGGCGCACAGGCCGTCGACGGCGCAGGTTTCGTCACCGGCGTAGCGGTAGTCATTGCGCAACCGCTCGAGCCGCTCGGCCTCTTCGCCGTCGAGGTTTTCGCCCAGCGCTTCGAGCCTGGCCATTTCACGGGCGGCGACGATGCGCTGCCGCGGTGTGAGCGTGAGATCCCGCGAGGGGCAGACATGCTCGCAGAAGCCACATTCGATGCACTTGTCGACGATGGGGTCGGCTGCCGGCAATGGCTTGAGATTCTCCAGGTGCAGAGTCGGATTGCGACTCAGGATGACATCGGGGTTGAGCAGGTTTTCCGGGTCGAACAGCGCCTTGATCTGCCACATCAGCGCGTAGGCCTCGGGGCCCCACTCCAGCTCGACGTAGGGCGCCATGTTGCGCCCGGTACCGTGCTCGGCCTTGAGCGAACCGCCGTACTCGACGCCGACCAGCTGTGCCACCTCGTCCATCAGCGCCTGATAGCGCTCCACCTCGCCGGGCTTCTCGAAGCCTTGAGGGAAGACGAAGTGCAGGTTGCCCTCCAGGGCGTGGCCGAACAGGATCGCCTCGGGATAGCCGTGGCGCTGGAAGGCCTCGGTGAGTGCCAGCACGCCCTCGTCGAGACGCTCGATGGGGAAGGCGACGTCCTCGATGATCACAGTAGTACCGGTGTCGCGCACCGCACCTACGGCGGGAAAGAGCCCCTTGCGGATCTTCCAGTAGAGCTCGTAGAGGCTCTTCTCTTGCGTGAAGGTGACCGGCTCCAGGGTGTGGATGCCCTCGAAGATGGCCTGCACCGCCTCGAGCCGTGCCTGAAGCTCCGCTTCGTCGTTGCCGCGCACGTCGATCAGCAGCGCCGCAGCCCCTTCGGGCAGATGCTTGAGCCCCTCGGGCATGCCCGGCTTGTTCTCCACCGAGCGCAGCGCAGCGCGATCCATCAGCTCCACCGCCGAGACCGGGGCCGGCTTGAGCGCGATGGTGGCGCGGCAGGTAGTGGCCATGTCGGGCAGGAAGACCAGCGCCGCGGCCTTGTGGGGCTCGTCAATGACGGTGTCGTAGGTGATCGTGCTGATGAAGCCGAGCGTGCCCTCGGAACCGATCATCAGGTGCTTGAGGATCTCGATGCCGTCGTCGAAGTCGACCAGGCTGTTGAGCGCGTAGCCAGTTGTGTTCTTGAGCCGGTACTTGTGGCGGATCTTTTCGGCCAGCGCCGCGTTGGCCCGGGTCTCGGCGGAGAGCCGCTCGAGCCCCTCGACGAGTTCGGCATGGCTGCGCCGGAACGCCTCGCGGCTGGCCGGGTCGGCGGTGTCCAGGCGGGTGCCGTCAGCCAGGATCACGCGCATGTCACGCACCGTGCGGTAGCTGTTCTGCGCCGTGCCGCAGCACATGCCCGAGGCATTGTTGGCGGCGATCCCGCCCACCATGCAGCTGTTGATGGAGGCCGGGTCGGGGCCGATCTTGCGCCCGAAGGGAGTCAGCAGTTGGTTGGCCCGGGCGCCGATGACACCGGGCTGCAGGCGGATGGCCCGGCCATTGTCGAGTATCTCGTGGCCGCGCCAGCCCTCGCGCAGTTGGATCAGCACCGAGTCGGTGACAGCCTGGCCCGAGAGCGAGGTGCCGGCGGCGCGGAAGGTGACCGGAAGCTCGCGCTGGCGGCAACCGGCGAGCACCGCCATCAGCTCATCCTCATCGGCGGGACGCACCACCAGCTTGGGAATGAGCCGGTAGAAGCTGGCGTCGGTGCCGTAGGTCAGGGTGCGCAGCGGATCGTCGATCAGCCGCTCGGCGGGCATGATCGCGAGCAGCTCCTGCTTGAGCGCCTGCCAGGCATCAGCAGCAGGCGCCTTCGTCGCGTCGTTCATGGGCGCTCCTCGGCGTGGCGCAGCAGCACCACCAACTCCCGCGGGCCGTGGACGCCATAGGCCAGGGTCTGTTCGATGTCGGCGGTCTTGCTCGGCCCCGAGATCAGCAACGCATTGGTAGGCATGTCGCCGGCCCAACCGTGGGCTTCGACCACGTCGAAGAAGGTATCTTCGATGGTGTCGGCATCGAGCACGGCGATGTGGATCGGCGGCACCAGGCTCAGCAGACGCGGCTCGTCGGGGGTCGGCCACAGCCATAGGCTGCCGGTCTCGGCGATGGCCCCGCGAGTGGAGGTCAGGCCGGCATCGGTGTCGTGGAACTGCTCGTGCCGCCAGGACTCGATATCGCGGTCGGCGTCGATCAGGGTGACTTCGCCTTCGGCCAGGGCGGCTCGCGCCTCGGTGGCGACGGGGTGCTCACGCCCCAGGGCCAGACGGCGAATGCCCTTGGCCGCGAGCACCTCGGCCAATGCAGCGGTCCAGCCACTACGGGACGTGTGGATCACCTCGCCATGCACCGAGGTGATCCAACGCTCGAAGCGGGCCAACCGCTCCTCTCGGCTCCAGCCGCGTCCGGTGACCACGGCGAAATCGCTCTGCGGCGCCGTCAGCGGGCCGTCGGTACGCTCACGCAGGCGTTTGAGAATGTTGTCGCGGGCACTCATGAACGCTTCTCCCCATCCTCATCGGCTTTTCCTGCCTGATGGCGCTTGGCCTTGTGCTGTTTAACCAAGGCATGCAGTGACTCCTTGGCCGGCTTGGGCGCGGTGCGGTATTCCGTCCACGGCCCCAGCTTCGAGGGCATCAGTGCCTGCAGCTTACCGGCAATGGCCGTACTGCTGCGCCAGGCGCCGGGGTGAGTGGCCAGCCATTGAAAGCCCTTCCACGCCGCCACTTCTTTCTTCGTCCGCTTGACGCCGGCACCGGGCACGTTGCCGCGCCCCTCACCCACCGCCTCGCGACGCAGGCGCACCAGCAGGTCGGGAATCGGAATCTTGACCGGACACACCTCGCCACAGGCGCCGCACAGGCTCGACGCGGTGGGCAGGTCCTTGGTCGCCTCCAGGCCCATCATGTGTGGCATCAGAATGCTGCCGATGGGGCCGGGATAGGTGGTGCCGTAGGTATGCCCGCCGACCCGGGTGTATACGGGGCAGTGGTTCATGCAGGCACCGCAGCGAATGCAGCGCAGGGTGTCGAGCAGCTCGTCGTCCTGATAGATGCTGGAGCGACCGCTGTCGACAAGCACCAGATGGACTTCATTCGGCCCATCGTGCTCGCCGGGCTTGCGCGGCGAGCTGATCATGTTGAAGTAGGTGGTGACGTGCTGACCGGTGGCCGAACGGGTCAGCAGCGCATAGAGCGGCGGCACGTCGCGCAGGTGCTCGACCACCTTCTCGATACCGGTCACGGCGATGTGCACCGGCGGCACGGCGGTGGTCATGCGGCCGTTGCCCTCGTTCTCCACCAGGCACAGGGTGCCGGTCTCGGCCACGGCAAAGTTGACCCCCGAGACGCCCACGTCAGCAGCCATGAAGCGCTCGCGCAGTTGAGCCCGCGCGGCGGCGGTCATGTAGTCGACGTCACGGGTGCGCTCGGTGCCGGTCTTGGCATGCATGATGTCGGAGATCTCATCGGTATTGAGATGGATCGCCGGCATGATGATGTGTGAAGGCGTCTGCTCGTTGAGCTGCACCAGGTATTCGCCGAGATCGGACTCCAGCGCCTCGATGCCCGCCTCCTCCAGGTGGGCATTGAGGTGCATCTCCTCGGAGACCATCGACTTGCCCTTGATCACCGCCTTCGCCCCGTGGCGCTGGCAGATCTCGCGGATGATGCGACACGCCTCGTCGCCGTTCTCGGCCCAGTGCACCTGAATGCCGTTGGCCTGACAGTTGGCCTCGAGCCGTTCGAGCAGGTCGGGCAGCTTGGCCAATGCACGCAGGCGGATGTTGGCGCCGAGTTCGCGCAGGGTCTCGAGATCCCAGTCGCTGAAGACGTCGCGGCGCTTGGACATCAGGCCATCCATCGCCTTGCGAAAGTTGGCGCGTATCTGAGGATTGCCCAGGGCATCGTGGGCCTGGCGATGGAACTCGCGGGGAGTGAACGTCTGTACTTCGGAAGCGCTCATGAGGTCCTCCGCCACAGGTAGCTGGCGATGTGCTCACCGGAAACCGCCTTGCCCTGATGCTCGAAGCGCCCGGCAATATTCATCAGGCAACCGCAGTCCGAGGTAATGAAGCGCTTCGCCCCGGTCGCCTCGATGGCCTGGGTCTTGTCTTCCACCATGGCCGCGGAGACCTCCGGGTGGCGCACGGCGAAGGTACCGCCAAAACCGCAGCACTCGGTGGCACGAGCCTGCTCCACCAGTTCGACCTGCCCCATGCGGGCGAGCAGCGCGGGCCCGGTTTCCCCCAGCCCCATCTCGCGCCGGGCGCTACACGAGGTATGCATGGCCACTTTTTCCGGCTGCCCGCGATCCTCGAGCCTGAGCTGACACACATGCAGCAGGAACTCGGTGAGCTCATAGATGCGCCCAGCCACCTCGTTGGCCCGAGCCTCGTGCTCGGTGCCAGCGAAGAGCTGCGGATAGTGGGTGCGCATCATGCCTCCACAGGAGCCCGAGGGAATGACGATCGGCCAGGGCTCGGGAAAGAGATCGAGCTGTGCCGTCGCCACCGCACGCGCCTCTTCGTGATAACCGGAAGTGTAGGCCGGCTGGCCGCAGCAGGTCTGCGCCTGGGGGTAAACCACCTCGACCCCTTCACGCTCGAGCAGACGGATACCGTCCATTCCTGCTTCGGGGTAAAAGAGGTCGATCAAGCAGGTGCCGAAGAAGTAGACCTTCTCCGGCTTGGGTGGGTACAGCTTGACTGGCGTCATGAGGCTCCCTCACTGTCGGCCTGTGGGCAGTGGCGGTCTTGCGGATTGTTGGAATCACGCCAAGAAAAATTGGTAAAACCAATTTACCTGACTGAGGTCGTTGAACCTTAGGGGGCACTACTGACAGTGTCAACGACGAGGCCTTCCTTAATCGCTTTACTGGCATAGACTTTGGTCTACAACACAACTAAAGAACTGTCGATGTCAGTGGACCTTTTGCGCAAAGTGCAAAAGCGGATTGCAAGACAGCGAGATTAGCGCCAATATTGGTAAGACCAATTAAAGCCGAAAGGCTCCAGGATAGCCTCGCATGACCTACCACAACGTACGCCAACCACGACTGGCAGATGTCATCACCGAACGGCTCGAAGCGATGATACTCGAAGGCAGCCTCAAGCCCGGCCAGCGCCTGCCCCCCGAGCGGGAACTGGCCGAGCGTTTTGGCGTCTCGCGTCCTTCGCTGCGCGAGGCGATTCAGAAGCTGGCCACCCGAGGATTGCTGACCAGCCGTCAGGGCGGCGGTACCTTCGTGACGCGCGAGCTCAACAGCGGTTACAGCGACCCATTGCTGGACATGCTGGCCAGGCATCAGGAGTTTCACCTCGATCTGCTCGAGTTCCGCGACGCCATGGAAGGCATTTCGGCTTACTATGCGGCGCTGCGCTCCACCCCGGCCGACCGCGCCATGCTGATCAAGCGCTTCGAGGAGCTGGAGGCATGCTTTGCCGGCCGCGACCCCGAACTCGAGGCCAAGGCAGATGCCGCCTTCCACCTGGCCATTGCCGAGGCGGCGCATAACGTGCTGCTGCTGCACACCATTCGTGGCATCTTCCACCTGCTGGAAAAGAGCATCGTAGACAATCTGGCCCACCTATTCGAGAAGCCCCAGTCGCGTCCCATGCTGATGAAGCAGCACCGCGCCCTGCTCGACGCCATTCTCGAAGGCCGTGCCGAGGACGCCCGAGCGCGCTCCCACGAACACCTCGTCTTCGTCGAGGAGGAGCTACTGGAAATGGAGCGTGCCGAAACCCGCGCCCAGCGGGCTCTGCGACGCGCCCAGGCACTACCGGAAGTCTAGCTGCAGGTAATGATCGAGTGAAAGGTCCCCATCGACCACCCCGCCTGTCGGTACCGCTACGCCGGCTGCTGCTGTTGCTGCTGCCGCTCGGACTCGTGCTGGTCACCTGGCAGGCCTCCCAGGTAGCGCGCGAACAGGCCCTGCAGACCCTGGTACGGGAAGCCGAGAACGAACTGCGCCTCTCGGCCGCCGGGCTGGAGGGGCATCTGACCCGCCATGACTACCTTCCGCAGCTGCTCTCCTCACGCGAGATGATCAAGCGCTTTCTCAGCGGACACGGCGAGCAGAACCCGATGCCGCTCAACCGGCTGCTCGACCAGTTCCGCGCCATTGCCAACGTCTCCGACGTCTACCTGCTCGATCGTCATGGCACGACGCTGGCCGCCAGCAATTGGCATATGGAGAACACCTTCATAGGCCACAACTACTCCTTTCGCAGCTATTACACCGACGCGATAGAGGGCGGTCGCGGCCGCTTCTTCGGTCTGGGCACCCAGTCACTCGAGCGCGGCTACTACTTCTCCGCTCCCGTCTGGCTGGACGAAACGACCCCGGACGCGCGTCCGGATGGCGTCATGGTCATCAAGGTCCTGCTCGATGAAGTCGAGGAGAGCTGGGCTGAGCAGGATGCCGAACTGCTGGTCACCGATCAGGACAACATCATCTTCATGGCCAGCCGTCCCGAGCTTCGCATGGCGGCGCTGCTGCCCCTCACGGAAACAGAGCGTCAGAACTTGCTGGCTGCCCGACGCTACGCCGACGAACCCCTGTCGCCCTCGGGCATCGATGTCTACGAGCAGCGTCCCGATGGCAGCCGACTGGTGAGATTCGACACCGGCCCGCTGGCGGAAGAGAGCTACCTGGGGCTGTCCCGCCACTTGGAAGCCTATGACTGGGACATGCATATCCTCAAGCCCCTGGGCAGCGTCTATCAGGCGCAGTGGCTTGCCGCCGCACTGGCTGGCGGCCTGTATGGCGTCGTGGTGCTGGCAGGCGGCATAGGCTGGCAGCGCTGGCGCCTGCGCCGTGAGCGCGAACTATTTGCCGAGCGTGAACGCCGCACCCTGGCCCAGGCGCGCGACGAGCTGGAGCGCAACGTCGAGCTGCGCACCCACGATCTGATGGAAACCAACCGGCTGCTTTCGGACGAGATCGAAGAGCGGCGTCGCGCCGAGGAGAATCTGCGCCAGACCCGCGACGAGCTGATCCAGGCCGCCAAGCTCGCCGTGCTGGGCCAGCTGGCGGCCGGTATCAATCATGAGCTCAACCAGCCGCTGGCCGCCATTCGCGCCTATGCCGAGAATGCCCGTACCTTTCTCGAACGCCAGCGGTTGGAGGCTGCCGACGCCAATCTGGCCCAGGTCGTCGAGCTGACCGAGCGCATGGCGGAAATCAGCGCCCAGCTGCGCCAGTTCTCACGCAAGAGCAGCAGCTCGCTGACAGCGGTCTCGGTTCAGGCCTGCTTCCGGTATGCCCTGCGGCTCTATCAGAATCGACTGCACGACGTCGAGGTCGTGCGGGATTGGGGTGATGAGGTTTGGGTCCATGCCGATCTGGTGCGTCTCGAACAGGTGCTGGTCAACCTGATCGGCAATGCGCTCCAGGCGATGGCGGAAACGCCCGAGCCCACTCTCATTCTCAGCGTCGAGGTCGAAGACGAGCGGGTATTCATCGGCGTCAGCGATTCGGGCCCCGGCATTCCCGAAGCACACCTGGCACGGATCTTCGAGCCCTTCTTCACTACCAAGTCGCCGGGCAGCGGGCTGGGGCTGGGACTTTCCATATCGGCGCGTATCATCAGGGATCTGGGCGGCAACATCGATGCCAGCAACGTACCTGGCGCCGGGGCACGCTTCACCATTACCCTGCCCCGAATGGAGAAACCCGACGACGCTCAGCCATCGCCAATCCAGGAGCAGCAATCCCATGCATGACCCGGCGCCCATCCCGGTACTGATCATCGATGACGAACCCCACCTGCGCATCACCGCCGGCCAGACCCTGGAACTGGCCGGCTACCAGCCACAGCCCTACGCCAGCGCCGAGAGCGCCCTGAAAACACTCACTCCCGACTTTCCCGGTGTGATCGTCAGCGACATCCGCATGCCAGGCATGGATGGCATGGCGCTGCTGCGCGAGGTACGGCTACGCGACCCGGACCTGCCGGTCATCCTGATCACCGGCCATGGCGACATCTCCACCGCCGTGGAAGCCATGCGCGAGGGCGCCTGGGACTTTCTGGAGAAGCCGTTTGCCGGCGAGCGGCTGGTCGAGATGGTACGCCGCGGCATCGACAAGCGTCGCCTGAGCCTGGAAAACCGCCAGCTCAAGGCCGAGCTGGAAGCCCAACAGGCTGCGCCTGGGCCGCGCCTGGTGGGGAGAACGCCGGCGATTCATCGACTCGCCTCCATGGTACAGCGCATTGCTCAGGTGGAGACCGACGTGCTGCTGTTCGGCGAAACGGGTACCGGCAAGGACCTGGTGGCCCGTGCCATCCACGAACGCAGTCCTCGCGGCGGACATCCCTTCGTCGCCATCAACTGCGGCGCCGTGCCCGAAAGCATCATCGAATCGGAGCTGTTCGGTCATGAGAAGGGCGCCTTCACCGGCGCCGTGGAGCGGCGCATCGGCAAGTTCGAGCATGCCAACGGCGGCACGGTCTTTCTCGACGAGATCGAGTCCATGCCGCTGGCACTGCAGGTCAAGCTGCTGCGCGTGCTGCAGGAGCGCTGCATCGAACGCCTCGGTGCCAACGAACACATCCCGCTCGACATTCGCGTCATCGCCGCCACCAAGGTCGACCTCAAGCTCGCCGCCGAGTCCGGTGAGTTCCGCGAGGACCTCTACTACCGTCTCAACGTGGTCACCCTGCCGCTCCCGCCTCTGCGCGAACGGCGCGAGGACATCCCCCTACTCTTCCAGCACTTTGCCGTGGTCGCCTCCAATCGCAGCGGTCTGGAAGCGCCGCCGCTGGGCACCAGCGGCGTCTCGACGCTGATGGCCCACGACTGGCCGGGCAACGTACGCGAACTGCGCAATCTGGCCGAGCGCTATGTGCTGCTCGGCTCGGCCTTCGACTACCGGATCGACATGCTGCTGGAGGGCGTCGAATCGGACGTCGCCGAGCTGGCCCTGCCGCAGCAGGTGGAGCTGTTCGAGAAGAGCCTGATCAGCCAGTCGCTGGTCAGCCATCGCGGCAGGATCACCGAGGTCTGCGAACATCTCGGGCTGCCGCGCAAGACGCTCTACGACAAGCTGCGCAAGTACGGTCTCAAGGCCGAGGACTATCGCCACAAGGCCACGCCCTGAGCCAGCAACTCCAGCAGCGCTGACCAGGCCGGCAGCCATGGCAGCAGCGCCATGCCGGCCATGAGCATGGCCAGCGAGTTGCCCGGAGACTGAATGTCGAGAGGCTTGAGCGCCGTGCCGAAGGAACGCTTGATGCGCGCCCCGGTGAGATCGACGCTGTAGATTTCATCCAGTGCCAGATGGATGACGAAACCGAGGCAGACGGCAACACCGTGCACCCAAGCCAACCGGGCAGGCTGAACGAACAGCTGGTAACTCACCGCTGCCGCCGCCAGCCCGCACAGAGCGGCGGCCAGCAGCGAATGCCAGATGCCCCGGTGCACGGTGAAGCGACTGAATACGCCACCGGCAACGTAGCGCACCGTGAGATAGAGCAGACCGCACACCACCAGCAAGTAGCCCGGGGCCAGATGCCCCTGCAACAGCAGCGCTCCCAGCACCACGCTGGGCACCGCCAGTAGATTGAAGATAAGGCGAATCGCCTTGGAACTGTCGGCATCGATGTCGGGCAGGATGCCCCCGAAGGTCACCAGCCCGAACACGACCCCGCCCTGCCACAGCTCCCACAGCCCTACCTGCCAACCGCCATGGGCCAGTACGGCGCCGCCGGCGGCGGCCACGCCAAGATGGGTGCGGAAATCGGCCATGCCGGGACAAGCCCTCTACTGGATAAAAAGCCAGATTATCGCTTGTCGACGCAACCGAAGACAATGCCCGACAGAGCGCCGGCTTGTCTCAGTGCAGCGTGCTCCATCCCAGAGAGAGGGAGAAACCGGCCAGTACCAGAGCGGCACCGCGCTGAATGACGAAGGGCGATAGCCACCTCAAGCGACCGCCGGCCACGGCAGTGCCGAACGCGATCCAGAGCGCGGCTATCGGTATCAGCAGCAGGCTGAAGAGCAGCGCAGGCAGCACGAATTCGACGGGCCCGCGGAAAGCGCTTTGAGGGAAGATCGCTGCGGCGAACAGCAACGCCTTGGGGTTGAGCAGCGTGGCCAGGAACAGCCCCGAGTGGCTCACCACGACCCTGGCAGCCACCTCCAAGTCAGTGGCACTGCGCCACATGCGCAACGCCAGGTAAGCGATATAGAGCGCACTGGCGATGCGCAGTGTCACCGACAGCCACTCCCACCGCTCCCCCAGGCTGCCCAGCACGCTGCCCCAGAGGGCGATCGCCAACAGGTAGCCGGCCAATTCGGCAGGAATCAGGCTCACCGATGCACGCATGCCGCGCTGACTGCCCGAGGCCGCCAGCAGGGTATTGGTGGGCCCGGGTGTGATCAGCAGGCCGATGACCGCCGCCATGAACCCCAAGGTTTCCGTCATGTGGCAGTCGTTCCTGCTTCAGCCAGGTACTGATCCTTGAGCTTGACGTAGTTGCCGGCGGTATAGGGAAAGAACTGCCGCTCGCTCTCCTTCAGCGGACGCAACGCCTTGGCCGGGTTACCGGCGTAGACATGACCGCTCTCGAGGCGCTTGCCCGGGGTCACCACGGCACCGGCGGCGATGATCACCTCGTCTTCGACCACGGCGCCGTCCATCACGATGGCCCCCATGCCCACCAGGATGCGATTGCCCAGCGTGCAGCCGTGCAGGATCGCCTTGTGACCGATGGTGACGTCGTCGCCGATGGTGAGCGGGAATCCGCCCGGGTTGAAATCGCTGGCGTGGGTGATGTGCAGCACGCTGCCATCCTGCACGCTGGTACGCGCGCCGATGCGAATACGGTGCATGTCGCCACGGATCACCGCCATGGGCCACACCGAGCAGTCGTCGCCCAGCACCACGTCACCCAGCACCACGCAGGCCGGATCCACGTAGACCCGCGCGCCCAGAGTGGGGCGCTTGCCCTGCCAGCTGCGCAGGGGATCGTTGACGCTCATGCAAACCTCCAGCCCGGCTTATGCGCCGGTCACATCGAATGGTTACAGCAGCCCGGCCGCCAGTACCACGACCGTCAGGGGAATCGAGATCCAGCGTAACACCGTTAGCCACAATACAAAGCTGGGCGCAGTCACACCAAGCGCCGCCTGTGCATCGCCTCGCGGCATCACCCAGGCGGCAAAGATGGCGATCAGCAGCCCACCCACCGGCAGGAAGATCTCGGTGGGAATGGTGGTCATCAGGTCGAAGGCGTTCATCCCGAACAGCGGCCGCCATTCGGCCAGGGCGGAGAACGACAGCACCGACAGCAGACCAAGCAGCCACACGGCGATGCCGACCGCCGCAGTGGCCTTGCCACGACCGAACCCCAGCCCCTGCAGCGTGGCCACCATCGGCTCGGCCAGATTGATCGACGAGGTCCAGGTCGCCAGCAACAGCAGCAGGAAGAACACGCTGAGCCACAGCGCCCCCCAGGGCAGCTCGGCAAAGGCAATAGGCAGGGTGACGAACATCAGGCCGGGCCCCTCGCCGGGGTCCAATCCCTGAGAGAATACCACCGAGAAGATGGCGATACCGGCCAGCAGCGCCACGCTCACGTCCAGCACCGCCACGGCAGCGGCGGCGCGCGGTAGGCTCTGGCGCTCCGGCATGTAGGCGCCATATGCCATCAGCGCGCAGGCCCCCACCGCCAGGGTGAAGAAGGCATGACCCATGGCATGCAGCACCACCAGTGGTGTGATAGCCGAGAAGTCCGGCATGAACAGCCATGCCAGCGCCGGGCCGAAACCGTCGGTGGTGGCGGCATAGAGCGCCAACAGCACCAGCAGCAGATACAGCAGCGGCATCAGCAGGTTGTTGAGCCGCTCCAGCCCCTTGGCCACGCCGGCCGCCACCACGGTCATGGTCATGAACAGGAACAGCGTGTGATTGAAGGTCATGCGCAGCGGGTCGGCGAGGAAGGCCTCGAAGCCGGCGCCGACCTCGGCCGCACTCAGCCCCACGAAACCGCCGTTCACCGCAGTGACGAAGAACTCGATGGACCAGCCCGACACCACCGAGTAGAACGACAGGATGCAAAAGACGGTAAAGGCACCGAACAACCCCAGCAGCCGCCAGTGAGGGCTGGCTCCGGCCTGCCCGGCCAGATAACCCAGCGCCTGCATCGGCGCGCGCCGGCCGGCCCGGCCGATCATGATCTCGGCCATCATCACGGGTAACCCCAGCAGCAGCACGAAGGCGATGTAGAGCACCAGGAAGGCAGCCCCACCGTTTTCGCCGGTGATGTAGGGAAAACGCCAGATGTTGCCCAGGCCCACGGCTGCGCCGGTCACCGCCAGGATGAAGGCGCGCCGCGTGCTCCAGCGCTCCAGGGTTGCATTCATGCCGTTGCCTCGACTTTCGTGGAGGCGCAAGCCTATCAGGCCGACACTCCGCGACCAATCCCCGGCGGGATTGAAACCCGTGACACCTGGCCGCATCTAATCGCTATTCTGCTCCCATATCCACTACGCTCTCATATCCACTACGCCCGAGGTGCGCATGTCCCACAACCCCCTGCTTGAATCCCACGAGCTGCCCCCTTTCGCCGAGATCAAGCCGGAGCACGTGGTACCGGCCATCGACAAGCTGCTGGCCGACAGTCGCGCCGACATCGAGGCGCTGGTCGAACGCGCCGAGCAGGAGACGCCCAGTTGGGACAGCCTGGCCGCACCGCTCGAGGCACTCAACGACCGGCTGTCGCGGGCCTGGTCGCCGGTAAAGCACCTCAACGGCACCATGAACTCGCCGGCCCTGCGCGAGGCCCATCAGGCCTGTCTGGGCAAGCTTTCGGATTACAGCACCTGGCTGGGCCAGCACGAGGGGCTGTTCCGTGCCTGGCAGGCCCTCAAGGAGGGGCCCGCCTGGGCCGAGCTGGACGAGGCGCAGCGCCGCAGCGTCGACAATGCCCTGCGCGACTTCCGCCTTGCCGGTGTCGATCTGCCGCCGGCCCAGCAGCAGCGCTACGGCAAAATCACATCGCGCCTGTCGGAGCTTTCCAACACTTTCTCCAACCAGCTGCTCGACGCCACTCAGGCCTGGCACAAGGACATCGACGATGCAGCCAGGCTGGTCGGCCTGCCCGAGAGCGGCCTGGCGACGCTTGCCGCCAACGCCGAGGCCAAGGGGGCGAAGGGCTATCGCATCACCCTCGACTTTCCAAGCTTCTATCCGGTGCTGACCTTCGCCGACGACCGCGAGCTGCGCCGTGAGGTGTACACCGCCTTCGTTACCCGCGCTTCGGACCAGGGCCCCAACGCCGGCGAGTACGACAACGCCCCGATCATCGAGGAGACGCTGCGCCTGCGCCGTGAACTGGCCGAGCTGCTGGGTTTCGCCAGCTACGCCGACTATTCGCTGGCCACCAAGATGGCCGAATCGCCACGCCAGGTGCTCGATTTCCTGGAGGATCTGGCCCGCCGAGCGGTGCCCCAGGCACGGGAGGAGTTCGCCGAACTCGAAGCCTACGCCCGCGATACCCTGGGCCTGACCGAGCTCGCTCCCTGGGACATCGGCTACGTCAGCGAGAAGCTGCGCGAAGCGCGCCATGCCATCTCCCAGGAGCAGCTGCGCCCCTACTTTCCCGCCCCCCGGGTCGTGGATGGGCTGTTCCAGGTGGTGGAACGGCTCTACGGCGTCACCGTCGAGGAAGACTTGCAAGCCCCCCGCTACCACCCCGAGGTGCACTATTTCCGCATTCTCGAGCAGGGCGAGCCGATTGCCGGCTTCTATCTCGACCTCTACGCCCGCGAGGGCAAGCGCGGCGGCGCCTGGATGGACGAGTGCCGGGTGCGCCGCTGCCGGGAAGATGGCGGACTGCAACTGCCCGTCGCCTACCTGACCTGCAACTTCACCCGCCCGGTGGGCGACCGGCCGGCCCTGCTCACCCATGACGAGGTCACCACCCTGTTCCATGAATTCGGCCATGGCCTCCACCACATGCTGACCCGGCAGACGGTGGCCGACGTTTCCGGCATCAACGGCGTGGCGTGGGATGCGGTGGAACTGCCCAGCCAGTTCATGGAGAACTACTGCTGGGAACGTGAAGGGCTCGATCTGATTGCCGGTCATGTCGACAGCGGCGAGGCACTGCCCGCCGAACTGCTGGAGCGCCTGCAGGCGGCCAAGAACTTCCAGTCGGCGATGGGTCTGGTGCGCCAGCTCGAATTCTCGCTGTTCGATCTGCGCCTCCATCATGAGCTGACCGCCCCTACGGCAGCCGAGGTGCAGGCGCTGCTCGACGAAGTGCGCAACGCCGTGTCGGTTGTGCCCAAGGCCGACTTCAACCGCTTCCAGAACGGCTTCAGCCATATCTTCGCCGGCGGCTATGCGGCGGGATACTACAGCTACAAATGGGCCGAAGTGCTCTCTGCCGACGCCTGGAGCGCCTTCGAGGAGGCCGGCATCTTCGATGCCGAGACCGGCCAGCGCTTCCGCAGCGAAATCCTCGAACAGGGTGGCGCTCGCGACGCCGCGGCGCTGTTCCGCGCCTTCCGCGGTCGCGAGCCCAGCGTCGAGCCACTGCTGCGTCACAGCGGCATTCGCGCCGCCTGACAGCGCAGGCACGGCACGCTATCGTAGCCACACCGCCGCCGGCGCTGCCGGCGGCTCTTTGCTCATGGAGGCAACATGGCCGTTCAGAAACGCTTCATCGCCGGCGCCGTCTGCCCCCGCTGTGCCGAGATGGACAAGATCCGCACCTGGGAGCAGAGCGGCGTGCGCTATCGCGACTGCGTCAACTGCGATTTCTTCGAACAGGCGCCCATCGAAGAAGAGACGGCGGCCGAGCTCGAGACCCGCGTCAATCGCGAGCGTGAGGAGCAGCGCCGCAATACCATCCAGACGGTGAGAATTCTCGACCCCGGGAGACGTTGAGCGTGGCGGAGGCGACCGACGCCGCCGGGTCGCGGTCGAGCAGTCGGCGACGCCTGGAGTTGCTCGGTCTGGCAGCCGCCGGCGCGCTGCTGCTGTCACGCCCCGACCTCGCCACGCTGGCCGCCGGTCTGGGGCTGTTCCTGTGGGGCATGAGCCTTCTGGAAGAGGCCATCAAATGGCTCTCCGGTGGCACTCTCGACCGCTGGCTGTACGCCGCCACGCGCCACCCCGGGCGTGCCATTGGCGTCGGCGCCCTGGCCACCGCCCTGGTCCAGTCCAGTTCGCTCATCACCCTGCTGGCGATGTCCTTCGTCAGCGCCGGCCTGGTCGCCCTGCCCGGCGCCATCGCTCTGCTGTTCGGCGCCAACCTCGGAACGACCACCGGGGCCTGGCTGATCGCCACGTTCGGCCTGCGCTTCGACCTGGCCCACTATGCCATGCCGCTGCTCGCCCTCGGCCTGCTCGGCCGTTACCGCCTCAGCGGCCCGCTGGCCGGTATCGCCGGGTTGCTGCTGGGCATCGGCCTGCTGTTCCTCGGTATCGACTTCATGAAGCTCGGCTTCGAGGCCTGGCAGGATGGCCTGCGGCTGGACGGCCTGGCCGGCGACCGGCTGTGGCACTGGCCGCTGTTCGTGGCAATCGGCATCGTCGCCACCGTGGTCATGCAGTCGAGCCATGCGACGCTGCTGCTCACCCTGACGGCCCTGGCCTCGGGGCAACTGCCCTACCTGCCGGCACTGGCCATCGCCATCGGCGCCAACATCGGTACCACGGTCACCGCCGTGCTGGGCGCGCTTTCCGCCGGCGTCGCGGCACGCCGTCTGGCCGGTGCGCATGTAATCTTCAATCTGGTCACCGCCGCGGTCGCCCTGGTGCTGCTGGTACCACTGGCCTGGCTGGTGGATGTCCTTGCCGAACTGGTGGGACTGGCGGAAACGGCCTGGCCGCTCAAGCTGGCCCTGTTCCACACTCTATTCAACCTGCTCGGCATCGTGCTGATGCTGCCCTGGATCCCGCAGTTGGCCAGCCTGCTCGAGCGCCGTTTTCCCGAGCCCGCCCGACTGCCGCCGTCGCAGGCACGCTACCTCGACAGCTCCGCCCTCAATCATGCGGATACCGCCGCTGCCGCCATGGAGCAGGAGTGTCGGCGCCTCGACCGGCGTGCCTACCATCTGCTGTGCAGCGCCATCCTGCTGCCCAGTGCCGAGGTGATCGGCCACCCACCGCAGCGCCAAGCGGTGGCGGCCCGCATCGACCCCGACGCCTGGCCAGGCATCGATGCCCGCTATCAGGAGCGAATCAAACCGCTGCTCACCGAGATTCTGGAATTCCAGGCACGCCTCGACGTACCGCTGACAGACGCTCAGCAGGCGAGGCTGGACGAGCTGCAGGAACGTTCGCTGCGCATGGTGGAAGCAGTACGCCTCGGCGAGGTGCTGCAGCGTAGCCTTCTGCGCCATGCCGCGCCGGCCAGCCCGCTGCGTGAAGCCCACGACGATCTGCGCCTGGCCATTGCCACCGGCCTCAACCGGCTCGCCGAGGAGAAGGAGGCCGCCACCATCGCCGCGCCCGTCGAAGAAGTGCGCCGTCACTGGCAGCATGAGCTGGCCAAGCGGTTGCGGGAACATCGCCTCGATCCATGGCTCGCCTCGTCGTTGATGAACGACCTGCACCAGGCTGGCCGACTGATCGCAACGCTCACCGAAACGTTCTGCGCCACCCAGCGTGCGGATATCCACACACATATTACGTAACTAGTGCGAAATCCCAGCCAGATCTCATTTTCTCCATCTCGACTTTCGTCGAATGCAAAAAAAGTAATGTCTTGTTTTTACAAGCACTACCCCTGCATGGCGCAGCAATTGCCTATACTCATGTGCGTTACAACGTATTTCATAAGGACCCACTTCAGGTGGGCTCCAATAACGACAAAGGCAAATCGGAGTACTCCAATGCGCTATACCGCCTCCAAACTGATCGCCACCTCCGTGCTCGGTGCGGCTCTGGTCGCCGCCGGCGCCCAGGCCGACGACCGCAGCGACTGGCCCCGTAGCCTGACCGTGGGCACCGCCAGCCAGGGTGGCACCTACTACATCTACGGCTCCGGCTGGGCCAACATGGTCGGCGACGCCCTTGGCGTTTCCTTCGGCGCCGAAGTGACCGGCGGCCCCGTACAGAACGCCACTCTGGTACAAATGGGTGAGCACGACTTCGGCATGGTGACCATGGGTCCGGCCTACGAGGCGTGGACCGGCAACAGCGAACTTGCCCCGGGCGTCGAGCACACCGACATTCGCGCCGTATTCCCGATGTACCAGACCACCCTGCAGATCGTTGCCATGTCCGGCTCGGGCATCAGCTCCGTTGCCGACCTGGACGGCAAGACCGTGGGCGTCGGCCCGGCGGGCGGTACTTCGGACATGTACTATCCGCAGCTGTTCGAGAAGCTCGGCCTCAACGTCAGCACCCGCAACGGCGGTGCTGCCGACCAGGCAGGCCAGTTGCAGGACGGCCTGATCGACGCCTTCGCCTTCGCCGCGGGCGTGCCGATCTCAGCCTTCAACCAGCTCGAAGCCCAAGCCAACGTCAACATCTTCTCCTTCTCCGAGGAAGAGATGGAGCAGTTCCTGGGCGACTTCCCTGAGCTGAGCCCGGCCAGCATCCCGGCTTCCGTCTACAACAGCCTGGACGAAGACCTGCCGGCCGTTTCGATCTGGAACTTCGCCATCACCCATAAGGACATGCCGGAATCTCTGGTCTATGAAGTGACCAAGACCGTGATGGAAAACAACGACCGCATGGTCCAGATCCATGGTGCCGCCAGCGAGACGGTGGCCGAGAACTTCGAGTTCAACACCTTCCTGCCCTGGCATCCGGGTGCCGTACGCTGGTTCGAAGAGAACGGCTACGAGATCCCGGAGGATCTGCGCGGTTGATCTATACGCGCATCGACGCCGGCCTTCGGGCCGGCGTCAACGCCTTAGCCCTCTAAGGCAACTGTAACCCCTCAAGGCATCCCGGCATGACCCACGAAACCCAACCCGAACAAGCCGCCTCGAAGATCGGCACCGAAGGTGTCTCCGACATCCCGATCGCCCATAACGAGCGCGTGCTTTCCGGCCTGCTCGGCCAGACGGTATTTGCCGCCTGTGTCCTCTTTACGGCCATGCATCTCTATGCACTCAACGTCTCACCCATCGAGACCTGGGCGTTTCGCATCATTCACGTGGCCGGTGGCCTGGCCGTAGGCTTCGCCATCACCGCCGCCTATACTCTGGACCGCAGCCCGGGCGAAAGGCACATAGCCAAGGTCGAGTGGTTAGCCATGATTCCGGCCATAGCCGCCATCGTCTATGCCGCCTTCGCCATCGGTTATGCCTGGTTCATCCGGGAAACCCAGGGCACGCCCCCTGCCGGCTGGGTGCTGGTGCACATGAGCTGGGCACTGACGATCGCCACCGGCATCGCCATGATCAGCAGCTGGATCTGGCGCAGCTCGAGCCGCTCCGTCCATTGGGCCGACGCCGTCCTGATCGTCGCTTCGATCATCGTCGCCGCCTACCTGCTGTTCGTGCTGCAGCGCTGGCGCATGGCCGCCGGCACACCGTTTGCCGGACAGACCGAGTTCCTCGTCTCGGCCGTCGGGGTGGCCCTGATCATGGAACTCACCCGCCGCGTAGCGGGGCTGGCGCTGATCCTCATCACCGCCGTGTTCCTGGTCTATGCCTTTGCCGGCCCTTACTTGCCCGGCCTGCTGGAACACCGCGGCTACTCGCCGCAGCGCTTCTTCACCTATCTGTATACCGACAACGGTATCCTCGGCGCGACCACCGCGGTCTCGTCCACCTACATCATTCTGTTCATCACCTTCGCCGCCTTCCTGCAGGCCTCCCGCGTGGGTGACTATTTCGTCAACTTCGCCTTCGCCGCCGCCGGTCGCGCGCGTGGCGGCCCGGCCAAGGTGGCAGTATTCGCTTCCGGCCTGATGGGCATGATCAACGGCACCTCTGCCGGCAACGTCGTGGCGACCGGCTCGCTGACCATTCCGCTGATGAAGAAGGTGGGCTACCACCCGCGCAGCGCTGGCGGCATCGAAGCCGCAGCTTCCACCGGTGGCCAGATCGTACCGCCGATCATGGGCGCGGGCGCCTTCATCATGGCCGAGATCACCGGTATCCCCTATACCGAAATCGCCATTGCCGCACTGATTCCGGCCGCCCTGTACTTCCTCTCCATCTACCTGATGGTGGACCTGGAAGCCCGCCGCGGCGGCATGCAGGGTCTGCCCAAGGACCAACTGCCGGTATTCCGCAAGATGGTCAAACAGGTCTACCTGTTCCTGCCCATCATCATCCTGATCGGCACCCTGTTCATGGGCTACTCGGTGATTCGTGCCGGTACCCTGGCGATGGTCAGCGCCGCCGTGGTGTCCTGGTTCACGCCCCACTGGATGGGCCCCAAGGCGCTGCTCAACGCCCTCTCGCTGGGCGCGCGCATGGCCATTCCGCTGATCGCGGTGTGTGCCTGTGCCGGTATCATCGTCGGCGTCATCGCCCTGACCGGCGTCGGTGCCCGCTTCGCCTCCATGCTGCTGGGGATCGCCGATGCCAGCCATCTGCTGGCACTGTTCTTCGCCATGTGCATCTCGATCCTGCTCGGCATGGGCATGCCCACCACGGCGGCCTACGCGGTAGCCGCTTCGGTGGTGGCGCCGGGCCTGCAGCAGATCGGCATTCCGCCGCTGGTGGCGCACTTCTTCGTGTTCTACTACGCGGTACTCTCGGCCATCACCCCGCCGGTGGCACTGGCCGGTTATGCCGCCGCCGCCATCTCGGGAACCGATCCGCTGAAGACGGCCGTGACCTCCTTCAAGTTCGGTCTGGCCGCATTCATCGTGCCCTTCATGTTCTTCTACAGCCCGGCGCTGCTGATGGACGGCACCTGGATGCAGATCCTGCGCGTGGCCCTCACCGCGGGTGTGGGGATCTACCTGCTGGCCGCCTCGGTGCAGGGCTGGTTCCTCAACGGTGGCGTCAACTTCGTGCAGCGCGTGATGCTGCTGGCCGCCGCGCTGTCGATGATCGCCGGTGGCTGGATGACCGACCTGCTCGGCGTCGGCATCGGCGGGCTGGTGTTCATGTGGCAGGCTGCCGCATTGAAGGCCAAGCCCAAGGCCCTGACCTGATCCGAGATCGGGCGCAAGCCAAGGTGGCCTCGGCCACCTTGGCTTCACCGCCCACCTCACCGACAGGAGACACACCATGAGCACTGGACGGTTCCCAACGCTGTATCCGTTAGCCGCTGCCTGCGCCCTGCTGTTCGCGAGCGCCCCCACCCTAGCCGATGAGCGGGCCGATTGGCCGGAAGAAGTCCTGTTGGGCACCGCCTCCCTCGGTGGCACCTATCAGGTTTATGGCGACGGTCTGGTGACCCGCCTCATCGACGAACTCGGCATTGACGCCGTTTCCCAAGCGACCGGCGGGCCCTATCACAACATGACGCTGGTCCATACCGGCGAGTCGGAACTGGGCTTGGTCACCTTGGGTCCGGCCCGCGAACTCTGGGACGGAGAGGCCGAATTCGCCCCCGGCGAGGAGATGCGCGATGTGCGCGCGCTCTTCCCCATGTACCAGACCCCCTTCCACGTGGTGACGCTGGCCGGCTCGGGCATCGAGAGCATCGCCGACCTGAGCGGCAAGCGGGTCGGGGTCGGCCCCATGGGCGGTACCTGCGCCGCCTACTGGCCGCAGTTTCTGGAAGCGCTGGGCGTCGAGGACGTGCATCTGCAGTATGCCGACGCCAACCATCTGGCCGACTACCTGACCTCTCGGCTGAGTGACGCCTTCGCCTTCTGCGCCGGCCTGCCGATCAGAGCCTTCGAGCGTCTCGAGCGGCGTCGTGACGTGCACATGTTCGGCCTGACGGAGCAAGAGCAGAGCACCCTGCTGGACGCCTTCCCGGTGTCGGCCTTCGAGATTCCCGCCGATACCTATGCCTCGATGGATGCCCCCCACGCTTCGGTGTCGTTCTGGAATTTCGCCATCGGCCACAAGGACCTGCCGGAAAGCTTCGTCTACGAATTGATGAAGCTGGTGCTGGACCACCCCGACGCCATGATGGAGATCCACCCCGCCGCCATCGAAACCCGGGCGGAGCACCTCGACAAGAATGGCGTGATCTGGTTCCACCCCGGGGCGGTACGCTACTACGAGGAGCAAGGCCTCGAAGTGCCGGTCGAAATGCTGCCACCCGAAATGCGCCCGGACGAGGATGCAGACGACGAAGACGCCAGCGACACGGACGACTGACGCCATACCTCCTGACACCCAATCTCACTGACACCCAATGAAGCGGCCCCGCCAGATGGCGGGGCCGAGTCGTTCAAGGGCCGAGTCGTTCAAGGGCCGAGTCGTTCAAGAGCTATGTCATTTAAGGGCTAGGAAGCGCAAGCGATAGCGCTCAGGACTCGACCACGCCACAGGCCATACGACCACCGCCGCCGCCATCCTCCGGCTCGTCGGAGTAGGTGTCGCCGCCTTCGTGGATCATCAGGCTGCGACCCTGCACGTCATCGACGGTGAGCCGCGGCGCCAGCACCGGCAGGTTCGCCTCGCCGTCTTCGTTGACGATCAGCACCGGCAGGTCGCCCAGATGACCGTCACCATAGGGCCCCTGGTGGCTATCGGTCTCCTCGGGATCGTAGTGGCCTCCCGCCTCGCCGGCGGCCGCCATGTTCCCGTCCTCGTCTTCACCCGGCTCGCAGCTGGGATTCTCGTGGACGTGGAAACCGTACACGCCGGGCGGCATCTCGCGCAGGTCGGGGGTTAGCAACAAGCCGTGGTCGGTATCTTCGAGCGTGATGGTGCCGATGGAATCCTCGACGCCATCGGCACTCACCCAATTGATCTCGACTTCGTGGCCTTCCTGGGCCTGGGCTTGTCCCATTCCCGCAGCTAGCATCAGGGAGGCGAAAGCGACTCCCGAAAGGTTGGCATGGCGCATCTAGCGACCTCCTGTTCCTGATTCCATGGACATGCAGGAAACAGGCTAGTCGCAGATGCGCCCAAGCGCCAAAGCGATGGACTCAGCCCAGGTTGTCGAGGATGCGCAGGCAGGGCTCCGCCTGGTTGAGGGTGTAGAAGTGCAGGCCGGGCGCACCGCCGTCGAGCAGGCGCTGACAAAGCCGCGACACCACCTCGGTGCCGAAGGCCGCGATGGCCTCGCTGTCGTCACCGTAGGCCTCGAGCTGCTTGCGGATCCAGCGTGGAATCTCGGCGCCGCAGGCATCGGAGAAACGGGCCAGCTTGGTGTAATTGGTGATTGGCATGATGCCGGGCACGATCGGCGCCTCGACGCCCAGCGCCTGGGCGCGCTCGACGAAGTGGAAGTAAGCCTCGGCGGTGAAGAAGTATTGGGTGATGGCGAGATTGGCCCCCGCTTTCACCTTGCGCGCGAAGTTCTCCAAGTCGCGCTCGAAGCTCGGCGCCTGCGGGTGGGATTCCGGATAGGCCGCCACGGCGATCTCGAAGTGGTCGCCGGTTTCCTCGCGGATGAACTCCACCAGCTCGTTGGCATAGCGCAGCTCACCGATGCCGCCCATGCCCGAGGGCAGATCGCCACGCAGTGCCACCAGGCTGTCGATGCCCTCTTCGCGGTACTGAGCGAGCAGGTCACGCAACTGGGCCTTCTCGCTGCCGATGCAGGAAAGGTGCGGCGCGGTGGTGATGCCGGACTCACGCACGCTTCTCACGGTGTTGAGCGTGCGTCCCTGGGTCGAACCGCCGGCGCCATAGGTGACCGAGAAGAAGCGCGGGTCCCGCTCGGCCAGAGCGTCACGCACCCCGATCAGCTTCTCGCGTCCCGCCTCGGTGTTGGGGGGAAAGAACTCGAAACTGATGCCTAACGGATATGAGCTGCTCATGAAAATCTCTCTGGTTTGCCGGGAGCGATGCGAATTCCTGCATTCTGCCGTTCGGCCGGACGCCTGACCAATGAAAAGTTCCACGCTGCCACATGAGCTTTCGTCATATAGAGCCGGACGATTATAACCGTTCGGTCTGAATTGAGGCAGGTGGCAGACGGGCCTCGGCTGCAAAAGCTCAAACTTCGCTAACAAATCTTCGCTCATGTCACGTTGACCCACGCTCGCGAGACAACGACGCTGGGATAAGAGAAAAGGCGACCGGCCCGGTACGGACACCGGGTTACTTACCAATGAGGAGAACCCCATGACACAGGAACTGATCACCGGTACCGCCGTCTTCGACGACGAGGGCAAGCAGGTCGGCAAGGTGGCGGATACCAGTGACGTGGACAAGGTCGGCATCATCACCGAGACGGGCAGCCGCTTCTGGGTACCAAGCGCACTGCTCACCCATCGCGACCAGCGCTGGATGCTGGAGCCTGGCTATACCGAGATATCGCCGGCTGAGGCGAAAACGCAGCAGGCGGAGCGCGAGCTGGACGAGGCCAACGCCGAGACCTTCCCGGCCAGCGATCCCCCCTCCTTCACCATGGGTGACGAAGGCAAGGGCGGCTGAACAGACGCCAACGGTGAAGGCCAGGGATGCACGGAGCGCAAAGCAGGAGGTTGAACATGGAGAGATCACGCCAAGAGCGCAATGGCGGGCAAAGCACGCAGATGAGCGAAAAAGAGCGTGAGTCGTTGCGCGAGGGGGCTCGGCGGCTGACTGAGCGCGACGCTCCCGCCGACCATAAGCCCGACGAACACAGCCCCAACGACAGCGCCGGTCACAAAGGCGGGCGCTCACCCGCCCAGGACGACGTTTACCGTCCTGATGCCAACGTCGACGACCAGAAGCACAGCGGCAAGAAGCCCGGTATCGATACGCGGCGCGAGACGACCCCAGTAGGCGGCACCCAGGTCGTGCGCGACAAAACCTCGCACAAGGAGAACATCGACGACCAGGCCGAGCGGGCCAGGTCGAGCCGGCGCAACGGCTGATTTCGCCACCGCTGAGCGGGTCGATCATGCATGGCTGACAGCCGTCTCGCCGACAGGCATCATATCGGCTTTCGGCGATGGAATGGCGAGCGATGATCGACCCCAGTGCCCTGCTGGGCCCCCTCTGGACCCTTCTGGCCTTCGTCGGCCTCGGCTGGCTGGCGGCACGGCGGCTGGCCATCGATCCACGCCCCATCGCCACGCTGCTGATCTACCTGATCGCGCCGGTCACCTTCTTTCGCGGCCTGCTGCTGGGCGGCCCCACGCCCCACTATCTGCTGCTGACCCTAGCGCTGTTCCTGCTGGCAAGCCTGGTCGCCGCTGCCATCAACCCGCTGGCCAAGCGCTTCCTGTCACCCCAGGAGGGCGCGGTGCTGGCATTCTCCTCCGGCACCGGCAACACCGGCTATTTCGGCCTGCCCATCGCCATGATCCTGCTCCCTCCGGAAGGCGTGACGCTGTACCTGTTCTGTCTGCTCGGCGTGACACTCTACGAGTTCACGGTGGGTTTCTACCTCAGCGCCCGCGGCCAGTTTTCGGTGCGCCAGAGCCTGATCAAGATCGTACGTCTACCACTGATCTATGCCTTTCTCGCCGCGCTGCTGGTGAGCGGGCTCGGCTTGACGCTGCCGGCCGCGCTGATCGACAGCCTGGCGGTGTTTCCCTCCACCTACACCTTGCTTGGCATGATGATCATCGGCATGACCCTGGGCCGAGTCACGATTCGCGAGATCGACCTGCGTTTCATGACCGGCTGCGTGGCGATCCGCTACCTGCTGTGGCCCTGGCTGATGCTGGCGGTGGTGGTGCTGCTGCAGACGCTGATGACGCTGCCCGACGAGCTAGCCCTGGCGCTTCTGCTGATCGGCGTGGTGCCGATGGCGGCCAACGTGGTGGTGGTCGCCATGGAGCTCGGTATCAAGCCGGAAAAGGGCGCCCTGGCGGTGCTGGCCACCACTCTGGCCGCCCCGCTGCTGATTCCGCTCTACCTGCCGCTGTTGATGCGCCTGGCCGGCCTGTAGAACGATTGGCCTTGAAGCCCGGCCCGGTAGAGCTAGCCTGAAGCAAGACATCCTCGGAAGGAGGCCATCATGCATCGTCATGCATATTGGGCGCTCGCCATCGTCATGCTGCTGTTCCTCGCCCCCGCCCAGGCCCACCACGGCTGGGTCGGCGGCGAGACCATCGAGATAGAAGGCACCATCACCCAGGTGCGGCTGGGCAATCCCCACGGCGAAGTGCAACTCGACGTGGATGGCGAAACTTGGACGGTCGAGGTCGGCCAGCCCTGGCGCAACGAACGCGCCGGGTTGGAAGAAGGCGACCTCGCCGAAGGCGTGGAGCTGCGCGTCTCGGGCGAACATGCCCGTGAACGTGTGCTCAAGGCTGAGCAGCTGTGGATCGGCGAGGAGCACTACGTGCTCTATCCCGGGCGAATCTGACTTGGCGACGTGGAAGCCCTGCTGACATCGCTCGCCGATACTGCCCTGGCCGAGTGGGTGCGGCTCTCACGCTGGGGCTATGCGGCGATCAATGCCCTGCACGTGCTGGGCATCGCCCTGCTGATCGGCGCCATCATTGCCCTTGACCTGCGCCTGCTGGGTTGGCGCAAACGCTTGCCACTGCAAGAGCTGGGCCGGCTGCTGCAGCCGGTGGCCGTCGCTGGGCTGCTGCTGGCAATGGCCACCGGGGCGCTGCTGTTTCTCGCCGACCCCAGCGGCTATGCCGCCATGCCCCTGTTTCGCCTCAAGCTGGCATTGATCGCACTGGCCATCGCCAACGCCCTGCTGCTCAACCTGGGGCCGGGGCTGGCACATGCCACGCCCCGGCGCCTGCTCGTGGCCGGCATTCTGTCTCTGCTGCTGTGGCCAGCCGTGTTGCTGACGGGCCGCATGCTTGCCTTCGTCGATGGCTGACCAATGGAAACGCCGCCCGCAGGCGGCGCTTACTTCACCATTACTTGGCTTTCCGTTACTTCGCTTTTCCGTCGTCGCGCGATACGGCTCAATAGCGATAGGCGTCCGGCTTGTACGGTCCCGCCACCGGCACCCCGGTGTACTTGGCCTGCTGCTCGGTCATCTGCGTGAGCACCCCGCCGAAGCCCTCGACCATGTAGCGGGCCACCTCCTCGTCGAGATGGCGCGGCAGCACGGTGACGGCCAGGCCGCCCTCCTTCTCGGCCGGCGGCAGGTCGGCGAAGCGCTGCTGATAGAGGTGGATCTGCGCCAGCACCTGGTTGGCGAAGGAGCCGTCCATCACCCGCGAGGGGTGCCCGGTGGCGTTGCCCAGATTGACCAGGCGCCCTTCGGAGAGCAGCAGCAGGTAGTCGCTGCTGGCGGGGTCGAAGTGGCCCGGCGTGCTGTCTCGATAGACCTTGTGCACCTGCGGCTTGACCTCCTCCCAGTGCCAGTGGCGGCGCATGTAGGCGGTATCGATCTCGTTGTCGAAGTGGCCGATGTTGCACACCACCGCGCCGGGCTTGAGCGCCTCGAGCATGCCGGCGTCGCAGGCCTCGATGTTGCCGGTGGCGGTGACCACCAGGTCGATGCGCGAGAGCAACTGGCGATCCACGCTCTGCTTGCCGCGATTGATGCCGTCGACATAGGGCGAGACCACTTCATAGCCGTCCATGCACGCCTGCATGGCACAGATCGGGTCGATCTCGGCGATCTTGACGATCATGCCCTCCTGGCGCAGTGAGGCCGCCGAGCCCTTGCCCACGTCGCCGTAGCCCACCACCAGCGCCTGCTTGCCCGCCAGCAGGTGGTCGAGGCCGCGCTTGATGGCGTCGTTGAGCGAGTGGCGACAGCCGTACTTGTTGTCGTTCTTCGACTTGGTCACGGCGTCGTTGACGTTGATCGCTGGCACCTTGAGCGTGCGGTCGCGCAGCATCTCCTGCAGGCGATGCACGCCGGTGGTGGTCTCCTCGGAGATCCCGTGGATGGCATCGAGCAGCTCGGGGCGTTTGTCGTGCAGCAGCGCGGTGAGGTCGCCGCCGTCGTCGAGCACCATGTTGGGGGTCCAGCCGTCGGGCCCTTCCACGGTCTGCTCGATGCACCACCAGAACTCCTCCTCCGTCTCACCCTTCCAGGCGAACACCGGAATGCCGGCGGCGGCGATGGCGGCGGCGGCGTGATCCTGGGTCGAGAAGATGTTGCACGACGACCAGCGCACCGACGCCCCCAGGTCGATCAGGGTTTCGATCAGTACCGCGGTCTGGATGGTCATGTGAATGCAGCCGGCGATGCGCGCCCCGGCCAGCGGCCGTTCGTTGCGATACTTGGCGCGAATCTTCATCAGCGCCGGCATCTCGGTCTCGGCGATGCGGATCTCGCGCCGTCCCCAGTCGGCCAGGCTGATATCGGCGACCTTGAAGTCCTGCGCGGTCGCGGCGGAAACGGCGGGCTGGTTCATGCGTCACCTCTCTCGAGCGGAAAACGGTGCCCCTCACTATAGGCAGGGAACGCCGGCAGCGACAATCAACGCTCGCCTTCCCCTCGCTCATCGATACACTCGAACGGCACCGGAGGCGCCGCACGAAGCGGGGTGGCGGTCCGCTGGAGCCCAACCCGGCAAGAGCCCGGCAAGAGCCCGTCACGGTGCCACCCCAACGGGGATCAGAACTGCAGGCCCAGCGCAAAGCCGCCAAGCAGATAGCAGAACAGCGTGATCAACACGATCCCGACGATGTTGAGGACGACCCCACCCCGGGCCATCTGACCGATGCTGACCGCGCCGGTGCCGAACACGATAGCATTGGGTGGCGTGCCGACCGGCAGCATGAAGGCGCAGGTCGCGGCGAAGGCCGCCGGGATCAGCAGCGTCATCGAGTCGGTGCCGATGCCCACCGCCACACCGCCGAGCACGGGGATGAAGGTCGCGGCCGTGGCCGTGTTGCTGGTCACTTCCGTGAGGAACAGCACGATGGTGGCCACGGCAGCCACCAGCAGCAGGATTGGCAGCACCCCAAGTCCGGTGATCTGCTGACCGAACCAGCTGTCCAGGCCGGTGCCTGCCACGGCGCCGGCGAGGCTCAGGCCACCACCGAACAGCAGCAGCACCCCCCAGGGCAGCCCATCCTCGGCATCCTTCCAGTTCAGCACCATCTCGTTGCGACCTCGCGCCGGCAGCACGAACAGCGCAATCCCGGCGGCAACGGCGATGGCGGTATCGTCGAGATTACCCAGCGGCCCCAGCCACTGCCCCACCCCCGGGATGTTGCCGAGAACACCGGGCACCACCCACAGGAACGCCGCCGAGCCGAACACCAGCAGTACCATCTTCTCGCCCTGGGTGAGCGAACCGAGCTTGCGGACCTCCCCTTCGATCATCTCCTGGCCGCCGGGAATCTCCTCGACCTTGAACGGGTAGAGTACTCGGGTCATCAGTACCCAGCCCACCAGGATGAAGGTGAAGGCCAGCGGCACGCCGAGCATCATCCAGTCGAGAAAACCGATGTTGCGGCCCAGCTCGTCGGCGGCGTAGCCAGCGACGATGGCGTTGGGCGGGCTGCCGAGCAGGGTGCCGAGACCGCCCATGCTGGCCGACCAGGCGATGGCCAGCAGCAGGCAGAGGCCGAAGCGCTTGATGTTCTCGTCGGCGATGAAGTCGACGTGGCCGGCCCGGTGATGATCGTGGCCGGCGGTGACCGTCTCGGTGGATTCACCGCTGCGTTCCGCCACCAGGGCCAGCACGGAGAGCCCGATCGGCAGCATCATCAGGGTCGTCGCGGTATTCGAGACCCACATCGACAGGAATCCCGTGGCCAGCATCATGCCGAGCACGATCCGATGCGGCGAGACCCCGACCCGGGCCAGGGTCAGCAGCGCGATGCGCCGGTGCAGGTTCCACTTCTCCATGGCGATGGCGATCAGGAAGCCACCGAGGAACAGAAACACGATGGAGCTGGCATAGGGCGCCGTGGCCTGGGCCACGGTACGCTCCGTCAGCATCGGGATCAGCACGATCGGCAGCAGGGCGGTGGCCGAGAGCGGGATAGCCTCGGTCATCCACCATACCGCCATCAGGGCGCCGATCGTCGCCACCCAGCGTGCATCCGGCGACAGCCCTTCGGCCTGGCCCATGGCAAGCCAGACGATCAGTGCCACCAGCAACCCGAAGGCACGCAGCCCCCATATCAGTCTGGCGGAACGCCCGCCGGCCTCTTCGCCTCCCGGCGCCTCGCCCTGTGTCTGCTCGTGGGGTTGCTTGTCCATTTGTCGGTCTCTCCATTACTTGCTTTACAGTCCTGGTCAGCGAGCGGCGGCCTGCCGGACCTCCATATGATGGCTCCGACAGCAGCCGCCCGCTGGCGTTCGTCTATCGCTTCTTCTGCGGTGGCAGATCGGTACACACCCCCTCGAACAGTTCGGCGGCCATACCGACCGACTCACCCAGGGTCGGGTGAGGATGGATGGTCTTGCCGATGTCGACCGGGTCGCAGCCCATCTCGATGGCCAGGCACAGCTCGCTGATCAGATCCCCCGCCTGGGTACCGACGATGGCGCCGCCGATGATGCGATGGGTCTCCTCGTCGAAGATCAGCTTGGTGAACCCTTCGTCACGACCGTTGGCGATGGCCCGACCGGAGGCGGCCCAGGGGAAGACCGCCTTGCCGTACTTGATGCCCTCGGCCTTGCACTCGGCCTCGGTCTTGCCGGCCCAGGCGACTTCCGGGTCGGTGTAGGCCACCGAGGGTATCTGCCGGGCATCGAAGAAGCTCTTGTGGCCGGCAGCGGCCTCCGCCGCGACATGCGCCTCGTGCACCGCCTTGTGAGCCAGCATCGGCTGACCGACGATGTCGCCGATGGCGAAGATGTGCCCGACGTTGGTCCGCATCTGTTTGTCGGTGGCGATGAAACCACGTTCGTCGACCGCCACGCCAGCGTTCTCGGCACCGATCTTGTGGCCGTTGGGGCTGCGACCGACCGCTTGCAGAATCATGTCGTACAGCTGCGGTTCGGCGGGAGCGCCCTCGCCCTCGAAGCTGACCTTGAGGCCGTTCTTCTGCGCCTTCACCGCGGTGGTTCGGGTCTTGAGCATCACCTTGTCGAAGCGCGGCTGATTGACCTTCTCCCACACCTTGACCAGGTCGCGGTCGGCGCCGGCCATCAGCCCGTCGAGCATCTCGACCACGTCGATGCGCGTGCCCAGGGTGGAGTAGACCGTAGCCATCTCCAGGCCGATGATGCCGCCGCCGATGACCAGCATGCGCTTGGGAATGGTGGTCAGCTTCAGCGCCCCGGTGGAGTCGACCACCCGGGAGTCGTCGGGGATGAAAGGCAGTTTCACCGACTGCGAACCGGCGGCGATGATGCACTTGCCGAACTTGATCACCTGCTTGGCGCCGGTCGGCTCCTGGCCGTCGCCGCCGGTCAGGGCGACTTCCAGGTGATGCGGGTCGAGGAAGGTCCCGACCCCGCGCACGACCTCGACCTTGCGCGCCTTGGCCATGCCGGCCAGTCCCCCGGTGAGCTTGCCGACGACCTTCTCCTTCCAGCCGCGCAGCTTGTCGAGATCGATCTTCGGCTTGCCGAAGGCGATACCATGATCGGCCATGGCGTTGGCCGCATCGGTGACCGCCGCCACATGCAGCAGCGCCTTGGAGGGGATACAGCCGACGTTCAGACACACCCCGCCGAGGCTGCCATAGCGTTCCACCAGCACGGTCTTCATTCCCAGATCGGCGGCCCGGAAGGCGGCCGAGTAGCCGCCCGGCCCGGCACCGAGCACCAGCATCTCGCACTCGAGATCGGCGCCGCCGGCATAGCTGGCCGCCGTGGGGGCGGGCACGGCCGCCGGCGGCTCCGCTGCCTGTGCGGCCGCAGGTGTGGCTGCGTGGGCCGCCCCTTCCGCCTCCAGCATCAGGATCGGCGTGCCTTGCGAAACCCTGTCGCCCACCGCCACCAGCACCTCGGCGACCCTGCCGGCCTTGGGCGCTGGCACGTCCATGGAGGCCTTGTCGGACTCCAGGGTGATCAGCGAATCCTCGGCGCGGATCGTATCGCCGGGGCGTACCAGCACCTCGATCACCGGGACGTCATCGAAATCGCCGATGTCCGGCACCCGCACCTCTTCCAGCCCGCCGCCGCCATAACCACCGCCGGCATCGCCGGGCGCCGGTGAACCGACCCCTTGCTCATGCACTACCGGCTGCGGTTCGCGGTCCATCACCCGGGAGCCCGTCTCGGCCGGCTCCAGCATCAGGATGAGCGAGCCCTCGGAGACCGTGTCGCCCTCCTTGACCTTGAGCGCTGCGACCGTACCCGACACCGGGGAGGGCACGTCCATGGAGGCCTTGTCGGTCTCCAGGGTGATCAGCGGGGTTTCGATGTCGATGGCATCGCCCGGCTTGACCAGCACCTCGATGATCTCGACGTCCTTGAAATCGCCGATATCGGGCACCTTGACTTCGATTGCATTGGCCATGTCGTCGACTCCTCACATGATGATGCGCCGCATGTCGGCGAGCAGGTTGGCGAAATGGACGTTGAAGCGGGCCGCGGCGGCGCCGTCGATCACCCGGTGATCCCAGGAGAGCGACAGCGGCAGCATGTAGCGCCACTCCGAGTGCTTGCCGTCCGGCGAGACCTGCTTCCAGAAGGAGCGACACACGCCCATGATGGCCACCTCGGGGGCGTTGATGATGGGCGTGAAATAGAGCCCGCCGATGCCGCCGAGGGAGGAGATGGTGAAACAGCCGCCCTGCATCTGATCGGGCTTGAGCTTGCCGTCGCGGGCCAGCTTGGCCAGCGCCCCCATTTCCTGGGCGATCTCGACCACGCCCTTCTTGTCCGCGTCACGGATCACCGGCACCACCAGGCCGTTGGGCGTATCGGCGGCGAAGCCGATATGGTAGTAGCGCTTGAGGATCAGCTGGTCGCCGTCCAGCGAGGCATTGAACTCGGGGAACTGCTTCAAGGTGGCGACCGCGGCCTTGATCATGAACGCCAGCATGCTGACCTTGGCGCCCGACTTCTCGTTGTCCTTGTTGAACTGCACCCGGAAGGCTTCAAGTTCGGTGATATCGGCCTCGTCGTGGTTGGTGACATGGGGAATCTGCACCCAGTTGCGGTGCAGGTTGGCGCCGGAGATCTTCTTGATACGCGACAGCGGCTGGGTCTCCACCGGGCCGAACTTGCTGAAGTCCACCTGGGGCCAGGGCAGCAGATCCAGCCCCCCGCCGCCGGCTGGAGCGCCGGTTGAAGTGCTAGCCGCCGCCGAGGCACCGCCCCCAGAGAAGTTGTGGACAGCGAAGTTGCGGATGTCCTCCTGAGTCACCCTCCCCTTGAGGCCGGTCGCCGGCACGCGGGTCAGGTCCACCTCCAGCTCGCGTGCCAGGCGGCGCGCAGAGGGGCTGGCGTGGACCCTGCTGAAATCCGCGATCGGACCGCTCGGCGCTGCGGTAGCGGTCGCCGTAGATGAAGCAGCCGGAGCAGCGGCCGCTGCCGCTGGCTGCCCTTCGCTGCCGCCGGGCGCCGCTGGCTTTTCATCCGCCCCGCTCGGTGCCGCCGCCCCCGCTTCGCTCTCCAGCAGCAGCACCAGGCTGCCCTCGGAGACCGTGTCGCCGAGCTTGACCTTGAGCTCCTTGACCGTGCCCGCCGCTGGTGCCGGCACGTCCATCGAAGCCTTGTCCGATTCCACGGTGATCAGCGGGTCCTCGACCTGGATCATGTCGCCGGCCTGGACGTGGATTTCGATGATCGGGACATCGGTGTAATCGCCGATGTCCGGTACCTTGATCTCTTGAATGGCCACTGTTGTTCTCCTTCGGCTCAGGCGTACAGGGGGTTGGGCTTTTCGGGGTCGATGCCGTACTTGGCGATGGCATCGCGCACCTTGGCGCTCTTGAGCTTGCCCTCGTCGACCAGGGCCTGCAGCGCGGTCAGGACGACGTAGTGCCGATCCACCTCGAAATGGCGGCGCAGCGCCTCGCGGCTGTCGGAACGACCGAAGCCGTCGGTACCCAGCACCTCGTAGCGCCGCGGCACGAAAGGCCGGATCTGTTCGGCGAACATGCGGATGTAGTCGGTCGAGGCGATCACCGGCCCTTCGGTGCCTTCCAGGCACTGCTCGACATAGCTCTTGCGCGGTGTCTCGCCTGGGTGCAGCCGGTTCCAGCGCTTGACCGCATGGCCGTCGCGGGCCAGCTCGTTGAAGCTCGGGCAGCTCCAGACGTCGGCCGCTACGCCCCAGTCGTCGCGCAGCAGCTCCACCGCGGCAATCACCTCGTTGAGGATGCTGCCGCAGCCCAGCAGCTGCACCCGCGGCGCCTTGGCCTTGCCCTCGGCCTGGCTGAACCGGTACATGCCCTTGATGATGCCCTCTTCGGCGCCTTCGGGCAGAGCCGGATGGTGGTAGTTCTCGTTCATAGTGGTGATGTAGTAGAAGACGTCCTGCTGCTCTTCGTACATGCGCTTGAGGCCATCGCGCACGATCACCGCCACTTCGTAGTGGAAGGTCGGGTCATAGGCCATGCAATTGGGGATGAACTGGGCGAACAGCTGGCTGTGGCCGTCCTGGTGCTGCAGCCCCTCGCCGTTCAGGGTGGTGCGCCCCGAGGTGCCGCCGATCAGGAACCCCCGCGCCAGCATGTCGCCGGCCGCCCAGGCCAGGTCGCCGACGCGCTGGAAGCCGAACATGGAGTAGTAGATGTAGAACGGGATCATGGTGACCCCGTGGTTGCTGTACGAGGTGGCGGCGGCGATCCACGACGACATGGCCCCGTCCTCGTTGATGCCCTCCTGCAGGATCTGCCCCTTCTGGTCCTCGCGGTAAGGCATGATCTCCTCGGCGTCCATGGGCACGTATTTCTGCCCTTCCGGCGCGTAGATGCCGATCTGCCGGAACATGCCTTCCATGCCGAAGGTGCGCGACTCGTCGGCAACGATCGGGGTCAACCGCGGCCCCAGGGTCTTGTCCCGGGCCAGGGAGACCATGATGCGCACCATGGCCATGGTGGTGGACATGGTGCGCTCGCCGGTGTCCGCCAGCACCTGCTTGAACATCTCCAGAGGCGGCGCCTCGAGCCGGTCGCCGTTGCGCTGACGCTGGGGCAGGTAGCCTCCCAGGGCCTGGCGCTGAGCGTGCAGGAACTGCATCTCGGCGCTCTCTTCCGGCGGCTTGATGAAGGCTGCCGCGGTGACCTGTTCGTCGCTGAAGGGCAGATCGAAGCGCTTCTGGAAGTAGCGCAGGTTGTCCTCACCCAGCTTCTTCTTCTGGTGGGTGATGTTCTGGCCCTCGCCGCCCTCGCCCATACCGTAGCCCTTGACGGTCTTCATCAGCAGCACCGAGGGCTTGTCCTTGGTGTTGACCGCGGCGTGATAGGCGGCGTAGACCTTCTGCGGGTCGTGGCCGCCGCGGATCAGCTTGTAGTAGATGTCGTCGTCCGACAGGTGGGCGACCATCTCCTTGAGCTCCGGGTACTTGCCGAAGAAGTGCTCGCGGATGTAGCCGCCGCCCTTGACCTTGAAGTTCTGGTACTCGCCGTCGACGCACTCCTCCATGCGCTTGCGCAGCAGGCCCTGGGTGTCCTTGGCCAGCAGCTCGTCCCAGCCCGAGCCCCACAGGCACTTGATGACGTTCCAGCCCGCCCCGCGGAAGTTGCCCTCCAGCTCCTGGACGATCTTGCCGTTGCCCCGCACTGGACCGTCCAGGCGCTGCAGGTTGCAGTTGATCACGAAGATCAGATTGTCCAGCTTCTCGCGGCTGGCCAGGGCGATGGCCCCCTGGGACTGGGGCTCGTCCATCTCGCCGTCGCCGAGGAAGGCCCACACCTTGCGCCCCTCGGTGTCGGCCAGCCCGCGGTTCTGGAGATACTTCATGAAGCGGGCCTGATAGATGGCCATGATCGGCCCCAGTCCCATGGAGACGGTGGAAACCTGCCAGAAGTCCGGCATCAGGTAAGGATGGGGGTAGGAGGAGATTCCCTTGCCGTCCACCTCCAGGCGGAAGTTCTCCAGCTGCTCCTCGGAGAGCCGCCCTTCCAGGAACGCCCGCGCATAGATGCCCGGAGCGCAATGGCCCTGCACGTAGATGATGTCACCGCCGTGGCCGTCGCTGGGGGCCTGCCAGAAATGGTTGAAACCCACCTCGTACATCACTGCCGAAGACTGGTAGCTGGCGATATGCCCGCCGGGTTCGGCGGGTTTCTTGTTGGCGCGTACGACCATGGCCATGGCGTTCCAGCGCAGATAGGCGATCAGCCGCTGCAGCAGGGCCGCGTCGCCGGGCAGCTTGGCCTCCTTGTGGGGCGGGATGGTGTTCACATAGGGCGTGCGGGTGGTGTCCGGCGCCTCGGCCCCGGTGCGGTAGGCCTCCTCCACCGCCTTGTGCAGCAGGTAGGTGGCCCGCTCGGGGCCCACCCGTTCCACCACCACGTCGACGGCTTCCTGCCACTCCCGGGTTTCCTGGGGATCGAAGTCGTTGTAATCATCGAAAGCCATGGGGCGTCTCCCTTGATCGTTGGCTCGGGCTTGTTGTTGTTGGTGTTCGCTGTCAGCGATGGGTCTGCGCCTCGACCACGGCGAAAGCGCTCATGTTGGCGATGCCCCTTGCGGTCACCGTGCGGTTGAGCACATGCACCGGCTTGGCGGCCCCCAGCAGGATGGGCCCCACCGGCACGCCGTTGCCCAGCACCTTCAGCGCGGTGAAGGCGATGTTTGCCGCGTCCAGGTTGGGCATGATCAGCAGGTTGGCCTCACCCTCGAGCAGCGAATCGGGCAGGATGCGTCCGCGTACGCCCATGGAGAGCGCCGAGTCGGCCTGCATCTCGCCATCCACCACCAGCTCCGGATCGCGTTCGCGGATCAGCGCCAGCGCTTCACGCATCTTCACCGCGCTGGCGAAGTCGGAGCTGCCGAAGTTGGAGTGGGAGACCAGGGCGGCCCGGGGGGTGATGCCGAAACGTCGCACCTGCTCCGCGGCCAGCAGGGTGATCTCGGCGATCTGGCTGGCGTCGGGGTCGTAGTTGACGAAGGGGTCGGCAATGAACAGCGTGGCCCGCTCGAGGATCAGCAGCTGCAGGGCGGCAGGCGTGCTGACGCCCTCGCGCAGGCCGATGACGTCCAGCACCAGATCCAGGTGCTCGTGGTAGGTGCCCACGGGGCCGGCGATCACGGCATCCACCTCGCCCCGGCGCAGCAGCAGCGAGGCCAGGATGGTGGAGCGGCTGCGCACGCGCTTCTCGGCGGCCTCGGGATGCACGCCACGCCGTCCCATCAGCTGGTGGTACTCGCTGGCCAGGGTGGAGCAGTCGGGATAGTCCCGCGCGTCGATCAGCTCGAAATCGACGCCGGCCCTCACCGGCAGGCCCAGCTCTTCGATGCGCGCCTCGATGACCTTACGGCGGCCGATCAGCACGGGCTTGGCATAGTGCTGGCTGACGCAGACCTCCATGGCACGCAGGACGCGCTCGTCCTCGCCTTCGGCGTAGAGCAGGCGCAGCGGGTTCTGCCGAGCCCGCTCGAACACCGGCTCCATCACGTTGCCGGAGCGGTATACCAGCCGCGACAACGAGCGGGCATAGGCCTTCAGGTCGGCGATGGGTCGGGTGGCTACACCGCTGTCCATGGCGGCCTTGGCCACTGCCGGCGGGATGGTGTCGATCAGACGCGGGTCGAAGGGTTTGGGCAGGATGTAGTCCGGGCCAAAGGTCAACGCCTGGCCGCCATAGGCCACCGCCACCGTTTCCGGCACCGTGGTGGTCGCCATGTCGGCGATGGCCTTGACGGTGGCCAGCTTCATCTCCTCGTTGATCGTGGTGGCGCCGCAGTCCAGCGCTCCGCGGAAGATGAACGGGAAGCACAGCACGTTGTTGACCTGGTTGGGGTAGTCCGAGCGCCCGGTGGCGATCACCGCATCCGGGCGTATCGCCTTGGCCTCTTCCGGCATGATCTCCGGGATGGGATTGGCCATGGCCAGGATCAGCGGGCGGTCGGCCATGGTGGCCACCATCTCCGGCTTGAGCGCGCCCCCGGCCGAGAGACCGAAGAACACGTCGGCCCCCTCGATGGCATCGGCCAGAGTGCGGGCCTCGGTGGCCACCGCGTAACGCGCCTTGTAGGGATCCATGTCGTCGGTGCGCTCGGTGTGGACCACGCCGCTGCGGTCGCAGACCAGGATGTTCTCCGGGCGTACCCCCAGGGAGACCGCCAGGTCCAGACAGGCCAGGGCCGCAGAGCCCGCGCCGTTGCACACCAGGCGGATATCCCCGAGCTCCTTGCCCACCACCCGCAGGCCGTTGAGCAGGGCGGCCCCCGCCACGATGGCGGTACCGTGCTGGTCGTCGTGAAAGACCGGGATCTTCATCCGCTCGCGCAGACGACGCTCGATCTCGAAGCACTCCGGTGCCTTGATGTCCTCCAGGTTGATGCCGCCGAAGGTCGCCTCCAGGCCGGCGATGATCTCGATCAGCTTGTCCGGGTCGCGCTCCTCAATCTCGATATCGAACACGTCCACGTCAGCGAACTTCTTGAACAGTACGGCCTTGCCTTCCATGACCGGCTTGGAGGCCAGAGCGCCGATGGCCCCCAGCCCCAGAACCGCCGTGCCATTGCTGACCACGGCTACTAGGTTGCCGCGGGCGGTGTACTCGGCGGCCTGGAGAGGGTCGCGCTCTATCTCCTCGCAGGCTGCGGCCACACCGGGAGAATAGGCCAGGGACAGATCCCGCTGGCTGGCCATCGGCTTGGTCGCCTGGATCGCCAGCTTGCCGGGGCGGGGAAACCGATGGTATTGCAAGGCGCTGTCGCGCAAATCGTCTGCCATGTGCTTCGCCTCTTCTCGCTTCACACTTCGCGGCGATAGAGGAGTCGATGATCGCGTTGCCGATCGCCTTCTCGAACTGTTGCCAGGCCGGTTCCGCTGGCCACACCACAATTCCCTCTACGCCGCACTCAGCTCGTCATGTCGTGCCCACTTGTCATTGTAGGAGCCGCGCGTCTCATGGGGCGCAGTCTGCATTCAGCAACCAATGCGCCTAAATGAGTGAAAGAAAAGGCTTTCAATCGCTTAGCGAACCGCTATGCGACTTTGGTCGCAGCAACGACGACTCAGGTTTGACTGGATATGTGCACAATCGGCGAATTCGGCATACGAAGTTCCGCACAGCAACGCAAGCGACTGCCTTGCCTACGAATTATCCTCGCGAAAGGAACCGGCAGCGGTAGCAGGCGCACCATGCCTCGTGCGCATTCCCGCACAGGCAGCCTGCGCCCCGGCCCCTTGTGCCCCCGTCCCTCGTGTTCCCCACCATAGCAGCAGGCCCCGCACGGCGAAGCCGGCGGGGCCTGTCATTTCGAGCTTGGGCGAGTGCTTACAAACCGGCGGCCTGACGCAGTGCCGCGGCACGATCGGTGCGCTCCCAGGGGAAGGCGGTGAAGGTCTCGGTGTGCTCCTGGCCCTTGGTGTCCTTCCAGTGGTAGCTGGTCTCGAAGGGCTCGCGACCGAAGTGGCCGTAGGCCGCGGTGAGCTGATACATCGGGTGCAGCAGATCGAGCATGCGGGTGATGGCAAAGGGGCGCAGATCGAAGTGCTCGCGCGTCAGCTCGATGATGCGCGCCTCGTCCACCTTGGCCGTGCCGAAAGTGTTGATCGACACCGAGGTGGGCTCGGCTACGCCGATGGCGTAGGAGACCTGGATCTCACAGCGGTCGGCGAGCCCGGCGGCAACGATGTTCTTGGCCACGTAGCGCCCGGCGTAGGCGGCGCTGCGGTCGACCTTGGAGGGGTCCTTCCCGGAGAAGGCACCGCCGCCGTGGCGCGCCATGCCGCCGTAGGTATCGACGATGATCTTGCGCCCGGTGAGGCCACAGTCGCCTACCGGGCCGCCGATGACGAACTTGCCGGTAGGGTTGATGTGGTACTTGGTCGACTCGGTCAGCCACTCCGCCGGGATCACCTCCTCGATGATCTCGCGCTTGACCATGCGCCGCAGCTCCTCCTGATCGATCTCCGGCGCGTGCTGGGTCGAGAGCACCACCGCCTCGACCCCGCAGGGCATTCCCGCCTCATCGTAGCGGAAGGTGACCTGGCTCTTGGCATCCGGGCGCAGCCAAGGCAGCAGGCCGTGCTTGCGCAGCTCGGCCTGACGTTCCACCAGGCGATGGGCGTAGTGGATCGGCGCCGGCATGTAGGTGTCGGTCTCGTTGGTGGCGTAGCCGAACATCAGGCCCTGATCGCCCGCCCCCTGATCCTCCGGCTTGCTGCGATCCACGCCCTGGGCGATGTCCACGCTCTGCTTGCCGATCAGGTTGAGCACGCCGCAGGTCTCACCGTCGAAACCGACCTCGGAGGAGGTATAGCCGATCTCGATGATCACCTTGCGCACCAGCTCTTCCAGGTCGACCCAGGCCGAGGTGGTGATCTCGCCGGCGACGATGGCCACCCCGGTCTTGACCAGCGTCTCGCAGGCCACCCGGGCATGCTTGTCGCGGGCAATGATGGCGTCCAGCACCGCATCGGAGATCTGATCGGCGATCTTGTCCGGATGTCCCTCGGAGACGGATTCGGAGGTGAACAGGGAATATTCGCTCATGCGTGTCGACCCTTCTATGTATCGGCAAGCTTTAATATCGATAAGCTTTAGTATGGCAAGCGCTAGTATCGGCAAGGCGCGGCGGTGCGTCGAAGCAGGGTGACGACACCTCATGCTGCATGATGCCTGGCTTCCTGCCTGGCGAGCCTGCAGCGCTGTGAGCACCCGAGTTTACATGCTGCCACCCGGGCTGGCACCCGTCATTTGATGACCGGCGGCAAGTCGGCGACAATAGGCGGCCGAATTCGACCGCGCCGTGCCTTCCTGCGGCGCCCAGCCAGAACGCTATCGGCAGGCCCGGCAGGCCGCCGTTGACTTGCCCCATTCTGCCGCAGGCGAGGAGCTTACCCAAATGCCATCCCGTTTCGAACTGGCCAACGCCATTCGCGCCCTGTCCATGGATGCCGTCCAGAAGGCGAAATCCGGCCATCCCGGCGCGCCCATGGGCATGGCCGACATCGCCGAAGTGCTGTGGAACGACTACCTCAAGCACAACCCCGACGACCCGAAATGGCCCGACCGCGACCGCTTCGTGCTCTCCAACGGTCACGGCTCGATGCTGCTCTACTCGCTGCTGCACCTGACCGGCTACGATCTGGAGCTCGAGCAGCTGCGCAACTTCCGCCAGCTGCACTCCAAGACCGCCGGCCACCCCGAGTTCGGCTACGCCCCGGGCGTGGAGACCACCACCGGCCCGCTGGGCCAGGGCCTGGCCAATGCCGTGGGCATGGCCATCGCCGAGAAGACCCTGGCTGCACAGTTCAACCGCCCCGGCCACACCATCGTCGACCACCAGACCTACTGTTTCGCCGGTGACGGCTGCATGATGGAAGGCATCTCCCACGAGGTCTGCTCGCTGGCCGGCACCCTGGGCCTGGGCAAGCTCACGGTGTTCTACGATGACAACGGCATCTCCATCGACGGCGAGGTCGAGGGCTGGTTCACCGACGACACCGCCAAGCGCTTCGAGGCCTACGGCTGGCACGTGGTGCCCAACGTCGACGGTCACAATCCCGAAGAGATCAAGGCCGCCATCGAACTGGCCCGCAGCCACGAGGAGAAGCCGAGCCTGATCATCTGCAAGACGGTGATCGGCTTCGGCGCGCCCAACAAGCAGGGCAAGGAGGAGTGCCACGGCGCTCCGCTGGGCGACGAGGAAGTGGCCGCCGCGCGCAAGCAGCTCGACTGGCCCCATGCGCCGTTCCACATTCCCGAGCCCGTCTATCAGGGCTGGGACGCCCGCGAGCGCGGCAAGTCGCAGCAGGAAGACTGGCAGACCCGCTTCGCCCGCTACCGTGACGAGCACCCCGAGCTGGCCAAGGAGTTCAGCCGTCGCAACCAGTGCAAGCTGCCGACGGAGATCACCAGCGAAGCCTTCATCGAGAAGATGCAGCAGAAGGGCGAGACCATCGCCACGCGCAAGGCCTCGCTGTTGTGCCTCAACGAGCTCGGCCCGCAACTGCCCGAACTGCTCGGCGGCAGCGCCGACCTGGCGCCTTCCAATCTGACCTTCTGGAGCGGCGCCAAGCCGATCTCCCGCGAGAACCCGGGCGGCAACTACCTGCACTACGGTGTACGCGAGTTCGGCATGGGCGCGATCATGAACGGCATCGTGTTGCACGGTGGCTTCATCCCCTACGGCGCTACCTTCCTGATCTTCATGGAGTACATGCGCAACTCGGTGCGCATGGCGGCGCTGATGGGCAAGCGCGCCATCTACGTCTTCACCCACGACTCCATCGGCCTGGGCGAGGATGGCCCCACCCACCAGCCGATCGAGCAGCTGACCAGCCTGCGCAGCACGCCCAATCTGAGCACCTGGCGCCCCTGCGACGCGGTGGAGACTGCCGCCGCCTGGGACGCCGCGATCAAGCGCAACTCCGGTCCCACCGCGCTGGTGCTGTCGCGCCAGAACCTGCCGCACCAGGAGCGCAGCAAGCAGCAGCTGGCCGAGATCCAGCGCGGCGCTTATGTGCTGAAAGAGAGTCAGGGCGCCCCCGAGCTGATCCTGATCGCCACCGGCTCCGAAGTGGCGCTGGCCATGGCGGCCGCCGCCGAGCTGGAGGGCCAGGGCCGCGCTGTGCGTGTGGTCTCCATGCCCTCGGCCTACCGCTTCGACGGCCAGGACGCCGAGTACCGCGAGAAGGTGCTGCCGCGTGCGGTGACCAAGCGCATCGCCATCGAGGCCGGCCACGCCGACTACTGGTACAAGTATGTGGGCCTCGACGGCCGCGTGATCGGCATGACCACCTACGGCGAGTCCGCCCCGGCGGATGATCTGTTCAAGCACTTCGGCTTCACCAAGGAGAACGTGGTGAATCAGGCCAAGGAACTGCTGGGCTGAGGGCTTGCCCTAGCGGTAGCTAGTAGCATGTCGCTAATAGCATGAAGAAAGGGCATGACCGGCGGTCATGCCCTTTTTGCTTTGGCTGTTTGCCTGAGAGTGCTTGCTTGAGGGTACTCAGGCCACCGTCACGCTCTGGTCGAGATAGACGTCCTGAATGGCGTGCAGCAGCTCGACCCCCTCGCTCATGGGCTTCTGGAACGCCTTGCGTCCGGAGATCAGGCCCATGCCGCCGGCGCGCTTGTTGATCACCGCAGTGCGCACCGCCTCGCCCAGGTCTGAGTGGCCCTTGGAGCCGCCGCCGGAGTTGATCAGCCCGGCACGGCCCATGTAGCAGCAGGCCACCTGATAGCGAGCCAGGTCGATGGGGTGCTCCGAGGTCAGCTCGCTGTAGACCTTGGCGTGAGTGTGGCCGAAGCCGATGTCCTGATAACCGCCGTTGGTCTCGGGCAGCTTCTGCTTGACGATGTCGGCCTTGAGGGTCGCCGCCAGGTGGTTGGCCTGGCCGGTGAGATCCGCCGCCACGTGGTAGTCCTTGCCCTCGTGCTTGAAGCCAGGGTTGCGCAGGTAGGCCCACAGCACCGTGGCCATGCCCAGCTGGTGAGCACGCTCGAAGGCCTCACTGATCTCCATGATCTGGCGACGGCTCTCGGGGGAGCCGAAATAGATGGTCGCCCCTACCGCCACGCAGCCCATGTCGTGGGCCTGCTCCACTTCGGCGAACAGGGTCTGGTCGTACATCGCCGGGTAGCTCAGCGTCTCGTTGTGGTTGAGCTTGAGCATCATCGGAATACGATGGGCGTAGCGCCGCGCCACCGACGAGAGCACGCCCAGGGTGGAGGCCACACCGTTGCAGCCGCCCTCGATGGCCAGCTCGACGATGTTGGCCGGGTCGAAGTAGCGCGGGTTGGGGGCGAACGAGGCGCCCGCCGAGTGCTCGATGCCCTGGTCCACCGGCAGCAGGCTGAGGTAGCCGGTGCCGGCCAGGCGACCGTGGCCGAACATCGCCTGCAGGCTGCGCATCACCGCCGGGCTGCGGTCGCTGTCGGCGACGACCCGGCTGACGAAATCCGGCCCCGGCAAGTGCAACTGTTCGCGGGGAAAGCCACGGCAACGGTGATCCAGCAGGTATTCGGCGTCGTCACCCAGCAGTTGGGTAATGTCGGTCATGTCTTCCTCTCCATGGTGTCGTGAATCGCTATTCCCAGCGTAGTGAAAACCGTACCGAGCGTTGCCCCTGCTTGCAAACGGAAGCGCCCTTTCACAAGGAAAGGGCGCTTCGCATCATGCAGCCTGTATCTCTATGCGTCGGCTCCTGTGCCTCTCCTTCCTCGGCAATCGCAGATGGAGCACGCCGTTTTCCAGGCGCGCCTCAATGGCAGCGGTATCGATCTCGTGGCTGAGCGTGAAGCGCCGCTCGTAGCGCTGCGCCTGAGCTTCGGCATAAGTGGCCGACAGGCCCTCGGGCATGTCGATGCGAATCTCGCCTTCGATGCTGAGCAGATTGCCATCGACCTCCACGTTCAGCCCCTCGGGAGTGACCCCTGGCATGTCGGCAACCACGAACAGCGCATCGTTCTCCTCATAGATATCCACGGGTGGCCGCATTGCCCGGCTACGCCGCTCGCGCGCCGGCACACTGGCCTGCGCCTCATGACGAGTGACTTCATTCATGTTCATCACCTCCAATGCACTGACTTGACGCAATCGTGACATCGAAGCGACTCATGCCGCCTGGACATCGATGCGACGCGGCTTGAGCTCCTCTCGCTTGGGCAGATGGATCTCGAACACCCCGTCATGACAGCGCGCCTCGGCACGCTCCACGTCGATGCCGTCGGGCAGGCTGATGGAGCGCACGAATTCGCCGTCGAAGCGCTCACGACGGAAGCAAGGCCGCTTGCGATCGCCCGCTTTCTCTCCCGGCAGGGCATCGCGCCGCCCGCGCAGGGTCAGCACGTTATCCTGCACGCTGATGTCGAGATCCTCCCGGGCCAGGCCGGCGGCGAGCACGTACACGCGAACGGCATCGTCGGTGCGTCCGACGTTGATCATCGGGAAGCTGCCGCGGGGCACCGAGCGGATGTCCGCGGCACCCTCCTGGAAGATCTCATCGAGCCACGGGCGGAACCAGTCGAGGCCCGAGCCGATGCCATTATCGAAACGCTTGAGATCTCCGAACATATCGAACACCTCCTACGCTTGGCAGATCGTTGACAGGTAAGGTCATCTAGACACGACACATAGGCCGAAACCTGCTGTGCCGTATCGTTTCAATAGGGTCTCGGCGCCCTTTTTCAAGAGCTGCGACAGGCCTGATCTGGCCAAGCGGAGCCAGCGACGGGAGCGCGGATCACAAGGGGAAAAAAATGCCCAGATGCGCTAGAATCGCCGCTTTCCGTCGGCAAGAGCGAGTTCCCCGCCCCATGGCCCAGCGCATCGCCATCAATGGTTACGGTCGTATCGGTCAGTGCGTGCTGCGCGCGCTGCTGGAGCGGCAGTTGAACCGGCCCGACGCCCAGGCGCTGGAAGTGGTGGCGATCAACGAGCTCTCCGACCTGGACACCATCGCCTACCTGACCCGCTACGACACCACCCACGGTCGCTTCCCGGGGCAGGTGACGACCGCCGGGGATCGCATGATCGTCGACGGCTCGTCCATCACGATTCTCACCGAGCCGGAGCCAAGCCGCCTGCCCTGGGCAGAACTCGGCATCGACCTGGTACTGGAGTGCTCCGGCAGCTTCAAGGATCGCGCCACCGCCGAGGCGCATCTTGCCGCCGGGGCCGGACGGCTGCTGTTCTCCCAGCCCGCCGAGAGCGACGTCGACGCCACCATCGTCTGCGGTATCAACGACGGCGAACTGGCCGCCGAGCACCGCATCGTCTCGGCCGCCTCGTGCACCACCAACTGCCTGGTGCCGGTGCTCACGGTACTCGACCGGGCGCTGGGCATCGAGCACGGCGTTACCACCACCGTGCACTCGGCGATGAACGACCAGCCGGTGATCGACGCCTACCACCAGACCGACCTGCGCCTGACGCGCTCGGCGATGCACTCCATCGTGCCCGTCGACACCAGCCTGGCCCGCGGCATCAACCGCCTGATGCCGCACCTGGCCGGACGCTTCGAATGTCTGCACATGCGCGTGCCGACGATCAACGTCTCGGCCATGGACCTGTCGCTCTGCGTACGCCGCGACACCACCGCCGCCGAGGTCAACGCCCTGCTGCGCGAGGCCAGCGACGGCCCCCTGGCCGGCCTGCTCGGCTACACCGAGGAGCCCATGGCCTCGATCGACTTCAACCACGACCCCCGCTCGGGTATCGTTGACGCCACTCAAACCCGGGTGGCGGGCAAACGCCTGATCAAGCTGCTGTGCTGGTTCGACAACGAGTGGGGCTTCGCCAACCGCATGCTCGACGTCGCCCAGCGCCTGGCGGTGCTACCCGCGGCGAGCCGCTGACCCGGCTTCGGTTTCCCTCAATCAAGGAAAGGAAGACGCCCGATGAACGTGCTCAAGATGACCGACCTGGCATTGCAAGGTAAGCGAGTACTGATCCGCGAGGACCTGAACGTACCCGTCAAGCACGGCAAGGTGACCAGCGACGCCCGTCTGCGGGCCAGCCTGCCGACCATCAAGGCAGCCGCGGAAGCCGGCGCCAAGGTCATGCTGATGAGCCACCTGGGGCGCCCCACCGAAGGCGAACCGGCCGCGGAGTTCTCGCTGGCGCCGGTGGCCGAGCGCCTCGGCGAACTGCTCGGACGCCCGGTGCGGCTGGTCGAGGACTATCTCGACACCGCCCAGGATCTGGCCGAAGGCGAAGTGGTGTTGCTCGAGAACGTACGCTTCAACGAGGGCGAGAAGAAGGACGACGAGACTCTCGCCCAGCAGTATGCCGCCCTGTGCGACATCTACGTGATGGACGCCTTCGGCACCGCCCACCGCGCCCAGGCCTCCACTCACGGCGTGGCACGCTTCGCCCCGCAGGCCTGCGCCGGACCGCTGCTGGCCGCGGAGCTCGATGCCCTGGAGAAGGCGCTGGCCACGCCCAAGCGCCCCATGGTCGCCATCGTAGGCGGCTCCAAGGTCTCGACCAAGCTCGAGGTGCTCAACGCCCTCTCCGCCAAGTGCGACCAGCTCATCGTCGGCGGCGGCATCGCCAACACCTTCATCGCCGCGGCCGGCCACAACGTGGGCAAGTCGCTGTATGAAGCCGACCTGGTCGCCCAGGCCAAGGCCCTGATGGCCAAAGTCGAGATCCCGCTGCCCACCGATGTGGTAGTGGCCACCGAGTTCTCCGAATCGGCCGAAGCCGTGGTCAAGCCGGTCGATCAGGTAAGCGACGACGAGATGATCCTCGACATCGGCCCCGACACCGCGGGCCGACTGGCCGGCCTGCTCAAGGACGCCGGCACCATCCTTTGGAACGGCCCGGTAGGCGTGTTCGAGATCGACCAGTTCGGCAAGGGCACCGAGGCGCTGTCGCGCGCCATCGCCGAGAGCAACGGCTTCTCCATCGCCGGCGGCGGCGACACCCTGGCCGCCATCGACAAGTACGACATCGCGCAGCAGGTCTCCTACATCTCCACCGGCGGCGGTGCCTTCCTCGAGTACGTCGAGGGCAAGGTGCTGCCGGCGGTGAAGGCGCTGGAAGACGCTGCACACTGACCCGACCCGCCGCCGTCCGGCCATGCCGGGCGGCAGCCCTAGTCCCCAGACAGATCGAAACAGAACAGGTGAGATCATGGCACTGATCAGCATGCGCCAGATGCTGGACCACGCCGCCGAGCGCGGTTACGGCATTCCGGCATTCAACGTCAACAACCTCGAGCAGATGCGCGCCATCATGGAAGCGGCCGACGCCACCGACTCCCCGGTGATCGTCCAGGCCTCTGCCGGTGCGCGCAAGTACGCTGGCGCGCCCTTCCTTCGCCATCTCATCCTGGCCGCGGTGGAGGAGTTCCCCCACATCCCGGTGGTGATGCACCAGGACCACGGCACCTCGCCGGCGGTGTGTCAGCGCTCGATCCAGCTCGGCTTCTCCTCGGTGATGATGGACGGCTCGCTGGGCGAGGACGGCAAGACCCCGATGGACTACGACTACAACGTCGACGTCACCCGTCGCACCGTTGAGATGGCCCACGCCTGCGGCGTCTCGGTGGAGGGCGAGCTGGGCTGTCTGGGCAGCCTGGAGACCGGCATGGCCGGCGAAGAGGACGGCATCGGCGCCGAGGGCGTGCTCTCCCACGACCAGCTGCTGACCGACCCGGAAGAGGCCGCCGCGTTCGTCAAGGCGACCCAGGTCGACGCCCTGGCCATCGCCATCGGCACCAGCCACGGTGCCTACAAGTTCACCAAGCCGCCCACCGGCGACACGCTGTCGATCCAGCGCATCAAGGAGATCCACGCGCGCATCCCCGATACCCATCTGGTGATGCACGGCTCCTCCTCGGTGCCCCAGGAGTGGCTCGCCGTGATCAACGAGTTCGGCGGCGAGATCCCCGAGACCTACGGCGTGCCGGTTGAGGAGATCGTCGAAGGCATCAAGTACGGCGTGCGCAAGGTCAACATCGACACCGACCTGCGTCTGGCATCCACCGGCGCGGTGCGTCGCTTCCTGGCCAAGCACCCGGGCGAGTTCGACCCGCGCAAGTATCTCAAGGAGACCGTCACGGCCATGCGCGACATCTGCATCGCCCGCTACGAGGCCTTCGGCACCGCCGGCAATGCCAGCCGCATCAAGCCGATCAGCCTCGAAGCGATGTACGAGCGCTACGCCCGCGGCGAGCTGGACCCGAAGGTGAAGTGATCCCGCAGCATTCGACAACGACAGGCGGCCCCGGTGGGCCGCCTTTTTCATTCGCCCTCGCTGACATTCCCTCGCGTGGCCGCTTTGCCTACCGCACAACCCAGGTTATTGCAGCGCAACAATGTTCGGGCGCATAGTCGCGAGAGTAGTCGCGAGAGTTACCCCGCACAAGGAGGCCTGGTATGAAGACGATGACGCCCTATTCGCTGGTTCCGCTCAACCCCGCCGCCATGATGGACGTATGGAAGCTTGGCATCATGGTATTCGAACTCTGGTCGACGTCACTCTCCACCATCACCATGCGCCATGGACTGTGGCAGACCCAGTCTCCCACCAGCGCCCGCATGCTCAGAGAGAATCAGCGCATGGTGACCGAAAAGCTCGAGGCCGGCCTGGAGACCGGTTTCGAGATACAGAAAGCCATGCTGCAGATGGCCTTTGGCCAGAGCAATCCCTGGTGGCACACCGGTCGACGCACCATGGCGCCTTACCACCGCCGCAGCAGTGCCAATTCGCGGCGGCTCGCCAAGCGACGCTGACCTTGCATGGCGGCCCAGGGCCTACCTACAGTGAAGAGGCAGTTGCCAAGGAGAGGTCGACATGAAGTCACGCACGCTGACCGGAGGCATCCTGGCCGCAATGCTCGTCACCACCTCGGCGCTCGCGGCACCGGAGAGCGCCGACACCGACGACCCAGCCCAGGTAGAAGGCATGCATCCGGAGGAATCGGAGCAGCAGCTCGATGCAAGACCCAACCCCATCGATCAGGCCAGGGTGGAAGTCAGCGAGCAGGAGCCCTTCGGCCGCTATCTGACTAACCAGAACGGCAAGAGCCTCTACATGTTCGAGCAGGATGAGCAAGACGGCGAGTACTCCACCTGCTACGAGACCTGCGCCATTGCCTGGCCGCCCTACACCACCGAGGAAGCGCCCGCCGCCGGCGAGCATGTCGATGCCGAGCGCCTGGGTACGATCGAACGTGACGACGGCACGCGGCAGGTCACCTACGACGGCTGGCCACTCTATTTCTTCGCCCGTGACGTCTACCCCAGCGATGCACTCGGCCAGGGCATGGATCACATGGGTGGCCGCTGGTACCTGATCGCTCCCGACGGTGAGATCATCGAGGACGAAGGACCGGAGCAGGCCGACCCGGTGGAGCCAAGTAGCCCCTGACCCCACAGACAGGCCGGCGAACATGACCGCTCATTACTTCGCCTGCTAAACTCTCCGGTCTTGTCCGAGACCGGAGTCCGCATGCCTGCCGCCGCCAAGTCCTTGCCTACCCCGCGCCAGTGGATCTCCCTCTTCGCCACGGTCGCGGTGACCCTTTTTCTGCTGCTGAGCCCCGAGCTGCCGCTGCTGGTGAGAGCCGGCGCGGTGATCGGGCTGTGCATCGGGCTGTGGGCGACCGGCTGGCTGCCGCAGTGGCTGACGGCGCTGGTGTTCTTCACTCTGTGTACCGTGGCCGGGGTGGCCTCGGCGGACATCGTCTTCGCCGGCTTCGGCTCGGCGGCGACCTGGCTGGTGTTCTCCGGGCTGATCATCGGGGCGGCGATTCAGTACACGGGGCTCGGCAATACGCTTGCCCGGGGCGTCGGCCCCTGGCTGGAGGGTTCCTATCGGCGCGCGCTGATCGGGGTGATTCTGCTGGGTCTGGCGATGGCCTTCTTCATGCCATCCGGCATGGGGCGCATCCTGCTGATGGTGCCGATACTTACCACCCTGGCCGACCATCTGGGCTACGAACCCGGCGACAAGGGCCGCACCGGGCTGATTCTCGGCGGCATGATGGGCACCTTCCTGCCCACCTACGCCATCCTGCCCGCCAACGTGCCCAACAACGTGCTGATGGGTGCCGCCGAGGCGGTACTGGGCACGCCGCCCAACTACAGCGAGTACCTGCTGCTGCACTTCCCGGTGCTGGGACTGCTCAAGACGCTGCTGCTGATCGCGGTGATGCTGTGGCTCTACCCGGCACACGCGCCCAGGCACAGCGACTCGGTTACCGAGAGGCCCCGTCTCTCACGCCCCGAACTCGGCCTGGCAGCGCTGCTCTCGGTGGCAGTGCTGCTGTGGATGAGCGATGCCTGGCACGGTATCTCCCCGGCCTGGATCGGCATGCTGGTGGCACTGGTCTGCTTGTTTCCCGGCAGCCGCCTGATGGGCGCCAACCCCCTGCAGTCGATCAGCTTCGACTCGTTTCTCTACGTCGCCGGCATCGTCAGCCTCGGTGCCTTGGCCTTCCACAGCGGCCTGGGGGAGCGAGTGGCAGGCAGCCTGCTCTCGGTGCTGCCGCTGCGCGAGGCCACCGATGCCGCTGCCTTCGGCATGCTCTCGGGGCTTGCCATGGTACTTGGCACGCTGGTCACGCTACCGGGTATCCCCGCCATCCTGACCCCCATGGCACCGGGGCTCGCCACCATCACCGGCTGGACGCCCGAAGCCGTCTACATGACTCAAGTGGTGGGGTTCTCCACGGTGCTGCTGCCCTATCAGGCGCCGCCCTTGATCGTCGGCATCCTGGCGGCACGCATCTCCCTGCGCGAGACCGCCAGGCTGTGCCTGATCACGGCCCTGCTCAGCGTGCTGTTGCTGTGGCCGCTGAACTATCTCTGGTGGGAGTGGCTCGGCTGGATCTGAGCCGTTTTTGCGGCAGAAACGAGTCGCCCCCGGCCTTGGCCGGGGGCGACAAGAGGGGAACTACCCGCTCAGGCGATTACCAATCCTGGTCATCGTCCTCATCGGTTTCCCACTCTTCCTCTTCATCTTCGGTTTCCCACTCGTCATCAGCGGTTTCCCACTCTTCCTCTTCGTTCTCCTCTTCCCACTCGTCAGCGTCCCACTCTTCCTCCTCGTTCTCGTACTCAATGCCATCGATCACGGGAGCCTGGCCGCTGGTTTCCGGAGCGGTCTCTTCAGGGAAGGTATCCTGGCCCTCTTGCTCTTCTTCATCAAAACCGGCCATGGCCAGCGGGCTGGCACTCAGGCCAAAAGTAATACCGACGATACCGAGCTTCTTGAGGAATTCCTTGGACATCATGTTCGTACCTCCAGCGAAGTTTGAACTGCTTTCCTGAATGATTCGAAACCCCTGTGACAGTGATTCCGATCGGCCCTTTGTATAAAGCGAGATGCAGGCCAACCTGCCAAATATCAATAAAAGCACATTAAAAACAGTAACTTATAGTTATACCAAGCACATCAATGGGATCGTGAAGAAACCGAGACAGTGGAGAAATATGGCACATGGGCACAAAATGACCGTGTCAGGGCCACTTAGCCTATGCTCACGAACAGTTCAGAATAACGCCTCATTAACATTGCACCCGGCGATATAATCGGACATAAACAAAACCGCCCCCGGCAGTGCCGGGGGCGGTTCCGAGGAGGTTGAATGTTTCAACCTTCAGATGACGTCGCCATCTTCCTTGACAGCGACTGCCCATCCCTGGGCATCAGGCCTTACCAATCCTGGTCGTCATCATCCTCTTCCCATTCTTCCTCTTCGTTCTCTTCTTCCCATTCATCATCGGCGTCGAAGCCGTCGTCACCGTTGAAGCCAGTGTCGCCTTCGGCACCGGCGCCTACACCGGTATCTGCACCAGTTTCCCCGGCCCCGACACCAGCGCCTGCATCTGTGCCAGCACCGGCCCCAGCTTCGCCTTCACCAGCGCCCATGTCTGTGCCCATGTCAGCACCTGCACCAGCGCCTGCACCGGCATCCTCACCCGGTACGGTCTCCTGCGGCACTGCACCCTGGTCGTCCTCTTCGTCATGGAAATCAGCAAAGGCCAGCGGGCTGGCGCTCAGGCCAACAGTGATACCGACAATGCCGAGTTTCTTGAGAAATTCCTTGGACATCATGTTCGCACCTCCAAAGGAGTTGAACGTGAGTTTTCCTATCGAAGCCGAGGCTTCACGTCATACCGGGGAGCTAGCGTTGCTCGTTTGGCTGTGTCCCACCGGCATGTCCTGCTCACCCTGGAAGCTGCATGCATCGGGCCAAGCTGCGCCAAAAAAAGTAAAAATATCTTTAAATACAAAAATATAAATCAATTCAAGAAGACCAGAACGACAGCTGAAAAGCGCCCCAGATGTGGTGCGTTATGACACATGGGTCTGTTCTAGGCAGGCACACTCCCAGCAGGCAAAGGCCCCGCTAACTGGCGCATTGCAGGCTGCGACGCGATGTTACTCAGGGACTTGAATATGGCGTGCTTTAGCGCAATACTTAGGAAACAGCGTTCGCAAACATGCGGCGGCCTAAATTTCAAGCCCTGCATGCCGATACAAGAGGTATCCAAGCTCGACAGTCACGAGACTGCGAAGGACGTTCGGTATGATTCGCCCCTTTTGCCTGCTCTTCGATTGTGATGGCACGCTGGTCGACAGCGAGCCCCTGCTGGCCGCCGAGATGGCGACCAGCCTGACCCGGTTGGGGCTGCCCTTCCAGGCCAGCGACTACATCGGCGAATTTCGTGGCAGCCGCTTCCGTAACATCGTGGCGGCGCTCGAGGAGCGTTACGGCAGCGTCGACCCTTTGCATCTAGCCGAGACCGAGACCGAGATGCGCAGCAATCTCAATCGGCGCCTCGAAACCGAACTCACCGCCATCACCGGGGCTCGCGAAGCTCTCATGGCCTTGATCGACTACCCCTGCGGCGTGGTCTCCAACGGGCCCGAGAACAAGATCCGTACCTCCTTGAATGCCATCGGCTTCGGCGACTTTTTCGGCGCGCATCTCTTCAGCGCGTATAGCGCCAACTGCTGGAAACCCGACCCCCGTCTCTATCTTCATGCCGCCGCGGCCATGGGCTTCGATGCCGAAGACTGCATTGCCATCGACGATGCCCTGGTCGGCGTCAAGGCCGCGCTCGATGCCGGCATGACGGTGGTTCACTTGAATCGCTTTCCTGATGCCGAGGAAACCCCCGAAGGCGCCATCATGATCAGCAGCATGTATCAGCTGCCCACCGTGATCGAGAATCTGGCCCACACCCGGGCTCTGGCGAGCCGGCAGCTCGCCTACGCCCGCTGATCCGCCAACGGCACTTGCGAGACATGACGCCACCAAGGCGGCCACCCTGACCGTAGGCAGACCCTTCCCAGGGACGTTATCATCGCCTCTCCACCCATGCTGCCCAAAATGTCAGGAGCTCTCATGGCTTCACTGCAGGACCAGCTGCGCGGCCTGGTCTACTCCACCGAGCACGGCGACATGTGCCCCGGCTGTCGCCAGCCCCAGGCCGACTGTCGCTGCAGCGAGCTTGCCGAGCAGGAGCGTCTCGCAGCGCTGGACGGTGTCGTTCGCATTCGCCGCGAAACCAGCGGTCGCAAGGGCAAGGGAGTCACCACCATCAGCGGTATTCCGCTGCCCGCCGACGAGCTCAAGGCGCTGGCCAAGACACTCAAGAAGCGCTGCGGAACCGGCGGCTCGCTACAGGACGGCATCATCGAGATCCAGGGCGATCACCGCGAGCTGTTGAAGGCCGAGCTCGAGCGCCAGGGCTTTACCGTCAAGCTTGCCGGTGGCTGAACGAGGAGAGGACATGGCTGTTGCACGAAATTCCCTGCTGAGCGCTGTGCGCCATCACCGTATCGGCATCGCTGCGCTGACGCTGCTGATGCTGGCGGGCTGCGCCGGTACTCCCGAGTTCGCCGACCTGGACGTTCAGGTCGAGCCGCCAGGCGGCGTGGAGCTTGCCCAGGATGCCGAGCTGCGCGTCTGGCTGAGCGATGCCGGAGGAACCCTGGCGGAAACGCGGGCGACGCCAAGCGGGGCCGGCCCGTGGCCTGCGGCGCTGCGCTTCGACCGGCGCACTCTAGAGGCCGCCAGCGCGCCGCGACTGGCCGCCGAGCTGCGCCAGCAGGGTCGCATCACTCACATCACGCCGGAACCGGCGGAGATGCCGGCTGGCGGCCGAGGCCCGGTCAGCCTGCCGCTCGAGCCACGCCCGTAAACGCGAGCGCGGCGGCTTCGAGCACCTGCCCGATCGGCGCCTCTAGCTTGAGCGCATAAAGCGCATCGGCGCGGGTGCGCCCGCGGTTGAGGCAGGCGATCGGCAGGCCGGCCTCGCTGGCCTGCCGGGCGAAGCGATAGCCGGAATAGACCATCAACGACGAGCCCACCACCAGCAGGGCTTCGGCTCCCTCGACTAGTGCTCGGGCCCGCTCGACGCGCTCTCTGGGCACGCTGTCGCCGAAGAACACCACGTCGGGCTTCCAGATCCCTACCCCGCAACGCGAGCAGCCGGGCACCTCGAAGGTGGAGAAATCGGTTTCGAGTGCGGCATCGCCATCGGGACGCACTTCGGCCTCGTGCTCGAGCCATTCGGGATTGCGCTCGGCGAGTTCGGCATGCAGGTCATGGCGCATGCGCAGTGCCCCGCAGTCCATGCAGCGTACCTGTTCGGCGCGTCCATGCAGATCGATGACGTTGCGCGAACCGGCCTTCTGATGCAGTCCATCGACGTTCTGGGTGATGACGCCACTCACCACGCCGGCCTGCTCCAGGTATGCCAGGGCCCGATGGGCAGCGCCGGGGCGAGCGCCATGCAGGGTGCGAAAGCCCACCAGCGCACGCGCCCAATAGCGCTGCCTGGCGGCCGCACTGCCCATGAATTGCTGATGTTGCATGGGCGGCGCGCACTTCCACGCGCCGGTTTCATCCCTGTAGGCGGGAATGCCGCTGTCGGTGCTGACCCCGGCACCGGTGAGCACCGCCAGGCTGGAATAACGCACCAGAAACTCGCGCAGGCGTTCGACCGCTTCTGTCCCGGCTGGCTGTCGTGTATCGTTCATCATCTATCCGTCATGCTGCGGCGCATACGCCTCTGTACCGAAGACCCAGTACCGAAGACAAGTACTGACGACATGGTACTGAAGACACGGTACTGAAGACACGGTACTGAAGATGGCTCCGGGCGCCTCAGGTTGTCTAGAATGTCACGCTCACGTGACTCCCACCGGCAAGGACGAACCCATGGCCTGGCTGGAATACCTGCTGCCACTCATCTTCCTCTTTCCGCTCGGGGCCATGGCCGTCATCGTCATCGCCTTGCGCAACCTGCACGATGCCCGGGTTCGTTCGCCGTTCAACGCACGTCCCCTGAGAGAGCCCGGCCAGGCCCTGCGCAATCGGCTCGACCGTGCCTTTGCCACGCTGTTTCTCAACGGCGCCCTGGGGCCCATCCTGACCCTGGCGCCACTGGTCTACGGCATGGGCCGCATGCTCTTCGCCAGTCGTCAGAACTGGGTCGAATGGGCGCTGTACGGTGCGCTGAGCACGGTGCTGGTGCTGGTCTACTGCTTCCTGCTGATTCGCGACTTCCAGCACATCCGGCGCATCAAGCTGGGGCTGGCCTGCGACCTGGCCGTGGGTCAGGAACTGGAGCGCATGGTAAGTCCCGAGGCGCATCCCTACTTCGTCTTCCACGACGTGCCCACGGATACCGACATCATCGACCACGTGGCCATCACCCCTCACGGCGTCTTCGTGGTCGAGACTCGCGCCCGCACGCGGCCGTTCACCGCGGACGGACGCGAGATCAACGTCGTCACCGTCGAACCGGAGCGGCTGCGCTTCCCGGGCTGGAGCGAGCATCGACCCATCCTCAAGACACTACGCGCCTCCCACTGGCTGGCCGGCTGGCTGGAGCAGCGCTGCGGCCAGCCGGTACCGGTCATGGGCGTGCTCACCCTACCCGGCTGGGACATCACCTGCGCCGGCACCCCAGAGGGGCTGATGGTCGTCAGCGGTGAGTCGCTCTCCCAGCAGCTCAGCGAGCGGCGCCTCGGCGAGCTCGACGGCGAACTGCACGACAGGGTGATCGAGGCCCTGATCGAGCGTGCCGCCGAGCTGGACCGTAACCCGGGGCTGAGCGAACCCTCGATCTGAGTTTTTTCACCTTTCACCTTCCACTCTTTCACCCCACGGTTCAGTCTCCCCTGAGCCGTCCGCCCATCTCCTGGGCCAGGTCGACGGCGTAGTGGTCGGTCATGCCGCCGATGAAGTCGAGCATGCGCCGGTAGCTGTCGTACAGCGGCCAGGAAGGACGCGGGGTGTTCTCGCCGATCAGCGCCAGCACCCGCTGATGCTTGAAGCTCGATTGTCCGCTGAAGTGCAGCTCATGGGCGGCGCCGATGAAGGCCTCGAGCAGGATGCCCAAGGTAGTGTAGGCGCCGATCTCCAGCTTGGCCTTGCGCTCGTTCTGGAAGATGCGCTCACGAGCCAGCTGCTTGGCCGCGGCCACGCCCCAGCCCAGGTCGGGGTGGCAGAGTTCGAGCAGGTCACTTTCGAGCGTGCCGTTGAGCAAGGCGTTCTCGTGTTCGACGAAGACGGCGCCCACGTCGTTGACCGCCCGCTCCATGGCAGCACCGCGCAGCGCCGCGATGCGCCGCCGCTGGGAGACGCCGTCGCGGGCCATGCGGGCGTAGTCCGACGGCGCATCGCCGGCGATCTGCAGCAGCACCTCGGCGACCTCCTCGAAGCGCAGGATGCCCATCTCCAGACCGTCTTCGAGATCGAGCAGCGCATAGCAGATATCGTCGGCCGCTTCGACGAGCCAGGCCAGTGGATGGCGGCACCAGCGCCCTTCACCGCGGGGCAGCAGACCCAGACAGCGGGTCACGTCCTTGAGCAGTGGGCGCTCCGACTGGTAGCAGCCGAACTTGCCGGCGCTGCCGCCGTGCTCCACCGTCCAGGGGTATTTGAGTAGGGTGCCCAGGGTCGCCGCCGTGAGACGCATGCCGCCGCGAAACTGGTTGTATTCGATCTGGGTGACGATGCGAAAGCCCTGGGCGTTGCCTTCGTAGGTCAGCAGGTCGGCGCGTTCGCGCTCGGAAAGTCCTTCCAGCAGCCCGCTGCCGTCCGCCTCGGCGCGCTTGAACCAGTCGCGGATGGCGTACTCGCCGGCATGACCGAAGGGCGGGTTGCCGATGTCGTGCCCCAGGCAGGCGGCCTGCACGATCACGCCGAGATCGGCGGGAGTGATCCATTTCGGCAGCCGCTCGCGCAGCAGCTCGCCGACGATCATGCCCAGGCTGCGCCCTACGCAGCCTACCTCCAGCGAGTGGGTCAGGCGGGTATGGATATGGTCGTTGTCGGTCAACGGATGGACCTGGGTCTTACGCCCGAGCCGCCGGAACGAACCGGAGAAAACGATGCGGTCATGGTCCTTGTGGAACGGGCTGCGCCCGATCTCGTCCCGCCCGCTGGTGGGCTTGCCGTGCAGCCGTGAGGGGTCGAGCAACTGCTGCCAATGCATCTGGGTCATGGGCTTCCTCCTGAAGCCTCCATTCTGGCACTGCCATGGGCGGCATGACCATTGTCGCTGCGCTTCAACAATGCGACAGGCCGAGCCTCATGAAGCTCGGCCTGCATTTTTCGTCAGGTGTAAACGCCAGCTCAGTAGTCGTAGTCGCTACCTTTGATATAACCGCTGGTATCGCGTTGGCGCACGGTGGTGGCCTGTAGACGGGGTCCCGGTGAGCGTGCCGGCGAAGGCAGCGCCGCAGGGCGTGACGGCAGACCAGCCTGGCGCGCCGCCGCGCCGCGGGCAAGCTCCACGCCCTGAGGAAAGCCGCTGCGACCACTGTAGTCGGGTGTGCGTCCGGCCTGGTAGGCGTGACGTCGGGTCTGGTCCTGAGCGCAATACAGGCTCACCGCGGCGCTTGCCCCCACCGCCACTAGCGCCAGCTTGACGCTGCCGTGCTTGGGATGGTCGCGGTCGGCCAACAAGGCCAGCAGCGCCGCCACATCCAGCGCATCGCCGGCACTGCGCGCCCACAGCGCGGGCTTGGGATTTTCGGTCAGCGCACTGATGCCGGTGGCCACACCGCGTGCCCCGCAAAGACGCACGATGGCTTCCGCCCCTTCGACGCCCAGCGCTCGGGTCACGCTGCGCGGCGCCAGCAGTTGGTAGAGCCCCAGCCCGATGCCCAGCCAGCCGAGACCACGTGCCAGCCTGTCGCTGGCCTGCAACGAATGGCTCCGGTCGAGATTCATCTGTTCACCTCCATGTCGGTTTCTGCATCCGGCGCAAGTCGCTCAAGGCTTGAGCACCACCTTCACGCAGCCGTCCTGCTTGTCGCGAAAGGTGTTGTACATGTCCGGTCCCTGCTCCAGCCCGACGCTATGGGTCACCACGAAGGAAGGGTCGATCTGCCCTTCGTCGATCAGACCCAGCAGCTCGTCGGTCCAGCGCTTGACGTGGGTCTGGCCGGTACGCATCGTCAGGCCCTTGTTCATCAGCGGCCCCATGGGCACCTTGTCGATCAAGCCGCCGTAGACGCCGGGAATCGACAGGATGCCGCCGGGACGGCAGACGTAGATCATCTCGCGCAGCACGTGGGCGCGGTCGTTCTCCAGCATCATCGCCTGCTTGAAGCGGTCGTAGACCGAATCGAGGGAGCGCGGCACGTGAGACTCCAGCCCCACCGCGTCGATGCACTTCTCCGGCCCCTTGCCCCGGGTCAGCTCCTGCAGGCGGGCGAGCACGCTCTCCTCGTCGAAGTTGATCGCGATCGCCCCGCCGGCCTCAGCCATGGCCAGGCGCTCGGGCACGTTGTCGATTACCACCACCTGCTCGGCACCCAGCAGCACGGCGCTGCGCACGCAGAACTGGCCGACGGGTCCCGCGCCCCAGATGGCTACGGTATCGGTGGGCTCGATGTCGCACTGCACTGCGGCCTGCCAGCCGGTGGGAAAGATGTCGCCGAGGAACAGCACCTGCTCATCGCTCAGGTTGTCGGGCACCTTGACGTGGGTGGTGTCGGCGAAGGGCACGCGCACGTACTCTGCCTGGCCGCCAGCATAACCGCCGGTGAGATGCGAGTAGCCGAACAGACCGGCCCCGGCATGGCCGAAGACCTTGTCGGCCAGCGCCTTGTTGCGGTTGGAGCGTTCGCAGAGGGAAAAATTGCCGCGCCGGCACTGCTCGCACTCGCCGCAGGTGATGGTGAAGGGCACCACGACACGGTCGCCGACCTTGAGCTCACGGGTCTCGCTGCCGACCTCCATCACCTCACCCATGAACTCGTGCCCCACCACGTCGCCCGATTCCATGGCCGGAATGAAGTGGTGGAACAGATGCAGGTCGGAGCCACAGATGGCGCAGCTGCTCACGTTGATGATGGCATCGCGTGGATGTTCGATCTGCGGGTCGGGAACCGTTTCGTAGCGGATATCGTTCTTGCCGTGCCAACACAGCGCTTTCATGACTCTCTCCCTGTCTTTGACTGCCTGCGAAAGCGAATGACCTGAACTCACCTTAGTTCAGCGGCGTCCGACGACAGGTAAGGGAGTTTGGGTGCTCGGTTACGATCCTTTGCGCACATGTACAGGCCCGGCGCCCTGGCAAAGCACCGGGCGCTTGTCACCCGCAGCGAGTACTGCGGTCCACCACAGATTTCCGTGCCCAGCTCAGTCTTCCGCCAGCGAGGGCAGTAGGGTCTTGAGCTTGCGCGTCAGCGTGTTGCGCCCCCAGCCCAGCAGCTCGGCGGCCTCGCCCTTGCGCCCGCCGGTGTGCTTCAGCGCCGTCTCGATCAGGATGCGCTCGAAGTCCGGCACCGCCTCTTCCAGCAGATGGGTGTGGCCGGCGGCCAGGGCGCGGTCGGCCCAGTCGCGGAAGGCGGCACGCCAGTCGCCGCTGGGCGCCTCGCCGCCCTCTCCTTGGCGCAGCTCCGGCGGCAGGTCCTCGACCAGGATCTCACGCCCCGAGGCCATTACCGTCAGCCAGCGGCAGGTATTCTCCAACTGTCGCACGTTGCCTGGCCACGGCAGCCGGGTCAGGTGGGTCTCGGCATCCTTGGTCAGCACCTTGACGTCAGTGGCGAGCTCCTTGGCCGCCTCGGCCAGGAAGTGCCGCGCCAGTCGGGGAATGTCCTCGCGCCGTTCGGCGAGCTTGGGCAGATGGACACGAATCACGTTGAGGCGATGGAAGAGATCCTCGCGAAAGCGACCGTCCTCCACCAGCGCCTCCAGGTTCTGGTGCGTGGCGGCAATGATGCGCACGTCGACCTTGACCGGGGTATGACCGCCGACACGGTAGAATTCGCCGTCGGCCAGCACCCGCAGCAGCCGCGTCTGGGTCTCGGCCGGCATGTCGCCGATCTCGTCGAGGAATAGCGTGCCACCGTTGGCCTGCTCGAAGCGTCCCTGGCGCTGCGCGGTGGCGCCGGTGAAGGCCCCCTTCTCGTGACCGAACAGCTCGGACTCGATCAGATCCCGCGGGATGGCCGCCATGTTCAGGGCGATGAACGGGTGGGCCGCGCGCGGGCTGTGCTGATGCAGGGCGCGCGCCACCCGCTCCTTGCCGGTGCCCGACTCGCCGTTGATCAGTACGGTGATGTGCGAGTGCGACAGGCGGCCAATGGCGCGAAACACCTCCTGCATGGCCGGCGCCTCGCCGATGATCTCGGCGGAGAGCCCTTCGGGTACGCTCACCGGCCGCTTGCGCTCGCGGGCATGGGCCACGGCACGGCGTACCAGAGCCAGCGCCTCGTCGACGTCGAAGGGCTTGGGCAGGTATTCGAAAGCACCTCCCTGGTAGGAGGCCACGGCGCTGTCGAGGTCGGAATGGGCCGTCATGACGATGACCGGCAGATCGGGATGCACCTCGCGGACCCGCGACATCAGGTCCAGGCCGTCGATACCCGGCATGCGGATGTCGGTGACCAGCACGTCGGGGGGATCGTCGAGAAGACGGCTGAGCGCCATATCGGCCCGGTCGATGCACTCGACCTCGAGGTCGGGCTGAGCCAGGGCGCGCTCCAGCACCCAGCGAATGGCGCGGTCGTCGTCGACCACCGCGACACGTGCGACATCAGTCATGGCGCTTCTCCAGTGGAATAAGCAGACGAAACTCGGTATGACCGGGGCGGGACTCGCATTCGATCAGTCCTTGATGCTGATGCAGAATGCCCTGGGCAATGGACAGTCCCAGTCCACTGCCGTCGGCACGCCCCGATACCATGGGGTAGAAAAGGGTTTCCTGCAGGGCTTCGGGAACACCGGGGCCGTTGTCGATCAAGGCCACCTCGCAGACCAGGCGATGACGCTCGGCGCCCAGGGTGAACTGGCGACGGGCACGGGTACGCAGCAGCAGGCTGGGCGCTTCGGTACCGGCTTCGGTCATCGCTTCTACCGCGTTGCGCGCCACGTTGAGCACCGCCTGGATCATCTGCGCCTCGTCACCGGGAAAGTCCGGCAGGCTGGGGTCGTAGTCGCGCTCGATTCTCACCCCCGGCGTCTCGGCGGAAAGCAGCGTACGCACCCGCTCCAGCACCTTGTGCACGTTGAGCGGCTCGTGACGCAACAGCTTGTTCGGTCCCAGCATGCTGTCGACCAGGTCGCGCAGACGGTCGACCTCCTCGACGATGATATGAGTGAACTCCCGCAGGGCGGGGTCGTCGAGGTCACGCTCCAGCAGTTGAGCGGCGCCACGGATGCCGCCCAGCGGGTTCTTCACCTCGTGGGCCAGCCCACGCGACAGCACCTTGATCGCCTCCTGACGGTTGAGCAGGGCTTCCTCACGGGAAATCCGCAGCAAGCGGTCGCGTGGCTCCATTTCCACCAGCAGCTCGGCCGCAGAGAGCGGCGTGACCGTGTAGTCGATGGTCACCACGGTGCCGCCCAGCAGCGCCAGACGCACTTCGCGCTGGGTAAAGGGATGCTGGTCGTCCCGCGCCTTGGCCAGCACCTCGCCCATGCCGTCGTCTTCGACCAGCAGTGCCGCCAGGCTGTGCCCCTTGACCCGTCCCAGGCTGACCGCCAGCAAGGCCTCGGCCGCCGGATTCATCCAGCTCAACTGCAGCTCATCGTCCAGCACCAGCACCGCCGTGGTGAGATGTTCCATCAGGCGTCGATACATTTTCGACCTTTTCTCGCAGAATGAAGGGGGCTGCTTGCATCGTCATGGCGCATGCCCTGCTCGTCGCCGCAGCGGCATCTCCCCTCGGCTTTACCTGCCCCTACACAAGAAGCAAGCAAGAAGCGCGCCAACCCTCACAAGGGCGATATAGCGCCGTTTCGGGGCGGATGCTGCACCCACCTATGCACCATAATGGTGCGAGCAGACGAAAAGCGCCAGCAAAGATAGCGCACGCCCCACCCATCATGGTGCGACATCCTACCTATATCGGGGCAACTCTACTGGCGATGACATCGTGGCGGCCCTTTGGACGAGCGATGCAGCAGAAGGCGCTCAGCCGCCGCCACCCTGGGGCAGCGTGGCGTTGGAGCGCTGCACGTAGAGCGAGACCGGTGCCGTACGGTGGCGTATCTGCCCTTGGGCATCGAGCAACTCGGCCTGCAACACGTACTCGCCGCGGGGCAGGTTGGTCAGCATGAAGGCACTGGTATGCATGGCGGTCTGGCTCACCTGCCCGTCGACGAGCAGCCTCACGCGGTGGTAGGGGCGCAGCGCCGGCACGATGGCCAGCTCGACCTGCAGGTTGCCGGCGTAGCTGCCGGGAAGGTCGCCCCCGTGCTCCGGCGAGCGAATACGGAAGGTGTCGTAGGGCATGAACGGCTGGCCCGGCGACTGACTCGCCCGCGGGGCAGTTCCCTCGACCCGCGGCGGCTCGGCCTGCCGCCCTTCGCTACGCGCAGGGATCACGGTCAACGGCGCCAGTTGGACCGGCTCGCCCCCGCGATTGGGATCGTCGGTGAAGATCACGTTGCCCTGGGCATCGGTGGTGCGATAGATGGTCGTGGCCTGCACCGAATGCGCCACCAGCACTCCCAGCAGGCACGGCACGATCAGCTTGAGCATGGGTCGATCCCCCTTGCTGGGCACGTGTGACGAAACGTTCGCCTAGTATACAAAAAAGGCCCCGCAAAGCGGGGCCTTTCGCGGCGGGCCGGCGGCAGTGCCACCGGACGCGGCGGCTGCTTAGCAGCTGTAGTACATGTCGAACTCGATCGGATGCGTAGTCATGCGGATACGCTCGACGTCTTCCATCTTCAGCTCGATGTAGGCATCGATCATGTCATCGGTGAACACGCCACCTTCGGTGAGGAAGGCGCGATCCTTGTCCAGGGCTTCCAGGGCCTGATCCAGGCTGTGAGCCACGGTCGGCACCTTCTTGCCCTCTTCCGGCGGCAGGTCATAGAGGTTCTTGTCCATGGCGTCGCCGGGGTGGATCTTGTTCTTGATGCCATCGATACCGGCCATCAGCATGGCGGCGAAGGCCAGGTAGGGGTTGGCGGTCGGGTCCGGGAAACGGGCCTCGATGCGCTTGCCCTTGGGGCTCGCGGTGTACGGGATACGGATGGAGGCAGAGCGGTTACGGGCGCTGTAGGCCAGCATGACCGGCGCCTCGAAGCCCGGCACCAGACGCTTGTAGGAGTTAGTCGAAGCGTTGGTGAAGGCGTTCAGGGCACGGGCGTGCTTGATGATGCCGCCGATGTAGTAGAGCGCCATTTCGGACAGGCCAGCGTACTGGTCGCCGGCGAACTGGTTCTGACCGTCCTTCCAGAACGACTGGTGCACGTGCATGCCGCTGCCGTTGTCGCCGACCAGCGGCTTGGGCATGAAGGTGGCGGTCTTGCCGTAGGCGTGGGCCACGTTGTGGATCACGTACTTCATTTCCTGGACTTCGTCGGCCTTCTTCACCAGGGTGTTGAACTTCACGCCGATCTCGTTCTGGCCGGCGTTGGACACCTCGTGGTGATGCACCTCGACGGTCTGGCCAATGGCTTCCAGGGTGTTGCACATGGCGCCACGGATGTCATGGAAGCTGTCGACCGGGGGCACCGGGAAGTAGCCGCCCTTGACCCGCGGACGGTGGCCCAGGTTGCCGCCTTCGAGCTGGCGATCGGTAGACCAGGCACCCTCTTCGGAGGTGATCTTGTACATGGCGCCTTCGATGTCGGCCTTCCAATGAACCTCATCGAAGATGAAGAACTCGGGCTCGGGGCCGAAGAAGGCGGTGTCGCCCAGGCCGGTGGACTGCAGGTAGGCCTCGGCGCGCTTGGCGATGGAGCGCGGGTCGCGCTCGTAGCCCTGCATGGTGGCCGGCTCGATGATGTCGCAGCGCACTACCAGGGTGGAATCTTCGGTGAACGGGTCGAGGAAGGCGGTGCCGTCTTCCGGGCGCAGAATCATGTCCGACTCGTTGATGCCCTTCCAGCCATGGATGGAGGAGCCATCGAACATCTGGCCGTTCTCGAAGAACTCCTCGTTCACGTCGCGGGCCGGAATGGTGACATGCTGTTCCTTACCCCGAGTGTCGGTGAAACGCAGGTCCACCCACTTCACATCATGTTCTTCGATCAGGGCGAGAGTCTTGGCTGACATTGTGTCCTCCGTTTGAGCGGTAGCTCGATTCGTTTTGGCTGAAGTCCACTGCGCTGGTTCATTCCAGCATGTGTTGTAGCACGCGGCAGATTTCCTGCCCACGTTCACCATGCACGAACATGGCGCTGGCCAACCTAATGCAGGTTGCGTGCCAACTTGCACCATCAATGCCCCAGCGGCACGCAACCTACTGTGCTAATTATAAAAAGCCGCCTGATGGCGTGCACCACTCTGTGGCGGCAGCGTGTTGCATCATGTAGCCGGGCGATTTTCAGGTTTTTTTCGCTCCATGGTGGTGCAATTTCTCCAGTCATGCACCATGTTGGATCGCCAGCTTCCACCAACATAGCCAATGTCTCTCCGTCGGAACTCATTCGTCTGCGTTGATTAAACGTCGAACCAATGGATTGAGCCGGATTCCACCAGCGCATAGGGTGCTGTGTCTGAGCACAACTCAGCAAAAGTTTTTAGCGACAAGCCCTAATTCAAGAAAAAACGCTGCTCGCTGCCCACTCACCGATAAATAACCTGTTCGCTCCACTATGTCTGATTCGCTACGCATGAATTTCTGGTCCGGCCTGGGCGTCGCCGCCCTCGCGGTGCTGCTGCTCACCTGGGTCATCCCCACCTACGGCGGCCGCGGTTTCGCCGTCGGCATGCATCCCCGCACCCTGGCCACGCTCGGCGCCTGGGTCATGCTGGGCTGTGCCCTGGCCCTGGCGCTGCTCAGCGCCATTGCGCTGATTCGCCAGCGCCTGGGGTTCTTCCGCCTGCCCGAGCTGGGGCATCTGTGGCATCAGACCTGGCCGTTTCTCTTCGTGCTGGGGTTCATCGTGCTGGTGGATCGCTTTCCGCTGACCTGGGTGGCGCCGTTCATGATCGGTTCGCTGCTGCTGTTGCTGGGCGAGCGTCGCTGGCATGTAGTGCTGCTGACGGCGGTGATTCCCGCCCTCGGGCTGTATGGGCTGACGGCGCATCTGATGCGCATCGGGGTGGTGTGAGATGATCGGGTTCGAGGCCATTCTGTCGTCCTTCGCCGCGGCGCTGCACTATGAGTCGATCGCGATCATTCTCGGCGGGGTGCTGCTGGGCTATATCGTGGGGGTGATCCCGGGGCTGAACCGGGCGGTGGCGATCGCCATCGCCATTCCGTTGACGTTCTACATGTCGGCCTATGCGGCCATCGCCTTTCTGATCGGGTTGTCCAAGGGCACTGCGGCGGGCAGTGCGGTGTCGGCGATTCTGCTCAATACGCCGGGGGAGCCGTCGTCGGCGGCGACCTGTCTGGATGGCTTTCCCATGGCGCGGGCGGGCAAGCCGCGCAAGGCGCTGAAGGTGGGCTTGCTGGCGTCGGTGGTGGGCGATCTGCTGGCGACGCTGCTGTTGATTGCGGTGGCGATTCCGTTTGCGTCGGTGGCGCTGCGCTTCGGGCCGTATGAGCTGGCGGCGATTCTGATCTTTGCGCTGGTGTTCATCGCCGGCATGGCGGGGGGCTCGTTCCTCAAGGGACTGGCGGCCGGCGGCATGGGGGTGATCCTGGGCACCGTGGGCCTCGATCCGGAGACCGGGGCGGCGCGCTTGACCTTCGGGTATGCCGAGCTGATGGAGGGGGTGCCGATCCTGCCGCTGG
>NZ_JABFTV010000016.1 GCF_021404405.1 Billgrantia aerodenitrificans
GCTGGTGTCATCGTGCAAACACTGCTGCACCACCAGCAGCTTGAACCCCTCATCGTATCGATTGCTCATAAAAACACCCCGAAGGTTGGATTGGGTGTCCAACTTTCGGGGTGCAGTTCAGCGATTGCGAGGCCTTTTTTCGTCTCGCCGCCCTCCCTCGCCGCCTCAATGCCTTTCGAGCGGGTCAACATCGACGTGAATGCACCGTAAAAAGGCGCTATGCTGCGCGACCGGGTCGCCAGGCGCCCCGTTGGACGAACGTTACAAGCCAGGGAATACAAGCAAAACCATAAGAGACTTGCGCTAGAACAAGTTCTACTCGCACGGAGGTGCTCGTGAAGAACGGCGAGCATGAAGCAGCGCATGGCGGCAGCGAAAGCGAGCGCGCCATGTTCCACCCTTACTGGCCCGACGTCGATCTCGACACGCTGCGGGTCAAGTTCTATCAGCTTTACATTGCCGTGGAACAGAGTCCGGCAGCGACGGCGATCACCGACACCGAGGGGCGCATCGAGTACGTCAACCGACGCTTTCTCGAAGTGACCGGCTACTCGCGCGAGGAGCTGATCGGCAAGACGCCGGCCATGATCCAGTCGGGCATGACTCCCGACCACGTCTACCGCGAGCTGTGGCAGACCCTGCGCAGCGGCCGGGTGTGGCGCGGCGAGCTGCAGAACCGCAAGAAAAACGGTGAGCTCTACTGGGAAGCCGAGACCATCACCCCGGTACGCGACGACAGCGGCCGGATCGTACGATTCGTGGCGGTGAAGGAGGACATCACCGAGCGCAAGCGCCAGGAGGAGGAACTGCGGCTGCTCGCCAGCGTGTTCCAGACCGGCCAGGCCACGCTGATCACCGATCCGGAGATGCGCATCGAACGGGTCAACCAGGCCTTCACCGACATTACCGGCTACCTACCGGAAGAGGTGATAGGCGAGACCCCTCGACTGTTCAAGTCGGGTCGCCACGACAAGCACTTCTACGCTCAGCTGTGGCAGGCGGTGCTGGAAACCGGCCACTGGCAGGGCGAGATCTGGAATCGCAACAAGTACGGCGACATCTATCCGCTGTGGCAGGCGATCACGGCCGTCTACGACGACAGCGGCAGGATCCGCCACTTCATTGCCGTCTTCCACAACATCGCCGAACGCAAGCGCCTGGAAGAAGAGCTGGAGCAGCAGGCCACCCGCGATCACCTGACCGGCACCCAAAACCGCCGCGCCTTCGATGTCGCCATGCGCAAGGCGGTGCGCCAGGCCGAGCGCAGCGACAACACCTTCTCGCTGCTGCTGTTCGACATCGACCACTTCAAGTCGATCAACGACCAGCACGGTCACGACACGGGCGATATCATCCTCAAGCGTCTGGCCACCCTGGTCGGCCAGACCCTGCGCAGCACCGATCTGCTCGCCCGCTGGGGCGGCGAGGAGTTCGCCATCCTGCTGCAGGACACCACGGCGCAGGGGGCCTCGATCTTCGCCGAGCGGCTGCGCCAGCAGGTGGCAGAGACCCGCTTGCACGGCCTGGCCGTGACCATCAGCCTGGGAATCGCGGAATATCGCCGGGGCGACGACCCCGAGGCGATACTGGCACGCGCCGACAGCGCGCTGTATCGCGCCAAACGCGCGGGGCGCAACCGGGTGGGCATCGCCGACACCCACGAGTGATGCCGCCGCGCGTTACAGCAGCGGTTCGAGCCGCAGCAGCCGACTTACCCCGGCCCCACCGTGCCGCCACAGGCTGCCGGGCTCGCGCAGCAGTTCGACCGACTCTCCCTGCACGAGGGCCTGCCAGTAGAGCCGCCCCGACGGCGTACGCCCGACCCGGTAGCTGAGCGCCGGCGACTTGCCGATCTCGGTCAGGCGCTGAAACTCGTTGGCCAGGCCCTGGCTGGTCACCAGTACGCCCACCTCGGTATTCCACCACACCGAGCGCGGGTCGGCGTTGGGCGACCCCACGAAGACACGATCGGCGTCGATGCCCAGCGCCTTGATGTGCAGGGCAGAGGCCGAAGACCCCACACTGAAGCCGATATCCGCATCCGGCTCGTGCTCGGCACGCATCTCATAGAGTGCGACCCCGCTATCGAGCAATGCCGCCCGCCTGGCCTGGTAGGCACCGTGCACCACCGGTACATCGGTCGCCTCCAGGGCATTGGTGAATATCTCGACCTCCACGCCGGCCTCGGCCAGTTCCGTCAGCAGCCGGGTTCCCTGTCTGCCTGGCACGAAGTAGGCGGACACGAGTGTCAGCCGCTCGCTCGGCTCCCCCACCTGGTCGAGCAGCGCGCCGGCCATGGTGCGCCCGAAGGCCGGTCGCCCCCGCCAGGCGGGCTTGCCCGGCGGGTCCCACAGCGCCACTCCCTCGCCCCAGTGCAGCTTGCCGACCAGCGGCCCCTGCTCGATGTCGGCATAGCGCTGGCGCAGGTCGGCGAAATAGGGCGAGTCGATACTGGTCTCGAACCACTCGGCGAGCGACGTCAGCAACGCTTGCCAGGCGCCCTCATCGACCTGGTGATAGCGGCCGATGGGCTGCGCCAGGCCGTGGTTCCAGTACAGATGGAAGCTCTGCGACAACGCGTCCACCACCGGCCCCAGGGCCAACAGGTCGAGATCGGTGAAATTGCGCGGTTCACTGGCGCTGTAGTACTCGTCGCCCAGGTTGCGACCGCCGACGATGGCCAGCGCGTCGTCGGCGATCCACAGCTTGTTGTGCATGCGCCGATGCTGACGCGCCGCCTGGGGCGCCGAGGCCAGCACACGGCCTGTCAGCGTGCCTCGGCCGACGCTCAAGGCGTTGTAGACGCGCACCTGGACGTTGGGGTGGCTGTCGAGCGCAGCCAGCTGCCGACCCTGGCCCACCGCACCGATGTCATCGATCAGCAGACGCACCTCGACGCCGCGCTCGGCGGCCCCCAGCAGCCGGTGCAGCAAGGCCCGGGTGGTCTGTCCGTCGCCCATCAGGTAGGTCTGGATATCGAGCCTGCGGTCGGCCTGCTCGCTGAGCAGCACGCGCAGGCTGAAGGCATCCTGGCCGCTGGAGAGCAGCGCGAAGCCGCTCTTGCCCGGATGCGCGGAGCCGCTCAGGCGCGCCCACTGGCCCAGCCAGGTGGCCTCGCGTTCGGCCGGGGTCAACGGTGCGCCGTGTTCGCGCACCGCCGCGTTGCCGGCACAGCCTTGCAGCAGCAGGAGCAGTACGCCACACAGCACCAGCAGCCAACCGCGGGCGCGGCGCCTGGCGTCCGGATCAGGGTTCGTCATCGTGCTCTGCCAGACGGCGAGCCATGGCCTTGCGCGCCTTGTTGCGCCGATAGAGCCGCGCCACGGCCAGCGCCAGGGCAAAGGCCACCATGGCGCCCAGGGTCACTCCCTGCCAGGGCCGGGCGGCCTCGCCCCCCATGACCGTTTCCAGCGTGATGATCAGGATGAAGCCCAGCGCCTGGCTACCGATGGCCAGGGCGCGCAGGGTATCGAAGGTCTTGTGTGCCATGTAGGCTCCCGCCGGTGACAGCGCCGTCCTGGGGCAGTAGGCTTGCTCTGCCTGACGCGTTACTTTATGCAAGTGAGTGATTTTACCCGGTCACGGCGCTTGCGCCGACCCTAAATGCTGGAGCCGAGCCAATGGACGCCTTTGCCCTGGGCCCCGTGCTGATATCCGTACCGCGCCTCTATGCCATTGGCTGTGCCCTGCTGCTGCTGCTCGCCGCCTGGCTGCTGCTGGGGCTCTCGCCCTCGGCGCGGTCGCGCTGGTTCAACGGCCTGCTGCTGGCCTGGCTGGTAGGCGCCCGCCTGGGGCACGTGGCGCTGAACTTCGACGCCTATGCCGCTGCCCCGCTGGACGTGTTGAGGCTCTGGCAGCCCGGCTATCACGGCCTGTGGGGGCTGCTCGCCGCGCTGATCTGGACCGGCTGGGCACTGCGCGACCGGCTGCTGTCGATGATCGGCGCCATGGGACTCACCGTCGGCGCCTCGGCGCTGTGGCTGGTGCTGGTCACCCTGGCCCCCTTCGGCGGTGACATGCCGCTGCGCGAGCTACCCGACATCACCCTGGAGAACCTCGACGGCGAGCCGGTCAACCTGCAGCAGCTTCAGGGCGAGCTGGTGGTGGTCAATCTGTGGGCCACCTGGTGCCCGCCCTGCCTGCGCGAAATGCCGCTGCTGGCCGAGGCCGACACCCGCGACGGCGTTACCGCGGTGGTGATCAACCAAGGCGAGGAGTTGCTCCAGGTGGCGCGCTACCTCGACGAGCAGGAGCTCGCGTTCCGCTATCCGCTGCTCGATCCAAACCAGCAGATGATCCGCACCATGGAATCGCCGGGGCTTCCCACCACGGTGCTGTTCGACCGCGAAGGTCGCGCCGTGGAGCGCCACGTGGGCGAACTGTCGCGGGCGCAGCTCGATACCTGGCTGGGACGCCACTGATTACCACCGGTAACAGCCGCTCCCTACCATTTCCCGCTCGTCTCCACCAGCCTTAAGCCAGCGCGGGCTTTGCGATAGAATCGCCCGCCCTGCCCGCCGAAGCCATGCTGCGGCGGCAGCGTGCGCACCGTGTTCAGCATCGACCGAGGCATCATGAGCGACTTTTCACCCGGCCAACGCTGGATCAGCGACGGCGAGGCCGACCTGGGCCTGGGCACCATCCTGAGTTGCGACCACCGTAGCGTTACCGTGCTGTTCGGCGCCAGCCAGGAAACCCGTACCTACAGCAGCCGCCAGGCACCGCTGACCCGTGTGGCTTTCGGCAGCGGCGACCGCATCCAGTCCGCCGAGGGCTGGAGCCTGACCGTCGACGACAGCAAGGAAGTCGACGGTCTGATCGTCTACATCGGCGAAGACGACCAGGGCCAGCTGCGCGAGCTGCCCGAGGCGCGTCTGGCCGACAGCATGCAGTTCGACCAGGCCCGCGACCGCCTGCTCACCGGCCAGGTCGACCGCAACGACTGGTTCGACCTGCGCTTTCGTACCCTGCACCACCATCATCGCATCGAGCAGAATCCGGCGCTGGGCCTAGCCGGCCCGCGCATCGACCTGATTCCCCATCAGCTCTACATCGCCGACGAAGTGGCCCGGCGCCATGCGCCGCGGGTACTGCTGGCCGACGAGGTAGGCCTGGGCAAGACCATCGAGGCCGGTCTGATCCTGCACCGCATGCTGCTCACCGGCCGCGCCGAGCGCGCCCTGATCCTGGTGCCGCCGAGCCTCATGCACCAATGGCTGGTGGAACTGCTGCGCCGTTTCGCCCTCGAGGTGACCCTGCTCGACGAGCAGCAGAGCCTGGCCCAGGCCGAAGCCAACCCCTTCGAGTCCGGCCAGCTGATTCTGGCCAGCCAGGCGTGGCTGTTCGCCAACCCCCAGCGCCAGGAACAGGCGGCCGCCTGCGACTGGGACCTGCTGATCGTCGACGAGGCGCACCATCTCGACTGGAGCGCCGAGCAGGTCGGCGCCGGCTACGCCTGCGTCGAGCGTCTGGCCAAGCGCGTGCCGGGGGTGCTGCTGCTCACCGCCACGCCGGAGCAGATGGGCCTGGAGAGCCACTTCGCCCGCCTGCGCCTGCTCGACCCGGACCGCTACCACAGCCTGGAAGCGTTTCGCGAAGAGGAGCAGCACTACGTGGAAGTGGCCCAGGCCATCGACGCCCTGGAACGCCTGCCGGCCGGCGGCGAACGCGACCGTGCCGTCGTGGCCACGGTGATCGAGGAGCATGACAGCCTGGCCCTGCTCGACACCCTGGCCAACCCCGAGAGCGGCCCGCAGCAACAGCAGAGCGCACGAGACCAGCTGCGCGAGCAGTTGCTCGACCGGCATGGCACCGGCCGGGTAATGTTCCGCAACAGCCGTCGCCATGTGGGCGGCTTTCCCGAGCGCCACCTGCACCTGGCCGAACTACCTCTGCCCTCGGCCTACCGCCGGGTACTGCGCAAGCTCGAGCGCGACGAGGACCATCTCGACGAACTGCTGATCGAGACCGGGCTCGACCATCCCGACGTGCTGATCTACCCCGACGCCACCTACCGCGCGCTTTCCGACGATCCGCTCAACGCCGAGCCGTGGTGGCAGATCGACCCGCGGGTGAACTGGCTGATGGAGCGCCTCGCCGACGACGGCGAACAGGGCTTCGCCAACGACAAGGTACTGGTGATCGCGCACAGCCGCGAGACCGCCCAGGACCTGGCCGAAGCGCTGCGGGTACTGGGCGGCATTCATGCGCCGGTATTCCACGAGGGGCTGACGCTGGTAGAACGCGACCGCGCGGCGGCCGCCTTCGCCGACGAGGAGGAGGGCAGCCAGGTGCTGGTCTGTTCCGAGATCGGCTCCGAGGGACGCAACTTCCAGTTCTGCCGCCATCTGGTGATGTTCGACCTGCCCCAACATCCCGATCAACTTGAGCAGCGCATCGGCCGGCTCGATCGTATCGGCCAGCGTCACGCCATCGAGATCCACGTGCCGCTGTTCGAGGCCAGCCCCGGGGCGCGTCTGCTGCGCTGGTTTCGCGAGGGGATGGACGCTTTCGACGCTCCCCACGGGGTCGGCAGCGAGCTGTTCGACGCCTTCGGCGATGCCCTGGCCGAGGCGCTGCTCGACGACGAGGCCCTCGACGACGTCATCGCCGAGACCCGCGCCCTGTTCGAGAACCGCCTGGCCCAGCGCGACGCCGGGCGCAACCGTCTGCTGGAACTCAATGCCTGCCGTCCGGATCGGGCCGAGGCGGTCGCCACGGCGATCCGCGAACTCGACCACGACCCGGCGCTGTCGCGCTACCTCGACCAGGCGCTGGACATCTTCGGCGTCGACAGCCAGGAGCTCGGCGGCGGCCTGCTGCACCTGCAGCCCAGCCCGCAGATGCTCGACGGCCTGCCCGGCCTGGCCAAGGGCGAGGAGGGTTTCACCGCAACCCTGTCGCGCGCTCGCGCCCTGGCCCGCGACGACGTGCAGCGGCTCTCCTGGGAGCACCCGCTGCTGCGCGAAATGATGGCGCGCATCCTCGACGGCACCATGGGCAACACCGCGCTCGCCCTGCTCAAGCACCCGGCGATTCCCGCCGGCAGGCTGATGGCGGAGCTGGTGTTCCGCACCTACTGCCCGGCGCCGAAGCGTCTGCACGTCAATCGCTTCCTGCCGCCGACCGCGGTACGCGTGCTGCTCGACGAGTCCGGCGCCGTGCTCAGCGACAAGGTTTCCTTCACCGGGCTTTCCAAGAACCTGCAGAAGGTCAAGAAGGCCATGGCCCGGGACCTGATTCGCAGCCGCCACGACCAGCTGCGCGAACTGCTGACACAGGGTGAGCAGGAGGCCGAGCGCGAGCTGCCGAGCATCGTCGAAGCGGCTCAGGTCCGCATGCGCCGGGAGCTCGACGGCGAGCTGGCCCGGCTGGAGGCACTGGCACGACTCAACCCGGCGGTGCGCGAAGCGGAGCTCGAGGCGCTGCGCCGCGAACGTGGCGAACTCGACGGCGCCATCGAAGGCACGCGGCTGCGGCTGGACGCCGTGCGGGTCATCGTCACGGTGGGCGACGAGGGCCGCTGAGCCTCGCGGCGGTATGCGTCAGGACTTGCCGAGGATATCGGCCAGCGCCTGCTCGAGGGTCGGGAAGTGAAACTCGAACCCAGCCTCGAGCAGGCGTGCCGGGCGCATGTCGGCACCGGTCAGCAACAGCCGCGCCATCTCGCCGAAGGCGGTCTCCAGCACGATCGCCGGCACCGGCATGACGGCCGGGCGATGCAGCTGCCTGGCCAGGGTACGTGTGAACTCGGCGTTGGTGACGGGATGCGGTGCGCTGCCGTTGAACGGCCCCTCGAGATCGTCGCGCTCGAGCAGGAACAGGATGCTGCGCACCAGATCTTCTCGATGGATCCAGGGCATGAACTGGCGACCGCTGCCGAAGCGTCCCCCGAGGCCCAGCTTGAAGGGCGTCAGCATCTTCTCCAGGCTGCCTCCGCCCGTATCCAGCACCAGCCCGGTGCGCAGCAGCGCCACCCGCGTGCCGAAATCCGCCGCCTCTCTGGCGGTATCCTCCCAGCGCTTGCACAGGCGATGCGCGAACTCGTCGTGGGGTGGGGTCTGTTCGGTGACCTCCACTTCACCCTGATCGCCGTAATAGCCCATGGCCGAGCCCGAGACCATGACGCCGGGCGCCTTGCCGTTGGCCTGCTTGAGCTGCTCGCAGAGGATCACCAGATCGCGGGTGACGTTGACCCGTGAGTCGATCAGCCGGTTCTTCTGCTCGTCGCTCCAGCGCCGGGCGGCGATCGGCTCGCCCGCCAGGTTGACGATGGCATCCGGGGGCGACTCGACGAAGTCGAGCACCGAGCGCCTTATGTCGGCACCTTGGGGCAGCTTGCTCCTGGCCGCGTCCGGATCGCGCGACACCACCTGCAGGCGATGCCCGGCCTGCTTCAAGCGCAGGCACAAACGCTGCCCGACGAAACCGCTGCCACCCGTGATCAGTACCCGCATCGCAATCCCTCCGCAGCGCTGCCTTTCGTTATACAGCCGTTGTACACCTCTGCTATGCTGGCGACAATTGCAAGAGCCCTGGTAGCGCCGGGGCGCCGACCTGCCAGCATCCTGCCTGCTTTCGGGAGACAGCCATGTCCTACAGCCTGATCCTTCTCGCCCACGGCTCTAGCGACGCCAAGTGGCGGGCCCCGTTCGAACGCCTTCATGAGGCGCTCGCCGCTCGCATGGAGGCGAACTTGAAGCTCGCCTACATGGAGCTTAGCGAACCCTCACTGGAAAGTACCGTGGCTGAACTTGCCGCCTCGGGCATCCAGCGGGCCGAGATCCTGCCACTATTCTTCGCCGCCGGGCGTCACCTGCGCAAGGATGTGCCGGCCCAGGTCGAGGCGCTACGCTCCGCTCACCCCAGCGTCGATCTGCAGCTGCTGCCCCCGGTGGGCGAGCATCCGGCCTTCGTCGAGGCCCTGGCCGCCGTGATCGCCGAGCAGGCAGGAGAAGCACTACCGACTTGACCATGACCTCCATCAGTTGTACACCGTTCGAGTAGTGTACAATATTCTCTGCTGCCACCCGTAACGACGGCCAGCCAGGCAGACGAATCCAGGTGATGGCAAGGTCCATACAACGAACGAGCAGAGGCGCGCATGACCGCAAAGGGGGGCCACCCGGCCGACACACCGCTCTATCCGATCCGCGAGGTGTCCCGAATCACCGGTGTCAACTCGGTGACCCTGCGCGCCTGGGAGCGCCGCTACGGCCTGATCCGCCCTCAGCGCACCCCCAAGGGCCATCGTCTCTACGCTCGCGAGGACATCGAGAGGGTCGAGCGCATTCTGCAATGGCTGAGCCGTGGCGTACCGGTCAGCCAGGTCAAGGAGCTCATCGACCAGCCCGCCTCTGCGCCGACCCCCGAACCCGCCTCGGGCGACTGGCCCAGCCAGCAGCGCCAGTTGGTCGCCGCGGTCGAGGCACTCGACCGCGGCCAGATGGAGACCCTGTTCACCCAGAGCCTGGCGCTCTACCCCGTGACCACTTGCCTGACGGAGCTGTGGCAGCCGGTGACACGCGAGCTCGAGGAGCGCTGGCGCGACCAGCTCGGCGCCACCCTGCAGCGCCGCTGCCTGGAGTCCTTCCTGCGCACCCGCATCGGCATACGTCTCTACCACGCCAACCAGCTCGCCAGAGGGCCGTTACTGCTGATCGTACCGCTGCCCGACGACCCGGGGACTCTGTGGCTGCTGCTGGCCGCCCTGGCCGCCAGCGATGCCGGCTATCGTATCCAATTGCTCGACAGCGCCTTGCCCTTCAGCGAACTTCCCCTGGCCGTCGAGCGCTTGCAGGCAGCGGCAGTGCTGCTGGTCAGCGGCCGGGCCGAGCGGGCCGACCTGATTCGCCGCCAGCTGCCACGGCTGGCCGAGCAGCTCGACGCCCCGCTGGGCCTGTGCGGCCCCGTGGCGCGCATCCGTGACGGCGACCTGGCCGACAGCCTGGTGGAACTGCTGGGCGACGACCTGCCTCAGGCCATGGCGCGCCTGCGGTCGTTGATCCAGGACGCCTGACCCTCGGCGAGGCGACCGCCATGATCCGCGCATTGGTATGGTTTCGTAGCGATCTGCGCATTCATGACAACACGGCGCTGGCAGCCGCAACGCGGCGCGGCCCGGTGGTCGCCGTCTTTCTGCGCAGCCTGCCGCACTGGCAGCGCCATGGGCACGGCACCAACAAGCTCGACTTCTGGCATCGCGGCGTCGTCGCCCTGAAGGAAGCCTTGGCCGGCCTCGGCATCCCGCTGCTGCATCGGGACATTGCCGGCTTCGACGACGCCCCTGCCACGCTGCTGCAGATCGCGCGCGAGATCGGCGCCGACGAGCTGCACTTCAACCACGAGTACCCACTGGACGAGCAGCGTCGCGACCGGGCCGTGGCGAAGGCCTTTGCCGACGCCGGCCTCACGGCCACCGGCCACCACGACAGCGTGGCCTTCGCCCCAGGCGAACTGCTGACCGGCAAGGGCGACTTCTATGGCGTATTCACCCCCTTCGCGCGGGCCTGGCAGCGCCAGCTGACGCCCGAGCGCCTGGCGCTGCGGGAGACACCGGCGCCGCAGCCATCCCCGGGTATCGCCGCCGAGCGGGTCGAACCGCCCACGCTGCCCGCGCCCCCCGTCGATGCCGAGCGCTGGCCCGCGGGCGAGGCCGCGGCGGCCGACCGCCTGGAGCGCTTCCTGCGCTTCCGGGCCCGCCACTACGCCACCCAGCGTGACTTTCCGGGCCTGGCCGGGACCAGTGAACTATCCCCCTACCTGGCCTTGGGCATGATCTCGCATCGTCAGTGCCTGCAGGCGGCGCTGAGCGAAAACGACGGCAGTCTGGCGGAAGGCGATGCCGGCATCGTCAGCTGGGTCAACGAACTGGTGTGGCGTGAGTTCTACCACCACGTGGCGACGGGCTTCCCCCGGGTCTGCCGCCACCGGGCGTTCCAGCGCCACACCGAGGCGTTGGCCTGGCAGGATGACGAAGCCGGCTTCCATGCCTGGTGCGAGGGGCGTACCGGCTACCCCATCGTCGACGCTGCCATGCGCCAGTTGGTCCGCACCGGCTGGATGCACAATCGCCTGCGCATGATCGCGGCGATGTTCCTGAGCAAGCATCTGTTGATCAACTGGCGACGAGGCGAAGCGTTCTTCCTGCAGCATCTGGTGGACGGCGAGTTCTGTGCCAACAACGGCGGCTGGCAGTGGGCCGCCTCCACCGGCACCGATGCGGCGCCCTACTTCCGCATCTTCAACCCCACCACCCAATCGCGCCGCTTCGATGCGGACGCCCGCTTCATCGCCGAGTACGTGCCCGAACTAGCGGAACTGGCGCCGCGGGATCGCCACGCCCCCAGCGCCGCGCAGTGCGAGCGGGTGGGATACCCCCGCCCCGTCGTCGATCACAAGGCGGCCCGCGCTCGCGCGCTGGAGGCTTTCAAGTCGCTGCCACCCGGCACCTGACCACACGCATTACCCTCGACCACGGAGATATCGCCATGCACCGGGACGACCCCCTGGCGGCCTTCTGCGCCGCCTTCAATAAACTAGACAAAAACTGTACAGAATTATTGTACGAGTTATATACTCGCGATGTGACCTTCATCGATCCATTCCATCGGATCGAGGGGGTGGAAGCGCTCGAGGCGCACTTCCTCAAGCTGTACGACAACGTGACAGAGTGCCGCTTCGTCTTTCACGACAGCGTGAGGGTGGAGCAACAGGCCTATGTCACCTGGACCATGCAGTTGAGACATCCGCGCCTGGCCGGGGGCCACTCCGTCGCCGTGGAAGGCTGCTCGCAGCTGACCTTCTCGACCCGTCATCCCGGGCGCGTCAGTCGGCATCGCGACTACTTCGACGCCGGCGCGATGCTCTACGAGCAGCTGCCCGTCCTCGGCGGCATGGTGCGCTGGCTGAAGCGACGGATGGCGAACTAGCGCACGGGCTCACGCAGCGAGGAGCAGGCATGACGTCTCCCAACGAAACACGGCGGATCTGGCTGACCGGCGCCACTTCGGGCATCGGTCGTGCCGTGGCGCAGCGCCTGCTCGACCGGGGCCACCTGGTCGCGCTGAGCGGCCGCAGCGAGCCGGCGCTCAAGGCGCTGTGCGAGGGTCGAAACAATGCCTTGCCGCTGCCCCTCGACGTGACCGACCGTGGCGCCGTCGAAGCGGCCGGTCGCCACCTGGGCGATCTCTTCGGTCGCCTCGACCTGGCGGTGCTAAACGCCGGCACCTGCGAATACCTCGATGCGCCACACCTGGACAGCGCTCTCGTCGAGCGCGTCTTTGCGGTCAACTTCTTCGGCGCAGTGTATTGCATCAGCGCCGCGCTGCCGCTGCTGCGCCAGGCTCGTCAGACCGGCAGGCGCCCTCAGCTGGCGGCGACCTCGAGCGCCGCGGCCTACCTGGCGCTGCCGCGGGCCGAAGCCTACGGTGCCTCGAAGGCCGCCCTGAGCCACTATCTCGAGTCGCTGCGCCTGGACCTGGCCCATGAGGGCATCGATGTCAGCGTGATACATCCCGGCTTCGTCGCCACGCCGCTGACCGCGCGCAACGACTTCGCCATGCCCATGCGAATTTCGGCCGAAGCGGCGGCCCAGGCCATCGTCAGCGGCCTGGAGCAGCGTCGCCTCGACATTCACTTTCCCCGCCGCTTCACCTACGGCCTCCGCCTGCTCGGCTTGCTGCCGCCGCCGCTGCGTTATCGCCTGGGCAAACGGCTGGTGCGTCATCCCGCCATGGAGACCTGACCCATGACCGCCTCGTTTCAGCCCGGCCCGGCCGCTCCCAACCAGCGCATCGCCGTGGTGGGCAGCGGCATCAGCGGCATGGCCGCTGCCTGGTACCTCAGCGCCCGTCATCAGGTCACCCTGTTCGAGGCGGCGGAGCGGCTGGGCGGACATACCGCCACCGTGGACGTCGAACTCGACCGGCGCCACTACGCCATCGACACCGGTTTCATCGTCTTCAACGACCGTACCTACCCGCACTTCCAGCGCCTGCTCACACAGCTCGACGTGGCCGTGCAGCCCACCGAGATGAGCTTTTCCGTGCACGAGACGCAGCGGGACTTCGAATACAACGGCCATACCCTCGGCTCGCTGTTCGCGCAGCGTCGCCACCTCACCAGCCCGCGCTTTTACCGTCTGCTGGCCGACATCCTGCGCTTCAATCGCCAGGCCAGCGACGACCTCAGGTACGAGCGGCTGCCGGCGGCGCTGACCCTGGCCGAGTATCTCGACACCTGGAGCTTCGGCAGCGACTTCCAGCGCCGCTACCTGCTGCCCATGGGCGCGGCCATCTGGTCGGCAAGCCTGGGGGAGATGCGCCGCATGCCGGCGCTGTTCTTCGTTCGCTTCTTCCATCATCACGGCCTGCTGTCGCTGCGCCAGCGCCCCCAGTGGTACACCCTGGTCGGCGGTTCACGTACCTACATCCCCGGCCTGACGGCGCCCTACGCCGAGCGGATCCGGCTCGCCACGCCGGTGCGAGGGATTCGCCGCCGCCCCAACGGCGTCGTGCTGACCACCTCGCGGGGCCAGGAAGGGTTCGATCAGGTGGTGCTGGCCTGCCACGCCGACGAGGCGCTGCGGTTGCTCGAGGATGTCAGCCTGACCGAACGGGAGGTGCTGGGCGCACTGCCCTACGCCGACAACGAAGTGGTGCTGCACACCGACACCCGTCTGCTGCCGCGGCGCCCACGCGCCTGGGCCAGCTGGAACTACCGCCTGGACGGTCGCGGCGACGATGCTCGCGCTTCGGTGACCTACAACATGAACATCCTGCAGCGGCTCGAGGCGCCGCACACCTTCTGCGTCACCCTCAACGACACCGGCGCCATCGACCCTGACAAAGTGCTGGGGCGCTTTCGCTACGCCCACCCTCAGTTCAGCCTGGCCGGTCAGCACGCCCAGGCCCGGCATGGCGAGATCTCGAGCTGCCCTCTGCGCACCCACTACTGCGGCGCCTACTGGCGCAACGGCTTTCACGAAGACGGGGTGTGGAGCGCGCTGCGGGTGGCCCACGCGCTGGGCTGCGACGACAACGGTACGCGCGCCTTGGGCACGCCCAGCATGGCAGCGCTCAGCCCATGACGGCCCATCCGCGCTCGCGTGTCTGCCATGGCAGGCTGCAGCATCGTCGCCACCTGCCCCGCCATCATCGCTTCGAATATGCGGTGTGGATGCTGTGGCTCGACCTCGACGAGCTTCCCGAGCTGTTCGACGGCGTACCGGGCTTCAGCGCCCGCCGCCCGGCCCTGGCCCGCTTTCGTCGCGAGGACTATCTGACGCCGTTCGCCCCACCTCTGGCCGAGGTGGCACGTGCCGAGGTGTGCCGCCAGCTCGGCCAGGCGCCCCAAGGGCGGGTCTGCCTGCTCACCCAACTGCGCACGCTGGGCTCGGGCTTCAACCCCATCTCGCTCTATTACCTCTATCACCGTGAGGAGGAGGGCGGCGCCCTGGGCGCCGTACTGGGAGAGGTGACCAACACGCCGTGGCGTGAGCGGGCCCGCTACGCCTGTGCCGTGGAGCCGGGGCGGCATGCCCACGCCGCCGAGTTCACCAAGAGCCTGCATGTCTCGCCCTTCATGCCGCTGGACATGACCTACCGCTGGCGCTTCGACACCCCGGGCGAGACGCTGGCCCTGCACATGGAGACCTGGCGCCAGGGAGAGCGTCACTTCGATGCCAGTCTGGCCCTGACGATGCGCCCCGCGACGCGCCCGGCGCTGCTCGCCGCCCTGGCACGCCAGCCCTGGATGAATCTCAAGACCCTCGCTGCCATCCACTACGAGGCACTCAGGCTCTGGGCCAAGGGGGTACCCGTCCACGATCACCCACAGCGCAAGGAGACCACGCCGTGAACATGCTCCGCACTCACCCCGAGCGGCCGCTGGCCGAATCCGAATCGGCCCTGATACGCTGGCTCCGGCCGCGCATGCTGGCTCAGCTCGGCAGCCTGGTGGGCGGCACCATCACATTGATCGAGGGCAGCCAGTGCCACCGATTGGGACAGGGGGGGCCGCTGCAGGTCACGCTGGTGGTGCGTCGGGCGAGGACATGGCGGCGGCTGGCGCTGGGGGGCAGCCTCGGCGCAGCCGAAGCCTACGTCGACGGCGACTGGGACGTCGACGACCTGGTCAGCCTGATTCGGTTATGTGCCATCAACATGGAGCAGCTCGACGGCGATGTGGGCTCGCGAGTGGCGCGGGCAGGCATCTGGCTGGCCAGCCTGGGCCAGCGACTGCTGGGCAACACGCGAAGCCGCGCCCGGCGCAACATTGCCGCTCACTACGACATCGGCAACGAGCTTTTCGCCCTGTTCCTCGATCAGCGTCATTGGATGTATTCGAGCGCCGTCTTTCCGCATCCGGAAGCCAGCCTGGAGGAGGCCTCGACCCACAAGCTCGACCTGCTGCTGACCCAGCTCGACGTGCAGCCGCAGCATCATCTGCTGGAGATCGGCACCGGCTGGGGCGGCCTGGCCATCCATGCCGCTCTGACCCGCGGCTGCCGGGTCACCACCACGACCATTTCCGTCGAGCAGTATCGGCATACGCGGCAGCGCGTGCGCGAAGCGGGCCTGGAGTCCCGGGTCGAGGTGCTGCAACGGGACTACCGCGAACTCGAAGGCCGCTATGACCGCCTGATCTCGGTGGAGATGATCGAGGCCGTCGGCCATCAGTACCTAGACACCTACCTGGCCACGCTGGATCGACTGCTGGCGGACGACGGCATGGCCATGCTGCAGGCCATCACCATTCGCGACCAGCGCTACGAGGCGGCCAGGCGGGAGGTGGACTTCATCAAGCGCCACGTCTTCCCCGGCGGCTTTCTTCCTTCGCATCGCGCCATACTCGATGGCCTGACCCGGTGCACTTCGCTCAACCTGGTGGCCTTGCAGGAGATTGGCCCACACTACGCCCGCACGCTGCGCGAGTGGCGCCACCGCTTCGAAGCCAACCTGGAGACCGTGCAGCGGCTGGGCTATGACGAACGCTTCATTCGCCTGTGGCGCTACTACCTGTGCTACTGCGAAGCGGGGTTCACCGAGCGCTCCATCGGCACCAGCCAGCTGCTGCTGGCCAAACCCGGAGCCCGACCTGTACCCCGGCTCTAATGGTGCTATGCAGTAGGTTCGGCACGTAGCATCAGCCCCGCCGAGTCGGTCTTGAGCGCCTGCCATTGGGCCTCGATCACCTCTGCCGGCCCCGGGCGGGAGTAGAGGTACCCCTGTACCAGACGGCAGCCGGCCTGCTGCAGAAAGCCGAGCTGACCGTGGGTTTCAACGCCTTCGGCCACCACGTCGAGCCCCAGTCCGCGTGCCATGGCCAGCACCGCGCTGACGATGGCGGCATCGGCGGGGTCGTCGGGCAACGAGCGGATGAAGGCGCGGTCGAGCTTGAGCTTGTCCAGCGGCAGGTTCTTCAGATAGCTCAGCGATGAATAGCCCATACCGAAGTCGTCGATGGCAATGCGATGCCCCTTGGTGCGCAGCGCTTCCAGCCGCGGCACGATGTCGCCGGCGCGCTCGTCGAGCAGCACCGACTCGGTAAGCTCCAGCCCCAACTGAGAGGGCTCGATACCATGCCGGGCCAGGCCAGAGGCGAGTGCCGCTTCCAGTTCGCCCTGAAACATCTGGATCGCCGAGATATTGATCCATACCGGCAGCTGTGGGAGCCCCATCTCGCGCCAGCGCGCCATTTGCGCCAGCGCCTCGTCGATCACCCAGTTGCCCAGCGGTCCCATCAGCCCATGGCGTTCGGCCAACGGAATGAAGTCGCCGGGCGAGACCATGCCGTGTTCCGGGTGCCGCCAGCGCAGCAGCGCCTCCATGCCGACCACGGCACCGTCCATCACGCGATGCTGGGTCTGGTAGTGGAGCTCGAGCTGTTCGCCGTTGGCCAGGGCGTCGCGCAGGCTGTAGACCAGCGCCATCTGCGGAGAGTCCTGCACGTCGAGCGCCGGACGAAAGCGCCGACTGACGTTGCGCCCGTGACGCTTGGCGGAATAGAGCGCCGACTCCAGGCGCTGAAATAGCACGCCGGACTCCTTGCCATCCTCCGGTGCGCGACAGCTGCCGATGGAGAGCCCCAGGCGCAGGGTCTTGCTGCCAACCTCGAACGGCTCGCCCAGGTGGTCGCGCAGACCGGCGATCCATTTATCATGATCATCGAAGGTGGTGGTGCGAATGGCCAGGAATTCGTCGCCGCCCAGACGTCCCACGACCCCGCCCGCTACATGGTGCGCCAGACGCTGGCCGAAGCGGGCCAGCAAGCGGTCGCCCTGCTCCACGCCCAGGCTGTCGTTGACCGACTTGAAACCGTCGATGTCGATGATCGCCATGTCGAGGCTCTCGCCGGCGCGCAGGTGGCGCAGACGCGAGGTCATCAGGTCGTGCAGCCGGCGGCGGTTGGGTAGCCCGGTGAGCGGATCCTCGAAGCCGATGCGTCGCAGGTCCTGCTCACGGGCCTTGTGCACCGAGATGTCGGTGAAGGTACCGACGTAGTGAGTGATGCGACCGCGGCCGTCGGTCACCGCCTTGACCCGCAGCCACTCGGGGAATTCGTCCCCCTGCTTGCGCCGATTCCAGATTTCACCCTCCCAGCGCCCCTTGCTGTGCAGGGTCTGCCAGAAACGCTTGAAGAAGGCCGCATCATGCCGCGCCGCCGCCAGGCTGGCGGCGTTGAGCCCGCGAATCTCGTCTTCGGTGAAGCCGGTGATCCGGGTAAAGGCGGGATTGACGGCGAGGATGCGATTGTCGGCATCGGTGATCTGCACGCCCTCTTCGGAAAGCATCAGCGCCTGCTGCATCAGGTCGGCGTGCTGGCGATCGTGCTTGATCTGACGCCAAGCCACCCACAGCCCGGTAGCCACGATACCGACCGCCACCGTCCGCAAACCGGGGTCGGGCAGCCAGATGCAGGCCGGCAGCGCTACCATGGCAGCCCAGAGCAGCGGTCGGTTGAAGGCGGAGGATGGCCGCATGTGAGATCCCGCAATGACGGTGGAGAGAGTAAAGTGCGCCCATGCAATGCATCGACCCTTCATTGAGTATCGACACTTGACGCCGACACTTTAATCCGTGGTGAAGGTCGCGTCATGCCTGACGTGCAATCGAGGGCCACGGCCAGTAGACTAGGCAGGGCCGCCCGGGCGGGTCGGCTCTGCGCCAAGCCGCCGCTGCACTGCATGCGGAAAGGCCCATTACAACTGTGACTCGGAACGACTCAGTGACCAAGCAACACTCTTTCGAACGCGAAGAACTGCTGGCATGTAGCCGCGGCGAGCTTTTCGGCCCCGGCAACGCCCAGCTGCCGGCGCCCAACATGTTGATGCTCGATCGCATCACCCGCATCTACGAGGACGGTGGTGACTTCGGCAAGGGCGAGCTGATCGCCGAGCTGGATATCCATCCCGACCTGTGGTTCTTCGACTGCCATTTTCCCGGCGACCCGGTCATGCCCGGCTGCCTGGGGCTCGATGCCATGTGGCAACTGGTCGGCTTCTACCTGGGCTGGTTGGGCAATCCCGGCCGTGGCCGCGCCCTGGGCTGTGGGGAGGTGAAGTTCACCGGCCAGATCCTGCCCGACGCCAAGAAGGTCACCTACAAGATCGACATCAAGCGCATCATCACCCGGCGTCTTATTCTCGGCATCGCCGATGGCACCGTGTCGGTCGATGGCCGCGATATCTACCAGGCCACCGATCTGCGCGTCGGTCTGTTCACCTCTACCGCGAATTTCTGATACAGGAGGCTTCCATGCGACGAGTGGTAGTCACCGGCCTGGGCATCGTATCCTGCCTGGGCAACGACCCGCAGGCGGTCGTCGAGGCGCTCCGGAATGGGCGCTCGGGCATTCGCTTCAAGGAGGAGTACGCTGAACTTGGCTTTCGCAGCCATGTCGCCGGGGTCGTGGACATCGATCTCGACGCCCTGATCGACCGCAAGCTGCGCCGCTTCATGGGTGATGCCGCGGCCTATGCCTATGTCAGCATGGCACAGGCCATAGAGGACGCCGGGCTCACTCCCGAGCAGGTGTCCAGCGAGCGCACCGGGCTCATCGCCGGCTCAGGCGGCGCCTCGAGCGCCAACCAGGTCGAAGCGGCCGATGTCATGCGCGAGAAGGGCCTGCGCCGGGTCGGTCCCTACCGGGTCACCCGTACCATGGGCAGCACCGTCTCGGCGTGTCTCGCCACGCCGTTCAAGATCAAGGGGGTCAACTACTCCATCTCCTCCGCCTGCGCCACCTCGGCCCACTGCATCGGCAACGCCATGGAGCAGATCCAACTGGGCAAGCAGGACATCGTCTTCGCCGGCGGCGGCGAAGAGGAGCACTGGACCCTGTCGTGCCTGTTCGATGCCATGGGCGCGCTCTCCACCCAGTACAACGAGACGCCCGAGAAGGCCTCGCGCCCCTATGACAAGGCCCGCGACGGCTTCGTCATCGCCGGCGGCGGCGGCATGCTGGTGCTCGAGGAGCTCGAACACGCCAAGGCACGCGGGGCCAAGATCTACGCCGAGCTGGTCGGCTACGGCGCCACCTCCGACGGCCACGACATGGTCGCCCCTTCCGGCGAGGGCGCAGTGCGCTGCATGCGTCAGGCCATGGCCGGCGTCGACGGCTCCATCGACTACATCAACACCCACGGCACCTCCACGCCGGTGGGCGATGTGGCCGAGCTCAAGGCCATCCGTGAGGTCTTCGGCGACTCCACGCCGCCCATGAGTTCCACCAAGTCGTTGACCGGCCACTCGCTGGGCGCCACCGGCGTGCAGGAGACCATCTACTCCCTGATGATGATGGAGCATGGCTTCATCGCTGCCTCGGCCAACGTGGAGGAGCTCGACGACCAGGCGGCCGGCTTCGATATCGTGACCAGTCTGCGCGACGGTGTCAGCGTGGATCGCGTGCTCTCCAACAGCTTCGGCTTCGGCGGCACCAATGCCTGCCTGGTGCTGCAGCGCTACCGCGACTGATCCAGGCAGGCGGCTCACGCCCACGGCCAACGCAAAAGGCGCCCTCCTCAGGGCGCCTTTTGCGTAAGCCAGGCGACAGCGCTCAGTCGACGCTGGCCCCCACGGCGGGCTTGGCATCGGCCGGGCGCGGCACTTCGGAAATCTCGGCCAGGCGCGCCTCGATCCAGGCTTCGACCTCTTTCAGCACTTCCTCGGGCGTACGCCCTTCGGTCACAATGGGTTCGCCCACCACCACGTTGAGCACTCCCGGATTCTTCACCCACTGCCGCCCCGGCCAGCGCTCGCCGGCATTGTGCGCCACCGGCACCACCGGGACACCGGCGCGACAGGCGATGACGGCACCGCTCTTGTTGTAACGCCGCCGCTGGCCCGGATCCACCCGAGTGCCCTCGGGAAAGATCAATACCGACAGCCCCTCCTGCAGTCGCGCCACCCCCTGGCTCAGCACCTGGCGCATGGCCCGCGCCGGCTTCGAGCGGTCGAGCCCGATGGGGTGTAGCAGCCTGAGCCCCCAACCGAACAGCGGAATACGCAACAACTCCTGCTTGAGTACCGTGCACACCGGTGGCTTGAGAATCTGCAGGAAGATGGTCTCCCACTCGCACTGGTGATTGGCCAATATCACGCAGGGCCCATCAGGTAGATGCTCTCGGCCACGGACCCGATAGGTCACACCACAGGTCCAGCGAAACCAGGCGGTCAGGAAATGATTGTAGAGATTGAGCAGCCGATAGCGCGCCGGCAACGCCAGCAGCGGCGCCACAGGCAGCAACAGCGCACCGAAAACCAGAATGGCAAGAAAGTAACCAACATAGAACAGCAGACTGCGCAACACATTCATGGGGTCGTGCCGCCCTCTTCATCGAGTCGGCTGGCGCGGCGCGCCTGGCACCACTCATCGAGCAGACGTCCCACTTCCAGGCGCCAGGGTTTCTGATGCACGCCGAACGCCTCCAGCACCCGTCGACAGTTGAGCACTCGTCGCAGCGGCTGGTCATGATGATGCTTGAGCGCCTTCACCTCGCCCAGCTCGATCTGCTCCCCCAGCCCCTCGAGCCGGGTCGACAGCTGGGTGCGCACCATGGTGGTGAAGGTGTAAGCGCTGACCGGCTCCGTGCCTGCCAAGTGGTAGGCGCCCCAGGCGCTCGAGCCACAGGTCAGCTGGTGCAGCATGCCGACCAGCGCCATGGCCACGGCGTCGGCGGCAGTGGGACAAAAGATCACGTCCTGCGCCGCCCGCACCTCTTCCCCGCTAACCAGGCTGTCGATCACACCGCTGAGCCAGGCATGCCCGCCCTCCAGGGCGAACAACGGCCCCAGCCGCACGATCAGATGGCGCGGATGGCCAGCACGGATGCGATCGCCGATGGCGATCAGGCGACGCAAGCTTTCGTCGCGGGGTGCCGGAATCACATGCTCGTCGATGGGCGTTTCGAAGCCGTCCTGGTAGAGCTGGTCGGATACACACCAGACCAGCGGCGTATCGGTCTCGCGGCACGCTGCCAGGCAGGCGTCCACTCCCTCGCCATGCGCCACGACGGCGGCCGGCTCGATCTCCATCGGCGCCGAGAGCGGCGGAATGATCACCGCCGCAGGAGCCACCTCGCGCAGCAGCGCGGCATCGATGTTCAAACCGGGCTCGATGACGAGCTCGGTGTCGCTACGCCGATGCGCCAGCCTGGCCAACGCCAGGTTGAGGCAGTGGCCGGCATCCAGTACCAACAGCTTCACGATAGCCTCCGGCAGCCTGGGACGGGCAGCGTCAGAACGGGATCTCGTCGTCGAAATCGTCGAAGCTGCCCGGGTCGGGGGCACCGTAGTTGTTCTGCTTCTGACCGCCCTGCTGAGGCTGGCCGCCCTGCTGAGGCTGACCGCCCTGTGCCGGCGGGCGCTGCTGGGGCTGGCCGCCGCCATAGCCGCCCTGCTGCGGCGCATTGTTGCCGAAGCCGCCGCCCTGAGCCGGCGGGGCGCCATAGCCGCCCTGTTGCGGCATGGGCGCGCCCTGAGGCGCCCCGTAGCCGCCGCCCTGCTGCTGCATGCCACCACCTTGCTGCGGCATGCCGGCACCCTGACCGCCGAACTCGCCGCCACGGGTATCGAGCATCTGCATGTCGTTGCAGACGATCTCGGTGGTATAGCGGTCCTGACCGTCCTGCCCCTGCCACTTGCGCGTCTGCAGGCGCCCTTCGAGATAGACCCGAGAGCCCTTCTTCAGATACTGCTGAGCGATCTCGGCCAGGCGGTTGAACAGTACCACCGAGTGCCACTCGGTACGCTCCTGGCGCTGGCCGCTCTGCTTGTCGGTCCAAGTGTCGGTAGTGGCGACGCGCAGGTTGGCGACGGGACTGCCGGACGGCATGAATCGCACCTCGGGATCCTGCCCCAGGTTGCCGATGAGTATGACCTTGTTGACGCCACGGGCCATGCTGGACTCCCTTTATCAAATGAACATGTGCATTGTAATGGAACGGCCGATCGGAGCTGCGCCCGAGCGACAGACTAGCCGCCCCGGTTACGACTCGAGCGGATCAGACGCGCCAGGGCATCCTCATCGAGGCGCTGCCGATCCACCTTAAGATACGCCACTCGCTCCTCGGGAACGACCATCACGTCCTCAACGCCGGCCACGTCGGCAAAGCTCGTCATCAGCGTGTCGAGAGCATCCCCGTGCTGGTCGTCGTCGAGCGCCACCACCTCGCTGGACAGATGCGGTACGGTGGGCATGCCCAGCATCAGCAGCCACCAGATGCCGACCAGCGTGGCGCTGCCGGCGAACACCGCCGCCAGCCCCCACTGCTGAGCCAGAAAGCCCCCCAGCACGCCACCGAAGAAGGCGCCCAGGAACTGACTGGTGGAGTAGACGCCCATTGCCGTGCCCTTGGCCCCGGCCGGTGCCAGCTTGCTCAACATCGAAGGCAGCATCGCCTCCAGCAGGTTGAACGCCACGAAGAACAGCAGCAGCCAGGCGAACAGCGCCCAGCCACCACCGAAGACGGCCAGCCCGACCAGGCTTGCGCCGATCGCCGCGATCGCCGTCAGGCTCATGCCGCGCATGCGCTGACGCTTCTCGGCGATGACCACCAACGGCACCATGCCGACGAAAGCCAGCGCCATGATGCCGAGATAGGTCAGACCATGACGCTCGGCCTCGATGCCCGCCTCGACCAGGCGAAACGGCACGGCAACGAAAATCGCCATCAGCACCAAGTGCAGGGCGAAGATCGACAGGTCCAGCCGCCACAGGTCGGCGCGGGTGAGAATGGCGTTCAGCTGCCGGCGGTCGATGCCCACATCGCGATGACGCAGCCGACGCGGCGCCGGCGGCACCAGCTTCCACAATACCACCAACCCCAGCGCGGCGAGCATGGCGGTGAACCAGAACACCGATGAGAGACCGAACGTCGCGGCCAGCCAGGGGCCCAGCACCATGGCCACGGCAAAGGCCACGCCGATGGAGAGACCGATGGTGGCCATGGCCGCGGTGCGCACCTGCTCGCGGGTCTGATCGGCCAACAGTGCCATGATCGCCGCCGCCACCGCCCCGCTGCCCTGCAGGCAGCGCCCCAGGATCACCCCGCCGATGGAATCGGCATTGGCCGCCACCACGCTGCCGATCACGAACAGCAGCAGCCCGGCAGCGATCACCGGCTTGCGTCCCAGACGGTCGGAGAGCAGGCCGAAGGGGATCTGCAGCACCGCCTGGGTCAAGCCGTACACGCCCAGTGCCACCCCCACCAGCAGCGGCGTGGCGCCGACCAGCTCGTCGGCATACAACGCCAGTACCGGCAGCACCATGAACAGCCCCAGCATGCGCGTGGCATACAGGCCGGCCAGGCCGGTGATGGCTCGCCGTTCGGAGGCTAGCAGCAGTCCAGAGAGCTTGCGCATAGGGAGTCAGACGATTCCATGGGTAGGCGGGCCGAGGCCCTCGAGATGAGCCGACTATTCTAACGATTCCGGTCCCTACAGGAAACGTTCCGACCAGCGGCGCTTTGGCGCGCATTGCGTCGCAGGCGTATAATCGAGGTTTTGCCAGCGTGCCATGAGGTGGGAATGGACAGGATCGTGGTCAGGGGTGCACGCACCCACAACCTCAAGCAGATCGACGTCGAGCTGCCCCGCGACAGTCTGATCGTGGTGACCGGGCTCTCCGGTTCGGGCAAGTCGTCACTGGCCTTCGACACGCTCTACGCCGAGGGCCAAAGGCGCTACGTGGAATCGCTCTCCACCTATGCCCGCCAGTTCCTGTCGATGATGGAGAAACCCGACGTCGACCACATCGAGGGGCTGTCGCCGGCGATCTCCATCGAGCAGAAATCGACCTCTCACAACCCGCGCTCCACGGTCGGCACCATCACCGAGATCTACGACTACCTGCGCCTGCTGTTCGCCCGCGCCGGCACGCCGCGCTGCCCCGAACACGGCGAGGATCTCGAGGCCAGCACCATTTCGCAAATGGTCGATCAGGTGCTGGCCCTACCCGAGGGCAGCAAACTGATGCTGCTGGCGCCGGTGGTCAAGGGCCGCAAGGGCGAGCACCTGCAGCTGCTCGCCGAGCTGCGCGCCCAGGGCTTCGTGCGGGTGATGGTCGACGGTCAGGCGCTGGAGCTCGACGACATCGCACCGCTGGACAAGAACAAGAAGCACGATATCAGCGTGGTGGTGGATCGCATCAAGGTGCGCGAGGGGCTCCAGCAGCGCCTGGCGGAATCGTTCGAGACTGCGCTCAACCTGGCCGACGGCATCGCCGTGGTGCACTTCATGGATGGCGAGGCCGAGGACATCACCTTCTCGGCGCGCTTCGCCTGCCCGGTGTGCGGCTACGCCATTGCCGAACTCGAGCCGCGCATGTTCTCGTTCAACAACCCGGCCGGCGCCTGCCCCACCTGCGACGGCCTGGGCGTACAACAGGTATTCGACCCCGACAAGCTGATCAGCCACCCGGAGCTGTCCCTGGCCGAAGGCGTGATCAAGGGCTGGGACCGGCGCAGCGTCTACTACTTCAGCCAGCTGCAGGCAGTGGCAGATCACTACCGCTTCACCCTCGAGACACCGTGGCAGGACCTGGCCCGCCACGAGAAGGAGCTGATTCTCTACGGCAGCGGCGACGACGAGATCGCCTTCAGCTACGTCAACGACCGCGGCCGCCGCGTGACCCGCGAGCACCCCTTCGAGGGCGTGCTGCCCAACATGCAGCGACGCTACCGCGAAACCGAATCGAGCATGGTGCGCGAGGAGCTGGCGCGCTACATCGCTGACCGCCCCTGCCCCAGCTGTCACGGCTCGCGCCTGCGCAAGGAGTCCCGCCACGTCTTCGTCGACGAACATACCCTGCCGCAGATCGTGCAGCTGCCCATCGGCGAAGCATGGGACTACTTCCAGCGGCTGACCCTACCGGGGCGCAAGGGCGAGATCGCCCAGAAGGTGATCAACGAGATCCACGCCCGGCTGGAGTTCCTGGTCAACGTCGGCCTCGACTATCTCAACCTGGAGCGCAGCGCCGAGACCCTCTCCGGCGGCGAGGCCCAGCGCATTCGCCTGGCCAGCCAGATCGGCGCCGGCCTGGTGGGCGTGATGTACATCCTCGACGAGCCCTCCATCGGCCTGCATCAGCGTGACAACGACCGCCTGCTCAAGACCCTGATCCACCTGCGCGACCTGGGCAACACCGTGATCGTGGTCGAGCATGACGAGGACGCCATCCGTGCCGCCGACCACGTACTCGACATCGGCCCCGGCGCCGGCGTACACGGCGGACGTATCGTTGCCCAGGGCACGCCGGAAGCGGTGATGGCCAGCGACCACTCGCTCACCGGCCAGTACCTATCGGGCAAGCGCCGCATCGAGGTGCCCAAGTGGCGCATCCCCGGCAACCCGGAGAAGCAGCTGCGGCTGACCGGCGCCCACGGCAACAACCTGCGCAATGTCAGCCTGACCCTGCCACTGGGGCTGTTCATCTGCGTCACGGGTGTCTCCGGTTCGGGCAAGTCGACGCTGATCAACTCGACCCTGATGCCGATTGCCGCCCGTGAGCTCAATCACGCTACCACCCTGACCCCGGCGCCCTATGAGCACATCGAAGGGCTCGATCAGCTCGACAAGGTGATCGACATCGATCAGAGCCCCATCGGGCGTACGCCGCGCTCCAACCCGGCCACCTATACCGGCATCTTCACGCCGATCCGCGAGCTCTTCGCCGGTACCCAGGAGGCCCGCTCGCGCGGCTACAAGCCGGGGCGCTTCTCGTTCAACGTCAAGGGCGGACGCTGCGAGGCGTGCCAGGGCGAGGGCATGATCAAGGTCGAGATGCACTTCCTGCCCGACATCTACGTGCCCTGCGACGTGTGCAAGGGCAAGCGCTACAACCGCGAGACGCTGGAGATCGAGTACAAGGGCAAGAGCATCGACGAGGTGCTCGAAATGACCGTGGAGGAAGCGCTGGAATTCTTCAGTCCGGTGCCGGCCATCGCCCGTCGCCTGCAGACCCTGCTCGATGTTGGACTTTCCTACATCCGTCTGGGCCAGAGCGCCACCACGCTCTCCGGCGGTGAAGCCCAGCGGGTCAAGCTGGCCCGCGAGCTGGCCAAGCGCGACACCGGCAAGACGCTATACATCCTCGACGAGCCCACCACCGGGCTGCACTTCGAGGACATTCGGCAGCTGCTCGCCGTGCTTCACCGTCTGCGCGACCACGGCAACACCATCGTGGTGATCGAGCACAACCTCGACGTGATCAAGACCGCCGACTGGATCGTCGATCTCGGCCCCGAGGGCGGCTCCGGCGGCGGGCGCATCATCGCCGAGGGCACACCGGAGCAGGTCGCCGAGATGGAAGTCTCCCACACCGGGCGCTTCCTCAAGCCATTGCTGGAGCGGGCCAGGAGCCAGCAGGCCGAGCTGGCAACGTCCAAATAGCACCGCCACAGCGCTACAGCAAAAAAACCCGGCTTCGTGAGAAGCCGGGTTTTTCGTATCTACCGCTACAGCATTGCCGGGCCGGGCCCGCCGCCGGGGATCACTCCTCGGCTGCGGCTTCCTCGACCTCCTCGACGACCGGACGGTCAACGAGTTCGACGAAGGCCATGGGGGCGTTGTCGCCGGTGCGGAAACCGCACTTGAGGATACGGACGTAACCGCCCGGACGCTCGGCGTAACGCGGACCCAGCTCGTTGAAGAGCTTGCCGACCGCTTCTTTGGAGCGGGTGCGGCTGAAGGCCAGACGACGATTGGCGACGCTGTCCTGCTTGGCCAGGGTGATCAGCGGCTCGATGACGCGACGCAGCTCCTTGGCCTTGGGCAGGGTTGTCTTGATCACTTCATGCTCGATCAGCGACACGCTCATGTTCTTGAACATGGCCTGGCGATGCGAGCTGGTGCGATTCAGATGACGACCACTCTTACGATGACGCATGGTTGCAATTCCTTACCAAACTGGGACTCGAGTCGACGCTCACGCAGAGGCCTTGTCGTCCTTCAGGCTCGCCGGCGGCCAGTTCTCCAGCCGCATGCCGAGGGAAAGACCGCGAGCAGCCAACACGTCCTTGATTTCGTTCAAAGACTTCTTGCCGAGGTTCGGCGTCTTGAGCAGCTCGACTTCGGTGCGCTGAATCAAGTCGCCGATGTAGTAGATGTTCTCGGCCTTCAGGCAGTTGGCACTGCGGACGGTCAACTCGAGATCGTCTACGGGGCGCAGCAGGATCGGATCGACGTGATCCTCTTCCTCCTCGATCTCCTGCTCCTTGTCGGCTTCCAGGTCGACGAACGCTGCCAGCTGCTCCTGCAGGATGGTGGCGCTGCGACGGATGGCCTCTTCCGGATCCAGGGTGCCGTCGGTTTCCAGGTCGATGATCAGCTTGTCCAGGTCGGTACGCTGCTCGACACGAGCGGCATCGACGGCATACGAGACGCGACGCACGGGGCTGAAGGTGGCATCCAGCTGCAGGCGACCGATGGCACGCGACTCATCGTCGGCACCAACACGAGCATCAGCCGGCTCATAGCCACGGCCACGAGCGATCTTGAGCTGCATCTTGAGCTCGGCACCCTCGTTGACGTGAGCGATGACATGCTCCGGGTTGACGATCTCGACGTCGTGATCGAGGACGATGTCGCCCGCGGTCACCACGGCCGGGCCCTGCTTGTTCAGCGAGAGCACTGCCTCGTCGCGACTGTGCATGCGGATGGCCACGTCCTTGAGGTTCAGGAGAATCTCGATGACGTCTTCCTGAACACCCTCGATCGCGCTGTACTCATGCTCGACACCTGCGATCTCGACTTCCACCACGGCGCAGCCGGGCATGGACGAGAGCAGAATGCGACGCAGCGCATTGCCCAGGGTATGGCCAAAGCCACGCTCGAACGGCTCGAGCACGATCTTCGCGTGATGCGCGCTGATCTCTTCGACCTTGATATCGCGCGGACGGAGAAACTCTGTCACTGAACGCTGCATAACTACACCTTTGAGGCTGCCTAACGGTTACTCGGTACTCGCTGCCGGCCCCGAGGGGCCGGCGCGACGCGGTCAGCGACGCTTACTTCGAGTACAGCTCGACGATCAGGTTTTCGTTGATGTCGGCCGACAGATCGCCGCGCTCCGGGATAGCCTTGAAGGTGCCTTCCATCTTCTTCGCGTCGACCTCGATCCAGGCGACGTCGCCACGGTTGGCAGCGATGGAGAGAGCACTCTGGATGCGCGCCTGGTTCTTCGCCTTCTCGCGAACGGAAACCACGTCACCGGGCTTGACCTGATAGGAAGCCACGTTGACGGTGCGGCCGTTGACCGCGATCGCCTTGTGGCTCACCAGCTGGCGTGCCTCGGAACGAGTGGAGCCGAAGCCCATGCGGTAGACGACGTTGTCCAGTCGGGATTCGAGCAGCTGCAGCAGGACTTCGCCGGTGGCGCCGGAGCGACGGGCGGCCTCCTTGTAGTAGCTGCGGAACTGCTTTTCGAGTACGCCGTAGATACGACGCACTTTTTGCTTCTCGCGAAGCTGCAAGCCGTAGTCGGAAAGACGCTGACGGCGCTGGCCGTGCACACCCGGAATCTGCTCGGATTTGCACTTCTTCTCGAAGGGAGTCACACCACTCTTGAGGAAGAGGTCGGTGCCTTCACGACGAGACAGTTTGCACTTCGGTCCAATATAACGAGCCATGAATCTGTCTCCTTAAACGCGGCGTTTCTTCGGCGGACGGCAGCCATTGTGGGGAATGGGCGTCGCGTCAGTGATGCTCTGCACGCGGAAGCCGGCGGCGCTCAGAGCGCGCACGGCGGATTCACGGCCAGGACCGGGGCCCTTGACCAGCACGTCGACGTTTTTCACACCATACTCGGCTGCAGCGGTCGCTGCACGTTCGCTTGCCACTTGAGCAGCGAACGGGGTGCTCTTGCGAGAACCACGAAAACCCGAACCACCGGCAGTTGCCCAAGAGAGAGCATTGCCCTGGCGGTCTGTGATCGTCACGATCGTGTTGTTAAAAGAGGCGTGGATGTGCGCAACGGCGTCCACTACCTGCTTTTTAACCTTTTTACGGTTGCTACGCGGGTTAGCCATGTTGATGTCTATTCCTGTCTTTACGCCAGAACGTGCGTGTTACTTGCGGATCGGCTTACGCGGGCCCTTACGGGTGCGCGCGTTAGTCTTGGTCCGCTGACCACGCAGCGGAAGACTACGACGATGACGCAGACCACGATAGCAACCCAGGTCCATGAGACGCTTGATGTTCAGCGTCACATCACGACGAAGGTCACCTTCCACGGTGTACTTGCCGACCTCTGCACGCAGGGCATCTACTTCTTCAGAAGAGAGCTCCTGGATCTTGGTGGTCGGCGCGATGCCGGTAGCGGCACAGATTTCCTGTGCACGCGTGCGGCCAATCCCGAAGATATAGGTCAGCGAGATCGCCGCATGCTTGTTGTCCGGGATATTGACGCCTGCAATACGGGCCATCAGCTTTCTCCGAAATTTGAGCGGCTTGCTCGATTAGTTACTACAAAAGGCGCAACAGCATACCCCTTTACCCATCTCAGGGCAAGGGGTATGCCGGCACCACTTATTCACAAACGCCAGAATCAACCCTGGCGCTGCTTGTGCCGCGGCTCGATGCAGATGACGCGAACCGCGCCATTGCGCCGAATGATCTTGCAGTTACGGCACATCTTCTTGACGGAAGCTCGAACTTTCATCGTTCCTTCTCCAAAATCGGCGCGGCGCGCCTTGTCACCGGCAGCGCCACTCAGCGCATGATGCCGCCGCTGCCATAGCCTTTCAGGTTGGACTTCTTCATCACCGACTCGTACTGGTGCGACATGAGATGCGACTGCACCTGGGCCATGAAGTCCATGATGACCACCACGATGATCAGCAGCGCGGTACCGCCGAAGAAGAACGGCACGTTCCACGCCACGATCAGGAACTGGGGCATCAAGGAAACCGCAGTGATGTACAGGGCGCCGCACAGGGTCAGACGGGTCATGACCTTGTCGACATAGCGAGCGGTCTGCTCACCAGGACGAATACCCGGGAGGAAGGCCCCTGACTTCTTGAGGTTGTCAGCGACATCCTTGGGATTGAAGACCAGTGCTGTGTAAAAGAAGCAGAAGAATATCACCGCCGCGCCGAAAAGCAAGATGTAGAGCGGCTGTCCCGGGCCCAGGGCCTGGGAGGCACGCTGCAACCACTCCATGCCGTCGCCCGCTCCGACCCACTGGCCGATGGAGGCAGGGAACAGCAGGATGCTGGAAGCGAAGATCGGCGGAATCACACCCGCCATGTTCACCTTCAGCGGCAGATAACTGCTCTGCCCGGCATACATCTTGTTGCCGACCTGACGCCGCGGATAGTTCACCGTGATACGGCGCTGGCCGCGTTCGATGAAGACCACGAAGGCCACGGTCGCCACGCCCAGCACGGAGAGAGCCAGCAGCGGCAGCACGTTCCACGCGCCTTCGTTGCGGGCCAGCTCGAACGCCTGTCCCACCGCACCCGGCAGGCCTGCGACGATACCGGCGAAGATCAGCAGCGAGATACCGTTGCCGATACCCTTTTCGGTGATCTGCTCGCCCAGCCACATCAGGAACACTGCACCCGACACGAAGGTGACGATGGCAGTGAAATAGAAGCTGAAGTCAGCGCTATAGGCGATGCCCTGGCTGGCCAGACCCACCGACATGCCGGTGGCCTGGACGAAGGCCAGCAGCACGGTACCGTAGCGGGTGTACTGGCTGATCTTGCGGCGACCGGCCTCGCCCTCCTTCTTCAACTGCTCGAGGTGGGGCGAGACTGCGGTCAGCAGCTGCATGATGATCGACGCGGAGATGTAGGGCATGATGCCCAGCGCCATGATACTCATGCGCTCCAGGGCGCCACCCGAGAACATGTTGAACATGCCCAGGATGGTGCCCTGCTGCTCCCTGAACAAGGCAGCAAGCTGGTCAGGATTGATACCGGGAACGGGAATATGGGCACCGATACGGTACACCACGATGGCGAGGAGCACGAAGCGCAGACGCGCCCACAGTTCACTCAGACCGCTGCCCATCGCCGGCATGTTTCCTGACTTGGCCATTTAGTCCTCTACCTTGCCGCCGGCAGCTTCGATCGCGGCACGGGCACCCTTGGTGACCTTGACGCCGCGAACGGTGACCGCCTTGTTGACGTCGCCGGAAAGAATGATCTTCGCGTGCAGAGTAGCGTCCTTGAGCACGTTGGCCTGCTTCAGGGTCTCCAGAGTGACTTCGTCACCCTCGACCTTGGCCAGCTCGCTCAGGCGCACCTCTTCGGAGACCAGCGACTTCATGGAAGTGAAGCCGAACTTGGGCAGGCGCCGCTGCAGCGGCATCTGACCACCCTCGAAACCGGGCTTCACGGTGCCGCCGCTACGCGACTTCTGACCCTTGTGGCCACGGCCACCGGTCTTACCCAGACCGGAACCGATGCCACGGCCGACGCGCTTCTCGGCGTGCTTGGAACCCGGTGCCGGGCTCAGCGTGTTGAGTTTCATGGATTACTCTCCCTCTACCCGCACAAGGTAGTTGACCTTGTGGATCATGCCGCGCACGGCAGGGGTGTCTTCCAGCTCGACCGTATGACCGATGCGGCGCAGGCCCAGGCCCTTCATAGTAGCCTTGTGCTTGGGCAGAGTGCCGATGGTGCTACGGATCTGGGTTACCTTGAGTGTGGCTGCCATGGTAGTTACCCCGTGATCGCTTCGACAGACAGACCGCGCTTGGCGGCGATGTCTTCCGGCGACTGCATGGAGGCGAGACCCTTGACGGTCGCGCGCACCACGTTGACCGGATTGGTGGAGCCGTAGCACTTGGCCAGGACGTCATGGACGCCGGCCAGCTCGAGCACGGAGCGCATGGCGCCGCCGGCGATGATCCCGGTACCTTCGGAGGCCGGCTGCATGTACACCTTGGAGGCACCGTGACGGGCCTTGACCGGGTACTGCAGGGTGTGACCCTTGAGGCTCACCTTGACCATGTTGCGGCGCGCCTGGTCCATGGCCTTCTGAATCGCGACCGGCACTTCACGCGCCTTGCCACGACCGAAGCCGACACGACCATTGCCGTCGCCAACGACGGTCAGCGCGGTGAAGCCGAAAATACGACCACCTTTGACCACCTTGGCGACACGGTTGACCTGCACGAGCTTTTCCTGCAGGTCGCCGGTGTTCTGTTCGTTCTTCGCCATCGTAAAACCCTTTAGAATTCCAGGCCGCCTTCACGTGCGGCGTCGGCCAGGGCCTTGACGCGGCCGTGGTACTTGTAACCGGCACGATCGAAGGCCACCTGGGTGATGCCAGCCTGCTTGGCACGTTCGGCAATCAGCGCACCCACCTTGGCGGCGGCGTCAGCATTACCGGTCGCACCCGCACGCAGGTCCTTGTCCAGCGTGGAAGCGCTGGCCAGCACCTTGCCACCATCCGGCGAGATGATCTGCGCATAGATGTGACGCGGGGTACGGTTGACGCACAGGCGAAACACGCCCAGCTCGCGCATCTTGGCACGAGCGCGGCGGGCACGACGGAGACGAGATTCTTTCTTCGCGTTCATAACCCTGCCTTACTTCTTCTTGGCTTCTTTGCGACGCACCTGCTCGTCGGCGTAGCGCACACCCTTGCCCTTGTAGGGCTCGGGCGGACGGAAGGCGCGGATCTCCGCAGCCACCTGACCGAGCATCTGCTTGTCCGCGCTCTTCAGCACGATGACGGTGTTCTTCGGCGTTTCCGCCGTAACACCCTTGGGCAGGGAGTACTCGACCGGGTGAGAGAAGCCCAGTGACAGATTCAGCGTCTGGCCACTTGCCTGGGCACGATAGCCGACGCCAACGATTTCGAGGGTCTTGGTAAAGCCCTCAGAGACGCCGGTGACCAGGTTCTGGACCAGAGCTCGTGTGGTACCGACCATGGCCCAGGACTTGGCGCTCTCGCTCGGCTTGAAGGTCAGCTGACCCTCTTCCTGAGCGATGACCACGTCCGGGTGAACGGTCAGCGACAGCGTGCCCTGACCGCCCTTGGCGGTCAGCTGGTCGCCGTCGAGTTTGACGTCGACGCCGGCGGGCACTTTAACCGGATATTTGGCTACGCGGGACATTCCAGACTCCTAGAATACGGTGCAGATGACTTCGCCACCGACGCCCGCCTGACGAGCGGCACGGTCGGTCATCACGCCCTTGGAGGTGGTGACGATCGCCACACCCATGCCATCCGCCACCTTGGGCAGTTCACTCTTGCCCTTGTACTGGCGCAGGGACGGCTTGGACACCCGCTGCAGGTGCTCGATGACCGGCTTGCCCTCGAAGTACTTGAGGGTCACGGTCAGCTCGGGCTTGGTACCTTCAGCGACCGCGAAGTCGTTGATGTAACCCTCTTCCTTCAATACGCGGGCCACCTCGACCTTGAGCTTGGAGGACGGCATGGTAACCGTCTCCTTGGTGGCCATCTGCGCATTGCGGATACGGGTGAACATATCCGCCAGAGTATCTTGCATGCTCATTTACGTTGCGCTCCTGATGTTTCCGTGGCGGCTTACCAGCTGGACTTCTTCAGTCCAGGGACCTCGCCACGCATGGCGGCTTCACGCAGCTTGTTACGGCCGAGGCCGAACTTGTTGTAGTAGCCGTGCGGGCGACCAGTGATGCGGCAGCGGTTACGCTGACGCACCGGGCTGGAGTCGCGCGGCAACTGCTGCAGTTTCAGCGTCGCCTCGAAGCGCTCTTCGTCGGAAGAATTCACGCTCTGGATGATCGCCTTGAGCTCGGCACGGCGGGCCGCATACTTCTCGACCAGCTTGGTGCGCTTGAGCTCGCGTTCAATCATGCTCTTCTTTGCCATGATCCCACCCTTATTTCTTGAACGGGAAGTTCAGCGCGCTCAGCAGCGCACGACCTTCCTCGTCGGTGTTGGCAGTAGTGGTGATGGTGACATCCAGACCACGAATCCGGTCGATCTTATCATATTCGATCTCCGGGAAGATGATCTGCTCACGCACACCCATGGAGTAGTTGCCGCGACCGTCGAAGGACTTCGGGTTGAGACCACGGAAGTCACGTACGCGGGGGATCGCGATGTTGACCAGACGATCGAGGAATTCCCACATGCGCTCGGAGCGCAGGGTCACCTTGATGCCGATCGGCCAACCTTCGCGCACCTTGAAGCCCGCGATGGACTTGCGTGCCTTGGTCACCAGCGGCTTCTGACCGGAGAGCTTCTCCAGGTCGCCGATGGCATTCTCGATCAGCTTCTTGTCGCTGGTCGCGTCACCGATGCCCATGTTGAGGGTCACCTTGGTGATCCGCGGCACCTGCATCACGTTGGCGTAGCTGAACTGCTCTTTGAGCTGAGCCACCACCTCGTTCTGATAACGTTCTTTCAAGTTCGCCATTTTGCTACCCGACTCGCGTTAGGCGTCGATCTGCGTCTGCGTCGACTTGTAGATACGTACCTTGGTACCGTCTTCCTTAACCTGGAAGCCGACGCGATCCGCCTTACCGGTCTCCGAGTTGAAGATCGCCACGTTGGACGCGTGAATCGGAGCCTCGCGCTCGACGATACCGCCCTGATTGCCCGCCATAGGGTTGGGCTTGGTGTGACGCTTGATCATGTTCACACCGGACACGACGAAGCGTTCGTCCTTGAGGACGCGCTTGATCGTGCCACGCTTGCCCTTGTCCTTGCCGGCGATGACGATCACTTCATCGTCACGTTTGATCTTTTGCATGTCCGCTTCGCTCCTTACAGCACTTCAGGCGCCAGGGAAATGATCTTCATGAACTTCTCGGTACGAAGCTCACGAGTCACCGGCCCGAAGATACGGGTGCCGATCGGCTGTTCGTTGGTGTTGTTCAACAGAACTGCCGCATTTCCATCGAAGCGGATCAGCGAGCCGTCGGAACGACGAACGCCGCTGCGGGTACGAACCACCACCGCCTTGAGGACCTGGCCTTTCTTGACCTTGCCACGCGGAATGGCTTCCTTCACCGTGACCTTGATGATGTCACCGACCCGCGCGTAGCGGCGGTGCGAACCGCCCAGCACCTTGATGCACTGCACCCGGCGCGCTCCGCTGTTGTCGGCGACATCCAGCATTGTCTGAGTCTGAATCATCGGTTTTCTCCAAACCTAATCTGACTGCTCTCGCCGAGCTCAGCCCCTGGCCTGCTCGATCACCTCGACCAGCGTCCAGGCCTTCTTCTTGGACAGCGGACGGCATTCCTGGATGGAAACCGTGTCGCCGGCCTTGGCCTGGTTCGCCTCGTCATGGGCGTGCAGCTTGGTGGAGCGCTTGACGTACTTGCCATAGATCGGATGACGCTCGCGGCGCTCGATCATGACGACGATGGACTTGTCCATCTTGTCGCTCACCACCTTGCCGGTGAGCGTACGGGCTTTCTTTTCTTCGGCCATCTCAGTCACCTGCCTTCTCGTTGAGCACAGTCTTCACCCGGGCGATGTCCCGACGAACCTGCTTGAGCAGATGAGTCTGGCTGAGCTGGCCGGTGGCCTTCTGCATGCGCAGGTTGAACTGCTCGCGGAGGAGTTCGAAGAGCTGCTCCTGGAGCTGCTCGACTGACTTTTCACGAATTTCCTGGGCTTTCATCACATCACCGTCCGTTTCACAAAGGTGGTGGACACGGGCATCTTCTGAGCGGCCAGGGTGAAGGCCTCGCGGGCCAGCTCCTCGGACACGCCTTCGATTTCATACAGGACCCGACCCGGCTGGATCTGTGCGACCCAGTACTCGACGGAGCCCTTACCCTTACCCATACGGACTTCGAGTGGCTTCTTGGAAATCGGCTTGTCAGGGAAGACGCGGATCCAGATCTTACCGCCACGCTTGACGTGACGGGTGATCGCACGACGGCCGGCTTCGATCTGGCGCGCCGTGATGCGGCCGCGACCGGTTGCCTTGAGGCCGTATTCCCCGAAGCTGATCTTGCTTCCGCGATGCGCCAGGCCACGGTTGCGGCCTTTCATCATCTTGCGGAATTTCATGCGCTTGGGCTGTAACATCGATTCGCTCTCCCCTTACCTGGAACCTTTCTTCTTGGAGGGCGCGGCCTGCGGCTGTTGCTTGGCCTTGGCGCGGACCTCTTCGATGCCCCCGAGGATTTCACCCTTGAAGACCCAAACCTTGACACCGATGATGCCGTAGGTGGTTTTTGCCTCAAAGGTGGCGTAATCGATGTCCGCACGCAGGGTGTGAAGCGGCACGCGACCTTCACGGTACCACTCGGTACGCGCGATTTCGGCGCCACCCAGGCGACCAGACAGCATCACCTTGATACCACCCGCACCGAGGCGCATGGCGTTCTGCACGGAACGCTTCATGGCACGACGGAACATGACGCGACGCTCGAGCTGGCCGGCGATGTTCTGCGCGACGAGCTTGGCGTCCAGCTCCGGCTTGCGGACCTCTTCGATGTTGACGTGCACGGGCACGCCCATCATCGCGGTGACGTCGCGACGCAGCTTGTCGACGTCCTCGCCCTTCTTGCCGATCACGATGCCCGGACGGGCAGTGTGAATGGTGATACGGGCGTTGTTGGCCGGACGCTCGATAGTGATCTTGCTCACGGAAGCGTTCTTCAGACGCTCCTCGAGGAAGCGACGCACTTCGAGGTCGTTGTTCAGCTTGTCGGCATAAGCACCGCGCTCGGCATACCACACCGAGGTGTGATCCTTGACGATACCCAGCCGAATACCTGTCGGATTGACTTTCTGACCCATCTGGTCGACTCCTACTTCTCGGCTACCTTGACGGTGATGTGGCACGTGCGCTTCAGGATGCGATCCGCGCGACCCTTGGCCCGCGGCTTGATGCGCTTGAGCGTCATGCCCTCATCGACGCAGATGGTCGAGACACGCAGCTCGTCGATATCCATGCCGTTGTTTTCTTCCGCATTCGCGATGGCGGACTGCAGCACTTTCTTGACCAGCTTGGCAGCCTTCTTCGGTGAGAAGGTCAGCAGGTCGAGCGCCTCGGCGACAGGCTTACCGCGCACCTGGTCAGCCACCAAACGGGCCTTCTGGGCGGATAAACGAGCGCCACGCAGCTTAGCTGTGACTTCCATCTCTCAATCCTCTCTGGCTTACCGTTTGGCTTTCTTGTCCGCCGCATGACCGCGATAGGTGCGGGTGGCAGCGAATTCGCCCAGCTTGTGGCCAACCATTTCCTCGGAGACGTGCACCGGGACGTGTTGGCGACCGTTATGGACAGCAATGGTGAGCCCAACCATGTTCGGCAGGATCATGGAACGACGCGACCAGGTCTTGATCGGTTTGCGGTCGTTCTTCTCCACTGCAGCCTCAACCTTCTTCAGCAGATGAAGGTCGATAAAAGGACCTTTCTTCAGTGAACGTGGCACAGCCGTTACCTCTTAGTGTCTGTTACTTGGCCTTGCGGCGGCGAACGATCAGCGCATCAGTGCGCTTGTTCTTGCGGGTCTTGTGGCCCTTGGTGGGCACACCCCACGGCGTAACCGGATGGCGACCACCGCTGGTGCGGCCTTCACCGCCACCGTGCGGGTGATCTACCGGGTTCATCGCGACACCGCGAACGGTCGGACGCACGCCTCTCCAGCGCTTTGCACCGGCCTTGCCAAGTTGACGCAGGCTGTGCTCAGAGTTGCTCACTTCACCCAGGGTCGCACGGCAGTCGGCCAGCACCTTGCGCATCTCGCCGGAGCGCAGACGCAAGGTGGCATAGCTGCCTTCACGGGCGACCAGCTGGGCGCTGGTACCGGCACTGCGAGCGATCTGGGCGCCCTTGCCGGGCTTGAGCTCGATGCAGTGAACGGTGGAACCCAGCGGGATGTTACGCAGCGGAAGGGTGTTGCCCTTCTTGATCGCCGCGTTCACGCCGGACTCGAGCTTGTCGCCAGCACTCACGCCCTTGGGCGCGATGATGTAACGACGCTCGCCGTCCAGGTACTTCAGCAGCGCGATGTGCGCGCTACGATTGGGATCGTACTCGAGGCGCTCGACGATGGCAGGAATGCCATCCTTGGTGCGCTTGAAGTCGACGATCCGGTAATGCTGACGGTGACCACCGCCCACGTGGCGGGTAGTGATGCGACCGTTGTTGTTACGTCCACCGCTGCGCGACTGCTTTTCCAGCAGCGGCGCATAGGGCTTGCCCTTGTGCAGGCCTTCGCTGACGACCTTGACGACGTGGCGACGACCGGCGGATGTGGGTTTTGTCTTGACGATTGCCATGATCCGTACTCCTGCCCTTATTCGGCGCCAGTGAAGTCTTCGAGCGTTTCACCAGCTGCCAGGGTCACGTACGCCTTGCGGTAACCCTGACGGCGGCCCAGACCGTGCGCGCTGCGCTTGGTCTTGCCCTTCATGTTCAGCACCTGGACGCGGTCGACCTTCTTGCCAAACAGCACCTGAACGGCCTGCTTGATTTCGGGCTTGGTCGCGTCGCTGGCCACCTTGAACACATACTGGTTGCGCTCGGCGGCGAAAGCGGCCTTCTCGGTCACGTGCGGACCAAGCAGAACCTTGAATACGCGCTCCTGGTTCATGCCAGCTTCTCCTCGAATTTACGCAGAGCAGAGACGGTGACCAGCACCTTGTCGAAGGCGATCAGGCTCACCGGATCGGCAGCAGCCACGTCCACCACATCCACGTTGGGGATGTTGCGGGCGGCCAGATAGAGCTTCTCGTCGACTTCCTCGGTGACGATCAGCGCCTTCTCCAGACCCAGCTCGTTGAGCTTGGCCACCAGCTGCTTGGTCTTCGGCGCATCGACGGTGAACTCGTCGATGGCGATCAGGCGCTCCTGGCGCACCAGCTCGGACAGGATGGAACGCATCGCGGCGCGATACATCTTGCGGTTGACCTTCTGCGAGTGGTCCTGCGGACGGGCCGCAAAGGTCACACCACCGCTGCGCCACAGCGGCGAACGGATGGTACCGGCGCGAGCGCGACCGGTGCCCTTCTGACGCCACGGCTTCTTGCCACCGCCGCGCACGTCGGAACGGGTCTTCTGAGCACGGGTGCCCTGGCGACCACCGGCCAGATAGGCGGTGACGACCTGGTGAACCAGCGCCTCGTTGAATTCTTTGCCAAAGGTGGCGTCGGCGACTTCGACAGTACCCGCGCCTGCAGCAAGATTCAGATTCATCGGATCTCTCCCCTTCAGCCAGCTTTGACGGCGCTGCGAACGATGACGTCACTACCGGTAGCACCGGGCACGGCACCCTTGATCAGCAGCAGGTTGCGCTCGGCATCGACCCGCACGACTTCGAGGCTCTGGACGGTGCAGCGGACGTTGCCCATCTGACCGGCCATCTTCTTGCCTTTAAAGACACGACCCGGGGTCTGACACATACCGATGGAACCCGGCGCACGATGCGACAGGGAGTTACCGTGGGTGGCATCCTGGGTACGGAAATTCCAGCGCTTGACGGCGCCCTGGAAGCCCTTGCCCTTGGAGGTGCCGGTCACGTCGACCTTCTGACCAGCTTCGAAGAGGGATACGGTGAGTTCGCCGCCCACTTCCGGAGCCTCATCACCTTCATTGAGGCGGAACTCCATCAGCGAACGACCGGCCTCGATACCTGCCTTGGCGTACTGACCTGCCTGCGCCTTGGTAAGATGCTTGGCCTTGCGGGAGCCGGTTGTGACCTGAATCGCCGCATAACCGTCGGACTCGACGGTCCGCACGCTGGCGACGCGATTCGGCTCAACCTCGATAACGGTTACGGGCACGGAAGCGCCATCTTCGGTAAAGACACGGGTCATACCGGCCTTTCTACCGAGCAAACCGATAGTCATTCTCAGTCTCCTTTAGTGTACGGGGCTATCACCCGCTATGGCTGCCCTTTCCAGAGCATTCCACTAGCACGTTGTATGACGCCATCACGGCGTGGCGGCTGCTGCTCTCACTCGTTTGAAAGAGCGCTGGGCCGCGGGTGTCTAGTGTGGTTAGTCGAGCTTGATCTGAACGTCCACGCCGGCGGCGAGGTCGAGCTTCATCAGGGCATCGACGGTCTTTTCAGTCGGCTCGACGATATCGAGCACGCGCTTGTGAGTGCGAATCTCGTACTGGTCACGCGCGTCCTTGTTGACGTGCGGTGAGATCAGCACAGTGTAGCGCTCACGATTGGTCGGCAGCGGGATCGGACCGCGCACCTGAGCACCAGTACGCTTGGCGGTATCAACGATCTCCGCGGCGGACTGGTCGATCAGGCGATGGTCGAATGCCTTCAACCGAATGCGAATCTTCTGGTTCTGCATTTGCCCTAAACTCCAATGGATGTCGACGGCGCGAGCCGCCTACCCACGCATTCAAAGGATGCGCATTATATGCACGCCGGATGCGAGAGTCAAACACTCTGCATCAGGTGCGCAGAAAGGGGGCTCCTCACGGAGCCCCCTTCGATCAGTCAGCAGCCCAGGGCTTACTGAACGATCTTGGCCACGACGCCGGCGCCGACGGTACGACCGCCTTCACGGATGGCGAAACGCAGGCCTTCGTCCATGGCGATCGGAGCGATCAGGGTGATAACCATCTTGACGTTGTCGCCCGGCATGACCATCTCGACGCCTTCCGGCAGTTCACAGGTACCGGTCACGTCAGTGGTACGGAAGTAGAACTGCGGACGGTAGCCCTTGAAGAACGGGGTGTGACGACCGCCCTCTTCCTTGGACAGCACGTACACTTCGGCTTCGAAGACGGTGTGCGGGTTGATGGAACCCGGCTTGGCCAGCACCTGACCACGCTCGACTTCGTCACGCTTGGTGCCGCGCAGCAGGGCGCCGACGTTCTCACCGGCACGACCTTCGTCGAGCAGCTTGCGGAACATCTCGACACCGGTAACGGTAGTCTTGGTGGTGTCCTTGATACCGACGATCTCGACTTCTTCGCCAGCCTTGACGATACCGCGCTCGATACGACCGGTAACCACGGTGCCGCGACCGGAGATGGAGAACACGTCTTCGATCGGCATCAGGAACGGCTGATCGATGGCACGCTCCGGCTCCGGAATGTAGTCGTCCAGGGCCTTGATCAGGTTGGCAACGGCGGTGGTGCCCATGCCGTTCTCGTCCTCACCGTTCAGCGCCATCAGCGCGGAACCGGTGATGATCGGAGTGTCGTCGCCCGGGAAGTCGTACTCGTTCAGGAGCTCACGAACTTCCATCTCGACCAGCTCGAGCAGCTCTTCGTCGTCGACCATGTCGGCCTTGTTCAGGAACACGACGATGTACGGAACGCCAACCTGACGAGACAGCAGGATGTGCTCGCGAGTCTGCGGCATGGGGCCGTCGGCAGCGGAACAGACCAGGATAGCGCCGTCCATCTGAGCGGCACCGGTGATCATGTTCTTGACGTAGTCGGCGTGCCCCGGGCAGTCGACGTGAGCATAGTGACGCTGCTCGGACTGATACTCGACGTGAGAGGTGGCGATGGTGATACCACGCTCACGCTCTTCCGGAGCGTTGTCGATGGAGTCGAACTGACGCCATTCACCGCCGAAGACCTCAGCAGAAACGCGAGTCAGGGCCGCAGTCAGAGTGGTCTTGCCGTGGTCGACGTGACCGATGGTGCCGACGTTGACGTGCGGTTTGGAACGTTCGAATTTTTCCTTAGCCACTTCGATAACCTCTTTAACGTTTGCTAGCGGTTAGCCTTTCTGGTTGATGACGGCTTCAACGATGCTGGAGGGCGCCTCTTCGTACTTCGCGAACTCCATAACGTAGCTCGCACGACCCTGGGTCTGAGAACGCAGATCGGTTGCATAACCGAACATCTCGCCCAGAGGCACCATCGCGCGGATGATCTTGCCGGAGGAAGAGTCATCCATGCCTTGCACCAGACCGCGGCGACGGTTCAGGTCGCCCATGACGTCACCCATGAAATCCTCGGGGGTCACGACTTCGACCTTCATCACCGGTTCCAGCAGCACGGCCTTGGCCTTGCGGGCCCCTTCCTTGACAGCCATGGAAGAGGCGACCTTGAACGCGTTCTCGTTCGAGTCCACGTCATGGTAGGAGCCATCGTACAGCGTGACCTTGACGTCGATCATCGGGTAACCCGCGATGACACCGTTCTGCAGCTGCTCGTAGGCCCCTTTCTCGACGGCACCCACGTACTCCTTGGGTACCACACCGCCGACGATCTCGGAAGCGAACTTGAAGTGCATCTCTTCGTCTTCGCCCTTGTCCGCCTCGGTGAGCGGCTCGATGCGCAGCCAGACATGACCGTACTGGCCACGACCGCCGGACTGACGCACGAACTTGCCTTCCTGCTCGACCTTGCCGCGAATGGTTTCGCGGTAAGCCACCTGCGGCTTGCCGATGTTGGCCTCGACCTTGAACTCGCGACGCATGCGGTCGACGATGATGTCGAGGTGCAGCTCGCCCATGCCGGAGATGATGGTCTGACCGGTCTCTTCGTCGGTCTTGACGCGGAATGACGGATCTTCCTGGGCCAGCTTGCCCAGCGCCACGCCCATCTTCTCCTGGTCGGCCTTGGACTTCGGCTCCACGGCCACCGAGATGACCGGCTCCGGGAATTCCATGCGCTCGAGAATGATCTTGTTCTCCAGGTCGCACAGGGTGTCACCGGTGGTGACGTCCTTCAAGCCGATGCAGGCGGCGATGTCGCCGGCCAGAATTTCCTTGATCTCTTCGCGGGAGTTGGCATGCATCTGCACGATACGGCCAACGCGCTCCTTCTTCTGCTTGACCGAGTTATAGACGCTGTCGCCCGACTTCAGCACGCCCGAGTAGACGCGAATGAAGGTCAGGGTACCGACGAAGGGATCGGTGGCGATCTTGAATGCCAGGGCGGCAAAAGGAGCACTATCGTCCGCTTCACGCGTGGCGACGGTGCCGTCCTTGTCGTCCAGCTCACCTTCGATGGCCTTGACCTCGGCCGGAGACGGCATGTATTCGATCACGGCGTCGAGCACCGCCTGCACGCCCTTGTTCTTGAACGCAGAGCCGCAGGTGACCAGCACGATCTCGTTGTCCAGGGTACGACGACGCAGGCCGGCCTTGATCTCCTCGGTGGAGAGCTCGCCCTCTTCGAGGTACTTGTCCATCAGCTCTTCGGAGGCTTCGGCAGCGGCTTCGACCATCTGCTCGCGATACTCCTCGGCCGTCTCCTGGAGCTCGGCGGGAATGTCGACGAGCTCGTAGCTCATGCCCTGGTCGGCTTCGTTCCAGAGGATCGCCTTCATCTCGATCAGATCGATGACGCCCTTGAACTCGTCCTCGGTGCCCCAGTTGATCTGGATCGGCACGGCGTTGGCGTTCAGGCGCTCCTTGAGCTGCTTCACGACCATGAAGAAGTCGGCGCCGGTACGGTCCATCTTGTTGACGAACACCATGCGCGGCACTTCGTACTTGTTGGCCTGGCGCCAGACGGTCTCGGTCTGGGGCTGAACGCCGGAGCTGCCGCACAGCACCACGACGGCGCCATCGAGCACGCGCAGGGAGCGCTCGACTTCAATGGTGAAGTCGACGTGCCCAGGGGTGTCGATGATGTTGATGCGGTGCTCGTCGAACTGCTGGTTCATGCCCTTCCAGAAGGTCGTCACAGCAGCGGAGGTAATGGTGATACCGCGCTCCTGCTCCTGCTCCATCCAGTCGGTGGTCGCCGCACCATCGTGCACCTCACCGAGTTTGTGAGACAGACCGGTGTAGAAAAGCACACGCTCGGTAGTGGTGGTCTTGCCCGCGTCGACGTGGGCACAGATCCCGATATTGCGATAGCGGTTGAGAGGTGTCTTGCGTGCCACGGTGAAACTCCCCGTTGATTGGCGATGCGTTGAGAGGCGCTGCGCTTAGAAACGGTAGTGCGAGAACGCCTTGTTGGCCTCGGCCATGCGATGCACGTCTTCACGCTTCTTGACCGCGGAGCCCTTGCCTTCGGCGGCATCGAGCATTTCGCCGGCAAGGCGCTGCACCATGGTCTTTTCACCGCGCTTGCGCGCCGCATCCACCAACCAGCGCATGGCCAGCGCCTGGCGACGCGAGGGACGAACTTCCACGGGCACCTGATAGGTCGCACCGCCAACGCGGCGGGACTTGACCTCGACCATCGGCTGAATGGCTTCCAGCGCGCGATCGAAGATCTCCAGCGGCTCTTCCTTACTACGCTCGGCAACCGTGTCCAGCGCACCGTAGACGATACGCTCAGCTGTGGACTTCTTGCCGCTGACCATCAGGTGGTTCATGAACTTGGCCAGGCGCTCGCTTCCGAACTTGGGATCCGGCAGGATCTCGCGCTTGGCAACAACTCTTCTTCTAGGCATGACAAGCCCTCTATCGAAGGGTCTTTCAGGCAAACCCGGAACTCCCGCACGCTCAGCTCGAACCCGCGACGCCCGACCTTACTCTTATCAGACCGAAATTGATTCTGGTAACGCCTCGAGGTCGATCAGGACTTCGGACGCTTGGTGCCGTACTTGGAACGGCCCTGCTTACGGTTCTGCACGCCGGAGGTGTCGAGGGCGCCGCGCACGGTGTGGTAACGCACACCCGGCAAGTCCTTGACACGGCCGCCGCGGATCAGCACGACAGAGTGTTCCTGAAGGTTGTGACCTTCACCGCCGATGTAGGACGAAACCTCGAACCCGTTGGTCAGGCGCACACGGCAGACCTTACGCAGGGCCGAGTTCGGCTTCTTCGGGGTAGTGGTATAGACGCGGGTGCAGACACCGCGCTTCTGCGGACAGGCCTGCAGCGCCGGCACGTCGCTCTTGGCGGCGGGGCGCTTGCGCGGCTTGCGCACGAGCTGGTTGATCGTTGCCATGTTGTGTAGCTGACTCCAATGGTTGCCTTGCCTTTCAGCGGACGCGGGCGCACCCACCCCACTGTTAAAGGCTGCGCATTCTAAGGTCTAACGGGGTCAGGCGTCAAGCGACGGGGAGCTTCCCGGCACCTGACGCCCACCTCGCTTACAGCTCGTCGTCGTCCGAGTCGAGAGCGGTGAGCTGGGCGCCCAGCTCCTGCTCGACGTCGAAAGCCGACGGGTGGAGCAGACGCTCGGTATCTTCCCGCTTGCGGCGACGCTCCTGATGGTGGGCCAGCCCCGTACCTGCCGGGATCAGACGACCGACCACCACGTTCTCCTTGAGGCCGCGCAGGTAGTCGCGCTTGCCGGTTACCGCCGCCTCGGTCAGCACCCGCGTGGTCTCCTGGAAGGAGGCCGCGGAGATGAACGATTCGGTGGCCAGGCTGGCCTTGGTGATACCCAGCAGCACACGCTGGTAGCGAGCCGGGAATTTCTCGGCATGTTCCAGCAGCGCATTCTGCTCGAGCACTTTGACCAGTTCGACCTGGTCGCCCGGGATGAAATCCGAGTCGCCCGAGTCGGTGATCTCAACCTTGCGCAGCATCTGACGCACGATCACTTCGATGTGCTTGTCGTTGATGCCCACGCCCTGGAGGCGATAGACCTCCTGGATCTCAGCGGTGATGTACTTGGCCAGCTCCGCCACACCCAGCAGGCGCAGGATGTCGTGGGGGTTGCTCGGGCCATCGGAGATCACCTCGCCCTTCTCCACGGTCTCGCCTTCGAAGACCGCGATCTGGCGCCATTTCGGGATCAGCATCTCGAACGGATCGCCACCGTCGTCCGGCGTGATGGTCAGACGACGCTTGCCCTTGGTCTCCTTGCCGAAGCTGATCGTACCGCTGACTTCGGCGAGGATGGCCGGTTCCTTCGGCTTGCGCGCTTCGAACAGGTCGGCCACGCGGGGCAGACCACCGGTGATGTCCTTGTTGCCGGACGCTTCCACCGGAATACGCGCAACGATTTCACCGATACCGATCTTGGCACCATGGTCGACCGAGACGATGGCCTTGCCGGGCAGCAAGTATTGCACCGGGGTGTTCGAGCCCGTCACGCTGATGGGCTCACCGCTCTCGTCGGTGAGCAGGATCATCGGGCGGCTGTCGCGACCGGCCTGCGGGCGCGCCGCCGACTCGATCACCTCGATGGACGACAGGCCGGTCATCTCGTCCACGCTGCGGTGGATGGTGACACCCTCGACCATGTCGACGTACTGCACTTTACCTTCGACTTCGGCAATGATCGGGTGGGTGTGCGGATCCCACTTGGCGACCATCTGGCCGGCATCCACCGCGTCGCCGTCCTTGATCGACAGCTCGGCGCCGTAAGGCAGCTTGTAGTACTCGCGCTCGCGGCCGTGCTCGTCGGCCACCGCCAGGGCGCTGGAGCGGGACACCACCACCAGCTTGCCGTCGGTGCGCTCGACGAACTTCATGTTGTGCAGACGGACCTTGCCGCCGTGCTTGACCTGAACGCTGTCCACCGCAGAGGCACGCGATGCCGCACCGCCGATGTGGAAGGTACGCATGGTCAGCTGGGTACCCGGCTCACCGATCGACTGGGCGGCGATGACGCCGACGGCCTCGCCGATGTTGACCTGATGCCCGCGGGCCAGATCGCGGCCGTAGCACGACGAGCAGACCCCGTGAGTCGATTCGCAGGTGATGGCGCTGCGCACCACGATCTCGTCGACGCCCATGGTGTCGAGACGCTCGCACCAGGCTTCGTCGAGCAGGGTGCCCTTCTCGATCAGCACTTCTTCGGTGCTGGGGTCGATGACGTCCTGGGCCACCACGCGACCCAGCACGCGCTGGGCCAGGGAGACGATGATGTCGCCGCCTTCGATGACCGGGTGCAGGGTCAGGCCCTGCTCGGTGCCGCAATCGGTCTCGGTGATCACCATGTCCTGCGCCACGTCGACCAGACGACGGGTCAGGTAACCGGAGTTGGCGGTCTTGAGGGCGGTATCCGCCAGACCTTTACGCGCGCCGTGGGTCGAGATGAAGTACTGCAGTACGTTCAGACCCTCGCGGAAGTTGGCCACGATGGGTGTCTCGATGATCGAGCCGTCCGGCTTCGCCATCAGGCCACGCATACCTGCCAGCTGACGGATCTGAGCCGCGCTACCCCGGGCACCGGAGTCGGCCATGATGAAGACGCTATTGAACGAGTCCTGCTCCACCTCGTTGCCGTTGCGGTCGATCACGGTCTCCTTGGAGATACCCGCCATCATCGCCTTGGCCACCTTGTCGTTGGCCTTGGACCAGATATCGATGACCTTGTTGTACTTCTCGCCAGCGGTGACGAGACCGGAGGAGAACTGGTCCTCGATCTCCTTGACCTCGGCCTCGGCGGCTTCGACGATCTCGCTCTTGGCGTCGGGAATGACGAAGTCATTGACGCCGATGGAAGCGCCGGACCAGGTCGCCATACGGAAACCGGTGTACATCAACTGGTCGGCAAAGATCACCGTCGGCTTGAGGCCGGCACGACGATACACCTCGTTGAGCAGCTTGGAGATTGCCTTCTTCTTCATCGGCTGATCGACCAGCTCGAACGGCACGCCGTCGGGCAGGATACGGAACAGCAGCGCACGACCCACCGTGGTGTCGTAGAGGGTGCGGGCGGTGCTGTGCTCGCCGCTCTCCTCGTCGATGATCACCTCGGTGAGACGCACCTTGACCCGGGCATGCAGCGACACGCTCTGGGTACCGAAGGCACGCTCCACCTCTTTGAGGTCGGAGAACACCATGCCCTCGCCCTTGGCGTTGATCTTCTCGCGGGTCATGTAGTACAGACCCAGCACCACGTCCTGAGACGGCACGATGATCGGGTCACCGTTGGCCGGCGACAACACGTTGTTGGTGGCCATCATCAGCGCCCGCGCCTCGAGCTGGGCTTCCAGCGTCAGCGGCACGTGTACCGCCATCTGGTCACCGTCGAAGTCGGCGTTGTAGGCGGCACATACCAGCGGGTGCAGCTGGATCGCCTTGCCCTCGATCAGCAGCGGCTCGAAGGCCTGGATGCCGAGACGGTGCAGGGTCGGCGCACGGTTGAGCAGCACCGGGTGTTCGCGGATGACGTCGGCGAGGATGTCCCACACCTCGGGCAGCTCGCGCTCGACCATCTTCTTGGCTGCCTTGATGGTGGAAGCATGACCCAAGGTCTGCAGCTTGGAATAGATGAACGGCTTGAACAGCTCGAGCGCCATCTTCTTCGGCAGACCGCACTGGTGCAGACGCAGGGTCGGGCCGACGGTGATCACCGAACGACCGGAGTAGTCGACGCGCTTGCCCAGCAGGTTCTGACGGAAACGCCCCTGCTTGCCCTTGATCATGTCGGCCAGCGACTTCAGCGGACGCTTGTTGGAGCCGGTGATGGCCCGGCCGCGACGACCGTTGTCGAGCAGCGCATCGACCGCTTCCTGCAGCATGCGCTTCTCGTTGCGCACGATGATGTCCGGCGCATTGAGATCGAGCAGCCGCTTCAAGCGGTTGTTGCGGTTGATCACCCGACGATACAGGTCGTTGAGGTCGGAGGTGGCGAAGCGACCGCCGTCCAGCGGCACCAGCGGACGCAGGTCCGGCGGCAGCACCGGCAGCACTTCCATGACCATCCACGCCGGATCGTTGCCGGAGTTGAGGAAGGCTTCCAGCAGCTTGAGCCGCTTGGAGAGCTTCTTGATCTTGGTCTCGGAGTTGGTCTGCGGGATCTCCTCGCGCAGACGGTCGACCTCCTCGGCAAGGTCGATGTCCTTGAGCAGCGCCTGGATGGCCTCGGCGCCCATGCGGGCGTCGAAGTCGTCACCGAACTCCTCGAGGGCCTCGAAGTACTGCTCGTCGTTGAGCAGCTGGCCGCGCTCCAGGGTGGTCATGCCCGGATCGATGACCACGAAGCTCTCGAAATAGAGCACCCGCTCGATATCGCGCAGGGTCATATCGAGGAACATGCCGATACGCGACGGCAGCGACTTGAGGAACCAGATGTGCGCCACCGGCGAGGCCAGCTCGATGTGGCCCATGCGCTCGCGACGCACGGCTGCCTTGGTCACCTCGACGCCGCACTTCTCGCAGATGATGCCGCGGTGCTTCATGCGCTTGTACTTGCCGCACAGGCACTCGTAGTCCTTCACCGGACCGAAGATCTTGGCGCAGAACAGCCCGTCCCGCTCCGGCTTGAAGGTACGGTAGTTGATGGTCTCGGGCTTCTTGACCTCGCCATAGGACCAGGAGCGAATCATGTCCGGCGAGGCGAGCGAGATCTTGATCGCGTCGAACTCTTCAGACTGTGATTGCGATTTGAGGACTTTCACCAAATCTTTCATGGAGTCGGCTCCTAGCTCTCTAACTCGATATCGATGCCCAGCGAACGGATTTCCTTCACCAGTACGTTGAAGGATTCCGGCATGCCGGCATGCATGGTGTGGTCGCCGTCGACGATGCTCTTGTACATCTTGGTGCGACCTTCCACGTCGTCGGACTTCACCGTGAGCATCTCCTGGAGGGTATAGGCGGCGCCGTAAGCTTCCAGCGCCCACACCTCCATCTCACCGAAACGCTGACCGCCGAACTGCGCCTTACCGCCCAGCGGCTGCTGGGTGACGAGCGAGTAGGAGCCAGTGGAACGGGCGTGCATCTTGTCGTCCACCAGGTGGTTGAGCTTGAGCATGTACATATAGCCCACCGTCACCGGGCGGTCGAAGGCGTCACCGGTACGCCCGTCGTACAGCGCCATCTGGCCGGAATCCGGCAGATCCGCCAGGCGCAGCAGGTGCTTGATCTCGCCTTCCGCCGCGCCGTCGAACACCGGCGAAGCCATCGGCACGCCGCCGCGCAGGTTCTTGGCCAGGGCGATCACCTCGTCGTCGGAGAGCGAGTCGATGTCCTCGATCCGGGTACCTTCGGTGGAGTTGTACACCTTGCCCAGGAACTCGCGAATCTCGCTCACCTGCTGGGTGCGTGCATCGCGCAGCAGAGCGTCGATCTTGACGCCGAGGCCCTGGGCCGCCAGGCCCAGGTGGGTCTCGAGGATCTGACCGACGTTCATCCGCGACGGTACGCCCAGCGGGTTGAGGACGATGTCCACCGGCACGCCGTTGTCGTCGAAGGGCATGTCTTCTACCGGCATGATTGCCGAGATGACACCCTTGTTACCGTGACGGCCGGCCATCTTGTCACCCGGCTGGATACGACGCTTGACCGCCATGTAGACCTTGACGATCTTGAGTACGCCCGGCGCCAGGTCGTCGCCCTGGGTCAGCTTGCGCTTCTTGTCCTCGAAGCGCTCCTCCATCTCCTTGCGACGGTTCTCCAACTGCTCGTCGGCCTGGGCCAGCAGCTCGTTGAGCGACTCGTCCTGCAGGCGCAGCTTGAACCACTGCTGACGCGGCAGTTCGTCGAGGTAGCTGTCGGAGAGCACGTCGCCTTTCTTAAGCTTGGGTCCGCCGTTGACCGGCTGGCCGGAGAGCGTGCGCTTGAGACGCTCGAAGGTGGCGTCCTCAGCGATGCGGTAGGTCTCCTGCAGGTCCTTGCGCACCTCGTCGAGCTGCATCTGCTCGATGGCCAGCGCCCGGGAGTCCTTCTCCACGCCGTCGCGGGTGAACACCTGCACGTCGATCACGGTACCGCGCATGCCGGTGGGGGCACGCAGCGAAGTATCCTTCACGTCGGAGGCCTTCTCACCGAAGATCGCCCGCAGCAGCTTCTCTTCCGGGGTCAGCTGGGTCTCGCCCTTGGGCGTGACCTTGCCCACCAGGATGTCGCCCGGGCCGACTTCGGCGCCGATGTAGACCACGCCGGCCTCGTCCAGCTTGGAGAGTGCCGACTCACCCACGTTGGGGATATCCGAGGTGATCTCCTCCGGCCCCAGCTTGGTGTCGCGGGAAACGCAGGTCAGCTCCTGGATGTGGATGGTGGTGAAGCGATCCTCCTGCACCACGCGCTCCGAGAGCAGAATCGAGTCCTCGAAGTTGTAGCCGTTCCAAGGCATGAAGGCGATGCGCATGTTCTGACCCAGGGCCAGGTCACCCATGTCGACGGAGGGACCGTCGGCCAGGATGTCGCCGCGCTCGACCACGTCGCCGGGACGCACGATGGGGCGCTGGTTCATGCAGGTGTTCTGGTTGGAACGCACGTACTTGGTGAGGTTGTAGATGTCGACGCCGGCTTCGCCGCCGATGATCTCGTCCTCGTTGATACGTACCACGATGCGCTTGGCGTCGACCGAGTCGATGACCCCGCCGCGACGCGCCACGGCACACACGCCGGAGTCGCGGGCGACGAAACGCTCCATGCCGGTACCCACCAGCGGCTTCTCGGCGCGCAGGGTCGGTACCGCCTGACGCTGCATGTTCGAGCCCATCAGAGCGCGGTTGGCATCGTCGTGCTCAAGGAACGGGATCAGCGCCGCTGCCACCGAGACCACCTGACGCGGAGACACGTCCATCAGGGTGACCTGCTCGGGGCGCATGAAGGTGGTCTCGCCCTTGTGGCGCACCTGTACCAGGTCGTCGACCAGCTTGCCGCTCTCATCGACGGTGGCCGAAGCCTGGGCGATGATGAAGTCGCCCTCCTCGATGGCCGAGAGGTGTACCACCTCGTCGGTCACCTGGCGGTCCACTACCTTGCGGTACGGCGTCTCGAGGAAGCCGTAGCTGTTGGTGTGGCTGTAGGTGGCCAGCGAGTTGATCAGACCGATGTTCGGACCTTCCGGGGTCTCGATCGGACACAGACGGCCATAGTGGGTGGCGTGAACGTCGCGCACCTCGAAGCCGGCCCGCTCGCGGGTCAGACCGCCCGGACCAAGCGCGGAGACGCGGCGCTTGTGGGTGACCTCGGAGAGCGGGTTGTTCTGGTCCATGAACTGCGAGAGCTGGCTGGAACCGAAGAACTCCTTGACCGCCGCCGCCACCGGCTTGGCGTTGATCAGGTCCTGCGGCATCAGGCCTTCGCTCTCGGCCATGGAGAGACGTTCCTTGACCGCACGCTCGACGCGCACCAGGCCCACGCGGAACTGATTCTCGGCCATCTCGCCGACGCAGCGGATACGACGGTTGCCCAGGTGATCGATATCGTCGACTTCGCCGAAGCCGTTACGGATGTAGATCAGCTCCTTGAGCACGTCGAGGATGTCACGGTTGTCGAGTACGCCGGAGCCGACGTCGGAATCACGACGCAGGCGACGGTTGAACTTCATGCGACCGACGCCGGAAAGGTCGTAGCGGTCTTCGGTGAAGAACAGGTTGTGGAACAGCGTCTCGGCGGCTTCCTTGGTGGGCGGCTCGCCGGGGCGCATCATGCGGTAGATTTCGACCAGCGCCTCGAGCTGCGAGCTGGTGGTATCCAGGCGCAGGGTCTCGGAGACGAACGGACCGCAGTCGAGATCGTTGGTGTACAGCGTCTCGAGCTTGGTGATGCCGGCCTGGCCCAGCTTCTCGAGCAGTTCCGGGGTGATCACGCTGTTGCAGGGGCAGATCAGCTCGCCGGTATTGGCATCGACCTGATCCTTGGCCAGGGTCTTGCCGAACAGGTAATCCATCGGCACTTCGAGGCGCTCGAGGCCGGCCTTCTCCAGCTGACGGATATGCTTCTGGGTGATACGGCGACCTTCCTCGACGATCAGGTTGCCATCGGCATCCTTGATGTCGAAGGTGGCGGTTTCGCCACGCAGGCGCGACGGCACCAGCTCCACCGAGAAACCGCTCTTCTCGATGTGGAAGACGCTGGTGTCGAAGAACTCGTCGAGGATCTCCTCGGCACTCATGCCCAGCGCGCGCAGCAGCACCGTGGCCGGCAGCTTGCGGCGACGGTCGATACGCACGAAGACGTTGTCCTTGGGATCGAACTCGAAGTCGAGCCAGGAGCCGCGATAAGGAATCACGCGAGCGGAATAGAGCAGCTTGCCCGAGGAGTGGCTCTTGCCCTTGTCATGATCGAAGAACACGCCCGGCGAGCGATGCAGCTGGGAAACGATGACCCGCTCGGTGCCGTTGACCACGAAGGTGCCGTTCTCGGTCATCAGGGGGATCTCCCCCATGTAGACTTCCTGCTCCTTGATGTCCTTGATGGCCTTGTTGGAAGAGTCGCGATCGTAGATGATCAAGCGAACCTTGACCCGCAAGGGAGCGGAGTAGGTGACGCCACGCAGCTGGCACTCCTTGACGTCGAAGGCCGGGGTACCGAAGCGATAGCTGACGTACTCGAGCGCCGCGTTGCCGGAGAAGCTCTCGATCGGGAACACGGACTTGAACGCCGCATGCAGTCCGGTCTCGAGGCGCTCATCGGGGGCGCGGTCCTGCTGGAGGAAGTCGTAGTAGGAATCAAGCTGGATCGCCAGCAGGTAGGGCACATCCATCACTTGGGGCAGTTTGCCGAAATCCTTGCGGATGCGTTTTTTCTCAGTGTATGAGTAAGCCATCTGTATTCCCCAGCTTGTTCACCATGGGTGACCGATGCGTGGTCGGCGCCGCCCGACGAGACCGCCCCCGTCAGGCGCTGACGGCAAGCTCCACAGGGGGTAGCTCGCCGTCGGGATTCTGCTAGCGACGCTGCGTCAGCAAGGCGCTAGTGCAACAGAAAAAGGCCGGCAGCGGGAGGGCCCGCCACCAGCCGTGGAAGCTTACGCAGCGCGTGAAGCCATGGAAACCAAGGGGTTACTTGAGTTCCACGGTGGCGCCGGCTTCTTCCAGCTTCTTCTTGGCCTCATCGGCCTCTGCCTTGGGCATGGCTTCCTTGATGGTAGCCGGGGCGCCGTCGACGGCAGCCTTGGCTTCCTTCAGGCCCAGACCGGTGATCTCGCGCACAGCCTTGATCACGTTGACCTTCTTGTCGCCGGCGCTGGCCAGCACCAGGTCGAACTCGGTCTGCTCTTCGGCAGCGGCTTCACCACCAGCAGCCGGACCGGCCACGACGGCGGCAGCGGCAGAGACGCCGAACTTCTCTTCCATCGCTTCGATCAGCTCGACGACTTCCATCACGGACATGTCGGCGACGGCGTTGATGATGTCTTCTTTGGTAAGTGCCATTTCGGTATTCCTAACTTTGCGGGAGCCTCGGCGCACCGAGCGCTCTATTCAGTGTTCGATTCAGGCTACAGCAACGAGTTCGCCGATCAGGCGGCCTGTTCCTGCTTCTGGTCGCGCAGGGCGGCCAGAGTACGAACCAGCTTGCCGGCAGATGCTTCCTTCATGACGGACATCAGCTTGGCGATGGCCTCGTCATAAGTCGGCAGGGTTGCCAGACGGTCAATGTCGCTTGCCGCAATCAGCTCGCCTTCGTAGGCCAGCGCCTTGACTTCGAAGTTCTTCTCATCCTTGGCGAAATCCTTGAACAGACGGGCGGCAGCGCCCGGATGCTCGGTGGAAAACGCCAGCAGAGTCGGACCGACGAAGCTCTCGTTCAGACACTCCCACTGAGTGCCGGAAAGGGCGCGGCGTGCCAGGGTGTTGCGGACAACACGCAGCTGGACGCCATTCTCGCGTGCCTGCTTGCGCAGACCGGTCATCTTCTCGACCGTGACGCCACGAGAATCGGCAACTACGACGGAGAGTGCGCTCTTGGCAGCTTCACTGACCTCGGCAACGATCGCCTTCTTGCCTTCGAGTGCTAGTGGCACAGTGATCACTCCTTCGTGCCGGAACCGCATAAGCGGACTCCGGTGGTTACCATCTCTCCCCTCAACGCAAGCGCCGATGGGAGTCCTGGGTGATGGTGCTCACCAGCGTTCTGGCGGCCACACCATCTGCGCAGGCACCCCTAGGGGAGATTAAGCCGCCCACTCGAAAGAGGGCGGCACCTGCGGTCTTTGACGGCGCCCCTCGCCCCTGCCAGGCAGGACCTCGGGGACCGCAAAGTTCTTGCAACTATTCTCTACCGCGTCCTTAGACGAGGGCAGAGTGATCGAGGGTCAGACCCGGGCCCATGGTAGTGGACAGGGTGACCTTCTTGAAATAGATACCCTTGGACGTGCTCGGCTTGAGACGCTTGAGGTCCGCGACCAGCGCTTCCAGGTTGCCCCGGATGGCGTCGGCATCGAAGTCGACCTTGCCCAGAGTGGTGTGAATGATGCCGTTCTTGTCGGTACGGAAACGTACCTGACCAGCCTTGGCATTCTTCACCGCAGTGGCCACGTCGGGCGTCACGGTGCCGACCTTGGGGTTCGGCATCAGACCGCGCGGACCGAGGATCTGGCCCAGTTGGCCGACCACGCGCATGGCGTCCGGCGAGGCGATGACCACGTCGAAATCGAGCTGACCCTTCTTGACCTGCTCGGCCAAGTCGTCCATGCCGACGATATCGGCACCGGCTTCCTTGGCGGCATCGGCATTGGCGCCCTGAGTGAACACGGCGACGCGCACGTCCTTGCCGGTTCCGTTGGGCATGACGGTAGCGCCACGCACCACCTGGTCGGATTTACGCGGATCGACACCCAGATTGATGGCGACGTCCAGCGACTCCTTGAACTTAACGGTAGAGAGTTCGGCGAGCAGTGCCACGGCCTCTTCCAGGCTGTAAGCCTTGGAAGCGTCGACCTTCTCGCGAATCATCTGAGCGCGCTTGGAAAGCTTGGCCATGATCAGAGACCCTCCACGTTGAGGCCCATGCTGCGGGCACTGCCGGCAATGGTACGCACCGCGGCATCGAGATCGGCAGCCGTCAGATCGGGCTCCTTGGTCTTGGCGATCTCTTCGAGCTGTGCACGGGTCACGGTACCGACCTTCTTCTTGTTCGGCTCACCGGAGCCGGACTTGATGCCAGCCGCCTTCTTCAGCAGGACGGCCGCCGGCGGCGTCTTGGTGATGAAGGTGAAGCTGCGGTCGGAATAGACGGTGATCACCACGGGAGTCGGCAGACCCGGCTCGATGTCCTGGGTCGCGGCATTGAATGCCTTACAGAACTCCATGATGTTGACACCGTGCTGACCCAGCGCGGGGCCCACGGGGGGACTCGGGTTGGCCTTACCAGCTGCCACCTGCAGCTTGATGTAAGCCTGTACTTTCTTGGCCATGATGGACTCCAGTTGGGTAGTAGCGCCTTGCGGCTCCCCGGGTTAAGCGGCCAGCGCGGCGGCCGCACAGCAAATCAGAGGTCGAGAGTCATTCCTTCTCGACCTGCGAGAACTCGAGCTCGACAGGCGTCGCCCGACCGAAGATCAGCACGCTGACCTGCAGGCGGCTCTTGTCGTAGTTGACCTCTTCGACCACGCCGTTGAAGTCGGCAAAGGGTCCGTCGATGACGCGCACGGACTGACCCGGCTCGAACATGGTCTTGGGCCGCGGCTTGTCGCTGCCGTCTTTCACGCGGCGCAGAATGGCGTCGGCTTCTTTCTGGGTGATCGGCGCCGGCTTCTCCTTGGTACCACCGATGAACCCCATCACACGCGGGGTTTCGTTGACCAGGTGCCAGGTGCCGTCGTCCATTTCCATCTCGACCAGCACGTAGCCGGGATAGAACTTGCGCTCGCTCTTGCGACGCTTGCCGTCACGCACCTCGACGACCTCTTCGGTCGGCACCAGGATCTCGCCGAAGCGATCCTCCATGCCATACATCTTCACGCGCTCCTTGAGGGAGCGCATGACATGCTTCTCGAAGCCGGAGTAGGCGTGCACGACGTACCAACGCTTGGACATGAAGACTCCTAACCGATGACGCCGGACATCGCCCAGCTTAGAAGGGTGTCGATCAGCCACAGCATCAGCCCGACGATCAGCACGGCGACCAGCACGATGGCAGTCGTCTGCACCGTCTCGGGACGGGTCGGCCACACCACACGCTGGATCTCTTTCTTGGCGTTCTTGGCCAACTCGGCGAGATCGCGCCCCCTGGCGGTCGTCAGGGCAATGCCTGCAGCACCCAGACAAAGCACGACGACACCAAGCACACGATAGAGAAGCGCCTGATCGGCGTAGTAGGTATTGCCCACTACAGCCAACGTCACCAGCGTGACGACAACCGCCCACTTGAGCCCGTCGTGGCGCGACTCCTGCACCTCGGCGTTGTGTTTCATGAAAACGAGACTCCTCAGGGTGCGGCAATCGAGCATGTTCGTATGAAGAAGCCAACCTGGGGAAGGTTGGCAGGCCAGGAGGGAATCGAACCCCCAACCTGCGGTTTTGGAGACCGCTGCTCTGCCAATTGAGCTACTGGCCTGTACCTGACACGCAGCACCTCTTGCAGACGCATACGTAACAGCGGGCGCCATGATAGCGGATACTCCGCCGACTGGCAACCCTTCCCGGCGAACTGACGCCGCGAAGAAAAGAAAGGCGAGCCCAGGCTCGCCTTTCTGCAATGGAGCTCATGGACGGATTTGAACCGTCGACCTCACCCTTACCAAGGGTGTGCTCTACCCCTGAGCTACATGAGCAAAACCTTTCACACCCAACCTACCACAGCCGAATGCCTGGAGCGGGCAGCGGGAATCGAACCCGCATCATCAGCTTGGAAGGCTGAGGTTCTACCATTGAACTATGCCCGCCTACCCACTCTTCCCATCCAGACACAAACCTCGATGGGACAATCTGGTGGAGGGGGAAGGATTCGAACCTTCGAAGCTTTCGCGGCAGATTTACAGTCTGCTCCCTTTGGCCACTCGGGAACCCCTCCAGATGGCGGCTCATTCTACCGCCTACCGAAGCCATGTCAAGCGCTTATTTATCAGCCACTTGCCGAAAAGCTCGTCAGTGCGACGACCCCTTGGCCTCGGAACGCGCTGCATTGTGTCAAAGCAGCATGGAGAATGCAAGGCCCGCCCTGATTTTTTCGAGTCCTGCAGGCTCAGGCACACGGGGCGCCCCCGACATACGCCCGGCTCGCTCGGCAGCGGTCAGCGGGAAACACGCTTCGAGCCCGCCATAGACCATGTCAGGCCATATCGCATGGGGAGAGTGCACTCCTCGCGCCACCACGCGCGCATCGCCGCCCGTCAGCAACAGCGGCAAGGCAATCCCTTCACGATCACAGACCTCGGCATAGATTCGATTCACGGCACTGACAGCGGCCAGATAGATGCCATGGTTCACGGCCTCGACGGTTCGCCGCCCCGGCAGCAGTAGCTCCTCTGCCTCGCTGTCGGGATCGATGGCCACATTGCGCGTGCCGAGCTGCAGGCTCTCTTTCATCAGACGCAGCCCCGGCAGGATATACCCCCCCAGGTGACGCCCGCCCGGCAGCACGAAATCGATGGTGATGGCACTGCCGCAATCCACGGCGCAGCAGCCCCCAGCCAGCTGGTAGCCGGCCAGCACGCCCATCCAGCGGTCGACACCCAGGCGATGCGGCTCCTCGTAGCCGTTCATCACGCCCAAGGCTTCGGGTACCGAGCGCGCCACATGCACGCTACGCACTCGGCTCTGCAGCAGCGTTACCGTCTGTTCCAGCACCGCCTGGCGCGCAACGCTCGAGATTCGCACCGCCTCCACCACGTCGAGATCGGGAATATCGGAGCCAGGCTTCCACTCCTCACGGGTCCAGACGGCCCCCCGTGAGCGAATCTCGCTGCTGTCGGCATCCTTCAGCCGCCACTTGGAAAGTGTGTTGCCGATGTCCAGGTCAAGGATCATGTACGCCCACGCACGCTGATCTCACCACCCCCCAGGCGCTCACGCCCCCGCTCATGGCAAACCCAGAGATTGCCAGAGGCATCGACGGTCTCGGCCGTTGCCGTGAACCGCTGCTGCCCTCTCTGCACTTCGACCTGGCAGCCCTGGAAGGCATGCCGTGCATTCCACTCGCCTTGCCAGGCGACAAAGCCGGATGTCTCATACTCGGCCAGCAGCGGCATGAGCTCATCCAGCAGCTCAGCGGCCAGCCGATTGCGTGAGAGCGACGAGGCCTGATCATGCACGGCCGCCACCTTCTGCTCGATTCTCTCTCGAAAGCTCGTTGGCAGATCAAAATTGATACCCATGCCCACCACGACCTCACAGGGACCCGCTGCGTCCCCGCTGATCTCTACCAAGATGCCTGCCAGCTTGCCCAGGTTCCCCTCCCCATCCTCGAGCAGCACGTCATTCGGCCACTTGAGCCTGGAAGAGACACCGTGACGCTCCAGCACGCGAGACAGCGCGACCCCTACCGCGAGGCTCAGCCCCTCCAGCGCCACCACGCCGGTCTCGAAGCGCCACCCGACCGACAGCATGAGTGCACGCCCCCAGGGCGTCGTCCAGACTCGGCCACGACGCCCGCGCCCCGCACTCTGCTGCTCGACCAGGCACACCTCACCATGGCCGGCACCTTGAGCGAAGCGCTGGCGAATGAACTCGTTGCTTGAGGGCAGCGTCTCCTCGACGAAGAGCCTGGCCAGATGCTGCCGCCCCTTGCGCGACAGCTCGGCCACGATTCGCGAACCATCCAGCAGCTCCAGCGGCGCGGAGAGGCGGTACCCCTGCCCCTTGACCGCCTCGAGCGGGATATCCATTGCCTCGAGCTTCTTGAGCTGCTTCCACACCGCGGTGCGCGATACACCCAGCCGCTCCCCCAACTGCTCGCCGGAATGGAACTCTCCGTCGCTCAGCAGCCGAATGAGATCACCGATGGTCATGCTCTGTTGCCCTAGTCGGGAAAAAAGTCATTCTAGCGAACTGCCGCCTCCGCGGAAACGCATTGACCGGATAAAGAAAAACCCCGAGCTCGGCTGAGCTCGGGGTTTTGGGGATAGCTGGTGGCCAGAAACGGCGAAACCCCGACCAGTTGGCCGGGGTTTCTGAAGAAGTGCCTGACGATGACCTACTCTCGCATGGGGAGGCCCCACACTACCATCGGCGCTGAGCGGTTTCACTGCTGAGTTCGGCATGGGATCAGGTGGTTCCCACTCGCTATGGTCGTCAGGCGAAAA
>NZ_JABFTV010000017.1 GCF_021404405.1 Billgrantia aerodenitrificans
AGTTCGACTACTCCTTCGTGACCTTTCTGGTGGCGTTCATCGTCACGCCGATGCTGGAGATGAACCTGCGCCAGGCGGTGATTCTCTCCGGCGGCGACATCGCCATCCTGCTCAACCGCCCCATCGCCCTGGCCTTCGTCGTCTTCACCGTACTGATGGCGCTGCACCTGGGCTGGAGCGGCTATCGCCAGTGGCGACAGAAGCGCCTCAAGGCGTCGAACGGCTGAGCCAGGAGTCAGGGTTTCGCACTACGCTCCCGGCCACCCCGGGGGCGGCGGCACTTCAGGCAACGGCAGGGAACATACTGCCCGCGCCTGACAACTCAGCGCTGCTCGTATCGAGGGCGCACGACAATAAAGAGGGTACAAGCATGAAAATGACAACGATCGGCACCGCGGTACTTGCCGCCTCCATGGCCTTCGGCGCAGCCGGCATGGCTCAGGCCGACGACTTCCCGACCAAGCCGCTGACCCTGGTGGTGGGCTTCGCCGCTGGCGGTTCCACCGACATCCAAGCCCGCGTGCTGGCCAACGTGCTGGAGGAGAACCTCGGCCAGCCGGTCAACGTGGTCAACCAGCCCGGCGCCGGCGGGGCCGTATCGCTGACGCGCCTGATGAACAATCAGGACGAGGGGCATACCTTCGTTTATGCCGGCACCAACGGCACCCTCACCTTCGCGCCCCATGCCCACGATACCGACTTCACCCTGGACGACTTCCGCTACGTCGCCAGCATCACCACCGTGCAGCATGCCATCGTCACCGGCGAGAACCGTCCCTTCGGCGACAGTTGGGAAGACCTGGTGGAGTATGCCCGTGAGAACCCGGGCACCAGCTATGCCACTCAACACGCTCTGGACCGACTGGTAATCGAGTACATCATGGAGCAGGAGGGGCTGGACCTGCGCATCGTGCCCACCTCCGGTGGCGGCGGCATGGCGCCGCTGATCCTCTCCGGCGACGTCGACTTCGGCTACAGCGGCGGCACCCACTCCGGCTATGCCGAGACCGGCGAGATGCCGGTGCTGCTGAGCATGGACGGCGAGCGCCTGTTCGCCTTCCCCGATGCCCCCACCGTGATGGAAGCCGGGTATGACATCGACACCTCCGACTTCCGCGTGGTGGTAGTGCCGAAGAATACCCCCGATGCTCACGTGGAGCGTCTGGCCGAAGCGCTGGAAGCCGCCACCCAGGACGAGCGCTTCATCGAGATAACCGAAGAGCGCATTCTTATGCCGGTGCACTTCCGCGGCGAAGAGGAAGCCACCGAACTGCTCTACGCCCAGTCGGAAAACTATCGTGAACTGCTCGAGCGCATGGGTGGCGTGCCCGAGGACGACTGAGCCTCGCTGCTCATGTCCGGCTAGGCTGTTAGCCTAGCCCCGACAGTGCCCACCTTGCGGTGGGCACTGTGCCTTGTGCCTGGCCGTATCATCGCTCGCCAGCCAGATGCGCGCGCCGCAGGCGCGCAGCCGGGCGAGCAGGTCGGCGGGGGCATCACTGTCCAACTGTGGATCGAAGCCGCCGATGAGCTCGAACCAGCCCCGCGCCACCCAGAAGGTATCCCCCGCAGTGGCCCGCTGCGTCCAGCTCCACCAGCGCAACAGCCGCCCTTGGCGATGCACCGGCAGCACCGCCACATCCCAGGTTCTTTCCGCTTCCACCTCCGGTAGCCAGTCGCTCAGCCACTCGACCAGCCGGCGATCGACCTGGCCGGGAAACAGCAGCAGCTCTCCATGGCTGGCATCGACGGCAGCGTTGAGTCGAGCGCCCTGTGTGGATGCGGTGCACGGCAGCAATGTCGCCCGATGCCGTCGAGCCAGGTCCGGCAGGCGCCGGTCGCCGGTATCGTCCACCACCAGCAGCTCATGGGCATTTTTCCAATTGCCGGTAACCCGATCGAAAGCCATCAGATTGCGTGGCAGCTGCGCTCCTGCTGTACGAGCATCGAGAATGGCACTGTAAGTCGGCATCGCCCGGGCTCCGCAGGGATACATGAGTTACCGTTTGTTTAGTTGAGTGTAGAAAGGTATCCAGTAAGACCGCTACTGAATTTTCCCAGCGTGTTTTCCAGAGCCTGCCCAGACGTCGCCGCTAGAGAACATGATCGGGACAAAGCAGAATGCATGGGACAGGGCGGTGCGGCGGGCTGACGACGGTCATATCGCCGGGTAGTGCTATTCCCCATCCCTTCTTATCTGTACAATGCGCCTCCACTCCCTACCCAGCGCCTAGGGGACCTCACTTTCAATGTGGTCATAGGTGCGCCCCCGTTGATGAGTCACACCTTATGAACACAGCTGTAACCCCCTCTCGCATCGAGAGTTTGCGCAATATTGCCATCATCGCCCACGTCGACCACGGCAAGACCACGCTGGTCGACAAGCTGCTGAGCCAGTCCGGCACGCTCGACCGCAAGGCCGAGGGGCAGGAGCGGATCATGGATTCCAACGACCAGGAGAAGGAACGCGGCATCACCATCCTGGCCAAGAACACCGCGATTCGCTGGCAGGACGGCAACGGCCGTGACTTCCACATCAACATCGTCGACACCCCCGGACACGCCGACTTCGGCGGCGAGGTGGAGCGCGTGATGTCGATGGTGGACTCGGTGCTGCTGCTGGTCGACGCCGTCGACGGCCCCATGCCGCAGACCCGCTTCGTGACCCAGAAGGCCTTCGCCCAGGGCCTCAAGCCGATCGTGGTGGTCAACAAGATCGACCGTCCCGGTGCGCGTCCCGACTGGGTCATCGACCAGATTTTCGATCTGTTCGACAACCTCGGCGCCACCGACGAACAGCTCGACTTCCCGATCGTCTACTGCTCGGCGCTCAACGGCATCGCCGGCATGGACCCGGACTCCCTGGCCGAAGATATGTCGCCCATGTTCCAGGCCATCGTCGACATCGTCGAACCGCCCGCGGTAGAGCTCGACGGCCCATTCCAGATGCAGATCTCTGCGCTGGACTACTCCAGCTACGTGGGTGTCATCGGCCTTGGCCGCATCAAGCGCGGCTCGGTCAAGCCCAACCAGCAGATCGTGGTGGTCGACACCGACGGCAACACCCGCAAGGGCAAGGTCGGCCAGGTGATGACCCACTTGGGTCTGGAGCGGGTGCAGACCGAGCTCGCCACCGCCGGCGACATCGTCTGCATCACCGGTATCGACGAGCTCTCCATCTCCGACACCCTGTGCGACCCGGCCGCCGTCGAGGCGCTGCCGCCGCTGTCGGTGGACGAGCCCACCGTCTCCATGACCTTCCAGGTCAACGACTCGCCCTTCGCCGGTCGCGACGGCAAGTACGTCACCAGCCGCAACATCAAGGATCGCCTCGAGCAGGAGCTGATCCACAACGTGGCGCTGCGCGTGGAGCAGGGTGAAAGCCCGGAGAAGTTCAAGGTTTCCGGCCGCGGCGAGCTGCACCTCTCGGTGCTGATCGAGACCATGCGTCGCGAGGGCTTCGAGCTGGCAGTGGGCCGCCCCGAGGTCATCCTCAAGGAGATCGACGGCGTCAAGCAGGAGCCGTACGAAGAGGTGATCATCGACTGCGAGGAGCAGCACCAGGGCTCGATCATGGAAGAGCTCGGCTACCGCAAGGGCGAGCTGACCAACATGAACCCCGACGGCAAGGGCCGTGTGCGCCTGGACTTCATCATCCCCGCACGCGGGCTGATCGGCTTCCGTGGCCAGTTCCTGACCCTGACCTCGGGCACCGGCATCCTCACCAGCCGCTTCGACCACTACGGCCCGCTCAAGCCCGACGCCGCCATCGAACGGCGCAACGGCGTGCTGGTCTCGATGGTCGACGGCAAGGCGCTGGCCTACGCGCTGTACGCCCTGCAGGAGCGCGGCAAGCTGATCATAGACCACGGCACCGAGGTCTATGAAGGCATGCTGGTGGGTATTCACAACCGCGCCAACGACCTGGTGGTGAACCCCACCAAGGGCAAGAAGCTCGACAACATGCGTGCCTCGGGCAACGACGAGAACATCGTGCTGACCCCGCCGGTGAAGTTCAGCCTGGAGCAGGCCATCGAGTTCCTCGACGACGACGAGCTGGTGGAGATCACCCCCAACCACATCCGCCTGCGCAAGAAGTTCCTCAAGGAGCACGAGCGCAAGCGCGCGAAGAAGTAAACCGCTCCTGCGGACACGAACCGGCGCCAGCTTCTGGCGCCGGTTTTTTTTCGCCCGCGCACTCTGTCCGCACACCCTGTCCGCACACCCTGCCGCACTCTTGCAGGCTGCCCGATTCTTGGCATTTCGCGCTCCCAGAACCTAGCTTGAAGCTGACCGCAACCGACTTGACTCGAACTGCCAGGGAGGCAAGAAAACACCATGTGCAAGCTGTGCAAAGCGCGCGCCGGCGCGACACGTCGCGAGTTCCTCAAGAGCACCCTGGCAGCGGGGGCCGGTGCCATGGCCGGTGGCGGCCTGCTCGCCTCCGCCAACGCCGCCACGCACGCCAGTGAAGATCAAGCTGACATGCCGCGACACAGCGGCGAGGCCGGGCGGCGCGTGCTGATCCGCGGCGGCCACGTGCTCTCCATGGATGAAAGCGTCGGAGACTTCGAAGGCGGCGACGTGCTGATAGAAGGCAGCCGCATCGTCGCCGTCGGTGCCCAACTCGAGGCCGACGACGCCGAGGTGATCGACGCCCGCGGACGCATCGTCATGCCGGGCTTCGTCGACACCCACCATCATCTGTTCGAGACGGCCCTGCGCAGCTTCCTGGCCGACGGCATCATGTTCGACGACGGCACGCCGGAAGGCTCGCCCAACTACATGGATCACATCCTCGGCAAGCTGACCCCGGTGTACCGCCCCGAGGATGTCTACATCAACGTGCTGTTCGGCTCGCTCAGCCAGCTCGACGCCGGGGTGACCACGGTGATGGACACCAGCCAGATCCACCACAGCCCCGAGCACTCCGATGCCGCCTTGGAAGGCTTGCACGACTCCGTCCGGCGCAGCGTGTTCGGCTACTTCGAGGGCCAGGGTGAGCACACCCGATACCCGCAGGACGCCAGGCGCATTCGCGAGCAGTACTTCGCCACCGGCGAGGGGCTCTCCGCCGACGGCCTGATGACCATGGTGATGGGCGGCGAGATCTACCTGCCCGACCACGAGACCGCCTGGGCGCTGGCCCGTGAGCTGGAACTGCCGCTGGCCTATCACGTGGTCGGCAGCCTCGGCATGGCCGAGACCTTCGACGAGCTGGCGGCAAGCGGCCAGCTCGCCGAGAACCACATCCTGATCCACATGACCGGCATGAGCGACATGGCCTGGCAGGCGGTGCGCGATGCCGGCGCCCACGTGTCGCTGGCGGTGCCCATCGAGATGACCATGCGCCACGGCACTCCGCCGCTGATGAAAACGTCGGAACTGGGCATTTTGCCCTCGCTTTCCAGCGACGTGGAGTGCACCATGACGGCCGATTTCTTCACCCAGATGCGCTCGACGCTGACGCTGCAGCGGATGTTCGTCAACGAGCTGGCGCTGCAGGGAGAAGAGGAGCGGCCGGCGCTGCTGACGTCACGAGAGGTGATCCGCTATGCGACCATGGGCGGCGCCAAGGGGCTGAAGCTGGAGCAGCGGGTGGGCTCGCTGACGCCGGGCAAGGAGGCGGACATTCTGCTGCTGGATGCCGAGGCGATCAACGTGGCACCGCTGAACAACGTGCCGGGGGCCGTGGTCACCTTAATGGAGCGCAGCAACGTCGAGACGGTGCTGGTCGGCGGTCGCATCCGCAAGTGGCGCGGCCAGTTGCAGGGGGCGGACCTTCCCCGCCTGCGCGACGAGCTCACCGCCTCGCGCGACTATCTGTTCGAGGCCGCCGGCGTCGACCGCCGGCTATTCGATTGAGGACAGCGACGAGCCGCGACGAGAAAGGAGAAGCGAACCATGCATCGCCACGTGAAATGGGACGACCCCGGCGCCGACAGCGTCATGCGCCACTTCGAGAAAAACCCGGCCGGTCACTCCGACCCGGGGCCGGGCGACATTCTCTCGGCCCGCTATCAGGGCCTGGTGGTAAGGGTGAAGGTCGAGGCCTACGTCGACGGCACCAGCATCGGCGAAGTGGTGGCGCTGGTCGAGCCGTACAGCGGCAAACGGCGCAAGCTCATCGGCAAGCTGGCCCTGGGCGACACGGTGAGGCTGGCGGACGAATGCCGCGCCTTCGAGCCGCGACCGGGTGATATCGACAAGCAGGACGAGGAGCCCCAGTGACGTTCATGATCACACGGCTGTCATGAACACACGGGCTTTCATGACCACATGGGCTCGCATGATCGCACGGCCCCGTCATCTGCCGCGTCCAACGTATCCTTAACGATTCACCACTGGTCACGAAACGGGTTCTGTCGCACAGTGTACGCGCTCACCGGCAGGCCCCACCCGAACGGCCCAAGGTAGCGATATCGCGGGCTCACAAGGCCACAAGACGGATTTCGGAAACACCATGAGTACGCACAACGTCTGGACACACAAGGGCACCTTTCTGCTGGCCGCCGTCGGCTCGGCGGTGGGGCTCGGCAATCTCTGGCGCTTTCCCTACCTGACAGGCGAGAACGGCGGCGGCGCCTTCATTCTGATCTACGCCCTGACCATTTTCGCCGTCGGCATTCCGATCCTGATCGCCGAAACCATGCTCGGGCGCGCCAGCCGCAGAAGCCCGATCATGGGCATGCGCTTTCTGATCCGCACCCACAAGACCTCCCGCGCCTGGGAGTCGATCGGCTGGCTGGGTGCCGCGGCCGCCTTTCTGATCCTGAGCTTCTATTCGGTGATCGCCGGCTGGGCCATTCACTACACTTGGCAGATGCTCACCGGCTCGCTGGTCGGCGCCGACGCCGCCACCATCGGCGCCGGCTTCGATGCGCTGCTGGCCTCGCCGGGCCTGCTCACGCTCTATCACACCCTGTTCATCATCGCCTCGGGGCTGATCGTCGGCCTGGGCATCCACAGGGGTATCGAAAGCGGCCTGCGCATCATGATGCCGGCGCTGTTCGTGATCCTGCTGGTGGTGCTGGGCTACGGCATCGCCAACGGCGACTTCGGCGCGGCGGCAAGCTTCCTGTTCACTTTCAATCTGGCCGACCTGAGCCTGGAAGGCTGGCTGCAGGCCATGGGCCAGTCGTTCTTCACCCTGAGTCTCGGCATGGGCGCGATCATGGCCTACGGCGCCTACATGTCCAGCGAGGCTTCACTCAGCCGCACCGCCTTCGCCGTGGCCTTCGTCGATACCGCGGTGGCCATGGTGGCGGGTCTGGCGATCTTCTCACTGGTGTTCGGCGCAGGCCTCGACGCTGGTGCCGGCCCGGGGCTGATGTTCGTCACCCTACCGCTGGCCTTCGCCGAGATGCCCTTCGGCGCGCTGATCGGCGGCGTGTTCTTCATCCTGGTGCTGGGGGCGGCCATCAGCTCCTCGATCTCATTGATCGAGCCGGTGGCCGCCTTCCTCGTCGAGCGCTTCGACCTCACCCGTCCCCAGGCGGTGTTCGCCATGGTGGTAGCCAGCTGGGCGCTGGGCCTGCTGACGGTGATGAGCTTCAACATGTGGGCCGAGACCAGCCCCTTCCACACTTTGTTCGGCCGCAGCGCCTTCGACTTCATCGAACTGCTGACCAATATCTTCATGCCGCTGGGCGGCCTGCTGATCGCGCTGTTCGCCGGTTGGGCGCTGACCCACTCCGAGGCGATGAAGGAAATGCGCACCAGCGAAACCTGGTTCCAGGTGTGGCGCTTCCTGGTACGCTTCGTGGCGCCCGCTGCGGTCGCCTTCGTCTTCCTGCGCACCATTCCGCAGGTGGAAGGCTATCTGATACCCGCCGTCGGTGCCCTGGTCATCGTCGGCGCCTTTGCCGCCGGCCGCACCTTCCTGGCCGAAAACAGTCAGCAACAGTAGCAGCACGAGAAAACCGTCGCCGCCAGGAGCGGCGACTCGATATACGCCACCCGGCCTCGCGCCATGCGCAGGGGCTGGGTGCATAACAAAGATATAAAAGTGCAGGAACCAACATGCCATCCATCATCGACGTGCGACACGTCTACAAGGCCTTCGGCGGCCTGAAGGTCATCAACGACTGCTCGATCCAGGTCGAGAAGGGCTCCATTACCGGCTTGATCGGCCCCAACGGGGCCGGCAAGTCGACGCTGTTCAACATCATTGCCGGCGCCCTGCCGCTGGACAGCGGCCAGATCCTGCTCGACGGCGAGGACATCACCAACCGCCCCGCCAACGAGCTGTTCCACAAAGGCCTGCTGCGCACCTTCCAGATCGCCCATGAGTTCTCCCACATGACCGCGCTGGAGAATCTCATGATGGTGCCGCCCAAGCAGGCCGGAGAGAGCCTGTTCGACGCCTGGCTCAAGCCGGGTCTGGTGCGCCAGCAGGAAGCCGAGGTTCGGCGCAAGGCCCTCGAGGTGATCGACTTCATCGGCCTGCACCACGTGCGCAACGAACTGGCCGGCAACCTCTCCGGCGGCCAGAAGAAGCTGCTCGAGCTGGGCCGCACCATGATGACCGACGCCCGCGTGGTGCTGCTCGACGAGATCGCCGCCGGGGTCAACCGCACCCTGCTGGGCGACCTGGTCGAGAACATCGAGCGACTCAACCGCGAGATGGGCTACACCTTCCTGGTCATCGAGCACGACATGGACATGATCGCGCGCCTGTGCGATCCGGTGATCGTGCTGGCCCAGGGCAGCGTGATGGTGGAAGGCACCATTGAAGAGATTCAGAACAATCCTCAGGTGATCGAGGCCTACTTTGGTTCTACCGCGGCCTGAGGGGCTCCACCGCGGCCTGAGGGGTTCTACCGCGGCCTGAGGGCGAGGCCACGCCTGCCCACGGTCTCGGAACAGCCACAAGAAGAACAGTAACGACAGCGCAGAGACTCCACGATGCCATTACTCGAAGCACGCGACGTGCACGGCGGCTACGGCGGCATGAACATCCTCAACGGGGTGGACATGTCGATCGAGGCCGACGAGGTCGGTGTGATCGTCGGCCCCAACGGCGCCGGCAAATCGACCATGCTCAAGGCCATCTTCGGCCTGCTCACCGTCAGCCAGGGCGAGATCCTGCTGCGCGGCGAACCGATCCACAACCTGCCGCCCAACAAGCTGGTGCAGCGGGGCATGGGCTTCGTGCCCCAGGAGAAGAACGTCTTCCCCAGTCTCACGGTGAAAGAGAACCTGGAGATGGGCGCTTTTCTCAAGCCGAACAACGTCAAACGGATGCTCAAGCAGGTCTACGACTTCTTTCCTCCGCTCTACGACAAGCGCCACCAGCCCGCCGGCGAGCTCTCCGGCGGCCAGCGCCAGATGGTCGCCATGGGCCGCGCACTGATGGCCGAGCCCGAGGTGCTGCTGCTCGACGAGCCCACCGCCGGCCTCTCACCGCTCTACATGAACGAGATCTTCGAGCGCGTGAAGGAGATCAACGCTGCCGGCGTCGGCATCCTCATGGTAGAGCAGAACGCCAAACAGGCCCTGGCCATCGCCGACAAGGGCTTCGTCCTGGCGGCCGGCAAGAACCGCTTCACCGACACCGGCGCCGCCCTGCTCGCCGACCCGGAAGTGGCCAAGAGCTTCCTGGGCGGTTGAGCCCGGAGCCCGTACTGGAGAGTAAGTCGTGAACGAACTGGTATTCTTCATCAACAACGTGATCATTGCCGGCAGCGTGACCGGTTCGATCTACGCCATCGGCGCCATCGGCGTGACGCTGATCTTCAGCATCATGCGCTTCGCCCACTTCGCCCATGCCGACATGATGACCTTCGGCGCCTTCATGGTACTGCTGCTGACCCTGGCCTTCCCCGGCGTGGGCGGCGTGGTGGGCCTGCCCACTCCCATCGTCATGCTGCCGCTGGCGATGATTCTCACCGCCGCGCTGGCCGTGGGTATCGACAAGGCGTTCTACAAGCCGCTGCGGGCCCATGGGGTCAAGCCCATCGTCATCGTCATCGGCTCGCTGGGCGTGACCCTGATGCTGCAGGGGCTGATTCGCCTGTTCGCCGGCACCAGCGCTCAGAACATGTACATGGCCGGCGAGCGCAAGGAGATCTACCGCCTCGACGTGCCGTTCGAGCTGGCCACCCGGCCGATCATCGTCACCGAGCCGCAGATCATCCTGTTCATCCTGACCATTGCCTGCGTGGTGGGGCTGCACGTGTTCCTCAACCGCACGCGGCTGGGCAAGGCCATGCGCGCCATGTCCGACAACCCGGACCTGGCGCGGGCCTCAGGCATCAACACCAACTACATCGTCTCGGTGACCTGGGTGATCGCCGGCAGCCTGGCGGCCATTGCCGGTACCCTGCTGTCGCTAGACGTGACCTTCAAGCCCGACCTGAGCTTCTTCCTGCTGCTGCCGATCTTCGCCGCGGCCATCGTCGGCGGCGTCGGCCACCCCTACGGCGCCATCGCCGGCGGTTTCGTGGTGGGCTTCGCCGAGACCCTGGCGGTGTTCAACTGGGCGGTGCTGCTGCGCCCCATCGCGCACCTGTTCCCCGAGTGGATCGAGATCCCGCGCAACCTCGCCTTCGTCGGCACCGAATACAAGATCGTGGTGCCCTTCTTCATCCTGGTGGCGATCCTGGTGTGGCGCCCCACCGGCATCTTCAAGGGTAAGGTGATCTGATGAACGCTCAACGTACCGAACGCCGGGAAGACACCGTTGTCGCGCCGTCGCGCTTCCCGCTGCGTGAAATCGTCCTGTTCGGCGCCCTGCTGGCGGTGATCCTTGGCATCTATATGGTGATGGGCACCGCCTACAGCACGCGCATGCTGGTGGAAGCCTCCTGCTACGCCATCCTGGCCCTGGGTCTGACCATCCAGTGGGGCTATGCCGGTCAGTTCAACGCCGGTGTGATGGGCTTCGTCGCCCTGGGCGGCTTCTCCGCCATGCTCTTCAGCGTGCCGGTCAACAACGCCTTCTGGGGCACCGAGCTGCCCGGCGAGCTGGGCCGGGTACTGCTCTACAGCGCGGCCGCAGCGGTGGTGGTGTACGGCGCCACCAAGCTCGACCGCATCGGGGTGCCGAAGAAGCTGCGCACCGTCATCGCCATCGTGCTGGCCGTGGTGCTCTATCTGGTGGTGATCAGCATGCTGCGCAGCGTGACCGGCGAGATCCAGTCCCGCGCCGGCTTCATCGGCGGCTTCGGCCTGCCCGCCTGGACCGGCTGGATCTTCGGCGGCGCCCTGGCCGGGGCCGTGGGCTACTTCATCGGCCATATCTGCCTGGGCCTGCGCAGCGACTACCTGGCCATCGCCACCCTCGGCATCGCCGAGATCATCAAGGCCTTCCTCAAGAACTCCGACTGGCTGACCCGCGGCACCGCCACGGTATCGCCGCTGCCCTGGCCCACCCCGGGGCCCAGCGAGCTGGGCTTCACCCTGGCCCGGGCGTTATACCTCTCGGTCACAGCAGCGATGATCGCGGTGATCTTCTTCCTGTTACACCGCGCCTATCACGCCCCCTGGGGCCGCATGATCCGGGCCATTCGCGACAACGAGATCTCCGCCTCGGCGATGGGCAAGGACATCAACAAGCGCCGCCTGGAGATCTTCGTGCTGGGCTGCATCCTGATGGGCATTGGTGGTGGGGCGCTGGCCTCGTTCAACAGCCTGTTCGACCCCAACGGCTACCTGCCGCTGAACCACACCTTCCTGGTGCTGGTGATGGTCATCCTGGGCGGCCCGGGCAACAACCTGGGCACCATCTTCGGCGCCGTGGCGGTGTACATCATCTGGCTGATGTCCGAGCCGCTGGCACTGTTCCTGATGCAGGGTGCGGTGAGCATCGGCGAGGGCTGGTTCGGCTGGCAGCCGCCGGGCAACCTCGACAGCCGCGCACTGCAGGCGCGGGTATTCGTGATCGGCCTGCTGATCACCCTGGTGCTGCGCTTCGCGCCGAATGGGTTGCTACCCGAAAAAGTAAAACACCACGGTTAGAGAGGGCTGATTTATTGCTGCGCTCGATATCCTGGCCGCCGGCGGTGCTCGCTCTCCTCATGTAGCGGGCTACACTCCGGGAGCTGCGCTCCGGCGGCGACCAGCCTCTCATCGCTCGCGACATAAATCCGCACCTCTCTAAAAACCACATTAAAAAGAAAGGCCTCGGCAAATGCCGAGGCCTTTCAGTTTGCGGTCAGACCGAAGCGATGCTTAGAGGTCGACCAGGCCCTTGCCGACGAAGGCGCCGTCCTCTACCACCATCTCGACCACTACGCCCGGTACGTCGCCGTTCTCGTCGAACTCATGGCTACCGGAAGCGCCTTCGTAGTTGATCTCTTCGCCTGCGGCGATCAGCTCGACGGCCTTTTCCCACTCGCCCGGCAGGATCACTTCGCCCGGAGCGGAGGAGACGCTGCGCAGGGCCTGGGAGAGGCCTTCACGCTCGGCGCTGCCGTTCTGCTCGATGGCCAGTGCCAGCAGGAAGGCGGCATCGTAGGCCTGGGCCGCGAACACCGCGGTGGGGTCGAGGCCGGCTGCCTGGGCAGCCTCGGCGAAGATCTCGGTGCCCGGCAGTTCGGGGCTGCCCGGACGGGTAGCGATCATGCCTTCGAGCACGTCGGCACCCACTGCCTCGACCAGCGAGGAGCCCACCATGCCATCGGCGCCGGCATACTGGGTGAACATGCCACCCTCATAGGCCTGACGCAGAATGGTCTGGCCCGAGCCGTCGGCGTAGGCCAGCACCACCAGGGTTTCGGCACCACTGGCGGAGAGCGAGCCCAGCTCGGAGCGGTAGTCGGCGCGGCCATCCTCATGGGCCACGTTCTCAGCCACCAGGCCGCCACCCGCCTCGAAGGCTTCGGTGAAGGCATCCGCCAGGCCACGACCGTAGTCGTTGTTGACGTAGGTGACCGCGACCTCATCGAAGCCCTTGTCGAGCATCAGCTTGGCCAGGATCTCACCCTGATAGGAGTCCGAAGGTACGGTACGGAACACCAGGTCGTTGTCGTCGAGCTCGGTAACCGCCGGTGCGGTGGAAGCCGGCGACACCATCACCACCCCACCGGGAATGGCGGCACTGTTGGCCGCTGCCACGGTGGCACCGGTACACAGCGCACCGACGATGGCCGTGACGTTCTCGGTGTTGACCATGCGGTCGGCCGCGTTGGAAGCCGCCGAGGCGTCGCTACAGGTGGTGTCGGCGCTGGGCATGACCAGCGTCTGTCCGCCAAGAATGCCGCCCTGCTCATTGATCTGCTGAACCGCCAGCCGCGCGCCGTCATAGATCGGCGGCGTCAGGCTCTCGATGGGGCCGGTAAAGCCGCCGATGAAGCCGATCTTCACTTCCGCCTGCGCCGCGCCAACGAATGCTACGCTGGTGGCTGCGATCGCCATCGCTAGAACGCTTTTCTTCATGGTTGTTCTTCTCACTCTGGTTTTAACGTCTGGTTTATTACGTCTGGTTACCAAGGACAGACACACACCCTAAATCTGGAAGCCTATGAGGCAAAACACAAGCCCCCCATACCAACGATCTAGCCCGGAACTACAACGCCAACTCCCTATCGGAGATGAACAATCCCGTTTCGGCACAAACGTCGGGCGCGACCTGCAAGAAACGCCGCCGCCGGCCTTCGCCTATACTGATTGACCCGTCATGCCATCCGACAGGAGGCACCCATGCGCTCCGCTCTCCCACCCCTTGCGCTGCTGGTATCGCTCGGCCTGGCCACCGGCGCTCACGCCTTCACTCCCGCCGGCAACGACATCGTCTACGAAGTAGGCGACGAAACCTTCGAAGGCTACTACGCCGCCGCCAGCGGAGAGGCCAGCGGCACGGTACTGATCGTTCACGACTGGAACGGGCTGGACGACTACGAACGTCAGCGCGCCGACATGCTGGCCGAGCAGGGCTATGACGCCTTCGCCGTGGACCTGTTCGGCCAGGGCAATCGCCCCGAGACCCTCGACGCCCGCCAGGAAGCCACCCGCGCGCTCTACTCCGACCGCGAGCGCATGCGCGAGCTGACCCTGGCCGGCCTGGCCGAGGCACGCGAACAGGGCGCCGCGGAGAGCGTCGTCATCATGGGCTACTGCTTCGGTGGGGCCGTGGCGCTGGAGATCGCCCGTTCGGGCGAGGCCGACGACGTGGCTGGCTACACCAGCTTCCACGGCGGCGTGGCCACACCGGACGGCCAGGAGTGGCCCGAAGAGGTGCCGCCGCTGCTGATCGCCCACGGCGGCGCCGACACCAGCGTCACCATGGAAGACGTCAGCGGGCTGGTCGAAGAGCTCGAGGCCATCGAGGCCACCTACGAGATCCAGATCTACTCCGGCGCTCCCCACGGCTTCACCGTGTTCGGCGACGAACGCTACCAGCAGCGCGCCGACGAGAAGTCCTGGGCAGCCTTTCTGAGCCTGTTAGAGGAGGTGCTATGACCCGGCGATTCCGCCCCCTGCCGCTGACCGAGCTGAGCGGCAGCCATCACGAGATCGGCGCCCAGCACGGCCGCATTCACCGCCAGCTGATCCAGCGCGGTATCGACGTCTACGGGCAGCTGTTTCACGACTTCGTCGGCATTCGCTGGGAAGAGGCCCGCGACCGGGCCTGCCACTTCGAGGCGCAAATCGCCCAGGGCTTTCCCGCCATTCTCGAAGAGATGAACGGCATCGCCTGGGGCGCAGGCGTCGACTTCCTCGACATCCTGACGCTCAACTGCCGCAGCGAAATCGCCCTGACCCAGGCCAGCGGCGGCTGCTCGGCCTTCTCCCTGCAGCGCCACGGGCAACAGTGGCTGGCACAGAACTGGGACTGGCGCAGCGACCAGCTCGACAACGTGGTCGCCCTGCACGTGCACGGCGATGGCAAGCCAGCGCTGATTAGCATCGGCGAGGCCGGCATGGTAGGCAAAGTGGGGATGAACGAGCGGGGCATCGGCGTATGCCTCAACGCCATTCGCTCGCAGACCTGCGGCAGCGGGTTGCCGATCCATATCGCCCTGCGCAAGATCCTGGAGAGCGAAGACATGGAGAGCGCCCTTGCCGTGGCCACTCACGACCGGGTCTGCTCGCCCGCCCACTTCCTGCTCGCCAGCGCTCAGGTCGGCAACGAAGGGGGCCAGGCCGTGGGGCTCGAGGTTCAGCCCGGCGAGCCGGGGCGAATCGCGCCGCGCAGCGGCATCGTCACCCACACCAACCATCTCTACGCCGACAACACCCCCTGCCCGGTGCAGGACTATCCCCGGGTCGACTCACAGCCGCGGCTGTGCCGCCTCGACGCGCTGCTGCACGACGAGCTGCCGTCGAACGCTCCCCTCGACGAAGCGCGCCTGTTCGACGTGCTCAGCGACCATCAGGGCGCGCCGCTGTCGATCTGTCGTCACTTCAATCCCGACCAGCCCGCCGAAGAGCGCATGGAAACCCTCTTCTCGGTAGTGATGAATCTGAGCGAGCGCCGCCTGACTGTGCGCCACGGCAAACCCTGCGAAAGCGATGACAGTCTGAGCGTCACTCTGAGCTGAAGCGCCCCAGCCCCTCGTCACCCAGGCCAGGCTCGAGCAGCTCCCCTTTCAGGTAGCGCTCGGAGGTGAGCATGAACGAGCGCCGGAACAGCTCGTGCCGGGCCTCTTCCCGATGGAGCTGCAGCAACTCGAACTCCTCTTGAGAGAGTGTAGTGTCCTGGCGCGGGTACTCGCGGGCCAGGCGCACCGAGCACGATGTGGCACCACAGATCTGAAGGGCAGGCGTGGCCCCACGGATGGCGGTAGGTGTGAAGTACGACATTGGCGACCTCCGTTAGCGCCATTAATGATAACAATTATCATTAACTATCGGAAATCTAGCCGCTCCTCTGACCTCTGTCAATTATCGACAAGAAAAATCATTCTCATTTGAGCACATGCTTGTTCAGCCTCAGTCGGCCTGGTAAAAAGCAAGAGTTCTCATTCTCACAAGGAAGCGTCACCATGAAAGCCCTATCCGCCCTTCTGCCCGCCCTGCTCGTCAGTCTGATGAGCGCCACCGCCGTTGCCGACTCAGCCCCCGCCCACTTCAAGGGCGAGCCCGCCGACACCCTGGCCCAGGCCGTGGCCAACTTCTCCGAATACAACCAGCGCCTGGCCGAACTGCTGGCCCAGGACGAGCTGGCCATCACCGATCTCGGTACCGTTCACGAGCTGACTTACACCCTGGAAAATGCGCTGGAGAAGATTCAGGAGGAAGTGGAAGCCATGGCGCATACCCTGGAGGAAGTGCACCAGGGCTCGGAGACGGGCGACTTCGAACGCGTGCAGAGCAACGGCGTCGCCTACCTCGAGGCCGCCCAGACGCTGGTGCCCTGAACGGCTCCCCCGCCAACCTAGCCGGCCAACGCCTCCTCCACCACCGCTCGCGCTTCCGCACTCATGGGTAGCGTCAGCGCCAGCTCGTGAGCCTTGGGCGACATCTTCTTCCAGGTCATCTGCACGATGCGCACCAGGTGGTCATGCTCCACCTGCTTGGAAAAGTCGGCGAAGTAGTTCTCGAGAAACACCAGGCAAGCACAGTCTTCCACCGCCTGGGTGCCCGGATCGCGGCCCAGGCCCTGCTTGCGGATCATCCGTGACACCTCGGCGGCCTCTTCAGCCGAATAGCCCGCCGCTTCCATCACCCGCGCGGTGGTTTCACCGGCACGTTTGCCCTGATCGCGGCGCCAGGTCAGGTAGCCCACACGTCCCTCGGGGTACTCGTTGCGCGGCACCTCCCAGCGCTGCAGATGCTGCGAGCGCACGGCGATCTGCACCAGCTCGCTGGGCGCTTCGACCACGCGCGCGAGCCAGGCGCTCATGCGCCCCGCATGCCACAGCTCCAGCGGCAGCGTCTCGCCCTCCACCTCTACCTGACGCGGATCCTGCGCATGCAGGGCATCCAGCTCGGTCAGCGCGCGCTGAAAGGGGGTTGGCTCAGTCATGGGGCTTTCCTCGTAAATCGTTGTAGCCACAGGATACCGCACCCGGTGGGCAGCGAACGAGCCGGAGCGTGAACAAGAACCACCCGCCCCATGACGAGCCAGGACAAGATGCCGCATCGCTTCGCCTTGTTGAGCGATGCGGCATTAACTAGCATTCAAAATGCTTCTTAACAGACGAGGTATGCAGATGAAACTCCTTACCGTGGCCCTTCTACTCGCCCTGCTACCCCTGAGCGTTGCCCAAGCCCAGGAAGAGACCCAGGAACAAGATCAGATGCAGGAGGAAGAACTCGTCGAACAACTGGAACAGGCCCAAGGCCAGCCCATCGACACCCTCAAACAGGCCGTCGACGCCCTGGAACTCCGCAACGACCTGCTCGAAGTCCTGCTCAGCAAAAATGAGCTCACCGAAGGCGACATGGCCATCATTCAGCAGCTCACCGAGACCATGGAAAACGCGCTGACCAAGATCGACGAAGAGCTCGGCATCATGCGCGAACACGTGCAGGAAGTACGCTCGGGCGCCGATGCTCGTGAGCAGGAGCGTATCCGCGAGAACGGGCAGGAGTACCTGGAACGGATCAAGACGCTGATGCAATAAGCCAGGCCAACGCCCGGCGGAGCGTCGCCGGGCCTACCGTTCCTAGCGCACTAGCATGCGGCCCAACACATCCTGCCCATGGCGGCGGTGCCAGAACACCATTGCCACATGGCCGACGATCAGCGCCAGCAGCAGCCAGCCCAGCTCACCGTGCAGCAGGCTGCCCGCAGCCACCATCCACTCGATACGCTCGCCCTCGAAGCCCGACATCAGCGGAATGCCGAATGGTTCGAAGGCGCGACCCGAACCGTACTGCCGCAGCAGCGCCAGGGTCGGCACCACCAGCATCAAACCGTAGAGTGCCAGGTGCCCCAGGCGCGCTGCCCTGCTCACTGCCGGCGGCTGGCTCGCCCGGCTCGCCAGCGCCCAGAGTACTCGCACCACCACCAGCACCATCAGCAGGAAGCCTGTGGACCGATGGGTCGGCCACAGCAGCTCGTCCAGTGCGCTGTCGCTCAACAGCACCCGAACGCTGGTGGTGGTGAATTGCCAGGCCAGCAGCAGCGCCATACCCCAGTGCAAATAACGATTCACGCGCCCATAGTGGGCGTTCCCTGCAGGGCTCATGACTCATTCCTTATCACGGATCAGGAAGCGGGTTCGTTACGCCTGAAAACCCAACGATAACGACAGAATGAGGAAACCCTGTGAACAATGCGACGGGGCTGCTCGCTTGGGATGGAATGCTTGGCTTGCGCATCCTGTGCTGCGCTCGGCATGATGAATGCCCGAACCCTGACGCGGAGCCAGCATGTCGATCTTCTCTCGCCTGAAAGAAGTGGCCTCTCCCACCATCGGCCTGGGCTGCATGAACCTCTCCCACGGCTACGGCAGCCCGGTGCCCGAAACCGACGCGATACGCGCCCTCGAAGAAGCCTTCGAGATGGGCTATCGCCACTTCGACACCGCCACCCTCTACGGTGCCACCGCCAATGAACGGGTGGTGGGCAAGGCACTGGCGAGCAAGCGCAACGAAATACTGCTGGCCAGCAAGTGCGGCATGGCCATGGACCCGGCACTGGGCAAGAAAGTGATCGACGGCCGCCCCGAGACGCTGCGCCGCCAGTGCGAAGCGAGCCTCGAACGCCTGAATACCGACCACCTGGACCTCTACTACCTGCACCGGCTGGACCGCCAGGTACCCATCGAAGAGAGCGTCGGTGCCCTGGCGCGACTGGTGGAAGAGGGCAAGATTCGCGCCATCGGGCTCTCGGAAATCTCCGCCGTCACCCTGCGCCGCGCCAGAACCGAACACCCCATTGCCGCCGTGCAATCCGAATACTCGCTGTGGACCCGCAACCCCGAAATCGCCCTGCTCGATGCCTGTCGCGAAGCCAACACCTCACTCGTCGCCTTCAGCCCGCTGGGCCGCGGCTTTCTGGCCGGCGCCGTGACCGATGCCAGCCAACTCACCGAGAACGACGTGCGCCTCGGCATGCCGCGCTTCAGCGCCGACAACCTGCCACGCAACCTGCGCCAGTTGGAAAAGCTCCAGACCATCGCCAGCGAGCAGGAAGTCACCACCGGCCAGCTCGCCCTCGCCTGGCTCACCGCCCAAGGCGACGACGTGATCCCCATTCCCGGCAGCCGCTCCAGCGCGCACATGCGCGAAAACCTCGCGGCGGAAAGCCTACGCCTGGACGCCACCACCCTGGAACGACTCACCGCCCTGTTGACGCCGGACCAGGTCGCCGGCGCCCGCTACAGCGAAGCGCTGCAGAAGGAGATCGATACGGAGGAGTTTGGGGGTAGCCATGCCAGCACTTAGGCATTCTGCGGCTCCTGTGTCGGCAGGTAGGAGTGCAGCGACACGTTAGGGAACACCCGGCGCACACCACTGGGCTCCGGGGCATGGGCGAAGCGGTCCCTCAGGCTGTAGGGGGCTGGAAACGTAGCCATATCCTTCACCACGGAGAGGGGAATACGCCTTCATTGACGTACTCTTGGATATGCTCACGGTACCAGTCAGGATTTCCCTCTACCTGCTCAGCCCACGCGGACTCCACGATTGGCGCATGAAAATCCCGACTGCGATCACGACCGCAGTTGTTGCAGCTAGCACGCCACCAGACTTTGGCCTCCCCTCTACCGGAGAAGCCAACCATAAGATAATGGCGGTAATCCGGCTGAGGATAGTCCCGGTACCACTGCTGTAGCTGGGCGTCCATATCAGACAGCTCAAGATCGATTTCGTAGAAGGTCTGGGTACGGTAGGAGAACCAGCGCGCCTGCACCGAGGAAGGAGCGGGCATAGGATGGGCCAGTACATTCACCCCCCCTGCCCGGGGTGGCCTGTACTCGAAACCAGAGCTGATGTTGCCCGCACGTGCGCTCCAAGAATGGTCAAAGGTCAGCTCCTCCACCCAGATGGGCCAACCTGTAGGTCCACCAACCGGCTGTACGGCAAAATCATAGCGTCGAGGTTCCGCCTCGCAGGCGGCAGTCAATAGCAACAGTGATAGCAGCAGCCCGTGGCGTAGGCATGCCACCCACTTAGGCATGCTGCGGCTCCTGTGTCGGCAGGTAGGAGTGCAGCGATACATTAGGGAGGACCCGGCGTACACCGCTGGGCTCCGGGGCGTGGGCCAGACTCTCATGAGAGTGGGTGATAAGCGAGGCATTGGATGGCTTCGACGCGAGAGTCATGTCATTCCCAAGGCGAGGGAATGATCCCATCATCGATTCGTCTCTGAGTCTGACTGCGAAAGGTTGCCGGATCGCCCACCACCTCCTCGGCCCATGCCGACTCCACGATTGGCGCATGGAAATCCTGGCTGCGATCACGGCCGCAGACTTTGCAACTGGCGCGCCACCAGACCATGACCTCCCCCTTGCCGGAGAAGCCAGCTACCAGGTAGTGGCGGTATTGGGACGGGGGGAAATCCCGATACCACTGCTGCAGTAGAGCATCCGTATCAGGCAATGCCAGATCGATTTCGTAGAAGGTCTGGGTACGGTAGGAAAACCAGCGCGCCTGCACCGAGGAAGGAGCGGGCATAGGATGGGCCAGTACATTCACCCCCCCTGCCCGGGGTGGCCTGTACTCGAAACCGGAGCTGATGTTGCCCGCACGTGCGCTCCAAGAATGGTCAAAGGTCAGCTCCTCCACCCAGATGGGCCAACCTGTAGGCCCACCAACCGGCTGTACGGCAAAATCATAGCGTCGAGGTTCCGCCTCGCAGGCAGCGGTCAATAATAGCAGCAACAGTAGCAGCACAGGCCGCAGACGAGTCGTCCATGACCTAGGCATTCTGCGGCTCCTGTGTCGGCAGGTAGGAGTGCAGCGACACGTTAGGGAACACCCGGCGCACACCGCTGGGCTCCGGGGCGTGGGCGAAGCGGTCCCTCAGACTGTAAGGATGCTGGCGGTGAGACGTATGGATGTAACCGGCAAAGTGTTCATGCGACATGTCCAGCATCCACTGGCGCCCGCGCCGGCTGCCGTTTTGCCACCACTCGTCGATCAGAGTTTGCAGCTCGGTGGGAATGGTATGGTCTGCGTCATCCCGAAGTTCATCGAGAGGCACCCAGGCTCGCTTCGTCTCTTCGTACATCTGATGCAGGGCGTAGATGGCCAGCTCCTTGCGCGTGGCACGGCGTTCGATCTCGAGTACATCCCTGCCATCCACGCGAATGTCGAGTCCTCTCGCCTGCGCCTCCGCCTGGGCCCGGCGAATCGTCTCTCCATTGGCCCCCAGCCCAGCACGGCGACGCACGATCAGCTCCTCATGGTTGGCAAAGCCCAGATCGAGATTGGGGTTCTCATAGCCACCGCCGATATCGGCGTGTACACCTGGAAGCGCAATCTCGGCGAAGTTGCCGGGGTGGTTGCCCTGGGCATCGGCGATGCTGTTGAGCGGGAAGTTACGGCGTATCTCGTGATGGGCGGTGAGCTGCACCACGCGGGCGGCACTACCCGAGGCGATGTAAAGGTCGAAATCGAGGTTACTGTCGGTACCGGGCCGGTAGAAGCTGCCCACGGTATCGAACAGCCCGACGAAGCGAACCTGCGGGAAAGGAATGGGCCTGGGTGGAAAGGCCAGAATGCGGCGCAGCGGTGGTTGATACATTGACCTGACGAGGCGAAAGTCCGGTACCAGTAGTGTTTCCGGCCAGCGATGGATCAAATTGACGAAGTGCCTGGCCAGGGCCGCACCGCGGCTGAAGCCAAATACATCGAAGGTTACCAGCGAATCGCGGGGGTTGGCCTCCAGGATCTGGCGGACCTCGGTCAGCGCCTGTTCGATACGCGCATGGCCACCCTCCGGCCCGACCCCGGTGCCCATGCCGATGGCGTTCTCGGGAGCCACGAAGCCATCTTCGCTCTCCCGACCGGCAATTGTGCCCACACCTTGGATATAGACAGGGTAATAGCCGTTAGCCGCATCGTTCGGATACAAGTCATGCAGCTTGGCCACATTGGTGATATCGCGGTCGGGCAGTTGCCGGTCGTTGTGCATGTTGTTGCCGGTGCCATCGAAGAACACACCGATTTGCAGCGTGCGTGGTTTCTCCGGGGTATCGGGGATAGGCGGTTCAGGCCGGTACTCTTGGGGTGGTGTCCGGTCATCCGCTGGCCGTGAAGCGGAGCGGGACGACACGGGGCGCTCGGCTTGTCGTAAGCGCTCCTCCTCCCAGGGGTCTAAAGGATCGGGGTCGAAGCGTTCGTCCAGCCGGGTTTTCATGGCATCCTTTTCCTTTTTCAGGCTCCACGCTGCGCGTGGGGCTTTTTGTAATAGCGCGTCCAAGCAAGTTGGCCCAGCGCCGGAGAGGCGCCATATAGCTTATCGATTTGAGCAAGCAGCGAAATGGCACATTTCCTACAAAGGCCGTATGCAATCTCTGACAATTAGGCTAGGTACTGCTTACTGGTAGGTACTCACACCACCCGTAGGCTTGTTTTGGCTTATCCCGAAAACGCAGGAGCGCCAGTTATTGGCTTCCGGCGCCGGTTCCTTTCCGCAAGCGCGGAGATCGAGCCTCGCCCAGCACGCCGTTGTTTTAGAACTACAGTTTATCCCCGCCCTCGCGGGGATCGGAATACGGCAAAGCCCGGCGGCTCCATGGGGTTCGGTTAACCCCCGCACTCGCGGGGATCGTTTCTCGGCTCGGCGGAGTATCCCGGCGCACGCCGGCTAATCCCCGCCTTCGCGGGGATCGGCTGGATGACGTCGCCGACACGGTGCTGACCCGCGGTTAACCCCCGCTCCCGCGGGGATCGGCTGACCACCGACGTTGCCGACGGTAAGGCCGACGGTTAATCCCCACCCTCGCGGGGATCGGGCTGTGCCCCGCACTGATCATCAGCGTGCGGACGGTTTATCCCCGCCCTCGCGGGGATCGGCTGTAGCTGCGCCGGTTCCGCTTTGCCTCATCCGGTTAATCCCCGCCCTCGCGGGGATCGGGACTCGTTTCAGCTCGCCCCGCATGCGCTCGGCGGTTAATCCCCGCTCCCGCGGGGATCGGACAATTTCAGGGCAATCCGCAAACGTTGAGGCCGGTTAATCCCCGCTCCCGCGGGGATCGGCGCCTTACCCCCCCCCAATATGTGGAAACGCCGGTTAATCCCCGCTCCCGCGGGGATCGGTTGACCAGGGCGCCGTAGTGCTTGGCGAACCGCGGTTAATCCCCGCTCCCGCGGGGATCGGCACTTCCTGATTGACACCCTGGGCCTCGCCGGCGGTTAATCCCCGCTCCCGCGGGGATCGGATCCCTATACCACTCGATCCCGTTTATTGACGCGGTTAATCCCCGCTCCCGCGGGGATCGGCCATCTCGCTTGCCGTAGTATTTCACTGTGCCCGGTTAATCCCCGCTCCCGCGGGGATCGGCGCTCCCACTCGGCGGCGATCAGGGCGCCAGCCGGTTAATCCCCGCTCCCGCGGGGATCGGATCTCTGGAGGCCTCGCCAACGGACACCGCGCCGGTTAATCCCCGCTCCCGCGGGGATCGGCGGCGTATCAGCTGACCGGCGCCGGCGAGCCGCGGTTAATCCCCGCTCCCGCGGGGATCGGTTCATGACTGGATCCTCTCAGTAGCCGCCGAACGGTTAATCCCCGCTCCCGCGGGGATCGGCGTGCTAGTAGAGATTTGACATAGGAAATTTGCGGTTAATCCCCGCTCCCGCGGGGATCGGGCGGTGGTGTTTCGCGACGGCGACAACCGCAACTGGTTAATCCCCGCTCCCGCGGGGATCGGGTGTGCCGCAACCCATCAACCTCAGCCACGATCGGTTAATCCCCGCTCCCGCGGGGATCGGCTCTTCTGAGGTGTGGCCATGCGTTACATCACCGGTTAATCCCCGCTCCCGCGGGGATCGGCGTGACAGCATCGAGCGTGCCATGGCACGCACCGGTTAATCCCCGCTCCCGCGGGGATCGGTCCTCACGTTTTCGCTCGATCAATTCCTCGACCGGTTAATCCCCGCTCCCGCGGGGATCGGTACTGGGGCATGCTCGCCAAGGTCAACATCACCGGTTAATCCCCGCTCCCGCGGGGATCGGAGAGGATCCAGTCATGAGACAGGAAACATCGGCGGTTAATCCCCGCTCCCGCGGGGATCGGGCCAACTCCCGCATCGAATTCATCGCCCGGACCGGTTAATCCCCGCTCCCGCGGGGATCGGTCTGAGGATCCGACCATGACCCGCTACCTCATCGGTTAATCCCCGCTCCCGCGGGGATCGGTGGCCACCGTCACCGGCTTAGCGGGGTGCATCCGGTTAATCCCCGCTCCCGCGGGGATCGGGGTTCCTCAGGTCGGTGATCTTGTTCTTCATGCGGTTAATCCCCGCTCCCGCGGGGATCGCGTCGGGGAAGTATTCGCAAAGTTCATTGAATACGGTTAATCCCCGCTCCCGCGGGGATCGGGACGGCATTCCGGCGTCCAGATGCTGTGCTGCCGGTTAATCCCCGCTCCCGCGGGGATCGGCTATAATCCAAGCAGTACGCAGGGCCGTTCACCGGTTAATCCCCGCTCCCGCGGGGATCGGGGCGGCCGTTCCGGCTCGGGCTCGGGTTCCGGCGGTTAATCCCCGCTCCCGCGGGGATCGGCTCGTCGGCGGTGGAAAAGGTGATCTCCTCACCGGTTAATCCCCGCTCCCGCGGGGATCGGGAGTCGAATAGTTGGAGACTGATATTCAGTCACGGTTAATCCCCGCTCCCGCGGGGATCGGTTCGACGAGAGACTGGGGAGCTACCGCCTGCACGGTTAATCCCCGCTCCCGCGGGGATCGGCGACTCACCACCTCTTCGAATACGCCGTACAGCGGTTAATCCCCGCTCCCGCGGGGATCGGACTAATCGTAGACGATTGATCTACAAAAGGAAAATCGCCGGCGGATTTCCCACCAGCGATTTTGCCTATTTTTTGTACAGCACGAATTGTTAAAGAACCTGGAAAATCAGTTAGTTGGTCTCTAGCGGGAGAAAGCGCACCAAGCGTAGTCCGTCATGATCCCAGGGTTCACGACGATTCGAGCCGTATGTTTGGAACTCAAAACCGGACTCGTGATTGCTGGCCCAGGCCATCACGACGTTGCCTTCCTCCGCCAGCGCATTGATCTGCTCCCAGATCATCTCGCGAATACGCCTGCTGACATCGCCGACATAAACACCGGCACGGACCTCGAGCAGCCACACGGCGAGCCTGCCGCGCAGACGGGGCGGTACGGCTTCGGTCACTACGACTAGCATGGCCATATCAACCGCTCCTGTGCCCGGCATCGCCCACGGATGCCGGCTCCGGTATGGCCGGTGGCACGGCTTCGGGGGCTGGCGGTGGTGGTTCGATCTCTCCTGCTGATAGAACCTCTTCGATCAGTGGTATCAGGCTCTGGAGCAGCTTCGTCTGCCGGAAGGCATCGCGGCAGGCAATACGCACCTCCCGCTCTGGCAGGGGTGGATTGCGCGCCGCAACGCGGAAAGCCGCGGGAACCACGGTTTCGAACTTGACGATATCGGCGATATCGTAGACGAAGCTCTTTGGCTTTCCGGTGTGAAGAAAGCCAATGGCTGGCGCATAACCCGCCGCCAGAATCGCTGCTTCAGTTACCCCGTAGAGACAAGCAGTGGCAGCGGAGAGGCATTGGTTGACGGTATCGGAAGCATCCCATTGGCTCGGGTCGTAACGGCGCCCTGTCCATTTGATGCCGTACTGTTTGGCCAAGTGTTGATACGTCTTGCGCACACGGGCGCCTTCGATTCCCCGCAACTGTTCGATACTGCGCCGCTCAGGTGCCGGCTCACCGAAGCGCAGCTCGAACATCTTGCGCACCACCTTGAGACGCAGCTTCTCCTCAAGCACCAATCTGGCCTGGTAAAGCAGCTTGTCGGATCGGGCACCACCAGGCTGCCCTGCACTGTAGAGCCGCACGCCGGCATCCCCAACCCAGATCAGCAGGGTGCCCACCGCCGCGGCAAGCTTGATGGCCGCATGGGAAACTCTGGTGCCAGGCTCGAGCAGCAGGCAGGCAACCGAGCCGACCGGTATGTGCATGCGCTCGCCGTTGACATCGTCGATCACCACGAAGGCGCCATCACGTACGTCGATCTGGCCCATGCCGATGAAGATCATCGTCATGCGATCCTTCATCGGGATCGGCTTGAGGGGGATAAAGCTCATGTCACCCCCTCAAGGTCGACGCAGCATCAGCAATCCACAGCCAAACGCCTTGGCACGGCCGATACCATGAGCCAGTGTTTCGACCAAACGCCCCGGATCGGTCACTTCCAGAAGCCCTTCATAATCGACACTGGAAAACCGAATGGCATCACGCCGACCGGGCTTGTGGAGAGCATGCTGACGATAGGAGCCTACATTTGGCTTGACCGGCAATCGAAATCCCCAGGACTCGGCCCGTGAGGTCAGCCAATCGTGAGCGGCATTGTCCATGGCCTCTACACAGGCTCGACTGTTGCGGGCCTCACCCGACTCAAAAGGAAACTTGGCGGCCATCAAGACATCGGCACGCTGCCCTCGTTTGCCTTCGACCGCCTTGGCTACCGTCGGATTGGCACGCACACGAAACGCTAATTGCTCGCCTATCTCCAGCGCTGGGGCGAACGGTTTGCTCTGCACATCGAGCAACCCCGCTACTGCCACAGGCTCACGGTCGGAAAGCATGTAGAACAATGGCAGCCCTTTGGGCGCTTGGTCCGGCCCCGAGGGCTCCTCCATTTCCTGGCGGAACAGGAAAGGGCGAGCCTCCGAGTGGTCGGGAAAAAGTTTCCATAGAAGCTGGTGGGCACCGTAGGCGCCACCTCCCATGATCTCGAATAGCAGTTCACGGGAAAGGCCGTTAAGGTCCACACGTACGCGAGAAAGAAACATCAGTTGCCCTCCTCATGGCGGACGAAGCGGCGATATTCGGTACGCGGCCCAAACTGCCAGCGCCTACGGTTGAGTGGGCTGTCCCAGATAGCGTTGGACTCCACCCCCTCCTTTTTACCGTCGAGCATGGCCGCTTCACCCTCCCAGCAATAAAGCGACTCACTAGCCAGGCGAAGCGCTTGCTGCTCATCGCGAACCAGTTTGGGGAACTCGGTATCGAGCGCTTCTTTCAGCCGCTCTACGGTTACACGACGTGGATCCAGCGGGGCTGCCGGTGGGCACGCCTTGCGGCCAAGATACAATGGGAAGTGCGGAGTCTTGAGGGCTTGCTCCAGCGCCCCCAGTGTCAAGGTAGCCTCCGGCGACAGCCAAACAGCAACTGTCCAGAGCCCATCACAGCGGTAGTCACGACTGGAAAGAATGGTGTTGATGACTTTGCGTGGTGCACTCAACTCGTCACGGCGTGTGCGGTACACAACACCCTTGCGCTCGCCCGGTACCTGAGCCGTGTGGTAATCGCGCAACAGGATTCCCGGCGAACGCTGCTTGACCGCCACCCGCACGCTGTCACGTAGCTCGCTCTGTCCTTCATCGTCATCACGCCGAATGCCGAGCGCGGCACCAAGCAAGCCCAGGATAGCGCCACGTCCCGGATGGGTAGCGCTGGGACGAGTTTCGCCTACCGCGGGTTCGCCCCAACTGGCTAGCGGCGCGTAGAGCCGGAAAACGAGATATTCCGTCATTACGCACCTCACTGGTCGGCTTTGAGGAAATCAACCAGCTCTGCCAGGCTCCCCTGTGCTACCGCACCCTCAAGCAGTGGGCCATGATAGTCCGGCTCGGCAGCTACGACGAAACGTCGATCGGCACCGGCACCATAGGCGGTATCGAAAGCTTTGGCCTGCTTTTCGAGTCGCTCGATGGCTTCTACGGCTTGATCCTGACCGCTCACCGGTCGCAAGAATGCCACCGACAGCGAGCGGGGCTGTTGCTCACCCTTTTCGGCAAGCAGGTAGCTGGCATGAGCGCGGGAACCAAAGCTGTTCTGCTTACCCTTGGGCGAGGTTCTTGCCGCAGCTTCGACCAGAGCGGCAATCGACCTGTCGGCAAGCTCGGCGTCGCCCTTCAGATTTTCCACGAGCTGGTTGCGGTCGATGCAGACGTAGCTGTAAAACAACCCCGCTCCGTAACCGGCCTCGCCGACGTGAGCGGCGCCGCGATGCTCATTCCCCGTATTGAGATCATCCACGGCAGTGAAATAATCATCTTCTACTTCAGCAGCGTGCACGGTAATGGCATGCGCCACCTGGCAGGCTGCTTCCACATTGTACTCAGGAACCGCGGCCAGCATGCGGCCGAACAAAGCGATATCGGCGGCTGTAGGTTTGTGGCGCAGCAGGTCTAAATCTTCCTTCTCCGGCGCTCTGCTCTCGTTGGCAAGAGTATCGACCAACGCATCGACTGCTGCCTGCTCTTCGGGGCCGATGTGTACGAGCTGGCTGGTTTCCAGCTCGCCCTTGGCCACCTCACCGAAGACTTTGGCAATATCGGTTGCCCACTCCTGGGCCTCCTTCTCCTTTACCCCTTTCTCGATCAGGCGCTGTTTAGCCTCGATGCCGATACGCTTGGTGCGGTAGCCACGATGCTGACCGATGGCCTCTTCAAACAGTGCCGAGGTACGCCATGCGCGCTTGAGGCTCTGGGAAGAGACACGAAGGCGCTTGGCGCCACCCATGATGGCAGTCTTGGGACGGCCCAGATCGTCACGATTGAGATTGGCGGGCGGATAGGAAGTCAGTAGGTGCAGTTGAATGAAATGGCTCATGTGTCAGCTCCCTGTTCTTAATAGAAGTTCGATTAGTCGTTATCGTGCTGATATTGGAGTTGAGTGCCAAAGTAATCATTTGCCCATTGGAAGGACAGGCGCTGTGAAGGGCGGCTGGCAGCCCAACCTTGCGACTCACGCCACCTTTCAGCCCACCAGAGGGCAACGTTATCGGCCAGATAGACCGCGCTGACGCCTCTCTTGTCGATCAGCGCCAATGCACGGCGGAGATGAGTAATCAGCTCCTCGGGCGAGCGACAGGCCAGCAGGCGTTGGAAGCGCAGCTCACTCATATGAGGCTTGCCGGTTTCTTTCTTCTGTTTGCCAAGTTGGCTACCCAAAGTGGCACCGGGACTTTCGGCCCTTACCTCGGCCAGCACTAGCGCGATGCATGCCCAGGTTTGCAGCCGATAATTGCGTTGCTTCTCACCTTCCCCTTCAGGCGCTGACAACCGATGCCAGAGAAGCCGAAAACCTTCGGTCAGCATGGCGGCCTCCACGGTATCGCAACGCCTGAGCGTGGCCCGCACGCCCTTTGGCCACGGCGGTGCATCGCTGAAGGCCTTCAGTTCTGCTGCCGGTAGGGTCAAACGCTGCCACCAGCAACGCACCTGAAAAGCCTCGTCCGCACTAATCGCGAGCAGACGCTCTTCCGGTACCGGTCGGGCTTCACTTACCGCCTCAGCGGTCGTCGCCTCACTCATGACATCCCCTCCGTTGCCTTGTTTTTCTGGTCAGCCGCCAGACTGAAGCCACCTTCTTTTGCAAATTTCTGGATGACTTTGCTCCCCTTGCTTCGCCCAGAGAGCCAAGCCAAAAGATTTCGCCGTGCCTGGATAATACGACGCATATCCAACTCTTCATGGGGGCCGCTGAGAGACAGAAGCTCGAAAAGACGAAGCGCTTCTCGCCTCAACTCGCCATACCAACTTTCAGCGACTTGAGAAGGCATGTGGATGTATTGTCCGTTCTGAAGTGCTTGGCGCAGTGCGAATAGATTTCGAAAGAAAGCAGCCTCGGTCGCATCGTAAAATTGCTCATCGATGCTGCTCATATCGCCCTTGGCATCGGCAGGACGAGAAAACCAGGCACCTTTTACCTGGTTGCGCAGCATCCAGGCAACTTGGCGCGCAAGCTCGGTAAAGACCTGTACCCAACTCCTGAAGACTTCCTCGTGCTTGGGTGGAATGGCTATCAGCGGCATCTCGACGCCATACCAGCAACGTGGCTTCATATTGTCCATGTCGTAGCCGAAGGCCCACAAACGCACCTGATTCAATAACCTCTCGCTGATGTCACCTTCCCGGTAGGCCTCTTCGCTCGTCGGGGCCTTGCCATGCAAATAGTCATGCACGACAGCGGCCGGCAGAGCTCCGCTCGACTTCGCATCCTGCAGAACCAGATGCGACCAGTGGCGATAACCCAACCCACCAGGCTGACCTTTCTGAGAGAGCGGCGGCTCGTTCGGTTTCTTGGGATCCTGCCGGTAGGGCGTCAAAGGATGCAGCCAAGGACCGTCATAGTTGGCACCGTAATTCTTGGCCCGGATCTCCCGAACGAAGCGCGTCGTCTCTCTTCCGCACAAATCACACTGACACGCACCATCCTCGAAGAGCAGGCGAAACCGGCGTGGCATGGCCCAATAGGGATGCAAAGGATGCACTTCGTCTGGCGTCACAACGGCGCCCTTCTTATCGCTGACACGAGTTGGCCCCATCCAGGGAAAGAGCGTGTCGTCCTCGGGCTTGGCTTCGAGGTTGCGCCCGCCTGCGCCAGCAATCGAAGCCGCAGGCATCACGTTCAGCCAAAGCCGCTGCCAGAGTGTGGCATCCGCTCGCTCGGGCAGCACCAGAGTCGTTAGCGGCCCACCACCCCGTAAACCCACGCGGTACCCCGCCCCGCCAGACGGTGCGTTGATCTGCAGAGTGAATAGAGCAAGCGCTGCGCAGTCGGGGCAGACGACTTCTACACGCCCACGCTTGGTGAAATGATCGGTGTTGAGCTTAATACCGTTGGCACCGGGGGAGTCGATCAGCAGCCCTGCGACCGGTGAGGGATTGGCCTCCTCAAGAGGATCGAGATCCTGCATGAAGCGCGGCCTATCGCCATCCAGCTCGAAAGCGGCTGCCAGAGGAGAAAAAGCGCTTGCCAGCTCCTCGACTGTCGGGGGCTCCAGGTATCGAGCCAACCAGTCGTCGTGATTCTTGGGCGGAAGCGCCGTCTGTAACAGCCCGATCAGGAACTGATAAGCCGCGCCTTGAAAATCAGCCCGAGGCAGCGCCAGATCGAGAATTTCAGGATCGGCGATAGAGGATGGGGATCGATAGGTAATCCCCCCCTCTTTGGCTCGCACAGGCAGCCAATCTCTTTCGGTTAGGTTCACGCTACCTCCTTCTTGCAGCTAGCCAAATCCAAAGTCTGATAGCGAGCCAGGTCGCCACACGCAGAGTGATACGAACCCAGTCCCACTCCCCCACTTTCCAAAGCCACTCTTCAAGGAATCGACGCATAACCCCACCTCCTGACCCTGCCTCTGAGGCCAAGCATATTCCTCACAAGGCAACCGGTCAATAAAATAGAAGTGAGTAGATCCTCAAAAAACGATTACACAGTGTATTTCGATCTATGGTGATGAGATACTCCACAACGCTCCCTAGCTCTCTAGGGCTCAACCGTGAGTCGACCCACAAAAAAGCTCGGCTCTTAGTGAGTTCTCCGCAGTAGCGGGGCATGGCCACCCTCCATCGAGGGTGGCCTCTACACGTCCGCCGACCGCCCAAACAGGCATCCGAGCACTTGGTCATAGGCCACCTCAGCGTCCTCTTCGGCCAACCAGGGCTGCACGAAGCGCAGCGCTTTGTAGCGTTCCTGCAAGGCTTCCCACTGGGGCTGGTAGCTAACTGGTAGCTCCGCCAGTTTCTTGGCCTGGCTCTGGCGCAACTTGAGCTGGCTGAGCATGTCGGTATGGCGCTCGCCCTCGGCCCATAACGTCAGGGTGCCCATGGCATCACGCTTGAGCAGCACCACATTGACGGTAGGCTCATCGATCAGCCGGGTACCGAACTCTTGCTCCTCCTGCCATTTGTGGCGATCCCAGACATACCCCGCCTCCAGCTCCAGTGCGCTGGTGAAGGCCATGGAGCCGGCAATTTGCTGCTGTCCTCGCTGTACAATACGCGCCTCATGCAGGCCATCCGGTACCTGGTCGATTACCGCGCCATAAACGGCCTCGATGAGTTCACGCGCCTCTTCCGGCATGCGGATCGCTTCGAGCTGCCGGAGCACACGCTGGGTCAGCCATAGAAGCGAGGTGTCTCGATAGACGGCTTGAGTACCGGGCAGTGCGCGCTTCAGCCACTGTGCATCCGGCTCTTCATCCCACTCCGGCGCCAGCACTCGCAGCACCGGCGGGCAACGCGGGCCACGTTGGTGACGTTGTAATCTCCCCGCGCGCTGAATCAGCAGATCGACAGGAGCAAGGTCGCTGATCATCAGATCGGCATCGCAGTCGAGCGATTCCTGAAAAACCTGTGTAGTTACAATAACTTGCCCATCACGAATATCAGATGCAGACGCCTTACCCAAGCGACGGAGAACATCGGACTCAATGCGCTGACGATCCAGCATGGCGAAGCGGCTATGGAATAGCAGACACCGCTCAGGTTGCGGATGACGCTCCCGAATCGCCTCGTAAGCACGAATGGCGTCATCCACCGTATTGCGCACCCAGGCAACGCACTCACCGGCCTCGACGGCTTCCATGACGATTTCGATCGCCTGTTGCTCTTCGCTCAGCCATTCCACGCCGACCTCACGCGATACCTCGGGACGCGAATCGAGGGAAACTTCACGAACGGCTGCGCCGGAAACTTGGGTCAACAGAGGGAAATCACGACACTCAAGCGAACTTGAGGGCAGGTTCAGCCCTTCCTGCCAGGCCGCTACCAACGCCTGCCGCATCGCATGCGGCAAGGTAGCGGTCAGCAAAATAGCGCTACCACCCTGGCGGGCATGATGACTCAACAGCCGGCTGAGCGGCGTCTGCATGTAGTGGTCATACGCATGCACCTCATCGACGATCAGTACCTTGCGGGCCAGCCCGAAGAGCCGCAGAGACTGGTGACGAAACGGCAGGACTCCCATCAGCGCTTGGTCGATGGTGCCAACCCCAACCTCCGCCAACAGCGCCTTCTTGCGGGAATCGGCAAGCCATCGATTGCATTGAGCAGTGGCAGAGGCCTCGCCAGGGCCATAGTCGAGATCCTGCGGCTGCGAGTTGTCGATGGCAGCCGAGAACGACTCGTTCAAGCGGCTAGCACCATGAGCCAGCACGAACGAGGGGTTGGAGTCGGGCGTGTAGAAGCGGCGATGCAAGGAGCCAAGCCGTTCGTACATGGCATTCGAAGTCGCCATGGTGGGCAAGGCGAAATAGAGCCCCTCGGCGTGGCCGGCAGCCAGCAGGCGTTGCGCCAGAATACAGGCGGCTTCCGTCTTGCCGGCCCCCGTGACGTCCTCGAGTATGAAAAGCTGGGGCCCAGACGGTATTGATAGTGACTCAGCCTCTTTCTGCAACGGCGTAGGTTCAACTTCACGGCCGTCGAACCAAGCCCCAAGGCCGGAGTACGACAAGGGTGTGAGTGGCTGAGTAAATCCTGCCTTTCGTAGAGCCGTCTCCGCCCTAGGCACCGCGCAGCATTCCCAATACTCGGCCAAGGACATCTGGTCCTGGCAGTAGTCGAAGTGCTCCTGGTTCGAACCCAGCCAGTCGCTGAGAGTCGCCCACCCCGAGATGGTCCAGCTCAACGACAGGAAAGATGTGAGCCACTCTTCCGATAACAGCTGCTCAATGGGCCAGTCGATATCAATCAAGTCAGCCCATTCGGATACGAAGAGCTTTGCGGACTCTACATCGCTGGCGTGCTCATCTGAGCCAAAGAAAACCTCCAGACGGAGCTGATCCGCCTCGACGGGCTGGCCATGGTGGCCAAAGAAGGGATTCACCAATGCCTTGATTGCGTTACGCCGCCGCTGCCTTTCCCCAAGATCAAGCGCGCCTTCCGGCCAGTGCAATACTCCTTCATCCAACCAGTCGAGCCAGCACTCACGCCATAGCAGTAGACCCAGCCGATCATGTCGTACGGTGTATTCGTACCGCTCAAGGGGAGCGACCAGCTCTGCTCCCTCGGGTCGTGCCAGCCCTTGGAAAGTACGGGAAAATTTGCCTAGGTCGTGCAAGCCGAGGAGAAAGACGAAAAAGCGTCGTAACTGCTCAGGCGGCATGCCGAGGCGCTCTGCCAGCCGTTGTGTCAGCGGACTCTCCGGAGCAAGCAGATGCCAACCGACGGCAGCCACGTCAAGGCTATGGTAGGGCAGGAGATGGCAGCTTGCGCCTTGCGAGCCTGGTTTCGCTTTTCCCCAATAGAGCCAATAGGTCACCGGCGAACTCCCTTTCGTTTGTTGTTCTCACTACCCCTCATGTAATCACTTGTTAGTATGGGTAACTAGTGATGTATATCAAACCAGCGTACTAAGCAGCCCGGTCATTCCTTTTCCGCTTGAGTGCGCTGGGATCATGGAGAAGCCAACGATGGAAACGACCTCACTGCCCTGGGACACTCAAGCCCGCTATCGCCTGATCGAGATCCTGGCGCTCTGGGAGGGGCGAGTGACGGCTTCACAGATCGGGGCAGTATTCGGCATCGGCAGACAGCAATCTCAAAAAATCATTCGTCAATACAGGGAGTTGGTGCCGATCAGCCTCCTCTACGACGAATCGAGAAAGGGATTCATCCCAACCGAAGACTTCAGGCCACGCTTTACCCTGGGTCGGGTCGAAGAGTACCTACATCTGCAAGGTGCGAACCATGAACTGGAGTCTCCCTTCGCAGGGTTGAGCCTGGGAGCTGCAAATACCGAATCCCTACCGATGCCCAACCGGGAGATTTCACCTCAAGTAGTGAGGGAGGTCGTCAAGGCCGCACGCCAGGGTACGAGGCTTGAGGTGAACTACGCTTCGTTTTCGAATCCCGAGGGAGAGGACCGGGTACTCGTGCCGCATACTCTTGTGTTCGCGGCGGGTCGCTGGCACGTTCGGGCATTTTGTGAAAAGCACCAGCAATATCGTGATTTCGTGCTGAGTCGATTTCGTGATGTGCCAGAGCCCTGCGGCACCATGCTGGGAAAGCACAGTGGTAAATTCGATACCGAGTGGCATACGCAGGTGGAGGTTCGGCTGATTCCCGACCGCCGCCTGCCGCAAGTCGAGCGCTCACTCATCGCTCATGACTATGGGATGGCAAACGGTGAGTTGGTACTGACCTGCCGTGGCCCGCTCGTGCTGTATGCGTTGAGGGAGCTGGGGCTGAACCCTCAGCACAGCGAGGTCAATCCGCGTGCACAGCAGGTCGAAATCGCCAATCGTGAGGAGCTGACCCCCTGGATACGCTGGGATTGAGCGTTTTACGCCGGTAGCAAGCCTCAAACCACCTCCGCCACTTCCTCGAACGCCAGCCTCGGCCCCCTCGGGCGCTGAGTTTTCGGCTCCCCCACGCCGAGGTTGACCAGGAAGTTGCTCTTGTAGCGGCCGTCCGGAAAGAACTCTTCGTCGACCATGTCGTGGTCGAAGCCGCTCATGGGGCCGACGTCGAGCCCCAGCATGCGTGCGGCGACGATGAGGTAGGCGCCCTGCAGGGTGCCGTTGCGGCAGGCGGTGTCGCTGGCTTTGTCGGGGTTCTCGGCGAAGCGCTCACGGGCGTTGGGCGATTGCGGGAAGACGGTGGGCATGTGTTCGTAGAAGCGGGTGTCGATGGCGACGATCACGGTGGCTGAGGCTTCGTGGGCCTTGTCGCGGTTGCCTTCGGAGAGCGCCGGGATCAGGCGCGACTTGCCCTCCTCGCTCACCACGAAGACGTAGCGCGCCGGCTGGCAGTTCATCGAGGTGGGCCCCCACTTGAGCAGGTCGTAGAGCTCGCGCAGAGTGGCCTCGTCGATGGGCTCGTGCTTGAAGCCGTAGTGGGTGCGCGCTTTGCGAAACACGGTATCCAGCGCGGTGTCGTCGAGGGGCTGACGAGGCATTGAACTCTCCGGTTCGAAGTGGGCTCAGCTAACTTTACGCGTTCGTTACCGGCCGGTCACGACCGGTTGTGCGAAGCGTTATCCATTCAGCCAGACGATCCCTGCGTTGAGGTAGCCCGCAAAGCTGACCCAGGCGAGGTAGGGCACCAGTAGCCAGGCAGCCAGTGACGAAATGCGGGCAAAGCGACGAATCGTCAGCAGCAGCAGCCCCCACAGCAGCACGAGATCGAGCAGGGCGAAAACCATCAGGTTCATGCCGAAAAACAGCAGCGACCATAGCCCGTTGGCCACCAACTGGGCGACGAAGGGCCACAACACCGTGACCCGCTGCTCGGGGGATACCCGAAGCGTAACCCGCCAGGCGGCTATCGCCATCAGCAGGTAGAGGATCGTCCAGACCACCGAAAAGACCCAGCCGGGGGGTGTGAGCGGCGGCTTGTCGAGCTCGGCATACCAGGCTCCTGGCGAGGTAAGAGCCCCAATCATGGCCACGAGGGCGACCACCAGCAGCCAGCCGAGAAAGACCATCAACGAGTGACGGGGGGCGACGGAAGGGACTGTCATGCGCAACTCCTTTTGCTCGATGTCACCAGTGGAACGAAGCGGTTACCCCCGGCCTGAACCATACTCTAGACCAGAGCAACGATATTCAAATATATGCCCGGGACGGCACAACGCCATGACCCTCCGGTTTGACGATTTCGAACTCGATACGGCGCACTATGAGCTGCGTCGACACGGCGAGCTGCGTCGCGTGGAACCGATGGTGTTCGATCTCATCGTGCACTTCGCTCACCATCCGGATCGGGTCTTCAGTCGCGATGAACTGATCGAGGCCGTGTGGGCGGGGCGGATCGTCTCGGACGCTACCGTCGCTTCCTGCATCAAGCAGGCACGGCGCGCGCTGGACGACAGCGGCGACACCCAGGTCTACATCAGGACGGTACGCGGCCGAGGCTTCCGCTTCACCGCGAGCGTGACCGAAACCGACGATGATGCCTCTGAGCGTGTAGCGAAGACGGCTTCCCCGTCCTTCGGCAGCGACGATCCCGCCCTGCTCATTCTGCCGCTGCGTGCATTGGCCGACGCCTCTGAGCTCAATCGGTTTGCCGATGCGCTGACCGGCGAGCTGAGTTCCATCCTCACGCGGATACCGCTGCTGCGCCTGAGCGCCCGGGGCGGACAGTATCTCGACCGCCCGGTGACACCGGCCGCACGCGAGCTTCACGAGGCGCTGGGGGTCGATTACGTCTTGGAGGGCAGCGTGCAGGCCTGGCCCGCTGAGGGCGCGGAGCGGATGCGCGTGACCGTGCATCTGACCGATGCCAAGGCCGGCTTTCGTCTGTGGGCCGAGACCTTCACCCTGGTCGGCCCGGTGGGCGAGGCCCTCGACATCGGCGTGCCCATGATCATCGCCAAGCTGGAGCCACAGCTGCACCGTGCCATCTATCGCAAGGTGAGCAGTCTCGATGGCGAGCGTAGCGCCCGCCAGCTCTATCTCGAGGCCAGCGGTATCCTGGCGCTGCAGGGTTGGCATCCGGAGTCTTTCTCGGCGGCGGCGGATCTGCTGCGGCGCAGTTGGCGGCTGGAGCCGGGCTTCGCCCTGGCGGCGGCCTATCTCTCGCTGGTACGTGGGCTGGGACATCGCTTCGATCTGATGAGCGATCACGAGCAGGCATGGGCGGAAGCACTCGATGCCGCCGAGTGCGCGTTGCAGCTCGATAGCATGGACTCGACCGTACTCGGTCACGCCGGGTGTGCGTTGGCCGATATCGGTTATCCCGACCGCGGCGTGCCGATGCTACGCAAGGCCCTGGAGATCAATCCGGCCAACGCCCAGGCCTGGGCGGCATTGGGCTCGGCGTACCTGGCCGGCAACCGTCCGGAGGAAGCGGTCGCTCATCTGCGCCATGGCATTCGCATCAGCCCGCTCGACAGCCGCCTGTCGATCTGGGGCTCGGTACTCGCCATTGCCTATCTGCTCCTCGGCGACCGTGGCGCCGCCCGTGAGCAGGCCGAACTCGCCTGCCAGCGCGACGACCGCTGCTATATGCCTCGCATCGTGCTGGCCGCCATCCACCGGCTCGATGGCAGGCAGGAGCTGGCGCGCCAGGCGCTGGAAGATGCCTATCGCATCAAGCCTGACCTGACCCTCAAGCAAATTGCGGCACTGGTCGGGCAGAAGCACGGCATGCGCTTGGTGGCACTGTAGCCCTGTTTGCCCCGCACCCTCTCCTCTCCCCACGCAAATCCCCACAAATCCCCACGCAACCCGCAAGCCGGTGGTGAGAGCCCTGCATAGGCTGAGCTTGTCGCTCGGAAGTACCCACTGCGGGTAGAGCGACGACAGCACTGAGACAATCCACCCAAGGAGTTTTGACATGACGCTCTCTACCCCGCTCGGGTCGCAGGCCGCCGGCCCCGATTACGCGGCAATCAAGGCCAAGCAACAAGCGGTTTGGGGTGCCGGCGACTACTCACGTATCGGCGTTACCCTGCAGATCGTCGGCGAACAGCTGTGCGAAGCCATGGACCTGCGCGCCGGCCAGTCCGTGCTCGACGTGGCCGGCGGCAACGGCAACGCTTCGCTGGCGGCGGCCCGGCGATTCTGCAAGGTCGTCTCCACCGATTACGTGGAAGCGCTGCTGGCCAAGTCCGCCAAGCGCGCCGAAGCGGAAGGGCTGGCGATCGACTACCGGACGGCGGATGCCGAGAGCCTGCCGTTCGCCGACGCCTCTTTCGACAACGTGGTCTCCACCTACGGGGTGATGTTCACGCCCAACCAGGGCCAGGCCGCCGCGGAGCTGCTCCGGGTATGTCGGCCCGGCGGCAAGATCGGCCTGGCCAACTGGACCCCGGCGAGCTTCATCGGCCAGCTGTTCAAGACAATCGGTCGCTATGTGGCGCCGCCCGCGGGGGTGAACTCACCGGCGGCGTGGGGCACTCAGGAGTTTCTCGAGACGCATTTCGGCCCGCACGTACAGAAGATCGAGGCTCAGCCGAGGTATTTCACTTTCCGCTACCAGTCGCCAACGCATTGGCTGGATGTGTTCAGCACCTACTACGGGCCGACGCTGAAAGCGTTCGAAGCGCTTGATAGCGAAGCCAGGCAGGCGCTGCGTTCGGAGGTCCTCGCTCTGATCGAAGCTCACAACCGCGCTACGGACGGCACCATGGTGGTGCCCTCGGAGTATCTGGAGGTGGTCATCACGCGTTAGTCGGCTGCACGCCGGGAGCGGCATACTGGTGCTCCCGGCATTGCTCACGCGCCGTAATGCACGTCGCGCTTTTCTTTTCGCCCTTTTCTTCGCTCGACTACTTTTATAAAAACAAAAGATCACAATTCCCTTATCTGACAAGGAATCCCTCATGCTTCGCCTTTCCCACCTGCCCTTTGCATGCGCCCTCCTGATGTTTTTCTCCCCCTTGGCCCTGGCCCAGCAGTCCACTCAGGAGTACCAGGCCTACGAGGACGCCCTGGCCCGGGGCGAGCGCCATGCCAACGTGTGGCAGTACGGCTGGGCGGGGGTGTACGCCTCTACGCTTGCCGTGAACGTCTATCAGGCCAGCGAGTCGGACAGCCGCGATACTCGTTACGATGCCAGAGTGGGCGCGGTGAAGTCGGCGCTGGCGCTGGCCGGTACGCTGATGGATCGCCAACCGCACCCGGCAGCTCGGCGTCAGTTGAGCGAAGGCGGTGGCGATATCGAAAGTGCGCGCCGGCTGCTGCATGAGGTGGCCGCAGAAGAGCGTCAGCGCCGCAGCCTGGAGGCGCGCCTCGGCTCGCTGCTGGTGAATACGGCCTCGGGCCTGCTGATCGGTGTGGGCGACGGCCGCGGCCGCGATGGGGCGATCAATTTCGCCACCGGCATGCTGGTCAGCGAGCTGCAGCTGCAGACCCAACCACGCCAGGCCTCGGTGGCGATCAATCGCTTCCAGCCGGCCCGGGTTTCGTTCGGCGACATGCACCTGGAAGGCGAGTATGCCCTGCTGGTGACGCCCAATCAGGTGGGCGTGGCGCTGCGCTATTGAGCCCCTTGGTTGGTGTATTGATGAGATGTATTGGTGAGATGGAAGAGCCCTGACTTCTGAGTCTGGGCTCTTATCTGATCTATTTATGTTATGATATAACATATCTAACAACGCTTTGGCCTGCCCCATGCTCGATACGCTGCTCTGGTGGCTGACGTCACCCTTCGACTATGCCTTCATGCGCCGCGCCCTGGTGGCGTCATTGGCTCTCTCGCTTACCGCACCGATTCTCGGCGTGTTTCTCACCCTGCGCGGCATGAGCCTGATGGGCGAGGCACTGTCGCATGCCACTCTGCCGGGCGTGGCCGTCGCCTTCATGCTGGCCGGCTTCTCCCTGCCGCTGATGATGGCCGGCGGCGTGCTGGCAGGGCTGATTACCGTTGCCCTGGCCGGTGGGGTGACGCAATTCAGCGGGCTCAAGGAGGACGCGGCCATGGCCAGCCTGTTCCTGGTGGCCATGGCCTCGGGGGTGCTGATCGTGAGCCTGTCGGGGAATGCGCTGGATCTCGGCCATGTGCTGTTTGGTAACATACTGACGGTGGACAGCCGCACGCTGATGCTGGTGGCGGTGGCCAGCAGTGCGATAATGATCGGTGTGGCGGTCGCCTTTCGTGCTCTGGTGGTGGAGTGCCTGGATCCGCAGTTTCTGACGCTGCAAGGGCGGCATGCCGGCTGGACCCATGCTCTGTTCATGATGATGGTGGTACTGAGTCTGGTAGTGAGCTTTCAGACCCTGGGCACGCTGATGGCAGCCGGCCTGATGCTGCTGCCCGCCGCCGCTGCACGCTACTGGAGCCAGCGGCTCGAGGGCATGATCGCCATTGCCGTCGGCATTGCCCTGGCTGCCAGCATGGTGGGGTTACTCGCGTCCTACCACGCCGGCCTGCCCTCCGGGCCTACGATCATTCTGCTGGCAGGGTTGGTGTACATCATGTCGATCGTGCTTGGTCCTTATCACAGTTTGCGAGCGGGCCGAACCCGACCCAAAGCGGCTCTATTGGCGCAGCGTTCACAACTGATTCCTTGAGCGGTTCCCTTTTGCTGTGAACGCTGCATACTGCCGCCCTGGATCAGTTGGTCCACGGTCCTGTCTGATGGGCTAGACTTTACCGACTGTTTTGTAATGTTATATCTTAATCTGTTTCGTGAGGGGGCATGTATGGCACACCGCACGCACCGGCACCGCCCCGAAGGGCCATGCCATTTTTCATTGATGTCGCTTTCCGCCACGCGCCGCCTGCTGCTGGCTGCCGCGCCGCTGGGTGTGCTGTGGTTGGCCGTTTCCTGGGCGGCAGGATGGTGGGGCTGATGTCGGAAACGCAGAGCTCGCGCCTGGAGCTACGCGACCTGCAGCTGGCTCAGGCCAACCGCACCGTGCTCGAACACGTGAACGGGAGCTTTCGCGATGGCGCCATCACCGCTTTGGTGGGAGCCAACGGCGCGGGTAAGAGCACGCTGATACAGGGCATCATGGGCATGCTGCGCCCGGTAGCGGGCAAGGTGGTGTGCTCGGTACCCAAGGAGCGCCGTGCCTGGCTGCCACAGCAGTTGGCACTCGATCTTACCTTCCCCATGAGCGTGGAAGAGCTGGTGATGACCGGCAGCTGGCCGAGCCACGGCGCGCTCACTGGGTATTGCGCCCGTCACTATCGCCGTGGGCGTGAAGTCATGGCGCGCCTGGGCATCTCCCACCTGGCCCACCGCCCGCTTGGCGAGCTTTCCGGCGGCCAGCGTCAGCGTGCGCTGATCGGCCGAACCCTGATGCAGGAAGCGGAGCTGCTGCTGCTCGACGAGCCGTTCGCCAACGTCGACGTGGAAACCGTCGAGGTGCTGATGACGGTACTGCATGAGATGGCCGACAACGGCACCACCATCATCGTGGTACTGCACGACATGGAGCAGCTCGCGCGCCTGGCCGAAGAGGTGGTGGTGCTTCATCAGGGGCACGCCCGCTGGACCACGGCCCAGGCGGTGCTTCACAGCCAGCCGACCGCCGCCGAATCGGCCCGCCTCGCCCTGGGCATGCCGGGGGTGGGAGCATGATCGAACTGCTTCACGAGTGGCTGATCGCCCCCTTCGATTACGGCTTCATGCGGCGCGCCGCGGTGGCCGGCCTGGCGCTGTCGCTGGCGGCGCCGCCCATCGGCGTGTTTCTGATGCTGCGCGGCATGAGCCTGATCGGCGATGCCATGGCCCATGCCATTCTGCCCGGCGTGGCGCTGGGCTTTCTGCTCGCCGGCTTCTCGCTGCCGGCCATGAGCCTGGGCGGCGTGCTCTCGGGGCTGCTGGTGGCCATGCTGGCGGGCAGCGTGTCGCAGATGACCGGCCACCGGGAAGACTCGGCCATGGCCAGCTTCTTCCTGATCTCGCTGGCGGCGGGGGTGATGCTGGTCTCGCTGGGGGGCAGCAGCGTCGATCTCACCCATGTGCTGTTCGGCTCGATCCTGGCGGTGAACACCACCGCGCTGCTGCTGATCGCGGCGATCAGCAGCGTGATCGTCTTCACCCTGGCGCTGATCTTCCGTGCCCTGGTGGTGGAGTGTCTCGACCCGCTGTTCCTGCGCGGCCAGGGCATGCAGGGTGGTCTGGTGCACGGTGTCTTCCTCGGCCTGGTGGTGCTCAACCTCACCGCCGGTTTCCAGACCCTGGGCACCCTCATGGCGGTGGGTTTGATGATGCTGCCAGCCACCACCGCACGCTTCTGGAGCAAGCGCCTGGAAGGTCTGATCGGCACCGCCATTCTGCTCGCCATGCTGGCCAGCACCGGTGGGCTGCTGCTCTCTTACCACCTCAATATCCCTTCCGGCCCGGGCATCATCCTGCTGGCAGGCTTGGGCTACATGCTCTCCGCTTTGTTCGGCCGGCATCACAGTCTGCTGGCCAAGCTGAGGCGGCGCGCCGCCCCGCTTGGCTCTCCGGAGCCACTTTGAACGAGCACGACAATATAAACCCTTCACGGAGGACTTCCATGCGACACGTTACACCAGCACTGATCATTGGCACTTCAGCCATGCTGGCACTGCCGGCTGCCATTGCCGCCGAGCGCATTCAGGTCGTCACCAGCTTCAGCATCCTGGCCGACATGGTGCAGAACGTGGGCGGCGAGCATGTGGAGGTCACCTCGCTGGTCGGCCCCGACAGCGACGCCCATGTCTATTCCCCCACCCCGCGTGACGCCCGTGCCCTGGCCGATGCCGATCTGGTAGTGTTCAACGGCCTGCTGTTCGAAGGCTGGATGGAACGGCTGATCGATTCCAGCGACTACAGCGGCCCGCTGGTAACCGCCACCGACGGCATCGACAAGCTGGATTATCACGGTCATGACCACGGGCATGCGCATGGCCATGACCACGGGCACGATCACGATCATGACGACGGCCATAGCCATGACCACGATCATGACAATGGCCACAGTCACGACCACGAGCATAACAACGGCCACAGTCACGACCACGAGCATGACAATGGCCACAGTCACGACCACGAGCATGACAACGGCCACAGTCACGACCACGAACATGACAACGGCCACAGTCACGACCACGAGCATGACAACGGCCACAGTCACGACCACGAGCATGACAACGGCCATAGCCATGACCATGACAACGGCCACGACCATGAGCACGGCGATTACGATCCCCACGCCTGGCAGGACCTGGCCATGGGCAAGGTGTACGTCGGCAACATCCGCGACGGACTGATCGAGGCAGACCCGGACAATGAAGCAGCCTATCGCGAGAATGCCGAGAACTACATCAACGAGCTGGCGGTAACCGACGCCGAAATCCGCGAGCTGATCGGCGAGATTCCCGCTTCCACCAGCGTGATCACCGGCCACGACTCCTTCGGCTATTTTGCCAACGCCTACGGCCTGCGCTTCCTCTCACCGGTGGGACTTTCCACCGAGGCCGAGCCCAGCGCCGCCGACATGGCACGGCTGATCGACGTGATTCGCGAGCAGAACGTGCGCGCCCTGTTCCACGAGAACATGACCAGCCCCGCGGTGATCAACCAGCTCGCCGAGGAAACCGGTCTCGAGGTCGCTGGCACGCTCTATGCCGACGCCCTGGCAGCCGAGGGCGAGGCCAGCACCTACCTTGGCATGATGCGCCATAACGCCCGTGTGCTACATGACGCCCTGGCGGATCATGACGACCATGACCACGACCATGAGCACGGCCACGATCACGGCGATGACCATGAGCACAACGATAACGGCCACGACCATAGCCATAGCCATAGCCATAGCCATAGCCACTGAGGTTCACCCCAGTGCTGTCCACAGGGGGCGCCGGCGGCGCCCCTTTTCTTTTCAGAATCTCAGCCCGCCATCACATTCGATGATGCGTCCGGTGAAGTAGTCGTTGTCGAAAACGAATGCTACGCTCTGGGCGATGTTGTCGGCCTCGCCCAGGCGTTTCAGCGGCACGGAGCCGGCAATTCGTTCGTACATGTCGGGGCGCATGGCGGCCGTCATGGGGGTCTCGATGAACCCCGGCGCCACCGTGCCCGTACGAATGCCGTACCGGGCCAGCTCCTTGCCCCAGGTCACCGTGAGCGCATGCACGCCCGCCTTGGCGGCGGCGTAGTTGCTCTGGCCCATGTTGCCCGCGCGGGAGATGCTCGAGATGTTGACGATCACGCCTCCTTGCCCTGCCTCGACCATTTGCGTCGCCGCTTCGCGGCCGCACAGGAAAACACCGGTCAGATTCACGTCGATCACTCGCTTCCACGACTCGAACGACATGCGCTTGGTGACGGCGCCAGCTTCCGCCTTGAGCAGCAGCGCGTCGTCGGTGATGCCGGCATTGTTGATGCAACCCGCCACCGGCCCCAGCCGCTGGGCAATATCGGCAAACGTCTCGATTACCGATGCCTCATCGGCAACGTCCAGCGGAAAGGCATGGGCCGTGATGCCTTGCACCGTCAGCGCGGAGACCGCCTCATCCAGGATTTCTGCACTTTTGTCCAACAGCGCGACGCTTGCACCCTGGCTGCCGAGGCGCTGCGCCATGGCATAGCCGAGCCCACGAGCGCCACCCGTGATCGCAATGGTTTTGTCGTTGATTTTCATGTCATTCGTGACTCATCGTTATCTTAGAAGCCGACCTTGTCGGCGCCTTTCAGCTGCAGCATTTCGCGAGCCTCGTCGGGTGTCGCAATCTCCAAGGAGAGCCCTTCGAGGATCTTGCGCACCTTGGTCACCTGGCTGGCATTGCTCTCGGCCAGCTTGCCCGGCGCGAGCCACAGCGAGTCTTCGAGGCCGACCCGCACATGGCCGCCCATGGCGGCGGACTGGGCGGCAATGCGCATCTGATGGCTGCCGGCGCCCAGCACGGACCACTCGTAGTCGCTTCCGAACAGGCGATTGGCGGTACGCCGCATGTGCAGCACGTCTTCCGCATGAGGGCCGATGCCGCCGAGGATGCCGAACACGCTCTGCACGAACACCCGCCCGTCGATGAAGCCGCGGTCCATGAGATTGCGCAGGTTGTAGAGGTGACCAATGTCGTAGCATTCGCACTCGAAGCGAGTGCCGCTCTCGGCACCCAGCGTCATGGTCTTCTCGATGTCGGCAAAGGTGTTCTTGAACACCAGGTCGCGACTTTTCTCGAGGTGCTCTACCTCCCACTCGTGCTGAAAGCTGTCATAGCGCTTGAGCATGGGAAACAGGCCGAAGTTGATCGAGCCCATGTTCAGCGAGGCGAGCTCGGGCTTGAATTCGATGGCCGGCCGCATGCGCTCCTCCACGCTCATGTGCGGGCTGCCGCCAGTGGTGAGATTGACGACGGCGTCGGTGGCGCTCTTGATGCGCGGCAGAATCCGCTCGAAGACCGCCGGGTCCTGGGTGGGCTTGCCGCTGTGCGGGTCGCGCGCATGAAGATGAAGAATGGCAGCGCCGGCCTCTGCGGCAGCGATGCCCGCCTCGGCGATCTCCTCGGGGGTGACCGGCAGATGGGGGGACATGGACGGGGTGTGGATAGCGCCGGTCAGGGCGCAGGTGATGATGACCTTGCGTTGCGATGCCATGGAAAATTTCTCCAGCTAGGTGAGGTCCAGAAGCGATCGGTGCAGGACCGATGGGCCATCAGAACAGTGGCGATAAGGCACGGCTTCGCCGTCTGGCACCGGACATACCGGTGCCAGCGTCAGGCGATGCCTGAGGTGCCGCTTAAAGTGATTCGACGTTGGCGCAGACGCTCAGCGCTTGGCCCGAGATGTTGGCGCCGGCGGGGGCGGACAGGAACAGCGCCATGGCGGCGATATCCGTGGGCTCGACCATGCGCTTCATGGAAACTCCGGAGAGGTATTCCTTCTCCATCTCGGCGTAGCTGAGTCCGCACTTGGCGGCCCGATCCGCGATGACTCTCTCGATGCGCGGTCCGCGAACGATACCGGGCAGAATGGCATTGACCCGCACCCCCGCAGTGCCGAGCTCCGAGGCCAGGCTCTTGGTCAGGCCGACGATGGCCCACTTGCTGGCCGCGTAGGGCGTGCGATAGGCGAGGCCCAGGCGGCCGGCCACTGAAGACATGTTGATCAACACCCCCTGGCTCTCGCGCAGCAACGGAACGGCCCGATGCGCAACCCGGTACTGGCCGTTGAGATTGATGTCGATGGTGCGGGTCCAGGCATCCTCATCGATCTCCTCGATGCCGGCGGTGGGCCCGGCGATACCGGCGTTGTTGATCACCACGTCGAGCCCACCCATGGCCGCAGCATCCTGAAACAGCCTGTCCACATCCGCTTCCCGGCTGACGTCGGCCACGGTGTGGCTGATACCCTCGGGCAATGCCGCCAGCGCCTGGGTATCGATATCGCAGGCGTGCACGCGAGCGCCCACTTCGAGGAAGGCCTGGGCCATGGTCAGGCCAATGCCGTTGGCGCCGGCGGTGATCAGCACTCTGAGTCCCGGGCGCGGCATCAAGCTATCTATCACTTTCATCGTCAGTTACTCCATTGAATCTCGAGAGCGAGCCGGCTCAGCTGCCCATCAGCAGCGAAGGCAGGCCGGTGATGAGCACCGGGAAAAAGGCCATCAGCACACAGGCCAGCAGGATTAGTGCACAGAAGGGAATCACCGCCTTGTACAGATCGACGATCTCCACTCCCTTGGGCGCCACCCCTTTCAAGTAGAACAGCGCATAGCCGAACGGCGGGGTGAGGAACGAGGTCTGCAGCACCACCGCCACCATCACCACGAACCACAGCACGTCCACGCCCATCTGGCTGACGATCGGCAGCATGATCGGAAAGCTCAGCAGCACGATGCCGGTCCAGTCGAGGAACATCCCCAGCAGGAACACCAGGAACAGCATCAGGATCAGCGCCCCGGTGGTGCCGCCGGGCAT
>NZ_JABFTV010000018.1 GCF_021404405.1 Billgrantia aerodenitrificans
GCACTTCCAGAAGCTGGAACTGGTCGTCAGCAACGTCAAGTTTCAGGACGGAGAGCAAGTAGCCGATCAATCAGACAGGAATGCGGCCTGACCGTCATCCACCAGATTTGACGATAACTCTGTCTGAGCTGGCCATCGTTTCTTCTCGTCCATTGCGCCTCAAAGCCAAAGCTGCAAAAGGTTATCTTGGCGCCAAGGCCGCCCTTGCCCTCTCGGCGGACCCGGGTCGGTTTCTCTCAACAGTGCAAATCGGGATCACCTTGGTCGGCGTTCTCTCCGGTGCGTTCTCCGGTGCAACGCTGGGTGTCCGGCTCGCCGACCTACTGCCAAGCCTTGGAGTGCCTGTTCAATACGCCAACCCATTGGGTGTTGGTATCGTTGTGCTGGTGATTACGTATCTCTCACTGATCATTGGTGAACTCGTTCCCAAGCAGATTGCGCTCACCAATCCAGAGGTCGTTGCTTGCCGTGTGGCACCGGCGATGCATCTGCTTTCACGCGCCACCTTGCCTCTCGTCTGGCTCTTGGATCACTCAGGCAAACTCGTTCTCATGCTGTTAGGGCACTCAGGTAAGCGGGGCGCCAGCGTCAGCGACGAAGAGATCCGCATGCTCATCGCTGAGGCGGAGGGAGCAGGCACCATAGAGAAGGCAGAAACGAAAATGATTACCGGCGTCATGCGCATTGCCGACCGTTGTGCACGCGGTGTCATGACCCCTCGACACGAGGTCGAAGTGGCAAGGGCAGAAGAAAGTCTCTCAGAGATACTTGCCCGGCTGCGCAATTCTGGCCGATCTCGCCTGCCGCTACGTGATGGTGCACAGGACGACATTGTAGGCATCCTGCTGAGTCGCGATTTGTTGCACGCATCGCAAGAAGGATTCGACCCGCGTTCACTCGCACGTCCAGCAGCGGTGGTTAATGATGCACTCCCAGCAATCCAAGTAATTGAGCAACTCAAGACAGCACCTGCACAAATGCTGCTCGTCTACGACGAGTACGGCCATTTCGAGGGCGTTATCACGCCTATGGACATTCTCGATGCCATTACGGGTGGCTTCGATGAGATGGAGCTGGATGAACCCAAGCTGGTCGAGCGAGCAGACGGCTCCCTGCTGGTTGCCGGCTGGATGCCTGTCGATGAGTTTGCCGACCACATCGGCATAACGCTAGAAGACGATCACGACTATGAGACTGTAGCTGGCCTCGTTCTGCAACGGGGTGCGGTAATGCCGAAGGTGGGCGAGCACGTCTCTGTCGACGACTGGCGAATCGAGGTCATCGACATGGATGGGCGAAGAATCGATAAGTTGCTCGTTCAGAAAATCCCCACCATGGGCGAAACGCCTTCGTCTCCCTCTTGAGCTGGCGAAGTACGAAGACGTCCCAGTTACCCTATCCCGCCTGCTTGGCCTGACGCTCCAGCTCAGCGGTCAACTCAGGCTGGAGCTTCAGCGCAGTGGCCAGTTGATCGAGCCAGGCGCGTTCCATGGGGTTCTGTTCGTCGACCACCGCTACGCTGATGAGATACATCTCGCGCGCGGCTTGGGGCGAGTCGGCCTGGCGCGCCAGCGCCTCGGCATCCAGCGGGGCAGTGAGCTGGCGCTCGACCCAGCGATGGAGCTCGTCGTCGGCACCTAGCGCATCGATCTGCTGGGCCAGGAGTTCGCGCTCCTGGGCGTCGATATGGCCGTCGGCGCGCGCGGCCATGATCATGGCCTGAAGCAGCTCGAGGCTGCGACGCTCCTGGTACTCGCCTTCAAGCGCTTCGACTGGCTTGCCCTCGGCACTGCTGCCAGCCGACTGGCCAGCCGCTCCCTTGGCCCCTTGCGAGTTCTGCCAGGCTTTCCAAGCCAGCATCCCCACCGCGGCAACGGCGCCGTATTTCAGTGCCTTGCCGCCGAGCTTGCGCCCACGTTTGGAGCCGACCAGCAGCCCCAGAGCTCCGCCACCCAGCAGGCTCTTCATATCCAGATTCAGGCCGCTGTCAGCGGCGGAACCCTGGCCCGATGAACCGCCTCCCAACTGACGAGACAGACCTTCGAGCATACCTTTGACATCCACACCACCACTGCTTTTGTTACCGCTCTGGCCACCGGCTTGCTGCATGAGTTGCTGCAAGATCTTACTGGCGTTCATGGCTTAATCCCTAAGGGGATCCACACTGCCGCGCTACGGCAGTGTGGATCGATTGGACAGTGGGTTCACTCTTCGTCATCCATACGCGCTTCGTACCAGTCGAGCGCCTGTTCCATGCGGTCGTAGCCCCAGAAGGGCTCGTCGCCGGCCATGAAGAACGGTGCGCCGAATACGCCCAGTTCCTGAGCCCGCTCGGTGGCCTTGCGCAGCGATTCCTTGACCTCGGGCCGCTGGCTCTGCTTCAGCAGCACCTCGGCGTCGAGATTGACCTCGGCCAGGCTGTTGGCGATGACCGCGGGATCGGCAATGTCCTGGTCGTGGTCGAAGTTGGCGCGGTACACGCTGCGTACGAAGGCCGGCACCCAAGGCTCCTGGGCGTGCCAGTTGACGATGCGTGCCGGTAGCAGGCCGCTGCGCGGAAACTGCGAGGGTTGGTGGAAGCGGATGCCATCGCGCTCGCACAGGCGTTCGATGTCACGCCACATGTAGCGGCCCTTGGCTGGGAACAGCTTGAAGGGAGTGTCGCTCCAGCCCTGGGCCTGGAAGATCGGCCCCAGCAGGAACGGCTGCCAGTGCACCTCGATGTCGCGCTCGGCCGCCAGATGCTCGAGCTTCATCGCAGCCGGATAGGAGTAGGTGCTGGCAAATTCGAACCAGAAGGTGAACGTCATGGCGGCTCCTCATGTTTCGTTACAGCCTCGGCTGACTGGCGCCTGAGTGCAAGCTCCTTTCGTTGGCCCTTCTTCGCTCGCCCCGCATCGCTCAGCCAGTACTTGACCCGCATCATGCACTTTTCGTTCAGCTTCTCCATACTGAAGTGTATTAGGAAAGGAGAAATCCTGTGCTCAAGCCCCTGAACGTCACCCAGGTATACCGCGCCTGCCCCGAGGATGCCTTCGATTTCGAGGTGACCAGCGAGCTGGAGTCGCTGGACATGCTGAGCGGCCACGCCCGGGCCCGCGACGCGCTGGACTTCGGCACCTCCATGCGCAGCGAAGGGTTCAACCTCTATGTGCTGGGCCACCCAGGCCACGGCAAGCATCAGTTGGTGGGGCGTTTTCTTGCCGAACGCTCTCACGATGAGCCTATGCCTCCGGACGTCGCCTACCGCTACAATTTCGAGGAGCCTTCCCAGCCGCTGCATCTACTGTTGCCTACCGGCATGGGCCGCGTACTACGCGCCGACATCGAGCAATTGGTCGAGGAGCTGCGCACCGCCATTCCTGCGGTGTTCGAGGGCGACGAGTACCAGAACCGCCTGCACGAGCTGAAACAGGCCATGGGCGAGCGCCAGCGAGATGCGGTGGAGGGCGTGCGCCGCGAGGCCCGCGAGCACGATATCCTGCTGCTCTCCACGCCCAACGGCTTCACCTTCGCGCCGGCCGCCACCAACGACAAGATGATGTCGCCGGAAGAGTTCGAGCAGCTCCCACGCGACGAGCGAGAGCGCATCGAAGGCACGGTTCAGGTGCTGCAGAAGAAGCTTTCCCAGGCTATCCGCCAGATGCCGCGCCTGGCCAAGCAGCTGCGCGAACAGATCACGGCGCTCAACCAGGAGATGCTGCAAACCGCCATCGACGCCCCACTGGCCGAACTGGAAGAGCGCTATGCCGACCACGACGGCATTCTTAACCACCTTACGGCGCTGCGCGATGCGATGGTGCTGCACGTGGATGCGTTCGTTGCCGAAGAGCCGGACATTCCGCCGGAGGCGATCTTCAGCCGCTTCCACATCAACCTGATCGTCGACAACACCAACTGCGATGGCGCTCCCGTGGTGTATCTCGACCTGCCTACGCATCAGCACCTGGTGGGACGCATCGAGCATCACGTACACAACGGCACACTGGTCACGGATTATTCGCTGATTCGTGCCGGTGGCCTGCATCGGGCCAACGGCGGCTATCTGGTGGTCGACGTACGCGCGCTACTGATGCACGCCGGCGCCTGGGAAACCCTGAAGCGCGTGCTGCGCGCCGGGGAGATCCGCACCGAGTCGCTGGAGCAGGCCTACGGTCTGATCAGCACCACGACGCTCGAGCCCGAACCGGTACCGCTCGACCTCAAGGTGGTGCTGCTCGGCGAGCGCCTGTTCTATTACCTGCTGTGCGAGAACGACCCCGACTTCCTGGAGCTGTTCAAGGTGCAGGCGGACCTGGAAGACGAGCTGGATCGTAACCATGGCAACCAGCCGCTCTATGCCCGCATGGTGGCCACCCTGGCGCGGGAGTCTGCCCTTCGCCCTCTGGATCGCAGCGGTGTGGCGGCGGTGATCGAACGTGCCAGCCGCCTGGCCGACGACCAGACCAAGCTGACCGCCCGCCATCGTGCCCTGAGCGATCTGCTGGAGGAAGCCGACCACTGGGCAGAGCGTGACGGCGCCCAGGTGATCTCCCGCGCCCATGTCGACAAGGCGGTGGAGCAGCAGCTGTGGCGGGCCAGCCGCATTCACGAGCGCAGCCACGAGGCGATTGCTCGCGGTACCGTGGCGATCCAGCTCGAGGGCTCGGTGATCGGCCAGGTAAACGGGCTTTCGGTGATGAGCCTGGGCGACTACGCCTTCGGCCAGCCTACGCGGATCACGGCCACGGCGCGCCCCGGCCCTGGCCACGTGGTGGATATCGAGCGCGAGGCACGCCTGGGCGGACGCATTCACTCCAAGGCGGTGATGATTCTGTCGCGCTGCCTGGCCAGCCGCTATGCGCCGGATGCGCCGCTGTCGCTATCGGCCAGCCTGGCCTTCGAGCAATCTTACGGCGGCATCGAGGGCGACAGCGCCTCGGTGGCCGAGGCGTGCGTGCTGATCTCGGCCATCGCCCGGGTGGGGATCGAGCAGCGCTTTGCCGTCACCGGCTCCATCGACCAGCACGGGCGGGTACAGGCCGTGGGTGGGGTCAACGAGAAGATCGAGGGCTTCTTCGATATCTGCCAGTCACGCGGCGGCGTGAAAGGCCACGGCGTGTTGCTGCCCGCCACCAACGTGGAGCAATTGATGCTCAAGCAAGCGGTGCGCGATGCCGTCGCTTCCGGTGACTTCCATATCTACGCCATCGAAACGCTGGACGAGGCGCTGGAACTGCTCACCGGCATGCCCCCTGGCGAACGTGACGACGAAGGCCACTATCCTGCCGAGAGCCTGAATGGCAAGGTGGTCGAACGGCTCGAGGCCTTCCATCGAGCGGTGAAGAAACGCGCTGCCAGTGACGAGAATTCCGCTCACGAAAATGCCACTGACAAGAGCAAGAATGGTAGCAAGATCGAGGATGTGAACGGAGACAAGGAAGGCGATCCAGAGAGTGAGGAGCCCGACGATGGCCACTGAGGATGCGCTTCCCCATGGAAGGCAGGTAAGCGAAAACGGCACGGCCCTGGAAGCGGCCAGGGTTCTCGCCCTGCTCGATGCTTCCCGCCACAGCCTGGCGGCGCTTACCGCCGCGGTGGACCTGGCCAGCCTGCGACACGCCGAACTGGTCGCGCTCTATGTGGAGGACATGGATCTGCTGAGCTGTGCGGCCTTTCCCTTTTCCTGCGAGATCGGCGCCCAGTCGGGCTTGTCGCGCCCGCTCACCCACGACTCGCTGGAAACCAGCATTGCTCGCCAGCTGCAGCGGGTGCATCAAGCACTTGCCGGTGCCGTAGCCGGAAGAAGCCTGCGTCATCGTCTTGAGATCACCCGTGGGCAGGTGGCCTCGGCCGCGCTGACCATGGCCGCACCGGAGGACGTGCTGGTGCTGGGCAAGGCCGGCACGACGGAGCGCTGGGGTACCCGGCTGGGTTCCACCAGTCGCCGCTTGATTCTGGAAGCGCCATGCACGGTGCTGCTGTGGGATGAACGCCACCCCTTCAAGCGCGGGCCGCTGCGCTGGCTGAAACCTGTAGCCGGAGAAAGCGAAGCGCCACCGGCCATGGCGGAGTGGCTGGCGGCACTGTTCGAGGGTGGCGCCCCGCTGCCCGTTAGCCACGCCCACGAGCTGGAGCGAGCGCTGGCACGTGCCGATGCCGGCGGTCTGCTGCTTCACCGCAGCGAACTGGAGAGCCTGCTGAACGAGGACCCGGAGGTGATTGCGAGGGTGCCGCTGCCGCTACTTATCGTGCCCTAGCAGCCTGTCAATTCCGTCAGGCTGCTAGATCTCCTTGTTCTCTTCGACCCGCCTCCTCATCCAGGCACCGATGAGCAGTAGCAGAGCCAGAGCGATGAGCGGCAGAACGAGATCGAGGCTGATGAAGTCGTCTCCCCGGGAGACGGCCTGCAGGCCGCTGTGAATGGCGCTGGCGTACACCGCCCACTTGATGCCCAGCCCCAGGGCCGCGGCCATGACGAAGGTGGAAAGCGGCAAACGGCAGAGCCCTGCGGCGTAGTTGATCACCGAGTGAGGGAAACCGGGCAGCACTCGCAGCGCACACTGGGTAAGCAGGTCGCCGCGCTTGGTGAGCATTTCCATGATCTTGCGGGTCAGGCCTTCCGGGTTCCAGCGTTTGCCGACCCGAGCCGCCAGGTAGTACGCGCCCAGTGCGCCACTGACACTGCCGAGGATGAGCATCGGCGTGGCAATGTGGGGCGGGTAGAAAGGTGCAATGAGCCACAGGCCTATACTGCCGGGCAGGCCTACGGCCAGTGTGACGGCCATGGTCAGCATGACACCGATGACTACCAGAGGATGGTGCGAGGTCTGCTCGACCCAGTGCCGTACGGCGGTGAGATCCGGTGAGTGCCAGAACCAGACATAGGCAGCCATGGTGGCACTGGCCCCCACGGCAACCAAGCGCCAGCGGCGGCGGAGTGACGAGTCGTTCGGCATCGGCTAGCTTCCATTCGGTTTGCGCCAATGGTGCCATGCTCACTTCAATAGGTCACTTCCAGCCGGCCGTCCTGGCAGTTATACGGCGGTTTTAAGCGTCGAGTTCGCCCTGCTTCTCGTGTGTCGCCAGCTCAGGTGCTACCGAACCCTCGGCCGGCTCCAAAGGTGGCTCCTGCAGCCGCTGCATGGTGGCAACCCGCAGGTCGATATAGCGCAGCAGCCCGAGTTGGGCGAACAGCACCGCCAGGCACCACATAAACCCCTTCATAACGCTCACGCTGGCTTCCTCGCTGAGGCCGACGGGGCCTCGTCAAGACGAGTGTAGTCCTACTCCGGAAAAAGAAAAAGATAGCCACCTAACATTTATGCAAAAGGCCTGCGCGAGCCTACAGCCGCTCTTCAACCCGCTCGAGGATCTGCCGGCTGACCTTGCTGACGAGCGGTTTGGCGGCCTTGGTCACGGCCTTCTCGACCAGGCGATTGCGCAGTGTGTAGGTGAGCGTGAAGGAAACCTCGGTGCCCGCTTCCACCGGGTTGAGACGATAGCAGCCCTCGTTGTGCACCCCTTCCACCGATTGCCATGCCAGTACCTCGGGGGGGCGGTTCTCGGTGATAGCCACGTCGAAGGTCCAATCCATGCCCACTGCGTGCACGTGCCAGCGGTAACGCTGGCCGCCGAGGGGCTCGATGCGTTTGATCAGATCGGAATAGTCGACGAAATCCTCGACCCGCTCGAGCAGGGCGAAGACCCGCTCCGGTGGCGCCGGGAGAATTGCACTGTGTTCGATGGTGGCCATGCGGTTCCCTATGCTGCACTTCGACGCTAAAATGCTTCACCTTCACATTGCAGGGTACTCCCCCCTGCCCTACAGCGGCTATCGCGAAGATGTCCTGGCAAAGATGTCATGCTAGTTGCGATAGTCCAGCTTTATCCAAGAGGTTTAGTAATGTCCACACCCAAGGTCGGTTTCGTCTCACTGGGCTGCCCCAAGGCGCTGGTAGATTCCGAGCGCATCCTGACCCAGCTGCGTACCGACGGCTACGAGATCGTGCCCAGCTATGACGACGCCGACGTGGTGGTGGTCAATACCTGCGGCTTCATCGACAGCGCCAAGGCCGAGTCGCTGGATGCCATCGGCGAGGCGATTGCCGAGAACGGCAAGGTGATCGTCACCGGCTGCATGGGCGTGGACGAGGCGGCGATTCGCGACGTTCATCCCAGCGTGTTGGCCGTAACCGGCCCGCAGCAGTACGAGCGTGTAGTAGGTGCCGTGCACGAGGCGGCCCCGCACCGCCATCAGCACGACCCGCACATCGACCTGGTGCCGGCCCAGGGCGTGAAGCTCACCCCGCGCCACTATGCTTACCTGAAGATTTCCGAGGGCTGCAACCACAGCTGCAGCTTCTGCATCATCCCTTCCATGCGCGGCAAGCTGGTGAGCCGCCCGGTGGGCGATGTGCTGCGCGAGGCCGAAGGCCTGGCCAAGGCCGGTGTGAAGGAGCTGCTGGTGATCTCCCAGGACACCAGCGCCTACGGCCTGGACCTGCGCTATGCGCCGAGCGAGTGGCGCGGCCGCGAGGTCAAGACGCGCCTCACCGAGCTGTGCGAGGCGCTCTCCGAGCTGGGCATTCGCGTGCGGCTGCACTATGTGTACCCCTACCCCCATGTGGACGAGCTGATTCCGCTGATGGCCGAGGGCAAGATCCTGCCCTACCTGGACATCCCCTTCCAGCACGCCAGCCCCAAGGTACTCAAGGCGATGAAGCGCCCCGCCTTCGAGGACAAGACCCTGGCTCGTATCAAGCGCTGGCGCGAGATCTGCCCCGAGCTGACCATTCGCTCTACCTTCATCGTCGGCTTCCCCGGCGAGACGGAAGAGGACTTCCAGTACCTGCTCGACTGGCTGAGCGAAGCGCAGCTCGACCGCGTGGGCTGCTTCCAGTACTCCCCGGTGGATGGCGCACCGGCCAACGAGCTGGGCCTGGAGCCGGTGCCGGACGACATCAAGCAGGAGCGCTGGGAGCGCTTCATGGCCCACCAGCAGCTGATCTCCGCCGCTCGCCTGGAGCGCAAGATCGGCCGCGAAATCGAGGTGCTGGTGGACGAGGTCGACGAGGATGGCCCCATTGGCCGCAGCGAAGCGGATGCCCCCGAGATCGACGGCATGGTATTCCTGGAATCCAAGCGCACCCTGCGCCCCGGCGACGTGGTGCGCGCTCGCGTCACCAACGCCGACGAGTACGATCTCTGGGCCGAGGTGATCGAGGAGAGTCAGCCGGTCAAATTCATGGATTTCTATAGTGCCTGATTAGGCACTTGATAGTCGTCCACCCCCGTCGTACGGGAAGCATCGTGTCAGACTCAGCCACCGAACTGCCAGGTAATGCGGGCGTTGATTCGCCCGCTGCGCCGGCCGCTCTCCTGGTCACGATCCCCCATGGGGTGGGCGTACTCTACCCCAAGCCGATAGTTTGCCAAGTTGCTCAGCTCGACACCGCCAACTGCTGAGATCAGTTCACTCTGGATATCGTGCTGGTTGAATTCGGTACGCGCCGCGTCAACCAGCACATAGGGCTCGATGCGGGTAAGCCAGGCTTTCCCTTTCAAGCTGTGCAAGTAACGTAGTTCGACCTCACCGGCATAGCCTTTGTCGCCCTCGGCTTGGCCATCCGGATAAGCACGACCGAAGCGGCTGCCCCCATAGTTGCCGCGCTCCGCCATCGGTAACCTGTCATCCGACCAGAATCCCGCAAGACGCGTACTCAGACGCCAGTTGGGTGTCAGCTGCTCGGCCCAGCGCGCCTGCACTCCTGAACGAGTGAAGTGCAGGCTCTCATCGCTTGCAACAAGCTGCTCTTCGGCATGAATTTCGTTGCGATTGGCACCAAGATCAACGCCTTGACGCAGGTCTCCACGGATTTCCAGCAGACGCTGCTCATCTCCTATGCGGTAGGTGGTGTTGAGCTCGATAGCGGAATAGTGCAAGTCCTGCCGTGTATGCCGTAGCAGCTCTCCATCGAGGCGGATGTCATAATCGGCTCTCTCGTTGTGATGATCCACCGCCATACCCACCTCCCAGAGACGCGTACGCCTCAGTAGCAGCGGATAATCCGCAGCGGCACGGAAACGGTTACGCACCTTGCTTTCATGCACGTCCAGCTCTTGGCCTAACAGCAGCAAAGGCTCGTTATCGCTGCTATCGAAGCGGTTCGCCCCGAGCGTAATGCGCAGACCATCGCTACCTAGCTGCTGCTGGTACTCCACGGCATAGAATTCATTGTCATTATCCACCGGCATCAACGCAGCGAAAGAGAGCTTCTCGCCGTATGGGGTATTGGCCTGGAGGCTCAGGTTACCCAGCACCAGGAAATCGTCCTCATTACCACCGTCAACCGACAGGCCAGCCTGAATACGACGGGTATCACGCTCCTCGACCCTCAAGGTCGTTCCCCCCGAGGGTGTTCTGGGTACCGGCGCGCTGATCGCCAACTGCGCCCCGGGAATCCGATCGATCAGCGCGGTATAACGCTCGAAAGTGGCGCGCGTCAGCGGTCGTTCGCCATGCATACGATTCGCCAGCCGTTCGACACGGGCTGCCACCGCGGCATTGGTGATGAGAATTTCATTACGCACGATATGCCCCTCGACCACCACCACCGTGACGGTTCCATCCACGAAATTATTGGTCGGCAGGTAGGCGTAGGAGAGAGGATAGTCGGCTTTCTGATAGCGCTTGGTAATGGCTTCAACGGCATCGATCAGATCGCCAAGCCTGACCTCATGGCCCACCATCGGCACAAGGTCTACGGCCAGCGACTCGAGATCGAAGACCGAGCCGCCGACGATGTTGACGTGTTCGACCGGAATGCGCATATCGCGGTCGAGTTCGCCTGGGCTGACTGGCAGCTCGACGCGCGTCGTGCTGCGTAGCTGTTGCTCTCTGACTTCCTGCAAGGGAGGCGAGAGCGTTGGCTGTCGATCATCGATCAGCGCAGGAAGGTCACTGGCATGAGACTGGCCGAGATGGAAAGGCCCCCACGAAAGCAAGATAAGACCGGCATAAAACGGCAACACTCTATTGTAGCGTGTCGACGGCATAGCAATCCCTGCGGCAAGAATCCAAGGGTAAGACGTGGTGGTTATTCGTGTTATCGGCTTACTGTGCACAGGCACGCAGCGACCACTGCGCTGCATGCCTGGACCCCACCATTGCGGTTAGCGGGAGCTTCCCAGCAGGCCACCCAGCAGCCCGCCCCCTTTCTTCCTGCCATCGCCCTCGGCAAGTAGACTACCGGTCAAGCCATCGACGGTACCGGTGACACCGCCAAGCAGACCTTTGTCGCCACCGAGAAGGCCGCCGCTTTGACTGCCACCAAGCAAGCTACCGGTCAGGCCATCGACGGTACCGGTGACACCACCGATCAGCCCTGAGTCGCCAGCGAGAAGACTGCCCTTCTGAGCACCACCAAGCAGCCCTGTATTGCCACCAAGCAAATTCCCTTCGTTAGCTGTATTACTCAACGGGCCTGTCCGCAGCAGGCCACCTTCGATGTTACTGTTGGCCGATAACAGGCCGCCGGTGTCAACGATCAGTTGGCCAGCTCCGGTAACCGTCGTACCGACACCTGCCAGTAGCGCATCACCACTTGCCAGATCATCGCCCAGCATTACCACTACACCGCCGACTTCCTGCAGCAAGTTACTGGCCGGCGGACCGACGACCAAGGCATCTCCCAAGTTTTGAGTGATCCCACCAAGATCGACGACAAGCGGCCTCACGACTGCGGTCAGCTCCGTCGTCAACCCGGCGAGATGAGCATTCTCATCGGTCAACGACAACGTCAGCGCATCCGCTGTAGCGGTTACCGTGCCTCCCAGCTCCTCGACGGTACCACCGAGACCGGTAAGCAACCCGGTGGCTTCATCGACCTGCAGGAATACCGGCAGCGTGTTGAGAGCCTCGACGGTGGTGCCAGCAGCCGATACCGCTTGCCCAGTGTGACCAACGGCGCCAGTCACGCCTGCCAGGGTAGTGCCCAAGGCATTGTCGTTTTCAGAAATATCGCCGAGCCCAGCTCCGATACCGTCTGCCAGGGTGTTAACGCCATCCCCCAAATGAATGACAACGTTGCCGCCACCATCGGTAATGGCTCCAACCAGCGGCGCATCAAGTTGAGTGACGGCATCACCTACGGTGGCGATAGTATCTCCCAGCCCACCGGATGCCTCCGATGTACTCTGTGCAATTCGCTCGAGCCCGGAGCCGCCGCCACTACCATCGCCCACCCCGCCCGTACCACCATTACCGCCCCCCGGGCTCCCCGGGCCAGTAGCATTGCCAAGTGGCTGTGAGCTGGACGAAGTGCCACTGCAACCTGCCAGCAGGATGGCCGTTGTCAGGGCCGCCAACGGTAACAACCGATTCATTGCAACCATCATTTTTGTCTCCTTTCTTCCTTGGTCGTCAGGACATGATTGTTGTCATTGCCGCTTAGGCGAGATCGACGCCAAGCGGTAAATGCATCTCAACCCCGACAGTTCCTCCAGACTGTCGTGGGCAACGCCATAGCTCTGCAATCGAGCACTCACCCTCAATCGTTACACTTGATTACATTAATGAGTTCTTCCTACGTGTTGTAGTCAATCTCTTACGCTAGAGAATCCCGTACACCAGATAGCTCCTCCTTAAAGAAAGATTCGCATGCGAAATATTTTGCAATAATGAGATTTTAGGTAAAAAATGATTAGTAACTTTGCACTTTCGCTCACCCGCCCACCAGTCGTTCGTGCGGGGCATGGACGGGCGATATAAGCCACTCGCTTATTTTACGAAGACCTTGGACTTACAGGGAGTTAGCCAAGTGAACTGCATCTCGCCGGCTGTGCGGTCTGCCGAGATCTGGCTGAGTGACAAAGCATCACATCAAGTGTCTATGCGCCAACTCGCCGACTATCTTGGCTATTCGGAGTCTCACTTGAGGCGTCTGTTCACGAGCCATTTCGGCTATAGCCCAGGCCGTTATCGCGATCTCCTGCGCCTGGAGCGTGCCGCCATGCTATTAGCACGTACGCGCTTGCCGATCATAGAAATCGCCATTCAGTGCGGGTACTCGAGCCACCCGGTTTTTACCCGTGCATTTCGCCACAAGCATGGCAGCAGCCCGCGCACGTTCCGCCAACAATTTGAACATTACCAACAAGTTGCGATTTCCAGACTTCGTCAGGACGTCTTTGATTCCTGCCGTCCTCGCATCGTCAAGAACGCCAAGTATGAGCTTTACCTGGCTCGCCACTATGGCAAGCTCGATCTCAAAGCCCAGCAGCATACCTGGCTGCACTATACGCGCCGGACCCAGCTGTCTAGCCAACATCGATCGCTTATCCAGCCCGCCTGGATCTATCACGACGACCCTGACATCACCCCTGGCGAGCGCCTCAGAACGGATCTTGGCTACCGTGCCATGCATCCGTACTCTCTGCCAACAGAACGCTTTTTTCACCGCATCCGGATAGAGAGCAAGCGCGCGGTTACGGCACGCTTCGATAAACCTACTGACATAGAACATTTGAGAACATACTTGACGTTGGTGTGGCTACCGCAGCATGGGGAGAGCATCGATGGCAACGCGACCAGCGTACTGTTCGACGCTGCGGATGGCTGCTGCGGTTCCGGTACACTGACCATACCGCTTTTGCATTGACCTGATGGCAGCCTGCAGAAACAAGAACGCCGCCCCGTCTTTAACGAAGGGGCGGCGTTCTTGATTGAGCCTTGGCTCATCGGGCTCCGCGAACGGAGCCCGAGGACGATCAGTCCTGACCCATCTGCTGCTTGATCAGGTCGCCGATGGTGGTCGGGCCACCGCTCTCGACTTCCTGCTCGCGCAGTTTCTTCAGGTTCTGACGAGTGTCGTCCTGATCCTTGGCCTTGATCGACAGGTTGATCGCACGGTTCTTGCGATCGACGTTGACGATGCGGGCTTCGACGGTGTCGCCTTCGCTCAGCACGTTGCGCGCGTCTTCGACGCGGTCGGCGCTGATCTCGGATGCCTTGAGCACGGCAACGACGTCAGTGGCCAGCTCGACGTGGGCTTCCTTGGCATCGACCTCGATCACACGACCGGAGACGATGGAGCCCTTGTCGTTGACAGCCAGGTACTCGGCCACCGGGTCGGAGTCGAGCTGCTTGATGCCAAGCGAAATGCGCTCACGCTCCGGGTCGATGGAGAGGATGACGGCTTCGGCTTCGTCGCCCTTCTTGAAGCGGCGCACGGCTTCTTCGCCAGTCTCGGACCAGGAGAGGTCGGAGAGGTGAACCAGACCGTCGATACCGCCTTCCAGACCGATGAAGATACCGAAGTCGGTGATCGACTTGATGGTACCGGACACGCGGTCGCCCTTGTTGTACTGGGCGTTGAAGGTTTCCCACGGGTTAGCGGTGCACTGCTTGATACCCAGGGAGATACGACGACGCTCTTCGTCGATGTCGAGGATCATGACATCCACTTCGTCGCCGATGTTGACGACCTTGGACGGGTGGATGTTCTTGTTGGTCCAGTCCATTTCGGAGACGTGAACCAGACCTTCGACACCCTCTTCCAGCTCGGCGAAGCAGCCGTAGTCGGTGAGGTTGGTGACGCGGGCCTGAACGACGGTACCCTCGGGGTAACGCTCGGTGATGCTGACCCACGGATCTTCGCCCAGCTGCTTCAGACCCAGGGAGACGCGGTTGCGCTCGCGGTCGAACTTCAGCACCTTGACGTTGATCTCGTCGCCCACGGCAACGATTTCGCTCGGATGCTTGATGCGCTTCCAAGCCATGTCGGTGATGTGAAGCAGGCCATCGACGCCGCCCAGGTCGACGAAGGCGCCGTAGTCGGTGAGGTTCTTGACGATACCGACGATCTGCTGGCCTTCCTGCAGGGTGGCGAGCAGCGCTTCACGCTCGGCGCTGTTCTCGGCTTCGAGCACGGCGCGGCGGGAAACGACAACGTTGTTGCGCTTCGGGTCGAGCTTGATGACCTTGAAGTCGAGTTCCTTGTGCTCGAGATGCGTGGTGTCGCGCACCGGACGCACGTCGACCAGGGAACCCGGGAGGAATGCACGGATGGAGTCGATGTCGACGGTGAAGCCGCCCTTGACCTTGCCGTTGATCACGCCCTTGACGATTTCTTCTTTCTCGAAGGCCGCTTCCAGAATCTTCCACGCCTCGGCGCGCTTGGCCTTCTCGCGAGACAGACGGGTCTCGCCGAAACCGTCTTCGACGGCTTCCAGGGCAACGCTGACTTCGTCGCCGACGGCGATGGTGAGCTCGCCGTTATCGTCGCGGAACTGCGCCGCGGGAATCTGCCCTTCAGACTTCAGGCCGGCATTGACGGTGACCCAGTCACCTTCGATGTCGACGACGGTAGCCGTGACGATGGCGCCCGGCTCCATGTTGATGTCCTGCAGTGACTGTTCAAACAGTTCAGCAAAGCTTTCGCTCATGATTTTCCTACGTGATCAACGGTGTTGAGGCGTTGCCGCCTTCTCCGCACCACCAGCGAGTGCGGGCCTTATTTACCAAACCCCCGAGGATGTTAGCGCTGGTTGGACCTGGCCGGGCTTGCAAGAATTTAGTGCCCGACCATGCCATGACATCCGTTCGAGGGCGCCGCAAGGGAGATCAAGTCTCGGGGACGAGGCCACGCTGGGCCAGCCACTCCGTCAACCGTTCCACCACTTCCGGTATACTCAGGCTCGTGGTATCAAGCGTTATGGCGTCATCGGCCGGCTTGAGCGGAGCCACGCTGCGCTGCATGTCGCGTGCATCGCGTGCCTGAATTTCCTTCAAAAGACTCGATAGACTAGCACTGACCCCCGCCTCCTGCAACTGAAGGTGGCGCCTGCGCGCTCGTTCTTCAGGGCTCGCAGTGAGGAAAACCTTCAGCTCGGCGTCGGGGAAAACCACGGTGCCCATGTCGCGACCGTCGGCCACCAGACCGGGGGCCTGACGGAAGTCGCGCTGACGCTGCAGCAGCGCCTGACGCACGCCATTCAACGCCGCTACCTGAGAAGCGGCGTCGCCCACCTGCTCGGTGCGGATCTCACGGCTGACGTCATCGCCTTCGAGCAGCACGCGGGTGCTCTCCGCCTCGGCGACGAACACCACGTCGAGACCGGCAGCAACCCGTTCCAGCGCGGCTTCGTCATCCAGCGCCACGCCGTGGCGCTGGGCCGCCAGCGCGGTCAACCGGTACAGCGCGCCGCTGTCGAGCAGATGCCAGCCCAGGCGCTCGGCGACCAGACGGCTGATGGTGCCCTTGCCGGCACCACCGGGTCCATCGAGGGTCAGCACCTTGGCCGTTTCGCTCATGCTCTTTCCTCTGTATTTCCGGCATCCTCTTCTTCGACGTGCAGGCCGACCGTTCGCGCCAGCTCGGTGAAGCCGGGGAACGAGGTAGCCACGTTGGCGCAGTCGTCGATGACGATCTCCTCGCCGGCCCGCAGCGAGGCCACCACGAACGACATGGCGATGCGGTGGTCGCCCAGACTGTCGATGCGCCCGCCGCCGTAGGCGACTTCACGCTCGCCGGCGCCGACGATGTCGATGCCATCCTCGAGCACGGTGTGCTCGACGCCCAGGGTCGCCAGACCGTCGGCCATGGCCTGAATGCGGTCGGACTCCTTGACCCGCAGCTCCTCGGCGCCGCGCAGGCGCGTGGTGCCGGTGGCGCAGGCGGCGGCGACGAACAGCGCCGGGAACTCGTCGATGGCCAGCGGCACCTGATCGAGGGGAATGTCGATACCCTTGAGCGGCGCGTAGCGGATGTGCAGATCGGCCACCGGCTCGCCGCCCACCTCGCGCTCATTGGTGAGGTGCAGGTCGGCGCCCATCAGCTTGAGGATGTTGATCACGCCGATGCGCGTGGGGTTGATGCCTACGTGCTCGAGAATCAGGTTGGAACCCGGGGTGATCGCCGCCGCCACCAGGAAAAAGGTAGCCGAGGAGATGTCGGAGGGCACGTCGATGGGGGCTGCGGTGAGCTTGCCGCCACCGTTGAGCCAGCAGGTGTCGCCCTCGCGATGCACTTCATAGCCGAAACCGGCCAGCATGCGCTCGGTGTGGTCGCGGGTGGGCGCCGGCTCGCGCACGCGGGTCTCGCCTTCGGCATAGAGCCCGGCGAGCAGCAGGCACGACTTCACCTGGGCGCTGGCCATGGGCATGTCGTAGGTGATGCCCTTGAGCTTCTGGCCGCCGTGGATCTTCAACGGCGGACGCCCGCCTTCGGCGGTGTCGATCTTCGCACCCATGACACGCAGCGGGTCGGCCACACGGCCCATGGGGCGCTTGGTCAGCGAGGCGTCGCCGATCAGTTCGGTGTCGAAGCCTTGGCCCGCCAGCAGCCCGGCGAACAGGCGCATGGCGGTACCGGCGTTGCCCACGTAGAGCGGCCCGGCCGGCGCCTTGAGCCCGTGCATGCCGACGCCGTGCACGGTAACGCGCCCTTGGTGCGGCCCTTCGATGGCCACGCCCATCTCGCGGAACGCCTGCAGGGTGGCGAGGCTGTCTTCCCCTTCCAGAAAGCCCTTCACTTCGGTCACGCCTTCGGCCAGGGCGCCCAGCATGATCGAGCGATGGGAGATCGACTTGTCGCCCGGTACGCGAATGCGCCCGGCCACGCGGCCACCGGGCGCGGCCCGGAAGGTGAGCTTGCCTTGTTGTTGCATCTGGTATTCCACCTGATAACTGGTCTGGTTCAGGAGAGAGTCGAAGTAGTGTCGTGCATGGCTGGCACGGTCGAAGATGGAGAGCATAGCATCACCGTCGCCCGCTTCCACGGCCTGGCGCAGCCGCCCCAGACCGGCCTCGAAATCGTCGAGAGAGGACAGCACGGCGTCGCGGTTAGCGGTGAAGATGTCGCGCCACATGACCGGGTCGCTGCCGGCGATGCGGGTGAAGTCGCGAAAGCCGCCGGCGGCGTAGCGAAAGATCTCCAGCCGTTCGTCCTGGCGCGCCAGGGTGTCTACCAGCGAGAAGGCGAGCAGGTGCGGCAGGTGGCTGGTACGTGCCAGCACCTGATCGTGGCGCTCAACGTCCATCTCCAGCACTTCGGCGCCGCAGGCACGCCACAGCGTCTGCACCCGGGCCACGGCGGCCGGGGCGGTCTCGCGGCTTGGGGTGAGGATCACTTTATGCTTGATGTAAAGCTGCGGGTTCGAAGCTGCCACGCCGCTCTTTTCCGAGCCGGCGATGGGATGCCCCAGCACCAGCCCCGCCGGCAGCTCGCCGAAGGCCGCCAGCGCGCAGTCGCGCACCGCCGCCTTGGTGCTGCCGACGTCGGTGATGACGACCCGCGGCGCGGTACCGCTCAACGCCTCGCGTGGCAGCAGGTCGGCGAGCTCCTGCATCACGCTGCGCATGGCCAGTACCGGCACCGCCAGAACGATCAGGGTAGCGCCTTCCACCAGCGACGCGAGGCGGGTGTCGCCGTGGTCGATCAGGCCCATTTCGATGCCGCGGGCGATTTCGCCGGCATCCGGATCGCAGGATTGGATGGTACCCGCATAGCCGACAGCACGCAGCGCGGCGGCCAACGAGCCGCCGATAAGCCCCAGGCCGACGATCAGGACTCGCGCTTCGTTCGGCATTACGCTCGGGTTGCTACGCTCCACCACGCTTACAGCACGCCTACGGGGTAGGAGCCGAGCACCTTGAGCTCGGAGGCGCGCAGACGCACTTCCTCGAGCACCGCGGCGACACGCGGTTCATCCACGTGACCCTTGAAGTCGATGAAGAACACGTAGTTCCACACGCCGGTGCGCGAGGGCCGTGTCTCCAGACGGGTGAGGTCGATGGAGTGACGATGGAAGGGCTCGAGCAGGTCGTGCAACGCGCCGGGCTGGTTGCGCATGGCCACCACGATGGAGGTCTTGTCCTCGCCCGACATCGGTACGTGCTGGCTGCCGATGATCAGGAAGCGCGTGGAGTTGTCGGGGCGATCCTCGATCTTCTCGGCAACCTTCTCCAGACCGTAGAGCTTGGCCGCCATGTCGCCGGCTATCGCCGCGCTGTGCCACTCGCCCTTGATCATCTTGGCCGCTTCGGCGTTGGACGACACCGGCACCCGCTCGGCCCGCGGATAGTGAGCGTCGAGCCACTTGCGGCACTGCGCCAGCGACTGCGGATGGGAGTAGACCCGCGAGACCTTGTCGCGCAGGGTGGTGTCGGCCACCAGCAGATGGTGGTGAATGCGCAACACCACCTCGCCGCAGATGTGGATCGAGGAGTCCATGAACGAATCGAGGGTATGGCTGACCACGCCTTCGGTGGAGTTCTCCACCGGCACCACGCCGTAGTTGACGGCGCCGGCCTCCACTTCGCGGAAGACTTCGTCGATGGCTGCCATGGGCATGCTCACCGCGCTGGCACCGAAGTGCTTGAGGGCGGCCTGCTGGGTGAAGGTACCCTCCGGGCCGAGATAAGCCACCTTGGTGGGCTGTTCCAGCGCCAGGCAGGCGGACATGATCTCGCGGAACAGCCGTGCCATCTCTTCGCTGTTGAGCGGCCCCTGGTTGAGCTCCATGATCCGCCGCAGCACCTGGGCCTCACGCTCGGGGCGGTAGAACACGGCGCCCTTGTCGCTCTTGGTCTTGACCTCGGCGACCTGCTTGGCACACTCGGCGCGGGCGCTGATCAGGCGCAGGATGTCGTTGTCGATCTCGTCGATGCGCTGGCGCAGCGTGTCGAGATTGTTGGGGCTATCGGTCATGGCTTATCCCCTGCGTTGCTCGAAGTCGGACATGAAGTCGATCAAGGTATCGACGGCCGCTTCGGGTACGGCGTTGTAGAGGCTTGCCCGCATGCCGCCGACGCTGCGATGGCCCGCGAGGTTGAGCAGCCCGGCTTGTTCGGCTTCGGCCAGGAACGTCTTGTCGAGGCTGGCGTCGGCCAGTACGAAGGGCACGTTCATGCGCGAGCGGTTGCGCGGCGCGATGGGGTTGGAATAGAAGCCGCTGGCGTCGATGGCCGCGTAGAGCTTGGCCGCCTTGCGCGCGTTGATCGTCGCCATGGCCTCGAGCCCGCCGATGTCGTGCTTGAGCCACTGAAACACCAGCCCCGCCAGATACCAAGCGTAAGTGGGCGGCGTATTGACCATGGAACCCGCTTCGGCCATGGCCTGGTAGTCGAACAGGCTGGGAATGCGCGGGCAGCGCCGGTCGAGCAGGTCGTCGCGCACCAGCACCAGGGTGAGGCCGGCAGGGCCGATGTTCTTCTGCGCCCCGGCGTAGATCACGCCGAAACGCGACACGTCGAGCGGTTCGGCCAGGATGCTGGAGGAGTAGTCGCACACCAGCGGCACGCCGACGTCGGGGATATAATCGAACTCCAGCCCGCCAATGGTCTCGTTGGCGGTGTAGTGCAGGTAGGCGGCATCGGCGGAGAGCGCGATGTCGGCCTGGGTCGGCACTTCGGCGTGGCCGCTGGGCTCGCTGGAGCCGGCCATGTGCACGTCAAAGCCCATCTGCTTGGCTTCCGCCAGCGCCTTCTTGCCCCAGATTCCGGTATACAGGAAGTTGGCGGTGCCGCCCTGCCCCAGCAGGTTCATCGGCACCATGGAGAACTGCAGACTGGCGCCGCCCTGCAGGAACAGCACCTTGTAGTTCTCGGGCACGGCGAGCAGTTCGCGCAGGTCGGCCTCGGCCTGCTCGGCGATGGCGACGAACGCGGGCGAGCGGTGACTCATCTCCATGACCGAGAGCCCGCGGCCCTGGTAGTCGAGCAGCTCTTCCCTTGCGCGTTCCAGCACCGGGGTGGGCAGCGCCGCGGGACCGGCGCAGAAATTATAGTGGCGTGTCATCAGCGTGGTGTTCCGTTCTACTCATGTCGTGGCCAGGCGAGATGAGCGCCGGGGACAAGCCGTAGCGAGGGTTTTTTGCCATGGATGGCAAAAATAGCGCCCAGGGATGGGTTCACAGCGCCCTCGCGAGGCTTGTCGCCGGAACAGCTCATCGCTTTCCGGTAATGCAAACGCGCTTATTCGTCGTTCTGGCTCTCTTCTACGCCGCCGTTCTCGTCCGTTTCCGGCCCACTCTGCAGCTCGGCGTTAGGCGCGTTCTCAACTTCACCCTCAGCGCCGTTCTCGAGCTCACTCTCCGCTTCGGGCTCGTCGATACGCACGGTCTTGACCAGCTTCTCGTCATTGCCCAGGCGGATCAGCATCACGCCCTGAGTGTTGCGCGAGGTGATCGAGACCTCGTCGACGCGGGTACGCACCAGCGTGCCCCGGTCGGTGATCAGCATCATCTCGTCGGCGGAGTAGACCTGCATGGCGGCAACCAGAGAACCGTTGCGCTCGCTGGTCTGCATGGCGATGACGCCCTGGCCGCCACGACCGCGCAGCGGGAACTCCTCGAGCCGGGTGCGCTTACCGTAACCGTTCTCGGAGGCGGTGAGGATGTAGATCTGGCCGCCGTTGCCGTTCTCCAGCGGCGCGCCCTCTTCACCTTCCACCTCACTGTCGGCATCGGCGTCGATCTGCTGGCTCTTGGGAATGATCAGGCTGATCACCTCGGCGTCGCCCAGCAGCTTCATGCCGCGTACGCCGCGAGCGGTACGACCCATGGCGCGCACGTTGCTCTCTTCGAAGCGAATCGCCTTGCCGTTGGACGACAGCATCATCACATGGTCGTTACCCGACGTGATGGCGGCACCCACTAGGCGGTCGCCCTCTTCGATGTCGATGGCGATCAGGCCGACGCTGCGCGGACGCGAGAACTGATCGAGGCTGGTGCGCTTGACCGTGCCCTTGGCGGTGGCGAAGAAGATGTAGCAATCCGGACGGTAGTCCTTCACCGGCAGGATGGCATTGATCGCCTCGCCTTCGTCCAGCGGCAGCAGGTTGACCAGCGGCTTGCCGCGGGAACCACGGCTGGCGGCGGGCATCTCGTAGACCTTGAGCCAGTACACCTTGCCCTTGTTGGAGAACAGCAGCACGGTGTCGTGGGTGGAGGCCACCAGCAGATGCTCGATGACGTCCTCGTCCTTCATGGCAGTGGCCGACTTGCCGCGACCGCCGCGACGCTGGGCCTGGTAGTCGGAGAGCGGCTGGGTCTTGGCGTAGCCGGTCCGCGAGACCGTGACCACCATGTCCTCCTCGGCAATCAGATCCTCGATGGAGAGGTCGAGGTGGCTGGCCTGGATCTCGGTGCGGCGCGGGTCGGCGAACTGGTCGCGCACGGCCATGAGTTCTTCGCGAATCACCTCGAGCAGACGCTCGCTGGAAGCCAGAATGGCCATCAGCTCGGCGATCTTCTCCAGAATGCCCAAATATTCGTCAAGCAGCTTCTCGGTCTCGAGGCCGGTCAGGCGGTGCAGGCGCAGTTCGAGGATGGCCTGGGCCTGGGCCGGCGAGAGACGGTACTCGGTGCCGGTGGTGTTGAGGCCGAAGCCCTCTTCCAGCTCTTCCGGCTTGCACGAGGTAGCACCGGCACGCTCGAGCATGGCGGTGACCTGACCCGGCGGCCACACCTTGTCGAGCAGCTTTTCCTTGGCCTCGGCGGCGCTCGGCGAGGCCTTGATCAGCTCGATCACCTCGTCGATGTTGGAGATGGCCACGGCCAAGCCTTCGAGGATGTGGCCACGCTCGCGGGCTTTCTTCAATTCGTACAGGGTGCGCCGGGTGACGACCTCACGACGGTGACGAATGAAGGCTTCGAGGATTTCCTTGAGGTTGAGGATCTTCGGCTGTCCATCCTCGATGGCGACCATGTTGATGCCGAAGACGTTCTGCAGCTGGGTCTGGGCGAACAGGTTGTTGACCACCACCTCGCCGGACTCGCCGCGCTTGACCTCGATCACCACGCGCAGGCCGTCCTTGTCGGACTCGTCGCGCAGCTCGGCGATGCCTTCGATCTTCTTGTCCTTGACCAGCTCGGCGATCTTCTCGATCAGCCGCGCCTTGTTCACCTGGTACGGCAGCTCGGTGACGATGATGTGATCGCGGCCGCTCTTCTCGTGGTACTCGATGGTATGGCGAGCACGCACATAGATGCGCCCGCGACCGGTACGGTAGGCCTCGAGGATGCCGGCGCGGCCGTTGATGATGCCAGCAGTGGGGAAATCGGGGCCGGAGATGTACTCCATCAGATCGTCGACGGTGAGTGTGTAGTCGTCGATCAGCGCCAGACAGCCGTCGATCACCTCGCCCATGTTGTGGGGCGGGATGTTGGTGGCCATGCCTACGGCGATGCCCGAGGAGCCGTTGATCAGCAGGTTGGGCACCTTGGTCGGCAGCACCTCGGGAATACGCTCGGTGCCGTCGTAGTTGTCGACCCAGTCGACGGTGTCCTTGTCGAGATCGGCCAGCAACTCGTGAGCCAGCTTGGCCATGCGCACCTCGGTGTAACGCATGGCAGCGGCGCTGTCGCCGTCGATGGAGCCGAAGTTGCCCTGGCCGTCGACCAGCACGTGGCGCATGGAGAAGTCCTGCGCCATACGCACGATGGTGTCGTAGACCGCGCTGTCACCGTGGGGGTGGTATTTACCGATGACATCGCCCACCACACGGGCCGATTTCTTGTAGGCTTTGTTCCAGTCGTTGCCAAGCTCGTGCATGGCGAACAGTACGCGCCTGTGCACCGGCTTGAGGCCATCGCGCACGTCCGGTAGCGCGCGGCCGATGATTACGCTCATCGCGTAGTCGAGGTACGACTGCTTCAGTTCGTCCTCGATGTTGACTGGCAGAATCTCTCTGGCGATGTCACCCATGGGTCGTCGAATCCTTTGCGCTACAACGGTTTGGTGCGCTCTTCTAGCCAAGCCGTGGCCGAGGCATGGCGCGCCATTACAGCCTGCCATCATACCACTCCACACGGCACAAAGGCAGCTTGCGTAACGCCCCGCGCCAATCCCGCATCGCTCATTCCTTATTCGCGACGGTAGCCATCCCGACTCTCTTGGGCTAGCTTGTGTGGGTCAAGGCCCCCTTATAGATAGAGGCCCAATGCAAAGACTTCTGCTGATCGCTCTCACCGCCCTGATCGTAGGGCTGCCGAACCTGGCCTCACAGGCGGTCGAGAATGGCTTTGAAGGTCCTGCCAAGTCACTGGCAGGGCTCGCGCATCACGACGTTTCCCTCGGACTGTCGTCATTCGATGCGGACACCGACGACACCGGACTCGAGTCGCTTGCCACCCTCGGCACTCGACTCCTCACCCACCCCGGCGTTGCGCTAGGCATCTCCGCGCTCGCCTGTCAGCAGCTCGCACTGCCGCCTGCCCGCGCCCCACCGCACTGCCTCTGATCGCTCGACTGGAAACCTGGCTCGTCTCGGGCCTTCATATTCGATCGTTTCGCATCCATTGGATGTCAGCGCTTTCAGAGGTTTTGCACGATGAAAACACTCCCTCTCTCCCGACTCGACACCGCCGACCACCTGGTCACTCCTCAAGCCTTCTCCGATATCGACGAGCACTCCCCGGCCCTGAGCCTGATGACCGATTTTCGCCAGCATTGGCCACACGCCGTCAGTGTCTCGGCCCCGGCGCTCGAGGTGGCCAGGCAGATGAAGGCGGAAGGCGTGAGCGGCAAGCTGGTCATCGATCGCCAGCGTGAACTGGTCGGCATGCTGACCCTCGAGCGACTCTCGGAGCAGAGCATCCTGGTGGCCTTGCACCGTCTCGGCATCGACCGCAGCAGCCTGACCGCCGGCGATCTGATGCAGCCCCGGGCCGCCATGCCCGTCGTGGATTACGAGGCCGTTGCCAGCGCCACTGTCACCGACCTGGTGGCCACACTGCGCGAGGCCGGCGAGCCCTACTGTCTGGTCAGAGATGCCGAGCACCATATCCGCGGGTTGTTCTCGGTGAGTGAACTCTCCGAACGGTTGCATCGCCGGCTCTCGGTCAAGCCAAAGGCCTCCATCATTGAGGTCCTCAAGGCCTGAACCACGCAAGGCGGGGGCGGCCATGGCCGCCCCTTTCCCTTCTCGCAAAAATAAAACAACCGTTTGCTTGATACTGATGAGGGTGACTAGAATCCAAAGCGTTCATTGTTTGAGCTGCCCCCTTATTACTGCGAGAAGGAGCACCGGATGGATCCCCGCATCTCCCGCATTTCACTGCGTGTACGCGGCTACCACCTCGATGGTTATGGCCACGTCAACAACACCCGTTACCTGGAGTTTCTCGAAGAGGGACGCTGGGCCTACTTCGACGAACACCCTGAACTCAGCACCTCGTTTCAGCGAGCCGGCATCGGGCTCGTAGCCGTCAATATCAATATCGATTACTGTGCCGCGGCCGTTGCGGGTGACGACCTTGAGGTACACAGCCGGCTTTCCGCCATCGGCAACCGCAGTGGGAAGATGACCCAGGAAATCCATCGCAGCAGCGACGATACCCTGGTCAGCCGGGCCACCATCACCTTCGTCCTGCTCGATATGCAAGCCAACCAGCCTTTGCTCATCGAAGGACCGCTGCGAGACGAATTGTCTGCCCTCGTCCTGGAGTGAAGCCTGAATATCTAACGAGCGTTCGAGCGAATCATAGATCACAAGGCCACTGGAACCCTGCCTGCCCCTTCGCCATAATATGCGTCCTTTACGCTCAGGGAACGCACTATGTGGTTCAAGCACTTGCACCTTTACCGCCTGCACGGGGCGGCGACGATCCCCGCCGCCAACCTTGAAGAGGCCCTGGCCGAGCAGGCGGCACGTACGCCCGGCAGCCAGGAAGCCAGGCGCGTGGGATGGTGCCCGCCCGCGGGGCGCGCCGGCACCGCGCTGTTGCACGAACTGCAGGGGCAGCGCCTGATGACCATGCTGCGCCATGAGCGCCTGCTGCCTGCCGGCGTGGTGCGCGAGGAAGTGGAAGAGCGCAGCGCCGAGATCGAGGCTCGCGAGGGGCGCAAGCTGCGCCGTCAGGAAAAGCAGGAACTCAAGGAGCAGGTTTACGAAGAGCTGCTGCCACGCGCCTTCGTACGCAGCCAGAAAGTCGACCTTTGGTGGGATACCCGTCGCGATCTGATTGCGGTGAACACCAGCTCGCGTAAACGTGCCGAAGAAGCGCTCGACCTGCTGCGCGAAACCTTGGGCAGCCTCAAGGTGACCCCGCTCTCCGCTCAAACCCTGCCCATGCGCGCCATGACCCAATGGCTTGCCGACGAGAATTCACGCCCCGCCGCGCTGCAGTTGGGCGATCAGGTGGAACTCAAGGCCAAGGGCGACGACGGTGTGCTGCGCGCCCGCCAGGTGGATCTCGACAGCGACGAAATCCAGCAGCTGCTGGCGACGGGCAAGCAGGCCAGCCGCCTGGCCATCGAAGTTGAAGGCCGCCTGGCTTACGTGCTGCACGACGATCTGACGCTGAAATCCCTGCGGTTCAGTGACGCACTGATCGACGAGGCCAGCGAAACCGAGGACGATGGCGATGCCATCGTGCGCCTCGAAGCCGATTTCATGCTGATGACACAGGCCCTGGCCGAAGAGATAGAGCGTCTGATCGACTGGCTCGGCGGCGAAGCCAATGGCGCGGCGCAGGCAAGTGCATGACCGAATCCGGTAACCAAGAAGAACCGATGACCGAGAATCCGACTGGCGCAACGCCCACCGATCCTTGGGCGGATATCCGACCCTATCGCGATGACGAAGTGGCCGCGGTACTGGCGAATCTGGCCGGCAACCGTGAGCTGCTAGACGCCCTGACCCGCTACCGGCTGCCGCGCTTGAGCCGTACGCTGCCCTGGCTGGCCCGCGCCCTGGCTTCCTATGCCATCCGTCGGGAAACCCGCGGGGTGGCCAGCGTGCACGATTTCCAGATGCGCGTTGCCTATTACATGAACCGCATGATCCGTACCTCGACCGACGATTTTCGCGTCGAGGGGCTGGAGAACCTGAACGCGGACACGGCCTATCTGTTCATCGGTAACCACCGCGATATCTCGCTGGATCCGGCCTTCGTCAACTTCGCCCTGCACCAGGCGGGTCGCGACACCGTGCGCATCGCCATCGGCGACAACCTGCTCAAGAAGCCCTACGTTACCGATCTGATGCGGCTCAACAAGAGCTTCATCGTGCCACGCGCACTGCGCGGCAAGCGCGCCATGCTGGCGGCCTACCAGAACCTCTCGAGCTACATTCGTCACTCCATCGTCGAGGATAACCACTCGATCTGGATGGCCCAGCGCGAGGGGCGCGCCAAGGACGGGATCGACCGTACCGACCCGGCGATCATCAAGATGCTGACCATGGCGCACCGCATGGAGCAGCGCAACGCTCCCATCGGTGAGGCCATTGCCGAACTGCGGATGGTGCCGGTCTCGATCAGCTACGAGTACGACCCCTGCGACTTGCAGAAGGCCCGCGAGCTGCACGCCGTACATAGCCAGGGGAGCTACGCAAAGAGCGAGTTCGAGGATATCCAATCCATCGTGGCCGGCATCACCGGCCATAAGGGGCGCGTGGAGCTGCGCTTCGGCGAACCGCTGGGCGCCGGCTTCGACACCCCTGAAGCCGTGGCCGCCGAGATCGACCGCCAGGTGATCGGCGGCTATCGCCTCTTCCCCAGCCACTATCTCGCGCTGGAAGCCCTGAGCGATGCGCCGGAGCTGCTGGACCTGAGCGAGGTCAGCGACGTGGACCGGGCCCGCTTCCAAGCCCGCCTGAACGAGGTTCCGTCCGAGCTGCGCAGTTGGTGGCTGGCCCAGTACGCCAACCCGGTGCGCAACAAGGCAGCCCAGCTCGCCGGCCACGACCTGGGAGAGACGTGAGCGCGCACCCTCACCCGCCGCTCGACCGCGGCGCCCAGACCCGTGAGGCCCATCGGGTCACGCTGATCGGCGCCGTGGTGGACCTTGCCGTTGGCCTGCTCAAGCTGATTACCGGCCTGCTGGTGGGCTCCGCCGCCCTGATCGCCGACGGCATACACTCCTTCTCCGACCTGGTGACAGACGGCTTCGTAATGGCGGCGACCCATTACGGGCGCCAGGAGCCGGACAGCGACCACCCCTACGGACATGGCCGCATCGAGACGCTGGCCACCCTGGCACTCGGCAGCGTGCTGATCTTCGTAGCCGGTGGTATTGCCTGGGCCAGCCTCATGCGCCTGCTGGGCGGCGAACCATTCGCCGCACCCGGCCTATGGGCCATCGGCGTGGCCGTGGTGGCATTGATCGCCAAAGAGTGGATATTTCGCTACACCCTGCGTGTGGCGAAGCGGGTGAAATCGCGCCTGCTCGAGGCCAACGCCTGGCACTCCCGCTCCGATGCGCTCTCCACCGTGGCGGTGCTGATCGGCCTGGTGGCGGCCCAGTTCGGCGCCGGCTGGGTCGATGCCGTGGCGGCCATTCTGGTGGGCATCATGGTCGGCCAGGTGGGTTGGCGCCTGCTGTGGGAGTCGAGCCGCGAGCTGATCGACACCGCTCTGCCCGAAGCCGACCAGCAAAAGATGAAAGACATCGCCGAAACCGTACCGGGGGTGGAAAGCGTTCACGACCTGCGCACACGCTCACTGGGCAGCCAGGTCGTGCTCGACTTGCACATCGTGGTGCCGCCACGGCTTACCGTCTCCGAAGCCCACGAGATCGGCAACGCCGTGAGCCGACAACTGCGCAGTGCTTTCCCCGACCTGGCCGACGTGACCTTCCATATCGACCCGGAGGACGACTCCGAACAGATCGAGCACAGCCTGCGCCCCGGCCTGCCCCTGCGCCGCGACGTGGAAGGCATGCTCGACGACGCCTGGCACGACTGCCAAGTGTGGCAACAGCGCGTCGCCCTCGACCTGCACTACCTCGCCGAACAGATCGACGTCTCGGTATACGTGCGCCAACTGCCGCCCGGCCAAAGCCTGGAAGACGCCGCCCGCGAACTGCGCGAGGCCTCGCAGGAACTGGCCTGGGTAGGCAGGCTGAGGGTGTGGCAAGGGCCGGGCAAGGGGTAGCGGTCAGAGCCGCTCATCGTGTAGCAGAAGCCTGCTCAGCGGCACTCATCTCCGCACCCTCGTGCAATCCCTCGGCCACTTCCAGATCGTAGAGTCGTGTCGTGGGCCCATCCGGACGGCAGCGCTCCTTGACCAGAGGATGCCACTGATTGCCGGCTGCACGCTGGCGGGCATATTTGACTGTGATGTCACGAATAAACAAGCACGGGTAAAAAAAGGCAGCGCCAAGGATGCGCACCCTTGCGCGTGATGGAGTAAAAATGCCGTCCTGAACTAGCTTACGGTAGTGCTCAAGATCCAATGTGGCCTTCTTTTGCTGCCTCCGATAGTCCTCCAACACTTCCTCCCGGTTGGAGCCCGCTAGTGGCTGACCATTTTCATCGAACCAGGGTCCCTCCTCCATATAGCAGCGCAGATACTCCCACAGCATACCCTGTGTTTCCGCGGTACGCCCAATGGGCATGTTAAGCTGCAGTGCGATTATCTCTTTAGGATTTTCATAGCGTTGTAGCAACAGCTGCAACGGAGTTTCAGTCATGGCGCCGGTATACTGGGTCACCGTGCGGTTCTCCTGCATCCAGGCCACCGCTTCGTCCCAAGGTGCGTGGTAGAGCTTGTCCTTATCCTGAAAATAGACTTCCCGGGTACGGCGGTTAAAGCGAATAGGGGAAGAGGATGGCCAGAAGACCTCCAGCAGAAAGACCACTGATGTAATCCCGAACATGATAGCGGCGGCCGTGAAGACGTAGAGCGCCCCCTCCCAGTCCTGAAAAATAACGGGCGACATAATAAGAAACATATAGATCGCCCCCATCCCCCATACCCCGGTAAAGATCCCCTTGCCTTCTTCGGCACCACTGGAGAGATCCATGTAGTGCTCGGTTTGGTCCTGCACCTCGCCTAACTGCATAGGTTGCTTGGCGGCCCGGCGCTTGGGCGATAGCACGATCAGCTCGTCGGCCAAGCCTAGCCGCTGTGATAGATCGGCGAAGTAGGTCTTGATGCTCTGCATGGTTCAGCGCGAAACGGGGGCTTGTTCAGCAGCACTCATCTCCGCACCCTCGTGCAATCCCTCAGCCACCTCCAGATCGTAGAGTCGTGTGGTGGGCCCATCCGGACGGCAGCGTTCCTTGACCAGAGGATGCCAGTGATTGCTGGCCGCGCGCTGGCGGGCATATTTAGCGGTCAGGTCGCGGATATAAAAAAGAGGGAGCATGAAAACCTCAAAAACTGTGGTTGCCCACATCCGTCCTCGCGGCATGATATTTTGCTGAACCAAGTCACGATTCAATTGAAGATTGACTTTAGCTGTCCTGTGCTTTTTCCGATATTTGTCCAACACCTCTTTACGGTTGGAAGCGCTCAAGGTATTTCCCTGCTCGTCGAACCAAGGCCCCTTCTCCATATAGCAGCGCAGATACTCCCACAGCATCCCCTGTGTTTCCGCGGTTCGCCCCATGGGCAGGTTGAGGCGCAAGGCAATCACCTCCTCCGCATGTCCATAACGCTGCAGCAACAGCTGTAACGGAGTTTCAGTCATGGCTCCAGTGTACTGGGTCACTGTGCGGCTCTCCTGCATCCAGGCCACCGCCTCGTCCCAAGGTGCATGGTAGAGCTTGTCCTTGTCCTGAAAATAGATCTCCCGGGTACGGCGGTTAAAGCGAATAGGGGAAGAGGATGGCCAGAAGACCTCCAGCAAGAAAACAGTTAACGTAATACCAAAAGCACCGCCAATAACTCTTAAGCAATTGATCAACTCGCCTTCCAGGCGCAATGCTGGCGCCATCAATATGGCACTATAAATTGTAAGGAGCCCCCATATACCAGTAAAGATACCCTTACTTTCTTCGGCGCCACTGGAGAGATCCATGTAGTGCTCGGTTTGGTCCTGCACCTCGCCTAACTGCATGGGCTGCTTGGCGGCCCGGCGCTTGGGCGATAGCACGATCAGCTCGTCGGCCAAGCCTAGCCGCTGGGATAGATCGGCGAAGTAGGTCTTGATGCTCTGCATGGTCTACCTGATCTCGATTTCGATGGGCGACAGAGTCAGGCTTTAGCCTCTTCGCCCCAAGCCGCTGGCGTTGCAAAAGGCGATAGAGCACCTCGGTCGCCAGCGCTACGACTTAGCACCAGATTATCGACCAAACCCTTCAGTCATGGCGGTTTGTACCTCGGGCTGCAGAGCCCAGGCACTTATTGGCAGTACCATTAGAGCGATGGCCAACAACCGTAACATGGGTCGTAGCATGACGGATCAATAGCCAAAGCGCGGCGGGAAGTTCGAAAGCGGTGGCTCGCGGCCGATCCATTCAGCTTCTGCCAAGGCTTCAGCTTCTTGTCGTTGACTCTCGGTTAACTCATCCTGATTCCAGCTCATTATATCCCTAGCATTAACGTCCTTAAACTCTTTTGATAAAGAATAAAGAACGGCCCATCCTTTAACCACATCCTTACCAGTGTGGCATCTCTGATCATAGGACGGGTCAAGATAGCACCAGCCCACCCCTAAACGGTTCTGATAACTGCCACGTAATGAGGATTCAATCATCCATTGCCAGCCTTGCTCGAACTCTTCTTTATTTCGATAGACTCTAGCCAACCCCTCCATGCCAGGCACATGCCCTTGCTCCGCTGCCTTGCTGAACCATGCCTCAGCGGCACTTAGCCGGCGACCGTTGGTCAGGTACCAGCCGCGCCCATCGAGGATCTGATTGCCCAAAATGGTCTGGGCCTCGGGCTGGCCCGCCTCGGCAGCCCGTTCCAGCCAGTCGCCAGCGCGACGCGGTTGATCGAACATGCGATAGATATCGGACATCTGCAGCATGGCATCGGGGTCGCCGGCATCGGCCTTGGGCTGAGCTACCGCCAAGGCTGCGTGATGCCAGTCCTCATAACCCTCGGGGCAACGATCGCCGGCGGTGCAGGCCCCGCCCTGGAACAGGCGCAGCATGGCGTGCACATCCCCCTGTTCGGCGGCTTGCAGATACCACGCCATGGCATCTCGGGTCAGACCCATATGACGTAGGCGATGGATTTCGCCTAGGTAGTACATGGCTTCAACATCGCCGGCTTCAGCAGCAGGTTCCAAAAGTGGAATGCTTTCAGCCGCAATGCCCAGGCCGTATATCCGCATCCCTTCGTCTTTGGCGGTCTGCACCTCGGGCTCCAGGGCCCAGGAGCTTATCGGCAGTCCCAGCAAAGCAATGACCAGCAGGCGTGACATGGGCCGCAGCATGGTGAATCAGTAGCCAAAGCGTGGCGGGAAGTTCGAAAGCGGCGGCTCGCGGCCGATCCATTCACGCTCTGCCAAGGCCTCCGCTTCTTCTTGCTCTTCCAGCGTTAGTTTTGAACGCTGCTGCTCAAGTATGTGCTTCGCTGTATTGTCACTTGTCTCTTCCACAACGGCATAGAGTATTGCCCAGCCTTGGATAGGATTTGCTTCTGTATGGCAATATTCCGCCCTTTCTGGAACGATCAAGCATTCGCCATGCACAACTCTGGCTATTCGAGACCCAAGCAATGAAGCACGCTCTCCCCAGGACCATAGCTCGGAATATTCGCCTTCTTTCTCCAGAACTGACGTTAAAGCTACCATCCCAGGCACATATTCCTGCTCCGCCGCCTGACGAAACCATACTTCTGCCTCTGCTAGGCGGCGGCCGTTGGTAAAATACCAGCCGCGCCCCCCCATAATTTGCTGACCCCAGAGGGTTTGGGCTTCCGGGTGGCCTGCTTCTGCAGCACGCTTCAACCATTTGCCTGCTCGGGTGGGAATGCCCAGCATGTTGTAGATTCCCGTTAATCGAGAGGCATCGAGATGGGCGTAGATGTGATACAGCGCTAGCATGGCATCAGGTTCGCCGGCCTCTGCCCGCGGCTGAGCCACGGCCAGGGCGGCATGATGCCAGTCTTCATACCCCTCGGGACAACGATCGCCGGCAATGCAAGCACCGCCTTGGAACAGGCGTAGCATGGAGTAAACCTCTCCCTCTGCTGCGGCTTTTAAGTACCATTCCATGGCCTCTCGTGTTAGACCCAGCATATGCTGTCGCCGCTCCGCCTCTCCCATGTAATACATGGCATCCACATCGCCCGCTTCTGCTGCCTGCTGCAGATAGGGAAGGGCTGCTGTCGAGTGGCCAATGTTATAAAGGCGCATCCCCTCGTCCTTGGCGGCCTGCACCTCGGGCTTCAGGGCCCAGGCATAGATCGGAAGGGTCAAGAGCACCATGAGGAGTACGGAAATAGTTGCTGTTCGCATAAGATTAGGCATCCGCTTCTCGATAGGTGACAAAGGTCCCTCTGGGCGACGTGCTTAGCTGGCAATGATCATCGACCTCTAGGCCCAAGCGATCAGCGATAAGGCGATACTTATCACGTGCCATTGCCGCATCTCTACCATCAAGCCCAGTCGACCCTATTTGTTTCATAAACTGATCCAGCCGATACCGGTTCCGGCAGTAGGCCACGCCCCAGCTGCGCGTCTCGTCATAGGTACCGTCCAGCGACATCCGCGCCACCGCGCGCTCGAACAGGTGCTGGGCCTTGGCACGGTCGTAGTGGCCGCTGGAAGTATATCCCTCCTCCAGCCAGCCCAGACAGGTAGCGATGGCGATCTGCTGCAGGTCGATGGCCTTGTTGCGGTCGAAGGGTTCACCGTCAATGGTATAGCCGCTCGGGCCAGGCGGGAACGCCAGGGTATTGAGTAACGGCCCCAGGGCTTCCGGATACAGGTTCCTGATCCAGGCCGCTAGTTGAGGCGCTTGCTCAGGGTTACCGGCCGCATCGACAATAGCATACGCAATTACCCCCGCCCGCTCGCTCTGGGTCATCAGGTCGTAGAGGCGCTGGATGCCGTCCAGGCCCCGGGCGGCGAGCAGGCTGATATCGAGCAAGGTAGTGGTGGCCAGGTAGCCCAGCCGGCTCATGAACTGGAAGGCGTCGCGATCGACCCAGTCGATGAAGCCATAGTCGTTGTCACGCAGTGCCTGGCTGAGCATCATGAACCAAAGGTTCAGTTGCTTGAGATCCAGCTCCATGGCGATTTGTCCGCCCGCGCCTTTGCCAGCTACGACCTTGGCTCTGAAGTAGGCGACGAACTTGCCCTGATGGATACCCAAGCGCAGGCCGAGCTCGCCGCCGATCCCACCGGCCGCCTCCAGACCCAGCACGGCATGACCCAATGTGCGCCAGGCATTTAGCTCGGTTTGCTGATTACTCAGGGCCAGCCAGTCGCGATCAGCCAGTTGCGGCAACTGCCGGGTGATATCGGCCGGCGGTTGCCAGCGCATGCTGCAGCGCGTGTTGACACCCACTGTGGCGCCGGCAAAGGCTTTGAGGGCAGCGCCTTCTGCTTCGCGCTGTGCCCACTCGAGTCCGGTGAGCTTGAGGCCATCATGATCGAAGCCCAACCCGGCCTCGGCAGTCAGTGCCAAGGAGGCGCCGGCAAACCCCTTGGCCACAGCCGCCACTTGCAGTGAGTAGCGGCCAAGATTGCGTATCTCATTCTGGCGCTGCGTCAGCACGGCTTTGAACGGCAGAGATTCACTTTCGCTGGGCAGTTGCAGCGTGCCCAGGCTGATCTCTCCGCGCGCCAGACTGTAGGTGCCTTTGAGTTCCAACTGGTACTTTGCGCCGACACCATGGCCCGTGCCGTTATCCCCCTCTGCAGCTTCCCAGGGACCACGTCGAGGAGCGCCAAGGTTACGCTCACGCACCCCTTCTCTGCGGTGCTGTACCTCCACTGTCACCTCCCCGCTGGCCTCGGTCTCGTGCTCCCACTCAAAGAATGTCAGCGAAGCCTCACGTTCGACAAGGGTCACCGGTTCGTCGAGGTGGATCCCCATGGCCTCGTTCAACGCGGCATGGGGCATACCCACCAGACGTAGCATTTGCGCCTGGGCGCTGGCATCGAACAAGCGCAAGCGCTCCCGGCCTGGGCCGGTGAACAGGATGCGCTGCAGCGTTTCTGCCCAGGCACTCCTGGCACCATCTTGCTGGAGAGACAATACCTCGTATTCCTGGGCATCGAGATAATCGAAGAAAGCCTCGGGAATGAAGAAGCCTAGGCGCTCCTCGAACCAATCGGCACGTCGCTCGATACGCTCGCAGCCACGCCGGGCCAGCCAGTTGGAGAGTGCGGTTTCGTTGGCCTCCCACAGAGTGGCGGGCAGCACGCCATCCTGTTCGAGGTCGCGCAGCAGCGCTAGACGGTCTTCGTCGCGTATGTCGCGCAGTAGATGGCGAAGGCTGACATGACTCAATGCCTGCTCGGCGCGGGGCGAGCTGAACTCACGTAGCGGAAAGTCCTTGCGGACCAATACGTCGATTGTCTGTCGGTGATAGCCCAGGGCATGGCGCTGATCGGTGATATCTGCCTGCCAGAACAGCACCCGCTGCGGGCGCATGTTCGCCACCTGGGCTTCGGCCAGTTGATAGAGCACATCCAACTGAGCCACTAGCTCCTGGAAAGCTTCGCGCTCCTCCTCGAAGAGGTGAACGGGCAGCGCTGAGCGGCGCGCAGTGGCAGTAGCCCACTGGTTGAGCTTGTCCTCCACCGCATCGAATATCGTGACGGCCTCCTTGAGCCGTTGGTTGTAATAGTCGAAGGCTTCGATGCCACGTTCCAACCCGCCGGGAACCGCACTCATCGGCACTGCAGCCAAAGCCCACTCCGGGGTGGCCACACCAAGGGTGGCAAGGGCAAGGATGCTGTCGCAGTAGGCTCTCAACTCAGTGTCAAGCCGTTCAGCTTCGCCATGAATGAAGTCGCCAATGACACCACAGCGCGAAGAGTCCTTGGGCGACATCGACTCACAGTCGGCAAGGAAGGCTTGATACTCCACCAGGGCCTGTCGTACCGGTAGCAGGGTACCCGGCTGGTCGACGGAGGCATTGTTCTGGAGAACGGCAGCCCGGCACTGGCGATAGGTTTCCAGCGCCCGCTCAATCTCCGCTTCCCAGGGGCCATAGTAGCCGCTGCCTTCGATTACGTACTCCTCCGCCTTGGCACGTTCCATGCCTTGGCGATATAGCCCGTGAAGCTCTTCCAGTAGACGAGCCTCTTCAGCGTTCCAGATACGATTCCAGAGGCGAGGAGCACCGACAATCAGGGGAGAAACCCAGAACCATGGGTTCTCAGTGAGCGGGCTGTGCTCGCTTACGCGTTGAGCCGGGTCAGTTTCTTCATCCCCGCGCTCCTGCATCAGCTCAGCTAACCGTTTCAGTTTATCTCGGGCTTGATTGCGCTCGGCTTCATTCAAAAAATTTTCCGGCCGCGCCGGCAGAAAGCATTCCAACAGGCCGGCATCGTTATTGAGATGTTCCAAGCGCTGATGGGGGTCCTCCACTTTCACCCATCCGGCAAGCTCGTCGGCAGCTTCGTGCAGGGCCTTGGCCACCTCCTCAGTGAGTAGCCAGAACGTGCCAGTGCCGGTGAGATAGATAATGTCGGCCCAGGGAGCCGTCTCGCAGACCATCGGTACAGGGCATTCCTGACCGCCTTCGAAGGCGGGAGGCTGGAACTCAGGCAACAACAGCGGGGCGTACAGGCTGCCGGGGCGTGTATCGGTGGTCATGAAAGGCGCTCCAGTTCGCTGATTCTCTGCGCTTCGGTGAGGCTCAAGTCGGACAGAATGTGTTGTGCGTTATGCCAGGTGTCATCGCCCGCCTGACGAATCAGCGGCAACAGGCGCTTCCTGTCCCGCCCGTATGTGATGCCCCCCTCGGCAAGATGCCCCAGCCGCTCCATCCACACCGGTGGCAGCGCCGAAAGCGGCGTCTCGGTTGCCCGGCTGAGCCACCAGGCACGCGGGCTCTCCTTGAGGGCCTGTTCCAGCGCTTCGGTCAGTGCTGGGGCTTCGCCACGTTCCTCGGTCGGTTGCCATCTTTGCCAGTGCGTCAGCGACGTGGGCGTGATGACCTGCCCCAGCGGCCCGATGAGTTGGGCGTAGGCGCTGTCGCTACTGGCGGCGAGCAGGGCCGTCCAGGCGGCGGCATCCTGCAGGTTCACCAGCGACTGGCCGCCGTGCGGGTCATCGAGGATGAACAGGCGTCGAAGATGATCAGCCATGTCGTTCAGGGAGGTGGCCTGGGCCGGTTGGAAGAGCCAGCCGAGGCGCTGCCCGGCACATAGCGAGCCGATGGCCTGCCAGGCGTCACTGCCCGGCGTGAGTTCGACCAGCCAGGGGCTGGCTTCGAGCAGCGGCGACAGCGGCGTGCCGGCGAACAGGGTCAGGTAGTCGTGCCAACCGGGCTGGCCCACGAGTGCGGCGCAGCGCTCTGGGGCGCGGCGCTGATCCAGCACCGCATAAGCAGAGCGCTGGGCTTCGAAGCTGCCCGATAAGGTCTCGATACGCTGGCTGCGCTCGTCGATTCGACTCAACCAGCCAGGCATGGGCAGTCTCCCCGGCTGCAGGTGGTCTCGCTCAGCTTGCCGCACAGCGGCAGCAGCGTGGCTTCGCTGAGCTGATAGTCCTTGAGCTTGGGCAGCACGGTTGGCGGTATCGCCTCATGCACCTCCGGCACGGCCCTGCCCGGCAGCAGCGGTGTCTCCACTGCCTGGCCGGAACCCGAACCGGGGCTGCCTCCGGCGTTGATCTTGACCTTGGGGCCGACCAGGGTGACGCCGCCGCCATCGAGCTTGAGGAAGCTGCCGCCGGCGTTGAGCGTCATTTCGCTGCCGGCTTCGAGCACCACCTTGTGGCCGGCCTTGACGTGCAGTTCGCGGCCGCATTCGCTGAGCCAGGCCTGGCCGGCCTTGAGGTGCAGGGTACCCTGTACCGTGAGGTGCTGGTTGGCGACGGTTTGCTCATGACGTTCGCCGCGCACGGTATGGTGCTCGTCGGCGTGGATCTCGCCGATGCGGTCGTGGTGCACGGTGAGGAAGCTGTCGTTGCCGATCTCTTCGGTGCGGTCGTTGTTGGTCAGCAGCTCCAGGTCTTTCTGGGCGTGCAGCCAGATCTGCTCTTCGCCGGCCTGGTCCTCGAAGCGAAGTTCGTTGAAGCCTTCGCCTTTGTGACTCTGGGTGCGGATGACGGTACGTGTCTTGTGCTCGGGCAGTTCGTAGGGCGGCGTGTTGACGGCGTGGTAGGTGCGTCCGGTGATCAGCGGCTGATCCGGGTCGCCCTCGAGGAACGACACCACCACCTCATGCCCAATCCGCGGAATGGCCATGCTACCGTAGCCGCCGCCGGCCCAGCCTTGGGAGACGCGCACCCAGGCGCTCGGCGCTCTTCCAGCGGCTTCGCCTTCAGCCCCGGCGGTATTGGGCTCGGCATAACGATCCCAGGGGAACTGGACCTTGACCCGGCCGTGTTCGTCGCAGTAGATCTCTTCGCCCTCGGGGCCGACGACGAAGGCGATCTGCGGGCCGTCGACACAGGGCTTGGCGTTGGGCGTGGGACGCCAGGCACGGTCGGCGGGGGTGAGGATCAGTTCGTTGTCGAACTTGGTCATGCCCTCCGAACCTGCCCGACCCCGCAGGCCTAAACCCGCCGCGTCACTCTGCGTGACACCGTCCTCTTCCAGGGCCTGGGGCTGGCTGCCGGTGTGCTTGACCTTGACCACCTGCCAGTCGCGGTTGAGCTCACTGAGGTCGTGGTCGGTGAGGGTGAACTTGACCCCCGGGGCGAGCTCGG
>NZ_JABFTV010000019.1 GCF_021404405.1 Billgrantia aerodenitrificans
GGTAGTGTGGGGCCTCCCCATGCGAGAGTAGGTCATCGTCAGGCACTTCTTCAGAAACCCCGGCCAACTGGTCGGGGTTTCGCCGTTTCTGGCCACCAGCTATCCCCAAAACCCCGAGCTCGGGGTTTTTCTTTGTCTGGCGATTCACTATGCGAAGCGGGCGCCTGGCGGCGCCCGTAGGATGGCTCAGCGGCAGAGCAGTTCGAAGGCTTCGATCAGGCTGTCCATTTCGTCATCGGTGCCGATCGAGATGCGCAGGAAGTCGCGTAGGGCTTCGGTGTTGAAGTGACGTACCAGAATGCCCCGCTCGCGTAGGCCGACGAAGAGTTGCGCGGCGTCGTGCTCGGGGTGACGCGTCAGCACGAAGTTGGCCTGGGAGGGCAGCACTTCGAAGCCCAGGTCGCCAAGGCGCCTGACGGTGCGCTCGCGGGTAGTGACGACGCGCTCACGGCAGGCATCGAAATGCTCCCGGTCCTCGAGCGAGGCAATGGCAAGCGCGCTTGCCAGGCTGTCGATGGGATAGGAGTTGAAGGAGTCCTTGACCCGTACCAGCCCTTCGATCAGCTCGCTTGAACCGATGGCATAGCCCAGGCGCAGGCCGGCCAGGCTACGGGACTTGGAGAAGGTGCCGGTGACCAGGAGATTGGGGAAGCGCTCGGTCAGGGGCACCACGCTCTCGCCACCGAAGTCGACGTAGGCTTCGTCGACCAGTACTACCTGATCGGTAAGGCGCTCGAGCAGGCCGGCAATGGCATCGCGGGGATGACCATGGGCCGTGGGAGCGTTGGGGTTGGCGAAGATGGCGCCGCCGCTGTCGGCAGTGAAGGCGTCGAGATCGACCCGCCACTGTTCGTCCAGGGGCAGGCTGCGCCGCTCGATGCCGTACAGCTTGCAGTAGACCGGGTAGAAGCTGTAGGTGATGTCGGGCATCTCGAGCGGACGCTCGTGACAGAAGAAGGCCTGAAAGGCCAGGGCCAGCACTTCATCGGAGCCGTTGCCGACGAACACCTGTTCCACCGCGACGCCATGCTCGCGAGCAAGCGCCTGACGCAGAGCGAGAGACTGCGGGTCGGGATAGAGGCGCAGATGGTCGACGGGGTATTCGCGCAGCGCCGCCTCGACGCCGGGCGCCGGTGGGTAGGGGTTCTCGTTGGTATTCAGCTTGATCAGTTTCTCGCGCGGCTGCTCGCCCGGGACGTAGGGCGTCAACTCGCGTACCGCCGGGCTCCAGAACTGGCTCATGGTGTCTCGTTTCTCATAGGGGCGAACTTTAGGCCAATGTTGACCGCTGCGGCCTGACCGCGCAAGCCGACAGCATGCTAGCCTAGGCGCTTTCGTCTGGATCCTGGAACCCCTAATGACCGCCCAGATCATCGCCACGCTGCTGCCGGTTTTCCTGATTGCCGGTTGCGGCACGCTGTATGGCCGCTTCCGCACGCCTGACATCCGTAGCCTCAATACGCTCAACATGGAGATTTTCGTCCCCATGCTGGTGTTTGCCGTGCTGGCCGACGGGCAGGCGCCGCTGGAGGAGTATGCCGGCCTGGCGTTGGCGGCTGCGGTGGTGGTGCTGGGCTCGGGGCTGGTGCTGTGGCCGTTGGTCAAGCTGCTCAGGCTCGAACCCAAGACCTTCTTGCCGCCGATGATGTTCAACAACTCCGGCAACATGGGGGTTCCGCTGCTGGTGCTGGCCTTCGGCGAGGCGGCGCTGCCCGCCGCGGTGGTGGTGTTCATCGTCGAGATGCTGCTGCACTTCTCGGTAGGCCTCTACATGCTGAGTCCGCGCACGCCGCTGTGGCGGCTGCTGCGCATGCCCATCGTACTGGCCAGTCTGGCGGGGCTGGGGGTGAACCTGGGCGGGGTGCCGCTGCCGGGCTGGCTGCTCGAGGCGCTGCACATGCTGGGCGGCGTGTGCATTCCGCTGATGCTGTTCGCACTCGGGGTACGCATGCTCGACATCGACTTTCGCGACTGGAAGACCGGCATGCTGGGGGCAGTGCTGTGTCCGCTCTCCGGCCTTATCCTGGCGCTGCCCATGATCCTGTGGCTGGAGTTGACAGGCCTGCAGGCCGCGGTGCTGTGGGTGTTTGCGGCGCTGCCGCCAGCGGTGCTCAATTATCTGGTGGCCGAGCAGTACCGACAGGAGCCGCAAAAGGTCGCCTCGTTGGTGTTGATCGGCAACCTGGGCAGCCTGGTGGTGATGCCCATCGTGTTGGCACTGGTGTTCCTGCATGTTTATCCGGGAGCGGCGTGAGCCGTGGCTTCAGTCTAAAAGCCGAGACTGTCTGCGAGCGCTCTTAAGGGTTATGCTGTCACATATGATGACACACCCTACAAGGCGACAAACCCATAGGTTAGGAGTGAGCAAATGCAAGTAAGGACCCTGCTGGCTGGCTCGGCCATGCTGGCCTTCCTGGCCGGTTGTGCAGCCCCTGCGGTTGACGATCGTGCCGATGTGGCAATGGACGATGCCGTGGCATATCAAGGAACGCTGCCCTGCCGCAACTGCGCGGGCATCGACCTGACGGTGAACCTGCGTGGCAGCGAACAGGCGTCACTGGAGGAGAGAACCTTCGACCTGCGCGCCAGCTATCGCGAACACCCCCAGGATCCGCCCGATGAAGAGTATGCCGGCAACTGGGAAGTGCTCAGCGGCACCGCGGTCGACCCCGATGCCACAGTGTATGAGCTGACACCGGATGGCGAAGGCCAGATCTATTACTTCCTGCGTGTCGATGACCAGACCCTGGAACTGATCGACCCTCAGCGTCGTCGCTTCCAGAACAACGAAGCCCTGCAACTGCAGCGCATGTAAGTTCGCGTTGCGGGCATCAGCGAAGGCGGCCTGCGGGCCGCCTTCGCGCGTCTGATACGTCCAGCGGCCCAGGGGGTCGAAGAAGCGGGGAGAGGCCCACATGGCCAAAGCGAAGAGCGCCTTCGTCTGCACCGAGTGCGGTGCGGAGTACCGTAAGTGGCAGGGTCAGTGTTCCAGCTGCCTGGAGTGGAACACCCTCAGCGAGGTACGCCTGGCAGCCGCCCGCCCGGGGGCGGCCGCCACCGGCGGGGCCGGGCGCACGGGCTATGCTGGCGGCCTGTCGAAGGAGGTGGTCGATCTCGGCAGCGTCGATCTCACCGAGGTGCCGCGGCTCTCCTCTACCTTCGGCGAGTTCGACCGGGTGCTGGGCGGCGGCCTGGTGCCGGGCTCGGCGGTACTGCTGGGCGGTCACCCCGGCGCCGGCAAGTCGACCCTGCTGCTGCAGACCGCCTGTAAGCTGGCCCAGGCGCGCCGGGTGCTGTACGTCACCGGCGAGGAGTCGCTCTCCCAGGTGGCGATGCGCGCCCACCGCCTGCAGCTGCCCACCCAGGGGCTGAAGATGCTGGCCGAGACCAGCGTCGAGACGGTGCTGGCGGTGGCCGAGCGCGAGCGCCCCGAGATCCTGGTGATCGACTCGATCCAGACAATGCACCTGGAGGATATCGCCTCGGCGCCCGGCGGCGTGGCCCAGGTGCGGGAGTCCGCCGCGGTGCTCACCCGCTTCGCCAAGCAGTCCAACACCGTACTGCTGCTGGTGGGGCACGTGACCAAGGACGGCACCCTGGCCGGGCCCAAGGTGCTGGAGCACATGATCGATGCTTCGCTGCTGCTCGAAGGCGGTGCCGACTCACGCTTCCGCACCCTGCGCGGGCAGAAGAACCGCTTCGGCGCGGTCAACGAGCTGGGGGTGTTCGCCATGCTCGAACACGGGCTCAAGGAGGTGAAGAACCCCAGCGCCATCTTCCTTTCCCGCAGCGAGGAGCAGGCCGCCGGCAGCCTGGTGATGGTGGTATGGGAAGGTACCCGGCCGCTGCTGGTGGAGGTGCAGGCACTGCTCGACGAGTCGGCGCTGGGTAATCCGCGGCGGGTCGCTGTGGGCCTCGACCAGAATCGCCTGGCCATGCTGCTGGCGGTGCTGCATCGCCATGGCGGGCTGTTCACCGGCGATCAGGACGTGTTCCTCAACGTGGTCGGCGGGGTCAAGGTGCTGGAGACCAGCGCCGACCTGGCGGTGCTGCTCGCCGTGGTGTCGAGCCTGCAGAATCGCTCCCTGCCGCGCGAGCTGGTGGCCTTCGGCGAGGTGGGGCTTTCCGGCGAGATTCGCCCCGTGCCCAGCGGCCAGGAGCGCATCGTGGAGGCGGCCAAGCACGGCTTCACCCGGGCCATCGTGCCGCGGGCCAATGCACCCAAGCGCGCCCCGGAGGGGATGGAGGTGGTAGCCGTGGACAAGCTGACCGATGCCCTCGAGGCGCTGTGAGGCAAGCAAGCGCCGCTGCGGTAGAATGAGAAGTGAACTGCCAAGGAGAACGAGATGAGCGCGATTCGACTCACCCAGTACAGCCACGGCGCTGGCTGTGGCTGCAAGATAGCCCCCGACGTACTCGACGGCATCCTGGCCAAGGCCGGCCCGGGGGCAACCCATTCGCGACTGATCGTAGGCAATCAGGGCCGCGAGGATGCGGCCGTCTATGACCTCGGCGACGGCCGCGGCATGATCGCCACCACCGACTTCTTCATGCCCATCGTCGACGACCCCTTCGACTTCGGCCGTATTGCCGCCACCAATGCCATCAGCGACGTCTATGCCATGGGCGGCAAGCCGGTCATGGCGCTGGGCATCCTCGGCTGGCCGCTGGACAAGCTGGGGCCGGAGATCGCCGGTGACGTGGTGGCAGGCGCCCAAGGCGTCTGCCGCGAACTCGGGCTGGCGCTGGCCGGCGGACACTCCATCGACTCGCCGGAGCCTATCTTCGGCCTGGCGGTCAACGGCCTGGTCGATCTCGAACACCTCAAGCTCAACAAGGGTGCCCAGGTGGGCGACCTGTTATACCTGACCAAGCCGCTGGGCGTGGGTTTTCTCACCACCGCCGAGAAGCAGGGGCTGCTGGAGTCGGGCCATCAGAATCTGGCCCGGGAAACCATGCTGCAGCCCAACCATATCGGCATGGCGCTGGCCCGGGTGAAGGGGGTGAACGCCATGACCGACGTCACGGGGTTCGGCCTGGCCGGCCATCTCACCGAGGTGTGCCAGGCCAGCGGCGTGGCGGCGCGCATCGACTTCCGCCGTTTGCCGCGGCTGGCCGAGGCCGAGGCCTATCGTCGCCGCGGCGCGGTGCCTGGCGGCACCCTGCGCAATCGCAAGGCGCTGGGCGCGGCGCTCAAGGAGATGGACGAGCCGCATTGGCAGTGGCTGTGCGACCCGCAGACCTCCGGCGGCCTGCTGATTTCCGTGCACCCCTCCTGGCAGGACGACGTCGAGCGCATCGGACGTGAGCATGGTATCGAGCTGGTGCCCTTCGGCGAGGTGGCCAAGGCCGAAGGAGAGGCCCTGATCGAGGTGCTGGGGTGAAGGAGCTGCCGCTGGCCGATGCTGATCTCTCTCTGTTGCGCCAGGGCGTGCCGCTGATCGACGTGCGGGCGCCGGTGGAGTTCGCCCAGGGCGGGTTGCCCGGGGCGATCAACCTGCCGCTGATGGACGACGAGGAGCGGCATCAGGTTGGCATCGAGTACAAGCAGCGTGGCCAGCAGGCCGCCATCGCGCTGGGCCAGCGGCTGGTCAGCGGCGGTATTCGCCAGGCGCGCATCGCGGCCTGGCAGCGCACGGTCGAGGCCCATCCCGAGGCGATCATCTACTGCTATCGCGGTGGGCTGCGCTCGCAGATCGCACAGCTGTGGCTGGCCGAGGCCGGTGTAGAGCGGCCACGTATCCGTGGCGGCTGGAAGGCGATGCGTCAGGCGCTGTGCGCGCGTATCGATGCCGCGGCGGCACAGCCGCTGCTGGTGGTGGGCGGGCTCACCGGCTGCGCCAAGACCGCGCTGGTGCAGCAGCTGGACACCGGGCTCGATTTGGAGGGCTGCGCCCGCCACAAGGGCTCGGCCTTCGGTCGCCACCCCTTGCCGGCGCCCAGTCAGATCGACTTCGAACACGCCATGGGGCTGCGCCTGCTGGCGCTTCCCGGACCGCTGGTGGTGGAGGACGAATCTCGCCATATCGGCACGGCCAACGTGCCGCTCACCTTCTGGCGGGCGATGGAGGTCGCTCCCCGGGTGCGGGTGGAGATGCCCCTTGATTGGCGCCTGGCGCAGATTCACAAGGATTACATCGACGATCTGTGGGCGATCTACCGCCAGCAGTTCGGCGAGTGGCTGGGCTGGACGCTGATGCGCAAGCAGCTCTCCAGTGCGCTGGCCCGGCTGAAAAAGCGCCTGGGCCATGCCCGGTTAGCGCGTTTGCAGCGGCTGCAGCAGCTTGCCTTCCGTGAGCATGAGCGCGGCAACCGCCAGGCCCACGAGGCCTGGCTGGCGCCGCTGCTCACCGAATACTACGACCCCATGTACCGCTACCAGTTGGAGAAGCGCAATGCCGAGCGCTTCCTGCATGTCGGCGATTGGGACAGCTGCCTGGCGGCGGCGAGAGCCTGGTCGCAGGAGCACGCGCGGCAGCTCGATACGCAGCCGCAGCCGGCATGAGACGCCTCATGCCGGGGCGCTGCGAATCCATTGGCTGAGCAGGCGGTCGAGCAGCGGAGCCAGGCGATCGAAGCGCCGGTCGTCGGCAAGAATGGCTTCGTCGGGCTGAGCATGGGGGCTGGCGTCGCTGCCTTCCGGCCTTTCCCCCTTGGCGAGCAGCACGTCGACCCCTGAGCGTGTGACCTCAAGGTGGCAGAGCAGGCCCAGCGCTCGTCCGGCATCCCAGGCGAAGCCTTGCACCGGGCTGCCGGAGCTCCCGCCCAGCGGCAGCGCCTCGTCGGGCAGGGCGAAGACGTCGCGATGCCACATGAAGGCGGTGAAACGCTCCGGCAGGTCGAAGGGGCTCTCGGGGGCCAGGGTCACCTCGTGCCAGCCCACCTCGGCGAAGGTGCCGCGGCCCACCGTGGCGCCGAGCTCGGCGGCGATCATCCGGGCACCCAGGCCGATGCCGAGCAACGGCTTGTTGCCGTCCAGTGCGCGGGCGATCAGCTTGCGCTCGCGCTTGAGCCAGGAGTGCTGGGCGTCGTCGAGAACATGCATCGGGCCGTCGAGCAATATCAGCGCATCGCCATCGGCCAGGCTGGGTGGGGTCTCGCCGTCGTAGAGATGGAAAACGGTGTGGCTGTGCCCCATGCTGGACAGCCAGTCGGCGATGCGGCCCGGACCGTGGTACGGGCTGTGTTGAAGCAGGTGCAGGTGCATGGAATCCTCGCCGTTGAAGGGTGACACGAAGCAGGGAGCGGAGCGTACATGAAACCGGCGCTGCGGGAACAGATTCTGACCATTATGGCCGCCATACCGCCAGGGCGGGTGACTACCTACGGTCGTATTGCCGCCATGACCGAGGGCGGCACGCCGCGCCTCGTCGCCCGGGCGTTGCGCGAGCTGCCCGACGACCATGGGCTGCCGTGGTTTCGCGTGATCACCGCATCGCGCCGGGTGGCCGAGCATCCCGGCGCTATCGAACAGCGCGAGCGATTGGTCGCCGAGGGCGTGCTCTTCGATAGCCGGGGACGCGTGCCGCCCGAGGTCATGTGGCCGTGAGCCGTGCGCATCCCCATCCTTTCTTCTGACCTTCGAATCACGAGGAGAATCCATGAGCCAGCCAAAAGGGGGCTTCCATGAGCGACTGCAGGCACTCTCGCCGCGTCAGCAACAGGCCTTCATGGCGGCACTGTGCGAGCGGATGCTGCCCAACTATTCGCTCTATGCCCAGATGACGGGAGCCGGCAATCCGGCCGCCCTGCGCGTTATGCTCGATCTGGTGTGGGAGCAGCTCGCCGTACGCGAGGCGCGGATCGATTTCGAGCGCCAGGCCGAGAAGCTGGCCGAGCTCGAACCGCCGGAGGACGACGACAGCTTCGGTGCCCGGCGTGCGGTGGAGGTGGTCGTGGCGCTATCCTCGCTGTTCGATACGCTGCGAGGCGATTCCCCCGAAGCCGTGCTCGAGGTCAGCCGTATCTCCAAGGGCGGCGTGCGTGCCTTCGTCGAGCTGACCGAAGGGGAGGAGGACGCCAGCAAGCTGGCCAAGCTGGTACGTGAGCACCCACTCATGGCCGACGAGAACGACTTTCAGGATGCGGTGCTGGAGGCGGCGGAAGGCCCGCTCGAGCGGGACTCGCTCAAGGCACTGCGCCAACTGGGGCGCAACGACGGCGTGAGCAATCTCGGGCTGGCGCTGGAGTGATGGAGGGCGAAGCGGGCGTCGGCGCCCGTTTCGCCAGGCTTCGTCCAGCCAAGGCTGTGTCTAGAAGCGGATACCGCCGATGATCATCGCCCCGGCGGTGCCGAACACGATCAGGTCGGTCTCGAAGCGTCCCCACTGCACCCCCAAGCTGGGCAAGGCGGCCGGGGCGGTGCCGTAGCGGTTGAACGGGATGTTGTCCTGATATTCGCCGCGATAGCCGTGCAGCAGCCCGGCGGTGAGCTTGGCGCGAACGGTTACGTTGTCGCTCGGCTGCCAGAAGGGGAACTCGCGGCCGGCGTAGAGGTAGATGGCTTCCTGATCGAAGGAGTTGAGGAAGCGCGCGCCGCCCACCAGCCAGCGCTGCGGATTGTGCAGCTCGAGGCTGATCAGCTCCTGGGTGTTGTTGTGCTCCGGCTGCGGATTGAAGTGGCGCGTGTAGAGGCTGGTCTGCAGCAGCACGTGCTCCACTTCGAACACCGGCGGCCAGATCGGCTGCCGCTCCGCGGCAAGCGCGGTCGGTGCCGCCAGCAGAGCCAAGAGCGGGGCCAGGGCAAGCGCCCTGATGGCCCGACAGTAACTCTTCCATGAATACCGCACGCTCGCGCTCCTCGTTCGCTTCACAGACGCATCTCGATACCGCGCTCGGCCATGTAGCGCTTGGCCTCGGGGATGGTGTACTCGCCGAAGTGGAAGATGCTGGCGGCCAGTACCGCGTCGGCACCGCCCTCGATCACGCCGTCTACCAGGTGGTCGAGGTTGCCGACGCCGCCGGAGGCGATCACCGGTACCGTCACGGCGTCGCTGATGGCCCGGGTCACGCCCAGGTCGAAGCCGGCCTTGGTGCCGTCGCGGTCCATGCTGGTCAAGAGCAGCTCGCCGGCGCCGTATTCCACCATCTTTTTAGCCCACTCCACGGCGTCCAGCCCGGTGGGGCGGCGACCGCCGTGGGTGAAGATCTCCCAGCGCGGCGTTTCGCCCTCAGCCGAGACCCGCTTGGCGTCGATGGCCACCACGATGCACTGGCTGCCGAAGCGCTCGGCGGCCTCGCGCACGAAGTCGGGGTTGGTTACCGCCGCGGTGTTGATCGAGACCTTGTCGGCACCGGCGTTGAGCATGGTGCGGATGTCGTCACAGGTGCGGATGCCGCCGCCCACGGTCAGCGGGATGAATACCTCGCCGGCGATGCGTTCGACCATCTCCACCGTGGTGTCGCGGTCCTCGTGGCTGGCGGTGATGTCGAGAAAGGTGATCTCGTCGGCGCCCTGCAGGTTGTAGCGCTGGGCGATCTCTACCGGATCGCCGGCGTCGCGGATGCCGATGAAGTTGACGCCCTTGACCACGCGTCCGGCGTCGACGTCGAGACAGGGTATGATGCGCTTGGCCAGGCTCATGTCAGCCTCCCGCCCGGTTACCGGTGAGTTCGTCGCACAGCTGTTGACCAGCAGCGACGTCCAGGGTGCCTTCGTAGATGGCGCGGCCGGTGATGGCGCCGAGAATGCCCGGCTCGCCTGCGGCGACCAGCGCGCGCAGGTCGTCGAGATTGGTCACCCCGCCGGAAGCGATTACCGGCAGGCCGCCTTCGCGGGCCAGCTCGGCGGTGGCCTCGACGTTGACGCCGTTCATCATGCCGTCTCGGGCGATGTCGGTGTAGACGATACTGGAGACGCCGTCGTCGGCGAAGCGCTTGGCCAGGTCCACTGCCTTGACCTGGGAGACCTCGGCCCAGCCGTCGGTGGCGACGAAGCCGTCACGGGCGTCCAGGCCGACGATCACGTGATCGGGAAAGGCGCGGCACATCTCGCCGACGAAATCCGGCTCCTTGACCGCCTTGGTGCCGATGATGACGTAGGAGACCCCGGCGGCCAGATAGTGCTCGATGGTCTCGGCGCTGCGGATGCCGCCGCCGATCTGAATGGGCAGCGAGGGCCAGCGCCGGGCGATGGCGGTCACCGCCTCGCCGTTGACCGGCTTGCCCTCGAAGGCGCCGTTGAGATCGACCAGGTGCAGGCGGCGGGCGCCGGCCTCGACCCAGCGCGCCGCCATGGCCACCGGGTCGTCGCCGTAGGTGGTGGCGTCGTCCATCCGGCCCTGCTTGAGACGGACGCACTTGCCGTCCTTGAGATCGATGGCGGGAATTACCAGCATGTCATGTCCTCTCGGGTGCGCGTGCGCACCGGGTTGTCATCGCGGCTCGGCCTGGGCGCGGCTCACGGTGCCCAGTTGACCAGGCGCGGTTTAGGGCGCCCAGTTGACAAAATTTTCCAGCAGCTTGAGCCCGGCCCGGGAGCTCTTCTCCGGGTGAAACTGCACGGCGAAGGTGGCATCGCGACCGATGGCCACATGAGCATCGATGCGGCCGTAACGGGTGGTGCCGAGCACGCAGGCGTCGTCCCCCGCTGCCACGTAGTAGCTGTGCACGAAGTAGAAGTGCTCGTCCTGGTCGATGCCTTGCCACAGCGGATGCTCGTGATGCTGATGCACCAGGTTCCAGCCCATATGAGGCACCTTGAGGCGTTGACCGCGCTCGTCGACCATGTCGAGGGGGAAGCGCTTCACCTCGCCGGAGAGAAAGCCCAGGCAGGGGATGCCGCCGCTCTCCTCGCTATGATCGAGCAGCATCTGCTGACCGACGCAGATCCCCAGCAGCGGCTTGCTCTGATTGGCCAGCAGCTCCTGCACCAGACCGCGCAGCTCGGTGCGCTCGAGCTCGCCCATGCAATCGCGGATCGCTCCCTGGCCGGGCAGCACCAGGCGGGTGGCACCCTGAATGCGCCGCGGGTCGCGGGTGATGACCACGTGCTCATGGGTCACATGCTCGAGCGCCTTGGCAACCGAATGTAGATTGCCCATTCCGTAATCGATGACGGCAATGGTCATGAAGGCTCCTCTCAGGTTCGGTCGTCTGCGTTACAGGCAGCCCTTGGTGGACGGCATCTGGCCGGCCATGCGCGGGTCCGGCTCAACGGCCATGCGCAGCGCGCGGCCGAAGGCCTTGAAGATGGTCTCCGCCTGGTGATGAGCATTGAAGCCCTTCAGGTTGTCGATATGCAGCGTGACCCGGGCATGGTTGACGAAGCCCTGGAAGAACTCCCAGAACAGCTGGGTGTCGAGGCGGCCGATGCTGGCGCGGGTGAACTCGACGTCCATGAACAGCCCGGGGCGACCGGAGAAGTCTATCACGACTCGCGATAGCGCCTCGTCCAGCGGCACGTAGGCGTGGCCGTAGCGGTGGATGCCGCGCTTGTCGCCAATGGCCTGATCGAAGGCCTGGCCGAGGGTGATGCCGAGGTCCTCGACGGTATGGTGATCGTCGATGTGCAGATCGCCCACCGCCTTGATGTCGAGGTCGATCAGACCGTGGCGAGCCACCTGATCGAGCATGTGGTCGAGGAAGGGAACGCCGGTCTCGCAGTTCAGCCGGCCCTCGCCATCGAGGTTCACGGTCACCGTGATCTGGGTTTCCTTGGTGTCACGGGTTACCGTGGCGATTCGCTCGGACATGTCGGGTCTCTCTCGCGCTCTGGCGCGTCGCATGGTGTGGGCCCGGCGTGCCTGCAGTCGGCTTCCGGGCGGGCAAGTCGCTGGGCTTGCCGTCATGGGCCGTCCATTATAGAGAATCGCCCCGCCCATCCGCTACAATGCGCCCATCACAGCGGCGGCCCGAGCCGCGGCCAGGGAGACCGCCATGCCGGTAACGCTTCACCTCGTCGACAACAGTGTCTGGCGCTCGGACCGCCAGGTGCAGCTCGATCTGCAGCGAATCTATACGGACGCGCCGGTCGAACGGCTCAGCGTGCCGGTGGACACCTTCATTCGCGAACATCTCGAAGCCGGCCATTTCTTCGGCTGCGCCCGCTTCAACGACCGGCTGCTGGGCGCCGTGGCGGTGATCGCCGACGAGCAGGCGTGGTGGCTGTCGGAGCTGTGCGTGCGCAAGGCCACCCGGCGGCGCGGGGTCGGTACGCGACTCCTCGCCCTGGTCAGCGATGCGGCGCGTAGCGAGGGCCGCGAGCTGCGGGCGCCATCATCGCGACTGCCCGTCGCCGACCAACTGTTGCTCAACCGCCTGGGGTATCGTTTGCATGCCACCGGCGACTATTACGAATTGGCCCCACCGCTGTAAGGAGGCGGTAACACATGAAGCGATTGTTACAGACGCTGCTGGCCGCCATCGGCGTCCTCGGGGTAGTGGTGGTGGCTGCCGTGGTCTATGTCACCACCTTTCTCGACCCGGAAGACTTCAAGCCGCGGCTGATCGAGGTGGTGCGTGAACAGAGCGGCCTCGAACTGACCCTGGATGGGCCGCTCACCTGGTCGTTCTACCCGCGCCTTGGTGTGAGCGTGGAGCAGGCGCAAGGCCGTTTGCCGGAGCAGAGCAACGACGAACCGCCGTTCGTGGCCTTCGCCCACGGCGAGGTCAGTCTCGCCTTCGCCCCGCTGCTGCGCGGCGAGATCGCCATCGAAGGCTTGACGCTGGAAGGCATGCAACTGCGCCTGGTGCGCGATGAAGAGGGGCGCGGCAATTGGGAAACCCTGCTGCAGCGGCTCGATGAGCGCCGCGAAGGTGCCGAATCGGCGCTGGCGCCGGCTAGTGCCGGGCCTAGCCTCGAGGGCAGCAATCTGGTCGTGGCGCTCAATATCGCCAGCGTCCAGGTGCGCAACGGCGCGGCAATCTATCGCGACCTGGCCGCCGGCTCGGAGTGGCTGGTCGACGAGATCAACGTTTCCGGCACCAACGTCAATCCCCAGCGCGCCTTCCCGCTCAAGTCCTCCTTCCAGGTCAGGTCGTATCCCGCACTGGATTGGCGGGAGCTGGAGCGTAGCCCGGCACTGGCGAGCGAGGTCTCGCTGGAAGGGCGGATGCGCCTCGCTCTCGCCGAGCGCCGTTACGTGCTCGAAGGCATGCGGTTGACTACCCTGAGCCGGCTGGCAGGCGCCGAGCACCGTCAGCAGCTAGACCTGAGCGGCCAGCAGCTCGTGCTCGACCTGTCTCAGCAGCGCCTGCAGCTCCAGGAGGGCCGTCTGGACGCCGGGCTGCGGCACCCCACCCTGGGCGAGCGCGCGCTGCCCCTGTCGCTGACCATGGCGCTGGATGCCGACCTGGCGGAGAGCACCGCGCAGCTGCGCGACCTGCAGCTCACCGGGCCCGACGATCTGCGCCTGAGCGGGCACCTCAACCTGGCGGGCCTCGACCAGTCGCCCAGCTACAGCGGCCAGGTCAGCCTGGCGCCCTTCTCGCTGCGCCCGTGGCTCGAGCGTATGAACCAGATGCCGGCCATGGCCAATCCTCAGGCGCTCTCCGACGTGGCATTGACCAGCCCCGTGCGCGGCAATCTCGAGCGCCTCGAGCTGCCGGGGCTGACCCTGGTGCTGGATGGCAGCACCTTCACCGGGCGCTTGGCCGCGGGCCTCTCGGGGCAGCTGCTGGACTTCGAGCTGCAGGGCGATCGCCTCAACCTGGACGGCTACCTGCCGCCTGCCGAACCCACGGGACAGAGTGCCTCCCGCTCCGGCCTGCTGGGGATCCGCAAGGCGCATGCCGACGACACCGCAACGCTGGTTCCCGCCGAGTGGCTGGCCCAGCTGACCTTGAACGGGGCGCTCGACCTGGCGCAGCTGCGTCTCTCCGGGCTCGACTTCACCGAAGTGTCGCTGGTCCTGGCGGGTGCCGACGGCCAGCAGCGTCTCGAGCGCTTCAGCTCCGTGTTCTACGACGGCGAGCTGAGTGCGAGCGGCGGGCTCGACCTCAGGCGTGAGCCGATCCTGTGGCAGCTGCGCCCATCGCTGTCGCGGGTGCGTCTGGCACCACTGCTCGAGGCGCTGTCCAACGACGACTCACCGGCACCGCTGCGCGGCCGGCTGACCCTCGGCGGCGAACTCGAAACCCGCGCCAACACCTGGCCGGCACTCAAGCGCAATCTCAACGGACGTCTGGAGGGGCGCATCGACGAAGGGGCCGTGCTCGACGTCAACGTGTCACAGGAGCTGTGCTCGCTGGCCGCCATGGTCGAAGGCCGCGAGACTACGCGGGACTGGAGTGCCGATACGCGCTTCGACCGCGCCGAAGCCCGCCTGCGCATCTCGGACGGAGTCGTGCAGAGTGACGATATCCTGGTAACGATTCCGGGCATCGACATGAGCGGGACGGGCGAGCTCGATCTGACCAGCGAGCGCTTCGACCTGCGCGCCGCCGCACGCTTCGTTGACGGTGCCGATGCCGCCTGTCCGGTCAACCCGCGTCTGGAACGCGTGCCGTTGCCGGTGCGCTGCAGCGGTGAACTCTCGGGCGACAGCGGTGATTGGTGCAGCTTCGACCGCGAGGCCTTCCAGGTCACCCTGGCCGAGCTGCTGCGCGACGAAGTGTCCGGTCGCGCCAGAGAGGAACTGGAGCGTCGTCTTGAGCGACCGCTGGAGCGTCTCGAAGAACGTCTCGGCGAAGAGGGCGGTCGGGAACTTCGTGACGCCTTGCGTGGTCTGTTGAACTGACGACCCAAAGCCAGTCCCTGCGCCGACTCCCAGTCGGCGCTTTTTTTCGCCATGCATTTTTCACCATGCATTTTTCGACAGGCATCTTTGAGGTTGGTCCATGAGCGAAATGCCTACACCGGTGCTTGAGCCTACGCTCTTCCAGCAGCGTCTGCTGGCGTGGTACGACCGCGCCGGCCGTCATGACCTGCCCTGGCAGTGCCAGCGCACGCCCTATCGCGTGTGGGTCTCCGAGATCATGCTGCAGCAGACCCAGGTCACCACGGTGATCCCTTACTTCGAGCGCTTCATGGCGCGCTTTCCCACCCTCGGGGCGCTGGCCGAAGCCACCCAGGACGAAGTGCTGCACCTGTGGACCGGGCTTGGCTACTACGCCCGCGGGCGCAATCTGCACAAGGCGGCCCGCCAGGTCGTGGCCGAGCACGGCGGCGAGCTGCCGGTAGCGAGCCTCGAGGCTATGGCGGAGCTGCCCGGCATCGGCCGCTCCACTGCCGGCGCGATCATCGCCCAGAGCACCGGTCAGCGCGCCGTGATCCTCGACGGCAACGTCAAGCGCAGCCTGGCTCGGCTGCACGCCGTGGAGGGCTGGCCGGGGCGGCCGGTGGTGGAACGCCAGCTGTGGGCGCTGGCCGAGCACTACACGCCGGAGCAGCGCGTGGCCGACTACACCCAGGCGGTGATGGACCTCGGTGCCACCCTGTGCCGGCGCGGCACGCCTGAGTGCTCGCGCTGCCCGTTCGCCGATGTCTGTGTGGCCCATTTCCGCGGCGAGGAGCGCCGCTTCCCCGAGTCGAAGCCGAAAAAGGCGCTGCCGACGCGTACCACCCTGATGCTGGTGTTGCGCGACGCCGAGGGACGGGTGCTGCTCGAACAGCGCCCTCCCAGTGGGCTGTGGGGTGGACTGTGGGGGCTGCCTCAGTTCGACGACCTGGCTGCGCTGCGGGGCTGGCTCGACGTGCACGCCCCGGGGGCCGCCATCGACCCGGCTTGGCCCGCCTTCAGCCACACCTTCAGTCACTTCCGCCTCGACATCACCCCTCAGCCGGCGCGGATCGGCAGGCTGGATGCGGTGGGTGAGGCACGATGCTGGTACGATCCAGGCAACCCCGAGCGCATCGGCCTGGCGGCGCCGGTCAAGGCACTGCTGGCCTCGCTGGCACCGTTCGCTTTGGCCGCCCCCGCGGGGCCCTGAACACTGCCACCACCAACAGCAAGGAGACCGCCATGAGCCGCACCGTGTTCTGTCGCAAGTATCAACAGGAGCTCGAGGCACTGCCCTTCCCGCCGCTGCCGGGCAAGAAGGGCCAGGAGATTCAGGCCAGCGTGTCGAAGCAGGCCTGGGAGGAGTGGCAGGCGTTGCAGACCCGGCTGATCAACGAGAAACACCTCAACATGCTCGACCCCGAGGCGCGGGCCTATCTCAACGAGCAGATGGAGCGCTTTCTAGACAACCGCGAAACCGACCAGGCGGAAGGCTACGTGCCGCCCGAGCGCTAGGCGTATGGCTTTGAAACGACGGCAGCATCTGCATGAAACGAAAGGCTTGACGCTGCCGATCTGATCTTGTTTAATACGCACCGTTGGCAGCGGCCAGATAGCTCAGTCGGTAGAGCAGGGGATTGAAAATCCCCGTGTCGGCGGTTCGATTCCGTCTCTGGCCACCAAACTGCTGGGGTATCGCCAAGTGGTAAGGCACCGGTTTTTGGTATCGGCATTCCCAGGTTCGAATCCTGGTACCCCAGCCACGCCAACCCTTTTCCGACTCTGCACTTCGCACGCGTCGGTCCCGAGCCGGCATAGCTCAGTTGGTAGAGCAACTGACTTGTAATCAGTAGGTCCCGGGTTCGACTCCTGGTGCCGGCACCATCCAAAACGGATGAATCGGAAATCAGCGATTTGCAGATACGAGAAACCGCCCATCGAGGCGGTTTTTTCGTTTATACGTAACAACTTGGCTTGGCCTAATCCTTGCCAGGGTGAGGGGCCATGGGCACGCTCATGTCACAGACGTCCATCATGGCATCGGAACGGTGGCCGCTCGCTTCGAGTTTGTCGTGGCGGGTGCCGTTGGTGTCGGTGATGCCACGTTGCTGGGCGAGTTCTGTCTGCGTGGTTATGGTTTCGGCTCAAATGATGGACCTTTTCCTTCCAGTGGCTCAATGGTCTCGAGCCGGGCCCCTCGCAGCGGTGGCTTACTGGCCAGGGCCACTTTGAAGAACCGGCACCTTCAGCGAGCCTACTACCCGCAAGCTTTCCCATGCCTTATCCACTGTATCCCAGACGACGGCACGCCCAGCGAGGCCAAATCTGTACTGCGCTACTGCGGCGAGCGCTCAGGTGATAGAAGAACCGCGGCTACCGAGACGGCAACCCAGCCCAGGGCGTCGAAGCCACGAAGGGGCAACAGCAACTCCCGCCTGCTTGAGCTGACAAAGTGGGTTGCTGCATAGCATCGCTTTCCTGCGTATATGCACCCCACTTTTTTCAAGGGTATGTTTACAGAGCAGTTTTTGATAACTTTGTGGCTGCGTTACTACCACGTCTTTTGGATAGTTAGCGAAAGCATTGATTAACGCTACATGATGACGTAACCTCCAGGTGTAAGTTTCCGGTCGCGTCCCTTGGCTACATTTGCTAGCTAAGTGCGTTTTTGTCGGAAGCTACTTTCTAGGAGGTCATTATGAATCAGGCACTTAAGAAGCAAGAGCGACTCGTCATTCCTGTACGCAAGGAAGGCGACGTAGCCAAGGCCCGCCCGTGCCTGGGTGACCACCAAGCCCAACTGGAGAAGGTCCGGGCACGTTCCTTCGCTCGTTACGAGAACGCCTACCGCGAACTGGCCAAGGTCTGACTTGGGGTGTCGTCCTGCGGTGACAGCCACACGGACGGCATTCGCTACCTGCCGGTAGCGGACATCATCAGCGCTAACCGCCGCATGCTGGAACTGACGCCTGACGAGCCGTTTGGCATCATTGATGAAGGCGGCCTGGAAAGCGCCCAGCAGCGACCCTGTATGCACCGCTGGTACAAGCAGACGGATGACATGTTCACCCTGGCAGCGGTGCTAGGCGCTGGAATCGTGCAGAATCATTGCTTTCTCAATGCAAACAAGCGCACAGCAGCAGCCTGCGTATTCGATTTCCTTATGTTGAACGGCTGGGAGCTCACTGCCCCCGAGGCGGACTTGGTGCAGATGTACGAAGGCCTGGCGACGCATGAGTACAACGAAGAAGAATTTGCCGAATGGCTGGCCTATTGGTCCCGAGAGTTCGATACGTCGAAGTTGAACGAATAAACTCCGCCCAGCAGCGGAGTTTTTTGTCGGTTACTGGCAAGGAACAACGAGGAGGGAGTCATGGCGAGCATTAGACACGTGGCTGCCCAACGCAGCTAATGTAGCAAGGCAAGACTGGCCGATGCCATTGTGGCAAGCCTGCCCTGACGGCGCTTGAAAGCGCAGCCCATCGTCACCACATCACTGCTGCAAGGTCCTGCCCGGACCTCCCACCACGGCTGCACGCCGTTGCACGAGCTGGGACTGAACCTGATCACGGATACACAGGAGGTGATTGGATGACAGTGCACACTTCGTCCAACCGTAAGCTGAAACAGACCACCGATTACGCCGTCACCGATACCATGACGGCCCCGCTTCGCAGCGACGCGAATTGGGTGCAGGATGCCTATCCCACCCGGCTGAACGAGCCGCTCGACACCCTCTGGATGGCGCGCCGCGAGGGCGTGGTGCGCGGCAGCGCCGACGAGGGGCCGCTGAGTCGGGCGCAGCTCGACGAGTTCGAACGCAAGGGCTTTCTTTTCGAGCCCAATTTCATCAGCGGGGAGGAGCTCGATGAGCTGCGCCGGGAGCTGGACGCCCTGCTCAGCCGCGATGACTTCCGCGGCCGCGACTTCAGCATCACCGAGCCAGACAGCCAGGAGATCCGCTCGCTGTTCGCGGTGCATTTCCTGTCGCAGCGCTTCGCCAGCCTGGCCCACGACGAGCGCCTCGTCGGGCGGGTGCGTCAGATCCTCGGCGGCGAGGCCTACGTGCACCAGTCGCGCATCAACTACAAGCCGGGTTTCGAGGGTAAGGGCTTCAGCTGGCATTCCGACTTCGAGACCTGGCACGCCGAGGATGGTATGCCGGCGATGCACGCGGTGAGCGCTTCGATCGTGCTGACCGACAACCACGAGTTCAATGGCCCGCTGATGCTGATCCCGGGCTCGCACAAGGTGTTCGTACCGTGCCTGGGCGAGACCCCGGACGATCACCACCGTCAGTCGCTGAAGCGGCAGGAGTTCGGCGTGCCGGGCCGCGAGGCGCTGCGCGAGCTGGTCGCCCGCCACGGCATCGAGGCGCCCAAGGGTGCGGCCGGGGGCCTGCTGCTGTTCGACTGCAACACCCTGCACGGCTCCAACGCCAACATGTCGCCGGACCCGCGCAGTAACGTATTCTTCGTCTACAACCGGCGCGACAATGCCTGCGTCGAGCCCTTTGCCGCCCGCCGTCGTCGGCCGAGCTTCCTGGCTCATGGGCCGGACGAGCAGTGGGTTCCCCAGGACTGACGCTTATCGTTTCGATAGCGTCATCAGGGTGGAACGAAGCGCATGGTGCGGTAGACTGTGAGGCTTGTCGTTGAGAAGCGGCACGCATAACGAGAAGGAGAAGACCCGCCATGCGCTTTGTACCCCGTTTTACCGATGGCCAGGAGTTTCCCCATTCGCTGGGCAAGATCGTATGCATTGGCCGCAACTATGCCGATCATGCCAAGGAGCTGGACAACCCGATACCCACCGAGCCGCTGCTGTTCATCAAGCCGGCCACCAGTGCGGTGAGCCTCGACGAGCCCCTCGATCCGCCTTTTTCTCGTGGTGAAGTGCACTACGAGGCGGAGCTGGCGCTGCTGATCGGCGAGACCCTGTCCCATGCCACCGCCGATGAGGCCGAGCGTGCCATCGTTGGCATCGGGCTGGCGCTGGATCTGACCCTGCGCGACGTGCAGACCCGCCTGAAGGAGAAGGGCCACCCCTGGGAAATTTCCAAGTCGTTCGACGGCGCCTGTCCGCTGTCCGCCTTCCTGCCGCTCAGCCGTGCGCCGAACTGGAATGCGCTGGCCTTCGAGCTGGAGATCGACGGCGAGCTGCGCCAGCACGGCGAGGGTTCCGACATGCTGTTCCCGGTGCCCACCCTGGTGGCCGAGATGAGCCGTCACTTCACCCTCGAGCCGGGCGACGTGATCATCACCGGTACCCCAGAGGGCGTCGGCGAGCTGCCGCGCGGCGCCAAGCTGCGTATGACCCTCACCGGGGGCCTCGAGGTCACGGCTCAGGTCGTCGAGTAAGGTCCCGCACCGACCGGTACGCAGGTACCGAACGACGACGCCCCCGCGGCCTGGCCGCGGGGGCGTCGTGTCATTTCGAGCAGGGTTCTATTCGGGCCCAGCGCTACTCAAGCTCAGTTCTGCACAAGCCAGTGTTACTCGAGATAGGTGTAGCCCTGCAGGCCGGCGGAGAGGTCGTCGAGGAAGTGCTCCTGCTCCTCTGCCGGCAGTCCGCTGTCGGCCAGCTGGCCGGCCAAGCGGTCGCGCAGCACCTTGGCATCGAAGTTGACGTAGGCCAGCACGTCGGAGACGCGGTCGCCCTGCTGGGCGTGGCTCAGCACCCACTCGCCGTTCTCGTCCAGGGCGGCGTCGACGGAATCGGTATCGCCGAACAGATTGTGCAGGTCGCCGAGGATCTCCTGGTAGGCGCCGACCAGGAAGAAGCCCAGCAGGCGCTCCTCGTCGTCGCGCCATTCCGGCAGCGGCAGGGTCGTTTCCACCCCCTGGCCGTCGACATAGCCGTCGATGCGGCCGTCGCTGTCGCAGGTGATGTCCTGGATCACGCCGCGGCGGCTGGGCTCGCGGTTGAGTCCGGTCAGCGGCAGCACCGGGAAGATCTGATCGATCCCCCACACGTCGGGCACCGACTGGAACAGCGAGAAGTTGACGAACAGCTTGTCGGCGAGCTTCTCGGCCAGTTCGTCGATGATCTCACGGTGGGCGCGGTTGCGGCTGTCGAGCCGCTCGCGCAGGCGCGCACAGGCAGCGAAGTAGACCCCTTCGGCCTCGGCGCGCACGGTGATGTCGGCCAGTCCCATGAGAAAGCGGTCATGCATCTCGCTCATGGCCTGCAGCAGGTCGTGCCATGCCTCCACCAGCTCGCGCGGCTCCACCGAGCCGTTGAGCAGGTCGTGCACGCGCCACAGCTCGTCGAGCTGAGGGTCGTCCTCGGCCAGGCGCTCCGGCGCCTCATCGTTGACCCGCTCCTCGCCGATCACGTTGGTGATCAGCACCGCGTGGTGGGCGGTAAGGGCACGGCCCGATTCGCTGATCAGATGCGGGTGGGGGATTTCCGCCTCGTTGCAGGCCTGGGCGAAGGCGCTGACCACATTACGCGCGTACTCGCGCATGGAGTAGTTGATCGAGCAGAAGCTGCGCGAACGGGTGCCTTCGTAGTCGATGCCCAGTCCGCCGCCGACGTCGACGGTGTCGATCGGTGCGCCCAGCGCCAGCAGGCTCTGGTAGAAGCGCGCACACTCGCGCAGGCCGACCTGAATGTCGCGGATGTTGGCGATCTGCGAGCCCAGGTGGAAGTGCACCAGCTGCAGGCTGCCGAGCGAGTCGGCTTCGCGCAGGCGTTCCACCACCGCCAGCATCTGGGCGGCGGTGAGACCGAACTTGGATTTCTCGCCGCCGGTGTCCTGCCACTTGCCCATGCCCACCGAGGCCAGGCGCGCGCGCAGGCCGATGCGCGGGGTGACGCCGAGGCGCTCGGCCTCCTCCAGGATCAGCGGCAGCTCGGAGAACTTCTCCACCACCAGGTAGACCCGATGGCCGAGTTTCTCGCCCATCAATGCCAGGCGGATGTACTCGCGGTCCTTGTAGCCGTTGCACACGATCAGCGAAGGGCCGTCGGCGGAAAGCGCCAGCACGGCGAGCAGTTCCGGCTTGCTGCCGGCCTCGAGGCCGACCCGGCCATGGCCGCGTTCGCGGGTGGCCAGTATCTCCTCGACCACGCGACGCTGCTGATTGACCTTGATCGGATAGACGGCGGTGTAGCCGCCTTGATACTCCTCCTCGCGCATGGCCAGGTCGAAGGCTTCACACAGCTGCTCGACGCGGTCGTGCAGGATGTCGCTGAAGCGGACCAGCACCGGCAGGCGCAGGTCGGCCTCGCGCAGCTGGTCCACCAGCGGTGCCAGCGGCAGGGCGGGGCCTTCGGCCTCGCTGCCGAGAGGGCGCACCAGGGCATGGCCGGCGTCGTCGACGTCGAAGTATCCGCTGCCCCACTGGTCGATGTTCCAGGTGCGGCGCGCGCGCTGGGCGGGACCGGAGGCTGCTCCCATGGATAGGCTCATGTATCGCTCGCTTCAGGCAGGGGCAGAGCGCCGTGGTTCAGGCGTGCCGTGAGAATGGTATGGAACTGCGCCGGGTCGTGGGGCGTCAGGTCGTGGGCCGGTGGGTCGACGTAGACCACCAGCAGACGTGACAGCCAGTAGCGCAGCGCGGTCATGCGCAGCATCGTCGGCCACACCTCGCGTTCGGCGGCGGTGAGGGGGCGGCGAGCCTGGTAGGCGCTGATGATGGCGTCGTGGCGGGCGCGGTCCAGGCGGCCATCGGGGCCGGAGGCCCAGTCGTTGATGACGATGGCCAGATCGAACAGCAGATCGCCCGTGCAGCCGTTGTAGAAATCGATGATACCGCCGAGGCGGTCGCCCTCGAACAGGGTATTGTCGCGGAACAGGTCGCCATGCAGCGCCCCGTGGGGCAGTTCGGGGGCATCGCCGAACACGCCCTGGTAGATCTCCACCTCGTCCTTCATCAGGGTCTGATCCTCGGGCGAGAGGTAGCCCAGCACCCTGTGGTGCATGGCCGTCAGCCAGTTCAGGTCGCGTGGGTTGGGACGATGGCCGGGAAAGTGCTGGGACACCGTGTGCATGCGCCCCAGCGCGTCGCCCAGGGCGCGGCACTGGGCCAGATTGGGTGACATCGGATGGCGGCCGGGCAGACGCGGAAACAGCAGCGAAGGCTTGCCGGCCAGGCTGTGCAGGGCGATGCCTTCGCGGTCGTGTACCGGGCCCGGCACCGGCAGGCGATGCTCGTCCAGGTAGTCGAGCAGCTCGACGAAGAACGGCAGCTCCTCATGCTCGCCCTGCTCGAACAGGGTCAGCACCAGCTCGTGGCGGTCGGTGGTGACGAAGAAGGTACTGTTCTCGGTACCGCCGGCGACCCCTGTCAGGGACACCAGCTCGCCGACATCGAAACGCCTGAGAAACTCTGCGACCTGTGCGTCGCTCAACGGGGTGAATACGGCCATGTGTCTCTCGCCCAGGTTGCCAAGCCGCCTATTGTAGCGTCTTGGCACTGTGATGCACGTCTGCTGGACAGGTTCCGACATTCACCCGGTGCAAGGGTCGGCTCGGCCGCTAGAAGCGACGCAGCACCCACTGCGGCACGGCGATGCGGTCGCCCTCCTGGCGCTCGAAGTTGCCGTCGCCGTCGTGGTCGACCAAAAAGTAGCTGGGGCCCCGGCTGGGGCGGATCTCGATGGCGTAGAGCTGGCCGTTCACCCGGTATTCGCGGATGGTCTGATCCGCTTCCTGGCGAATGGTGATGTCGGGTTCGACGTTGGCGGACTGGGCCAAGCTCGGCGTAGCCGCTGCCAGGCCGAGGCCGAGAGAAAGCAGTGCAACAGCCAGGAAACGAAGAGCGTTCATGTTGGCCTCCGAAAGACCGCTTGCGACAGTCGTTGCCACCGAATGGCTAACCCATCAACTGGCTAATCCATCGAATGGCTAACCATAGTGTATGACGTTGGACAGCGCGATCCCAACGATGGCGGCAAAAGCGGCGCGCAATGCGTATCATGGCTGATCAGAATCACATTTTCTTGCACAGACTCAACGGATGCCCGATTCATGGCCGACACGCCCATCGTTCTCGTCGACGGTTCGTCCTATCTCTACCGTGCCTTCCACGCCCTGCCGCCGCTGACCACCTCTACGGGTCAGCCCACCGGCGCCGTCAAGGGCGTGCTCAACATGCTCAAACGGTTGATCAAGGATTATCCGGACAGCCCCATGGCAGTGGTCTTCGATGCCAAGGGCAAGACCTTCCGCGATGAACTGTTCGAAGCGTACAAGGCCCAGCGTCCGCCGATGCCCGACGACCTGCGCAGCCAGGTGGAGCCGCTCTACGCCTGCGTGCGCGCCCTCGGCCTGCCGCTGCTGTGCGTCGAAGGCGTCGAGGCTGACGACGTCATCGGCACCCTGGCGCGGCTGGCCACCGAGGCCGGCCGCGACGCGGTGATCTCCACCGGCGACAAGGACATGGCGCAGTTAGTGAACTCGCACATCACCCTGGTCAACACCATGAAGGACGAGACCCTCGACGATGCCGGGGTCGAGGCCAAGTTTGGCCTGCCGCCGGCGCTGATCATCGACTTCCTGGCGCTGATGGGCGACAAGGTCGACAACATCCCCGGGGTACCGGGGGTGGGCGAGAAGACCGCCCTGGGCCTGCTGCAGGGCATGGGCGGCGGGCTCGATGCCATCTACGCCGACCTGGAGAGGGTCAAGACCCTCGACATTCGCGGGGCCAAGACGTTGCCCAAGAAGCTCGAAGAGCACCGCGAGATGGCTTATCTCTCCTACCAGCTGGCTACCATCAAGACCGACTGCGAGCTACCGGTGGGCCTCGACGATCTCGACATCGCTCACCCCGACCGCGAGGCGCTCAAGCAGCTCTACACCGAGCTCGAGTTCAAGGCCTGGCTCTCCGAGCTGCTGTCGGGCAAGGACGAGGGCGTCGATGACGTCGAGCGTGGCGCTGGAGTCGCCGGTACCGCCGCGGCGGGCAACCTCGACCCGGAGGCGCCGTCGGCCAGCGTGACGGCGTGCAAGAACCACACGATCCTGACCCAGGCCGAACTCGACGAGTGGCTGAGCCGGCTCGGCGCCTGCGAGGCCTTCTGCTTCGATCTCGAGACCAACAGCCTCAACTACATGGACGCCGAGATCGTCGGCGTGGGGCTGGCACTGGAGCCCGGCGAGGCGGCTTACGTGCCGCTGGCCCACGACTACCTCGACGTGCCCGAGCAGCTCGACCGGGCCGCGGTGCTCGCCGCCCTCAAGCCGCTGCTGGAGGACCCCTGCCGCGGCAAGATCGGCCAGAACCTCAAATATGACATTTCGGTGCTGGCCAACTACGACATCCGGGTGCGCGGGCCGCTCACCGACACCATGCTCGAATCCTACGTGCTCAATTCCACCGCCACTCGTCACGACATGGATTCGCTGGCGCTGAAATACCTGGGCCAGAAGACGGTGAGCTTCGAGGAGATCGCCGGCAAGGGCGCCAAGCAGCTCACCTTCAACCAGATCGACCTGGAGCAGGCCGTGCCCTACGCCTGCGAGGACGTCGACGTGACCCTGCGCCTGCACTGTGAGCTGCGGCCGCGCATCGAGGCCGAGGGGCGCCTGGCCGAGGTGCTGGACACCATCGAGCGGCCGCTGATCCCGGTGCTGTCGCGCATCGAGCGTACCGGGGTGGCGATCGACGCCGCGCGTCTGCACGCCCAGAGCCAGGAGCTCGAAGCGCGCATCGGCGAACTCGAAACCCGTGCCTTCGAGCTGGCCGGGCGCGAGTTCAACCTCGGCTCGCCCAAGCAGCTCGGCGAGATCCTGTTCGAGGAGCAGAAGATCCCGGTGCTCAAGAAGACGCCCAAGGGCGCGCCATCCACCGCCGAGGCCGTGCTCGAGGAGCTGGCGCTTGATTACCCGCTGCCCAAGGTGATCATGGAGCATCGCGGCCTGGCCAAGCTCAAGTCGACCTACACCGACAAGCTGCCGCGGCTGGTCAACAAGCGCACCGGGCGGCTGCACACCAGCTACCATCAGGCGGTCGCCGCCACCGGCCGGCTCTCCTCGTCCGATCCCAACCTGCAGAACATTCCGATCCGCACCGAGGAGGGGCGCAAGATCCGTCAGGCCTTCATCGCCCGGCCCGGCTATCGCATCGTCGCCGCCGACTACTCGCAGATCGAGCTGCGCATCATGGCGCATCTATCAGAAGACCAGGGGCTGCTCACCGCCTTTGCCGAGGGGCGCGACATCCACACCGCCACTGCCGCCGAGGTATTCGGCGTGGCGCTGGAGAAGGTCTCGGGCGAGCAGCGCCGCAGCGCCAAGGCGATCAACTTCGGGCTGATCTACGGCATGAGCGCCTGGGGGCTCTCCAAGCAGCTGCACATCGAGCGCAGCCAGGCGCAGACTTACATCGACCGCTACTTCGACCGCTACCCCGGCGTGGCCCGCTACATGGAGCGTATCCGTGCCCAGGCCGCCGACGACGGCTTCGTCGAAACCGTGTTCGGGAGGCGGCTCTATCTGCCCGAGATCCGCGCCCAGAACCACGCCCGACGCCAGGCCGCCGAGCGTACCGCTATCAACGCGCCGATGCAGGGCACCGCGGCGGACATCATCAAGCGCGCCATGATCGAGGTCGACGGCTGGCTGCAGGAGAGCGCCTTCGACGCCTGCATGGTCATGCAGGTCCACGACGAACTGGTATTCGAGGTCGGCGAAGGGCAGGTCGACGAGTTCATCGGCGAGGTGAAGGCGCGCATGCAGGCCGCCGCCGAGCTCAGCGTGCCGCTGATCGTCGAAGCCGAGAGTGGAGTCAATTGGGACGAAGCCCACTAGGGAAACACTGCACAAATGCCTGCGCGAGCGAATCGCTGCGTTGCGCGGTGCCGAAGCGTCGGACCGTCGGACCGTCGGAATCCTCACCTATACCCCATAGGCTCCGGTTGACTCTAAGCCTTCGGCTTCTCGCCCCTTCGGGGCCAGCCTACGGCTGTTTGTCGCTTCGCTCGGTACTGTGCTCCGTGCGCCTTGCGACCCACAGGGATGTGGGAAGTGCGTTGGTTCGTCGGGAACGAACCTAGCCGCTTCATCTCGCTCGTCGATTTGTTCAGCGTTTCCGAGATACACAATCAAAAACGCCACCGCGGCTGCGGTGGCGTTTTCGTTTCGGGCTTGCCGGCTAAGGCTTAGCGCCAGCCGACGCGATCAAAGATCCGTACCGCTTCCGGGTTGTTCTCACCCAGCACGCTGATGTTCAGGTCGTCCTTGTTCAGCTCGCCCCAAGACTTCAGTGTCTCGTCCATGTTCACGCCATCAACGACCGGATACTCGTAGTTGCCAGCGGCGAAGAACTCCTGAGCGGTGTCGGAAGCCAGGAACTCGAGGAAGCGGATGGCGTTGTCGCGGTTCGGCGAGGTGGCGACGACGCCCGCGCCGCCGACGTTGACGTGAATACCGCGGTCGTCCTGATTGGGGAACAGGATACCCACGCTTTCGGCAACGTTGCGGTCGGTTTCGCTGTCGGAGTTGAGCAGGCGAACGTAGTAGTAGTGGTTGGCCACGGCCAGGTCGCACTCGCCGGCAGCGACGGCGCGGATCTGGTCGGTGTCACCGCCCTCGGGCTGGCGCGCCAGGTTGTTGACGATGCCCTGAGCCCAGGCCTCGGCCTCTTCGGCGCCATGGTGGTCGATCATGGCCGCCAGCAACGACTGGTTGTAGATGTTGTTGGAAGAGCGAATGCAGATTTCACCCTCCCAGCGCGGGTCGGTCAGATCCTCGTAGGAGGTGATCTCGCTGGGGTCGACGTTTTCCGGGTTGTAGAAGATTGCCCGCACGCGCTGGCTGAAGCCGAACCACATGCCTTCCGGGTGGCGCATGGAATCCGGCAGGCGCTCGGCGAGCACGTCGGACTCGATAGCCTGGAAGATGCCCTCCTGCTCGGCGCGCCATAGACGGCCAGCATCCACGGTGATCATCACGTCGGCGGGGCTGGCAATACCCTCACGCTGAATGCGCTCGATGAGCTCGTCGGAATTGCCTTCCAGCAGATTGACCTTGATACCGGTCTCGTCGGTGAAGGCCTGATAGAGCTGCTCATCGACGTCGTAATGGCGAGCCGAGTAGAGGTTGACCTCGTCGGCTGCTACGGTGGTGGCAAAGGCCGAGCCGGCCAGCAGGGCGGCAAGCGGAGCGACGGCACGGTTACGCTGGGACATGATGCGGACCTCAAAAGCCAGGTGGTTTTGAACGATAATACGTTGCATTCAGTTCATTTCCATTGAAACGCTTCGCGTATGCGTCGTCAACCCGTTTCGCCCATTGCTTGTTCACGATGTGCTGCAGTTCTGACCAGAGGCAAGGGGAGCGAAGAAATGAAGACGAATGAGAGTAAATTTCAAACGCGTTCGCTGGACATTTCGGGTACGATATGTCCTACAACTTCCTTGACCAAGTCGCACCTATGACTAGCCAATCGAAGCCCACTGCACTAGGGCACACCCCCTATCGCCAGCCCGCCGTGCTGAGCATGGAGGGCGTCCATCATACATTCGACGGTCTGGCCGCCGTGCGAGGCGTCGACCTCGACGTGATGCCCGGTGAGGTCGTCTGCCTGCTGGGGCCATCGGGCTGCGGCAAGACAACGCTGCTGCGTATCGCCGCAGGCCTCGAAGTGCTGCAGCAGGGGCGCGTGACGCTCAACGGCGGCGAGATAGCAGTGCCCAAGGGCAGGCATGTGCCGCCGGAGAAACGCAACGTCGGCCTGGCCTTCCAGGACTCGGCGCTGTTTCCCCATCTTACGGTGCTGGAGAACGTAACCTTCGGGCTCAAGGGTGAGCCGCCGCACCAGCGTCGTGAGCGTGCCCTGACCCTGCTCGAGCAACTGGGCATGGAGAGCTATGCCGACTCCTATCCACACATGCTCTCCGGCGGGCAGCAGCAGCGCGTGGCGCTGGCGCGTGCCCTGGCGCCTTCACCGCAGCTGATGCTGCTCGACGAGCCTTTCTCCAGCCTCGATGCGCGCCTGCGCGACCGCATCCGCGACGACACCTTGCACGTACTCAAGAAAGTCGGCGCAGCCACCCTGCTGGTGACCCACGATCCCGAGGAGGCCATGTTCATGGCCGACCGCATTGCGCTGATGCGCGATGGTCGCATCGTTCAGGTGGGGACGCCGCGGGAGCTCTACTGTGCGCCCTGCGACCCCTTCGTGGTGGCCTTCTTCGGTGAGGTGAACGAGTTGCAGGGTGAGGTGCACGGCGGCCGGGTGATGACCCCGGTAGGCCCGGTGGAGGCCGGCTGGCTGCCGGAAGGGAGTCAGGCACAGGTGATGATCAGGCCTGAGGCGCTGCGCATCACCGAACACTTCGAACCGGCCCCGGAGCACCGCTACAGCCACGTGGTCATGTCCAAGTTGTTGGGGCGCAGCAGCTTGCTGCATATCTGTGCCCACGGCGAGGACGGCAGTGAAGCCCACCTGCATGCCCGGGTGCCCGGGGTATTTCTGCCCGCCGAAGGGCAGCGGGTGGATATTCACCTCGACCTGTCGCAGGTCTTCGTCTTTCCCTCAGCGCTTGCCTGACCCGGGGCGAGAGTGGCGCATGGCCATGCTCAGTAGCACCACTGGGATGATGCCGACGGCCACGATCGCCAGAGAGGCGGTCGAGGCCTCGGCTAGCCTCTCGTCAGAGGCCAGGCTGTAGGCCCTTACCGCCAGGGTATCGAAGTTGAAGGGGCGCAGGATGATGGTCGCCGGCAGCTCCTTCATGATGTCCACGAACACCAGGATGCCAGCCGCGAACAGACTGCCGCGCATGATCGGCGTATGCACGCGCTTGAGTGTGCCGGCCGGGGTTTGACCCAGGGTACGTGCCGCGGCATCCATGCTCGGTGTCACCTTGCCCAGGCTCGCCTCCACGGTGTTGAACGAAACTGCCAGGAAGCGCACCACATAGGCGTAGACCAGGATAAATGCCGTGCCGCTGAAGATCAGGCCGACGATCATGCCGTAGTGGGCGTGCAGCCATGTGTTGATGCTCTTGTCGAGCCAGGCGAAGGGAATCAGGATGCCGACGGCAATCACCGAGCCCGGGATGGCATAGCCCATCGAGGCGATCCGCGTGGCGATACGCGTCAGCGGGCTGTCGTGTAGGCGCACGCCGTAGCTGAGTATCACCGCCAGTCCTACCGCGATCAACGAGGCGATCACCGCCAGCTTCAGGCTATTCCAGGCAAAGCCGAGGAAGCGTGTGCCCCAAAGGGCATCGCCGGACGTAATGGCCATCTGTGCCAGCAGACCGCTGGGAATGAGAAAGCCGATCAGCACCGGCAGGGCACAGGCGGCGAAGGCCGCTGCGGCACGCCAGCCGTGCAGCCGGTACTCCGGCAACTGCTGATAGCGGTTGGTGGTATGGAAATACTGGCGTTTGCCCCGCGACCATCGCTCCAGCAGGATCAGTAGGAACACGAACAGCAGCAGGCAGGCGGCCAGTTGGGCGGCGGCCACCTGTTCACCGAGGCCGAACCAGGTGCGGTAGATGCCGGTGGTGAAGGTGTCGACACCGAAGAACTGCACTGCGCCGAACTCGTTCAGCGTTTCCATCAACACCAGCGAGACGCCGCCGACGATGGCCGGACGCGCCAGCGGCACGGCCACGGTGGCGAACAGGTTCCACGGGCCGCGCCCCAGCGTGCGGCCGACGTCGAGTACGCACACCGACTGCTCGAGGAAGGCGGCCCGCGCCAGCAGGTAGACGTAGGGGTAGAGCACCAGTGTGATCAGCGTGGCGGCGCCGCCCAACGAGCGAATGTTAGGGAAGTAGTAGTCGCCGCGGCCCCACTCGAACACCTCGCGCAGCCAGCTCTGCAAGGGGCCGGCATACTGCAGGAAATCGGTATAGGCGTAGGCGATCACGTAGGTGGGCACGGCCAGCGGCAGCAGCAGCGCCCATTCGAAGATCCGCCGCCCCGGGAAGCGGCACATCACTACCAGCCAGGCGGTGCCGGTACCGATGATCATGGTGCCGAGGCCCACCGTGACGGTGAGGTAGAGGGTATTGCTCACGTAGCGCCCCAGCACCGTGCTGGCCAAATGCTGCCAGACCCCCTCGGTGGGCATGACGATGTGGGCCAGCACCACCATCACCGGCAGGGCGACGACGAAGGCAACGCTGAGGATCAGGAGTGTCCAGGGGCTCATGCGACGAGTGATCGAGGCAAGCCCGGTAGCGGTGGAACGGAACAAGCGGAACTCCTTGACTGGCTGGCTCGGTGTCGCGGTAATGCGAGGTGGTCACGATTGGAAATGATATCAGTTGTCGCATTTGCCTGCAGCTGACCGATATCAATGAAAAGCGCCCGCATCCGGGGATGCGGGCGCCAAGGTCAGGCAGGGTGGCGATTCAATAACCAAGCATGAGCGACGGCAGCCCCGTCACCAGCACCGGGAAGAAAGCCATCAGCACGCAGGCCAGCACGATCAGTGCACAGAAGGGAATCACCGCCTTGTACAGATCGACGATCTCCACTCCCTTGGGCGCCACCCCTTTCAAGTAGAACAAGGCGTAGCCGAACGGCGGGGTGAGGAACGAGGTCTGCAGCACCACCGCCACCATCACCACGAACCACAGCACGTCCACGCCCATCTGATTGACGATCGGCAGCATGATCGGAAAGCTCAGCAGCACGATGCCGGTCCAGTCGAGGAACATCCCCAGCAGGAACACCAGGAACAGCATCAGGATCAGCGCCCCGGTGGTGCCGCCGGGCAT
>NZ_JABFTV010000001.1 GCF_021404405.1 Billgrantia aerodenitrificans
GGCCCAGCGAGACCAGCTGGTTGATAGGCCGGGTGTGGAAGCGCTGCAAGGCGTTGAGCTAACCGGTACTAATGGCCCGTGAGGCTTGACCATATAACCCCAAGGGGTCTGCGCATTGCGCGCGCAATTGACGGATACGCCCCGTGACCGAATGGCACGGACGAGACGATCGCGTCAGCATGATTCCAACCGTTTTCGCCTGACGACCATAGCGAGTGGGAACCACCTGATCCCATGCCGAACTCAGCAGTGAAACCGCTCAGCGCCGATGGTAGTGTGGGGCCTCCCCATGCGAGAGTAGGTCATCGTCAGGTACTTCTTCAGAAACCCCGAGTACGAAATGTGCTCGGGGTTTCGCCGTTTAGGCCCCTTATCTATCCAAACCCTGAGCTCAGCCGAGCTCGGGGTTTTTTCATGGGCACAGGGCTGAGCTTCCCTCTACTGTAGGCCAGCTTCAATGTGAGCAAGATGAAGAGTTTCGTTCCTTTTCGTGGAGCCTGGGAACGTGAGCGGAGAAAGGCGGTCGATTTAAGCAGCGCCACTCTAGGGGCGTGGCCAAGGACGATGACTGTGAAAAAAATCCTACTGCCGGTTTTACTCGTGTTGCTTGTTTTAGGCAATCTTGGTGGCTGTGACGCCCCCAAAGCCCCTGAAGCAGGCGATAGTACTGCGCGTAATATCGATCGCTCGATGGAAGGCCTGAAGGAGAGATTGGAAAAGGTGGGGGATGACATCGAAGAAGAGACCAGGAAGGATCTCAGTCCGAAAAGAAGAGCCCGGCACGAGGCCGGGCAAGTGGGAATAGGCACCTCAGGCACAACGGCTTGAAGCCGCTTAGAACTCTTCCCATTCGGCTACGGTGCTGCTGTTGGCGAGCCTGGGTCGGTGTGCCGGAGTAGCGTTGTGGCGAAGCGAGACAGACTGACCGCTTGCCTGTGATAGGCGGGTTTCGATCGCAGGACGGCGTTGAGTGTCGCTGGTGTCTTCAGCTAGACGGAAGGTCGCCACTGCGGCCTCGAGCTGAGCCGCTTGCTCCTCCAGCGAGGCGGCAGCAGCCGAGGCTTCCTGCACCAGAGCGGCGTTCTGCTGTGTGACTTGATCCATTTGCGAAACCGCCATGTTGACCTGCTCGATACCGCTGCTCTGTTCCTGGGAAGCTGCGGAAATCTCATCCATGATGTCGGTGACACGGCGCACTGATGCAACCACCTCGCGCATGGTCGTGCCGGCGTTCTCGACCAGGGTCGAGCCTTTGTGAATCTGCTCGGACGACGCTTCGATCAGTGCCTTTATTTCCTTGGCTGCTTCGGCGCTACGGCTGGCGAGGTTGCGTACCTCTCCGGCAACGACGGCAAACCCCCGACCTTGCTCACCGGCTCGCGCCGCTTCGACGGAAGCGTTGAGTGCCAGAATGTTGGTCTGGAAGGCAATGGAGTCGATGACGCTGATGATCTCGACGACCTTGCGCGAGCTTTCGGTAATGCCGTGCATGGTGTCGATTACTTCATCGACCACCTCGCCGCCCCGACCGGCGGTGGTCGAGGCATCATTGGCGAGGGTGCTCGCCTGTCTGGCGTTGTCGGCATTCTGCTTAACCGTTGCGGTCAGCTGGTCCATGCTGGCAGCCGTTTCCTGCAGCGAGGCGGCTTGCTCTTCGGTACGTGAGGAAAGGTCGGTGTTGCCCAGCGAGATTTCCCTGGCGCCGACGTGAATCGAGCCGCTGCTCGAGCGCACGGTGGCCACGGTCTGGCCGAGGCCGGTTTGCATGTGCTGCATGGCGGAAAACAGCTTGCCGATCTCGTTACGACCGCGATCGGCTATGCGATGAGAAAGATCGCTCTTGGCAATTCGCTCGAAGTGCTCTACGGCTTCCTGTAGAGGCAGCACAATCACCCGCACCATTGCAATGCGCACCAAGACGATGAGCAATATTGAAGACAATAAAGCGATGATTTCTATCAAGTCGAGAAACGCCACCGTAGATTCGTAATTATCGATTAACGCATCGACATGCTCGTCTGCGAAGTCGGAGAAACGCCTGCTTTCACTCCGAAAGGTATTCTTCTGCTCCTCGACTCTGGTGATCAGGGCCTGAAAAGCCACGCTATCGCCCATGGCGAGCGCGCTTCTCTGTTGCTCCAAGCTGGCCAGCAGAGTGGTAAGCGCTGCCTGAAGGCTGGTTTCGAAAGCTACGCTTTGGTCATCATCCTTAGGCGAGTCGAGATAGACGCTGAAGCGCTGCTCCGCTATATGCTTGGCAGCATCGTACTCTTCAAGCAGCATCGTGAGTCGTGTGGGCTCTTCGTCGCTCAAAGCCGTGGCAGCCTGAAGCAGATAGAGCTGCATGTCGCTAATGTTTGCACGTGTCAGTGACACGTTATTCAGCTGGTGTACGCTTGCCTCGTCCAACTGGCGGAGCGTCCTTTCCCCCAGATGGCCTGTGTACATACCCAAGGCTGCCAAACATAGGATGGCAGTAGCCAGAAGGGCCAGGGCAGCTGTCAGGCCCGTCTTGACGGACAGATTACGGAGCATTCGGGTCATTGATAGATCCTCCTCCATGGCTTCTTTGCGCCATGGCATACGAGTGGGAAGGCTTGAGAGCGGGATTGGGACACTCGTCAAGGAAGGCTCGTGGTGAGGGATCTTGTGGTGGTCTTGCCACGCGCCTAGACGCGTTATCGGCCGATGGGGGGGATTATAAAACGGCGTTCTTCTGAAGCTTCGTTCAGCCAGGCCCTTTGTGTTCCGGTATTTGCAACAGTTACATAGACTTGGATCATCTCTGGATGAGTATTGATAGTCTGGATTAATGAAAAGGCCTAAGTAAATGCGTAAAAATCATCGGCCTATGTTGTCTTTGGGATGACAAACAATAAGGCCGGCATTGCGCCGGCCATTTGCAACGGGGCTGTGCTCAGCTGTTCTGTTCGATGCCCTGCAGGTACCACGGGGCGCCGTCACGCATCTCGCGAACCAGGTGCCAGGTCTCGTTGAACTCGGTCTGCTCGCCGTTCTCGTCGAGGATACCGTGGAAGATAACGGTGGCCTCGGCCTGCTTGCCGATTTCACGTACGTCACCGAGCTCGGCGAACAGGCGCACGGTCTCTGTGCGATTGTTGGCCGGATGCTTGCTGCGCTCCTCGCGCAGAAGATTGTAGAGCTCGGGAGTGACGTACTCCTGAATGCCGCTGAAGTCATTGTTGTCCCAGGCGCGCTGCAGCGTCATGAAGTGCTCCTTGGCGCCGGACAGGAAGCGCTCTCGATCGAACCACTCCGGAAGGCTGTCGAAAGCGCCGCCCATGGTAGCACCCGGTGCCGGCTGGAAGGCCTGGGGAGCAGCGTGCGGCTGGTTATCGGCTGGCTGAGGGCCGCCAGCCACGGCGGTACGGCGACGCGCCAGCAGCCGGAACAGCAGGAAGCCGAGGCCGGCAATGAGCAGGATGTCCATCAGGCGCAGCTCATCGAAGGCACCACCGAAGAACAGCGCGGCCAGCAGACCACCTGCCAGCATGCCGCCCAGCATACCGGGCATACGAGAGCCGGCGGCCTGGCTGGGCTGAGCCTGTCGTGCCGGGGCGGCCTGGTTGGGGGCGGCTGCCGGGCGATCAGCGGATCGGGAGAAGCTGCCGACGTTACCGCCGCCGCCCATGCGGCGGGCTTCGGCATGTTCGACGGCCAGGCCGAAGCCCATTACGGCGACCATGAGCATGACCAGGAAGTGACGCATCGCTTGGTTCCTCTTCAGGATTGAGGGAAAAGTAGAATTTGGATGCTCCATTCTAGCGGCTATGCTGGGGAAAGTGCTGAAAAAATGGGGTAAAGCCATGCGCTTGAAGAGTGAAAACAGCTTGCTGCTGATCGTCGATCTGCAGGCGGGACTGCTGCCGGTCATCGATGGCGGCAACCAGGCCGTTGCCGAAGCACAGTGGCTTGGCGTGCTCGCCTGTGAGCTGGAGGTGCCGGTCTGGCTGACCGAGCAGTATCCAGAGGGGCTGGGCGGCAGCGAGCCGCGGCTGCTGGAAGCGCTACCGGACTATCGCCTATGGCAAAAGGTGCACTTCAATGCCCATGCCGAGTCGGATTTTGCCACCGCGCTGGAAAAAAGCGGCAGGCGTCAGATCGTGCTGTGCGGCAGCGAGGCGCACATCTGCGTGATGCAGACCGGCCTCGGGCTGCTGGAAGCGGGCTATGAGGTGTACTGGCTGAGCGAGGCGTCCGTCAGCCGGCGCGCCGAGGAGGCCAGCCTTGCCCGTGAGCGGATGACGGGGGCGGGCGCCACGCCGGTGACGGCCGATATGGTGGCCTACGAGTGGCTCGAGCGCTGTGACGACGAGCGCTTCCGTCAAATCCACCGGCGTTTTCTCAAGCCCCGCGCCTCGCGCCCGCTGCGCTTCTACTGATACATGGTGACTGATCGGGCTCAGTGTTGGGCTTCGCGTCGAGTGAAGACCAGCGTATCGCCCTCGGACATGGCGGGATTGAAGGCGTAGCCCGCCACGTCGAACTTCTTGAGGGCTTCGGGATCGTCCAGGCGCTGGCGAATCATCCAGGCGGCCATCAGGCCGCGTGCCTTTTTGGCATAGAAACTGATGATCTTGTAGCTGCCGTTCTTCTCGTCCTTGAATACCGGTGTGATCACCCGGGCGTCGAGCCGCTTGGTGTCGACGGCCTTGAAATACTCGTTCGAAGCGAGGTTCACCAGTACCTTGGAGCCGCTTTCGGCAATGGCCCGATCGAGTGCCTCGGTCAGCGTGCCCTGCCAATAGGCGTAGAGGTCCTTGCCAGCCGGATTGGCCAGCCGCGTGCCCATTTCCAGGCGGTAGGGCTGGATCAGATCGAGCGGCCGCAGCAGCCCATACAGGCCCGAAAGAATGCGCAGATGGCGCTGGGCGAACTCGTTGTCGGCGTCGCTGAAAGAGGCAGCCTCGAGACCCACGTAGACGTCGCCCTGGAAGGCCTGGGCCGCCGGCTTGGCGTTGTCGGGCGTGAAGCGCGGGTGCCATTCGGCGAAGCGGGCGGCGTTGAGGCCCGCCAACTTGTCGCTGATGCCCATCAGTTCGCTGAGCTGCTGTGGGGAGTAGTCGCGCAGGATCTCGATCAAGCGCTGGCTGTGGTCGAGAAAATCCGGCTGCGAGTGGGTGGCCGTGGTGGCCGGGGTCTCGAAGTCCAGCGTCTTGGCCGGCGAGATCACGCTCAGCATGGGGCACTCCTGTACCAGATGGGACGAATCGAACGAAGCGTGATTATATCAACCGCCGCGCGAAGACGGGGCTATCGATGCGATAGCCCTCGCCGATACCGGGCGAACCCCTCAGGGGCAGGGGTTGGGGATGCGCCGGTGCACCTCTTCGATGGCATCCAGCACGCTCTGCTCTAGCTTCAGCGACTCGCTGGCGAGGTTGGTCTCGAGCTGCTCCATGGTGGTGGCGCCAATGATGTTACTGGTCAGAAAGCTACGCGAATTGACGAAGGCCAGCGCCATCTGGGCCGGGTCGAGGTCGTGCTCGCGGGCAATGTCGACGTAGGCACGGGTGGCCTGTTCGGCCAGCGGCGAGGTATAGCGCTTGAAGCGCTCGAAGAGCGTGAGGCGAGCGTTCTCGGGGCGGGCGCCATCCAGATACTTGCCGGAGAGTACGCCGAAGGCCAGCGGCGAATAAGCCAGCAGGCCCACGTTCTCGCGATGGGCGATCTCGGCTAGACCGACCTCGAAGGAGCGATTGAGCAGATTGTAGGGGTTCTGGATCGAGGCAACCCGCGGCAGACCGAGCCGTTCTGCGAGCTGCAGCGCCTTCATCACCCCCCACGGCGTCTCGTTGGAGAGACCGATGGCGCGAACCTTGCCGGCATCCACCAGCTCCTTGAGCACAGCAAGGGTCTCTTCCAACGTGACGGCGCTTTCCTCTTCGTCGTGCTCGTAGCCCAGGCGTCCGAAGTAGTTGGTCGAACGCTCGGGCCAGTGGAGCTGGTAGAGATCGACGTAGTCGGTGCGCAGCCGCTCGAGGCTGGCATCGATGGCCTGATGGATGTGCTCCCTGTTCAGGCGTGGGCCGCCGCGGATGTGCTCGAGGCCCGGGCCGGTCACCTTGGTTGCGATGATCACGTCGTCGCGGCTTTCACGGCGCTTGAGCCAGCTGCCGATATAGGCCTCGGTGCGCCCCTGTGTCTCGGCTCGGGGCGGTACAGGATACATTTCGGCCGCGTCGATGAAGTTGATGCCGAAGGCTACGGCACGGTCGAGCTGATCGTGGGCTTCGGATTCGCTGTTCTGCTCTCCGAACGTCATGGTGCCCAGGCACAGGCGGCTGACCTCGATACCCGTGTCGCCAAGCGGTCGCGTCTGCATCATCGCTCCTGTTGAAAGTCGAATCGGTGGCGAGCTCGTTGCCTATCCAGAGCCATGCTAGCCGAGCACTACCAAGGCAGCAAATCTAGGGGTTGAGTCGCCGGCGGGGCGGGCGTATGCTGGCCACCCTCAAGCGGCCCCGGCGGAGTCCCGCGGCGAGTTCAGACAGGCCATGACGACGACCACAGGGTGGTGCCACGTCATCAGGCTGGTTTCAGACGAACCCAAGGTTGTTTGCACGATGACGCAGGCATCATCACTGTTCACCCGACTCGAATACCGTCTTGCCGAACAGCTGTTTCACACACGCTGGTTGCCACGCTCTCCGCGTACCCAGCGTTTGACCATGCACCTCTTCGAGCGCTGCGCCGATGCCGGTCATCCCGGTGCGCTTTCGCTCTACGGGCATATGCTCTTCCAGCGTGGGGTCAGCCCTCAGGACAAGGCGCGTGGCGCTCGCTACGTGCTCGAGGCTGCGCAGGCCGGCAACCTCAAGGCTCAATACCAGGCTGGGCGGATCCTCGAACACGGCTGTGCTCAGTATCCTCGCCGTGAGGCGAGTGCCGTGACCTGGTATGCCCGCGCCGCTGAGGCAGGGCATCCGCTTGCCGCCGTGCGCCTGGCGCAAGCCTATCGCCTGGGTGAGCTGGGGCTGCCGGTGGACAGAGTTCAAGCCGCCCATTGGCAGGCGCTCGCCGACCGGCATGCGGGTCTGGAGTGTGGCGAGCTGGACAGAGACGACACTCAAGCCCGACACTAACCCCACTTACCGCCGCTTCTGTACGCGGCTCTGCTTTCGAGGATACGTCCATTCGTGACGCTGCCGACACTGCTGGATATCGAGGCGTCCGGATTCGGGCGCGGTAGCTACCCCATCGAGATTGGCCTGGCACGGGCCGACGGTAGCTGCTGCGCCTTCCTCGTGCAGCCGCTGGACGAGTGGACGCATTGGGACCCCAAGGCCGAATTGCTGCACGGCATTTCCCGTGCACGTCTGCAGCGTGAAGGTCTACCCATCGCCCAGGTGGCGCGCTGGCTCAATGATGAACTGAGTGAGATCGGCGTGGCTTACAGCGATAGCTGGGGCTATGACAATACCTGGCTATCGCTGCTGTTTCACCATGCCGGCATGCTGCCCGCCTTTCGCCTCGAGGCACTGCGCATTCTGCTCAGCGAACGCCAGCTCGGTGCGTGGCACCGCACCCGGGAAGCCCTGGTGAAAGAGCTGGGGATACGGCGCCATCGCGCCGGAGACGATGCCCGCCTGCTGCAACTTACCTATCTGCGCACCCGCGAAGACGACGATAGCGCCGACACCTCTATCTCTCGCCGCTGACCGCAAGCAGCACCTTGCCGATATTGGCGTCCCGCTGCACATGGGCGTGAGCGGCTTCGACTTCGTCGATCGGCCAGGTACGATCGATCAGCGGTCGAATCTCTCCCTTGGCAAGGCGCGGCCAGACATGGGCTTTCAGCGCATCGAGGATGGCGCCCTTGGCCGCCGGTGGTTTGGCGCGCAGGGTCGAGCCGATCAGCCGCTGGCGTTTCATCAGCATGCGGCCCAGGTCGAGCTCGGCGTGTCGCCCACCCATCAGGCCGATCAGCACCAGACGTCCGTCGGCATTCAGCACGCGCTGATTGTCGGCCAGATAAGCGCCACCCACGGGGTCGAGAATCAGGTCGGCGCCGCCCCATGCCTTCACGGCATCCGCGAAGCTGCCCTCATGGCGATTGAAAACCGCATCGGCGCCCAACTCTCGGCAGACGGCAAGCTTGGCGTCACTGCCCGCCGTGACGAAGCAGGGGTGGCCGAAGGCCCGGCAGAGCTGAATGGCGGCAGTGCCGACACCGCTGGCACCGGCGTGCAGCAGGACCCGCTCTCCGGCCGCCAGCTGTCCCACCATGAACAGATTGAGCCAGGCAGTGGCAAACACCTCGGGCAGCGCGGCCGCCTCGCACAGGTTCAGGCCCTCGGGTATCGGCAGTACCTGCCGTGCATCGACCACGACCTCCTCGGCATAGCCGCCGCCCGCCAGCAGAGCGCAGACCCGCTCTCCCGGACGCAGCGTATCGACGCCGGGACCGACCTCGCTCACCGTGCCGCTGATCTCGAGGCCGAGCACGTCGCTGACCCCGAGCGGCGGTGGATAATGGCCGGCGCGCTGCATCAGGTCGGCGCGATTGACCCCGGCCCAGGCCACCGCGAGGCGCACCTCTCCGGCAGCGGGGCCTGGCGGGATGGGCTGTTCGCGCCAGGCCAGGCGCTCCTGATCGACGGCGATGGCGTGCATGGCAGCTCTCCTAGGTAACGGATACGGCGAGCCGAGCCTCCAGGGCATCCAGCAATGCGGCGGGCTCGGCGGCGTCGATCAAGCTGTCACGGGTGCGGCCGTTGAGAAAACCGTGCTCCACCGTACTGTCGAGAAACGCCAGCAGCGGGCTGTAGAAACCGGCAGTGTCGAGCACGCCGATGGGCTTGTCGTGCAGTCCCAGGTACTGCCAGGTCCAGGCCTCGAACAGCTCCTCCATGGTGCCGATGCCTCCGGGCAGGGCGATGAAGGCGTCGGCATGGGCGGCCATGCTGGCCTTGCGCTCGTGCATGTTGTTCACGCGGATCAGGGTCGGCAGCCCCTCGTGGGCCTGCTCGCGCTCCACTAGGTGGTCGGGCATCACACCGATCACGTTGCCGCCCTTCTCCAGCACGGCGTTGGCCAGCGCTCCCATCAAGCCGATGCGGGCGCCGCCATAGACGAGGCCGTGTCCGCGCGCAGCCATTTCGTGGCCGAGGGCTCGGGTGGCTTCCAGAAAGACAGGGTCCCGGCCATCGCGGGAGCCCAGGTAGACACAGAAATTCGACATGCGCTTCTCCTTGGCAAGCCCATATCGTAGCAGCTGCCGCCCGTCAGGGAGAGGCTGTGGAAGCGTCGAAGGAAAAGAATCAGGGCAGGCAGCCGGCCACGCCGAACTCGGCGTCGAGCCACTGGCCGACGACGTTGTTGCCGCACAGGTGGTGAGCATACTGGGTGTGCAGGCAGCGCACTTGATCCCAGTTGGCAATGCCGCCGATGCCGCGTTCGCGCATGACGTCCGCATAGCCGAGCCGCTCGACTTCGGCGCGCTGGACATCACTCATGTAACGCCAGCGCCTGTCCACGTAGTCGCGATGACTGGCGTGATAGGTGGCGAGAAAATCGGGCTCTTCCTGCAGTCTTGCCTCGAGCTGCTTGATGGCACCGCTGGCTTCGATCCGGGAAATCTCGACCTTGAGGCGCGCACAGCTCAGCCAGTACAGGGTGGGGAACGGCTTGCCGTCGACGATGGGGGCCATGCGCAGCACCAGCGGGGTGCCTTCGCCGTCCACGGCGGCGACGGCCTCGATGCCTCGCGGAGCGCGCCCCAGTTGCTCGGCGATGATCGCGAGCTGGCGGTCGTCAGGCATCTGGTCGGTCTGGATCACCATCGTTGCGGTCCCGGATGAACTTGTTGGAGCGGCCCACGGCGCGAAAGAAGGTCCGGTTGAGCTGCTCGGGCGTAGGCACGTAGCCGCGCCATTGGCGTTCGCAGTACTCGTTGGCCCGAGCCATCAGCACGTCGTAGAGGCGATTGAACGGCGCATCATAATCGTAGGGGTCGGCGCCGAACAAGCGGATGTGCGGGTAGTCGGCGAAACGCTCCATGAAGTAGCGCTCCAGGTCGGCTTCCACGGCACGATGCTGGGCGACGTTGTCAGGGTCGAGCCAGAGGTTGTAGCGGATGGCCATAAAGGACTCCTGCTGGCGATGAATGGCCCGTCTGACGGGTCATGGAAATTTGACTCCGGGAGAGCGACTTCGGCTCACGATGGAATCATATCCGGGCCAGCGGGGCCAGGCGTGCCTGACACAGACGGATCAGGTCGGCAGGAGCCAGGGCGATCTCCAGGCCGCGGCGACCGCCACTGACGTGCAGTCGCGCGAGGCCCTCGGCGCTGGCGTCGACAAAGGTCGGCAGGCGTTTCTTCTGCCCCAGTGGGCTGATGCCACCCAGCACGTAGCCGGTGGCGCGCTCGGCCTCGGCCGCCTCGGCCATGCCCGCTCGCCGGGCACCGGCCGCCTTGGCCAGCGCCTTGAGGTCGAGCTGGCCGGTCACCGGCACGATGCCCACCGCCAGGCGCCCATCGTCGAGACGGGCGATGAGGGTCTTGAACACGCTTTGCGGGTCGAGCCCCAGGGCGTTGGCGGCTTCTTCGCCGTAAGCCGGGGCGCGGGGATCGTGCTCGTAGACGAGCAGTTCGAAGGGAGCGCCGTCGCGCTCCAGCACCTTGACCGCGGGCGTCATGCGTCGGTCGGCTCCTCGAGCGGCTGCAGATGGGCCTCGAGTGCCTGGCGCAGTTCGCCCTCGATGGGCACTGCGCGCTTGGTGTCATGGTCGAAGTGCACCATCACGGTATGGCCCAGATTGGTCAGCTCGCCCTTCTGCCACGCCTCCTGGGTGACGGTGAAGGAGCTGTTGCCGAGGCGCGAGACGTAGGTGCGGATCTCGATCTCGTTGCCGTAGTGCAGCTCGGCGCGGTAGTCGACTTCCATGCGCGCCATGATCAGCTTCCACTTGCGCGGATCCAGGTCCGGCGTGAACAGGCGAAACAGGTCGTTGCGTGCCAGCTCGAACCAGGCCGGCAGGCGGGTGTTGTTGACGTGGCCGAGAGCATCGGTGTCGTAGAAGGCGGGTTCGACGGTACGCACGAACATGTGAGAGTCCCTTTGCTGTCTTGTGGTCTTGTAGCGTGTCGTTGGCAGGTGGACAGCATTGCCCCGAGCAAACGCTAGGTCAAGAGCCTGTCGCCCGTCTCGCGCCATACCAGGCCTGGAGTCGCATCCACCCGAGCAGCCACAGCGTAGCCACGGCGAAGCCCGCGAGAGTGCCCCACAGCAGACCCAGGGTGGCATAGGTGAGCGACACGCACAGGGCATAGCAGAGCAGCGCGCCGAGCCCGGCCGGATAGTGCTTGATCACCGTGGCGGCCGGCGCGGCGCCGTGGGTGAGGTGCAGGATCACCAGCAGGGGGTACATCGAGATCGGAAAGGCCGCCAGCATACCGGCCCAGGACGTTGGCAGCACATGGGCCAGGCCGGTGACCAGGAAGACGATGGCGGTGGCAAGGCCGGCGCGCAGTATCAGTGGCTGCCAGCGCGAGCCGCCAGAGCGTGCCTTGGTGCGGGTTTCCGGTACGTGGCGATAGAGCCAGGTAAAGATGAAGATGGCCGCAAGGGTCACCAGCGTGCCGCTCAAACGGTCGAGTTCGAAGCGCGTCAGCGTGAGGCTCGTCAGCCACCAGGCCACGAGGCCTCCCGCTGTGCCGGCGAGCACCCCCTTCAGGCCGTCGTGCCTGCCGCAAATGAGATAACCGGCCCCCAGCGCCATGGTGGCGGTGAAGCCCGCCAGGCTGTAAACGGCACTCTCGGCGGCAAAGCCCGGCGAGATCTCCAGACCGATGAAGAACAGGGCAATTGCCGTGCCCAGGGGGTAGCCGGAGAGCAGGCCGGCCATGCGCGTGCTGACACGCTCGGCAACCAGCGAGAGCCCGAGCACGATGCCAATCGATACCGCGAGCTTGGCCAGTTGCCAGCTCAAGGGGACGTCCATGGGTCTTCCTTGTGGTGAGGCTATACCAGGCGCAGGCCCTGGCGATCGGCCCAGGCGGCTCCCACCGCATGGGGCAGTTTCTCCTGCAGGTGATCAGGCAGGGCGGCGCGCGCGTCGTCCACGCTGGCGAAGTCACGGTTGCGCAGCCAGCAGTAGGCCCAGGCGCAGGCCTCGTCGTCACTCTGCGGTACCGGACGCGCCGGCATCTGCATCAGCAGGAAGGTGGCGGTACGGGCTGCCCACAGGGGGATGTCGTCGCCCGCATCGGATTGGCTCCACGCCTCCAGGGTCTTGCCGTCGGGAGTGGCTTCCGGGTCGCCCAGGCGAGCGACCCGCGCCGTCTCGGCCAGGATCAATGCGAGGCGGTCCGGGTCGCCCTGCCCCAGTCGCCGCCACTGCGCGATCGTTGCCGACATGCCTCGGCGTGCCTTGGCATAGAAGCCGCTTTGCGGCATGGTTTCGCTCATATCTGCTTCCGAGGAAAGAACATGGAGTTCGATTTTGCCACGCCCATCGAGCGACGCCACCCCGAGGGGGGTGATTGGCCTTCGCAGAAATGGCACCGCTATGATGCCAGCATCCTGCCGCTATGGGTGGCCGACATGGATTTTCCCTCGCCGCCTCAGATGATCGAGGCGCTACGGGCGAGGGTCGACCATGGCGTGTTCGGCTACGGGACGGTGCCCGACAGTCTCAAGCAGACGCTCTGCGAGTGGAGTTCTCGGGAGTACGGCTGGGCCATCGAGCCGGAGTGGCAGCTATGGCTTCCCGGCGTGGTCCCTGCGCTGCATCTGGCCAGCCTGGCGCTGACCGAGCCGGGTGAGGGCGTGCTGACGGTCACTCCCATCTACCCGCCGTTTCTCAAGGTGGCCGAGCGCACGGGACGCCTGCCTCAGCAAGTGGCTCTGGCCGAGCCAGCCGGCCCCGGCGAGCCATGGCGGCTCGACCTTGCAGCGCTGGAGGCGGCCATCACCTCCGAGACCCGGCTGCTGCTGTGGTGCCAGCCGCACAATCCCACCGGGCGGGTCTGGCGACACGAGGAGCTGGCCGGCCTGGCGGCGCTAGTCGAGCGGCACGACCTGCTGGTGGTCTCCGACGAGCTGCACTGCGATCTGCTGCTGGATGAAGACGCCCGGCACCGCCCGTTGGCGGCGGCTTTCCCCGAGCTTGCGGCACGCATCATCACGCTGTGGGCGCCCTCCAAGACCTTCAACCTCGCCGGCCTCACCGCCGCCTGTGCGGTGATTCCGAACGGCGAGTTGCGCCAGCGCTTCGCGGCGGCTGCACGTGGCCTGCTGCCGGACGTCAACGTGCTCGGGCTGGTGGCCGCCGAGGTAGCCTACGGGCAATGCAATGATTGGCGGCAGGCGCTGTTGCAGACGCTGCGCGGCCATCGCCAGACGCTGATCGAGCGGGTTGCCCAGTGGCCTGGCGTTGGCATGAGCGTGCCGGAGGCGACCTATCTGGCCTGGCTCGACCTGCGCCATGCTCAAGGGCTAGGCGGTCACCAGGGCTCGCCGCAGCAGGTGTTGCTGCAAGAGGCGAAGGTGGCGCTTTCGGATGGGGCCGACTTCGGCTGGCCGGGGTTCGTGCGGCTCAACTTCGGCACCACCGCATCTCAGCTCGAAGTGGGGCTGGCCCGCCTCGACGGCGTGCTGAAGGGCTGAAGAGGTGAGTGGCAGCGCCAGGGGATGTCCCTGGCGCTGGCCCGCGCAGGAAGGGGCGGTATCAGTAGAGCAGGGTGAACAGCTTGCGCCGGTAGGTGACGGTCAGCGGATGCTCGGCGCCAAGGGCGTCGAACACCCTCAGCAGGGTCTTGCGTGCCGCGTCGTCGTCGTAGGCGCGGTCCTTGCGCATCACCTCGAGCAGCCCCTCGAGGCCGCTTTCATAATCGCCATCGGCAATCTGGCGCATGGCGCGCTTGAAGCGAGCCTCGCTGTCGTCGCGTCCGGCCAGGGCGGCCAGCTCCTCGTCGCTTGGCGCCCCCTCGCGGAACTCGATGCTGGCGCGCACGCCACGTGCCGGGGCGGCGTCCCGCTCCTCGGGGGGGAGGTTGTCGAGCAGGGCGAGTGCCTCTTCGCCGCGGCCTTCCACCACCAGCGCCCGGGCCAGCTCTACCTGATAGGGGTAATGCTCGGGGTTCTGCTGCATCAGCTGTTCATAGATGGCACGGGCCGTGGCGGCGTCGCCCTGAGCCAAGGCCTCGGCGGCCTGCTCTTCAGGGCTGGCCGGCGCATCTTCCGGTGCCGGAAAGTAGCGCGCCAGCCACTCGCGGACCTCCTTCTCGGGCAGCGCGCCCTGAAAGTGATCCACCAGCCCGCCCTGGCTGATCAACTTGACGTCCGGCACCGAGCGCACGCCGAGCTGGGCGGCGATTTCCTGATTCTCCTCGATATTGAGCTTGGCCAGGATGAAGGTGCCGCGATATTCGCGAGTCAGCTTCTCCAGTATCGGCATCAGCACCTTGCAGGGCTGGCACCATGGTGCCCAACAGTCGAGCAGCACCGGCACCTGCATGGAGAACTCCAGCAGCTGCTGGATGTTGTTGCGGTCGACGTCGATGATCAACTGCTCATCGCTGGGCGCCGCCTGGGGCGAAGGTGCTGAGGTGTCTTGGGGCGCCGTCAGGGGGGCGCCGCTGCGAGGATCGACGATGGACATGGCGTTGGCCTTGCGCAAAGAGGTGAGTTCGTTCGAAAGATGCGGGTAAAGGCGTCGGGATTCAAGAGGCTGAGGCGTACGCTGGCTGCGCGTTGGTCAGTCTGCAACGGTGGGCGCGGCATCCCTGGCGGGGCTGTGATAGTCTCGTGTTCGTCCGGTCGAATCGGGGCCGGGCACCCCAGACATGAGGATCCATGGGATGGCAACGTACCGACTGAACGGCGATAGCGACCTGATCGACAACCCATCACCTCGCTGTGCATGCATGCTGGTGCTGGATACCTCCGCGTCGATGTTCGGCCCGCCGATCCGTGAACTGAACGCCGGCGTCCAGGCCTTCATCTCGGCCATTCAGGAGGACGACATGGCGGCCTGCTCCGTCGAGCTCGGCGTCATCACCGCCGGTGGCAAGGTCACCGAACAGTTGCCTTTCACCACGGCCATGAACATTTCCCAGTGTCGGCAGTTCACCGCCTCCGGCCTCACGCCGCTGGGCGGTGCCATGGAGCTGGCGCTCGATCGCCTCGAAGAGCGTACCGCGGCCTACCGCAAGGCCGGTGTCGCCTACTACCAGCCCTGGCTGGTGGTGATAAGCGATGGCGTGCCCACCGATCAGTGGCAGGCCGTTTCGGCCAGAGCACGGGCCCTGGCCCAGCAGCGCAAGCTGGTGGTGATGCCGGTGGGAGTCGAAGAGGCCGACCTCGAGGCGCTCAGCGCCTTCTCCACGCGCCCGGCCAAGCGCCTGGACGGCCTGAAGTTTCGCGAGTTCTTTCTGTGGCTGTCGGCCAGCATGAGCCGTGTCTCGGCCTCCTCTTCCACGACCGAGCAGGTCAAGCTGCCACCCACCGATAGCTGGGACAGCATCTGAACGGATATCGAGGCGCATGCGCGACGAGATGACGGCAACAGGCACTGACTTGACTACCGCCCGCCCGGCCAAGGTTCGATAATGATGGCAGGCATGGTGGCGAAGGAGGTCGAGTGGTGACGCCCGCTTTGGTGGTGAGGGATTCGCAGGGCAAGGAGCGCCGCCTCGGCAAGCGCCTGGAGCGCGGTGGCGAGGGCGAGATCTTCGCCCTGCGCGAGCGTCCCGACGTGATCGTCAAGTGGTACTACCCAGAGGTGCTCGACAGGCGCGGCGAGGAGCTGCACCGCAAGGTCGAGGCCATGCGCATCCTGCGCGACGCCCACATGACCCGCGACGTGTGCTGGCCGCTGATCCGCGTCTTTGACGAACGTCATCGCTGGATCGGTTTCGCCATGTACCGGGCGCGCGGCGTGAAGATGAGCTTTCTCGCCCACGCCTTGCTCTATCAGCGCTATTTTCCCGGCCTCGACCGGCGCCGGATCGTCGGCTACCTGATCCGTTTCGTCGAGATCGTGCAGCAGATGCACGAGGCCGGGGTGTGCATCGGCGACTACAACCTCAACAACGTGTTCTGCGTGCCCTCATCCGACCAGGTCACGCTGATTGACTGCGACAGCTACCAACTGCGCCTCGACGGTACCTTCTATCCCTGTCCCGTCGGCAGCCCCGACATGACGCCCAAGGAGCATCAGGGCGTCTCCTTCCGCCATACCATCCGCACGCCGCGCAGCGAGGCCTTCTCGCTGGCCATCGTGCTGTTCAAGTGCCTGATGCTGGGGCGCCATCCCTACGACATCGTCGGCGGCGACGACCCGGTGCGTAACCTGAGGCGCGGCAACTTCGCCTACGGCCGCGGACAGCGCGATGTGCCTCAAGGGGTCTGGTACGACCTCTGGCAGGCACTGCCCGACACCCTCCGCGACATGTTCGTGACCACCTTCACGGTGGGGGCCGACGCCCCCATTCAGCGGGCCACGCTGCCGCAGTGGCACGCGGCGCTGAGCGACTATCGCGAGGCGTTGGCAGCCGGCAAGCATGTCGTGCACCTGGCAACGCCCGGCCGACCCCAACGTTCGCAGGTACTGCATGCCCGCTGAGTTACCCGCCTTCCCGAGTGAGAGCACATCGTGCTGGTCGACTCTGGCCGTGGCCACGGCCGGACTGAGCCATGTGGAGAAAACGCCGCCCATGCCCTGCCAGGACGCCGCAGGCGGGGTGGCGGCGCCGCGCCCGGCGCTGGTGCTGGCCGATGGCGCCGGCAGCTCGCCGGCCTCGGATCTCGGTGCGCGCACCCTGGTCAGTGCCATGCTGCGGCTGGCCGATACGCTGGAGACCCAGCTGGCCTGGCTGCTCGATGGTCGCGAAGCGCCCACGGCCGATGCCGTGGCGCAGCTGGCCGGGCTGCTGGTGCGCCATGCCAAGGGCACGCTGCACGATCGGGCGGCCGAGCAGTGCCGGCCGGTGCGCGACCTGCGCTGCACGCTGCTGCTGGCGCTGATCGGCCGCGAGAGACTGCTGTGGCTCAAGGTGGGCGATGGCGAGCTGGTGCTGGAGCGCGCGGTGCCGGTGAGCGCTGCGCAAGAGACACAGGACGCTGTGGATGAGGAGGCCGAGCTGATGCCCAGACTCTGCACGCTGGGCGAGCGCGGCAAGGGGGAGTTTGCCAACCAGACCCTCTTCGTCGATGAACGCCTGGCCTTCGAGCAGGTGCAGTACGGCATCGAGACGACGACGGCTTTGACCGGCATCGCCCTGATGAGCGACGGCGCCGCCGAGAAGCTGGTTGCCTTCGACGGCGGGCAGGTCTCAGGACAGCTCAGCCACTGGCTCGACGATCTGCGCCGGGGCAAGCTGCGCCAGCGCGACCTGATTCGTCGCTTCTACAGCGAGAACTTCTGCCGCGGCACCAGCGGCGATGACCGCAGCATAGCGTTGGTAGCGCGTGATCTGCCTTGAAGCATCATGTTTTCTAACGGGCAATATAAAGCCGAGGCTTGTGGCCTCGGCTTTCGCATCGGGTAGCGGCGGCTGCTGACCCTGAAGGGAGAGCGAACCGACGGTCGTCGGTTCAGCGCCCGTGCGTGCAATGAAAAACCGAGGCTTATGGCCTCGGTTTTTTCGAACTTGGTTGCGGGGGCCGCTGACCTTGAATCGAGAGCGAGCCGACGCTCGTCGGTGCAGCGCCCGTGCGGGCAATAAAAAACCGAGGCTTTTGGCCTCGGCTTTTTCGAACTTGGTAGCGGGGGCCGGATTTGAACCGACGACCTTCGGGTTATGAGCCCGACGAGCTACCAGACTGCTCCACCCCGCATCAACGTGAGGCGAATTCTACGCTTTTTCTGTGCTGTGTCAAGGTGGGGGACGTTGTTAGTGCAAGCGCAGCGCATGTGTCCATAATCATTAGGGAGCAACTTGAAGGCGATGCCTTCTGCCAGCATCCTGTTGTGGCTGGCCTGCTGCGCCAGGCCAAGCACTGCGAATACAAGCGTCATGAATCAGGGAGGTGGAATATGACTCAATCAGCACCCGTAGCGTGGGTCACTGGCGGAACCGGGGGGATCGGTTCGTCGATTTGCCGCGCACTGGCGGCAGCGGGCTACCACGTGGTGGCGGGATACCACAACCCGGAGAAGGCCAAGACCTGGCTCGAGACCCAAAAGGCCGATGGATTCGACAACATTTCCTTGTCAGGTGTGGATCTCACCAGCTATCAGGCGTGTGAAGCCGGAGTCAGGGAGATCGAAGAGGCCCACGGGCCGATCAGCGTTCTGGTCAACTGTGCCGGCATCACGCGCGACGGCACGATGAAGAAAATGACGCCCGAGCAGTGGCACGAAGTCATCGATACCAACCTCAATACCGTATTCAACACCTGCCGCAGCGTCATCGAGGGCATGCTCGAGCAGAAGTATGGGCGCATCATCAACATCTCCTCGATCAACGGCCGCAAGGGTCAGTTCGGTCAGGTCAACTACTCGGCGGCCAAGGCCGGCATGCACGGCCTGACCATGGCGCTGGCCCAGGAGACCGCTACCAAGGGCATCACCGTCAATACCGTGTCGCCCGGCTACATCGCCACCGACATGATCATGAAGATTCCCGAGAACGTGCGGGAAGCGATTCGCGAGACGATCCCCGTGAAGCGCTACGGCACACCGGAGGAGATCGCCAGACTGGTGGTATTCCTGGCCGACAAGGAGTCGGGTTTCATTACCGGCGCCAACATCGACATCAACGGTGGCCAGTTCATGGGCTGAGGGAGTCGGCAGGATTGAGGGAGGCGTGGGCCTCCCTTTTTCGTGTCCGTGCGCAGCGGTCAGGGCGGCGGCAGGCGCGTCAGGCGTGCCAGCAGCGAATCGAACTCTCCCACCTCGCGCTGCCACTGCTCGGGGGAGACCGGCCCGGTGGCCAGCAGGTTGCGTAGCACGATGCGGACTTCTTCGGCCTGACTCAGGTCGCGCCCCAGGCCTTCATTGAGACGCTCGACCTGAATGGCCAGGCGCAGCGGTTCGTCATGCTGACTGACCCGCCCCATGGCCAGCAGTGAGAGGTGCACGCGCAGGCGCGCCAGCTGTTCCTGAACCTCTTCGGCGGAGGGCGGATTTCTCCTGGCGGCGTTACGCTGCTCATGCGCACGGCGCATGTCTTCGGGTAGCGATGCGGCGGAGTCGAGGGGGACCTCGGTCATGACGTCGTTCTCGAGCCAGTCGGCATCGGCGCTCAGGTGGGCATCGAGTAGCGGCCGGAAGGCCTGCCAGCGCTGTACTTCTTCCACCACGGCCAGGCGTGCCAGTCGCTCGCGCCGTGTGCGCACGATGCCGCTCCAGCGCCGGCGCATGCCTTCCGTGCGGCGCCCAGAAGGGAGCGGCTCCAGCGCCGTGGCATGCTCGATCGCCTGCTCCAGCACGTGGCCGTCGCTGGAGCGGCTGGGCTGCCAGGCGTCCAGGCGGTCGATGAGCACCTGCATGTCGTCCAGGCGCTGACGCGCCTGCTGGGCACGGTCATCGCGCTGAGCCTCACGCATGGCAAAGATCTGGTCGCAGGCTGTGCGGAATTCGCGCCACAGCGTCTGCTCCTCCCCGCGCGGCGCGCGACCGAGCTCGCGCCAGAGCTGCTGAAGCGCCTTGGCTTTCTCGGCCCGTGTGTCAGAAGGCATCTTTTGCTCGATGAGAGCGTGCGCCTCGTCGACGAGGGTGCGCTTGGCGTCGGCGACTTCCTTGGCGCGCTGGTCGATGAGTCCCTGCAAGGCGAAGCGAATGCGGCCGAAGCGTCGTCCGATGGCCTGCGCCTGATCGCGCGGCACCGGCGAATGGCGACGCCACTCTTCACGCGCCTGGTCGCGGATATGCCGCAGGGCATCCGGGTCGGCATCGTTGGCAGGGGCGTCGAGCAGGGCTTCGAGCTGTTCGCACAGGCTGGTACGCGCCTCGAGATTGCGTATCCGTTCCTCGGCCTGCCGTTCATGCCAGGGTGCCAGGCGCTCGTGTATGCGGTCGGAGGCGCTGCGGAAGCGCTCGGAGAGCTCGCGGCTGGCCGCGGCATCGCCCAGCTCCTTCCAGTCTCTCACCAGTTGACGGTGGCGGCGGTCGAGTTCGGCATCCGTGATGCCGTTGTCGTCGGCCAATTGGTCGATGGCCTGACACAGCTGCTCGCGCTTGGGGCCGGCAACGTAGCCACGCCAGTCGCGCAGTTCGGCCAGGCGAGCGCCGAGCCGCTTGAGCATCGCTTGATGCGGGTGCAGCTTCGCCGAAGGCAGGGTGTCGGCGCGGTGTTTCAGGCTCTGGTGCAGGCGACTGGCACCCTTGAACTCGCCGCGATCCAACAGTCTTTCGAGCTGCTCGAGGTCTTGGGTAAAGCGCGCGAGCCGCGCCTCCTGTCCCTCTTCCGTTGCATGCTCCTGGCCTGCCAGCAGCAGCCGGGCACGGGTCAGCGGCGGCGGAGGTGGCAGCTCGTTCGGCCATTGGCAGGCTTCGACGGCGCTGGTCAGAGATTCGACGTCCTGTTCCTGCAGCGCCCGTTCGATGTCGGCGGCATGCGCTTCGAAGCGCTCCCAGGTCCGCAGCACATGGTCATAGTCCGCCAGAATCGCGTCATAGCGCTTGCGCAGCGCTGCGTCGGTCACGTGCAGGTCCGAGAGGGTCTGCCAGCGATTGGCCAGCAGGATCTTCTGAGAGCGCAGGCTGGCGATGTCCTGGCTGGTAAGGCGGTCGCCGCGTGGCAGGCCGGCAAGGCTCTCTTCCAGCGCTTCGAGCAGCGACTCGCGTGCTTCGGCGGCCTGCTCGCGGCGTCGGTCGGTCGCAGCGTTGGCGTGCTCGCGGGCCTCGTGATCCGAGAGGGTCTTGCGGCAACCCAAGCTGGCATCCTGGAAGCGACGCTCCTGTGCGGCGTCGGGCAGGTCGCCGAGCGCTTCCCAGGCACGCACCAAGTGGCGGAAGCGGCCGGCATAGAGGGGCTCCCAGGGCGCGCGGGCGTGGGCCTCCAGCTTCATCAGCAGACTTTCCCGCTGCTCGCGTGCCGCTGCCAGCGTGGCCGCATCGTTACGTAGTCGGTTCAGGCGTTCACGCGCCTGGCGCATGACCTGACGATCCCGGCGCGCCTGCTGGGCCAGACGCTGAAGGCCCTCTTCGCTGGTCACGCGGGCGGCTGCGGCATGGCGTACGGCGGCAATGCCGTTCTCGCAGGCCTGTTCGACCAAGTCCTCTTCTGCCGATAAACGCTCCACGGCGGCCAGCCGCAGCTGCTGGTTGTCACCCTCCAGGGCCACTCGCGAAAGTAGGACGCGGTTGTCGATGGATGCCACGTAGCGCAGGCGCTGGGAGAGGTCCAGGCTGCCGGCCTGCCCGGTGATCAGAGCGACCAGGCGCCCCAGCAGCTCGGGCTGATCCGGCTGGCGCTGCACCAGGGCAAGCAGGGTGTCGACCGAGTCGATCCTGTCAAGCGCCGCCCGGCGGACCGAGGCGTCCGCATCGAGGCACAGCGCTTCCAGCGCCTGGCGCTGGTCGGGTCGAGCCGGGTCGAGCCGGGCGATGGCCTGTCGTCGAATCTGGGCATCGGGGTGCCGCCAGCGTGGGGCGAAGAGGCGGCTGAGGAATCCGGGCATGGGGCATCCTGAGATTGAGAGGCGCAGCGGCCAGGCTGCGCAGGCCGTTTTTATTGCTGTCGAGGTGGCGTCTTTCGACTAATGTATGTTATCTAAGCACGCGCCGCCGCTGTGGAAAAGTCCGTCGGAACAGCAGGGTGCGGGCAAGCATCGGTCAGTATCGGCAAATGTCGGCAGGCGCCGGAGGGCTGCGGCTGGCCGTATCACCAGTTGCAGGGGGGATGGGAGTCGCTTAGCTTTAGTCCCACGACCCGACAACACCCCAGTGGAGTCCGGCAATGAGCCTCAAAGTGGACAGGGCAGAGATGGCATTCACCTTCAAGGGGGGCATGCTGCCCATGACGGTCATGGAGTTGGCAAGCGCCGACCCCGAACGCATCCGTGAGCAGCTGTCAGGCAAGCTCAGCCAATCCCCCGCATTCTTTCAGCATACACCTGTCGTTCTCAGCGTAGAAAAGCTGGATGAGCCCCACCTGGCCCTGGAGCGAATCTGTGCCGTGTGTCGCACCCACAAGCTGTTGCCGGTGGCCGTGCGCGGTGGTGCCGATCCCGTCAAGCAGTCGGCCTGGGCGCTGGGGCTGGGCTGGTTCCCGCCCACCGATGCCACGCGGGCTCGCACGCTCGAGGAGGTGCCATCTACCGAAGCGCCGGCACCGGAGGCGGCGAAGCAACCCGGAGTGGCAAGCGGCGGTCGTATCTATCGCGGCACGGTGCGTTCCGGCCAGCAGGTCAGCGCTCCGGAAGGCGATTTGGTGGTCATCGGGGCCGTCAACGCGGGTGCCGAAGTGCTGGCAGCGGGCAGTATCCATGTCTATGGCGCCCTGCGCGGTCGTGCGCTGGCCGGCATTCATGGCGATACCGACGCGGGTATCTTCTGCCGTGAACTGCGCGCCGAGCTGCTCTCGGTGGCAGGCACCTACAAGCGTCTCGAAGACATCGACCCGCACCTGCTTGGCTCCTCGGTGCAGGTCGTGCTGCGCGATGCCCAGTTGGGCATCACCTCGCTGGTCTAGTCGCGCCGCGCTCTATTTTCGTCATCCATCGTCCATTCAAAGGAATGTGTAACTTGGCCAAGATCATCGTAGTGACCTCAGGCAAGGGAGGGGTCGGCAAGACCACCAGCGCAGCGGCCATCGCCACTGGGCTTGCGCTGCGAGGCAACAAGACCGTTGTCATCGACTTCGACGTGGGGCTGCGCAACCTCGATCTCATCATGGGCTGCGAGCGTCGCGTGGTTTACGACCTGGTCAACGTGATCCAGGGCGAAGCCGGACTCAATCAGGCCCTGATTCGTGACAAGCGAGTCGACAACCTGCACATCCTGCCGGCCTCCCAGACCCGCGACAAGGATGCGCTGACCTCCGAGGGCGTCGAGCGGGTGCTCGAAAACCTGGGTAAGGATTTCGACTACATCCTGTGCGATTCCCCGGCCGGCATCGAGCGCGGTGCCCAGTTGGCCATGTACTACGCCGATGAGGCAATCGTGGTCACCAACCCCGAGGTCTCCTCGGTGCGCGATTCCGATCGCATCCTGGGGCTGCTCGCCTCCAAGACGCGGCGCGCCGAGCGCGGCGAGGATCCGGTCAAGGAGCACCTGCTGATCACGCGTTACAACGCGGCGCGGGTCGATCACGGTGACATGCTCAACCTCGACGATATCCGGGAAATCCTGGCCATCGACCTGATCGGCCTGATTCCTGAATCCGAGGCGGTGCTGCGCGCTTCCAACCAGGGCGTGCCCGTGACCCACGATGACAACAGCGATGCGGGGCAAGCCTACATGGATACCGTCTCGCGTCTACTCGGAGAGGAAGTGCCGCTGCGCTTCCACGAGTTCCAGAAGAAGAGCCTGCTGAGCCGTATGTTCGGAGGAGGTCGCCGGTGAAGTTGCTGGAGTTTCTGAAGCGAGAACGAAAGAAGACCGCCTCGGTAGCCAAGGAGCGGCTGCAGATCATCGTCGCGCATCAGCGCAGCCAGCGTGGCCAGCCCGACTACATGCCGATGCTGGAGAAGGAGCTGCTCGAGGTGATTCGCCGTTACGTCCAGGTGGACGACGACGCCATCAACATCAGCCTGGACAGTGAAGACAACTGTTCGGTGCTGGAACTCAACGTCACGCTGCCGCGCAGTTAGACGGCGGCTGAACGAGTCCGGCTGCGACTCGCTAGTCGTACGAGCGGTGCCCGCTGCTTCCTCGGCTGAGTCGTCCGCGGGGCTGTGTTAGGCTGTGCCGCTCAGGACGCAGTCAGGAGACACCGCGCCCATGGCGAAGCCAGATGCCGCCCCGATGACCTTCCTGTGGCACGACTACGAAACCTTCGGCGCCGACCCGCGGCGCGATCGCCCTTCGCAGTTTGCCGCAGTCCGTACCGATAGCGATTTCAACGAGCTCGGCGAGCCGGTCGAGCTGTTCTGCAAACCGGCGGACGACTATCTACCCCACCCGCAGGCGTGCCTGATCACCGGTATCACGCCGCAGCAGGCGCGTCGCCGCGGTCTGCCCGAGGCGGAGTTCGCCGGACGTATCCACGCGCTGATGAGCGAACCCGGCACCTGTGCGTTGGGCTACAACTCGCTGCGCTTCGATGACGAGGTGAGCCGCTGCCTGTTCTACCGCAACCTGCTCGATCCCTACTCCCGGGAGTGGCAGAACGGCAACTCGCGCTGGGACCTGATCGATGCGGTGCGCGCTTTCCATGCTCTGCGCCCCGCGGGCATCGCCTGGCCGAAGCGTGAGGACGGCTCGCCCAGCTTCCGCCTCGAGGATCTGACCGCTGCCAACGGCATCGCCCACGAGGGCGCCCACGATGCGGTAGCCGACGTGCGCGCCACCATTGCCCTGGCGCGGCTGCTCCGACAGCGCAATGAACGCCTGTTCGATTACCTGCTGGCGCTGCGCAGCAAGCGCGAGGTGGCCAAGCGTCTCGATGTGCCGGGGCGCAAGCCGGTGCTGCACGTGTCGCGGCGCTATCCGGCCAGCCGCGGCTGCAGCGCGCTGGTGATGCCGCTGGCGGAGCATCCCACCAACCCCAACGGCGTGATCGTCTACGACCTCTCGGTGGAGCCTCAGGCGCTGATCGAGATGAGCGCCGAGCAGATCCGCCAGCGCGTGTTCGTCAGCAGCGACGACCTCGCCGAGGGCGAGGCGCGCATCCCGCTCAAGGTCATCCACATCAATCGCAGCCCGGTGATCCTGCCCGCGGCGGCGCTCAAGGACGTCGAGGGTCCGCGCCAGGGCGAATACGGCGAGATCGTCGAGCGTCTAGGGCTCGACCTGGCAGCCTGTCGGGCCAACTGGAAGCGCCTGATGGCCAGTCCCGAGGTTGGGGGCAAGGCCGCCGAGGTGTTCGCTCAGGCGCCGCCCGATGGCCCCCACGATCCCGACCTGATGCTCTACAGCGGCGGCTTCTTCTCCCCCGCCGATCGCCAGGAGATGCAGCGGGTGCGTGACGCCTCGCCCTGGGATCTGGTCGATGCGCGTTTTGCCTTTCAGGATCCCCGGCTGGAGGAGATGCTGTTCCGCTATCGCGCGCGCAGCTATCCCGACACCCTGAGCAGCGAGGAGCAGGCGCGCTGGGAGGCGTATCGCTGGGATCGTCTGAACGATGCTGCCGTGGCCGGTTTCACCCTGAGGGACTTCGCCCGTGAGATCGAGCGCTTCAATCAGGTGGCGCTGAGCGACCGCGACCGGGCGATTCTCGAGGAGCTGGTGATGCATGTGGAAGCGATGATGCCCGCTCAGGCCTTCGGCTGACGTACGGCCACACATGACTGCGCCCGGCCAATGGCCGGGCGCAGTGCGTTCTACGGTGCGTTTTCAGTCGTCGGCTTCCGGCAACGGCTCCAGGTGCCGGGTGAGGGCGGCAACGTCGCTGGGCTCGTCGCCCGGATCGTAAGCGATGGTGGCGATGGAGCGCTCGGTCAGGCTCGGCCAGGTCTCGCGCAGATCGTCGGCCGTCACCGTCAAGACGCGCTGAGCCAGCCGCTCGCGACGATCGAAGCCGGTATCGCCGAACGACAGCGCGCGCCACAGGCGGTTGGTCAGCCCTGCAAGGCTGGTGTCGCGCTGCAGCAGGCCGTCATGCACGGCCTGACGGTAGGCGGCCAGGTCGGCGTCATCCAGCTCCGTCAGGCGCTGGCCGAACTCCACCAGAAAGGCGTCGATGTGCTGCTTGATCTCGTCGCTGGTGACATCGGGGGACTGTACCAGCAGGCTGAGCCCCGGGGCGTCCAGCAGCGGCGAGTAGCCGGCGCTGACCACATAGCCCAACTGCTCCTCGGTACGCAGGCGCTGATAGAAGGGCGTGTCGATCAACTGCCCTAGTACCGCCAGGCGCGCCTGACTGTCGAGAGAGCGGTCGCTGCCCTGCAGATAGCGCAACACCAGCGACTCCTCGCGCGTCGTATGCGGGTGCAGGATGGGCAGCGCCTCATCGATGCGTAGCGGCGTCAGGTCCGGGATCGACTCTTTCTCCAGCGTGGGGGCCAGCATTTCGGCGACCAGCCGCCCCTCGCGCTTGGCCAGTTCGCCATCCAGGTTGCCGAGGGCCAGCGCCTGCAGGCGCAGCTCGCCGAGGAAGTTGTCGCGGAAGGTGCGCAGATCGTCCACCGTCAGCTCGCGGCTGGCGTCGAGCAGGCTCTGGGTCGGCCACTGAGGACGCATCAATGCTTCGGCCAGGGTGCGATGACCCTGGCGGAAGAGCGCCGCCTGCGGGGCATTGCGCCATTCGCGTTGCAGGCGGTAACGCACCCGCTCGAAGCTGGCCTCGTCGATGTCGCCGTCGCGCAGCTGCTCCAGAGTGCGACGCATCACCCGGTCCTGACGGTCGCGCCAGCCGGCAAAGGCCAGCGTGATGCCGCGGGCATGGGGATAGGCCTCGACATCGTGGCCGGCCAGTCGCGCCGCATAGAACTCCTCGTTGAGGCTGTCGTCCAGCCAGCCTGCCAGCAGGTGGGCCAGGACGGCATGCTGCGGGTCGCTGCTGGCCGTGGGGTTCTGCAGGCTGAAGCGCCACTCCACCTTGGGTGTGTTGAAGCTGGCATCGGCCATGTGCCAGAGCTCGAAGCCCGGCTCTTCCAGCAGCTGCGCGGGTCGCTCGTCCTGCGCGTCGAGCAGGGCCAGGTCCTCGGCGATGAACGGGTTCGCCGCCGGCAGGGCGAGGCCTGCCAGAGGCTGAGAGGTGCTCGCCTCGGGCTCTACTTCGCGCCAGGGCGTATTGAACCAGGGTGACGTCTGCTCGCCCTCCACCTCGGGGCCGCTGTAAACCCGCAGCAGCAGCTCGGGGCGCAGGGCGTCGAGATAGGTGGCGATCAGTTCGGGCTCGAAGCCGTCCATGCGATAGGCGGCGTACTGCACGTCTTCCACCGGGAAGCGTGCCAGGTTCATGGCCAGTCGCATGGCGCTCTGCAGCGGTGAGCCGTGCTGCTGGAAGCGGAACTGCTGCTCGGCGAGCTGGGCCTGCTCGTCGTAGCGCCAGGCCTCCAGGCCCTGCTCGCGGATCTGCTCGATGGCGGCAAAGAGCGTGGCCTCGATCTCGTCGATGCGCTCGGCCCCGGCCGGGGTCAGGCTGACGCTGACGGTGAACAGCGCGTGGCGCTCGTCGCCGCGTCCCACGCCGGCGGAAAGACCGTCGGCTAGGCCGGCGTCGCGAAGTACCGCGAACAGGCTGCCTTCGCCCTCGTGGCCGAGCAGATGGGCGAGGTAGTCGGCGGGCTTGTGGCGATAGTGCTGGAGCGAATCCGGCACCGGGAACATGAAGCGCACATGGCGGCTGTCACGCACCGATTGCAGCTCCACATGGCGCGGCAGCGCCGTCTCGTCGATCAGCGGCTCCTCGATCACCGGACGCTCCAGGCCGCGATCGGCAATCTCGGCGAAGCGCTCGGCCACCATGGCTTCCAACTCGTCCAGCGGCTGCGGGCCCACCAGCGTCAGGTGCATGACGTTGGCGTCATAGTAGCGCTCGTAGAACTCGATCACCCGCTCGCGCAGGGTCGGCTCGCCGGCGGGCGGGTCGGCCAGGGTCTCACGGCTGCCCACCGAGAAGCCCGTGGTGGGGTTGGCGGGGTTGAGCACCTGGTTGAGCACGTCGTTTTCGCGGCGGCCATCGTCGCGGATGCGCGCCATGTACTCCGAGTGCACGATATTGCGCTCGCTCTCCAACTGATCGGCATTGAACAGCGGCGTGAGGAAGAACTGGCTGAAGCGATCCAGAGCGCCGGGCAGCGCGGCGGGTTCGACCTCGAAGAAGTAGTTGGTGTCTTGCGGCGCGGTGAAGGCGTTGTGGCTGCCTCCGTGACGGCGCAGATAGCCCTGGTAGGCATCGGCTTCGGGGAAGGGCTCGGTGCCGAGGAACAGCATGTGTTCGAGGAAGTGCGCCAGGCCGGCCAGATCGTCCGGATCCTGGGCGCTACCCACGCCGACGTTCATCGAGGCGGCGGCGCGGTCGGCCGTCACGTCGCTGACCAGCAGGGCGGTCAGGCCGTTCTCGAGCGTCAGCACCCGGTAGTCACGGTCGTCATGGGGGCTGACGTGAGGCTCGACGACCTCCTCGATGGCCTCTTCGTAGCCATGTGCCGCTTCCTCGGCCTGTTGCGCCTGGGCCAGACCCGGGAGCAGCAGGCCGGTAAGCAGCAGGCCGGCAAGCCAGGGCAGAGGGCGCCGAGGGTCACGGTCTGGCAGAGTCGGTTGGGGCGTGAGCATCATGTCTCCTGTTCGTTCCAGCGCAACATGGGGCCTGTTGGGTGTGCGCAGGCGGGATCCTGGTTGTTGGGATCGTTGACCCTTCTTGATACCGGAAAGGCGCCCAACAGTTCCCTTGGCGCGGGACGCAGCAGTGCCCGCGCCGCTTCCGTCGGCGTGCCCGGGTCGAGCCAGCGCTGGGCGTCGTCGGCAGCGATCAGCGCCGGCAGCCGGTCGCCCAGCGGAGCCAGGAAATCGTTGGTCGACACCGTCACCAGCGCCATCGAGTCGGTGTGTTCGGTCAGCGTCGTATGGTAGCGGCACCAGATGCCCGCCAGCAGCAGCGGGGCGCGATCGACCCGGGTGACCAGAAACGGCTGCTTGAAGCGAGGCTGCATCTTCCACAGATAGATCCCACCGACCGGTACCAGGCAGCGGCGAGCGCCGAAGGCCTCGCGAAACATGGGGCGAGCGTCGAGGGATTCGGCGCGTGCGCAGTGGGGAGCGTGGTCGAGCACGCTCAGCCAGGCGGGGGTCAGCCCCCAGAACACTGGCCTCGTGCAGGTCCTGTCCGCTTCCAGACGAATGTGCGTCAGCGTGCGCCTGGGTGCCACGTTGGCGCCGGTCAGCAGGGGAGTCTCCTGGCGCAGCCCGGGTAGCAGTCGAGCGAGGTCGAGCTGAGGAATGTACAGGCGGCCGGCCATGGAATCTCCGGGTATCGGGGTGGCGTCAGGGTAGCCAAGTCGAGGGGTAGTGAACAAGGCTTCACTCGCAATGGTCGAAAACAGTGTTCGATGTGCGCTATCCTACGCTACCGTGCGAAGTAATCCGCTCACGAGATTGGTAACGTTCTGCGAGGAACTCGATGGCTCGTCCCCGACAGCATGCGCCCGAAGCGCTCCATGCCCAGGTCATGGCAGCATGCGATGACTGGCTGCAGAGCAATCCCGTACACGCGCTCTCGCTGCGAGCCCTGGCGCGTGAGGTGGGCTGTGCGCCGAGTACGTTGCTCAAGCTCTACGGCAGCTTCGGCAACCTGCTGCAGCATGTGAACATCGAGACGCTGGCGCGCCTGCGCATGGTCATCGAGCCGCTGACCGAGGGCGTGGCGCCGGAACGGCAGATGCGCTCCCTGGCGCTGGCCTACTGGCAGTTCGCCCAGCGCGAGCCGTTCCGCTGGCAGCTACTGTTCGATTATCCGCTGGCCCAGGAGGGCGAGCTCGACCAGCGCCAATCCGACATGATCGAGGCACTGTTCCTGCGCGTGGAGAACGGCTTGAAGGAGTATCAGCCGGCGCTTGGCGATCTCGAGGCCAGGCGCCTAGGGCGCACCCTGTGGGGCAGCGTGCACGGTCTGGTACAGCTTGGTCTCAATGAGCGTCTGGGCTATTGGCAGGGGCAGCAGCTCGAGGTGCCGGAGCTCCTCGACCAACTGCTCTCCACCATCCTCGCCGGCCTGAAGCATAGGTCCGATATCGCGTGAATCTCGTCCTGTACGGGCTGCTTGCCGTCATGCTGACCGCCGGCGGCTGGCACATGGTGCGCAAGCCGCGTCCGGTCATTCGCTATCTCATCTTTCTGCTGGTCCACTGCTGCTATCGGCTGCGCCTGCGCGGGCTCGAGCATATTCCCGCCAAGGGAGCGGCGGTGGTGGTGTGCAACCATGTCAGCTTCATGGATGCGCTGGTGATCGGCGGCGCGAGCCCACGCCCGTTGCGCTTCCTGATGGACCGCCCGATCTACGAGTCGCCATGGCTCAACTGGCTGTTCCGCCTGGTGGGAGCGATTCCGGTGGAGTCCGACCGGCGCGACCCCGGTAGCGTGCGTCGTGCGCTGGAGGAGGTCAGCCGGGCACTGCGCAGCGGCGAGGTGGTGATGCTGTTCCCCGAAGGCCGTCTGACGCCGGATGGCGAGGTACATGCCTTCCGACGCGGGCTGGAGACGATTCTGGCCCGGGACCCGGTGCCGGTGATTCCCGCCGGCCTGGCCGGCCTGTGGGGCTCGTGGACCTCCCATTGCAACGGCCCGGCACTGTCCAAACGGCCGCACCGCTTCCGGGCCCGGGTGGCACTCTATTTCGGCAAGCCGATTCCGCCCAGGCTAGCGCGGCGAGAGCGCCTGGAGGCGCAGGTGCGCGTACTCAAGGGCGAGGCGGACGGCTGGGCCTGCCGGCACAGCCTTGGCGCTCCCAGGCGCTGATCAGGGCTGACGCTGGCGGCTGCTTCGAACCGTCTGCCAGCAGCGCGCCGAGGTGATCAAATTGTCGCGTACCTCGATGATTTCCATGCGTACGCTACCGATCTGCAGGCAGGCTGGGCCGTCGGGGAAGGCTTCCAGGTGCTCGAGGATAAGGCCGTTGAGGGTCTTGGGGCCATCGGTGGGCAGCTTCCAGCCCAGGGTACGGTTGATGTCGCGGATGTTGGCGGTGCCGTCGATCACGTGGCTGCCGTCGTCCTGGCGATGGATCTCCTGGTCCTGCCCGGCCACGTCGGTGGTGAACTCGCCGACGATCTCCTCGAGAATGTCCTCCAGCGTGACCAGCCCCTCCACGTCGCCGTACTCGTCCACCACGATGCCGATGCGGCGTTTCTGCTTCTGGAAGTTGAGCAACTGGGTATGCAGCGGCGTCGACTCGGGAATGAAGTAGGGTTCGCGGGCCTCCTGCACGATCGAGGCCTTGGTCACCTCATCCCGGGACAGGAAGCGTGCCGCATTGCGCAGGTGCAGCATGCCGATGATGTTATTGATGTCGCCCTTGAACACCGGCAGGCGGGTGTGCTGGCTGGTGCGGATCTGGGTCAGGATGATCTCCAGCTCGTCGTCGAGGTCGATGCCCACCACCTCGTGGCGCGGCACCATGATGTCGTTGACGGTGACGTTCTCCAGATCGAGGATCGACAGCAGCATGGCCTGGTGGCGATGGGGGATCAGCGTGCCCGCCTCGTGCACCACGGTGCGCAGCTCGTCGCGGGTCAGGCTGTCGCCGCCGCCCTCGATGCTCTTGATACCGGTCAGCTTGAGCAGGCCGTTGGAGATCGCGTTGACCAGCCATACCAGGGGATAGAGCAGCTTGAGCAGCGGTTCCAGGATCAGCGAGGCGGGATAGGCGATGCGCTCCGGCTTGATCGCGGCGTAGGTCTTGGGGCTGACCTCGGCGAAGATCAGGATCACGATGGTGAGCAGCAGCGGGGCGAGGGCGGGACCGGTGACCTCGCCGAAGAAGTGGATGGCCAGCACGGTGGCGATGGCGGCGGCCAGGTTGTTGACCAGATTGTTGCCGATCAGGATCACGCCGATCAGCCGGTCCGGGCGCGCCAGCAGCCGCAGGACCCGGCGAGCTCGACTGTCGCCGCTGTTGGCTTCGTGATTGAGCCGATAGCGGTTGATCGACATCATGCCGGTCTCGGAGCTCGAGAAGAAAGCGGAAAGGCAGATGAGCAGGAAAAGCAGGCCGAACAGCAATCCCACTGGGAAGTCGTCGCTCAAGGTCGTTGGATCCTCGCTGGCGTGTCAGCCCCGTTTGTAGGGATTCGCTCCGGCAGTGTCAAGGCGACCTACGCTTCAGGTACGGTTGAGGATGACTTCGAGCACGAACTTGCTGCCGAAATAGGCCAGTAGCAGTACGGCGCAGCCGCCCAGGGTCCAGCGCACGGCGCGCATGCCGCGCCAGCCCAGTACGTGATGGCTGATCAGCAGGATGGCGAAGATCACCCAGGCCGCCAGCGAGAGGATGGTCTTGTGGGCCAGGTGCTGGGCGAACATGCTCTCGACGAAGGCGAAGCCGCTGACGATCGACAGGGTCAGCAGTGCCATGCCGGCCCAGATCAGCTCGAACAGCACCCGCTCCATGGTGGTCAGCGGCGGCAATACCTGCACCACGCCGCGGGTATGGTGGTGGCGCAGGGCATGATTCTGCAGCCCCAGCAGCACCGCCTGGCAGGCAGCAATGAAGAGTACGCCGAAGGCCAGTGCCGAGCTCATGGCGTGCAGGGCGATCCCCGGGGTCATGCCGCCGGTGCGCTCAGGGCTCGGCAGGCCCACGGCCAGCAGCAGGGCGATGCCGGAGATGGGAAACAGCCCGACGGCCACGCTCAGCACCGGCTTGGCCAGACTCACGCCGAGCAGCAGGATGACCATGATGGCGGTCAGCATCACCGCGCTGGTGGAGAGGCCGGGCATCAGGCCGGGGCTCTGATCGATCAGCTTGAAGGCCACCGGCAGATGAAACAGCAGACCCAGCAGGCCCAGCACGCGAACCAGGGCCGGGCGCTGCGGCACGCGCCGCAACAGCGTTAGCCCTTGCCAGGAGGCTGCGCCCAGATAAAGGATGAAGGCCATGAGGGCCAGGGGAAGCGCCTGCATCAGTGTCGTCCGTGCGCCGTCGCCAGCGTCAGTGCCTCTCGGGTGGATGGAGTCTGCCGAGGCCACTATACCCAATCCTCGCTGCGGCGCACAGCCGTGGACGGGGCGCGCATGCATGGAGACTGGCCGCCGCAGCGCGTATAATGTCGCCCAGACTCTTCAAACCGCTTTATCAGGGCTGTTTCCTCAGCGTGCGCCAGCGTGTCACCACCTGTGTGACCCCTTGTCGCAGACACCTCCCGAACGCCGTGAGGTATCGCCCCGAGCCGACAGCCTGACAGCCGGAGTGGCTTATGTTCCAGAATCTCAGTGAGCGCCTTTCCCAGACGCTCAAGTCCATCAAGGGTCAGGCGCGCCTGACCGAGGACAACATCAAGGACACGCTGCGCGAGGTGCGTCGGGCGCTGCTCGAGGCCGACGTCGCCCTGCCGGTGGTCAAGGCCTTCATCGAGCGCGTGCGCGAGCGCGCCGTGGGCCAGGAGGTATCGAAGAGTCTTTCGCCGGGGCAGCAGTTCGTCAAGATCGTCCAGCAGGAGCTCGAGGCGATCATGGGCGAGGCCAACGAAGGGCTCTCGCTCAAGGGGGCCCCGGCGGTGGTGCTGATGGCCGGCCTGCAGGGGGCGGGCAAGACCACCTCGGTGGCCAAGCTGGCGCGCTTCCTCAAGGAGCGTGAGAAGAAGAAGGTGCTGGTGGTTTCCGCCGACGTCTATCGCCCGGCGGCCATCGACCAGCTCGAGACCCTGGCCGGCGAGGTCGGCGTCGACTTCTTCCCCTCGCGCAGCGACCAGAAGCCGGTCGACATCGCCCAGGCGGCGATCAAGCACGCCAAGATCCAGTTCCACGACGTGCTGCTGGTCGACACCGCCGGTCGCCTGGCCATCGACGAGGCCATGATGGCCGAGATCGCCGAGCTGCACCGCGCCTGCCAGCCTCAGGAAACCCTGTTCGTGGTCGATGCCATGACCGGTCAGGATGCCGCCAACACGGCCAGGGCGTTCCACGAGGCGCTGCCGCTGACCGGCGTGATCCTGACCAAGGCCGACGGCGATGCCCGCGGCGGTGCCGCGCTGTCGGTGCGCCACATCACCGGCAAGCCGATCAAGTTCATGGGCGTGGGTGAGAAGATCGACGCCCTGGAGCCCTTCCATCCGGATCGGGTGGCCTCGCGCATCCTCGGCATGGGCGACGTGCTGTCGCTGATCGAGGAGGCGGAGCGCACGGTCGACAAGAAGAAGGCCGAGCAGCTCGCCAAGAAGGTCAAGAAGGGTGAGGGCTTCGATCTCGAGGACTTCCGCGACCAGCTCCAGCAGCTCAAGAAGATGGGCGGCATGGGCGGTCTGCTCGGCAAGCTGCCGGGCATGGGGCAGATGGCCGAGCTGGCCCAGGGGCCTGGTCCGGAGAAGGAGCTCGGCAAGCTCGAGGCGCTGATCAACTCGATGACGCCTCAGGAACGGCGCAAGCCCGAGATCATCAACGGCTCGCGCAAGCGCCGTATCGCTGCCGGTGCAGGCCTCCAGGTGCCCGATCTTAACCGTCTGCTCAAGCAGCACAAGCAGATGCAGAAGATGATGAAGAAGGCAGGCAAGAAAGGCGGCATGCAGAAGATGATGCGCGGCATGTCCGGCATGATGGGCGGTGGCGGCCCGGGTGGCCCCGGCGGCGGGATGGGCGGCATGGGTGGCCCCGGCGGCTTCCCCTGGCGCTGAGCCGCACTGTGGCTTACGCAGTGAGGGAGCAGAGAGGGGCGATTCCATGGGCAGTGCCCGAGAGGCTCGAAAAAGGGTTTCAAAGCGGGGCTGATTTCCGTAGAATGCTGCGTCTTCATGGCAGGACCGTGGCAATGCCCGGCTGCACGCTTGTAAAAGCACTTGCAAAGAAAGTGACCGAATGACGCGAAAGCGGGTCCACGGACCCGCTTTCCTGGCAGAAGCCGAGTACCCTGGCCGTTCGCCGGGGCCGGCGCATCGGTATTTAAACGTAACCTCAACCGAAGGATAGTCAACGCCATGGTTACCATTCGTCTGGCACGTGGTGGCGCCAAGAAGCGTCCCTTCTACCACCTGACCGTGACCGATTCACGCAACTCCCGCGACGGCCGTTTCATCGAGCGTCTGGGCTTCTTCAACCCGATCGCTCGCGGTCAGGAAGAGCGCCTGCGCGTCGATCTGGACCGCGTTGCTCACTGGCAGGACCAGGGCGCACAGATGTCCGACCGCGTGGCCGAACTGGTCAAGGAAGCCCGCAAGCAGGCCTGAGCCTGTGCAGTTCGGTGATGTCATGAGCGAGCAGGCCGCACGCAGCGAACGCGACGACCATGTAGTGCTGGGCAAGTTGACCAGCCCCTACGGCGTCAAGGGCTGGCTCAAGGTCTACTCCCATACCGGCCCGATGGACGGCATCCTCGAGTACTCCGAGTGGGTGCTGCGCCAGGGTGGCACCCTGAGTCGCCATCGTCTGCTGCAGGGGCGGCGTCACGGCAAGGGCCTGGTGGCCCTGCTGGAAGGCGTCGATTCGCGCGAGGCCGCCGAGCGCGTGTCAGGTGCCGAAATCCTGCTGCCCAAGACCGAGCTGCCACAGCTCGAAGGCGACGAATACTACTGGCACCAGCTCGAAGGGCTCACGGTCGTGACTCGCGAGGGTACGGTGCTGGGGCGTGTCGCTTATCTGTTCGAAACCGGCGCCAACGACGTGCTGGTGGTCAGGGGCAACCCGCAGGGGGAGCCGCCGGCCATCGACGATCGTGAGCGTCTGCTGCCCTTCCTGCCCGACGAGGTGATTGTCGAGGTGGATCTGGCGGGTGGCACCATGACCGTCGACTGGGACCCGGACTTTTGAGCCTCGAGACAGAGGCCGGGGCGAGCGCAGCACGGGACATGTGGGTCGGTGTGGTATCGCTGTTTCCCGAGATGTTCGAGGCCATCGCCCGGCACGGTGTCACCGGGAGAGCGGTCAGCCAGGGGCGAGTGGCGCTGGAGTTCTGGAACCCGCGCGACTACGCCAGCGACAGGCATCGCACCGTGGACGACCGGCCCTATGGCGGCGGCCCCGGCATGCTGATGAAGGTCGACACCTTGCGCGCGGCCATCCATGCCGCTCGTCAGCGGGCGAGCGAGGCCACCGGCCAGCGACCCAGGGTCATCTACCTGTCGCCCCAGGGGCGCAGGCTCGACCAGCAGGGTGCCCGCGAGCTGGCTTGCGGCCCACCGTTGGTGGTGGTGGCCGGGCGCTACGAAGGTATCGATGAGCGCATCGTGGAGAGCGACATCGATGAAGAGTGGTCGATCGGCGACTATGTGCTCAGCGGCGGTGAGCTGCCGGCCATGGTACTGATCGACGCCGCGGCAAGACTGGTGCCCGGTGTGCTGGGACATCAGGACTCCGCGGTCGAGGACTCCTTCAATGAGGGGCTGCTGGACTGCCCGCACTATACGCGCCCCGAAGAGATCGACGGGCGGCGGGTGCCGGAGGTGCTGCTCAGCGGCCATCATGGCGAGATCCGACGTTGGCGGCTCAAGCAGTCGCTGGGGCGGACCTGGCTGAGGCGCCCCGACCTGCTGGAAGGCAGGACGTTGAGCGCCGAGCAGCAGAAGCTGCTCGAGGAGTTTATCGAAGAATACGCCCTGTCAGGTGACAGGGCGGAGGTGCAGGACGCGAGGCGCTGAGCCCTGGGGGCCATGCATCGTGGACCTGCGTCACCCATCATCTCCCGCGCTCTCGAGCCAGGCTCGGGCGCCGGGATCACGCGCCGCCGTTTATTTGCAAGGAGCGGCGGCGCCGAATAGTGAGGAGTTTTGTCATGAGCAGCAAGAACAAGGTGATCCAGGCGCTCGAAGCCGAGCAGATGAGCAAGCAGGTGCCGGATTTCGCCCCGGGTGACACCGTGATCGTGCAGGTCAAGGTCAAGGAAGGCAACCGTGAGCGTCTGCAGGCCTTCGAAGGCGTGGTGATCGGCAAGCGCAACCGCGGCCTGAACTCCGCCTTCACCGTGCGCAAGATCTCCCACGGCGTGGGCGTCGAGCGTACCTTCCAGACCTACAGCCCGCTGGTCGACTCCGTCGAGGTCAAGCGTCGCGGCGACGTGCGCCAGGCCAAGCTGTACTACCTGCGTGAGCGCAGCGGCAAGTCTGCCCGTATCAAGGAAAAGCTGTCGTAACGAAAGCGTGCGCGGGTCGTGCCCGAGTCCGGCCCGCTCGTGGTTTCGTTATGCCGCAAGCCCCGCCACCGCTCACGCGGGGCGGGGCTTCGTCGTTTCAGGCCATGCCTGCGCATGGGTTCCAGGCCTGCGTATGGTTTCCAGATCTGTGTATGGAGAATAGGGCATGCCCCATGACGCCCGATCCCTGACCCTGATCGAGACCTTCATCGACGCTCTGTGGCTCGAGCGCGGGGCGAGCGAGCACACGCTCTCGGCCTATCGACGCGATCTCGAGGCCTGGGCGGGATGCTTGGACGAGGCGGGCGGCGACCTGCTGGCACCGGACCAGACGCTGTTGCCCGCCTGGCTCGACGAGCGGCGCAGCGCCGGCTACCAGCTGCGCAGCAATGCCCGGTTGCTCTCCAGTCTGCGCGGCTTCTATCGCTGGGCGCTGGCCGAGGGTCGCATCGAGCGCGACCCGCTGGCCGAAGTGCGCCTGCCGCGGGTACGGCCCAATCTGCCGGACACCCTCGACGAGGACGAGGTGGAGCGCTTGCTGGCGGCGCCGGATCTCGGTACCGATCTTGGTCTGCGCGACCGCGCCATGCTCGAGGTGCTGTATGGCTGCGGCCTTCGAGTGTCGGAGCTGGTGGGGCTCAGCGTGGATGCCGTCAACCTGCGTCAGGGCGTGGTGCGGGTGCGCGGCAAGGGCGACAAGGATCGGCTGGTCCCGCTGGGGGAGGAGGCCGTACACTGGCTGACACGCTACATGCGCAGTGCCCGTGGGGCGCTGATGAACGACGCGACACGCCCCGCGCTTTTTCCCGGACGTGGCGACAACTGCATGACACGCCAGACCTTCTGGCACCGGATCAAGGCCCATGCGCGCACGGCGGGAATCACGCGACCGCTGTCGCCGCATACGCTGCGACACGCGTTCGCCACGCATCTATTGAATCATGGAGCCAATCTGCGTGTCGTACAGCTGCTGCTCGGTCACAGCGATCTGTCGACCACGCAGATCTACACCCACGTTGCGCAGGCGCGACTCGAAGCCCTGCACGCCGACCATCATCCTCGAGGCTGAATCATGATCGCGTTAACCCATCGTCTAGCCGGCTCCCTGTTCGCCCTGGCCGTTCCTCTGGCGTCGCTGCTGCTGCCTGCCGCTGCCTGGGCCGGTGCCGCCGAGCGACTGGCCGAACGGCTGGAAGTCAACGGCCAGCCCATGCCGGTTGCCAGCGTGCACGAGACCCCGGTGCCGGGCTTCTATCTGGTGCGCCTGGAGACCGGCGAAGCCTTCTACAGCGACGCCGAAGGCAAATACTTCCTGGTCGGCGATCTCTACGAGAACGGCCAGGGTGGGCTGACCAATCTCACCGAGCAGTCACGCAACGTCGAGCGGACCGAGCAGCTTGCCAACGTGCCGGAGAGCGAGCGCGTCGTGTTCCGCGGCACGGCGGAAAAGCAGGCCGAGATCTTCGTCTTCACCGATACCACCTGCCCCTACTGCCGCCAGTTCCACGAAGAGGTGCCGACACTCAACGAGATGGGCATCGAGGTGCATTATCTGGCCTTTCCACGTGCCGGCATGAACTCCCAGGGCGCGCGGATTCTCGAGCAGATCTGGTGCGACGGCAACCCGACCGAGGCGATGAACGCGAGCAAGCGACAGGAAACGCTGTCGGGCGGCACCGACTGCGACAATCCGGTCGAGGCACAGTATCATCTGGGCATGACCGTGGGCGTGCAGGGAACACCGGCCATCGTGCTGCCCGATGGGCGGCTGGTGCCGGGCTACGTGCCCGCCGAGCGCCTGGCCGACATGCTCGGCCTGGCGGAATGAGGGCAGACCAAGAGCTGCCGATTAGGTAAACGCTGGACATTGACACCACATGGGAGCAGGACATTGAAACCGGTGAGAGTGGGAATCTGTGGTTTGGGTACCGTCGGTGGCGGCACCTTCAACGTGCTGACGCGCAACGCCGACGAGATTGCGCGGCGTGCCGGCCGCCCGATCATCATCGAGCAGGTGGCGCTTCGCAGCACCAACCCTGAGTGCGACCTCACCGGGATCAAGACCACCAATGACGTCTTCGAGGTGGCCCGTAACCCGGACATCGACGTGCTGGTCGAGGTGCTGGGTGGCTACGACGTTCCCCGCGAGCTGGTGCTCACCGCCATCGCCAACGGCAAGCACGTGGTCACCGCCAACAAGGCGCTGATCGCGGTACACGGCAACGAGATCTTCCAGGCCGCCCACGAGCAGGGCGTGATCGTCGCCTTCGAGGCCGCGGTGGCCGGTGGCATTCCGGTGATCAAGTCGCTGCGTGAGGGCCTGGGCGCCAACCGTATCGAATGGGTGGCGGGCATCATCAACGGCACCGGCAACTACATCCTGACCCATATGCGCAGCGAAGGGCGCGCCTTCGAGGACGTGCTGGCCGAGGCCCAGGCGCTGGGTTATGCCGAGGCCGACCCCACCTTCGACGTCGAAGGCATCGATGCCGCCCATAAGCTTACCATCCTGGCCTCCATCGCCTATGGCGTACCGCTGCAGTTCGAGAAGGTCTACACCGAGGGAATTTCCCGGGTCACCGCCGACGACGTCGAGCAGGCCGACAACCTGGGCTATACCATCAAGCACCTGGGTATCTCCAAGCGCACCGAGCATGGACTCGAACTGCGCGTGCATCCGACCCTGATCCCCAAGGAGCGGCTGCTGGCCAATGTGCACGGAGTCAAGAACGCCATCGCCATCATGGGCGACGCCGTGGGGCCGACCCTCTACTACGGCGCCGGCGCGGGCTCCGAACCCACCGCCTCGGCGGTGGTGGCCGACCTGCTCGACGTGGCCCGCGATATCACCACCGATCACCACTACCGCGTGCCCTACCTGGCCTTCAGCGGTATCGGCGAGGACGATGGCGGTCTACCGATCCTGTCCATCGAGGACATCGTCACTGCCTACTATCTGCGCCTGCTGGCGGTGGACCGCCCGGGCGTGCTGGCGCGGGTGGCTACCATCCTCTCCGAGCAGGGCATCTCCATCGAGGCGCTGGTGCAGAAGGAGGCCACCGAGGGCGAACTGGTGCCGATCATCCTGCTGACTCACAGCTGCCGCGAGAAGCACATGAACGAGGCGATCCGTCAGATCGAGTCGATGGCCGACATCGCCGGACCGGTCACGCGGATCCGCGTCGAGTCGCTGGACGAGCAGGAGTAAGGGCATGCGCTACATCAGTACCCGCGGGCAGGCGCCTGCGCTCTCTTTCGAAGAGGTCGTGCTGACCGGCATGGCCAGCGACGGCGGCCTCTACGTGCCGGAGACCATTCCGCAGCTCTCCCGTGAAGAGCTCGCTGGCATGGCCGGGCTCTCCTATGCCGAGATCGCCTTTCGCGTGATGCAGCCATTCGTCAACGGCGAGATCGACGACGAGACCTTCCGCGGCATCGTGCGTGACGCCTACGCCACCTTCAGTCACGACGCCGTGGTGCCGCTCAACCAGCTCGACGCCAACCACTTCCTGCTGGAGCTGTTCCACGGCCCCACGCTGGCGTTCAAGGACGTCGCCCTGCAGCTGCTGGGGCGTATCCTCGATCACTTCCTGGCCAAGCGCGGCGAGCGCGCGGTGATCATGGGCGCCACCTCCGGCGATACCGGCTCGGCGGCCATCGAAGGCTGTCGCCACTGCGACAACCTCGACATCTTCATCCTGCACCCGCACAACCGGGTCTCCGAGGTGCAGCGTCGCCAGATGACTTCGGTGCTGGCCGACAATGTCTTCAACATCGCCATCGAGGGCAACTTCGACGACGCCCAGGCGATGGTCAAGGCGAGCTTCGCCGACCAGGGCTTCCTCGACGGCACCCGCCTGGTAGCGGTGAACTCGATCAACTGGGCGCGCATCATGGCCCAGATCGTCTACTACGTGGCCGCCGGCGTGGCGCTGGGTGCGCCGCACCGTCAGGTCAGCTTCTGCGTGCCCTCGGCCAACTTCGGCAACGTCTTCGCCGGCTACATGGCCTACCGTATGGGGCTGCCGGTCCAGCAGTTCATCATCGCCACCAATGCCAACGACATCCTGCATCGCACCATTGCCGCCAACGACTTCTCCAAGCAGGAGCTCAAGGCGACCCTGGCGCCCTCCATGGACATCGTGGTGTCGTCCAACTTCGAGCGCCTGCTGTTCGAGGCCTACGAGCGCGACGGTGCCGCCGTGGCCGCACTGCTCGAGCGCTTCCAGTCCGAGCCGACTGCGCTGGCGGATGCGCCACTGGAGCGGCTGCGGGCGTTGTTCGCCAGCCATAGCGTCGACGATGCCACCATCCTCGAGGTGATCCGCGAGGCGCACCACCGTACCAAGGAGGTGCTCGACCCGCACACCGCTACCGGTTACCGTGCCGCCGAGCGGGCTCGGGCCGACGCCGAGACGCCGATGATCACCCTGGCCACGGCCCACCCGGCCAAGTTTGCCGAGGCGGTGGTCAAGGCGGGCTTCCCCGGTGTGCCGCTGCCGCCGCACATGGACGATCTGCTGGAGCGCGAGGAACGTTACACCGTGCTGCCGGCGGAGCTGGCGAAGGTGCAGGCGTTCGTGGCCGAGAACCGGAGGTAAGCACCTTCGTTGACCGTCGCTGGCTGGCTCGGAGCTATGCCGGCGACAGGTCTTCGAGGAGGCGCTGTGAACCCATCCCTGGGCGCTATATTTGCCATCCATGGCAAATAACCTCCTCTACGACCTGTCACCTGCGCTCCTCGCTTCGAGGCAGCCCGAGCGGTGGTCAGTGTCGGCGAAGATAGACCCGGCTCTCCTCGCATCGAGGCAGCCCGAGCGGTGGTCAGTGTCGGCGAAGATAGGCCCGGCGCCACTCGATGCCCATTAGCCGGCCGCAAAACCCGTCATGCAACAGGAGCCACGCTTGGACGCGACCGCGCCGCCCAATCTGCACGCCCGACTCAAGCCGCGGCTGTTGCTGCGCCCACGCAACGAGGCTCTCTACGCCCGCGCGCTCAGCGAGGGGCTGACCGAGCTGCAGGCCCGGGTGCTGGCCGGTCGCCTGACTGACTACGAGGGTGAGTTGGCACCGCTGACTCAGCCCAGCCTGCGCTATCTCGAACATCCGGAGCGCCTGGCCGACGGTCGTCGCGCCGCCGAGCGCATCGCTACCGCCGTGGCCGAAGGCGAGCACATCGGCATCCTCACCGACTACGACGTCGACGGCATCACCTCCCACGTGGTCATTCGGCGTACCCTGGTGGAACTCTTCGGCGTGCCGGAGTCACGCCTGCACAGTCTGATCGGCCATCGTATCCACGACGGCTACGGCATCAGCCTGCCGCTGGTGGAGCGCACGCTCGGGCTCTCGCCGCGGCCGACGCTGGTGATCACCGCCGACTGCGGCAGCTCCGACGAGCCGCGCATCGCCCGGCTCAAGGCGGAAGGCATCGACGTGGTGGTGAGCGACCATCACGCCCTGCCGGTGGAAGGGCCGCCGCCCTCGGCTCATGCCGTGGTCAACCCGACCCGCGACGACTGCCAGTACCCCGACCGCACCATTGCCGGCTGCATGGTGGCCTGGCTGGTGATGTCGCTGACGCGCAGCGTGCTGGTGGAGTGGGGCGTGATCCCCGAGGCCACGCCCAAACTCTCCGCCTGGCTCTCCTACGTGGCGCTGGGCACCGTGGCCGACTGCGTGTCGCTGGGCGCGAGCCCGGCCAATCGCGCCGTGGTCAGCCATGGCCTGACGCTGATCAACCGCATGGAGGCCGCCTGCTGGCGTGCCATGGCCGCCCGCCTGGGCGAGGACAGCGTGCCGTTCTCCGCCGAGACGCTGGCCTTCCAGATGGGGCCGCGCATCAATGCCCGCTCACGTCTCGACGATCCCTACGCGGCGCTGCACTTCATGCTGGCAGGAGACGATGCCACGGCGATACGCCACCTGCAGACGCTGGACGACGACAATCAGTCGCGCAAGACGATCGAGGCGGAAATGGTCGAAGAGGCCCGCGCCCTGGCCCTGCCTCAGCTCGAGGCCGACCGGCCGGCGCTGATCGTCCACCTCGAAAGCGGCCATCCCGGGGTGCAGGGCATCGTCGCCTCGCGCCTGGTGCAGGCCTTCGGCCGGCCGGCGCTGGTGCTCACGCCGGCGGCGGCGCCTGGCATGCTCACCGGCTCGGGGCGCTCCATCGAGGCGCTGCACCTGCGCAATGCGCTGCAGCGCGCCCATGAACTGGCCCCCGAGGCGCTGCCGCGCTTCGGCGGGCATCGCGGCGCGGCCGGGGTCGGCGTGCCGGTGGAGCAGTTGGAAACGTTCCGCTTGGCCCTGCTGCAAGCCGTGAGCGAGCAGTTGGGAGAGGCCGAGCTGTTCCCTCATGTACTCACCGACGGGGCACTTGCCCCCGACCAGCTGCGACTGACCACCCTGCTCGAACTCGAGGCGCTGGGTCCCTACGGGCGCGAATTCGATGCGCCGCTGTTCGAAGGCGAGTTCCTGATCGAGTCGATACGCGCCGTGGGCGCCGAGGGCAACCACCTCTCGATGCACCTCTCATCGGGCGCGACGAGCCTCAAGGCGATCTGGTTTCGCGCCCTCACGCCGGGAGAACTGCCCGCCTTCGGCCTGGGCGATTGGTTGCGCTGCGCCTATCGGCTCAATCGCAATCGCTGGCGGGGCCAGGAGTCGCTGCAGCTGATGATCGAGTATGCCGAGCCGCTCCACCATCCCAAGGAATCGTGAATGGATCCGCAAGATCTTCCCACCGATCCCCATCGCCCCTACGAGGACGTGATGGCGATGCTGGTGGGCACGCTGTTCGTCGCCCTCGGCGTCAGCTTCTATACCCAGGCGCTGCTGCTCACCGGCAGTACCGCCGGCATGGCCTTCTTGATGCAGTACGCCACCGGCTGGCGCTTCGGGGTGTGGTTCTTCCTCATCAACCTACCGTTCTACTACTTGGCGGTGAAGCGCATGGGTTGGTCGTTCACCCTGCGCACCTTCGTCGCCATCGCCCTGGTGTCGCTGTTCTCCGAGCTCACCGGCAAGTGGGTCGTTTTCGACAGCCTCGATCCACTCTACGCCTCGCTGATGGGCGGCAGCCTGATCGGCATCGGCATGCTGGTGCTGTTCCGCCACCGCACCAGCCTCGGTGGCATCAACATCCTGGCGCTCTATCTCCAGGCCCGCTACGGCCTGCGCGCCGGCTACGTGCAGCTCGGCATCGACGGGCTGATCATGCTCGCCGCCTTCCTGGTGCTGCCGGCCGACAGGGTAGCGCTCTCGGTGCTCGGTGCGGTGGCGCTGAACCTGATCATTGCCCTGAATCACAAGCCCGGTCGCTATATGGGCGTGAGCTAAAAAGAGGCTTCGCTCGCCGATTTTTCGGTGGGTATCGCTCTTGTCAGTAATTCGGCCAGACGCCCGGCGTAGCCAACTCGATGAGGTGCCCGTCGGGATCGCGGAAGTAGAGACTCTCGCCACCGCGGGGCCAGTGGGTGCGCCCTTCGATGGCCACGCCATGGTCATCCAACTGGCGCTCCCAGGCGGCTAGCTCCTCGGTGGCGATGGCGAAGGCGACATGCACCCGCCCCTTGCCGTCATGGGGCGGGATGGTGCCCATCTCGTTGGGCAGCACCACGGTTTGCAGCGTCTCGCCCTGCAGGAACAGCAGTAGCACCGAGCCGGCACCGGCATCGTAAGCGGTGAATCGATGGTCGGCGTTGAAGGGCACAAGGCCCATCACGCCTTCGAAGAAGACCCGCGCCCGGTCCATGTCGTCGACGTAGAGCGCGGTCTCCAGTACGCCGTTGAGCTTGGGCATGGCCATCACTCCCTCTGGCATATGCTTTCAGCTTAGCAGGTGCTGTCGACCGTCCGGCTTAGCGGCGCCACCAGAACCACCACACGATAAGAGCGATCAGCGCCAGGCCGGCGAGGTTGACGATCCAGCTCATGGCAGCATCTCCTCTGTTCGTGCCGGTGCTGCCTGACGCCCGGAGCGGATATCGCCACGGGTCTTGAGCAGCCGCAGCCGGTTGGCATTGCTGACTACCGTGATCGAGGAGAGCGACATGGCCGCCCCGGCGATCATGGGTGAGAGCAGCATGCCGGTGAAGGGGTAGAGCACCCCGGCAGCGATGGGAATGCACACCACGTTGTAGCCGAAGGCGCCCACCAAGTTCTGCTTGATGTTGCGCAGGGTCATGCGGCTGATCTCGATGGCATCGGCGATGCCATGCAAGGAGCTGCGCATCAACGTGATGCCGGCGCTCTCGATAGCCACGTCGGTGCCCTGGCCGATGGCGAAGCCGACATTGGCCCGGGCCAGCGCCGGGGCGTCGTTGATGCCGTCGCCGACCATGCCGACCACCTCGCCGGCCTGCTGCAGACGCTCGATCTCGGCGTGCTTGTCCTCGGGTAACAGCCCGGCGCGGAAGTCGTCGATGCCCACTTCGCGGGCGATGGCCGCCGCAGTGTGCTGGTTGTCGCCGGTGAGCATCACCACCCTGAGGCCGTCGGCCTGCAGCCGCTTGACCGCCTCCACGGTATCGGCCCGCAGCGGGTCGCTGATGCCGAACAGTGCGGCAAGCCTGCCCGCCACGGCGAGATAGACCACAGTGCGTGCCATGCGCTCCAGTTCGCCGGCAAACTCATTGCCAGCGGAGAGGTCGATACCGGCCTCGCGTAGCAGCCGGGCATTGCCCAGCAGCAGCGCTTCTCCATCGGGCCCGGTAGCCTTGACCCCGCCACCGGTGACGCTGTCGAAGGCGCTGATGTCGGCGGCCTCGGCGCCGGCCTGCTCGGCGTGCTTCAGCAGGGCGGCTGCCAGGGGGTGCTCGGAGCCGCGCTCCAGCGCCGCCACCAGTCCCAACAGCGTCGCCTCATCGTCAGAGCCCCTTGCGCCGGGGAAAAAGTGCGCCTCGGTAACGCGCGGCTTGCCCTCGGTCAGGGTCCCGGTCTTGTCCACCACCAGGGTGGTGAGGCGACTGGCCGTCTGCAGCGCCTGGCCGTTTCTCACCAGTACGCCATGCTCGGCGGCCTTGCCCACGCCGATCATGGTCGAGATAGGCGTGGCCAGGCCCAACGCACAGGGACAGGCGATGATCAGCACCGTGGTGGCGGTGACCAGCATGTGGATCAGCCGCGGCTCGGCGCCGAAGTTGAACCAGGCCAGCGCCGTGAGTACGGCGATGATCATCACCGCAGGCACGAAAATGCTCGATACCTTGTCGGCCAGCTCGCCGATGGGCGGACGCGAGTTCTGGGCCAGGGCCACCTGTTCGGTGATCTGACCCAGGCGCGTGTCGCTCCCCACGCGGGTGGCGCGATAGACCAGGCCGCCGCGACCGTTCACCGTGCCGGCGCTGACCTCGTCGCCTTCGCCCTTGGCCACCGGTAGTGGCTCGCCGGTGAGCATCGACTCGTCGATATGACTGCTACCACTGCTCACCACGCCATCCACCGGCAAGCGTTCGCCGGGGCGCACGCGAATGTGGTCGCCTTCGCGTACCGCTTCGATGGGCAGCTCGCGCTCGTCGTTGCCGCGGATGACCCGCGCCGTACGGCTCTGCAGGTCGAGCAGGCGCTTGAGCGCCTCGCTGGTGCGCCCGCGGGCGCGCAGCTCCAGGGCGTTGCCCAGCAGCACCAGGCCGATGATCATCGCCGAGGCTTCGAAGTAGATGCCGTGGGCCACCGCCGGCAGCCAAGGGGCGAAGGCCACCACCGCCATGGAGTAGAGCCAGGCGGTGCCGGTCCCCATGGCGATCAGGGTGTCCATGTTGGCCTGATGGTGCTTGAAGTTCTTCCAGGCGTTGACGAAGAAGTGACGGCCCGGGCCCACCAGCACGGCCAGGGTCAGCAGGCCGATCGCCAGCCAGTAGAGCCGTCCCATGCCCATCGGGTGAGGATGGTAGACGAACATGCTGGCCATCAGCGGCACCGCCAGTGCCAGCGACCAGAAGCTTCCGCGCAGGCGGCGCCGATAGGTCTCGGCATCCTTGGCGGTACGCGCCTCTTCGGCTTGGCGCAGGTCGAGAATGGGCTCGGCGTCGTAGCCCGCGGCCTGCACGGCCTTCACCAGTGCCTCGGCATCGATACGACCGTGCACCTGGGCCACGCGGGTGCCGAAGTTCACCGATGCCGTGGCCACGCCCGGGGTGCGCTCCAGCGCCTGCTGCACGCTCTTCACGCAGCTGGCGCAGGTCATGCCCGAGATCGCCAGACGGTAGGTCGTGCCGCCTTCGCGGCGGGGGGCGTTGACGCTATCGGCCAGCGGCGTGGCAGGCTCGGCTACCGGCCGTTCGTTGGCAGCCGCGCCAGCATCGCTGGCAGACCCGGCCTGGGGCGGGTAACCGGCCTGGGCCAGCGCGTCGTCGAGTCGTTCGGCATCCAGGGTGGAATTCACCACCAGACGCTTCTCGGCGGGAAAGCCGGTGACCTCGGCCTCGGGGTCGAGAGCCTGGATCGCCTCGCGCATGCGCTTCACGCAGTTCTGGCAGTTCATGCCCGGTACGCTGCGCTCGAGATGGAACTGACTCATGTTCATCGTTCCTCGCCGACTCGGGAGCAATGGGAGTGCGTCGCCTCGGGAAAGCTTTCGATCAGGCGGCACAGGCTGTGGCCGTCGGGGGTGCCGTCGGGCATCTCGGCCCAGGCGTCGAGTGCCTGCTCCATGCGCGAGGCCAGCGCTTCCAGCTCGCGGATGCGGGCACGGATCTGCGGCAGCCGGCTGGCCAGCAGGTCGCGCACCATGGGGCAGGGCGAGTCGCCCTGATCGGCATGGGCCAGGATGTCGCCGATCTCGGCTACGCTGAAGCCCAGTGTGCGGGCACGCTGGATGAAGCGCAGCCGTTCGAGATCGGCCTGGGTGAACAGCTGGTAGCCGTTGTCGGGGTCACGCCGCGGATGCAGCAGGCCTTCCCGGGTGTAGTGACGCACCGTCTCGGCGGTGACCTCGGCCCGCCGGGCCAGCTCGCTGACTTTCATGATGGATCTCCTGGGAGATAGGGATCATGTCAGCAGTGTAAAACCTTTGGGTTACACAAAGGTCAAGCGTGCACGCAGCGCCTCGAGAGGTGGGCTTGCTGCAACGCACAAAGGAAAAGTTCAATGGTTTACGCTAAAACTCAACTAAAGTATTACGCCATATGGCATTAAAACGAACGTTTGGCCTTGAATCGAACGGATGTTTGGCGAAAACTGGCTTGGTAGGGCACCGCTCCGCTGAGGACGGAACAATAACCAGCGCCAGCTCGTATCTGGAAGAGGACGTCGAGACATGCAGAACAAGTTCAACAGGATTACTTGGGCCGTGGCCATCGCCGCTGCCGCCTTCGCCAGCCAGGCCAACGCCGGCGGTTACCAGATCAACGAGCAAAGCGTCAGCGGCCAGGGCTATGGCCATGCCGGACGGAGCTCCAACGTCAATGATGCCACCATCGTCTTTGGCAACCCGGCGGGCATGTCGTTCCTCGACCGTGCCCAGCTCACCGCCGGTGGTACCTACCTGAACGTTAACAGCCGCATTCGCAACGCCGAGGCGACTCGGGATTTTGGCGCTGGTCCAGTGCCCATTGAGGGAACGTCGGAAGGCGATATGGTGCCTGGCACCCTGATTCCCTTCGCCTTCTACGCCCATCCGGTGAATGAGCAGCTGGCCTTCGGCTTCGGTGTCTATGCGCCGTTCGGTTCCAAGACCGAGTATGAGGACAGTTTCGTTGGGCGCAACCTGGGCAACTACACTGAGCTGCGCGTCATTAGCGCCCAGCCCACCGTCTCCTACCGCTTCAACGACCAGTGGTCTATCGGTGCGGGTATCACCTATAACCGTGTAGATGGGGAACTGCGTCGGCAGGTGGCCAACCCCTTTAGCCCAAACAATACCGACGCGGACATAGATGCCCGCATTGAAGGTGATGATGATGCTTGGGGCTACAACCTGGGCGTGATCTTCCAGCCGGTGCCGGAAACCACCTTTGGCCTGACGTATCGCTCCAAGGTGAGCTACACCCTGACGGGTGATTATCGTGCGACGGATCCCTCTGGGCTTGTTGATACATTTGCTCCCGAGCGTTTGAATCGGGATGCGCAATTGGATCTGACCACTCCGGAGACGATTAACTTCTCTATTACCCAGCAGATGAGCGACCGCCTGAAACTGATGGCGGGTGCCTCCTGGGTCCGCTGGAGTCGCTTCGATGAAATCCGTGTGATCGATCCCAACGATGCGGATGGCCCCCCCATTACGTTCGAGCAACAGGATTACTCGAACGCCTGGGCCTATGCCGTGGGTGGCGAGTACCAGCTTAATCCGCAGCTGGCGCTTCGCGCCGGTGTGACGCTGGATTTCACCCCCACCAGCGACCAGTACCGCAGCGCACGGATTCCTTCGGACGATCGCCGCATTTTCTCCATTGGCGCCGGCTGGACGCCGACGGACAATCTGACGCTGGATTTCGCCTACTCCTATTTGACGGAGCGGAGCACCCGGGTTGACCAAGAAAGAGGTGATTCAGTCTTCGTTCCCGGCGTTGGGCTAGTAGAAGGCGTAACTTCTACTTATTCCGCCGACTACAAAAACGAGGCCCACGGCTTCGGCGCTCAGCTGACCTATCGCTTCTAAGTCAAACGCTTGATGTAGGCCAAGTGTTCGTTCAAGGCCTGGCAGTTGATTGCCGGGCCTTGTTCGTAGGAGCTGGGAGGTGCCAGCAGTCCGGTCTGGCACTGGTCCGCCGGCCGGCGAGGATGCGCCCCTGCGCCGAGTTCGCTACAATAAGCGCCTTTTCCGCGCCGTCCGCCCAGGGTTCGTATCCTTCGGCGGCGTCGTTATTCCCTAGCGAATCAGGCGAGCGAGCCCCATGCTGGAAACCAACCCCATTCACAACCTCATTAAGGACCTGGCCGAACGGACAGACGTCCTGAGGGGGTATCTTTGACTATGCCGAACGCAAGGATCGGCTAGAGGAAGTCTCCCGCGAGCTGGAAGACCCGAACGTCTGGAACGACCCCGAGTACGCCCAGAAGCTGGGCAAGGAGCGCGCCGCGCTGGAGCTGGTGGTCGAGACCATCGACGAGCTGGACCAGGGGCTGGCGGACAGCCGCGACCTGCTCGAGCTGGCCGAGATGGAGGAGGACGAGGACACCGTCGCCGAAGTTCGCAAGGAGCTCGACGGCCTGCAGGCGAGCCTAGAGAAACTCGAGTTCCGACGCATGTTCTCCGGTGAGATGGACGCCAACAACGCCTACCTCGACATCCAGGCCGGCTCCGGTGGCACCGAAGCCCAGGATTGGGCCAACATGCTGCTGCGCATGTACCTGCGCTGGTGCGAGCACCACGGCTTCAAGGCCGAGATCACCGAGCTTTCCGCCGGTGAGGTGGCGGGTATCAAGTCGGCCACGATTCACGTGCAGGGCGACCACGCCTTCGGCTGGCTGCGTACCGAGACCGGCGTGCACCGTCTGGTGCGCAAGAGCCCGTTCGACTCCGGTGGCCGTCGCCACACTTCGTTCGCCTCGGTGTTCCTGTCGCCGGAGATCGACGACAGCTTCGAGGTCGACATCAACCCGGCGGATCTGCGCGTCGACACTTACCGCTCCAGCGGCGCCGGCGGTCAGCACGTCAACACCACCGATTCCGCGGTGCGTATCACCCACGAGCCCACCGGCATCGTGGTGGCCTGTCAGAGCCAGCGCAGCCAGCACGCCAACCGCGACTTCGCCATGAAGCAGCTCAAGGCGAGGCTGTGGGAACACGAGATGGAGAAGCGTAATGCCGCCAAGCAGGAGGCGGAAGACTCCAAGGCCGATATCGGTTGGGGCAGCCAGATCCGCTCCTACGTGCTCGACGACCAGCGCATCAAGGACCTGCGGACCGGTGTGCAGACCAGCAACTGCGACCGGGTGCTGGATGGCGATCTGGACGCCTTCATCGAAGCCAGCTTGAAGCAAGGCTTGTAAGCGGCACTAGCGTTTGCCGATACGGTAGAGCCCCTCGATTCGAGGCGTGAAATAACGCGCCTCTCTGGTCGAGGGGCGTCTTGTCTCGGTATCTTTCGAACGGATGAATCCAACAGGTAGCAACATGGCCAACCAGAGCTCCTCCCCGGAAAGCCCCCAGACCGACGAGAACCGTCTGATCGCCGAGCGTCGGGCCAAGCTGGCGGCACGCCGCGAGCGCGCCGCCGCCACCGGTGGCAGCGCCTTCCCCAACGACTTCCGCCGCGACAGCCTGGCGGCCGAGCTGATCGATGAGCTGGGCGAGAAGGACAAGGCCGAGCTGGAGGCGCTCGGCCGTCCGGCTGCGGTGGCCGGGCGCATCATGCGCAAGCGCGGCCCCTTCCTGGTGATCCAGGACCCCAGCGCCACGATTCAGCTCTACGTCGACAAGCAGGGCCTGCCGGAAGAGGTGCTCGAGGACATCAAGGGCTGGGACATCGGCGACATCGTCGCGGCCCGCGGCCCGGTGCACAAGTCGGGCAAGGGCGACCTCTACGTGATGATGGAAGAGGCCAAGCTGCTGACCAAGAGCCTGCGCCCGCTGCCGGACAAGTTCCACGGCCTGACCGACATGGAGGCGCGCTACCGCCAGCGCTACGTCGATCTGATCATGAATCCCGACTCGCGCAAGGTGTTCGAGACCCGTGCCGGGGTGATCAGCGCCATGCGTCGCTTCTTCGAGGAGCGCGGCTTCATGGAGGTGGAAACCCCCATGCTGCAGCCGATTCCCGGTGGTGCCACCGCGCGGCCCTTCATCACCCACCACAATGCGCTGGACATCGACATGTACCTGCGCATCGCACCCGAGCTCTACCTCAAGCGCCTGGTGGTGGGCGGCTTCGAGAAGGTCTTCGAGATCAACCGCAACTTCCGCAACGAAGGCCTCTCGACCCGCCACAACCCCGAGTTCACCATGGTCGAGTTCTACCAGGCCCATGCCAACCATCATGACCTGATGGATCTCACCGAAGAGATGCTGCGCACCATCGCGCTCAAGGTGCTGGGCACCACCACGGTGGTCAACACCGTGCGCAACGCCGAGGGGGAAGTGCTCGAGACCTTCGAGTACGACTTCGGCAAGCCGCTCAAGCGCATCAGCGTGTTCGACTCGATTCTCGAGTACAACCCGGACATTCACGCCGAGGCGCTGGCCGACGAGGCCGCCGCGCGGCAGATCGCCGAGCGGCTGGACATCGACGTCAAGGACGGCTGGGGCCTGGGCAAGATCCAGATCGAGATCTTCGAGAAGACCGTCGAGCATCGTCTCAAGGACCCGACCTTCATCACCGACTACCCCACCGAGGTGAGTCCGCTGGCGCGACGCAACGACAGCAACCCGTTCGTCACCGAGCGCTTCGAGTTCTTCGTCGGCGGGCGCGAGATCGCCAACGGCTTCTCGGAGCTCAACGACGCCGAGGACCAGGCCGAGCGCTTCCGCGCCCAGGCCGCGGAGAAGGAGGCCGGCGACCTCGAGGCGATGTACTACGACGCCGACTACGTGCGCGCGCTGGAGTACGGCATGCCGCCCACTGCCGGTGAGGGCATCGGCATCGACCGCCTGGTGATGCTGTTCACCGACAGCGCCTCGATCCGGGATGTATTGCTGTTCCCGGCCATGCGTCCTGAAGGGGAATGAAGGGGCTGCGCTTCGGCCAGGCGTTGTTGCTAGGGAATGAGGCGAACACCTGAGCGCCTAGCCTGGCCTTTGCTCGCCTCCTTCCGCTGGGAGCGGTGGCTGAGCAAGGGGCGCCGGGGGGAGGCCGGAGAGGAGGTCTTTTGCCAGGGATGGCAAAAGTAGCGCCCAGGGATGGGTTCACAGCGCCTCCTCGAAGGCCTGCCCCCCGGTAAAGCCCCGGACTTCTCTGTGTCGACCCGGCGGAAGTATTGGTAAGCGGCGGCGCTAGCGCCCATAATGATCACCGTTTCGACGTCGAGGAGACCGCGATGAAACTGCTCAACCGCTCCGCCCTGAGCGTCAGGCCGACCCGGCACTTCGTGGACTGGATCAATGCGCTGGAACCCACCATGGGGGAGGATGACCTCACCCTTGAGGACGTCGAACGTGAAAGCACGGTCTATCTGATTCCCGAGATGGACACCCCGGAGGCCCTGGAGGCCTTCGTGCGGGAGCGCTATCTCGAGATCCTCGAGACCGAACTACGCGCCTGGGAAGAGGATGAGCGGCAGTGGCCCGAGGCCCTGGACTGGGCGCTGTTCCAGCGCTTCCTGCAAGTCGAGCACAGCTATCTCGCCATCGATTTGGACGACGAAACGGCGCTGGAAATCTCCGAGGTCGACGATTCCCTACTGTTGGAAACCGACCAGGATTAACCGCCTTTTCTGAAGCATCACGAGAAACCGGCTGCGGCCGGTTTTCTCGTTACGAACTCCGCAGTGATGGAAACCGAATGAGCCGACTCTTTTCGACCCGGCCCGGCGACGATGGCCTGCCGGGTCCCGAGCGACGCCTGGCAGTGCTGGCGCTGATCCTCGGCACGCTGATGGCGGTGGTCGACGTCACCATGGTCAACATCGCGCTGCCGTCGATAGCGCGCGATCTACAGATTTCCGATGCCCGCGCGGTGTGGGTCACCAACCTCTACCAGATCGTCTGCGCCGCCTTCCTGCTGGTATGCGCCTCCTTCAGCGAGATGATCAGCCGCCGGCGCCTCTACGTGGCCGGGCTGTTCCTGTTCGTGTTCGCCTCGCTGGGCGCGGCGCTATCGCGCAGCCTGGAGTGGCTGCTGCTGTTTCGTGCCCTGCAGGGTCTGGGGGCGGCTGCCACGCTCTCCATCGGGCCGTCGCTCTACCGTTCTATCTTTCCCACCCGGCTGCTGGGCAGCGCGCTGGGGCTCTCGGCACTGGTGGTAGCGGGTGGCTATGCCGCCGGCCCGGCGCTCGGCGGGCTGATTCTCTCGGTGGCCAACTGGCCCTGGCTGTTCGCCCTCCACCTGCCCCTGGGGCTCATCTCGCTATGGCTGGCCTGGCGCGCGCTGCCGCGTGAGAAGGGGCGTCGCGGCGGCTTCGACGGGCGAGGGGCTCTGGGCTCGGTGATCATGCTGGGCAGCTTCTTCCTGGCCATGGACACCCTGGCCCACGGTGCGCCGCTGTGGCAAGCGCTGGCCTGGCTGGCCGTGAGCGTGGTGGTGGGCTGGCTGTTCCTGCGCCGCCAGCGCCGGGCCAGTCATCCGCTGCTGCCCCCGCAGCTGTTCCGCGTGGCACGCTTCCGCCTGGCGGTTTCCGCCTCGGGCCTGGCCTTCGTCGGCCAGGGGCTGGCCTTCGTCGCACTGTCGTTCCTCTATCAGCAGGAGATGGGCTTCTCGCCGCTGCACACCGCCTGGCTGTTCACACCTTGGCCGCTGGCCATCATGCTGGTAGGGCCGCTGGCCGGCCGCCTGGCCGACCGCGTCAATCCCAGCCTCATGGCCAGCACCGGGCTGGTGCTGCTAATGCTGGGGCTGGCCTCGCTGGCGCTGCTGCCCGAGGATGCCGGGTTGCTCGACAGCCTGTGGCGAACGGCGCTGTGCGGCATCGGTTTCGGCCTGTTCCAGCCGCCCAACAACCGCGAGATGATGACCAGCGCGCCGCGCGAGCTCAGCACCAGTGCCTCGGGAGTGCTCAGCACCACGCGCACCGTGGGGCAGTCTCTCGGCGTGGCCCTGGTAGGCGCCTTCATGGCCGCCAGCGCGCCGGTGCAGATCACGCTATGGGTCGGCTGTCTGGCCTGTCTGCTGGCGCTCGGTGCCAGCCTGGCACGGATGCCGCTTGCCGGTCAGGCGCTGTCGCAGGTGAAGTCGCCGGACAAGCGAGTACAATGACCCCATGTTTCATCATCGAGGAGCCACCATGAGCATTCAGGCCGTCATCGAAGAGAAGCTGCAGGCCCTCGAGCCCACCCACATAGCGGTGGAGAACGAGAGCCATCGACATGCCGTTCCGGCCAATTCGGAGACCCACTTCAAGGTCACGGTGGTGTCCGAGCATTTTCAGGGCTTGATGCCGGTGAAGCGCCATCAGCGCCTCTATGCGCTGTTGGCCGATGAGCTGGCAGGGCCGGTACACGCCCTGGCGCTGCACCTCTATACGCCCCAGGAGTGGGCGTCCCGCGGTGCGGCGCGGCCCGACTCCCCCGACTGCCGCGGCGCCAGCAAGTGACCACCGAACCGCAGCGCCTCCAATATCTGGAGGCGATGGGGCTGACCGCCTGGGTGGCGCGCTACCAGCTACCCAATGCCCGGCCGACCGAAGCCTGCGAGTGGACGCTGCCCGAGCGGGCGGTGCCCGCGCCGCCCGCTGAGCGGCTGCATGCGCTGCTGGACGAAGCCGAGGCTGCGCCCCGTCAGGCGCCACCGGCGTCGACGGCAGGCGAAAGTGCACGCCCCAGGCCGCCCCGTCGTGCCCGGCAGCTGCTGGGTATCGAGCCCGAAGGCGAGACACCTGAGACAGACACTGCCCCGCTCGGCGTGAAAACGGCGAACGCCGATGCACCCAGCCCGGAGACGACGCCCACGATGCCACGGCAGGCGCAGGAGCCACTGCGCTTCACCCTGCAACTGGCCTGCCTGGCCGGACGCTGGCTGGTGTTCTTGCCGCAGCCGTCGGCGCCGGATGCCGCCCAGAGCGAGCTGCTGAGCAATGCGCTGAAGGCCGCCGGGATCGACGTTCCCGTGCCGCTGGTCTTCGAGACCTTTCGCTGGCCGCCCATGGAGAACCTGCCGGTCGAGGCCCCCCTGGAAGAGGCGCGGGAAGGACTTGCTGCTTTCATTGACGGCAGCACGCAGAGGCGCGGATGGTCGCCCGAGCGGGTGCTGATCTTCGGCCGTGACGAGACCCTCATGCGGCTGCTGGAGACGAGTGAAGGCGAAGGCCGGGTCGAGCCGCTGGGTCTGCCCGGCTGGCAGGGGCCCGGCCTGGATGAGCTGGAGCAGAGCGCCGCGGCCAAGCGTTCGCTGTGGCCCACGCTGCTGGCGTGGCGGCAGGCCTGGTCGGTGAAGGACGCCGAGGCCGATGACTGAAGGCGAGGTGCGGTGCCTCTCGCTTGGCGATCTGGAGCGGCTGGCGGCACTGGAACGGCAGCAGCCTCGTCACTGGTCCGCTGGCCAGCTGCAGGCCGCGCTTGAGGATCGCGACTGCTGCGTGTTGGGTATCGAGGTCGAGTCGGCGCTCATCGGCCACGCCGTGGTGGCCCGGCTGCCTTTCGAGGCCGAACTGCAGGCCATGCTGGTCGCACCCGCCATGCGCCGCCGCGGTCTGGCGGCGGCGCTGCTGGAAGCGGTGGTGGAGCAGTGTCGGCGCTGGGGTAGCGAGAGGCTGTTGCTCGAAGTGCGGGCGGGTAATGTGGCGGCCATCGCGCTCTATCGGCGTGCCGGCTTCAGCGAAGATGGCCGGCGGCGCGGCTATTACCCGCCCTTGGACGAAGCAGCCGACGCGGCGCGAGAAGATGCCTTGCTAATGTCGCGCCGCTTGTAAAAGAAGTCAGGTTTCAGCTGCGCTCGGTTTCCACTTCGTCGAACTTGCCCAGCAGGGCGGTCAGACGGCGCTCCCACTCTTCGCGCTCCTGCTTCAGCCGGCTGTTTTCCTCGCGCAGCTCCTCTGCCTCCATTTTCAGCAATTCCAGGGCCTCGACGGCACTGGCCACTTTCTGTTCGAGCCGGTTGAAGAGTTCGGTGCTCATCGTGTTCTCCTGAAATAGGTCCTGGCGGGGCGGGCCCTTGCCCGCACTGAATCCGTTGCGCAGCGTAACGCCGAGGGCCGAGGCTCGGCAAGCGTAGCCGAACGGCGACGCAGGTCCTCAGGCGCCGGGCTTCGCCTGGCGTCGGTAGAGCCGGCCGGTGCTGTCGCCGGCGCGTACTTCGCGATGCAGCGCCCAGCTCTCGGGGACCTCGATGTCGAGGCCCGTTTCGGCCTCCAGATAGATCCACGCATCCGCCATGAGCCAGCCCTGCTCCAGCCGTTCAACGCAGGGGGGCGCCAGGCCTTGGCGGAAGGGCGGGTCGAGAAAGACCAGCGAGAAGGGGCCGAGGCCGGTCGGGCCGGCGGCGAGCAGCTCGAGGGCATCGGCGCACCGCACCGTGCCTCGTTCGCCGACGCCCAGGGTTTGCAGGTTGTCGCCGAGGGCCTGGGCAACCCGGGCGTCACGCTCGACGAACAGCGCCTCGGACGCGCCACGGGAGAGTGCCTCCAGGCCTAGTGCGCCGGTACCGGCGAACAGGTCCAGTACCCGTGCTCCCGGGGTGGCGGCCGTCAACCAGTTGAACAGCGTCTCCCGCACCCGGTCGGGGGTGGGACGCAGCCCGGGGCTGTCGAGCACCGGCAGTAGCCGGCGACGAAACTCGCCGCCGATGATGCGCAGGCGTCCGCCGCCCTTGGGCGAGTGGGCGCCGGAGCGGGGGTGGGGGCGGGTAGGAGTGCGGCGTCGGGTCATGGGGGCGAATTGTACCCGTCGCCTTGTCCACAGTCATGATGCGCGGTGTTAGGATGTAGCGATCATTCACCCGTGAGGCTGAATTCCCCCATGTTCGGTTTTTTCAAGCGCAAGAAGCAGCAGGAACAGCAGCAGGAAGAACAGCAGGATCGACGGCCGACGCAGCCCGAAGAAGAGGAAGCGGGCGAGGGGCAAACCGCCGAGGAAGCGCCAACAGACGCCACGGCTGACGAGACGGTCAGCCAAACGGCGCCTGCCGAGCCGGACGTGGTCGATGCCCCGCGCGCCGATGAGCGTGCCATGGCCGGCCCCGCAGCGGACGAGGCGCGCGAGCACACCGAGGCGTTCGGCGAGGTCGACCGGGAAGAGGAGAACGAGGTGCTGCGCGCTGAGGCGCTGGCTCCCGAACCCGAACCTGAGCCTGAGCCCGAGCCCGAGCCGGCACCTCAAACGACAGCTGGGCCTGAGCCGGAACCTCAGCCTGAGCCCGAACCGGAGCCCGTGCGCACGCCGCTGCAGGAGAAGCCGGTGGCCGAGAAGCAGGGCTGGTTCGCGCGCATTCGTTCCGGCCTGGGCAAGACCCGCGCCAACCTCACCGAGGGCATCGCCGGGCTGTTCCTGGGCAAGAAGCAGATCGACGACGAGCTGATCGAGGATCTCGAGACACAGCTGTTGATGGCCGACGTGGGCATCGAGGCCACCACCGAGATCATCGACCGCCTGACCGAGCGCGTCTCGCGCAAGGAGCTCAAGGACCCCCAGGCGCTCTATCGTGCCCTGCAGGACGAGCTCGCCACGATGCTCGATGCCGTGGCCAAGCCGCTGGCGCTGCCGGCCAAGGGCGAAGGCCCCTTCGTGATCCTGGTGGTGGGTGTGAACGGCGTGGGCAAGACCACCACCATCGGCAAGCTGACCCAGCGCTTTCAGCGCGAGGGGCGCAGCGTGATGCTGGCCGCCGGCGACACCTTCCGTGCCGCGGCGGTGGAGCAGCTCAAGGTGTGGGGCGAGCGCAACAAGGTGCCGGTGATCGCCCAGCACACCGGTGCCGACAGCGCCTCGGTGATCTACGACGCCGTGGCTGCGGCCAAGGCGCGCAAGATCGACGTGCTGATTGCCGATACCGCCGGCCGGCTGCACAACAAGGGGCATCTCATGGAGGAGCTCAAGAAGGTGCACCGGGTGATGGGCAAGCTCGACGATACCGCTCCCCACGAGGTGATGCTGGTGCTCGACGCCGGCACCGGCCAGAACGCGCTTTCCCAGGCCAGTACCTTCAACGAGGCGGTGCCGGTCACCGGCATCACCCTGACCAAGCTCGACGGCACCGCCAAGGGCGGCATCATCTTCGCCCTGGCCAAGCAGCTCGGTACGCCGATCCGCTTCATCGGCGTGGGTGAAAGCCTGGATGACCTGCGTCCCTTCGAGGCCCGCGACTTCGTCGACGCGCTCTTCGATCAGGGCGATGAGGGAGCCGCCGCCTCGTCATGATCCTTTTCGAGCATGTGGGGAAGCGCTACGGCGGACGTTTCGAGGCGCTGGCCAATATCGATTTTCGCGTAGAGCGCGGCGAGATGGTCTTTCTCACCGGCCATTCGGGCGCCGGCAAGAGCTCGCTGCTGCGCCTCATCATGCTGCTCGAGCGGCCGACCCGCGGCCGGGTGCTGGTTGCCGGTCACGACATCGGCCGTCTGCATCCCAGCCAGGTGCCGTTCTATCGCCGCCAGATCGGCGTGGTGTTCCAGGATCACCAACTGCTGCACGACCGCTCCATCTTCCACAACGTGGCGCTGCCGCTGGAGATCCGTGGCTTCGAGCCGCGCGAGGCGGCGCGGCGAGTGCGGGCGGCGCTGGACAAGGTGGGCCTGCTGCATCGCGAGAAGGCGCTGCCCATCGAGCTTTCCGGCGGTGAGCAGCAGCGCGTGGGCATCGCCCGGGCGGTGGTCTGCAAGCCTTCACTGCTGCTGGCCGACGAGCCTACCGGCAACCTCGACCCGCAGCTCTCGGCCGACATCATGGCACTATTCGAGGACTTCAATCGTATCGGCACCACGGTGATGATCGCCAGCCACGACCTGGCGCTGATCGCCCGCCTGCGGCATCGCGTGCTGCGCCTGCGTGAAGGCCGCCTGGTGGCCGACGAGGAGGCCGCATGAGCCCTCAGCCGCGAGAAGGCGGTGCGAGCCGCCGCCAGCCGCCTGCGCCGCCGCGCGGCGCCCGTACCCAGCGCACCCGCTCCTCGAGCCGCTTCCGCGGCTGGCTGCGTCACCATCGCGCCATGTGCCTCGACAGCGCCCGGCGCCTGCTGCGTGCTCCCATCGGCAGTCTGCTGACCATGCTGGCCATCGCCATTGCCCTGGTGCTGCCGGCGGCGCTGTGGCTGGCGCTGGACAGCGCGCGTCTGCTCGATGCCGAGCTGGAGGAGAGCGCTACCTTGACCGTCTACCTCGAGCATCAGGTCGACGAGGGCCAGGCCGGGCGCATCGACGAGGCGGTGGAAGCCCACGAGGGGGTATCGCGTACCCGGCTGATCAGCGCCGCCGAGGGCATGGCCGAGTTTCAGCAGGCGCTGGGACTGGCCGACGCCCTGGGCCGGCTCGAGGACAACCCGCTGCCGGCCAGTATCGTGGTGGTGCCGGTGGACCCGGCTCCCGAGGCCGTGCGGCAACTGGCCGGAGAGCTCGAGGCGCTGAGTGGCGTCGACGAAGTGCGCCTCGACCTGGCCTGGCTCGAGAGGCTGCGCCACTTGGCCGAGCTGGGCAGCCGCCTGGCGCTGGCGCTGGCGGTGCTGTTCGGCCTGGGCGTGCTGCTGGTGGTGGGCAACACCATTCGCCTGGCGGTGGAGAGCCGTCGCCAGGAGATCGAGGTGGTGATGCTGATCGGCGCCACCCACGGCTTCGTGCGCCGGCCGTTTCTCTACAGCGGGGCCTGGTACGGCCTCGGCGGCGGTCTGCTCGCCTGGGGGCTGCTGGCGCTGGGCAATCAGTGGCTGGCGCTGCCGGTCAGTGCGCTGGCAGCCAGCTACGGCGCCACCTTCACGCTTCCGCAGTTGGGGCCGGAGGGCTCGGCAACGCTGCTGTTGTGCAGTACACTACTGGGCTGGCTGGGTGCCTGGATCGCCGTGAGCCGCCACCTCGCGGAGGTTCGGCCGCGGTAAAGAGCAGAGGTTCGGCCGCGATAAAGAGCGGAGGTTCGGCCGCGATAGAGCAGAGGTTCGGTCGCGGTAAAAGGCCGCAGGGCCGAGGCCGCGCTAGCGACCGCGCCCAGCATCTGCCACGCTGTCGGCAGACAAGGGAACGTTATCGGCTTTTGCCCGTCTAAACGGGCGATTGAAGCGTATATTAGGTTTTCAAGGAGACAACCTGCAATGAGCACCAGTCTTCTGCCGGTGGGTCACCTCTCTCCGGGACATGACCTGAACGGGTACATCCAGGCGGTCAACGGCATTCCCATGCTCACCGCCGAGGAAGAGCGCGAGCTGGCCTTCCGCCTTCACGACGAAGGCGATCTGGAGGCGGCGCGTCGTCTGGTGTTGTCGCATCTGCGTTTCGTGGTGCACATCGCCCGCAGCTACTCCGGCTACGGTCTGCCTCAGGCCGACCTGATCCAGGAGGGCAACGTGGGCCTGATGAAGGCCGTCAAGCGCTTCGACCCCAATCAGGGCGTGCGCCTGGTTTCCTTCGCCGTGCACTGGATCAAGGCCGAGATTCACGAGTTCGTGCTGCGCAACTGGCGCATCGTCAAGATCGCCACCACCAAGGCCCAGCGCAAGCTGTTCTTCAACCTGCGCAGCGCCAAGAAGCGCCTGGCCTGGCTCAACAACGACGAAGTCGACGCGATCGCCCGCGACCTCGACGTAAAGCCCGAGGTGGTGCGCGAGATGGAAGGTCGCCTGGCGGCCCACGATGCCGGCTTCGACGCCTCGCCCAGCGAGGACGAGGATTCCGCCTATCAGGCGCCGGTGCATTACCTCGACGATGACGGCTCCGATCCTGCCGTGCAGCTCGAGGACAGCGACTGGGAAGACGACGCCAACCGGCGTCTGAAGATGGCGCTGGAGGCGTTGGACGAGCGCTCGCGGGATATTCTGCAGCAGCGCTGGCTGGCCGACGACAAGGCCACCCTGCATGAATTGGCCGATGTCTACGGCGTCTCCGCCGAGCGTATTCGCCAGCTCGAGAAGAACGCCATGAAGAAGATCCGCCAGCAGTTGGGCGACACCCTGGCCGCCTGACGCGGTGGCCTGCTTCCAGCGAACTCTGCTGAGGACATGAACAGCGAAGCCCCGACCAGTGGTCGGGGCTTCGTCGTTGGTGTGGCCTAGTCGTTGGCGTGGCCTAGGCGCTCTGGGTAAGCGGTTCGCGCATCAACTGCGCCGAGAGCAGCGCCCACTGGTCGTCCCAGTGCTCGGTGGGTCGGCGCTGGAAGTCGCTGCGCACGTACTGCGAGATGCGCCCCTCGGCTACGGCGATCAACAGGTTGGCGGTGGCCGATACCGGCAGCACGGTACGTCGTCTTTCGCGCAGTTCGGCCTCGCGCAGCACCTGCTTGAGCTGGGTCTCCACGCGTTCGAAGAGCTGGTGGATGCGCAGTCGCAGCCTGGCGGTCTCGCCGGTCAGGACGTCGCCTTCCAGCAGGCGCGAGAGCCCCGGGTTCTTCTCGGCGAAGGCCAACAGCAGGATGAGGATCTGGCCGCAGCGCGGTACCGCCTCGTGCACCTCTTCGAGAATGCGCGAGATACGCTCGAACAGGGTCTCCTCGATGAACGAGATCAACCCCTCGAACATGCGCGCCTTGCTCGGGAAGTGGCGATAGAGGGCGGCTTCGGAGACGCCCACCTGGCGCGCCAGCGCCGCGATGGTGATGCGTTTGCCGCTGTCTTCTTCCAGCATCAGGGCGAGCGCCTGCAGGATCTGCTCGCGCCGGCTGGTGATCTGTGTAGCCTGCGTCATGTGGGTCTTCTGTTCTTCATGGCCGGCGGATCCCCGCCCGGCATTGCCGGGCGGGGATCCGCTCAGGCGTTGTCGTTCCCTTGTCGGTCGGCATCGGTAATCAGGGTGCCGACCCCCGCGTTGGTGAATATCTCCAGCAGTGTGGCGTGGGGTACACGCCCGTCGATGATATGGGCGCTGCGCACGCCCCCCTTCACGGCATCGAGCGCGCAGCGGATCTTGGGTAGCATACCACCATGGATGGTGCCATCGGCGATCAGGGCGTCCACCTGGGCGGTGGTCAGCCCGGTCAGCACCTCGCCCTCGGCGTTCATCAGGCCGGCCACGTTGGTCAGCAGCATCAGCTTCTCGGCGCCCAGCGCCTCGGCCACCTTGCCCGCCACCAGGTCGGCGTTGATGTTGTAGCTGTTGCCCTTGGCATCGACGCCGATGGGCGCGATCACCGGGATGAAGTCGCGCTCGGCGAGCATCTCGATCAGATCGGTGGAGACGTGCTCCACCTCGCCCACGTGGCCGATGTCGATGATCTCGGGGGCGGTCATCTCCGGCGTCTTGTGCTCGACCTTGAGCTGACGCGCACGGATCTGGGCGCCGTCCTTGCCGGTAAGGCCGATGGCCTTGCCGCCGCACTGGTTGATCAGGTTGACGATCTCCTTGTTGACCAGCCCGCCGAGCACCATCTCCACCACGTCCATGGTCTCCGAATCGGTGACCCGCATGCCGTTGACGAAGCGCGACTCGATCTTCAGCTTGGCCAGCAGATCGCCGATCTGCGGCCCGCCGCCGTGTACCACCACCGGGTTGATGCCCACCTCCTTCATCAGCACCATGTTGCGTGCGAAGGAGTCGATCAGGGTGTCCTCGGTCATGGCATTGCCGCCGTACTTGACGACCACGGTCTTGCCGGAAAAGCGCTGGATGTAGGGAAGTGCCTCGGAAAGCACTTCCACTACCAGGCGCGGGTCACGAGTCGTTTCGGTCATGGTCCTTCCTTCAATGAACGAAGCGCTGCCGTCAGCTCGGCAGCGTCAGCGCCGGGTCGACCTGTTTCAGGGCGTCGGCAAACCGGTTGCGGATACGTTCGAGCGCCGCATCGCTCTTGCCCTCGAAGCGCAGCACCAGCACCGGGGTGGTGTTGGAGGCGCGGCACAGGCCCCAGCCGTCCGGATAATCGACCCGAATGCCGTCGAGGGTGGTCTTGACGCCATCGTCGCCGAAGTCGCCCTCGCGAGCCAGCTTCTCCACCAGCTCGAACTTGTTTTCGTCGGTGACGTGAACGTTGATCTCGGGGGTGCTGATATCCTGCGGATAACGGGCGAAGAAGGCGTCGGCATCCGTGCCCTGTGTGGAGAGATGCTTGGCGAGGATCTCCAGCAGCCTGGCGGCACCGTAGATGCCGTCGTCGAAGCCGTACCAGCGCTCCTGGAAGAAGATGTGGCCGCTCATCTCACCGGCGAGCTGGGCGCCGGTCTCCTTCATGCGCGCCTTGATCAGCGAGTGGCCGGTGCGCCACATCTCCGGCGTGCCGCCGGCCCGCTCGACCACGCCTGCCAGGTTGCCGGTGCACTTGACGTCGAAGATGACCCGGGCGCCGGGATTGCGCGACAGCATGTCCTCGGCGAAGGCCATCATCAGGTGGTCGGGGTAGATCAGCTTGCCGCTCGGCGTGACCACGCCGAGGCGGTCGCCGTCGCCGTCGAAGGCCAGGCCGATGTCGGCGCCGGTCTCCTTCACTGCGCGGATCACATCCTGCAGATTCTCGAGCTTGCCGGGATCGGGGTGATGGTTGGGGAAGGTGCCGTCGATCTCGGCGAACAGCGGCACCGTTTCGGCGCCGAGCTTCTCGATCAGCTTGGGTCCGAGCTCGCCGGCCACGCCATTGCCGCAGTCGACCACCGCCTTGAGCGGGCGGGCCAGTTCGATGTCGCCGACGATGCGCTCGAGGTAGGCGTCACGCACGTCCTCATGGAGCACGCTGCCCTGGCCCTCGGTCAGATCGCCGGACTCGATACGCCGGTAGAGCGCGGTGATCGCTTCGCCGGAGAGGGTCTCGCCGCCCAGCACGATCTTGAAGCCGTTGTAGTCCGGCGGATTGTGGCTGCCGGTGACCATCACCCCGGAGGCGGTGCCTTCGAGAATGTGCGTGGCGAAGTAGAGCACCGGCGTGGGTACCATGCCGATGTCGATCACGTCGCGGCCGGCGGCGGTCAGACCGCGCATCAGCGCCTCGCTGAGTCGCGGGCCGGAGAGGCGGCCGTCGCGGGCCACCACCACGGTGGACTCGTTGCGCGCCGCGGCTTCCGAGCCGATGGCGCGGCCGATCTTCTCCACGGTCGCTTCGGTGAGCGTGTCGTCGACGATGCCGCGAATGTCGTAGGCGCGGAAGATGGAGGCCGGTACGCTGCTGTTGGTGGCTTGGCTCATAACGGTTCCTTGTCGGACAAGTGTGAATTCATGTGCCTGGTTGCGAAGACCCTGCCGCAAGGCCCTCTCCTTGGGCCGTGTGCGGCAGCGTCGTGTCGGTCGTCAGTGGCGCCCCGAGCTGCCGAAGCCGCCTGCGCCACGCAGGCTGGCCTCGAAGTCGTCGACGACTTCCAGCTCGGCCTGGACCACCGGCACCAGGACATACTGGGCCAGACGCTCGAAGGGCTCCAGTACGAACGGGGTGTTGCCACGGTTCCAGGTCGAGATCATCAGCTCGCCCTGGTAATCGGAGTCGATCAGTCCTACCAGGTTGCCCAGCACGATACCGTGCTTGTGACCGAGGCCCGAGCGCGGCAGGATCACGCCGGCCAGGCCCGGGTCGCCGATGTGGATGGCGAGTCCGGTGCGCACCAGCTCGCACTGGCCGGGCTCGATGGTCAGCGGCGCGTCGAGCAGGGCGCGCAGATCCATGCCGGCGGAACCCAGGGTGGCATATTGGGGCAGGAAATCGCGCAGACGCTCATCGAGCAGCTTGACCTCGAGGCGCGGCTTTGGGGCTTGGCGGACTGGCTGGGACTCGGACATGGTCGTTCCGTCAGGTTGGCTGAATGTCTGGGTGAATCGCGTTAGTGAACGGGGTGCTCGGCCAGGCGGCTCAGGGCTTGTCTCAGCACGGCCCTGGCGAGTTCGAGCTTGGGCTGCGGCGGCAGGCTCTCGCCGCCTTCGCCCTGGCCGTCGCGCCACATCAGCAGGGCGGCGTTGTCGTCAGCACCGAAGCCGAGCCCCGCGGTCGAGACGTCGTTGGCCACGATCATGTCGAGCCGCTTGCGCTCGAGCTTGTCGCGGGCATAGGCCTCCAGGTCACGGGTCTCGGCGGCGAAGCCCACCACGAAGGGACGTCCACCTGCAGCGTCGCGTCGGTCGGCCACGGCCGCAATGATATCCGGATTCTTGATCAGCCTGAGCGTCAGGGTCTCCTCCCCCTCACGCTTCTTGATCTTGTGCTCCGCTGCCGTCTCGGCACGATAGTCGGCCACCGCCGCACAGCCGATGAAGATGTCGCACTCGCCGGCCAGTTGTTGGCTCGCCTCGTGCATCTGCAGCGCCGTCTCGACCTCAATGCGGGTCACGCCCGCAGGCGTCGGCAGGCTGACCGGGCCGCTGATCAGGCTGACCTTGGCGCCGAGCTCCGCAGCAGCGGCGGCCAGGGCGAAGCCCATCTTTCCTGAGCTATGGTTGGAGAGATAGCGCACCGGGTCCAGCGGCTCGCGGGTGGGGCCGGCGGTGATCACAATATGCAGCCCCTGGGCGGCTGCCTGTCCCTTGCCGGGCGCCGTAAGCAGTTCGGCCGCGATTGCCTCAGGCTCGAGCATGCGCCCAGGGCCAACGTCGCCGCAGGCCTGATCGCCGCTGTCAGGCCCCAGCAGCCGCCAGCCGTCCTGTGCCAGGCGCTCGGCATTGCGCTGGGTGGCGACGTGGCGCCACATGGCCTGGTTCATGGCCGGTGCCATGACCTTCTCGGCTTCGCTGGCCAGGCACAGGGTCGTGAGCAGATCGTCGGCCATACCCTGAGCCAGGCGCGCCATCAGGTCGGCGGTGGCCGGAGCGATCAGGATGATGTCGGCCCAGCGGGCCAGTTCGATATGCCCCATGCCCGCCTCGGCCTCGGGGTCGAGCAGCGAGGTGCGCACCGGTTCGCCGGTCAGCGCCTGTAGCGTCAGCGGTGTGATGAAGGCCTGGGCGCCCTCGGTCATGACCACGCGTACTTCGCAGCCTGCCTGCTTGAGCAAGCGGGCGAGCTGAGCGCTCTTGTAGGCAGCAATGCCAGCGCTGATGCCGAGCAGAATGCGCCGGCCGGCAAGCCGATTGGCGGACTGCGTTGCCATGAGAATTTCCTGAACTGAAACCCGACCGCCTACCTTACCACTGCCGTTGAAGTTGCGCAGCCGCCGCCTTCGGTGAAGGTCGGTTACAATGGCGGCCTACCGTTCAAAGGAAGCGTAGCAAGGAGACAGGGAATGTCGATTCGCGACTGGCCCGAGGGCGAGCGCCCGCGGGAAAAACTGCTGACGCTGGGGGCCGAGGCGCTCTCCGATGCCGAATTGCTGGCGATTTTCCTGCGCGTGGGGGTGGCGGGGCGCTCGGCGGTAGACCTCGCCCGCGACCTGCTCACGGCCTTCGGCGGCCTGCGCCAACTGCTCGAAGCCGACCAGACGCGCTTCTGCGCCGAGCGCGGCCTGGGGACGGCCAAGTTCGTGCAGCTACAGGCCACTCTCGAACTCTCCAAGCGCCACCTTGCCGCTCAGCTGGCCCGCGGCAATGCGCTGACCTCCCCCACCCTGGTGCGCGCCTACCTGGCCACCCAGTTGCGCCATCTTGGCCACGAGGAGTTCGCCGCGCTGTTTCTCGATACCCAGCACCGCGTGATCCGCTTCGAGTCGCTGTTCCGTGGCACCCTGGACAGCGCCTCGGTCTACCCGCGTGAGGTAGCGCGCCGGGCGCTGGAGCTGGGCGCCGGGGCGATCATCTTCGCCCACAACCACCCCTCAGGCGTGGCCGAACCCAGCGATGCCGACCGGCGCATCACCGAGCGGCTGCGTGAGGCGCTCTCGTTGTTCGAGATCCGGGTGCTGGATCACTTCGTCGTCGGCGATGGGGACGTGGTGTCTTTCGCCGAGCGAGGCTGGCTTTAGGTGGGGAACCGGCTGCGCTCGGCCATGCGGCGTTGAACCTTGCTTCGCAATGCCGATGCCACTCTCGATGACGCTGAGGGGCGCCGGTGGCAGGTCGGCGAGGAGGTCATTTGCCATGGATGGCAAATGTAGCGTCCAGGGATGGATTCACAGCGCCTCCTCGCCGACCTTTGCCGCCGGCAAAGCCCATAAGAGAGGAAAGCTTGCGGGAGAGGGGGTAAGGGAGTGTAGAATATGCGGCTACTTGTTGCCTGTAGGGGTGCACTCTGCTATAAAGTGCAGCCTTTGAATTCCCTTGGGTCAAATGACAACGGGGTCGTTCCCGGTTTGCCCGACAGGTTTTGAACACTCAGGTTTGACCACCTGGCCAAGCGGTTGGAGGCTCCCATGTCCAAAGTATGTCAGGTTACCGGCAAGCGCCCGGTGACTGGTAATAACGTTTCACACTCCCAGCGCAAGACCCGTCGTCGCTTCTTGCCGAACCTGCACACCCACCGTTTCTGGGTGGAGTCCGAGAACCGCTTCGTCAAGCTGCGGGTCTCCTCCAAGGGTATGCGCATCATCGACAAGAAGGGCATCGACGCGGTGCTCAGCGACATCCGCAAGCGCGGCGAAGCCGTCTAAGCGACCAGATCAGGGAGTAAGCAGCCATGCGTGACAAGATCAAGCTGGTGTCCAGTGCCGGTACCGGTCACTTCTACACCACCGACAAGAACAAGCGGAACACTCCGGACAAGCTCGAATTCAAGAAATTCGATCCGGTCGTCCGCAAGCACGTGATGTACAAGGAAGCCAAGATCAAGTAAGCCGATTCGGTGTCCGTCGCCAAGACGGGCGCCCTGGCGACTTGATGGCTTCCAGCCGCAGGTAGCAAGACCTGTCCTCCTGAACCCGGTTTTTACCGGGTTCAGGCGTATCTATTTCCGGGATTTTTCACCATGCCCGAGCTTCCCGAAGTCGAAACCACCCGGCGCGGCATCGCCCCCCACGTGGAAGGGCGCGAGATCGTCGAGGCGATCGTGCGCCAACCGCGGTTGCGCGTGCCGGTGCCCGAGGACTTCATCGAGCGCCTGGTGGGCTCGCGCATCGGCACTCTCTCTCGCCGCGCCAAGTACCTGCTGCTGCCGATCGAGGGTGAGGGAAAAGCGAGCGCCGGCAGCCTGATCTGGCATCTGGGCATGTCGGGTAGCCTGCGCATTGCCCGGCTGGGTGAGCTGCCGAAGAAGCACGATCACGTCGACCTGGTGTTCGACGACGGCGCCATCCTGCGTTACCACGACCCGCGCCGCTTTGGCTTCGTCGACTGGCTGGCCGGCAGCGCCGAGCGTGACCCACGGCTGGCGAACCTGGGGCCGGAACCGCTGTCCGACGCCTTCGACGGTGAACGCCTCTACCAACTCTCCCGGGGCCGGCGCATGGCAGTCAAGCCGTTCCTGATGGACAATGCCGTGGTGGTGGGCGTGGGCAACATCTACGCCAGCGAGGCGCTGTTCCTGGCCGGCATCGACCCGCGCCGGGCGGCGGGGCGCATCTCCCGCGATCGCTACGAGCGCCTGGCGGCAGCCATCCGCGAGGTGCTGGCCGCCGCCATCACCCAAGGCGGGACGACGTTGCGCGACTTCGTCAGCGGCACCGGCGAGCCGGGCTACTTCAAGCAGCGCCTCAACGTATACGGCCGCCACGGCCAGGGCTGCCTGCGCTGCAACGGCGAGCTGCGGCTGGTGACGCTGGGCCAGCGGGCCAGTGTCTTCTGCCCCTCTTGCCAAACATGATCCCCATTCCATGAGACCGACCATGACCCAGACCCTGCGCCTCAAGAAGAACGCCGACCGCCGCCTCAAGGCCGGCCACCTGTGGCTCTACTCCAACGAGGTCGACATCGAGGCCACGCCGCTCAAGGGCCTCGAGCCGGGCGCCCAGGTGGTGGTCGAAGCCGCCAACGGCAAGGCCATGGGCGTGGCCTACGTCAATCCCAACTCGCTGATCTGCGCCCGGGTGGTGTCGCGCGATCCCAACATGCGTCTCGACCGCTCGCTGCTGGTGCACCGCTTCAACCAGGCGCTGTCGCTGCGTCAACGCCTCTATGCCAAGCCGTTCTACCGGCTGGTGCACGGCGAGGGCGACCTGCTGCCGGGGCTAGTGGTGGACCGCTTCGACGATGTGCTCGTGGTGCAGCTCAACACCCTTGGCATGGAGCGCCTCGCCGAGGAGGTCGTCGCCGCACTGGACAAGGTGGTGTCACCGCGGGTCATCGTGTTCAAGAACGACTCCTCCGGGCGGCGCCAGGAGCAGCTCGAGCGTCAGGTCACCCTGGCCAAGGGCGAGCTCGACGGCCCGGTGCTGATGGAAGAGAACGGCGTGCGCTTCCACGCTCCGGTGCTCGACGGCCAGAAGACCGGCTGGTTCTACGATCACCGCGCCAACCGCGCCTGGCTCAACGGCCTGGTGGCCGGCAAGCGGGTACTGGACCTGTTCAGCTACATCGGCGGCTGGGGCGTACAGGCGGCGGCTCACGGCGCCAGCGAAGTGCTGTGCGTGGACGCCAGCGCCCAGGCCCTGGAGCGGGTGGCCGAGAACGCGGCCCTCAACGGCCTGCACGAGCAGGTGGCGGTGGGCGAGGCCGATGCCTTCGAGGCGCTGGCCGCACTCAAGGCCGACGGCGAGCAGTTCGATGTGGTGATCCTCGACCCGCCGGCGTTCATCAAGAAGCGCAAGGACATCCCCAACGGCGAACGCGCCTACGCCAAACTCAACCGCGATGCGATGCGCCTGCTGGGCCGCGACGGCCTGCTGCTGTCGGCATCCTGCTCCATGCACCTGGCCCCCGAGCGGCTGGTGGACGTGGTGCGCGGTGCGGTGCGCCACCAGGACCGTCACGGTCAGATCGTCTATCAGGGCCATCAGGCGGCGGACCACCCGGTGCATCCGGCGATCCCGGAAACCGCTTACCTGAAGGCTTTGGGCGTCCGCGTCTTCCGGGATTGAAATGAGCGGCTACGTGCGCGTCTTCGCCCACTCCAATGCGCTGCTGGTCAGCCACGTACGCAACGTGCTGGACGCGGCGGGCATCCCCGTGGAGCTGCGCAACATGGTGTTGGGCGGCGGCGCGGGCGAGCTGCCCCTGGGCGAATGCGAGCCCGAGGTGTGGGTGGCGGTGCACAACCGTGAGCGTGCCGAGGCGTTGATCCAAGCGGCCCTGTCCGGCGCTGCCGACGCACCGGTCTGGCGCTGCCCCCACTGCGGCGAAGCGCTGGAGGGCGTATTCGATACCTGCTGGCGCTGCGGCACGTCCAAGACCTGAACCTGCAAGGGAGTGCACCATGACACAGGAGTGGGACCTTCCCGATCCGTTCGTGATCGAACTCGAGGTGCAGGCCTCGGCCATCGACGAGTACTGTCACGCCAACAATGCCGCCTACCTGCGCTGGGTCGAGCAGGTGAGCTGGGCGCATTCGGAGCATCTCGGCCTCGATCTGGCGCGCTATCGTGAGCTGGACCGGGCCATGGCCGTGCACCGCCACGAACTCGACTACCTGGCGCCTGCCTTCGAGGGAGAGCGCCTGACGCTTGCCACCTGGATCGTCGGCTGCGACGGCCGCCTGACCCTGACCCGCCGCTTCCAGCTCGTTCGACCCGCCGACGGTCGCACTCTGCTGCGCGCTCGCACCCGCTTCGCCTGTATCGAACTCTCCAGCGGTCGGCCACGCCGCCTGCCCGAGGAGTACGTGGCGATCTACGGTGGCGCGCTGGTGGCCGAGTGAGGCGTGATTTTTTTGTCATCACGCTCTTAAAAATAACGATTTTCTGCTGCTCTGGCCTTGAGAATGGATTTTTGCCGTTCTTTACCGTTGGTACTTCGTGTATGGACTGACTGTGCTGTAATGGGCGTGACGATCCCCTGACAAGGACGATCCCTAACAAGACAGCGCCGTTGGAGGTACCCCATGAAGATCGCCGTGCCGAAGGAAATCAAGAACCATGAGTATCGCGTCGCCCTGACTCCCACCGGAGCGCGGGAGCTGGCGGCGCGTGGCCATTCGGTGACCGTTCAGGTGGGGGCCGGGGAAGGAGCGGGCTTCGCCGATACCGACTATGAAGCGGCAGGCGCCCGGCTCGAGGCCGACGTCGATACCCTGTGGGGCGAGGCCGAGCTGATCCTCAAGGTCAAGGAGCCGCAACCGGAAGAGGTGGCGCGGCTCTCCCGCGGCCAGACCCTGTTCACCTACCTGCACCTGGCGGCCGAGGAGAAGCTGACCCGCGGCCTGATGGAGAGCGGGGCCACCTGCATCGCCTACGAGACCGTGACCGACCGCCAGGGCGGCCTGCCGCTGCTGGCGCCGATGAGCACCGTGGCCGGTCGCATGGCCATTCAGGCCGGCGCTCACAGTCTGGAAAAGGCCCAGGGCGGCTCCGGTGTGCTGCTGCCCGGCGTGCCCGGCGTGGCGCCGGGCAGGGTGACCGTGATCGGCGGCGGTGTGGTGGGCGAGAACGCCGCGCGCATGGCATTGGGCCTGGGTGCCGAGGTCAGCGTGCTGGACAAGTCGATTGCGCGCCTCGAAGTGCTCGACGACCGCTACCAGGGGCGTATGAAGACCATCTTCTCCACCGCCGACGCCATCGACGAGGCGGTGCGCGAGAGCGACCTGATCGTGGGTGCCGTGCTGATTCCCGGCGCCGCCGCGCCCAAGCTGATCACCCGGGCCATGCTCGCCGACATGAAGCCCGGCAGCGTGCTGGTGGACGTCGCCATCGACCAGGGCGGCTGCTTCGAGACCAGCAAGCCTACCACCCACGCCGAGCCGACCTACGTGGTCGACGGTATCGTCCACTACTGCGTGGCCAACATGCCGGGTGCGGTGGCGCGTACCTCGACCCAGGCGCTGACCAACGCCACCCTGCCGTTCGTCATCGCCCTGGCCGACAAGGGCTGGAAGCGGGCGCTGGCCGACGATGCCCACTTCCTGCCCGGGCTCAACGTCCACGACGGGCAGATCACCTACCGCGCCGTGGCCGAGGCTTTCGGCCTGGAATCTGTCGATCCCGCCACTCTGGTGCGATGAAGACTGAGGTATGCGAGGGCGTCGAGGTAGGGTCCGGGGACAGGTCGAAGCGGAGATCATTCTTCATGGATGAAGAATGTAGCGCCCAGGGATGGGTTCACAGCGTCTCCGCGTAGTGCCTGTCGCCGGGACCCTTCCGGTCGTAGCAACGTCTCACGGCCATGAGGAATCTCTTTTCGGGGTGGTCTCTGCCAGGTCGCCTTGACCGCCCCCTCGCGTTACCATAGCGGGCATTTCCGACAAGCAGAGTCCGCTTTCCATGAGTGCAGCTTCCCAGAAGACACGCGTTCTCACCGGTATCACCACCACCGGTACACCGCACCTCGGCAACTACGTCGGTGCCATCAAGCCCGCCATCGCCGCGAGCCAGGACCCGAGCGTGCAGTCCTACTACTTTCTCGCCGACCTGCACGCACTGATCAAGTGCCAGGACCCGCAGCGGGTGCAGGAGTCGCGCCTGGAGATCGCCGCCACCTGGCTGGCGCTGGGGCTCGATACCGACAACGCCATCTTCTACCGCCAGTCGGACATTCCCGAGATCCCCGAACTCACCTGGATGCTCTCCTGCGTGTGCGCCAAGGGCCTGATGAATCGCGCCCACGCCTATAAGGCGGCGGTGGCCGAGAACGAGGCCGCCGGCAACCAGGACCCCGACAAGGGCATCACCATGGGCCTGTTCGGCTACCCGGTGCTGATGGCCGCCGACATCCTCATGTTCAACGCCCACAAGGTGCCGGTGGGGCGTGACCAGATCCAGCACATCGAGATGGCCCGCGACATCGGCGGGCGCTACAACCACCTGTTCAAGGGCGAATACTTCACCCTGCCCGAGGCGGTGGTCGACGACGAGGTGGCAGTGCTCAACGGTCTCGATGGGCGCAAGATGTCCAAGAGCTACAACAACACTATCCCGCTGTTCGTCTCCGAGAAGAAGCTTCTCAAGCTGGTGCGCAAGATCAAGACCAACTCGCTGGAGCCCGGCGAGCCCAAGGACCCGGAAGGCTGCACCCTGTTCCAGATCTACTCCGCTTTCGCCAGCCGCGAGGAGCGCGAAGCGATGCGTGCCGAGTACGCCAACGGCATCGGCTGGGGCGAGGCCAAGAACCGCCTGTTCGAGCAGCTCGACACTCAGCTGCGCGAACCGCGGGAGCGCTACCAGGCGCTGATGGAGGACCCCGGCCACATCGAGAGCGTGCTGCAGAAGGGCGCCGAACGAGCCCGCGCCGAGGCCGCGCCGTTCATGGACAAGCTGCGCCAGGCCGTGGGCCTGGGACGTTTCGTCTAACCTTCGAAGCTGACCTTGGAAGGGAGTTGAACGGGGCGCCTGCGGGCGCCCCGCTGCGTTGGGTGCACGCTGGCGGACTGCGGCCGAACTTGCCAAGCTGCAGGGGCAACTCGAAAGGAGAAGTTTCATGGCCACTGCATTGGAAGCGAAAGGGCCCCGGCAGACCTCCCTGGCACTGGGGGCTCTGCTGCTGGCTGGCGCTGTGTTGATCGGCCTGGCCTATGGTACCCGCCTGGGTCTGCTGATGATCGTCGGGGCACTGCTCGGCGTGTCGCTCTACCATGCCGCCTTCGGCTTCACTGCCGCCTGGCGGGTGTTCATCAGCGAGCGACGCGGGCGCGGGCTGCGCGCCCAGATGGTGATGCTGGCCATCGCCGTGCTGCTGTTCTTTCCCGCCCTGGGGGCGGGCACCCTGTGGGGCCAGAGTGTGACCGGCTTCGTCTCTCCGATAGGCATCTCGGTGGTGGTGGGCGCCTTCCTCTTCGGCATCGGCATGCAGCTCGGCGGTGGCTGTGCCTCGGGCACGCTGTTCACCGCCGGCGGCGGTAACGCCCGCATGGTCATCACCCTGATCTTTTTCATCGTCGGCTCGGTGATCGGCAGCGCTCACTTCACCTGGTGGATGGGCTTGCCGGCCTTTCAGCCGGTATCGCTGGTACAGACCTTCGGCGCCGGCGGCGGTATCGCCGTGAGCCTGACTCTGTTCGCTGCCATTGCCGCATCCACCATATTGCTGGAGAAGCGCCGTCACGGCGGTCTTGAGGAGGCGCCGCGGGCCAACTTCAGCCAGGGGCGTTGGCTCACCGGGCCCTGGCCCTTGCTGCTGGGTGCCGTGGCGCTGGCGCTGCTCAACTTCGCCACCCTGGCGCTTGCCGGGCGCCCTTGGGGCATCACCTCCGCTTTTGCCCTGTGGGGGGCCAAGGTCTACGAGTTCCTTGGCGGCGACGTGAGCCAGTGGGGCTACTGGCAGAGTCCCGACAATGCCGCGGCGCTGCGCGCCAGCGTGTGGAGCGACATCACCACGGTGATGAACGTGGGTATCATCCTCGGTGCCATGGTGGCCGCCACGCTGGCCGGGCGCTTCGCGCCGACCCTGCGCATTCCGTTTGGCTCGGTGATGGCGGCGGTGATCGGCGGGCTGATGCTGGGCTATGGCGCGCGACTCGCCTTCGGTTGCAACATCGGCGCCTACTTCAGCGGCATCGCTTCCGGCAGCCTGCACGGCTGGGTGTGGCTGGTGGCGGGTTTTGCCGGCAATGCGGTCGGCGTGCGACTGCGTCCGCTATTCTTCGGGCGCCCCAGCGAGGGATCCCGGGCCAAGAGCGGCTGAGTCGGTGCGCCATGGTGCGGGAGGCGTGGTAGAGTTACGCCAAAGCGCCACCAGAGCGCTCGGGAAACCCGCCTGTCGAGCGATTCCCTACGGCCCGGTTCCAGTCACCGTATCGAGACAAGAGATGCCTGAAAGCAAACGTCCACTTTACATTCCCTACGCTGGTCCTTCGCTGCTCGAGATGCCGCTGCTCAACAAGGGCAGCGCCTTCACTCGCGAGGAGCGGCTCGAATTCAACCTGGTCGGGCTGCTACCGCAGAACGTCGAGTCCATCGAGGAGCAGGCGGAGCGGGCCTACCACCAGTACCAGCAGTGCCATAGCGACCTGGAGCGGCATATCCACCTGCGGGCGATCCAGGACGACAACGAGACGCTCTACTATCACATGGTCATGGAGCATCTCGAGGAGATGCTGCCGATCATCTACACCCCCACGGTGGGGCAGGCCTGCGAGGAGTTCTCCAACATCTACCGCAGCCACCGCGGTCTGTTCATCAGCTACCCCGACCGGGAGCGGATGGATGACATCCTGCGCAGCGCCACCAAAGACAAAGTCAAGGTGATCGTGGTCACCGACGGCGAGCGTATTCTCGGTCTCGGCGATCAGGGTATCGGCGGCATGGGCATCCCCATCGGCAAGCTGGCGCTGTATACCGCCTGTGGCGGCATCAGCCCAGCCTATACGCTGCCGATCATGCTCGACGTGGGCACCAACAATCAGACGTTGCTCGACGATCCCATGTACATGGGCTGGCGTCACCCGCGCATCTCCCAGGAGGAATATGACGTCTTCCTCGAGGACTTCATCGCCGCGGTTAAACGGCGCTGGCCCAACGTGCTGCTGCAGTTCGAGGACTTCGCCCAGGCCAATGCGGTGCCGCTGCTGGAGCGCTATCGCGACCAGTTATGCTGCTTCAACGATGACGTGCAGGGCACTGCGGCGGTGGCCGTGGGCACCCTGATGGCGGCCTGCCAGGCCCGTGACGAGACCATCGCCGACCAGCGCGTGGTGTTCGTCGGCGCCGGCTCCGCTGGCTGCGGCATCGCCGAGCAGGTCGTCATTGCCATGCAGGCCGAAGGCCTCAGCGAGAAGGAGGCGCGGCGGCGGGTGTTCATGGTCGACCGCGAGGGGCTCGTCACCAGCGATCAGGAGTGGCTGCGCGACTTCCAGCGCCGCCTGGCTCACGATCCGGCGCTGGTCAAAGAGTGGCAGGACCAGTCGCTGCTCGAGGTGGCGCGTCACATCAAACCCACCGTGTTGATCGGTGTCTCGGGGCAGCCGGGGCTGTTCTCCGAGGAGGTCATCCGCGCCATGCATGCCGGCTGCGAGCGCCCGGTGATCATGCCGCTCTCCAACCCTACCTCCCGCGTCGAGGCCGTGCCGGCGGACGTGATCGAGTGGACCAACGGCCAGGCCCTGGTGGCCACCGGCAGTCCCTTCCCGCCGGTGGAGTACGAGGGCAAGATCTACCCCATCGCCCAGTGCAACAACGCCTACATCTTCCCCGGCATCGGTCTCGGCGTGGTGGCCAGCGGTGCCAAGCGCATCACCGATACCATGCTGATGACCGCGTCCCGGGCGCTGGCCCGCGAGGCGCCGCTGGTGAAGGAGGGCAAGGGGGCATTGTTGCCGCCGCTGTCCCACATCCGCGAGCTTTCCAAGGCCATTGCCTTCGAAGTCGCCGCCCAGGCCCAGCAGGAGGGGATGGCGCTGCGCACCGACGGCATCAAGCTGCGTCAGGCCATCGAGCGCAGCAGCTGGACGCCGGAGTATCGCAGCTATCGGCGACGCTCGTTCTGAACCAGAAGCACTAGCCCTGCAATGGCAAAGGCCCTGCCGGTTTTCCGGCAGGGCCTTTGCGTGAGGGCAGGTTGGTAGAGGCCTACGCCGCGCCGATCATCCGCCGCAGCACGTAGTGGAGAATGCCGCCGTGGCGGTAGTACTCCAGTTCGTTGGCGGTGTCGATGCGGCACAGGGCTTCGATCTTCTTCTCTCCCTTGGCGCTCTTCACCGTGACCGTGACCTGGCCACCCGGGGTGAGGTCGGCCAACCCCTCGATGGAGATCGTCTCGTCGCCGGTCAGGCCGAGTGTCTTGCGGCTCTCGCCCTCGGGGAACTGCAGCGGCACCACGCCCATGCCGATCAGGTTGGAGCGGTGGATACGCTCGTAGGACTCGGCCAGCACCGCGCGCACGCCGAGCAGCCGTGTGCCCTTGGCCGCCCAGTCCCGCGACGAGCCGGTGCCGTACTCCTTGCCGGCCACCACCACCAGCGGCGTGCCCTTCTCCTGATACTTCATCGCCGCATCGTAGATCGCCATCTGCTCGCCCGAGGGCACGTGGCGGGTCTCGCCGCCCACCACGCCGTCGAGCATCTCGTTGCGGATACGCACGTTAGCGAAGGTGCCGCGCATCATCACTTCGTGATTGCCGCGCCGGGAGCCGTAGGAGTTGAAGTCCACCGGCTTGATGCCGCGCTCCTGCAGATAGCGACCGGCAGGGCTGTCGGGCTTGATCGAGCCGGCCGGCGAGATGTGGTCGGTGGTCACCGAGTCGCCCAGGATGGCGAGGATATGGGCGTCTCTGACGTCCTCGATCGGCTCCGGGGTACGGCCCATGCCCTCGAAGAAGGGCGGGTGCTGGATGTAGGTGGAAGAGGGCGACCACTCGTAGACCTGGCTATGGGGCACCTGCAGCGCCTTCCAGGTCTCGTCGCCCTCGAACACCTCGGCGTACTCCTTGCGGAACATCTCGGTCTTGACCTTCTCCACCGCATTGGCGATGTCGGCCTGTGAGGGCCAGATGTCCTGCAGATAGACCGGATTGCCGTCCTGGTCCTCGCCCAGCGGGTCCTGGGTGAGATCCAGGCGCACGTTGCCGGCCAGGGCGTAGGCCACCACCAGCGGCGGCGAGGCGAGCCAGTTGGTCTTCACCAGCGGATGGATGCGCCCTTCGAAGTTGCGGTTGCCGGAGAGCACCGAGGCCACGGTGAGGTCGCCGTCTTCCACGGCCTTCTCGATGGGCGGCGGCAGCGGGCCGGAGTTGCCGATACAGGTGGTGCAGCCGTAGCCCACCAGGTTGAAGCCCAGCGCATCCAGATCGTCCTGCACGTCACCGGCGGCCAGGTATTCGGTGACCACCTTGGAGCCCGGCGCCAGCGAGGTCTTGACCCACGGCTTGGTGGTGAGCCCTTTGGCGCGGGCATTACGCGCCAGCAGGCCGGCGGCCAGCATCACGCTGGGGTTGGAGGTGTTGGTGCAGGAGGTAATGGCGGCAATGACCACGGCACCAGGGTTGAGCTTGAACTGCTCGCCGTCCAGCTCGACGTTCTGGCTGTCATGATGCTCGTAGCTGTCGTGGACACCGACGGCGGTCTGCCCGCCTTCGGAGAACAGGCGACCTTTCTCTTCGCTGGGCGGTGCCTTGCCGTTCTCTTCCCCCTGCATCAGCTTCTCGAAGGTGGTTTTCATGTCCTTGAGCGCCACCCGATCCTGAGGCCGCTTGGGGCCGGCCAGGCTGGCCTCGACGTCGCTCAGGTCGAGGTGCAGGGTGTCGCTGAAGATTGGCTCGTCGCCGGGCTCTCGCCACAGCCCCTGGGCCTGGCAATACTCCTTCACCAGAGCGATCAGGCTGTCGTCGCGGCCGGTCAGGCGCAGGTAGGCCAGGGTCTCGTCGTCGACCGGGAAGAAGCCGCAGGTGGCGCCGTATTCCGGCGCCATGTTGGCGATGGTGGCGCGGTCGGCCAGCGGCAGGTCGGCCAGGCCGTCGCCGTAGAATTCGACGAACTTGCCTACCACGCCGCGGCTGCGCAGCATCTGGGTCACCGTCAGCACCAGGTCGGTGGCGGTGATGCCTTCCTTGAGCCTACCGGTGAGCTTGAAGCCGACCACTTCGGGAATCAGCATCGACACCGGCTGGCCGAGCATGGCGGCTTCGGCCTCGATGCCGCCGACCCCCCAGCCGAGCACGCCGAGGCCGTTGATCATGGTGGTGTGGGAGTCGGTGCCTACCAGGGTGTCGGGGTAGGCAAAGGTCTTACCGCTCTCCTCCTTGGTCCACACCGTGCGGCCCAGGTACTCCAGGTTGACCTGATGACAGATGCCGGTGCCCGGCGGCACCACGCTGAAGTTGTCGAAGGCGTCCTGACCCCAGCGCAGGAACTCGTAGCGCTCGCGGTTGCGCTCCATCTCGATGGCGACGTTGTCCTTGAAGGCGGTGGGGTTGCCGAACTTGTCCACCATCACCGAGTGATCGATGACCAGATCCACCGGCGACAGCGGGTTGATGCGTGACGGATCCTCGCCGAGCTTTTCCACCGCGGCGCGCATTGAGGCCAGGTCCACCACGCCGGGAACGCCGGTGAAGTCCTGCATCAGCACCCGTGCCGGGCGATAGCCGATCTCGCGATTCGAGCGTCCGCCCTGCTGCCAGTCGATCAATGCCTGGATGTCCTCGCGCGCCACGCTCGGGTCGTCGGCGAAGCGCAGCTGATTCTCCAGCAGGATCTTCAGCGTCTTGGGCAGCCGGTCGATGTTGCCCATCTCCTCGGCCACCTTGGGCAGCGAGTAGTAGTGATAAGTGGTGCCGTCTGCGGCCAGGGTCTGCAGCGTATCCGGCATCTCGTCACGGCTCATGAAGGCCTCCTGTCACGGTTGAGAACGGTCCTTTTCGTACTCTCGTCTTTATCACATGGTCATGATAGGTCCCCCTTTCAAGCGCTGCCCAAGGTTTCTATGCTGAAGGAAAATCCGTTGCATGGCGCCGAGGCTCCGCCGGGGGAGGAGTTGGCGCCGGGAGTTTCGTCATGCATGAAGAACGCCTCGACAGCCATTCCGTTCACTGCCCCTACTGCAGCATGCCCTTCGACCTGCCGCTGGATCTCTCGCAAGGCAGCCACCAGACATGGGAAGACTGCCCGTTCTGCTGCGCACCGATCCAGGTGCGGGTCGACGTGTCGCCCATGGATGGGGAGCTGGAGAGCCTGATGCTGGGTCGCGATGACGAGGTGCTGTAGGCTGGCCCGTGCTCTGGCGGGCCGAGCTCGGAGGCACCCACCGCGAGCCATGGGCTGGTACAATGGCGGCAACCGTCTCTCCGGCGACAGGCAACGACCGTGCCCGGAGCGAGTCAACTCCCCCCCTCTTTGCGTTTTCGAACAGCGAGGATCTCTTCATGAGCGAAGCGCGTCACGAACGCCTGATCATCCTGGGCTCCGGCCCGGCCGGCTATACCGCCGCCGTCTATGCGGCACGGGCCAATCTCAAGCCGGTGTTGATCACCGGTATCCAGGCCGGCGGTCAACTGACCACCACCACCGACGTGGACAACTGGCCCGGCGACGATGCCGGGGTGCAGGGGCCCGAGCTCATGGAGCGCATGAAGCGCCATGCCGAACGCTTCGATACCGAAGTGCTGTTCGACCATATCCATGAGGTGGACCTGCGCAACCGCCCCTTCACCCTGAAGGGCGACAGTGGCAGCTACACCTGCGACGCCCTGATCGTCGCCACCGGTGCCAGCGCCCGCTACCTGGGGCTGCCCTCGGAGCAGCAGTTCATGGGCCAGGGGGTGTCGGCCTGTGCTACCTGCGACGGCTTCTTCTATCGCAACAAGGAGGTCGTGGTGGTGGGCGGCGGCAATACCGCCGTGGAAGAGGCGCTCTATCTCTCCAACATCGCGTCGAAGGTGACCCTGGTACACCGCCGCGACAGCCTGCGCGCCGAGAAGATCCTGCAGGACAAGCTGCGCGAGAAGGCCGAGAGCGGCAACGTGGTGCTCGAGTGGAACCACGTGCTGGAAGAGGTGCTGGGCGACGCCAGCGGCGTGACCGGCGTGCGTATCCGTTCCACCCTCGACGACAGCGTGAAGGAGATCGAAGCGCCTGGCGTGTTCATCGCCATCGGCCACAGCCCCAACACCGGCATCTTCGAGGGGCAACTGGAGATGCATGACGGCTACATCAAGGTGAAGTCCGGCCTCGAGGGCAATGCCACCGCCACCAGCATTCCTGGCGTGTTCGCCGCCGGCGACGTGATGGATCACGTCTACCGCCAGGCGGTGACCTCTGCCGGCACCGGCTGCATGGCGGCGCTGGATGCGGAGCGCTACCTGGACGATCTGTAAACAAACCTGGAAGCTGCTTGGCTATAAGCCCGCGGCTTCCTGGCGACAGGCCCGTTCGGGGGCGCTGTGAACCCATCCCTGGGCGCTACCGATGCCATCCATGGCATCGGACCCCCTCTCAGGCCTGCCCCCAGCGCCGCTTGTGTTGGTGGCGTCAATCTCTGGCCAGGCGGGTCAATAGTGCGGTGGCACCTCATCCTGCGGTGACGGTGCCGCCATCTCCGCTTCCTGCAATGCCTGCTGCTGATCGCGCAGCTTCTCCTGCATCAGCGCATTGATGCGCTCCAGCTGAGCCAGGCGCCGCTCCTGGCCGGCGACGGCCTGATCCAGCGTGTCGAGCCAGTGCTCCTGGTAGGCGATACGGCTTTCCAGCGCCTCCAGGCGTGCAGCGAGCGCATTCTCGGGGCTCATGCTAGAATCGTCGCGCTGCGTGTCGCTGTTCATCGTGACACCTTCATCGGTCGACGAGGCCTCGGGTCGTGTCGTCATAGATATCTCGTTTCAACATTCCACATAACAAGTGAGCAATACGGATCCATGAATCGCAAGGTTATCTTTCGCTGTACGTTGATCAGCCTATTATTGGCACTGCCGGCTCCACTGCTGATCGTTCTCTTTCTCTCGCTGTTCGGCGGCGAGCTGGCGGCTCAGCTGTTCCCCATTCTGGAGGGCGGCGGCGTGGCGCCGGGCTATCTTGCCGTGGCTGCCGCCGCCTTCGTGCTGCTGCTGATCGCCACTCTCACCCTTCACGCCTTCAGCCCCCGGCTTGCGGTACTCGCCGAGGTGGAAAACGACGACCGCGAAATCGGCGAAGTGAAGTGGTTCAACGTCAACAAGGGTTACGGCTTCATCAAGCGCGAGACGGGTGAAGACGTGTTCGTCCATTTTCGCGCCATTCGCGGTCGTGGCCACCGTACCCTGGCCGAGGGCCAGAAGGTGCGCTACCACGTGATCGAAAATGATCGGGGGCTGCAGGCCGACGACGTCACGGTAATAACTTGAACGAAGCGCCTGTGCTCGACCAGGCGTTGTTGGAGTGTGGAAAGAGAGCACTTCCGCCTAGCCTGGTCATCGCTCGCCAGCTTTCGCCAGCTGGTCAGGCTCAAGAACATCGCCCCGCTTTCGCGGGGCGATGTCGTTTCGGGTCACTGGCCGGAGTCGGGCCAGTCGATGGCGCCTTCGTTGCCGTCGGGGAGCACCTGCCAGAAGCGGTCGGGGTCGTCGCCGGGCTGCCAGCCGCCCAGCGAGCAGCGCACTTCGCAGCCGAGCCGGGCGGCGGCGTCGCGGGCGCAGTCGCAGTCCCGCGGCCAGGGCGTACGGTCGCTGTCGAACCACAGGCTGGCAAAGCCGTCGGCGGCTTTCTCCACCAGCAGTACCGGCACGACCTGCCCGTCGTAGTGGCCCCGGGTCTGCCACTTGTTGCGCCCGGCCGCACGCAGCGGGGCTGCGTCCAGCGCTTCGCCCAACCAGGCGTCGATGGCCTCGAGCGGCGCCTGGCGCAGGTAGACCTCGATGTCCGGATAGTGCAGTTGGCTGTCGTGCGAGTCGGGCATGGTGAACTCTTCCTTGGCGTATTCAGGGCTGGGCGGAGCCGTTGACGAAGAGCTTACCCAGAATCGCTTCGTAGATCCGGCTCAGGTCGTCCAGATCGGCGGCACGCACGCGTTCGTTGGTCTGGTGAATGGTGGCGTTACGCGGCCCCAGCTCCACCACCTGGCTGCCCAGGGTGGCGATGAAGCGTCCGTCCGAGGTGCCGCCGCTGGTGGAGAGCTTGGGACGCCGGCCGAGTACGGCTTCGACACCGTGCAGGGCGGCATCCACCAGTTCGCCTTCGGCGGTCAGGAACGGCTCGCCGTTGAGGGTCCAGTCAAGCTGATACTCGAGGCCGTGGGCGTCGAGGATGGCCTGGGTGCGCTCGCGCAGCTGCTCGTGGGTCACCTCGGTGGAGAAACGGAAGTTGAACACCACCTCCACGTCGCCGGGGATCACGTTGGTGGCCCCGGTGCCGGCGCGGATGTTGGAGATCTGAAAGCTGGTAGCGGGGAAGAAGTCGTTGCCCGAGTCCCAGTGTTCACGCACCAGGGCATCGAGCGCAGGCATGGCCTGGTGGATGGGATTGCGCGCCAGGTGCGGGTAGGCCACGTGGCCCTGGATGCCCCTGATGTGCAGCACGCCGCCCAGTGAGCCGCGGCGGCCGTTCTTGATCACGTCGCCCAGCACGTCGGTGGAGGAGGGCTCGCCGACAACGCAGTAGTCGAGGCGTTCGTTGCGCTCGCGCAGATGCTCGACCACGGCCCGGGTGCCGTCCACCGCCGGACCCTCCTCGTCGGAGGTGATCAGAAAGGCGATACGACCATGGTGGTCGGGGTGGGCGCTGACGAAGCGCTCCACCGCGGTGATCATGGCCGCCAGGCTGCCCTTCATGTCGGCGGAGCCGCGGCCTCGCAGCATGCCGTCGTCATCGATGCAGGGCTCGAAGGGCGGGTACTCCCAGTAGGTGTGCGGCCCGCTCGGTACCACGTCGGTATGGCCGGCGAAGGCCAGCACGGGACCGTGGTGGCCGTGGGTCGCCCAGAAGTTTTCCACGTCGCCGAAGGGCAAACGTTCGACGTGAAAGCCGAGCCGCTCCAGGCGCTCGATCATCAGCGCCTGGCAGCCCAGGTCATCGGGAGTGACCGAGGGCCGGCGGATCAGCTCCATGGCGAGCTGCAGGGTGGGGGAGAGCCCCTGTGGCTCAGTCGTTGGCATGCAGGGCCTCGTTGAGCGCGATGGCGCTCTTGTTGGTCAGGCACTCGATGCGGCCGTTCTGCGAGTTGCGGCGCAGCAGCAGGTCGCTCTGACCGGCCAGCTCGCGGGCCGCCACGGTCTTGACCTCCTGACCCTGGTCGTCGAGCAGGGTGACCTTGGCCCCGGCGGTGATGTATAGCCCGGCTTCCACGGTGCAGCGGTCGCCCAGGGGGATACCGATACCGGCATTGGCACCGATCAGGCAGCCTTCGCCGACCTTGATCACGATGTTGCCGCCGCCGGAGAGGGTGCCCATGGTGGAGCAGCCGCCGCCCAGGTCGGAGCCCTTGCCCACCAGCACGCCGGCGGAGATACGGCCCTCGATCATGCCGGGGCCTTCGGTGCCGGCATTGAAGTTGACGAAGCCCTCGTGCATCACGGTGGTGCCTTCGCCGAGATAGGCGCCCAGGCGTACCCGGGCGGTGTCGGCGATGCGCACCCCGCTGGGCACCACGTAGTCGGTCATCTTGGGGAACTTGTCGACGCAATCCACCGACAGCGCGCGGCCTTCGAGGCGCGCCTTGAGGCGCCGGGCGGGCAGCTCCTCGATGTCGATCGGGCCTTCGTTGGTCCAGGCCACGTTACGCAGCAGGCCGAACATGCCGGTGAGGTCGAGTCCGTGGGGCTTGACCAGACGGTGCGACAGCAGGTGCAGCTTGAGGTACACCTCGGGCACGCTCTGCGGCGGCACGTCGCTATCGATGAAGGTGGCAACCAGCGGACGCTGGCTTCCCGCCAGTGCCTCGGCCAGTTCGGCCTGGGCCACGTGGCCTGCGGCCTTGAGCGCCTCGGCGATGTCGCTGCAGTGTTCCGGCAGGAAGCTGACGGCGCCGTTGCCGTTGGGGATGTCGAGCACCTTGCCGACGGCTTCCACCAGGCTGGCATCCGGTTTGAACAGCGGAGCCGGATAATAGATCTCCAGCCAGTCGCCCTGGGTGTTCTGGGTGCCGATTCCGAAGGCAAAACTCAACATGGGGTGTCCTCGTTTCTTGATGGTAAGTCTTTATGGTAAGGGGGTCAGCCTTTGAGGTCGTCGTAGTCGCCGTCGCGATAGCCGACGCGAATCTCGTCGCCGGTATCGAGCAGCGGTCGCTTGAGCAGGGTGGGGTTGGCCATGATCAAGGTGCGGGCCTTGTTGGCGTCGAGATCCTGCTTGTCCTCTTCGGGGAGATTGCGCCAGGTGGTGCTGCGCCGGTTGAGCGCCTCCATCACCGGCACGCGCGCGAGAATGTGTTCGAGCAGGGCGGCGGAGAGGCCGTCCTCGCGCAGGTCGTGGACCTGATACGGCAGGCCCTTCTCGTCCAGCGTCTTGCGTGCCTTGCGGCAGGTGTCGCAGTTCTTGATCACGAACAGGGTTGCCATCATGCCCTCCTTTCGATGAAACGGCGAATCCGGCCGGCGGCTTCGGCGGTGGGCTCGAGTTCGGCCACCAGCGCTAGACGTATGCGTCCGGCACCGGGATTGGTGCCGTCGGCGCCCTGGCGCCCCATGCCGTCGCCGGCAGCGGGGCGACCCATCCCGTCGCCGGTAGCGGGGCGACCCATCCCGTCGCCGGTAGCGGGGCGACCCATATAGGAACCGGGCAGCACGCTGACGTGCTCGGCGGCGAACAGTTCGCGGGTGAAGGCTTCGTCGTCGCCGCCCGGTACCGCCGGCCATAGGTAGAAACTGGCTTCGGGCGCGGGAAATTCAAGCACCGGGGCGAGAATTTCGGTCACCGCGGCGAACTTCGCGCGGTAGGCATCGCGGTTGGCACGTACGTGGGTCTCGTCGTTCCAGGCGGTGATGGAGGCGTACTGCAGCGGCAGCGACATGGCGCAGCCGTGGTAGGTGCGGTAGCGCTTGAACGGGGCGATCAGATCGGCGTCGCCGGCGACGAAGCCCGAGCGCAGCCCGGGCAGGTTGGAGCGCTTGGAGAGCGAATGGAACACCAGGCAGCGACGGTAGTCGTGGCGACCCATCGCTGCGCAGGCCTCCAGCAGCCCCGGTGGCGGCGCGCTCTCGTCGAGATAGAGCTCGGAGTAGCACTCGTCGGAGGCGATGATGAAGTCATGCTCGTCGGCCAAGGCGATCAGCTTCTCGAACTCCGCCTGCGGCGTCACCGCGCCGGTGGGGTTGCCCGGCGAGCAGAGGAAGAGGATCTGCACCTCACGCCACACCTCGGCCGACACGGCGTCGAAGTCGGGGCGAAAGCCGCTCTCGGCCCGGCAGTCCAGATAGAGCGGCTGGCCGCCGGCGAGCAGGGTGGCGCCCTCGTAGATCTGATAGAAGGGATTGGGCACCGCCACCCGTGCCGGGCGGCTGCGGTCCAGCGCGGCTTGGACGAAGGCGAAGATCGCCTCGCGGGTGCCGTTGACCGGCAGCACCTGGTGCTCGGGGTCGAGCCCGTCGAGACGAAAGCGACGACGGGCCCAGTCGGCAATGGCGCCACGCAGCTCGGGGATACCGGCGGTGGCCGGATAGCGGGCGAAATCGAGCTGGTGCGCATGCAGCGTGGCCAGTGCCTCGGCGAAGGGCGCATGCTGCGGTTCGCCGATGGTCAGTGGGATGTGCGCGAGCTGCGCAGGCGGTGTCACACCGGCCTTGAGCGTGGCGAGCTTCTCGAAGGGATAGGGCTTGAGGGCGTCGAGATCGGGGTTCATCGGTGTCCAGGCGCCGGTAAGCGGCGTCGTTGTCGTGGCTGCGGGCAGACCGACGATTATAGGGAAGCCCCTGACTTGCCTCAAACCAATCGCGCCCGGCTTAAAGCAATCGCGCTCGGCGCGGACCAATAGCGCTCCTGGCGCTAAGCGCGGCGGGTCTCAGCCCGCCACGTCCAGCACTTCGATCAGCCTCGCGCGCAGGCGCTGCTGGCGCTCGGGGTCGGTCAGCGGTGCGCCCGACTTGTCGGTGATGAAGAAGACGTCCTCCACCCGCTCGCCCAGGGTGGCGATCTTGGCCGCCGAGAGCGAGATGTCCTGCTCCATGAAGATGCGCCCGACCCGGGCCAGCAGGCCGGGGCGGTCGGGAGCGGTCAGCTCCAGCAGGGTACGCTCGTTGGCCGGGTCCTGCTCGATCAGCACCTCGGTGGGCACCTTGAAGTGGCGAAGCTGGCGCGGCGTATGGCGGGTGACGATCTGCGGGTAGTCGTCGGGGTCGTCGAGTTCCTCGACCAGGTGCGCGCGGATCTCCTCGATGCGGGCCGGATCGCGAATGGCTCGCCCGAGATCGTCGAGCACGATGAAGGTGTTGAGCGTCCAGTCGTTGCTCGAGGTGGCGATGCGGGCGTCGTGGATCGACAGTCCGAGCTGCTCCATGGCGGCGGCGGTGGCGGCGAACAGGTCATCCACCGAACGGGTGTGGATGAACACCTTGGTGCCGCCGTCGGACATGTCGTCGGCGGGGGCGCTGATCAGGATCAGCGGCAGCTCGGAGCCGCCATGGGCGAGAATGCCCATGGTCTGCCACACGATCTCGCTGGGGGCGTACTGCAGGAAATACTCCTCGCCGAGCAGCTCCCAAAGACGCTCGACCTGCTCCAGGTCGGCGCCCACGGCCGCCAGCAGCGAGCGCGCCTCGTTGCGCGTCTCGGCGACCCACTCCTCGCGGTCGAGGGGATTGTCCAGACCGCGGCGCAGGGCGCGCTTGGTCTCGGCGTGGAGCTGGCGCAGCAGCGAGGCCCGCCAGCCGTTCCACAGCGTCGGGTTGGTGGCGTTGATGTCGGCCACCGTCAGCACGTAGAGGTAGTCCAGGCGGGTCTCGTCGCCGACGTGGGCGGCAAACTCGCGGATCACGTCGGGGTCGGTGATGTCGCGCTTCTGGGCCACCATCGACATCACCAGATGGTTCTCCACCAGCCAGCTCACCAGCCGCGTGTCGCGGCTCGACAGGCCGTGACGCTCAGCGAAGCGCTCCACGTCGTGGGCGCCTAGAATCGAGTGGTCGCCGCCGCGGCCCTTGCCGATGTCGTGATAGAGCCCGGCGATCCACAGCAGCTCCAGCTTGGGCAGCTGGTGCACCAGTTCCGCCACCACCGGGAACTCCTCGCGGGCCTCGGGCTTGCGAAACTGGTGAATGAACTTGAGCAGGCGCAGGGTGTGGGCATCCACCGTATAGATGTGAAACAGGTCGTGCTGCATCAGCCCTACCGCTTGACCGAACTCCGGCAGGTACTTGCCGAGCACGCCGTAGCGATTCATGCGCCTGAGCTGACGCGCCACGTTGCCGCTCGAGCACAGCAGCGACATGAACAGGTGCTGGTGCTGGGCGTCGTCGCGGTAGAGGTCGTCGATGAGATGACGGTTGTCGCGAATCAAGCGGATGGTGTCGGCGCGTACGCCCTCGATCTCGGGATGCTCCGCCATCAGCAGGAACAGCTCCAGCAGCGCGTAGGGGTGCTCGCGGAAGACCGAGCGGTGACGCGCCTTGATATAGCTCCCTTCGATCACGAAGCGCTCGTTGAGGCCGGTGATCTCGAGCTTTTCGCCGCCGCGCAGGATGGCCTCGTCGAAGTGCTGCAGCAGCATGTCGTTGAGCCCCGCCAGCGCCGTCACGTGGCGGTAGTAGCGCTTCATGAACTGTTCGACGGCCAGGCGCTCGGGAGTATCGCGGAAGCCGAACAGCTCGGCGATGGTGCGCTGGTGGTCGAACAGCAGGCGATCCTCGGCGCGCCCGGTGAGCATGTGCAGGGCATAGCGCACCTGCCACAGGAAGGCCCGGCCCTGGCTCAGGATGTGCAGCTCGGCGTCGTTCATGAAGCCGTTCGCCACCAGGTCGCCGTAACGCTGGCTGCCGAAGTGGCGCTTGGCCACCCAGCCGATCATCTGGATGTCGCGCAACCCGCCCGGTGAACTCTTGATGTTGGGCTCGAGGTGGTACTCGGAGTTGTTGAAGCGGTGATGGCGGCTGATCTGCTCCTGCCACTTGGCTTCGAAGAAGCGGTCGGCGGGCCAGATGCGCTCGGGCGCGATGCGCGCCTTCATCGCCTCGCGCAGCGACTCGGGGCCGGCCAGGGTGCGCGACTCCATCAGGTTGGTGATGACGGTGATGTCGGCACTGGCCTCACGTTCGCAGTCGGCCAGCGAGCGCACGCTGTGGCCGATCTCCAGGCCGATGTCCCACAGCAGGGTGATGAAGGCAGTCAGCGGCTCGCGATAGGGCGAGTCGTCGTCGTCCGCCAGCAACAGCATCAGGTCGATGTCGGAGCGGGGGTGGAGTTCGCCGCGCCCGTAGCCGCCCACGGCGAGCAGCGCCACGCCGTCGTCGGGCCACTCCTGCAGCGACCACGCCACGCCGAGCAGCTGGTCGAGGCACCAGGCCCGGCCGTGCACCAGGTCGCGAATGTCGGCGCCGGCACGGAAGCGCTCGTCCAGGCGCTGCTGAATGTCGCGCAGCGCCGCCTTGAACGGCGCTATCGGCGAGCGAGTGCCGGCGAGTTCGCTGCGGAAGGTGGCAGCATCGAACAGCGTCTCATCGGGAACGAAACGGTAGTGGTGCAGCAGCATGTTGGCTCGACTCAGTGGTCGAGGAAGGAGAAATCTTCCTCGTGGCGCGCCGTGAGCACCTCGACGCCGGTTTCGGTGACCAGCAGGGTGTGCTCCCACTGTGCGGACAGACTCTTGTCCCGGGTCACCGCGGTCCAGCCGTCGCGCAGCACCTTGGTCTGGTGCCCGCCGACGTTGATCATCGGCTCGATGGTGAAGCACATGCCGGCGGCCAGGGTGGCGTCGGCCTCGGGCGCGTAGCCGTCATAATGCAGCACCTGGGGGTCTTCGTGGAAGGTGGCGCCTATGCCGTGGCCACAGAAGTCGCGCACCACCGAGTAGCCGTTGACCTCGGCATGGCCCTGAATGGCGCGAGCCAGTTCGGAGAGGCGCGCGCCCGGCCGCACCAGGGCGATGCTCTTGTACAGGCACTCCTGGGTCACCCGGCACAGCCGCTCGCCCTGGATGTTCTCGCCGACGATGAACATCACGCTGGTGTCGCCGTGGTAGCCGTCGGCGGTCTTCACGGTGACATCGACGTTCATGATGTCGCCCTTCTTCAGCTTCTTGTCCGGATCGGGAATGCCGTGGCAGACCACGTGATTGAGCGAGGTGCAGATCGACTTGGGAAAGCCGTGATAGTTGAGCGGTGCCGGAGTGGAGCCCAGTTCGCCTACGATGTAGTCGTGGCACAGGCGATCCAGCTCGCCGGTGGTCACGCCGGCCTGGACGTGGGGGGCGATCATCTCCAGCACGCTGGCGGCCTGGCGACCGGCCTCGCGCATCTTCTCGATCTCGTCGGGCGTCTTGATGGCTATGTTCATGGAGTCTCGTATCGGAGGAATGGCAGTGCCGGCAGCATGGGATAAGGCGGCGGGCGACTTCATCTCGTGGATGAACTATGGTATAAAGCCGCGCGCTTTCCTGCAATCGTCAGGGTCCAGGCCAAACGGCCGGCCGGCGAGGCAGCGACGGCGTCGGCGGCGAGTCGCCCAAGCGCCTGGCGCAGCACGACTCGAGCCGTTAACTCAACAGCCTTGAAAACACACACGTACCGGCACATGGTCCCGGGTGCTGCCGCGGTTCTTCCCGGCGGTCGGATCCATGGGGTGCGTGGAGGCCTAACCCGATTTTCAGGAGTCATCCATGGCACACGTCAACATGCGTGACCTGCTCAAGGCAGGCGCACACTTCGGTCACCAGACCCGTTACTGGAACCCGAAGATGGGCAAGTTCATCTTCGGCGCTCGTAACAAGATCCACATCATCAACCTCGAGCACACCCTGCCGGCCCTCAACGAGGTGATCGACGTGGTCGAGAAGATGGCCGCTTCCAACAACAAGATCCTGTTCGTCGGCACCAAGCGCAGCGCGAGCAAGATCATCAAGGAAGAAGCCAATCGCGTCGGCATGCCGTTCGTCAACCACCGCTGGCTCGGTGGCATGCTGACCAACTACAAGACCATCCGTCAGTCGATCAAGCGTCTGCGCGACCTCGAGACCATGCGCGAGGACGGCACCTTCGACAAGCTGACCAAGAAAGAAGTCCTGATGGCGACTCGCGAGCAGGACAAGCTCGAGCGCTCCATCGGCGGCATCAAGGAGATGGGCGGTCTGCCCGACGCGCTGTTCGTCATCGACGTGGACCACGAGCGCATCGCCATCAACGAGGCGAACAAGCTCGGCATCCCGGTCATCGGCGTGGTGGACACCAACTCCGATCCGGACGGCGTCGACTACGTGATTCCCGGCAACGATGACTCCATTCGCGCCATCCAGATCTACGTCAAGGCGATTGCCGACGCCTGTGCGCGTGCGAAAGAAGGTCGTCCCGACGAGTTCGTCGAGGTCACCGAGGGTGAAAGCGGCGACGCTACTGCCGCCGCCGAGTAACGGCGCGTTGCTCGAGCCGGCAGTGCCGGCTCGGCAGGGCGGTCGCCCAGTGCGTCCGCCCGCTACCGTTCCGCCACGGCGGAGCGAGTGTTCACCGGGCCTTCGGGCCCGGCGCCCTTATTCCCAGGTCGAACCTGGATCAACCCGGGTTCCACTTACCAAGAGGTGAATTACCATGGCAGCGATCAGCGCTTCCCAGGTCAAGGAGCTGCGCGAGCGTACCGGGCTCGGCATGATGGAGTGCAAGAAAGCACTCACCGAAGCGGGTGGTGACATCGAACTCGCCATCGAGAACCTGCGCAAGAGCTCCGGCCTGAAGGCCGCCAAGAAGGCCGGCCGTACCGCCGCCGAAGGCACCGTGGTGACCCGTGTCGCCGCAGACGGCAGCTACGGCGTGGTGGTCGAGATCAACTCCGAGACCGACTTCGTCGCACGCGACGACAACTTCAAGGCCTTCGCCGACAAGGTCGCCGACGCCTTCTTCGCCGCCAAGAGCGAGGACGTGGCTGCCGTGATGGCCGGCGAGCTCGAGAGCGCTCGCGAGCAGTTGGTGCAGAAGATCGGCGAGAACATCGGTGTGCGTCGCTGCGCCGTCGTCGAGGCGCCGGCAGGCGCGCTGGTGGGCGAATACGTCCACGGCGGCCGCATCGGCGTGCTCACCGTGCTCAAGGGCGGTAACAGCGAAGTGGCCAAGGACGTTGCCATGCATGTGGCCGCGATCAACCCGGCCGTGGCGCTTCCCGAGGACATGCCTCAGGAGCAGCTCGACAAGGAGAAGGCGATCATCCTGGCTCAGCCCGACATGGCCGGCAAGCCCGAGCAGATCGCCGAGAAGATGGTCGAAGGCCGCCTGAAGAAGTACCTGGCCGAGAACAGCCTGACCGAGCAGCCCTTCGTCAAGGATCCGAACCAGTCCGTGGCCGAGTTCGTCAAGGCCGCCGGCGGTGAGGTGCTTGGCTTCACCCGCTTCGAAGTGGGCGAGGGCATCGAGAAGGAAGAGGTCGACTTCGCCAAGGAAGTCATGGAACAGGCTGGCCGTCGCTAAGGTCAGAGGTTCCAGCTCGAGAACGGCGTGCGCGAGAGCGCACGCCTTCTCGTATCCGGCTCCCGCGCCGGACGTAGTAGAGTAGCTTCATCCCCTTGACGCCAGGAGAGTTGCCATGCCCCCGACCGATCACGTCGACAGCCTCGCCAAGCCCCGTACCGACAAGTCGAAGTACAAGCGCATCCTGCTCAAGCTCTCCGGCGAAGCGCTGATGGGCGAGCACGATTTCGGCATCGATCCGCAGGTGCTCGACCGCATGGCGCTGGAGATCGGTCAACTGGTGGGTATCGGTGTACAGGTCGGTATCGTCATCGGCGGCGGCAATCTGTTCCGCGGCGCGGCGCTCAACGCAGCGGGCATGGATCGGGTCACCGGCGACCACATGGGTATGCTGGCCACGGTGATGAACGCCCTGGCCATGCGCGACGCGCTGGAGCGCTCCAACATCCGCTCACGGGTGATGTCGGCCATTCCCATGAGCGGCGTGGTCGAGCACTACGACCGCCGCACGGCGATTCGCTACCTCACCTCCGGCGACGTGGTATTGTTCTCCGCCGGTACCGGCAATCCTTTCTTCACCACGGACTCGGCCGCCTGTCTGCGCGGCATCGAGATCGACGCCAATGTGGTGGTCAAGGCCACCAAGGTGGATGGGGTCTACGACAAGGATCCGGTCAAGCACGCCGATGCAGTCAAGTACGATCATCTGAGCTACGATGATGCGCTCGACCAGAAGCTCGGCATCATGGATTTGACCGCTATCTGCCTGGTGCGGGACCATGACATGCCGGTTCGCGTCTTCAACATGAACAAGCCGGGCGCCCTGCTGAATCTGGTGGTGGGCGGCAAGGAAGGCACGCTGATAGACAGAGGTTGACACCGTGATCAATGACATCCAGAAAGATGCAGAAAGTCGCATGAAGAAGAGCCTCGAGGCCCTTCATGCCAACTTCAACAAGATTCGTACCGGGCGTGCTCACTCCAGCATCCTCGACTCAGTCACCGTGGACTACTACGGCAGCCAGGTGCCGCTCAACCAGGTCGCTTCGGTGAACATCGAAGATGCCCGCACCCTCTCCGTGGTGCCCTGGGAGCAGAACATGGTGCCCAAGATCGAGAAGGCGATCATGACCTCCGACCTGGGCCTCAACCCGTCGAGCGCCGGCAACGTGATTCGTGTGCCGATGCCGATGCTCACCGAAGAGACCCGCAAGGGCTACATCAAACAGGCCCGCTCCGAGGCCGAGAACGCCCGCGTGGCGGTGCGCAACGTACGCCGCGATGCCAACAGCGATCTCAAGGCCCTGCTCAAGGAGAAAGAGATCTCCGAGGACGAGCAGCACCGTGCCGAAGACGTGATCCAGAAGCTGACCGACAAGTACATCGGCGAGATCGACAAGCAGCTCGAAGTGAAGGAACACGACCTGATGCAGGTCTGAGCAGCGCCGGGTGGCCCTGCCTGGCCACCCGGATCTCCCACCGCCATTGCGAGACATCATGACGTCAGCGCAGACCTCTGCATCGAAGATGCCACCGAAGCCCCCCGGCGACGGCCTGCCGCGCCATGTGGCGGTCATCATGGACGGCAACAACCGCTGGGCGCGTGCGCGAGGGCTCTCCGGTATCCGTGGCCATCATGCCGGCGTCGAGGCCGTGCGGGCGGTGATCCGGCGCGCCGCCGAGCGCGGCATCGAGACCCTGACGCTGTTCGCCTTCTCCAGCGAGAACTGGCGTCGCCCCGAGGCTGAAGTGAGCGCTCTTATGGAGCTGTTTCTCCTCGCGCTCAAGCGTGAAGTGAAGAAGCTCCACAAGAACGGCATCCGGCTCTCGGTGATTGGCGACCGCTCCGCCTTCTCCAGCTCGATCCAGAAGCACATCGACAGGGCCGAGGCGCTGACCCGCGACAACCAGCGCATGCATCTGGTGATCGCGGCCAACTATGGCGGTCGCTGGGACATTGCCATGGCGGCGCGCCGTCTGGCCGAGCGTGCTGCGGCCGGGGAGCTGGATCCGGCTGCGGTCGATGAGTACGCCGTGCAGGGCGAGCTTTGCCTGGCCGATGAGGCGCCGGTGGATCTGTGCATCCGCACCAGCGGCGAACAGCGCATCTCCAACTTTCTGCTGTGGCAGATGGCCTATGCCGAGCTCTATTTCACGCCGCTGCTGTGGCCCGATTTCGATGGCGATGCCTTCGACCTGGCAGTGGACGACTTCCGCCGACGGCAGCGCCGCTTCGGTATGACCGACGAACAGATCGAGGCTGAAGGTGCTTAGACAGCGAGTCATTACGGCGGCATGGTTGGCGCCGCTGATGCTGGCCGGACTGTTCGGCCTTACGGGCGGTGCCTTTGCCCTCTTCACCGGCGGCATCGTGCTGCTGGCCGCCTGGGAATGGACCAATCTGGCCGGGGTGAGCGAGACGACCCGGCGGCTGGCCCTGGTGGCGGGCATGGCGCTGCTGATGCTCGTGCTGTGGGCAGCAGGCGCTGCGCTGTCGGTCGGGCTCCTGTGGCTGGCCGTGGCTGGCTGGCTGGTCAATCTCTATTGGATCGTTCAGTACCCTGCGCGAAGTGAGCAGTGGCAGTCCATGGCCATGCGCCTGAGCATGGGGCTGTGGGTGCTGCTGCCGACCTGGGTCGGCTTCAACGTGCTGCGCGATACCGGCGGCATCTGGTTGCTCTACGTGCTGCTGCTGGTATGGGGGGCCGATATCGGCGCCTATTTCAGCGGTCGCGCCTGGGGCAGGCGCAAGCTGGCGCCGGCGGTCAGTCCGGGCAAGTCCTGGGAAGGCGTGGCCGGCGGGCTGGTGGTGACGCTGATGCTGGCGCTGGTATTTGCCACCTGGCAGGGGTTGGGTGCGGCGGCTGGCTTGGGGCTGGTCGTGGTCACGGCGATCGTGACGCTGGTCTCGGTGATGGGCGATCTTTTCGAGAGCATGCTCAAGCGCTTCCGCGGTATCAAGGACTCCAGCAACCTGCTGCCGGGCCACGGCGGCGTACTCGACCGCATCGACAGCCTGACCGCCGCGGTGCCGCTGTTCGCGCTGCTCTCGCTCGGGGTCCTGTAGCGTGGATCGCCGTGAGATGAGCGACTCTCGCCGGCAACAGGGCGTGACGGTGCTGGGCGCGACCGGTTCCATCGGCACCAGCACGCTGGACGTGATCGCACGCCACCCCGAACGTTACCGGGTGCATGCGCTGACTGCCCACCGCTCCCGCGAGGCGCTGCTGACCCAGTGTTTGCGCCATCGACCCAGCCTGGCCGTGCTCGACGAGGAGCACGATGCCGCCTGGCTGCGTGAGCGCCTCCTGCAGGCGGGTCTGGCCACCGAGGTGCGGGCCGGGCAGCAGGCGCTCATCGAGGTGGCAAGCGACACCGAGGTGGACGTGGTGATGGCGGCCATCGTCGGCGCCGCGGGGCTGCTGCCGACGCTTGCCGCGGTGCGCGCCGGCAAGCGGGTGCTGCTGGCCAACAAGGAAGCCCTGGTGATGTCCGGGGCGCTGTTCATGGACGCCGTGTCGCGCCATGGTGCCACGCTGCTGCCGATCGATTCCGAACATAATGCCATCTACCAGTGTCTACCACCCGAGCACCGTGGCGGTCTGGCTCGTCACGGCGTCACCCAGTTGCTGCTGACCGCCTCTGGCGGGCCGTTTCGCGGCTGGTCGCGGGAGCGCCTGGCGGCGGTGACGCCGGAGCAGGCCTGCGCCCACCCCAACTGGTCGATGGGGCGCAAGATCTCGGTGGACAGCGCCACTCTGATGAACAAGGGGCTGGAGCTGATCGAGGCGTGCTGGCTGTTCGATGCCCGGCCGGAGCAGGTGCAGGTGGTGGTGCATCCGCAGAGCGTAATCCACTCCATGGCCGCCTACAGCGACGGCTCGGTACTGGCGCAGTTGGGCAATCCGGATATGCGTACGCCGATCGCCTACGGCCTGGCCTGGCCGGAGCGTATCGAAGCCGGCGTCGAGGCGCTGGATCTGTTCCAGATCGCCCGGCTCGATTTCGAAGCGCCCGACGAGACGGCTTTCCCCTGTCTGCGGCTGGCGCGCGAGGCGATGCGGGAGGGCGGTACGGCACCGGCGATCCTCAACGGTGCCAACGAAGTGGCCGTCGACGCCTTCCTGGCGGGGCGCTTGAGCTTTCCGGGAATCGGTGAGCTGGTGGGCGAGGTTCTCACGGCACTGCCGGCAGAGAGCGGCGATGACCTGGAAACCGTGCTCGGCGCCGACGCCCGGGCGCGGCAGGCGGCGCACACTTGGCTGGAGCGGGGCTGAATCGGGGTTGAAGAGAGGCTGAGCCGCTTTTCGCCGACGTAGTAGTCATTTCAAGGAGGCTGTATTGGGCCTGATCCAGAACGTGCTGGCCGTCATCGTGGTGCTGGGGCTGTTGATCACCTTCCACGAGTTCGGCCATTACTGGGTGGCGCGCCGCTGTGGTGTCAGGGTGCTGCGCTTCTCGGTGGGCTTTGGCAAGGCGCTCTGGTCCCGTACCGACCGTCACGGGACCGAGTTCGTCGTGGCGGCGATTCCCCTTGGCGGCTACGTCAAGATGCTCGACGAGCGCGAGGCGCCGGTACCCGACGATCAGCTCCACGAAACGTTCAACCGCAAGACGGTATGGCAGCGTATCGCCATCGTCGCGGCCGGGCCGCTGGCCAACTTCCTGCTTGCCATCGTCGCCTACTGGGCGCTGTTCGTCGCCGGCACCACCACGGTGGCACCGGTGGTGGGCGAGGTGGCGCCCGATTCCCCGGCGGCTCGCAGCGGTCTGCAGAGCGGCCAGGAGATCGTCTCGGTGCAGGGCAACGGCGTGCGCTCCTGGGACGAGATCAACCTGCGCCTGATCGCCCACATCGGTGCCAGCGGTGAGCTGACCATCGATGCACGTGACGACGCTGGCTCGAGCGCGCAGGAGTACCGCCTGCCAGTGGAGAACTACCTGGTGCGCCAGGATCCGCCCCAGCCGCTGGCCACGCTGGGCATCACGCCCTGGCAGCCGCGTATTCCCGCGGTGCTGGGCCAGGTGCTGGATGGTCAGGCCGCCGCCGAGGCGGGGCTGCAGCCGGGCGACGAACTCTTGTCCGTCAATGGGGCGCCCATCGCGGAGTGGATGGATTTCGTCAGCGTGGTGCGGGCCAACCCCGGCGAAACGCTGGAGCTCGAGGTGCAGCGCGACGGCGAGCCTGTAACGTTGACGCTCATTCCGGGCAGCCGCGAACTCGAGACGGGCGGTACCATCGGCTACGTGGGCGCCGGGGTGGAGCCGGTGGAGTGGCCCGAGGAGTTCCGGCGCGAGATCCGCTACGGCCCCGTGGCTGCGCTGGGGCAGGCAGTGAACCGCACCGGCGAGATGACGGTGCTGACGCTGGATGCGATCCGCAAGATGCTGGTGGGGCTGATCTCGCCGACCAATCTTTCCGGACCCATCACCATCGCCCAGATGGCGGGGGATACGGCCCGTACGGGGCTGGAGACCTTCGTCAGCTTCCTGGCCTATCTCTCCATCAGCCTGGCGGTGCTCAATCTGCTGCCGATACCGGTGCTCGATGGTGGCCACCTGCTTTATTATTTCGTCGAAGCCGTCCGCGGCCGGCCGGTATCGGAGCGGGCTCAGGCGCTGGGATTGCGAATCGGATTGGCAATGGTCGGCACTTTGATGCTGATGGCGCTCTATTTCGATCTGATGCGTCTCTGGTAGCGTGCGCCTCCAACGGGAGGCACAGGGAGGTGGAGCTGCGCTCCGCCTTGTCAGTCACCCGCACATATGTATATGGTGCCTGTCTGTACAGGCAGGCGGATCAACGCGAGCGAAGCGACTGCATGAATATCAAGACCCTTGGACTGGCGGCTCTGCTGCTGGCCGGTTCCGGTACGGTGCTGGCCGAATCCTTCGAAGTAACCGACATTCGCGTGGAGGGGCTGCAGCGGGTATCCGCCGCCTCCGTCTTCAACGCCTTCCCCATCAGCGCACGAGACCGAGTGGATGATCGCGAGCTGGCCGAGGCGGCGCGCAGCCTGTTCGCCACCGGTCTGTTCGACGACATTCAGCTTGCTCGCGACGGTGACGTGCTGGTCATCCAGGTCGTCGAGCGACCGACCATCTCGCGGCTGAACATCAGCGGCAACCGTCGGCTCTCCGAGGAGGACCTGCGCCGCGGTCTGCGCGAGGGCGGGCTGGCGGAAGGCCAGGTGCTTCAGCTCTCGACTCTCGAGGACATTCAGCGCGAGCTGGAGGGCGTCTACCAGGCCCAGGGGCGCTACAGCGCCCGGATCGAGACCAACGTGCGCGAGATCGACGAAGGCCGCGTCCAGGTCGATATCGAGATCAACGAAGGTGCCGTGGCCAAGATTCGCCAGATCAACATCGTCGGCAATCGTCAGTTCAGTGACGACGAGCTGCGTGACGTGTTCGAGCTCAACGACCGCCCCGGGCGCTTCTTCGGCTGGTTCTCCCGCGACGAGTACTCCCGCGAGGCGCTGGCCGGCGACCTGGAGCGTCTGCGCTCTTTCTACCTGGACCGCGGCTACGTCAATTTCGACATCACCTCGACCCAGGTCTCGATCAGCCCGGACAAGTCGCAGATCTTCGTCACCGTCAACGTCGACGAGGGCAGCCAGTATCGCCTGGGCGACGTGCGCTTCGTCGGCGATCTGCAGATCGGCGAGCGTGAGGCGCGCAACCTGCTGCAGGTGGAGAGCGGAGAGATCTTCTCGCGCAGCAACGTCACCGCTTCCACTGAGGCGCTGCGCTCGCGCCTGGGTGCCGAAGGCTTCGCCTTCGCCCGGGTCGACGGCATACCCGAGCCGCGCGCCGACGGTTCCACCGTCGACCTGACCGTGCGTGTCGACCCGGGTCGTCGTGCTTACGTGCGGCGAATCAACTTCATCGGCAACACCACCACCCAGGACGAGGTGCTGCGTCGTGAGATGATCCAGATGGAGGGGGCGCCGGCCTCCACCGACTCGATCAGCCAGTCGCGCCGTCGCCTGGAGCGTCTGGGCTTCTTCCGTCAGGTCGAGGTGGAAACCCAGCCTGTGGCTGGCGAGCCGGACAAGCTCGACGTCACCTACACGGTGGAGGAGCAGCCCTCCGGCTCGATCTCGGCGAGCATCGGCTTCTCGCAGAGCGCCGGGGTGATCTACGGCGCCTCGCTGGCCCAGAACAACTTCCTGGGTACCGGTAACCGGGTCAACATCGGCGCCCAGCGCAGCGACACCTTCACCAGTGTCAACTTCGGTTTCACCGACCCGTACTGGACTCTGGACGGCATCTCGCGCGGCTACAACGTCTTCTATCGCGAGACCGATTTCGAAGACTCGGATATCTCGACCTACTCCACCGACGCCTACGGCGCGGGGATCAACTTCGGCTATCCGGTCAGTGAGCTGTCGCGCCTCAACTTCGGCGCCAGCATCGAAGACCTGACGGTCAAGACCTATCGCGACACGGCGTCGGAAATCGTGCGCTACGTCGAGGACCAGGGCGACAACGCCCAGAGCCTCAAGCTCACCGCCAGTTGGACGCGCAACAACCTCAACCGCGGCATCATGCCCACCTCGGGCAACTATCAGCGCCTGTCGCTGGAGACCGCCGCGCCGGGCAGTGACGCCGACTACTACAAGCTGCGCGCCCGCGCCCAGCAGCTCTTCGCTCTCAACGAGGAGGAGACCTGGGCGCTCAAGTTCGGCACCACCCTGGGCTACGCCGACAGCATCGGCAGCGATCCCTATCCGTTCTACGAGAACTTCTTCGCCGGCGGTCTTGGCTCGGTGCGCGGCTTCACCGCCAACACCCTGGGCGAGCGCACCACCCCGCGCGAGGCCGGGCGCGACCGCACCCTGGGCGGCAACGTACTGATCGAAGGCAGCGCCGAACTGCTCTTCCCGCTGCCGTTCGTCGAGGATCAGCGCTCGCTGCAGACCGGCTTCTTCCTCGATGCCGGCAACACCTTCCTGACCAGTTGCTATGACATCATGGAAGGCGACGGGCCGTCGAACTGCTCCTCCGGCGTCGATCTGAGCGAGCTGCGCTACAGCATCGGTGTGGGGCTCTCCTGGCTGACGCCCGTGGGCCCGCTGACTTTCAGCATCGCCGAGCCGCTCAACGACAAGAGCGGCGACAATACCCAGTTCTTCCAATTCTCGCTGGGACAGACCTTCTGATCCGGCTCCTCAAGGAGTAATTTGAATGCGCAAGTTGACGCTCTTTTTGTGCATGGGTCTGTTCGCCGCGCTGTCTGCGCCGGCCTATTCGACCGAGGTGGCCGTTCTCGACTGGCGCGGGGCGCTGCTCTCTTCCAATGCCGCCCAGCGCTCGATGGAGCAACTGGAGAGCCGGCTTGCCGGCCAGCAGCAGGAGGCGCAGTCGCTGGGGCAGGAGCTGTCCCAGCTGCAGCGGCGCCTGCAGCAGGAGGGCGACAGCCTGCCCGATGATCAGCGTCGCTCGCTGATCCAGGAGTTCCAGCAGAAGGGCAGTCGCTTCGAACAGCTGCGTCAGCAGATCATGGAAGAGCAGATGCGCGCCGAGCAGAATTTCCTGCAGGAAGCCGAGCCCAAGCTGGAGCGGGCCGTGGAGCAGGTGATCTCGCGGCACAATGTGCAGGTGCTGGTGGAGCCCCAGGGCGTATTGCACTCCGAGCGGGACCTGCCCAACCTGACGGGTGAAGTGATCGAAATACTCAACTCGCTCAATTGATCCACTCGGCAGCGCGCTGCCGAAACGTTGTCGATACGGGTTTCCATGACGCACCCTGCTACTCCGCAATACACACTGACCGAGCTCGCCGAGCGGCTCGGTGCCCAACTGATCGGCGACGGCAGTCGCCGCATCAGGGGGTTGGCGACCCTCAAGGAAGCCGGCCCCGATCAGGTGGCTTTCGTCGCCAATCGCTCCTACATCAAGGACCTCGCCAACTGTCGAGCCGGGGCGGTGCTGCTCCACCCCGAGCATGGTGCCGCCTGCCCGGTGGCTCGCCTGGAGCTGGCGAATCCCTATCTCGGCTATGCCCACCTGTCCCAGCTGTTCGACCCGATCCTGGCCGCTCCCGTGGGCGGTATCCATCCCACGGCGGTAGTGGCGGAGGACGTGGTGCTCGGGGCGCGGGTCGAGATCGGCCCCAACGCCGTGGTCGAAGCCGGGGTGGAGCTCGGCGACGAGGTGGTGGTAGGGGCCGGCAGCTTCATCGGGGCGGGTTCATGCATCGGTGACCAGTCGCGGCTGCACGCCAACGTCACCGTCTGTCATGGCGTGATCATCGGCAAGCGTGCCCTTCTGCACAGCGGCTGCGTGATCGGTGGCGACGGCTTCGGCTTCGCCCACGACGGCGGGCGCTGGCACAAGATCGCTCAGCTGGGCGGGGTGGTGCTGGGCGACGACGTCGAGGTGGGCAGCTGCTCCAGCATCGACCGGGGCGCGTTGGACGACACCGTGATCGGCAACGACGTCAAGATCGACAGTCAGGTGCAGATCGCCCACAACGTGCGTATCGGCGACCACTCCGCCCTGGCCGGCTGCGTGGGCATCGCCGGCTCCACACGGGTCGGCAAGAACTGCATGCTGGGCGGTGGTGTGGGGCTCTCCGGGCACCTGACGATCTGCGACGGCGTGCAGGTCACCGGCATGAGTCTGGTGACCAACTCGATCCACGAGCCGGGGGTCTACTCGTCGGGTACCGGTGCCATGTCCAACGCCCAGTGGCGCAAGAATGCGGTACGTTTCAAGCAGCTCGACGACATGGCAAGGCGTTTGGCGCGTCTCGAGAAGCGCGATCAGCAGGGTTGAGGCAGGATCGGGCGGCGTTATAATTCCTCGCCTGCCGTTTGCAGGCTTTCGGGAAGCCGGGCGCGACGCTTGCTGGACGTTCGCCAAGGCTTCCCTACTTCATTTCAGAGGTCGCTACGATGGTAATGGACATCAACGAGATTCGTGATTATCTGCCGCACCGTTACCCTTTTCTGCTGGTCGATCGGGTGACGGAGCTGAGCCTTGGCGAATCCATCGTGGGCTACAAGAACGTCAGCATCAACGAGCCGTTCTTCAACGGTCATTTTCCTCACCATCCGATCATGCCCGGTGTGCTGGTGCTCGAGGCGCTTGCCCAGGTATGCGGTATTCTCGGGTTCAAGACCGTCAACAAGCTGCCTGCTGACGGTTACGTCTATTATCTAGTGGGTAGCGACAACGTGCGTTTCAAGCGGCCGGTGATGCCGGGCGATCGCCTGAAGCTGGAAGCTAAGGTCGAACGTGAAAAGCGCGGCATCTGGAAGTTCGCCTGTCGTGCTACCGTAGAGGGTGAATTGGCCTGCGAGGCCGACATCATCTGTGCCGAGAGGAAGGTTTCTTGATACATAGCACCGCCATCGTCGATCCTGGGGCTCGTCTTGCCGAGGACGTGGAAGTCGGTCCCTTCAGCGTGATCGGACCGGATGTCGAGATCGGTCCCGGCAGTCGTATCGGCCCGCATGTGGTGGTCAAGGGGCCGACCGTGCTTGGAGCCCGGACCCGGATCTTCCAGTTCGCTTCCGTAGGCGAGGATTGCCAGGACAAGAAGTACGCCGGTGAGCCGACCCGGCTGGTGATGGGCGACGACAACGTCATCCGTGAGGGCGTGACCCTGCACCGTGGCACCGCTCAGGATCGCGGCGAGACCACCATCGGCTCGCGCAACCTGTTCATGGCCTACGTGCATGTCGGGCACGACTGCGTCATCGGCAACGACTGCGTGCTGGCCAACCAGGCCACGCTTGCCGGGCATGTGACCCTGGGCAACTTCGTCATTCTCGGTGGGCTTTCGGCCATTCATCAGTTCTGCCATTTCGGCGACTACGCCATGGCGGGAGGCGGTTCGATCATCACCAAGGACACGCCGGCCTTCCTGATGATCAATGGCAGTCCGGCCAGGCCTCATGGGCTCAATCTGGTCGGCCTCAAGCGCCGGGGCTTCTCGACCGAGGCGATCAAGGCACTGGGCGAGTGCTACAAGCTGGTCTATCGTCAGGGCCTGACCGTGGCCCAGGCGCTGGAGGAGATCCGCAACCGCTACGCCCTGCCCGAAACCGAGGCCTTTGCCGCTTCCATCGAGGTCTCGACGCGCGGCATCGTTCGCTGAGCGGACGTCGAAACGGGTCCGATATGAGCCAGTTAGCGCGTGTCTACATCGTCGCCGGCGAGATGTCCGGCGACCTGCTCGGTGCCAGCCTGATGCGGGCGCTCAAGGCGCGTCACCCCGGTGTCGAGTTCCGCGGTATCGGCGGGCCGGGGATGATCGCCGAGGGCATCGACAGCCGTTTTCCTCTCGAGACGCTCTCGGTCATGGGGTTGGTCGAGGTGCTCAAGCATCTGCCGGAGCTGATTCGGGTGCGCCGTGCGCTGCGCGCCGATGCCCTGGCCTGGCAGCCGGACGTGATGATCGGTATCGATGCGCCCGACTTCAACCTCGGCCTCGAGCGTCAGCTGCGCGAGGCGGGGCTCACCACCGTGCACTACGTCAGTCCCACGGTGTGGGCCTGGCGTCAGGGGCGGGTCAAGGGCATCGTCCGCTCGGTGGATGCCATGCTCACCTTCCTGCCCTTCGAAGCCGCCTTCTACGAGAAGCATGATCTACCGGTGGCCTTCGTCGGCCATCCGCTGGCCGACGAGCTGCCGCTGGCCAACGACCGTGGTGCCGCACGAGAGGAAATCGGCTTGCCGCCCGACGGGCCGGTGCTGGCCGTGCTGCCGGGGTCCCGGGCCAACGAGATCCGCTTTCTCGGCGAGACGTTTCTCGACGCCGCTGAGCGGCTGTGTCGCGAACGCCCCGACTTGCGCGTCGTGATACCGGCGGCCACCCCGCTGCGCCGCGCCGAGCTCGAAGCGCTGCTCGAACACCGGCCCTTGTTGAGCGAGCGAGCCGTGTTGCTCGACGGACGTGCGCGACAGGCCATGGTGGCCAGCGATGCCGTGCTGCTCGCTTCGGGTACGGCGGCGCTTGAGGGCATGCTGTGTCACCGCGCGATGCTGGTGGGCTATCGCATGGCGCCGCTGACCCACTGGCTGGCCAAGCGCCTGGTCAAGACGCCGTGGATCTCGCTGCCCAATTTGATCGCTCAGGAGACCTTGATCCCCGAGCTGATCCAGGATGCACTCACGGCCGAGGCAATCGTCGCGCGCATCGGTCCGCTGCTCGATGACGGCGAGACGCGTGCCGCCCTCGAAGCGCGGTTCGCCGCCATGCATGCCGGGCTGCAGCGCAACGCCAGCGCTCGTGCGGTCGAGGCCATCGAGGCCGTGGTGGCGGGGCGGCCGCTGCCCGAGTCGGTGGCAAGCGATACCATGACAGCCGATCCCGAGGTAGAGGCCAGGAGAAGCGAGACATGAGCGAGTCTGCCTTTCCCCAACTGGTCATCGACTACCAGGGCCACTTGCTGGCCGGCGTCGACGAAGTGGGCCGCGGACCGCTGATCGGCGCGGTGGTGGCCGCGGCGGTGATTCTCGACCCGCTGCGCCCCATCGCCGGCCTGACCGATTCCAAGAAACTCACGCCGCAGCGTCGCGTGGAGCTGGACGCGGAGATCCGCGACAAGGCACTGGCCTTCGCCGTGGCCGAGGCGTGCCATGCCGAGGTCGACGAGCTGAACATCTACCATGCCACCCACCTGGCCATGCGCAGGGCGATCGATGCGCTGCCGTTGGTGCCGGAGTACCTGCTGGTGGACGGCAACCGACTGCCTGGGCATCATGTGCCCGGTCAGGCGATAGTCAAGGGCGACGCCCGGCATCCGGCCATCGCTGCGGCCTCGATCCTTGCCAAGGTGGCCCGCGACGCCCAGATGGTGGCGCTCGACGCGCTCTTCCCCGAGTACGGCTTCGCCCGCCACAAGGGCTATGCCACGCCCGAGCACCTGGACGCGCTGGAGCGCCTCGGGCCTTTGCCCGAGCATCGCCGTTCCTTCGCTCCGCTGAAAGGACAACTCGAGCTGCTTTAGTCCATGAGTCGCTCCCAATACAGCGAGGGCGCCGGGGATAGGTCGTAGCGGGGGTCTTTTGCCATGGATGGCAAAAGTAGCTTACAAGGATGTATTCACAGCGCCCCCGCGAAGGCCTATCGCCGGATCAGCCCGAGCGGATTTGAGTTATATCGCAGGCCCGATAGCCTGTTTTTCGTGTCGACCATTTACCGCCAAGCCCCGAGCCTCTTATGACCACGCCCTTCGTACACCTTCGCGTCCACACCGAGTACTCCCTGGTCGACGGTCTGGTACGGCTCAAGCCGCTGATCAAGGCCACTGCCGAGCGTGGCATGCCGGCGATGGCCGTGACCGACGAGGCCAACCTGTTCGGCCTGGTCAAGTTCTACCGCGGTGCCCAGGGCAGCGGGCTGAAGCCGATCATCGGCGCCGACCTGTGGCTCGCCAATCCGCATGACGAGACGCACCCTTACCGGCTGACCCTGCTGGCGATGAACGACACCGGTTATCGCAACCTCACCGAGCTGATCTCGCGGGGTTGGATGGAGGGGCAGCGCCAGGGCAGGGCAGTGCTGGAGAAAGCCTGGGTGCTGGCGCAGAGCGAAGGGTTGATCGCCCTCTCCGGCGGTCGCGAAGGGGAGATCGGTCGCCACCTGCTGGCCGACCATCGCGACGAGGCACGCACGCTGCTCGAGGAGTGGCAGGCGGCCTTTCCGGAGCGCTTCTACCTGGAGTTGACCCGCACCGGGCGGCCGCTGGAGGAGGAGTGCGTGCACCTCTCGGTGGAGCTGGCCGTGACCACGGGCACGCCGGTGGTGGCCACCAACGACGTGCGCTTCCTCGAGCGTGACGACTTCTGGGCCCACGAGACCCGCGTTTCCATCGGCGAAGGCAAGGCGTTGGACGACCCGCGCCGCGAGCGCAAGTACACCGAGGAGCAGTACCTCAAGAGCCCGGCGGAGATGGCCGAGCTGTTCGCCGACATCCCCGAGGCGCTCGAGAACAGCGTGATGATCGCCGCGCGTTGCAACGTCGACGTGCGTCTGGGCGAGATCTTCCTGCCGGAGTTCGAGATCCCCGAGGGCATGACCCAGGACGAATTCTTCCGCAAGGTCTCCCACGACGGCCTCGACGAGCGTCTCGACTTCCTCTACCCGGTAGAGAAATACCCCCGCGACGGCGCCGAGTACGCCGAGATCGACAAGCGCTATCGCGAGCGCCTCGACTTCGAGCTCGACATCATCATTCAGATGGGCTTCCCCGGCTACTTCCTGATCGTGATGGACTTCATCAAGTGGGCCAAGGACAACGACGTGCCGGTGGGGCCGGGGCGCGGTTCGGGTGCCGGCTCGCTGGTGGCCTACGCACAGAAGATCACCGACCTCGACCCGCTGGAGTACGACCTGCTGTTCGAGCGCTTCCTCAACCCCGAGCGGGTCTCGATGCCCGACTTCGACGTCGACTTCTGCATGGAGAAGCGCGACCGGGTGATCGATTACGTGGCCGACCGTTACGGGCGCAACGCGGTGTCGCAGATCGTCACCTTCGGCACCATGGCGGCCAAGGCGGTGGTGCGCGACGTGGCCCGCGCCCAGGGTAAGCCCTACTCGCTGGGCGACAAGCTCTCCAAGCTGATCCCCTTCGAGGTGGGCATGACCCTGGCCAAGGCCATCGAGGCCGAGCCGGCGCTCAAGGAGTTCATCGAAAACGACGAGGAGGCCGCCGAGATCTGGGAGATGGCGGTCAAGCTCGAAGGCATCACCCGCGGCACCGGCAAGCACGCCGGGGGCGTGGTGATCGCGCCGACCAAGCTCACCGACTTCTCGCCGCTGCTGTGTGACGAGGAGGGCAACGGCCTGGTCGTGCAATTCGACAAGAACGACATCGAGGAGGCCGGGCTGGTCAAGTTCGACTTCCTCGGCCTGCGTACCCTGACCATCATCGACTGGGCGCTGGAGATGGTCGACAAGGTGCGCGCGGTCAAGGGCGAAGGGCCGCTCGACATCGACAGCATCCCGCTCGACGACAGCCCCACCTTCGAGATGCTCAAGCGCGCCGAGACCACGGCGGTGTTCCAGCTCGAATCCCGCGGCATGAAGGAGCTGATCAAGCGCCTGCTGCCCGACTCGCTGGAAGACATGATCGCCCTCGTCGCCCTGTTCCGCCCGGGCCCGCTGCAATCGGGCATGGTCGACGACTTCATCAACCGCAAGCACGGCCGTGCCGAGCTCGCCTACCCGCACCCGGACTACCAGCACGAGTGGCTCAAGCCGGTGCTGGAGCCCACCTACGGCATCATCCTGTATCAGGAGCAGGTGATGCAGATCGCCCAGGTGCTGGCCGGCTACACTCTGGGTCAGGCCGACATGCTGCGGCGTGCCATGGGCAAGAAGAAGCCCGAGGAGATGGCCAAGCAGCGCAGCGGCTTCATGGAAGGCTGTGCGGCCAACGGCATCGACAAGGAGCTGGCGGGCAACATCTTCGACCTGGTGGAGAAGTTCGCCGGCTACGGCTTCAACAAGTCGCACTCGGCGGCCTACGGCCTGGTCTCCTACCAGACCGCCTGGCTCAAGACCCACTACCCCGGCCCGTTCATGGCCGCGGTAATGTCCACCGAAATGGATAACCTCGACAAGGTGGTGCCGCTGATCGAGGAGTCGCGGCGCATCGGCCTCACCGTGACGCCGCCGGACGTCAACATCGGCGGCTACAAGTTCACCGTCGATACCGAGGGTCGCGTGGTCTACGGCCTGGGCGCCATTCGCGGCGTGGGCGAGGGGCCCATCGGCGCCATCGTCGAGGCCCGCGAGGCCGACGGCCCGTTCAGCGACCTGTTCGACTTCTGCCGCCGGGTCGACCCCAAGCGCATGAACAAGCGCACCCTGGAGGCGTTGATCCGCTCCGGTGCGCTGGACAACCTGGGGCCGAATCGAGCGGTGCTCGCCGCCGCCCTCGAGGATGCCCTCAAAGCCGCGGCGCAGACCCAGAGCAATCAGAGCCTGGGCATGATGGACATGTTCGGCGAAGCCTTCGCCGACGACGAGGCCGAGAGCGATCCCTACGAGGCCTACCGCCGCGCCCGCGAGTGGACCGACAAGGAGCGCCTGGCCGGCGAGAAGGAGACCCTGGGGCTCTACCTCACCGGCCATCCCATCGACGAGTACGAGAAGGAGCTTGCCCGCTTCGTCTCCACCCGCATCGTCGATCTCAAGCCGTCGCGGGAGCCGCAGCGGGTGGCGGGTCTGGTGGTGGCGGTGCGCACCATGAAGTCCAAGCGCGGCGACACCATGGCCTTCATTACACTGGACGACCGTACCGGGCGCATCGAGGCCTCGCTGTTCGGCGAGATCTACGATCAGCTGCGCGGCCAGATCGAGGCCGATCAGGTGCTGATCGTCGAGGGCGAGGTCTCCAGCGACGACTTCTCCGGCGGGCTGCGCCTGCGCGGCAAGGAGGTCACGCCGATGGTGGCCGCCCGCGCCCGCTACGGCGAGGCGGTGGAGCTGTCGCTGGACGGCACCCGGGTCAACGGCCGGCTGGTGGAGAGCCTGCGCGAGAGCCTCGTGCCGCACCGCGACGACGGCGGCCTGCCGGTGCGTCTGCGCTACCGCAACGAAGCCGCCGCCGGCTGGCTGGAGCTGGATGCGCAGTGGCGCGTGGCCCCCAGTGACGAGCTGCTGATCGCGCTGCGCGAGGTAGAGGGGCAAGATGGCGTGCGCCTCAAATACCGCTAGACCTGCGAAAGTGTCTGCGCTCGGCCATACGGCGTTAAAAAACGGCTTAAAATGCTCATTTACTAAAGTAAACTCCGCTTTTGCGCCGTTTTTTGCCTTGTCTGGCCGTCGCTCGACGACTTTCGCGCAAGGCCTGAGCTCTAACCGCCAGTGCTGCGAGCGGCGCCGGGGACAGGTCGCAGCGGAGGTCTTTTGCCATGGGTGAGGAGCACTGCTCCGAACGGGCTGGCCATGGATGGCCAGCCCCGGTCCTGCAAGCGGAGCAGGATGCGAGAGCGAAGCAGGGCAAAAATAGCGCCCAGGGATGGGTTCACAGCGCCTCCGCAGAGACCTGTCGCCGGAAAAGCCGCTGTTCCGCGCCTTGCGCCGTGCGTTGAGGGTGCGATAATGCCCGACATTCGATTTTATGGCTTCCGGGGCGAACAGCGTTCATCATGCCCCGGCGACAGCAAAGACAAGGCGGCCCAGCCACTATGAATCCCAACTACCTCGATTTCGAACAGCCCATCGCCGAACTCCAGGCCAAGATCGAAGAGCTGCGCCTGGTCGGCAACGACAGCCAGCTCAACCTCAGCGACGAGATCAGCCGCCTGGAGGAGAAGAGCCGCAAGCTCACCGAGTCGATCTTCAAGGACCTGACCCCCTGGCAGGTCTCCCAGCTATCGCGTCACCCCCAGCGCCCCTATACGCTGGACTACCTCGAACACATCTTCACCGACTTCGATGAGCTGCACGGCGACCGTCGCTTCGCCGACGATCCGGCCATCGTCGGCGGCGTCGCCCGGCTGGACGATCGTCCGGTGATGGTCATCGGTCACCAGAAAGGGCGTGAGGTGAAGGAGAAGGTGCGGCGCAATTTCGGCATGCCGCGCCCCGAGGGCTACCGCAAGGCATGCCGCCTGATGGAGATGGCCGAGCGCTTCAAGATGCCGGTGCTGACCTTCATCGACACCCCCGGCGCCTACCCCGGCATCGATGCCGAAGAGCGCGGCCAGAGCGAGGCCATCGCCTACAATCTGGCGGTGATGTCGCGGCTCAAGACCCCGATCCTCTCCACCGTGGTGGGCGAGGGAGGCTCCGGTGGCGCCCTGGCCATCGGCGTGTGCGATGAGCTCGCCATGCTGCAGTACTCCACCTACTCGGTCATCTCGCCGGAAGGCTGCGCCTCGATCCTGTGGAAGAGCGCCGAGCGAGCCGCCGATGCGGCTCAGGCCATGGGCATTACCGCCGAACGGCTCAAGGAGCTGGGTTTCGTCGATACCCTGATCGAGGAGCCGCTGGGCGGCGCCCACCGTCAGCCCCTCGTCACCGCCGAGCGGGTCAAGGAGTCGCTGCTGGCGAGCCTGGATCGACTCGAGGCGATGGAGACCGATGCTCTTCTTGAAAGACGCTATGAGCGTCTGATGAGCTATGGCGCCCCGGCATAAGAGAGAATCGCTGCAAGCCCTGATCGACGACGCCCTGGCGGAGACCCCGCCGGGGCGTGTCGTCTGGGTGGCACTCTCCGGCGGGCTGGATTCGAGCCTGCTGCTTACGCTGGCGGCCCAGGCCTGTCGGCGTCATCCCCGCCCGCTGCACGCCCTGCACGTTCATCATGGCCTTCAGAGTGCCGCCGATGGCTTCGAGCGGCACTGCCGTCGGCTTGCCTCACGGCTCGGCGTGCCGCTCTTCGTCGAGCGCGTCGCGGTCGAGCGTGACGCCGGGCTGGGGCTCGAGGGGGCGGCGCGGGAAGCGCGTTACGCGGCGTTCGCCCGCCGTGTGGCACCGGGTGAGACGCTGCTGCTGGCCCAGCATCGTGACGATCAGGCGGAAACCTTTCTGCTCGCCGCCCTGCGCGGCAGCGGCGTACGCGGCCTGGCGGGCATGCCGGCGGAACGCGAGTGGCAAGGGCGACGCCTCGTGCGCCCGCTGCTGACACGCTCACGGAGCGAGCTCGAAGCCGAGGCGGCCCGGCTCGGGCTGCGCTGGGTCGATGACCCCAGCAATACCGATGAGGCGCTGGACCGCAACTTCCTGCGTGGCAGCGTATTGCCGCTGCTGCAGTCGCGCTGGCCCCAGGCGGCCACAGCCCTGGCCGGCAGCGCCCGGCTTGCCGGCGAGGCGGAGCAACTGCTCGAGGAGCTTGCCGCAGGCGACCTCGCTGCGCTGGGCGACGACCCGGGTTGCCTCGGCGTTGAAGCGTTGCTGAGGCTTTCTACGCCTCGGCGGCGCTCGCTGTTGCGTCACGCCTGTCGCCGGTTGGGTGTGTCCACACCGCCGGCGGGTCGTCTCGAAACGCTGCTCGAGCAGCTCGAGGCGCGCAGCGACGCCCAGGTCCGGGTGAGCTGGAGCGGCGCCGAGGCGCGCATCTGGCGCGGCCAGCTCTACCTGCTGCCCTCTTGTGAATCGCTGATGCCGGAATGGACCCTCGAATGGGACGGCAGGGCACCGCTGGTGTCGCCCTGGGGCGAGATCGGTGTCGGCTTGGCGCCCGTCGAGGGCCCCCCGGTGCGCCTGACGCTGAAGGCTCGCCAGGGCGGCGAGCGACTGCGCCTTGCCTGGCGTGGCAGCCGCGACCTCAAACGTCTGCTGCAGGAGGCTCTGGTGCCGCCCTGGGCGCGGGAGCGTGTCGCGGTGGTCTGGCACGAGCAGACCCCGGTAGCGGCGCTGCTGCTGCCGGAAGGGCGCTGGCTGGCCGTGGCGGCTGGGTGGTGTTCTGTGGCGAGAGCGTAGTCCGTAGCGAGAGAGTAGTGAGCGGCGCTGCGTTATGCCTGCTGCAACGGTGCACAAGCCAGCATGTCGTGCAGCACGCCCTCACGCAGTGCCCCATCGGCATAGTTCATCGTCGTCAGCTCGAATGTCTCGAAGATGGCTCCGAGAATGGCCACGCCTGCGGGAAAGATGCGCGAGCGGTCCGGCTTGAGTCCCTCCAGCGTGACGTTGTCCAAACGCTCGCATTCGATCAGGCGCTGGCGTAGCGTCTGCAAGCCGCTGCGGTTGACGATGCCCGGCTGGCCACCGCTTGTGGCAAGCACCGAAGCGGCCGCCTTGATGGTGCCGCTGGAGCCCAGCGCTTCGCTCCAGCCCAGCTCGCGATAGTTGGCCTCAATGGCCTCTAGCCGGGCCAGCACGTCCGCTTCCGCCCGGCGCATGTTGGTTTCGTTGACCGTACCGTCGCTGAAATGTCGGCGAGTGTGAGTGACGCAGCCAACGTCGAGGCTCTGCAGCAGCAGCGGCCCCGAGGGATCCCCGATGATGAACTCGGTCGAGCCACCGCCGATATCGACGACCAGGCGACGCCCGTTCGCGGCCAGCGTGTGGGACGCCCCCAGGTAGATCAGGCGGGCCTCCTCCTCGCCGGAGATGATCTCCACGCGGCAGCCCAGCAGGGCTTCGGCCCGCTCGACGAAGGATTGCCGATTGAGCGCCGTGCGCAGCGCACTGGTGCCTACCACACGCAGACGATCACGGGCCACTCCCGCCAGGTAGGGAAGGAAGCGGTCAAGACAGATCAGCGCACGCTGGATGGCGGCTTCGTCCAGATGATTGCGGCTATCCAGGCCGGCGGCCAACTGCACCTTTTCACCGCAGCGCGTCACCACCTGCAGCCGGTCGTCCTGATAGCAGGCAACCAACAGGTGAAAGCTGTTGGAACCCAGATCGATGGCTGCCAGTTGCCGTGGGTCTTGCCGTTGGAGCATGGCGTCATCGTTGGCGGTTTGAGGCCGATCCTTGGGTGCAGTCATCTAAGCGTCCTGATAGCGGATGGCTAAAGGTTGCGGCGCTGGCGCGAACGTGTCAATCGCACGGGGGTTGATCGATGGGGTTGCGTTCGTCGCCGGCCTTGACTAACATCGAGACGTTCGCCTGTTCCGAATGCTTTCCGACCGCGTCGCGGTCAACATCAAGTCGTCAGACAGCCCCTTCTTGTCGCTCGTTGTCATGTGCCGAAGCCATGGTGGCACTTGAAACGCACAGGCGATGAATCCATGCGACACGAAGCGCTGCTCCCTCTTACACGATACCGTGCCTCGACCTCTTGCGCAGAGTGGTCGTAGCGCAACGAGCATCGCTCATGAGCGGCAGCTCCATCGGGCTCTGAACGCACCCAAGCGGCGTACCGTTCTTTATCCGCACATTCCCACGGCCGCCGTGCCGCCACGCTGACATGAGCAACTTCCGAACACACCGATGAATCTTACCGAACTCAAGCAAAAAACCGTGCCAGAGCTCTTGGAGCTCGCCCGCGAGATGGGCATCGACAACCTGGCCCGCTCACGCAAGCAGGACATCATCTTCGCCATCCTCAAGAAGCACGCCAAGAGCGGCGAGGATATCTATGGCGACGGTGTTCTGGAAATTCTTCAGGACGGCTTCGGCTTCCTTCGCAGCGCCGACAGCTCCTACCTGGCCGGTCCCGATGACATCTACGTCTCGCCGTCGCAGATCCGTCGCTTCAACCTGCGCAAGGGCGATTCGATCTCCGGCAAGATCCGTCCGCCGAAGGAAGGGGAGCGCTACTTCGCGCTGCTCAAGGTCAGCCAGATCAACTTCGACAAGCCGGAAAACGCCAAGCACAAGATCCTGTTCGAGAACCTCACGCCGCTGTTCCCCCAGGAGCGGCTGCGCATGGAGATCGGCAACGGCTCCACCGAGGATCTCACCGCACGCATCATCGATCTCACCGCGCCCATCGGCAAAGGCCAGCGCGGCCTGATCGTCTCGCCGCCCAAGGCGGGCAAGACGTTGATGTTGCAGAACATCGCCACCTCGATCACACGCAACAACCCCGAGTGTCACCTGATCGTGCTGTTGATCGACGAGCGCCCGGAAGAAGTGACCGAGATGTCGCGCACCGTGCGCGGCGAAGTGGTCGCCTCCACCTTCGACGAGCCGCCGGCGCGCCACGTGCAGGTTGCCGAGATGGTGATCGAGAAGGCCAAGCGGCTGGTCGAGCACAAGAAGGACGTGGTCATCCTGCTCGACTCCATCACCCGTCTGGCGCGTGCCTACAACACCGTGGTGCCGAGCTCCGGCAAGGTGCTCACCGGCGGTGTCGACGCCCACGCCCTGGAGAAGCCCAAGCGTTTCTTCGGTGCCGCACGTAACATCGAAGAGGGTGGCAGCCTGACCATCATCGCCACCGCGCTGGTCGATACCGGCTCGAAGATGGACGAGGTGATCTTCGAGGAGTTCAAGGGCACCGGCAACATGGAAGCCCATCTGGACCGCAAGCTCGCCGAGCGCCGTGTCTACCCGGCCCTCAACATCCGTCGTTCCGGCACCCGCCGCGAGGACCTGATCGCCTCCGAGGACGAGATGCAGCGTATGTGGATCCTGCGCAAGCTGCTCAACCCGATGGACGATACCGCGGCCACCGAGTTCCTCATCGACCGCCTGAAAGATACCAAGACGAACCTCGAGTTCTTCGAAGCCATGAAGCGCCGCTAAGCGGGATCGGCGGTGCGCAAAGGGGCGGCATGCTATGCTGCCCCTTTCGTCGTTCCGGAAACGGGAATTGCAATGAAGTACAAGGATCTGCGCGACTTCATCGCCGCTCTGGAGGCTCAGGGCGAGCTGATACGAGTTTCAGCCGAGGTGGACCCCTATCTCGAGATCACCGAGATCTGTGACCGCACCCTGCGTGCCGGTGGCCCGGCGCTGCTGTTCGAGAACGTCAAGGGTCACGACATGCCGCTGCTGGGCAACCTGTTCGGTACGCCCAAGCGGGTCGCCATGGGCATGGGCCAGGACAGCGTCGAGGCGCTGCGCGAGGTGGGCGAACTGCTCGCCTTCCTCAAGGAGCCCGAGCCGCCCAAGGGCTTTCGCGACGCCTGGGACAAGCTGCCGATCTTCAAGCAGGTGATGAGCATGGGGCCGAAGACGGTGCGCAGCGCCCCGGTACAGGAGGTAGTGCTGGAGGGCGACGACGTCGACCTCGGCCGCCTGCCGATCCAGCACTGCTGGCCCGGCGACGCCGCGCCGCTGGTTACCTGGCCGCTGGTGGTGACCCGCGGGCCGCACAAGAAGCGCCAGAACCTGGGCATCTATCGTCAGCAGAAGCTGTCGAAGAACCGTCTGATCATGCGCTGGCTGTCGCACCGCGGCGGCGCGCTCGACTTCCTGGAGCACCAGCAGACGAACCCCGGCGAGCCCTTCCCGGTGGCGGTGGCGCTGGGCGCCGACCCGGCGACGATTCTCGGCGCGGTGACGCCGGTGCCGGACTCACTCTCCGAGTATGCCTTCGCCGGGCTGTTGAGAGGCTCGCGCACCGAGCTGGTCAAGTGCGGCCACGCCGATCTGGAAGTGCCTGCGTCTGCCGAAATCATTCTGGAAGGCTTTATCTACCCCGACGACACGGCGCCGGAAGGCCCCTACGGCGACCATACCGGCTACTACAACGAGGTCGACGAGTTCCCGGTGTTCACCGTGACGCGCATGACGATGCGCCGTGATGCCATCTACCATTCGACCTACACCGGGCGTCCGCCCGACGAGCCGGCGATCCTCGGCGTCGCACTCAACGAAGTGTTCGTGCCGATCCTGCGCAAGCAGTTTCCCGAGATCGTCGACTTCTACCTGCCGCCGGAGGGCTGCTCCTACCGCATGGCAGTGGTGACCATGAAGAAGCAGTATCCGGGCCACGCCAAGCGCGTGATGATGGGCGTATGGAGCTTCCTGCGCCAGTTCATGTACACCAAGTTCGTGGTGGTACTCGACGACGACGTCGACGCCCGCGACTGGAAAGACGTGATCTGGGCCATCACCACCCGCATGGATCCGGCCCGGGACACCGTCATGGTCGAGAACACGCCGATCGACTATCTCGATTTCGCCTCGCCGGTGGCGGGGCTGGGCTCCAAGATGGGGCTCGACGCCACCAGCAAGTGGCCCGGCGAGACCGATCGTGAATGGGGCACGCCCATCGTCATGGACGAGGCCGTCAAGGCCCGCGTCAGCGAACGCTGGGACGAATTGGGTATCCGCCTGCCCCCTACACCCTGACGACAAGAGGCCTGCATGACCCCCAGGACCCTGACCTGCCAAGTGATGGCAGTGGAGGATCTGACCCCCGACGTGTTCCGCGTGCGCCTGGAAGGGCGCGCCGAGGCCATGGCCCATGATCCGGGCCAGTATCTGGAACTCAAGCTCGATGACGAGACCTGGGTGCCGTTCTCCATCGCCAGCGCCCATAGTGGCGACGGCACCCTGGAGCTGCACATCCAGCACTGGCCCGAGCGCGAGAACTCCGCCCGGTTGCGCGAGCTGGTGGTGGTAGCCCACCACCTGACGGTGCGCCTGCCCGGCGGTGACTGTGTGCTCGATCCGACCAGCCAGCGGCCGCTGCTGCTGATCGCTGCCGGTACCGGCTTCGCCCAGATGAAGGCGATCGTCGAGGCTTCCCTGCACGAGACGCCTGAGCGGCCCATCGAGCTTTGGTGGGCGGCCCGCGAACGCCGTGATCTCTATCTCGAGAGCCTGCCTCGACAGTGGGCCGAGAACCACGAGAACCTGCACTTCCACGTGGTTACCGAGGTGGCGCCGCAGCCGCCAGTGGCCGGCGAGCGTGTTCAGGGCCATCTGGGTCGTATCGACCAGGCGCTGACCATGGGGCTCGACGACGTCAGCGGTCATGACGTCTACCTCTCCGGCTCGCCGGGCATGGTCTACGCCTGCGTCGACGTGCTGGCCTCGCTGGGGCTCGAGCCATCGAGGGTCTTCTCCGACGTCTTCGCCTATGCGCCGCGCCAGCCGCTGGTGCCCACTGCCGGGGTACTGCGCCGGGGGAGTGCGGGGTGAGCGCCTCGCCGATCCTGATCACCGGCGGTGCCCAGCGCCTGGGGCGCCACTGCGCCGAGCGGCTGGTCGACGACGGCCATCCGGTGATCGTCAGCTATCGGCGCGAGCGGCCGGAGCTCGAGGCGTTGCGCAGCCGCGGCATCGTCACCCTGCTGGCGGATTTCGCCACCGAGGCAGGCATTCTCGACTTCATCGCGCGCCTCAAGCAGCAGACGCCATCGCTGCGTGCCATCGTGCACAACGCCAGCGACTGGGCGCCGGACGGCCACGACGAGACGGCGGGCGCCACCTTCGAGCGGCTGTTTCGCGTACACATGCTCGCTCCTTACCTCATCAACCTCCACTGCCGCGAGTTGCTCGAGGCCTGCGGTGAGCCGCAGCGCGACATCGTGCACATGACCGACTACGTGGCACGGAAGGGCTCGAAAAAGCATGCCGCTTACGCCGCCACCAAGGCGGGGCTCGAGAACCTGACGCTGTCGTTCGCGGCCTTGTATGCCCCCCGGATTCAGGTCAACGCCATCGCGCCGGCATTGATCATGCTGGGCGAGGACGACGACGAGACCTATGCCGAGCAGGCCCGGGCCAAGTCGGCCATGGGCATGGTGCCGGGGCCGGGCGTGATCTATCAGAGCCTGCGCTACCTGCTCGACAACCGCTATGTCACCGGGATCACGCTGCCGGTCGATGGCGGGCGCCATCTTCGCTAGACTATTAGCCACTGGCATGAGCTGAAAGGAGACGAACATGGCACCGCCCAAGGAGTATCATGATGAAAGTGGCCCGCTGTGGCTGCTGGCCCTGTTGGCAGTACTGGCGCTGAACCTGCTGCCGCTGTTCCTCGGTGTGAGCCGCGCCGTGCTGGCCTGAATACGGGCTTGCCAAGCCTGCCGCGATGCGGCACGATGAATCCAGAACAGTGGGAGACGACCATGACGCTGACCGCGAATCTGACAGCAAGCGATGCGAACCGTGCCTTTGGCGCGATAATGTCGTTTGGCTTCGATGGACAGTCGCTTGGCTTCGACGGTCAGTATTGGTACTGGTTTAGCGCCGGTGTGCCGGCGGCCGGGTCCTGAATCGGACACAGCTGCAAGGGCACACCCAACCGGGTTGCCTTCCATCATGAAACCCCTGGTCGGCAACCCGACCGGGGGTTTTACGTTTTGTGCGTAATGTTGGTAGACCCCATAAACGGAATCGACTCGAGGAGACGCACCATGACTGCATACCGCGCCACTTTCGCCGCCCGTACCCGCCACGATTACTATGGCTGGGGCTATGGCTGGCGATTTAGCGCCGCGCGGTCGGTCCAGTGCGCCACCTCCGACCGTGAGATGACCGGTGGCATGACGACACGATGTTTGCCGACCTCACGGAGTTGACCATGAATGCCCCCGCGACACTTGCTGAACGCCTGACCGATGGCCATGCCGACATGGCCCCTGCCACATCCAGTCGGGTCGAGATGACGCTACCCACACCTGGCGAGCTCAGACGCCGTTTACCCCTGGCGCCGCCGGTGGCCGAGCGGCTCGCCGCGCAGCGCCGCGCCATCCGTGACATCGTGACGGGGCGCGACGACCGTATGCTGGTGGTGGTTGGCCCCTGCTCGATCCACGATCCGCTGGCCGCGCTGGAGTATGCCCGGCGGCTTGCTGAGCTCGCCCCGCGGATTTCCGACCGCCTGCTTCCCGTGATGCGGGTCTACGTGGAGAAGCCGCGCACCACGGTGGGGTGGAAGGGGCTGGCCTACGATCCCGACCTGGACGGAAGCGGCGACATGGCGCGCGGGCTGCACCTGTCGCGCCACATGATGCACGAGATCGCCGTCCTGGGCCTGCCGGTGGCCACCGAGGTGCTGCAGCCGATGCTGGCCAGCTACTTCGACGATCTGTTGGCCTGGGTAGCCATCGGTGCTCGGACCACCGAGTCGCAGCTGCATCGCGAGCTTGCCAGCGGCCTGGAGGCAGCGGTGGGGTTCAAGAACGCCACCAGCGGCGACGTGGGCGTCGCGGTGGATGCCATTCGCGCTGCCGCGCACCCGCACCAGCATTTCGGTCTCGATGACCAGGGCCGCCCCGCGCTGCGGGAGACATCCGGCAATCCCTATGCCCATGTGGTGCTGCGTGGCGGTCGACATGGGCCCAACCATGACAGCGGCTCGGTCGCCGAGGCGTGTCGGGCGCTGGAGCAGTCGGGACTGCCTGCGCGTTTGATGGTGGACTGCAGCCATGCCAATGCGCGCAAGGATCATCGCCGTCAGGGCGAAGTGCTGCGCGACGTGATAGCTCAGCGGATACGCGGCGAGACGGCCCTGATGGGGCTGATGCTCGAGAGCCACCTGGAAGAGGGGCGTCAGGAGCTCTCGCCCGGAGCCCTGCGCTACGGCGTTTCGGTGACCGACCCCTGCCTGGGCTGGCAGGCCACCGAGGCGCTGTTGCTGGAAGCGGCTGACCGGTTGCGCTGAGAAGAAGGGCACACGGCTGTACCTGAGCGAGGGATGCCGGGATAATTCCCGGCATTCTCGTTGCAACAGGAGTTGGGCATGCCGTTTTCCTTCGAATACCACGACCCCGAGACCTATCGCCGCAAGGCCCGGCTCATCAGTCTGGCCATGGCCGGTCAGCTCATCGTCTTCGGCCTGGTGTTCTCCCAACTGCTGGTGGCGGCCTTCGGCTCCAGCCTGTGGCTCAACGCTCTGGGCGTATTCCTGGGGTTGCTGGCCACCAGCCTGACCTTTGCCGTACTGCGTGAGCGCCCCTGGATGACCGAGATGCGCTATGTCTGGCAGCTCAAGCACCAGCTCTCACGGCTCAGCAGCTACCTTGCCACCCTGCGCCGGGAAATGGACCAGGGCAATCACGTGGCCCTGCACCTGATGACCGCCTACCACCAGGGCATGGTCCAGCTTGCCGAGCTCAACGGTCGCACCCTGGACGACGATGCCGAGCAGCTCGGCGAACGCGCCAGGATCCAGCGGCTGCGCGAAGAGCGCGGGCTGCCCGAGCGGGTCGATGGCTTCGACCCCAACGATCTGGCAGCCTTCAAGCGCAGTTAGAGGCTAACCGGCAAGCAGGCGGGCGGCGCGCTTGGCGAAATAGGTCAGGATGCCGTCGGCCCCGGCGCGCTTGAAACAGATCAACGACTCGAGCATCACCTCGTCGCCGTCGAGCCAGCCATTGTCGAAGGCGGCCATGTGCATGGCGTACTCGCCACTGACCTGGTAGGCGTAGGTGGGCACCTTGAGCTCGTCCTTGATGCGTCGCACCACGTCCAGGTAGGGCATGCCGGGCTTGACCATCACCATGTCGGCGCCTTCGGCAAGGTCCAGGGCCACCTCGTGCAGCGCCTCGTCGCTGTTGGCCGGGTCCATCTGATAGGTGCGCTTGTCGGCCTTGCCCAGGTTGGCGGCGGAGCCCACCGCGTCGCGGAAGGGGCCGTAGTAGCGCGAGGCGTACTTGGCGCTGTAGGCCATGATGCGTACGTTGTGCAGATGCTCCTGCTCGAGCACCTGACGAATCTCGCCGATGCGTCCGTCCATCATGTCGGAGGGGGCCACCACGTCGGCGCCGGCATCGGCGTGAGACAGGGCCTGCTTGAGCAACGTCTCCACCGTGCGGTCGTTGAGCACGTAGCCGGTGTCGTCGATGATGCCGTCCTGGCCGTGGATGGTATAGGGGTCGAGCGCCACGTCGGTCATGATGCCGAGCTCCGGCACGGCGTCCTTGAGCGCTCTCACGCTGCGCTGCACCAAGCCGTTGGCGTTGTAGGCTTCCTCGGCCAGCTCACTCTTCAGCGCCTGATCCACCACCGGGAACAGGGCCAGGGCCGGGATGCCCAGCTCGTACGCCTCGCGTGCCTCCTGAATCAGCAGGTCCAGCGACAGGCGCTCGACGCCCGGCATCGAGGGCACGGCCTCTCGGCGCTGTTCACCGTCGAGCACGAATACCGGCCAGATCAGATCGGCGGCGGTCAGGATCGACTCCCGCATCAGGCGGCGCGAGAAGTCGTCACGCCGCATGCGGCGCATACGCGTGGCGGGAAATTGGCGCATGGTCTGGAAACTCAAGGTTATCTACTCCGGCTGTGGCCACTGCCGCCCTGACGTCAGCTGGCGGCAGTGTGCCTGGAAAGAATGATGGTGCAATGACAAGCGAGTGTATGGAACGAGTATATCAGTGCCACCCCAAGCCGAAAGTCGCGCCTTGTCGCACCCCGCACGACTCTCTAAAGTGTTGGCTTCGGGAACCAAGGCTGAACCCTTCATTCGAAGCGCCTTCACAACAAGGAGAAAGGCATGAGCAAACAAGTGGCGGTCATCCTGTCGGGTTGCGGTGTCCAGGATGGCTCGGAAATCTACGAGACCACGCTGACCCTGCTGCGGCTGGATCAACTGGGTATCGGCCATCGTTGCTTCGCGCCGGACATCATGCAGCACCATGTGATCGATCATCGCAGCGGTGAGGTGGTCGAGGGTGAGGCGCGCAACGTGCTGACGGAATCGGCGCGCCTGGCGCGAGGCAATATCGCACCGCTCGACGAGCTGGACGTCGATGAGTTCGATGCCGTCATCCTGCCCGGTGGCTTCGGTGCGGCCAAGAATCTCTCCAACTTCGCCGAAGCCGGTAGTGACATGGAGCCGCTGCCCGAGCTGGTCGAGGCGCTGGCTCCCTTTTACCAGGCGCGCAAGCCCATCGGTCTGATGTGCATCGCCCCCGCCCTGGTGCCCAAGCTGCTGGGGCCGGGCATCGCCGTGACCATCGGCCACGACCCCGGCGTTTCCGGCGCCATCAGCTCCATGGGCGGGCTGCACCGCAGCTGCGGCGTGGAGGACATCGTGGTGGACTTCGAGAACCGTGTGGTGACCACCCCGGCCTACATGCTCGCCACCCGCATCGGCGAGGCCGCCACCGGCATCTTCAAGCTGGTGGAGCGTATCGACGAGCTGATGGATCTCTGAGCCAGTGCGGTAATGCGGTAATGAAAGCGCCCCGCTTCCTTCGAAGCGGGGCGCTTGCGTATCGGCTTTATGTTTTTCGGGCTCAGGCCTCGTCGCGCTCTTCGCTGGCCTCAGCCGTCTTGCGGCGCCGCCGGCGTACCAGGCGGCCGAACAGGATGCCCACCTCGTAGAGCAGATACATGGGAATGGCCAGCAGGCTCTGGGAGATCACGTCGGGCGGGGTCAGCAACATGCCGACCACGAAGCAGCCCAGAATGATGTAAGGGCGCTTCTTCGACAGGCTCTCCACCGTGGTGGCACCGGAGGCGATCAGCAGAAAGGTGGCGATGGGGATCTCGAAGGCCACGCCGAAGGCGAAGAACAGCTTGAGAACGAAGTTCAGGTACTGGTTGATGTCGGTCATCACCGCCACGTTCTCCGGCCCGGTCTGGGTGAAGAACTGGAACAGCAGCGGGAAGACGACGTAGTAGGCAAAGGCCGCGCCGGCATAGAACAGGCCCACGCTAGAGGCCAGCAGCGGCAGGGCCAGCGCCTTCTCGTTGTCATACAGCCCCGGGGCGACGAAGGCCCAGGCCTGGTGCAGCACGTAGGGGATGGCGATGAACACCGCCACCACCAGGGTCAGCTTGAAGGGGGCCAGGAACGGCGAGGCCACTTCGGTGGCGATCATCTGCGAGCCTTCCGGCAGCATCCCCATCAGCGGCTGGGCCACGAAGGTATAGATCTCGTTGGCGAACGGGTATAGGCCGAGGAAAATCACGAAGATCGCCAGCACCGCGCGCAGCAGTCGCGAGCGCAGCTCGATCAGGTGCTCGATCAGGGGGGCCTGGCCAAGTTCCTGCTTGTCGTCGGAGTCGCTCATCGGGAAGCGGCGTCCTTGTCATCGTCGGGGGGAGAGGAGGGCGCGTCGTCGCTTTGCCTGACCTCGGCCAGCGCCTCGTCTAGCCGCGCCGAAGCGGACGGCGGCGGCGCCACGTCGTCGGGCTTGTGCTCGGGTGTGGCTGGCGCGTCGTCGTCGCCCTTGCGCGGGGTCGAGGTGGAGTAGGGCTGGGCGATGCTCTCCACGTCGCGCTTGGCCTTGTTCAGGCTCTCGTCGAGCTTGCTCTGCTGCTCCTTGAGCTTCTGACGCAGCTCCTCCGCCTCGAGCTGCGAGTTGATCTCCCGCTGCATGCTCGACACGGTGCGCTTGATCTTGCCGACCCACAGCCCCGCCGTGCGCGCAGCCTTGGGCAGGCGCTCAGGACCGAGCACCAGCAGGCCCACGATTCCCAGAATCAGAAGTTCGAGAAAGCCGATATCAAACATGGAGGCTTACTTGCGCTCTTCTCGTTCCTCGACGCTGTCCGCCGCCTTTTTCTCTTCGGCGCGAACGTCATAGGTGTTGGGCTGCTCTTCGTGGCTCACTTTGGCCTGAGGCTTGCCATCCTTCTCTTCCTCATTGACGGCCTGCTTGAAGCCCTTGACCGCTCCGCCCAGATCGGTGCCGACGTTGCGCAGCTTCTTGGTGCCGAAGATCAGAATGATAATGCCGAGTACGATCAGCAGTTGCCAGATACTGATGCCACCTAACATGAAGGTTACCTCTGAGTCGGGATTCCGGAGGATCCGGAAGTCATTTTTACTTTGACCTTGCGGCCTTCTCTTCGTGCCCGGATATTCCGAAACGCCGGGCCAGCTCGTCGAGCACGTCCCGGTGGTCGAGTCCAAGATGCGACAGCATCACCAGGCTATGAAACCACAGGTCGGCGGTTTCGGCGACCAGCGCTTGACGTTCGTCTTCGCCACCGGTCTCGGCATCCTTGGCTGCCAGCAGGGTCTCCGTGGCCTCCTCTCCGACCTTTTCGAGTATCTTGTTAAGCCCCTTGTCATGCAAGGCGGCAACGTAGGATTCGGCGGGGTCGGCGCTGCGGCGGCTGGCCAGTACGTCGAAGAGTTCATCGAGAATATCACGCATGCGGGCAGCTCCGGTTGCGATGGGTCAAGTTCATTGCCAGGCCAGCAGCACGAGCCCGATGAGTCCGGCAGCCAGCACCGGCCAGGGCTGGTTCGCAGCCCATTCGGTGAGCGGCTGCCAGGCCAATGCCAGGGCCGCCAGCAGTAGTCCCAGGCGCAAACGCCTTCCCCCGCGCCGGCCGGCACGCAGGTGGCGCTGGATGCCGCTCAGGGCCAGGGCCTGGCGACGGCGCTGGCGATGCTCCTGTTCGAGGCGGCTCAGGGCCTGGTGGGCCACGCTGGGCAGTTCGGGCAGCTGACGCGAGAGCTCCGGCGCCTGGCGCTTGAGCGACTCCCACAGGCCCACGGCACCGGCGCGCTCCTGCATCCAGCGCTCCAGGTAGGGTTTGGCGGTGCTCCACAGGTCGAGGTCGGGATAGAGCTGGCGCCCCAGGCCCTCGATGTTGAGCAGGGTCTTCTGCAGCAGCACCAGCTGCGGCTGGACCTCCATGTTGAAACGCCGCGCCGTCTGGAACAGCCCCAGCAGCACCTGACCGAAGGAGATGTCCTTGAGCGGTTTCTCCAGAATCGGCTCGCACACCGTGCGGATGGCGGCGGCAAACTCGTTGGCTCGGGTCTCCTCGCCGACCCAGCCCGACTCGATGTGCAGGGCGGCGACCTGATAGTAGTCCTGATGGAAGAAGGCCAGCAGGTTGCGCGCCAGGTAGTCCTGGTCTTCGCGGGTCAGGCTGCCGACGATGCCGCAGTCGATGGCGATGTACTGCGGGTCCTGGGGCTGCTCGCGGGCGACGAAGATGTTGCCCGGGTGCATGTCGGCGTGGAAGAAATTGTCGCGAAACACCTGGGTGAAGAAGATTTCCACGCCGCGCTCGGCGAGGCGCTTGAGATCGGTGCCCTGGGCCTTGAGCGCGGCGATGTCGGCTACCGGGATGCCGTGGATGCGCTCCTGGACCATGACCCGCTTGCGTGTTAGCGACCAGTGGATCGCCGGCACGTAGAGCAGCGGGGAGCCGTTGAAGTTGCGCTTGAGCTGCGAGGTGTTGGCGGCCTCCTTGCGCAGGTCGAGCTCGTCGAACAGGGTCGCTTCGTAATCGCGCACCACCTCCACCGGACGCAGGCGGCGCGCCTCCGGAAGCAGCGTCAGCAGGCCGGCCACGCGGTACATCAGCGCCATGTCCTGGCGCATGACCCGGTCGATGGCCGGGCGGATGATCTTGACCACCACGTCCTCGCCGCTGTGCAGGCGGGCGGCGTGGACCTGGGCGATGGAGGCGGAGGCCAGCGGCTCGGGCTCGAAGTGGGCGAAGGCGACGTCGAGCGGCATGCGTAGCTCGCTCTCCACCAGTGCCCGGGCCTCCTCGCCGGGGAAGGGGGGCACCTGGTCCTGCAGGCGGCGGAGTTCGTCGGCGATCTCCTCGGGCAGCAGGTCGCGGCGGGTGGAGAGCAGTTGGCCGAACTTGACGAACACCGGGCCGAGCGATTCCAGCGCCAGGCGCAGGCGCTCGCCGCCCGTGCGCCGGCCCACTGGTACCACGCGCAGTGGTGAGAACAGAAAGGCCAGTCGCAGCCACCAGGGCAGGCGCTGCAGCGGCAGCAGAGTGTCGAGCCGGTAGCGGGTGACCACCCAGATGATGCGCAGCAGGCGAAGCAGCATCATGCCGTGGCCTCGCTTTCCAGCCGTCGCCGCAGGCGGTTCAGACGGGCTTCGAGGCGGTCGGCGGCCACTTCCAGCTCGGTGAGGTGATCGCGCAGGGTATCGAGCTGCTGGCGCCCGGGCAGCAGGCGGGCCTCCTCGAACACGTATTCTGCGATATCGGCACGCATCTCCTCATGAGCGCGTAGGCCCCAGCGGGCCATGCGCTTGACCCCTTCGGCCAGGCTGTGGGCCGGCACGTCGCCCAGCCAGCGGGCCAGTTCGCCCTCCCAGTCGATGTCGAGATCGAAGAACAGGTCGCGCACCTCCTCGAGCAGGTGCACGCGTCCGCGTACCGCCAGTCGGCCGCGGAACATCAGGCGCTCCATCGACTCGCCGCCCAGCAGTTCGCCCAGGGTTTCGGTGTCGAGTTCGACCACGGTGTCGACGGTGTTCTCGTCGGGATCGTCCTGACGCATCAGGTCGACGCCATGCGGGTGGAAGCCGATCAGCAGCGTCAGTGCCGGACGCTCCAGGCGCAGCAGCAGCCGGCTCCCGGCCAGCCGTGACAGGCGTGTGGGAGCGGCCATGTCGCGGGCGAGCAGGGCATTGAGGGTGCGCTCGATGCCGGCCAGCAGCAGGGTCGGGGTCAAGGTCATTGCGCCCTCAAAGCTTGATGCCGCGATGCAGGGCGACGATGCCCCCGGTGAGATTGGTGTACTCGACCCGTTCGAGGCCGGCCGCTTCCATCATCGCCTTGAGCGTCTCCTGGTCGGGATGCATGCGAATCGACTCGGCCAGGTAGCGATAGCTGTCGGCATCGCCCGCCACCATCTGGCCCATGGTGGGCAGCAGGCGGAAGGAGTACTCGTCGTAGGCGCGGCTCAGCACGGGGTTGTTGGGCTTGGAGAACTCCAACACCAGCAGGCGGCCGCCGGGCTTGAGCACCCGGGCCATGGAGCGCAGAGCGGCGTCCTTGTCGGTGACGTTGCGCAGGCCGAAAGCGATGGTGATGCAGTTGAAGCTGTTATCGGGAAACGGCAGACACTCGGCGTTGGCCTGCACGTATTCGACGTTGCCGCCGACGCCGTTGTCGAGCAGCTTGTCGCGCCCGACGCGCAGCATGGACTCGTTGATATCGGCCAGTACCACCCGGCCGCGGGGGCCGACCATGCGCGAGAACTTGAGCGTCAGGTCGCCGGTGCCGCCGGCAATGTCGAGCACGCTGTGGCCGGGGCGCACCCCGCTGCGCTCGATGGTGAGCCGCTTCCACAGCCGATGGATGCCGAACGACATGAGATCGTTCATGACGTCGTAGCGCGCCGCCACGGAGTGGAAGACGTCGGCCACGCGCGAGGCCTTCTCCTCGATCGGCACTTCCTGGTAGCCGAAGTGAGTCGTGCGCTGGTCCCCGGGGGTGGAGTGAGGGCTCATGCGTGAAAGGCTCCCGAATCGCTGCAAAAGGTGAGGCTGGGCCTCATGATGGGCCACATTGTAGCCTTCCCCCGGCTGCCTTGTCTTTGACCTGCTGGGGCTACTGGAGCTGCTTGCTCTCGATCAGAGCTGCTTGATCTCGATGCCCAGCGGTGCGCGGCTGGCCCCGGCCTTTTCCAGGCGCTGGAGATAATCGGCCCAGTAGGCCTCGCGGTGCTCGATCAGCTCATGCAGGTATTCCCAGCTGAAGATGCCGCTGTCGTGGCCATCGTCGAAGACGAGCTTGACGGCATAGCGGCCCACCGGCTCGATGTTCTTGAGGCCGACGTCCTTCTTGCCGACCTGCAGCACGGCCTGGCTGGGATGGTGACCGCGCACCTCGGCGGAGGGTGAGTAGACCCGCAGATACTCCACCGGCAGGCGGTGGCTCTCGCCATCGGCGTAGCTGAGCTCCAGCTCGCGGGCCTTCTTGTGGTAGTGAATCTTGCTGGGGATGGGGGCTGTCATGCAGGACTCCGCTTGCGTTGGTGAAGCGCAGCTGTCCGGCGACAGGCACTTCGCGGAGGCGCTGTGAACCCATCCCTGGGCGCTACATTCGCCATCCCTGGCGAATGACCTCCGCTACGACCTGTCCCCGGCGCTGCGCTCATGTAGGCCTCGCTGCTGCGACACTGGCGAACCGAGCAGTACCATCAACTACAGCTACAGCGCTCGTCTCAAAGGATATACCGCGACAGATCCTCGTCCATGGCCAGTTCGCCGAGCTGGGAGTCGACGTAGGCGGCGTCGATCGACAGCGGGCTGCCGAAATCGCCGCCCTTGAACGAGGCTTCTTCGAGCAGCCGCTCCATTACCGTGTGCAGGCGCCGTGCGCCGATGTTCTCGGTGCCCTCGTTGACCTTCCAGGCGATCTCGGCGATGCGCTCGATGCCGTCCTCGGTGAACTCGATGTCGAGCCCTTCGGTGGCCAGCAGTGCCTTGTACTGCTTGGTCAGGGCGGCGGAGGGCTCGGTGAGGATGCGCTTGAAGTCCTCTGGCGTGAGCGCCTCGAGCTCGACCCGGATCGGCAGGCGGCCCTGCAGTTCGGGGATCAGGTCCGAGGGGCGCGACAGGTGGAAGGCGCCGGAGGCGATGAACAGGATATGGTCGGTCTTGACCATGCCGTACTTGGTCGAGACGGTGGAGCCCTCGATCAGCGGCAGCAGGTCGCGCTGCACGCCCTCGCGGGATACCTCGCCGCCGCTGGACTGACCGCTGCCCTTGGCCACCTTGTCGATCTCGTCGAGAAAGACGATGCCGTTCTGCTCCACGGCGTCGATGGCGCGGTGCTTGATCTCCTCCTCGTTGACCAGCTTGGCGGCTTCCTCGTCGCGCAGCAGGGCGAAGGCATCCTTGACCTTGACCCGGCGGGTCTCGGTCTTGTGGCGGCCCATGTTGGAGAACAGGCTCTGCAGTTGGCTGGTCATCTCCTCCATGCCCGGCGGGGTCATGATGTCGATACCCGGGCCCTGGGGCGTGATCTCGATGTCGATCTCCTTGTCGTCGAGATCGCCCTCGCGCAATTTCTTGCGGAAGATCTGGCGCGTCGAGCTGTCGCTGCGGGGGTTGTCTTCCTGGCCGCGGGGCGGCGGCAGCAGGGCGTCGAGGATGCGATCCTCGGCGGCGTCCTCGGCGCGGTGGCGCACTTCGTCCTTGGCATGCTCGCGCACCAGTTTGATGGCGGCTTCGGTGAGGTCGCGGATGATCGACTCCACGTCGCGGCCGACATAGCCCACTTCGGTGAACTTGGTCGCCTCGACCTTGATGAACGGGGCGCGGGCGAGCTTGGCCAGGCGGCGGGCGATCTCGGTCTTGCCCACCCCGGTGGGGCCGATCATCAGGATGTTCTTGGGCGTGACCTCGGGGCGCAGCTCGTCGTCGAGCTGCATGCGCCGCCAGCGGTTGCGCAGGGCGATGGCCACGGCGCGCTTGGCGTCCTGCTGACCGACGATGTACTGATCCAGGGCGTGGACGATCTCGCGGGGTGTCATCTGGGACATGGTGGCGGCCTTCACAGCGTTTCGAGGGTGACGTGGTGGTTGGTGAACACGCAGATGTCGCCAGCGATCGCGAGCGACTTCTCGGTGATCTCCCTGGCCGAGAGATCGGTGTTCTCCAGCAGCGCGCGGGCCGCGGCCAGGGCGAAGTTGCCGCCCGAGCCGATGGCGATGATGCCGCGCTCCGGCTCCACCACGTCGCCGTTGCCGGTGATGATCAGCGAGGCGTTCTTGTCGGCCACGGCCAGCAGCGCCTCGAGACGGCGCAGAGCGCGGTCGGTGCGCCAGTCCTTGGCCAGCTCCACGGCGGCCTTGACCAGATTGCCCTGGTACTTCTCAAGCTGCGCCTCGAAGCGCTCGAACAGGGTGAAGGCGTCGGCGGTGCCGCCGGCGAAGCCTGCCAGCACCTGGCCGCGATAGAGGCGGCGCACCTTGCTGGCGTTGCCCTTCATCACGGTATTGCCCAGCGATACCTGGCCGTCGCCGGCCAGGGCAACCTGGTCACCGCGGCGTACGGAAACGATCGTGGTCATGGAGATAACTCCGTAACGGGGAGCCGGGGCTCCCGGTGACTTTCGGCGCCCCATGACAATCGGGGGCCGGACAAGAGCGTTCAGGGTAGGTGTGGGCGGCGGCAGGCGAATTCAAGCGCACCGATCAACCGCCCATGCCTGGAAGGTCCGTTGTCATGGACCGCGCAACGCAGCGATGCGTTCGACCAGGCATGGTGCCGTGTTTCCTCAGTTGGTGGCCCGGTGACGCAGCGGCGTGATGCCCTGGGTCGTCATCAGATCCTCGGCGCGATTCAGCTCGCGGGTGTCTTCATATGGCCCCACCATCACCCGGTGCCAGGTCTGACCGTCGGCGGACTGCACCTGGCTGACCTGGGCCATCAGACTCAAGTTGCGCAGACGCTGGCGCAGTTGCTCGGCATCGCCAGGCTCACGGAACGAGGCTGCCTGCAGCATGTAGCGCGTGCCTGCCGGGGCCGCCGCTTCGCTCTCCGGCGTGGCGTTGACCTCGTCGCGCAGGTTGGCGGCGATGACCTGGGCGATGGGATCGTCGGCCGGTGCCGGCTCGGCGGCGGCGCTGGGCTCGATCGGCGGCGGCACGTTGACCGTCGGTTCCGGCGGCGAGGCGGTGGAGGCCACCTCCCGCGGTGCTACCACCTCTTCAGGCAGCAGGGTGTAGAACTCGAAGGTCGGCATGCGCGGTTCCCGCGGCTCGACGCTCGGCGCCGGCTCGACGGTCTCGGTCGGCGTGCGTGGCATCAGCCTGGCCAGCGGCGAGTCGCTACCCTCCTGCCAGGGTGCGGTGCCGTGCTGGTGCTGAGCGAGCAGGAAGCCGGCGATGACGCCGCCCAATGCCCATAGCCAGCCGGGCAGGCGAAAGCCCTGGCCTCTGGCGGGGGCGCGCTTGCGGCTGGTGGTGGCGCCGCGTCTCTTGGGCGTGCGACGGGTGGCCATGACTTACATCTCCTCCGGGGCGCTGACCCCCATCAGATCGAGACCGTTGCGCAGCACCTGCCGCGTGGCCAGGCCCAAGGCCAGGCGAGCGTTGCGCAGCTCGTCGTCGTCGACCATGACCTTCACTGCGTTGTAGCAGGAGTGGAACTCGGCGGCGAGGTCGAGCAGGTACTGGGCCACCTGCTGCGGCTCCCGCGAGGCCGCGGCATGGGCGACCACCTCGGGGAAGCGTGCCAGGCGGTTCATCACCGCCTTTTCCTGATCCTCTTCCAGCTTGCCGAGGCTGACCATGGCCAAGTCGTGATCGAAGCCCAGGCCCTGGGCTTCGGCCTTGCGCAGCATGCTGCACACCCGGGCGTGGGCGTACTGCACGTAATAGACCGGGTTGTCGTTGGACTGCGAGCGGGCCAGGTCGATGTCGAAGGTGAGCTGCGAGTCGGCGCGGCGCGCGGCGAGGAAGAAACGCGTGGCGTCGCGGCCCACCTCGTCGATCAGGTCGCGCACGGTGACGTAGCTGCCGGCGCGTTTGGAGAGCTTCACCTCTACCCCGGAGCGGGTCACCATCACCATCTGATGCAGCACGTAGTCGGGCCAGCCCTGAGGGATGCCGGTTTCCAGCGCCTGCAGGCCGGCGCGCACCCGGGTCACGGTGGAGTGGTGGTCGGCACCCTGCTCGTTGATCACGGTCTCGAAGCCGCGCTGCCACTTGTTCAGGTGGTAGGCCACGTCGGGCAGGAAATAGGTGTAGCTGCCGTCGGACTTGCGCATCACCCGGTCCTTGTCGTCGCCGAAGTCGGTAGTGCGCAGCCACAGGGCGCCGTCCTGCTCGTAGGTGTGACCGCCGGCGATCAGGCGTTCCACCGCCTCTTCCACCTTGCCTTCGCGATAGAGCGAGGACTCCAGGAAGTAGACGTCGAAGGAGACGCCGAAGGCCTTGAGGTCGAGATCCTGCTCGCGGCGCAGCCAGGCCACGGCGAAGTCGCGGATGGCATCGAGGTCGTCCGGGTCGCCCTTGGCGGTGACGTGACGGTCGTCGGCGTGCACCGTCTCGCCGGCCAGGTAGTCGTTGGCCACCTCGGTGATGTAGTCGCCGCGGTAGCCGTCTGCGGGCCAGGCGTCGTCGTCGGGCGTCAGGCCCTTGGCGCGGGCCTGCACCGAGAGGGCCAGGTTGGCGATCTGAGCGCCGGCGTCGTTGTAGTAGAACTCGCGGGTCACGTCATAGCCGGTGGCCTCGAGCAGCCGGCTGATACAGTCGCCGATGGCGGCGCCACGGCCGTGGCCCACGTGCAGCGGGCCGGTGGGGTTGGCGGAGACGAACTCCACCTGCACCTTGTGGCCGCGCCCGGCCAGGCTGCGGCCGAAGGTGTCGCCGGCGTCGAGCACCTGGCGCACGATTTGCGCGGCGGCATCGGTGGCGGTGAAGAAGTTGATGAAACCGGGGCCGGCGATCTCCACCTTCTCCACGGCGTCGCTCTGCGGCAGCGCGGCGATCAGCGCCTCGGCCAGTTCGCGGGGTTTCTTGCCGGCCGGCTTGGCCAGCATCAGCGCCAGGTTGGTGGCGTAGTCGCCGTGGGCCTTGTCCTTGGTCGGGTCGACCTTGAGGGTCGGCGTGACGTCGGCGGGCAGGGTGCCCTGCTGCTTGAGCGTGTCGACGGCGTTCTCGAGCAGGGAAATGATCGTCTCTTTCATGAAGCGGTTATGTCCTGTAGCGGCTGGCGCACGAGAGGGCGACGGTGACAAGGCACTCGCGAAAAGGCGCGGCCACGAAAGTTTGGCTGGTCGGCCATTATCGGCAATTGTGCCGCGGCTTTAAAGGTCGTGCGTTCAGCCAAGCGTCTGTGGGTCGACGTCCAGCGACCAGCGTACCCGGCGGGCCTCGGGCGACGCCTCCAGCCAGGCGGTGAGCCGGGCACAGGCGGCGTGCAGCTGGCTGCGCCGGCCACCGCTCAGCAGTAACTGCATATGATAGCGGTTCTGGCGTCGCTCCATGGGCGCGGGGACCGGACCCAGGCAGCTCACGTCGGGCGCGTGCTCGCCGAGCCATTCGCGCAGCATTGCGGCCGCCTCGCGACCGAGTGCCGCGGACGTTTCTTCGCGCGGACTCTCCAGGCGCAGCAGGGCGAGAAAGCGAAACGGCGGCAGGGCGGCGGCGCGACGCTCGGCCAGCAGTTGGCTGGCCAGGGCGTCGTAGCCGTGCTCGGCGAGCAGGCGCAGGTGCGGATCGTCGGTGTGCAGGGTCTGGACCAGCACGCGGCCGGGGTGGGCGGCACGGCCGGCACGGCCGGCCACCTGGGTAAGCAGCTGGGCGCTGTGCTCCAGAGCGCGAAAGTCGCTGGCATAGAGCCCGGCGTCGGCATTGACCACGATCACCAGGGTGACGTGGGGCAGATGGTGGCCCTTGGCCAGCATCTGGGTGCCCACCAGCAGGCAGGGCTCACCGCGCCTGACCTCGGCGAGGGTGCGCTCGAAGGCGTCGCGGCGCCGCGTGCTGTCGCGGTCGATACGGTGCACCGGTACCTTGGGGAAGAGCGTGGCCAGGGTCTCCTCGGTGCGCTCGGTGCCGCTGCCCAGGGGGCGCAGGTCGGCGCTGCAGCAGTCGGGGCAGGCATCCGGCACTGGGCGGCGCTTGTCGCAGTGGTGGCAAGCCAGCATCGGCGGCTGGCGATGCAGGGTCATGCGCGCGTCGCAGGAGTCGCAGTCGGCCAGCCAGCCGCAGGCGTGACAGGCCAGGGTCGGTGCGAAGCCGCGACGATTGATGAACACCAGTACCTGATGTCCGGCTGCGAGGGTCGTGCGAATTGCTTCGATGGCCGGCGGGATGAGCCCGCCCTGACGCGGGCGGCCGCGCAGGTCGACCAGCTCCAGCCGGGCCGGGGCATGGCGGCTGGCGCGACGGGTCAGACGCAGGTGCCGATAGTTGCCGCGCTCGGCGTGATAGAGGCTCTCCAGCGAGGGCGTGGCGCTGCCCAGTACCAGCGGGATGGCGTGATGCTTGGCGCGGGCCACTGCCAGGTCGCGGGCATGGTAGCGCAAGCCCTCCTGCTGCTTGAACGAGCCGTCGTGCTCCTCGTCGACGATGATGGCGCCGGGGCGTGCCAGCGGCGTGAAGATCGCCGAGCGCGTGCCGATGACGATGGGCGCGCGGCCGCTGGCGACGGCTTCCCAGGCGTCCAGGCGTTCGTTGTCGGTGAGCCCCGAATGCAGCGCCACCACCGGCACCCGGAAGCGGCTCCGGAAACGTGCCAGGGTCTGCGGTGTCAGGCCGATCTCCGGCACCAACAGCAGCGCCTGGCGACCGCGGGCGACCACCGCCTCGATCAGCTGCAGATAGACCTCGGTCTTGCCGCTGCCGGTGACGCCGTGCAGCAGGCAGGGATGAAAGGCATCGAGGCGTTCGTGGATCGTTGCCAGCGCCTGGGCCTGTTCGCGGTTGAGCGGTAGCGCCGGCTCGGCAAGCAGTTGCTCGGTGGCGGGTTCGGCGGCGGTGAGGGGAATCTCTTCGCGCACGGCAAGGCGTTTTTCCACCAGCGTGGACAACTGTTCGCGCGAATAGCCCTGGGCCACTATCGCCTGGGTCGGCAGCCCATGGGGATGTTGGCGCAGCATGGCCAGCAGCTCGGCCTGGCGCGGCGCTCGCTTCAGGCGCGGGTCGTCGTCGCCGGGCTCCACCAGGGCCTGCCAGCGCTCGCGCATGCGGCCGGCCAAAGGGCGGCCCTGGCGCAGCAGCACGGGCATCGCCTGATGCAGGGTGTCGCCTAGCGAATGCTGGTAGTAGCGCGCGGTGAAGCGGCATAGCCACAGCCAGTCCTCCGGCAGCGGCTCGGCGTCCAGCCAGCACTCCACCGGCTTGAGCTGCTCCAAGGGGAAGTCGCTGCGCTCGCTGCACTCCACCACCACGCCGACCACCTGGCGCCGCCCGAACGGCACGCGTACGCGAATGCCGGGCTGCCAGCCGCAGGCAGGCGCCTCGCGGCACGGACGGTAGTCGAACATGCGTCGCAAGGGGCTGGGCACCGCGACGCGAAGCACGCGAGGCGGAAGCGAGGAGATGGAGTCGGGCAATTGGCCTCCGGCATCGACTCTGCTAGAATATCCGGCCGTCGTGGCGCCAGCTCATTGGCTCGGGCCCGCGGCTACCGGTTGGTTGAACGACTCAACGTTGTACGAAAAGACAACCCGTATGCGGTGCCTGGCAACGGATCAGGTGGCGGCATACCGCTCCATGAGGCTCAAGATGAAACAAGGTATTCACCCGGATTACAAGAAGGTCACTGCGACTTGCTCCTGCGGCGCAACCTTCGAGGTCGGCACCACCGTCGGCCATGACCTGTCACTGGACGTCTGCTCCCAGTGCCACCCCTTCTACACCGGTAAGCAGAAGCAGGCGACCACCGGTGGTCGCGTCGAGCGCTTCAACAAGCGCTTCGGAGCTGCCATCAAGCGCGGCTGATCCGGCTCGCCCCCAGGGCGACGATCGCAGCGCGAGAAAACCCGCCTTAACGGCGGGTTTTCTTTTGTCTGTCGTTTGCCGGGGAGATCGATAAGGTATCGGTTATGGTTGCCTTGCGAGGTATAAGTTGCAGCAAATGGTCAGCAACGTTCGCGAAAGCGCGTATAAAAAGCGCGAACGGGTGTTTCATTGAGATGTGGAAGGTTTTTCTATATGGTAGGTGGCCCTCCCCCAAGATGGATACCGGACTTTCAGCATGACAGACGCCAAGAAGCAGGCAGCGCTGGACTATCACGCCAAACCGATTCCCGGAAAGCTCTCCGTGGAGCTGACCAAGCCCACCGCTACCGCTCGTGATCTCTCCCTTGCCTACAGTCCAGGTGTCGCCGAGCCGGTACGGGAAATTGCCCGTGATCCGGAGAATGCCTACCGTTACACCGGCAAGGGCAATCTGGTCGCGGTGATCTCCGACGGCAGCGCCATCCTCGGCCTGGGAAATCTCGGGCCGCTGGCCAGCAAGCCGGTGATGGAAGGCAAGGGTGTGCTGTTCAAGTGCTTCGCCGGCATCAACTCGGTGGACGTCGAGGTCAATGCCGAGAGCCCCCAGGCCTTCATCGACACGGTGGCGCGCATTGCCGATACCTGGGGCGGCATCAATCTCGAGGACATCAAGGCGCCGGAGTGCTTCGAGATCGAACAGGCCCTGATCGAGCAGTGCAGCATTCCCGTGTTCCATGACGATCAGCATGGCACCGCCATCGTCACCGCGGCCGGCATGCTCAATGCGCTGGAGATCGCCGGTAAGCGGCTGGAAGATGCCAAGATCGTCTGCCTGGGCGCCGGCGCGGCGGCCATCGCCTGCATGAAGCTGCTGCTGGCCTGCGGGGCGCGCTCCGAGAATCTGGTGATGCTCGACCGTCGTGGCGTGATCCACGCCGGGCGCGAGGGGCTCAACCCCTACAAGGCGATGTTCGCGCTGGACACCGACAAGCGCACCCTGGACGATGCCATCGACGGGGCCGACGTCTTCATCGGCCTTTCCGGGCCCAACCTGATGACCGCCGAGCACATCCGCAAGATGGCGCCGAACCCCATCGTCTTTGCCTGCACCAACCCCGATCCGGAGATTCACCCCGACGTGGCACGCGAGGCGCGTCCCGACGTGATCATGGCTACCGGTCGCTCCGACTATCCCAATCAGGTCAACAACGTGCTGGGCTTCCCCTTCATCTTCCGCGGGGCGCTGGATGTGCGCGCCACGCGCATCAACGAAGAGATGAAAGTGGCCGCGGTACATGCGCTCAAGGATCTGGCGCGTGAGCCGGTGCCCCAGGAAGTGCTGGACGCCTACGAGCGCGAGCACATGGAGTTCGGCCCCGAGTACATCATTCCCACGCCGGTCGACGTGCGTCTGCTGGAGCGTATCCCGGCGGCGGTGGCCCAGGCTGCGGTGGACTCCGGCGTGGCACGGCGTCCTTATCCGGCCCACTACCCGCTGAAGACGGTGGATGACGTCTACGGCGCTTGATCGAGCGCGTTCGCGGCTTCGTCCCCATTACACTGCGCCGGCCCAAGGGCCGGCGCAGTGCGTTGCGTGGGTAGCGATTACCAGGTGTAGAGCAGCGTCACGCTGGTGGTATGGTCGGTGTTGGCATCGGCCGTTTCCGGCGGGCTCGAGTTGTGCCTCACCTCATGGGAGAGGCGCATCGACAGCCGGGAGTTGAGCCTGGCGGTCAGCGAGGAGACCGAGCGAGACGTGGTGTTCTCGTTGGCGGCTTCCACCGACATTTCCTGGCGTACGAAGGAGTGAGGGGAGAGCGTCCACATGTAATCGAGAGCGGCGTATAGCAATCCTAGATTGTCGTTCTCCTCATCCTTGATTTGGTCGTAGCGATAGCCCGGCCCCGCCTCCAGCGAGAGGCGGTGGCGCTGGGTATCGATCACGTCGCGTCCATAGCCGCCGATGGCAGTAAGCTGATGTTCGTAGCCGCTGAAGCGGTCCCTCTCCCAGCGGCCGAAGCCGAACAGGTAGTGAGGCCCGTAGAAGTCGTAGCGTTCACGCAGGGAGAGCAGGTACTGCTCGGCGCTGGTGGTGCCGTCTCGGGTCACGTTGCGCACTTCGCCACGTAGGGTGTGGCTCAGGCGCCCCGTCAGCCAGGTGAGCCGGCTCTTGCCGATCAGGGTCTGGCTGTCGGTATTGCCGGCGAGGTGGGTGTAGCCGAGCTCGGCTTCGCCGCTGAAGGTGGGGGAATCCTCTCCTGGCGGCGGCGGCGCATAGAATACACTGGCGGCAAGGGCGAGACCCGGAAAGAGCAGAAGCAGAAGTGCGAGTCCAATGGCACTCCATGGCCTGAGTCGTGGCCTGAATCGTAACATGGCAACGAACCTGTCCTGTTGTCCAAGGTAAAGCCGCCTCGAGGGCGGCATTCGTCAGTCGACAAGACGATGGCGGCATCCTTGCCGCCGGGAGCGGCGAGCTTGCTAGAAGATCGCCTCGTAGCTACCGGTGCCCTGCGAGCCGCTGCGCTGCTCGATCTCCTGCTCGACGCGGCGAGGTTCCATGTCGGGCAGATAGTCCGGATGGAAGATCTCGGTGATCCCGCCGGGCTGACCGTCGGTCAGACGGCGACCGGTCTGAGCGTCGACGCGGGCGGTGATGAGGCCGGCAGGCGGCTCGGGCCTGGCTTCCGGGCGGCCGTTGAGCGCATTGCCCATGAAGTCGATCCAGATCGGCAGGGCGGCATTGCCGCCGTACTCGGCGATGGTCTCGTTGTTGTCCTTGCCGATCCAGACGGTGACCACCAGATCGTCGTTGTAGCCGGCGAACCAGCCGTCGCGCTGGTTGTTGGTGGTGCCGGTCTTGCCCACCACGTCGTTGCGATTGAGCGACAGCGCGGAGCGCCCGGTGCCGCTCTCGATCACGTCGCGCAGCATGTCGCGCAAGATGTAGACGGCAGTGGGGTCGGCGACCCGGGGGGCGACGTCATAGGTTCTGCCATCGATGACGACCTCGGTCTGGCCCTCGTCGCAGCTACGGCAGGCGATGGTCGGGCGGGCCTCGTCGAGTACGTTGTCGTCGCTGCCGCGGGTGACGCGTTCGATGAACCACGGGGACACCCGATGGCCGCCGTTGGCCAGCACGGCATAGGCGTTGGTCATCTCCAGCGGCGTCAGGTCGGCGCTGCCTAGTGCCAGCGACAGGCCGTGAGGCAGGCGGCTGCGGCTGAAGCCGAAGCCTTCCAGGTACTCGATGGTACTGTCGAGGCCCAGGGTCTGCAGGATGCGGATGGTCACCAGGTTGCGTGAGCGGGCCAGGGCTTCGCGCAGCCGGGTCGGGCCGAGGAAGTCGCCGCTGGCGTTCACCGGACGCCACAGGCTGCTGCCGTCGTGCATGACCACCGGGGCGTCGTTGACCACGGTAGAGGCAGTCATCAGGCCGGTGTCCAGCGCGGCGAGGAATACGAACGGCTTGAAGATAGAGCCGGACTGGCGCTGGGCCTGCACCGCGCGGTTGAACTTGCTGGCGTTGAAGCTGAAGCCACCCTGGAGGGCGAGAATGGCGCCGGTATCGGGCTCCATGACCACGATGGAGCCTTCTGCATCGGGCCGCTGGGAGAGTCGCCAACTGCCATCGTCACGCTGCAGGATGCGCACCAGGTCGCCGCGCGAGGCGATCTCGCTGGCCGAGCTGGGCTCCGGTCCGCGGGCCCTGGGGCTGCGGTAGGCGCGGGCCCATGACAGGCCGTCCCAGTTCAGCGTGACGAGTTCGCCGCCGCGGGTCAGCACGCGCATCTCGCGGCCTTCGCTGGCCACCACGATGGCCGGCTGCAACGGGCCGAAGCCGGGGGTGCGCTCGAGCACTCGCAGCCAGTTGCTGACGTCGCCTTCGATGCCTTCCACGCGGGTCTGGCTGCGCTCGGCGGCCTGGCGGGCGGTCTGCATGATCTCCGGCGACTCGGCCAGTTCTTCCTCCAGGCCGCGGCGTTCGGTACGGGCCTGAGCCTCGGCGAGGCTCGAGGGGATTTCACGCTCCTCCGGGCCGCGCCAGCCATGGCGCGTATCGTAGTCGATCAGACCGCGCGCCAGGGCCTGGCGGGCGTAGGGCTGCAGTTCGCTGTCCAGGGTGGTGTGGATGCGGTAGCCGCCGGTGTAGGCTTCCTCGCCGAAGCGTTCCACGGCGTACTGACGCGCCATCTCCGCCACGTAGTCGGCGTCGACCTCGATCTGGGCCACGTGGCGGCGGGCCGTGACCGGCTCCTGCACGGCGGCTTCATAGGTGGCCTGGTCGATGTTGCCGAGATGACGCATGCGGTAGAGGATCCAGTTGCGGCGGATCAGCGAGCGCTCGGGATTGGCCAGTGGGTTGAACGACGACGGCGCTTTGGGCAGGCCGGCGATCATTGCCTTCTCTGCCAGGGTCAGCTCTTCCAGCGGCTTGTTGTAGTAGACCTCCGCGGCGGCGGCGATGCCGTAGGCGCGGTTGCCCAGGAAGATCTTGTTGACGTAGAGCTCGAGGATCTCCTCCTTGGTGAGGATGCGCTCCATTTGCAGCGCCAGCAGGATCTCGCGAATCTTGCGGGTAAAGGTGCGGTCGAGCGTGAGCAGATAGTTGCGCGCCACCTGCATGGTGATGGTGGAACCGCCCGACTGGATGTCGCCACCGCTGGAGACCAGTTCCACGGCGGCTCGCGCCAGGCCGCGGGGGTCCACGCCGCGATGCTCGAAGAAGGCGGCGTCCTCGGCGGCCAGCAGTGCCTGGATGAAGTCTTCGGGAATCTCGTCGAAGGAGACCGCCATGCGACGCTCCTCGCCGAACTCGCCGATCAGCTTGCCGTCACGGGTGAAGACGCGCAGCGGCGTGTGCAGCTCGAAGTCCTGCAACTGGCGCACGTCGGGCAGACCCGGGGCGAAGTAGAGGGCCGCCCCGGCCACGCTGAGCAGTGCCGCGGCGGTCAGCGATACCAATAGCCAGAAGGCCGAGAAAACCAAAGTCTTGATCCACTTCATGAAAAGGCGTTGTCCGTGGTGAGAGCGTGAAGAAATGGCGATGAAAGGGAGCCTTCACTGGCCTGCCCATTATAAGGAATCCGGACCTTCTACCACCAGCGTTGAGGGAGTGTCCGTCCAACTTTGTGTGGGCTGGCCAAATATCATGTAACCTCGGTCATGGAGAGCGAGTATGATTTCTGTCAGCCTTGTGGTTCCTGCTGCTTCAAGGCGCATAAGCATAATGTAGGACAGCCGCTCATCGCAGCACATACGCAAGGGCAACGATTGATGCGACTCAGACCCTCCGGTAAAGGGTTGATCGGTGTCGACATTACCTCGGCAACGGTCAAGCTGATCGAACTCAGGCGGATGGGTTCCCGCTACCAGATCGAAAGCTATGCCGTGAGGCCGCTGCGTGAAGGTGCCGTGGTCGAACGGCGCATACGCGACATGGGCGAAGTGGCCGACGCGCTGCGACGAGCCGTGGAGAGTGCACGTCCCACGTCACGCCTGGCCGTGGCAGCCGTTCCGGCCAGCGCCGCCATCACCAAGACCCTCACGCTTCCCGCCTCGCTCAACGACGACGAGATCGAGGCGCGCATTCAACTCGAATCAGACAAACACATTCCGTTTCCGTTCAGTGAAGTGGCCTTCGATTTTCAGCGGCTGGGGCTGAATGCCCGCTATGGCGATCAGCAGGACGTGTTGCTGGTCGCCTGCCGCCAGCAGGACGTCAACCAGCTCACCGATGCGCTGAACCAGGCAGGGCTGGTGCCCGCGGCGGTAGACGTCGAGACCTTTGCCATGGAGCGCGCCTTCGGCGAGCTGCGCCAGCAGCTGCCGCCCGCGGCGGGCGAAGACGACTGCGTGGCGCTGGTCGATGTCGGCGCCACCATGAATGCCTTCCATGTGCTGCGCGGCGGTCGCATCGTCTACAGCCGCGACACCGTCTTCGGCGGACGTCAGCTCACCGAGGAGATTCGCGCGCGCTACGGTCTGACCCTGGAGGAGGCGGGGCTGGCCAAGAAGCGCGGCGGCCTGCCCGAAGATTACCGCGCCAGCGTCCTGGCCCCTTTCATCGAGACCGTCGTGCAGCAGGTCGGCCGCTCGCTACAGCTCTACTACACCGCCGGGCGCAAGCATGAAGTGAGGCGCATGGTCCTTGCCGGTGGCTCCAGCGTGATTCCGGGGCTGGCCGAGCGGCTCGCCCAGGAGAGCGCCATGCAGGTGGTGATCGCCAATCCTTTCCTGCGCATGCGGATCAATTCACGTATCGACGTGCAGACCCTGGCCAGCGATGCGCCGGCCATGGTGACCGCCTGTGGCCTGGCGATGAGGTCGGTCTCATGAGCATCGAAATCAATCTCCTGCCCTGGCGGGAGCAACAGCGCGCGCGCCGCAGTCGGCGCTTCTATCTGGCCCTGGCGGCAATGGCGGTGCTCGGCGCCGCCGGTGGGCTGGGCATGACCCACTATTACGACATGGCAGTGAGTGCCCAGCAGCAGCGCAACGCCCATGTGCAGGCCCGCATGCAGCAGCTCGACGGCGACATACGTTCGATTCGCGAATACGAAGCCATACGCGAGCGCATGATCGGTCAGGTCCAGGTCTTCAGCGACCTGCAGCAGGGACGCTCCCAGACCGTGCGTGTGTTTCGCGACCTGACCCTGAGCCTGGTCGATGGTGTGCACTACACCCAACTGAGCCGGCAGGGCGATCAACTGCGGCTGTCGGGTCGGGCCGAGAGCAATCACCGGGTCTCCGAGCAGATGCGGGCCCTGGCGGCCGCGCCCTCGTTCTCCGAGCCGGTGCTGTCGGAGGTCGAGGCCGATGGCGGCGGTGAGCGCCGTCGCTTCAGTCTCGGTGTGGTGCAGCTCCTGGAGGGCGCTCAGGGCGCGGAAAACGGTGAAGCGGGAGACGAATCATGAACCTGCAGGCAGAGATTCGTCGTCTTCGCGAGCTCGATTGGCGCGAACTGGACCTCAAGGAGTCCGGCACCTGGCCGCTACTGCTGCAGTGGTTTTGCTGCCTGCTGGTGCTGGGCCTGACCTTCGCCGCCACACACTGGTACCTGGCGGGCCCCAAGGCCGATGAGCTGCAGCGTGCCCAGGCCGAGGAGGCACGCCTGCTGGCGGATTACCGCAACCGTGCCGCTCAGGCGGCCCAACTGCCGGAGATGCTCGAGCAGATGGCCCGGCTCGAAACGCGCATGGGCGAGCTCATGGCCATGCTGCCTTCCGGCGCCGAGATTCCCTCGTTGATAGACAGCATCAGCGAAAGCGCCCTCGACCACCACCTGTCGATCGATTTCATTCGGCTGCGCAGCACCGTGGAGCGCGACTTCTATATAGAGCGGCCCTTCGATATCCAGGTGGAGGGCGAATATCACCACATTGCCGGCTTCCTTGCCGGCGTTGCGGCATTGCCGCGCATCGTCACGCTGCACGACTTCGTGCTGGCGCCGGCGGAGGGCGGTGATCGTCTGCGCCTCTCCATGCTGGCACGCACCTACAGCTATCGGCCGCAGGGCGGGGAGGGTGCGCGATGAAAGTGCGCTGGCTGCCGGCCTTGGCAATCCTGCTGCTGGCCGGCTGCGCCGATCCCCAGTTGGGCGAGCTGGACCGCCGGCTGACCGACATTCGCAACGATCCCGGTACGCCGCGTCCGCTGGAAATGCCGGAGGTGCCCGACTACGAATCGGTGCCCTACCGGGCCAGCGATCGTCGCAGCCCGTTCAGGCCGCAGTTGCCGGAGCCGGACGCGGTGCCGCGGGGCAGTAGCGACCTGGCGCCCGATCCCGAGCGCTCCCGGGAGCCCCTCGAGGCATACGACCTGGAAGCGCTCAGGCTGGTGGGCATCCTGACCATGGGCGGCCAGACGAATGCCCTGGTGAGGGCGCCGGGAGGCGAGGTTCATCGCCTGCGCACCGGCAACCATCTGGGACGCGATCACGGCCGAGTGGTCGGCATCACCGATTCGTCGGTGCAACTGGTGGAGCTGGTGCCCACCGGCGGTGGTGGGTGGATGGAGCGCACGGCTCGCCTGGCGCTCGAAGAGCGTCGCTAGAGCAAAGCGACGGGAGCATTCCGATCGTGGCAGCAGGGTAGTGGTAACGGGCAGAGGGGAAAGGGAACGATGAGACAACTGATTGGCACATTGGCGGCACTCTGCCTGGCATTGACGGCGGCACCGGTCCTGGCGGCATCCACGCTGACCGATCTCGACTTTCGTCAAGGCGAGCGCGGCGAGCTGCTGATCGACCTGAGCTTTCGTGGCGGGGTGCCCGAAGTGCGCGGCTACCGGCTGGATGAGCCCGCGCGGCTGACCATCGATCTCGTCGATACGGCCAACGCCCTGGAGCGTCGCCGTCTCGACCTGGGTATCGGCGGCGTCGAGCAGGTCACGGCGCTCGAGGCCGGCTCGCGTACGCGGCTGGTCTTTCATATGGACCGCCCGCTGCCCTACGACACCGTGCAGCAGGGCGACCAGCTGCGGCTGACCATCGGTGGACCGGCGACTGCGCCGTCCACGGCCACGGCGCGCCCCGAGCCGGCGGCGCCTCAGGCCTCGGTGCCGGCAGCGGCTGCCCCCGGCGGCATGCCGAGTATCGCCGACATCGACTTTCGCCGCGGCGAGGGTGGTGCTGGGAGGTTGATCGTCACTTTCGACCGGGGCGGGGTCGACGCCAGGGTGCGCGAATCGGGCCGCAACCGCATCGTCGCCGAGCTCAGTGGCGTCGACCTGCCGGAAGCGCATAACCAGGTGCTCGATGTCAGCGACTTCGGCACGCCGCTGCGGCGCATCACGCCGAGGGTCGGGCGCGACGGCGTGACCCTGGAGATAGAAGGCAGCGGTGAGTTCGCCATGCTCTCCACCCAGAGCGGGCGCCAGCTCACCATCGAGGCACAGCCCGTCACCCAGCAGGAGCGCGAGCAGCGCGTGCGCCAGCAGTTTCCCTATACCGGCGAGCGCATCACGCTCAATTTCCAGGACATCGAAGTGCGTTCGGTGCTGGCGATCATCGCCGATTTCACCGGACTCAACCTGGTGGCCAGCGACAGCGTGACCGGCCAGGTCACCCTCAATCTACAGGATGTACCCTGGGACCAGGCGCTCGATCTGGTGCTCAAGAGCCATGGCCTGGCCAGTCGTCAGGAGGGCAACGTGATCATGGTGGCGCCGGCCAGCGAGCTGGCCAACATCGAGCGCCAGGAGATCGAGGCGCGGGCCCAGGTCGAAACCCTGGCGCCGCTGGTCTCCGAGTACGTTCAGGTGCGCTATGCACGCGCCGAGGATCTGGCGCAGCTGCTGCGCGGCGGCGACGGCTTCGGCCTGCTCACCGAGCGCGGTCGCGTGGCGGTGGATCAGCGTACCAACACCCTGCTGATCCAGGACACCGCCGATCAGATCCAGGAGATCCTGCGCACCCTGGACCAGCTCGACGTGGCGGTGCGTCAGGTGCAGATCGAGGCGCGTATCGTCATCGCCCGCGATGGCGTGACCCAGGAGCTTGGCGTCAACTGGGGAGCGTCGTCGCGCGGCAGTAGCCGCCTCAACCTGGGGGGTGCCTCCACCGGCGTGCCCACTGCCGTGACGGGTGACGGTTTCACCGGGCAGCGCGACCCGCGCGGCCAGTTCACCGGCGAGTTCGACACTCCACCCGGCAGCCGCTTCCAACGCGGCGGCCTGGCCGTCGATCTGGGCAGCGCCAACCCCATGACCAGCTTCGGCTTCGGCTACCTCTCCGGCGACATTCTGCTCGATCTCGAGCTGCGGGCACTGGAGAGCGAGAACAAGAGTCAGACCATCTCGCAGCCGCGGGTGATCACTGCCAACCAGCGCACTGCTCTCATCCAGCAGGGCGAGGAGCGGGCCTTCCAGACCGTCAGCGACAGGGGCACCGAGACCGACTTCAAGGAGGCACTGCTGTCGCTCGAGGTGACGCCGCAGATTACCCCGGACAACCGCATCATCATGGACCTGGTGATCACCAACGACAGCTTCCGTGAGGCCCTGCCGGGCCAGGCGCCGCCCATCGATACCAATCGCATCGAGACCCAGGTGCTGGTCGACAACGGTGAGACGGTGGTGCTCGGCGGCATTCTCACTACCGAACAGCTCAGTCGTCTGGCCAAGACGCCCTTCTTCGGCGACCTGCCTGTGCTGGGCAGGCTTTTCCGGTACAATGAGTCGAGCAATCAGAAGGTGGAGCTGCTGGTCTTCATCACTCCACGCATACTCGAGGACGGCCTGGCGATTCGCTGATGCAGGATTTGCCCAATCTGATATTGATCGGCCCCATGGGGGCGGGAAAGAGCACCATCGGCCGCCTTCTGGCGGCCGAACTTTCGCGTCAGTTCCTCGACAGCGACCATGAGATCCAGGCCCGCTGCGGTGCCGACATCCCGTGGATCTTCGACGTCGAGGGCGAGGCGGGCTTTCGCCAGCGCGAAGTGCAGATGATCGAAGAGCTGACCGAACTCGAAGGGGTGGTCATTGCCACCGGCGGCGGGGCAGTGCTGCGCGAGGAGAACCGTCGGCGCCTGCGCGAGCGAGGCAGTGTGATCTATCTGTTCACCACCGTCGAGCAGCAGCTCAAGCGCGTGGCCAAGGATCGCAACCGCCCTCTGCTGCAGCGCCCCGACCGCGAACAGGTGCTGCGCGAGATGTTCGATCTGCGCGACCCGCTCTATCGCGCCACGGCCGATATCGTAGTGCGCACCGACCGGCGCAGCCCCCGTGCGGTAGTCAACGAGATCGTGCGCCGCGTGCAGCGGCTGGTCGACCCTTTACAAGCCAAGGCATGAACCATGACCGTGAGTGACACCTCTACCGTCCCGCGCACGCTTCAGGTGGCGCTGGGTGAGCGCAGCTATCCCATTCACATCGGTGCAGGCCTGCTCGGCGATCCCGTCTGGCTGACCCCCTACCTGGCCGGGCGCCAGGTCATGGTCGTGACCAACGAAGCGGTCGCCCCTCATTATCTCGAGCGCCTCAAGGCGGGGCTACCGAATGACGCCGTGGTGCGCGAGCTGGTGCTGCCCGACGGTGAGGCGACCAAGACCCTGGCCAGCGTCGGCCTGATCTGGGATGCGCTGCTCGAGGCCGGCTTCAACCGCCGCTGTACCCTGGTCGCCCTGGGCGGCGGGGTGATCGGCGACATGGTCGGCTTCGCCGCCGCCTGCTATCAGCGCGGCGTGGCCTTCATTCAGGTGCCCACCACGCTGCTTTCCCAGGTGGACTCTTCGGTGGGCGGCAAGACCGGCGTCAATCATCCGCTGGGCAAGAACATGATCGGTGCCTTCTGGCAGCCTCGGGTGGTGCTGATCGACACCGATACCCTGCGCACGCTGCCGGCCAAGGAGCTCTCGGCGGGGCTGGCCGAGGTGATCAAGTACGGCCTGATCCGCGATGCCGAGTTCCTCGCCTGGCTGGAAGGCGAAATGGCCGCGCTGCGAGCCTTGCAGCCGGAGGCGCTGGCCAGGGCCATCGAGCGTAGCTGCCGGCTCAAGGCCGAGATCGTGGCCGAGGACGAGACCGAGCAAGGCGTACGGGCACTGCTCAACCTGGGGCATACCTTCGGTCATGCCATCGAGGCGCACCAGGGCTACGGCCAGTGGCTGCACGGCGAGGCGGTGGGTGTCGGCATGCTGATGGCGACCGAGCTGTCGCATCGGCTCGGCTGGCTGAATGCCGGTGACGTCGAGCGCACCGCCGCTATCATCACTGCCGCAGGCCTGCCGCTGGAGGCTCCCGCCGACATGGGCGTGGAGGACTTCCTCACCCGCATGCGTCTGGACAAGAAGAACGTCGATGAGCATCTGCGCCTGATCCTGCTCGAGACGCTGGGCCGGGCGGTGATCCACGACCAGACCCCTCGGGAGTTGCTCGAGGAATTGCTGGCTACGTTTCCCCGGCGCTGACGTTCCGCCGCTTTTTCCTCTCTCCAGTGCAAGAAGGCCGCACGAAGCGATTCGTGCGGCCTTCTTGCCGTTCGTCGAGCGCTGTTCTGAACTGTTCAGAGCAACCCGTGTTGCAGCTCAGGCATCAAATCCGTATGCCTCATGCCGTATCGGCATGGGGAAAACGGTCGTTTTTAGACTAAAGTCGTATTCTTGGTTTTGAGCGTTTGAAATCCGTTTATGGGATTCGCAAGTCTTTGAACTGGTGGTTTTTTTTGCTTTGGGTCATTCAGCAAGTTGCGGATTTGACGAGAGTTTTGGAGGCGGCGTGGCGGGCGGGAGATTGCACGGCGGGGCAGTAAGTGTCTATGCTGGGCGTCCTTTTCTCGCGACGGCAGCAGGCTGCTCCGGGCAGTCATAATAAGAAGAAAACAGATCAAAATACATAACTGCTGTTGTTTGGTCAATAGTCATTTTCTGAGGCACGCCCATGAACCGAGGCCTTCATCAACCAGGCGAGTTCCGTGACAACTGCGGTTTCGGCCTGATCGCACATATGGAAGGGCAGGCCAGCCACGATCTGCTGCGTACCGCCATCGAGTCCCTTACCTGCATGACCCATCGTGGCGGTATTGCCGCCGATGGCAAGACCGGTGACGGCTGCGGTCTGCTGCTGAAGATGCCCGAGGCCTTCATGCGCGAGGCCGCCGCCGAGGCGCTCGACGTCGAGCTGGGCGAGCTGTTCGCCGTGGGCGCGGTGTTCCTGCCCGACGACGACGCCAAGGAAGCTCGCGCACGCGGTATTCTGGAAGGTGAGCTGCGTGCCTGTGGCCTTGTCATCCGTGGCTGGCGCAACGTGCCGGTGGATCCCTCCTACTGCGGGCCCATCGCCCGCGCCTGCCTGCCGCGCATTCGCCATCTGTTCGTCGAGCCGGGCAAGCTCAGCGACCCCGAGCGCTTCGACGTCGACCTGTTCATGGCGCGCCGTCGCGCCGAGCAGATGCTGCGCGACGAAGAGGACTTCTACGTCAGCTCGCTGTCGTCCCAGGTGATCTCCTACAAGGGCCTGATGATGCCGGTGGATCTCCCCACCTTCTATCAGGACCTGGGCGACGAGCGGCTGCAGACTTCGATCTGCGTGTTCCACCAGCGCTTCTCCACCAATACCGAGCCGCGCTGGCCGCTGGCGCAGCCGTTCCGTTTCCTCGCCCACAACGGCGAGATCAACACCATCGAAGCCAACCGCGGCTGGGCCAACTCGCGCAAGGAGAACTTCGTCAACGAGCGGCTGCCCGACATCGCCGAGCTCGACGAGATCGTCAATACCGTGGGCTCCGACTCCTCGAGCATGGACAACATGCTCGAAGTGCTGCTGATGGGCGGCATGGAGCTGCATCGGGCGGTGCGCATGATGGTGCCGCCGGCCTGGCAGAACGTCGAGACCATGGGCGCAGAGCTGCGCGCCTTCTACGAATACAACTCCATGCACATGGAGCCTTGGGATGGCCCCGCCGGCCTGGTCATGACCGACGGCCGCCAGGCGATCTGCATGCTCGACCGCAACGGCCTGCGTCCGGCGCGCTGGGTGATCACCAAGAATGGCTACATCACCCTGGCCTCCGAGATCGGCACCTACGATTACAAGCCCGACGATGTGGTGGCCAAGGGGCGTGTCGGTCCGGGTCAGATCCTCGCCGTAGACACCCACACCGGCGAAGTGCTGCACACCGGAGACATCGACGAGCGGCTGAAGTCCGCGTATCCCTATAAGCGCTGGCTCAAGGAAGAGGCGCACTATCTGGAATCGGCGCTGACCGAGCTGGCCAGCTTCCAGAACATGGACTCCGATGCGGTCAATACCTGGCAGAAGATGTTCCAGGTCAGCTTCGAGGAGCGTGACCAGGTGTTGCGCCCGCTGGCCGAGAGCGGTCAGGAGGCGGTGGGCTCCATGGGTGACGACACCCCCATGGCGGTGCTGTCCGGCCGCAGCCGGCTGCTCACCGACTATTTCCGCCAGAAGTTCGCCCAGGTCACCAACCCGCCCATCGACCCGCTGCGCGAAGCGATCGTAATGTCGCTGGAGACCTGCATCGGCGCCGAGCTCAACGTGTTCAAGGCCACGCCCGAGCATGCCCACCGGATCATTCTGACCACGCCGGTGCTGTCGCCGCGCAAGTTCACCGCGCTGCTCGAGCAGGACGACCCGGCCTTCTCCCATCACCGCCTCTGCCTGGGCTACGACCCGGAGCAGATGGGGCTCAAGGCGGCCATCAACGAGCTGTGCCGTCAGGCCGAAGCCGCGGTGCACGAGGGCAGGGTGATCCTGGTGCTGTCGGATGCCAACCTCGAGAAGGGGCAGCTGCCGATCCACGCCGCGCTGGCGGTGGGGGCGGTGCACCATCATCTGGGCAAGCTGGCCCTGCGCCCGCGCGCCAACATCGTGGTCGAGACCGGCTATGCCCGCGACGCTCACCAGATGGCGGTGCTGTTCGGCGTCGGCGCCACCGCGGTGTTCCCGTGGCTGGCCTATCAGGTGATGGCCGACATGCACCGCACCGGCGAGCTCACTGGCAACCCGGCCGATGCCCGCGAGAACTACCGCAAGGGCATGCAGAAGGGGCTCTACAAGATTCTCTCCAAGATGGGGATCTCGACGCTGGCCTCCTACCGCGGCTCGCAGCTGTTCGAGGCGGTGGGACTCTCCTCCGAGGTGATCGAGCTGTGCTTCACCGGTATGGCCTCGCGCATCGAGGGTACCGGCTTCAGCGAGCTGCAGCTGCAGCAGGAGCTACTGGCCCGCGACGCCTGGACGCCGCGCAAGGGCATCGCCCAGGGCGGCCTGCTCAAGTACGTGCACGACCACGAGTATCACGCCTACAACCCCGACGTGGTGAAGGCATTGCAGGAGGCCGTGCAGGAGGGCGACTACGCCAAGTGGAAGAAATTCGCTCAGCTGGTCAACGAGCGCCCGGCCGCGACCATCCGCGACCTGCTCAAGCTCAAGGCCGCCGAAACGGCGCTGCCGCTCGAGGAGGTGGAGTCGATCGATGAGCTGATTCCGCGTTTCGACAGCGCCGGCATGTCGCTGGGAGCGCTCTCCCCCGAGGCCCACGAGGCGCTGGCCCAGGCCATGAACGAGGCCGGCGGACGCTCCAACTCCGGCGAGGGCGGTGAGGATCCGGCCCGCTACGGCACCATCCGCAGCTCCAAGATCAAGCAGGTCGCCTCCGGACGCTTCGGCGTCACCCCGACCTATCTGGTCAACGCCGAGGTGTTGCAGATCAAGGTGGCCCAGGGTGCCAAGCCCGGCGAAGGCGGTCAGCTGCCCGGCGGCAAGGTCAACGATCTGATCGCGCGGCTGCGCTACTCGGTGCCCGGCGTGACGCTGATTTCGCCGCCGCCGCACCACGACATCTATTCCATCGAGGACCTGGCGCAGCTGATCTTCGACCTTAAGCAGGTCAACCCCGAGGCGCAGGTGTCGGTGAAGCTGGTCTCCGAGCCCGGCATCGGCACCATTGCCACCGGCGTGGCCAAGGCCTATGCCGACCTGATCACCGTGTCCGGCTACGACGGCGGCACCGCGGCCAGCCCGCTGACCTCGATCAAGCACGCCGGCTCGCCGTGGGAGCTGGGTCTGCCCGAGGTGCATCAGGCGCTGCGCATCAACGGCCTGCGTGACAAGATCCGTCTGCAGACCGACGGCGGCCTGAAAACCGGCCTCGACGTGGTCAAGGCGGCGATCCTCGGCGCCGAGAGCTTCGGTTTCGGCACCGCGCCGATGGTGGCGCTGGGCTGCAAGTATCTGCGCATCTGCCACCTCAACAACTGTGCCACCGGTGTGGCCACCCAGCATCAGTACCTGCGCGACGAGCATTTCCGCGGTACCGTGGACATGGTCAAGAACTACTTCCGCTTCATCGCCGAAGAAGTGCGTGAGCTGATGGCGATGATGGGCGTGCGCAAGCTGACCGACCTGATCGGTCGCACCGACCTGCTCGAGGTGCTGGAGGGCGAGACCGCTTCCCAGCGCAAGCTCGACCTGACGCCGCTGCTGGTCAACGACTTCGTGCCCGCCGACGCGCCGCAGTTCTGCCAGGTCAGCCGCAATGTGCCGCATGACCCGGGCGCCAAGAACCAGGAGATACTGGCCGCTATCGAGCAGGCCATTGCCGACAAGAGCGGCGGTGAGTTCTCGTTCACCATCACCAACTGCGACCGTTCGGTCCCGGCGCTCTCCTCGGGTGCGGTGGCCAAGCACTACGGCGAAGCCGGCCTCGAGGACGCCCCGATCACGCTGCGCTTCACCGGCGTGGCCGGGCAGAGCTTCGGTGTGTGGAACGCCCGCGGTCTCAATCTCTACCTGGAAGGCGATGCCAACGACTATGTCGGCAAGGGCATGAACGGCGGCAAGGTGGTGCTGGTACCGCCCCGCGGCAGCCGTTTCGAGAGCCACAAGACGGCGATCATCGGCAACACCTGCCTGTACGGCGCCACCGGTGGCAAGCTGTTTGCCGCCGGCACTGCCGGCGAGCGCTTCGCCGTGCGTAACTCCGGCGCCCATGCAGTGATCGAGGGGGCCGGCGACCACTGCTGCGAGTACATGACCGGCGGCTTGGTCTGCGTCCTCGGCGAGACCGGGGTCAACTTCGGTGCCGGCATGACAGGTGGCTTTGCCTACGTGCTCGACGAGGACCGCTCCTTCGTCGATCGCTACAACCATGAGCTGGTGGAGATTCACCGTATCAACACCGAGGCCATGGAGGCCTACCGGCGTCACCTGCGGGAGATCATCGAGGAGTTCGTGAGTGAGACGAACTCTGCCCGCGGACACGAGATTCTCGACGACTTCAGCGAACACGTGCGTCATTTCTGGCTGGTCAAGCCCAAGGCGGCAAGCCTTGGCAGCCTGCTCGACGAATCGCGCAGACGTCCCGAGTGAGCCGGATTCCAGGAGATACGCAAATGGCCAACCGATTGACCAGAAACGACTTTCAATTCCTCGACGTGGGCCGTCAAGACCCGCAGAAGAAGGATGCCCGGACCCGCTCGCGCGAGTTCGCCGAGATCTACGAGCCGTACAAGCCCCAGGAGGCGGCCAGCCAGTCGCACCGCTGCCTGCACTGCGGCAACCCGTACTGCGAGTGGAAGTGCCCGGTGCACAACTACATTCCCAACTGGCTGCAACTCGTGGCCGAGGGCAACATCCTCGAGGCCGCCGAGCTGTCGCACAAGACCAACTCGCTGCCCGAGGTGTGCGGCCGGGTGTGCCCGCAGGATCGCCTGTGCGAGGGCGCCTGCACCCTCAACGACGGCTTCGGCGCGGTGACCATCGGTTCGGTGGAGAAGTACATTACCGATACCGCCTTCGCCATGGGCTGGCGCCCCGACATGTCTCAGGTCGTTTGGACCGACAAGAAGGTCGCCATCATCGGGGCCGGTCCGGCCGGGCTCGGCTGTGCCGATATCCTGGTGCGCAATGGCGTCAAGCCGGTGGTGTTCGACAAATACCCCGAGATCGGCGGCCTGCTGACTTTCGGCATACCCGAGTTCAAGCTCGACAAGACGGTAATGGAGCGGCGGCGTGCGGTGTTCGAGGAGATGGGCATCGAGTTCCGTCTCAATGTCGAGGTGGGCAAGGATGTCACCATGGAACAGCTGCTCGAAGAGTACGACGCGGTGTTCCTCGGCATGGGCACCTACAAGTACATGACCGGCGGCTTCCCCGGCGAGGACCTGCCCGGCGTGCACAAGGCACTCGACTATCTGATCGCCAACGTCAACCACTGCCTCGGCTTCGAGGAGGATCCGGCCGATTACGTCTCTCTGGAAGGCCAGAAGGTGGTGGTGCTAGGCGGCGGCGACACCGCCATGGACTGCAACCGCACGGCGATTCGCCAGGGTGCGGCCACGGTGACCTGCGCCTACCGCCGAGACGAGGAGAACATGCCCGGCTCCAAGCGCGAGGTGGCCAACGCCCGCGAGGAGGGCGTGGAGTTCCTGTTCAACCGTCAGCCGGTGGCGGTGGTCGGTGAAGGCAAGGTCGAGGGGGTCAAGGTGGTGCGCACGCGCCTGGGCGAGCCCGACGAGAACGGCCGTCGTCGTCCCGAGGTTGTGCCCGGCTCCGAGGAGATCCTGCAGGCCGATGCCGTGGTCATTGCCTTCGGCTTCCAGCCGAGCCCGGCGCCCTGGTTCGAGAAGTTCGGCATCGAGCTCGACGAGCGCGACCGTGTGCTGGCGCCCGAGAAGGGCGCCTACGCCTTCCAGACCACCAACGAGAAGATCTTCGCCGGCGGCGACATGGTGCGCGGCTCCGATCTGGTGGTCACCGCCGTGTTCGAAGGCCGTCAGGCCGCCGAGGGTATCCTCGATTACCTGAAGGTTTGAGGCTCTGCTGATGTGGGGCGGGCCTATGTGCCCGCTCCCACGGCTCTCCCGTCGACAGGTCTAGGCGGGAGCGCTGTGAAAACAGTCTGTCGTATCGCTACGGTGAGCGGCGCCGGGGGCAGGCCAAAGAGGAGGTCTTTTGCCAGGGAAGGCAAAAGTAGCGCCCAGGGATGGGTTCACAGCGCCTCCTCGACGGCCTGCCCCCGGTACAGCCGCGTTCGAGGCCGCCAAGACCACTCAAAGTCACTAAGTCGGCTGAAATTGAGCCATTGGTCGTAATCTGCTACGCTGTCGTCCCATCCTGGCGCGGCTTTCTGCCGGGCCTACCGATCACGTTTCGACAGGTTCTCCATGACACGATATATCTTCGTGACCGGCGGCGTTGTGTCCTCTCTTGGCAAGGGCATCGCGTCGGCCTCGCTGGCGGCGATTCTCGAGGCGCGTGGCCTCAAGGTCACCATGCTCAAGCTCGATCCCTACATCAACGTGGATCCGGGCACCATGAGCCCCTTCCAGCACGGCGAGGTGTTCGTCACCGAAGATGGCGCCGAGACCGACCTCGACCTGGGCCACTACGAGCGCTTCATCCGCACCAAGATGACCCAGGGCAACAACTTCACCACCGGCCGCGTCTACGAGCACGTGCTGCGTCGTGAGCGCCGCGGCGACTACCTGGGCGGCACCGTGCAGGTGATCCCGCATATCACCGACGAGATCAAGCGTCGTGTGTATGCCGGCGGCGAGGGCTTCGACGTGGCGCTGGTGGAGATCGGCGGTACCGTGGGCGACATCGAGTCGCTGCCGTTCCTCGAGTCGATCCGCCAGATCCGCAGCGAGCTGGGGGCGAGCCGGGCGATCTTCATGCACTTGACCCTGGTGCCCTACATCAAGACCGCCGGCGAGACCAAGACCAAGCCGACCCAGCACAGCGTCAAGGAGCTGCGCTCCATCGGTATCCAGCCCGACATCCTGATCTGTCGCAGCGAAGTCGAGCTGGAAGAGACCGAGCGGCGTAAGATCGCGCTGTTCACCAACGTCGAAGAGCGCGCCGTGGTGCCGCTGCAGGACGCCGACACCATCTACCGCATTCCGCTGATGCTCCACGAGCACGGCCTCGACGAGATCGTCTGCGACAAGCTGCGTCTCGAGGCGGCGCCGGCCGATCTCACCGAGTGGGTTCACGTGCTCGATGCCAAGCTCAACCCGCTGAAGTCGATCAACATCGCCATGGTCGGCAAGTACATGGAGTTGCTCGACGCCTACAAGTCGCTCAACGAGGCGCTGATCCACGCCGGCATCCAGACCCGGGTCAAGGTCAACGTCGACTACATCGACTCCGAGATCATCGAGCGTCAGGGCACCGAACGCCTGGCCGGCAAGGACGCGATCCTGGTGCCTGGCGGTTTCGGCGAGCGCGGCGTGGAGGGCAAGATCGCGACCGCCCGCTACGCTCGCGAGAACGGCATTCCCTATCTCGGTATCTGTCTCGGCATGCAGGTGGCGGTGATCGAATTTGCCCGCCATGTGGCCGGTTGGGAAGATGCCAACTCCACCGAGTTCACCCACGACACCCAGCATCCGGTGGTCGGCCTGATCACCGAGTGGATCAACGCCGAGGGCAAGATCGAGCTGCGTGACGCAGCCTCGGACCTGGGCGGCACCATGCGCCTGGGCGGCCAGGTGTGTCACCTTGCAGCGGGCAGCAAGGCGCGCGAGGCCTACGGCAGTGACGAGATCGTCGAGCGCCATCGCCACCGTTTCGAAGTCAACAACCAGTTCATCGAGCAGTTGGAGAAGGCCGGTCTGGTGGTCTCCGGCAAGAGCGTCGACAATTCGCTGGTGGAGATGATCGAGCTGCCCGACCACCCTTGGTTCGTGGCCTGCCAGTTCCATCCCGAGTTCACCTCCACGCCGCGCGACGGCCATCCGCTGTTCACCGGCTTCGTCAACGCGGCGCTGGAGCACAAGGCGGCGCGCGCTCGCGCGCTCTCCTCGCATCAGGAGTGAGACCATGTCTGCCATGACCCCGTCCACACCCGAACGTCATATCTCCTTTGCCGGCCTCACCGCCGGCAATTCTTTGCCGCTGATGCTACTTGGCGGCATGAACGTGCTGGAGTCCCGTGAGCTGGCCCTCGAGGTGGCCGAGACCTATGTCGAGGTGACCGACCGGCTCGGCATGCCCTATGTGTTCAAGGCCAGTTTCGACAAGGCCAACCGCAGCTCCATCCACTCCTTCCGCGGCCCCGGCCTGGAAAAGGGGCTGGAGATACTGGCCGAGATCAAGCAGCGCTTCGGCGTACCGGTGATCACCGACGTGCACGAGCCGTGGCAGGCCGAGCCGGTGGCCGAGGTGGCCGACATCATTCAGCTGCCGGCCTTCCTGGCGCGCCAGACCGACCTGGTAGTGGCCATGGCCCGGACCGGTGCGGTGATCAACATCAAGAAGCCGCAGTTCCTGGCACCCCACGAAATGCGCCACATCATTCGCAAGTGCGAAGAGGCGGGCAACGATCGCGTGTTGCTTTGCGAACGTGGATCGAGCTTCGGGTATAATAATCTGATCGTCGACATGCTCGGTTTCGGTGATATGAAGCAGACCGGCTGTCCGGTGTTCTTCGACGTCACTCACTCCCTGCAGCGCCCCGGCGGACGCGCCGATAGCGCCGGCGGGCGTCGTCAGCAGGTGGCCGAACTGTCGCGTGCCGGCATTGCCGTGGGCCTGGCCGGGCTCTTCCTCGAAGCGCATCCGGACCCCGACAATGCTCTGTGCGACGGCCCCTGCGCGCTGCCGCTGGACCAGCTCGAACCCTTCCTGACCCAGGCGAAGGCGCTCGACGATCTGGTCAAGGGCTTCCCGGCGCTGAAAATCGAATAAAGCCGAGAGAGAAAAAGCGATTCCCATGACTCAATCAACGCTGACTGAATGAAAGGACGATAGAGATGACCAAGATTGTCGATATCCAGGCCCTCGAGGTGCTCGACTCCCGAGGCAACCCCACCGTGCAGGCCGAAGTGCGTCTGGAGAGCGGCGCCGTGGGCGTGGCCTGTGCCCCGAGCGGTGCCTCCACCGGCTCCCGCGAGGCCCTGGAGTTGCGTGACGGTGACAAGTCGCGCTACCTGGGCAAGGGCGTGCTGAAGGCGGTGGAAGCAGTCAACGGCGCCATTCGCGAGCGGCTCGTCGGGATGGATGCCCGTGACCAGCGCGGTCTCGACAATGCCATGCTCGAGCTCGACGGTACCGACAACAAGGCCAAGCTGGGCGCCAATGCCATCCTCGCCGTGTCGCTGGCGGCGGCCAAGGCGGCAGCCAATGCCAAGGGTATGCCGCTGTATGCCCACATCGCCGAACTCTACGGCCAGCCGGGGCAGTACAGCATGCCGGTGCCGATGATGAACATCCTCAACGGCGGCGAGCATGCCGACAACAACGTCGACATCCAGGAGTTCATGGTGCAGCCGGTGGGCGCAGCGAACTTCCGCGAGGCGCTGCGGGTCGGCGCCGAGATCTTCCATGCGCTGAAGAAGGTGCTTTCGGCCAAGGGCCTCTCCACCGCCGTGGGCGATGAGGGCGGCTTCGCGCCCAATCTGGAATCCAACGCCGAGGCGCTCGCCGTGATCAAGCAGGCCGTCGCCGATGCCGGCTACGAGCTCGGCCGCGACGTGACCCTGGCGCTCGACTGCGCCTCTTCCGAGTTCTACAAGGACGGCCAGTACAATCTCTCCGGCGAGGGTAAGGCCTTCGATGCCAATGGCTTCGTCGACTATTTGGCTGAGCTGTGCGACCAGTACCCCATCGTCTCCATCGAAGACGGCATGGACGAGTCCGATTGGGATGGCTGGAAGGCGCTGACCGACAAGCTCGGCGACAAGGTGCAGCTGGTCGGCGACGACCTGTTCGTCACCAACACCAAGATCCTCAAGCGCGGTATCGACGAGAAGATCGGCAACTCCATCCTGATCAAGTTCAACCAGATCGGCTCCCTCTCCGAGACGCTGGACGCCATCAAGATGGCTCAGGACGCTGGCTTCACCGCCGTCATCTCCCACCGCTCCGGCGAGACCGAGGACACTACCATCGCCGATCTGGCGGTGGGTACCTCGGCCGGCCAGATCAAGACCGGTTCGCTATGCCGTTCCGATCGTGTCGCCAAGTACAACCGCCTGCTGGTCATCGAGCAGCAGCTCGGTGAGCGTGTCGGTTATCCTGGCCGCTCTGCCATCAAAGGGCAGTGAATGGGTCGTGATTGAGCGCTGAGCCGACGATATCGCTGACAATTTTGTAGGAAATTGCCTACATAGAGGCGACGATTCAAGCTTAGTCTACCTAGGAAAACCGACGCCTTGGGTGTCGGTTTTTCTTTATCTCATTGTTTTTAAAGAATTTGGCTTTTTCGCTGTCAACCGGTCAGATTCGGCGAGGTTGCCAGAGGCGCGTTTGCGTCTTTTGGAGGAAATGCCAGAATGCGTGTGGGACAAGGCAGAGCGGGAGGCTCTCCAGCAGGATGCAACGGGATGCTTGATTCGTGGCACGCCCGGTGTGACAGGAAGTCGCCTCCGGGCAGGGAAGCTTGCCATTGGAGAGAGGGCGGAAGGAGCCGCCCAAGGAAATGCTGGGAGCCGGGCGGCCTTAGGGCCGCCTTTTTTTGCGCTGGAAACAAGCAATGCCGAAGGCCGCTTGGCCCTCGGCCGGACTTACGCTCAGTCGGGCTGGTCGCCCGATCGGATTAATTGCACGATCGGACTAGTCGCACGAAAGAGCCCAGGTCGGGAAGAGGGCGCTCAGCGCTCCAGGTACTGCAGCTTGCCCGGCTTGCCATCCCACTCCTCGGCGTCGGCCGGCGGATCCTTCTTCTCGGCAATGTTCGGCCATACCTCGGAGAGTTCGGCGTTGAGCGCGATGAACTCCTCCTGGCCTTCGGGCAGCTCATCCTCCGAGAAGATCGCTTCGGCTGGGCATTCCGGCTCGCACAGGGCGCAGTCGATGCACTCGTCCGGATGGATCACCAGGAAGTTGGGCCCCTCATAGAAGCAGTCCACCGGGCAGACCTCGACGCAGTCGGTGTACTTGCACTTGATGCAGTTTTCGGTGACGACAAAGGTCATGCCTGTCTCCCTCATTCGCAGCCGGACCGTGGTTTGTCCGGCTGGTGATGTTCGGTATCTTTTTTAAGCCTAAAAGTTATAAAAAACTAACTTCTTATAATGGCGGAAAAATTGGACGCTTCATTCTAGACATGCCGTCCCGTGTGAGCAAGCGACACGCTACCTACAGCTGCTCTCGCCAGCTATAGATCAACTCCAGCGCCCGGCGCGGCGTCAGCTCATCCGGGTTCAGATCGGCCAGGGCGTCGAGCAGCGGATGCGCTGCGCTGGCGAACAGGTCGCTCTGCATCGGCTTGGCATCGTCGCCCCGCGGCAGGCCGCCGCCGCGACTGCTCTGGTCGACCTCCTGCTGCTCGAGCTGCGCCAGCTTGTCCCGCGCCCGCGCGATGACCGACTGCGGCACGCCGGCCAGCTGGGCCACCTGCAAGCCGTAGCTCTGGCTGGCGGGGCCCTCTTCCACCCGGTGCATGAAGACAATGCCGTCGCGATGCTCGGCGGCGGTGAGGTGTACGTTGGCCACCCCTTCGGCCTGTTCGGCCAGCGCGGTCATCTCGAAGTAGTGGGTGGCGAACAGGGTGAAGGCGCGGGTGCGCGTCAGGTGCTCGGCGCTGGCCCAGGCCAGCGACAGCCCGTCGAAGGTGCTGGTGCCGCGGCCGATCTCGTCCATCAGCACCAGGCTGTGGTCGGTGGCGTTGTGCAGGATGCTGGCGGTCTCGGTCATCTCCACCATGAAGGTGGAGCGCCCGCCGGCCAGGTCGTCCGACGAGCCGATGCGGGTGAAGATGCGATCCACCGGGCCGATGCAGGCCTCGTCGGCCGGCACGAAGCTGCCGGTGTGGGCGAGCAGGGTGATCAGCGCCGCCTGGCGCATGTAGGTCGACTTACCGCCCATGTTGGGGCCGGTGATCACCAGCATGCGGCGCTGCTCGTCGAGCACCAGGTCGTTGGGCACGAAGGGAGCGTCGCTGACGTGCTCCACCACCGGGTGACGCCCGCCGCGAATCTCGATGCCCGGCGCCTCGCCGAGCCGGGGCCGCGAGAAGCCCAGCGCCTGGGCGCGCTCGGCGAAGGCGCAGAGCACGTCCAAAGCGGCCAGCGCGCGGCCGGTGCCCTGCAGGGGGGCGAGCTCGGCGTTGAGCGAGTCGAGCAGGCCGTCGTAGAGCAGCTTTTCGCGGGCCAGAGCACGCGACTTGGCCGACAGCGCCTTGTCCTCGAACTCCTTGAGTTCGGGAATGATGAAGCGCTCGGCGTTCTTCAGGGTCTGACGACGTACGTAGTCCACCGGCACTTCACGGGCCTGGGCGCGGGGAATCTCGATGTAGTAGCCGTGTACGCGGTTATAGCCCACCTTGAGCCCGGCCAGGCCGGTGCGCTCGCGCTCGCGGGCTTCGAGCTTCACCAGGTAGTCGCCGGCGTGCTCGGCCAGGCCGCGGTAGTCGTCGAGTTCGGCGTCGAAGCCGTCGCGGATCACGCCGCCGTCGCGGATCACCACCGGGGGATTGTCGAACAGCCCCCGGGCGAGCATGGCGGCAAGCTCGGGATAGGGACGGATATGGTGGGCCAGTTCGTCCAGGGCGGTGCCTTCGCTATAATCTTGCAGTTCACCCTGAAGCTCCGGCAGGGCGAGCAGGGCGTCGCGCAGGCGGGCCAGATCCCGCGGCCGGGCGCTGTAGAGCGCTACCCGCGCCAGAATGCGCTCCACGTCGCCGATCGCCTTGAGCAGCTCGCGCAGGGCGACGAAGCCCTCCTGCTCCAGCAGCAGGGCGACCGCGGCCTGGCGCCCCTGCACCTGGCTGCGGTCACGCAGCGGACGGTTGAGCCAGCGCTTGAGCAGCCGCGAGCCCATGGCAGTGGCGGTGGTGTCGAGCACGCTGGCCAGCGTATTGTCGCCGCCGCCGCCGAGATTGATGTCGATCTCCAGATTGCGTCGGCTGGCGGCGTCGATCACCACAGCGTCGTCGCGGTTCTCCACCCCCAGCGCGGTGACGTGGGGCAGCGGCGAGCGCTGGGTGTCGCGGGCGTACTCCACCAGCACCCCGGCGGCGGTAAGTGCGGCCTCCAGATGAGCACAGCCGAAGCCGCGCAGGTCCTGTACCTGGAACTGGTCGCACAGCAGCCGCGTGGCCGATTCGAGATCGAACAGCCAGTCGCTCTGGCGGCGCAGGCCCGGCCGCCCTTCCAGGGCGGGAGGCAGCGACAGGCTCTCGGCGATGAGCAGTTCGGCGGGATCGAGACGCTGAAGCTCGGCGAGCATGTCGCCCTCGCCCTCCACCTCGAGCACGCTGAAGCGTCCGCTGGAGAGCTCCAGCCAGGCGATGCCCCAGCAGTCGCCGGCCGGGTGCACGGCCACCAGCAGGTTGTCGCGGCGGGCATCGAGCAGCGCCTCGTCGTGCAGCGTGCCGGGGGTGACGATACGCACCACGCGACGCTCCACCGGTCCCTTGCTCGTCGCCGGATCGCCGATCTGCTCGCAGATCGCCACCGACTCGCCGGCCTTGACCAGGCGCGCCAGGTAGCCCTCGGCGCTGTGGTAGGGCACGCCGGCCATGGGAATCGGCTTGCCGGCGGACTGACCGCGCTGGGTCAGGGTGATGTCGAGCAGGGCGGCGGCGCGTCTGGCGTCGTCGAAAAACAGCTCGTAGAAATCGCCCATACGATAGAAGAGCAGCACGTCGGGATGCTCGCGCTTGATCCTCAGATACTGGGCCATCATCGGGGTATGGGCCGGCATGGCCGTCTTGACCGCGTCGTTCATGCGTTCTCGGCTGGCTCGTCGATTGTGTGGGGCGTGGGAGGGCAAGGTTAACATGCGCGGCCCGGAGCCGACACGCTCGGGGTCTGCGGGATACTGTACAGATGGTCTGTCGCCGCGGGGAGGATGCGCTATGGTGGCAGGCAGTCCCACTCGATCAGGAGCGATACCATGCCGCATAGTGCTACCAGCCTGGCCAACCTCGATCTCACCACGCTGGCCGAGCGCCTCGGACGGCGCTGCCGCGAGCAGGGCGTCAGCGTGACCGCGGCCGAATCGTGCACCGGTGGTGGAGTGGCCAGTGCCATCACCGCGGTGGCGGGCAGTTCGGACTACTTCGAGACCGGCTACGTGACCTATTCCAATGCGGCCAAGGCCCGCCTGCTGGGCGTTGCCGAGGCGCTGATCGCCCAGCACGGTGCCGTCAGCCGTGAGGTGGTGGAGGCGATGGTGGCGGGTGCCTGCCGCGACAGCGGCGCCAAGCTGGGGGTGGCGATCAGCGGCGTGGCCGGCCCCGATGGCGGTACGCCGGAGAAGCCGGTGGGCACCGTCTGGCTGGCCTGGGGCAGCGAGCACGAGCAGCGCGCCGAGCGTTTCCAGTTTCCCGGCGACCGGCGGGCGGTGCGCGAGCGGGCGGTGCGCGAGGCCATCGTCGGGCTGATTCGCTACCTGGAGAACCCGCCGGGGCAATCACGTTGAACGAGTGACTAGGCGCGCGGCGTTTTTTTCGTCATACTACTGTCCAACCATACAGTGTCCGGGCGTGCTCCCCTTGGCGGCCCACCATTCATCATTTGTATTTGCAGCATTGTATTTGCAGCATTGCATTTGCAGCGTCTGCGAGTTCTGCGAGGAGAGCCTCATGGCACAGGATGAAAATCGTTCCAAGGCATTGAATGCCGCCCTTTCCCAGATCGAGCGGCAGTTCGGCAAGGGTACCGTGATGCGCCTGGGCGATGCGCCGCGGGTGGCGATGCCCTCGGTGTCCACCGGTTCGCTGGGGCTGGACATCGCCCTGGGCATCGGCGGCCTGCCCTTTGGCCGCGTGGTGGAGATCTTCGGTCCGGAATCCTCGGGCAAGACCACCCTGACCCTGTCGGTGATCGCCCAGGCCCAGAAGCAGGGCAAGACCTGCGCCTTCATCGATGCCGAGCACGCCCTCGACCCGAGCTACGCCGAGAAACTCGGCGTCAACCTCGACGACTTGCTGGTGTCGCAGCCGGACACCGGCGAGCAGGCGCTGGAGATCTGCGACATGCTGGTGCGCTCCGGCGGCGTCGACGTGATCATCATCGACTCGGTGGCGGCGCTCACCCCGCGGGCCGAGATCGAGGGCGAGATGGGCGACTCCCATGTCGGTCTGCAGGCGCGCCTGATGTCCCAGGCCCTGCGCAAGATCACCGGCCACATCAAGAACGCCAACTGCCTGGTGGTGTTCATCAACCAGATCCGCATGAAGATCGGCGTGATGTTCGGCAGCCCCGAGACCACCACCGGCGGCAACGCGCTGAAGTTTTATGCCAGCGTGCGCCTCGACATCCGCCGTACCGGTTCGGTCAAGCAGGGCGACGAGGTGACCGGCAACGAGACCCGTGTCAAGGTGGTGAAGAACAAGGTGGCACCGCCGTTCCGTCAGGCCGAATTCCAGATTCTCTACGGCAAGGGTATCTACCATGCCGGTGAGGTGATCGACCTCGGTGTACAGTGCAACCTGGTCGACAAGGCCGGTGCCTGGTACAGCTACAAGGGCAACAAGATCGGTCAGGGCAAGGCCAACGCCGCCCAGTTCCTCGAGGACAACCCGGCGGTGATGGAGGAGATCGAGAGCCAGATCCGCGGCCAGCTGCTGGCCACGGCGGCGCCCAAGGAGGAGGAGATCGCTGAGCCGCTGGCTGCCGAGGCCGAGCGCGAGGACGACCTGCTCTAAGCCAGGTCGCACTAAATCAGGTTGCTCTAAATCATGCCATTGCAGCCCGGCTCCGAGCGTGCGTCGTCCCCGCGGGACGACGCCATCCGCCTGCTGGCCCGGCGCGAGTACACTCGCGCCGAGCTGACACAGCGGCTCGCGGCGCGTGCCCACTCGGCAGAGGCGATAGCCGCCTGCCTCGATACCCTGGCCGACGAAGGGCTGCAGTCCGACGCCCGCTTCGTCGAGAGCTTCGTGCGCTCGCGCATCGCGCGCGGCCAGGGTCCGCTGAAGGTGCGGGCCGAGCTGGAGCGGCGCGGCGTCGAACGCGCCCTGATCGCGACCGCACTGGCCGAGGTCGAGCGGGAGGGCGAGGTCGATTGGTTCGAGCTCGCCGCCGCGACGCTGGCGCGGCGCTACTCCCTGCCGGACAGCACCCCCCGTGAGCGCGCCCGACGCGAGCGCTTCCTGGCGTCTCGCGGCTTCGAATTCGAGCATGTGCGCTACGCCCTCGAGCGTCTCGACTCGGTCGAATGACGTTCGCTTGGGCGCCTCCTCTTTAGTCGCTTGACAACTGCGTTATAATGCCTCCCTTTGTGAACGCCCTCGGTGGCGCTCCTGACACGCCAAGGCGTGCGAATTCGGCCATGTGAAGCGGCGCCGAGCGCGCCTGCCCGTCGGGTGACCACGCTCATCGCCACGGATATGCCATGAAAAGCGCAGACATCAGACAGGCCTTTCTGAATTACTTCGAGGAGCACGGGCATACCGTTGTGCCATCCAGCTCCCTGGTGCCGGGCAACGACCCGACGCTGCTGTTCACCAATGCCGGCATGGTGCCGTTCAAGGACGTCTTCCTCGGCCGTGACCCGCGCCCCTACGTGCGTGCGGCCTCGTCCCAGCGCTGCGTGCGCGCCGGCGGCAAGCACAACGACCTCGACAACGTCGGCTACACCGCACGGCATCACACCTTCTTCGAGATGCTGGGCAACTTCAGCTTCGGCGACTACTTCAAGCGCGACGCCATCCGCCTGGCCTGGACCTTCCTCACCGAGCGCATGGGGCTGCCGGCCGAGAAGCTGTGGGTCACGGTGTTCACCGAAGACGACGAGGCCTACGGCATCTGGGCCGACGAGATCGGCGTGCCGCACGAGCGCATCGCGCGTATCGGCGCCAAGGACAACTTCTGGCAGATGGGCGATACCGGCCCCTGCGGCCCCTGCTCGGAGATCTTCTACGACCACGGTCCCGAGGTGTGGGGCGGCCCTCCCGGCACTCCCGAGGAGGACGGCGACCGCTACATCGAGATCTGGAACCTGGTGTTCATGCAGTTCGACCGCGATGCGGCCGGCAACCTGAACCCCCTGCCCAAGCCCTCCATCGATACCGGCATGGGCCTCGAGCGGGTGGCAGCGGTGCTCCAGGGCGTGCACTCCAACTACGAGATCGACCTGTTCCAGAATCTGCTCAAGGCGGCGGCCGATGCCACCGGCCATGCGGATACCGACACGCCCTCGCTGCGGGTCATCGCCGACCATATCCGCTCCTGCGCCTTCTTGATCACCGATGGCGTACTGCCCTCCAACGAGGGCCGCGGCTACGTGCTGCGCCGGATCATCCGCCGCGCCATTCGCCACGGCCACAAGCTCGGCGCCAAGGAGCCGTTCTTCCACAAGCTGGTGGCGGCTCTCGATGCCGAGATGGGCGATGCCTATCCCGAGCTCCGTGAAGCCAGCAGCCAGGTCGAGCGCATCCTGCTCAAGGAGGAGGAGCAGTTCGCGCGCACCCTCGAACACGGCATGAGCCTGCTCGAAGAGGCCCTGGCCGGGCTCCAGGGCGACGTGCTGCCGGGCGAGACGGTATTCAAGCTTTATGACACCTACGGCTTCCCCTATGACCTCACCGCCGACGTCTGCCGCGAGCGCGGCGTGAGCCTGGACGAAGCCGGCTTCGAGCGTGAGCTCGAGGCCCAGCGCGAGCGCGCCCGTGCCGCCAGCCAGTTCGGCGCCAGTCAGGGCGTGGCGCTGGAGCTCGAGGGCGAGACCGCCTTCACCGGTTACGAGCGGCTCGAGGATCGCGCCACCGTCACCGCCATTGCCGACCATGAGGGCAACGCTCTGGTCGCGCTCGAAGCCGAGCAGCGCGGCATCGTGGTGCTCGACCGCACCCCCTTCTATGGCGAGTCCGGCGGCCAGGTGGGCGACACCGGCTACCTGACGCTCGACGGCGGACGCTTCCTGGTCACCGACACCCAGAAGCAGGGCGGTCATCACCTGCATCACGGCGTGCTGCTCGAAGGCCGCCTGAGCGTGGGCGCCGAGGTATCACCTCAGGTCGATGCCAAGCTGCGCGGCGCCACCATCCGCAACCACTCCGCCACTCACCTGATGCACAAGGCGTTGCGTCTGGTGCTGGGCGACCACGTGCAGCAGAAGGGCTCGCTGGTGACGCCGGAGCGGCTGCGCTTCGACTTCAGCCACTTCGAGGCCATGACCCCGGCGCAGCTCGCCGAGGTGGAGCGTCTGGTCAACGAGCAGGTCCTGGCCAATGCGCCGACCCGCATCGAGCAGATGACCCTGGACCAGGCCAAGGCCAAGGGTGCGGCGGCGCTGTTCGAGGCCAAGTACGCCGACAGCGTACGGGTGCTGACCATCGGCGCCGACGACTTCTCCATCGAGCTGTGCGGCGGCACCCACGTGGCCCGCAGCGGCGACATCGGCTGCTTCCACATCGTCAGCGAGCAGGGCATTGCGTCGGGCGTGCGCCGCATCGAGGCGATCACCGGCGAAGGGGCGCTGGCCTACTTCCGCGAGCAGGAAACGCGGCTGGCGCGCATCGGCGAGCGCCTCAAGGCCAAGCCGGAGCAGGTCGAGGAGCGCGTCGAGTCGCTGGTGGAGCGTAACCGCAGCCTGGAGAAGGAGCTCGAGCGGCTCAAGGCCAAGCTGGCAAGCGCCGCGGGCAGCGACATGCTCGCGCAGGCTCAGGAGATCGCCGGGGTCAAGCTGCTGGCCACCCAGCTCGAAGGCGTTTCGGCCAAGGAGCTGCGCGGCGTGCTCGACCAGCTCAAGAACAAGCTGGGCTCTGGCATCGTGGTGCTCGGCGTGGCCGACCGGGAAGCGGGCAAGGTGAGCCTGATTGCCGGTGTCACCGACGATCTCACCGGCAGGGTCAAGGCCGGTGAGCTGGTCAATCACGTGGCCACCCAGGTGGGCGGCAAGGGCGGCGGTCGCGCCGACATGGCCCAGGCCGGGGGCAGCGACGTGACGGCCCTGCCGGCGGCTCTGGAGAGCGTCTCCGCCTGGGTCGAACAGCAGTTGCATTGAGGACGGTCGGGGCCGTGACGTTGCGTTACGGCCCTTTTCGTTGACGACTTTCACTCATCCGAGCGTGCATCGCTCGACAAACGAGGGAAAACCGTAGATGGCACTTTACGTACAGAAATTCGGTGGTACCTCGGTGGGCTCCGTGGAGCGCATCAAGGCCGTGGCCGAGAAGGTCAAGGGCTTTCGTGACGACGGCCATCAGGTGGTGGTCGTGGTCTCCGCCATGAGCGGCGAGACCAACCGTCTGATCGGCATGGCCAACGAGATCAACGACGAGCCCACGCCGCGCGAAATGGACATGCTGGTCTCCACCGGCGAGCAGGTGACCATTTCGCTGCTGGCGCTCGCCCTGCACAAGCTGGGCGTACCGGCCACCTCCTATACCGGCTCCCAGGTGGGTATCCTCACCGACAGCGCCCACACCAAGGCCCGCATTCAGCGCATCGAGACCGACGAGATGCGCGAAGACCTCGACGAGGGCAAGGTGGTCGTAGTGGCAGGCTTCCAGGGCGTCGACGAAGAGGGCAACATCACCACCCTCGGTCGCGGCGGCTCCGATACCACCGGGGTGGCGCTGGCGGCGGCGCTGGGCGCCGACGAGTGTCAGATCTACACCGACGTCGACGGCGTCTACACCACCGACCCGCGGGTCTGCTCGAAGGCTCAACGCCTCGACACCATCACCGTCGAGGAGATGCTGGAACTGGCGAGCCTCGGCTCCAAGGTGCTGCAGATCCGCTCGGTGGAATTCGCCGGCAAGTACAATGTCCCGCTGCGCGTGCTGTCCAGTTTCCAGGATGGCCCCGGCACCCTGATCGTTGCTGAATCCGACCAAGACGAGGACTCCATGGAAGAACCGCTGATCTCAGGCATCGCCTTCACCGCCAACGAGGCCAAGCTGACCCTGCTCCATACGCCGGACGTGCCGGGCGTGGCCTCGCGCATTCTGGGCCCGATCGCCGACGCCAACATCGAAGTCGACATGATCGTGCAGAACGTGGCACCGGCTGGCGACTACACCGATTTCACCTTTACCGTGGCCAAGGGCGACTACAAGAAGACGCTCAAGATCCTCGAGGAACAGGTGATTCCCGAGCTGGGTGGCGGTGAGGTCAACGGCGACGACAACATCGCCAAGGTCTCCCTGGTCGGCGTGGGCATGCGCTCGCATGCCGGCGTTGCCGCCAAGATGTTCCGCGTGCTGGCCGACGAGAACATCAACATCCGCATGGTGTCCACTTCCGAGATCAAGATCTCGGTCGTCATCGACGAGAAGCAGATGGAGCTCGCCGTTCGTGCCCTGCACACCGCGTTCGGTCTCGACAAGAGCGATATCGAGAGCGAATAAGAACGTAACAAGAACATTAACAAGGTAGGACGACTTCAGCGGGTGCTTCTTCTACTCTGGGGAGGTCTGCCGCGATGAGCGGTCCGGCTTCCCTTCAACGCTGTCATCGTGTCATGGTGGGGTTGGGTGGTGGTGACGCACCTTTGGTGCATAGTAGTACTAATGTGTTACATAATGAGAGCAACCTAGCGTCGATGGGATCGACGCGTATCCCGTTGCAAGTCGTCTGAGAAGGAGATCAGTCATGCTCATCCTGACCCGCCGAGTCGGTGAAACGCTGATGATCGGTGATGACATCACCGTGACCGTCCTTGGCGTCAAGGGCAACCAAGTACGTATTGGCGTCAATGCCCCCAAGGATGTCGCCGTACATCGTGAGGAAATCTATCAGCGCATCCAGCGTGAAAAGTCAGACGAAGAGGGTGGGAGCGGTCAGGCTTAGTAGACGACGTTGTCTCCGCCGGTTTCGGCAACAGGAAACAAATGTCTGAATACGCTGGACAAAGCGCGGTAGAAAAGATAGGATATGCGCCGTGTCGTTGAGGGAGAGGTGGCCGAGTGGCTGAAGGCGCTCCCCTGCTAAGGGAGTATGGGGTTTATAGCCCCATCGAGGGTTCGAATCCCTCCCTCTCCGCCATACGACATGGATCCATTGTTCGATGCGTATCGTTAGATGCGTGATGGTTCGAAGTGTGATGATGCGCCCGTAGCTCAGCTGGATAGAGTACCTGACTACGAATCAGGTGGTCGGAGGTTCGAATCCTCCCGGGCGCGCCACGAAGCATGATGAAGCGGTCATGAAAATGAGCGTCGATCGTGTCTCCGCAAAGCGCATGATTCGAAGCAATGGTGACTACCTGCAGGACCTCGGTCTTGCAATCCGCGCCCGTAGCTCAGCTGGATAGAGTACCTGACTACGAATCAGGTGGTCGGAGGTTCGAATCCTCCCGGGCGCGCCAGATTCAAAAACCCGTCCTCCTGTGAGGACGGGTTTTTTGCTTTTGTCAGCCCCTTTCTTCAGACGTGGCAGAGCGTGCCTGCAGGCGCTCCTGGCGGCGTGAGCCCGGGCTTCTGCGGCGCGTGCCCGAGCCCGGCCAGCAACCCTTCGAGCAGCCCTTCGAGATCGTTGATGCGCTTCACCGCCTGGAAGCGTCGCTCCGCTTCGTCGTTCCTATAGCGCATGTGGTTCAGCCACTGTTTTACCAGAGACGTGACAATGCGTTCGGGAAGTGTGCTACGCTGCAATGCAGCATATTCGGCAAGGATGGCAGCCCGTTCCTGCCACTGCGTATCGGGCAGTCGCTCGCCGGTACTCAGCCAGTGGCGGATGCGAGGTGCCAGTAGCGGATCGGCAAGGGCGCCTCGGCCCAGCATGACGTCGCGGCAGCCGGACAGCGTGCGCGCCTTCCAGTAATCCTCCAGGCTCCAGATATCGCCGTTGGCGACCACCGGAATCTGGATGTGACGGCGAATGCGGCCGATCCACTCCCAGTGGGCCGGTGGGCGATAGCCTTCGTCGCGGGTGCGTGCATGTACCACGAGCTGCGTAGCGCCGCCGTCGGCTGCCGCCTGGGCGCAGGCCAGCGCCAGGCGGCGATCAGAGAAGCCGAGGCGGACCTTGGCCGTCACCGGTATCGAGTCGCCTACGGCGTTGTGAACCGCGGCCACGGCGGCCTGCACGCGACGTGGGTCGCGCAGTAGCGAGGCGCCGCCGTCGTGACGGTTGACCAGCTTGGCCGGGCAGCCGAAGTTGAGATCGATGGCGCGGGCGCCGAGGTCTCGCGCCTGCTCGGCGTTGGCCGCCAGCGCTTCGGGATCGCTGCCGAGCAGCTGTAGCGCCACGGGAACCCCCGCCGGCGTGACTACCCCGGTTTCGAGCTCAGGGCAGTGGCGCAGGAAGACCTTGGGTGGCAGTCGTGCATCGACGACGCGGACGAACTCCGTCACCGCCCAGTCGAAACCGGGGCGGCGGGTAAGCAGATCGCGGGCATGGGCATCGATCACGCCCTCCATGGGGGCGAGTCCGATCCTTCCTTGTAGTAAAACAACAACGTTGGCTTCCACCATGGGGTGCTTGCAATTCATCCGGAGTGTGGCAGTTTAGATGGCCAACTTTTAAACGCTTGGCGTCATGTTTGCGGCAATTTAGCTCAAGAACTCGGCTCAAGAACAAGGGGGAGTAAGCATGCAGGATGAGCAGTTGCTACTCGATGGCCTGGCCCTGATGGGGGTCGGCATGGGTTTCGTTTTTGTTTTTCTTACCATTCTGGTGCTGGCCACCACCCTGATGTCACTGGTGGTTCGCCGCCTGGCGCCGTCCCCTGCTTCCCCGGCCACTGCGCCGACCTCGACCACGCCATCCGCCAAGGATGACGCCGAAATCATGGCCGTCATCAGCACCGCCATCCATCGCTATCGTCAGCGCCGCTGACGGCTGGCAGCGAACGCAATACTACTACACAACACGTCATTCACGGGGTCATTGTCATGAGCGAGACCAATCGCCCGCTGGGCATCACCGACGTCGTCCTGCGCGACGCCCACCAGTCGCTGTTTGCCACCCGCATGCGGCTCGACGACATGCTGCCGATCGCCGAGAAGCTCGACCGGGTCGGCTTCTGGTCGCTGGAGTCCTGGGGCGGTGCCACCTTCGACGCCTGTATCCGCTACCTCGGCGAGGATCCGTGGGAGCGGATACGCGCGTTGAAGGAGGCCATGCCCAATACGCCGCAGCAGATGCTGCTGCGTGGCCAGAACCTGCTCGGCTACCGCCATTACGCCGACGACGTGGTCGACCGCTTCGTCGAACGGGCCAAGACCAACGGCGTCGACGTGTTCCGCGTGTTCGATGCCATGAACGACCCGCGCAACCTGGAGCGGGCCATCAAGGCCGTGCGCAAGGTGGGCGGTCACGCTCAGGGCACCATCTCTTATACCGTGAGCCCGGTGCACACCCTCGACAGTTGGGTCGAGCTGGCCGAGACAATCGCCGACATGGGCGCCGACTCGCTGGCGATCAAGGACATGGCCGGCCTGCTGGCCCCCTACGATGCCTATGAGCTGGTCACGCGACTGAAGAAGGCGCTGTCGATCCCGATCCACATGCAGTGCCATGCCACCACCGGCATGTCCACCGCCGCCATCCTCAAGGCGGTGGAGGCCGGTATCGACAACGTCGACACGGCCATCTCGTCCATGTCGATGACCTATGGCCACAGTCCCACCGAGTCAGTGGTGGCGATTCTCAAGGGTACCGAGCGCGACACCAATCTCGACCTCGAGCTGCTCGAGGATATCGCCGGTTACTTCCGCGAAGTGCGCAAGAAGTACGCTGCCTTCGAGGGCTCGCTCAAGGGCATCGATTCGCGCATCCTGGTGGCCCAGGTGCCCGGCGGCATGCTCACCAACATGGAGAGCCAGCTCAAGGAGCAGGGTGCCGGCGACAAGCTCGACGACGTGCTGGCCGAGATCCCCCGTGTGCGCGAGGACCTGGGTTTCATCCCGCTGGTCACGCCCACCTCGCAGATCGTCGGCACCCAGGCAGTGATGAACGTGATGATGGGCGAGCGCTACAAGTCGATCTCCAAGGAGGTTCAGGCGCTGCTCAAAGGCGAGTACGGCGCCGCGCCGGCGCCCTTCGACAAGGCGCTGCAGAGTCGCGTGCTGGAGGGTGGTGAGCCGATCACCTGTCGCCCTGCCGATCTGCTTGAAGACGAAATGGACCGGCTCGCCGCCGAACTCAAGGAGAAGGCCAAGACCGACGGCATTCGCCTCGCCGAAGGCGAGCGCGAGATCGACGATGTCCTCACCTATGCGCTGTTCCCGCAGATCGGGCTGAAGTTCCTCAAGAACCGCGACAATCCCGATGCCTTCGAACCGGCCCCCCAGGCGCCGGGGCAGGAGGCCAGCCTGCCGGTGACCGCTCAGAAGGGCGAGGACAAGCTGCCGGCGACGCGTGCGGCGGCGCCTGCCGGCCCCGAGACCTATACGGTCAAGGTCAACGGCAAGCAGTACGTGGTGGAAGTGGCCGAGGGCGGCGAGATCGGTGCCGTGTCGGAGTCGGCCGCCCAGTCGGCGGCTCAGCCGGCGGCGGGTGTCGCAGGCTCGTCGGGTGAAACGATCACCGCCCCGCTGGCCGGCAACATCTTCAAGGTCAACGTGCGCCCCGGCGACAGCGTGCAGGAAGGCGATGTGGTGATCATCCTCGAGGCAATGAAGATGGAAACCGAAGTGCGGGCCGCCAGCAGCGGTACCGTGTCCGAGGTCAAGGTCGGTGAGGGCGACAGCGTCGCCGTCGGCGACACGCTGATCGTGCTGTAAGGGCTTCTACCATGGAAAAGCTGTTGACCCTGTGGGAGGGTTCCGGCCTCTACAACCTGACCTTCGGCCAGGTGGTCATGATCCTGGTGGGCCTGGTGCTGCTCTACCTGGCGATTGCCAAGAAGTTCGAGCCGCTGCTGCTGGTGCCGATCGGCTTCGGCGGCATACTCGCCAACATTCCCGAGGCGGGCCTGGCGATCTCGGCGCTGGATCAGGCCATCGAAGTGGCGCGCCCGGCGGTGCTGCAGCAGATGGCGGCGGCGCTCGGCGCTACGCTCGATCCGCTGGCCGGCGAGGAGGCGTGGCGCGCCACGCTAAAGGCGCTAGTCGACAACGGTGCTGCACCGGATCAGGTCCGCGCCGCCCGGGACATCGCCCTGAACGTCGGCTACGGCGACGGGCTGCTCTACGTCTTCTACTCTCTGGCCGTGGCTTCGGGCATCGCACCGCTGCTGATCTTCATGGGCGTGGGGGCGATGACCGACTTCGGCCCGCTGCTGGCCAACCCGCGCACCCTGTTCCTGGGAGCGGCGGCGCAGTTCGGCATCTTCGCCACCCTGTTCGGCGCGGTTGGCATGTCGGCTCTGGGCTGGATGGACTTCTCCATCGAGCAGGCCGCGGCCATCGGCATCATCGGCGGTGCCGACGGGCCGACCTCGATCTACGTGTCGAGCGTGCTGGCGCCGGAGCTGCTGGGTGCCATCGCCGTGGCAGCCTACGCCTACATGGCACTGGTGCCGATGCTGCAGCCGCCGATCATGCGGCTGCTGACCACGCGCAAGGAGCGCGCGATAGCGATGACGCAGCTGCGTCCGGTCTCCAAGCTGGAGAAGATCGCCTTCCCCCTGCTGCTGCTGATGCTGGTGGCGCTGTTCCTGCCCGATGCCGCGCCGCTGCTGGGCATGTTCTGCTTCGGCAACCTGATGCGCGAGTGCGGCGTGGTGGAGCGACTGACCGATACCGCGCAGAACGCCCTGATCAACATCGTCACCATCGTGCTGGGGCTGGCCGTGGGCTCGCGGCTGATGGCCGAGAGCTTCCTCGCGTTGGAGACGCTGGGCATCATGGCGCTGGGCATGGTGGCCTTCGCCATCGGTACCGCGGCCGGGGTGCTCATGGCCAAGCTGATGAACCTGGTGAGCCGCATGCCGATCAACCCGCTGATCGGTGCCGCCGGGGTGTCGGCGGTGCCGATGGCGGCACGGGTCGCCAACAAGGTGGGGCTCGAGTCCAACCCGCACAACTTCCTGCTCATGCACGCCATGGGTCCCAACGTGGCCGGCGTCATCGGCTCGGCGGTGGCCGCCGGGGTGATGATCAAGTACCTGGGCTAGCAGGGCCTCGATGAGTAACGACTACGGCACCCGAGGGTGCCGTAGTCGTTCATGCAGGTCACGCTACCAGGGCAGCACGGCACCGTCGGTACGCGGCTCGGTGCCGCCGCACAGTACGCCGGATGCCGGGTCGCGCAGGATGATCTGGCCGCGACCGAAGCTGATCGTGTCGGCGAGCTTGACGATGTGGTGGCCGCGCCGTGCCAGGGCTTGCGCCAGGTGGTCGGGGAAATGCGGCTCCACCTCGACGGTCTTGCCCTTGGTCCACTTCCAGCGCGGCATGTCCAGGGCCGCCTGAGGATTGAGCCGGTCCTCGAGCATTGCGGTGATCACCTGCACGTGGCCCTGGGGCTGCATGTAGCCGCCCATCACCCCGAACGGCCCCATTGCTTGACCATCCCGGGTGATGAAGCCGGGGATGATGGTGTGATAGGTACGCTTGCCCGGAGCCAGGGCATTGGCGTGGTCGGCATCGAGAGAGAAGGAGGCACCGCGGTTCTGCAGGCTGATGCCGGTGCCCGGGATCACGATGCCCGAGCCGAAGCCGTGGAAGTTGCTCTGGATGAACGACACCATGTTGCCCTCGCCATCGGCGGTGGCCAGATAGACGGTACCGCCCATGATCGGGTTGCCGTGGACCGGGTCGACGGCTTTCTCCCCGATCAGTCCGGCGCGCTGTGCCAGGTAATCGCCGGCGAGCATCTGCTCGACGCTCGGCTGCATGGCGTCGCGCTCGGTGATGTAGTTCAGTCCATCCACATAGGCCAGCTTGGTGGCCTCGATACGCCGATGCAGCGTCTCTACCGGGTCGCGCCCCTCCGCCCCCATCTGCTCGAGCATGCCGAGGGCTTGCAGCGCGATCATGCCGGAGCCGTTGGGGGGAATTTCCCAGATGTCGTGGCCGCGGTAGCGCGTGGAAATGGGTTCGACCCATTCCGGCTGGAAGGCGGCCAGGTCCGCCTTGCGCAGCAGACCGCCGTGCTCGCGGAAGAAGGCATCGATCTTGTCGGCCAGCTCGCCCTCGTAGAAGGCGCGGCCCTTGGTCTCGGCGATGGCGCGCAGCGAGCTGGCGTGGCCTGTCGACGACCAGCGCTCGCCGGGCCTGGGCGCGCGACCCTCGATTGCAAAGGTATCGAACCACGGCTTGAAGGCAGCATCGTCATAGGCCGAGTAGGTGTGGAAGGACTCGTCCCACATCTGGTGGGCCACCGGGGTGACCGCATAGCCCTGCTCGGCCAGTGCCACTGCGGGGGCAAGCAGGTCGGCGAAGGGCAGCTTGCCGAAGCGCTCGGAGAGGGCCGCCCATGCCGCCGGCGCGCCGGGCACGGTGACCGGCAGCAGGCCGTGAAGAGGCATGTTGGCATGACCCAGTGCCTTCATGGTCTCGATGGTGGCGGCCTGGGGGGCCGGCCCGCTGGCATTCAAGCCGTGCAGCTTGCCGTCGATCCAGACGATGGCGAAGGCGTCGCTGCCGATGCCGTTGGAGGTTGGCTCGACCACGCTCAGCGCTGCGGCGCTGGCGATGGCGGCATCCACGGCATTGCCCCCCTTCTGAAGGATCTGCATGCCCACCTGGGCGGCCACCGGCTGGGAGGTGGCGACCATGCCGCGGGTGCCGAAGGCGGCCATGCGTCGTGAAGGGCTGGGGTAGTAAAGCGCATCGTGTTGCATAAGGGATCCTTGAGGGGCTTGTTGATGGCAGGCGGCGGGCGTCTCAGCCCAGGAACAGGCCACCATAAACCAGAGCGCCGAGTACCACGAAGGCCGGGTGGGTACGAAAACGCAGCAAGGCGACCGCGGCCACCGCACCGATCAGCAGCGTGTGGAGCAGACCGGCGTTATTGATGCCCTCACTGAAGAAGCTCCAGGTCAGCCAGGCCATCATCATGGCAATGACGGGGCGTACCCACTGGCTCATGCACTGAACCCGCGGCGAGTTGCGGTGACGATGGAGCAACCCCAGCGCACACAGCATCAGCAAAAGCGAGGGGGCCACTGTCGCCAGCACCGCCACCATGGCGCCGCTGATACCGGCGACGTCATAGCCCACGTAGCCGGCCATCTTGGTGGCGATGGGGCTGGGCAAGGCGTTGCCCAGCGCCAGGGTCTCGGCAAATTGTTGTGCGTTCATCCAGCCGTAGCGACCCACCACCTCGGCTTCGATCAGAGGGATGATGGCCGGCCCACCGCCATAACCGATGATGTTGGGAATGAAGAAGGCGAGGAACAGCTCCCCATAGATCATGATGCACCCGCCTTGCGAGGCATGGGCCTCAGTAGCGCCGCCGCCAGGATGCCGCCGATCACCAGGCCGGGATGCACGCCTAGCAGGTAGATCAGCACGCCGGCCGCCGCCGCCATCGCGAGACTGACCAGCCAGCCGAGCACCAACTGCGACTTGTCGAGGAAGTCCCAGGCCAATTGACCCATCATCACCATCACCACCGGTACCACCGCTTGGCCCATACCGCGGATCCAGGCGACGTCGCGGTAGCGGCTGAATACCGTGAGCAGAGCAATCATGGCCACGATCATGGGTATGATGACGGCACCCACGGCAACGATGCAGCCGAGCGTGCCGGCGACCCGGTAGCCGATATAGCCGGGCATCTTGGTGGCGATGGGGCCGGGTAGGGTATTGCCGATAGCCAGGATGTCAGCGAACTCCTCGTCGCTGAGCCAGGCATGGCGTTTGACTACCTCTTCCCGTACCAGGGGTATCATGGAGGGGCCGCCGCCGAAGCCAAGCAGGCCGATGCGTGTGAAGGCCCAGAACAAGGTGCCAAGGGGCGCTTTGCTGGGCGCCTTCATGCGGCTACCTCATGTACATCGGTAATGGGAGCGATGATTGATTTAGTGTTCATCTGTCTTCTTAATGATAAAAAATCGATTGTTTGGGCTAGAATATAGGTTGAGCCCGAAAGCCGCGTCAACCTTCGTTGCCCAAACGAGCTGAGGAGGGAGCATGGGGATACCCAAACGCCAGGTGTCGTCGACAGCATCCAGCCGCATCTACGACACCCTGCGACAAGACCTGATCAACGGTCGTTTTACTGCCGGCGAAAAGGTCGCTATCAGCGCGCTCAAGGAGCGCTATGAGATCGGGCTGAGTCCGCTACGTGAGGCGCTGAATCGCCTGGCGGCTCACGGTTTGCTGATCCAGGAGAACCAGCGCGGTTTCCGCGTGCCCAGCATGGAGCGCAGCGAGCTCGACGATATCGCCGAGATGCGTCGCGAACTCGAAGGCATGGCACTGGAGCGTGCCATCCGTTTGGGCGATGCCGAATGGGAGTCCGAGTTGCTGGCCGCTGCGCACCGCTTGAAGCGGGCCGACATGGCGCCGGACAAGGTCGAGGAGTGGGAGCATTTCCATGCCTGTTTCCACCGCACCCTGGTGGCACCCTGCGGCTCGGCTTGGTTATTGCGCTTCATTGCGCAGCTGCATGATCAGTTCGACCGCTATCGGCGCATGGCACCGGAGGCACCCGAGGTGCGTCGTGTGCTGGACGCTCAGCATGGCGAGTTGGTGGAGCTGGCGTTGGAGCGTGATATCAAATCGGCTCGAGCGCTGATGGACGACCACATTCAGCGTTCGTATCAGGTGGCTCTGCAAGGTGTGTTGTCACCGGCCTGATTCGTAGCAAGCAGGTCTCGCGTGCCGTGCAGCCATGCTTGCAGTCTCTTCCGCGGTCAGCGAGAAACCGATGGCGGCACAGGTTGCCAACGAATCGGTATTGGCTCGCCTGGCCGCCTGTCGCCGCTCATGAGGCCGTAACGCCACCGGCTCGGCTCGGCTGGCTGCTGCCGGCCGCACTGTCCTGAGCCAGCTCGAGATCCTCTTCCACCCACAGCTGGCAGGCGAGCCGGTAGCCCTGTTCCAGGCGCTCTCCCAGCATCTTCTTCTCCTTCCAGTTGGGCTCGGGCAATGCTTCACCTCCCTTGAGCACCTTGCACATGCACTTGGCGCACTTGCCCATACCGCAGCCGTAGCTCAGGTGGGGGTAGGGAAACTGGCGGATGCCGGCGCGCACCACCAGGTTGGTGTTGGGCTGGACTTCGCCTTCGAAGACCTCGCCGTTCTTGTGGATCGTGATCAGGGGCATGAGGGTCACCTAGTCGTTATCGTCAGATTGCGCATCGCGCTTCCATGTCGCTCTTCCATGTCTCTCGGGCGTAACGCGCGATGCCTGTCGTCTGCATTGCCTTTTGGCATATGGTATACCATGTGCCAGTTGTGAGGTTTCGTCAACCCTACATTGCGCTATTTTTTGCGGCCCAAAAAAACTCACCCGGCGTCGTGGACGCCGGGTGAGATGGCAATTGAGATGGCTACTGCCTGGACAGGCTCCTTGGGCGCTATATCAGCAGGAACACGGCAAGCAGCGAGGCCACGACGACACCCGAGATCACCGGGATGAAGTTGCGTCGCACCAAGGCGGCAGGGCTGACGCCAGCGATACCGGCATCGGCGGCCACGCCGAAGGCCCAGGCTGCCAGCGTGCCACCACCGGCGAAGATCGCCGCCACCTGGCCGAGGGCCGCCAGGACGTGAATGTCGACATTAGCCGCGGTACCCAGCGCGCCGGACAGCGAACCCACCAGCGGCAGGCCGGAGAAACCCGAGCCGTCCATGCCGGAGAGCAGGCCGATGAAGGCCATGCCGAAGGTCAGCAGGAAGACGTTGCCATCGATGTAGTGGCCGATGTTGTGGCCGATATCGAACAGGAAGCCTGACGCGCCGGCGCCGATTACCTCGGCGGAGTGCCCGGGGTGGCCGAGGAAGAAGAAGCCGGCGATGGGGATGATGGGGGCGAAGATCTTGATGGCGAAGAAGAAGCCTTCGCGGGTATAGGTGCTGATGCCATCCAGGGCATGGTGTCCGTGGGAGGCGAACGATGAAAGCACCAGCAGGATCGTTGCCGTGCCGCCCAGCAGCGCCGTGGCTCCGCCGCCGCGAATCGCCTGGTCGGGCATGAACACGGCGCGATAGATCATCAGCCCCGCGATGCCGAGCAGGATGACGGGAACGGCGATGGCGAAGATACGCGCGTAGGGGCCGGCCTCGGGCTCATCCTCTTCCTTGACGGTATCGGTCTGCACCGCGGCGGCACCTGCCGAGCGCGGAGTGAATACCTCGTCGGACTGGGGGGCTTCCAGAACGCCCGAGCGCATGTCGCGACGCAGGGCAAGGCAGGCCATGGTGATGGCAACACCGCCCACGACCAGGGAGAACAGCAGGGTATAGGGCACCAGGACGGTGGTATCGATGCCGGCGGCGCCGGCGGTCAGGCGGCTAGCCCCCTGGATGACCGGATCGGCGGAAAGCGCCATGCCGTGGCCGAACAGGTTGACCGCCATGGCGGCACCGATGGCCGGCAAGCCGACCTGCATGGCCACCGGAATCAGCACCGTGCCGACGAGTGCCACGGCCGGGGTCGGCCAGAAGAAGGCGGCGGCAACGTACATGGTGATGCCGACCACGAAGAAGGCGGTCCAGGGGCCGATCATCAGCTTCTTCATCGGCGCCACCATCATCCTGTCGGCGCCCTGGCTCTGTAGCGACTTGAGCATGGCAACCATCAGCGCGATGACCAGCATGATGTCGAAGAGCTCGGTGCCGGCATTGAGCAGGGCACGGAAGACCACCTGTACGGCGAAGATCAATTGATTCAACCCGCCCTCATGGGGGGCGTCGGCCAGCAGGCCGAGCATGAAGATACCGGCGATGGAGGGTACGATGACCCCCTTGCGAAAACCGATGGAAACGAAGATCGCCAGGATCACCAGCAGGAAGACCCAGTGCGAGGCGGTGAGTTGTATTTGCTCGAGTTGTTCCATTTTGCACCTGTCGTGTCGTCAGACTTGGCGATGGCGGCTCCGGTAGTGTCGAGAGAGCCATCGTCTACTTGTATTTGTCGGTTCTTGCACAGTCACGGTTGCGTGTTGCCTTGCATGTCACGAAAGCGGTGCTGACGTCTTTCGCACATGGGGGCTGCTCAGCTCAGGGGTCGTCGCATCGTTTTCTCCTGTCTTCGAGTATGGCTATCCATGAAGATTCGGTGGCCGGGTGCTCTAGCCCAGCAGTAAGCCTCCGTAGGCCAATGCTCCCACCACCACCAGGGCGGGATGCGCCTTGAAACGGAACAGCGCGATGGCCGCTAGCGCTGCAATGATCGCGGTATGCACGAGCCCGGCGCCGGCCATGCCTTCACTGAAGAAACTCAGTACCATGCCGGCCATCATGATGGCGATGACGGGGCGCACCCACTGGCTCATGCGCTTGACCCGCGGTGAGTCGCGGTAGCGATAGAGCAGGCCCAGAGCGCCCAGCATCAGCAGCAGAGTAGGTACCACCGTCGCCAGCACGGCGACCACGGCACCGCCGGCACCGGCCACTTCATAACCCACGTAGCCCGCCATCTTGGTGGCGATCGGGCTCGGCAGGGCGTTACCCAAACCCAGCACCTCGGCGAACTCCTGGGCGTTCATCCAGCCGTAGCGGCCCACCACTTCCGCTTCGATCAACGGGATGATGGCGGGGCCGCCGCCATAGCCGACGATGTTGGGAATGAAGAAGGCCAAAAAGAGCTGTACGTAGATCATTGCGCCGCCTCCTCGACCGACTTGCGTTTCGTGAGGGGAGGCAACATGGCGGCGACCAGCAGGGCGCCGATCACCAGGCCGGGATGGACGCCCAGCCAGTAGATCAATGCGCCGGCCACGGCGGCCATGGCCAGGCTGACGGCCCAGCCCAGCGCCAGGCGCGACTTGTTAAGGAAGTCCCAGGCAAGCTGGCCCATCATCACCATCACCACCGGTACCATTCCTTGGCTCATGCCGTGGATCCAAGCCACGTCACGATGGCGGCTGAACAGACCTAGCAGCAGGATCATGGCCACGATCATCGGCAGAATCACCGCAACCACGGCATTGATGCAGCCGAGCGTTCCGCCGACCCGAAAGCCGATATAGCCCGGCATCTTGGTGGCGATCGGCCCCGGCAGCGTATTGGCGATGGCCAGCACGTCAGCGAACTCCTCGTCCTTCATCCAGGCGTGCCGCTTGACTACCTCTTGGTGTACCAAAGGTATCATCGAAGGGCCGCCACCGAAGCCCAGCAGGCCGATGCGAAGGAAGGAGAAGAACAGCTTTCCCTGTTGCGATGCCGTCATGTCAGCGGATTTCCTCAAAAGGGGTCGGTCATATTTTCATTGAAAAACAACTTGTTGTGGCCATGTCCGTTGTATTTTTTCTGGAAATAATCGATTATTTGACTCAGATTAGATTGAAGCCTGGCGATTCGTCAAGTCAGGTATACCAAATTCCAAAAAAGAATGGAGCCACGCCATGACCGAAACCCTCAAGCAAGGCAGTGCCACCGCCGCCAGCAGGATCTACGAGACGCTGCGTCAGGATCTGCTCAACGGTCGCTACCGCGCAGGCGAGCGTCTGTCGATCACGCTGCTGCGGGAGACCTACGACGTGGGCCTGAGCCCGCTGCGCGAGGCGCTGAATCGTCTGGCCGCCTACGGTCTGCTGCGCCAGGAGAACCAGCGCGGCTTTCGGGTGCTGGAGCTGACACGGGAGGAGCTGGCCGATATCACCGAAATGCGTCGCCAACTGGAGGGCATGGCGCTCGAGCTCGCCATCCGCCATGGCGACGAGGAGTGGGAATCCCAGCTGCTGGCGGCCAATCACCGCCTGGCCCGGGCCGGTGAGCATACCCCGGTGGTGGAGTGGGAGAGCCTGCATTCGCGTTTCCACAGTGCCCTGGTGGCGCCGTGCGGTTCGGCCTGGCTACTGCGCTTCATTTCGCAGCTGCACGACCAGTTCGACCGCTATCGGCGGGTGGCGCCGCGCGCCCAGGAGCTGCGCCATCAGCTCGACTCCCAGCACCAGGAGCTGGTCGATCTGGCGCTGACGCGGGATGCCCGCCGAGCCAGGGCACTGATCGAGGAGCACATCACGCTTTCCAGTGAGGTGGCCAAGCGCAGCTGTCGCTAACGCCGCGGACGGCCGCTCAAAGGCTTTGCATGAATCGCCGGATTCGGCTAGTGTTGGCATATGGTATACCAAGTGTCTGTGTGACACTCTTACCCTCATGACAACAGGCTGCCTGCCGTCGAGGCTCCAGCGCGCAGGCACCGAAGGAGAGCGGGATGGAAAGTCAGTTGGCAGGTCAGACGGCAGATCAGATGAAAAGCTACGTACTGACGGAAATGACCTGGCCCGAGGTCGAGGAGGCGCTCAAGAGCGTCAAGATGGCCATCGTGCCGGTCGGGGCGCACGAGCAGCACGGGCCGCACATGAACGAGAGCTGCGATGCGGTGCTGGCCACCGAGATGGCCAAGCGGCTCGCCGCAGTGCTGTATCCAAAGGTTCTCGTCACGCCCACCGTGAACATGGGCGTTTCCCCGCACCACCTGAACTTCCCCGGCACCATCAGTCTGCGCCCGGAAACCCTGCTGGCCGTACTGCGCGACATGGTCGTCTCGCTCAAGCGCCACGGCATCGACAAGGTGCTGTTTCTCAACAGCCACGGCGGCAACCAGGGCACCCTGGGCCTGGCCTGCGCCAGCTTCGCCCAGGAGCTGGAGGTCGACTGCTATTACGCCAAGACCACGGCTTCCGCCAAGCAGGCCATGAAGGAGCACATCGGCTCGACGCTGTTCGGCCACAGCTGCGAGCGCGAGGTTTCAGAGGCGTACTACCTCGCCCCGCACCTGGTGCGTCCCGAGCGCCTGGAGAAGGGCGACATCGTGCATGGTGGGCGCTGGGAGCGGATGCGTCCGGGCAACCCCATCCAGGGTTTCTACCGCTATGAGGAGATGACCCGCAACGGCTGCATCGGCGATGCCACCCAGGCCAGCCTCGAGATCGGCAAGGCCATCGTCGAGGAGGCCCTGGCCGAGCTGTCGGCGGCGCTGCGCCCGCTACTGGCCGAGCCTGCCGACGTGCCGCCGGCACGGGCGGAGAGGGAGCTCGCCACCTGAAGTCCGCTAGTCGGCAAGGCTGCGGCAGGCGCTGGAGCATGCCGAACGCAAGACCATGACAAGACCATGACAAGCACAAGACCACGATAGAGAGGCACCGACATGTACATCATCCTGACGAGCAAGCTGGGCGAATACGATGCCAGGCCGGGGCAGGGCATCTCCCCGGTCGAAGCCTACGAGTACTTCTTCTACGGCAAGAAGAAGGCCGACTTCACCATCGCCGAAGTCGACGGCGATCAGGGTCGTGTCAGCATCGTCGAAACCGGCGAAGGCGGCACGACCAACAGCGTGCCGCTGAAATTCTTCGAGCGCTTCGATACGGTCGAGGCGGCCCGCGACGAGCTCAAGCAACTGGTGACCTTCGGCAATATCGATACGCGGCTGGAAAGGGTGACGCCCTAACTCGAACGTGACATCAGGCCAGCCATGACGCCCGTACCGTTCGGTGCGGGCGTTGATGTTTGCCTCGGCTCCCTGGCCCCTCGTGCACCAGATACCGTTGCCTTGTCCAGATATGGTAAAATGCGCCATTCGCCACCCCCGTTCCAAGACAGCCGAAGGTAGCCAATGATGGCCGAGACCTGGACCCAGGAAGACCTTTCACCGATCCGCGACAAGGTGTACGCCCACCTCAAGGACGCCATCCTGCGCGGCGAGTACAAGGCAGGGGATCGGCTGGTCGAGAGGGTGCTGGCGGAAAAGCTCAACATCAGCCGCACTCCCATTCGTGAGGCGCTGTTTCGCCTCGAGACCCAGCGCTTCGTGCGCACGGTGCCGCGCAAGGGGGTGGTGGTCAACGAGATCACCCAGTCCGAGATCCTCGAAGTCTTCATGATCCTGGCATCGCTGGAATCGCTGGCGGCACGCTTGGCGGCCCAGAAGGTCAACGACGAGATCGTGGCCGAGATCGACCAGCTCATGGCCGAGATCGAGGAGGCCTTGAGCAACGGCGGCGGCGACGAGGTCGAACTCAACGTCAAGTACAACGAGCTGATCGGGCGTGCCTCCGGCAATCCCAAGCTTCACGAGATGCTGGTCGACCTCAAGGATTACGTGCGTGCCTTCTCCAATCTGAGCAGCGCCCTGCCGGGGCGTACCAAGGAGGCGCTGCGCGAGCACCAGGACGTGCTGAGCGCGATTCGCAGCGGCGAAGAGGATCTGGCCGAGAGCTTCACCCGCATCCACCTCGAGAAGTCGCGCAAGGCCTACATGAGCCACTCCCAGGTCTGAGCGGTTGGGCAACAGTATGACAACGCAAACCGGGCGCCCTCGAGCGCCCGGTTTGCGTTTTCCTCCTCACACGCCTTCGACAAGCCGAATGTCTCTGATGGCGCCATCGCCGAGTGCATCAAGCGCAGCACCATAAGCTTCGCCATCGTGGGTTGCTCGGGCACTTTCCAAATCGGGAAACTCGATGATGATGGTGCGGTCTTGCTGACCATCCTCATAGGCGAAGGCTGCCACATCTCTAGCCAGGAAGATGCCGCCGCCCGCGGCGATAGCTGGGACAGCAAGCTTTATGTAGTTGGCGTACTTCGTCGAATCCGTTATCTCACGGTAGCAGGAGACCCAATATGCTTTGCTCACCTTTAAACTCCTTGCCCATGCTTCGCAGCCACTAGCCGATAACCAGCGGCGAGGAGAGATTCTTCAGCGCCCGGGCAACGCTCATGGCGACGATATAGCCGGTCTTGGGGTTGCTGGGGGAAGGGGTGTTGCGCACCTCGATGCGCACTTCGCCAAAAAGTCCCTTGGCCGACACCTCGTGCACGTTCTTGTCGATGGTGGGGTCTACCAGCACGCGAACCTGCGTCGCCTCGAAGCCCACCCCCGCCAGGCTCAGCGCCGCCGAGACGTTGACGCTCTCCGGAAACACTCGGGACGATTCGCGGGCGTTGCCCTCGAAGATCACCGTCGGCTGCGTGATCGCATCGAGACTCACCACTTCCTCGGCAAAGGTACCGCGCCACGCCTTGACCGGCTTGCGGGTAGTCAGCGTGACACGCTCCAGCGGCCCCTGGGCGGCGGCGGCGATGCGGTCGAGGCCGGCAATGGCCGCTGAAGGCACCAGCACCCGCTGGCCATTCCGCTCGGCGCTGGACATCACGCGGTCGAACAGCGCCTGGTCGCAGAAGGCACCCACCGAGACCACCATAAAATTGCAGCCGTGGGCGAGCGAGGTCTCGGCATAGCGCGCCACAGCCGCGTGGCCCGCCGTTTCCACCACCACATCGGGAGTGCAGGCGAAGAAGGCCTCCTCGCTGTCGGTGAAGTGACAGCCTTCCGGGGCAACGTCGGCATACTTGGCCATGTCGCGTACCAGCACGGCGACCAAGCGGCTGCTGCCCGCCTGGCCGCCGAGGATGGCCTCGGCGACGTCCTTGCCGGCGGTGCCATAACCGATGAGGCCGACCCGTGTCGTCTTTTCGCTGCTGGTCATGGTGCTGCTCATGCCTCCGCCTTGGGCTGAACCTGCCGTGCGCCGGCGGTGCCGCCCTTGGGGGTCTCCTCCCAGGAGACCTTGACGTCGCCCTTGAGGAAGGTCTGGCAGGCCAGACGATAGCCCTGCTCGAGCTCCTCGGCCGAGAGCAGCTTCTCTTCCTTCTTCTTCACCGCGTCGGTGTTCTCGCGGCCCTCCTCGACCAGGCACTTGCAGGTGCCGCACAGGCCGCCGCCACACTTGAACGGAATGCCGCCCTTCTCGCGCAGCGAGATGCGCAGCAGGTTGGAGTCCTCAGGAGCGCTGATGACCTTGCCGCCGTTGGTGATGAAAGTGATATCCGGCATGTCGATTACCTCGCTAGATCCGGTGAAGCGTCAAGCGACGCTGCCTTCGAGCTCATGGGTGAAGTTGAAGCTGTCGGCGTAGATCCGCTCGACGTCGAGGCCGCGCTGGGCAAAGCTCGTCTTGGCGGCGGCGATCATCGGCGGCGGGCCGCACAGGTAGGCATCGAAGGAGCTCAGGTCGTCGAAGTCCTGGCACACGGCCTCGTGCACGAAGCCGCGGCGGCCGCCCCACTCGGGATCGGGGTCCGAGAGCACCGGCACGTAGCGGAAGTCGGGCAGCGTTCTGGCCCAGTCGTTGAGCTGCTCGTCGAGATAGAGATCCTCGGCGCGACGCACGCCCCAGTAGAGCGTGATGCTCGGCCGGTTCGGCTCGTCCAGCAGCGATTCGATGATGCTCTTGAGCGGCGCCAGGCCGGTGCCGCCGCCCACCATCAGCAGGTCGCGGGGGCTCTCGGCGTCGTGACGGAAGTTGCCCAGCGGCAGCTCCACGTCGAGGGTGTCGCCGGCCTGGTAGTGCGTTTCCAGGCGGCCGGTAAAATGGCCGCCTGGCACGCGACGGATGTGAAAGTCGAACAGTTCGCCGCGGTGGGGCGAGGCCATCGAGAAGCTGCGCGGGCTGCCGTCGTCCAGCATCACGTTGAGATACTGGCCGGGATGGAAGACCACCTCGCTGGCGCTGGGAATACGCAGCACCAGGTGGGTCACGTCATGGCTCAACTTTTCCAGCCGCTCGATGGTAGCGACGTGGAAATCGGCCGGAATGTGGCCCGCCGGCAGCAGCTTGGCGCTGATGGTCAAGTCGCTCTGGGCGCAGGCCTGACAGGCCAGGGCGTAGCCCGCCTCGGCTTCCTCCTCGGTCAGGCCGAAGGGGAACTCGTCATACTCGACGCTGCCCTCGATCAGCTTGACGCGGCAGGCGCCGCAGCCACCGAAGCGGCAATCATGAGCCAGAGGGAAACCGGCTCGCTCAGCGGCCTCGAGCAGCGGCTCTCCCGGCTGGGCCTCGAAGCTTTCTGGCGTGTCGGCTGAAGTGTTGGCTGAAGTGTTGGAGAGGGTAATACGGTAGCTCATGGCAGCCTCCTCGAGCGCACCCGCCTAAGGCCGGGGCCTTGTCGTCGTCAGCGGGTGTCGGTGCTCGGCCGGTCGTCTGGGGCGTCGGCAGGCGCGCAAGCCGCCTGCCGAAGTCGCTCGCTTATTTCTTGATATCGGCCTCGACCACGACCTCGTGACCGGATTCGCGCAGATGGTCCTGCAGGGCCTGCAGCGCGGCCAGGCCGGCCTGGGTGTCCTGCTCGCCGTTGCCGCCGCTCAGACCGACCCCGCCGATCACCTCGCCGTCGACCACGATGGGAAAGCCGCCGACGAACACGGCAAACTTGCCCTCGAAGCTCCACTGGATGCCGAAGGCCTCGTTGCCGGGCAGGGCGGGGCCGTTGGGGGCGGTATTGAAAAGGTGGGTGGAACGCTTGTGGCCGGCGGCGGTGAAGGCCTTGTTCCAGGCGATCTGCGGGCCGGTGACGCGGGCGCCGTTCATGCGCTCCAGGGCCAGCGGATAGCCGCCGTCATCCACCACGCAGATGGTTTCCAGCACGCCGATCTCCTCGGAGCGCTTCTTGGCGGCTTCCACCATCAGCTTGGCTTCTTCCAGTTCCAGTCGGAATACCTGTTTCATGAGTCACCTATATCGTCAGGTTGTCGTTGTGTGTGGCGCGCTCAGCGGCCGAGATAGACGGTCTTGGTCTGAGTGAAGAAATCCAGCCCGGCGCGTCCCGACTCGCGGAAAGTCGAGGTGCTCGATTGCTTCAGCCCGCCGAAGGGGGCGTTGACCAGGTTGCCGGTGGTGGTGCGGTTGATCTTCACCGTGCCGGCCTGGATATCGAGCGGGAAGCGCTGGATGTACTCGAAGTTCTTCGTCACCAGGGCGGCGGCGAGGCCATAGGGCGTGTCGTTGGCCTTGGCGATGGCATCCTCGTAGCCGTCGATCTCGATCACCGCGACCACCGGGCCGAAGATCTCCTCACGGGCGATGCGCATCTCCTGGGTCACGTCGCTGAAGATCGCCGGCGCCACGTAGAAGCCCTTGGCGTAGTCACCCTCGGTGAGGTGCTCGCCACCATGCACGTGAGTGGCTTCCTTCTTGCCCGCCTCGACATAGCCGAGCACGGTGTCGAGCTGCTGGCGGGTTGCCAGCGGGCCGATCTGGGTGCCCTCGGTCATGCCGTTGCCGATCTTCAGCGTCTTGACCTTCTCCACCAGTTGCGTCAGGTACTCCTGCTTGCGGCTGCGAGCGATCAGCACGCGGCTGGTGCCGGTGCAGGCCTGGCCGGTGAGCGAGAAGCCGCCCTTAACAGTCAGGTCCACGGCGGTGTCGATGTCGGCGTCTTCCAGCACGATCAGCGGGTTCTTGCCGCCGAGTTCCATCTGGGTGCGGGTAGCCATGGCCGCGGCGCGGTGAATGCGCTCGCCGGCGGCGGTGGAGCCGGTGAAGGAGATTGCCTTGACGATGGGGTTGGCGGTGATCTCCTCGCCGATGGCCGAAGCGGCGCCGGTGATGAAATTGAACACGCCTGCCGGCACGCCGGCGTGATGCAGCGCTTCGGCCAGTCGATAGCCGATCAGCGGAGCATCGGAAGAGGGCTTGAACACCACGGTGTTGCCGGTGATCAGGGCCGGGGCGATCTTGCGCGCCGGAATCGAGATCGGGAAGTTCCACGGCGTGATGATGGTGGCCACTCCGAGCGGCTCGCGCTGGGTGTAGACCGTCATCTTGGCGTCGTCCTGGGGGAAGGTCTCGCCGGTGATGGTCTGACCTTCCACGGCGTAGAAGCGCAGGGTTTGGGCCGAGCGAGTCACCTCGTCGCGGCTGTTGGCCAGCAGCTTGCCCTCTTCGCGGGTCAGCTCCTCGGCGAACTGCTCGACGTTCTCCATCAGGTAGTCAGCGGCGCGGTTGAGAATCTTGGCGCGCTGCGAGATGGGCGTCTCACGCCAGGCGGCGAATGCACGGTCGGCGGCATCGATGGCGCGGCGCGCATCGTCGACGCTGGAAGCCTGGAACTGCCCTAGCAGGTCGTCCTGGTCGGCAGGATTGCGGTTCTCGAAGGTCTCCCCCGAGGCGCTGGCGACCCACTGGCCGTCGATATAGTTGAGAAACTGGGTTGCGTTATCCAAGACGCTTACCTCTTGTCGTCACTGGCTGTCGTCGCTGTCATCTTCGCGATTGGCGGCCATCTGCCGGTCCGATGCCGACAGATGGCTTTGGCTGCATCCCCTGGCGGGGCCGAGGCTGTCAGGCCGCCATGTCGAGCTCGGAGAGGGGCAGCTCGTCGGCGACGTAGTCGTAGTACAGCGCGGTGGTATAAAGCAGACGCATCTGGGCGCCGATCTCGCAGATCTTCAGGCAGCGCTGCTGCAGCTCGACGGTATCGGCGTGCTCCAGCACGATCTGGTAGCCGCGCTCGCCGTGGATCTCGTCGGAGACGATATGCAGATCGAAGAACTCGACCTCTTCGTCGGTAAAGCCGTACTTATCGCGCAGGGTCGGCGTTTGGCGGCGGTAGATCGAGGGCACCTGGGATTCCAGGCCGACCACCAATGCTGCCACGGCGACCACCGGGTGCTCGCGCATGGCCACGGCATAGCACCAGCTCTGCAGGCCGCGGGTGGTGGGCGACATGTTGTCTGGATCTTCGACGCGCTCGCGAGTGGTGCCGCAGGCCTCGGCGAAGCGAATCAGCAGATCGGTATGACGATCGCCGCCGAGCTCTTCCTCGTACATGTTCTGCAGCAGGAAGTCCTTGGCCTCTTTGAAGTTTTCCGGGGTGTTTGCATAGATGTAGGCCAGGTAATCAGCGAACGGACCCACGTAGTGATAGTGGTTCTCTGCCCACTTGGCCAGGTGCTCGCGGGACAGCTTGCCGCTGGCCCAGGCCACGCTGAACGGTGCCTTGTTGGCGCTCTTGCCCTTGATGGCTTCTTCCAGAGCGGTGCGGAATTCGTCGCGATTCATCAACTGTGCCATGGGGAGGACTCCTGATGGGTTACCCGTGCGCCGCCTGTTGCGACAGGCCGCGCTCTTGTTGTTTGGCGTCATGGTTCCGGCAGTGACCGGCTCTCTTGGATGGCTCTTGGTATACCAAAAGCCATGAATGCAGCCTAGATTGCCGCCGATATCTCTGTCAAGGCTTTTTCTGACCTGGATCAATTTTTCTCTTTCAACCAGGTTTTACGCTGTGACAAGAGCAATGAAGTTCACGTATCTTACTGAAAATAAAAAGATCGTGTGGGGGTGTGGAGCGGCTGGTTCGAGCTGGCAAGGCAGGCAGGTCTCGGTTTGCTTACGGTATACCATGAGGGTTGGTATACCAAGGTCGCAAGGGGATAGTCGTCGCTGGACCGACCTCGCCCGGCTTCAGCCAGGGGGAATCAGGTCGGCAGGGCAGTCGGGTTGGCAGAGATAATAAGAACAGCAGCTGGCAGGAGTCAGAGGGTGTCGAGACGGGTCAGGCGACCGCGCAGCCGGGCTTCCAGCGGTGACAGGTCCACTTCTACGTCGCTGGGCCAGGCTGCGGTGAGACGCACACCGTCGCTGACGTAGTCGGCGTGCTCCACCGGTGCGTCATGGCTCTCCAGCCAGGCACGGGCCTCGGCCTCGCCGGCGAAGTCGACGCCAAGTTTCAGCGTGGTGCGTTCCACCGCTTGCCGCTGCGGCAGCGCCTCGAGCCCCCGAACCACGGCCTGGGAGTAGGCGCGGGCCAGGCCGCCGGTGCCGAGCTTGGTGCCACCGAAATAGCGGGTTACCACGCAGCCTACCTGTCCCAGCCCGGCGCCTTCCAGCACCTGGAACATGGGGCGCCCCGCGGTGCCGCCGGGTTCGCCGTCGTCGGAGAAACCGATGGCCTGCTGCTCACCGGGCGGGCCGGCGATATAGGCACTGCAGTGATGGCTGGCGTTGGGGTGGGTGCGTCTCGCTGCCGTCAGTACAGCATCGAAGGCCGCCACGTCGGGCACATGGCAGAGCCAGGCGATGAAGCGGCTGCGTTCGACTTCGATGACGCTCTCCCGCCAGGCACCGGGAGCGAGGTCGGGTACCGGGTAGCGCATCAGTGGGTCAGCTCGGGGCCGTCCTGCCGGCGCACCACGCCCATGACCATGCCCAGTACCTGGATGTCGCTGTTCTTGAGATAGATCGGCGCCATGTTCTCGTTGGCCGGCTGCAGGCGCACGCCGTTCTTCTCGATATACAGCTTCTTCAGCGTGACCTCCTGCTGGTTGATCAGGACCACGGCAGTCTCGCCGTTCTCGGCGCTCTCCTGACGCTCGATGATGATCACGTCGCCATCGAAGATGTTGCAGTCGATCATCGAGTCGCCGCGTACGCGCAGGGCGTAGGTGTTGCGTCGCACCATGCAGGCAGGGGCGCGAATGGCACCGCCGCTGGGGCAGGCCTCGATGGGCAGCCCCGCCGAGACGTCGCCCAGCAGGGGCACCTCGATGAGGTCGGTGGCGTCGACGCTGGCCCAGGAGGTGGCGATGGGCAGGTTGGGACGTCGGTACAGGTAGTGCATGGAAGGCGTTGGCATTGGCGTTTCCCCCTCTGTGCGACCCTGTTGAAATGTACAGGTACTTCGAATCATATCAGGCGTTACGTTCCTGGCAAGTTTCTCTGTCATGCAGCTGCCTTGACCTGGGGCAAGGGTGGCGCCATGACGCACCCCGCTCGGTAGCGGCAAAAGGCCTTTCCGTGTAGCATTTCCGGCGTAATCACCCATTCCTGGAGAGTGCTGTTGAGCCTGCGTCTACAAGCGCAAAGCCTGGCCTGCGAACGTGACGACCGTTGGCTGTTCCGGGATCTGGACCTGGATATCCGTGCGGGCGAGATCGTACGGGTAGAGGGGCCGAACGGCAGCGGCAAGACCACCTTGCTCAAGATTCTCTCGGGTCAGCTGGCCGACTACGAAGGCGAACTGTTCTGGAGCGAGCGGCCGATGCGCGAGGCCCGCGAGTCCTTTCTCGCCAACCTGCTCTATCTGGGCCATGCCCCGGGGGTGAAGGCAGCGCTGACGCCGCTGGAGAATCTGGCCTGGTATCAGGCGCTCAGCGGCGAGAAGCCGAGCGAGGCGGCACGCTTCAGGGCACTGGAAGAGGTCGGCCTGGTCGGCTTCGAGGACGTGCCGGCCGGACAGCTCTCCGCCGGGCAGCAGCGACGCGTGGCACTTGCCAGGCTGATTCTGACACCGCGTGCGCTATGGGTGCTCGACGAACCTTTTACCGCCATCGACCGCGATGGCGTGGCGGCGCTGGAGCGGCGCCTGGTGGAGCACGCCCGCAGCGGTGGCTGCGTGCTGGTCACCACGCACCACGAGCTCACGCCGTGCGCCGAGCTGCGCCGTATCCGCCTCGGCGGGGGAGGGGCCGATGACGGCATCTGAAAACTCGTTGAACAGGGCAGCCGCTGCGCTGCGCGAGGAACCTGGCGACGGCCTCGCTGTCGCAGTATGGGCAACGCTCAAGCGGGACCTGCTGTTGATGCTGCGTCGGCGCAGCGAAGTGCTCAACCCGCTGGTGTTCTTCGCCCTCGTCATCACCCTGTTCCCGATCGGCATCTCCCCCGATCCGGCACTGCTGGCGGCCATTGCGCCCGGCCTGCTGTGGGTGGCGGCGCTGCTGGCGGCCCTGCTGTCGCTGGACAGTCTGTTCCGGGCCGATTACGACGACGGCTCGCTGGAACAACTGCTGCTGACGCCCCAACCGCTGGCGCTGCTGGCGCTGGCCAAGGTCGCCGTGCACTGGCTGCTGACCGGTCTGCCCCTGGCGCTGATGGCGCCGGTGCTCGGTATCATGCTGTCGCTGCCGGCTGGCAGCTATGCGGTGTTAGCCATTTCCCTGGCGCTGGGAAGCGCCAGTCTCAGCCTGATCGGTGCCATCGGAGCGGCGCTGACGGTGGGGCTTTCCCGCGGTGGCGTACTGCTGTCGCTGCTGGTGCTGCCCCTTTACATCCCGGTGCTGATCTTCGGTGCCGGAGCCGTCCAGGCGGCCATCCTCGGCGATGGCGTACTGGCGCATCTGGCGATTCTCGGCGCGCTTCTGGCGCTGGCCCTGAGTCTTGCGCCGCTGGCAATCGCGGCGTCGCTGCGCATCAGTATCAACGGTTGAGAGGTTGAGAGGCATGTGGGCCTTCATTAACAAGCTGCGTTCCCCCAAGTGGTTCTATGCCATCAGTGCCCGACTGCAGCCCTGGTTCTGGGCGGCAGCGCTGATCCTCATCGTCACCGGTACCATCTGGGGGCTGGCCTTCGCCCCGGCCGACTATCAGCAGGGCAACAGCTTCCGCATCATCTACGTGCACGTGCCGGCGGCCTTCCTCGCCCAGTCGATCTTCGTCTCCATGGCGATCACGGGGCTGGTGTTCATGGTCTGGAAGATCAAGATCGCCGACATGGCCGCCACCGTGATGGCGCCCCTGGGCGCCGCCATGACCTTCATCGCGCTGTTCTCCGGCGCGGTGTGGGGCGTACCGACCTGGGGCACCTGGTGGATGTGGGACGCGCGCCTCACCTCGATGCTGATCCTGCTGTTCCTCTACCTCGGCGTGATCGCCCTGCGTGGCGCCTTCGCCAGCCGCGACAGCGCCTCCCGCGCCGCTTCGGTGCTGGCCATGGTCGGCGTCATCAACATTCCGATCATCAAGTACTCGGTGGAGTGGTGGTACACCCTGCATCAGCCGGCCACCTTCACCGTCACCGGGCGTGTCGGCATGCCGATGGAAATGTGGCTGCCGCTGCTGATCATGGTGCTGGGCTTCTACAGCTTCTTCATCGCGCTGGTGCTGACGCGTACGCGCAGCGAGATCCTGCGCCGCGAAGCCAACAAGCGCTGGGTGCGTGAGCTGGCCGAGGAGGCGAACTGATGGCATTCGACACCTTCCAGGAGCTGCTCGCCATGGGCGGGCACGCGCCCTACGTCTGGTCCGCCTGGGGCGTGACCGCCGCCCTGATGCTGGGCATCGTCTTTCATGCTCGCGCCGAGCGCCGCCAACTGCTGAGGCAGCTGCAGCGTCGCGCTCGCCGCGAAGCGCGCCAGAGCGCACCCGCCGCTGCGGCGCAACCGATTCAAACTAGCAAGGGTGGATGCACCAATGACGCCTAAACGCAAACAGAAGCTGTTCATGTTCCTCGGCCTGGTGTCGCTTGCGGCCATCGCCGTGGGGCTGACGCTCTATGCCCTGCGGGCCAATATCAACCTGTTCTTCAGTCCGATCCAGATCGCCGCCGGCGACGCTCCCTACGAACGCCAGATTCGCGCCGGTGGCATGGTGAGGGAAGGCAGCGTGTCGCGTAACCCGGATAGCCTGGACGTGGAGTTCACCGTCACCGACTATGTCGAGGACGTGCGCGTTCACTACAGCGGCATCCTGCCCGACCTGTTCCGTGAAGGGCAGGGCGTGGTAGTGGTCGGACAACTGCAGCGCGACGGCTATATCAAGGCCGATCAGGTGCTGGCGCGTCACGACGAGAACTACATGCCCCCCGAGGTCGCCGAGGCGCTCGAAGCCGCCGGCTATTCCCCCGCCGACTTCCAGCAGAAGGCCGCCAAGGTGGCCAAGCGCATCGAAGAGAGCGAGGCGCAAGAAGGCGCAAGCCAGTACTGAGCGGAGTTTCCATGCAGATTCAGATGATTCCCGAAATCGGCCACTTCGCCCTGGTGATTGCACTGCTGTTCGCCATCGTGCAATCGGTGGTGCCGCTGGCCGGTGCCGCCCTGCGCCGGCCGCTGTGGATGGCCTATGCCCGGCCCATGGCGGCCGGGCAGTTCCTGTTCGTTGCCATCGCCTATGCCGCGCTGACCGCCAGCTACATGCTGGACGACTTCAGCGTGCTCAACGTGGCCAACAACTCCAACTCCATGCTGCCCTGGTACTACAAGTTCAGCGCCGTATGGGGCAACCATGAAGGCTCGGTGCTGCTGTGGAGCCTGATGCTGGCCGGCTGGGGCTACTTCGCCGTGCGCTACTCCCGCGAACTGCCGCGGGACATGGTGGCACGGGTCATCAGCGTGCTGGGCATGGTCTGCGTCGGCTTCCTGCTGTTCATCCTGGTCACCTCCAACCCCTTCGAGCGCCTGCTGCCCCAGATGCCTCAGGACGGCGCCGACCTCAACCCGCTGTTGCAGGACATCGGCTTGATCCTGCATCCGCCGATGCTCTACATGGGCTACGTCGGCTTCTCGGTGGTCTTCGCCTTTGCCATCGCCGCGTTGATCGGCGGTCGCCTGGATGCCGCCTGGGCGCGCTGGGCACGGCCCTGGACCAACCTGGCCTGGGCCTTCCTCACCGTTGGCATCGCGCTGGGTAGCTGGTGGGCCTACTACGAGCTGGGCTGGGGCGGCTGGTGGTTCTGGGATCCGGTCGAGAACGCCTCGCTGCTGCCCTGGTTGACCGGCACCGCGCTGATGCACTCGCTGGCGGTGACCGAGAAGCGCGGCTCGTTCAAGAGCTGGACCCTGCTGCTGGCGATCACCACCTTCTCGCTGTCGCTGCTGGGCACCTTCCTGGTACGTTCCGGCGTACTGACCTCGGTGCACGCCTTCGCCAACGATCCTTCCCGCGGCTTCTTCATCCTGATGCTGCTGGGCATCACCGTGGGCCTGTCGCTGCTGATCTTCGCCCTGCGCGCGCCGCGCGTGAGCCACAAGGTGGGCTTCGGCTGGCTGTCTCGCGACGCCATGCTGTTGATCAATAACATCATGCTGGTGATCCTGACCGTCACCGTGCTGCTGGGCACCGTCTATCCGCTGCTGCTCGACGCCCTCAATCTGGGCAAGATCAGCGTGGGCCCGCCCTATTTCAACGCCCTGTTCGTGCCGCTGACGCTACTCATGTGCGTGTTCATGGGCATGGGGCCGATCTCGCGCTGGAAGGACACCAGCAGCAAGCTGCTGATTCAGCGTCTGTGGCTCGCTGCCGCGGTGGCGGTAGTGCTCGGTATGGCGCTGCCGTTGATCTTCGCCGAGCGCTGGAGCGCCCCGGTGGCGATCGGTATCATCGCCGCGCTGTGGATCGTGCTGCCGATGCTGCGCGACCTCTACGACAAGACCCGCCACGCCAGCTCGGTGGGCGCGGGACTCAAGAAGCTGTCGCTGGCCTACTGGGGCATGCAGCTCGGCCATCTGGGCGTGGCGGTGACCATCGTCGGTGTGGCCGTGGTGTCGAACTACAACATCGAACGCAACGTGCGCATGAGCGTGGGCGACAGCGTCAGCGTGGCCGGCTACACCTTCACCATGACCGAACTCGCCAGCCGCCGCGGGCCCAACTTCCTGGCCGACCGGGCAGTGATCGAGGTGCAGCGCGACGGTAGCCGGCGCAGCTTCACCATGAACCCGGAGAAGCGCCTCTACATCGCCCGCGGCATGCCCATGACCCAGGTGGCCCTGCGTCCGGGCTTCTTCCGTGACCTCTACGTGGCCATGGGCGAGGACCTCGGCGACAACAGCTGGGCCATGCGCGTGCAGTACAAGCCCTTCGTGCGTTGGCTGTGGCTGGGTGGTCTGCTGATGGCCGCTGGCGGTGTGCTGGCCGTGGCCGACAAGCGCTACCGGCGCCTGGCCACCGCGCCAGACCCGGAAGATGTCGCCGCCAGCTCAGGCGCCAAGCCGGAAGGCGACCGACAGGAGGCGACCGCATGACCCGTCGTCTGATCCTGCTGCTGCCGCTACTCGGCTTCCTGGGGCTGTCGGTGTTCCTCTATCAGGGCCTGTCGCTTAACCCCTTCCATCGCGATTCGGCACTGATGGCGCGGGATTTCCCAGTGTTCGACATGGTCACTCTGGAAGACCCGGAACGCCGTGTCGACCGCTCGCTGCTGGCCAACGGCGAAGTCACCCTGGTCAACGTGTGGGGCGAGTGGTGCCCGGAGTGCAAACGCGAGATGCCGCAGCTGCTCGACCTGGCCGACCGCGGTATCCGCATGGTGGGCATCAGCTACAAGGATACTCGCGAGAAGGGGCTCGGCTTCCTGCAGGACTTCGGCAACCCCTTCGAGGTCAACATCTTCGATCCGGACGGCGAGTTGGGCTTCGAGCTGGGCGTCTATGGCGCCCCCGAGACCTTCCTGGTCGACCGTGACGGCATCATCCGCTATCACCACACCGGCTACATCTCGGCCCGTGACGTTCGTGAATACATCCTGCCGGAGGTGCAGAAATGGCAGTGATTCGATTGGCTCTCATCGGCATCCTGACGCTGCTGATGGTGGGCACCCTTCAGGCTGGCGGCATCGAGGTGCGTGAATTCGACGACCCGGTGATGGAGCAGCGCTACCGCAGTCTGACCGCCTCGCTGCGCTGTCCCACCTGCGAGAACCAGGCCATCAACGACTCCGATGCGCCGGTCTCCCGCGACATGCGCGACCGTGTCTACATGATGCTCATGGATGGCCGCGCCGACATGGAGATCCGCGACCACATGGTCGAGCGCTTCGGCAACTACGTGCTTTACAACCCCCGTCTGGAAGGGCGCACCTTCCTGCTCTGGGGCCTGCCGGCCGGGTTGGTGCTGGCCGGTGGCGTACTGGTGGGGCTGGTGGTGCGCGCACGGCGCAACGCCTCTGCCCGTGAGCTGAGCGCCGAAGAGCGCGCCCGCCTCGAGGTCCTGATCAACCGCGGGAGGTCCGAATGATCCAGCTATGGCTAGCCTTTGCCCTCCTGCTGCTGCCCGCGCTGTGGCTGCTGGTGGCGCCGCTGCGTCGGGCGCGTCTGGTGCATGATGCCCAGCGCGACTTCGAAGCCAACGACAAGTCCACCGAGCAGAACGTGGCGATCTATCATCGTCGCCTGGCGTCGCTCGAAGCTGCGCTCGAGCGCGGCGACATCGACCAGGCGCGTTTCGAAGAGGACCGTCTCGACCTCGACCGCAGCCTGCTCGAGGATACCGAGGGGCTGGTGCGCCGGCCGCTGCATGTGCCGGCCGCCGGTCGTCTCGTGGTGCCGCTGGTGGCGGTGGCCGTGGTGGTGGGCAGTGTGCTGTGGTATCAGCAGCACGGCGCCGAGGGCGATCTCGCCCTGTTCAACGCCTTCCAGGAGAGCGACTCGCTGCCCACGCTGCTGGCGCGGCTCGAGCAGCAGGCCGAGAGCCAGCCGCGCAATCCCAACGTGTGGGCCACGCTCTACCCGATCTATCGCGATTCGGGGCAGGGCGAGGCGGCACTGCACGCGCTGGACAACCTCATCGCCATCGAGGGGCGTGCCGCCTCGCTGCTGGCGCAGAAGGCACAGCTCAAGTTCTTCATGGCCGATCGCACTCTCACCGACGAGGTGCAGGGGCTGATCGAAGAGACCCAGCAGCTCAACCCCAGCGAGCCGACCATCTTCGGCATGCTGGGCGTGCACGCCTTCGACCGCGGCGACTACGAGCAGGCCGTGGACCATTGGCGCCGGGCCATCGCCGGCATGTCCGACTCCAGCTCCGCCCAGGCGCTGCGCGAGGGCATCCAGATCGCCCAGCAGCGCATGGGGGTGGCACCGGATGAGCAGGAGGCCGTGGCCCAGGGGCCCGGCATCCACGTCAGCGTCAGCCTGGAGGAGCGCCTGCAGGGGCTGCTCGACGACGACACCCGCGTGTTCGTCATCGCCCGCGACATGGAGGGCGAGCTACCGCCGCTGGCCGTGGCCCGGGTAACCCTTGGCGATCTGCCGGCCACGCTGATCATCGATGACCGCCATGCCATGTCGCCCGATGCCTCGCTGTCTCAGGTCAGCGAAGTGCGCCTGCTGGTGCGCGTCAGCAAGAGCGGCGGTGCCACACCGGAGACCGGCGACATGTACGGCGACCTGGAAGGGGTAAGAGTTGGTGACGTTGAAGGAGATCCCGTGGAGGTCGTGATCGACCGTGTCATAGAATAGCGGGATGCGACTCACCTCGATCCGCCTGAGCGGTTTCAAATCCTTCGTCGACCCGGTCACGGTGCCCTTCGATGGCAACATGACGGCCATCGTCGGCCCCAACGGCTGCGGCAAGTCGAACATCATCGACGCCGTGCGCTGGGTCATGGGCGAATCCTCGGCCAAGACCCTGCGCGGCGAATCGATGACCGACGTCATCTTCAACGGCTCCACCGCGCGCAAGCCGGTGGGGCAGGCCGCCATCGAGCTGCGCTTCGACAACAGCGATGGCACCATGGGCGGCCTCTATGCCCAGTACGCCGAGATCGCGGTGAAGCGCCTGGTCACCCGCGACGGCCAGTCTAGCTACTTCTTCAACGGCCAGAAGTGCCGCCGTCGCGACATCGCCGACCTGTTCCTCGGTACCGGTCTCGGCCCGCGCTCCTACGCCATCATCGGCCAGGGCATGATCTCGCGGCTGATCGAGGCGCGCCCCGAGGAGCTGCGCGCCACTCTCGAAGAGGCCGCCGGCATCTCCAAGTACAAGGAGCGCCGCCGCGAGACCGAGAATCGCATGCGCCGCACCCGCGAGAACCTCGAGCGACTCGAGGACATTCGCGACGAGCTCGACAAGCAGCTCGAACGTCTCCGGCGTCAGGCCGAGGCGGCGCGTCGCTATCAATCCCTGAAGGAAGAGGAGTTCCGCCTCAAGGGCGAGCTGGCGTTGCTGCGCGGTCGTGCCCTGCGTGCCCGTCAGGTCGAGGAGGAGCGCCGCGTAGGCGAGCTGGAAACCGCCGTGGAGCGCGAGGTCCTCGGCCTGCGCCAGTGCGAGACCCGCCTGGAGGAGGCGCGGGCCGGCCACGACGCCCTCGCCGAGACCCTCGAGGCGCGCCAGGCGCGCTTCTTCGAGACCAGTGGCGCCATTGCTCGCCTGGAACAGAACCTGGAGCATGCCCGCAGCCGTGAAGGGCAACTGGCCCGCGACCTGGAGAGCGCTCGCCAGGAGCTCACCGAGCTCGACCGCCTGGGCGAGCACGACCGCGAGCGCCTGATGCGTCTCGACGAGCGTCTCGAAACCCTGGTGCCGGAGCAGGAAGAGGTGGCCGAGCAGCTCGCCGAGCTGGAGGCGATGCTGGAGGAAGCCGAGCCCGCAGCCGAGGAGGCCGAGCAGGCCTTCGAGACCTTCAGCGAAAGCTGGCGCGAGGCCAGCCGCGAGGCCGAACGCAGTCAGGACCGCCTGCGCGAGCTGGAGAGCCGTCTGGCGCGGCTCGAAGCCGACGTTCAGCGCCGTCGTCAGCAGCAGCAGGAGCTGCCCGACCTGGCCGAGCTGATGGCCCGGCGCGACGAGTTGAAGGAGCGGCTGGCGGAATTCGATCTGGCTCAGGAAGAGGTCGAAGCCCGCCGCGAGCAGCTACAGGCCGGCCGTGACGCCGCCCGCGAAGCGGCGGCGACCCTCGAGCGCGAGCGCGAGGCCGAACGCGCCAGGCGCAGTGCGCTGCAGGGCGAGCTGGCCTCCCTCGAGGCCCTGATCCAGGCCGCTCTCACCGATCCCGACGAGGCCCTCACCGCACACCTGGCCGACCACGAGCTGGGCGAGCTGCCGCGCCTGGGCGAGTCGCTCGACGTCGACCCCGGCTGGGAGGCCAGCGTCTCCTGGGTACTGGCGCCCTGGCTCAAGGCGCGCCTGGCCGTCCCTGAAGCGTTCCGCGCCGCGAGTGCCGAACCGCCCGCCGAGCTGGGCGCCCTGGCGCCCCAGGTGGCGCTCGAATTCGGCTCTGACAGCCTCGCCGCCCGGGTGCGCGGCGCCGGTGCCGCCGCGGCCTGGCTGGCCCCGATACGCTGCGTTGAGAGCGACGAGCAAGCCTGGGCCGGGCGTGAAAGGCTCGGCGCCGGTGAAAGCCTGATCACCCCCCAAGGGCTATGGCTGGGGCGCGACTGGGTACGCCATCGCGGCCAGGGTGCCGGCCCCGATGCACTGCTGGTTAGCCGGCGCCGTTTAGAGGAGGCCGCGGCCGAGCTCGACGAACTCGAGACCCGTCTGGCCGCCCGCGATCAGGCCATCGAAGCCGAGCGCGAGCGCGCCGAGCAGGCTGAGCGCGATCTCGATGCCATTCGCCAGGAGGAGCGCCGTCTGGCCGGCGAGCAGCAGCAGCTGGCGGTGCAGGATAGCGGTCTCGCCAGCCGGCTGGAGCATTTACAAGGTCGCGCCGGGGAGCTGGCCGAAGAGCTGGCGAGCCTCGATGAGACCCGTGAAGAGACGCGGCTGAGCATCGAGGAGGCCCGCGAGCGTTGGCAGCAGGCCATGGCCCGGCTGGAGGAGGGCGCCGAGCAGCGCGAGCGCCTGGAGCGGGCGCGCAGCGAGGCTCGCGAGCGGCTGGCAGCCCTGCGTGCCCGGCAGCGCCCCTTGCAGGAGCGTGCCCAGCAGCTGGCGCTGGAGCATCAGCGTCTCTCGACCGAGCGCGCCGGCCTCAACGAGCAGCAGGGGCGCAGCGGCGATACCCGTGAGCGCCTGCTGGCGCGCTGCGAGGAGCTCAGCGAGAGCCTCGAACAGCTGCGTGAGCCCGACGAGGAGCAGCGCGAGAAGCTCGACGAACTGCTGCATCGCCGCGAGGGCGACGAGCGCTCGCTCAACGAGGCCAAGGCACAGGCCGCCGAGCTGGTGGAGCGCCTGCGCGAGGGCGAGCTGGCGCGGCAGGGCCACGAGCGCAACCTGGAGGGCATCCGCGAGCGCCTGCAGGAGGCGCGCATGCAGGTTCAGGCCCTGGCACTGAAGGCCGAGACCCAGGATGAACAGCTCGCCGAGCTGGGCCATCAGAGCGCCATCCTTGAAGAGGGGCTCGACCCCAATGCTACCGAATCGGCCTGGCAGACCCGCCTGGAAGAGGTCGGCGAGCGCATCCGCCGCCTCGGCGCCATCAACCTGGCGGCCATCGAGGAGTACGACCAGCAGGCCGAACGGCGCAATTATCTGGAAGCGCAGCAGGCCGAGCTCAACGAGGCCCTGGAGACCCTGGAGCGGGCGATTCGACGCATCGACCAGGAGACCCGAACACGTTTTCGCGACACCTTCGAGCGAGTCAATCAGGGGCTACAGTCGCTTTTTCCGCGAGTCTTCGGTGGTGGAACCGCATGGTTGACGCTGACCGGCGAGGATTTGCTCGATACCGGGGTGGCGATCATGGCACGGCCACCTGGCAAGAAGAACAGTACCATTCATCTTCTCTCGGGTGGGGAAAAGGCACTGACTGCTTTATCGCTTGTCTTTGCCATCTTCCAACTCAATCCGGCACCCTTCTGTATGCTCGACGAAGTAGATGCCCCACTTGATGATGCCAATGTAGGACGCTATGCCAAACTGGTGAAAGACATGTCCGAGTCGGTACAGTTCATTTATATTACCCACAACAAGATTGCCATGGAAGCGGCCGAAAGATTGATGGGTGTGACCATGCAGGAACCCGGCGTCTCACGCCTGGTGGCCGTTGGGGTGGAAGAGGCTGCGGCCTTGGCCGAGGCTTGAAAATTACTTGAAAGCGAGCGATAAACGCGATATCAGAAGACACGACATGGTCATATCGCATAATAGAATGGCGAATTCACAGGGAAAGGCGCGGGGACGATTTGACTCCCGAGCGATAATGCCAGGGCTTGACAAACAAAAAAAGTGGCCTTTTTTTCGGCAATCGCGCTATGCTGTTGACGAACATCCATCCGGCATGGCGCCCTAGTGATAGGCAAGACGACCCATGGAACTTAGAGAATGGCTGATCATTCTGGGGCTGGCCCTGGTGACGCTCATCGTAATCGATGGCGTGCGTCGCCTTAAGCGTCAGCGCCGAGTGCCCCGCCTGGACCAGGCAGGGGGTAACAACAACCACGTCGACAGCCAGGCAGAAGCCGATGACGATGACAACTGGGAACTGCCCAACGGCGGTGCTCGGGTCGTCAGGCCTGCGAGTTATTCGGAGGTCAAGTCGAAGCCCAAGCTGGAGCGCCAGGAGCACCCTGGGCCATCTCGGGTGCTGTCCGGCTTCCGAGAGGCCCCCGGCGACGCCAAGGCCGGCACGCCGAACCTGGCCTATCCCGCTGCCAGTGCCACCGACGCCTCGCGCCCGGTGGCTTCTGCTATTCGGGCGTCCGACACGGCGGCTAGCGAGGCTCGGTCATCCGAGGCTCAGACGGCATCCGAACGCGCGCCTCAGCCCGAGGTGAGCGCCCAGCCCGAGGTGAGCATAAAGCGGGCCGAGCCCGAGCTCGACCTAGGTCAGGCCGAGCGGGTGCAGGTTCAGCAGCAGGAGCCATCGGTCGCCCCCACGCCGAGCCGGGCCGAAGAGGCACCCGCTGCTGCGTCCGCGGCGAAAGCGCCTGTGTCCGAACCGGCCGATGCCGAATCCCAGGCTTCTCAAGCCCAAGCTTCCCAACCCCAGGCTTCCGAAACCGTCGCTGCCAAGCCCACCGTGGTGGAAAGGCCGACCGTGGAGGAAAGCGAGGAGCGCCGGGAGCCGACGCTTTCCGCCCTGGATGACGACGAGCCCGTTCTCGAGTCGGCTTCGGTCAGCGCCGAATCTGAACCGCTTGCCGCCGATCCTGACGATCACGACCTTCATCACGATGAGGACGAGCGCTACCGGCTGGTCGATCTCGAAGGCATGGGTAACTCGATCAAGAGCGGCTCACGCCGCGTGGGCGAATCGATGCACCGCTTCGGCGTTTCCATGCAGCAGCGGCTTGCCAAGCGCCGCGAGCAGAAGCGCGAGGAGCGGGCGCGCCGCGAGCAGGAGCGTGCCGAGAAGGCCGCTCGCGAGGCTCAGCAACGGCGCGAGGCCGCCGAGGCCCAGGCCGCCCGGGAGGCCGAGCTGCGCCGCCTGGAAGCCGAAGCCATCGAGCTTGCCGACGACGACGATCCGCTGTTCGCACCGCCGCGTGCGCGTGGCGAGCGGCATGTTGAGGCGACCTATGCCGCGCCGGCTGACTACGCCGAGCCGTATGCCGAGCCAGCCCATTACGCCGAGCGGGCCGAACCCAGCCTGTCGAGCGACGCCATCAACGACGATGACGACGTGGTACGCGCCCACCCGACCCTGGCCCGGGCGCTGCGTCACAACGTCAACGCCGAGCGCGCTCGCGAGACCTTGAGCCACGCCGACGAGATCATCGTCATCAGCGTGCTGTCGCGGGACGAAGAGGGCTTCTCCGGCGAGGCGCTGCTCAACCTGATGCTGGCTTGCGGCCTGCGCTACAGCAGCGACATGGGCATCTTCCACCGCTTCGAGACCGAGGACCCCGACAGCGAGCTGCAGTTCTCGATGGTCAACGTGCTCAAGCCGGGCACCTTCCCCATCGAGGCGATGGACGAATTCCGCACCCCGGGCATCACGCTGCTGATGCCGCTGCCCGGTGCGCTGGATACCGCCGCAGCCTTCGAAGCGATGGTCGAGACCGCCATGGTCATCGTGCGCAACCTGGGCGGCGAGCTGAAGGACGAGAACCACAGCGTGATGACCGCGCAGACCGTGGAGTTCGCCCGCCAGCGCGTGCAGGAGTTCGAGCGCCGCAATCGACTCAATCGCTATCAGGTGAACTGACGCCAGTTCGCGTGCCATGCCGCACCCGCCGACAACCCCGTGAGCGATCACGGGGTTGTCGTGTTCAGGGGCGGCGAGCCACCTTTCGAGACCCAAGAGACGCATGAGCCAGCCCGACCAGAAGATCCTCGGCGAAGTCGCCAAGCTGCGCGCCGAGCTCGATGACGCCAACTATCGCTACTACGTGCTCGATGAGCCGCACCTCACCGACGCCGAGTACGACCGCAAACTGCGCCGCCTGCAGGAGCTGGAGCAGGCGCACCCCGAGCTGGTGACGCCGGACTCGCCGACCCAACGGGTGGGGGCGCCGCCGGACGCCGGCTTCCCCGAGGTCGAGCACGCCGTGCCCATGCTGTCGCTGGACAACGCCTTGAACGAAGAGGAGCTCGAAGCCTTCGTCAAGCGAGTGGCCGAGCGGCTGGAAGCCGACCCCGAGACGATCCGCTTCTGCTGCGAGCCCAAGCTCGATGGCGCCGCCGTGTCGCTGGTCTACGAGCGCGGTGTGCTGATCAGCGGCGCGACCCGGGGCGACGGGCGCACCGGCGAGGGCATCACCTCCAACCTGCGCACGCTGCGTTCGATCCCGCTCAAGCTGCGCGGCGACGCTCCCGAGCTGCTCGAGGTGCGCGGCGAGGTGATCATGAGTCATGCGGGCTTCGAGCGGCTCAACGAGCGCGCCCGGGAAGAGGATGGCAAGGTGTTCGCCAACCCGCGCAACGCCGCGGCAGGCAGCCTGCGTCAGCTCGATCCCGAACTCACCGCCAAGCGACCGTTGGAGTTCAGCGCCTACCAGGTGGCGCGTATCGAACCGACACAGGGCGATGCCAGCCACAGCGAGCTGATGGCGCACCTCAAGGCGTTCGGCTTTCGTACCAGCAGCCTGCTGGAAGTGGTCAGCGGCAGCCAGGGAGTGGTCGACTACTGCCGCCGGCTGGGCGAGCGGCGCGACAGCCTCGGTTACGATATCGACGGGGCGGTGATCAAGGTCGATGACCTACGTCTCCAGCGCGAGCTGGGCTTCGTCGCCCGGGCGCCGCGCTGGGCCACGGCGTTCAAGTTCCCCGCCCAGGAGGAGACCACCCGGCTCAACGACGTCGAGTTCCAGGTCGGGCGCACCGGCGCGATCACGCCGGTGGCGCGACTCGAGCCGGTCTCGGTGGCTGGGGTCACCGTCTCCAATGCCAGCCTGCACAACGCCGACGAGATCGCCCGCCTCGACGTCAAGATCGGCGACAGCGTGGTGATCCGCCGTGCCGGCGATGTCATACCTCAGGTGGTGCGCGTGCTGCCCGAGCGGCGCCCCGCCGACGCCCGGGAGATCGTCTTCCCCGAGCGCTGCCCGGTGTGCGACTCCGAGGTCGAGCGGCTGGAGGGCGAGGTGGTAGCGCGCTGCTCCGGTGGGCTCTACTGCGCCGCTCAGCGAAAGGAGGCACTCAAGTACTTCGCCTCGCGCCGGGCCATGGATATCGACGGCCTGGGCGAAAAGCTGATCGACCAGCTGGTCGAACTCGATTGGGTCAAGACGCCTGCCGATCTGTTCCGGCTCAAGGCCGAGGATCTTGCAACGCTTCCGCGCATGGCGCAGAAATCCTCCGAGAAGCTGGTGGCTGCGCTGGAGAAGGCCAAGAGCACCACCCTGCCGCGCTTCATCTTCGCCCTCGGTATCCGCGAGGTGGGCGAGGCCACGGCGGCCAATCTGGCGCGCCACTTCGGCACCCTGGATGCGCTCATGGAGGCCGAGCAGGCCGATCTCGAAGCGGTGGAGGACGTCGGTCCGGTGGTGGCGGCTCACGTGCACACCTTCTTCCGTCAGGAACACAACCGCGAGACCATCGAGGCCCTGCGCGAGCTGGGCGTGAGCTGGGCCGAGGAAACCATCGGCGAGCGGCCCCAGCCGCTGGCGGGGCAGACCTGGGTACTCACCGGCAGCCTGGAGAGCATGACCCGCGACGAAGGCAAGGAGCGCCTGCAGGCGCTGGGGGCCAAGGTGGCCGGCAGCGTATCCAAGAAGACCACCGGCGTGGTGGCCGGCGAGGCCGCCGGCAGCAAGTTGGCCAAGGCGCAGGAGCTGGGCGTCGAGGTGCTCGACGAGGCCGCCTTCCTCGAACGGCTGGCGGCCTGGGAGCGCGGCGAGGGCGCGCCGGGCAGTGAAGGAGAGCCGTCATGAGCGGCCGTTTCATCGAGGTGCCCTATCGCATGCTGCCGGGGGAGACCCTCGATGCCCTGCTGGAGGCCTTCGTCACCCGTCAGGGCTACGACACCACCGACACCGGCGAGGGCATGCGCGGCTGGGTCGCCGAGCTCAAGCGCCAGTTGGAGCGCGGCGAGCTACTCATTGCCCACGACCTGCAGACCGAGACCACCGAGGTGATGACGCTGGCCCAGTGGCGCGCCTTCGGCCGCGATCTGGCCGACGACGAGGAAGAGGGCTAGGTTCGACCATCTCCAGGACGGGACGTCGGAGAAAGTTGACCCAAGTCAAACTTCACGACGCCTAATATGCAGAAAATACCCCTCTATTCGTTCGTATCCGCCGGCGACTCAGGGTCGAGGCTCGGCACCGTCTGTCCTGTTCATAGAGATCGAGATGCTGACTCGCGCCCGTGCCCTGTTCGCCTGCCTCAAGACCCTGCAAGGGTTCGTGCTGGTGGCGATTGTCTCCGCTTCGCTGACGGTCTTCATCGGAGTCACCCTGGCCTCCTCGCTGCTCTACGAGAACATCCTGGCACGCCAGGCTGAGCAGACCTCGGAAACCCTGGCGCGGCAGAGCTATAGCGCCATGCAGCAGGTGATGCGCCAGGGTTGGAACCGGGAGCAGATGGAAACCTTCATCGAGGAGGCCCGGCTGGCTCACGAAGCCTCCGGTTACCGCTTCACGTTCTACTGGGGCGACGGGGTCGCGGAGCGCCACGACGACATCGACCAGCCGGAGATGGACATCGTCATCCGCTCGGCGCTGGCTGCCGGGGGCGAGCGGGTGTGGCGCGAGAACGGCACCGTGCGACGCATCATGCCGTTGGTGGCCCGCGCCGAGTGCCTGGCCTGCGAGCAGTACGCGGCAGCCGGCGAAGTGCTCGGCGTGATCGACATTCAGCACGATCTGGCACCGATCAGCCGCGAGATGCGCTTCAACTACCTGGCCATGTTCATCGTTGCCGCACTGATGGTCCTGATGCTGGCGCTGGGCATCTCGAAGCTGTTCGCCGAGCGTATCGAAGCCACCCTAAGACAGTTTCGCAGGCGCCTGGCGGCGGTCAATTCCGTGGCCGACTTCCGCAACCTTAACCTCAGCGAGCGTGACGTAGGCTTCCAGGAGCTCAACGAGGCCATGCAGCAAGTCAATGCGCTGGTAGGCCGGCTCAGGAACGTGGCGGTGGACAAGGACATCCTCGAGTTCGAGATCCGCCTGCTGAGCAAGTTCATCATCACCTCCGAGGTAGTGCGTGACTGGCGTGAGTTCATCAAGGAGCTGCTGGCGGACATCAACACCATCATCCAGGCCCACACCCTGGTGACCATCTTCCAGGTGGAGGACGAGGGTTACGAACTGGAGGTGTTCTGGTACCGCGAGGTGGCGCCGGAGACCCGGGCGACCTTCGAAGCGCTGCTGACCCAACTGCTCGAAGGCAAGCACGAGGGCCAGCCCGCCTGCATCATCCTCAAGGTCTCCCACCACACCGTGATGAGCTCGGCAGAAAACGAGGCACTGGCCGACCTCACGCCGGAGGACATTCGCCTGCAGACCAAGTCGCTGCTGCTCGAGGCGCCCAAGATCGGCGGTATCGTCGGCATCGGCGTGCAGTCGGATCTGGCCCAGGACCCGATCCGCCACATCGTCATCGACGGCATCCTGTCGACGCTGCTCAACCTGGTGGGCTCGGTCAAGGCGATCTACAAGTACACCCAGGACCTGGAGTTCTACGCCACCCGCGATCCGCTGACCAACCTGCACAACCAGCGCATTTTCAAGGATATGCTGACTTATGAGGTAGGCCGGGCGACGCGTCACCAGGATCACTTCAGCCTGCTGATGCTCGATCTGGACAACTTCAAGACGGTCAACGACCGGCACGGCCACGCCTTCGGCGACCAGTTCCTCCACGCCGTGGCCGACACCCTCGCCCACTCCATCCGGCCGGGGGATTTCCTGGCCCGCTACGGCGGCGACGAGTTCACCGTGATCCTGCCGCAGACCGAGGAGGAGCAGGCCTACTCGGTGGCGCTGCGCATCGCCAGCAATCTCTCCGCCCAGGTGCTCACCGCTCCCGACGGCAGCACGGTGCGGGCCACCACCTCGATCGGCATCGCCTGCTACCCCAACCACGCCGGCAATCCCCACGACCTTTTCCTGATGGCCGACAACATGATGTACAAGGCCAAGCGCAAGGGTAAGAACTGCGTGGCCCTGCCGGAGCAGGAGGAGGTGGCGGCGGTATTCAAGGAGGTCGGCGAGAAGAACCAGATGGTGCTCAGCGCGCTGGAAGAGCAGCGCATCGTGCCCTACTTCCAGCCCATCGCCGACGTGCGCACCGGTGAGGTAAACATCCACGAGCTGCTGATGCGCATTCAGCTCGACGACCGTCTGGTGCCGGCCGGCGAGTTCATCGACATCGCCGAGAGCATCGGCGTGATCCACAAGATGGACTATCAGCTGATCGAGAAGGCCTTCGCCCAGGTCCGCGAGCAGGGCTACGAGGGCATGCTGTTCATCAACCTGTCACCCAAGTCGCTGATCATCGGCGAGTTCATTGGTCGTATTCACCAGTTGGCCATCGACTACGACATCCTGCCGGAGCGCATCGTCTTCGAACTCACCGAGCGCGAGACGGTGAGCAACCTAAAGCTGCTGGAGAAGTTCGTGCTCGACCTCAAGCTGGAGGGCTTCAATTTCGCCATCGACGACTTCGGCTCGGGCTACTCCTCGTTCCGCTACCTCAAGCAGTTCCCCATCGACGTGATCAAGATCGAGGGCGAATTCATCCGCAACATGCTCAGCGACGAGAAGTACATGGCCTTCGTCAAGAGCATCGTGACTCTGGCCCAGAGCCTCGGCGTGAGCACCATCGCCGAGTTCATCGAGGACGAAGAGGTGCTGGCCGCCGTCGAGGCGCTGGGTATCGACTTCGGCCAGGGCTACCACCTGGGGCGGCCGGGGCCATACTTCGTCAGCCGTCGGCAGGTCCTTGCCATCGAGTAGGCTTGTGCCTGGCCCGGCTGACAGCGGCTACTTGCCCTGAACCAGATCGCGGATGATTCGTCGCCCCGGGTGCAGGTGATCCACCAGCGGCCACTCCAGCGGCAGCGGCTCGTCGCACAGGCGCGAGGCAAGCAGCTCGGCGCACAGCGGGGCGCTGGCCATGCCGCGTGAGCCATGGGCGGCACTGATCCACAGCCCTGGGTGGTAGCGGCCGGGCACGTCGGGCACCCGGGTGGCGTCCTTGGCCAGCACGGCGTAATCCTCGCGCCAGGCTTCGACGTCGGGCAGTGGGCCACAATAGGGCGACTTGTCGGGGCTGGCCGCGCGTACCCCCACGCGGCCGGTGAGCCGCTCGGGCGAAAGCTCGGCGCCGGCCTCGCGCAGCGCCGCCACGAAGTGCGGCAGCCCCCGCTCGAGCTCCGCCAGGTTGGCGGCGTGGTCGGCCTCGCGCTCGCTCATGTCGGTCTCGCCGGGGCCGAAAGTGGCACCGAAGTTGAGTACCCCATCCTCTGCAGGCGGTACGTAGCCGCCGGCGCATACCACCCGGCCCAACGCAGGAGCGCCTTCGGGCAACGCCAGTTGACTGACCTGGCCGCGCACCGGTTGCAGCGGCAGGGCGCGGCTCTGTTCGAAGCGGGCCGCTTCGCTGGCGGTGGCGATCACCACCTGGTCGGCGTCGATACGCTCGCCATTGGCCAGGGTCAGGGTCCAGCCGCTCTCGTCGCTCTCGCCGCTATGCAGCGCTGTCACTTCACCGCGCCGGAAGCTGATGCCGGGCGTGGCGGCCAGCCTTATGCACAGCTCCAGCGGTTTGACCCAGGCGGCGTTGGGGTAGTCCAGCGCCGCTGCCTCGAGGCGGATGCCGGCGACGGCGCTGGCCTCTTCGGCGTCGAGCCCGCGCACCACGCTTGGCGGCAGCGGGTGGTTGGCCAGAAAGCGCGCCTGGCGCGCGCGCTCCTTGTCGTCCAGGGCCAGCTGCAGCACGCCGCTGGGCCGCCACAGAGCCTGCTTGGGGTCGAGCTCGGCCAGCCAGCGGCGGCTGTGCAACAGGCCGGCCAGATAGGTGCGGCTCTGTAGGTTGGTCTCCACGGCGAGCTTGACGTAGAGCGCCCCTTGCAGGTGCGTGGTGCCCAGCTCGGCGCGCTCGAAGCGGTCGATCAGGGTGACCTCGATGCCACGCCGGGCCAGGGCGGCGGCGGTGCTGGCGCCGGCAATGCCGGCGCCGATCACCGCCACGTGGCGCGGCGGAAGCGCCGGCGGCGGGCTGAACCAGGGCGTGTGGGCGCGGCGCTCATCGGCGAGCGGCGAAGCGATCTCGCCGCTGAGCATCTCGCGCTTGCGGCCGAATCCCGGCACCTTGCGCCAGGCAAACCCGGCGGCGGCCAGCCCGCGCTTGACCACTCCGGCGCAGGTGAAGGTGGCGAAACTCGCCCCCGGGCGTGAGCGGGCGGCCATGGCGGCGAACAGCTCCGGGCGCCACATCTCCGGGTTCTTGGCCGGCGCGAAGCCGTCCAGGAACCAGGCATCCACCTTGCCTTCGAGCAGGGCCAGGCGTTCGCTGGCATCGCCGAAGTGCAGATCCAGCGTCACCCGCTCGTCGAGCCACAGCCGATGCACGCCGGCCACCGCTTCGGGCCACTGGCGTACCAGCCGCTCGGCGCGTTCCGCCAGGTCCGGCCAGGCCGCAAGCGCACGCGCCAGGTCGTCGCGGCGCAGCGGGAAGCGCTCGGTGGAAATCAGGTGCAGGCGGGCCCCGGCCGGGGCGTGGGCGTCGAAGCATGCCCAGGCGCAGAGCATGTTGAGCCCGGTGCCGAAGCCGGTCTCGCCGATGATGAAGGGACGCCGCTCCTGCCAGGCGGCCAGGCGCCGCGGCAGGTCGTTACCCTGAATGAAGACATGCTCGGTCTCCGCCCGGCCATCGTGGCGCGAGAAGTAGACGTCGTCGAAGCAGGTCGAGAGCGGGGTGCTTTCGCCGTTCTCGTCATGCTGCCAGTCGAGACTGGCAGGCTCGAGCGCGGCCAGCGGCGGCAGCGAGGCATGGGGCAGGGACACGGACTTCTCCAGCGCGGGTCAGAACGAAAGCACGAACTCTACACGAACAGGCTGCTCAAAAATTGACCGTTGTCGCCGCGGCGGCGTGGCATGGCGAATTCAGAGAGCCATCCGCGGCGTTTCAACAGCGTTATCCACAGAAGCTGTGAGCAAAGTCTCTGTGGATAACCGGCAGGTCGAGGGGCGGGTTAGGGGAGTACCTTCTTGTACGGCTTGACGGTCACCTTGGCGTAGACCCCGGCAATCATGTAGGGGTCGGCGTCGGCCCAGGCCTTGGCGGTCTCCAGGCTGTCGAACTCGGCCACCACCAGGCTACCGGTGAAGCCGGCTTCGCCGGGGTCTTCGGCGTCTACGGCGGGATGCGGTCCGGCCAGCACCAGGCGGCCCTCATCGCGCAGCTTTTCCAGCCGGGCCAGGTGGTCGGGGCGGGCAGCCAGTCGGCGCTCCAGGCTGTTCTTCACGTCTTCACTGATGATTGCGTACAGCATCGCAGCGTTTCCTCGGTCGAGCGGTATCACCGCGGACTCCAACCGTGCGTTGACCGACTGTCGTCGGACGCGCACCATGGGCCATCATTTTGACAAAGTTGCCTGCCTGCGTCATGCCAATGCCCCCCCTACCCGAGCATTTTGCCGGCGACCCCGGCCCGCTCGGGGTCGATCTGCACATGCACTCCACCGCCTCTGACGGCGCCCTGGCCCCCGCCGATGTGGTCGCCCTGTGCGCCGAGCGCGGCGTGACGCTGATGGCGTTGACCGATCACGACACCGTGGCCGGGGTGAGCGAGGCCGCTGCGGCGGCCAAGCGCCTTGGCGTGTGTCTACTGCCGGCATCCGAACTCTCCACCCGCTGGCAGGGAATCGGCATTCACGTGGTGGCGCTGCTGCCCCAGGGCGCCCACGGTGCGCTGGCCGCAGGGCTCGACGCCCAGGTCGAGGCCCGTGAGGCCCGCGCGGCGGTCATTGCGCAGCGCATGGAGAAGCTGGGGCTCGACAACGCCCTGACCCGCGCCCGCGAGCAGGCCGGCCCCCACCGGCCTCTGGGGCGACCCGACTTCGCCCGTGCGCTGGTCGCGGCAGGCCTGGTGCCCGACGTGGCCACTGCCTTTCGCAAGCATCTGGGCAGCGGCAAGGCCGGAGACGTCAAGGCGCACTGGCCGGCGCTGGCCGATGTGGTGGGCTGGGTGGTGGCCGCCGGCGGCGTGGCGGTGCTGGCGCATCCGCTGCGCTACGGGCTGACCCGGCGCAAGCGCGGCCAGCTGCTGGATGACTTTGCTGCGGCGGGCGGGCAGGCGGCAGAGCTGATCAGCGGCTTCCAGAATGCCGACGTCACCCGCGACCTGGCGCGCCAGTTGGCCGAGCGGGAGCTCTACGCCTCGCTGGGCAGCGACTTCCATTTTCCCGGCGGGCATCTGGCGCCGGGCAGCATGAGCCCTGTGCCGCGCACCGCGGTGCCGCCGGTATGGACGCATCCGCGGCTGGCCGGCTTCATCGCCGACTGCGACGAGCCGACCGCCGGCGCGCTATAGTGGGCAGCAAGAAGCGCTAGTCAAGAAGCGTAGTGGGCAGCAATAATCGAATACAGCAGGGAATCGACCATGAGCCAGTTCTTCCAGATCCACCCCGAGAATCCGCAGAAGCGCCTGATCGACCAGGCGGTGCAGATCGTTCGCCAGGGCGGGGTGATCGCCTATCCCACCGACTCCGGTTACGCTCTGGGCTGCCACCTGGGCGACAAGAAGGCGATCGAGAGGATCAAGCGGCTGCGCTCGCTGGATGACAAGCACAACTTCACCCTGGTGTGCTCCGACCTCTCCGACATCGGCACCTACGCCAAGGTCGACAACAGCGTGTTCCGCCTGCTCAAGGCCAACACCCCGGGGGCATACACCTTCATCCTCAACGCCACCTCCGAGGTACCGCGTTTGTTGCTCCACCCCAAGCGGCGCTCCATCGGCGTGCGCGTGCCCGACCACCGCATCACCCATGCGTTGCTCGAAGCCCTGGGCGAGCCGCTGATGAGCGTGACGCTGATCCCGGTGGGCGAGGAGCTGCCGATGACCGACCCGGAGGAGATCCGCGATCGCTACATCAACCAGCTCGACCTGATCATCGACGGCGGCGCCTGCCATCTCGAGGCCACCAGCGTGATCGATCTGCGCGAGCTGCCGCCCACCATTTTGCGTGAGGGGCGCGGCGACCTGGCGCCATTCGGCGGTTGAGCCTCGGCAACGCGAGCCATCATGTTTCAGACGCCCGGTTGTTGGGGTCGGGTGTCTCCTCGTCCAGCCAGGTGCCGCATTTGAGGCAGTAGCGCGCGCGTTTCTCGTGGCGGTCGTGGCCGCAGCCGGGACAGGCCTGGTCGGAGTAGCGGTCGGCGCGGATCGAGCGGATCACCTCGGCGGAGAACACCCCGGTGGGTACGGCGATGATCGAGTAGCCGATCAGCATCACCAGGGTGGAGATCGCCTGGCCGAGCGGCGTTACCGGCACGATATCGCCGTAGCCTACCGTGGTCAGGGTGACGATGGCCCAGTAGATCGACATCGGAATGCTGGTGAAGCCGGCTTCCGCGGGCTCGATCATGTAGACCAGCGCGGCGAACAGGGTAACCAGCAGCAGTACGGTGAACAGGAACAGGAAGATCTGGTGCACGCTGTTCTTCAGCGCCTCCACCAGCAGGCGCCCTTCGCCGACGAACTGCATCAGGCGCAGCACGCGGAAGATACGCAGCACGCGCAGCAGGCGCACGATCACCAGGGTCTGGGTGCCGGGGAACAGCAGCATCAGCCAGGTCGGCAGGATGGCTACCACATCGATGATGCCGTAGAAACTGCGCAGGTAGCGCATTGGCTTGTCGAGGATGTAGATGCGCACCAGCAGCTCGATGGTGAAGACGAGGGTGAAGCCCCACTCCAGCCAGTAGAAGAGCCCGCCATATACCGCCCCGAAGCGCTCGACGCTGTCCAGCATCACCACCAGCACACTGGTCAGGATCATCGCGATCAGGACGATATCGAAACCCTTGGCCAGCGGCGTATCCGATTCGAAGATGATCTGAAACAGGCGCGTTCGCACGCCCTCGCCGGCTGGGCGAAACGGTTCGCTCATGCGCTCTCCCCTGTTCTGTTTGCCGATCCAGTCGTCGCGGCCCCGTGCGCGGGTGTCAGGCCGCCAGCCGGTGTGCCAGCCGCAGCGCCAGGCGGCCGAAGCCCCGCTCGAGCCAGTCGGGGCGCTCCAGCAGGGTGGCCAGCTGCCCGGCTTCGCTCTCGCCGGTGTCGGCCAGCGCCTGGAGCGCCTCTCTGGCCGTGTGCTTCCACTCATCCTCGCCGGTGTCGTCGTAGGCGTCCAATGCCAGCAGGGCGCGATGCAGCCGCTCGCCGGGAGCCGTACCGGCCGGCAGCGTCCAGCGGCCCGACAGCAGGGCACTGCCGCGTACCGCCTTGCTGGCATCGGCGGGGCGCAGCGGCACGCTCTCGGCCAGGGCCTGCGCCAGCTGCCACAGCGCCTGAGGGTCGCCGTCCTTGAGTTCCAGCTCCAGCTCGCGGATCGGCACCCGCCGTCCGGCGGCGCGAATTTCGCCTTGGTCCAGCGCCACCTCGATGCTGGCCTCGGCCAGCTCCAGGCGCCACAGGCGACGCTCGAAGTCGGTGGTGAAGCGCGGCTCTAGCCGCTCCAGAATATCGCCGCCCCGCTCGGCGAAGGGCGGCAGCCCGGCCAGCCCGACCAGATCGAGCGCGTCACCCGCTACCGGCCACTCCCACTCCCGGCGCCGGCTGAACCCGCCGCTGCCTTCGCCGCTGGTCTTCAGGGTCTGCACCCAGCTGTCGTTGCGTCGGCGCAGGCGCAGTGCCACCCGCGTCGCCTCCAGCTCTCCCTCAGGCGTATCGTAGTAGGTGTTGGCCAGGCGCTGGGCGCCGTCCACGCCGTTGCGCAACAGCGGATGCGCAAGCAGCCGCTCGGGCCCCGTCTCGCCCAGTGCCAGCTTCATCTCGATTTCGTGACTCATGCGGTTTCCTGCTCGTCGTGTGACTGCTCTTCGTTTCAAGGCGCGCCCGGGTGCGACGGGCATATCGTGTGACGGAAATATTTCCATGACGTGACAGGGTGCCATTCTTTATACTGGCGCCGCCATTTCACAAGCGCATCCTAGACATGGTCAAACCCAACCCGTTTTCGGCGATGTTCGGCCGTTCGCCGTTCCAGCCTCTTCTGGCTCATATCGGCAAGGCCAACGAGTGTGCCGACCAGTTGCTGCCGTTCTTCGAGGCCTCGCTCACGGGCGATTGGGAAGAGGCCGCCAAGATCCGCGAGACCATCACCGAGCTGGAGCACGAGGCCGACCGCCTCAAGACCGAGCTGCGGCTCAACCTGCCCAACACCATGTTCCTGCCCGTCTCCCGCACCGATCTGCTCGATCTGATCACCGTACAGGACAAGATCGCCAACAAGGTGCGCGACATCACCGGCATCATGCTGGGGCGCCGCATGCAGGTACCCGCCGAGCTGGCCCAGCCCATGCGCGACTACATGCACACCGCCGTAGCCTGCGTCGCTCAGGCACGCCAGGCCCTCGAGGAGCTCCAGGATCTGCTCGAATCGGGCTTCGGCCGTCATGCTTCCGACGTGATGCTCAACATGATCCGCGAGCTGCACATTCTCGAGCAGCAGGCCGACAACCAGCAGATCTCCATTCGCCGGTTGCTGTTCGATCTCGAGGATCGGCTCAAGCCGGTGGACGTGGTCTTCCTCTACAAGATCATCGATTGGGTCGGGGAACTCTCCGACCGTGCCGAACGCGTCGGCAGCCGCCTGCAGATTCTCACTGCCCGGTAGGACACCGCCCGGCGACCCCGGCACGGTGTGCCCATAACCCGACAGCCACATAGGAACCAAACCCCTATGTCGATCATTGCGCAGCACGGTGAAATCTTCATCATCCTGGCCTGCCTCTTCGGCTTCTTCATGGCCTGGGGCGTCGGCGCCAACGACGTCGCCAACGCCATGGGTACCTCGGTGGGCTCCAAGGCCATCACCATCCGTCAGGCGATCGTCATCGCCGTCATCTTCGAATTCCTCGGCGCCTGGCTTGCCGGCGGCGAGGTCACCGCGACCATTCGCGGCGGCATCGTCGACCCCGAACTGCTCCAGGCCAATCCGGAGTTGCTCGTCTACGGCATGCTCTCGGCGCTGCTGGCCGCCGCTCTGTGGCTGCTGATCGCCTCGGCCAAGGGCTGGCCGGTCTCCACCACCCACTCCATCGTCGGTGCCATCGTCGGCTTCGGTGCGGTGGGGCTGGGCATGGAGGCCGTGGCCTGGAACCGGGTCGGTACCATCGCCTCGAGCTGGGTCGTCTCGCCGCTGCTGGCGGGCGCTATCTCCTTCCTGCTGTTCAAGTCGGTGCAGCATCTGATCTTCGAGGCCAAGGACCCCTTCGCCGCGGCCAAGCGCACCGTGCCGTTCTACATCTTCCTGGTCGGCTTCATCGTCTCCATGGTCACTCTGACCAAGGGCCTGACCCACGTGGGGCTCGACTTCACCTTCGGCCAGAGCTTCATGCTCTCGGTGCTGCTGGGTATCGGCATCATGGGCATCGGCATCGTCATGGAGAACCGCGTGAAGCATGAGCGGCGCATCGGCGATCAGTTCGGCTACGGCAGCGTCGAGCGCGTATTCGGCGTGCTGATGATCTTCACCGCCTGTGCCATGGCCTTTGCCCACGGTTCCAACGACGTGGCCAACGCCGTCGGCCCGCTGGCGGCGGTGATCAGCGTGGTTCGCAGCGACGGCGTGATCGACACCGCTGCGCTGGTGCCCTGGTGGGTGCTGGTGCTTGGCGGCGGCGGCATCGTCGCGGGGCTGGTCACCTACGGCCACAAGGTGATTGCCACGGTGGGCACCGGCATCACCGAGCTGACTCCCAGCCGTGGCTTTGCCGCCACCCTGGCCGCCGCCACCACCGTGGTGCTTGCTTCGGGCACGGGGCTGCCGATTTCCACCACCCACACCCTGGTCGGGGCGGTGCTCGGCGTGGGTCTGGCCCGCGGCATGGCGGCGCTCAACCTGCGCGTGATCGGCACCATCGTGATGTCGTGGCTGATCACCCTGCCAGCCGGGGCGGGCCTGGCAATCATGTTCTTCTTCATGTTCAAGGGCATATTCGGCTGATTGACTGCTGCGCTCGCAGCTAGATCAGAGTTGCTCATACTAGGCGGCACCTTGGGAAGCGCAGGCATTTGTGCAGTCTTCCCTTGATGGTGCCGCCGTTTTCGTCGCCTGATATAGTCAAAGCCGATACACCCTTCTTTTTCACTTGCTGCCGGAGAGCGGCCTTGGACACTCGTTTCCCCTTCGTCGACTGGTTCCGCAATTCCTCCCCCTATATCAATGCGCATCGGGGCCGAACCTTCGTGATCCTGATCGAGGGCGAGGCCATGGCGCGAGGCCGAGGCGAGCAGCTGATCCAGGACCTGGCGCTGCTGCACACCCTGGGGGTGCGGCTGGTGGTGGTGTTCGGCATTCGCCCCCAGGTGGAGCAGGCGCTGAACGAGGCGGGTATCGTGCCGCGGCGCCACGACGGGCGCTGGGTCGCCGACGAGGCGATCATGGCCTGTGTCGAACGGGTCGCCGCCGAGCAGCGGCTGTGGCTGGAGGCACGGCTGTCGCTGGGCCTGCCCAACACGCCGCTGCACGGGGTCGAGCTCACTGCGGTCTCGGGCAATCTGGTGATGGCCAAGCCGCTGGGCGTGCGCGAAGGCATTGACTACGACCACAGCGGCGAGGTGCGCCGGGTGCGGGTCTCGGCGGTGCAGGGGCTGCTCGACCGCGGCTCGCTGGTGCTGCTGCCGCCGCTGGGCTTCTCCAGCACCGGTGAGGTGTTCGATCTGGATGCCGCCGAGGTGGCCCAGCATGCGGCCATGGCGCTGGCTGCCGACAAACTGATCCTGATGGGCGAGGCGCCCGGGCTCTACGACGAGAACGGCGCCCTGCAACGTCAGCTCAGCCCCGATGAAGCCGAGCCGCTGCTGAACCATTCCGAGCCCGGCAGCGAGCAGGCGCGCCATATCGCCGCCGCCTGTGCCGCGGCCCGGCACGGCGTGGCACGTACGCATCTGCTCTCCTGGCACGACCACGACGCCCTGCTCGGCGAGCTGTTCACCCGCGACGGGGTGGGCACCATGATCACCCGGCACCGCTACGAGCAGCTGCGTCCGGCGGAGCTTGGCGACATTGGCGGCCTGCTGGAACTGCTCGAGCCGCTGGAGCGGCGGGGCATGCTGGTACCGCGTTCGCGGGAGCGCCTCGAGCACGAGATCGACGACTATCTGGTGATCGAGCGCGACGGCATGATCATCGGCTGCGCGGCGCTGCACCGCTTCGCCGAGGCCGAGATGGGCGAGCTGGCTTGCCTGGCGATCCATGTCGGCTACCGCGGCGGCGCGCGCGGTTCGCTGCTGCTGTCGGGTATCGAACGGCGCGCACGCCGGCTGGGGCTGGCGTCGCTGTTCGTGCTCACCACCCACACCGCCCACTGGTTCGTCGAGCACGGCTTCAGGCCCTCGGACATCGAGTCGCTGCCGACGCTCAAGCGCGATACCTACAACCACGCGCGCAAGTCTAAGATCCTCGTCAAATCGTTGGTGTGAGGCCTGCCGCCGCCCGGATTCAGCACTCCGGGCGGCGGCTGTCGCTCTGTGGCAACGTCATCGATAATCTTGTCTCAAAAAGGCTACGCTATAACTTCATGTTTTTAAATTGCTTTCGTGGCGCCATGTGAATTGGTGTCGCCAAACGGTGACGAAATGCAGGCCTGCCGGGCCGGTTTTACCCTGTTTTTCTCGCCGAGTGGCAGTGTGCCAACTTTTTATCGGGTTTAAGCTATTGAAAAACATTGAGTCTCAAGTTTTTTGGCACGTTACTGGCAATACTTAGGGTGAGCAACGAAGAAGTGATTCAAACGGCTCGAATCACTTCGGATCGTCGAGAGGCTCGGGGAACCACCACCCCCCCATGCCCTGTGCTACCCGGGCATCGAGACGTTCGGCGTTCGCTCCGCGATGTGTAACTTAGGTTGCGATGAGACGGGTACCGCCGATTAGGCATGGAAGGGTACCAGAAGGGCAAGGATGCCCCGGCATGGATGCCTCATCCCCCTCGGGGGATCGAATTTCGGGCCAGCGCCGGCGAGAGATCTCGCGGCGGTGGCGCCAAGGATCGAAGCAGAGCGGTTCGCCGCTCGCCCAATCCGGCAGCTCCTGGTGGCAAAGGGCCGGTGCGGGGCTTCGGGACCCTCGGGTCCGCTGAAAGTATGGGACATGGCTCGACCAGGCGACCGAAGCCCATATTTTCAACCCCTTCAGTTCCCTGCGTACTTGGGCCGGCACCTGCCGGCCTCTTTTTTTTCGCAGCGATCTGTAACGGGGCGGAAGTCAGGCGCGTATCTCTGTTATCCTCTTCAGGAACGTACCATGGTGGTTTCTTACCCTCTCCTGAATAGAACATTGGTCATGACCAAACGGGTCTCGCGCCGCTGGCGTCCTCGCTCATTGCTGCAGCTCGTGCTGCTGGCATTTCTGGTGGTAATGCTACCGCTGGGAGTGCTGATGTATCAGGCCGGTCAGGCACTTTCCGAACTCTCTCACCTGGCCGACGTGAGCGCTCGTCAAGCCGTCGAAGAGAGCCGTCGTGCCCGCGTGCTGAGCAATCTCGCCGTGGAAATGGAGCGCAGTGCCCGCCAGTATGCGGTACTGGAGCAGGAGAGCCTGCTCGAACTCTATGCCGAGCGCCATGCCGAGTTCACCGAACTGCTGGCCCAGCAGCGCCGCTTCCTGCCCGGCGATTCCGATGTCTTGGCACTGGAAGAGCAATTGTTGCTGCTTTCCCAACTGCCTGAGTTGGAACCCGAGGCGCTGGAGGTATGGCTGGCGCTGTTCGTGCCCTTCGCCGAACACACCGAGGCGATGCGCCGAGCCACCAGCCAGCAGATCGATGCCAGCATCGAGATGATCAGCGCCCGGGCCGAGGCCGTGCAGTCGCGCCTGTGGTTGCAGACCACGGCGCTGGTGTCCGCCAGCCTGCTGCTGATCCTGGTGTTCAGCTGGCTGATCATTCGTCCGGTGCGCCAGCTCGAGCGTCGCATTCTCAGTATCGGCAGCGGCGTGGAAACCAACGACCGCGACACCATCCAGGGTCCGGCCGAGCTGGTTCAGCTCGGCGACAGGCTCGACTGGCTGTCGACCCGGCTCAGCGATCTCGAGGCGCAGAAGCAGCAGTTCCTGCGCCACATGTCCCATGAGCTCAAGACACCGCTGGCCAGCGTGCGCGAAGGGTCGGCGCTGCTGGCCGACGGCGTGGCGGGCGAGATCACGCCGCGCCAGCGCGAGATTCTGACCCTGATCGATGCCAGCGGCAGCGAACTGCAGCGGCTTATAGAGCAACTGCTCGACTACAACCTGCTGCAGCACAACCAGCGCGTCACCCTCGAACGGGTGGATCTGGCCACATTGGTCAAGACCGTGCTGTCCAAGCATCGCCTGGCACTGGAACACAAGGGCATGCGGGTGACCGCTTTCGATGGCCCCATGGAGTGGGTGGTGGACCGCACCGCCGTGGGCCGTATTCTCGACAATCTTGTCTCCAACGCCATCGCCTACGGCGAGGATGGCGGCGACCTGATGATCCGGGCCCACGCTGGGCGCGACCATCTGTTCCTCGACGTGGCCAACACCGGCGAGCCGATTTGCGAGCAGGACCGGCCGCTGCTGTTCGAGCCCTTCTATCAAGGGCGCTCGCGGCGCAAGGGGCCGCTCAAGGGCTCCGGAATCGGGCTCTCGGTGGCGGCTGATTGCGCGCGCATCCAGAGCGGTGGTCTGGCACTGGTCGAGGACCGTGAGTTTGACGTATGTTTCCGCCTGACACTGCCGTGGCAGGCAATACCTCTGACACAAGAAAAAACGGAGCCCGTAGCAATGGGCATAAACGCAAGGAGCGAGGAACGATGAAGGGTGAAGCATTCGATGTAAGAGTGCCAACGACTGAAACCAGACACATAAGTGCAATCGGATACATGAGCAAGGTGCTCGTGGCGGGTGGGGTGGCGGCCCTGCTGAGCGGCTGCGAACTGCTGCCTGAGCACGCCATGCTGGGTACGGAGCCGGAAGAGACGCCGGAAGCGGCGGAATGCTCTTTACAGCCCACCTTTGCCGACGAAGGCTGCCTGCTGCCCAACTGGGTGGCCTTCGGCCTGGCCTCGCAGCGGGGCGACAACGAATGGCGCAACCAGGCCGTCACGGAGATCGAATCCGCTGCCGGCAGGAGCGAGGCCGAACGTGAGCTGGCGCGTGCCGTGGCCCTGGCCTGGGGCAGCGAGCGCGAGTGGCGCGAGGCGGCAACGATCTATCAGGAGTACACCGCCGCCGCACCGGAAGATCTGAAACCGTTGCTGCGCTACTGGCGCAACGAGCTCGAGGGTCGACGTTCGCTGGCTGGCCACAGGGACAACGCCCGGGGGCAACTGACGAGCCTGCAGCGCGAGAATGCCGAGCTCTCCGAGAAGCTCGAGGCGCTCACTGCCATCGAGCAGAACATAAACTTGAGACAACAATCGCCCTGAGCGCTGTTCTTGGGCGATAAAGGGAGACAGACGTGATGGAAGCGGCTCGATTGTCCGATACACGCAAGAGTGAGGCTCGCAGGTCAGCGGCACGCACCTCGGGTGCGAAGTCAGCCGCTGCCCACGTTCTGCTGGTCGATGACGACGTTAGCCTGTTACGTCTGCTGGGGATGCGCCTGGAGAGCCGTGGCTATCGGGTCACCACGGCGGAGAGCGGTCCCGAGGCGCTGCGCAAGCTGGAAGCCGAGCGCCCCGACATCGTGCTCTCCGACCTGCGCATGGACGAGATGGACGGCATGGCGCTGTTCCAGGCGATCCAGCGTGAGGTGCCGGGCCTGCCGGTGATCATCCTGACCGCCCACGGCTCCATCCCCGACGCCGTGAACGCCACTCAGCAGGGAGTGTTCAGCTTCCTGACCAAGCCGGTGGACCGCGACAAGCTGTTCAGCGCCATCGACGAGGCCCTGGCCCACACCCCGGCGGGCAGCAGCGCCGAGAGCGACGCCTGGCGGGCCAGCATCATCACCCGCAGCCCGGAGATGGAGCGGGTGCTGGAGCAGGCGCGCATGGTGGCCTCTTCCGACGTCAGCGTGCTGATCACCGGCCCTTCCGGTTCGGGCAAGGAGCTGCTGGCGCGAGCCATTCACGATGCCAGCCCACGGGCCAGCAAGCCGTTCGTGGCGATCAACTGCGGCGCGCTGCCCGAGCAGCTGCTGGAAAGCGAGCTGTTCGGCCATGCCAAGGGCGCCTTCACCGGCGCGGTGAGCGATCACAAGGGCCTGTTCCAGGCCGCCGAGGGTGGCACTCTGTTCCTCGACGAGATCGGTGACATGCCGCTGCCGCTGCAGGTCAAGCTGCTGCGCGCGCTGCAGGAACGCCAGATCCGCCCGCTGGGCTCGACCCAGTCGATCCCGGTCAACGTGCGCATTCTCTCCGCCACCCACCGCGACCTGAGCCAGGCCATGCACCAGGGCGAGTTCCGCGAGGACTTCTTCTATCGACTCAACGTGGTGAACCTCAAGCTGCCGGCGCTGAAGGATCGCGCCGAAGACGTGCCGCTGCTGGCACGACACCTGGTGGCCCAGGCGGCGGAGCGGCATAAGCCGTTCGTCAAAGGGTTCTCACCGGAAGCGCTCAATCTGCTGGCCACCAGCGCCTGGCCGGGCAACGTGCGTCAGCTGGTCAACGTGGTAGAGCAGTGCGTGGCGCTGACCCGCTCACCGATGATTCCCGAGGCCCTGGTGGCCCAGGCGCTGGCTGCCGAAGACAGCGCGCTGCCGACCTTCAACGACGCCCGCGCCGGATTCGAGCGTAGCTACCTGGTCAAGGTACTCAAGATCACCGAGGGCAACGTGACCCAGGCGGCACGTATCGCCGGGCGCAACCGCACCGACTTCTACAAGCTGCTGGCACGCCACGAGCTCGAACCGAGTACCTTCAAGCCCGAGTGAAGCCGGTCTTGTCGCCTGACTTCGTTAGTTGTAAAGAAAGCGCCCGACGCCTGCCGCGTCGGGCGCTTTCGTCTGATTCCGTGAATTGCTTCACTTCAGGCGCCGCTTCACTTCCACCTGCAAGCGCCCTTCGCCCAGCCGCGCGGTCAGTGCCTGGCCGGGCTGGGTATCGTCTGCCCGCCGCACCACCTGGCCCTGCTCGTCCTGCAGGATGGCATAGCCGCGCCCCAGCACCGCCAGCGGGCTCACCGCCTGCAATTGACGCGCCAGGCCGACCAGACGCTCGCGCTGGCGCGCTACCTCACGCTGCATGGCCTGTTCGAGGCGGGCCTGGGCACGGCTCAGGCGCTGCTCGCCGCGTGCCAGCTCACGCTGAGGGTGGCAGGCGCTGAGCCGTCGTTGCAGATGGGCCAACTGGCGCCGCTCGGTGGCCAGGCGAACCTGCAGCGCACGCCGCAGGCGGGCATCCAGCTCCATCAACGTGCGCCGCTTCTGGCCCAGCACCTCGCCGGGGTGGCGCAGGCGGGCGCGTAGGTGGTCGAGACGCTGGCCTTCCCGCTCCAGCCGCGCCTGCATGGCGCGCTGCAGCTGGCGCTCCAGCCCGGTCAGGCGGCGTGCCAGCTCACGGCGGTCCGGCACCAGCATCTCGGCGGCGGCGGAAGGGGTGGGTGCGCGCACGTCGGCGGCCAGATCCGAGAGGGTGGTGTCGACCTCGTGACCCACCGCCGACATCACCGGTAGACGCGAATGGAAGATCGCCCGCGCCAGATGCTCGTCGTTGAACGCCCACAGGTCTTCCAGACTGCCGCCGCCACGGGTGATCAGGATCACGTCCTGGCTCGGGTCCAGCGCCTGTTGGCGATTGAGCAGCCCCAGGGCGGCGATCAGCGCCGGCGCCGCCTCGCGTCCCTGTACCGGCACCGCAATCAAGGTGACCTTGGCCTGGGGCCAGCGCGCCTGGAGTACCGCCAGCACGTCGCGGATGGCGGCGCCGGTGGGCGAGGTCAGCACCAGCAGATGCCGCGGCGGGCAGGGCAGGGGGCGGGCATTGGCGAACACCCCTTCGGCGGCCAAACGCTGCTTGAGCCGCTCCAGCGCCAGCAACAGCTCGCCTTCGCCGGCCTGCTGCACCGCCTCGGCGATCAGCTGATAGTCGCCGCGGGGCTCGAACAGCGACACCCGACCGCGCACCCGTACCCGGTCGCCGTCGCGCATGGGGGCGGCGACGAAGCGGGCGCGGTTGCGGAACAGCGCGCAGCGCAGCTGGGCCGAGCTGTCCTTGAGGGTGAAGTAGACATGCCCCGAGGCCGGGCGCGAGACCCCGGAAAGCTCGCCCTCGACCCACACCTCGCCGATACCCTGCTCGAGCAGCGCGCGAGCGCGTCGGTTCACTTCGCTGACGGAAAGGGCGCTATCGGTAGGAGGGGGCATGGGCCGGCGTTCCTGAGCCAATGAATGAGCCACCAAGGCTAGCATGGCGACACCGCGCTGGCATGGTGGCGGGCACGAAAAAGCGCCGGGGCGAGCCCGGCGCAAATAGCGTCATGGGAGGGGTACTTCGTTCGAACAGCGACGTATCAATCGAAATCGTCGACGACATCCTCGTCGGTGTATTCGGCATCGTCGTCGCCGTTGTCGTTCACGCCATCGGTGGCACCCACGGTGTCGCCATCGGCTTCACCGTCACGGAAGGCGGTGTCGCCATCGTCGCCCACGGCGCCGGTGCCGGTCGTGCCGGTGGTCTGCCATGCGCCTTCCTGGTCACCACGCTCGTCGGCACGGCGATCACGCTCATCGTCGAACCACTGCTCGTCATACTCGGGGAAGTTCTCGAGCTCATCCTCGGTGGCGTCGACCAAGATGCGGTGAGTCACCTGATCCTGACCGAAGATACCGTCGTCGTTGCGGTCGGTTTCCATGGTGAAGTGCTCGATACCGACCACCACGTCGTCGCCACCCATGCCCCACAGGCCGCCTGCATTCACGATCAGAGCGCTGACCTGACCTTCGTCATCAAGCAGGATGTTCTCGACGTTGCCGACTTCCTCATCGGGGTCATCGGCGTGGTAGACGTCGGCGCCGATGATGTCATTGGCGGAATAGAGACCCTGTGCCGCTTGCGGATCGTCCTGTGCAACGGCTTGGGTTCCGAAGGCGAGACCACCGGCGATGGCCGCTACTGCGATAGTCAGTGCACGCTTCTGCATTTTCACTCTCCTTGACCTGTCCTTAGACCTTGGATTTGCTTTGCTTCGCTGGGTAAAGGCTTGAGCTTGGCTCAGAGCTTGTTGGCCCAGTCGTCGACCTGGCGTTCCGCTTCCTCGCGCTCCAGGCCATATCGATGCTGGATCTTGCCGATCAGTTCATCCTTCTTGCCGCCGACCTGATCCAGCTCATCGTCGGTAAGCTCACCCCAACTGGTGCGGGCCTTACCTTTCATTTCTTTCCACTTGCCTTCAATCTGATCCCAGTTCATTTCCGTCACTCCTTTCCTTGAGTGGACCCGTCGTGCACTTCTCAAATTAGATCACGTTCTTGCCGCTGTAAGTCAGATTAGGTTTCGGACTGTTTCGAAGAGTAATTAGGAAATGGCGATAGGGTGGATCGATAGGGTGGATCGATAGGGTGGATCGATAGGGCGGAGCGACGGGGCGCAGTGATGGATGGACGACAGCCCTGCCGAAGGCCGCACTCGCATTGCCCGTGCCTTGGCCCGAGCGCTATAATGGTCGATTAACTTTTCCCCACTCCCCCACCAGCACTGGGTGTTGCCGACTATGCTACGTATGGCCCAAGAAGCTCTTACGTTCGACGACGTATTACTCGTACCCGGCTACTCGGAAGTCCTGCCCAAGGACGTCAGCCTGCGGACCCGCCTGACTCGCGACCTCTACCTCAACATCCCCCTCGTCTCCGCCGCCATGGATACCGTGACCGAAGCCCGCCTGGCCATCGCCATGGCTCAGGAAGGCGGCATCGGCATCATCCACAAGAACATGAGCGTTACCGCTCAGGCCGCCGAGGTGCGCAAGGTCAAGAAGCACGAGAGCGTAATCGTCAAGGACCCGGTCACCGTCGGGCCCAAGGCCAAGCTCGAAGACCTGCTCGCCATGGCGCAGGAGTACGGCTTCTCCGGCTTCCCGGTGGTAGAGGGCGAAACCCTGGTGGGGATCGTGACCGAGCGCGACATGCGCTTCCAGCCCAACCACGGCGACAGCGTTTCCGACATCATGACCCCGCGCGAGCGGCTGGTGACGGTGTCCGAGAACACCGGTCTCGACGTGATCAAGGCCAAGATGCAGGAGCACCGGGTCGAGAAGATGCTGGTGGTGGACGACGCCTTCCACCTGCGCGGCCTGGTCACCTTCCAAGACATCGAGAAGGCACGCACCTTCCCCAGCGCCGCCAAGGACGCCGACGGCCGTCTGCTGGTGGGCGCCGCCGTGGGCACCGGCCCGGAAACCCCCGACCGCGTCGCCGCGCTGGTGGAAGCCGGGGTCGACGTGATCATCGTCGACACCGCCCACGGCCACTCCAAGGGCGTGATCGACCGCGTGGCCTGGGTCAAGGAGCACTTCCCGCAGATCCAGGTGATCGGCGGCAACATCGCCACCGCCGCCGCCGCCCGTGCGCTGGCCGAAGCCGGCGCCGACGGCGTCAAGGTGGGCATCGGCCCCGGCTCCATCTGCACCACCCGCGTGGTGGCCGGCGTGGGCGTGCCGCAGATCACCGCGGTTTCCAACGTCGCCGAAGCACTCAAGGAGTTCGACATCCCGCTGATCGCCGACGGCGGCGTACGCTACTCCGGCGACCTGGCCAAGGCCATTGCCGCCGGTGCCAGCGCCATCATGGTGGGCGGCCTGCTGGCCGGCACCGAGGAAGCCCCGGGCGAGGTCGAACTGTTCCAGGGCCGTACCTACAAGGCCTACCGCGGCATGGGCTCCATGGGCGCCATGGCCCAGAGCCAGGGCAGCGCCGACCGCTACTTCCAGGACAAGGACGCCGGCGCCGAGAAGCTGGTGCCGGAAGGCATCGAAGGCCGCGTGCCCTACAAGGGCGTGATGAGCGCCATCGTCCACCAGCTGATGGGCGGCCTGCGCGCCTCCATGGGCTACACCGGCTGCAGCAACATCCAGGAGATGCGCACCAAGCCGGAGTTCGTGCAGATCACCGGCGCCGGCTTCGCCGAATCGCACGTGCATGACGTGCAGATTACGAAAGAAGCCCCGAACTACCGAGCCGGTTAACCGCCAGCTCGTAAGAGACAAACGCGGCGGGTATCATCCCGCCGCACGCTTTTTGCATCCGGCCCGCCGCCATACGCTGCCAGTAGAGACGCCCAGATGACCGACATTCACGCCCACAAGATCCTCATCCTCGACTTCGGCTCCCAGTACACTCAGCTGATCGCCCGCCGCGTGCGCGAGATCGGCGTGTACTCCGAAGTGCGTGCCTACGACATCACCGAGGAAGAGATCCGCGAATACGCCCCCAACGGCATCATCCTCTCCGGCGGGCCGGAATCCACCGTGGCCTCCGGCTCGCCCCGCGCGCCTGAGTGCGTGTTCGAGATGGGCCTGCCGGTGCTGGGCATCTGCTACGGCATGCAGACCATGGCGGTGCAGCTCGGCGGCGCCGTGGAAGGCTCCGACAAGCAGGAGTTCGGCTACGCCCAGGTCAAGATCGACAGCGACGACGACCTGTTCCGCGACATCAAGGACCACGTGGACCATGACGGCAAGGCGCTGCTCGACGTGTGGATGAGCCACGGCGACAAGGTGGCCCGCGCCCCTGAACAGTTCACCGTGACCGCCTCCACCCCCAGCTGCCCCATCGCCGCCATGACCTGGCCCGAGAAGCGCTTCTACGCCGTGCAGTTCCACCCCGAGGTGACTCACACCCTGCAAGGCATGCGCATCCTCGAGCACTTCGTGGTGGGCGTGTGCGGCGCCGAAAAGCTGTGGACCCCGGCCCGCATCATCGAAGACCAGATCGCCCGCGTGCGCGACCAGGTGGGCGACCGCCACGTGCTACTCGGCCTCTCCGGCGGCGTGGACTCCTCGGTAGTAGCCGCACTGCTGCACAAGGCCATCGGCGACCAGCTCACCTGCGTATTCGTGGATAACGGCCTGCTGCGCAAGAACGAAGGCGACCAGGTGATGGAAACCTTCGCCCGCCACATGGGCGTGAAGGTGATCCGCGTAGACGCCGAAGAACTGTTCCTCTCCAAGTTGAAAGGGGAGAACGACCCGGAAGCCAAGCGCAAGATCATCGGCAACACCTTCATCGACGTGTTCGATGAAGAGGCCAGCAAGATCGAAGGCGTCGACTTCCTAGCCCAGGGCACCATCTACCCCGACGTGATCGAATCCGCCGCCAGCAAGACCGGCAAGGCCCACGTGATCAAGTCGCACCACAACGTCGGCGGCCTGCCGGAGACCATGAAGCTGCAGCTGGTCGAACCGCTGCGCGAACTGTTCAAGGACGAAGTGCGCAAGCTCGGCCTGGAACTCGGCCTGCCCTACGACATGGTGTACCGCCACCCCTTCCCGGGGCCGGGCCTGGGCGTGCGCATTCTCGGCGAAGTGAAGAAGGAGTACGCCGACATCCTGCGCGAAGCCGACGCCATCTTCATCGAAGAACTGCACAACGCCGACTGGTACCACAAGACCAGCCAGGCCTTCGCCGTGTTCCTGCCGGTCAAATCCGTCGGCGTGGTTGGCGACGGCCGCCGCTACGAATGGGTCATCGCCCTGCGCGCCGTGGAAACCATCGACTTCATGACCGCACGCTGGGCCCACCTGCCGTATGAGCTGCTGGAGAAAGTCTCCAACCGCATCATCAACGAGATCCGCGGCGTCTCCCGCGTGACGTACGACGTCAGCAGCAAGCCGCCCGCGACGATTGAGTGGGAGTGAGGCACGCCTAGGCAAAACGCCTGACACGGCTAAGCTGACCGAGATCAAGGGCTTACCAATTGGTAAGCCCTTTTTCTTTGCAATTCGTTACAGGGTTTTGTTTACTCAGGTTAAGGTCGCCGAGACGACCGCCGATAGAACAGGTAGTACAACGCAGACAGGGCTGTCGCAGGGAAAGGATGTCATCCCCGGGCGGTAGCGTGTTGGAAAACAGTATTTTGGGAAGTAACAAGTACTTGAGGTAAGCTCTAGAAGATATTGTAAGTCATGTTGGTCATTGAAGTAAGTGGCTGTAAATACGTCGCGAGATTAAAAGGGTAGGAAGGAGCTATGCATGAACCGTGTTTTTTGTAGATAGATGAGGGGGAGGAACGTGAATAACGGTAAGAGTTTTTCTGAATTAACCAGCGCCGATAAAAAAGAAGTCGGCTTCCATTATCAGTATTATTATTTTCTCTATCGACTTCTGAATTTAAAATCAGGTCAATCCGTTGGCCTTGAAGTTAAAGATGATGTGCATACAGAGTTGGATAACGATACGCAGATTCTCTTTCAGTTAAAACATACAGTGCAGAAAAATGCCGCTGATTTCGCTGTAGCGCTTGCTGAGTTAGATAATGATTTGTGGAAGACGCTACATAATTGGGCAAAGATCATTTCCGACGAATCAGTTGGCCGCAAGCATGGCCATGAACAAATAGCTTTTATTGCGAAAACAGAGTTTCATTTGGTTACTAATAAGTCAGAGAGTCATAAAAATAATTTCCTGAAGAATTTGGAATGCTATAAGTTTGGAAGTGTTAGTTCAGGTGAGCTAAAGTCCTACATAGAGACTCTGTATAGGAAAACACAGAATTCCCATCTCAAAAATTACATTAAAGTAGTTCTAACTCTTGAAGATAAGGTTTTCCAATTGTTCATGAGCAAGATATACCTAGAGCAAAGTGTGGAGGACCTTCATTCTCTAATAAAAAAATCTATAAGAGAAAAGATGGTCGCGAATAGCAAGGTTGATATTGTCTTTGAGAGGCTTGATTCAAACATTAGGACTGATAATTACTTTAAAATAAAACAAGGTCAGAAAGTGGAAGTCGATTTTGACTCTTTTTATAGCCGCTATAGAAATATTTTTTCTGCTTCTCGGGAGCCGCTTCAGCTAGGAAAGCCATTTAAGCCTGCATATCCAGATGACGTTTTTTCTCAAGTTTTTATTAAACAGCTCATCGCCATTAAAGCTATGAAGGATGATGATGTCGAAAAGGCTTACGAGTATACGTTAAAAAAACTAAAAATCACTCGCTTTTTAGAGGACTGGCTTCAGTCAGGGGAGCTAGTATCCGACGAAATAATTGAATTTCATGGCGACGTAAAAAACAAATGGCAAAATGGGTTTGAACATTGGTGTCAAGACTGCCTTGATCATGAGGCGATAAGTAAAGCGAAAAGCTTGTTGTATGATCTGCGGCAAATAGAATTTACTATAGCTAGTAGCAAGCTTAACACTGAGCTGAGCAATGGAGAGATTTATCATCTTTCTGATGAAAGGATAATCGGGTGGCATCGGGATTGGGAGGATATCTGAATATATGTTAGAAAAGGTAGAGAAGAATTATTGGGGCGGCTATAATAACATTGGTGTAGGCGCGGTGGCTATTGCATCAGTATTAAACCACTCTTACAGCTTATCCATCTCCAAAGTCCTATTAATCATCCCCATGGTCGTGCATCGCCCCACCTTGGCCCATATGTCACATAAGGGGATACAGGAGCGTGGTTCGGCAGCACTTGCATCAGGTTCGCCTAATTTATTTGTTAATTTCAATCAACGATTTGAAAGCTACCTGCCCTTATCATTAAATTCTGTTCAATTACTAGTCCACCTTGGTTATGCAAGATTCGGACAATCCCTTGTGCGTCAAAAAATTCTTACTGTTGATAAGATGTTTGGGCGACGCGCTCAAAAAATTAATCAAGCTTCCAAAAAAATTTCTGAGCTTCTTCAAGAAGATGAGGAAGAGCTTTACTTAAACTTAAGGGTGCATTTGTGAATTTCGGTATTGATTCTGTTGTTATTTGGTCTAAGAGCGATGAGGTTCGCTTGCTAGAATTCAAGCGGAATAAAGTTAATGTTATTACTGGTGAAAGTCAAACTGGAAAATCGACAATATTAAAAATTTTCGATTATTGTTTTTTGGCTAGTGAGCATGATATTCCTCACGATGTTATTAACGACAACGTGAGCTGGTATGGTATTGGTTTTTATGTTAATGGGAAAGACTATTTTCTCGCTCGTCGTAGCCCTTCCGGAAATAATGTCTCTTCCGATTACTATTTTTCATCAATGGGTGAAGTGCCTAGAAAACCCGTCCCCAATATAAGGCAAGAAGATCTTCGTGGCATACTTGAGGCCGAATTTTCTATTGATGATCGAGTCAGGATGCCGTTTGGGGGAAAGGTTATAAAGTCCGGCTCTAAGGTTTCCTTTCGTTACTTCTTAATGTTCAATTCCATTTCTGACGATATAATTATTAACAGTAAAGTGTTTTTTGATAAGCAGGAGATAGATCGGTATCGTGAGGCTTTGCCGAGGATTTTTGACCTTGCTTTAGGAATTGATGACCTTGAAAATATTATTTCACGTGAGCGTAAAGAGTTGCTGCTGAAAGAGCTCAACAAGCTGGAAAAGAAAAGAAACTCTTTTGCAGAAAGCAAAAGCTCCTTTGCTAGTGAAGTTCGAAATATTGCCGCTAAAGCTGCCGAATATGGACTAACCCCTGAGCTCAGTAAGGACATAACGGCTTCGAGTTTGAAGCAGCTTTTGGATAACCCCAATATTACCCCAGCTTTCGATGCCTCAACAAAGCGACGATCAGATATTAATTCAGAGTTATTCTCTATTAAAAGGCAGATTCGGAAATATGCTCAATTCAATGAGGAGTATAAGAGTTACAAATCGACAGTAAAAAATTCTCAAGATAGCTTAAAGCCGTTGAAAGTCTTGATGGAGCGTTCCGATGAAATTATAAAATCTGACATTTTTGACGAGTTGATTAGTAGCTTGCAGGTTGATCTTAGTGTAATAAACGAATCAATTAAATCTAGGAGACCAGTTGAAAGTCAAGTGAATGGAATCGTCAAGGAGTTAGAGGAAAAGAAAAAATTGTTATTAGAGGAGCTGCAGGCTCTTCCTGAGACGCCACGTTCCTTTAGTCAATTGCAAGATATGTGGATTTTTCTTGGTGAAGCCAGAGGTAAGCTGAAGGTTTATTCTAATTTAGATAGTAAATTGGTTGAAAGCCCTAATGATTCGAATTTAGAAGTTATGAGAGAGGAGTGTGAATCTATCCAAGTAAAGGATGTAGAAGCTGAACGTAATGCAACTATCAGTTTGATTGATGAAGTGGCTTCGGACTTGATGAGGCAGGCTAAGGATGCGTTGGAAAACTACGGAACTTGGTATGCGAGTTTCAACTATAAAGAGAAGAAAATACAGCTAAGGAAGCCAAAGTCTACTTTGATCGAAAATGTCGGGAGTAGTTCTAATCATATGTTTTTGCATCTTATGCATTTTTTGTCACTACATGAGGTGGCTATTAATAAAAATTCCAAGTTTGTGCCAAGTTTCTTATTTGTTGACCAGCCGAGTCGGCCATATTGGGGCGAAGAAGAGGATGTTAATCCGGAAAATCTCATTCATAGTGATAGGGCGAAAATAAGAACCGCTTTCGAGATGCTCGATAATTTTATTTCTAATATAAATAAGGAGTACAATCATCAATTTCAAATTATTATGCTAGAGCATGTGCCGTCCGCAATGTTCGATGGTTTAAGTAGTTTCCATCTTTTGTCCCCTTTCAGAGATGGCAATGCTCTTATTCCAAATGGTTGGAAAAACTAAATCCCACTCCATTCAGGAAGACGCTGGCGACACAGGCGTGTTCTTGGGGCTTTGCTGCACAAGAGCCCATGTGCTCTTGCCCAGCAGTGAGAGGTACACTGAACGTGGTGAATCATAGCAAGGGAAACTGCTTAAGAAATATAAAACGTGCCCATTACCTTACAAGCCTACAAGGTTGAGATGTATCTGGCGAACATGCTAGCAGCGTGAGTTTGGTAATTTTCATGTATTTTCTTTGCACTTAAATACAAATACAAGGCAGGGGCAATAACGTATCCGGCAATTAATAAAAGAGATTAAGTTCCTCTTCACGGTTGTGGCCGGATCCGGCGTTCCTTCTCAGACGACACAGGTGACATCCGCATGCACAGTATCTATACCATGACCATCTAGCTTGAAAATACATTACCATATTTTTCTTTGGCCCGCTAGGCAACTTATGCGAGCGTTGACTACGATGCGCTGATTATGGCTTTACTTAAAAAAACTCGTTTTCAGCGACTTGCGCACTCCCTGTGTAAGATCGCACAAGATCGTCAAATTACCCCTGAAACTGTTATCGGTACAGCATTGGCCAGTTGGTGCTCGCAATCCTTTTCTGGACTGCCGAAATCTGGTTTGCCAGTGTCAGTTACACTGCAGCATGATCCGATAGTGGTTGCCTTTGTTGACTTTGTCATGGTTAACGAGCTGCAGGAGGCAACATACTGGTTTTCCTCTTTATATGCACAACTGATTGGAGAAAAAAAACGCAAGAAGCTAGCCATGTTCTTCACTCCACCATCACTGACTAAGCGGCTGCTAGATGATTTGGAGAACAGCGGGGTCGACTTCGTCAGTCGTAGTTTCTGTGACCCGGCGTGCGGTGGTGCGGCCTTTCTAACTCCCATCGCTATGCGAATGCGAGATGCGTTGCACTCCAAGGGTGCAACCCCGGAGCAGGTACTCCAGCACGTGCAAGCGCATCTATTCGGTATCGACAAGAATGAAACTCTGTGCAAGTTATCTCAACACTTTCTTCTGATGGCACTGCACAACGAGGTCGTAGACGCTGAGATAGTGCCGCAATTCCAAGTGTTGTGGGATGATTCACTGCAGCAGATGCCAAACCTAGCAGGTAAACTGGATGTCGTCGTTTGTAACCCGCCGTTTCGCAAGATGTCGGCAGATGAGGTGAGGGAATACTTTGATGAGTTTTCCGACATCATCGAAGCGCAGCCGAATCTCTATGCACTTTTCATTGCCCTTTGCGTAAAGTTGCTTGCACCTGGAGGGACTTGCGCACTAGTGACACCTACAAGTTATTTGTCGGGGCGGTATTTTTCCAAGCTACGAACCTACCTTATGACCCAAACACGAGTGCTGAGCATTGGCATGGTAAGTGATCGTCAAGGTGTCTTCATTGACGTTGAGCAGGAGACGGCGCTGACTCTTGCAAGACGTGAAGACAACAGACACATGCACTTGACAGTTGCTGAGGTGAGTGTGGTTTCCAGAGATGGTAGCTATAAAGACGTTGGCCAGTGTTCGTTGCCGAACTCGGGCTTAGTTTGGCCTATTCCGCGTACAGAAAGCGATGTTCTGTTGTTGCGTAGTACGTCGAAGTCAAAGATTTTTCTTGAAGATTACGGCTATACAGTTCGAATTGGAGCCTTTGTATGGAATCGTGACACGCGCCCTACTTACCCATCGGCCAAAAGTGCCGCTAGAGCAAATGGAGGTACGGCGATTCCTCTGCTGTGGTCCAGCGATATTGCCGCTGACGGAAGTTTACGATTTGACGGTCTGTCGAGCGTCAATAAGGAGCCTCGTTTTGTGGACTTTGGCTCTAAATTGCATCGGTCAGTAGTTCGATTTCCCAGTGTGATACTACAGCGCGTAACATCAAATGACCAGCCGAGGCGGCTGATTGCAGCAGCTGTTCCAGAAAATATCTTTGATAGCTACGGGGGATTCGTCGGTGAGAATCATACAGTCATCCTCGAGCAAGTTGTACCAGAGCCAGTGCTTCCGCCGGCGCAATTGGCTAAATTGCTGGGAACTCCAACCGTTGATCGTTACTTCCGGTGTATATCAGGAGCAACCAATGTCTCCGCTTTTGAGCTAAAGCAGCTGCGTCTGCCAGATCCAGATCGGCTAAAGAAATACCTAGCACAGGGCCACGACATCGCCGAGGCTGCACGGCGAGCTTTATACGATTAGCGGCGCTTGTTATTTTGCCATCCCATGAATCGAGGCGAGTCATGACATTTGGTAATAAAAATAAGTTCAAGGAGCTGCGGGAGGCAGAGAAAAAACGACGAGAAGCAGAGCAAAATCGACGAAAGCTAGTGGCTCGGTTTGCCAATCGTAAACCACCGCCGGTGCGGTCTGAGCTAACTCACGCACCAGAGTCGCCCAAGCAGCCCCCTGAAAAGAAGAAGTTGCCACCACAGCCCGCTGTTATCTCTCGCGTAAAGAACTCGTTGATTGACCTATTTCGCGACGACGAAGTGGAACCCAGTGTCCCGTCCAGTGCGTTAGTGGGATTGGCCGACTTGTATTTACACGCGGCTGAACACCGCACGCGCCACATTGCGCTTGTGTGGCCGGCCACCCTCAAGACGCTAACTCTCGTGCACGCGCTGGCCACGTTGGTGCGGTGGCACGAAGGGGACAAGCAGGGTGTTCGAGGAATACTATTTCCTATCAAAGCTAATGTGTTCAATCTGCTAAACCACATTCATTTCGATCGGGCCGAAGTATTACGTATTGCGAACGAGTTGGCTGAGGTGCAGTCTTACTCGAACAGCCGGGTCAAGCGTTCTATGCCCGAAAAGGACGCTTTCTTTTACTCACTCAGTGAATGCAGCCTGCCTACACTCGAAGGCGAGTCGTTTCACCCGACCATCGGCGAGTTGCTGCCACATTTCCTAGCTACGCCGGACTTCACTGAATGGAAGTCTTGCTCGGATCGGCTGCTCGCTCTTATCCGGGCCAAGCTGGTAAAGCGAACGCATGCCAAATCCTTGAAAGAGCTACATTGTGTCAATATCGGTGATCCCATGACGGCCCCTGATGCTCTTTTCGCACTCGATGGACGGATGTCGGAAGAAGAGCTGCGCCGGGCAGCGCGAGCGCTTGCCAAGACCACACCACCCGAAGTGGTGTTGGTCCCCGTCACACGGACTGTGCGTTTCGAGGCCCCTAGTTGGCGGGGGCGGATTGCGCGCTTTTGCATGATGCTAGAAGAAGTTTTTCATGCAAAGCCACCCGGAGTTGTCATCGTCACCGATGAGCCACATGCCGCGTACAAGCTAAAGAGCGAGCTCTGGAAACGCAACGATAAGCGTGAGCCAGATCGGCGTTGGCGAACCCCACATGAATTCAAGATTTGCGGCTTCCCGAACACTGTGGCGTCAGAAGGGTTGCTGTCAGCAGGAACGCGGGAAGTGCTGCACCCAATGCCCCGGGAATTCAATGTCTACATTGTGGATGCTGATATCACCAAAGTTGCTAATGGGCTGATGCGAATCGCCAACGTAACTCCTGGGGGCCGGGAAGCGGCCAAGCCCCTGGCGGATGCGGCATCCTACTTGTCGCGCATAGCAGTTCTGCCGTGTGGCGTACGGCACCTGTCCGAGTATTTAGCAGGGGCAGATGTGGCAGAGCGCACGCGTGTGGCGTTTGACTGGCCTACATACATTGGCGCCATTTACGAGTTTGACCGCTGCGTGGGCGTTGGCGAAAACCGTCCCGCCTTGATGGAGTGCGTCGAAAAGGGCTCTCGACTATTTGAGAACTACTATGAGGCAACACCTTTTGCCCACAAGCTTACCGAACTCGTAGCAAACGTTGTGACAGGTAAAAGGCGGGCGGTTGCCGTGGTGTTTACAAGCGCGTTGTATCGGCGCCTGGCCGAGCGTTTCTTGGCTGAGTACGACCAATATCCTGCGGGCACAACTTTCAATACTTTTAGCGATCGTATCTATCTCATTACAGCTTCCCATCTCGAGGAACACCTGAGTGGGCTTGAAGGTTCGACTCTTGTCTTTGCGGGCCTCAACGAAAACTGCCTGCGGCTGCTTCTCACGGATGACCGTGTGCCGGCTCATTCGGTGGTCTTGCTCACTCAGCGTGCGGGGCAATTCCTGCGTGCATCTCTTAAGCCCATCGTCGAGAACTTCCTAGAGTTTAAATCTTTCAAGCCGCGGATTGAGTCCCTTCTTCGTCAGCTTAAGGACCTTCCCGACGATTCATCGGTCCTGTCTACCGGTGATTACGTTTTGCCTACGTTTCGCGTCGAGTTGTCCTCGGACGCATCCTCGTGCAGCAAAGGTATAGACCTCGACTCGTGGGCCATCCGTCTCGACAACGGAGTTACCCAGTATCGTCGCGACAGTTCTGAGGTTTATGTCTACGACCCTGCATCGGAGTACTCGTCTGAGCGAGGCTTCAGGATCTGTCAAGTTAAGTCGTTGGAAGTAGGTGACAAGCTCTTTGTCATGTCGGGTGAACTACGCGAGATGGTCGAACAAGCCCTGAGCGATGCTGGCGTGTTCATCCAAACAGACAAGACGTTTGAAGCAGCGTTGCGCAGCTACCACGAGCAGGTCCAAAAGCGTCTGGCCGAATGGTTCCCGGGCAGAACACTTTCCGAGAAGGCGAGGGCGTTGCGCAAGGAGATGCTCACAATTGATCCCAGGCTAGAGGAGAGCCTCCCTACAGAGCAGGCAATGCGCCACTGGATCAACTTGGGTGAGTCATCAAACACTCCTTTTGAAAAGCTCCGCCCACAGGCCCCACAAAGCGAGGCAACATTTAAAGCCTTTGCTGAGGCTCTGGGCTTCTCGTCACTGGAAGTTGCATACCAGTGGCAGCGCGTCATTATGGCAGTGCGTAACTCGCGCCGGCTCGACGGACGCCACGTGTCAGATATCTATTCGTACATGCTTCTGCAGCCGGAGTCGGCCATGGCCAACTCAAATATCAAACGGCAGACGCTGATGCAACTCTTTGACAAAGCCCGTGAGGATGTGGCTACCGTCGAGTTGGTTGGCCCTGTTAAGGAGTCGAAGACATGAGTCAACCTGTCCTTAGCGCTGATCCAGCAGCCATTCCAGCGACACTAAAGGAGGCCGTGGTCGACAGCGTTCTGAATCTGACTTACGCACAACTGAGCGGCCAGGGTCCGACGGGGCAGTACTTGTTCGGAGCCCGCCCACGGACACTACTAAACTCCGGTTTTCTACTACCGCAGCGTAGTCCGTCTGGCGACGACGAGGTGACCTCGCCCATTTGGATATCGTCGCATGGATTGCAGATGCAGCTCAACGTAGAGTCACCGTCGGTGGTGACGATTCAGCCTCGTGTTTCGCTTTACGTGCGCGTCCTCCCCCGAGAAGAAGACCTCAAGCGTCCCAACTGCCGGCCTGTCTTCATGCTGCGGCAAGCCGTGCGCGATGAGCTCATGGCTGAGCGTGACAATTGCCTCGACAAAGAGTGGGAGAAGGTCAGGGGCTCATATACCTCCAGGTGGAAGCATCCTGGATGGGCCGAGATTCGTAAGAAGGTCGTCGACGAGGTGTATGCCGCTAAGGGCATCCCACGACATCTGCTGACTTCCGACTTGCCGCAAGAAACTATGGAAATTGATGTAGAAGAGCAAACCGAAAGGGACACGGCAGGCGAGACGACGCAAGAGGCGGTTCCCGTTTCCGCGGCTGGATCGCTCCCGATTAAGGACGAGCACTTCGAACCGCTGACAATTCCCCATAAATGGATGCGGTTGGAGGTCGAGTTGCCAGCTCTCGAACTAGATGCTGCCAAGCCCAGTGACCAACTCCAGCACGACATTGACGACCACGCTGTGCGCATGAACGAGGCAATCGCCAGACGACTTGACGAGTGGGTGCACAGCGATAACCCCGAGACGGGTGGTAAGGCTTGGGGATATCGCCGCCAACTCACTATTCCGGCCAGCCTGTACACAAAGTGGACGGACTTTCTCGACAGAGTACGGAATTCTGATACACCGATTGCAATCCCTAACACTCAACTTAATTGGGATGTTCAGATAGATGCCGACTGGCAGGACAGCTCAAAGCGCAATCTTTTCTTTGCACTAGAAAACGTCACCCCGGTGCCCCGCCAGCATGAAGATGAAACGGAAGAAGCCGTTTTCCTTGTCTCGTTGGAAGTGCAGTTGCCTGCGACGCTTCATCATCCACTGAAGCTCGAACGCATTGAGCCTTCATACCGATACAACAAATACCTGACCTATCCGGCAATGGGTCACAACTGCGGTGTCGCTCGCATAGATTCGCCTCTTGAGCTGTGTGTGCTGGAGACGACTTGGACGCCACGTTACACCCAGCCACGCATAGTTCCGTCCAGCACAAGCGGGGTGCAACGGCAAGTGCGGCAGCTCGCACACCCTAAGAGCTTGGAAGGCCTCTTGCCACTAGTGCCTGCCATGCAGGCATGGTTGGATACTCTGCCTGGGCAGGTCAATCCGGCGGAGGGGCTTGACCCATTTGATAATGAAGGCATAGCGCGCGAAACCGAGGGGTTCCACCAGGATCTCAATAAGTGGAAAGCGGAGATAAATTCGGTTTCGGCCGGGCTGGAGTGCCTGCAGGAGTCTAAAGCGGCCTGGCAGCAACGTGGTCCGCAATCCGACCCGAAGGCTGTAGTCTACGAAACCTGGCTCGCCATGAACGAAGCGATGGCGGACTTCATGAAGGCGCGTTTCGGACACGACAACAATGAGTGGCGCCTATTCCAGATGGCTTTCATCATTGCCAACATTCCAGCGCTGGCCTCTCGAATACCTAATTTCAGCCACTACTATGACGAGCGCCGCGACGATGCGGTAACCCTTCTGTACTTCGCTACCGGCGGTGGCAAGTCCGAAGCCTTTTTTGGGCTACTTGTTTTCAATCTGATACTCGATCGCCTGCGCGGTAAGCATCGAGGGGTAACGGCGCTAATTCGCTATCCGCTTCGCCTGCTCACCATTCAGCAGGCCCAGCGTTGCGCACGCGTGCTTGCGCATGCCGAACGTGTGCGCCAACGACATGGGTACGCAGGCAACGTTTTGTCCATCGGTTTTTGGGTAGGCAGCGGCGGCTCACCAAACCGTCACACCACTAAAGGAATCAAGAGCATTCCACAGGTCTCCACAGCTCCGCCCTGGCTGGCAGATGAGAAGGCGCTGCGGGAGGATGACGCTAAGTACTCGGCTGCGATACGCGCCTGGCGAAAGTTGCCCACTTGCCCGTTTTGTGGTGGCGACACAGCACTGCGGCTGTTCATCGAGCACGGCGACCAAATACTTGGGCACGTCTGTACCAACATCCAGTGTGATTCCAACCGTGGGCAATGGAAGCCGCTGCCCTTCTACATCGTCGACGATGATATATATGACTTGGCGCCATCCGTACTGCTCGGCACAGTCGACAAGCTGGCGCTTATTGGGCACTCCAGTCGGACCATCCGACGCATTTACGGTATGTTCGGGGCTGCTCCATGGGTAAAGCCTGCCAACGGACGGCTCTACATCCCTGACAAACATGAAATTGCCGCGGGGCCAGGAGGTAAGGGCATGGTGGGGGTGTACCCAGCTTACAAGTCGGGGCAGCGTATCTTTCACGATCCCTTTCCCAGCCTCATTATACAGGACGAGGCGCACTTGCTTGACGAGTCATTGGGAACCTTCGCTGGCCTGTTCGAATCGACGCTGGACGCTGTCTTCGCACACTTGGCCAAGCCCCTGAATGAACTCATCGCAGTTGATCCACATGGGCGGCGCCGGCGACCCAAAATCATCGCTGCGTCTGCGACGGTCTCCGACCCCGAGCGACAGCTAGAGCACCTGTACCAGCGCTCGGTTCCAGCGACGCAGTTTCCCGAGCCGGGGCCTTCATTGTACGAGTCTTTCTACGCCAAGCCTGCCGAGGCTGCATCTGAAGAAGTTGCTCGCCGAGCCAATGCCAACATTGAGGTGGCCAGCCAGCAAGCTCGTGTGTACACGGCGTTCATGACCAACGGCAAGCCCCATACCTCCACCAGCGTGGCGGTCCTATCTGGGTTCCATTTCATCATCACGAGGTTGTTTGACGGACTCGTAAGCGATGACGCCAAACAGTTCGACGCGGTACGGCAGCAATTGGCCGACCATGTCTCAGCAGGGCCGTTGAAAGCGCTGCATAGGCAGGCACTGCTTGCTGCAAATGCCTCTGAATTGGTGACACTCGTTGACTTGCACCGCATCGCGCTAACTTACGTCACCAACAAGAAGGGTGGAGACCAAATCATGTCCGCTGAGGCAGAGGAAACGCGCAAGCGTCACCTTAACGAAGGCATTGATCTTGAGGGGTTAGACACGCGCCTTATCACTGGTTCTGTCGATCAAGGCGAGATTCAGGCCGTGGTGGAAACTGCCCAACAACGCATGGCACCTGGTACGATTCTACCGCCGATCCGAGAGCAATTACGCTCCGTCATCGCTACCTCGGCCATCTCTCACGGCGTGGATGTCGACGAGTTCAACTCAATGTTTTTCGCAGGCATGCCCTCGGACATCGCGGAATACATCCAGGCTTCGTCGCGTGTCGGTCGCGCACATATTGGCTTCGTAGTGCTGGTGCCCACGCCGCAGCGCCGCCGCGACCGTCACATCGTCCACATCTTCGACATCTTCCACCGCTTCTTGGAGCGTATGGTTCAACCCGCAGCCATCGACCGATGGGCTGAGCGTGCCATCGAGCGTGTATTCCCTAGCCTTTTCCAGGCGTACTTGCTGGGCGTGGTCCCCAGCCAGGAGTTACTACGTCTGCCCGAGAACGAAAAGCACAAGACGCCGGACTTCAGCTGCATCCCAAACGTGCGGCGCGAATTTTCCGCCAGGGGCGATGCGTTCATCGACGAAATCGATCGCTTCATCGAATCGGCGGTGGGTCTGCGCGGTGTGTTTGCACCCGAAGGAGAGGAGCACTACCGCCAGCGAATCGATCAGTGGACTAGAAGCCTTATCGGGAACACGTGGAACAGCCCACTTTGGGGAAGCGGCACGATGGATGGGTATTTCCAGGCTCAGACGGACCCGATGTTCAAACCTATGACCTCGCTACGAGACGTGGACCAAGGAGGTATCATTCAGGCATCCTTCCGCGATACTAAAGGACGCAGTCAAACACCCGGCGAAGTGCAGTTAGTGATGGATCTGGTGCGCCACGGCGTAGCTAACAATGACGGTTTGGATAATTCGTAGTTGGGAGACTGACATGGCAAGAAGGGGAACCTTCCACGCGTTGGATGACGACGAGAAGACACTGAACGCACCAACAATGGCGCGCTCGCGCAGCCAGTTAGGCTCCGCTTATGCACCCGGAGCCTTTTTCACGTTTGAAGGTGGCCTTGGCGCCTGCGTGTCGATTCCTGACCTGTCGGCAACCACCGACGATGCGGCAATTGGATCAGAAACCAAAGCACAAATCATGCTTCGCCTGCAGGAAGTCTGGCAGAGCTGGTTCGGTCGCGCCTACTCGATAGGTACTCCGGATCGCCTAATCCACCCACATCAGTGCCTTGATGAGGCCTTGCTCAAAGGCGCTTCGGTTATCCCGCTAGGTGGCGACCGTCTTACATTCCTGAGCCCACTGCGGATGGGCTATGCGCCATCTCCGCTGACCTTCGTCTGCAATAAATGTCGGCTGTTCAAGAGATTCGAATCGGTATCGGATCTGGCGAGAAACATCGGTAATCTACGCAAGGCTAAATGCTTGGCACCAGACGCCAAAGGCCCATGTCAATGGCGTCAGCTCGACGTCATCTTTGTTCATTGGTCAGGTGAGTGGATGCCAGCCACACCCGGTAAGTGGGAGTGGAATAGCCGCAATAGCGAAGCGTGGTTAGGTGGTGAGGCTTGCGCGGAATGCGGCAGCAAAGATTTTAAACTCAATACTGACTCGCCTCGAATTGGCCAGTGGCACTTCTATTGCGCAAATGGACACAAACGCAGCAATGAATGGCGCCAGAACGACCGCTTCACGACAGAAATATTCCGGGACCGAGCAAGTACGCGAATCAGCGAACGTCGCATGGAGCCTATTTCGTACCGTGCATCATCAGCGTACTACGCGCAAGCCGAGCAGTTTGTGCTCTTTCCAGAGACGGAGCATCGACTCCTCTCCCTCCTAGAGCCACAACAACATGCGGAGTTGGCTGCGTTCATTGGGGCCAAGTTCCGCTTTTGCGGCGCGGCACTTACGCCCAATGAGATGAAGGAGGCACTACTGGCAGCCGGTAAGGCTGACGAATGGCAGTCCTACGAGAGCATACAGCGCATGCGTAGGTCGGCGGAGAGCAGCGGTGACATAGATGGGTTTAAGCTCATGGATGATGAGCTCAGGAAGCTGGTCAATCGTTGGACCACGAGCGATCCACCATTGGTTCGGCCTATGGTCGACTTGCCCCCCTCCGTGATGGCTCAGCTCTCGGTTCGCAGAGAATACACCAGCCGATTCGACCCTTTTGTTCTAACCGTCGAACATGAGGCTCTCAGCCGTGGCAAGCTTTCGGCCGCGACAGAAGGCGGTCGTGCGCCCTTCGTGCGCTTCAATCACCTCGACAACGACCTGGCGCCTAAGGATGCTGCGGCCAAGGCGGCCCAAGAGAGGGAAACGCAGCGGCTAATGAATAAGCTCGGGATGACTGAGCTTGGCCTGATTCGGGAGTTCGACCTGTGCCGATTTACTCACGGCTACACCCGAGTGTCGGCAACGCCTACCCTAGAAAAGCGTGGACAAGACATGCCGGTCCGGCTTCGGCTGTTTGAACCGCTGCGTAATGGCAAGCGACCTATCTATGTCGTCACCCAGGCCAATGAGGCCCTGTATGTGCGTTTGGAACCACATGCTGTATATGCATGGCTCCAAGAAGTCGGCGTGCGTGACTTGCCACCGTGGGATGCACTCGATTCGGTCATGCTAGGCGGGCGGTTGTTGGAAGTCGCGCAGCCGTTTGGACAGTATTTCTCTTTGCTCAAAGAGGGGGATGCATCGACCTATCGCTACGTCTACACTTTGCTACACACTTATGCACACGTACTCATGAAGAACGTCGCAGAGCTCTCGGGCCTGGATCTGGGCTCAATGGGTGAGTACATATTTCCGCTAGACCTGGCATTTGTCGTGTATCGAAACGGTACGACTATGGATCTCGGGAACTTGTCTTCTCTGTGGCGCAACGAGAACAACCGCTTCCTCTCGCGGCTGCTGGAAGCGTCCACACATCGCTGCAACTCGGGGCGGCTTTGTGACACTGGCGGCGGAGCGTGCCCTGATTGCATCATGATTCCCGAGACCTCTTGTATCGCGCAGAATCAGTTGTTGTCTCGTGCTGTGCTGAAGGGTGGGCCCGCGCCACGGGAGGACGCGACTCACAAGGGGCAGCGTATTCGTGGCTACCTCGAAGTGGTCAACGAAGACGATGGATGCTGACCTGGAAAGCGCTTTCGACGCTCTGGAACCCCTATAAGAGATGCGCGCTTTTTTATGTGAGCTCCCCGGCATCGGCGGGCTTGACATGCCGCTGGAGCTCAGAGCCATTTGCATACGGTCGGATTGCCGCAAGCACGATCGGGTGATATTGAACGTGCTCTCGTTGTTCTGAAGTTGACCCGCCTTGGTGGATGCCCGATCCTTTTGGGAAGGATGAGTCCATGCCCAAACCTCACGCCTCTTATTATGCCGTTCCTTGCAGGCGATATTCTTATTGTTCTTTTTGCTCGACCTGGGCAAATAAGATCAGCTTAATCAGACTCTGTCAGATAATGGGGGAAAGGCCTGTATCTACCTCACTGGTGGCTGCCAGGCAGCTGCGGTTGTGTTGTTTAGCGCTTCCTTAGCTCGCGTTGATAATTTCTGAGTTTGGTTGGGTGGTAACTATCCGATAAAGGCTGCTACCGCATCATTACTTGGCCCACATAGCTTCCATCTTGGAGGCTCTCGATTGTCATCTCGGCAATTTCTGCTTCCATCTTGCCCTTGGCCTTTTCCTGCTCAAGATATGCTTCGGCCAGCTCTGGGGCAGCATGGCTATCACCTAGAATGGCCGCTCCCACCCAATTGGCAGGAATTTCTCCATCTGCCTCGTGCCGCTCGGCGTAACTTTCCTCGACTGCTGAGTAGCACTCCCTCGCGCTTTCATTGCTCTCGACTTCTTCTATCAGCATGCAGCGAAAAAGGGGGAGAGAGTCGTTGCTCGGTGCGATGTCATAAGCTCGCTCCACCGTGCTTAGAGCAAGCTCGTAATTTCCCTGATAGATGGCAATTTGGGCTCTGTTGATCAGCGCGAAGTGATTCCCAGGATCGGCCTCGAGCGACTGCTCGATAAGAATTTTCGCTTTTTCTAGTCTCTCATTGTTTCCCTCTGCAATGCCGAGAGCAGTTTCTTCGTTGGCTTTCCTTTGAAGCTCGATGGAATCGCTAGCGATATCATTGCCTCTACCTTCCTGGCAGGCCGTGAGGAGAATAGTCAGCGAAATGACAAAAAATAATTTACGGAGCATGCTGTTTCTCAGCTACCTGAATGGAAATCGTTTTGCTTGTGCTGGGTGGCATCGGTGCTGCTGATCCTGCGCTGGTCTGGTACTGGAAGGTCCCTTGGAGGTAAAGAGAAAGCGTCTTGCCAGGCTGTGGTTCGGGTAAGGAAAAGGAGGCGTGGCCTACCGGTCTATATAGAGGTTCATCCGGCCAAGCATTGATTCCGTTATTCTGAAGAACTGCCGATTCCAGTAACTGATCGCCATCCCTGAGCTCGGCACGCATGGCTAGAATGGCCGTGCCTCCACCTGGGGTTTGTGCTGCGATTGCTCCACCACGTGCCGATAGATGAAGCGTGTTATCTCTAATCGTGACATGGACCCGAAAGATATATCCTCCATTACTGCCAATACCTTCGACGAAGAGATAGGCTGGCTGATTCATGATCACTTCGGTTTTGGAGGCGACATACTCGTATTCAGCTTCTGGGGAGTTTTCGGTAAATGAGGTCCTGAATGAGTCATTTTGATTCCCGGGCACCCTAAGCGAACGCATACGCGCTAGCGAGCCTGCTGCTTGTGAGCTTGCTCCAGTTGGGGAGCCGGTGGCTATGGTAGAAGCCGCTTCGACGTAACCGCCACACGACGTAGCGCTGCCATCGATGGCTGCAGCTGAGCCCTCGATTGGATACCACGCCACGCCGGAGGTAATGCTGGCGCCACAGGAACTCTTGTCGCCGACTCTGGCGACGGGAATGCCATCCACCTTGGCAGTGCTTGCACCGGAAACGATCCGATGCGGTCCACCCTTGCAGGAGCAAGCTACCTTGTCGCCAACCTTCGCAAGATCCATGGTTTCTTCCCTTCTACCCCATGCCCATGGTGCGGTTACCGATTATCGCTAGATTTGGCGCCTTGGCTACCGCTGGGTGGGAATTTGAGAAATCGCTTACGGCAAGGGGGAGAAATATCTTACAGAGCTAATGTGCTGGCGACCCAACTCCAGCCATTGTTTACATAAGCGGGCGCCTCAAGGGCGCCCGTTTTCGTAGTGGGGTAGTTGCCTCACCTTCAGAAGCGGTCGACCCGGAACGGTGCCATATCCACCGCGGGCTCTTCGCCATCCATCATCTGGGCGAGCAGTTCGCCGGTGGCCGGGCCCAAGGTGAAGCCCTGATGGCCGTGGCCGAAGGCGAGCCACAGCCCTTCCTTGTTGGGGGCGGGGCCGATCACCGGCTTCATGTCGGGCAGGCAGGGGCGGGCGCCTTTCCAGGGCTGGCTGTCGCGGCGTTTGCCCAGCGGGAACAGCTTGCGTGCCACCTTCTCGGCGGCGGCCAGCTGCTTGTACTGGGGCGGTGATTCCAGATCGGCCAGCTCGGCGCCGGTGGTCAGGCGAATGCCGGCACGCATCGGTTCGAGCAGGAAGCCTTTCTCGGCATCCATCACCCAGTGGTTGAGCTTGGCATCCCCTTCGGCGGAGTAGTGCATGTGGTAGCCGCGCTTCACGAACAGCGGCACTTTCATGCCCAGCCTTCCCAGCAGCTCTCCGGCCCAGGGGCCCAGGGCTACCACTACCTGCTCTGCCTCCATGGGGCCTTCGCTGGTATTGACTCGCCAGCCGCCCTCGACCTGGAGCACGTCCTCGACGCTGGCCTGCTTTATGTGGCCGCCCTGTGCGGCAAAGCTGCGGGCGTAGGCCTGCACCAGGCCGCCCGGGTCTGAGACCATCCAGGGCTGCGTCCAGTGGATCGCCCCGACCAGCCCCTTGGCCAGATGCGGCTCCTTGGCGTAGAGCGCCTCGGCGTCCAGCGCTTCATACTCGACCCCGAAGCGCTCGTGGTTTTCCTGGGCTTCTTTCTGGCGCTCCTCGAACTCTTTTTGGGTGCGGTAAAGCTCCAGCCAGCCGCCCTTGCGTACCAGCGCCTCGGCGCCGGCGGCTTCGATCATCGGCGCGTGGGCATCCTGGCAGCGCATGATCAGCGATGCCCACTCGGTCACGATGCGCTCGTAGCGCTTACCGCTCGAGTTCAGCCAGTAGTTCAGCAGCGGGCCCGCCGCGCTGAGCATGCCGGTGGGACGGTAGCGGATGTCCACCTGGCGGTTGGGCACCACACGCAGCAGGGTGGCGACATCACGAGGGAAGGCGTAGGGGCGCACCGCCTCGCGCTGGATGATGCCGGCATTGCCGAAGGAGGTCTCGAGGCCCGGTTCGCGGCGGTCCACCAGCGTGACGTCATGACCGCGACGCACCAGATGCCAGGCTACGGATACGCCGACCATGCCGGCACCAAGAACGATGATTTTGCGGGCCATGAAGGACTCCCTGCCGATGGAATATGGAAGCTCCGCCGGGGCAGAGCCTGTCATTGCGCGGAGTTTATCAGCACTTCCCAGAAAATCGGCTACCTGCTGAAAATTAAGATAAAGACACCATATCTGCATGTCATGGCAGAATATTTGCCCGTGGCCATGGGGCTGAATGGGATTTTTGATTGTGGCTGGCTGTTGGGCCTGCTTGCGCCATTACCGATAGTGTAGGTGCTGCACTGAGGGCCGCCATGGTCTGGCATGATCTGGCTAGGCTCTGATCAAGGTCGGGTGGGACGGGTGCTGATTCCGGCGGCTCGCAACGGGAAAATTACCGCTCGGTAATCTCCCATGGTGATCAAGGCTCGGTTCGCGGGAAAATTACCGCTCGGTAACTTTTGTACGGTCGCTCTTGCCAGTCTTTCGTGAACGGTAGCGATGGGGCTCGAGCTGATGAGGCCCGGGCGGCTGCGTTGTTCATCGCGCAATGCCGCGCATCTTCGCTTCGCCTTCCGTCAGTACGCTCCATGCCTGACGCCTCAGCGCCTGGTCACCCGCTGTCATCACTTCCAGCAGCCGGCGCTTCTCAGCCAGGTAGACCCGGGCGAAGCCGCGGTCCCGCGCGACGATACTGACGGTGTTGTCGATCAGGTCGGCGTACTTGATGGTCTGCGCCTCTGGGGAGACCTGCGCCAGCCTGTCGCGCTCCAGCGCCTTGCGGTGAGCGCGGTTGCCGATTTCCGGATCAATGAATTGATCCGTCAGTTCCTGAACCAGGACGGCGACCCGCTGGCCGAAGCACTCCTCGATGTCCAGCGCCGTCACGGCGGTATCCTCGAGCACGTCGTGCAGGTGGGCGGCGGCGATCATCTCCACTGTCGCCGCCTCCACGGCCGCCACCATCTCGGCGACGGTCGCCGGGTGCTGCCAGTAGGGCTCGCCGGTGTACTTGCGCCGCTGGCCCACGGCCTGATGGGCGGCCCGGCTGAACAGTGCCGCTCGTTCGATCATGTCGTTCATTTCGGCAACTCCCACCGCTTCACCTTGTCCCTCACATTAACCCTCATCTTCTCACCATCATGATGCCAGAGTTCCCTCGGCCTCGGGCCTCTCACGTAGGGCAACATTGATAGGTGCTGAGTTGGCGTGCTCCAAGTAACGCGCCGCTAGCGCCGCTTGGGCCGGTAGGCAGGTGTCCGATTCATTGTTTGCATAGGTCTTGCATATGCATGGCGCAGATACTATAGTGTCCTATGCAAAGCATATGCGGGGGTAAAAATGCGTACCGTCTCAATATTCAAGAACGGCAAGAATCAGGCAGTCCGTCTGCCCGCCGACATGGCCTATGAAGGCATTAGAGAGCTGGAAATCACGCGGGTGGGAGATGTCATCACCCTTCGCCCCGTTCGGCCTTCCTGGGCGTCTCTGCATGATCTGCCGAAAGCCGATGACGACTTCCTGCAAGAACGGCCAACAGTTCTGGGTGATGAAGGTAGGTTCCATCTGTGACGACCTACATGCTCGATACATGCATTTGCTCATTCATCATGCGTGAGCACCCAGTATCGGTGATCCAGCGCTTGGCCACTGAAGTTGAGAAGGGCAATCGGATAGTCGTTTCTGCCATCACTTACGCCGAGATGCGTTATGGCCAAATTGGCAAGAAGGCATCAGCCAAGCACAAGATGTTGGTCGATGAGTTCGTGATGCGTCTTGATGCCGTATTGGCGTGGGATCAGCCAGCCGTGGATGCGACGGTGGAGGTGATGAGCGAGCTGGCTAGCGCTGGGACACCCATCGGACCTAACGACACGGCGATAGCAGGACACGCCATTGCCTCTGGCTGTACGTTGGTCACCAACAATGTTCGTGAATTCGGCCGTATCAAAGCCTTGGTTTACGAAGACTGGTGCCATTGACGGCCTTTCGTTGCGTACCGCCGGAAGGCGGTACGCTTAAAGATTTGAGGGGCGTTCTTCCGTTCAGGCTGCCTTAACCGCGCGGTAACTTCTTCAGGCGCTCATCGGCGCGCTTCACCGTTTTCATCTTTTCCGGCCGCTTCATGGCTTTCCAGTGGCGAATCTCTTCGATCGTGCGGCCGCAGCCGATGCAGAGATCGCCTTTCAGTTGGCATATCGAGACGCACGGGCTTTCGATCTTCTTCGCCATTCAATGCCTCGTTGGCTTGGTGCGTAGCCTGCGCTGCCAGTCGCCGCCGTGCTCTCGCTCACAGGCTTCTTCACTGTCGAAATCGAGATGCCGCGAGGCGTCGCTGACATCGAGGCCGGCCTCGGCCAGCGCCTCGGCGGTCAGGTCGGCGATGTGGCGCCGGGCATCGCCCTTGAGCGCATTCGCCAGGTTGGGGTGGGTGTCGAACACCCAGGTCACCACCAGGCTCTCGGGAAAGCGCTGGTAATCGACCTCATGGGTCAGCCAGCAGAAGCCGGGCAGCAGGGGCTTGGCCTGCTCGCAGGCGTGAGTCAGCGCAGCGCTCAGCCGTCGCTCCATCTTGCCGCGTTCTTTCTTGGCAATCATTGCATCTCCAAAACGTTTGGCCGGCCAGCCAGGACTCATTGGCGACCTGATGCCCACTTTAGCGGGCTGAGCCACACAGTTCACTGCCCGACATTCCGATCGCACGGGCAGGGTTGGAGATGCGGGGCCATCCGTGGCCCATGGAGCACATCATGGCTTGCTGGTTTTCTAGTGTGCCAGGATCTCGTTGAACTCCAGCACGTTGCGGTCGGGGTCGCGGATGAAGCAGACGCTGCGGCGTCCGTGGCCCATGGTGACCGGCCCTTCGGTGATCGCTATCTCTTCGCGAGCCAGCCAGGCCACCAGTTCGTCCATGCTCTCGACGATGAAGGCGGCGTGGGTGTAGCCGGGCCGTTTGATCGGGGCGTCGAGGAGCACGTTGCCCACTTCGGCGGGCTCGCCGTTGTAGATCAGATGGATGCGCAGGCCGGTGGGGTGCACGAGCCCGCTGGCCTTGGCCTCGGGGGCGTACTCTTCAGGGTCGCGCAGGAAGCCCAGCTTGGCGTAGAAGGCTTCGGCGATGGCGAGATCGGTGACGCGAATGCCGATATGGTCGAGGCGTAGGGTGTCGAAACGCATGGTGATGACTCCTGGTAGAAAGGGGATGGTTCAGGCTTCAAGCCCGGCGCGTGTGCGCTGGAAGGGGACGAAACCGGGCAGGCTTTCGATCTGGCGCAGCCAGGCCCGCACGCTCGGGTAGCCGGAGAGGTCCACGTTGCCCTCGGGGGCGCGTTCGACGTAGCTGTAGAGCGCGACGTCGGCAATGGTGGGCTGGGCCGTGCCGGCGATCCAGCGCTGGCCTTCCAGCGTCTGCTCCATCACGGCGAGGGTGGCGTGGGCGCGCCCGATCACCTCTTCGGCACGGAAGGGGGCGCCGAACACGGTGATCAGCCGGGCGGCGCAGGCGCCGTAGGCGATCTTGCCGGCCGCCACCGAGAGCCAGCGCTGCACCCGCGCTTCGTCGGCGGGATCGGACGGCAGCCAATGGGATGGGCCGACCTTCCTGGCCACGTAGACGAGAATCGCCAGTGAATCGGCGATGACGGTGCCGTCGTCGTCGAGCACCGGTACTTCGCCGAAGGCGTTGAGGGCGAGAAATTCCGGCTGCTTGTGGGCGCCGGCGGCGAGATCGACTTCGATCAGCTCATGCTCGACTCCGGCGAGGGAGAGGAACAGCGCGGCGCGATGCGCGTGGCCTGAGAGTGGGAAATGGTAGAGCTTCATGCGGTTGTCCTCGGGGTTCATGTCCGTCCTTCGCATTCTGGCTCTCGCCCTTGGTTGAGAGAATCCGCCGAAATCGCACTTCATCATTGCGGTTTTCGACGATAATGCTCGGTGGCGGGCTGGCGAGGGCGAGGAGACGCGATGGACAGGCTGCGAACGCTGAGGACCTTCATCTGCGTGGCGGAGCAGTCGAGCTTTGCCGAGGCGGGGCGGCGGCTGAGCATGTCACCCACCACCGTGACGCGGACCATCGCGGCGCTGGAGGCGAGCCTTGGCGTTCAGCTGCTGAGGCGCACCACGCGCAGCGTTCGGCTGACCGAGGAGGGCGCGCTGTTCCTGGAGCGATGTCGGGCGGGACTGGCCGAGATCGATGGGGCGTTCGACAGCGTGCGTGGCAATCGCTCGGCGCCCCGCGGCACCCTGACGGTGACGGCGCCGGTGATGTTCGGCCGGATGCATGTGTTGCCGGTGGTGGTGGAGCTGCTGCGGCAGTATCCCGAGCTGCAGGTTCGGCTGCTGCTGCTGGATCGGGTGGTGCGCCTGGTGGAGGAGGGCATAGACGTTGCGGTACGCATCGCCGAGCTGCCGGACAGCTCGTTGCACATGCTGAGAATCGGCCAGGTGCGGCGAGTGCTGAGCGCGAGCCCGGCCTATCTCGCGGAACGTGGCAGGCCTAACTCGCTGGCCGATCTACGCGAGCATGATCTGATTGTGATCGAGAACGAGGCCGTGTCGCAGCGTGGGCTGGGCTTCGACGAGGTTCGGCGTTCGGGGCGTCCCGCCCGGCTGTCGGTCAATCATGTGGACGCCGCCATTGCCGCTGCGGTCGCCGGGCTCGGTGTGGTGCGCACGCTCTCTTATCAGATCGCCGAGGATGTCGCGGCAGGGCGGCTCGAAACCATCCTGAGCGATGACACCGCCCCCGCGCTGCCCATCTCACTGCTGTTCCAGAGCGGCCGCCGGGACCACCCGAACGTGCGCGCCTTCATCGATGCCGCCAGGCAGCACTTGCAGGGGGTGTCGCTGTAGCTGGTTTCTGATCAGGGCAGCAGTTGCCGTATCAGCTCCCCTCGCTCCATCTCCAGCATCTCCGCCAGCATCGGCTCCTGTGCGGCGTTGCCGCTGGACTGCCACTCCAGCAAGAGCACCTCGAACTCGGGTGAGTCGGCCAGGCGGGCTGCCAGCACGTGGTTGGCGTCCGGCTGTGAGTCGAGCTCGTCGGCCGTGACGTAGGCGGCTTCCACCTCCGCATAACAGGCCATGGTATCGTCCGTGACGCCTGCCAAGCGCTCGAGCAACATGCAGCGCAGCAGCAGCCCTTCCTTGTGCAAGCCCTTTTCATGCAGCAGGTCCAGATCGCGCTTGGCTTCTTCGTAGCGGCCCATGCCGGCGAGCAGGTTGGCTCGGCTGTTGCGAAGCTCGGTGTCGTCGGGGTGTCGTTCCAGCCCCTCATCGTAGATCGCCAGCGCGGCTTCGAGCTGCTCCGCATCCCCTTGGGCTTCCATGACCGCTGCGCCGGCACGCTCCTGGTAATACGCCGGAGGCTCAGCGCTGGCCGGTGAGCCGGCGGCAAGCAGCAGGGCGGTGACGGTGAGCGAAATCCTGCCAATCTTCCTTGGGTTCATCCTGATCCCTCGCTTCCTGTCCATGCAGTGATGAAAGGATTATTGCCCGCTTGGTGCAGCTGGCCACGTGCGAGGGCAGAGTTGAGATATGGCTTACAGAAATTTCAGCCTGGGCTTACAGATGGTGGGAGAGTAAGGGAGCCATGCCGTGGCTCGTATAGTGCAAAGTGGAATCGACACGACGTATGGCTGAGGAAAAGGAGAGCCTATGCCATTCTGGGCTGTGGTCGGTGGAGATGACGAAGCGACTCGAACAGCGGCTTGGTCGGCATGGGCGACAGCCGGAAGTCCATTACTACGAGGGCGAGGATCACCTGCCGGGAAGTGAGGGAGAGAATCGTCACCATGAGCTATTGATCGATTTCTTTAAGCGTCACCTTGGGCCAAGCGATACGACAAGCTGATATTCCGCCGGTGGGCGAGCAAGGAACGAGCCGGCCGCCACCGAGCCTTCGCTCGGTGGCGGCGAGGTTTCTTTGGTGTTGATGATGGGCAATTCCCTGGCTCAGCCTGCAGCGACGGTCATGCCGCCGTCGGCCATGACGACAGAGCCGACCATGAAGCTCGCGCGTTCCGAGGCCAGGAAGGCGACCACTTCAGCGATCTCTTCCGGTTGCGCCGCGCGACCAATGGGCGCGCCCTCACCGTGCTGGGCCAGAAAGCCAGGGCCATCTTCCATGACGTCGTTCAGGATATTGGTCACGACATCTCCTACCCCGACGGCGTTTACGCGGATCCCATGCTCGATGGCCTCGAGCGCCAGCGTGCGGGTCAACTGGGCCAGGGCGCCCTTCGATGCGGTGTATGCCGCAATGGTCGGGAAGGCAAAGTAAGAGGCGTACGAGGCGATATTGACGATCGCGCCGGATCTGTTCGGCTTCATCGCTTTCACGGCTTCGCGGCAATGCAGAAACGCCGCCGTCGCGTTCACGGCCTGTATGCGCTCCCAGTCCTCGCGCGTCATGTCCTCGACCAGCTTGTTGATGATGATGCCGGCATTGTTCACCAGGATATCGAGCCGGCCGAACTCCTCGACCGCCTGGGCAACCGCATGTTCGGCGGCGCCGTCCTGGGTGATGTCGGCCACTAGCGGCACCAGGCCCGGCCGGGCCAGCTCCTCGACGGCGGGATTGCGGTCTTCTGCGATGACCTTTGCACCCCGGGCGTGCAGCAGCAGCGCAATGGCTTTACCGATGCCGCTGGCAGCACCCGTGACCAGCGCGATCTTGCCTTCAACTTCGTGGGGAGCAGTGTCTATGATGTCAGTCATGTCTACCTCCAGAGTCGGGGCCAGGCGAGGCATTCGCCGGCCGGCACCCAGCGGGTGCGGTGGTTGATGACGGTTTCACTATCGTGCAGGAAGGCGGGAGCGGCTTTTGCAGGCTTGCGCCGGCTATTGCGATTTTGCGCTGAAGAGTAGCGCCGAGGAGTGCCGTTGATGGACATCTTGCGAGTCCCAGCCGAGTCCATGTTGCGGAGCATGCCGAGCGAGCACCTGGCGCTGCCGCAACGCGCTGGGCTGCAAGATGTGGTACTGCAGCTATTCACGCATCGCAGCATCGCGGAACCCATACTGGTTCCGGCCGTGGCCGAACCGCTGCTGGTCATGGTGCTGGCCGGATCGGCGAGGGTCGAGGAGCGCGCGCTGGGCGGCGAGTGGAAATCAGCGCAGGTGCAGGAGGGGGACTTCTTTCTGACCAGCGCTGAGCTGCCCTACGAGATGCGCTGGCAGACCCAAGGGGGCGATACCTTCGAGGTGATGCACCTCTACTTCACTCATGCGCTGGTCGATCGAGCAGTCCACGACCTGCTGGGCAGCCAGGTCGGCCCGATCCGCTTCCTCGACGTTTCCGGCGAACGGGACGACCTGGTGCGGATGCTGCTCGAGCAGATTCGGCTGGAGTTGATCAAACGCCGTGAGCCCAGCTCGCTGTTCGTCCATGGCCTGGCCCAGGCACTGGCCATTCATCTCGTTCGGACTTACCGTGACCCGGAGGCCGCAGCCAGGCGCAGCAACGCGCTGCAAGCCTACAAACTGCGGCGAGTCATCGACTTGATGGAACAGCGGCTTGCCGAATCCTTTTCCCTGGCGGACTTGGCTGAAGCGGCGCAATTGAGCGAGTACCACTTCAGCCGGCTGTTCAAGCGGGCGACGGGGCTTTCACCATCTCAATACTTCATCCGTCTGCGCATGGACCGCGCCCGTCAGCTGTTGCTGGATACCGACCGCAGCATCATCGATATCGGGATGGAGGTTGGCTATTCGAGCCCGAGCCACTTCTCGCAGGTGTTCCGCCGCCATGTCGGTATTCCCCCAAGCGCCTATCGCAACCCGGAGCACGGCTAGAGGTCTGCGGCTTGGGCTTTCTCCGATCCCGGCAAGCGCCCGGCAAATCCCTTGACGTATCGTATGCTGGTGTCCATCGTATAGACAGACTTGTCTGTTCGGTGCTTTGTCATGATGACTACATCCCCGATTTCCCGGCCTCGCGAACGTATTATCGAGACAGCCAGCCGGCTGTTTTTCCGCCAGGGCTATTGTTCGACGGGCATCAATCAGATCATCAGCGAGTCCGGCGTCGCCAAGGCCAGTTTCTATGCCCATTTCCCGAGCAAGGAGGATCTCGCCATTGCTTGGCTGAGGCAGCGCGAAGAGAACTGGATGCAGCAGCTGAGCGAGCGTGTTGGCCAGCACCTATCGGCCGATAAACGTATCGTCGCCATGTACTCCATGTGGTACGACCAGCTGCGTGAAGAGGGCTACCGTGGTTGCGGGTTCATCAATATGGCCGGGGAGTTCAGCAGTGAGGAGAGCCCAGTCAGGGCCTGCGTGCGCGACCATAAGAATCGAGTAAGGCAATTTGTTGCCGACCATGTTCTGGATCAGTACCGGGATACGATGACATCTGGCGGATTCGATGAGCTGGTCGATGTGGTCTATTCACTTTTCGATGGCGCCATCGTTCAAGCGCAGAACTTCATGCAGGAATGGCCCGTCGAGGTTGCCTTGAAGGCTTCCCTCAACATGCTCTCTCATGAGCGTGGCGAAGCTTCATAGGCCTATGAATAGGTGCCCACCCATCCTGCTGAAGCGCAACTCACCTTTCAATGTGGTCGGCGCCGGCCTCTTGATAGTGGCTGCTACTTATGGGCTGTCGCGCTATACCTATGGCTTGTTCGTTCCTGCCATCAGGCAGGATTTCATGTTGGATCAGGCGACAGTGGGTGCCATTGGTAGCGCTTCCTATCTGGGGTATCTGCTGGCAACGCTTGTCAGTCCCTTTCTGGTGCGCCGCTTCGGTGCCCGCCTGCCGATCTTATTGGGTGGGGCGACGGCAACGCTGGGTATGTCATTGATCGGACTGGCCAATAACCCGATATGGCTGGCACTGGGAGTTACGCTTGCCGGTTGTAGCCCGGGGCTGGCTTATCCACCGCTTTCCGATGCCATCAAGCAGCTGTGCAGCGCGGAAAAGCAGAGTCGCTACTATGCCATCATCAATTCGGGCACCAGTTTTGGTGTCATGGTATCTGGCCCCCTGGCGCTGTTTGCGGGGCCCCGTTGGCAATTGGCTTGGCTGTGCTTTGCATTTATCGCGTTGATTGCCACGCTTTGGAATCTTTTCATCATGCCGGGCCATGCGAGCGAAGCCGATGATCAGGAACGTGCTGGCAAAGAGCGTACAGATGATACTCGCACTGGTCATGAGCCCATGCGGGTATTGCTGAGGCGCAAGTTGAAAGACAGGGCGGTGTGCCGTTTACTGCTGGGCGCGTTGTTGTTCGGGCTGGTGACGTCCGTTTACTGGACGTTTTCCGTTGATTTGATAGCGGGAGAGAATGACCTGCCTGATGCAGGGCGCGTGATGTTCTGGATGGTGGTCGGCATCGCTGGTGTGGCGGGTGGATTGGCCGGCGAGCTGGTGACTCGCTTCGGGCTGGCCAGGGTATTGCAGTGGGCGTCGCTGGCCATTGCGGCCTCGATCGCAATACTTACTATGGCGAGTGGAGACATGCTGGTGCTGACCCTGTCGGCAGTGGTGTTCGGCGCCATGTTCATTCTCATCACCGCGTTATACGGTATCTGGAGTGTCACTTGTTTCCCTGAGGCACCTTCCGCAGGTTTTGGTTTGACCTTCTTTCTCATTTCCGCTGGACAACTGATATCGCCCACCCTCGCTGGGGTTGGGGCGAAGCTCTGGGACATGGCCGGCGTTTTCCAGGTAACCGCCGTACTCTGTCTGGGGCTCCTGCTGTTGTTGCCTGCCCAGGATATTCGGAGCATGTGAGAAACCCCGGGCAGCCATACTTGGTTGCACGGCTATTCTAATCCGCCGGGTAAGGTAGGGCGGGCGTCGGAGTAGACCGCCCGAAGCGCCTGGCGGTCCACGGCGCTATCCATTGCACGGCGTCGTCCACGTAGCTGTACACCACCGGGATGACCAGCAGGCTCAGCAGCGTCGAGGTGATCAAACCGCCAATCACGACGAAGGCCATGGGGGCCCGAAAGCTGGGATCGCCCGCCCACCCGAGGGCGATCGGCATCATGCCGGCCCCCATGGCCAGGGTGGTCATGACGATCGGTCGAACACGCTTGCGGCAGGCGTCGAGGATAGCTGCCCGGCGTTCGAGCTCATGCTCCTGGCGGGCAATGATGATGTAGTCCACCAGCAGGATCGAGTTTTTCGTGGCGATGCCCATCAGCATGATCAAGCCGATCATGGCGGGAAGCGACAGCGCTGACTGGGTGATGAACAGCGCAAGGAAAGCCCCGGGAACGGAGAGCACCAGCGCCACGAGGATCGTGACCGGCTGCATGAAACTCCCGAACAGCAGCACCAGCACCATGTAGATGCACAGCACGCCGGTCAGCATGGCGATACCGAAATCCACTGCCATCTCGGCCATTTCCTCTGCATCGCCTGCCGCCGCCTGGTGAACGCCGGGTGGCAGCTGGCGCACGCTGGGCAGCGCCTGAACGATCTGCTCGATCTCCCCCAGGGGACGCCCCTGCAGCACTACCTCGAAATTGACGTTGCGCAGACGGTCGTACCGAGTGATCTCCGCTGGCCCGCTGCTCCATTCGAGAGTTGCCACGTTTTCGAGCGGTACCATCCCCTTCGCACTGGGGACGGGCAGGCGCCTGAGGGTCGTAATGTCCTGTCGAGCAGCATCCGACAGGCGCACCATGATCGGCACCTGACGCTCGCTGAGGTTCAGCTTCGGCAAGTCTTCGTCGTTGTCGCCCATCGTGGCGATGCGCAGCGTGTCGGCGATGGCCGAGGCCGATACGCCAAGGTCGGCGGCGCTTGCAAAGTCGGGGCGTACGATGAGTTCGGGTCTGACCAGGCTGGCCGTCGAGCTCACGGCGCCGAGACCGGACACGGCACGCAGCTCCCGCTCTACCTCGCGGGCATGCTGCTCGAGCACCCGACTGTCCTCGCCGACCAGCGCCAGCTCATAGATGTCTCCTGAATCGCCGCTTCCCACCTGGGTACGCACCCCGGGAAGCGTGGCGAGCGCATCACGTAGTTGCTGCTCGATCGCTTGCAGCTTGATGCCCGCACGGCTGGTGCGATCCGCCAGGCCCACGGTGAGCACCAAGCGGGTCACTTCGGCATCGCCACCGCTCGAAGCGTCCCCGACGGCGGCGAAAACGCGCATGACATAAGGGTTCTCCTCCAGGCGTGCGCGCGCCTGCTCGGCAAGCAGCATCGCTTCCGGCAGGGTGCTTCCGGGTGGCAAGGTCAGTGTCGCCTGGGTCTGGGAGGTGTCGTCGGGCGGTATGAAGGCGCCCGGCAGGGTCGATGCCAACCATAGGCCACCGGCGAAGCAGGCTGCCGCCGCGAAGAGGGTCGTCTTGCGGTGGCGCAGGCACCAGTTGGCGACGACTAGATAGTAGGCAATCCACTTTGGCTCGTGCTGGCCTCGGCTGGGTTTACGCAGCAGGTAGGCGGCCATCATCGGTGTGAGAAGGCGTGCCACTATCAATGAGAACAGTACCGCCACCGAGGCCGTCCAGCCGAACTGGAAGAAGAATCGTCCCACCGTGCCGCTCATGAAGGCCGTGGGCAGGAAAACGGCAATCAGCGTGAAGGTGGTGGCGGCCACCGCCAGGCCAATTTCCGCCGCAGCATCCATCGCGGCGCGACGCGGGGGCTTGCCCATCAGCAGATGGCGTTCGATGTTCTCGATCTCGACGATGGCATCGTCCACCAGCACGCCGATTACCAGCGAGAGTGCCAGCAGCGTCACGACGTTGAGCGAGAAGCCCATCAGGTGCATGAGGCCAAAGGTGGGAATGATAGACAGCGGCAGTGTCACGGCGGCGATCAGCGTCGCCCGCCAGTCGCGCAGGAACAGAAACACCACCAGCACGGCCAGCAGCATGCCTTCGAACAGCAGGCGCATGGAGCCCTGGTAGTTCTCCCTTACCGGCTCGACGAAGTCGAAGGCTCGGTGGATCTCGATATGGGGGTATTGTGACTGCAAGGCGGTGAGAGCGGACTTCACGCCTTCGGCCACGTCGACCTCGCCGTACCCTCGGGCTCGCGTCATCTCGAAGCCGACGACGGGCACCCCATCGAGAAGCGCCGCCGTACGCCGCTCGGCCACGCTATCGGTGACGCTTGCGAACTGGTCGAGGCGGATGCGACGGCCATCGCCGAGCGCCAACTCCATCGCCGCCAGTTCAGCCGCCGAGGCGAGGTTGGCGACGATGCGCACGGCCTGTTCGGCACCGCCGATGTTCGTGCGCCCACCGGGTGCTTCCTGCTGTGCCTGGCGCAACTGGCGTGAAATGTCGAGTGCCGTCGTGTTCAGTGCCAGCAGGAGATCCGGGTGCAGCTCCACGCGGACTTCGCGATCGACGCCGCCGATTCGCCGTACCTCGCCCACACCGGGCACGGTCAACACCGCCTTGGTGATCCTGTCATCGACGAGCCAGGACAGCGCCTCCTCGTCCAACTGGGCGGAGGTCACCGCGTAGAGCAGGAGCGGGTCGTCGGAGAACCCCCGTTTCTGGATCACCGGGTCACGCAGCTCGGCAGGCAGGTCCGAGCGGATGCGCGAGACGGCGTCGCGCACGTCGTCGAGCGCTTCCTGCATGGATTTTTCCAGCCGGAATATGACGCCGATTTCGGCGTGGCCATCGGTCAGCGTGGTGATGATGTGCTTGACGCCGGACACCCCGCCAATGGCGTTCTCGATCTTGCGGGCGACTTCGTTCTCCATCAAGGTGGGGCTAGCCCCCGGCAACGAGGCGGAGACGACCACCCGGGGGATGTCCACATCCGGCAAGTCCTGGATGGGCATGCCCCTGAATGACATCAGCCCCCATGAGGTCAACAGCACGAAGAGCAGCACGACCGGGATGGGGTTTCGAATCGCCCAGGAGGAGGTATTGAGTGTCATGGCTGCCCCCTCGTTAGCGATGTCGTCAGCCCTGGCGCGCCCTCGGCGATGATTCCCTCGCCAAGTCCCTCGATCTCCACTACCCGATCGCCGTGGCCCAGGAAGGCGCCACCCGACGCAACGACGCGGGCATCAGGCTCGAGCCCGGAGAGAATTTCGACCCTATCCCCCATATGCTGACCCAGGCCGACCTTCGACTCCGTCACCCGGCCGTCTTCATCGACACGGTGCACGTAGCCGAAGCCGTCGCGGAGCTGCACCGCCGATCGCGGTAGGGTCAGGGCCTGGCGTGTTCCCAACTCGAACTCGCCGCGCGCAAACATGCCCGCCCGGGCGACGTCGCTTGCCGGTAGATCGACGTAGACGAGGCCGTTGCGGGTGGACACGTCTACCACTGGGGCAATCGTGCGCACGCGTCCTTCCAATTCGTGGCCTCCCGGAAGGGTGACTCTGGCGCTCTGGCCGGGCTGCAGCCGCTCCAGATCGGAAGCGGCAACCTCGGCCCGCCATTCGAGCCGACCGAGTCGGATCAGGCGGAACAGTTCCTGACCCGCGGGAAGCACCGCGCCGACCGTGGCACTACGCGCCGAGATCACGCCATCGTCGGGGGCGAGCACCTGGGCTTGGGCCAAGCGAAGCTGCTGCGTGTTCTCGATGGCTCGCGCCGCCTCCAGCCGAGCCCGCGCGGTACGCTCCGTGGTGATGTGCTGGAAAATCAGTTGAGCCGACATCGCCCCCGACGCCTCTAGCTGGCGGGCGCGCTGGGCGTTGCCCTCGGCTTCGGCGAGTGCCGCCTCGGCCTCGGCGACGGCGGCGCGGCTCTGCGCCAGTTCAGCGCTCACCGTATCGGAGGCGAACGTGGCGAGTGTCTGGCCACGTTGCACGACATCGCCCACGTTGGCCTCGACGCTGGCCAGGCGCAGGCCGTTCGCCTCGGTACCGATGCTGGCTTCCTGCCATGGCATGACGTTCCCGTTTGCAGCTATTCGGATAGGCAGCATGGCGGGGCGCGGCGAGGTCACGGTGACGGTCAGAGCGGCTTGCTCGACCGCTATGGCTGCTACGGGCGGAGCGTTACTGGAGGCATGCATGAGCCATACGACCGTCACGCCGAGGGTCAGCGCACCGGTTGCGGCGGCTGTGAATGAGCGCGTATTTAGCATCATGCCTCTCCGCAAGACAGCGACGGCTTATGGCCAGCCGTACGGTGGCGGAACAGGAAGGAAATGAGAATGACATCGATGAGTGGGAGCATTCTGTGTCCTCGTCTCTGCTGAGACGAGACTCTCCACTTCTACGCCTTTCAGAACACTTACCGAAGTAGCGGAACGAAGAGAGTCTCCCGGTAAGTTTTCAGTAAGGGAACGGCGGCGAGAGTTAAAGTAACTGGCGTTCCTTCCACATTGCGTGAGAAACCCACATGCCTTCATCGAATCCGCTTGTCTCGATCATTCATGGTTCTGCCGTGCGGGTGGCGGCCGTTGCGTTGCTTGCCGTTGGCCTGGGGGCTCCGGTAGCGGCGCTGGCCCAAGCGCCGGGCGATGCCGAGTCGTCAACGACCTGGGCGCTGGGGCTCGGCGTCATGAGCGCGCAGGAGCCTTATGCCGGTATCGGACGAGACAATACGGCGCTACCGCTGCTCCAGTTCGAGAACCAGTACGTGAATCTGTTCGGCCCCCGGATCGAGTTCAAGCTGCCGAGTCTCGATATCGGCGATTCCCAACAGCTCAACTTCGGTATCGTCGGCGAGTACGACGGAAGCGGTTACGAAGAGGGCGACGCCCCGATCCTCAATGGCATGGAAAAGCGCAGAGGCGGCTTCTGGGCGGGGGGCGTAGTGGAGTGGAGCAGCAGTTTCGTCGATGTCAGTGCCGAATGGCTGGCCGACGTTTCAGGTAACAGCAACGGCCAGATCGTCAGTCTCGGCCTGGCGAGAACCTGGCGGGTGGGCAATCGTGTACTGCTCACCCCGCACGTTGGGGCAAGCTGGCAGGACGAGAAAACGGTCGACTACTATTTTGGGGTGCGTGAAAGCGAAGCCCGTCTCGACCGCCCTGCCTATGCGGGGGAGTCGGCTATCAACATCGAGGCGGGGGTGCGCGGTGTATACATGTTCGACAAGCACCACTCCGTGCTCTTAGGGGCCGGGGTGACGAGCCTGGCGGATGAGATCAAGGACAGTCCGCTGGTGGATCGCTCGACTACCAACAGCGTTTACCTAGGCTACATGTACCGCTTCTGATGAGCCGCATACTCCTGGTCGAGGACCACGACCGCCTGGCCCGGCTGATGTGCCAGGGGCTGGAGGCCGCTGGCATTGCCGTGGACGTGGCCGGCCGCATCGACAGCGCCTGGACGGCGATTCAGCAGATCTCCTACCAGGCCCTGGTTCTCGATCGGGGGTTGCCGGATGGCGATGGCCTCAGCTTGCTGCATAGGCTGCGCAAGGCCGGCCTCGGCGTGCCTTGCCTCGTATTGACGGCACGCGATGCCCTGCATGACCGAGTACAGGGGCTCGATGCCGGGGCCGACGACTACCTGCCCAAACCGTTCGCCATGGACGAGATGGTGGCGCGCGTCCGGGCACTGCTGCGTCGGCCCGTGGCGTTCCACTCGCTCGACCCCAGCCATGGCGATCTGACCCTGCGGCCCGAGGCCTGCATGCTGCGCTGTGGCGACGCAAGTGTCACCCTCTCCTCGACGGAGCTGCACATCATGCAGCTGTTGTTGCACAAGCCCAGGGAGGTGGTGCGCCGCAGCGCGCTGGAAGCGGCGGCTTGGGGGCTGAGCGAGGCGGTGACGCCGAACGCCCTGGACGTGGCCCTGCATCGTTTGCGCCGCAAGCTGCTCGCCATCGGTTCGCGTCAGCGCATCGTCAACGTCAGGGGGCTGGGCTATGCGCTTCGTGAAGACGCCGTCGCTGAATAGCCTGAGCCTCAAGATCCTGCTGGCTTACGTAGCTGGCATGGCGCTCAGTATGGTGCTGCTGGTGGTCGCAGCAGTGGTGGTGACCCAGACCAACCTCCTGGCCCGGATGGATCTGGTCAATGCCGTGGAGGCGCTGAAGGACAACGTCGTCTTCGACCGCGATGGCAGGCCCATCGGCTTCGACTCGCGGCTGGACGACCGTGCCTGGCTGTATGAGGGACCGCAGCGCGAAACGGCCTATCGGATCCTGGACGACGCCGGCAACGTGGCGGCTTTCTCGAGCGCCGGCGAGGCGTTCTGGCCACCCGGCGATGATCTTCTCCGTATGACGAGCAGACACTTTACCTTCGAGCATGAGGGCAACATCTTCTACGGCGCCACGCAGCCCCTGCAGCATGAGGGGCGCCAGTGGTTTCTGCAGTTCGCCGCCAGTGCACGGTTCATGAGCATCCTCGACAAGGTTGCCTTGCCGCGAATGATCGTTGGCATCACGGTATTTGGCATCGTCCTTTTCATGGCCTTCGGCCTGTGTGCCTTCATCACCTTGCGCTACACCCTCAAGCCGCTGCGCGACGTTTCGGAATCCGCTGCCGCCATTTCCCCGCGCTCCCTCAACTCCAGGTTGAAGACCGAGGCGGTGCCGGCGGAGATTGCGCCTCTCGTGGATAGCTTCAACCGAGCTCTGGAACGTCTCGAGCGGGGCTATCGCGTGCAGCAGGAGTTTCTGGGCAATGCGGCACACGAGCTCAAGACGCCACTGGCCCTGATCCGCGCTCAAATAGAGTTGAGAGAGGATGGCAAGAACGACAGCGACTCGCTATTGAGCGACGTCGAGTACATGACGCGCCAAGTGCAGCAACTTCTGCTCTTGGCGGAAGCCAGCGAGGCGCACAATTACCACTTCACCACCGTCCGGCCTCAGGAGATCGCCCATGAAGTCGCCTCCTACTTGCAGCGCATGTCGGAAGCAGCCGACGTGCACGTGACAATACTCGCAGGGGAAGACAATGTGGCATGGCAGGCCGATCGTGCCGCTTTCTTCACCCTGCTGAAGAACTTGTTGGAAAACGCCATTCAGCATTCACCTGCCAAGGCGACCGTCTGTGTGGAGATCAATGGTGATACGCTGAGCGTGCGCGACACAGGGCTCGGCGTTGAGCTAGAGCACCTGCCGCTGCTGTTCGAACGCTTCTGGCGCGCTGCGCATCGGCGCGACCATGGAGCAGGCTTAGGCCTGGCCATTTGTCAGGAGATCGCCATGACGCATGGCTGGCAACTCACTGCGGAGCCGGCCGAGCCGGGGCTGCGATTTCGTCTTTTGAATCGTCCTTGAGCCAATCGATAGGATAAGCTGATATCCCGCCGGCACGGCGATCAATGAATGAGCCAAGGAGGCTTTCGTGATGGAGTGGTGGACCTGGATAACCTACGTGGGCGTGATCACTGCCCTGATCATCTTCCCGGGACCGGTGGCGCTGTTGTGCACCACCCATGGCCTCCGCTTCGGCCGCCACCGAGCCTTCGCTACCGTACTCGGCGGCGGCGTGGCTTCGCTGGTGCTGATGACGCTCTCCGCGCTGGGCCTCGGGGCGGTGCTGGCCACCTCGGAAACGGCCTTCTTCGTGCTGAAGCTGCTAGGCGGGGCTTACCTCATCTATCTGGGACTTCAGGCCTGGCTGAGCGCGCCCAGTTCACCGGTTGCCACGGCCAGCGAGCCGGCTCTGGCCAGCGTGCGCTCTACCAGTGGCTTGTTCCGTCAGGGGTTTCTGGTGGGTATCGGCAACCCAAAGGACCTGCTGTTCTTTGCGGCGCTGTTTCCCAACTTCATCACCGTTGGCGAGCCGCAGATGCTGCAGTTCGCCATTCTGGCGCTGACCTGGCTGGTCATCGATACCACGCTGATGACGCTCTATGCCACCGCCGGTGCGGGGCTGGGGCGCTGGTTCGACAGCCCCGGCAGGCTGCGGGCGTTTCATCGCACCACAGGTGGGCTCTTTCTGGGCGCCGGAGGCACGCTGATTGCTACCAGTGCGAGCAAGTGAAGCAGTGCGAGCAAATGGGACGGTGGTGCCGAGCTCGGGGCCAGCACGCAGCGTCTTGCTGAGCTGTCGGTTGGAGGCTTTATGAACCGGGACCGCCTGCAGCGTGGCCTCGTGGTGGCCGAGATGCTCCTGCTGGCGCTACCGGTCAGTGCGTTCTGCCTCGTGTTCGGCCTGGGTCTGCTGCTCACGGTGGGCTTTCCCTGGGGCATGCAGGAGGTGGCGATCATCCTCTTCGTGTTCGTCGGTACCCTGGGCATCGCTGGCTTGTGGTGCGTGGCGGTCGCATTCCTGCTTAGGCGCGAGCGCTCCCTGTGGTGGTGGCGGGCGGCCTGCGCCGGAGCGGGGTTGACGCTCGTCTCGCTGGTGCTGGTCGGGCTGCTGACGCTGGGCTGGGAGCCGGCGGAGTGGGTGATCATTGTTGCCTTGGGCATCTTCGCCAGCCCGCTGCTCATCCCCTTTCTTCACCTTCGCTATCTGTGCCATCCGCAGCGCGCGGCGCCGCTTACTTAATTCCCACCCCGATAGCGCTCTCTCGCTTCGGAGATGGTGCGGTGATTCTGGTCGGCCCAGGCGACCAGCGCACGCATCGGTTCGAGGAAGGAGTGGCCGAGTTCGGTGAGGCTGTACTCCACCCGCGGGGGCACTTCGGGATAGACCGTGCGGGTGATGAAGCCGTCCTGCTCCAGGCGCTTGAGGGTGCGCGAGAGCATCTGCTTGGAGATGTCGCCGATCTCGCGCATCAGTTCGTTGAAGCGGCGGGTGCCGGGCCGCAGGGTAAGCAGCACGAGCACGCTCCACTGATCGCCGATGCGGTCGAGCACGTCACGGATGGGGCAGGGGGCATCGGATGCGAATTTTTTCAGCTCTTGGAGTGGCATGGAAGCTCCTGTAGTGCCCAAGGGTCATGACGGTGTGACCGGGTCGCACGGCGGTGACTTCTTGCGAATGGCAGAGAAGTACCATAGTTTGCCGCTTAGGTCTACAAAGCAGACCAGGTGCATAAAGCAAACCAAAGGAATCTTCGTCATGGCCAACATCGCTCTCATCGGTGCTTCCGGCAACGCCGGCTCCCGTATCCTCGCCGAACTCTCCGAGCGCAGTCACATGGTGACTGCCATCGCTCGCCATCCTGAAAGAATTGCCAAGCTGCCTGGGGTCATGGTCCGCCAGGGGGATGTCCACGACCGCGCCGGGCTGGCCGAAATGCTGCGTGGGCACGATGCGGTGATCAGCTCGGTGCATTTTGCCACCAGCGATGCCGATGCGCTGATCGGTGCGGTGCGCGACTCCGGGGTGAAACGCTATCTGGTCGTGGGTGGGGCCGGCAGCCTGGAGGTCGCGCCGGGTCAGCGCCTGATCGATCAGCCGAGCTTTCCGGCCGAGTACTTCGAGGAGGCAAGTGCCGGCGTGGCTTTTCTGGAATATCTGAAAGGCGTAAAGGATCTCGACTGGACCTTTCTCTCGCCCTCGGCACTGTTCGTACCGGGAGAGCGCACCGGCAACTTCCGCCTGGGCAAGGACTCGCTGCTGGCCAACGAGCATGGCTCCAGCATCTCGTTCGAGGATTACGCCATTGCCCTGGTCGATGAGCTCGAGCGCCCTGCCCATGTGCGCCAGCGCTTCACCGTGGGGTATTGATGAATACCGGTGCATGTACATAACGCGACAAGGCCCGCCTAGGCGGGCCTTGTCGTTGAGCCGGAAAGCCTGGTGCATGCGCTCATGGCTAGCCGGTCAGCGCCTTGCCTCGAGGATCAGGTTGAACGGCGTTTCGGCCGCGCGCCGGAAGTGGGTGAATCCGGCCTTGCGGAAGACGTCGGCCAGGCGGGCTTCGCCGGCCTGGGCGCCGAGCACGAGGTGGCCGCCTTCCGAAATGGCATGGGCACAGCAGATGGTGGTGGAGGCCGAGTAGTACATGCGCGAGACGACCGAGAGGTTGTTCTCGACCTTGTCCTGGGCGTAGGGCTCGACCAGCATCACCGTTCCCTCGGGAGCCAGCACCTGCTCGGCGTAGCGGGCGGCGGCGACGGGGTCGCCCATGTCGTGCAGGCAGTCGAAGAAGCAGATGAGCCCGTACTGCCGGTCGGGGTAGTCCACTGCGCGGGCGATGCTGAAACTCACGCGGTCGGCCACGCCCGCCGCGGCCGCATTGCGCCTGGCGGCTTCGATCGAGGCCGGGTGGGCATCGAAACCATGAAAGCGCGAGCGGGGAAATGCCTGCGCCATCAGCACGGTGGAGTGACCGTGGCCGCAGCCCACGTCGGCCACGCTGATGCCGGCTTCGAGCTGTTGGACCACGCCCTCCAGGGCGGGCAGCCATTCCGCTACCAGGCTGGCGCGGTAGCCGTTGCGATAGAACGCTGCCACGCCGCACTGCAGGCGGCTGTCGTGGTCGCCCCAGGCCACGCCCTGGCCGGTGCGAAACGCTTCCAGGGTGCGCTCTTCATCGAACCACATCGAGGCCGGCACCTGCCAGGCGTGAGGAATGAACACCGGGCTCTCTTCGTCGGCGAGCACCAGGGCCTGCTCGGGGGAGAGCTCGTAGGTGTCGTTGACGGCGTGGTAGCCCACGTAGCCGCCAGCGGCCTGAGCATTCAGCCACTCGGAGACGTAGCGCTCGGCACAGCCGGTGCGGGTGGCGAGTTCCTTGGCACTGAGCGGGCCGGCGCCCGCCATGGCCTTGTACAGGCCGAGCTTGTTGCCCAGGCTGATCATGATGCCGCCGTAGGCGGAGGAGAGGTCGCCCACGGCCTGGGCGACAAAAGCTTCGAGTTTGGTCTGATCGATTGCGGGGGAGGTCATGTGCTGCAGCTCCTGTCTTGTTGTGTCGGGGTCTTGCGTCGCGTCCATCATCTCCGTGGGGTGCTGCCCGCTGAAGAGCGGAAACGACCCGCAATCGGTTCGTTTGTGCCACACTGAATTCCTCCACCCAACGAAGCGCCACGCGCCATGACAGGATCTACCACTCCTGCCGGGTCGCGCCCCCGGCACATCAGCCTCGTGGCTCTACCCGATGCCACGGTCTCCACGCTTGCCGGACTCTTCGATGTGATGAACGGCGCCTCGCTGATGGGCTTGGTAACGCCCGGGGTCCCGGCGCCGTTCGAAATCGAGATCGTGGGGGAGACGGTAGGAGCGCTCGAGCTGGCCAGCGGCGTGCCAGTCGATGTCCAGCGCGCCATCGATACCGTCGAAACGAGCGATATTGTGATCGTACCTTCGGTGTTGCTGCCGGCTCACGGCTGGGAGAAGGGCCGCTATCCCCGACTGGTGGAATGGCTGCATGCCATGCACGAGCGTGGCGCGGTGCTTTGCTCGGCGTGCTCGGGAGTCTTCCTGTTGGCCGAAACGGGCCTGTTCGACGGTATGGAGGCGACGGTGCACTTCGGCTATGCCGAGGCGTTCATGACCAGCTACCCTGCGGTGTCGACTCATCCGGAGCGGGTGCTGGTGATCGCCGGCCAGCATGAGGAGCTGGTGAGTTCGGGGGCGGCGATGAGCTGGCACGACCTGGCGCTCTATCTCACCGCGCGTTATGCCGGTGCGACCACGGCGCAGGAGATCGCACGGCGCTTTGCGCTGCAGTGGCATCAGGATGGGTTGACGCCCTATCTGGTATTTGCCGCCAAGACGGATCACGGCGATGGCGAGATCCAGCGTGCTCAGCAGTGGCTGGATGAGCATTTCGCCCTGGCTCACCCGGTGGAGGCGATGATTGAACGTTCGCGGCTGGCGGAGCGTACCTTCAAACGTCGCTTCGTCAGCGCCACCGGCCTTACGCCGATTGCCTATGTTCAGCGCCTGCGGATCGAAGATGCCAAACGTCGGCTCGAGCGCACCGAGGCCTCGGTGGAGGAGATCAGTTGGCGGGTTGGCTACGAGGATTCGGCCTTCTTCCGGCGCCTGTTCAAGCGCACCACCGGCTTGGCCCCAAGCGTTTATCGCCGTCGTTTTTGCATTCCCGATTTCGCTCGCCAACCCCATGACACGACAAGGCCCGCCTAGGCGGGCCTTGTCATCGAACCCAGAGGTTCGACAAATCGTTTAACCGTTAGGTTATGCGACTTGCTTGATATTCGAGGCTTGGAGGCCTTTCTTTCCCTGGGTCACGTCGAAGGAGACGGTTTGACCTTCCTGCAGGGATTTGAAGCCTTCTTCCTGGATTTCGGAGAAGTGGGCAAAAACATCGTCACCGCCATCGGCCGGAGTAATGAAGCCGAAGCCCTTGGAGTCGTTGAACCACTTGACTGTTCCAGTCGTCATAATCGAATTCCTTTTGCGCTAGGCGCCTTGCAATATTTCTGGTGTTACCCAGATGAGTAGTGGGTAAAACAAGATGAAATCACAGGGCCGCCGAACGAATCCGAACGCTACTGAAACTTTGTTGCTTGCCTACCAACTGAACCCACGGTGTCATGCTTGTTTGCCTGGGTCAAAGCCTTTCTCGATTGTTTTTCGGTATTCACGTGAAGGGCATGTTTTCGTTGAAGTTAATAAAAAACCGCAGTGAAGGGGGCTGTCAGGATCGGCTGGGCTTGTGTATTTCTAGGGTTGTTATAACATAACAAAACAGGCGTTGGCGCAGCGCTTCCTGCTGCGGCGTATTCCCCGTTACGGTGCATTCCATGAGCTTCGATACCCAGGATCCGATTCCCGTTACCGTGCTGACCGGTTTTCTCGGCAGCGGCAAGACGACGCTGCTCAACCGTCTGGTGCGTCAGCCGGCGATGAGCAATGCGCTGGTGGTGATCAACGAGTTCGGCGATATCGGCCTGGACCACCGTCTGGTCGCCCAGAGCGATGAAAACAGCGTGGTGGAGATGAGCAGCGGCTGCCTGTGCTGCACCATCCGCGGCGACTTGAGCCGCACCGTACAGAAGACTTTCGATGCCATCGAACGGGCGGGCGGCGAGCCTTTCTCGCGGGTGATCATCGAGACCACCGGGCTTGCCGATCCGGCGCCCATTCTGCACACCCTGATGACCGACTACTGGCTGGCCCATCGCCTGGTGCTGGATGGTGTGATCTGCCTGGTGGATGCCGCCAGCGGTATCTCGACGCTCAATGCCCACCGGGAGTCGCAGCGTCAGGCCGCCGTCGCCGACCGCTTGCTGATCACCAAGGGGGATCTGGTCGACGAGGAGCGGCTGGCCCGGCTTGGCGAGCATCTTGCCCGGATCAACCCTGCCGCCGAGCAGGTGCAGGTACGCCACGGCCAGATAGCGGCCGAGCAGCTCACGGGGGGCAGCCTGTCCGCTCGCCAACGTGGGGCGGAGCAGTGGCTGAGCGCGGCTTCCTATGCGCAGGTAATGCCCGCCGGTGGCGCGGCGCCGATGAATGCCGGCAGCCTGGTCTCGATGATGGCACCGGCGTCCAGACCCTCGCTGACCCGCCACGGCGAGCAGATCCGCTCCTTCTGCTTCACCGTCGAGCAGCCCATCGCCGCGGAACGGCTGGAAGACTGGCTCGATCTGCTGATGTCGCTGCTGGGCGAGAAGATCCTGCGGGTAAAAGCCATCGTGAACGTAGCCGGGCGCGAGCAGCCCCTGGCACTGCACGGAGTGCAGCACATCTTTCACCCGCCGGAGCCGCTGCCGGTAGAAGCCTGCCAAGACGGTATCTCGCGCTTCGTATTCATCACCAACGGGGTAGAACCCGAAGCCGTCACCCGGCTGTTCGACTACTTTCAGCCCGTCCAGGCGACGTGAAACGTCGAGGCAGGCTGGCATGCGCCTGGCTGCCACTCACGAGAACAGGCTCGGGCCGGCGGCTGGCATCGTGGTGGCGTACCAGGCCAGCGACAGACCCAGCCATACCAGAGCGAAGCCACCGGCCATGGCCAGCCAACCGCCAAGGCGGCTCACCTGTGCCAGACGGCTAGTGCCGTGCTTGAGTTCGGACTTGAGAAAGATCCGTGTCATCCAGTCCCGTGCCAATACGCTGGCCAGCGCCAGAGCGGAAACGGTAATGGCGGTACCCAGCGCCATGGTCATGACGGCGGCCGCACCCAGCGCCATATGGCCGAGCAGGCTTGCCGCCCCCATGATCAATACGGCGCCGCTGCAGGGGCGCATGCCGATGGTCGCCACGGTGGCCAGCGCCGTGCGCCAGTCGCCGGCTTCATCCGGGGCCACGTGATGGCGCGCGCCGCAGCTGCAGCCATGACCGGCCGGGTCGTGGCCGTGATGCTGCACATTGTCGTGGGCGGGGGCGACGTGAAACGCGTGGAATGGCTGGCCTGTGTGAGCCGTTGCCGCAGGGCTGAAGGTGGGGGCCATCAAGGTTGAGGTGGGATTGGCATGTTCGATGGAATGGTCGTGAGGGGCGTTGATGGCGGGTAAGCCGGAATCGCCACCAGCTGTCTGCTTCAGCAAGCGCCTGGCACGTAGGCATAGCCAGACTCCCAGAATGGCAACCATCAGAAAGCTGGCCAGCTCCAGCCCGGCGACGCTGCCCATGGCCTGGCGGGTCAACCACCCCAGCCCCTTGACCAGCACCAGCACCAGGGCGATGGCTGTCAGGCCTTGCAGCATGGCGGCGCTGAACGAAAGACCGAGGGCACGCTTCACTCCACCGCCCTGGGAGAGCAGGTAGGTGGAGAGCACTGCCTTGCCGTGGCCGGGCCCGGCGGCATGAAAGATGCCGTAGCCGAAGCTGAGCGCCATCAGCCACCAGCCGCTTGCCCAAGAGGGGGCGGCCGACCATTCGGTGATCGCCAGGGTCAGGGCGCGATGGAGGTCGCGTTGCCAGGCCAGCAGCTGCAGGGTCAGGTCTTGCCATAGGTGCTGTTGAACGAGCAGCAGGATGCCGCCTGCAGCGAGCAGCGCCACTACCACTGCCCAGCGGCGTCGATGCAGAGCCTGGCGTGGCTTCGCTGCCGATTCGGGTGTGCCAGAGGCTGAAGTGTCAAACGAAGGTTGCGGCGTGTTGAAGTGCTGTGTCATGCCGGCTCCTGCGGGTCGGAAAGCTCAAAATGTTATGTTATAACATATTTGCACTAACAAGCGTAAAGGTCTCGACTCGATGAACAGGTTACCGCTGGAAGATATCGCCGCTGCCCCCGCCACTCGCCTGGGCACCCTGAGCTGGGTAGGCATGGAGGGTATCGCCCTGCCGTTTCAGGTCGCCGGCCAAGGGGTGACTGGCCAGGCCTCGGCCGGTGTCAGCTTGGATGACCCCACTGCACGCGGCATTCACATGTCGCGCCTCTACCTGGCGCTGGCCGAGCTCGAGGAGCGTGAGCTTTCGCTTACGCGCGTGGCGGCGGTGCTGGAGGGCTTTCTCGACACTCACCAAGGACTCTCGCATAGCGCCTTTCTCGATCTCGGCGGCGAGGCGATGCTCAAGCGCCCAGCGCTGATCAGCCCGCTGGCGGGATGGAAGCGCTATCCCTTTACCCTGCGCTGCCGGCGCGACAGCCAGGGCTTTCACGCCACCCTGGAGCTCACCGTGGGTTACTCCTCCACCTGCCCGTGTTCGGCGGCGCTGTCTCGCCAACTGATCCAGCAGGCCTTCGACGAGGACTTCACCGACATGCCGGTCAGCCGCGAGGCGGTGCGGGCCTGGCTCGGCAGCGAGCAGGGCATTCTGGCCACGCCCCACAGCCAGCGCAGCCAGGCGCATCTCACGGTGCGTCTGGCCGGCGCACCGGACGAGCTGCCGCTGGTCAGCCTGGTGAATCGCGCCGAACGTGCCCTGGGCACGGCGCTGCAAACGGCGGTGAAGCGGATCGACGAGCAGGCCTTCGCCCTGGCCAACGGCCAGAATCTGATGTTCTGCGAGGATGCCGCGCGCCGCCTGCACCATGCCTTGCGCGAGCAGCCCGGCATCAGCGGTTTTCAGCTGCGTGTGGTGCATGCCGAAAGCCTGCACGCCCACGATGCCGTGGCGCGCAGCGAGTGGAACTGGGGCGGTGGCGACAGCAAATGCTCATGACGGCAGGCGGTCAACGTCGGTTCCGGGCCGGCGGGCATCCCATGCTACTATGGGGGTTTCGGCGAACCTGACCGGCAAGAAGGATTGAGCATGCCTTTACTCGATAGCTTTACCGTTGACCACACGATCATGGCCGCCCCGGCCGTTCGCGTTGCCAAGACCATGCAGTCGCCTTCCGGCGATACCATTACGGTGTTCGATCTGCGCTTCAACAAGCCGAACGAAGACATGATGGGTGAGAAGGGCATCCACACCCTGGAGCACCTGTTTGCCGGCTTCATGCGCAATCACCTGAACGGCAAGGACGTCGAGATCATCGACATCTCCCCGATGGGCTGTCGCACCGGCTTCTACATGAGCCTGCTCGGCAGCCCCAGCGAGGAACGCGTCAGTGAGGCTTGGCTGGCGGCGATGCAGGACGTTATCGACGTCAAGCGGATGGAAGATATCCCGGAGCTGAACGAGTACCAGTGCGGTACCTTCGTGATGCATTCCCTGGAAGAGGCCCAGGAGATCGCGCGGAGCATCATCGAGCGCGGCGTTGGGGTCAACAAGAACGCCGATCTCGCGTTGAGCGCCGAGCGACTGAAAGCGCTGGGCAACCCCGACGCCTGATCGGGCCGATGGAGTCGGCCCATCGCCTGGACGAAGCGGTGACCGGTGAGCTGTACTGCAAGCAGTCATCGGTCCGATGGGTCTACTGTCTTAGGCTGGACCGATTCGAACAGCGCTGTCTGAAGGAGGGACAGCGGATCCGCTTCGATCAGGAATACGCGTATGAAAGGAATCGACGCATGGCGGCTGCCGGCCCTGTTGGCCCTGTTGATGGCTGCACTCTTCGTGGCCGTGCCCAGTGCGGCGCAGCTACCCGAGGGTGTGGGTGAGAACGGCAACGAGAGCGAGGATGACGAGAGCGAGGAGCGGGAGTGGTTTCCCCTCGACTCGCTGAACGCCGGCCTCGGCGAGCCGCCCGACGAAGTCGAGCGGCTGACCCCTCAAGGTGCGCTCCGCAGTTTCGTCGAGCTCACCGAGAATGATGAGTACGCCGCCGCGGCACATCTGCTCAACCTTTCCGAGCTGGACGAGGCGGAACAGCAGCAACAGGGGCCCGAGCTGGCCCGACAGCTGGCCTCGGTGCTCAGGCGCGGTGAATGGTTCAACGTTTCCAACCTGCCCAGCCGCCAGGATGCCGCCATCGAAGACCCTTCCGGCCAGCACCCGCTGGTAGGCGAGCCGCGCCGAAGCCTCGAGCTGGCCACTATGACGGTCGATGGCGAAGACTACGAGGTACGCCTGGAGCGCTACCGCGTGGACGACGAGCAGCCGGTATGGCTGATCTCTGCGGAAAGCGTTTCCGTTATTCCGCGGCTCTACGAAGAGTTTGGGCCGTCGCTGATCGAGGCCTACATACCTGAGCGCTTCAAGACGAGCTTCGGGATGCTCCAGGTCTGGGAATGGATCGCCATTCCGCTTTTCCTGCTGCTGACCGGCCTGGTGGGGTGGGGCGTCTACGCCCTGGTCGGCCTGCTGGCGCACTGGTTTCCCCATGGTGTGCCTAGCATCTTCGCCGGCCGGATCGGTGTGCCAATGGCGCTGCTGGTCATGGCCTTCGTCGCGCAGATGCTGCTCGACTATGTGGTCTCCTTCACTGCCGTGGCCACCACCTTCATCCGTACCCTGCTGATCATCCTGATTGCCTGGGGCGTAGGCACGATAGCGCTGCGCCTGGTGGATACCGTTCTGCTCAAGGTGACGCGGCGCTTCGTGGGGGAGATCGACGACACCAAGCCCAAGGACGAGCGCCAACTGCTGACGACGCTCTATGCGCTGCGCCGGGTCATCATCCTGGTTGCGGTCATCGCCGTTTCCGTCTACGTGCTGAGCCAGATCGAACTGTTCGAGACGCTGGGCCTGTCGCTGCTGGCCTCGGCCAGCGTGCTGGCAGTGCTGGTGGGCATTGCCGGTCAGGCGGTGCTGGGCAACATTCTCTCTTCGTTCCAGGTCTCGCTGGCCAAGCCCATCCGCATCGGTGACCTAGTGATGTTCGAAGGGCAGTGGTGCTATGTGGAAGGCATCTTCTACACCTTCATCCGTTTGCGGGTGTGGGACGAGCGACGCTTGATCGTGCCGGTGACCTACTTCGTCTCCCAGCCGTTCGAGAACCTCTCGATCAAGAACGCCAAGATGTATCGCAAGCTGGAGCTGATATTGCACCTGAGTGCCGATGTCGAGCTCATCCGTCATAAATTTTTCGAGTTCGCCGAAGAGGAGGAGAACGTCGTCGAGCATCACAAGCTGTGCTGCTATGTGACAGGGCAAACCGAGAAGTCGCAGACCATTACCTGCTACCTGATGGCGACCGACCCCTTCGCCGGCTGGGTGGCGGAGATGCAGATCCGCGAGCGGCTGATGAACTTCATCCGCACTTATCATCCCGAATGGTGGCCGCGGGATATCGTGGTGCTCAGTCAGCACGATATCGCAACGGAAGAAAAGCATGAGAAGCCACGCGTCCGGGTTCCGGCCGAGGGTGAGAGTGATGGAGAACGTACGGCTGAGTGAGGCGAAGCAGGGTATCGTCCATGACGCCTGCTCTATTCGCGATTATGCGATGGGCTCGCCGTTGGCGTACTTGATCCAGGTCTTGCCCAGATGATTGCGCAACTCGCGCCCGGCCTGCTCCGGGTCTCTCGATTCCAGCGCCGCCATGATGGCTTCGTGCTCCTCCATGGCGGTCGCCCACTTCTCGTTCTTCTGGTTCGATAGATAGCGAACGCGATATAGCTGCCGACTCAGATTGGCGTGCATGTCGATCAGTGCGGAGTTGCCCGACAGGGCGACGATGCGGTTGTGAATCTCCTGGTTCAGGCGGAAGTAGCTCTGGCGATCGCGGCGCAGAAAGCAGGCCTTCATCTCGTAATGGAGCGCTTGCAGCTCGGCGATATCGTCATCGCTGGCGTTGATGCAGGTGAGCTCTGCAGCGGCTTGCTCCAGCACGCTCAGTACGTAGGCCTTTTCCTTGATGTCGGCTGGGCTCACTTCCGCTACCACCGCCCCCCGATGGGGAGAAATGACCACGAGCCCTTCGGTGGCCAGGATCTTGAGTGCTTCCCGCAAGGGGGTACGCGAGACCTGAAGCTCCACGGCCAGGGTGCGCTCGGGAAGGCGCTGACCGGGCTGGAAGTGATCCATCACGATGTGTTCACGCAGGTAGTTGGCCACTTTCTCGACCAGACCTGCATGGCTTGACTGAACGGCTTCTTCCATAGGATTGCTTACTCCGGAGTCGAGTGCCAAGAATGGCATACCATTTTGGTCCTTTCAAATCGTAACGCGCCTAGGGCTCTCCATTTATCACCCATATTTTTCAGATGGTTAGTGGCATAACAAGACGGCCATTGACTAAAGTCGTATCTACGCGTTGTTGACCCTCAAAATGGCATACCATTACATTTTGATCAGATCCGGCGCTGCCTGAGCAGTGTCCACTGCCAGGCAATGTGATTTCAGGCAGAGGAGGAAGCCGGACCCGCACCGCCAAGGCGAAGCCCCTCAACGATGACCGGAACGGGAAAACAAATCGCTCATGAACTATCTGCAACATTTTGAAATAAAAAAAGTTGTTGAGGCTTGCGTGGCTGGCGCCGGCGACTTTGGAAGGGGTGTCTTGCGGCAGGCTCGCGGCATGGAAGGGCTCGCAGCGAGGGTTGCCATTGATGTCACACCGGAGAGAGCCGCCGAAGCCTTGCGCTTTTCCGGGGTGCCCGATGCTGAAATAATGGTATGCCATTCTTCCGAGGAGGCAGCAAAGGCTTGGCAATCAGGCGGGTACGTCGCTGCGGGCAGCTTCGAGCACGTGCAGGCGCTGCCTTTCGACATTCTGGTGGAATCGACGGGCATTCCCGAAGTGGGGGGGCGCTATGCCGAAGCCGCGCTGTTGGCGGGCAAGCATGTGGGCATCGCCACGAAGGAGACCGAGTCCGTTGTGGGGCCTTACCTGACTCGCCTGGCGCAACGCCATGATCGCCTCTTCACACCGATGGATGGGGACCAGCCAAGCCTGCTGATCGGGCTCGTCACCTGGGCTCGTACGCTGGGCTTCGAGATCATTGCCGCGGGCAAGAGCAGCGAATACGACTTCGTCTGGGACGAGGCGGCCGGCAGCGTGCTTTGCAATGGCGTTTCCTACCCGGCGCCCGGTCTGGCCGAGCTGTGGGAGCTGCCCGAGGGCGCGGAGCGTGAGGCTGTCGAGGCCCGTGGCAAGGCCCTGGCCGCCATCCCGCAGATATCCGTGCCCGACCTGTGCGAGATGGTCAACGTGGCCAATGCCACCGGGCTCGGCCCCGACCTCCCGGAGTTCCATGCCATGGTGCTGAGAACCGGCGAGGTGCCGACCCTGCTCGACCTCGAGACGCACGGTGGGGTGTTACGTGGCAACGAGCGTCTCGAGGTATTCAACTGCCTGCGCCGCCCGGACGAGATCAGCTTCGCCGGCGGTGTGTTCATCGTCGTGCGCTGCGAGGATCCTCACGTGTGGTCGCTGTTGCGTGACAAGGGGCACATTCTCAGCCGCAGCGGCAACTGTGCAATGATCTACCTGCCGCGCCATTTGCTTGGCCTGGAAGCGCCGATCTCGCTGCTCGATGCGGTGCTGAACGGCAGGACCTCCGGCGGCGGTCAGGCGACCACGCCAAAGTTCGATCTGACCGCCCGTGCTACCCAGGCGATCCCTGCCGGCCAGCGGTTGGAGATGCGCGGCCATCATCGCCATATCGAGGGCCTGCGGCCCGAGATTCATCCGGCCGCGGCGCTCTCGCCCGAGGCCAAGGTGCCTTTCTATCTGCTTCCCGGGGCGGAAGTCGTTCGCGACATCGCCCCCAACCAGCCGATCACGCTGGCGGACGTCGCCTTGCCCGATTCGCGACTCCACCAACTGCGTCAGGAGCAGGATCGGTTGTTCCATGGGCAGGATGCCACCTCAACGCTGCGTGAAAGCGTCGACAGCACGCTTGACTGAACTCGCTCATCCGACCGGAACCGCACGCATAACAATTATGTAAAGGAGAACGACATGCTCACCAAGAAAACACTGAAAACCGCTACTCTGGGCCTGGCCCTGGTTGGCGTAGCCATGGGCGCCAGCGCCAATGAAGTGGCCGACTATCCCAGCAAACCGATCCAGTTCCTGGTGGCTGCCGGCGCCGGCGGTGGCGTCGACAACTTCGCACGCGTGGTACGGCCGATGTTCGAGGAGGCGGTAGGCGGGGCGCGCATCACTGTCGTCAACCTGCCCTCGGCCTCGGGAGCCCTAGCTCACCAGCGGACTGCCAACGGGGCACCGGATGGTCACACCCTGGATTTCGCTTCCACCACCTACGTGACCTCCCTGGCCGCAGGGCAGAATCCGATCGGCCTGGATCAGCTCACGCCCGTTGCACGCATGCAGTCGGATGTCATGGCGCTGTTCGTCAATCCGGAGCGCTATCCCGATTTCGAGTCGTTCCTGGAGTACGCCCAAGAGAACCCGGGCAAGGTGACGGTAGGTGGCACGCACACGGCCAGCCCGGATCATGTGGCTTTCCTGTCGCTGCGTGACGCATCCGGCCTGGACATGAACTTCATTCCCTATGACAGCACCGGCAACGCCACGGCCAACGTGCTGGGCGGCAACATCGACGCCACCACCACCTCGCTCAGCCCGCTGCTGAGTTATATCGAGGCGGGCCAGATGATGCCGATCCTGATCTTCAGCGAGGAGCGCCTGGACCACTACCCTGACGTGCCCACCACCGTGGAACACGGCTGGGACCTGACCGATGGCAATGACCGGGCGGTTTTCGTCCATGCAGACACCCCGGCTGAGCTCGTCCAGCACCTCGAAGGTGTGTTCCAGGAGATCTTCGCTTCAGAGGAATACCAGGCTTATGCCGAGCGTGTGAACCTCGATTATCGTGAGGGTTGGATGGGCGGCGAAGAGTACCGCCAGCGGCTCGAGAACAACTACGAGCTCTATTCGCGCCTGCTGCAGAACGGTAACTGATACGTTCCCGACAGGCACCAGTGGGGGCGTGACCCGCTCCCACTTTCATTCACCGCTTGAGCCAGTCTTAGGCTCCATACGAAAACTGTCTGCGCTCGCCCATACAGCGTTAAAAATCGGCTCAAAGTACTCATTTACACCCCCGTAAACTCCGTCTTTTCGCCGATTTTTGCCTTGTCTGGCCATCGCTCGCCGACTTTTCGTACAAAGCCTAGGCCGGTCACGCGACGTTCCCTGCGGGGGCCATTATGCAAGCCAGGATCTATATTTTCGCGGTGGCGGTCATTCTGCTCGCCCTGGCCAGCCTGCCGCTCACGCTTCAGTTCCCCAGCTCGGCGCAGGTTTCCACCTTCATCGGGCCGCGGGTCTGGCCGCTTCTTCTTACCGTCCTGTTGCTGCTCTTTGGTGGCGCCTTGTTGGTGATGACCTGGCGGGATGGGCGCCGTCGAGCACAGCAGCCTTTACAGGACGGCATCGTACAGCACGCCATTTCACCAGATGACCTCCCGACCGGGGCAAGTGAGAGCGATACGGGGGAAGCCCCGGCGCGGACGCTCGCGCTCGCGGCCACACGGCACTGGTGGCTGATGGCGGCCACCGTGGGTTACACCCTGCTGATGTCAATCATCGGCTTCGTCGCCGCCAGTGCGATCTTCACCTTGTTGTGCACGCTGCTGCTGGGTGCGCGCTCGTGGCTGGTCATCGTCATCACTGTCGTGGTGGCGGTGGTGCTCATGCAGGGAGTCTTCGTGACCCTGCTCGGCATCCCCCTGCCGTGAGCCCGCCCTGATGACACCTCTATCGACTTGCTCCGGGAGTTGACGATGGAACATTTTCTCAGCGGGTTGGCCGTGGTGCTGCAGCCACTCAACCTGCTATTGCTGACCTCTGCGGTATTCATCGGCTTCATCGGCGGTGCGCTGCCGGGTATCAGTGGCGTGATCCTGGTGGTTATCCTGCTGCCGGTTACCTATGGCATGGAGCCCACCACGGCGTTCATGCTGCTGACCGCAATCTATGGCGCGACGGTGTTCTCGGGTCTGATCACGGCGATCCTGTACCGTGCGCCCGGTACGCCGGAATCGGTGATGACCGCCTTCGACGGCTATCCGATGACCCAGCAGGGGCAGGCCGGCAAGGCGCTGGGTATCGGCGTGCTGAGCTCTGCCATCGGCGGTCTCGTCGGTACCGTGGCATTGATCGTGTTCACGCCGATTCTGGCCACCATGGCGCTGCGCTTCTCGTCACCGGAGTATTTTGCCCTCGCCATCCTCGGCCTGACGGTGGTGGCCTCGCTGGGCGGCCGGCTGATCTACGGACTCATCGGGGCGACTCTCGGCCTATTGATCGCCACGGTAGGCACCGATCCGCTCACCGGTACCAGCCGCTATACCTTCGGCAATCTCAATCTTGCCGAGGGTGTCGGCCTGATCCCGATGATCGTGGGGCTGTTCGCCATCTCTGAGGTAATGAAGCGTGCCCTCGACCAGGACAGCCATCAGCCGCTGAAGAAGGTCAAGGTGAAGATCTTCGATCTGCCCATTCTGCGCCAGATCGGCGGTACGCTGACGCGCTCCTCGTTCATCGGCGTGATCACCGGCATTCTGCCTGGTATCGGGGCCAGCACCGCGGCCATGGTCAGTTACAGCGAGGCGGTGCGCTGGTCCAAGCACCCGGAGAAATTCGGCAAGGGGGCGCCTGAAGGGGTGGCCGCGCCGGAGTCGGCCAACAATGCCGCTGCCATGGGAGCGCTGGTGCCATTGTTCGCCCTCGGCATTCCGGGCAGCGGCACCACGGCGGTGATCCTCGGCGCCTTCATCATGCATGGGTTGCAACCCGGCCCGATGTTCATGATCACCAGCAGCGATCTGATCTATGCCGTATTTGCCGGGCTGTTCATCGTCAACTTCATGATCCTGCTGTTCTCCAAGCCGTTCATCGCGCTGTTCACCAAGCTGCTCAACGTGCCCTATTCGGCGCTGGGCCCGCTGATCGTCATGTGCTGCATCGTGGGGACCTACTCAGTGCGCAACTCGATGTTCGACGTGTGGCTCATGCTCGGTTTCGGTGTGCTCGGCTATCTATTGGAAAAACTCCGCTTTCCGCTGGTGTCGATCATTCTGGGCCTGGTGCTCGGCCCGATTGCCGAGAGCGAACTGCGCCGCACGCTCTCCATGTCCCAGGGCGACCTGTCGATTCTCTTCACCCGGCCGATCAGCGCCACTCTGTTGGCCATCGCCTTCCTGCTGCTTGCCATGGCCATCGTCGCCCCCCTGATGAAGCGCCTGCGTAACCGGGCTGCTTCCAACTCGTCACCTGAACAGCGGAGTCATTCATGACCATCGTACTGGGCGCCATCGCCGACGACTTCACCGGTGCCACGGACCTTGCCAACAATCTGGTGCGCAGCGGCATGCGCTGCCTGCAAGTGATCGGTGTACCCGGCACCGATCTCGATGTGAGCGAGGTCGACGCCGTGGTGGTGGCGCTCAAATCGCGCTCCTGCCCGGCCGACGAGGCCGTGGCCGATTCGCTGGCGGCGCTGGCGTGGCTGCAGGCACAAGGTGCCCAGCAGTTTTTCTTCAAGTACTGCTCCACCTTCGACTCCACCGCGCGTGGCAATATCGGCCCGGTGGCCGATGCGCTGATGGAGCGGCTGGGTGTGACGCAGACGGTCATGGTGCCGGCATTCCCGGTGAATGGCCGTACCGTCTATCAGGGGCATCTGTTCGTCGGCGATCGACTGCTCAACGACAGCGGCATGCAGCACCATCCGCTCACGCCCATGACGGATGCCGATCTGGTGCGGGTACTCGCTTCCCAGACCCCCCATCCGGTTGGGCTGGTGCCGCGCCCGGTTCTCGATCAAGGGGCCGAGACGACCCGGCAGCACCTGGCGGCATTGGCTGAGCAGGGCGTGCGCCACGTGATCTGTGACACCCTCGATGAGCATGACCTGGACGTGCTGGCAGAGGCCTGCGAGGCGATGCCGCTGGTGACCGGCGGCTCGGGTCTGGGCCAGGCACTGCCCGACCGTTATCGCCGCTTGGGCTGGCTGGACGAGATCGCCGAGCCGGGCCGGTTGCAGCCGGCCAGCGGCAGTGCCTTGGTGCTCTCCGGCAGCTGTTCCAGAGCGACACTCGCTCAGGTAGCGCACTTTCTGAAGCGCCACCCCGGTTTCTCTCTCGACCCGCTGGCCTTGGCCGAGAGCGATGCGCAGCTGCAAGCGGCACTCGATTTCGCTCGCGACACCCTGAAGAGCGGCGGGCCGGTATTGGTCTACGCCTCTGCCGATCCGGAGAAGGTGAAAGCCGCCCAGGCCAGGCTTGGCGTAGAGCGTGCGGGCCAGCTCGTCGAGCGTGCGCTGGGCCAACTGGCAGCGACCCTGGTGAGCGAGGGAGTAGGCCGGCTCGTAGTGGCCGGAGGCGAGACCTCGGGAGCGGTAGTGTCGGCACTCAAGCTCAATACCCTGCGCATCGGTGAGCAGATCGACCCCGGCGTACCCTGGACCCAGGCCCATCTCGAGAGTCGCGAAGCCCCTCTGTCGCTGGCGCTGAAGTCGGGCAACTTCGGTGGTGTCGATTTCTTCACGCGTGCCTTCGAGGTGCTGCCATGAGCGCTCACGAGGAGAACAGGCTGCGCGAGCAGATATCCACCCTGGGCAAGTCGCTGTTCGACCGTGGCCTGACCATGGGTTCCAGCGGCAACATCAGTGTGCGCCTGGACGATGGCGGCTGGATGATGACACCGACCAACGCCTGTCTGGGGCGCCTCGACCCTGCGCGTATCTCGCGGCTCGATGGTCAGGGCCAGTGGCTGGACGGCGACAAACCCACCAAGGAGCAGTTCCTGCACATGGCAATGTATGCCGAGCGCCCCCAGTCTGGCGCCATCGTGCATCTGCACTCGACCCATTCGGTGGCGGTGTCGTGCCTGCCGGGGATCGACCACTGCGACTGCATCCCGCCGCTCACCGCCTACTACGTGATGCGGGTCGGCAAGCTGCCGCTGGTGCCCTATCACGTACCCGGTGACCCCAAGCTGGGTGATGCCGTGCGTGGCCTGGCGGGCCAGCATAGCGCCGTACTGCTGGCCAATCACGGACCGGTGGTGGCGGGCAAGGACCTGGAAGCGGCGGTATACGCTACCGAGGAGCTGGAAGAGACCGCCAAACTCTTCCTGCTGCTGCGCGGGGAAAATCCTCGCGCCCTCAACGAGGAGCAGGTGGCCGAACTGAAGCGGCGCTTTCCTGCCTGAGTCCGAGCTCGCCTTGTCATGTCAACGCCGCCCTGGCTAGCCAGGGCGGCGTTCATCGTCGTCATGAATCGTTCGTTCAACGGATCACGAAACCGCGACCGACCGGGTCACGTGCGTCGATCAGCCATTTGGCGTAGCCGATCAGTTCGGCAGTGCCCTGTACGCTGGGGCGGATGGCCCGGTAGCCGCCAACTTCCGTCTCGCCAAGAATCTCCCCGGTGAAGCGGCCGCTGCCGAGCAGGCCCTCGGAGTGGATGGGGCGACCCACTTCCAGCTCGTTGCGGGCATGGAACATGGCCATCATCGCACTGGTGCCGGTGCCGCCGGGCGAGCGGTCTAGCTTGCCGTCGGAGAACACGTGCACGTTGCGGTAGAGCGAATCCGACTGTGAGCCCTCGTGCCAGAAGGTGACGAAATTCAAGCCGTTTATGTGCGGGTGAGTCGGGTGACGAATCTCCATGCGGGCGTTGAGCTCGGCCTTCACGGCCTGGCCGGCATGGGAGAAGTAGCTGCCGTTTTCCGGGCAGATGGGCTGCTTGTCGGAAGGTACCCGAATGATGGCGAAGAAGTTGCCGCCGAACACCAGGTCGGCCTTGAGCGTGCCGAGGCCGGGCACTTCGACGGGGATATCCTGCTGCATGACGAAGGCGGGCACGTTCTCGAAACGTGTCCAGTGCACCTTGTCGGCGTCGGCCTTCACTTCGGAGACCACGGTGCCGGCGGTGGTCTCGAAGCGGATGCGGGTGAGGCCGTCTTCCCGGGGCGGTGGCGCCAGGCGGTGGGCGACCATGGCCATGGAAAGCGCAATGGTGCCGTGGCCGCACATGTCGACGAACTGCTCGCCGTCGATCCACAGCATGCCGGCGTCGTGATCGGCATCGGAGGGTGGAGTGAGAAACACGCCGAACATGTGCTGGTGGCCGCGCGGTTCGCGCATCAAGCTGGTTCGCACGTGGTCGTGATGCTGCTGGAGATAATGGCGCTTGTCGAGGATGTCGCCGCCGAAGGGATAGGGAATACCGCCATGCACGATACAGGTCGGCTCGCCTTCGGTATGGGTATAGATCACGTCGAGGAACTGCTGATTGTTCATTGGGATTTCCTGTGGCTCTGGCGTTGGGGGTTGGTTACGCAGGGCGCGGCTAGAGGCCGAGCCAGCGGGGTACGCTCATGACGATGCCTTCCGGCCAGACGATCACGGCTAGCAGCACGAACAGCATCACGGCGATGAAAGGCAAGTTGGCGTAGGTGATGCGAATCACATCGACTTTGGAGATCACGCTGGTGATGAATAGCGCGGCGCCCACAGGGGGTGTCTGCTGGCCGATGCCCCAGCACAGGATCACCACCATGGCGAACTGCAGAGGGTCGATGCCGAGCAGTTGCACACTGGGCAGAAACAGCGGCACCACGATGAACATCATGGCGATCCCATCGAGAAAGGTGCCAGCAAGGATCAGCACCAGGCTCAGAATGAGTAGGAACCCGATCGGACCCATGTCGAGGGCTGCGATAGGACCGAGGATCAACTCACCAAGGCTCTGATAGGTGAAGGTGTAGCCCAGGGTGTGCGCCGCGGCTGTCACGAACATCACTGCCCCGGTGAGCACGGCACTTTCCACCAGCGCGAGATAGAGGGCGCGTAGCGAAAGCGAGCGGTAGAACAGTGTGCCGGCCAGCACGCCGTAGGCGACCGCTATTGCAGAGGCTTCAGTGGGCGTAAAGATGCCGCCCAGGATGCCGCCCAGAATGATGATCGGCATCATCAGGGCCGGCAGGGCGCCGACGAAGGCACGGCTCAGTTCGCTCAGCGAGAAAGCGGACTCGATGGGATACTCGCGCTTCACCGAGATCCACCAGGCCATCAGGATCAGGCCGAGGGCGGTGAGTGCCCCAGCGACCAGGCCGGCAGCGAACAGTGCGCCGGTTGAAAGACCCATGTAGGCGCTCAGCAGGACCATGGGCACGCTGGGTGGGATGATGATCCCGATGGTGGAGGACGAGGCCGTGACCGCAGCGGTAAAGGAGGCCGAATAGCCACGCTTGATCATCTGCGGAATCATGACGCCGCCTACGGCTGCGGTATCGGACATCGAGGTGCCGCTCATGCCGGCAAAGAACATCGAGGTCAGGATGTTTACCGCGGCTAGACCGCCGCGAATGGCACCGACCAGGGCACGGGCGAGATCGATCAGGCGTGCAGAGATGCCGCTGTGATTCATGATCTGGCCGGCCAGAATGAACAGCGGGACCGCCAGCAGCGGGAATGACTCGGTCCCACGGTAGAGCCGCTGCACCAGAACCAGCATGTCGACACCGGAGAAAGCCAGCACGGCGATCGAGACAAGGGTCAGCGCAAAGGCAATCGGCATGGCCAGTCCGATCAGGATGAGCAGGGCGAGAAGGATCGCAAGCAGGATCATCAGATACTCTCCTCCAGTGCGGCTTGCCGAGAGGCTTCATAGGGCGGCACCTTGGCCTTGACGGCGGCAATGCACTGGCGAATCAGCTCCAGTAGCATGCCCACGCCCGAGATGGGCACGGCGATATAGAACAGCCACTGGGGGGCACCCAGCATCAGAGTGGTGCGGTGGGAGAAGGTGAGGGTCTGTTCAAGGCCCCACACCACCATGACCACGCAGACCACACCGATGAGCGCCTGATTGAGGAAGAACAGAACCCATTGGCCGCGGGCGGGCAGGCATGCGGCCACCACGTCGATGCGCAGATGGGCACCCTTGCGCAGTGCCAGGTAGCCGCAGAAGAAAGTGACGTAGACCAATAGGCCCACCAGTACTTCAGCACTCCAGGACAGCGAGGCATTGAGTACGTAGCGTGCAATCACGGCAGCCAGGGCGAGCAGGGTGATGGCAAGCAACAGCAGTGCCGCGACCGCTTCGAAAAAACGATCAAGCATGGGAGGCTCCTGCAGGGAAGAGGCGGGCCAGGGCAGCCCGCCGGGCTGACGGTGAGGCTCAGGGATGCTCGGCGATGCGCTGTACCAGCTCGCGCGCTTCGTCCGACATGCCCTGGGTGAAGCGCTCCCACAGTGGCTGGGACGCTTCGATGAAGGCATCGAGATCGACTTCGTTGACCTGCATGCCGTTCTGCTCGACCAGTTCGATGACGCTCTGGTCGGCGCGCTCGCCGAAGTCGACGGTGGCGTCGAAGGCCTTTTGCCCCCCTTCCAGCAGCGCCTGCTGTACCTCGTCGGAAAGGTCCTGGAAACGCGCTTCGTTCATCAGCAGGAAGCCCACGGTATAGACGTGACCCGACAGCGAGAGATAATCCTGCACTTCATAGAAGCGGCTGGCTTCGACCTCGACCAACGGGTTTTCCTGGCCGTCGAAAACGCGTGTCTGGAGCGCAGAATAGAGCTCCGGATAGGGCAATGGTGAGGCGTTGGCACCATAGGCGTTGAACATTTCCACCCGCTGGCGGCTTTCCGGGGTGCGAATACGTAAGCCACTCAAGTCTTCAGGTGTGGCGATGGGACGGCGATTGTTGGTGATATGACGAAACCCACCCTCGTAGAAGCCAATGACTCGATAATTCTGTCCCTGGAGCTGTTCCTTGATGGTGTCGCCTATCTCGCCCAGGAACACGTTTCTCACATGCTCTCTATCGCGAAACAGGTAGGGCAGCGAGAGGATACCCAGGTCTTCGTCGATGGTGGTGATCGGCGTTTCGATGGTGGCGATGTCGATCGTGCGAGTATCGAGGGACTCGATGTTGCTGATCTGATCGCCCAGGGAGCCTGCATGGAAGAGTCGCACCTCGACGCTGTCACCCGTGGCTTCGGCTACGTGGCTGGCGAGTGCATTGAGGCCGGTCATCTGAATGCCCTGCTGGCTGCCTATCGTGGCGGCACGTAGTTCGAGCTCGGCGGCCGTTGCGGAACCGGCAGTACCGAAACTCACTGCCATGGCTGTCAGGAGAGAGGGAAGTTTGCGCTTCATGGTGACGCTCCAGAAGTTGTTGTGTAAGGGAGTCGTGTCACTGACGTGAACGAACACGTGCCTCTAGGGTAGGGCCGCGGGGTGCCCGCTTATAGAAGAAAACGGACAAGAAAGAGAATGTTTCAGACGTGCTTTGTGGATTGAATCGTGCTCAGGAAGCCTGAGCACTGGCCTGGCTGCTCAGTCCCTTGAGGCGTGACTGCTTGGGGCTGCAGGTGTAATGGGCCTGGAAGTCCCGCGCCAGGTGGGATGCATCGGAAAAGCCGCACTCGGCAGCGATCTCGGCGATCGAACTGTCGGTATGTTGCAGCAGCCACTCGGCGTAGCGCAGGCGCATGGTCTTGAAGTAGCGCATGGGAGTGGTGCCCATTTCCTGCTGGAACAGCCTGTCGAGTTGGCGTGGACTGAGATTGATGCGCTTGGCCAGGGCCTGGCTGTCCAGGCGTGTATTGAGCGACTGCTCCATAGTCAACACAGCGACCCTTACCCGCTCGTCGCGTATGTCCTGAATGGCCTCGAAGAAGTGAGTCTGTGGCGAGTTTGAGGTGCGCATCCCATTCAGCATCATATGGCGAATCGCCTGCTGAGCCTTGTCCGGCCCACACTCACGGCGGATGAGATGTAGCGCCATGTCGGTCGCTCCCGAGGAGCCGGCGCAGGTGATGACGCGCACCGACTCTAGGAATAGTCGATCGGGAGTGGCATCGATATGCGGAAATTGCTGACGGAAGTCGTTGATGACGTTCCAATGAACGCATACCCGCTGGCCCTTTAACAGGCCAGCCCGGGCGATGGCAAAGGTGCCGGTGCAAACTCCTACCAGCTTGACTCCTTGACGATAGGCATCTTTGAGATAGTGGCTGAGAGCTTTGTCTTCATGAGGGTCGAGATAGTTGTTGCCACCGCAGACAGCAATGTGAGTGAAAAGGTTCGGGTCGCGATAGGTCGTTTGCGGATGGACTTCCAACCCACAGCTCGAGATGACAGGCCCTGGTCCCATGATATTCCAACTACAGTGGATCTGTCGGCTGCGGCCCCCTTTGTCAGCCGCTAGCCGCAAGGAGTCGATGAAACCGGCAAAGGCGTTTAACGTGAACAGGGGCAATAGAATAAAGCCGACGCGCAGTGGGGGATCCTGTGACGGTAACATGGCGATGTCTTATGTAGAGGCGGGTAGCGTTACCGAGCAGTATGCGCTGGCAATGAAAGATCTTCGAGTCCGACTAGTCGCAGCAACAGGACCGCACCCATCGAGGAAAGGCGATGCGTGGCTACCATCGCTCTGCCCTTGGTGGCAGAAAGGAGGGAGCATAATGTCGTATCGCACGATTTTAGTGATGGCTGCGGGCCTGTCGCTCCTGGCCGGTTGCCAGGCGCAGCAGGAGCCGGACGATAGGGCCGGGATGACGCAGGAACCCGTCGAGGCGCATTTCGTGGAAAGCGACTGCCCGGCGGAGCAGTGCGCCGAGGTGGAGGTGAGGGCACTGCACTTCCCCGACTCGCCAGAGCTGAGTGAAACGCTGCGCGCAAGGCTGCTGGCGATGGGGCAGGGCATAACCGATGGCGAGACCGAGTGGCCGCGGGACTCATGGGAAGCCTATGCCGAGGCTTTCTTCGCGCTGGCCAGAGAAGATCGTCGGTATGCCCCGCCACATGCCGCCAGCCAGGCCTCGCTCGAAGCGAAGGTGCTGGCCCGCCATCACGATCTGCTGGTCATCGAACTCGGCAGCTATGTCTACCATGCCGGGCAAGCCCACGGCATGCCGCTGACCGAGTTCATGGTCATCGACGAGCGTTTGGGGCATGAGGTTACGCTCGACGACATGCTGCTCGACGGCCAGGCCCCGGCCTTCCAGGAGGCTCTGGCCCGGGCCCATGAGCGTTGGCTGAGAGATCAGGAACTGGACGAGGCGTTTGCCGCCAGTTGGCCATTTCATCCAAGCCAGAACGTGGCGCCGCTCGAAACCGCCTGGGTGGTGAGATACAACGTCTATGAGATCACCCCCTACGCCCTTGGTCAGCCGGAACTGAGTATTCCGCTGGCTGAGCTGGAAGGTATCGCCAAGCCGCGCTATCTGGGGCAAGAATAGGCCTCGGTAGGACACGAAAACATCGCAGGGAAACGACATGGCCTCCATTCGCCGTGAGCTGGTGGCGTTGATCGAGCGCGGCGCGATCCCGCGTGAGCAGGTGGCGCGGGCGGTTGCGCTTTCCGGGCTGCACCCTTCGGGGCGGGCCTGGGGGGTGTTCCTGGACCGACTGCTGCTGTGGCTGGGTGCGCTGGCGCTGGTCTTCGGCGTACTGTTCCTGGTGGCGTACAACTGGGCCGAGATGGGTCGGTTGATGCGCTTTGGGTTGGTGCAGGCGGCGCTGTTGGTGGCCATCGCGGTGTACGTTTGGGCCGAGGTGCGCGGTGCCGCCAGCGATCTCGTACCGCGGGTCGCGCTGATGGCGGCTGCGCTGCTGCTTGGGGTGCTGCTGGCGCTGGTCGGCCAGGTGTACCAGACCGGCGCCGACCCATGGCAGCTGTTCTTCGTCTGGGCCGTACTGATGCTGCCCTGGGCGCTGGTGGCGCGCTTCGATGCGCTGTGGCTCCTGTGGCTGGGGCTGCTCAACCTCTCACTTGCGCTCTATTTTCGCACCTGGGGCGGGCTCTTCGGCCTGTTCAGCGGCGATACGGGCGCCTTGTGGGGACTCTTCATTCTCAACACGCTGGCGCTCGCGGTATGGGAGCTGGGCGCACGACGCTGGCGTTGGCTGTCGCGGGGATGGCCCGTGCAACTGTTGGCGCTGGGCGGCGGCGTACCGCTCACGTTGCTGATGATGAGCTGGGTCGTCGCTGAGCGTTTGGCATTTTCCCCAGTGCTGCCGGTTTATCTGCTGTGGCTGGTGGCGCTCTACGTCGTCTATCGCCACTGGCGGCCCGAGCTGTTCATGCTGGCGGGCGGCTGCCTGTCGGTCATCGTCGTGGTCACGCTGCTGCTTGGCCGGCATCTGCTGTGGCAGGGCGGCGCGGAGAGCTTTCTGGTGCTCTCTATGGCGGTATTAGGGATGGGGGCTGCGGCAGTGTTCTGGCTCAAGCGGCTGCACCGGGAGATGTCGTCATGAGCCGTTCGCTGGAGATAAAGCTCATCGAAAGCGGGATTGCCGTATCCCAGGCCGACGGCGCGCCGCCAATCGAAACGCCCTGGTTCGTGCGTGCCATTCAGGCGTTCTCGGGTTGGTTGGCAGCGCTGTTCCTGCTCGGCTTCATCGGCATGGGCGCAGTATTCCTGCTCGACAGCAGCGTCGCCTCGGCCATCTTGGGCCTGGTGCTGATTGGCGGCGCCTATGCGCTGCTGCGACAAGCGCAAAGCGACTTTCTGGAGCATCTGGCCCTGGCCGCGAGCCTGGCGGGGCAGATGTTGGTGGCCTGGGCGCTGGCCTCAGTGCTGGGCACTACGCTGGGGTGGGATAGTGCTGGGCTGTGGTGGGCGCTGCTAGCACTTCAGGTCGTGCTGGCCCTGATCATGCCGAGCCTGACTCACCGTACCTTTTCCGCCTTCGCCGCGTGCCTGGCGTTCTATCTGGCCATGGTCGAAACCGCTTCCGCCCCTACGATGGCCGGCGGGCTGGTGCTGCTGGGGCTGACCGCCTTGTGGCTGAACGAGTTTCGTTGGCCGGCCCACGTCCGCCAGTTGGAGGCGCTGGGCTATGGCCTGCTGTTGGGATTATTGGCGATACAGTCGGTCGGCTACTTCGGTCAGTCCTTGCTGTTGGGGCGCTACTTCGTGGGCAGCGGGCTCGACTGGCTGGAGCCCTGGGCCGGGGATGCCCTGGGCCTGCTGGCGCTATTGCTGCTGCTTCGGCTTCTCTTTCGGCGCCATGCCCATGGGGCCGAACCGGGCATGCGGGTTGCCGCTTATACCGCCGTGCTGCTGCTGGCGCTGCTCTCGCTGCAGGCGCATGGCCTAAGTCATGGCGCAGTGGTGGTCGCGCTGGGCTTTGCCATCGGCCATCGCGGGGTCATGGGGTTCGGCGGGTTGTTGCTGTTGCTCTCCATCACCAGCTATTACTACTGGCTCGACGCCTCTCTGCTGGCCAAGGCCATGACGCTGTTCGCGCTCGGCCTGCTGCTGCTGGCGATACGCTGGGCGCTGCAACGCCGCTGGCGCGCCGGGGCAAGCGTCGCGGTAGAGGAGGGGGCGGACGCATGAAGCCGGCTACCAGACGGAACCTGATCGTGGTGGTTGCCGCCACGGCGCTGAGCCTGACCGTAGTCAACCTGGCCATATTGGGCAAGGAGCGTCATCTGGCGCAGGGCGAGGCGGTATTTCTCGAACTGGCACCGGTGGATCCGCGCTCGCTGATGCAGGGCGACTACATGGCGCTGAACTTCGAGATCGCCAACCGTATCCGCGAAGCGCTGTACCAGCGGCGCTCCGAGGTGGACGAGCGGCATGCCGCCGACGGCTACGTCATCGTGCGTCTCGACGACCGTGGTGTGGCCCACTTCCAGCGTTTGGGGGCTGCGGAGGAGTCGCTGGAGGCCGACGAGCGGCGCCTGCGCTATCGGCTACGCAACGGCCAGGTACGCTTCGCCACCGATGCCTTCTTCTTTCAGGAAGGCCATGCCGAACGCTACGAGCCCGCCCGCTACGGCCAGTTCCGCGTGAACGAGCGCGGCGAGCCCCTGCTGGTTTCACTGCACGGCGACGAGCTGGAGCTGTTGGGGGATATGGAGAGATAGAAGCACTTGGAGAGATATCGACCCGAATCAAGAACCAAGCGAAGGAAGGTAAGTATGCACGGCCCGAACCCCGCGAACCCGCACCCCATGGAAGGGTTCCCTCAGGTGTGCTTCATCAAGAGCGTGGTCAAGAATCCGAATATCATCGTCGGCGACTACACCTATTACGACGACCCGGAAGATTCGGAGAACTTCGAACGCAACGTGCTTTACCACTATCCGTTCATCGGCGACAAACTCATCATCGGCAAGTTCTGCGCCATCGCCCGAGGCGTCAAGTTCATCATGAATGGGGCAAACCACAAGCTCTCCGGTATCTCCACCTATCCGTTCCAGATCTTCGGCAACGGCTGGGAGAAGGTGATGCCGGCGGCGAGCGAGCTTCCCTACAAGGGCGATACGGTCATCGGCCATGACGTGTGGATCGGCTATGACGCGCTCATCATGCCCGGCGTGCAGATCGGCAACGGTGCCATCGTCTCTTCTCGCTCGGTGGTGGTGAGCGACGTGCCGCCCTATACGATTGTAGGAGGCAACCCTGCCCGCCCGATCAGACAGCGCTTTTCGCCGGAAGAGGTCGAAACCTTGCAGGCCATTGCCTGGTGGGACTGGCCGGTGGAAGAGATCACAAGGCATCTGCCTCTGATCGTGGCGGGGGATGTGGAGGCCTTGCGATCTTCACTTGGGACTCGTCGTTGAGCAGCGTTTCGAAGCCTTTCTCGAGGATGCCATCCGGGGGGCTCGCGGTGCTTGTCGTCGTTCATGGGATGACCTCAATGTGCTTGTCATGTGGGCCGGCAAGTGCCGGCCCGTGATGTCATGTGGTGTCAGGCCAAGTGGTGTCAGGCCAGGTGATGCACTTCCTGCTGGCCATACACCGGCGTCGGGATGCCTTCCATGCGCGCCTTGAGCTGCAGCGCCAGGTAGTGGGAGTAGTGGCGCGACTGGTGCAGGTTGCCGCCGTGGAACCACAGCGCCTGCTGCTGGGTGGGCTTCCACATGTTGCGCAGCTCACCCTCCCAGGGGCCGGGGTCCTTGGTCGTGTCGGAGCCGAGCCCCCAGCACTTGCCGACCTTGTCGGCCACCTCCTGGGAGATGATGCGCGCCGCCCAGCCGTTCATGGAGCCGTAGCCGGTGGCGTAGACGATCAGGTCGGCGGGCAGTTCGGAGCCGTCGCTGAGCGTCACCGAGCGCGGGTTGATGCGTTCGATGCCCACGCCGCTGCGCAGCTTGATGTCGCCGTTGGCGACCAGGTCGCAGGCGCCCACGTCGATGTAGTAGCCGGAGCCGCGGCGTAGGTACTTGAGGAACAGCCCGGAGTCGTCGTCGCCGAAGTCGAGCAGGAAGCCGGCGTCCTCGAGCTTCTTGTAGAACTCGGCATCGCGTTCGCGGATCTGGTCGAAGGCGGGGCGCTGGAAGTCGGGCAACAGCTTGTAGGGGATCGAGGCGAAGATCAGGTCGGCCTTGTCGTGGGTGATGCCGTTCTTTACCGCCTCCTCGGAGTAGAGCGGGCCGAGGGCGTGCTCCATCAGCGAGTCGGACTTGACGATGTGGGTCGAGGAGCGTTGGATCATGGTCACGTCGGCGTCGTTCTCCCATAGCGCCGCACAGATGTCGTGGGCCGAGTTGTTGGAGCCCACCACGACCACTTTCTTGCCGCGATAGGCATCCGGCCCGGGGTGCTGGCTGGAGTGCTGCTGCTCGCCTTCGAAGGTTTCGGCGCCGGGAAAGTGGGGCACGTTGGGCACGCCCGACATGCCGGTGGCCAGGATCAGCTGCTTGGGCTTGAGCGTGACTTGCTCGCCGTCGCGGTTGACCCGCACCGTCCACTCGCCGCTGGCCTCGTCGTAGCTGGCGCCCTCGCACTCGGTTGAACTCCAGTAGTTGAGCTCCATTACCTTGGTGTACATCTCCAGCCAGTCGCCGATCTTGTCCTTGGGTGCGAACACCGGCCAGTTCTCGGGGAAGGGGATGTAGGGCAGGTGGTCGTACCATACCGGGTCGTGCAGGCACAGCGACTTGTAGCGGTTGCGCCAGGCGTCGCCGGGGCGAGGGTGCTTGTCGAGTACGATGGTGGGGACGTCGAGCTGGCGCAGCCGCGCGGCGAGCCCGATGCCGCCCTGTCCGCCGCCGATGATCACGCAGTAGGGTTGGCGTGTGTAGCCGAGCTCCTGTGCTTCTCGCTGGCGCGCTTCGAGCCAGGTCTCGCGGGTCTTGCTGGCGCCGTGTTCGGCCCCCAGGGGGCGCCTGGCGCCGCGTGGCTCGGGGTGGTCCTTGAGCTCCTGCATGGTGGTCAGCAGGGTCCAGCATTTGCCGTTTTTCAGGCGCAGGTAGCCCTTGCCAAGGGCGACGCCGGTCTCGAAGGTCAACCAGGCTTCGGTCACGCCATTGGCTTCGGTGGCCGCGCCATCGAGCTGCCAGTTGGTGGGACGCGTCTCGCTCAGGGTGGCGTTGAGCATCGACTGGATGGCGTCCTTGCCTTCCAACGTCTTGAGGTTCCAGGTGAAGGCGACCAGATCGCGCCAGTAGCACTCGTCATTGAACAGGGCCATGACCCGTTGGATGTCGCGTTGTTCGAGTGCGCTCTCGAAGTCGCGCAGCCACTGCTGGGCGTGTTGAGTCGGCGTGGGTGTCGTCATCGTTGTTCTCCGCTTGTTGTTGGGGGACGCCCTGTGTCCTGGCAGAAACCGTGCCAGCCGCGGAGTGCGTGCGAGAAACGCTTCCAGACGATTGAAAAGCATGGTGTTACGAGCGGGTGTTAAGCGAGGGGTAGCGTTAAGTGACCTGTAACGCATGTGACAGCTGTCACGTGACGGAAGCGGCCCGGGCGTTACACCTGTAACCCCCGACCAAGGGCGCAGGTGAAGCCGATTGACTCCTGCCCGGTACGGCATAGGCTGGAAGCAGGCCTGCCATACAACAACAAGGCCACCCCCGCCGGAGAGCGGCACGGCGGCACCGGAGGCAGCGATGCCATTGCGTAACGAGCAACGCCAGCACATCGAGACCCTGATCCGGCTCAGCGAAGGCCAGCCGGCCGACCTGGGCGGCTGCCGGGAAGTGATCCGGCGCTCCTGGGAGCGCTGCGTCGGCGAGTACCGACTCGACCCCGGTCGCCCCCGCCCCGTACGGGTGCTGACTCAACAGGCGCTCAAGGAGCACCGCGAGCCGGTCGACGAACTGCTGCATGTCGCGCGGGCTGGCGTCGATCAGCTCTTCACCCAGATCGCCCCGCTGGGCTATGTGCTGCTGCTCACCGACCGGCAGGGTATCACCGTCGATTTCCGCGGCCAGCGCGAGCGGGAGCCGGCGCTGCGCCGGGCGGGTCTCTACCTCGGTGCCGATTGGGACGAGCGGTATGCGGGCACCTGTGCGGTCGGCACCTGCGTGCACGACGCCCAAGCCATTACCTGCCACCAGAGCGAGCACTTCGATGCCACCCACATCAGCCTGACCTGCACGGCGGCGCCGATCACCGACCCGCAGGGGCAGGTCATCGCGGTGCTGGACATCTCCGCGCTGCAGTCGCCGCGCGCCCAGGAGAGCCAGAATTTCGGTCTGCCGCTGGTTACGCTCTATGCGCGGATGATCGAGGACGCCTATTTCCTGCACCGCTATCGCCGCTGCTTGATGCTGCGCTTCGATACCGCCCGCGAGTTCGTGCATCTCAATGGCCGAGGGCTGATCGCCATCGAGGAGGACGGCAGTGTGGTCGCGGCCAATGGCGCCGGTCGCGCACTGATCGACGCCCATCTGCGCCGCTGGCCGCCTTGGTCGCCGGGCTGGCAGCCTTCGGTCACCCAGCTGTTCGACGGTGAACTCAGTGAACTGTTGGGCATCCCGGCCGCCAGCGATGACGGCATTCGCGCCTTTCGGGCACGCGCCAACGACACCACCTGCTTCGTCACCCTGCTCGAGCCGCGCGGTCGACGCCCGGCCCCATGTCCCTTGCCGCCTTCGCCTGCGCCGGTGCCGGCGCTGGACCGGCTCGCCTCGGACGACCCCGCCATGCATCGGGTACTCAAGCTGGCGCGGCGGCTGCGCAACGAAGAGGTCAGCGTGCTGATCACCGGCGAGACCGGTACCGGCAAGGAGGTGCTGGCTCGGGCGCTGCACGACAGCGGTACGCGTGCCAAGGGACCCTTCGTGGCGGTGAACTGCGCCGCGATTCCCGAATCGCTGATCGAAAGCGAACTGTTCGGCTACCTGCCCGGCGCCTTTACCGGAGGGCGCAGCAAGGGGATGCGCGGGCTGATCCAGCAGGCCGACGGCGGCACCCTGTTCCTGGATGAGATCGGCGACATGCCGCTGACGCTGCAGACCCGGCTGCTGCGCGTACTGGCCGAGCGTGAAGTGATGCCGCTGGGGGCTGAAAAGGCGCTGCGTATCGATATTCGCGTGATCACCGCCACCCATCGTGACATGAGCGAGCTGATCGCGCGGGGCGGCTTCCGGGAAGATCTCTACTATCGTCTGAACGGCGCCCAGCTGCGGCTTCCGGCGCTGCGCGAGCGGGCCGACAAGCATTATGTGATTCGCAGCGTCTACCAGGCGCTTCTTGCCGAGCGCGAGCGGGAGGTGCGCCTGCGCGCCGATGCCATGAGTGCGCTACTGGCTCACGCCTGGCCGGGCAACATCCGTCAGCTCAAGAATGCCCTGGCCTTCGCTCTGGCCACGGCCGAGGGCGACGAGATCACGCTTCACGACCTGCCGGAAGAGTGCCAGGGCCTCCTCGGCGCCGCACCGCAGACGCTCGCTATGGAGCAGGAAAAGGCGGCGGGCGAGGGCGAGGCGCTGCATGAACTGCTGCGTGCAACAGGCTGGAACGTCAGTCTCGCCGCGCGGCGACTCGGTGTCTCTCGTCCCACGATCTACCGGCGCATGCGCCGCCATGGCCTGGTGCCGCCCAACTGGCGCGAGTCCGACTCGAAGCTCGAACGTTAACACGCTATCTTTGTGGCTATTGTGTGCCTTTGCTGCCCAGAACCTAGCGTATTGGAGCTTCCATGAGCCAAGACAACGAGTACCTGCCGCCCAAGGTGTGGAAATGGGAAAAGGCCAGCGGCGGCGAGTTCGCCAACATCAACCGGCCCATCGCCGGACCCACCCACGACAAGGCATTGCCGGTGGGTAAGCATCCGCTACAGCTCTACTCGCTGGCCACACCCAACGGGGTGAAGGCCACGATCATGCTAGAGGAGCTGCTGGCGCTGGGCCACGCAGGCGCCGAATACGACGCCTGGCCGATTCGCATCGGCGAGGGGGAGCAGTTCGGTAGCGGCTTCGTCGAGGTCAACCCCAACTCCAAGATCCCGGCGCTGATGGATCACAGCACCACGCCACCCACCCGGGTGTTCGAGTCGGGCTCGATCCTGCTCTACCTGGCCGAGAAGTTCGGCGAGTTGCTGCCCCGTGATCATGCCGGGCGCAGCGAGACGCTGAACTGGCTGTTCTGGCAGATGGGCAGCGCGCCCTACCTGGGGGGCGGCTTCGGTCACTTCTACGCCTACGCGCCGACCAAGATCGAGTACGCCATCGACCGCTTCGCCATGGAGGCCAAGCGTCAACTCGACGTGCTCGATCGTCGCCTGGCCGAGAGCCGTTATCTCGGCGGCGACGAATACACCATTGCCGATATCGCCAACTGGTCCTGGTATGGTCAGCTGGCGTTGAATCGTGTCTACGATGCCGGCGAGTTCCTGCAGGTGCAGGAGTACCAGCACGTGCAGCGCTGGGCCAAAGAGATCGATGCCCGCCCGGCGGTGCAGCGCGGGCGCATGGTCAATCGCACCTTCGGCCCGCTTGAACAGCAGCTGCACGAGCGTCATGACGCCAGCGACTTCGAGACCAATACTCAGGACAAGCGTTAGCCCCGATCCTTTTCTTTCGAGAAAACCATGCAATCAAGACGCCTGGAACGGTGTGATCTGGAAGCCTGCGCGGCGCTCTTCGCGCAGGTGTTCTCCACCGCCCCCTGGAACGAGCCCTGGCATGCAGATGGCGCACTGGCGCGGCTCGAACACTTCTTCGAGTCGCCAGGTGCCGTGGGCGTAGTGGGGTTGGGTGAGAGTGAGGAGCTCGAGGGGTTTCTGCTGGGCAACCTCGAACCGTATCTGGATGGCAAGCTGTTCTACCTGCGGGAGATGTGCGTGGCCACGCATCGCCAGGGGCAAGGTATCGGCTCGCAGCTCTATGGGGTGCTCGAGGAAGCGTTGGCCACCAGAGATGTGCGTGCGGTGTACCTGGCCACGGGGCGGGACATCCCCGCGGCCCGCTTCTATCAGCAGCTCGGCTTTCGCTGCAGCGAAGGGATGGCCTTCTATGCCAAGGGTTTCAGGGGAGACTGAGCGCCTCGTCATCACGCCGCGCGAGACGGTTTTGACATGAGGGCGCGATTGGACTCCCCCGGGGGGCTCTGGCAAGCTGCATGCCCTTTTCAATTCGACAGCTTTTGAACCCGACGGTTTTAGACCCTACAGAGAGATCGCCATGAGCGCCTTGCCGAACTGCCCCGCCTGTCAATCCGAATACACCTACGAAGTGGCCGGCATGTACGCCTGCCCCGAGTGCGGCCACGAATGGTCCGTTCAGGTGGAGAGCGAGGCTGGCGACGGCAAGGTGGTGCGCGACGCCAACGGCAATGAGCTGCAGGACGGCGACAGTGTCACCGTGATCAAGGACCTCAAGGTCAAGGGCACTTCCTCGGTGGTCAAGGTGGGCACCAAGGTGAAGGGCATTCGCCTGGTAGAGGGCGATCACGACATCGACTGCAAGATCGACAGCTTCGGGCCGATGAAGCTGAAGTCGGAGTTCGTCAAGAAGGTGTGAGTATCGAAAGCATTACCGGTCATCTGATGGCACCAAGCCACACTGGCAACGGCCAGACAACCGAAAACAGGCCGAAGCGGGGCCGGGGCTCGGCTCCGCTTTTTTATCGTGGCCGATCAGGTGTGGCTGGGGGCGTCCGAAGCTTCCTGAGCGATCAGTGCATCGGCCAGTGCCCGTGAGGCGAGAGCGAACTCCACGCGTGCTGCGCTGAGTGCACTCAGGTCTTTGCAGGTGCCGTCTTGCTCGAGTCGGTCGAGCTGAATCTTGGCCAGGACCAGACGCTTGCAGAGAACCGCATTGCTTGACGCCTCTCCCCGCTCTTCCGACAGCTCGATCTGTGCATTGAGACTGTTCATGTTTTTCCCTACGTCATGCGATAGCAAAAAGCGCTTCGGCTCTTACGGTCGATCGTCGCTTGTTATGAATATCGTCCAAAACTGGGAAAACTGTAATTTTCGGTACATTCACACGAAATGGCTACCGGCCCGACAGGCGCGGTAGAGGTAAGAAGCTGCTGGCAGGATTACTGAATGGTGGTGACCATGACCGGCGCCACGCCCCGGTTCAGCATGCCGAGTTCGCGTGCCGCGCGCTTGGAGAGATCGATGATCCGCCCTTCGACGAAGGGGCCGCGATCGTTGATCAGGACCTCTACCTCTTGCCCGGTATCGGCCCGGGTGACGATCACCTTGGTACCGAGGGGAAGGCTGGGGTGGGCTGCGGTCAGTGCCTGCTGATCGAAGGGTTCACCGCTGGCCGTGGTGGCGCCCTGGAAGCGGTCGCTGTAGAAGGAGGCGATGCCTTCCTCCTGGACCTCAGGCTCGTGGGCAGAAGCGTGGGCTGCGAATACCGCCAACATCCCTGCCAGGCCACAAGCGAGCAACTTCTTTGGTAGAGCTCCCATGGTTTTACCTCGGGTTGATCGTGTTGGCGGTTATCGCTTCCATCGATGAGGTGCTGGTGAGCGTTATGGATAGTACCCGGCGTGGCACCATGAGGCAACCCACCAATTTCGCACTATTGCATGTTTGCAGAAGAAGGCTGCTTGATGGGCGGTGTTTGGCGATGTTGGCTGAAAGAGACAATTGCAGCACTGTGGCGCTCAGGCTCTCTGCTCCTGGCTGGCCCAGGTTGCGCTGCCGTCCGCCGCATGCAGAAGGCGCAGGTGGGGAACGCTGGCAGTTCGGTTGCGACCTGCTTCCTTGGCCATGTAAAGCCCCTCGTCGGCCTGCTGTACGAGGGTGGCGCGGTTGGCATCACGCACGGGCAGCAGTGAAGCGACGCCGATGCTGACGGTGACATGGGCTGCCACGGGAGAGTCGGGGAAAGGCAGGGCGCGCTCCGTCAACATGGTATGGATGCGTTCGGCCATGAGGTTGGCGCCTTCGAGTGAGGTATGCGGCATCAGTACGACCATCTCCTCGCCGCCATAGCGGGCCACCAGATCACCAGGCCGGGCGGCGGCGGCCTTCAGTACGCCAGCCACTGCGCGCAGGCAGGTGTCGCCATGTTGATGGCCGTAACTGTCGTTGAAGCGCTTGAAGCAGTCGATGTCGATCATCAGCAGGCCGAGCGGCTGGCGTTCGCGTGCCGCCCGGCGCCACTCCAGCTTGAGTACCCGCTCGAATTCACGACGATTGGCAATGCTCAACAGACCGTCGCTGGCGGCTCGATGGGCGAGCTTGGCGTTGTGGGCCTCTAGGCGTTCGCGCTCGCGCAGCAGTCGAGCTTCTCGGGCATGATAGACCCGTTGCATGGGGATCAGGATCAGCGATACCGCCAGCACCATGCCGCTGGTGAAGGCAATGAGTGCCGTGCCGGCGTGAAGTCTCTCGGCGATCTGGGTCTCGAGGAAGTGGGCAAGTGCGGGGAAGAGGCTGGCTTGGTCCGGCACCAGGCCTTGGATGGAGAGTGCGGCATCGAACAGCAGAGCAACCGCCAAGGCCAGGCCGGCCAGGCTGGGGGTATTGATCAGCGGAGACTGTGGCTTCATGCGCATGTTCGTCTCATCCCTGACTGCTGATAAAAGTATCCGTGAACAGGGCTCCGTTACTGCTTCGCTGCGAAAAAAAAGGGCCGCAGAGCGGCCCAAGTACGCAGGGAACTAAAGGATAGTGCTAACTCAATCGCAAAGCGTGCCTTCGACCGGTGGAAACCATAAGAGACTCGGCGGATTCCTTCCCGCATCCTGCCATGCCCTGGCAAGGAGCCTCCGGATACGTGGCCTGGATTGCCATTCGGGCCGCAGTATCGCTCTGTCAGTATACTAGCGAAAATAGTGCCATGATTTTGATTATTTATATATAAACAATGGGTTATGGCTGTTTCTGAAAGGCAGAATACGGGAAGGTTCGGCTTTATGAGTCGACTTTTGCGCCGAAGTGTAGGTATGTGGCGACACAAACTGAGCGATGTAATGAAAAAGCAATAAAAACAGCCAGTTAAATGTCTCTTTTTGGAGACGGTTGGGCCAGTGTAGCTGGATCGTCAAGCGTCACCTGAGGGTTGACGGCTCGTGGGGGCGAGGGCGGTCGCTGGAAGCGCAATGCAAAGATATCGGCTCCATACGCAGGAGACGGGATCACAAGGTTATGGCATCTTGAGGTTTTCGAACAGGGAGTAGCGAAATGACGAGTGTCTTTTCCCGCATCATTCGAGGTGAATTGCCGGCTGAGTTCGTCTGGTCCGATGAGCGCTGTGTAGCGATCATGACCCTCAACCCCATGAAGCCAGGTCATCTGCTGGTCATTCCGCGCGAGGAGATCGACCATTGGGATGACATGCCGATAGACCTGAGCGCCCATCTCATGGCGGTTTCGCAGAAGCTGGCCAAGGCGCTGAAACGAGCCTTTCCCTGCGAGCGGGTGGGCATGATGATCGTCGGCCTCGAGGTGCCCCATGTGCACCTGCATTTGGTGCCTATCGATGCCATGCAGGATATCCGGGTCGAAGGCCTGCCCCAGGCAAGCTCCGAAGAGCTGGCCGAGAATGCCGATCGGATTCGTGGGGCCCTGGTTTGAAATGCGCACCGGGCTTCGTCGAGCGTGTAAGCATTGGCTTACACGCCGCCGCGTCAATGTCTGATACCGCTCCCTGGCCACTGCACTATCATGAATCCTTTGTCTAAGTCCGCCGTGCTTGCGGTGGGCCTTTGCCGGTCCAAGAGGCTGGCTCATGGAGGACAGGGTGCAAGAGATACAGCTGCTGGAGACCCGTCGCCAGTGGTACGCCGCTTACATTGATGGCAACGTCGGTCTGCTGGATCATATCGAGAGCGACGATTTCGTGCTGATCAATGAGGTAGGGCTGCTGGGTAAGCTGGATCAGCTCGGCAGCATTGCCGAGGCGGTGGCGGGCGGCAAGTGGTTCGCCCGCGGTAGTCGGGCCGAGGATGACATCGTCAAGTTGATGCCGTTCGGCGAACTGGTGTCCATATACGGACAAGGGCGAGTCGTGGGAGATGCGCGAACTCGCCCGAACCTCTTTTTCAGCGAGCTGTGGCGGAAGCTGGACGGTCAGTGGCGCGTGCTGTCACTGCATTTCACGCGTGCTGCCACGCAGCCGCTTTGAGGCCCGCCCGGCATGACAACGCCGACGGCTCTGCCGCCGGCGTTTCCACTCGTTCAATCTCGCTGAATGCAATTGGCATAGAAGCTCACGGTAGCGGGCCAGTCGGTGAAGATGCCGATAATGCCGACGTCCTGCACCAAGGTGTCGAGGGTAATCAGTTTGTCGCCTTCGCGCCGGATGACCTCTTCCGTGGTCTGGTGATACCACTGGCCACCTTCCGCCAGCGGACCGGAGCGTTCCAGCGTCCAAGTGATCAGCTGCAGCCCCGCCTCCTGGGCTCGCTCGGCATACGTTGAGGGCACGATTCTGCTCTCGTTCTCGGTGAACTCCGGGTTGGCCGCCAATAGCATCCAGGTCGGCGGCGCCAGAATGCGCACGCCCCGTTCGGCCAGCTCCTCCATGCTCGGCGACCAGGTCTCGGGATCGGTATGGTCGAAGCCTTCATCGCCATAGCGACCGTCGAGGTAGACCGCCTGCTCGCCGAACTCGGGTTCGTGCTCGATCCAGTAGAGCACGTCATCCAGATTGAAGGACTGGGCGAAGACGTCGCTTGGCGGTACGTCCGCCGTCTTGTATTCGTCGATCAGCTTCTGGGCGTAGTCTTCCTGACTCATGCCGTTGAAGGGCATCTCTACCTCGGGCTCCTTGAGTTCCGGGGTCATCTTCACTCCCAGTTCCTTGAACAGCGCGACGGTGTCGGCGTGGCTCATCAGGGTGCCACGAGTGGCGTAGAGATCGGTACGCCAGGCGGGCGTGCCAGCCAGATACTCCTCGATACTGCGCGCTTCCCGATTGGCGCCTTCCATGGTGCCTTCCATGGTGCCACGCAGGGTGCGGAACTCGGCCAGGGTAATGTCGCTGGTACAGCAGCGAATCTCGGCGGCATTGGTCAGTTCGCCGCTGTCGGGGTCGATCTCAGGCGGAACGCTGCACTTCTCGGCCAGCTTCGTCTCGACGATGTTGGTGGTGTAGTGCAGGTCGCATTGGGCATGGCGGCATACGAGTTCGTTGTCGCCGGTAAAGGTCACGTCGCACTCCACGATACCGGCACCGCCCTGAACGCCGGCCAGGTAGGATTCGAGCGTGTGCTCGGGAAACTGCAGCGGTGCGCCGCGATGGGAAATGACCAGGTCGTCCGGCTGCCAGTCGGTGTGCTGTGCGGCGCACTCCAGTAGTTCGGCCTTGAGCTCGCGCTCGCGTTCGGTCTCCTCGCTCATGTCGTTGACCAGGAACAGCGGCCGTGGGCCGAGCGTCACCTGACTGGCGGCTTCCAGTAGTGCATCGCTCCATGCGGGAACGTTCTCGTCAGTGTTCTGGGCCAACGCCGGGGCGGCGGCCAGCAGGCCCAGGCAGGCCAGGGTGGGGAGTGTCTTGTGCATGACGTATCTCGCTATCTTCCTTGTTGGCGTGGGCCACGGCTGTTGCCGCGACCAGACTTGAGCGTAGCCAGCTGCAACGGCTTCTTCTAGCGCTCGGTGAGTGCCAGGCGCACCGCCAGCGCGAGAAAGCCTGCGGCGAAGCCTCGCCGTAGCCAGATGAGCACGCTCGGCCGTGCGATGACCTGCCGGCGTGCGGCGGCGGCACTGGCGCCATACAGCGTAAAGACGGCAAATGTCATCAGCATGAACAGCACGCTGAGTTCGAGCATCTGGGTCAGAGCCGCCTCGTCGGCAGCGACGAACTGGGGCAGGAAGGCAAGAAAGAACAGCGTGAGCTTGGGATTGAGCAGGTTGAGCAGCACGCCGGTGCCGATCAATTTCCTGGCCGGCAAGGTGGGCAGAGCTGTCGCTGGAAGCGGCGCATCCTTGGCTCTCAGTACGCTCCAGGCGATATATAACAGGTAGGCGATGCCCAGTAGCTTGAGCGCTTGGAAGGCTGTCGCGCTGGTGTGCAGCAGCGAGGCCAGCCCCGTAATGGCGGCGGCGATATGCGGCACTATCCCGAGCGTACAGCCGAAGGCGGCGATGGTGGCGGCACGTGCGCCGTGGGTCAGACCCGTGGAGAGAGTGTAGAGCACGCCGGTGCCGGGAGAGGCGACGACGACGAGCGAGGTCAGGAGAAATTCCGGGTTCATGGGGCAGGCTCCGATGACGAAACCTCATCATCGTGACGCTGAAAGGCCCTGGCAATCTTGAACGAAATTGCAGCTCAGGATGGCAGCATGGCGCGTCGGTAACGGCCCGGGGTGAGACCGAGCTGGCGATTGAAGGCTCGGCTCATGTGACTCTGGTCGGCAAAGCCCGCAGCCAGGGCTGCCTGGCTCAGGGAGTGGCCGCCAGCAATCAGGTGCCTGGCGATCTGCACGCGGCGTTGCACCAGGTAGGCATGCGGGGTGATGCCCAGAGCGCGAGAGAAACTGCGCAGCAACTGGTAACGGCTCAGGCCTGCCATATCGGCCAGTTCACCAAGACTGACAGACAGCTGTGGGGCATCGTCGAGGCGCTGACGCACCTTGGCGATAGCGCCGGGAATGCGCGACTCGTGGATGAGGGTACGAGAGCCATGGCGGGAAAAGGCGGCGCCAAGCAGTTTGCAGCTTTGCTCCTCCAAGGGCAGCGTCTCTTCTGGAGTGACTGTGAGCTGATCGAACAGCTCATTCATGAGCCGTCGCAGCAGGGGGTCATTGAGCGCAGGTTGCGTCAGCTCGGCACCTGTCAGGGTGTCACCCACCGCTTGGTGAACCAGAGCCGGATCGAAGTAGAGCATGTACCAGCCCCGGCATGTACCGTCGATGGGCGCGCCGTCATGCATTTCGCCCGGATTCACCGTGATGACGTCGCCAGCCAGCGCATCGACCCGGCCGATACCGCTCCAGGAGCGCTGGCCACCGGAAACCACGAGCCCGATACCGTACTGATCATGAGAATGACGCGGAAAAGCGCGGCACGAGGCAAGGCTCATGGCTACTAGCCCGGCAAGCCCCGTGACGTACGCGGTCACGTGATGTTGCCTTTCGAGCATATTTCCTCCCGAGACCTTCTGTACCCGTTCGAGGATCTCTTGCATTGCCGCGCCGGCTTCATCGACATAGCGGCTACCTTCCTGAACGATACCAGCATTCAAGCCGATCAGTTGCTGTATCTCCTTGGCGGCATCGGCGGAGCGCTTGGCCAGCTTGCCAAGCGTGTCTTTTCGCCGCCCGTGGTGGCGGCAGTGCTGGTGGATTGGGTCAATTCGTTGGCCTTGGCAGTGTGAGAGGTGTTGTCTTTCACGGAATTGGCGACCTGCTCCATGCTGGTGGCGGTCTCCTGTAAGCTGGAGGCCTGTTCTTCGGTGCGCTGCGACAGGTCGGTGTTACCTGCAGCGATCTGGCTTGCCCCCGTTGCGATGCTGTCAGCCGATAGCTATATCGAAAGGATGAGTTGATGGAGTTGGTTCTGCATCTTTTCCAGCATTTGCAGCGTTTGGCCGATTTCGTCATGTGAGTCGACGCTTATCACGTTGTCGAGTTTGCCCTCTGCCATGCGTGCGAAGTAGCCCATCATTCGCTTCAGGGGGCGGTCGATCGAGCGCGTGATCCACCAGCCCAAGCCACCCGCCAAGAGCAGAGCGACGAGAATGGCAGCGACGCTGATGGCTCTCATCCGTGTGAAGAAAATATAGGAAAAAGTCTTTCTAAGTAGCGTTTGTGCATAGAAAAACATGAGACGCTAGTTTTTAGCATCTCATGAGAAATTGGGGCGGTTTTTAAGAAATTATTTAGTCAGATTCTCTTTCATACTCACTCGTCGGTCCTTCGCAAAGGCGGCCTTCTAAATAGCATGAGATGGCTTCGCAGGCGAGTTTCCAATTGATGGCCTGCTCGGCCCAGGCACGCAGGACTTCGGCGTCGTAAGTGGCGGGGGAGTGGGTGGTGTGCTGCATGAGGCTGTCCTCCCTATGGCTTCCCACCCTCACAGCATAGATGCTTTTTGCTGCATCGCAGCATTAATATTGTAACCGAATCTGTTTCGTGCCGAAAACAAGCGCTACTCCATAAAGCAAAGCACCCCATCCGGACTAGCCGAATGGGGTGAGTTGGCTGCTTCGCGGGGGTCAGCGCTGGACGTTTTCCTCGAACAGCTCGGCTTTGGCCTCACGCATGACGTTCTCGCATGCGGCCTGGTGGGCGAGCTGAGTGAGCAGGCTCTGGGTCACCGCGAACCCCTTGCCCAGGCAGGTATCCACGTCTTCGCGGCTTACTGCGGGAGTGACTTCATATTCGATCTTGATTGTTCTACCGTTACCATCCAGCTTGTCTGCCATGTGGCGAATGAGCCAGGCAAGGCGCTCACGCCAGCCCGTTGTTTCCTCTGCTCCTTCATTGACGCTGAACGTGCACCGCCATTCAGGTTTGTAGACTCGCATGAGTACCTCCTGTGCTGGCTTGATTAGGAATGATCGATCGTGATGTTCGCTCCGCTTCTTTGACCAAAACTACGCTACGAGCATAACAAACTTGTACTCGTCTTTCACGAGCTGTGCCGATTCGCTACGCTTGCATGCTATACGAATCGCACCCCGTCTTCATAGCGAAACAGCTGCTCGGCACGCTAATTAGCTATCGGCGGCACAGGTGAAAACTTGAGTGAGCGCTCGAAGTGGCTGGTCAAGGTGGGGGTGGGGGCTCACGAGAGACAGGAGCGATCCCGCGCTCCTGGCTATCGAGGCCGGATCATGCGTTGGGCGTCTCAGCGTTGCTGTCGCGCTCCATCGAACAGCTCGGCCTTGGCATCGCGCATGATGTTCTCGCAGGCTGCCTGCTGGGCCAGCTGATTGAGCAGAGAGTGTGTGACTTCGAAGCCCTTGACCAGGCAGGTGTCGATCTCCTCGGCCGTCACCTCAGGTTCGATATGGCATTCGATCGTCACCGTACGGCCCTTGCCGTCAAACCTGTCGGCCCAGCGCCGTAGACGCCAGGCGAGCCGCTCGCGCCAGCTCGAGGCCGCGCCAGGCGCTTCGTTCACGGTGAAGTTGCAGTGCCACTCCGGCTTGTAGATTTTCATGAGAACCTCCCGTTCCGGCTGGGAACATCCCGCTGTTTCTCCCTGTTTCCGTCCGTGACGGTCGAGACGCCCGTACCTTCAGCATAGAAGCTATGTGCGATTGGGGCAGGTAAGCGAGTGTGTAAGCCGGAAAGGCCCTCGTGTCATTCCAGGCCGAGATGCGCATTGGACCAATGGCCTCTCTCTGTCCATGGTTAAGGTATCGGCCAATTTCACACTTCATGGATGGAAACGTGAACAAGTTAGCTCGGCGTGTCGTCATCACGACGGGGGCTGTGCTGCTGGTGCTGGTAGGGGCAGTCCTATATCTCGAATCCGCCTGGTTTCGTGGCTGGCTGGAGAGTCAGGCCAGTGAACAGCTGGGGCGCGATGTGGAAATCGGTGGCCATGGCATCGACTGGGGGCTACCGCTGACCCTGCGGCTCGATGACGTGCGCGTTGCCAATGCGCCTTGGGCCGAGGGCCCAATGGCAAGCCTCGATGAGCTGTCGGTAACCCTCGACGTGGGTGCCCTGCTGGGCGGTGAAATCGTACTGGAGCGCGTCGCCGTGGTGCGGCCCGAGGTACGGCTGTTGCGTCGCGAAGACGGCACCACCAACATCGACGACCTGATGGAAGAGGAGCCGACCGAGGAGCAGGAGATCGCGCTCTGGCCCGAGGCGTTCAGCATCGACCAGGGCCGCTTGGTCTATCGCGATCAGGGCCAGCGGATCGCTCTCGATGTTGCGTTCGATACGCCCGGTGAGAGCTTCAAGGAATTGAGCGTGGACGTTCGCGGTGAAGGCCATGTTCAGGGCGAGGTGGCCATTTTCCAGGGCTTGCTGCATCTCGAACTGGAAGAGCGCCGCGGCAGCCTCGAAGCCTTCCAGGGCCGCCTCGGCGACAGCCGTCTGCGCGGCGCCCTGGCGCTGGATCTGGGACGTGACGTGCCGCGTCTGCTGGCCGATCTGGAAGCCGACAAGCTCGATCTGAACCGCTGGACCGAGGCATTGACGGATGGCGCAGCGCCCCTCGAGCGTGAAACGGCAGAGCAGGGCCGCCCGCTTGCCCAGCGACTGGAGATACTGCACACCTTCGAGGCTGAGGCCGACTTGACCATCGGCCGACTGCAGATCGGCGAACGGGCTTTTCATGATGTCGCCCTCGAGGCTGCGTTGCGGGATGGTCGGCTCGCCATCGAGCGGTTGCAGGCGAGAGAGCCGCTGGATGATGGCAACGAGCGGCGGCTGGCACTGCAAGGCCGCGTGCAAGCGCAGGACGATGCCGAGGCCGCGCTGATAGAGCGAGCGCGGCTGTATTACCGGGACACGGCTCAGCAGATCGATCTGGAAGCGATCTTCGAGGCGCCCGATGAGCCTGGCGAGGGGCAGCGCCTCAGGATGCGTGGCGAAGGCCGGCTGCAGGAGGACCCGCTGGACTTCGAGGGTCTGCTGTATCTCGACGTAGAGGCGTTGCGCGGCGGGGTCGAAGGTCTGGAAGCGAACATCGCCGAGAGTCGTCTGGTGGGGAGCTTGGCATTCGACCTGGGGCGCGAGACACCATGGCTGATGGTCGAGCTGGAAGGTGATGCGCTCGATCTGGATCGCTGGGGTCTGTTCGATCAGCGTCCTCCAGAGGAGGTGCCTCGAGAGACTGCGCCGCCAGCAGAGGGGCCGCCAGCAGAGGGAGAGTGGGATCAAGGCCTCGCCCGAGCGCTGGCGAGGCTGGACGAATTCGACGCCGAACTCGATCTGGCTCTCGGGCAGCTTCACTACGCCGGCCAGACCCTGCACGATCTGGCCGCCGAGGCGGCGTTGGAAGACGGGCGGCTTACCATTACCCGGCTGCAGGCACTGCAGCAGCTAGGCGACGAACAGCCGCGCTCGCTCAACGTGCAGGGTTGGCTCGAGGTCGAGGAGCAGCGTCTGGTCGCGGATCTAAAGGCTCAGTTGGAGCAAATCGATCTGACCGCGGCGCTTGCGCCGTTCGGTATCGGCGAGGTGGGCATGCTCGAGGGTGATCTCAACACCCGAATCGTCGATGGCGGGCTGCTGCTCGAGAACACCGCGCTGGATTACCACGCTCCGCATTGGGGGCTGGTGCTCTCATTCCGCGCCGATACCCGCACGGAAGGGGGCGAGGGGCATCGGGTGCATCTGGTCGGCGAAGGCAGCTACGAAGAGGAGCCGTTCGCCTTCGATCTGCTGATCGGGCCGCTGCTGGATCTCACCGACCCCGGTACGCCTTATCCCGTCTCCGGTGAGCTGGCCAGCGGCGACACCCGGCTATGGATCGATGGCAGTGCGGTGCAGCCCTTCGCACTGGAGTCGGTCGAGGGCAGTGCCCGGCTGGAGGGGCCAACCCCGGCAGAGCTCACCGACCTCACGGGGATCAACCTGCCGGAGCTGCCGCCTTATCGGGTGTCCGGCTACGTGCGTTATCAGGACGATCTGCTCAATATCGATGGGCTCGAGGGCGGCTTCGGCAACAGCGACGTGAGCGGTGACGTACGCCTGCGCTTCGGTGAGCGCCCTCAACTGTGGGCCTCGCTGGTTTCCCAGCGGCTGGAGGCGGACGATCTGCTGCCGATGCTGGGTATCTCGCCGGAAACGGGGCCGGGGGAAACCGCCTCACCCGAGCAGGAACAGTGGGCGGCACAAGAAGAGCGCGCCGAGATGGTGTTTCCCGACCGCGAATGGGATCTCGAAGCGCTGCGCAACACCGATATCGTGCTCGCCTACGAAGCGGTCGACGTTCAGGCGGAGCACATACCGTTCGAGCAGCTGGCGCTATCCCTGGAGCTGGAGCAGGGCGTGATGACGGTGGAGCCGCTGCAAGTCGGCCTCGGTGGCGGGCAGGTCAGAGCATCCTGGGTGATGGATGCGCGCCAGGCCGCCATCGAGGGGAATCTGCAGCTGGCGATGGATGGGGTCAACCTCAGTGTCCTGCTGGACGAGGCGGGCCTGCCCGAGGTGGCCCGCGACACCCTGGGCGTGATCGGCGGACGGGGCGACTTCCGCTACCGCGGGCGCTCCATGCATGAGGCCATGGCCGGGCTCGACGGCGAACTCGAGCTGGCCATGGCCCAGGGCTGGCTCGACATCATTGCCGCCGAGCTGCTGCCGCTCAACGTGGCCAACGCGCTGGTGGCGGCGCTGACGGGTGAAGGTCAGGTGCAGCTCGAATGCACCTACGTGCGCTTCGTCGCCGAGCACGGCCTGGCCGACCTGGACGAATTCTTCATGGCCACCGAGATCGCTCACTTCGAGGGGGCGGGCGCCATCAACCTGGAGACGGAGCGCATGGATCTGGCCTTTCAGGGGCACAACATTGACCCGACTCTGTTCACCGGAAACTCACCGGTAGAGCTGCAGGGATCGTTGCGCGACCCCGAAGTGAACGTGATCACCCAGGAGCTGATTGCCCGTGGTGCGCTCTCGCTGCTGGGCGCCATCGTCGCGCCGCCCCTGGCGATCCTGCCATGGGTCGACCTCGGCGGTGGCGAGCAGGTCGGGATGGGCTGTGAACGGGCGCTGGCGGAGTTCCAGGAGTGAAGCCGGTGCTTCACTGCGCCTCGTGCCATGCCTCGTGACCGCAGCTGAGGCAGTGGAAGAGCGCTTCGAAGCCGCTTCGAGTATCCGCCGAGCGGCGCAGCGTGCCTTTCTGGTAGGTAAAGGAGCGCAGCGAGCAGACCGGGCAGCGGATCTCCTCGTACCGCAGGCGGCGGGGCAGGTCATCCGGCGCCTGTTCCGCTGACGGAGCGCCTGCATCGCGCAAGCCGTCCAGCTCCGCGTACAGGGTTTGCGCCAGGCGCTGAGCCTCTTCCGCCTGCGCGGGAGCGGCCAGCTCGGCCAAGCGTTCGATGCCTCTCTTCAAGGCGGTCAGGCGTGGTGCGATGTCGGCCATTGGGCTCTCCTGCGTCGTAACCCAGTTCTTTTATCAGCATAACCCGGACTTGCGGATATGACATGTCGTGCCGACGAACTCGCCCGTGCAGCCATTTGTTAGCCGCCTGGTCCATACTCCAGACACCGCTCCCCCATCTCCGGCCCCTGCAACAGCGCTCTGTTGAGATCACGTAGCGCGCTGCGCAGTCCCTCCTCCAGCACCGGATGGTAATAGGGCATTTCGAGCATGCGCTCTACCCCCATCTTCTGCTCCAGCGCCCAGGCAAGCAGATGGGCGAGATGTTCCACGCGTGGGCCGAACAGCTCGGCGCCGAGGAACTGCCCCGAGCCGTGCTCGGCGTACAGGCACATCATGCCGCGGTTCTGGCGCATCACCACGGCTCGCCCCTGGTCCTCGAAGGAGGCGCCGCCCTCGGCGATGCCGTCACAGCCGAAGCGCTGCCGCGCCTCGTCGCGACTCAGGCCCACCGTGGCCATCTGGGGATCGGTGAAGGCGATCGACAGTGCAGTGCTGCGCCGGCCTGCGCGACGCTCGGGATAACGTCCGGCATTGTGGCCGGCAATGCGCCCCTGCTGATTGGCCTCGTGCAGCAGTGGCAGTTCCTGGCTGGCGTCGCCGGCAATGAACACATGGCTGGCCTCGCCGTCGGCGCGCTGGCACTGCATGGTGAAGCGGTTGTAGAGGGGCACGCCTTCGCCGTTCAACGCCAGACCGGCGTTTTCCAGCGCCAGGTTGTCGAGGTTGGGGCGTCGCCCGGTGGCTGCCAGCAGATAGTCGAAGCGTTCGGTCAGGTGTCGGTCGCTGCCGCGCTCGCGAAAGGTAACTACCACCTGCTCACCGTCGCGCTCGATGGTGTCGACGTCGGCTGCCGGATCGAGATAGAACTCCTGATTGAAGATTCGCTCGGCGTAGTCGCGGATTACCGGATCCTGGAACGGTCCGAGTGAGCCGCTCTTGCCGAACAGGCGCAGGCGCACGCCCAGGCGGCTCAGCGCCTGACCCAGCTCCAGGCCGACGATGCCGGCGCCGAACACGGCGAGCGACTCGGGCAGCGTTTGCCATTCGAATACTGCATCGCTATCGATCAGGCGGTCGCCGGCTGGTTCGAAGACGCCAGGGGCATGGGGGCGCGAGCCGGTCGCGATGACGATGGTGCGTGCCCGCACGCGCAGGTCATTGCCCACACGCAGCGTGTTGGCATCCTCGAAGCGGGCGTTCCCCACGAGCAGGTTGGCGGGTTCGATCCGACGCATGGAATCGAGCACGCTGTCGACGAAGGCATCGCGCTCCTCTCTGACTCGTGCCATGACGGCTCGGTCGTCGATGTCGACGTTGCCTACCCGGATGCCGAAGCCGGCTGCATTCCCAGCTTGATGCGCGCTCTCCGCCGCCGCGATGAGCAGCTTCGAAGGCATGCAGCCCACTCGGGCACAGGTGGTGCCGGGCTCACCGCCTTCGATCAGCACCACCTCGTCGTGATACTGCCGGGCCGCTTGCCACGCGCTCAGGCCAGCGGTGCCGGCCCCGATGATGGCGATCTCGACGTTGCGTTCCTGCATGACCTTTCTCCCTGGCAGTGGCTTTCTAAAGAGCCTAGTCGCTGCGTGCCGGTATGGGTCAATGCAGGTAAGTACTCAGGACTTGCGGTTATGGCTGGGCTTGTTCTTCTGACTGGTTGAAGCCATTTTCTCGAGTTCCGCCTCGTCCATGGACTCGTACATCTGCTTCGATGCGCCTTCGAGTTCACTCACCTTTTTCTCTCCGCGCTTGGCGGCAAGTGCAGCACCGGCAGCCATCTGCTGCGCCTTTGATTTGGCTGGCATGGGCTTGCTCCTTTTCGTCGACCGTAACGTCAATTCAAGCGGCCCGATCCAATGGCGCGCTTATCACAGAATTTAGTCGGTGTTTGAGAATCCTTCCGTTTCAACCTGTTACATGTTTCTGCCGTCAGTATTCGAATACGGCGTTCGCTAATTCGGATAATTGTCTTGGCTCAGCTCTCAGCCACTGATTAACTCCGTTAATAACTAAAATATGGATACTTGAAGTTGCAAAACTCCTTTGACTGGTCGTGGCGGGCATGATATCTGAACCCTCAAGAAGAATAAGATAGCGACCTGGCGTGAGTGAAGTCGGTAGTAAGGGACCACCGTTGGAAACGTGACGGGTAGCCCCGTCGTATGCTGCAAGGAAGGAGTTGCATGCGCCAGCTCGTTTTTCATGGCCGATCCCAGGGAGCGGCCAGTCAGGTTTGCCACGACGACGTCACCGGTCTGGTCACTCGCCGCTGCGCCGAGCGCCAACTCGCCGCTGCGCTGGTTCAGGCCGCCGAAAGGGAAGCCTGCGTAGCCGTATTGCATGTCGATGTCGATCACCTGAAGGAGATCAACCACTCGCTGGGGCGTCCCGTGGGCGATGCCTGCCTGCGACTCATGGCGCAGCGCATCGTCGAGACCGTCGACAGCCGCGGCAGCGTGAGCCGGATGGACAGCGATGAGCTGATGATCGAGCTGCCGGGGATCGCGAGTCTTGATGACGTGATACCGCTGGTGGAGAGGCTGCTGGAACATATCCGCCGGCCGCTCGAGGTTTTCGGCCAGGTGCTTTTCTCGAGCTGTTGCATCGGCCTTGCCCTCTATCCCGACCACGGCGTTACCGTCACCGAGCTGATGCGCCACGCCAACCTGGCCAGGCGCAAGGCGCAGACCCGGGGCGCTTCGCAGTACTGTGTCTTCTCGCCGAGTCTGCTCGAAGACGACACTGACCGTGTACAACTGCGCTGTGACCTTCGCCATGCCCTGGAGCGGGGAGAAATGGCGTTGGTCTACCGACCCTTGATCTGTGCGCGTAGCGGCCAGGTCGTGGCGATCTCGGCCCAGCCGCGATGGAATTCACCGCGCTTCGGCGTGTTGGAGCTGTCCAAATGGACACCGGCAGCCCGCGACAATGGCCAACTGACCGACATCTGTCATTGGGTGCTGAAGCACGCCTGCCTGCATGCCCGCTCCTGGTACGAAGCCGGCTCTGGCCTCCGGGTATTGGTTGGCGTGCCGGCCGAAGGCATGACGGACGAAGGGCTGATCGAGCGTGTCGAACAGGCTTTGGCCGAGAGCTGCCTGCCCCCAGGGCTGCTCGAGATCGAGCTGACCGAGGGCGGTTTGATGCGCGACCCCCACCACGCCAGCAGGGTGCTCGGAAAGCTTCAGACCATGGGCGTCCGCCTTGCCATCGACGGCTTCGGCAGCGGTCATTCCATTCTCGGTCATCTCGGCCTGTTTCCCCTCGATACGCTCAAACTAGATTCACTGTTCATCAACGATTGCCTCGACAATCCGCGCCATCAGGCGATCATTCGCTCGGTCATCGGGATGGCCCACGAGCTGGGGATTCGTGTGGCGGCGAGCGGGGTCAGCTCGCGCCAGCAGGTGGATTTCCTGCGCGAGCAGGGCTGCGACCTGCTGCAGGGAAGTCTGTGGTCACGCATGGAATACAGCGACCCGATGGCGTAAGCGTCCTGGGGCTAGCCGGGCAGCGGCGAGGCAAAGGCGAGTTGCGGTAAAGCCGCTTTCGACCGACGATGACATCTCGTTTCCCGAGCCAAACCTTGAAAGGAGCCGCCATGCCCATCGTCACCATTCAGCAATTTCCCCGCGACCTGTCCCAGAAACGCGAACTGGCCCAGCGCATCACCCAGGCGTTCGTCGAAGTCTATGGCGTTGCGGAGGAGAGCGTTCAGGTCTTCTACAACGAAGTGGATGGCGAGAACTGGGCCAAGGCGGGCAAGATGGGCAGCGATCGACAACAGGGACAAGGCTGAGGCCAAGGAGGCATACATGCGACTTCAGCACGCTACCTGGCAGGAGGTCGAGGCCTACCTGGCACGCGAAACCGGCATCATCGTGCCGATCGGCTCCACCGAACAGCATGGCCCCAACGGCCTGGTGGGGACCGATGCCATCTGCCCGGAAACCGTCGCCTGGGAGGTCGGCAAGCGTCACGGCGTGCTAGTCGCACCGACCCAGAATCTGGGCATGGCCCAGCATCACCTGGCCTTTCCAGGCACTATCAGCCTGCGTCCCAGCACGCTGATCGCCGTGCTGCGCGACACCGTGCTGTCCTTATCGCGCCATGGATTCACTCATGTCTTCTTCCTCAATGGCCACGGTGGCAACATCGCCACCATGAGTGCGGCCTTTGCCGAGGTCTATGCCGAGCGGAGCCTGCAGCAGGCACCAGGCAGCGAGCTGCATCTCACCACCAACAACTGGTTTGCCGGGCCGCGAGTGCGGGAGTTGGCCGAGGCGCTCTATAGTGATGCGGAGGGCACTCATGCCACCGCCTCGGAGGTCGCGCTCTCCTGGTTCGCCCGCCCCGAGGCTGTGAAGCAGGTCGAGATGTCGCCACGTATCGCCCCTCGCGGCAGCGCCCAGTGCGACGCCGACGAGTTCCGCCGTCGCTTTCCCGACGGTCGTATGGGCTCGGACCCGAGCCTGGCCAGCATCGAACACGGCAAGCGTTTCTTCGAAGCCAGCGTGGACGATGTGTGGGAGGCTTACCGGACGTTCAGTGGCCGGGAGTGAGAGTCGACATGCTGCGCGTAGCGTCCACCCTGGTCGGCATCTATGGCCTCGTGGTGCTGTTGGCCTGGTTCTTTCAGGAGCGCCTGCTCTACCTGCCTCACGTGGGGCGCGAGCATGTCGCCACGCCGGCCGCACGCGGGCTGGGGTGGGAGCAGGTCGAGCTGCAAACCGCCGATGGCCTGCAGCTGGATGCCTGGTGGATACCCGTCGAGGATGCTCGCGGCAAGCTGCTGTTCTTCCACGGCAACGCCGGCAATATCTCGCATCGTCTCGACTCGATCCAGCAGTTCCATCGCCTGGGCCTGTCGGTGCTGATTCTCGACTATCGCGGCTATGGCCGCAGCGAAGGACGCCCATCCGAAGAGGGCACGGCGCAGGATGCCAGGGCTGGTTGGCGCTGGCTGACCGAGCAGGAGGGGGCAACCGCCGACGAGATCGTGCTGTTCGGCCGCTCGCTGGGAGCGGCGGTAGCGGCCGAGCTGGCCGCCTCGCTGACGCCACAGGAGCAGCCGGCAGCGGTGATCCTCGAATCGCCGTTTCGCTCGGTGCCGGCACTGGGCCAACAGCTCTATCCCTTCCTGCCGGTGCGCTGGCTGGCAACGCTGGATTATCCCACCGCGCGTTATGTCACCCGTATCGAGTCGCCGCTGTTGGTCATCCACAGCCGCGACGACGAAATCATCCCCTTCTCCGAAGGCGAAGCGGTATACCGGGCGGCCAATGAGCCCAAGGAACTGCTCACCATTCGCGGCGGCCACAATACCGGTTTTATCGACAGTGAGCCGGATTATTCCACAGGTATCGACGCTTTCCTCCAGCGTCATGCTGGCCTTTCACGCTGACTCGCCACTCTGACGTCAGGAGCGCACCCTCCGACTTAAAGGGAATGAAAACAGCGGGATGGGAGTCCCTGTGTGGCTGTGGCGACATTAAGGCAGCGTCATGAAAAGTAACGCTTTTTGTCGTGGGGTTGCAGCGGGTAAGTGGCTTTTTACTATGCTCGGCGGTACGAATTGACAGGCTTTCCACGGGTACTATTTTTCGAGTGTCAGGCTAGCAATGAGTCTGCACCGGAATGTTGACTCAAAGCCCGATTCGCGGGCTGGACATATCTGACGAAACAGGGAGGTGGCGAATGAGCGATACTCATAACCGTGCGAGTTCGGACGGCCGCGCAAGCTCGGAGGCAAGCGCGGGCAACGGAAGCGGTCAGCCGGGCATTGACCGTGAGGAGATTCGTCAGCAGGCAGCGGAAGTAGGCGATGAGCTGCGCGACGCAGCCCAGCAGCAGGCGGAGAGTCTGCTTGATCGCCAGAAAGCTGCAGCGGTCGATCAGGCGGAGAGATTCACGACGGTACTGCACAAGATGGCCGACGAGTTCGAGCGCCAGAAGCAACCCTATTTCTCGGGTTGTGTCAGTGAGCTGGCCAAGCGCTCCGACGCCTTTACCCGCAACCTGCGCGAGCGCGATCTGACGACCCTGCTGGAGCAGACCCGGGATTACGGCCGCCAGCATCCCGCCCTGTTCCTGGGTGGTGCGGTTGCGGCCGGCTTCATGCTTTCCCGCTTTCTGCGTAGCTCCAGCCAAGACGACATGCGCAGCCACTAGCCCTCGGGACAGCCCTCACTTCAGCCGAGTGAACAAGGGAGGCGACACCTCATGGATGCGGAAAACCCCATTGATGCAAAAAACAGGGTACGGACGGAGGAATCCTCGATCGGCGTTCTCTTCTCCAGCCTGGCACGGGAAGTGTCTGCGCTCGTGCGCAAGGAATCCGAGCTGGCCAAGGTGGAGATGAGCGAGAAGACCCATCAGGTCATGGGTGCCATCGCATCCATGGCCATTGCCGGGGCGGTACTGCTATGCGGCTTTCTGGTGCTGCTGGCCGCCGCGGTGTTCGGGCTCAATACCGTGCTCCCCCCTGAAACCACCCCGTGGCTCTCTGCGCTCATCGTGGGAGGGGTCGTGGTGGTGATCGGGCTCATCATGCTGCAGGCGGGGCGCAAGAAGCTCCAGCGAGAAAGCCTGATGCCGACCCGCACGCTGGCCAGCCTGCGGCGCGACAAGGCGCTGGCTCAGCAGCACGAGGAGACGGTCAAGGAGGAGCTGAAATGAGCCAGGACGGTCGGCGCCGTGCCGACGAGATCGAGAGCGAGATCCACCAGGCGCGGGCGCGTCTGGATGAGACCCTTCATCAACTCGAAGCGAGACTTTCTCCCGAGCAGCTTATGAACATGACCTACGATTATCTCCGTCGTGGCGGAGCCGAGCGGATCATCACCAGCCTTGTGCACCGCCTCAAGGAAACCCCTCTACCGGTGATGGTGACCGGTATAGGCCTTGGCTGGCTGGTGCTGGCCCAGCGCAAGGCACACGCGCATCACCACGAGGCATTACCGCGGCAGGGCGGCTACCCGGGCGCCACCTTGCCCAGTGCCTCGATGCCTGGCACCTCGATGGCGTCATACGACGGTCGCGAAACCGTCAGCGGGGCCGGTACCACCACCCTGGGGCACGATCCGGCGGCGCTAGGAGCTACGCCTCAGCACGGCACCGAGGCCCATGACAACGGCAGCGGTATGACACGCAAGGCACAGCATATGGCCGAGAGCATGCGTGAGCGGGCTGAGCACGCCGGCGGCCGGGTCAAGGAGCGTATGCATCATATGAACGACCAGATGCGTGAACGTGCCGCTCATCTCGACGAGCAGCGCCACGCCGCCATGGACGCCGCCTCGTACCGTGCGCGCGAGGCCGGCAGCCAGACCATCCACTTCGTGCAGGAGCATCCGCTGGTGGCGGGGGCACTGGGGGTGGCCGTCGGTGCGGTGCTGGGCAGTCTGTTCGCGCCGACACGGGTCGAGAACCGCCATCTGGGCGAGCTGCGCGACCGGGCGGTGCAGCGTGCCGAAGAGGCCGGTCATGAGCAGGCCGAGCGGGCCCAGGAGAAGCTGCACGAAGGCGTGGACCGGGTGAAGGAAGAGATTCGCGAGCGCGCGCAGGATGCGTCCCAGAGCCAGGCAAGCCACTCCTCGAACGCAGCCAGCTACTCCTCGAACGCAGCCAGCTACGTGGAGAATCCTTCCAGCGAAGAGCGTTTCTCCAAGGCGGGTTCATCGGCCAAGGGTGGCACCGATACCCAACAGGGCGAGGCAACGAAGAAGGGCGGAAATACTCCTCCCGCCAAAGGGAGCTGAAGCTCCACCAGTTAAGGCAGCACAGCAGTCAGGCAGACAGTGCCTTGCCGCGCCACCCCCGGTGGGGGTAGCGCGGCTTTTTTCCGCTCAGGCGTCGATCTCGGCGTTGTGGAAGACGTTCTGCACGTCGTCCAGGTCGTTGAGGGCGTCGACCAGCTTCTCGAACATGGCCACGTCGTCACCTGAGAGGGTGGTGGTGGTCTGCGGCACGAACTGGATCTCGTCGGTCTCGAAATCCAGCTCACCGAAGGCATCGATCAGCGCCTGCTTGGCCTTGGCGTACTCGGTATGCGGGGCGAAGACGGTGATGTGGCCTTCCTCATTCTCGATGTCGGTGACGTCGACATCGGCTTCCATGAGGGCCTCTAGCGCCGCTTCTTCGTCGTCGCCGGGGTAGGCGAGGATGGCGCAGTGGTCGAACATGTGGCTGACGCTGCCCGGCGTACCGAGCTTGCTCTTGGCCTTGTTGAAGCAGGCGCGTACGTCGCCGAAGGTGCGGTTGGGGTTGTCGGTCAGGCAGTCGACGATGACCATGCAGTTGCCCGGGCCGAAGCCCTCGTAGCGTGCCGGCGAGTAATCTTCGCCGCCCACGCCGCTGGCTTTGTCCAGCGCCTTCTCGATCACGTGGCTGGGGACCTGATCTTTCTTGGCGCGCTCCATCAGGCCGCGCAGCGTCAGGTTGCCGTTGGGGTCGGTGCCGCCCTGCTTGGCGCAGACATAGATCTCGCGTCCGTACTTGCTGTACACCTTGGTCTTGGCGGCGGCCGTCTTGGCCATGGATTCCTTGCGGTTCTGAAAGGCCCTGCCCATAGCGTTATCCTGTCGAATCGGGTACGAGGCTGGATTTTACGAAACCGGCCCGGCAGGGAACAGCCCTATTTGGCCTTCGTGGCTCGGGTGTGATGCGAATCATGTCTACACTGTCGACATTGCACCCTTGGCGGAGGCGCTCTCATGGACCACCTGCAGTACCGTCATGCCCTGGCCGCACAGCGCGAGGCCAGCGAACTGGCCTTTGCCGACAGCGAGTTCGAGTCCCGGCAGACCCGTGTACGCAGCGCCATGGGCGAGGCCGGCCTGGATGCGCTGCTGCTGACGGACCCGTCCGATATCTACTACCTGACCGGCTACAACACCTTCGAGGTATCGGTGCACGCCTGCCTCGTCTGCTCGCCCGAGCGGCTGTCGCTGCAGGTGCCTTCCATCGAGACCGGGCCGGCGGTCGTCACTGCGCGGGTCGACGAACTGCTGGGTTACCGCTGGGAGGGTATCGGGGAGGTGATCGAACCGCTGGTCGACACCCTGGCGCCGTTTCGCGCCATCGGCCTGGACCTGTACGGGGCAGGGCTGCGGCACGGCGTGCTGCGTGAACTCCTGGCGCGGCTGGGCGCCGAGCGTTTCCGCGATAACGGCGGTGAGCTGCTCGACCGCATTCGTATCGTCAAGAGCGAAGCGGAGCTCGGCTGCCTGCGCGAAAGCGCCCGTATCACCTCGCTGGGGCTGAAGGCGGCTGCCCGGGTCGCCGCCATCGGCATGCTGGATGGCGATGTGGCGGCCGAGGGCGCACGCGCCATGCTAGCCGGCGGCAGCGAGTTCATGAGTATGCAGCCCATCGTCACCGTCGGGCCTCGCAGCAGCGTGATTCACCTGAACCATCAGCGCCATCGTATCGCCCCCGGCGAGCCGGTCTTCATGGAGTTCGGCGCCGCTTACCGGCGCTATACCGCACCGATGATGAAGACACTCGTCGCGGGCACGCCCAGCCAGGAGATGCTAATGACGGCAGAGATCTGTCGTGACCTGTTCGAGGCGCTAAGGGGGAAGATGCGCCCCGGCAGTACGTTCGACGATGCCGCGCGGGCCGCCGCAGAGGTGCTTGCGCCTCACGCCGAGCGGGTCTTCTTCTCGGGAGTCTTCGGTTACGCCGTGGGGGCGCAGTTTCCACCTAGCTGGGTGGAGGGTAGCGGCTATATCGCGCTCGGCCAGCAGCGCGAGTTCGAGGCCGACATGGTGTTCCATCTGCCGCTGTGCCTGCGCATACCCGGCCAGTGGGGCATCGGCCTCAGCGACACCGTACGCGTCACGTCGCAGGGGGCCGAGCCCCTGACCGACAACGACTGGCAGCTCGAGAGCGGTGTGCTCTGAACGGGAGAGGCGCTGGACGAGCGCTATACTCAAGGAGGCACACGGCGAGCCAGTCGTTTGGTGTTTCGCCGATGAATGCCTCAACCGAGCGAAGGAGGACGCCATGACTCAGACCGTAACGGCGACCTATCAGGACCTGATGAAGGCAGCGAATGCCTACGACGAGTTGATTGCGGAGGGCTTCCCGCGGGAAAAGCTCTATTTCGACAAGGAGGCCAGCCAGATCAAGGTCATCGTGCCGGACGACTCCAAGCCCGAAGCGGAAAAGATTCTCAGCCGCCATCAGCCGGACGACCTCTGGGCTCGCCCCTACGAAGCCCATTGAGCACTGAGCTGGATGCGCCGGGCCGGCCAGGCGACTCTCGGCGAGCTGATTCTCAGCGGTGGGCTTGGTCCTTGGCCTGGTCATCCAGCTCGCTGGCCCGGCGATACGCAGGGCGGCAGCTGACCCGCGCCCAGTAGTCGGCAAAGGCAGGGCAGGGACCCAGGCCGCCGTATTTCAGCCCCCAGCCGATATGCGCGCCGAGGTAGACGTCTGCGGCGGTGAATTGGGGGCCGGCAATGTACTCGTGCTCACTGACGGCGATCTCCAGCGTGTCCAGCACGGCTTCGATACTGCCGTAACCGACCCGGCCCTGCTGCTCGATATTGGGTTCCATGCCCAGGTCGCGATCCGTCATGGCGGCCTCTAGCGGCCCGGCGGCAAAGAACAGCCAGCGGTAGTAGGGGCCGCGTTCGGCCAGCGGCGGCGCCAGGCCCGCTTCCGGGAAAGCATCGGCCAGGTAGGCGCAGATGGCGGCGCACTCGGTCACGACCGTTTCGCCGTGACGTATGGCCGGGACCTTGCCCATGGGATTGATGGCCAGAAAAGCGGGCGACTTCATGGCGGGACCGAATTCGACGATTTCCGTACGATAAGGCGCACCGATCTCCTCCAGCATCCAGCGGGCAATGCGCCCCCGCGATACGGGATTGGTGTAGAGGATGAGGGTATCCGACATGGCAGCGCTCTCCTTGGGCTCTCCCCAAGATAGCAGTTAGCCGAGTTAATGTAAGCGGACGGTTAAACGCAAGCTTAGACGGGATCGAGCAGGCGCGGCCCGGCACCCTCCTCGGCCAGTTCGTCTTCGGGATTGCGCAGCGGACACTCATCCATCGACAGGCAGCCGCAGCCAATGCAGTGGTCGAGCTGGTCGCGCAGTTGGGTGAGCCGCACGATCCTGTCGTCGAGCGCCTGGCGCCAGCTCGCCGATAGCTTTTGCCAGTCGGCGGCGGTCGGCGCGCGGGATTCCGGCAGTGCCTCGAAGGCGGCGCGAATCTCGCCCAGGGTGATGCCGGTGCGCTGAGCGACCTTGATGATTGCCACGCGGCGCAATACGTCGCGCGAGAAGCGTCGCTGGTTGCCTGCGTTGCGTCGGCTTCTGATCAACCCCTTGGCTTCGTAGAAATGAATGGCGGAAACGGCCAGCCCGCTGCGCTGGGCGACCTCTCCGACGCTGAGTTCGCGATGCAGCAGCGCGGGACCCTTTCGTTTGCCCGAGGTCTTTCGGGGTGTGCTCGAAACATCGCAGGGGGTGGAGTCGCTCATCGTCGCAGTGCCTCGTCAGTTATTTCTTTTAAAATAATTTATCAGCTTCATTGATATAAATGATCAGGAAGTTTGATTGTGCATTCTTCCGCGATGCTCGTATGGTTTTCGCTTCCTTTTTTCGTCGTGTGGACCATCAAGACTTCACGAAACTCTTGACCTCAATCTAAGTTTAGGTTTTAGCCTGCTTCCTGTCATTGGATCGAACTCTGCTTGATACAAAGTTTTCTTAAGCATTCTTGACGATGGAGTTGTCATGTTCCGTTACTTCGAGAGATTGGTGAACCCCTACCCTTCAGGGCAGGCCGGTACCCCACCCCAGGGACTGTTCAAGTTCATCCTGCACTTCTCGCGTCCGGTATTGCCGTTGCTGCTGGCCATGTCGCTGGTCACTGCCATGGTTTCGGCGGCCGAGGTGGTGTTCTTCGGTTATATGGGTGAGCTGGTGGATTGGCTGGCCAATGCCGAGCGCGAAGGTTTCTTCGCCGAGTACGGCTGGCGCCTGGCGGGCATGGCGGCGCTGGTAGTGCTGGGCTTTCCGCTGCTGGTGCTGCTGCAGTCGCTGCTCTCGCACCAGGGCATCTTTGGCAATTACCCGATGCTCGGTCGCTGGCTGGCGCACCGTCACATGCTGAGCCAGAGCCTGGCCTTCTACCAGGACGAGTTCGCCGGTCGCGTATCGCAGAAGGTGATGCAGACGGCGCTGGCGATCCGCGAGACGGTCACCAAACTGCTGGGCCTGATGGTCTACGTGCTGGTCTACTTCATCGGTGCCATGTGGCTGATGGGCGGTGCCGAACCCTGGCTGATGCTGCCGCTGGTGGCGTGGCTGGTGGGCTACGGCACGATCATGTGGGTCTTCGTGCCGCGGCTGCGCCGGGTCTCCATGGAGCAGGCTGACGCCCGTGCACGCATGACCGGACGTATCGTCGACAGCTACAGCAACATCCAGACCATCAAGCTATTCGCCGATACCCAGCGCGAGCAGGCCTACGCCCGCGACGCCATGGAGAAGTTCATGGTCACGGTGCATCGGCAGATGCGCCTGGCCACGCTGCTCTCCGTGTCCCTGACGGTACTCAACTCCCTGCTGCTGGCCAGCGTGGCTGCCATTGCCATCGGTGCCTGGTATTTCCAGGCCATGTCACTCGGCGCCATTGCTGTGGCCATCGCCCTGGTCATGCGCATTCGCTTCATGTCCGACTGGATCATGTGGGAGGTGGCGGGGCTGTTCGAGAACATCGGTACGGTGCAGGACGGTATCAACACCATCGCCCGTGAGCCTACGGTGAAGGATCTGCCCGGCGCGGCGGTGCTCAGCGTGCCCCGCGGCGAGATCCGCTTCGAAGCGCTGCGCTTCGGCTACGACCGGCCCGACGGCGCGCAGGCCCGCGTCTTCGACGGCATGAGCCTGACCGTGGCGCCGGGCGAGAAGGTCGGGCTGATCGGCCGCTCCGGCGCCGGCAAGTCGACCCTGGCCAACCTGCTGCTGCGCTTCTACGACCTGGAAAGTGGACGCATCTTGATCGACGGACAGGACATCGCCGAGGTCAGCCAGGAGTCGCTGCGGCGCAAGATCGGCATGGTGACCCAGGATACCTCGCTGCTGCACCGCTCGGTGCGCGACAACATCCGCTACGGCAGCCCCGAGGCGACCGACGAGCAGGTGCTGGAAGCCGTACGCCGGGCCCATGCAGAGTTCATCTTCGAGCTGGTCGACCACAAGGGGCGGCGCGGCCTGGATGCCCACGTCGGCGAGCGCGGCGTAAAGCTCTCCGGCGGCCAGCGCCAGCGCATCGCCATCGCCCGGGTGCTGCTCAAGAATGCGCCGATCCTGGTGCTCGACGAGGCCACCTCGGCGCTCGATTCCGAAGTCGAGGCGGCCATTCAGGAGCAGCTCGACACCCTGATGGTGGGCAAGACGGTCATCGCCATCGCGCACCGACTGTCGACCATCGCCATGCTCGATCGACTCATCGTCATCGACGAGGGACGCATCGTCGAGAGCGGTACCCATCGGGAGCTGCTGGCGCTCGATGGCCTCTACGCCTCGCTGTGGCGGCGCCAGTCCGGCGGTTTCCTGGGGCTGGACACCGAAGAGAGCGAGCGGCAGGAAAGCCCGTTGAACGCGGAGTCGTGAGCCGGGCACAACCATAGGCAAAGAAGGAGGGGTGAACATGCAAGGCGTGGAACGAGAAGCCATCAACTCGCGGGGCGTGCCCAATACCCTGCAGTACGGCTTCAGCCAGGCGGTGATGGTCAAGGGTGGCTACCGTGTGCATCTCTCGGGGCAGGTGGGGGTCGACGCCCACGAGTGCCTGGTCGGCCCCGATCTGGAGGGGCAGACCTTTGCCGCACTGGACAACATCGAGGCGATTCTCGGCACGTTGGGCGGTGACCTGTCCCACGTGGTGATGCTGCGCATCTATATCGCCGAGCCCGCCCGCTACGACCAGGAAGGAGTGGTACAGGCACTGCGCTCGCGCTTTCCCAAGTCGCCACCGGCCTCTTCCTGGGTGATCGTCAGCGGTCTTTCCGAACCGGAATGGCTGATCGAGATAGAGGCCGAGGCGGTGCTGCCGGAACTGCCCTGAAGCGATACCGGAAGCTGCCTGAGCCAGACGCTATGCCAGCGCTTGTTCCTCTTTCACCGGTGCGGTGTGGGCAGGCGGCTGCCAGGCATCCTCGGCTGGCTCCATGGTGATACGCATGCGCTCGACCACGAAATCGACGAAGGTGCGCACCTTGGGCGAGACCAGGCTGCCGCCGGGGAAGACGGCGTTGAGCTCGACCTCGGGGCCCTCCCAGCCTTCGAGAATACGCCGCGGGCGGCGCGACTCGGGGCTCATGCAAGTGACGAACTCGTTGGCCAGCATGATGCCCTGGCCGTCCTCGAGCATGCCGCGCAGGGCGAAGGGGTCGTTGGCGATGGCGATGGGGTCGACCTCCACCTCCACGGCTTGCTGGCTCTCGCTGTGGTGCAGCTGCCAGACGTAGCGTTGGCCGCGCTGCTCCATGGCCTTGGCCAGCACGGGGTGGGCGGCCAGCTCCGCCGGCTCGCGGGGCTCGCCATGCCGCGCGAGGTAGGCCTCGCTGGCATAGACGTAGGAGTGAAAGCGGGCCAGGCGGCGCGCCACCAGGCTGGAGTCGGGCAGAGAACCGACCCGTAGCGCGACGTCGATCTGGTTGGCGACCAGATCCAGGCGCTCGTTGGAGAGCACCAGCTCGATGCGCACCTGGGGATAGAGCTGCCGGAAGTCCCGCACCAGGATCGAGGTGAACTCGGTGCACATGGTGAAGGGCGCGGTGACCCTGAGCCAGCCGCGGGGGCTCTCTTCGAGATGGTGCACCGCTTTTTCCGCCTCGCCCAGGTCGCGGGCGATGCGGTTGCAGTAATCGAAGTAGATGGCACCCGCCTCGGTCAGGCTCAGGTTGCGGGTGGTGCGGTGCAGCAGCCGAGCGCCAAGACGCCGCTCCAGGTCCTGCACCTTGCGGCTCACCGTGGTCTTGCCAAGACGAAGCTGTTTAGCGGCGGAGCTGAAGCTGCCCTGTTCCACGACCTTGGCAAAGATCAGGGCGTCGTTGAGGTCTTGCAGCATGGTCGTATTCCTGTGCCGTGCGCAGTGCCTGAAGAACCCCGTTTCAGGGTAAGCACCGTGTCAGGGGAAATACTGTAGAAGGGCAAGAACGGTTGCACGGAGACTGTCCCGCCAAAGGGACAGTATTTCCCTGCTGGGCCGACTAATCAAGTGCCAGGTAACACTATAAGGTGGGGGTTTGCGAAGTTTGCCGTCGATTAATCACGCCACCGAACGACATTAATAAGTCAGAAAAGACAGAGGCAAAGAACTAGCGGCAAGGAATAGAGGCCAGGCTGAGTAAAGGAAGCGCTGAACAAATCGACGAGCGAGATGAAGCGCAAGGCGCACGGAGCACAGTACCGAGCGAAGCGACAAACAGCCGTAGGCTGGCCCCGAAGGGGCGAGAAGCCGCAGGCTGCGAGTCAACCGGAGCATATGGGGTATATGTGAGGATTCCGACGGTCCGACGCTTCGGCACCGCGCAACGCAGTGATTCGCTCGCGCAGGCATTTGTGCAGTGTTTCCTAAACGGCATGGCGAACTTCGCGTTGCTCAATGGGAGAGGGAGTATCAATGAACGTCCACAAGATGTTCGAGAGTCGAGGGAGCCGGCGCCTGCTCATGGCTACCGCCATGCTTGCCGGGGTCGTCGTGCTGACAGGATGCGAGAGCCAGGCCGACACCCAGGCCGGTGCCGAACAAGGGCCACCGCCGCCCCAGGTCAGCGTGGCTCAGGTGTTGGTCGAAGACGTGGAGTTGTGGGACGCCTTCACCGGCCGTATCGAGGCGGTGGAGACGGTGGACCTGCGACCGCGCGTGTCCGGCTACATTGAGAGCGTCAACTATACCGAGGGTGAGAAGGTCGAGAAGGGCGACGTGCTGTTCGTCATCGACCCGCGTCCCTACCGAGCTGAGCTGGAGCGGGCCGAGGCCGAGCTGCAGCGAGCCCGAGCCCGTGCCGAACTGGCACGCAGCGAAGCCGCCCGGGCCGAGGCACTGTCTCAGAGCCGCTCGATCTCCCGCGAGGAGCTGGACCAGCGGCGTGCGGCGGCGGCCACCGCCGAGGCCGACATTCTCGCCGCTCAAGCCATTGCCGAGACGGCCCGGCTCAACATGGAGTTCACAGAAGTGCGTGCGCCTATCTCCGGGCGTGCCGGCAGGGCGCTGGTCACCTCGGGCAATCTGGTTTCCGAAGCCACGCCGCTGACCAGCATCGTCGCCCTGGATCGGGTCCACGTGCACTTCCACAGCGACGAGCGGGCCTACCTGCACTACGACGCCCTGGCGCGCAACGGCGGGCAGTTCAGCCTGCGCGACGGCGGCGTTCCGGTGCGTGTGGGTCTGGCCAGCGACGAGGACTACCCCTACCGCGGCGAGGTCGACTTCATCGACAACCGTCTCGATGCCGACACCGGCACCATCCTGACCCGTGCCGTGCTCGACAACGGCGAGGGGCGCTTTGCTCCCGGCATGTATGCCCGCGTTCAGCTACTGGCGGGCAGCGCTGAGGGAACTCTGCTGATCGACGACAAGGCAGTGCTCACCGACCAGGACCGCAAGTACGTCTATGTGGTCGACGAGGGCCGAGCCATGCGTCGCGACGTGCAGCTCGGGCGCATGGTCGACGGCCTGCGGGTGGTGACGACGGGTCTCGAGCCCAGCGACCAAGTGGTGGTGAACGGTGCCCAGCGGATCTTCTTCCCGGGCATGCCGGTGGCGGCGGAAAGCGTCGACATGCGCGGCTCAGGCGCGGCATCCGGCGAGTACGCTGCCGTGCGCTGAGCCGATCACCGCCCAGCACGACTCCAGATAACCATAACCCCTGACTTGTACGGGGCGGACCGCGCGTCCGTCCCGTAAGGGAGTCTTGTCATGAATTTTGCCAAGTTCTTCGTCGACCGACCGATCTTCGCCGCGGTGCTGTCGATCCTGATCTTCATCGCCGGTGCGATCACCATCCCGCTGCTGCCAGTCAGCGAATACCCCGACGTGGTGCCGCCGACGGTGCAGGTGCGGGCGGTTTATCCCGGCGCCAACCCCAGCGAGATCGCCGACACCGTGGCCACGCCACTTGAGGAGGCCATCACCGGTGTGGAGAACCTGATGTACATGAAGTCGGTGGCCGGCTCCGACGGGGTGCTGGCGCTGACGCTGACCTTCCGTCCCGGCACCGACCCGGACGAGGCCCAGGTGCAGGTGCAGAACCGGGTCAGCCAGGCCTTGGCGCGGCTGCCCGAGGCGGTGCGCCGCCAGGGCGTGACCACCGACAAGCAGTCGCCCGACCTGACCATGGTGCCGCAGCTGATCTCGCCGGACGGGCGCTACGACAGCACCTACCTGCGCAACTACGCAGCGCTGCACGTGCGTGACGAGCTTGCGCGGCTCGAGGGGGTGGGCCAGGCAATGCTGTTCGGTGCCGGGGACTACGCCATGCGGGTGTGGATCGACCCCGACCGCGCCGCCGCCCGCGGGCTCACCGCCGGCGACATCATCGCCGCGATCCGCGAGCAGAACGTGCAGGTCTCGGCCGGCCAGCTCGGTGCGCCGCCGACGCCGCAGTCGTCCGACTTCCTGGTTTCAATCAACGCCCAGGGGCGTCTGACCACTGAGGAGGAGTTCGGCAACATCGTGGTCAGAGCGGGTAGCGGTGGCCAGATCACCTACCTCTCCGACGTCGCACGTGTCGAACTCGGCGCCGCCGAGTATTCACTGCGGGCGCTGCTCGACAACCAGCAGGCGGTGGCCATCGGTATCTTCCAGGCACCGGGCTCCAATGCCATCGCGCTCTCCGACGCGGTGCGCGACAAGATGGAGGAGCTCTCCCAGCGCTTCCCCGAAGGGGTGGAGTACACCATCGTCTACGACCCCACGGTGTTCGTGCGCGACTCGATCCAGTCGGTGATCAAGACCCTGCTGGAAGCGGTGCTGCTGGTGGTGCTGGTGGTCACGCTGTTCCTGCAGACCTGGCGCGCCTCGGTGATCCCGCTGCTGGCGGTGCCGGTGTCGATCGTCGGCACCTTCGCCGTGCTCTATCTGCTCGGCTTCTCGATCAATACCCTGACCCTGTTCGGCCTGGTGCTGGCCATCGGCATCGTGGTCGACGACGCCATCGTGGTGGTGGAGAACGTCGAGCGCAACATCGAGGAGGGGCTCGCGCCGCTGGCGGCAGCCCACCAGGCCATGCGCGAGGTGAGCGGGCCGATCATCGCCATCTCGGTGGTGCTGTGCGCGGTGTTCATCCCGATGGCCTTCCTCGAGGGCGTCACCGGCCAATTCTATCGCCAGTTCGCGGTGACCATCGCCATCTCCACGGTAATCTCGGCGATCAACTCGCTGACGCTGTCGCCGGCGCTAGCGGCGCTGCTGCTCAAGCCCCACGACGCGCCCAAGGACCGCCTATCGCGGCTGATCGACTTCCTGTTCGGCTGGGTGTTCCGTCCCTTCAACCGCTTCTTCAACGCCAGCTCCAAGGGCTACCAGGGCGGCGTGGCGCGCAGCCTGCGTCGACGCGGCGCGGTATTCGCCGTCTACGCGCTGCTGCTGGCGGGTACCGGGGTGATGTTCCAGATGGTGCCGGGCGGCTTCATCCCCACCCAGGACAAGATGTACCTGATCGGCGGCGCCAAGCTGCCCGAGGGCGCATCCCTCGACCGCACCGAAGCGGTGATCCGGCGCATGACAGAGCTGGCGCTCGAAACTGAAGGGGTGACCTCGGCGGTGGCGTTTCCCGGGCTCAACCCGCTGCAGTTCACCAACACGCCCAACACCGGCACGGTGTTCTTCGGCCTCGACCCCTTCGAGTCGCGCTCGCGCAGCGCCAACGAGATCGTCGCCGAGCTCAACGGCAAGTTCGGTGCCATGCAGGAGGCGTTCAGCTTCGCCTTTACCCCGCCGGCTATTCTCGGCATCGGTTCGGGCTCGGGCTTCTCGCTGTTCGTGCAGGACCGCGCCGGGCTCGGCTACGGTGAGCTGCAGCAGGCGGTGGATGGCTTCAGCGGCGCGCTGATGCAGGCGCCGGGCATGGGCTATCCGATCACTTCCTACCAGTCCAACGTGCCGCAGCTCGACCTGCATGTCGATCGGGTCAAGGCCAAGACCCAGGGCGTGGCGCTGACCGACCTGTTCGAGACCCTGCAGGTCTACCTCGGCTCGGTCTACGTCAACGACTTCAACCGCTTCGGGCGTACCTGGCAGGTGATGGCCCAGGCCGACGGCGACTTCCGTATGGACGTGGCCAACATCGAGCGCCTGCGCACCCGCAACGAGCATGGCGAGATGGTGCCCATCGGCAGCATGATCCGGGTCGACCGCACCTTCGGCCCCGACCCGGTGATCCGCTACAACGGCTACCCGGCGGCGGACTTGATGGGCGAGGCCGACCCGCGGGTGTTGTCGTCGAGCCAGGCCATCCAGGTGGTGGAGCAGCTCGCCGCGGGAGTGCTGCCGGCGGGCATGGCATTCGAGTGGACCGACCTGAGCTATCAGCAGGTCAACCAGGGCGGGGCGGCGCTGATCGTGTTCCCGCTGGCCATCCTGCTGGTGTTCCTGGCGCTGGCCGCGCTCTACGAGAGCTGGACGCTCCCGCTGGCGGTGATCCTGATCGTGCCGATGTGCATGCTCTCGGCGCTGATCGGCGTGAAGCTCACCGGCGGCGACAACAACATCTTCGTCCAGGTGGGGCTGGTGGTGTTGATCGGCCTGGCGTGCAAGAACGCCATCCTGATCGTCGAGTTCGCCCGCGAGCTGGAGATGCAGGGCCGCGGCATCGTCGAGGCCGCGCTGGAGGCGTGCCGCCTGCGCCTGCGCCCGATCATCATGACCTCGATCACCTTCACCGCGGCGGTGGTGCCGCTGATGCTGGCCGGTGGTGCCGGCGCCGAGGTGCGCCAGGCGCTGGGCACGGCGGTGTTCGCCGGCATGCTCGGCGTGACCCTGTTCGGCCTGTTCCTGACCCCGGTGTTCTACGTCGCCCTGCGCAAGCTGGTCTCGCGCGGGCAGGCCGAACCCCGTGACGCACAGCCCGTGGAGGGCGCCTACCATGCCTGATCTGGCCAAACCGATGAGAGCCCTGCGCAACCTGATGCCGTTGCCGCTCGCCCTGGCGCTGGCCGCCTGTGCGGTGGGGCCCGACTACCGCGCGCCGACGCTGGCCGAGCCCGCCGCCCTGGCGCGCGCTGAGGCTGAGCTCGTCACTCCCGAGGCGGTCGAGCGCGAGTTCTGGCGCGGCTTCGACGACCCGCTGCTGAGCGAGCTGGTCGAGGAGGCCTTCGACGCCAACCACGACCTGCGCATCGCCCTGGCGCGTCACGACCGCAGCCTGGCACTGCTGCGCCAGTCGCGCCGGGACCTGGCGCCCAGCGTCACCGCCCAGGGCGGCGCCTCGCACCAGCGTGCCAGCGCCGACCAGATGCCCCAGGCGACGCGCTCCCAGCGCGACTTCGAAAGCTACGACGCCAGTGTCGCCGCGCTGTGGGAGCTCGACTTCTTCGGCCGCGTGCGGCGCGCCGTGGAGGCCCAGCAGGCCGAAGCAGAGGCCTCGGGCGCCGATGTGCGCGCCATGCAGGTGGTGGTGGTCGGCGAGCTGGTCGATCAGTACATGCGCCTGCGTGGGCTGCAGGAGCAACTGCGTGTGGCCGAGGCCAACGCCGATTACCAGCGGGAATCGCTGGCCTTGGTCGACGCGCGGCTGGAGGCAGGGCGCGGCACCGAGTTCGACAGCGTGCGCGCTCGGGCGCAGCTCGAAAGCACGCTGTCGCGGATTCCGGCCATTGAAGGCGAGATCGCCGCCATCACTCATCGCCTGGCGGTGCTGACCGGGCGCGAGCCCGGCGCGCTGATCGCCCGGCTGGAGGCGCCGGCACCGCTGCCGGCGCTACACCAGCGAGTGGCGGTGGGCCTGCCCGGCGAGCTGCTGCGCCGCCGTCCCGATATCGCAGCCGCCGAGCGGCGCCTGCACGCCGCCACCGCCAGCATCGGCGTGGCCACGGCCGATCTTTACCCGCGCTTCACTCTGAGCGGTCTGCTCGGCACCCAGGCCGCCAGCACAGGCGATCTGTTCGGCCGCGACAGCCAGACCCGACTGGTGGCGCTGGGGGTGGACTGGTCGTTCCTCGATAGCGGCCGGGTGCGGGCGCGCATGGCTGCCGCCGATGCCGACGCCGAGGCCAACCTGGCGCGCTACGAGCAGGCCGTGCTGCTGGCGCTGGAGGAGGCCGAGACGGCGCTTGCCCGCTATGCCCAGTCGCTGCGCGAGCGTGAGCATCTGGCGGCCGCCGCCGAGGCCAGCGCAGAGGCGGCCCGTCAGGCGCGGGTGCGCTTCGAGGTCGGCGTGATCGACTTCCTCGAAGTGATCGACAGCGAGCGTTCACGACTCGAGGCCGAGGACGGCCTGGCCCAGAGCAACGTGCGTGCCGCCACCGCCCTGGTGGGGCTCTACCGCGCCCTGGCCGGCGGCTGGGAAGAGCGCATGGACGCGCCGCGCCAAGCGAATGCCGAACCGGCGCTGACCTCCACTTGAGAGGGCGAGTCGCTGGCTTGCCCGCCTGACGACCAGCCGGCATGGCGCCATGCGCCGTGCCGGCTCCATCTATCCCACGTTCGGTGGTACGTCCCCCAGTAAGCACTCGCTGACCCGGCACTGGCGGTAGCACGATGTCTTCCCCCATTTTCTGCTATGCTGCTCGCCTTCCTTTAGACGAAGCCCGGCATTGGCAGGGGCCTTCGCCATTCATTCTCGCAGGTCCATTTCCGTGTCCGACTCTCCCAACGACGGGGCCTTTGCCTCGCTGCCGCTGGCGCCACAGTTGCTGGCCAATCTCGATTCGCTCGGCTACCACGCCATGACGCCGATCCAGGCCGCGAGCCTGCCGCCGGTGCTGGCCGGTCGCGACGTGATCGCCCAGGCCAGGACCGGCTCGGGCAAGACCGCAGCATTCGGCCTGGGGCTGCTGTCGCGCCTCGATGTCTCGCGCTTTCAGGTTCAGGCGCTGGTGCTCTGTCCGACTCGCGAGCTGGCCGACCAGGTGGCCGGCGAGATCCGGCGGCTAGCGCGCACGCTGCCTAACGTCAAGGTGCTGACCCTGTGCGGCGGCGCTCCCTTCGGCCCGCAGCTGGCCTCGCTGGCCCATGGCGCTCATGTGGTGGTGGGCACGCCCGGTCGTATAGAAGAGCACCTGCGCAAGGGCTCGCTCGATCTCGCTGCGCTCGACGTGCTGGTGCTGGACGAGGCCGATCGCATGCTCGACATGGGCTTTCAGCCCAGCCTGGAGGCGATCGTCGGCGCGACGCCGGCCAGCCGCCAGACCCTGCTGTTCAGCGCTACCTTCAGCGATGAGGTGAGGGGCATCGCCCAGGGGCTGATGCGCGAGCCGGCCGAGGTGGCGGTGGCCGAGAGCCATGATGACAGCACCATTCGCCAGCGCGTCTACCGGGTGGCCGACGAGGCAGAGCGCTTCGCTGCCCTGCGCGGACTGCTGCTGCAGCACCGGCCGCGCTCCAGCGTGGTGTTCTGCAACACCCGGCGCGAGGCCCAGGAGCTTGCCGATGCCCTCTCCGAGGCGGGCTTCAGCGCCCTGGCGCTGCACGGCGACCTGGAGCAGCGCGATCGCGACCGCATCCTGGTACTGTTCGCCAACCACAGCGTCTCCATCCTGGTGGCTACCGACGTGGCGGCCCGGGGGCTGGATATCGCCGCGCTGGATGCGGTATTCAATTACCAGATCGCGCGTGACCTCGAAGTCCACGTGCATCGCGTCGGGCGTACCGGTCGCGCCGGCGGCTCCGGCATCGCCTGCACCCTGGTCAGCGAGAGCGAGGCCTATCGCCTCGAGCGGCTCAACGAGTTTCTCGGCGAAGCGCTGGAAGAAGCGCCACTGCCGCCGCGCAGCGTGCTGGCGCGGGAGCCCTTTCTGCCGGAGATGGCCACGCTGCAGCTCGATGGTGGCAAGAAGCAGAAGGTGCGCCCCGGCGATATTCTCGGCGCCTTGACCGGCGAGGGTGGCATCGAGGGGGCTCAAGTAGGCAAGATCAAGGTGCTGGAGCGTAGCGCCTACGTGGCGGTGCGGCGCGAGGTTGCCAAGGCGGCGCTGGCCCAGCTCGGCACAGGCAAGCTCAAGGGACGCTCGTTTCGCGCCCGGCGTGTCAGCCGCTGATTGCCGCTTTGAACAGTAGGAGGATAGGTGAAGGTACCTAAACGATTGCAGCCGCTGATCGACGACGGCTTGATCGACGCAGTCGAGAGTCAGCTGATGAGCGGCAAGGAAGCCCAGGTCTTCGTGGTGATTTCCCACGGCGAGCGCCGCTGCGCCAAGGTCTTCAAGGAGGCCAAGCAGCGCAGCTTCAAGCAGGCGGTGCAGTACCAGGAGGGGCGTCGCGAACGCAACAGTCGTCGCTCGCGGGCCATGGCCAAGAAGACCCGCTACGGCCAGAAGGAGCAGGAGCAGGCCTGGCTCAACGCCGAGGTTGATGCCCTCTACCGGCTGGCGGCGGCCGATGTGCGGGTGCCGCAGCCCTATGGCTTCATCGACGGCGTGCTGCTGATGGAGATGATCAGCGATGCCGAGGGCCTGACCGCCCCGCGCCTGGACGACGTGACCCTGAGCCCCGAGCAGGCCCGGGAGTACTACGCCAAGATCCTGCGCGACGTGGTCAAGATGCTGTGCGCCGGTCTGGTGCACGGCGACCTTTCCGAATTCAACGTGCTACTGGCCACCGACGGGCCGGTGATCATCGACCTGCCCCAGGCGGTGGACGCCGCCGGTAACAACAGCGCCGAGTGGATGTTCGAGCGCGACGTCGACAACATGCGCCGCTACTTCGGCCGCTTTGCCCCGGAGCTGCTGGCCACCGACTACGGCAAGGAGATCTGGGCGCTCTACGAAGCCGGCGAGCTGCACCCGGAGAGCCAGCTCACGGGTTGCTTCGAGCATGACACCAGCACCGTGGACGTCGGCGAGCTGATGACCGTGATCGACGATGTGCGCGAGGAGGAGGCGTACCGCCAGGGGATGCGCAACCGCGGCGACGAGCCCGGCGTGGAGGAGGCCGCCGAGGAGTGGCAGGAGTCCCAGCGGGAGCGTTGAACCGAATTGGAGTACCCTTCGAATCATCTCCAATAACCGAGCGAGGATCGCCATGTCGTTGCTTAAAGCGCTGCCCATCCATTCCGGACGCTTGCTTGCAATTGCCTTGGCCCTGCTGCTGGCAGGCTGCCAGATGCAGCCACCGGAGCCACCCGACGAGGACAAGGCGGCTATCGACCGCATGCTGGTATTGATCGACGAGCGACTCGACGTGGCCCCACTGGTAGCCCAGTCCAAGTGGAACAGCGGCGCGCCCATCGAGGCGCCGGAGCGCGAGGCGCAGATTCTCGATCAGGTGGCAGAGGATGCCGAGGCGGCTGGCGTCGACGATGCCTTCGCCCGGCGCTTCTTCGACAAGCAGTTCGAGGCCAGCAAGCAGGTTCAGCGGCGCCTGCACCACCAATGGCTGCAGGAGGGGCGCTCCACCTTCGCCGACCCGCCCGATCTCGCCGAAGAGGTGCGCCCGGTGCTCGACCGCCTGACGCCCCAGCTGATCGAAGCGCTGGCCGACATGCAGCGCATCGCCGAGGTGGAGGGGGCGGGGCGCTACCTCGAGCAGCGCGCCGCCGAATTGATCCAGGACGACTTCGATGGCGAACCGCGTGATGTGGCGATCGCGCCGCTGAGAGAGCGCTTCGCGCCATAGCGGCCAGTTTTCGCGCCATGGCGAACCCCTACAGCTGCCAGGCGCGGGGGTGCTCGGCCTTGAGCACCCCCCGTTCGTCCCAGTCGTCCCAGCCGGCGAAGGGGATCGCTGCCTCGCCGTCGAGGCCTTCCAGCCGCCGCGCCCAAGCGGCCTTCTCCGTTTCCAGGCGTTCACGGAACGCCGCCTCGTCCTGGTAGCTCAGCCCACCGCCCTGCACCCCATAGGTGACCTGAGGTGGCAGCACGCTGACGCCCAGATAGTAGAGCGAATAGTGAATCGGCCACAGTAGCGCCACGATATGGCCGCTGCGCCCATGGCGGGTGAAGGTCGGCGTCGGGGCGCCGGTGGTCACCGAAAGCATGACCTTCTTTTCGGGAAAACGGCCGCGGTCGTAGCGCATGCGGCCGCTATAGAGCCCGCCGTAGACGAACACCCGGTCGAACCAGCCCTTGAGCATGGCCGGCTGGGCGTGCCACCACAGCGGAAACTGCAGGATCACCAGGTCGGCGCGCTCCAGACGTTGGATCTCACGCTTCACGTCGGCGGGCAAAAAGCCCCCCTCGAAGGCGTGGCGCTGCTCGGTGAGGGGCAGGAACGTCTCGGGCTCGGCCCGTTCGACGTAGTGGCATGGCCGCTCCAGCGGATCGAAGCCTTCGGCGTAGAGATCCGAAACCTCGACACTGTAGCCTTGCCGTTGCAGGATCTCGACGGCGACGTCCTTCAGGGCGCCGTTGAACGAGCGCGGTTCGGGGTGGCAGAACACGATCAGGGCATGCATCTTGGGTCTCCGCTTCGCTGGCCTACGTGATGCGTGCCTTCAGACTATTCTGTACGCTGACGAACCGACATTCCCAAAAAATGACAATCGACTTTGCATGATTGAACAGTCGCTGCACTGGGACGACCTGCGCGTGGTGCAGGCCATCGCCGAGGCGGGCTCGCTGTCCGGCGCCGGACGGCGGTTGGGGGCCAGTCACGCCACGGTGTTCCGCCGCCTGAATGCCATCGAGCGGCGCCTGGGCGTGGCGCTGTTCGAACGCTCGCGCACGGGTTACGCACCGACCCCGGCGGGGGAGGACCTGGCGGCAACCGCTGCCCGTGTGGAAACCGAGGTGCTGGGCGCCGAGCGGCGTGTGGTGGGGCGTGACCTGCGCCTCTCCGGCACCATTCGCGTGACCACCACCGATACGCTATTGATGGGGCTGCTGTCGCCGATCTTCGCCGGCTTCCAGCACACCCACCCCGAAATCGTGCTCGAAGTGGCGGTCTCCAACCAACTGTTCAACCTCTCCCAGCGCGACGCCGACGTGGCGGTGCGGCCCTCGCCCACGCCACCCGAGCACCTGGTGGGGCGGCGGGTCGGCACCATCGCCCAGGCCGTTTACGCCCGTACCGATGGCGCCGCCGATGCCTGGGTCGGGCCGGACCGTCACCTGGGCTATGCTGCACTCGACGCCTGGATGGCCGGGCAGGGAGCCAACCAGCGCTGCCGTTATCGCGTCGACACCATGTTCGGCATGCTGGCCGCCACCCGCGACGGCCTCGGCCGCGCCGTGCTGCCCTGCTATCTCGCCGATGCCGAACCGGCTCTTACGCGACTCGGCGAGCCGATTCCCGAGCTCGCCACCGACCTGTGGCTGCTGACCCACCCCGATCTGCGCCGGGTGGCGCGCATTCGCGCCTTCATGGCTTACCTCGCCGAGGCGTTGAGCGCCTGTGCACCTCGCCTGGAGGGCCAGCCCGGGCGGCCGGCTCACTCCTCGGGCAGGGCATAGGCCATCACGCTGTCGCCAAGGCTGGTTTCGGCCTGAAAGGCGCCGCCTGCGGCGATCACCACGTACTGACGCCCCTCGTGCATGTAGGTCATCGGCGTCGCCTGGCCGCCTGCTGGCAGGCGCGCCTCCCACAGCATGTCGCCGGTGGTGTTGTTGAAGGCGCGAATGTAGTCGTCCATGGTGGCGCCGATGAAGGTTACGCCGCCGGCGGTGGTGACCGGCCCCGCGCTGGTGGGCGCGCCAACGGTCATCTTGAGTCGCGCGGGGATGCCCCAGGGGCCCTGGTCGAAGCTGGTGCCGATCGGTCGGGACCACACCAGTTCACCGCTGGCGAGATCGGTGGCGCTGAGAAAGCCCCAGGGCGGTGCGGCGCAGGGCATATCCAGCGGCGATAGCCAGGCGCCACGCTGCGCCGCCACCGGGGCGCCGAGCATGGGCTGTGCTTCCTGATCGATATAGCTGGCATCCTCTTCGCCGATGGGGGCGATATTCTCCATCTCGTCGGCTTCCTCGCGTGGGTAGAGCACCACCCGTGACGGCATGCGGTTGTTGTTGACGATCATCAGACCGTTATCGAGATCGAAGGCGGCGCTACCCCAGTTGATGCCACCGAGAATGCCCGGGAACTGCAGCATGCCGCCGGCATGGTCGAGGGTCGGTGGAGTGAACATGCCTTCGTAGCGCATGCGCTCGAACTGAATCCGGCAGTAGAGGTGGTCGATGGGGGTGGCCCCCCAGGCGTGGGCGCCGGTGAAGTGCTCCACTTCCTGGCCGGGTATCGAGCCGAAGTTGGGCATGCTCGGCGAGAAGCGCTGCACCTCGGCGGTCCAGTCGCCCTCGATGGCGCCCTGGGGTACCGGCCGCTCCTCAATGGGTAGCAGGGGCTCGCCGGTTTCCCGGTCGAAGACGAACACCTGGCCATACTTGGTCGCCTGTACCACGGCGGGACGGGGCCCGTCGTCGGTAGGGAAGTCGATCAGCGCGGGCTGGGCGCCGAGGTCGTAGTCCCACAGATCGTGGAGCACCGTGGTGAACTTCCAGCGCACTTCACCGCTGTCGGCCTCCACCGCGACTAGCGTCGAGGTGAACTCATCCTCCTCGGGGCTGCGGTCGCCGCCATACTGGTCGTTGGTGGGGTTGCCGGTGGGCAGGTAGACCAGGCCCAGCTCCTCGTCTGCGGAGATCGCCGTCCATACGTTGGGCGTGCCGCGAGGGTAGAGCTCTCCTTCAGGTGGCTGTTGGTCCGGGGTGGTCCATACCGAGTCCCAGGTCCACTGCCACTCTCCGGTGATGGCGTCGTAGGCGCGTACGGCACCGGAAGGGGCGTCGCGGCGCTGGTTGTCGGTGACCTGATGGCCCACCACCACGATTCCGTTCACCACGATCGGCCCCGAGGTGTTGGAGAGCAGTCCCAACGCTTGAGGGTCCATGCGGTCGTTGAGATCCACCGTGCCGTTGTCGCCGAAGCTGTTGCACAGCGAGCCGTCTTCGGCGTTCAGTGCCATCAGGCGGCCGTCCAGCGTGCCCAACAGCAGGCGACGAGGGCACTCCTCGACAGGCTCGGGGGCCTCGAAGTAAGCCACCGAGCGGCAGGTGGTAGAGAAAACGTGCTCCTGGGCTTCTACCGCCACTTCAGGGTCGAAGTGCCACTGCTGCTCGCCGGTGCCTGGATCGAGAGCGAAGACCTGATTGCTTTGGGTGCAGACGTAAAGGCTGTTGCCGATCTTCAACGGCGTATTCTGGAAGGCGTAGGGGGCGGCATCGCTGGGCGGTTCGTCGCCGGTATTGAACTCCCAGGCCACCTCCAACTGATCGGCATTGTGCGGTGTGATCCGGTCGGCCGGCGAGAAGCGCTGGGCCAGGTTGGTGCCGCCGTAGGCAACCCAGTCGGTGTCGTCCGGGCCCCCCTGCTGAGGGATCTCCTCGGCGGCCACCGTGGTGGGTGCATCTGGGCCCGAGTCGAAGATGAGCCACAGCACCGCCCCGGCGTAGCCGGCCATGATCAGCACGCCTAGCAGGGGGCCGGCGTAGGGCAGGGCGGGCTGATAGTAACCGCGGCGATACAACACGGGCAGGAGTAACAGGGCGACAGCCAGCAACCCAGCCATGAGACCGGTACGCGCCATCAGGTCGATGTGCCAGACCGGCATCCAGCCCTTCATGGCAATTTCCCACAGCGACCAGAGAAACGTACCCGCTACGGTAGCGGCATAGACCCACACCCCCGCAGGCAAACCCAGCTTGAGCATGACGGCAGCCACCAGCGTGCCGATGCCGGCCAGGAGAAAGTAGAACGTTCCGCCGAGATAGATCAGGTAGGCGCCACCCAGCGACATGGCCAGGCCGAGCAGCAGCAGAACGATGGCGAAAACGGTGACGGCCCAGCCGGCCGCTCCTCGTGAGGTATGCACATCCATGGCGTTACCCGTGGTCAAGGGCGAGAAGGTAGGCCCGATTGAGGGGCTCGCTTAAAGCTAGGCTACATCGAGGGTGGGTGCCATGAATGCAGCCCAACGGATCGGGTTGCATTTGCCATACAGCATTGCTGTTATGTTATAACATTTCTATTTCGTTAGCATGCAAGGGGAATCCAATGGAACGCCAACGATACGCTTGGCTGGGCGGGAGCCTGGCCTGCCTCCTCGCCTGGTCGCCGGCCTGGGCCGAGGCAGCGGAAACCGGACAGCCGCGGGTCGGCTCGCTCTCGCCGCTGGTGGTCACCGCCACCCGTAGCGAAATTCGCCGCGAAGAGGCGCCGAGCGGCTACTCCGAAGTCACCCGCGAGGACATCGAGCGCCAGCCGGCCACCACCTTGGCGGAACTGCTGCGCGACGTGCCGGGGCTTGCCATCGACAACGAGCAGGACGGTCGCAGTCAGATCCGCGTGCGCGGCTTCAATCCGGGGCAGACGCTGATCCTGGTCAACGGCCGGCGCCTCAATAACACCGATGAGCTGGTCGGCCACAGCGATTTCCGCATGGCGCAGATTCCCACCGCCGCTATCGACCGCATCGAGGTGGTGCGCGGGCCCACCTCGTCGCTCTACGGCGCCGATGCCCTGGGGGGCGTGATCAACGTCATCGTGCGGCCGCCCGAGGACACCTGGACCGGCAGGGTGCAGTCACGCCTGGGCAGCGTGCACCCGCGCAGCGGCGGCAGCGAGCGCAACCTGGCCGTGCATGCGGCGGGCCCGCTGAGCGAACGGGTCGGCGCCATGCTGAGCCTGGACTACCTCGACCGCGATGGCGTGCTCAACCCCGACCAGCCGGGAATAGATGAGATCGAGGGACGCGAGGCGCTCTCTGGCATGGGCAGCCTGTTCTTCCGCCCCGGTGAGGGGCACGAGGTCGAGCTGTTCTTTCACGGCAGCGACGATGAGCGGCGCGCCCGGCGGGGCGATGCCGACACTCGCGAACTCGACATCTGGCGCTACAGCACCGGGGCCCGCTATCAGTTCGATGCGCCGACCTGGACCGCCCGAGTGGACGCCTACCGCTCGCGCAGCGACTCCGAGGCGCTGCATCTCGATCGTCGCGACCAGCACACCGACGACATCGTCGACGCCAGCGCGACCTACTACTGGGGCACGGGCCAGGAGCTGACGGTGGGCGCCGATCACCGTCGCGAGCACTTCTCGCGCGACCGTGAGGGCGAGCGCGAACACGACGACACCGTCAACCATCGCGGCGTGCTGGTGCAGAACCGCGGCCACTTCCTCGACGACCGACTGGTGCTGACCCTGGGCACCCGCTACGACGATCACACCCGTTACACCGGCGAGGTGAGCCCGCGTGCCGGTGCAGTCTACGCACTCACGCCAAGCACCCGGCTCAAGGCCGACTACGGCCGCGGCTTCAGCGCCCCCGACCTGCGCCGTTCGGCGGCGGATTACGACTTCACCTTCGCCACCCGGCCGCTGCGCATCATCGGTAATCCCGATCTCGAACCCGAACGCAGCGACAGCTACAGCCTGGCGCTGGAGCACGAGACCGAGCGGCATCGCGCTGCCATCACCCTGTTCCGCAACGACATTAAGGACCTGATCGACCTGCGCTGCATCGAGTTCTGCGAACCCGGTAGCCGTCCGCCCGGTGAGGACGAGCTGCGCACCTACATCAACGTCGACCGTGCGCGCACCCAGGGCGTGGAGCTGGAGCTTGGCCGTCAATTCGACGACGGCAGCCTGCTGCGGGCCAACTACACCTACCTCAACGCGCGCAATCGCGACACCGGCGAAACCCTGGAGAACCGTCCGCGGCAGCGCTTCAATCTGCTGGCCGAAACGCCGGTGTGGCAGGGGGCGGCAGCACACCTGCGCGGCGAGTACATCGGCTCCCAACGGCGCGGCGAGGTGCGTACCCGCGACTACACCCTGCTCCATGTGGGGATGCGCCAGTCGCTTGGTCATGGCCTGTCGCTTGCTGCCGGCATCGACAACCTGACAGATCAGCGCCTGGCGGAGGTGGACGACGCCTTCATCAACGAGATTCGTGGCCGTTTCTACCATGCCTCGCTGAACTGGGAGTTCTGAGATGTGGGGAGTTCTGAGACGTGCCGGTCTGGCCTTGATCGCGATGGCCGGGCTGCTACTTGCCACGGCGCTGGCGGCCGAGGAGGAGCGCCCGCGCATGCTGCTACTGGTCAACGACCCCATCCGGCCGGGCCTGCTCGAGGAGCTGGCCCGGCTGGGCGATGCCCAGGGCATTGAGGTCGACACCGGCTTCGTCGAAGCGCTGCCGGAGTCTCCCGAAGCAGCAGCGCTGGCGGGGCTCGACCTGGCGGTGGTCTTTGCCCCGAGCCACGAGCTCGCCCGCCCCGAAAGGGTCGAGGCGCTGCGCGAGGCCCTGGCCGAGAGGCAAACCCCGCTGGTGGTCGTGGCACGTGAGCGAACCGAGAGCCACGGCCTGGAGGCCGGGCTCGGCGAGCGTATCGCTGCCTACCTGACCGAGGGCGGCGAGCGCAACTTCGCAGCGCTGTTCGCCCATATCGCCGGGCCGCTGCTGGGGCTGCACGAGGCCCCGGTGCCGGAGCCCATTCACTATCCCGATCACGGCATCTACCACCCCGATTACGAGGGATTGGTGTTCGACGACCTGGCGGACTACCGCGACTGGTACGGCAACTTCGACGAGCGTCCGGTGATCGGCATGGCCCTGCACGATACCCACGTGCGCCACACCCTGACCGGCTGGATCGACGCCACCATTGCGCATATCGAGGCGGCCGGCGCGGTGCCGCTGCCGTTCTACGTGCCGGTGCAGGGCGGCGAGGGGCTCACGGCCATGACCATGGAAGGGGGCGAACCGGTCGTCGACGCGCTGCTGTTCTACCGCGTGACCCTTAACCCCGAAGGGCGCCGGGATGATCTGGCGGCCCTGGGCGTGCCGGTGCTGCAGGGGCTGATCTACCGCGATGGCGACGAGGCCGCCTGGCGCGACGACCCGGTGGGCTTTCCCCGGGGCAGCACGCCGTTCTACTTCGCCATGGCCGAGATGGCCGGCATCGCCGACCCCAGCGTGGTAGCGGCGGAGCATGCCGTCAGTGGGGAAGTGCTGCCGATCGAGCCCGAGCTCGGCATGCTGGTGCGTCGAGCGCTCAAGGCCGCCGAGCTCCGGCGCAAGCCCAATGCAGGCAAGCGCCTGGGCCTCTACGTCTATAACTATCCGGCGGGCAGCGAGAACTTCTCCGCCTCGCACCTCAACCTGCCCGCCAGCCTCGCTGCCACCCTGCACGACCTGGCCGAGGCGGGCTACGACGTGGAGCGGGCCGACGTAGAGCGGCTCACCGATGCCGGCAAGCGGCTGGTCGGTGCCTACCAGGCCGACGCCGGCCTCGAAGCGCTGCTCGACGACGACCTGGCTGCTCTTTTCCCACTCGACGACTACCTCGACTGGCTGGATTCCCGCGGCGAGTCCGTGCGGGCACGCACCGAAGCGGAGTGGGGCCCGCCGGAGACGGCACGAACCCTGATCGAGCGTGACGGCGAGCGCTTCTTCGTGGTGCCGCGCCTGGCCCTCGGCAATCTGCTGGTCATGCCCCAGCCGCCGCGGGCGCTGCCGGGCGATCCGGCGCGGGAAGGGGCCTACCACGATACCGACCTGGCGCTGAGCCACGACTACCTGGCCAGCTACGCCTACCTGCACCGTGCCTTCGACGCCGATGCCTTGATCCATTTCGGCACACACGGTTCGGCGGAGTTCGGCGTGGGCAAGAGTCGCGGCCTGGCGCTGGACGACGACCCCCATGCCCTGCTCGGCGAGCTGCCCCACGTTTATCCCTACATCGTCGACAACCTGGCCGAGGCCACCCTGGCCAAGCGGCGCCTGCGCGCCACCATGGTTTCCCACCAGACCCCGCCTTTCGCCCCAGCGGCGCTCTACCATGAGCTGGTGGACCTGCACCACCTGGTGCACGACTGGGAGACCATGGACGACGGCGCCGCCCGCGAGCGGGTGCGTGATCAAATCGTCGAACAGGGGCGCGAGATGGATCTGCACGCCGACCTGGGCTTCGACGATGCCGCCCTGGATGCCGACTTCGAGCATTTCCTGCATGCGCTGCACGACTACATCCACGATCTGGCCCAGCAGAGCGAGCCCATCGGCCTGCACACCTTCGGCCGCATGGCGGAAGACGAGCACCTGGTCGCCACGGTGATGCAGATGCTCGGCGACGAATTCCTCGAACTCGTTGCCGACGACCCCGAAGAGCTGTTCGCCGGTGATTTCGAGACCGCCGTGGTCGACTCCGCCCCCTACCGCCTGCTCGTCGCGCACCTGCTGGAAACGGGAGACAGTGCTGGCGAGCATGAGGAGGCGCTGGCCGACATGCTCGCCCGCGCAGACGAGTATTTCGAAGCGCTGCGCACCCAGCGCGAGAGCGAAGCGCTGATCGCAGCGCTGGGCGGTGGCTTCGTCATGCCCTCGGTGGGCGGCGACCCCATCCGCAACCCCGATTCGCTGCCCACCGGGCGCAACCTCTACGGTTTCGATCCCTCGCGAGTGCCCACCCGCGCCGCCTACGAGACCGGCACCGAGCTGCTGGAGACGCTGCTCGAAGAGCACCGGGCGGAACATGGCGAGCCGCCCGAACGGCTGGCCTTCACGCTGTGGTCCATGGAGGTGATGCGCCACCATGGCGTGATCGAAGGGCAGGTGCTGGCCGCCCTGGGGGTACGGCCGGTGTGGAATTCGCGCGGTCGTCTGGAGGGCATCGAACTGATTCCCCAGGAAGAGCTGGGCCGTCCTCGTGTCGACGTAGTGCTGCAGACCAGCGGGCTCTACCGCGATGCCTTCGCCGGCACCCTCGAGTGGCTGGCCCAGGCCGCTGCCCTGGCGGCGGAGCAAGAGGAGACGGACAACCCCGTACGGGCCATGACTCTGCGCCTGGAAGAGGAACTCAGCGCTCTGGGGCTGGACGCCGAGAGCGTGGCGCGGCTGAGCCGCACCCGGGCCTTCTCCTCGGACATCGGCCAGTACGGGCTGGGCCTGGACGGAGCCGTGGCCGACGTGGACGCCTGGGCCAACGGCAGCGAGCGTGACGACGCCTACCTGGGGCGGGTCTTCCTCGACCGTCTGCAGCATGCCTACGGTCCCGACCCCGAGCATTGGGGCGAAACGGTGGCCGGGCTCAACCTGTTCGAGCGCCAGCTCGGCGAGATCGATGCCGCGGTGTTCGCCCGCAGCTCCAACCTCTACGGCCTGCTCACTTCCGACGACCCCTTCCAGTACCTGGGCGGGCTCTCGCTCGGCGCCAGCGTGGCCGGCGGCGAGCGTCCCACGCTCTACATCGGCAACCTGCGCGACCCGGCCCACGGTCGCATGGAGCGTGCCGAGCAGTTCCTCTCGCGGGAGATCCGCACCCGCTACCACCACCCGCGCTGGCTCGCCAGCATGGTGGCGGAGGGTTACTCGGGCACCACCAATCTGCAGGCCACCGTCGAAAACCTGTGGGGCTGGCAGGCCACGGCGCCGGAAATGGTGCGCGACGACCAGTGGCAGCGCTTCTTCGAGATCTACGTGCAGGACACCTATGAGCTGGGGCTGGAGGCGTGGTTCGAGACGCACAACCCCGAAGCGCTGACACGCATTGCCGAGCGCATGCTGGACGCCGTACGCACCGCCCACTGGCAGCCCGACGACGCCACCCTGGAGGCGCTGCTGAGCCATTACCGGGAGTGGACAGGCGCCCACGGCAGCACCGGCGGCAGCGCGGCGCGGGAAGCGTTCGTCGACTCCAGCCTGGCCGGCTTCGGGATGCAGTCGCCCACGACGGTGGGGGAGGGCGGCGGGCAAACGGAACCGGTGGTGGGCGAGCTTCTTCAGCCGATGAATGAGCCCGCACCGCAGGGCGATGCTACCTCTGCCTGGACATCGCTGCTCTACATCATGGTGCTGCTGCTGCCGTTCCTGCTCGGCGCCCTGCATCAGTGGCGGCGCGGTCGCCACGTCAACGCACTACCTGCCTATCGGGAGACCCCCGCATGACGACACTGGAAATCACCATGTACGAACTGGGCCGGCTGTTCCTGATGCCGGTGCTGATCCTGATCCTGCTGCTGTTCGCCTACGCATTCTACGCCCTTGGCGCCTTTGCGGTGGCCGCCTGGCAGCGGCGCCGCGGCCTGGCGGCCTGTCCGCTGCGCGAGCAGCTGGCTCGCCACGGCCGGCTCGACAGCGAGGAACTGGAGCTGGTGATCCTGCGCCGCCTCGAACCGCTGCGGGTGGTGTCGCGTACCGCGCCCATGCTGGGCCTGGTGGCCACCATGATTCCGCTGGGGCCGGCGCTGCTGGCGCTGGGCGACGGCGACCTGGCCACGGTGGGTGAGCAGCTCGTGGTGGCCTTCGCCGCGGTGATCCTGGCGCTGATCACCGCCTCGATCACCTTCTGGATACTCACCGTGCGGCGGCGCTGGCTTCTGGTGGCGCTGAAGCGCATCGAGCGCGAGGAGGCCGGGGCATGAGGCGTTTCCTGGATGCCGAGGAGAGCGACGACCCGATTCTCTCGGTGGTCAACGTCATTGATGTCTTCCTGGTCATCGTGGTGATGCTGCTGATCGTGGTGGCCCAGAGCAGCGCCACGGCGCTCGAGGCCGTGAGTCAGCGTGAAGGGGGCGAGACGGTCGCAGAAACGGCTGAGCGACTGGAGCGCTATGAGCGCAGCGGCGAGATCGGCGAAGGGGAGGGCGTACGTGCCGGCACTACCTACCGCCTGCAGGACGGCTCGCTGGTCTTCGTGCCGGACAGCGATTGAGCGTAAGACCTCAATCATGGCCGGCCGGGCGGGAAAAGTAGCGCCCGGGGCTGGTGCCGAGGCTGCGGCGAAAGGCGGCGATGAAGGCGCTGGGCGATTCGTAACCGACCTCCTGGGACACGACAGTGACCGAGCGCCCTTCCGCCAGCATGGGCAGGGCGGCGAGCAGGCGGGCCTGCTGTCGCCAGGCGGTAAAGCCCATGCCGGTCTGCGCCAGGAAGCGTCGTGCCAGGGTGCGTGACGAGGCACCGACCCTACCGCCCCAGGTGGTCAGGTCGTCCCGGTTAGCCGGGTCGTCACGTAGGGCGGTGCAGATCCGCCGCAGCGCGGGATCGTCGGGCTCGGGCAGGTGCAGCGGTAGCGTGGGCCCTGCGTGCAGCTCGTCCAGCAGTACCGCGACCAAGCGGGCGCCGGCGCCGTGGGCGGTCGCCTCGGCCGGCAGCTCCATCAAACGCAGTATCAGCTCGCGCAGCAGCGACGAGACGTTCACTACGCGTGGCTGGGCCGATGGCCCTAGCCGCTCATCGAGATAGAGGGTGCGCAGCTTCACAGGCCGGTGCATCAGCAGCGCATGCTCCAGGCGAGCGGGAATCCATACCGCAAGCTGGGGTGGCACCATCCACCATCCCGCTGGGGTCGCCACCGTCATTACGCCCTGGGTGGCGAAGACGAGCTGATGGCGCAGGTGATGATGACGGCCAGTGTCCCAGCCGGCGGGATAGTCGCAGGCATAGGGCTGTACCGGACCCGAGGCGCTCTCGATGCGCCGCTGTAGGGCATCGCGTGACAGGGGCGTGGCGTGGGCCAGGGTATGGGGCATATTGTCCGTTTCGCGATATGTCTTGTCAGAATGGCGAGAGAAGTCGCTTCGCGTCCAGTTTAGCCTGAAAGCTCGGCAACTCTGGAGTCTGGCCATGAACGGCAAACGCGTTCCGCTACTGTTCCTCAACCTGGGGCACGCCTACGCCCACTATTTCATGCTGATCCATCCCACGGTGGCGGTGGCGCTCGAGCGACGCGGCCAGGGCGATTACGCTGCGCTGCTACTACCGGCCACGGCGGGCTTCGTCGCCTTTGCCGCCTTTACCCTGCCGGCGGGCTGGCTGGGCGACCGCTGGAGTCGGCGCGGCATGATAGCCCTGATGTTCCTGGGACTCGGTGCGGCTTCCATGCTCACAGGCTTTGCGAGCGGCCCTTACCAGCTGGCGGCCGGGCTGTTTCTGATGGGTAGCTTCGCGGCCATCTATCATCCCGTTGGCATCGCCATGGTGGCGGAGAGCAGTGATGGCGTCGGTCAGGCGCTGGGGGTGAACGGCGTGTGGGGCAACATGGGTGTCGCAGCGGCGCCGCTGCTGACCGGTGCGATCACGGGCATACTCGGTTGGCAGGCCGCCTTTTTCATACCCGGGGCGCTGTGCCTGGCGAGTGGCATCGCTTACCTGGCGCTGGTACCGGCTGAAAGCAAGCCGCTTCAGCCGCTACGACCGGCCGGCGATGCCCCGGCAGCGGTGCAGGCCTCAACGGCCATACCGGGCCGGATTCTGGCCTACCTGATCGTCACCGCACTGATGGGCGGCCTCGTGTTTGCCTCCACCACCGTCGCGCTGCCCAAGATCATGGAAGATGCCTTCAGCGGTGGCGGGAATGCCCTGCTCGGTGCCGCCGGGCTGGCCTCGCTGATCTTCGCCTGCGCCTCCATGGCGCAACTCGTCACCGGCAGGGCGGTGGACCGGGGCGCGCCGCGGCAATTGATGCTGCTGCTGGCGTTGTTGCAGGTCCCGCTGTTGCTGCTGATGGTACAGGGTGGGCAATGGCAGATCGTTGCCCTGTCGCTAGGGCTGATGCTGACGGTGTTCGGTGTCATTCCGGTACAGGATGCCATCGTGGCACGCCATACCGCGAGCGCCTGGCGGGCACGGGTCTATGCCGTGAAGTACGTACTGTCGTTGGGGGTCGGTGCCCTGGCCGTGCCGATCGTGGCCTGGGGTTACGAGCCGGCCGCCGGATTCGTCCGGCTCTACATGTTGCTGGCCGCCTGTGCCGTCGGTGTGGCCATGGCGGCCTTGCTGCTGCCGGCCCGACGCTACGCGCAGGCGGCTCTCGGTGATAGCCAGTAACATCGGTTAACGGAGAGTGGGCTGTTGCGTGGCGCATCAGGAGAATGGAGGACACGATGGAGCTCTCTTCCCAGGCGGCCGGCCAGTCACTACCACAGGAGGCCATGGATGCCTTCGCCATCATCGCTCGCGAGCTGGGCGAGAGCGTGGTCGGCGTCTATCTGTTCGGCTCGGCGCTTGCCGGCGGCCTGCGACCCAATAGCGACGTGGACGTGTTGGTGATCGTCGGCCAGCCGCCCGAGGAGGCGGTGCGCCGACGGCTGGTCGAGGCGCTGATGCGGGTCTCCGGAAGCCCCGCCAACGACGGCTCGCCCAGACCATTGGAAGTGACGCTGCTATGTCGGCAGGCGCTGGTGCCGTGGCACTACCCGCCGGGGAGCGAACTGGTCTACGGCGAGTGGCTGAGGGACGAGTTCGAGCAGGGTCGCATACCGCCGGCGGCAGCCGACCCCGATCTGGCCGTGGTGCTGACCACCGCCAGGCAGTCGAGCCTGGCCCTGTACGGGCCGGAACTCGCAGAACTGGTCGCGCCGATTCCCGAGGCGGACCTACGCCGGGCCATCGCCGATTCGCTGCCTGGCCTGGTGGCGGGGTTGCAGGGCGATGAGCGCAACGTGCTACTGACCCTGGCGCGCATGTGGATGACTCTCGAGACGGGAGAGATCGCTCCCAAGGACGTTGCCGCCACCTGGGCGCTGGAGCGCCTGCCCCCCGAGCATCAGGCCATCATGGCGATGGCGCGGCGCGGCTATCTCGCAGGAGGCAGCGAGGACTGGACACAGCGCAAGCCGCAGGTGAAAGCGCTGGCGGCCTACCTGCAGCGCGCCATCGCTTGACCGAAGGCGGGCCCATTAGGCTAGTCTCTTAGCACGCTCATTTTCTTGGATGGCTAAGGAGTCTGTCATGAAGGTCGTTACCCTGAAGAGCCCCGGCGGGCTGGACCAGTTGCAAGTCGTCGAACGCGAGGCGCCGGGAGAGCCTGGGCCGGGGGAGATCCGCGTGCGGATCCATGCCAGCTCGCTCAACTTCCACGACTATGCTGTGGTCGCCGGGATGATCCCTACCGAAGATGGCCGCATTCCCATGTCCGACGGGGCGGGCGTGGTCGAGGCGGTGGGCGAGGGCGTCGAGGAGTTCGCCGTTGGCGATGCGGTGGTCTCCACCTTCTTCCCCTACTGGCTCGACGGCCCGGCCCGAGTGGCGGACTTCAAGACCACCCCCGGCGATGGCCTCGACGGCTACGCCCGCGAGCAGGTCATTCGCCCGGCCACTTGGTTCACCCACGCGCCCAAGGGTTACAGCCACGAAGAGGCCGCTACCCTCACCACGGCGGGGCTCACCGCCTGGCGGGCGCTGGTGGTGGACGGTAACCTCAAGGCCGGCGATACGGTGCTCACCCTGGGCACCGGTGGCGTTTCCATTTTCGCTCTGCAGTTTGCCAAGGCCATGGGCGCCCGGGTGATTTCGACCTCGTCATCCGACGAGAAGATCGAAACGCTCAAGAAGCTCGGCGCCGACCATACCATCAACTACAAGGCCGAGCCGGAGTGGGGCAAGAAGGTGCAGGCGCTGACTGACGGCCAGGGCGTCGACCACGTGATCGAGGTGGGTGGCCCCGGCACCCTGCCGCAATCCATCGACGCCGTGCGCATCGGCGGTCATATCGCCCTGATCGGCATTCTGACCGGGCGCGGCGGCGAGGTGCCCACCGTCAAGCTGATGGCCAAGCAGGCACGCCTGCAGGGGCTGATCGTCGGCAGCCGCATTCAACAGCAGGAGATGGTGCGCGGCATCGAGGCCTGCGGCGTGCGCCCGATCATCGACAGTCGTTTTTCGCTGGAGCAGATCGCCGACGCCTTCCGTCACGAGGAGTCGGGCCGCCACTTCGGCAAGATCTGTCTTTCCTTCTAGTCGGAGGAGGCCGCCGCCAACTGCTGCAGCGCCACCTGGGTGGCCGCGTCCGCCGGGAAGAACGACTCGATGGCGAGCTCCTCTAGGGTGATGTCGAGCGGGGTGCCGAATACCGTGGTGGTACTCAGCAGCGACAGCATGCGGCCATCCGGCAGGGCCAGCTCCAGCGGTACGACGATGCCGCCGTGGCGCGATGATGTGCTGGCCAGGTGGGGACGAGCGCCCGCCGATATCGGATAACCCTTCAGCTCCTCGCCGAGCGATTCCAGTGCCGGGTCGGCGGTCGTCTCGGCCTGACGCGCCAGGCGCTCGAGAATGTGGGTACGCCATTCGCGGAAGTTGCGGATGCGCGGCGCAAGCCCGCGGGGATGCAGCGTGAGCCGCAGCACGTTGATCGGGGGCTTCAACAGCTCGGCGTCGATGCCGTCGAGTAGCGCTTCCAGCGAGCGATTGGCCAGCAGCAGGTGCCAGTGGCGGTCGACGGCCAGCGCCGGGTAGGGGGCATGGCTCGCCAGCAGCCGCTCGATCACGCCGCGGATTGCCTCGAGTTCCGGGGCATCGATACCACGCTCGCCGAAGGCCGGGGCGAAACCGGCGGCCAGCAGCAGCCGGTTGCGCTCGCGCAGGGGAACGCCCAGTTGTTCCGCCAGGCGCAGCAGCATCTCCCGACTGGGCGTGGCCCGTCCGGATTCGACGAAGCTGAGGTGGCGCTGGGAGACGTCGGCCTCAGTGGCGAGCGCGAGCTGGCTCAGCCGCCGCCGCTGGCGCCACTCCTTCAACAGCTGCCCGGGAGTAGGGGAATTCGTTGTCATGGGCTCAGATTAGCGCCAAGCGATATGCCTGGCTATTACCTCGCAGGTAATCGCCAGGTCGCACCAGCGGGGCGAAGCTGTCGAGGCAAACCCACCGCTGGAGCAACGCCATGACCGCCTACGCCATCGCCCGCCTGCAGGACGTCACCATGGGCCCCGAGATCGTCGAGTACCTGGAGAAGATCGATGCCACCCTCACGCCTTACGGTGGCCGCTACCTGATCCACGGTGGCAACACCGAGGTGCTGGAGGGCAGCTGGCAGGGCGATACGATCATGCTCGGCTTCCCCAGCCTGGAGCAGGCCCGGGCCTGGTATCGCTCCGAGGCCTACCGACGCATCCTGCCACTGCGCACCGCCAACGCCGTGGGCGACGTCATTCTGGTGGGGGGCGTCGAGAAAGGGCACCGCGGCATCGACATCCTTGGTTAGATACTCCAGCCGGTGTCAGCTTGGCCTTGTGACCGAGCGCACGAAATCCCCGGTATCTGCTTAATTAAGGCTGGCTATTCGCCGCGTCTTTTCCGACATTACGGCACATGGAGCCCGCTGCCTTAGCGGCGGGCGTCAGGACTGCTTGCCGAGGGAACGAGAATGAAAAAGCGCTTTGCCATCTGGTTGGGATCGCTGGCCATCGTGCTGATGGGCTGTACCGCCATGGAGGGGGAAATGAGGCACGACGAGCCGCTGGTGAACACCTACTGGAAGCTGACCCAGGTCGGCGATGTGACGCCCCAGGCGGTGGACAACCAGCGCGAGGCGCATTTCGTGCTGCACACCGAGGAGAGCCGCGTGGCGGGCTCCACCGGTTGCAACCACCTTGCGGGCAACTATCGGCTGGAAAACGACGCCCTTCACTTCGGCCCCTTGATCACCACACGCATGGCCTGCCTGCAAGGCGGCGACACCGAGCAGGCCTTCCTGGCCGCGCTGGAGGCGACAGCGACCTGGCAGATCGAAGGCCAGACGCTGACCCTGCGCGATGCGTCTGGCGCTGCCGTGGCGCACTTCGAGGCGGTGCATCTCAACTGATTAGCCACCGCCTTCGGGGGTTGGAGAGCGTATGGAGAGGCACGGAGAGTGCCCTCAACTCCAGTCAGGGAACAGAGGCTCGCCTTTTTCCAGCAAGGATTTCAGGCTGGAGAGTATGGCGGGCCAGCCCACGCTGATACCTTGCAGCACCTTGCTGCCCGGCTCGAACCGGTCGTGAGTCAGCGTCAGGCGAACCTTGCCCATGTACTCCTCGATCTCGAAGGTGACCCGTGAAGGCTTCTCAGCCTGGGGCTGAGCTGTCTGTTCGCTTTTCTGCCCTGACATCTCGCCAGACGGGTCGAAGGTGTACGAGAGGCGCCTCGGCGGGTCGGCTTCCAGCACCTCACCTGCCCAGTCGAGAGAGCCGTCCGGCTTGAGATGCTTGACCGTCGAGCCGGTCTGCCAGTCCGAGGTGATACTGCGACCGCCCCAATACTGGCGGGTGAACTCGCCGTTGGTCAGTGCTTGCCACACCTTGTCCGGCGTGGTGTCGATGTAGGTGACGTAAACGAACTCGGGCTTATTCATCTTGGGAGTCCTCCAGGGTTCTTTTCAGCGTGTCCAGCGCCTCTAATCGGTGACGTTCGAACTTCCCGATCCAGCGTTCGTGGATCTGCTGGATCGGCTCCGGATTCAGGTAGTGCAGCTTCTCCCTGCCGCGCCACACGACCACGACCAGGTTTGCCGCCTCCAGCAGTGCCAGGTGCTTGGTGACGCCTTGCCGGGTCATGGCCATGCGCTCGCACAGCTCGCCAAGGGTTTGCCCATTGTCCTCGTACAGACGGTCGAGTAGCTCGCGACGGCAGGGGTCGGCAAGGGCCTTGAAAACGTCGTTCATGTCGTTGGGCATGGAATCATTAAGGCAACCATTTGGTTGCATGTCAAGATGCTTTGAAGAGGCCGCAGTCATACATGACCCTTGCTGGGTTGCAAGAACTCGAGGATGGCGGGAGCTAGTCTGGCGGGCTCGAAGAAGGCCTGAGTGTGATCGGCGTCTTCGATGCGTACCAGCCGGGCTTCCGGCAGCTCATGGGCAAAGCGCTCCATCTGTGGCAGGAGTGGGTCGTGGGTACCGGCGAAGAGCAGGCAAGGGAAGCGTAGCTGGCTCCAAGCCCCCTTGAACGCCGGCCGGTCGTTTGCCACGGCGGCGGCAAGCGCTTGTGGGTCATTGGCGCGAATTCGCTGTAGGGTGCTATCCGGCATGCGGCCTCCCGTAGCCTGCTGCACGAGCTTGGCCCAGTCGTCCATGCCGTGGGCGACACCGCGTCGGTAAGGGCTCATGTCCTGGCCATAGGGATGGATGCCACCGAGGGTCAGGCTGAGCAGCCTATGGGGTGTCTTTCTGGCCAGGCCAAGGCCGATCCAGCCGCCCATCGAGTAGCCGAGGAAATGGACTCGTTCGAGCCCAAGCGTGTCGATGACGGTCAGCACATCGTCGACGCGATGACTGAGGTTGTAGGCGTCGGGAGCATGCGGCTTGTCGCTGAAGCCATGCCCGCGCGCATCGATCATGATCAGACGAAAATGGCGTCCTAGCCGTTTCACCCAGCCAGCTTCGTACCAGCCGGAAATGCTGTCGCTGAAACCGTGCTGAAGGACCAGCGGTGGGCCCTCTCCAATTTGCTGAAAGTGAATCTTGACGGGGTGGTTGACGACATAAGGCATGGGGAGACTCCGTTTCATGGGGTCAGGAGTCTTGGGATATAAAACCTGCGGCGTCCCCTGGTCGTCCTTTCAGGTGTTGGGGAGCGTTCCTGGCAGAGTGCTTAGAAAAACGTCCAGGTGGTGCAGGATGCTGCCGGCATCGCCGACCCACCACCAGTGGTCCTCGCCGGGAAGCTCCACCCACTGGGCATGGGGCATCTGGCGGGCAAGGAATCGCCCATGTTCCACCGGGACCGCCTGGTCGCCGTGCCGATGGAGTATCAGCGTGGGGCAGTCGATCCTGGCAAGCAGGGGCCGCACGTCGGTTGACTTCAGCGCCTCGAATACCTGTTTCACCGTGCGCGGACTGGCGGCAAGGCGCAGGGCTCGTGCCCACCAGGCGCGTCGTTCGACATCGAGTGCCCAGCCGGGGGCGAAGCGCTCGATACAGGCAGGACCGCCCCAGTCGTCGATCAAGGCCTCGACCTGGGCATCGTAATGCTCGGGTGGGTAGCCCCAAGGGTAGTCGGGCGTGCGCAGGGCCCGCGCCAGGGTGCCGTAGAGAACCAAAGCCGTGACCCGTTCCGGTGCAGTCGCCGCCAGGGTGAGGGCTGCCGGGCCACCTTCGGAAACGCCCAGCAGAACGACCCTTTCGATGCTTTCGGCATCGAGAATGGCCAGCAGGTCCCGTGCCGTATGCTGCGGCGTTGCGGCATAGTCGATACGATCGGACAGGCCCACGCCGCGCTTGTCGAAGCACACCACTCTGGCCATGTGACCGAGCGTCTGCATGAAGCGGGCGAGCTCCGGCTGGTCCCAATAAAAATCGAGATGCGATACGAAGCCTGGCAGGGCTACCAGTGTCAGCGGGCCCTCTCCATACAATCGATAGGCGACATGGATCCCGTCGCTGACCACGTATCTGACCGGCGTCGGTTCGCTCGTGGGCACGCTCGCCGTGGGATATGCACCTTCGGCGATGGTCCGCCGCAGGCTTTCAGTCCTCTCCTGAGGAGAGATCCCCAGCTCTCGCATGAGCGTGACACGGCATTCATCGTACACGCGGAAGGCCGCAGCCGGGTGTCCGGCTTCGGCGTGGAGCCGCATCAATAGCCGATGTGTCGGCTCGTGCAGAGGATCGAGCGTCAGCCTTCGCTGTGCATAGGTGAGTGCCGCCTCGTAATCGCTGCCAGCGGCTGCCGCCTGCGCCAGCTGCGTCAGGGCTTCACCGAACCCTTGGCGCAGCTCCTCGCTTACCCGAGCCTGCCAATCGGCAAAATCCTGGCACTCGGGAAGCGTGAATCCGAGCAGAAAGTCGTCGCGGTAAAGTGAACTCGCCTGGCGGAGTTCCGTCACTGTCTGTCCGGCAGGGGCCCGGCTGGCGTGTCGTTCGAGCAGCGAGCGAAAGACGACGGCGTCGGTCGATGCCACCACAGCGGGCGCCAGGGCGACGGTTTCCGAGGTCGTGACGAACAGATTGATACCGAGCTGGCGCTGCAAGCGGTGCAGGGTTCGACGCAGGCTGGCTCGGCCCTCGCCGGCAGGAGCTTCGGGCCACAGCAATTCCGCCAGCAGGTCGCGACCGACAGGCTTGCCGGCCATGGCCAGATAGGTCGCCAGAGCCAGGCCCTTGCGCAGCTTGAGAGGCAGGGAATGGCCGCCGTGCTCCAGCCGAGGATAACCAAACAGAAACAGCTTCAGCGCCACATGGATATCTCCATCGTAGACAGCCGAAGTGGGTCGGCTCCCAGAGGACGCACAGGCGACGGCGACCGGGCAAGCTGGCGCCGAGTCGTGAGTGGCAGGCAAGGGGGGCGGGGTGCGCCGCACCTCACCTTGATTCTATCAGCTAACAGCCTGAGCACGCTTCGACTTCCAACCTCACCGATGCCAACCCCGATGGGTTCAGGAGATGACGATGCGCTGGGTAACGATGCTCTATGCCGTAGTGGCCTATCTAGTGTTCTGGTTATGTAGCGCCTATTTGATCGGCTTTACTGCCGATATTCTCGTGCCAAGAACGGTGAACCATGGCCCTGTCAGCGAGACAGGGCAGGCGTTACTGATTAATGCGAGTCTGATGCTGATGTTCGGTGTACAGCACTCCATCATGGCGCGCCAAGGCTTCAAGCGCTGGTGCCGAGCCTGGATACCGGAACCAATGGAGCGCAGCACCTACGTGTTGTCGTCATCTCTCATGCTGGGGCTGCTCTACTGGGGCTGGCGGCCCTTGCCCTACACCTTATGGTGGGTGGAGGGCGGTCTTGCCGTGGCGCTCTGGTGCCTGTTCGTGCTGGGTTGGGCGCTGGTCGTGCATGCCACCTTTCTGATCAGCCATGGAGAACTGTTGGGTGTCAGTCAGGCCTATCGCCGTCTGCGTGGCAGAGCTCTTCACGAGATCGGCTTTCGCACCCCAGGGCTGCATCGATTGGTGCGTCATCCTCTCATGTCGGGGCTCTTGCTGGCTTTCTGGTCGACGCCTCACATGACCGTCGGTCATTTCTGTTTCGCGGCAGGCATGAGCCTCTACATTCTGATCGGCATTCACTTCGAGGAGCGTAGTCTGGTGCGGGCCTTTGGCGACCGCTACCGGGTCTACCAGGCAACGACTCCCATGCTGGTTCCCAGCCTGAGACCGCTGTATCGCGAAGTCGCGTCTCGCTTCATGAAGCGCAAACGCAGCGTATGAACTCGCCCTTGGCCCGGGTGTAGGCTTCGCGATCCGTGCCGTGACGCGAAGCCAGTTCGCGCTTGAGGGCGGCGTAACGCTCGGCCTGCGCTGGGTCGGCGCGCAGCGCATCGCGGAAGGCGAGCCTCTGGCACCATAGTTCGCCGTCGTGCACCACCACATGCAGATGGTGGGTACGACGGCCGTTGGCGTGGCGCATGAACCAGCGGCGGTCGGTCAGGCTGGCGTTGAATTCCACCGAGGTGACGTAGCCGTGCTCGAGAATGGACTCGAACAGGGCATCGGCCACGGCCATGGAGGCGACCCCGGCCATGACGTCGATGATGGGCTTGGCCGGCATGCCGGGGATGGCGGTACTGCCGATATGCTGCACCTCGATAAGCTCGGTGGGGAAACGCTCCAGCAGGCGGTTGCGCTCGGCGTCGAAACGTGCCGGCCAGACGGGGTCGTACTCCGCCAGGCGCACCGGCTCGTCAATGGCCTGCTGCAGCAATTGGGCTTCGTTCATGAGAGCTCCCGGAAGCGGAGGTTTGTGTGATGGTAGCGGGCTCGCGCTGATGACGCAGGGCGCCGGGAGGGTGGCCATGAATGCGCTTGAAAGCGCGGCTGAAGGCCGCGGTACTGCCGTAGCCCAGGCGGTAGGCGACGGTTTCGATGGGTTGGCGCTCGCGGCCGATCCACTGGGCCGCCAGGCGCATGCGCAGCTCGGTCACGTAACGATGCGGCGTCATGCCCGTTACCGCCAGGAAGCGCTCGGCGAATACCGAGCGCGAGCTGCCCATCTCGGCGGCAAGCTCCGCCACCGTCCAGTTGCGCCCCGGCTCACGGTGCAGGGCTGCGATGACGCGGCCCAGGCGCGGGTCGCGCAGCGCTTCGATCCAGCCGGTGGCATCGCCACAGCCGCACTCCACCCAGCCGCGCACGATGAAGGCCGCCATCACGTCGGCGAGCCGCGCCAGAATGGCGGCATAACCCGCACGTTCGTTCTTCGCCTCGCGCTCCATCGCCTCGAGCATGGGCAGGATTTCGGGCTGGCGCTCGAGCAGGGTGCCGACGTACATCACTTCGGGCATCAGCGAGACCAGGGCGTGCATGCTGCCCAGATCGAATTCCATGCAGCCGCTGAAGGTCAGGGCGCCATCCTGGGTGCAATTCTTCGGGCAGGCGCGAATCGCGCTGACCGCCTCGCACAGCCTGGCGCTTTCGAAGGTGGCTACGTCCTGGGCCGGCTGGTCGGGGGAGGAGAGCAGGGCATGCAGGCCGCCGCGTGGCAGCAATAGCGCATCGCCGGTGGCCAGGGTGTGAACGCTGCCGCTGGGGCTGCGCAGGTAGACGGGGCCGCGGGCCACGAAGTGGAACTGCGCCCAGCCCTCCACCTGGCCGAACTCCACCCCCATTGGGGGTGAGAGCTGAATGCGGCGATAGGCGATGCCGCGCAGGCGCATGCCGAGCAGCAGCTCACTGACCAGGTCGTTGGGTAGTTCCGGTTTTGGCATCTCGTACCCCCTCACCGTGTTTGCGCAACCGCCAAGCGTACCGCTCATGTCGATTCGGATGAACGATCAATTATTCGAGAGCTTCTAGCATAGATCGTCCGACTCGGTCGCTCTAGTCTTCTCGTTCCTGACGAAAGCTTCTCTAGGAAAGGAGAACGAGCATGAACGAGTTGGAACCGCGGGCACGACCCGCCTGGGGGGCGGTCATCTCGATGGCCCTCGGCGTGTTCGGGCTGGTCACGGCGGAGTTCCTTCCTGCCAGCCTGCTGACGCCAATGGCGGCGGACCTGGGCATTACCGAAGGCATGGCGGGCCAGGCGGTGACGGTGACCGCAGCGGTGGCGCTGCTCACCAGCCTGCTGATCTCGACAGCGACCCGACGCATCGACAGGCGCCATGTGCTGTTGGGCTTCTCCATGCTGCTGGTGGCCTCGAACCTGATGGTGGCGTTTGCCCCCAACCTGACGGTACTGCTGATCGGTCGCGTGCTGCTGGGGATGGCGCTGGGAGGTTTCTGGACCATGTCGATCGCCACCATGATGCGCCTGGTGCCCGAGGATCTGGTGCCGCGGGGGCTGTCGATCATGTTCAGCGGCGTTTCCGCTGCGACCATCGCCGCGGCGCCGCTGGGCAGCTACTTCGGCGATCTGCTCGGCTGGCGCGACGTGTTCCGCATGGCAGCGATGCTGGGTGTGCTGGCGCTGATCGTGCAATTCCTCACCCTGCCACGCATGGCACCCAGCGGCATGACCCGCCTGCGTACCCTGTTCGACGTGCTGATGCGGCCACGGGTGGGCCTGGGCATGCTGGCCGCGGCCCTGGTCTTCACCGGCCACTTCGCCTTCTTCACCTATATACGTCCGTTCCTCGAAACGGTGACCGGTGTCGGCGTGAGCGGTGTGGCTACCATCCTGCTGGGGTTCGGCGTGGCCAACTTCCTCGGTAACTATCTCGGTGGCTGGATGGTCGAGCGCAGCCTGCGGCTGACCATGCTCTTGATGCCGCTGCTGATGGGTACGCTCGGTCTCTCACTGGTGCTGCTGGAAAGCACGCCGGTCACCGATGCCGCCCTGGTGGCAGTGTGGGGGCTGGCCTTCGGTGCCATCCCGGTGGCGTGGTCGACCTGGCTCACCCGCACGGTGCCGGACGAGGCCGAGAGCGCCAGCGGGCTGCTGGTAGCCGCCATCAACCTGGCAATCGCCACAGGTGCTGCCGTGGGCGGGCTCATCTTCGACCTGGGCGGAGCACTCAACGTGTTCGCCGCCAGCGCCGCGGTACTGCTGCTGGCCGCGCTGATGATTCTGATGGGCGTAAGGACACGGCCGCTGGCTAGTGCATCGACCTGAAAGCTGTCTGGTTGAAGTACGCGGCCCGCTTCGGCGGGCTGCGTTTTTGCCTTCGCTTCCCTCAGCTGTTAGCGTGGGGTGAAAGAAGAACCAACAATGGGAGCAAATGACATGGATTCCGCCGTCAACTCCAGCGTGGGCCAGACGCTGATCATGCAGCAGGTCCAAGCCGCACAGCAGGTGCAGCTCGAGGTCTACAAGGAAGCGCTAGACATGCAGAAGGATCAGGTCCAGGCGCTGATGGCCTCGGCTTCGGTGGAGCCGCAGTTGGCCAACGATGGTATGGTTGGTACGCAGATCAATACCTACGCCTAGTCTTGGCCGCAAAATTTCTGCGCTTGCCCATACGGCGTTAAAAATCGGCTCAAAGTACTCATTTACACCCCGTAAACTCCGTCTTTTCGCCGATTTTTGCCTTGTCTGGCCTTCGCTCGAAGATTTTTCAGCTCAAGCCTATTCCTGTAGCGCCCACTTCACTGCTTCTTCGGCGTGAATGGCCGTGGTGTCGTAGAGCGGCACCGCGGTATCGCTCTGCTGTACCAGCAGGGCGATTTCGGTGCAGCCGAGGATCACTGCTTCGGCTCCCTGCTCGCGTAGCGATTCAATGATCTCCAGGTAGCGCTGGCGCGAGGTCTCCTTCACCTGTCCCAGACACAGCTCGTGGTAGATCACCTCGTGCACGAGGTCGCGCTGAGCGGCGTCGGGTACCAGTACCTCGATGCCGAAGCCTTCGGCGATACGCCCCTTGTAGAAGTCCTGCTCCATGGTGAAGCGGGTGCCGAGCAGGCCGACGCGGCGAATGCCGTCGGCGGTCAGGCGCTGTGCCGTGGCATCGGCGATGTGCAGCAGCGGAATCGTGATCGAGGCCTCGATCTCCGGCGCGACCTTGTGCATGGTGTTGGTGCCGATCAGCAGGATGTCCGCACCGGCGGCTTCCACGCTGCGAGCGGCCCGGCTCAGGATCTCGGCGGTGGCGTCCCAGTCGCCGGCATGCTGCAGCCGTTCGATCTCGGCGAAGTCGACGCTGTAGAGACACAGCTTGGCCGAGTGAAACCCGCCCAGGGTGGCCTTCACCCCTTCGTTGAGCGCACGGTAGTAACTGACGGTGGATTCCCAGCTCATGCCGCCGAGCAGGCCGATGGTCTTCATGGTCATGCGTTCCCTCTGGTTGTCGTTGTTTCCAAGCGAGCCGTGAGAGCAGTCACGCCTCGTATTCGTCGTGACGCCGGTTCCATACGTAAGGTGGCGTCTGCGGCCAGCCGGGCGGTGACTCTTCCCAGGTTTCCTGACGGCCGTAGGGCGTCAGGTCCAGATAGGTCCACAGACTGCCCAGGTACTCCACGCCGCGCTTGCCGCTGAAGTAGGTGCGAAAGACCCGCTCGCCGTCTCGCAGGAAGACGCTGATGCCATGCCGCTCGCCGCGGTCGGTATCCGGCGCATGGCAGTTGCCACTGGTCACTCCCATGTCCTGGTTGAAGCTGCCGTTCAGCGATGAGAACCACGTCGGATGCTGCCAGCCCATGCGCGCCTGGTAACGCTGGAGCTTCTCCAGTGGCGCCCGGGAGACCAGCACCAGGGTGGTGTTGCGGGCGTTGAGATGGGCTGGGTGGGTCATGGCGTCCACTACCCAGGAGCAGCCGTCGCAGCCGGCCTCCCAGTCGGGCCCGAACATGAAATGGTAGACGATCAGCTGGCGGCGCCCCTCGAACAGGTCGAGCAGGGTGGCCTCTCCCTGTGGCCCTTCGAAGACGTAATCGGCGCGCACCTCGGTCATCGGCAAACGGCGCCGCGCGGCATTGAGCCTGTCGCGCTCACGCGTATGGGCCTTTTCGCGAGCGATCTGTTCATTCAGAGCGCGGTGCCACTCCTCTTCGGAGACGATGGGGGGCATAGGTAAGGTCATGGCACGGCTCCTTCCGCTCCGTTGCTGGAAGAGGTAATGCGCTGACGGTACTCCTCAGCCAGGCGTTCGAAGGTGGGCCAGAACGGGGCGGGCGGTTGACCGTTCAGCACGTCGGCCAGGATACCCAGGTGGGTATGCCAGCCACCGGCCACGTTGACCATGGTGCCGGCATCGGCGAGGCGCCGGTGGGTGACGACCAGACGCACCTGCTCGCCTGCCTCGCTGAGTTCGAAGGTCACCTCCGATGGGGCCTCGTTGCCGCCGCCCCAGGTCCAGACAAGCAGATGGGGCGGTTCGCAGCGCAGCACCTGGTGTTGTGTCGTGAAGCTGCCGTCGTACTGACGAAAGCGCTCGCTGGGCAGCGTTCTGTCGGGTGTCAGCTCGGTATTGTGGAAGTGTAGAGCAAAGGAACTGCCGGCCCGCGGCTCCATGGCGCCGGGGGCGAGCCACTGGGCACGTTTGTCCGATTCGGTGAGGAAGGCCCAGACCCGTTCGATGGGCCCCGGCAGCAGGCGCTCGAAGCGGACGCTCTCTTCGGCAATCCGCTCGCCGTAGTCGGTGTCATCCATCCTGCCTCTTCTCCTTCGTCGATTTACCATCCGGGGCGGCCTGCAGCGCCGTTTCCAGCGCGTTCAGCCGCTGGCTCCAGAAGCCTTCGTAGAAGCTCAGCCACTGCTCTGCCGCTGCCAGCGGCTCCGGTTGCAGCCGGCAGTAGTGGGAGCGCCCTTCGATACGGCGTTCCACCAGCCCCGCCTGCTCCAGTACGCGAACATGTTTGGAAACGGCCGCCAGCGAGATGGGGAACGGTTCGGCCAGCTCGCCGACCTTGCGCTCACCCGCCGCCAGTCGCTCGAGCAGCAGGCGGCGGGTTGGGTCGGCCAGGGCATGGAAGACCTGATCCAAGTGTGCTTCGTCATATTCAACCATATGGTTGATATAGGCTTAGTAGGCGGGTTTGTCAACCGTTTGGTTGAATGTCCTGAAGCTATCAGAGCGATTGAAACTTCTCCGCTTTACCTGAAGCTAACTTGAGGTATTAGCCTGCGCTACAAGGTTGCTCTACGAGCTAAGTTGAAGGAACAGGAGAACGCCATGCAGGCTGTACGGAACGCCCAACCCCTTCATGAATCGACCCAGTGGGAGACGTCGGCGCTCGATCTCGACGCCTACCTGGCACGTATCGACTACCGGGGATCGCTGGCCCCCGACTTGGAAACATTGACGGCGTTGCAGCAGGCGCACCTCGCCGCGGTGCCGTTCGAGAATCTCGAGATCGTCACCGGTGGTGAGATCCGCATCGACCTGGAAAGTCTTCAGGACAAGCTGGTACGACGTCGGCGCGGCGGCTATTGCCACGAGCACAACACGCTGTTCGCCACGGTGCTGGACCGGCTCGGCTTCGAGGTCGCCGGGCGCAACGCGAGAATGCTGATGGGCGAGGATGCGAGCATCGTCACTCCTCTCGGCCATACCATGCTGGTGGTGAAAGTGGCGGGCCACGACTGGATGGTCGATGTCGGCGTCGGCAATGTCGGGCCGCGTGAGCCGATCCTGCTCGAGGCGGACCGCGAGGTGAGTCATGGCCCCTGGGAGTATCGCCTGGAGCGCTCGCCGCTGGGATATTGGCTGCTGCGTCATAAGCGCCTCGGTGAATGGTTCAACATCTACCAGTTCAGTGACGAAACCTGCTATCGCGCCGACTCTGGCGAATACAACTATCTGGCCTCTCGCCACCCCGGATCGCCCTTCGTGCGGCGCATCGTGGCGCAGCACAACGGCGCCGAGGTTCGGCTTGCGCTCACCGATCTCGAGCTGAAGATCTTCCGCCCGGGCCAGGCGCCGGAGCTGCAGCGGATTGAAGCCGATGCGCTGCCCGACGTGCTGCGCCAGCGGTTCGGTCTCGAGCTGACGCCTGAGCAGGAGCGCGCGCTGCTGCAACGAGCCGAGACGCTCGTCGAGACCTCCACCGAGGGGGAGCAGCTTGGAACCTGAGGAAGTGGCTAGAGAGGAATCGCTAGAAGCGCGCATCACCTATGGCCGGCATCACCACCTCCTTGACGTAGGCGCTGGGCGACAGCGCCAGCAGGGTGCGCACCAGTTGCACTACGTCATGCATGGGAATGAACTCGCCGTCGCCGCGGCGGGCTGCGCGTTCGAGCGGCACGCTCAGGTCGTCCTCGGTGTTGAGATAGCCTAGCTGCAGACAGGTCACCGCCAGGCGCTGTTCGCGAAAGCCCTCGCGCAGCGCCTCGGCGATGCCGCGCAAAGCATGCTTGGTGGCACCGAAGGCGACCTCCGGCCGGCCGTGGCCGGGCAGGGCGGAGGTCGAGCCGGTGAGTACGATACGCGGGGCACGAGAGCGCAGCAGCACGGGGAGCAGCGCCTGTATCAGCAGAATGGCGCCGCTGACGTTGACCGTGACGATGCGCTGGATCTCCGCCGGGCTGTCGTCCAGGAAGCGGTAGTCCGGCTCGAAAGCCCGGCTTTCCCATAGCCCCAGGTTGTAGACCAGCACGTCGAGCCCCCGCGCTTGCGCGGCTTCGGCCAGCGTGGCGGCCGCCCGCTCGGGTGAGGCCAGATCGGCCTCGATCCAGTCGATCTCGATGCCGGTTCGCACCGGCAATGGCTGCGGCATGCGGCGCGATACGCCGATCAAGCGGTCGCCGTTATCGCCAAGTCCTTCGATGAAGGCCCGGCCCAGGCCCTGGCTTGCGCCCACGATCATCACGTTCATGGTGTTGCTCCTCGCTGTGCTGACGTTGCCCGCACCCTACGACCTCAAGCGCAGCTGAGGTCAAGCGCTGGGCTCAGCAAGGCTTTTCCTACGCTGCACGCGATGCTCGGCCAGGGCTTGCTCGGCATCCTCCTTCAGCGGCAGGCGCGAGGCCCACAGGATGTCGTCGCGCCGATGGTTCATGTCGTCGAGCATGTGGTCGTCGTGGGCCAGCAGCGGCAGATAGCGCTGGCGAAACCGCCGTCGACGCAGGTAGCGGTGCAGCAGGGTCTCGATGGCATGGATCAGCCCCAGAGGCGGCATGGCCGGCATGTAGAAGTCCGGCTCGGGCGGCGGCGTGGAATGCTTGGCTTGCGTCGGCTTGGGCTGATGATGCAGCGGTTCGTACTGACTCATGTCGCACCTCCTCACGGGCCGCCACAGGCTGGCTGCCGTGATCTCGCTTGAAAGTGAGTGGAGGGTCGCGACCTCTTGCAGGACAGTGTCGCGCTTGCGATTGGATCAATCCAACGAAAAAGACTAGAGTCTCCTTTAAGAGAAATTGAAAGGTGGAACCATGACCCAACTGCCCCCCACCACTCTGCACTCGCCGCTGCCGCTGCTCGACACCGACGTGCTGCGTACCTTCGTGGCAATTGCCGAATGCGGCAGCTTCACCCGGGCCGCGCGCCAGGTGTTTCGCACGCCCTCGGCGCTCAGCATGCAGATCAAGCGTCTCGAGGAGACGCTTGGCCATGCCCTGTTCGTCCGTGAGGCCCGCCAGGTACGCCTCACGCCCGAGGGAGAAACGCTGCTCGGCTATGGCCGGCGCCTGCTCAAGCTCAACGAGGAGGCGGTGACGCAGTTCCTCGCCCCCAGCGTGTCGGGGCGACTGGGATTCGGTACCACCGATGACGTGGGCACGCGCATCCTGCCTGGTGTGCTGGCGCAATTCGCCCGCTCGCATCCGGCGGTGCAGGTCGACGTGGTGGTGGGCAGCAGCCGTGAGATGCTGGCCCGACTGGAAGCCGGAGAGCTCGATCTGATCCTGGTGACCGCCGGCAACCCGGGGCAGGAGATACGCGGCGATATCGTGCACAGCGAACCGCTGGTGTGGGCGGGGCGGGAAGGCGGGCTTGCCGCGCAGCGCTCGCCGCTACCGGTGGCGCTGGCGCACTCCGGCTGCGCCTGGCGGGGCATGGCCCTCGAAGCCCTGGACCGGGCCGGCTTGAGCTACCGCATCGCCTACTCCTGCGAGCACTGTGCCGGCCAGGAGGCGGCCATGCTCGCCGACCTGGCGGTGGCGCCTTTTCCGCTGAGCCTGGTACGACCGCCGTTGAAGCGCATCGATCCCGGTCTGCTGCCGCCGCTGGGTGAATATCAGCTGGCGATGGTAAGGCGGCCCGGTGCCGATCAGGCATGCGAAACGCTGGCAGGGCAGGTCATGGCGGCTTTTCAAAAGCTCTGAGCCTCTCTGCCAGCGCGATTTACTGGTGGCCGGCAGGTCAGCCGCGCTCTTCCCGAATACGGTTGAGTTGGCGCTTGATTTCGGCCCGCTCGAGTATCAGCAGGTCGAGCAGTTCGTCCCGCTCATGTCGGTTCAGCCCTTCATCGCTCATCAGGCCATCGAGCAAGGCTTCGATATCCGCTTCATGTCGGGTTTGGGGAACGGCAGCGATACTGGGGATCAGTGAGACGATCATAGGCGTTACCTCCTGCAAGTTGCCCCTGGGATGGCTTGAAATGTCAGGGGCTTTTTTATTCTTTTTGTAACTGTATGGTGAGTTCCTGAAGCGTGGCCGGTCAAATCCAGGCGCACCGAAACCGTGCCGATTCACGCATTCTTCCAAAAAATCGCAGGCACCGGCCATTGGTCGGGCTCGGTTCCGGTGAGTTCGACCCTCTCCGATCACTGCGCCGTATCGTTGGGACGGTAAAAGAGAAACGCCTCGGTTTCGATGGTCAGTAGAAACTCATTGGCCCAGTTGGGCTGGACCGTGCGGTCGTGAAAATAGAGCGCGCCATCGGTGTGGTCGGGCAGCTCCCGATTCAGCGCTTGGCGTGCCACCTCCCTGGCCACCTCATAGGCATCGCCTTCCACCACCTCATCGGGGCGCCCATCGCACCACCACGAGAACTGGCACGGGCTCTGTTCCGAGCCCTGCTTCACCACCTCGCAGACGGTGTTGGGAAACTCCTCGCTGGCCAGGCGGTTGATCACCACGTTGGCAACCGACTCCATGTCGCGGCCCTGTACTCCCTTGGCTTCCCAATAGATGCTGCGCGCCAGGCAGGTAAGCGGCTCTTCCAGCGGGTCGCTGCCCTCTGGATCGATGACTTGAGCCTCTTGCTCCTCGAGCGGTTCCACCGGCTCGCGGACCTCAACATCAGGCGCCACGACCTGCTCCAGTACCTCGGCTTTGCGTACGGCTTCTTCTGCCTGCACCTCAGTGTCGGCCAGCACGGTTGCAATGGGCAACACCAGGGAAAGCCAGCCGGCCAACAGGGGAAGGCGCATGGGGGAACCTATGTTTGTCGTTATGGTTCGCAAAGGGGAGTCATTGCGTAACGAGTATAGCGGTCCGGATGTTCTGCTCCGTAGCAAGGCCGTATGGTTTTCATCCTACGGTAGGGAATAGGCGGCGTGGCACCCACCACAGGAAGAATGCCATGCCGATCAGCTCCACCAGCGACTGGAACACGATGACGACCACGGCCAGCTCGTAGGCGGCGGGCAAGGAAAGGGCCAAGGGAAGCACCACGAAGGAGTTGCGTGTACCCAGGCTGAAGGCGAGTACCCGCCCCTGGGCGTTGGGGAGTTTCCAGATGGATGCCAACAGCCGAGCCAAGGCGGCCGCCAGCAACAGAAAGCCGACGAAGGCCAGTAACAGCCCGCCGAGCAACGGCAAGGAGCCGACAACGACATTCACCTGGGTGGCGGCAATGCTGAATACCACCAGTGCCAGCAGCGGTACCGGTAGCCAGCCCAGTCGCTCGATGATGGCTGCGCGTGTGAGGTTTCCCTGAGCCCACTTCTCGGTAATGAAGGCCAGCAGCAAGGGCAGCAGAATCAGCCCGGCAAAGGCCAGCAGCAGCTCACGCTGAACCAGGGCGAGGCGTAGGCTTTCGTCGAGGAACAGCCAGAGGTAGAGAGGCAGCAGGGCAAGCTGCAACAGCAGGCTCACCGGGGCGAAGGCGATGGCGTACTGCGCCTTGCCGCCACCCAAGTGAGAGAAAGTGATGAACCAGTCGGTACATGGCACCAACAGCACCAGCAGCAGGCCCAGGCGTACCGCCGGCTCGGTGACGAACAGGTTCGCCAGCCCCCAGGCGATGAGCGGCAGCAGGACGAAATTGCCGACCACCGCCGCGGCCAGAAAGCGGGTATCGCGCCAGGCGGCGCGCAGCTGCATGAGCGGCACCTGGGTGAAGGTCACGTAGAGCAGCGCCCCCAGCAATGGCCATAACAGCGCTTCCAGCGCGCCGACCCGCTGCGGCAAAGCGCTACCCAGCGCCAGGCCCATGGCGATGAACGCCAGATAGACCAAGACCTGATACTTCTCGAGCGTCTGGCGTGTCAATCTGAAAGGCTCCCTGGCATTGGCGGCTCAGCATCGCGCAGCCGCTTCGTGCCTGTAAAGTCAACACGTTCAAGGAAAGATCGGAAGCCTGCCATGATCACACTCCATCACTGCGTCAGCGCTCGTTCGTTTCGTCCCCTTTGGTTGCTCGAGGAGATCGGAGTGCCCTATGAACTGGTGATGCACGATTTTCCGCCCCGGGTACGCGACGAAGCCTTTCTCGAGATCAATCCGCTGGGAACGGTGCCGGCGCTGTTCGACGACAGGGTGGCGATGACCGAATCGGCGGCCATCTGCCAGTATCTCGCCGGTCGCCATCCTCAGGCGGGTCTCGAGGTAACGCCGGACGACCCCGCCTACGGCGACTACCTCAACTTCCTGCACTTCGGCGAAGCGACGCTGACCTTCCCCCAGACCCTGGTGCTGCGCTATGGCCGCTTCGAGCCCGAGGAGCGCCGTTCGCCCCAGGTGGTGGAGGACTACTCACGCTGGTTTCTCTCACGCCTGCGTACTCTGGAGTCGCGCCTGGAGCGAGAGGCGTTCGTCTGCGCCGGGCGCTTCACCGCGGCCGACGTGTCGGTGGGATATGCGCTGCTGCTGGCCAGCTACATCGGCCTGGACGAGCGCTTCAAGCCCGCCGTGGCGGACTATTGGCAGCGCTTGCAGGAGCGGGAGGCCTTTCAGCGAGCCAAGGCCGTCGAGCGGGAGGCAGCTATGGCCCAGGGCGTTTCCCCCAGGCCGGCCATGGACATGCTGGGCTGAGTGTCAGGCGCTACTCGTTCGCTCTTCGGCGCAGCTCGGGCACGACCAGCACGGCCAGAGTCAGGGCGGTGATCGGCAGCACGAAATAGAGCATCAGAGCACTGAAACCGGCCAGCGCATCGTGGTGGGTGGCAGCCAGTACCAGGTAGGCGGTATAGGTCACGTAGTAACCCAGCAGCACGGCCCCTTCCCAGCGATTGATGGCGCTGGCGGTGAAGCAGATCGGCAAACAGGCGATGGCTACCGCGACCATCACCGGCAGGTCGAGGCTGAGCATGGCCTGGGTCACGGCGATGCCGGCAGGAGCGATCAGGGCGGTGATGCCCAGCACGCCGAGCAGGTTGAAGATGTTGCTGCCCACCACGTTGCCCACGGCGATGTCCCGCTGGCCGCGCAGGGCAGCAATGATCGACGTCACGACCTCGGGTAGCGAGGTGCCTGCCGCCACCAGGGTCAGTCCGATCACCTGATCGCTGACCCCGAACCAGCCGGCCATGGTCACGGCCGAGTCGACGAACAAACGTGAGCCGGCCACCAGCATGGCCAGTCCACCGATGACGTAGAGCGCGTCGTGCCATCCGGGGCGGGTCAGTGCCTCGCGGTCGGCGGCCGGCGCGTCGCTGGCTGCCTGGCGTTTCCCCTGCCAAAGCAGGAAGACGGTGTAGACCACCAGGCCAAGAACCAGCAGCCCACCGTCGAGCCGGCCGACGCTGCCGTCCAGTGTCATCACCAGCACCACTAGGGAAAGCACGATCATCAGCGGAATATCCAGGCGTATCAGCTGCTGGGCCACCGCCAGAGGCACGATCAGCGCCGAGACGCCGAGAATGAACAGCACGTTGAAGATATTGCTGCCCACCACGTTGCCCATGGCGATGCCCGCCTGACCGTCCAGAGCAGCCTTGAGGCTGACCACGAGCTCCGGAGCGCTGGTGCCGAACGCCACCACCGTGAGGCCGATCACCAGCGGTGGGATGCCCAATCGCGCCGCCAGGCGCGACGCACCTTGCACCAGGCCCTCCGCCCCCACGATCAACAGCCCCAGGCCGAGGGCCAACAGCAGCAGCGTCACCATTCGGGAGTTCCTTGCCTTGAAAAGGGTGAGAGACGAACGAGCCGCAGGGAGAGGCGGAAGCGTTCAGGCCGCCGGTGCCGCCAGGCTGAGCACCTGGGCGGTGAGCGTGGCCGTGTCGAGCATCAGCATGGCTTCCTGCTCGCCGTCCAGGCTGGCGACGCGCTTGCCGCGGTCGATCCAGGCCGCCGAGCGGCCCCCGCCGGCATCGCCGTCGCAAGGCCCCACGCAGTTGGCCATCAGAATCGTCATGGCGTGAGAGCGGGTGAAGGTGGCGTAGTAGGCATGCGCCTCGTCCATGCCCGGTGCGAGCTTGGCCACGCTGGCCAGGTAGACGTCCGCCCCCAGGCTGGCCGCCGTGGCGACATGGTCGGGCTGCAGCGACTCGTAGCAGATCGCCACGGCCAGACGGTGCTCGCGGGTTTCGATCAGCATCGGCTTCTCGCCGGAGGAGAAGTAGGGCAGTTCATCGTCATGCAGCCGTTGCTTGGCGTAGGCCTGGCGCCCCGAATGGGGCTGAAACACCACCATGCCTATCTGCGGTTTTTGTGAGGTAACCAGCGGCAGCCCTACGCCGATCACGATCTCATGGGTGTCGCTCAGGCGCTGGAACACCTCCAGCCGCGGGTCTTCCGGATGGGTGGCAAGTCCCTTGGCCAGCGTCGGCTCGTAGCCGGTCAACGAGAGCTCGGGAAAGAAGATCAGCTCGGCTTCGTGCGCTGCCGCCAGTTCGATGAACTCGGTGTGGCGTGCCACGTTCCCTTCGATATCGCCCGTTGTCGAGGCGTACTGCACGGCACACAGCTTCATCGGCCCGCTCCCTCTCGCCTGGCTTTCCGGTAAGCGTAAGCCATTTTTCGAAACCACCACAACGGCCTGCCGTCGATGGCCGCAAGCCCAAGCCCGATCAGCCCCATGCCGGCCAGATGGCGCCACTCCAGCCGCTCGCCCAGCACCAAGATGCCCAGCAAGATGGCGCTGGCCGGAATCAGGAACGTGACCAGCAGCAGGTTGGTCGCCCCTGCGCTTGCCAGCAGGCGGAAATAGATCAGGTAGGCCAGCGTGGTGGAGAATAGAGCCAGGCCGAACACCGCCGCCCAGGTATCGAGCCCCGGCCAGGGCTGCTGCCAGAAGCGCTCCACCAGCAGCGCCAAAGGCAAGAGCACCAGCGCTGAAGCCGTGACCTGCCCGCAGGCGGCCACCAGGGGCGAGCAGCCCAGTGCACCAAAGCGCCGCCCGAACACCCCGGCAAAGGCATAGGAGAGCGCACCGGCCAGCACCGCAAGCTGCGCCCATGAGTGGCGGGTGGCACCTTCGTGGACCTCGGTGCCCAGCATGTACACCACGCCGGCAAAACCGATTGCCACGCCCGCAAGGCGCGCCGGGGTGAGAGGCTCGTCGCGGGTCAGGAAGTGGGCCACGACGATGGTGAAGAAGGGTGTGGTGGCGTTGAGTATCGACGCCAGGCCGCTGGCGATATGCCCCTGACCCCAGGCAATCAGGCTGAAGGGAATCATGTTGTTGAGCAGGCCCATGCCGAAGAAGGCCATCCACAGCCCCGGGTCGCGCGGCATGCGCTGGCCCAGCAGCAGAATCAGTACATGCAGCGCCAGCGCCGCCAGCCCCACGCGCAGCGCCACGATGGTGAGCGGCCCCAGCTCCGCGACCGCCACACCGACGAAAAAGAAGGAGCCGCCCCACAGCACTGACAAGGCCAGCAACAACACCCACTGCGTGAGCCCCATGCTTCGTTTGATCGTCTTCATCGCTGCACTCCGGTTGGTAATGAAGCCAACCTAGGGCAGCAAGGCGAAGAGGGAACTCCGCTTCTTGCGATGGAAGTCGCAAGGGCGAGTGCTCAGTTCAGCGCCTCGCTTCGACTGTGATCATCTGGCAGCCGCGCCCCGGCGGTTGCTCGCTATAGTCACCGTAGAGCCGTACATGCGTGAAACCAGACTGTTGCAGCAACAGTGTCAGCTCTTGAAGGCCCCACCAACGCAGAGAGAATCGCTCCAGTTCGCTGAGTACCAAGCGCCCCTCGATCCAGTGCTCATAGCGCAGCAGAGCATGGGTTCGCTGCGCCAGATAATCCACCTCCGGGGGCGAGGCGGTAAGCGTGAGTAGCTCGCTCTCGCCGACCGGCCAACTGCGCTGTCCACCCTTGTCCTCAATGAGCGAATCCGCGGCATCCAGATCCAGCAACAAGCGGCCGCCGGGTTTCAGGTGCTCATGAAACCTCAGCAGGGTGACGTGAGCCTGCTCGAAGTCCAGCAGTTGGAAAGAGCCGGCGGGCACGATGATGGCTTCGAAACGTTCGGGATAATGGAAGTCTTCAAAGCGCTGGTGGCTAAGTACCGCCGTCAGCTTTCGGCTGGCGCAATGCGCGCGGCAGCGAACCAGCATCTCTTCTGAGGCATCGAACCCTACCATTCGCAAACCTCGCTCCAGTAGGGGAATGTAAATACGCCCATTGCCCACGGCGGGCTCCAGAATGGCGCCACTGCATCCTTCCAACTGACGGCCATAGAACTCGATGTCGCCAAAGCTGTGGCCTATGGGCTTGTCCAGGTCATAGACCCAAGCCGCCAGCGAGCCGTAACGGTTGTCCATTTTCACGACTTGTTCCTGCAAGCACTGCGAGAGAGCCCGAGTATACGCTGCAACTCACGAAAAGCGCCTGGCGAGCTGAACTCACCGGACGTCCAAGGGATTGCGGTCGTTAACGGCTCAGCGCTGGCGCAGCTTGGCCAGTTCGCTTTCGGCAACGTCGACCCGCACGCTGCCTTGCTTCACCAGCAGCTCGGCGATGATTGCCACTTCATCGCCCTGGGCACCTGCCATCAGGGCGATGTTCTTGGCATGCAGCGCCATATGGCCCTTCTGGATACCGGTGGTGGCCAGCGCTTTCATGGCGGCGAAGTTCTGCGCCAGGCCCACTGCCACGATGATCCGCCCTAGGCGTTCGGCCTGGTTCACGCCGAGAATCTCCAGACAGTAGCGGGCGGTGGGATGCGCTCGCGTAGCGCCGCCGATCAGGCCGACTGGCATCGGCATTTCCAGCGTGCCGGTAAGGTTGCCTTCGCCGTCCATCTCCCAATGGCTCAGCGAGCGGTAGCGCCCCGTGCGTGCGGCGTAGGCGTGAGCACCGGCTTCCACGGCGCGGGTGTCGTTACCGGTGGCCAGCACCACGGCGCTCACCCCGTTCATGATGCCCTTGTTGTGGGTGGCCGCCCGGTACGGATCCATATCGGCGAAGCGATAGGCCGAGAGCATGCCGTCGCGCACCTCCGCGCCGCCAATCTGGTCCAGCCGCCAGGTGGCTCGCGCTCGCATAAGCCGCCGATCCGCCAGGTTGGAGAGAATGCGCAGCCGGCTCTTGCCGCCGCTCCACTCCGCCAGCGAGGGTGCCACCGCCTCGGCCATGGAGTTCACCGCGTTGGCGCCCATGGCGTCGCGCACGTCCACCAGCAGGTGAACGATCAGCATGTCGTCGAGCACGCGCACCTCGAGATCGCGAAAGCCGCCGCCATGCTTGAGCAGCACGGGGTCGGTGGCATCACAGATCCGGCGGATTTCCTCGCGCGCCTCCAGCAGCTTGAGGCGCGCAAACTCCGGGTTAGGCACCTCGACGAGCTGTACCTGGGCGATCATCACCGGTTCAGCGGCATCGGTGACGAAGCCGCCGGAGTCGCGACACTGGCGCGCCGCGTTGCACACCGCCGCCACTACCGAGGACTCCTCCGTGGCCATCGGCACCAGTTGCTCCTCGCCGTCGATGATCAGGTTGGTGGCGATACCCAGCGGAATGTTCAGGGTGCCGATCACGTTTTCGATCATCGAATCGGCGGTTTCCGGCTCGAGGTTGCCCATGTTGCCGAGATGAGCCACGCCCGCGTCGTCGAGGCCGGCGATCTCGGCCACCTTGGCAAGTCGCTCACTGGGCGAAAGCTGATAGAAGCCGGCGATTCGGGAAGTGCTATGAGCCATGTCGATACCTGTCAAAAGCGATGAAAGAGACGATGTGAAGAAAAGGGCCCGAACCTCAGGCCAACAGCCCCATCAGCCACGGAGCGGCGTAAAGCGTCATGAACTGAACGCCGTAGTTCACCCCCCAGCGGTTCAGCAGACCCGCCACCAAGGCCAGCACCATCACGCCGAGAATGCCCATCACCCCGGCATCCATGTACGCCAGCAGCATCACCAGGGCGAAGAACATGGCGAGGAAGGCCTCGTGGGGAATGTGCCGGAACACGAAGACGCAGATCTGGCGCGCGTAGCGCACCGCGATGGGGTAGGTGATCAGCAGCGCGACGGCGGCACCGAGAATGCTGGCGATGGCAATCTCCGAGAAGCTCATCAGGTGATGGGCGTTCTGCTCCAGCGTCAGCACCGGCGGGGCATTGAAGAAGGCGTTGCCCGGGCCGATGGCCATGGGACTCATGGGAATGCCCAGCGCCGCCAGGGGAATCAGGATACCGGCGATATAGGCGGCGTTGGTCACGGCGTCCATGGAGGAGAGTGCACGGCTGGCCTTCTCCACGGTGCCCTTCACCCAGCTCGACATCACCTCGCCGAGGAAGATGGTGATGCCCACCGGGCTCATGAAGAAGGTGACCGAACCCAGCACCGAGCTGGCGGCGGCGGAAGTGGTTTCCTGCCGCGTCAGGATGCGGAAGGGGTTGGGTATCCGGTGCTCCTCCTCGGTCTTGTAGATCTGGATGGTCTTGGGCTCGGTCACCGTCATCGCCTGGCGCTCGCGGTTCACCAGCAGCTGCGCCAGGTTGAACATCATCGGACCGATGGTGATGCCGAGGAAGAATGAGATGAACACCACTCGCCCCTCGGGAATCACGCCCATGCCCCAATAGAAATGGCGCAGCGCCTGGATCAGTGCCGCCAGCACCACGATGCTGACCAGGCTGATGACCTTCTCGCGGCTCATCAGTGCCAGGAACACCGCGCCGAAGAAGAAGATCTGGCTGGCATACTGGCCCAGCACGTCGGCCAGCGGCGTCAGCAGGAAGGCGAGGAACAGGCTGATCGGCACCGCGACCAGTGTCCCGATCACCGAGCCGGAGGCCATCTTGCGGATCGCCAGGGTAGCCTGACCTTCGCGCTTCAGCGTCATGGCGTGCTCTACCATGGGCGCCGACATCACGCCGCCGGGAATGCCCGCCACCGACACCGGAATCGAATCGGTCAGCTTCTTGGCCACGATGGCCGCCATGAAGAAGGAGAGCACCACCGGTAGCGGAATGCCGGCCACCACCAGCGCCAGCGTGACGGGCGCCAGCACGGCGGTTTCATCGGTACCGGGCGCTACGCCGATGGCGGTATAGACCACCACCGCGATGAGCGCGGCGATCAGCATCTGCAACAGCATCATCGGGTCCATGCTCACGCCTCCCCTTCGATGTCGAGGCGGCGCTTGGGTCGGAACAGCAGCGCGCTGATGAAGAAACCGACGATGGCACCGGCAATGCCCAGCACCAACGGCCCGGGGGCCGGCCAGGGCGCGAGCAGAAAGCCACCCAGGCTGAGCAGCGTAGCGATGGAAAGCGAGATGAGCAGATCCCTGCCCGAAACCGTATCGTCCCAGACATTCAGGAAAGCCCTGTCTTTGGCTGGCATGCGAAACTCCAGATGAGTCGTTATTGGTGTTATGAGCCGTTGCCGGCTGTGCCAGCTTCAGCAATATGAGGAGACAGAATAAGGTACAGTAGTGGAAATTGTTCCAAGTACTGTGCCCTCAGTATGAGGGGTACAGTTTTGCTGCGTATGAGGTAGGCATGACCAAATCCGGCCAGGTCGCCGAAACCCTGCTCAAGGCCATGGACGAAGGGCGGCTGGCGCCGGGCGCCAAGGTTGCCTCCATTCGTGAGGCGGCGCGGCAGTTCGGCGTGGCCAAGAACACCATCATCGACGCCTACGACCAGCTCGTTGCCATGGGGCGCCTGCAAGCCCGCCACGGCTCTGGCTTCTTCGTCTCCCAGGCACGCCCCCTGGCCACTGGGGAGGAGCGCGAGAGCCTGAGTGAAGCCATCGACAGCGTCTCGCTGCTGCGCGAGCAACTGGTGGGAAGCTTTGCCGTGCGCGCCGGCGATGGTCGCGCCCCGGCAGCATGGATGGGTGGCCTCGATCTCACCCGGGCGCTCAAGCGGCGCGGACCGGAGCAGGACGAAACGCACTTCGAATATGGCATGCCGCAAGGCTTCGAGCCGCTACGCGATGCCATCGCCCGGGTGCTGGCGGGTCGCTCCATTCATGCCGCTCCAGAGCAGGTGCTACTCACCTTCGGCGCCAATCACGCCTTCGATCTGATCATCCGCCACTTCGTCGACGCCGGCGACAGCGTGATGGTGGAAACGCCGGGCTACTACCCGCTTTTCGGCAAGCTACGCCTGGCGCGGGCCAAGCTGGTGGGAGTGTCGCGCACCTCGGAAGGGCTGGACCTGGAGGAGTTCGAGCGCAAGGTGCGTCAGTACCGGCCGCGGCTGTTCTTCCTGCAACCCAACGCCCACAACCCCACCGGCACCAGCATGTCGCTGAGCAACATGCACCAGCTGCTGAAGATCGCCGAGCAGTACGGCGTGGTGCTGGTGGAAGACGACGTGTTCGCCGACCTGCTTCCCCAGGGGAGCGCGCACCTGGGCGCGCTGGATGGGCTGGAGAACGTCATCTACGTGGGCACCTTCTCCAAGACGCTCTCCACCGGGTTGCGCTCGGGTTACATCGCCGGCAGCCGCGCGCTGATCCGCTCCCTCACCGACATCAAGATGCTCACCGTGGTCAACTCCTCGACCTTCATCGAGTCGGTGATCCACGAGCTGATCGTGAGGGGTCGTTACCGTCGCCATCTGGTGCAGCTTCGCGAGCGGGTAGCCAAGGCCAGCGCCAGCGCTCGCCGCGCCCTGCGTGAGGTGGGCATCGACGATGTCAGCGGGCCCGGCGGTGGCTACTACCTCTGGGCACGGCTGCCTGCCGGCATCAACACCTTGGAACTGGCCAAGCGCGCCACGGAGGAGGGCATCTTCATCGCCCCCGGCGCCATCTTCTCGCTGCGCCCGGATGGTATAGACGGTACCGCCATGCGCATCAACGTCGCCTACGCCAACGACTACCGCTTCCTGGAGTTTTTGCGCGCTCAGTGCGGTGGAGCCTCGCGGCGTTGAGGTCAGCCTTAGCCCTCCCGCTGCAGCTTCTCACGCCGTGCCACTTCGGCCTCCGTGGGTGGATCCATGGCGAAGTCACCGGTCTGTACTGCGCCTTCGCGCTCATAATGGGCAATCACCAAGCCGTTGGGTGACACCCGCTGGGCGGCGAGCTTGAATGCCGCCGGGGCTGTGCCATCGTCGAACAGCTTCTTGCCTTTCCCCAGCACCACGGGGCAGATGAACAACTTGAGTTCATCGACGAGATCGTTGGCAAGCAGGGTGTGTACCAATTCGGTGCTGCCCTGGGTGATCAGCGCCGGTCCGTCCTCCTGCCTCAGTCTGGCAACATCGGTGGCTGCATCGCGCAGCGCCACCGAGTCTTTCCAGGTCAGCTCCAGGCCTTTTCGGGTCGCCACGTACTTGGTAATCGAGTTGAAGGTCTTGGCAATAGAGTCGTCCGGTCCTTCCTCGGCATAGGGCCAGTGGGCGGCGAAGATGTCGTAGGTCTTGCGCCCGAGCAGCAGATCGAAGGGCTGACCGAACAGCTTGTCGATCTCCTCGCCGAATACTTCATCCACCAGTGGTGCCACCCAGCCGCCGTAGCGGAAACCGCCGGTCGGATCTTCCTGTGGCCCACCGGGAGCCTGCATGACACCGTCCAGGGAAACCATCGCGCCAACGATCACTTTACGCATGTGCTGATTCCTCGTGGTTTGTTTGTTCAGCCAGTATTCGAACGAGCTGCTCGGGAATCGACAGACTGGCGATGAACGGCGGCGACGGGTGGCTGGGTGTCAGGTACAGGGCTCAGCTCGTTGCGGGCTTGCGAGCGACCGACAGAGCAGGGGGATGTGCCAGCGTTTGGTAGACAACGCAGTACCGCTCCGTCAAACGCAAGAGAGTATCGAGCTGCTCTTCCGTGGCATCGGTGTCGAGGGTGATTTGCAGCCGAATAGCCTGGAAGCCGACGGGAACTTCCTTTGACACCCCGAGGGTTCCGCGAAAATCGAGATCGCCTTCCGCCTGGAGCGAGGCATCCCGTAATTCGATGCCGAGTGACGTGGCGACGGCGTTAAGCGTTACCCCAGCGCAGGCCACCAAAGCTTCCAGCAGCATGTCACCGGAGCACGCGCTCTGACCGCTCCCGCCCGTGGCGGGATGCAGCCCGGCCTCGACGAGCGCTTTGCCGGTCTCGATTCGGCAGCTGACACCTTCACCAAGACGCCCTTGCGCACGCAGAGTGATCAGAGCGGCATCCGGTGCCTCGCGATAACGCTCTTTCAGAGGCGTCTGGACGGAGCGCAACTCTTCAGCCTTCATGACCCTCTCCCTATGCTTGTTATGGCGGCATGCTTGTTGTGGCGGCACGGCAGCCGTGTATCCAACACCTCAATCAAAATAGGCTAAGGTACTCAAGCTGGCCAAAATCGGTTCCTTTGCCACATTCGCCCTGACGTCATCCATTCGCCATCGACAACCGGAGCTCGCTCATGTCTCGCGCCATCGAAATCCCCGCTGCCGACGGCACCATCGATGCTTATGTGTTCACGCCCGAGCGTACCGAAGGCCCGCTGCCGGCCGTGGTACTGTTCACCGATATCGGCGGTCTGCGCCCCTGCTATCACGAGAAGGCCCAGCAGGTGGCGGACCACGGCTACGCCGTATTGATGCCCAACGTCTACTACCGCAGTGCGCGTGGCACCGTCGTGCCGGAGGGCAAGTCCTTCCGCGACCCGGACGTGCGCCCGACGCTGTTCGGCTATGCCGGCCAGCTCACACCAGAAGCGCAGTCCCGCGACTTCGCCGCGCTTCTGAAATGCCTTGATGACGAGCCCGAGTTCGCGGACGGCAAGATAGGCGTGGTGGGCTACTGCATGACCGGCGCCTTCGCGTTGCGCATGGCAGCCGAACACCCTGACCGCGTTGCTGCCGCAGCCGGCTTCCACTCGGCCAACCTGGCCACGGCCGGCGACCCGAACAATCTCGTGCACGTGGTCGGCAACATCGAAGGGCGCGTCTATCTCGGTCATGCCGACAAGGACGAACTGCTACCCCCCGACCAGATCGCCCGCCTGGATGAAGCCCTGGCCAAGGCCGGGGTGCACTTCACCACCGAACTCTACAAAGGCGCCGCCCACGGCTTCACCGCCAAGGACGCCCCGAGCTACGACGCAGCCGCCGATGCCTTGCATCACAAGCGGTTGGCGATGTTGTTGGGAGAGGTGCTGTAGCGGGGGCGGTTTGTTTTTGGGCGGCCCCATTGTGGGGCCGCGGTGGGGGAGAACTATATTTGGTGGAGGTAGTTGGACGTGGCTGGTTGCCCGGCTGGTGTCTTCTTATCGGCCAGTGGTGGATATTCAGAGAGACTTGTATTCAACAGGCAGTCATCAGCATTAAATTTGCTCGTCCAACTTGTTAACAGTTCAGTCATCACTCTCATGATCATACGAGATTATCCATAGCGTAGATTTCTTTGGCTGAATACGCTCAAGTATATTTGGTAGTTCTAGGAAAAATCGGTTGATAATTTCTTCGGCTCCAGGTGATTCAAACAAATCTTCATCACCAAAAAATATTTCAACGTCATTGAGCTTGATGGTTATGGCGCAGCAAGGATGTTTTTTTGATCTCAGCAAGGCTGCCAGTTTCTCTTTGCTCCAAGAATACATGTCGCCCGCCAGATGCCTAGCAAACTCCCCAGCAAATACAGAAAAGAATCCAACAACGGCAATGTAAATGGTTAAACTGTCTGGCCCATTAGCACTTGGGTACCAAGTCAATCCGACAGTGGTGTTTCTATCCGTAATGAATTCGGGTAGTATCTTGTCAACATCGCTCCCCTTATATCCTGTGGAATTAAGTCGTATTTCGATTGAGTGCTGCAGGGAAATATTATAATTCATCTTGGGTTGGCGCCTTGTTGTAGAAAATAAGGAAATTTTAAAGCCGGTATATGCGCTGAAATTGTACCGCGTTTTCAATTTTTTCCCGTCTATATTGCCTCTCTTCAGTACTTGGGTTGGTTCCTAATGTATTGGCGGTAATAGCGCCCGGTAGAGCCAGAGTTGCTCGCTTCATAGCCGATTTTTTCTCAATGCTTTGGAACTTACAGTAACCCGCTCAGTTATGGTACACTCCCGTGAACCTTAAACTTCTTGAGTGTTCAACACTGATGAGCAAGCATGCAGCATTTTTCCGGAATAGTCGCTTTGAGTAGACAGGTGACGTGCACCTATATATGTATAATATCCTCATTCGGCCATGAGTAGTATGGCATCAAAAATCAGCGACAACATCTATCTTAAGTCACGCCCGCAGTAGCAGAAGACTATGATCGATAAAAATGTAGTGGCATTGTGGGAATTTAGTCACTGCAAATTCTACAAGTTTATTACTAAAACATCCAGTTTTCTTGAATCTATCTGAACTGTCACAACCTCTTCTTCTAGGTCTTCAAATCTTGCGAACTTTGGGTATATTACGAAACGCCACTCCTTTTCGTAACTAAAATTTGACATTTTGCGAAATTCTATAGGTTTTTTCGAGTTGAAGCGTCGATGTATGTCTACATACTCAACTTCGCCAAATAATACCTCGTGGTCAGGCAGCAAGTTCTTGCAAGTATCTTTAACTAGTTCAACATATCGGTCCGCATTTTTAATGACAACGCAGCAGTCACTCTCAAAGAGCGGAAAAAACTTTAGAGAAAAGTCAACTGAAAAGCAAGAAACATAATAGTCGCCCGCCGCATTAGCAGAGATTCGATCGCCACTAATAGGAAGGCTCGATCCGTCAGGCATGATAACCCTCAATCCCTTGACTTGGTGCTGGATTTTAAGCTCATTATCTCTAATGGCTATATTGTATCCTTCTTTGTTGTAGGACTTCGCGCTTTTCATTCGAATCCGGCCATCGACAATATCTTTTGCATGCTTGCTCTGAGTAAATTTAAATAGGCATTTGGCGCCTTTGAGCTCGTTTATTTTCTTTGAAATAATTGTCATTCTAGACTTGGTGATTATATTGGCGTAGCGCTCCAGTTCCTCGCTGAGCCATGGTTTTTTACACCAGTCTCGAATTTCCATCTCAGCCAAAAGATCAACAAATGATATTCCATGTTCATTATTAGGGACCTTGAATGATGGTCTCCCGTCGGCCTGGATTGTAACAATATTCGCAACAAGGCCATGAAGTCTATGCTTAATGGCTTTTTCTGGTACGTTTTCAAGATAGCGTGTTTCACGGTATAGATGGCTTAAAAAGGAAACCATATCTTGGTCCAAGACACACAGTGACTTGCTCTCCCAGTTGTAACTAATCACCAATGCACCTCTCAAATCACTGTTTTCTATATTGCCTTCGAAACTTAGTGTTGTTGCTGAACGTCATCGAAAAGAAGCGATTGCCGCCTTTTCTGGCATGTCTGCTTTGGATCGAAACCGCCACCATATTTCTCTGACTATCTCCTTCACCCCACCAACTCCACCTTACCCCAATCCCCGCCCACCGAATCGAGCAACTTCTTCAACGCTGGGCTTTTGTAGGTGAAGTGCGGGTCGTCCCAGCGCTGGCGCACGCTTCGGTGCACGCAGGGCTCCAGCGTGCGTTGCTGTGAGCGGCGCATCACGCGGTAGAACCCTTTGTATTCGTTGTGCTGAATGCCGGTATGGCGCGGGTTGAGGGCGCTGTGGAAGTGCGGTTCGAGGGCGAGCCCGCAGCTTTCGGCTTCGCTGGCCATCCACTTACCGGCGAAGTCGCCGAGTTCGCGCTTCTCGTAGCCGCCGCCGATATCGGTGTGCACGCCGGCGAACCATACCTGTTTCAGGTCGATGCCGGGCTTGGGCGTCCACAGGGTGGGCTCGAAGTCCTGGCGGTTCTCGTCGATGGAAACGGCGTGGCGGGCGTGGCGAATGATGCTGCTGGGGGCGGTGTCGTGGAACAGGTAGCGGGAGGTGCCCAAGGTGCCGAGAAACGGGGCGGGTATGCCCAGCGAGCCAACGGTGTCCCACACGCCGATGAATTCGATCTCTGTCTTGTCCGCTACGGCATGCTTGCGGCGAAAGTCCGTGGCCTTGCGCTCGGCGGGGGCGGAGCTCTTGGGGCGTTGACGATAGAGCTCGTAGGCCTCGTTGACTCTCTCGGCGCACTCGCGCCGGAGCAGGCCGCAGTTGCGGATCAACCCCGCCAGGGAGCGAACGGTGTAGGCGCCGCGGCTGAAGCCGAACAGGAAGAGCTGATCGCCGGGCTCGTAGTTGTGCACGACGAAGCGATAGCAATCCATGATGTTCTTGTCGATGCCGGCGCCGGTTGCGCCACCGCGAATGCGGTCGCCTTCAGTGCCCACCCCCTGGTCGTAATAGACGATCTGCTTGGTGCCGGCCTGACAATCAGGAGCGACGCCGCGCGCCAGACGCAGCACGTGCGTGGGGTTATCGCTCTCGGGACATTGCCAGGTGCCATCGGCGCAGACGACGATGCGCTTCATCTCGCTCCCTCCCTGCGTGTCTCTTACAAACGTAATCATGATGTTTCAGTCTCGCTACGCGAATTGACCGAAAACTGACCTGAGTCTTAGGAATTGACGTTATGGCTTACGCAGGTGTGGCAAAAGGCTTACAACGAAGGGTGAGGGGCTTTTCTCTCAGCGGCACCGTGCATACATGAAGCAGTCCCGGGGTTCAGCTCCCAGGTTGGGGTGCACCACGTAGCGCTCGAGGCGGCCTTCTTGCTGAAAGCCGCACTTTTCCAGCAGGCGGGCAGAAGCCAGGTTATCCACATCGCAGGTGGCCTGAACGCGATATGTCTCGGGCAGAGCCAGACAGAGCTCGGTCAGTGTCGTGAGTGCTTCTGGCATAAGGCCGCGTTGCCAATAGCGACGTGCCAGTACATAGCCCACCTCGACAATATGTCCCCTTGGCCGGGCATCCAGCATGCCGATAGGTTCGTGCTCTTCACGCTGCAAGGTCAGGACGTAGGGGAAGTGAGTGCGCGCTTGCCAGCCCTTTATGCATGCATCGACGAATTGCTGCGTTTCGGCGAGAGCCTGGTGTGGACGCCAGATCAGGTAGCGGGTGACTTCCGCATCGGACGTGTACGTCTGATACAGGAGCGGCCCATCGGTAGGGCGGGGTTTCCGCAGGACAAGCCGCTCCGTTTCGATACGTGAGGGAAGCATGGTGTGGCCTTGATTGCCGGGCGTCTCACTCATCATATGAGATATTCGAGCGCGGTGCGTCGGGTGCCTGTTCGTCCAGCGATTGCCGGTACTCGATACAGCCTTTGATGAACTCCGGCCATTCGGGCACCACGGGAACCGGGTCGGTCTTGTCGGGCAGTAAGGCCCACAGGGCCGGATGGTGCCAGCACAGGTCGTGTCCGCTGCAGTCCCGGTGTTCGCGGATGCCTTGGCGGAGCCGTTTGGCTTCGTCGAGCAGCTCCTCGCGGGTCATTCGTTCGAGATCTTCGTCCATGGGAGACTCCGTATAGTTGCCGGTGGTTGTCACTCCAGTTCGGCGAGTCTGGCCCTTACCAGGTCCTTCAGCAGCGCTTCGTCGACCTCCCAATCGACAGGTATCTGAAAGCAGTTCTTGAAGACGACGTAGCCATCCAGTCGTGGCTTGAACGCTTCGATGATATGCGGGCTCCACGCCGAGAAGGTGAGATGGTTCTTGTGAGCGTCGATGCCAGCGACGTACTGGCCATCGCGGTGAATGGTCGGCACGTTCCAGGCGATCTTCGATTCGAGCTCCGGAAACTGGACGAGTATGAAGTCAACGATAGCCTTAAGCGTACTGGCTTTCGTGGCGTCAAGAGAGGCCAGGTAGTCTTCTACCGAGCTGAACTTTGGGTAGGGCATGATATCCGGCTCCTCACGTGACGGCCTGGTGGCATCGGTTGGGTGCACGCTGCAGTATTGGCGCAGTATTGTTTAGCGGGCTGGGGTGCGCAATTTTGCGGGCTCATTCGTTGGCAGCCCACCGCCTTGCCAGGGCGATGGGCTGCCGGGTGATGCCGTGGTTATGCGGCCGGCTGTGGAATCCGGGCGATCACCTTGATTTCGAAGTCGAAGCCCGCCAGCCAGTTGACGCCGACGGCGGTCCAGTTGGGGTAGGGCGGTTCGCCGATTGCCTTGGTGCGAACCCTGTCGATCGCTTCCCACTGAGCAGCGGGATCGGTGTGGAAGGTGGTGACGTCGACGACATCATCGAAGGTGCAGCCGGCGGCTGCGAGAACGGCCGAGAGGTTGTCGAAGGCGAGCTGGACCTGGCTTTCGAAATCCGGCTCGGGGGAGCCGTCCTCGCGGCTGCCGACCTGGCCTGAGACGAACAGGAAGTCGCCAGAGCGGATTGCCGCCGAGTAGCGGTTGATCTCATAAAGTGCCTGCCTTCCGGCAGGGAAGACTGCATCACGTTTGGCCATCGTTCTACTCCGGTTCTGAAATCGGTGGTTGGTGCTGCCAAGCCGGGCTTTCCTTAACCCGGTCGGCATTGATATACGGGCCGTATGTGAATTATGCTGGGCGCATACGCGGCGTATGTCAATACACATACGCTGCGTATGCGAAATTTTAAGAGTGAGCGTGAGGAGCAGGCGTGGCGACGAAACGTGCGCAGAAGATGGAGGAAACCCGGGCCAAGCTCATTCGGGCCGCCCGAGAGGCCTTCGCGAGCAAGGGCTATGCAGCGGCCTCGATGGATGAGCTTACTGCCGAAGCCGGGCTGACCCGCGGGGCGCTGTATCATAACTTCGGCGGCAAGCAGGGCCTGATGCAGGCGGTGGTCGATCAGATCGACCAGGAGATGGTAGAGCGCATGCTGGTCGCTCAGGCCCGCGCGGCAAGCCGTTGGGAAGGGTTGCTCGAAGAGGGCGTGGCCTATATCGAGATGGCGCTGGAGCCGGAGGTTCAGCGCATCATGCTGTTGGATGGTCCGGCGGTGCTTGGCGATCCCTCGCAATGGCCCAACCAGAACGCCTGCCTGCTACGTACCACGCAGACCATTCAGGCCCTGATCGATGAAGGAACGGTCAAGCCGGTGGATGCGGAAGCCGCCGCGCGCCTGATCAATGGCGCGGCACTCAACGCTGCCCTGTGGATCGCCGCTGCCGATGAGCCGCACGCCGTACTGCCGAAAGCCGTGGAGGCGTTCCGGCAGCTCGCAACGGGTTTGCTGCAAACCGAGGGGTGAGGCCACAAGACGAGCCAGACAGGCCGATGCCTGGCTGGGGCGGTTCACTTACTCATGCTGCAAGACGTTGATGAGCTTGCCGAAGGGGTCGCGAACGTAGAACCGTCGCACGCCCCAGGGCTCGCTGACAGGGCCGTACTCGATGGGCACGCTCGCTTTCTCGAAGCGGGCCAGCGCCGCTTCGATATCGTCGACTTCGATGGAGAGATCGGGCACGGGAGTGCCGGAGCCGCCTTCGATGCCGAAGCTCACCTGCACCGTCATCTTGGCGTCCGAGCCGTAGGTGCGGAACCAGCCGTGGTCCATGAGCAGGTCGAGGCCCAGGATGTCGCCGTAAAATGCCGCTGCCTTGTCGAGCTCCTCTGTCGCCGTGTTGGCCATTATGCGTTTCACTTTCATGATCGCCTCAGGGTGGTTTGTTGTGTGTTGTGAGTGCTATGCATCCGGCTGCGAAAGGCTTAAACATAGTCGCTTCACCATCGTGCTGCCTGTTCTATCCTTTTCTTCGGCCCGTACTGTTCGGGCACCTTTCCACCCCCGAGGAGCTTTCGTGATGAGGAGCTTTCCATGAGCGGCACTCTCTATCGCCTTGCGGCCTTTACCGATGACCCGAGCGGCGGCAACCCCGCCGGGGTGTGGCTGGGTGATGCACTGCCCGAACCGGCGGAGATGCAGCGTATCGCCGCCGAGGTGGGCTATTCCGAAACTGCTTTCATTGCCCCGGCCGAGGGGGAGCGGCGCACGGTGCGCTACTACAGCCCCGAAGCGGAGGTGAGCTTTTGCGGCCATGCCACGGTGGCCGGCGGTGTGCAGATGGGCCGGCTGAGCGGGGCGGGTAGCTACATGCTGGATACGGCGGTGGGTGAGGTGATGGTCACGGTCAACCAGGTGGAAGGGGAGTGGCAGGCCTCGCTGGTGTCGGTGACGCCGGAGTTTCGCCCCGCCGAGCCCGAGCTGGTCGAGGAGGTGCGCGAGCTGCTTGGCTGGCAGGCCGAGGAGCTCGATCTCGAGATACCCCCCGCGCGAGCCTACGCCGGCGCCTGGCACCTGGTGCTGGCATGCAAGGAGCGGGCACGCCTCGAACGGCTCGAGTACGACTTCGAACGGCTCAAGGCGCTGATGCTGCGTGAGGGCCTGACCACGCTGCAACTGGTGTGGCGCGAGGCCGAGGAGCGTTTCCACGCCCGCGACCCGTTCCCGGTGGGCGGCGTGGTTGAAGACCCCGCCACCGGAGCGGCGGCCGCGGCGCTGGGCGGCTACCTGCGCGATGCCGGTCTGCTTCAGGTGCCCGCTCAGCTGATCATCGTCCAGGGCGTGACGATGGGCCGCCCCAGCCGTCTGCAGGTGGACATCCCCCTGTCAGGCGGCATCGTGGTGACCGGGCAGGCGGTGAGCCTGGAAGGCTGAGCCGGGCCCGATCATTAACGGTCGCTCACGGCCTGAGCACCCAGTAGTCGTTCTGGATGTCGTGGGGCAGCTGGTGGACCTCGATGCCGCCGAAGCCGGCCTTGCCGAAGTATTCCCGCGCCTTCTCCCGGCCCCACATGGTTCCCAGCCCCTCGCCGCCCTGGGCGAGGGAGACACTCATGCAGTGCATGATCGATAGGGTATAGAGCAGCGTGCCCATCGGGTGGTCGCGGTCGCCGTGGTGGTGGCTCGATGAGTGGATGTCCTGGGCCAGGTAGAGGCCGCCCTGGCGCAGGGTGCGACGAACACCCTTGAGCAGATTCAGCGGGTGAGCCTGGTCGTGAATGGCATCGAAGGTCGTGACCAGGTCGTAGCGCTGGGCCGGCGCCGTGAGGTCGAAGTCGCTGAGGTCGCGCTGCTCGAAGCGCAGGTTGCCGAGCCCCCGCCGTGCGGCACGCTCTGCCGCCCAGCCGATGGCCACCCGGGAGAGGTCGTAGCCGGTAAAGCGACTGGCGGGGAAGCGTTCGGCGAGTTTCATCAGCGCCAGCCCACGACCGCAGCCGAGATCGAGCACGTCGATGCCCTGCTCCAGCCTAGCCGGGAGTTCCGGCGCCAGGGGAAGAATGGCGTCGAACAGCACGGGCAGCACGGTCTGGCCGCTGTCCTCGGCCATGACTTCGTGGAAGCGGGCATAGCGGGTGTAGGGCACGCCGCCGCCGTGATGAAAGCATTCCAGCACGTCGTCCTCCACCTGGCCCATCAAGGGCAGGTACTGGGCGTAGACGGCGAGATTGGCTTCGCCACTGTCAGTCAGCAGCGCGGCGTGCTCGGGCGGCAGCCGATAGGTCAGGGTCTGCGGATCGTGCTCGACCAGGGCAGCGACCGTGGCGCCGCCCAGCCACTCGCGCACGTAGCGCTCATTGAGCTTGGTCTTGGCGGCAAGCTCTCGACTGGTGACCGGCTCGCCGTCGGCCAGATGGGCGAGCAGGCCGCTGCGATGGGCCAGCGAGATCAGCTGCAGCATGGCGGCTTCGTTGAGCGCGGTGACGAAGCGGCTCTCGAAGCCGGCGACGAGGGAGGCGTCGATAGCGGCTTGTGCTTGTGCTTGTGCTTGGGCTTGGGCTGTCATGGGGTGTCTCCTGAGTTGTTGTTAGTGATTCGTTAGGGCTTCGTTGGTGCTGCGGAGATTCCATTGTGGCGCTCACGGTTGGGTTACACTGAAGTCCCTACGGACAAAAACCGGCGGTTTCCGCCATGTCGATGCACAAACCCACCATCGCGTTGCTGGCGATCCCCGAAGTGGCGGCTTCCACCCTCTACGGCGTTTTCGATGTCTTTGCCTCGGCGGGACGCGACTGGCCCGCTCTGATCGAGGGCAAGACCGGTGAGTCGCTGTTCGTGCCGCAGGTGGTCGCTCGCACCGGCAAGCGTGAATTGACCATCGCCAATGGCGTGCGCATCGTTCCCGACGCCGGCCTGGACTGGGTACCCGACGTGGTGTGTATCCCCGAGATCATGCTGCCGCCTGAAGCGGTGCTCGAAGGTCGCTATGTCGAGGAGGTCGCGTGGCTCAAGCGCTGCCACGCAAATGGCACCATCCTGGCGACCGCTTGCTCGGGCGCCCTGCTGCTGGCGGAGTCGGGGCTGCTGCGGGGCGAGGACGCCACCACGCACTGGGCCTACTGCGACGTGCTGGGTCGCTATCCGGACGTGCGGGTGCATCCACATCGCGCCCTGGTGATCGGCGGCACCGGCAGCCGCCTGGTCATGGCAGGGGGCGGTACCTCCTGGAGCGACCTGGCGCTCTATCTCGTCGCCCGCCTGGCGAGCGTCGATGAGGCGATGCACCTCGCCAAGCTGTTCCTGATCGATTGGCATGCCGCCGGCCAGCTTCCCTTTGCCATGCTCGCCCGCACCCGCCAGGCCGAGGATGCCGTTATCGCCCGCTGTCAGACCTGGGTGGCCGAACACTACGACGAGCCCTCGCCGGTGGCCTCGTTGATCGAGGTTTCCGGGCTGAGCGAGCGCAGCTTTCACCGCCGTTTCAGGAAGGCCACCGGCCTGACGCCGATGGAATACGTGCACACCCTGCGCCTGGAAGAGGCCAAGCAGATGCTGGAGACCGAGACCATGCCCGTGGATGCCATCGCCGAGGCGGTCGGCTACGAGGATGGCGCCTTCTTCGGCCGGCTGTTTCGACGCAAGGTGGGGCTGACGCCGGCCCAGTACCGGCGTCGCTTTGGCGGGCTGCGCAAGGCGCTGTCGGGGTGATGGGGAACGGTAAGTCGCTCAACTGGGCCGCTCAGCTGGGCTGATAGCTCCCGACATCGGCAGCAAAGCTGATCGCCAGGCGGTTCCAGGCGTTGATGGTGCAGATCGCCAGAGTGAGGTCGGCCATTCCCTTCTCCGAGAAGTGCTCGCGGGTGGCCTCGTACAGGGCCGTGTCGATGCCGTTTCCGGCGATCAGGGTATTGGCCTCGGCCCAGGCCAGGGCGGCGCACTCGCGCGGCGTGTAGAAGGGAGTTTCGCGCCAGGCGCTCAGGGCGTACAGCCGCTGCTCGGTTTCACCGGCCTTGCGCGCGTCCTTGGTGTGCATGTCGATGCAGTAGGCGCAGCCGTTGATCTGCGAGACGCGGGTGTAGACGAGCGTCAGCAGACCTTCGCCAAGCTCACCCACTTTCGCTGCCTGGTGAACGTGGTTCTGCAGGTCGAGCATGGCCTTGAGGCCGGCGGGGCTGGCAGAGAAGTAGTTCATGCGCATGAGTGGGGCTCCGAGAGAGTTGGAAGCCCCACCCTAGCGCGGCGGTTATCGCCTCGATTGTAGATTTTCGACCTCAGTGCAGCTTCATGCGCGGGCGGATGAAGCGGTTGAGCCCGTCCGAGAGCAGGATCAGCGCCGTCTTGACCGTGCCGTGGATGGCGCGCTGGTGCATGCGATAGAGCGAGGCGTAGAAGAACTTGGCCAGGCGCCCCTCGATGAACAGGCTGCGTGCCGAGGCACCGCGCATCAGGCTGCCGATGGCCTCGAAGTGGGCCAGCGAGATCAGCGAGCCGCGGTCGCGGTAGCGGAACGGCTTCAGCGTGCCGTTCTCGAGCCGGGCGAGCAGGTTCTTGTAGAGTCGCTGGGCCTGCTGGTGGGCGGCCTGGGCCCGGGGCGGTACCACGCTGCCGTCCGGCTGGGGGCAACTGGCGCAGTCGCCGAGCACGAAGATGTTGGGGTCGTCGACGCTCTGCAGGGTCGGCTCCACCTGAATACGCTGGTTGCGGTCCAGGGTCAGACCCAGTTCACACAGTACGTTGGGTGCCTTGATGCCGGCGGCCCACACGTTGAGGTCCGTTTCGATACGCTCTTCGTCAGCGGTGACGATGGCGTTCTCTTCCACGCAGACCACTCGAGTACCGGTATGTACCTTCACGCCGAGGCGTTCCAGCTCGGTGCGCACGGCGCTGCGAATGCGTTCTGGCAGGGCCGGCAGCACGTCGGGTGCCGCTTCGATCAGATGGACCTCCAGTTGGCGGCTGTCCATCTCGGTGAAGCCGTAGCTGTGCAGCATGCGCGAGGCGTCGTAGAGCTCCGCTGCCAGCTCCACGCCGGTGGCGCCGGCGCCGACGATGCCCACCGTGAGGTGCGGATGCTCTCGCCGCTCGGGGTCGCTGTAACGCAGGAAGGTGTTGAGCATGTCCCGGCGGAAGGCCTCGGCCTGAGCCGGGCTGTCGAGAAAGTGGCAATGATCGGCGACGCCGGGGGTGCCGAAGTCGTTGCTCACGCTGCCCAGCGCCAGCACCAGCAGGTCGTAGTCGAGGCTGCGTGCCGGCAACACTTCCTCGCCGTGTTCGTCGAGCACCGGGGCCAGGCGGAGCTGGCGGGCGTCGCGGTCGAGCCCTTCGAGGGTGCCGCGCTGGAAGCGATAGCCGTTGAGCTGGGCATGGCTCTGATAGGAGATTTCGTCGATGCTGGAATCGAGCGCACCGGTGGCGACCTCGTGCAGCAGCGGCTTCCAGATATGGGTGGGGTTGCGGTCGATCAGCGTGATCTCCGCCTTGCCGCGCCGTCCCAGGCGGCGGCCGAGACGGGTGACCAGCTCCAGCCCGCCGGCGCCACCGCCGACCACCAGGATTCGTCTTCCTTCCATGTAAGGCTCCGTTAAGATGAATGGGTAATTGAGAAATGGGTGCTTCTACTGTACCGCTGGGAGCTGAAACTCGTTGTACTTTTTTAGAGTTGGCTGCTCTGTGACTAACCTGCCCTGGTGACACCCCCTTCGCTGAAAGGCCCCAACATGAGCAACACGTTCCAACCGCACCCGCCAGGTGGTACCGGCCTTGTGCTGCAGCGCTTCACGCCCAGTGCCGCGCTGCGTCCCTATGTGCAGTGCTACTGGCAGGCTCGGGGGCAGTCACAGGGGCAGTCACAGGGGCAGTCACAGGGGCAAGGGGGTAGCGAGCCGGCAGGCAGAGAACTGGCAGACAGACCGGCAGACAGAGAACTGCTGCATCCGGATGGTGCCGCGGGGCTGCTGTTCAACTTCGGCGGCGCGCTGGAGCGCGACGGCAATCGACTGCGCGGTACCTGCTGGATAGACGGGCCCAAGCGGCGCACGGCGCGCCTGACGGTGGGGAGCCAGCTCGAGCTGCTGGGCGTGCGCTTTCTGCCGGGCATGGCATTGCCGTTCCTGGGCGAATCCCTGGCGGTCTTGGCCGGTGGGGGGCTGACGCCGGGCGAGGCCCTGCGCCGGCTCGAACTCGAGGCGCTGCACGAGCGGCTGCTCGAGACGCCCGATCCGGCGGGGCGCATTGCGCTGCTGGAGGGCTATCTGCTCCAGCGGCTGCGGCGGCACGCCGCGCCACAGGTGCCGGCCCTGACGGCATCACTCGACTGGCTCGAGCGCCACCAAGGCCAGGCCAGTGTCGCCACGCTGGTGGCTGAGCTGCCCTTCGGCCAGCGCCACCTGGAGCGTCTGTTTCAGCGCCATGTGGGGCTCTCGCCCAAGCGCTATGCCCGGCTGCTGCGCGTCGCCCGTAGCCGCGAGCTGATCAAGCAGGGCGGGGCGACGATCTCACTGACCGATACCGCCTTCGCCGCCGGCTACTTCGACCAGGCCCACTTCATCCATGACTTCAAGGCCGTGACCGGCTTTACGCCGGGAGGCTATCGCGACCATGTGCGGCGGCGCTATGGGCCGGTGCAATCCAGCGCCGTTTAGGTGCCATTCCGCTGTGGCTCTTGACTGAATCTCGCAGTTGACTTGCTTGCCTAAAGCAACTAATTATTTGCTTTAGGCAAGCAAAGAGAGAGTCTCCCATGAGCGCAGAACAAGACCTACACGAGCGAGCCGGGACCGTACGCAGCTTCAATCGTTTCTACACGCGGCAGATTGGGGTCTTGCACGAGCACCTTCTGGAGAGCCAGTTCTCGCTGACGGAAGTCCGCATCCTGTACGAGCTGGCGCATCGGCCGATGCTCACCAGCGCCGATATCTGCCGCGAGCTTGGCCTCAACGCAGGCTATGTGAGCCGGGTGCTGAAGGGCTTCGAAAAGCAGGGGCTCATTACCAAGACTCCCTCGCCCACCGACAGACGGGCGGCGCAACTGCAGCTGACGGATCAGGGGCTGGCGACGTTCCGGCCGCTGGACGAGGCTTCGCAACGCGAGGTCGTCGGCATGCTGAAGCAGCTCACGGAGCCGGAGCAGCATCAGTTGATCGAAGCGATGAGCCAGATCAGGCGGTTGCTCGGAGAAGCCGGCCTGAGCTATCTGCTGCGCGATCCACAGCCGGGCGACATGGGCTGGATCGTACACCGGCAGGCGGTGCTCTATGCGCAGGAGTACGGCTGGAACGAAGAGTACGAAGCGTTAATCGCGGAGATCGTTGCCAAGTACCTGCGCAATTTCGACCCGCGCTGGGAGCGGTGCTGGATCGCCGAAAAGGATGGCGTCGTCGTTGGGTCGGTGTTCGTTGTCCGCGAAGACGACGCGACCGCAAAACTGCGGCTGCTCTACGTCGACCCCTCTGCCCGCGGGCATGGTATCGGCAGCCGCTTGGTGGATGAGTGCCTCAGGTTCGCCCGCCAGGTCGGCTACCGGAAAATGATGCTGTGGACCAACAGCGTACTGACCGATGCGCGCCGGCTCTATAAAAAAGCCGGATTCGAACTGGTGGAGGAGGAGCCCCATCACAGCTTCGGCAAGGATCTGGTAGGCCAGGTTTGGAGTCGTGAACTCCAGTCAGAATAACAACGACGAACGCGAGGTAGATATGAGCGACACCCGTGTGCTTTCCCAACGTGCCATTACGGCTACCGAAGCGATCTTGCAGAAATATGGAGTGGATGGCGAGAAGGCCGGATCCGGTTTCGTAGCCGGTGTACTCGAAACTCTGGCAGCCAATGAGTTACTGACTTTCGGGTTTTCGGATCCGCTGCAGACCGGACCGCAGCCAGGTGACATGGAAAAGGCCTGCACGGTCATTCGTCTGCTCGCCGAGCGCTCAGGAACGCTGGCCACCATCTACATGGTGGCTGGCTTGCTCGGGCCGCTATGTCTTTCTTATGCCGGAACGGTTGCGCAAAAAAAGGCTTTGCTGCCGCGCGTTGCCGCAGGCGAGTTGCAGCTCGCTTTTGCTCTCACCGAGCCGGGAGCAGGGTCGGATGCGGCCGGCATCAAGACTCAGGCCACACGATGGGACGATCACTATGTGGTGCATGGAGAGAAAATCTATATCACCGGGGCGGCGACCGCCGACCTGATACTGACGGTTGCCCGAACCACCGAGGGTGGCGCCAAATCCTACGGTATTCTGCTGGTACCTGGGAGCGCGGAGGGGCTGAGTGTAGAGCCGTTGAGCAAGCTTTCGGGTAATGGCTATCCCTCGTGTTGTGTCATGTTCGAGGAAGTCCTCGTGTCGGAAAGCGGAGTGCTCGGCGGGGAGGCGGGGGTAAACTCGGCATGGCCTCAGCTACGCAAGACGGGAACTCTCGAGCGCTTGATCGTCGCTGCCATGGCATGCGGGTTTGCCGATGCGGCGACGAATCGTGCCATGCAATTCGTTCAGGAGCGCCATCAGTTCGGCCGACCGTTACGCGATTTTCAGGCCATTCAACATACCGTCGTCGAGATGTGCACCCTCGCCAGCGGCATGCGGCTCTTTCTTGAGGAGGCCATTCGTCAGCACGCAGAGTGCCAGGACGCAACGCAGGCCATCTCCATGGCCAAGTATTTCTGCTCCGATCAGCTGCAAAAGGTCGTCGAGATGGCGGCACGGGTCATGGGCGGGCGCGCCTATTTCGACTTCGAGCCCGTATCGCGACTTTATCGCGAAGCCCCGTTCTGCCTCTATGCGGGAGGCACCATCGAGGTTCAGAAAATGCTCATAGCCCGGTCGCTGGGCATCTAGCTTGGCTGCCCGGCGCGGGAATGCTTTGGCCCGGCACGGACGCGCTTTGGCGATGGCCGAATGCCGAACAGCAGGGCGTAGAGCACCGGCACCGCGACCAGGGTAAGCAGCGTGGCGAAGGCTAGCCCGCCCATGATCGTCGCCGCCATGCTGGCGAAGAAGGCGTCGCCGAGCAGGGGCAGCATGCCGAGGATGGTGGTGCCGGCAGCCAGTACCACCGGCCGCAGGCGGCTGACGCTGGCTTCCACCACGGCCGGGCCGCCGGGCTTGCCCTCGCGGATCTGGGCGTCGATCTCGTCGAGCAGCACGATACCGTTCTTCATCAGCATGCCGGAGAGGCTGAGCAGCCCGAGCAGCGCCGTGAAGGTGAACGGCATGCCGCTGGCCAGAAGCCCGATCACTACGCCGCAGATCGACATGGGTACCACCAGCCACAGGATCAGCGGCTGGCGCCATTTGCCGAACAACAGCACGCTGATCACCAGCATGGCGAGAAAACCCAACGGTAGCTGGGCGCGCAGCGAGGCCCGCGAACGGCCGGAGGCTTCGTACTCGCCGCCCCACTCCAAGCGATAACCGAGGGGCAGGGGAAGCGCTTCGATGGGTCCGCGAATGCGTGAAAGGCCCTCGCTGGCGGTAACGCCACTCACCGTACTGGCTTGAACCGTCAAGGTGCGCATGCGGTCGCGGCGGCGGATGACACTCTCTTCGCTGGTGGTGTCGAAACGCTCGATGATCTGCCGTAGCGGGATGGGTACGTTGCCATTGTTGCTTTCCAGCTGCCTCTCGTGCAGGCGCGTCACGTCCAGGCGCTCGTGCTGGGGTGGGCGCAGCACGATGGGAAGCAGGCGATCGTTTTCTCGATAGAGGGCGGCCTGAATACCGGTGGTGGCGAACTGCAGCGCGCGCATGGTCGCGTCGCGCTGAACGCCCGCCATGCGAGCGCGCTCCTCGTCGAATACCGGCTCGAGCACCAGTTCGCGCTGGCGCCAGTCGTCGACGATGTCGGTCAACAGAGCGTCGCGTTCCATGATCGCCTTGGCCTGGTCGCCCAGGTAGCGCAGCATGACCGGATCGGGCCCTGAGAAGCGTGCTTCGATACTGACGACGTTGGGCCCGAACATGAGGCGCTCGATCCTGGCCTGCGCATCGGGGTGATGTGCGTCTAGCCGCTGCCGCAGCCGAGCTGCCAGCGGTTCTATCTGGTCGCGTTCGGCCGTGCGGATCATGAACAGGCCGTAGCTGGAACTGGGCCGTTCCGGTGTATAGGTGAGCACGAAGCGACTGGCGCCGCGCCCCACGAACTGCGTTACCGAGAGCACTTCCGGCTGGGCGCGAAGAAAATCGTCGAGACCCTGCATGTGACGGTCCGTCGCGCGAATGTCGGTGCCTTGGGGCAGCTGATAGTGCAGGAAGAAGATGGGCGTATTCGAGGCGGGGAAGAAGGCCTGCTTGACGAAACCGAAGGCGAAGATGCAGCCGGCGGTGAACAGAATGAGGCTCAGTAGCGTAAGCAGGCGCCAGCGCAGCACGCCCTCGAGCAGCCGGCGATAGCCTCGATAGAGCCTGCCCGTATAGGGCGTCTTGGCCTCGTGCGCCGTTCTCAGCAGATAGTGCCCCAGCAGGGGCGTGACGGTGATGGCCAGTACCCAGCTCAGCAGCAGCGAAACGGCGATCACCGCGAACAGGGAAAAGAGCAGGTCACCGGTGGTGTCGGGCGAGAGGCCGATGCCGGCAAACGCCATGATGCCGATGACCGTGGCGCCGAGCAGCGGTATCTGGGTGCGTTTGGCGGCGGTGTTGGCGGCGTCGCGGGCATTGGCTCCCCGCTGCATGCCGATCAGCATGCCTTCGGTCACTACGATGGCGTTGTCGACCAGCATGCCCATGGCGATGATCAGCGCGCCCAGCGAGATGCGCTCCATCTCGAGGCCGAGCACGCGCATGAACAGCAGCGTACCGAGTACCGTCAGCAGCAGGGTGGCGCCGACCACCAGGCCGGCCCGCCAGCCCATGAACAGACACAGCACGCCGATGACGATCGCCACGGCCAACGCCAGGCTGATGAGAAAGCTGCCGATGGCATCGTCGACCACCCGGTGCTGCTCGTAGATCGGATGGAGCTCGACGCCTAGCGGTATTCGCTCCTGTAGCTCGTGCAGCCGGGCCTCCACTGCCTGCCCAACCTCGACGATGTTGACGTCAGCCACTCCGGCCACGGCAAGCGTGAAGGCGGGCATCCCATTGAAGCGAATCAGATGATCGGGCAGCTCCGTTGCGCTACGCCGGATCGTGGCGATATCGCCCAGGCGGATCTGCTCAGTAGTGCCGGGGCGACCGATGCGCAGCTCCACCAACTGAGCGGGGCTCGCCAACTGTTGGGAGAAGGCGATGCGCAGGCGGCGCTCATCCAGGGTGATGGCACCGCTCTCGGCAATGGCGCTGGCGGCACGCAGGGTTTCGATCACCTGCTCCAGCGGTACGCCGAGACTGGCCATACGCTCGCTGTCGAGATCCACGTACAAGGCCTCGCTGCGCTCGCCGGCGGTAGTGACCTTGGCGACGCCGCTCACCGTCAGCAGCTCCCGACGCAGGAACCTCGACAGGTCGCGAATTTCCGCATCGCTCAGTTCCGGCGCGGTGATTGCGTAGTAGATACCGTAGACGTCGCCGAAGTCGTCGTTGACCTGGGAAGGGCCGGCGCCCGGGGGCAGGCTGGCCTGGGCATCGCCGATCTTGCGTCGTAGCTCGTCCCAGAGCTGCGGCATGTTGCGGCTGGGATAGGCGCGCTTGATCTCGACCTCGACCTCGGAGATGCCAGGGCGCGAGCGCGAGCGCACGTAGTCGACGGCCGGCAGTTGCTGGACGGCCGATTCCAGCCTCTCGGTGACTTCCTGCTCGACCTGTTCGGCATTCGCGCCGGGGTAGGGCGTGGTGATGATAGCGGTCTTGAGGGTGAACGAGGGATCTTCCAGCCGGCCCAGGGTCAGCATTGCCCACAGGCCCCCCAACAGGCAGGCCAGAATGATCAGCCAGGTCTGGACGGGGCGGTCGATGGCGGTGCGGGCGATGTCCATGAACGTGTCCTAGTCGAGGCGCGCTTGGGGCCTGACCTGCATGCCGTCGCGCAGCAGGTGGGTAGCGGAAGTGACGATCGGCTCGCCTTCCGCCAGTCCGTCGAGCACCGTCACACGGTCAGGCAGTGCAGCACCGAGGGTGACGGGGCTCGACGTTACCGTTTGCGACTCGGGATCGAACCTCCAGATGCGCATCTCGCCGTCGTTGCCGGGGTCCAGCGCTGAAATCGGCACCGTGACACCGGATGGCTCTGAGTCGAGCCGAGTGACGACGAGGCTCGCGGTCATGCCGGGCAACAGCTCGAGCGAGTCTGGACGAGGCATGGCTACGCTGACCGGATAGCTTTGCCCTACCGGGTCGGCTTGGGGGCGGTGCTCCCGATAGCGGACCGGGAAGCGCCGTTCTGGAGCAGCCTCGAAGATGGCCTCCATTCGGTACGTATCGGGATGCTCGAGGATGGCGCTGAGCCGCTCGGGCACATGAAAGCGCAGGCGAAGCTCGCTCATGTCCTGCACCCGCAATATCGGCGTGTTCGCGGCTACGGTGGCGAAGGGCTCGGCCAGCCTGCGGGTCACCAGAGCGTCGAAGGGGGCTTCGAGACGGGCGTAGGCGAGCTGTCGGCGAGCCTGCTCGAGCGCCACGGTCTGGGTATGAAATTCGGCCTCTGCCTGCTCGAAACTCGCCGTCGAGGCGGCGTTCTGGGTATGCAGCCGGCGCAGGCGCTCGTACTCCCGCCGGGCCTGCTCATGCCGCGTCTCCACCTGGCGCAGCGCCAGTTCGAAGTCGGTGGTATCAAGCATCGCCAAGGTTTCGCCGCGTGGTACGAAGGCGCCTTCACGTGGGCCCTGCTCGAGGAGTTGGCCGCCCACCTGGAAGGCCAGATCGACAGTGCTGGCGGCTTCCAGGCGAGCAACGAAGCGGTGGCTCGGCGCCGGGAGCGACATGGCGTTTTCCACCCGCACCGGGCGTATCACCTCCTCGCTGTCGGTGCTGGCGCCGCCCTCGGTGCAGGCGGTAAGGCCCAGCGCGAGCGACAGGAAGAGCAGCATCCGTGGCCATCTGGACAGTGTGCGTGCGAGTGGAAGCGACATCGGGAGCATTTTGTTAACGCCGTTAATAGAGCCGGCTTGAATATATTGTTAACGCTGTTAATATGTCAAGCGACAAATGACACGAAGCGAGAATTCGCGTGACGGAAAACGACAGCGCGCCGAAGCGTAGGCGACGGAAGAAGGAGAAGCTGAGCGTACGGCAGATAGCCGAGGCGGCGCTGTCACTGGTGAACCGGGATGGCCTGGATGGACTGACGATGCGAGCCTTGGCCGATGCCATGGACGTGCAGGCGCCGGTGATCTACCGCCACGTGGCCGACAAGCGGCAATTGCTCGATGAGATGGCCGATGCCATCGTGGCCGCCGTTCCGCTGGGCGGGCTCGATGACGAGGATGCCTATGTCAATCTGGCCGAGTTCGTCCGGCGCCTGCGGCGTACCTTGCTGAGGTATCGTGACGGTGCGCGTATCGTCGGTGGCAGCTACTCCGCCAAGCACAGCACCTTGCGCGGCGCCGAAACGCTGATGGAGCTGCTGGTGAAAGCCGGACTCGACCGTGACCGGGCGCTTTGGGCGATGACCACGCTGCTCTCTTTCATTCTCGGCGAAACGCTGGAGCAGCAGGGGCTGCCCGACGAACCCGGCGAGGCCACGGCGACCATTACCGCTTCCCTCGGCGAGGTGCTGGCAAGTCCTGACTTTAGCCATCTCGATACGGAACTGATGGCGCGACGCTTCTTCGATTTCGACGGTCGCTTCGAATTCGGCCTATCCCTGATGCTGGCAGGAGTGCGTGAGCAGGCCGCCGGCACGGGGCGTGAGAGAACCGATCACGCTTGACGCCTCGATCATCGAGGTATAGGTTTCTCCCATGACCAAAGCGAAATCCGAAGCGGCCGCCGGCCGCCGGATCCCCGACTACAGCGATCCTTCCTACTGGCGCGGCACGATCAAGATGTCGCTGTCGAAGTTCTTCGTGCTCAGCGTGCTGCACCGCAAGCCGATGCATGGCTACGAGGTTGTGCAGGCGGTGGAGAAGAGCACCAACGGCTGCTGCAGTCCTTCGGAGGGCACGGTCTATCCGGTACTTAACGAGTTCGAGGCGGGGGGCTACCTCTCGTCCACGAACGAGGTGGTGCAGGGGCGCTCGCGCAAGGTCTACGCATTGACGGAGAAGGGGCGGGATGCTTTTCAGGTGGCGGTGGATGCCTGGCTGGAGGCCACGGAGTGCATCGTCGAGAGCCGCCGTATGGCTGCTGGGGCAGTGAAACGGGAGGAGCGGGAAGGATGAGTGCGGCGCGTTTTTTCAGGTCCCAATACCTCGATGATCGAGGTAGACGATGAGCTCGCGCACCGGTGTGGTCTTCGCCCTGGGCGTTTCCCAGACGCTTGCCTGGGGCTCGACCTACTATTTGCCGGCCATCCTGGCCGTGCCCATGGCGCAAGACCTCGGCCTTACCACGGGTACGGTATTCGCGGCGTTCTCCTCGGCATTGGTGGTGTCGGCCGTGCTGGGGCCGGCGGTAGGTCGGCGCATCGACAGATTTGGCGGACGCGACGTGCTGGCTGCCTCGAGCCTGGTATTCGCCCTGGGTCTGGTGCTGCTGGGTCTGGCGGATGGGCCCGTGCTGCTATGGGCAGGTTGGCTGGTGATCGGTGTCGGCATGGGCATGGGACTGTACGAATCGGCCTTCTCGACCCTGGCCGGGCTCTATGGCCGCGAGGCGCGCGGCGCCATTACCGGTATTACGCTACTGGCGGGCTTTGCCAGCACGGTGTGCTGGCCGATCACCGGCTGGCTCAACGCCGAATTCGGCTGGCAGAATGCCTGCTTTACCTGGGCGGCGGTACACCTGCTGCTGGGTTTGCCGCTCAACCGGCTGTTGATTCCATTCGGTATCCAGCCGCCCGCGCTTCACGCCGAGACGGCAGTTGCCGAGGCGAATTCGACCTGGCTGCCCATGGCGCTGCTGGCTTTCGTCTTTGCCGTCACCTGGTTCGTTAGCACGGCCATGGCGGCGCACCTGCCGTGGCTGCTGCAGATCGCCGGCCTCTCGCCCGCCGCCGCCATTGCCGCCGCGGCGCTGGTGGGGCCGGCCCAAGTGGCGGCGCGAATGCTCGAGTTCTCGCTGCTGCAGCGCTTTCATCCGCTGTTCTCGGCCAAGCTGGCGGTGGTGGCGCATCCCATTGGTGCGCTCGGCGTGATGACGCTGGGGGCACCGTTGGCCACGCTGTTCGTGCTCCTGCACGGCGCCGGCAACGGCATTCTCACCATCGCCAAGGGCACGCTGCCGCTGGCCATTTTCGGCCCCCACGACTATGGCCTGCGCCAGGGCGTGCTGATGGTGCCGGCACGCTTCGGCCAGGCGCTGGCGCCGCTGGCCTTCGCCCTGTTGATCGAGCGCTTCGGCACCCAGGCGCTGCTGTTCTCCTCGGCCCTGGGGCTCGCCGCTCTGGTGGCGCTGCTCGTTCTGCAAACCCACGCCATGAAGGAGGCGACATGAGGCTTCGCACGCTGAACGACCCCGATGTTCTACCGGCCCTCGACGAGCGCTTCGCTCTTCGGCAGCCCGGTCAGGGCTTGCCCGATCCGCTGGGCCATCCGCCGCGCATCCTGCTGCTCTACGGTTCGTTGCGCGAACGCTCCTATTCGCGCCTGGCGGTGGAAGAGGCTGCGCGGCTGCTGCGCTATTTCGGCGCCGAGACGCGGATCTTCGATCCGTCCGATCTGCCGCTGCCGGACCAGGTGCCGGGCGATGATCACCCGGCAGTGCGGGAGCTGCGCGAGCTGGCGCTGTGGTCCGAAGGGCAGGTGTGGTGCAGTCCCGAGCGCCACGGACAGATCACCGGCGTGATGAAGGCGCAGATCGACCATCTGCCGCTGAGCATGGGGGCGGTGCGGCCCACCCAGGGGCGCACACTGGCAGTGATGCAGGTCAGCGGCGGTTCGCAGTCGTTCAATGCGGTGAATACCCTGCGCCTTCTCGGCCGTTGGATGCGCATGTTCACCATCCCCAACCAGTCCAGTGTGCCCAAGGCGTACCAGGAGTTCGACGAGGCCGGGCGCATGCGACCCTCGCCGCTCTACGACCGCATCGCTGACGTGATGGAAGAACTGGTGCGCTTCACCGTGCTGCTGCGGCCCCACAATGAGACGCTGGTGGACCGCTACTCGGAGCGCCGCGAGGCGGCCGGTGCCAAAGCCGACCCGGTGACCGACAAAGCAGCGGTCGGCCAGGCCTCATAGCGGTGAAACGCAGAACGGGGCGCGAAGCGCCCCGGTGTTCGGCCATCGAGGGGTGCCCTCAGGCCGGCTGCAGCTGGCGCTTGGCCGTAACTTCACTGTGCAATTGCTCGACCAGCCGGTCGACGCGCTCCAGGGCGCTTTGGGTCGAGGCGGCCAGTGCCTCGCCGCCTTCCTCCTGGTGCTCGATGGCGATGCTGTGAAAGCCGCCGATGCCGATGAACTGCAGGGCGGTGCGCGCGCCAGGCTCCATATGGTTGAGCTCGCCCAAACGTCCCCCGGGGTCGAAGCCGTGATCGCCGCGGGAGGAGAGCAGCACCGCGTGGCGCGGCCGGTCGGCCATTAGCGGAATGTAGTGCGTCAGCGGCAGGTAAGGGTGGTCACCATATTGCGGGTCGTAATCGACGGTGCGGCCCAGGCGGACGATATTGTCGATCCAGGCCTTGAACGCGGCCGGCGGGCCGAAGTTGTACATCGGTACGCCGAGCACCAGGATGTCGGCTTGCTCGACCTCGCTGGCCAGCGTGTCGCTCTCGGCAAGCACTGACTGCATGGATTCGCTGCGATTTTCGGCGGGCGTGAAGGCGGCCTCGATCCACTCGACGCTGGTCAAAGGAGGCGGATTGGCGCCGATATCCCGATAGACGATCTCGGCATCCGGCTCCAGAGTGCGCCAGCGGGAAACGAAGTGGTGGGTCAGCCGGCGGGTGTGGGAGCCGTGGTCGTGGGTGCCGGCACGGCCGGGGCGTGGGCTGGCATCGAGATGGAGTAGACGTGTCATGGGATTTCTCCTTTAATTGGACATAGGTCCTTTTGGGTGAATCTGTTTCAGGCGTGTTTGATAGCTTGTGCCAAGCATTGATTGGCAACAAACGACGATTCTTTTTTGATATCGGAAAATTAAACTCATCCATGATGCCGCGACGACTCCCTTCGCTCTCCGCCCTGCGCGCCTTCGAGGCGGCGGCGCGCCACCTCAGCGCCAAGCGTGCTGCCGAGGAGCTGTCGGTCACGCCGACGGCGATCAGCCATCAGATCCGCCAGCTCGAAGAGAGTCTGGGCGTTGCCCTGTTCGTGCGGCGGCCGCGGCAACTGGTGCTGACGACTCAGGGCCAGGCGCTGCTCACCGTGCTGAGCGACTCCTTCGACGCCATCGACGAGACGGTGACCAAGCTGCGCCGTCCGCCGACGCGGCAGGCGGTAACGCTCTCCACCACTCCGGCCGTGGCAGCACGCTGGCTACTGCCCTGGGTCTGCCTGCTGCGCGATGCCCACCCGCAGATCGACCTGAGCATTCAGGTTTCCCACCAAGCGGTTGCCCTGGATGGTGTCGTCGCTGATATGGCGATTCGCTATGGCGAGGGCCCCTGGCCCGGGCTGGTCGCGGAGAAGCTGTTCGACAATGTTTTCGTCCCCGTTTGCAGCCCCATGCTGAAGCTGCGTGAACCGGCCGAACTGGTACGCCATACGCTGCTGCACTTCTCTTCGCCCGCGCCGTTGGACTGGGCGGCCTGGCAGCGCCAGGTCCAGGTACCGGGGCTCGACGTCAGCGCCGGACTGATGTTCTCCGACGAGACCCATGGCATCGCCGCTGCCCTGGACGGCCAGGGCATAGCCCTGATGAGCCGGTATCTGGTCGAAGAGGAGCTGCGTCAGGGGCGCCTGGTTCAGCCATTCGGCCCCGAGGTGAAGGCCGCTCCCTTCCAGCTCGTCTACCCGCCCGAGCGGCTCGAGGAGCCGGCCATTGCTGCCGTGCGAGAATGGATCATCGGGTTGCTGGATCCCCAGGCCAGAGAGAGCGGTTGCCGTGCGATAGTCGAGCGCCAGTCATGACCTCAGTCGTGTCAGCTTGTCGGGATTGCGCACGATGAAGATATCCGTGGCCTGGCCTGAGCGGTCGTAGCCGAAGGTCACCGTCGCGACGACGCTTCCCTCTCGGTACATCATGAAACCGGGACCGCCGTTGATGTCGGCCACGCGCCACAGATAGTCAGCCCAGTATTGGCTCAGGCGGCTGGCCAGGAAGTCGAGTTCGGCGCTGAGGCGGACCTCGGCCGAGAGCAGGTTCGCTAGCCGCGCCGTGGTGCCTTCGGTGATGGCGAGCCGGAACGCTTCCAGCAGCGCCTGCTGGCGCTCCCGCGGAGGAGCATGGCGCTGCTCGGCAGCCAGCAGGTTGGCTCGCGCCCGGGAAACCAACTTGCGGCAGGCCGGCTCCTTGAGTTCGAGCATGGTGGCGATTTCGGCGTAGGGCGTGTCGAAGATCTCATGCAGCAGGTAGGCTACCCGCTCCTTGGGCGAGAGGCGTTCCAGCAGCAGCAGGAAGGCGGTGGAGAGAGAGTCGGCCAGCTGCATGCTGCGTTCCGCATCGGATACGGCGGTGGTCGGGATGGGCTCGGGCAGCCAGGCACCCACGTAGTCGACCCTGGCCCGGTGGGCATTGCCCAACAGATCGAGGCAGCGTCGCGTGCAGGCCGTAGTCAGCCAGGCGTGAGGCGTATCGATAGCCTCACGATCCGCTGCCTGCCATTTGAGAAAGGTGTCCTGCACCGCATCCTCGGCGTCGGCGCGCGAGCCGAGGATGCGATAGGCCAGCCCCAGCAGCATGGGGCGGGCCTCTTCGAAGCGCAGAAAATCGGCAGAAGGCATCAGGCTGTCTCGGCTATCGGCGCTGAGCTGTCCTTGGCCCAGGCCACCGTGGCGGCGTGGATCACAGGCGGATGGGCCAGCAGGGGCGACACTGCTGCCATATAGGCATCGTAGGCCGGCCCCTGCATGAAAGCCTGTGGATCCGCGCCGACGGCATAGCGCTGGAAGACGCGAATGGTGTCGGGATCGCTGTCATCGTAACAGTAGAAATAGGCGTCGTGGGCCTGGCGCGCCTGGATGCTCGGCATCAGGTGGGTCTCCCAGGCGCGGCGTACCTCGTCGCGCTTGCCGGGCAGTGCCTTGTGGGTGATGAATAGAGTGCTCTGGCTCATGTGTGGCTCCTGAATCGCTGAGGTAGAGAGGCGAAGGCCGAGTGGCCGTCACTGTCATGACGATTCAGGTGGGCGTAATGTGACATGCGCCTGCCCGCCTTTCGTTCGAATTATCAGGTGAGCCAGACAGGCACTACTCTCGCTCCGGATGGAGCGGCATCAGTCGACCACGTTCACGATAGAGCCCGATGTCGCGCAGCATACGGGCATCGCACTCTTTCAATGCGACATGATGACGATGGTTGGCAGAGCGGTAGCGGCCTTGTTTGAACCAAGACTTGAGCTTGGGCAGTTTCATGTTGCCTCCCTAGGCGGTATATCCCTGCAACTTGCCGATTCCCATCATGGGAATCACTCCGTTCATTGCCTTCAAAAGGCCGAACCGGGGCTGTTAGCGGGGAAGCGTTCGCTGATTTCCGCCACGGTGAAACGCGGCGTGATGTGCTGCGGGCAGTTGAAATCGAACGCCTCGATGTCGATCGCCAAGCCTCTCTCTACCCGGGCGCGGTAGGTGGGCAACTCCAGCCGAGCCAGCAGGGCAGCGTCGTCCTCTTCGTGGACGATGCGTGCCCGGCCCCAGATCTTCAGCCGCCGCCGGTTGGCGTAGTCGATCAGGAACAGCATCGTCCTGTCGTCATGGGCAATGTTGCCCGCACTGATGTACTGCCGGTTGCCGATGAAATCGGCGAAACCGAGGGTGTGATCGTCAAGGCACTGCAGGAAGCCGGGCGGCCCACCACGGTGCTGCACATAGGGCCAGCCATTTTCGCCGACGCTGGCCATGAAGAAGTGGTCCTGGGCGGCAATGAATTCGCGAATCGGCGCGCTGAGAACGTCACGTTCGACTTCGGCCGGGTCGACGGGCTTGGTGGCTTCCCGACTGCCGTAGCGAGCCTGGGCGGCGCGAACCGAAGGGGTATAGGTGAGTATCTTGAAGGCACGTGTCATAGCGAAGTTCCTCGATAGGTGCCGCTCAGGAGGAGCGGCACCGCAACGGCTTCGGGTCAGGCAACCGAATCCAGGGTGACCCGGTCGAAGTCGATTTCCACGCGGCTGGCCTTGCCGAGGATATTGGTCAGCAGGTTCAAGCCCACATGGGTGATGATCTCGACGATCTCGCCGTCGCCATAGCCGGCATCGCGTACGGCCTGCAGCTCTGCCGTGGTTACCTCGCCCATGTGCTCGACCAGAGCGCGGGCGAAAGCGACTGCGGCAGCGGCTTTGGCGTCCTGGCTGGTGCCGCGGCGATTGGCGATCATTTCGTCGATGGTCAGCCCAGCGCCCTGGCCAAGCGTCGAGTGTGCGGAAAGGCAATATTCGCAGCCGTTTTGCTGCGCCAGCGCCAGGGCGATACGCTCCCGGGTTCGCAGGTCGAGACGGCCCGACTTGGCGATGCCATGCAGGCCGAGAAAGGCCTCCAGCGCCTTCGGTGAATTGGCAAACACCTTCAGGAAGTTAGGCACCACGCCCAGTTGTGACTGAATCGCATCGAATAGGGCCTTCTGCTCGGCATCGGCGGTTTCCAGACTGACGACGTTGATACGGCTCATGACAAAGCTCCACTTGGTTTGAACGCCCGCTTTATGTGCGGCGTCGCAGCGTGAGCTGCGGACACGGCAAGCTTGACGAATTTCGAAACCTTGAAGAATCGTCATAGAATGCAATTGGCTATTTCTTTTTTCGGAACAATAAATGGATCGCTTTCACCTGATGACGGTATTCCTCGCCGTGGCGGAGGAGGAGAGCTTTGCCGGGGCAGCCCGCCGTCTGGGGCTCTCGCCGCCCGCCGTGACGCGCGCCGTTGCCGAGCTGGAGGAGCGTCTGGGCGTGCGTCTGCTGACGCGCACGACTCGAGTAGTGAGGGTGACCGAAGCGGGGGCGAGCTATCTCGACGACTGCCGCCGCATTTTGCAAGACGTCAAGGAGGCCGACGAATCGGCGGCGGGGCTTGCCGCTATGCCGCGCGGACAGCTCAACGTGACCGCACCGGTGCTGTTCGGCAGGCTTTTCGTGCTGCCGACCCTGCTCGATTACCTGGCGGAGTATCCCGAGGTCAACGCGAATGCGGTGTTCCTGGACCGGGTGGTGAATCTGGTCGACGAGGGTTTCGACGTGGCGGTGCGGATCGGCGAGCTGCCTGACTCAACGCTACGCGCCGTGCGCGTCGGTCAGGTGCGGCGTGTGGTTTGCGGTGCTCCTAGTTACTTCGAGCGTCATGGATGGCCACAGCATCCGGATGACCTCGGCCAGCATCGCATCGTCATGGCCAGCGGCATCTCCTTGCAGCCGGAGTGGACGTTTTTTTCCAAGACCGGAGAAAAGGGGGCTTCGTACCGGCTCAAGCCGCGCCTGGTGATCAACGTCAACGACGGTGCCGCGCAGGCAGCGGCCGCTGGCTGGGGAGTGACGCGTCTGCTGTCGTATCAGGTCACACCGCAGCTCGAGCGCGGCGAACTGGTCACGGTGCTCGAGGACTTCGAAGCGCCGCCGCTACCCGTGCATATCGTGCATCGAGAGGGGCGCCGCCCGGCGGCCAAGGTTCGGGCCTTCATCGATCTGCTGGCCGGGCGGCTGAGAGAGGAAGCCGTGCTGCGCTAGGCGGCGGCCTGCTGCTCCTTGTCGTAGTTGATCATCCAGGCGACGCCGAACTTGTCCACCAGCATGCCGAAACGATGCGCCCAGAAGGTCTCTTCGAGGGGCATCTGCACGTTGCCGTTGTCGGCCAGCGCATTGAAGAGCTTTTCGGCCTGCTCAACGGAGTCGACTCCCACCGCGATGCTGGCGCCCTTGATGCCTTCGTAGGGCGCGGGGCAACCGGGGGAGTTATCCGATGCCATCAGCAGTTGATCGCCGATGCGCAGGCGGGCGTGCATGATCAGGTCGCGGGCTTCCTCGGGTATTTCCATGCCTTCACTGGCGGGCATTTCGCCATAGGTGGATACGGCTTCGAGCTTGGCATCGAAGCAGCGCTGGTAGAACTCGAAGGCTTCGCGACAGTTGCCGTCGAAGATCAGGTAGGTGGAAAGCTGCATGGTGAATCTCCAGGGGTTGTTGTTGGTACCGCTTCCCTACTTCGATTCAACATAGTCGCTTTCGACATGCCCCTTTATTTTTTAACGGCCAGTTGGCATGGCCAGACGCTGGAGGCGAACGGCCTGCTGGACAAGGGCATCGCAAAGCGCCGGTGGGTCGAGGATTTCGAAGTCGTAGGGCTGATGGGCGAGCTGGCGAGCGAACCAGGTCAGGCTGTCGGTTCGAGCATGCAGCAGCACGGCGTTGCCGTCGGGAGTGAACACGCCGATATGGCGACCCAGCTCTTCGACGGCATGAGCAAGATCGGTGTGCAGGCGCACGCTGACGGCGGTGGCGCGGGGCAGGTTGGCGATGCTGTGGGCTAGGTGTGCGGCCGGGTCGAAGTCGGCCGGCCTGTCGAAGCTGGCCTCGAGCGGTGTGGCCTCAATGATGCGGTCGAGGCGAAAGCTGCGCAGGTCGCGGCGTAAGTGGCACCAGCCGCTGACGTACCAGCGCCCGCCGCGGAAGACCAGGCCATAGGGGTTGAGCACACGCTGGGTGTGCTGCTCCCGGTCGTCGCGGTAGTCGAGCCGCACGCGCTGGCGGGCCTGGGTGGCGGTGGCGAACAATAGCAGCAGGCGCTCGTCGCCCGGAGCCCTGGCCGAGGGCAATTCCAGCCGGGCGCTCTCGCTCAGTGCCTGTGCCTGCTGTTTCAGCCTGGCGGGCATGACCCGCTCCAGCTTGGCCCGCGCGGTGTCCAGCGCCGGGGCCGTTTCGGCAATGCATAACCCTTGAGCGGCGAGCAGCCCCAGCGAGACGGCCAGCGCCTCTTCGCTGGTCAGCATCAGCGGTGGCAGCTTGAAGCCCGGCATCAGGCGGTAGCCGCCGTGCCGTCCCCGCTCGGTGGTGACGGGAATACCGAGCTCTTCCAGCGCCTGGATGTACCGCCTAAGCGTACGCCGGTCGACGCCCAGCCGTTCGGCTAGCTCCCGGCCGCTCATGTGGCGATGGGCCTGCAGCAGTTCGAGCAGTGTCAGCACGCGAACGGTGGGATTGGCCACGCTGAAGGTTCCTGTTTCCAATAGGACATGATTCGCCCTATTTAGCCATTACCTTGCTGACAAGGCCAAGCGCAGAGGGCGCTGGCTTTTCTCACTCTCAACAAGGAGCAAGACAATGGAACCCGTTCTCTTCTATGGCGTACCGCAAGGTTGTTCGTTCGGCTCTATCGTGGCGCTCGAGTGGCTGGGCAAGCCCTATCGCCTGTGCCGCATCGAGATGCTGGAGCAGCCCTGGGATGCGCTTTATGCCAAGATCAATCCTCTTTTCAAGACACCGGCATTGCTGCTGGAGGATGGCGAGCCTCTGACCGAGAGCCTGGCGATTCTGCAGCACCTGGCGGCACGCGACCTCGATGCGCGGCTGGGCTTCGCGCAGGGCAGCCGGGAGTTCGATCGCCTCAACCAGATGCTGGCCTACCTCAACACGGACTTCTTCGCCGCCTTCGGTCCACTCTGGACCCTCTACGATACGCAAGGAATGAGCGGTGTGGAGCAGGAAATGCTGCGCCGGCTGGGCCGCGAGTCTGTGGCAGAGAGCTGCGCTTATCTGGATAAACTGCTTGCCGAGCGGGAATGGTTGCTGGGCGATGCGCGCAGCATGGCGGATGCCTACTTCGTCGGTATTGCTCGCTGGGCCGAGTACCATCGCCTGTTCGACCTGAAGCAGGAATATCCCAACCTGGCGCGGCATCTGGCGAAACTCAAGGACGACCCGGCCGTGCGCTTCGCCGAGGCCATCGAGCGCGGCGAACTGCCGACGGGGGTGGGCCACTTCAAGGGGCACGTGAGCCTGCATGAATTGGAGTCGCGTCTGGCTGCCTAGGTTTGGCCACGCGCAGGCGATAGTCGTCGAAGACCACTTCGCGGCCCTGAGCCTGGGCCGCGCCGTGGTATTCGAGCTTGGGCATCGAAGCTGTCGAGGGGGGTTAGTGTCGATGGCATTTTCCAGAGGCCTGGTAGGTTGTCGCAAAGTGCCGTGGAATTGGATCAGGCAGCAACGTTGCTTACTTCGTCTGCTGCTATTCTAGAAGTTCCAGGTGATGCCGGCGGTGGCGCCGAGTGCTAGGGCCTGAGTTTCGCCGCTGCGGCTTGTGAGTTGGGCGTAGAGCTGGGCGCGGTCGTTGGCTTGCCAGACTGTGGCGAACGAGCCCTCTGCCCAGTCGCTGTCGCCAAGCCCCGGGGTCATGACCTGGGTCAGGCCCAGCGTGGTGGCGTTGACCGTTCCGGCGTCGCCGTCGAGGCGCCGGGCCCAGGCGGCGCTGGCCTGAACCTCTAACGTTGGAGACACACTGTGCGCAATCTCTGCGCCTAGACGGCTCACGGTCGAACGGCCGTCCTGATCGGAAACGCTAGCTGCGAAGGCTCCGCCGTGTTCTTCATAGCCCTTGAGCTCACTGCGCGACCACTGCACCTCGGCGAAGGGTGTCAGGCTAGTGGCGCTAGCGACGGGGAAGGCCCAGCCGGCGTTAAGTGCAAGACCGTAGCCTAGGCCATCGGTATCCCCTTGTGAGCTGTCGATGCCAGCGCCATTCTGATAACGCCGATCAGTGCGGACATCCAACTGTGCCAAGTAGGCAGCCGCGCCCAGGCGCAGACCGTTGGCTCCTTCATAGGCTGCAAAGGTCGAGCCGCCCAGCGCATCCAGGCGGCTTTCGCCGCCGAAGTCCAGGTCGAAGCGGCTGTAGGAGCCGATGACGCCGCCGCCAACACGCCAGCCTGGCGAGACATCGGCGGCGAGGCCCACTGCCCCATCGAGCCCCCAACTGCCGCTCTCGCCGAAATACCCATTGCCCAAGTTGCCGAGGGCATAGAACGACCAGCGCGAGGCCCGGGGCGCGCCGTAGGAGACGTTAGGGGCGAGCGAAGCCATCTGAACGTTGCCGGTGAGACGATCGGGCAAGGATTGAGAACCGCTGAACAGTCGCGCGACGGTTAGGGTTTGGCCCAGGCCGCCCATGACCGCGCCTTGCGCTTGCTGCCCGGCCGCACCGGTATCGGCCAGCGCTCGAGACAACCGCTCCGGCGTCGTCAGGCCAGGCGGAGGGCCGTCCTCATCGATCGGCAGGTACACGATGAAGCCTTGGCTGTCGGCGCCCGTCCAACCTGCGCCTACGATGATCTCGCCATCCCCGCTGACGCCGGTGGCGTCCGCCAGTTCCCAGCCGCTTATATCGACGCCCTGGGCTGTTAGCAGATCCTCCAGGCTTTGCATGCCGGTGCTTTCCATCCAGCGGAATGCCTGAGAATCCGTACCGTCCGGAGCTGTGGCGGCTCCCACGATGACCTGACCGTCCGCGTTTACGGCGTGGGCCATGCTTTCGCCTCTACCTGCGAAGAGGCCGAGATCTCGCATGCCGCCGCTTTCGGTCCAACGGAAGGCGCGAGTGCCGTCGCTGCTCTCGCTGAAACCAACGATCACGAGGCCGTTGGCGCTGATGGCGCTGGCCTCGCTTGCGGCGCCGCCATCGAGGACGCCGAGGCTTTCCATCCCGTCGGCCTCCGTCCAGCGGAAGGCGCGAGTGCCATCGCCGCTGGTGCTTCGGCCAACCACGATCTGGCCGTCCCCGCTTACGCCCCGGGCCGAACTGGTCCCGCCGTCCAGAGCGCTGAGGTGTTGCATGCCCCCAAAATCCGTCCAGCGGAAAGCGCGAAGGCCGTCGATGCTATCGCTCTCGCCCACTACGACCGAGCCATCGGCGTTGACGCCATAAGCGTTGCTTGTCGCTCCGCCAGGGAGTGTGCCGAGGATCTGCGTTCCACCATCGTTAGTCCAGCGTACGGCTTCTCGTGTTCCGAAGGACCCTTCGTATCCGACAACGACCGAGCCGTCGGAGTTAACGGCGTAGGCACGGCCAGCGCCTGGGCCGAGGCTTGTCATGCCGGCGACGCTTGTCCAGCGGAAGGCTCGGTTATCGCTGATCCCCACCACGACCAAGCCGTCGGCGCTTACACCCGCCGCATCGCTGTCGTTACCGGAAAGACCTCCCAAACCATCCAAGGACTGTCCCCAGCTCACCTGCGGCAGCAGCAGCGTGGGCAGCGCCAGCGCGAGAGCCAGCCTCAGGCACCGCTTTCCTTGGTTGATCGTGGTTAGAGCCTTTGCGGCGAACGGGCTTTTCTGATGAGTATCGGCAGTGGAAGCTACGCGCATGGCCGGCAGGGGAGCAATTATCGCAGATATAGCCCATGAAATCGGCTTGGAGCGTCGACCGCCAGGCGTTGGCGCCATAGAGTACCAAGTTGGATTGCTGGCACCTTGGTAGTGAAGACGTTTGCCATCATACTCATGCTGGAACGTGTTGCCACCGCGCTGGATTGCGCTATTCATCCGATGCTGTTTATACACTCCAGATCTCGTTTTTGGCTGTCGCATAGTGGCGCACCTGCTTTTTTCATTAATCTTGTAGGAGGCGCAGTAAGAGGCCGACAGTCCTCTGGATTGATTGAGCAATTCGCTTCGCGCAAGCTCCATCAAACAGTCATGCTGAACGTTGAGCTGTAGGTCATATGCTCTTTTTTGTTAATGTCGAACAATCAGTGATGTCGCAATGAAAGCGCCCGCATGGTACATCTGGTGTTTTGTTACTATGGCTCACTAAGTATTTCATCTTGATACCAGAATTAATACCATACCACTGTAAAAGTTTGTAGTGCCACCTTCCCTTTGGATTATCAAAGCTTTGATGAGTAAATTCTCTAGGCGCCAGGCCACCTGGGTCTTGCCGGACCTGGTACTGGTGTTCTGCCAGCCGGCAGCGGCGCCCCGGTAAGTAAGGGCTTACCGGGGCGATGTCCTTCATCCGGAAGCAGACGAAGAATCATGACGCTCGCGGCTGTCGGCAGGCGCCTGGTCGCGTTCGTGCATGCCGTAGTCGCGCATCACCGTGGCCACGCGCAGGCGATAGTCGTCGAACACCACTTCGCGGCCCTGTGTCTGGGCTGCGCGGTGGCGTTCGAGTTGGCGCCACTGAGCGACGGCCTGCTCGTCGCGCCAGAAGGAGAGTGAAAGGATCTTGCCCGGCTGGGTGAGGCTTTCGAAGCGTTCGATGGAGATGAATCCGTCGATTTCATCGAGCAGCGGCCTCAGGCTGGCGGCGATGTCGAGGTACTGGTCGCGATGACCGGACTTGGGAATGACTTCGAAGATTACGGCGATCATTGGGAATCTCCTGTATCTGCGGTTGAGCGACTGACTGCTCTGAGCATGTTCAAGGGGTGAAGTCAGATTGTGTCTCGTTGGCCTATGCTTGTCAGACATAAACAGTTAGGTGGAGAGCTAACGATGGTTGAGCCGGACCTGTCACGCCTAGCCCGCACCATTGGCGATCCGAGCCGCATGGGTATGCTCGCCTTGCTGATGGAAGGCCGGGCATTGACCGCCAAGGAGCTGGCCTATGGCTGTGGCGTGCAGCCGGGCACGGCGACTGAGCATCTCAAGCGACTTCAGCGCGATAGCCTGATCGAGTCGACGGCCCAAGGGCGGCACAAGTACTACCGGCTGGCGTCGGCTGAGGTGGCGCATGCCGTCGAGGCGCTGATGGTAGTGGCCAAACCGATGAAGGTGGCGCCGCCGTGCAGGCGACCGGCAGGTGCCTTGGGGGCTGCGCGATTCTGCTATGACCACTTGGCCGGGGAACTGGGCACACGGCTGACGGCAGTACTGCTCGAAAGGGAGTACTTGGTCAACCATGGCGAGGCCATGGACGTGACGGAGCGAGGGAAGGTCTGGTTTGCCGACTTCGGCATAGATGTCACTTCCCTACGCAAGCGCCGTCGACGTTTTGCCTACCCCTGCCTCGACTGGAGCGAGCGGCGCGATCACCTCGGTGGGGCGCTGGGGGCCGCCGTGGCCGAGCGCATGCTGGAACTCGGTTGGATCGACCGGCAGAAGCACTCGCGGGTAGTGAGTATCAGCGAGCTGGGACGTCGGGCACTGGCGAGTGAGTTCGGGTTCGTGATCGACTCGCTGGCGAGCGATCAAACCGTCGCGATCTCATCGTAGCCGCGATTCAGGAACTGCACGAAACAGAAGCCGTGACCGAAGGGGTCGGCCATCAACGCCAGCTTGCCCCAGCTATCGGTGACGATGGGCTTTTCCTGGGTGGCACCGGCGGCGATGGCGCGTTCCACCGCGGTCTCGATGTCCTCTACCACCACGTCCAGATGCACCGGTGTCCAGTGACGCCTGTAGTGGCGCTGTGTACCTGATGCGGTGCCTTCCGTGGTGTAAGCCGGCGAGCCGGCGGCCTTGACCAGCAGGTAGATCGGCGCCGGGCCGCCGATCAGTTCGGCACCGTCGTCGCCGAAACGACGACCGACCTCGAGGCCAAAGGCGTGGACGTAGAAGTCGATGCCGCGCTCCAGGTCGTCCACGTCCAGGTTGACGAGAAAATCCATGCTGCCTCCTGCCATGCCATTCCAGTCATTAAAGATGGTAGGCGCTACCGATAAGTCGGTGCTTACTGAGGCGCCGTTCTGCGTTTGCAAGGTAGCAGCCGGGGAAGCCTGCGGCGCGCTCCATTCTTGTCATATAAACTCTGTCCTAGGTCTGAGCCTAAGAAAAGTGGGGGCGAGATGCGGATTTTACTAGCGACCTACGGTTCGCGTGGGGATGTCGAGCCCATGGTGGCCTTGGCGGTGGAGCTTCAGGCACTCGGAGCAGAGGTACGGCTTTGTGCGCCGCCGGACGAAGAGTTCAGGCTGCTGCTGGACCGTGCTGGGGTGTCCCTCGTGCCCTTCGGCAGGTCGTGGCGTTCATGGGCGACAAGTTCGTCGACTGCGGAGGAGCGCGTCCCGAGCGTGGATGATTTCGTCGCTGAGTACATTGCTGCGACCTATGAAACACTCATTGAATCAGCCGAGGGGTGTGACATGCTCGTGGCGAGCGGCATGCTGCACTTCACCGCAACTTCAGTGGCCGAAAAGTTGACCATTCCTCATCGGTTCGTGGTGTTTTGTCCGACCTTGCTGCAAACCCAAGGCTGGCATTCGCTTATTGGTGGGGCAATCAACCACCATCGGGCGTCGATCGGCCTGCCGGCGGTGATCGCCATGCGGGATTTCATGTTTACCGAACAGCCATGGGTAGCGGCGGACACGACCTTGAGCCAGGATCCGGGACTGGTGGACCTCAACGTGGTGCAGACCGATGCATGGTTCTTGCCGGACGAGCGACCGCTGCCAGCGGAGCTGGTCGCATTCTTGGAGACTGGGACTCCACCGGTCTACGTGGGCTTCGGCAGCATGCGTGTCCCAGAAGAGAGCGCTCGGGTTGCCATCGAGGCCATTCGTGCGCAAGGCCATCGAGTACTCCTCGCCCGTGGCTGGGCCGAGCTGTCTTCGGTCGATGACCAAGACGATTGCTTGATGGTCGACGAGGTCAACCAGCAGGCTCTGTTTCGTCGAGTGGCTGCCGTGGTGCATCACGGTGGCGCGGGCACGACGACCACGGCTGCCCGAGCCGGTGCTCCCCAGGTGATTGTGCCCCAGGCTGCCGACCAGCCGCACTGGGCTAGCCGTGTGGCCGCACTTGGTGTCGGTACGGTGCATGACGGATCGGTGCCAACCTTCGAGACGCTGTCAACTGCGCTCGGAAAGGTACTGACCCCCGACACGCGTAGAGCAGCAGCCGACCTGGCAGGCATGATGCGTCCCGATGGTGCACGCGTGGCTGCAAGGCGGTTACTCGGTAAGTAAGTGCTTACCGGGGTGGTGGTTGTTCCTGATAGGGTGGCAGCGCGTTTGAGGAACGACTTCATCGAAAGCGTTGCCGCCAAGCCAGGCGGCAACGCTTCGTATCAATCATGTACGGCTGATGGAGACGCCACCGTCGGCAAGCATGGCTGTGCCGGTAACGAAGCTCGAATCGTCGGAAGCCAGGTAGAGCGCCGCTCGGGCGATCTCTTCCGGTGTGGCCATGCGCTTGAGCGCATGCAGGCTTTCGACGAATGCGAGGACTTCCGGTCCGGCATCGGGGGCGTTGGTGATGCTGGCAGGTGTGTCAGTGCCGCCGGGCAGCAGGGCGTTGACGCGTATTCCATGGGCCCCCAGCTCCGTTGCCAGGCATTTCATCATGCCCAGCAGGCCGGCCTTGCTGGCGGCATAGGCGGACATGCCGGGCATGCCGACGGTGTGACCGACGAAGCTCGAGGTGAACAGCAGGCTGCCGCCGCCACGCTGCAGCAATGCCGGGATCTGGTATTTAGCCCCTAGAAACGCGGCGGTCAGGTTGGTATCCAGCACGCTGTTCCAGTCACTCGGCGCCATCTCCTGCAGCGGCCCCATCGACCCGATGATACCGGCGTTGTTGAAGGCGATGTCGAGCCCGCCGAAGCGCTCCAGGGCGGTAGCGACCAGGCGCTGCGCCAAGCGTTCGTCAGCTATGTCGCCGGCGACGGCAATGGCACGGCCGCCATCGTGTGCGATGGTTTCGACCAGGGCATCAAGTTCGCTCTGGCGGCGAGCGCTCACTATTACGCTGGCGCCTTCCTTGGCAAACAGGCGGGCAGTGGCATGGCCAATGCCCGAGCTGGCTCCGGTGACGATGGCGACCTTATCGGCAAGTCGTTTCATGGCACTATTCTCCTAGGTGTGGATATGAGATCGATGGCGACCCCATACCCACCTTGCCGATGCTGAGGTAAGCCCTCACTCCGCTTCTTGCCGTTAAAAAAATGAGCGGCTCGGTGATGCTATGCTGCGTTTGTCAGCGAATAGTCAGTTCACTTTGAAAGCAAGAGATGGAGTGTGCCAGGCGGGGATTGGGCTCATCCTGAACTCTCGGAGAACGCCGAAGCCACCGCGGGGGCCCGCCATGACCGAAACAGCCAGCGACTCACTTGCCGCCTTCGATTCCGATGAGGCGAAATGGGCGGCAGTGTCGAATCGTGATGCCAGCGCCGATGACGCCTTCGTCTATGCGGTACGCACCACGGGCATCTATTGTCGCCCGACCTGCCCGTCGCGTCGGCCACGTCGCGAGAACGTGGAGTTTCATGCCGACGCGGCGGCGGCCGAGCGGGCCGGCTATCGGCCTTGCCGGCGCTGCCATCCTCAGGAAGGCTCGCTGGCGCAGCGCAACGCCGAGCGCATTGCCCGTGCCTGCCGGCTCATCGAAGCCGCCGAGGACCTGCCTTCTCTCGATGAGCTGGCACAAGCCGCGGGGCTGAGCCGGTTTCATTTCCATCGGGTGTTCAAGTCGGTCACCGGGCTCACTCCCAAGGCCTACGCCGTCGCCTGTCGTGCGGATCGTGTGCGCCAGACCATGACGCAGCGTGAGACGGTCACCGAGGCGATGTACGAGGCGGGGTTCAACTCCAGCGGGCGCTTCTATGCCGGCGCCGACCGCATGCTCGGCATGACACCGAAGCGTTACCGCGCGGGTGGCCAAGGCGCCGAGATCCGCTTCGCGCTGGCCGAGTGCAGCCTGGGAGCGCTGCTGGTGGCGGCAAGCGACAAGGGCATTTGCGCCATCTCCTTGGGAGGCGACCCTGAAGCTTTGCTGCGCGAGCTGGAAGACCGCTTTCCTACGGCCAGCCTGATCCCCGGCGATACCGCCTTCGATGAATGGGTGGCCACGGTAGCCGGCTTCGTCGAGGCGCCCGAGGGTGCGCTGTCTCTGCCGCTGGACGTTCGCGGTACTGCCTTTCAGCGGCGTGTCTGGCATGCGCTGACCGAGATCCCCATCGGGACGACGCTAAGCTATGCCGAGCTGGCGACTCGTATCGGTTCGCCCAGGGCGGTGCGTGCCGTAGCACGGGCCTGTGCGACCAACACCTTGGCGTTGGCGGTGCCCTGCCATCGGGTGGTACGTAGCGACGGCGCGCTTTCCGGATACCGCTGGGGTGTGGAGAGAAAGCGCACGCTGCTCGAGCGTGAGGCGGCACTGGCGGATGCCGCCGTGCCGGAGAAGATACGGGAATGAAGTAAATTCAGCGCGGAGCTTCGTCCATGGGCGGCTCTTCCAGCGCCTCGGTGATGCCCGCTTGAGGTGTACGTTCCAAATAGGTGGAGAGCACCACATAGCTGCGTGTGGCCTTGATGCCCGGCATGGCATAGAGCCGAGCGAGCAGCCCCTCCAGCGCGCGGCTGCTGGCACAGCGCACCTTGAGCAGGGTGCAGGTGTCGCCGGCCACCGAATGGATCTCTTCCAGTTCGGGCAGTTCGGCCAGCGCTCTGAAGGTGCGGCTCTTGCTGCCCCCGGTGGTATCGACATGCACGAAGGCCAGGAAAGGCTTGCCGGTGGCGGGGCCGTCCAGCACCGCCACCGTACCGCGAATGCGCCCCGTGGCGCGCAGCCGCTTGACCCTTTCATGCACAGCCGGTGCCGACAGCCCCACGCGGCTGCCCAGTTCGGCATAGCTGAGCCCGGCGTCCACAGCCAGCTCGCCTAATATCGTTCGGTCGAAGGTGTCCAGAGGGCGGGCTTCTGGCCCCTTGTCCCGAACGATTTCTGTTTTTTCAGAATTCGGCATTTTCGTGATTGCTCCGAACGTGATTCCTTTCTTCAATGGTAATCTCGAACCCTATATGGAGCGAGCCGTGATCTCTCGTCGCGTACTCCTGCTGACCGCCGCCATTGCCGTGATCGGTGCCAATTCGCTGGCGCTGAGCCCTATCGCCGCCACGGTGGCGGCATCGTTTGCGGGCCGCAGCGCCGCCGATGTGGTAACGGCCGCGGCGCTCTATGGCCTGGCCACAGCGTTTAGTGCACTGATGCTGGCTTCGCTGAGCGATCGTATCGGCGCCGAGCGTGCCTTGATGCGGGCGCTGCTGGTGCTGTCGGCTTCCCTGGGCGCCGCTGCGCTTTCGCCGGCGCTGTGGATGATGATCGTCGCCCAGGCGCTGGCCGGCCTGGCGGCGGGCGTGGCGCTGCCGGCGATCTATACCCTCACCGCTCAGGTGGCCGAGAAGGGACGCGAGAGCCAGACGCTGAGCTTCGTGCTGACGGGATGGACGCTGAGTCTGGTGGTCGGGGTCGGCCTGGCGGCGCTGTTGGCCGATCTGTTGCACTGGCGTGCCGTCTTCTCCCTCTTGGCGCTGGCTGCCGTGGGGCTGGCGCTGGGGATCTCGCGTTGCCACGATTGGGGCGTGAGAGCGGTCGGTGAGGCGCCGAGCTCCACTCTCAAGGCCCTGCGAATTCCCGGCATTCATCCGGTGCTGTTGAACGTCGCGGCCTACATGACGGCGTTCTACGGCTTGTACACCTATCTCGGCCCACACCTGGGCGAGGTGCTGCAGCTTCCCACGTCCTTCGCCGGGCTGGCGATTGCCGTCTATGGCCTGGGCTTCGGCGCTGCCGCACCGCTGGGGCGGTTGGTCGACCGCTACGGTGCGACCGCTGCTGCCTGTGTCACCTTTGCCGGCCTGATGCTGGTCTATCTGGGGTTGATGGCGGCCGCCGCTCTTCCACCGGTGTTGCTGGCGCTTTGTCTTGCCTGGGGCGTGGCCAATCATCTCGGCTTGAACCTGCTCATGCGCCAGCTCGCCGAAATAGACCCGGCGCAGCGGGGAGCCATCATGGGACTGTATAGCGCCATCACCTATCTGTGCATGTTTGTCGGTGCGCTGCTCTATCGGCCGATCTTCACCCACTTCGGTTTTGCCGCCTGCGCCTGGGCCTCGGCGATGCTGGTGCTGCCGGCCCTGGGCTGGGCGCTGGGCCAGTGGCGCAAAAAGCAGGCTGAACTACGCTGCCATTCGGAGACATGATGAGTCGATAAAGGAGGTATCTCAGCATGATCGCCTACACCATGGTCGGAACTCGGGACCTGGAGCAAGCGCTGACATTCTACGATCCACTTTTCGCTGAAATGAGCTGGGACGTTTGCTGGAAAGACGAGGCCTGCGTCTCCTACGGCAAAGAGACCGACCTCGACTTCCCCAGGTTCATTGTCGGCTATCCCTTCGATGGTCATGAAGCCGGTGTGGGGAATGGCACCATGACCGCCTTCCAATTCGCGAAACCGGAGCAGGTCGACAGGCTGTACGAAATTGCCATCAGCAACGGAGGCAGTGACGAAGGTGCCCCGGGCTATCGGCCTCAATACGGCGAAGGTTTTTATGCAGCTTATGTGCGTGACCGCGATGGCAATAAGTTGGCCTTCGTCGTCTATCCGAGAGAGGCGGAATAATTCAGTCTCATTGGCGATGCTTCCGAGAGAAAACGAACCGCCGCGCAATTGAGCGGCGGTTCGTTCTTGAGTGACACCTCAGCCGAACAGTAATGGATCGATCAGTCCGCTCGGGTAGGTCAGGGTTAGCAGTTTCGCCATGCCTACCAGGAAGATCGCCACCCCAGCAGACATGGCGATAGCCACCCACGGTTTGAGACGTGCGATGAACATCAGGAAAGCCAGACAAAACAGCGTTGCGGTGGTGACGAGGCCGAACGTCAGGATCGCTCCGACCAAGGCGAAGAAGCCTGCCAACCAGACGACTTGCTGAAGTAGAGGCTGGTGTTGCCACGCTGGCTTACGGACAAGGCTGCGCAGGATTTCCAGCAGACAGGCGACGCCCATGATTGCCAGGGCCAGTCGGGGCATGAGGCCACCAAGCAGGCTGAGGTCGGCAAGGTGGAACCAGCCATAGGTGGCCATTCCCAGCAGAGCGGTAAAGATCACCAGATCAATGCCACCGATGGTTATCGGCTTGCTGCCGGTCGCAGGTGCTTCCCCAACCGCAGGCGCTTGCTCGGTATCGGTCGACCGGAGCTTACGCCAAAGCTGACGAAACATGGGCAAGAACAGGGCGGCGAGGATCATGGCGCCGATGATCAACACACCTGGGCGCATGAAGGCAGCGCTGCCTTGGAACTGAACGGCTTGGTAGAAGTAGGCTTCAGCGCCAGGTGCCAGGACGAAGCCGATCAGGAAAGCGGGGCGTGACCAGCCGGCCTGCTTGAACAGGACGCCAAGGGCACCGATCGCGCCGAGGGCCAGGAGGTCTCCCGGGGAGCGTGTTGCCTGGAAGGCCGCAAACATGATCAGCACTGTGATCAGAGGGGCCAGGATGACGAAGGGCACGCGGGTCAAGCTGGCAACTGGACGCGCCAGGCCCAGGCAGAACGCTGCACCGATGATGTTGGCCAAGGCCAGCGACCAGATGATGGTATAGGTCAGGTCTAGATTGGTCTCGATCATGCTGACGCCTGGCTGCAAGCCTAGCAGCAGCAGACCACCCAGGAAGACGGCGGCGGTGCCCGAGCCAGGCACGCCGAACAGCAGAGTGGGCACCATGGCGCCAGAGGCGCAGGCATTGTTGGCGGCTTCCGGTGCGATGACCCCGCGGATGTCGCCGTGGCCAAACTTGGATTTATCCTTGGCGCTCTGTACGGCATGGCCATAGGTCATCCAATCCACCACCGAGCCGGCGAGGCCGGGAATCGTGCCCAGCAGGCTACCGATGCCTGCACAGCGTGCTACCAGGCCACGGTTCTTGCCGACATCTTGGAGGCCTTGTTTCCATCCCTTGCCGAGTCGGGTGCGTTCCCCGGCGATGGCGCCACGCTTGACCAGCAGGTCGATGATCTCGGGAAGTGCAAAGATCCCAAGACCGATCACTACCAGCGGTACGCCATCGAAGAGATAGTTGATCTCGAAGTTGAGACGGAACTCCCCGGTGGCTGGCGCCATGCCGATGGTACCGATCAGCAGGCCCAGGCCGCAGGCGGCGAGCCCTTTGAGCAGGTCGCGTCCGGAGAGCACCGCTACCATCGATAGCCCGAGCAGGGTCAGCATGAAGAGCTCGGAGGAGGAGAACGACAGCACCACCGGCCGGGCGATCAGAATGAAACCCGTCAACACGGCGGCGCCGATCAGGCCACCGATCATCGAAGAAAGGAAGGCACTGGAAAGAGCCCGTGCCGCCTGGCCGCGCTTGGCCAGGGAGAAGCCGTCGATGACGGTGGCCTGGGAGGCGCTGGAGCCGGGAATGCCCAGCAGCACCGAGGCAAAGGTATCGCCGGTGGGAATCACGGCGACCAGACCCATCAGCATGCCGAGGGCGACACTCGGCTCCATGCCGTAGAGGAAGGGCAGCAGCAGCGCCATACCTGCGATGCCGCCGAGACCGGGAATGATCCCAACCACTAGGCCTACCAACACGCCGAGGACCATGTAGAGCAGATGATCCAGAGTGAACAGCTGCCCCAGACTGGAGAGAAGAATATCGAACATGAAATGCGGCTCTCGTGTTATGCGGTGAGTTGAACCCAAAGGTATCGGCCCTTGTCGCCAAGGGACCGATGCCCGTTCTCACGCGTCAGATACTCGCGCCGTGCTTAGTTTTCAGCCAGTCAGCCAGCCACTCGCGAAGATCGTCATCCAGCGCCATGGCTTGTTCGAGATGTCTCTCGACGACATCGCCAACGATCGGGGTGTAGGGGCCCAAGTGGGCGTCAGCCTCCTGCTTGAACTGTTCGGTCTCGACGAACTCGAGGGCCGCTTCCCGGTAAATCTCGACGAGCTCATCAGGCGTGCCTTTGGGCACCATGATCAGCTTCTGCAGCGTGAAGCCTGAGGCGAAGAACTTCTCATAGGCTTCATTGGCGGTGCCGCTCGGGGCCTCACCGTTGAGGTTTTCATAGACTTCGGTAAAGGTCGGCAGGTCGGGGAACGCCGGATCGCGCTCGATCTGCCCTTCTTCGTTCAGTACACCGAGCGAGAAGAGCGGGACGGCACGGCCCGACTCCACCAGGGGGGCCACACTGCTCAGATAGGCTGAGGTGGTCTGGAAGTCGATGTCCGCTTCGCCACGCTCGAAGGCCAGGCGACCCTCGCCACGGCCTTGCATGCCGGAGACGGCCTGAACGTCGACACCCAGCATATCGAGAGCGATCAGCACCGGCAGCTCGAGTCCGGTGTGACTTTGCACCGCCAGCTTGACTCGCTTTTCCAGCAGGGCGGCAATTGCGCTCTCGCTTTCCTCACCCAGGCTGGGCTGGGCGTAGACGACGCCACCGGTCGGGGTTGCCAGGATCGGTGTCCAGGTGGAGTAGTCGTAGCGTACCCGCCGGTCCCCGAGCATGGCGGGAAACTGGGTCGAGGCGGAGGTGCCTAGCCAGTCACTGCCGTCGCTCCTGGCCCGCGTGGCAAAGAGGTTGGCACCGTTGATTGAGCCGCCGCCCGGCACGTTGTCGATTGAAATGGTGGGCTCACCTGGAATGTGTTCGCTGAGCCAGGGGGAGAAGAAGCGGGCCCAGACATCGGTGCCACCGCCGACGCCGAAGGGAATGGTCCACTTGATGGTGCTGGGCACGTTTGCGTCCTGGGCTTGCACGGGGGTGGTGAGCGTCAAACCAAGCCCGGCAATTGCCAGGCTAAGGACGGCGGCTTTTTTCAACCGGCCAAGTGAGTTAGTGGTCTTGTGAGTGTTCATGGCGTGCTCCTGGGTTGTTGTCGTTTGTGGGTGTCAGGTCACCCGTTGATGGTGATGATCAATTGGTCTGCAGTGCAGGCATTGTCTCACTGGGTGTCGTTGAGGCGGTGTAGAAGATCGTGCCGCTCATGATCTTTCTGGCGGTACGAATCAGCGATACACGCGCGATAACGTTGGCATTGCCTTGGCGGTGCTCGACGTCGAGGTCGATGTAGCCGGATGGATGCTCCAACCTCACCTGTGCCAGGCACTCACCCTCGGTCATCCGTCCACTTTCTACTGCGATGCGGTTGGCGATGGTGCCGGGAACGCTGACCGCCGAGGCGACGGCAATGGCTCCGGTAACGGCGATGGCTTTGTGACAGCGGTGGGGGACGAAGTAACGTGCGCACAGTGTGCTAACGCGGTCACGCGCTGCGGAGAGAAGTACTGGCTTGGGCAAGACACCGTTGCTGACGTCGCCCAGCCCCATATTCTGTCCTGCCTTGCGTCGAATGCTTTCGAGCTGCTCGAGAAAAGCGCTATTGGCATCCAGTTCGTCAGGGGGTTCAGCGCCACTTAGGCCGAGGTCCGCAGCGTCGAGCATGATGATCGGCGTTGCCGCGTCGAGACAAGTGACGGCGACGCCTTCGATCGAGTCGCAGGCCTTTCCTGTCGGCAGCAACGCGCCGGTCTTGGAACCCATGATGTCCAAGAAGCTGAGTTGAATCCCGGCGGCACTTCCGGGCACGCCGCTGATGGATGTGTTGCCCTCATAGCAGACCTGGCGGCCCGGCGTGGGGACGTGGCATTCGATCAGGCGTTGGGTGTTGAGATTGCGCACTCGCACCACGGTCTTGCCCTCCTGGGGTTCCACCAGGCCCGTCTCGATCGCGTAGGGGCCGACCGCCGAGAGCATGTTTCCGCAGTTCGGGCTGAAGTCGACGCGGCGATTGAGGACGTCGACTTGGGCAAACAGGTAATCGACGTCGGCGTCGGCATGGGAAGAGCGTTCCACGATGGCAATCTTGCTGGTCAGCGGATCCCCGCCGCCGATGCCATCGATCTGCAGGGCGTGGCCTGAGCCCATCAGGCTTAGCAGGATCTCGGCCTGGGCGTCCTGGCCACTGGGAAGGTCGCTCATGCGCAGGAAAGGGCCTCGGGAGGTGCCGCCGCGCATGATCATGCAGGGAATGCTATTCATCATCGTCATGCCACATCGCGTTTGGGAATCGTGATGTGAGCATGTCAGCGAGCAACTAATGCTTCAAATGCAAATAAATCCTTATATTGATTCTATATCTGCATTAATGTGTTATATTTATCAATACATATTATCCTATGCAAGAGTGCATCGATGACACATCGCCTGGAATTCCTTGATCTTCAAGCCTTTATATTGGTTGCAGAGCTGGGTTCATTCCATGAGGCTGCGCAGCGTCTGCATTTGTCTCAGCCGGCATTATCGCGACGCATTCAGAAGCTCGAGGAGCTTTTGGAAGTCGAGCTGCTCGAACGCACCACCCGCAGGACACACCTGACGCCGATTGGAGCGGATTTTCTGCCGCGCGCCAGGCGTATGATCGAGGAATATGAGTCGTCGATTCTGAACATGCGAGAACTGGCGACGCACCAGAAGGGCACGGTCACGATCGCCTGCCTACCCACCGCCGCTTTTTACTTCCTGCCAAGCGTAATTCGCGGCTTCAGCGAGGCTTGGCCGGGTATTCGCATTCGCATTCTCGACGTCAGTGCCAACGAGGGGCTGCAGCGGGTCATCAACGGCGAGGCCGACTTCGGCATCAACATGTTCAGTGCACAGAGCGCGGAGGTTTCCTTCACACCGCTATTACGTGATCCCTTCGTTCTGGCCCTGAGATCCGACCATCCGCTGGCGGCCAAGAAGAGTATTCAATGGGCGGATCTCGAGCAGGTCAGATTGATTACCGTCAGTCGCGACAGTGGAAATCGTACCCTGCTGGACAATGCACTTTCAGCCGAAGGCATTCGGCTGAACAGCTTCTACGAAGTTCAGCACCTCTCCACCTCACTTGGCCTGGTCGAATCCGGGCTTGGCGTGGCGATTCTGCCCAAGATGACAATGCCCGGCCCGGACCATGACACGCTCTGTTCGCGTGAACTTCCCGAACCCCGCATCCAGCGAACCATCGGTCTGGTCAGAAGCAGTTCCCACAGTATTTCCAGCACGGCTCAGTTGTTCATCGACATGCTTCTCGAGCACTGGGGGAATTCCACGGACTCATGATTTCAACCAGCACACGATGAGCGAGGCGAGGCAACTGGCGGCTGTCGCCATGTCGGTGTGGCCGCGGATCATCTCCTTCGATATCGCTTCGCCTGCGCCGATGATGCCGATGCAGCGCATTCGCAGCGTCCCTTCGTCAAGGTTGCAGTAAGGGCGTAGTGCCTCCTGGTAGAGATCTACATAGTGATCGAGCAGTTCTTGCTGCACTGCTTCCATCTCTTCGGCGCCCTTCAGAGCCGCCGATAGGGCATGCCATTCCGACCCGACATCCGTATAGCACTCCATATAGGCTCGTCCCACGACCTGGGCAATGCTCTCCAGGTGGCGTGGCGCCTTGTCGAGCGCAGCGAGAAAAGCCACCTCCTTGGCATGATCGAGCTGTCGGTACATGACGATGAGCAGGCCGGCTCGCGTGCCGAAGTGCTCATAGGCAATGGGCTTGCTGACGCCGGCGCATTCGGCCAGATAACCCAGGGTGAGAGCATCGGTGCCTTCTTTCTGCACGATGTCGAAGGCTGTCTCCAGCAGTTGCTCGCGGCGCTCGGCCTTCGTCAGTCTTCTTGGTTTGGTCATGCCTAACTTCCTGCTTCTCTCGAGTATCTCGCTTCCATGACGTCGCACAGCATCCTTGACGAGGATAACCTACCTTGCGTAACCTACAAAAGGTAAGTTACTAATCGTAGGCTTTAGAGGGCACTGTCATGTCTCGACGAATCGAGGATCCGGTTCTGCTCATTGGTGGCTCCGGCGTGGTGGGAGAGAAAGCCGCCGGAACACTGCGGCGCTTGTATCCAGAATTGCCGCTTGCCATTGGTGGGCGTGACATGGCCAAGGCCACTGCCATCGCCCAGGCGCTGGGAAAGGCCGAGGCGACAAGAGTCGAGCTTGGAAAGGCTGGGCTGGGGTTGGCGGAAAGCCAGAGGTTCCGTGCCGTGGTCACCTTCCTGAAGGACGATACCCTGAGCTCCTTGCGCTATGCCCAGCAGCAGGGAGTGCCGCATCTGGGAATTTCGACCGCGGCGTTCGAGATAGCCCCGGAGGTTGCACTGCACATCAATGCTCCCGAGCGTTCGGCCATCCTCATGATGAGCAACTGGCTGGCTGGGAGTGCGACGCTTTCGCTGCTGCATTTGGTACGAGACTTTGCCACGGTTCGGTCTATCCGAATTGCCGCGGTACTCGATGAGCAGGACATGGGCGGGCCGGCGGCTCATGCCGATTACGTACGCCAGACCGGTGCCGTCACGAGTGCGCTGATGCGCGAGTCGGGTAAGTGGTTATGGATGCAAGGGGAGAGGGCACAACGTACGTTCACCATGCTGGATGGAACGCCCGTGACAGGAGCCGCCTTTGGCAATCTCGACCTGCTCAGCATGATGGGAGCCACCGACGCAGAGTCGATCCGTTTCGACTTTGCTCTCGGTGAAACCTCCAGCCGTCGCCGGGGTGAGCCATTTTCCACCGAGATCCTGCTCGAGGTCAGTGGACAGGGGCGGGACGGAAGCCCCCGCCATGTTCGGCAGGGCATCGTGCACCCCGCGGGTCAGGCGCCGCTGACGGCACTGGGCGTGGCGCTCGGCGTGGAGCGCCTGCTCGGCCTTGACGGTGCAACGCCGGTGGCACCGGGGCTCTATCTACCCAACAGCCTTCTCGATCCGGCTTATTTCGTGCAGCGCATGCAGGAGTTCGGAGCCCGCTTCCACGATCTCGAGCCGGAGGTTGGACCATGAGCGCTTCAACTCTCGACCCCGTGCTGCTGATCGGTGGCGCCGGTCGTGTCGGATCACGAGCCGCCCGTTCGCTGCGCAGCATGCACCCTGAGCTGCCGGTCGCCATCGCCGGGCGTGACCTCGGCAAGGTCCGCCAACTGGCCTCGGAGATCGGGCATGCCTCGGCCGTTGCCGTCGATCTGGAGCGGGCCGACCTTGGGCTGGATGGGAGCGCCGCTTTCAGTGCCGTAGTCGTACTGTTGAAAGACGACTCGCTGAACGCGCTGCAATTCGCACAAGCGCATGGTGTGCCGTATGTGGCGATAGCCGACTATGCCTTCGACATCGGCCCGGAGGTGGCAATGGCGATTGCACGGCCCACAGCGTCTCCCGTGCTGCTGCTCGGCCATTTTCTGGGCGGCATCGCCGTGCTGGCGACCTTGCATGCCGTACGCGATCTACAGCGAGTGGATAACATCGAGATGGCCGCCATTTTCTCACCGGCAGACATTGGTGGGCCGACGGCCCAGGCGGATATGGCGCGTGTCGCGGGTATTGCGCCCCATCCGCTGATGCTCGTAGACGGCCATTGGGTCTGGGCTGCAGGAGCGGAAGCCCAGCGTACCTTCACCGATATAGACGGTATGACTCTCCAGGGGCAGGCTTATCCGTTGCTGGATGTTGTCAGCTTGGCAGCAGTAACCGATGCCATGTCGGTACGTATCGATGCGGCCATGCGCGAGGATGAGGAGGCGTCTCTCGGCCATCGTCTGATCATTGATGTCGCAGGGGTGGGGAGGTGTGGCGAGTCGCAGCGTACCCGCTGGGTAATCGAGGATAGCGACTTTCACCAGGGCATGAGCGGCATGGGCCTGGCTTTGGCCATCGAACGCCTGCTGGGTCTGGATGGCGGCAAGCCGGTCGCCCCTGGGCTCCATCATCCGGAAACGATCCTGGATCCGGAATCGGTCATGAACCGCCTCAAGGAATGGGGTGTGAGGTTCCATTCTTACTGAGGGCGGGTTAACCAAGCTGCCAACGATGAGATCCGCCACTATGTCCACGGAAGGCGACTGCTCACGCTGCTGAGCCGAATGGGAAGCTTGCCGACTTTCGGAACAGCTACGTTTCTGTCGGGGGCTCCGGTATCTGGGCAGGTGTCGACTCCCTCAGTCGAGAGGGGGCGATCCCCTTGGCCTGGCGAAAGCGACTGGCCAGGTGGCTCGAGGAGCTGAAGCCGCAATCCAGCGCAATCTCGGCTAGTGGTAACGGCGTCTCGTGCAGCAGTGTCTCGGCCCGCGCCAATCTGCGTTGGAGCACGTACTGATGAGGGGATAGCCCCTGGCTCTGCTTGAACATGCGGGCGAAGTGATACTCGCTGAGCTGAACCTGAGCGGCCAGCTCGGCGAGGGGCAGCGGCCGGTCCAGGTGGGCCTCGATATAGTCGAGCACCTGCCGCAGGCGGTAGGGCGCCAGCCCGCCGCGGGGGCTTGGCAGCACTCGTTGGCGCTGGCTGTAGGACCTGAGCAAATGCACGAGTAGCAGGGTGGTGGCGCTGTCCAGAGCCAGGCGGTCGGCCCGCTCCTGCCAGTTGAGGGCAAGCAGCCACTGACGATACAGGCTCGCGATCAACGGGTCGTCGGCGAAGGTCTTTTCATCCAGCAGCAGGCCGGTGGCGTCCTTGTCCCAAACCCGCTCTGCCAGTCCTGCCAGGTGCTTGTCGGTGAAATAGAGGTGAACGAACTCGAGAGGGCCGCGGACATCCCAGGTGGATTCGTGCTGGCTGGGCATCAGGCAGAAACGATCAGGAGCGCCGCCGTTGCGCCAGCCGGAGGAGGTCTTGCGGTAGGACTCGTAACCATCGGCCACGTAAAGGCTCAAGGTGTGATGGGTCGGCTTGTCGAGCGCGATGTGGTCATTGCAGTTGTACCACTGGGAAAGGCCGATTCCGCCGTCGAGTTGGGCGGCGCGTTTCAATTGGGCATGGTGTTGTCCCAGACGCTCGAAGACATGGTACTGCATGGCCCCTTTCTCCCTCGGCCGCTAACCGCTTGGCTCGATGCTTGGCTCGATAGTAGCTGGCCGCCTGGAGCGGGCCAAGCGAAGACCGGCAGGATCGCGAAAAAGCGCAAGAATCGAATGTCCGGCGCAAGAAGCTGAATGCCTGAGACCGCTGAGAGACGCACACTTGGTCGTTCGAATACCGAGGAGTGCGAGCATGAACCTGTTGCTCTATGCGACCACCGTGCTGATCTGGGGTACCACCTGGATCGCCATTGCCCTGCAAGTCGGCGAGGTGCCGGTGATGCTCTCGGTCTTCTATCGTTTCGCTCTGGCCGCCGGCGTATTGCTGCTATGGCTATCGGCCAGCGGTCGGCTGCATCGGCTAGGTGTGCGCGATCATCTGTTCTGCGCTTTGCAGGGCCTGTGTGTGTTCTGCCTCAATTTTTATTTCTTCTATACCGCCTCCGCCTATATCACCAGTGGTTTGATTGCGGTGGTGTTCTCCATGGCGGTACTGTTCAACGCCGTCAATGGTGTGCTCTTCTTTCGCCAAACCATCACGTCGCGGCTGCTGCTGGCAACCTCTTTGGGCCTGATCGGGATGGTCTGTCTATTCTGGCCGGACATCTACCGTGGTGGGCTGGATGCCAGCGTGCTGTTCGGCTTGGGCTGCGCGTTGGTAGGAACCTATGGTTTCTCCCTCGGCAATATGCTCAGTTTGCGTCATCAGCGGCGCGGCCTGGACCTGCTCTCCACCAACGCCTACGCCATGGGCTACGGCGCCCTGATCATGCTGGCGCTGGTCGTGATCAGCGGTACGCCCTTCGTGGTGGATACCTCGCCTACCTATGTCGGCGCCTTACTCTATCTGGCCATCTTTGGGTCGGTGATCGGCTTCGGCGTCTATTTTGCCTTGGTGGGCCGGATCGGCCCCGGTCCGGCGGCCTACGCGACCCTGCTGTTTCCTCTGGTCGCCCTGGGTATCTCCACTCTGGTGGAGGGCTATCAGTGGACGCCGTACGCCTTGGTGGGACTGATGACGATCCTGGTCGGGAATGGCGTGATGTTCTATAAGCCGCGCTCCAGGTCGGTGGCGAAAGAGACGAGAGTCGCGGCAGCGATGAACCGTACCAGCAAGGCTGTGGTGGCCGGTTCGACTCTGGAAGGTGACATCGAAAGCACTGTCCGGTGCCCGGTCAGTCGGCAGTGAAGTAAACCACCATCCTGAGATGTCGGTGCTCATCCACCAGCAGCGTGGTGTGTTCATACGTCTGCGTAGCCGAGTCGGCGTCGATGAGCGTGCCGATGCCGTAGCGATAGGCTTCGTGGTTGGGCTGCTCCCACCAGCGCCGAAAGTCCGGCGACAGCTTGGCGAGCGCTTCGATCAGCTCCTGCATGGCGGGATCTTCGGGGGCGGCGGCCAGATCGCAGCGAAACTGGGCCAGTAGGCGGGAGGCGTCCTGACGCCAGTCGGGAAGGCGTCTGCGCAGCGCCGGATCGGCGAACAGCAGACGCATCATGTTGTGCCCGCCGGGCGCCCTGTCGCTGAAGCCGAGCAGGGCATCGGCGGCGGCGTTCCAGGCGATGATGTCCCAGCGCAGGTTCATCACGTAGGCGGGCCTTGGCATGTCGTCCATCAGGCTCTGCACCAGGGGCGGAATTTCCTGCCACTGGTATGCTTCCACCGGCGGCGGGCGGCGATGGGCAAGCAGGAACAGGTGGCAGCATTCGGCGTCGTCGAGCTTGAGGGCCTTGGAGACTTTCAGCACGAAGCTCTCCGAGACGTTGATATCGCGCCCCTGCTCGAACCAGGTGTACCAGGTCAGTCCCACCCCGGCGAGGGTGGCCACTTCCTCGCGCCGCAGCCCGGGCGTGCGCCGACGCCCGGTGGAAGGCAAGCCGACGTCGGCCGGCGTCAGCTTGCTGCGATGATGAATCAGGAACTCGGTGAGTTCGCTGCGGGTTCTGTCGAGGCTGCGTCCGGCCATGGCAGTGCTCCAGGCAGTTACCTGTAGTAGTTACTCATAGTAATAGGATAACTGGCTATATTGTAACCCTATCAGTATGGGCCAAGACTACCATGCCAACCCTACGGAAAGGAGGCATGGCATGGTTTCCCTCGATGAAGCGTCAGGCTCGCGCATCGCCCGGCAGCGTGCGGGCATCAAGGAGTGGGCCGGTCTGGCAGTGTTGGCGCTGCCCACCGTGCTGCTCGGTCTCGACGTCACCATTCTCTATCTGGCCCTGCCCGCCCTGGCGGCGGATCTGCAGCCGAGCAGTACTCAGGCGTTGTGGATCATGGATGCCTACGGTTTCATGATCGCCGGCTTTCTGATCACTATGGGCACGCTGGGTGACCGTATCGGCCGCCGTCGGCTGCTGATGATCGGTGCCGTGGCCTTCGGCATCACGTCGGTGATCGCCGCCTATTCCACCAGTGCTGCCATGCTGATCGCCGCCCGCGCAGTGCTGGGCGTGGCCGGCGCGACGCTGATGCCCTCGACCCTGGCATTGATCAGCAACATGTTCGGCGACGTGCGCCAGCGCGCCCTGGCCATCGGCGTGTGGGCCACCATGTTCGCCCTGGGCATGGCACTGGGGCCGGTAGTCGGCGGCGTATTGCTCGAGCGCTTCTGGTGGGGGGCGGCCTTCCTGGTGGCGGTGCCCGTGGTGGCCGTATTGCTGATCGCGGCGCCGATTCTGCTACCGGAGTATCGCGCCAAGCGCAGTGGTAGGCTGGATCTCGCCAGCGTGGCGCTATCGTTGGCAGCCGTACTGCCGGCGGTCTACGGCATCAAGGAACTCGCCAAGTTGGGGCTCGAACCGGTTCCCGTTCTTGCCCTGGCGCTGGGTGGCTTGATGGCGCTCGTTTTCGTGCGCCGCCAGCAGCATCTAAAAGACCCGCTGCTCGACATGCGGCTGTTCGGCAGCCGCACCTTCAGCGCCGCGCTGATCGTATTGCTGGTGGGGCTGGTCGGCGTGTCCGGCGTGATGCTGCTGGTGACCCAGTACCTGCAACTGGTGGCGGGGCTCACACCGCTGGCGGCGGGGCTGTGGATGGGGCCGCCGGCGCTCGCGATGGTGCTGGCGGGCATCATGGCGCCGCTGATTGCCCGACGCATTCGTCCCGGCTACGTGGTGGGCGCCGCCTTGGCGCTCTCCACCCTGGGCTACTGGCTGCTGGCCGCCGTCGAAGTGAACGCCAACGGGGTGGGCATGGCGATAGCCGGGTTCTCATTGGTCTATCTCGGCCTTGGCACTATCGCCGCCCTGGGAACCGATCTGGTGGTGGGTGCCGCACCGGCGGAGAAGGCCGGCTCGGCCTCGGCCATGTCGGAGATGGTGCAGGAGCTGGGAGTGGCGCTGGGTGTGGCCCTGCTCGGCAGTCTGGCCACCTTCGTCTATCGCGCTCAGGTCAGCGCGACGATGGCCGGTGGCGAAGCTGCCGAGGCGGTGGGAGTCGTGGAGGAGAGCCTATGGGCCACCGTCTCGGCCGGCGATAGCCTGCCTGCCGGCGTACTGCTGGAAGCCCAGCAGGCCTTTACCGCGGGGCTGAACGTGACCGCCACCGTGGGCGGCATCGCCATCCTGGCGCTGGCGGTGGTTTCCATCGTCAGCCTGCGCCATGTCGGGGCGATAGGCGGAGACGTACAGGAACAGCCAACTGGGAAAGGTGAGCCCTGCTCGCCGGTCAGCTAGTCAGTGCTTCCCAGCTCGCCATGGCGCAGTCGGCAATGCGCAGCAGGGTCTCGCGCGAGGCGCCGTCGCGGGCCTGGATCGACATGCCGTGCTGCACGGTGACGAAGTAGCTGGCCAGGGCGCGGCAGTCCGTCGAGGCGGGTAGCTCGCCTTCCTCGACGGCACGCCTCAACCGGCGCTCCAGCAGGCAGCCGTTCTCCTTGCGGTGGGCCTTCAAGGCATCGCAGACCTGGGCATTGGCCCCCTGCATCTGCGGGGCGGCAAGCACGATCATGCAGCCGCGAGGCGTATCGCCGCGGGTGAATGCCTCGGCCGTGGCATGCAGTACGTGCGCGATGGCGGCATGTGCCGTCGGCGCCGTCTCCACTTGCTCCCAGATACCGCTGCCTTCCGTCTGGACGTAGAGTGCCACCGCTTCGTGGAACAGTGCCTCCTTGCTGCCGAAGGTGGCGTAGAGACTGGGTGCGTTGATGCCCATGGCCCGGGTCAGGTCGGCGAGCGAGGCGTTGTCGTAGCCCCGGGTCCAGAAGACTTCCATGGCCCGGCGCAGGGCCTCTTCCCTGTCGAAGCCGCGGGGTCTACCGCGCTGAGGCATGTCTTGCTCCTTTTTTGTATCGATAACTACAAAATATCTTGACAGCGGCTTGGCTGTCTAGCCATCTTGTTTGTGTATCGATCACTACATAAATTGCTTGAACGGAGACGAGACATGCAGCAACTCAGCGGAAAGGTAGCGATGGTTACCGGTGGCAGCCGCGGCATCGGTGCCGCCATTGCCCGGCGTCTGGCAGCGGAAGGGGCAAGCGTGGCGGTGACCTACGTCAACGGAGAAGCCCAGGCGCAGTCGGTGGTGGACGAGATCGTCTCGGCAGGTGGGCGGGCCATGGCGATTCGTGCCGACAATCGTGACGACGCGGCGCTTAAGGCCGCCGTCGAACGCACGGTGGCCGAGCTAGGCGGGCTCGATATCTTGGTCAATAACGCGGGCATCTTCCCGTCCGGGACGATCGAGGAAGTCACCTTGGAGGAGCTGGATCGCACCATCGCGATCAACCTGCGGGCGCCGGTAGTGACCGCCATAGCGGCGGTGGGGCATATGCCGGAGGGTGGGCGCATCATCACCATCGGTAGCAACCTTGCCGTTCGGGTGCCCTGGTCCGGCATCAGCCTCTATGCCATGAGCAAGGCGGGCCTGGTGGGGCTGACCAAGGGGCTGGCGCGTGATCTTGGGCCAAGGGGCATCAACGTCAACATCGTGCACCCAGGCTCCACCGATACCGACATGAACCCCGCCGATGGCGAGCTCTCCGACCCCCAGCGTAGCTTGATGGCCATTCCCCGCTACAACGAGGCCGACGACGTGGCCGGCCTGGTGGCCTGGTTGGCCGGCCCGGAGGGGCGCTCGATCACCGGCGCGGAGTTCACTATCGATGGAGGTGCAAATATCTAGTGGAGTGGGCCAAAGCGTCGACGGCTTGTTACTTCAAGACCAGTTCAACCCGGCGATTCTGCGCCCGGCCGGCCTCATTGGCGTTGCTGGCGATGGGAGCGAGCGAGGCCACGCCGCGGGCGTCCAGCCGGGCGGTGTCGATGGCGTCGAGAGCGCCCAGGGCTTCGACGACGGCATTGGCGCGCCGCTGTGAGAGCTCCAGGTTGTAGTCGAGGCTGCCCTGGTTGTCGGTGTGGCCGACGATGTACACGCTGAGTTCGGGTGCGCTGCGCAGCAGCTCGGCCATCTGCTCGAGGGCCTCGGCCGATTCCGCCTCGATGGTGGCGCTGTCGGTGGCGAAGAAGATGCCATCGACGATCACGCTGCCATCGGCATCGAGGGCGGCCTGCAGGGCGCTGGCATCCTTGACGCTGATCTGGCCGAGCTGCAGTGCCTCGCTCTCGACCACCACCTGGCGGACCAGCGTGCGGTCATTGGGTCGGTCTTCCATGATGTAGAGGAAGACATGGGACGTGCCTTGCTCGTCGGCGCGCATGGCCAGCAGCGCGCGAAAGTTGTCATTGAACGCGGCTCGGTCGAAGGCTGATGGGAAGACCACTCCTTCATTGATCACATAGCGACTGAAGCCTCTCCCGCATTGGGTAGGCCCGGTACACTGGAAGAGGATGTCGAAACCACCCTCGGTCAGGTTGGCTTCATAGTTTCGGGCGACTTCGAGAGCGGTATGCTCGACGGGCAGGCGGTAGCCGATACGGGTCACGCGGCCTTCGAGTTCGAGTTGGTTGTCGACTGCTCTGGCATCCGCGATCGGGCCACTGGGCAGCGTTGCGGCAGCGTAGTTGGAGGCCTGGTAGGCGCTGATGGTGGCATCGCCGAAGCGGCCGAGCAGCGGGTGGTCGGCAGAGCCCTCGATATCGGCCATGGTGGGCATTGAACAGGCCAGCAGCAGTGCGGCGAGAGTGGGCAGTCGCTTCAGTTCCATCTGGCGATTCCTGATTGTCGTTATTGTTGCTTACCTATTTGAGATGCTTTTTTATCGCCTCATCCGCTGCCTATGTCCAGTGCTTGCACCACCCGGTACGCGTCGCAGGCCACGCAGTGCGTGGCCTGCTTTCCTTCAGGCGTTTACCAGATCCTCCTCGAGATTCTTGGCCAAAGCCGCCACCAGGGCATCGATATCCTGCTCGGCCTGGGCCAGCGAGTCCTGCAGCCGCTCACCGCCGAACTCGTCGTACTCCGCCGCGATGCCGTGCACGTCGTCGATGCCCAGATAGCCGAACACGGTGCGAATGTGCGGCTCGACATGGTTGGCCTGGGCCATGCGCTCGCCCGGCTCGTAGCCGTAGTCACCGCGGGAGCTCAGCACCACCAAGCGCTTGTTCATCTCGGTCAGCATTGGCCAGTAGGGAAGCCCCTGGCGCGAGCGGTCGAAGCCGAAGGTGCGTCCGACTCGTACGATGTTGTCGATATAGGCCTTGAAGCCGGCCGGGACGCCGAAGTTGTACATCGGCACGCCGGCAACGATCAGGTCCGCCTCCAGCAGTTCGTCGACCAGGGCATCGCTCTCGGCCAGGGCGTCATGCATCCAGGGCTCACGCGCCTCCGGCTTGGTGAAGGCGGCGTGAATCCACTCGCCGGTCACGGGGTGCGGAGGATGCTGGCCCACGTCGCGATAGAGGATGCGATCGTCGGGGCGGGCTTTTTTCCATTGTGCGACGAAGTGCGCACTGAGGCGGCGGGAATGAGAGCCATGCGGATCGATACCGGAGCGGCCGGAGCGGGCGCTGGCGTCGAGGTGGAGTAGTGTGACCATGAACGTCTCCTGACAAGAAGAACTCAACTCGGATGATGCGTGGGAGACAGGATCGGTTCATGATGCAAGGCTGACAAACGACCATTTCTTGAAGGATGGAATAGCTGGGCTTGTCCATAGGCTGGGCTTTTCGATAAGGAGATGTCGGTGAACCGACGCACGCTGCCGTTATCCCAACTGCGCGCCTTCGAAGCGGCGGCGCGTCATTGCAGTTTCAAACGGGCCGCCGAGGAGCTGGCCGTCACGCCGGCTGCGGTCAGCCATCAGGTGCGCGATCTGGAAGCGCTGCTGGGAGTGGCGCTATTCGAGCGCCGCGTTCGCCAGGTAGTGCCGACCCCGGTCGCCATGCAGCTGCTTCCCGTGCTGCAGCGTGGCTTCGATGCCTTCGGTGAAGCGCTGGAGGCGCTGCGGGAGCAAGGTGATGGCGGTAGCGTAACGCTCTCCTGCACGCCGGCCTTTGCCAGCCAATGGCTGTTGCCGCGCCTGGCCGACTTCCATGCGCGGTGCCCCGATACCGATCTGCGCATCCACGCCAGCGAGGCGCCGCTGGATCTATCACGTAGCGCGTCGCTGGCGATTCGCTATGGCATGGGGCCTTATCCGGAGCTCGAAGCCGAGGTACTGGCCGAGGATGCCTTTGCTCTAGTGGCCAGCCCACGGCTGGCACTGACAGGGTATGAAGACCTGAAGGTAGTGCGTCACATCGTCTTCGACTGGCACTGCTCCACCTTGGGACTGCCCTCTTGGCAGCACTGGTGCCAGGCGGCAGGCCTGACCCAGGCCGACCTCGGCGCAAGCTTGAGCTTCTCTGACGAGAGCCATGCCATCCAGGCCGCCATTGCCGGTCAGGGGGTGGCATTGCTGAGTCTCACACTGGTGAAAGCGGAGCTCGAGCGCGGCGTGCTTCAGGTGCCCTTCGGGCCGAGGCTGCCGGGGCTGCGCTATCAACTGGTCCGGCATCGGCGGTTTGGCGGACATGCTGCGCTGGAGGAGGTTGCGGCGTGGCTGCGCGAGGAATTTGCCCGAGACTTCGGCGGAGGGAGCGAAGCCATACTGGACAGGTCTGCCCACCACTGATTGGGTCAGGTCGGGGCAGGGCATTTCCGGTTGGGTGCAGCAGGAGCCACGTCGCTTAGGCCACCAGAGTCGCTCTAGGTATCGGCACCCCGGCGCACGCCTGCGGCCAGTTCACGCACCAGGCCATGAACCGCCTGAACGGCACCATGTCGAGTCTCTGCGCTATCGATGGCTTCTACCAGCGCCGAGCCGACTACCACGGCATCACTGAATCGGCCAATCGCCGCGGCCTGTGCCGCATTGCGAATGCCGAAACCGACGGCAACAGGCAAGCGGCTACGCTCGCGCAGCTGACCCACCATGCGCTCGACGTCCTGCACCACGGGTTCGCGCCCGCCCGTTACACCGTTCATCGAGACGCAATACAGAAAGCCCGAGGCATTATCCAGCACCCGTGGCAGCCGCTTGGCATCGGTGGTCGGCGTGGCGAGGCGGATGAAGGCAATGCCATGTCGCTTGGCCGGCAGGCATAGCTCGTCATCATGCTCGGGTGGCAGATCGACCACTATCAAGCCATCGACACCGGCGCGGGCAGCGTCCTCGAGGAAGCGCTCCACGCCGTAGCGGTAAATGGGGTTGTAGTAGCCCATCAGCACCAGCGGCGTTTGCGACTCCCGTTGGCGGAAGGCGTGTACCAGCTCGAGTGTCCGGGCCATCGTCTGCCCACCCTCGAGGGCGCGTAGCGTCGCCTTCTGGATGGCAGGGCCATCGGCCATGGGATCGCTGAACGGCATGCCGAGCTCGATCACGTCGGCGCCTGCCGCCGGCAGCCCCTCGAGGATTTCCAGCGAGGTTTCGAAGTCGGGGTCGCCGGCGGTGACGTAGGTGACCAGGGCTGGCCTTTTCTCCGCCCTGAGCGTGGCAAAGCGCTCGTCCAGGCGAGTGGTGTCGTTCATGGGGCTCTCTGTGGCGGCGTTCATTGAAAATTCTCCCCGAGATGTTGGGCTCCGCTGATCATGTCCTTGTCGCCGCGTCCGCTCAGGTTGACCACCATGAGGTGGTCGCGGGGCAGCGTCGGTGCCCGCTTGGCGACTTCGGCCAGGGCGTGGGCCGATTCGAGCGCGGGAATGATCCCTTCCTGACGGCAGCAGCACTGGAACGCCGCGAGCGCCTCGTCGTCGGTGATCGAGACGTACTCGACGCGCCCCTGCTCATGCAGCCAGGCATGCTCGGGGCCGATGCCGGGATAATCGAGCCCGGCGGATATCGAGTGGGCGTCAATGATCTGGCCATCCTCACCCTGCAACAGGTAGGTGCGATTGCCATGCAACACGCCGGGCGCGCCGCCGCTGAGGCTTGCCGCGTGCATGCCGGTGTCGATGCCCTTGCCGCCGGCCTCGACGCCGATCATCTCGACCGATTCATCGGCGAGGAAGGGGTGGAACAGGCCCATGGCGTTGGAGCCGCCACCGATGCAGGCGACGAGAGAGTCGGGTAGGCGTCCTTCCATTTCGAGGATCTGTGCGCGGGTCTCGCGCCCGATCACCGCCTGGAAGTCACGCACCATGGCGGGGTAGGGGTGTGGTCCGGCCACGGTGCCGATGATGTAGAAGGTGTCGTCGACGTTGGTCACCCAGTCGCGCAGCGCCTCGTTCATCGCATCCTTGAGCGTACCGGTACCCGTCGTCACTGGAATGACCTCGGCGCCGAGCAGTTTCATGCGGAACACGTTGGGCTGCTGGCGTTCGATATCGGCCGCGCCCATGTAGACGACACAGGACATGCCGAAGCGTGCCGCGACGGTGGCGGTGGCGACGCCATGCATGCCGGCACCCGTCTCGGCGATGATGCGGGTCTTGCCCATCCGCTTGGCGAGCAGAATCTGGCCGATACAATTGTTGATCTTGTGAGCTCCAGTGTGGTTGAGCTCCTCACGCTTGAGATAGATCCGGGCACCGCCAAAGTGCTCGGTAAGACGCTCGGCAAAGTAGAGCGGGCTGGGCCGGCCAACGTAATCGCGCTGGAAGTAGGCGAGCTGGCGCTGGAATTCACTGTCCTGCCGGGCCGTATCGTATTCGGCCTGAAGCTCGTTAATCAGCGGCATCAACGTCTCGGGGACGAAGCGGCCGCCGAAACGGCCGAACATGCCATGGGCATCGGGCTGCATCGAAAGGTCGGTCATAGGTTGCCTCGAAGGTTCAGGGGAGCTTTCGACGAAACTAACGCAGACAGGCGGGGCGAAAAATCGATAAGATGGCGGCCATATGTGAGCCAGAGTCACAAATCGATGCACTCCATGCCTTCCCTCAGCGCCCTGCGCGCTTTCGAGGCCACCGCGCGGTTGGGTAGCGTCACGGCCGCGGCGAACGAACTCAGCGTGACTCACGGTGCGGTCAGCCGTCAGCTGCGAAGCCTGGAAGAGCACTTCGGCGTGGCGTTGTTCACCAAGGCGGGGCGCGGCCTGCAGCTCACCAATCACGGGGAGCGGCTGCAGCACGGCGTTGGCGAGGCGTTCCTGCGCCTGCGTGACAGCTGCACGCAGTTGAAGCGTGACGTCGAGGCGGCGCCGTTCATCCTGGCCTGTCCGGGTAGCCTGCTGGCACGCTGGCTCATTCCACGGCTCGATCGCCTGCATCGTGCGCTGCCAGAACTAAAGCTGCATGTCGTCGCCAGCGAGAGCGAAGCTACCCCGGGAAGAGGCGAGGTAAGCGCAACGCTGACGTTTGCCGAACCGCCATGGCCGGCCGACCTGGAGGTGGTCGAGTTGGCAGCGGAACACATCGGTGCGGTAGTGAGCCCGCAGCTGGCCGCTCGGTTCGATCCGCAGCGGCCGGCGACGCTGTTTGACATCAAGCTGCTGCATACCGCCTCGCGCCCACAGGCCTGGCCGCACTGGGCGCGTGCGCATGGACTCGATTCGGCGCGTCTCGACCGGGCGCTGGCCGAAGGGCAGGGCTTCGATCATCTCTATTATCTGATCGAGGCGGCAGTGGCCGGATTGGGGGTGGCGATAGCGCCCCGGCTGTTGGTCGAGGACGAGCTGCGTCAGGGACGGCTGATCGCTCCCTGGGGCTTCGTCGAGACGCCCGCCCGGCTGTGTCTGTGGCTTTCCCCCGCTGATAATCGACGCTGCAGCACTCGGCTCATCGAATGGCTCAGGGGGGAGCTGAACGAGATGTTCTCGTCGCGGTAACCGGAGACTGCCCGGGAACATCGCGTATCTCCTCGCACTCGATTACGTTGTAGAAAAGCGATTTCCGGAGCGCCCATGCCGCTCGATGCCTTTCATACCGCCGTCAGCGACTGGTTCGCACGCGACCTCGGTACGCCTACTGAGGTGCAGGCGCGCGCCTGGCCGGCCATCGGCGCGGGCGGCCATGTGCTGATCGCCGCGCCCACCGGCTCGGGCAAGACTCTGGCGGCCTTTCTCGCTGCCATCGATGGGCTAGTGCGGCGTGGGCTCGACAGCGAGCTGCCCGACGAGACGGTGGTGCTCTACGTCTCGCCGCTGCGCGCGCTCTCCAACGACATCCAGCGCAACCTGCAGGCGCCGATTCGCGGTATCGCCGAGGGGCTTGAGGTAGATGGTCGGGAGGCACCGGAGATACGCGCCTGGGTGCGCACCGGCGATACCACCTCGTCGGAGCGCGAGCGCATGCGCAAGCGTCCTCCGCATATCGTGGTCACCACGCCGGAGTCGCTCTATGTGCTGCTGACGTCCGACTCGGGGCGACGGATGCTCTCCAGCGTGCGCACGGTGATCGTCGACGAGATTCATGCGGTGGCCGGCACCAAGCGCGGCTCGCACCTGGCGCTGTCGCTGGAGCGGCTGGCCGGGCTCACCGCGCACCCGCCGCAGCGCATCGGGCTCTCGGCCACCCAGAAGCCGGTGGAGGCGGTGGCGGCGTTCCTCACCGGTGGTGGCGACTGCACCATCGTCGACACCGGCCACGTGCGCCGGCGCGACCTGGCCATCGAGGTAGCCGGCTCGCCGCTGACTGCCATCATGGCCAACGAGGTGTGGGAGGAGGTCTACGACCGCCTGGCAGAACTGGTGAGAGAGCATCGCACCACGCTGATCTTCGCCAACACCCGGCGGGTCTGTGAGCGGGTGGCGCGCCACCTGGCCGACCGCCTGGGGAATGAGTGGGTGACCTCGCACCACGGCAGCCTGGCCCGCGAGCACCGCCTGGACGCCGAGCAGCGCCTCAAGCAGGGCGAATTGCGCGCGCTGGTGGCCACCGCTTCGCTGGAGCTCGGCATCGACATCGGCGAGGTGGATCTGGTCTGCCAGCTCGGCTCGCCGCGTTCGATGTCGGCCTTCCTGCAGCGGGTGGGGCGCTCCGGTCATGGTGTGGGGCGCGTGCCCAAGGGGCGGCTGTTCCCACTGACCCGCGACGACCTGGTTGAGTGCACCGCGCTGATGGGCGCGGTGCAGGCCGGCGAGCTCGACCGGCTGCACATCCCCGAGGGGCCGCTCGACGTGCTGGCCCAGCAGATCGTCGCCGAGGTCGCCGGGGCGGGCGAAACCGAGGAGAGCGTACTGTTCGCACGCATCCGCGCCGCCTGGCCCTACCGTGCGCTGAGCGAGGAGCGCTTCGACGCGGTTGTGCAGATGCTCGCCGATGGCTACACCACCCGGCGCGGGCGACGCGGGGCCTATCTGCACCGTGACCGGGTCAACGGCCGCCTGCGGCCGCGGCGCAATGCGCGGCTCGTCGCTCTGACCAACGGCGGGGCGATTCCCGACCACTTCGACTACGACGTGATCCTGCAGCCGGAAGAAATCCGTGTCGGCACCGTCAACGAGGATTTCGCCTTCGAGAGCATGCCGGGCGACATCTTCCAGCTCGGCAACCAGGCCTATCGCATCCTCAAGCTCGCCACCGGCAAGCTCTACGTGGAGGACGCCCGCGGGGCACCGCCGAGCATCCCGTTCTGGTTCGGCGAGGCGCCGGCACGTACGGCGGAGCTGTCGCAGGCGGTGTCGCGGCTGCGCGAGGCTATCGACCGGCAGCTGGCCGAGGGCGACGAAGCCGAGGCCCAAGCGTGGCTGGAAGCCGAGTACGGCCTGGCGCCGGCCGCCGCCGAGCAGCTGGTGCGCTATCTGGCCGTTGCGCGGGCGGCGCTAGGCGTGATTCCCAGCCAGCACCATCTGGTGCTGGAGCGCTTCTTCGACGAGGCCGGCGACATGCACCTGGTATTGCATTCGCCGTTCGGCTCCAAGCTCAACCGGGCCTGGGGGCTGGCGCTGCGCAAGCGCTTCTGTCGCAAGTTCAACTTCGAGCTGCAGGCGGCGGCGCTGGAGGACAGCATCGTGCTGTCGCTGGGGCCAACTCATAGCTTTCCCCTAGACGAGGTGTGGGGCTATCTCAACGCCAAGACGGTGCGCGAGGTGCTGATCCAGGCGCTGCTCGACGCGCCGATGTTCGGTCTGCGCTGGCGCTGGAACGCCTCGGTGGGGCTGGCCGTGCCGCGTACCCGCAACGGCCGACGGCGCCCGCCGCAGCTGCAGCGCCAGGACTCCGAGGACCTGCTCTCGGTGGTCTTTCCCGATCAGCTCGCCTGCGCCGAGAACCTGGCCGGAGCGAGGGAGCTGCCCGATCATCCGCTGGTGGACCAGACCCTGCACGACTGCCTGACCGAGGCCATGGACATCGACGGCCTGGAGCGTCTGCTGGTGCGCCTCGAAGCCGGCGAGATCGGCGTCAGCGGTCGTGACCTGGCGGTGCCTTCGCCGCTCTCCGAGGAGGTGGTCAATGCGCGTCCCTACGCCTTCCTCGACGACGGTGCCCAGGAGGAGCGGCGCACCCTCAGCGTGCGCACCGGCGCTCCGCTCGACGTGGCCGAGGCCGCCGCCTCGGCGCGCTATGCCCCGGAGGTGGTCGCCCGGGTGCGCGAAGAGGCCTGGCCCGCGCCGCGCGATGTCGACGAGCTGCACGACGCGCTGGTGATGAGCGGCTTCATCGCCATGCACGAAGCCGAAGACGACTGGCGGTCCTGGTTCGAGGCACTCGCCCGGAACAGGCGTGCCGCGGTCATCGTGCCACCTGACGGCGAACCGCTGTGGACGGCGGCGGAGCGCCTGGGCGAGCTGCTGGCGCTCTATCCCGAAGCCGTGGTCGAACCGCCCATTGAAGCCCTGGGAACGGCGCCGGCCTCGTCTGACGAGGCGCTGACCGAGCTGCTGCGTTCTCGGCTCGAGACGCTGGGGCCGGTCACGGCGGCCAGTCTGGCCGCGCCTCTCGGCGTATTGTTGGAGCGCTGCATGGCGGCGCTGGCGCGCCTCGAGGTCGAGGGCTTCGTGCTGCAAGGAGCTTTCCTCGGCGGTAGCCAGGTGGCCTGGTGCGAGCGGCGCCTGCTGGCGCGCATGCATCGCTACGCCATCGACCGCCGTCGTGCCGAGATCGAGCCGGTGAGCATCCAGCACTACCTGCGCTTCTTGCTCGACTGGCACGGCCTGACCGAGCGGCCGCAGGGGCCGGAGGCGCTGGCCGCAGCGGTGGAGCGGCTGGAGGGCTTTCCCGTGGCGGCCGGTGCCTGGGAGAGCGACGTGCTGCCGGCGCGGGTGGCCGATTTCTCGCCGCACATGCTCGATCAGTTGCTCGCCAGCGGGCGCTTCATCTGGCTGCGCCTGCTGCCGCCTAGAATCGCCGAAGGCGATGAACGCCAGCGCCCAGGCCCGCTGCGCAACACGCCGATTGCCTTGATCGAGCGCCAGGCGTTGAACGACTGGCGTCAGGCCGCGCCGGCTCCCGATGTCGAGGAGCTGCCGCTCTCCGGCGGGGCGCGCCGGGTGCTGAATGCGCTGCAGGGCGGAGGGGCGATGTTCTTCGCCGACCTGCTCGGCCCCGCCCACATGCTGCGCACCCAGGTGGAGGAGGCGCTGGGCGAGCTGGCCTCGTGGGGGTTGGTCACTTCCGACAGCTTCACCGGCCTGCGGGCGCTGATCGCCCCGGCCAGCAAGCGTCCGCCCATTGCTGCGAGCGGGCGTCGGCGTCGGCGGCAAGCCCCGGGAGTGGACGCCGCCGGGCGCTGGTCGTGGCTGCCCGCGCCGGAGCGCGACGATACGCCGGAAAAGCGCCGCATCTCGACGGACATGGAGAGCCTGGAGCATATCGCCTGGGTGCTGTTGGAGCGCTACGGCGTGGTGTTTCGGCGAGTGATCGAACGCGAGCCGGCTCTGCCGCCCTGGCGCGAGCTGCTGTATGTCTACCGGCGCCTGGAGGCGCGCGGTGAGATTCGCGGCGGGCGTTTCGTGCAGCAGTTTGCCGGCGAGCAGTTCGCCCTGGCCGAGGCAGTGGGGGCACTCAAGGCCATGCGCCGCCGGGAGCCGGACGGCACCCGCGTGGTGGTGGCCGCCGCCGACCCGCTCAACCTGGTGGGCATTCTCGCCCCCGGACAGCGACTACCGGCGGTGTCGGGCAATCGTCTGCTCTATCGCGACGGGGTGCCGGAGGCGGTGCTGCAGAATGGTGAAGTGCACTTTCTGGAGATGCTATCCACCGGGCTCGAGACGCTATCCACTGGAGCGAAGTGGCAGGTGCAGCAGCTGCTGCGGCGTGGGCCGGGGCATGAAAAACCCCCGACACCAGAGGTGCCGGGGGCTGCGATATCGATGCGCTGACGCTCAGTCGTGCCGCGAGCGTTGCCGGTGAGGGACGCGTTCATCCTCCTCGATACGCACTTCCTTGCGGATGGGGTGCCTCTGCTTCTCGCTCATGGTGTAGGCCAGAGCCGAAAGCGCCACTGCGGCCACGCTCACGGTCAGCATTCCGATGATACCCATGCGCATGTCCTCCTGCGGGTGAATGGGGCGACCCTCGGGACGTCAGTCCTTGTCCCTACGAGAGGCGTGCCAGTAAATCGAGCGTGGCAGCTTTCTCGCCGGCCGACAAATGCTTTGACCTGAAGGCGTGGACTAAGTTTTAACGCATCGCGAGAAAAAGCGGACACGCCGTCTCGCCTGAGGCTGGCGCTGCCGCGGCCCGGAGTGCAGCCTCACCGAACGACCCGCCATCGAGTCGCTTCTGTCCTGGCTGGCTCGATGTCTACCCGAGCTCGTGTTGCCGTGCGGAACCGTGTCGCTATTGCTTTTTTATCGGAATTATTGAAATATATTTCCAGGTATATACTTCTGGCTAGTATCCAGTGCAACGTTGCGTAATTCTACGGAGGCATTATCCGTATTTCTGACTAAGGGATGGCCGCAGGGTAAATTACGCAGCTCTCCGGATTTAATTTGATATCCCTCGTTTTATTCTCCCCAGGTCAGTTTTCTGACCAGCTCGCGATTCAATCATTAAAACAAACGAGGGCATTGCTCGATAGCGCGCTACTTCATCGAGCACGCCGGGAGTCAATATAGCCATGAGCGTCAACAGGCGTAATTTCCTCAAGTATGGCGGTGCCGCCGCAGTGGGTACCGTGATGGCACCGAGCATCGTCAAGGCTCAGGAAACCTTCAACTGGCGTATGACCACCAGTTGGCCATCCGGTTTCCCCTTCTTCCAGTCTGGCCCCGGCTCCGCGACGGACTTCGCCAGACGAGTCGAAGAGATGTCCGGCGGGCGTATCAAGATTCGTGTCTACGGCGCGGGTGAGCTCATCCCCGCCTTCGACGGTTTCGATGCGGTATCCCGCGGCCAGCAGGTGCAGCTCAACCATGCTTGCTCCTACTACTGGGCCGGGGAGTCGTTTGCCGCTCAGTACTTCACCACCGTGCCGTTCGGCATGACCTTCCAGGGCTTCAATGCCTGGCTGGCCCACGGCGGCGGCTACGAGCTGTGGAAGGAAACCTACGAGCCCTACAACCTGATCCCGCTGGCAGTGGGCTGTACCGGCGCGCAGCCGGTGGGTTGGTTCCGCGAGCCGGTGACAAGCGTGGCGGATTTCCGCGGCCTGAACATCCGCATGCCGGGGCTGGCCGGCGACGTCTACAACGCCATCGGTGCCAACGCCCGCCTGCTCCCCGGCGGCGAGATCTTCTCGGCGCTGGAGCGTGGCGCCATCGACGCGGCGGAGTGGGTGGGGCCCTATCTCGACCGTGCCCTGGGCCTGCACAACGCGGCCAAGCACTACTACTCCTCGGGCTGGCACGAGCCCTCCACCACCACCGAGGTGATCGTCAACAAGGACGCCTACGACTCCTTGCCCAGCGATCTCCAGGCCGTGCTCCACAACGCCGCTGCCGCCTGCAACATCACTTCTCACACCTGGATCGAGGCCCAGAACGGCGACGCCCTGGACGACCTGGTCAACAACCACGGCGTGGCGTTCGAGACCCTTCCCGACGACGTCATCCGGGCGCTGTTCGAGGCCACCCGTGACATTCTCACGACCGAAGCCAACAAGGATCCGCTGGTCAAGCGCATCAACGACAGCTTCTGGGCGTTCAAGAAGAAGCACGATGGCTGGCACGCCAACAGTGAGGGCGTCTTCGCCAACACCATCAGCCGCTACGGTCAGGGCATGATCTGACGTCGGCCGGGCGCTCGGCCGAGAGGCAGTCCGTAACGCCGAGCGCTCTCCTTCCAGACCCACTCGGGTCGCGCTTACCCCACCTTTGACGTCCGCTGGGCGCCCGCCCAGAGGGGGAGTTGAAATGCTGCGTCTGTGTACCTGGCTCGAGCGTGCACTCGAGCGAATAACCGGCCTGGCCGGTTTCATCGGCTGTTTGTCCATGCTCATCATGATCGCGCTGATCTTCGGCAATATGCTGAGCCGCTATGCCTTCGGCCTGGGTGCGGTGTGGGCCCAGGAGCTGGAGTGGTACCTGCTGTCGGTCATGGCGATGATGGGCATCGCCTACGCCATGAAGTTCGACGATCACGTGCGCGTGGACATCCTGTCGAGCCGCTTCAGCCCGGTCGGCATGCTGTGGCTGAACCTCATCGCCGCACTGCTGGTGGCGCTGCCCTGCGCGCTGCTCATCATCCATTACAGCTTGCCGTTCGCCGAGACCTCGTTCATCCGCGGCGAGCGCTCACCCAATTCTTCCGGTCTTCCCTGGCGCTGGATCCCCAAGGCCATGGTGGTGGTCGGCTTCGTCTTCGTGGCGGCCGAGTCGCTGCGCCAGGCGCTCGAGAACGGTCGACGCCTCGTTCAACACTACACTGGGAGAGCCTGAGCCATGCCCTTGGAATATTACGCGCTGGCCATGATCGTGGCTTTCTTCGTGCTGGTGATGACCGGCATTCCGGTGGGCTTCGTGGTGGCGTTCGTCGGCTTCGTGTTCGGCTTCATCGGCTTCGACGGCTGGCTGTTCGAGCTGCTGCCCTCGCGCATCTACGGCGTGGTGGCCAACTACACCCTGCTGGCCATCCCGCTGTTCGTATTCATGGGCGTGATGCTGGAACGCTCGAAGATCGCCGAGCGCATGCTCGACGTGATTGGTCACCTGTGCGGCGGCCTGCCGGGCGGCATGGCCCTGGCGGTGATCATCGTCGGTGTGCTGCTGGGTGCAGCGACGGGCATCGTCGGGGCGGCCATCGTCACCCTGACGCTGATGGCGCTACCGACCCTGGTGCGCCGCGGCTACAAGAAGACGGTGGCCTGCGGCACCATCTGTGCGGCGGGCACCCTGGGGCAGATCATCCCGCCCAGCCTGGTGCTGCTGGTGCTGGCCGACATCATGAATCTTTCCGTCGGCAGCCTGTTTGCCGCGGCGCTGGTGCCCGGCCTGTTGCTGGCCGGCATGTATCTGGCCTATCTGCTGCTGCTGGCCTTCTTCTTCTCCGCCGACGTGCCCGCCATCGACGAGCAGGAGCGCGCCGCGGTCAGCAAGCTGGAACTGGGCAAGGACTTCGTCAAAGTGGTGGTGCCGCCGCTGCTGCTGATCTTCGCCGTGCTCGGTTCGATCATCGGCGGGGTGGCCGCGCCCACGGAGGCGGCGTCGGTCGGTGCCGTGGGAGCCTTGCTGCTGACGGTCGTGTCCGGGCGCCTGACCTTGGGGGTGCTCTCCGAGACCGTGAAGACCTCGCTGCGCATCAGCTGCATGATCTTCTTCGTGCTGATCGCCTCCCAGGTCTTCGCTCTGGCCTTCCGCGGGCTGGACGGAGAGTTCCTGATCGAGGCGATGTTCGAATGGGTGCCGGGCGGCATGTACGGCACGCTGATCTTCATGCTGCTGCTGATCTTCTTCCTGGGCTTCTTCCTCGAGTGGATCCAGATCTCCTACATTGCCGTGCCGCTGTTCCTGCCGTTCCTGGCAAGCCAGGGCGACATGTCGATGGTGTGGGTCGCGATCCTGATCGCCATGAACCTGCAGACTTCGTTCCTGACGCCGCCCTTCGGCTGGTCGCTGCTGTTCATGAAGGGCGTGGCACCGCCGGGGATCACCACGGGCGACATCTACAAGGGGGCCGTGCCTTTCGTGCTGATCCAGATCCTGGCACTGGCGCTGATCATCGTCTTCCCCGATGTGGTGCTGTGGTTGCCCCGGGTGGTAGGATGGTGAGTCGGGGTTTTTACTTTAAAACTCCCTGATAAAGGCTCTGTCGACTGCATCGACCAACTGCAATAAGTGGCAGTGATTAGCCAAAAGTCGACAGGGCCGAAAAGAATAATAATTAAGTAAAGGTAACGCGCCAGTGTTCACGTTCAGAACCAAGTTGACACTGCTGACCTTGCTGCCTCTTTTGATACTCAGTGCAGGTGTGACGTTTCTTGCCATTCATCAGAGTGCGCGTTTGAGCGGGGCGCAGTCGGAAATACTCAAGGACGGATTGCTGGAAGCCAAGCGGGCTGAACTCAAGAACTACATGGAACTCGCCTACACGGCGATTCGAGACATCTATGAGGATCCCGAGCTGCCTATAGAAGTGGCGCAAGGGCTGGTAGCGGATGCCTTTCACCGTATGGAGTATGGCTCCGACGGTTACTTCTTCGTCTATGACTACGATGGGCTGAACATCGTCCACCCACGGCTCGAGCATCTGGTCGGGCAGGATCTGTGGAACTTTCGTGACGAGGATGGCAAGTTCCTGATCCAGCGGCTCATCGAGCAAGCCCAAGAAGGCGGCGGTTTCACCGAATATCGCTGGGACAAGCCTTCAGGCGGCGAATCGGTACTCAAGCTGAGCTACTCCATCGCCCTGGAGAAGTGGGGCTGGATGGTGGGCACGGGGCTCTATCTGGATGACATCGAGCAGGTGGTCGGCCAGATGGAGCATCATATGGTGGAGAACGCCCGCAGGACCATCCTGCTGATGGCCTTCTTCACCGTTTCCTGCCTGCTCGTCATCGCCGTGATCGGTCTGGCGGTCAACCTCAGCGAAGCACGGGTGGCGAATCGCCGGCTGGTCACGATGGCGCAGAAGACCTTCAGCTTCCTGGAGAAGGAGCGGCGGCGGATTTCCCGCGAGCTGCACGATGGCATCAATCAGCTGCTGGTATCGGCACGCTTCAAGCTCGAGCGCATCGACGATGCGCTGGGTCGCGGCGATCATGTCGATGCCTCATCCACCCTGGCAGCGGCAGACCGCATTCTGGAAACGGGCATTCAGGATCTGCGGCGGCTGGCCTATGACCTGCGCCCCAGCGTACTCGACGACCTCGGCCTGGTAGCGGCCTTGGAGAGCCTGTGTTCGGACCTGGTAGAGCGCAAACCCGTCCGCATTCACTTCGAGTCCAACCTCGACAGCGGCGAATGCCAGCCGGTACTGGCCACGGCGCTGTATCGCATCACTCAGGAAAGCCTGCACAACATCGAAAAGCACGCAGGTAACGTTGGCCAGGTCAGGGTGAAGCTGCGGCGCCGTCGTGGCTGGGTCTATCTCGAGATCGCCGATGACGGCGAGGGCTTCATCTGGCGCGCCGAGCAGAGCCATGAGCAGGGCGGGGCCGGTATGGGACTGCGCAACATCCAGGACCGGGTGGATCTGCTGGGCGGGCGGCTAGCGATCGAGGCGGCCCCCGGCAAGGGCGTACGCATACGCATCAAGGTGCCGTTTCAGCGTGCCACCGGAACGAGTCGGGAGAGAGTCGATGGCAGGGTCTATACGCGTACTTTTGGCGGACGACCATCCGCTGGTTCTGGAAGGGCTGCGTTACCGGCTGGAGGCGCAGCCGGGCATTGAGCTCGTCGGTGAGGCGAGTTCGGGCGAGGAGCTGCTGTCGCTGGCTCAGGCGCTGGCGCCGGACGTGGTGGTGACGGACATCACCATGCCCGGCCTGTCCGGTCTCGAAGCGTGCAAGATCCTGCATGACACCTGTCCCGAGATTCGTGTGCTGGTGCTCACCATGCACGACAACGAGGAGTACATTCGCCGCGCGGTGGCCTGTGGCGCGGCCGGCTACGTACTCAAGGACGCCTCGGCCGAGCAGATGGTGTTCGCCCTGCGCGAGGTGGCAGGCGGACGCAGCCATTTCGGCTCCGGCGTGTCCCGGGTGCTGCTGGAGGAGAAGCAGGAGCGCCTGACCCCGCGCGAGACGGCCATCCTCAAGCTGATGTTCGAGGGCATGAGCAGCCGCGACATCGGTGAGGCGCTGAGCATCAGCACCCGCACGGTGGAGTCGCATCGCAGCAACATCTACCGCAAGCTCAACACCAACTCCCTGGCAGGCCTGTTTCGTTACGCGATGCGCCATGGCCTGGTCGAGTTGGAGTGACGGCGTTCACTCTTCTTCGACCTGGGCGCGCAACCAGGCGATCTCCTCGGCCCAAATGTCGGGCTCGATGGTTTCCAACACCATCGGGATATCGTCGATGCGCGGGTCGCGCATGATGGTGGTGAAGGCGTCGAGGCCGATGTTGCCCTGACCCAGGCTGTGGTGGCGGTCGACACGGCTGGCGTATGCGCTCTTGGCGTCGTTGAGATGCATGCCGCGCAGATACTCGAAGCCGACCACCTTGCCGAACTCGTCGAGGGTGGCGGTGCAGGCCTCCGGGGTGCGCAGGTCGTAGCCGGCGGCGAAGGCGTGGCAGGTGTCAATGCATACACCGACCCGCGACTTGTCGTCGACCTGCTCGATGATCTCGGCCAGGTGCTCGAAGCGCCAGCCCAGGTTGGTGCCCTGGCCAGCGGTGTTCTCGATCACCGCGACGACGTTGCGGGTCTCGGCCAGGGCATGGTTAATCGAATCGGCGATGCGGGTCAGGCACTCGCTCTCGCTGATCTTTTTCAGGTGGCTGCCGGGGTGGAAGTTGAGCAGGGTGAGGCCGAGCTGCTCGCAGCGCTGCATCTCGTCGAGGAAGGCGGCGCGCGACTTCTCCAGTCCTGCCTTGTCCGGGTGGCCGAGGTTGATCAAGTAGCTGTCGTGGGGGAGGATCTGGCCGGGGCCAAAGCCGTGCTCCTGGCAGGCGCTGCGAAAGGCCTCGATGGTGGCGTCGTCGAGAGGCTTGGCACGCCACTGGCGCTGGTTCTTGGTGAACAGAGCAAAGGCATCGGCACCGATTTCGACGGCGCGCAGTACGGCCTGGTCGGGTCCGCCGGCGGCACTGACATGGGCGCCAAGGTATTTCATCTGTCCTCTCCGTGGGTTGGTTGACGCCACTACGATAGCACGCACGCTGCGGCTCCACCTCGCCAAGCCTGTAGGCCCTGCTAGGCTCAAATAAGAACCTGCTGGAGACACCGTATGCTGCCGCTGTTACTGCTTGCCTTGAGCGATGTACCCGGACCGGACCCTGTGGCCGAGGCGCTGGCACGCATCGACTCGCTCTCCGGCTATCGCCTGACCCTGCGCAGTCAGGGCAGCAGCGGCGAGGAGATCATCCATTACAGCTACCGGCGTCCCGGCGATGTGCGCATGGACATGGAGACGCCCTACCGCGGCGCGGTGCTGATCTATCGTCACGATACGGGCAAGGTACAGCTGTGGCCCTTCGGCTCGCCGGGCAGGCGCCCGGCACTCTCGCTGAGACCCACCAACCGCATGGTGCGCAGCTCGCAAGGTCATCGCGTGGACCAGTCGGACGTCGGCACGCTGCTGCGCAACGTCCAGCGTCTGCAGCAGCATGGCAGCACGCGTCGCCTGGAGCCGGCGACCCACGAAGGCCGCCCGGTGCAGCATGTGGTGGTGGAGGCTGAGCCCGGCCGGGCCGTGCACGAGGTGGCGCGCTACGATCTGTGGCTCGATGACGAGACCCTCTTTCCGCTGCGGGTGGCGAGCTACGACCGGCGGGGTCAGCGAATGGAGAGCGTGCTGCTGGAAGACGTGCAACTTGACCCCGACTTCCCGGCCGACCACTTCGATCCTTAGCGGCTTGGTGATTCGAGCGTGGGCCATGGCGAGTTTTGAATTCACTACCACCTGGCACTTCGAGGCGCCGGTCTTGGCGGTTTTCGACGCCTTGACCGATTCGCTGCACTGGCCCGAGTGGTGGCCCGGACTGGTGAGCGTGGAGCAGCGTGAGGCCGGTGACGAGGGCGGCATCGGTCGGGTGCAGCGCTTCGTCTGGAAGAGCCATCTGGGCTATTACCTGTGGTTCGATATCCGGATTACCCGCGTTTGCGAGCCGTGTCTGATCGAGGGCGTGGCCGATGGCGACGTGTCCGGCATCGGCCGCTGGCGGCTGTGTGAGGAGAGCGGTGGCACCCGAGTGGATTATCTGTGGCAGGTGCGTACGGAACGGCCCTGGATGAGCCTGTTGGCCCGGGTGGCACGTCCGCTGGTGGTCTGGAATCACCATGCCATGATGCGGGCCGGCGCCGTGGGCTTGTCGCGCTACCTGAGACGGTTGCCGACGCCTGGTGGGCAATTCGTGGAGTAAGGCAGTGCTGTCAACCGTTCAAACAACGTTGGTCAACTTGTGGGCCAAAAGGTATGCTTTCCATAGCTGTTTCACAACCGCCGCAGAGATGTCATGAAGGGCTCGCACAACCTTATCGATGATGGGAGCTCCCCTGAAGAGGCGCATGGCAGCGGCTCTGGCGGCGGCTCGTGTCAGCGTATTCGTCGTGAACTCGAAGAGGCGCGCGAGGAGATCGCGCACCTCAAACGCACCCTGCATCGCGTTCAGCAAATCGCCCGGCTGGGCTACTGGCGGCTGAGCCTCAAGTCCAACGAGCTTTACTGGTCCGCTGTCATCTACGACATCTTCGGCGTCGACCCCAAGACCTTCACTCCCAGTCTCCAGGCCTTCAAGGCCATGGTGTATCCCGAAGACATAGAAAGCATCGAGTCTGCCATCGTGCGCGCTCAGCAACAGGGGCAGCACGATATGGAGCATCGTATCATCAGGCCCAACGGCGAGATTCGCTGGGTGCACGAGCTGGCCGATTACATGCCCGAGGGCGACGACCAGATCCTGATCGGCACGGTGCGAGACATTACCGAGCAGAAGAGGCTCGAGCTGCGCCTGCGCCAGCTGTCGCGTACCGATGAGCTCACCGGGCTGTTCAATCGACGCTACTTCATGCAGCGCCTGCTCCAGGAGCTGGCCCGCTATCGTCGCTACGGCAGGCCGACCTCAGTGGTACTGTTCGACTTCGATCATTTCAAGCGCATCAACGACACCCATGGCCATCCCGCCGGCGACCAGGTGTTGGTCAAGGTGAGCAAGCTGCTGCGGGAGCGATTGCGCACCAACGACATTCCGGCGCGGCTGGGCGGCGAGGAGTTCGCGCTGCTACTGCCGGAAACCGATCTCGAGGAAGCCGTCGGGGTGGCGGAAAAGGTGCGCCAACTGGTGCTCGAGCAGGAGTTCACCTCGGAGGAGGGGCATCGTTTTGAAGCCTCGATCACCTGTGGCGTCTCGGCGTTTCACGGTACCGAGGAAACGGTCGAGGCGATCCTGCATCGCGCCGATCAGAATCTCTACCAGGGCAAGCGTACGGGGCGCAATCGGGTCATCGCGGATGAATGGGATAGCTGACAGAGCGCTGTCTGCCGTACCTGCCAGCCCCGGTCAGGCCGATTGGCTGGCCGATGCACTGGGCTTGGCACTGGCAGGAGGCTCGCCCCAGCCCCTGGCCACCCGTCTCTATCAGCAGCTGCGCGAGTGGATTCAGACGGGGCGCCTGGCTTGCGGCCAGCGACTGCCCTCTTCGCGTCAGCTGGCACGCGAGCTGGGGTTGGGGCGCAACACGGTGCTGGCCGCCTTCGATCAGCTGCTGGCCGAAGGCTTCCTGGTGACGCGCCATGGCTCGGGCACCTTCGTTGCCGACCTGCCTTTTCCCCACGCAACGCAGCAGCCAGCTCGACAGTCATCGCGACAGGCCGTGACGGCCGGGCTCGCTACGTCGCAGACGTTTCCGACACGAGCAGATGCGCCGCCGCTCTCCACACGCGGCACGTCGCTGCTGGCGTTCTGTCATGCCAGCCAGGAGCGCCCCATCCTGGCCCCGGGCCTGCCGGCGCTGGATCGTTTCCCCCATGGCCCTTGGCAGCGGCTGGTACGCCGCCATCAACAGCGCATGCCACGGGACTGGCTGGCCTATCAGGCCCAAGGCGGTGTGCCGGCGCTGCGTGAGGCGCTGGCCGATTATCTGCAGCTCTCGCGCTCGGTGCGTTGTCGTCCCGAGCAGATTCTCATCGTGCAGGGCGCCCAGCAGGGCTTCGAGCTGATCGCCCGGCTGCTCAGCGATCCCGGCGACAAGGTATGGATCGAGGAGCCGGGCTACCCTGGCGCTCAGGCCTGCTTCGCGGCCGCCGGACTCGATTTGCAGGCGGTGGCGGTGGACGACGAGGGGATGAGCGTTGCGGCTGCGGCGTGCGCCGAGAGCCCGAGACTGATCTATGTGACACCCTCGCATCAATACCCCAGCGGCGTGACCATGAGTCTGTCCCGCCGCTTGGCGCTGCTGGAAGCGGCGGAGCGGCACGGCGCCTGGGTCGTCGAGGACGACTACGACAGCGAGTTTCGCTATGAGCAGCGCCCCATCGCTGCCCTGCAGGGGCTCGTCGACGATGGCCGCGTCATCTACGTGGGCACCTTCAGCAAGGTGATGTATCCCGGGCTGCGCCTGGGCTATGTGGTACTGCCCGAGCCCTTGATCGAGCCGTTCCGCCGAGCCAATGCGCGGCTTCACCGCGAGGGGCAGTACCCGGTACAGGCTGCCTTGGCGGAGTTCATCGTCAACGGCCAGTTCTCACGTCACATCCGGCGCATGCGCGACTGCTACCGCCGGCGTCAGGCGCTGCTGCGCAAGGCCCTGGCCCCCGCCGTGGCGCGCGGCCTGCGCCTTTCCGATGGGCAGGCCGGCATGCACCTGGTGGCCTGGCTCGACGAGGCTGAGCATGAGCGCCAACTGCTGCGGCAGGGCATGGAGCAGGGCATCGCGCTCTCGCCGCTGTCGAGCTACTACCTCGATGCACCCGCTCGCCCCGGCCTGGTGCTGGGCTATGCCGGCACCGTGGAAGCCGAGATCGAGCGGGTCGGGCGCTGGCTGGCTCGCGAATGGCTGAACCTAGGCTGACAGCGCGGAAAGCGACGACCTCTGACGACCCTCATCATCGAAGTTCTCCGCCGCTAGCCAGCGCTCAAGCTGCGTTTCGACGGCGGGCCATTCGCCGTCGAGCAGCGAGTACCAGGCGGTGTCGCGGTTGCGTCCGTTGACCACCCGGTGCTGCCGGAATATCCCCTCGTAGCGAAAGCCCAGGCGCTCGGCGGCACGCCGCGAGGCGGCGTTGAGCGCATCGCACTTCCATTCGTAACGCCGGTAGCCTAGGGCGAAGGCATGGCGCATCATCAACAGCATGGCTTCGGTGGCCGCCGGCGTGCGTCGCAGCGCGGGCGTGAAATGGATATGCCCGACCTCGATGCTGCCATGTTCCGGCACGATGTTGAGATAGCTGGCCAGCCCCAGGGCCCGCCCGGATGCTGCTTCGACGATGGCGAAGAAGAGCGGATCCTCACTGCGCGCCCGCTCGGTCAGCCAGGCATGACACTGCTCGGCATCGGAGAACGGCATGCCGCCGGAATAGGCCCAGCGTGCTTGCGGTGTGTCGTGTGACCCCTCGCCGGGCTGCAGAAAGGCGGGGAACAGCGAATCGGCATGGCGCTCGGCCGACAGCGGTTCGAGGCGAACCCGCTCGCCCAGCAGGGAAGCGCGCTGTGGCCTGCTTGCCGGCTGCCAGTCGGGCAGGGTGGCCCCGAGGGGCCGGGCGTCTGCGGGCTGCGTGACCGTGTTCATGCTTGCCGCTCCTCGTCTGTCAGTTTCTGCATGTAGCGCCAAAGCTGGCGCGCCTGCGGGTCGGCGCTCTGTGCCAGGGCCGCTTCTACCCCTTCCTGATCGGCCCGGGAGCGTTGTCGGCCGAGCTTGGCCTTGCCCTCGAGCGCTTCGATGCGCAGGCGAAAGCCGACCACGCCGGCCTGCATCTTCTCCAGGTAGTCGTGCTCACGGCCCAGCGAATCGAGCAGGGCGGGCTCGAAGTGGGCCAGGCTGCGGTCGAGCAGCTCTCGTGTGGCCGAGGCGTCCAGCAGCTCCAGGCGCCCCGTGGCGTGCACGGCCAGGTAGTTCCAGGTGGGCACGGCAGGCTGGCTGGCGTACCAGCTCGGCGAGACATAGGCGTGAGGGCCGCTGAAGATCGCCAGCGCTCGGTTGCCGTCCAGTGCACGCCAGTGCGGATTGGCCCGGGCGAAGTGGCCGTAGAGCGCCCCGAGCTCGCCTTCGCTTCGTTCCAGCGTCAGGGGCAGGTGGGTGGCCTGCAGATCGGCGCCGACCAGCGTGGCGAAGGCGTGCCGCTCGACCAGATCCCAGGCCTGCTCACGCGATAGCCGCATCGATGGGGGAACGTACATGGTGCCTCCGCTCAGCCTTGGTCTGCCTGGGTGTCGAACAGCAGGCCGTAGTGATAGAAGGTGGTATCGCGCTGCCAGCCGAGCGATTCGTAGAGTGCCTGGGCCGTGCGGTTGTCGATCTCGGTGGCGAGCTTGAGATGGCCGACGCCATGGGCGTGGGCCAGCTCCCTGGCAGCCTGCATCAGGGCGCGCCCGACGCCGCTGCGACGAGCCACCGGGGCGACGAACAGATCGTTGAGCAGCCACAGCGGCGCCAGGCGCACGGTGGAAAGCAGAGGATAGAGCTGTACGAAGCCCTGCAGGTCTCCCTCACCGCCTGTATGGACCAGGATATGCGAATCGCCGTGCTCGAGGCGTGCCTGCAGGAACTGCCGGGCACCCTCGAGATCCGACGGCTGGCGGTAGAACTGCCGGTAGCCGTCGAGTAGCTGACTGAGTGGCTCCAGGTCGTTGCGGGTGGCTTGGCGGATGGGCATGGGTGGCTCCTCTGCGTTGCGATGGGTGAGGACCAGTGTGAAATGAATCTGGTACCTTGCTAAGAGCCATTTTTTTGTTATTCGTTAGGGCCACTTTTCGTTGGCGCGAGCGCTGCAAAAAACAGCGGACGTCTTCCATGAGCGGGCTAGAATGGAGCGATGACTCTCTCGACCGAAACGCGCCCTGTGGGCGGCGCGGCCCCAGCAGCCGAGATGACGCTGCGTTTGCCCTACCGGCCTCCCTATGACTGGCAGGCGATACTCGGCTTTCTGGCCCGGCGCGCCATTGCCGGCCTGGAACGCATCGACGGCGAGGCCTATCACCGTCTCTTCCGCGAGGCGGGGGCGATGGGCTCCGTGAGCGTTACCCACGCTCCGGCCGACACGGCGCTGCATGTCACGCTGCGTCTGCCCGAGCCTATCGATCCGTCCGCCATCGTCGCTCGGCTGCTGCGGCTCTTCGACCTGCACGCCGACCCCGAGGCAATACGCCAGGGGCTCGGTCGCGACCCCACCCTGGCGCCATTGGTCGAGCGCCGCCCGGGGCTGCGGGTGCCGGGCGGCTGGGACCCGTTCGAGATCGCCGTGCGCGCGATACTCGGTCAGCAGGTCAGCGTCGATGCCGCCACCCGGCTTGCCGGACGCCTGGTCGAACGCCTGGGCGAGCGGTTGGCAGAACCGTTCGTCCCCGGCCTGGACCGGCTGTTCCCCGCACCCGAGCGCTTCACCTTTGCGGAGATCAAGGCCCTCGGCATGCCCGGCGCACGCGCCAGCGCCCTGGCGGGACTGGCCTTGGCCTACCGTGAGCAGCCACAGCTGTTCGAGCGGCGTGGCGAGCTCGACGACAGCGTGGCGCAGCTGTGCGCGCTGCCCGGTATCGGTGCCTGGACGGCGCACTACATCGCCATGCGCGGGCTGCGGGAGAGTGATGCCTTCCTGCCCTCGGACGTGGCCGTACAGCGGGCGCTGGCGGAGCAGGGCAAACGCCCCACGCCGCGTGAGCTGCTGGCCCGCGCCGAGGTCTGGCGGCCCTGGCGTGCCTACGCCGTAATGCACCTGTGGCATGCCGATGCGGCAACCACGCAGGCAAAAGCGAGACAGGGCTAAAGCGAGACAGGAGAAAGGCGATGCAACTCTGGCTTGATCTGATGTCGTCCCCAGTGGGCGAACTGAGTCTGGTCGGCGACGAACAGGGAGCGCTGCGGGCGCTGGAGTTCGACAGCAATGACGAGCGCCTGCATCGCCTGCTGACGCGTCACTACCGCGATTATCATCTCTCCCGGGGCAGAGCACCCGTGCTCGTGCGCGAGGCCCTGGAAGCCTACTTCGCCGGCGACCCGTCCCATCTCGATGGGCTACCGGTGGCCACCGGCGGTACCGAGTTCCAGCGTCTGGTGTGGCAGGCGCTGCGCGGCATTCCATTCGGCACCACCATCAGCTACGGCGAGCTTGCCGCCAGGATAGGGCGGCCCGGTGCCAGCCGTGCCGTGGGCCTGGCCAACGGCGCCAATCCGATCTCCATCGTGGTGCCCTGCCATCGGGTGATCGGCGCCAACGGCACTCTGACCGGCTATGGCGGCGGGCTACCGCGCAAGCGCTGGCTGGTGGAGCATGAGCGGGGGCTGGTGCAGGGCGAGCTTTTCCAGGGAGGGCTGTTTCAGGGAGAGCTGACGCTTCTCTAGCCCCGCCGGGCCGGCTCAGGACTCTTCCGACAACCCTTCCAACAGCTTGCCGAGCAGTTCACCCAATGTTTGCTGCTCTTCGCGGCTCAGGGCGGCGAGCATCCTGGCTTCATTCTCGACATGCTCAGGAATCATGCGCTCCATCAGCGCCATGCCCTTCTCGGTCAGCGATACCAGCGTGCCGCGTCGATCCTCGGGATTCGGCGAGCGTACGATCAGGCCCGCCTTCTCGAGCCGATCCAGCCGACTGGTCATGCCACCCGATGAGATCATCAGCGTCTCGAACAGCTGTGTCGGCCCCAGGCGGTAGGGGGCGCCTGCGCGACGCAGCGTCGCCAGCACATCGAACTCCCCGGCCTGCAGGCCGTGTGACTTGAAAAAGACCTGCAACCGCTCCTGGGTGAGCAACTGCGTAGTCTTCAGATACCCCACCACCTCCATCGGCAGCAGGTCGAGATCGGGCATTTCCCGCTGCCATTGCGCAACGGCGTGCTTGACACGGTTCATGTGGATATTTATCTTTCCATTAAGATACTTTTCGGCAAGATTCTCGTTGCCGCGCTATAGGAGGCGATCATGACCAATTCCACGCTATCGAGCAACCGTACCGGCTGGTATGCCCTGGGTTGCCTGCTGCTGGTCGGCAGCCTGCTGGCGCTTTCGCTGGCCGTGGCCAAGCTTGCCGACGACGCCGGCGCACCGCGCCTTGGTTTCCTGATGGTGGCGGTCACCGGTGCTGGTGTGCTGCTGCTGGCGCTCGCGGCGGTGCAACGTCAGCCGATGAAGCTCGACCGGCGCATCATCGAGTACGCGCTGGTGTCGGGTGCGCTGTTCGCCTTGCCCAATGCGCTGGGTTTTCTGGCGGTACGCCACGTGGGGGCGGGCTTCGTTTCGCTCAGCTTTGCCTTTCCGATCCTCGTGACCTGGATGCTCGCGGTAGGGTTGGGCATGGAGCGCATGAACCCGCTGCGACTGAGCGGTGTGCTGCTGGGGCTATCGGGCGGGGTGCTGCTGGCGTGGGCCAAGGCGGGTGGCATGTCGGGTGCCCAGGGCTGGGTCGTGCTGGTCCTGGCGATTCCCTTGATCATCGCGCTGGGCAACATCTACCGCACCCTGCGCTGGCCCGGCGAGGCGGGGCCGGTCTATCTCGCCGCGCTGATGCTGCTGGGAGGCGCCCTGGCACTTGCCCCCTTCGTGCTGGCGTTCGAGGCGCGTCAATTCACTCAGCTGCTCGGCTCTGCCGATGTGCTCCGGCTGCTGTTCGCCGAAGTCGCCGTCTTCACCGTGCTCTACGTCTTCTACTTCGTGCTGCAGAAAATTGCCGGCCCCGTCTACCTCAGCCAGATCGGCATGGTGGCGGCGCTGGTCGGTACCCTGATCGCCGTCTTGCTGCTGGGTGAGTCGGTGCCGCCCTTCCTCGGCCTGGCGGGGGTACTGGTGGCCCTCGGTGCCGGGCTGTTCCACCGTGGTGCTTCGCACCACACCTCACCGCCGACGCTGGCCTTGGCCAAACCTTGAACCGGGAGAACATCATGTCCGTCATGGAAGCCCTGCACTGGCGCTATGCCGCCAAGCGCATGAATGGTACGAAAGTGGCGCGAAAAGCGCTGGATGACATCCTCGATGCGGCGCACCTGGCGCCATCCTCCTATGGCCTGCAGCCCTACAGCGTGCTGGTGATCGAAGAGCCGGCACTGCGCGAGCGCATCCGGCGCACTGCCTGCGATCAGCCCCAGATCAGCGAATGCTCCCATCTGCTGATCTTTGCCGCCTGGTCCGAGGTGGATGGACGGCATGTGGATGAGCTGATCGAACTGACAGCCGCCTCCCGCGGCCTCGACCCGAAAGAGCTGGAAGGGTATCGGCAGGCACTGCATGGCGCCGTCGCCGGCTTCGCCACGCCGGAGGCGCGATACCATTGGGCGGCCCGGCAGGCCTATATCGCCCTGGGCACGGCCTTGACTGCCGCCGCAGCGCAGCGAGTCGATGCCTCGCCGATGGAAGGATTCGATCCTGCCGCGCTGGACGCCCTGCTTGGGCTCGAAGAGCAGGGCTTGCGCAGTGTGGTGTTGCTGGCGCTCGGCTATCGCGATACGCAACAAGATCGCCTGGCTGGGCAGGCCAAGGTGCGCTGGCCCAGGGAGCGCTTCGTGGTGGAGTTGAGCGGAGCCTAGACGCTGCCTTCCTTCTCGACAACCAGCACCCGGGCTTCGCCGACCGGGCAGGCGACATGCTCGGTGCCTACCGAGGCATAGAAAATGTCGCCCACTTCCAGCAGTTGGCTATGTTCGACACCGTCGCGGCGATAGCGCATTTCCACCTGGCCACCACGAAGACTTCCTCACCGTCGTTGACGTGCCAGCGGTAGGGCTGGTCGGTCCAGTGCAGGCGGGTGGTGATGCCGTTCATGTTGGCGATGTCCTGGGCGCCCCAGGCACGCTCGGCGGTGAAGCCCCGGCTGCGGGTGATTTTCATGAATTGAATTCCTTGGAGTCGGTCCGAGTTTTTCAGCCGTATCGGTGCAGAGTTTAAGCGGAGTTACTGCTTCTTTCTGCTATATTTTTTGGTTGAAGATGCTGCGGTGTTTCAAAACACCTCATTAATAATAGCCGAGTCATTTTATTTATAGCGAAACTTTATAATGCTCGATCTCCTGCTGCTCCGTAGCTTCGTGTCGGTCGTCGAAGAGAGAAGCTTTACGGCTGCCGCCAATCGGCTGCACCTGACACAGCCCGCCATCAGCGGACACTTGCGCCGCCTGGAGTCCCAACTGGGCAAGGCGTTACTCGAACGAACCACCCGCAGCGTTCAGCTGACGCCGGATGGAGAACGCCTGCTGGGCTATGCGCGTGCAATTCTGGCGTTGAATCGGGATGCCATGGAAGAGGTTTCCCGCTCTGCCGAGCAGCGCAGCATTCGCTTTGGAGTGTCAGAGGATTTCGCCAATGAACGCTTGCTTACGCTATTGAAGCGTTTCATGCAGTGCCACCCTGCTGTGGATATCGAAGTCCGCGTCGGCATCCCAGGGGAGTTGCTCGGTGCCATGCGTCAGGGTTACGTCGATATGGTGCTTGGGGCGCAATGTGGCGAGCCTGTCACGGGAACCCGCCTATGGCAGGAACCCTTGGTGTGGGCCTGGAGTGAGCATGCGGAACAAGAGCTTCCTTCGCCCTTGCCTCTGGCGCTCTTCCCTGAACCCTGCCCCTATCGGGAGATTGCCTTGGCTCAACTGGCCATGGCAGGCATTGCACAGCGCACTGCCATACTGTGCATGAGTGGGGCCGGTCTGCGTGTCGCCGCCGCAACCGGATTCGCCGTCGCTCCCATGCCGGCCAGCCAATTGAAGCCGGGGCTGATTGCTTTGTCCGCAGAGCATGGGCTGCCGGAATTGCCCGCCGCGGAAATCATGCTGGTCAGCGAAGCGAGTCATTCAGAGTGGGGCCTTTTGAGGGCATTGGCGGATGCCCTGTTGGCTGGCATGCGGCCGGTTCGAGCGGTCGAGACTGCCTGATTCGTGATGTTCATTAGCACGCCCTGTCGATTCACGGCGTGCTGGTTCGATCCCTTATCAGGCAGCCATGAGGCTGCGTTTACTGGAGGAAGTCCCATGCAATACATGCTGATGTGCTGTATCGACGAGGCGCTGTGGAATGGCCTGCCCGATGCCGAGCGCGATGCCGTCATGCACGATTACAACGCCCTGATCCAGGAGATGGTTACCAGCGGACACTATCGGGGTGGGGCTCGACTGCAGTCGGTGGAGTCGGCCACCACGCTGCGCGAGCAGAACGGCAATACGGTGATGCTGGACGGCCCCTTCGCCGAGAGTCGCGAGCAACTGGGCGGCTTTCACGTGGTGGAGTGTCGCGACCTGGACGAGGCCTTGGCGCTGGCCCGGCGTATCCCGCCGCTGCGGGTCGGCGGTTCGGTGGAGGTGAGGCCGGTGGATCCCGCCTATCGATTGTGAGGACTGCGTGTCTCTGGATGAGCTGTATCGTCGCGAATATGGCCGCGTACTGGCCAGCCTGATTCGCCGCTTCGGTCACTTCGAACTGGCCGAAGATGCCGTGCAGGCGGCCTTCGAGGCGGCAATGGTGCAGTGGCCGGCCGAGGGCTGGCCGCCGAACCCGACCTCGTGGCTGATCGCCACCGCGCGCCACAAGGTGGTCGATCAGCTGCGCCACCAGCAGATGCGCGAGCGCAAGGGCGACGAGCTGCGTCAGCACCTGGAACTGCTGCTGGACAACGACCTCGAGAGCGAGCCCCTCGACAGCCTGCGCCTGATCTTCGCCTGCTGTCACCCGGCCCTGGCCCGGCCCGCCCAGGTTGCGCTGACGCTGCATACCGTGGGTGGGCTGCGCACCGAGGAGATCGCCCGCGCCTTCATGGTGCCGGTGCCGACTCTGGCCCAGCGCCTGGTACGGGCCAAGGCCAAGATTCGCGATGCCGGCATTCCTTTCGAGGTGCCCGACGACACCGCCCTGGGCGAGCGCCTGGAGCCGGTACTTGCGGTGATCTACCTGATCTTCAACGAAGGCTATGCGGCCAGCTTCGGCGACGATTGGGTACGCAGCGACCTGTGCCGCGAGGCGATTCGATTGGGACGCATGCTGGTACGACTGCTGCCGGCGGAGCGTGAGGCGCGAGGCCTGCTGGCGTTGATGCTGCTGCATCATGCCCGGCGCGATGCACGCACCGATGCGGCCGGCGATATCGTGCTGCTGGATGAGCAGAATCGCTCGCGCTGGCATGCCGATGAGATCGAAGAGGGTAGTGCCCATGTGGGTATCGCGCTGCGTGGCGGCCTGCCCGGCGGCTATGCGGTGCAGGCCGCCATCGCCGCGTTGCACGCCGAGGCGGCGACTCCCGAAGAGACCGACTGGCGGCGCATCGCCGCGCTCTACAGCCTGCTTTACGCCATTCAGCCTACGCCGGTAGTGGCGCTCAACCGGGCCGTGGCGGTGGCCATGGCCGATGGGCTGCAAGCGGGCTTGGAGCAGCTCGACAAGATCCATCTTCCCGGCTATCACCTGCTGCCCGCCACGCGCGCCGACCTGCTGCGTCGGCTGGGGCGCCCTGGCGAGGCGGCCGAGCATTACCGCCAGGCCCTGGCATTGGTGACCCAGGGCGCCGAGCGGCGCTTTCTCGAGCGGCGCCTGCGAGAGGTCACGGCAGCGCACATCACTGTCGATTTTGCCGCTGCTGAATCGAAGACCCCATGAGCTTGGCCATCCGGGCCGGCTCAATGACTCACTCCATGTCTTACTCAACAACTGACTCGACAACAGGGAGACAAGACCATGAGCTATGTCGATGGATTCGTATTACCGGTGCCGGAAGGCAATCTCGATTCCTATCTGGAGATGGCCCGAAAGGCCGGGGAGGTCTGGCGCGATCACGGCGCGCTGGAATATGTGGAGTGCGTAGCCGACGACGTCAAGCCGGGGGTGCACACTTCCTTCCCCCAGAGCGTCAAGCTCGAACCGGGGGAGACGGTGATCTTCTCATGGATTCTCTATGCTTCGCGGGAGGAGCGCGACCGCATCAATGCCAAGGTGATGGAAGACCCGCGTATGGCGGACATGATGGATCCGGCCAATCACCCCTTCGATGGCAAGCGCATGATCTGGGGCGGCTTTCGTGAGGTGGTGAGGCTGCCTTGACGCAGCGTCAGACCAGCCAGGCCACGGCGAGCCCGAGCGTGGCCGAGGCCAGCAGCGGGCCGACCAGGCAGCGCGTCAGGCGGGCATTGCCCGCGCTGAAGGTCAGCACGACCTTGAACAGGTTGTTCACCGAAGCTGCCAGCACGATACCCGTCACGGCGGTGGCGGGTGTGATGGTGTCCGCCGCCATGCGACCCAGCGACAGGGCGATGGCATGCACGTCGGCGATGCCGGCGGTGGCGGCCAGCAGGTACAGGCCGGCATCCCCAAGCCAGGCGCGTAACCATTCGCCTAACACCATGACCGCCGCCAGCAGGGCGCCTAGCAGCAGTGCGGCGCGCAGCTCCAGCGGGTTCTGGCTCATCGGACGTTCCGCCTTGAGATCGTGGCGGTGGCGGCGCCACAGCCACAGCGCAGGCAGGAAGAGGGCCAGCCCCATGGCCGCGAGCGGTGCCAGCATCTGAGGCAGCATGGCCGGGCCGACGAGGGCGGCATAGAGCAGCAAGCGGGGTAGCATGGTGCCGCAGGCCAGCAGAATGCCGGCGGCGAGCATCGGGGAGAACTGCGGTTCACGGCGCGCTTGCCGGGCATACTGAAGGGTCAGGGCGGTGGAGGAGCTCAGCCCGGCGAACAGGCCGGTGAACAGGATGCCCTTCTCGGTGCCACCGAGACGCACGGCAAAGTAACCGATGAACGAGATCGAGGCGATCAGTACCACCAGCCACCAGATCTCGTAGGGGTTGAGTACGCCGCCGGGGCCCATGTCCTCGTTGGGTAATAGCGGCAGTACCACCACGCTGATCAGCAGAAGCTTCAAGGCGGCATCCAGCTCGTTGGCATGGAGTTTGTGCAGCAGCCCGTGAATCTCGCGCTTGTTGTCGAGAATCAGCGCCGTGACCACGGCGCAGGCCGTCGCCAGGGCGATATCCACGGAAACCGCCAGGGCGCCGAAGCAGAAGGTCAGCAGCAGCCCGATCAGGCCGGTGATGCTGTAGTCGCCGCTCTTCTCCATGCTGGCTCGATAGCCGGCCAGCGCAATGCCGGCGACCGCCAGGAAGATCAATGGAAAGGCCCAGTATGTGAGTACCTCCGAGAGCAGCGCGGCCACGCCACCGAACAGGCCGATCAGCGCGTGGGTGCGCACTCCGGCCACGCGTTCGCCGGACTCCCGTTCGCGGGCGGACCAGCCTCGTTCGATACCGATCAGGGCCCCCAGCAGCAACGCCACGGCAAGCTCCATGAGTATCAGGTTATCGGCGAAAAAGTCGCTGACGAGGTCGTCCATGGCGCTTCCTTGTTCGTGGGCACGCCCTAAGAGTGGAACCTCGTCGCGTTGGCTTCAACCGCCCGCTCATGAAGGGGGAGTCTCTCCTGCTTGGCTGATATCCATATCGCATAAAATTACTTAAGAGAATAAAAAAAGGAATTTATATTCCCAAATATGATTATCTGATGCGGCAGCGAGACCATGAATTTTCAGCAATTGCGTATCATTCGCGAGACGGTGCGCCGAGGCTTCAATCTCACGGAAGCCTCAAATGCGCTCTATACCTCTCAGTCGGGGGCCAGCAAGCATATCCGCGACCTGGAAGAGGAGCTTGGCGTCGAGCTTTTCGAGCGGCGCGGCAAGCGCATCCTGGGACTGACCCAAGGCGGAGCCGCACTGGTCGAGATCATCGAGCGCATCCTGCTGGATGCCGAGAATCTCAAGCGCTCGGCGCATCAGCTCACGCACGAAGATCAAGGTAGCCTGGCCATCGCCACCACCCATACCCAGGCCCGTTATGCGCTACCGCCGATCATTGCCCGCTTCAAGCAGATCTTTCCCAAGGTCCATCTCGAGCTGCACCAGTGCGGACCCGATGAGATCGTCTCGCTGCTCAAGGCCGGCAAGGTCGATATCGGCATCGCTACCGAAGCGCTCCACGAGGAGGGGCAGCTGTTTGCCTGCTTTCCCTTCTACCACTGGTATCACGGCGTGATCGTGCCCGAGGGGCACCCCTTGGACAATGGCGAGTCCTTGACCCTCGAGCGCATCGCCGAGCACCCCATCGTGACTTACCATGAGGGTTTTACCGGGCGGGCACGTATCGATCGGGCCTTCTCCGCGGCCGAAGTGATGCCCGATATCGTGCTGACAGCACTGGATGCCGACGTGATCAAGACCTACGTGGAGCTCGGGCTCGGTGTCGGACTGATCGCCTCGATGGCTTATCACGAGGAGCGCGACCGGGGTCTGACCCTGCTCGATGCCAGTAACCTGTTGCCACGCAATACCACCTACCTGGCGTTGCGACGCGGTCATTTCCTGCGCGCTTATGCTTATCGCTTCCTTCAGCTATGCCGCGAGGATCTCGACGAGGCTACCGTGCAGTCGGTACTGGCAGGAAAGGCAGCGTAAGCACTATTCGTGATAAGCAATCCATTTTATATTCGTTAATGTGCTTAAGCCGCGAGGGTAACCTGAGCGTATCACCTCATCAATGCCTCAGGAGTAACGCCATGACCCAACAGGCCATCCGCCCCCAACGCCGCCTTCTCCCGCTGACCGCCGCCGTGCTGCTGGGCGGCGCCCTGCTCACTGGCCTCGCTGGCAGCGTTACCGCTCAGGAGCGGGTCGAGCTGCTCAACGTCTCCTACGATCCCACCCGCGAGTTCTATCGCGAGTACAACCAGGCCTTCGCCGAACACTGGCGAGAGGAGGCGGGCCAGCAGGTCAACGTGCGCCAGTCCCATGGTGGCTCCGGCTCCCAGGGGCGGGCAGTGATCGATGGCCTGGACGCCGATGTGGTGACTCTGGCGCTGGCCTACGATATCGATGCCATTCACGACCGCGCGGGTTTGATCCCCGAGGATTGGCAGTCGCGCCTGCCCAACAACAGCTCCCCCTACACCTCTACCATCGTGCTGCTGGTGCGCGACGGCAATCCCAAGAATATCCAGGACTGGGACGACCTGGTACGGGATGACGTCGAGGTGATCACCCCCAATCCCAAGACCTCCGGCGGCGCGCGCTGGAACTACCTGGCCGCCTGGGGTTACGCCCTGCAGAAGTATGACGGTGACGAAGAGCAGGCCTACGAGTTCGTGCGCGACATCTACGCCAACGTGCCGGTGCTTGACCCCGCCGCTCGGGGTGCCACCAACACCTTCGTGCAGCGGCGCATCGGCGATGTATTCATTGCCTGGGAAAACGAGGCCTTCCTCTCGGTGGAGCAACTCGGTCGGGGAGAGTACGAGATCGTGATGCCGTCGCTGAGCATCCTGGCGGAGCCGCCGGTCACCGTGGTGGACGCCAACGTCGACCGTAAAGGGACCCGCGAGGTGGCGGAGGCCTATCTGGAGTTCCTCTACACCGATGAGGCCCAGCACCTGGCCGCCAAGCACTTCTACCGGCCCAGCAATGAGGAGATCCTCGCCGAGTACGACGAGCGCTTCCCCGAGCTGGAGCTGTTCACCATCGACGACGTTTTCGACGGCTGGAAGAACGCCCAGGAGACCCACTTCAACGACGGCGGCATCTTCGATCGCATCCTCGAGGAGATCAACGCCGGCTGAATGCTTGGTACCGCCGACACATGAAGAGGCGCCCTTGCCGGGCGCCTCACGACGTTGAGGATTCATCATGTCGATTGCCTTGCCCCGCCGCCGGGTCATTCCGGGTTTCGGGTTGACCATGGGCTTCACGCTACTTTATCTAAGTTTGGTCTTCCTGATTCCGGTGGGCGCCTTCCTGCTCTACACCGCCACCATGAGCTGGGAGACCTTCTGGAACGCCGTGACCCAGCGCCAGGTCGTGGCCTCCTACAAGCTCTCCTTCGGCGGCTCGCTGATCGCCGCCACCATCAACCTGGTATTCGGCGCCCTGGTCGCCTGGGTGCTGGTCCGCTACCGCTTCCCGGGCAAGCGCCTGGTGGTTGCCCTGGTGGACCTCCCCTTCGCCCTGCCCACGGCCGTGGCCGGCATCGCCCTGGTCACCCTCTATGCCAGCAGCGGCTGGGTCGGTCAGTACCTCGACCTGTTCGGCATCCGCGTGGCCTATACCCAGCTGGGAGTGATCGTGGCGCTGACCTATATCGGCCTGCCCTTCGTGGTGCGCACCGTGCAGCCGGTACTGGAGGACCTCGAGGCCGAGTGGGAAGAGGCCTCGGCCAGCCTGGGCGCCGACCGCCTCACCACCGTTCGCCGGGTCATTCTGCCGGCGCTAATGCCGGCGCTGCTCACCGGCTACGCCCTGGCCTTCGCCCGCGCCCTTGGCGAGTACGGCTCGGTGGTCTTCATCTCGGGAAACCTGCCGTTTCGCACCGAGATCACCCCGCTGCTGATCGTTGCCAAGGCCGAACAGTACGACTACCACGGCGCCGCTGCCATTGGCACGGTGATGCTGCTGGCCGCCTTTCTCATGCTGCTGGTCATCAATGGCCTGCAGTGGTGGACCAGCCGCCGGTACGGACAATAACAGGAGCCCCTCGTGACCACTGCGACCACCGTTCTGGAAACCCAAGACACCCTCGCCAAGCGCTGGCGACGGGCCACCGAGGAGCCCGCCTGGCTGCGCCTCACGCTGATCGGCACGGCGCTCACTTTCCTGGCTCTGTTTCTGGTGCTGCCCCTCTCCGTGGTGCTGTATGGCGCCTTCGAGCAGGGACTCGGTGTGTGGTATGCCGCCATTCGCGACCCCGATGCCATGGCGGCGATTCGCCTGACCCTGCTGATCGTGGCGATCGTGGTGCCGCTCAATACCCTGTTCGGTATCGCCGCGGCCTGGGCCATCGCCAAGTTCGAGTTCCGCGGCAAACCGCTGCTGATCTCGCTGATCGACATGCCCTTCGCCATCTCACCGGTGGTGGTGGGGCTGATCTTCGTGATCCTGTTCGGCTCTCAGGGCTGGCTCGGCCCGTGGCTGTCGAGCCACGACCTGCGCATCATCTTCGCCGTGCCCGGGATCGTCATCGTGATCGCCTTCGGCACCCTGCCGTTCATTGCTCGGGAGCTGATCCCGCTGATGCAGCAGCAGGGCAAGGAGGAAGAGGAGGCCTCGCTGACGCTCGGGGCCAGCGGCTGGAAGACCTTCTGGCATGTCACCCTACCCAACATCAAGTGGGGGCTGATCTACGGCATCATTCTCTGCAACGCCCGCGCCATGGGGGAGTTCGGCGCCGTAGCGGTAGTCTCGGGCCGTATCCGCGGCGAGACCAACACCATGCCGCTGCACATCGAGGTGCTCTACAACGAGTACATGTTCACCGCGGCCTTCGCCGTCTCCTCGCTGCTCACCGGCCTTGCCCTGGTCACCATCGCCATCAAGAGCCTGGTCGAGTGGCATGACGAACGTCGTCAACGCCTCGCCGTCCTCTGACACGCACGCTTCAGGAACTCTCCGCCATGAGCATCGAGATCGATCACGTCAACAAGCACTTTCGCGACTTCGTCGCCGTCGACAACGTCAGCCTGACCTTTCGCGAGGGTGAGCTGACCGCCCTGCTCGGGCCCTCGGGGTCGGGCAAGACCACGCTGCTGCGCATCATTGCCGGCCTGGAGCAGCCCGATACCGGGCGCATTCGCTTCCACGGCGAGGACACTACCGATCTGCACGTCAGCCAGCGCGGTGTCGGCTTCGTCTTCCAGCACTATGCATTGTTCAAGCACATGACCGTGTTCCAGAACGTCGCCTACGGGCTCACCGTGCGCCCGCGCCGCGTTCGACCCGGCAAGGCCGAGATCAAGCGCAAGGTCATGGAGCTGCTGGAACTGGTCCAGCTCGACTGGACCGCCCACCGCTATCCCCATCAGCTTTCCGGCGGGCAGCGTCAGCGCATCGCTCTGGCCCGTGCCCTGGCGGTGGAGCCCAAAGTGCTGCTGCTCGATGAGCCCTTCGGTGCCCTGGATGCCAAGGTGCGTGCCGAGCTGCGGCGCTGGCTGCGTCGCCTGCACGATGAGATCCATGTCACCAGCGTCTTCGTCACTCACGACCAGGAAGAGGCGCTGGAGGTCTCGGATCGGGTAGTGGTGATGAACAAGGGGCGCGTGGAGCAGGACGGCTCCCCCGAGGAAGTCTACGATCACCCGGCCAACCCCTTCGTCTATCAGTTCCTGGGCAACGTCAACCTCTTCCATGCCCGCGTGCATGACGGCGTGGCGCGCATCGGCGACGTGGCGCTGCCCGCGCCGGAGTACGAGGGTTACCGCAACGAGCAGGGTCAGGCCTACGTGCGCCCCCACGAGATCGAGGTCTTCGCCGACGCCCAGCATCAAGATGCCCTGCACGCCAAGGTGGAGCTGGTCTCGGTGGTCGGCCCCACGGTTCGTCTGGAGCTGCGCACCGACAACAGCGAGGCATTGGTGCACGCCGAACTGCCTAAATACCGCTACCGGGCGCTGGGGCTCCAGCAGGGCGGTGATGCCTGGATTCGCCCCATTCATAGCCGGGTATTCCTGCCCGACTCGCAAGTGAGCAATGGATAAGCGCAATGGATAAACAAGGGCGCCGTCGAAGCGTTGTCCATGCCCTTTGGCATGGATGCCTGCGCTGGTGGCGAGCGCCTGGTGGGAGCCAGTGCGGCGGCAAGCCGTGGTTCGGCCCGCCGGATATCCGTGATTGGGTCGACGGGCCTTGAAACCTAGCGTCAAGCGCGTTGGCTGACTGCGCTCGCCCCCCCATCTAGCATCTCGCCCATTAAGTTGCCACTGACCAGAGTTGGCTCCAGAGGCGTGACGATACCGAGATCTCCTGGGTTGTCGACCATCGGCCACCAGACCGTCAAACCGATGGCATGCGCCTCACGATTCCACTGCGTGAGCCTTGCCCAGTGCTGGCGCCCCTGGCGGGCCAGGCTCATGGCATGGGGTTCGGGCGTGACCCACTCAACACCAGCGTCCAATAGCTGGCGCCAGGCCGAGGGCTCGGTATCCAGCGGTACTCCATGAGCCAGCAGGTGGTAGCCATGTGCGTGAAAGCTTCGGCTTGCATCATGCGCGTGAGCGTCCGTCAACAACCGTAGTGCGCTCAGGCGCAGCACGACCTGGCGTGGGTATAACCCCAGGCGAGCCAACAGCGCCTCGAAGACCGTCCCATGGGAGGCTTCCACGGCTTGGAGATGGCGCCAATGCACGTCGACGATCAGCGGGGCGGCATCGACCCCATGGCGCGAGAGGTGGTGCAAGGCATGTAATACGCGCAGGAAACGGTCCAGAAAGATCACATCCTCCCTATCCCAGCTCAGGAAATAGAGCGGGTCGGTCGTCTGTTGGGCACTATGCTGGTCAAGCAGTTGGATATGGCTGTCGTGGGCCACCGCCGAGAGACCGGCCAGCTCGAAGATAGGCTGCTGGCCTGGTTGTACGCGCTTGCCCGCCAGTTCGGCAGACACCCTGCCGTTCTCATAGAGAAAGCGGGCATGCCGACGCAGGCTGGCTTGGGGGTTGAAGGCCTCTAGATGGGCATTGAAGTAATCGATCACTTGGGTGAGGGGCATGTCGGCTCTCCTTGGCAGATGACGATCAGGGTGGGCGTGCCGCGGTCAGAAAAGAGCGCGCCCGCTTCGAGGTAGCGCTCAGTGCACCATGCCCCAGCGCTTGACGGTGATGCGTTCCAGGCTATTGAAGATCAGGTTCTCCACCAGCAGGCCGATCAGGATCACCACTACAAGTCCGGCGAAGACGTTGTCGGTATAGAGCTCGTTGCGGTTCTGGAAGATGTACCAGCCAAGCCCGCCCTGCCCGGAGGAGGCGCCGAACACCAGCTCAGCGGCGATCAGGGTGCGCCAGGCGAAGGCCCAGCCGATGCGTAACCCGGCCAGTAGAGCCGGCAGTGCGGCGGGGATCAGGATGTGGGCCACGTAGCGCAGGCCGCGTAACCCATAGTTGCGGCCGGCCATGCGCAGCGTCTCGGAGACCCCCTGGAAGCCTTGGTGAATATTGACGGCCATCGGCCACAGCACCGAGTGCACCAGCACGAAAACCAGGCTGGCCTCGCCAAGGCCGAACCACAGCAGCGCCAGGGGCAGCAAAGCGATGGCCGGCAGTGGACTGAACATGGATGTCAGACTGCTGAGCAGGTCGCGCCCCAGGCGGGTGGAGACCGCCAGCGTGGTGAGTGCAAGGGCCAGCACGGCGCCCAGGGCGTAGCCCTTGAGCAGCACCGAGAGCGACACCGCACTGCGTTGGATCAAGGTGCCGGAGACCAGCCCCTGCCAGAGAGCCGTTGCGGTATCGCTGGCACCGGGAAGCAGCAGAGGGTTGGCCTGATAGCGGGCGGCCAGCTCCCACAGGAGCACGAGTGCAAGCAGGATCATCCCTTTGCGCACGGCGCTCAGATCCCAGAGGCGTTGCCAGAGGGGGCGAGCCACCGCCAGCTCGCCGGGCTCGACAGGGGGCAGGTCGTGTATTCGGTCGGGCCGGTTGTCGCGACCGAGGCTCAGGGTATGCAGGCTCATGACGGCCTCTCGTGCTCGAACAACAGTCGGTGAATCTGCCGGGTGCGCGCCTTGGTGGCGGCGCTGCCGAGGCTCGTCAGGCTATCCGTCTCGCAGCCCAGTTCGGCGCGAACGCGTCCGGGGTGAGGTGAAAGCAGCAGCACCCGGTTGCCGACGATCTGCGCCTCCTCGATGGAGTGGGTGACGAACAGCAGGGTGAAGCGGACCTCTTCCCAGAGGGCCAGCAGCTCTTCCTGCATCTTGCGTCGGGTCAGCGCATCCAGTGCGGCGAAGGGCTCATCCATCAGCAAGATGCGCGGTTGCATGGCCAGCGCTCGGGCGATGGCTACCCGCTGCTTCATGCCGCCGGAGAGGGTGTGTGGATAGGCATCGGCGAAGGCGGTGAGGCCGACCTTTTCCAGCGTCGCCAGGGCTCTTTGTTCCGCTTCGCGGCGCCCGAGGGTGCGCGAGGCCAGCAGGGGGAACATCACGTTCTGCTTGACCGTCTTCCAGGGCGGCAACTGGTCGAACTCCTGGAATACCACCACTCGGTCGGGCCCCGGTCCGGCGACCCGCTGGCCATCGAGCCGGATCTCTCCCTCTACCGGTGAGAGAAAACCGGCCACTGCCTTGAGCAGGGTAGATTTGCCGCATCCCGAGGGACCCAGCAACACGTAGCGGTCGCCTTCCTGCACATCGAAGCTGACCCGCTGGGTGGCCTTCACCACCTGGCGGGGCGTGCGGTACTCCAGGGTGACGCCATCCACCGCCAGGCGCGGTGTGCCGGTTTGTGGGTGTGGTGTGGTGCTGGCTTGCCGCCTGGCCAGGGAAGTTGCCGTAGCTGCCGTCATCAGCTTCCCTCCCAGGCATGAGCCTCGTCGAAGAAGTACTCTTGCCAGCTTTGCGGCAAGTGGCCAATCGCCTCCACCTGATGCAGAAACTCTGCTAGGGGGTAGGTGTTGCGCGGCACCAGCGAGAAGCTCACCTGCTCGTCGGTGATCAGGGTCGTTAGAAAGTCATTGTCCAGTTGGCTGCCGGTGACGCGGCGGTATGTCTCTGCGGCGCCGGCCGGATCTTGCTCGATATAGTCGCGGGCCTCGGCCAGGGCCTCGAGAAAGACGGCATATACCTCGGGGTTCTGCTCGCGGTAGCGCTCGGTGGCATAAAGCAGTGTGGGGGAGATCGGTCCGCCGAAGATCTCGTAGGAGTCGGTCACCTTGTGGATGCCTTCTTGCTCCAGCGCCTGATACTGGAAGGGGATGGCCGAGAAGTGAGCGCTGATCTCGGTGCCGTTGGAGAGCAGGGCGGCTGTGGCATCCGGGTGCGGCAGTGAGACGGTATTGGCTTCCAGCCGGTCATAGGACTCGAGGCCGAAGGTATCGGCCACCGCTTTCTGCAGGAAGCGCGACTGCACCGACACCCCGACGGCGGGTACGGCGATGCGGTGTTCGGGGCCGAAGTCCTCGAGCGAGGACACCGCGGGATCGTTGGTCAGCAGAAAGTTGGGAAATTCGCCCAGCGAGGCCACGCCCTTGACGTTGGCGCTGCCTCGGGTGCGATCCCATACCGTGAGCAGCGGGCCCACACCGGCACTGGCAATATCGATCGCGCCGGAGAGCAGTGCGTCGTTGACCGCCGCGCCGCCGGAGAGCTGGCGCCACTCCACCTCGATGTCGAGGCCCCGTTCGGCCCCGAGCGTCTCGATCAGTTCCTGGTCGCGGATGACGTGCAGCAGCAGATAGGTAATGCCGAACTGCTCGGCGATGCGAATGCGCTCGTTTGCTTCTACGGGCTGTCCGCCGACGGTAGTGGCCAAAGCCAACAGGGCGATTGCGGCGACACGAGAGTGCTGTATTGGCATGGAAGGCTCCCAGTTCCAGAATGAGTCAAGGAACCGTCACCTTGCCGACACCGCAAAGTGCTCGCCAATGAGTTGTCCTGCTGTGCAAATCACTTAACCAGTGAAATGTTTTTCAGCTCTTGTCGAATCCGCTTATCGTGATGTGTTAAGCGGGAATTGCCATTGGGAAACTGCCATGGCCACTGCTTGTATAGGGCAACTCAATCCCTGAAATACGGAGAACTCCGATGCCCGAACAAGCGCCCAAGGTGAGGAAACTAAGCGGCCATATCGGTGCCGAGATCAGTGGCCTGGATCTGGCTAGACTGGACGACCGGGAGTTTAAACGACTGCATGACCTGTTTTTGGAGCATCAGGTCCTTGTGCTGCGCGACCAGACGCTGACTCGCGACCAGCATATCGCCCTCGGGAAGCGCTTCGGCGAACTTCATGTCCACCCTATGGCCAAGGGGCCGGAAGGCTATCCGGAAATATTCCCTATCGAGGCGGGGGCCAACTCCACCAACGATCCCAAGGCGATCCGCGCAGGCAAGAAAGCCGTCAATGGTGGGCATTGGCATTCGGATGTCTCCTGCGATCCGGAGCCGCCGTTAGGGAGTATCCTCTACCTGCGCGAGGTGCCCGAATTCGGTGGCGACACCCTGTTCTCCAGCGGTTATGCCGCCTACGAGGCGCTGTCGCCCGCCATGCAGAACTTCCTTGAGGAGCTGACCGCCGTGCACTCCGGGGAGGCCACCTACCGACTTCACTACGGCGATCAACGCGCTCAGGACCGCAGCCGCTTCGGCATCAAGAGCGAGACTCCCTACCCCGAGGCGTTGCACCCGGTGGTCCGCTGCCATCCGGAAACCGGGAGAAAGAGCCTGTTCGTCAATCGGGGGTTCACCCGTGAGATCGTCGAGCTGGGGCATGCGGAGAGCCAGGCCCTGCTGGAGTTCCTCTATCGTCATCAGGAGACACCGGAGTTCCAGGTGCGCGTGCAGTGGACTGCCAACACGGTGACTCTCTGGGACAATCGCTGCACCCAGCACCGTGCCGTCTTCGACTACGCTGGCCAGGTGCGACGGGGAGAGCGAGTGACGGTCAAGGGTGATCGCCCTGAGCCCGTGTTGCGACATGAGTCGCTGCCATGGGCGCTGGCGGGAGCCTGACAGGGCAGTCAGCTCGATAGGCAAGGAAATGCTCCTGCGGTGGTTCGCCGAGCCATAACAGGGCAGAATTCTGCTCTCGAACCGCCATTTTCGTGCTGTGAGCGTATCCATGCCCCCTGTCACTGAAACGCCCCACCAGATTCCCTTTCGCGAGGCCGTGATGGTCTGGCTGCGCGTGGCCATGCTGAGCTTCGGCGGCCCGGCTGGTCAGATCGCCGTGATGCATCGTATCCTCGTCGAGGAGAAGAAGTGGATAGGTGAGAAGCGTTTTTTGCATGCGCTCAACTACTGCATGATGCTGCCGGGGCCGGAGGCCCAGCAGCTGGCCATCTACATCGGTTGGCTGATGCACCGCACCAAGGGCGGCCTGGTGGCGGGCAGCCTGTTCGTGCTGCCCGGCTTCATCGCCATTCTGGCGCTGAGCTACCTCTATGCCGCGCTGGGCAACGTGGGCCTGGTGGAAGGCCTCTTCTTCGGCCTCAAGGCCGCCGTGCTGGCGGTGGTGCTCCACGCCGTAGTGCGTATCGGCAAGCGGGCACTGCGTAATCGGGTAATGATCGGCCTGGCGGCGGCAGCCTTCGTGGGGATTTTCTTTCTCGAACTCGCCTTCCCGCTGATCATCCTGGGAGCCGCCTTGATCGGCTTCTGGGGCGGCAAGCGCGGCATGACCGCCTTCCAGGCGGGAGGCGGTCACGGGGAAGGTGATGCTCATGGGCTGAGCGACCGTGATTCTCTGCTCGGGGAGGGGCTGCCGGCCCATGCGCGCCCAAATCGCAGCTGGTCGCTGCGCGTCTCGGCAATCTTCCTGCTGCTGTGGCTGACGCCGGTGGCGCTGCTGCTGGTCATGCTGGGGGGCGACAACGTGTTCAGTCAGATCGCCACCTTCTTCAGCAAGATGGCGGTGGTCACCTTCGGTGGCGCCTATGCCGTGCTGGGCTATGTGACCCAGGAGGCGGTGCAGAACTACGGCTGGCTGGCCCCGGGGGAGATGCTCGACGGCCTGGGCATGGCCGAGACCACGCCGGGCCCGCTGATCCAGGTGGTGCAGTTCGTCGGCTTCATGGGCGCCTATCGCGAGGCCGTCGGGCTCGACCCCATGCTTGCGGCGACCCTGGCGGCGGTACTCACTACCTGGGTGACCTTCGTGCCCTGTTTCCTGTGGATCTTCCTCGGTGCCCCCTACGTGGAGCGGCTGCGTGACAACCGCGCTCTCAGTGCTGCGCTCTCGGCCATCACCGCCGCGGTGGTGGGGGTGATCCTCAACCTGGCGATCTGGTTCGGTCTTCACGTGATCTTTGCCGAAGTCGTCGAGCGGCATCTGCTCGGGGTGCGCCTGCTGATTCCGCAGTTCGGCACGCTGGATCCTCTGGCCCTGCTGCTGGCCGCCGGCGCCATGGCCGCCATCTTCCACTTCAAGATCGGCATGCTCAAGGTACTGGGCGGCTGTGCGCTGTTGGGTGTGCTGTTCTCTTTGGTTTTCTAGATGCCAGCCGGAGCAGGAGGAGTAACGGCATGGCGGGCCGGCGCCATGGGTGCCATGCTGAACCCATGACCTGCAGCCTTGCCGGAGAAATCTATGTCGTTGCCAAAACTCGGGAGTTACCTGCTGTCGTTGCTGTGCGGTGTCGCGCTGCTGGCGGCCTCGATGGGTGCCGCCAGCGCACGGGAGCTTGCTGCCGAGATTGGCGAGATGGTCGAAGTAGAGATCGCCACGGTGGGGGTGGCCGGCTTCGGCGGCCCGCCCGTGGTGCTGCTTCGGGAGCCGGGGGCTCGCGAGGTGATCCCCATCTTCATTGGCGTCAACGAGGCTGGTGCCATCCTGCGCGGCCTCGCCGGAGAGCGTTCGCCGCGGCCCATGACTCACGACCTGCTGAGCGATGTGCTGGGTGAGATGGAAGCCACCCTGGAGCGTGTGTATGTCGATGCCATCGTCGACCACACCTTTCTCGGCATGCTCGAGCTGAGCCTGCCGGGGCGCGACGAGCGGGTGCGTATCGACAGTCGCCCCAGCGACGCCATCGCTCTGGCCATCCATGCCGGGGCGAGTATTCATGTGGCACCTCAGGTGCTCGAGGCGGCACGGGACATCGAGTACGAAGGTCTGGACGATCAGGTGGTGGTGGCGCTCGGTATCACCGTGGCGCCGGTCACTGCCGATCTGCGCGAAGCGCTGGGGTTGCCCGACCAACCTGGCGTGCTGGTCAGTGACGTGCGTGGCCCAGCGGCCGACGCCGGCCTGGAGCCGGGCGCGCTGCTGCTAGAAGTGAACGGTGAGGTGCCCGAAACGCCGCTGCGCTATCTCGAACTGGTGCGCGACACGGCCGTGGACGAAGACGCCCGGCTACGCTACTGGCAGCAAGGCGAGGAGTACGAGATCGAGGTCACCACCGACGTGCCGCCGCGTGAGCCCATGCCGAGGCCCAGGCAGGACGTGCCTGGTATTCGTACATGAGACCTTTAAAGAAACCTTTCAGGTGAATTATAATGCTCTAATTATAATTAATTAAATTCTCCTAAAGTTACTTATACTGAGGCCGTTAAGTGTATTGAGGCCGCAGTTTTCTTCATTGGATATTCCGCTCAGGTGAAGCATGAGTTAGAGCTTTTGCCCTTTGTGATGGCATCGCCAAATCAGTTGTGACGCTTGTTGCTAGAGCGCTGCCCTGAAGGAATGGCTCATTGAGGAAATTGTCGGCTGTGTGTACGACATAGACACGGAGACGGCAATGACGATTACCATAAAAGCAAGACTCATCATGTTCAGCATCATGTTTCTTGCCTTCCTGCTGCTGGTAAGTGGGTTTGGACTAAGTGGCATGAATACCAGCAATCGGGCCATCCAGACCGTATACGAAGATAGGCTCATTCCCACTATACAGCTAACTCGAATAGACGAGCTCATGCGTGAGAATCTCATTGCCATGAGCCAAATGGTGCTGAATGATCCCCGCTTGGAGCGAGGCGGTGAAGAGGCCCGTTCATTTGGCGACATACAAGCCGACATAGAAAACAATGCCGAAGAGATAGACGTCACTTGGCAAGCGTTCACCGCGCATCGACTGACAAATGAAGAACGTCAGCTCGCTGAAATGTTCGAAACCCGTCAGGGAGAATTTGTTGCCACAGGGCTCGAGCCAGCACTGGAGTATTATGCGGATGGTGATTTTTCGGCCGGTAATCGCGTATACCAGCAGCTTACGCTCCCTCTCTTCCAGGCTGCCAACGATGTGGCTCATGAATTGATCGACTTGCAAGCGGCAGTTGCTCAGGATGAATTTTCCAGCGCCCTGGATTATTACGTGTTCGAGCGAAACCTCATCATTGGCGCCTTTCTTCTCGCTTTGCTGGTTTCGGTTGGCATGAGTTGGTGGTTGATTCGCGCCATCGGGCAGCCGCTCAAGCGCATGATGGAGCATTTTTCGCTCATGGCCAAAGGCGATCTCAGCCAGCCTATCGTGACCGGCGCGAAGGACGAGGTAGGGCTTGCCTTGAGAGCACTGGCTGACATGCAGGAACAGCAGCGCGAGCTGATCGTCTCGATCCAGCAGTCGGCAGGAAACATAGCCACGGGCTCAGGGCAGATAGCCTCGGGAAATACCGATCTTTCCCAGCGAACCGAAGAGCAGGCTTCCAGTCTGCAGGAAACCGCAACCAGCATGGAGCAGGTTGCCGCTACGGTTAAGCAGAATACCGAGCATGCGGCCCAGGCTAACCAGCTGACCCGCGAGGTGAGCCAAAGTGCCGAAACCGGGGGTGAAAAGGCCGACTTGGTGGCGGGAAAGATGCGCGAGCTCAACGAGAGTTCGGAGAAGATCAGTGGCATCATCGAAGTCATAGATGGCATTGCTTTCCAAACCAATATCCTCGCCCTCAACGCCTCGGTGGAGGCGGCTCGTGCCGGCGAGCAGGGCCGTGGTTTTGCCGTCGTTGCGCAGGAAGTACGCAATCTGGCTCAGCGCTGTGCCGATGCGGCGCAGGAAATTCAGTCACGGGTGGATCAGAATGCTGGGATCGTCAAGGAAGGAAGCCTGCTGGTCGATGAGGCGGGTACGGCGATGGATGAGATCGTGACAGGCGTAAAGCGCGTGACCGAATTGATGGATGAAGTGGCACGCGGCTCTCAGGAGCAGAATGCTGCCGTCGAGCAGGTGAGTGTAGCGGTGAATCAGATGGACCAGGTGACCCAGGACAATGCGGCTCTGGTTGAGCAGACGGCCAATGCCTCGGCGTCATTGGAGCAGCAGGCGAGGGAGCTGAGCGAAGCGGTGGCGTCCTTCAAGATTCATCGACAGGACATGCGCCAGGCTGGCATCTCAGGTCGTATCGTTGCCAAGAGTAAGGCTACCCTGGTCGCGCCACCCGCTGAGAGTCATGACCCCCGGCCGAGTCAGGCGAAGCGACAGATGGAACCGGAGTGGGATAGTTTCTGACACGCTGGTAATGCGTGCTCCTCAAGATGGGAGCTCGCTTGCGCCGTTCAATGTCCTGTCGCCGCCAGAGTCTGCCAGGAACAGCCGGGAGCGGTCTTTGCGGAGCAACGGGCAGTGCAAGTGACTGGCCAGGGCGGGCATTAGCCCGCCCTGGCTGCTGTTGGACCGACTCAGAAGGTTTCCCACTCCTCATCGGCCTGGCGTGCCTGGTGCGGCTTGGGATCTGTGGCAGGGCGAGGCAGTGCGGCACGCGGCTTGGCCGCTGTGGCAGGCCGTCGCATCGCAGCTTGAGCATGACCATCTTCGCCGAGTACGAAGGTGCCAATCAGCTCGCTCAGGTGCTGAGTGTGGCGTCGCATCTCGCCGGCGGTGGTGCTGGTGTGCTGCACCATGGCGGCATTCTGCTGGGTCATGGTATCCATTTCTGCCACGGCAACGTTGATCTGGCCGATGCCGGCGTTCTGCTCCCGGGCCCCGGCGCTGATCTCGGCAATGACGTCATTGACCCTTGCGACGCTGGTAACGATCTCGCGCATGGTCTCGCCGGCACGCTGAACGATGGCGCTGCCGTCGCGGGCATGGCTCACGGAAGTGTCGATCAGAGCGCGGATTTCCCGGGCGGCTTCGCCCGAACGGCTGGCCAGTGAGCGGACTTCCTGGGCCACCACGGCAAAACCGCGACCGTGCTCACCGGCCCGTGCCGCCTCGACCGAGGCATTCAGCGCCAGAATGTTGGTCTGGAAGGCGATTCCGTCGATCAGGCCGATGATCTCGGCGATACGCTGCGAGGAGGTGTCGATGTCGCTCATGGTGCGCTCGACCTGCTGCATTGCGGCTTCCCCTTCGCGGGCGACCTGGGAGGTGGCAATGACCAACTGATTGGCCTGCTCGGCCGACTCGGCGCTGTGGTTCACCGTGGCAGTAATCTCCTCCATCGAGGCGGAGGTCTCCTGCAGGTTGGCGGCGGCCTGCTCGGTACGAGTGGCCAGCTCGTCGCTGCCCTGGGCGATTTCCTCTGCGGCCTGGTGCACGCTGGTGGTGCTGCGCCGCACGTCGCGCAGGGTCTCCTGCATGCGTGAGACGAAGGCGTTGAACTGGGCGGCCAGCTCGCCGATCTCGTCGCGGCTCTCGATTTTCAGACGACGCGTCAAATCGCCCTGGCCCTTGGCGATGTCGCGCATGGCCTCGGCGGTGCGGCGGATGGGCTGCACGGTGCGACGTACGAGCCACACCGAGACCGCTGCTACGATGATGAAGATCGCAAGTCCGGTGAGGGTGGAAATCACGATAGAGCGACGCAGCTCTGCCGCTGCCAGCACTCCGGCTTCGGCCATGGAAGCGTCGATGTCGGTGATATAGACGCCGGCACCCAGCATCCAGTCGAACTCGGGCACGTTAGTGGCATAAGAGTACTTCGGCTCGATGTCGTTGGTGCCGGGATACTCCCAAGGGTAGGCATAGAAGCCGCCACCCTGCCGCGCGACGTCGATCAGATCGCGAATGATGTAGGCGCCGTCCGGTGCCTGAACGCCGAGCATGTTGGTGCCTTCGCGGTGGGGCATGGGGGCGGTGGCGACATTGAGCCCGTCGTACTGGTAAGCGAAGACGTAGTTGTTACCTTCGAACTGGATGGCGCGCACGATTGCCGCGGCACGCTCGCGCTTCTCGCCATCGCTCAGGCTGGCATCCTGCAGGATGGGTCGTATGGCCGTGCGGGCGCTCTCGACGACGTCGCGAACGCCGGCTTGGCGAGTCTCGATCAGCAGCTGTCGCTGGCGGTCTAGCGCATCCTGGCTGCTCTGGATGCGGCTATAGGCATCCAGGGCCACCAGGCCGACGGTCGTCAAGAGCAGCGGAACAAGTACCAACAGCAGGATACGGGCCTGCAGGCCCAGCGCAGAGGAGGCTTTTATGGCCGATTCTTTCATGTTTATGATCTCGGGACTAAGTAAGGCTTGTACGGGAGGCAAGCACTTACTTACATCGGCCGAAAACCATGAAACTTGACGCTAAAATGTTCTTAACCTTAGTCGTAATGTTCTTAACTTTAGTTGTGTAGCCGGGTCAGCCCCTCCTGGGCGGTGGAGGCGACCAGCCGGCCGCTGCGGTCGTAGATACTGCCGCGGGCGAACCCTCGGGCAGCGCCGGCCCAGGGGCTGTCCATGTCGTAGAGCAGCCAGTCGTTGATCTGCACATCGTGGTGGAACCACAGCGCGTGGTCGAGGCTGGCGATCTGCAGTTTGGGGTCGCGGAAGGTGATACCGTGGGGCACCAGCGCCGTAGTCAGCAGGTTGAAGTCGGAGCTGTAGGCCAGCAGGTAGCGGTGCAGGGCAGGATCGTCGGGCAGCTCGCCGGTGAGACGGAACCACAGCCGTTTGCGTGAAGGCTGCCCCGGCTCGGCTTCGTCGCCCAGGTGCAGGAACTCGATGGGGTGACCGGGAAAGCGCTCCAGGCGGGCGCTGGGGTCCTGGGCCAGGGCCTCGGGCGTTGCCAGTTGGGGCATCGCCATCTGGTGCGCCATGCTCTCTTCGCGGCCATGAAAGGAGGCGCTGCAGAAGAAGATCGGGCGCCCCTTCTGAATGGCGGTGACACGCCGGGTGGTGAAGCTGGCGCCATCGCGTACGCTGTCGACCTGATAGACTACCGGGCGGTGAGGATCGCCTGGACGCAGGAAGTAGCCATGCAACGAATGCGCCTGGCGCGAGGCATCTACCGTGCGGGTGGCCGCCGAAAGCGCCTGGCCGAGTACCTGGCCGCCGAACAGCTGTGGCAGACCCAGGTCCTGGCTGCGGCCGCGGAACAGGTTCTCCTCGATCTCTTCCAGGCCGAGTAGGGCGACGAGCTGGTTCAGGGCGTCGGACATGTGGCTTCCTCAGGGCGTATCATACGATTGTTTCAGGCATCAGCATAACGGAGTCCACGCCGATGCGCAGTGACGAATTCTACATGCATCGGGCGCTGGACCAGGCCCGTGAAGGGCTGGCGGCCGGCGAGGTGCCGGTGGGGGCGGTGGTGGTGAGCCCGGCCGGAGAGATCGTGGGAGTGGGCTTCAATGCGCCCATCTCGGGTCACGATCCCAGCGCTCATGCCGAGATTCGTGCCCTGCGCGATGCCGCCCGGCGGCTGGGCAACTATCGTCTGGATGGGTGCACGCTCTACGTCACCTTGGAGCCCTGCCTGATGTGTACCGGGGCGATCATCCATGCGCGCATCGCCCGGCTGGTCTACGGGGCGGCGGAGCCGCGCACCGGCATGGTCGAATCGAAGGCCAACCTGTTCGCCCAGCCCTGGCACAATCATCGGGTCACGGTTGAGGGTGGCGTGCTGGCCGCGCGTGCCGCCAAGCTGCTCAAGGCCTTCTTCGAGGCCCGGCGAGAGCGTGACGAAGCGGCATCAGGCCCGCTCGGCGATCACTAGTGGCGGAGCCGCCTTGACCCGGTTGCGGCCCTCGGCCTTGGCGCGATAGAGGGCGTCGTCGGCGGCCTGCATGATGACGGCAACGTCCAACGGGCCGTCGATCAGCGTGACCACGCCTATGCTGGCGGTCAGAGGTTGGCCGTCATGGTGCAGCAACTTGGCATCCACGAGATGTCGGCGCAGCGTATCGGCGATGTCCAGCGCCTGGATGGCATCGACCTGTGGCAGGCAGGCGACGAACTCCTCGCCACCGTAACGGGCGAACAGTCCGCCTTGCGGTTCGATCAGCTCGCGCCCTATCTGGCCCAGTTCAATCAGGTAGCGATCTCCCACCAGGTGGCCCTGGTGATCGTTGATGTGCTTGAAATGATCCACATCGCAGATCAATACGCTCAGCGGACGCTGTGCTCCATTGGCCTCGAGCGCCTCCATGAACAGGCGCCGGTTGGGTAGTCGTGTCAGTTCGTCATGCCGGGCAAGCCACTCGACCTCCTCCTGAAGTTGGCTACGCATGCGAATTTCGCGCCGCAGCACCCGGTTGGTGTCGCGTACCCGCCGATGCTGGCGTGCCAGGCGGGTGTAGCCGTGCAGCACCAGGTAGAGCAGATAGGCCAGGGTAAGCCCGGTGATCAGCGTGACCACCGGGTGGCGCGGCAGGCGCTGCAGCAGCTGGGCATGACTGGGTTGGACGCTGAGCAGCAGCGGTGTGCCTGCCACGTCGAGCTGTGTCTGGTGGTGCCAGGGCGCGAGCCGTGTGTCAGGCATTCGGTTGGCCAGGATTTGCTCTCCCTGGCTGAGAACCAAGCCAAAGTGACGGCCATCTACCTCACGAAACAACGCCTCGGCCAGCATCGGTAGCCCGATGACCATGGCGACGGCGCCGAGAGTACGCTGCCCATCAGTGGGAATCGGCAGGTAATGAATGATGCCGGGTACGCCCTGCAGCAGCATGATTACGTCGGTTCGGCCGATGCGCTGTTCGAACAGCGCCCGGTTCACGGCCTCGCGCCCGGCGGGCTGTACATCGAAGAGGCGCGCACCTAGCACTTGAAGGTTGATGTCGCTGGGTGGGTAGACGCGAGTAAGGCGACTGTCGGGATCGATGAAGGCGATATTGAGCAGATAGCGAAAATCGCGATGATACAGCGTTGCCTGGCGCGACCATTCTTCCTGGCTGGGAGGCGCATCGAACAGCGTCCAGACGTTGGCGAAGCGCTCCACCGCCGTCAAATGATCCTGAATTTCACGCGTGAGGCGCTGGCCGAGCTGCCTGGCTTCCGCCGCGACGGTGCCGTGCAGCTCCCGCTCGGTCACGTTTTTCTGGTGATACCACAGCAGCAGCACGGCCAGCACGAGAGCCAGAGAGGGCACCAGAGCCCGCCTGAGTGGAGCGGCGTGAAGTCGCCAGCCCGGCAGCGCAGCCACGCTCAGACCGGCCAGCAGTAGCCCCAGGGACAGCGTGGTCCAGAGGCCGGCTGCCATTCGCAGCAGTGGCGCCTCCGGAGCGGCAGCGTCGAGCAGTCCTTGTGCACTCAGCAGCACGGCCATGACCAGCAACAGCGGGCCGCCCAGCGTGGACTGAGAGTGGGTGGCGATGAGTACGGCTACGAGAATCAGGCTCAGGGTCGTCAGTAAGGCCGGACGCCATACCTCCAGCGTCAACCCCTGGGCCAGACCGTGGCTCATGGCGTCCCAGCTTTCCAATGTCACCCAGTATTCCGGCAGGGCATAGCTGGCCAGGGCCAGGGTCAGCGGCAGCATCACGGCACCTACCACCCCCTTGGCCAGCGACCGCCCACCCAGCAGCATCATCAACTGAGCCAGGATGAGCAGTCCGGCAAGGCCCAGCGTGACGATCTCGTGCAAGGGGGCCTGGTCGCCGCCCACGCCGACGAGCCCCAGGGTAAGGGGAACGAATGCCAGGCTGGTCAACAGGGTGGCATGGCGGGACATGGGTACCCTCTACTGGTGGAGGGGGGAGATGATATCGAACAACGGGAATTCCTCATCCACGCCATTTGGCGCTTCGTTCAACTGCAGATACTGCTGCTGGCTGCGGTCGACGTACGACAGGATCTCGTAGTAGCGGCGAATGTTGCGCACGTAGATCACCGGCTCGCCGCCCCGCGCATAACCATGACGGGTCTTGCTGTGCCATTCGCGCTTCTGCAGCAGCGGTAGCGCCTCGCGTACGTCTTCCCAGCTGTTGGGGTCTCCACCCAGTTCCTCGGCGATACGGCGGGCATCGTACAGATGCCCAAGCCCGACGTTGTAGGCTGCCATGGCCATGTAGAGGCGGTCGTCTCCTTGTATCGACTCGGGCAGCCGATCCTTTAACTGACGCAGGTAGCGTGCCCCACCGTCGACGCTCTGCACCGGATCGAGGCGGTCACTCACGCCCATCTCACCGGCGGTGGGCAGGGTCAGCATCATCAGCCCCCGCACGCCGGTAGGCGAGGTGGCCTCGGGGTCCCAGTGCGACTCCTGATAGCCCAGCGCAGCCAGCAGCTTCCAATCGAAGCCCGTGTTACGCGCTGCTTCGCGAAACAGCTCGGCATAGGTGGGCAGGCGCTCGTTGAGGTGCGCGATGAAGACCCGCGCGCCGACGTACTCAAGGTAATCGTCATGGCCGAAGTGCCGGGCCACCAGTTCGTCGAGCACGCCTGCCTGTTTCAAGCCGTACAGGAAACGGTTGGCCGCCTGTTGCAGCCCCAGGCCGCCGCTGGCAGGAAAGGCCCAGGCCATGGAGAGTGGCTTGCCCAACGGAAAACCTCGCTCCACGCCGGGGAAGAAGATCCGGTTGATGCGGAACTGATGCTCGAAGACCACGGCGGCATCCAGGTAGCCACCTTCCACCTGACTCAACAGCTCGGCGACTTCCACCTCCGAGGATTCGCGCCACCCGAGCTCCGGATGTTCCGCCTGCAGCTCGCGCAGCACGCGATCGGTGCCCGAGCCGCGGATGGTGCCGATGGTCAGGCCGGCGAGAGCTTCCGGGTCTTTCACCGGCGGCAGGCCGCGACGATAGACCAGCAGCGGTTGCAGGTCGAGGATCGGGCGACTATAGATAAGGTCGGGTTGAGTCAGATCCAGTGGCAGGGCCGCCGCCGCCAGATCGCCCTCCTGACGCACCGCGTCCAGCGCGCTTTGAATGTGGTGCCGGGCATCCAGTGTCAGGCTGACGCCGAGATACTCGGCGAAACGGCGCATCAGCTCGTACTCGAATCCGGTCGGGCCGTGACGCCCCTCGTAATAGGTGGTTGGCGTATTGCGCGTATGGATGCTTATGAAGTCGCGCTCGCGCACCTCTTCCAGCAGTCCGCTGACAGGCTTGAAATGGCGGTAGGGGGTCAGGCACAGGACGACCCCCAGCAGCAGTATGGCGGCCAGGCGCAGACGGCTCAGCAATATACGATTCGCGAACTCGGGCATTCAGCTGACGATCGGCGATGAGAGCTTCACGATAACGGCCCGAGACACGGCTGTCATCCGCTGCATTTCGTCTGCCCGCTGCTTTCCAGTATCATAGCGCCTTTCTTCGCCGCCGCGCGGCCCTTCCTCCGCTTGCTTCAGAGGCTTCAAGACATGCTCGAACTTCGAGGCGCGCCTGCCCTTTCCGCTTTCCGTCACGACAAGCTGCTGGCTGCCCTGCGCGCACGGGTTCCCGAGGTCGAGTCCCTGCACGCTTCCTACGTGCACTTCGTGGATATCGACGGTGAGCTATCCGACGATGAACGGAGCCTGCTCGGCCAGTTGCTCGACTATGGCATCAAAGACGACGGCGTCAAAGACGGTGCCCAGGGAGATGCCGACGGCCAGCTGTTCCTGGTGGTGCCGCGTATCGGCACCCAGTCGCCGTGGTCGTCCAAGGCCACCGATATCGCCCGCAACTGCGGCCTGGCGCGGGTGCGCCGCCTCGAGCGGGGTGTCGCCTATCGCGTAGCGCTCAAGGCGCCGATGTCGGAAGCGGCCTTCATGGCGATCCGCGAGACTCTGCACGACCGCATGACTGAGAGCGTGCTGGTCGATGCCTCCGATGCCGCCCAGCTGTTCGCCCATCACGAGCCGGCCCCGCTGGGGCGGGTGGACATTCTCGAGGGCGGCCGGGCGGCGCTGGAGCAGGCCAACGTCGCGCTGGGTCTGGCCCTGGCCGAGGACGAGATCGACTACCTGGTCGAGGCGTTCCGCGAGCTTGCGCGCAACCCCACCGACGTCGAACTGATGATGTTCGCCCAGGCCAACTCCGAGCACTGCCGGCACAAGATCTTCAACGCCGACTGGGTGATCGACGGCGAGGCGCAGAGCCATTCGCTGTTCAAGATGATCAAGAACACCTATCAGACCTCGCCGGGCGGCATTCTCTCCGCCTACAGCGACAACGCCGCGGTGATCGAGGGCAGCGAGGCGGGGCGCTTCTTCGCCGCCCCGCTGACCGGCAAGGCCGCCGAGCGTGCCGTTTACGCCGCGCATCGCGAGCCGATCCATATCCTGATGAAGGTGGAAACCCATAACCATCCCACCGCCATCGCGCCCTATCCGGGGGCGGCCACCGGCGCCGGCGGCGAGATTCGCGACGAGGGGGCCACGGGCATCGGCTCCAAGCCCAAGGCGGGCCTGACCGGCTTCACCGTGTCCAACCTGCGCATTCCCGAGTTCGTCCAGCCCTGGGAAGCCTTCGACTACGGCAAGCCCGAGCGCATGCAGTCGGCGCTGGCCATCATGCTCGAAGGGCCCATCGGTGGGGCCTCGTTCAACAACGAGTTCGGCCGCCCCAATCTGACCGGCTACTTCCGCACCTACGAGCAGGACACCCTGGGTGCCGGCGGCATCGAGCGGCGCGGCTATCACAAGCCGATCATGCTCGCCGGCGGTTACGGCAACATTCGCGATGGCCACGTCCAGAAGGGCGAGATTCCGGTCGGCGGCAAGCTGATCGTGCTGGGCGGCCCGGCCATGCTGATCGGCCTGGGCGGCGGCGCCGCCTCGTCGATGGCCTCCGGCACCTCCAGCGCCGATCTCGACTTTGCCTCGGTACAGCGCGACAACGCCGAGATCGAGCGCCGCGCTCAGGAAGTGATCGACCGCTGCTGGGCGTTGGGCGAAGCCAACCCCATCCGCTTCATTCACGACGTCGGCGCCGGCGGGCTCTCCAATGCCTTGCCGGAGCTGGTCAAGGACGGCGGGCGCGGCGGCCTGTTCGACCTGCGTGCGGTGCCCAACGCCGAGCCGGGCATGAGCCCGCTGGAGATCTGGTGCAACGAAGCCCAGGAGCGCTACGTGCTGGCGGTGGCGCCCGAGGATCTCGACACCTTCGATGCGCTGTGTGCCCGCGAACGCTGCCCCTACGCGGTGGTCGGCGAGGCCACCGAGGCGCATCACCTGGAGGTGCGCGACGGCCACTTCGAGGCCCAGTCCATGGCCAGCAAGCCGGTCGACCTGCCGATGAGCGTGCTGTTCGGCAAGCCGCCGAAGATGCAGCGCGAGTTCCAGCGCCAGTCGCTGGAGCTGCCCGGCGTGATGCTCGACAACCTCGACCTGCGCGAGGCCATGGAGCGCGTGCTGCGCCTGCCCACGGTGGCCTCCAAGAGCTTTCTGATCACCATCGGCGACCGCTCCATCACCGGCATGGTGGCCCGCGACCAGATGGTCGGTCCGTGGCAGGTGCCGGTGGCCGACGTCGCCGTGACCACGGCGAGCTACGACACCCATGCCGGCGAGGCGATGGCCATGGGCGAGCGCCCGCCGGTAGCGCTGATCGATCCGGGCGCCAGCGCCCGCCTGGCGGTAGCCGAGACCATCACCAACCTGGCAGCCGCGCCGATCGCCAAGCTGTCCGACATCAAGCTTTCCGCCAACTGGATGAGTGCCGCGGATCACGTCGGTGAGAACCAGGCGCTGTTCGATGCCGTTCACGCCGTAGGCATGGAGCTGTGCCCGCAGCTCGGCATTGCCATTCCGGTGGGCAAGGATTCCATGTCCATGCGCACCGCCTGGCAGGCCGAGAGCGACAAGGGCGAGAGCGAAGAGAAGAGCATCACCGCACCGCTGTCGCTGGTGGTCACCGGCTTCGCCCCGGTCACCGATGCGCTGAAGACCCTGACGCCGCAGATCAACCTGGAGCAGGACGAATCCGATCTGATCCTGATCGATCTGGGCGGCGGCAAGAACCGTCTGGGCGGCTCGGCGCTGGCGCAGGTCTACGGTCAGCTCGGCAACGAGTGCCCCGACCTCGACGATCCCGAGGATCTCAAGGCGTTCTTCGCCGTGATCCAGGGGCTCAACGCCGACGGCAAGCTGCTGGCCTACCACGACCGCAGCGACGGCGGCCTGCTGGTCACGCTGCTGGAGATGGCTTTCGCCGCCCATGCCGGTCTCGAGATCAAGCTCGATTGGCTGATCGACGAGCCGACCCAGGCGGTGGATGCGCTGTTCGCCGAGGAGCTCGGTGCGGTGATCCAGGTCAATCGTCAGTACACCGAAGAGGTGTTGGCCCAGTTCGCCGCTGCGGGTATCGAGACCTGTGGCGTCATCGCCCGGCCGCGCTACGATGACCAGGTACGCGTGACCCTGTTCGAGGAGCCGCTGCTCGAGACCACCCGGCTGCTGGCCCAGCGTACCTGGGCCGAGACCAGCTATCGCATGCAGGCGCTGCGCGACAACCCCGACTGCGCCAAGAGCGAGTTCGACGGCCTGCTCGACGGTCGCGACCCGGGCCTCTCGGCGAGCCCCGCCTTCGACGTGAACGAGGATGTCGCGGCACCCTTCGTCAACACTGCACGCCCGGCAGTGGCCATTCTGCGCGAGCAGGGGGTCAATGGCCACCTGGAGATGGCCTGGGCCTTCCACCACGCCGGCTTCGAGTCGGTGGACGTGCACATGAGCGACATCCTCGCTGGACGTGTCGATCTCGCCTCGTTCAAGGGGCTCGTCGCCTGCGGTGGCTTCTCCTATGGCGACGTGCTGGGAGCTGGTGGCGGCTGGGCCAAGTCGGTGTTGTTCAACCCGCGGGCGCGGGAGCAGTTCGCGGCATTCTTCGAGCGCGACGACAGCTTCGGCCTCGGCGTGTGCAATGGCTGCCAGATGTTCTCCCAACTGAAGGAGCTGATTCCCGGCGCCGACAGCTGGCCGCGCTTCGTGCGTAACGAATCCGAGCAGTTCGAGGCTCGGGTGGCGATGGTTCAGGTGGAGCAGAGTCCCTCGATCCTGCTTGCCGGTATGGAAGGCTCGCGGCTGCCGATCGCCGTGGCTCACGGCGAAGGGCGCGCCGAGTTCCGCGACAGCGCCCACCTGCGCAGCATGCAGGGCAGTGCCCAGGTTGCCCTGCGCTATGTCGACAACTATGGCCAGGTTACCACCCACTATCCGTCCAACCCCAACGGCTCGCCTTCCGGCATCACCGGACTCACCACGCCGGATGGACGGGTGACCATCATGATGCCGCACCCCGAGCGTGTGGTACGGGCGGTCACCAACTCCTGGCGGCCTGCGGAATGGACCCGCGACGGGGCCTGGATGCGGCTGTTCCGCAATGCCAGGATATGGCTGGGCTGATCTTGCCCCGGTCTCGAATGGGAATCGAGGCGGGCAAATGAAAGAGGCGGCCTCGGGCCGCCTCTTTGCTTCATGCTGTTCTGGCTGATCCCTGCCTTGGCCTCACAACTCCGAGGGGCGGGATTGACGCCCTCAGGCGCGCTGTTCCATCTGCCTCGGTTCGCTGCGTGAGGCGACGAAGCCCTCCAGTACCACATGCTCTGCCTGCTTCTGCTTGATGATCGCTGTCTGCGCCGGGTACAGCGCCGTCACGGTGCTGGCTTCGCGCAGATGCTTGTGGAAATGCAGAGAGTGCTCGGCATCGATGATCGCCTGGGTCAGGGTCTCGTGTGCCTGAAGCGGTGTATCGATGAACAAGGGCGGTGACATGACCTGTGCTGCCTGTTTGGCAGGGTCGTCCGGCAGGCCCAGTTGATGCGAAAGACGGCGCAGCTCCTCGACACGCATTTCGCACTGGATGCCGAGTGAGGCCATCAGGCGGCTCACGGAGGTGTCGAAGGGTAGAAAGCTGAAGGCAAGCCTTCGGTACCGGGTCACCTCGGCGCGTTCATGGGCATCGGCGAGTGCCAACAGCTCATCCAGCACCAGGGTCCGCCTGGCGATCGTTATTGGTTTTTCTGGCATGGCAGTGTCCTCTTGTCGGAGGCTGAGCATCGGCTGCATCCCTGCTGATTCCGCAGCGCTGGAATGATGCTCGGATAGTGCCCCCAGTTTGCATGACCTTCATCAAGTTTCGCGACGTTTAGGTCTGAAGAACCAGTGATTCCATCCACCGGTGTGACGCGAACCACCCGTATCCCCATCGCCCTTGGGTGGTCTCGTCCGACACGGCACTGAGTTTTCACTATAGTCGAACTACGGAAGAATCCATCGAAGAAAAATGAAACGAAGGTTTGACAACTGTAGCCGTCGCGCCAGACTGCCGGGACCAACGACAAGAGGCTGCGAGGCATGACCAGAGAAGTCTTTCATGAGCGGGTGACGCTGGAATTTCAGGATCATGTCGCCGAGGTGACGTTGGTGCGACCCCGTGAGCACAACGGCCTCGATTGGGCGATGATCGACGCCCTGCTGGCGGCGCAGCAGTACCTGGCCGAACTCGAGGGGCTGCGCGCCGTCGTGCTGCAGGGCGAGGGGGAGAGCTTCTGCGCCGGGCTCGACATGGCCACCATCATGTCTCGTCCCGAACGGCTGCCCTCGCTGCTGGCACCCGATGAGCACGGCATCAATCCGGTACAGCGTCTGGCGCTGGGTTGGCGCGATGCCGGCGTGCCGGTGATCGCTGCACTGCAAGGACACGTCTACGGCGGCGGGCTGCAGATCGCCCTGGCCGCCGATGTTCGCGTGGTGCATCCCGAGGCCCGGCTGGCACTGCTGGAGATCGTCTGGGGCATCATTCCCGATATGGGCATCAGCGTGACAGGCGAGACGATTCGTAGCGACGTGCTGCGAGAGCTGGCCTGGACCGGGCGCAAGGTGAGCGCTGAGGAAGCCGTTGCGCTGGGTCTCGCCACGCGTCTGGCCGATGACCCGCGGCGTACCGCGCGAGACATCGCCACGGCGGTGGCGGCGCGCTCGCCCAGAGCGGTGGCTGCAGCGCGAGAGCTCTTCATCCGCGCCCCCGCCATGTCAGAGCGCGAGCGCCTGGCGCTGGAGGCCAGCCTGCAGCGCGGCCTGCTCGGCGGCGAGGAGCAACTGGAAGCGGTGGCGGCCAGGATGGCCGGCCGCGAGCCGCGCTTCACCTGACCTGAGCACGTGACAACCGCCACTCCACCTGACACTGCCGCCCCTTCGCTGCGCCCCTACCAGCAGGAGGCGGTGCGCCGCGTGGTGACCCATTTCCGTACCAGCGACGAGCCGGCGGTGGTGGTGCTACCCACCGGCAGCGGCAAGTCGCTGGTCATCGCCGAGCTGGCGCGGCTCGCCCGCGGGCGGGTGCTGGTGCTGGCCCACGTGCGCGAGCTGGTGGAGCAGAACCATGCCAAGTACCTGGCCTATGGCCACGAGGCGGACATCTTCAGTGCCGGCCTGGGGCGCAAGGAGAGCACCCGCCAGGTGGTGTTCGGTTCGGTACAGTCGGTAGTGCGCAACCTGGGGTTGTTCGACGACAGTAATTTCACTCTGCTGGTGATCGATGAGTGCCACCGCGTCGCGCCGGACAAGGACGCCAGCTATCGTCGCGTGATCGAAGCGCTCAGGCAGGCCAATCCGCGGCTCAAGGTGCTGGGCCTCACTGCCACGCCCTATCGCCTGGGCCAAGGCTTCATCTATTACCGTCACCACCACGGCATGGTGCGGGGTGACGACGACTGCTTCTTTCGCGACTGCGTGTTCGAGCAGCCGCTGCGGCTGATGGTCAAGCAGGGCTATCTGGCCGAACCCAGGCGCGTGGATGCCGCCGTCGAGCGCTACGACTTTTCCGCGCTGGTGCCGGGGGCGGGCGGTTTGTTCCGGGAAGAGGAGCTCAACCGGGTGGCGGCGGGCAATCGCGCCACGCCGGGTATCGTCGCCGAAATCGTCGAGCGTGCCCGCAGCCGTCAGGGCGTGATGCTGTTCGCCGCCAGCGTGGCCCATGCCGAGGAGGTGCTTGGCTATCTGCCGGCCGCCGAGGCAGCGCTGATCACCGGCGAAACGCCATTGCGGGAGCGCGAGCGCATCATCGCCGCCTTCAAGGCCCGTGAGCTCAAGTACCTGGTCAACGTGGCGGTGCTCACCACCGGCTTCGACGCGCCACATGTCGATCTGATCGCCATTCTGCGGCCCACCGAGTCGGTGAGTCTCTACCAGCAGATCGTCGGTCGCGGCCTGCGCCTAGCCCCTGGCAAGCGCGACTGTCTGATCCTCGATTACGCCGGCAACCCGTGGGATCTCTACGCGCCGGAAGTGGGCAGCCCGCGCCCGGCCTCGGACACCGAGCCGGTACAGGTCGAATGCCCCGCCTGCGGCCACGCCAACCTGTTCTGGGGCCGCAAGGAGGGCGAGATCGTCATCGAGCACTTCGGGCGGCGCTGTCAGGGGCTCGTTGAACGCGAAAAAACAGCAACGACAGCGGATGGCGCTGATAGAAAGCATGGCGCGGCTTCGGGCGCCGATAGAAAGCAGGGCGCGGCTTCGGGCGCCTGTAAACAGTATCAGTGCTCGTTTCGCTTCCGCTTCAAGGTGTGCGGCGAGTGTGGTGCCGAGAACGACATTGCCGCGCGGCGCTGCCACGGCTGCCAGACCCTGCTGGTCGACGCCGACGACAAGCTCAAGGAGGCGCTGCGCCTCAGGGATGCCCGGGTGCTGCGGGTGGCCGGCATGCAGCTCGAGGCCACCGTCAACGGCCGCGGGTTGCCGCGGCTCAAGGTCACCTACCACGACGAGGACGGGACGAGCCTGAGCGAGTGGTTCGCCCTGGAAACCCGGGCTCAGCGCGCCGCCTTCGCTGCGGTGTTCCTGCGCCATCACCTGCGTGCGCCAGGCACGCGCTGGCAGCCGCTGAGCGCCGAGGAGGTCATCGCCGAGCGTCGGCGCCTGCGCCATCCCGATTTCGTGGTGGGGCGCAAGGTGGGGCGCCACTGGCAGGTGCGCGAAAAGCTGTTCGACTATACCGGGCGCTATCGCAAGGCCGAGGAGGTGGAGTGAGGCCGGCACTCACGCCGCGGAAGGCGCGATCAGGTCGAGCTTTCCGCCTGCCGGGCATCGTCCGCCAGCTCCGGGGCGCTGTAGGGCTCATCGGCGACGCTTGCCGCTGCGCCGCCTTCATCGATCTTGAGCGATGGGGTGGAGCGAGGCTGTCGGCTGGCGGCGGGCTCGCCGAATGCTCTCTTGAGCAGCTCGTGCTCGGGATCCATGTCGATACTGCCCTGGAAGGTGCTGCCGTCTTCGAGCATCAGGCATGGCGCGACGATCATGCCTCTGACACTGGCGCCCTTGTGAACCGTGGCGCGATGCGACGCCACGAGGTTGCCCTCGACTTCGCCTGAAACGTGCAGCGTGTGGGCGTAAACGTCACCGTTGACGCAACTACCGCTCCCCAGGGTGACGGTGTTCTGCTTGCAGGTGATGGTTCCCTGCACGTATCCCGCCACGGTCAGATCCTCATCGGCATCGATGTCGCCGTGCACGCGGGTGTGGCTACCGATGACCGACACGCTGGAGCGTGTCGTCGAGGTCTCCTGCCGAGCTGAGAGAGATTGGCCGCTGGCGGAGGCGACGACGTCCGCCGCGACGGCTTCCGGTTGACGAGTCTTTGTCTTGTGGAACACGCAAACCTCCTGGAGGTGAGAGTCTCGATACCCGGCGCCGTGAATCACGCTGCCCCTGGGTTCGGTATTTCCCCTATACTCGACCGATTCTCGTTCGTCGTCGTACCGAGCCCTTGGCGGGCATGGGGGCTGATCGAACATGGGTCGAACGAGCCTACCTCGCTTTCGGTGTCGGCAAAGCGTGGAGCTGGGCGGGATCCAAGGGGTATTTTTCGCTACCGTCCCCGCGGGCGGGGATCTATAAGAAAGCTCCAAGGTATGGAGAAGGGCATGGGCATTCAGACATGGTTCATCTTTCTCGGCGTGGCCGCCATGACGCTGATCGTCTGGGATGGCAGACGGCGCAAGGGCCGGCGCCGTGCAGCGGACGCCGGCTCGTCGACGGAGCTCGCAGCGCCCCTGCCGGTTGTTCAGGCAAACCAGCAGGCGGCTGTACCGGTGAGCGAACCGACGGACGGGGCGGTCAGGGCCGAGGTGCGGAGAACGGTCGTGCCGCATGTTGAAGAGGGCAGCCGCATCGGCATGGCAACTCGTGTGCTGGGCAATCTTATCGCTCGCGAGCCGGTCGTGATCAAGGGCAGCATAGAGGGCGCCGTCATCGCCCAGGACCATCATGTCATGGTGACGATGAGCGGCAGGGTATCCTCACACTTGGAAGGTCGCGAGGTCAGCGTCGATGGGCAGGTGGCGGGCGTGGTCAAGGCCGGGGACAAGCTCACGCTGCTGTCGCGGGCTCGCGTCGAGGGGAGCCTGGCGGCCGAGCGTCTCGAGTGCCTCGCCGGTGCCCACATCCGAGGGGAAGTCGCGGCGCTGGGGCTGTCCGGTGGGGCAACGCTGGTGGCCTGTGCCCAGGCCGAGCCGGGCTTACCCTGATCCTGCACTCTTGCTAGACTGAGTGATCGACCTTCAGACCAGCCCAGCCGAGAGGCCAGCCCCCGCGTGAGCGAGACGCCCCCCACGGCTGTTGCCGAGCAGCCGGCCGCGAGCGACGCCGAGACCCAGTCGGCGGTGATGGCGCGGCTGTTCGACGAGCCGATCACCGAGCTTCCCGAGGATCTCTACATCCCGCCGGAGGCGCTGCGCATCTTCCTCGAAGCGTTCGAGGGGCCGCTCGACCTGTTGCTCTATCTCATTCGCCGCCAAAATCTGGATATCCTGGCCATCGACGTGGCAGCCATCACGCGCCAGTACATCGAGTACGTGGAGCTGATGAAGGCGATGGAGATCGAACTGGCAGGGGAGTACCTGCTGATGGCGGCGATGCTGGCCGAAATCAAGTCGCGCACCTTGCTGCCGCGCCCCCCGAAAGAGGGGGGCGACGAGGCGGAGGAGGACCCCCGCGCCGAATTGATCCGCCGCCTGCAGGAATACGAGCAGCTCAAGAGTGCTGCCGAGGCGCTGGCCGAGCTGCCGCGGGTGGGGCGCGACTGGTTCCCGGCGCGGGCGGCGCTGCCGCCATTGCAGGCCCGGGTGATCCATCCCGAGGTGGAGCTCGACGAGCTGCTCGGTGCGCTGGCCGGCATCCTGCGTCGTGCCGAGCTCAACCAGGCTCACCAGGTGGGGCGCGAAGTGCTCTCGACCCGGGAGCGCATGTTGGCCATCATGGATCGCCTGAACCACGAACACTACACCCCCTTCGAGGCACTGTTCACGCTGGAGGAGGGGCGCGCGGGGGTGATCGTCACCTTCATGGCCATACTCGAGCTGGCCAAGGAAGCAATGATCGAGATCGTGCAGAATGCGCCGCTGTCGCCGATCCACGTGCGCGCCCGGGCGCCGCGGGAGTACAGCGAGGAAGCGGCCTTTGACGACGATGGGGCCGACGTCGAAAGTCCCTTTGCCGAAAGTCCTTTTGTCGAGAGTCCCTGTGCCGAAGGGCCCGATTTTGAGGAGCCCGGTTTTGAAGAGTCAGGCGCCGAAAGGGAGGAGAGCATGTCCCGGGGAGATGACCGCTCATGACCGCCATGGAGCTGCCCGACAGCCTCGATGAAATTCTCGAGGCGGCACTGCTGGCAGCGGCCGAGCCGCTGTCGCTGGAGCGGCTCGAGGGTCTGTTCGACGACCATGAGCGGCCTCAGCGGCGCAGCCTGCGCGAGGCGCTCGAGCGGGTGGGGCTGCGCCACGAGCGGGGGGCGCTCGAGCTGATCGAAACCGCTTCTGGCTACCAGTTGCGCATTCGTCCACGGCTTTCGCCCTGGGTGTCGCGGCTGTGGGATGAGCGCCCGCAGCGCTATTCCCGGGCGCTGCTGGAGACTCTGGCGCTGATCGCCTATCGTCAGCCGGTGACCCGCGGCGATATCGAGGAGGTGCGCGGTGTGGCGGTGAGTAGTTCGATCATGCGCACCCTGGCCGAACGCGGCTGGATTCGCGTGGTCGGACAGCGTGACGTGCCCGGGCGGCCGGCGGTTTACGCCACCACGCGGCAGTTCCTCGACGACTTCGGTCTCAAGACCCTGGACGAGCTGCCGCCCATGCATGAACTCAAGGGCATGGCCGAGCCGCTGTTCGAGGACGAGGCGCCGCCACCGCCCAGCCCCCTGCTGGAGCAGGCCGGCGAGGCGGCGAGCGGTGACGAGGATGAAACCGAGGACGTTACGCTCGACGACATCGAAGACGATTCGTTCGACGACGAGGCGTTCGACGACGAACCCATGGACGAGCGTATCGCCGCAGAGGCTACGCTTGACCCAACGACGGCCGGGATGGCCGACGAAACACACGCCGGGAAGGCGTCCGACAGGCCGGGACTGAGCTTCGCCGATCTCGAAGCGCGCCTGGCCGAACGTGCCCGCACCAGCGTCGACGATGACGGCGGAGCGGGGGCGGAATCCACCGTAGACGAGAAGTCAGAATGACGAGCAACACGGAAAAACTGCAGAAGGTTCTGGCCCGCGCCGGACTGGGCTCGCGCCGCGAGATGGAAGCGGCCATTGAGGCCGGTCGCGTCAAGGTCAACGGCAAGGTCGCCACTCTCGGCGACCGCATCGAGATGCGCGACCGCGTCAGCTTCGACGACCGCCCGGTGACCCTGCGCGGGGCCGAGGAGACGCCGCGCCGCGTGATCATGTACAACAAGCCGGAAGGCGAGCTGTGCACGCGCAAGGATCCGGAAGGCCGCCGCACGGTGTTCGAACGCCTGCCGCGCCTGAAGGGCGAGCGCTGGATCGCCATCGGCCGTCTCGACATCAACACCAGCGGCCTGCTGCTGTTCACCACCGACGGCGAGTTGGCCAACCGGCTGATGCATCCCAGCACCCAGGTCGAGCGCGAGTACGCCGTGCGCGTGATGGGGGAGGTGCGCAAGGAGCACGTGGTGGCCATGGTCGAGGGCGTGATGCTCGAAGACGGGCCGGCGCGTTTCACCGACGTCCAGGAGTTCGGCGGCGAAGGTATCAATACCTGGTTCCACGTGGTGATCACGGAAGGGCGCAACCGTGAGGTGCGGCGGCTGTGGGAGTCCCAGGGACTGACGGTGAGCCGGCTCAAGCGGGTGCGCTACGGCAACATCTTCCTCGACAAGCGGGCCAAGGCGGGGGAGTGGGTTGAGCTGTCCCAGGACGAGATCGACGACCTGGCGCTCTCCGCCGGCATGGAACCGCGCAAGGTGCCCGAGCTCACCCCGGATGAGAAGAACCGCTGGAGCCGCGACAAGAACAAGCGGCGCCCGGTGCAGGCGATGCGTAAGCCCAAGAGCACCAAGAGCCCCAAAGGGCGTTAGGCCTTGCATGAGAGCATGCCCGCGCTTTCCCGGCGCGGGCATGCTCGCCTAAAGTCAAAAAAGTCCTTGCCAGTGAAGGGTGTGATCAGTAATATCTGCACCCGTTCGGAAGGGTCGTTAGCTCAGTTGGTAGAGCAGTTGGCTTTTAACCAATTGGTCGTAGGTTCGAATCCTACACGACCCACCATTCCGGACCTGGAAGCTTGTTTGCAAGTGCTGGGTCGTTAGCTCAGTTGGTAGAGCAGTTGGCTTTTAACCAATTGGTCGTAGGTTCGAATCCTACACGACCCACCAGATTCCACGCCCCTGGCTCTTCGAGTCGGGGGCGTTTTTGTCATGGCTCTACCCTCGATAGTGTGATGTAAGCCAAGAGGTGGTGTAGAATAATAGGATGGGCTGCGATGGCGAGAGACGCCGACGACAGCCTCAGGCGCATCGCCCGTACGGAGCGTACGGTTCACGGTGCACCCGGTACACGCAGGGGGAGCCCCTGCCAGTCACGGTGGTAGACACGATGACGATCATGACTTCCCGAATCGAGGTGCGTGAACACCTCGCCCGCGCCTACTGTCCGACCCGTATTCCGGCCGAGGACGAGGCCCGTATCGACGAGATCAAGCGCCTGCTCGAGCTGCACAACGCGGTGCTCGTCGCTCATTACTATACCGACGATGCGATTCAGCAGCTGGCCGAGGAGACCGGCGGCTGCGTGGCCGACTCGCTGGAGATGGCCCGCTTCGGCGCGCGTCACGACGCCGACACCCTGGTGGTGGCCGGTGTGCGTTTCATGGGCGAGACAGCCAAGATCCTGTCGCCCGAGAAGCGTGTGCTGATGCCCACCCTGGAAGCGACCTGCTCGCTCGACATCGGCTGCCCGGCCGACGAGTTCAGCGCCTTCTGCGACCAGCACCCCGATCGTACCGTGGTGGTCTATGCCAACACCTCGGCGGCGGTGAAGGCACGTGCCGACTGGGTGGTGACCTCCTCCATCGCAGTGGACGTCATCGAGCATCTGCAGGCGCGCGGCGAGAAGATCCTGTGGGCACCGGACAAGCACCTGGGTGGCTACATCCAGCAGAAGACCGGTGCCGACATGCTGCTGTGGGACGGTGCCTGTATCGTCCACGAGGAGTTCAAGGCCAAGGGCATCGAGGACCTCAAGGCCCTCTATCCCGAAGCCGCCGTGCTGGTACATCCCGAGTCGCCGGCTTCGGTGGTGGCGCTGGCCGACGTGGCCGGTTCGACCTCGCAGCTGATCAAAGCGGCCAAGGAGCTGCCGAACGACAAGCTGATCGTGGCCACCGACCGCGGCATCTTCTTCAAGATGCAGCAGATGGTGCCCGAGAAGACCCTGTTCGAGGCGCCTACCGCCGGCAACGGCGCGACCTGCAAGAGCTGCGCCCACTGCCCGTGGATGGCGATGAATGCCCTCGACAACCTGGCCGGCGCCCTGCGCGAGGGCAGCGGCGAGATCTTCGTCGACGCCGAGCTGCGCCGGGCCGCGCTCAAGCCGCTGGAGCGCATGCTCAACTTCCAGAAGTAAAAAGAGGCAGCGTTCTACCTTACGACCTCGAGGCCCGCGCACCAGCGCGGGCCTTTTTGTTACCTGAATTTTTCCATTGTCTCGCGATACCCAACAAAGGCCTCGCGCCGCTGCTCGATGCGCGCCAGGGCGTTGCTGTCGCCGCTTTGCTCGGCAACCTGACGCGCCACGTCGAGCTGGCGAATGGCGCGCTGGATGTCCCCGGTGAGCTGCATGTGCTCGGCCCGGGCCAGATGCCCCCAGGCCTCACGTCCGCTACGCCCGGCGGCTTCGGCAAGCAGGGCGAAGACCTGCGGATCCTCGGAGCGACGCTCGGAGAGGTCGCGCAGGATGCGATAGGCTTCGTTGGGGTCATGCTGCAGCAGCGCCTCGCCCAGGGTGCGGGTGGCCGGCATGTGGCCCGGCATCAGTCGCAGGATGCGTCGGCTGCGCTCGATGGCGTCTTCGTAGCGACCGGCCTGGAAGGCCACGTCGGCGGCGCTGGCAGGGATGATGGCCAGGTCGGGCAACTCCCGGGCGATGGCATCGAGCTGGCTGAGGGCGGTATCGGTCTGACCGTTGTGGGCGGCGATCAGTGCGTCCAGGTAGCGCCGCACAGCTTGGGGGGCGTCGCCCTGGGCCAGGCGGGTCGCCGCCTGCTGCGGATCGCGCTGATTCACCGCCAGCAGAGCCCTGGCGCGCACCAGGTGGTAGCTTGGGTCGCCCTCGCGAGGGCGGATGGCCTCGAGCTGCGAGGCGCGGGCTTCGGCGTCGCTGATACGCGATTCGGTCAGCGGGTGGGTGAGCAGGAACTCCGGCGGATTGCCGCCTTGCAGGCTCACCTGACGCTGCATGGCGCGGAACATCCTGACCATGGCTTCGGGGTCGAAGCCGGCCTGAGCCATGGTCTGCAGGCCGAGGCGGTCGGCCTCCTGCTCGAAGCGCCGCGAGTAGGCCAATTGATCTTGAATGAAGGCGGCCTGAGAGCCCATGGCGGCAGCGATGCCGGCATCGCCGCCGCCGCTGGCAGCGATCAGCATGCCGGCCAGCATCGCGGCCATGGCTGGCAGTTGGGTCTGCTCGGCGCGGGCCTGGCCGCGGGCATAGTGACGCTGCGACAGGTGGCCCAGCTCGTGGGCCAGCACCGAGGCGACTGCATCCTCCTCATCGGCGAAGGCGAACAGGCCGGCATTGACGCCGATCACCCCGCCCGGCACGGCGAAGGCATTGAGCGTCCGGCTGTCCACCAGTACCACCACCGAGCGAGTATCGGACAGGCCGCTGTGGGGCATCAGCCGGCCCAGCAGTGTTTCCACGTATTCCTGGGCGATGGGGTCTTGCCAGATAGGCGCCCGGGCATGGAACTGGCGCAGCCAGGCGCGACCCAGGCGAAACTCCTCGCCGGTCATGGCCTGGCTGGTGCCGGTCAGGCTGGGTAGACCATAGTCGTCCGTAGCAGTGGCAGGAGCGCCCAGGGTCAAGGCCAGCGTCAGGGCGGCAGCGCCAGCGGTCAGGCAGGTTCGGGTCTTGCGCAGCATGTGCCAGTCTCGTTCGAAGCGTCGGTCGGTTTCTCTCCGACATTGATTCGGCCTGCAAAGTGCCTTTAAATCTCAAGGGTTTTACGCTTTCCTGCAAGGCAGCGTGAACCATCGGCATTTTCCCGGGAGACGACATGGCTGTGCAACCTGATGATGTACTCGATGCCTGCGGCCTACCTTGTCCGCTGCCTCTGCTCAAGGCGAAGCAGGCGCTGGCCCGGCTGAAGCCCGGCCAGGTGCTCGAGATCATGGCGACCGATGCCGGCTCCTGGCGCGACTTCGAGACCTTTGCCGACAACAGTATTCATGAACTGTTGCAGCGCGAAGAGCGCGGCGAGGTTTACCACTACTGGCTGCGCAAGGGCGAGGAGCTCGCTTCATGACCTTGCGTGAGGTGTTCAAGGGCTGGATCGAGCACTACTTCTCGGACGAGGAAGCGGTGATCCTGTTGGTCCTGCTGGTGCTCGGCTTCGCCGTGGTGATCCTGTTCGGCCGCATGCTGGCGCCCTTCCTCACGGCGCTGGTGATCGCCTTTCTGCTGCAGGGCGGGGTCAATGCCCTGACCCGACAAGGCGTGCCCCATCTGCTGGCCGTGACGCTGATCTTCCTGGCCTTCATCGGGGTATTGCTGGCCCTGGCGTTCATCCTGATGCCGTTGATATGGAACCAGCTCGTGGGGCTGGTGCAGGAGACGCCACGTATCGTGGCCAGCGGGCAGCGCTGGCTCGATGACGTTCAGGAGCGTTATCCCACCCTGGTCACGCCGGATCAGGTGCAGGAGTGGATCGCGGTGGCGGGGCGTGAGCTGACCCAGTTCGGTCAGCGTGCCCTGACGCTTTCGCTGGCCTCGCTGGGCAACGTGCTGGCGCTGATCATCTACCTGGTACTGGTGCCGATTCTGGTGTTCTTCCTGCTCAAGGATCGCGAGCAACTGGTCGACTTCACGCTCTCGCTGCTGCCGCAGCAGCGTACGCTGATGACGCGCATCTGGCAGGAGATGGATACCCAGATCGCCAACTACGTACGCGGCAAGTTCGTCGAGATCATCATCGTCGGCACGGTGTCGTTCTTTACCTTCGCCTTCTTCGGCCTGCCCTATTCGGCACTGCTGGCCGTGCTGGTAGGGATCTCGGTGCTGGTGCCCTATATCGGTGCCGCCGTGGCCACCTTGCCGGTCGCCGCCGTGGCGGGGTTCCATTTCGGCATGAGCGAGCAGTTCCTCTATGTGCTGATCGCCTACGGCGTGATCCAGGCGCTGGACGGCAACGTGCTGGTGCCGATCCTGTTCTCCGAGGCGGTCAACCTGCATCCGGTGTCGATCATCGTGGCCGTGCTGTTCTTCGGTGGTATCTGGGGCTTCTGGGGCATCTTCTTTGCCATTCCGCTGGCGACGCTGCTCAAGGCGCTGGTGTATGCCTGGCCAAGGGGCATCCGGCAATACCACGACTCACAGCAGTCGGTGGAGCTGGAGCAATCCGCCGAGGAGTGATGGGCCAATGTCCGCCCGGCCACCGGCCGGGCGGAGCAAAACGCCCCTTGCGCTGTCTCACTTGCTGGCGTGGAGTTCCCGGGCGGCTTCCAGCACTTCCTGAGCGTGCCCATTGACCTTGACGCCGCGCCACTCGCGGGCGAGCTTGCCTTCGGCATCGATCAGGAAGGTGCTGCGTTCGATGCCGAGATGCTCCTTGCCGTAGAGCTTTTTCAGCTTGATGACGTCGAACAGCTTGCAGACTTCCTCGTCCTTGTCGGAAATCAGCTCGAAGTTGAAGGCCTGCTTGGTCTTGAAATTCTCCTGGGCGCGAATGCCATCCCGGGAAATGCCGAGGATGACCGTGTCGACGGCATCGAAGTCGGCCTTGCGGTCGCGAAAGTCGCCGCCCTCGGTGGTACAGCCGGGCGTGCTGGCCTTGGGGTAGAAGAAGATCACGACCTGACGCCCCTTGAACTGGCTGAGGGAGAGGGTGGTGTCGCCGGTGGCGGTGGCAGTGAAGTCGGGAACGGGCTGTCCGATGGCAAGCGTCATGACGCCTCCTGTGGTCGTTTGAAAGCGTTTCATTACACGCAGGTCGGCGTTCGCTGTCAAAGAGCCCGTCGGCGTGCTGTACAGGCCTGTGCGGCCTGAGTACCATTTACCCTTTGCTCGCGGCCGTGTCGAGCCATGGTCGTGGGTGCGGCAGAGCGCTATTGCGTGCTATTGCGTAGAGGAACGAGAGGATGATCACTGGCAGTATCGTCGCCCTGGCGACGCCGATGAAGGCCAATGGCGACATCGACTGGGAGGCGTTGCGCCGCTTGGTGAACTTCCACCTGGAGAACGGTACCGATGGCATCGTGGCAGCCGGCACCACCGGTGAGCCCACCACCATGTCGTTCGCCGAGCACTTCGACGTGATTCGCGCCGTGGTGGAAGAGGTCGACGGTCGCATTCCGGTGATCGCCGGCACCGGGGCCAACGCCACTTCCGAGGCCGTCGAGCTGGCTCGCTATGCCAGCGAAGTGGGTGCCGATTACTGCCTCTCGGTATGCCCCTACTACAACAAGCCAACCCAGGAAGGGCTCTATCGCCACTTCAAGGCCGTGGCGGAGGGCAGCCGCCTGCCGGTGATTCTCTACAACGTGCCCGGCCGCACCTGTTCCGATCTCTACAACGAGACCGTGATGCGCCTGGCCGAGGTCGACAACATCATCGGCCTCAAGGATGCCACCGGTAACCTGGAGCGCGCCGAGGACCTCATTTCACGGCTCAAGGGCAGCGGTTTCATGCTCTACTCCGGCGACGACAGCACCGCCTGCGAGTTCATGCTGATGGGCGGCAACGGTGACATCTCGGTCACTGCCAACGTGGCGCCCAAGGCCATGCATGAGCTGTGCGTGGCGGCGGTGGCCGGCGATGCCGACCGTGCGCACCAGATCAACACACGACTGATGCCGCTGCATACCAACCTGGGCATCGAGTCCAATCCGATACCGGTCAAATGGGCGCTGCACCGCATGGGGCTGATCGACCAGGGCATTCGTTTGCCGCTCACCTGGCTGTCCGGCAAATACCATGCGACGGTGGACGAGGCCCTGCAACTGGCCGGCGTGATCGACGATTGAGGCGAGTGGGAAGCCCCGCCGCCCTGAGAACCTGACTGCAAGGTGACTGCATGAATTCTGCGCTGAAATGGATGCCGCTGGTGGCCGTGGCCGCCCTGGCCACGGCCGGCTGCGCCCGCGAAGGCTTCTACGACGACCGCAACATCGACTACGTGAGCGCCCAGCGCAGCGCGCCTCTGGTATTGCCCGAAGGGCGTAACGAACAGCGCTATCGCGACGCCATGCCGGTGCCGCAAGCGCAGGGCAGCTTGCGCCCCAGCGACGATCGTTTCCGCGCCCCCAGCCCCACGCGCCTGGCTTCTGGCGGCGCGGTGGAGCGCGATTTCGTCGAGCGGCGTGAAATCGGTACCGACCAGTGGCTGGTGGTGGCGGCCGACCCGGGCATGGTGTGGCCGCAGCTGCAGGACTTCACCCGCGCTCGCGGGCTGCAGGTGCAGGCGAGCGACGATGCGCGCGGCGTACTGGAAACCGCCCAGGGCCGCCTGAGCGTACGTCAAGGGCTGCGCGCCGGTGACAGCGAAGTGCGCTGCGACCTGAACGGCCGTCCGGTGGCCGCCTGTCTGGATGCGCTGGAACAGCACTTCAGTGCCCGTAGCGCTACTGCCAGCGCCGCCTCCCTGGCCGGCCAGCAGATCGCCAGCGAAGACCGCCTGAGACTGGAGCAGCTTTCCAGCGGCGAGTGGGTGGTGCGCATTCCGCTCGACGTCGACCGCGTCTGGGCTGAACTGAACCACCAGTTGCAAGCCGACTTTGCCGTCGAGGGGCGGCGCGAGCTGCTCGAGCAGAACCCGCAGCAGCACGACTTCCTGGTCAACTACATGACCGTCTCGGAGCGTGGTCGTGGCTTCCTGCAGATCGCCTTGAGTCCCGACGTGCGCCAGATGCCCCAGGAGATCCGCCTTGTGCTCGAGGCCGAAGGTCCCGAACGCACCACCCTGCGGGCCGTCAACGAGAGCGAGCGACGCTTCAACGAAGAGGACGCCCGTGAGCTGCTCGAGCGGGTGTCGGGCCTGCTGCGCTGATGCCGAAAGGCAAGGGCGATACGCCGTTGTCGAGCGCTGGCAAGCTCAGCTTTGCCTCGCTCGGCAGCGGCAGCAAGGGCAACGCGACCCTGGTCAGCGACGGCGAGACCTCGGTGCTGGTGGATTGCGGTTTCGGCCTGCGCGAGACCGAGCGCCGGCTGGCACGTCTTGGTGTGCATCCGCGCCAGCTCGATGCGGTGCTGGTCACTCATGAGCACGGCGACCACCTGCGCGGCGTAGGGCCGCTGGCACGCCGCCATGGGGTGCCGGTCTACCTCACGCCGGGTACCTGGCTCTCCGGGCGTCTCGGCGAGGTGCCCCAGCGCCACTGGATCACGCCGCAGGCGCGCTTTGCCGTGAAGAGCCTGGTGATCGACCCGATCACGGTGCCCCACGACGCCCGTGAGCCGGTGCAGTTTCGCTTCGAATCCCGTGGCTGCCATCTGGGTGTATTGACCGATCTGGGCCATCCCAGCGAGCACGTCATCGAGGCATTCCGTGGTTGCGATGCCCTCATTCTCGAGTGCAACCACGATCGCCACATGCTCGAGATCGGCCCTTATCCGCCGCAGCTCAAGCGGCGCGTGGGCGGCAACTGGGGGCATCTGGCCAACATCCAGGCCGCGGCGCTGCTGCAGCATTTGGGGCTCGATCGCCTGCAGCGCATCGTCTGCTCGCATCTGTCCGAACACAACAACCGCCCCGAGCTGGCTCTCGAGGCACTCACGCCGCTGCTCGACGGCGACGCATCACGCCTGACGATTGCCGCCCAGGACAGCGGGCTGCAGTGGCAGGCGATCCGCTGAATTGCCACGCTAAGGTCATTGCCTTCACCTTCTGGAGACCCCCATGGAAAAGCGTCAAGAACTCTACGCCGGCAAGGCCAAATCGGTGTACGCCACCGACGACCCCGATCTGCTCGTCTTGCATTTCCGTGACGACACCAGCGCCTTCGACGGCGAGCGCATGGAGTCGCTGGCACGCAAGGGCATGGTCAACAACCGCTTCAACGCCTTCATCATGGAGAAGCTGGCCGCGGCGGGCATTCCCACCCACTTCAAGAAGCGTCTCTCCGACACCGAGAGCCTGGTCAAGAAGCTCGAGATGATTCCGGTGGAGTGCGTGGTGCGCAACATCGCCGCCGGCGGCCTGGTCAAGCGCCTCGGCGTGGAAGAGGGGCGCGAACTCACGCCGCCCACCTTCGAGCTGTTCCTCAAGAACGACGCGCTGCACGACCCGATGATCAACGAGTCGCTGGCCGAGACCTTCGGCTGGGCCACGCCCGCACAGCTCGCCGAGATGAAGTCGCTGACCTTCAAGGTCAACGAGGTGCTCAAGCAGCTGTTCGCCGACGGCGGCCTGCTGCTGGTGGACTACAAGCTGGAGTTCGGGCTGTTCAAGGGCCAGATCGTGCTGGGCGACGAGTTCTCGCCGGACGGCTGCCGCCTGTGGGACGCCGAGACCCGCAACAAGATGGACAAGGACCGTTTCCGTCAGGGCCTCGGCGGTGTGATCGAGGCCTACGAAGAGGTGGGGCGTCGTATCGGCGTCGAGTTCGACTGAGCCACTGCTGACGAGGGACTCCAGCATCGTGACAGGAAGGCGGCCCAAGGGCCGCCTTCCTGCGTTCGAAAGCCGTGTGTGTGCACTGGCGACGGCTCCTTATCCTTTAGTTGCAATTCAGACTCTCGGGTAAAAGTGCCGATGATGGGGCCAAACTCCATCCCGCCGAGCAAGGCCGATCGGCGAGCGACTCCATAGACTTCTCTCCAGATGGCAACCGATTCCGACACGGCCATCGCGGAGGAGTGAATGAACGCTTTCGAGCCAGCCTTGCGGGAGGGGCAGTCGGGCCAAATTGGCCGCCGGCAGCCGCGCATCGAGGACGATGCCCTGCTGCAGGGGCGTGGTCGCTATGCCGACGACCTGGCGGTGGCGCCAGGCACCCTGCATGCCGCCGTGCTGCGTTCACCCCATGCCCATGCCCGGCTGGTCGGCCTGGACGCCTCGCCGGCGCTGGCCATGCCTGGCGTGCATGCCGTCCTGACCGGCGAGGACGTCAAGCGCTGGGCGCGGCCCTTTCCGGTCGGCGTGCGCCAGCCCATGGAGCACTGGTGTCTGGCCGTCGACAAGGTGCGCTACGTCGGCGAACCGCTCGCCGTGGTGATGGCCGAGAGTCGCTACCTCGCCGAGGACGCCCTCGACGCCATCCGCGTCGACTACCAGACGCTGCCCGTCGCGGTGGATACCGAGGCGGCCATCGCAGCCGACGCCCCGCTGCTCCATGAGGCAGTCGGCAGCAATGTGGTCAGCGAGCGCCACTTTCGCTATGGCGACCCCGAGCAGGCCTTCGCCGAGGCCGAGCATCGCGTCGCGCTCAAGGTGCGCGTGCCGCGCAGCTCCTGTACGCCGATGGAGTGCTACGTGGTGCTCGCCGAGTATGACCCAGCCAGTGCCAGCTATGATGTACTCGCCAACTTCCAGGGCCCCTATGCGCTGCATACGGTGATGGCTCGTGCCCTCAAGGTACCCGGCAACCGCTTTCGGCTGCGTACCCCGCCGGACTCCGGTGGCAGCTTCGGCATCAAGCAGGGGGTCTTTCCCTATGTGGTGATGATGGGGTTGGCCGCCCGCAAGGCCGGCGCTCCGGTGAAATGGGTGGAGGATCGCCTCGAGCACCTTCAGGGGGCTTCCTCGGCTACCAATCGGATGACCGAGATAGAGGCTGCAGTGACCCGCGATGGGCGTGTCACCGCCCTGTACTGGGATCAGGTCGACGACTGCGGCGCTTACCTGCGTGCGCCGGAACCGGCCACTTTCTACCGCATGCACGGCAACCTGACCGGTGCCTATGCGATCCGGCATCTTGTCGTGCGCAACCGCGTCGCGCTGACCAACAAGACGCCCACTGGACTCAACCGCGGCTTCGGCGGGCCTCAAATCTATTTCGCCCTCGAGCGGTTGATGCAGCGCATCGCCGTGGAACTCGACCTCGATCCTCTCGAGGTGATCCGTCGCAACCTGGTGCCGTCCGGCAGCTTTCCCTATCGGGCCGCTGCCGGAGCATTGCTCGACTCTGGTGACTATCCCGCCGCTGTGGAACAGGGCATTCACGAAGGTGGGTTGGAGGAACTGCTGGCGCATCGTGAGACAGCCCGCCGCGAGGGACGGCTCTACGGCATCGGCTACACCGTGGCGGTGGAACCCTCGATCTCCAACATGGGCTATATCACCACCGCCATGACGCCCGAGGAGCGGCGTAAGGCCGGCCCCAAGAACGGGGCGGTGAGCACCGCCACGATCAGCGTCGGTCCGCTAGGCGACGTCAGCGCTCATGTCTCGTCGACGCCGCAAGGGCAAGGGCATCGCACGGTGGTCGCCCAGGTGATCGCCGAGGTGCTCGGGGTGCCGCTTGAGTCGATCAGCGTCAATGTCGAGCTCGATACCGGTAAGGACGCCTGGTCGATCGCCTCGGGCAACTACTCCAGCCGCTTCTCAGGCGCCGTGGCCGGGGCGGTCTACCAGGCGGCGGTGAAGGTGCGCGATCGCCTGGCCGGTATCGCCGCCGCTCAGTGGCAGGTGGAGGCCAGTCGCATCCGCTTCGCCGAGGGGCAGGTGATAGTGAACGACAGTGAGCTGTCGATGCCCTTTGGCCGCCTGGCCGGCGCCACCCACTGGGCGCCGGGCACACTGCCCGAGGACGAGCCGGGCGGGTTGCGCGAGACGGCGTTCTGGTCGCCGCCTCAGCTCGAGGCGCCGGACGATGACGATCGTATCAACAGCTCGCTCTGCTACGGCTTCATCTTCGACTACTGCGGGGTGGAGGTCGACCGCATCACCGGCCAGGTGAGACTCGACCGCTATGTCACCCTGCATGATGCTGGCCGCCTGCTCAATCCCGATCTGGTCGATGGACAGGTGCGTGGGGCCTTCGCCCAGGGGCTCGGTGCGGCACTGATGGAGGAATTTACCTACGGCGACGATGGCAGCTTCCAGTCCGGCACCTTCGCCGACTATCTGGTACCGACCAGCGTCGAGGTGCCTGAACCACTGATCCTGCACAGGGAGACGCCGTCGCCGTTCACCCCGCTGGGTGCCAAGGGGGTGGGTGAGGGCAACAACATGAGCACCCCGGTGTGCATCGCCAATGCCGTGGCCGACGCCTTGGGCATCGCGGACATCGAGTTGCCGCTGACGCCGTCCAAGGTGCGCACGCTGATCGGCATCGAGGAACCTGCGCGGCCCCAGGGAGTGGGCGAGGATCAGACGGCTCCCGCAGCAGGTGGCGGCTCGCGGCTCACCGCCAGCGACTCGGTGACGCTGCCGGGCAGCCCCCAGGCGGTCTTCGACACCCTGCTCGATCCCGAGACCCTGCAGGCGATCATCCCTGGCTGCCATGCCCTGGAGCTTACCGGCGAGAACGCCTACCGAGCCGATGTCACCGTCGGCGTGGGGATGATCCGCGCGCGCTTCGATGCGCAGGTGGCACTCTCCGACCTCGACCCCCCGCACGGTCTGCGGCTTTCCGGGGCCGGCACCAGTGCCATGGGCTCGGCGGAGGGCAGTGCGCAAATTCGGCTGACCGAGGTCGAGGGCGGCCAGACGCGACTCGACTACGACTACGACGCCGCCGTGGGCGGCAAGGTCGCCTCGGTGGGCGGGCGCATGCTGCAAAGCGCCTCGCGGATGATCATCGGCCAGATTTTTGCGCGCCTGGCCCAGCGCATGGGCGGCGCCGCACCACGGCTGTCACTGTGGCAGCGCCTCAAGGGCCTGTTCGCCGGCCGGGGAGGTCGCTCATGAAACCTGCTGCATTCGATTACTGGCGGCCGAGCAGCCGTCGCGAGGCCTGTGAGTTGCTTCACGAACATGGAGATGAGGCGCGACTGATCGCGGGTGGGCAGTCGCTGATGGCGGTGCTCAACATGCGCCTGGCCCAGCCCAAGCACCTGCTCGATATCGCCGGTATAGAGGATCTGCACTACATCGAGCGGCGTGACGATCACCTGGCGGTGGGTGCCGGGGTGACCCAAGCCGAATTGCTGCAGTATCCCGGTCTCGCCGAGGCGGTCCCGTTGCTGGCCCTGGCGATGCCCTGGATTGGCCATTGGCAGACCCGTAACCGCGGCACGGTATGCGGTTCGATCGCGCATGCCGATCCCAGCGCCGAGCTGCCGCTGTGTCTGGCCACCCTGGGAGGGCAGGTGGTACTCGAGAACCGCCGCGGCAAGTCGCGCCGGGTCATGGCGGAGGACTTCTTCCAGGGGGTACTGACTACCGACCGCCGTCAGGACGAGCTGATCACCGAAGTGCGCTTTCCCCTGGCGAGGCCGGGCGCGGAGTACCGATTCCGCGAAGTGGCCATGCGCCACGGTGACTTCGCCATTGTCGCGCTGGCGGCGGTGGTCGACAGCAACCGCGTCACCCTCGGCGTGGGTGGCGTCGCCGACCGCCCAGTGAGTCGCGAACTCGCCCGCCACGCTGACCCGAGCGAGGCCCTTAACGCCCTCGCCTGGTCCTTGGGCGCCGAGGATGATGCCCATGCCACGGCGGCCTATCGCCGCCAGTTGATCCGCGAGCTCGGCCGGGAGTTGATCGCCGGCGGGCCAAGAGACGAGGAGAACGCCCATGCACGCCAGGGCTGACCAGCGCATTCGCGTGACCCTGACCCTCAATGGTCGCGAGCGCAGCGGCTACGCCGAGCCCCGCACCCAGCTGTGTGACTTCCTGCGCCACGAGCTGGGGGCCACCGGCACGCACGTGGGCTGTGAGCATGGCGTGTGCGGTGCCTGCACGGTGCGCGTCGACGGTCGTGCCAGCCGCAGCTGCCTGATGCTCGCGGTACAGGCCGAGGGTCGGCGGCTCGACACCGTCGAGTCGCTGGCAGAAGAGGAGGGCCTTTCCGATCTGCAACAGGCTTTCCGGCGTCATCACGCCCTGCAGTGCGGCTTCTGCACCGCAGGCATTCTGATGTCCTGCGAGGAGTTCCTGGACCGTGTGGCCGACCCCAGCGAGGCCCAGGTGCGCGACATGTTGTCGGGTCATCTGTGCCGTTGCACCGGCTATACCGGCATGGTCCAGGCGGTACTCGACGTGGCCCGGACGCGCCGCGAGGCGACCGTGCCTGACAGTCAACAGGAGAACAACGATGTTTGATCTTGGTCGCAGTTTTCTTGCCTCGGTGGAGCGTCGCCCCCGGGCGATTGCCATTTCCGATGGCGAGCTACGCAAGACCTATGCCGAATGGTTCGCCGATATCCAGAGCGTGGCCAGGAGCCTCGAAGCGATGGGCCTGGCCAAGGGGGACCGTCTGCTGGTGGTGATGCAGAACCGCTGGCAGATGGCGACCCTGCACTGGGCCTGCCAATTCGCCGGGATCGTGGTCACCCCCCTCAACTGGCGATCCACGGCCCGGGATCTGAGTTACTGCATCGAGGATGCCGAGGTCAAGGCGCTCGCCTATGACACTTCGGTGACCGAAGCGGTGAACGGCTGTCCCGAGGCACAGCGGCTACCACGCATCACTGCCGGAGGGGTCGAGGACATCGGTGCCCATGACTTCGACGCCCTGCTCGGTGTGGACGGTGAGCTGGTATTGCGTGCCGACGCCGAGGATGTCTCGTTGATGCTCTACACCTCGGGTACCAGCGGCAAGCCCAAGGGTGTGCCACGCCTGCATCGCGCCGAGCGTGCCGCAGCGCTGGCCCATGTGGCACAGAACCTCTATCGCCACGACGAGTGCACCCTCGGCGTGATGCCGCTCTATCACACCATGGGCGTGCGCTCGCTGCTGTCGATGGCGCTGATCGACGGCCACTTCGTCTGCGTGCCGAAGTTCGATCCCGCGGCGACGCTGGACGCCATTGAGCGTGAGGGCGTCACCAACCTCTACCTGGTGCCGACCCTCTACCACATGCTCATCGAGCACCCCGAGTTCTCACCGCCGCGGGTAGCCGGCGTCGACAAGCTGGGCTTCGCCGGCGCGCCGATGAGTGCGGGGCTGATGGCACGGGTTCAGGAGGCCTTCCAGCCCAGCCTGTTCGTCAACCACTACGGCAGCTCCGAGATCTATACCTTCACCATCGACCAACGGGCCAGTGACAAGCCGGGCTCATCGGGTCGGCCTGCGCTCAACCAACGCATCCGGGTGGTCAGGGTGGGCGCCGAGTCGCCGGACGAGATCCTGGGCGTGGGGGAAGAGGGCGAGATCATCGCCGACATGGCCGGCGACGAGGCCTTCCAGGGCTACTGGCACCGCCCCGATGCCGACCGCAAGGCGCTCAAGGAGGGCTGGTACTTCACCAGCGATACCGGCTACTTCGACGCCGACGGCGACCTGTTCGTCACCGGCCGTGTCGACGACCTGATCATCACCGGTGGCGAGAACGTCAGCCCGGTGGAGATCGAGAATGTGCTCTCGGTGCACCCCCAGGTGGAAGAGGTCGTGGTGGTGGGGCTGGCCGATGAGCAGTGGGGCGAGGTGGTCACCGCCTTCGTCAAGGCCCGACAGGCCCTCGACGAGGGCGCACTCGATCGGCACTGCGTCGATTCTGGCCTGGCCCGCTTCAAGCGCCCGCGGCGCTACGTCTTCGTCGACGAGATTCCCAAGTCCCCCGTGGGCAAGATCCTGCGCCGCGTGCTGCGCGAACAGGGAAGCCCCAGCACACGACCTCACTGACAACCGAACAACCGAACCGATAAAGGAACCATGACATGACCAGTACCGACGTGAACACCATTCTGGCCAGCGACTTCGACGGTTTCAGGGTCCAGGTCGATGCCGAGGCCGAGCGTGCCGACATCATCCTCGACCGTCCGCCGCTCAACGTGATCTCGATGCCCCAACGCGACGAGCTGCGTCGCGTGTTCGAGGCGCTGGACGCCCATGACGGCGTGCGCGTCATCGTGCTGCGTGCCGAGGGCGAACACTTCTCCAGTGGTGGCGACATCAAGGGGTTCCTCGAGGCATCACCCGAACATGTCTCGAAGCTCGCCGACAACGTGGCCGCCCCGGCGCGTTGCTCGAAGCCGGTGATCGCCGTCAACCGTGGCTATACCTTCGGCGTCGGCTTCGAGCTGTCATTGGCCTGCGATTTCCGCATCGCCTCCGAGACGACTCTCTATGCTCTGCCGGAGCAGAAATTGGGGCAAATCCCGGGGTCCGGAGGCTCTGCCCGCCTGCAGAAGATCATCGGCATCGCCCGGACCAAGCACATGGTGATGCGTGCCAAGCGCATCGGCGGTGCACAGGCGCTGGCGTGGGGTATCGCCAGCGAGTGCGTGCCCGATGACCAGCTGGAGAGCGCTACCCAGGCCTTGGTGGACGAACTGCGCGGCTTTTCACCGCTCGCTCAGCGCACCGCCAAGCGCCTGATCAACGACAACGAGGATGCTCCGCTGTCGGTGGCCATCGAAATGGAAGGCCACTGCTACAGCCGGCTGCGAACCTCCAGCGACTTCCGCGAGGGTGTCGAGGCCTTCCATGGCAAACGTCGAGCCGTCTTCACCGGTGAATGACCCGTACCCCAATGACATAACAACAACCCCCGGAGAGATACCATGCAAGCACACGACAATAACGGGGTCAGCCCCACGCCAGCTGCGGTAGTGGACGCCAAGCGTCCGCTGCTCAAAGACCTGACCCGGGTCTTCACGGCCAAGTCGATCAGTGCAGGCACCGTCGCCGCACTGTTCGGTTGCTCGGGGCCGGCGCTGATCGTGATCAGTGCCGCCGAGGCAGGCAATCTGTCCAATGGCCAGACCGTGGCCTGGCTGTTTGCCATCTATTTCCTGGGCGGTCTGATCAGTCTGATCATGGCCTCGCGCTACCGTATGCCGATCACCGGGGCCTACTCGATCCCGGGGGCGGCAATCATGATCGCCGCCCTGTCGACCATTCCCTTCAACGAGGCGGTCGGCGCCTTCATCATGAGCGGCGCTATCGTTCTCCTGCTGGGTGTCAGCGGAGTAGTAGGGCGTATCATGCGTTGGCTACCGATGCCGATCGTCATGGCGATGATCGCCGGCGCCTTGATCCGCTTCGGCATCGGTGCGGTGAACGCGGTGGGGGCCGCACCCTGGATCGCCGGCACGGCAGTGGTGGCCTTCTTCCTCAGCTCACGCTTCATCAAGACGGTGCCGCCGGTACTGGTGGCCGCGTTGGTGGGGCTCATCGTGGCCTTCGCCATGGGGGCCGTTCAGCCCGCCGAGGTGGACATCGCCTTCGTCGCACCGCAGTTCACCGCACCGAGCTTCACCCTGGGGGCCTTCCTGGCCATCTCCGTGCCGCTGGCGGCACTGGTGATCGGGGCCGAGAATGCCCAGGCCACCGGGGTGCTGCTGGCCGAGGAGTACCGCCCCCCGGTCAATGCCATGACCATCATCAGCGGCATCGGTGGCATGCTCGCTGGCCTCCTCGGCGGCCACAACGCCAACATCGCCGGGCCGATGACCGCCATCTGCTCCTCCGAGCAGGCAGGCGACGACAAGAGCACCCGCTATGGTGCCACCCTGGTGAATGGCGTGCTGTTCTGTGCCTTCGGGCTCTTTGCCGGTGCGGCGGTGCCCTTCATCCTGGCGTTGCCCAGCGCCCTGATCGGCAGCGTGGCCGGTCTGGCAATGATCGGCGTGCTGTTGGCAGCCTTCCAGCATGCCTTCTCCCGCCATCGTGGCCACCAGATCGGTGCCTTCGTGGCGCTAGTGGTGGCGATGAGCAACATCAGCCTGCTGGGGATCAGCGCTCCGTTCTGGGCACTGGTCTGCGGTATCGCGGTCTCCCTGCTGCTGGGTGAGAAGACGCTGGATCCCGACACCGAGACAACCAAAGTGGCCGATTGAACGCGGCTGCACCATCGGTGGCCATGAGAGGGTGGAGCGATGCGTGACCTCGATCATCAGGTAATCACCCAGGCGCTGGCCTGGGTCCGCGACGGCCACCCCATCTGGTTGTGCACCGTGCTGTCGACCTATGGCTCGGCGCCCCGTGGACCGGGCGCCATGCTGGTGGCGCGTCGCGACGGTCAGTATGTCGGCTCGCTATCCGGCGGCTGTGTCGAAGAAGCCTTTCTCGAGGAACTCATCGTTGGCGACTTCGACCGAATGGTGACCTTGCGTCGCTACGGTGAAAGTCGTGAGGAGAGCCGGCGTCTCGCCCTGCCCTGTGGCGGCGTGCTCGAAGTATTGATCGAGCACCGTGCCCCCGACGCCGCCTGGCTGGTGCACCTTGAGGTGCTGTACCAGGCCCTGCAGGGGCAGTGCCGCCTGGTACGGTGTGTCGATGTCGAAGCCGGCTCCTTTCAGGCTCGCGAGGATGACGTTGCCGAGGGGCCATGCGTGGTGCGCCGTCCCGCGTCCGTCGACATTCGTATCGGGCCCGTGCTGCGCCTGCTGCTGGCCGGCCTCTCGCCGGTGGCCGAAGCCTGTGCTCGCTTCGCCCAGGCGTTGGGCCACGAAGTGATCGTCTGTGACCCTCGACCGGAGATGTGCGAAGGGTTCAGTGTCGACGGGGTGACGGTGGTGCCGCAGTTACCGTCAGTCTTCATCGCCGCCGGGGGCTGCCATGCGGCAACCGCGGTGGTGGCCTTGACGCATGATCCGCGCATCGATGATCTGGCCATGATCGAGGCAGTGCGTACCGAGGCCTTCTATATCGGCGTGATGGGCTCGCGCCGGACCTCGGATGCCCGCGCCACACGGCTGCTGCGTTCCGGGGGGCTGTCCCAGGCCGATGTCGATCGCATCCAGATGCCGATCGGCCTCGATCTCGGCAGCAAGACCCCAGCCGAGATCGCCCTGGCCGTGGTAGCCGATATCGTACGGGTCTACCACGGGAAAGCCCGCGATGCCCTCTGACACCGTCGCTGCTCTGGTATTGGCAGCCGGTCGGGCGCGCCGCTTCGGCTGCGACAAGCGCCTGGCGCACCTGCCACAGCGTGGGCCGCTGCTGGCCGCCACGCTGGCGACCCTCCGGCCTCATTTCGGCGAGATTCGGGTAGTGGTGGGCATCGAGGATGATCCCGTCCATCTGGGCATTGCCAAGGATATTGGCACCATTGTTGCCGAGACGGCAGAACAGGGTATGGGAGCTAGCCTCGCCGCCGGTATCCGCATGCTTAGGGACGAGACTCAGGCTGCGGCAGTGGCGGTGATGCTGGGAGATATGCCTTGGTTGAGCGAGGCCACCTTTGCTCTATTGTGCTCAAGAGCTAGTGATCGGGCGATCGTGCGGCCCTTCTATCGGGGGCAGGGTGGGCACCCGGTGCTGTTCGGCCGCTGTTTCTGGGGCGCGCTCGAGCAGCTGACCGGCGACGAGGGAGCTCGCAGCGTGGTACGGCGGCATCGGGATGTCTGTATCGAGATCGAGGTTCAGGACCCGGGCGTCGTGCAGGATGTGGACCGGCCATTGGATCTTGCCTGGACAAGACATAATGGCCGCTGAGTGGCTTGCCATGCGACTTTGGTCTGGCTATGGCCGGGGCGCGAGTAAGAGATGGTACGCTGGCTTGTATCAGCATGCCTTACACTTCCACTGACGAGGACGTCATGTCGAGTGCACACCGCATCTTGCATGGCGAGTTTGGTCGCGTTGCCCTGCTGGACATGGATGAGTCGCTGGTGCCCCACGCCCATTCCGAATGCCATGTGCTGCTTAAGGTTTCCGGGGAGGATACCTATTTCTCGGTGCGTGATCGCCGGCTGCCGCTAACCGACAGGACGGCGGTGCTCATCAACGCCTGGGAACCGCACTTCTACGATCACCAGAGCGGTGCCGCCGACACTCTGATCCTGGCCCTCTACATCGAGCCGAGCTGGTTGGCGGCCTTGCAGCGTGGACTGGCGTTGAGCGGTCGCCCCGACTTCTTTTCCAACCCCTGCATCGAACTTACGTCCCGCATGCGGGATCATGCGGACCTGCTGATCGATGCCATGTTCTCTTTCGGCTTTGTGCCTCAGGGCAGGCTGGAAGAGCTGCTTTTCGATTTGCTGATCGGGATCACCGAGAAACATTCCGAATTGCGCCACCTTTCCAGGCTGCGAGTGGGCGTTGCCAGCGACTTCTACGATGCTCGAATTCGTCAGGCGAGCCAGTTCATTCTCGACCATCCCCAGGGGGAACTGGATATGGAAGGCATCGCCCGTCATTGCGGTCTTTCGCGGGCGCATTTCTTTACCCTGTTCAAGAAAAACACCGGCATGACACCGCAGATGTTTGCCAATATCGGCAAAATGCAGTTTGCGTTTCGCTGCCTATCGGAGAATCGCTCTGGCACCTTGGGTAACTTGTCGGAATCCTTGGGTTTCTCTGAGCAGGGGCACTTTACACGCTTCTTTCGCCGCCATATCGGGGCTTCGCCGAGTCAATACCGTAAGGTTGTCGACAATTATCTTTCCTAGAGCAATAGTAGTCGCGGTATTTAAATTACCGTCAAATTTCTAATTCCCGATGTCGATTTCGATCACGTGAATCCCTGACCTTCCAGTCAATGCTGTGCTTTCTACTTGGAAGCGCACATCGACGTCGCGCAAGCGTACGCCGTAGAGTCGCTCCTCGGCGCTCTTGCGGTAGGCGGGGCGAGGGTCCTGGGCCAACACCTGGCGGATGAGCTCGCGCAGCGAGGCGGCATCCGCGCGCGTGGCCAGCGTCGCTTCGGCTGCAGCGCTGAAACGCACCGCCAGCTGCGGAGGCGGGGCGGGGGCGTAGCCGGCTCGGGCATCGGGCAGTGCCTCCGCCCAGGGCAGGTAGGGTTTGATATCGAGCACCGGCGTGCCGCTGATCAGATCGCAGCCCGTCAGTGCTAGACGTACTCTCGCTCGATCGTCGTTTCCACCTATGTCGACCCCACCTATGTCGATCCTACTTAGTTTCACCAGCGACTGTCCCAGACGGTTTGGCCGATGGGTGCTGCGGCTGGCGAAGACGCCGACCTTGGCATTGCCACCGAGCCGCGGCGGTCGCACCAGGGGTGTCCAGCGCGCTGGGCTGTGATGAAAGACGAAGGTCAGCCACAGATGGCTGAAGGCCTCCAGGCCGCGTACGGCAAGCGGGTCGTCATAGGGCGGGACGAGGATCAGGCTGGCGCGTGCCGCCACGGCCAGGCCGGGTTGGCGCGGCACGCCGAACTTGTCGGGAAAGTCGCTTTCGATGTAGCCGATGGGCTGAACCGAATGGCTTTCCATGGGGAGATGTGGGTTGGTCATGAGCGGGATTATGCCTACCATTGGCCATAGCGGCGAGCTTGTGTACTCTGCTTGCCGTGACAGCCATGTGAGACGCGAGTAGATGATGGAAACGACGACCCCGAACGATTCGCCGTCCGCGGCGACCCGCTCGCCGCGGATCCTCTATCGTCAGGCCAAGGCCCGTGATGGGGCCGATCAGGCCGAAGTCTTCCATCATGCCGTGATGCAGGGAGCGGCCACGCACTACAGCGTGGCGGAGCGTGAAGCGTGGGCGGCGACAATGCCGCGAGAGAGCAGCGTATGGGCCGCCCGCCAGGCGCTTTACACCACGCTGGTGGCGACCTGCGACGGGCGCTGCGTGGGATTCCTGGAACTCGACGTGCCCGGCGGCCATATCCATACCCTGTATGTCTGGCCTTCACTGGCGCGGCGTGGCATCGGCTCGACGCTGCTGCTATATGCCGAGCGGATGCTGCTGGAGCACGGCCACGGCCGTGCCACCATCGATGCCAGCCGTATGCTGGCCGAGAGCCTGCTGCGGCGCGGCTGGCGGGACCTCGGCGTCGAGTGGGTGACGAGGGATGGTGTGAGGCTCGAGCGGCGGCGGTTGGAGAAGCCGCTCGCCGCCATCGAAACCTAGGCCTCGCCCGAAAACTGGCTGCGCTCGCCGACTTTTCAGGCGAAGCCTAAGCTGCTCGCAGTTCGACGATACGCATCGACAGGTCGATCGCCTTGACGTCCTTGGTCAGGGCGCCGCTGGAGAGGCAGTCGACGCCGGTAGCGGCGATCTCGCGCAGGGTGGTCTCATCGACGTTGCCTGACGCTTCCAGGGTCGCCCGGCCGGCGTTACGCTTTACCGCCTCGCGCATGTCGTCCAGCGTGAAATTGTCGAGCATGACGATATCGGCTCCGGCCGCCAGCGCCTGGTCGAGCTCATCGAAATTCTCCACCTCCACCTCAACCGGCAGATCGCGGGCGATGCTGCGCGCTTCCTTGACGGCGGCGGCGATACTGCCGCAGGCGGCGATATGGTTTTCCTTGATCAGGAAGGCGTCGTACAGCCCGATACGGTGGTTGTGCCCGCCGCCGCAGGTCACCGCGTACTTCTGTGCCAGGCGCAGACCGGGCAGGGTCTTGCGGGTGTCGAGCAGGCGCACGCCGGTGCCCTCGAGCAGATCGACGTAGCGCCGGGTGCGGGTGGCGGTGGCGGAGAGCGTCTGCAACAGGTTGAGCGCCGCGCGTTCCCCGGTCAGCACCCGGCGGGCGGGCCCTTCGATCTCGAGGAAGCACTGGTCGGCTTCGAGGCGGTCGCCGTCCGCGGCGCTCCAGCGTAGCTGAATGGTGGGATCGAGGCGGCGATAGATCTCCTCGACCCAGGCCACACCGCACAGAATGGCCGGCTCGCGGGTGATGACCCGGGCCTTCGCCCACTGCGACTCGGGGATCAACTGCGCGGTGATGTCGGCGGGGCCCACGTCCTCGGCCAGCAGGTGAGCGGCGGCTTCGCGAATCGCTTCGACTAGGGCGTCCTGGTAATGCATGGCGGGCCTTTTCATGTTCATGGAGCGTCGGGACCGTCATTATAGGGAATCCATGTCCGCGACGTCAGGGGAGCGAGATGAGAATCGAGAAAGGCTGGCTTGAGAGTGTCCGGCGCGTGGCGTCGCCCAATCAGGACGCGCGACCGGAGGGCGAGGTGTCGGCAGTGGTGCTGCACTCGATAAGCCTGCCGCCCGGTGAATTCGGCGGCGAGTACATCGAGCAGCTATTCACCAACACGCTGGATGCCGCTGCCCACCCCTTCTTTCCCAGCATCGCGCAGCTGCGGGTTTCCGCCCACCTGTTGATTCGGCGCGACGGCGAGTGCGTGCAGTTCGTGCCTTTCGATCGGCGTGCCTGGCATGCCGGTCGTTCCTGCTGGATCGAAGAGGGACGGATACGGCGAGCGCTGAACGACTTCACCGTGGGCATCGAGCTGGAGGGTGACGAGGTTCATGCCTATCGTGACAGCCAGTATCGAACGCTTGCCGCGGTCACGCAGGCTCTCAAGCTAAACTACCCTGACATGAACTACGCACGCATCACCAGCCATGCAAGAGTCGCTCCGCTGCGCAAGAGCGATCCCGGCCCGGCTTTCGATTGGGCCTATTTCCGCCAGTGTCTCAAAGCGTTGGGTTGATCGATACGTCGAGGGGCAAAACCGGGCATAGAGTGATCATACGGTAGTTTTATTACATCCAAGACATTTTCGATTGAAACTATCGGCGAGGCACGTAACAGCTTGTGTTGCAATGCAATAGTCAGATTGTGGAAAAAAATTCCATTCCGTTTCGATTGGCAGGAAGGCCACTTTACGGTATGTTCTACGCCATTCGTTGTATGCGCTTCTGTAAAATGACTACAACAGCCGCATCGCGGCATGACATTCCCCTGATCGTCAGTAGTGCGACCCGTCCCGGCGTTCTTCCGCCAGGGGCTATCTGACATCACATTGTCACTCGGAGAGACGTCTATGAGTCTGGAGGCAAGAGAAGATTTCGATCCGGTCGAAACCACGGAATGGCTGGATTCCCTGGAGTCGGTCCTGGATCGTGAGGGCGAGGAACGCGCTCGGTTTCTGCTGACACGCCTGGCCGACCGGCTGCGTCGTGATGGCATGCAGGCACCCTTCTCGATTAAGACGCCGCATCGCAACACCATCCCGGTGCATCGCGAAGCGCCGATGCCGGGCGACCTGTTCATGGAGCGTCGCATTCGCTCACTGATCCGCTACAACGCCATTGCTCAGGTCATCCGCAACAATCGTGCCCACCCGGGCCTGGGCGGCCATATCGCGAGCTTCATGTCGGCCGCCACGCTCTATGACGTCGGCTTCAACCACTTCTTCCGTGCGCCCAACGGCGACTTCGAGGGCGACCTGGTCTACATCCAGGGCCACGTGGCGCCGGGCGTCTATGCCCGCGCCTACCTGGAGGGGCGTCTCACCGAGGCGCAGATGGACAAGTATCGCCAGGAGGTCGATGGCGACGGTCTCTCGTCCTACCCGCACCCGTGGCTGATGCCGGACTTCTGGCAGTTCCCCACCGTTTCCATGGGTCTGGGGCCGATCCAGGCGATCTACCAGGCCCACGTGATGAAGTACCTCGACTCCCGCGAGCTGCGTGACATGCATGATCGCAAGATCTGGTGCTTCATGGGCGACGGCGAGTGCGACGAGCCGGAATCCCTCGGCGCCATTCACCTGGCCAGCCGCGAGAAGCTCGACAACCTGATCTTCGTCATCAACTGCAACCTGCAGCGCCTGGATGGCCCGGTGCGCGGCAACGGCCGCATCATCGATGAGCTCGAGGGTGTCTTCCGCGGCGCCGGCTGGAACGTGCTCAAGGTGGTTTGGGGCCGGCTGTGGGATCCGCTGTTCGAGAAGGACAAGAAGGGTATCCTGCAGAAGCGCATGGACGAGGCGGTCGATGGCGAGTACCAGAACTACAAGGCACTCGGCGGCGCCTATACCCGCGAGCACTTCTTCGGCAAGTACCCGGAAACCGCCGAGATGGTCAAGGATCTCTCGGACGAGGACATCTGGAAGCTCAACCGCGGCGGCCACGATCCGTTCAAGGTCTATGCGGCCTACCACGAGGCAGTGAACAACGCCAACGGCCGTCCCACCGTGATCCTTGCGCACACCGTCAAGGGTTACGGCATGGGCAGCGGCGAGGGCGAAGCCGCCATGGAAGCCCACCAGGTCAAGACCATGGAATACGAGGCGCTGCGGAAATTCCGCGATCGCTTCGGCATTCCGCTCTCCGACGAGCAGCTCAAGGAGGTGCCGTACTACAAGCCGGCGGACGACTCGCCCGAGCTGAAGTACATGCACCTGCAGCGCGAGCGCCTGGGCGGCTACCTGCCGCAGCGGCGCAACGACTTCGAGGCGCTGACGATCCCGTCGCTCGAGGACAAGACCTTCGCCACCCAACTGGTCGGCTCCAAGGGGCGTGAGATCTCCACTACCATGGCCTTCGTGAGGATTCTCAACGGCCTGGTGAAGGACAAGAAGATCGGCCAGCAGGTGGTGCCGATCGTGCCCGACGAGGCGCGCACCTTCGGCATGGAGGGGATGTTCCGCCAGCTCGGCATCTATACCTCCGAAGGCCAGAAGTACGAGCCCGTCGACAAGGGCCAGATCATGTTCTACCGCGAGGACAAGAAGGGTCAGATCCTCGAGGAAGGCATCACCGAGGCTGGGGCGATGTCGGCGTGGATCGCCGCGGCGACCTCCTACAGCAACCACAATCTGCCGCTGCTGCCGTTCTATATCTACTACTCGATGTTCGGCTTCCAGCGCATCGGCGATCTGGCCTGGGCGGCCGGCGACCTGCAGGCGCGCGGCTTCCTGGTCGGCGGCACTGCCGGGCGCACCACGCTCAACGGCGAGGGGCTGCAGCACCAGGACGGCCACAGCCATCTGCAGGCGGCCACCATTCCCAACTGCCGCAGCTACGACCCGACCTACGCCCATGAGGTGGCGGTCATCGTCCAGGACGGCCTGAAGCGCATGTTCGCCGACAAGGAGAACTGCTTCTACTACCTGACGGTGATGAACGAGAACTACGAGCACCCCGAGCTCGAGGAGGTGCCCGCCGACGACATCATCAAGGGCATGTACCTGCTGCGCGAGCACAAGGGCGACAAGGGCCACGTGCAGCTGCTCGGCTCCGGCACCATCCTGCGTGAGGTGGAAGAGGCGGCGCGGATGCTGGCCGAGGAGTGGGGCGTGGGCTCCGACATCTGGAGCGTGACCAGCTTCAACGAGCTGCGCCGCGAGGCCCTGCTGCTCGAGCGCGAGGCGTTCATCAACGCCGCCGACGAGCCGGTCAAGCCCCACGTCACCCGCTGCCTGGAAGGGCGCAATGGGCCGGTCATCGCCTCCACCGATTACATGCGTCTGTTCGCCGACCAGGTACGTGCCTGGGTGCCGACCGACTACCATGTACTGGGGACAGACGGCTACGGCCGCTCCGACACCCGCGAGAAGCTGCGCCATTTCTTCGAGGTCGATCGCTACTTCGTCACCGTGGCATCGCTGAAGGCGCTGGCCGATCGTGGCGAGCTGGATCGCAAGGTCGTCGCCGAGGCGATCAAGAAGTACGGCATCGATCCCAACAAGCCCAATCCGCTGACGAGCTGATCCGGTGGCAAGGCGGGCAGGTGCCCGCCTGTTCCAGGCACGATTTGGAAGGAGCGCGACCTTGAGTAGCGAAATCATCAAAGTTCCAGACATCGGCGGCAGCGAAGACGTCGAGATCATCGAAATCGCCGTATCCGAAGGGGACGTCATCCAGCCCGAGGACACGCTGATCACCCTGGAGTCCGACAAGGCCAGCATGGATGTACCCTCGCCCAAGGGCGGCAAGGTCGTCCGCGTGCTGGTGAAGGAGGGCGACACCGTCTCCGAGGGCGACGACATCGTCGAGCTCGAGGTGGAGGGTGGTGGCAGCAGCGACGCCGGCAGTGAAGAGAAGGCCGAGCCCGCCGAGCCCAAGCGCGAGCAGGCATCCAGTCAGGCCACCCAAGCCGCGGCGGAGAAGCCGGCGGCCAAGAAGGCCAGCGGCGGCGGCAAGCGCACCGTCGAGATCAAGGTGCCCGACCTGGGCGGCTCCGAGAACGTCGAGATCATCGAAGTGGCGGTCGCCGAAGGTGACGAGGTGGCGGAAGAGGACACCCTGATCACCCTCGAGTCGGACAAGGCCTCGATGGACGTGCCGAGCCCCTACGGCGGCAAGCTGGTCAGCCTCACCGTCAAGGAGGGCGATACCGTCTCCGAGGGCGACGTGATCGGCACCATGGAGATTGCCGGCGAGGGCGGCGATGACTCGGGAGAGCACGAGCCCGAGCCCGAAGCCGTCGAGACCACCGCGGAGCCCGCCGAGCAGGCCGAAGCGCCGGCCGAGGAAGAGGCCGTGAGCGGCGAACCCGAGCGCCGCGAGATCCGCGTTCCTGACCTCTCCGGCTCCAGCGACGTGCCGATCATCGAGATCGCCGTGAGCGCCGGCGACGAGGTGAACGAGGAAGATCCGCTGATCACCCTGGAGTCCGACAAGGCCTCCATGGATGTGCCGAGCCCCTACAAGGGCAAACTGATCGAGCTCACCGTCAAAGAGGGCGATACCGTCTCCGAAGGCGATCTGATCGGCTACATCGAGGTGGCCGGCAGCAAGCCAGCCTCCAAGAAGGCCGACAAGCCGACCGAGCAGAAAGCCGCGGCGCCGTCATCGGCCAAGGCCGACAAGCCGGCTTCGACCCCGGCCGGCACGCCGAGCCCGGAAGCGCAGATGGCGGCCCACAAGCCCCGCGACGGCAAGCTGGTCCACGCCGGCCCCGCCGTTCGCATGCTGGCCCGCGAGCTCGGCGTCGACCTGGGCCTGGTCAAGCCGAGCGGACCGAAGGACCGGGTGCTGAAGGAGGACATCCACGCCTACGTCAAGCAGGTCATGGCCGGGCAGGCCCAGGCGCCTGCTGCTGCGCCGGCGGCGACTGGCGGCGCCGGCATTCCGCCGGTACCGGATCAGGACTTCAGTCAGTTCGGCGAAGTGGAAGAGAAGGCGATGGGACGCCTGCTCAAGATGGGCGCCACCAACCTGCACCGCAGCTGGCTCAACGTGCCCCACGTCACCCAGTTCGACGAGGCCGACATCACCGAGCTCGAGACCTTCCGCAAGGCGATGAAGGCCGAAGCCGAGGCCCAGGGTGCCAAGCTCACGCCGCTGCCGTTCCTGATCAAGGCGTGTGCCTTCGCCCTGCGCAAGTTCCCGCAGTTCAACGTCAGCCTGAAGAGCGACGGCGAGACCATCGTGTGGAAGAAGTACGTCCACATCGGTATCGCGGTCGACACACCCGATGGGCTGATGGTGCCGGTGATCCGCGACGCCGACAAGAAGTCGCTGATCGATCTGGCCAAGGAGAGCGTGGAGCTGGCCGGCAAGGCGCAGTCGAAGAAGCTCAAGCGCGAGGAGATGACCGGTGGCTGTTTCACCATCTCCAGCCTGGGCTCCATCGGCGGTACCGCCTTCACGCCGATCGTCAACGCCCCGGAAGTCGCCATTCTCGGCGTCTCCAAGGCGCAGATGAAACCGGTGTGGAACGGCGCCGATTTCGAGCCGCGCCTGATGATGCCGCTGTCGCTCTCCTACGATCACCGCGCCGTGAACGGTGCCGATGCCGCGCGTTTCACCGCCTTCCTGGCGGCGGCGCTGAGCGACATCCGCCGTATGCTGCTGTGAATGTGATCTGAGATGACACCGACGGCGCCCTACGGGGCGCCGTCGGTGTTTGGGCTCCACTTTCGGGTGGGAATACCAAAGTGCAACCCGCCCATAATTGGCTGATAATGCAGCGGCTTTGGTGCTCGGGCGGGGCTTGCCCGATAGCCTGCGGTTGTCTGGTGCCGTCGCCGCGGTTATCGTTCATGACATTCCACTTACTCACAAGAATTTCCACTCTCTCAAGGAGCAGCTAGATGCGTTTGATCCTGTTGGGCGCCCCGGGGGCCGGCAAGGGTACCCAGGCCCAGTTCATCTGCGAACGCTACAAGATTCCGCAGATTTCCACCGGCGATATGCTTCGCGCGGCGGTCAAGGAAGGCAGCGAGCTGGGTCTCAAGGTCAAGGAGATCATGACCAGCGGTGGCTTGGTGTCCGACGATCTGATCATCTCACTGGTCAAGGAGCGCATCGCGCAGCCCGACTGCGAGAACGGTTTCCTGTTCGACGGCTTCCCGCGCACCATCCCTCAGGCCGACGCCATGAAGGAAGCCGGGGTCAAGATCGACCACGTGCTCGAGATCGCCGTGGAAGACGAAGAGATCGTCAAGCGTCTGGCCGGGCGCCGGGTGCACCCGGGGTCGGGTCGGGTCTACCACGTCGAATACAATCCTCCCAAGGAAGAGGGCAAGGACGACGTCACCGGCGAAGCGCTGATCCAGCGCGACGACGACCGCGAGTCCACCGTGCGCAATCGTCTGGCTGTCTACCACGAGCAGACCGCCCCGCTGGTCGACTACTACCAGCAGTGGGCCGAGGAAGCGCCCGAGGCGGCCCCGGCCTACCACCGTGTGGAAGGCGTGGGCAGCGTCGACGAAATCACCCGCAAGGTGGTCGAGGCGCTGGACGCCTGAGTCGACTCGGTGTGAATCGGTATGAAAGGCCCGCCTTGGCGGGCCTTTCGCGTTGTGGCCCATCGTCCCGCATCCGCCGGCAGCGTATAATGTCGCCTTTATGCTTCGAAGCGAAATGTCCCTTATGCCGATTCTGCTGGCCCTCGATGCCTCCTCCAGTGCTTGCTCCGTTGCCCTGTCGATCCAGCGTGGCGCCGACGAGCCGAGGCTGATATCCCGCTTTGCCATGACCCCCCGCGAGCATACCCGTCGGCTGCTGCCGATGGTCGACGAGGTGCTGGCCGAGGCGGGCGTGACGCCTGGCGAGCTGGACGCCGTGGCCTACGGCCGTGGCCCGGGCTCCTTCACCGGCTTGCGTATCGCCGCCGGCGCGGCTCAGGGGCTGGCCTACGGGCTTGAGTGCCCCTTGCTGGGTGTCTCCACCCTCGAAGCGCTGGCGCTGGCGGCGCATCGCCGACACGGCGTGGAGTACGTCGCCACTGCGCTGGATGCGCGCATGAGCGAGATCTATGCCGCTGCCTGGCGCTGTCGGGACGGCAACGTCGAGGCGCTGCTCGGGGAGGCGGTGATTGCACCGCAGCGGTTGCGACTGCCAGCAGTAGCGGGGCCGGACGGCTGGTACGGCATCGGCTCCGGCTGGACGCTGTGGGAGTCGATGCCGGTCGAGGTGCAGGCCGCGGTGAGCCAGCGTGATAGCGACACCGAGCCGGCCGCGGAAGAGATGGTTCTGCTGGCGGCTCGCCAATACACCGCCGGCGAACGTACGGCCCCCCACGAGGCGCAGCCGATCTATCTGCGTGACCAGGTGGCGTGGCAGAAGGGCGGATGAGCGACGTGGATGGTGCGGCGCTCGAGCTGCGGCGTGAGGCGGGCGCGCTGGTACTGGCTGGCGATCCGGCGCGTTACGGCAAGCCCCTGCGCATCGATTTCGCCGAGGGGCGTGCGGCCCACCGGCGTCGCTTCGGCGGCGGCCGCGGTCAGCTGATCGCCCGGGCCTGTGGCCTTGCCGCCGGGATCACTCCCAGCGTGGTCGATGCCACCGCCGGCCTTGGCCGCGATGCCTTCGTGCTGGCCAGTCTCGGCGCCGAGGTGCTGCTCGTGGAGCGTGTGGCCCAGATCCATGCGCTGCTGGAAGACGGCCTGGCGCGTGCCGCCAGTGATACCAACACGGCCGAGATCGTCGCCCGCATGCGCCTGGCCCATGGCGACGCCACCCGCGAACTCGCGGCGCTGGTGGCCGCCAGCGGTGTCGCACCCCAGGTGGTTCACCTCGATCCTATGTTCCCGCATCGCGAGAAGTCGGCGCTGGTGAAGAAGGAGATGCGGCTGTTTCGCGAGCTGGCCGGCGACGACGACGATGCGCCGCGGCTGCTGGAGGCGGCGCTGGATGTCGCCACCCACCGGGTGGTTGTCAAGCGTCCGCGCAAGGCACCGCCCATCGTGGGGCCGGCGCCGCACCACGTCATCGAAGGCAAGACCAGCCGATACGACCTCTACGTCCACCGCTCACTCAAGGGCTGACTCAAGGGCCGACTCGGCATCGATCAGTTATGACTGACCAGCTGTAACCGGTGCCTTAGTGCCGGATCGTACAGCTCGCCGGTTCGCTGTGCAGCGCTGCGCAGGCGCTCGTCGAACCACAGCCGATCCTCCCGCTCCCAGATCCACCCTTCGGCTTCCAGGCTCACGATCAGACTGGCGAACAGGGTGCGGTCAAAGAACTCCGGTGCGTCTCGACCCGACAGCAGTGCCAGTCGCTCGGTCAATTGCTGGCTGCGCTCGGCCAGGGCGTCTCGTCCCAGGGTGCCGGGGGCCTGGGCCAGTAGAATAGTCAGCAGCAAATAGCCGCGCTCCAGCGAGGGCTGCATCAGTCGCGCCAACAGCCGTAGCTGCTCGCCGGCCTCCAGCGAGGCGGGGCGCTGCCAGCCGTCGTCGGTTCGCTCCAGCAAGCCTTCCCGGCACAGCGCTTCCAGCATCACCGGCAGTGCCTCGCTGAGTGTTACCGGGGTGAGAAACAGCTCGCGCGAGAGGATCGGCCAGGGTGGCCCGAGCTGGGCCTCGAGGCTCTCCAGGTCGTGACGCGGAGCGTGGCGAAAGGCGAAGGCGGTCAGGCCGGCCAGGGCGAAGAGGTGCAGCACGTTGTTGCGATACCACACCAGCAGGTTGGCCTGCTCGGTGGTCGCGACCAGGATATCGCCCAGCGCATGCGGCCGACGCTCGATCATGCCCAGCGCCACGACCTGGTCGATCCATTCGTCGGGTTCGCCTCGGGGCAGGCTGGCATGCTGGCCGCCTCGGCAGTGACGCTGCAGCGCCGTCAGCAGCGCGAGCTGGCGCGACATCAGGCTGGCCTCGATGGCGTGGTGGGGCGTGGCCAGCAGCACCAGGGCCACCAGATTGACCGGATTGAGCGCTGCCGCGGCGTTGATGCGCCGGGCCAGCTCGTCACCGAGTCGGGGGACTGCCTGGTTGAGCCAGGGCGGCTTTGCCTCGACGAGATCGTCGCGCCATGCCGGCACGGCCTCATCGAGGAAGGCGCCGAGCGGCAGTGGTTCGCCGACGTTGACCGTGACCTTGCCGAACGGCTGGCGCAGTTGGCCAATGACCCGCAGCAGAGCCCAGGGACTCTCCTTGCGCTTCTTGCCGCCGCGCATCTCGCGCTGGTAGCTGGCGTTCTCGATGATGCGCTCATAGCCGATGTAGACCGGAATGAAGGCGAGTCGAGGTGGTGTGGTTCCTGCTGCACTACGGAGGTATGAGCGCATCGTCATCGACAACATGCCGGGTCTTGCCGGGAGCATACGCCCGCTACGCGAACGACCGCCTTCGATGAAATACTCCAGCGGGTGGCCGCGCTCCAGCAGGCGGTGCAGGTATTCATTGAAGACCGCCGCGTAGAGCGGCTTGTCGCGAAAACTGCGGCGCATGAAGAAGGCGCCGCCACGGCGCAGCAGCGGGCCGATCAGCAGCATGTTGAGGTTGCGTCCGGCAGCGACATGGGGTGGCATCAGGCCGTCGCGATAGAGCACGTAGGAGAGCAGCAGATAGTCGATGTGGCTGCGGTGGCAGGGCACGTAGACCAGCGTATGATCGCCCGCCAGCGCCTTGACCCGGTCGAGACCGCGGACTTCGACACCGTCGTACAGGCGGTTCCACAGGCGCCGCAGCAGGCCGTCCATGAAGCGCAGCACCGGGTAGGTCATGTTCGAGGCGATCTCGCGGCCATAGCGCAGGGCACGCCGCTGCAGGCGTTCGGGCGAGCGCTTCTCGCTTACCGCCAACTCGTCGATCACCTGGCGTACCTCGGGGCTGGATGCCACGCCCTCGATCAGAGTGCGGCGGTGCGAGAGGTCGGGGCCGAGCACCCGCGTGCGCATGCGCCGGAAATGGATGCGCAGCAGTCGCGCGCTCTTGCGATTGGCCACCGCCGGGCCGCGTTCGTCGAGCAGATCGCGCAGGTCGAGGGGAGCGCCAAAGTGCACCTCCACGCTCTTGCCGTTGATCACTACCGACAGCGCCCGGCGCAGCCGGCCGGTGAGCTGCCAACTGTCAGCCGCCAGCAGCCGCCAAAAGCCGAAGCGCTTGCCTGGGGCGCGGCCCCAGAACACGCTCACCGGGACCAGTTGGATCTCGGCGTCGGCATGTTCGGCAAGGTATTCCAGCGCCTGACGAAAAGGGGCCTCGAAGGCGCGACCGCGCCGCCACAGGCGGGGCCTGACGGGCAGCGCCATACTGGCCGGTAGCTCCAGTCCCGGCAGGTGGACCTTGCCCTTGGGCGACGGCAGGCCATGGCGCTGGCACAGTACCTCCAGCAACAGGTCATCGGAGAGTGCCGGATGTGGCAGTACGTAGAGAGTGGGCCGTGACGGGTCGAGTCCCAGGTCGGTCGGGTCGGGCTCGATGAGCCGGGTGTCGACCCAGGCCTTGATGATGCCCTTGAGCGGGGCGCGGAGCAGTGTGAGCAGCGAGTCGGCCAGGGCCATTCCATTGCCTCGATAGTGTAGCAAGGCCCCAGTATAGCCATGCTTGTCTGCCCCGGTCAGGTGCCGCTTTCCCTGGCGCGGCAAACGTGCGTCAATCGAGCCAGACAAGGAGAGGGAGACGGCCATGCACGGCGTATGGCGGGATGGCAATCGGTTCGAGCTGCTGGCGGAGTCGTCGCGCTTCCTGCCGGCGATGTTCACTGCCATCGAGGAAGCGCACCGCTCGATACTGATCGAGCTCTACCTGATGGAGTCGGGGCATCTGGCCACGGCACTGATCGAGGCCCTGTGTCGCGCTGCACAGCGCGGCGTGGCGGTGGCCTTGATGCTCGATGCCTACGGTGCCATGGGGCTTTCGGGAGAGGACCGACGGCGCCTGGAGCAGGCCGGTGTGGCGCTGCGCCTGTTCAATCCGCTGGGCATGCGCTCGCTGACCCGCAACCTGATGCGAGATCACCGCAAGCTCGTCGTCGTCGATGGCAGCGTGGCTTTCACGGGGGGCTTCGGCGCGGTCGATGAGTTCCTCGAGGCCTGGTACGAGGTGGCGGTGCGCATCGAAGGTCCCGTGGTGGCCGACTGGGTGCGGCTGTTCTCGCGACTGTGGGATTCGCCGTTGACCCGAGGAGCCGGAGAGGCGTCCCTGGTGCGCCATCTGACGCTCGAGCTGGCGCCTCGCGAGGATTACCAGGGCATGCGCGGCCGCGTGGTGTGGGGGCAGGGTTACCGCTACCAGGCCATTCGCCACTCGCTCTACGGCCGGGTGTCGTCGGCACAGCGCCGCATCTGGCTGTGCACGCCCTATTTCGTGCCAACCTTCAGCCTGCGCATGCGATTGGCTCGGGCTGCCCGCCGCGGCGTCGACGTGCGGCTCCTGCTGCCCGGACGCGACCACGACCACCCATGGGTGCGCTACGCCGGCCAGCGCTTCTATCGGCGGCTGCTGCGTGCCGGGGTACGCATCTTCGAGTTCCAACCCACCTTCATCCATGCCAAGTTCTCACTGGTCGATCAGTGGTCGAGCCTTGGCTCGTGCAACTTCGATCACTGGAGCCTGCACTGGAACCTGGAGGCCAATCAGGAGGTGGATGACGTGCGCTTCGCCAGCGAAGTGGCGGCCCTGTTCGAGCGTAACTTCGCCGCCAGCCGCGAGATCACCTACCGCGAGTGGTTGCAGCGTCCGCGCTGGCAGCGTTTCAAGGAGTGGCTATTCGGCAGCTTCGATGCATGGCTGACGCGGCTGCGGTGACGGGTACCTGAGTTTGGCCAGGCAACCCTACCGCTTGCCGCCGGGCTTGCCCTTGCCGGGGCCCCGGCCGGCGGGCTTCTTCTTGCGCGGCATGGGCTTGGGCGTCTCCGGTGGCACACGGTAGTGCAGGTAGAGATCCAGTACCAGGTCCGGCAACTGGCCGACCAGCGACTCCAGGCGCGCGCTGTCCGCTGCCATCTCGGCCATGTCGGGCTCGTCATCGAACAGGCCCGACAGCGCCATAAACGGCAACAGTAGGGTGGCGACGCTCTCCTCTTCCTGTTCGAACCAGGCCGCTTCGTCGAGGAATACACCCTCCATGAAGCCGGCGCACCAGTCGCCGACGGGCGTCTCTTCGGGCGGCAGGCCGTCCAGAGTCAGATCGAAAGGCAGCTCGGGAAGCCCACCCTGTTCCAGGGTATCGATGGCATTACCGTGCAGCTTTTCCAGCAGGCCCAGAATCTCGCTGCGCTCCTCGGAATCGGCGAATGCCGGCTCGCCGTGGAACAGTTCGGCCACCCAGGTGGCGGATTCCACCTCGCGAGGCGCCACGGCAAGCGCGACGAGAAAGCCATGGGCGGAGATCAGGTCCAGCGCATCGGGGTCGACGCTTTCGGAATCGAGAAACTCGTCGAGGCGTTCGAGCTCTTCGTCCTCGAGCAGGGGCTGGGGCAGGGGCGTGTCGGACATCGGGCCTCTCGCATGGCATCGTGAAGGCGGTGTGGCCAAGGGGCTGGACACTGCCGTGGCGGAACGTCATTTTAGCACCCATGAGACGATCTGCGCTTCCCGATCATTGCCCCGAGTGGCTGGCCAGCCTTGACGACAAAGCCCTTCACCGAGCCCTGTTGGAGCGGGTGGAGGCTGCCTGGCAGCTGTGCCGTGGCTATCATCCCGAGCTGCCCCGGCCCAAGGTGTGGTTCGATCTGCGCGGCAAGTGCGCTGGACAGGCCCACTATGGCCGTGGCGGGCTGCGCTTCAACCCGGTGCTCTATCGTGAGAACCGTCATGCCTTCCTGCGCGACGTGGTGCCTCACGAAATGGCCCACTGGCTAGTGCGTCATCTGAGCGATGGCCACCGGGCGAGGCCCCATGGGCGCGAATGGCGTACCGTGATGGAGCGGCTGTTCGGGCTCGAGGCGAAGGTGACCCACACCTTCGATACCGGGCGAGCCAGCCCGACGCCCCATCGCTATCACTGTGGCTGTCAGGTCCACTATTTCACTTCGCAGCGTCACTCGCTGGCGCGCAAGGGGCGCCGTTATCGCTGCCTCTCGTGTGCTGAGACCTTGGTCTATCAGCCCTTTGTAGAGCATGGAAAAATTACTACAAACGCATGATTCGTAAAGAAAAAATCCTGATACCAAGGTCTAAGAGTTAGGCCCGCTTCGAGGGTATATGCTGTTGGGCGAATCTGATGCCGGCGCATTCGATAACAAGGCAGCCGGTAACATCCACCGAGAGGGTGCATCTCCTGGAAGAGGCTAGCCAATGACCGATCAGCAGAAAGTCTATCCGGTACGCGACGACATCGCCGCCAACGCCTGGATCGATCGCGAGAAGTATCAGGCCATGTATCAGCAGTCCGTCGACGACCCCGAGGGCTTCTGGGCTGAGCAGGCCAAGCGTATCGACTGGTTCAAGGCGCCGACCAAGATCAAGCATACGACCTTCGACCCGCACAACGTCGACATTCGCTGGTTCGAAGACGGTACCCTGAACGCCAGCGTCAGCTGCCTCGACCGTCATCTGGAGAAGCGCGGCGACCAGACCGCCATCATCTGGGAAGGCGACGACCCCACGGATTCCAAGCACGTCAGCTACCGTGAGCTGCATGCCAAGACCTGTCAGCTGGCCAACGCGCTCAAGGAGCTCGGTGTCGGCAAGGGCGACGTGGTCACCCTCTACATGCCGATGATTCCCGAAGCGGCCGTGGCCATGCTGGCCTGTGCCCGCATCGGTGCGGTGCACTCGGTGGTGTTCGGCGGCTTCTCGCCCGACGCCCTGGCCCAGCGTATCATCGGTGCCGACTCCAAGCTGGTGATCACCGCCGACGAGTCCGTACGCGGCGGCAAGCACGTACCGCTCAAGGACAACGTCGACGCCGCCCTGACCCGCAAGGGCACCGAGGTGTGCGAGAACGTGCTGGTAGTCAAGCGCACCGGCGGCGAGATCGAGTGGAAGGAAGGTCGTGACGTCTGGTACCACGACCTGGTCGACAAGCAGGCCACCGACTGCCCGGCCGAGGAGATGAACGCCGAGGATCCACTGTTCATCCTCTACACTTCCGGCTCTACCGGCGCGCCCAAGGGGCTCAAGCACACCACCGGCGGTTATCTGGTCTACGCCAGCCTGACCCACCAGTACATCTTCGACTATCAGGACGGCGAGGTTTACTGGTGTACCGCCGACGTGGGCTGGGTCACCGGTCACAGCTACATCGTCTACGGTCCGCTGGCCAACGGCGCTACCACGCTGATGTTCGAAGGCGTGCCGAGCTACCCGAGCCACGGTCGCATGGGCGAGGTCGTCGACAAGCACAACGTTGCCATCCTCTACACCGCACCGACCGCCATCCGCGCGCTGATGGCCCACGGCGACGGCGTGATGGACTCCAGCAAGCGCGACAGCCTGCGCCTGCTCGGCTCGGTGGGCGAGCCGATCAACCCCGAGGCGTGGGAGTGGTACCACCGCGTGATCGGCAATTCCAAGTGCCCGATCGTCGATACCTGGTGGCAGACCGAAACCGGCGGCATCATGATCGCGCCGCTGCCGGGCGCCATGGATCTCAAGCCGGGTTCCGCCACGCTGCCGTTCTTCGGCGTGCAGCCGGCCCTGCTCGATAGCGAGGGCAACGAACTCCAGGGCGCCGTGGATGGCAACCTGGTGATCAGCGATTCCTGGCCCGGCCAGGCACGCTCGATCTGGGGCGACCACGACCGCTTCATCCAGACCTACTTCTCCACCTACAAGGGTTACTACTTCACCGGTGACGGCTGCCGCCGCGACGAGGACGGCTATTACTGGATCACCGGCCGCGTCGACGACGTACTCAACGTCTCCGGCCACCGTATGGGAACCGCCGAGATCGAATCCTCGCTGGTGGCCCACGAGGCCGTGGCCGAGGCCGCCGTGGTGGGCTTCCCCCACGACATCAAGGGCCAGGGCATCTACATCTACGTGACCCTGGGCGATGGTGTCGAGCCGACCGACGAGCTCAAGAAGGAGCTGACCCAGTGGGTGCGCAAGGACATCGGGCCGATCGCCTCGCCGGACGTCATCCAGTGGGCGCCGGGCCTGCCCAAGACCCGCTCGGGCAAGATCATGCGCCGCATCCTGCGCAAGATCGCCGCCAACGAGACCGATGGCCTGGGCGATACCAGCACCCTGGCCGATCCGAGCGTCGTCGACGATCTGATCGAGAATCGCGCTATCAAGTGATAGCACGCGCTATCAACTTCCTAGCCGGCCCCTCGGGCCGGCTTTTTCATCTCAGCCGGCGGCGGCGATGGCCTTGACCAGCTCGGCCTTGCTCATGCGGCTGCGGCCGGGCAGGTTGAGCTGCTGGGCGCGTTCGTAGAGCTCGTCACGGGAGAGATTTTGCAACTCGGCCGACTCGGCGCTGCGGCGCTTGCCTTTGCCGCGCTGGCCCGTCGGTCGTTTCTTCGCCTCACTGCGCCTGGCTGTCGGCTTGGCGCGTTTTTCCGTCTTGCTCTTGCCGGCGTCGTTGCGTGCCGCCTGCCCGGGCGGGCGACCTTCGGCCAGGCTCTGCTTGAGCACCTGCATCAGGTCGACCACTTCGCCTCCCTGCTCCGGCTCGAACTCGGGGGCATCTTCCTCGCCCAGCGCGATTACATCCTCGCCACGTGCGAGTTTCTCCTCGGCGCGGGCGACGATACGCTGGCTCTGCAGGTCCTGAAGCTCCTCGCGTTCGAAATCCTTCGCCGTCAGGGCCTCGATGGCCTGCTGCATGGCCTTGGCCCGCTGCTTGTCGGGCCGGATGGCCTTAGGCAGGGCGATATCCTCAGGGGCGCGCACCTCCTCGGCGAAGCGTAGCGTCTCGGCGCGCAGGATTCCTTTCTCTGCGATGATCGCCACCAGGTACTCCTTGCCACGCATGACGAAGGTGGCGATGCCGGCACGCCCGGTGGCCTCCATGCTTGCGGCCAGCAGGCGGTAGGCCTTGGTCACGCCTTTGTCGGGGGTCATGAAGTAGGCGCGCTGGAAATACATCGGGTCGATCTCGTCGAGGCCGACGAAGCGCTTGAGGTCGATCTCCTGGGACTTCTCCGGGGCCAGCGAATCGAGCTCGCGATCTTCCACCACCACGAACTCATTCTTCTCCACCTCGTAGCCGCGGATCAGCTCGTCATAGTCGAGCACGCGCTCCTCCTTCTCACAGAAGTAGCGCCTTGCCAGCGGTGTGCCATGCGCGTCGACCATGCGCAACGACACCGGCTTGGGCCGGTTGGCCGGGTAGAGGTTGACCGGCAGGCTGACCAGGCCGAAGGTGATGGTGCCCGACCACAGCGGTCGCGGGCCGCTGGAGTGGAAGCGTTTCTTCTCCTCGCCCTGGGCCGATTCGTTCTTCTCTTTCGTCTTGCGCTTCTTCTTTGGAGTCTTGTCCTTGGGCTTGGCTTTGGATTTTTGGCTAGGCACGTTTGCGCTCCTTCTTCAGGCTGGCCTCGAGCGCCTGGGAGAGGTCGTCGGAAGCTTCGCGGCGGCGAATCGGCGTGACCTTGACGCTCTTGCCGCGCCGCTTGGCCTCGATCAGCTCCAGTACCCGCTCGCGGTACTCGTCATGGTATTCGTCGGGGGCGAACTCGGCCTCCAGCATGCCAATCAGCTGGCGGGCCATGTCGAGCTCCTTGGCGTCCAGCGGCTTGCCCTTGGGCGGTTCCAGGGCGTCCACCGGCACTACCTGCTCCTCGTGGCGCAGCGACATCAGCATCGGCACGCCGCGATGCAAGCGCAGGGCGCCGACGTAGCTCTTCTTGCGCATGACCCATCGTGCCAACCCCTCCTTGCCGCTGTTTGCCAGCGCCTCTGCGAGGGCGAAATAGAGCGACTCGCTGCCATCCGGGCCCAGGTAGTAGGGGCGGTCGTACCAGCGATGATCGATCACCTGCGGCGGCATGAAGCGGATCACCTCGATGTCGCGGCCCGAATCCGGCTCCAGCGCCTCGAGCTCCTGTTTGTCGAACACCACCAGGCTGCCCTCATCGGTGCGATAAGCGCGGCGTGTCTCGGCGTGGGGGACGATCTCGTCGGTATCGGGGTTGACCATGGCCTGCTTGACCGGCGAGCGGTCCTTCTCGTGCAGCAGGCGGAAGTGCACGCTGCGGTCCTGTACCGCGGAGTAGAGCTTCACCGGCACCTCCACTTCAGCGAAGCGGATCACGCCCTTCCACATCGCCCGTGCCGCCATCACGCCTTTCCTCCTTGGCACTTCTCTTCTTCGTGGCACTTTTCTTCTTCGTGACATTCGGGGCACAGCGTGTCACGAGTGTCGAAGCGTGCCGCGACGCAGGCCGGGCAGATCGGCCGGTCGCAGTAGATGCAGTGGTAGCCTGCCTCGTAGTGGAAGGTGCGCAGGCAGAACTGGCAGGTCTCGGGGCCGCTCTCCATCCACCAGGGCGCTTCGCTCATGTCATTCCCTCCGGTACAAGACCAGTGTTCATTTCACTCCCACGGCCTTGAGCAGCTTGGCATCCAGCGGGCGTGCCGCCTCACTGAAGCCTGCCCAGGGGTCCTCGCGCAGGGCCGAGAGCCGCCGGCGCAGGTTCTGCACGTTGTAGCGGTCGGCGCGCAGTGCGGCGTTGAGTTCGTCCCAGCGAATCGGCACCGCTACCGGGGCATTCTGGCGGGCGCGCACCGTGTAGGAGGCCACCGCCGTGGCGCCGCGGCCGTTGCGCAGGTAGTCGATGAAGATGCGCCCCTCGCGTTTGGCCTTGGACATGTTGGTGGTGAGCCGCTGCGGATCGTCCTTGGCGTGAGCCTCGGCAACCCCCTTGGCGAAGGCCTTGGCCCGGTCCCACTCGGCGCCGGGTTCGATCGGCACCACCAGGTGCAGCCCCTTGCCGCCGGTGGTGCGCAGGAAGGGGGTGAGTCCCAGCGACTCCAGCCGCTCGCGCAGGGTGCCGGCGACCCGCAGGATTTCCTTCCAGGCGATGCCTTCGTCCGGGTCGAGATCGAACACTAGATTGTCGGGCTGTTCGAGGTGGTCGATGCGGCTACCCCAAGGATGGATCTCCAGCGCGCCAGCCTGCACCAGGCCGATCAGATCGGCGGCGGACTCGACATAGACGTACTCGGCGCTGCCTTTCTTCTCCGGCACGTCGATGCGCGGCACGCTGTCGGGAATGGCGCTGCGTGGGTGCTTCTGGAAGAAGCACTCGTCGTTGCGCCCCTGGGGGCAGCGCACCAATGACAGCGGCCGCCTGGCCAGGTGGGGCAGCACCCACTCCTGGATCTGCTCATAGAAACGCGCCAAGTCGAGCTTGGTCAGCCCCTGCTCGGGAAACAGCACCCGGTCGGGGCTGGTCAGGCGCACGCCAAGCAGCGAGGTTTCGTCCTTGCGCTTGCGCGTGGCCGGCTTGTCCGGCTTGGCGTCCTTTGTCGAAGTGCCTTCGGCAGCCATCTCCTTGGTCGGGGTCATGCGAATTTCCTCCGGATTGCGATCCTCACGCAGGCCGCGAAAGGCCGGGTGACGCAGGCGGCCGTCGCGGGTGCGTTCGGTGAACTCCACCTCGATCACCAGCTCGGGGCGCACCCAGTGCACGGCGCGGCTGTCCGGCACGCTGCCGTGAAAGGGGGAGCGTTTCACTTCGAGCTCCTGCAGGGTGGCGCTCAGTCGTTCGAGCAGACGATGGCTGAAACCGGTGCCAACGCGCCCGGCGTATATCAAACCCTGCTTGCCGTAGGCGCCCATCAGCAGCGAGCCGAATCCGCTGCGTGAGCCGCCGGGCTCGGTGTAGCCGCCGACGATGAACTCCTCGTGGCTGACGCACTTCACCTTCAGCCAGTCGCGGCTGCGCTTCTGCTGGTAGCGGCTGTCGGCGCGCTTGCAGATGATGCCCTCTAGCCCCATCTGGCAGGCGCGCTCGTGGAAGGCCTCGCCCTGAGCGTCGAGATGGTCGGAGTAGCGGATGGTGCCGTTTGCCGAGGCCATGTCCGCCGCCTCGAGCAGTGCCGCGAGTGTGCGCTTGCGCTCCAGCAGAGGCACCTTGGCCAGGTCGTATCCCTCCAGGTAGAGCAGGTCGAAGAGCTGGTAGACCAGGGCAGATGTGCGGCCGCTGGAGAGCGCCTCCTGCAGCTCGTCGAAGCGGCTGATGCCATCCTTGCCCATGGCCACCACCTCACCGTCGAGCAGCGCCGAGTCCACCGGCAGCGGTTCGAGCGCCCGGGCGATCCCGGCAAAGCGCTGGGTCCAGTCCTTGCCATTGCGGGTGATCAGGCGCACGTCGCCCTTTTCGATGCGGGCCAGCAGGCGATAGCCGTCGAGCTTGATCTCATGGATCCACTCGCCCTGGGTTGGCACCTCGCGGGCCAGAGTGGCCAACTGCGGCTTCACTTCTCTTGGCAGCCTGGCCTTGCGTGCACCGTCGAGACGGCTTGGATCGGGAAGTTCGGTCGTGTCGGCGCCCCAGGTATCGTCACGCTCCTCGGCGATTTCGCCCATGCTGCGACCGCTGACGATGCTTTCGTCCAGATCTACCGTCAGCGATGCGTCCATGCGCGGCTTGTCGTCGTGGCGCTTGATGAGCAGCCAGTTGCGAGCGTGCTTGTCCTGACGTTTTCCGCTCATGCGGGTCAGGGTCCAACTGCCCTTGAGCCTTTCGCCGTCGAGCTCGATATCGATTCGGTCCGGCTTGGGCTTGCCCTTGAGCTGCCAGGTGCCGCGGTCCCACAGCATCACGGTGCCGCCGCCGTAGGATTTTTCCGGAATCACGCCTTCGAACCCGCCGTACTCCAGCGGGTGATTCTCCACTTCCACGGCCAGACGCTTCTCGCCGGGTTCGAGGCTCGGCCCCTTGGGCAGCGCCCAGCTTCTGAGCACGCCGTTCTGCTCCAGGCGCAGGTCGAAGTGGTCGTGGCTCGCCGCGTGCTTGTGCATCACGTAAAGGTTGCCCGTTGCCGATCCCTTGTCGGTTCCACCGGCAGGCTCGCGGGTGCGCTCGAAATCGCGCTTGCGGCGATACTCCTCGAGTTTCTCCATCGGCTCCATCCTTGGCCGCTGATTGCGGTACACAGCCACACCTTCAGCCTAGCTGCGCTTGTTCCTGGCGCAAATACCAACGCTATCCGTCATCTTGGGTTCCGTTGTGTTTCCTCAGAGTGCCCATGGGTAAAGAATCGTCTTGGCCGTGGAACCTTTGGCGCCGGCTCCTTATCTTGTGAAGGGTAAGGAAGCAGGAAGTCCCGGGATTGGGGTTTCCAAAAAAGTACCGTCATGGAGACAGATGGATGAAGCGGAACATTTTCGTCGTGGCGCTGGAGGAAATTCAGCGCGAGGAGCTGGAAACCTTGCGCCACTCCGACCAGTTCGAAGTGCACAGCTTGCTGTCGGTCAAGACAGCCGTCGAGTCACCCCAATTTTCCTTTGACGAACTGTTGGACCAGGCGCGCCAGAAGCTCGCAGCGTTCGACGGTTCCGTCGATGCCATCGTGGCCCAATGGGATTTTCCCACCAGCGTGATGGTCCCCATTCTGTGCCGGGAGTACGACATACCCTCGCCTTCGGTGGAAAGCGTACTCAAGTGCGAGCACAAATACTGGAGCAGGCTCGAGCAGCAGAAGGTCATTCCCGAAGTCGTACCGGAATTCTGCGCCGTCGACCCCTTCGTCGAGAATCCGCTTTCCCAGGTAACACTCGACTATCCCTTCTGGATCAAGCCGGTCAAGGCGTTCTCCTCGCACCTGGGCTTTAGGATCGAGAACGACGAGCAGTTTCATGCTGCCATCGAGGAGATTCGCCAGGGTATCCGTCAGCTCGGCGACCCGTTCAACGAGGCGCTGCGCCATGCCGAACTGCCATCGCACATACAGGAAATGGACGGCAATTCCTGCATTGCCGAGCAGATCGTTTCCGGGGTGCAAGGCGCACCTGAAGGCACGGTATATCGCGGTGAGTTCAACGTCCACGGCATCATTGCCCAGCCCAACTCGGTCAACAAGGAGATCCCCTACGACCGGCTGGAGTACCCGAGCAATCTGCCCGAGCGCATCCATCGTGAAATGATCGATGTCTCGCGTCGCTTCCTCGAGCACATCGGCTACGACAACGGCTGCTTCAACGCCGAGTTCATGTGGGACGAGGCTCAGGACAAGCTGTGGCTGATCGAGGTGAATACCCGAATCTCACAGTCTCATAGCGAGATATTCATCATGGTCGACGGCATGTCCAACCATGAGGTGGCGGTCGACATCGCTTTCGGCGAGCGTCCTTCGCTGGCCAATCGGCAGGGCGTGGCAGCGGTGGCTGCCAAGTGCTACATCCCCTACGAACATCGCGATGGCATCGTCAAGCGGGTGCCGAGCGAAGCGCAGATCGAGGCGCTCACCCAGCGCTTTCCGGGCACCAAGGTGAGGATCGACGTGGAGCCCGGCACTCGCCTGGGCGAACTGATGCATCAGGACAATTTCTGCTATCGCCTGGGCACTCTTTACGTGGCAGGCGAGGATCATGATCAGATCGAGGAGCGCTACAGAGCCTGTCTGGAGGCCCTCGAGTTCGAGATCGAACCCATCGAATGAACCCGCAAGGAGGAACCATGAGCATCATGGATTCGTTTCCCTACCAGGTTCGCGAGATAGAGAACGTCTTCATACCGATGCGCGACGGGGCTCAGCTGGCAGCCAGGATCTGGCTGCCGGAGGGAGCCGAGGGAACGCCCATGCCGGCGATACTGGAGTATATCCCTTACCGCAAGCGTGACATCACCCGCGCGCGCGACAACGCCAACCACGCCTACATGGCCGGGCATGGCTATGTCTGCGTGCGGGTGGACATGCGTGGCAGCGGCGACTCCGACGGCGTGGTCACGGATGAGTACACCCAGCAGGAGCAGGAGGATGCCGTCGATGCCATCGCCTGGCTCGCCGAGCAGTCCTGGTGCGATGGCAACGTCGGCATGATGGGTATCTCCTGGGGTGGCTTCAACAGCCTGCAGGTAGCCGCCCGGCGGCCACCCGAGCTGAAGGCGATCATCAGCATCTGCTCGAGCGACGATCTCTACGCCGACAACATGCACTACATGGGCGGCTGCCTGCTCGGCGACAACCTCTCCGAAGCCACGGTCATGTTCGCCTTCAACAGCCTGCCGCCGGATCCGCAGATCGTCGGCAACCGCTGGCGCGACATGTGGTTCGACCGCATGGAGAACAGCGGCCTGTGGCTCGAGCCCTGGCTCGAGCATCAGCGCCGCAGTGCCTACTGGACGACCAGTTCGGTGAACGAGCACTATGCGGCGATCCAGTGCCCGGTATATGCCATCGGCGGCTGGGCGGATGGCTTCACCAACACCGTGCTGCGCCTGATGCAACACCTCGAGGTGCCGCGTAAGGGGTTGATCGGACCCTGGGGCCACAAGTATCCGCACCAGGGGCTGCCGGGGCCGGCCATCGGCTTTCTGCAGGAGGCGCTGCGCTGGTGGGATCATTGGCTGAAGGGCCGGGACACGGGCATCATGGACGAACCCATGCTGCGTGCCTGGCAGCAGGACAGCGTGCCGCCCGATACCTCCTATGAAGAGCGGCCCGGGCGCTGGATCGGTGAGTCTGCCTGGCCTTCGGCCAACATCAGCGAGCGGCGCTATGAGCTTGGCCCTTATACCATCCACATGGGTGAAGGCCACGGCGGGCCTCACCAGCGCAACGCTCAGGAGAGCGCCCTGGCATTGCAATCGCCGCTGAGTGTGGGTCTGGCGGCGGGCAAGTGGTGCTCTTATGCCGCAACGCCGGACCTGCCCGGCGACCAGCGCGAAGAGGATGGCGGCTCGCTGATCTTCAGCAGCCGAGAGCTGGCCGAGCCTGTGGATATCTTCGGCATGCCTGAGATCGAACTCGAGATCTCCAGTCACAAGCCCCAGGCGATGCTCGCCGTGCGTCTCTCGGACGTGGCGCCCGACGGCAAGGCGACCCGAGTCACCTATGGCTTGCTCAACCTTTCTCATCGTGACAGCGACGCCGACCCCGAGCCGCTGGTACCGCATCGCCGCTATCGGGTGCGTATCCCGATGAACGGTATCGCTCAGCGCTTTCCGGCAGGACATCAGCTGCGCCTGTCGGTCTCGACCTCCTATTGGCCCCTGGCCTGGCTGCCGCCGGAGCCGGCTCAGGTCGACATCTACCCTGAAGGCAGCGCGCTGATACTGCCCGAGCGAACCCCGGGGGAAGAGGATCGGCGCCTGCCGGAGTTCAACGAGCCCGAAGAAGCGCCCCCGCTCAACGTGCACACCTATGCGGCCAGCGAGCACAACTGGCTGCTGCATCGCGACTTGGCGACCAAGGAGTCCACCCTCGAAGTGATCAACGATCAGGGTCATTTCCGTATCGAGGACATCGGTACCGAGGTGAGGCGCAGCACCCGCGAGTGGTATAGCACCTTCAACGACGATTTCACCTCGGCGCGCGGTGAGACCTATACCGAGCGTGCGTTCAAGCGCGACGACTGGAACGTCGAGGTTTACACGCGCACGGTGCTGAGCTGTGACGAGAGCAACTTCTACATCCACGCCCAGCTCGATGGCTATGAGGACGAGTACCGCGTCTTCTCCAAGAACTGGGAGAAGGTGATACCGCGCGACCATATGTGATCGATCCACCTCGCTCGGATGCAATAGCGCCGTGCCTCTGGGCACGGCGCTATTGTCTTCATATGGCTCACGTCTGGGCATGGCGCGTGAGAGTCGGACGGGTGAGAGGTGGGGCCGTGAGGCTACGCTGCAAGACAGTGCACGACGGAAAAAACCCCGGCGGGGAGCCGGGGAGGCGGGGGCCTACGGAAATGCACTGGGTCTATCAAGAAACGGCGCTCTTGGGAAACGGTGCGCTCAGGTCTTGGCGCGCAGGTCGCTATCCTCAGAACGCTCCAGGAACTGCTGCGTGATCTCGTCGAGGTGATTACCGAGCCACTCTGCCATGGCCTCCTCCTCCTTGAGAATCTCTTCGCAGATCCGGGCGATCTCGGGCTTGCCCACCTTGTTGGCCGCCTGGATCAGAACCTTGTAGCTGGAGATCTCGAAGTGCTCGAAGGCGTAGCTGGCCATGGCGCCCTTGACCACTTCGTCGCCTGCCATCATGCCGCTCATGCCCTGCCCGAAAGCGGCAAGCTTGCCGCCCAGGTCCTTGACGGCCGATAGGTCGGTGCCGAGCAGCGCGATACACTGCTCGATTTTCTCCGTCTGACCGCGCGTCTCGGTCAGGTGCTGCTCGATGCGCGACTTGAGCTGCGGATAATGCTCCAGGCGGCTGGCCTGGGCTTCGAGCATCTTTTCCGCCTGCTTCTCCATGGCATGCGCATCGCGCAGCCAATCTTCCAGATGTTTGGGGCTTTGCGGTTCGGTACCCATTGGTTCTCTCCTTAGGTGTCGTCCATGATGATTCCACCGGATTCACTGCGGCGGGTTGATCTGCTCTTCCTGAGCGCCGGAGTGGGGCTTGGCCGGGCCCAGCTTGGGCTCCTGGCCCTCCGGTGCCGGCTGGTTCCGCACCGAGAATTCGCCGCGACCGTCGAACGACGGGCCTTCGCTCCAGCGACCCTTGGGCGCTTCCTTGTCCAGCAGAGTGTTGAGGTAGTAGTAAGAGTGCTCCGTCGCCTCGTGTGCCTCGGGCGTGGCGTTGGGAATCGGCAGTTGGGCCTCAAGGCCGCCCATCTCCTCTATCACGGCCAGCCACTGCTGCTGATGGGCCGTATCGCGGGCGATCAGGAAGGCGAGGAAATCCTTCATGCCATGATCGTCGGTCCAGTTGTAGAGACGCGATGCCAGCACGCGACCGCCTGCCTCGGCGGTGACGTTGGCCAGCATGTCCGCACCGACGTTACCGGTGGCGTAAATGTGGCTCATGTCGAACGGCACGCCATTGGCATTTTCCGGCAGTGCGGCAAGGCCGGAGGAGAGTAGATGGCGTGGGTTGGTGCCACCCAGAATGGCGCGTACCACCGGGTCCTTGGCCGAGGCTTCCTGATAGGAGACCGGAGCACCCTCCAGGTTGAGGGCGACGGCATGGCCGAGCATCTCGATATGCGAGAGCTCCTCGGTGGCCGTCGAGATCAACATGTCGCGAATGCGGTCGTCGCCGCGAGCCCCCATGGCCTGGAAGAAGTACTGCATGGCAACCCGGATCTCGCCCTCGACGCCGCCGATCGCCTGTTGCAGCAGCATGGCGAATTCAGGGTTCGGCTTGTCGACCTTGACCGGGTATTGCAACTTCGACGAGTGATGAAACATGGTGCCTCCTGCTGCTCGACACTATGACCACCTCCAGCACGGCAGTCCCTGCCCAGACAAAGCCGGGTACGGCTTGCCTGTGAGCTGAAGGAGATGGCCGAGAGGCACAGCCTGTCGGAGCGGAACTCCGACAGGCTGTGCTCGACAAGGCGCTCAGTGGCCTTGGCTCTTGCCGCCTTTGCGGCCGGCTTCGGAGGCTTTCTGACGGTCGTTGGCAAAATTGCCCCCGCTGTTCTGACCGCCCTTCTGGCCGGCCTGAGACGCTTTCTGCGGATCGTTGGCGAAGTTACCGCCACTGCGCTGGCCGCCTTTCTGGCCCGCTGCAGAGGCCTTCTGCGGGTCGTTGGCGAAGTTGCCGCTGCTGCGCTGGCCGCCCTTCTGGCCGGCTGCGGAGGCCTTCTTCGGGTCATTGGCAAAATTGCCGGGGTTCTGGTTACGCTGTGCCATGGTCTACTCCTTGAGGTTCCGTTCGTACACGTAGTCGTGTACTGAGTACTTCCATTTACCGGGGATCCGGCACTGCTGGCGTCTGCCATCGTCTTTGAAGATAGGAGCCGGGTTTCTCCGCTATCAAGGACGTTGCTGTATCCATGTGAAACGGATGTTGTCCCATTCACGCAGCGTTGTATTGGCATGGAAGGGCGCAAGACGAATGAATGGTCGACAGCGGCTTCCATGCGCTTGGGAAGCGCCCAAGCATGGGGTAACATGCGGTGAACAATCGAATTGCCCCATGTGTGGCGGCCGTAGGCCCCGTGCTCGAGGAACCGGAGGAGAATCCATGGCCTTTGCCCAGAAATTCATCGTTGCCGATGACCATCCGCTGTTCCGCGCAGCGCTGACTCAAGCGTTGCGCCAACTGGCACCCCAGGCCGAGATCGTTGAAGCCGATACCATGGAGGCGACCAGCGAGGTGGTGACGCGTCATCCCGATGCCGATCTGATCCTGCTCGACCTGCACATGCCGGGGGCTCACGGTTTTTCCGGCCTGATTCAACTGCGCGGTCAGACACCCGACATTCCGGTGGCGGTGGTCTCCGGCAGCGACGAGCCGCACGTGGTGCGACGCGCCATCGATTATGGCGCCTCCGGCTTCATCCCCAAGTCCTCATCCCTGCAGCTGATCGCCGAGGCGGTCGGCGAAATCCTCGACGGCGAGGTGTGGCTGCCCAAGGAGCTGGCCGACAGCCTGGGCGATGCCAACGAGGAGGAGACCCGCTTCGCCGAGGCCATCGCATCGCTGACCCCGCAGCAGTTCCGCGTGCTCAACATGCTCACCGAAGGGCTGCTCAACAAGCAGATCGCCTACGAGCTGAACGTCTCCGAGGCCACCATCAAGGCCCACGTGACCGCCATCCTGCGCAAGTTGGGGGTGCACTCCCGCACCCAGGCTGTGATTGCAGCCCAGAAACTCGAGGTCGAGCCGCCCAAGGTCGAGTCCTGACCGACCAGCGACAGGCAGCCCCAAGCGCAACGACCGCCGGATGACAGCATCCGGCGGTCGTTGCGTTTGGGGCGTTGCGTTTTGAGCATTACGGTTGGGTAGGATCAACCTTCCTGTCGGGCTGCCCGGCTGGCCTGCAGCGTGCGGGTCAGCAGGGCGCGCAGAGCGGCGGGGCGCACCGGCTTCTGCAGCAAGTGGTAGCCGCTGCGGCGAATCACCTCGGCTACCTCTTCCGTGCGGTCGGCGGTGATCACGATGCCCGGCACGGCGCTCTCCAGTCTCTCGCTCAATGCCTCGAGCGCCATCAGGCCGGTCACTTCGTTGTCGAGGTGGTAGTCGGCCAGGATGGCGTCCGGCTCGCCGTCGAGGTTGCGCAGCACCGACTTGGCGCCGCCGATTGTGGTAGCGGTATAGACCTCGCAGCCCCAGCCGGAGAGCATCGCCTTCATGCCTTCGAGAATCAGCGTCTCGTTGTCGATGCACAGCACCCGGGTGCCAACCAGCTTGTTGCCCACACGGCGCGACGAGGCGGCCTCCTCTGCGCGCTCGGTATCGCTGCGTGGCGCCACCACCGGCACGCTGACGGAGAACATGGTGCCGATGCCTTCGCGGGAGAAGACCCTGATCGGATGGTCGAGTACCCGGCTCATGCGGTCGGCGATGGAGAGGCCCAGCCCCAACCCCTTTTCGCTCTCCTTGTGCCGCGATGCCTGATCCAGGCGGCGGAACTCCTGGAAGATCTCCGCCTGCTTGGATTCGGGAATGCCCGGGCCGGAGTCCCACACCTCGATGGTCAGGCGTGATCCACGGCGCCGGCAGCCCAGCAGCACGCGACCCTCCTGGGTATAGCGCAGCGCGTTCGAGAGGAAGTTCTGAACGATTCGGCGCAGCATCTGCGGGTCGCTGTCGACCCAGATTCGCGTCGGCACCACCACCAGGTCGAGGCCGCGCTCTTCGGCCATCACCTCGAACTCGGCGCGCAGCGGCCGGAAGATGTCCGCCAGGGCAAAGTGGCTGCGCCGCGGCGTCAGAGCGCCGGCATCGAGCTTGGAGATGTCGAGCAGGGTGCCGAGCAGCTCCTCGGCGGCCTGCAGCGAGTTGTCGATATGGCCGATGGTACGCTTCATGTCCACCGCGTCCATCTCGTTGGAGAGGGCCGAGGTGAACAGGCGCGCGGCGTTAAGTGGCTGCAGCAGGTCGTGGCTGGCAGCGGCCAGGAAACGGGTCTTGGAAGCGTTGGCATCCTCGGCCACCTGCTTGGCCTGACGCAGCGCCTGCTCGGCCTCGGCCCGCACCCGGTTCTCCTGGCGCAGCGCTGTGTTGGCTTCCGACAGCGCCTGAGTACGCTCGCGTACCCGCTCCTCCAGGGTCTCGTTGGTCTCCTTGAGCGCGATCTCGGCCAGGCGCCGCTCGGTGATGTCCTGGTAGAGCGAGAAGAAGCCGAGGATGGCGCCGCTGTCGCCGAAGTGCGGGGTATAGGTCACCAGCATGTAGCGCAGGTCGTCGCCGAGGTGCATCGACACTTCGAAGCTGACCCGCTCGCCGGCCAGGGCCCGGTGTATCCAGGGCTCGCGCTCCTGCGCCATCTCGTCGCTGATGACGGCGTTGACGTGCTTGCCGATGACCTCGTTGCGGTCGATGCCGAAGGCCTGCTCGTAGGCACGGTTGGTAAAGAGGTAGCGGCACTCCTTGTCGAAGTAGGCGATCAGCGCCGGCACGTTGTCGGTGTAGATACGGATGTTGTTCTCGGAGCGAATCAGCGCTTCCTCGATGCGCTTCTGCTGGGTGATGTCCTGATAGGTATAGACGAAGCCGCCGCCCGGCATGGGGTTGCCCTGCACCTCGAGGACACTGCCGTCCTGGCGGTAGCGCACGTAGCGATGGGGCTGGCCGTCGCGGATATTGTCGATCAGCAACTGCACGTGCTCTTCCGGATCGCCGGGGCCGTATTCGCCGTTGTGGGCGTTGTAACGGAAGATCTTGTCGATCGGCGCACCCACGCGGATCAGATGGTCGGGGAAACGGAACAGCTCCAGATAGCGCTGGTTCCACACCACCAGGCGCATGTTCTGATCGACCACGCTGATACCCTGGTTGATGTTCTCGATGGTGGCCTGCAGCAGGGCCCGGTTGAACTCCAGCACCTGCGAGGCTTCGTCGACGATGGAGATCACGTCGGAGATGCCGATGCCGCGGCCCTGCAGCGCCGAGTTGACCACGATGCGCGCCGAGGAGGCGCCAAGTACCGAAGCCAGGAAGCGCTCGGTGAACTGGATCACGTCGATGGAGGCACGGTTGCCGTCTTCCAGCGGCTTGCCGGTGCGCCGGGCGTAGTCGTCGAAAGCACGGGCCACCTGACCGGCACCAAGGAAGCGCTCGCACAGCACCTTGAGATCGCCCACCGTAGTGGCGCCGGTCCAGGGGCGGTTGACCGAGGTCTGGCGGGTCTCGACGCTGTCGACGAACAGCGAGGCCTGAATACGCTCGACCACCCGCTGCGAGGTGATCTGGGAGACGAAGATGTAGCAGAACAGGTTGATGCCGAGCGAGAGCATCACGCCGTGAGTGAAGGCGTCGCCGAAATTGAGCCCGAACAGCGCGGTGGGTGTCAGCCAGGGGTGGCCGAAGGGGCCGCCACTCAGCCACTGGGCAGGCAGCACGCCGCCCTGGATCATCGCCGGCATCAGGAGGCTGTAGGCCCAGATGGCAAAGCCGGCGTTCATGCCCACGATCACGCCCAGACGGTTGCCGCGCTTCCAGTAGAGCCCGCCGATCAGGGCCGGGGCGAATTGGGCCGCGGCGGCGAAGGAGAGCATGCCGATCGACGCCAGCGAGGTGAATTCGCCGATCAGCTGATAGAAGCCATAGGCCAGGGCCAGAATGACGCAGATAGTGATGCGGCGGGCCTTGAGTACCAACCGACCGTAGTCGCGCGGTCTGGCATCGAGCCAGCGCATACGGAACAGCAGCGGTATCACGATCTCGTTGGAGATCATGATCGACACCGCCACCGTGGCCACGATCACCATGCCGGTGGCTGCCGAGAAACCGCCGATGTAGGTGAGCAGGGTCAGCCACTGCTGCTCGGCGGCCATGGGCAGCGCCAGCACGAAGGTATCGGGTTCCACCGAGCCGTCGGGGAACAGGGCCAGGCCGGCGGCGGCGATGGGCAAAATGAAGAAGGCAAACGCCACCAGATAGAGCGGAAACAGCCAGCGCGCCTTGGCGGCATCGCTGGGGTGCGTGTTCTCCACCACGGCGACGTGGAACTGGCGCGGCAAACAGAAGATCGCCAGCATGGCCAACAGCGTCTGGGCCCAGAAGCCGCGGCCGAAGTTCTGGTCGGCCAATTGGCGCTGCAGTTCCAACTGGGTATCGGCCAGCGCCATCAGCTCGCCGAGCCCGCCGAACATGCCCCAGGTGACGTAGGCGCCCAGGATCAGGAAGGCCAGCAGCTTGACCATCGACTCGAAGGCGACGGCGTGGATCAGGCCCTCATGGTGCTCGGTAGCGTCGGTGTGGCGGGTACCGAACAGAATGGCGAAAGCGGCCATGACCAGGGCGACGAAGAACGCCGTATCGGCGAAAACCGGCGTATGGGTGATGTCGGCCGCATCCGTCAGTACGGCGAAGGAGGTCGCCACGGCTTTCAGCTGCAAGGCGATGTAGGGCAGCGTGCCGATCAGTGCCACCAGACTGGCGAAGGCGGCCAGCGACTGCGTCTTGCCGTAACGCGAGGCGATGAAGTCGGCGATCGAGGTGATGTTCTGGCGCTTGGCCACGCGAATCATCTTGGCCAGGATCGGCCAGAACAGCAGGAAGGTGAGGATCGGACCCACGTAGATGCTGGCGAACGACCAGCCGGCGGTGGCTGCCTGGCCCACCGCGCCGTAGAAGCTCCAGGAGGTGCAGTAGATGGCCAGCGCCAGTATGTAGATAGCCGGACGTTTGCGGCTCGAGCCGCGCTGGCGTGCGTTACGGTCGCCCAGCCAGGCGATGCCGAACAGAACGGCGATATAGAGCAGCGAAACGGCGATCAGCAGCCAGCCGGCAAACATTCTATCTCCCCCCGGTAACTGCTCACCATTCTAAAGCGATATCGACCCGAGAACACTCGGGCCGACAGGACAGCGCAAGACGCCCTGCCGACGGTTCGACGCTACCAGGGGGAGCAGACTGCCTCGAGCAGGCGTGAACCCTCGTTGAGCCGGCGCATGTCCTCGGTGCGGGGCTGGCGGCTCTCTTCGCTCAGCGGCACCATTTCGGCCGTGGTGCAGTTCATCAGATAGGGCTGATGAGTCAGGCGGTCGACGTACTCCTTCTCGAAGCGATAGAGGATGAATTCGACCAACTGCTGGTCGTTCGCCTCGCGCGGCACCATGCTGCTCTGGTCGACCACACTGAAGGCCACCGTGAGCGGATACAGGTAGGTCCAGGGACGCCACGGCATGCTGTCCTGCTCGGTGTGGACCACCCGGGCCGTGGGTGGCAGCTGCTCCAGCTTGTGGTCGAGCCAGGAGTATTCGTAGTGGATCTGGTAGCCCAGCATGCCCAGCCCGGCAAACACTGGGATGATCCACTTTGGCAGCCGTTTGCCGCTGGCCACGCGCAGTATCAGGCCAATTCCCGCCGCCCCCAAGGCGGCGAAGATCGCCGCGATCAAGTGCCATATCATGACGCCACCTTTATCAATGCAATCGGGCTTCCCGGTGGGAAGCCCGATCTGGTTCGGTTCCCGGCCCTGGGGCAGGGCCGGGGGGTGATTATGGCTTAGTGGCCGGTGGCTGCGCCAGCGCCTTTCGGATAGCGCACGCTTTCGACCAGTTCCTGGATCTCCTGCGGCGGCTCCTCGGTGGCGCTGGATACCGCGTAGGCCACGGCGAAGTTGATCATCGCACCCACTGCACCGAAGGAGAGCGGTGAGATGCCGAACAGCCAGTTGGATTCGACGTTCGCCAGCATGTTGGTGCCGGGAATGAAGAACCAGCCCAGGTAGGTGAAGATGTACAGCAGGGTGGAAAGCAGGCCGGCCAGCATGCCGCAGATGGCGCCCTTGCTGTTCATCCGGGTGGAGAAGATACCCATCATCAGCACCGGGAACAGCGAGGCGGCGGCGATGCCGAAGGCGAGTGCTACCACCTGGGCCGCGAATCCTGGCGGATTGAGGCCGAGGTAGGTCGCCAGCAGGATGGCGCCGGCCATGGAGATCCGTGCCGCCAGCATTTCGCCTTTCTCGGAGATGCTCGGGTTGATGGTGTTCTTGATCAGGTCATGACTGATGGCGGAAGAGATCGCCAGCAGCAGGCCTGCCGCGGTGGAGAGTGCCGCCGCGATACCGCCCGCTGCGATCAGGCCGATGACCCAGCCCGGCAGGTTGGCGATTTCCGGGTTGGCCAGTACCAGGATGTCGTTGTTCACCGTCAGTTCGTTGCCTTCCCAGCCAAGCTCGCTGGCGATGGGCTGGAAGCCCGGGTTGGCATCGTTGTACATCTGGATGCGGCCGTCGTTGTTGTGATCGGTGAAGGTGATCAGGCCGGTGTCTTCCCAGGTGCGGATCCAGTCAGGACGCTCCTCGTAGAGGATCGGGTTGGCCAGCGCCTCCTGGTAGTCTTCCACCTGTCCGGCCATTTCCGGGAAGATGGTGGTGGCCAGGTTGAGGCGCGCCATGGAGCCCACGGCCGGTGCGGTCAGGTAGAGCAGGGCGATGAACACCAGTGCCCAACCGGCGGACCAGCGTGCATCGGCCACCTTCGGTACGGTGAAGAAGCGGATGATGACGTGGGGCAGACCGGCGGTACCGATCATCAGCGACAGGGTGAACAGCACCATGTTGAGCTTGTTGTCGACGTCGGCAGTGTAGTCGCGGAAGCCCAGCGCCGTTACCACCTCGTCGAGCTTGGCCAGCAGCGGCACGCCGGATTCGGTGTGGGTGCTGAACATGCCGAACATCGGGATGGGGTTGCCGGTCAGCTGCATGGCGATGAACACGGCAGGGATGGTATAGGCGATGATCAGTACGATGTACTGGGCCACCTGAGTGTAGGTGATACCCTTCATGCCGCCGAATACCGCATACAGGAAGACGATGCCTGCCGCGATCCAGATACCGGTGCTGCTGGGTACTTCGAGGAAGCGCGAGAAGGCCACGCCGGCGCCGGTCATCTGACCGATAACGTAGGTCACCGAGGCCACGATCAAGCAGATTACCGCGACCACGCGAGCAGTCTTGCTGTAGAAGCGGTCGCCGATGAAGTCGGGCACGGTGAACTTGCCGAACTTACGCAGGTAAGGGGCAAGCAGCATGGCCAGGATGACGTAGCCGCCGGTCCAGCCCATGAGGAAGGTAGAGTTGGCGTAGCCGCCGGAAGCCAGCAGACCGGCCATGGAGATGAAGGAAGCCGCTGACATCCAGTCGGCCGCCGTGGCCATGCCGTTGGTGACCGGATGGACGCCGCCGCCGGCGACGTAGAAGTCCTTGGTGGAGCCGGCTCGTGCCCAGATGGCGATGCCGATATAGAGAGCGAACGAGCCGCCCACGAAGAGCAGGTTGATGGCAAACTGACTCATGCTGGTTTACTCCCCCAGGCCGAACTTCTGGTCGAGCTTGTTCATCTTCCAGGCATAGAAGAAGATCAGGCCGATAAAGGTGAGAATGGATCCCTGCTGAGCGAACCAGAACCCGAGGTCGGTGCCGCCGATCGGTATCCCCGAGAGCAGGGGCCGAAACAGCATGGCGCAGCCGTAGGAAACGAACGCCCAGACGATCATGCATCCGGTTATGAGGCGTACGTTTGCCTTCCAGTATTCAGCAGCATTGATCTTGTCATCTGCCATAGTGATGCTCTCCACTTGTTGTTAAAGGTTGGGGAAGTCGCACAGAGAGATGCCATATTTCATCAGGGGGTTGCACTGAGCGAGTCGAATCGGGTGCATGAACGAAGACCTGTCGGCGCCCGAGGATCCCTTGCTCCCTGCGTACATCCGCGCTTCCCGCTACGACCGGTTATCCATTAGTCGAGTCGCGTTATCCAGGTGCGATCACCCTGTATGACTCATGAGCAATACTGGTCAATAAACTCAAAAAATAAAATCCCAGACTTTGGTATCATGAGTAAATTGTAATAGAAGGGTGCTTGTGATTTTTCTTTTTTTTCAGTGCTTTGTGTTTGTCTGTTGTCATGTTTTCAGGTGGCTGAGGAGTCAGTGATAGGACGATTGTCTAGCATTGGACTTTTGTCTATTAGCTGTTTGGTTTAGAGCATGTCTTCCTCTTCAAGTGGTGCAGACGTTCTGGAAAAGAGTTCTTTGGACGTTGGTCTAGGTTATCTCCTAAATCTTGGGGCTGTTATCCTGCCTCGAGGATGCAAACAGTGCTTCTGCCAAGGCTTCGAAGGAAAGCAGCGCTGCTATTGTTGTTGGAAGCGACAGGGACGTGTAGGAAAAAGTCCGGGAGTATCTCGTAAAACGACCGGGCTGACAGATTTCCCTGCGGGCTCGCTCGGCTGCCGGTGTCGCTGCCCGGCGCTCCCGGTATTCGCGATGAACCGAGGCATGGTGGCCGCACCACGGGGGTAACGAGATGGTCGATGTCGATCTTTCCCAACCACCTTTCTCCTTTCTTGATGAGGAGGGGCGGGAGCGCATCCGTCATGGCATCGACCTGGCCTATTTCGACCGCGACGAGATCATTCTCGAGACCGGCCAGCCGGGAGAGTACGTCTTCCTCATTCACAAGGGGGAAGTGGCGGAGCTGGATACCACCCAGCCCGGCGCGCGTGAGCGCATCGGCCACTACACGGCGGGCGATCTTTTCGGTGCCATCAGCATTCTCAACGGCAAGAGCCGCTATCGTTTTCGCGCCGAGCAGGAGAGTCTCTGCTATCTGCTGCCCAAGGCGCTGTTCCTGCAGCTGTGCGACGACTGCCCGGCCTTTGCCGAATTCTTCCGCCAGACCCTGGCACACAAGGCCCGGCTGCTGACCGAGCAGCGCGCCGAAGGCGGTGTGACCATGGCCGGCTTCATGCTGGCCCGAGTCAGCGAGTGCATGCGCCCGCCGCTGTGCATGTCTGCCGAGACCACCATCGCCGAGGCGGTGTCGAGACTGCATGAGAGCCATGCCGACAGCCTGTTGGTGGAAGGCCCCGGCGGTGCCGGCATGGTGACCAAGACCGATCTGCTCAATGCGCTCGTCTTGAAGGGCCTGGAGAAGGAGAGCCCGCTGCAGGCCATTGCCAACTTCGAGCTGGTGACGGTGAACCCCGGCCAGTACCTGTTCGAGGTGCTGGTCATGATGACCCGCTTCAAGGTGGAGCGGGTCGTGGTCATGGAGCAGGCAAATCCCATCGGCGTGGTCGAGCTCACCGACGTGCTCAGCTATTTCTCCAGCCGCAGCTACGTGGTGAGCCTGCAGGTGGAACAGGCGGACAGTCTCGATGCCCTGTATCGTGCCAGCCGGCGTACTCCCGAGCTGGTCAAGGCGCTGATGGCCCAGGGCGTCAAGCTGCGCTTTGCCATGGGACTGCTGGCGGCGCTCAATGGGCGCATCATGTCCAAGGCGTGGGGCTTTCTCATCGACGAGCGCTATCACCGTGACAGCTGCCTGATGGTGATGGGCAGCGAGGGTCGCGGTGAGCAGATCCTCAAGACCGATCAGGACAACGGCCTGATTCTCGCCGACGGGCTCGAGTGGCCGGATGTTGGTGATCAGATGCAGCGTCTCACCGAGACCTTGATCGAGCTCGGCTACCCGCCTTGCCCCGGCAACATCATGGTCAACAATCCGGAGTGGGTGGGTAGCGTCTCACAGTGGCGCGAACGCATCGCGCGCTGGGCCGAGAAGCGCGATGGCGACAGCTTGATGAAGCTGGCCATCATGCTCGACTCCCACTCGGTGGCCGGCAACCCGGCGCTGCTCGACCGCGTGCGCCAGTCGCTGTTCGAGCAGTGTTCTCGCGATGAGCTGCTGCTCTCCTACTTTGCGCGTACGGCGCTGCGTTTCTCCACCCCGTTGACCCTGTTCGGCTCGCTGAAGAAGCCGCAGCACGGGATCGACATCAAGAAGGGCGGCATCTTTCCTATCGTTCACGGCGTACGCACCATGGCGCTGGAGCGACGCATCCAGCCGACCTCGACGCTCGAGCGGCTCGAGGCCCTGGCCGCGGACGGACGGCTGGAGGCGCGGGTCGCCGAGGATCTCGCCGAGGCGCTGTCGCTGTTCACCGAGCTGCGCCTGAAGCAGCAGCTCGAGCGCCTCGATGGCGAACCCAATGGCAAGAGCCCCGACCGCGTGGTGGTCCAGCAGCTGTCGTCGCTGGAGCGTGACCTGCTGCGTGAGGCATTACATATCGTCAAGGACTTCAAACAGAGCCTGTCGCAACGCTATCACCTCGAATACACCTGAGGACGTTGCACAGCGAGGACAACAGGAGGTTTGCCATGTTTCGCGCCCTGCGCCGTGCCAACGACCGCCGCCGTCATGCCGACGGCGAGTACGGCTGGCTCTTCCACCCCTACACCGGGGACGAACTGGTGGCCATCGACTGCGAAACCACCGGCGTCGATACGCGTACCTCCGAGCCTGTCTCCATCGGGGCGGTCAAGGTACGCGGTGACAGAGTGCTCACCAGCGAGTCCCTCGACCTGCGCCTGAAACGCCCGGCCACGCTGACCGGCGACTCCATTCGCGTGCATGGCCTGCGCGGAGTCGATCTCGACGATGGCGAGAGCCTCGATGAGGCCCTGGTGAAATTGCTCGACTTCATCGGCAACCGGCCGCTGTTGGGGTGGCGGCTCGACTTCGACCTGGCTATCCTCAACCGTCAGATTCGCCCCCGCTTCGGCTTCGACCTGCCCAATACCTGTATCGACGTGGCGCAGCTGTATCATCGCCAACTGCGTCGCAGTGTCATGGAGCCCGAGCCTCGCGCCCAGCGTTTCGAGACGGTGGCAGCAGCGCTGGACGTGCCGGTGATGGGGCGCAATACCGCACTCGGCGATGCCGTGACCACGGCGCTGATGTACCTACGCCTGGAGCGGACCGGAATGCCCGAACGACAAGAGGCATGAGCCGCTGAATCGCTGCTGCGGCGTCGCCTTCGGACGGTGTCGATGGTAGGATTGCCACCCATCCTTCACCATGCCCTGGCAGCCCGTGACCATGCAAGACGCCGTGACTTTCGATCCCACCACCGTCGATGACGACACCCGTCAACAGCGCGACGAGGTGAGCGAGGCGAGTTCGCCGCTGGCTGCACTCGACGCCAAGCAGCGCCGCGAGTTCAACAAGCTGCAGAAGCGTCTGCGGCGTCAGGTGGGCAACGCGATCATCGATTACGGCATGATCCACGAAGGCGACCGGGTCATGGTCTGCCTGTCGGGGGGCAAGGACAGCTATACGCTGCTCGAGATTCTGCGCAACCTGCAGCGCAATGCGCCGGTGAACTTCTCGCTGGTGGCGGTGAATCTCGACCAGAAGCAGCCCGGCTTTCCCGAGCACGTGTTGCCCGAGTATCTTGAGGGCACCGGCGTCGAGTACTACATCCTCGAGCGAGATACCTATTCGGTGGTCAAGGAGAAGACGCCGGAGGGCAAGACCACCTGTGCGCTCTGTTCGCGCCTGCGGCGTGGCTCGCTGTATGGCTTCGCCGAGGAAATCGGCGCGACCAAGGTGGCGCTTGGCCATCATCGCGAGGACATCCTCGAGACGTTGTTCCTCAACATGTTCTATGGCGGCAGCCTCAAGGCCATGCCGCCCAAGCTGCTCTCCGACGATGGCAAGAACATCGTCATCCGCCCGCTGGCCTACTGCCGTGAGGCGGACATCGCCGAGTTCGCAAGGCTGATGGAGTTCCCCATCATCCCCTGCAACCTGTGCGGCTCCCAGCCCAACCTGCAACGCCAGGTGGTCAAGGAGATGCTGGCCGAGTGGGAGCGCAAGAACCCCGGGCGCCTCGAGACCATGTTCAAGGCGGTGACCAACGTGGCGCCGTCGCAGCTGGCCGACCGTGAGCTGTTCGACTTCGAAGGGCTCGAGGCCAAGCAGGCCAGGATGCAGGAGCGGCGCATCGATGCTCTGAACGTGTCGAACGACAGCTGATCTCCGCGCCGCCCGAATCGAAGAGGCCCGCCTGGCTGAGCCAGGCGGGCCTCTTGTTTGCTAGTTGCAGACATGTATTGGCAAAGCCTAGTGGTCGTCCTGGGCCTGGGCCACCAAGGCCTCGAGATTGAGAATGTTCACTTCGCGCCCCGACACCTCGACCAGCCCCTGCTGCTGGAAGCGGCCGAGAATGCGGCTCACGGTTTCCACGGCCAGCCCCAGGTAGTTGCCGATATCGGCCCGTGACATGGAGAGGCGGAAGCTGTAGGGCGAGTAGCCGCGGCGACGGAAGCGGTCCGACAGGCTGGTGAAGAAGCTGGCCAGACGCTGGTCGGCGGTCTTGCGCGACAGCAGGCGCATCATCTTGCGGTCGTCGCGCAGCTCCTTGCTCATGCTGCGATAGAGCTGGCCACGCAGCTCCGGCAGCTGTTCGGAGAGATGGTCGAGCCGGTCGAAGGGAATCTCGCATACCGTGGTGGTCTCGAGCGCGATCACGCTGCCGGGATAGGTCTGTTCGTCGATGCCGTCGAGACCGACCAGCTCGCTGGGCAGATAGAAGTTGGTGACCTGATCCTCACCGGAGCCCTCGGTGGTGATCTGCTTGAGACTGCCGGAGCGAACGGCGAAGACGCTGCTGAAGGCGCTGCCCTGACGGAACAGGGATTCCCCCTTCTTCAGTGGAGAGCGACGCCGAATGATGGCATCGAACTGCTCCATGTCCTCGAGTTCCAGAGCGAGAGGCAGGCACAGTGAACTCAGGCTGCAGTTCTGGCAGCGAGTTTCATGCAGCAGTGAACGCCGCTTGCCGAGCGCATTGGCCGCGTTTACCGGCATGCTCCACCTCCTTGATCATTGTCATTAAGGCATTATGGAACATTATTGGTGCAGGTAAAATGCCCCTTGCGACCTTTGGCCGCAACACCTTGCGGAACCTTTAGAAATGATCTTCTGACTTAAACGATTCGGGAGTGCTGAGAGTCGGGCTGCCGTGGCAGCCTGGCATCGAAGGCCATGGCAAGGTGCCGAATCAGCAAGCGGCCCAAGGGGGTGGCAATCAGGCGAGGCCCATCCCAGACGACCAGTCCGTCACGCTGGGGCATCTCGAGGCGAGCCAGAGCGTCCGTCAGATAGCGCGGCGCGTCGATGCCGAAGGTCTCGCTCAGCTCGTCGAAGTCGAGTTCCATGTCGCACATCAGTCGTTCGATGGCGTGCCGCCTGACCCGATCGTCGAAGGAGAGACGAATGCCACGCGCCGTGGGCAGATGACTGGCGTCCAGCGCTTGCTCGTAGGCAGCGAGAGTGACGTGATTCTGCGAATAGACGTCGTCGATGCAGGAGATCGCCGACACGCCAAGCCCGATCAGGTCACACTGCGCATGGCTGGAGTAGCCCTGGAAGTTGCGCTGCAGGGTGCCTTCACGCTGCGCAATGGCAAGACTGTCGCTGGCTCTGGCGAAGTGGTCCATGCCGATGTGCACATAGCCTGCTTCGGTCAGCATGGCGATGGTGATGCGCAGCATGGCCAGTTTTTCCTCGGGCGCGGGCAGGTCCCCTGCGTTGATGTGACGCTGGGCCGCGAAGCGCTCCGGCATGTGGGCATAGTTGAAGATCGATAGCCGTGCCGGGGCCATGGCGATCACCTGCTCCAGCGTGGCGGCAAAGCTGTCGCGGGTCTGCAAGGGCAGGCCGTAGATGAGATCCAGATTGAGCGAACGAAAACCGAGGCGGTCGGCTTCATCGATCAACGCCTCGGTCAGGATGCGTGGCTGGACCCGATTGATGGCCCGTTGCACCCGGGGATCGAGATCCTGCACGCCGAGACTTAGGCGGTTGAAGCCCAGGGCCTGTAGATGGCGCAGGGTGAAGACGTCGGCCTCGCGAGGGTCGATCTCGATGGCATAGTCGCGGTCGCGGGCGTTGGAAAGGCCGAAGCGGGCGTCGAGGCGGTCGATAAGATCGCTCATCTGATCGAGGCTCAGGAAGGTTGGCGTCCCGCCGCCCCAGTGCAGCTGAGCCACTTCCCTCCGCGTATCCACATGCGGCTTGATCAGCACCATCTCGCGGTCCAGGCGAGAGATGTAGGGCTCCGCCACCTTGGTGGTCTTGGTCGCGACCTTGTGACAGCCGCAGTAGTGGCAGGCCTTGCGACAGAACGGGATATGCACGTAGATCGACAGCGGCCTGCCGTCGGCGTTGCTGCGCGCCAGCGCTGCCTGATAGTCCGGCTCGGTGAAGTCCGAGCCGAACGACAGGGCGGTGGGATACGAGGTATAGCGAGGCCCGTGGGTGTCGTAGCGCCGCAGCAGGGCCGCGTCCCAGATGAAGGGATCGGCCATCGTTCGAGTCATGGATGGCGCGGGGACGGACATGAAGGCACTCCCAAGACGAACTGTAGGGACAATGCTAGCCGTACCCTCTCACTGCCGGGTTGAGCTGCGTCAAAATGGCGTGAGAATGGCGTGTCGGAGGAGCTGCTTCAGTGGCCTGGCGCACCCAGCGGCAGCAGCATGGTGAGCTGCCACACGGCAAAGCCGATGATGGTCAGCGCGGCCAGGGCGCGGGTTGCCGGGTGCCGGATCAGGGCGCCCAACTGACGCGCGGCGAAGCCGGTCACCAGCAGCGAGGGCAGGGTGCCGAGACCGAAGGCCGCCATCAGCGAGGCGCCGAACAGCGGATCGGCCGTGGCCAGACTCCAGGCGAGCATGGAATAGACCAGCCCGCACGGCAGCCAGCCCCAGACGGCACCGAGCGCGATGGCCTGTGGTACCTTCACTACGGGCATCAGGCGCTTGCCGAAGGGCTCCAGGTAGCGCCAGAGATGGCGGCCGAGCGCCTCCACCCTGAGCAGACCCTTCCACCAGTTGGCGATGTAGAGCGCCATCAGAATCAGCATGATGGCGGCGAATGCCTGCAGGCCCGCGCGGGCTGCCGGCGTCAGCGCCACCAGGGTGCCGAGCGAGGCGACCAGGGCACCGGCGACCATGTAGCTCAGGATGCGGCCCAGGTTGTAGCCGAGCAGCAACCCCGAGAGCCGGGCGGGGCTGCGCATGCTGGGAGGCACGGCGAAGGTCAGCGCGCTCATGATGCCGCCGCACATGCCGATGCAGTGCGCGCCACCGAGCAGGCCGAAGACGAAGGCCGCCAGCAGTGGCGGCAGTCCGAGTCCCGTCGGGTCCATCAGCGTTTCGCTGGTCCGTTGTCATCCTTTTCGGATGGCTTGCGACGCGCGGCCTGGCGGCGCTTCTCGCGCTCCTCCGCGGTCAGGTCGTTCTCGTCCTCGTCGAAGAGGATGCGGTGGGCGGGGCCTTCCAGGTCCTCGAACTGATCGTTCTTCACCGCCCAGAAGAAGGCCCACACGGCCAGGCCGAGCAGAACCAGCGAGAGTGGAATGAGCAGGTACAGAATGGTCATGCGTTCACCAGTCGTGCTTCGGAAGCCGGCAACGGAGCAGGGCGCAGCCGGAAGCGGTTGAGCCGCAGCGCATTGCCCACCACCACCAGCGAGCTGCCCGACATGCCCAGCGCCGCGACCCAGGGCGGCACGATACCGATGGCGGCCAGCGGCAGCGCCGAGAAGTTGTAGCACACCGACCAGATCATGTTTTGGCGCATGATGCGCCGGGTGGCGCGGGCGATCTCGATGGCTTCGACGATACGCAACAGACGCGGGCTCAGCAACACGGCGTCGGCGCTGGTGCGGGCCAGATCGGTAGCGCCGTTCATGGCGATCGACACGTCGGCGCCGGCCAGCACCGGGACGTCGTTGATACCGTCGCCGATCATGGCGACCTTCTCGCCGGCCGCCTGGCACTCGCGAATGCGCGCCAGCTTGCCCTCCGGACTGGCGCCGGCCTGCCAGGTCTCGATGCCCAGCTGCTCGGCCATGCCGCGCACGGCCTCAGTGGTATCGCCGGAGAGCAGCTCGACCTGGATGCCGCGGGATTTCAGCTCGGCGACGGTTTCCGCCGCGTCTTCACGCAGCCTGTCGCGTAGGGCGAACCAGACGCGGGGCTCGCCCTCTTCGCCGAGCAGCAGCCACTGGCCTTCCCCCGGTGGCGTCAGGGCACGGTCCGGCGCAACGAAGTCGGCGCGTCCCAGGCGCCAACGCTTGCCGTCTATCACGCCCTCGACCCCCTGACCGGTGCGGCTGGCTCTGTCGCTGGCATCCACCGTGGCCTGGCGCCAGGGACGGAAAGCGCGGGCGATGGGGTGCTCCGAATGGGCTTCCAGGGCGGCGGCGACGGTACGTGCCCGCTCGGCTGTGATGCCGTCGAGGGGGCGGGTGTCGATGAGCTGCATTTCGCCGCAGGTGAGGGTGCCGGTCTTGTCGAAGATCACCCGGTCGACCTGGGACAGCGACTCGATGGCGTCGGCACGGGTGATCAGTATGCCTCGACGGCGCAGCTGACCGTGCCCCGCGGTGAGTGCGGTGGGCGTGGCCAGCGCCAGAGCGCAGGGGCAGGTCACCACCAGTACCGAGAGCATCACCCACAGCATGCGGCTGGGGTCGATGAACCACCAAGCGGTGGTCACGCAGACGGTCACCACCAGCAGACGCAGCACGAACAGGTGCGACATGCGGGCGGCGAGCTGGGCCAGGCGCGGGCGGCTGGCGAAAGCGCGGTCGGTTAGGTCGACGATGCTGGCCACCCGCGCGTCCTTGCCGGCGTGGGTCACGCGAATCACCAGCGGGCTCTCGATGTTCTGACTGCCGCCGGTGACGCTGTCGCCGACGCGCCGGACCACTGGCAGGTACTCACCGGTGAGCATCGACTCATCGAGGCTCGACTCGCCCTCTTCGATGAGGCCGTCGGCGGGGACCCCGTGGCCGGGCTTGACGATCACCCGGTCGCCGGCGACGAGCTCGCTGGCCGGCAGGATACGCTCCTCGCCGTTGGCCTCCAGACGCACCGCCGAGAGCGGCAGGGCACCGGCCATGACGTTGCCCGTATGGCCGCTGCGGCGCCGCGCGCGGGCTTCCACATAGCGTCCGAACAGCAGGAAGAAAGTGAACATCGCCACCGAGTCGAAGTACACCTCGCCGGTGTCGGCGATCACCGCATAGCCGCTGGCCAGGTAGGCTCCACCGATGGCGATGGAAACGGGGACGTCCATGCCCAGCACGCGGGTGCGCAGATCGCGCACGGCGTTGCGGAAGAAGGGCATGGCCGAGAAGAACACCACCGGTGTGGCCAGGGCGAACGACAGCCAGTGGAAGAGAGCGTAGAAGTCTGCGCTGATCTCGCCAGGCGCGGCCATGTAGATGGGGATGGAGAACATCATCACCTGGGCCATGCCCACCGCCGCCACGATCAGCCGGCGGATGTTCATGCGCTCCTCGAACTGCAGCCGCTGCTGAGCGGCATCCGGCTCGTAGGGTTGGGCGCTGTAGCCGATGGCGGCCATTTCGGCGAGGATGCGCGAGAGCTTGAGGCGTGCCGGGTCCCAGGCCACGCGGACGCGATGGTGGCTCAGATTGACGGCGCTGGAGGTGACACCCTCCAGATCGTTGAGGCGGTGCTCGATCAGCCAGGCGCAGGCGGCACAGGTAATGCCATCCACCGCCAGGGTGGCATACACGCGTTCGCCGTCGTCCTCGGCGTGGACGAACTGGCGCTGCAGGCCCGGGTCGTCGAATACCGCCCAGGTCTCGGCCTTGACCGCCTGGCGCTCGTCGGGACGCTCGGGCAGCTCGGTGCGAAAGCGGTAGTAGCTGCCAAGCCCGCCGTCGACGATGGCGTGGGCCACCGCCTCGCAGCCGGGGCAGCACAGCGGGTGTTCACGTTCATCGAGCACGATCGACCAGGGCGCCCCGGCGGGCACCAGGCTGCCGCAGTGGTAGCAGTTGTCGACGGCGGCTTCGGCCGTGCTGGCTGGGTGGCTCATATCGGCTCTTGGCAAGGCGAGATAAGGCGATCAACCACGCGACGGCAACCCGGGCGTCAGCGCGAACTCCTCGTCGCTGGGGAAGCTGCCTTCACCGACCAGGCGCCATTCGGGCTGCTCCGCGCTGGGGTGCAGCTGCAGATACCAGCGATAGCGCAGGTTGTCCGGCGCTTGGCCCAGGTAGCGGCCATCGCGCACGTGCTCCAGCACGATTTCCTGGTCGCGGTCGCCCACGGTGGGGAAGAGCAGCTTCAGGTAGAGTCGCTCGGGGCGCTCTGCACCGTCGAGCTGAACGATGATGTCGCTGGTCATGGGATCGATACGCAGGTTGGCAACCAGGTCGAGCTCCTCGGCACGCTGCTGCTTGGCCAGCACCATGTTGATGGCGCGGCCGTGCTCGTAGTAATCCTCCTGCACCAGGCCGTCGGCGGTGCGAATCGCCATCACGGCCAGGGTCGAGCTGCCGAAGATCGAGGTGAACAGCAGACCGAGCAGGAACCACGGCCAGAACTGCTTGTACCAGGGGGAAGGGGTCGTCATGGTCATCTCCGTGCTTCACCGATGAAGCGGGTATCGCGTTCGAGCGTAATGCGCTCGTCGTCAAGGGATCGAAGGTTGAGCTGAATGGGGTGGCTGGGCAGTGTCAGCACCTCCGGGGCGGCGGTGATCTGTACCGCAAACAGCCGCGTGGTGCCGGCCGCTACCCGTAGCGTCTCGGTGTCGAGCTCCAGTCCGGGTAGACCGCTCACCTCCAGCTGGTAGGTGTGGTCACGGTCGTCGAGGTTGCGTACCGTCAAGGTATAGACATTGCTGATGCGCCCGTCACGGGTCATCTGGTAGAGCTGGCCACGCTCGCGCTCCACCTCGACATTGAGCGGCATGCGGTCGCCCAGTGCCCACACGAACAGCCCGATCATCACCGTCAGGGCGGCGAAGTAACCCAGCAGGCGGGGACGCAGGATATGGGAGCGCTTGCCTTCCAGAGCGTTCTCGGTGGTATAGCGAATCAGCCCGCGCGGGTAGTTCATGCGGTCCATCACGCTGTCGCAGGCATCGATACAGGCGGCACAGGTAATGCATTCGTATTGCAGCCCCTTGCGGATGTCGATGCCGGTGGGGCAGACCTGCACGCACAGATCGCAGTCGATGCAGTCGCCGTGGCCGGCCGCGCGCGCCTCGGCATGGCTCAGGCTCTTCTTGCGCGAGCCCCTGGGTTCGCCGCGGGATGCGTCGTAGGAAACGATCAGCGTGTCGTTGTCGAACATCACCGACTGGAAGCGGGCATAGGGGCACATATAAATGCATACCTGTTCGCGCAGCCAGCCGGCATTGAGATAGGTGAAGACCAGAAAGAAGCCGACCCAGAAATAGGACCAGCCGTGAGCCTCGAGGGTGGGCAGCTCGATCACCAGTTCACGGATGGGCGTGAAGTAGCCGACGAAGGTGGCGCCGGTGGCCAGGGCGATGGCCAGCCAGACGACGTGCTTGGCGCTCTTGCGCCACGCCTTGTCGAAGCTCATCGCCTGGTTGTCGAGCTTGATGCGCCGGTTGCGCGAACCCTCCAGGCGATGCTCCACCCAGATGTAGAGAAAGGTCCACACGCTCTGCGGGCAGGTGTAACCGCACCACACGCGACCGGCGAATACGGTGATGAAGAACAGGCCGAAGGCGCAGATGATCAGCAGCCACGACAGCAGGATGAACTCCTGCGGGTAGAAGGTGGCGGCGAAGATGTGGAATTCTCGCCCGGGCAGATCGAACCAGATCAGCGGGCGATCGCCCCAGGTGAGCCAGGGCAGGCCGAAGAAAGCCAGCATCAACAGCCAGTTGGCGATACGGCGCACGCGCTGGAACAGCCCCTTGATCTCGCGCACGTAGATATGGCGCCGCTTGGCGTACATCTCCTGTTGTACTGCGGCATGTTGTACCGTGGCATGGGGCGTATGATGCCCCACCGGATCCGGGGTCACGTCACGCGTGGGAATCTTATCGCTCATTTCGGACTCACGACGGGCAACGGCGGCCCGTATGGGGAAGGCAATGAAGTGGCTTCATTGTATCGAGAGCCCGTCACGAGGCGGGGCAGTGCGACGGTGGGTCGCACTGCCCGCCCGGGCGGGGGACGTCAGTCGCGGAAGCGCAGACTATAAACGTAAGCCGCCACCAGATGGACACGCTCTTCGCCGATGTAGGCTTCCTGAGCCGGCATGTGGCCATTGCGGCCATTGCGCAGCGTCTGGCGGATCGAGTCGGCCACGCTCTGACCGGGCGCCTGATAGAGCCAGATGTCGTTGGTCAGGTTGGGCGCGCCCAGGGCCGTGTTGCCGGTGCCTTCCTGGCCATGACAGGCGGCACACACCGAGGCGTAGACCGCAGCACCCTGCTCGGCCTGCTCGGCATCGTGCTCGAGGCCCGAGAGCGACAGCACGTGCTGAGCGACTCGCTCGATGTTGCGCTCGCCCAGGCTCTGGAACGAGGGCATCAGACCGTTACGACCGCGAATCAGGGTGGTCATGATCTGCTCGGGTTCGCCACCGTAGAGCCAATCGTCGTTGGTCAGGTTGGGGAAACCGTAGCCGCCGCGGGCGTTGGCGCCGTGACACACCGCGCAGTTGTTCTGGTAGATGCGCTCGGCGACCTGCATCGCTTCGGCGTCCTGCGCCAGCTCGGGGATCGGAATCTCCTGGTACTGGGCGAAGATCGGCGTGAAGCGCTCCTCGGCGCGGGCCACTTCCTGCTCCCACTGGCCTTCCTGGGTCCAGCCCAGCAGGCCGGTGAAGTTGCCAAGGCCGGGGTAGAGCAGCAGATAGCCCAGGGCGAAGATCACCGTGGCCACGTAGAGCTGGAACCACCAGCGCGGCAGCGGATTGTCGTACTCCTCGATCTCGTCGGCGGCATGACCGGTGGTTTCCACGTTGCCGTCGGCATCCGGCACCTTGTCGGTCTTGCGGTTGGCGTACAGGATCCAGAAAGCGAAGGCGATGGAGCCCAGCGTGATGATGATGATCCAGGCACTCCAGAACTCGGAGAGGGAGTCACCCCAGAAGTTGCTCATGTGTCTTTGTCTCCCCTGTCGTGGCGGGAATCGGCTTCGCTTGCCTGCTCGCGCTTGGAGCGCTGCTGCGAGGCGCTGCTGTCACGGTTGCTTTGTTCGTCGTCCTCGGCGAAGGGCAGGTTGGCCGCCTCGTCGAAATCCGGCTTGCGTCGCCGGGAGTATGCCCACCAGGTAATGCCCAGGAAGGCGATGATCAGCAGGCCGGTGATGATGCCGCGAAAGGTACCGGTATCCATGATCAGCGCGTGCCCTCGAGCACGGTCCCCAGCTGTTGCAGATAGGCCACCAGCGCGGTGATCTCCTGCTGGCCACGGACTTCACGCGTGGCGTTGGCGATATCTTCATCGGTGTAGGGTACGCCCAGGCGGCGCAGCGCCTCCATCTTGCGCGGCGTGTCACGGCCGTCGAGGGTGCGTTCGAACAGCCACGGATAGGCCGGCATGATCGAACCGGGTACCACGTCGCGCGGGTTGTACATGTGGGCACGGTGCCAGTCGTCGCTGTAGCGGCCGCCGACGCGAGCCAGATCCGGGCCGGTACGCTTGGAGCCCCACAGGAAGTTGTGCTCGTAGATGAACTCGCCAGCCACGCTGTAGTGGCCGTAGCGCTCGGTCTCGGCGCGGAACGGGCGGATCATCTGCGAGTGACAGCCGACGCAGCCCTCACGCCGGTAGATGTCGCGACCCTCCAGCTCCAGGGCAGACAGCGGGCGCAGCCCGTCCACTGGCTCCGTAGTCTGCTTCTGAAAGAACAGCGGCACGATCTCGGCCAGGCCGCCGAAGCTGATCACCACCAGGATCAACACGGCGAGCAGGCCTACGTTCTTTTCGACAATCTCGTGTTTCATTGGTGTCGGTATCCCCGGTTGCTCAGGCGGACTGCGGAAGCGGCTGCTGGGCGGCTTCGCTGCGCTTGACGGTCATGAAGACGTTGTAAGCCATGATCAACATGCCCACGACCCAGAACAGGCCGCCGATCAGGCGTACGACGTAGCCGGGACCGCTGGCCTCGACCGACTCCATGAAGGTGTACATCAAGGTGCCGTCGGGGTTGATGGCGCGCCACATCAGGCCCTGCAGGATGCCATTGACCCACATGGCGGCGATGTAGAGTACGGTGCCGATGGTGGAGAGCCAGAAGTGCACGGCGATCAGACCGACCGAGTACATCTCAGTGCGGCCGAACAGGCGCGGAATCAGGTGATACATGGAGCCGATGGTGATCATCGCCACCCAGCCCAGGGCGCCGGCGTGCACGTGTCCGATGGTCCAGTCGGTGTAGTGGGACAGGGCGTTGACCGTCTTGATGGCCATCATCGGCCCTTCGAAGGTGGACATGCCGTAGAAGGCCAGGGCAACGACCAGGAAGCGCAGGGTCGGATCGGTGCGCAGCTTATGCCAGGCGCCGGAGAGGGTCATCATGCCGTTGATCATGCCGCCCCAGGAGGGCGCCAGCAGGATGATCGACATCACCATGCCCAGCGACTGAGCCCAGTCGGGCAGCGCGGTGTAGTGCAGGTGGTGCGGGCCGGCCCACATGTAGATCATGATCAGGGCCCAGAAGTGCACGATCGACAGGCGATAGGAGTAGATGGGGCGCTCGGCCTGCTTGGGCACGAAGTAGTACATCATGCCGAGGAAGCCGGCGGTCAGGAAGAAGCCCACCGCGTTGTGGCCGTACCACCACTGCACCATGGCGTCGATGGCGCCGGAGTAGAGCGAGATGGAGTACATCATGGTGACCGGGATCGCCGCGTTGTTGACGATGTGCAGCACCGCCACGGTCAGGATGAAGGCGGCGAAGAACCAGTTGGCCACGTAGATGTGGGAGGTGCGTCGCTGCTTGACGGTCATCAGGAAGACGATGGCGTAGCTGACCCAGACCACGGCGATCAGGATGTTGATCGGCCACTCGAGCTCGGCGTACTCCTTGGTGGTGGTGTAGCCCAGCGGCAGCGTGACCACCGCCGACAGAATCACCGCCTGCCAGCCCCAGAAGGTGAAGGCCGCCAGCTTGTCGGAAAACAGCCGCGTCTGGCAGGTACGCTGCACCACGTAATACGAGGTTGCCATCAGGGCGGAGCCACCGAAGGCGAAGATGACGGCGTTGGTGTGCAGCGGGCGCAGACGGCCGAAGCTGGTCCAAGGCAGATCGAGGTTGAGTTGCGGCCATACCAGCTGTGCGGCGAGGATGACACCGAGGAGCATGCCCACGATGCCCCACACCACTGTCATGATCGCGAACTGCCGAACTACCTTGTAGTTGTAGGTCGGGTGCTCTAATGCTGTGCTCATGTCAGGTTCCCATCGAACGCGTGTCGAGAACTCGTGGTGGCGGCTGCCACTCGGCGCTCCCGGTTGGGTGATGCAGGTCAGAAAGCAGAGCGGATTCTAGCGCAGCCGCCTGACAGACTGAAACAAGGATACAGGTGAAACTGGTATAGGAATTTGACGCGTGTCGGACTTTTCGTCGAAAGCTGCGCTGAGCATCGATCCCGCCCGACTGGGCGAATGGGAGCCGAAAGAGCGGCCCGGAAACTGGTTCGTGGAAGGGCTGGGGCCACTCGAAGTGAAGGGCGACGGCAGCAGCGGTTGCCTGCTGATCGCCCATGGTGCGGGGGCTGGCCAGCAGTCGGCCTATATGAGTCATTTGCGTGATGCGCTGGCCCGCGAGGGGGTTCAGACCCTGGCCGTCGAGTTCGCCTACATGCAGCACATGCAGCGAGAAGGCAGGCGAAGGCCGCCTCCTCGTATCGACCGCTTGGTAGAAGAGTTGTCACAGTGGTGCGACATTCTGACACGGCCCCAAGGGGGTAACCTGTGGCTCGGGGGCAAGTCGATGGGTGGGCGCGCGGCCAGTCTGCTGGCAGCGAACGAGGCGGTGACCGGTCTGGTTCTGTGCGGCTATCCCTTTCATCCACCCGGCAAGCCTGAGCGTTTACGGCTGTCGCACTGGCCGTCGATCGAGTGTCCCACCCTGGTGGTGCAGGGCAGTCGCGATCCGTTTGGCACTCGGGAGGAAGTCGCGGGCTACGAACTGCCGGAGCATGTGCGAGTGCATTGGCTCGCCGATGGCGACCATGACTGGAAGCCACGACGCTCATCGGGCCGCGATCAGGCGGAGTTGATCGAAGAGGGGGCGGCCGTGATCGCCGCTTTCATGGGCTCCCATCGATAGACGCGGTGATCAAGTTCAAGGCTGGTGCGGCCTGTGGCCGGTTTCGCCGTGGAATGCGTGTTCGTGGCCACTCTCGAACTCGTCGCTGAAGTCGCAAAGGCGTTGACAAGGAAAAGGAACTCTGTAGAATTCAGCGCCACGTGACCAGGGGTGGTTAGCTCAGCTGGGAGAGCACCAGCCTTACAAGCTGGGGGTCACAGGTTCGAACCCTGTACCACCCACCATCGCGTCCGAACAGAGGCGATGGCAAGAACCTGGGCACGTAGGAAGCAAGCAGCGGACCGGTAGTTCAGTCGGTTAGAATGCCGGCCTGTCACGCCGGAGGTCGCGGGTTCGAGTCCCGTCCGGTCCGCCATCGTTTCCAAGCAGTTCATCAGCTGTGGACCGGTAGTTCAGTCGGTTAGAATGCCGGCCTGTCACGCCGGAGGTCGCGGGTTCGAGTCCCGTCCGGTCCGCCACGATGTCTGTTCTGCAGTTTTCGCTAGTTGCGATATGCGTGGGTGATTAGCTCAGTTGGTTAGAGCACCAGCCTCACATGCTGGGGGTCACTGGTTCGAGTCCGGTATCACCCACCACGCGGACCGGTAGTTCAGTCGGTTAGAATGCCGGCCTGTCACGCCGGAGGTCGCGGGTTCGAGTCCCGTCCGGTCCGCCATTCGATTTCAGGCCCCGAGCCCACGGCTCGGGGCCTTTTCGTATCGACTATACTCCCTCCGCCGGCCCGCGCAGGCCTTCGTGCGCTGCGGATTTCGCTTGCAGCGTGTCAGGCTCGCTTCGCCCTTCGGCATATGTACCGCTTTTTCTTTTGCGCCTGTCGTTCAGCTATCATACAGTTGTTTGAAATTGACCGTGACTCGACCCAAGGAGGAGTTCGGCGTGCGCTATCCTCATCTTTTTCGTCCGCTCGAGGTGGGCCATCTGACACTGCCCAACCGCGTGCTGATGGGCTCCATGCATACCAACCTGGAAGAGGCGCCGAACGGCTTCGCCCGCCTGGCAGCGTTCTATGCCGAACGTGCCCGTGCCGGCGTCGGCTTGATCGTCACCGGCGGCATCGCGCCCAACCCCGAAGGGGCGGTATTCCAGGGGGCAGCCACGCTGGAGCGCGCCGAGCAGGTGGCCGATCATCGCGGCGTGGTCGAGGCCGTGCACGCCGAGGGCGGGCGCATCTGCATGCAGATTCTGCATGCCGGACGCTACGCCTACTCTCCCGAGCTGGTCGCGCCTTCGCCGCTCCAGGCGCCGATCAACCCCTTCGTGCCGCATGAGCTCAGCGACGCTGAGGTAGAGCGTCAGATCGAGGCCTACGTGCGCTGCGCCTCGCTGGCACGGGAGGCCGGTTATGACGGTGTCGAGGTGATGGGCTCCGAGGGCTATCTGATCAACCAGTTTTTGTGCCTGCGCACCAACCAACGTGACGACCGCTGGGGCGGGGCATTCGACAACCGCATGCGTTTCGCCGTCGAGATCGTGTCGCGCATTCGCCAGGCGGTGGGCGACGACTTCCTGATCATCTTCCGCCTGTCGATGATCGACCTGGTGGAAGAGGGCAGCACCTGGGAAGAGGTGGTGACCCTGGGGCGTGCCATCGAGACTGCCGGCGCCAGCCTGATCAATACCGGCATCGGCTGGCACGAGGCGCGCGTGCCCACCATCGTCACCAGCGTGCCACGGGCGGCCTTCACCGAGGTCACCCGGCGCATGAAGGCCGAGCTCTCCATACCGCTGATCACCACCAACCGCATCAACATGCCCGAGGTGGCCGAGCGCGTGCTGGCCGATGGTCATGCCGACATGGTCTCCATGGCACGCCCCTTCCTCGCCGACCCGGCCTGGGTCGCCAAGGCGGCCGAAGGGCGCGACGACGAGATCAATACCTGTATCGCCTGCAACCAGGCGTGCCTGGATCATACCTTCCAGGGCAAGCTCACCACCTGCCTGGTCAATCCGCAGGCCTGCCACGAGACCGAGCTCGTCATCGAGACGGCCGAGACACCGCGCGACGTTGCCGTGGTCGGCGGCGGTCCGGCGGGGCTGGCGGCGGCACTCACTGCGGCCCGCCGCGGCCACAGCGTGGTGCTGTTCGAGCGCACCGGGGAGCTGGGCGGTCAGTTCAACCTGGCGCGCAGGATTCCCGGCAAAGAGGAGTTCGACGAGACGCTGCGCTACTTCAAGGTCATGCTCGACAAGCTGGGTGTCACGGTGAAGCTCGGCGTCGAGGCCGACGTGCAGACGCTGCGCGATTTCGACGCGGTGATTCTGGCCAGCGGGGTGCGCCCGCGGCGGCTCGAGCTGCCGGGCATCGACCATCCCAAGGTGATGAGCTATCCCATGGCGATCCAGCACCCGGAACGGGTCGGGCGGCGGGTGGCGATCATCGGTGCCGGCGGCATCGGCTTCGACGTGGCCGAGCTACTGACCCACGTAGGGCATCCCTCGCTGGATCGTGACGCCTGGTGCGCCGAGTGGGGCGTCGACCTCGGTGTCGCCCAACGCGGCGGCCTGCGCCCGCCCGAGCGCCCTGACACGCCGCGTCAGGTCTTTCTGCTGCAGCGCAAGGCCTCCAAACCTGGCAAGGGACTGGGCAAGTCCACCGGCTGGGTGCACCGCATGTCGCTGCGCCACCGCAACGTGGAGACGCTGGCGGGCTGCGAATACATGGGCATCGACGACGACGGCCTGCATATCCGCCTGGGCGGGGAGCCGCGCCTGCTCGAGGTCGACAGCGTGGTGATCTGCGCCGGTCAGGATCCGGTGCGCGAGCTCCTCGAGCCGCTCAAGGAGGCTGGCGTGGCGGTGCATCTGATCGGTGGCGCCGACGAGGCTGCCGAGCTCGACGCCAAGCGTGCCATCGATCAGGGCACCCGTGTGGCGGCGGGGCTGTAGCAAGTGGGCCGGAGCGCCACGACTACTCCGGCGTGGCGCCGTGACGATAGCATTGTAAAAGCGGGTTACACTGGTCGAGGTGCATCTTCGAACTGTGTCACCCGCCTGGTTCTTTGAAGCGCGAGAAAAACAACAACCGGAGAGAATCGATGCGAGCCATGAGGAAACCTGTTGGAACGGCGTTGCTGGGTCTGGCCCTGGCGCTCCCTGTTACCGCTTCCGCCCAGGCCGATGAGGTCGTCGAGCAGATCGAGCTGGGTCTCGAACTCTATCAGGAAGGAGAATATGGTGCGGCGCTGACCGAGCTTGAGTTCGCCATCAATGACATTCGCAAGCTGATGTCGGGGCGCCTTGCCAATACTTTTCCCGAGGCGCCTGCCGGCTGGAGTGTCGAGGAGGTGGAGTCCGGAGGCGGTGGGGCGGCAGCCCTGATGGGCGGCGGCGCCATGCTGCAAAGAAACTACCGAGAAGAGGGCGGCGATGGCCGTCTGGAGGCGTCGATGATGGTCGACAACCCCATGGTCCAAGGCATGGCCGCGCTCTTCAACAATCCAGCCATGATAGCCTCGCAGCCCAACATGGAGCGGGTACGCATGGGGCGTGAGTCGGCTATCGTCAAGTGGGAAGCCGAGCGTGGGCGGGTCGAGGCTACCATGCTGCTCGATGGGCGCATCCTGCTGCAGGTGGAGGGACAGGGCCTCGACTCTCCCGATCTGGCCGTTGAGCTTCTCCGGGACTGGGACTTGGCCGAGGTACGCGAGCAAGCTACTCGCTGAATCGCGGCAGCGGGTGATGGTGACGTCATCCGGCGCAGGGCCTGCGTTTATTGCCTGACGAGTCTATACGTCTACACTAATAGACCCACATCTCCATTAGCTGCCAGTCGTGCTCCCTGTTGCACCGACTGGCAGCCTGCTTCGCTAGTATCGCCTGTCTTCGTGCTTCAACCTCCTTCCTTCGGCCTGCTCGTGGTGCCCCTGTGTCATGGGCGGCCCGCGCATGGTGTCCTCTTTGCCCTACGGTCGGCATGACTTTTCCATGCCTTCGCGGATGGCGGTACGGGCGTTCGTCAGCTGCGTCCTAATAGCGTTTACGCATCTTTCGATCCATCATCGAACCCTTGGCATGCCCTGCGTTCTCATGGTTATCCTACCCTTGCGTTGATTATTTGCCGCCCACTGCGCCCCGAAGTGACTAGGCTGATGAGTAACCCGCGGCGGCCATCCGGTTCGATGGCCAGGGGGGGTAAGGCAAACAGGAGGCTTCGATGAGCATCTTCGACCATGTGCAGAACCGCTTCTCTCGTGTCCAGCAGGAGGAAATGACCCTGCAGGAATATTTGGAGCTGTGTCGTGAGGACCCCATGGCCTACGCCAGCGCCGCCGAGCGGATGCTGAAGGCCATTGGCGAACCCGAGGTGATCGACACCGCCAAGGATGCGCGGCTCTCCCGAATCTTTTCCAACAAGGTGATCCGCCGCTACCCGGCCTTTTCCGAGTTCTACGGCATGGAAGAGGCGATCGAGCAGATCGTGGCTTACTTCCGCCACGCCGCCCAGGGGCTCGAGGAGCGCAAGCAGATCCTCTATCTGCTCGGTCCGGTGGGTGGCGGCAAGTCGTCGCTGGCGGAGCGGCTCAAGCTGCTGATGGAGCATATTCCGTTCTATGCCATCAAGGGCTCGCCGGTCTACGAATCGCCGCTAGGGCTGTTCTCGCCCGAGGAGGACGGCGAACTGCTGGAGAAGGAGTACGGCATCCCGCGGCGCTACGTGAAGAGTGTGATGTCGCCCTGGGCGGCCAAGCGCCTCAAGGAGTACGGCGGCGATATTTCCCAATTCAAGGTGGTGCGTCTGTACCCCTCGCGGCTCAATCAGATCGCCATCTCCAAGACCGAGCCGGGCGACGAGAACAACCAGGACATCTCCTCGCTGGTGGGTAAGGTCGACATCCGCCAGCTCGAACTCTACTCCCAGGACGACCCGGACGCTTACAGTTTCTCCGGTGGCCTGTGCAAGGCCAACCAGGGCCTGATGGAGTTCATCGAGATGTTCAAGGCGCCGATCAAGGTGCTGCATCCGCTGCTGACGGCGACTCAGGAGGGCAACTACAACCCCACCGAGGGCATGGGGGCCATCCCCTTCGAAGGCATCGTTCTGGCTCACTCCAACGAGAGCGAGTGGCAGGCGTTTCGCAACAACCGCAACAACGAGGCCTTCCTCGACCGTGTCTACATCGTCAAGGTGCCGTACTGCCTGCGGGTGACCGAAGAGATCAACATCTACAAGAAGCTGCTCGAGCACTCCTCGCTCGATCAGGCCCCCTGCGCCCCCGATACCCTGCGCATGCTGGCGCAGTTCTCGGTGCTCTCGCGGCTCAAGGAGACGGAGAACTCCAGTATCTACTCCAAGATGCGGGTCTACGACGGCGAGAACCTCAAGGACACCGATCCCAAGGCCAAGTCGATCCAGGAGTATCGCGACGCCGCAGGGGTCGACGAGGGTATGGATGGGCTCTCCACCCGCTTCGCCTTCAAGATCCTGTCGAAGGTGTTCAACTTCGACAACCACGAGATCGCCGCCAACCCGGTGCACCTGCTTTACGTACTAGAGCAGCGCCTCGAACAGGAGCATCTGCCCAAGGAGACCTTCGAGCGCTACCTGCGCTACATCAAGGAGTTCCTGGCACCGCGCTATGTCGACTTCATCGGCAAGGAGATCCAGACCGCCTATCTCGAGTCCTACTCCGAGTACGGCCAGAACATCTTCGACCGCTACGTCACCTACGCCGACTTCTGGATTCAGGACCAGGAGTACCGCGACCCCGAGACCGGCGAGCTGTTCAACCGTCAGTCGCTCAACGAGGAGCTGGAGAAGATCGAGAAGCCGGCCGGCATCTCCAATCCCAAGGACTTCCGTCACGAGGTGGTCAACTTCGTGCTGCGGGCGCGTGCGCAGAACAACGGCATGAACCCCAGTTGGCAGTCCTACGAGAAGCTGCGCGGCGTGATCGAGCACAAGATGTTCGCCAACACCGAGGAGCTGCTGCCGGTGATCTCCTTCAACGCCAAGGCATCCACCGCGGATCAGAAGAAACACGAAGACTTCGTGGCGCGCATGAAGGAGCGTGGCTATACCGAGAAGCAGGTACGGCTGCTCTCGGAGTGGTACCTGCGGGTGCGTAAATCGCAATAAGCGGCGCGAGCCAGGAGGTCAGCATGACCTATTTCATCGACCGACGCGCCAACGCCAAGAACAAGAGCGCCGTAAACCGTCAGCGCTTTCTCGACCGCTACCGGACGCATATCAAGCGTTCGGTGGAGGAGGCCGTCAACCGACGCTCCATCACCGACATGGAGCGGGGCGAGAAGGTCTCGATTCCCACCCGCGATATCTCGGAACCGGTGTTCCAGCACGGGCCGGGAGGCAAGCGCACCATCGTCAGCCCCGGCAACAAGGAGTTCGTCGAAGGTGACAAGCTGCGCCGTCCCGGTGGGGGCGGTGGTGGGGGTGGCGCCGGCGAGGGCAACGCCTCCAACCAGGGCGAGGGCATGGACGAGTTCGCCTTCAGCCTGACCCGCGAGGAGTTTCTCGACTTCGTCTTCGACGGTCTGGAACTGCCGCATCTGGAGCGCAAGGCGCTCAAGGATCTCGATGAGGTGAAGCCGGTGCGCGCCGGGGTCACCCGCGACGGGGTGCCGGCGCGGATCAATATCGTGCGCTCCATGCGCGAGGCGTATGCCCGGCGCATCGCCATGCGGGCGCCGATCCGGCGTGCCCTGCGCGAGGCGCAGGAGGCCCTGGAGGAGGAGGAGGGCAAGGACCCGGTGCTGCGCAACCCGTCGCGGATTGCCGAACTCAAGGCGGAGATCGAGCGTCTCGAGAAGCGCCTCGAGGCGGTGCCCTACATCGACACCTACGACCTGCGCTACAACAATCTGGTCAATCAGCCCCAACCGTCGAGCAAGGCGGTGATGTTCTGCGTGATGGACGTGTCCGGCTCCATGACCCAGGCCCACAAGGACATCGCCAAGCGCTTCTTCCTGCTGCTCTATCTGTTTCTCGAGCGCAACTACGAGAAAGTCGAACTGGTCTTCGTGCGTCACCACACCGCGGCCAAAGAGGTCGATGAGGAGGAGTTCTTCTACTCGCGGGAGACCGGCGGCACCATCGTCTCCAGCGCCCTGACCCTGGTCGACGAGATCATCACCCGGCGCTACTCGCCAGCGCAGTGGAATCTCTACGTGGCCCAGGCCTCGGACGGTGACAACTGGGACGACGACTCGGTGAACTGCCGTGAGCTGTTGATGAAGAAGCTGATGCCGCGTCTGCAGTACTACACCTACGTGGAGATCACTCCCCATGCCCACCAGGCGCTGTGGGAGGAGTACGAAACGGTGGCCGCCGGGCATCCCGACCGTTTCGCCATGCGCCAGATCGTCGAGGCGGGCGATATCTACCCGGTGTTCCGTGAGCTGTTCAAGCGCCGCGCCGCCCATTGACGTGGATGAGGAGGCCTCATGACCCGACGCAAGCCGATCGCCACCGGTTCCGACTGGAACTTCGAGACCCTCAAGGAGTATGAGCAGGAGTTGGCCAGGCTGGCCGATGAGTATCGGCTGGACACTTACCCCAACCAGATCGAGATCATCACCACCGAGCAGATGATGGACGCCTATGCCAGCGTGGGGATGCCGGTGGGCTACCATCACTGGTCGTTCGGCAAGCAGTTCCTGGCCGTGGAGCAGGCCTACCGGCGTGGCCAGATGGGACTGGCCTACGAGCTGGTGATCAACTCCGACCCCTGCATCGCCTACCTGATGGAGGAGAACACCCTGATGATGCAGGTGCTGGTCATGGCCCACGCCTGCTATGGCCACAACTCCTTCTTCAAGGGCAATTACCTGTTTCGTACCTGGACGGATGCCAGTTCGATCGTCGACTACCTGGTATTCGCGCGCAAGTACGTGGCGGAATGCGAGCAGCGCCACGGGGTGACGGCCGTAGAGCAGCTCCTCGATGCCTGCCACGCGCTGCAGAACTACGGTGTCGATCGCTACAAGCGGCCGTCACCCATCTCCGCCGAGGAGGAGGTCCGCCGCCAGGCAGAGCGCGAGGCCTACCTGCAGACCCAGGTCAACACCCTCTGGCGCACCATTCCGGGGCGTCAGGCGGCGGATGCGCTACCCGGCAGCCTGGCCAGCGACGAGGATCCGCTGGGCCTGCACGGGGGCGGACGCTATCCACCCGAGCCCCAGGAGAACCTGCTCTATTTCATCGAAAAGAACGCGCCGCTGTTGGCGCCGTGGCAGCGCGAGATCGTGCGCATCGTGCGCAAGCTGGCGCAGTACTTCTACCCCCAGCGCCAGACTCAGGTGATGAACGAAGGCTGGGCGTCGTTCTGGCACTATACCCTGATGAATCGGCTCTATGACGAGGGGCTGGTGGACGAGGGGCTGATGCTGGAGTTCCTGCAGTCGCATACCGCCGTGGTGAGTCAGCCCGGTTTCGACAGCCCATACTACAGTGGCATCAACCCCTACGCGCTGGGGTTCGCCATGTTCAGCGACATCAAGCGCATGTGCGAAAACCCCACCGCCGAGGACCGTGAGTGGTTCCCCGACACGGCGGGTGGCGACTGGCTGGAGGCGGTGCATTTCGCCATGCGCAACTTCAAGGATGAATCCTTCATCCAGCAGTTCCTCTCGCCCAAGGTCATGCGCGACCTCAAGCTGTTCAGCATCGTCGACGACGATCAGGAGGAGATGCTGGAGGTGGCGGCCATTCACGACGAGCGTGGCTATCGTCGTATCCGGGAGGCGCTGGCCGCGCAGTACGCCCTGTCGCTGCGGGAGCCCAATATACAGGTGTACGAAGCCGATATCCGCGGCAACCGCTCATTGACCCTGCATCACGTGCAGGATAGCCGGCGACCGCTGGGCCGTAGCGTCTACCCGGTGATTCGTCATCTGCACCAGCTGTGGGGTTTTCCGGTGCGGCTGGAGTCGATTGCGGCGGATGGCAGCGTCGGCAGGCGCTATCAATGGCCGCTGCCGGACGAAGAAGGCAAGGAGTAGCGTCCGACGCGCCGTCAGGTAGCATGGGCCGGGCCGGCAGCCGCGCGCTTCGCTGGTTCGGCCCATGGTTGGCTCAGTCGGCGGTGACCCAGGACTGGCACCAGCCGCCTGGTTCGACGCTATTCTGTGGAAAGAGCTGGCAGCCTTCGCTGCGACGTTCGAAGAACATGCAGTTGCTGCAGGTTTCGCCTCGCTCGTACGCGGGGTGATCGCTGGCTCGCTCGGCCACTTCCACGTAGTTCAGTGCCTGGGCCTGCTCGTCGTTGGGGTTGAGCCTTGGCAGGGTCTGGGCGAATGCATGGCGCGAGACAATGCCGGCTCCCAGGGGTAGAGCGGCGATGCCCAGCAGGCTGTTGCGTAAGAAGTCACGTCGGCTCTGATGGGCCGGGGAGCGATGCTTCTTGGCCATGGGATGCTTCTTGGCCATTGAGATATCTCCTGCTTCGACACGGTCAAGTCGTTATGGAACGAACCCCATTGCGCCGGGCAGCTGCCGAGAGCACAGGCGACGTACCGGCTCGATTATCAGACTCGGCAAGGGGGTGTGAAGTTCTCGAGTGTTAAGCGGAGGAAACACTCTTTCGAGCCGAGGCGCAATTGCTGAATTTTGCCTTGCGTTTCAGTTCGGTGTCATGCGGTTTCGGCGGGCGAGGCGACGTAAGGGAATGCGAATGAATGAGGCGTGAAGCGCCGGCCAACGGAGCCGATGGCGCTGGCACCGCTAAGGTAGATTCGATAGGGTGTGTGAACACTGCTGCTGCAAGGATGCTGTTATGCCGTGGTTAAAGGTTCTGCACATCGCCACGCTGTTGTGCTGGTGTGCTTCGCTGCTGTATCTGCCGGCCATGCTGATGGTCAGTGCCCGGGCCCGGACGGGCAGCTCTTTCGAGGTGTCCGCCCCGGCACTGTTGCGTTTCGTTTTCACTCACATCGCCACTCCCTTCGCCCTGCTGGCGATCATGAGCGGCACCCTGCTGTTCGTCGTGGCGCAGCTCGTCGGCGGCTGGCTTGTGCTGAAGCTGGCGGCCGTGAGCGGCATGGTGCTATGCCATGTATTGTGCGGCGCGCTGATCGTGAGCCTGGAGCGTGACCGACGCCGCTTCCTGGTGCCGGCAAGCGCGCTGGTGGCCGCCATCGCCGCCACGCTCATGCTTGCCGTTCTCGTGCTGGTACTCAGTAAGCCATTCGATTGAGGCATGACAAGGAGAGTCACATGCGCCACTCGACCCGCCATGCTCGGTCAACGTTACTTGTCGTCGATCTCGACGCCGACCGCCTCGTCGTAGACGAGCATGCCACCGAGGATACCGGCCAGCACGATCAACCCCGCCGTCATCAGCGTCAGGCCAACGGCCCAAGGCAGCAGGTCGGTGGGGTAGAGGTAACGCCACAGCCAGTTGAGGGATGCCAGCGACAACATCATCACCGCCAGGATGGCGTGACACCAGCCCAGGATCATGTCGCGGATTCGCTTGACCGTGATCAGATCGGTGAGGCCGGCGATGCTGGCGACCCAGCCGCCCAGAGCGCCGATGCCGGCCAGCCACAGGCTGGTGCGTGCCCAGAACGGGTCGCCGATGAACAGGAAGAGGGCGTCGCTGCCCACCACCAGCATCAGGCAGGCAATGGGAAAGTGCACCATGGTGGGGTGAAGGGGGTGCCCGCCAATGGCAGCACGGCTTTTGATCGAGCGTCTCGGTTGTTCAGCCATGTTCGCGTCCTTTGCGATCGGTTCAGAGGTCTCTCTGGCATTCAACGCCCTGTCCAGCAATGGGTCAACCGCTGGCGGCGCTTGGTGGCATGGGCAGCGCTACCGCTGACGGCACTGCTGGCCGGCTGCGCCGGGGAAATGTCGATCCTCGATCCGTCCGGTCCCGCTGCTCGCCATCAGTTCTGGGTGTGGTGGGCCATGCTTGGTTTCAGTGCGGTCGTGGCGCTGGTTCTCTTCACGCTCTGGCTGTATACCTTTCGCCGCGGCGAGCGGCCCCAGCGAACGCCGCGGGAGGAGCAGCGCATCATGCTGCGCTGGGTGCTTGGCGGCGGGATCGCGTTGCCGCTTGTCAGCATCATTGCGCTGCTGGTCTTCGCCGCCCCGACCGGTCGCAGCATGCTTCCCCTGCCATTGCCGGAGGGTGAGGCCGAGCTCATCGAAGTGGTGGGGCACCAGTGGTGGTGGGAGATCCGCTATCCCGGCGAGAACGGCGAACCCGACGTGATCACCGCCAACCGGCTGGTGATGCCGGCCGGGGAGCCGGTCGACTTCCGCCTGGTCAGTGCGGACGTGATCCACGCCTTCTGGATCCCGCGCCTCGGTGGCAAGCGCGACATGGTGCCGGGACGGCATTCGATCATTCGTCTCGAAGCCGACGTGCCCGGCGTCTTCGGTGCCCAGTGCGCCGAGTACTGCGGTGCCCAGCACACCAACATGCTGCTGCACGTCGAGGCGATGCCGCGGGCGGAGTACGATGCCTGGCTGGCCGAGCGCCGTGCTCCTCCCGAGCCGCGCGCAGGCTTCGACGAGGCGCGGCAGGCCTTCGGCGAGCACTGCGCGGCCTGCCACACCGTCGACGGCTTTCCGCAGGAGCTCATCGCCGACGATGTCACTTACGACATGGTCGGCCCCAACCTGACCGACATCGGCTCCCGCCCCACTCTCGGGGCCGGAGTGCTGCCCATGGAAGAGGGCGCCATCGCCTACTGGCTCGAGCACCACCAGTTGCTCAAGCCCGGCAACAGGATGCCGCCGCATAACCATATCGACACCGAGACGCTGCAGGATATCGGAGCCTGGCTGGAGACGATGGAACCATGAGCGAGATCAAGGACGCGACGCTGACGCCCGAGGTTCGGCGACTGCACAAGGGATTGGACGAGGTGTGGGGCAATCCCACCGGCTGGCGGGCCTTGACCGTGGTGAACCATACCACCGTCGGTCTGCGCTTCATGGTCACCGGGGCGATCTTCTTTCTGATCGGTGGCCTGCTGGCGATGCTGATCCGCACTCAGCTGGCCTTCCCCGACAACGATTTCATGTCCCACGAGATCTACAACCAGGTCTTCACCATGCATGGCACGGTGATGATGTTCCTGTTCGCCATCCCCATTCTCGAGGGGTTGGCGATCTACATGATACCCAAGATGATCGGGGCTCGCGACCTGGTGTGTCCTCGGCTGACCGCCTTTGGCTACTTCTGTTACCTGTTCGGCGGCATCATTCTGTTTTCCAGTATGATCCTGGAGATCGCTCCGGCCAGCGGCTGGTTCATGTACACCCCGCTCAGCAGCGGCGAGTACTCGCCCGGGCCGGGCTCCGATTTCTGGCTGCTGGGCATCACCTTCGTCGAGATATCGGCGCTCTCCGCTGGCGTCGAGCTGGTGGTGTCGATCCTGCGCACTCGTACCCAGGGCATGGCGCTGCACAAGATGCCGCTGTTCGCCTGGTACATCCTGGCCATGGCGCTGATGATCGTGGTCGGCTTTCCGCCGCTGATCCTCGGCAGCATTCTGCTCGAGCTGGAGCGAGCCGCCGGAATGCCTTTCTTCGAAGTGGCCGGCGGCGGTGACCCGGTGCTGTGGGCGCACCTGTTCTGGTTGTTCGGTCACCCCGAGGTCTACATCATCTTCCTGCCGGGGGCGGGTATCGTCTCGACTCTGATTCCGGTCTTCGCCGGGCGCCCCATCGTCGGCTACGGCTGGGTGGTGGCGGCGATCATCATCATGGGCTTCGTCAGCTTCGGGCTCTGGGTGCACCACATGTTCACCCTGGGCATACCGCAGCTGGCGCTGGCCTTCTTCTCGGCGGCGAGCATGCTGGTGGCGATTCCCACCGCCATCCAGATATTCGTCTGGCTCTCCACGCTGTGGCTGGGCCGGCCCAGGATGACGCTGCCGATGCTGTGGATCGTCGGTTTCCTGATCATTTTCGTACTCGGGGGGCTGACCGGGGTGATGCTGGCCCTGGTGCCGTTCAACTGGCAGGTGCACGACACCCATTTCGTGGTCGCCCACATGCACTACGTGCTGGTGGGGGGCATGCTGTTCCCGCTGATGGCCGGGCTCTACTACTGGTTGCCTCAGGTATCGGGGCGCATGCCATCCGAGCGTCTGGGCAAGTGGAGCTTCTGGCTGATCTTCCTCGGCTTCAACGTCACCTTCCTGGTCATGCACTGGACCGGGCTGCTGGGTATGCGCCGGCGGGTGTTCACTTACGATACCGCCATGGGCTGGGACATCTACAACCTGATCTCCTCGGTGGGCGGCTTCATGATGTCCGCCGGCGTGGCGCTGCTGATTCTCGATATCGTGCTGCACTTCCGCTTCGGCAAGAAGGCGCCGCAGAATCCGTGGGGCGCCGATACCCTGGAGTGGGCCATGCCCAAGCCCCCCACGGCCTACAATTTCGTCAGTCTGCCCGCAGTGGAGACACGCCACCCGCTGTGGGAGAAGCCAGAGCTCTCGCGAACCATCTACGAAGGGCAGCACGGTCTCGCCACCATCGACCATGGCCGGCGTGAGACCTGGGGCAGCGATGCGCTGACCGGCAAGCTGCGCGAAACCATTCATCTGCCCAGTAACTCCTGGTGGCCGCTGTTCTCCTCGCTGGCTCTGGCGGTGGTATGCATCAGTCTGCTGGTGCGAGTCTACTGGCTGGCCGCCGTGGCGGTGCTGGTCGGTGTGGTACTGCTGCTGCGCTGGTCGTGGGAGAACGGCGCGCATCCCGGCAAGGCGCCCGAGGCGTCGATGGCGCCTACCGATCCGCCGCTGCACTACCACACCATGAACGGCCCCGGCGTCTGGTGCATGTCGGTCTCCCATCTGGCCAACGGCTCGCTCTATCTGTCGCTGCTGTTCGGCTGGTTCTATTTGTGGGTGGTGGCGCCTGAGTGGCAGATGCCGGAGAGCTCTCCGCTTTCGCCGCTGCTGCTGGTGGCGGCAGGCGTGGCGTTGACCCTGGGCACGCTGCTGCTGGCCAAGGTGGTGCGTCGCCTGCGCCGCCGCGAGGGGGGCGGGCTCGGCCTGATGATGTATCTCGCGGGCGGCCTGGGAAGCCTGCAGACGCTGCTGATCGTTGCGGTGATGTGGCTCGCGGGGCTGGCGCCTACCGAGACGGCGCATGATGCCACACTGTTCGTGGCGCTGTGCTACGTGCTCATTCTGGCGTCGTTGGGGGCGATACTGTGCCTTCTCCAGGGGCTGCGCGTCGGCTACGGTTACGTCAGCGTCGAGACGCCGCTGGAGCCGGTGGTGGTGCTGCGTCTGTGGTACTACCACCTGGTGGTCTACTGGAGCCTGTTCGTGGCCATCTGGGTCCTGCCGACCGTGCTGGGAGGTGGTGCATGAGGCGTCTGCTGAAACTCACCCATCCAATTCATCTGGTCAGCGGGCTGACGATCTGGGGCATCTGGTTCGTGGCGATCTATGCCGGGCTCTCGGTGGCCTGTTCGGTGGCGCCCCCCGAGCCCGAGAGCGACATGCTCACCGGCATCAACCTGGGCGTCGGCGTGGCCACCCTGGTCACCACCGCGCTGCTGCTGTGGCTGACTTGGGCCAGCGTTGCGGCGGGCCGCAGGGCGGAGGTGCGCCGCGAGTGCTACTTCGCCTATATTTCGGCCGGGATGTTCCTGTTCTCCGCGGGCAGTACCCTGTTCGTCGGCTATCCCATCGTGTTCCTGCCGCCTTGCCTGTAAGAGGTGGCATTCTCGGGCGTAGGCGAGCGGCCCGGACAGAGCGCGGCGATTCAGCCGCCGGGGTGGGCCTGCTATACTCGCGCCAGCGCGGCGATGCCTGGCCGCAGGACTTTATCAACGGGGAGGGTGCCCGATGCAGAACGCCGTGATTCTGATCAACACCGAGAAGGGGCAGGTCAAGGCGGTGGCCGAGCGGCTCGCCGACGTCGAAGGCATCAGCGAGGTCTACTCCACCTGCGGTCGCTACGATCTGGTGGCGATCGCCCGCACGCGGGACTTCGAAAGCCTGGCCGAGCTGGTCACCGAGCGCCTCAATGCCGTGGAAGGCATTCGCGATACCGAGACCCTCAACGCCATGCAGGTGCACTCCAAGCACGATCTCGAGACCATGTTCTCGCTCGGCTGGTAGGAATTCGCTAGCGACTGCCACCCACTCATGACCGTATCGAGCCGGTACCCGGATGTACCGGCAGTGGCTCCCCTGCGGATGACTTCATGGCCTTGACACGTACCCGTGGCCGGCGGCGTCGCGCCGTACTGCCACGCTGGCGCTCCCGCGTTCGCCAATTCGGCATCACTCTCGTCTTCGTGCTGGTCGGCAGCGGCCTGTGGTACACCCAGGAGCAGGAGTACCGCGACCAGCTGAGCTGGATGGGTGTGCCCACCTGGGACACCCTGACCCCGCTGACCGTGCACCGCGTGCTGCGCAACGACGGCTTCCTGGTGGGCTGGTCGGACGTGCGGGTCAATCCGCTATGGGTGAGCTATCTGCTGCACGACGTGGAGGAGCGCCGGGCGGCGCCCAGGCCAGACTTTCGCCGCGACTGGCGCACCCTGTGGCCGATTGCCGCCGACAGCTACTTCGGCAGCGGCTACGACCGCGGCCACCTGGCGCCCAACTACGCCATTGCCGTGGTGCACGGGCGTCAGGCCCAGGAGCAGTCGTTCCTGATGAGCAACATCTCGCCCCAGCGTCCCGACCTCAACCGCCGCCTGTGGCAGCGCCTGGAAGAGGCGGTGATCGACCACTTCGTGCCGCGCTTCGGCGTGGTCCAGGTGATCACCGGTCCGGTCTTCCCCGAGCGCTTCCTCGACAACGTGACCAACCGGGTCGGGCTGGTCGAGATCCCCGAGGCGTTCTACAAGATCGTCGTGGTGCCGGCCGAGGAGCCCATGGCACTGGCCTTCATCATGCCCCAGGAAGTGCGCGGCGACGAACCGCTGGACGACTACCTGGTGACCATCGATGAGGTGGAAGCGCGTACCGGGCTCAACTTCTTCCCGCGGCTGCCCGAGGAAGTGGCCGAGGTGTTGGAGGGAGAGGTGGTGGCGTCGGGGTGGGCGCTCGAAGAGGTGGCGCGGCTTCCCTCCAGATATTGAGGTGGGCCAGATACTGAGTCAGGGAGGCATTCGGGCACAAAAAACCGCGATCAGTCGCGGTTCTCTTTATTCGCTCTGGCGATGTTTCTAATTCACTCTGGCGATGTTTCAACTTGCATGACGCGGTCTGCTCGTAGAGCAGTGGTGCCCAGGAGAGGACTTGAACCTCCACATCCGTAAGGATACTAGCACCTGAAGCTAGCGCGTCTACCAATTCCGCCACCTGGGCGCATCATGCCTGTCGTGCTTTCGCTATTTTCGTACTCTGCCGTTGTCGCCGTCGTGTTCGCGCCTCTGGGATGGTGCCCAGGAGAGGACTTGAACCTCCACATCCGTAAGGATACTAGCACCTGAAGCTAGCGCGTCTACCAATTCCGCCACCTGGGCGAACACGAGCGATTCGAGCTGAATAAAGAGCGATGGTGCCCAGAAGAGGACTTGAACCTCCACGTCCGTAAGGACACTAGCACCTGAAGCTAGCGCGTCTACCAATTCCGCCATCTGGGCAGGCGACGCGTATCTTACCCAATTTGTGGGCCAATGCAAGAGTCGGGGCGGTAAAAGAGTCGAATGCGGGGCTCAATTCATGTCGGGTTGAGCCGTCATGGTTGGGAACCGCCACTACCGGCGCTATAATGCGGGCATGACAAATGACTCTATTAGCAATACCCCACGTATGCGGCAACTTGCCGACTCTCTTCCCCGAATGCTGCTCCCGTTGCCAAGGATGCCCCTCGCATGACTCATTGGACGCTCAGCAACGACCCCCATGCCAGCCGTGAAGCCCACAAGTATGACAAGCCGGCGCCTAGCCGCGAGTACCTGCTGGCGCGTCTGGAGGAGTATGGCAAGCCGATCACCCATGAATCCATGAGCCGCATGCTGGGTCTGGAGGACGATGAGCTGCAGGAGGCGGTGCGCCGCCGGCTGGCTGCCATGGAACGCGACGGCCAGGTGCTGCGCAACCGCGCCGGCGCCTACGCGCTGATCGACAAGCTCGACCTGATCAAGGGCAAGGTGCTTGGCCACCGCGACGGCTTCGGCTTCGTGCTGCGCGACGACGGCAAGAAACCCGACCTGGTGCTGCCGCCGCGGCAGATGCGCCGGGTCTTCCACGGCGACTACGTGCTGGTGCGCGTCAGCGGTCGCGACCGCCGCGGCCGCGACGAGGCCACCATTGCCGAAGTGCTGTCGCGCAATACCCAGACCATCGTCGGCGTCTATCGCGAGAATACCTCCGAATTCGGCGTGCTGATCCCCGAGAACCCGCGCATCACCCAGGAGGTGATCATTCCTCATAGCGCCTGTGGCGGTGCCCGCGACGGCCAGGTGGTATCGGCCCGGATCGTGCAGCAGCCCGATACCCGGGTGCAGCCGGTGGGCGAGGTGGTCGAGGTGCTCGGTGAGCGTATGGATCCGGGCATGGAGATCGACATCGCCATCCGCAGCTACGAGATTCCTGCCGAGTTTCCGCCCGAGGTGCACGATCAGATCGCCGGGATGTCCGCCGAGGTGGCCGAGCAGGACAAGCAGCATCGTATCGATCTGCGCGACATCCCGCTGGTGACCATCGACGGCGAGGACGCTAAGGATTTCGATGACGCCGTGTGCGCCTGGAAGACGAAGTCCGGCAGCTGGAAGCTGATCGTCGCCATCGCCGACGTCTCGCATTACGTGCGTCCCGGCACGCCGCTCGACGAGGAGGCGATTCGGCGCGGCAACTCGGTCTACTTCCCCGGGCAGGTGGTACCGATGCTGCCCGAGCTGCTCTCCAACGGTTTGTGCTCGCTCAACCCGGACGTCGATCGCCTGGCCATGGTCTGCGAGATGAATATCTCGAAGCAGGGGGTGATCAGCCGCTATCGCTTCTACGAGGCGGTGTTCCGTTCCCATGCGCGACTGACCTACAACAAGGTGGCGGCGATCCTCGACGAGGACGACCCCGAGGGCGACGCGCTGCGCGAGGAGTATCGCGCCCTGGTCAAGCCGCTCAAGGGGCTGCACGAACTCTACAAGGTGCTGCGTCAGGCCCGCGAGGAGCGCGGCGCCATCGACTTCGAGACCACCGAGACGGCGATCCTCTTCAACGAGGAGCGCAAGATCGAGAAGATCGTGCCGCGCACCCGCAACGATGCCCACAAGCTGATCGAGGAGTGCATGCTGGCGGCCAACGTGGCCACCGCGCGCTTCCTCGACAAGCACGACCTGCCGGCGCTCTATCGCATTCACGAGCGCCCCTCGCCGGAGCGTCTCGACAAGCTGCGCCTGTTCCTCAACGAACTGGGGCTCTCGGTGGGCGGCGGCGACGAACCCACGCCCCAGGACTATCAGGCCCTGGCCGAGGCGATTCGCGGCCGCCCCGATGCCGACGTGATCCAGACCGTGATGCTGCGCTCCATGAGCCAGGCGGTCTACTCACCTCAGAACGAGGGCCATTTCGGCCTGGCCTACCCGGCCTACGCTCACTTCACCTCGCCGATTCGTCGCTACCCGGATCTGCTGGTGCATCGCGCCATTCGCTCGGTGGTGCGTGGGCCGCGCCAGACCAATACGGTGCTGCGTGCCGAAGGGGCCAAGGTGGATCCACCAAGCAAGTGGTGCCCCTACACCTTCGAACAGATGCTCGAGCTCGGCGAGCACTGCTCGATGACCGAGCGCCGCGCCGACGACGCCACCCGTGACGTCGAGGACTGGCTCAAGTGCGAGTTCATGTCGGACAAGCTCGGTGAGGTGTATGAAGGAACCATCGCCTCGGTGACCCAGTTCGGTATCTTCGTACGCCTCGACGAGGTCTACGTCGAGGGGCTGGTGCACGTTACTTCGCTGCCCTCGGACTACTACCACTACGAGCCCGAGAAACATCGCCTCAAGGGCGAACGTACCGGCATGAGCTACCGCCTGGGCGATGGCGTCACCGTGCAGGTGGCCCGTGTGGACCTGAACGATCGCAAGATCGACTTCGCCCTCGAGGACGAGAAGCCGCGGCCCAAACGTCAGCCGCGCAAACGGAGCGGTGAGGCAGAGGCGACTTTCACGCCAAAGCCGGCCGCCGGTAAGGCGGAAGACAAGGGTGAGCGAGGCAAGGGCGGCAAGCGTCGTCGCGGCCCGCGCCGGTCGAGGTCGCGCGGCTGATGGCACAAGGCAGAAAAGGGCCGAAGCGAGATGCCGGCCGTAGATCGAGAGCGGGTGCTCCATCGGCTCCTGCGGCTACGCCGGGCGGGCTCGATGCCGTATTCGGCGTGCATGCGGTGCGTGCCCTGCTGGCGCGCGGCGAAACGCCCAGGGTGCTGTGGGTACAGGAGGGCGATGCCCAGCAGCGCCTGGTCGAGCTGATCGAGCAGGCCCGCCGTGGCGGCGCGCGAGTCGAGCAGCATCCACGTGACGAACTCGACCGTCTGGCCAGGGAGGCCTCGCATCAGGGCGTCGTCGCCTTTGCCGCGCCGCTGGCCTTCGAGAGCGAGGCGTCGCTGTGGTTCAAGCTGGAGGCCTGGCCCCACGCTACGCCGCCGCTGCTGCTGGTACTCGACGGCGTTACCGACGTGCACAACTTCGGCGCCTGCCTGCGCAGCGCTGATGCTGCCGGCGTGCACGGCGTGATCGTGCCCAAGGACAAGTCGGCGCCGCTCAATGCCACGGTGCGCAAGGTGGCCTGCGGTGCCGCCGAGAGCGTGCCGGTCTATCAGGTGACCAATCTGGCCCGCGCGCTGGCCCGGCTCAAGGAGCTCGGCATCTGGATCACCGGCACCGCCGGCGAGGCCGAGGCGATGCTCTTCGAGGCCGAGTTCACCGGCCCCACGGCGCTGGTGATGGGTGCCGAGGGCAAGGGCATGCGGCGGCTGACCCGCGAGGCCTGCGATGGTCTGGTCAAGTTGCCCATGGCCGGCAGCGTAACCAGCCTCAACGTCTCGGTAGCCACCGGCATCTGTCTATTCGAGGCGGTGCGCCAGCGCTGCGGTGCATGAGCCGCCAGCGCAGCGCCAGCTTGCAACCGGCGGTGCAGATCACTAGAATACAGGCGCCCGTTCCTGCGTGAGCGGGCGTTGTCATTTCGACTATCACCTCCTTGCTTCTCCTGAGAGCCGGCCCACCATGGCACAGGTCTCACGCGGAAGCTGCCAACCCGAAAGGAGATCCCATGCGTCATTACGAAATCGTGTTCATGGTCCACCCGGACCAGAGCGAGCAAGTACCGTCCATGGTCGAGCGTTACTCCAGCATCGTCACCGAGAGCGGTGGCACCGTGCATCGTCTGGAGGACTGGGGCCGTCGTCACCTGGCCTACCCGATCAACAAGATCCACAAGGCTCACTACGTGCTGATGAACGTCGAGTGCAGCGGCGAGACCCTCGAGGAAATCGAGAACATCTTCCGCTTCAACGACGCCATCATTCGCAGCCTGGTGGTGCGCTGCAAGGAAGCCATCACCGAAGCTTCGCCGATGATGAAGCCGGCAGACGACAAGCGTGCGCGTCGCGAAGAGAAGCCGCGCGCCGAAGAAGAAACTGCCGAAGCCCACTGATCGCACGTACCGAGGAGTCTCTACATGGCACGCTTTTTCCGCCGCCGTAAGTTCTGCCGTTTCACCGCTGAAGGCGTGAAGCAGATCGATTACAAGGATCTGGACACGCTGAAGGCCTACATTACCGAAACCGGCAAGATCGTACCCAGCCGCATCACCGGTACCAAGGCCCGTTATCAGCGTCAGCTGGCAACCGCCATCAAGCGCGCGCGCTACCTGGCCCTGCTGCCCTACACCGACAGCCACCAGTAAGCCGCCGGTTCGATGTTGCCGATCGCCCGATGGTTGATGCGCGGCACGCCCTACGCCGTAGGCGGGGCGGCGCTGGCCGCGGTGATACCCTGGCTGTTCTGGCTCAGTGGCGCCATCGTGGCCTTGGTCACGCTGCGTCGCGGTCTGTCGCCGGCGCTGCCGGTGCTGGTAGCAGCCGCCATCCCTGCCGGCTGGTGGTGGGCTCAGGGCGACGCTCTGCCGCTGGCCAGCGTACTGCTGGTCACGCTGATGGCGGTGGTGCTGCGCTCCCGCATGCGCTGGAGCGAGGCGCTGGTCGTCGGCACGCTGGCTGCGGCGGTGATGATCCAGCTCGGTGTCTTCGTGCCGCCGGGCGGTGCCGGGCCGCTGCTGGAGCAGCTGCGTCAGGGCTCGGCCGAGATCGACCGCATGCTGACCGAGATGGCCAACCAGGGCTTCGACACCGAGGAGCTGGCCACGCTGCTGATCGGTGGCATCACCGGCCTGGTGGTGTTGATCGCTGCGGTGGGCTGTCTGGCGCTGGCGCGGGCCTGGCAGGCGGGGCTCTACAACCCCGGTGGCTTTCGCGAGGAGTTCCATGCGCTGCGCCTGATGCCGCGCGAACTCGGCCTGCTGGTGGTGCTCGGCGTGGTGGGCATGGTGCTGGGATTGCCGTCGCTCTCCATGCTGGTGTGGGTGCCGTTGCTGGTGGCCGGTATCGCTCTGGTGCACGGCTACGTCGGATTGAAAGGTATGAACGGGCTGTGGCTGATCGCTTTCTACGTACTGCTGATCACCACCTGGCCCATGATTCTGATAGTGCTGCTGGTGGCCTTCATCGATGTGTTCGCGGATTTTCGCGGCCGTCTGGCCTCTCGCAGCGACTGACAAGAGGTTAACGAGATGGAAGTCATTCTGCTCGACAACATTGGCAAGCTGGGCGGCCTGGGCGACAAGGTCACCGTGAAGCCCGGCTACGGCCGTAACTACCTGGTGCCCTACGGCCTCGCCGTGCCGGCCACCAAGGACAACGTAGAAGCTTTCGAGGCGCAGCGCGCCGAGCTCGAGGCCCAGGCCGCCGAGCGCAAGGCGATTGCCGAATCCCGTGCCGCTCAGCTGGCCGAGATCGAGCTGTCGCTGGTGGCCAAGGCCGGCGACGAAGGCAAGCTGTTCGGCTCCATCGGCCCGCGTGACCTGGCCGAGGCGCTGGGTCAGGCCGGCATCGAAGTCGCCAAAAGCGAAGTTCGCATGCCCGAAGGTCCGATCCGCCAGACCGGTGAATACGACATCGACCTGCATCTGCATGCCGAAGTCGATGCCACCGTTCGCGTGGTCGTCGTCGCCGAGTAAGCCTTACCGCACTCGAACGACCCCAAGGGGCGCAGGAGAGATCCTGCGCCCTTTTCGTGTGCTGTATTGGGCAGGCGTGTGGGTGCTTAGACATTGGTAGTAATATTACATTTTGTCTTTGCATTGTAACTCTTAAACGATTAAGTTTTTTCTGCCTGGCTCCGCTGCGTTTCAGGCCAGGGCAGCAGGACGAGACATAAGAGACAAGAGTATCCCGTGATACCGCTCTTAAACGATACAGCGCCATGCTTCCCACCGTTCTCCTTGCGTAAACAATCCAATAAACACAAAGGAACAACTGCGATGAAGACTGCCTTGCCAAGAACTCCGCTGGTTGCCGCCGTGGCCCTGGCCAGTTTCGGCATGATCGGGCACGCCGCCGCCGATACCAGCGCCCTGGAGCAGCGTCTGCTCGAACTGGAGAGCCGCATCGCCGCCGCCGAACAGCGCGCCAGCGCCGCCGAGCAGCGCGCCGAACTCGCCGAGGCCCAGGCCGCGGGAAGCCCGGCCCCCGCTGACGTGGAAGAGCGCCTGGCCCGTGTCGAGCGTCAGGCCAGCGGCGAAGAGGGCTTCTCGTTCAACGTCTACGCCCGCTCCGGGCTGCTGCTGGGTGAAGACCGCAAGAGCATCGACGGTGGCCCCTACGTGACGCCGGCCGGTGGGCTGGGTGGTGCCGTGGGGCGTCTGGGCAACGAGCCGGATACCTACGCCGAGGCGATTCTCAACTACCGCATGCAGTTCGACAACGGCGCCAAGGCGCATTACCGCACCATGCTGGCCAGCAGCACTGAGACCAGCAACGACTGGGATGGCGACTCCAACCTCAACGTGCGTCAGGTCTATGCCGAGTTCAGCGACCTGCCAAGCTTCACCGGCGCCTTCGAGAACGCCTCGATCTGGGCCGGCAAGCGCTTCGACCGCGACAACTTCGACATCCACTGGCTCGACAGTGATTTCATCTTCCTCGCCGGTACCGGCGCCGGTATCTACGACGTGCAGCTGGCCGACAACTGGCGCTCCAACTTCTCGCTCTACGGGCGCAGTTTCAGCGACTATCCGGTGCGCCCCGAGCGTCCGGGGGACGAGGGCAGTACCGATAGCTTGATCCTCACCGCCAACAACTACTTCGGTAACTGGCAGTGGATGGTGAGTGGACTGTCCGCGGCCGACAACGATGAGCGCGACATCGGGGAGGGCCAGTCTGCTGCCGACAGTGGCTTCCACACCATGGTGGCCTACCACGGCGACAGCTTCTTCGGCCTGAGCGAGGGCAACTTCAAGGTGGCGCTGATGCACGGCCAGGGCCTGGGCGCCGAGGTCAAGGGGCTCGGCAGCGATGGCAACCTGACCGACGATGCCCAGGCCACTCGTCTCGGCATCTACGGCACCACCTACGTAGCGCCGAATTGGCGTCTGGCTCCGGTGCTGCTCGGCGAGGTGAGCAAGGACCGCTACGTCGATGGCGACGACTACAAGTGGCTGACTCTCAACGCACGCCTGGTCAACGAGCTCACCCAGAACTTCGAGATGCAGTACGAAGCCAGCTACCAGTACATGGACCTCGACCCCAACGGCTTCGATGGCCGCAACGCGGTGAGCGGCGACTTTGGCAAGTTCACCATCGCGCCGACCTTCAAGCCCCAGGTGGGTGGCTTCTGGCAGCGGCCGGAGATTCGCGCCTTCGCCTCCTACACCGACTGGTCGAGCGATCTCAACAACTACGGTACTGGCTCCTTCGGCAACGAAGGCTTCACCGGCGGCCAGTGGAGCTTCGGCGTTCAGACCGAGGTGTGGTTCTAGGCCGGCTCCCGCAATCCCGTTGCTCGCACGCTGTTTCGAACCCTTGCCGCGACCGTTATCGGTCGCGGTTTTTGTCATTTCGAAAGGTGGGGTGGGCAACGGGCATCGGGTAGAATGGCACGGCCCGTTCCCCTCAAGGTTGCCGCACCATGAACGACACGCTCGAGCTCGATCAGGAAACCGCTGCGCTCAAGGTGCCGCCGCACTCGCTCGAAGCGGAGCAGTCGGTGCTGGGCGGCCTGATGCTCGACAACCAGGCCTGGGACAACGTCGCCGACCGTCTGGTGGCCGACGACTTCTACCGCTATGAGCACCGCCTGATCTTCAATGCCATGACCGGGCTTGCCGAGGCATCCAAGCCGTTGGACGTGGTCACGCTCTCCGAGGCGCTGGAGGGGCGCGACCAGCTCGATACCGTGGGCGGGCTCGCCTATCTCGCCGAGCTGGCGCGCAACACCCCCTCGGCGAGCAACATCCGCGCCTATGCCGACATCGTTCGCGAGCGGGCCACGCTGCGCAAGCTGATTCGTGCCGCCAGCCAGATCGCCGACGGCGCCTTTAGCCCCCAGGGGCGTCCCGCCGACGAGCTGCTCGACGAGGCCGAGCGGCTGGTGTTCCAGATCAGCGAGGAGCGCCCCAAGTCGGGCGGCCCCATCGGCATGAGCGAGCTGTTGGCCAAGGCGGTGGATCGCATCGACGAGCTGTTCAACATGAAGGGCGAGATGACCGGTCTCTCCACCGGTTTCCGCGATCTCGACGAGATGACCTCGGGCCTGCAGCCCTCCGACCTGGTGATCATCGCGGGCCGCCCCTCCATGGGTAAGACCACCTTCGCCATGAACCTGGTCGAACACGCCGTGATCGCCAGCGACCGCCCGGTGATGGTGTTCTCCATGGAGATGCCCGCCGAATCGCTGATGCTGCGTATGCTGTCGTCGCTGGGACGCATCGACCAGACCCGGGTGCGTACCGGTCAGCTCGAGGACGAGGACTGGCCGCGGCTGACCTCGGCGGTCAACCTGCTCAAGGACAAGCAGCTGTTCATCGACGATACCGCGGCGCTGTCGCCCAACGAGATGCGCTCGCGCATCCGCCGGGTGGTGCGCGAGCACGGCAACCTGGCCCTGGTCATGATCGACTACCTGCAGCTGATGCAGATCCCCGGCTTCTCCGAGAACCGCACTGGCGAGATCTCAGAGATCTCTCGCTCGCTCAAGGGCATGGCCAAGGAGTTCGGCTGCCCGGTGGTGGCGCTCTCCCAGCTCAACCGCTCGCTGGAGCAGCGTCCCAACAAGCGTCCGGTGATGTCGGACCTGCGCGAGTCCGGCGCCATCGAGCAGGATGCCGACGTGATCGCCTTCGTCTATCGTGACGAAGTCTACAATCCGGATAACCCCGACAACCAGGGCCTGGCTGAGCTGATCATCGGCAAGCAGCGTAACGGTCCCATCGGCACGGTGCACATGGCCTTCATCGGCAGGTACACCCGCTTCGAGGATCTGGCGCCGGATAGCTACGGCGACGCTTTCGGCGAGTGAAGCGCAGCAGCGCTTGAGCCAGCGGCGCGGCCCCGTATAATGCCGAGCCCCCGACAGTCGTTTTCGAGGAGTGACCCATGGCAGGCGGATTTCGACGCGGCAAGCGTCAGCGCCCCCCCAAGCTGGAAGCCCGCGGTATCATCGAGTCGCTGGAGCGCGAGGGGCCGTTCAAGGAGTGGCTCGGCATGCCGGATCTCTATCGCTTTCATCTGGTCGTCGACGGTGAGGCCTACAGCTACCAGACCGAGGATGCCGAACTCACCGTCGCGGTAGGTGACCGCGTGGTGTTTCGCTACAAGGAGACCAAGGCGGGCAAATGGGTCGACCGCAACTCCCTGGCCAAGGCCATCGATCCTTCGGAGTACCAGTAGCCGCCTCGCGCAGGTGAGCGCCTGTGGAACCTGGCCACGGCTTCACTGTCATAATTTCGATACGTTAGCGTCATGCGATTGATATCGGGCACAGTCATGCTGTGCCCGATGTCTATCCAGCGACCCCAACGGAACGAAACAGGACATGGAGGGAGCCATGGAATTCGAACAACTGAAGCAATTCGTCGCGCGCCATGACAATTTCGAAGTGCGCGTCATCACCCATTCCGGCAGCCACTGCTACCAGGTGGAACTCGAGGACGTGGAGGGCGTACGCCACATGCTGACACGGCGTGGCAAGCCCATGGTATTCCGTTCTCTCGAGGACGTTTACCTGGAGCTGCAGCGTGCCGGCATCCACCGGGCCTTCCTGGTCCAGCATGTGCCGCAAGACGAAGTCATCGGTCGCGAGGCGCACTATCACGACCCGCTGACGTCGCGCATGCCGCTGGTCTTCTAGGCCTGGCCTGAGTAAGTCTGGTCGAGCAATAACCTTGATCCAAGTTATACAAATCGACTTCATAGTATAACTCGATGCCCCTGACAAACCTTGCCTGATACAATGGCGCTCCTTGAACTTACGTCACGAGGAGCGCAGCGCATGGTCGCATCGCAAGAGGTATCGGGCTCGCCGGAGCGTCAACGTCCGACTCATGCTCCGGCGGATCATCCCGCGGTGGCCCGGCCCAGGGTAGGTGTGGTGCTGGTCAACCTGGGCACGCCGGATGCCACCGATTACTGGTCGATGCGGCGCTATCTGAGTGAGTTTCTCTCCGACAAACGAGTAGTCGACTATCCCAGTTGGAAGTGGCAGCCGCTGCTGCAGCTGATCATTCTTTCGCGCCGGCCATTCAAGTCGGGCGAGGCCTATCGCGGCATCTGGAACACCGAGAAGAACGAGAGTCCGCTGCTGACCATCACCCGTGACCAGACGCGCAAGGTGGCCGAGGGGCTGAAGGCGCGGCATGGCGAGCAGGTGCTGGTGGACTTCTGCATGCGCTACGGTAACCCTTCCACGGACAGCGTGCTGCGGCGCCTGCAGGCCGAGGGCTGCGAGCGCATCCTGTTCTTTCCGCTCTATCCGCAATACGCCTCGCCGACCACGGCCACGGCCAACGACCACGCCTTCCGCACCCTGATGAAGCTCAAGTGGCAGCCGGCGATTCGTACCGTGCCGGCCTACTTCGAGCACCCGGCCTATCTCGAGGCGCTGAGCAACTCGGTGCGTGAGGCCTACGCCGCGGCCGAGTCGGCACCGGAAGTGCTGGTGGCCTCGTACCACGGCGTGCCCAAGCGCTTTCTGCTCGAGGGCGACCCCTACCACTGCCAGTGCCAGAAGACCACGCGACTGCTGCGCGAACGGCTTGGCTGGGCGGAGGGCGAGATTCAGACCGCCTTTCAGTCGCAGTTCGGCCCCGAGGAGTGGGTCGGCCCGCAGACCGTCGACCACGTGGCCGAGCTGGCGCGCCAGGGCAGGAAACACATTGCGGTGATTTCCCCGGCCTTCTCCGCCGACTGTGTCGAGACCCTGGAGGAGATCAACGAGGAGATTCGCGACAGCTTCCTCGCCGCGGGGGGAGAGCGTTTCACCTACATTCCCTGTCTCAACGACCGCGACGATCATATCCAGGCGTTGCTGGCGATCATCGACAACGAGCTGGGCGGCTGGGCGTGAAGCGGGAGAGAGCCGATCAGGCCACCTGATCGGCTCTCGTTTCAGCGGAACAGGCGCGAACGCTTCTGCTTGCGATACTTCCAGGGATGTTTGGCGCGGGCCGGACGCGCCACCCGGCTCTGGCCCACGTCCTCGTCGCGGAACTCCGGCACCGAGCCGCGGGTGCCGGTGGTGAAGCGCAGGTGCATGTGCAGCCCGGTCTTGGCCAGCATGTGCCCCGTCACCGGGGCGGTGATGAACAGAAACAGGGTGATCAGCAGCTCCTGCACGTGCAGCTCGCGCTGGGTGATGGTGAAGTAGATCATCGAGGCGATCAGCACACAGCCGATGCCCAGCGTGGTGCCCTTGGTGGGGCCGTGCAGGCGCATGAAAAAGTCCTTGAACTGCAGCATCCCCAGCGAGCCGGTGAAAGCGAACACCCCGCCGGCTATCAGCAGGAAGGCGATCACACCTTCGGCAATGACGTAGAAGGTCATGTGGTGTCCCCTATTCGATGATGTCGCCGCGCAGCAGATAGCGGCAAACGGCCATGGTGCCGATGAACCCAAGCATGGCGATCAGGATCGCCGCCTCGAAGTAGGTCTTGGTGTTGAGCCACAGCCCCAGCAGCACGATCAGGGCGATCGAGTTGACGTAGAGCGTATCGAGGGCCAGCAGACGGTCGGGTACGTCCGGGCCGATGGCCAGGCGATAGACGTTCATGGCCATGGCCAGCACGATGAGCGTCAGGCTGATCAGCAAGGCTGTGTCTAGCATTCGAAGATCTCCTTGAGCGGGCGCTCGTAGCGATCGCGGATCTCGCGGATCAGGGCCTGTTCGTCGTCGAGGTCGAGGACATGGATCAGCAGCGAAGAGCCGTCGAGACGGATGTTGGTCGATACCGTGCCCGGCGTCATGGTGATGGTGTTGGCCAGCAGGGTGATGGCCAGGCGGTCCTTCACCTCCAGCGGGTACTCGACGAAGCCCGGGTGCGGTTCGCGCCGCGGCAGCAGGATCAGCAGGCTGACATGCACGTTGGCCTTGACGATGTCCCACATCACCACGAGCACGAACCAGACCAGTTTGAGCGGATGCTTGACCCGCGGCAGCGGCTCCCAGAAACCCTGCGTCAACAGCGGAATGCCCACGGCCAGCACCGTGCCGAGCAGCAGCTGGCCGGGTGCGATGCTGCGCACCATCAACAGCCATACCACCAGCAGCACCAGCGACAGGGTGGGGGTGGGCAGGAAACGTCCCATGGCCTTCATAGCGTGTCTCCCTGCGTCTCGTCATGGAGCGGCTGGCGAGACTGCACCAGATCCCGGGTCGGTTCGTCGCTCAGCAACTGCTGAATCACGACCTGGGGCATGGCCAGCTGCTCCGCGGTGGCTTGGGCGTAGTGGCTGATGGGCCCGGCGAAGACGACCAGCAGGGGAGCGCTGGCCAGCAGCCAGATCACGCCGACGAGCTGGGGGCGGGTGACCTTGCCGGAGGCCACCTCGCCTTTGTAGCTGGCCCAGAAGAATACCGACCCCGCCCGCGACATGGCGATCAGGGCGCTCAGGCCGGCCAGCAGCAGCAGCGGCCACAGCCATAGCCGGGCGCTGCCCTCTGCGGCCTGCATCAGCAGCAGCTTAGCCAGGGAGCCGGCCAGCGGGGGCAGACCGACCACGCCGACCGCTGCGGCCAGGAACAGACCGCCGAGCAGGTAGCGCTGGTGCAACCGGCGGGCGCGCACCAGACGCGTACCGGCCTTGCCGCGCTGCTGACCGATCAGCTCGGCGATCAAGAACAGCACGCCGCAGATCAGCGTGGTGTGGGGCAGGTAGTAGAGCAGGGCGGTTGTGGCAGCGGTGGTACCCAGGCTGGCGGCCGCCAGCAGGGTGCCTACCGAGATCAGCACCAGGTAGGCCACCAGGGGGCGCAGGTCGCGGGCCGCCAGTACACCGATGGCGGCCAGCAGGATGGTGGCCAGCCCCGACCACCACAGCCAGCCCTGTATGGCGGATTCGGCGTCGCTGTCGGCAAAGATCAGGCTGTGCACGCGGAGAATGGCGTAGAGGCCGAGCTTTGTCATGATGGCGAACAGCGCCGCCACCGGTGCGGGTGCCGAGGAGTAGGTGCGCGGCAGCCAGAAGTAGAGCGGCAGCAGGGCGGCCTTGAGGCTGAACACCACGATCAGCAGCAGGGCGCCGGCAGTGACCAGGGCGGCCTGGTCGCCGGACATGGTGGCGACCCGACGTCCCATGTCCGCCATGTTGAGGGTACCGGTCGCTCCATACAGCACGCCCAGTGCGATCAGGAACAGCGCCGAGCCGGCCACGTTGAGGATCACGTAGTGCAGCCCGGCGCCGACCCGCTCCTTGCCGCCGCCGTGCATCAGCAGGGCATAGGAGGCGAGCAGCGTGATCTCGAAGAAGACGAACAGGTTGAAGATGTCGCCGGTGAGAAAGGCGCCGTTCAACCCCATCAGCTGCAGTTGGAAGAGGCCGTGGAAGTTGCTGCCGCGGACGTCGTCACCGGCGCTGGCGAAGATCACGCAGCCCAGCGCCAGCACGGCGGTCAGGCCCAGCATGAGCGCCGAGAGGCGGTCGAGCATCAGCACGATGCCGAAGGGGGCCTGCCAGTTGCCCAGTGCGTAGAAGGTCAGTTCGCCGCTGGCCGCCTGCTGCAACAGCAGCAGGGTGACGATGACCAGCAGGGTGGTGAAGGCGATGCTCAGGCGACGGTGAGTCCGGTCGCTGGCCTTGCCCGACAGCAGCAGCACCAGGGCGCTGAACATCGGCAGCAGGATGGGCAGAGAAATCAGATGCTGGTTCATCGTGGGGCGTCTCCATCCTCGCCTTGCTGGCCGTCGACATGGTCGGAGCCGAGGTCGCCGCGGGCGCGGATCGCCAGGATCACGACGAAAGCGGTCATGGCGAAGCCGATCACGATGGCGGTGAGCACCAGGGCCTGGGGTAGCGGGTCGGTGGGGGTGATCGAGTCGCCGATCACCGCCGCTGCGTGAGTATTGAGCCCGCCGGTGGAGAACAGGAACAGGTTCACCGCGTAGCCGAGCAGTGCCAGGCCGACGATGACAGGGAAGGTGCGCCCGCGCAGCAGCAGATAGATGCCACTCGCCGTGAGCACGCCGACGACGAGGGAGAACAGGGCTTCCATCAGCGTTCCTCCAGCGTTGGGCGATTGACCGTGGTGACGCGGCCCAGGTTGATCAGGATCATCAGCACGGCACCCACCACGGCGAGATAGACGCCGACGTCGAACAGCATCGCCGTGGCCAGCTCGAACTCTCCTACCACGGGCAGGTGGAAATGGCCGAAGGCCGAGGTCAGGAAGGGGAAGCCGAACAGCCAACTGCCCAGGCCCGTGGCCAGCGCCACGGCCAGCCCCGATACGGCAACGATCGGATAGGAGATCGGCAGTCGCTCGCGGGTCCAGTCGTGGCCGCGTGCCATGTACTGCAGGATCAGCGCGGTGGCGGTGATCAACCCGGCGATGAAGCCGCCGCCCGGCTGGTTGTGGCCACGCAGGAAGATGTACACCGACACCAGCAACGCCAGCGGCAGCAGGATCTGGGCCACCACCGACAGGATCAGCGGATAGCGATGCCGCGACCAGCGGATACCCTCGATGTTGCCCGAGGGCATGAACAGGCGCAGACGGTTGAGCAGCTTGAAGGTGGCGAGGCCGGCCAGGGTGAGCACGGTGATCTCGCCCAGGGTATCGAAGCCGCGGAAGTCGACCAGGATGACGTTGACCACGTTGGTGCCGCCGCCGCCGGGCACGCTCTCGCGCAGGAAGTAGTCGGCGATGGTCAGGGTCTCTCGGGTCAACAGGGCGTAGTTGAGCATGGCCACCACCAGACCCAGCGAGGTGGCGAGTATCAGGTCACGTAGAATGCGTCGGCTCGAGACCAGCAGCGGTGGGCGCTGAGGCAGGAAGAACAGCGCCAGGATCATCAGGATCATCGAGGCGACCTCCACCGACAGTTGGGTCAGGGCCAGGTCGGGAGCGGAGAAGCGCACGAAGGTCAGCGAGACCGACAGTCCCACCACCGAGAGCATCAGCAGCGACACCAGCCGCCAGCGATGACTCAGGGCGCTACCGATGGCGCCGAACACCATCAGGCCGGCGCCGAGGAACAGCATGCCGTCGAGCGGCTGCTGGCCGCGCTCGCCGGTCAGCGACTCCAGTTGGGTCAGGCCGATGGCGGCCATGGCCAGGGCGCTCAGGATCAGCAGCGCCTGGTAACGCTGCAGGGAGCCGTTCTCCAGGCGCAGGGTCAGCCACAGGGTCGCCTTGATCAGCCGCTGCACCGCTGCCTCGAAGATCAGCCCGGCGTTGCGCTCATGGAACAGGGCGGCGATGCCGGCCAGACGCCGATGCTGGCGCAGCACCAGCACGCCGCCGGCCACTGCAGCCACGCTCATCAGTAGCGGCAGGTTGAGGCCGTGCCACAGGGCCAGGCTGACCACCGGGGTGGTCTCGCCCTGCACGGCGAGGCTCGCCGCGTGCAGCAGCGGGGCCGCCAGGGTCATCGGGAACAGTCCCACCAGCAGGCTCATGGCGGCCAGGAACAGCCCGGGGGCCAGCATGCCCCGCGACGGGTCGTGCACCTTCATCGGTGGCAGCGCTTTCTGCTCGCGGGTCAGTTTGGGCTCGGCGAAGAACAGGCTCCAGATCAACCGCAGCGAGTAGGCCACCGAGAGCATGGCAGCCACCACCACCAGCAGCGGGATGACGATGCTCAGTGCGCCGAGCAGGTTGTTGAGCAGGCTCTCTTCGAACAGCATCTCCTTCGACAGGAAGCCGTTGAACGGCGGGAAACCGGCCATGGCGGAGCCGGCCAGAATGGTCATGGTGCCGGTCAGCGGCATCATCGACCACAGCGCGCCGAGCCGGTCGATGTCGCGGGTGCCGGTTTCATGGTCGATGATGCCGACCATCATGAACAGCGCCGCCTTGAAGGTGGCATGATTGAGGATGTGAAACACGGCGGCAACGATGGCCAGCGGACTGCCGAGCCCCAGCAGCAGCGTGATCAGGCCCAGGTGGCTGACGGTGGAGAAGGCCAGAATGCCCTTGAGGTCGCGCTCGAGCAGGGCGAACCAGGCGGCGTAGAGCATAGTGGCCAGACCCACCAGCGACAGGCTGACCGCCCACAGCGCGGTGTCGCCCAGCGCCGGGTTGAGACGCGCCATCAGCAGCACGCCTGCCTTGACCATGGTGGCCGAGTGCAGGAACGCCGATACGGGCGTAGGGGCGGCCATGGCGTGGGGCAGCCAGAAGTGGAATGGGAACTGCGCCGACTTGGTGAAGGCGCCCAGCAGCACCAGGGCCACGATCAGCGGATAGTGCTCCGAGGCGCGGATAAGATCGCCAGCCGCCAGCACGTCACCCATGGCGAAGCTGCCCACCGCCTGGCCGATCAGCAGGATGCCGGCCAGCAGGGCGAGGCCGCCGGCACCGGTGACGGTCAACGCCATGCGTGCGCCACGCCGGGCATCGCTGCGGTGGCCCCAGAAGCCGATCAGCAGGAACGAGGAGATGCTGGTGAGCTCCCAGAACAGCCACAGCAGGATCAGGTTGTCGGCCATGGCGATGCCGAGCATGGCGGTCATGAACAGCATCATGTAGGCGAGGAAACGGCCGTCGTCCTCCTCGGCCGAGAGATAGAAGCCGGCGTACAGCAGGATCAGGCTACCGATACCCAGGATGAGCAGGGAGAAGAGCAGTGTGAGGCCGTCGATCCGCAGCGCGAGATCCAGGCCCAGCAGGGGCATCCAGGGTATGCGTAGGCTGACCACGTCGCCGCCGAGCACGGCCGGGGCGTGCAGCAGCACCAGGCCGAGGGCGAGCAGCGGGGCGATCAGCGTGGCGGTGACGCAGGCTTTGCGGCCGTGGCGCGAGGTCATCACCGGCACGAAGATACCGGCAATGGTAAGCAGGGGGATCCACAGCAACGACATGGCGGTTCGTCCATTCTGGCGGCGGTCGATGCGTCGCACCACAGCACAGAGAGATCCGTCGTGGCGTAATCTGCCCGAGCACCGCGCACACAGGCTAATGGTATCGATCGAGGAGCGCAGGGCCGGGTCGTTGGGAACGGTGTAATGAAGAAACGTTTTGAAATCGCTATACTAGCAAGCCGTTTCGTCGTGAAATCAACGCTCACCGTAGCCAGCCGCGGCGCAAAGTCTAATCCTTTTGCGCTGCAATATACAGGTTTGGCCCGGCTGCCGACGCTCATCCTTTGGGCGTATTTTTTCGGCCGCAGCACGGATTTCTTTAATCGCGACGTCACGCTGTGCGGGGGATACCCGGACGTCCCGGCAGGCTCTGCCGTCGATGTCGGCGCTGCGAGGTGGCGAGGCGCCATGTCCGGACGATGAACTGAACAGAAGGGAACTGCATGATGCAACTAGCCGTGCTATCGGGATTCGTGCTGGCCGCCTTTGCGCCGTTGCTGCACCGCTGGTTCGGTGGGCGTGCCAGCTTCGTGCTGGCCGCGTTTCCGGCCGCGCTGGCACTCTGGTTCCTGGGCCAGGTGCCGACGGTGATGCGCGGCGAAGTACTCTTTCTCGAACTCGACTGGGTGCCGTCGCTGGGCATGAGCCTGAGCTTCGTCATCGATGGCCTGGCGCTGTTGTTCGCGCTGCTGATCACCGTGATCGGCACCTTCGTGCTGATCTATGCGGGCGGCTATCTCAAGGGGCATCGCGATCTGGTGCGCTTCCACATCGTCATCCTGGCCTTCATGGTGTCGATGCTGGGCCTGGTGTTGGCCGATGGCCTGCTGACCCTGTTCGTGTTCTGGGAACTGACCAGCATCACCTCTTACCTGCTGATCGGCTTCAGCCATGCCGACATCGAGGCGCGCAAGTCGGCGCGTCAGGGGCTGTTCGTCACCTTCGCCGGCGGGCTGGCGCTGATGGCGGGGCTGGTGCTGTTGGGCAACGCCAGTGGCAGCTGGTCGCTGGCCGAGATCAGCGCCGGCGGCATCGACCTGCGCGAGCACGATCTCTACCTGCCGATGCTGCTGTGCCTGCTGCTGGCGGCCTTCACCAAGTCGGCGCAGTTCCCGTTCCACTTCTGGTTGCCCAATGCCATGGCCGCCCCCACGCCGGTGTCGGCCTATCTGCACTCGGCCACCATGGTCAAGGCGGGCATCTACCTGCTGGCCCGCCTGCATCCGAGCCTCGGCGGCACCGAGGCGTGGGTCGGCATTCTGTCGGTGGTCGGTGCCCTGACCATGTTCACCGGCGCCTTCCTGGCCATCCGTCACACCAACATCAAGAAGATGCTGGCCTACTCCACGGTGATGGCGCTCGGCACCCTGACGATGCTGCTCGGTATCGGCACCGAGGGGGCGTTGATCACCTTCGTCACCTTCCTGCTCGCCCACTCGCTGTACAAGGGCGCGCTGTTCATGGTGGCCGGTATCCTCGATCACGAGACCGGCACCAAGGACATCACCGCCATGGGCGGCTTGCGACCGCTGATGCCGGTGACGGCGGTGGTTGCCGTCATCGCCGCGCTGTCGCTGGCCGGGGCGCCACCGCTGTTCGGCTTCATCGCCAAGGAGATGATGTTCGAGGCGGCCCTCGATGCGCAGACCTTCGGCTGGCTGGTGCTGCTGCTGGCCTTCGTCTCGGCGTTTTTGACCATCGCCGTGGCTGCGATCATCGCGCTGCGGCCGTTCTTCGGCGAGCGTCGGGCGACGCCGCGGGTGGCGCACGAGGCGCCGCTGTCGATGCTGCTGGGCCCGGCCTGTCTGGCGGCGCTGTCGCTGCTGCTCGGCGTGGTGCCGGTGATCGCCGGCATGGGGGTGCTCACGGCAGCCGCCTCGGCGGTCATGGGCGAGCCGGTGACCGTCTACCTCTCCTTGTGGCACGGCATCAATCTGCCGCTGGTCATGTCGATCGTGACCCTGGCGCTGGGCTACCTGCTGTTCAAGCGCTGGGACCGCGTGCGCGCTCATCTGGCACGGCTCGATCCGGTCATGGCGCGCGGCCCGGAAGCGGGCTACGAGGCGTTCATGCACTGGATCACGGTGGTGTCCGAGTGGCAGACCCGTATTCTGCAGAACGGCTACATGCGCAATTACATCCTGGTGATGGTGCTGGTGCTGATCGCGCTGCTGGGCAACTCGCTGCTGCTCAGGCATCCGCTGGAGATCGCCTTCGAACTCGACGTGCGCTTCCACGAAGTGGTGGTGGTCGCCATGATGGTGCTCGGCGCATTGTTCGCCGCCGTCGCCCGCTCGCGGCTCAGCGCGGTGGTGTCGGTGGGCATCATGGGCTTCTCCATCGCGCTCACCTTCATCCTGTTCAGCGCTCCGGACCTGGGTATCACTCAGCTGCTGGTGGAAACCCTGACGGTCATCCTGCTGGTGCTGGTGCTGTTCCGCCTGCCGCGCTTCGCCAGCCTGTCGACGCCGCTGGAGCGGGTGCGTGACGTGCTGGTGGCGGGCAGCGTGGGCGTGCTGGTCACGCTGTTGATCCTTACCGCCTGGGGCATCGACCAGTTCGTGCCGATCTCCGAGTACATGATCGAGAACAGCGTGCCGCTGGCCCACGGGCGCAACATCGTCAACGTGATCCTGGTCGATTACCGCTCGCTGGATACCTTGGGCGAGATCTTCGTGCTGGCCCTGGCCGCCATCGGGGTCATCGCCATGCTCAAGCTGAGGGCGCCGGTGAAGCCGGCCAAGCCGACGGCGCAGGAGAAGGAGTCGAGCCATGGTTAAGTCCGGTACGCTGATACTGCACACGGCGGCGCGTATCCTGATGCCGCTGCAGCTGCTGTTCTCCGTGTTCCTGCTGCTGCGTGGCCACGACGAGCCCGGCGGCGGTTTCATCGCCGGGCTGGTGGCGGCGGGGGCCTTCACGCTCTACCTGTTCGCCTTCGGCGTCAGCGCCACCCGCGAGGTGCTGCGCATGGTCGACCCCCGCGATCTGATCGGCATGGGGTTGCTGCTCGGCATGATCTCGGTGTTCCCCGCCTGGTTCGTCGATCAGCCCTTCCTCACCGCCCAGTGGTGGACGATCCCGGGCGTCGATTTCTACGCCTCGACCCCGCTGATCTTCGACATCGGGGTCTATCTCGCCGTGCTGGGCTCGGTACTGGCCATGGTCATGACGCTGATGGAGGTGGACAAGGATGAACCTTGAGCACGTGGGCGCTGCGGGTGCCTCATCCACGACTTCGGAGGGAGGAACGCGATGGAACCGGTAATGGCCGTGGCCGTTGGCCTGCTCTATGCGGCCGCCATCTTTCTCATGTTGCGGCGTTCGATCGTCAAGCTGGTGATCGGGCTGATGCTGCTCTCCAACGCCGCCAATCTGCTGATCTTCACCACTGCCGGCATGACCCGCGGCGCGCCGCCGCTGATCCCCGAGGGGCTCGCGGCGCCGTTGGGCCCGGTGGCCGACCCCTTGCCCCAGGCCGTGGTATTGACCGCCATCGTGATCGCCTTCGGCGTGTTGGCGTTCGCCGTGGTGCTGATTCGCCGGGCCTACGAAATCGTCAAGGCCGATGACCTGGACAAGATGAAGGAAACCGATACGTGAGGCCCGAAGTCGCCCTTCCCGTTCTTCTGCCGCTGCTGTCGGGGGCCATTTCGCTGCTGTTCTGGCGCTCTCGTCCCATGCAGCGTTTCACTGCCGTGGCCGGTAACCTCGCACTGCTCGGCGTGTCGCTGTGGCTGCTGGTGTCCGTAACCCAGGAGGGTTACGTGGTGATCCAGATGGGGGGTTGGCAGGCTCCCTTCGGCATCACCCTGGTAGCTGACATGCTCAGCGCGGTGATGATCGTGCTCACCGGTATCATGGGACTGGTACTGTCGATCTATTCGCTGGCTTCGACCGGCCCCGGCCACGAGCGCTTCGGCTACTACCCGCTGATGCACCTGCTGCTGGCCGGCGTCGCCGGCGCCTTTCTCACCGGCGACGTGTTCAACCTCTATGTCTGGTTCGAAGTGATGCTGGTGGCCTCCTTCGCGCTGCTGATTCTCGGCGGCGAGAAGGCGCAGATGGAGGGGGCGATCAAGTACGTCACCCTCAATCTGCTGGCCTCGGTGATCTTTCTCTCCGCGGTGGGGCTACTCTACGGCATGGTCGGTACGCTCAACATGGCGGATGCCGCCCAGCGCCTGGCCGTGGCCGAACACCAGGGCATGGTCGAGGTACTGGCGGTGATGTTCATGGTCGCCTTCGGCATCAAGGCGGCGGCGTTCCCGTTGTTCTTCTGGCTGCCGGCTTCCTACCACACGCCGCCCGTGGCGGTGTCGGCGCTGTTCGCCGGGCTGCTGACCAAGGTCGGCGTCTACGCCCTGTTCCGCTTCTTCACCCTGCTGTTCGACCAGACCCTCGGCTACACCCAGGAGCTGCTGATCTGGGGCGCCGCCCTGACCATGGTCACCGGTGTGCTGGGGGCTGCGGCGCAGTTCGAATTCCGCCGCATCCTGTCGTTCCACATCGTCAGCCAGATCGGCTACATGATTCTCGGTCTGGCACTGTATACCCCGCTGGCCATCGCCGGGGGCATCTTCGCCGTGATGCACAATATGGTGGTCAAGACCAACCTGTTCCTCATCAGCGGCATTACCCGGCGCTTGCAGGGTACCTACGAGCTGAAGAAGATGGGCGGACTCTATCGCGAGCGTCCCTGGCTGGCGGTGGCCTTCTTCCTCTCCGCCTTCTCGCTGGCCGGGGTGCCGCCGCTGTCGGGCTTCTTCGCCAAGTTCGTCATCGTGCGCGCGGGCATCGAGGCGGAAGCCTATGTGGTGACCGCGGTGGCGCTGCTGGTGGGGCTGATGACCCTCTATTCCATGGTCAAGATCTGGAACGAGGTATTCTGGAAGTCCCTGCCAGAGGACAACCTGGTACCCCCCGAAGAGGTGGTGGTGGGTGACGACAGCCGCATGGTGCCGCCGAGTCTGTGGCTGATGTATCTGCCGGTGGCGGTGCTGGCCCTGTTTGCGCTGCTGATCGGCGTGCTCGCCGAGCCGCTGATGGCGATGATGAATCAGATCGGCGATCAGCTGATGAACCCGCAGGGGTATATCGAAGCGGTGCTGGGTGCCGAGGTCGGGGTCGAGGACGCTCTGATCGAAGCGCCGGATGAGGAGGTGTCGCCATGACGGGAGCTATCTGGAACCTGCTGCTGGCGATGGCCTGGGTCATCCTTTCCGGCGACTTCTCGGGGCTCAACCTGGTGGTCGGGCTGGTCTTCGGCTACATCACCCTGGTACTGATCGAACCGCAGGTCGACGCCCTGACCGGCTATCCGGCGCGGGTGCCGCGGATCCTCAGATTCCTCGGCTTCTTCATCAAGGAGCTGGTGCAGGCCAACCTGCGGGTCGGGTTCGATATCCTGACTCCGCCCTGGCACATGAAGCCGGGGGTGATCGCCATGCCCCTCGAGGCGCGCACCGAGCTGGAGATCACCATGGTCGCCAACCTGATCTCGCTGACCCCGGGCACCTTGAGCCTGGACGTTTCCGACGACCGCAAGGTGCTCTACATCCACGCCATGTTCCTCGACGATGAAGAGGAGCTGCGCCGCAACCTCAAGGAAATGGAATACCGTGCACTGGAGCTGTTCCGTTGAGTACGCCAAGGCCGAGTGGGGAGTGATATGGCTACAGTGATTCTGATAAGCCAGGTGCTGATGGGCATCGCTCTGATCCTGGCCTTCGTGCGTGTCGTGAGAGGTCCCAGCCTGCCCGACCGAGTGGTGGCGCTGGAGCTGTTCGCCAGCATCGTGGTGGGGTTGGTGGGCGTCTATGCCATTCGCACCGACGTCTCCAGCTTTCTGGATGCCGCCATCGTGATCGCGCTGATGGGCTTTCTGGCCGCCATCGGCTTTGCCCGTTTCCTGGAGCGTGGAGGACCGCGGGATGATTGAGACCATCAAGGGCTTTCTGATCCTCACCGGTGCCATCTTCATGCTGCTGGCAGCGCTGGGTATTCTGCGTCTGCCCGATCTGCTCACTCGCATGCATGCCACCACCAAGGCGGCGGCGCTGGGAGTGATCCTGATCATGCTGGCGGTGGCCGTGCATTTCGGAGAGGTGGCGGTGGTGGCGCGGGCCTTCGCCATCATCGTCTTCGTGTTGATGACCGCGCCGGTGGCGGCTCACGTGATCGGCCGGGCGGGCTACTTCGTCGGCTCCAAGCTGTGGAGCGGTACGGTGAAGGACGAGCTCAGACCCAACTACGACCCGCTCACTCACGAACTCAAGAGCGGTCTGGAAACGGATAGCAACGCGGTGCATCAGCCGCGCGAGAACGACCCCAAGTGAGGTAAGGCACGCGGTTACACAAAGCGACGCTTTCCGCGTGCGGCAGGGCTGGTCTGAAGACCGCTTCTGCGCCATTATCGGTGGCCTTCGACGTGAAAGGAATACCGCGCCATGATTCGTCCTCTGTTCCCAGTCGCTCTACTCACCCTGGCTCTTGCCGGGTGTCAATCCGGCTCCATCACGCCCGTGCAGGAGGCGGCGGCCGACGAGCGCCCGCCGAGCGCTGCCGATTCGAGTGCCGCTTCGGCATCCAGCAATGCCACCGCACCTGCCCGCAGCGAGGCGGAGCCCGCCCCACCTGCCGACTTCCAGGCCTGGCTGCGCGACTTCCGTCGTCAGGCTCGGGCGGAGGGCATCAGCGAGGCGACCCTGTCGCGGGCGCTGGATGGTGTGCGTTACCGGCCGCGTGTCATCGAACTCGACCGTTCCCAGCCAGAGTTCGTACGTCCCATCTGGCAGTATCTCGAGACGGCCGTTTCCCAGGCGCGTGTGAGCCAGGGGCGGGCCAAGCTGGCCGAGCATCGCGACACGGCTCGGCGCATGGAGCAGCGTTACGGCGTGCCGGCCGAAATCATCGTGGCGATCTGGGGCATCGAGAGCAACTACGGCGGCAATTTTGGCGATTTTTCTACCCTGGAAGCGCTGGCGACCCTGGCCTTCGACGGCCGGCGCAGCGATTTCGCTCGCGGTGAATTGCTGGCCGCGCTGCGCATCATCGAGGCCGGCGACATTGCACCCGAGCGCATGGTCGGCTCCTGGGCCGGCGCCATGGGCCACACCCAGTTCATTCCTTCCAGCTTCGAGGCTTACGCGGTGGATGGTGACGGCGACGGTCGCCGTGATATCTGGGGCAGCATCCCGGACGTGATGGCTTCTACCGCCAACTACCTGGCGCGGGCGGGTTGGCAGCCCGGCCAGCCCTGGTTCGTCGAGGTGCGGCTGCCGAGTGATTTCGACTATGCCCAGACCGAACTTACCACGCGGCGTTCGAGCCAGGAGTGGGCGGCACAGGGGGTAAGCCGTCTCGGCGGTGGCAGCCTGCCGGCCTTCGACCAGGCCTCAGTGCTGGCCCCGGCGGGCGCCCAAGGGCCGGCCTTCCTGGTGGGTCCCAACTACCGTGCCATCCTGCGCTACAACAACGCCACCAGCTATGCCTTGGCAGTGGGCACCCTGGCCGACAGGATCGCGGAACGAGATGGTATCCGCAGTGACTGGCCGCGCGACGAGCAGCCGCTCTCGCGCAGTCAGGTACGTGAGATGCAGCAGGCGCTCAATGCCCGTGGCTTCGATGTCGGTGCGCCTGATGGTGTGATGGGGCCGAATACCCGGCGCGGCCTGCGCGATTACCAGCGCAGCATCGGCGTCACGCCGGACGGCTTCGCGACCTTGAGCTTGCTGCAGCGGCTGCAGCGTTGAACCGGTGACCCCGCTCTGACCGGTGAGCCAGAGCGGGGCGCCAGTTATGGCAAGATGAGGCGCTTAACAAGCTGCGGGCTTCAGGAAACGCTGAACAAATCGGCGAGCGAGATGAAGCGCAAGGCGCACGGAGCACAGGAACCGGAGCCTATGGGGTATAGGTGAGGATTCCGCGCACCGCGCAACGCAGCGATTCGCTCGCGCAGGCATTTGTGCAGTGTTTTCCTTAGTTGTTGGTCCAGCGATCCAGGGTTTCACTGATAGTACGTCCAGCCCGTTCGGCGCCTTCCTGGGTGCGCTCCCAGGCCTGTTCGGCTCCTTCGCCGACGCGATCGGCGCCGCGACGGGTCTGCTGCCAGGCGCTGTCGGCGCCTTCTCCGGCGCTATGCCACGCCTCGCGGGTGCGCTCGCGCGCCATGTCCCACCACTCCTGGTCGTAGCGCGGCATGGCCTCCAGCGACTCCGGATCGGCATCGACGATGATGTCATGGACCGTTTCGCCATCATCCTCGTAGTTGATCAGCCGGTAGTGGGCGTTGGTGATCACCAGGTAGTCGCCATTCTCTACCAGGTTGGCGTCAGGGCGAACGACGATGGCATGTACCTGCCGATCATCGCCGAGCAGAATATCGACCACCTCGCCCGGCTGGCTGTCCGGTGCCGCCTCGAAATGCACCTCGGCATCGAAGAGCGCCCGGGAGGAGTAGAGCCCCTGAGGCTCGAACTGCGCCTGTACGCCAGTGGCAAGGCCGGTAAGCAGCAGGCCGGCCGAGGCGGAAATGAGCATCCTTTTCATGCGGGGGTATGTCATCGTTTCGCTCTCCTTATCCTTGGTGACACGAATAGTGTAGTAAATGTAACAATGTTCGGGCGGCTGTGACATGCCGCGGCAGACTGAGCATCGACGACAAAGGAGCTATCGTCATGAAGAGAGTGTACCGGAAAGATTCGGCTCGAAAGTTGCGTAACCGGCTATTGGCAACGGTGGGCGCGCTGTTGCTGGCGGGGCCGGCCATGGCAGAGGAGCCGGTCGTGTACGGCTGGGTCGAGAAGAGTACGCTCGAACCCTGGGGGGTCGAAGTCAAGGCCAAGCTGGACAGCGGCGCCCTGACCTCTTCTCTGGATGCCCGCGATATCGAGACCTTCGACAAGAACGGCGAGGAGTGGGTGCGCTTTCGCCTGGAATTGACCGATGAGGCCAGCGGCGAGCCGTTCGAGGAGAGCCTGGAGCTGCCGCTCTACCGCGACATTCGCGTGCGCGGGGCCGGCGGTCGCGACGAGCGTCCGGTGGTGCTGATGAAGATCTGCATGGGCGATACCATCCACGAGGAGCAGTTTAGCCTGCGTGACCGGGAAGAGATGCACTACCCGCTGCTGCTGGGTAGGCGCACCATCGGCCATCTGGGCCTGCTCGACGTCACTCGCACCTTCCTCAATTCGCCCGACTGCGGCGACGATGCTGAGGTGATGCGCTACGAGGGCGAGGACGAGGGCGACATCGAGGACGACGATGTCGAGGACGACGAGGCCTGATTCTGCCTGCCAGGCATCAGAACAGCCGGGCGAGCAGGGCGACCACGGCGGTTTCCACCCGCAGGATGCGGGGGCCAAGATGGATGCCCTCGCAGCCCGCCTCGAGCAGCCGCTCCACCTCATACGGGATGAAACCGCCCTCGGGCCCGATGAGCAGCACGCAGGGCTCGCTCAGGCCGGTGGGGCAGGGATTGGGCATGCCCGGGTGGGCGACGAGCCCGCGGCGGCCGTCGAGCAGCAGCGGTAGCCGCTCCTCGACGAAGGGGCGAAAGCCCTTGGCCACGCTGACGTCGGGCAGTACCGTGTCCCGCGCCTGCTCGAGGCCCAGCACCAGGTGCTCGTGAATCTTCGCCGGCTCGAGCTCCGGCGACTGCCAGTAGCTCTTCTCCACCCGACGGGTATGCAGCAGGGTGATCCGTTTCACCCCCATGGCGGTGACATGCTCGAGGCTTCTGGCCAGCATGCGCGGGCGCGGCAGGGCCAGCACCAGGTGCACCGGCAGCGCCGGCGGCGGGGGCGTGTCGAGCGCCTCGAGCGTAAAGCGGGCTTCATCGTCGGAGAGCAGCGTGAGCTCACCGCGACCGATGCCGCCGCCCTGTATGCCCAGGGCCAGGACGTCGCCGACCCGGGCGCGATGCACTTCCTTCAGGTGACGCAGGCGGCGCGGGTCGCGCAAGCACGCCAGGCGGTCGTGCCGGATATCTTCCGGAGCCAGCAGAATCAGGTTCATCGGGCCTCGTTTGTCGCTTCGATTTGCAAGGGCGGTAGCGCGGTGCACAATAGCAGCCAAGGGCAAACCTGCCTTTCCCATAAGGAGTGCCGTCGTGCGCGTGATTCGCAAGTATGCCAACCGCAGGCTCTATGATACCCAACAGAGCCGCTATGTAACGCTGGAAGATCTGCGGCGCCTGATTCTCGACGAGGAGCCGTTCCGCGTCGAGGATGCAAAGTCCGGTGAGGACCTGACCCGTACCATTCTGCTGTCGATCATCATCGAGCAGGAGCAGGCTGACGGTGAGGCCGAGGTCTTTTCCAACGATCTGCTGGCCCAGTTTATCCGTGTCTATGACATGGCACAGCCGCTGCCGCTGGCCCGTTATCTGGAGCAGGGCACCCAACTGATGCTCGAGCAGCAGAAGCGCATGCAGGATCAGTGGCAGCAGGCGATGCGCCACTCGCCCATGGAGCTAATGCGCGAAATGGCCGAGGAGAACATGCGCTTCTGGCAGCAGGCGATCGGCCAGGGACAGCCGGGCAAGCCGGAGCCGAAGGACAGCTCGGACAAGGAAGACGACAAGTAGGCAGGCTGCGCGGGGCGGCGTCCGGGGCCGCTTTCTGCCATAATGCCGCGACGTCTTATAGCCGAATGCCAGGTTCGCCGCATGGTCGGGCCTGATCGGTACGAAACAGGAAAAGCAAGCGGATGAAGGTTTTGATCATCGGCGGCGGTGGCCGCGAACATGCCCTGGCCTGGAAAATCGGCCAGTCGCCCCTTGTCGAGCGGGTATTCGTGGCTCCCGGCAATGCCGGTACCGCCCACGAGCCCGGGCTGATCAACGTTGCCATCGAGGCGACCGAGCTGGAGCGCCTGTTGGCCTTTGCCCGCGACGAGGGCGTGGAGCTGACCATCGTCGGTCCCGAGGCTCCGCTGGTCGAAGGCGTGGTGGATCGCTTCCGCGAAGCCGGGCTGGCCATCTTCGGGCCGACCCAGGGGGCTGCTCAGTTGGAGGGCTCGAAGTCCTTCACCAAGGATTTCCTCGCCCGCCACGCCATTCCCACCGCGGCCTATCGCACCTTCACCGAGGTCGAGCCGGCGCTCGTCTACCTGGCCGAGCAGGGCGCACCGATCGTGATCAAGGCCGACGGCCTGGCCGCAGGCAAGGGCGTGATCGTGGCCATGACCCTGGCCGAGGCCGAGGCGGCGGTACGCGACATGCTCGAGGCCAATGCCTTCGGCGATGCCGGTGCGCGGGTGGTGATCGAGGAGTTCCTCGAAGGTGAAGAGGCGAGCTTCATCGTCATGGTCGATGGCACTACCGTGCTGCCCATGGCCACCAGCCAGGACCACAAGCGCGCCCTGGATGGCGATGCCGGCCCCAACACCGGCGGCATGGGCGCCTATTCGCCAGCGCCGGTGGTAACCGAGAGCGTGCACGAGCGCATCATGCAGCAGGTCATCATGCCCACCGTTCACGGTATGGCTGCCGAGGGCCACCCTTATAGCGGTTTTCTCTATGCCGGCCTGATGATCGACGCCGAGGGCAATCCCAAGGTGATCGAGTATAACTGCCGCTTCGGCGATCCCGAGACTCAGCCGATCATGCTGCGTCTGCGCTCCGATCTCGCCGAGCTGTGCCTGGCCGGGGCGCGGGGCGAGCTCGCCGGCCACACCTGCGAGTGGGACCCGCATGCTGCGGTGGGCGTGGTACTGGCCGCCGGCGGTTATCCCGGCAGCTATCGCAAGGGTGACGCCATCGTTGGGCTCGACGCCGCAGAGGCGACCGGTTGCAAGGTCTTCCATGCCGGTACCGCCGAGGACGACCAGGGGCGTATCGTGACCAGCGGCGGGCGTGTGCTGTGCGTCACCGCGCTGGGACAGGGCGTGTCCAAGGCTCGCGATCTGGCCTACCAAGGCGTGGCGGCGATTCACTGGGACGGCGTTCAGTTCCGCCGCGACATCGCCTACCGTGCCATTGCCCGGGAGCGTCAGGAGGGCTGATCACGGCCTCCTGTATCTACCGCAACGACAGTCAGGGAGTGAGCATGGAGCGCATCAAGCTGGCATTTCCCGATTCCGCCATCGTGCACAGGCAGCCGCTGTCGGTACGCGTCACCGACATGAACTATGGTCGACACCTGGGGCACGATACGCTGGTATCGCTGCTGCATGAGGCGCGCATACAGGCCTTCGGCGCCCTTGGTCTCACCGAGTGGGACATGGGCGGCTTTCCCAGCGTGGTGGTCGACCTCGCCGTGCAGTACCAGTCCGAGGCCCGCTGGCCGGATGCGCTGGTGGTGGAGACAGCCATTCCGGAGCCGGCCAGCCAGGCTATCGTGGTCTATCATCGGGTACGGCATGCCGAAGGCGGCCGGCCGGTAGCCACGGCGCGCCTCAACCTGGTGCTGTTGGACCCGGCCCAGGGGCGCAGCGTCGCGCTGCCCGATGCCGTACGGCAGGCCTTTGTCGGAGCGGAGAGCGCCTGATGTCGCGGGAATATCCCATCATCGCCGTGACCGGCTCCTCCGGGGCCGGCACCACTACGGTGAAACGCACCTTCGAGCGCATGTTCGCCCGCGAGGACGTGCATGCGGCCTTCGTCGATGGCGATGCCTTCCATCGCTATACCCGCGAGGAGCTGGCGCGCATCTTCCGCGAAGAGCCCGAGCGCAAGAATCAGCTCTCCCACTTTGCCGTGGAGGCCAATCTGCTCGACCGTCTCGAAGCGCTGTTCCTGGAGTACGGCGAGCATGGCACCGGGACCTACCGGCACTACATTCATGCCGAAGACAAGCAGATGATCGAGGCGGGCCATCAGGTGGGCACCTTCACCGAATGGCAGCCGCTGCCCTGCGGCACCGACCTGCTGTTCTACGAGGGATTGCACGGCGGGCTGGTGACGTCGGGGCACGATATCGCCCGCCACGTGGATCTGCTGGTGGGGGTGGCGCCGACCATGAATCTCGAGTGGATTCAGAAGATCGACCGCGACATCAAGCTGCGCGGCTACTCCCAGGAGGCGGTGATCGACACCATTCTGGGTCGCATGAACGACTACGTGCGCTACATTCAGCCGCAGTTCTCGCGCACCCACATCAACTTCCAGCGGGTACCCACGGTGGATACCTCCAATCCGTTCGAGGTGCAGGACATCCCCAACGACGCCGAATCGTTCGTGGTGATTCGCTTCCGTGACCCCTCGACGGTGGATTTTCCCTGGCTGCTGGCGATGATCCAGGACTCCTTCATGAGCCGTCCGCACACTTTGGTGGTGCCCGGGGCGAGGATGTCACTGGCCATCGAGCTCATCCTGGCGCCGCTGGTGCGCCATCTGCTGGCGCAGCGGCGTTTTCGGTAATACGCAAGGGAGCACGTCCGATGCAAGACTGCCTGTTCTGCAAGATCGTCAAGCGCGAGATCCCTGCCGATATCGTCTTCGAAGATGACCAGGTCTTGGCGTTCAACGACATCAATCCCCAAGCGCCGACCCATGTCCTGATCATTCCCAAGCGCCATATCGCCACTCTCAACGACCTCGAGGAGGCAGACCAGACCCTGGTCGGCCGGCTGCCGGTCGTGGCGGCCCATCTGGCCCGGGAGCGGGGCTTTGCCGATGACGGCTACCGGGTGGTGATGAACTGCAATGACCAGGGCGGGCAGACGGTCTATCATATTCATATGCACCTGATGGGCGGTCGTCGCTTTACTTGGCCGGCTGGCTAGCCGGCGCTCTGCGGTCCATCCGCGCGCGTCGAGGCGTGCGACGCATCAGGTGCATCCAATTTCATCAGCGCCACCCCATGGGTGGCGCTGTCGTAATAGCCGACAGGTTTCCGGGCGCGAAACGAGCACACCGCACCCTGACGAGCTCAGGAAGGCGGCGCAAAGGGAAAAGAGACATGTACCGTAACTACTCTCCGGCCGACAATCTGGTCCACCAGTTCGATACCGTGCTGCGCACATTGATCCCCCATGCAGCTCACCCCTCGCGCCCCTCGCCGGCCACCGCGGACATCCAGGACGACGACATGAGCGCCGAGGAGCGGCGCCATGCCGCCGGGCTGATGCGGGTCAATCATACCGGTGAGGTATGCGCCCAGGCGCTCTATCAGGGCCAGGGTTGCACCGCCAAGCTGCCGGAAGTGCGCAGTCAGATGGAGCACTCCGCCCAGGAAGAGATCGATCATCTGGCCTGGTGCGACGAGCGGCTGCAAGAGCTCGACAGTCACCCCAGCGTGCTGAATCCGCTGTTCTATGCGGCTTCCTTCGGCCTGGGGGCGGTGGCGGGCGCCATCGGCGACCGCATCAGCCTGGGCTTCGTCGCCGCCACCGAGGAGCAGGTGGGCAAGCATCTGGAGGATCACCTGGTCAAACTGCCAGCGGGCGACCACCGCTCGCGTGCCGTGCTGCGTCAGATGGCCATCGACGAGGCGCATCACGCCCAACTGGCGCTGGAAGCCGGCGGGGCACGCTTCCCGGCGCCGATCAAATTCGGCATGTCGTTGATGTCGAAGGTGATGACCAAGAGCGTCTATCGAATCTGAGCACGTCGCGATGTCGGACGAGATCCATCGGCGCTGTATCGAAGTCGCCAGCCAGTTGAGTCCACTGCTCGCCGAGGCCATCGAGCGCGGTGGGCCGCTGGTACTGCGCGCCGACGACGGCCAGCCGCTGGCGGAGCGCCTGTGCCGTTCGATCGCTGGGCAGCAGCTTTCGGTAAAGGCGGCGCGCTCGATCTGGGCGCGGGTCGTCGATGCGGCGGGCGAGACGCCGCTGATGGAATTTTTCCTCGAGCCGAACCAGGAGGTGCTGCGTGGCTGCGGCCTGTCGGGGGCCAAGGCCAGAGCGCTGTGCCTGATTGCCGAAGAGGCCCGCGCCGGTCGGCTTGAAGCCGACGCGCTGCGAGGTCTGGACCATGTCGAACGCTCGCGGCACCTGACCGCACTATGGGGTGTGGGGCAATGGACCGCCGACATGCTGTCGATCTTCTACTTCGGCGAGCCTGACGTCTGGCCGGAAGGCGACGTGACGGCGCGCAAGACCCTCGAGCGTCTTACCAGCCCGCGGCGCAAGACGCTGCGAACCGCCATGCGTTTTGCCCCCCATCGCTCCTACCTTGCCCTATACCTGTGGCGGCATGTCGACTCGCCGCCTGGCTAGCGCTTGGCTATCCGTTTGGAACCAGAAAAGGCCCGCCAGGCGGGCCTTCGTCTGTATGGGGGCTCAGTCTCGGTGCTGCTAGTCGTCGATGATGCTGTAGGAGTGGGTAACGTCTACCCCACCCTTGGCCAGCATGATCGAAGCGCTGCAGTATTTCTCGGCCGACAGCTCCACGGCGCGCTTGACCTGGCTCTCCTTGAGGTTGCGGCCGCTGACGGTGAAGTGGATGTGGATCTTGGTGAAGACGGCTGGCACGGCATCGGCGCGTTCGGCCTCGATGGTCGCCACGCAGTCGCTCACGGGGGCGCGCGACTTCTCGAGGATCTCCAGCACGTCGAAGGAGGTGCAGGCGCCCATGCCCATCAGCAGCATTTCCATCGGGCGCGGGCCGGTATTGCGTCCGCCGTGGTCAGGCGGGCCATCGATCACCACGCTGTGACCACTACCCGATTCGGCGACGAACTGACGGCCATCGGTCCACTTGACGCTGGCTTTCATGAGCAAGGTTTCCTTGTCGATACGTTCATGTCGGAGAGCTTACCACTGTGCGGCGCTCGGCTCAGCCCTGCCGCCTGACCAGCTCCCGCTCCAGCTCGGCCAGGCGCTCGGGGGTACCCACGTCGACCCAGCGTCCGCGATGGTGGGTGCCGCCAACGCGGCCGGCACGCATCGCCGTACGCAGCAGGGGGGCCAGGGGAAACTCACCCGGTGCCCGGTCGGCCACCAGGGCCGGGTCGAGCAGGCTGAGCCCGGCGAAGGTCAGGCGTGGCTCGCCCTCGGCGTGGACCCGCCCCGCGGCGTCCAGATGGAAATCGCCGCCGGGGTGGTGAGCGGGATTGTCGACCAGCACCAGGTGGGCCAGATCGCGCCCCAGGACGGGAAGTGTCGAGGGGTCGAATTCGCACCAGACGTCGCCGTTGATCAGCAGGAAGGGCGCGTCGCCCAGCAGCGGCAGCGCCTGGCGAATGCCGCCGCCGGTCTCCAGCGGCTGCGTTTCACGGCTCCAGGCGATGCGTACGCCGAACTGTCGACCATCGCCCAGGGCGCCGATGATCTGCTCGGCGCGATAGCTGACGTTGATCACCACTTCGTCGATACCGGCGGCCGCCAGACGTTCCAGGTGGTGCACGATCAGCGGCTTGCCGGCTACCGGCAGCAGCGGCTTGGGACAATGGTCGGTCAATGGGCGCATGCGTTTGCCGAGCCCGGCGGCCAGGATCATGGCCTTCATGTCGCCTCCGGGCCGGTGCCGGCGGCCAGCCGCTGGGTCAGGGTGGGGCGCAGGCGCTCCGCCAGCCAGCGCTGGAAGGCTGCGTGTTCGGGCAGGTCGACGAGGCTGGCCTCGAGATGGCCGAGGAAGTGCGGCAGACGTTCGAGATAGCCGCTACGGCCATCGCGCAGGGTCAGGCGACAGAAGATGCCGAGCACCTTGAGCGCGCGCTGGGCGGCCATGGCCTGGGCCTGGCGCTGGAAGGTATCGCTGCCGGTGGAGCCGGGCAGGCGGCCGTCGTGAACTGCCCGCTGGCGAAAGGCCTCGACCCAACGCGCGAAGCGCGCGGGCGGGAAGCGGCAGTAGCGCCCGCGCAGCAGCGAGATCAGGTCGTAGGTGATGGGGCCGGCCACGGCGTCCTGGAAATCGATCAGGTAGAGCGTCTCGTCGTGCACCATCAGGTTCATGGCATCGAAATCGCGATGCACCGTGACCACCGGCTGCGCCAGGGCGGAGGCGATCAGCGCCTCACGCAGCTCGGCCCAGCCGGGCGGTAGGGCGCTATCGCCCAGCCATTGCGTCAGGCACCACTCGGGGAAGAGGTCCAGCTCGCGGCCCAGCAGCGCCTCGTCGTAGACCGGCAGCATATCGGGACCGGCGCGATTCTGCAGCTCATGAATCAGGGCCAGGGCGCGTTCATGCCAGGCCAGGGTGTCGGCATGCTCGTCGTCGGCGAAGCGCAGCTGCAGCGGCGTGTCGCCCAGGTCGTCGAGCTCGACGAAGCCGGCGTCGAGATCCACCGCGTGCAGAGCCGGTACCGGCAGGCCACCGGCCCGCCAGCGGCGGGCGATGTCGACGAATGGACGACTGTCCTCCTGGGGTGGGGGCGCATCCATCAGCATGCGCGTGCTGCCGTCGGGCAGCTGCAGACGGAAGTAGCGGCGAAAGCTGGCGTCTCCTGCGGCCAGGCACAGGTCGAGGGCTGCCGGGGAAAGCTCGTGCTGCGCCGCGGCCCACTGGCGCAGGGCCTCGAATCGCGTCGTGGTGTCGGCCTGGGTCATGCTGGCTCCTTGCAGTCTCGGACGGTGCCGGTTGACGCCCGTTGGGCACCGCCGCATGCTGACCGATCAGGCGCATACGACAGGCTGGGTGTGGTCTGTATAATACCGATTCTCTTCGCCAAGGACATCGAGGGACCATGGGCAAGCGACATGCAGGAACGGCGTTGGCCAGCCTGATCACATCCGGCCTGACGCTGGGCGCGCCGCAGGCGCTGGCGCTCGAGCCGTTGGCGGCATGGCAACTGGACTGGCAGCCTTGGGGCGAGGGGCGTCCGGCCGAGGCGCTGTGCCGCGGGGTCTACATCATGCCTGCCTATCGCTTGCCCGCCGGTGACGAGCCGGGCCAGGTGCGCAGCGAGTCCGACACCGCCTATTACGGCGATGATGGCGAAACCATTCTCGGCGGTGAAGTGATCCTGCGGCGTGCCGACACGCAGCTCGAGTCGCCGCGGGTGAGCGTGCCGCCCGAGCGTGAGCGGGCGTTTGCCGAAGGGCCGTTGGCGCTGCGCGATCTCAACCTGCTGGTGCGCGGAGAGGCCGGCGAGGTCTCGCTGGTTACCGATGCCGCCAGCATCGACGCGGCGCACTTCGTGGTCCACGATCAGCACCTGCGCGGCGATGCCATGCAGATGGAGCGGCTGGAGGATGGCCGCTTCCGGCTCACCTCGGCCAGCTTCACCACCTGCGACCCGGGCGACAATCTGTGGCAACTGGTCACCGGCGATCTGGTGCTCGACCGCGAGAGTGGCTTCGGTACCGCGCGTCACGCGCGCCTGGAGATGGGCAATGTGCCGGTGTTCTACTGGCCCTGGGTGCGTTTCCCCATCGACGACCGGCGTCACACCGGTTTCCTGTGGCCCGAAATCGGCCTCTCCGGCGGCGCCCTGGACTATGCCCAGCCGTTCTACTGGAACATCGCGCCCAATCATGACGCCACCCTCACGCCGCGCTGGATCAGCGACCGCGGCCTGCTTTTGGGCGGGGAGTACCGCTATCTGTTCCCCACCGATGCCGGTCAGATCGAGGGGGCCTACCTGTCCAGCGACGGCGGTGGCTCCGACGAGCCGGGTGCCGCTTCGCGGCGCTACGAGGGCGAGGACCGCTGGTACGTCGATTACCGCCATACTGGGCGTTTCGATACGCGCACGAGCTATAACCTGCGCTATGGGGCGGCCAGCGACGGGCGCTATTTCGACGACTACGGCAGCATCTTCGGCGACGACCCCAGCAACATGCCGCGCCTGGCCCAGATAGACTACCGCGGCGCTGTCTGGCGCCTGGATGCCCGTGCCCAGGGCTACCAGCGGCTCGACGATCCGCTGCGCGATCGCGACAAACCGTTCTACCGTCTGCCCAGCCTCACCGCCGACGCTCGCTGGATGCAGCCAGGCGGGCTGTACCAGGAGTGGCGCTCCAATGTCACCTACTTCTGGCGCGACGTGAATGAAGTGGCGCTGTCTCGGGAGCGTGAGGCTGCAGTGGGTACCCGTCTGCACCTGGCGCCAGCTACCGGTTGGCGCTTCGATCAGAGCTGGGGCCACCTGGAGCCGCGAGTGGAGTGGCTCTATACCGCGTATGATCTCGACTACGGCGAGCGCCAGACCGAGCGTGACACCACGCTACAGCGGGCGGTGCCGGTGACTTCCATCGACGGCGGGCTGGTGTTCGAGCGCGAGCTGGAGCTCGGCGGGCGGCCTTATCGTCAGACGTTGGAGCCACGGGTCAACTATGCCTATGTGCCGGCCCGCGATCAGCGTGAGTTTCCCGATTTCGATACCAGCGAGCGGGCACTCTCGTGGAATCAGCTGTGGTCGCCGTATCGCTTCTCCGGGGCCGATCGGGTGGGGGATCTCAACCGCTTGTCGGTAGGTGTCGACTCACGCCTGCTGGAAGACGACCGCGGCCGCGAGCGGCTGGCCATCGGCATCGGTCAGGCGTTCTATTTCGATGATCGTCATATCGACATGGACGGTAATCCCGATACACTGCCGGTGCCGCCTGAGCAGGGCGGGGATTTCGAATCCTGGTACAACGCCACCCGCGACCGCTCATCGCTGGTGACCCGGCTCGATTGGCAGATCAACGATGCCTGGCGCAGCCGCTTGCAGTGGATCTACGACGACTACCAGCAGCGTACCGAGCGGACCTCGCTGGACCTGAGCTACCGCAGCCAGGCAGGGCACGTATTGAACCTTGGCTACCGTTGGGAACTCCAAGGGTTCGACCCGTCGGTGGAGCCGGACGACGACGAGTTCCGCGACTACAACCGCGAAGAGTACGATCTCTCGTTTGCCTGGAAGCTCTCGCCCCGGGTGGATCTGATCGGGCGTGCCGTGTATGACTACACCAACGAGCGCCTGCTCGACCAGTTGGCAGGCGTGCAGTGGAACGACTGCTGCTACGGCTTGCAAGTCGTCTGGCGCGAATGGGTCGATGACCAAGGCACTGCCAGCATCGAGAACGATACGACGGAGCGTGGGTTGTTCCTGCGCTTCGTATTCAAGGGCTTGGGCGGTGTCGGTGGCGACGCCGGCGACTATTTCGAGCGGGCCATACCGGGCTACCGAGCCACTGCCTTCTGATCGTGCGTATGCCCTACAAGTGAGCCATATGAGAGGAAAGAGAGAGATGCGGATTTCGCCATTCGCCACCCTGGGCGCCCTGGGATTGGTCCTGTGCCTCGGTGCCTTGCCGCTGTCGGCTGTGGCCCAGGATTTCCAGCCGGTACAGCGGCAGTCCCTGGACCGTATCGTGGCCGTGGTGAACCAGCAGGCCATCATGCACAGCCAGCTCGAGGAGCGCATGATGCAGGCGCGCAGTCAGCTGTCGGCACAGGGGCAGTCCCTGCCCCCCGAGACGATGCTGCGCGAATACGTGCTCGAGCAGATCATCCTGGAAGAGATTCAGCTGCAGATGGCGGCCAATGCCGGCCTCAGCATCGACGACACCGCGCTCAACCGGCAGATGCGCGAGATCGCCGAGAGCAACAACATGACCCTCGATCAGTTCGCCGACGCCCTGGAGGCGGATGGTCTGACCATGGCATCCGTGCGCGAGGAGATCCGTCGCGAGATGCTGCTGCGTGAACTGCATCAGCGTCAGATCGGCGGCCGGGTCAACGTCAGCACACGTGAGGTGGAGCGCTTCATCGAGCAGCAGGGCGGCAACGTGAGCCATGAGCAGGCGCGCCAGATGGTGTTCCAGCGCAAGGCCAACGAAGCCCTCGACGCCTGGCTGCAGGAGATTCGCGCCGATGCCTTCGTCGACAATCGGCTGGCCAGCGGCAGCTGATAGATGAAACCGTCCGCGCCCGTGCTGGCGGTGACCAGCGGGGAGCCTGCCGGCATCGGCCCCGAGCTGTGCCTGCAGCTGGCCTTGGGGGAGCCGCCGCCCGGGGGCGTCGTGGTAGTGGGCGACCCGACCCTGCTGGCTCAGCGTGCGGCGCTGCTACGCCTGGAGGTCGACTTGGTCGAACTAAGTCCAGGGGCGCCGGTGCCGCCAGCAAGGCGCGGCGTGCTGCCGGTGTGGCCGGTGGCGCTGCGTGAGCCGAGCCGCCCCGGTGAGCTGGCCGTGGCCAATGCCGGCTATGTGCTGGAAACCCTCGACGTGGCGATTGCGGCCTGTCGCGACGGCCGTGCCGGCGCCATGGTTACCGCACCGCTGCACAAAGGGGTGATTCTCGATGCCGGCCATGCCGGCTTTCGCGGCCACACCGAGTACCTGCGCGATGCCTGCGGCGTCGACGAGGTGGTGATGATGCTGGCCACCGACAGCGCTCTGCATGCTGCGGGCTCCGACTGGCAGGGTAGCACCGCGCTGAGAGTGGCGCTGGCCACCACCCACCTGCCCCTGCGTGAGGTGGCCGACGCCATCAGCGAGGCGGGGCTGGAGCGCATCCTGCGTATTCTGCAGGCGGACCTGACACGCTGGTTCGGCATTGCCAGGCCGCGCATTGCCGTGTGCGGCCTCAATCCCCACGCGGGGGAGAGCGGGCATCTGGGGCGCGAAGAGCTCGAGGTGATCGAGCCCTGTCTTGTGCGCCTGCGCAACGAGGGTTTCGAGCTTGACGGGCCGCTGCCGGCCGATACCCTGTTCACGCCGCGCCATCTGACCGGGGTCGATGCGGTGCTGGCGATGTATCATGATCAGGGCCTGCCGGTGCTCAAGTATGCCGGCTTCGGCCAGGCCGCCAACATCACCCTGGGGCTGCCTATCGTGCGTACCTCGGTGGATCATGGCACGGCGCTGGATCTGGCCGGTCGCGGTCTGGCCGATGCGGGCAGTCTGCGAGTCGCCGTGGCACTGGCCGCCGACATGGCCGACCGCGGTTCGGCCACTCCCTGACGAACGAACAGACAAGGATTCTTTGCATGGCATCGCGCCCGCCGGTCCATCGCGCTCGCAAGCGCTTCGGCCAGAACTTCCTGCGTGACCCCGGCATCATTTCCCGCATCGTGCGGGCCATCGCGCCCCGCCCCGGCGACAGGCTGGTGGAGATTGGCCCCGGCCAGGGGGCGCTGACCGAACCGCTGATCGAATCAGCCGGCGGGCAGCTCGAGGTAATCGAGCTGGATCGCGACCTGATCCCCGGGCTGCGCGTGCAGTTCTTCAACTATCCGGGCTTCGTGGTGCACGAGGGCGATGCGCTGAAGTTCGACTTCCGTGCGCTGCGCGGCGACGGCGAGCCGCTACGGGTGGTGGGCAACCTGCCCTACAACATCTCGACGCCGCTGATCGCCCACCTGCTGGAAGCCGGCGATGTGATCGCCGACATGCACTTCATGCTGCAGAAGGAGGTGGTCGAGCGCCTGGCTGCTGAGCCAGGCGGTGCCGACTGGGGACGTCTCTCGGTGATGGCGCAGTATCGCTGCCGCGTCGATGACCTGTTCACGGTGCCGCCGGAGGCATTCGTGCCGCGGCCCAAGGTCGACTCGGCCATCGTGCGGTTGACGCCATACGCCGAGCTGCCCTGGCCGGCGACGAACGAGGCGCTGCTGTTCGATGTCGTGCGTCAGGCCTTCTCACAGCGCCGCAAGACCCTGCGCAACAATCTCAAGGGGGTGGTGGACGGCGACACGCTGACAGCGCTGGGCATCGACCCCGCGCGCCGGCCTCAGACGCTGAACGTAGAAGAGTTCGTTCGCATTGCCAACCACCTCGCTGCCACGGAGGTCACACCATGAACCCGACTTCCGACGTGCCGCTGGAGCGGGAGGTGCTGGTCGACGTGGAGCCGATCTATCGCGACGACGAGTCCTCGCGTGAGGAGTCGCGCTATGTCTTCAGCTATACGGTGACGATCCACAATCATTCGGCGCGTAGCGTCCAACTGCTGGCGCGTCACTGGCGTATCACCCAGGGCAGCGGCAAGGTGCAGGAGGTGCGCGGCAAGGGGGTGGTGGGCCAGCAGCCCATGATCGGCCCCGGGCAGACCTTCCGCTACACCAGCCGTGCCATCCTTGACGGGCCGGTGGGGGTGATGGAAGGCTCCTACACCTGTGTTGATACCGCCAGTCAGCGTCCTTTCGAAGTGAGCATCGCGCCTTTCCGGCTGGCCGGCCCCAATCAGATACACTGAAGCCTGCGGTGCGGGGTGAGCCTCGCGCCGGATGGACAACCCGCGAAGCGCACAAGGGAAAGTGTCATGACCGCCTATGCCGTCGGAGATTTGCAGGGCTGCCACGCCGAGTTCGTCGAGTTGCTCGAGAAGATCGACTTCGACCCCGGCCGCGACCGCCTGTGGCTGGCCGGTGACCTGATCAATCGCGGCCCGGGGTCGCTCGCCTGCCTGCGCGAGGCGCAGGCGCTGGGCGATGCCGCCCTCACCGTGCTCGGCAATCACGACCTGCACCTGCTGGCGGTGGCGCGTGGCGGTGCCCGGCTCAACCGCAAGGACACCCTGGACGACATTCTTGCCGCCCCCGACCGTGAGGCGCTGCTCGACTGGCTGCAGTCGCGGTCGCTGCTGGTGCGTGAAGACTTCGCAGGGCAGGGCGAGACCGTGATGGTTCACGCCGGGCTGTTGCCTCAATGGTCGGTGAACGAGGCGGCAGAGCTGGCCGGCGAGGTCGAAGAGCGTCTCGGCAGCGAGCGCAGCGGTGCCTTCCTGGAGCGCATGTACGGCAACGAGCCGGCCTGCTGGCATGCCGCGCTCGATGGCATCGACCGCCTGCGTGCCATCGTCAACGTGCTGACCCGCATGCGCTTCATCGACGCCGACGGTTGCCTCGACTTCAGTGCCAAGGAGGGGCTCGACAGCGCCCCGACGGGTTTCGCCCCCTGGTTCCGTTACCCCAGAGGCGACGACGTGCGGCTGCTGTTCGGCCACTGGGCCGCGTTGGAAGGACATGCCGAGGGCGCCCGTGTGCGGGTCGAGGCACTGGATACCGGCTGCGTGTGGGGCGGCACTCTCACCGCACTTAACCTTTCCACCGGCGAGCGCATTGCAGTGCCCAGCCATCGTCATCGCCGCTGAACCCGGATTGCGATCCGGCGAGACCTGAATGGAGCGCACCATGTTTCGACACCTGACCATCGATACCCTGACCGCCTGGCTCGACGACGAGGCTCCGCTCACCCTGGTCGATATCCGCGATCCGGCCAGCTTTGCTGCCGGCCGCATTCCCGGCAGCCGCCATCTCGACAATGACAGCGTGCCGGCACTGCTGGAGGCGGCGCCGCGCGAGCAGCCCATGGTGGTGGTGTGCTACCACGGCCACTCGAGCCAGCAAGCCGCGGCTTGGCTGGCGGGGCAGGGCTTCGCCGAGGTCTACAGTCTCGACGGCGGCTTCACCGAATGGGAGTACCGCCTGCCTGAACGCGTGGAGCGTGCCGGCTCATGAGCGCAGCGCGGGACCCGGCGATCGCAGGCCTCGAGGTCTATCGCGTGGGGGGGGCAGTGCGCGATGCTCGCCTGGGCTGGCCTACCGTGGATACCGATTGGGTGGTGGTGGGAGCGACGCCTGAGGAGATGCGCCGCCGCGGCTTTCGTCCGGTGGGGCGTGACTTCCCGGTGTTTCTGCACCCGTTCAACCACGAGGAGTATGCGCTGGCGCGCACCGAGCGCAAGTCGGGGCACGGCTATACCGGTTTCGAGGTGCATGCCAGCCCCGATGTGACTCTGGAAGAGGATCTGGCCCGTCGCGACCTCACCATCAACGCCATGGCAGAGACCCCGGAAGGCGAGCTGATCGATCCATACGGCGGCTTGCAGGATCTCGCAGAGCGCGTCTTACGACACGTTTCGCCGGCCTTCGTCGAAGACCCGCTGCGGGTGCTGCGCACGGCACGTTTCCTGGCCCGCTATGCCGGGCTCGGCTTCATCATCGCCGACGAGACCTGGGCGCTGATGCGCGAGCTGACCGAGAGCGGCGAGCTTTCTCACCTGGTGGCCGAGCGCGTCTGGACCGAGACCGAGAAGGCGCTGGGCGAGCCCGAACCGGCGGTCTACTTCCGTACGCTGCATGCCTGTGGCGCCCTGACGGTGCTGATGCCCGAGCTCATCGGGAGCGGCGCGGAGCTCGATGAGGCGTTGCAGCGCATGACGCGCCTGCCAGATGTACTGCCCGAGGCGGAGCGGTTGCGCTGGCGCTGGGCCCGCCTGGTGGAGCATCTGGATGAGGCCGACCAACGAACCTTGAGCGAACGCCTGCGCCTGCCGCGCAGCTATCGTGAGCTGGGGTGGCAGGCCGCATTGACCCGGCAACTGGCCGAGAGCGACACGCCTGTTGCCGATACGGTGAAAGCCTGGCTGGACGGTGTCGACGCCTGGCGCCGAGCCGAGCGGGTGGCCCCGCTCATCGCGCTGCTGGCGCTCGAGACGCCGGCGCTGGCCATACGACTAGAGCGGGCCTGGCGGGAGGTGTCGCGGCTCGAGGCAAGGGAGCTGCTGGCCGAGGGCTTTCGCGGCGGCGCGCTGGGCGAAGAACTGGCCCGACGGCGCCGGGCCGTGCTGCAGCGGGAAATGGAGCGGCACTGAGAGAATGTGCTCAGCTGTCGGCTTGCTGGCGCATCGCTCAGGAGCGCCAGACGAACTCGACGGGCCACAGACGCTGATCGCCAGCCTCGAACTCGGTCCACAGTTCGGCGTAGGTACGCCCGACCTCGGGGTGGAGCGTGTCGGGCAGTAGTTCGGCGAGCGGCAGCAGCACGAAGGCGTGGTGCAGGATCTCGTCGCGTGGCAGCGTGACCCCGTCGTGCTCGCCGCAGAGGTCGCCCACCGTCAGCAGGTCGATGTCCAGCGTTCGCGGGCTGAACTTGGGCGTGCCCGGGCGTCGTCCGTGCTCGCTCTCGATACGCTTGCACCAAGCCTGCAGCTCGCCCACCGACCAGTCGCTGTCGAACACTGCCACCAGATTGTAGAAGTTGCGTCCGTCGATGAAGCCGACGGGCTCGCTCTCGAAGACGCGGGACACGGCCAGGTTGTCGAAGGTGGCGGCAAGCGCCTCCAGGCAGGCCGTGATGTGACGCTCACGCTCGATGTTGCTACCGATGCTGACGCTTACCTTGGCCATCAGGCGCCCTCCGGCGGTGTGCCGCGTTCGATGCGCACGCCTACCGCAGCAGCGGCCGGTACCGCGCCCGGCTTGCGTAGCGTCAAGCGTAGCCACGGCACGAAAAATTCCGTCATCAACAACTGCGCGAGACGCTCGGCGAAGGTTTCCACCAGTGCGAAGTCGTGCTCGTCGGCGAAGCGCTGGATGCGCTGGCTGATGGCCGCGTAGTCGAGAGTCTTGGTGAGGTCATCGTCGGCAGCTGCCGGGCGAATGTCGGTGGCGAGCTCCAGGTCGAGCACCAGCCGCTGGCGAATGGTGCGTTCCCAGTCGTATACGCCGATGACCGTCTCGAGTTCCAGCGACTCGATCAACACGCAATCCATGTGCAGCTCCCAAACAGGCCGAAGAAGGAGGCACGATTGTACGTGAGCGTCGGGACGGATTGACAGGCTTGCGGTGCTGTCCCTGGCGTGCGGGGGCTGGCAGAATCGTTGATGGTGATGACGAACGAGCATGGGGGCGGATTTGGGCGAAGAGCTGTGGCCGCTATGGGGTCTGGTGCCGCTGGGCTATCTCAGCGGTTCCTGGCTGGGCGCGCTGTGGGTCTGCCGGCTGGCAGGCGTCGCTGATCCGCGCGGGGAAGGCTCCGGCAACCCGGGCTTCTCGAACGTGTTGCGCCTTTACGGCCCGCGGCTTGCCGGAGCGACGCTGGCGCTCGATGCGGCCAAGGGGATGCCGGTGTTGTGGTTCGCCATGGTGCTGGGCATGCCGCCATGGGCCCAGGGCATGGTCGGGCTGGCCGTACTGTTGGGGCACAGTTTTCCGCCCTGGCATCGTTTTCGTGGCGGCAAGGCGGTGGCCAGCGCGTTCGGCGTGCTGCTGGTGCTGACTCCCTGGGTGGCACTGTGCTGTGCCGCGCTGTGGGTACTGCTGGCCTGGCGGGTACGTACCGCGGCGGTGGCCTCGCTGGCCAGCGCCGGTATCGCGCCGCTGGCCAGCCTGTGGCTGGCGCCGGACTATGTGCTGGTGATCCTGGTCTTCACCCTGCTGGTGCTGGTGCGCCACCTGCTCAACATACGTCGGCTGGGCAAGGGCGACGAGCACGCGCTTTGAACGTTGCGTCGTCGTTGGCCCGGCTGGTTGCATCAGGACGGCGGACGTTCAGATGCTGGCTGGTGACGTCAGGGTATCCATCGGCCAGCGCGGTACCGCCTTCATCTGTCCTGTCTCGTCGCGTTCGCCGGCCTCCAGGCGCAAGGCGCCGGCCAGGGCGATCATGGCGCCGTTGTCGGTGCAGAAACGGCCGCGGGGATAGAATACCTGTGCGTTGCGCTTCGCCACCTCTGTGGCCAATCTCTCGCGCAGGCGCTGGTTGGCACTCACCCCACCGGCCATCACCAGACGTTTGAGGCCGGTGTCGTCCAACGCCCGGCGGCACTTGATCGTCAGGGTATCGACCACTGCCTCCTCGAAGGCCCGGGCAACGTCGGCACGGGCCTGGTCGTCGAGCTCGCCGGCCTGTTCCAGCTGGCGCAGGGTGGTGAGGGTATGGGTCTTGAGCCCGGAAAAGCTGAAGTCGAGGCCCGGCCGGTCGGTCATCGGCCGGGGGAAGCGAAAGCGCCCGGGATTGCCCGTCTCGGCCAGTCGGGCGACCTGAGGGCCGCCGGGATAGCTCAGTCCCAGCATCTTGGCGGTCTTGTCGAAGGCTTCGCCGGCGGCGTCGTCCACCGACTCGCCGAGCAGGCGATACAGCCCCAGCCCTTGTACCTCGACCAGTTGAGTATGCCCGCCGGAGACCAGCAGGGCGACGAAGGGGAAGGCCGGCGGCGACTCCTCGAGCATGGGCGCCAGCAGGTGCCCCTCCATGTGGTGAACCCCCAGCACGGGGATGCCCAGCGCACGAGCCATGCCGTGCGCGGTGCTGGCGCCCACCATCAGCGCGCCGACCAGCCCCGGGCCGGCGGTATAGGCGATGGCGTCGAGCTCGCTGCGCTGCATGCCGGCCTCGTCGAGCACCCGCTGTATCAGGGGCAGCAGGCGCCGGGTATGGTCACGGGAGGCCAGCTCCGGTACCACGCCGCCATATTCGGCATGCATGGCGACCTGGCTGTAGAGAGCGTCGGCCAGCAGGCCGCGTTCGGTGTCGTAGATCGCGACGCCGGTTTCGTCGCAGGAGGTCTCGATGCCAAGGACGCGCATGGTGCAGAGCTCATGATGAGAGGAAGGCCGTATTCTAGCAAATCGGGGCCTGGCCATCCCGCCTTCGTGTGGCGGGAATTTGCAAAGCTTGGCATCGCCGACTAAACTACCGTGCGCTGTACAATTGGGTCGTGCACCCACATCCGGGTGTGCGTTCGAACCGAACTCAAGAATTCAAGGTAGGTGAGTGCTTAATGCCTTCTGTCAAAGTACGTGATAACGAGCCGTTCGACGTCGCGCTGCGCCGTTTCAAGCGTTCCTGTGAAAAAGCCGGCATCCTCTCCGAAGTGCGTCGTCGCGAGCACTACGAGAAGCCGACAGCAGAGCGCAAGCGCAAGGCTGCCGCCGCGGTGAAGCGTCACGCCAAGAAGCTCCAGCGTGAGCGCAAGCGTTTCGAACGGCTCTATTGATCCGTACTCGGGGAGCCTCGATGCTTCGTGCATTGCGGCTTCTGGAAGGATGACCAAGCGGCTGCCGTCAGGTGGCCGCTTGTCTTTCAAGTCCGTTTCACTGCAACTTTTCATCTGCCCCGCCGGGAGGTGGCAAGACCCACATGGCCGGCCAGATTCCGCAGCGCTTCATCGATGACCTGCTGGCACGCGTCGACGTGGTCGAGGTGGTGGGCGAGCGAGTGCAGCTGAAGAAGGCTGGACGCAACTATTCCGGCCTGTGCCCCTTTCATCAGGAAAAGACGCCGTCCTTCACCGTCAGTGCCGATAAGCAGTTCTATCACTGCTTCGGCTGTGGTGCTCACGGCACTGCTCTGCGTTTTCTGATGGAGTACGACAAGCTGCGCTTCCCCGAGGCGGTAGAGCAACTGGCGGCCCGCTTGGGGCTCGAGGTGCCGCGCGAAGGCGACGACGACCCTCGCGCTCAGGCACGCGAGCGCAAGCGCCAGGAGGGCGTCAATCTGCTCGAGCTCTCGGCCAGCTTCTTTCGCGAGCGGCTGAAGATGTCTGAGGGGCAGCAGGCGCGGGAGTACCTCTCCCGGCGCGGCCTCTCCGAAGAGGTGCAGCGAGACTTCGGCATCGGCTATGCCCCGGACGACTGGGAGGCACTCAAGCGCCACCTGAGCGCTAGGGGCGTTGCCGAAGCGGTACAGGTCGAATACGGCCTGCTGGTGCAGCGCGAGGAGAGCGGCCGCACCTACGACCGCTTCCGCGATCGGGTGATGTTCCCGATTCGTGACGTGCGCGGACGTACCATCGCCTTCGGTGGTCGGGTGCTCGGCGATGCCAAGCCTAAATACTTGAACTCGCCCGAGACGCCGGTCTTCCACAAGGGCAGGGAGCTGTACGGGCTGTTCGAGGCCAGGCAGGCCAATCCACGGCTCGAGCGGCTGGTGATCGTCGAGGGCTACATGGACGTGGTGGCGCTGGCCCAGTTCGGCATTCGCAATGCCGTGGCGACCCTGGGGACTTCCACCAGCGAGGAGCATCTGGGGCGGCTGTTCCGCATGGTCGACGAGGTGGTGTTCTGCTTCGACGGCGACCGGGCCGGGCGGCAGGCCGCCAGCCGCGCGCTGGAAACGGTGCTGCCGCAGATGATCGATGGGCGGACGGCGCGCTTCCTGTTCCTGCCGGAGGGCGAGGACCCGGATACGCTGGTGCGTCGCGAGGGGCCTGAGGCCTTCGAGAACCGCATCACCTGCGCCAGCCCGTTGTCGGAGTTCCTGTTCGATCAGGCGGCGCGGGGGCGTGACCTGGCACGTGTCGAGGAGCGCGAGCGCTTCGCCAGCCAGGTGTTGAAGGCAGTGGCACGATTGCCTCAGGGCATGTTGAAGACCGTGCTGCTGGGGGAGCTCGCGCGGCGTACCGGGGTCGATCAGTCTCGCTTCGACGCGCTCCTGGCCAGCGAGCAGGAGGCTGCCTCACCGGCCGCCGAGCCTTCCCAGGCGCCTGTCGCGGCGGCTTCCGCACCGAGTGTGGCGGAAGAGAAGCCGCGCAAAGAGGGAGCGGCGCTGGGGCTGATGGCGCGGGTGCTGCAGCTGCTGGTGCATGAGCCGACGCTGGTCGAGCGCTTGCCCGCGGTGGAGGAGTGGTGTCCGGAGGACGGGACGGATGCCTTGCTGTGCCGCGAGCTGGTGCGTTTGCTGCGGGCGGGACGTTACCGTAGCCCGCATGTGTTGCTGGCCCACTTCCAGGGCAGTGCTCAGGGCGAGCGGCTAGCGGCACTGGTACAGCGAGAGATGCTGATTCCGCGGGAGGCGCGAGGCCAGGAGCTCGAGGGATTGGTCGAGTACCTGAGGCGTCAACGGCAGCGCCAGTCGCCGCAGGAGGAGTTCGAGGCGCTGCTGGCCAAAGAGCGGGGCGGTGAACGCCTGCCGCTCGAGGCGAGGCAGCGGCTGCAGGAGCTGCTGTTGGAGCTGAAACGCTGACCGCTGGATTGAGACCGGCGGATTGATTTTCCGTTGTGCACCCCCATGTTAGGGAGCATGGCCGGACGCTGTCAGCATAACCGATTAAACTAACACACCTGAGTGATCGAGCAAATGGGCCGTACTGGCGGGTTCGTACTGTTTCCCGCTATACTATTGGGCTTCATGAGTTTTCTCCACCCCAGCGCTTCAGGTGCTTCATTCTTCTTCGTCGAGATAGGGTTTCTATGGCTGGAAATGCGCAGCAGCAGTCACGTCTGAAGGAGTTGATCGCGCGTGGCAAGGAACAGGGCTACCTGACCTATGCCGAGGTCAACGACCATCTTCCCGAGGATATTGCCGATCCCGATCAGGTGGAAGACATCATCGGCATGATCAATGACATGGGTATCAGCGTCGTCGAGGAAGCACCCGATGAAGATACCCTGATGATGTCCGATCACTCCGCCGACGAGTCGGCCGCCGAGGAGGCCGTGGCTGCCCTGGCGGCGGTAGAGAGCGACGTAGGCCGGACCACCGATCCGGTGCGCATGTACATGCGTGAAATGGGCACCGTGGAGCTGCTGACCCGCGAGGGTGAGATCGAGATTGCCAAGCGCATCGAGGAAGGCACCCGCGAAGTGATGTCGGCGCTGGCCTGGCTGCCGGGCGCGGTGGACTCGATTCTCGAGGCCTACGATGCCACCCAGGACGAAGAGGCGCCGGGACGACTGTCCGACCTCTTCTCCGGCTTCATCGATCCTGACGAAGGCATCCCCGGCGTGGCCGAGGCGGAAGTGCCCGAAGAGCTGGTCGACGACGGCGCCGCCGACGACGCGGATGATGCCGATGCTGACGATGACGAAGACGACGCTGACACCAGCGAGGCGGAGGAGAGCACCGGCGGCCCCGACCCGGAAGAGGCGAGGGCGCGTTTCGAGCAGATCCGCGAGCAGAACGAGCTGGTGCGGGAAGCCCTGGCCAAGCATGGTCGTGGCAGCGAGCAGGCGCGGGTCGAGATGGATCGCCTGGCGGAACTGTTCTCGCCGATCAAGCTGGTGCCCAAGCACTTCGAGCGCCTGGTCGGTCAGGTGCGCATCAGCGTCGAGCAGATTCGCACCCAGGAAAAGGCGGTGATGCAGCTTTTCGTCAAGCTGGCCAAGGTGCCGCGCAAGAGCTTCATCAAGGCGTTTCCCGGCAACGAATCGCGTCAGGAGTGGCTCGACGAGTTCATTGCCGAGAATGCCAAGTTCGCCGAGCGCCTCGAGCCGCTGCGGGCCGATATCCAGCGCGCCCAGCGCCGCATCGCCTTCGAGGAGGAGATGGTTCAGCTGCCCGTGCCGGAGCTGAAGGAGATCAATCGTCGTCTCTCCATCGGCGAGGCCAAGGCGCGCCGGGCCAAGAAGGAGATGGTCGAGGCCAACCTGCGTCTGGTGATCTCCATCGCCAAGAAGTACACCAACCGTGGCCTGCAGTTCCTGGATCTGATCCAGGAGGGCAACATTGGCCTGATGAAGGCGGTGGACAAGTTCGAGTACCGTCGCGGCTACAAGTTCTCGACCTACGCCACCTGGTGGATTCGTCAGGCGATCACCCGCTCGATCGCCGATCAGGCGCGTACCATCCGTATTCCGGTGCACATGATCGAGACCATCAACAAGCTCAACCGCGTGTCGCGCCAGATGCTGCAGGAGATGGGCCGCGAGCCGACGCCAGAGGAGCTGGGCGAGCGTCTCGAGATGCCCGAGGACAAGGTACGCAAGGTGCTCAAGATCGCCAAGGAGCCGATCTCCATGGAGACGCCCATCGGTGACGACGACGACTCGCACCTGGGCGATTTCATCGAGGACAGCACCATGCAGCTGCCGGTCGACCTTGCTACCGGCGAGGGCTTGATCGAGGCCACCCGCAACGTGCTCGGCGGGTTGACCGCTCGTGAGGCCAAGGTGCTGCGCATGCGTTTCGGTATCGACATGAACACCGACCACACCCTCGAGGAGGTCGGCAAGCAGTTCGACGTGACCCGTGAGCGGATTCGTCAGATCGAAGCCAAGGCGCTGCGCAAGCTGCGCCACCCGAGCCGCTCCGAACCGCTGCGTTCGTTCCTCGACGAGTAAGCGCGATCATCCGATGTGAAAAAAACCGCGGCCCGATGGCCGCGGTTTTTTTTCGACCGCACCGTGGACGGTGTGGCGCAGGGCGTGTTCAGAGCACGTAGTGGGTGGCCGAGCCCGGCCCTACCGGCAGGCCGAACAGGAACACCCAGGCAAAGAACAGCAGGCTCCAGCCGATCAGCATGAACAGGGTGTAGGGCAGCATCAGCGCCACCAGCGTGCCGATACCCAGGTCCTTACGGTAACGCGCGGCCACCGCCATGATCAGGCCGAAGTAGCTCATCATCGGCGTGATCAAGTTGGTCACCGAGTCGCCGATGCGGTAGGCGGCCTGGATCACTTCCGGGGCATAGCCCATAAGCATCAGCATCGGTACGAAGATGGGCGCCGTGACCGCCCACTGTGCCGACGCGCTGCCCAGCGACAGGTTGACGAAGGCGCACATCAGGATGAACAGGGCGAACAGCAGCGGGCCGCTCAGGCCCAGTGTCTGCAGCATGTCGGCGCCAGCCACGGCGATCACGGTGCCGAAATTGCTCCAGTTGAACAGCGCCACGAACTGGGCGGCAAAGAAGACCAGTACGATGTAAAGGCCGAGGCTGCTCATGCTGCGGGCCATGGCATCGACGACGTCGCGGTCGCCGCGCATGGTGCCGGCAAGCCTGCCGTAGACGAAACCGAGCAGAGAGAAGGAAATCGCCACGATCACCACGATGCCGCTGAGAAAGGGCGAGCCGCTGATGGCGCCGGTTTCCGGGTGGCGCAGGATGCCGTTGGCAGGCACCACCATGAGTGCCAGCAGCGCCACGATGGCCAGGGTGGCGAGTCCGGTCCCCTTGAGTGCGCGCTTCTCCGTGGCCGAGAGGCTCGCCATGCGCTGCCCGTCGATGTCATCCGCGGCGTAGGCGGCATCGAACTTGCCGAGCTTGGGCTCGACGATGCGCTCGGTCACCAGCCCGCCGATCAGCGTGACGACGAAGGTGCTGACGATCATGAAGAACCAGTTGGCCTCGGCGCCTACGCTGTAGCTCGGGTCGAGCAGGCGCGCGGCTTCCTGGGTGATGCCGGAGAGCAGCGGGTCGACGGTGCCGATCAGCAGGTTGGCGCTGTAGCCGCCGGAAACGCCGCAGAAGGCGGCGGCGAGCCCGGCCAGCGGATGACGCCCCAGCGAATGGAAGATCATCGCTGCCAGCGGAATCAGCACCACGTAACCGAGTTCGGCGGCCATGTTGGACATGATGCCGGCGAACACCACGGCATAGGTGACGATGCGTGGTGAGCGGTCCAGCACCAGGGCGCGCATGCTGGCCGAGAGCAGTCCCGAATGCTCGGCGACGCCCACGCCGAGCATGGCGACCAGTACCGTGCCCAGCGGCGCGAAGCCGGTGAAGTTGGTCACCATCTCGGTGATCAGGCGACGCAATCCTTCTGCGTTGAGCAACGAATTGACCGCAATGAGCTCACCTTCATTGGCAGGGCGCGGGTCGGCGACCGAAACGCCCAGGGCACCGGCGATGCCGCTGGCCACCACCACGATGACGCAGAGCAGTGCGAACAGAGTGACCGGGTGTGGCAGCAGATTGCCCAGCCACTCCACGCTGTCGAGGAAACGATGGAAGGCGCCCCGTTTCAGGCGCTCGCGGCGAGGTAATGTTGACATTAGAAAATACTCTTTTAGTGCGCTTTGATTAGTTGAAATTGTTGCCTTGTTGGCATGGCGCGAGACATTACGCTGATAATGATCTGTCTGCAAACCTGCCTCGCCATGGGCAAGTCTGGTCACGCGAGGTGTGCCGATTCGAACAGGGAGGCGGTGGGGAAGGAGCGTCAGGAGTAGGTGGTCACGTGGCGCTGGGCCTCTTCCACGATCCAGTCGTGAACGGCCGCGACGCGCCGGTCGTCCAGCGCGCCGCTGGTATGCACGATGCCGTAGCGCTTGCCGGTGGGGATGCGGGCGGGGAACGGGGCGATCAGCGCCCCCGTCTTGAGTTCGTCGGTCAGCAGCGCCTGGCGTGCAATGGCGACTCCCATGCCGGCGACGGCCGCCTCCAGGGCCAGCCGGTGCCGATTGAAGGTGTAGCCGCGGCGTACGTTGAGCGGCGGGGCTTCGATGGCCTGCAGGTAGTGTTCCCACTCGGCGTAGGGGCTCCCACCGCGCCAAGCGGTGATATCGTGCAGCAGCGGGTACCAGGCCAGGTCGCCGGGGCTGGAAAGCGGCGGGCGGCGGCGCATCAAGCCGGGGGCGCAGACCGGGAAGATCACCTCCTCCATCAGCGGGGTGATGGCCAGGCCCGGATAGTGGCCGTCGTTGAGATCGATCGCCAGATCGAACTCGCCTTCACGCAGCGACAGGCTGCTGTCCTCGGCGATGACCTGCAGCTCGATATCGGGAAAACGGGCCTGGAGTCGCGGCAGGCGCGGCATCAGCCACTTACTGAGAAAGGCCGGCACGCTGCGCAGGCGAATCACGCCGCTCATCACGCCACTGCGCAGGCGCTTCACCTCGAGGCCGACCGACTGGTAGGCCTCGTCCACCACGGCGGCCAGCCGTTTGCCCTCTTCAGTAAGCTCCAGGCGCCGTGGCAGGCGGCGAAAGAGCTTGAAGCCGAGCCGCTCCTCCAGCTGCTTGATCTGCTGGCTCACCGCGCCAGTGGTGACGTGCAGCTCTTCTGCCGCCCGGGTAAACGAGAGGTGGCGTGCGCTGATCGCGAAGACTTTCAGCCAGGCATGGGTTTGGGCGTGCAGTAGTCGACTCATGGTTTAGTTTTGCTATAGCTGCAAGGAGTTATTCTCGGTTGCTTGGCGAGCCCTTCGACGTCAACCTTATGCCATACTTGCTTACAAGCAAACATGTTTTAGTCAGGCTGATCCATGGGCTTCATTGGTACGTGGCATGGCTGACGACTTGCGAGGTGAATCATGGCCATCAGTGTGTTCGACCTGTTCAAGATCGGTATCGGTCCGTCCAGCTCCCATACCGTGGGGCCCATGCGGGCTGCCTATGACTTCGTCGAGGAGCTGCGCCAGCGGGACCTGGTCGAGCGCGTGGCCCGCATCGAGGTGAAACTGTTCGGCTCGCTGAGTGCCACCGGCAAGGGGCACGCTACCGATCGCGCAGTGATCATGGGGCTGATGGGCGAGCGTCCCGATCGGATCGATCCCGCCATCGTCACGCCCTGCATCGAAGAGCTGCTGGAAACCAACACGCTGATGCTGGACGGACGCCTGGCGATCCCGTTCCTCTGGACTCGTGACCTGCAGTGGTACGAGGAGTGCCTGCCCTACCACCCCAATGCGATGACGCTGGTGGCGCACGGTCATAGCGAAGAGCTGTGGCGTAACACCTACTACTCGGTGGGTGGCGGTTTCGTCATCGACGAGGGGCAGGCCGAGCGCGGCGAGCTGGATCAGGATTCCACCGTGCTGCCTTACGACTTCAATTCCGGCGCCGAGCTGATGGCGCTGTGCCGCATGCATGACATGCGAATCAGCGAGCTGATGCTGGAGAACGAGAAGGCCTGGCGCAGCGAAGCCGAGATTCGTGACGGCCTGTGGCAGATCTGGCAGGCCATGCAGGCCTGCGTCGACAAAGGCTTGCAGCAGGAAGGCGTGCTTCCCGGCGGGCTCAACGTCAAGCGCCGTGCCGCTGCGCTGCATCGCCGCCTGCTGGCGACGAGCGACGACCGGAGCTTGATCGCTTCGACCTTCGGCGCCATGGACTGGGTCAACGTCTTCGCCCTGGCGGTGAACGAAGAGAACGCCGCGGGCGGGCGCATGGTCACGGCCCCCACCAACGGGGCGGCGGGCATCATTCCGGCCGTGCTGCATTACTACATGAAGTTCCAGCCCGGCGCCTGTGAGCGCGACGTGGTCGATTTCCTGCTGGCCGCCGCGGCGGTGGGCATCCTGTGCAAGAAGAACGCTTCCATCTCCGGCGCCGAGGTGGGCTGCCAGGGCGAGGTCGGCTCGGCCTGCGCCATGGCCGCCGCCGGGCTGGCCGAGGTGATGGGAGGCAGCGTGGCACAGGTGGAGAATGCCGCCGAGATTGGCCTGGAGCACAACCTCGGGCTGACCTGCGACCCGGTGGGCGGCCTGGTACAGGTACCCTGCATCGAGCGCAACGCCATCGCTTCGGTCAAGGCGATCAATGCCGCCCAGATGTCGCTGCGTGGGGACGGCGAGCATTTCATTTCACTCGACAAGGCGATCCGCACCATGCGCGATACCGGGCGCGACATGCAGGACAAGTACAAGGAAACGTCCCGCGGCGGCCTGGCCGTGAACGCCATCGAGTGCTGAAAGAGGTCGCCAGAACAGCCCCTTGGCTGTAATGGTGAAGAACATGACGCGATGCCCCTGTGGCATCGCGTTTTTGTTTGCAAACTAACAAAGCCTGCTTTGATATACGCCATTGGTCGAGTTTGACCCATGAACGGTTGCTCCGCGGTTGTGTCTCCTCTAGCTTACGTTAACGTAAAGGTTAGAAGTCCCAGGTTGGGCCAAGCGCCGGCCGCAGCCTTCACGACAACGACAACAAATCAGCATGGATCGCGTGGGCGATCCAGAGAGGACGTCACATGACCCAGGAGTTCATACTGGAAACTCGCGGGTTGACCAAGCAGTTCCGCGGCTTCACCGCCGTGGACGATGTCAACCTGCAGGTCCGGGAGGGGCATATCCACGCCTTGATCGGTCCCAACGGTGCCGGCAAGACGACCGTCTTCAATCTCCTCACCAAGTTCCTGCCACCGACCCGTGGCGAGATTCTCTACCGCGACAAGCCGATCACCGGCATGAAGGCCAACGAGATCGCCCGCATGGGGATGGTGCGTTCCTTCCAGATCTCGGCGGTGTTCGCCCACATGACCGCGCTGGAGAACGTGCGCGTGGCGCTGCAGCGCCCCATCGGCACCTCCTTCCATTTCTGGAAGTCGGAGCGCACGCTCGACTACCTCAACGACCGCGCCATCGAGCTGCTCGATGAGGTTGGTCTGCGTGAGTACGCCGACGTGCTGACGGTGGAGATGCCCTACGGGCGCAAGCGCGCGCTCGAGGTGGCCACGACCCTGGCCATGAATCCGACGCTGATGCTGCTCGACGAGCCGACCCAGGGCATGGGGGCAGAGGACGTCGACCGTATCGTCGCGCTGATCCGCCGCGTGGCGCAGGGCCGTACGGTGCTGATGGTGGAGCACAACCTCAGTGTGGTGAGCCGGCTTTGCGACCGCATCACCGTATTGGCTCGCGGCGCCGTGCTGGCGGAAGGGGATTACCAGACGGTTTCCGCCGACCCACGGGTGCGCGAGGCCTACATGGGTAGCGAGGCTGCGGCAGAGGAGGCCAGCGCATGAATCAGGTCGTCGAACAGCCTTCACGCAGCGAATACAACGATCACGATGGCGCCGAGATGCTGCGCATCCGCGATCTGCATGCCTTCTATGGCGAGTCGCACATTCTTCATGGGGTCGACATGGAGGTGCGTCGCGGTGAGCTGGTGACCCTGCTGGGCCGCAACGGTGCAGGGCGCAGCACCACGCTCAAGGCGATCATGAGCATGGTGGGCCGGCGTACCGGTTCGATCATGATCAACGGCACCGAGACGGTCGGCATGAAGGCGCATCGCATTCCGCGTCTGGGTATCGGCTACTGCCCCGAGGAGCGCGGTATCTTCGCCAGCCTCGACGTGGAAGAGAATCTGCTGCTGCCGCCCACCGTGCGTTCGGGTGGCATGTCGATCGACGAAATCTACGAGATGTTTCCCAACCTTTACGAGCGCCGCCGCAGTCAGGGCACTCGGCTTTCGGGCGGGGAGCAGCAGATGCTGGCCATGGCGCGCATCCTGCGCACCGGCGCGCGCATGCTGCTGCTCGACGAGATCACCGAGGGGCTGGCGCCGGTCATCGTGCAGAAGCTGGCCGAGGTACTGGTCAAGCTGCGCGACCGTGGCATGACCATCGTGCTGGTGGAGCAGAATTTCCGCTTCGCCGCGCCGCTGGCCGACCGCCACTACGTCATGGAGCACGGGCGCATCATCGAGGAGATCAGTGCGGCACAGCTGCCCTCCAAGCGCGATCACCTCAACTCCCTGCTGGGGGTGTAACCAACTTTCGTTATCACGACGAAGCGCGACTCATCTGCAGTACGTGTCACAACGATGCATCACAACAACAAGCCGCCCAACCGGGCTATGGAGACAATAATGACCTTCATCAAGAAGACTCTCGCCAGCAGCGTTGCTCTTGCCGTCACCGCCGCCATGGCGACTGCCGCTCAGGCCGAGATCAGCGACGGCGAGATTCGCATCGGCTACCTGGCGGACATGTCCGGCACCTATCGTGACCTGGCCGGACCCGGCGGCCTCGAAGCCCTGCGCATGGCGGTCGAGGACTTCGGTGGCAGCGTCAACGGAGCACCCATCCAGGTGTTCAGCGCCGACGACCGCAACAGCGCCGACGTCGGCGCCAACACCGTGCGTGAATGGATCGATACCCGCAACGTCGACATGGTGGCCGGCCTGGTGGCCTCCTCGGTGACCATTGCCGTCACCCGCGTGCTGGAAGAGAACGACGGCTTCGGCATCGTGTCCGCTTCGGCTGCCTCCAGCATCACCAACGAGCACTGCACGCCCAATCACATTCATTGGGTCTACGACACCTATCCGCTGGCCAACGGTACCGCCCAGGCGGTGGTACAGCAGGGCGGCGACACCTGGTTCATGCTCACCGCCGACTACGCCTTCGGTCATGCCCTGGAGGGCGACGTGACCCGTGTGGTGGAAGAGAACGGCGGTCAGATCGTCGGCGGCGTGCGCCACCCGTTCCCCACCGACGACTTCTCGTCCTACATCCTCCAGGCCCAGGGTTCCGGCGCCAAGATCATCGGTCTGGCCAATGCCGGTGCCGATACCGTCAATGCCATCAACACCGCCAGCCAGTTCGGCGTAGTGGAGGCCGGGCAGCAGCTGGCCGGTCTGCTGGTGTTCCTCAACGACGTGCATGCCATGGGGCTCGACGCCACCCAGGGGCTGCTGTTGACTACCGGCTGGTACTGGAACATGGACGACGAGGCACGTGAGTGGGCCGAGCGTTACTACGAGCGCGTGGGCCGCATGCCGACCATGGTCCAGGCCGGCATCTATTCCAGCACTACTCACTACCTGCAAGCAGTCGAGGCGACCGGCAGCGACGATCCGCAGACGGTGCGCGAGCACATGATGCGTCAGCCGATCCACGACTTCTTCGCTCGTAATGGCCGGCTGCGCGAGGATGGCCGCATGGTGCACGACATGTACCTGGCGCGCGTGAAGTCGCCCGAAGAGTCCACCCACGAGTGGGATCTCTACGAAATCCTCACCACCATTCCCGCCGAAGAGGCCTACCGCCCGCTCTCCGAAAGCCAGTGCAAGCTGGTGCAGAACTGAAGCGAGCAAGATCGGCGGCGGCTGCGGCCGCCGCCCCTCTGACGGCGAGGAGAACCTGACATGACGATGATATTCGGCGTGCCGTTGGCGGTGTTCATGGGCCAGCTTCTGTTGGGTCTGATCAACGGCGCCTTTTACGCCCTGCTGAGCCTTGGGCTGGCGGTGATCTTCGGCCTGCTGAAGATCGTCAACTTCGCTCATGGGGCCATGTACATGCTGGGGGCGTTCGCCACCCTGCTGGGCATGCGCTACCTGGGCATCAATTACTGGGCGGCGCTACTGCTGGCACCGCTCTTCGTGGGCCTGCTGGGCATGCTGATCGAGCGCGTGCTGCTGCGTCGCATCGGCCACCTGGACCATCTCTACGGCTTGCTGCTGACCTTCGGCCTGGCACTGATCTTCGAGGGTACGCTGGTCAACTTCTTCGGCGTATCCGGGGCGCGTTACCCCACCCCCGAGGCGCTGCAGGGCGGTTATCAGACCGGTTTCATGTTCCTGCCCAAGTATCGCGCCTGGGTACTGCTGGCGGCTCTCGTCGTTTGCTTTGCTACCTGGTACATCATCGAGCGCACACGCCTCGGTGCCTACCTGCGCGCGGGCACCGAGAACCCGGCACTGATGCAGGCCTTCGGGGTCAACGTGCCACTGCTGGTGACGCTGACCTATGGCTTCGGCGTGGCGCTGGCGGCCTTCGCCGGGGTACTGGCCGCACCGCTCTATCCAGTGTCGCCGACCATGGGTTCGAACCTGCTGATCGTGGTCTTCGCCGTGGTGGTCATCGGTGGCATGGGCTCCATTCTGGGCGCCATCGTCACCGGGCTTGCCATGGGGCTGATAGAAGGTCTGACCAAGGTGTACTACCCCGAGGCGGCGAACACCGTGATCTTCCTGGTGATGATTCTGGTGCTGCTGCTAAGACCCGCCGGACTGTTCGGCAAGGAGGCATGACGACATGGCCACGACTCAAACGATGACGCCCTCCATGAAGCGTGAGCGCCGCGCCAACCTGCGTCGCAATGCCTTCTACCTGGTACTGATCGCGATCGGCCTGGTGGCACCCTTCTTCGCCTACCCGGTATTCTTGATGAAGGTGCTGTGCTTCGCGCTGTTCGCCTGCGCCTTCAACCTGCTGTTGGGCTATGCCGGGCTGCTCTCCTTCGGGCATGCGGCCTTCCTGGCCACCGGCGGTTACGTCACCGGCTATCTGCTGGCGAGCTACCCGGCACTGACCCCCGAGCTTGGCATCCTCATCGGTACGGCTGCCGCCCTGGTGCTGGGGGCCGCATTCGGTGCGCTGTCGATCCGCCGCCAGGGCATCTATTTCGCCATGGTGACCCTGGCGCTGGCGCAGTTGATGTTCTTCTTCTACATTCAGGCGCCCTTCACCGGCGGTGAGGATGGCCTGCACGGCGTGCCGCGCGGTCACCTGTTCGGCGTCATCAGCCTGCGCAGCAATCTGGCGATGTACTACTTCGTCTTCGCCATCTTCCTGTTCGGTTTCGCTCTGATCCAGCGTGCGGTGCACTCGCCGTTCGGCCAGGTGCTCAAGGCGATTCGCGAGAACGAACCGCGTGCCGTGTCTCTTGGCTACAACGTGGATGCCTACAAGCTGGTCGCCTTCATTCTTTCCGCAGGTCTGGCCGGCCTGGCCGGCTCCACCAAGACCGTGGTGTTCCAGTTGGCGTCGCTGACCGACGCCCATTGGCACATGTCCGGCGAGGTGATCCTGATGACCCTGCTGGGGGGCGTCGGTACTCTGTTCGGTCCGGTGGTGGGCGCGGGGCTGGTGGTGAGCCTGCAGCACATGCTGGCGCAGTCGCCGCTGGGCAACTGGGTCGGCCCGATTCTCGGCGTCATCTTCGTGATCTGTGTGCTCAGCTTCCGTAGCGGTATCGTCGGTGAAGCGATGAAGATGTACCGCAAGAACTTCAAGTGAAGGCCGTTGGCAAGACCTCTTCCTGGCGCCCTATAGGGGCGCCTTTTTCATTGCACTTTCTTTCATTGCACTGTCTTTCACTGCGCTTCCGTGGCGCAGGCCTGCTCCAGCCGTTGGGGCAGGTGCTCGACCAGAAAATCGATGAACTGGCGTACCTTGGCGGCATGCTGGCGATGGCGCGGCATGACCGCCCATACCCCGGCATCGCGGCACTGAAACCGCGACAGCACTTCGACCAGCTCACCGCTGGCGAGATAGGGCATGACGTAGTAATCGGGCAGTTGCGCCAACCCCAGTCCCTTGAGGGCAGCATCGAGCAGCGCCGGTCCCGAATTGGCCTGCCAGGGGCCGCTCACGCGCACCTCACGATGCAGGCCGTCGACATCGAAGCGCCACTGGTCCCGGGTGCCGATCAGACAGCGATGATGTATCAGTTCCGCTATCGAATGAGGCTGCGACACGCGCTGGAAGTAGTCGGGCGAGGCGACGACATATTCGCGCCGCTCGCAAAGCCGGCGGGCCACCAGCGTGGAGTCCTGCAGGGTGCCCATGCGAATGACCACGTCGTAACCTTCGTCGATGACGTCCACCTGACGGTTGGTGAGGTGCAGGCGCATCTCCAGCTGTGGATGCAGCTTGAGGAAGTCATTGACCAGAGGGGCGATGAAGCGCTCGCCGAACGCGGTGGCACAGCTGAGCTGAAGGATGCCATGAGGCTTTTCCTGCAGGCTCTGCAGGGCGGCTTCGGCTTCACGGAAGCCGTCCAGGAGTTCACGGCAGCGGGCGTAATAGCGCTCCCCGGCATCGGTGAGGTGGATCTGCCGCGTGGTGCGATAGAGCAGCGGCAGCCCCAGCTCCTGTTCGAGCTGGGCCACCTGGCGGCTGATATGCGAATTGGAAACGTGCAACTGGCGTGCTGCGGCGGCAAAAGTGCCCAGCTTGACCACTTCCACGAAGGCTTCGATACCGTCCCAATGAGCCATGAGCGCACCGTGATTATTGCACAGCAGGAATAATGTTGTGTCGCTGTTTCAGTATCATCATAGCGCCTAGCGCACCTAGACTGATAGGAATCGTTACACACTGGATCGCCAAACCATCAGGAGAAAGGTATGAAGTCGCGTGCCGCCGTTGCGCTGGAAGCGGGCAAGCCCCTCGAGCTCACCGAAATCGACGTACAGGATCCCAAGGCGGGTGAGGTGCTGGTGCGTATCGCCGCGACCAGCGTGTGCCACACCGACGCCTTCACGCTCTCCGGCGCCGACCCCGAGGGTCTGTTCCCCTCGGTGCTGGGCCACGAGGGCGCCGGCATCGTCGAGGCGGTGGGCGAAGGGGTGACCAGCCTCGAGCCCGGCGATCACGTCATCCCGCTCTATACCGCCGAGTGCGGCAAGTGCAAGTTCTGCCGCTCGGGCAAGACCAACCTGTGTCAGGCGGTGCGCGCCACCCAAGGCCAGGGGCTGATGCCCGACGGCACCTCGCGCTTCTCGCTCGACGGCAAGATGCTGCACCACTACATGGGCTGCTCCACCTTCAGCGAATACACCGTGCTGCCCGAGGTCTCCCTGGCGGTGGTCTCCAAGGAGGCGCCGCTGGACAAGATCTGCCTGCTCGGCTGCGGCGTGACCACCGGCATCGGTGCGGTGCTCAACACCGCCAAGGTGGAGCCGGGTGCCACCGTCGCCGTGTTCGGCCTCGGCGCCATCGGCCTGGCGGTAATCCAGGGCGCGCAGATGGCCAAGGCCAGCCGCATCATCGCCATCGACGTCAACCCGGACAAGTTCGAACTGGCGCGCCAGTTCGGTGCCACCGACTTCGTCAATCCCAAGGAGCACTCGGCGCCGATCCAGCAGGTGATCGTCGACATGACCGACGGCGGGGTCGACTACTCCTTCGAGTGCATCGGCAACGTCAACGTGATGCGCTCGGCGCTGGAGTGCTGCCACAAGGGCTGGGGCGAGTCGGTGATCATCGGCGTGGCCGGGGCCGGCGAGGAGATCTCCACGCGGCCGTTCCAGCTGGTCACGGGCCGGGTGTGGCGCGGCTCGGCGTTCGGCGGGGTGAAAGGGCGCAGCGAGCTGCCCGGCTACGTGCAGCGCTACATGGACGGCGAGATCAAGATCGACGAGTTCATCACCCACGACATGCCGTTCGAGCAGATCAACGAGGCATTTGAGCTGCTGCACGCGGGCAAGAGCATTCGTACGGTGCTTCACTTTTGATAGGCGCCCGGCGCTGCGCCCACTATTAACAGGCGCCGCATTTTAGCCACGCCCGAAGCCGCGTGTCGCGTCTATAACAGGCGCTCGCGCCCAGACTGACGAGCCGCCCAGCCTATAGCGCTGGGCGGCGAGGGTAAGGAGACCGAACGATGAGCATGACCGAGAACCTCGAGCCGATCTCGAGCAACAAGAGTTTCGGCGGCTGGCACAAGCGCTACCGGCACCGCTCGCGGGCGCTGGACTGCGAGATGGAGTTCGCCATCTACCTGCCGCCGCAGGCCGAGACCGAACGCGTGCCGCTGTTGTGGTGGCTGTCGGGGCTGACCTGCACGGACGAGAACTTCATGCAGAAGGCCGGGGCGCATCGTGTGGCAGCCGAGCTCGGCATCGCCATTATCTGCCCCGACACCAGCCCACGCGGTACCGATCTGCCCGGCGAGCACGACAGTTACGACTTCGGCTCGGGGGCGGGCTTCTACGTCAACGCGACCCAGGAGCCGTGGAAGAAGCACTATCGCATGTACGACTATGTGGCGGAGGAGCTGCCTTCGGTGGTGCGCCAGCACTTCCCGCTCAATGGTCGTGAGGCGATCAGCGGACACTCCATGGGTGGTCACGGTGCGCTGATACTGGCGCTGCGCCGACCCGGCCACTATCGTTCGGTGTCGGCCTTCTCGCCCATCGTCAATCCCACCCAGTGCCCCTGGGGACGCAAGGCGTTCCGCGGCTACCTGGGCGACGATCCCGGCGCCTGGACCCAGTATGACGCCTGCGAGCTGGTGGCCAAGGGCGCGTCGACACAGCACCTGTTCATCGATCAGGGCGAGGCAGACCAGTTTCTCGAGGAGCAGCTCAAGCCCGAGCGGCTCGAGGCCGTGTGCGAAGAGCACGATCACCCCCTGACGTTGCGCCGTCAGCCGGGGTATGATCACAGCTACTTCTTCATTGCCAGCTTCATCGAGGAGCACCTGCGTTACCATGCGGAGCATCTCTCCAAGCGCTGATTCTCCCCCTGCACAGGGCACTGCATGATCAGTGTCCTGCTACGCCGCGTGCTGCGTTGGGCGGCCCTTGCCGGGGCCGCCTTCGTCATCTTGTCGATCCTCGCGGTCATGCTGCTGCGCCATGTACCCGTGTACGGCTCCATGGTGATGCTGGAGCGCAAGGTGCAGTCCTGGATGGCGGGGGAGTCGCTGACCATTCAGCATCAGTGGCGGCCATGGGGTGAGCTCTCCGATCATGCCAAGCTGGCGGTGATCGCCGCCGAGGACCAGCGCTTCCCGATCCATCGCGGTTTCGATGTCGACGAGATGCGCCGCGCCTGGGAGGCGAGCCGCAACGGCGGGCGTTTGCGCGGTGCCAGTACCATCAGCCAGCAGACGGCCAAGAACCTGTTCCTGTGGACGGGGCGCAGTTGGTTGCGCAAGGGGTTCGAAGCCTGGTTCACCGTGCTGATCGAGGCGCTGTGGCCCAAACAGCGCATTCTCGAGGTCTATCTCAACATTGCCGAGTGGGATAACGGCGTATTCGGCCTGGAAGCAGCCGGACAGCGCTATTTCGGCGTCTCTGCGGATCGCATCAATGAAGTGCAGGCCAGCCGTTTGGCAGCGATCCTGCCCAATCCGAGGGCCTGGGATGCTGCCCGGCCTGGCCCTCACGTGGAGCGTCGCAGCCAGTGGATTCGCCAGCAGATGCGCAACCTTGGCGGGCCGCGCTATCTCGAGCAACTGGCCGCCAACTGACGCAGCCACTTCTTTCTATTGCCTCTCTATCGCCGCCTCTGGCCGCGAGCTGCCAGCACGACTCCGACGATGGTTACGGCCATGCCTGCCAGTGCCGCCAGTGGCAGGCGCTCGTCGAACAGCCACCAGGCCTGTAGTGCCGTGACGGGGGGCACCAGGTAGAACAGGCTGGCCACGCGGGAGGCTTCTCCGCGCCGGATGAGCGCCATCAGCAGCAGAATGGCGGCAATCGACAGCACCAGCACCAGCCAGCCCAGGGTCAGTACGAAGGTGAGCGTCCATTCGACGTGCCGCTCCTCCAGCAGCAGGGCGCCGAAGCCGAGCAGGGCGCCGGAGGAGAGGTACTGCACCACCGTGCCCGAGAGCAGCGGCATACCGGTGCAGAAGCGCTTTTGATACAGGGTGCCCAGGGTAATGCCGGCCAGGGCGACGAGAACGCAGGCCAGAGCGCCGAGGCCGAAGCCCTGGAACAGCTCGGCTCCCGGGTCGAGCTTGCTGCCCAGCACCAGCGTGATGCCGATCAGGCCCAGCGCCAGCCCCAGCCACTGGGTGGCAGCGATGCGCTCGCCCAGCATCGGCCCGGCCAGGGTAGCGGTCAACAGCGGCTGCAGGCCGACCAGCAAGGCCGTGAGACCCGCCGGCATGCCCAGGTAGATGCCGTAAAAGACGCCGCCCAGATAGGCGCCGTGCACCAGCAGCCCCGAGACGGCAATATGACCCTTGAGCCGCCAGCCTGCGGGCCAGGCGCTGCCCAGTAGCTTGACCAGCGGGATCAGCAGGGCCAGGGTCAGCACGAAGCGAATGAACAGGAAAGTGAAGGGTTCGGCATGGGGCAGGCCGAACTTGGCGCCGATGAAGCCGGTACTCCACAGGGCGACGAAGAGAATCGGCATGCTGGCCAGCAACGCGGCATCGAAGCGTGAAGTGGCGGTGCTTGGCATCGCAGGAGCGTCCTTGAAGTGCTGTCGTGAAGCTGTCGACGATACTTGGTTGCCGCTGGTGACGAAAGCTAGCAGGTTAACTTTTTCCACACGGTTTCAGGCCGCGCAGTGAAAAGGCCAAAAAATTACATTACGTAACATTAAAAACTGAACTCCGAGCGCTTGCGCTCGTCAGACTCCCTACATTCACCGCAACACCCCTTGGAGGTATTCATGCAACGGATGACTGCACTGTTCTCGGCCGCCCTGCTCACCGCCGGGCTGATGACCGCACAGGCACACGCTCAGCAAGATCCCGCCCAGGACCCGGCAGCCCAGCCGCAAGCGCAGGCACCCGCTCAGGACTTCTCCGATGATCAGCTTCAGCAGTTTGCCGATGCCTCCCAGGAAATCGCCGTGATTTCACAGGAGTACACCGAGCGTCTGCATGCGGCCGAAGACGAGCAGGCCCAGCAGGAAGTGCGCATGGAAGCCAATGACCGTATGGTCGAGGTGGTCGAGGAGAACGGTCTCGACGTGGATACCTTCAATGCCATCGGCCATGCCATCCAGCAGGATCCGGAGCTGATGCAGCGCGTGCAGCAGATGGCCGAGCAGTCGTAAACGACGCTAGCCAAACTGACTGGAAAGGCCGCTTCGAGCGGCCTTTCTTGTGTTTGGCATTTGCCCCCCTTTACTCTGTCGAGGCACGTCGTTACCGCCATAGGGAGCCCGATGCGACATGGATGCGGAAGTACTCGAGATACGCCAGCACATGGGACGCTTCCCGCCTTTCGAAGCCCTGGACGATGAGCTGCTCGACGAGGTGGCCGGGCAGGTCGAGGTGGGCTACTTTCAGGCGGGGTCCGACATTCTGCAGTTCGATCAGGAGCTGCATGAACTCTGCTACATTCGCAGCGGAGCCGTGGAAGTGCGGCGCCGTACGGGCGATCTCTACAATCGCCTGGGTGAAGGGGACATTTTCGGCCACTTCAGTCTGCTGAGGAACCACCGGGTGCGTTTCCCTGCCCGCGCCTTGGAAGATACCCTGATCTACTTCATTCCCGAGGCTCTCTTCGTGCGCCTGTGCGAGGCCGACGAGCACTTCTCCGACTTCGTCGAGCTGGAGCGCCCGCGGCTGGAAGCGGCGGTGGAGCAGCACAAAAAGGCCAACGACATGATGATCACCCGGGTGCGCAAGCTGCTCACTCGCTACCCGGTGATGGTCGAGGCCAGTGCTACGGTGCAGGAAGCGGCGCGCCAGATCACCGAGGCTCAGGCATCGTCGGCGCTGATCCTCGATGAACCCGGCGACGATCACGATCCTCGTCACACCTTCACCGACAGCCAGGACCGCCCCTGGCGGCTGCGGGGCATCCTCACCGACAGCGACTTTCGTACGCGCATCGTGGCCGAGGGTCTGCCGCCCGACACCCCGGTGGGGGAGCTGACGGGGGGCAGAGTGATCACGATTCAGTCCGACGAGTCCGTGCATGAAGCAATGCTGTGCATGCTGCGCAACAATATCCATCACCTGCCGGTGCTCTATCGTCGGCGGCCGATGGGCATCGTCCATCTCTCCGACATCATCCGCTACGAGACCCACAGCAGCCTCTACCTGGTGAGTAACATCTTTCATCAGTCCAGCGTCGAAGGGCTGGCGCGGCTGGCCCCGGACGTGCGTGTCGCCTTCGTACGCATGGTGGAAGAGGGGGCAAACTCGCAGATGGTGGGAACGGCGCTCTCCACCATCGGGCGCAGCTTCGTGCGGCGGCTGCTGGAGCTGGGAGAAGCGTCGCTGGGTCCACCGCCCGTGGCGTACTGCTTCATGGTCAACGGTTCCATGGCACGCAACGAGCAGACCGTCGTTACCGATCAGGACAATGCCTTGATCCTGGCCGACGACTTCGATCCGGCCCGGCATGACGACTATTTCGCCAACCTGGCGAAGTTCGTCAGCGATGGGCTAGCGGCTTGCGGCTACACCTACTGCAAGGGCGAGGTCATGGCCACCAACCCCAGGTGGCGACAGCCACTCAAGGTGTGGAAGCGCTACTTCAGCGAGTGGATCGACTCGCCCACCCCGGAGCGCCTGCTACACTGTTCGATCTTCTTCGACCTGGACAGCGCCTACGGCGAGGAAGCCTACATCGAGCAGCTGCAGGACCTCATCGCCGACAAGGCACCGCGCAGCCCCCGGTTTCTGGCCGCAGTGGCACGCAATGCGCGGAACCGTACGCCGCCGCTGGGCTTCTTTCGTACCTTCGTGATGGAGAAGGATGGTAAGCACAACAACTCCATCAACCTCAAGCGTCGGGGCACGGCGCCGCTGGTCGATCTGATACGCGTGCACGCTCTGGCCTGTGGCTCAAGGGCTCAGAACAGCTTCGAGCGGCTGGATGCCATCGCCGCCACGCAGCTGTTGGCGCCGGGCGTCGATGCCAAGCTGCGCCATGCCATGGAGTTGCTCTCCATGGTGCGGATTCGCCATCAGGTCATCGATCTTCAGCAGGAGCACGAGCCGGACAACAACATCGAGCCGGAAAACGTCGCCGACAGCGAGCGCCACCATCTCAAGGATGCGTTTCAGGTCCTCAGTCGTGCCCAGAAGTTCCTCAAGTATCGCTACCCGATACCGGGACCCACCGGCCGGGATCGTTGAAGCATGCTGTCCCATCGCCTGGCATCGCGCTCACAGGTGCAGGAGTGGCCCGCCTACCTGCAACAGCGCGCCGACGCTGCCCACGATCCGCTGCTGAAAGCCTTCTTCGCCGCCGGTTGTCCCGCGCCTGAGACGCCGATCGGCGAGGTACCGCTGGTCGCTCTGGACCTGGAAACCACCGGGCTCGACGTTCAGCGTCACGCCATCGTGAGCATCGGTCTGGTGCCCTTCAGCCTGTCGCGCATACCGCTGGCTCTGCGGCGTTACTGGGTCGTGCGCCCCAGCCGTGCGCTCTCCGATGCTTCCATCACCCTGCACCGCATCACGCATTCCGAAGTGGCCGAAGCCCCCGATTTCGGCGACATCCTTCCCGAACTCCTCGAGGCCTTGGCCGGGCGTATCGTCGTCGTGCACTTCCGCCATATCGAGCGGCCTTTTCTCGCCGACGCGATCAAGGCGCGGTTGGGGGAAGGGGCGCGGTTTCCGATGATCGATACCATGTCACTGGAAGCGCGGCTGCACCGGCTCTCGCTGTGGGCTCGGCTGCAGCGATGGATGCGGCGGCCGCCGGTTTCGATACGTTTGGGAGACAGTCGGAGGCGCTATGGGTTACCGGATTACCAGGGCCACCATGCCCTGGTCGATGCCTTGGCCACGGCCGAGCTGTTCCAGGCGCAGGTAGCCAAGCATTACGATGCCGCGACGCCGGTAGGCAAGCTCTGGACCTGAGACTAAGCCTGCAGCGCTTGGCGGGATTCGCCTACAGCCACAGCTCGGCGAAGGTGTTGCCATCCACGGGACGGCCGAAATGGAAGCCCTGCACGCCGGTGCAGCCAAGGGCTCGCAGTGCCTCGGCCTGTTCGGCTTCCTCGACCCCTTCGGCCACGGTCTGCATGCCCAGGGTCTGGGCCATGGCGATGATGGTGGAAACGATGGCGTGATCGTGGCTGCTCTTGAGCATGTCCTGGACGAAGGACATGTCGATCTTGAGGGTGTCGGCGGCAAAGCGCTTGAGGTAAGTGAGAGAGGAGTAACCGGTACCAAAGTCGTCGATGGCCAGACTGAAACCGGCCTTGCACAGGGCTCGAGTGATGCGCACGGTCTGCTCGGGGTTACGCATCAGGCCGCTTTCGGTCAGCTCCAGCCCCAGCTTGCCGGGGGAGACCCGGGTGGCGATGCGCTGGATATGCTCGGCAAGACGTGGGTCATCCATCTGCTGGGCGGATACGTTGACGCTGAGCCGGCCCGGAAACGGTTTGCCTTGTCGCTCCCAGGCTGCGATCTGCTGACAGGCGGCTTCCAGCACCCATTCGCCCAGTGGCCGGATGAGGCCCTGCTCCTCCGCCAAGGGGATGAAGATGCCGGGGCTGACCTGGCCGAGGATCTCATCGTGCCAGCGGCACAGGGCTTCGGCGCCGATCAGCTTGCCGCTCTTGAGGCTGAACTGAGGCTGAAAGGCCAGCGACAGCTTGCCTTTGGCCAGGGCGTCGCTGAAACGCAGCTGCAATATTTCGTGCTGCTGTAATTCATCGGCCATGGTGGCGGTGAAGAATCGCGTGCGGCTGCTGTCGCGCTTGGCATGGTTGAGCGCAATGCTGGCGTGCTGAAACAGCGACTGAGCGTTATCGGCATCGCGTGGGAACAGCGCGGCTCCGACGCTCGCGGAAATCGAGAAACTTCGCTCCGACAGCAGAATCGGCGCCAGCAGGCTGTTGCGATAGCGCTCGATGGCATGCGCCATGGCCGCTGGCCGGGTGTCGGTGAGCAGCACCATGAATTCATCTCCGCCCAGCCGGGCAAGGAACTCACCCGCCTCTGCCTGGGCGCTGAAACGACTGGCTATCTCGGCGAGCACCTGGTCGCCCAGCTCGTGGCCTTGAGTATCGTTGATTTGACGAAAGCGCTGCAGGTCGAGATAGATCAGTCCCAGGCAGCTGTCGCGCAGTCGAGCCTGCTCGCAGGCCTCTTCCAGCCGCTCCATGAGGCAGCGGCGGTTGGGTAGCCCCGTGACGCTGTCCCAGTAGATGAGCTGCTGAATGCGGTAGTCGCTGCTGCGCCGCTTTTCCTCTTCGGATCGGCGTGCCATCTCGGCGCCTGCCTGAGCAGCGGCAATGCGCAGCACCTCTGAACCATAGGCGGCAAGATCGAGCGGCCGGCTCGAAAGTACGGCCAACAGGCCGACGAGGTGGCCTTGGGGGGAGCGTAGCGGAACGCCTACGTAACTCTCGACCCCCAACTCCTGCAGCATGACATCGTCCGGAAAGCGTTGACAGACACCCTCGGTGAATTCGCACACCTCGTCGTTCAGCACGTGCTCACAGGGCGTGCCAGCCAGCGTGTAGACAGCGGCGGGTTGGAGTGAGCCATGCGACCAGAAGGCGACGGTGCGGATAGTGGCGTTATCGGAAAGCAGCTTGCCGATAAGCACGTGCTCTCCATCGAAAATGGCGGAGATCCGTTCGACGAGATGGTCGAACGCCAGGGGAGTGCCGGCCTTGCCCAAGCCATCGGCGAGCAGACGAAAGGCGTCTTCGGGTGCCATCATGGGCGTAGAACGGCTCCTTCGGCATAGTTGTAATGATCTATTCGAAATATGCCCGAAGCGGTGGCGGGTTACTAGTGGCCGTATGGAGCATGAACCACTTGACTAATGGGATTTTTCTCAGTCCCCATAGTCTTGTCGTGATATCGCTTCTGCCGGTGAGAGTTGCTTCACTGGACTTGACGAGACACAAGACTCGGGACCGGGCGGCCTTCCGTGGCCGCGCTGGCAGGGTGGCTCGAGGATCAGCCGCGAGGCTCGCTCATTAACCCCTTGATGATGGCATAACAGCCCACCAGTAGCACCAGAGTGAAGGGCAACCCGGTGGAAACCGCCATCGCCTGCAGTGCGACCAGGCCGCCGCCGAGCAGCAGGGCGATGGCGATGACGCCTTCGATGATGGCCCAGAACACTCGCTGTGGCTTGGGTGCATCGACCTTGCCGCCGGCGGTGATGGTATCGATCACCAGCGAACCGGAATCCGACGAGGTGATGAAGAACACCACCACCAGCACGATCCCCACGAACGAGGTGATGGCCGTCAGCGGCAGTTCGCCCAGCATGACGAACAGCTGCAGCTCGAGGGCGGCGTCCTGTACGCCTTCGAAGCCGGCACCGACCAGCTGGTTGATGGCGGTGCCGCCGAAGGCGGTCATCCACAGCACCGAGACCAGCGAGGGAACCAGCAGCACGGCGGTCAGGAATTCACGTACGCTGCGGCCACGGCTGACGCGGGCAATGAACATGCCGACGAAGGGCGACCAGGAGATCCACCAGGCCCAGTAGAAGGCGGTCCAGCCCTGGGTGAAGTTGGCATCCTCGCGGCCGAAGGGGTTGGAGAGTGCCGGCAGGTTGACCATGTAGGCGCCGAGATTCTGGAAGAAGCCGGTGAGGATCAACACGGTCGGCCCCACCAGAATCACGAACAGCAGCAGCAGTACGGCCAGGCCCATGTTGATCTCGGAAAGCCTGCGCACGCCCTTGTCGACGCCGGCCAGGATCGACACGATAGCAATGGCGGTGATGCCCAGAATCAGCAGCACCATGGTGGCGTCGGTCTCGGGCACGCCGAACAGATAGCTCAGCCCTGCCGAGGCTTGGGAAGCGCCGAGACCCAGTGAGGTGGCTAGACCGAACAGGGTGGCGAAGACCGCCAGGATATCGACGATGTGGCCCGGCCAGCCCCATACCCGCTCGCCCAGAATCGGGTAGAAGATCGAACGCATGGTGAGCGGCAGGCCCTTGTTGAAAGAGAAGATGGCCAGTGCCAGTGCCACCACGGCGTAGATCGCCCAGGGGTGGAGCCCCCAGTGATAGATCGTGGCGGCCATGCCCAGACGGGCCGCGGCTGCAGGGTCGTCGGCGGCAGCGCCGAGCGGGGCCCAGTCGGTACGTACGCCATTCTCGACGTCAGTGCCGCCCATGGCCGCCCCGAAGTGCGACATGGGTTCGGATACGCCGTAGAACATCAGGCCGATGCCCATGCCGGCGGCGAAAAGCATGGCGAACCAGCCGCTATAGCTGAAGTCCGGCTTGGCATGCATGCCGCCGATTCGCACCTTGCCCAGCGGCGACACGATCAGCACCAGGCACAGCAGTACGAAGATGTTGCCGGCCAGCAGAAAGAACCAGGACAGGTTGCCGGTAAGCCAGTCGCGCATGGCGTTGAACAGCGGCTCGACCTCGGCCTGCAGGGCAAGGGTGATTACCACGAAGAACACCGTGACCAGTGCCGAGATGGTAAATACCTTGCCGTGCAGGTCGATGCTGAAGCCGAGCTTGTCGGTGGCCAGATTGTCCTGGCCGATGACGTAGTCGGTGTCGATCAGGTTGGCCGGTCCTTCCGGAGCCGGCACGCCTTCGGAGGTCTCGGCCTCCTTGTGGCGTTCGTCGCGAGAAGTGTTGTCCACGTTATGCTCTCCCATTGAAACGTCCTGGTACGAGGATGGTGGTGTTATGATATTTGTTGCGGTGATGCCGGATTGACCGGCGGCTAACAAGAGGGCGCAAGTCCCTAGATGGTAAGGTCAATGGAAATCATGACCTTGCTTTGCATGCCATGTTGTTGGCGCAGCCAAAGTGAGGTGTTCCGAGGTGTGCAAGAAGACACCGTGGCCCCCACGTCAAGTCTGGCATCGTTGACGAGCGCTGCCAGCTTGATAGCGCTAAGAACCGCACCCATAGCGACATTATTGTGGACAGAAATTATACACAAAAAGGTTTTGCCTGCCGAGGCATCCGTATTCCCCTCGCTTTAATTAGGATTGGGCGGAAAAATAGAGCGTAATCATCGGGTTTTGTTGGGTAACGATGCGTAATCGATAAGGTCTCGTCTGTCCCGTCTTTGCTTCAACGCTTTTTGGACACAGCTGGGATTGCGGTGGATAGCGGGTAACGCATAGGGTAGGTGGCTACAACGATAAAGAACCAGCCAGCTTGCGTGAGCGAAGTCACACGGCTTTGCCGGATCTGGTTGTGAGTGAGAACCCTGCATGAACGAAAGTTTGCAACAAGAGCGCAATGACAGCGCAAGTGAAACCAGTCACGCAGCGGAAGCGCACTTTGTCCGTTTCATCAATGTCCAGAAGAGCTACGACGGCGTCGAGCTGGTGGTGAAGGGGTTCGACCTCGACATTCACAAGGGCGAATTCGTCACCCTGCTAGGCCCTTCTGGATCTGGCAAGACTACCTGTCTGATGATGATGGCGGGCTTCGAGACTCCCACCCATGGCCAGATTCTGCTCAAGGGAGAGCCCATCAACGACCTGCCGCCGCACAAGCGGGGCATCGGCATGGTGTTTCAGAACTATGCGCTCTTCCCCCATATGTCGGTTGCCGAAAATCTTGCCTTCCCGCTCGAGGTTCGTCGTCTCTCCAAGGCGGAAATCAAGCGCAAGGTGGCGCGGGCGTTGGCCATGGTGCGTCTGGAGAATTTCGGTGACCGCCGGCCGGCGCAGCTTTCGGGCGGGCAGCAGCAGCGGGTGGCGCTGGCCCGGGCGCTGGTCTTCGAGCCCGAACTGGTACTGATGGACGAGCCGCTGGGCGCGCTGGACAAGAATCTGCGTGAGGAGATGCAGTACGAGATCAAGCGCATCCATGCCGAGTTGGGGGTCAGCATGATCTACGTGACCCACGACCAGACCGAAGCCTTGACCATGTCCGACCGTATCGCCGTGTTCAACGATGGCGTCGTGCAGCAGTTGGCAGCTCCAGAAACCCTCTACGAGGCCCCCGAGAACGCTTTCGTTGCCAACTTCATCGGTGAGAACAACCGGCTCTACGGCGAAGTGACCGAAATGATCGGCGACAAGTGCCAGGTGCGCCTCGACAGCGGTGAAACGGTGCTGGCCAAGCCCGTTGCCGCCGGCGGCATTGGTGCGCGTACCACGCTTTCGCTGCGCCCCGAGCGTGTCGACATCGCAGCGAGTGGTGCCGAAGCGTCGTTCGACAACCGTTTTCGCGCCGAGGTGAGAGAGGTGATCTATCTCGGCGACCACCTGCGCACGCGGGTCAGCGTCTGTGGCACCGACGAGTTCATCCTCAAGACACCCAATGCAAAGCACTACGCATCGCTGAGGCCGGGGCAGTCGGTCGATATCGGCTGGTCCAGCAGCGACTGTCGGGCGCTGGACGCCTGATCTATGTCGAACCCATGCAGTTCAACAAGAAAAAAGAGGAAGGTGGACGATGAAACGTGACACTCAACAAGCAGGGAAACCGGCACTCAAGCTGATGGTATGTGCCGTGGCCGGCGCCTCGGTCATGGGGCTGGCGAGCGTTGCCCAGGCTCAGCAGACGCTCAACATCGTCTCTTGGGGTGGCGCCTACAGCATGAGCCAGCAGCGTGCCTACCATGAGCCCTGGATGGAGAAGACCGGCGACAATATCGTCAACATCGACCGTAGTGCCAACGCCCTGGCCGGCCTGCGCGCCCAGTCCCAAGCGGGCAACGTCACCTGGGATCTGGTCGACATGCTGCCTGCAGACGCCATGATCGCCTGTGCCGAGGGTCTCATCGAGCCGCTCGATCACGATGAGCTGCTGGCGCCGGCACCCGACGGGACGCCTGCCAGTGAAGACTTCGTCGATGGCGCGCTGGGCGAATGCTTCGTGGCCTCGATCGTCTACTCCAACATCGTGGCCTTCAATAGCTCGATGTTCCCCGAGGACAAGCAGCCGAGCACCATCCAGGACGTATTCGACCTGGAGAACTATCCCGGCCAGCGTGCTCTGATGCGGCGGCCGATCAACAACATGGAGTGGGCCCTGATCGCCGATGGCGTCGACCGCGAAGACGTCTATGACATGCTCGAGACGGAAGAGGGCATTCAGCGTGCTTTCGCCAAGCTCGACACCATCAAGGATCATGTCATCTGGTGGGAAGAGGGCTCGCAGCCACCGCAGCTGCTGGCGGACCGTGAGGTCGCCTTCGCCTCGGCCTACAACGGTCGTATCTTCGATGCCATGGTGAGCGAGAACCAGCCCTTCGAGATCATCTGGGACGCCCAGGTCTTCGAGCTGGATGGCTGGGTGGTACCGACCGGCAAGCTCGACAAGGTGCGCGACTATCTCCACTTCGCCACCGACACCCAGCGGCTGGCCGACCAGGCTCAGTACATCTCCTATGGCCCGGCCCGCTACTCCTCTTCGGATAAGGTCTCCGTACATGCGGAAACGGGTATCGACATGATGCCGCACATGCCGACCTTCCCGCCCAACTTCGCTACTGCGATCCAGAAGGACGATGAGTTCTGGGCCGACTACAGCGACGAGCTGAATCAGCGCTTCGACGCCTGGCTGGCTCAGTAAGGTGTGACCGCCGCCCGGCTACAGGCCGGGCGGCGGTATCCGCTGCCTTCGTCGTCATGTTGCCTTCCGGAGGGCCAGAGTGTCCGATTCACCTGCATCCCCATTGACCACTGCCGATGGCGTGCCGCTAAAGGTCAGCCTGCGTCGCGCCGTGAGGCGCTCGAAGATCAAGGCTTTCCTGCTGGTATCGCCGCTGCTGCTGTTTCTCGTCGTCGCCTTCGTCATGCCCATCTTCGAGATGCTGTGGCGCAGCGTCGACAATCCCGAAGTGTCGACCCATCTGTCGCGCACCGTCGAAGCCCTGGAGGGCTGGGACAGAGAGTCGCTGCCCGGGGAAGAGGTCTTCGCGGCGCTGGCCGAGGACCTGCGCGAAGGGCAGCAGGCACGTAACCTGGGGCTGCTGTCGAGCCGCTTGAACTATGAGAAGTCGGGCATGCGCTCGACCATCACCCGCACCGCCCGCGGCCTTGGCACGCTCGAACCCCCTTACCGTGAAGCGCTGATCGAACTCAATGACACCTGGGGCGAGCTCGATACCTGGAAGCTGATACAGCGCGAGGCCTCGCCGCTGACGATCAGCTACTACCTGGCGGCGGTGGACCGCCAACTCACGCCCGATGGCGAGATCGTTCGCGCACCCGAATCCCAGCGCCTGCACGTCACTCTGTTCTGGCGCACGCTATGGATGAGCCTGGTCATCACCGTCCTGACACTGCTGCTTGGCTATCCCGTGGCCTTCCTACTGGCCAGCCTGCCGCTGCGCTATTCCAACCTGCTGATGATTCTGGTGTTGCTGCCATTCTGGACGTCGCTGCTGGTACGCACGACGACCTGGATCGCCATTCTGCAGTCCCAGGGGGTGCTCAACGACCTGATGGTCGCCGTTGGGGTGATCGCCGACGAGGCGCGCTGGCAGATGATCCACAACAAGACCGGCACCATCATTGCCATGACCCACATCCTGCTGCCGTTCATGATTCTGCCGCTGTACTCGGTGATGAAGACCATCCCGCCGAGCTACATGCGTGCGGCGCGCTCCCTGGGCGGCCGGCCGTTCCTGTGCTTCCGGCGCGTCTACTTCCCGCTCACCATTCCGGGCATTGCCGCCGGGGGGATCCTGGTATTCATCCTTTCGATCGGCTATTACATCACCCCGGCGCTGGTCGGTGGCCAGTCGGGGCGTTTCATCACCAACTATATCGCCTACCACATGCAGACCTCCCTCAACTGGGGCCTGGCGGCGGCAATTGCCTCGATCCTGCTGTTCGTGGTGGTGGTGTTCTATCTGGTCTTCAATCGCCTGATCGGCGTCGACAAGGTCAAGCTGGGGTAAACGATGGCCATTCCTTCCTATGCCACCCGCGGCGAGCGCATCTGGCACTACGTGTTCCTCGGTATCTGCGCGCTCATCTTCCTGTTCCTGGTGGGGCCGCTGTTGATCATCATCCCGCTGTCCTTCAATGCGCAGCCTTACTTCACCTTTTCCCAGGAGATGCTGTCTCTCGATCCGGCGGGTTATTCGCTGCGCTGGTACCAGGACTTCTTCACCTCACGAGCCTGGCTGCACGCGATCAAGAACAGCTTCATCATCGGCATCGCCTCGACGATCCTGGCGACCATCCTGGGCACCGTGGCGGCACTGGGGCTGTCGAGCCGCCATATGCCGGCTCGCAGTGTCATCATGGCGCTGCTGATCTCGCCGATGATCGTACCGCTGATCATCTCTGCTGCCGCCATGTTCTTCTTCTTCTCCAAGGTCAATCTGGCCCAGACCTACCTCGGTGTGATTCTGGCGCATACCGCGCTCGGGATTCCCTTCGTCGTGATCACCGTGACGGCAACGCTGTCGAGCTTCGATACGACCTTGATCAAGGCGGCCCACAGCCTGGGCGCCAATCCGACACGAACCTTCTTCAAGGTCGTGCTGCCATTGGTCACTCCGGGGGTCGTATCCGGTGCTTTGTTCGCCTTCATCACCTCCTTCGATGAGGTGGTGGTGGTGCTGTTCATTTCCGGCCCCGAGCAACGCACCATGCCGATCCAGATGTGGTCCGGCATTCGCGAGCAGATCAGCCCGACCATCCTCGCCGTCGCCACACTGCTGGTACTGCTCTCCATGCTGCTGCTGACGACGCTGGAGCTGTTGCGTCGGCGCAGTGAGCGGCTGCGGGGCGTCGCGCCGGAATAATACCTACCCTCTCGCTTCGGCAAAGACAAACAGGGAGACGTCTCGACGACGTCTCCCTGTTTGTCGTGAGCAGCCGGGTTTGGGCTGTGGCAAAGCTGCCCATGTGTCAGTTTGAACCACCTTTCTTGCCGATTTTCAGAGTACTTCGTCTTCACGGTTTTATGTCTAACTTATTGTTTTTTATATATTATAAGAAATATCAGGAAGAGTGGCACGACCTGTGCTGCTATCTAGAGGAGAATGAATCAATCAGGGAGAGGAACCCAGATGAGCCATAGAAAGCGTGCAAGCAAACCTGCCAGGCAGCTGACCGCCTTGGCCTCGGCAGTGGCTCTGGCGCTAGGGACGTTGTCTCTTGCTGGTTGCGGCAATGACGATGATGTGCCGCCTGTCGAGGAAGAGCGTCCAGTCACGGAAGAACAGACTTCCCCGATGCAGGACACCACGGCCGATCCGGGCATCGATCAGACTGATACGGCGGCTGGAGACGGCTCGGCGGAGCCGATCACCGGGGCCGAGGAGAGCCCTGAGGGCATGGGTGACGTAACGCCCGAGCAAGACCCGCTGCCTGAAGCCGAGCAAGAGCCGGTTCCCGATGAGGACGAGCTCGAAGGCCAGCAGGACACAATGGACCAAGGACAGGTCGACGATCCCTTGGTTGAAGAGGAAGAAGAGCAAGGTGGTAACTGATCTTTCGATCTGACCCCTTTCGCTTCGTGCCGCCATCGGGACGGTGGCGGCTCAGGGCAGGACGCCCATCACACTTCGCGCAAGGCGATACCGCAGGAGGTGGAATCATGATGTCCAAGGAATTTCTGAAGAAGCTAGGCATCGTTGGTGTGACCATGGGGCTGACCGCCAGCCCGTTCGCGCTGGCCCAGCAGACCCAGACTCAGCAGGACGAGTTCCAGACTCAGCCAGGTGCCGAACAGCCTGGTGATTATCCGGCGACCGAGGCGGCACCGGGCCATGAAGCCGGTCCGGGCGTCGAACCCGGCGACCCGGCCGCGCCGGGCATTGATGGAACTACTGAGCCGGGCGCTGATCCTGCCATGCCGGGTACCGAAGCGCAGCCGGGAGAAATGCAAGATCCGGGTATGCAGCAGTCCGATCCTGGCTTTGAGACTGCGCCAGGCACAGGCACAGGCACCGAGGCTGCGCCGGGGCATGAAGCCGGCCCAGGTGTCGAGCCCGGTGACCCGGCTGCCCCCGGCATTGACGGGGCCACTGAACCGGGTGCCGATCCTGCTATGCCTGGTACCGAAGCTGCACCTGGTGAAGAGCCCGGTTTCGGTGATGGTCCCGAAGCTATGCCGGGCGATGAGTCAGATGAGTGGGAATATCCGGAACAAGACACTTAATTTCCAGGTTCGGCCCCAGTCGGTTGGCTGGGGCTTCCTAAATGTATAGCGAACGCAAGGATGCGTGATCAAAATGACGCGCCGCAATTGGCTGACGGCCCGCCACCCTCCCCCCTTGCACCGTCAGCGAGTTGCATGGCGTACTTCGCCCCCGCGCTCCCACGGGGGCTTTTTTACGTTTCCTGTCCCTATGTCCTGTCGCTATGTCAGTTGCGTTCGGGTCGTAACGTCTGAATAGTCGTCAATCCTCCTCCAGCCGCCGGTAGAGCGTGCGTCTGGCGATGCCGAGAATGTCCGCCGTGCGCCGCTTGTTGCCTCCGGTGGCCTCCAGCACCTTCTGGATATAGCGCTTCTCGACTTCCTCGAGACTCGGCCAGCTCTGCTGGCTGCGAGCGACGAGGGCACTGCCGGCTTCGATCTGACGTACCACGCCACGCTGCTCCTGGCCATGCTGACGAATGCGTTCCGGCAGGTCGGCGTGGCTGAGCAGCCCTTCCTCGGCCAGGGTCACCGCCCGCATGATGGCGTTCTCGAGCTCCCGCACATTGCCGGGGTATGGGTAGTCGAGCAGGGTTTGGAGTGCCACAGGCTCCACGCTTTCTATGCGCTTGCCCTGGGCAGTGGCGTGCTTCTCGATCAGCGCCGAGACCAGGCGTTCGATGTCGCCCTGGCGCTCGCGCAGGGGCGGAATGCGCAGGGAGAAGGTTTCAAGCCGGTAGAACAGGTCGCTGCGGAAATTGCCGCTCTCGATCTCCTGCTCGAGGTCGCGGTGAGTGGCGGCGATGATGCGCACGTCCACCGACTCTTCCTTCTCGGCACCCACGGCCTTGACCATCTTCTCCTGCAGGGCGCGCAGCAGTTTGGCCTGCAGGCCGGGCGACATCTCGCCGATCTCATCGAGGAACAAGCTGCCGCCGTTGGCCGCCTGGAACAGGCCCTGGCGCGAATCGCTGGCACCGGTGAACGCCCCCTTCACGTGGCCAAAGAACTCGCTCTCCATCAGCTCCGAAGGAATGCTGGCGCAATTGACGGCGATGAAGGGTTCGGCGGCGCGGGGGCTTTCGGCATGAATGGCACGCGCCAACAGCTCCTTGCCGGTGCCGCTCTCGCCGAGGATCAGAATCGGCGCGTCGCTCTTGGCCAGGCGTGCCGCATCGTGGAACAGCGCCTGCATCGTTTCGCTCTCCCCAACGATGCCATGGAAATGACCGGGCGACTCTCCCTGCTGGAAGCGTTCGGCCAGACGCCGGTTCTCCAGCACGCGGTAGACCGCTTCGCCCACGCTTTCCAGATCGAGCGGTTTGGTCAGAAAGTCGTCGGCTCCGATCTTCAGCGCCTCCACGGCCTGATCGATGGTGCCGAAGGCGGTGATCACGATGAAACCTACCCGGCTACCCTCCTGGCGAAGCTGTTCGAGCAGCTGCATGCCGCTCATGCCGGGCAAGCGCACGTCACTGATGATCATGGCCACTTCGCTGTGGCTCAAGGTGAGCATGGCTTCCTCGGCGCTGCTGACACCGAGCGTCTTGTAGCCGGCTTCCTGGAGCTCTTCCTCGAGCAGCTCCAGGATGGCGGCGTCATCCTCGACGACCAGTATCGGCAGATCGGATTGGGTGTGGCTTCCTGTCACGTGGCAGTCCCTCCTTCATCGCTATCGTTCAGTGGCAGCCCGATCTCGAAGCCGGCTCCCCCCAGCTCGCTGTCGTAAACACCGACAGTGCCGCCATGATCGTTAATGATTCGATGTACCATGGATAATCCCAGACCGCTGCCCTGACCCACGGGCTTGGTGGTGAAGAATGGGTCGAAGACTTTCGGTTTGTCCTGGTCGGAGATTCCCGGGCCATCGTCCTCTATCCACAGAGTCAACCAGCCCTCCTTGTCCTGTGCGCGGATGCGCACGCGTTCGACGCCCTTGGCCTGTGCCGCGTTGCGTAGCAGGTTGGTCAGTACCTGTATCAGCTGTTGGCCGTTGGCCAGCAGCGGCGGTGTCGTCGCGGGCAGGTCGAGCTCGAGCCGGATGTCGCTTTGTTCGAAATCCTCCTCGACCAGTTCGCGGGTGGTCTCGAGCAGTTCGGCGAGCTGCAGCGGCTCCTTCTCGACGTTGTGGCGCCGGCCCAGTTCCATCAGCTGGCGCACGATCTCGACGATACGCTCCACCTCTCCGCGTATGCGACCAAGCCTGGTGCGGTCCGCATCGGTGAGCGTCTCGCGGCGTGAGAGGCGCTGCGCCTGGCCGTTGATCACCGTCAGCGGGGCGCCGATTTCATGGGCGACACCCGCAGCCAGCACGCCGAGCTCGGCGAGCTTCTTCGATTTGCGCAGTCGCTTCTCGAGTTCGATCTCCTTACGCCGACGTGTCTCGATATCGGCGTCCTTCTCGGCCATGGCATCGAGCATGCCATTCAGGGCCACCGCCAGGCGTTCGTACTCCTGCGGACCCTCGGCTTCGGCGCGCTGCTCCCGGTCGCCGGCCTCCACTCGCTGCATGACGGCCAGCAGCCGCTCCAGCGGGCGCTCGATATGGCGGCGAAAGCCCCACCAGATACCCAGCACGATCCCGGCCGCGCCGACGACGAATGCCAGCAGCGCCAATTGGCTGAGAAAACCGGTGTAGTTCTCGATCCCGGTGTTGAGCCGGTTGACCTGCAGTACGCCCTGCACCTCGCCGGTGTTGGACATCAGCGGCTTCAGAGCGGAGTAGTAATGCCAGCCGTCGTGTTCGCGATAGGCCGCGCGCATTTCGCCGCGCTCGGCGACCTCGCGGATGGTTTCCGGGCTGAACAGGGCTTGCCCCAGGCCGAGCCCGTAGATCTCTCGTCCGTTGGCGTCGAAGACATAGGCGCCGTAGATACGATGGAAGGAGAACGCGGAGTAGAGCGACTCCTCGAGCGGCTCGGTGGCGTTGCGGCTGAGGGCGTGGCTCAGGGTCGTGCCGATGACATTGGTGATGACCTGGACTTCCCGCTCGAGGCGAGTGCGCACGTTATCCTCGAGCGACTTGATGGCCACCAGGCTGAATATCAGCAGCACGAGGAACAGCGGTGCTATGACGGTGATGAGGATGAGATTGCGTAGGCGCATGGCATCTCGCAGGCAGCATTAGACGAATGCGGCACCAGCCCACACGGACCGGTGCCGCGCTTGAGTCACTCCACCGGCCGTAGCCGGTAGAGGCTGCCTTGCGCCTCGTCATTGACCAGGTAGATGGCACCATCGTGCCCCTGGTGCACGCCGCGGATGCGTCCGATCTGTCCGTCCAGCACCACTTCGCTGTCGGCCAGCTGCTCTCCCTCGATCGACAAGCGGTACAGCCGCTCGCCGCGCAGCCCGCCGGCCAGCAGGTCGCCCTGCCACTCGCCGAAGGTGACCGAGGTCACCTGAGCCAGACCGGAGGGGGCGAAGGGAGCTTCGAAGACGTGGATCGGATCCTGCATTCCCGGCAGGGAGTCCTCGCCGATGGGCTCGCGGGTGCCATAGTCGCGCCCCTGGCTGACCTCGGGCCAGCCGTAGTTTTCTCCCGCGACGATGAGATTGAGCTCGTCGCCGCCGAAGGGGCCGTGTTCGGTGGCCCAGACCTCACCCTGCTCGGTCACCACCATGCCCTGGATGTTGCGGTTGCCGAGGGTGTAGATCTCGGCCCGGGTGGCATCTTCGTCGGTGAAGGGGTTGTCGTCGGGAGCGCTGCCGTCGGCGGCTAGCCGCAGCACGCTGCCGGCATGATCGTCTGCCGCCTGGGCGCGTTCAGGTGTGCCTCGGTCGCCGATGGACATCAGCAGGGTCTCGTCGGGCAGCCAGGCGAGCCGTGAGCCATAGTGCCGCCCGGGGCCGGAGAAGCGGTCCTGTTCGAACAGCGTCTCGACGTCGCTCAGGGCATCGTCGCTCAGTCTGGCGCGGTTCAAGGCCGTTGCCGTGCCGCCGTCGCCGGGCTTGCTCCAAGTGAAGTAGAGCCAGTCGTGCTCACCGTCACCGTAGCGGGGGTGCAGCGTGACGTCGAGCAGGCCGCCCTGGCCTTGAGCGCTGACCTCGGGCACGCCCTCGAGATGCGTGATGCTGCCGTCCTCATCGATCAGCGCCAGGCGTCCCGGCCGCTCGGTGACCAGAAAGCGCCCGTCGGGCAGCATGGTTACCGCCCAGGGGTTCTCGAGACCCTCGGCAATGCGCTCCAGGCGCAGCTCCAAGTGTTCGGTGGAGAGACTCTCTTCGATGACTTCGGCGCCGACCGCTGCGGTGGCCAGGACAGTACCGCTTGCCGCGATACCTGCCAGCACAACGACGGACAATGGCTTGTTTGCTTCGTGCATGACTTCCTCCCTTGCATTTCTTTGCCGCCCCAGAAGATAGAGACTGTGGTGCAGCCGGGGTGTTCCCTTCACCCCTCGGTCTCGCTTGCCGGCTACATCAGGATAGCCAGCAGAATGGGCAAGTAGAACAGCGCCAGCAACGTCGAGCAGAACACCAGGCTGGCAACGTATTCCGGTTCCCGCTTGGCGCGCTGAGCGAACAGGTAGTTGAACACCGCCACCGGCATGCACATCTGCAATATCAGGATGCTGAGTGCCAGCGGCGGCAGGTTCAGCAGCGTGCCGATACCCCAGGCCAACAGTGCGGCGATGGGGATGCGCAGCAGGCTGAAACCGATGCCCGTTTTCAGGTTCTTCACCTTGATGCTCGCCAGCGACACCCCCAGCGTGATCAGCATCAGCGGCACCGTGAAACCCGAGATCAGGTCGACGCTGTTGGCCAGCCACAGCGGCAGCCCGGTATCCGTCAGCAGCAGGAGCAGTGCTATCAGGATAGCGTAAACCGTAGGCGTCCTGAGCAGAGTCTTCAAAGGATTGCCGGTACTGGCAAAGATGGCGCCGATGGTGAACTGGAACAGCGAGACCGTCACCATTACCGTGATACCGAAAGCGAAGCCCGCGCTGCCGAAGGCGTAGAGCACCACCGGCAGGCCCATGTTGCCGGTGTTGGGGTACATCATCGGGGCCAGCAACACTCGCCAATCCTGCTTCAGCAGCCGCGCCATGGCGAAGGTGGCGCCGCCCATCAGTATTATCACCAGGGCGGTGGCCAGCATGGTGCGCCCGAAGCTGCCGGCATCGATGTCGGCACCCGTGAGCGAGGCGATGACCAGGGCCGGCGTGCCGATGTTGAAGACCAGGCGGGTGACGAAGTCGACGGGAAAGGGATGTCCCAGGCGGATCCACGTGAAGCCCAGTCCGGCACCGGCCAGAATGGGGGCCATGACGGCGAAGAGATCGGGGATCATCGAGCATCCTTGGCGGTGAGAAAGCCCAGTATTGTCGTGAAGAGTGCGGTGGCGATGCAAGCTCGCCGCATGCCGCTGCCTTGGTGCAAATGGGTGAAACCGTTAAGCTGCGAATCTTGTTCGCCAGGAACCTCTCATGTCAGCCAACGCTTCCGCCAACAGTTTCCATGCGCTGGTGCGCCTGCTGCGCTACGCGCGCGGCTACCGACGCCGCATCGTTGCCGCCACCACCTGCTCGGTGATCAACAAGATATTCGACATCGCCCCCGAGATCCTCATCGGCGTGGCCATCGACGTGGTGGTCAACCAGGAGCGCAGCTTCGTCGCCCGGCTCGGCTTCACCACGCCCCAGGAGCAGATCCTGGTGCTGGCCGTGCTCACCTTCTTCATCTGGGCCGGCGAGTCGATCTTCGAATACCTCTACAAGATCCTGTGGCGCAACCTGGCCCAGCGGCTGCAGGCCGACATGCGCCTGGACACATACGAGCACGCCCAGCGTCTCGACATGGCCTACTTCGAGTCGAAGAGCTCGGGCCAACTGGTGGCGACCATGAACGATGACGTCAACCAGCTCGAGCGCTTCCTCGACGGCGGCGCCAACTCGCTGATCCAGGTCGGCGTGACCGTGGTGGCGGTGGGCGCGGTGTTCTTCGTCATCTCGCCGTTGATCGCGCTGCTTGCCTTCACGCCGATCCCGCTGATCATCTGGGGCGCCTTCTTCTTCCAGCGCAAGGCCGGCCCGCTCTACGCGGATGTGCGCGAAAAGGTCGGCGATCTGGCCAGCCGGCTCTCCAACAACCTGGCCGGCATCGCCACCATCAAGAGCTTCACCAGCGAGGCGCGCGAGGCCGAGCGGCTGCGTACGGTCAGCGAGGCCTACGTGGAGGCCAACCGCCGCGCCATCCGGGTCAGCTCCGCCTTCATTCCGGTGATCCGCATGGCGATCCTGGCCGGCTTCCTGGCCACCTTCACCGTGGGCGGCATGCTGGCGCTGCGCGGCGACCTCAACGTGGGCGCCTACGGCGTGCTGGTGTTCCTCACCCAGCGCCTGCTGTGGCCGCTCACGGGTCTTGCCGAGGTGATCGACCTGTTCGAACGCGCCATGGCCAGCACGCGACGTATCCTCGACCTGTTGGCAGTGCCAATCACGGTGAAGGACAACGAAGGCCAGCCGCTGGCCGAACCGGTGCGCGGCGAGGTGAGCTTCGATGACGTCAGCTTTCGCTACGCGGCGAGCGGTGTCGGCGTCGATGGCATCAGCTTGCACGTGCCCGCTGGCAACACCCTGGCCCTGGTGGGCGCCACCGGCTCCGGCAAGTCGACCCTGATGAAGCTGCTGCTGCGCTTCTACGATCCCTCGGCCGGCGAGGTGCGCATCGACGGCCAGCCGATTGCCGAAGTCAGTCTCGAATCGTTGCGCCAGGCTATCGGCCTGGTGAGTCAGGACGTCTATCTGTTCGAGGGCTCGATCCGCGACAACATCGCCTACGGCAAGCCCGATGCCAGCGAAGAGGCGGTGATCGAAGCGGCGCGCACCGCCGAAGCCTGGGAGTTCATTCAGGCGCTGCCCCAGGGGCTCGACACCGCCGTGGGCGAGCGTGGCGTGCGCCTCTCCGGTGGCCAGCGTCAGCGGCTTTCCCTGGCCCGGGCGCTGCTCAAGGACCCGCCGATCCTGGTGCTCGACGAAGCCACCAGCGCGGTGGACAACGAAACCGAGGCGGCCATCCAGCGCTCGCTGGCCAAGATCGGCCACGGCCGCACCGTGATCATGATCGCCCACCGGCTCTCCACCATCGTTCACGCCGACGAGATCGTGGTCGTCGACGGCGGCAAAGTGGTGGAGCAGGGCAGCCACGCCGAGCTGCTCCTGCGCGGCGGTCGTTACGCCGCTCAGTGGCGGGTGCAGACCGGGGCGCTGGAGGAGAGCGAGGTGCTGGGCTCTGCCTAGGCTGAGCGCTCGTCGCGCTAGGGAAGCGCTGAGCAAATCGACGAGCGGGATGAAGCACAAGGCGCACGGAGCACAGGAACCGGAGCATATGGGGTATATGTGAGGATTCCGAGCACCGCGCAACGCAGTGATTCGCTCGCGCAGGCATTTGTGCAGTGTTTCCCTAGATGAACAGGGCCACCCAAACCACGGTGACCACCGCAAGCAGGCCGGCCAGCACGCGATAGTTCTTCCACAGCGGCTTGTCGGCCAGCTCGCGCGACTCTTCATGCCAGGCCTCGCGGGACCAGACGTATTCCTTGAGCGCTTCCCGCTCAGGCGGCTCGCTGAACAGGGTGATGCCGACGAACAGGGTAAGGCTCAGCAGCAGCATGACCCCGGCACCGTAGAGGAACTGCAGCTGATACAGCTCGAAGATCTCGCCGGCAAGGAAGCCGGCGAGGCCGATCGGCGCGGCAATCACCAGGGTCCAGAAGGCAGCCGTCGCCGTGGCCCGATACCAGAACAGCCCGCCGAGGAAGATCACCACCACCGGCATGGTCACGTAGCCCAGGAACGACTGGAAGTACTCGACGATGCCGTCGAAGGTGAGGATCACCGGCGCCCACAGACCGGCCGCCACCATGAACACGCCCACCATGGCCCGGCTGATCAGCAGGATCTGCTTTTCGCTGCGCTGCTTGCCGTGGGTCTTGACGAAGTCATTCACCACCAGCGAAGAGGCGCCGTTGAGCACCGAGTCGAGGGTCGACATCAGCGCCGCCACCAGCGCCGCCAGCACCAGGCCGCGGATGCCGATGGGCAGGAAGTCGAAGGCCAGCATCGGCCAGATCAGGTCCGAGTCGGGCAGGTCAGGGTAGAGCGCCCGCCCCATGGTGCCGGGCAGAATCAGCAGGAACAGCAGAGGCAGCTGGAGAAAGCCGGCCATCAGCACGCCCCAGCGGCCATGGTCGATGCTCTTGGCCGAGAGCACCTTCTGCATGACGATATGGTTCGTCGTCCAGTAGTAGAAGCCCAGCCACAGCACCCCGGTGAGCACCCCTGGCCAGGGCAGGAAGTCGTCGTCCGCCGGCTTGAACACCGTGAAGCCATCCTCCGGCGCCGCCTCCCGGACGGCGCCCCAGGAGCCCAGCTCGCGAAACAGCATGAAGAAGATCACCGCGCCCGCCACGTACAGCAGCACGGCCTGAATGGTATCGGTGATCATCACCGCGCGCAGGCCGCCCAGGATGACGTAGATACCGCCGAGCAGCGCCATGGCGGTGATCAGCAGGCCCAGCGGGACCTCGGGAAACAGCAGCTTCAGCACGATACCGCCGGCGAACAGCGCCCCGGCGCTGTCGATGAATAGCGCGGTGAACACCGAGAAGATGGAAAAGGCGTAGCGCGAGCGCTTGTCGTAGCGGCAAGCCAGGAACTCCGGCATGGTGCTGACGCGAGAGCGCAGGTAGAACGGCAGGATGAACAGCGCGAAGAACACCAGCACCAGCGTGGCCATCCACTCGTAGTTCCACACCGCGATGCCGTCTTCGTAGCCGGCCCCGGCCAGGCCGATGTAGGAAGTGCCGGAGAGGTTGGCGGAGACCAGGCTGAAGCCCACCAGCGGCCAGATCATGCCGCGACCGGCAAGGAAATAGCTCTCCGAATCCTTGCTCTTGCGGCCCACCCAAAAGCCAATGGCAAGGATCATGCTCACGTACAAGCCCACGATCACCAGATCGATCGTCGCCAGTTCGAACTCGGGCACGGTCTCCCTCCTCTGCCCATGGTTCAGGTTCGAAACGGCTGTGGTGACCCTCCAGGTCGAGCCGTTTCGACGTCGGACTGCTTAACAAACCCTTGTCCAGTACAAACTTAGACCAGGCGCGGTAGGGCGACAACGCAGCCGCCAGTGCCCTTACCTCATCAGCAGATTACCTCACCAGCAGGGCATCGAGCCTGACCGGCACCTCATCGCCGATCTGCTCGTAGCCGAGCAGCAGCATCACCGAGCGCAGGGTGGGATCCGCCATCAGCGCCTGGCCATCCAGCGCCACCCGCTCGGCGTTGGTCACCTGCACCTCGGCACTGCTTCTCTTGGTGAAGCGCACCGGCAGCGACTCCTGGCGTACGTTGTTTCCTGAACGTACCGTCATCGTCAAGGTTTCCACTAGCGACTCACCCACCTCGAGCCGCTCCAGCCGCTCGGGCGGAAACTGGGTGGTCAGGGTGGCCATGGGCCGCTCGGTCAGGCCGGAGAGCCACGGCGGCAGCGGCCCCAGCCGCTCCACCACGTCGCTCTGGTTGAGCCGCAGCGGCAGCTCCAGGGTGCCGTTCGTACTGGCACTGCCGCTCAGCCGGCGCACCTCGTGCTGGCGGGGGATGGGGCCGTCGGGGGCGATCTGCATCACGGTGGCCGACACCCGCGAACGCTCCGGGTCGAGCTCCCAGGCGGAAAGCGGCAGGGCAAACAGCAGGGCGGTGGCGCCCAGCGGCAACAGCGAGAAAGAAGCGAAAAGGCGTTTCATGAGCGGTGCGTCTCCAGGAGCGAAAGGCTCACCCCAGAAGACACGCCAAACGCCGGGAAGTGCCCGACGCAGCGGCGCGAATTTGCCGCCGCCCAGGCTCTGGCCACGCCCATCAGCTTTCGCTATCATACGGCGGCGCAATGCAGGGCCTATAGCTCAGTTGGTTAGAGCAGGGGACTCATAATCCCTTGGTCGCTGGTTCGAGTCCAGCTGGGCCCACCAAATTTTCTTCCCGCTCCATCCTAGAACATGCCATAAACCCCGCAACCATGGGCTTCTTGGTTGGGCGACGTTTCATGACATGTCAGAAAGATTCTTGACATGCCCCCGTCAAAGGGGGCATCAATGGGGGCACAACCACATGATGCCCATTTGGTGCCCCCATGAGCCAACGCCAGACCAACAAACTGACCGCCACTGCTGTGCGCAACGCTAAGCCACGCGATAGGACCTATCGCTTAGCCGATGGGGGTGGTCTTTACCTGGAGGTCACGACTGCAGGGGGAAAATACTGGCGACTGAAATATCGCTTCCATGGGAAGGAGAAGCGCCTGGCCATCGGTGTGTACGGCGATAAGAACGGCGAGGTATCGCTTGCTCAGGCTAGGGACGAGCGGGACAAGGCGAAAAAGCTGTTAGCTCAAGGTTCTGACCCCAGCACCATCAAGCGCATTGCCAAGCTTGAGGGTAAGGTCGGTGTGGCGAACACCTTCAGGGCAGTAGCGACCGAATGGCTGGAGGAAGTTCACAAGCATAATGTCGTGCCGACACACTACAGCAAGAACAAGAGGCGGCTAGAGCGAGATGTCTATCCCTACCTAGGAAGCCGTCCCGTAGCGGACATCACCCCGCTCGAATTGCTGGAGTGCCTGCGCAAGGTCGAGAAGCGGGGGCACCTTGAGACCGCGATTCGCATCAAGACCGTAGTGGGCATGGTCATTCGTTATGCCATCACCACGGGACGAGCTGAGCGTGACCCAACGACCGACCTGCGAGGTGCCTTGAGACAGCCAACAGTGAGCCATTACGCGGCAATCACCGATCCCGAAGAACTCACCGGGCTCCTCCGGGCAATCGATGGCTATCGCGGCCAGCCTGTCACGATCGCTGCGCTGAAGCTGGCTACCTTGCTGTTCGTACGTCCTGGGGAGTTGCGTCATGCGGATTGGAAGGATTTTGATCTCGACGAAGCAACCTGGAGCTTCCTGCCTAGCAAAAACTCACCGCCGCTGATCGTGCCGCTTCCTCGGCAGGCCGTGACGATTCTTCGTGAACTCTATCCTCTCACCGGTCGCGGACACTTTGTCTTGCCTGGCCTGCGCAGCAGTAAACGTCCGATGTCCGAGAACACGATGAAGGGCGCCCTGGACTCCATGGGATATAAGGGTAAGCAGACTGCCCACGGTTTCCGGGCCACTGCGAGGACAATTATCGCTGAGCGCTTGGATTACCCCGAGCAATACGTTGAACAACAGCTGGCCCATAAGGTGCGAGATGCCAACGGCCGCGCCTATAACCGGACCAAGTTCCTGGATCAGCGGCGAGAGATGCTGCAAACGTGGGCGAACTATTTGGACGAACTGCGACAGGGGGTGAATAATGCTGAGCAGTATCGCCACGGTAAAGGAAACGAGTCACGTAGAAGCGCAGCCCTTGCGGATGGCTAGGGCTCATCTGATGGCGACTGCAGACCCCCTAGTACAGGCCTGCTCATGGACCAAGTGAAGACCGCTAGGCCTTACATGTGCATGGACCGATGGCTGTGAGCACCTGACATAATACAGCTCGCTCACAGATTGGCCAGTCGACCTGGCATCGACGCCTCGCGGTCACTGTTTCCTCGTTACACAAGGATGATCATTTCTGAGTGTTTGGGCTCCCGCACATTGCTAACTGGAAAAAAATCAAAATTAGACAAGTTTCCTAATTCTACTTTTGCCTCATGATATGCCATGCGAGACCACATGCGGATTAATATTTATGGCAAACATAAGTTCGGTATCTACTAGTTGTGAGACGTACCAATTACTGCGTCGGGGAGAAGTTCTCGCACGTTGCGCGTTCTCTAATTCAACCCTTCACCGTTTGATCAAAAGCGGTGATTTTCCCCCACCAATACAACTCGGCTCTAGGGCTGTCGCTTGGATCGAGTCTGAAATCAACAGCTGGATAGAGCAACGGATAGAGAATGCTCGTTGTAGCGAAAGCGATGCATTGGTGTAAGGGAAGAAATTTTGGGTATCCGGATTAAGTGGTTGACGATTCATTCTGATTCACCAGAGCCTTAATCCTCCCAGAAGGTTGATAGGTCGACGCCGAAGTTCTTCTCGGGCGCGGGGGTACCCCTGCCGTAGGTCATGGTGGCCTTGCCCAGGTGGGGGGCTTAGGCTGCGGCGCCTTCTTCTAGTGCTTGGTGGTGTAGAGCATCCGGGCACGCATCGTATCGTCACAGCCACGAGCTACACGACTAATTGCTCGACGCCGACGGAATAGACCCGGGCAGCGAATGATTATGTGCTGACCCAGGCCGCTTCAAGGCCATCACTTCGACTCCCCCAAGCGGATCGACTGGTAGTCAGCTCCCTTGAGTTCAGGACCTGTAGTGCACTATTCCTGTCACCCTCGAAGTGCTCCAGACCTGGCTGGGCGCGTGTCAAGACTGATGGCCATAGGCTTGACTGTGGTCAAGAAGAGGCTCGATAACGAGTGTTTCGATTGTCGTGCCCCTGCCGGCTGGATACCTTGGGAAGAGTTTTCTTAGCGGTATATGGCTGGAAATGAGAGGGGATAAAAAAATGAAAATGAGCGCTCTGGTGGTAGCCGTGACTGCCACCTCGTTGGCTAGTGGTGCCTGGGCATTGGATTACGACGAGCTACGTGATCGGGCCAATCGCGTCATGGGCAGCGTTCAGGCGACTCCCGAAGAGGACATCGAGAATCCGATCGCCAAGCTCGGACAGGCGCTCTTCTGGGACATGCGCCTCTCTTCGAATGGTGAAGTTGCCTGTGCGAGCTGCCACTTCCAGGAGAACTGGGGATCTGATAGCCGCGAGCGTTCGATCAATGCACGTGGCGGGCGTACCATGCAATCCCAGACTGTCTTCCACTCTATGGAGACACCAGGGCTGCGCTGGCTGGCAGACCGTGAAAGCGGAGCGGCCCAGGCCATGGGTTCGATTACCGGGTCGATGGGCTTCGATCAGCGTAGCGACATCCTGCCGGTGCTCAAGGAGCACGGTTACGAGGAACTCTTCCAAGAGGCTTTCCCGAATGACCCCGAGCCTGTCTCGGTGGAAAACTATGGGCAAGCGTTGGAGTTCTACCAAGCCACGCTACGCACGCCGGCGCCCTTCGACGCCTGGCTCGAAGGCGACGACGATGCCTTGAGTGAGCTTGAAGTAAAAGGGCTCGACCGCTTCATGAACGTCGGTTGCGTGGGCTGCCACAGCGGCAATTTGGTAGGTGGTACCATGCTGCAGCGCTTTGGCGTGATGGAGAACTATTGGGAGCACACCGGTTCACCGGAGATCATGTCAGGCCTGATGACGGTGACCGGTGAAGAGCGCGACCGCTTCTTCTTCCGCGTTCCGCTGCTGCGTAACGTGGCCAAGACCGGCCCCTATTTCCATGATGGCTCCGTCGATAACCTGCGTCGCGCCACTGCAATCATGGCGAGGGTGCAGCTCGGTCAGGATCTGGATAGCGAAGCGCTGGATGAACTGGTGGCTTTCCAGGAGGCGCTGACAGGTGAAATCCCGGTCAACTTCCATGCCCCGGAAGGTGTTCCCTTCGAGCTTCCCGAAGGTGTCAAGGCCGATTGAGATAGTGAGCCTGGACACAAGCGGGGTCGGTCGTCAGAGATCGGCCCCGCTGTGTTTTGGACAAGCATTCGCCGGCTCGCACGCATCGAAGTGCCGAGACGCTAACTGGCAGCCGATACGCAAGAATGGATGCCCTGCCGGCTACAGGGTGATGAGTATGCCGCCGCCGGCCAGGATGAGCACCACCGACCAGGCGGGCAGTTTCCAGACGCTGAGCAGGAGGAAGCCGGTCAACGCAAGCGCAAACTCTTGAGGGCCAAGAATGGCACTGGTCCAAACCGGCTGGTAGAGAGCAGCGCCCAGAATACCCACGACTGCCGCATTGGCGCCGCGCATCAGTGCCTGAGCGCTATCCCAGCGACGAAAACGGTTCCAATGGGGCAGTACAGCCACCAGCAGCAACATCCCGGGCAGGAAGATCATCACCAGCGCCAGGGCCGCAGCGAACAGGCTGCCGCCGAGTGGTGCCACCACTGCACCCAAATAGGCGGCAAAGGTGAACAGCGGCCCTGGGACGGCTTGGGCGGCACCGTAGCCTGTCAGAAACTCGTCCGCACTCACCCAGCCGGACTGCACCACTTCGGCTTCCAGCAGCGGCAGCACGACATGTCCGCCGCCGAATACCAGAGCACCGGCGCGGTAGAAGGCGTCCATGACCGACAAGGCTGCGCTGGGAGTGGCCCAAGCCAACAGCGGCAGGCCGAGCAGCAAGGCAACGAAGGCCAGCCCCGCCAGATGGCCGGCACGTGTCGAGACAGGCAGTGGAAGATCATGAGCATCGGCCGCGGCGTGGGCGCGACATAGCAGCATGCCAGCCAGGGCACCGATCACGATGGCGCTCACTTGGCCCAGTGGGCCGCTGATCAGCACTACGGTCAATACCGCTGCCAAGGCGATGCCGGCGCGCCGAGAATCGGGACAGAGACTGCGGGCCATGCCCCACACGGCGTGTGCGACGATGGCCACGGCGGTGACCTTGAGGCCGTGGATGATGCCTTGGCTGATTGGACCATCTAGCACCGCGGCTCCCAGCGCAAAGAGCACAAGCACGATGGCCGAGGGAAGGGTGAAGGCTGCCCAGGCTGCCGCCGCTCCCCAAGGGCCGCCGCGCATCAGCCCCAGAGCGAAGCCCACTTGGCTACTGGCGGGGCCGGGCAAGAACTGGCACAACGCCACCAGGTCGGCATAGGCCTGTTCCGTGAGCCAGCGGCGTCGCTCCACGAATTCGGTGCGGAAGTAGCCGAGGTGAGCGATGGGGCCACCGAAGGAGGTCAGGCCCAGCAGCAGAAAGGCACCAAACACTTCTCTGATGCGCCCGGCAGGATGTGGGGTATCGCTCATCATTCGGCTTCCTTGTCACCTTTATTCGAAACACATGTACTTAAAGTGCCGATCTCGTCCTTCATGGCCTCGCCGGTAAGCTCCCTCAACTGTCGTTTGGCTACCGCCAGTCCTTCACGACCGAGGTCGGTTGCACGGTAGAACCTGCGCCGTGTGCTTCCCTGAGAATCTTCACGGGAGACCAGATACCCCTTGCGCTCCATTGAATGCAGCATGGGATAGAGAGTCCCGGGGCTTAGTCGATAGCCGTGGTGTGCCAGCTCGTCGATCATCCACTGACCGTATATCTCATGCTCAATGGCGTGGTGTAGAACATGCAGCCTCACCAAGCCGGCGAGAAGGTCATGATGCTCCATGGAATTGACACCTGTATTACCAAAAACGAAAATCGATATCGAAATCCGTTTTAACAAGTCAGTGTTCCCATGACAAGTCGTCGTTTTCCGCATATGCACAAGGAGTAACTGCAATGGCTAAACATTCTGACGAATTTTTACGACTGGCCAACGACGCCAGACAGCGCATTACCGAAGTCTCGCCCGCCGAGGCACGTAAGCGAGTTGCCGAAGGGGCAGTGCTGCTGGATGTCCGTGACAAGGAAGAGTACGAAGCAGGTCACATCGAGGGGGCGATGAATATCAGTCGCGGCACCCTGGAGATGCGCATCAGCGAGATAGCACCAGATAAGCAGGCCCCCATTGTTTGCCACTGTGGCGGTGGCAATCGAGGAGCCTTGGCGGCCGATGCCTTGCAGAAGATGGGCTACACCCAGGTGGTCAGCCTCGAGGGGGGGCTCAAAGCTTATGAGGCGGATGACAAGACCTCATGATAGAAAGTGCGGTTCTGGTGGTGGCGACCGGCTTCGGACTGGGCTGGTTGCCGTGGGCGCCGGGGACCTTCGGATCGCTGATTGGTCTGCCACTGGCCTGGTGGCTGCTGGGTTATACGCCTGGGCGGCAGGTCTTGATCATGGCGGTGCTGCTGGCCGTGGCCGTGCCGCTCTGTCACTGGGCTTCCCTGTGGCTGGGAGGTGGCGATGCTCCCCAGATCGTTGCCGATGAGTACCTAGTGTTTCCTATCACCATGATCGGGCTTGCCATGGCTCGCCGTCCATGGATGCTAGGAGTGGCGTTCATGCTATTCCGGTTGTTCGATGTTACCAAGCCACCGCCCATCAACCATATCGAGGCCATTGGCGGCGGCCTCGGCATTGTGCTGGATGATGTCATGGCAGCCCTCTATGCCTGGATGGTGCTGGCCATCGGCACCGCCCTGTGGCGCCGGTGCCATCTCCGGTGATGTAACAGTCCTGGCATCTTCACTTAGAGCGTTATCAACCAAGAAATCTGGTGATTAGACGAGATGTGTCCCCAGTGCGACATCAGCTATTCAACCATTTATTCCGGATACCCGAAATTTTTATACACCAATAATTTTCGGACTTGCAGAGATTTGGATTAAGGCGTTGGCGCGGTGATCATCGATTGCTGCTCGCGGGAGATCCTTGCCTGGCGATTATCGGAAAATGGCAGCAGCAAGACGGCCGAAGCCGCGCTGGAAGAGGCTCTGGTGCATCGATTTGGCGCCCTGGGACGGATCTAATAGCCACTGGCGCTGCGGTCCGATAACAGGTTGGTTTTCAGCAGCCGGCACTATGCGTCGACAGTGAAGGCCTACCACACCAGTCTCTGGGCTATGTAGCACCCCAAGCACACCCGGAATTAGCTGCGTAGGGTGTGCAAAAACCAAGGGGGTTACAGCTGGTACTACAATAGTCAACAGGTGATATCTCACACTGCATGCAGCAGCTCCCCGCAGGGTAGGGGAACCCCTCTATCGCTGTCTTCTTCGGTACTGTCCGAGGGAGGGCTGAACATTGTCAGCGTCAGAGCTATAAGACCGTAGAGGGGGTGCGGATAACTTTCTCTGACGTTGACACCGGCGAAGGAGAGCCCCATGCCATTAGAGCAATCCAATTCGGGAGACACTGTCTCTCGAATTAGAAAACGATATAGATCAGTTGCATAGAGCGAAGATTCCATCAGGGAATAGGGCTGATAATAACTGATTGACTTATAAGGATCTCCTGAGTAAATATAGATCGTGTGACAGTACATGCACGCAGGAAAAGGTCGGCTGATAAGCCGCAGTGCCAGCCGAAGTTAGCCTAGTTTCCAGTTGGAAAACTCATCCACATTTGGCACGCACTGCGTGCGGAATTGGTTGAACCGTAACCTACGCTGCTAATGGTGGAGAATTAGACCACCTCTCAGATTTTGTTGCGAGAAGCGGCAGAGTATTGTCACCTCGAGAGACAATCGATGGGTTCGCTATTTATGAGGAGGCAACATGGCTGACACCATCGGTACTAGTATTTTCATCTGCTACCATTATTGCAGTTTCGAAGATTGTTCGGACTGGGTAGAATAGAGCTTCATTTCGTAATGCGGAGTTGTTTATGCTTTTTAGTACGGATCAGCGTGAAATTATTGACGCAGCATGTAGCCCGCTTAGTGCTGCTCAACGTGAACAGCAAACAGGACATTTTATCAGTATTCCTGCTGTCGGTGGAAGTGGTAAAAGTGTTATCATAATAGAGTTGGCGCGCAGGCTTTCGGATAAAAATATTTTATTTCTTTGCCACGGTCGGAACGTTGCGGAGCGTGCCAAGGGTACCTTGCCACAAAATGTGAAAGTTTCCACAATGACAGCGATGGCATTGCAATTTTTGCGTAAAACTCACTCTGCAAAAGTACACAATAGAAAAATCAGGGGATCGCTTACCAACGACGAAATATTTTCGGCAGCTTCTATAGGGGCTAGCCACGAAGATATTTTCCGAGCGCGTCGCATACTAGGCCGCTTTTATGTAAGTCGCAACAGGTTTCCGGAGTTATCAAATGTTCCACCCTCTCTTAGGGATGGTGATAATTGGGTAAATAATAAGAAAGAGGTCAATGCGGCACTTGATGTCGCCCGAACCATCTGGTTTTCCCAGTGCAGCCGAGAACTGGGTAGCGCTCCGCTTACCTACCCGGCTGCCTTAAAGCTCTGGACGCAATCACATACTGAAAATCATTATGTTGAGTCAGTTGATAGAACTGAGAGAATTTCTCCGCTTGAGGACCATGAAATAATCGTCATTGAGGAAGCGCAAGATTCGAGTGAGGCTATGCTTGATTTTCTCGTTCGACAAAACAAGCATGCCATCCTCCTTTTCGGCGATCCTTTTCAAGCTCTTAATCAAGGGGATTCAAGAATCCGGCATTTGAGCCATCCCATCCATCAACAGGCAACGATAAAAGAAATGCCTGAATCCTGGCGGTTTGGCCCTTCCATCGCCAGTGTGCTCAATGGGCTTACTGCAAAAGCAGGCTATCGCGAACCAGAGCGAATCATTGGCTTGGGAAAATCTAATATTTACCCTGCGAACAAACGTTACGTATGGGAAGCAAGGGAACAGCATTATACTTTTATTTCATATGGCTGGCCTACATTGTTCCAGTGTGCACTAGAGGCAACACAAAAAGGTAAGACGCTAGGCTGGGTGGATGGGATCGAGAGTTATCCTGTCGCTCTTTTAAGAGATCTTTCCGCTCTCGCCACTTCCTACGACCCTAAGGTACACGATGTGCCACCAAGTCAGCAAATTAATACCTTTTGGCTTAGGCAATGCAGCGACCTGGAAATGGCGAGGGAGCTGAGTGTTAAACGAAATAATTCACTTTGTGTCGCGCTCTGTGATTGGATTAATTCTATTTCTGAAGTGGATTTACTGACTTACATTGATGGCTGGAGAGAGACAGATCGTGCACGGCAGGAAGCATTGTTAGAACCTTGGGAAACGCCGCCTCAGCGTGATATTACTCTAGCTACTGTTGACAGGGCTAAGGGTAACGAATTCACCCGTGTGGCTATTGCTGATGACTTTGTTCCAATGCGACTTCTAAGTGGCTGGAAGGTTGCAAAAAAAGATTGGTTAATTATCAACGCCGCTTACACGGCTATTTCAAGGGCGCAATACGAAGTAGCCATTCCAGTAGAGCTACTTGATCACTTTGAAGATTACGGATGGACCTTGCGCTCTAATAGTTTTGGAGACCATGATAGTGTGCCACCGGAGACGAAAAGGCACCCTCACTTTGGAGCCCATTACCAAGCGGTTCTGGAGATGACGCCAAGTAATCGTGGCAAACGACATGTTGCCAAAGTTTCCGGTAAGAGGAATCCAATGTATTCCAACTCTCAGCCGAGCCTTCGTGAGAGAGTTGAACAAGGCGCTGCTGAACATGCTCACTTGAGTGTTGAGGAACATCTGGCCATGCTGCCTGGGCGCCGACGGCGCCGGCGTAAATGACTTGTCAACATGACGGAAAGTACTCCCTTTCTTTGGGGCGCAGTTGCCTTACTCCCGCTACACCCCGATATACGTAAAACCCGAGAAGATATGCGGTAAAATGGATGACGTAAGACTGTAACCTCCGAGTTACCACTTGGAAATACGTAGCCGGGGGATCTGGCTTGAGCTGTGCCCTGACCTGGAAAGGCCGAGAGAAATACGCATGGAACGGCCGAATGCTGAACTAATTATAAAACAGACCAGCCATGGGCTGGTTCAACCTAGGCCGCACTCCGCTGGTACACTAGGCAGGTGGTCTAAGGCTATGATTTTCGAGTGAGCAGCAGTTGTTGCACGGGATGTTGTTATGGGAGTTTTCCTCAAGCCGCATGATTGTAGGAGTAATGCAATTCATCTCTGGGCTGTGACAGTTCGGGATGAATGACGGGTATTCTTGTTGTTTTCTATTTTTCTCGTAGCGGTTTTCTCAGATCCGTGATCGGCAGCGATAGTACAAGTTATAGTAATGCACACGCACTATTCTATGGTGCAGCAGGATCACTATGATGAGAGAATAGCCAGACTGGCGATCTGCTCGTGGATGCGCTTTCGCACCAACTCTAGTTCACGCTTTAGCTCTTCCTCTGACGGAAGGTGGGCCAGGTACTGGGCGGTGAATATCTGCTCGCTGTCGGTGAGCATGGAATATTTCACCACGGCCTCGCTCTTCTGGCTGCAGAGAATCAGACCGATCGTGGGGTTGTCGTCGGGGCCGCGATACTGCTCGTCGTAGATGCGGATGTAGGTGTCCATCTGGCCGACATCCTGATGGGTCAGCTTGCCCAGCTTCAGGTCTATGAGCATGAAACACTTGAGCACGAAGTTGTAGAAGACCAGGTCGAGGTAGAAGTCCTCACCGTCGACACTGATACGCTGCTGCCGGCCGACGAAGGCGAACCCCTTGCCCAGTTCCAGGAGGAAGGCCAGCAGGTTGTCGATCAGTCCCCGTTCCAGGTCGGCTTCCAGGTATCGCTCGCCGGGCAGGTTGAGGAATTCCAGGACGTAGGGGTCGCGCAGGAAGGCGCGGCGAGAGGCCTGCAGCGGCTGGGTCTGTTGATCTGCCTCCTGCTGCACAGTTGCCTTGTCCTGGCTGCTGAGCAGGCGCTCGTAGTAGAGCACGTTGATCTGTCGCTTTAGTGCGCGAACGCTCCAGCGTTGTTCCGCTGCTTCTCGCATATACCACTGACGCGCGGATGGGTTGTCCACCTTGAGGAGCGCATGGTAGTGGGACCAGCTCAATTCGGGAGACACTGTTTCTCGAATTGGGAAAGCGAGATAGAACCGGCGCATAGAGCGTAGATTGGTGATATCGAACCCAGAACCGAATTCGTCCGTGAGCCGCACGGCGAGACCTTGTAGCTGGCGCTTGCCGTAGGCGGCCCTGGCCTCACCCTGCTGTTCGTGCTCGACGATGAGCCGGCCGATCGACCAATAGGCGTCCACCATGGCGCTGTTCACCGTGCGCTGCACGCGCTCTCGCGCCAGAACAATGACGTCACGGATCTCGGAGGGCAGCTCGAACTCGATGTTACTCATGTCAGGCATCCTATCGCCGGCTGTTACGCACCCACTAAGCGCCAGTGTCGGGCGGTTCGCGCTTGGCGTGATCTTCCAGATCATGGAGCGTAGCGCAGTTCAAGTTCATCAGAAACTTCACTCGGAGTGGGCCCATCACTCGGTCGTGAGTTTGGCTCGGCAGCCAGGTGCCGGTGAAGGTAAGGGGCTGGGGGAAGTGGTCACGGAGGTCGATGGCCCGGTAGGCAAAGATCCGGGTTAGCTGGTCTGTGGGCGGGTGTGCGGACTGTATCATGGGGAGGCTACCCAGCGGATGGTTTGGCTTCCAGATGAGCCCATAGTCAACGCGGACTACCGTTGCTTCCTTACGGGTACCAGAATTGTCAAAAAAAAGCAGCGCCGCCTTCCTCGTCGATCGCCTCATGCACCGCGTCCAGGGCGGCCTGGTCGGTGGCGAAGCGATCTTCCCACACATGGGAGGTGCCATCCTCGTTGACGCCTTCCAGCAGCCAGTCGACCTCCTCCGCCGAGCGGTAGATATCCACCTGTAGGGTATGGCCGTCGCAGGTAATGGTCTGGCTCAAGGGGTTCTGGATCAGTTCGGGGCCAGGGCTCATGGCGGTGTCTCATGGTTGGCGGCGCGAGCTGGCCGGCCTGGGCTTCGTCGAGCGCGGAGAAAACGCCGTGCTGCTCGGCCCGCCCGGCGTCGGGAAGACACATCTGGCCGTCGCCTTGGCGGTGAAAGCCGCCGAGGCCGGCCACCGGGTGCTGTTCATGACCCTGGATCGCCTGGTCGGCACGCTGATGCGCGCTCGCCAGGAGAATCGTCTGGACCGGCAACTCCAGCAGCTGACCTATCCCAAGGTGCTGGTACTCGATGAGATGGGCTACCTGCCGATGACCCGCGAGGAGGCCAGCCTGTTCTTCCGCTTGATCAACCGGCGCTACGAGCGGGCCAGCACCATCCTCACCTCGAACAAGTCGTTCATGGACTGGGGTGAGATCTTCGGCGATCAGGTCATTGCCACGGCGATCCTGGATCGGCTGCTGCATCACTCGACCACGCTGAACATCAAAGGCGAGAGCTACCGGCTGAAGGACAAGCGTCGAGCCGGATTGGTGACCACACCGACGACGAAGGAGGACGAGACCTCACACGCCCCTGACCCTGGTCCGATGAGTGCAGACTGAAGATCACCGGACAATCTGAACTGATGAAAACCGGACAACCTTCGCTGACGTTGACACCTTGGCATGGGTGGAGTTCCACAGCCCCGACATCGCCAGCTTGCCGCTGCCGGCGGTGACCTGGAACTCGATGCGGTAGACCTCGGTCATGCCCTTGTCGCTAAGGCCAATGGTATGCACCACCCCGGGCTTGCCGAGCCCTTCGGGGATCAGCCCGCCGCCGCCCTGCTCCTTCACCCAGCGGCGCACCTGCAGGGCGTACTCCAGGCACTGTCGCACGTTGTCCTTCTGGTATACCCGTGCGGGTAGAGCAGCTTGAGCAGGCCGGAGACGGTCTTGCGCACGGCGATGACGTCGCGCTGGTTGAGGTTGTCACCCAGGCGGAAGTACTGGTCGATGGCATCGGCGAAGCTGCGCTTGCGCATCTTGCGGAAGAACTCGGCCAGGTAGTCCACGATGAAGCCGTAGCGCTGGGTGAAAAACGATGGCCGCATCTTGGGGATCTCCCAGCCCGGGGTGTAGGCGTGGAAGCGGTCGAAGAAGGTAGCATCGATCATGGCGTCAGGGAACGGGGTTAGCAGGTGCCTAGTCTTCACCAACGACTCCACGCTCTGGTTGATGTTGCCGACGAACACCATGGAGGCGGAGGCCACCATCTGCTCGCGCCCACGGGCGAAGGAGCCGGAGGCCATGTAGTCCTTCATGATCTGCACGCCAACTTGGTCCTTGAACGAGATGCCGCCCACCTCGTCGAAGGTCACTAGGTCCCACATGCCGACCAGGCTGATGCGACGCGAGCTCATGTTGTAGAACAGGTTGGCCACGGTGGTCCGGCCACCCGAGACTAGGATGCTGTTGGGCGAGCACTCCTTGTAGATATGGCTCTTGCCGGTACCGCGGGGAACCAGCTCGCAGACGTTATAGTTGTTCTCGACGAAGGGAATCATCCGGGCCAATAGGTGCCACTGCACCTATTGGCCACCAGCTCGGCGGGCTCCATGCCGATGGCGCGCACCAGAACCTTCCGCCACTGGTTGGTGGTGAAGCCGCGGCGCCCCTCGAACAGCTCCTCCATGTTCATGTGGGGCATCTGGATCGGCTTGAGCTGGCTGATCCCAAACGGCGAGCCGCGCTGGCCCACCCCGTGGAAGTAGCGCAGCGTCGCGATTACCCAGATCCCGCACACCAGCAGCTTCTCATGCTCCTTAACGATGCCAGCAGAGATCTCGGCATCCTTGATCCCGAGGTTGCTGAACGCAGCCTCGTAGCAGTCCTGCTTCTCGTTGAGGCGCACCGTCACCGATCAATCACCTTGAAGCTGCCACGTTCGCCGTCGAGCTTGAGCTCGCGCACCCGGGCGGTATCCAGGCCGGGAATATCGATCTCCAGGCAGTCATCGAGGATCTGGAAGCCGCCCTCATGGTCCGGGTGGGAGAGCGCCCGCCGGCCATGATCCAGTTAGCCCTTGAGCTCCATGAAGCGGATCGCACACAGGCGGTTGAACCAGCTGTAGGCGGCCTGCTCCATGGCCTGCTGGAAGCCCAGCTGGGTCACCCACTTGGCTAGCGCCTCGCGGGGGCCACGCAGCGCCTTGGCGAAACTGTGGGTCTGGCCATCCAGCGCGCTGATCAGCATCACGTCGCCACGCACCTCGGCGGGCGCGACATGGCCCTTGGTAATCCCGTAGCGGGCGGTCTGGCGGGTCATGGTCTCGATGAGGCGGTACGCGCCGTGGGGGCGTACTTCTTGATATTCCCTGTGTTCATATTAGATCTCTGTCGACTCCGGATCTTGAGGGCCGGTGATCATGCGTATTGAAAGTGCCTGAGGTTGTCGGAATCAGACGCTTGATCGATCGGATCAAGCGGTTCGAACCCGACTGGCAAAGTGAGAAGGCTGGCATCGTCCCGCAGGCTGTGCCTTGGCGTGCCCGCTTCAAGGTGCTCCTGCCAGTAGCCATCGGTGCTGAGCAGCAACACTTGGCCCTGCTGCAGCGATAAAACATGGTAGTCAGGGGCTCTGAAATGCCTGGCGTTCAGGCAGCGGGTCAGCTGCTGCTCATGCCGGTCCTGCTCTTCGCTTGAACGAGGAGGCGGTAGACCGGGCTGCTGAGCCAGAATGTGCGGTGTGGTCAGCCATCGCATCTCGGTATGGCGACGTAGGCCAACCCGGCAGTCACCGCAGTGCCAGATCTGGGCTGCCAGTGTCTTCAGGTCGAGGCTAACCATGCAGTAGCTGGCGATATCGCGGAGGAAGCCGTGCCGTAGCTGGGCGTGTTCCTGTTTGAGGCGAGCATGAACTTCCGCCGGTGAACGAGCAGAAGCCTCGGCCAGCACTTGCAACACGACATCGGCCCAGTGCCGAGCCAACTCGGCGCCCCGGGGGCCTTTCTCTGCGCCGTCGACCAGCACCGCTAGGAGGTACTGATCTTGCTGACTCACTGCCGCGGCATCGCTGTTGCGGGCGCGCTCACGGCCTTGTTGGCTGAACCAGCTGGCCCGCATCAATCTCTCTCCCCGGCTAGGATCTCCAAGCGCTCGAAGAGCAATGCCGCCCTGTCCCGGTCCCCGGCCTGGCTCTGCACGGCATATTCGAAGAACTCATCGTCGAGGAGTTGGGCGAGTTCTTTAGCGATATAGGTTTGAAGGGCGCTTTCGGCTTCCTGCACCTCATCGAGTAATTCGGGCCGACCGTCTACGAGGTTGAGTATGTCCTCGATGTCATGGCTTCCGAGCGGATCACCATTGCCGCGCCCCTTGTAGGCCTCAAGCTTGGTGGCGACGAACAAGGGCGGCGTGACCACGCGGATAGTGAGACCACCGCCCAGCGAGATGGGCTCCGCTGTTTTCAGCGCCTGAGGGTACCAGTAGTTACTGAAGCCCAGCACCTCGTCATGATCCGGCATCAGGTCCACCCGCAGCTCACCGAGCTTCATTGCACAAATGGACATGTCCTCATCCATTGAGGAAGGCTCCTTGAAGCCACGCACTTTCAAGGTTTCTTTGAGTCGGTGAAGGCTGGCATAGCCGATCACGTGAACGATCAGATCGACATCATCGGTGCTGCGCACCTGCTCCTGTGTGTATGGGTCGGTCAGCAGAAGCCCAGTTGTGCATCCACCAACGAAGGCAACTTGCTCCCGCAACTCTTCCCCTAGCGCCTCCGCTACCTGCCGCAACATGGCGCACTGATCGTCAAATAGACTCATGTCTCACCCTAAATACTCTGCCAGCAGATTAGCGGCTACCTTGCTTTCACGTGGCTGACCAAGGCGGATAGCGTCAACCAGAGCCAACATGGCATATAGCTCCTTGTCACGGCGAACCGCATAGGGGGCACTCTTGAAAAGCGGCTCGACCGCCTGGCCTTTGGTATTTCCCCTGGCGTCCGGCCAAACCATCACTAACTCACCCGAGCTGAATAGACGCCCTTCCAGCACGGGAGCGGCAAAGGAAGTGGCAATCCCTCTGGTGATCTCGCCAGGCCTGGCGGGAAAGACGTAGCGCAACCCATGCACTATGAAGTCAAACAGCGCTTTGGTGTTGGCACGAGGCACACCGGTCTTTCGTTCTTTGCGTGCTAAATTGACTTCCAGGCAACGCTGCAGGGCCAGGCTCACCTGGCTCTTGCTGATACCTGTTTCTTCCGCCAGAGTTCTAACGCTGTAGCGCGCTAAACGGGCCTCGCTATCAGAAAGCCGTGATTCGTCCTCGTCTAGCGCATCTTCGCCCTCAATCTGCCAGTCGCACCAGTCGTTAGGTAGAGACATCTCCAGCTTTCTGAACCGCCCCTCAGGGTCTTCCCGTTCCCGCTTTTTCAATGCCACCAACTTTAGTAACAGGCCTACATCTTGACTTTTCATAGTTCCCTCACGCCATCCGTCCTATGTCCTAGGACAAGGGACATGCTTGGCGGGTTGGCGTGCTGTTGTCAAGAACATTCACGGTCAACGAATCCTAACGCGCTTATTGCTCCGGATGACGTCCTGCAATTCCCGCTTGAGGGCATCGAGAAAGGTATCGACTTCCTGCTGGCTCTCCAGGTAGAGCCTACCTTGCTGTGGTGTTCTCCAGCAGATACTGGCAGGCGTCGTCGAGGCGGGTGCTAAGATTGCTGCGGTTGAGGTCGAGCTTCTGGCCTAGGGCGTAGACGTCAGCGTCGAGCAGCATCTCTGCCAGGCGTACCAGCAGATGCTTGCGGCGCACCTGATTCTCTGGGCCGCGGGCGGCGAGGATGCGCTCCACGCTGCCGTCGCCAGAGGCGGTGTTGAGGCGGATGCACTCCTCTTGGCCATTTCCGCCTGAAGCGACTTGACGAGTTCTCGTCTTCGTCGAGCAGGCGGCGAACTCTTTTTGTGCGTAGATCTGCAGGTGGGTCTCGCCCAGTGCCTTCTTGGTTTCCTGCAACTCGGACTCATACTGCGGCGAGGACGAGGCTGCTTAACGAAAGAGTTATCGTCAAATCTGGTGGATGACGGTCAGGCCGCATTCCTGTCTGATTGATCGGCTACTTGCTCTCCGTCCTGAAACTTGACGTTGCTGACGACCAGTTCCAGCTTCTGGAAGTGCT
>NZ_JABFTV010000020.1 GCF_021404405.1 Billgrantia aerodenitrificans
TACGATGTCCTCAATGAGGGCCCAGCCGTTGTCGGAGATCTCGTAGCGTCCTGCCATAGGTCACCTATGCTGCTGCGGCATAGGTGACATTAGCAAATTCGAGTTTTCGGACAAAGCCTAGTGCGCTACCGCTACCCCAGCGCCAAGTCGCGTCGCTGCATCATCAGTGGCCGAGGCTATTGGCTCAGCCAAGCCGGCGCCCAAAAGCTGCTGGAATTGGCCTACCCCATCCGCATGCCGGCAGATTACCTGACAGGCTACATTCAGCGCAGCCACATTCATGCCTACGGCGTGGAACCCAACCTCCTGCTCGAAACCGATACCCCATCCGAAATCGATGCCGTGGAAAAACGCCAATACGGTGGGCATGCAGGCTAACGAGGCCAGCACTTCCGCCAAAGAACGTGAGAAACCGGGCTGGCGATGACCGGCCTCGGATCAGCTCGGTTCGATCATGGGGTTTTCCAGCGTTGCCTTACGCAACTCCTCTACGAATCCGACATAGCCGCCCGCGGCCAGGAAAGCCTCGTACCGCCGCTGGATCTTCTCACTCAAAGGAAAGCCATCCAGGCAGGCGATATCGAAATCGATGAGGCATAGCGTACCAGCCTCATCGACGGTGACGTTCTTGCCCCCGGCAATGTCCAGATGCGCCACCGACGCCTTTTCGAGCGTCATGGCAATGCTGGAAAGCTGCGCTTCTATATCGGGGACGGAAACGGTTCGCTGCAGTTTATCCAACGGCGTTCCGTTGTGCGTCGTGGTGAACGAACGCGCAGTAGCATCCCACGTCAGCAATTGCGGGAAGTGACATCTTCCGTCCAGGCTTACCTGGCTGTCACCAACACGCCTAAGACACTCCATTTCCAGATGGAAGGCCTGATCGTCACTCAAGCCATTCCACACGATACGTCCGCGGGCCTGCTTGGTAACCGAGTTACCCGCTCCTATCGGCAAAGAGTGCTTCGGTACGTCCTCTTGTTCGGGATAGACGAACAGCGCCCTGCAGGGCTCAACCAAATTGCGTTCAATGGCCCTTTTCTCGAGCCGAAGGTAGCGCTCACGCAGATGCTCCAGCTCCTGAAGGGCCGCATCGCGCTCCCGGGCCAGCCATGACAAAGCTGCCTGAGTATCTCGCCCCGACCTCCAGTGCTTCCACTTTCTGCGAGCCTTGGACACAACCCTTGCACTCTTCAGGCTCTCTCGCAGGCCATCAAAAACCAGCATTCCCATGCGTACAACCGTTTTTTAGAATGTAACGATATGCAATTTGTCATAAAACCTTAACATACCGTGTGCCACGGGAAAGAACGAAAAAAGCGCCCGCAGGCGCTTTTTTCACTGACTCCCCGAACCTTATGCGCTAATACGCATTAGGGTTCATAAAGCCCTTGTAGATCGTCAAGGCAATGATTCTCAAATCCAGCCACAGCGACCAGTTGTCGATATACCAGAGATCGTGCTCGACCCGACGCTCCATCTTCTCGACGGTATCGGTCTCGCCTCTCAAGCCGTTGACCTGAGCCCAGCCAGTAATGCCGGGCTTGACCTTGTGCCGCTTCATGTACGACTCGACGATGTCCTTGTAGTGTTCATTGTGAGCCAGTGCATGCGGGCGCGGGCCTACGATGGACATGCGCCCCTGCAACACGTTGTAGAACTGCGGTAGTTCGTCCAGTGAGGTACGGCGCAGGAACGCCCCCAGCCGGGTAATTCGCGGATCGCCCCGCCGGGCCTGTGTGACCTTCCCGCCCGGCTCCTCGTGAACCTCCATGGAGCGGAACTTGTACACCTTGAAATGCTTGCCGTTGTCTCCCATGCGGAACTGCTTGAATAGCACAGGACCCGGCGAGGTGAGTTTGATGGCAATGGCGATGATCAGACATACCGGCAGCACCAGCAGGCTGAAAAAACTGCCCAGTACCAGGTCTTCCAGGCGCTTCACGATGCGTGTCACACCGTTGAAGGGCGTAACGCTGAGGTCCACCGCCAAATGGCCGGCCACCTCGCTCATGCTGTGGTTCAGCAGGTGCATGTCGCGGAAGTCAGGCAGAAAGCGCACTTCCGCCGTATGGTTGCGCAACGCATAGAAGATGGACCGCACCGCGCCCCCCATCTCGAGCGGCACGCAGATCCACACTTCGCAGGCGTTCGACTCCACCACGCGGCGGCTCAGGCGTTCGATGGTTTCCTCATCCAGCCCCCCGGCAAGGCGCTCGACACCGGCAATGGAGTACCCTTCTGCCGGGTACTTACGCATACCCTCGGCCACGCGGATGAGCTGCTCTCCCGGGCCAACCAGAAACACCGGCCGCCTGGCACGCCCCTGGCGGCGCGCTCGACGCAACAATAGCTGCGCCAGCATACGTCCCCCGCCCGCCAGCAAGAAAGACGACACGAGAGTAAAGCCCACCCACAAGCGCGAATAGCGCTCGGCGGCATGAGCGAAATAGATCAGTGAGGTAGCAATGGCGGCCAGAATAAGCCAGGTCATGGCAAGCCGCGCAATCATCGCCGGCAGCCGCTTGATCCGCCAGGAGCTATAGCCCCGCTGCATGGTGTTCAGCAACACCACCAGCAACGCCATGATGATCATGGCCAGCCAGAAACGCTCGTGCAGCTGCAAGGTGCCGAATCGCAGCCAGTAGGCGAACAGCCCGCCGGCGAAAATGCAGAACACATCGAAAACCGGCACGATGAGCTGCGCCGGGTAACGATCGGCAAAACTGATCGGGGCGACTTTCATGCGCTACGCTCGCTATCCTTGCAGGCCAGCACGAAAAGTAGCGCCATGACGAAAGCGTAATAGGTCGCAATCATCTCGTGCTGCAGCGCCACCTCGGAAAGACAAAAAACGATGAACCCAAGGGAGAACACGAAACCGACGAACCAGTATGGGTTATCGGGCTCCTGATGGCTACGCCGCAAGAAATACAAGGCAGGAAATATCAGGTAGAAGAACAGCGCTACCACTCCGATGACTCCGCCCGTAGCCAACGTTTCGAAATACTGGCTATGGGCATGACCACGGCTGATGGTCGCCACCCACTCGTTGATGATACCCGTACCGGCAAGCTCCAGGTTCAGAGCATCTCGCTCGTCGTAGGTCAGCCCCACCAAAGGCCGCTCCTTGAATGCCTCGATAGCAGCCGCCCACAGTCGTACTCGACCACCGGCGGAGTTATGGCGGAAATCCCCTTCCAGGATCCTTTCCACCTCACTCACCGTGAGGTCTACCCGCTCCTCCACCTGGGGCAAGGTCAGGTAGCTTGCCAGTGCCAAGCCCCCTAACCCCAGCAGCCCGACAACCAGATACACCGCGCCGATGCGCCGCCACTGCCACACCAACAGCACGGTGAAAACGATGGGGATGGCAAACACCGCCCCGCGCGAGGTACTCAGCAGGGTGGCCAGCAGCGCAAGCAGCGCGCCGGCACCGACCAGCGCCCTTCGCTGCGTGCTCGGCAACAGGGCCACCATAAGGAAGAACAGCGAGGCGCTGAGATAGCCGAAATTGATATGGAAAAGAAAACCATCCACCCGAGCCTGGCCGAGCAGATAAACCTCATAAACCGCAATGCCGGCGCCACCCAACGAACCGACGAAGCCGCCATATTCCAGCACAGCCCGGAAGCGCACCAGGCTGAGCTCAGCCAACGCGACCCGAAGCATCAAGTAAATGGGAATGATACCCATCATATGCAGGCCCGGTGCCAAATAACGCGTGCTGAAGCCACTCATGACGAAAACGGGTAAGTGGCTGAGCATGTACAGCGACAGCAGCAACACAACCAGCCAATCCTGCCGGGTCATCGCAAGTTGGTGGCGATTGAAAATGAGAAACCCTACGGAATAAATCAGCAATAGCGCAACGAAGGCGTGTATCCGGATGGGAGCCGAAACCAGCAGCGCGAATGCAAGGAAGGTGACCGCAAGGGTCAAATGAAGAGCTGTCTTGTAACTGAATAGCACCTGGCGCCTCACAGGGTAATTTTCAATGAAGCCACGTGCTGGCCCGCGCGCAGATCATAACGACTCGACAAGGGAATTCAACCGCTTTGCAAACACTCTCCTCTCACGTTCTATGGCATCCCGCAGCTCCAAGGCAGGCGGCGCTTCACTCTGAGCGCCGAGGATCGCTTCCACCAGCGGTTCTACTTCAAAGAAAGCGGGAACGCCGTAGCGCTCCGATATGGCCTCGGCAGTGTCGCGCTGGTGCTCGTTGCGATGCTCCCGCAGGCTTGCCAGCCTAGGCAGCATGAAGAAGGGCTTGGCCCGCTCCAGGCACAGCAGCAGATTACCCATGCCCGCGTGGGTAACCACCAGATCGGCCTCCTGGAACAGCGCCTCGAATTCTACCTGAGGGAACATGGGCGCGGCCTTCACGTCGGCATGAGCTGGGGAACAGACAGGCAGAGCGGAGCCGGAAGCCCCAGGCCCTGCCTGAAACACCAAGCGCCACTCCGGGCAGCGCTCGGCCACTCCCTCCACTACCCGCGCCATCCGAGCGAACGGAAACTGAGTACCCGCCGTGAACAGCACGTTCATAGCAAACGGCCCAGGTAGCGCACACGGCGGGTTTCCAGCTCTGGCCATTGGGTCAGCACCCGCGTAGCGAACAGGCAGGCCGCACGACCCGAAAGCGAGACCTTGCGGCTGTTGGCGATGCTATCCACCCAGATCGTCTTGCGGCCCAGCAGGAAGCCGGCAAACAGAATCAAGAGGCCCGGCGCCGCCCCGGTGCTGACGACTACGTCTGGCCGGCTGCGGCGTACGATACCAAGCGCGCGGGGCAACTGCAGAACGCCGCGCCATACTTCGCGAATACTGAAATCCTCGAGGTAATAGTCTGCCGAGGTATGCTGCGACTCGGCGGTGGAAACGAACTGACGCTCATCGCAGGAAAGCAGTACGGATACCCGCTTCAACTGTGCCCAATGGCCGCCAAAAGAGGCGGCGAACAAAATCCTCACCGCGGCAGCCCTCTCCGCTCGGCGCCGGGTACCATCAGGCGACACCGCTGTGCCACCTTCACCCCTTTGAGATAAGCGAGCACCAGCAACGCCCAAGCGCGTTCGCGCCAGGTCATGTCTTGCCGTGTGAGCAGCATAGCTACATCGCCCAGAAGGTTGCCGAGCACACGCCGCACGTTGCCCAGCCTGCCGCGCTCGCGGTACAGCGCCTGGCTGCCGGACGTTACCCGCCGGGCTTTACCGGCCAAGGCGGAGAGAGAAGCACGTGCCGGATGCCGAACCACAGCTTCGGCGCAGTACAGCATACGATGCCCCCGGGTGGTGGCACGCCGGGTCCATTCAAAATCACCACCGGACATCAGCTCAGCGTTGAACGGCCCGACTTCCTCGAACACCCTGCGGCGCACGAACAAATTAGCGGTTACCGCCAACCCATTGGCAACGTTCTGCTGCTGACGAAACGCAAAGGCCTTCTCGAAGCACTCGGCAGGCGTCAACCGCGGCGTGGCATAGGTCAGCTCGATGTTACCCGCCACCAAATCCACCTCGGGATGCGACTGCAAGCAATCAATTCCGGCCTGAAGCCACCCAGCAGCAGGAACACAATCCGCATCGAGAAATACGAGCACCTCTCCTCGGGCCTCTGCAATGCCGCGGTTGCGGGCAGCGTAGGAGCCAGGGACTGATTCATGGACCAATCGAGCGTTGTCCGGCAGCAGAATATTGCATGGCGGACTTTCGCCAGCATTCTCCACAATGAGGATCTCAAATTCCTGCGCCGGCAGGGTCTGATCGGCCAAAGCATCAAGGCAAGAGCGCAAGGCGTGCCAATCCCGATAGGTAGGTACGATGATAGAGATGACAAGCGTAGGCACATCGACACTCATGCGTTGCGCTCACCCGCCGCAGGACAAGCCGGGGTCGTGCTCCCCACTTCATGATCCATATCGAGTTCAGAGAGGCAGCCAAGGATATCAGGCAGCAGCGCCATGGCATCAGCGTAACGCTGCTTGTTGAAGTTCTGTTCGAAAGCACTGCAGCAAGCACAAAGGCGTATTCGCGCTGCAGGTGTATTCAGCAGGGATTCACGTTTTTCCGAAGCCTCGGCCAAGAGTTCATCAAGCTTCGGTAGCCATGACTCACCACAAGGCAACCCTAATCCGAGGGGTTCCAGCGCCCAATTTCCCACGTGAGCCTGAAGCAGCTCTCCTGATTCCGATACAAAACACAGTTCCCTAGGCACACCAGGGTTCAACAATGCCAAGGGGAGCAGATTCAGTTGTTTCAAGATATCCTCGAAGCGATCTTTGGTTTGCTCAAGGGCAGCCATATCGTCGCCGTTCCCAGCTACGACCGCCAACCGCTCCAACATCCTCATGCCCAAACGATGCTGTAGCAGTGGATGAGACCGCTGATAACGGTTGACCAGTGTTTTATCGGGTTCAATCTGCCAATATTTTGCCAGCCACTCAATCTGCACCTTCGGCGCAGCATAGCTTCCCGGAACGCACCAGTGGGGCAAGCGGAACAGGTGGATATCAAAACCCTCCATCTCCCCGATATAGACAAGCTCCGGTGCAGGTAGCAGAGGGCCGGAAGCGGACGACAAAATATCAGCTTCGCTCATTGCCGCTTTACGATGCCGTTTTCCGAATATCTTGAGGAGATACCGCTCGATCCCATCTTCAGCCCCCTTCAACTCGACTTCAAAAGCCAGCAGATCCACCAAGCCGCTTTGTTTCCAACGGCAGTTTACCTCGGCGCCGTTCGGCAGGTCGTGCCCCTTGACCTGCTCAAGCACGGGTAATAGTGGCTCACTGCTTTCACTCAAGGAGAGAAAATTCCAGAACTTCCTGTTGCGAGAATGCTCCGGGGATTGCTCCAGGCGGTGGCCAGTAAAAAAGATGGCATTAATTTGCAAGCGTTTATCGCTAAGCCAGATGGCATCTTTGATCACACCATCGAGGCGGTTCAAGAGCTGCCGTGAGAGCAATAAGCTAATAATCGCCACCATGAAACCTACGCCTTCCCATAGTAGAAAATCCACCACCATAAAGGCGAATAGAACCATGAAGCCGATGCCCGAAAGCAGACTTGCCAGGGTAGCCGCCTTCTGTTGCAGCTCACTACGGGCACCGACATTACGCCCCATCAGCGCCACAAGGGCTGAAGCGGCCAGCACATAGGTAAGCGCAGCAAACAGAAAAGCTGGGTATACCAAGGAAAAAAGCAAGGCAATAACCACAGTCAATACTGTGGTTGCCAAGCCCGCAGCCAGCTTCTGGTAAGCCTGGCTGGCGACTTCATCCTGATTCGTGAACAGGACCATCTTGTGCGTGCCTGCCACCACACCGGCCGCACCTTTCTCCGCCATAATGCTCAACAATTTTTCTGATGTGAGAGAAACAACATAGAAAAAGACGGTAGCAAGGCTAAGTGCAATGACCAGAGCGTCTCGATCGAGCGCCGCCCATGAATCAGGAAAATAACGCGGCGTACCTGTCGAGCCGATCAAGATAATGACTTTCAGTGGCAAGAAAAAAGCCAGCATTCGAGAAAACTGGCTCACCAGGGTCAGCACAACGAGGGTAAGCGTGGGCAGAGGCACAAGCTTGAAAAACTTCTTGAGCACCGCTGCCGACCAATACAGTTGGCGTAGCGCAACGCGAAAGAACCACATCAGGTATCACACCTAAAAGACATATGTCTTACCATTCAACTCAACTGCCAAAAGGGGCGAATACCATCATGTGGGAAAAACAATGGCTTAACCTCTTCCTTGCTGGGAATTTCCAAATGCTCAAGCCCGCTCATTTTCCCATAACGGGAAAGATAGGCGTAATAGATTGGGTAGAACCGCTCAGAGTCGAATTCGTCGATCTGCTGGAAAGGCCAATTCTTATCTATATACGGAAGCAACCACTCCATCGCCCTACGTATACTCTGCCCCTCTGGGCCTTCGAAGCTCCATAGATCCTCACCGCATGACTCGGCTAGTTGCGCCAGATGAATCCATCCCTGAAGGTTAAAGCAGCAATAGTGTGCAGTAGTTGTACGCTTAAGCTCTTCAGGCTGACTACCGTCTGTAGAAAATTGCTGAACGATACGGAAACGACTGTCCCGTAGAGTATGACGCAAAAGCATATCCTCTCCGAGGAACGCAGCAATGGCCCCTACCTGCAGGTCATAATAGGTACCATGGTTGTTAAGTGCTGAACGCTCTTTCACGCCTTGGGGGCTAGTTCTCAGCCAGTGCAGATATTTAGATAGCCACTCTCTGAGATCATTTGAGTTGCTCTTCGTCAGCTTTTCGCGCCGCTCCAGCAACCTGACAGCATCAAGAAAATAGTAGAAATCTTTTGCCTCAATAATACCTGAACTGCTTCCCTTGTTTTTATTCCAGCCTTTTCTCACCTGAGCATATTCAAGATGAGGGGACATTGCTGTTTCAGGATTGAGAAACCAAGTGCATACAAGCTTTACTGCATGGGCATCATACCGCTCATCTTTGCTCACACTGCCTGCCAGGGATAAGGAAAAAGTATCGTCAAACAAGCGTTGTAAGCGCGTACGATCATAATTATCGCTCAGAGGTTCATACAATCGCGTACCGGGGACGCGCTTACCGTCCTTTCGAATGTAAGGAAGCCCCGGCATGGGGATTGGGTTCGGCCAGAAGTACGGGGCAGGATGCCAATAATCATGAAGATTTCTACTGGGCGGCAGTGTTTTTTTATCTATAACAGAGTATGGGCCACGAGAGAGGGAAGCGTTTGCGTTGCGAAGCAATTCTGAGTTAAAAGGATCTTTTATGCACCCATGCTCTGCTACCTCAGCCACATAACAAAGACGTTGTGAGTCGTACCGAGCTTTAAACCCATCACTATCCAGCCTTTCAAGTAGATCTGCTATAGCCTCATTGCGAGCTAAGCCACGATCAACCAAACCTGACTTTCCATTTTCCAAGTGAGCTTGCCCCGAAAATAGGCGTGCCACCCATCCAGCAGAGGAATACATACCAGCATCAGGGGAATATTCAGGGCACGGCAAGTCCCATGGCTCAATTGGCCAATTATCCCAATCCCCTGCAATTCCTAACCTCCAAAAGAGCTCTACCTTTGGCCGTCTGCCATAGTAAAACTCTTCGTTGAATTCCTCTTTGCTATTGCAATGGAATACCATCTGAGGCTCTTCGCTTGCACTCACAACATGCAAGTCCTCAAGCAGCTTTTGGTTATCCTCTATTCTCGCCATAGGAACAAAAAAATATGGCATCTTTTTATTTTTTACATCACTATACAACAGCTTCCAAGCTGACTCAGTCATAAAACAATTGCCATCCCAAGGCAAAACCCAATCAGCTTCAGACTTCCCTCTTCTTAGAGCAACATTTCTCGCTCCGTTATTATTCATCACATAGTTATTTTTTAGCCTACAGATCCGCATCTTTATGCGTTGCTTTTCAGGCTCGCTCAGATATTGATACTCCATTCTGTAAGGAAAGTAATTTTGAGGAACGCCTGAAATATCAAGAGGAATCTTAAGATACTCATCCAATGAAAAAGGTATTTTTACAAAGTCGCACCCCTCCTCCTGCAGTCTTTTTACTATTTTTTCTTCTTGTTCCTTGTCAATTATTCTGTTAATTATGTACTTTTTTTTACAATTTGGAAAAGCAGACTCGTTGCGTAGAATGAAATTTAAATTTTCAAGCGTTTGGCCTTTTTTATGCCTAGGGTATAAATCATTCCCCAAAACCCTATAAAGGACAAAAGAACCGCCATTGTATTCGTCGTCAGCATGAATTTCTGAAAATTGAGGCTGCCTGCGATCACTGGGATAGCTAACAGCAACACCTATTCCACTCTGGCTTGAAAATAGCTTTCTTTTTATGCTTTTTGCGTATGGCACTTTACTTAGCCAATATTTAACCTTCACCCCGCTCCTCTTTAACATGCTCAGACCACCTTAAAAGTCCATTTTTTATGCGCTTTCATCCAAGAAAAAAGGTCTTGGTAAGCTTGAGGGTTGTTCTTTGCCCATTGGACATTGTTAGCAATGTCGTACCTAGAATTGCACATTGGGATATTTATTCCCGCTGAGGCAAAGAGCCCTTCTATCTTATGCGTATTACCGGGAAAAATAACGAAGGGTATTTCTGCCTTGCATGCTGCGTACATGGCGTGATGGCGCCCCGTGATCAATATTTCAGACTTACGGAGAAGCTGAACAAGCTCATTCCAACCCATATTTTTCATATCAATATATGGGTATTTCGCATATTCTGACCCTGTGAGCTTGACGAAAGAATCAAACTCTCGTGAGAAAAAATCCGTAACCCATATTTTTTTATCTAGTGCTTCTTTGGCATTTCCCTCAGCCTCAGGAACTTTCAAAAAGTAAGAAAAATCAGGCAAAACTTCTGACTCAACGCCATGGTTCGACCATAAATCCTCCTGACTTTTAACTTCGCGCACGACAATACGGTCTAGCTTTTTTAAAACATCATCATATTCATTATCATTGTTCTGCCAAACAGTGTTCAAAAGCTCGGCTCTCTTTCCTTTCTCCACCGCCTCTCTTAATGCCTCCATTTTCTTTCGGTAATTATTCTTGTTATGATGCATACTCCCTTCGCCATTGACTATTAACACATCATACTCATCGTCCTGAACGACAAAGTGCTCTCTCGAGACCTCCATATGAAAATATTTAAAAACCGCTGCTGAGCCGCAGTGGTATTTGGTATGATCTCCAAGTATTTTAACTCGTAAAGGTTGTAGTGTTTTTTCTGAGTAAACGCCATCTCCATGCCGAACTATTTTTTGCTTTTGTTTCTTTAGCCCAATTTTTTCAGCTAATAGTTTGAACACTTCCTTTTCTCCATGCCAATTATGTCTTGTGCTTGCCTTGCTGCGTCTAAAATAGTTCGAACTACTGGCATTACTACCAATTTGATCTGTAAAAGAAAAGCCATAAAAACTGACTTTCTCTGTAGCCGCTAAAGAAAATGCATAGCAAATCTGCAAACCGGAGCTTGGAGATGCCTGCAAAATATCAATAAGTTTCTTTGTTACCCCCTTCTCTACAACGACTACTTTAATATTTTTTTTCATCAGGCTGATTACAGCAACATGATCCATGAAAGTGGTTAAGTAATCAGGCGCTGTGATTATTACCGTATGCACATTTGCTGGAATTTTCTTTATGGCATCCAGTGCACTTATATTAATTACTGCGACGGTTGTCTTCTCACCATAGTCAATTTTATAATCAGAACTAATTTTAAAATGATTAAATCTAACCACCTCTGAGTGAGAATTTATTTCCTCTCCTCTTTCTTTTCCTTTTTCGCAAGAAGAATTGCCAACTATCGCAAAATTTTTTGTCCTAACAGAACTCCAAAAAATCTCAGTGCCTTTTTTAATATACTCATACAGCTCTGCGTTTTCTTTTATTTTTACTCCACTATCTTGGGAGGTATCGTGTAAATATTTACTCAGCGGAAGTGATTTCCAAGCCACATCCGCTATCTCGTCATGAGCGTATAAATTTCCAACTTCATCATACCGTTCGTCTTGTGCCAGAAGGGTCGCGTACTCGACTGCCAATTGACGACCAGCATCGCTCCCCCTGAACTCTTTATAGTATTTCAGATAAAGCTCAGACAAAGGTCGGTCAACCTCTCTCTGCATTAGCCAAATATACCTAAGCCCAAGCAAGGCAGCTTCATCATTAACTGTTCCTGCGTGAAGAATTTTTTTTATTTCTTTCAATCTTTCGTTGTCAAACAGTCCATAGCGCATATAAAAATAAACAGTCGCACTGTTGGCTGCTTTTTCATTGCCTTTTTTTACAACTTTCAAGCCATTTTCAACTATATTGAAAAAACCATCATCACCAAATCTTCTGCAAGTTCTTTTTAAATTAACCAAATGTTTTGTATTGTCTGGCTCAACTTTTAGCGCCACTTTATAGAGATGAAATATACTATCGAATCTCTCAGTTAAGAAAAAATTTTTCAGCTGAGTTTGGTAATTATAATTTTTTTTCATTACACTGCAGAGCTTCCAGAGAAAATAGGCTCTATCCCATTTCTCTTTTTCCATACTCTTATAAATTCTTCGCTTATAAATTCTAAATACTTCCAGCTTCATAGCCTATCAGCCTTAAGCAATATTTAAAAATAGCAAATACCGATAACTTTGCCCCCCATATGCAACCTCTACAAACGTATTGGCGCCATAGGGAATATTTAAAGCCATACCCAACACGAGCCTTTCACATCTAAATTAATTTAAGCAAAATAACTATCTCAATATGACGATCTGAGACAACATTTAATCGAAAATCTCAATCGCTCCGACTATATCTCCAGCCTCGGACCCACGCACTAACAGAATCCGGACCTTTCGTTCTTTCATAATCTTCTCCGCCTCAGCAAGCAGAACGTTTTCTTCAACAGTAATTGGAGAGCTTGTCATGAAGTCTTTAGCAGGTTTAACAAGACCGCCCGGGTCTTTCAAGAGTCCTCTGCGGATATCGCCATCAGTAATAATTCCTTTAAGCTGGTCGTTCTCCACAACTATGACTATGCCTATTCTACCAGCAGTCATTACCATGAGGCATTCATGCAAGGGAGTCGTGGGCGTCACATAGGGAACCTCAGCGTGCATAACATCTTTAACACGCGTTAATAATTTCCGCCCTAAGCTACCGCCCGGATGAAATCGGGCAAAATCGGTAGGTTCAAAGCCACGTGCACGTATGAGAGAAACTGCCAAAGCGTCTCCCATAGCCATGGTCGCCAGAGTGGATGTCGTAGGTGCTAAGTTATTAGGACACACCTCTCTTTCTACTTCAACATCCAGATAAATGTCTGCATTTCTTGCAAGCGTAGAATTTTTATTTCCAGCAATTGCAACTATAATATTGCCAAAAGCCTTTAACACCGGTATTAGCCTGATAACTTCTTCTGTCTCTCCACTATAAGATAGCAGAAAAACAATATCACTTGATGTTATCATTCCTAAATCGCCGTGATAGGCCTCTGCGGGATGCATGAAAAAGCTTGGCGTTCCTGTAGAAGCTAAAGTTGCTGCTATTTTGCGCCCTATCAGTCCTGACTTTCCCATTCCTGATATAATCACTCCACCCTGGCAGGACAATACTGCTTGGACGCAATTTTGATATTCAGCACCAAGTGAGTGTGCAATCTTTCTGACAGCATCAGACTGAGCTACCATAGCCTCTCTAGCGATAGAAATATGGTCCATTCACTTCCTCGTAAAGATAAAAATTAAATCTTTTTCAAGCTCATCATTAAGACTTCCTTGCTTCATGCAAAGAGCTTGTTTCTCATTTCTTAAAGGAGCCATGCTAGAAAGATAGTTTTTATATACTAATTATCTCAACCCAATTTCAGGAGAAAAACTTAAGGGCGCCATTTAAGTTAGGCTTGCTTAATTAGCTTCTTAGCGAATCCCCCCGCCCCACCCCAAAGTAAAGCAAGCCCGCTTGCTTTACTCGTACAGGATCGAACAGATTCCGTCCGTCCACTACCACAGGCATGGCCAGTTGCTGTTTTAACCAGTCGAAATCCACAGCGCGGAAGTCTTTCCACTCCGTGCAGATGGCCAAAGCATCGGCGCCTTTCACTGCCTGGATGCGATCGGCCACCAGCACCAGGTCGTCGCGGTCGCCATAGATGCGCCGACACTCTCGCATGGCTTGCGGGTCGTAGGCCTGTACTTTGGCGCCGGCTTCCCACAGGGCTTCCATGAGCATGCGGCTCGGGGCATCGCGCATGTCATCGGTCTCGGGCTTGAAGGCCAGTCCCCACAGCGCAATGGTCTTCCCTTGCAGGTCACTATCGAAGGCCTGCATCAACTTGTTGAACAGGGTCTGTTTCTGGCGCTGGTTAACCGCGTCTACCGCGTTGAGTAGCTTCGGCTCGTATCCAACCTGGTTGGCGGTACGGGCCAGGGCCTGTACGTCCTTGGGAAAGCAGGACCCGCCGTAGCCGCAGCCGGGATAAATGAAGTAGTAGCCAATCCGTGGGTCCGAGCCGATACCGTGGCGCACCTGTTCCACGTCGGCGCCCAGTCTCTCGGCCAGGTTGGCTATTTCGTTCATGAAGCTGATCTTGGTAGCCAACATGGCGTTGGCGGCATACTTGGTCAGCTCGGCGGCACGAATGTCCATGAACATCAACTTGTCGCGCAGGCGGTTGTAGGGGGCGTAGCATTCACGCATCAGCGCCTTGACCCGCTCTGAGTCGGTACCTACCACGATACGCGCACCATGAGTGAAGTCCTCGATGGCGCTGCCTTCTTTCAGGAACTCTGGGTTGGAGCAAACGTCGAACTCGGCTTGCTCGCCACGGGCTTCCAGGGCGCTAGCAATTGCGGCACGCACCTTGTCCGCCGTTCCCACCGGCACGGTGGATTTGTTGATCACCACCTTGTAGTCGTTCATATTCTCGCCAATGGTCTTGGCTACGGCGAGCACGTATTGCAGGTCTGCGCTGCCATCCTCGTCCGGCGGTGTGCCAACGGCAATGAACTGAAGCTTGCCGAAGGCCACCGCTTTGGCAGCCTCGGTCGTGAAGCGCAACCTTCCTGCGGCCACATTCTGCTTGACCATGGCTTCGAGACCGGGCTCGTAGATGGGGATCTCTCCGCGCTCCAGGCGTGCAATTTTGTCAGCATCGATGTCCATGCACATCACGTCGTGGCCGACATCGGCCAGGCAAGCGCCAGTCACCAGGCCTACATAGCCGGTTCCAAATACGGTAACGTTCATTGCCGTTCCTTAAAATCCTGCACGTTCAAGTAGGTAGAACTGATGTTAGGCGTGCCAAGTTTACGCTGGCATGGTTATCTTCATGCTAGCGCCTGGGCATAAGCCTCTGTATTCGTATTCTCGGCAAGATAGTCGCTACCCAGCGTCACTCTCAACTCATGCCCTGCCCCTTCGGCCCATTCCAGCAGCTTGGCCTTGAGCGCGGCCTGGGCGTGGGCGTCGCCGTGTACCAGGCGCACTTCCCTTGGTGGGTGGCGCATGCGGCGTACGAAGTTGAGCAGGTCGTGCTGGTCGGCATGGGCCGAGTAGCCGTTTACGGTTTCGATCCGTGCGCGAATCTCGATGCGTTGGCCTTCCAGTTCCACCCAGCCGCCGCTGGGCCCGAAGCGCTGTATGTCGCGCCCTGGGGTGCCCTGGGCCTGGTAGCCGGTGAACAGCACGCAGTGGCGCTCGTCAGGGAGCATGCGCTTGAGGTAGTTGACCACCCTGCCGCCGCTGACCATGCCGCTGGCGGCGATCACTACCGCAGGCCTGCCGCTCTCGGCCAGGTAGGCCACGGTGCGCTCGTGCGCGGCGTGGTCGTCTACGGTGTAGAGGTTCTCGAAGCTGAGCGGGTGGCGGCCGCTACGCAGCCGACGGTGGGCTTCGGCGTCCCACCAGGGTTTGAGCTCGCGGTAAACTTCAGTGAAACGTGCGGCCAGGGGCGAGTCGACGATGATCTCGAGCTCGCGCCAGCGTTCGCTGCGTGCGTCGTGTATCAGCCCTTCGAGTTCGTAGAGCAGCTCCTGGGTGCGGCCTACGCTGAAGGCAGGTATCACCACGGTGCCGCCGTTTTCCAACGCTCTGTCGATGGCGGCCTTGAGCCGCTGGCGGCGGTGCACTCTGTCTTCGTGCAGGCGGTCGCCGTACGTGGCTTCCAGCACCAGCACGTCGGCTTTATAGGGCGGCTTGGGTGCCGGCAGCAGCGGTGCGTGGGGCGCGCCCAGGTCGCCTGAAAAGATGGTGCGTTGGCTCTGCCCGCTGGCTTTGTCTTGAGAATCCACTTCTACGTAGGCGGAGCCGAGTATGTGCCCTGCGCGCTGCAGCTTGACGCGAATGCGATGGTGTTCGTCGTCGAGCACGGTGTGCCACTGCTTGTATTCCAGCGCTACCAGGCGCCCTTCCACCTCAGCCAGAAAGCGTTCGATTAGGGCGCGGTCGCGGGTGAAACCGACTCTCAGCGCATCTTCTATGACCAAAGGCAGTAGCCGCTGCGATGGCACCGAGCACAGAATCGGCCCCTTGTAACCTGCCGCCAGCAGATAGGGAAGTCGGCCGATATGGTCGATGTGCACGTGGGTGACCACCAGCGCCAGCACGTCTTCCACCGGGAAGCGCACGGTATGCTGCTCCAGACTTTCGACGTGATCGGCATCCTGCCCCTGGAACAGGCCGCAATCGACCAGCAGGGCGCGACCCTCGGCAATTTGCAGCCGGTGGCAGCTGCCGGTTACACCCGCACCGCCGCCGTGGTGGAGAATCTTCACGTAGTCGTCTTGTTCATCGTTGACCAAGGATTCGATGTCTTGGCTCGAGCATCCGGCCAAGCTGTTTGGCTTTTATTCCGCTTGGAGCTGCTCATCTTTGAAATCGAGCCCAGTCTGGCTTAGGTTCCGTACGCCAGGCACGCTACCGCCCGGGGATTGTTACGGGCGGTTCCCTGGCCCTGGTCGCTTGGCGATACCATGTACCGGGACGGGGCGTTGCGCAAATGCGCACGAGAAAGCCACAGGACACACCAAGCCCTGGGCAATGCTTTCACGGTCCCTTGTCGAGCATGTGCTCGACGTTTCGGCAACGCCACGGATCATTCCTGCGGCGCGGCCCTTCCCTGCCGGGTATCGTTATTGGAATAGCTGAATTCTACGGCACTCGCACGGGATGCTCTACAGCCATCGGCAAGGAAATACCCTTGACAACTCAAACAGTTGTTCCATCAGCGCGGGCTCATGAGCGGCATGTCAGCCTTTTTTATGACAATTCATCACACCGACGCTGACTCAACGGCAGCGCCACACCGCCAGCCGATGCAGCAGTGCAAGCAGGATCAAACCGGCGGAGAGCCAGCCAAGGCCGAACAGCAAGGTGCCGAACCCACTGGGCAACGTATGGGGTGGGCGGTAGCTCATGCCGTGTTCGGCAAGGCGTGCCACGAGGTAGGTGAATGCAGCAACCAGCGCCAGCGCGGTGCTGGAGCGCCATTCGGCCAGGCGCCGGGTAATGCGCCAGGGCTCGCCGGCAGGCTTGGCCTTGGCGGTGGCTCCCGCCTTGGCAGCGGATTTTGCGCTGGCCTTGTTCCCCGTATTGGACTTGGCGGTTTTGGCGGCGGTACGACTGCCGCGCCCTGACGAGCGCCGGGACCTGGCACTCCCCTTGCCACTGCCAAGCGAGAGGCCGGAAGCCACCCAGCGCAGCAGGCGGGAAAGCGCCCACCCCAGCGTGAACAGGACGGATAACGCCAGGCTACCCATCACCAGAAAGTAGGTCATAGAGGACTGCAGATCAGGCAATGCGTCCAAGGCTCTGCAAGGTACGCAGCAGGACTGCCACGCTTTCCCTGGGCTGTGCGTATTCTTTCATCAGCGATTTGAGCCGCCGCTCGAAGGCTTGCTGCTGCTCTTCCGCTTCCAGCTCTGCCAGGCTACGCACCGGCGGCCCCGTGGGAATATCAAGCTTTGGATTGGGCTTTTCCAGTTCGCGCAGTGCCTCGGCGAAGGCGTCGTCCAGTTCTCGAAACTTGCGCAGTTTTTCGCGCTCATCCATGGACCGGTTCGATTTTTGGTTTCTCATGTGTATCCGTATTTGCTCAAGCACCTGGGCCTTTCCCCCAGCGGCGCCTGCTAATGAAGAGCTCCAGTATACCGCCAAACCGCTGTGTAGCGAAGAAACGACGTTGCGCTACGCTGAAACAGAGGCTGCCTGACGTAAAGGAGTTGCGTATCATTCCCAGTACGTATTATGCACAAACGGTCAAACTCGTTAACCAAACTTGCCTTTGGCTGCCACCCAAGCGCATAAAGAGATTCTCAAAAGCCATAAGAAAAGCGGGCGTTATGCCCGCCGGGCTCTGCCCAGGCGCCAGTGAGGGCACCAGTGTTTTGGCAGACGCAGCAAACGAGTCGTTGCTGCCGAATCGAGCAAGGGACAGTTATGTTTAACGAGATGATGCGGGCGGAGATCTGGCTGCAAGACCATTTGGATAGCCAGCAGGGAATAGAAGACCTCGCCAGCCGACTCGGTTATTCGACCTCACAGGTCCGGCGCAGGTTCAAGCAGTGCTTTGGTCTATCTCCAAGTGCATACCGTGACAGTTTACGCCTGGAGAAGGCAGCGCGTCTGCTGACCTTGACCCCCCTTTCGATACGAACCATTGCCGGCCAGTGCGGCTACCAGAACCATTCCGCGTTCAGCCGTGCTTTCCAACGATACCACAATCAGACACCGCGCCAATACCGCCAGGCGCTACGTTTGAGACTTCACCACAACCCTGTATACAAGGAGGGGGCCCGTAAACCACCAACGTTTGAAATACGTCATGCGGACATGCGCCATGCCCTAGTGACCCGGCTCTATCGTCAGCCGCATAGCGCCGCTCTGGGCATGCTCAAGACATGGCGGCAACACGCCAAGGGAGCGGAAAGCTTATCCGAGCGCCTGAAACGCGGCCATATCATTGCCTTGATGTATAACACGCCGTTGCCCAGCGAAACGAATCGAATCGACGTCGGACCGGTTGTCAGCCAGAACGAAGCGCAGGGCACCCCCATTCCACCCTCGTTCCGTCTGTTGAAGGTGCCTTCTCAGCATCAGGCCTGCGTTACGGTCGAATCGCTGGAAGAGATACCAGACGTGGTGCAGTACCTGATTTGCGAAGGATTGCCCGCAGAGCGCTATCACGCCACGGGAGAGGCACTTCAGGTGGAGTGGACGCAGGAAGAAATCGTACTTCGGCTGCCGGTTCAAAAGAATCGATGAGCTTACGCTGGGTCAGACAACCGCTGTGCCCGACGACTAAATCTTGAGCAAGGACAAGCAAATCGAACGAAGCCGGGCCATTGGCCCGGCTTCGCAGGTAATCAAGACTCGACGCGAACCAGCCAGCCTTCCACGGTGTCAGAGCCGTGCTCGTCTTTCCAGGCTTTCAGCGTCTTGTGGTTACCACCGCGGGTTTCCACCACTTCACCCGTTTTGGGGTTCTTGTAGATTTTCAGCTTGCGCTTGCGACGGGCGCCGCCACCGGCTGCCGCCGACTTGGCCGGAGCCGATTTGCCACCCTGCGGTTCCAGCAGGTTGATGACATCGGCAGAGCTCTTGTTGAACTCGCGCATCAGCGCTTCGAGCTTGTCCTTGAACTCGAGCTCGGCCTTCAGGCGCTCGTCGTTTTGCAGCCGCTCCATTTCAGCCTGAAGCTGCTTGAGCTGCTGCTCTTTCTGCATGAATTCGCTAAGAAGGGACATTGGCAATCCTGTAATTCATTTGGGAGTTTTGCGGGATGCGGCTTATAAATACAACAACCCGGCCGAAATGACAACACTCAATCTTATTTTCATCGACTTTATCGGCAACGTCAAATAGATGTGGCAAACGAAATTCCGAAAACCGAACGGATGCGGCACGAACAAGAAGCCGCCGCCTGCTTTGTATGACCATTTCCAAGCCGCCATACCATCAGCATCATCTAATTTACGACCTTGTTGCCGCTCGGTCGTTTGCTACACTGGGGGTATGGAGACATTGGTCAAGCACACTAAGGATGGCATGTATTTGTTTCATAACCTCAAGTCACGCTTGGATTTATGCGACGAGGACAAGCGCGTTTTCGATAGCTACACGGGCCCCGTGCGGGAAGTGAAGAAGGGCAGCCACTTGGCCCGCGAAGGTGAGGTACTGGACTGCCTGCATCTGATCGAGAAGGGTTGGGCGTGTCGCTACAAGATGTTGCGCAACGGCAGGGAGCCGATTACTTCCCTGCTGCTGCCGGGCGATATCAGCGACAACGGCCAGGGGCTGTACAACCGGCTCGACTATTCCATCAAGGCGATCACGCCGCTGCGTTTCACCACCATCGACTCAGAAAGCGCCGAGCGGTTGTTCGAGCGGCCACGCATCCTGCGCCTGTTCAAGGCCTCGGGTCATATCAGCCACAGCGTGGCCATGAACTGGATCGTCAACATCTCGGCACGCAATGCCGAAGGACGAATCGCCAATTTGCTATGCGAATGCTTCGCCCGCTCTCACGCGGCCGGCATGACCTACCGGGGGCGTTATTTCTTCCCTCTCACTCAATCGGAAATCTCGGATGTAGTGGGCCTTTCCAGCGTTCACGTGAGCCGCTCGCTGAACAAGATCAAGCGTAAGGGGCTGATCGAAAGCTGCGACCACAGGCAAATCCGCATCAACAACTGGCGCGGCCTGGCAGCCCTGGGCGACTTCAGAGCGGATAACCTCGCGCTTCCCGCTTAGAAGTTCGCTACTTCTACGGCCTCAATAAAAAATATCGCGCAGTATCTCGTAGATGATGGCGTTGGCGGCATCCACTAGGATGATGTCAGGCCCGACGCGGCGCCATTCGTAGCCGTCGTAGCGTGGCAGGTCGCGCAGGATGCGATCGTCCAACTGCCTGGCGATGCCCGGCGGCAGCGGCTTGCCCCGCTCCAGGTTCATGCGGATGCCAGGCGGCAGGCTTTCCCGGCTGCGGTCGATCTCGATCCAGTCACGTCGCTCGAACAGCAACCGGCGGATCTCGCGCTCATCTATGCGCGGGCCGTAGTCGACATTCCGCCCTGTGCGAGGCTCCCCCTGCCACCCTTCCCCGCCTCGAGACGCACGCTCGCCGGGCTGGGCTCTGCCCTGCCCCTGTTGCCCCGGCGCCATTTCCTGAGCCTGCCCTCGGCCCTGACCCTGACCACGGTTATCGGCAGGCTGGGCATGAGCAAAGGCCGCACCGGCCAGCAGCAGTGCCGCCGCCGCACCGTGGAGTACCGTTCGTTGGGAAATACGCATGGGCTGCTCCTTACCGAAGGGTTTCTTTCAGCCTAGGCAAGGAATGCGCAGGGAGTGTGGAACGACAAGCCACATATTCGGAAAGCGAGCATTACCCCAGGAGATTACATGAGTGGGGGCCATCTCCCGGCATTAGTTGCTCACCGTGGACCTAAGAGCAGAATCACACTGGCGCGCTCAGCGCCAAGAGCTGATCGCAAAGCCAGAGCCGCCGCCGGCTTCTCCATCAAAGCCAGTCTCCTGAAGAGCTTCGTCATATGCAATCAAACCATTTCCATCTACCTCAACGCGCTTTCCCCTGACCGATCCGTGCAAATTCGCGCCACGTATGATCGCCACATCGCCAAATGGTGCATAAACATTTGCCACAACACGACTCCCACCATTGAATTCAACAGCGCGGCCGCTGCCATTATACGTTGAGAGCAAAGTAAAGGACGCATCGCCGTTGTTATTCACAGGGTTCGTACCAAGCATATTCACTGAGCTTCCGAACACCGTCTTCTCCCGCACAATGACAGTTAGGCTACTGCCCGGATCAATCCTTATGCCGTCCCCACCCCCACCGACGTTAAAATTGCCCTCGACTATAAGCACTACATTACCAGAAACCCTTAGCGAGCCGCTTTGATTGATATCCAAATTTCCGACACGCACCACACTTGTATACCCTTCCCTAGCCAATACTCCATCCGCTATTTGACTACGTGCATGCTCAGTCCATTTATTTGAATTATTTGATTTATCTAGCTTGCTCAAGCCGCCTTCCGAGATCTCCCAATCCCAATACGGCCAAGGCCCTATTTGTACGTTCCTTGGCACACCATCTGATTCATTCACATCAGGAATTTCTTCGCTAAGCCTCAAGGCTTCTTCAGAGATGCTACGCCCTGAAAATCTCATGTTGTCGCAGCTCTCGCCAGAAACAGGCACGGCACCGCCATCGTGGCCGGGATAGTAATTTTGCCTATTGTTTTGCGAAAGATGTTCTGCGGGATTACTTTTCCTTGTAGACCGAACATTGCCACCGGCATAAATAGCCTCACCTACAAAAGCCGAATCATTTTCAAAAACCACGTCATTGACAGCTTTTACTTCCCCATGGACTTTAGCACTGTTCCCAAACCTGACGTTGCCTTGTGATGACACATTTCCGTAAATCTCACCACCACCTGCATTTAAATTCACGTCACCATTCGCTGAAACATTGCCATGAATTCTGGATGAACCAGACGGCAATAACACCCCACCGTATGACGAAACAGAGCCGTATATTCTTTCATTTCCCCTCAGACTTATGAGGCCATCGCCTTCAAGCGTTCTAACCAGAGGTGTTTCAGATTCCCTAAACCCGCTTGACGTACCGTTCCACGGTCCGTTTCGAGAATCATAACTACCAATTGTAGAACCACCTGAAAGCTGGACTCCTTCACACCCGACTATTGGCGAAGAAAAGACAGCTCCACTTCCAGCCTCGGACTCAAGTTCAATAATTATTTTCTCGCTCGTTGCAATTACTCCCTCCACCTCATCCTGAACCACACCCATTGCTATGATGTAATCCCTGCCGCCACTACTTACATAGCGATAAGAACAACTCACTGAACTGACAAAGTGACATGCAGTTTGGTTTTCAACCAGCAAACCAGTATTGAATGCTGACCAGTGAGTTGCTATTAGACTCGTTAGATCATGATTATCGAAAGAGGGTGCTGGGGTACTGGCAAGCAAAGTATGCCAACCTTCGGAAGCAGCTCGCTCAGCCGCCATCTGAGCCTGGGCCATGGCGCGGTAGTTTCCCGCTAGTCGCTCGTTCACCAAGCTGCCACTCATACTCGACAGACCGAGCAAAAGAGCCATGCTCAATAACGAGAGCACCACCACCAGCGCCGCACCTTGCTGCCTGTGTCGCTTACCTGGCATCTGCCCTCCAGAAAACCCGGAACACTTTGATACACAACTTTACATTAAAAGTGAGGCATGGTCACGTACAAGAGACTGATGGCTATGATACCTCCTCACAGGGGTGTGCATTGTAAAGGCCGCCGCACCGTGGAGTACCGTTCGTTGGGAATACGCATGGCCCGCTCCTTACGGCTGGATTTCCTTCAGCTTGGGTGAAGAATGCGCAGGGGGCTGGAATTACAACACGTTCTTAATGAATATTGTGCAATAATTTGCATAGCAGGGCTCCCAAACCATCGAGAAGCATACACCTGATAACAATGCCAGCCTCAAGCTGAACGGCGCTTACGTAAAAAGAATAAGCCGGCATCTCTGCCGGCTATTGTAGAATTCTTAGCTAAACATTACTAGGGAGTTTGCGTCTCTTCTTCTTCCTCCCCTTCCCAATTGGTGATAGTCCACGTAATGACTTCATCACCACTATCGTCCCATGTCATGATAGCGTTCGGATGGCCATTAGTATTACTCAGTGTAGAAGTACCATCATTGCACTGAAATCTCGTACCCACGCCATCGCAGGCATCCTGTCCCGTTTGAAGATTTATACCAACCTGCAGCTTGGCTGCACTGAGCTCAGAGATAGCAGCGCTATGTCTTGCTCGATCCTGATAACCTGTATACTGCGGAATCGCTATCGCCGCCAGAATCCCGATGATGGCTACCACGATCAGCAGTTCGATCAGGGTGAAACCGCCCTGGCCTCGCTTGGCCGTTGTCCTCTGTCGCATCAGTTCTTTCATGCTCATCGCCGTCGTCCCCTGCTCTCTGGTACCCGTACGGCCGTCTTGCCGGCCGCTTGGGCGGTTACACCTGCGGCGTCACGCCGCCTGCTCTCGCGGAACGGGTCCGCACCTTGCTCTTGCCCCTTTGCCACCTTCGCTCACGCCTTGCGCTGCAAGTGCCTGAGCTCGCTCATCACAGGGGTCTTACGCCCCGTTTTCACTCACATTAATTTACACACCCTTTGCCCACAAGCGCTACCTACGTGGGTACTACCATATTTTCATCATAATCGATGACACCGTTAATGCCAGTTGGGACCATAAACGTCATCACGGTGGGATGATGCATACCGAAGGGCTAGAATGCCTGTAACCGTTATGCTCACGCCCGTGCGGGCCCAACCCCTGAGGCGCCATGAACGACTATCGATCCGCTCCCAATGCCAGCCATGCGCCCAGTGGCACTTTGGCGGCCTCTGCACCTAACCCCAACCTCGAGGGGTTGCGCGGGCTCACCCGGCGCCTGGTGGAGTACGGGCTGCTTTCCCGCCCGGCGGCGGAGCGGGCGGAGTACGAGGCGCGCGAGGCGGAAATCAGCCTGCTGCAGCACGTGATCGAGTCCAGCCTGGCCACCGCCCGCGAGGCTACGCTGTGTGCGGCCTGGGAGTACGGCTTGCCGGTGATCGATCTGGATGCGCTGCGCCTGGCCAGCCTGCCCGCCGCCAACGAATACCCCGAAAAGCTGCTGCGCAAGCTCTGCGTGGTGCCACTTACCCGCCGCGGCCATCGGCTGACGGTAGCGGTACCCTACCCCTCCACCTTGGCGAAACTCGATGAGCTGCAGTTCGCTACCGGGCTGAGTATCGATGCGGTGCTGTGCCCGGTGGATCAGCTCATGCCGGTGCTGGAGGCCTATCTGGCCCACCACGACAGCAGCATGATGGACGCGCTGGATGGGGTGGACGATGCCATCAGCGAGCTGGAATTCGAGCATGGTCTGGATATCAGCGATGATGCCGCCATCGATACGGCTTCCAGCGGCGCCGACGACGCGCCCATCGTCAAGTTCGTCAACAAGATTCTGCTCGATGCCATTCGCCGCAACGCTTCGGACATCCACTTCGAGCCCTACGAGACCAGCTTCCGGGTACGCATGCGGGTGGACGGCATGCTGATGGAGGCCGCGCGCCCGCCGTTTGCCATGCGTGCGCGCATTGCCGCGCGCTTGAAGGTGATGGCGCGGCTGGACATTTCCGAGCGCCGCCTGCCGCAGGACGGCGCCATCAAGCTCAAGGTTTCCAAGACCCGTTCGATCGATTTTCGTGTGAACTCGCTGCCTACGGTGTACGGCGAGAAGATCGTGCTGCGTATTCTCGATCCCACTTCGGCCCAGATCGGCATCGATGCGCTGGGCTTCACCCCGGAGCAGCGTGCGCTCTACGAAGGCGTGCTGGACCATCCTCAGGGCATGATTCTGGTCACCGGCCCTACCGGCAGCGGCAAGACGGTAACGCTCTATACCGGGCTGAACATCCTGAACGAGGTAGAACGCAATATCTGTACCGCCGAGGATCCGGTAGAGATCAAGGTGCCGGGGGTGAACCAGGTCAACGTGCTGCCCAAGATCGGGCTGGATTTCGCCAGCGCCCTGCGCGCCTTCCTGCGCCAGGACCCGGACGTGGTGATGGTCGGCGAGATTCGCGACCTGGAGACCGCCGAGATTGCGGTGAAGGCATCGCAAACAGGTCACCTGGTGCTTTCCACGGTGCATACCAACTCCGCCGCGGAGACCTTGACCCGCCTGGCCAACATGGGCGTACCGCCGTTCAACATCGCCAGTTCGGTGAGCCTGATCATCGCTCAGCGTCTGGCACGTAGGCTGTGCAAGCAGTGCAAGCAGCCGGTGGAGATACCCCGCGAGGCACTGCTGCAGGAGGGCTTCACTGAGCAGGAGGTGGATAGCGCCACCGTGTACGAGGCGGTAGGCTGCAAGCATTGCACCCATGGCTACAAGGGGCGTGTGGGTATCTACGAGGTGGTGCCGGTCGGCAACGAGATGAGCCAGTTGATCATGCGCAACGGCAACTCGATGGATTTCGACCAGCTGGCACGACAACAAGGCCACCCGGACCTACGACGTAGCGGGCTCTTGAAGGTAATGCAAGGGATTACCAGCCTCACCGAGGTCAACCGAGTTACCAAAGACTGACAAAATTATGCTTCATCTCGCACGGTAAATTGATGAAGCTCAAGCTGAGCGTTTTCGCGCCGAAGATAATAGAAGAGATTCAAGAACGCAGCAGGGAACCTATGGCAACCAGAACGGCAAGAGCGCCGCGGAAGCTGAAACTTTACCGCTGGCGTTGGACGGGTAAGGGGCCTGGCGGCAGGCTGGTGAGCGGTGAGGTGGTGGCCGCCGAGAAGTTCGAGGTCGAACGCGAACTGGCCAACCAGAACATCATCGTCAAGCGGGTACGCCGCAAGAACGGGCTGGGCGGCGGCATGGGCACCATCAAGCCCCGCGACGTCATGCTGTTCGCCCGCCAGATGGCTACCATGATTCGTGCCGGCGTGCCGGTTCTACAGGCGTTTCAGGTGGTGGCCGAGAGCATTCGCAAGCCGGCCATGAGTGCCGTGGTGCAGCAGATGATGAACGAGGTGGCGGCTGGCTCGAGCTTTTCCCAGGCGCTGCGCAACCATCCCGAGTGCTTCGACAGCCTGTTCTGCAACCTGGTGGAGGCCGGTGAGAGCTCCGGCTCGCTGGACCGCATGCTCGACCGTATCGCCACCTACAAGGAAAAGGTGGAGTCGCTGAAGGGCCGGGTGAAGAAGGCGCTGTGGTACCCCATCGCGGTGATTCTGGTGGGTATCGGTGTGACCGCGCTGCTGCTGATCAAAGTGGTGCCGCAGTTCGAGAGCCTGTTCCATGGCTTCGGCGCCGAGCTGCCGGCGATGACCCGCATGACCATCGCCCTCTCCGAGTTCGCTCAGCAGTACTGGCTGTGGGGGCTGGGGGGCATGGTCGCCTTCGTTTACCTGCTGCGCCAGGGCATCAGGCGCTCGCCCGCCTTTGCCTATCGCGTGCATGCGTTTCTGCTCAAGGTCCCGGTGCTTGGCGACATTTTCGACAAGTCTGCCGTGGCACGCTATTCGCGCACGCTGGCCACCACCTACGGTGCCGGTGTGCCAATGGTGGAGGCGCTGGACATCGCCGCCGGGGCTACCGGCAATCTGGTTTACGAGCGCGCGACCCGGCAGATCCGCGAGGACGTGTCCACCGGCCAGCAGTTGCACTTCGCCATGCGCCTGACCGAGCGCTTCCCGGCGCTGGCGGTACAGATGGTAGGCATCGGCGAGGAGTCCGGCGCGCTGGACGCCATGCTCAACCGGGTGGCCGATTACTATGAGGAGGAGGTCGACAACAAGGTCGATGCCCTCACCTCGCTGCTGGAACCGCTGATCATCGTGGTGTTGGGTATTCTGGTCGGCGCCCTGGTGGTATCGATGTATCTGCCGATCTTCGAGTTGGGAACGGTGCTGTGAAAAAATCGCTGTATTGCCAGCGGTTTGAGCGTTACGTTCACGTTACACGCCATGCCAGCGAGCGCATGACAGAGCGCAACATACCTGAGGGTTTATTGCTCCAGCTACTAGAGAATGGCGAGACTCGCTATAAGGACGCGGAACGGCTCTGGATCGCTATGAACGTGGCCAACAGGCAAGATAACCTGATCTGTGCAGCAGTAGTGCTTGAGGATAGACTTGTCGTCAAGACGATCATGCATCACTTCTGCTGGGAGGAATAGCAGATGAGAACTATTTACGACGAAGCGGATGATATCCTAGTACTGCATCTTTCGGACAAGCCTATCGTGAAAGAGATGTCTCAGGACTGGAACACCCATGTAAGCTATGCCGAGGACGGCACCTTGGTGGAAGTGGTCATTCTAGATGCATCCAAGCAGGGTGCCTGGCCGTTGCTCAAAAGCGAGGCGGCTTAAGGATATATTTTGCTAGTTCTTCCCTCTACAGTTCTCTGGCCGCTGGCCGCCCTTCTGGGCCTGTGCATGGGTAGCTTTCTCAACGTGGTGATCGTGCGCTTGCCGGTGATGCTGATGCTGGGCTGGCGGGCCGAGGCTCGCGAGGCGCTGGAGCTGCCCGAAGAGGAGTCGCCCCGTTTCAATTTGATGGTGCCGCGCTCCATCTGCCCTCAGTGCGAAACCCCCATCGCCTGGCATGACAATCTGCCGGTGCTCGGCTGGATCAAGCGGCGCGGCCGCTGTGCCGCCTGCGAGGCGCGTATCAGCCCGCAGTATCCGCTGGTGGAGCTGGCCGGGGCCGGCCTGGCGCTGGCGGTGGTGGCGCTGTACGGCGCCAGCTGGCAGGGCCTGTTCGTGTACGGTGCCTGCCTGGCGCTGCTGGCACTGGCCGTGATCGACCTGCGCACTCAACTGCTGCCGGATGCCATGACCTTGCCGCTGCTGTGGGCCGGCCTGCTCTATCAGCTGCTGTTTCAGCCACTGATGCTGCCTAGCGCGGTGACCGGCGCCATGGCGGGCTATCTTGCCCTGTGGAGCGTGTACTGGCTGTTCAAGCTGGTAACGGGCAAAGAAGGCATGGGCTACGGCGACTTCAAGCTGCTGGCGGCGCTGGGCGCCTGGCTGGGCTGGCAGTATCTGCCCATGGTATTGATCCTTTCCGCCGGTGTGGGCGCCATCGTCGGTATTGCGCTGCAGCTCGCCCTGCCCCGTCTGCGTGGCATGCCGATGCCCTTCGGCCCCTACCTGGCCAGCGCCGGCATGATCGCTCTGCTGGTCGGCGAACCGCTGATGGCCGGCTATGGACGCCTGTTCCTGCCCTAGCCGTATATCCCTTTGCCATATCCAACATGGCGGGTTATGCTCGGGATATACGCAAGATATATCCCCCAGGAACACGGATAAGGAGCACGGATCATGGAGCAGGCCGCCGTATTCAAAAGCAACCGAAGCCAAGCGATACGACTTCCCAAAGCCGTCGCCCTCCCAGATGACGTCAAGAGAGTGGATGTCATTGCCATAGGTCGTACGCGAATCATCACACCTGCCGGGGAATCCTGGGACAGCTGGTTTGACGGCCCAAAGGTTTCAAGCGATTACATGACTGAGCGTGGGCAACCCGCCGACCAGAATCGCGAGGAATTCTGAGTGCTCAAGTACATGCTTGATACGAACATCTGCATTTTTACGATAAAGAATCGCCCTGGTCATGTACGGGAGGCTTTCAGAAAGCATCACCTCCAGATGTGTATCAGTACGGTCACCTTGATGGAACTGATCTATGGAGCTGAGAAATCCGCCGCCCCGGAAAAAAATCTTGAGGTAGTTGAAGGATTTGCTGCTCGCCTCGACGTTTTGAGCTATGACTGTGAAGCAGCAGCCCACAGTGGGCAGCTAAGAGCAGAGTTGGCAAAAAGCGGAACACCTATTGGTCCTTATGATCAGATGATTGCGGGTCATGCTCGATCTCGGGGGTTGATACTCGTTACCAATAACCGACGTGAATTCAATCGCGTACCAGGCCTTCGCTTGGAAGATTGGGTCAATTCAGGTGAGCCTTCATGATCGTTGGCGTAACGGGTGGTATCGCTTCCGGTAAGAGCACGGTGGCGCAGGCCTTCGCGGCACTGGGCGTGCCTTGGGTGGATGCCGACGACGTGGCCCGCGAGGTGGTGGAACCCGGCGAGCCGGCACTGGCCGAGATTGCCGGGCGCTACGGTGAGCGGGTACTTCAGGCCGACGGGAGCTTGAACCGCCGCGCCCTGCGCGAGATCGTGTTCGCCGACGAAAGCGAGCGCCGCTGGCTGGAGTCGGTGACCCACCCGCGCATTCGGCAGCGTATCGTCGCGCACCTCGAGCGGCTGCAGGCCGAGGGCGCACCCTACGTGCTGCTGGTCTCGCCGCTGCTGTTCGAATCGGGCCAGAGCGAGATGGCTGACCGCTGCCTGGTGATCGACGTGCCGGAGAGCCTGCAGATCGCCCGCACCGCTTCCCGCGATGACGTCGACGACGCCCAGGCCCGTGCCATCGTGGCGGCCCAGATGCCGCGTAGCGAACGCCTGGCCCGCGCCGACGATGTGATCGACAATAGCGGTAGCGAAGCAGACCTTGCCGCCCAAGTGGCCGAACTGGACCGACGCTATCGAGAGATGGGAGTTTCATGAGCCAACACAACCAACGCCCCCTGACCGTCGCGTGCCCGCAATGCCGAAAGAAGGTGGAGTGGCGCGAGAGCAATCCCTACCGCCCCTTCTGCAGTGAGCGCTGCAAGCTGATCGACCTGGGTGCCTGGGCCGATGAGTCGCACCGTATTGCCGGCGAGCCGGCGCTCGACGAGAGCAATATCGACGAGTGGCTGGCCCGGGCCGAGCGAGGCGAAGATCTGTGACGCTCGCCCCGGCGCCCACCTATCGGCTGCTGGCCGAGCTGGAGCTCGCCTTCGACAAGCTTATCGAGCGCAGCGAGGCATTAGTGGCAACCTATGCCGCCTCTCCTGCCGAGGCGTGGGCTTTCAAGGCCGAAGCCAGCACCGAGTGGCTGCGCCGTGCCCTGCTCGACTTCTGGTACGCAGATGGTCAGGACGGACGCGCCACACGCAGCCATGTGGGCCTGGTAGCCGCCGACGATGCCTTGATGGCAGCAGTGAGCAAGGTCAACGCCGCCAAGGCCGACTTTGCCGCTCGGCTTGCGCATATTCGCGACCATCACCCGCCGCTACTGGCCGAGGCCAAGGCGGTGCTGCCGTTCCGCCACCCTGAGTTGCACGACCATCTGCGCGGCAGCGGCCTGGCCCGGCTGCACTTAAAGCAGTGCTGGCGAGCCATACCCGTGGCCGAAGCACCGGTGGCCCGAGTGCGCCTGGCCTGGTACGCCAGCGGCCGTTCGATCAAGCGGCTGTCGGTGCGTGAGGTGGAGAAGAAACTGCTGGCACTGGATACCGACGCGCCCCACGTGCGCATTCAGCTGCGCAAGCTGGCCGCCCTGCCTTCGGCCGAGCCGTTGGCACAGGTGCAGAGCCAGGCACCGCTGATGCGCGCCAATCTGTTCTACTGCGAGCCGTTGGAAGACGGTCGCACCCGCCGCGCCATGAACGTGGCGCTGCCGCTGTTCCTGCCTGCCCCGCGCGGCCGGCTGCCCGACCACAACCTGCCGCCGGCCGCGCCGCCCCAGAGCCGTACCCGGGCCCGGCGCAGCGACGAGAAACTGGAAGATACGCCCTACCTGCCCAGCCTGCGTATCTACCGCTACCGCTAAATAAATTTTCGCATCACATTAATGGCAAACGCTGCCATCGAGTACCCTTATTGCCAGGGGCCACCTCTGCTCATCCACGCGTATCTCACATGATTCTCGAGATTCTTACCGTCCTGGCTTTGATCGTGCTCAATGGCTTGCTTGCGATGTCTGAGCGAGCTATGGTGACTTCTGGTGTATGGGAGGAGGTAGGAAGGGTGGCGTATCCTGTTGATTGATCACGACCAAGATCTCAATCAACACGAGTGGATACGCCATGACCGATTCTACCCTCTGG
>NZ_JABFTV010000021.1 GCF_021404405.1 Billgrantia aerodenitrificans
TCCACTATTACAACCATCACCGGATGAAGCAGAGACTAAAAGGCCTGAGCCCCGTACAGTACAGGACTCAGGCCGTGGGCGCCGGCTGAATGAACCGTCCAACTATTGGGGGTCAGTTCATCGCTTGCAAGGCCTTCGTAATTCTTTGGTCGGAGTAGCAGGATTCGAACCTACGACCTCTGCCTCCCGAAGGCAGCGCTCTACCAAGCTGAGCTATACTCCGTTACTTCTATTACTCCGTTGCTTCCTTTTCGAGCCGCTTTCGGGCGATGCTCGACGTCGGCTCCGGGGGCCGACGGATGGGCATTATACGCAAAAGCCATGGCCTTGCAAGCCCCGCTGCGGCGCCTTCAGTGCTGGCGCTCCACCGCGAGCCGGGCCAGGTTGGCCAGACTGTCGCGGTAGCGGCTGGGGGGCAGGAAATCGAGCTGCTCCAGCGCCTTGGCCGACATCTCTTCTGCGCGTGCCCGGGTGTAGTCCAGCGCGCCGGTATCGCGCACGATGGCCAGCACCTCGTCGAGCCGTTCGAGACCGCCCTGGCGAATGGCCTGGCGGATCGTCCTGGCCTGGTCCGGGGTGCCGGCAGCCATGGCCTGGATCAGTGGCAGGGTCGGCTTGCCCTCGGCCAGGTCGTCGCCCACGTTCTTGCCCATCGCCTTGGCGTCGCCCTGGTAGTCGAGCAGGTCGTCGACGAGCTGGAACGCCAGCCCCAGGTAGCGGCCATAAAGCTGCAGCGCCGCCTCCTGCTGCGGGTCGGCCTCGGCCAGCACTGCGCCGCTGTGGGTGGCGGCCTCGAACAGCATGGCGGTCTTGCCCTGGATGGTCTCGAAGTAGACGGCTTCATCGACGTCCGGATTGCCCACGTTGGTCAACTGCTGCACCTCGCCTTCGGCAATGATGCAGGTGGCGCCGGAAAGTATGCCCATGATCTTGAGCGAGCCGATCTCGACCATCATCTGGAAGGAGCGGGAATAGAGGTAGTCGCCTACCAGTACGGAGGGGGCGTTGCCCCAGGCGTCGTTGGCGGTGGCGCGGCCACGGCGCATGTGCGATTCGTCGACCACGTCGTCGTGCAGCAGGGTCGAGGTGTGCATGAATTCGATCAGCGTGGCCAGCGAGATGTGCTTGTCGCCCTGATAGCCCAGGGCACGGGCGGCGAGCAGCACCAGCAGCGGACGCAGCCGCTTGCCGCCGCTGGCGATGATGTACTGACCGATGGTCTCGACCAGCGGCACCCGTGACGCCAGCTGCTCCTTGATGGTGCGGTTGACCGCGGCAAAGTCGTCGGCGACTGCCGCATGCAGTGACGAAGAGGCGGTGTTGCTGTCAGACGAACGGGGTGAGGCGTTGGCTGGCATGAGGCAATGTCATCGGGCTGTTGGGCCGGCATGCCGGACATGGCAGTGGCCTTGGGCTGCGGCTCATGCTATGGCCCACCCATGTGGGCGTCAAGCTACGCCGCGGTGCGTGCCTGCGGCGATGCCTCGGTCGGCGTGAGCAGTGCTTGAACGCCCTGCGGGGCGCGGTTATAATGCGCGGCCCACTCATCATGCTCCCTGTCAGATGGCTGCCGAAAGGGGCGCCACTCGAAGCAGGCCGACGAAGAGCCAACCCCGATGAGTTCTGGAGAGAGACACATGTACGCTGTTATCAAGAGCGGTGGCAAGCAGTACCGCGTTCAGGAAGGTCAGACCCTCAAGCTCGAGAAGCTGGAAATCCCCACCGGCGAAACCATCGAGTTCGATGAGGTGCTGCTGGTTGCCAACGGCGACGACGTGACCGTCGGCGCTCCGCTGGTCGCGGGCGCCAAGGTGGCTGCCGAGATCGTTTCCCACGGCCGTGGCGAGAAGATCCGCATCATCAAGTTCCGTCGTCGCAAGCATCACATGAAGCGTCAGGGCCACCGTCAGTGGTTCACTGAAGTCAAGATCACCGGGATTTCCGCCTAAGCGGCTTCCCCTTAACGAGCGAGGACTTTGCAATGGCTCATAAGAAGGCAGCCGGCTCTACCCGTAACGGCCGCGATTCAGAATCCAAACGCCTTGGTGTCAAGCTGTTCGGCGGTCAGGCCGTCACCGCTGGCAACATCATCGTGCGTCAGCGCGGCACCCGCTTCCACGCCGGTACCGGCGTCGGCGTCGGCCGCGACCACACCCTGTTCGCCCTGAGCGACGGTGTGATCAAGTTCGAGACCAAGGGTCCGAAGAACCGCAAGTTCGTCAGCGTCGTCTCTGCCTGAGAACGCACGAACCGGTAGATGGAAGGCCCCGCTCAGGCGGGGCCTTCTTGTATCATGACGGTAGATACCGTCGGGAGAGTCACAATGCAGTTCGTCGACGAAGCCTCGATCATCGTGGAAGCGGGCAGGGGAGGTAACGGCTGCCTGAGCTTTCGCCGCGAGAAATACGTGCCCAAGGGTGGTCCCGATGGCGGCGACGGCGGGCATGGCGGCAGCGTCTACCTGGTGGGCGACGATGCCCTCAATACGCTGATCGACTTCAAGTACCAGCGCTTCTATCAGGCCGAGAGCGGTCGCCCCGGCCAGGGGCGCCAGATGAGCGGTCGCGCCGGCAGCGACCTGGTGGTCAAGGTGCCGGTGGGCACCACCGTGATCGACGAGGACACCCTCGAGGTGATCGCCGACATCACCGAGATCGGCCAGCAGGTGCTGGTGGCCCAGGGCGGTCGCCGCGGGCTCGGCAACATTCATTTCAAGTCGTCGACCAACCGGGCGCCGCGCAAGACCACGCCGGGTACCGACGGCGAGCGGCGCAACCTGCGCCTGGAGATGAAGGTGATGGCCGACGTCGGCCTGCTGGGCATGCCCAATGCCGGCAAGTCGACCCTGATCCGCTCGGTTTCCGCAGCCAAGCCCAAGGTGGCCGACTACCCCTTCACCACCCTGGTGCCCAACCTCGGCGTGGTCAAGCTGGGCATGCACGAGCACTTCGTGATGGCCGACGTGCCGGGGCTGATCGAGGGTGCCTCGGACGGTGCCGGGCTGGGGCTGCGTTTCCTCAAGCACCTGACCCGTACCCGCCTGCTCTTCCACGTGGTCGACGTGGCGCCGTTCGACGAGTCCGACCCGGTCGAAGTGGCCCGGGCCATCGCCCACGAACTCGAGCAGTTCTCGCCGACCCTGGCCGAGCGTCCGCGCTGGCTGGTACTCAACAAGCTCGACCTGGTGCCCGCCGAGGAGCGCGAGGCGCGGGTGGCCGCCATCGTCGAGGGGCTGGGCTGGACGGGCCCCGTGTTCCGCATCTCGGCGATCAGCGGCGAGGGCACCGATGCCCTGGTGCAGGCGGCGCATCGCTGGCTCACCGAGCAGCGCCGGCTGGAGAACGAAGACGAGGAGGCCGCCGAGCGCGAGCGCGAGATGCGCGAGCGCATGGAGGCCGAGGCGGTGGCGCGCACCGAGGCGCGCCTGGGTCGCCGGCGCAAGCGCCGCGATCAGGACGACGATGACGATGACTTCGACGATGATGATTACGATGTCGAGGTCGAATACGCCCCCTAGGTGGAACACTGGCTGCGCTCGGCCATACGTCGTTAAACCTTGGCTCAAGATGCTCATTTGCAACAGCAAACTCCGCTCTTTCGCCAAGGTTTGCCTAGTCTGGCCATCGCTCGCGCAGTGTCTCAAGGTTGGGGAATCGCAGCAGCCTTGTTGGAGAGTGAACAGGTGAGCAACGAGCGGGTTCCGGGTCGCGATGCGCTGCGTGGCGCTCGCCGGGTGGTGGTGAAGATCGGCAGTGCGCTGCTGACCAACGATGGGCGCGGCCTCGACGAGGCGGCGATCGGCGGCTGGGTGGACCAGATCGCTGCGCTGCATCGTCAGGGACTCGAGGTGGTGCTGGTGTCGTCGGGCGCCGTGGCGGCCGGCATGGTGCGGCTGGGCTGGCAGGCCCGACCTTCGGCGGTGCATGAGCTGCAGGCCGCTGCCGCGGTGGGCCAGAACGGCCTGACTCAGTGCTACGAGCACCACTTTGCACGCCATGGGCTGCTCACTGCCCAGGTGCTGCTGACCCACGACGACCTCTCCAATCGCAAGCGCTACCTCAACGCGCGTTCGGCGCTGCGCACCCTGGTCGACCTGCGCGTGATCCCGGTGATCAACGAGAACGATACCGTGGTCACCGACGAGATCCGCTTCGGCGACAACGACACCCTGGGCGCGCTGGTGGCCAACCTGCTCGAGGCCGAGGCGCTGGTGATCCTCACCGACCAGGAGGGGTTATTCGACGCCGATCCACGCCACAATCCCGAGGCCTCTCTCATCAGCGAAGGGCGGGCCGACGATCCGGCGCTGGCCGCCATGGCCGGCGGCGGCGGTGCGCTGGGGCGCGGCGGGATGACCACCAAGGTCCAGGCGGCTCGCCTGGCGGCGCGCTCCGGTGCCGTCACGGTGATCGCCAGCGGGCGCCAGCCCGAGGTGCTGACCCGGCTGGCCGAAGGGGAGCCGCTGGGCACGCTGCTGCGTCCGGAAGAGGCCCCCATGGCGGCGCGCAAGCGCTGGCTGGCCGGCCAACTGCAGGTGCGCGGCAGCCTCACGCTGGACGCCGGGGCGGTGAAGGTACTGCGTGGCAGCGGCTCGAGCCTGCTGGCGGTGGGGGTCAAGGCGCTGTCGGGCGACTTCGTGCGTGGCGACATGGTGCTGTGCGTCGACGAACAGGGCCAGCGTATCGCCAAGGGGCTGGTCAACTACGGTGCCGACGAGGCGCGGCGTATTCTCGGTCAGCCGAGCCATCAGATCGAGGCGATTCTCGGCTACATGGAAGCGCCGGAGCTGATCCACCGCGACAACCTGGTGGTGCTGTGACGCAGTGTTTGCGCGGCCTGTAGCATGACGCCGCGCACCTGTGGTAGTATGCGCCATCCTCTCAGACACGGCCCGTCGACAACCTTCGCGTTGGCGAGATGGCCAGGCCGGCAGGAAAGCGAAATTTCCAAGCCGGACAAATCGTTATCGATGCCGCCCCAGACCGGGCGGCGTCAAAGTTTTCCAGGAGATAGTCAGTGGCAAACAGCAAGCAAGCCCGCAAGCGTGCCCGTCAGGCGGAAGGCCGTCGTGTTCTGAAGGCGAGCCAGCGCGCCATGGTGCGTACCTATGTGAAGCGCGTCATCAAGGCCATCAACGGCGGCGACCACGCCACCGCCATGGCCGAGTTCCAGAAGGCGCAGCCGGTCATCGACCGCATCGCCGACAAGGACGTGCTCTCCAAGAAGAAGGCTGCGCGCCTGAAGAGCCGCCTGAACAAGCGAATTAAGGCGCTGGCTGCGTAAAGCCGGTCGCCTGGAGACGTCGCGAACCCATGCCCTCGGGCCACGTTTGCGACGCTCGTGAAAAACCGGCTGCGGCCGGTTTTTTTGTGCCTGTGCATTTGCCAAGGCTGAATGGTCGAGGATGGGAGCGGTGACGGAACCCGAGAAGTTGCCCGATTCAGCAAAGTCGAGCGCGCCCCTGGTGGCCGAGGACGACCGCGCCGTGGCGCCCAAGGCCGGTGGGCTGATGCGCTCCGGCCTGGTGGTGGGTGCCATGACCATGCTGTCGCGGGTCATGGGACTGGCGCGCGACGTGGTGGTGGCGACCCTGTTCGGGGCCGGCAACGGCGCCGACGCCTTCTTCGTGGCGTTCAAGATTCCCAATTTCATGCGCCGCCTGTTTGCCGAGGGCGCCTTCAACCAGGCCTTCGTGCCGGTGCTCTCCGAGTATGCCACCCGCGGCAGCAAGCGCGAGGTGCGCGAGCTGCTCGACGCCGTGGCCGGCAGCCTCACCGCGGTGCTGGCGTTGATCACCGCCCTGGCCATGCTCGCCGCGCCCTGGCTGGTGTGGGTTTTCGCTCCCGGCTTTGGCCGCGACCCGGCCAAGCTGGCGCTCACCGCCGACATGCTGCGGCTGACCTTCCCCTATCTGCTGCTGGTCTCGCTCACTGCCTTCGCCGGCAGCGTGCTCAACACCTGGAACCGTTTTGCCGTACCGGCCTTCACGCCGGTGCTGCTCAATCTTTCGCTGATCGGGGCGGCCGTGCTGCTCACGCCCTTGATGAGCGAGCCGGCCATGGCGCTGGCCTGGGGTGTGCTGATCGCCGGCGTTGCCCAGCTCGCCTTCCAGGTGCCGTTCCTTGCCCGCCTGGGGCTGATGCCGCGGCCCTGGCCCAACTTCGCCCACAGCGGGGTGAAACGCATCCTGGTGCTGATGGCGCCGGCGCTGTTCGGCGTCTCGGTGTCGCAGATCAACCTGCTGCTCGACACCGTGCTGGCCTCGCTGCTCACTCCCGGCAGCGTTTCCTGGCTCTACTACTCAGACCGCCTGGTCGAGCTGCCGCTGGGGGTGTTCGGCATCGCCATCGGCACGGTGATTCTGCCGGCGCTCTCCAAGCGTCATGCCGAGCAGTCGGGCGAGCATTTCGCCGCGATGCTCGACTGGGCGGTGCGCGCCGTGCTGCTGCTGGGCCTGCCGGCGGCGCTGGCCCTGGCGATCCTGGCCGAGCCGCTGCTGATCTCGCTGTTCCACTACGGCGCCATGACCGAGCACGACATCGTCATGGCGGCCATGAGTCTGCGCGCCTATGCCTTCGGCCTGGTCGCCTTCATGCTGATCAAGGTGCTGGCACCGGGCTTCTTTGCCCGTCAGAACACCAAGACCCCGGTTAAGGTCGGCATCATCGCCATGGTCGCCAACATGGTGTTCAACCTGATCCTGATCTGGCCGCTGGCCCACGCCGGCCTGGCCCTGGCCACGGCGCTGTCGGCCTTCCTCAACGCCGGTCTGCTGGGCTGGCTGCTGCACAAGCAGGGCGTGCTGGTGTTCCAGCCGGGCTGGGGGCGCTATGCCGTGCAATTGGTAGGCGGCTGCGTGGTGATGAGCGTGGGCCTGGCCTGGCTGGCGCCGGAGTGGCAGCAGTGGCTCGAATGGGGTGTGTCGGCGCGGTTGCAGTGGCTGGCCTTGTTGGTTGTGGTCGGCGCGGCGATCTACTTCGCCTGGCTGGCCGCACTGGGCGTCAGGCCGCGGCATTTTCGTATGCGCGGGTAGGGCACCCCTCGGTGGGGGAGCCGGAAGCCTCGTGAAGCGGATCGCCGGCTGTCAAGGGAACTGGGGTTCGCTATAATCTTTCCCTTTGTACGTTTTTCAACCAGAAGGCTTAGTGAAGACTGAATGGAAGTCATTCGAGGACTGCACAATCTGCGCGAGGAGCATCGCGGCTGCGTGGCCACCATCGGCAATTTCGATGGCGTACACCGCGGCCACCAGGCGATTCTCGACCAGTGCCGGGAGCAGGCCTCGAAGCTGCGCCTGCCGGTTACGGTGGTGGTGTTCGAGCCCCAGCCGCGGGAGTTCTTCGCCGGCGACCAGGCGCCGCCACGGTTGACCCGTCTGCGCGAGAAGGTGCGCCTGCTGGGTGAGAGCGGAGTCGATTACGTGCTTTGCCTGCCGTTCAACGAGCGCCTGCGCAGCCTCACTGCGGTGGAATTCATCGACCGCGTGCTGGTCGAAGGACTGGGAGTACGCCACCTGGTGGTGGGCGACGACTTCCGCTTCGGCTGCGATCGCAGCGGCGATTTCAGCCTGCTGGCCGAAGAGGGCGAGCGGCGCGGTCGCGTAGGTTTCAGCGTCGAGCACACGCGCACCTTCGCGCTGGACGACGAGCGGGTTTCCAGCACCCGGGTGCGCACCCTGCTGGCCAGCGGCAACTTCGCCCAGGCGGCACGCATGCTGGGCCGCCCCTATCGCCTCGGCGGCCGCGTGGTCGCCGATCAGCAGCTGGGACGTACCATCGGCGTACCCACCGCCAACCTGCCGCTGCCGCGGCTGCCCCTGGCGCTGCGCGGCGTCTATGCGGTGGTGGTCGAGCTGCCCGGCGGGCACCGTTGCTCCGGCGTGGCCAACATCGGCTGGCGTCCCACGGTGGGCAGCGACCGACCGGTGCTGGAGGTGCACCTGTTCGACTTCGACGGCGACCTCTACGGACAGCGGCTCACGGTATTCCCCTGCGCCAGGTTGCGCGGCGAGGTGAAGTTCGACGATTTCGCTGCCCTCAAGCAGCAGATCGCGGCCGACCAGGCCCGCGCCCGGCGCTATTTTTCCGATGAGTGCCAGGGGGCCAGGGAGCTTGGCCTGACAGACGACTCACTTCCATTGGCTTCGGCGCCGCTGGCGCGCGAGACCGTGAATTTCGAATCCTCGGCGGGACGTTCCGCCGACCACGACGACGGCTGACTCCCAGGATATGAGCGACTACAAGCACACACTGAACCTGCCCGAAACCGACTTCCCCATGCGCGGCAACCTGCCTCAGCGCGAGCCCGGTCGGGTGTCGCAGTGGCAGGACATGAAGCTCTACCAGCGCCTGCGTGAAGAGCGCCGCGGTCGCGAGACCTTCGTGCTGCACGACGGCCCTCCCTACGCCAACGGCAGCATCCACATCGGTCACGCCGTCAACAAGATCCTCAAGGACATCATCGTCAAGTCGAAGAACCTGGCCGGCTTCGATGCTCCCTACGTGCCCGGCTGGGACTGCCACGGCCTGCCCATCGAGCACAAGGTGGAGACCACCCACGGCAAGCACCTCGAGCCCGAACAGGCGCGGGCCCTGTGTCGCGAGTACGCCGCTTCGCAGATCCAGACCCAGCTCGCCGACTTCGTGCGCCTGGGCGTGATCGGCGACTGGGACCACCCCTACCGCACGATGGACTACGCCAACGAGGCGGGCGAGATCCGCGCCCTGGCCGACATGGTCGCCGCCGGCTACGTGTTCAAGGGGCTCAAGCCGGTCAACTGGTGCTTCGACTGCGGCTCGGCGCTGGCCGAGGCCGAGGTGGAGTACCAGGACAAGAAGTCCGACGCCATCGACGTGGCCTTCCCGGCCGCCGACGAGGCCAAGCTGGCGGCCGCCTTCGGCCTGGCGTCGCTGCCCAAGCCCGCCGCCATCGTGATCTGGACCACCACGCCCTGGACCGTGCCGGCCAACCAGGCGCTCAACGTGCATCCCGAGTTCAGCTACGCCCTGGTCGATACCGGCGAACGCCTGCTGGTGCTGGCCGAAGAGCTGGTCGAGAGCTGTCTGGAGCGCTACGAACTCAAGGGCGAGGTGATCGCCACCGCCAAGGGCCAGGCACTCGACCTGATCGAGTTTCGTCATCCGTTCTACGATCGTCTTTCGCCGGTCTATCTGGCCGACTACGTCGAGTCCGAGGTGGGCAGCACCGGTATCGTCCACTCGGCACCGGCCTACGGCGTCGACGACTTCGTCACCTGCCGCGCCCATGGCATGGCGTTCGAGGAGATCAAGAGCCCGGTGCAGGGCAACGGCGTCTATGCCGACGACCTGCCGTTCTTCGGCGGCCAGCTGATCTGGAAGGCCAATCCGCAGATCGTCGACAAGCTGCGTGAGGTCGGCGCCCTGCTGGCGCACAAGGTCATCACCCACAGCTACATGCACTGCTGGCGCCACAAGACCCCGGTGATCTATCGCGCCACGGCGCAGTGGTTCGTGGGCATGGACCTCCAAGGGAAAGATGGGCGCACCCTGCGCGAGCGGGCGCTGGAGGGCATCGAGGCGACCCAGTTCACCCCGGCCTGGGGCCAGGCGCGGCTGCACGCCATGATCGCCAACCGTCCCGACTGGTGCATCTCGCGCCAGCGCAACTGGGGCGTGCCGATCCCGTTCTTCCTGCACAAGGCCACCGGCGAGCTGCACCCGCGCACCGTCGAGCTGATGGAAGAGGCCGCCAAGCGCGTCGAGCGCGAGGGCATCGACGCCTGGTTCCGTCTCGACCCGGTCGAGCTGCTGGGCGACGAGGCGGCACAGTACGAGAAAGTCACCGACACTCTCGACGTGTGGTTCGACTCCGGCACCACCCACCGCCACGTGCTGCGCGGCTCGCATCCCCACGGCCATGAGGCCGGCCCCCGCGCCGACCTCTACCTGGAGGGCTCCGACCAGCACCGCGGCTGGTTCCACTCCTCGCTGCTGACCGGCTGCGCCATCGACGGCCACCCGCCGTACCGCGGCCTGCTGACTCATGGCTTCACCGTGGACGCCCAGGGCCGCAAGATGTCCAAGTCGATGGGCAACGTGGTGGCGCCGCAGGAGGTGATGGACAAGCTGGGCGCCGATATCCTGCGCCTGTGGGTCGCCTCCACGGACTATTCGGGCGAGATGGCGGTCTCCGACGAGATCCTCAAGCGCACCGCCGACGTCTACCGGCGCATCCGCAACACCGCGCGCTTCCTGCTGGCCAACCTCAACGGCTTCGATCCGGCCCGCGACAGTGTGGCCTTCGGCGACATGCTGGCGCTGGACCAGTGGGTGGTGGACCGTGCTGCCCAGCTCCAGGCGCGCATCGAGAAGGCCTATGAGGAGTATCGCTTCCTCGACGTCTACCAGCAGGTTCATACCTTCTGTTCGCGGGAGCTAGGTGGCTTCTACCTCGACGTGATCAAGGACCGCCAGTACACCACCCAGGCCGACTCACTGGCCCGGCGCAGCTGTCAGACCGCGCTTTACCACGTGGTCCAGGCGTTGTCGCGCTGGGTGGCGCCGATTCTCAGCTTCACCGCCGAGGAGATCTACGAGAACATCCCCGGCGCCAAGGGCGACAGCGTGCTGCTGGAGACCTACTACGACGGCCTCTCCACGCTGGCGCCGGATGCCGAGTTGGGGCGCGAATTCTGGGAGCAGGTGCTCGAGGTCAAGCAGGCGGTCAACAAGTGCCTGGAGGATGCGCGTAACGCCAAGGTGATCAAGGGCAGTCTGGCCGCCGAGGTGACCCTGTTCGTCGACGAGGCGCTCGGCTCGACCCTGGCCAAGCTGGGCGAGGAGCTGCGCTTCGTGATGCTCACCAGCGAAGTGCGCCTGGCGCCGCTGGCCGAGGGCCAGAATGTGGAAGATGCCGAGGCCACCGAACTGGCGGGCCTGAAGGTGGCGGTGGCCGCCAGCCCGCACCAGAAGTGCGAGCGCTGCTGGCACCATCGCGAGGACGTGGGCAGCCACGCCGAGCACGAAGACCTGTGCGGCCGCTGTATCAGCAATTTACCGGAGGGGCCGGGTGAGACTCGCCACTATGCGTAACAAGCAGGATGACAGCGGCACTTCGGTGCCGCCGATGAGCAAGCCGCTGCGCTGGCTGTGGCTGGCCGTCGCCGTGGTCGTGCTGGACCTCGGCACCAAGGCACTGATGTCCAGCGTGCTGAGCTACGGCCAGCCGGTGGAGGTGCTGCCGTTCTTCAACCTCACGCTGCTGCACAACACCGGGGCGGCGTTCAGCTTCCTGGCCGGCCATCCCGGCTGGCAGCGCTGGTTCTTCGCCATCATCGCGGTGGGCGCCACGGTGGGCCTGACGATCTGGATGAGCCGGCTCAAGGCCGACGAGAAGCTGCTCGGCGCCTCGCTGGCGCTGATCATCGGCGGTGCCCTGGGCAACCTCTACGATCGCCTGGTGCACGGCTACGTGGTCGATTTTCTCTCCTTCCACGTGGCCGGCTGGTACTACCCGGCCTTCAACGTGGCGGACATCGGCATCACCCTTGGGGCCATCGGCCTGATCTGGGAATCCGTCTTCGAGGGCCGCAAGCAGGCCCGGCGGCGCGGCTGAGCCCAACTGCTATGCTGCTTGGCAAGCCCCGACCAAACGTGCACGAGCGAACGCGTACGACCGACTGAGCGAGAGCAACGATGAGCGAATTTCGCATCGACGAGGGCATGGAAGTGACGCTGCACTTCACCCTCAAGCTGGAGGACGGCACCGTGGTCGACTCCACCCGTGACAAGCAGCCGGCCACCTTCCAGGTGGGCGACGGCAACCTGCCGCCGGGGTTCGAACGCCCGCTGAAAGGATTGGTAGGGGGCGAGAGCGGCAGCTTCGAGATTGCTCCCGAGCATGGTTTCGGTCAGCGCAATCCGCAGAACGTGCAGATGCTCAGCCGCGACGACTTCGAGGAGATCGAGCCCGAGGTGGGCACGGTGATGTCGTTTGCCGACCCCGCCGGCGGTGAACTGCCCGGCGTGATCATCGCTGCCGACGAGCGCAACGTGGAAGTGGACTTCAACCATCCGCTGGCCGGGCGTACCCTGACCTTCGAGGTCGAAGTGTTGGACGTCAGGCCCGCGCAGACACACTGAGTTTGTTAACGACGAGACTCAGCGCTTTCTACGCTTTATCTGTTTCTACCGATGCTCCAACGCATCAAGGCGACGTAACCATGCAAGCTAACCCCGTGCGAATCCGACTGGCCAATCCCCGCGGCTTCTGTGCCGGCGTCGATCGCGCCATCGAGATCGTCAACCGCGCACTGGATGTGTTCGGCCCGCCGATCTATGTGCGCCACGAGGTGGTGCACAACCGCTTCGTGGTCGACACCCTGCGCGAACGCGGCGCCGTCTTCGTCGAGGAGCTCGACGAGGTGCCCGACGACGTCATCGTGATCTTCTCCGCCCACGGCGTTTCCCGGGCGGTGCAGGAGGATGCCGAGCGGCGCGGTCTCAAGGTGTTCGACGCCACCTGCCCGCTGGTCACCAAGGTGCACATGGAGGTGCTGCGCTACGCCAAGCGGGGCCAGGAGTGCATTCTGATCGGTCATGCCGGGCATCCCGAAGTCGAAGGCACCATGGGGCGCTACGATACCACCCACGGCGGTGCCATCTACCTGGTCGAGGACGAGGAAGACGTCGCGCGCCTCGAGGTGAAGGACCCCGCGCGGCTCGCCTTCGTCACCCAGACCACGCTCTCCATGGACGACACCGCGCGGGTGATCGACGCCCTGCGCGCCAAGTTTCCCGAGATTCAGGGGCCGCGCAAGGACGACATCTGCTACGCCACCCAGAACCGTCAGGATGCGGTGCGCGAGCTTGCCGCCGGCTGCGAGCTGCTGCTGGTGGTGGGCAGCCCCAACAGCTCCAACTCAAACCGCCTGCGCGAGCTGGCCGAGCGGGTCGGCACGCCGGCCTATCTGATCGACGACGCCAGCCAGATCGACCCGGCCTGGCTGCAGGGCGTCAACGCCATCGGTATCACCGCCGGGGCCAGCGCGCCGGAAGTGCTGGTCAAGGGCGTGATCGAGCGGCTGCAGGGAATGGGGGCTCAAGCGCCGGAAGAACTGGCCGGCCGTGAGGAAACCATCACCTTCTCGATGCCGCGCGAGCTGCGTGAGCGCGTGATCGCCAGCGATTCGCTATCCTGAGCAGGCGCGATGCAAGGATCTCAACCCCGGCACATGAGCTGGCTCATGCTGCACGAGACGACCTAGCCGGGCTTGGCCCGGCTTTTTTCATGACACGCCTAGCAGGTGGCGTTGTCATGATACATACTGAAACCAAGTGTAACCGAACGCGGAGGAGCGCCGAGTGACTCGCTACGCCAGCCACGCTCGACGACATCCCCGGCATGCCCCGCTCAGGGCGCAGCGCGGCTTCACCCTGATCGAGCTGATGATCGCGGTGGCGGTGATCGCCATCCTGGCGTCGATTGCGGTGCCGAGTTACCAAAGGTATGTGCAGAACGCACGGGTCAGCGATGGGCAGGCCAAGTTAATGGAACTAGCTAGTAGATTAGAGCGCTGTTATACAGTTAATAACACATATGCTGGGTGTTTTGATAGTGGCGAGATGCCAGCAACATCGGAGGAAGGATTTTACAGTATCAATTTTTCAGGGCCCCCTGGGGCTACTTTTACTTTGGTGGCAACAGGTTCAAGTAGTGAAGTTAAATGTGCCAGGTTGGAGATAGATCATACTGGACAAAGAGATAGCGATAATGACTGCTGGTAAGTTGAAAAAAAGAGCCGGCTTTACGCTTATTGAGTTGCTGGTTACAATCGCTGTGATGGCGATCATCGCGACGATTGCGGTGCCTGGCTTTCAGGGCATGATGGCCAGCAATCGTCTGGCCAGTGATCATAATGAAATATTATCAGCTTTGAACCTGGCTAGAAGTGAAGCCATAAAGCGGCGCCAAGACGTTGAGTTCGAAGTTACAAGTACCTCTCCCTGGGCTTACGAAATCAATGTGGATGGCAGTACGCTACGTGTGCGCAGCGGTTCAAGGGGAAGCCTGTCGTTTGGCACCGGCACGAGTGTGACTTTCAATAGCTTGGGACGTGCACCCGCTTGCAGTGGTGGTTGTGTATTAACGATCACTCATTTGTCAGGAAGTCGAGATATAAATATCAATTCATTTGGCCGGATTGGGCGAGGTTGAAACGGTGAGCATGAGGCATAGGCAAAAAGGCTTTACGCTTATTGAGGCCCTCATTGCCTTGCTGGTTTTGTCGGTTGGTTTGTTAGGCGTTGCGGCAATGCAGTTGAAGGCGCTGCAAAGCGCTCATGCGGGACATCAGAGGGCACTCGTTAGTTTAATAGCTATTGACGCTCAAGAAAGAACGTGGGCATTAATGAGTCAGCATTCTACAAAAAGCTGCTCGGTTGATGCAGAGTCGGAATGGCTAAGTTATTGGGATAGTATTTTTGATTTTTCTTACTCGCTTGAAGAAAGCACAAGTAACCCTTGTGAGTATGAGGCTCAGGTGGTTTGGACTGATCAGCGCCTCATAGAGGAAGGTGCCAATACTTTTCGTTATACGTTTAGGCTGCCTTCTCTATGAAGATTATAAAAAATGCTTTCAATAATTCGTGTCGCCGTATGGTCTATCGTCAGGCGGGTTTTACGCTCGTTGAGCTGATGGTGGCGCTGGTGATCGGGCTGCTCATCATCCTGGGCGCCGGGCAGCTGTTTCTAATGGGCTTCCAGACCTTTCGTCAGACCGAGCTGCTGAGCAACAAGCAGGCGGCCCTGACCTTCGCTACGGAATTGCTGATAAGGGATATACGAAGATCTGATAATGGGGCGGTAGCATGGAATGATTCTAGCAGAACTCTTACAGTAGAGTTCGATTCGTCTGGAGGGGGGGATGGTTGCAATTCAGGACAAAGAGTGGAGCGAACTTATAGTCTTTCATCCTCCAGTACACCTCAAGAAGGATTTTCACTTTTGTTGACCCAAACTTGCAATGGTGCAGGGGGAAACACGGAGCCAGTTGTTTCAGCTTTTGCAAGCGGTGGCTTCGAGGTGGATGATAGTGGTGGTGATAGTGGTATCTATATCGTGACTTTTTGTCTAATGTCTGAGCCAGGTAACACAGAATGTGATAATAATTCAGAGTTTGATTTTCGTGCGGTCAACCGAAGTCAGGCTGTCACGGCGCCTTGATGGCGAGGGGGTGGGGCATGAAGCAACAAGGTGGGGCGGCACTCGTGGTGGTGTTGTCGATGCTGGCAATGTCGCTCATGCTGGGGATTTCCGGCATGCAGTCGTCGCAGATCGATGAGCGCCTGGCGGGGAATTATCGGGCTTCAGTTTTAGCTCAAATGGCTGCTGAGGCTGGGGCTGCTGTAGCATATGAAAGACTGGTCGACTCTATTTCTGATGGCTTTGTCATATCGAGTGTTTCGGCATGCAATGCACAGTTTTCAAATGGTCTTGTGTACGATGTGGTAGCTTATCAGCAAGGATCGGATTATAGCCTTGCGGTCTGCGGGAGTGGCGGTTTTTATAGCCTTCTGAGCTCCGGTCGTGTCTATTCCGGAGCTGATGTTATATCTATTCGTACGGTTCTGGTAGGTGCATTCGAGCAAGGGGTCGGGCTGCTTGGGCTATCCCCCATTACTGTGCCGGGGAGCATCAAGAATGATGCCAGTAAAGACGACCCATGTTACGCAGGACAGAAAGGTAATATTCCGAGTTTCTGCTTTATTCCACCCTCATCACAGGCTGAGTTCGTTGGGGAGGAGCTGGTGGATGGTGTCTATAACCCAGCCATCACGGTGCGCGACCCTAATGATCATGATGCCATAAAAAATACTATAGAAAAGCGAGAAGAAAATTATATCGGTGGGGTAGAGTATGGCATGAGTGAGTCCTTGTTGGAGAGTGCCGATAAATTTAGTAGCTTCTTGAGCCTCGTGGAAAGCTGTGCAAAAGGGCAGTCGCCAGGTTGTGCGGGGGGGAGGTATTTTTCCCATGGCGCCAGTGTTGGTGACTTTGGCAGTGAAGAGAATCCTCAGCTAACGTTCTATGATGGTGATTTTGATGCAGGTGGGAATTTTTCTGGCGCAGGAGCTTTGATAGTTCGAGGTGATGTCAAGTTTTCCGGTACTCCAAATTTTTCTGGAATAATTATAGTGCTTGGAACATACACGGTTAGTGGGGGCGGGTCATCCAGTGGGCAAGGAGGGTTTAAAGGGTCGATTGTTGCTGCTCCTATGAAGCAAGGTGAGGATGGGCTTGAGTTTTCAGAAACGTCGATCAGTATAAGTGGGGGCGGTGGGGCAAATTATGTCTACAGTGCGGGGGCTTTGGCATCTGCCTTTGATGTCTTGGGAGAAGGGGCTAAAGATTATTGGAATGAAAATAATAGTAGTACAAGAAAAACTGGCGTGATAGAGCGAGACCTTTCAGGGTGGCGTGAAATAGTCTACATGTAATTTCATTAGCCAACGAATGGACTAGTCACATAGTGTTGTCTACCCTGACAAGACAAGGAATCATGGCTGCGGCGGTGGTGTGTTCGCTACCTGTGGAGCCTTGACCAGAGGTTCTTGCCAGGGAGGCAGCCATGCACCAGCAGCACGGTGCCGCGCTCATCATCGTTCTGTCGCTACTCTCCATCACCTTGATGCGTAAGCGCTCCAGTAACCCCATCTGTGCGGCTTGGAATCAGAGCGGTAGAGTGTCCTTCCACCGCCAGGGGAGCAGCATGTCGAGGTCATCCTCCTCGCCGAGTGTCGGCAGGGCCTCGAACACGAACTGCAGGTACTCGTAGGGCGAGAGGCCGTTGGCCTTGGCCGTCTCGATCAGGCTGTAGATCGCGGCGCTGGCTTGTGCACCGCTCGACGTGTGGCTGAATAGCCAGTTCTTGCGGCCCACCACGAAGGGGCGGATGGCGTTCTCGGCCGGGTTGTTGTCCAGCGGAATCAGGCCATCATCAAGGAAACGCGTCAGGCGCTTCCATTGACCGTCCAAGTAGTGAAGCGCCTTGCCCAGCGCGCTCTTCGGCAGTACCTGCGTCAGCGACTTGTCGAGCCAGGTGCGTAGCTGGGTGACCAGCGGGCGGCTCTTCTGCTCGCGCAGCGCCTGGCGTGCCTCGGCATCCAGCGCCTTGGCCTGTTTTTCCACGGCGTAGAGCTTGCGGATCTGGTTGAGTGCCCAATCGGCCTTGCCGGTCTTGCCCTTGGGCTGCACCTTCTGTGCCTCGACGAATTTACGCCGCGCGTGCGCCCAGCAGCCGGCATGGGTGATGCCGTTCTGGCGAACCACTTCGGCATAGCCCTCGTAGCCATCGGTGACCAGGCGACCGGCATAGTCACCGAGCAGGCGCATGGGCACCCGACCGGCTCGGCTGGCGTCGTAGTCGAACAGCACCACCTGTTGGCCCGGTGGTCCGCCGCGTTGCAGCCACATGTAGGAGGGGGAGCTCGCCGGCCGGCCGGGTTCGGTGTTGACCTGCAGGGTGGTCTCATCCATGTGTACAAGCGGAGCTTGCAGCAAGTGCCGACGCAGTGCCTCGATCAGTGGCATCAGCCGCTCACCGACCTGCACCATCCAGCGCGCCAGAGTGTTGCGAGGGATATCGGCGCCGTGCCGGGCAAAGATCTGGCTCTGCCGATAGAGCGGCAAGGCATCCTGATACTTGGCGGTGGCCACGTAAGCGAGCAGCGTGGCGCTGGCGTTGCTCTTCGGCAGCAGCTTCGCCGGCATCGGGGCGATCCGCACGCCCTCTTCACAGGCCGGGCAGGCATACTTGACGCGTACGTGGCGGATCACCTCGACCCGTGCCGGCACCACATGCAGCTCCTCGCTGACCTCCTCACCGATCACCTTGAGCTCGGTGCCATCCTCGGCACAGTGGCGGGTGTCTTCGGGCAGCTCGTGCACGACCTTGACGCGGGGCAGGTCGGGCGGCAAGGCCACGCGACCGCCGCGTGTGCGGCGTTGGGTCGGCTGGCGAGAGTCGGCAGCGGTCGGTTCATCGACGGCAGCGGCATCCTCTTCATCCACGGCCACCTCGGCCTCGTTGATGAGGAGATCCCCCTGCTCGACGCGGTACTTCTCGGTAGAGGGGCCGAACTGGCGCTCGATCGCCAGTTTGAACTGCTCGAACAACGACTGCTTGGCGGCTTCCCACTGCGCCTCCTTCTTGGCCATCAAGGCCAACAGGCGGTCGTTTTCTGCCTCAGCGGCAGCCAGCTTGCGCTGAAGCTGGTCGACGGTATCAGGCGGTGGGGAAGCGGCGGTTCTCATGCCGGCCATGATATCAAAAACAGCCTGGCTTGGGCAGTGAAGGGCTACCCAACCGATTGATAATGCAGCGCCTTATGCGGCTGCATGAGGCTAATATCATAGCCATCGAGCAGCCAGTTAAGTTCCTGTCCGGAGAGGCTGAGTGTGTCGCCGTCCAGACGTGCTGGCCATTTGAAACGCTCCTTCTCCAGCCGCTTGTACCAGACAACGAAGCCGTTGCGCTCCCAGAACAGGATCTTCACCTTGTCACGCTGACGATTGCCGAACACGAACACCGCTTCCTCGAAGGGGTTCAGCTCCATGGCCTCCTGGACCAGCAGGGCCAACCCATCGATCTGCTTGCGCATATCGACCGGCTCGCGGCAGAGGTAGACACGCAGTCCGGAGTCGGGCCGGATCATCGGATCACCTCCACGGTGACGAAACGTGCTGGTCGATGACGCGGCGGCACCGGGACGCCTTGTACCACTAGGCGCTGCTCCCACGTCAGCAGCTCCGCCAAATCCAGGCGCTGCTTCTTGGCATACTCGCTCAACGGTAATTGCCGGGACGAGGCATGAAACAGGTGGCCCAACCAGTAGGCCTGCGTCGAGGTCAGTTCGTTCATGGCGTCCTCCAATGATCAGAGGACACCAGTGTGGCCGGCGCCAGTCAGTTCAAGAAGATGGGGTTAATGGAGCGCTTACCTTGATGCTGGGCCTGTCGGGCTACCAGTCCGCTCTCGTGAACGAGCGCCTTGCCGGCAACCATCGTGCTGCCAGTCTGGCTCAGATGGGCGCCGAGGAGGCCGTTTCCTACGCCTGGGGCGAGGGGGGCGAGCACCTCACCTCGGCCGATTTCGTACCCACCACCTCTCTGCAGCCGCTGACGGCCCAGAACTGGGCGTCGTTCTACCCCGGCAGCCGCGCCGGGCCTTGCCGTGGCAACCTGCGCTGTCCCTTTCGCTACGTAAGCGCTCCATTAACCCCATCTTCTTGAACTGACTGGCGCCGGCCACACTGGTGTCCTCTGATCATTGGAGGACGCCATGAACGAACTGACCTCGACGCAGGCCTACTGGTTGGGCCACCTGTTCCATGCCTCGTCCCGGCAATTACCGTTGAGCGAGTATGCCAAGGAGCAGCGCCTGGATTTGGCGGAGCTGCTGACGTGGGAGCAGCGCCTAGTGGTACAAGGTATCCCGGTGCCGCCGCGTCATCGACCGGCGCGTTTCGTCACCGTGGAGGTGATCCGATGATTCGGCCGGATGCCGGGCTGCGGGTCTATCTGTGCCGCGAGCCGGTCGACATGCGTAAGCAGATCGATGGGCTGGCCCTGCTGGTCCAGGAAGCGATGGAGCTCAACCCCTTCGAGGAGGCGGTGTTCGTGTTCGGCAATCGCCAGCGCGACAAGGTGAAGATCCTGTTCTGGGAGCGCAACGGCTTCGTGGTCTGGTACAAGCGGCTGGAAAAGGAGCGCTTCAAATGGCCAGCACGTCTGGACGGCGACACGCTCAGCCTCTCCGGACAGGAACTGAACTGGCTACTCGATGGCTACGACATCAGCGCCATGCAGCCGCACAAGGCCTTGAATTTTCAATCGGTTGGGTAGTCTTTCCACTCCCCTTGAGAGGCGCGATCCGGTAAAATAGTCGCATGACCTCGCCCCCTTCCCACACCGCCGATACGGTCGACCAGCTGCAACGCAAGCTGGCTGCCGCTGAGGCAAAAAACGACCGCCTGTTGGCCTTGATGGCCAAGAAGGAGGCGCAGTGGGAAGCCGCCAAGCAGTCGTTGTTCGAGCAGTTCAAACTGGCGATCGAGCGCCAGTTCGGCCCCTCTACCGAGAAGTACCGCGTCGAGCAGGGGGATCTCCTCATCAACGAGGCCGAGGTGGCCGTGGATGAAGAGGATGCCGCTGCCGTCGATGAACCGACCGCTGCCGACTCTCGCCAGCCGACCCAACGCCGCACACGCGGCGGTCGCGTGGCCTTGCCGCCCGACCTGCCCCGCGTCGAGGTCGTGCACGAGCTGCCCGAAGACACCCGCCACTGTGCCGAGGATGGTACCGAGCTCAAGGTGATCGGTGAGGAGGTCAGCGAGGAGCTGCATGTGGTACCGGCGCGGGTCGAGGTGATCCGTCATGTGCGGCGGAAGTATGCCTGCCCGACCTGTGAAGAGGGCGTACAGATCGCCCCGGCACCGGCGAAGCTGCTGCCCAAGAGCAACGCCAGCGCCACGCTGCTGGCCTACGTGGCCACCGCCAAGTATCAGGATGCCTTGCCGCTCTATCGACAGAGCCAGATCTTTGCCCGGCACGGCATCGAGATCCCTCGCAACACTCTGGCGCGCTGGATGGTGCAGACCGGGAAGCGCATGGCCCCTCTGATCGAAGCGCTGCGCCGACACATGCTAAAGGCACCGCTGATCCATATGGACGAGACCACGTTGCAGGTCAACACGGAGCCCGGCCGGTCGACGAGCTCCCCCTCCTATATGTGGCTGCAACGCGGCGGCCCACCGGGCCAACAGGTGGTGCTGTTCGACTACGACGCCAGCCGAGCCGGTCGGGTGCCCATGCGCCTGCTCGGTGACTATGCCGGTCGCCTGGTCACCGATGGCTACGAGGGCTATGCCGAAGTGGTTCGCCAGAACGGCATCACCCATGCCGGCTGCTGGGCGCACGCGCGGCGTAAATTCGTCGAGGCACAGAAGGTGCAGCCCAAGGGCAAGACCGGCAAGGCCGACTGGGCACTCAACCAGATCCGCAAGCTCTACGCCGTGGAAAAACAGGCCAAGGCGCTGGATGCCGAGGCACGCCAGGCGCTGCGCGAGCAGAAGAGCCGCCCGCTGATCACCCAGCTACGCACCTGGCTCGACAAGTCGCTGACGCAGGTACTGCCGAAGAGCGCGCTGGGCAAGGCGCTTCACTACCTGGACGGTCAATGGAAGCGCCTGACGCGTTTCCTTGATGATGGCCTGATCCCGCTGGACAACAACCCGGCCGAGAACGCCATCCGCCCCTTCGTGGTGGGCCGCAAGAACTGGCTATTCAGCCACACGCCGAGCGGTGCACAAGCCAGCGCCGCGATCTACAGCCTGATCGAGACGGCCAAGGCCAACGGCCTCTCGCCCTACGAGTACCTGCAGTTCGTGTTCGAGATCCTGCCGACACTTGGCGAGGAGGATGACCTCGACATGCTGCTCCCCTGGCGGTGGAAGGACACCCTACCGCTCTGATTCCAAGCCGCACAGATGGGGTTACTGGAGCGCTTACTTCGCTACGTGAGAGTCGGCGGTCAGTACTTCATCGTCGCCATGGGGGCAATTCGGGAGGGTGACCACACCGTGGCTACCCGAGTTCGACACTTACAGCCCGATTTTGGCCTGAAATCGGCCCCTGCGGTTTGAGAATTCAGTGACTTAGCAAATTCTGGCTGACTTCTTTGTAGTGACACGTTTTTCTCTTGGCATCTTGCTAATCACCGAGTGGCCGGTCTATCGTGGTGACATGTTCGTCAAAGTCACTAAATCCGGTCCGCGCCGCTATGTGAAGCTCGTCGAGTCCTACCGTGACGAGGCCGGAAAACCACGGCAGCGAGTGATCGCCACGCTGGGACGCCTGGAAGCCGTCACGGCCGGCGAGTCCAGCGCGCTGATCAATGGCCTGCTGCGCGTCTCCGGCCAGCCGACGCTCGAAGAAGGCACCGGCGAGACCGACTTCGCGCCGGCGCGCTCCGTTGGCGATACCTGGCTGCTGACCTCACTCTGGAAAGAGCTCGGTCTGGATGATGCCTTCCGGCGGGTGTTGCGCAGCAAACGCCAGTTCGATGTCGAGCGGCTGCTGCGGGTCATGGTGTTCAACCGGCTGTGTGATCCGGAATCCAAGCTCGGTGTGCTGCGCTGGCTGGAAGATGTGCTGGTGCCCGGCGTCGACACCGCCTCGATCAGTCACCAGCATCTGCTGCGCACCATGGACACCCTGTCGGACTGCAGCGAAGCCCTCAATGACGTCCTGGCACAGCAGCTCAAGCCACTGATCGATCAAGAGCTCTCGATCGTCTTCTACGACCTGACCACGATCCGGGCAGAAGGCGGTACCTCGCTCGACGGTGACCTTCGCCACTACGGCCCCTCGAAGGAGGGCGGAATCGCCCGCCAGTTCATGCTCGGTGTCGTGCAGACGGCGGAAGGCTTGCCCATTCACCACGAAGTCTTCGATGGCAATGTCGCGGAAACCCGCACGCTGCTGCCGACCATCCAAACGGTGGTCAAGCGCTTCAACGTGGGGCGGGTCGTGCTGGTCGCTGACCGTGGCCTGCTCTCCCTGGACAATCTGGCCGCCCTGTCCGCCGTGCGTATCGAGGATCGCCCCCTGGAGTTCATCCTGGCGGTGCCGGGGCGCCGTTATGGCGAGTTCGATGACCTGCTGAAGGCATTTCATCAGACCCACTGCCAGAACGCCGATCACGAAGCTTACGGCGAGATGGCATGGCAGGATCATCGGCTGATCGTGGCGCACCGGCCGGAAGTCGCCAAGGCGCAGACGGCGGCACGCGATCAGAAGATCGAGACGCTGCAGGCCGATGCGCGCCACTGGTTCGAGAAGTTGGATAATCAGGATGCCGGGCGTCGCTATCGCGGCAGCAAGCTCTCCGATGCCGGCGTCACCGCCAGATTCTACAAGGCCGTCACCGATGCTCACCTCGGGCATATCCTGAAGGTCGATCTGACGGCCGAAACGTTCAACTACGTGCTGGATCAGCGAGCGCTCGATCGCGCCAGGATGATGGATGGCAAGCTTCTGCTGGTCACCAACATGGCCGATCACGACCCGCAGGAGATCGTGGACCGCTATCGAGCGCTGGCGGATATCGAGCGCGGCTTCCGGGTGTTGAAGAGCGACATCGAGATCGCGCCGGTCTACCACCGGCTGCCGGATCGCATCCGCGCCCATGCGCTGATCTGTTTGCTTGCTCTGGTGCTTTACCGGGTGCTGAGGATGCGTCTAAAGGCCAGCGATCATCCGCTGTCGCCGACGCGGGCACTGGAGATTGCCCGCAAGATCCAGTTCCACCAGGTCCTGCTTCACCGTCGCGAGACGGCGAGCGGCCTGACCAAATTGAAGCCTGAACAACGCGACCTCTTCGAGGCGATTGGCCTGCCGGCACCTGCCGTATCTCGCTTGTAGTGCCAATTTTCGAAACGCGTTTCCAGGCTAATCAGTAGCTTACGCTTCTAACTGTCGAACTCGGGGGCTAGTAGCATGCCCGTGGTCGCGCGAGTGGAGTTCAGAGAAATTCCCGACCCGGCCTTTACCCGGGGCCTGTTGAGTGCAGGGTATATCACCGTGACAGGCAATTCCTCGCTGACGCCGGCACGGCGGGCCGATGGCAGCATCGACCCCAACGTCGTGCATGCCAACAGCATCGTCAGCATCAGCGTGCCCGAGGCGCAGAGGGCTTACATTACCTCAGGGGCCGACCGCATGGTGGAGGTGCCGCTACCCGGCCAGCGGCCCGGTGACGAGGATATGTCGCAGTGTACCCGGACCACGCCGCCGGCCTATTGCTACAAGCGCTACGACCCTGCCATCTTCGACGAGTACCGCAACCGCCCCGGCGTGATTCGCAGCTGCAACGTCAACCTCAATGCGCTGGCCAGCGGCACCACGGTGTTCTGCGAGGGCAACCTCTCCGTGGGGAGCGGCAGCGTGGAAGGCCGGCAGATCACCCTGGTGGCTACCGGCAGCGTTTCCATGAGCGGTTCCACCACGACGTCACCGCCCGAGCGGGCAGAGATCGGCTTGTTCGTGGTCGCGGGGGGCAATATCGAGTTTTCGGGCAGGACCGACAACTACGGGGTGTTCTGGGCCGGCGGTCACGTGCGCCAGAGCGGGACTTCGAGGCTCTACGGCTCCATCGTGGCGGGGAGCTTCATTCAGAGCAGCGGCGGTATCAACTTCACCAGCGTCAACAACGTGACCAACCGCGATGCGTACATCGAGGCGGAGCCGCGTATCGTTGCATGGCACTAGATACCATCTCTCCTAACCGGCCACAAATGCCCCATCAGGCGATTTGTGGCCGATATTCGGTTTGCGTCTTGAGGACCCCGTAAGCGATATGGATCAGCTTGCGCATTGCTGCCCCCAAGGCCGCCATCTTGCTCTTGCCGTTTCCTGTAAGCCGCTGATATAACGCCGAGATATCGGGATTCCGCCTCAGCCCAACGACGGCTGCCATGTACAGGCTCTGCCGCAGTTTCGGATTGCCGGCTTTCGACAAGCGGGGACGCCCGCGTATGGAGCTACCCGATTCCCAACTGACGGGCACGAGCCCCGCAAACGCCGCCGCCTGGCGGGCGCTTTCGAAAGCACGGCTACGCAGCATCGCCAACAGTCGGAGAGATACCGCAGGGCCAACG
>NZ_JABFTV010000022.1 GCF_021404405.1 Billgrantia aerodenitrificans
ATCCACTATTACAACCATCACCGGATGAAGCAGAGACTAAAAGGCCTGAGCCCCGTACAGTACAGGACTCAGGCCGTGGGCGCCGGCTGAATGAACCGTCCAACTATTGGGGGTCAGTTCATTCTTCTTGGCGGGGTTCGCATACCACACTTATCTGCTTACATCACTTCGGTTGAAACACCCACACACCATCCGCTCCAGTGGTATCGAAAGCGCTATTTCTCAACCCTTCGGTGCCGAAGAACGGATTCAGGTCAGCGCTTGAAACCACACCTTCAGTGCGTGGCGCAGACATGACCGAAGGCAGCAGGAGCGTTTCCATGAAACTCCTGTCATCCGCCAGTCTGCCCCCTGCCATACGGTCGTTGATGCTCAGACGAGACTGGTCAGCGGTATCGCCCACCAAGCGCTTCAGCATGTCGTCGCTCGCCTGCGGCGACACGACATTGACGAAGCCCGCCTGCACACTACCGGGCTCACTGGCATTACTGACGAGCCTGGGCGCTTGCAGCGTCACCCGTCCACCATTCAAGCCGGTTGACGTGGTGATATTGCTGACTGTGAGCAAATCGCCCGCAGAGTAGCTCACATGCCCACGCCCCGCTTTCGTGGTTACCTCAGGCGACATCACGACATGAGTGCCACCGGTAACCGCGATATTGCCATTCCCCGCGGTACTGATATCGGCCTGCTGGGTAACACCGCCTTTGGCAGTCAAGCTGACATTGCCACCATTACCGGTCGCAATACCCTGCTGAACATCCAGATCGCCTGCTGTGGTCAGTACGATGTCGCCACCACGGCTCTTCAGCGCCTCCTGCTGACCACCCAAGCCACCCAGGATCAGCGAGCTGGAGAGGCTGTTGAGATACACGCCACCGGCGCCACCATCGGCGACCAGCCGGCGGGCATCGACATCCAGCGCATTACCTGCCTGGCCAACACCGTTGCTCGCCTTCAGTTGAATCCGCTCGCCTGCCACATTCACGCGGGTATCGTTGTTGACGTCACGGATACTGCCGTTGCGTGCCTCGAGGCTGACGAGGCTGCCCTCACCGCCCGCCGTGACACGATCGACCCCCATGCCGCCATCCAGGGCACGCACACGGATGTTCCCGCTGGTGGTGGCAGCGCTCAGGCGGTTCAGGCCGTTACGTTCATCGAGGAAGATGCCACCGGCACCAGTGACCGTAGCGGCCAATGAATTGACATCTGTCTGCATGGCTGCAGCGTTGGTGCCAATGCCATCACGGGACGACAGCGTCAGTCTATTGGCGGCGATACGGGTACTGGCGTTGCCATCATCACGCAATGCCCCGGCTACCACTGCGAGGTCGACAGCGTTAGAGGACGATATACGACCTACCGTAGCATCACCGTTGCGCACCAGCGCCGAAACGTTGCCGTTTCCGCTACGAATATCCTCGAGGAATAGACCACTGGCAGCATCCAGCAAGACGTTACCCGACTGAGTACGTGCCACCAGACGGTCAGTGTCGACCTTGAGCGCACCACCAGAATCGTTACCGATACCCGATGCAGCGTTCAGCGTAACTGTATTGGCAAGCAGGCCATTACCGCCCCCTTTTCCGGAACGTTGGACGATCGCCCCACCGGATGTGAGATCGATAGCGCTGTTCGCACCACCAGCCTCCACGCTCTCCACGCCGATGCGACCACCGGCAGTCACACTGACATTGCCATCTGTGGTGATGACCTGTAGAAGATCGATGGCATCGGTTTCACTAACCTTGATACCACCGGCCTGCTGCACCAGAAGGGCGGCACGCTCCACCTGGGTCGAGACGTCGATTCCATGCTCAGCAATGACGGAGAGGTCCTTGGCAGAAATGCGACCCTGGCCCACCGTACTGACTTGCCCCTCGCTGTACATGTCGACACGGCCATTGCGAGCATCGATACGCTGAATATCGATATCCCCGCCGGCGGCCACATGCACATCGCCATTGGCGTTGCTCACGCGAGTCAGGAGAACGTCGTCGTGCTCCTCGATGAAGACGTTGCCAGAACCTGTGACGCTGGCCGAGAGACGATCTACATCGGTTTTCAACGCGCTAGCAGAGGTGCCAATACCATTGGCGGCCGTGACATCCAGCCCTTCCGCAATGACGTTACGTGCCACGCCGTCAGCGGCAGTCAGCGCGCCATTGCTCGCCGTCAGAACGACATCTTGCGCAAAGACCTCGGTCACATGGAGGTCGCCATCAGCCTCATAGCTCACGCTATGGGTAGCAGCGGTCAAGGCGCCCTCGGCCATCGCGATACTGCCTGCACTCGACGATACCGCCACGTCGCCGTGCTGGGCGAGTACGTAGGCCTCCTGCGTCACACCCGCGCTACCCGAGAGAACGACATCGCCATCGAAGTTGATGACGTGCTCATCCACGTACAGCTTGCCACTCTCGGCGGAAACGCGAATCTCGCCTCCCGCCGCACGCAGCCCCTCAATAGGGCCGCGTCCCAGGTTTGGCGTAACACCGCCAATCCTCAGATCACCCGAGAGGTCGGAGACGACGATACCGCCAGCGCCAGCCTCAGCCACAAGGCGTTCTGCATTGACTTTCAGGCCCTGTACATTGCCAATGCCAGTACCGGCATGCAGGCTCAGGTCGGCCGCCGTCAGGTTGGCCGGGCTATCGCCGGTGGCATTGATCGCCTCGTGGGCCACCAAAGTGATGGTCTCATCATCGGTGCCGGTAACGATACGGCCAACCTGGAGCGAGCCCGTCGCACTTTCCACCGTGACGTTGCCAGCCGTGGTCTCCAGCGACTCGATCACCAGGTCGTCATACTCAGCGATGTTGACCTCGCCGCCGGCGTTGGCAACCAGAGTGGCAACCGAAGTATCCAGCGAGCGAGTGGCGTTGCTACCCGTCGCCCCAATCGATCCACCGGCCGTCAGGCTAAGGCGATTGCCGATGACACGGGTCGAGGTGTCCTGGTCGTTATCGATGCGACCGCCAGCGGCAAGCACGATGTTGCCCTGCTCCAGATCGGCCGCAAGCGAGCCTACCTCGATGTGACCGCCCGCTGTCACCGAAATGTTATCGGCAACGAGATCACGCAGATGGATATCGTCATGCTCGCGCAGCGTGATGTTACCGCTGCCACTGACATGTGCCGTCAGATCCTGAGTGGCCGTATCGAGTTCGATGGAGTTCACCGCGTAGGCGACGACACGCTGGGCCTCCACATTGCGGGCCGAACCGTTGCCATCGACGATCGCACCGCCGCTTTCCAGGCGGATCGTGTTTTCGCTGGCAAGATCGGTGTCCTTGATACCCTGGTTGAGGACCAGATCTCCATCGGTGTCCAAGGTGATGTCGCCATCTCCCGATATGCCGACGGTGCTGCCCAGGCTATCGACCACGAGCGCCTGGCCCGCATTGCGGTTGAACACATGGACCCCGCCCGTTCCGGCATCGACCGCCAGCCGATCGACACGAGTGCGAACGGCCTGATCCATGCCTACACCGCCACCGGCAATGGCAAGCAGATCCGGGGCGATCAACTGACCGCTGCTCGGCACCCACAAGCCATTGACCCAGGTCCCACCGGCACCACGGATGGCGCCGCCTGCCTGCAGTGTGATGGAATCGGGGCTCTTCACCTCACCCACGATACTGATGTTGCCCTGGACATCGGTCACCCGCACGCTGCCGCTGGAAGCGATGTTACCGAGCCCCAGATCGCCCTGCGAATTCAGGTAAACGCCGCTGTTCAGATCACGACCGCTACCGGTACGCATATCCAGGCGGTTAGCCTCGATACCCAGCGGCTTGGCCGCCGACATGTCGATGTCCTGATTCAGATCGAACGCCGCAACCGCCTGCCGACGCAGCTGCTGGCTGGCATCGCGCGCCACTACCGCATTGAAATGAGCGAGATCGGCGATATTGCGAGACACCTGAGTGGTATCGCGCAGCGCGTTGGCGTGATTGAGCAGATTGGTGGCGCTGTAAAGATTGGCAATCGCCTGGTCCAGCTCGTTGTTCAGGCTGTCCAAGGCGGCCTGCTTCGGCCCCAGGTTATAGCGCTCATATTCATCCAGCGCCATGGCAGCGACAGACATTGCCAAGTCGACCACGGCAAAAGCCGCGTCGGCACCGGCATCGCCGCTGAACGGAACGGCCTGCATGGCACCGGTCACGATAGCCGCCGCATTGCGCACCACCGTCAAGGCGTTCAGCGTCGTGTTGAGCGTATCGACGATGGCCTCCGCCAGCGCCACATCCCTGGCGGCACGATTCACCTCATACTGCTTGGTCGTGCGGTTGTACTGTGCAATGCCTTGCAGCACCGCTGCATTCGATGCCATCACGATATGCGACTGCAGCTGCTGCTCGAGGATTTCAAGCACGGAGGCCTTGGCATTGGCTTCGGCCACACGCGCAGAGTATTCCGCGATAGCCGTATCGCGTACCAGCTCTGCCTCGCGATGGCCGGGGGTGTTGGCGATCAGGGTCACGTGGTCGCCGCGCAGGTTGGCGTTGGTCCCGTTACCATCCAGGATCACACCGTTACGCGACTCGACCCAGATATCGCCGGCCTGCGTGGCATTGCCACGTGCATCCAGCATACCAATGGTAATGTTGGACTCGGCATGCAGGCTGATATCGCCGCCGTCAGTCGTCAGGTTGCCGACGATGATGCTGCCGCGATACCCATCCAGCTCCGACTTGGAGAGCGCCGTCAGGGTAATGCTGCCGCCGCCGGGCAGGTAAATCGTATCGTTCTGGTTCAGGAAGACGATGTTGCCGTCGGTAGCCGTCAGCACCAGCCGACCGCCGTCCATGGTGATCACGCCGCCCTTGTTATCCAGAATGGTGATGCTGGTGGCGATGATACTCACACCAGAGGCGCCCTTGCCGACCAGGGTATTGCGATCGACCGCAATCGCGCCCAGGTTGGAGGCGTTGACATCGCCCGTACCGCCACTAGCGGAGAGGAAGCTGACGTCAAGCGCCAGGTCACCGTTGGCGCCCACGCCATTCTCAGCAGCAATCTCGAGAGACCTGGCCCGTACGTTGGGTGCCGTGACACCGGAGCCCCTGGCATCCTCGATACTACCGCCGCTGCGCAATTCGACCCCATTGCCGGCCGCAGACACGGTACCCAGCGCGATGTCCCCATCGGCACCGATACGAATGTCGCTGCCACTACCGGAAGACTGCGCGCGATGCAGATTCAGAGGGACATGCCCGCTCTGATAAGCGTAGATACCACCGTTGGTCGTATCGATCACGAGGTTGTCGACCATCATCTCGATGGCATCGTTGGCCGTGCCGAACTGGGTGGCGTTGACCTTCAGGCCTCGGGCCGAAATATTCAGTCCGCCACCGTTGCCGTCGGTAACCCGACCCTGCACGGCAAGCTCGACATCCTCCCCTGCCTCCAAGCGCCCGAGGATGAGATCGCCATGGTTGACCAGATCCACCTGGCCAGAGGCTTGCGCATCGACGAGCTGCATCGCCCCGAGGTTGGTCAGGTAGATATCGCCCTCGCGAGCCAGGAGCGACACATTGCCAGTCGCACGGGTAGAGAACGCGAGTTCCGCACTGCCTATCGCATCCGCCTCGAGCGACATGCCATCCGCCGTGACCCGGTAAGCGCCGGAGTCGTCCTCGCCTTCGATGCTACCCACAGCACGCAGCGTGGTAGAGCGACGCGAGTTGACGCTACCCACCGCCATGTCACCCGCATGAGTGACCGACACCGAACCGGCTTCACCGGTGCCGCTTGCCTGCGCGTTGAGCTGCAAGCGCCCACTGGACAGGTTATCGACGAAGATGTTGCCGTCGAGCGTAGTGAGATCCAACGAAGAAACATCGGTTCTCACCGCTTGAGCGCCGCTACCGATATGACGCCCCGCCTGCAGCGTGGCGCTATCGGCGGTAAGCAGTGCACCTGCCCCCTGAGTAATGCTTCCGGAAGCATTCAGGCGTGCATCGTTGTCGCCCAGGTCGATATTGCCCAGAACGATGTCGCCCCCCGTATTGGTAAAATCGAGGTCTAGCTCGCTGGCCAAGCCGCCGTTGTTCAGCGTCAACTGGCCATTGGTACCGTTGAAAGCCAGCACACCGTTGGCATTGGCAATGGCCACGCTGCCGCGGTTGGTCGTCGCGCTCAACGCCTCTGCAGCACCGACGTTGTCGATGAAGGTGCCGACACCCTGGTCGCGGGTACGTGTCGTCAGGGTACGAGCATGGGTCTCGATGGCGTTTGCCGCGGCGCCAATGGCGCCCTTGGCGGTAAACGCTACGGCGTCTGCCCGCACATTGAGCGCCGCGCCGTTGTTATCCAGGATACGTCCGTTGACGCTCTCGACACTGACCTGTCCGCCCACTGCATCGATGAAGCCAAGTTGGACGTCACCTTGGGTAGCGGAGAGCTTAACGTTATTGTCGTCGCCCTGGGCAACGATAGTCCCCACGGTCAGGCCGTTGCTCTCAGTGATGAATACCCCACCGTTGCCCGAGTTGGCATTGACGATGTTGCTTTGGGTACGCAGCGAAGCGCCATCCACGCCAATCCGGTCGTTGGCAGTCAGATCGATGGAACGCCCCACCAGCGAAACCGCATCGTCGGCGGCCATGATCGCACCTTGCTGCGACTGGACCACGAGCGCATCGGTCGCCGAAACCGTTCCGGTCAGGAACATGTCGCCCTGGGAGCGAATCGAGACATCATGCTGACCTACGGTCGTGCCATCGCTAAGGGTAATTTGACCGTTGGCATTGCTGATGGCGGCCGAAGCCACCGGCTGGCCACCAACCATGATGCGCTCACGGGCCGTGACATTGCCCACGACCAATTGGCCTTGCTGGTCCTCGACGTGAATGCCGCCATTCTGAGTAGAGGCGTTCAACACATCGACGCTGGTCGTAATCGCCTGGCCTGCGCTACCAATGGCGCCATCGGCCTCCAGGTTGGTGGCCCAGGCGGTCACGTTGGGGGTGGTGGTATTGGCTGATGTAATGCTGCCGTTCTCGGCCTTGATAATGGCCCGCAAGCCGTCCTCGGCCGAGTTGCTGCCGGTATCGATTTCGTTCAAAGCAACGCCACCGGCCACATCGGTAACCACGATATGGCCACGGTTGGCATGGGCGCTGAGCGTCGTGGCATCGACCCGCAGCGGGCTGCCTTCGGCCCCGATGGTCGAGCCCTCACCGGTCACTTCCAGGTAGAGGTTCGAGGCGGTAGCGGTACTGCCGGCAACCGCCGAATCGCTGACGATATTGCCTTGCGCGGTAACGCTCAGATCGCCTGCCGATACGCCTGACAGGGTCACGCCGCCATTGCGATTGGTGAACGCGATGTCCGTCGTGTTCGGCCCATTGGTCGACAGACGAGACTGCGAGTCGAATTCCAGGCGCAGGTGATGGTGCTCGTCCATCTCGATGGAAACCGGGCGGCTGGCAACATCGACGGTAAGGCTTTCAAGGCCGTCCAGTTCGTTGATGTACACACCGCCGACATTATCCGTCAGAGTGGCATCGAGATGCTCCGCCCGCGTCCTGATCGCCTGGGCCTGGGTACCGATACCGGTTCCGGCCTGGAGAGAAACCGTCTCCGCCTCGATCAGGCCCGCGCCGCTGATGGAAGCGGTCGCCTCCACTCGGGCACTCTCTGCCACCACACTGCCATACTGCTGAACGCTGCCGCCCGTCATCGTCAGCGAGGTAGCCGCAGTGATGTTGCCGGTGTTGACCACCGACGTCATCACCGCATTCGCCAGATCGGCACCAAGGGCCACGGTCTGGCCGTTGATATTGCCGCTGTTGGAGATATGACCCACCAGGCCCACCGGCACGCTGAAGTTGATCAGGTCGTTACCCTGAAGATCCAACCTATAGCTGCCATCATGGGCCAGACTAACCTTGCCCAGGTTAGCCACGATAGAGCCGCTGTTTTCTACGGTAGGAGCGATCAGATACAAGAAGCCATTGTCGCCAATCGTGATGGTACCCTGGTTTCTCACCGAGGCGGCCAGATTGTCGCTCTGGCTGAAGTGGAACCTGCCATCAATGAAATCATCGTCGGCGATGTCAAACGTCGTGGCCACCAGGCCCGCCACGTCTACCTGAGCCCCTGCCCCAAAGAGGATGCCGTTGGGGTTGATCAGGAACACTCGGCCATTGGCCTGGAGCCCACCGAGAATCTGTGATGCACCACCGCCGCCGACTACACGGTTAAGCGCAATATCACTGGCATTGTTCTGGACGAACCTTACCAGCTCATCGGTAGAGATGTTGAAGGTGTCCCAATTGATGACAGCTTTTTGTGACGTCTGGTTGATCAGTGTCTCGAGGCCATGGGTCGAAATGGAGGCCGTTCCCCTGGCGACTTCTCCATTCGTAGGAGCGGCAATAGCGCCGGTAGCATGACCAAGGCCAATGACCGATACCGCCACGATCACCGAGCTATTTTTCTTCTGTTTACGGTACATTCTAGTTTCCTGACGTAAGAAAAAAGGCGAAGCCAGAATCAGAAGCGATATCGCGCCTGGGCATAAACGTAAGAGCTGTCTTCGGTCTTGCTGCCCACCGGTACGCCCCAATCGACGCGCAGGTCGACGCTGTCAATGGGACGGACCAACAGGCCGATACCGAAGCCGGAGATATCCGTACTATCGTCCTGGTCGATAAAAGGCGTCTTGATGAAGACCTGACCATGGTCGGCACGTGCCAGCAGTTGGAAGCGGTCGTCACCCTGAATCAAGGCATAACGACCCTCAAGACTCGCCGTGAAGCCGCTATCGCCGGAATATGCCGAAGAGGGATGGCCCAGCACCGAATTGAAGCCGCCCACAGACCACTGCTCACTGGCAATCACGGAATCGAAGGCATACTGACCGCTCAAGCGGGGCATCAACAGCACCCGGTCGGAAAGGCGCTGCAAGCGGATCAGATCGAACGTCAGCTTGGTGAAATCGTTGTCGGCTCCCGCATAGCTCCGGCTGGAAAAAGCGGAGTCGTTTTCCATCGCGCCAAGAGTGTCACCCAACCCTTGGTGCAGATTGACCGAAGCGAGTGTTCGTCCGCCGATATCGCTCTTGTCCAGGCTCGCACCGAACCTGAGCTTGCGAGTCCGGTCATCCGACGTCGTGAACCCCAGCATGGTCTGCTCAAGGTTCTGCGCTTCCAGCCAGGCTTCGAGATTGATGATGTTGCGAGACGAGAGGACATAATCCTGGCTCACACCGAGCCCCCAGGAAGAGCTGTCGCCTTCGATCTCCAGCACCTTGAATTCCCGGCCAATCGAAACGTTGCCCTTGGAAGCGTAGGCATGAACGCTGGTACCCACGACATTGACAGGCGTCTGATAGGCCACATAGCCAAAGTACGCATTACCGCTGTCAAGGGTATGCATGCCGATGAAGTTCAGCTCATCTCCACGCCCGGTCACATTCGGTAGCTTGAGAGACGGCACGACACGATGCTCGCCACTATTCTTGCTACCGTAATTGTTGACCTCTACCGAACCCGCCACACGATTGGACTCCCTGACATCGACGAGCATGTCGGTAGAGCCGGCCTCCTGACCGGGCCGCAGGGTTGAGCTCACTTCGATACCGGAACGGCGGTTAAGCAGAGTCAGGGCACGCTCAGCGTCTTCCATGGTAAAGGCCTGGGAAGTTTGCAGGCCCGCAGCCGCCAACGTCTGAACGACACGAGAATCGCTGTAGCGCTGATTCCCTTCCACCTCGACATTCCCCAACCAACCCTCGAACACCGCAAGCTTGAGGTGCTGACCGTCAGCGAATGCCTGATCCGGAATGACCACTTTCACCAATCGATAGCCAGAATCGTGATAGTGCTGCTCAATGACTCGTGCCATCTCCTGCAATTCGGCAAAAGACAAAGGGCGGCCGATCTCATGCGCGATCAGGCTGGTAAGTTGCTCGTGGGTGAAGACATTTACCCCGGTGAATTCCACCCCCGGGATGGTAACCGTCGCTTCACCACTAACGGCCGGCGCTGCAGGCGCCAAAGGCAGCTCTACCGTTTCCGTCTGGGCAAAAGCTGCCCCAGAGGAAGCCAGACATACCAAACTTGCAGTGCAGCACACTGATTTCAGAAGGATTCTATTCTTAATCATAATTCCAAGACACATGTGCCCGTGGCGGCACAGCAGTAGCAGCCGCCTTCTACGAATAGAAAGTCATACGAACTTTCCGCCTGATCACGGCGAGATCAGAGCGATGCTGGGCAAGTGCCTGCGCAGGTCGCTTTAAACAGGCCGATCCTTAACACCTTTACTGCCTATCGTTACGCGTCCCGCGTACCTCACGTACTCGTAGCACGCCCCTCGTCTTTGGCTCTGGAGCGGGCCACACTCGTCCTGAACTCTCTATCGACAGGTGTCGAAGTTTCTTTAGGCCCTCTGAAAACTTTTTTTTCTCTTCGTAACGAAAGATCTCAAACCCCCGTCAGAAGCCGCTCATGGACTTCCTCGGCACCGTACGGCAGCCTGTCGGGCAAGCGCTTGAGCTCATGCAAGGGCACCGGGCGGGAAAAATGGAAGCCTTGTAGATAATCGCAGTGACGACGTACAAGGTCTTGCTGTTGTTCGATTTCTTCGACCCCTTCTGCGACGACGACCAAGCCCATATGGTGGGCCATGGTGATGATGCCCTGGACGATGGCCGCGCAATTACGATCGAACACCATGTCGCGAATGAAGCTGCGGTCGAGCTTCACCTTGTTGATAGGCAAGTCGCGGAGATAGCTGAGGCTGGAAAAGCCGGTGCCAAAATCGTCGAGCGCCACACGAACACCCAGCTTTCGTAGGCTGGCGATCAACGAAATCGCCTGCTTGGCCCCCTGCATCAGCACGCTTTCGGTCACCTCAAGTTCCAGCAGCTCTGCCGGAAGCCCCGTTTCGGCCAGGATGTCGCACACCTCTTGAAGAAAGCCTTCTCGACGGAACTGCAGCGAAGAAATGTTGACCGCAACAGGAAGCACCCAGCCATCATTTTCGAGGAGATCGGCAGCGTCCTGGCATGCCTGGCGCAATACCCAGCGCCCCAGATCGATGATCTGGCCAGTTTGCTCGGCCAAGGGAATGAAGATACCGGGCGAAAGCTGCCCACGTTTAGGGTGCGGCCAGCGTACCAACGCCTCTACGCTACGAACCGTTCCCGAAACGGCATCCACAATGGGTTGATAGTGAAGCTCGAACTGCTCCGACTGAATCGCAGCATGTAGATCATGGCGCAGCAGTACGAACTCGGTAACATCGCGCTGCCCCTCGCCGTTGTACCATTCCCAGGTGTTGCGCCCCTTCTGTTTTGCTGACGACATTGCCAAGTCGGCACGCTGCATCAACTCCTGGGCATTTACCGTGGGCTCACAGTTACATGCCAGCCCAATGCTGGCACTGATATGCAGTGGCTGGCCTTCGATCTCGATTGGATTGGCCAATGCATCAAGTAACCGCTGAGCCATCGAGGCCCCTTCATCTCGACAACCAAGGCCCGGTAAGAGGAGGCCAAACTCATCCCCCACCAAACGAGCCAGGGTATCGCCCGGCTCAACCTGGCATTGGAAGCGCCGTGCCACTTCCCTCAACAGCTTGTTACCAACATGATGACCCAGGCCGTCATTGACAGCCTTGAAGCCATCCAGGTCGAGCTGCATCACGACCAGCAGCCCCTGGCATTGGCGAAAGCTGGCTTCCAAGCGCTCCTCGAACACGAGACTGTTAGGCAAACCGGTGAGTGGATCGTGAGTGGCTTGAAACGCAAGTCTCTCTTCCTGCTCGCGATATTTCGTAATGTCCTGCTGAATACCGATGAAATGGGTGCACCTCTCATGCTCGTCCAGGATGGGGCTGATGGACAGATGGTTCCAGAAGGTACTCTTGTCCTTGCGATAATTGAGGAGCGTCACCTCTATCTCGGTATGGCGTTGCAAGGCACTACGGAGTGCATCCAGCGCTTGGGGATCCGTCTCCTCACCATGTAAGTAGCGGCAATTACGCCCCAACACCTCGTCGGGCGTATAGCCTGTAGTTTGGTAAAACGACTCATTGGCATACACCAAGGGCGTATCCGGCAATAAAGCATCCGCGATCATGATCCCGTTGGGTGTGGCCTCGACACCCCGCTGCAATAACCTGAGCTCGGCTTCTCTACGCTTGCTTTCGGTTACGTCTCGGCAGGCAGCATAAACGCCGGCAATCTCGCCATCCAACTCAATGGGAAAGTTGACGATCTCCAAGCAAATAACCCGGCCATCACGACGCACTCCCAACGCTTCATACTGACAAGTACTACCACTGGCGGCCTTTTCGAAAGCAGCCTGCACTTTATGCCGGTAGCTAGCCTCGATGAATTCGCAAAAATGATGGCCAAGCATTTCCTGACAGGCAAAACCGGTGATAGCTTCAAAAGCTTCGTTGCCCCGCTCGAAACGACCCGCGAGGTCCAGCCCGCAGATACCATCGGGATGGTTGAAGAACAAGGACCGATGCCTTCCGGCAAGTTTCCGGTGGTCGGCATGCAAAGCTTCCACCCACTGCGCAACGGCAACCAAGCTTTTCTCAACAGGGGCCTGGCACTGGCAAGCCATTATCTCATGCATTTTCTGCTGGGCTTCAAACAAAGAAAATTCGTGGCCAACTCGTTTCGTCAACGCCATCGCCCCCATTGCTCTCAGAGGACGACGCCTCCCTCTTGGAAGCGTCACCTAAATAAAAATCAACATCATCAACAACTGAAAATACACTTAGTTCAAAGCTCACCTCTCCCAATACCCTATATCGGCAGAAATTAAGACACCTTAAGGTGTGAGGGGCATTTTTTTCGGTTTTTAACAGCGCCCGTTCATCGGGAACCGCGGCCACCCGGCACGGCTTACCTCGCTGGAATCGTCCATCACCTGGCCACTGGGCGCGACATGTCAGACGACGCCATCAGCGCAAGCCTTCGTGGTTGCTTTTCTTTGCAGACTAATGAAATTAAGGCAGCTCGGGTAGACTAGGCCAAGCATGCGCAAGGTGGCCAATCGGCCCGACCTCGGCTGCACAGAAAATTTCGCCGAAGAAATAAAAAACGCCCGCGAATGCGGGCGTTTTATGGGTAAATCCGAATCTAGTAAAGACGTACAGTATTAACGACTAACTCGATGAATAAAGCTCATCCACACCGTAACTTTTTACCTTGGGGTGATTCAATATGTATTGCCAAGCTTCTTCAGCATTGGCAAACGGCTCGAAGCCATACACACTGTCCAATTTTTCCACTACAGCTCTCAGGTACAAAGGAGTAGCATATTTTCTGACTTCCTCATTCTGCTCATAGCGATCTTCTTGCAGCAGAGCTAGCATCCAGAACAGCGGCCGCCACCATGAGTAAGAGAAATCACATTTCCGGATCACCTCACTCGAATTGCTTTGACCAGCCAGAAGTGTAAAGTAATTAATCAGCTCATCGAGCTTGTAGCGATATCGTTGCTCTTCGGATCTGAACTCATCGTATGTCTTGCAGTAAGTCACACGCTTGATTTTATCCCAACTTTCTTCGGGAAAAGGCAGCTGGTCGGCTACGAAAAACCGGCTCACCACGAATTCACAATACTTCCTGCTTGCCACGCAAGGTATCAGCACGCTCATTGATGAGTCTTTCACCTGCTGAAAGTACTCACTGCAGTAGACTTGAAACAGGTCGAGAACGGACTTTTCATTCGCATGCACCGCCATGGCCAAGTTCGCCTGCGCCATTGAGTGGTTTGCACTCGCCGTCTTGGCCAGTTCGTCTCGCGTTTCCTGCAGTTCCTTGATCTGAAGGAAAATGGTCAAAATCACGCCGCCGAAAGCAAGCCCAGCAAAAAGCGCGTTAATACTACTGAAGATATCCGAAATCGGCTGGGGGCTGAAATCACGCATCAAAGGCTGTACACCAAAGTACCACGCCCCCAGCCACACCCCGAAGATCAAGGAAAAGACAACCATCACCAGATTGATGATCGCCCTTCGCGTAACACCCTTATGACTATTCATGGGACTCCCATTTATTCAACGTTATCAATAGGGTCATCCTTACTGGCCGTCAGCTGACCTTGCCTCGCTTTGTTGTAACGTCCGGTTTTCAGACACACCCACAGATTTCAAATCACCCTGTGCGGTTGCGGCAAACCACGACTGAAGGCTTGCATGCGATTTACGCATGCCTACCCAGGAGTGATGAAACGCGGCGGTAGCCCCACACGACACCAGCAGCACGACCAGGGCCAGCGAGCCTGCATCGCGAATCGGCACGGCGAGTACGAACATGGTAACCACCGCCGCCGCACAGTTGAGCAACGCAATGGCCCAGGCCGCCGGCCAAATCTTCTTGATCGCCACCTGCAGTACCGCACGTACCAACAACACCGTTACCGCAGCAAACCCCACTACCCCCACCAGGCCGAAGCCGACGACAACCCCCGCATACAGCGAATGAAACCCCTGATAGCCTTTCAACCACAGCCCCACATCGCTGGGTGCCATGCTGCCAGTACCGAACAGCAGATTCCCCTGCCACTCGCGCCACGCCTGCGCCCACAGCATCAGGCGCTCGGTACTGCCAGGATGCACGGCATGCGCCGTGATTACTTCGCCCTTTAAGGTCAGGAAGATGGCCTGCAAGGGATGCAGCAGCCCCGCCACCAGGGTTCGATCGTCACTGACGAGTAACTGCCAGGTCACCAAGCCCAACAGCAGCATCAGCAACAAGCTCAAGATACCCACCAAGCCGAACTGGCGACTGCGATAAATGCCCATCATCAGTGTTATCCCGGCGAAACAGAGCACCCCGGCCATGGCACCTAGCCAGCCCGTGGCGTAGCCACTCGCCACCAGCACTACCAACACCGGGATGGACATCAGCAGTGCCCCGCCCACCTGATAGGTGGGTCGCCAGCCAATACCGAGGCGTTGCACACCTGAGAACAGCATGGCCAGCAGCATCACGAAGCCGATACTGGCGACAAAGCCCGTTTGGGAAGGGTTGCCCCAGACATGCGGGTTGGAGAGCACACCGCTGCCTAGGCGCTGCCAATCGGCATGCGCGACGAAGGACGCCACCGCGCCTAGCAAGAAGACCACGAACAACCAAGGCCACTGCAGGCGCAGTTGCGCTAGCCACCAACCAATAGGAATGCTGAAGCTACCGGTAATCAGCAGCAGTGGCAGCCAGTCCGGTGAGACGGGTACCGTATTGCTCGCCCCGATCGTCCTCAACGCGACATAGCCGCCAAGCCCCAAGCTGACCCAGAACAATGGCAGACGAGTCGCATCGCGCAAGAAGGTGGGCAGTGCAAACAGGGTGGCCAGCAGTACCATCACCGCCCCTAATCCGCTCAGCCAGGGATTCAGCGTAAGCGTGAACAGCGCCAGATAGAGCCCGACCAATGCCAGGCGCCGACGCCAGCCATACACAATGGGGCGAGTGCGCAGCATGACGCCATCCGTCTGGACATTAGCCAGAAAAGCAGCCCCTCGGGGACTGGCATACAGCCTTCGCAGCGCCTTGCTGGTACGCCAGGCATGCTTGACGAAGACATAATGCGCCACGGCAGCGCCCAACAGGCCGACCAGCAGCAGTACATCCGGAACGCCGACCAATGAGCCCACTACCCCCACCATCCCCAACGCGGCGGAAATCATCATCAGCGCCACGGTGGCCGAGCCTGGGCTGAACCCGGCACGCAGGAAGATATGGTGCAAATGGTCGCGGTCGGCGGAGAATGGGCTGCGCCCCTTGCGAATGCGGCGGATCATCAAGCTCAGGGTGTCCATCACCGGCATGACCAGAATCCAGCCATAGGCCACGGGGCTGATCACCGCGGCGTCTTGCTGGGAAAGCTCGATCACGAACCAGGCAATGGCAAAACCCAGCGCCATACTGCCCGCATCGCCCATGAACACGCTGGCGCGCTTGCGCCACGGGTGGCGCATGTTGAAGAACAAAAACCCCACCACTGCCGCCGCCAGCGAGACGATCACCACCAGCAGCGAGACCTGACCCTGCACCGCCGCGATGATGCCAAGCCAGGTCAACATGACCAGCACCGTGCCCCCCGCCAGGCCATCGATGCCATCCATCATGTTCACCGCATTGATCAGCCCCGCCACCGCCACCACGGTAACCGGCACCGCCAGCCAGCCCAGCCGAAGCTCCCCTACCATGGGAAACTCGCCCAGCAGGCTCACCACCTGGCCGCCCCATACCACCATGAGCACGGCAGCCACCAATTGCACGCCCAGCTTGACGGTGGAGCGCATGTCACGGGCATCATCGATCACCCCACACGCCACCAACAGCGCCATGCCGGCGAACAGCGGCCCGAACCCACTCTGCTCGACCGGCAAGAGCGGCTGCACCAACAAAAAGCCGATAAAAACCCCAAGGCCCCCGGTCAGCGGCACGACACCGTCGTGCTGCTTGCGCCCCCCGGGTTTATCGGCCAGCCCCACCGCCGCCGCCGGGCGACGAAGCACAGCAATTGCAATGGCTGAAAACATCATGGCCAACAGGGGAATGAAACTCCATGCTCCCATAAAACTCCCTACGTATCGTTATCGCCACGACGTGGATGCGCTTTCTATGAAGCGCTTCGCTCACGCATGGCTCGTTCTTGATGTATGGCCTGCCGGTTAAAAAAGGTGCCTAACTTCTGTCGACTTCCACTCCGCGACAGTTCTGGTACCAATTGATGAAATCAACCAGCTCATCCGTATCGCGCAGCTTCCATGTCAACACTTCGCGGCCCAACTTCAAGCGTGGGCAGTTCTTGGAATTCAAATTGGAATTACGCGGCGTGGTCGCGTCATATCGCATGGCCATGACGAACCCGCTCTCCTCAACGTCCGGCACCACCTCCGTCCACAGCGCGATACCGCTTCTATTACGCTCCAGCGCCAACTCCAGCCCGCCATGTGTACGAAAGCCCGCGATGTACTTGGTGGGTTCGGCAATGCGCTGCAAGAACGCCGCCATTACTTCCTCAGCGCTCTCAGCTTGGCGCAAGCCATCGCCGGGAGCCCCGCTCTTCTCAGGCTCCCCCCGCTGGCTCGTCGCAGCACCGTTAGACTCACTCTGCTGAACCCGGCCCTGCTCATCGTTGTGGGGCTCGCTGGGAGCATCGGGGGTTTCTTCGCTTGCCGGCAACTCGTGCAGCACTGGCTTGAGCCTTTGCAGCAGCAGCTTCTGCCGCGCCTTGAGAAAGTCATCGAAGCGCTCGAGCGCCCAAAGCTCTTTCTGGCGAGGAATGAGGTGCATCTCCAGATATGCGTCGCTCTTATCGGCAAACCACTCCGCGGGCAGCTTGTCCCCCTTTCCGCCCGGGCCGTTCTCCGCTGCCGTAAGCAACATGCAGTTCGACAATTGATCGCGCACCGCAGCGGGATAGCGCATCAGCGAATGACGACCCGTCTCCGGGTTGTAATCCTTGACCTGGCGTAACGCACTCTGCGGGAAAATATGGTCGACCTGAGGCGCGTTGCCGGCATACGCCGGTTCATAGTCGTACTGGCGATACCACAGATTGAACAGCAAATGGATCTGGCGCGAGCCGTACTGTATGCCCAGCAGTACGTCGTCGGTGAGGTCCAGGCTGCGACCATCCTGACGAATCAGCTCGAACAGGCGGGGTACGTCGAAATCCTCGTCAGTATCGATTTGACGCGTCAGCTTATTGATCAGGTTGTCCGGCCGGCCGCTGAAGGCCTGGGTGACCATTACGCGCAGCACGAAAGAGGCGAGACCTTTGGCACCGGCCCACTTCTCCGGATAGTGATAGCGGAAATAAATCAGCGGCAGCAGGCCATTGTACGAGGTCAGGGCATGGTGGCTGCGCACGAACGTGTGGTTGCGCAGGAAGTCCCGAACATCGCATACGGCCGCGGTTATCTTGCCCCAGTTCTCGATAATTCTGGCGCGCGTTGTCTCATCGCGGAACTTGGCCACGTCGTAGTTGGCCCCCTTGCCCAGCAGTACCAGGCAAGCCTTGAGCACCAAGTCACGATCGAACCTGTAGCCGCCGGCGTTGAGGTCTTCGAGCAAGCCCTCCATACGCGCGTCTGCTTCGTCCCAGGCGCTGGTGAGCAGGGAAAACAGCAAATCCGACTTGCTCAGTTGCGTACCGCCCGAGTTGGCACGTATGAAAATCTCGACCACATCGTTTTCGGTGTAGGCCTGGGGGTTATCGACACTATCCAACAGCTGGTACGCGATACGCTCCTGGGCACAGAACACATTATGTGCACGCCAGACGTTTTCGACGATGCGATTGAACGATTCGGCGGGCAACGGCGTGGACGAACGCTCGGCCAGCTCCGTCCCCAGGTGATTGGGCATACCCTTGTAGAACACGATGTCCTTGAAGCGCACCCAGGGGAAGATCGCCTTGCCGGGCTTGAGGAAGCGAAATTCGTAGCGAATGTCGTCGGGCGAGACCGGGTTGCCGCTGCCGACATTGAAGAACAGCTCCTTGCCGTCGTAGCTTCCGCTCAGCCCGATGTACAGACTCTGCAGGCGCTGCTGCCCATCTAGCACCAGCATCTTCGGCTTGTCGTTCTCCGGTACCTGATACTGGCTGAGCGGCTTACCCGGGTGGTAATGATCGATGAACTTGCGGCACTTGATGCTCGCCGGCGTGCGCCACACCAGCATGGTGCTGATGGGGTAGTCGCGCATCAGCGAATCGAACAGCCGCTCGATCTGCTCCTCACGCCAAACGAAAGGACGCTGGATGTTGGGCAGCCAGAAACCGCCCTGCTGCTCCGGGTCGTTGAGATACGAAACGAGCTTGCGAATGGTATCGTTATGGTTCTTCATCGATGCGCTTTCCTACGTCATCGTCGCTACGGTGGCACAACATCCGCTTGGTGGTTTGCGCTCAGCCGTGGCTAAGCGTCGCCTGCCGCCCCACCGAATAATAGGTAAAGCCCTTTATTGCCATGCGTTCAGGCGAGTAAAGGTTGCGGCCATCGAAGATTACCGGCTCACTCAGCTGCTGCGCGATCAAGGCGAAATCCGGTGCACGGAAGCTTTTCCATTCCGTGACGATAACCAGCGCATCGGCGCCGCGCAGGGCAGCCTCCTTGGTGCCGCACAGCGCGAGGTCATCACGGCTGCCGTAAAGGCGCTGTGCTTCTTCCATGGCTTCAGGATCATAGGCCTGCACCCGAGCACCCGCCTGCCACAAGGCTTCCATCAGCACCCGGCTGGGCGCCTCGCGCATGTCGTCGGTGTTGGGTTTGAAGGCAAGCCCCCAAAGGGCGAATGTCTTGCCGCTCAGCTCGCCGCGGAAATGCCGCTGAATCTTGTGGAACAGGGTCGTCTTCTGCTGCGCATTGCGCGCTTCCACGGCTTTGAGCACCCTGGCATCGAAGTCGATCTCCTCGGCCGTGCGGATCAGCGCCTGCACGTCCTTGGGGAAACAGGAGCCGCCGTAACCCACCCCGGGGTAAATGAAGTGGTAGCCGATACGCGGGTCGGCGCCGATGCCCTGGCGTACCGCCTCGATATCGGCGCCCAACCGCTCGGCCAGATTGGCCATTTCATTCATGAAGCTGATCTTGGTGGCCAGCATGCAGTTGGCAGCGTACTTGGTCAGCTCCGCGCTGCGCACATCCATCACGATCATCTTCTCGTGATTGCGATTGAACGGCGCATAAAGCTCGCGCAGCACCTCGACGCTCTCGGGGTTCTCGGTGCCGATGATGATGCGGTCCGGCTTTTGGCAATCGGCAACGGCGCTGCCTTCCTTGAGAAACTCCGGGTTGGAGACCACATCGAACGTCAGGTCATCCCGCCCGCGCTTGGCCAGCACCTCGCCGACGCACTGACCCACCCGGTCCGCCGTGCCCACCGGCACGGTCGATTTGTTGACGATGATACGCGGCGCCGACATGTGCTCGGCGATGGTTTGCGCCACCTTAAGCACGTACTGCAAATCAGCGCTGCCATCCTCATCCGGCGGCGTGCCCACCGCAATGAACTGCACCTCGCCATGCGCCACACCCAGCGCGGCGTCGGTCGTGAAGCACAGCCGCCCCGCCGCCAGGTTGGCTTTCACCAGCGCCTCGAGCCCCGGCTCGTAAATCGGGATAATGCCCTGCTCGAGCTGCGCCAACTTGTCGGCATCGACATCGACACACACCACCTCATGGCCAGCATCGGCCAGGATAGTACCCTGAACCAAGCCTACATAGCCGGTGCCAAAAACTGTCGCTTTCACAAAATAGTCTCAACCTTTGACGAATGAAAAAATAATTATAAAACCCACCCTGAGATAAAATTAACCTCTTATCCAGGAAGAAAAAGAAAGTATTCAGGAACGGAAGTACCTATGACGAACTTTAACTTCCCCCTTCCCTCGCCCATCGATTAAGCTCATTAACAACTTTTTTCAAATTTCTTACAGGATACCTGCCCCCCTTTACATCTTCTATAAACATTCGCTCCGGATAGACATAGTCCCCGTCACGAGTTTCTATCAGCATCTCTTCAACCTTCCCACTTTCAACTATAAATCTTTCAAAAAACTCAGCCTCATTTAGTTTTTTACTGGTTCTGTTGGAAGAATATGCAGAGGCAAAAAAGCTATGAGGATTTTCTAATTCATTTAAATTAACCTCACCCTCACTTATTTCCCAAGGATCCACAATGGCACTCGACAATTCAACTTCGCCTATAGACAGGACCCACTGGCTAACAATTACCGGACGCCTACCTTGGTTCAATATTTTAAGATATACAAAAGGAAGGCCTTTCTGCTTAGGAGAGAAGCTATGAAATTGAACCTCAAGCCAGGCATTCACTCTAGCTCTATCATTATAGAAATTATAAAGACTCATCCCCAGACTAACTAGAGACATAATGATCGCTATTACAGCAGTGAACTCACCCACAACACCTCACCAATCAATATTGAATTCAAAAAAAACCATGAAATGCAACATCAAAGCTAATTTTTAACTTTATTACCACACTTCAGCACTATGCCAAATGCTGCCAGCATTTTCTCAGCTTGATGGTCTCGAGAGTATGTAGCTGCTGCTGCCAGTCCTTGTCTTCGAAGCTCGTCCCGTTGCTCCAAATTGTCCTTGAGGCCTTCAATTGCTGCTGCCATGGCTACTGGATCTTCCGGGGGTACACAAACCCCAGCGCCAGATTCACGCAAAATACCGGTGCCTTCCCCTTCTGGGATCGACATTAAAACCGGAATGCCCATGCCCATACATTCAAACATCTTGGAAGGGATGACACTTTCGAATACTGGCGTATCCCGTAGTGGAATCAGAGCCAAATCACACAGGGACCAGTATTTCGGCATGGCTTCCTTGGGTTGTCGCGGCACAAAGCGCACATTCGATAGTCCTTTCGCCTTGGCCCGCTCCACAAGCTCGGTTTTTGCAGCACCTGCTCCCACAAAAATGAATACGATATCGTCGCGGTGCTTCAACTGCTCAGCGGCCTCCAGCACCTTGTCCAGAGCATGCGCCATGCCATGAGTGCCGAGGTAGCCCACCACGAACTTCCCTTGCAGCTCATGCTCTCGTAGCAGAGACTCGTCGGCCGCCATGGGTTGGTAACGTGATAAGTCTACGCCATTGAGGACGACATCGATCTTGTCACCCTCAATACCGCGCTCCATGAGATCTTTCTTGAAGGCGTGCGTCACGGCTACGACTCGGCTTGCACGACGATAAAGAAACAGCTCGAGCTTTTCCAACCAGCGTATCGTTCGGCTCTCTCGCATTGCACCCACGGCAACAATCGAAGCAGGCCATAGATCGCGGAGTTCAAAGATGAAAGGCTTACGGCGCACGGCTGCCAAGGCCCAGCCACCAACAGCGGCGAAGAACTGTGGAGAGGTGGCGACAATAACATCAGGCTTCTTCTGAAACAGGCCAACAAAGAAGCCGCTCACCATGAACGAGACATAATCCAAGGTTCGTTTGAGGAAACCTTCGTTCGAAGTGATATAGCTTTTTACCCGAACAATGCGTATCCCATCCCAATTTTCCACGGCATACCAGCGATTGCGGTAACCAGGAAAAACCTTACCCTCAGGAAAATTTGGTGCGCAGGTAATCACCGTTACTTCATGCCCGGCTTTGACCCAGCGGGTTGCATGCTCATAGAGGCGAGTAGCTGGAGCATTGGTTTCAGGTGGGAAGTTATCGGAAATGAAGAGTATGCGCATAAAGGAAAACTGTCTTGATAGCGATATAAAGGCGCTTAGCTGTACGCCCAAGAAAAACGCGTAAGGCAATCACTGTGAGTAAAATGCACCACGAGACATTGATTTTCTTGAGATACACCAAAGCGAGGGTGCCAGGCCGTAGTCTCAACCTCTGCTCGGCCCCCTTCGATGGAAAATGAAATCTTTTGCCCACTAGGTAATGTCAGTCGGCCTCGCTTTGGATCTGCAAGCGATAACGACACAGAAGGGTGGCAGTGAAAACGAGCCTTGGCCTGCCCGAAGCGCCCTCTCAGACTATCCGCCACGGTCAGCCTTCCATCACCGATACACCACTCACGGCGATGCTCGACGCGGCCGGGCCGGCGCCGGTAGCCGTCGTGACTGCCCTGCACTGTCAAGCTCCCTTCCTCTACGCTGATCCGTACGGGCCCAGGGCGAGCACGCCGCGCAACTCGGAAGCCGGCCCATACTTCGGATGAGTTTTCGTTATCGACCACTACCGTGTTGTGAGCCGCAGTAGAGCGCTGACGATGTCGTTCTACGTCATCGCCGTATTGGGAAGTCCCCGAATTGACCAGTACGCGCTGTCCAAACAGGCTTAGTTCAAAACTAAGCGTATCGGCATGGGCATGGCCGGGCTGGTAGTCCGGCCCTACCGGCGCTACATCGATTATGGCCTTGCCGCCATGATCCCATTCCACCGCCACATAGCCGCTCTCTCTGGCATGCCGCGCAGCGTAGCGAACCCCCTGGGTGACGATTGAGGTTGCGGCCAAGGGCTCGGGGATCTTGAGCCCCAATCGCTCGGCATAGGCGTCTAGATTCGCCAAGGTGGGAGCAACACCGAAAGCGGCATCATTGAAAAAGCCGATTTCGCCGTCCGGATGGCTCATCCACTGAAGCCACCCCAACCCGCGCTCTAGGAAAGAGCGCCAAGCCGCGGCACGCTCCCGCAGAGCCACCAATCCACTGCACTCGGACAGATGAATCAGGTCGGCCAGATCCCATAGCAGTGCGGCGTGATACATGGGCGAGCGCTCGAAGTGCGCTCCATCGGCCAAGAACTGCTCGGGAACTTGCTCATCGAGAATGTCGAGCCCCTGACGTAGCCAGCGCTCGGCGTCCTCGCCTTGCAAAAATGCGCCGACAAAGGTCAGTGCCTTGCCGTTGGCGAAGAGGTGGTTGGCCAGAATGTGGAATTCGCGTTGGGCCGAGAGCGCCTGAGCCTGGCGCGCCAGGCTTGCAAGCCAAGGTGAGGGAACGGGCTCTCCACTCTGCCATTGCTGCCCGCTCAGCCACTTGGTCAGGTTCACCAGCCGCAATGAGAGCGTATAAGGCTCCCAGCCATTGCCTACGAGAGGCGGATTCTCATCAAGCCAGCGCTGCACCAGCGCCCGGTGCTCGACGGAGCGTTCATCGGCATCCTGTGCACAAAGATCGTCCAGGTAATGCAGGTTATAGAGCCATAGCTTGCTCTTGCCGGGATGGTTCCAATCTTCCGTGCTAGCCAACCCACCCCGTTCGCCGAGGAACTGGAACTCGAACTCATTCGATTCCCCCTTGCCTATCAGCACCGGCGGCATCCAGGTGGGAGCCGACCAGCTATCGACCCAACGGCGCCGCTCTGCCTGCCCCAGCGGGGCCATGGCCTGCCGACGCACACGCTGGCGCAGCAAGCGGTAATATAGTCGCCAGCCGATTTGTCCCGGCTTGAGGTAGCGAACGGTATGAAACAGACGGGTATAACGCGTCAACATCAAAGCAATTCCGCAACGAGATAAACAACGCCAGAGACCCGGCGTCGAACTGTCATTGGCCGAGCTTTTCGATGAAAGCCTCGACGACGCCGGTATGAATATAAAGTGGGTTGGCATGATGAATGGCCCAAGCTGTCTGAATCGCCGCCTCTCGATCCAACTGGCCTACCCGCACCAGCTCCAGCATCAACCACAACCCCCACCGGCTGGCGACACCCTCTTCCTGGAGTTATCGTCAAATCTGGTGGATGACGGTCAGGCCGCATTCCTGTCTGATTGATCGGCTACTTGCTCTCCGTCCTGAAACTTGACGTTGCTGACGACCAGTTCCAGCTTCTGGAAGTGCT
>NZ_JABFTV010000023.1 GCF_021404405.1 Billgrantia aerodenitrificans
TGCGGCTCATGTTGAACGGCGCGGAGATGTCACGCCAGGTGGCGTAGTGCTCCAGGTAGCCGATCATGGAGTGGTAGACCTTGGCGTGGTCCGGGTGCTCGCAGGCGCCGCGCAGGATCACGTCGTTGGTGACTTGCTGGATATGAGCCAGGTCGGATTCAGAAAAATGGTTGATGGTCACACCGGCGTCGATGAATTTCTGAGTGCCCTCGGTCGACTCCCTTTCCGACCAAGCCAACGACCAGGCCAGGGTGGCATCGGCGGCGATCCTGAGCTTCTCCTGGGTCTCCTCGGAGAGGGCGTCCCAGGCGTCCTGGTTGATCATCACGCCGAACACCGTCGCCGACTGGTGCCAACCCGGCGTGGCCCAGTAGTCGGCCACTTCCGCCAGGCCCACGCTATAGTCGATCCCCGGCGCCGAAAACTCGGCGGCATCGACTACACCACGCTCGATGGCCTGGTAGACCTCACCGCCGGCCAGGGTGACTTGGGAGCCGCCCAGCTGCTCGAGCACGCGGCCCTGGTCGCGTCCGGCGAGACGCAGGCGCTTGCCGTCGAGATCGGCAAGGCTCTCGATGGGCGTGCGGCCCATGAAGCCCGACTCGTTGTTCAACACGCCATACGGCAGGTAAACCAGACCGAACTGACCGTAGATCTCTTCGTAGAGCTCGCGGCCGCCCCACTGCTGAATCCAGTTCAGGTAGTCCACGGCGTTGAACAGCATGGGCGTGGAGGCCAGCGGCGAGAAGGCCGGGTTGCGGCCGGCCCAGTAGCCGGGCCAATCACCGGAGGCTTCGATACTGCCGGTCTCGGTGGCATCGAACACCTCGGTGCCGGGCATCAGGGTACCGCCGGCACGGAAGTCGATTTGCAGCTCGTCGCCGGCGATCTTGTTAACCAGCTCCACCCAGTGGCGGTCGATCTTGATCGCATCGATACTATCCGGCCAGGTGGTAGTCATGGTCCAGTTTTGCTGAGCCTGAGCGGTAGCGCTCAGAGAGACCAGGCTCACGCCGATGGCGAGCCCGGCGAGCATGATGGCGTGCTGGGATTTCATCTTGTTTTCCTTACCTTTCAATCAGCTTGATGCTGTTTTTATAAAAAGAGGCGTTTTCACTCCCGACAACCCAGGCCTGACTGGCGCTCTTTTGGCGACCCCTCATGAATGGCCTCGGGAGCGATGTTGTCTGCAGCTACTCTACAAAGGTATCCTGGGTTCAAGGAAGGTCAGAAACGGTCTTCATGAGGTCTTTTTCGGACATTCATCGAGGCAGCCATCATGCCTGCTTTCCAAGCTAACCTGCTGAACCAGAAGATTTATGCACCTTACAAGATTGCCGCTTTGGTTGATGCCGTGGCGGCACAGGGCATCGCGCCCGAAGTGGTAATGGATGGGCTCGGTCTGGATCGGGAGGCCCTCGCGGACCCGGCCACCCTGGTTTGCATCAAGCAGTACATCGATGCCTGCACCAATGTCATTGAAGCAGGGGCCAACCTTTCCACTCCTTTCGAAACTGCCGCCAGGCTGCATTTGACTGCCTACGGCATGTATGGATATGCCCTGCTCACCAGCCCGACCATTCGTGATTACTTCAATTTCGGCGTGAAATATCACCCCCTGGCGACGCCGACCCTGCATATGACATGGCGGGAATCGGAAGAGTCGGCCATCTTTGCGTTCAAGGAGGCCTACTCGTATATCACTAACATCAACACGAGAAATTTTCTTATCCAGCAACAGATGGGGCAGAACGTCATCCATATTCGTGACGCCGTGGGCCCAAGCCTGACGCCTACGAAAGCCCTGCTTGCCTATTCCGACGCAGGCACACGGGACATTCACGAAAAATATCTTGGCTGCGAGTGCCACTTCGACCAGGAAACGAGTGAAATTCACTACCCGAAGGAAATTCTCGATCAGTCTCCTTTGTTGGGCAATCAGCTCTCCATCAAGCTGCTTCAGGAGACCTGTAACCAACTCCTCGGCCAGACCAAGATGTCGTATGGCATCACGGGGGAAGTCTATCAAGTCTTGATGATGTCACCGAACAGCTTTCCCAGCATGGAAGCCGTCGCCGATTTGCTCTGCATCACCACACGCACCCTGCGCAGAAAGCTGGATGCGGAAATGACCAGCTACAGGGAAATTCTCGATGATGCGCGCTGCACCTTGGCAACCGAGTATCTGCTGGCAACGAAAATGAGTACGGATGATATCGCGGCAAGGCTGGGATTCAGCGACAGCGCAAACTTCAGAAGAGCCTTCAAGCGCTGGACAGGCAAATCGCCGCATCAGTTCAGAAAGAGCGGGTAGTCGGTGCCGCAAGGCGCCGGGTGGCACGTTCTGTCTCCATATGACTAAAACTAAAGTCTAGCCACTCTCTTTTATCCCGATAGATGGCACGAATTGCAAAAAGTGTGGCTCGATGCGTAAACCCAGCGAGTCACTTTCCTCCTACCATGAACGGGCGTACCTGGGGCGAGCAGCCGCTCTTGAGCCAACTCACACCCTTTGCACAAAGGTTCACCAAATTACGCACAGGCTTATCCACAGCCTGTCGCAACGACCCAAAGCCTCTCACAACAACCACAAGGGCAGACGATGACACGCCAAAGCGACACGAGAGCTGACCCTATGAGCGCACCGCAAGACGACCTGACGCCGCTGTTCCACGACACCATCCGCCGCTTTCTCGAGCAGGAAGTGGCACCCCACTACGAAGCGTGGGAAGAAGCCGGCGAGATGCCGCGCTCGCTGTGGCAGCAGCTCGGCGAAGCCGGCCTGCTGGGCATCGATCTGCCGGTGGAACTGGGTGGCAGCGGCGCCGACTTCGCCATTACCCAGCTGGCGCTGGAAGAAATCTCACGGCAGGGCTTCGGCGGGTTGGCCAGCGCCTACAACATTCACGCCAACATCGTCATGCCCTACCTGCTGCACATCGCCACGCCGGCCCAGCGCGAGCGCTGGCTGCCGGCCATGGCCAGCGGCGAGACCATCGGTGCCATTGCCATGACCGAACCCGGTGCGGGCAGCGACCTGGCGGCGATGAAGACCCGGGCCAGCCGTACCGAATCGGGCTGGCGGCTCGACGGCAGCAAGCTGTTCATCACCAACGGCCATGTGGCCAATCTGGTAATCGTCTGCGCCAAGACCGACCCCGCCGCCGGCGCCCGCGGCGTCTCGCTGTTCCTGGTTGATACCACCCTTGCCGGCTTCTCCCGCGGCCAGCCGATCAAGAAGATCGGCCAGCACGCCAGCGATACCGCCGAGCTGTTCTTCGACGACCTGCGCCTGCCGGAAGACGCCCTCCTTGGCGAGGCGGGCGCCGGCTTCGCCTATCTGATGCAGGAGCTGCCCCGCGAACGCCTCGGCGTGGCAGCCCAGGCGCTGGGCGCCATGGAGGGCGCGCTGGCGCTGACCCTCGACTACGTGCGCGAGCGCCGCGCCTTCGGCCGCGCCGTGGCCGAGTTCCAGAACACCCGCTTCACCCTCGCCGAGGTGCGCGCGCAGATCGACATGGGCCGCGCCTACTTCGAACAGTGCGTGGCGAAGTACCGCCAGGGGGAGATGAGCGGTACCGACGCCGCCATTCTCAAGCTCCAGCTCAGCGAGATGCAGTGCCGCACCATCGATGCCTGCCTGCAGTTGTTCGGCGGCTACGGCTATACCCGCGAATACCCGATTTCACGCTTCTACCTGGATGCCCGCGTGCAGACCCTCTACGCCGGCACCTCGGAAATCATGAAGGAAGTGATCGCCCGCTCGCTGCTCGGCAGGAGCGACACGGCCTGACCGCTTGCCCAGGCAATCCAAGAAGGGCAATTCAAGGTACACAGGAGAGTTTCATGCGTCTCGATTCCGTCGTCATTCTCGACAGCGCTCGCACCGCCATCGGCAGCTTCGGCGGCAGTCTGGCCGGGCTCGCTCCCCATGAGCTGGGCACCATCACCGCCCGCGAGGCGCTGGCCCGCGCCGGCATCGAGGCCGGGGCCATCGACCATGCCGTCTACGGCCACATCATCACCACCGGACCGCAGGACGCCTACCTGGCCCGTCATATCGCCCTGGATGCCGGCGTGCCCGAGGGCGCGGCGGCGTTCAACGTCAACCGCCTGTGCGGCTCAGGCGTGCAGGCGATTCTCTCAGCTGCCCAGCAGATCGTGCTCGGCGACAGCCGTCTGGCGCTGGCCGGCGGCGCCGAGTCGATGAGCCGAGGTGCCTACCTGCTGCCGCCCCAGGCTCGCAACGGCCTGCGCATGGGCCACGCCAGCGTCACCGACCTGACCCTGGGCGTGCTCAGCGACCCCTTCGGCAGCGGCCACATGGGCGTGACCGCCGAGAACATCGCTAAACGCTGCGGGCTCGAGCGCGAGGCGATCGACCGCTTCGCCCTGGAAAGCCACCACAAGGCTGCCCGCGCCATCGCCGAGGGCCGCTTCGATGAGCAGATCGTGCCAGTCACGGTGCGCGAGGGGAAAAACGAGCGCCAGTTCTCGCGTGACGAGCACGTGCGCGACGGTGTCACGCTGGAGGATCTCGCCCGACTCAAGCCCGCCTTCGCCAAGGAGGGCGTGGTCACCGCCGGCAACGCCTCGGGCATCAACGACGGCGCCGCCAGCCTGGTGCTGGCCCACGCCGACGAGGCCGAACGCCGCGGTCTTGCGCCACGCGCGCGGCTGGTCTGTGCCAGCACCGCCGGGGTCGAACCCGGGCTGATGGGTCTGGGGCCGATTCCCGCCGTGCGCCGCTGCCTCGACGAGGCAGGGCTCTCCATCGCCGACATTGACGTGATCGAATCCAATGAGGCCTTTGCCGCCCAGGCCATGGCGGTAGCACGCGAGCTCGACTTCCCCGCCGAGCGACTCAACCCCAACGGCGGTGCTGTGGGGCTGGGGCATCCCGTCGGCGCCACCGGCGCGATCCTGACCATCAAGGCGCTGGCCGAACTGGAGCGTACCGGAGGCCGCTATGGGCTGATCACGCTGTGTATCGGCGGCGGCCAGGGCATCGCGCTGTTGCTGGAGAGGTAGGAGGTGTGAGCTGAGAGGGCATCCTTTCCGGTTCCCGAACACTGTGCGATTCTCTATCAGGCTTATAGCCCATATTGCGTTGCAGCACAGATGGTTACTGAAAGAAGTAATAAACTGGAAGAAGCAATAACTTGGAAGAAAGTAATAAGAAAGGTCCTGAGTCGCTGTGTTGGCGTAGCGCTTGCGCAGCAGCCAGGCCCCTCATGAGAGGCCATTCATGTCGAACGTTCAGTATTACGATAACAAACCCTGGATGAGCCATTACCTTGCCGTCCAGCCTGACACCGGTGAAGCCACCGCCAGCCATCACCTTCACGACAACCTGCCGGCGCTCCTTCAGGCGGCCGGGCAGACCTACAGCCAACAGCTCGCCTTCACCACCTGCATGCCCAACGGCATGAACGGCCGCCTGACCTACGCCGAAGTGGAAGAGATGTCGGATGCCTTCGCCGTTTACCTGCGCGAATGTCTCCAATTGGAAGCCGGCGCCCGCGTGGCCGTGCAGATGCCCAACTGCCTGACGCTGCCGGTGGTGGCCTTCGGCATCCTCAAGGCCGGCTGCATCCTGGTGAACGTCAATCCGCTCTACACCAAACGGGAGATGGCACACCAGTTCAACGACAGTGGTGCCCAGGTGCTGGTGATCGTCGACATGTTCGTCGACAAGCTGGAGGCGATCCTCGAGCAGACCGGGATCAAGCAGGTCGTGGTCACCTCCGTAGCCCAGTGGTTCCCGCCCATGGTGAAAGGGGTCTTGCAGTTGGTGCTCAAGTACTGGAACCGGGTGATTCCCAAGCACCGGCTGAGCGTTCACACCATCGATCAGGCCCTGTCAAAGGGGCGCCAGGTGAAAGCCGACACCGGTGTCGATGTCCGCCAGTACTGGCAGCATCTGTCCCGCACGGATACCGCCCTGCTGCAATACACGGGGGGCACCACCGGGGTCAGCAAGGGCGCCGAGCTGACCCACGGCAACCTGATCAGCAACCTGGAGCAGGTCGACTCGGTGGCCGGCAGTCACATCGAGCCGGGCAAGGAGTGCATCCTGACGGCGCTGCCGATCTACCACATCTTCGCCTTCACCGTTAACCTGCTGGCCTTCTACCACAAGGGGGCGCACAACGTTCTGGTGCCCAGCCCACGCCCGATTCAGAACTGCCAGCGCGCCTTCGACAATTACGACATCTCCTGGATCTCGGGAGTCAACACCCTCTACAACGCCCTGCTGAACGAGGAGTGGTTCACCGTCTATCCGCCCCGCTCCATGAAGGTGGCACTGGCCGGCGGCACCTCTCTGCACAAGTCGGTGGCCGAACGCTGGCGCAACGTGGTGGGCAGCCCCATCACCGAGGGCTACGGCCTGACGGAAACCTCCCCCGTGATCTGCTTCAACCCCATCGGCAAGGAGCTCACCGACTCCATCGGCATTCCCGCGCCGGAAACCGACGTGCGCATCGTCGACGATCAGGGCGAGCCGGTGGCGGTGGGTGAGCCGGGCGAAATCATCGTGCGCGGGCCGCAGGTGATGAAGGGCTACTGGAACCGCCCTGAGGAGACCGCCAACGCCCTCAAGGACGGCTGGTTCTACACCGGCGATATCGCCGTGATGAGCGAAGACGGCCACTTCCGTATCGTCGACCGCAAGAAGGACATGATTCTGGTCAGCGGCTTCAACGTCTACCCCAATGAGGTCGAGGACTGCATCGCCCGCATCCCCCAGGTGCAGGAGTCGGCGGTGATCGGCGTTGCCGACGCCCAGTCCGGAGAGGCCGTGCATGCCTATGTGGTGCTGCGCGAAGAGGGCATCAGCGAGAAGGATGTCATCGCCCACTGCAAGCAGGAGCTGGCCGGCTACAAGGTGCCGAAAAAGGTGGTGTTCTGGGACGAACTGCCCAAGACCCCCGTCGGCAAGGTACTGCGCAAGGAAGTGCGAACCGCAGCCACAGGCGGTTGACCTCATTGACCGCGTACCGGGTTCGATAACAACGACTCAATAACCATTCAATAACAACGAGACGCTGGAGCATAACGAATGCTGAGCCCATTGGAAGAGACCCTGCTCTCCCTCATGATGGTGATCATCATGTTCGGCATGGGGTCGTCGCTGACCTTCAAGGACTTCAGGCTGGCCATGCGCCACCCGCAGGCCGTCGGTGTGGGGTTCGCCTCGCAGTACATGCTGATGCCGCTGATCGCCTTCCTGCTGTCGCGGGTGCTGAACCTGACCCCAGAGCAAACGGTGGGCCTGATACTGGTGGGCTGTATGCCCGGCGGCACCACCTCCAACATCTTCGCCTACTTCTCGAAAAGCCTGCTCAGCCTGAGCATCATGATGACCATCTGCTCCACCCTGGCCGGTTTCATCATGGTGCCGCTGCTGATGGAGCTCTACACCCAGGGCATCGACGACGCCTTCCGCATTCCGCCGGATCAGATCGCCCGGCTGCTCTTCGTGCTGCTGATCCCCACCCTGATCGGCATGTGGCTGCGGCGCAGGAACTCCAACGTCGGCGCCGTCATCGAGCTGATGGGGGGCATCCTCGGCGCCATCGTCATCCTCTTCCTGGTGGTCACCTGGGTGCCCAGGAACTGGCGCCTGCTGGTCGAGACCGGCTGGGAGGTCTATGCCGCGGTCATCCTGATCGGTCTGATCGGCTTCGCCTTCGGCTACCTGTTCTCCCGCTCGCTGCGGCTGAATCCGCAGAAGGCCAGAACGGTGTCGCTGGAAACCGGCATTCAGAACGGTCCGTTGGCGGCGCTGATCGTGATCATGACCTTCGCCGACGAAACCCAGCAGCTGATCCTGCTGATTCCGGTGATGTACTCGCTGTTCATCGTCATCAACTCCACCATCGCCACGCTCTTCTATCGCCGCATGACCCGGCGCGAGGAGCTGGCACGGGACCAGGCCAAAGTCGAGCCGGCCTGACGGCGCAAGTTCAGGCGCTCTGGGGCAGCCTTGTACTCGCCCGCCGGTAGGCGGCGGGCGAGTTGCCCGTCCAGCCCTTGAAGGCGCGGCTGAAGCAGGCCAGGTCCTGAAAACCCAGCTCGTCGGCGATGGCCAGCAGCGGCCGCTCGCTGCGGGTCAGGGCCTGGATGGCGAAGTCGCGCCGAAACTCGTCCTTCACTGCCTGGAAGTGGGTGCCTTCGGCGGCCAGCCGCCGCGACAGCGTACGCACCGACATGTGCAGCGCCCGGGCCACGTCATGCACCGAGCCCGAGGTGGCGAGATGGCGCGCCAGGTGCTCGCGCACCCGATGCGACACCACGCGATCCTCGAAGGAGACGTAGAACCAGTCGGCCGGTGCCCGGCGCAGGAAGGCGCCCAGGTGCTTCTTGGTCTGGCGGATCGGCAGCTCGAGCAGGGCGGCGTCGAAGTAGATGGCGGTCTGCTCGCGCTCGAAGCTCACCTTGCCCGGATAGAAGTAGAGATAGTCGGCGCTGTGGGGCGGCTGGGCGTAGGCGCACTCCATCATCACCGGCGGGATCTTGCTTGCGATCAGCCACGAACAGATACCGTGGAACAGCTTGAGCATCAGCTCGTGCACCAGGATACGGCTGCCTGTCGGCGGCCGATGTTCCACCAGCGCCACCCGCGCCAGCCCGTCCTCGACGCGATACTCATAGCCGAAGTCGTCCAGCACGATGCGGAAGAACAGCGTGTAGCGATGCAGCGCCACCTTCAGCGTGGGCGCCTCCAGCACGCTCAGGCACAGCAGCTTGAGCGTACCGCTGCGCAGCGGCCGGGCGAAGAAACCCGGTGTCTCGTCGTCGCAGGCGTTGACCAGTAGCCGGTAGAGCGTGGCGAACTGCTCCACCGTCACCCGTCCGTGGGGCGCGCTGAGCAGGAACGGCGAGATGCCCGCGCGAACGAGATAGCCTTCGCGGGCAGCCTCGCTTTCGGGCACCCCGAGGAACAGCTCGTTGACGAAATGCATGGATACCGTGACGGTCAAGACTGGCTCACCTGCAAGCGTGATATCGCGTAATGATGCTAGACTCATCATGCCATTGATGGAGCACACCGCAATGCGCCTGACACATGAACAGGTTCATATCATCCTGACGACTGTCCACGATATTGTCGGTGGCGACGTCGAAGTGCGGTTGTTCGGCTCTCGCCTGGACGACAATCGCAAAGGCGGCGATCTCGATCTTCTGCTCATCTCGTCGACTCCGCTGCCACGCCTTTCCCTGGCCGAAATCAAGTGCAAGCTCGAAGAGAGGCTTTACCTGCCTGTGGATATTTTGGCTTACTCGCGGGACAAGAAGCCTTCGCCTTTCCAGGCCATTGCCCTTATTCAGGGCCAAACAATTTCTGGTCAATTCGAACGCATCTTCGCCTGAGCCGTCCGCTTGTGGGACGATGAGCCTTTACTCAAGGAAGGCCCGGCCATGCTCGAATTTCGCCAGGTTCACAAGACCTACGCCACGCCCCAGGGGCCGCTTGCGGTGCTGGAGGGCGTGGACCTCGAGCTGCGCGGCGGCGAGAGCCTGGCGCTGATGGGCGAGTCCGGCAGCGGCAAGTCGACCCTACTGCACCTGGCGGCGGGTCTCGATCTGCCGGACAGCGGCGAGGTGCTCCTTGCCGACCGCTCGATCTCCGCGCTGGACGAACCGGCCCGCGCCCGTCTGCGTCGCGATACCCTGGGCCTGGTATTCCAGCAGTTCCACCTGGTGCCGAGCCTGAACGTGCTTGACAACCTGCGCCTGCAGGCGCGGCTGGCTGGGCGTGAAACGCCCGAGTGGTCGGCACATCTGATGCAGCGACTGGGACTTGCCGGCCTGGAACGGCGCTACCCCGAGCAGCTCTCCGGCGGCCAGCAGCAGCGTCTGGCCATCGGCCGGGCGCTGGCGCCACGCCCCGCCCTGCTACTGGCCGACGAGCCCACCGGCAACCTCGACGAGACCACCGCCGGCGAAGTGCTGGCCCTGCTGCTGGAACTGGTGCGCGAGGCCGGCAGCGCCCTGCTGATGGTGACTCACAGCGCCCAGGTGGCGGCGCCGCTGGACCGCTGCCTACGCCTCACCCACGGCCGGCTGGGCTGACGGACTTCTCAACCGAGCACGGCTGACAACAAGAAAGCTCCCAACAGGCTGACCAGCAGCATCGGTATCGACCAGGCGTGGAAGGCCACCCAGAGCCCCTGCTGGCGGCTGAGTCGCAGGGCGATCAGATTGGCAAGCGAGCCGATGGCAAGACCGAAGCCGCCAACGTTGACGCCCCAGGCCAGCCAGTACCACTGCTCGGAGAAGGGTGCCAGGAAGATGGCCGCCGGCACGTTGGAGATCAGCTGCGAGAGCAGCGCCGCCCCGGTGACCTCACCGCCGGGCAGGGCAATGAGTCCATCAGCCACCTTCATCATGAAGGGCAGTTGGGCGAGCAGGCCCAGGTCGATGAACATCAGGATGAAGATGGCCAGGATCAGCCAGTCCACTCCCAGCAGCACCCGACGCCAGCAAAGCAGGAACAGTGCCAGCACCCCGGCAAGCGCCGGCAACGTCAGCCCGAACTCCACCAGCAACAGAAACACTGGGTAGCAGAGCAGCGAGACGCGAAACAGCCGGGAGTGAATGTAGGTGCGCGTCATGTCCAGATTTACGTCCACTCGACGGCCGGCAAAGGCGACGGCGGTCAGCAGCAGCAGGACCCCGAGCATCCAGCCGGCGATGGGCAGCATGGCCACGAGGAAGGTAATGAAGCTGTCGCCCGACAGCTGCCACAGAAAGAGATTCTGCGGATTACCGATGGGGCTGACCGCCGAGCCGGCGTTCACCGCCAGCGCTTCGAAGATGATCAGGCGACCGATGGGCAGCCGCGCCATGTTGCCGAGGCTGACGGTCAACGGCACGACGATGAAGAGCGCCACGTCGTTGGTGATCACGGCGGACAGCAGTGCCGCAAAGAGCACCATGGCCAGGGCCAGCCGGCGTTCGCTGTGCATGTGCACCAGCAGCCAACGCCCGGCCTGCGCTAGCGCGCCGCTGTCTTCCAGCCCGCGGCTCAGCACCATCAGACCGGCCAGGATGGCGATGGTATGCCACTCGACCAGTTGGGGCAGCAGGCGCCACTTCTCCGGCATCATGGCGATCAAGGCCAGAAACGCCAGCACCAATGCCAGCAGCATCAGGTCCTCGGAAAGGCGGGAGTATACGTAACGCAGCAGTCTCAAGGTTCAACCCGGCCACTGTCATCGATCATGAGACTAGAGGGCAATGCGAGGATGCAGTCAGCCGCGCAACCAGCCATGATGGTCATGGTAGAAGCTCTCGATAGAATAGGCGGGGCAAGGGCTGGCCATGGATGATCCCAGATGATTAAGGCTGTGATAATTGTTTTCACTCTATTGTGGCACCAGCCGCGAATCAAGGTCGTGTCTCACAGCGAAAACGGCGTTTGAATGCTGACTGCCCTTGCCACCCTGCTCTCTCACTACAAGCGCCACCCCGGCCAGCTCGCCATGCTGCTGCTCGGGCTGTGGGTCGCCAGCGCCCTGTGGAGCGGCGTGCAGGCGATCAACGCCTCGGCCCGCGACAGCTACGCCCGCGCCGAAGCGCTGTTCACCACCGGGCTCGACCGCCTGGAACGCCGCGACGGCGAGCCGCTGACCCGCGACGACTACCTGCGCCTGCGCCGCGCCGGCCTGCCCGTCTCGCCGCTGCTGGAAGGCACCATCGAAGCCCCCGACGGCACCCGGCTGACGGTGATCGGCATCGAGCCCTTCACCCTGCCCGGCGACAGCGACTTCGCCGCGGCAGGCTCAGCCGGAGAGCTCACCGACTTTCTCACCCCGCCGTGGCAGACCCGTGTCGCCCCGGATACCCTGCCGGCGCTGGGCCTGAGCCACCGCGAGGCCCCCGGCGCCGAGCCGCGTCTGGCCGAGGCCCAGTTGCCGCCGCTGACTCTGGCCCCTATGCTGCCGCCCGATACCCTGGTGATGGACATCGCCGCCGCCGCGGCGCTGCTGGGCAGCGGCGAGCGCATCACCCGTCTGGTCGCCGCCCCCGAGGCGCTCGAACGGTCTCCGGAAGGGCTGGTACTGACCCGAGCGGCCACGCTGGTCTCGCCCGGCCAGCTGACCGAGAGCTTCCACCTCAATCTCACCGCCATGGCGCTGCTGGCCCTGGCGGTGGGGCTGTTCATCGTGCAGGCGGCGCTGGGCCTGGCTCTGGAGCAGCGCCTGGGGCTACTGCGTACGCTGCGGGCGCTGGGTGTGTCGGGGCGCGGGCTGGTCGGCCTGCTCGCCCTGGAGCTGTTGCTGCTGGGCATCATCGGCGCCCTGGCCGGCATCGTCAGCGGCGTATGGCTGGCCCGGGTGCTGCAGCCCGACGTGGCGGCCACCCTGGGCAGCCTGTACAGGGCCGACGTGGCGGTTGCCCTCAACCTGCCTTGGCACTACTGGCTCGGCGGGCTCGCCGTGACCCTGGGCGGGCTGCTGCTGGCCGGCAGCGGCGTGCTGTGGCGAGCGGCCCGCTTGAGCGTGCTGGGGCTGGGTCAGGCCCAGGCCTGGCATGCCGGCTTTCATCGCCAGCTACGATTCATGGGCATGGCGGGTGGCATCGTGGCCTTAGTTGGCTTGGCCCTCTGGGCGTGGCTCTCCTACCAGCCGCCGGGCGAGGGGCTGCTGGCCGGCTTCGGCCTGGTCGCCGCGCTGCTGCTGGCCAGCGCGCTGTGGCTGCCGCCCCTGATCGCCCTGCTGCTGGCCGGGCTCGGCCGCCTGCTGCGCCGACGCCCCCTGGCCCAGTGGGCACTGGCCGATCTGCAGCTGCAGCTGCCGCGACTGGCGCTGGCGATGATGGCGCTGCTGATCGCGCTCTCCGCCAACCTGGGCGTGAGCAGCATGGTCGGCGGCTTTCGCCTGACCTTTCTCGACTGGCTCGACCAGCGCCTGGTGGCGGACTTCTACCTGCGCCCGCCCGCCGAGCAGCACGACGACATCCACGCCTGGCTGGCCGAGCACAGTGAGGTCGCCGAGCTGCTGCCTACCCGTCGCAGCGAGGCCACGCTGGTTGCCGTGGAACGGGGCGGAGATGCGCACAATGGAGACGAACGCGAACGGGCCCTGCCGGTAGGCGTCTACGGCATCACCCCCGGCACGACACTGCTGCCGAGCTGGCCGTTGCTGGCGACCGAGGCCGGCCGCGATGCCGCCTGGCAGGCCTTCGCCGCGGGCAAGGCGGCCTTCGTCAACGAGCAGCTCGCCATTTCCGAGGGGCTCGCCCCGGGCGACCGCATCACCCTGACGGCGCCCGGAGGAGAAGCGATGCTGCCGGTGGCCGCCGTCTACCCCGACTACGGCAATACCCGCGGCGAGGTGCTGCTGGCCACGCCGGAGCTTGTCAGCCGCTTCGCCGCCCCGCCGGGCTCCATCGGCATCGTGCTGGCCCCGGGCGGCGATGAAGCCGCGCTGAGAGGAGGCTTGCGCCAGCACTTCGCCATCGGCGGCGACGAACTGGTGGACCAGCGCGAGGTGAAGCGCATCGCCACCGGCATCTTCAAGCGCACCTTCACCATCACCCGGGCGCTCTCCGCCTTGACGCTGGGTGTGGCCGCCCTGGCGCTGCTGGCGAGCCTGCTGGCCCAGGCCCGGGAACGCCGCCGTCAGCTGGCGCCACTGTGGGCGCTGGGCGTTCCGCGCCAGCGGCTGGTAACGGTGCAACTGGCCCAGCTCGGCGGCTCGGCCTTCGTGGTCGGCGCCCTGGCGCTGCCGCTGGGCACGCTGCTGGCACTGGGGCTGGTGGCGGTGATCAATGTGGCAGCCTTCGGCTGGCGCCTGCCGCTGTACGTATTCCCCGCAGAAATGGCGCTTACGCTAGCCACCGCAGTGGGCGTAGCGCTGGTCGCTGCCGCCGTGCCGGCCACCAAACTGCGGCGCACGCCGCCACGCGCATTGCTGGCAGAGGACTCGACATGAAGCGCAGCGTCGCATTGATCACGCTACTGGCCATGTTCACGCTCGCGGGCTGCGCCGAAGAGCCGCCGCCCAACGAGACCGCCGGCTTTGCCGGGCTGGGTCAGGAGGCCGGCGACTTCGCCCAGGCTCACGACGGCATCCGCCTGAGTTTCCCCGAGGACCACGCCGCCCACCCGGACTACCGCATCGAGTGGTGGTACCTCACCGCCAACCTCGAGGACGAGGACGGCGAGCCGCTGGGCCTGCAGTGGACCCTGTTCCGCCAGGCGCTGACTGAACCCAAAGAGCCGCCACCGAACGAGCGCCCCGAGCCCGGCCCCTGGGCCGCCGACCAGCTGTGGATGGCGCACATGGCGGTTTCCCGCGGCGAGACCCACCGGGTGGCGGAACGCTTCGCCCGCAGCCACTCACAGGATGAGAGCGGTCAAGCAGGTGCAGTGGCCGAGCCCTTCCGCGCCTGGATCGATCACTGGCAGCTGGTCAGTCGCGTCGATACCTCAGACGAGCCGGGCGACACCTTCGCCGAGCTCACGCTGGCAGCCCACCAGGACGACGAGCACGGCGGCTTCGGCTACGACCTGACCCTCGTCGCCGAGGGGCCGCTGGTGCTGCACGGCACGGAAGGCTTCAGCCAGAAATCTGCCGACGGCCAGGGTTCCATGTACTACAGCCAGCCGTTCTGGCGCGTGGAAGGCGAGGTCACCCTGGACGGCGAGACCCGCGCCGTGAGCGGACGCGGCTGGCTCGACCGCGAGTGGAGCAGCCAGCTGCTGGGCCCCGAGCAGCAGGGTTGGGACTGGTTCTCGCTGCACCTGGCGAGCGGCCACAAGCTGATGGCCTTCCAACTGCGCGGGGGCGGCGCCGACGGCAGCGATTACCGTTCGGGCACCTGGATCAGCCCCGAGGGCGAGCCCACCGCGCTGGCCCCGGACGAGATCGCCATGACACCGCTGACCACCCGGCGCGTGGCAGGGCGCGAAGTGCCGACCCGCTGGCACCTGGAGATTCCCCGCGCCGAACTCGACCTGATCGTCGAGGCGCCCCACGCCGAGCGCTGGATGGAGACCAGCGTGGCCTACTGGGAAGGCGAAGTGATCGCCCGGGATGCCGCCAGCGGCGAAGATGGGGGTGATGAGAGAGGCATCGGGTATCTGGAAATGACCGGCTATTGAGGTGCGCGAGGAGAGACCATGAACCTGCTGGATGCCATGACCGCCTTCGTGCGGGTCGCCGAACTCGGCAGCTACACCCGCGCGGCGGAAACGCTGAACCTGTCGCGTACGCGCATCTCGCGCCTGATCATGGAGCTCGAGAGCCACCTGGGCGTGCGCCTGCTGCAGCGTACCACCCGGCGGCTGCACCTCACCGAGGCCGGCGAGAGCTACCTGGCCAGCGCCCAGGGCATTCTGCAAGCGCTGGAAGAGGCCGAAGCCGAGTTGGGTGCCGGCAGCACCGAGGTGTGCGGCCGGCTGCGGGTCAACGGTCCGATGTCCTTCGGCATGCGTTTTCTCTCGCCGCTGATCGCGCGCTTCATGGTTGAACATCCCGCCCTGGAGGTACGCCTCGACCTCAACGACCGCCGCGTGGATCTGCTGGAAGAGGGCTACGATCTGGCCATCCGCATCGGCAGCCTGCCCGACTCCACTCTGGTGGCGCGGCGCCTGGCGCGCTGCCGCCTGGTGCCCTGCGCCTCGCCCGAGTATCTGGCCCGCTACGGCGAACCACAAACTCTCAAGGAGCTGACCGAGCACCGCTGCCTGCGCTATCGCACCACCGGCGGCAGCGAATGGCAGTTCGGCGGGAAGCGCCTCACGGTTCACGGGCCACTGGAGAGCAACAACGGCGATGTGTTGACCCATGCCGCCGAGGCCGGGCTGGGCATCGCCCACCAGCCGAGCTTTCTGATCACCGAGAGCATCCGCCAGGGACGACTGGTACCGCTGCTGCAAAACGAGGAGCCGGTCACCCTGGGGATCTACGGCGTCTTCCCGGCACGCCGCCACCTGCCGGCCAAGGTCGAGCGGCTGCTCGACTATCTTGCCGAGGCCTGGGGCGACCCGCCCGAATGGGAGCGGGAGATGGGATTGTCGCCTATTGCGCAATAAAGTTGTTCGCCATAGAGTGATTATCCCGAGCAAAGCGCAGCGTAAAGTGAAGGCATCCCTGACAACAACGGAGTCCTTCCCATGCAAACCACCACTATCCCGCTTGCCGCTTCACCGGCTCAAGCTCAAGCCCAGTCTCAAAACCAGGCCCATGCCACTGCCCTGCTGCGCGTGTCGCTCGGCATCATGGCCCTGGCCCACGGCCTGCTCAAGGTGTTCGTCTTCACCGTGCCCGGCACCGTCGGCTACTTCGAGTCGCTCGGTCTGCCCGCCTTCATCGCCTACCTGACCATCCTGGCCGAAGTCGGTGGTGGTCTGGCGCTGGTGCTCGGTATCTATACCCGCTGGGTGAGCCTGGCCCTGGTACCCATCCTGCTCGGTGCCGCCTGGGCGCATATCGGCAATGGCTGGGTCTTCTCCAACCCGGGCGGCGGCTGGGAATTCCCGGTATTCTGGGCCGTCGCCCTGCTGGTCCAGGCCGGCCTTGGCAGCGGTAGCCTGGTCGTCAGCCGCCGCTTCGCCTGACCTCTCTGCCTGCTAGCCCTCTGCCTGGCGTCGCCCCGCGGCGCCAGGCATCGAGGAGCTTTTTCAAGGCGCTTTTTCAAGGAGCTATGCCATGTTGCCCAGCCTGTTCATTTCCCACGGCTCGCCCATGCTGGCCCTCACCCCGGGGCCGGCCCACGACTTCCTACGTGAGTTCGGTGCCGGGCTTTCGCCCAAGGCCATCGTGGTGGTCTCGGCCCACTGGGCCAGCGAGCGCCTGCTGGTGAGCGTCAGCCAGCGACCCGAGACCATCCACGACTTCGGCGGTTTTCCCCGCGAGCTCTACGAGTGCCAGTACCCGGCGCCGGGCGCCCCCGAGCTGGCCCTGCGCCTGGCGCGCACGCTCAACGCCGTACCGGTTGAGCGGGGCCTGGATCACGGCGCCTGGGTGCCGCTGTCGCTGATGTTTCCCGCCGCCGAGGTGCCGGTGGTGTCGTTGTCGCTGCCGGTGAGCTGGTCGAATCAGGCGCTGATCGATATCGGCACAACACTGGCAGTGTTGCGTGAAGAGGGCGTACTGGTGGTCGGCTCAGGCAGCCTGACCCACAACCTCAGCGAGATGCAGGTACAGGGCGCACCGACGCCGGCCTGGGTTGGCGAGTTCACCGATTGGGTACACGACAAGCTGACCGGCGGAGAACGCGACGCACTGCTGGCGTGGGAAACCGCGCCTCAGGCCCGCCGCAACCACCCCACACCGGAGCACTTCCAGCCGCTGCTGGTGGCGCTGGGCGCCGGCGGCGAGGCCAGTCGCCTGCACCACAGCGTGGAGCATGGGGTGCTGGCCATGGATGTCTACGCTTTCAGCTAGCTTCAGGCGCGACCTGAAATTCGCCCTGATGGCGCGCCCGGAAATGCTGCTCCCCCGGCGCCACATCGTTGCGCACCGCCGCCAGCAGTGCGGCGTCCAGGCTGGGGTCGTCGAGCGAAAGCAGACCGCACTGCGACAGTGCCCGACGCAGTCCCACCTGCTCATCGATGCGTTCGAACATCACCCGCACGCAGCAAGGCATGCGCTCGCTGTTGTCCGCCACGCCGAGCCTGAGCCCGGTCAGCCGTGTCACCTGGCTCTGGAAGGTCGGAAACAGGATGGTATGCGTGACTTCGTAGCCATTGAGGGTTTCATGATCGGTCAGGAAGATGCGGTCGGCGAGTTTGACCGCGACCCCCGTATAGCGATTGTGGCAAGGTCGAGCCTGATTCGCCCCCTGCATGCGTTCGGTACGCTGGTAGACGATGCCGCTCTCCCGCTCCTCCAGACATACCAGCGTGCGAATGATGTGCCCGGGCTGGGCCATCGAGTGGTAGTACTCGAAGTAGCGCCCCAGATAGCGGGACATGCCCTCACGCCCACGCTGCAGTAAGGCGTCCGGCCACTCGACTCCCCCCTGGCGTGTCGACTCGGTCGGCAGCCTCCCCGCCTGCACCAGAGAAACGAAGTTTTCGTGCGGCAGGTAGAGCTCATGCTCTTCCACACCAAAGAACGCACACAGACGACGCATGGCGGCATGCCGAGGCCGATAGCGTCCGCTCAGATAGCGGTTGAACTGGGCGCGATTGATATCCAGCCGACGGCATACCTCGGCAATGGAAGGGTAATAGCTGCACAACAGCCTGAGGTTGGCGACGAAGTCGTCGTGCATGTGGGCTCCCGGTGCGCCAGACGGGATGGTGCACTCTGGCGCACTTACTTTCGCAGAAAGTGCACTAGAGTGCAACGTAGCGCCAAATCCCACCACAGCTCACAGTTGTTTCAATCGACAGTCGTTGCAATCGATACATGGCTTTTACGGCTTTCCAACCTCCCGTTACCGAATCGGCGCTCAAACAACAACATGTCCGAGAATCCCATATCGTTACGCATGAATTTCTGGTCCGGCCTGGGCGTCGCCGCCCTCGCGGTGCTGCTGCTCACCTGGGTCGTGCCCACCTACGGCGGCCGCGGCTTCGCCGTCGGCATGCATCCCCGTACCCTGGCCACTCTCGGCGCCTGGGTCATGCTGGTCTGCGCCCTGGCCCTGGCGCTGCTCAGCGCCATCGCGCTGCTGCGCCGGCGCCTGCCGTTCTTCCGCCTGCCCGAGCTGGGGCATCTGTGGCATCAGACCTGGCCGTTTCTCTTCGTGCTGGGCTTCATCGTGCTGGTGGATCGCTTTCCGCTGACCTGGGTGGCGCCGTTCATGATCGGTTCGCTGCTGCTGTTGCTGGGCGAGCGCCGCTGGCATGTGGTGCTGCTGACGGCGGTGATCCCCGCCCTCGGGCTGTATGGGCTGACGGCGCATCTGATGCGCATCGGGGTGGTGTGAGATGATCGGGTTCGAGGCCATTCTGTCGTCCTTCGCCGCGGCGCTGCACTATGAGTCGATCGCG
>NZ_JABFTV010000024.1 GCF_021404405.1 Billgrantia aerodenitrificans
AGCTGGTGTCATCGTGCAAACACTGCTGCACCACCAGCAGCTTGAACCCCTCATCGTATCGATTGCTCATAAAAACACCCCGAAGGTTGGATTGGGTGTCCAACTTTCGGGGTGCAGTTCAACTGGCCGGGGCTTCTGCGTTCAGGCGTACTTGTCGAGCGGTATCAGGACAGATCCAGCTCGGCGACATGGTGGGCCGTTTCCCCCGTGTCGTCCTGCCACAGGAATTCCGCCTCTGCGCTCTCTGCGGGAGTGAGGAAGAAGCGCAGGTAGGGGTTGGCGGAAACCGCCTGATGCAGGTCGGCCTCGAACACCACGTTGCCATCGATGGAGACGCTGAAACGCTCGACGATGTGGCGGGGCAGGGTTTCTCCGTCATCGCCTTCGCGCAGCCCGGTTTCCATGGGATGGTTGATCAGCGTGCGTACCTCGGCAGGTTCCCCGGCGGACAGCCCCGAGGAAACGCTGACGCGCGGATTGGAGAGTGCGTCGTTGGCATCGTTGCCGTTACGCATCAGACAGCCGCTCACGGTGATGCGCACCTCGCGGGAGGTGGCGAAACGCTCGCCCTGGTGGCTGGTGGCGATGGCAATGACCTGCTGGGTTTCGTTCAGCCGTACCCGGGTGGAGATCTCCGGTTTGGCACTCAGTTGGGTCAGACGGAAGGTGGCCACCTCGGGATAGGGGTTGCCGTTGGCGAACAGATCGATGCGCTCGATGTAATCGCCCTCGGCGAGTTCGCCGTCGAAGTTGACGGTGAGCGGCACGGCGGAGCCGTCTTCGGATACGTGCGGCAGGTCGAGCGTCAGTCCCTCGGTGCGGGGCTCGCTTTCGCCCAGCACGCTCTGAGCGGCTTCCAGGCGCTGCCACGGCTCGTTGGCGAGCCCGGGCATGGCCAGGCCGGCCAGACCGATGCCGGCGCAGGCCAGGGTCAGCCCGCGCAGCAGACGGCGGCGAGAGGCGTCGTGACGAGAGTAACGGAACGGATGCATGGACTCCTCCAGTTGATCAATGCTTTGACAGCGCCAGCGGCCCGCGGATTCCCAGCCGCGCACCCAGCACGATGCCGGCCACGGCGAGGAACGAGGCGAGCGACAGCGTCGAGAAGCCCGACAGCCCCTGGCCGATGGAGCAGCCCAGGGACATCACGCCGCCTATGCCCATGAGAGTGCCCCCCGCCATGCTGCGCAGCATATGGGCAGGCGAGTCGAACGAATGCAGGCGAAAGTCCCGCCGCAGCAGCGCCATTGCCAGCGCACCCAGCACTACGCCACCCACCACGCTGACGCCGAAGCCCAGGCGGGTGCCGGTGGAGAGCATCAGGTACTGCAGCGACTCGCCGATGGGTGCGACGAAGGTGAGGCTGGCCAGACGCACCGGTTCGAAGTCGTCGAAGCCGAGCACGCCGGTGGTGTACCAACTGGCAGGCACCAGGGCGCCGATGGCAAGGCCGCTGACCCACTCTCGCGGAGTGTGGCGAAAGGCCTGATTGGCAAAAGCCCAGGCGCACAGGCCGCCACCCACCAGCAGCGCCGGCAGCCAGCCCGGCAGGCCGATCAGGCTCGGCAGGGTGGCCGCGGGCAGGCGCAGCGTGGTAGCGCCCTCGAGCCACAGCCGCAGCGGGGCAAGCACGCCCGACAGCACCATGAAGGCTGCCAGACCCAGGCACACCAGCACCACGAAGCTACGCAGGTTGCCGCTGCCGAGCAATACCAGAGCGCGGGCTCCGCAGCCGTTGGCCAGGGCCATGCCGTAGCCGAAGAGCAGACCGCCCAGCGGCACGGCAAGCCAGGAGAATCTGTCGACGGCGTACAGCGAGGCGTCGAGCGAGACCAGCCCGGTCGCGGCCAAAGCCTGGCTGCCCAGCACGGCCACGCCCATGGCCACGGCGAAGGCCTGCAGCTTGCGTGAGTCGCCCTGTGTCGTGGCGTTGACCACACCGCGCAGCAGGCAGAAACCGGAGAGCTGACCGACGGCGCCGAAGACAAGGCCGATCGTCAACCCCGCCCAAACGACCAGCTCGGTATGACTCATGGTGCGCAGCTCCTCGAGAAATGCGAAGTAATGAAGAAGAAGTAATGCAAAGGACCGCCCGCAGGCGGCCCTTCGATGACGCCACCTTGGGTGGCCGAGCAGTATAGCGCCTTGCCGCGATGGAGTTCAGGTCTGAGTGCCCCAGGTGTCCTGGCAGATGGCGTTGTACCAGCCGACGGCGTACTGGGCTTCCAGCGCCCGCGTAGTGCCGGGAGCGCCTGTCGGGCTCACGCCGCCGGAGCCTTCCACTTCGGCAATCGCGCCGTCCACCACGCGGTAGACTCCGGCCACCGAGATACCGTACTCGGGACCCACCAGGCTGTAGCAGGTGTTGGTCCAGTAGGCCTCGGGCGCCGGGCGCGACTCGAGCGAAGCGGCGATGGCGGCCGCCACGACCTTGGCCTGGGCGTTGGCGCAGAAGCCCGACTTGGGCATCGGCGCGGCAACGGTGGCATCGCCGATCACGTAGATGTCCTCGACCTGACGCGATTCGAAGGTCTCGGGCTTGACCGGCACCCAGCCGGAGTCGTCGGTGACGCCGGCACGTTCGGCGATCCAGCCGGCCTTCTGCGGCGGGATGACGTTGAGCACGTCGGCCTTGTGCACGGTGCCGAATTCGGTTTCCACCTCCAGACGCTCGGCGTCCACCCGGGTGACGCGGCCGTCGTTGGAGAGGCCTACCCACTCGATACGATCGCCGTAGAGCTGCTCCCAGCCCTCCATGAACAGCCCCTGCTTGGAGAAGTTGTCCTTGGCGTCGAGGATCAGCACCTTGGACTTGGGCTTGTACTGGGCCAGATAGTTGGCCACGAGGCTGGCGCGCTCGTAGGGGCCTGGCGGGCAGCGGAAGGGGTTTTCCGGGGCCACCATGACGAAGGTACCGCCGTCTTCCATCGCTTCCAACTGGGCACGCAGCTTCTCCGTCTGACTGCCGGCCTTCCAGGCATGGGGCGCTTTCTCGGCAGCCGCTTCGTCGTAACCCTCGAGCGCGTTCCAGCGGATGTCGATCCCCGGGGAGAGCACCAGCCTGTCGTAGTCGAGCTCGCTGCCGGTGGAGAGGGTGACCTTGTGCGCGGCGGCGTCGACGTCCTCGACCATGGCATGGATCACGCGGACCCCATAGCGATCCTGCAGCTCGTCATAGCCGTGGGCAATCTTATCCATGCTGCGCAATCCGCCCAGATGCAGGTTGCTGAACGGGCAGGTGTAGAAAGTCTCGGCCGGCTCGACCAGGATCACCTCGATGGCCGGATTGGCCCGCTTGAGATACTTGGCCGCCGTGGCACCACCGAAGCCGCCGCCCACGACGACGACCTTGCCGGCGTGCTGTCCGCCGATGGCGAAGGGCGTGACGCCGCCCACCAGGGGCAGCAGCGAGGCGGCACCCAGGCCCTTGATCAGTTGCCGGCGGTTGATGCCGGAACGTTGGGAATGCTGTGTCATGGCGCGCCTCACTCCTGCGGTTCTTGTTCTGCTTGCGAATCGTCATCGCCGTCCGGGTCGATGGCGGCAAAATGAGCTGCCAGGGCGGCGAGTTCCTCGTCGGTGAAGCCCTTGGCGATCCGATCCATGATGGTGGTATCGCTCTGTTCCTCGTGCTTGAACGCGAGTAGCCGCGCCTCGAGGACTGAGGCAGGCCGCCCGGCGATGGTCGGCACACTGCCTACCATGCGGCCATCGGTGCCGTGGCAATTGGCGCAGGCGGCGGCCATGAGGTCAACCTGCTCGGAGGAGAAGCTGGGTTCGGCGAGTCCCTTGGCGGCGATGCCCCCGAACAGCAGCACCCCCAGCACCGGTGCGGCCGCCCTGCGAAAGAACCGTTTCATCGACAGGCTCCTGATTGCGTTATCTGTTGTTCAACTGTCCGTAAGCCGGATGTTAAAGCCAACGGCAGAGGCTCAGAAGGAATACTTCGGCATTCTCTTATGACTGAATATACAACAATGGGCCGCTGTTATTCCCGAAGCTCTCCAGCAAGCCGCGCAAGGGCCACGATGCCCGTCCGGGCGAAGCAGCGTGGAAGGATCGCGGCGGTTTCGCGCGCAGCGTTGACAACTTTGCGCGGCACTCTTGTGCGCGGTCAACTAGAGTGGAAATTACGAAGACAACAAGACGTCGTCCGGACCTCCCGACCGGAAAGACGCTTGCCAGTCCCTTCAATGGCGACCAAACGGGGTACGACAATGAATGCAGCAACCAGATCAGGGCAGAGCTCCGCACCCAACGTCAAGATCACCATCAACCCCATTGGCATGGACAGACCGCGAGCCTGGCTAGCAGCGGGTTTCGAAGATTTCCGCCGGGCCACGGCCGTCAGTCTCGCCTACGGCATGTTCTGGGTCGGCTTGAGTATCGCCGTCACGGCCGGGGCCATCGTTCTCGATCTGTGGCACTGGCTACTGCCTCTTGTGGCCGGCTTCATGTTCATCGGTCCTCTGGTCGCGGTAGGTTCCTACGGGATCAGTCGGGCGCTCGAGGAGGGGCGCGTACCGCATCTCGGCGACGCCTTCGGTGCCTGGCGGCCCCATGCCGGGCAGCTGGCAATGATGGGCGTGATGATGATGATCTTCTTCCTGGCCTGGATTCGTCTGGCAACCCTGCTCTTCGCGCTCTTCTTCGGCTTCGAGGCGCCGGGCGTGGCGGAGCTCTACGCTTCGCTGCTAACCACGCCGGAAGGGCTCGGACTTATCGCGGTCGGCACCGCGGCGGGAGCGGTGCTGGCCTTCGGTGCCTTTTCCATCAGTGTGGTCGCCATTCCGACGCTGATGGATCAGGACCTGACTTTCATGGAGGGCATCGAAGCGAGCGTGCGCACCGTTGCGCGCAACTTCAAGCCGATGCTGCTGTGGGCAGTCATTCTGACCGGCAGCGTGCTGATTGGCATGATGACGTTCTACATCGGCCTGGCGCTGATCCTGCCTGTACTGGGGCATGCCAGCTGGCACGCTTATGAGGATCTGGTTCGCTGTGAGCCGGTGGAACAACTGAAGTCGTGATCCCCCCTGGCAGGAGGCCGGCGCCTCCTGCCAGTCCAGAATACGCTTTTCCTAACTGAACTGTTCTTCAGTTTCGCGTACGCTTGGCCCATCCCAATGACTCGGACAGTCCACTATGCCTCGATCATGGCCAAGCTGTGTAATGGCGGTAGCCGCTTTGCTGATTTCCTCGACCTTACAGCCCGTACAGGCAGCGCCGCTGTCGCCACCCGAGGGTGAGATACTGCTCAGGGTGACGGGCAATATCGAGTATCCGAACGTTGACGGCGAGCTGCAGCTTGACCTGGACCAGTTGATGACGCTCTCTCCACGCGTGATAGAGACGGCCACACCCTGGACGGAGGGAGTCGGACGCTTCGAGGGACCGCTGTTTCGCGCCGTGCTGGAAGCGGCCGGTGCGGAAGGTGAGCGGGTCCGGGTAACGTCCCTTAACGAGTATGAAATCGAGATACCCTGGTCCGATCTTCACGATTACGACGTGATTCTCGCCGTCATGCGAGATGGCGAGCCCATTGCGGTGCGCGACCTGGGACCCGTGCTGGTGCTCTATCCGTTCGATGAGCGCCCCGAACTGCTCAACGAAACCATCCGCCATCGCTCCGTCTGGCACGTGGGTACCGTCGATGTGCAGTGAGGTCTCGTGGCGAAGCCTTAGTTCGAGGCGCTGAAGCATGTTGCGCTATCCGCTGCGACTGAAGCTGGGAGCGGTGTCGGCCCTGCTGTTCTTCGCTGCTGCCCTGGTGGTGGTGGGGTTGGCAGCATGGCGTCAGGAGGAGCTGCATCAGAGCGTCATCGGCGATGCTGCCTGGCATGCCTACAAGCTCGATCGCGACATCATCCAGTTGCGCAGCGATCTGGTGCAGCAGGTCGGCAGTGCCCGTTCACTGGAAGCCCTGCGGCTGCGGTTCGAACTGATCTACAGCCGGGTCAACCTGCTGCAGCGTGGCGATGTCAACCAACTGCTGCAGCAGATCCCCTTGGCCAAGCGGCTGCTGCCGGACCTGATCGTGCTCATGGCCGACATCGACAGTCTGCTCGATGAAATCGACCAGTTGGGGCAGGAAGAACGCTGGGTGTTGTCCGACCGGCTGGAGCGGGTCGGGGGGCTGACCGAGCAGCTGATCATCGCCGTCAATGGCCACCTTGCCGAATCGGCCACCCGCGACCGGGAGGCGCTGCAGACGCTGTATGCGCTGCTGCTGGCACTGATCATGGCCATGAGTCTGGCGGCGCTGATGGTGGTAGTGTTCCTGGTGCGGGAGGCGCGCGACAATGCCGAGGCTCGGCGTTCGCTGGAGTCGCTGAGTCGCGAACTACAGGCTACCGCGCATCGCGCCGAGGCCGCCAGTCAGGCCAAATCGGAGTTCCTGGCCACCGTCAGCCACGAGATTCGCACGCCGTTGAACGGGGTCATCGGCATGAGCGACCTGCTCCTGGACCAGCCGATCGATCCGAAATCGCGGGAGTACGCCCGCACCCTGCATGTCAGCGCCGCACGGTTGCTGGAACTGATCAACGACATACTCGATTTCTCCAAGATCGAATCGGGCAAGCTGGAGCTCGAACGGCGCCCGATTCGCCTGACCACGCTGATCGGCGAGGCTTGTCGGTTGTTCGGGCCGCATGCCGAGGCCAAGGGGCTCAAACTGACGACGGCGCTATCACCGGCGTTGCCTGAGCACGTGATGGGCGATCCGGCACGGTTGCGTCAGGTGCTGCTCAACCTGCTCTCCAACGCCATCAAGTTCACCGACCACGGTGAGGTCCGTGTCGAGGCGGCGTTGAGCGAGCAGGGCGAGCTGGTGCTCGCCGTGAGAGATACGGGGCCCGGGGTTGCGCTGGAGAAGCAGGATTGGCTTTTCGAACCCTTTAGACAGGCAGACGCCTCGACGGCCAGGCGCTACGGAGGTACCGGGCTGGGCCTCGCCATTTGTCGTCGCCTGACGGAAGCCATGGGCGGCAGAATCGGGGTCGACAGCGCCCCCGGCCAGGGCAGTCGCTTCTGGGTCGTGATGCCGCTGGAGACGGTGGTTTCCAATGAGCCTGAATCACCGGTGTTCCAACCGATTCTGGAACCCGCTGCAGGCGGGAAGGTGCTGCTGGTCGAAGACAACCCGGTCAACCAGCAGGTGGCCGTGGCGATGCTGGAACGCCACAGCTGTACGGTCAGCGTTGCAGACAGCGGAGAGAAGGCCCTGGAAGTGGCGGGTCGTGAGAGTTTCGACATGATCTTCATGGACGTGCAGATGCCCGGCATGGACGGTCTGGAAACGACTCGTCGCCTGCGCTCGAGAGGGGGCTGGCTTGCCGAAGTGCCTATCGTGGCGATGACGGCAGGGGGACCGGGAGCCGAGCGCGAGCGCTGTCTGGTTACTGGCATGAGCGGTTACCTCGCGAAGCCGCTGCGACGCGCCGAACTGGCAGCTGCGCTGCGCCAGGGTCTGTCCGGGAAGGAGCGGGCCGAGGGGGCGGAAGAAAGCGTAGGTGCCGACATGCTGGATGAGGGTGTGCTCGGGGAGTTGCGCGAGTCGCTGGGACTGGAGGCGCTGGCGGCCTTGTTTGCGGTGCATCGTGAACAGCTGCAGCAACACACCGAGAGCCTGGAGCAGGCCTTCGAGCAGAGGGATCTAGCGGCTCTTGCCGCGCGTGCACACCGGCTCAAAGGGGAGTCGGGCAGTCTTGGCGGGCGCAGGTTAGCCGACTCGGCCCGGCGCCTTGAGCTTGCCGCGCGGCATGAGCGGCAAGACGAAGCGGCCGTCGAGCTCAGGGTCCTGCAGGCCAGCATTCCCGTCACCCTCGAGGCGCTGGAGAGCTGGCTGAGTGCCTGCCAAGACTGATGTGACCTCTCTCTAGCGAGTGTCAGGCCTCGGGTTCGATGCGATAGAGCCCGCCATCGCTCTCGTCGGTGAGCACATAGAGCATGCCATCGGGGCCCTGGCGCACGTCGCGAATACGGCCCAGCTCGTTCTCCAGCAGGATCTCTTCATGGGCGATGGTTTCGCCGTCCAGCACCACGCGATGGAGGCGCTCGGCATAGAGCGCACCGATGAAGAGATTGCCTTGCCAGCCCGGGAACTCATCCCCGGTGTAGAACGTCAGCCCCGAGGGCGCCAGGGTGTCTTCCCAGACGTGTACCGGAGGCTTGACGCCGGGCGCCACCTCGCCGATGCCGATGAACTCGTCGGTGTCGTATTCCCGTCCGAAGGAGACCTGTGGCCAGCCGTGGTTGCTGCCGGCCTCTGCGACGTAGAGTTGCTCGCCGCCGCCCGAAGGACCGTGATCGATGGCCCACAGCTCGCCGGTCTCGGGGTGCAGTGCCAGCCCCTGATTGTTGCGGTGGCCGTAGGAGAAGATCTCGGGACGCAGGTTGCCCGGTTCCGCCTCGATGAAGGGATTGCCCTCGAAGGCGCCGCCATCCTCATGCAGGCGAATGATCGAGCCACCCGGATCGGTGAGATCCTGGGAAGGGTAGCGAATGCCGCGGTCGCCGATGGAGAACATCACGCTGCCGTCGCCGGGAAAGACGATGCGCGAACCGTAGTGACGGCCGGGTGCGGTGCGCGGCACCTGGGCATAGATCGTCTCGAGATCGGTCAGCTCGCTGCCGTCGTCGCTCAGGCGGGCGCGGGCCAGCGCCGTGCCTGTGCCGTACTCGTCGTCGCCCATGACCGAGTCGTCGTCACCGGGGCTGGAGTAGGTGAAGTAGATCCAGCCGTTGTCGTCGTAATCGGGATGTACGACGACATCCAGCAGGCCGCCCTGGTTGCCACCTTCGGGGGCGGGCTTCTGATCTTCGTCGGTGTCGATCTTTGGCAGATTGCCGACCTCGGTCACCTCATCGCCGTCGACTAGATACAGGTTGCCCGGGCGTGCGGTGATCAGCATTCGCTCGTCCGGCAGCCAGGCGACGGCCCAGGGGTGTTCGATACCGCCCACCACCTGAGTCACGGTCAGGGTGGCTTCTTCGCTCTCCACGCCGGAGGCCACCTCTTCATTGGTGACCTGGACGTCGGCGTGGGCGAGTCCGGCGAATGCCATGCCGCCGGTTACGGCGAGGGCGAGCGGGGTGCGCGTAAAGCGCGGATGAGAAGGGGATCCGTATTGCCTCATGTCGCATTGCTCCTTGCAGGCGAGGGGAAGCGACGCCGTGAAGCGCCGGTCCCTTGCCAGCGTAGGAAAACCCAGCGGGCTCCTCAAGTTGGACCTGGGCCCAATGAAGGGGCGTTTCTCCCTCCAAAGTACCGTCTTGGCGAGACCTCACCAGTGCTTTACTGAGGTTGCCGTCGCCCATCGGCGCGGTGCCACTCGACACGACAACAACCTTGGAGGAACCGCTATGTGGACCAAGCCCAGCTTTCGTGACCTGCGCCTCGGCTTCGAAGTCACCCTGTACATTGCCAACCGCTGATAGACCGACGTCACGGGGCCGAGAGGTCCCGTGTTTCAGCTTCAGGAGAGTGCCATGCAGGTGCTGATACTCGGCTCGGCGGCGGGCGGTGGATTCCCGCAGTGGAATTGCAACTGTCGCAACTGCCGCGACGTGCGTCTCGGCCAACCCGGCTTCGTGGCGAGAACCCAGTCATCGATAGCGGTGAGCATGGACGGCGAGCGCTGGCTGCTGTGCAACGCCTCACCCGACATCCGCGCCCAGCTCGGCGCCTCGCCGGCGCTCTTTCCCAGGCGCGGCCTGCGCCACACCGGCATTACCGAGGTGCTGCTGGTGGATGCGCAGATCGATCACGTGAGTGGGCTGCTGTCACTACGTGAGGGGTGCCCGCTCGACGTCTGGTGCACGCCCAGCGTGCATGACGACCTCTCCAGCGGCTTTCCGCTGTTCCCCATGCTGCGCTACTGGAACGGTGGACTCAACTGGCGCGAGATCCCGCTGGCAGGGGAGCGCGAGCGCTGCACCTTCCAGGTGCCGAGCTGCCCCGGGCTCGAGATCACCGCACTCTCGTTGAGCTCCAATGCGCCGCCTTATTCTCCGCGCCGCGGCGCACCGGCCACCGGCGACAACCTGGGGCTGCTGCTGCGCGATACGCTGACGGGCGGCGTGCTGTTCTACGGGCCGGGCCTGGGCGAGCCGAGCGAGGCGGCACGGGAGCTGATGCAGCAGGCCGACTGCGTGCTGGTAGACGGCACCCTGTGGCACGACGACGAGATGATACGCCTCGGCATCGGCCATGCCACCGGACGCGACATGGGGCATCTGGCGCTGGCCGGCGAAGCGGGCATGATCGCCGAGCTCGATGCGCTGCCGGAGACGACGCGGCGCATTCTGATTCACATCAACAACACCAATCCCGTGCTCGACGAGGCCTCTCCGGAACGCGCCGTGCTGAACCGGCGTGGCATCGAGGTGGCCCACGATGGCATGCAGCTGACCCTGTAGCCGCCAGAAGTATCGCCGCCATATAGACAACAACAAGCAAAGACAGGCTGTGTCTGAAAAGTCGGCGAGCGAAGGCCAGACAAGGCAAAAATCAGCGAAAAGACGGAGTTTACGTAGTGTGTAAATGAGTATTTTGAGCTGATTTTTAACGCCGTATGGCCAAGCGCAGACAGTTTTCAGACATAGCCTTGTGTCTCTCCGGGCTTGTTGATTAGCTACCAGCAGGCCTTGGCATCAGGGTGAGCATCCGCAGAGCCTGAGGCGCTACAGCCTGGGACTTAGATTATGCCCCCTGATGCCTACTA
>NZ_JABFTV010000025.1 GCF_021404405.1 Billgrantia aerodenitrificans
GCTCGGTGGCGGAGAGGCTGCCGTCGCGGCTGGCGAAACGCACCTCGAGGTGGAAGGGCTGCGAGAGTGCCTCTTCCAGGGTGAAGTCGATCACCGCCAGCTCGGCGCTGTCGACCCCGGCAAGATCGAGGGTGAATTGCAATCCAGTTGCATCGGCCATACGCGCGTTCCTTTCAGCAACCTGATGAAAAAGCAGGACAAGAAACGCAAGGTTACGCAAGCGAAACGAAGGCACAAGACGGTAGGTGCATGAAGCGCTGATGGCTGACGTAAATTGTCGGCAATATCTTACAAGCGCCCAGCTTCTTAAAATTCTCATACCTATCGTGTTGCCGTTATCCCTCCTCTATACTGGCTTTCATGAATTACATTCCTTAACACGCTTCCGGCGCGCTCGATGACGCATCGCCCTGCCCCACATGGCTCAAGTTCGATTCTCAGCCCCAGCCGCCGCCGCTTCATCGGCGGCCTGGCAGGGCTGCTGCTTGCCGCTGGGTTGGGTCTCTCCCCTACGTCACTCGAGGCACGCATCGACCGTGCCCGCTTGCGTAACAGCATGCAACGTCTGTATGGCAGCTCCGGGCTTGCCATTCTCGAGGATTGGTTTGCACTGCTGGACAGGCTGCGCAGCGCCGATCTCGATACCCAGCTGCGCGAAGTGAACGACTTCTTCAACCGGCGCGTTCGCTGGGTCGAGGACATCTACAACTGGGGGGCCGAGGATCACTGGGCAACGCCGCTAGAGACCATGGGCAAGGCTCAGGGCGACTGCGAGGATTACTCGATTGCCAAGTACGTCACGCTCAAGGAGCTTGGCGTGCCCGGCTCGCGGCTGCGCATGATCTACGTTCGTGCCCGCATCGGCCGTAGCCAGATCGTTCAGGCGCACATGGTACTGGGCTATTACGAGACGCCTTCCGCCGTGCCGCTGATTCTCGACAATCTGGTGCCCTCCATCACCCCCGCCACGCAGCGTACCGATCTGGACCCGGTGTTCAGCTTCAATAGCGATGGCTTGTGGGCCGGCGGCTCTACCCAGTCGCGGGCCGATCCGGTGGCACGTCTATCACGCTGGCGCAGTGTGATCGAGCGTATGGAGCAGCAGGGATTCATGGGATGACGAAGAAAAACGAACCGCCTACAAGAGCGACACATGCCCCGCAGCAGGATGAACGAGGGCATCCATTCCCCGGGGGAACGAAGACATGTCACTGATCAAGCAACTCTGGTTGACCATCGCGGTGTTGCTGCTGCTGGCCTTCGTGGGCAGCCTGCTCATCGGCGTGACGAGCAGCCGCCACTACATCGAGCAGGAAGTCCAGATCAAGAACAACGACAACGCCAATGCACTGGCGCTTTCGATGAGCCAGATCGAAAAGGATCCGGTGATTCTGGAGCTGCTGCTGGCGGCTCAGTTCGATACCGGCCACTACCAGCGCATCGCGCTGTACGACCCTCAGGGCGAGATCATCGACGAGCGCACTGCCGGTGAGCATATCGATGATGTGCCGGGCTGGTTCGTGAATCTGGTGCGCTTCGAGGTGCCGCCCGGTCGGGCCGTGGTTCAGGATGGCTGGCAGCAGTACGGCACCCTGGAGCTGGCCAGCCAACACAGCTTCGCCTACCGCTCGCTGTGGCGCAGCACCCTGGAGCTGGCCGGCTGGTTCGCCATCGCCGGCGCCATCAGCCTGCTGCTGGCAGCCTGGATCGTACGCACCATTCGGCGCCCGCTGCGCGACGTGGTGAGCCAGGCCCAGGCCATCGGCCAGCGGCGCTTCATGGTGGCCAACGAGCCGCGTACACGCGAACTGCGCGAGGTGGTCCAGGCCATGAACCAGCTCTCCCAGGCGGTACGCCAGATGCTCGGCGAAGAGAGCGACAAGCTCGATCAGCTACGGCGGCGCATGCAGCACGACCCAGTTACCGACACACTCACCCGGGCGCCTTTCCTCAACCAGTTGCAGGCTCACCTGAAGAGCGAAAAGGACGATGCCAGCGGCGCACTGGTCATGGTGCGCGTGGCACGTCTGGCCGAACTCAATCAGCAGCTCGGCCATGTCGCCACGGACGCCCTGCTCGCTCAACTGGCGCGTCGTCTCGAGCAGTTGGCCCGTAGCCACGGCCACGGCACGGTGGGACGACTCAACGGCAGCGATTTCGGCATGATCCTGCCGCGTCATCATGAGCTGCAAGACCTGGGCAAGACGCTTCAGCAGCACTTGGAGAGTCTCAGCACCAAGCAGAGCGTCGACACCTCGCTGGCTTCCGCGCTGCGTCAGTATAGCCAGGGCGAGAGTCAGGCCGAGCTGCTCGCCAGTCTCGACGGCGCCCTGGCTGCGGCGGAAACGCGCGGTCTGAATGGCCAAGAGATCGTCGATCAACCCGCCGGCACCGTGCTCTATACGCGTCATGACGAATGGCGTCAGGCGCTCGCGGAAGCGCTGCAGCAAGGCGTATTCCTGGCTCACTATCCGGTGCTGGATGCCGAAGGCAAGCTGATTCACTTCGAGGTACCGTCACGCCTGCGCTTGAAGGGCGAATGGCGGCCGGCAGGTGTATTCCTGCCGTGGGTGTCGCGCCTGGCCATGGCTCCCACCCTCGATCTGGCCGTCGTTTCGGCGGCACTTACCGATGTCGAATCCAGCGGCAAGGCGGTGGCCGTCAATCTCTCGGCGGAGTCACTGGGCGACGGGCACTTCGTGGGCGAGCTGCTGGCTCGCATTCAGGCGCATCAGGGCATTGCCGACAAGCTGTGGTTCGAGCTGCCCCAATCCGTCGCGCTGCAGCAGCCCCAGGCGCTGCGTACACTCTGCCACGCCCTGCTGGGGCTGGGCTGCAAGGTCGGCCTGGAGCATGTCGGCACCCAGTTCGGCAAGATCGAGGGGCTGCAGGATTTGGGCCTGAGCTTCATGAAGATCGAAGCCGCTTTGAGCCAGGTGGTGGAAAGCCGTAGCGATCAGCAGAGCCTGCTGAGAGGCATGGCAACGCTGGCCCACTCACTGGGCATTCTCACCTTCGCCGAGGGCGTGGAGAGCCAGGATGCGGCAAAGGTGCTGTTCGAGCTGGGGCTCGATGGTGTGACGGGGCCGGGTATCCGGCATCAAGCAGGCGACACCTGATCCACCAGCTACACCCGATACGACATGAGGCCGGCAGATCGCCGGCCTCATGCTTCAATGCGTCTGGGCTCAGAGAATCTGGGCTCAGATGATGTCGTTGTCGGTATCAGACATCAGGCCGATGCTGTTCCTGCGCTTACGTAACGACTGACGCTCCAGCAGCTTCTGCTGAGCCGGCTCGGGCAGATCGGTAAAGCTGATCACGCCCTTGTCCATCAGCACGTTGATCACGTCCTCGAGCACCCGCACGAACGCCAGGTCGGACTTCGACAGTGCCAGGTTGTCGACGTCATCTCCCCCTTTGGAGACGAATTCCTGCAGCTCAGAAGAGCCAGACGGCAAGAACTCGCGGCACTCTGCCGTTGCCTCATGGCTGACCTGCACCACCTGCCCTGACTCATTACGCTTGATGTACATGAGTATGTCTCTTGATGACTTTACCTAGATTAACAAACGCCCTGCCCGGTGTCTCCAGGCAGGGCGCAGGGCTAGCGATTCATCGATTCCACGTTACTGATCGATGTGCAGCTGACCACTATCGAGCAGCCCCTTGAGGAACTCCGCCGACCCTTGGTCGTTCATGTTGAAGTTCTCCAGCACGATCACTTGGGTCGCATTGCTGCCGTTTGCACCGATACTGCCCTCGTGGTTGACGTAAAGCACGGTACTGGAGCCCTCTTGCGCGGCGAAGATGAAGCTGTCGATGGTTCCCGCCGCTTCTCCTTGCAGCAGGTCGGCCAAGTCAAGCGTGTTGCTTCCAAGACTGAAGTCCTTCACCACATCACGGGCGGCACTTCCCACGCCACCCTGATCGCCGAAGTTCCACTGGAATACGTCGTCTCCTTGGCCGCCAATCAGGGTGTCGTTACCGGCACCACCGATGAGGATGTCGTTACCATCGCCGCCGCTCAGCACCTGTGCCCCGGCGCCACCAAACAGCACGTTGTTGTCGGCACCAGTCAGGCGCTGCGCGCCATGCCTGGCGCACAAAAAAACGCCCGGCCAAGGCCGGGCGTGTCATTGGGGCAAAGTGGTCTTATTCGATTTCGAGCTGACCGTTGCTGAGCATTTGCTGAATCAGCGCATCGCTGTAGGCAACGCCCTTGAGAACGATCGTCTGGTCGACAACCGACTCATCGTAGACGCCACCAGTGAAGCCTCCATTGTGGCTGATCTGGAGCACGGTATTGCCACTTCCATCGTCGGCCGCGTGCAGGTATTCCGCCAGATTGGAGCTGCTGGCTCCATCGAGCAGATCGGCAATATCCAACTTGTCGGCTTCGCCATCCACGCCGAACTGGCCAAGGGTGAAGTCCATCACTTTATCTGTCGCAGGAGCCCCTGCTTGACCCTGGTCACCCAGGTTCCAGACGAAGGTATCGGCTCCGAGGCCACCCACCAGTATGTCGTCGCCAGCCCCGCCAATAATGATGTCGTTGCCAGCGCCACCGGTAAGCGCATCGTCACCATCGGTTCCCCAGACGAAGCTATCCACGCCCGGCCCGGTGATCCCCACCTGGAGCGACGCCTCGGCAGTAGTGCCGGACGGATGCACCAGCTGATAGGTCAGGCTGTCGATCTTGCCAACGTTGGTAACATCGGCAGCGGGCTCGTAGCGATAGTCCCCGTTGGCAAACAGCGTGAAGGTACCGTACTGACCGGCAATGACGAGGCCGCTCTGCGTGGCTTCGACATAGTCGCTGCCGACCAAGGCCTTGAGCAGCGTGCCGCTGGAGCCGGGGATATCGGTGCTGCCATCGATACCCGGATCGCTGAGGACGTTGCCTTGCACGTCGGTTACCTGGGTCTCCTGATAGCTATCCGGCTGTTGAATCAAAGAGACCTGACCAATCTCCACATTGGAGTAGCTGGTTTCCGACCAGATCGGCCAGATTATCCAATTCGTATGGCTGCCACTCGTTGTTGCTGCGAAGTCGACACGGTACTCACCGGCTTCCAGCCCATTGACGCCGTTGATACCGCTGGATGCTGAGCCACCGATTTCGGACAGCTTCACCCACTGACCACTGTCGTTCTTCTGCCACAGGCTCCAGGTCAAGGAAGCCTTGGAGCTTCCCGGCGTCGTGAAACCGGCGTTGAAGCTAAACTGGCCGGCACTACCTTCATCGACCGTAAAGGTCTCACTGTAATTATCGGTACGTGAACTGCTGGTATTGTGCTGCGACGTCTTGTTGCTCATCACCTGGCTACTGACCGGCTCCGGCGTGATCTCGATCAGCGAGATATCGGCAATCGCTACGTTGTCACTGGCCACGATACCGTTCGGTACACCTTCGAGGTTGATGGTGAGCTTCGACGCCACCACGTCGCCATCGGCATCGGTCAGGTAGTAGGTGAACTCATCCTGATAGGAGTCGCCCGCCTTCATGCCGTCGCGTGCGCTGCGGCTGACCACGTAGGTGTAGGTGCCGTCGGCGTTCACGGTCAGGGTGCCATGCTGGCCTTCCACCGTTCCGCTGGCCAGCGTACCGCCTTGGCCATCGGCCCACAGCAGGCTATCTTCCTCTGCCGGACCGTCAGCGCCCCAGTCGGCATCGACGCGCCCTTCCACACTGGGCAGGTCGTCAGTCGAGGCGATTTCGGCAAAGAGTTCGAATGAGCTGGCCTTGGTCTCGGTGGTGTAGACCGTGTCGACGAGGTTGCCATTGGCGTCCAGGAACCCACGGATCTTGAGCACGTACTCACGGTCACCTACCTGGATGGTAAGCTCTTCATTCGGATTGAGAATCTTGACGATATCGTCATTGTCCGGATGAGTGGCCGGCGACTTATTGTTGGGCGTCTCGTCATGCTCGAGCTTGATCGTGGTGGTCACCTCGGTCAAGACACCGTCGATCATGACCTTGAACGACACTTCCAGATCGACGGTCTTGAGCACTTTGCTACCGGAGTTGATCACGAAGTTGTTATGCGTCAGCGTACCCAGCGAGAACAAGGAATCGGTAGCAACGCCGCCCAAGCCCGTCAGCCCTTCGGCATAGACGAAGTCATAGCCTGAGCCGTTGGCCCCGCCCCACTGAATGAAAATACCGCTCTCATTCGATGTGGTGGTTACGCTGCCGCTTCCTGAGGTAGTGGTCAGGTTCTCCCAGCCGGCGCCAAGCTGACCGACTTCAAGTTCGCTGACAGGTACCTGAATGGCCTGAACCAGATCGAACTCGAACGGGATATCATCCACCACCACGACATCGATGGTGCCGTAGGCAATGTGTCCCAGGCCGTCCACCAGCTCGAGCTGAATGCCCTCTTTAGCCAGCTCGTTGCGGCCTTCACCGTGTGCGTGCTCGACGGCGCTGCCCAGTTCGAAGCTATAGCTCACCTCACCGGTTGCAGAGTCGTAGCCAGTCAGAGTCAGGGTGTTGCCTTCCGGCGTCTCGATCACGATGACATTGCCGGCCGCCAGTGACTCCAGGTCGCCCGCGCTGAGCTTGACCTTGTTGCCTTGCTGCTCGCCATCTCCCAAGACCTTGGTTCCGGCGATCAGCAGCGCGCCGAACCCTTCCGGTGTAGAGAGTTTGAAGCTACCGCTATCGGCGGCTTGACCCTCGCCCTCGGCAGTGCCGCCATCGAGGTATTGCTCATTGACCGTCACGTCGCTGTTGGTCAGGCCGAGGATGGTGGGCAGCTCGGGCAAAGGCGGTACTTCGCCAGGCTGGAAGCCGATATTGAACGAGCCGTCAGAGGTATCTCCGTCACCATCGACAGCAACAACTTCCACAGGGAGTATGAAGTCCAGTTCGGCGTCGAGGAATTCGCCTTCGAAGCCACCGATGCCATAGGGGCCGCTACCGTTATTGGAAAAGGTCACCTTGTTGAAGGCGAAGTCCGCGCTGATCAGCAGCCCGCTTCCGGATTCGGTTTGACCAGTTTCCGTGTTGATGACCATCCATTCCACGGCAGCAGGATTCTGATTGCCCTGGTTGGGCAGCTTCACGGTCAAGTGAGTCAAGAACTGGTTGAACTGTGCCGTCAGCGTTTCGCTACCGGTGATAGCTGGGTTCTTGACGCCAACGCTGTTGTTTGACCAGTTCACGTCCCCACCCGAGGCAGTAAAGATCACCTCCAAGTTTTCCGCGCTCAATGACATCGAACCATTGACGCCGCCTTGAGAATGGGAAATACCGCTCGTCTGGAACTGCTTGGCAACCGAATCGAGCGGCTGCACCACGTTGACCACGTACTCGTTGCTAGCAACGCTCATGTCGATGGTGAGCACGGGATTGCTGGGGCCATCGCCTACCTTATAGGCGATCAGCTGCTGGCTCTCGCTATCGAACACGTAGACCAGCTTCGTGCCGCCAGAGGTGAGGTATGTTTCTTTGGCAACACCGTCGTCTTCGTAGCGAACCTGGATGTGGCCTTGCCCATCCGTCATCAGGCTGGCCTGCGAGATATGTGCGCCATCCGCATCCGCACCGATGGTGAGATCCAGACTACCGATAGCGGAGCTGTCAACGCCCATACCGAGAGAGGCATCTTCCGGCGTGCCGAACTCCGGCACGTCGTCCAGAATCTCGATCAGCAGGTTGCTCGAGGCCGTATCGCCGTCGGTATCCTCGAGCACGATCTCGAAGGACTGGGTCAGCGACTCGTCGTTGGCCGGCTGGTCGTGATCCTTGTTGGCGTTCAGCGTGTACTCGTAGTTGACGGTATAGGTGCCGTTGCCGTTTGCAGTGAAGCCCGTGATGACAAGGGTATTGCCGCTTTCGGTCACGATGGTCGGCAGCGCTTGCTCGAGCCCATCCTTGACGATGTACTCGCCACCCACGCTCAGGTTCAGCACACCATCCGGAGCGCTTACGGTAAAGCTTCCACCCTGTACCAACAGACCGCCGCCCTCTTTGCTTCCTCCCGGAAGATGGGCTTCGTTGAAGACCAGGTGATGGCCTTCGCCGTGCACCGGATTGTCGATAGAGACCGGCGAGTCGCTGATCGCGATGGTCAGCGTTGCGGTGTCGCTGTCACCGTCGCCATCGGTCAGGGTGTAGGTGAACGCATCCGATACGCTGCCAGGGGCGCCGGGGTTACGCACATAGGAGTAGGTACCGTCGGCGGCAATGGTCAGGACACCGTACTGGCCAGTGATGTCGACCGTACCCTCGGCCGGTACGGCAACGCCGTTGACCGACGTTACTCGGCCGCCGTCGGCGCCCAGCGTGTCGTTGGCCAGTACGTTGCCTTCTTCGATGATCTGGCCGGAGCCAAGGTTGACTGTTACGTCCTCCGCAGTCGGGCCATCGTCGAGGAAGTAGATCACCTGGCCAATGTCGATCGTCGCATGGGCCTCATCGCCATCGCCATCGGTCACGGTCTTGGTGAGGAAAATCACGTTAGCCAATATGTTGGCGGCATCACTCGCCCCGATCTGGCCAACGCCCTGGTGGGCAATCGCCCTGAGTTGGTCGAGAGTCACGACCCCTGTCTCGGCATTCACTTCGAGGGTGAATACGGGCACTTCGATACCATCGTCGGTCACGACATAGCCGACGATATCGCCATCCACTTCCTTGACGAGAACGGCCTGACCGGTTTGGGTATCGACCAGACCTGAGTCGGCACCAGCAGCCGAGACACTCAAGGTGTATTCACGGGTCTGCAGACCATCGGCGCCATACTCGGCGCTGAAGTATCCGGAGAAGTCGAACGATGCCGTCACGTCGAGTTGTGCCTCGTCGACGGTCAGGTTGGCGGGCTTCCATTCGACGTTGATGTTGACGTCGTTGTAGTCCCTATCGCTGCCAGGACCGTAGATGTCCTCCCAGTTGAGATCGCCCTCTTCGGCATTGTTCTCGACATGCGAGCTGCCATCGGGATGCAAGCTGGAGTCGTTGAAGAGCACGGGTGCGTTGGAATCCTGTCCAACGAGCTGATTACCGTCTGCAGTGACTGCGACCCAAACTCCGTTGACCTGCTCGAAGGAGATGTCAGTGCCATTGGTCAACCCGGGATTCAGGTTCGAACCATTGGGGATGATGAAGTACCCCACCTCGCCCGGAGCGTAGCCTTCGAGCACGAAGGTATCACCGACGTCGAGCTTGACGTTGGACCAGACAACTTTGCCGATGGTGGGATTGCCGTTTTCGTCCTTGATGTAATAGCCGAAGCTGTTGTTGTAGCCGACCCCAGGCGCACTGCCCAGATTGGTGATGGTGACCTCATGCCCCGTGGGGTTGGTGCCATCCACGCTCGGCAGGTCGTCAGCCACTTCGACGGTAATGCCCGCAGTGGCGCTATCGCCATCCTGGTCGCTGGCGACGACCGTGATACCGGTGATGGTCAGGTCGTCGACGTTGACGTCGTGCGGCAGTG
>NZ_JABFTV010000026.1 GCF_021404405.1 Billgrantia aerodenitrificans
CCGAACTCAGCAGTGAAACCGCTCAGCGCCGATGGTAGTGTGGGGCCTCCCCATGCGAGAGTAGGTCATCGTCAGGCACTTCTTCAGAAACCCCGGCCAACTGGTCGGGGTTTCGCCGTTTAGGGGCCTCCCACGGAGAGTAGCGGAGCGCCGCCCGGGTCGTCAGGCACTTCTTCAGAAACCCAGCTTCGAAAGAGGCTGGGTTTCGCCGTTTGGGGGGCCTAAAATGGCTCCGATCGCCAGCGGGACGACCCGATGGTGTGCTGCCAACCCGGGGACGGCCTCGGACCCTCAGAAGGAAATCTCAATGGCCTGGTTGTTGTTGGTCGTTGCCGGTCTTCTCGAAGTGGCGTGGGCGTTGGGTCTGAAGGCGTCACACGGTTTTACCCGACCGCTCCCCAGTCTGCTCACGATCTTGGCCATGGTGGCCAGTTTCTATCTGCTGGCACAGGCAATGAAGGTACTGCCCGTGGGTACCGCCTACGCCATCTGGGTAGGCATTGGTGCGGTGGGTACGGTCTTGCTGGGCATTCTGATCTATGGCGATAGCGCTTCGCCGCTGCGGCTGCTCAGCCTGGTGCTGATCCTTGCCGGCCTGGTGGGCTTGAAGCTGGCTGCTTAGCGGGCGGTAGGTAAGAAGGTGCCCGTATGAAGCAAAGCCCTGGCCGAGAAGGCCAGGGCTTTGTCGTGTTCGGCCATCGGGAGCCCGACGGCCTGGATGGAGCGGCTTAGACGACGCCTTGATCGATCATGGCATCGGCCACCTTGCGGAACCCGGCGATGTTGGCGCCCAGCACTAGGTTGGTGGGCTCGCCGAACTCCTCGGCGGTGCCCGCACACTGCCGATGAATGTCTGCCATGATCGCCTGCAGTTTGGTGTCGACCTTCTCCAGGGTCCACTGCTGCATGCTACTGTTCTGCGCCATCTCGAGCTGGCTGGTGGCCACGCCGCCGGCGTTGGCCGCCTTGCCGGGGCCATAGGCGATCCTGGCTTCGAGGAAGCGGTCTACCGCCGTGGCGGTAGAGGCCATGTTGGAGCCTTCGCTGATGCAGTGGACGCCGTTGCCGAGCAACGCCATGGCGTCGGCCTCGGTCACTTCGTTCTGCGTGGCGCTGGGGAAGGCGACCTCACCCTTGATGCGCCATACGGCATGGCCGTCGCTCGGGTAGTCCAGGGCATCGATGTACGTTGCCTCGGGATGATGTTCGACATACTCACGCAGCGAGGTGCGCTTGACCTCCTTGAGCAGCTTCAGCGTGTCGAGATCGATGCCCTCGGGGTGGTGAATCGTGCCGCGGGAGTCCGAGCAGGTGATGGGCCGAGCGCCGAGCTGGTAGAGCTTCTCGATGGTATAGATGGCCACGTTGCCGGCGCCGGATACCAGACAGGTCTTGCCGGTGATGCTGTCGCCGCGCGCCTCGAGCATGTTCTGCGCGAAGTAGACCGCACCGTAGCCGGTGGCTTCCTTGCGGCCCAGCGACCCGCCCCAGTTCAGCCCCTTGCCGGTGAAGACGCCTTCATAGCTGCCCGTAAGGCGCTTGTATTGGCCATACATGTAACCGATCTCGCGGGCGCCTACACCGATGTCGCCGGCCGGCACGTCGATAGTCGCGCCGATATGGCGATACAGCTCGTTCATGAACGACTGGCAGAAGCGCATGATTTCGCCGTCGGACTTGCCCTTGGGGTCGAAGTTGGAGCCGCCCTTGCCGCCGCCGATGGGCAGTCCGGTCAGGGCGTTCTTGAAGATCTGCTCGAAGCCCAGGAACTTGATGATGCTGGCGTTGACGCTGGGGTGAAAACGCAGGCCGCCCTTGTAGGGGCCCAGAGCTGAGTTGAACTGGACGCGATAGCCTTTGTTGACCTGCACCTTGCCGGCATCGTCGACCCAGCTGACACGGAACATGACCTGACGCTCTGGCTCGACGATACGCTCGATGATGCTGTGCTGATGATAGCGCGGCACCGTTTCGAGCAGAGGACGCAGGCACTCGAGGACCTCTTCGGCCGCCTGGTAGAACTCGCTTTGGGCAGGGCTGCTCTTTCTCAGCCCTTCGAGGGTGTCGTGCACGTAAGTCATCGTTGTGTCCTGATGGTGAAAAGGATGGGCTCACTATAATTCAGTGCACCACTATGCAGCAATTGCATAGGCTATGTCGGGATTAGACATTGATATGAGTCGAAATCGCTTTCAAATCGCCATTTTTTGCGCACCAACATGGAACATTAGAAATTTTTAAAAGACGATGTTTAAACGACTACGGAGTGGCCGACAGCGAAGGCCAGGGCTGGTACCATGCGTCACCAACGAATCCGTGAGAGAAACGCCGATGTCCAGCCTGGCAGAACGCATGGTGCCCGATCAGCTGCTCTTCTACTGTCGCCCGGGTTTCGAAGCCGATGTGGCGGCCGAAGTGGCGGCAAACGTCGAGCGACTCGGCTGGCAGGGCAGGGCCGAATTCATCGAACAGGCAGGCTGCGTGAATTTCATCGTCGACGATGAGCGACCGGCCAACGAGCTACATCGACAGCTGGCATTCGAGCGGCTCATCTTTGCGCGTCAGAGCCTGGTAGCGCTGCCGTCATTGCAGTTGGAGCGTGACGACAGGCTGTCTCCCATCCTCAAGCAGGTGGTGGAGAGCGGCTGGAGTTTCGATGCGATCTGGCATGAAACGCCCGATACCAACGAGGGAAAGGCGCTGGCGGGGTTGATCAAGGCGCTGACGCGCCCGCTCGAATCGGCCCTGCGCAAGCGGGGAGCTCTGCGTCGCAAGGCCGGTGGGCGTCGTTTACATCTGTTCTGGATGGATGGCGACCTCGTGCAGCTGGGCATGAGCTTCCCCGGTAACCGCAGCGAACTGCCTGGGGGCATTCGCCGGCTGCGCTTCCCCTCCGCTGCCCCCAGCCGCTCGACGCTGAAGCTGGAGGAGGCCTGGCACGAGTTCATTCCGCGCGATGAATGGGACGAGCGCCTGACGGAGGGCATGCAGGCGGCGGATCTGGGAGCGGCGCCCGGCGGATGGACCTGGCAATTGGTCGCACGGGGCATGCATGTCTATGCCATTGACAATGGCCCCATGAAGGGCGAGCTGATGGCTACGGGCATGGTCGAGCATCTGCGCGAGGACGGCTTTGTCTGGGAGCCGCCCTATCGGTTGGATTGGCTGGTTTGCGACATCGTCGACAAACCGGCTCGGGTCACTGCCATGGTTCAGCGTTGGCTGATTCGACGCTGGTGCCGGGAGGCGATCTTCAATCTCAAGCTACCGATGAAACGACGCTGGGAGGAGGTGCAGCGCTGTCTGGTTCTGCTGGAAGAGGCGCTGGGGGATGCCGGCGTTCGCGCCACGCTGCGCTGCCGTCATCTCTACCATGATCGTGAGGAGGTCACGGTGCATGTCAGGCTGCACGACTGAGGTCAGCCAGCTGCAGCGACCAGGCGCAGAGGTCAGGGCGTCTCAGTAGGACGGCTCGTAGATGCGAATGGTCTCGTCCTCGGTGAGCAGCGGCAGGATGCGCTGCATCACCCTGGAGCGCTCCTCGCTGGTGTACCATTCGTTCCAGGCGTTCAGATCCCGCCACTTGACGATCATCAGACGCCGGTCGCTGCGGCCGCGTTCGACCAGGGTTTCGCCGCCGACGAACCCTCTGGCACCGAGAGAGAAACGCATCGCCTCACGGGCGGCTTCTTCGTATTCCTCTTCCAGGCCAGGCATGATGCGACGTTCGATTATGATCTTTATCATCTAGCAGTTCCCTACGCCGAGGTCGATCGATGACGAATACCGCCGACTCGCAGCCCGTCCACCAGGTCGAGCTGGACACGACCGGTCTTTACTGCCCGGAGCCCATCATGCTCATGCACAACAAGGTGCGTGACATGCGCTCCGGCGAAATACTCAAGGTGGTGGCGACGGACCCCGCCACCACCCGTGACATCCCTAAGTTCTGCAGTTTCCTGGGGCACGAGCTGGTGGCGCAGGAGGAGTCGGACGGCCACTATCTCTACTTTATCCGCTTGGGCTGATGTACCGCCACCCCCCCTGCTGCGTGCCAAGGCTCTGTCTGAAAGGCCCTGTCTGAAAAGTCAGCGAGCGCAGCCAGGTTTCGGACAGAGCCTTGTGTCTCTCCGGGCTTGTTGATTAGCTACCAGCAGGCCTTGGCATCAGGGTGAGCATCCGCAGAGCCTGAGGCGCTACAGCCTGGGACTTAGATTATGCCCCCTGATGCCTA
>NZ_JABFTV010000027.1 GCF_021404405.1 Billgrantia aerodenitrificans
GGGGTGCGCTCTAACCAACTGAGCTACAGACCCGGCTAACCACTGGGTCGGCGACCCAAACAGTCTTTGCTCTGGCCGATCAGGTAATTCATTGTGAGCACTTGCCGCGAGGCGTGATACGTCGTTTAAGGAGGTGATCCAGCCGCAGGTTCCCCTACGGCTACCTTGTTACGACTTCACCCCAGTCATGAACCACACCGTGGTGATCGCCCTCCCGAAGGTTAGGCTAACCACTTCTGGTGCAGTCCACTCCCATGGTGTGACGGGCGGTGTGTACAAGGCCCGGGAACGTATTCACCGTGACATTCTGATTCACGATTACTAGCGATTCCGACTTCACGGAGTCGAGTTGCAGACTCCGATCCGGACTGAGATCAGCTTTCTGGGATTAGCTCACTTTCGCAAGTTCGCAACCCTTTGTACCGACCATTGTAGCACGTGTGTAGCCCTACCCGTAAGGGCCATGATGACTTGACGTCGTCCCCACCTTCCTCCGGTTTGTCACCGGCAGTCTCCTTAGAGTTCCCGACATTACTCGCTGGCAAATAAGGACAAGGGTTGCGCTCGTTACGGGACTTAACCCAACATTTCACAACACGAGCTGACGACAGCCATGCAGCACCTGTCTCTGCGTTCCCGAAGGCACCCCTTCGTCTCCGAAGGGTTCGCAGGATGTCAAGGGTAGGTAAGGTTCTTCGCGTTGCATCGAATTAAACCACATGCTCCACCGCTTGTGCGGGCCCCCGTCAATTCATTTGAGTTTTAACCTTGCGGCCGTACTCCCCAGGCGGTCGACTTATCGCGTTAACTGCGCCACAAAGTCCGCGAAGGACCCAACGGCTAGTCGACATCGTTTACGGCGTGGACTACCAGGGTATCTAATCCTGTTTGCTACCCACGCTTTCGCACCTCAGTGTCAGTGTCAGTCCAGAAGGCCGCCTTCGCCACTGGTATTCCTCCCGATCTCTACGCATTTCACCGCTACACCGGGAATTCTACCTTCCTCTCCTGCACTCTAGCCTGACAGTTCCGGATGCCGTTCCCAGGTTGAGCCCGGGGCTTTCACAACCGGCTTATCAAGCCACCTACGCGCGCTTTACGCCCAGTAATTCCGATTAACGCTCGCACCCTCCGTATTACCGCGGCTGCTGGCACGGAGTTAGCCGGTGCTTCTTCTGTGGGTGATGTCCTTCCTGACGGGTATTAACCACCAGGCTTTCTTCCCCACTGAAAGTGCTTTACAACCCGAGGGCCTTCTTCACACACGCGGCATGGCTGGATCAGGCTTGCGCCCATTGTCCAATATTCCCCACTGCTGCCTCCCGTAGGAGTTCGGGCCGTGTCTCAGTCCCGATGTGGCTGATCATCCTCTCAGACCAGCTACGGATCGTCGCCTTGGTGAGCCATTACCTCACCAACCAGCTAATCCGACATAGGCTCATCCGATAGCGCAAGGTCCGAAGAGCCCCTGCTTTCCCCCGTAGGGCGTATGCGGTATTAGCCTGGGTTTCCCCAGGTTATCCCCCACTACCGGGCAGATTCCTATGCATTACTCACCCGTCCGCCGCTCGCCACCAGGAAGCAAGCTTCCCGTGCTGCCGCTCGACTTGCATGTGTTAGGCCTGCCGCCAGCGTTCAATCTGAGCCATGATCAAACTCTTCAGTTTAAGATCATATAGTCCTTACCCTTCTTGCGAAGGAAGCGGACCAAACTTGGCTCAAGGTCAAAGCTTCTCAAAAGACCCGAAGGTCTCGACGAGTCGCTTGCCTTGAAATGGTGTGACTTCTCACCACCTCATCGACAAGCGCCCACATGAATTACCTGATCGATTGTTAAAGAGCGGC
>NZ_JABFTV010000028.1 GCF_021404405.1 Billgrantia aerodenitrificans
CCAGAGGGTAGAATCGGTCATGGCGTATCCACTCGTGTTGATTGAGATCTTGGTCGTGATCAATCAACAGGATACGCCACCCTTCCTACCTCCTCCCATACACCAGAAGTCACCATAGCTCCTCTTCCTGACATGCCCGATGTAAGGGCTTTTCATTGGTGATGCATGTCATTCGCCTGGCCTTGGCCAGATACAGACAGACGCGGTCAGGATACGAGAGCGGGCCCCGCCGGTTCGTCGCCTCGAACAAGATCTCGGTGGGTTCATCGACGATTTCCAGACCGAAGCGCTCACATTCCGCCAAGGTAAGTTGGTTGACTTCATCGAAAATCTGCGAGGGTATCAGTACCGGCTCGATGTGGGCGGCGTAGAGCCCCAAAATCGACAGGTCCGCTTGGCAGTAATCAATTAGTACATTGGCATCTGTGATGATCGGCATCGTGTTCGCCAGCAGCCGTCGTCAGCTCATCCAGGAGCGGGTAAGTTCCCGCATTTCTATGAGTGGCAGGTTGAGAATCTCGCTTCCGCGTGAGAGCGAGATGAGTCCCTCCTCCAATCCCCGGCGCACCAAACGGGCCAGACGATCTTCCTTGAAGTCGTAAGCATCCATTCCGAACGGCTCTTCGCCGACCGGCCGTTCGCTATAGAGTGCATGGTAAACCTCGGCATCGATGCCGCTGGGCTCGTCATGCTTGAGCAGCGAACGAGACCGCTGCCGCTTGTATTCGGCATTGAAGCGTGCCCAGAGCCCGCCACGCGATGCCTCGGGCATGCTCTCCGCCACCCGGAACAGCACGGTACGCCAACTGACACGAAATACCCGCTTGACCTTGAATACCCGGTCGAGCAGCGAGAGCCCCGCGGTTTCGTCCCATTCACGACGAAAAGCGGCTTCCGGCATCAGGAAGTGCGAAGCAAAACGATCGGCTTCACGTTCCTGGTCGGCATCTTCCTCAGAGGCGGCAACATCGTAAGCCCCGAGGTGCATCAACAAGTGCCCAAGCTCGTGCACGGCACTGAAGATCCAAGTCTCGACCGGCAGCCGTTCCCAGGTATTGACTACGATGGCGGGCCCCCCGCGCTCTTCAGTTCCAACGGAGAGCCCCATGAAGGCATCATTGGGAACGGAAACCGAGCGCACCTTGATACCGCGCGCCTCCAGCAGACCACAGATATCGTGCACCGGCTCGCGATCGTTGAGGTGGAACGCCGATCTCACCCGCTGTGCATAGCCCGGGATATCTTCCGCGCCATGCTGGTGGTATGCCTTCCACAACGGCTCGAGCGCATGCGGCGGCCGCTCTCCGGTCAGGTCTTCCAGGTCAGCGAAATCCTGCAGCCAAACGGCAACATCCGCCAGAATCTGGCCACGGCTCTTCAGCCTGCGCAACGAGCGAAAGCGCACTTGCTCGAGCGACGCTACCGGCATCAGCAGCTCCTGAAGCGGCACCCCCAACACACGAGCAATCGACTTGAGCGACTCCGGACGCGGGCTTTCAGTCTTGGCTAGCTCCAGCTTGCGGTAACCGCTCAGCGAGAGTCCTGCCGCCTCAGCCAGTTCTGCCTGCGATATACCCGACTCCTTCCTTAGCCGGCGCAAATTGATGCTGATGTGCTCGATGCTCATCCCCCTGCCTCCTGGCCCTCCCCTCTAAGTAACTAAAATAGCAGATCGGCGAATTATAGTCACTTTTAGCATTCCTGTCCCCTTAGGCTTTGTCCGAAAAGTCTGCTCGCAGACAACGGTCTATGCACGCCAGACATACCATGGCCCTGAAGCTACTGGCCAACTTGTCGTACCGTGTGCAGACCCGGCGTAGCTCTTTCACCC
>NZ_JABFTV010000029.1 GCF_021404405.1 Billgrantia aerodenitrificans
GCGCAATGCGCAGACCCCTTGGGGTTATATGGTCAAGCCTCACGGGCCATTAGTACCGGTTAGCTCAACGCCTTGCAGCGCTTCCACACCCGGCCTATCAACCAGCTGGTCTCGCTGGGCCCTTCAGGAGGCTCGAGGCCTCGGGGATGTCTCATCTTGAAGGGGGCTTCCCGCTTAGATGCTTTCAGCGGTTATCCCGTCCGCACGTAGCTACCCGGCAATGCCACTGGCGTGACAACCGGAACACCAGAGGTGCGTCCACTCCGGTCCTCTCGTACTAGGAGCAGCTCTTCTCAAACATCCAACGCCCACGGCAGATAGGGACCGAACTGTCTCACGACGTTCTAAACCCAGCTCGCGTACCACTTTAAATGGCGAACAGCCATACCCTTGGGACCGACTTCAGCCCCAGGATGTGATGAGCCGACATCGAGGTGCCAAACACCGCCGTCGATGTGAACTCTTGGGCGGTATCAGCCTGTTATCCCCGGAGTACCTTTTATCCGTTGAGCGATGGCCCTTCCATACAGAACCACCGGATCACTAGAACCTACTTTCGTACCTGCTCGACGTGTCTGTCTCGCAGTTAAGCACCCTTATGCTCTTGCACTCAATGCACGATTTCCGACCGTGCTGAGGGTACCTTCGTGCTCCTCCGTTACTCTTTGGGAGGAGACCGCCCCAGTCAAACTACCCACCACACACTGTCCTCGATCCGGATCACGGACCTGAGTTAGAACGCCAATGATGCCAGGCTGGTATTTCAAGGTTGGCTCCGCCCGAACTGGCGTCCGGGGTTCTTAGCCTCCCAGCTATCCTACACAAGCAACATCAGCGTCCAGTGTGAAGCTATAGTAAAGGTTCACGGGGTCTTTCCGTCTAGCCGCGGGTACACAGCATCTTCACTGCGATTTCAATTTCACTGAGTCTCGGGTGGAGACAGCGTGGCCATCATTACGCCATTCGTGCAGGTCGGAACTTACCCGACAAGGAATTTCGCTACCTTAGGACCGTTATAGTTACGGCCGCCGTTTACCGGGGCTTCGATCAAGAGCTTCGCCCGAGGGCTAACACCATCACTTAACCTTCCGGCACCGGGCAGGCGTCACACCCTATACGTCCGCTTGCGCGTTTGCAGAGTGCTGTGTTTTTAATAAACAGTTGCAGCCACCTGGTATCTTCGACCGGTTCGAGCTCCAGCAGCAAGTGCCTTCACCCTACGCCGGCGTGCCTTCTCCCGAAGTTACGGCACCATTTTGCCTAGTTCCTTCACCCGAGTTCTCTCAAGCGCCTTGGTATTCTCTACCTGACCACCTGTGTCGGTTTGGGGTACGGTCCCACTGTATCTGAAGCTTAGAGGCTTTTCCTGGAAGCGTGGCATCGATGACTTCGGCACCGTAGTGCCTTCGTCTCGCCTCTCGGCCTTGGGGATCCGGATTTGCCTAAATCCCCAGCCTACGGGCTTTCACCAGGACAACCAACGCCTGGCCCACCTAGCCTTCTTCGTCCCCCCATCGCAATACAGTGAGGTACGGGAATATTGACCCGTTTCCCATCGACTACGCCTTTCGGCCTCGCCTTAGGGGCCGACTCACTCTGCTCCGATTAGCGTCGAACAGAAACCCTTGGTCTTCCGGCGGGGGAGTTTTTCACTCCCCTTGTCGTTACTCATGTCAGCATTCGCACTCGTGATACCTCCAGCAGACTTCTCAATCCACCTTCATCGGCTTACACGACGCTCCTCTACCGC
>NZ_JABFTV010000002.1 GCF_021404405.1 Billgrantia aerodenitrificans
CCAGAGGGTAGAATCGGTCATGGCGTATCCACTCGTGTTGATTGAGATCTTGGTCGTGATCAATCAACAGGATACGCCACCCTTCCTACCTCCTCCCATACACCAGAAGTCACCATAGCTCTTAACGAAAACGCACCATGTATATTGTTTTACACAAATGGCAAATCAGGTGACTCATGAGCGTCGAGCTGCAGGATCTGATCGAGCCAGATGGCTATATCGTGCCAGATGCACTTGTCAACGAGCTCCACATCACCAAGAAGGAGTTCGCACTCGCAATCGGACTCCGACAGGACGCGATCATCCGTAAGGGTCGCCGGCAATCGGTGGCAACGCAGCAACGGTTGCGACAGGCGGTGGAGATCCTCACACGAATCGAGCCGTGGGCCGGTACCCTCAGCGTGGCCTGGTCCTGGTACCGCTCCTATCCGATCGCCCCGCTGGGCGGCCTGACAGCGGAAGAGCTGGTCTCCCATGGCCGGGCCAATGAGGTGAGCGATTACCTGTCCCATATCGCCGAAGTTGGGTATGCGTGAGCCCAAACTTTCATTACCTTGGCCTGGTTTTAGGCACGCATGCTCAGATCCTGGTGCGACCACAGGCAGTTCAGCGGTGCCTGGGTGGACAAGACCTGGTGATCAGCTGCTGGACCAGCTGAGTCTCGTGGCGGCTTTCCGGCCAGGTGAGCCTCCTGCAGCATCCCAACGTCGGCCTGCGGGTTGTAGCCCTGCATCAGCTGCACCCGCTCATGCGTGATCGCAGGTTCAAGCCAGCAGGCATAGTGGCTCATGCAGTCCCACTGCAACGTGAGTACCCGATATTCGCCGAACGCGGCCAGCGCTTAGGTATCCAAACGGATAGCCTTATCGTTGATCCTCACGCCCCGGCGCTCTCCGGCAAAGACCGGCTTTGCACTCTCTGGCCAAGTTACCGTCCGCACCCCAAACCGGACAACCTTCACTGACGCTGACAACGGATCAACTGCTACGGCTATTGCTTTGAGAGCCCGTGGTCGCAAGTTCCTACCCGTCGCTCGTAGTCGTGCCAGACGTCAGTAGTGCAGCAACTTAGATCTCCGTCAGCTAGAGACGGTATGTTCATGTGACAAGGAAGGTGGTCTACTCGGTATACAACAACCGCCTTCACCTTGGTGATGGAGGCACCACAAGAGGAGGCCCGCAAAGGTGTCCGAGCCGGTTGAGGCAATCCGTCACCAAGGATTCATGCGCTCCTTGGTGACGGAGAGGGGTCAGTACCTGCTGAGGCGGCTAGTCACATTGATAATCTCCAACCCAGGCGCTAGCTCGCAGTCATAGTTGGTCGCTTTACGCTGAGGCCCGCTAAAGCTGTCGCTCGTCGAAATAACTGTGAATCTCGAGTTCAGACTTGGGGCGTAGCGGCTACCATTCGACATCTCCAGGCTTCGCCTGAACGTCGCCACACGCTCTGCAAAGGGGGTTGCACCTGTCATTGCCATCACTTGGTATACGTCGGCACTGTACTCGTCGACCAAGAACGAGGCGAAAGGCCCGGTGTTGGATTCGCGCATCAACGCGTCGACCTGCCCCTTGCACGTATGGAGCAAGGCAATTAGCTCTGCATCACTTGCCGCACCCAGCGATCGCGCCACCTCCCAAGCATACGCCTCCCGTTCTTCCATTTCGCGTCGGACTTCCTCAGCGATCGCATCCTTTTCCGCCTGTGTGAGTTCAGGAGGAGCGGGTCGTGCCGGGGGGGAACCTCGGCACATCCTGCGAGCTGTGTGATCAGTAGTGCTGTTGCTACGCCCATCATTAGACGCATTGGTGATGCCCTCGAAAAGGTCGATCCTAATCTTCATGTCTCGGCATATTGCCTCTCGCACTAGTTATTGCTCCAGCGCGAGCCACGCATTCTCACACATCACTGACCTGATGCCACGATTGGTGCGTTGCATCGACTTCAGTCCAAAGTCCAGCGCCCCGAGACGCCCAGATGACTAATGTCTCAACGACCCAGCGCGAATCGTTGGGCCGGGTCATCAGTACGCCACAAAGGGGGACTGGATCGGTGCGGACCTACCTAATAGATCCAGTGTCGACAGTACGCCGCGACTGACCTGCGATCCGGCTAGTCAGCTGTTGAGGGTCGAGCGGCAGCCCAACCCCAACCTCTTTCCCCGGCCAGGTAATGATCGGCCCACACTCACCAGGCGAGCCATTACACGAGCCCCTCGGCCTACACCTGGTCGACGTCGGGTCGACAGCATGAGTGCGTCACCCTAAGCCTGACTTGCTCTCTGACTCGGTCGGAACGGGACGATGGCAGCGCACCCCTGACGGGAACAGACACCGATAAGGACCCTGACCGGCGCATCAACCCCGCAGACTCAGCAGGCCAGCGCCGATCACAGCGAGGCTATCAGTTTCCACCTGGAAACTGCCGCCAGGGATCCGTAACAGCAGGAGCAGGCGCAAGACCGGCAACCCGCGAGTGTTACAACAGCGACCCCTGGGCCTCCGTCGGCTCACAACAAGGGGGCAGGGCGGGACCGAGCTTACGTCGGCAATCGACAGGTATCACGGGGCGACAAGGCCAGAACCAGGCAGCAGCTGCACGTCTCCAAGCGGTACCCGCTACACCAACCCCCGTCAGGAGGCCGTAGCGTGGCCTAAGCGGCGATTTTGGCCCCGAATGACTTCAGGGGCGAAGAATGGGTGAAGTCAAGCCTGGGGCCGGAAATATTGCCACTGATGGTGGTGACAGGCAGGGATCAGCGATGTCGAGAGTTTGATGTGGACAGCCGTTGCCACCGACAGGTCAGCGCCCTCTGGCGCTTCGCGCCCCCGAATCTGCCCGAATGAAACACCAGCGGGTACCGGCAGGTTGAGCAGGGTTGACTAGGCAGGTTTGGGTGAGACGGGTGGAGCAAGGCGAGGATCTGGCAGACCCCGCCTTACTCACGTTACCGGTGCTTGCGCTTCAGGATGGTGATGACAGCTGCAACAGCCAGGCTGGTCAGAGCGAGTCCGCCTGTCACGACAGTTGCAAGCTTGGCCGTGGCTGAGGCAGCGAACAGCAGATGACCCAGAAGGAAGCTGACGCACCCAAACATGGCAGACAGCATCATCCAGAACTTGGCGTAGCGGGCGCCCGAATTTTGGAGCTCCGTCTCATCGACCACCAGGCCACCTGACGTTTCGCTCCACCGAAGAGGTGTGAACATTTCGATCATCGCCTCGATCGGCGAGTAGGCATCTTGGTTCATCATTCATCCTCCTTGTCTTCATGGCCGCCTGCTGCCGGGCTGCCGGTATTCCGATGCTGACGACTCATGGATCGGAGGTGGTGACTCGGGTCGCAGTGGAACTCATCTCAGGTGGAACTCATCTCTCGCAATGCCCGACTCTTCAAACCCCAGCGTCTTATAAGCCTTCGCGAAGAGTCGTGACATCGGGACGCTGTTTCTGGTGACTTGCGATCTGGCATCCAAGGTCTCTCGATGTCGTGGCATATGCCTAGAGTAACCCATGCGCATGAAGATCAAAGTGCTACCCATCCTGATCTGTTGCTGCGTCCTCTGTCCTCAACTCGCGCTCCCTTTGTGAGAGCATGTGGTCGTATCCCAGGAAGGGAGCTGTCATGGATTTGAGATGTTCGCTACACCTCCTGATCTTCTCGAACTCGTCCTCCGCTTTGGCGATGGCTTCAAACTCCCACTCCTTTGCTTTCGAGAACCTTGAGGCTGGCATCCGGTACGACTTACCTTCTGGCGCCTTGAGGCCTACGTGTTTCGGGCTGAGGTTCTTGCCACGCCCCACGCTGAAGTACCACTGGATGGTAATGGTCCAGTTCTGCTCAATGATCCTGACGCCGTAGCCACCAAACTCCTTGGGGACCCCCTCGCCGTTGCGGTACCTGTGGTGGACCTCCCAGTATGCGCTTGCCACAGACAGGGCCCTTGCGTGGAGATCCCGTTTGGCCTGCTTCCGCCCCAGATGCATGAGTGTTCGGGCATCAACGTCTCCAAGAGCCGAGGTGTCTCGGATGATATCCCATAAGAACTGGTCCGAGAGACGCTCATCCTCAAATTTCTCCCTTCGCTTGCTTAGTCCTGCTGCTGCCATATGTACCCCTCCGGTTCGCATAACTATCTACACGAACAGACCCCCGTTGGTTCGTATAGAGCTGCCTGACGTAGGCACCCGGGGGTCTGTTCGTGTAGTAGACGAATCATCCCCCCTAATTTCTGTGTTATACCTAGCCTAACCCCCTGAAAATCGGAATTAGCGAACTGCAGAGGGGGTCTGTTCGAGTAGTAGACGAACAGACCAGGTATCGCCGTTCATTACACGAACAGACCCGGCGGAATACGGATGAGTCGACGAAAAAAGAGCAGGATTCGGAACAGCCCCCATGGTAGCGGTGCTAACGAACAGCCAGGGGGGTCTGTTCATGTAGTAGACGAACAGACCCTGGGTCGCAGTTCGATATACGAATTGGCTGGGGGGTGAAGTCATCAGCACAGACCCGAGATCACTGAGGCAGGGCAGGGTTGGAATCAAGCACGCGTAGCCGGGATTTTTCGCACCCAAGGGTCGAGAGAGGGAAAAGTACGGAAAAGTACACTCAGTGTACTTTTTCCGTAGCATGTGGATGCTCTCAGAGCGAATCCTCGTTTTGTGTTACAGGAAAGAAACGATAAAGGTGCATTGCAAGTCCCCGCAAGTGCGTTAAAAGTACACTGAGCGTACTTTTCGAGCTCAGTTGTTAAGTTTAATGGTCTTGGGCGAGCTCCTAGGTGCTGTTCATCCCAGGCAGCGCCAAGCGCTCCACCAGTCGGCGGCCGATGCCCCAGGAGATCGGCTACTTGCTCGCCGTCCAGGAACTTGACGTTACTGACGACCAGCTCCAGCTTCTGGAAGTACTTGATCCTCCTCCGTCGCTTCTGGGCGCTCCGGAGCAGCTTGAAGACCATCGCCAGGGTCGTCGCCCGGGAAGCCGCAGTTCCGGCTGCGCTTGGTCCGTAATCGGACCGTGACGATGGTCGACTCGATCGGGTTGGTGGTGCGGATATTCATTCGATGCTCTGCTGGATAGTCGTAGAACGCCAGCAGCTCGTCCCGATCCTTTGCCAGGCACGCCATCGCCTTGGGGTACCATTGACAGGGCACGGGGTGTGGGATTCCGGTCGCTGACCGAGAATATCGATACCACCACGCCGGGCGGGCGGCTGATCTTCCACGTGTTCGGTGCCTTGGGGCAGTTCGAGCGCGACCTGATTCGGGATCGCACCAAGGCGGGGCTGGCCGCTGCCGCCGCCCGTGGGCGCAAGGGGGGGCGCAAGCCCGTGGTCACCGACGATAAGCTGAAGAGGGCAAGGGATCACCTGGACAATGGGCTGAACGTCCGCGAGGCCGCCGCACGGATCAAGGTCAGCAAGACAGCCCTCTACGCCGCCTTGAAGGCCAACATTACCCGCTTCCCCAACTCACTGAAAAAAGGCGAGCCGATGTTCATAAACCTCCCCCCAAGCAATGACGAATTGTCTGTAAAAATCCTCGCATATGAAGTCGCTAGAATCTTCCATTATTCAAGCTACCCAAGAAGGGCTTATGACGTTTTATTTACTGAGGGCAATGAGAACGAAGTGGTCGGCGAGCTTCAAATAAGGATTCCGACGCTTTCGCCAGGGAAATTAAGGGATGATGCTATCCATCAACACAATAAACTTATTGCAGGCCCATCATACGAAGGGGCGCCCCGCACTTCTTATCATCTCGTAACACCAGCCATCGCAAGCCTAGAACTTCCAAAAAGACTTCAAAGAAAGGGGTTTTTAGGGATGCTAGTATATTGCCTGGCAAAAATGCACACCACGCGATATATTGTGGTAACAGGCGTTGGAGATGAAAGTTTTGAGGAGTATTTAATAAAAAGCAATTTATGGCAAGAGGACGATGAGGACCATAATTCATACCTCCTTCCATTGTTTTATGTCTCATCGAAAAAATATATTTCAAAGCAAGAGCATAAGTACGAAGAATCTTGGCGCATGATTGACGAAATTATCTCCAATGCCGCCGACCCCGATTACATACTTATCAAAACTGAAAGCGGCGATGGGGCACGAAAAACAACCACTTTGCCTGTAAGAAAATAAAAAGCGATCCTCTGTCACTTCATCTCAAAATGTTCGTGAGGACGGTGGAGTCTATCAGCATAGATGACACATGAAAGGGGCCTGCTTTTTAAAGTCCTGCTGCCCGTGGCACCGGGGCCCGCTGCCGTGTGCTGACCGCCCCATCAACTTACTATTAGCACAAGGCCCGAACCAGCCTGACCGCACGCCACCCCGAGTCCAGCGCGATCGGCTGGCAGTCTGCTGAAATCCAGCGCGTCTGGAGTCGCCATTCATTGCAAGGGTAGTATCCAGCGCGGGGTCTGATGACGGCAGAAGCGCAGAGGTGGACGTGAGGGGTTTTCTTCTGCGGGACTGAAGCCTGCAGGTGAATTTCTAAGCATTACTGAATAGTCTCTGTCCGACTGGTAATGCCTGCCATGTGCCATCATTCTGTAAAGATCATAGAGTTGTCTGCTGAGGAGAGGCGTCATGGCGAAGCAAGACGAGCAGGACGTGTCGATTGACGGCAAAGACGTAAGTGGCGACCCTCTCGTTAGCCATGATCAGCCTCTCGAGAAGCTGCGTGGCTCGGTATACGAATACGATCAGCCGTATGATCCGGTGGGCACCGAGGATTGGGCAGTTCTTGAGGTATCGCATGAACCATGGACGCTTGCGGTCTGGAGGGCGGCAGGAGAATTGTTTCAGGGTATTGAGCAGCAACAAATCGCTGGATGCACAAGGAAGTAAAAGGACTGGGCTGGAGGCGCCCTGTCGATGTCATGCAAGAAAACCCTCAGCAAGTATTGGATAGGCCGAATAGAGCATGGAATAAGTTCATAACCCGTAAGCCCATGGTTACAGGTTAAACCGGCCTTCATCATCGATGATCGCTTAAACTAGTGTCCACCAATGCTGGGTAAGATCAGGCAACAAGGCTGGCCCCTTGCATTAAAAGGTGGATTTAGCAGGGAAACAGCTCTCGCGCCCGCAGCGTATGTCGGATCTGGCCAAGAGCCTGCTTCGCCTCAGTGCTATAGCGCTTGTCTGAGTCGATCACCACGTAGCCTACCTTGTCATTGGTCTGCAGATACTGACCGGCGATGTTGATCTCGTACTCGGCGAGTACCCGGTTAATTTCGGAGAGAACCCCGGGCACGTTGCCGTGGATGTGCAACAGGCGGTGCTTGCCGGGATGGGGCGGCAGCTGCACCTCGGGAAAGTTGACCGCCATCAGGGTGGAGCCGTTGTCCGAGTAGGTGATCAGCCGTTCGGAGACTTCAATACCGATGTTCTCCTGGGCCTCCAACGTGGAGGCCCCGATATGCGGGGTAAGGATGACGTTGGAAAGGCCGCGCAGAGGGCTCTCGAAGACTTCGTCGTTGCCCTTGGGCTCCACTGGGAAGACGTCTATGGCCGCTCCATTCAGCTTGCCAGCCTTGATGGCCTCAGCCAGGGCCTCGATCACCACCACCTTGCCGCGGGACGCATTGATCAGGATGCTCCCATCCTTCATCAAGTCGATCTGGCGGGCACCAATCATCCACTGGGTGGAAGGCAGCTCCGGCACGTGCAGGCTGACTACGTCGGCGCGGGCCAGAAGCTCCTCAAGGCTGGCCACCTGGCGGGCATTGCCCATGCCCAGTTTGGCCACCACGTCATAGAAGATGACGTTGAAGCCTAGCGATTCGGCCAGCACCGAGAGCTGAGAGCCGATGTTGCCGTAGCCGACGATACCCAGTGTCTTGCCACGAGCCTCATGGGAACGCTTGGCGCTCTTCAGCCAGCCGCCCTCGTGAGCACGAGCGTTCTTCTCCGGAATGCCGCGCAGCAGCATGATGGCCTCGCCCAGTACCAACTCTGCCACTGAGCGGGTGTTAGAGTAGGGGGCGTTGAACACTGGGATGCCGTGCGCCAGCGCCGCGTCGAGGTCGACCTGATTGGTACCGATGCAGAAACAGCCCACGGCGTTGAGCTTCTCGGCGGCGGCGAACACGCGCTCGGTGAGCTGGGTCCGCGAGCGGATGCCAAGGAAGTGAACATCGCGGAGTTTGTCGATCAGCGCCGCCTCGTCCAGGGAACCGGGCAGCGTCTCGATGTTGGTGTAGCCGGCGTTGCGCAGGTTATCCAGGGCGCTCTGGTGGACCCCCTCCAGCAGCATGATCTTGATGGCGCTCTTGCTCAGTGATGTTTCTTGCATGGCATGCATTGGAAGGGTCTCTTCGATAACCAGGGATGCGAATGTCGCGGAGGGAAGCGAGCCCTTATTTTGTTCTTGTGTGATTAAAAATACAATACTGGAAATGAGAGACAGACTTAGTTTGGATTGACTGCGGGTGCTTGTCTGGCGCAGGCGGTAGGTGGAGGGTGCTGGAGTCGTCGGATTAGACTAAAGGCGAAGTGTACGTATTTTTGAGATCAATTGCATTTTTGATCATTAAAATGCAATGATGGTTCGTCACCCAGCAGCCAGAGATAGGGAATCCTCTTGGCAGACCTCATCATTGCGCGGTGTTTTCATGAAAATTTCCAGCATCTTGAACCAACAACTGCCGGGCCGGCTGAGCTTCCATGGGCAGGACTACGCCTTCGTCGATCTTCCTGGCCTTTTCGGAGCTCGGCTGCGGGAGCTGCCGATGGTGCTGCGCCTGCTGCTCGAAAATGTCGTACGTCATGGTCAGGGCGAGGAGCGTGAGCGGTCGGTTGAGGCGATTTTCGACTGGCTGGGCAGTGGCACCAGCCAGGACGAGATCGCCTTCCAGCCGGGACGGGTGCTGATGCACGACACCACCAGCACCCCGGCCCTGGTGGATATTGCCGCCATGCGCGATGCGGTGGCCGAGGCGGGTGGCGACCCCGCGGCCCTGACGCCCTGCCTGCCGGTGGATGTCTCGGTGGATCACTCCCTGGCAGTGGAGGTCTTCGCCACCGGCTCCGCCGCGGAAGAAAATTTGCAGCATGAGATGCGCCGCAACCGCGAGAGATATCGCTTCCTGCGCTGGGCGTCCGGCGCCCTCGAAGGCGTGCGGATCCATCCACCGGGCACAGGTATCATGCATACCGTCAATCTTGAGCAGCTGGCCACGGTGGTAATCACCGAGACTCGTGAGGGTGAGGCGTGGCTGGTGCCGGATGTCATGCTTGGCACCGACAGTCATACCCCGATGATCAACGGCATCGGTGTGCTGGGCTGGGGCGTGGGTGGGCTCGAGGCCGAGACGGTGATGTTCGGCATGCCGACCATGCTGCGTATTCCCGAGGTGATCGGGGTGCGTCTGGTGGGGGCGCTGGCCCCAGAGGCTCAGGCGACCGATCTGGCGCTGGTAGTGACCAAGCGCCTGCGTGAGTTGGATGTCACCGGCAAGTTCGTCGAATTCTTCGGCCCCGGGGTAAGCTCGCTCACCGCTGGTGACCGAGCCGTCGTCGCCAATATGGCGCCTGAGTACGGGGCTACCACCGGCTTCTTCGCCGTCGACGATCAGACACTGCGCTACTTGCGTGAGACAGGGCGTTCGTCCGAGGCGGTGGCACAGGTCGAGACCTACTGCCGAGCGGCCGGCCTATGGTTCGACCCTCAGGCGAGGCCCACCTACACCGCATCGATAGAGATCGACCTTAGCGCCATCGGAGTTCAGGTCGCCGGCCCCACTCGGCCACAAGATCTGCACGCCTATGGGGAAGTGCCGCGGGTATTGGATGAGTTGGACTTCACCCCGGCGCAAGCCTCGGACCTGCCGCGCCATCCGGTGGCCATTGCGGCCATCACTAGTTGTACCAACACCAGTGATCCACGGCTAATCATCACGGCCGGTTTGCTGGCGCGTAACGCCAGGCGCCATGGTCTGGCGCCGCCAGCATGGGTAAAAACATCGCTGGCCCCGGGATCCCCGGCGGCAGCCACCTACCTGAAACGGGCCGGGCTGCTGGAAGACTTGGCAGCGGTGGGCTTCGATATCGTCGGCTATGGCTGCACCACCTGCATTGGCAACCCTGGGCCGCTCACCCGCGAGATAGCCGAGGCCCAGGCGGCGGGCACCTGCAGAGCCGTGGCGATTCTCTCGGGCAATCGCAACTTCCCCGGCCGAGTGCACCCGGAGTTGGATCTAGGCTTCATCATGTCGCCGGCCTTGGTGGTGGCCTTCGGCTTGGTTGGCAATGCCGAGCATGATCTGCAACGCCAGCCGTTGGGACGAGGCAACGATGGCGCCAACGTTTATCTACGTGATCTCTGGCCTTCGCGGGAGGAAGTCGATGCCGCCGTTGCTGGGGCCCTGGACGCCGCTGACTTTGCAGCTGACTTCCAACGGGCGAGCCGCAACATGGTCTGGGAGGCCCTGGATGCGCCGCAGACCGCCCGCTTTCCATGGGACGAAAACTCCACGGCGCTGCGCCGGCCGCCCTTCGCTTCTGTCGCGGAAGGCAGTCAGCTTGGCCACTACACCGCTTATCCGCTGCTGGTGCTCGGTGACGATGTGACCACCGACCATATCTCGCCTGCCAGCGCCATTCCCCCCGACAGCCTGGTGGCCGATTTCCTGGTGGCACGCGGCGAACGCCGAGATGACTTGAACGTCTTCGCCTCGCGGCGTGGCAACTGGGAGGTCATGGTCCGCGCCGCCTTCCATAACAAGAGCCTGAACAATCGGCTGGCGCCCGGCGCCCCTGTTGCCCACACGCAGCATGTGCCCAGCGGCGAGGTGATCCCGATCTTGGATGCCGCCGAGCGCTACCGGGCGGCGGGGGAATCCGTGGTAGTGGTGGCCGGTGAGCGTTATGGAATGGGCTCTTCGCGGGATTGGGCGGCCAAGGGGCAGCGCCTCCTGGGGGTTCGCGCCGTGCTGGCGGTGAGCTTCGAGCGCATCCATCGCTCGAACCTGATCGGCATGGGCATTCTGCCGCTGGCGATGCCTCAGGGGATGAGCGCAGCGAGCCTGGCGATCGGCACGGGCGATCGGCTCGAGATCGAAGCCGAGGCGGGCCGGCTCGTGCCGAGAGCGGAAATACCCGTGACGGTGTGGCGCGCCTCCGGAGAGTCGGAGCGGTTTCTCGCCACGGTGCAGGTCGAGACCCAGGCCGAGATAGCGCTGCTCGAGGCGGGGGGCGTAATTCCCTCGATTCTCCGGCAGACCCTAAACGGGACGACAGAGGAATAAGTACCGCATGAAAGCAACGGATGAAGTGCGTCGGGCCATGGCCCCGCAAGGGGTGCTGAGAACGACCATCAACCTGGGGAACCCGATTCTGGCCGGTCGGCACCCGGAGGCCACCCGACCCCCGGAGGCCACCCGACCCCCGGAGGCCACCCGACCCCATGGCATCTCTGTGGACCTGGCTGCGTTGATTGCCGAACGGCTCGGCGTCGAACTCGAAATGCAGGTCTTCGAATCGGCGGGCCAGGCGGTGGCCGCGGTCGACGCGGGCCGGGCGGACATGGGCTTCTTCGCCCGGGATCCCGAGCGTGGGCGGGGCATCGACTTCACATCCCCCTATGTGCTGATCGAGGGCTGCTATCTGGTGCGCGAGGCCTCGCCCATCATTGACATGGCGGAGGTCGACCGGTCGGATAACCGAATCGTGGTAGGCAAGGGAAGTGCCTATGACCTGTTCCTCAGTCGTGCCATTCAGCAGGCCGAACTTGTGCGATCGCCAACCTCACCGGCAGTTGTGGCCTACTTCCTTGAGCACGAACTGGAAGTTGCAGCCGGCGTCAAGCAACAGCTCGAAGCTGGCATTGAAGAGTACGGGGGTATGAGGCTTCTGCCGGGGCGTTTCATGACGATCGAGCAGGCCATGGGGGTACCGAAGGGGCGCGACCCGGTGGCGAGGGAATTCCTCGCGGCTTTCATAGAGGAGGTGAAGGCCGAGGGCATAGTGGCAGAGCTGATGTCGCGCCACGGCATTGAGGGCGCCACTGTGGCTCCGAAGGCGTGAGGTCTATTCTGCTCGGGTGCTCGCCATGTCGATGACTCGTGAGCACCGCCTCGGGTTGCTGAGGTCGCTGATGGCGGGCGCTGCAGGCGGGGGCTTGCTGGATCTTATCGGGATGCCGCTGGCCTGGCTGGTGGGCCCCATCCTCGGCAACCTGTTACTGCTCGCCGGCGGTCATGCGGTCTGGATACCCGGCCCCTTGCGCGCCTTTAGCCTCGGAGTGATCGGGCTGGTGATGGGTGGCATGGTGACGCCCGACCTGATGGATCGTCTGATGCAGTGGCATCTTTCGGTCTTGATCCTGGTCGCAGGCGTTACTGTCTCGACGCTACTAGTGGCTCGCTGGTATCGCCGCTGCGGGTTCGATGCGCCCAGCGCCTGGCTCTCCGCTATGCCGGGGGGCATGGCGGCTATGGTGGCGATCGCCGATAGTGCCGGTGGAAACCTGCAACGGGTCTCGATCTCCCAGTCGCTGCGTGTGCTGACCGTCATCTGCGTGCTGCCGCCACTATTCGTCCTCTTCGGTCGTGGGGGAGAAGGCACGGTGGTAACGGTGATAGAGGGTGGTGGGTTCAGCAATGCCTGGATGTTGTTGATGATCCCGCTGCTGGTGCCGTTGGGCATCCGCCTGGGGATCAGTGCGGCGCCCTTACTGATGCCGCTGATGTTCTCGGCTGCCTTGAGCGCCACGGACCTGGCGCGATTCGAGGTGCCGGCCTGGACCATGAATCTGGCGCTACTGTGCCTGGGGTGCTCGATCGGCGCGAAATTCGGTGTCTTCTCGCTGAAGACGCTCGTTGCCAATGCTCGTATCACCCTGGTGGCTACCCTCATGGCGATCGGCATCCTGGCCGTGTTCGCCGAGATGATCCATCAGACAACGGGGGTAGGACGAGAGGTGGCGCTGTTAGCCCTGGCCCCCGGTGGGATGGCGGAAATGTCGGCTCTGGCGGTCGTACTGGGCCTGGACCCCCTGTTCGTTGCCTTCCATCAGTTGCTGAGGGTCATCGGGCTGATGGTGTTGGCACCCTACATTTCGCGACGCATGACGATGGCCAAGCCCGCTTCCAAGGAAAAAAGGGGTCGTGAGCGGTGAAGGAGAGCATTTGTTTGGCTTATTGACTCGACTAAAGGATAAGCGAATTTCTCTCCCAGACTCGTTTCAGGCGCTTGACGGTGCGGATGACGAAGCCTAGATTGTACATATGCTTTAAAAAGAACAACTGCTCATGGCCTAAGGTCCAAGCGGCCTCTGTCGACCCAACGCTGAGCAGCTTGTCACCAACATTGTGTTGGGAAGGTATTTTTTTGCCTGTCATTGTACTTTTGATTTTTTAAATACAATTGCGCTCCATTAGCCGAAACAGGTAACGAGATGAAAGTGTACTTGATTCATGCCGTCATGGCGGCGATCGACCCGGTACTGGCTTCCCTGCGCGAAGAGTGGCCGGAAGCAGAAGCCTACAACTTGCTCGATGACTCGCTGGAGGCGGATAAGGCAAATTTGCAGGCTGATATGTCGCCGCGGCTACTGGAGTTGGCCCGCTACGCGAGGAGCAACGACGCAGCGGGAATACTGTTTACCTGTTCGGCCTTTGGCGAGGCCATCGAGAAGACCGCGAAAGCACTCGATATCCCGGTGCTGAAGCCCAATGAAGCCATGTTTTATCAGGCGATTGAGCAGGGCGGACGTGTCGCCATGTTGGCGACCTTCGAGCCTGCCATAGAGAGCATGGAGCGGGAGTTCCACAGCATCAAGAACGCACTGAGCAGTGAGGTCACGCTGAAGAGCTTCTGTGTTCCCGGCGCAAGGGAGGCTCTTAAGGCCGGCGACAACGTCAGGCATGACGATCTGGTAGCCGAGATGGCGGCGGGCCTGTCGGGCTTCGATACGGTGATGCTGGCGCATTTTTCTACAGCGAGTGCAGCAAGAAAAGTGGCAAAGGTCACTGCTGCACGAATACTCACCAGCCCAAGCACTGCCGTCGCATCACTCAGACAGCGAGTCACTATGCAGAGCGGATTTTGACTCTGCAGACCTTAATTATTAAAGCAGTGTTTTTGTTAGTTATTAATGTAAGGAGTGGATAAATGAAGTTTCTTGTACTGCCTTGTGATGGTATCGGGCCAGAGATCGTCGACGCCTCCGTAAAGGTGCTTCAGGCAGCCAACGAAAAATACGGTCTGGGTATCGAGCTGGATTACGAAGATGTCGGATTTGTCAGCCTGGAGAAATATGGCACTACGTTGAGAGATGACGTCTTGGAGAAGGCCAAACGCTACGACGGCGTCATTCTCGGTACGCAGTCTCATGCTGATTATCCGTCACCCGAGAAAGGCGGGCGAAACGTATCGGCCGGATTCAGGATCGGTCTCGATCTCTATGCCAATGTCAGGCCAGCGCGCACTCGACCCTTCCTCGATTCCAATATGAAACCTGGAAAGAGCATGGATCTGGTCATCATGCGAGAAGCGACGGAGGGATTCTATCCGGACAGGAACATGACCAAGGGCTGGGCGGAGGTTATGCCCGACAGGGACATGGCGCTGTCTATCCGCAAGATTACTCGTCGCTGCAGCGAGCGAATTGCGAGGCAGGCTTTTATCCTGGCAATGAAGCGTAAAAAGAAAGTAACAGCGATTCATAAATCCAATAGCTTTCATATGACCGATGGGCTGTTTCTTGAGGCTGTTTATGCTGTCGCAAAAGAGTATCCCGAGGTAGAGGTGGATGATCTGCTTGTCGATGCGTCTACGGCACATTTGGTCAGAAATCCTGAGCAGTTCGACGTATTGGTCGCCACCAATTTTTATGGGGACATCATCAGCGACCTGGCCAGTGAATTATCAGGTAGCCTTGGCCTTGCTGGCTCGATAATGGCCAGTGATGAGCACTGTTGCGCCCAGGCTCAGCATGGCTCGGCACCGGATATTGCAGGGAAAGATCTGGCCAACCCCTCATCAATGATTCTGTCGGTGGCGATGTTGTTGCATTGGATCGGCGAGAACAAGTCTTTGGACAGCTATCTCCAGGCAGCAGCGGCAATGTCCGAAGCCGTTGACACCGTTCTCATGGAACCTGAGAAACGCACGAGGGATCTCGGCGGCAGTTATGGATGCAAGGACTTTAGTCAGGCTGTCTGTGACGCCCTGAGCTAGAGGAAGTGCCCTAGGCACGTAACAATCTGAAATTTTTATAAGAGAAGAGAGACGCCATGATTTCCAACAAGTCTAAACTCATCGCTTCCGCCGCTTTGGCTTCCGTTGCGACGTTCTCACATTTATCTGTGGCGCAGGACAACAGCTACCCCAGTGAAAGGCTGAACTACATCATCGCCTTTGGCCCGGGTGGTGGCAATGATCTGATGTCCCGAACCGTTGTAGACATCCTGAATGATTATGACCTCTATGGTGGGCAGAATATTGTCGTAGCCAACCGCGCGGGAGGAAGTGGGGCCATTGGTTACAGCTATGTAAAAAGGCAGCAGGGTAACCCCTACGTTGCCACATCGACCAGTGGCAATTTCATTACCACGCCGCTGATTGCCGATACGGATTGGAACTACAGCGATTTCACGCCGATTGCCCTGCTGGCTAGCGATGCCATGTTCCTCGTGGTCCGCGAGGATTCTGAGTATCGTAGTGTCGATGAATTTGTTGAAGCAGCCCAATCTTCCCGAATCATTGTAGGTGGTACCGGATCGGCTGGACCTAGCCGCGTCGTCGCTAGCCTATTTTCCGATGAAGCGGAAATTCGGCTTGAGTACGTTCCCGCTGGAACCGGGGGGGAGATGGTGACCGCCCTGACGTCCGGCAGCGTCGAGGCCATTGTCGCGAATCCCTCTGAGGTGGCAGGGCAGATTGCCGCTGGCAATTTCCGGGCGCTGGCATTCTCGGATGCTCAACGCAGCGACATTTATCCTGATGTTCCGACATTCCAGGAACTGGGCTATGACTTTACCTTTGCTCTCCCCAGGGGGGTCGTATTGCCAGGAGGCGTGGATGCTGACGTTCAGGAGTGGTGGATCTCGGCACTCAAAGAAGTAGTCGAGACTGAGGAGTGGAATAAGTATTTGGAAACCAACAGTTTGTCCGGTACCTACCTGTGGGGTGAAGAATTTGGTGACTACCTGCAGGAGACCTCCGAGGTTTATGAGAGCACGCTTCGTAGTATTGGTGCCATTGAATAAGTCATGAGGATGGCGTGGTATGGGTTCGCACCATGCCACGCCGCAAACTAGAGTGGTGCGCCAGATGAGACTGTGGTTTTCTTTATTCCTTTTTCTCATGTCGACAGCATATTTTGTGTATGGCTTGAATACGCTTAGCTTTGTAACAAATATTGGGCGTCCTGGACCTGGCTATTTCCCCGCCATGGTGGGTGGATTGTTGATCCTATTTACTTCCGTGAATTTATTTAAAGACATAATTGCTATTAGGAGAAGTGAACTTCATCCCTTTCAGTTTGCAGCGATTCTTGCATCATGGCAGGTACATCGAGGCGGTAATGACGAATATGAGGGAGAAGCGGATCGTCCTATAGATGTTGCTCTCGTTGTGTTTTGCTTGGCCTTGTTGATCGGAAGTATCACCTTCTTGGGTGGTCTCTTGTCAATGACCCTCTTCATGGTTGCCTTGCTTTCGATTTTCAATCGGAAGAAGGTGGTGATGAATGTGGTCTACAGTATTACCTTGCCTGTCCTCCTGTACTTGCTCTTCGATGTATTGCTCAATGCGTCGTTGCCTCGTGGTGTGTTCGGCATCTAGCAGGGTGGTATAAAAACTTATGTTGGGAGGTTTGCAAATGATTGAAGAGTTGATAACTAACCTAGGGTTTGGTCTATCCGTTGCAATAACACCAACCAATTTGTTTTTCTTGTTCGTCGGGGCTTTCGTTGGAATGGTGGTCGGTTTGTTTCCTGGATTTGGCCCTGCGGCAGGTATAGCGGTGCTGGTTCCGATGACCTTTGGACTTGACCCGACCACGGCCATCATCATGCTAGCCGGAATCTACTATGGATCCATGTATGGCGGTACCATCACGTCTATTTTGATCAACACCCCTGGTGAATCTGCTACGGTGGCGTCAACGCTGGACGGCTATCCTCTAGCCCAGCAGGGGAGGGCCGGTCCGGCCCTGGTGATGCAGTCTATTGCATCTTTCATAGGCGGTACCATCGGTGTTATCTTGATTTGCTCTTTGGCACCAACATTAGCTAGCTTTGCGGCTTCGTTCGGTCCCTCAGAATATTTTCTGATTATCCTTTTTGGTCTGCTTCTGCTAACGACCATGATGGGCGATAACAAATTCAATGGTGTAGTGTCAGCGTTGATCGGCTTTGTCATCTCGATGGTAGGTGTCGATGTAATGAGCGGTGCTCAACGCTTCACTTTTGGCTCGCCGGAGTTGATTGGTGGAATCTACTTCGTCCCTATCGCGATTGGCTTGTTCGGTATTGGTGAGTTATTGCACTGCATTTACAAAGGGCAGCACAAAAAAAAGGTGGAAAGGGCAAGGGTGACGTTTCGATCAAAAGATTTTTGGCCGTCAAGGAAAGACTATTCGGAGTCAAAGTTTACGTTTCTTAGAGGTTCCATCATCGGTTTTGTTGCTGGTATCCTCCCTGGTTCGGGGGCGACCATCGGATCGATTCTTGGCTACTCGATAGAGAAAAAAATTGCCAAGGATCCCGAGAAGTTTGGAAAGGGCGAAATGCGGGGGCTGGTCGCTCCCGAGGCGGCCAATAATGCTGCTTCGTCAGGTGCCATGGTCCCTCTGTTGTCGCTTGGCATTCCTGGGTCCGGGGCCACAGCGGTGCTGCTGGGCGCTTTCATGATGTGGGGCCTGCAACCGGGTCCCATGCTGATCGAGAATGATCCTGGCTTCGTGTGGGGGCTTATCGCCAGCATGTACTTGGGCAATATGGTACTGATATTTCTAAGTATTGCGGCCATTCCGTTGTTCGTCAGGTTCCTGGATATCCCCTATGTCTATGTCATTCCGGTCGTCGTCCTGCTCTGTGTGATCGGGACATACACGCTACACTTCAGCATGGTGGAGACATGGATGCTTTTGGTGGCCGGGTTGCTGGGGTTCTTCATGAAGCTTTATGGCTACTCCCCAGCAGCTACCGTATTGGCGCTGGTGCTGGGCTCCATGGCGGAAGAGAACCTTCTTCAATCTCTCATCATTTCGGACGGGAGTCTCAGTATCTTTGTCGACCGCCCCATTTCATTCGTTTTGAGCATGATTGTTTTGATGGTGATTGCTATGCCAATGATATTCAGATTGCTGAGAAACAATATCTACGTAAGGAAGATGTCCTGAGGTGAATGTGTATCCAGAGTGGTTGTTCCGCACAGCCGTAGGAACAACCCTCTGAGCATATACAGTGTTGGTTTGGCATGGTATCATCGGCTTGTCAAGCTGTCGCCAAGCTTTAAACATGAGTGAGCCAGATATGCAGACTGCTCAGAGAAAGAAGACCAATCCTGAAGTTGTCGCCAAGAGAATGCTGGCTCTGGTGCATGAAAAGAATATTCCGGTTGGCAGCCACCTGCCCGAAACCTTCTTTGCAGATAACCTTAAGGTGTCAAGAACCCCGATACGTTCAGCACTCGCTTTTCTTGAAAGCCAAGGTGTTGTCAAGAAAGAGCCTAACCGTGGTTATTTTTTGGTTACTCCAAAAATTTCTGAAAGCGATGAAGTGGAAGACCTTGTCGTCGATAGCAGTTCGCCAATTTCCCCTCTTGCGTTCAACATCGCTGTTGACTACCTGAAGGGCAAGCTGGGGAGAACGATAACAGAAACTGAGCTTGCAAACGTTTACAATACCAATAGGTTTTCCATTCAGCAGGCCCTTGTGTCTATGGAGACAGAGGGCTGGGTGTCCAAGCTTATGGGCTATGGATGGGAATTCAATGAGTTCCTTACATCCAAAGAAACTTACGATCAATGTTATCGCTATCGGATATTAATCGAACCGGCGGCGCTACGAGAGCCTGGTTACACGGTTGATCGACGGCTGTTTCGCCAATTAAGGCGGCTTCAAGCTGATACGTTGAACATGGATGATCGGGATATCACCGAGCGCCATATGTTCCTCGTGGGAACATTTTTTCACGAGTCAATTGTGGCCTGTGCCAAAAATGTTTTTCTGCTCGAAGGCCTTCAGAGGGCGAATCGGTTAAGAAAATTGATGGAATATAACGTCTTCATGAAAAGGGACTCGCCGAAGCCTGAGTCGAAAGAGCATTTGATAATTCTCGACCTTCTTGAAGAAGGGAAAAATGAAGAGGCGGCTGAATTTCTCGGAAGGCATTTGGAGCGGGCGAGAAGGGAAAAGATGAAGATAGCGTCCCATCTTTTTGATGGCTAAGAATTAATTCTCGTAAAATCTTCAATCGCTAGATTGGTTGATGTTGATTTTTACTCATGCTTGGCCTGCACAGTCCTTGGCAGGGCTCGGTCTGTGCTTGATAAAAAGTTAATTGGCTGAATTGTTCGCGTTGTATCGATTTAGAGAGATTCGGACTCGCCCTTTTGTTTATTCCTGCTTTTTAGGCACGAAAAATGGAGAGCAATATGAGTGTTGTTCTAGGTGCGATTGCAGATGATTTTACAGGTGCAACTGACCTTGCCAATAATTTAGTTCGCGCTGGCATGCGCTGCGTCCAGCTAATTGGCGTTCCAGCCGGTGATATTGATATTGGAGAGGCCGATGCGGTGGTGGTGGCGCTGAAGTCGCGCTCCTGCCCAGTCGAAGAGGCAGTCGGTGATGCTATCGCATCAGCAGACTGGCTGATCGATCGAGGTGCTTGCCAGATATTCTTCAAGTATTGCTCCACATTCGATTCAACGGACGCCGGTAATATCGGCCCGGTTGCGGATGCCTTGTTGGAGCGACTCGGAGCTGAGCAGACGGTGATGGTACCGGCATTTCCGGCAAACGGGCGCACCGTCTATCAGGGGCATCTTTTCGTCGGAGATCGTCTGCTCAACGATAGTGGTATGCAGCATCACCCGCTGACGCCGATGACTGATGCTGATCTGGTAAGGGTACTGGGTCGTCAGACACCAAACGCAGTTGGTTTGGCATCACATGAGGTTCTGGCTCGGGGTAGTGCAGCAGTTTGTGATCAATTCGAGGCGCTGGCCACGCACGGCGTGCGTCATGTGATTTGCGATACCTTGAACGAAGGTGACCTTGAGGTATTGGCAGAGGCGGTCGTGGAGTTTCCGCTCGTCACGGGCGGTTCAGGTCTCGGACAGGCGTTACCTGAACAGTACCGTCGTCGTGGTTGGTTGGCTGAGGTAGCCGAGCCGGGACGACTCGTTCCTGCCGAAGGTAGTGCCATCGTCTTATCGGGGAGCTGTTCCCGGGCCACGCTGGGCCAGGTGGCACACTTTCTCGAACATCATCCCCGCGGGCAGCAGGCGGGCTTCGCCCTGGATCCTTTGCAACTGGCTGAGGGCGAGACGCACTTTGAGATGGCTCTGGACTTTGCCCGTGAGGGACTTGCCGAGGGTGGACCGGTGCTGGTCTACGCCTCGGCGGATCCCGCGCGCGTCAAAGCTGCTCAGGAGGCCCTGGGGATGGCTCGAGCAGGGGAGTTGGTGGAGCAGGCATTAGGCCAACTAGCAAACACCTTGGTCGCCGAGGGCGTGGGGCGCCTGCTCGTTGCCGGAGGTGAAAGCTCTGGCGCGGTAGTGTCGGCGCTGGGCATTCGCCAGCTGCGCATCGGCGGGCAGATCGATCCCGGCGTGCCCTGGACCCAAGCGCCGCGGGTGGGCGGAGCACCGCTGTCGTTGGCGCTGAAGTCAGGCAACTTCGGCGGCCAGGATTTCTTCACACGCGCCTTTGCGGTGCTCGACGAACTGACAGTGGAGGGCCGCGCATGAGTATCGACTCACACCTTGGCCAGGAAAGTCGGCTACGCGAGCAGATCGCCACTTTAGGCAAGTCGCTATTCGATCGCGGCCTGACCATGGGCTCCAGCGGAAATATCAGCGTACGTCTCGATGATGGCGGCTGGCTGATGACGCCTACCAACGCTTGCCTGGGAAGGCTGGACCCGGCGCGCATCTCACGCTTGGATGCACAGGGGCGCTGGCACGATGGCGACAAGCCTACCAAAGAACATTTTTTGCATATGGCCATGTATTCAGAGCGGCCAAAGTCCGGCGCCATCGTGCATCTGCACTCCACCCACTCGGTAGCGGTCTCCTGTCTGCCGGGTGTCGACCCCTGCGACTGCATTCCGCCGCTGACCGCCTACTATGTCATGCGGGTGGGCAAGCTACCGCTTGTTCCTTACCATGTGCCGGGCGATCCTGCCTTGGGTGATGCGGTGCGCGGGCTAGCCGGTAAGCACAGCGCTGTACTGCTCGCCAACCACGGCCCGGTGGTGGCTGGCAAGAATCTCGAGGCAGCGGTTTATGCCACTGAAGAGCTCGAGGAAACCGCCAAGCTGTTCCTGCTGTTGCGCGGCGAGAACCCGCGGGGCCTGACGTCGAAGCAGGTCGCCGAGCTGGAGGCGCGTTTTCCGATGGAGTAAAGTTCTGCCGGCCAAGCGACTTGAGACGAGATGGCCCAAGTGAGGCGATCGAAGGAAAACGTGGCTGAGGGTCGCCTGGCCTGAGGTAGCTTTGCTGCGTAAGCACCGAGCTGGCGAAGGGCCGGGAATCGGTTCACCCGAGAAGCTTCGATAATGCATATTACAGCTTGCTCTCCAACCACGGCAGGAAGCCGGTGCTACGCACGGTGATCACCTTAAGGCTGTCGGCGCTCTGCACCGTAGCGATGGCTTGCCTGCGTAGATCGGACGCTTGAAGGTGTCGGCGTCGATCACCTCAACGATCACGGAGATCTGGCTGGCGTCCTTCAGCGCGGCAATCCGCGGCAGCATGTTCTTGCCAGTGGTGGTGGCAGCGCCCAGCAGGTGACTGTAGCCATCGGCCAGCTCGGCCCGCAGCGCGCGCATGGGCTCGGCCAACTGGTGGGAGTCGACCACATTGTCGGTCGCGCGCCTTGGCCTTTTGTTCTCATTTCCTAAACGGTACTATGTTCATTCTTTCAGATAGGTAGTCGATGAGCAGTCGTATCCGAGCCGGGAGATGCTGACTGTAAGGGTACACTGCATAGATGTCGGCATTAGGTAGCTGGTATTCATTTAATACTCTTTTCAGGTGGCCTTCTTTTATGTGGTGGTAGACATCCCACTCAGCGCGTATCGCGATGCCGTGCCCCGCCAACGTCCAGCTCAGCACACTTTCTCCATCATTTGAACTCAAATTTCCTCTGACACGGATGGGATAGATCTGATCGCCTTTATTGAATTTCCAGTTTCCATACGTGTCCTCATTCTGTCTGAGCACTATGCAGTTGTGGTCAGAGAGGTCTCGGGGATGTTCAGGTTCCCCGTGTTTTTCCAAATAAGAGGGTGATGCGCAAACGAATCGCTGGTGAGAAGCAATTTTCTTGGCATGTAATCCAGAGTCAGGGAGTGACCCAAAGCGAATTCCGAGATCGAATGAATTGGCTATCAAGTTTAGTGGGTGGTCTGATAGATGGAGTTGACAATCTACCTTTGGGTTTTCATTTATAAAGTCGGCAATGAATCTGGATACATATTTCCTTCCAAACCCAAAGGGCGCATTGATACGAATTAGTCCCTCGGGCTCATCGGTCTTTTGGCGTAGGGCGCTGTTCATCTCCTCTATCGTTGATGTGACTTTTCGAGCATAGTCTAAATAAATCGTGCCGTTCGATGTCAGACTCATGGAGCGAGTTGATCTCGATAAAAGTTGAGAGCCGACATTCTTCTCAATGTTGGAAAGTCTTTTGCTCGCAGCTGCAGGCGTTATGTCTAACTCCCTGGCCGCTTTTGAAAAACTGCCTGCTTGACAAAGAAAAATAAAGAACTCAAAGTCGGTGCTCGACATGAGTTTTAACCTCCGGGTTGGTAGTGTTTTAACTCACAGTATATTGCATGCTCTCCGATTTGTCATCTAGTGTTGATGTGACAATTCTGGTGGTTCTCCATGAAGTGAGATGTCGCTAAACAATCTGCAGGAGTGTTGAGTATGCGCAGTCACCGTGTTGCGGTTATTCCCGGGGATGGAATTGGTCTCGAAGTGATTGAGGCCGGCAAGAAAGTTTTGGCAGCCCTGGCGAATAAGAGTGGAGACTTTCAGTTTGAGTTCGAGGATTTCGACTGGAGTTCTCAGCGTTATATCGAAAAAGGTGAGTATATTCCAAAAGGTGGTCTGGAAAAGCTGTCAAAGTTTGATGCTATCTACTTTGGGGCCGTGGGTAGCCAAGACGTTCCTGATCACGTCTCCCTCTGGGAGCTCAGACTCGCCATCTGTCAGGGCTTCGATCAATACGCCAATGTTCGCCCGGCCCGAGTGCTGCCGGGTGTCAATAGCCGCTTGAAAGGGGCCGATGAAATCGATTGGGTCATCGTTAGGGAAAATAGCGAGGGCGAGTACTCAGGTAACGGCGGTCGGGTGCATCAAGGGCTTCCCGATGAGGTGGGCACGGAGGTGTCCGTATTCACCAGGAAAGGTATAGAGCGTATTCATCGTTTTGCCTTCGAACTCGCCCAAAGCCGGCCTCGCAAGAAGCTGACCCTGGTGACCAAGTCTAATGCCCAGCGCCATGGCATGGTGCTCTGGGATGAGGTCTTCTTCGAAGTTGCCAAGGATTTCCCAGACGTCGATATAGATCGTGAGCTGGTCGATGCCGTCACCACCCGCATGGTGCTGAAGCCTGAGACGATTGACGTCATCGTGGCGACTAACCTTCATGCCGACATTCTGTCCGATCTCGCGGCAGCACTTTCAGGCAGCTTGGGTATTGCTCCAACCGCAAACTTGAATCCCGAAGGCGACTTCCCATCCATGTTCGAACCCATCCACGGCTCAGCATTTGATATTGCTGGTAAAGGGATTGCAAACCCGGTGGGCTCCTTCTGGACTGCGGCCATGTTGCTTGAGCATCTTGGCGAGAATGTTGCAGCCGAACGCTTGATGGCCGCCATTGAAAGACTGACTGCTTCTGGCCTCCAAACAAGAGACCTCGGCGGAACCGCAACGACTGAGGATGTGACTCAAGCCATCTGTTCTGATATCGAAGCACAATAGTTCGAGTTCGATTTCCTAAGGGGCTAGCGCCGTTGGCTGGCTATCCCCTTTGGAAAACGATTGAAAATTGCGTCACCCAAATAAAAACCTCGCTGTATTTCACCATGGGGGCTTCAACAGTGAAGATAGTCATTGCTCCTGATAGCTACAAAGGGTCCCTTTCCGCTGAGTCTGCAGCGGACGCAATGGCGAAAGGAGTCGCTCGTGCATTGCCAAGTGCAGTGCTGTTGCAGTGCCCAATGGGAGATGGTGGCGAAGGGACGCTAGCTGCCCTGGTTGCTTCTACCGGTGCTGAAGTACGCCACACGGATGTGACGGATGCCCATGGTGGTACCAGGCGTGCCGCCTGGGGGTGGCATAGTGAGAGTGCCACTGCCTATGTGGAGTTGGCTGAAGTCTGTGGCTTGCAGTATACGGATATCCATCAGCGCTCCATCCTGGATGGTAGCACCTATGGTGTTGGCCAACTTATAAGTGAGTCCCTGAAAGTAGGGGCAACATCCTTAGTCCTAACGTTGGGAGGCAGTGCTACCAATGATGCAGGAGCTGGGCTTTTAGTCGCACTAGGTGGACGGCTGGTGGATAAGCATGGTCATGAATTGCCCCCATGCCCAAGGAATTTTTCCCAAATTGACAGGATCGACATATCACAGCTTGATGGTCGATTAAAGAACCTTGAAGTTGTTGCGGCAGTCGATGTCGATAATCCATTGATCGGGAAGAATGGTGCTAGTGCTATCTATGGCCCGCAAAAGGGGGCTTCTCTAGGCGATGTTAATCAACTCGAATCGGCATTAAGGCTGTTTGCTGACAAGCTTTATGATGCTGTTGGGCATGATGTCAGCGAATACCCCGGGGCTGGTGCAGCGGGTGGCGTTGGGTATATGGCCAAGGCAATCCTCAATGCAGAACTCAAACCTGGCATTGATGTGGTAATGGGCCAAGTCGGATTCTTGAACCTTATTGATGATGCGGACTTGGTTATCACAGGTGAAGGCCGCCTGGATGGACAAAGCCTAGCTGGAAAGACGCCGATTGGAATTTCTCGGTGTGCAAGCAAGCTGAACGTGCCGGTCATCGTAATAGCGGGACAGCTCGGATATGACTGGCGCGCCTCATATGAGCATGGCGTTACCGCTGCGTTCTCGCTGATGGATGGCCCGATGCGGCTAGAGGAAGCATTGGGCAAAACCCGTCAGTTGTTAATTGACCGATGCGAGTCGGTGGCAAGGCTATTTCATGAGGCATCAATGTGTCACATGAGGTCCATTCCGAAACTTGGGGAGGGATTTGTAATCGTCACATAGAGTGAATGAGCTGTATTTTTGAAAAGATAAGTACAACTTAACTGGAGCACGCACATGAAACTATCTAATCTTGCTGTCGTCGCACTCTGCAGTGGCGTCGCCGTCAGTGCCTTTGCTGAAGCGGATCGTGATAACTGGCCGCGAAGCCTGACCATCGGTACGGGTAGCCAAGGAGCAACCTATTATATCTATGGATCCGGTTGGGGAAATCTGGCCAGTGAAGCAACAGGGTCATCCTTTGGTGCTGAGGTTACCGGTGGTCCTGTCCAGAATGTGACACTTGTACAAATGGGCGAGCATGAGTTCGGCATGGTTACCATGGGGCCCGCCTACGAGGCGTGGCAGGGTAACAGTGAGCTGGCGCCCGGCATCGAGCACACCGATATCCGTGCCGTATTCCCCATGTACCAAACGGCCCTGCAAGTAATCTCACTGTCGGGTTCAGGTATTTCATCGATTTCTGATCTCGATGGGAAGACCGTGGGCGTGGGACCTGCCGGCGGAACGGGGGACATGTATTACCCCCAGCTTTTCGAGAAACTCGGCCTTGAGGTGCGCACTCGCAATGGTGGCGCCGCCGACCAGGCTAGTCAGGTTCAGGATGGCTTGCTAGATGCCTTCGCCTTTGCCGCTGGCATACCGGTTTCTGCGTTTAGTCAGCTTGAGGCGCAAGTCGATGTCAATATTTTCTCTTTCTCCGAGCAGGAGATGGCGCAATTTCTGGATGACTTTCCTGAACTGAGTCCGGCAACCATACCCGCTAGTGCCTACAGCAGCCTGGATGAAGATGAATCCGCCGTTTCACTGTGGAATTTTGCTATCACCCACAAGGACATGCCGGAGTCCTTGGTCTACGAAGTAACTAAGACCGTAATGGAGAACTATGAGCGCATGATCCAGGTACATGGCTCTGCGCGCGAAACTATGCCGGAGAACTTCGTGCACAACACCTTCATCCCCTGGCACCCCGGGGCGGTTCGCTGGTTTGAAGAAAACGGTTACGAGATCCCCGCTGATCTTCGGGATTAATCCACCCTGCCTGCGCGCCGACAAGCTTGTCGGCGCGCAGGCAGGTGACCCAACCGGGCAACCGCAATCTGCAAGGTAATCTGGCATGACCCAAGATACCCAACTCCACGAGGCAACACCGAAGCTCGGCACCGAAGGGGTCGCCGATATTCCCATTGCCCACAACGAGCGTGTGCTCTCCGGCCTGCTCGGCCAGACGGTATTCGCCGCCTGCGTGCTGTTCACCGCCATGCACCTGTATGCGCTCAACGTATCGCCCATCGAGACCTGGGCCTTCCGGATCATTCACGTCGCCGGCGGCTTGGCCGTCGGTTTTGCCATCACCGCCGCCATGACCCTGGATCGCAGTCCCGGCGAGATCCGACTCGGTCGCGTCGAGCGGCTGGTCATGATTCTCGCCTTGGCCGCCATCGCCTATGCCGCTTTCTGTATCCTCTACGCCTGGTTTCTGCGCGATGCTCGGGGCACGGCCCCCGCGGACTGGGTGATGGTGCACCTGAGCTGGTCACTGGCGATGGCCACGGCCATCGCCCTTATCGGCAGCTGGGTATCGCGCAGTTCCAGCCGCTCCGTCCACTGGGCCGACGTGGTACTGATCGTCGCCTCAATCGTCGTCGCAGCGTACTTGCTATTTGTTCTCAATCGTTGGCGCATGTCGGCAGGGATGCCCATGGCCAGCCAAACGGACTTGATCGTAGCTGCGGTAGGCGTGGTGCTGATCATGGAGCTGACGCGACGCGTGGCCGGTCTGGCACTGATCATCATTACCGGGGTGTTCCTGGTCTACGCCTTTGCCGGCCCGTATCTGCCGGGTCTGCTCGAGCACCGTGGCTACTCTGCCTCCCGTTTCTTCACCTATCTCTACACCGATAACGGCATTCTCGGCCCGACCACTGCCGTGTCGTCCACCTACATCATTCTGTTCATCACCTTCGCCGCCTTCCTGCAGGCCTCCCGCGTGGGTGACTATTTCGTCAACTTCGCCTTCGCCGCCGCCGGTCGCGCGCGTGGCGGCCCGGCCAAGGTGGCGGTATTCGCTTCCGGCCTGATGGGCATGATCAACGGTACTTCTGCCGGCAACGTGGTGGCGACCGGCTCGCTGACCATTCCGCTGATGAAGAAGGTTGGCTACCACCCGCGTAGCGCCGGCGGCATCGAGGCCGCAGCATCCACCGGTGGCCAGATCGTACCGCCGATCATGGGCGCTGGCGCCTTCATCATGGCCGAGATCACCGGCATCCCCTATACCGAAATCGCCATTGCCGCACTGATTCCGGCCGCCCTGTACTTCCTCTCCATCTACCTGATGGTGGACCTGGAAGCCCGCCGCGGCGGCATGCAGGGTCTGCCCAAGGATCAACTGCCGGTATTCCGCAAGATGGTCAAGCAGGTCTATCTGTTCCTGCCCATCATCATCCTGATCGGCACCCTGTTCATGGGCTACTCGGTGATTCGTGCCGGTACCCTGGCAATGGTCAGCGCCGCCGTGGTGTCCTGGTTCACGCCTCACTGGATGGGCCCCAAGGCGCTGCTCAATGCCCTCTCGCTGGGCGCACGCATGGCCATTCCGCTGATCGCGGTGTGTGCCTGTGCCGGTATCATCGTCGGCGTCATCGCACTGACCGGCGTCGGTGCCCGCTTCGCCTCCATGCTGCTGGGCATCGCCGATGCCAGCCATCTGCTGGCGCTGTTCTTCGCCATGTGTATCTCGATCCTGCTCGGCATGGGCATGCCCACCACGGCGGCCTACGCGGTAGCCGCCTCGGTGGTGGCACCGGGCCTGCAGCAGATCGGCATTCCGCCGCTGGTGGCGCACTTCTTCGTGTTCTACTACGCGGTGCTCTCGGCCATCACCCCGCCGGTGGCACTGGCCGGCTATGCCGCCGCCGCCATCTCGGGAACCGATCCGCTGAAGACGGCCGTGACCTCCTTCAAGTTCGGCCTGGCCGCATTCATCGTGCCCTTCATGTTCTTCTACAGCCCGGCGCTGCTGATGGACGGCACCTGGATGCAGATCCTGCGCGTGGCCCTCACCGCGGGTGTCGGGATCTACCTGCTGGCTGCCTCGGTGCAGGGCTGGTTCCTCAATGGCGGCGTCAACCTCGTGCAGCGCGTGATGCTGCTGGCCGCCGCACTGTCAATGATCGCGGGCGGCTGGATGACCGACCTGCTCGGCGTCGGCATCGGCGGGCTGGTGTTCATCTGGCAGGCTGTCGCGCTGAAGGCGAAGCCCACGGCCTTGATTTGATCGCCGTTTGCCAACCGTCTGTCGATACGACAGGGGAGACTCCAATGACTAAGATCGTCGACATTTGCGCCCTCGAGGTGCTCGACTCCCGCGGCAACCCCACCGTGCAGGCCGAGGTGCGTCTGGAGAGCGGTGCTGTGGGCGTGGCCTGCGCGCCGAGCGGTGCCTCCACTGGCTCCCGCGAGGCCCTGGAGCTGCGCGACGGCGACAAGTCGCGCTACCTGGGCAAGGGCGTGCTGAAGGCGGTGGAAGCCGTCAACGGCGCCATCCGCGAGCGGCTCGTCGGGATGGATGCCCGCGACCAGCGCGGTCTCGACAATGCCATGCTCGAGCTCGACGGCACCGACAACAAGGCCAAGCTGGGCGCCAATGCCATCCTCGCCGTGTCGCTGGCGGCGGCCAAGGCGGCAGCCAACGCCAAGGGCATGCCGCTGTATGCCCACATTGCCGAACTCTACGGCCAGCCGGGCCAGTACAGCATGCCGGTGCCGATGATGAACATCCTCAATGGCGGCGAGCATGCCGACAACAACGTCGACATCCAGGAGTTCATGGTGCAGCCCGTGGGTGCCGCGAACTTCCGCGAGGCCCTGCGGGTCGGCGCCGAGATCTTCCATGCGCTGAAAAAAGTGCTGTCGGCCAAGGGTCTTTCCACCGCGGTGGGCGACGAAGGCGGCTTCGCACCCAACCTGGAGTCCAACGCCGAGGCGCTCGCCGTGATCAAGCAGGCCGTCGCCGATGCCGGCTATGAGCTCGGCCGCGACGTAACCCTGGCGCTGGACTGCGCCTCCTCCGAGTTCTACAAGGACGGCCAGTACAATCTCTCCGGCGAGGGTAAGGCCTTCGATGCCAATGGCTTCGTCGACTACCTGGCCGAGCTGTGTGACCAGTACCCCATCGTCTCCATCGAAGACGGCATGGACGAGTCCGACTGGGACGGCTGGAAGGCGCTGACCGACAAGCTCGGCGACAAGGTACAGCTGGTCGGCGACGACCTGTTCGTCACCAACATCAAGATCCTCAAGCGCGGTATCGATGAGAAGATCGGCAACTCCATCCTGATCAAGTTCAACCAGATCGGCTCCCTCTCCGAGACGCTCGATGCCATCAAGATGGCCCAGGACGCCGGCCTCACCGCAGTAATCTCCCATCGCAGCGGTGAGACCGAGGACACCACCATTGCCGATCTGGCGGTGGGCGCCTCGGCGGGTCAAATCAAGACCGGTTCGCTGTGCCGCTCCGACCGCGTGGCCAAGTACAACCGTCTGCTGGTGATCGAGCATGAGCTAGAGCTAAAAGGCTTTATTTCTTGAAATTAGGAATTAGAGCATTATCTATTTAGGAATCTGTTATGGAAATTTCTGCACGATTGCCCGTGCGTCGTACCAAGATCGTCGCCACCCTGGGCCCGGCCAGTGACCGCGAGGGTGTGCTGGAGGCCATGATCGCGGCCGGCGTCGATGTCGTGCGCCTAAACTTCTCCCACGGTGCGCCGGACGACCACCGCCGCCGCCTCGAGGCGGTGCGCGAAGCGGCCTCCCGCCTGGGCCGCAGCGTCGCCGCCCTCGGCGACCTCCAGGGCCCCAAGATCCGCATCGCCCGCTTCCGTGAGGGGGCGGTGACGCTGGCCGAGGGCGCACCCTTTATCCTCGATATGGCGCTCGATGGCGAGGCGGGCGATCAGGCGCGCGTCGGCTGCGACTACCAGGCCCTGATCGACGACGTGGCCGCCGGCGACCGGTTGCTGCTCGACGACGGCAGGGTGGTGCTCGACGTCACCGCGGTCCAGGGCCGCGAGATCCACACCCGCGTGGTGGTGGGCGGCAAGCTCTCCAACAACAAGGGCATCAACAAGCAGGGCGGCGGCCTCTCGGCCCCGGCGCTCACCGACAAGGACCGCGCCGACCTGAAGACCGCCATCGCCATCGGCGTCGACTATCTCGCCGTCTCCTTCCCGCGTTCGGCCGAGGACATGCACGAGGCGCGGGCGCTGTTGGGCGAGGCCGGTCGCGAGATCGGCCTGGTGGCCAAGCTGGAGCGCGCCGAGGCCGTGGCCGACGCCGCCACCCTGGACGGCATCATCGAGGCCTCGGAGGCGGTGATGGTGGCGCGCGGCGATCTCGGCGTGGAGATCGGCGACGCCCAGTTGATTGGCATCCAGAAGCGCATCATCAAGCGCGCCCGCCAGCTCAACCGGGCGGTGATCACCGCGACCCAGATGATGGAGTCGATGATCGAATCGCCGCTGCCGACCCGCGCCGAGGTGTTCGACGTGGCCAACGCCGTACTCGACGGCACCGACGCGGTGATGCTGTCGGCCGAGACCGCCGCCGGGCGCTTCCCGGTGGAGACCATCGAGGCCATGGACCGGGTCTGCCTGGGCGCCGAGAGGGAGAAGGTCGCCCAGTCCTCCGGCCACCGCATCCACGAGGGTTTCTCGCGCATCGACGAGACCATCGCGCTCTCCGCCATGTACGCCGCTAACCACCTCTCGGGCGTGGCCGCCATCGCCTGCATGACCGCTACCGGCTACACGCCGTTGATCGCCTCGCGGATCCGCTCGGGGCTGCCCATCGTCGGGCTGGCCCACAGCCCGGTGGCGCAGCGGCGCATGGCGCTCTACCGTGGGGTGGTGTCGCTGCCCTTCGATACCCGCGACATGGCACCCACCGAGCTCAACGAGCGTGCCCTAGAGATACTGCTGGAGAACAGAATCGTGGAATCTGGAGATCATGTAATTCTAACGCGGGGAGAACTTATGAACGCTCATGGAGGGACTAACTTAATGATGGTTATAAAGTGTAGTGAGTAATGACCCTCTGGTTTCTGCTCACCCTATGCCGTTAATGCCGGGTGTGCTCCAGGTGCCACATAGCCTAAGGACTGATGTGGCTGCTCTTCGTTGTAGTGCCGGATCCAGCGGCTGATCACCGCTCGTGCTTGACCCAGCGATTCGAACCGATGCTGCCAGATGCATTCTTCCTTAAAGAGCCGGAAGGAGCACTCTACCAGCCCGATCTGCTCCGGCGCTCAGGGCAGTGCGGCAGGCTCCGGGCGCGAGGTCGAAACCCAGGGGCCGCTTGCGTACCTGCCAGCGTTTAAGCTGCAGGATGCGCTGGATCGATTTATGGTTGCACGCCAGGTGGCGATAGCCGTGGGTGGGTAACCGCTCCAGAGGAGCCAACTCCACCCGAGTGACCAGATCGCTATTGATCACACGGCCTCGCGGCTTGAGACGGTAGTGAACCGTCCAGCGGGAGAGCCCCTGCCATGGCACAGCTTGGCGAGTGATACCGCATGGCCTAGCTGGGCAAGCTCCGACGGCAACGCCTTTAGGAGTTCTCGTCCTCGTCGAGCAGGCGGCGCCACGTATTTTAATGCGTCGTTCTGCTTGTAGGCCTCGCCCAGCTCCTCCTTGGTTTACCCAAGCTCTGACTCATACTTCTCGCGGATGCCTTGGGGCGGGCCCGAAACCCGCTCTCCATGCTGCGCTGGGCCTCCTCGATCCCGCCCTCGAACTCTGAGACGGTGAGGTCATACTGGCGAGCTGCTTCAGCCGCCGTGGTCTTGGCCTTGAAGATCTCCAAGACCACGGCGGCTGTTCGCTTCGCGGTCCAGCGTTTGAGGGTGGGGTCGTTGCTCATCGCGCTCCCCTGATGGCTGCACTATACCCTGTGCAGCTCTGCAGGGGGGCACTTCACTTCGACCATGCGGATTTGTCTTCTGCAAACAGTGAAGTTGAGGCGGCTACGAGAACCACAGAAAGACCAAGATTTTATTATTTTTATGCGAAATTCCATCATTGATTTTGTTTTTTAATATGGCTCGTCAGGAAGTTAAAATTGACATATAAGAAAATTTAAAATCACCTTATTTTATGAATTTAACTTGTTCACTGATTCTTTCTAGTACCGCGGACTTTCGCTGGTTGTAAGTTCTTTTGTTTGTTTCGAATAGATTGTTTCCATGGGTGTCAATGGAGATGATTAGAGGGCCAAAGTCTTTTACCCGGTTTATCCACAGTGTCTCTGGCATACCCAGATCTTTCCATTCAGCACCTTCTATCGCTTCTACCTTAGTTGCGGCAACAACTGCACAGCCTCCAGGAAAGACCGCATGAACAGCCTTGCTCTCCAGACAACCCGCCGCTGTCTCCGATCCCATTCCACCTTTGCCAATTATCAGTCTCACCCCTGTCCTTTTTATGAATTCGCGCTCAAATTTTTCCATTCGCATACTGGTGGTTGGTCCAATTGAGACCATTTCGTAGCTTCCATCATCTTTTTCCCGAACGATTGGACCTGCATGAAAGATTGCGCCGCCGGTAAGATCAACTGGGAGTTCCTGCCCATATTCAATTAAGCGCCGGTGAGCCATATCCCTGCAGGTGACAAGCGTTCCATCTAGGTAAACAATGTCGCCCGCCTTGAGATCTTCCAGGTCTTCAACGGAAATAGGGGTTTTTAATACCTTTTTCATAGCTTTACGTCCTGATGAGAGATGATTTCATAGGAAAGGTCTGCGTTGATCTTGATTTGGCCTCGCCGGTGAGCCCAGCAACCAGTTGAAACGGCAACACCAATGGTTGAGGGGTGACGAGCGGACCATTCAATGTTCACTCCCATCACGGTGTTGTCGCCAGTGAGACCTTGCGGGCCAATGCCCAAGTCATTAATGCCTTCTGCCAGCAGCTCTTCGAGTAGCGCTGCCTGTTCATTCGTATTGCGCGCAGTAACTGGTTTGAGAATCGCCTTCTTGGACAAGCGAGCTGCCGTCTCAGCGGATGTCGACACACCAACGCCAACAAGCAGAGGGGGGCAAGCGTTCAAACCTCGAGAAGTCATTACATCAAGAACAAACTCGGCCACACCTTCATAACCTTGACCTGGCATTAACACCGTCGATGCTCCGGGTAGCGTGCATCCGCCACCGGCCATGTAAACATCAAGAATCACATAGTCTTTTCCTGGAAGAATTTCCCAGTCGAGCCAGGGGATCTTCGAACCTGTATTTGTGCCCGTGTTTTTCTCAACAAACGCTTCGACCGCATTGTGCCGGAGAGGACCGATTTCAGTTGCTCCTCTAGTCGCACCTTCCAGAATTGATTCGAGTTCACCAAGCAGAGGAAATGACGATCCAGCTTGAATGAAATACTGGATCACCCCCGTGTCTTGGCAGCTTGGCCGATCAAGTTTGTCTGCGGCATCCTGATTTTCGGCCATCACGTCGAAAATCTCAATCGCCATGGGATTTGTTTCTTTGGCGCGCAATTCGGCCTGTTTATTTTTCACGTCTGTTGGGAGACGTTTTCCAATGTAGGCCGTGAATTTTGCAAGAGTATCAGTTAGAGACTGAATTTCAGCTTCTTTCTCCATGCTTATATCCTCTTCTTACAGTGTTCCGGTCTCGCCTCATGAAGTAACCGGATGGGGTTTCAGGTGATCTTAGCATGTGGAAGCTGACTAAATGTTCACCAAAAGTAAAAACACTTAGTCGACAAGGTTAATAATGGCGAATTACGATTCGGTGCGGTTTATTGTAAGTCTTGCGCTGGAAAGCTCCATGTCCGGGGGCTCAGGAGTTGGATCTATCTCTTTCTGCAGCTATCAAACACTTGGCTAAAATAGAAGACAAGATGGGAGTGAAGCTGGTTAATCGGACGACCAGGCCCGTTTCATTTACGCAAGGAGGTGAGATTTATCTTGAATATGCCCGGTGTGTCAATGGCCATCAGAGCTGCCCCGACAGCGGTGGCGGTCTCATAACCAAGTGCATCACCTGACCCATCCGGTATGGTGTTGCCTTGACCCGCTGCTATCGCCACTCTCTGTTGAAGACCAAGCGGCCATCATGCTGATGTGGGCTCACTTGTACTGGCTGCGCGGCCAGATCCCCTGCGCTACATTCTCGGTGCTGTGCAGCTTCCCCTGGTATGACCAATGGCGCCATAGGGGCGCTTAACCTGGGCCAGGCCCTGCTTGACGAAGCTGGACTGGCTATTGTCGGCCACGATGGCGCTGACCAACAAGCTCGGCGACAAGGTGCAGCTGATCGGCGAGAACTTTCTCATTACCAACCCCAAGATCCTCAAGCGCAGCATCGACGAGCAGATCTGCAACTCCATACTGATCAAGTTCAACCAGATCGGCCCCTTTCTGACACGCTGGACTTCATCAAGATGGGCCAGGACGCCGGCTTCACCGCGGTGATCTCCCACCGCAGCGGCGAGACCGAGGACACCACCATTTCCGATCTGGTGGTGGTTACCTCGCCTGGCCAGATCAAGACCGGCTCGCTGTGCCGCTCCGATCGTGTGTCCAAGCACAACCGTTTTCTGTTTATCGAAAATGAGCTGGAAGATCCCACCGTGCTTTAGATTAATTCACCACACCCAGCTCACGTGTCTCAGAAATCAGGGGCGCTATTGCTTGGCTGAAGCCTAATTGAGCAATACATCCTTATCTTAATGGGGATTAGCACACGTTATATGAATGGCAAGGCCAAACTAAAGCTTCTCCTGGACGGTCGAGTTGATTGGGCCAGATCAATTAACGTATCCTAGCAGCCTCGGCAAAAAGAGCGACAGCGACGGCCAGTAGGTAGTGATCAGCATCACAGGCAGCGCGGCCCACAGCATGAAGCTAAAGGCGGGGCGTAGGACCTGGGACATCCCCACTTGGCCGATACGACAGCTCATGAAGAGAATGGGTGCCATGGGTGGGCTGTTGCAGCCGATGACCACGCTGGTGCCAACAATGGCGGCAAAGTGCACCGGGTGGATGCCAATGCTTTCCATGACCGGCAGCAACAGCGGGCTCAGGATGGCAACGACGCTGACGTCATCCATGATCATCCCCATCAGAATCAGGAAGACATTGACCATCAGCAGGATCAGCAGCTCGTTGCCAACCGTGTCGAGCAACAGCGCCGTCAGTTCCTGGGGCACGCGCTCCATGGTGAAGATGCGGCTGGCCACGAAGGAGAACAGCAGGATGATCATGATCACGCCGGTGGTGGTGGCAGCCTTGATGAAGCACTGTACTACTGACTTAAAATCAAGCTCTCGATAGACGAAAAGGCCAACGGGAATCGCATAAACAACGGCAACGGCGGCTGCCTCGGTGGGTGTGAAGATACCCCCATAAATACCACCCAAAATGATCACCGGTAGCATCAAGGCGGGCAGGGCCTTCCACCCGGTACTGCCGATATGCCGGAAGCGCTCGGTGATGGGAAACACCTCCCCCCTTTGGTCTGGGTTATTACGCATCTTGATAGCGTTGATGGCGCAGAGAAAAATCATCAGCAGGATGCCGGGGCCAATGGTCGCCAGAAAGACCGCCGCCACGGACTGGCGAGTGACGACAGCATAGAGAATCATGGTGATGCTGGGGGGAATCAGCAGGCCGAGCAGTGAGGAGATTCCGACCAGGGCCGTGGAGTAAGGACGAGCGTAGCCGTGTTTTTCCATTGGCCCAATCATGATGGTACCGATAGCCGCTACGGCAGCCGACGCAGTACCGGAAATGGCCCCAAACACGCCGCAAGAGACCACCATGGAGGTACCCATCCCGCTGCGTGACTTTCCAACGATGGCCTCGGCAAAGTGTATCAGTCTGGCAGCAATACCTCCGGACTGCATCAAATACCCGGTCATGATGAACAGAGGTAGCGCCAGCAATATGACAGAATTGATAGACCAAAAACCGGTAGTCATCAATGAAGATAGGTTGACATCGTATGCCAACGACAACACTAGCGTCATGGCAGCGAAGGAGAACACCACTGGCACACCCATCATCATCAGTATGACGACGGCGGCTATTGCTAACAAGGCCCCCATTCTAGCCTCCCTTTATCATTGTTGAGCTGTGAGGAAAAGAGCGTGACACTTCGCTCATTTTTTGATGAATAAGTGCGCAGCATCATTGGCAAAATCCCGCAGTGCATAGATGAGAAGCAGAATGCTCGCAACGAAGAGACTGGCTTGAGAGATGTATTGTGGAAGGCCGAACACTGGCGTGCGCTGTCCTCTTTCGATACCCCAGGAGAACAGGCTGTAGCTCCACACGACGAATAGTACTGCCAACAAGAGGGAGAGGGTGGTGGCAGTGAAACTTGAAACAGTTTTGATGGTCTCGTTTTTGCAGAAAGCCTGGATGAAGTCGGCGCTAAGGTGAGAGCGCTCCCGGGATGCCAGTGCTGCACCCAGCATGTACAGCCACATGGCCGCCATCAGCACCAATTCCTCGAGTCCAAAAATCGGCATGCCCAGAAGTGAGCGGGAGACGATGCCAGTCACGATGGCGAAGGATACGAATACTCCCATCACCGTAACGATGATCTTCATAAACAAAGCGATCATGTTGTCGATGGAAGCGAATAAGTCAACGAGAGCTTTCATGACATTGCCTCAAAAAATGAATATCGTGGGGCGGCCCCTCTACCCCGGACCACCCCACTCCTCACTACGGGTAGTTCTAGTTACTGCGGCTCGGCGGCATTGGCACGAACCGCATCCATCACATCCGCTCCAAGGGACTTTTCAGCCTCCTGCCAAACCTGATCACGAACCCGCTCGATCCAGTCGGCCATCTCTTGGTCGGAGGGTACGATATATTTCATACCATCCTCTTGGGCTTTCTGAATCCACTTATCATCTTCATCTCTGGCGCTTTCAAACTGCTCGTTGACTATGACTTCTACGGCCTCTGAGATGATCGCACGATCCTGATCGTCGAGAGCCTTCCAGGCATCTTGATTCATCAGGAAGGCATAGAAGGAGAAGTTGTGCTGGGAGTGTACGTAATAATCAAGAAGATCATTAAAATAGGTGTAGGGCCAGAAGATTACGTTGCTTGAATCACCATCGACGACACCGGTCTGAATGGAGGTGTAGACTTCAGACCAATCGATTGGAACTGCCTGAAACCCCATGGCTCGAACAGTTTGCGGTAGAGGAAAAATTGGCTGAGAGCGAACCCGGATACCCCGGGCATCCTCGTAGTTGGTAGCATAGGTATTTCGAGTGGCGATACCACCAAAGCCTTCCGGGAAGGGACCGAGGTACTCAAGACCAATATCCGAGAAAATGGGGCCAATGATTTCCGATAACCAACCATCTCGGCCATAGGTCTCCAGTGCTTCATCCCACCCCAGGCTCAAATAGGGAAGATGCAATACCCCAAGTCGTTCATCGTAAGAGGTATGAGGCCAAGTCAGCATCAGGTCGATATTTCCCCTGACCAGCTGATCGAAGAGTTCCTGGGGGCCACCAATCTCATCTTGATAAAAGACGTTGATCGAGATTCGTCCATCTGACTTTTCTTCGACGAGCTCTGAGATTCTACTGATGGCTTGACCCTGCGTTGAGTCTCTATCGCCTGACTCTGTTGCCATGGTGAGCCGAAGACTATCGGCACTTGCCACGCTAGCCACAGAAAAAGTTAATGCAACAACAATCGATGAAATGGCTGACTTATCAAACATGCCCTGTGTGGTTTTAATTTTCATAACATTCTCTCTGTGTAGAGTATTGTAGTTGGGATTCCCCATTTCCAAATCGGCATGGGAGTGTTTTCAAGCTACCACCACGAAGGAATTAACAAAAATGAGTTTTCCATGGTGATAACCAATACTTCTTGTAATGGATTCGTGTACTAACTCAGTGCTCTGGCCTTTAGGCGTGGCTCAATTGACCTGGGCGGTCGATCGGTCAGACCGCCCACCGCAGGTGAATTCAGCCCAGCTGAATCCAGGTGGTCTTGAGTTCGCAGTACTGGTCGTGAGCATATACAGACTTGTCGCGGCCACCGAAACCGGACTGCTTGAAGCCGCCGAAGGGTGTGGTGATATCACCTTCACCGAAGCAGTTGACGGTGACGGTGCCAGCACGAATCGCTGCTGACATGCGGTGGACGGTATTGAGGTCATTGCTCCATAGCGATGCCGCCAGGCCATAGCAGGTGTCGTTGGCGAGGGCGATGGCCTCTTCTTCGGTGTCGAACGTCATCACCGCCAGTACCGGACCGAAGATCTCCTCTCGGACGATGGTCGATTCAGGCATGGCATCATCGAAGATCGTCGGCGGCACGAAGTAGCCACCGCTCTCTTCGCGCACCCGCTCGCCGCCGATGAGCAGTGTGAGCCCTTCGTTCTTGGCCGTTTCGATATACGAAAGCACCTTCTTCATATGGGATTCTTCGATCAGCGCACCGAGATTGACTTGGGGGTCCAGCGGATCACCCAGCTTCCAGTCGCTTGCCAACTGGGCCAGGACTTCTTCGAGTAGGGCGTCCTTGATCGAACGATGCACGATGAGCCGTGATCCTGCCGAGCAATTCTCGCCCATGTTCCAGAAGGCGGCGGCCAAAACGTTGCTGGCCACGGTCTTGAGGTCGCTGACGTCGGGCATCACCACCTGAGGATTCTTGCCTCCGCACTCCAGCAATACCTCCTTGAGGTTACTGGCCGCCGAGTACTCGAGGAACATTCGTCCCACTTCGGTGGAGCCGGTAAAGCCCACCAGATCGATATCGGGGTGCATGCCGATGGCCTTGCCTGCCGTTGAGCCCATGCCTGGCAGCACGTTGAGCACCCCGGCAGGTACGCCCGCCTTGAAGGCCAGCTCGGCAAGGCGTGTGGTGCTCAGCGAGGTCAGCTTGGCGGGTTTGAGGATCACGCTGTTACCGGTGGCCAGCGCGGGGCCCAGTTTCCAGCCGACCATCATGGCGGGGAAGTTCCACGGCAGCACCGCACCAACCACGCCGATCGGCTCGCGGGTGACGAGGGAGAGCACGCCGCTGTCGGTAGGGGTCACGGCATCGTTGAGCTTGTCGATAGCCTCCGCGTGCCAGCGGATGGTATTGGCGGTATCGGGGATATCGACGTTAAAGCACTCGCTGATCGGTTTGCCGGCCTCCATGGCTTCGAGGATTGCCAGTTCCAGGCAGTTTTCCTCGATGAGGTCGGCGAAGCGCTGCATGATTGCCTTGCGCTCGGCGGGCGCCATCCTCGACCAGACACCTGCTTCAAAGGCACGGCGCGCGGCCTTGACGGCGATATCCACGTCCTCGGCGTCGCACGCGGCCAACTGGGTGATAACTTTACCGGTGGCAGGGTTGAGGGTATCGAAGGTCTTGCCCGACCGAGCCGGCACGAACTGGCCGTCAATGAAGGCCAGATTACGATACTCGAGGTGCTCGATCTGTTGCGCGATGCTATCCGGAGTAAGGGCCCTAGACATTGTTGTTCTCCTCCTGTTCAAAGAATCATCGTTCGATGCCGGCCTGCCACTCTTTCCAGGCGAGGGTGGAGCGCACCCCGATGCCGAGCAGCGGCTCAGGCGGGTTGCCGACCGGCTTGGGTTGATTGAGCATGATGTCGAGCAGTTCGCTCTCGACGCCGAGGGCATACTCGGCAATCAGTTTTCCGGCGATGGTGCCCCGGGTCAGGCCCAAGCCGTTCTGACAGACGGCACTGAACACACCGGGTGCGAGCTCACCAAAGGGGGTGCCACCGTTGCGGGAGAGGCACAGGGCACCACCCCAGGTGTACTCCAGCGATACCCCAGTCAGCATCGGGAAACGGCGCACAAACGAGCGCCAATGGGCGGCGCGCACGCGTGCCAGCTGGTTCGCACTAGCTTTGACATTAGGGTTGTAGGTAAAGGAGTTGCGGATGCAGATGCGCCCATTGCTCAAGCGGCGCACCGTGGTCCCCATGGGGTCGGCCGGAATCAGCCCCCAGCTCTCCTCTCCGCCCAGCGCCGCGATCTCCGGGCGGCTCAACTCACGGGTCAGGCTGCCGTAGGTGTAGACGGGCAGAATGCGCCCCTTGAGCCCAAGGGCACCGAAGTGAGCCGCGTAGGCATTGTTGGCGAGGATCAGGCCGGGTGCCGTGAGCTGCCCCTGATCGGTGACGAGAACATGAGGCTTGCCGACCCGGATCTCGCGAACCGCCGTGTCCTCGTAGAGTTGTACGTTCTCGGGCAGTGTTTCCCCCAGGCCCCGGGACAGGGCGGCAGGCTGGACCATCACACAACCAGGAGCATGCAAGCCCGCTCGATAGAAGCCGGTGCCCGTCACTGCCTGCATCTCCCGGGCGTCGAGCAGGCGGTAGGGCTCTCCGAGAGTCGTCAAGCCCCTGGCGAAGGCCTCCAAGGCACGCTCACCGCGGGCCTCCGCCGCGCCGTGCAACTTGCCCTGCTCGCGCCAGTCACAGTCGATGGCGTAACGCTTCACAATCCCACGCATGTAGTCGATCGCCCCACGGTTGAGACGAATCTGCTGAAGATCCTTGTGGCGATCCCCGGTGTAATCGTGAGAGCTCAGATCGTGCGGCAGGTCGATCATGAATCCCGAGTTGCGCCCCGCAGCGCCAAAGCCGACGCGCCGAGCATCCACCAGGGCGATGGCGGCATCCGGCTGTAGCTCGGCCAGGCGTCGGGCCGCGGCGAGCCCGGCCAGCCCCGCTCCCAGCACAACCCAGTCGGCCTTGGCCCTTCCCCTCAAGGGAGAGGCGGGCGGCGGCGTCGGTAGCATCTCGTACCAGCCGCAGCGGCCGTCGTTCTGGGGCAGGAAATTGCATGTCAGCTGCATGGCTTGGCCTCCGCCGCCTTAGAGTCAACTGCGGTGAGCGATCAGGGCCTCATAGGTACGCTGGAAGGCAGCCTTCTCTGCCTCGTCCAACGGCAGCAGTGGGCGATGGGCCGGCCCGACTGACAGCCCGGCCACTTCGCAGCCGTACTTGATGTACTGGCAGAACTTACCGCCCTGCTCCAGCAGGTTGAGCATGGGCAGCAGGCGGGCGGCCAGCTCACGGCCGGCGACGAAGTCCTTCTCGATCACACAGGCACGGTGCAGGGCCACGTGCTCCGGCGCCAGGAAGTTGGAGGCGCCGCAGACCCAGCTGCGAGCCCCCCAGACGAAGTACTCCAGCACCTGGTCGTCCATGCCGCAGCTGAGCTGAAGCTGACCGCTGAACTCAGTGGCCAGCGCATGCAGGCGTTCCACCGAACCGGTGCTCTCCTTGATCGCCTGGATATTGGGCCGGTCCCGCAGCGCCTGGATCAGCTCCAGAGACATGGGTACGCCGGTGCGATCAGGGAAGTTATAGAGCATGATTGGCAGGTCGAGGGCATCGTCAACAGCGCGAATGTGGGCCAGCAGCTCCTCCTGGGTCGGCTGGCAGTAGTAGGGGGCTGCCACCAGCAGGGCATCGAAACCGGAGGCCTTGGCATACTGGCCCAACTCCAGGCTTTCCTCCGTGGTGGTGGCGTTGATGCCGGCCATCAGCGGGATACGCCCCTTGGCATGATCGGCGACGTAGTCAAAGACGCGCTTACGATCGTCCTTGCTAAGCGCATAGTACTCGCCGGTGGTTCCACCAATGATCAAACCGTGAACACCCTGATCGATCAGAGTGTCAATCACTTTGCCGAGCACATCAAACTGAATGGAATTGTCGCCAGCAAAAGGAGTGACAACGGGAGTCCAGATGCCATCGAAGTTCATGCTTTCACCTTTTTGTAAAGAAGATTTATATATGGCGTGGTGATGAAGCCGAAATTGGCCTTAATTCAGAGTAAGCAGTCCGGCGCTGCTGCCAAAGAAACTTATTCTGCCGGCAATTAATGACTGGATGTTATGGTTGAAAAGTGCCTTCTCCTCGTCCGGTTGGCCCTGTGTGGGCGGTACCTGACCGCTCCGCAGAGACTCTGCAGCGTTCATCGACCACTAACCGGGGTGGGGTGGCTGTTGCGCGCGGGGACTTTGGGGTAGCCTAGATGGCAGAAATGCCTTGTTGCACGCTTACACGAAAGTAGGCCGGTCTGTTTCACGGCGGAATCGACTTTATTCAGAATGTTGATGAGCTCACGTTATGACAAAACACACCGACCCCGACCAGACGCTGCTCAAGATGCCTTCCCTGCGGGCGGTGAAGTCCTTCGTGGCGGCGGCGCGCTACCAGAATTTTACCCGTGCCGCCGAGGCCCTGTGCGTCACCCAGGCAGCGATCAGCCGACAGGTTCGTGAGCTGGAGGGTTATCTGGGCACGCCCTTGTTCAAGCGGGTGGGGCGTTCGGTAGAGCTGACCACGGCTGGCTCCATCTTCTTTGATGCGGCGCAGCTTTCCTTTATCAACATTGCTCAGGCCGCCGATCGCATCCGCAAGGACCACGGGACGAGTGCTAGGCGCCCCCTGACGCTGTGCTGCTCTCCCGCATTCTCTGCGCTGTGGATGTCGCGCCGATTACCGAGTTTTTTCAGTGACAACCCTGATATTGACCTTAATCTGGTCACCACCCAGAATTTCCTCGCCCTGGAGCCAGGGGTCTACCCGGACATCTTCATCACCAAGATGTCGCGGGTGCGGGACGGCTATATCAGCCTGCCGCTGTTTCATGACGTCATCTATCCAGTCTGTACACCGGATTATCTTGAGGCCCATCCCGAGATTCAGACGCTTGAGGGTCTGCGAGACGGTGTGCTTCTGAACCTGAGTCCCTACGGTCGCTCCCAGGTCGCCGAGCACGTGGATTGGGGGGTGTGGCTGGCGATCCACCATCTTGATATCGAGGATCGCACGCACGATAGCCACCATTATTTCAATGCCAACGATTACAATATGCTGATCCAGATGGTGCTGAACAGCCAGGGTGTGGCCTTGGGCTGGGACCATCTGGTGGGGCCGATCGTCGAGCAGGGAAAGTTGGTCAGGCCGGTCGATAAACAAGTGGTGCTTGAAGAGACGCGCCATTACCTGGCCTATCGGGAGGACAAGGCCGATGACGAGACGCTATGCCGGTTCCGCGAGTGGTTCACCGCCCAGTGCTGCATCCGGGTCTCCCCGTGACGGCGTGCCCCACCCGCGCCCTGCCGAGGTGCCGCCCCTCTCCGTGGGCTTCGTCCTGCTGCACCGCTTCACGCTGCTGCCCTTTGCCGCCCTCGTCGACTGTCTGGCAGTTGTGAAGCGCAATTCAGGTACCTTACGCCATGCCTAACGTACCAATAATAGATCCCCGGCATCACGCGGCCCTACATGTTGGTGCTGAAAATCTTGACCATCCCTTGAGCATATAGACGAGATGAAAATCGGCTTCATGAAGATGCCACCCTGTCCCTATGTCAGGTGCGTTCTTGGCTCTTACCACCTGTGCCAGTACAGCACCGCCAGTGGCGGTTGAGATGCCGAGATCACGGTATTGAAAGAAGCTCCTAAGGCCCTCATCGACAAATTCACTGTTCTGGGGAGTGACATGGGAAAACCCGGTTTTGAGTTCGTCTTGCATGGTGACTCTCCTGGCTAGTAATACTTCAACGAGTTGAAAGGGAAAAACTGACCCTGTGGCGTCGCTCCGGCGCTGCGTCACTCTTCTGCAGCGAACTCCAGCAGCACGTCTCCCTGGCCCACCGTATCGCCGGCGTTGAAGTGGAAGCCGTCGCTGCGCGGATTGACTTGGGTGTTCAGGATGGCCATCTATCGGCTCCCTTGCTCAATGTGTGTTCACGAACTCAATGTGTGTTCACGAAGGTGCGAGCTAGCGCAGCCATTTTCATTTTGATTCATTGAACAACTCACGGCCGATCAGCATACGACGGATCTCGCTGGTCCCGGCGCCGATCTCGTAGAGCTTGGCGTCGCGCAGCAGGCGCCCGGTGGGGTACTCGTTGATGTAGCCGTTGCCGCCGAGCAGCTGGATGGCGTCCAGCGCCACCTGGGTGGCCTTTTCCGCACAGTAGAGGATCACGCCGGCGGCGTCCTTGCGGGAAGTCTGGCCGCGATCGCAGGCTGCCGCCACCGCGTAGAGGTAGGCGCGGCAGGCATTCAGCGTGGTGTACATGTCGGCGATCTTGCCCTGTACCAGTTGGAACTCGCCGATGGACTGGTTGAACTGCTTGCGCTCGTGAACGTAGGGCACGACGACGTCCATGGCCGCCTGCATGATGCCGATGGGGCCGGCGGCGAGCACGGTGCGCTCGTAGTCCAGGCCGCTCATCAGTACGCGCACGCCCTTGCCCTCATCGCCCAGCACGTTCTCGACCGGCACCTCGCAGTCCTGGAACACCAGCTCGCAGGTGTTGGAGCCGCGCATGCCCAGCTTGTCGAGCTTCTGTGCGGTGGAGAAGCCGGGCATGCCTTTCTCGATGATGAAGGCGGTGATGCCCTTGGAGCCGGCTTCCGGGTCGGTCTTGGCGTAGACCACCAGCACGTCGGCGTCGGGGCCGTTGGTGATCCACATCTTGTTGCCGTTGAGTACGTAGTGATCGCCCTCGCGACGCGCGCGCAGCTTCATGGAGACCACGTCGGAACCGGCGCCCGGCTCTGACATGGCCAGCGCGCCGATGTGCTCGCCGCTGATCAGCTTGGGCAGGTACTTGGCCTTCTGCTCGGCATTGGCGTTGATCTTGAGCTGGTTCACGCACAGGTTGGAATGCGCGCCGTAGGAGAGGCCCACCGAGGCGCTGGCCCGGGAAATCTCTTCCATGGCGATGCAGTGCGCCAGGTAGCCCATGCCGGTGCCGCCGTCCTCTTCCGGCACGGTGATGCCGAGCAGGCCCATGTCGCCGAACTTCTGCCACAGGTCGTTGGGGAACTCGTTCTTCTCGTCGATCTCGGCGGCGCGCGGGGCGATCTCGTCGCGGGCGAAGGCGTTCACCTGATCGCGCAACATGTTGAGTTCGTCGTCGAGGCCGAAGTCGAGGGGCTTGTAGGAAAGAAGCATGTAACCTCCTGAATAACTACTGTTATTGTTTCTGTGCTAATAAGTCGAGTGGCTAAAATAGGAAAAAAATGCCATCGGGAGAGAGAGTGTCCCGATGGCAAACGGCACTCAGCTGACTTCATAGCAATCGATTTTTTGCACCGAGGACTTCGGGTTCCGAAACTCCTGGAGGAGTTGCTGTTGCATCTCTTGGGCGCTCTGGGCGTACCGTTCCTTCACCGGTCCAAAACCGCGAATCCGATCGGGCAGGGAAGCAAGCTTGATTGCCGTGGAGTGGTTTTGGTCGGTCAATTCGGCTTCCAGGGTATCCAGCAACCGTTCATAGTCCTTGAGCAACGTTTTCTCAAACTTCCGGTCCTGCGTATGTCCGAAGGGATCGAACGGGGTCTGGCGCAGGAACTTCAGGCGTGCCAGCAGCTTGAAGGCCGCCATCATCCAAGGGCCATAGCTTCGCTTCTTGGGAGCTTTACCTGCCTTGCCATGTGCCCACAGCGGTGGCGCGAGGTGGAAGTTGAGCTTGAAGTCGCCCTCGAAGGTAGCGTGGATCTGCTCCATAAACTTGGGATCGGTGTATAGACGCGCCACTTCATACTCATCCTTGTAGGCAAGCAACTTGAAATAGTGGCGAGCGACGGCCTCCGTCAGACCCATGGCATGGGGCTGAAGGCTCATCTCCAGTTTCCGGATCCGTTGCACCCTGTTGGTGTATCGCTTGGCATAGGCGGCATTCTGATAGGCGACCAGTTGTTCCTGCCGGCGCTCGATCACTTCGTCCAGGGTTCGGGAGATCCCTGGTTGAGTGTCGCTGCTGCTCTTTGGCCGGGTGAGACGCTGGACCTCCTCGAGGTCATGGGCGGCCCGACGCCCCCATTGGAAGCTATTCTTGTTGAAGTCCACCGCCGTACCAAGTGTTTCGATCGCGTGCAGCAGAGAGGACTCGGTGAAGGGTAACAGCCCTTTCTGATAGGCCACCCCGAGCAGGAAAGTATTAGTGGCGATGGAGTCGCCCATCAGTCGGGTCGCCAGGGTACTGGCATCTAGCGAATACAGGTTTGCCCGACCGACTCGCTCCATCAGGCGCTGATACATTCGATCGCTCTCGAAGCGAGGGTCCGGGTTGGCTTCCAGATCGCCGCTGGTGGCCTGCTGAGCATAGCGGCGGATGAAAGTGCTGGTAATACTTTCGGCCAGGTTGAGTACGACCGACGTCCGTTCGGATTGCAGTTTCGACAAGGTCTCGTCATCGGCACTCACGACCAGGTCGCCACCGATCAGCAGGTCGGTTTCGCCTGGGCCGATGCGGGGGGCATGCAGCACCTCTTGAGTCATGGCCAGGCGCACATGGGACCAGACCGCCCCGCCTTTCTGGGCCATGCCGGTCATGTCCAGGGACACGACTCCCAGGCCTTGCTGATGTGCCGCCAGACCAAGCAACGTCCCGATGGTCACGACCCCGGTGCCGCCGATGCCGGTGATCAGGATGTTGTAAGGCGTATCCAGCGGCGCTAGCGTCGGCGTCGGGAGCGCAACAGCAGCCGGGTTATCATAGGACGGGCTACCCTTGCGCAGCTGGCCGCCCTCCACCGTGACGAAACTGGGGCAGAAGCCATCGAGGCAGCTGAAATCCTTGTTGCATGAGGACTGATCGATCGTACGCTTGGCGCCGAATTCGGTCTCGACCGAGACCACCGACATGCAGTTCGACTGACGGCTGCAGTCCCCGCACCCTTCGCAGACTGCGTCGTTGATCATCACCCGGCGTGGCGGATCGGGATACTGCTTCCGCTTGCGTCGGCGGCGCTTCTCGGCGGCACAGGTCTGGTCATAGATGATCGCCGAGACCCCTGGATACTCGCGCAGTTCGCGCTGGATCGCCGCCATCTCGCTGCGATGGCGTACCGGCACGCCATCGGCCAGCCCGCTGATCTTGGCGTACTTGTCCGTGTCATCGCTGACCACGACGATGCGCTTGACCCCTTCGGCGGCCAGTTGCCGGGAGATCTGCGGCACCGTCAGGGTGCCATCCACTGGCTGGCCACCGGTCATGGCGACGGCATCGTTGTAGAGAATCTTGTAGGTGATCGGCGCCTTGGCTGCGACGGCGGCACGGATCGCCAGAAGACCAGAATGGAAGTAGGTGCCATCACCCAGGTTAGCGAAGACATGGCGAGTCTCGGTAAAGGGGGCTTGGCCGATCCAGGCCGCTCCTTCGCCCCCCATCTGGGAGAAGGTTTGAGTCTCCGGATAGATCCAGGCGGCCATGAAGTGGCAGCCGATCCCAGCGAGAGCGCGGCTGCCCTCGGGGACCTTGGTGGAGGTGTTGTGGGGACAGCCCGAGCAGTAGTGGGGTACCCGTTGCATCCCCGAGGCAGCAAGCTGGTCTGGCTCATAGCGACGTGCCAGCAGCGTGTCAAGACGGGCTTGCAACTCTGAGTCTTCGCGATGCTCGAGAAGCCGAGCCACCAAGACGCTGGCGATGTCTAGGTAGGAGAGCTCGCCGCACTCAGGCAGCAGCCAGTGATCGGCAACCACCTGGCTTCCATCCGACTTACCGACGACACGCGGGCGTACGCTCTCCTCAAGAGAGAAGAGCACCTCCTTGAGCTGTTGTTCGAGAAAGGCGCGCTTCTCCTCTACGACGATGATCTCATCGAGCCCAGTAGCGAACTGGCGAATCCCCTCGGGCTCCAGAGGCCAGACCATACCTACCTTGTAGAGTCGCAGGCCGAGTCGCTGGGCTCCCTCCGTGTCGATTCCCAGACTGTCGAGTGCCTGGCAGACATCCAGATAGGACTTGCCCGAGGTGACGATGCCGATCCGCGCCCCGGGGGCGTCGAGCGTGACTCGATCAAGCCGATTGGCGCGTGCATAGGCCTGGGCGGCGCGCAGCTTGTATTGCGCCAGGCGAGCTTCCTGGTCCAGGGGGGGATCGGGCCAGCGAATTCCGAGTCCGTGCTCGGGTAGGACGAAGTCGTCGGGTAAATGGGTATCGACCCGCCAGGGATCGACATCGACGACGGCACCGCTTTCGACGGTGTCAGCCACGGCCTTGAGCGCGACCCAGCAGCCGGAGTAGCGCGACATTGCCCAGCCGTGGATCCCATAATCAAGATATTCCTGAACATCTGCCGGAGCGAGAGTCGGCATCATGACAGCCTGGAAGACCTGCTCGGTCTGGTGCGCCAGGGAGGAGGAGCGAGAAGCGTGATCGTCGCCTGCGATAGCTAGCACACCGCCATGCTGCGAGGTCCCTGCAGAGTTAGCATGGCGGAAGACGTCCCCGCTGCGATCGACGCCTGGACCCTTGCCGTACCACATGCCAAAGACACCATCGTACTTGGCACCCTCGAACAGGTTGACCTGTTGACTCCCCCAGATGGCGGTGGCGGCCAGTTCTTCGTTGATGCCAGGCTGGAAGTGAATGTGGTTCGTCTTGAGCTCTGCTTTGTTCTTCCAGAGGGCCTGGTCTAGACCGCCCAGCGGTGAACCCCGGTAGCCTGAGATGAATCCAGCTGTGTTGAGCCCTGAAGCAGCGTCACGCTGGCGCTGAATGGCAGGTAGTCGGGCCAAGGCCTGGACACCATTGATAAGGCACAATGACTTGTTTTTATTTGGTTTGCTTGCTGAAGCAGGGAGGCTCATAAGCTAACTCCGCCAGACGCTAGTCGGATTGTTCGTGAATGATGCGTTTGATGGAGCTTGAGACTAGGAAGCGGCAGGGGTATTGTAAAACGATAAAAATATCTATCAGGTATCTGTTTTTTTTATGTCTAAGCTTCATGATGTGTCGATGCGGCAACTGCGCTACTTCGTGGCGGCCAGCGAGGCTCGCCAGTTCTCGATGGCCGCGGCCAAGGTTAATGTGTCGCAGTCAGCGGTCACCGCAGCAGTCCATCAGCTTGAAGACCGCATGGGGGTGCGGCTCTTCGAGCGCAAGCCCAATGGCGTCGAACTCACGGCGGAGGGGCACCAGTTCTATCGGCACGCCAGGCATATTCTCGATACCCTGCAGGATGCCTTGAGCGAGCCTCGGTTCCAACGCCATAGCGTCAGCGGCACGGTTCGCGTTGGCGCTTCCTACACCGTGCTTGGATATTTCCTCCCCAACCTGCTAGCGCGTTTCAAGCGCAGCTTTCCTGAGGTCGAAGTCGAGCTGATCGACATGGAGCGAGAGGGTATCGAAAGGCGCGTACTGGATGGGGACCTCGAGCTTGGGTTGGTCATTCTGTCTAATTCCACCCGCCGAGAAAGCTTTGCGCATCATGTGCTGATTCGCTCGAGACGCCAGCTCTGGCTGGCTGCCGATCATCCCTTGATGCACCGGTCGAACGTCACCCTGGAGGATGTGGCGGAGCAGGCGTACATCATGGCAACCGTCGATGAGGGTGAAATCTCGGCAACTCGCTATTGGCAGTCTCACGGGCTGGAGCCACGAGTGGCCTTTCGTACCTCGTCAATGGAGGCGCTGCGGGGGCTGGTAGCGCATGGGTTCGGTGTGACGATTCTCTCTGACATGCTCTATCGCCCTTGGTCCCTGGAGGGCAGGAAGATTGGCTGTCGCCCTCTGGATGATCAGGTCCCACCCATGGAATTGGGCCTGGTCTGGCAACATGATGCAGATTTCGACGAAGCAACGCAGGCGCTGCAGAGCTTTCTGATTCAGGCCAGCGGTGCATGAGTAACCGGGGATGAGCCCCGTGTAACAAGGATAATAAGTGATGGAGAACATCGTCAAAAAGCTGGATTTGACATCGCTACGGCTTTTTGTCGCAGTGTGTCAAGAAAAAAACATTGCTAGAGCAGCCGCTCGTGAGTTTATAACGCCGTCAGCCGTCAGTCGGCGCATTGCCGAGATTGAGTCGACCGTAGGTTTACCAATGCTGATACGACATCACCGCGGAATATCGGTAACGCCCGCGGGGGAGGTGGTCCTCAGGCATGCTGAGGATGTGCTGGCAAGCCTGGAATCGCTGGGTGCCGAGCTGTCGAGCTTTTTCTCTGGCATTCGGGGTACGGTTAAGATTTCCGCCAACCTTTCATCTATCGTCCAGTTTCTCCCTGAAGATATAGCATCGTTCAAACGTATGTTTCCCGATGTCCGTGTCGAGCTGGAAGAGCAGAACACCATTGAGGTCATCGATATGGTGGCGCGGGGGGAAGTCGATTTCGGTATTTGTAACGATATCCCCGAAACTGATAACTTCACCAAGCTGAATTACCGTGCCGATCGACTATCAGTAATCATGTCCCGAAGCCATGCCCAGGCCGGGGTGGCGCAGACCAGCTTTTCGTCCCTACTCGAAGATTCCTTCGTGGCGCTTCGAGGCGACAGTGCATTGACAGCGCTATTGAATACTAAGGCAAAGGCTTTGTCGCAATCCTTGAATGTGACCATTGGCGTTACCAGTCTGGATGCGCTATGTCGCATGGTAGATGCGGGCCTGGGTATTGCAGTGGTACCCCACCTGGTCGGTGAAATGTATGTCAATACCCTTGATGTTGCGGTGGTACCACTCAAGGATGATTGGGCGCTTCGGCAGCAAGTGATAGTCCATAATGCCGGTGCAGCACTCTCCGCATCGGCGAGCAAACTGGTCGAATTCCTTGCGGAAGGTGCCTAAAAGTGTTCTCGACCTTCTTGATACCGAGGAAGCTATATCAGTATTTGTTAATCAGCCGAGCTGTATGCACTAAAGTCTTAGAGCCTAAAGTATAAGATATCAGGGGCTGATAAATCGTGATGCCTGCGCTTCGGAAATGGCACGCCTCCTGCGGTGACGTTGCTGCTAGCCTTGAGTTCAGCTTCAGGAGGACGCCATGCAACGTACAGTACCGATCACTGGCCGAGTACTCTATCTCTCGGAAGATCCCGAAAAGATTGATCACCAATTGGCTGGTCATCCCATCGACCTTGATACCGCGGGGCCGCTGCGCGACAACGTTTCGACAGATGAGATCACGCCGACGACGATCATGCTGGTCTATGATGAGCGCCTCGGTCGCTACCCCTATGTCGGCTTCAAGGCGGGAGAGCGGCTACCCATTCCCGAGCAGGCGATACGTGAGGGTGGCTTCGCCGTCACGGTGGCGGGCAAACGGTATGGCAAGGGGTCGTCGCGCGAGTCCAGCCCGTTGGCAGAACTTTCAGCAGGCATCCGCTTGATCATTGCCGAGAGCTTCGAGCGAATCTATCTGCAGAACTGTGACAATATCGGCATCCTAACCTCAACCGACTTCTCTTTGTTGGACAAGCTTGCTTCAGGTGAAGCGATTCCCATCGAGGCGTTCCTTGAGGGTCGCGATGCAGTGACCCAAGAGATCATTCGGCATGGTGGTCTGCTGGCCTACAGCAAGTCCAAGCAGTGGCCTCGGGTCGAGAGCGTGCAGGGACATGAGAGAGCTGAGCAACCCCTGACGCTGATCGAGAAGATCATCCAGCGCCACTTGCATCCAGAGTTTTCCGACAGCCAGCGTGGCGAAGGCATCTTCGTTGCCGCCGATTGGCGCTTCAGCCACGACTACTTCACTGGCATGTGCGCTCACCTAATACACAATGCTTTCGGGGATGAGGTGAGCCTCGAACGACCGGAAAGAATCATCGCATTTCAGGACCACTTGGTCCTGGCTTCTGAAAGTCACCCACACGTGACGAAGGGACTTTTGCCCGGGGTTGCCAACCTGGCCAGTGGGCATGATCAGTTCGTCCAGCGCTACAAGGTGAAGGCCCATGGTGTTCTGAAAGAGGCGAACGGTTCTGAGGGGATCTGCCACGCGCTGATGGCGGAACGCTATGCACTCCCTGGTGAGGTGGTAGTCGGTACGGATTCCCATACACCTCACTCGGGGGCGCTGGGATGTTTTGCTTTTGGGGCCGGAGCCACCGACATTGCCAACAGTTGGGTGACTGGCTACATCCGCTGCAAGAAACCAGAAACGCTGCGCATTGAGCTTATGGGTGAGCTAAAGCCTGGTGTTACGGCTAAGGACATCGTGCTTCACCTACTAACGCAGGAGCCCATCAAAAGCGGTGGGGCTATTGGACTGGTGTTCGAGTATGGCGGTTCTGCCGTGCGGAAGATGTCTATCGATGAGAGAGCCACCCTGACCAATATGGTGGCCGAAATGGGGGGATTGACCGGGATCGTCGAACCCGATGAGGTCACGCAAGCATTCCTGCATGAGCGGCGTGGCATCGACTTCGAGATCGAAGGCTGGATGCGCAGTGATCCGGGGGCTGACTATAAGGAGACCCTGAGCCTTAATGTTAATGAGCTTGGGCCGATGTTAGCAAGTCCTGGGGATCCGGGTAATGGACTACATGCCGATGAGCTCAAGAAACTGATTCCAATTGATATTGCTTACGGAGGTTCTTGTACGGCCGGGAAGCGAGATGACTTTGATTGTTATCATGAGGTCTTGGCTTGGGGCCTGGAAAACGGATTAAGGATACCTGAGCATACTAAATTTTACTTGCAGTTCGGTACGCTAGATGTAAAGAAATACTGCGAGGAGAAAGGCTATCTCAACACCTTTGAACAGATGGGAGTCACTCTTATCATGCCAGGTTGCGGGGCCTGCGCAAATTGTGGCCCCGGCTCTTCAACTCGTTCAGATCAAGTCACAATTAGTGCTATCAACAGAAATTTTCCAGGCCGTTCCGGACCGGGTGGAGTCTGGCTGGCAAGTCCCTACACAGTAGCGGCCAGCGCATTGTTAGGGCGCATTGGAACATTTTTAGAAGTAATGAAAATTAAAGTTCAGGAAAAGGAAGGCAGAAAGGGCTGAGTTGCATTATAGATTCAATTGGGCAGAAAACACCACAACTATAAAGGTGAGATTATGTATAGCGCTAGCGAAAGAAAAAAACATCTAAAATCAGCGGTTGTATTTGGATTGGTTGCGAGCTTTTTTGGTGCATCAGCCAGTGCACTGGCTGTTGAAAGAGCAACACTCCAATTGGCCACGATAGCCTCTCCGGACAATCTTTGGTACGAGGCTGCGCAGCGATTTTCTGACGGTGTTGCTGAACGAACAGATGGCAACGTAAAGATTGAAATTGCCCATTCAGGTACCACCGGATCCGTTCGCGAAAGTGTTGAGGCACTACAGATCGGGGCCAATGATATAGTTCAAACAGTAATTGCTTCATTGGAGCCGTATGATGATATTGCGGCAATTGAATCATACCCCTATCTGTTCAGAGACGCTGACCATTTTCTAGAAGTGTTTTCTGGCTCACTAGGGGATGAGATTTATCAAGAAATATCTAATAAAACAGGGTTTACGCTGATTGGTGCCGGCTACCGTGGTGCTAGGGAAATGGCATCCAAGCGCCCCGTTGAATCAGTGGACGACTTGTCTGGTTTGCGGATTCGTGTTCCTGAAATTCGTATTTTCAGAAAAACCTGGGAAATTCTTGGTGCTAGCCCAATCCCTATGGGGTCAGGTGAGGTATATACTGGTCTGCAACAGGGAATTATAGATGCAGTTGAAAATCCTCTTGAGGCCCACCTTCGGTCCCGTTATCACGAGGCAGCGGATTATGTGGTAATGACGGGGCATGTCCATAGTGCTTATACATTTTTGTTTGATAATGCACGCTTTGAATCATTCTCTCCGGAGCTTCAGGAAATTCTTCGTGAAGAAGGCAGAAACGCCATGGAATGGGGGTCGCAAGAAAGTCTCAAGCAGATTGCGGAGCTTGAGGCAGAGCTCGAGAGATTGGGTGTAACAATCATTCGTCCTAATCTTGATGAGTTTCGCGAAAAAATCCAGCCTATGGTCGATGAGTTTCCGCATTTGGCGCCTTGGGTAGAGCGTATTTCCGCGGACACCTAGGGATAATGGAAGCTTTCCAAGCCCTCCTCCTTGGGGAGGGCTGCTGCCGATAAGAGGGTGCCAATGAATTTACTGACACGACTGGCTACCAGACTTGCCGATGCTATTGATTATCTCTGTATGGCAATTTTATTGGTTATGCTAGCATCCATCAGCTACCAAGTCTTTGCTCGCTATATATTGAATAGCCCAACATTCTGGTCTGAGGAGCTTGCCAGGTTCCTGATTGTCTGGTTGACCATGCTGGGGTCAGCTTCTTTGATTAAAGAACATGATGGTCACATATCAGTGGAATACCTTTTTGATAAACTATCAGGAAAGCTCAAGCTAGCTGTTGGGTTTGTTCGCGATCTGTTGACTATCGGAATGTGTGGTTTGCTGGGTTATTACGGTATTAAGCTGGCTGAGTTTGGGGGGCGAACCTCTTCTTCAGGCTTGGGGGTCCCCATGTCCTACCCTTATTATGCAATTCCTGTTGGCGCCTTTCTGATTGCCTTAGTGCTTCTCCTATCCAGGTTGGGTAGCTTAAATTTTCAGTGCTGTAAGCATCCTAAGGAGACCGCATGATGAGCATCGAAATGGTTGGGCTGGTGCTTGCCGGTGCTATGGTGCTATTGATTGCTATTGGTTTGCCAGTGGCTTTTGCCATAATACTGGCTTCCTTTACGGTCATTTTTTTACAAGGACACATAAATCCGGTAATTGCAGCCCAGAGAATCTATTCTGGCATGGACAGCTTCTCCCTGATGGCCATCCCTTTTTTCCTTTTGGCTGGTTCTATCATGGTGGCAGGTGGTTTAAGTCGTAGGCTTATTGATTTTGCAAACGCACTGGTAGGTCGTTTCACTGGTGGTCTGGCTATTAGTAATGTCATGTCTTCACTAATGTTTGGTGGAGTATCTGGCTCTGCCGTGGCGGATACCAGTGCCATGGGGCGCACTTATATTCCGGCCATGGTTCAGGCAGGGTATGACAAGAAATTTTCGATTGGGTTGACAGCAGCTTCTTCTCCTATTTCTCCACTCATTCCACCTTCCATTGCTTGGATTGTCTATGCATTTATTACCGATCAGTCTGTGATGAGAATGTTCGTTGCAGGCATCGTGCCTGGCCTGTTCTGGGCCTCAGCCTTGATGATAACAGCTTACTATATTGCAAAAAAGAGAGGTTATCCCACTTCGAATCCGGCCTCAATTAGTGAGATTGCGCTAACTTTTTGGAAAGCGCTCCCTGCCATCATGATGCCTGTTATTATTCTTTTTGGTATTCGAATGGGGGTTTTCACGGTAACTGAAGCTTCTGTGTTGGCAGTGATTTATGCTCTCATTGTTAGCGTATTTATATATCGCGACCTTAGTGTCAAGGCTTTGATTGATGCAGTGAGATCTAGTGTCAGAATGACTGCTTCAGTTATGATCATTCTCGCGGCTGCGGCATTGTTTGCCTGGATTCTCTCTTCTCATCATATTCCGAATACTTTGGCTGGCTGGATGCAGGATACTATCCGCTCTCCTCTGCTCTTCCTCTTGCTACTTAATATTCTGCTTTTGTTTGTTGGTACTTTTATGGAGGTGAATGCTGCAAAGGTCATGCTGCTTCCGGTTCTTTTCCCCATCGCAGTCGGGTTGGGTATAGATCCAATACATTTTGGTGTGATAATTACTGTCAATCTTTGCCTAGGACTGATCACGCCGCCAATAGGTATAGTGTTGGCGTTGGCTTCAAAGATCGGTGGTGTTTCGATAGAAGAAGGCACACGAGGGGTGACGGTATTTTTTGTAGTCGGATTGTTAGTGCTGGCTGTCCTGACACTTGTTCCGGTATTATCTACCGGACTGCCTGATCTGGTTCTGGGTGTCCAGGGTCGATAATAATTTTGACTGTGGAGGTCGAGTGATGCCGTATGTGACAGATGCTGGATTGTCGGAAGCTTTTAAATATGTTGGAAGTGCTGTGTTAAGTGATGTACTTGATGAAACTGGCTTTCCAAGCCAGGTCATTAAATCTGGGCTACTTGCTTTGGGTTCCAGCGAGGCCTTCTGCGGTCCAGCCGTTTGCGTTCAGGGGGGGGCGCGCCCCTTCCTTCAAACTCAAGTTCCTGCTGGCTTTTTTCAGGGCCCTTATGAACTCACAAATATCGATACTTGCGACAGTGTGCTGGTATTGTCAGCTCAGGGATTTACATCGGGAGCTCTTCTAGGTGACCGCATTGCGGGTAGGCTAAAGCAGAATGGCTGCTTGGGATTTATCACGGATGGCTATGCTAGGGATAGTCAGGCACTAGCTGAGATAGGCTTGCCGGTCCGGGCGGCTGGACTAACTCCGGTAAATGGCGGAAAACGTTGGGCAATCTTTGAAAAAAGTATTACAGTCACCCTTCCGGCTCAGGCAGGGGGCGTTGTAAAAATAAGGCCGGGTGATTTTGTTTTAGCAGATCAGGACGGCGTAGTGATAGTGCCAAAAGAACATGCTCAAGATTTAATTTCTATGGCAGAAGAATACAAGCTGAAAGAAGAAAGGCTGAAAGAAAATGATGGTGCCGTGAATCTTTCTGACTTAACCTCTCATTTGCGCTGGTTAAGGACGTAGTTAGGTGAAATCTTTGCCTAGTCTGCTAAGAGGCGGTCTTAAATTTGTGCAGTGAAAGGTATTCGCCCGACAAGGCCTCCATTGGCTGTCTATAGTTAAGAAGTTTGTGCAGTGATGGTATTCGCCTGGCACATCCCCCGTGGGCTCTCTAAAGTTAAGCAGTATTTTCTACCGTTTTCCTGGGCTCCTTCTTCGTCGCTTTGAGGAGCCCTTTCTTGAACACGGCATAGGGCGTCGCCCCCTTCATGTTGCGGCCCTGATGCGGCTGTTTCGTGTTGTAGGTGACCAAATAGTCGTCCAGGTCCTGCTGCTTCTCCTTCAGGGCCGGGTGATGCGGTACGCGGGCTAGCCGGTAAGCACAGCGCTGTACTGCTCGCCAACCACGGCCCGGTGGTGGCTGGCAAGAATCTCAAGGCAGTGGTTTATGCGACTGAGGAGCTCGAGGAAACCGCCAAGCTGTTTCTGCTGTTGCGCGGCGAGAACCCGCGGGGCCTGACGTCGGAGCAGGTCGCCAAGCTGGAGGCACAATTCCCCCGAGAATGACACGCCACTCCTAAGTTTACTTTTTATTTGCGGTTTCGCGTTGCGGTCAAGCGGTCCACCAATGGGTGCCAATCGAAGGGCTCTAATTTGTTGTAGTTCAAACCCTGGACGGCCATAGCCTCGGCCAGTCCGCGTTGGACCTGAGCAATGGCCTGGCTCATGTGCGGTTCGCCTCCGGCCGCCCGGACGGTTTCGGCCACCTCTTCCATCTCCTCGGCTCGACGCCATCCATGCTCGGCGACTCGGCTGAAGAGATAGTGGGGCAGGGCGGCGTCCCACCCCATTCCGGGAAAGCTGGCCTGCAGTGAGGCCAGTACCTCTTCTTCGGCACCGTAGTGGCGAGCCGTGAATAGGCATTCGGTGGTGAGCGCTTCCAGCCCTTTGATCATTACGCTGCGACACATTTTGATCGCCGAGGCCACGCCGACCTCGCCGGAAACCACCCGCGTGGAAAAACCCAGGGCATTCAGGCCAGCGGAAATCGTGTCCGCGTCATGGCCCCCCAGCAGGATTGGCGTCTGCAGCCGTTTGGGCGGTACTGGGGCCATCACGGCAGCGTCCACGTAGGTGGCGCCACTGTACTGCACGGTGGCGCACGCGGTTTGTTTGGTGGCCGGTGCTACCGAGTTGATGTCCAGGTACCACTGCCCAGGTTGAAGTGCCGGGGCCAACCCGCTCGCCACGTCGAGGGCGGCCCCTGCGGTGACGGCGGAGATTACCAATTGCGCCCCTTGCGTTGCCTGCTGGGCGCTGTTGCACAGCGTGACGCCGCAGCGCGCAGCCTTCTCCTGCAGGCGCAAGCGCGTAGCAGGTTCGTCGAGCAGCGTGTCGTAGGCGCGAACGCGCACCCCCTGGGCGGCAAGATCGCCGGCCAGAATGCCGCCGGCCTCACCGAAGCCGATCATGGCGATATCGCTGAAGGTCATGCGGACTCCTCCCATACCGCAGCAGGAATGCAGACCTGGCCATCGAACAGCAGACGCGCGGTACGTACCAGGCCGCAACCGGCCAGCTCACCGTTCTTCAGGTGCAGCTCGACGCTGAATTCCCCAGTGGGATGCTCCACGGAAAGGCGCCGCAGCTCACCCTCTCCCGCAAGGGCGAGATCGGCCACCACCGAGCCTTCGACGAGTGCAGCACTAGCGGCACTAACCGCGCCGAACACGCCGATCGACGTGTGGCAGCGATGCGGAATGAAGGTGCGTGTGCTCATGGCACCACCGGTACGCGGTGGCGAGACAAGGCACATCTTAGGGACGGTACGCTGGCTGACGTCGCCGAGGTTCATGCGTGGGCCGGCCTGAAGGCGAATGGCTTCCAGACGGGCCTTGAGTCTCCCGTCGGCATCCAGCTCGTCGGGTGTTTCGTCACCCACCAGGCCGAGGTCCGCGGCGCGCAGCATGACGACGGGCATACCGTTGTCGATGCAGGTGACCTCGACACCGTCGAAGCTGTCGCGGGGGCTGCCTGTAGGCAACAGGGCGCCGCAGCTGGAGCCGGCCACGTCCTCGAACTCGATCACCAGCGGCGCGGCTCGGCCAGGTACACCGTCGATGCGCGTATCGCCATCATAGCGCACCTGGCCGTTGGGGGTCGGCACCTTGGCCACGGCGATCTGGCCGGTGTTTTCCATGTAGATACGCACCGGCGTTTCGTCGTCGGTCACCGACACCAGTCCACGCTCGATGGCGAAAGGTCCCACGCCGGCGAGAATATTGCCGCAGTTCTGTCCGATGTCGACGCGAGGCTCGTCCACCACCACCTGGGCAAAGAGATAATCCACATCGACGCCTGGCCGGCTGGAGGGACGAACAATGGCGACCTTGCTGGTGAGCGAATCGGCGCCACCGATGCCGTCGATCTGGCGAGGGTCCGGTGAACCCATGGCTGTCAGCAAAACGCGGTCGCGCGTAGCCGGGTCGGCGGGCAGGTCGTCAGCGAGAAAGTAGGCCCCCTTGGAGGTACCGCCGCGGATCAGCAGGCAGGGAATACGTCGCTGGCTCATCGTATTACCCCTGCTCGTCGGTGCTGTCGAGATACACCAATCCCTTCTCGGCCAGGCGTGGGCGCATGTCGTAGATGTCGAGGCCCAGCTCACCGTGGGCCAGCCGCTTGCGCTTGGCCTCCTCGGCGTTGAGACGTTTGCGTGCCGCAGCCAGCACCGTGTCGGCATTGGCATGACGCACGACGCAGACGCCGTCGTCGTCGGCCACGATCACATCGCCGGCCTCGATCACCTGTCCGGCGCAGACGATAGGCACGTTTACCGAACCTAGAGTTTCCTTGACCGCGCCCTGGGCGCTGATCGCCTTGGACCAGACGGGAAAGCCCATCTCGGTCAGGTCGCCAACGTCGCGAACACCGGCATCGATCACCAGACCGCGGCAGCCACGCGCCATGGCCGAAGTGGCGAGCAGATCGCCGAAGTAGCCGTTGTCGCAGGGCGAGGTTGGCGATAGTACCAGAATATCGCCTTCCTGCAGCTGTTCGATGGCAACGTGCAGCATCCAGTTGTCGCCCGGCGCCGCACTGATGGTGACCGCCGAGCCGGCAATACGGGCGCCGCTATAAATTGGACGCATATAGGAGGCCAGGCAGCCGATGCGACCCTGAGCTTCATGTACGGTGGCGACACCGGCCATGCCAAGGCCCTGGATCGTTTGCGCACTGGCACGTGGGATGTTACGTACGACATAGCCGCTCTTGCCGGTCAGGTGGCTCATCCCAGATTCTCCGTGACGCGGGGGAAGAGACTCTGATATCCCTCGCCGTAGACGATGTTGCGTTTCGAGGTGATGCCCACGTTGCGCTTGGCCTGGACGCCGCGCTGTAGTGCCACCCGGGTGTAGTACTCCCAGAGGTGCTCTTGGCCGGCCATGCACTGGATGGCAGCATATTTCTTGTCCCACACGTCGGTGATGTCGAGCAGTACGTCGGGGCGCCATTCGCATTGTTCAGGCTGATGGGGCTCGAAGCAGTAGACCGGCGGCGCGCCGACGACAGTTTCACCCGGCTTGTAGCCTTCCGCCTGGGCGATGATGCGCGCCTCCTGAGTCAAGTGGGTGGCGAGGGGGTGATCGTAGTTGTAGGGGTCTTTGAGCGAATGGCTGAGCACGAATTCCGGCTGTACGCGGCGAAACACGTCGGCCAGACGGAACAGTGTCTCTTTGTCGGTGCGCATCGGGTAGTCGCCGATATCGAAGAACTCGACGGCAGCTGCGCCCAGTGCACCGGCAGCCGCTTCCGCTTCCTCGCGCCGCGCCGCCTTGACCTTCGCTTCGGTCATGTTGCCCAGCCGCCACAGCTTGGCCGATTCGCCACGTTCGCCAAACGAAAGGCAGACGATGTGAACGTCGTAGCCCTGCTGAGCGTGCAGGGCGATGGCGCCACCGGCGCGCCAGACGAAATCGGCGGAGTGGGCACTGACGACGAGGGCGGTCTTGGTATTCTCTTTCATGATGCAGGGCTCCTGTTGCAGATGATCCAAAGCTTGTCATTCGCCTTGCATCCCGGGAAATGCATTCAACTGTTCTGGGTATACGTTTTATTTATTGCTACACTGAGCTTGCTATTGTCATAGTGGCTCTACCATTCCTGTGAGCTCGCTATGACACCTGACCGCGAACTGCCCAATCTGATGCAAGTGCGTGCCTTCGTTCGCGTGGCCGAGCTGGGCAGCGTGTCGAAGGCCTCCGCTGCGCTTTATCGCGCCCAGTCGGTTGTCACGCGGGCCATTGCCGATCTAGAGATGCACCTGGACGCTGTGCTGTTCGAGCGGCATGCCAACGGGATGCGGCTGACCGATTCTGGCGAACAGATCCTGCCTCGGGCGCGCCGCGTGTTGGCGGAACTGGCAAGCGTGCCTGGCCTGCTGGGTATCGCGCGAGACACAGCGGCCGAACCGCTCTACCTGTTCCAGACCCGACGCCTGCAACTATTCGTCAAACTCTGCGAAACGCATCACATGCAAACGGTGGCTAGCCTGTTCGAGCTGAGTCAGCCAGCCGTCAGTGCAGCGCTCAAGGTGCTTGAACAAGGAGCCGGGGTACGCCTTTTCGAGCGCACCCCAAAGGGGTTGCAGCCCACCCGGGCCAGTCAGGAGCTGCAATATCCCATTCGCCGCGCGCTCAATGAGTTGCGTCATCTCCTGGCCGAGCTTGCGGCGATGCAGGGCAGTTTGAAAGGGGTCGTGCATGTCGGCGCGCTGCCGCTTGGTCGCACGTGCCTGTTGCCGGAAGCCATCGCTCAAATGATGGCGAAGCATCCCGACATACAAGTAGTGACCAACGAGAGCCCCTTCGACCTTCTCGCCAGTGAGCTGCGTGCGGGAGACATCGATTTCATCTTTGGGGCCCTGCGTGCGGCCACCTACGCCAGTGATCTGCATGGCGAAGCGTTATTGCAGGAACGGATGGTCATCCTGGCGCGGCGCGACCACCCGCTGCTGGCGAAGCGCGTCGACACCACTGCCCTGGCCGCGGCACGCTGGATTCTGCCGCGTGCCGGCTCCCCCGCGCGTGAATTGCTCGATGCCTGTTTCGGTGAGTCAGGCATGGCCTCGCCCCGGCCTGCGGTAGAGAGCGGTGACTTGGCAGTGATCCGTGGCTTGCTGCTGCGTTCCAACATGCTTGCCGCGGTCTCCGCCCATCAGCTGGAGCGGGAGATCGTATCCGGCGAGCTCTGTATTCTGCCATGGACCTTGAAGCAGACCACCCGGGCCATCGGGTTGACCTATCGTAGTGCCAGCTTGCACGCACCTGCAGCCAAGGCTCTGATGGAAGCGTTACGTAAGGTCAGCGCGAATCGCACAGCAGGGGATTGTGTTGACGCCAAGGGGTCATGAGCCTCCGTATGGATCGATGGCCTGCCAAATAAGACGTAGCGCGAGCAGGGTCAGTATCCAACTGAAAATTTTGCTGAAGTGCTTATCCTGCAAGCGCTTGAGCAGGCGCAGGCCAATCCAGCTGCCAATAGCGCCGCTGGCGATCATTGCCGCAACCAGGGGCAGCCAAGGGCGCAATTCGAAGCCGGCTTGCTGAAACACCAGAATCTTGCATATGTGCTGCAGGCTCATCAGCGAGGCGAAGGTGGCCACAGTGCGGAAGCGATCTTGATACATCTGCTTGAGGAACGCGCCAATCAAAGGGCCTGTGGCCCCCACGAACAACGTCAGGAACGTGGTGATGGTGCCGACCAAGGGCGGTCCCCAGCGACCGAGGACCAGGCGTGGCAGTGGGGGACCCCAGCAAAGATAAAGAATAAAACCGGCGATGGTCAGGTACATGACAGGTGGGGAGAGTGCAACCAGCACGAAACTGCCCACGAGAGCCCCCAAAAGGGCACCAGGCAGAAAGGCGAGTATCAGCTTCCAATCGATGTGACGCGGCAGCATGGCAGCGCGTCCAGCATTGGAACCCAATTGGATCACGCCATGCAGCGGGATGATCATCTGCGGTGGTACTACCTGGGCCAGTACCCCTAGCAGCATGATACCGCCACCGGCGCCCAGGCTGGCAGTCAATAGCGAGGTCAAGCAGGCCATGCCGATCAGCAAAAAGAACACTAAAGGAGAGAGTCCATTCAGCAACGCTTCGGGCATCGTTCATCTCGTCGGGCTTCGGCCGGGCAGTGCCCGGCCTGGGTTTGTTGGAGGACACGTCGGACCAATACCTACTCAGCCCAGGGGCCAGGGCAGATCAACGACCTGTTGCAGCAAGCCGCTGGGGAGGTTCAGTACCATCAGATGAGCGAGTAGAGTCAAGAAACCCATACCGCAAGCGGTTAGCGTGAGGGTGCTGGACAGCGAGGCGTGAGCCCTGATCAGCAGGAAGGCGACGAAGAACAGCGTCATGGCGATAACGTAACCCACCAGATAGCAACCGAGAACGAGTCCCGTGAGCCACAGCAGGTAGTGGTAGAAACCTACTGGCAGCGCGACGTTTTCGTCTTGCTCCATGTCCTGAAGGATGGGGTCACTTACCTTTCCGCGTAGTTGACGAACCAGCATCACGCCAACCAGCACCAGCATGGTCAGGCTGATGCCTGCCGGGAAGACTCGCGCCAACGGCATCACCTGGAAGGCGTCGAAGAGGCCGTAACTGAAAAAAGCCCCAATGCCGAGAGTGAAGGCGACCTGAGGCAACCTTCCCTTCAGGCTGACTTGTCCACCTTTGACGGCCGCATCTGCGTCGGACTGATGGGATAGTCGCGCTACCTGACGCACCGCAATGACAACCGATACCAGCAGCAACACGGCGATGATCAGCACACCCGGCTTGGTAATAAACGACCAACCGTTGAATTGCAGCGCCTGATAAAGATAGTTCTCCATGCCTGAAGCGAGTACGAAGCCGATCAGGAATGCAGGCCGTGGCCAGCCGAATCGCTTGAGAAAGATGCCGAGCACCCCTACGGCCAGCAAAGCCACCAGATCGCCCAGGCTGCGAGTTGCCTGGAAGGCGGCAAAACAGATCACCATGATCATGAAAGGCGCCATCAAGGCATAGGGAATCGTAGTCAGCCGCGAAACCCAGCCCGACAGCAGCAGGCAGGCCCCAGCCCCCAATACGTTGGCCAATGCCAGCGACCAGATGATCGTATAGGTCACGTCGAGATTGCTGCTGACCATGTTCGGGCCGGGCTCAAGGCCGATTAGGATCATGCCGCCGAGGAAGATGGCCATGCTGCCCGAGCCAGGAATGCCGAACAGCAACGTCGGGATCATGGCGCCGCCCTCCTTGGCGTTGTTGGACGCCTCGGGGGCGATCACGCCGCGAATCTCACCCTTGCCGAAGCCCCCCTTCGACTTGGTTGTCTGCACGGCGTGCCCGTAGGCGATCCAATCCACTACGCTGCCGCCGAGCCCCGGCAAAGCACCGACGATGCAGCCGAGGGCAGCACAGCGCAGTGCCAGCCACTTATGGCGGATCATGTCACGCACACCGGTAATCCAGCCACCACCCAGCGGAGTGGCCTCTGAGATGGACGTATTGCGGCGCAGCAGGTCGACGATCTCGGGCAGCGCAAAAATTCCTAGCCCCATCACGACCAGCGGGATGCCATCCATCAAGTAATCGACATCGAATGACAGGCGAAACTCACCGGTAGCCGGGGCCCCGCCCATGGTACCGAACAGCAGCCCGAGGCCGCAGGCGCACAGACCCTTGATAAGGCTTTTGCCTGCCAGGCCTGCGACCATGCTCAGTCCGAGCAGGGTAAGCATGAACAGCTCCGCCGAGCCGAAGGCGAGGATGATCGGGCGAGCGATCAGCACGAACAGCGTCAGTACCAGTGCACCGAACAGACCCCCAAACAACGATGCTGTAAAGGCTGCTGAGAGCGCACGTGCCGCCTGGCCCTTCTTGGCAAGAGGAAATCCATCGAGCACCGTAGCCTGGGAGCCGCTCGATCCAGGAATGCCCATCAGTACCGACGTAAAGGTATCGGAGGTGGGAATCACCGCGACCAAGCCGATCAGCATCGCCAAGGCGGAAATGGTGTCCATACCGTAGAGCAACGGTAGCAGCAGCGAAAGACCGGCAATGCCGCCAAGTCCCGGAAATATGCCGATGCACAGTCCCATCAGCACGCCAAGACCGAGATAGAGCAGATGCGGCCCTGAGAATAGCGAACCCAGGGCGGCGAAAATCACGTCGAACATCGTAGGCACCTCAGTAGTCGACAACGGCGCCGTGAAAGCCGACACCGTTGTCGTCTAAACGTCTCAGAATTTGACGTCGTAGTTTTCAGCCAGCCAGTTCTGGATCCACTGGGTATCGTCTTCGGAGAGGCTGAAGATCATCTCGAATGCCGTGTCCACGTTGTCGCCGAGAATCTGGTCGTAGTCGCCGATGGCTACGCTGGCCTGCTCCTGGAAGTCAGGCTGAGCAGAGATATCGATGGCGGCCTTTCGGTAGGTGTCGACGATTTCCTGAGGTGTGCCCTCCTGCAGGAACAGCATCTTCTGGGCAGCGAAGCCGGCGATGAAGAAGGTCTTCCAGACCTCGAAGGCTTGGCCTTGTGGGGCTTCGCCATGGATCATCTCGTACACTTCGGCGAAGTGCGGCAGGTCGGGAAAAGAGGGGTCGCGCTGCAGCGAGCCGTCCTCGCCGAGTACCCCCCAGGACATGATGGGTACGGCCGAGCCCTCCTCGACCAGCGGTGTCACGTTCTTGAGATAAGGCGCGGAGGTCTGGTAATCCACATTCACCTCACCGCGCTCGAATGCCAAGCGCCCGGCGGAGCGATCCATGCCGAATACCGGCCTGACGTTGAGGTGGAGCATCTCCATTGCCAGCAGAGGGACCAGATCGAGAGAGGTCGGCCCCAGGCTGGGAAAGATGAGCTCTTGCTTGCCCAGTTCGGCTAGCTCGGCCGCGGAATCGATACCCAGGTCCGAGGAGAGATAGAGCACGCCGCCGGTGGGCGTAGCAAACACTGGGACCCAATCCTGCGGCTGATAGCTAGCACGGCGGTCGCCCAGCATCGCGTAGAAGAGGGTCGACGCCGTAGAGCCGAATATTTCCTGACCGTTGTTCTTGCCGCGGGTATCGAATTGATTGGCGCCGTTGATCGAGCCGCCGCCGGGCACGTTCCTGATGATCAGTGTCGGTTGGCCGGGCAGCGCCTCGGAAAGCCGAGGCGCAAAGAAGCGCGCCCAGGTATCGGTGCCGCCCCCTTCACGGAACGGCACCAGCCACTCGATGCGCTCGCCACTGAAGTCGACATCACTTGACAGTGCCTGAGGTGCGGGGCCAAACCCTGCTACCAGCAGCAGTGAGGTGGAGAAGGCGTAAATTGTTCTTTTCATCGGAGACTCCTCGTCGTTTCCGGTACGAAGCCAAAGAGCCCTAGGGCTCGACGCGACTGTACGAGGCGAACCTTTCCTGCACCTGTCATGAGACGGGAGGGCATCTGCGACTTTGGTCGCGACTTGGTAGTCAATCGGCGAACGAAGATTCGATGGAGTGCGACCACTCTTCCAACATCAGATGACGCTTGGCGTCGTCGGTCTGCAGCAGCAGTTCCAGCCCGAAAGGGATAGGGCGCAGTGGACTTTGAGTCGAGCGGCGGAGATTACTGATCGAGTTTGGGCCTGTGACCCTTTCGTCGATCGGATTGAGGCTGGATGCATTGGCCAGCACTTGCTGCCCTCGCGTCGAAAGCAGGAAGTCCAGGAACAGTTGAGCTTCAGCCAGACGGCTTGCAGCTTTGGGAATGAAGGCGCTGCGCATGATCACGGAGGTATAGTCCGTCGGCAGAATGACGGCGAGGTCATCGTTGCGCTGGGCCCAGTCCCGGGCATAGGAGCCGAGTACGTTGTAGGCCACCATGACTTCGCCTCTGTCCACTGCCTCCAGCAGCGTGGAGCTATTGGGATACAGCCGCGCCTGCAGAGAGCCGAACACCTCGATCAGCCGGCCGTATGTGCGGGACTGCTGGCTGTCGTGCGTCCAGGTCAGGTAGCCCAGGCCGACCGTCTCGATATCGAGCAGTCCGATTCTGCCATGGAAGCGGTGACGCAAAGTGCGGATCAGATTGATCAGCTGGGTGCGGCTCTGGGGTAGGGGCTCGCCTTGAAGTACCTGGGTATTTAGAGCAATCACGATGGGCTCGTAGGTGAAGCCGAAGACCTCGTTTCGCCACTTGGCCCAGTCCGGCAGCGCTTCGGTATGGACCGATTGGTAGGGCAGGGCATAACCGTCGTTGACCAGCTTGATCTGCAGATCCATCGCTGGACTCATGACCAGGTCGGGCGTCGCGGGGTGGTGATCGATGAAGTGATGGTAGAGATCGAGCGTGCTGAATTCGGTATAAAGAATCTCGAACGCGGGGTGGCTCTCAAGGAAAGCCTCAAAAAGCGGGGCCACGGCGGGGTGATCGGCGGCTCCGTGAATAACCAGCGTACGGGGCGCTTCAGTCGTGGCATGCTGTCGGCCTGCATGCCGGTAAAGTTCACCAGCATGAACCATAGAGGCCATGATCAGCCAGGCGAGGAGCAGAATGCAGCTTTTCATACCGCTTGCACCGTGGGGGGATAGAAGCTCACCTCTACGATCAACCCCTTTGGCACGTTGTCTCTGAGCCGCAGCCGCGCGTAATGATGCTCGGCCACTTCTCTGGCAATCGCCAGACCGATGCCGGATCCAGGGTGTGCATTGTCCTGGGCTCTATAGAACCGTTCGAATACCCGTTCTTTTTCTGCGTCGGGAATCCCGGGGCCCTGGTCGCGTATCAACAGCACAGCGGAGCCCGGCGAAGCACCTTTACCGGCCTCAATAGCCACCTCGACGATATCGCCGGCCGAACTGTACTTGACGGCGTTTTCGATTAGGTTTCGCAGCATTTGGCGCAAAGCGAAGTCATCACCTTTCAGCCGAAACTCGCCTTCGCTCAGATAAGCGATTTCCACTTGCTGGCCCAAGGCCCACACCACCAGCTCACGGCAGCACGACTCTACCACCTCGTTGAGCGATACCCAGATACGCGGTTCGCTCTGGAAACGATGGGCCAGCGTAGCCTGATTCAGCAGCTGGTTGACGGTATTGGCTAGCAGATTGGCGCTAGTTACGACCTGTAGGAGCTGCTGATGACGTATTGTAGCCTCGCTCTCCTCCAACGCATTTTCGGCTTGAGACTTCAGACCGGCGAGCGGTGTGCGAATCTGATGGGCGGCCTCGGCGGTGAATCTTTCCAGCCGCTTGAGGGTACTGTCGAGCTGAGCCATGTAGTGATTGATGGTATCAAGCAGAGGTTCGATCTCGCGCGGTACCGGTATCCTCAACGGCTGGATATCCACCGGCGAGCGTTCAGCAATGGCTAGCTTGAGCTGGCGTAAGGGGGCCAGGATCTTGCGGATGCCGAACACCAGCAGAAGCAAACCGACACAGGTGAAGGCAATGACGAACTGGAGCACCAGCAGACTGATTTCGTCGGCCAGCGCCTGCCGTGCGCGTAGGGTCTGGCCCACCGTGATGGCGACTTCGGTGGCGCGGTCGTCCTCGATGAGGGGTTTGCGGATGGTCAGGAAGCGTACTCGCTCGCCTCGGTAGTTGTCGTAATAGTAGAGCTGCACCGGCATGTCCGGGTTGGCGGAGATGCGGGTCGCATCCGAGGGAGGCATTGGGAGGTCGTCATAGCCGGTCAAGCGCTGGTTGTCAGGGCCAAAGATGCCATAGAAGGCACGGTCATCTTGCGCCATGGCCAGGATGCCGAAGGCGGAACTCGGCAGGTCGATGACGACCTCGCCATCGAGCAGGCTTATGCTCTCTGCCATCTGCAGTATCGAACCGAGCATCAGTCGGTCGAAGGAGATGCGTGCGGCTCGGTCGCCATAAGCCTTGGCGCCCAGGTAAGCAGCTAGGGTACTGGTGACGAGAAGCAGCAGCGAGAGATACACCAGCTGGCGTCGAATCGAAGTCACGCCCCTAGCCATTACGCTTCTCGAGCAGATAGCCGAGGCCGCGCAGGGTGCGTATCGACAGGTCGCTGTCAACGAGAGCCTTGCGCAGCCGTGCTACATAAATCTCGATCACATTGGGATTGCGGCTTTCATCGAAGTTGTAAAGATGATCTAGCAATGCCTCCTTGCTCAGCACCTGGCCGCTATACGCCAGAAACACCTCCAGTAGACGATACTCCCGCTGTTTGAGCTCAACTGCTTCGCCACCCACCCTCACGCGGCAGGTGCGGCGATCAAGCTCCAGGTTCCCATGCCGAACCACGTCCTGCGCCTGCCCCTGGCTACGCCTGAGGAGTGCACGACAGCGCGCCTCCAGCTCACCGCCATCGAAAGGCTTGCTCAAGTAGTCGTCTGCGCCGAGATCGAGCAGTTGAATGCGATCCTGCACCTGGTCGCGAGCTGTCAAGACCAGCACTGGTGTGGTCTTCTGACGCTGCCGTAAGCGCCACAGCAACTGTTCACCAGAGATACCGGGCAGGTTGAGATCGAGGATGATCAGGTCATAGGGCTGCGCCTCGAGCATTTCCCAGCCCACCAACCCTGTCATGGCGGCGTCGACACCGTGACCGGCCTTGCGCATTCGTTGGCTGATGGCATCGGCCAATATGCGGTTGTCCTCAACAACGAGGATGCGCATGGCTAACTGGTTCGGTACGAGGAACTGAGCTCATGGTACCTCCGTAGGGCGTGACCGCCTGGCCCCGTCGTGGAGGCAGTCAAAGCCGTGCGGAATCGCGACCGGCTACGACAGAATACGGCCGGTCAATGGAGCGTGGCGCCTGGGAAATGCTTAAACGGATATCGCATTTTTTTATCGGTTGCTGTCTGAACTGTTTATAACGACGCCGGAGAACCGGCGTCGTGTCACGCACGTCACCTCAGAAGGCGTAGATGACGCTACCCTGTATACGTGTTGCGTCTCCCTCGCGATCGTCTACTGCAGTTCTTGCAGCATGAGCAACCTCGATGCCGTAGGTGACGTTTTTCGTTGGCTGCCACATGTAGTTGAGGTGGATCAGGTCGCGCTTGTGGTCGTAGGCGTTGCCGCTGCCCTCGTTTACCAGCGCAATGCCATCCGCGAGGGCGTCGTCCCAATCTGCCTCGACATAGGAGTAGGCCAGGTTGAGCGAGCCGGGTCCGATGTCGTGGCTGATACCCAGGGTGCCTCCCCAAGAAAAGATTGTCTCCAGTTCGTCACCCACCCGATAGGCGGCTGGCGCAGGATTCAGCTTCATGTATGCGCCCAGCCCGTCCCCACCTGTGATCTGCCCACGCAGTGTCGTGCCTGGTGTGAGTTCGATGCTGCCGGCGAGGAACAGGCCCCAGGCGGTCACCGAGTCGCTCGCTGCGCCATCATCGAAGGCGATGTCGCGCAGAAGGGCGGCAGCAGAATACTTGAGATCTCCCATGCTGGATTCATAACGCAGCGTCAGGTCCGGCAGGCTGTCCTTGCGATCGACATCGGTACCGGCAATGGAGCGACCGCCCGATTCGCCGCTATAGCCGCCGTCATACGAGCTTCCCGACATGGCGCCGCTGGGATCTTCCAGCGCGATGTGGAAGTTCCCGTAGGAATAGCGCAACTGTGCCTGGCGGAAAAAGGCGTCTCGTCCGGCGGGTCCGGTGAAGTCGAGAGTTGGGGTCGTGCTGACGAAGGTGTGGAAGTTGCTCCAAGTCTGGCCGGCCGTAATCCCGTTCCATGACCCGTAGGCCTGACGCAGGCGAAGGTTGCCGGTCCAGAAATCCCCCTCGATGTTGACCAGCAAATCACCCTGTTCGGTAGGAGTGCGGGTCCTGACGCCCAGTCGAGACTCGTCGGCGTGCAGGTCGGAGTGTCCGCTGGTCGTGGTTTGACCCTCTAGGCCGATGTTTTCGAAGCCGATGGATTTACCCATGCCACGTGTACCGGCGCGGATATCCCCAACATCATAGAGGATGTCGAGCTTGGCAAAGCCGTACAGATTGACGCTGGTGTCACCTGCCTGGAGTTCCACACCCCAGGCTTGGCTTGTGAGCAGGGCAGTCGCCAGCAAGCTGAGGCCTGTTGTTTTGCTGGTTTTATTGATTGTATTAGACACGCTTTGTGCTCCCTCGGAGTTGCTATGGGATTAAACGAAGATTGTTTTATATGGTTTATGTTTTCAGCTGGGTTTGGGGTTCTCTTGTGTGCGCCTCCTTTTGGTTATTGTTATGCATTAGGGTGACGGATGCCGAGCTTGCAAGAACGCAGGGTATCCAGGCCGAGATTATTACCTGTTTTTTAGGTTTGTTTAGAAAAAAATAGATTCCTGCATCGTGAAATTTCACGATGCAAATAATCAGCCTCGTAATTGAGTGTGGTGCGGTGTTACTTTTCCTGTGGCAATTGCTCCCAATAAAGTCGTGTCGGATTGTCGACGAGAAGCTTTCGCTGAAGTGTCTCGGTAACGGCGATATGTGGGATTACGTCTACGAGTTCCCCGTCATCAGGCATATGGGATTTCATGTTGGGGTGCGGCCAGTCGGTGCCCCACAGTACCCGCTCGGGAAAACGTTCGACCAAGGCACGCGCGAAGGGAACAACATCTTCATAAGCTGGCCCTTTCAAGGTAAGCCGCTCAGGGCAACTGACCTTCGTCCAAATGTTCTCATTCTCCTCAAGCAAGTTGATGAAGTTAAGGAAGTCGGTATGCTCCACACCCTTTGCGACATCCGGCCGCCCCATGTGGTCGATCACGATGGTGGTGTCTATCCTGGCCAGCAGCGGGCGAAGCTCATCCAGGTCAGAAGCCTCGAAGTAAATCACCACATGCCAGCCCAGTGGCTTGATCTTATCCACGATAGCCAGGCAGTCGTCCCAGGAAAGGCTATCGACAAGGCGCTTGACGAAGTTCAGGCGCACGGCGCGTACCCCCGCAGCATGCATCTCGTGCAGGGCACTTGCATCGACATCGCCATCGACCACGGCAACACCTCGGGCGCGGTCACCAGCATGCTTCAATGCGTCCAGCAGGGCACGGTTGTCACTACCGTGGCAAGACGCCTGAACGATGACGTTGCGCGAAAACCCGAGGTGATCGCGTAGGGCAAAAAGCGTTTTCTTGCCGGCATCGCAAGGCGTGTATTTGCGCTGAGGCGAGTAGGGGAATTCCTCTCCTGGACCGAATACGTGGCAGTGCGCATCCACGGCGCCTTGCGGCACCTGAAATCTGGGTTTACGCGGGCTCGGATGAAAAGGAAGGTAATCAGGGCTCATGAAGGCTCCATGCACACTAAGGCAGCTACATCTATTGAGAGAAAATTCGTTTAACAGCTTATTGCTTAGGGCGACTCTGCCTTGGCTTTGCCAACCTTAGGTACGTTGCAGGGATCGGCAACGGGCCGCAGGAAGATCCGCAGCAGGATGGCAGCCATGGCCAGAGCGCCTGCGACGCGGATAACGATGATACCTACTTCAAAGCTGGCAGCCGGGGCGGGCCAGGCAACTAACAGCGAGGCCAGGATCAGAACGGCTCGTTCAACTGCTGGCAGGGGCCGGACTAGCCAGCCGGCAAAACCGACCGTGATACCCAGCGCTGCCGGGAAGGCCAGCGTGATCGCCATGAGGACATCGATCGCATCGCCGATCAGCAGCAAGCCCGGCATGTAGACAAACAGGAAGGGCACCAGCAGCTTGACGAAGCCGAGTCGCATCGACTCGATGGCAGTGGCATTGGCCGGGGCGCCCGCGATACTTGCTGCAGCATAGGCGGCCAGGGCGACGGGTGGGGTGATCGCCGACACCAGACCGAAATAGAAAATGAACATATGCGCGGAAATGGGCGGCATGCCGAGGCGAGTCAGCGCCGGCGCCACCAGTACGGCAAGCAGCAGGTAGGCCGCCGACGTGGGCAGTCCCATCCCGAGGATGAAGGAAGCCAGTGCCGTAAGCAGCAACACAGCCCACAGGCTTTGGCCGCCCACCTCGACGATCAGGCTAGACACCATCAGCCCCATACCCGTGAGGTTGAGTACACCGATCACAGTGCCGGCTGCCGCCACGGCGGCAACGATGGGCAGGGTGGCTTTCAGCGTATCTTTGCAAACCTCGATCAGATCAATGGGACCTACCCGTGTAAGCTTGTGCCATGGGCTGATTAGCAGCCCGAAAATGATAGCCACGACGGCTGCTTGGGTAGGTGACCTTCCTTGCATCATCAGGACGATGAGGGTGATCAAGGGCAGCAGCAGGTAGCCACGTTGCATGAGCGTTTGTGCCAGGAACTTGAGACCACCGCTCGTATCTCGTTCCAATCCCAATCGCCCGGCTTCGAGATAGACGGCAAGCATCAGCGCAAAGACGTAAAGCAGTGCGGGGATGAGGGCGGCCAATGCGATCTGGGCATAAGGTACGCCTATCATCTCTGCCATGAGAAAGGCAGCCGCGCCCATCACCGGCGGCATGATTTGCCCTGCGGAAGAGGCTGCAGCTTCGATGGCCCCTGCCAGCTTGGGACTGTAGCCGACACGCCGCATCAGCGGAATGGTAAAGGTGCCGGTCGTGACCACGTTGGCTACGGCGCTACCGTTCAACGAGCCGATCAACGTGCTGGAGAGCGCGGCGGAAAGGCCTGGACCCCCACGCACCCGGCCGGTAATGCCGCGGGCGATATCGACGAACACTTCACCTGTGCCGATCTTAGTCAACAGAGCGCCGAACAAGGCGAACAAGAATATGTATTCCGCGGCCACCCCCATAGGTACGCCATAGAAACCTTCCGTCGAGAGCAACAGCGTCGAAGTCAGGCGGTCCAAGCCGTAGCCGCTATGGCCATACTTTCCAGGAATGATGTCGCCGAACCAGGCGTAGGCCAGGGATGCGGCAATCAGGATCACCAGTGCCCACCCGACATAGGCGCGTACCAACACGACAACCGCGATCAGCAATCCAATGAAGATGTACTCATCCAGCACGGTAGACATAGCCCCGCGCATGATGATGTCCATATAGGAGTGCCACAAGTAAGGCCCTGGCACGAGGGACACGAGTGCCAGGGTATAGAGAGCCAGCTTGACTGGAAGCGCCTGGGTGCGAAGCCCGGCATAGAACAACCCGGCACCTGCCACGAACGAGAGGAACAGGGAGCGAAAAATCAGCGCGGTAATGCCACCGAAATAGGCGCCGTAGACCACCAGTGCCGTGACCCCTACCGCCATAAGAGAGAACAGTAAGGATACCACCAGCGTCTCTCGCGGGCCGGCATCGGCATCGCTCAGCATGAGTTTCGCAATGGCTTGCTTGAACATAGCGCTTCTCACTCAAGATTACTCGCTGGCTTCAGCGAAGTAGCGTGCGGCGCCCGGATGCAGCTCGATGGGCGTGTCGGGGGCGTTCTCCAGCGATATCGCCTTGGCTTGGGGATGTACTTCACCGAGCTCGTCGAGATGGCTGAACAGCGTTTCGGTAATGGCGTAGATCGTCTCTTCGGGGGCATCCGCCGAGGTGAACAGGATGGCGGGATCATTGATGACCATCACGCCTTCGGTTTGATCCGAGTAGGTGCCTGGGGGGATCTCGAAAAGCTGATAGAACGGATACGCTTCCAGCATGTCTCCCAATTGCTCTTCGGAAACTGGGAGTAGGCGCATGTCACGCTGCGCATCCAAGTCGATGAGAGCAGCGGTAGGTGCCCCTGCCAGCACAACGGTTGCGTCGAGCTGGTTGTTCATGAGAGCGCCGACGCCCTCGTTATAGGAAAGGAACTGGGGCTGAATCGCATCGAATACTCCATACGCCTCCAGTACCCGCTGGGCCAGTACTGCGGCGTTGCTTCCGGGCGGGCCGAGGCTAACGCGCTTACCGGCTAGATCGCCGATGTTCTCTACCTCCGTATCCTCGATCGTGGCGATCTGCAGTACCGCGGGGTAAAGATAGGCGATAGCGCTCACAGCCTGCGGCCTTCCACCGAACGGGCCATCGCCATTCAAAGCCTCGTACAGTGTGGAAGAAGATGAGAGTCCCATCGTCATTTGACCGGCCGCAACACGGCGGTTGTTCTCTACGGAAGCACCCGTGACCTCAGCACGTGCCGTGGCGCCTTCCATATGGTTGTTGAGTGTTTCGGCGATGCCAGCACCGATGACATAAAAAAGCCCTCCGGTGCCTCCAGTGCCAATAGTGATTCGTTCATTGGCAGTGGCCAGACCGGCCGAGAAAATCGAGCAGAAGGCGATGGTCGTAACGGATTTCTTGAAGGACATGACGTGCTCCGATGTTGTTGGTTGTGGTGTTTCCGTTGGGTTTAGGCGTTCTTCCTGGGCGCGAGGCTTCGAAAGCTAGCAAAACTGGCTTGGACGAGATGCTCGATTGCCGCTTCGCGATCACTGCCATCCACCTCTTCGTCGGAGAGCCGCGTGACGCGTTCGGGGTTGATCAGGGCGTAATAGAGTGAGCCGAGCAGGAACTGGCTTCTCCATATCAACCCTTCACGGCTGGCATCAGGAATACAGTCCGAAATGGCTTGCAGAAAGGTTCGGCTGGTTTCGTCGAAGGTGTCGGCGATGATGGCGCTGGCGTCCTGGTTGCCTTCAGCGGTCAAGATGGCGCGAAGGCGAGTAAATTCGGCACCACCTCCGATGCCGTTTTCGGACATGGAAAAAGCAGGAATGACGTACGCTCGAAGGATGGCGACCAAACGAGAGTCGGAATCCTCTATACGCAGTGCCTCACCCAGGAGCTCCTTACGTCGCTGGTTCATGGGCCCGGTGTGTTGCTGGTAGATCTCACGCAGCAGGTTGGCTTTAGAGCCGAAGTGATACGTCAGGCTCCCGACGTTGGCACCGGCTTCCTGGGCAATGGCGCGCATGGATACGGCGTTGTAGCCATTGCTGGAAAAAAGCTTCAGGGCTGATTCCAGTAGCTTTTCCTTCACGTTTGACGCTCTCACGACAAGGCCTCGATTTGGTCGTTCGTACTAATAATTTGTACATTTGTACAAATGGTGGGACGTCTTTGCAAATCCAATGACTATAGCCATTGGTCTTATTCTGGAATAAAATCAATAAAAATAATTAGTTAGAGATGGTGTGAGCGCCGGGCCAGCGAAAAGGAGGTCGGTATCATGGACCTGTTGCGTCCGTGGTTCTTCTTATAGAGTCTCGACCCGCTGCGGCTCGCTATGTCGAGACCTAGAAATTGGAGTAAAATCTTCGATCAGCCGTTCAGCCTGCAGAGCAGGGGCTAGGGGATGGGGGCATGTCTGGGGGCATGTTCGATCTTCAAATTGGCAATTGTTTTTTATTTTCAGTGGCCTAGCATGGGTTGTTCGAGTGAAGCTGGGCCCACTATTCTTTGTTACCTTCCTTTATCCTCTGCTATCGAGCTCACGGTTCCTGCCCAGTCAGCATCCGCAACGTGGTATCGCTGGAGATCGCCTGCCCGGGTTTTTCTCCCCATGGCATGGGTACGGCGTAGCAGCCTGACATTTTCGGCCCTAGGCGTTGGTGAGTCGACGGTGGCCACGTCCAGATGCTCGCGGCCCGTTTGGCCGGCATTCAGCACCGTCCAATTGCTGGTTAGGTAAGCGTCCAACTGCGGGTTCACCCAGCGTCCAGTTGCGGGTTGTCGGCTCGCCAAAGCTGCTTCGCCCACCTCGCAGCTCGCCACCGGATGCGGTCAGCTGTCGTCATTTTGATACTCAAGTGCCTGAAATTCTCAAAGAGTGTGGATCGTTATCCGATCCATGAACCGCCTTCCACCCGGGGCTGTATAAGGGATACAGCGCATCGGCAACCAGTGGCTCCCATGACATGCGATTTGATGCTGCGCTGCGCGGTTTCGACGACTTTCGCTTCGGCCAAGGCGTCGAGTGGATACCGAAGCCGGGGCGATTGCTAGGTTGCCAAAGAAATCAAACTGGATGATTGGTCGTAATTGACCCTGTTGGGAGGGAAATGCCATGAGAATACTATCTATCGGACTGTTGAGCGGTGTACTGGCCCTGGGGCTTGCTGGCTGTGGTACCACCACTGGCGAGCGAGCGCTGAGTGGCGCCGGCCTGGGGGCAGCCGCCGGTGCCGGCACTGCCGCCATGACAGGCGGCAACGTGACCAGAGGGGCGGTGATCGGTGGTGGCCTGGGCGCTGCCGCCGGGGCGGCCACCACCCGTGATGACATCGACCTGGGACGTCGGCGTCGCTAACGCCACTCCAGGTCCACCGCAATCGGATCATGGTCCGAGGAGCGGAAGGGGTCGGAGCGGAAGTGAGGCGCTGCGTTGTCCGGCCCATCGTAGCGGAGGTAGGGAGGTTCATCGGCATTGATGGGCCACGGCCGCACCTCTGCCACTGCCGCGGCCAGTTCGGGGCTTGCCAGGGCATGGTCCAGGTAGCCCGACTCGCCGCGGAACACATAGCTGTAGCGGCGCTCCGGCGGTAGCTCGCGGGCCATCAGGTCCACGAGTCCTTCGCGGGTGAGGGTGAGGATCGGGTCCTCGGCGCCGTAGGCGTTGAGGTCGCCGGTCAGCAACAGGCGCTGGTGCCCCTCGGCGGCCGCCAGGCGCTCGAGAAAGGCGTTCATGGCCTGCGACTGCTCCACCCGGCGCTGGTTCCAGCAGCCCTGGCCGCGGTCGATATCTCCCCGGGACGGACAGCCGGTCTTGGACTTGTAGTGGGCGGTAACGACGCCGAAGTCCGGGCCGCCGTCCACGCTGCGGAAGAAGGCCGCCAGCGGCGGGCGATGATGGGTGGAGGCGTTGTCGGCGTAGAGCTCGCTTACGGCCTCTACCCGGTCCGGCCGGTAGATCAGAGCGAGTTTGATGGCATCGCTGCCGCGATCGGCATTCCCGCCCACCGCACGATAGCGGATACCGGTTCGCTCGCTGAGCTGTTCGACCAGGTCGGCCAGGGCGCGCGGGTCGTTCTCCACTTCCACCAGGGCCAGGATGTCGGCCTGCAGCCCCTCGACGGCAGCGGCGAGCTTGGCCCGCTGGCGCTCCAGCTCCTCGGCGTTGGCGGCGCCTCGCTGGCCCAGGCTGATGAAATAGTTCTCGACGTTGAAGGTTGCCACCCGTAGCCGCTCACCTGGTGCCGGCAGCGGTTCCGGGCGCGGGTTGGTGTCCTCGAAGCGTGGCTCGATGATCGGGTGTAGGCGGTAGGCGTCGAAGGCGTGGGTCAGGATGCCGGTCAGGCCTTGAACGGTGCTGCCGACACGACGAGTGCCATTCGCATCCAGGTAGGGAATGGGGTTTGGGAAGGCGCGGTAGCTGCCGTCGTCCAGCTCGAGGATGTCTCGCTGCTGGGCCTCGCCGGGCGAGTTCGAGGGGCGGAACAGGCGGTTGGCGGCCAGTCTCAAGGAGCCGTAGCGGGCGAGCTCGTAGTTGCCGGTGACGGTCAGCGTCTGCGGAAACGTCAGCAGCAGCCCTTCCTTGCGTGACAGCTGCTCCTCGCTGAGCGGCCAGTCGACCGCAAGCGGCTCGGGCAGTCGATCACGGGCACAGGTCTCGATCCGCTCGACCCGCTGCAGCTGGATCTGGCCCCGGTACTCTCCGGTACGGGCGTGGAGTTGCAGATGTGTGCCGGGTGCAATGAGCGCCCCATCGCTCGGCGTGGCGCCAGGCATGTAGACGAACAGGCCGACGGGGCCATGCTCCGAGTCCTGCTGCAAGTAGAAGCCATTCAGTCGTTCGCGGCCGAGAAACTCGCCGGTCACCACGCCGTCGACGATCACCTCACGGTCGGCGGGCAGGGCCGCGCGTTCACCCATCCCCTTGATGGCGGCAAGGTCGGCGCTGGATGTCTCGGGGCAGCTGGCTGCCGCCGGTAGGGCCACCAGCAGCAGGGCCAGCAACAGGCTGCTGGAGCCTGCACGGCGGGTCACGACAGGGTGTCGGCGCGTGCCGGTAGTACGCGGCTGGGCGGTGAGGGTCATGCGTTCTCCAAGGTAAAGGCTGTCTTGGCTAAATGAGAAGAGTAACAGCGCTCACCCGAGCAGCATCATCACCGCTCCATAAGCCGCCACGCCCGCGGCCACCGGCCAGCCCAGGGTACGCTTGTACCACCACACGGCCAGGGTCGCCAGAACGCCGATGGCGGTGGCCAGCCAGGAGATGGCATCGGGGGTCACCGGCATCAACGACACGCCGAACAGGGCGGCGATCATCAGCGGGCCGAGTAGGCTCAGCCATTGGGGCATGGCCTCGAGGCTGTCGTCGCTGGCTTGCCGCGCGAGGCGGCGCTGCATCCACAGCAGCGGCAGCAGGCGTATCAGCAGGGTGCCCGCCGCCGAGGCGAGCACGGCGATCCACAGGGCGTTACTCATGGCGCTCTCCTTGCGTGTCTTTTCTCTCCGCAGTGTGACCGAACTTGACGAGCTGGAAGCACAGCGCGCCGCAAACGGCGGCGAGGGGAATCGCCACGTTGGTCAGGCCCAGCAGCGTCAGCAGCAGGGCGCTGAAAATGGTCAGGCCCAGGGCCAGGCTCCAGCGGCGGGAGGTGAAGCGCGGCGCCACCAGCACCAGGAAGAGCGCGGGCAGGGCGAAGGGCAGGATCTCACCCATCAGGGCCCAGCGCGCGACCAGCTCGCCGCCGATCAGGGCGCCCAGCGCCGTGCCGCCGATCCAGCTCAACCAGGCCAGCAGGGCGGCGCCGGTGTACCAGCCGAGGCGCTGGGAGGCGGGCAGTTGCGGCAGGCGGGCGTGGGCCAGGGCGAAGATCTGGTCGGTGAGGCCGTGCATCAGCCAGGGCCACAGGCGGCTGGGTGTCAGCCAGGGGGCCAGGTTGGGGGCGTAGACCACATGGCGCAGGTTGATCAGCAGCGTCATGGCCACCACCAGCCATAGCGGCGCGCCGGCGGCCACCATGCCGACGAACAGGAACTGCGAGGCGCCGGCATAGATCAGCGTCGAGATCGCCACGGCTTCCCAGGCGCTGAAGCCGGCCTGGGTGGCGATCAGCCCGAAGGAGATGGCCACCGGCACATAGCCGCCGAGCAGCGGGACGGCCTCGCTCATGCCGGTCAACCAGGCACGGGTGGGCGAGGAGGTGGCTTGCAGGTTCATGAGCTCTGTTCCTCGTGATAGACGACGCTGAGCAGCAGCGTGGCCCAGCTGTCCCCGGTGCGGTAAAGGTGGGGGCCATCCGCAGCGAAGGTAAGGGACTCACCGGCCGAGAGCGTGCGGGTGTCGCCTTCCGGCCCGGTCTCCAGCGTACCGCTGATCAAGGTGAGCGTTTCACGGGCGCCGGGGGTATGGGGCTCGGCGCGTCGCAGGGTATGCGGCGCGCAGCGCATCCAGTAGGCGTCGACCTGAGGGTGGTCCTTGCCCTGGTCGAGCAGGCGAACCTCAACGCCGTCCTCGCCTAGTGGCACGGCGATAGGCGCCACCAGCGTGCCGAAGGGCACCTTCAGCTGCACCGCCAGACGCCAGATGGTGTCCAGGGTAGGATTGCCGTTGCCCTGCTCGAGACGAGACAGGTTCGACTTGGCGATGCCGGCGGCGGCGGCCAGCTGCGACAGTGACAAACCCTGCGCCTGACGCAGGGTCTGCAGATGTTGGCCTAGGGTGCCGAGGGAGAGCTTGTCCAAGCGGATGGCCTCAGATTGTTCCATTTAACGAACGTTCTATAAAAGGAACAGATGTCTGTCAACCTCATCGCGCAGCCAAGCCACAAAAAGTTGGCGCGGCTCATCCGAGCCGCGCCAAGTGTCACGTACTTCTCTTCGTACCTCTATTCGAACTTCTCGTACCTCTATTAGAACTTCAGGCCGTTGCCCATCCGGTCTGGTCCGTCAGCCTCGGCGCATCGCTCGCATCGCTCGCATGGCCGGCTGGCAGGGCCGCTGCGGTATCCTCCAGCTCATAAGCCCTGTCAGCCAGCTTGAACCTGGCGACGGCTTCGTCGAGACGTTGCGCTTCGGCCTGCAGCTGGCTGGCGGCCAGGCTGGCCTGCTGGACCAGGGCGGCGTTCTGCTGGGTGGTGTGATCCATGTCGCCGACCGCGGTGTTGACCTCGCCGATGCCGGTGCGCTGCTCGTTGGAGGCCACGGCGATCTCGTTCATCAGTTCGTTCACGCGCTGCACCGAGGCCATGATCGAGGCCATGCTGCTGCTGGCGCTGTCGGCCTGCTGGGTGCCGGCTTCGACCTGGCGCACGGAGGTCTCGATCAGCTGACGAATCTCGGTGGCGGCGTCGGCACTGCGGGTGGCGAGCTGGCGTACTTCGCTGGCCACCACGGCAAAGCCGCGGCCGTGCTCGCCGGCCCGGGCCGCTTCCACTGAGGCGTTGAGGGCCAGGATGTTGGTCTGGAAGGCGATGGAGTCAATCAGGCCGATGATCTCCGTGACCTGCTGGGAGCTGTCGCGGATCTCCTGCATCCGTGTGACCACGTTGGCCACTACCTCGCCCCCCTGTTGAGCCCGCTCGGCCGCTTCTCGGGCCATGTCGCTGGCCAGCGAGGCGTTTTCGCTGTTGCGCTCCATGGTCGAGGTCATCTCCTCCATGCTCGATGCGGTTTCGGTCAGCGAGGCGGACTGGCGCTCGGTGCGTGCCGCCAGGTCGCGGTTGCCGCTGGCGATCTCGCGTGAATTGGCGAGGATCTCCGCGCTGCTGTCGCGTACCGTGGCGACGGTGGACGAGAGGCCCTGCTGCATGGTGGCAAGCGCCGTGAAGAGCTTGCCGATCTCGTTCTTGCCGTGGGATTCGACCGGCGAAGAGAGATCGCCGCTGGCCATGCGCTGGAAGTGCTGGACGATTCGCTCCAGTGGACGGATCAGGTTGGCGCTCACCCCGCGGTAGACGATGCCGATCACCACCAGGGCGACGAGTAAGACGAAGACGATCACCCGCTGGGCGATCGTGACCACCGAGCCGAAGTTCTCCGCCCGCGCAGCCCCTTCGGCCTCCACACGATGGAAGAAGCCGACGGCGGCCTGATAGAAGCTGGCGTTCTCCGCGGCGGCCCGCTCGCGCAGCGCCTGGTAAGTGGCCAGATCGCCCCCGGCGAGCGCTTCGGCTTGCGGCCTCAGGCTGTTCTCCAGCAGGGCGTTGAAGCTGGCTTCGATGGGGCCCATCAGCTCCGCATGCTCGGCTCGTACCGGCAGTTCGAGAAAGAGCTCGAAGATGTCGGCCATCTCGTCGAGCTGTGCGTTGAGATGCTGGGCTTGGGCCTGGATATCGGCGTCATGGGCGGTATCGAAAGCGCCGCTGGAGCGCTCGAGCAGCCCTTCGTAAACCTCAGCCATGTCGATGCGGGTGCTCAGCAGCACCGAGTTGGCCCGGTTGAGCGCGGCCTGCTGGGTGACGTTCACCGCGCTGAAGGTATCGAAGCTGCGCTGGCTGTGGTTGACCGCATAGAGTCCCATGGCACTCAAGGCGATCAGCAGGGAGAGAAAGGCGAGCAGGACCAGCGTCCAGCTCATTTTGACGGAAAGGTGGCTCAGGCTTTTCACTTGTGGCTCCTGGCGGCCCCGGGGCAGGGCTCGAATTGCATCGCGATGAAACGAGACGCTCGGCCCGGGGCGGGCCGAGCCGGCCTCAGCTGCTGCTGGCGTTGCCAGCCGAGCCTTCCTGGCGATGGGAGCGAAGTGGGGCCTCCCGGTCCTGAGGGGTGCTGCAGTCGGTGTCCTCATCGGCGCGGGCCATGCGTTCGCGCTCGCGCTCCTCGTCGGCCAGGGTGACCCTGGGTAGCACGAGGTTGAGGGTGAAGGCGGTAATGGCCGCGACCACGATGGGGGCGCCGCCGATGGCGTTCTGTATCCAGTCGGGGAGCAGTGCGATCGCTTCGGGCACCTGGGCGATACCCAGGCTCAGGGCGAGCGCCAGGCCGACGATGGTCATGTTGCGGGCGGAGAGCTCGTCCTTGATCAGCAGCTTGATGCCGGTCATGGTGATCATGCCGAACACGATCACGGTGGCGCCGCCGAGTACCGGATAGGGAATGGTCGTCACCAGGGCGCCGAACTTGGGGCTGAACCCGGCCAGCAGCATGAAGCCGCCGGCAAGCGCCAGCACGAAGCGGCTGATCACGCGGGTCATCGCCACGATGCCGACGTTCTGGCTGAAGGTGGCGGTGGGCAGGGCGCCGAAGAAGGCGCTCAGGGTGGTGGTCAGGCCGTTGCCCAGCAGTCCGCCGGTGAGCTCGCGGGTTCTCAGCTCGCGGTTCATGCCGCCCACCGTGGTGGCCGAGAGGTCGCCGATGGTCTGCACGGAGTTGATCACGCAGATGATCACCATGGCGATGATCGCCGAGGTGTGGAACTCCAGCTCGAAGGGCATGAACTGCGGCACGGCCACCCAGCCGGCCTCGGCCACCGCCTCGAAGCTGACCATGCCCAGCAACAACGCCAGCGCGTAGCCCACCAGCATGCCGACGATGATGGCCGAGAGTTTCACCACGCCCCTGCCGAACTGCGAGGCGACCAGCACCGTGGTCAGGGTAACGAGCGCCACGAACCAGTTGAGCGGCTCGCCGAAGCCGGGGGCTTCCACGTTGCCGCTGCCGGCCATGTAGCGCACCGCAATGTCGTAGAGCGACAGCCCGATCACCAGCACCACGGTACCTGCCACCACCGGCGGGAACAGATGGCGGATGTACTGAATGAAGTAGCCCACCACCATCATGCTGATGCCGCCGATGAGCTGCGCGCCGAGAATGCCGGCGATGCCGAACTGGCCGCCCACGGCGACCAGTGTAGGCACGTAGGCGAAGCCGACGCCGAAGATGGCGGGCAGGCGGGCGCCGAACTTCCATACGCCGTAGAGCTGGAACAGCGTGCTGACGCCCGATGCCAGCACCGCAATCTGGATCAGCAGCAGGCGCTCTTCCACGCTGGCGCCCACCACCCCCGCCACGATGATGGGTGGGGTGATCACGCCGGCGATCATCGCCAGCACATGCTGAAGCGAGAGGGGCAGGGCCTTGCCTACGCTCGGCCTGCCATGAAAGTCAAAGATGGATGCGTTGACTTGCTTGGGCATGAGGACTTCCGATCGGTTCTTGGATTTGTATTACTTCATCTTCCTTGAGTGTCTACAGTAGCTCATTAAATTGTATACAGGAAATATTTTCCAGGTCTGGATAGGCCTCTTTCCCCTGCGACTCGATCCTGCCCTCGACCGGCAACGCTGGTAGTATGTTGGCGGCGTGCCGATGAGGGCCGCCGCTTCTCTAAGGTCGCTGAGACTGAGCCGCAAGGTCGCTGACGATTGCGCATCGCCGGGCCGAGGAGGTGGCGGGACAGGGGCTGATGGCGTATCTGGATTGGGCATGAAATGAGCATCGAAAAACTCAAGACGAAGACCGACGACCTGTCGCTCGAGCTGGCGCGCGCGATCGCGGAACTGGTGCCGGACGTGCTCACGGAGACCCGGGATGGGGATGGCCGCCTTCAGCAGACGATCGACTTTTCCCTGCTGCGTCAGGCGCTGGGCGAGCGTCTCGTCGAAGAGTCGCAGGAGCGCTATCAGCTCGACTGGCCGGGCAAGCGGGCCGCGCTGCGCGAAGCGAACGCCCCGATCCGCATGGCGCTGCGCCCTGCTGAGCGCGAAAGCGTCGACTTCGCCCACACCCGCAATCTGTTCATCGAGGGCGACAACCTCGACGCCCTGAAGCTGATCCGCGAGAGCTATCTGGGCAAGGTCGACGTCATCTACATCGACCCGCCCTACAACACCGGCAGCGACCTGATCTACAACGACCGCTTCATCACGGCCAAGGACGAGTACCTGGTGAGAAGCGGTCAGGTGGACGAGGCGGGCGGCAAGCTGGTCGCTAACCTGCAGAGCAACGGTCGCTTTCACTCCGACTGGCTGTCGATGATGTACCCGCGGCTGCGCCTGGCGCGCCAGCTGCTCGCCGAGAGCGGCATCCTCTTCATCTCCATTGACGACAACGAGCGGGCCAACCTCGAGAAGCTGTGCGAGGAGATCTTCGGCGGCGGCAACTTCCTCGGCTGCTTCGTCTGGAAGCGCCGCAGCGGTGCCATGGACGCCGTCACCAATCTGAGTGAAGACCACGAGTACGTGCTGGTGTACGCCAAGGCGAAGGCGACACTGAAGGGCGTGGAGCGCACCTTCGAGAAGTACGCCAACCCCGACGACGACCCGCGGGGGCCGTGGATCTCGGACAACCTGAGCGCCGGCAAGCCGGGCGGCGACACCCATTACGCCATTCGTGACCCCGCCACCGGCAATGAGTTCTGGCCGCCCAAGGGGCGCTACTGGCCCTACAGCCGCACGACCATGGCCCAGAAGATCGCCGAAGGCCGCGTGATCTTCCCCAAGCAGGCCACCGGCACCCCCATGCTGAAGCGGTTCGCCGCGGAGGCGATGAAGCCGACCATTCCGGTCTCCTCGTGGATCGAGCGGCCCGGTGCCGGCAACGGCCAGAGCACTCTGGTCTCGCCGATGAACAGCGCCGCCACCCGGGCGCTCAAGGAGCTGCTGGGCGAGAAGCTGTTCTCGTTCCCAAAGCCGGTGGATCTGATCAAGGCCCTGATCGAGCAGGGTGGTTCCCGCGATGCTCTGGTGCTGGACTTCTTCGCCGGCTCCGCCACCACCGCCCAGGCGGTGATGGAGTGCAACGCCAGCGACGGCGGCAACCGCCGTTACATCCTGGTGCAGCTGCCGGAGGCGCTCGACGAGCGCTCCGAGGCGGCCAAGCGCGGCTTTCACACCATCGCCGAGCTGTCCCGGGAGCGCATACGGCGAGCGGCGGCCAAGGTGCTGGAAGGGCAGTGCCATGACGAGTGGCGCCGCGACGTGGGCTTTCGCGTGCTGAAGGTGGACAGCACCAACATGAAGGAGCTGCGGCAACGCCCGGAGGCGCTCGCCCAGGGCGACCTGCTCGATGCCGTGGACAGCGTCAAACCCGGCCGCAGCGCCGAAGACCTGCTGTTCCAGGTACTGGTGGACTGGGGGCTGGACCTGACGCTGCCCATCGCCAGAGCGCAGGTGCAGGGCAAGACGGTGTACCGCGTCGCGGACGATGCGCTGCTGGCCTGCTTCGATCTGGAGATAACGGAAGCCCTGATCGAGGAGCTGGCGGGTTACAAGCCGCGCCGGCTGGTACTGCGCGACAGCGCCTTCGACTCCGACGCCACGCGCATCAACGTGGAGCAGCAGCTGCGCCAGCTCTCGCCCGTCACGGAGCTGAGGGTGCTCTGATGCCCGTCGTGACCGACATCCGCTACGACGCCGAGGTCGAGCGATACCGCATCTTCGTCGACGGTGCCTACTGCACCAGCGTCAGGCAGCGCACCTTTCCCGCGCTGGGTATCGAGCTGGGTCAGCGGATCGATTGCGACGAAATCAAGCGTCGGGAGGCGTTTCACTGGAAGCACGCCTACGGCGAAGCGGCCTGGAAGAAGGAGAAGGTGCGCATCGCGCGGGTGAAGGCGATCATCGAGGCGCGCTTCTCGGGCCTCGAGGTGCTGGTGGAAGGCTTCGGCGCCGACTCCAACGACTTCATTCCCGAGCACCCGAAGGAGCCGGGCAAACCCGATCTGAGCATTCGCGGCAGGCAGTCGGGGCAGATCTACTGCGCCCTGGAAGTGTCGGGCACCGAGGTGAGAAGAGGGACGGACTACTGGGTCAGGCCCGACAAGCTGAGCTATGCCCAGAACCACCCCGAACAGCACGTCTGGATCTGCCTGCACTACACCCGCCCCAGCGAAAAGCTGGTGTTCATCCGGCCCGATCCGAGTCAGTGCTACCAGCCCGTGCCGGTGCAAGTGGGCAAGGCCATCGAACATTACGTGCTGTTCGACGACGACTCCCGCGAGACCGGAAGCCTGGAAGATTTCTACGCTTTCCTTCTCTCACAGCGACCCGAGCACCTCCTGGCGAGCCGACATGAAGATCCGATTTAAAGTTCAGCCCTATCAGACCAGCGCCGTCGAGTCCGTGGTCGACTGCTTCGCCGGGCAGCCCAGGGCCGATGAGCGGTCGCCCGGCTTCGAGCTGGGGCGCGAAGCTCGGTCACCGGCCTTCGACGAGGTCGTCGCCAATGCCGACTTCGCCATCGACGAGGCGCGCATTCTGACGAACGTGCAAGCGGTGGCGCAGCGCCAGAACCTGCCCGCGCCGTCGTCGCTCACCGATTTCACCACCCTGGATGCCAAGGGCGAGCTCGTCCCCGTCAAGCCGGCCTACCGGCGCGATGCCCTGGCAGCCACCGGCGTACACCTCGATGTCGAGATGGAAACCGGCACCGGCAAGACCTACTGCTACATCAAGACCATATTCGAGCTGAACAAGCACTACGGCTGGTCCAAGTTCATCGTCATGGTCCCCACCATCGCCATCCGTGAAGGGGTGGCCAAGTCGCTGGAAATGACAGCCGAGCACTTTGCCGAAAGCTACGGCAAGAAGGCGCGCTGCTTCGTCTACAACTCGAAGCTGCTGCACGAGCTGGAGAGCTTCTCGTCGGATGCCGGCATCAACGTCATGGTCATGAACATTCAGGCGTTCAATGCGCGGGGCAAGGACAACCGCCGCATCTACGACGAGCTGGACGACTTCCAGTCGCGCAAGCCCATCGACGTGATCGCCGCCAACCGGCCAATCCTGATTCTCGACGAGCCGCAGAAGATGGAAGGGGCGGCTACCCTGGAGGCGCTGCCGCAGTTCAAGCCGCTGATGATTTTGCGCTATTCGGCCACTCACCGAACCCGCCACAACCGGGTTTTCCGTCTCGATGCGCTCGATGCCTACCAGCAGAAGCTGGTCAAGAAGATCGCCGTGCGCGGCATTCAGACCCGTGGCTTGGCGGGCACCCACGCCTATCTCTATCTCGAGGGCATCGAGATCTCCAAATCGGCCCCGGTGGCACGTATCGAGCTGGAGGTGCTCCAGGAATCGGGCGCCATCGTGCGCAAGCTACGGCGACTGGCGCTGGGTGACGATCTGTTCACGGCCTCTGGGCAGCTCGAACAGTATCGCGACGGCTTCACCATCAGCGAGATCGACTGTTATCGCGACACGGTCGAGTTCACCAACGGCCTGGTGGTGAAGGCCGGTGAGGCGCGGGGAGACGTCGCCGAGAGCGACATCCGCCGCATCCAGATTCGCGAGACCATCAAGGCGCACCTGGACAAGGAGAAGCAGCTCTTCGCCCAGGGCATCAAGGTTCTCTCGCTGTTCTTCATCGACGAGGTGGTGAAGTACCGCGACTACGCCCGGGCCGACGAAAAGGGCGAGTACGCACGCATCTTCGAAGAGGAGTATGCGCAGCTAAAGGACGAATATCTCGCCGAGCTGGCCTTGGACGACACGGCCTATCGCAACACGGCCTATCGCCACTACCTGGCAGGCGTCGAGGTCGCCGCCACTCATAGCGGCTACTTCGCCATCGACAGGAAAACCCGCCGCCTGAAAGACCCCACCGTCGGGGCGCGCAGCGTCGAATCCGACGACGTGGAGGCCTACGACCTGATCCTCAAGGACAAGGAGCGCCTGCTGTCGCTGGCCGAGCCCACGCGGTTCATCTTCTCTCATTCGGCGCTGCGGGAGGGGTGGGACAACCCCAACGTCTTCGTCATGTGCATGCTCAAGCACAGCGACAACAGCATCTCACGCCGTCAGGAAGTCGGCCGCGGGCTGCGCCTCTGCGTCGACCAGCAGGGCGAGCGGATCGACGCGCCGTCGGTTGTGCACGATATCAATGTGCTTACAGTGGTCGCCAGCGAGAGCTACCAGGATTTCGTCGCGGGGCTGCAGCAGGAGATCGTCGATACCCTCACGGGGCGTCCCGGTGAGTTCGTCGAGGCGCAGCTGCCCAGGGTGGAGGATGGGCGCAAGCCGAAGACCAATCCGCTCAACGCCAACTTCGACACGGCGGAATTCCAGGCGCTGTGGCAACGCATCGGTCGCCAGGCGGTCTATCGCGTCGAGTTCGATTCCGACGCCCTGGTTCGACAGTGCGCCGAGGCCCTCGACCGCCAGCTGCGGGTCACTCCCTTGCAGTACGGCGTGCGGCGAGGCGTCCAGCGGGACGACGTGACCGACGAAGCACTGCGCCAAGGGGAGGGCTTCTCGCTGGAGGAGAATGCGATGGAGAGTACGATGGAGAGTGCGACGGAGTGGGCGCAGGTCGCACCCTCTCAAGTCAGCTACGACCTGCTCGGCAGGCTGGCCGAGCGTGCTCGGCTCACCCGCCGAACCGTGGCCACCATCCTGCAGCGGATTGCACCTGCCGTCTTCGAGCAGTACCGCCTCAATCCCGAGCACTTCATCGCCGAGGCGGCGCGCCTGATTCACGAGCGGAAGGCGGCGATGGCGGTGCGGCACCTCACCTACACCGCTGTGAGTGAGCGCTATGACACAGGGCTCTTCGCCGCCGCCCAGAGCGGGCAGGATTTCTCCCGTGCCACGCCCCGGCTGACCAAGCACGTCTTCGACTACGCCATCGTCGATTCCGAGGTGGAGCGGCAGTTCGTCCAGGCGCTGGAGGCCAGTGCGGAGGTGGCAGTCTACGTCAAGCTTCCGCGGGGCTACCGCATTCCCACCCCGGTGGGTGACTACAGCCCCGACTGGGCGATCTGTTTCCGGGAAGGCAGCGGTACCCATCGCCATGTCGTGGTCGAAACCAAGGGCAGCCCGTCGCTGACGGCGCTGCGTGAAATCGAGCGGGCAAAGGTCGAGTGCGCACGGAAGTTCTTCGACGCCATCGGCAGCGACAGCGGCGATGGCGAGCTCAGCTATCTGGTGGTGTCGGACTTCGATGAATTGACGGATGCGTTGAAGCAGCTTGAGCGGGCGTAAAGCCGTCTCCTGAAGGAACTGTCGAAAAAAACCGGCCGGCATGGCAGCCGACCGGTTTCCTGACGTCTAGCGGCGCGCTCAACCAGCCTTTCTGTTGACGTTCTGCTTGGCCAGCTTGCTCAGCTTTTCGTCGGTCGATTTCTCTTCCTTGAGCGTCTCGGCCAGGATCTCCTTGGCTTTGGTATGGCCCAGTTGCTCGGCCAGTTCGCACAGGGTGCCATAGGCGGCAATCTCGAAGTGCTCCACCTTCTGCGCCGCGGCGATCAGGCCTGCATCGCGCACGGGCCCCTTCTCCGTGGAGTCGATCAGCTCCTCCCCTTCCTGGATCAGGCTCTCCATGGCATGGCTCTTGAGGCGCTTGATGCGGATATCGGGGATGGAGTCGGCGGCCTGTTCGAGGCGCTCCAACTGACCCTGCGTCTCCTCTAGATGGTGCTGAAAGGCCTCGACCAGCTTCTGGTCGTCGGCGGCGCGGGCCATTTTCGGCAGCGCGCGGGTCATCTGCTTCTCGGCGCTGTTGGTTTCCGAAAGCAGGCGCGTGAACAGTTCCTGTGCATCCTTGATCATCATGAGGCTCCTCCTCTGGATCGTTTCCGTGGCCGTCTTCCTTCACGGCCTTTCTAACGTAGCAGGTACGCAGACAAGGCTTTATGTCCATTCGGCGACATTATGTGAAGGTATGCAAAGCGGTGAGACCAAGGATCGAATTGACCTGCCGTGAGTAGAACCGTTAGCGCTGCTACCTCAAGGCTTCTATAACTGAGTGCAGAGTTCGCGTGCCTACGAAAGGAGTCGTTATGGATGCCATATGGACGCTGGGAAGCCGCAGCGTGGCCGAACACCCGCCGCTTACTGGCGACGTCGAGGTGGATGTCGTCATCGTCGGGGCCGGCATCACCGGGCTGACAACGGCCCAGGCGCTGATCGAAGCTGGCCTGCGTGTCATGGTGCTGGAGGCGGGCAGAGTGGGCTCCGGCGTGACCGGCGGTTCCACCGGTAACCTCTACGCCACGCTGGCTTCCGGACAGGCCGCGCTGCGGCGCAAGTGGGGCGATCAGGTCTCGGCCGACGTGGTGCAGGCCCGCGCGGAGGCGCTCGATCACATCGAGTCGCTGGTTAAGCGCTACGCCATCGACTGCCAGTTCCAACGCCAGCCGGCCTACCGGCTGCTGACCGAGGATCGCCAACATGCCCAGCACAACCTGAACGATGAACTCGATGCACTGGTGAGCGCCGGGCTGGATGCCGAAATGAGCGACGGCCCCGGGCTGCCTTTCGACAGCTGGGGGCTGCGCATCGCCAACCAGGCCCAGCTCAATCCGCTGCACTATCTTCAGGGGCTGGCCAATCACCTGATCGGCGAAGGCGCGTTGATTCATCAGCATAGCCCAGTGCGGGAGATCGATGCCGGCAAGGGCACGGTCAAGACCGATACCGCCACCATCACCGCCAAGGACATCGTCCAGGCCACCCACACCCCCAAGGGTATCAGCCTGGTTCAGGCCGGCATGCTGGTATCCCGCGAATATGCGGTATGCGCCAAGCTGAGAAGCGGTGACTATCCCGAAGGCATCGTCTGGGTGCTCGACCCGTTTCACTCGCTGCGCAGCTATCGCCATGGCGACGACCACTACCTCGTGGTGATCGGCGAGAAGCACAAGACCGGCGAGCATCATGGCGATCACTACCAGCTGCTGCGCGAATATCTCGAAAGCCGGTTCGATATCGAGGCCTTCACCCACCAGTGGTCGGCCCAGCAGTACGGCTCGCCCGATGGGTTGCCCTACATCGGCCGCATGCACGGCAGCGACAATCTCTACATGGCCACCGGCTTCGGCGCCGACGGCCTGATCTGGGGCACGCTGGCGGGCAGGATCATCGCCGATCGGATCCAGGGCAACGACAACCCCTGGCAGGCCCGCTTCGGCGCGCGTCGCATCACGCCGGGCAAATCGGTGCTGCAGTACGCCAAGGAGAACGTCACCGTCACCAAGCACATGCTCAAGGATTACCTGGGCACCGAGAAGCTGGCCGATTTCAGCGAGGTCAAGGCGGGAGAAGGGCGGGTAGCGACCGTCGATGGAGAGAAGCTCGCCATCCACCGCAGTACGACCGGCGAGCTCAAGGTGCTCTCGGCGATCTGTCCGCACATGAAGTGCATCGTGCATTGGAATGCCGCCGAGGCCACCTGGGATTGCCCCTGTCACGGCAGCCGCTTCGATACCGACGGTGAAGTGATCGAAGGGCCGGCCTTCAGGCCGCTGGAGACAGTACAAGAGCGGCGCTGAGCTTTCGACAAGTCTCCGCCCAATGCAGCGTCCCGCTCATCGCAGTGGAGCAGGCAGCAGGGCTTCACGTCGCTCGACCGGGGTGCGCAGCCACATGGTCAGCAGGGCCACGGCCAGCAGCACCTCGGCCAGGTCGCCGCCGTAATACATCATCTGGGCGGCGGCCTGGATCTCGGCCACGCTGTGGTCGGTGCCACGTGGCCAGTGATAGCCGTACATCAGCTTGCCGAGCAGCGCATGGGTGGCCATGGAGAGAAACAGCACCCCCAGGCGAAAGCGCAGGCTCAGTCGGTGGGGCGAGGCGTCGGGCCCCGCCAGGATGGCCCAGCAGAACAGGTAACCCGCCACCAGGAAGTGCAGATGAACCCAATGATGCAGCAGCTCGCTGTGCAGCGAGAGGGCATACAGCGGGGTCAGGTAGAGCAGGTACATGCCGCCGATGTTGAGCAGCAGGGCGCTCAGCGGATGCGATACGACGCGTACCGGGAAGCTCCTGAGCAACGCAGCGACACGGCGCGACGCCGCCTGAGGCAGTGAGCGCAGCAGCAGTGTCACGGGAGCAGCCAGGACCCAGGCCAGCGGTGCCAGCATGCCCATCACCAGATGTAGTGCCATGTGACCGTTCAGGTCGTGGTGCGCCCAGGCCATCACGGGCGGCGCCATCGCCTGGGCGAGCAGTACGCTGCCCATCAGGAAGAAGGCGCTGCGCCAGCGGCTCCAGTCGTTGCCTCGACGGCGCTGCCGCCTGGCGGCCAGCAGGTAGGCCAGGGTGATCAGGCCAACCAGGGCGAGAGGCAGCCATGCCAGCAGCGAGATCTCGTCGGTGTGCGCATGCATGGCTCAGCGGTCCAGCCGTCTGGCGCGTCGATAGAGCCACACGCCCACCAGCAGCAGCGCCAGGGCGGAGAGATTCCAGATCAGGTCGTAATAGAACAGATCGACCCCGTAGCGGATCTGATGGATGCGCAGCAGCTTGTGGCTGACGATACCGTCAAAGAGCTGAAAGCCGCCCATGCCGAGGAAAAAGCCGGTCCAGGCCCAGTGCGTCGCCAGTCTGCGCCGCTGTGCCAGGTCGATCAGCAGAAACGCCCCAATCACGATGGCGAGCAGTTCCGCTGCATGCAGCAGGCCATCGGAGACGATGCCGATAGTCGGCGTGGCGTGGTCTAAGAAGTGGTGCCACTGCAGCAACTGGTGAAAGACGATTTCGTCGATGCCGGCCATGACGCCGGCGCCGACCAGTACGGCGGACCAGAGCGAGCGGCGAGCGCCCCTCTCCTTGGGCGAGTGGAAAGACGGAGTCGTCATGGGCATCCTTGCGCGTGATGGCTCCTCTCAAGGTAGGCCAGCCCGGTCGTGGTGCAAGCCGGCAGTAGTGTTCACGGCAGACTTCGCTGCCTGGGAAAGTTGGTGTAACTCATCAGTATGGTTAAGCTGCATCATGTTTCATTGTCGGCAGCCGTGAGGCTCGCCGCCCCAATACGCTTTGCACAGGAAGCCACCCATGCTCGTGATGATTCTTGGCCTCGTGATATTTCTCGGTGCCCACTCCGTTCGTATCTTCGCCGAGGACTGGCGCAGCGAGCAGATACGCCGCCTGGGGGAGATGCGCTGGAAAGCGCTGTTTTCGGTGGTCTCCATTGCTGGTCTGGCACTGGCGATCTGGGGCTTCGGGCGCATGCGTATCGACCCCATCTGGGTATGGTTCCCGCCGGTGGGCCTACGTCATGCCGTAGCGCTGCTGATGATCCCCGCCTTTATTCTGCTGGTGGCGGCCTATGTACCCAACAACCACATCAAGGCCAAGCTGGGGCACCCCATGGTGTTGGCGGTGAAGGTGTGGGCCTTGTCTCACCTGCTGGCGAACGGTCGTCTGGGCGACATCATCTTCTTCGGCGCCTTCCTGCTGTGGGCGGTGCTCGACTTCCGTGCCGCCAGGCGCCGTCAGCCGGCGCCCGTGGTGACGCCGCGCCCGGTCGGCACGGCCATTACCGTCGTCGGTGGGTTGATCGCGTATTACCTGTTCGCCTTCCACCTGCACGTTTGGGTGACCGGCGTGCCGGTGATGTAGCGAATCGCCCACTGGGGCCGACCTCAGGGAGCGAGGTCGAGCAATGCCTTGTCGCCTTCCATGTCGAAAGGGGCGGAAAAATGTTCGTGCACCACCTTCCACTCGCCCTCGATGCGCCGGTAGCCGCTGGTCAAGCGTAGCCATCCCGCCTGGGTTTCGCCCTTGGCATCGGTGCCGCCGCAGCGTTGCAGAGCGTGGCAGAAGGCCACCTGGTGATCGGCATGGATCGTCACCTCGTGCAGTTCGAGAACCATCGGCCCCGGGAACATCTCCACGCACGTTTGCCAGTGGTCGCGGTAGGCCGCCACCCCCTTGAATTGCAGCTTCATCGCCGCATCGAAGGCGACGATGTCCGGGGCATAGTGAGCGACGATGGCGTCGACATCCTGGGCGCGCACTGCGGCCGCCCAGCTTTCCAGCTGTTCCAGTACCGCCGCCTCGGCGGATAGGCTGGCATGAGTCGTCATGGGGTCTCTCCTCGGTTCGCCTGGATCAATTCTCAGTCTGGCACTTTCCTGTCGTTCGGATGGCGCTGAAATCGACTCACGGCTGACGGGAGGCGATCCTGCTCCAGGCGATCTTGGCTATCTTGATCTGTGTCAAGGGGTGTAGGCCCCTCGTGACGGATAGTTCCAGTAAGGAATCTCTCTTCGTCAACGACCAGATGACATGAGGACGCCACGCCATGCCTGCCATGATGAAAGCCGCCATTTTCGTCGAGCCCGGCCGCATCGAGATCGACGACAAGCCGATACCCGACATCGGCCCCAACGACGCCCTGATCCGCGTCACCACCACCACGATCTGCGGTACCGACGTGCACATCCTCAAGGGCGAGTACCCGGTCGAGCGCGGGCTCACCATCGGGCATGAGCCGGTCGGCGTGATCGAGAAGCTGGGCGCCAACGTACGCGGTTACCAGGAGGGGCAGCGGGTCATCGCCGGTGCCATCTGCCCCAGCTTCACCTCCTATGCCTGCCAGGACGGCTGCTGCGCCCAAGACGGCGGCCACCATGCTCACGGCTACAAGCCGATGGGCGGCTGGCGCTTCGGTAACACCATCGACGGCGCCCAGGCGGAGTACCTGCTGGTGCCGGATGCCCAGGCCAACCTCGCCCCGGTGCCCGATGGACTGACCGACGAGCAAGTGCTGATGTGTCCCGACATCATGTCGACCGGCTTTGCCGGTGCCGAATCCGCGGGCATCAAGATCGGCGACAGCGTGGCGGTGTTCGCCCAGGGGCCCATCGGTCTGTGCGCCACGGCCGGTGCCAGGCTGCGCGGTGCCGGGCTGATCATCGTCGTGGATGGGGTCGATGAGCGCTTGGCCATGGCGCGGCAGATGGGCGCGGACGTGACCCTGGACTTCCGTAAGGTCGACGTGGTCGAGGAGATTCTGCGCATCACCGGCGGACGTGGCGTGGACGCTTCCATCGAGGCGCTGGGGCTGCAATCCACCTTCGAAGCTGCGCTCCGGGTCGTCAAGCCGGGCGGTACCCTATCGAGCCTGGGCGTCTATTCGAGCGATCTCACCATTCCGTTGGGCGCCTTCTGTGCCGGCCTGGGAGACCACAAGATCGTCACCTCGCTCTGCCCCGGCGGCAAGGAGCGCATGCGGCGGCTGATGCAGGTGATCGAAACCGGGCGTATCGACCTCGGCCCCATGGTCACGCACCGCTATGCGCTGGAGGATATCGTCGAGGCCTACGACCTCTTCTCGCATCAGCGCGATGGCGTCTTGAAGGTGGCGATACAAGCAAGCTGAATAGCGTTGAAACGGCATACGCTCTTTTCTGCACAGGCTGCTACTCTTCGTTACATGGGATTGAACGGTCATTCAATGTTCATCCTCTCGTCATGAAGTCACGCGATAAGGGGCGGGGGCAGAACCCCGCCTTTGTCACCTGTGCAAGTTCCTCATGGAGAGCTCGTCATGTCGTTCACTCGCCGCCGTTTCCTCAAAGGCACCCTGGCTGCCGGCGCGGTCGCCACCGTTCCTTCGTTCTACATCAACAAGGTGCTGGCCCAGGAGCAGACCCTGCGCATCTATGCCTGGGCGGGCTACTTCACCGACGAGATGCTGGCCGACTTCACCGAGAAGACCGGCACCCGCGCCACCTTCACCCCTTACGGCACCAACGACGAGCTGATGAACTCGCTGCGCGCCTCCGACGGCTCGGGCTTCGACGTGATCATGCCCACCGTGGACCGTGTGCCGGGCTACCTGGATTACGACCTGATTCAGCCGCTGGATGAATCGCGCATCAATTGGTCCGGGGCACTCGACAGCGCCATCGAGGGCTCCGAGGTTGGTGGCGTGGTCAACGGTCAGCGTTTCTTTGCCCCCAGCGACTGGGGCACCGAGGCCATCACCTGGCATCGCCGCTTCGTCGATATCGACCGCGCCAACCTCAGCTATGCCGACCTGTGGAACCCCGAGCACGGCCAGGGGGTGACGGTGCGTGGCCACTCGGCGCTAGTGGGTATCGGCCTGTGGCTGGAGCGCGAGGGCAGGCTGCCTTACCCGCTGCTCGACTCCTACAAGAGCGAGGAGGCCATGCGCGCCAACTTCGACGTGATCCTCGAGGAGGCGGTCAAGCACAAGCAGATGCTGGTGCAGTTCTGGAATACCGAGAACGAGGCCCAGGCCGCTTTCCGCACCAACGGTGCCGTCATCGGCCAGACCTGGGACTCCACCGCCTTCCGCCTGCGCCAGGAGGGCGAGGACATCGCCTACGGTGCGCCGAAGGAAGGCGCGATGGCGTGGATGGAGGGCTTCGTGATTCCCAAGAATGCCCAGAATCCCGACGCCGTGTACGAGCTGATCAACTGGTACTACACCCCCGAGGCGGGCGCCATGTTCGCCGAAGCCACCGGCTACAACTCCACCTCCAAGGGCGCCACCGAGCTACTGCCCGAGGAGACGCGCCAGTTCTTCACCGACTCCTACACCGATGAGGACCTGGCCAACCTGTGGTGGTGGCCGATCCAGGAGCCGTGGTACGTGGCACTGCGCAACGAGTACCAGGATCGCTATCTCAGCGCTTAGGGATGAAAGTGGCTGCGCTCGGCCATACGTCGTTAAAAATCAGCTCAAGATGCTCATTTACTACAGTAAACTCCGCTCTTTCGCTGATTTTTGCCTAGTCTGGCCATCGCTCGCCGACTTTCCGCAAGTAGCTCTAAAAGGCGGCTTCGATGAGATATCGAAGCCGCTTTACCCCCTGACGCTACGGTGTCAAAAGAATCAGCAATACAGAACATAGGCAGTCATTGAATGGACGGTAGCGTCAGACTGGACGAGGTGGTGATGCGCTTCGGCGATTTCACCGCCATCGAGAAGACCTCGCTTGCGATAGGCTCAGGCGAATTTTTCAGCTTTCTCGGCCCCTCGGGCTGCGGCAAGACCACCCTGCTCAACATCGTCAGCGGGTTTCTCGTACCCAGCGAAGGGCAGGTCTACATCGGTGACGAACCCATGGCCGGGGTGCCGGTGAATCGCCGGCCCACGGCGATGATCTTCCAGAACCTGGCGCTCTTCCCCCTGATGACCGTATTCGAGAACATCGAGTTCGGTCTCGAGGTGCGCGGGGTCGACAAGCGCAAGCGGCGTGAGGTGTCCGAGCGTCTGCTGGCGCTGGTGGCGCTGGAGGGCAGCGGCCCGAAGATGGTGACCGAGCTCTCCGGCGGGCAGAAGCAGCGCGTGGCCATCGCCCGTGCCCTGGCGGTGGAGCCCCGGGTGCTGCTGCTCGACGAGCCGCTCTCGGCGCTCGACCTCAAGCTGCGCCAGCACATGCGCACCGAGCTCAAGGCGATCCAGCGCAAGACCGGCATCACCTTCATCTACATCACTCACGACCAGGGCGAGGCGCTGAACATGTCCGACCGGGTGGCGGTGATGTCGGCCGGGCGCATTCAGCAGGTCGCCGACCCCATGACGCTCTATCGCCAGCCGGCCACCGGCTTCGTCGCCGCCTTCGTCGGGGAGAACAACCGTCTCCAGGCGCGCGTGATCGACTGTGAAGGCGAGCGGGTGCGCCTCGACGGTGGTGCCCTGGGCGAGCTGGCGGGGCGGGTGAGCGGTACCGCACGTCTGAGCAACGGCGAGGCGGCGGTGCTGTTCGTGCGGCCCGAGCATCTGCGTCCGGTGGAGCCTCAGGCCTCGGGCCCGAAGCTCGAAGCCGAGATCGAGGCGGTGCACTTCGAGGGCGCCTGGGTGATGCTCGAGACGCGCCTGATCGCCTCGGGCGAGAAGCTGCGCGTTCAACTCGGCCATGAGCTTTCGCGCAGTCAGGCCGGCGCTTTCAGCGTGGGTCAGCGGCTCGCCTTCGGCTTCGATCCGGCCGACGCCGTGGTGCTGCCCGACGACGGCAGTCCGGTGGTGGACGAGACCGGCGAGGTCGTGGAAGGGCGCCCGGCGTCGGCAGGGGGTACCCATGTTTAGGCAACTGCGGGCCCGCTTCGGCGGGCCACTGGCGATGGCCATCGTCACCCTGCTGGGTATCTGGCTGATCGTGATGGTGACCCTGCCGCAACTGCAGATGATCGAGTACTCGCTGCGGCCCAACCTGCTGCCGGCGCAGATCGGCGGGCCCGACGATCGGCTCACGCTGGCCAACTACGCCACCCTGTTCAACAACGACATCCACCGCACCATCTTCTTCAAGACCATCTGGTCGAGCGTGCTGGTCACGCTGCTGACGCTGGCGGTGAGCTATCCGCTGGCCTGGTACCTGGCCAAGGTGGCCACCCCGCGGCAGGCGGCGCTGTGCATCCTGCTGCTGATCATCCCGTTCTGGATCAACGAGATCCTGCGCACCTACTCCTGGTTCATCATCCTGGCCTTTCGCGGCCCGCTCAACGAGGTGCTGATGATGCTGGGGCTGATCGACCGGCCCATCCGCTTCCTTAGCGGCAACGGCGGGGTGATGGTGGGCATGGTCTACGCCTACATCCTGTTCATGGTGTTTCCGGTCTACAACGCCATCGAGAGCCTCGACGACAACCAGGTGCGCGCCGCCCGGGATCTCGGTGCCGGCACCGTGCGCACCCATCGACGTATCGTCATTCCCCACGCCAAGCCGGGCATCGCCACCGGCTGCATCATGACCTTCATGCTGGCGGCGGGCAGCTACGCCGTGCCGGCGCTGCTCGGCTCGCCGGGCAGCCGCTGGTTCACTCAGATCATCTACAACTGGTTCTTCGAAGGCGGCAACTGGAACCAGGGCGCGGCCTACGCCTTCCTGCTGCTGGTGCTGTGCATCGGCTTCATGTCTCTCATCATGAAGATTTTCAAGGTGGGGCTGGGGGATATCGGAAAATGAGTTCGCAACGCTTCCTCGCCTTCGGCCTGCGCTTCTACGTGGTGATCTTCTTCATCTATCTGTTCCTGCCGCTGATCATCATGGCGGCGGCCACCTTCAACGACAGCCGCTTCCCCACCGTGACGCCCTGGGACGGCACCACGCTGCGCTGGTTCGGCGAGCTGGCCGCCGACCGCGGCATGTGGCAGGCGCTCGCCAACAGCCTGATCGTGGCCACCGGGGTGCTGGTGGTGGCGGTGCCCATCGGCATCGCCACGGCGCTGTTTCTCAATACCGTGACCAGTCGCGCCAAGCCGTTCCTGTACGCCCTGATTCTCTCGCCGCTGCTCACCCCCGGGGTGATCATCGGCATCTCCACGCTGATCTTCTGGCGTCAGTTCGGCGTCAGTGGTGGCATCTTCCTCACCGTGCTGGGTCAGGCCACCTTCATCGCCGCCTACGTGATGTTGATGGTCACCGCGCGTCTGCAGCGATTCGACCGCACCATGGAACGCGCCGCGCTGGACCTCGGCGCCAGCCAGTGGCAGATGTTTCGGCGCATCCTGCTGCCGTACCTCAAGCCGGCGCTCTACTCGGCGGCGGTGATCGCCTTCCTGCAATCCTTCGAGAACTACAACACCACCCTGTTCGTGGTGGGCTACGACACTACTCTGACGGTCTACATCGCCTCCAAGGTGCGCACCGGTTTGACGCCGGCGGTGAACGCCCTGGGGCTGATCCTGATCCTGGTGACGGTGCTGTTTGCCGCCATCTACGAGCTCAAGCGGCGGCGCGAGGCCGCACGTGCAGTGCAAGGGGTGTAACTGGTGTAGCTGCTGTAACTAACGGACAGGGGCGGCCGCGAGGCCGCCCCTGTCCTCGTGTAACGCTTCCTCGTTTTCTCATCGAACGTCGAACTCCGGACTCGACCAAAGTCTAGTCGAGCGAGCCTTTCTGTTTTCTAGTCTAACTACCATACTAGTTGTGTCAGTTGGCGGCAGCGCCTTTTCGCACGCGATTCGGGATAGATCCATGAACAAGACCCTACAAACGCTATGGCAGGAGACCCGCGAGAGCGACTCGGTGCGCCAGCGGCTCTACCAGGTATTGCGCCAGTCGATCATCCGCATGGTGCTGGAGCCCGGCCAGGCGCTGTCCGAGAAGGAGCTCGCCGATGCCTTTGCCGTCAGCCGCCAGCCGGTGCGGGAAGCCTTCATTCGGCTCTCCGAGGCGGGGCTGGTGGAAGTGCGCCCCCAGAGAGGTACCTACGTGGTGCGGATCTCGCGTCAGGCCGTGCTGGAAGCACGCTTCCTTCGCGAGGCGGTGGAGGTGGCGATCGCCCGGGAGGCCGCCGAGAAGGGCCTGGCTCCTGCGGTGCTGAGGGAGCTGAACGAGCTGATCGAGCGCCAGCGCGGCTGCATCGATCCCGTCGATCACGACCGTTTCTACCTGCTCGATGAAGCTTTTCACCGTACTTTGGCGCTCGAGGTGGGCAACACCATGGCGTGGCGCGTGATCGAGGACGTCAAGGCGCAGCTGGACCGGGTCCGCTACTTGAGCGTCCCGGATTCGACGCCGATCGCCAAGCTCACCGACCAGCACCAGGCCGTGGTAACGGCCATTGCCGCACGCCAACCGGAGCAGGCCGCCCAGGCCATGGCTGCGCATCAGCGCGAAATCCTGCTCTCCCTGCCGGAGCTGGAGCGGCGTTTCCCGACGATGTTCGAGACGACGACCGCCGCCGCGGCCCCCTTGGCAGAACTATGAACTGGCAGAAGCAGGAATGAACAGGCAGCGCCCTGGCCGGCGCTGCGACAGGCAAATAAGGCCAATGAAGCGACCAGACCACAGTAATAACAAGACACAGGAGCCCGTCATGAATGTCCAGACCCTCGTTCCCGCACTGGCACTGCTGCTGGCCGGTAACGCCGCCCAGGCCGCCTACCAGCTCAATCTCTCGTCCGCCCTCAGCTCCCAGGACCCAATCGTGCAAGCGATGGAGAGTGCCAGTGAGGCGATTGCGCAGCGCTCGGAAGGTGAGCTGACCGTGCGCGTCTTTCCCAACAGCCAGCTCGGCTCCGACGAGGACGTGGTCGAGCAGATCCGCAGTGGCGCCAACATCGCCATTCTGATCGATGCCGGGCGGCTCTCCGAGTACCAGCCGGAGTTGGGCATTCTCAGCGCGCCTTACCTGGTCGAGGATCACACCGACTACGACCGGATCACCTCGTCCGAGCTCTATCAGGAGTGGGTCGAGGGGCTGGCCGACAGCAGTGGCCTGCGCCTGCTCAACTACAACTGGTTCCAGGGCTCGCGTCACATGCTGACCAAGAAGCTGGTCGAGGCGCCCGAGGACCTGCGCGGCGTGCGTGTGCGCACCATCAACTCGCCGGTGTGGCTGCGTACCATTGAGTCGATGGGTGCCACGCCCACGCCGCTGCCCTGGTCGGAGGTCTACTCCGCGCTGCAGCTCGGGGCGATCGATGGCGCCGAGGCGCAGCTCACCGCCGCCGAGGGCCAGAACCTGCACGAGGTGATCACCCACATTGCGCTGACCGGCCATATCCACCTGATGACCGGCATCGCCACCTCCGAGCAGTGGTATCAGTCGCTGCCCGAGGAGCTGCGCACGATTCTCGACGAGGAGCTGCAGAGCGCCGGTGAAGAGGCCAGCCAAGCCACCGCCGATGCCCAGAATGCCGTGCGCGAGCGCATGGAAGCGGAAGGGGTAACCTTCACTGAGGTGGACGTCGAGCTGTTCCGCGAGCGCGTCGGCGGCGTCTACGACGAACTCGGCTACGGCCAGTATCGCGACCAGCTGACTGCCGGAGAGTGAGCCTGACGCCCCTTGTCGCCTCGGCGGCAAGGGGCGGTCGACTTGCACGCCGTTCCATGGAATCGGCCGGAGGCACTCCGGCTCCGAGGACCTTCGACATGTGGTACTGGTACGACCGACTCGAGGCCTGGCTCGCCGTTGTGCTGCTGGGCGCGACGTCCCTCACGTTGCTGGCGAGTTCCACGGCTCGCGCCATCGGCCAACCCTTCGCCGGGGGAGCCGAACTGGCCCAATTGCTGTTCATCTGGACCGCCGTGTTGGGGGCCGACATCACCCTGCGCCACGGCGGCCAGGTACGCATCGACGCCCTGGCCATCAGGCTGCCGCTGCCCTTGCAGCGCCTGGTCACCGGGCTGTGCCTGGTGCTGATGCTGGGCTTTCTCGCCTTGCTGGTGCGCTACGGCTTTCCCCTGGCGTTATCCAACTGGCAGCGCCCGATGGGCGTGGCCGGGCTGAGCTACGGCTACATCACCCTGGCGCTGCCGGTGGGGGCCAGCCTGATGATCGTCTCGCTGCTGCGCCGCGTAGCAGCCAAGGGCATCGTGATGAGCCTGGCGCCGGACAGCGAGATCGTGGAGAAGCACTCATGACGGCCGCGTTGCTGCTGGGCCTGGGGCTGCTGCTGATGGCCATCGGCATGCCCGTGGCCTTCGCTATCGGCATTGCCGGCTTCACCTACTTCTTCCTGCCCGAGACCTTCCTGCCGACCAACATCGGGGTGCAGCGCATTGTCTCGGCAACTCAGTCGTTCCCGCTGCTGGCGGTGCCGCTGTTCATCTTCATCGGCCACCTGATGAACGCCAGCGGCATCACGCCGCGGCTGATTCGGCTCTCCACGCTGCTGGCCGGCTGGATGAGCGGTGGTCTGGCCCAGGCCAGCATCGTGCTCAGCACCCTGATGGGCGGCGTGTCCGGTTCGGCGGTGGCCGATGCCGCGATGCAATCGCGGGTGCTGGGCAAGGGCATGATCCAGGAGGGCTACACCCCGGGTTTCTCCGGCGCGGTGCTGGCCATCGGCGGGCTGATCACCGCCACCATTCCGCCGAGCATCGGCCTGATCCTCTACGGTTACCTGGGCGAGGTCTCCATCGGCCGGCTGTTCATCGCCGGCGTGGTGCCCGGCTTCCTGCTGATGGTGGCGCTGATGGTGACGACCTTTTTCGTCGCCAAGCGGCGCGGCTACGCACCGGTACGCGAAAAGCTGCCGAGCGGGCGCGAGGTGCTCGCCGCCGCGCGCAGCAGTATCTGGGCACTGCTGTTCCCGGTATGGCTGCTGGTGGGTATCCGCTATGGCCTGTTCACGCCCACCGAAGCGGGGGCCTTCGCCGTGGCCTATGCACTGCTGGTGGGCTGCGTGATCCACCGCGAGATGGGCCTGCGCGACGTTCTCACGGCGATGCACGCCAGCGTGCGCGACATCGGCATGATCATGCTGATCATCATGTTCTCGGGGATCATCGGCTACGTGGTCTCCTTCGAGCGGGTGCCGCAGACCATCGCCGAGCTGACCCTGGGCGTCTTCGCCAGTCCCACCGCGCTGCTGCTGACCCTGGCCGTGCTGCTGGTACTGCTCGGCATGCTGCTCGAGGCCACCGTGGTAGTGATGCTGCTCACGCCGATCCTGGTGCCGGTGATCAAGGCCGCCGGCATCGATCCGGTGCACTTCGGCCTGCTGATGATGACACTGGTGACCTTCGGCGGCATGACGCCGCCAGTGGGCATCTCGATGTACACCGTGTGCGGCATCCTGCGCTGCTCCTTCTTCGACTACAGCCGCGAGCTGCTGCCCTTCGCCCTGGCGGTGTTCGTGGTGGTGCTCGGCATCATCTTCTTCCCCGACATCGTGCTGTTCCTGCCCAACTGGCTGATGGGCTGAGCATGAGCGAGCGATAACTATGGAGGGTTCAATGGCCTTCACCGACAAGATCGCCTTCATGGGGCCGGATTTCCTGCTCGAGAACGAGCCGGCACGCCGGCTCTACCACGAGCATGCCGCGGCCATGCCGATCTGCGACTACCACTCGCACCTGAGCCCGCAAGAGATCGCCGGCAACGTGCAGTTCGACAACCTCACCGAACTGTGGCTCAAGGGCGACCATTACAAGTGGCGGGCGATGCGCATCGCCGGCATCGACGAGCAGCGCATCACAGGCGAGGCGAGCGACCGCGAGCGCTTCCAGGCCTGGGCCGAAACGGTGCCCCACTGCCTCGGCAACCCGCTCTACCACTGGACCCACCTGGAGCTGCGCCATCCGCTGGGCATCGAGAACACGCTGCTCTCGCCGGCCACCGCCGAGGAGATCTGGGCAACCGCACGCGATCGGCTGGCCACCCCACAGCTTAGCGCCCAGGGCATCCTCGAGCGCTTCGACGTGCGCACCGTCTGCACCACCGACGACCCGGTGGACGATCTCGCGCTGCACCGGCGCCATGCCGAGAGCGGGGCGGTCCTCGCCATGTTGCCGACCTTCCGTGCCGACACCGTGCTCAAGATCGAGCAGGCCGGCTTCGTCGACTATCTCGGCGAGCTGGAGCGTGCCAGCGGGGTGGCCATCCGCGGCTACGACGACCTGCTGGCGGCGCTCTACCAGCGCCTCGAGCACTTCGCCGCCCACGGCTGCTGCCTCTCCGACCACAGCCTGGAGAAGCCGGTGTTCGTTGCACCGCCGAGCACGGCCGAACTCGACCGGCTGATCGAGCGTCGCCGCCAGGGCAGAGCGCTGAGTAGCGACGAGAGCGCTTCCTTCACCACCGCAGTGCTGCTGTGGCTGGGGCGCGAGTATGCCCGCCGCGGCTGGGTGATGCAGCTCCATCTCGGTGCGCTGCGCAGCCTGAGTCGGCGCGGCCTGGCTGAGGTCGGCGCCAACAGCGGCTTCGATGCCATCGGCGACGTGACCTACGCCGAGCCGCTGGCGGCGATTCTCGATGCGCTGGACCGCGAGCGGGCGCTGCCGCGCACCGTGGTCTACAACCTCAACCCCCGCGACAACGAGATGCTGGCGAGCCTGGTCGGCTCGTTCGCCAGCGACGGCATTCCCGGCAAGCTGCAGTTCGGTGCAGCCTGGTGGTTCAACGACCAGCGCGACGGCATCGAGCGCCAGCTCGTCACCCAGATGAACTTCGGCCTGCTGCGTCATTTCGTCGGCATGCTCACCGATTCGCGCAGCCTGCTGTCGTTCTCCCGTCACGACTACTTTCGCCGCATCTTCTGCCAGATGCTCGGCGCGCAGATCCAGCGCGGCGAACTGCCGAACGATCTCGACCGTATCGGCGAGCTGGTGCGGGCGGTGTGCTACGACAACGTGCAGCGTTATCTCTTCGAGCGATGAGCCGAGCCCCGGATGCCAAGCCCCTGATGCGAAGCCCTCATCCCCATGACTGCGACGGAACAACCATGAAAATCAGCGACGCCTATGTGATCGTCACCTCGCCAGGGCGCAACTTCGTCACCCTCAAGATCGTCACCGAGTCGGGCACCTACGGCATCGGCGATGCCACCCTGAACGGCCGTGAGATGGCGGTGGTGGCCTATCTCGAGGAGCACGTGATTCCCGCCCTGATCGGGCGCGACGCCAGTCGCATCGAGGACATCTGGCACTACCTCTACCGCGGCGCCTACTGGCGTCGGGGGCCGGTGACCATGGCGGCGGTGTCGGCGGTGGACCTGGCGCTGTGGGACATCAAGGCCAAGGCGGCGGGTATGCCGCTCTATCAGTTGCTCGGCGGCAGGAGCCGCGAGCGGGTGATGACCTACGCCCACTGCACCGGCAAGGACATCGAAGGCTGCCTGGCCGAGGTGGAGAAGCACGTCAAGCTCGGCTATCGCGCCGTACGGGTGCAGGCCGGCGTGCCCGGCATCCCGACGATCTACGGCGTGGCCAAGCGTGAGGGCGAGCGCTACGAACCGGCGGACTCCGAGCTGCCCGCCGAGCATGTGTGGAGCACCGCGAAGTACCTCAACCACGTGCCCAAGCTGTTCGCCGCGGTACGCGAGCGCTTCGGCGAGGAGCTGCACGTGCTGCACGACGTACATCATCGGCTCACGCCCATCGAGGCGGCGCGCCTGGGCAAGGCGGTAGAGCCTTATCATCTGTTCTGGCTCGAGGACTGCGTGCCGGCCGAGAACCAGGAGAGCTTCCGCCTGATCCGCCAGCACACCACCACGCCGCTGGCGGTGGGGGAGGTGTTCAACTCGATCCACGACTACCGCGAGCTGCTCGAGAACCAGTGGATCGACTACATCCGCACGCCGCTCTCCCACGGCGGAGGCATCACCCACGTGCGGCGCATCGCCGACCTGGCCTCGCTCTACCACGTGCGTACCGGCTTCCACGGTCCGACGGACCTGTCGCCGGTGTGCCTGGGCGCGGCGGTCCACTTCGACACCTGGGTGCCCAACTTCGGCATTCAGGAGCACATGCCCCACACCGCGGAAACCGACGCCGTCTTCCCCCACGACTACCGCTTCGAGGATGGCCACTTCCTGGTCGGCGAGGCGCCTGGGCACGGCGTCGACATCGACGAGGCCTTGGCCAAGCAGTACCCCTACAAGCGCGCCAGCCTGCCGGTCAACCGGCTGGAAGACGGCACGCTTTGGCACTGGTGAGGAGAGCGCACCGATGAAAGCCTTTCAGGTCAACGCACCGCTGGACTATGCCGTCGTCGAGACAAAGGCGCCCCGTGCCGCTGCCGGCGAGGTGTTGGTGAAGGTGGCCTTCGCCGGGATCTGCGGTTCCGACATGCACATCATCCATGGCGACAACGCCTTCGTACGCTTCCCGCGCATTACCGGACACGAGTTCGCCGGCACGGTCGAGGCGCTGGGCGAGGGCGTCGAGGGCATCGAGATCGGCGCCCGGGTGTGCATCGACCCGGTGGTCAGCTGCGGGCGCTGCTACCCGTGCCGCATCGGCCGCCCCAACGTGTGCAGCGCGCTGCAGGTGATCGGCGTGCACCGCGACGGAGGTTTCGAGGAGTGGGTCAACGTGCCGGCAGCCAACATCCACCTGCTGCCCGAGGGCCTGGGGCTGGAAGCCGGCGCGCTGGTGGAGCCCTATTCCATCGCCGCCAACGTGCTGGAGCGGATGCAGCCGCTGCGCGGCGACCGCCTGCTGATCTACGGTGCTGGGGTGATCGGCCTGACCATCTTGCAGATGGCTCGCGCCCTGGGCATCGAGGACATCACCGTCATCGACCTGATCGAGGAGCGCCTGGCCACGGCCCGGGAGCTCGGCGCCACGCGCATCTGGCACGGCAAGGAGAATGTCGAGGTCGAGGTGAGCGAGCTGACCGGCGGCGAGGGCATTCCGCTGATTGCCGATGCCGCCTGCGTGCCGGCGCTGCTGCCGCAGATGCTGCGCATCGCCTCGCCGGCGGGGCGTATCGGCCTGCTCGGTTTCAATCCCACTCCCAGCGACCTGGTGCAACTGGAGGTGATCAAGAAGGAGCTGACCCTGGTCGGCTCGCGGCTCAACAACCGCAAGTTTCCGGAGGTGCTCGAGCGCATGGCCTCGGGGCGTCTCGATCCGCTGGCGCTGGTCAGCCATCGCCTGCCCTTCGACGACATGCCCGGTGCCATCCACATGCTCGATCACCATCCCGAAAGGGCTCGCAAGGTGCTGATCGGTATCGGTGCCGATACCGGTACCTGAGCCAGCTCGAGGCGACAGCGGCATCGCAAGCTCGCGATGCCCCATAACAGCAACAACAACACAGCAATAACAACCAGTACGAAGAAGGAGTAACGCCATGTTCAAACGACTCGTCACCGGCGCCGTCCTCGGGGCGGCTCTCATCGGCAGCCAATCCCTGCTGGCTGCCGAGGTCACGCTGCGCTTCGGCCACCTGGCCAATGAGCAGAACATCTGGCATCAGGCCGCCGAACGCTTCAAGGAGCTGGTCGAGGAGAACTCCGACGGCCGTATCGAGGTGCTGCTCTATCCCAACGAGCAGCTCGGCAACGAGATGGATCTCATCAACAGCATCCAGCTCGGCACCGCCGACATGACCATCACCGGCGAGAGCCTGCAGAACTGGGCGCCCAAGGCGGCCATGATGGCGGTGCCCTATGCCTTCCGCGACGCCGAGCATCTGCGCCAGGCGGTGGAAAGCGAGATCGGCGAACAGATCGAGGCGCAGATCGCCGAGCGCGCCAACCTGGTGCCGCTGGCCTGGTTCGAGCGCGGCCCGCGGGAGCTGACCTCCAACCGGCCGATCCGTCACCCCGACGACCTCGACGGCATTCGCCTGCGGGTGCCCAACGTGCCGCTGTTCGTCAGCACCTGGGAGGCATTGGGTGCACGTCCCACGCCGATGGCCTTCAGCGAGGTGTTCACCGCCCTGCAGCAGAACACCATCCAGGCCCAGGAGAACCCGCTCAGCCTGATCGAGAGCGCCAGCTTCAACGAGGTGCAGGACTACGTGAACCTGACCGGCCACGTGCGCAGTTGGATCTACGTGGTGATCGGCCGCAACCGGCTCGAGAGCATGCCGGAGGAGCTGCAGCAGATCGTGCGCGAGGCAGCCCAGGAGATGCAGGTCTATCAGGCCGAGCTGTTCGAGGAGGATCAGCAGCGCCTGGAGCAGGCCCTGCAGGAGCGCGGCATGGAGTTCGTCGAGGTCGACACCGAAGCCTTCGCCGAGAAGGCGCGACCGGCGGTGGAAGCGGCCCTCAATGACGAGCAGCGTGAGCTGTTCGACGCCATCCAGAACCTGTGAACCGACCGGGCGGGCCAGGCCCGCCCATTCCTTCCGATTTGGCGAACCCCCAGCGAGGAGCGCCTATGGATATTTCCCCACAGCGTGCCGAGGACGACGCTGCGCGTGACGGCCAGGAGGTCGTGGCCAGTCTCGAGGCGCTGTCCGCCGTGCCCGGTTTTCAGGGGCTTTTGGGTCGTGTCATCGGCTGGATGGACCGTCTGTTCATGCTGCTCGCCAATCTGGCGCTGATCGGGATTGCCGCGACCGTGCTGTTGCAGATCTCGGGCCGGCTGTTTCTGCCGTTCGCCCTGTCCTGGACCGAGGAGCTATCGCGCTATCTCTTCATCTACATGGTGGCGCTGGCGGCCGGGGTGGCGATACGCCGTCACCGGCACGTCAACGTCGAGCTCTTCCATCACCTGCTGGGGCTGCGCGCGCGAGCCGCCTATCAGGCACTGATCTGCCTGTTGATCGGCGGCTTCGCCCTGATGGTGCTGCCTGCGGCGTGGCAGTTCGCTCAGAACGGCGCCTGGCAGACCTCGCCCACCCTGAGGGTGCCCATGCTCTATATTTTCTTCTCCACCGTGGTGCTGTTCGCCCTGGTGCTGTTCTACAGCGTCATCGGCTTCTGCGAAGGCCTGCTGGCGGCGTGGCGGCCATCCACCGAGGGTGACCGGGAGGGCGCGTCATGGAAGTGATGGTGCTGTTCGGCGTGTTCCTGGTGCTGCTGGTGCTAGGCCTGCCCATCGCCTTCGCGCTGGGCATCTCGTCGCTTGCCTACCTGCTGCTGGAAGGCATCTCGCTGACCATCGTGCCGCAGCGCATGTACTCGGGTATCGATACCTTCGTGCTGCTGTGCATTCCCGGCTTCGTGCTGGCCGGCAACCTAATGAACGTGGGCAACATCACCGAGCACATCGTACGCTTCTCCAACGCTGTGGTCGGCCACATCCGCGGTGGCCTCGGCCTGGCCAACGTGGGCGGCTCGATGATCTTCGGCGGCATCTCGGGCACCGCGGTGGCCGATGCCGCCAGCATCGGCTCGGTGATGATCCCCGGTATGGCACGCTCCGGTTACGACAAGCCCTTTGCTGCCGCCGTTACCGCCGCCTCGTCGACCATCGGCCCGATCATCCCGCCCAGCGTGCCGATGATCATCGTCGGCTCGCTGGCGGGCATCTCGGTGGGGCGCATGTTCCTGGCCGGGGCCGTGCCCGGCCTGCTGCTGGGCATGGCGATGATGATCACCGTCTATCTGCTGGCGGTGAAGCGCGGCTACCCCAAGGGGCGCCGTGCCACCCTGCGCGAGCTGCTGCGTGAGGGGCGTACCGCCTTCTGGGCGCTGCTGATGACGGTGATCATCCTCTACGGCATCATCGGTGGCTTCTTCACTCCCACCGAGGCTTCCATCGTCGCCAGCCTCTATGCGCTGGTGGTGGGCATGTACGTCTACAAAGGGCTGACCTGGCGCAAGCTGCCGGCGATTCTCACCGACACCGTGCTGACCTCGTCGGCGCTGCTGCTGCTGGTGGGCCTGGCCAACCTGTTCGGCTGGATCCTCACCAGCCAGCAGATCCCGCAGACCATCGCCGCCCTGATCATGGCGATCAGCGACAACCCCATCGTGGTGATCCTGATCCTCAACCTGATCCTGCTGTTCGTCGGCGCCTTCATGGAGACCATCGCTGCGCTGATCATCCTGTTCCCGGCGCTGCTGGGTGTGGCCACCGGAATCGGCATGGACCCGGTGCACTTCGCGGTGATGGCGGTGCTCAACCTGATGATCGGCCTGACCACGCCGCCGGTGGGGGTGTGCCTGTTCGTGGTCTCGGGCATCGGCAAGCTGCAGATGCTCACCGTGGCTCGCGCCATCCTGCCGTTCCTGGTCTGCAATATTCTGGTACTGCTATTGGTGGCCTACGTGCCGGCCATCTCGCTGTGGCTTCCCGACCTGTTGATGGGGACAAGATGAACGACGTTGAACGTATCGCCGCCGCCGCGCCTGCCGGGCGCATCGGCATCGTCCACCTGGGGCTGGGGGCTTTCCACCGTGCCCACCAGGCGGTCTACCTGGAGCGCTATCGGCAGCGCAGCGGCGACGATGCCTGGGGTGTTTGCAGCGCCAACCTGCGCGGCGGCGTGGCGCTGGTGGATGCCCTGTGCGACGCCGGCTGCCGCTACCACGTGGCCGAATATGCCGACCGCGATACCGTTACCCTGCGCGAGATCGGCGTGGTCGAGCAGGCTCTGTTCACCGGCCGGGACCTGGCGGGGGAGTGGGGGCGCGATCTCGCGTCGCTGCTGGCGCGCATGGCCTCGCCCGAGACGCGTATCGTCACTCTCACGGTGACCGAGAAGGGCTACTTCCTGAGCCCCGCCGAGGGCAGCCTGCTGCGTGATGATCCGCTGATCGCTCACGATATCGATCAACCCCAGGCACCGCGCACCGCGCCGGGCATTCTGGTCGAGGCCCTGGCCCGGCGGCGCAGCGCGGGCGTCCCGCCGTTCACGGTGCTGTGCTGCGACAATATGCCGAACAACGGCAAGCGCACACGGGCGGCGGTGGTGCAGCTCGCCGCCTGTCGCGACGCTGAGCTTGCCGCCTGGATCGGGCGCGAGGTGGCGTTTCCCTGCAGCATGGTCGACCGCATCGTGCCGGCCATGACCGCGGCCGATTTCGTTCGCCTGGCCGAGCTGGGCGTCGAGGACCCCAACGCCGTGGTGGGCGAGGCGTTCACTCAATGGGTGGTGGAGGATGACTTCCCCCTCGGCCGACCGGCCTGGGAGGCCGAGGGCGTGGAGATGGTCGCCGATGTGGCGCCGTTCGAGACCATGAAGCTGCGTATGCTCAACGGCAGCCACTCGCTGCTTGCCTACCTGGGCGCGCTGGATGACATCGAGACAGTGTTCGATGCGGTGAGCCGCGACGACCTGGTGGCGTTGCTGCGTCGCTACATGCTGTGCGAGGCGGAGCCGACCCTGGCGATGCCCGAGGGCACCGACCTGGTGGGCTACGCGGACTCCCTGCTGGCGCGCTTCGCCAACGACAGTCTGCGTCATCGCCTGCAGCAGATCGCCATGGACGGCTCGCAAAAGCTGCCCCAGCGCTGGCTGCACGGCGCCCTGGCGCGGCTCGAAATGGGGGATGAGGTACCGTGCACCGCGCTCGGTTTGGCGGCGTGGATCCGCTATACCGCCGGAAGCGACCTGCACGGTAATGCCCATGCCGTCGACGACCCCATGGCGGGCACCTTCAGGCTGCTGCACGAAGCCCACGACGAGGATGTCGAAGCGTTGGTGCTGGCCTTTCTCGAGCTCGACGCCGTGGTGCCACCGGCGCTGGCCGAACACGCCGGCTTTACGGGGGCGGTGGTAGCGGCCTACCGCTGCCTGACGACGTATGGCCTCGACGCCGCGCTTGCAAGGCTCGACGCCCCCACCTGATAGGGAGAGATTGGTCATGGAACACACCTGGCGCTGGTTCGGCCCCAGCGATCCGATCACCCTCGACGAGATTCGCCAGACTGGTGCCACCGGCATCGTTACGGCGCTTCACGAGATACCCAACGGTACGGCCTGGCCGATCGAAGCCATCGCCGAGCGCAAGGCAGAGATCGAAGCCGCGGGGCTGACCTGGTCGGTGGTTGAGAGCGTGCCGGTGCACGAGGCGATCAAGCAGGGCGCGCCCGAGCGTGAGCGCTATATTGCCGCCTACCGGGAGACCCTGCGCAACCTGGCGGCCTGCGGTATCGACCTCGTCTGCTACAACTTCATGCCGGTGCTCGACTGGACCCGCACCGACCTGGCCTGGCGCCTGCCGGACGGCGGCCTGGCGCTGCGCTTCGATCAGACGGCCTTCGCCGCCTTTGATCTCTATCTGCTCAAGCGCCCAGGCGTCGAGGCCGAGTACAGCGAGGCCGAACGGGCCGAGGCCAGGCGTTACCTCGACGGCCTCGACGCCGCCGGGCGCGAGGCGCTGATCGATACCGTCATTGCCGGCCTGCCGGGGGCCGAGGAGCATTACACCCTGGCGCGTTTCCAAGAGGCGCTGGACGGCTATGCCGACATCGACGCCGAGCGCCTGCGCGAGAATCTCGGCCACTTCCTGCACGCCATCGTGCCGGTGGCTGAGGAGGCTGGTTTGCGACTCGCCATTCATCCCGACGACCCGCCGCGTCCGCTGTTCGGTCTGCCGCGGGTGGTTTCCACCCCCGAGGATGCCCAGTGGCTGCTCGATGCCGCACCGAGCGAGGCCAATGGCCTGACCCTGTGCACCGGCTCCTACGGGGTGCGCGAGGACATCGATCTGGCCGACATGGCGCGCCGCTTCGGTCCGCGCATCTACTTCGCCCATCTGCGCTCGACCCGGCGCGAGGCCACCGATCCGCGCACCTTCCACGAGGCGCATCATCTCGGTGGCGACGTCGATATGGTGGCGGTGATCGCCGCGCTGGTGGCGGAGGAGCGGCGCCGCGAGCGCGAGGGCGGCCCGCGGCTGCCGCTGCGGCCGGATCACGGCCACCATATTCTCGACGACCAGCGCCGCGACACCCGCCCCGGCTATCCGCTCTACGGTCGCATGAAGGGGCTCGCCGAGCTGCGCGGCGTGGAGCTGGCGGTACGCCGCTTGCTGAGCTGAGCGTAGCCGGGCTGCCTGCCTCTCAGGGCGCCATCAGGCGCCCTGGTCCAGCCTGGCCTCGAGCTCGGTCAGCTGTTCGCGACTCGGCAAGCCTTCCATGTCGCCTATCACCTGCACCGCCAGCGAGCCGATCAGATTGCCGCGGCGCACCGCCTCCCGTGGGGGGCGGCGGTCGAGCAGGGCGCTGACCACTCCCACGGCGAAGCCGTCGCCGGCGCCCACCGTATCTACCACTTCGTCCACCGCAAAGCCGGGCACGCTGAAGGACTCCAGCTCGCCGCCAAGACTGCCGCGGTAGAAGCTGCCTTGGGGGCCGAGCTTGATGATCACCGCCGAGGCGCCGCGTTCGAGATAGAAGTCGGCGATGGCCTCGGGCGTGTCCTGACCGGTCAGCAGACGCCCCTCGGCGAGCCCCGGCAGCACCCAGTTGGAGAGGCTGGCGAGGTCATTGAGGGTATCGCGCATCTCGGCCTCGCTCTTCCATAGGCTGGGACGCAGGTTGGGATCGAACGAGATGCTGGCGCCGACCTGGCGAGCCTGAGTCAGCATGTGCCGGGAGAGTTCGCGGGCGCTGGGCGACAGCGCCGGGGGGATGCCGGTGGCGTGCAGATGGCGCAGGGCGGTGAAGTCCACCTCGGCGGCATCGGTGAGCGAGAGGTGGCTGGCAGCGCTGCCACGGCGGAAGTACTCCACTCGCGGGTCGGCGCCACCCAGGGCACGCTCCTTGAACATCAGACCGGTAGGGTGGGTGGGGTCGCTGCCGAGATAACGACAGTCCAGCCCTTCGGCTTCCAGGGTGTGGCGAATGAAGTCGCCGAAGCTGTCGGCTCCCACGCGGCTCAGCCAGCCGACATGGAAACCCAGCCGGGCGAGGCCGATGGCCACGTTGGTGTCGGCGCCGGCAATCCGGCGCTGGAAGTGCTCCACCTCGGCCAGGTGGCCAGGGGCGTCGGCGACGAACAGGGTCATCGCCTCGCCAAAGGTGAGAATCTCGGGGCTAGGCTCTTTACTTGAAACCGGGCTTGAAACTGGGCTTGAGTGGCTCATGGGTATCTCGCTTGTTCTTGGGAACGTTACCATTCGAGTGGGCAAGGATTGTCAGTCAGTCTGGAACAGTTGGGTTGGGAGTTCAGCCGGTGAGACGCGTGGAGCCTCGTGCTATCAGCTTGGGTTCGAATCGATGCTGCCTGGCCTTGGCATCGGCCTGGCTGTTGGGCTTGGCCAGAAGGCTGGCGACGGCCTGCTGGCCAATCGCTTCGGTGGGCTGCGCCAGGGTGGTGATGCCCGGATCGATCAGCGCGCACCAGTCGAGCTCGTCGATGCCCATCAGCCCGGTCTTGCCGAGTCGTGCGCCGAGCCTTTGCATGGCGCGGGTGGCGGCCAGGGTGACCGCACCGTTGGCACACAGCAGGGCACGCGGCACGTCACCCGAGCCCTTGTGAGCTGAACGCGTGAGAAAGGCCTCGATGGCACGCTGCATCTCCTCGTCGCTCCCGCTCATGGTGTAAGCCTCGCCTGCCAGACGGCGAGCCGCCAGGCCCTCTTGAAAGCGCGTCAGGCGCTTTCGGCGTGGGCTGGCCCGCTCGGGCGGCTCGCTGAGATAGAGCAGCTCGCCGTAACCCTGCTCGGCGAGGTGGTCGAGGGCCAGATCGATGGCCCTTGCGTTGTCGAGCCCCACCAGATCGGCCTGCACGGTGCCTAGTTCGCGGTCGAGTAGTACCAGCGGCATGCCTTGATCGGTCAACGCTTGCAGCTCTGCGTCGGGGCTGCCGGACGCGTTGATGATCAGTCCTTCCACCTGGTAGGCGGCCATCAGCCCCAGGTGCGTGCGCTCCAGCTCGGGGTCGTTGTCGGTATTACATACCAGCAGTGCCAGGCCCCGCTCGCGGCAGGCGCGCTCCACACCGTGCATCACCGCCACCGAGAAGGGGTTGCGAATGTCCGCCACCAGCATGCCGATCAGCCGCGAGCGGCCCCCCTTGAGGCCCCGGGCCATCTGGTTGGGGCGATAATCGAGACGCAGGGCGGCCGCGGCGATGCGCTCGCACAGCGCCGGCGACAGCTTATCGCGCTCGCCGCTGAAGTAGCGCGATACGCTGGTCTTGGAAACACCGGCTTCACGGGCGACTTCGATGATGGTGGCGCGACGTGGCATGAGGCGACTCGATGAATGGGAACGTTCCCATCATAGGTCGAGACGGTGCTAGCGACAACCGCACGACTACAGCCTGAGGTGGTGGCTCGGCGTTAACTCTCGCCCCACACGCTGCTCAGCACCTCCAGCGCTGCGGCCACGGCAGGTTCCTCACTGCGCTCTCTGCGCCAGATGAAGCACAGCGCGCAGGGCAGGCGGACGCCCTCGACCACCACCAGACCGCGCTCCTGACGCTCGGCCATCGCCAGGGCGTCGCGGGCCAGGCTCAGGCCCACGCCGGCGCGCACCAGATCGAGCATGCACGCTTCCTGATCCACCTGGGCCACGCCGTGAGGCGTCACCCCGAGCGGGTCGAGGGCGCCGCGCAGCAGGCGGTGGTGGGCCGAAAGCGTCGGTGTGACGATCCACGGCTGGGCGGCCAGGCTCTTCCAGTCGCTGCTGGCCACCCGACTGCCCCAGCCGGGTGGGGCCACTACGTGGTAGTGGAAGTGGGTCAGCTCGCGATGACCGATATCCGCTGCGTCCGGCCCGGGACCTTCGCCGGGCGGCGCGAGGAAAAAGCCGACATCGAGCTCGTCGCGGCGAATCCACTCCAGCACGCTGCCGCTCATGCCGTGCTGCAGCTCGGTTTCCAGCTGCGGTGCGCGCTCCACCAGGCGATGCAGAAAGGCGCCGAGGCGAATGAACTCGGGGTCGACGATGGTGCCGATGCGCAGCCGGCCGCGCAGGGTGCCGTGCAGGGCGCGAGCGCTCTGCTCGAAGGCGGCCATGGCGGCCAGTGCCCGCTCCGCCGCGGGCAACAGGGCGTGGCCGTCGGCGGTCAGCGCCAGGCCCTGTGGGCGACGGCGAAACAGCGTCAGTCCCAGGGCTTCCTGCAGCTGCTTGAGCTTGAGGCTGACTGCCGGCTGGGTCAGATGCAGGCGCTCGGCGGCGCGGGAGACGCTGCCCTCATGAGCCACGGTAACGAAGGCGCGAAGCGTGGGTAGGTCGTGCATGGCGGAGAGTCGGTCAGGATATAAAAGAAGCTTATATCTGGCTTTTGAATTACTCAATTGATCCTTGCTCTCGGCGCGGTAGTCTAGACAGTCACAGCCGTGTGCCTGTTCGCTGGACGTGCCGAAAGACGTGCCGTCCAACCGAGGGCAGCTTACGACAAGAGGAAGCACCCATGACTCAGAACACCATCGCCCATTATATCGCCGGACAAATGACGACCGGCGAGTCGGGTCGTCATCAGAGCGTCTACAACCCGGCCACCGGTCAGGTCACGGGGCAGGTGGCGCTGGCTTCCCGTGCCGACGTAAACACCGCCGTGGCCGCCGCCAAGGCCGCCTTCCCGGCCTGGGCCGATACCCCGCCGATCCGTCGCGCGCGGGTGCTGTTCAAGTTCCTCGAGCTGCTCAACGCCAACAAGGACGAGCTGGCCCGCGCCATTACACTGGAGCACGGCAAGGTCTTCACCGACGCCCAGGGCGAAGTGGCCCGCGGCATCGACATCGTCGAGTTCGCCTGCGGCATTCCGCAGCTGCTCAAGGGCGACTTCACCGAACAGGTGAGCAACGGCATCGACAACTGGACCGTGCGTCAGCCGCTGGGCGTGGTAGCCGGTATCACACCGTTCAACTTCCCGGCCATGGTGCCGATGTGGATGTTCCCGGTGGCCATAGCCGCTGGCAACACCTTCATCCTCAAGCCCAGCCCCACCGATCCTAGCGCCTCGCTGCTGATCGCCGACCTGCTCAAGCAGGCCGGCCTGCCCGACGGCGTGTTCAACGTGGTGCAGGGCGACAAGGAGTCCGTCGATGCGCTGATCGAGCATCCCGACGTGCAGGCGCTCTCTTTCGTCGGCTCCACCCCCATCGCCAACCTGATCTACGAGAACGGCGCACGCCACGGCAAGCGCGTCCAGGCCCTGGGCGGTGCCAAGAACCACATGGTGGTGATGCCCGACGCCGATCTCGACAAGGCCGTCGACGCCCTGATCGGGGCCGCCTACGGCAGCGCCGGCGAACGCTGCATGGCGATCAGTGTGGCGGTGCTGGTGGGCGACGTGGCCGACAAGGTCGTGCCGCGCCTGGCCGAGCGTGCCCGCGCACTCAAGGTCAAGAACGGCCTCGAGCTCGACGCCGAGATGGGCCCCATCGTCACCGCCCAGGCTCACCAGCGCATCACCGGCTACATCGAGAAGGGCGTGGCCGAGGGCGCCGAGCTGGTGGTCGACGGCCGTGAGTTCGATGCCGCCACCACCGGCGACGGCTGCGGCGAAGGCTTCTGGATGGGCGGCTCGCTGTTCGATCACGTCACCCCGGAGATGACCATCTATAAGGAAGAGATCTTCGGCCCGGTGTTGGCCTGCGTGCGGGTCCCCGACGTGGCCACAGCCATCCAGCTGATCAACGACCACGAGTTCGGCAATGGCGTGAGCTGCTTCACCGAGAGCGGCAGCGTGGCCCGCGAGTTCGGCCGTCGCATTCAGGTCGGCATGGTCGGCATCAACGTGCCGATTCCGGTGCCCATGGCGTGGCACGGCTTCGGTGGCTGGAAGCGCTCGCTGTTCGGCGATACCCACGCCTACGGCGAAGAGGGCGTGCGCTTCTACACCAAGCAGAAGTCGATCATGCAGCGCTGGTCCGACTCGATCAACGCGGGCGCCGAGTTCGCCATGCCGACCCATAAGTGAGTCCTGCTGACGGATACGCACGGCGTCAGTGAGAGGCGCCGAGGGGAGACCGAAGAGGAGGTCATTTGCCAGGGAAGGCAAATGTAGCGCCCAGGGATGGGTTCACAGCGCCTCCTCGCAGGTCTTCCCCTCGGATCAGCCTCGAACGGGCATCAACTGCCGTACATAAGAGAGAGGCTTTGCTGTCGGCTAAGGGCGCCGGTGGCATGCCGAGAGAGAGCACGCCATGGCAGAGCAGGAATTCGACTACATCGTAGTGGGGGCCGGTACCGCTGGCTGCCTGCTGGCCAACCGCCTCAGCGCCGACCCGGCCAACCGGGTGCTGCTGATCGAAGCGGGCGGCCGCGACAACTACCACTGGGTGCACATCCCGGTGGGTTATCTCTACTGCATCAACAACCCGCGCACCGACTGGTGCTTCAAGACCGAGCCGGACAAGGGGCTCAACGGCCGCTCGCTGATCTACCCGCGCGGCAAGACCCTGGGCGGCTGCTCCAGCATCAACGGCATGCTCTATCTGCGCGGCCAGGCCCGAGACTACGACGGCTGGGCCGAGCTGGTGGGCGACGACGACTGGCGCTGGGAGAACTGCCTGCCGGACTTCATGAAGCACGAAGACCACTACCGCCTGGACGAGGGCGGCGATGCCGATGCCGCCCACCGCGACTATCACGGCCACGGCGGCGAGTGGCGGGTCGAGAAACAGCGGCTCAAGTGGGAGGTGCTCGATGACTTCGCCGAAGCGGCAGTGGAGGCGGGCATTCCGCGCACGCGGGACTTCAACCGCGGCGACAACGAGGGCGTCGATTACTTCGAGGTCAACCAGCGCGACGGCTGGCGCTGGAACGCCGCCAAGGCCTTCCTGCGCCCGGTGTGCGAAAAACGCAGCAACTTCACCCTGTGGCACTCCGCCCAGGTGCACCGCCTGCTGTTCGACACCGATGAGAGCGGCAAGCCCCGCGCCACCGGCGTCGAACTCGAACGCAACGGCAGCGTCAGCCGGGTGAAGGCGAAGCGTGAAGTGATCCTGGCCGCAGGCGCCATCGGTTCGCCGCAGCTGCTGCAGCTTTCCGGCATCGGCCCGGCCGCCCTTCTGGCCGAGCACGGCATTCCGCTGGTTCACGAGTTGCCCGGGGTAGGGGAGAACCTGCAGGATCACCTGCAGATCCGCTCGGTCTACAAGGTCACCGGAGCCAAGACCCTCAACACCCTGGCCGCCTCCTGGCTGGGCAAGGCGAAGATCGGCATGGAGTACCTGCTGCGCCGCACCGGGCCGATGAGCATGGCCCCCTCGCAGCTGTGCATCTTCACCCGCAGCAGCGACGAATACGAACACCCCAACATCGAGTATCACGTCCAGCCGCTCAGCCTCGAGGCCTTCGGCCAGCCGCTGCACGATTACCCGGCGATCACCGCCAGCGTGTGCAACCTCAACCCCACCAGCCGCGGCAGCGTGCGTATCAAGAGTCGCGACCCGCGTCAGGCCCCGGCCATCGCGCCCAACTACCTCAGCACCGAAGAGGATCGCCGCGTGGCAGCAGACTCGCTGCGGGTCACCCGGCGAATCGCCGAGCAACCGGCGTTCGCCAAGTACCGTCCCGAAGAGGTCAAGCCCGGTGTGCAGTACCAGAGCGACGAAGACCTGGCGCGTCTGGCGGGCGATATCGGCACCACCATCTTCCATCCGGTGGGCACGGCCAAGATGGGCCGCGACGACGACCCCATGGCAGTGGTGGACTCGCATCTGCGGGTGCGCGGCGTCGAGGGACTGCGGGTGGTGGACGCCAGCGTGATGCCCACCATCACCAGCGGCAACACCAATTCGCCGACGCTGATGATCGCCGAGAAGGCGGCTGCCTGGATTCTCGAATCGAGGTAACATTAACGTCACCTACACAAAATAGTGTTTGACGTGTGGGGACGAAGAGCGCAAGATGCGTGCAGTTGGTTAGCAAGTCGAACATCGCAAGTGGTTATCGAAACGCTCATGGCGTCTTGATTTCCCGGTGAAAAGTTTCTTGTTTTACCCACTGCAACTCGGGTATTTCCCGGAAAATCAATGCTATTAGAGGAATTCGATAATGGCTACCGGTACTGTCAAGTGGTTCAACGACACCAAGGGCTTCGGCTTCATCTCTCCGGACGACAACGGTGACGACCTGTTCGCTCACTTCTCCGAGATCCAGGCTGACGGCTTCAAGACTCTGCAGGACGGTCAGAAGGTCTCCTTCGACGTCACTCAGGGCAAGAAAGGCCTTCAGGCTTCCAACATCAAGGTCATTGGCTAAGCTTCGGCTTACCATGAGTTGATGTGCCACCTCGGTGGCGACGAAAGGCCCGCGCAAGCGGGCCTTTTGCGTTGCTGTGCATGCGTTTCTCGTGTGCAAGGTATATGCATTTTTGGCATTAATGAATTTCTAAAAATAACTTTTTAGAATATGCGGCAGCCTTCACAATGGCTCAGCACCTTTGTGAACGGAACCCTCGCACATGCCGCTGGATGCTTGGATCTCATTGGCCGTGGTCATGGCCGTTTTCCCTTTGATGGCCTTTTCGCGCCTCGGCCCGGACATCGTTCTGCTGGGGGCGGTCATCCTGCTGCTGACGCTCGGCATCATCGACCCGAGCCAGGCCCTGGGCGGTTTCTCCAGTACCGGTCTGTTCACCGTGGCCTTCATGTACGTGCTGGTCGCCAGCATCCGTGAGACCGGCGGTATCGACTTGATCATTCGCCATGTGCTGGGGCGTCCTCGTCGCGAGGGTGGCGCGCTGGTGAGGCTGGTGGTGCCGGTCGCTGCCCTCAGTGCCTTTCTCAACAATACTCCGGTTGTCGCTACCTATATCCCCGCCGTGCTCAGTTGGAGCCAACGCCTGAAGCTGCCGGCGCATCGGCTGCTGATGCCGCTCAGTTTCGCCTCGATCCTGGGCGGCACCGTCACGCTGATCGGCACCAGTACCAACCTGGTGGTGCATGGCCTGCTGGTGGAGCGCTATCCTGGGCTGGCGATGGGGCTGTTCGATCTTGCCTGGGTGGGGCTGCCGGTGGCCCTGATCGGAGCGCTCTATCTGATCGTCATCGCGCCGCGCCTGCTGCCGGAGCGTCGTGGTACGGCGTCGGCGTTCGAGAATCCCCGCGAATTCACCATCGAGATGGAGGTTGACCCGGAGGGCCCGCTGGTAGACCGCACCGTGGAAGAGGCCGGCCTGCGCCACCTCTGCGAGCTGTTTCTGGTGGAGATCGAGCGCGAGGGCAACGTGGTCAGCGTGGTAGGGCCGGGCGAACGGCTCAAGGGCGGTGATCGGCTGGTCTTTGCCGGCACCTCCGACGGCGCCGTGGAACTGCAGCAGATTCGCGGTTTGATGCCGTCGCGCCATGGCGAGTCGAGCCTTGAAAAAGACTTCAAGGAGCGGCGGCTGGTGGAGGCGGTGGTCTCCGACCAGTGCCAGTTCGTCGGCAAGCGCATTCGCGACGGCCACTTTCGCACGCTGTATGGCGCCGCGGTGCTGGCGGTGTGTCGGGGCGGCGAGCGAGTGGCCGGCAACCTCGGCCAGGTGCGCCTGCAGCCCGCCGACGTGTTGCTGCTGGAAGCACGCCCGCCCTTCATCGAGCGTCACCGCCAGTCGCGCGACTTCCTGCTGATCAGTCAGGTCAACGGTCAGGCGCGTCCCAAGCACGAGAAGGCCTGGCTGGCCTGGAGCATCCTGGCGGGGGTGGTGGCTCTCGCCACCTTCGGCGTGATGAGCATGATGAACGCCGCCATGCTGGGCGCGGTGCTGGTGCTGGTCACCGGCTGCTGCTCGGTGGGGGCGGCCAAGCGCGGGCTCGATACTCAGGTACTACTCACCATTGCCGCTTCCTTCGGTCTGGGCGCGGCGTTGGAGAGTTCCGGTGCGGCGGCCACCCTGGCGGGGCTGGCACTGGGTGTGGCCGACGGTAACCCCTTGCTGCTGCTGATCGGCACCTATCTGCTGGTGGCGTTGCTGACCGAGCTTGTGACCAACAACGCGGCGGCGGTGATCACCTTCCCGGTGGTCATGGCCAGCGCCGAGAGTCTTGGCGTCAATCCCATGCCTTTCGTAGTGGCGGTGATGTTCGCCGCCTCGGCCAGTTTCCTCACGCCCATCGGCTATCAAACCAACTTGATGGTGCACGGCCCCGGTGGCTACCGCTTCGGCGACTTCCTGCGCGTGGGCGGCCTGCTCAACGTGCTGACGGCGATCGTCGCCCTCGTGCTGATTCCGCTGGTGTGGCCGTTCTGAGCCGCCCGGCGCTCGCCGTGGTCATGGCTTTGCGGTAGGGTGTCGGGTTGATACGAACCACGACGAAGGAACCCGCCATGAGCCATCCCGGCGAACTGATCATCGAGCCCAGAAGCGGCCGTCCGGCCGACGCCTGCGTCTTCATTCTTCATGGCCTGGGCGCCGACGGCCACGACTTCGAGCCCCTGGTGCCGGCGCTGACGCTGAAAGAGGGGCTCGATGTGCGTTTCATCCTGCCCCATGCACCGCGGCTGCCGGTGACCATCAACGGCGGCATGGTGATGCCGGCGTGGTACGACATCTACGAGATGAGCCTCGACCGCCGTGTCGATACCCGGCAACTGGTGGCCTCGGCCGAGCGCATCCAGGCGCTGGTGCAGGAGCAGATCGACCACGGTATCGACAGCCGGCGCATCATTCTCGCCGGCTTCTCCCAGGGCGGGGCGGTGGCCTATCAGGCGGCGCTCTCCTTCCCGGCCCCGCTTGGCGGCCTGCTGGCCATGTCCACCTACTTCGCTACCGCCGAGACCATCGAGCTGAACGAAGCCAACCGCGGGCTGCCCATCGAGATTCACCACGGATCCTTCGACCCGGTGGTGCCCGAAGCGCTGGGCAAGGCCGCCCAGCAGCGCCTGCAGTCGCTGGAGTATCCGGTCAACTACCGCAGCTATCCCATGGCACATGCGGTATGCCCCCAGCAGGTCGGCGATATCGCTGCCTGGTTGAATGCCCGGCTGGGCTAAGGCCGACAAGCTCCATGACGATCTCTGCGACCACGGTACAGGCCTGCCTGCGCAGCAGTCGGCCGAACTTCCTCGTCCTGGCGCCGCTGTGCGCGGGCCTGGCAATCACCGCGGCCTGGGCCGACGGCCATACGTTGGCCACGCTGGATGCCCTGCTGGTGCTGCTCGGGGCGCTGCTGGCCCATGCCGCCGTCAACCTGTTCAACGAGCATCACGACTTTCACTCCGGGCTGGATGAGCTGACCGAGCGCACGCCGTTCTCCGGTGGCAGTGGCTCGCTGCCCGAGCGCCCCGAGGCCGCCGATGCGGTGCGCAAGGCGGCCATGCTGTGTCTGACCGGTGTGGTGGCGATAGGCTTCTGGTTCCTATGGCGGGAGGGTCCGGTGATGCTGCTCTACGGCTTGCTGGGCATCGGCCTGGTAGTAGCCTATACCGCCTGGTTGACCCGCCGCCCCTGGCTCTGCCTGCTGGCGCCCGGCGTCGGTTTCGGCCTGCTGATGGTGGCGGGCTCCTACCAGGCACTGACCGGCACGCTCAGCGCCACGGCGGTCGCCGCCGCTCTCATCCCCACGCTGATGGTCAGCGCGCTGCTGCTGATCAATCAACTGCCCGATATCGACGCTGACCGGCGGGTCGGGCGCGACCACTTGGCGATACGCCTGGGGCCGCTGCGCTCGGCGCGGCTGGTGGCGCTGCTGCTGGCGGCCGCCTTCGCCGTGGTGCCGGTGGCCTGGCTGTTCGGCGCGCTGCCCGGTGCGGCCTGGCTGATGTGGCTGGCGTCGCCCGCCGTCGCTTGGCTGGTACGTGGCCTGTGGTTGCTGCCGGCGGAAGTCGAGCAGGGCGAGCTTGCAGCGCTGCTGCCGCTGATGGGGCTCAACGTCGCACTGCTGCTGGCAAGCTTGGCGCTGCTCAACATTGGGCTCTTTCTGGCGGCCTGAGACCGGCACTTCCTGATCAACCTATCCGGGCGGGGCGACAGGGACGCCGACCATGTGGCAGATAAGCTCGGACTCTGACAGGCTTAAGAACAGAAGGCCGCCTGCCTGAATTGGCCTTCCAGGGTTGAGTCAGGCAGGATAAGCCCCAAGGTATTGAAAAGAGTGCTGGTCTTAAAGGTCATTGAACACAAGGAGACTGTGATGATGCCCGATACGTCCGAAGACATTCGTCTGCCGGTGGCCTGCCCTTCGTGTGGCAGCCATCTCTATCGCGTCAATCAGGTGCGCAACCCCACCGATGAGGTGCACTGCGCTTCCTGCAAGCGTTACCTCTGCGACTATCACGAAGCCGTCGATATGCTCGAAAAAGGTCCAGGTGACGAAGCCGAGGCCTTGATCGAGAAGGTGGTCAACCGGCGGCATCACTGAGGCACTGGCCTATGCCGCCACTCCTGGATGCGCTGCTCGCACTGACCATGGTGGCATTGGCCGCATCGGCGTTGCTCGATCGCCAATTGGTGAGGGCCTGCTCCTGGTTCGTGGCTTTTGCCGTGAGCGTGGCCCTGACCTGGTGGAGCGTTGGCTTTGCCTGGCTGGCGCTGCTCGAGCTGCTGCTGGGAGCGCTGCTCACCGGTGCCTTTCTGTTTCATGCCCTGGATGTGAAGCTGTGGGCCGGAGTGCCCCGGAGGCGCCTGGTTCGCTGGCGTGATCCTGTACCGCTGACCTGGCGCCGCGGGCTGCTGCGCCTGCTGCCGGCGCTGGCAGTGTTGGCGATGCTCGGCATGGCGCTGGTAAGCCTGGCCGACAGCACTGGGCCGCTGCAGGTCAGCGGTTTGGTCCTGATCGGGCTGGGCCTGTGGGCTTTCGTGCTGCATCGGCATCTGCTGCGTCGGCTGTTGGCATTCAACATCATCGGCACCGGCATCTTTCTGATCCTGATGGGTCTGGTAGGTGAGCAGCACCCAGCTGCAGGCCATGGTTTGGTAGTGACCGGGCTGCTGGTCGCCTTGTTCGGCACTGCCCTGGGTGCGCTGCTGATCAGGCGGCTCAGCGCACTCGAAGTTCGTAGCGCGCATTGCGCTGCCGGGGCAGAGCGGGGCGGCGCATGATCGAGAGGCTGGGCGGCGATTTCAGCGTCGTGCTGCTGGTGTTGGGATTGCCGGTGCTGTTGGGCGGGCTGGCAGCGTGCTGGCAGCCTCGACGCAGCTGGCCGATCGTGGCGTTTTCTCTATTGCCGTTGCTGGCACTGGCGGGGCTGTTTTACCAGGTACTCCCACAAGGAGAGCAGACCTGGCTCATCGAGCTTGGCTCCCTGACGTTGCAGTGGCGCGCCAATGGCTTGACCCTGCTGCTGCTCTTGCTGACGCAAGTCATCACGCTCTCCAGCGCTGCTTACGCACCGGCGTACTTGATGGAAGAGATCGGGCGAGAGGGCAAGCAGGTCTGGTTATGGCCGCTGCAAGGCGTGCTGGCCACAAGCCTGTCCCTCATCTGGTTGGCCGGCGACCTATTGACCCTCTATATCGGCCTGGAATTGATGGGGCTTGCCGCGGTGGGCCTCATGCTGCTACCCGGTCGTGTGGATGCACTGGCGGCCGGCATGCGCTATCTGCTGCTGGCGCTGGTGGGCTCGCTGGCCTTTCTGCTGGGCGTGGCGCTGCTGCTCGGTGCCTGGGGGCGGCTGGATCTGGCTGGGCTGGCGCTGGCCGCGGAGCCAGGTATGGTGCTGTGGGTGGCCGTGGCCCTGCTCAGCGCCGGGCTGCTGCTCAAGGCTGCCGCTTTCCCCCTGCACGCCTGGCTGGCGCCGGTACACGGCTCGGCCTGGACGCCGGTAAGCGCCCTCCATGCCTCCCTGGTGGTCAAGGGCTCGTTCTTCATCGCGCTGCAGCTGTGGCTGGTATTGGTGCCAGAGGCTCGTGTAGCCGCCTGGCTGGTGGGCGGGCTAGGTGGAGCGGCCGTGATATGGGGCGGATTGTTGGCCTGGCGGGCGGCCAAGCTCAAGGACGTGGTGGCTTGGTCCACGGTGTCTCAGCTCGGCTATCTGCTGCTCGGCTTCTCGCTGCTGATCGGCACCGCTCCCCAGGTGGCGGAGGTGGCCTGGGAGGGCACCTGGCTGCAGTTGGCGGCGCACAGCCTTGCCAAGGCCGGCATGTTCCTGGCTACCGGCAATCTGATCTACTCCACTGGCGAATCCCACGTAAGGGGCCTGGCCGGCGCCAGCCGCCGCATGCCGCTCTCGCTGCTCAGCTTCGGTATCGCCGCCATCAGCCTGATCGGCTTGCCGCCCAGCGCCGGTTTCACCGCCAAATGGCTGTTGCTGCATGCCTCGTTGGCGGCGGGCTACTGGCCATGGATGGCGGTGCTGGCGCTGGGCACGCTGCTCAGTGCCGCCTATATCTTCCGCGTGTTTCGCTACTCTTTCGTCGAGGACGCCGAGCCGCTGGATTACCGCCGGGTGCCTTGGAGCATGGAGCTCTTCGCGCTCATGTTGGCGCTGGCGTCGCTGCTGCTGGGGCTGGTGGCGGAGTGGCCGCTGATGCTGCTGCGGGCAGCGGGAGGTGGGTCATGAGTCAGGCCTGGCTACCGCTGGCAACGCTAGCCACCTCACTGCTGGTGGTGCCGGTGATCTTCGCCTTGCCGGAGCGAGCGTGGCATGCGCGCACTGCACTCAACCTCGGTGCCGCCGTGATCAAGGTGGTGCTGGTGGCGCTGATGGTTTGGGGGCTCTATCAGGGCGAGAACTACCGCTTCAGCTTCACCGTGGTGCGGGACGTCACCTTCCTGTTGCAGGTGGACGCGCTGGGGCTGATGTTCGCCGGCCTCTCCTCATTGCTGTGGCTGGCAACTACGGTCTACGCCATCGGCTATCTGGAGGACTCGCCCAACCGCAAGCGCTTCTTCGGCTTCTTCAGTTTGTGCGTGGCCAGTACCGTCGGCATTGCCCTAGCCGGTAACCTATTCACCTTCCTGCTGTTCTATGAACTCCTCACGCTCTCCACCTATCCGTTGGTGGTGCACCGAGGGCATGCCAAGGCGTTGAATGCCGGCACCACCTACCTGCGCTATACCCTCACCGGTGGACTGGTGCTGTTGCTGGGCGTGGTAGCGCTGCACGTCATGGTAGGCGATGTGACCTTCGGCGAGCGCGAAATACTGGCCGATCTCGGTCCCGAGGCGCATGGACTGCTGACCGTGCTGTTCCTGATCATGCTGCTGGGGCTCGGGGTGAAGGCGGCGCTGGTGCCCCTGCACGGCTGGCTGCCCCGGGCCATGGTGGCGCCGGCGCCGGTGAGTGCGTTGCTGCACGCGGTGGCGGTGGTGAAGGCGGGGGCCTTCGGTATCGTACGGCTGGTGTACGATGTCTACGGCATCGGCCTGACCTATCAGTTGGGCCTGCTCACCCTGCTGGCGGTCATCGCCACCGTCACCATCCTGTACGGTTCGATGCGCGCCCTGGCGCAGCAGGAACTCAAGCCGCGGCTGGCTTTCTCCACGGTCAGTCAGGTCTCTTACATCGTGCTCGGTATCAGCCTGTTCGGACCCTTCGGTACCATCGCCGGGCTCGTGCACCTGATGCACCAGGGGCTGATGAAGGTCACGCTGTTCTACTGTGCCGGCAACTATGCCGAGGAGCTCGGCATCCACCGGATCGATCAGCTCAACGGTGCCGGGCGGCGCATGCCACTGACCAGTATCGCCTTCACCGTGGGAGCGCTTGGCATGATCGGACTGCCGCCGGTGGCCGGCTTCATCAGCAAGTGGTATCTGGGTATGGGGGCGGTGCAGGCGAACATGCCTTGGGTGATTCTCGTCCTGGTGGCCAGTAGCCTGCTCAACGCGGCGTACTTCCTGCCCATTCTCTATCGCCTGTGGTTCCGCCCGGGGCCGGCCCACGGTGTCGGCGAGTGGCCTGAGGAGCGCCATCTCGGACGCTTCGAGACCAGCGGCTGGCTGCTGTGGCCGGCGGTTGCCACGGCCCTGTTCAGCATCATGGCGGGGCTGTTCGCCGGGCTGCCGTTCAGTCCTCTGGATCTGGCCACCTTCGTGACCGCCGAGGAGTACACGCCATGATGCCGAGCCTGCTGCTGGCCGTGACGCTGCTCTGGCCGCTGGGGCTGGCGCTGCGCAACGTGCTGCTCCTTGTCGTGGAAAATGGGGCTTTGGGGCGCCCCGGCCCGCGCCCGGCACTGCTCGATTACTGGTGGATCTCCGCTCCGATGCCAGCCCTGCTGCTGGCACTATGGCCGGGTGAAGCGCAGCTGCTGATGGAAGGGTGGTTGCTGGGCGGAAATTGGCAGCTCGACGATGGCCGCCGTCCCTGGCTGTTGTTCAGTGCCTTGCTGTGGGGCCTGGCCGGCCTTTACGCCCGGGGATACCTGATTGTCGAGCAGCAGGCTGCTGAATCGGGCGATGGCGATGCCTTTCGTCGCCTGCTGGGGTTCGCCCTGTTATGGCCGTTGACCCTGGCCGGCAACCTGCTGCTGATCGTCGCCGAGGACATCCCCAGTTTCTATCTGGGCTTCGCGCTCATGACCTTTGCCGCCTACGGCCTGGTGGTGCACGCCAGCAACCGCGACGCCCACCTGGGTGGACGTGCCTACCTGATCATGGCTGTGCTCGGCGAGGGGCTGATACTCGGCGGGCTGCTGTGGTCGGCCGGTACCGCCCAGGTGCTCACCCTGACCGAGCTGCGCGCAGGTATCGCCACGGCTGAGCAGGGCGCCTGGATGGCGACGCTGCTGTGGCTGGGGTTTGGTGTCAAGGCCGGGGTGATCGGGCTGCACGTATGGCTGCCCCTGGCACATCCGGTGGCACCGACGCCGGCCAGTGCAGTGCTCAGCGGGGTGATGATCAAGGCTGGCTTGGTCGGCTGGCTGAGCACGCTGCCGCTGGGAGCGACCGGACTCGAGCCGTTGGGCAGGTTGGTGATCGTGCTGGGTCTGACAGGGGCTCTGGGCGCGGCGCTTTACGGCGTGATACAGCGCCATCCCAAGGCGGTCTTGGCTTATTCCAGTGTCAGCCAGATGGGCATGATCACGACGCTGGTCGGGGTCGGTATGGTCTCACCGCCGCTGTGGCCCGGGCTGCTGGTCGCCATCACCCTGTTCGCCGCCCATCACGGCCTGACCAAGGGTGCCCTGTTCCTCGGGGTTGGCATCAGCGAGCATCCGCCCCGGCTGCCTGGCTGGCTGGTCTGGCTGCTGCTCATGTTGCCGGCGCTGTCGCTGGCGGGGGCCGTGACCTCGGGGCTGGCGACGAAATGGACCTTCAAAGAGCTGCTTTATGACGCCGGCCATGGAGCGCTGGTCACCTGGCTCAGCGTGGCCGCCGTCGGCACCACGCTGCTGATGTCGCGCGCCCTGTGGCGGCAGTGGCAGGAGCGGGGCCGCTACCGTATCCCCTTGCACGCGCCTATGCCGCTGGCCTGGCTGGCCAGCATCGTGGCTGCCTCGAGCGTGCCGCTGTGGCTGCCTCTCGCCGGCCGGCACCCCAACTGGCCGCCGTTGGCGGAATGGCCGGGCCTGCTGTGGCCTGTTTCGCTGGGGCTGGTGGTGGCAGCGCTGATGCTGTTGGCTACCTTGCGCAGCAAACGCAGGTGGCGTCGTGCCCAGCGGCTCCTGCCGGGGGATCTCTGGTGGTGGTATGCGCAGCTGGCAAGCCGGCTGCTGAGCCTGCTCAACGATCTGGCTGAAGCCGGAGAAAGTCGCGGCTCGCGGCTGCGCGGTCGCCTGCAAAAGTGGGAAACGCGAGCCACCGCGACGATCAGCGAACTGCCGCGTTTCGAGCGCAGCTTCCGCCGCCTGGCCGTACCGCTCATGGTAGGGGTGGCCTTGGTTCTGTTGATGGGGCTGTGGCTGGGTTAATCGCTGTGGCCGAGCCAACCAAAGGCATCGGGCCCGGCGATGCCAGGCCCGATGCTGCGCTCCTACTGTATTGCTCGAGTCTACAACAGCTCCTCACCGGCCAGTGCCAGGCGCGAGCGCTCAACGCTGCGCAGCGTCACGTGGCCGGCATGGGGCCAGTTGCTGAAGCGCTGCACCACCGCCGCCATGCCGCAGGTGTTGGCAGTGAGGTAGGGCGTATCGATCTGACCGACGTTGCCCAGACAGACGATCTTGGTGTTGCGTCCAGCGCGGGTGAGCAGAGTCTTGAGCTGCTTCGGGGTGAAGTTCTGCGCCTCGTCGATGATCAGAAAGGTGTCGTTGAGGGTGCGTCCGCGCATGAAGCCAGGGGCGCGGATTTGCACCCGTGAGCCGATCAAGCTGCGGGTGGCATCCTGGCTCCAACTGGTGCTGCCGTCATGCTCGTCGCGTAGCAGGTTGTCCATGTTGTCGTGGAAGGCGCCCATCCACGGCGACATCTTCTCCTCTTCGGTGCCTGGCAGGAAACCGATGTCTTCGCTCATCGAGATCGGCGCACGGGTGAAGACGATGCGCTCGAAGCGCTTGGCGTCCAGGGTCTGTTGGAACGCCGCGGCCAGAGTCATGAAGGTCTTACCGGTACCGGCGCTGCCGGCGATGGTGACCAGGTCGATATCGTCGTCCATCAGCAGGTTGAGGGCGAAGTTCTGCCGGCTGTCGTGGGCATGTACGCCCCACACGCCATCCTTGTGGCGATAGTTGGTCAGCAACTGCAGCCGCGCCTGGTTGGGGCCAAGTTCGCGCACGATGGCTTCGAAGCTGGCGCCGTTCTCGCTGTCGGAAACCAGCATGCCCAGGTGCCAGTCGCTGGGTATCCGACCCTCGAGGCGATAGAAGGTATGGTGGTCGACTCGTTCCACCTCGACTTCGACCTCTATCTGATCCCAGGGGCCGCTGCTGCCTTCGGCGTCGGGATAGATACGCACCCCTTCGAGCATCACGTCGCTGTCGCTGAAGGCGCGGTCGGTCAGGTAATCTTCTACCGGCACGTGCAGGGCGGCGGCCTTGACTCGCAGGTTGATGTCCTTGGAAACGAGGATCACCGAAGCATCGGGGCGCTCGTCACGCAGCCGGCAGGTCTCGGCCAGCAGCACGTTGTCGGGGCTCTCCTCCAGGTGCTCCAGCGGCTTCAGCTCCGGGTAGCAGAGAAAACGGAGCTTACCGAGGGTGGTACCGCCGGCGCGGGGTATCGGGATGCCCCGTTGGATTTCGTCGAATGTGACCTGATTGGTCAGGTCGGAGAGGGTGCGGCTGACCTGGCGGGCGGTGCGGGCAATCTCACGCAGGCCGTTCTTGAGCTTGTCGAGTTCCTCGAGCACGGTCATGGGGATGACCACCTCGTGTTCCTCGAACTGGTACAAGGCAGCGGGGTCGTGCAGAAGAACGTTGGTATCCAGCACGTACAACCGCTTGGCTTTCTTGTCGAGTCGTACCATCGGGGTAGCACTCCTGAGTTGACGGCACCAACAACACTGGCCTTCACATCATTCCATGGCGTGACAGTTCGCTACTGGCGACCAGCGTCACGTGAATGGCAGGGCTCCTCTTCTGCTCGAGTTACCCTTAGCATGGAGTCTCTCGCTCCGCGCTGCCATCGAAATGCTTCAACGCAGCGTAATGCGTTTCCTATGGTAAAGTCGTGAGCTCGCCTTGGCCGGCCTCCAACGTTGAGAAGACGGCATGCACGGCGTGGCAAAAGGGCGTAGCATTACGTAAAATAACAATGGCTACACGTTTGCCCATAGGGTGCGAGCAGGTGGCAGGGGTAACATCGTGGGCCAGTGAAGGTCGAGGTATGCAGGATGGATCCGGTCGTAAGCGTTTTGATCGTGGCGGGTGTCGCGCTGTTGCTGGCGCTGCTGTGTTTCGTGGCGTTCATCAAGAGCCGACGTCAACGCGAAGATGCCGAACTCGCTCCGCGGGTTCAGGCCCGGGTAGTCGACACTCAGCCAGTGCCGCCTACTCAGTCCACTGAGCCAGTGCCGTCCGCTCAGCCAACCGAGCCTGAGCCGATGCGCCGTTTTCAGGTCGTGTCGAGCAAGGATATCAAGCAGTGCCTGTTCGTGATCCTCGACTGGCCGGGCCTGGATACCAATCGGCGTCTTGCCCGCCTGCTCAAGGAATACAACGCGCACTACGACGCTAAGCTCGGCGTCTACACCATCCGCGACCCTCTCGCCGGTTACAAGCTGACCATCGCCAACTCGTCGCCGCCGGGCACGTTGCCGCCCATTCACGATGGCGATGACCAGCCCACCGTGGCCGGGGTCTCCATCCTGATTCACTTCATCAGCAAGCGCAGTGTGGCGCGCAATCCCGAAACGCTGATTCAGATCACTCAGGCCATTGCCGACATTGGCGGCCATATTCTCGATGCCGAGCGCAATGCCGTCAGCGTAGAGGAGTTCGAAGCGCTGAGGCAGCAGGCGCAGAGGATGGCTCGCTAAGCCAAAGAATGGTTCGATAAGAGAGCGCTCAGCCCATGCCCCCCGATGCCTTCATCCTGACCCAGCTAAATCCCGGCGACACGGCGTTGATGCACGAGCTGCTCACGGTTTTCGGCGAGGCCTTCAACGAGGTGGAAGCCTATGGCGCCGCGCGCCCGGGGCAGGCCTACATGGAGCGATTGCTGGGCAGCGACACCTTCATTGCCCTGGTGGCTCGCCAGGGGGATGAGGTAGTGGGCGGTCTGGCTGCTTATGTACTGCACAAGTTCGAGCAGGCGCGCAGTGAGATCTATATTTATGATCTGGCCGTTGGAAAAGCGTATCGCCGGCAGGGTATCGCTACCGCCTTGATCGAGCATTTGCAAAGCATCGCCGCTCAGCGCGGTGCCTACGTGGTCTTCGTACAGGCGGATCATGGCGATACTCCTGCCATCGAGCTCTATTCGAAGCTCGGCACGCGGGAGGAGGTGCTGCACTTCGATATTGCCGTACCCGTGACACCAGGGCCATCCAGCCGACACCGATAAACGAGCGCTACCAGGGAGGGGGACCATGTTCGAATTGGAAACGCCGCGTTTACGGCTGCGGCCGCTGGCCACCGCCGATGTGCCCGCGCTTGCCGATATGCTTGCCGACCCGGAAGTCATGCGTCATTCGCTGCACGGCGTTTGCGACGAAGCAGCGACCCGCCTGTTCCTGGATTGGTGCTTCGACTGCTATATCCAGCACCGCACCGGCCCGCTGGCCATGGTGAGCGGCGAAAGCGACGAGTTCGTCGGCTTCTGCGGTGTCTCGCCCGAACAGGTGAAGGGCACTACCGAGTGGAACCTGGGCTACCGTCTCGCCAGGCCCTACTGGGGTCAGGGCCTTGCTACCGAGGCGGCCGTCGCCGCTCTCGATCACGCCTTCGAAGAGCGGCGCTTCGATTCGATCATCGTGCTGGTGGAGCCGGATCATGCGGCGTCACTGCGGGTGGCCGAAAAGGTAGGATTCAGCCGTTTCGATACGCTGAGCTTCAACCATCAGCCGGTGCGTCTCTACCGCATGCGTCGTAGCCAGTGGCAGCATAAGTGCTCGGCCTCCCGTGCCGAGGCTGAGCTTCCGGCCATACTTAGCAAATAGCAGATCTCGCGCTGTACGGGAGGCCACATGAAGCCACGAATCAGCATGATCACGCTCGGCGTACGCGATCTCGCGGCATCGATTCGTTTCTACGAAGAAGGGTTGGGCCTGCCGCGTATGGAATCGCCGCCCGAGGTGGCCTTCTTCACCCTCAACGGCACCTGGCTGGGGCTCTATGGCCGCGAGGCATTGGCCGAGGATGCCGGCATTTCACCCGAGGGCAGCGGCTTTTCCGGCATCGCGCTGGCGCACAACCTGGCTTCGGAGGCGGAGGTCGACGAGCTGCTGGAACAGGCGGTCGCTGCCGGCGCCAAGCTGGTCAAGCCCGGCCAGAAGGTGTTCTGGGGCGGCTACTCGGGCTATTTCGCCGATCCGGATGGGTATCTGTGGGAGGTTGCCCACAACCCCTTCGTCTGGGTCGGGCCAACGGATGAGTGAAAGGCGAAGCCTTACCCCTCTTTTCGGTACGGTGGGTAGTCTCCTGCGTGAAGCCGCCAAGGTGTACTGGACACTGCTCAAGGTGATGGTGCCGGCGCTGCTAATCGTGAAAGCGCTCGAGATGCTGGGCATGACCGAACTGCTCAGCCAGTGGCTGTCTCCGCTGATGTCACCTCTGGGGCTACCGGAACCGCTCAGCGTGGTGTGGGCCGCTACGCTGCTGACCAACATCTACACCGGCCTGGTGATCTTCTTCGAGGTTACGCGGGATACGCCGCTGACCGTGGCGCAGGTCACGATACTGGGCACCTTGATGGCCGTGGGGCACTCACTGCCGATAGAGGGGGCGGTGGCCCGTTTGGCTGGGGTACCCTGGTGGTTGACCATCGTGCTGCGCGGAGGCGGTGCCTGGCTGTTGGGCTGGCTGCTGCATCTGAGCTATTCGTGGGGTGGCTGGCTGCAGCATGCCAACCAAGTGGTGTGGGAACCCTCGGTTCAAGACGCGACGCTGACGGCCTGGCTGCAAGGTCAGGTCGTGACACTGGCGACCATCTTCGTTGTGATCTTCGCGCTGATGAGCCTGCTCAGGCTGCTAGGTTGGCTGGGCGTGGAGCGGCTGATCCACAAGCTGCTCTATCCGCTGCTGCGGTTGCTGGGCATCGGTCCGGCGGCAGCCAACATCACCGTCATCGGCATTACCCTTGGGCTCACCTTCGGTGCGGGCCTGCTGCTGCGTGAGGCGCGCTCGGGGCGCCTGACCCCGCGGGACATCGTGCTCACGCTCTGTTTTCTTGGCCTGTGCCACAGCCTGATCGAAGACACGCTGCTGATCATGCTGATGGGAGCGGACCTCTCCGGTCTGCTATGGGCGCGGCTCGCTTTCGCACTAGTGATCATTGCCGTGTTGGCAAGATTGCCATGGCTGAGCCGCGCAGAGCTGCCTTCCTGGATGTTTGCGTCGCGGGCAGTGGCGGAGCGCGAGGCGAGCAGAGAAGGGTAAGGTAATACAGCGCTGCTCGCTCACGCAGAATGATAGCGTGTTAACATTTCGTAGGTTGTCCCATGGTGTCGCTGTCTGTCTCAACCGATAGCCAGTGATGCTTACCTACTTTGTTCGGCTGCGGCGGAGATGGCATGAAGCTGTTGCGCGGTTTCCTCTGGCTACTTGGTTTCCAACTGCTCGGCCATGCCTTCGTCGAGCTGCTTTCACTGCCAGTTTCCCATGCCATGGCGGGGCTTTTGTTGCTGCTGACATGGCTGCTGGTCAAGCGGCGTTTGAACGAGAGCGTGGCCACCGCGAGCCAGGCGCTGATTCCTCTGCTCGCCATGCTGATCATGCCTGGAGTGGTGGGGGTGTTCTTCGTCATCGATGAGTTCGCCGGCCACTGGACGGCGGTAATGGTCGCGCTGGGGGTGGGCACCTTCCTCAGCGTGCTCACCACGCTGTGGCTGATGCTGCGATTCATGCCCAAGGAAGCCGATAGCGGCAACGAGCGGGAGCGCCTGTCTTGAACGCGCTGTACGACTCACTGCTCGACACACCCACCCTCGCCGTAGCGCTGACCCTGGCCGCCTACCTCGGCGGCGTGACCCTGTTCGAGCGCATGGGCCGGCCGAGCTGGTGTCCGGCGGTGCTGATCGGAGCCGTATTCACGGCAGCCGGCCTGTGGCTGCTACGCTACGACTTCGCCGACTACCAGCGCAACGTCGCCTGGCTCACTCTGCTACTGGGCCCAGCCACCGTGGCCTTGGCGGTACCGCTCTATCAGCAGCGTCAGCATATCTTCGCCCTGTGGAAGCCGATTCTCTGCAGCCTGCCGCTCGCCGCCGTGCTGGCGGCCTTCTATGCCGTACTCATTGCCTGGCTGCTGGGCGCTCCCCCCGCGGTGTTGGCCTCGCTGGCGCCCAAATCGGTTACCGCACCGCTGGCCATGGGCATACAGGAGCAGATCGGCGGCTCGCTCTCGCTGATGTTGGGCGGCCTGCTCATCACCGGCGTGCTCACCACCATCTTCGTCTCGCTGCTGGCGCGTCTGCTCAACATCACCGACCAGCGCATTCTCGGCTTCGCGCTGGGGGTGAACGGCCACGCCATCGGCATCGTGCGTGCCTTCGAACTCGGCCCCAAGGCCGGCGCGTTCGCCTCCCTCGGCATGAGCCTGGTCGGCGTATTCAGCGCACTTTTCTTGCCGCTGGCGTGGCGACTGCTGGCATAGCGTAGGCCATTAGGAAAGCTTTGCTCACCGGGTTGGTGCGGCATGCCTCTGGCTAGCGTTACAACACACGACAAGGAGTAGTGAACATGGAAAATAGAATTCATATCTTCGGTGCGTCAGGTGTCGGAAGTACGAGCCTGGGCGCGCTTGTGGCGGCGCGTCTCCAGGTGCCGCACCTGGATGTGGATGACTACTATTGGAAACGCACCGATCCGCCTTTCACACAAAAGCATTCTCCAGAGCAACGTGTGGCCTCGATCCTTGCCGATATGCAAGGCCACGATAGTTGGGTGCTGTCCGGTTCTCTCGTCAACTGGGGCAAGCCGCTCGAAGGCATGTTCACTTTGGCTGTATTTTTGCACCTGGATCCTGCGCTGCGAATGGAAAGGCTCCGCGAGCGTGAGCGTCGACGATACGGTAGCCGAGTCCATCCCACGGGTGATCTGTATGCACAGCACCAGGAGTTTCTCGAATGGGCAGCAAGTTACGATACTGCTGCTCCACCGATTCGCAGCCTGGCGCTACACGAAGAGTGGATCGAACAACTGCCGTGTTCGACTCTTAGACTAAACTCGATCCAATCAGCTAATGAATTGGCCGATGCGGTGCTTCAGAAATTGGCTGTTGAGTAGGTGATTTCCCGACTGTTCCGAGATATCGCCCCTCCCTGGTGACTTCGAGCTAGCTCCGTTCGTGGCTCGATTGGTGCTGCTGTCAAGTTTCTTGCTTGTCCGACGGGGAGGGTGGCGAGCTTTTTGTTCCCACTGACAATGGCAACGCTGTTTTTCTCCTCATGGGAGTGCACCCTTTTGTAGCTTTTTTATGAAAATTTTGTAGGAAATCAGCTATGCAGATGTAAGAAAAAGGCCCGTTCCATGCTGGGGATGGGTTTTTCCTATATTTAACAATTGCTTACGAAGTTAAGCTCTGAGGGTCTCAAGTGACCAGGCAGCGGGGTGATACTGAAAGAGTTTTTTGAGCTTTTGCGAATAACGGGCATGTTTTAAAATGGCAAAGTTAAAGCATAAAAAATGAGCAGGGTGGGTTTTTTTAATTTTCTTCTGGAAAAAGAAGATTTACGTCAAGGGAACTAGAATGAAAGATCAAGGGCTTGAATATGCAGGTTTTTGGGTCAGGACGGGAGCGACTATCATTGATGCCATTCTTCTTATGATGGTTACTTTTCCGGTGCTGATCTCAATTTATGGCTGGGGATATTTCGATCCGAATTTGTACGGGTTCGTTGCAGGGCCGGCTGATTTTCTAATTTCCTGGGTGCTTCCGGCAATAGGTATCGTTCTCTTTTGGGTCTACAAGCAGGCGACTCCAGGAAAAATGGCAGTGTCGGTGAAGGTTGTGGATGCAAGAACGGGTAACTCTCCCAGCGTTGGGCAGGCCATGGGGCGGTATCTCGCATATATACTTTCTAGCTTGCCTCTTGGCTTGGGCTTTCTGTGGGTTGCTTTCGATGGTAAAAAACAGGGATGGCATGACAAGCTGGCGGGCACTTTGGTCGTGCGTGAGGCTAAAAATGCTGTGCCTGTAGAGTTTGTGCAACCTAAGTCAGAGTAAAGATGCTATCACCTTGCTCCATCGGAGGTTCTCTGCCGGCTATTGATTATAGCCGGCTTTTTTTCTCTTATTATGCGAAGCGAATGCATTTTTGTATGCCTTGGCCAGAGGGAGAAAGAGCTGTAACGTACGTGAAGTTTGCTTGACCAGATAATGGGGAGACCATGTCCGAAAAACAGAAGATGCTGGCCGGTGAACTCTACGATCCGCGGGACGCCCAGCTCCTGAGCGAGCGTCACCGTGCCCGCCTGTTGACCAAGGCCTTCAACGACACCAGCGACGCACAGGGAAAGGAGCGCAAGCGGCTGTTGAGCGAGCTGTTCGGCGCCATGGGCAAGGGCTGTTTCATCGAGCCGCCTTTCCACTGCGACTACGGCGGCAACATCACCCTGGGCGAGAAGGTCTTCTTCAACTTCAACTGCGTGATCCTCGACGTGGCGGAAGTCACCATCGGCAACCACACCATGTTCGGCCCGGGCGTGCAGATCTATACCGCTACCCACCCGCTCGATGCCGATGAGCGCCGCAGCGGCCTGGAAGCCGCCAAGCCGATCACCATCGGCGACGACGTATGGATCGGCGGCGGCGCGATACTGTGCCCCGGCGTCACCATCGGCTCCCGCACGGTTATCGGTGCCGGCAGCGTGGTGACCAAGGACATCCCCGAAGACGTGTTCGCCGCCGGCAACCCTTGCCGGGTGATACGCACGCTCAAGGAAGAAACTCCTAGCTGAGGCTAACTGAGGAGTAGGGCATGATAATCGGCATCAATCACCTTACGCTCGCAGTTCGCGATCTCGAAGGCTCGTTCGACTTCTACACACGGGTGGTAGGGCTCCAACCGGTGGTGAAATGGGCTCGGGGTGCCTATCTTCAGGCTGGCGATGACTGGATCTGCCTGTCGCTCGACGACGAGGCGCGCACCGGCCCGCTGCCTGAATATACTCACGTCGCCTTCAGCGTCAGTAGAGAGGCCTTCGCCCGCTGTACCGACGCCATTCGCGAGCAGGCCGTGACGATCTGGAAGGAGAATCGCAGCGAAGGCGACTCCCTCTACTTTCTCGACCCGGACGGCCATAAGCTGGAGATTCACTCCGGTGATCTGCAAAGCCGCCTGGCGGCATTGAGAGATAACCCCTATGAAGGGTTGGAGTGGTTCATATAGCGGGGCCCAGGAGTGAGTAAGTACTGACTGGGTAGCCTCGTCGCCAATAATGAGAACAAGGACAATGAACGATACCAATCCAAAAGTGGAAGCTTTGCTGAGCCAGCCGCAATGGCATGACGAGCGCAAGAGGCTGCGCGCAATAGCGCTCTCATGCCAACTGACCGAGAGTGTGAAGTGGGACAAGCTTTGCTACTCGGTGCAGAACGGCAACGTAGCCATAATCTTCAGTATGAAAGACTACTGCGCACTCGGCTTTTTCAAGGGCAGCCTGCTGAAGAATTCTGAAGGAATTCTTGTTGCCCCTGGCGAGCACTCCCAGGCGATGCGCCAGGCTCGCTTCACACAGCTGGGCGAGATCGAAGCGCAGGCTGCCATATTAAAAGCCTATCTCCTCGAGGCCATCGAGCTGGAGAAGGCCGGTGCCAAGGTGGACTTCAGCGAGAAGCATGAGCTGACGTACCCGATAGAACTTCAGAGAGCGCTGGATGGAAACACTGCCCTGAAAGCTGCCTTCGAAGCGCTCACCCCCGGCCGTCAGAGAGGCTACATTCTGCATTTTTCCGGCGCCAAGCAATCGAGCACGCGAGCGTCACGAATCGAGAAGTGCATGCCCGATATTCTGGCCGGAAAGGGGTTAAACGGTCGTTGATACCGGGCGTGATGGGTTAGTGAGTACTGACTGGGGTTGGTTGCGCCATTAGGAGGTGTCATGGTCGATCTTGAGTTAAGACGCGCGGAATTTGCCAGACTTCATGAGTCCGGTTGCTTCGTGATTCCCAATCCCTGGGATATCGGTACGGCGCGCTTTCTCCAGCACTGCGGTTTTCGCGCGCTGGCAACCACCAGCGCAGGATTTCAATTCAGCCAGGGCCAGGCCGACAGCGTGCTCGGTCTTTCTTGCGAAGCGGCACTTGCCCACATCACCGAAATGGTGAACGCCACCGATCTGCCGGTGAATGCGGATTTCCAGTCCGGCTATGCACACGAGCCCGAAGGCGTGGCGGCCAATGTCGCCCGCTGTGTCGGAACCGGCGTGGCCGGGCTCTCCATCGAAGACGCCACCGGAGAACCCGGGCAGCTATACGACCTGGCGCTTGCCGTGGAGCGCATCCGCGCTGCCCGCACTGCGATAGATGAGGCGGGAGCTCAGGTTCTGCTCACTGCACGGGCAGAAAGCTACCTGGTGGGCCAGCCGGAGCCCCTGAAGGACGTGTTACAACGTCTGACAGCCTACGCGGAGGCGGGCGCTGATGTGCTATTCGCCCCAGGGCCGCGAACGCGAGAGGAGCTGAGCGCCATCGTCAGTGCCGTCGCGCCCAAGCCGGTCAACGCCATCGTCATGGGCAATATGGGACTGACGGTGCAGGATCTCGCGGAACTCGGCGTACGGCGTATCAGCGTCGGCTCGGCCCTCGCGCGCACCGCATGGGGTGCCTTCATACGGGCCGCCAGAATGATGGCAGAGGGAGGGAGTTTCGAAGGCCTGGACGGCGCGGCGAGCTTCGATGAGTTGAACGCCATTTTTGAAACGCGGAAGGCGTAAAAGATAACGGGAGGATGAGTGCATCAGGAAGCCATCAAGTGGATCGCAGGTTTGCTGAGAAACAGAAACATCCCTTTTCTGATCTGTGGCGGACTGGCAGCAAAGGGGTATGGATCCGAACGCGATTTAAACGACGTCGACTTGTTCGTTCCCGGTGAGCGCTTCTTAGAAGTGGTAGAGGCGGGCCAGGAATTCATAACCAAGCCTGCTGCCCACTATCGGGAGGAAGGCTGGGACCTGACCTATGTACAGTTCAAATATGAAGGCATCAAGATCGAAGTAGGATGTGCCGCTGGAGCGAGCATCTTCGATAAGGAAAGCCAGACATGGATTCCGCTTGATATCGATTTCTCTCGCTATGAGACCAGGTACCTCCTCGGCGTGGAGCTTCCGCTGATGTTAAGAGAGGATCTGGTTCGCTATAAGCTGGCATTGTCACGACCGGTGGACGAGGAAGACGTCCGGGCAATTTGTGGGAAAGGGTAGGAGGGCCATGTTGAAAGTCGGTCTTAGAAGGCCTTTTCCGGGTTAGTAAGCACTGACTGGAGGGGCTGGCATAGCCTCGCTATGCTGGGGCGAAACACAACGCCAGGGAATACCGATGCTGATCGAGATAATAAGAAACACACCGCTATGGGTATGGCCGCTGCTGCTGTTTTTGCTCTACCGGGGCTATCAGCAGAGCCAGGACAGAACCATCGGCCTTTCCAAGCTGGGTATCATCCCGGCGATTTTCCTTTTCCTCGGGCTCTATGGCCTGATCAATGCGTTTGGCGCCGAGCCGGTACACCTGGCCCTCTGGGCAGTTGGCATCGGTCTCGCCGTGCTGCTCCATCTCAAGCTCGAGCTGCCCAGAGGCGTGCGTTTCTCACCGCAAGACCAAACCTTCCACGTGCCGGGCAGCTGGCAGCCGCTCGCGCTCATGCTGACGATCTTCTGCGCCAAGTTTGCCGTCGGCGTAATAGTCGGCATGCGGCTTCCCCTCGCCGGTACGGCCGCCTTCGCTGCTACGGTCAGCCTCGTATACGGCCTGCTCGGCGGAATGTTCCTGGGCCGAGCCGTGGTGGTCTGGCGCGCCGCGCAAATCACCTCTCATGGCGCCAATACATAGCTTCCCGGCGCGTCGGTCAGGGGAGGGTACTGTTGGCTACCCATGCCTGGCGGCGGTACCTGCTCAGTAGAATGGGCCGCTAGCCACTGATGCCACGCCGGCCACCAGGAGCCATCCTGCTCGGGCGTGATCTGCTGCCAGGTTTCCGGATCCAGGTACGCCTTTTCATGTTGTGGCGCAGACATCCGAAAGCGGCGGCCCGGATGCCCCGGCTCACTGACGATACCCGCGTTGTGCCCACCGCTGGTGAGCACGAAGGTTACCTCGTCGGTATCCGCCAGCAGATGGATCTTGTAGACGGACTTCCAGGGAGCCACGTGATCGGTGGTGGTGCTGACGACGAACAGCGGCGCCCGAATGTCCTGAATCACGACCGGTCGGCCATCCACCCGATAGTGCCCATTAGCCAGATCGTTGTTCAGGAACAGCTGGCGCAGATACTCGGAATGCATGCGGTAGGGCATGCGAGTCAGGTCTGCATTCCAGGCCATGAGAGCATTCATGGGCTGACGTCCGCCGAGGAGGTAGTCATGCACGATGCGCGACCAGATCAGATCGTTGGAGCGCAGGATCTGGAAAGCGCCGGCCATCTGGTAGCCGTCGAGATAGCCCTGATCCCACATCATGTTTTCCAGATACGAGACCTGGCTTTCGCCGATGAACAGCATCAGTTCGCCGGCTTCGGTGAAGTCCACCTGAGTGGCCAGAGTGGTCAGGGAAGCCAGCCTCTCGTCGCCATCCCGCGCCATGGCCGCCGCCGCGATGGAAAGCAGCGTACCACCCAGACAGTAACCCACCCCGTGAACCTTGTGGCTGCCAGTGATGGCACAGATTGCATCCAGCGCCGCCATCGGCCCCAGCCGACGATAATCCTCCATGCCCAGATCGTGATCCTCCGAGCCCGGATTGCGCCAGGAGATCATGAAGACGGTATGGCCTTGATCCACCAAGTATTTGACCAATGACTGGGCGGGCGTGAGGTCGAGAATGTAATACTTCATGATCCAGGCAGGCACGATCAGCACCGGTTCCGCGTAAACCTGCTTCGTCGTTGGTGCGTACTGGATCAGCTCGATCAGGTGATTCCGATAGACCACCTTGCCGGGAGTGACCGCCAGGTTCTTGCCTACGCGGAACGCCTCGGCACCGACCGGTGGCTTGCCGGATACGGCCCGTTCCCAGTCCTCGATGAAGTGCTGCCAACCCACCACCAGATTCTGTCCGCCGGTCGCCATCGTGGTAGCAACCACTTCAGGGTTCAGCCACGGAGAGTTGGATGGCGAGTACCGGTCGAGTATCTGGCGTGTGATGAAGTTCACCACCCGCTCGCTCTCCGGCGACAGGCCGTCGATCTCGCTGGTGGCGTTGTGCCACCACTGCTGGGTCAGCAGAAAAGATTGATAGATCAGGTTGAACGGCCAACGCTGCCACTCCTCGCCGCTGAAGCGCTGGTCCTGCTCCAGCGGCTCGATACAGGCAGCGGCACCGGACCCAGCCGCCACGCGATTGAGGTATTGCCCGAAACGGGTGAGCTTGCGGGTGTACTTCTCGCCCAGCTCCAGTTGCTTGCCCGGGGAGAGCATCATGTGAACCAGCCACTCGTAATAGACGCTGGCCAGGCCGGCCGGGGTGATGCCGGCGGTCAGCCTGGCCAGGTTTGCCTTGAAGGCCCGGTCCAGGGCATGGGTGGAGTAGAACCCCGGGTTGGGGCGCTCCACGATAGAGGGGAGTTCCGCGCACCGCGCGGGCCTTGGGGCGATATCGGGAGCGGCCGGGTTTCGAGTATCCTGCGACATGACATGACCCCCGGTTCGAGGAGGAGCGACCGAAGGCGACGGCGGCCGCAGTGTACGGGAATGGTTGAGCGCGAGGATTGCAGAAATCTCAGTGTAGGGTCGTATGATGAAATTTACAGGCAATATCCTTCGGTACGATAAGGATCACGAATCTGAGTTGATCGCACTTCTGGAATCTGAGCCAGACTGGAACTCTTTGGCTGCATTGTTGAGCAGCGCCCCCTCTCGCTCGACACCGGATTCCGCAATTGGGCCGCGAACGCAGTTCCGTCCACTCGCCTTGGCCTGGTACAGCCGTTTATCGGCGACTCGGCTGAGCGTGTCCAGGTCAAGCCCGTCGGGGCCATATTCGGCGACGCCTATGCTGACGGTGAGTTTGAGGATCTTGCCCTGATATTCGATATCGAGTTGTTCCAGGCTCTGCCGCAGCACCTCGGCTACGGCGAAGGCTCGCTTACCATCGGTGTTGTTCAGTAGTACCAGGAATTCCTCGCCGCCAAAGCGTGAGATCAGGTCGATCTCCCTCAGGCGCTGCTGCAGCATACGAGCGAAGGCGACCAGCACCGCGTCTCCGGCCTCGTGCCCGTACTCGTCGTTGATCCGCTTGAAGCGATCAAGGTCCAGCATCAGCAACGAGAGTGGGGTCCCATTGCGCCGTGCCTGTGCCTGTGCCTGCTCCCAGAGGAAGACGTCGATGAGGCGCGCGCGATTGGCCAGCCCGGTCAGCGGGTCGACCGTGGCCAGACGCGTCAACTTCAGCTCGGACCGTTCACGAGTACGTTCGTAGAAGTGTGACATGCCAAGGGTAGTAAGCGCGGCGATGATGGCGTTGGACATCACCTCTACCCTAACGAGTTCGGGGCTGCCGCCAAAGCGGTACAAGAAGAGGGCGGCGCCAACCCCCATATAGCCCACCGAGAGCAGCAGGCCCAGCCTGGAACCGAGCAGAAGGTGCGTGACGAGCGGGATGACCAGCAGCCAGATGAAGGCGAACGGCGAGATCTCTGGTCGGCTCAGCAGCAGGATCGTGACCGACAGCAGTATCAGCAAAAAGCGCAGGCACCATGCCTGGACTCGCCGTGTGCGACGAACCACGACCAGCAGGCCGGCGGCGAGAGCGGCAAGGGCGACCTGGATACCGCCGACGAGAATCATGCCGTCGGGAAAGTTGAACGCCGCAAAGACCAGTGCACTTGCGATGGTGACCAGCAGCATGGCTTGCAGCACCGCCCGGCGATGTTCTTGATCTTCTTGATATGGGTGCATGCACGAAACCCTGCTCAGGTTTTGAACGCAAAATCGGCAGTCAGCACATCCATGCAAGCCAGCGTGCCAAGGCGTGAGGGCCACGAGCCAATTTGCCATATTGCGTGGCGTTTCTCGTGGTTCCTTTGGTCAGCCTGGCGTAAGCCGTTTCTTACATCGTATAGGCTTTCGACTACCCCGAAGCGACTCAGATCAATATCCAGTCTCGTTACGTAGAATTACACGATAGAAAGCGCTAGCTTAACCTAAGCAGGCTGAACCAAACGTCCCTAGCCAATCGCTGAAGCGAGAGGAAGCCTTTGGACTATTCGATCCTCTTTGAAGCCGCTAGGCCGCTATGGTGGGTGCTGCCCCTCCTGGTGCTACTCGGCATACTCAAGTCCCGCTGGTTCAAGGGCATGTTCGGCGAGGCCTTCGTCAAGCTGATCGCCAAGGTGCGGTTGCCGGCGGATGAGTACCGCGGCGTTCACAACGTCACGCTGCCCACGCCCGACGGCACCACCCAGATCGACCACGTGCTGGTCTCCCGCTACGGCATCTTCGTCATCGAGACCAAGCATATGGCGGGCTGGATCTTCGGCAGCGAACGCCAAGCCCAATGGACCCAGAAGCTCTACCGCAAGAGCTTCAAGTTTCAGAACCCGCTGCGCCAGAACTACAAGCACTTGAAAGCGCTGGAAGCCCTGCTCGACGTGCCGCCAGATACCCTTCACTCGCTGGTGGTCTTCTCCGGCAGCGCCGTATTCAAGACCAGCATGCCCGAGAACGTCACCATCGGCGGCGGCTACGTGCGCTACATCAAGTCGTTCCGCGAGCCCGTGCTGACGCAAGCCCAGGTAGAGCAAGTGCTGGAAAGCATCACCACCGGCCGCCTTGCACCGACTCGGGACACGCACCGCCAGCACGTGAAACAGCTCAAGGCCCGCTTCGAATCCAGCTCCGACAGAACCTGCCCGAAGTGCGGTAGCGTCATGGTGCTGCGCACCTCGAATCGAGGGGCAAACGCCGGCAATCGATTCTGGGGCTGCTCGGCCTATCCCAAGTGCCGGGAGGTGCGGGATGCAGCGTAGGGCGGAGTATCAGGCTCAAGATGCCACGGCACGTGCCGATAGTTAATTTAACAAGGCTAGTGTGAATAAGTGCTTCGAATCGGATTCCAACATCGTCAGATGAAGCATGTCGGCGGCTAGTAACCGCCTGAGTGGGAGGCCGATGAGCGGCATTCCCAGGCGGTAGCGTGCCTGAATGCCAGGTGTCCTCCTATCCCAGAGGGCTGCGCACGCCATGGGAGCGAATGAAGTAGCGAACCCAGTAGCAGTAGGTTTTCTCGGTACGCGGGCTTTAGCGCTTCACCCGCATGATGGCCTTCACACGGTCCATCAGCTTTGGCGGTCTGTTGTGCGTATCCATACAGCAGCTCTCTTGTGATGTGGATATGCATACAGTGTTATTGGCTCTGGCAAAACGCGCAAGTGCACGAATCCTGCATAGGTGGTCGAGCTATACTTAAGCTTAAAAAAACAATGAGTTGGAAGAAGATGTTCATTCAATATCAGGACGTGAAGTCCAATCACTGTTAGTGGCTCTACTAGGAAGAATTTATGGGCGAAGAAAAGGGCAATGATGAGTTACAGATCAAGGTTTGGGAGAAAACCGTTGATGTACAGATGCATTTTAATGACCTATGCTTGAAAGTTAGGTCCTTAGCTGTTTCTATCCTTGGTGTTCTTCTTGGTGCGTCGGCAATTTCCTACAGATTTGGAGGGATTGTTACTGTTAACGACTTGGAGTTCCACATAGCTGCTGTATTTATCGCTCTGTCTATGATGATTTGGGCGGCTTTTTACTCTATGGATAGATATTGGTACCACGAACTGCTTAAAGGGGCTGTTCGGCATGGCCGCGAAGTGGAAAAGGCGCTTTCCAAAAGCTCCCTGATAATTTCTCTATCGGATTCTATTAGAGACGCAAGCCATAATTCTTTAAATAAAAATGCTGCTTCAAAGTTAAACTGGTTTTATATGTCGATTTTATTGGTGCAGTTTGCCATGTTTCTGGTTGTGTTTTTCGGCTCTTTGAAAATTGCTTAGGAATATCCAAAGAGTTGGGGTCTGTCCAATACACGAACGCTAACCAAGCGCATCACTACGCGGTGGAGTTCCCCCACTCCAGTGGACACGCATCGATAACTCCCCAACAGGAGAGAACCGATACCCGAGATGATCACGGGGAAGAAAACGCAACGCTATAGCACCGAGTTCAAAGTCAAAGCGGTGGAGTGGAGCCACCAGGCCCACCGGAGCGTCAAAGGCGTTGCCGAAGCACTGGATATTTACCCCTTCATGCTGTCACGTTGGCGAAAGGAATACCGAGAGGGACAGTTCTATGATAGTCATCGGCTGCACAGTAGCCTTGGTTACCGGACCCCGATAGAGTTCGAGGAGATGAGCTGATGGTGACGTGTCCACTTTTTTTGGGGGAATTCCACGCATCGCGCTCCACCGGACGCGGCTAACGCCGCGCCGCTTAGCTTAGACGTTAAGTTTCAGTCAGAGTATATATGGGAAAGAAGAGCAAGGACAAATGGCAATTGCCTAGAACTGAAGTTACTTGGCACGGTAGCGGCAGCACGTCTACCCACCGCAAGAAGCGGTCGGTAGCATCTCGTGCAGTGGATGATCGAAGTTGGCACTTTACTTTGGTTCACGTTCCATCGGGCATTGAGGTATCGGGTGAAGTGCCCAAAGGAAATTACTCACAGAAAAAAAATGCAGCAAGAAAGGGAAAAATTATTATCGCAATTATGGGGTCAGCTGGAGCTTAAAGTGGCCCGTCATTTGAGGCTTCCAGGTTGGTGAACTTAACAAGGCGCATCAATTCGATCCGGCCTTCGGCCTACGCTGGACGGCCTCCTGCATCGGCCGCCGTTGTGCGCGACGTTATCTTTGTCAGGTGAGAATATCGATGATGATTTGGGTAAGAGTGTTTTTTGCGGCTATGCTGATATCGCCATCCATTTTGAGCCATGCGGCCACTGTACAGAGTGCTGATGCACTTGATCTTCTTTTAAAAAGCAATATAGTTAATCGTGACTCTGGTGAAGAAGTTACGAGAAGGTTCCTATCGGAATGTTTGAGCAAAGAAGGCCCGGCGCGCTACCGGCTAGAATGCGATGATGTCTTGTTTGTATATCACATCTCATACTTCGATAACATTTCCGGGCAATCGGAAGTTGCTCTAATCACTGAGGATGGAGTATCCGTTGAAAATAGGTGGGTTTTTGAAGTTGGTGACGGTGTATATGTTGATGTGACAGAGAAAATCTGGCCTACCATAACGGAAAATATGATAGGCAAGCTCCTTGTGCAGGAAACTGGAGACAGTAGTTACACCGCTGAGTATATTCGGGGCGTGGCACACTCCAGTTATCGGATTTCGTATGGCGCCGATACAGCTATAATGGTCGGGTCCGGGATTCCTGATGTATCATATGGCGTTGAATTAGGTAGAATTGTGTGGGATGGCCGTGAATTTGTTTTTTTACCAAACAGAAGATAGCGAGCAGTTGAGTTCGCTCCCTGCGCTCCCTGCGCTCCCTGCGCTCCCTGCGCTCCCTGCGGTCGCCGGTCGCTTGTACCTCGCGCCGATTATTGCGAGTGTTGGCAATGCGAGGCAAGGGGTTAGTGTATCGATCAGCCAAATTTTTGTTGCTTTCTTTTCTGGTCTTGCTGTTTCTTTCTGAAGATGGCAGGAACATATGTTGGTGATAACTTTGTTTATCCTGCATGGTCATGAAAAGCACAGTCACGGCGACCGCTGGCGCGGTGCATGCGTTGGGCGCGGCCTCGGAAGGTCAAGACGCTCGTCAATACTATCAATTCGCTATTTACTGAGAAGCTATCGGAGCAGCAGCTAAGCTCAATTGTGAAAGATTTGGAGCAGCGCAAGTATATAAGGGTGAATAGTGGCAATATCTCCTATCAGTTGCCACAGTAGCCTTCACAAATCCAGACAAGGGGCGCTCTGCCGACGCGCTCCTGCCGCCAAAGCCTGACACCACCCCCCCTGTCGATTTCGGTCAGCTCCGTTCGACATTAGATTGCCCACCCACAGCAATCACCGACAGAAGGGAGCTGATCATGAAGCACATGGCAAAGAACACGATCTGCCTTTGGTACGATAGCGCCGCTGAGGAAGCTGCACGATTTTATGCCGAGACCTTCCCCGATTCATCGCTCGACGCGGTGCACCGGGCCCCAGGGGATTTTCCCTCAGGCAAGGAAGGCAGCGTGTTGACGGTCGAGTTCACCGTACTGGGCGTGGCGTGCTTTGGGCTGAACGGCGGACCTACGTTCAAGCATAGCGAGGCGTTCTCGTTTCAGGTGGCGACCGAAGACCAGGAGGAGACGGATCGCTACTGGAACGCCATCGTCAGCAATGGCGGCGAGGAGAGCCAATGCGGGTGGTGCAAAGACAAGTGGGGCATCTCCTGGCAGATTACCCCGGTTGCGCTGACGAAGGCCTTCACCAGTCCCGACCGTGCCGCTGCCAAGCGGGCGTTCGAGGCCATGATGACGATGAGGAAAATCGACATCGCCAAGATCGAGGCCGCCTTTCGCGGTTGAGATGAGAGCGGTCTTACCCAAAGCCGCCGACGCTTCCCAGCGTCGGCGGCTTTTTGCTTTTCTGGGACTGAAAACTTAGGCCTCGATCCACACCTCGTCGCCCTTGAAGCTCACCTTCCAGGTGCGCAGGGTGACGCTTTCGTCTTCCAGACACTGGCCGTCTTCCAGGCGGAAGTGCTGCTTGTAGATCGGTGAGGCGACGACGGGCTGACCCTTGAGGTCGCCGACGATGCCGCGGGCGATCACGTTGGCGTTGGAGAAGGGGTCGTGGTGGTCGATGGCGTAAAGTTCCTGCGCGTGGCCTGGCAGGTAGAAGACGGCCACTTGGGCAGGGCCTTCTGGGGTTTCCACCCAGGCGGCGACGCCGGAGAAGGGCACCAGGTCGGCGCGGGTGCAGAGGGTTTGCCAGGTCTGGGTCATGGTCTTCGCCGCAGTTGCTGTGCTCATTTCGAATCCTTTTTGATCTTTTCTGCCAGTAGCGGTTAGGGAAGGGCGGCGCGCTGGGCGCCGCCATTCTCCTTAGGCTGGCCTAAGCTGGCCGCGCTCGGTGGTGTAGATAATGTCCGGATCCGGGCGCGCGTCGTTGACGAAGCTGCGGAAGCGCTTGAGTTTCTCCGGGTCGCTGATGGCGTTGGCCCATTCGCACTCGTAGGTGTCGACCACGGCCTGCATCTGCCGCTCCAGCTCTTCGCCGATGCCGAGGCTGTCTTCGAGGATCACTTCCTTGAGGTAGTCCAGGCCGCCTTCCAGATTCTCGCGCCACACCGAGGTGCGCTGCAGGCGGTCGGCGGTGCGGATGTAGAACATCAGGAAGCGGTCGATGTAGCGGAACAGCTCTTCGTCGCTGAGGTCGGTGGCGAACAGTTCGGCGTGGCGCGGGCGCATGCCGCCGTTACCGGAGACGTACAGGTTCCAGCCGTTCTCGGTGGCGATCACACCAATGTCCTTGCTCTGGGCTTCGGCGCACTCGCGGGTACAGCCGGAAACCCCGAACTTGATCTTGTGCGGCGCGCGCAGGCCCTTGTAGCGGTGCTCCAGCCGGATTGCCATGCCCACGCTGTCCTGCACGCCGTAGCGGCACCAGGTGCTGCCCACGCAGGATTTCACCGTGCGCAGCGACTTGCCGTAGGCGTGGCCGGTTTCGAAGCCGGCTTCGATCAGCTCGCCCCAGATGGCCGGCAGGTCTTCCAGGCGGGCGCCGAACAGGTCGATGCGCTGGCCGCCGGTCACTTTGGTGTAGAGGTTGTACTTCTGCGCCACCTGCCCCAGCACCACCAGCTTGTCGGGGGTGATCTCCCCGCCGGCGATGCGCGGCACCACCGAGTAGGTGCCGTTCTTCTGCATGTTGGCCATGAAGGTGTCGTTGGTGTCCTGCAGCGGGATGTGGGCCGCGTCGGTAATCGGCTCGTTGAAGCAGGAAGCGAGTATCGAGGCCACCGCTGGCTTGCAGATGTCGCAGCCGAGGCCGTGACCCACCTTGGAGCCGTGCTTCTCCATCAGCTCGCTGAAGGTCTTGATGCCCTCCACCCGAACGATGTCGTAGAGCTCCTGGCGGGTGTAGTGGAAGTGTTCGCAGATCGACTTGTCGACCTCTACGCCGCGGCTTTCGAGTTCGTGATCCACCAGGGTCTTGAGCAGGGCGGCACAGCCGCCGCAGCCGGTGCTGGCCTTGGTTTCGCCTTTCACCGCGCCGAGATCCACCGCGCCGCCGTCGATGGATGCGCATACATCCGCCTTGGTGACGTTGTGGCATGAGCAGATCATGGCGGTGTCCGGCAGGGCGTCCGGCCCCAGCGCGGGGGCGGCGCTGCTGCCGGCCGGCAGGATCAGCGAGGCCGGGTCCTCGGGCAGTTCGATGCGGTTGGCGTAGTACTGCAGCAGGGTGTCGTAGTAGCTGTTGTCGCCCACCAGCATGGCACCGACCAGGCGCTTGCCGTCGCTGGAGACCACCAGCTTGCGGTACTGCTGCTTGAGCGGGTCGAGAAAACGGAACTGGCGTGCTCCGGGTGTACGGTCGCCGTGGGCGTCGCCGATGGAGCCCACGTCGACGCCCATCAGCTTGAGCTTGGTGCTCATGTCGGCGCCCTTGAAGGGCTCGTTGCCTTCTAGCAGCGTGGCGGCAGCGGCCTTGGCCATCTGGTAGCCGGGGGCAACCAGGCCGAAGATGCTGTTGTTCCACAGCGCCACTTCGCCGACGGCGAGGATGGCCGGGTCGCTGGTCAGGCAGTTGTCGTCGATCACCACGCCGCCGCGCTCGCCGATCTCCAGGCCGCAGTCGCGGGCCAGCTCGTCGCGGGGACGAATGCCGGCGGAGAAGACGATCAGGTCGGTTTCCAGCACTTTTTCGTCCTGGAACACCATGCGGTGGCGGCTGCGTTCGCCGTCGACGATCTCCTGGGTCGCGCGGCCGGTGAGCACCTGCACGCCCAGCGATTCGATCTTCTCGCGCAGCAGCTCGCCGCCTTCGGTGTCCACCTGCATCGGCATCAGCCGCGGTGCGAATTCCACCACGGCGGTGTCGAGGTTGAGCCCGCGAAGGGCGTTGGCGGCTTCCAGACCGAGCAGGCCGCCGCCCACCACCACGCCGGTGGCGGCGCTTTCGGCGGCTTCGCGGATGGCGTCGAGGTCTTCCAGGGTGCGGTAGACCAGGCAGCCCTCACGGTCATTGCCGGGGATCGGCGGCACGAAGGGGTAGGAGCCGGTGGCCAGTACCAGGCGGTCGTAGGGGTAGCGATCCTGGTCGGTGACCACCTCGCTGGTATTGCGGTCGATGGCGAATACCGCTTCGCCCAGGCGCAGCTCGATGCCGTGCTCGGCGTAGTAGTCGGCGGTGGAGAGCGCGAGCGAGGCGGCGTCGCGGCCGCTGAAATACTCGGAGAGGTGCACGCGGTCGTAGGCCAGGTGACGCTCCTCGCCGAACACGGTGATGGCGTAGCGCTCGGTGGCGCCGCGCTCGACCAGCTGCTCGACCAGGTGGTGGCCGACCATGCCGTTGCCGATGACGATCAGTTGCGGTTTGACGGGCGTGTTCATGCGGCCTCCTTCGCGGGGCGTTGCGGTGATTCGTTCGATGCGTCGTCGAGCAGGGCCTGGGCGTCGGCGGCGCCGAGCAGCAGGGCGGCGCGACAGTCGCTGAGATCGCGCCCGGCCAGGGCCTGCTCGAAGTACCAGGGGCCGGAGGCGGTGTCGCCGTAGAGCACGGCACCTTCCAGGCGGCCGTCACGCAGCAGCAGGCGGCGGTAGTCGCCCTGCTGGGGGTCGCGATAGCTGAGCACTTCGTGTTCGGGCTCGGGCTCGGTGGGGCCGAAGGCGTAGAGCGAGATGCCGCTTACCTTGAGCTTGGTGGCGGTCGGTTTCTCGACGTAGCCCTGGGCACGCTCGGCACTAGCGCGCTCGGCGTTAGCGCGGCAGAGTTTGTCGGCTAGCACTTCGACCTGGCGCCAGATCGGCTCGACCAGGCCGTAGAGATTGCCGCGGTGCTCGCAGCACTCGCCCAGGGCGTAAATGGCCGGGTCGCTGGTGGTGAGCCACTCGTCGACGATTACGCCGCGGTTGACCTCGAGCTCGGCCACCCGGCCAAGCTCGGCCTGAGGCACGATGCCGATGGCCACCACTACGCAGTCCGCGGCCAGGCGGGTGCCGTCGGCGAGCAGGGCGGCGCATACCTGGCCTTCGGCATTGGCTTCCAGGCGCTCGAGCTGGGCGTCGGTGTGAATGTCGAGCCCGCGACCGCGCAGCTCGCTTTCCAGCAGCCGGGCGGCGGTGAGGTCGAGCTGGCGGTTCATCAGGCGGTCTTCACGCTGCAGCAGGCTCACCTGCATGCCGCGTTTGCGCAGCCCTTCCGCCGCTTCCAGGCCGAGCAGACCGCCGCCGATCACCACGGCGTTGCGGCCGGCTTCCGCGGCGCGTGCCAGGGCGTCGGCATCGTGCAGGTCGCGGAAAACGTGCACACCGGGTAGCTCCAGCCCCGGCACCGGCGGGCGGGCCGGGGTGGAGCCGGTGGCCAGCACCAGGCGGTCGTAGTCGAGTTCGCGGCCGGCGTCGGTGGTCAGCCGCCGTGAGGTGCGGTCGATGCTCTCCACCCGTTCGCCCAGCACCAGCTCGATGCCCTGCTCGGCGTACCACTCGGCGCTGCGCAGGATCAGGGCGCTGCGCTCCATTTCACCGGCCAGCAGCGGTGAGAGCAGGATGCGGTTGTAGGCCGGTGCGGTTTCGGCGCCGATCACGGTGATCGCAGGTCGCTCGGGCCGGGCGAGCAGCGCTTCGACCAGGCGGTGGCCGGCCATGCCGTTGCCGACGATGACCAGACGGTCGGTTGCCGATGTCTCGGGATGTCGCTGTGGCATGCGAACACCTCCTTTCGCTGCGCTTGTCGTGGTGGTGGCCCAGTGGCTGGGCACAAACGCAACGACGCCTCGGCGCTGCCCCTGTCGATGCGATGATCGAACCGGGTGCGCAGAGACGTCGTTGTCGCTTGCTGTGTGTGGCGACCTTCTTTGATCGCCGTTTGCCCATCGGTTTTCAAGAAGCCGGCCAGGATGTGCCTGGCGGATGATTTTCTCTTCTATTTCATTGGGCTGGGATAGCTGAGCAGGGCCGGTACGGACATTGGTCCATACCGGCCGTGCACATCAATGGTGCGTTGCGGCATCGAAATGCACAGGGCTGTAGCACGCGGCCAACTGACCGGGCGAGAAGCGCCCGCCCTGGGCTTCCAGCTGTCGGGCAATGGGCTCGGCGAAGTGCAGTGCATCCTGCGGGGTGGGGCGCAGCATGCCGGTACCGTAGAGGCGCTGCCGAATGGGCGCTGCGTTGAGTCCGAGCGATTCGAGGTGCCGTACTGAATGGTCCAGGTAGGGCGGCAGGGCGAGCCATGCCAGCGCCTGGCGGCGGTTTTCCGGCGAGGCGGCCAGCCATTCGCTGGCCGCTACCAAGGCGCGCAGCAGGGCGCCCAGGGTGGCCGGGTAGCGCTCGGCCCAGGAGCGGGTCACGCCAAGCACTTTCTCCGGGTGGTCGGGCCATAGCTGGTCGCCGGTGGCCACCAGCCGTCCGGCGCCGCAGTGCCGGGCCAGGGTGCCCCAGGGCTCGCCGGCGCAGAAGCCGTCGATCTCTCCGCTGCGTAATGCCTCCACCATGCGCGGCGGTGGCAGGGCCACCAGTTCCACGTGGCGCTCAGGGTCGATGTCGCCGAGGGTCAGCCATTCGCGTAGCTGATAGTGCTGGCAGGAGTAGGGATAGACCATGGCCAGGCGGGGGCGCTTGCCGCTGCCGGGGCCGCGCAGCCAGTTGCCCAGTGCCAAGGCGCTGACGACCGGGGCGTCGCCTAGCGTCGCGCCGCTGGCCTCGCTCAGCGTTGCAGAAAGCGTCACGGTATTGCCGTTACGGCTGAGCAGCAGCGGGGCCAGGGTGTCGCAGGGCGCCCGGCCCAGCCCCAGGCTCATGGCCAGCGGCATGGGGGCGAGCATCTGGGCGCCGTCGAGCAAGCCGGCGGCGACCTTGTCGCGCAGGGTGGCCCAGGCGTTCTCCCGCGAGAGGGAGACGTCGAGCCCCTGATCGGCGAAGCAGCCGCGCTCACGGGCGACGATCAGCAGGGCGGCATCGAGCAGCGGCACGAAGCCGAGGGTGAGGCGTTCCAGTTCCGGCGAGGTGGCGTGATGGTGCGGGTGGCTCATGAGCGGGGACCCCGTTTGTCGGCGGTTCGCCCCTGGGGCGATGTCAGGTTCAGGCGTTCGAGAACGTCAATGACGCTGTCGGCGACCTCGGCGATGCGCTGGCCACGGTCCATGGCCAGCTTGCGCAGCATGCGGTAGGCCTGCTCCTCGTCGCAGGATTGATGCTTCATCAGCAGGCCCTTGGCGCGTTCGATGCGCTTGCGTTCGGCCAGTTGGTTGCGTGCCTTGTCGAGCTCCTGGCGCATGCTGTGAAAGGAGTCGAAGCGGGCAATGGCCACCTCAACGATGGCTTTGACCCGCTCGGGCACCAGGCCGTCGACCACGTAGGCGCTGACCCCGGCCTTGAGCGCGGCCTGCAGCATGTCGGAGTCGTGCTGATCGGCGAAGAACACCACCGGTCGTGGGTTCTCGCGGTTGAGCAGGGCCATGCTCTCCAGGGTGTCGCGGTCGGGGCTCTCCATGTCAATGATCACCACGTCGGGCTGGTGGCGCGCGACCATCTCGTTGAGGCTGGCGGGGCTGGTCAGCCGGCAGATGACCCGGTGCCCCTCGGCCATCAGCGCCTCCTCGACCATGGCGGCGCGAACTACCTCGTCGTCGACCAGCAGGATGTTCAGGGGTGAGGGCATAGGCGTCGCTCGTGTCTGGCGTTATCGGGTCTGGCTCTGGTTTCGCTACCGAGTACCTGGCAAGAAACATGCAAGAGATATTCCAGTTGCGCATTTTCACGCCCATGCGCCCGCCAGGCGCCACTCTCCTGGTGAGTGAAAGGCCACACGGCGGCAGCGGTATTGGCCACTCGGCACCAGCCTGGTGCATGGCCGTGCCGGGGCGCCGGGTCATGGTGCGAAGCAGCATGAAGCACGACGCTGGGCGGGAAGGCAAAGCGTGACATCTGCCTGAAAGGGGATGGTTATTTTCGCCATGGCACGCTTTCTGCTTGATACACATCAGTAAATATCGACATGGGCGCACCGTCAGCGCCCGAGCGGCAACGACGCCCGCTAACCTTCCCACAGCTATATCCGGGGAAGCGTTGGCGGGCGTCGTCGTTTCGAGATCGTCGTTTCAAGAGTGCTCCAGAGGAGATCGACATGCGCGAAGCCCGAACCACCTGCCCCTACTGCGGCGTTGGCTGTGGCGTGGTGGCCAGCGTCGAGAAGAATGAGATCGTCGACGTGCAGGGCGACCCGCAGCACCCCGCCAACTTCGGCCGCCTGTGCGTGAAGGGCTCGGCCCTGCACGAGACGCTGGGTCATGGCGGTCGCCTGACCCGGCCCATCGTCGACGGTGTGGAGAGCGATTGGGACACCGCACTGGATGCGGTGGCCAGCCGCCTGGGGGCGGTGCGCGATGCCCACGGTCCCGAAGCACTTGCTGCCTACCTATCCGGGCAGTTGCTCACCGAGGACTATTACGTTGCCAACAAGCTGTTCAAGGGCTTTCTCGGCACGCCTCACCTGGATACCAATTCGCGCCTGTGCATGGCCTCGGCGGTGGCGGCCCACAAGCGCGCCTTCGGCGCCGACGCGGTGCCGTGCTGCTACGAGGATCTCGAAGAGGCCGAGCTGGTGGTGCTGGTCGGCTCCAACCTGGCCTGGAACCATCCGGTGCTCTATCAGCGGCTGAAGGTGGCCAAGCAGCGCAACCCGCTGCTGCGGGTGGTGGTGATCGACCCGCGGGTGACCGACACCTGCGAGCTCGCCGACCTCTACCTGGGGCTCAAGCCGGGCAGCGACGCCCGCCTGTTCACCGGGCTGCTGGCGTGGATGGCTGCGCGCAACAAGCTCGACCGGGTCTATCTGGAGGCGCATACCCAGGGCTTCGAGGAGGCGCTGGCCGCGGCGCAGGAGCAGAATGCCGGCGTGGAAGCCATCGCCGCCGACTGCGACCTGGATGCGGAGCGTCTGGAGACTTTCTTCTACTGGTTTGCCAGCCACCTGCACGTGGTCACGATGTTCTCCCAGGGGGTGAACCAGTCGAGCAGCGGTACCGACAAGGGCAACGCCATCATCAACTGCCACCTGGCCGGGGGCAAGATCGGCCTGCCGGGGGCGGGGCCGTTCTCGATCACCGGCCAGCCCAACGCCATGGGCGGGCGCGAGGTGGGCGGGCTGGCCAACCAATTGGCCGCCCACATGGATTACGACACCCCCGGGGCGCGGGACCGCGTGACGCGTTTCTGGACCACCGCGGGGCTGGTGCCGTGCCTGCCCGAAGGACCAGGCCACAAGGCGGTGGCATTGTTCGAGGCCATCGAGCGCGACGAGGTGCAGGCGCTGTGGATCATGGCCACCAACCCGGCGGTGAGCCTGCCGCGTACCGACCGGGTACGCGCGGCGCTGGCGAAATGCCCGCTGGTAATCGTTTCCGACTGCATGGCCAATGCCGACCTGCTGGCCTATGCCGATATCGTGCTGCCGGCTTCGAGCTGGTCGGAGAAGGACGGTACGGTGACCAACTCCGAGCGGCGCATCTCGCGCCAGCGCGGCATCCTGCCACCGCCGGGCGAGGCCCGGCACGACTGGTGGGCGCTGTGCGAGGTGGCCAAGCGGCTGGGCTTCGGCGAGGCCTTCGGCTACACCCACCCCAGCGAGATCTTCGACGAGCACGCCCGGCTCTCCGGCTTCGAGAACGGCGAGGGGCCGGGTGAGCGGCGGCGGCTGTTCGACATTTCCGGCCTGGCCGGGCTCGGCCGCGCCGCCTACGATGCTTTAGAGCCGATCCAGTGGCCGGTCAATGTCGCTGCCCCCCGCGGCACCGCGCGACTCTTCACCGACGGCCGCTTCGCCACGCCCGATGGGCTGGCGCGGATGGTGCCGGTGCGTTCGCGTCCGCCGACTCAGGCGCTGGACGCAGCGCGCCCGCTGCGGCTCAATACCGGGCGCATTCGCGACCAGTGGCATACCATGACCCGCACCGCCCGCTCGCCGCGGCTGATGAACCACCGTGCCGAGCCGTTCATCGAGATCGCCCCGGAAGATGCCGCTGCGCTGGGGGTGGAAGAGCAGGGTCTGGCCTGCCTGCAGGGTGTCGGCGGTCGCTATGTCGGCCGCGTGCGGGTGTCGCGCGGGCAGCGCCGCGGCGAGGTGTTCGTACCGATGCATTGGAACGGCCATTTCAGCGGATCGGCCTTTTCCGGAGCGCTGATCGATAACCATGTCGACCCGGTTTCCGGCCAGCCGGAATCCAAGCACGGGGCGGTGGCGCTGGCGCCGCTGCCGGTGGAGTGGGAGGCTACCCTGCTGGTGGCGGACGACCTGGGTGTGGCCGAATCGCGCTGGTGCGACCGCAGCCAGTACTGGGCGCGGATTCCGCTGGGCGCCGCTCAGCGCTGGCAGCTGGCCGGCGGTCAGCCAAGCGCCGGTGGCGGAATTGAAAGCGCAAGTGGCGAAGTCGAGAGCGCCCACGGCGAGATGGCCCACGGTGAGATGGCCCGCGGCGAAATGGAAACCGCCTCGCCGGAGTGGCTGAGCTGGCTCGAGGCGACCCTGCCGGTGCCGCCCACCTTGTGGTGCACCGACCCGGCTAGCGGGCGCCTGCGTGCCGCGGGGGTCGATGACGCCGGGCGCCTGCGCTGGTGGTTCATGTCGGGGCCGCCCAAGGAGCTGCCCAACCTGGCCTGGCTCGCCGAGCGTTTCGGCGAAGCAGCAAGTGGCGAGAGCATGGCCGCCGAGCACCGCCGCCGCCTGCTGGCCGGCTGCGACGATGGCGCCGCCAATCAGGGACCGGTGGTGTGTAGCTGCCATCAGGTGGGTCAACGCGCTATCCTAGGAGCCATCCGTGAAGGCGACGACAGCGTCGAGGCGCTGGGCGCCCGGCTAGCCTGTGGCACCCAGTGCGGAAGCTGCATTCCCGAGCTGAAATCGCTGATCGAAGAGGAGAAGGCCCATGCGCTCGCTGAGCCAATTGAAGACCCTGCTGTCGCCTGAGGCCTGGCTCAAGGCGCTGCTGCCGAAAGCGCTGGGGCAGGCGGCACTGTCGCGCCTGCATGGCCTCGGCCATATCGTGCGCTCGCCGTTCGGTGGATCGCGCACCACGCCGGCGCCCACCGTGACCTTGGATGGTGAGTGTCGTGCCGGCTGCGTCTACCTGGTGGGGGCGGGCAGCGGCGACGTCGAGCTGCTCACGCTGAAGGCCGCGCGCCTGCTGCAACAGGCCGATGCGGTGGTCTACGACCGCCTGGTGGGCGACGACGTGCTGGCGTTGATTCCCGCCGGCCACGAGCGCTACTACGTGGGCAAGGAGCGCGGCCACCACAGTGTGCCCCAGGCCGAGATCGGCGCGCTGCTGGTGAAGCTGGCACAGGAAGGGAAATCGGTGGTGCGGCTGAAGGGCGGCGATCCCGGCGTGTTCGGTCGCATGGGCGAGGAGCTCGCTGCGCTGGCGGAGGGCGGCATTCAGGCCGAGATCGTGCCGGGTATCACCGCCGCCTCGGCGGCGGCGGCCGATATGGGCATTCCGCTCACCGACCGCGCCCACGCCCAGCAGCTGCGCTTCATCACCGCCCAGCTGTGCCGCAAGGACGGCGAGCCCGACTGGGCCACCCTGGCGCGCCAGGACGAGACGCTGATCTTCTACATGGGGCTGACCAAGGTCGAGGCTATTTGCGCCGGGCTGCGGCGCAACGGGCTGCCCGACGACTGGCCGATCATGCTGGTGGCCAACGCCAGCCTGCCCGAACAGGCCTCGCTGGTGGGCACCCTGGCCGACATGCCCGCCAAACTGGCCGCCTCGCCGCTGCCTTCGCCCTGCCTGATCGTGGTCGGCAGCGTGGTGCGCATGACCGAGACGACCCCCGCCGCCGGAGACAAGGCTCTGGCAGCGCCGCCGACACCGTAACGCTCGTCACTCAAGAACACGCTCGCAGCTTCTGCTTATTAGGCGCAGCTCGCTGAAGGGGACTAGGCTGATTCTCGACCTCGACGCAGTCGGGCTGGATGCCCTCTCTCACGGCAAGGAGCTGCCATGCAAGAAATCGAGCGGAACGAGAGTGCGCTCTCACGTTTCACCCGACGCACGCTGATCGTCATCGGGCTTGCCAGCCTGGTGGCGGTGCTGTTGTTCTTCGCCAGTCAGCTCATCGATGTGATGCTGCTAGTCTTTGCCAGCATTCTGGTTGCCGTGGCCATCGACGGTGCGGTGCGGCTGTGTCAGCGCTATCTGCCCTTGAGTCGACCCTGGGCGCTGTTGCTGGCGCTGCTCATGATCTGCCTGAGCATGGTGGGCTTGGGGGCGCTGATTGGCCCACGTATCGGCGAGCAGCTGCCGCAACTGGTGGCTGAACTGCCCCAGGCGTTCCAGCAGTTCCTGAACAACTTCCGTGAGCTGCCCGGCATCGAAACGGCGATGGCGGAAGTGGAGGAGCCGGCGCAACTGATCGGCGAGCCCGTCATCGACTATTTCACCAATTTCTTTGCCACCACCTTCGGCGCCATTGCCAGCTTCTTCCTGATCTTGCTGATCGGCTTCTATCTGGTGCTCAGCCCGGCCAAGTACATCGGCAACGTGTTGCTGCTGTGCCCGCCCGCGAAACGCGACCGGCTGGCCCAGGTGCTGTGCATGCAGGGCAGGGCACTGCGCCTATGGCTGCTGAGCCGGCTCGTCTCGATGGTGTTCGTGGGCGTTTCCGTGGCGTTGGGGCTGGTCCTGCTCGGCGTGCCCATGGCTGGCGCCCTTGGCCTGGTGGCGGGGCTGTTCACCTTCATTCCCTACCTGGGGCCGATCATCGGTGCCATCCCGACGATCCTGATCGCCTTTCTCGAATCGCCCCAACTGGCGCTGTATGCCCTGATTCTCTATTTCGTGGTCGAGACCCTGGAGTCGAACCTGGTGATGCCGCTGGCCGCCAAGGGGCTGGTGCGACTGCCACCCGCCTATACCGTCATCGTGCAGCTGGCCGGGGCGGCCGTGGCCGGTGTGGCCGGCGTGATTCTCTCGACGCCCCTTGCGGTGGTTGCCGTGGTCACGCTGCAGGCGCTCTACATCAACGACGTGCTGGGGGACGACATCGAGGTTCTCGGCGGGCGCTAGAGGGCGGCCGGCTCACGCCTATCCCCCTCGACCGGTATCGTCGTGCAGTGAGACGGCCTCGCGTACGGTCTGGTGCACGATGAGGCGCAGTTCGTCATCGTCCCAGGGCTTGGTCAGGAACTTGTACACGGCGCCCTCGTTGATGGCTTCGGTGACCGTTTTCAGGTCGGTATAGCCGGAGAGCAGGATCTGCAGCGTTCGCGGGTAGAGTGCCTTGATGCGCTTGAGAAACTCCGTGCCGTTCATCTCGGGCATGCGCTGGTCGCTGATGACCAGGGCAACCTCCTCGGTGGCCAGCAGCTCGAAGGCCTGCTGGGCGCTGCTAGCGGTCAGGATGCGGTAGCCCTCGCGGCGCAGTGTGCGGGTCAGGGCGCGCAGGACGTTGATCTCATCGTCGACCAGCAGGATCGTCGGGGTCGAGGCGTCGGGCTGGGCAAGGTCGGTCTCGTGAGCCCTCGCGTTATGTTCTCTCATGAACGCGACCAGATCGTCGAAGGGCATGGGGCGAGCGAAGTAGAAGCCTTGGAAGAGATCGCACCAGAGCCTGCTGAGATAGGCATGGTGAGCCTGCGTCTCGACCCCCTCGGCGATGACCTTGAGCTGCAGGCGGTTGGCCATGGCGATGATGCCCTGGACGATGGCGGCATCGCGATGGTCGCTGATCACATCCTTGATGAAGGAGCGGTCGATCTTGATCTTGTCGATGGGCAGATGCTTGAGATAGCTCAGGCTGGAAAAGCCGGTACCGAAGTCGTCGATGACCACGCCGATACCATGCTGGCGCAGGGCGGACAGGGTCTCGATGGCCTTGTCGGTGCTGTCCATCAGGATGTTCTCGGTGAGCTCCAGCTCCAGCAGGGCGGCCGGCAGGCCGGTCTCTTCCAGCATGGCCAGCACGGCCTCGACGAACCCGCTGCGATGGAACTGCGTCGGCGAAAGGTTGACCGCCATCGGGAGCTGCCCCAACCCCATGTCCATGAGGCGGCGATTGTCCTGGCAGGCGGTGCGCACGACCCAGTCGTTGATGGCGACGATCTGGCCGGTTTCCTCGGCCAGGCCGATGAATTCTCCCGGCGGGATGAAACCACGCTCGGGATGGTGCCAGCGAATCAGCGCCTCGTAGCCGACCACGCGGCTGCTGGCACCGTGGAACTGCGGCTGATAGTGCAGCTCGAACTGACCCTCGTCGATGGCGCGCTGCAGGGCGCTGCGCAAGGCAACGCGATGGCTGACTCTGTCATCGAGCTCGCGCGAGAACCAGTAGTAGGTGTTGCGGCCGCGGCGCTTGGCCTGGTACATCGCCAGATCGGCCTGCTGAATGAGCTGGTCGGGTGCACCGCTGCCATCGTGCAGGGCGATGCCGATGCTGGCGGTGAGATGCAGCTCGCGCTGGTCGATGAGATAGGGGCGGGCGACGGCTGTGAGCAGGCGTTCGACGATGGCGATGATGTCGTCCGGTTCGGGCAGCATCACGATGAAGGCATCGCCGCCAATGCGCGCCACGGTATCGCTGCGGCGCACCTGCTGCACCAGTCTGGCGGCAACTTCGATCAGGATGCGATCGCCCTGCTCGTGACCCAGGCTGTCGTTGATCGACTGAAAATCGTCCAGGTCGAGGTAGAGCAGGGCGATACGCTGCGGCTGCCCCGGCGAGGGCGTGCAGCTCTGGCGCAGGCGCCGCTCCAGATAGTGGCGATTGGCCAGGCCGGTGAGAACGTCGTGGTCGGCATGATAGGCCAGCCGCGATTCGTACTCCCGCTCCGCCGAGATGTCGTTGAGGATGCCGATGTAGTGGCTGATCTGCTGCGTATCGTCCCTCACCGGAGAAATGTGTAGATCGTTCCAGAAGGGCGAGCCATCCTTACGATAGTTGCACAGGGTCATGTGGAAATCGCGCTGTGCGTCGAGCTCGCGACGAATGCGCTGACCCAGGGCAGGGTCGGGCTGGTCGCCCTGCAGAAAGCGGCAGTTACGCCCCATGACCTCGTCGCGGCTGTAGCCGGTGATGCGTTCGAACGCGGCATTGACGTAGACGATGGGCAGGTCGGGCGCGCGGGCATCGGCAATGACCACGCCGTTGACGCTGGATTCGATGCCTCGCTCGAGGATGCGCAGCTTTACATCGGCTTTCTTGCGCTGGCCGATGTCCTGGAAATAGATCGCCAGCCCCTCTTCGTTGGGGTGGACGTTCACCTCCACCCACAGATCGAGCTTGGCATAATAGGCCTCGAAGCTGGCCGGTACCGACTCGTCGAAGGCGCGACGATACTCCGTTTCGAAGCGGGTGCCCTTGACATCGGGAAAGGCGTCCCACAGCAGCTGGCCGACCAACGCTTCCCGAGGGCTTCCGATGATGCGCTCAGCCGCCGGATTGACGTTGGTGATGCACCACTCCTTGTCCACCTTGATGAAGCCATCGGTGATGCTTTCCAGTAGGCGATTCAGGCGCGCCTCGAGGCGCTTGCACTGCTCCTGGCAGCTTGCAAGCTGAAGCTCGAGAGCGTTACTCATCGTCCTTGTCCTCGCGATACACCAGGATCGTGTAGCGCTGATTCTCGGCTTCTTCGAGCAACATCAGCTTCTCGATCAGGTGGGCCGTGAGCTCCTTGCCCTCATGCAGCAGCAGCATGCCGCTGGTGGAACGAATGTCCTGAGCGAGTACCATCCTGGGCTGAAGCTGGCGGGTTTCCAGTGCCGTCACTGGGCGGCCATGGCTTTCGAGGTCGGGCGCCTTGTCCTGGCACAGGGCAATGAAAGCCCGGCACAGGCTGGGGTCGTAGAGGCGCCCGCTGAACTTGCGCAGCAGTTCCAGCGCACGTGGGCGAGTCACCTGCTGCGGCAGGATCATGCCGCGCTGCAGCTCGATGAAGTCGACGGCGAGCCCCAGCAGGCGGGAGCCATAGGGAATGGCTTCGCCCTGCAGTCGGTCGGGAAAGCCATTGCCGTTCCAGTGCTCTCGGTGATGGCGAATCAGCCGTGCTGTCCCTTCCATGTGCTCCAGGGACATCAGCAGGTTTTCCCCGGTGGTCGGGTAACGGCGATAGAGTTCGCGCTGCTCGCCCGTGAGCTGCTCGGCGGGGGAAGCGATCATGCGGTCGCTCCAGGCCAGCTTGCCCAAGTTGTAGAGGGCGGCGGCCAGTTCCAGTTCATGCTGCAGCTTTTCGTCCAGGCCGTGCTCTGTGGCGAAGGCTTGTACCAGGGCGCCTACCTTGGCATTGGTTTGATAGCGCGGCGGGAAACGCTGACTGAGCAGTGACGAGAAGACCTTGGTGGCCGTCACGTAGCTCTTGCGCAGCTCCTGGAAGGCCACTTCCAGCATGTCGGAGGTCTGCTTGAGCTCCTGGGTACGCGCTTCGACGCGCTGCTCCAGCGTCGCGTTGAGCGCGGCGAGCTCCTGGTTTTGAGTTCGCGTGAGTGCTTCCAGCCGCTTTCTCTCACTCTCGGCGTGCTGATGCTGAAGGGCCTGACGCAGGGTCAGGCGTAGCCCATCGTCGTCCCAGGGCTTGGCCAGATAGCCATAGATGTGACCGTCGTTGATGGCACGCACGGTAGCGGCCAGATCGCTCTGACCGGTGAGCAACAGGCGCTGACAGTTCGGCCATTGCTGGCGAACCCGTGTACACAGCTCGGCGCCGTCCATGTCGGGCATCAGGAAGTCGCAGAGCAGTAGATCGATCGGTTCGCGTTCGAGTATCGCCAGGGCGGAAGGGCCATTTTCTGCGGTGTGCAATACATACCCTTCATGACGCAGCACTCGGGAGAGCGAGGCGAGCACATTGGGTTCATCGTCGACCAGTAGCAGCCTGGCGGGTACGGGTTCCTGTGCCACGTCTTCCATGCAGCTTCCTCCCATCCTGGTGAGAACTGTGCCGAAACGGCTTTATTAACACTTATCGGCAGATGAAGAGGAAGCTTTAGGAAATTCAGCCCGGGAGGTGCTCGAGAATGGTATCGACGCTGCTCTTGTCGATCACGCCACGTTCGGTATCGATGCCTACGTAGCTGACGACACCATCCTCGGCGATCAGCGCGAAGCGCAGGCTGCGGATGCCCATGCCGGCGCCGCTGGCGTCTTTCTCCATGCCCAGGGCACGGGTCAGCTCGGCATTGCCGTCGGCCAGCATCAGAATCGCCTGGGCGTTCTGATCCTTCTGCCAGGCGCGCATCACGAAGGCGTCGTTGACCGACATGCAGGCCAGCGTATCCACTTTTTCCAGCACCTTGTCGGCCTTGATCACGAAGCCTGGCATGTGGGTATTCGAACAGCCCGGCGTGAAGGCCCCGGGTACGCCGAACAGCACCACGCGCTTGCCGCTGAAGATGTCGCCGGTGGAGATATCCTCGGGGCCGTCGGGGCCGATGGTCTTGATCGTTACGTCGGGGATCTTGTCGCCTACCGAAATGGGCATGGGCAGCTCCTTGTCTGGGGATGGGGTCTTGGCATCGCCTGGATACTGTAGAGCAATTCCTGGATCAGGGTCGTTGCCGAATGTAGCGAGTTTCAACTGCCCTGATAGGCATCGAAGACTTCCTGGCCGGTCATGTTGTGGGTCTCGTTGGCAAAACGGTAGTACTCGGGTTTCTGGTCGATGAAGATCTGGGTGTCGAAGGTCCAGGCTTCGCCGCCATCCACCAGGCCTACCGGAACGGCATAGTGATCGCCGGTCTTCAGCCGGTAGAAGAGGTGGGTGCCGCAGCGCTTGCAGAAACCTCGCTCCGCCCAGTCCGACGATGGATAGACGGTGACGTTCTCCTCGCCTTCGATCTCGATGTCGCTGACCGACTCCAACGCCAGCAGCGGCCCGCCGCCCCAGGTGCGGCACATGCTGCAGTGGCAGGCGCCGACATTCTGCTTATGGGCGGCCACCGCCACGTTGACGGCACCGCACAGGCAGCTGCCGCGCGCGTTCATTCCATCCATCATCCATTTTCTCCTGCGTTACACGACGGAAAGGGTTACCGACTCCAGCAGTGTAGCCATACCGGCGCCAGGCCACTCGTCTCCTTTTCAAACTGTATGGATGGATATCCAACGCTGCCTGACCAGAGGCGAGGGAGCGATGTTTGCTACGGTGTGTAGAGTCAAATGACGTCAGGGAGACGGCACATTGCAGCGACGCAAGAAGCTCAAATGGATAGGAGCCACTGCACTGACGGTTGCGTTACTCTTCGCGATCGGTGCGGTCATGATGTCCAACCTCACCCCCAAGCCCAAACGTTTGGTCGAGCCGATAGTGATCGATCATGGCCTCGACGACCCACGCTTCATGCGGTCGTTGGGACAGATCCTTCCGCATCCCCTCGTTGGCGGCAACGGTATCGACCATATCGAGGGTGGCGAGGCGATTTATGCGGCCAAGCTCGACGCCATCGCTGCGGCGCAACATTCCATTAACTTCGAGGTTTTCGAATTCTTTGGTGACGAGGCGGCGGCGGCCTTCGCCGACGCGCTGGCCGAGGCGGCCGAGCGGGGCGTGGCCGTACGCGCATTGCTCGACTACGTAGGTACCATGCCCGCCGAGGAGGAACATCTCGAACGCATGGAGGAGGCCGGGGTGGAGGTGATTCGCTGGCGCGAGCCGGCCTGGTACCAACTGCCGCAGTTCAATCACCGCACCCATCGCAAGCTGCTCATCGTCGATGGTGAAATCGGCTTTACCGGGGGCGCCAACGTCACCGACAGCTGGCTGCCGGAAGACGACGCGCCGGGTTACCGCGACCACCACTTCCGCATTACCGGACCGGTAGTGGGCAACATGCAGGCGGCCTTCGTCGAGGTCTGGCTCGAGGCGAGCGGGGAGCTGCTGCACGGCGAAGACTACTTCCCCGAGCTAGAACCTCAGGGAGAGCTGCTCATGCAGATGGTCAGCAGCAAGCCTCGCGAGGGCATGCATCGGATTCGCATGATGTTCAAGTACGCCATCGCTGCCGCCCAGGAGCGCATCACGATCTCCTCGGCCTATTTCTACCCCGACCCAAGCTTCCTCGATGCGCTGACCGAAGCCGCCGAGCGAGGCGTCGAGGTGCGTATTCTGGTGCCCGGCGACAGCATCGATTACGGCTTCGTCCGGCATGCCTCGGTGAACCGCTGGCGCCCCATGCTCGAAGCAGGAGTGGAGATCTACGAGTATCAGCCTGCCATGTACCACGCCAAGCTGATCAGCATCGACGACCGCTGGGCCAGCATCGGCTCCACCAACATCGACAACCGTTCGTTTCGCATCAACAAGGAGGGCAACGTCAACGTCTACGACGAGGACTTCGCCCGCTACGTTCGTGGCCTGGTAGAGGACGATCTCGACGACGCCATTCTCTATACCGTCGAGCGCTGGGAAGAGCGCCCCTGGCACAAGCGCCTGGCGGGCTGGGTGAGCATGATCGCCGGCGCGCATTATTGAGCCGGCGGCGCATGGGGGGAGCTAGCCGAGCGATTCCTGCGCACGTTCCTGAATCAGGATGCGCAGCGCGGCGGCGGCGGCCGAGAGCGGGTGGCGGTGGCGGATGACGATACCCAGCGGCCTTTCCACGTCCGGCGCCGTCAACGGCCGGTACTCGATGCCCTGAGTGGATATCTGACGAAAGCTGAGCCGCGGCAGCACGCTGATGCCGAGCCCGGCGGCGACCATGCGCCCCACGGTGGCGATCTGACTGGCATCGCAGAGGATCTCGAGCGGCTCGCCCACCTCGGCCATGATGCGGTCGATCTCCTGGCGCGAGCTGGAGAGACGGTTGATGCCGATAAACGGGTGACCGGCCAGCTGCCGCCAGGCCAGGCTCTCGTGTGCCAGCAGTGGGTGGCCGCTGGGGCACACCGCCACGTAGCGGTCCATCAGCACCGGCTCGAAGGCCAGCTCCTCGGTGTCGTGGGGCGCCACGGAAAGGCCCAGGTCGGCGCGCCCCTCACGCACCATCTGACTGACCTGCTCGGCCAGCACGTCGTGCAGGCTCAGGTTGATGCGCGGGTAGCGGGCATGGAAGGCGGCGATGATGCCCGGCAGCAGGCCCGCCGCCAGGGTGGGCAGGGCAGCCACGGTGACCTTGCCGCGCTGCTTGGAGAAGCGCTCTTCGAGATCCTCGAAGGCCTCGGACCAGTCGTTGAGCAGACGCACCGCCACCGGCAGGAAGGCCTCGCCCTCCGGGGTCAGGGTCAGCTGGCGCGTGGTGCGCGAGAACAGCGCGCCGCCCACTGCCTCTTCCAGTTTGCGCAGGGCGATGGAGATCGCCGGCTGGGAGAGATGGATGCGTTCGCTGGCTTCGGCCAGGCTGCTCGACTGGGCCACGGCGACGAAGGCGCGCAGCTGCTTGATGCTGGGTTTCATTTAGAAAGTAAAACACAATTTAAAAACAATTCAATATACAAAATAGTTGGCCCAATCCAAGCTGCTTCATGGGGAAACCCACGTGCAACACGACAAGAACAAGCCCGCAAGCCGGGCCCAAGGAGCCACTCATGAAGCCAACGCTGAAGACCCTGCTGGCCGCCGCCGCCAGCGCCACCTTCCTTACCGCGGGCATGGCGCAAGCCAACGAGCGCCTGCTGATCGGTTCGACCTCCAGCTCGTCGAGCCACTACGGCTACTTCGTCGCCGTCAACCAGATCATCAACAGCCAGGTCGAGGGCGTGAGCGCCTCGGTGGCGGAAACCGGTGCCACCGTCGACAACCTGCGCCGCCTGAGTCGCAATCAGATCGACATGGGCCTGGTCACCACCAACACCGGCTACCACGCCTACGCCGGCCAGGAGGACTTCGACGGCCGCCCGGTCGACAGCCGCCTGCTGTGGGTCTATACCGTCGCTCCGCAGAACGTGGTGATGCGTCAGGATGCCGGCGTCTCGACCCTCGAGGACCTCGATGGTGTGCGCTTCAACCCGGGCATCACCGGTTCGGCCACCGAGAAGACTACCGAGGCGGTAATGCGTACCCTCGGCATCTCGCCCAACTACGTACGCGGTTCCACCACCGACATCGTCGATGCGATGAAGGATGGCCGGGTGATGGGCTCGGCCAAGTCCGGCGTCGGCAACCGTCTCGACGGTTCGAGCATGGACATCGCCACCTTCACCCCGATCAGCGTGATCTCGCTCACCGACGAGCAGGCCGCCACGCTGCGTGAGGAGATGCCCGACGTGGCCATCATCGACGTGCCCGAAGGTGCCGGTGAGGGTATTCCGGCCTACACCACCTGGGCCTTCGGCGTGGCCGTACACGCCCATCCGGATCTCGACGAGGAGACCGCCTACCAGATCGTCAAGGCGGTGATGGAAAACCCCGAGCCCCAGGCCAACGCCTTCTCCGCGGTGCGCGACGCCGATCTGGCGCAGATGACACTGGAAGTGGGCACCGTGCCGCTGCACGCCGGGGCGGCCCGCTACTTCGAGGAGCAGGGCCTGGAGATTCCCGACGCGCTGCGGCCCGTCGAGTAACGGCCAGGGGAGACGATTGCCATGCGCGAGAACCTGACCAAGCTGCTGGCCCTCTTGCTGGGCGGGCTGATCCTCTACACCTCGGCGACCGGCCCCTTCGAGAGCATGGTTCAGCGGGGCATCTTTCTTGCGCTGGTGATCCTGCTGGGGCTGACGCTCTATCCGCTGGGCGCGGGCAAGCGCTGGCGCCCGCTGGGGCTGGCCTGCGACCTGGGGCTGGCAGCCGGCGTGGTGCTGGCCTGCGGCTACGTGGTGATGAACTACGAACGCATTCTCGTCGAGCTGCCCTGGGCCACGCCGCGGGACATGCTATTCACCGCCGTGCTGGTGGTGGCGGTGCTGGAGCTGTCGCGGCGTGCCATCGGCGTTATCTTTCCGCTGCTGGTGTTGGCGGGGCTGGCCTACGCCTGGCTCGGCGCGGCGATTCCCGGACCGCTGGGGCATCGCGGCTTCGATCTCTACTACATCACCGAGACGCTCTATCTCGGCGATCTCGGTGTGTGGGGCATGCTGGTGGGCGTGGCCGCCACTACCATCGCCGCCTTCGTGCTGTTCGGCTGCCTGCTGTTGCACACCGGCGGCGGCCAGACCTTCATGGACCTGGCGCTGCGTATCAGCGGGCGCTCGCCGGGAGGTGCGGCCAAGGTGGCCACCGTGGCCTCGGGGCTATTCGGCATGGTCAGCGGCAGTGCGGTAGCCAACGTAGCCACCACCGGCAACTTCACCATTCCGATGATGAAGCGCCTCAAGTACCCGGCGCCCTTCGCTTCGGGGGTGGAGGCGGTGGCCTCCACCGGTGGTCAGATCGCGCCACCGATCCTCGGTGCGGCGGCCTTCATCATGGCCGAGATCCTCGGCGAGAGTTACCTGCGCATCGCCCTGGCGGCGCTGCTGCCGGCCATCCTGTTCTATCTCGGTGTGTTCCTGACCATTCATCTGGTGGCGCGGCGGCGCAACCTGCAGGTGGTGCCCGACGAGGAGCTACCCACCTGGCCCGAGGTGCTACGGCCGGAGCGGATCATCCCGATCCTGGCGGCGTTGGGCGGGCTCTTCTACGGCGTGCTTTCCGGGCGCTCGATCCAGATGTCGGCCTTCTACGGCATTCTGATGACGATACTGACCTTCGTGCCCTTTGCCCTGCTGGCGCGTACGCCGCTGCGCGAGATCGCCGGCAAGCTGCTCTCGGGGCTGATCGATGCCGGCAAGGGCATGGTGATCATCGGCGTGCTGCTGGCCGGCGCGCAGATGCTGGTGGCGATGATCGGCATGACCGGCATCGGCGTGACCCTGGCCAGCCTGATCGTCAACGTGGGCGGGCAGTCGCTGTTCCTGGTGGCCTTCATCGTCGGCGGGGTGTGTCTGATCCTGGGCATGGGCATTCCCACCACGGCGGCCTACGTGCTGGTGGCCTCGGTGCTCGCGCCAGCGCTCACCAGCATCGGCGTCGAACCGCTGATCGCCCACCTGTTCGTGTTCTACTTCGCCACCCTGTCGGTTATCACGCCGCCGGTGTGCGTGGCGGTATTCGTCGCGGCGGGCATCGCTGGGACCAACTGGCTGCCGGCGGCGGTAGAGGCGGTGCGCCTGGCGGCGGCGATCTACGTGATCCCGTTCCTGCTGCTGATCTATCCCGCCCTGGCCGGCTTCGGCAGCGCCATCGACATTCTGCTGGCCAGCTCCCAGGGCGTGGTGTTCGTGCTCGCCTTCGCCACGCTGATGTCGCGGGTCGCCGTCACCGGCAGCCGGCTGCTCGACGTGGCGGGCTTGGGGCTGGTGGTGGGTCTGGCGCTCATTCCCGGCTGGCTGACCACCACTGGCGCCTTGCTGCTGCTGGTGGCGCTCTACGCCCGGCGGCGTCAGCGTCTGGCAGCGGCTCCGGTCGCTGCTAAGGCCCCAGGTGCACATGGCATGACGGCCAAGGAGACCCACTCATGACCTTTCTGTTGGGCAGTGGCGCCGGCTTTTCCGGCGACCGTACCGATGCCGCCATTCCCGTGGTGAGAGAGCTGATCCGCCGCGGCCAGCCCGCCGCGCTGATCTTCGAGACCCTGGGCGAACGTACCCTCGCCGCGGCTCACCGCGCCCTGCGCGACGACCCGACGGCGGGCTACGAGCCATTGCTGGAAGAGCTGCTCACTCCGGTGCTCGACGACTGCCTGCAGCACGGCATCGCCATTCTCGGCAACTTCGGTGCGGCCAACCCGGACGGCGCCTGCGGCGTGGTAGCCGAACTGGCCGCCCGCAGCGAGCGGGGCGGGGCGAGAATCGGCCGGGTGCACGGCGACGATATCCGCGCACGGCTGGGCGAAGTCGATCTCGAGCGCTGGGAGGCGGAGAGCCGCGAGCTGCCCGGCGAAGAGGCGCTGATCTCGGCCAACGTCTATCTCGGTGCGGCACCGCTGGTCGAGGCGCTGGAGCTTGGCGCCGAGGTAGTGGTCAGCGGTCGGGTGGCCGATCCGGCGCTGTTCCTGGCGCCGCTGGTGCACCACTTCGGCTGGGCCTGGAACGACTGGGACCGCCTGGCTGCGGGCATGATGGCCGGCCATCTGGGCGAGTGCGGCGCGCAGGTCACGGGGGGCTATTTCGCCGACCCCGGCTGCAAGGAGGTGCCGGGCCTGGCCCAGGTCGGCTATCCGATCATCGAGATGGAGGAAGACGGCAGCCTGGTGGTGACCAAGCCCGCCGGCACGGGCGGCACCGTCACCGAACGCACGGTCAAGGAACAGCTGCTCTACGAGGTGCACGACCCGGCCAACTACCTGACCCCCGACGTGGTGGTGGATCTTTCCGCCGTGCGGGTAGAGCAGATCGGCCCCGACCGGGTGGCGGTGCGCGGAATTCGCGGCAAGCCGGCACCGCAGCGGCTCAAGACCACCGTCTGCTACGAGGGCGGCTGGCAGGGCGAGGCGGAGATCTCCTACGCCGGCCCCAACGCGCTGGCCCGGGCTCAGCTGGCCGCCGAGGTGCTGCGCGAAAGGCTGACCTTCCGCGCGCCGCCGGAGCTGCGCACGCGGCTGGACATCGTCGGCCATGCCAGTGTGTTCGACAGCGATGCCGGTGATCTGCAGCGCAGCGTGCCGGCAGCCGCTGGCGGTGACTATCGACTGCGGCTGGCCGCCGAGCATGCCGAGCGGCGCTGGGTGGAGCGCGCGACTCAGGAACTGCTGGCACTGTACTGTGCTGGCCCGGCCGGCGGTGGCGGGGTGCGCCGGCAGTTTCAGCGGCGTGTATGCACCGCCTCCTATCTGGTGCAACGCAGCGACGTGGAAGCCTTTGCCACCTTGTTCGATACCACTCTTTTCGAGACGAAGATGGCCAACGAGAGGAGGGTCGCCCATGGCGCACGCTGACGTGAACAAGGCCGCAAGCCCCCGGGCGGGACATGCGGTCGCCCTGCACCGCCTGGCCCATGCCCGCGCTGGCGACAAGGGCGACCGGCTCAACCTGGCGCTGTTTGCCTATGAGTCAAGTCACTACGACACCCTAGTGGAACAGGTCACCGAAGAGCGGGTGCTGGCGCTGTTCGCCCATCGCGGTGCCAGCCGGGTGCGCCGCTACCTGATGCCGGGCCTGGCCGGCATGAACCTGGTGATCGACGACGTGCTGCAGGGCGGGGTCAACGGCGCCCTCAACCTGGACGGACACGGCAAGACACTCTCCTATCTGCTGCTGGGCATGAGCGTGACGCTCGCGGACGATCTTTAAGGTCGGCTCCAACGCCAACGGGCCACCCAAGGGTGGCCCGTTGGCGTTGGGGCAGGGCGAGGCTCACGCCTTGGCTCTGGCCCTCTCCTTGGCTTTCTCCTTCTCGTCTTTCTGCTTCTCGCCTTTCTCCTTCTCGCCGACGGCACCGCGCCGCTGGGCCAGGCTCTCCACCTTGCGCTGCTTCTCGTAGAGAAAGCGCAGCACCTCCTGGCGGTAGTGGTTGTAGCGCGGATCGTCGGCCAGGGCGATACGGTCGCGGGGGCGTGGCAGCTCGATGTCGAGAATCTCGCCGATGCGCGCCGAAGGGCCGTTGGTCAGCATCACGATACGATCCGAGAGCAGCACCGCCTCGTCGACGTCGTGGGTGATCATGATCACGGTGTTGCCCAGCTCGTCCTGGATGCGCATCACTTCCTCCTGCAGGTGGGCGCGGGTCAGGGCGTCGAGCGCACCGAAGGGCTCGTCGAGCAGCAGCACCTTGGGCTCCATGGCCAGCGCCCGGGCGATGCCCACGCGCTGCTTCATGCCGCCGGAGATCTCCGCCGGGCGCTTGTCCAGCGCATGCCCCATGCCGACCATCTCCAGGTTCTTGATGATCCACTCGTGGCGCTCGGCCTTGTTCTTGGTGCGTGCACAGGTCTTGTTCACCGCCAGGGCCACGTTCTCGTAGACGGTGAGCCAGGGCAGCAGCGAGTGGTTCTGGAACACCACGCTGCGGTCGGGCCCCGGTGAGTTGACCTCCTTGCCGTCGAGGATCACCGCGCCGGAAGTGGATTCGGTGAGCCCGGCGACGATGTTGAGCAGGGTCGACTTGCCGCAGCCGGAGTGTCCGATGATGGAGATGTACTCGCCGCGGTCCACGGTCAGATCGATGCCCTTGAGCACTTGGCTCTCCACACCCTTGGCATGGAAGGTCATGTCGACGTTTTCGATACTCAGATAGCGGTTGCTCATGTTCTTGCTCCTCAGCCTTGGGCGGTGCCGCGGGTCACCCAACTGCCGATGAAGGCGACCATGCGATCGAGGACGAAGCCGACGATGCCGACGTAGACCAGCGCCAGGATGATGTCGCTGATCATCGAGGCGTTCCAGGCGTCCCAGATGAAGAAGCCGATGCCCACGCCGCCGATCAGCATCTCGGCGGCGACGATGGCCAGCCATGACAGGCCGACGCCGATGCGCAGTCCCGAGAAGATGTAGGGCGCGGCGGCGGGCAGCATGATGCGGGTGAAATACTCCATGCCGTTGAGGCGCAGCACCCGGGCCACGTTGCGGTAGTCCTCGGGGATGTTACGAATGCCCACCGAGGTGTTGATGATGATCGGCCAGATCGCGGTGATGAAGATCACGAAGATCGCCGAGGGGGTGCTGTCCTGGAAGCCGGCCAGCGAGATCGGCAGCCAGGCCAGCGGCGGCACGGTGCGCAGCACCTGGAACACCGGGTCGAGGCCGCGCATGGCCCAGGTCGACTGCCCCACCAGCACGCCAAGGGCGATGCCCGCCACCACGGCCAGGGAGTAGCCGTAGGCCACCCGCTCGAGGCTGGCCAGTATCTGCCAGGCCATGCCCACGTCGTTGCCGCCATGGTTGTAGAACGGATTGACGATCAGCTCCCAGGTATCGCGCAGCACCTGGGAAGGGGGCGGCAGCACGGCACCGGGGGAAGAGCAGAGCAGCTCCCACAGAATGCCGAGCAGGGCGATGATCACCACCGGTGGCAGCACCCGCTGAACCAGCACTTGCTGAATGGCGGCGAAGTCGGGAGCCCAACGGAACGAGACCGCCTTGGCCATTGTGTTGCTGCGTTGCATGCTACTCATGACGATGTCTCCTTCTCGTGCGAGATCAGGCGAGGCGCTTGATCTCGAGGCTGTCGAGATAGGCCTGGGGGTCTTCTGGGTCGAAGGTCTTGCCGTCGAAGAAGGTCTCCACACCGCGGGAGGTGGAATCGGGAATGTCGGCGGAGTCGATACCGAGGGCGGCGGCCGCCTCGCGCCACAGGTCCTCACGGTTGACCTGCTCGATCAGCGCTTGACTGTCGAAGTCCTGAGGCAGGTAGCCCCAGCGCTTGTTCTCGGTGAGGAACCACAGGTCATGGCTCTTGAAGGGATAAGAGGCCTGGTTTTTCCAGTAGCGCATCATCTGCGGATGGTCTTCGATCACCAGGCCGGTGCCGTAGTCGAAGTTGCCCTGGATGCGGTCGATCAGATCGGCATAGGGGGCATGGATCCAGCGGCGGCGCGAGCAGATCTGGGCCATCTCCTCATGGTTGGCAGGGTCTTCGCACCACATCTGCGCTTCCATGATCGCTTTCAGCAGCGCCATGGCAGCGTTGGGGTTGGCTTCGACGTAATCGCTTCTCAGGGCGAAGGCTTTTTCGGGGTGATCGTTCCAGATCTCGCCGGTGGTATTGGCGGTGTAGCCGATGCCTTGATTGATCAACTGGTGGTTCCACGGCTCGCAGACGCAGAAGGTATCCATGCTGCCGACGCGCATGTTGGCCACCATCTGGGGCGGCGGCACGGTGATGGTGGAGATGTCGCGATTGGGGTCGATGCCGCCGGCCGCCATCCAGTAGCGAATCCACATGTCGTGGGTGCCGCCGGGGAAGGTCATGGCGGCATTGACCGCATCGCCCCCGGAACGCTTGGCGGCGATGGCCTCGGCGAACTCGCTGGTGTCGAGCCGTACCTTGAGGTCGGCGTGTTCGTTGCCCACCGAGATGCACTGGCCGTTGAGGTTGAGGCGCGCCAGGACGCTCATCGGCACCGGCCGGTTGTTGGGGGTGATGGCGCCGGCGCTCATCAGATAGGGCATCGGGGTGAGGATATGGGCGCCGTCGATGCCGTTGCGCTGGGAGCCCAGCACCAGGTTGTCGCGGGTGGTGCCCCAGGAGGACTGCTTGAGTACCTCGACGTCGGTCATGCCGTGGGCAGCGAAGAAGCCCTTTTCCACTGCCACGAACAGCGGTGCGGCATCGGTCAGGGCGATGAAGCCGAGCTTGGCCGAAGTGGTTTCAGGCCGTCCGCTGGCCACGGCCCAGCTCAACGGCAGGCTGCTGAGCAGAGCGGTACCGCCCACGACGCCAGCGGTCTGCTGCAGAAAACGGCGGCGGTCGAGTACGGGGTTGCCCTTGTTGGTCTTGTTCATGGGTATGGCTCCCAATAAGAAGTGTCTGGCCAAATGAAGACGGCGCCTGCCCCGATTCGCATGACGATGTCACGGGAACCTGGGCAGACGCCGTTGTCTGGTCCTGGTGCTGCATGGAAGCGCTGAACCGTCGTTGACTCAGCGGACGGTTAGACTTTGCAGCTTGGGTGCCATTGCGCCTTGTTATTGATTTATTTCTTTTAAAAACAATTCGTTGATATTTTGTTTGTGATGCCTGTCAAGGGCCGTGTCCGGCTCGCAGGCGCCGCGAAGGTGCGCTCGGGTTGTGCGATGCACCATTGCCGCCTGTGCCATTTTCAGTGCTCGATTCCGGTTTCCGCCGTTGGCTGAAGGATGTCGGCCAGCCCCAATACGGTCTGGGCGATCTCGGCCATGCTCTTGCTCTGGTCCATGGCCATCTTGCGCAGGAAGGCGTAGGCCTGTTCCTCGCTCATCTTCTGGTGGGACATGATCAGGCCCTTGGCGCGCTCGATCAGCTTGCGCTCACGCAGCGCCCTGCGCGTGTCCTCCAGCTCGTCGCTCAGGGCCTGCAGGCGCCCGGCCTGGGCGCGCATCAGCTCCACCAGCGAGCGATTGAGCGAGGAGCCCACTACCCGGGCGGTCACCTCGCCCAGCTCCTGGCTGGCGCTGCCGTCGAGCAACTCCACCAACTGCTGGCACACGCTCGGCAAGCCATCGTTCAACTGCTGGGTCAGCTCATCCCGGTGGGTCAGGCTGCGCCGCGCATCCAGGGTTCGCGTCAGGCACAGGCTGGTCAGCTCGCCGATCATGAAGGTCTCGACCCGCTGCATGGCATCGATCCGCCAGGTGGTCAGTTCGTACCAGGTCTCGCCCAGGGTGCTGGCACTCTCCGGCAGCGCAACGTCGCCGCAGGCCATCTCCCGCAGCTGCTGAATGCCGGCCAGCGTGCGGCCGGGCATCTCCAGCTGCCACTGTTCGCGCACTGCCTCGCTGGTGAACTCGAGACAGGTGTCAAAGCAGCGCTGCTGGGCGTCGATCAGGTGCAGCAGCAGCTGACGATGCGCGTCATCGAAGGTACCGGAGGTGAAGCCGGCGGCACCGCAGGCACGCTCCTGGCCGGCCAGCTCCTTGCCCTGCATCAGATGAAAGATGGCAACCAGTGCCAGGGTGATGTCGGGGTCGCCGGCGGTATCGGCGGCTTCGAACACCACCGAGAGCAGGGCGCTGATGAGCTGATTGTACGATTGCGTTGCCGCGTCGGGGCCGATGCCGAGTGCGGCGATGTCCCGGCGCAGCGCGTCCAGACCTTCGAGGGCGTGCCAGACGAAGGCGACCCGCTTGAGCAGCCTGGCGGTGGTGGCAGGGCGACCGGCGGTCTCGCCCAGCGCCTCCAGGCGGGAGCGCAGGGCGCGCTCGGTGGCCAGGCACTCCTCGATACGCTCCTGACGATGCTCGGCGAAGCGCTGTCCGCCGGAGGCCAGGTAGACGTTCGACGCGCCGCGTTCCTTTTGCAGCGCGTGGATGAAACGGCTGACGTCGCCGACGATGTCGCAGGCGGCGGTAAGGTGTTCGAGATCGTCGATTTCGCAGCGCTTGGCTGCCAGCAGCAGGCGTTCGGCGGGTGTCATGGCTCACCTCGTTCATACGCAATGGCCGCCGCCCCGAGGGCGGCGGCCAGATTGGGCAAGCGTTGCGGCACGGGTGCCGCGGTGCTTGCGATCAGCGCAGCGACAGCGCGCCGGCGCCGGTATCCTCGCCTACGGCCTGGCGATAGGCTTCGGCTTCCTCGGCTTCCGTTTCGTCGCTGAAGCGCACCAGCAGAGCGCAGGAGGCCAGTACCAGCACGATCAGGCCGAGGTAGAACAGGCCCTGCTGATAAGTGATGGCTTCGCTGCGGAAGAGGAAGGCGGCAGCCACGGCGCCGACGTTGCCACCGGCCCCGACGATGCCGGCCACCGCACCCAGGGCCTTCTTGTTGATGAAGGGCACCACGCCGTAGGTGGCGCCTTCGGCCATCTGCACGAACAGGCTGAACACCAGCATGATGCCGATGGCATAAGAGAGCACGTGCATCTGCGAAAAGGCCACCAGGGCGATGCCCTCGCAGATCAGGGCGATGAACAACCAGCGCACGCGCCCCTTGAGGCCGCCGTTGCGGGCGAACAGGTCGGAGAACACGCCGCCCAGGGTGCGGGCGAAGACGTTCATCAGCCCGAACAGGCCGGCGATCATGCCGGCGGTGGCCAGCGTCAGGTCGAAGTGATCGAAGAAGTAGATGGCGGCGATGTTGTTGATGGTCAGCTCGACGCCGAAGCAGATGGCATAGACCACGAACAGCGCCCACACGCGAATATCCTTGGCGGCGGACATGAAGCTCTTGCCGGCACTGTTCTCGCCGGTGGCGGGGGGCAGCTCGCCGCGTGCGCGCAGCTCGTCGAAGTTGCCGTTGGGGGCGTCCTGGGTGAACAGCCAGTAGCCGATGCCGGTGACGAACATCACCACGCCCGGTACCACCATGGCCAGACGCCAGCCCAGCGTCTCGCTGACGCCCAGCATCAGCAGTCCGGAGAAGATCAGCGGCATGACGATCTGGGTGGTGCCGCCCCCCAGGTTGCCCCAGCCGGCGCTGGTAGCGTTGGCCGTGCCCACCACGTTGGGCGCGAACATCATGGTGGTGTGGTACTGGGTGATGACGAACGAGGCGCCGATGGCACCGATAGCCAGGCGCGCCAGCAGGAAGGTCTCGAAGCTGTTGGCGAAGCCGATGCTCATCACCGGAATGGAGCCCAGCACCAGCAGGCCGGTGTAGGTCTTGCGCGGCCCGATACGATCGCACAGCACGCCGATCAGCAGCCTCACGATCACCGTGATCAAGACCGAGGCGATGATGGTGTTGCCGATCTGGGTCTGGGTCAGGTTAAGGTCTTCGCGTACCACCGCCATCAGCGGGGCGATGCCGAACCAGCCGAAGAAGCAGATGTGGAAGGCGAACCAGGAGAAGTGGAAGGCACGCATCTGTGGCGTGCGCAGGCTCAAGAGACGAATGCGGTTCGCCTTGTTGAGAATTTCCATGGGCTGTGACCTCGTACGGATTGTCGATACATGAGTTCGCCCTTCTCCGTTGAAGGTCTGGTCTGACGCACTCGTACTTCCCTTGGAAGCCTGGTCCACGCCTACCCGGCAATTTGATTCATATCAAGCAATCCGTTTGCCACATCTTCACGTTGTTCATTTAAAACATCGGGTTATGGTTTGATGGGTGGATCGGAGTCCGTATGACCCTGGAAGAGAATGACAAGAGAGAGGTGGGAGAGTGGTCACAGGGTGGCAAGAATGGTGCAGTGCCGCACGATAATGCCCCCTGCTGGTGCTAGGGGGGAGGGCGGCGAGATCGGTTCAGCAGGTCTTCAGGGTTCAGCAGGTCTTAACCGTGGATCAGTACATGGCCAGTTGGGTGGCGTCACGCTCGCAGCTGAGGAAGGCGGAGTTTTCCAGCCATTCGGGATCGGGGAAGTAGGCGAACAGGTAATGATCTTCCTTGATGCTGTCGATCAGCGGATAGGTCACTTCCTGGCGTACCGCCGGGCAGCCGTGACTGCGCCCCAGCCGGCCGGTCTGGCGGATGAAGGCCTCGCTGACGTAGTCGGCGCCGTGGATCACGATGGCACGCTGATAGGCAAGGTCGTTGACGCCTGGCTCCAGCCCTTCCAGGCGCAGAGAGTAGCCGTTGCGTCCGTAGTAGCTGTTCATGGTGCGAAACAGGCCGAGGCTCGACTGGTAGCTCTCGGGTGTGTTGGAGAACACCGTGGCCTCGGCATCGCCCGAGCCGCGGCCATGGGAAACCAGCTCCTCGAACATCAGGCGCTGCTGGGCCAGGTCGAAGACCCACAGGCGCGGCTCGGTGGAGGGGCGGGAGAAGTCGATGACGGCCAGGCGCCTGGCATCGGGCTCGGCGCAGGCCACGGCTTTGGCGGCCAGCTTCAGCACCACCGGGTTGGCGTCGGGAGCCAGGTTGGCCAGGGTCCGACTGAGCGGTGCGGGAGAAGGATACGAAAGCCCTGCCTGGCTCAGGAAGTTACCGGCATGGGCGGTGGGCAGGGTGACCAGCAGGGAGGCGGCCAGGGTCGAGAGCGGAAGTCGTAGCGTCGGTAGAAAGCGCATTGGCATGCCTATGGCGTTGCAACACCGCAGCGGCAGCGCCGCATACAGGGTAAACGTAAAGAAAAGTGAAGATGCACGGGCCCGGCTGGCTTGCAGCCACTAGCCAGGCACTATTATGAAGAGAGGGGCCAGGAAGGCCAGACCAGCCATCAACGGAGCAGGGGGGATCGATGCGCTTTATTACATGGATGGGAGTACTGGTGATGCTGCTTGTCGCCATGCCGGGAGCCTCGGCGGAGGAGCGGGCGCGCCAGGCGAGCGTTGACGATGCGGATGACAGGCCGAGCCTGTCGCGCGCGCTGGCCGATGAAAGCGAGTTGCTGCAGGCGTTCTATGCCCAGCGCGACCATCGACCGGCCTGGCGGGATGAGGAAACGATAGCCGGGCTCGTTTCAACGCTGCGTGCCCTCGATGAGGATGGCTTGACCCCCGAGGACTACCGTCCCGACGATATCGAGGCGGAATACCGCAGCGTGCGCGACGAGGACGCGGATAGCGAACGGCAAATCCACTACGAGCTATTTGCCAGCCGCATGTTGTTCACGGCGCTCGAACATCTGCAGCGGGGCAAGGTCGACCCCAAATCGCTGAGCGCGGATTGGGAGGTGCCGGTGGAGGCGCCCGACCTGGATCTTGCCGCGATATCGGATGCCATCGACCAGCAGCAATTCGACCGCATGCTGGTGGAGGCGCGACCGCCCTACACGCCTTACCAGCGCTTGCGTGAAGGGCTGGCTCGCTATCGCGACATCGAACGGCAGGGCGGCTGGGAGCGGCTGCCGGAACGCGATAGTGCGCTGCGTGTGGGAGACGACGACGACGTGGAGCTTCTGCGTGAACGTCTGGCCGTGGCCGGTGTGCTCGAAAATGGGGCGACCGACGACGGGGATGAAGACAACGGCGCCGCTTCCGGGGAGGCTCGGGAGGGCGCCGATCCGCGGCGTTTCGACAGCGACCTGGAAGCGGCAGTGCGCCGTTTCCAGCGGCGGCACCTGCTGGAGCCCGACGGCATCGTCGGACGTCAGACGCTTGCAGCGCTCAACGTTCCCGTCGAGCGGCGCATCGATCAGATTCGCCTCAACATGGAGCGTGCCCGCTGGTTGCTGCACGGCCTGCCCGAGGCCTATGTGCTGGTCGACATCGCCGGCTACGAGCTCAGCTACTTTCGTCCCGACGGTGAGGTCTGGCGCTCGCGTATCGTGGTGGGGCAGCCCTATCGGCGTACGCCGTCGCTGCGCTCCGAGATCACCCACATGACCGTCAATCCCACCTGGACGATTCCACCCACCATTCTGCGCCAGGACGTGCTGCCGGCGGTGCGCCGCGACCTGGGATATCTATGGCGTGAGCGCATCCAGGTACTGAGTCCTTCCGGGCAGCCGCTCGACCCCTGGCGGGTCGACTGGGACAATCCCGGCAACATCGTGCTGCGCCAGGCGCCGGGGCCGCAGAATGCACTGGGGCAGCTCGCCATCCGCTTTCCTAACGACCACATGGTCTATCTCCACGATACGCCGGCACAGGGAAATTTTTCGCGCTATCAGCGCGCCTTCAGCTCTGGCTGCATTCGCGTCGAGAACATTCGTGGACTGGCCCAACTGCTGTTCGACGATACCGACAGCGATCAGGACATCGACGCGCGCATCGACAGCGGAGAAACCCGCAACGTCTCGCTCGCCAACCGCATGCCGGTCATCCTGCACTACTGGACCGTCAACCCTGACGATGACGGTGCGCTCTCGTTCCGTCCCGATATCTACGAGCGTGACGACGAGCTGCTGCGCGAACTGGATCGCCCGCTGGAGCTGTGAGCCAGCGGGCGTGAAAAAAGCCCCGGCCACGTCCTGTGGCCGGGGCATGGCTAAGCCAGGCTTGCCCCGCAGCGGGGACAGACCGTGCGGGGGCTTTCGCTTGCAGCGGAGGCAGCGCCGGAAGTCGCTACGACTTCACTCTTGCCGGTGGCGATACGCTCCGGGTGGAGCGGTACCAGCTTGCCGCGTTCCCAGCGCAGGCCGATGTCCTTGAGCATGCGGGGATCGCAGTCGCGCAGCGAAGCATCGCGGCGGCGATTGGCGTAGTGGGCGCCCACGGCGCGTAGCAGACGACGGGTAGTGCGAAGTAGTGCCATGATCTCGGTCTCCTTGAGTGGAGGCCGGGAACTTGTGCGCGGTAGACGGGAAAAGTGCTATCCAGGCTTGGCCGCGACAAGTGCCGCGGCCAGCGTCCTTCAGGTGTCGTCGTTTCGACGGCCGGCCCACGGCAGCAGCAAACGGGTACGCATCGCGTTAATGGATACGCGATGTTGCCGACTTGCCTTGTTGCCTGGAAGTAGCCAGCGCATGAGGGACGTTTCTCGATGGGTAATGAACAATGGATTGTGCCGCATCGTCGATGCGACTCTTTTCTTATAGCCAATCGCTCAACAAGCGTCAACGAATGATCTAACGGTAGCCTTCCGCCTGCAGCCGGAACAGCCTGGCATAGCGGCCGTTCTGACCCATCAGGCTTTCATGGTTGCCGCGCTCGATGACCTTGCCATCGTCGATCACGAGGATCTGATCGGCGGCGCGCACGGTGGAGAAGCGGTGCGAGATGAGGATGGTCATCTTGTCGCGGCGGTGCTCGCGGAAGTCGGCATAGACGGCCGCTTCGGCGGCGGCGTCCATGGCCGCGGTGGGTTCGTCGAGCACCAGGATGTCGGCGCTTTCCCGCATGTAGGCCCGGGCCAGGGCGATCTTCTGCCACTGGCCACCGGAGAGCTCCTGGCCCCCTTTGAACCAGCGGCCGAGCTGGGTGTGATAACCGCCGGGCATGTTGCGGATGAACTCGTCGGCCAGGCCGCGTTCGGCCGCCTCCTGCCAGCGCGCTTCGTCGCCGAACGCCTCGACGTCGCCGGCGCCGAGGTTCTCACCCACCTTGAGCTGGTAACGCACGAAGTCCTGGAAGATCACGCCGATGCGCCGGCGCAGGGTCGCCACGTCCCATTCGTGCAGCTCGCTGCCGTCGAGCAGTATGCGCCCTTGGCTGGGCTCGTAGAGACGTGTGAGCAGCTTGATCAGCGTGGTCTTGCCCGAGCCGTTGGCGCCCACCAGCGCCAGGCTTTGCCCTGGCGCGAGGTGCAGCGTGATGTCCTGCAGCGCCGGCCGCTCGGCGCCAGGGTAGGTGAAGCCCACCCGCTCGAAGCGAATGCCGTCGCCGGGGTGGGCACCCTGGGTGAGGCGGCCGGGCTCGGCGGTCACCGGCTGCTCCAGGTACTCGTAGAGATTCGACAGGTAGAGGTTGTCCTCGTACATGCCGCTGATCGAGGTGAGGCTGGCCGACAGCGCCGCCTGGCCCTGCTTGAACACCATCAGGTACATGGTCATCTCGCCCAGGGTCAGCGCGCCCGAGATCGTTTCCGCCACCACCCAGGCATAGGCGCCGTAGAAAGCCAGTGTGCCGAGCAGACCGAGCAGAAAACCCCAGCTCTCGCGGCGGATGGTCAGGCGGCGGTCTTCGCCGTAGAGTGTCTCGAAGATCCGGCGATAGCGCTGCAGCAGCAGCGGCTCCAGCCCGAACAGCTTGACCTCCTTGATGCTGTCCTCCCGGGCCAGCACGGTCTCCAGGTACATCTGCATGCGGGTCTGAGGGGAGCGCCAGCGGAATAGACGGAAGGCGTCGCCGGAGAACTTGGCCTCGGAGACGAATACCGGCAGGGCGCCGATCACCAGGATCAGGATGGCCCAGGGCGAGAACTGCACCAGCAGCACGCCGAAGCTGACCAGCGAGATGGCATTCTGCAGCAGCGAAAAGGTCTTGTTGACCAGCCCCAGCGGACGGATCGAAGCCTCACGGCGCGCCCGGGTGAGCTTGTCGTAGAACTCGGAGTCCTCGAACTGGGCAAGCGACAGGGTGCCCGCCTTCTCCAGGATCATGACGTTGACCTTCTGACCCAGCAGCGCCCGCAGCAGCGACTGCTGTGCCGACAGGCCGCGCTGGGCCAGGGCGATGGCGGCAATGACTCCGGCTTCCGCCAGCACGTAGCGCAGCACCGGCCAGGCGCTCTCGAAGGTGAGGGAGGCGCCGGTCTCGCGATGATAAGCCATGGCCTCGACCACGGCATCGACGATTAGTTGGCCGATCCAGGCCGCCACCGCCGGCAGCACGCCGGCGACCAGGGTGCAGACCGCCAGCCCAAGGGTGAGGGGTCGGGAGGTTTGCCATACCAGTGCCAGCGCGCGGCGGCTGTAGCGGAACACGCCGAAGAAGGCGGTCAGGCGATTGCCACTGGCTGGCGGCGGGGCTGGGATGGCGCGGCGCATGGGTTAGCTGGAGACGACCAGGGAGTGGTGCTCAACAAACGACGCCCTGCACTGGGGCAGGGCGTCGTTTGACGTGCATCGGCGATGATATCGGATCAATCGTCGTCGCTCTCTGCGCTGGCGCTGGCCTGTGCCACTGCCGGCCCGGTCTGACCGGAGCGCAGCGTGGCGAGCAGCGGCTCGGCCTGGCGCTGGAAGGCCATCAGGCGTTGGCCTTCCAGACTCTTGCTTTCGGGCAGATCGACCTTCATGGCATCGACAGCCGTGTTGTTGACATGCACCTCATAATGCAGGTGCGGGCCAGTGCTGCGGCCGGTATTACCCGACAGTGCGATGCGCTCTCCCATGGTGACACGGTCGCCGCGGCTCACGATGGCGCGAGAAAGGTGGAGGTAGCGCGTGCGGTAACCGTTGTCGTGACGGACCACCAGATAGCGACCTGCCACCGGGTGGTTGCCCACCTTTTCCACGCGGCCGTCGGCCGGGGCGATGATCGGCGTGCCGATGGGCATGGCCCAGTCGGTGCCGCGGTGCGGGCTGACCCGGCCGGTGACCGGATGGGTACGGCGCGGATTGAACCCTGAGCTCATGCGATAGCTGCCCTCGAAGGGGTAGCGGGCGAAAGCGGGGTCAAGGCTCTGGCCATCCGGGGTGTAGAAGTTGTTGTCGTCGCTGTTGCGCACCAGGGTCAGGTCCATGCGCGCCCCGGTGTACTGAATCGCCAGTACGCGGGAGTCGAAGCTGCTGCCATCGATGATGTCGGATTCGACCAGCACCTTGAATTCATCGCCGCGGCGGGTGTCGCGGCGGAAGTCGAGCTTCTTCTCCAGCAGCCGTGTGACCTGTGCCACTTCGGTACTGGAGAGACCGGTGGACTGAGCGGAACGGGCAAAGCTGCCGCTCACGCTGCCGGCGAACAGACGCTGCGTGGCCTCGCCGGCACGTTCGATGGTGGCGACGTCGAAACCGTCTTCGTCGCGCTCGAGCAGGAAACCTTCACGGGCATTGCGCATCACGCGCAATGCCAGCAGTTGGTCGTGCTCGTCGAGCTGATATTCGAAGGTGTTGCCGACCCGCCAATGGGTCAGCAGGCGCTTGTCCGGGAGGCTGTCGAGCAGGCGCATGGCCTCGCTGTAGCCCATGCCCAGTTCATTCTGTGCCAGCACGGCGAAGGTATCGCCCTGCTCTACGGTATAGGTGCGCCATTCCGGCACGAAGGGCTCGGCAGCAGCAACCTCATGATCGAAGAGGATCGGGCCGTCCACGAACAGCGCCAGCTCTTCGTCAGGATAATCTTCGTAGGAGGTGGCATCGTCGAAGGAGGTGGCATCCGCCGCGGCCAGTGCTTCGTCATCGGTATGGATGTCGTCGAGCATGCCGTTGGCCAGGGTGCCGATCACCATCGCCATGTGCAGCGCCCCGGGGTCGAGCTCCGTTGTCAGTTCGATACCGCCGTCATCGGGCATGGTGGCGGTATCGAGCTCGGCAGCGGCTCTGACGGGGGTGGGCGGTGTCGCCTGTTCTGCCTGAGCCATAGCGACCCCGGAGAGGTCGATGATCTCGGTCGGCTTGAGCTGGGAGAGCGGAATGTAGTCTCGGGTGGCATCGATGGCCTGAGTGGCGATCTCGATGGCATCGGCGACGGAATAGCGGTCACTGTTGAGTGCGGGGAGGCCTGGTTGAGCCTCGGGCGACAGGGGGAACAGCACGGTTTCGGGAACCTGACCCTGACGCTGGGTATTCTCTACGACGGTAACGATCTTTTGTGCGCCCAGCACGGTCACCATGGTGGCAACGGGTAGCAGCAGCAACTTATGCGTGCGGGGCAGCGAATGAAGGATTCGCAACATTGGTATCGGCCATAAAAAAAGATGACAAGAATATAAAAAGGCATGGGAACCTTAACCCATGATATATGGCCTGCCTAGACTGTACGTGCATACAGCAAGGTGCGCCCCGGCGCCTCACTGTCGAGACCCCGGGCCGTCAAGTGTTGTCGAACACTGTTCAACAATGTTCATTGAACGTGAAGAAAAGAGGGAAGACAACCCCTTTTCGGTAACTTTTACTGAACCGCCTGTTTAGTCAGTGAAGGTACCGTTGCGGTAGTCACGCAGGGCCTGCTCGATCTCGTGCATGCTGTTCATCACGAACGGACCGTAATGAGCGATCGGTTCGCGGTGAGGTGTGCCCGCCAGCAGCAGGCACTGGGCGCCAGGCTGGCTGGAAAGGGCCACCGAATCGCCGGGGCTTAGCCTGGCCAGCTGACCGGCGGCCACATTCTCCCCCTCGATCTGCAGAGTGCCTTCGAAGACGTAGACGGCCAGTGTCTCGCTCGGCGCCGTGAGTGTGAGCTTCCCATCGGCCTCGAAGCGGGCATGGGCCACGCCGCCACTGCCCGCCAGGGCGTCCAGAGGTCCCGACACGCTCTCGCCTTGCTGTGTCGACCAATTGCCACCGAGAGCAATCAGCTCTGCCTTCTCTTTCTTAAGGCGCGGCATCTCGTCGCTGCGCACGTCGCGATAGCGCGCCGCACTCATCTTTTCCCGGGCGGGCAAGTTCAACCACATCTGGAAGCCATGCAGCCCCTGGCTGTCGGTGAGCGGCATTTCCGAGTGCACGATGCCGCGCCCGGTGTGCATCCACTGGGCGTCGCCGGCCTGGATGGCGCTGCTGTGCCCCAGGTGGTCCTCGTGGGTGATGCCGCCATGCACAATGTAGGTCAGCGTCTGGATGCCGCGGTGCGGATGCGGCGGGAAGCCGCCGATGTAGTCGTCAGGACGGTCGGAGCCGAGCTCGTCGAGCATCAGGAAGGGGTCGAGCTCGCCGTCGAAGCAGTGGATACGCTGGATATGAACGCCGTCGCCATCCTGGCTGGGGTGGCTGTGAAACAGGCGCTCGATGCGCCGGATGCTGGGGCTGGTGGCCATGACTTGCAGTCTCCAATGATGGATATGACTGGTATTTTAGGCCGTTTTTTTCGAAGATTAATCGCAACGTTTCGCACTTTTCATTCGAGGAAGTCGAATATGTCTCGCGTTACCCTGGCCCAGTGGCAGATGCTTGCGGCAGTCGTCGATCACGGCGGCTTCGCTCGCGCCGCCGAGGTGGTCCACAAAAGTCCCTCCACGCTCAATCATGCCGTACACAAGCTGGAGCAGCAGCTTGGCGTCAAAGTGCTGGAACCCGTTGGGCGGCAGGTACGGCTGACCGATGCGGGGGAGCTGCTGCTGCGCCGGGCGCGTCAACTGATCGAGAGTGCCGAGGCGCTGGAGGACGTAGCCGGCCGGCTCTCCGAAGGCCTCGAGGCGGAAGTGGTGCTGTCAATCGACCAGATATTTCCCAACGCCGCGCTGGCGGTGGCGTTAAGTCGCTTTTCCGCCGCTTACCCCTATGTGCGCGTGCAGCTCCACGAAACGGTGCTCAACGGCGGCATAGAGATGCTCTACGACGGCCGCGCCGATATCGCCATATCGGGTCTGGCGGCTCAGGGGTTTCTTGGCGAGCCGCTGGTCACCGTGCGTTTCGTTGCGGTGGCGCATCACGAGCATGAACTGCATGGGCTCGAGCGGCAGCTCGATCTGCGCGATCTGCAGCGGCATCGCCAACTGGTGGTGCGCGACTCGGCGCTGCGCCAGTCGATGGATGCCGGTTGGCTCAAGGCCGAGCAGCGCTGGACGGTTAGCCATCTCGAAACCTCCATCGACATGGTACGGCGTGGCCTGGGCTTTGCCTGGCTGCCCGAGACCCGCATCCACACTGACTTGGAGAGCGGCGTGCTGCGACCGCTGCCGCTTGCGGCCGGTGGGGTCCGCGAGGTGCCCATGCAGATGATCTTCCGCGACCGGGACCGGGCCGGCCCCGCCACCCGTGCCATGGCGCGTGCGCTCAAGGAAGCCGTGGCGAGTGAATGTACGGGTCGAGTGTGACCGTTCGGAATTTTCATTGCATGAAACGGAAAAACTGCGCTTGAGCGAGAGGCCGAACGGTTTACTCTGACTAGCAAATTCTGTTTGCCGGAGAACGTTATGGGCCTGCTGATCGACGGAAAGTGGCACGACCAGTGGTACGACACCAAGAAGCACGGCGGCGAGTTCGTACGCGAATCCGCCAAGCTGCGCGACTGGGTCACGCGTGACGGCAGCGCCGGCCCCGAGGGCCATCGCGCCGTGCCGGCCGAGGCGGGGCGCTTCCATCTCTATGTCTCGCTGGCCTGTCCTTGGGCGCATCGCACCCTGATCATGCGCAAGCTCAAGGGGCTGGACGACCTGATCGGAGTGTCCTGGGTCAGTCCGCTGATGCTCGACCAGGGCTGGACCTACCACGAGGACGAAGGCGCCAGCGGAGATCCGGTCAACGGCGTCGAATACCACCGCGAACTCTACACGCTGACCGACTCTCGCTACACCGGCCGGGTCACGGTGCCGGTGCTGTGGGACAAGCACGAGAAGCGCATCGTCAACAACGAGTCGGCCGAGCTGGTACGGATCTTCAACGATGCCTTCGATGACCTGACCGGCAACCGTCTCGACTTCTACCCCCTCGACCTGCGCGAGACCATCGATGCGATCAACGATGACGTCTACGACCACATCAACAACGGGGTCTACAAGTCGGGCTTCGCCACTGAGCAGGCGGTCTACGAGAAGCACGTCACGGCCCTGTTCGAGGCGCTGGATCGGGTCGAGAGACGGCTGACCGAGCACCGTTACCTGGCCGGGGAGTGGCTCACCGAGGCCGACATCCGCCTGTTCACCACCCTGGTGCGTTTCGATGCGGTTTACTATGGCCACTTCAAGTGCAACTTCCGCCGCATCGAGGACTACCCCAGCCTCTCGAACTACCTGCGTGAGCTGTACCAGTGGCCGGGCGTGGCCGAGACGGTAAGCCTGGACCACATCAAGCGCCACTACTATTACAGCCACGACACCATCAATCCGACCCGCATCGTGCCCAAGGGGCCGCTGCTCGACTTCGACCGGCCCCACGATCGGGAGCGGTTGCCGGGGCAGGGCATTCGCGAGAAGGGTTAACGGTTCTTGGCCAGCCAGCGATCCAGAGCATTGGCGAACTCGCGCCGGTCGGTGTCCGAATAGCCTTTCGGCCCGCCGGTGTGTTCGCCGCTGGAGCGCATCGTCTCCATGAAATCGCGCAGCTGTACCTTGGCGCGAATGTTATTTTTATCGAGCATCTCGCCGCGAGTGGTCATCACCGCCGCGCCCTTGTCGATGGCCTCCATGGCCAGCGGCAGGTCGGAGCTGATCAGCAGGTCCCCGGCGGCGAGGCGCGCCACGATCTCGTTATCGGCGGCGTCGAAGCCATGGCTCACCGACAGCGATTTGACCCACTTCGAGGGCGGCAGCGGGATCGAGTGGTTGGCGACGAACCAGGTGGGCGTGGTGGTGCGCTCGGCGGCACGAACGATGATCTCGCGCGCGACCTTGGGGCAGGCATCGGCATCGACCCAGAGCGTGGGCATTCGGCAGGGCTCCTCGAAGTTGAGTGACGGTTCTATGTGAGCGCAGCGTTGAAAGTACTGGTCAGGAAACCAGTCTTGATGTTAGCATGCGCGCTCCTCGCATGTGTTGACCCCGCCATCATGACGATTCGCTCCGAGCGCCGCGCGTTCGAGAGGCAATCACCGAGACCGACAGCGATCCGCTGCAACGTCCGAGATGTGAAGATGGAGCGCTACAGGATGCCGCCAACCGGGCGACATCGGCGCAAAAAGGTCGCCACAGCGGTTCCCGCCGATGGCGCGAACCGGATGCCAGGTGCGACCGGCATCCCACGATAACGTGATCCGCTCTGTCCAGGCCCTATCGGCCAGTGAAGACAGAGCCACCGACCTGCCAAGAGCGGTGTCGGGGATGCCTCAATGTGATTTGCCGGCGAGTGCCGGCCTACCAAGGTGTGATTGATGACCTCGACTTCTGTCGCCTCGCCGAGCTTCGGCGATCTTGCTCTGCTGCCTGCCGTTCTCGCCGCTGTCGAAACACTGGGTTACGAAACTCCTTCACCGATTCAAACACAGACCATTCCTGCGCTGCTGGAAGGTCGTGACATGCTGGGCCAGGCGCAGACCGGCACCGGCAAGACCGCTGCCTTCGCGCTGCCCCTGCTGTCGCGGCTCGAGCTGACTCGCCGCGAGCCCCAGGTGCTGGTGCTGGCACCGACCCGTGAGCTGGCCCAGCAGGTGGCCGTCTCCTTCACCAAGTACGGCCAGAACCTGCAGGGTCTGGAAGTGGCCACCCTGTGCGGTGGCCAGGAATATCGTGAACAGCTGGGTGCGCTGAAGCGCGGCGCCCAGGTAGTCGTGGGTACCCCGGGCCGGGTGATCGATCACCTCGACCGCGGCAGCCTCAAGCTCGACGGCCTCTCCGCCCTGGTGCTGGACGAAGCCGACGAGATGCTGCGCATGGGCTTCATCGACGACGTCAAGCGCGTGGTCGCCGATACCCCCAAGGACGCTCAGCGCGTGTTCTTCTCCGCCACCCTGCCGGCCGAGATCGAGCGCATCGTCAATCGCTACCTAGTCGATCCGGTCAAGGTTGCCATCGAGTCGCGTACCACAACCGGCGAGAACATCGAGCAGCGCCTGGTGCGGGTCGACGGCGGGGCCAAGCTGGAAGCGCTGGCACGTATCCTCGAGGTCGAGCCGGTGGATGCCGCCATCGTCTTCGTACGCACCCGTGCCGCCTGTACCACGCTGATGGAGCAGCTCTCCGCCCGTGGCGTGAACGTGGCCAGCCTCTCCGGCGACCTCGATCAGAGCCTGCGTGAGCGCACCATCCAGCGCCTCAAGCGCGGCAAGGTCGACGTGCTGATCGCCACCGACGTGGCCGCTCGTGGCCTCGATGTGCCGCGTATCACCCACGTCTTCAACTACGACCTGCCCCAGGACAGCGAAGCCTATACCCACCGTATCGGCCGTACCGGCCGGGCGGGACGTACCGGCATCTCGATCACCTTCGTGGGCTTCCGTGAAGGCCGCAAGGTGGGCTGGATCGAGCAGGCTACCGGCCAGCGCATGACCGAGATGGCGCTGCCCGACGAAGCGGCCATTCGCGCCCATCGTGACGAGGTGTTCCATCAGCGCATCATCGGTTCCCTGACCGCCGGAGCCGACGAGCAGCGTGCGCTGGTCGAGCGTCTGGTGGCGGAAGGTCATGACCCGGTCGAGCTGGCCTGTGCCTTTGCCGCCCTGGCCCGCGCCGACGAGGCGCCCATCGGCCGCCTGCAGGCGCCGCGCAAGGAGCGTGTCGAGCGTGGCGGCGAGCGTGCCCCGCGTGACGGCAAGGCCCCGCGTCGCGACCGTGCTCCGAGCGAAGGCATGACCCGCTATCGTGTGGCTGTCGGCCACAAGGATGGCGTCAAGCCGGGCCAGCTGGTCGGCGCGTTGGCCAACGAGGGTGGTATCGAAGGTTCGCGGATCGGCCGTATCGACATCCGTAACGCCTTCTCGGTGGTGGAGCTGCCCAGCTCGCTGCCGCCCAGCATCCTGGCCAAGATGGCTCGCGCCCGCGTCGCCGGCCGTGCGCTGGAGATCAGCGAAGACAGCGGTGCCCCCGAGCGTGCCCCGCGCCGCCGCCGTGAAGACGGCGATGCGCCGGTGCGTCGTCGCACCAGCGCTTGATCGCACCCTCGGCCGCTACGGTGGCTGAGGCGAACGACACCCAGGCCGGGTACCGGCCTGGGTTTTTTTATGCTCAAGGGAAGCGATCATGGCCATGGTGCGCGCGGCTTGGGCCGGTTTCTCAGAGCGATTTCACTGCGATGGCGGGGCTGCTTGACTCGAAGCGCAGAGGATTGCGTAGTGGCCTGCCAAATTCGGGAAGGCTGATCTCGAAGCGGTCGCCGTCTTGGGTCTGGATGCCATCGGCGAAGCTCAGGGTCGCTGTGCCGAAGAAGTGCACGTGCACGTCGCCGGGGCGTCGAAAGTTTGGGTACTTGAAGTGGTGATGCTCCAGGTTGGCCAGGCTGTGGGCCATATTGGCCTCGCCGGTGAGGAAGGGCTTCTGCCACACGGTCTCGCTGCCGCGTACGATGCGGCTGGTGCCTTCCAGGTGCGCTGGTAGCTCGCCGATCAGCAACTCGGGGCCGAAGCTGCAGGCGCGCAGCTTGGAGTGGGCCAGCCACAGGTAGTTGAAGCGCTCGGTGATGTGATCGGAGAACTCGTTGCCGATGGCGTAGCCCACCCGCCAGGGCTGGCCGTCGTCGCCGATCACGTAGAGCCCGGCCAGCTCAGGTTCCTCGCCAGCATCCTCGGCGAAGTGTGGCACGGCAATCGCTGCCTCGGGGGCGACGACACAGCTACCGTCGCCCTTGTAGAACCACTCCGGCTGGGCGCCGGTCTCGCCGGGAGCGGGCTTGCCGCCCTCTACGCCGAGCTTGAACATGCGCATCGAGTCGGTCAGGGCTGCATCCTCGACCTGCGCCTTGGCATGCATGGCATCGCGGGTATCGGCGCTGCCCAAGTGGGTAAGTCCGGTGCCGGTGACCAGACAGTGGGCCGGGTCGGGATGGGTCAGTGGCGGCAGCAGGCGTCGATCGTCGATCAGCGACTGGTAGCCGCCTTGGGAGGCTCCGAGGCGTGCCTCGACCACCCGGGTGATCGGTTGGCGCGAGTCGAGGGCGATACGCGCCAGCCCATAAGTGCCACCCTCGATATCAATCGGACGCAGCGTATCGAGGCTTTCTACCAAGGCCACACGCAGTTGGCCCTGATCGTGATATTGGATCAATCGCATGAGTCATTTTCCTTGTAAGGGGCGCTTGCGTCAGTTACCGCGCACGGCGGTAAGGTCGGGAAGCCAGGTAACCAGGCCGGGAAAGGCGATCAAAATTACCGCTACCACCAGCAGCGTTGCGTAGTAGGGCAGCATCGCACGTACCAATTGCTCCATGGTGACCCTGCCTACCCCGCAGCCAACGTACAGGCAGGTACCTACCGGCGGAGTCAGCAGGCCGATACCGAGAATGAAGGCCATTAGAACGCCGAAGTAGACGGGATCGATGCCCACCGAGGTGACGATAGGCGTGAGCATTGGCGCCATGATCACCATGGCCGGGGTCAGATCCATGACGAAACCCACCAGCAGCAGCAGGCCGGTGACGATCAGCAGCAGTAAGAACGGATCCTCAGTGATCGCCTGTACCTGCATCACCAACGTTTGCGGCACCATGTTGATGGTCAGGAACCAGGCGATCACCGTGGCGAAGGCCAACAGCAGCAGTACCATGCCGGTCAGTCGCGCGGTGCGAATCAGCATTCCCCACAGCTCGCGGGGGTGGAACTCGCGATAGACAACCAGCGAGATGGCTAGTGAGTAGAGCAGTGCCACGACTGCCGCCTCGGTGGCGGTAAAGACGCCGCCGATGATGCCGCCAATCACGATGACCGGCAGTACCAGCGCCAGCCAGGCTGCCTTGAACGCTCGCCACAGGCGGCCCAGTTCGAAGCGGCGGGTCTGTCCGGCACCGCCGAAGCTGGCCATGATGAAAGTCGTGACCATCAGCCCGAAGCCGATCATCAGCCCAGGTACGATGCCGGCAATGAAGAGCCGGCTGATCGAGGTCTCGGTGACGATACCAAACAGGATCAGCGGGATTGACGGTGGGATGATGATGCCGATCACCGAGGAGACGGTATTGATCGCCGTGGCCTGAGGTGCCGAATAGCCCTGCTGCTTCATCGACGGGATCATCATCGAGCCGGTGGCGGCGGTGTCGGCCACCGCCGAGCCGCTGATGCCACCGAAGAACATCGAGCCGGTGATCGCTACCTGCCCTAACCCGCCACGGACGAAACCGACCAGGGCGCCGGCCAACTCCATCAGCCGCCGGGCGATACCACCGGCGCTCATTACTTCACCCACCAGAATGAAAAACGGAATCGCCAGCAGCGGGAAATTGTTGACCCCGCGGATCGACTGCTCGATGAGGATCGACAGGGGGATATCAGAGATTACCGCCATTACGACGGCTGCAATGCCCAGGCCAAAGGCGATCGGTAGTCCCAGCGCGAGGGAGCTGAAGAGGATGCCGAGAAATATCCACAGCATGAAGAAGCCTCCTATCGAGAGCCGAGCATCGATTGGCCGGCGCGCCAGGCACGCCAGATGGCAACTGCTGCTATGAAGGCGGCGCACAGCACCAGCGAGACGTTGATCAGGTTCCAGGGCACGCCGAGGATGGCGGTACGCCCGGTGGAACGAGCCAGTACGAAGTAGCCACCGGTCATGATCACAACCATCAGGCCGGTAATCAGCAGGTGCTGGAGCAGATAGAGCCCGTAGGCGGCGCGCTGAGGGAGCTTGCGTAGCAGCAGATCGACTGCGATGTGCTCGTAGCGCGCGAAGGCTGCCGCGGCACCGACGAAGATCAGCCAGATGAACAGCATGCGTGCCAGCTCGTCGGCCCACGGCAGCGAGCGGTTGAGCAACGAGCGGCCGATAACGTTGGCCGAGACCGAGAGAATCAGTGCCACCAGGATCGTGGCGATCAGGTGTTCCATGGCAACGGTCAGCCAGCGAAACACGGCGGGACCGCGACGCTGCTCGGTATCGATCTCCAATGGTAGGCGGCGCGGTTCGTCGAGAAATTCTGATGGGTCCGGGGGCGGGCGGTGCGGGGTATCCATAGACGCTCCAGAGACGGATCAACGTGACACGGGGCCCCATGCCCCGTGTCGGCTAGGTGATTCCTCAATGGTTCATGGTCTCGTCGACGATCTGCTGGATCTCGGCGATAAGGTCCTCTCCGATGCGTGGTGCCCACTGGTCGTAAACTGGCTGAACCGCTTCTTGGAAGGCGGCGAGCTGGTCATCGTCGAGGCGGGTGATCTGCATGCCGCGTTCTTCTAGCTGATCGCGAGCCCAGTCGTCGTACTCGGTAGCCAGCTGAATTTCGTAGGCTGCCGCAGCGTGGGCTGCTTCCTCGACCAGCTCCTGGTAGGCCGGGTCGAGCCGATCCCAGGTGCGCTCGGACATCATGATGATGAAGGGCGTGTAGACGTGGCGAGTCTCGGAGCCGTAGTCCTGCACCTCATGAAAATTCGAGGTGAGAATAGTGCTCCAGGGATTTTCCTGACCGTCGATCACGCCTTGCTCCATGGCCGAGAACACCTCGCCGAAGGCCATCGCCGTGGGGTTGGCCCCTAGTGCTTCCCAGATGCTCAGCTGTACTGGATTTTCCATGGTGCGGATAGTCAGGCCTCTGACGTCGAGCCCGGCGACATCCTCGGGGGATTCGACAGGCCGCACGCTATTGGTCAACTGGCGATAACCGTTCTCGTGATAGGCGAAGGCTTTGATGCCGGTGCCCTCGAACTTGTCGAGCAGACCTAGAGCAATATCGCTTTCGAGCACTGCGATGGCTGCCTCGCGGGTTGGCAGCAGGAACGGCAGGTCGAAAACTGCCAGCTCTTCGACATAGGTGGTGGCCGGCGAGGTCGAAGGGATGGTCATGTCCAGCGATCCGGTCTGCAGCATTTCCATCATTTGCGCATCGTCACCCAACTGACTGCTGGGGAAGACGTTGACGGTCAAGCGCCCCTCGGTGCGCTCGGACAGAATGTCGCCGAAGTATCGGGTGGAAATATAGAGCGGCGAGGTTTCGGCCAGACCCAATCCGACGCGGATGGTGTGGGAGCCCAGGTCCTCGGTAATCACCTCGCCCTCAATGGGTGGTGGGTCGGAAAGATCGGGGGTGTTGGCGTGGGCAAGGCTTAGCGAGAGCGTGACGGTGCCTGCCAGCGTGAGGCTGCTGCGCCAATTTGCATGCATGGCGAGGATCTCCATTGTGTCGTCATGTGGTTGTTGTAGTCATAACGCCGCGGCGAGGAGCCAAGGAATCGGCGCTCGCCAGTTCAATGTCGAACCTATGCTCTATTTGTTCAACATATACTTTTGTATGTGTCGACTGTGAGTGGGAAGACGACTAACGTCAATCCACGACAACCTGCTGCTACCAACCGAGGCGCCCATGAGTAATCAGCCCACACGCCCCCTTCGCTCCGCCGCGTGGTTCGGCAGTGCCGACAAAAACGGTTTCATGTACCGCAGCTGGATGAAGAACCAGGGCATCCCGGACCATGAGTTCGAGGGCAAGCCGATCATCGGCATTTGCAACACCTGGTCGGAGCTTACGCCCTGCAACGCGCACTTTCGCAAGCTGGCCGAGCACGTCAAGAAGGGGGTGCTGGAGGCGGGCGGCTTTCCGGTGGAGTTCCCGGTGTTCTCCAACGGCGAGTCGCTGCTACGGCCCACAGCCATGTTCACTCGCAACTTGGCCAGTATGGACGTGGAGGAGTCGATCCGCGGCAACCCGCTCGACGCCGTGGTGCTGCTGGTGGGCTGTGACAAGACCACGCCCGCGCTGCTGATGGGGGCGGCGAGCTGTGACATTCCGACCATCGTGGTCAGCGGCGGGCCGATGCTCAACGGCAAGCACGAGGGGCGGGACATCGGCTCGGGCACCGTGGTGTGGCAGCTCTCCGAACAGGTCAAGGCGGGCAAGATCTCGATTCACGAGTTCATGGCCGCCGAGGCCGGCATGTCGCGCTCGGCGGGTACCTGCAACACCATGGGCACGGCCTCGACCATGGCCTGCATGGCCGAGGCGCTGGGCACCTCTCTACCGCACAACGCGGCGATCCCCGCGGTGGATGCAAGACGTTATGTGCTGGCGCACCTCTCCGGCAACCGCATCGTCGAGATGGTCGAGGAGGACCTGCGGCTTTCCCGGGTGCTCACCCGGCAGGCCTTAGAGAATGCCATTCGTACCAACGCCGCCATCGGGGGCTCGACCAACGCGGTGATTCACCTCAAGGCAATCGCCGGGCGCATCGGCGTCGAGCTCGACCTCGACGACTGGAGTCGCATCGGCCGCGGCACGCCGACCATCGTCGACCTGCAGCCCTCGGGGCGTTACTTGATGGAGGAGTTCTACTATGCCGGCGGACTGCCCGCGGTGCTGCGCCGGCTGGGCGAGGCCGACCGTCTGCCGCACAAGGAGGCGCTGACGGTCAACGGCAGGACGCTGTGGGAGAACGTCAAGGAGGCTCCGCTCTACAACGACGAAGTGATTCGCCCGTTGGAGCGGCCACTGCGCGAGGATGGCGGCATGTGCGTGCTGCGCGGCAACTTGGCGCCGCGCGGGGCGGTGCTAAAGCCCTCGGCGGCGAGCCCTGAGCTGATGACCCACCGCGGTCGGGCGGTGGTGTTCGAGGACTTCGACGACTATAAGACGCGCATCAACGATCCTAGCCTCGAGGTCGATGCCGACAGCGTGCTGGTGATGAAGAACTGCGGGCCGCGCGGCTATCACGGCATGGCCGAGGTCGGCAACATGGGGCTGCCGGCGAAGCTGCTCGAGCAGGGCGTGACCGACATGGTGCGTATCTCCGATGCGCGCATGAGCGGCACCGCCTACGGTACCGTGGTGCTGCACGTGGCGCCCGAGTCTGCCGCCGGCGGGCCGCTCGCGGCGGTGCGCGACGGCGACTGGATCGAGCTCGACTGCAACGCCGGCATCCTGCACCTGGAGGTCGACGATGCCGAGCTGCAGGCGCGGCTGGCCGAGCGCGATCCCACCGCCGAGTCGCGCCGGATCGCCAGCGACGGCGGCTATCGCCAGCTCTACATTGAGCGGGTGCTGCAGGCCGATGAAGGCTGCGACTTCGACTTCCTGCTCGGCTGTCGCGGCGCCGACGTGCCGCGTCATTCTCATTAAGCATTGATCACTTGTACGCTGGTCATGGTGATTATCAGCGTCAACCTGGCGAATGGAGCAGAAAAAGATGGCAACGAATAACAACATCACGCCCGACCAGCTGCGCTCGCGCTGGTGGTTCGACAACCCCGAATCGCCCGGTACCACGGCGCTGTGTATCGAGCGCTACATGAACTACGGCATTACGCTGGAGGAGCTCGCCGGCGGCAAGCCGATCATCGGTATCTGCCAGTCGGGCTCCGACCTGACGCCGTGCAACCGCCACCACATCGAGCTGGTCAAGCGGGTCAAGGAGGGCATTCGCGCCGCCGGTGGGGTACCGTTCGAGTTCCCGCTGCACCCGATCCACGAGAATGCGCGGCGGCCCACCGCCGCGCTGGACCGCAACCTGGCCTACCTGGGCCTGGTCGAGGTGCTGCACGGCTACCCGCTTGACGGTGTGGTGCTCACCACTGGCTGCGACAAGACCACCCCGGCGAGCCTGATGGCGGCGGCCACGGTCAACATTCCCGCCATCGTGCTCTCCGGCGGGCCGATGCTCAACGGCTGGCGCGGTCCCGATCGGGTCGGCTCTGGCACCATCATCTGGGAGCTGCGCAAGCGGCTCGCGGCTGGCGACATCGACTACGCCGAATTCCTTGCCCGGGCCACCGACTCGGCGCCCTCGGTGGGGCACTGCAACACCATGGGTACTGCCTCGACCATGAATTCCATGGCCGAGGCGCTGGGCATGAGCCTGCCCGGCTCGGCAATGATCCCGGCGCCCTACAAGGAGCGCGCCATGGTGGCCTACGACACCGGCGCGCGCATCGTCGACATGGTGTGGCAGGACCTACGCCCCAGCGACATTCTCACCCGCCAGGCGTTCGAGAATGCCATCGTTGTGTGCTCGGCGCTGGGCGGCTCCTCCAACGCGCCGATCCATATCAACGCCATCGCCCGTCACTCGGGCATCGAGCTGACCAACGACGACTGGCAGGCACTGGGCCATGCCATCCCGCTGCTGGCCAACGTAATGCCCGCCGGGGCCTACCTCTCCGAGGAGTTCTATCGCGCCGGTGGCGTGCCGGCGGTGGTCAACGAGTTGCTCGGTGCCGGCAAGCTGCATGGTGAGGTGCTCACCGTGAACGGCCGCACGCTGGCCGACAACTGCGCCGGGCGCGAGACGCAGGATCCCGAGGTGATCCGCCGTTACGCCAACCCGCTGGTCGAGCAGGCCGGCTTCCTCAACCTCAAGGGCAACCTGTTCGATTCGGCGCTGATGAAGACCAGCGTGATCTCCGCCGACTTCCGCGCGCGCTTCCTCTCCAATCCCGATGACCCCAACGCCTTCGAGGGCAAGGTGGTGGTGTTCGACGGCTCGGAGGACTACCACGCGCGCATCGACGACCCGGCCCTCGACATCGACGAGCGCACCATCCTGGTGATGCGCGGGGCCGGCCCGGTGGGCCACCCCGGCGGCGCCGAGGTGGTCAACATGCAGCCCCCCGAGGCGCTGATCAAGCGCGGCATCGAATCGCTGCCGTGCCTGGGCGACGGGCGCCAGTCGGGCACCTCCGGCTCGCCGTCGATCCTCAACGCCGCCCCCGAAGCTGCCACCGGCGGCGGCCTGGCACTACTCGAGGACGGCGACCGTCTGCGCGTCGACCTCAACCGCGGCGAAGTTCGCCTGCTGGTCGAGGACGCCGTGATCGAGGCGCGCCGCGAGCGACTGGCGCAGCAGGGCGGTTACCGCTACCCCGGCCACCAGACGCCGTGGCAGGAGATCCAGCGCACCTTGGTCGAGCCGCTCGATCGCGGCATGACGCTGGAGGGGGCCACCAAGTACCGTGACGTGGCACGTCGCAGCCCACCGCGGGACAATCACTGACATGATGGGGGGCACGACACTTTCCCATCGTCAGCGAGGACTGCTACTGACCGCCGGTGGGGCGCTGATCATGGCCCCGGACGCGCTGCTGATCAAGGTGGCTAACCTGCCCGACGCCGAGATCCTGATGTGGCGGGGTTTTCTCTCGGCGCTGGGTTTCTTTCTGATTGCCCTGATGCGCCATGGCTGCAGCATCTGGGGTGTATACCGCCGCTGTGGCTGGACCGGCATCGCCGTGGCGCTGCTGTTCAGTCTCACCACCTGCGGTTTCGTGCTCGGCAATCAGTACACCAAGGCTGGCAATGTGCTGATGATTCTTGCCGGCGCGCCGTTGATCGCCGCAGCGCTTTCGTGGGTGATACTCAAGGAGCGACTGCCGCGTCGCACCTGGGTAGCGATCTGGCTGTGCCTGGCGGGGATCGCTATGATCGCCCTGGATGACGCCGGGACCGGCAGTTGGGTAGGCAACGCCTTTGCGCTGATGGCAGCCACGACTCTGGCGATCAACTTCACGCTGTGCCGCACGCGGCCGGGCGTGGACATGAGTCCAATGCTGGTCTTCAACGGTCTCATCGTCGGCAGTGTGGCTGGGCTGTTCTGGTTGGCCGGTGGCGAGCCGGCGTTGCCGCCGACCGACCAACTCGCGGTGGTAGTCCTGCTGTGTCTGCTCATCGTGCCTTGTGGGGTGACCCTGCTGCAGCGCGGCCCGCTCTATCTACCCGCGGCCGAGGTAGGATTGCTGCTGCTGCTGGAAGTGGTAGTCGGGACTCTGCTGGCGTGGTGGATCATAGCTGAGCAGCCGGCTCCCATGGCGCTGGTGGGTGGAGTCATGGTGCTCGGCACGCTCACTGTCAAGGGGCTCTATGAACGGCACCTGGAGCTGCGCCTGCGCGGCGGTGGCGGGGCGGCGCTACAGCCCCCAGCCGAACGTGCGAATACGTTATGATGATCGGGTATCACTACAGGATCTCTCAGCCTTGACGTCACCACTACCCAAGCCGGCGACACGACCCAGCATTGCCGAGTACCTCGCCGAGGCGATCTTTTCCGGGCGCTATCAGCCCGGCGAGTTCGTGCCTCGCGAACTGGATCTCTGCGAGCGCTTTGCCATCAACCGCTCGGCGGTGCGCAGTGACCTGCGCCAACTTGTCGATGTCGGCATCATCGAGCGTATCTCCGGCCACGGCTCCAAGGTGCGTGAGTACAGCGAGTGGCACATCCTCGACCCCCAGGTCACCGACTGGATGACTCGTTACGCAGCGCCTAACCCACAGATTCAACGTGAAATCCTGGCCTTTCGGCTGGATGTCGAACCCTATGTGGCGATGACCGCCGCCCGACGCGCCAAGGCCCGCGACCTGGTCGCCATCGAAGAGGCTTTCGAAGGGCTGGGCCAGAACCTGCGCAACGCCAGCTGTGCCGAGGAGCGACGCCTGCACAGCGAGTGCGATGTGGCCTTTCACGTGGCGATCTTCAAGGCCACCCATAACATCGTCTGGGCCCAGCTGTCGCATATCCTGCGACCCTCGATTCACATGCTGGTGTCGATGTCCAACGAGAGCGCCAGCGACCCGGAAGAGAGCCTCGAACGTCACCGTCAACTGATGGAGAGCATCCGCATGCGGCGCCCGCGCGAGGCGTTTCTGGCTGCCCAGGCGGTGCTCGCCGGCACCGCCGATGCGCTGGGCCTGGAGCCTGGCGCCAGCTCCCTGGGTCGCTGTGTGGATCTGCCCTGATCGAGGCAAAACCCAGTGGATTTGCAGGGCTGGCCAATCGACGCAGGCGGCCTCAGATCAGGTCGCTGGAGCCGTGTACGAGGCTGGCAAGCACCTGGGCGGCAGCGCCACGAGCAGCGATGAAGGTGGAGTCCTGGATGACCCGCAGAGGCACCTGTTGGGTGGTGCCGAGCAAACGGTTCTGATTGGCCTTGAAGAAGTCGAGGGCGGGAGCGAGTAGAGAGTCGCCCAACTGGGTGAGAGAGCCGCCGAGTACGATCTCGGAAGGGTTCTGAGTATGGTGAAGATTGAGCAGCAGGACCCCCAGTGCCTCGCCGGCGCGGCGCAGGGCGACCTGGACCTCGGCTTCTTCCAGGCGAGGCAGCAGGGCGGCGATGAGATCCTCTTCTTCGGCAATCCCCAGCGCAGCGCGGATCGACCAGCCGCTGACCAGGGTTTCGGCGCAGCCACGGTTGCCGCAATGGCAGTAGAGCCCACCGGGTTGCAGGATAGTGTGCCCGATCTCTCCAGCCAGCCCTTGCACGCCGCGGGTTAGCAGGGGGGGATGGCTGCCTACGACCATGCCGCTGCCGATCCCCGTGCCGGCGCTGACGTATATCAGCGACTCGGGAACGTGGCCGGTTCGGAAGTAGTGCTCACCGAAGGCCGCCGCCTTGGCCTCGTTGTCCATCAGCCAGACACCCTCGAGCTTCGGGAGATGGGGGCGCAGCAGTTCGAGGAAGCGTATGTCCCGCCAACCCAGGTTGGGTGCCAGGCGCAGCACGGGCTTGTCGGGGGCGATGGGGCCGGGTAGCGCGACGCCGAGACCCAGGCAAAGACGGCCCTTGACCGCGACTTTGCTCATCAGTCGACGTAGCAGCTCTCCAAGCAGTTCGGCAGTGACCTCGGGGGTGGTAGGGACAAGGTGCTCATGGTGCGAGGCAAGTACCTGGCCTGCCAACGTGCAGGCCACCAGGCGCAGGCCATGTACACCTACCTCGGCGCCGAACAGCACATGACGATCTTCGTTGAGATGCAGGGCGCGGCCTGGGCGACCGCCGCTGCTTTTTTGCAGCTCCCCTTCGCGAAGCCAGCCGTACTCCAATAGCGATTGAATGCAGGCGCCCACGGTGGCCTTGGTCAACTGCGCTTCGGTAGCGATGTCGGCACGGGTAAGGCCGGGGCTTCGGCGTACCAGCTCGAGGATGGCGCTGCGATTGAGCCGCTTGAGAAAGTGGAGGTCGCCTGCCTTGTGTTGGTTGCTGGTTGGCATGGAGTTGGGTCCTGCAGTCGGCGCGTTTCGAGCGCCGCAGAGAATGAAAGCCGAGCGTGACGCTGCGCGCATCGATGATGCCATTCGATGGTGAGGCGCGCGAGGCCTCGCCAAGGAAGCGCGGCACGAATGCCATGAATTAGTATTGATAATAAACTAATGATTTTACGCCATCCATTACGGTGAAGCGCTATTTTCTTTCATAATAGTGGTTAAATATTTGATTTTTATATTCTAATTCAACAATTAGACCAAGGTGGTATTGCTGCGCTTTCAACCGGTGACCATTCTCCAGTTAGTAAAAACAAAATACTAAGTGGGGCGAGCATGAGCAACAGCGCGGCACGATACCCTAGTCTTGAGCAGCGGGTAGTCTTCATTACTGGCGGCGGCAGCGGCATCGGCGCTGCGATGACCCGGGCCTTCCACCGCCAGGGTGCAAGAGTTGCCTTCGTCGACATCGATGATGCAGCCAGCCATGCACTGGTTGAGGAGCTCCAGGCTACGACTGGCCGGGCTCCTCACTACCATCGCTGCGATATCCGTGACGTGGCAGCACTGCAGGCAACGATTGCCGCCGTAGGCCGCGAATTGGGATCCATCCATACCTTGGTCAACAACGCCGCCAATGACGATCGCCATGACTGGCAGGATGTCGACGTGGCCTATTGGGACGAGCGCATGGCGCTCAATCTGCGCCCTATGTTTTTTGCCGCCCAGGCGGCGGCACACCAGATGATCGAAGCCGGCGGCGGCGCGATCATCAACTTCGGCTCCATCAGCGTCACGACAGCCATTCCCCGGCTGTCGGCCTACGTCACGGCCAAGGCGGCGGTGCATGGGCTGACGCGCAGCCTGGCGCGGGATCTGGGAGAGCGCAATATCCGTGTCAATACCGTAGTCCCGGGCTGCATCATGACCCAGCGTCAACTCGACAAGTGGATCGGGCCCGACGACGAGGCGCGTATCCGCGAACACCAGTGCCTCAAGGTTCGCCTGTCGCCTGATCATGTGGCCCCGATGGTCCTTTTCCTGGCGGCGGACGACAGCGCCCAGCTGACTGGCCATGAATTCACCGTCGATGCGGGGTGGGGCTGATGCACACACAGAATCAGTCGCTGCTGTCGGCCCGCCGGATCTGCCGCTCATTTGGCCAGAATCAGGTGCTGTTCGATATCGACCTCGAGCTGGTGCCAGGCGAGGTCCATGCGCTGCTGGGTGAGAACGGCGCAGGCAAGTCGACGCTGGTGCGCATTCTTGCCGGCTATCTGAGTCCCAGCGCAGGTGAGATCCGCCTTGAGGGCGAACTACGCCGCTACCGCAGCAGCGGTGATGCCGAAGCCGACGGCGTGGTGATGATTCATCAGGAGCTGGCCTTGGCTGAGCAACTGACTGTGGAGGAGAACGTCTTTTTGGGTCGCGAGATTCGACGCGGCCCCTTCCTCGACCATCGGGCCATGCGCGAGCGTTGTCGTGCAGCGCTGGCCGAACTCGAAACCCGTGTTGACCCGCGGGCAAGGGTCAAGGATCTCAGTACGTCCGATCAGCAGATGGTGGAAATCGCCAAGGCGATCACGCGCGACGTGCGCGTGCTGATCATGGACGAACCCACGGCAACTCTCACCGAGCATGAAGTCGAGGTGCTGTTTGCGCTTATTGCACGGCTGCGTGAGCGCGGTGTGGCGATCCTCTACATCTCCCACAAGCTTCGCGAGATCGAGCGGATCGCTGACAGGGTCACGGTGCTGCGCGATGGCCGGCTGATCGACAGTGGGCCGATGGCCGGGCGTAGCAAGGAGGAGCTGGCGCGACTGATGGTGGGGCGCGAGATCAGCGACATGTACCCCGAGCGCACCAAGCTGGCGAGCGACGCGGTGGTAGTGCTTGAGGCGCGCGATATCGTCGTTCCCGGTGCCGTGAAGCAGGCGAGCTTCACTCTGCGTCGCGGTGAGGTGCTGGGTTTCGGCGGGGTGGTGGGTGCCGGGCGCACGGCACTGATCGAAGCGGTGTTGGGGCTGCGCGCTCGCAGTAGCGGAGAGGTGCTGCGCAACGGGCAACCGGTTGCACTCCGCCACCTGCGCGATGCGGTGCGCCAACGTATCGCCTACCTCACCGAAGACCGCAAGGGCAAGGGCCTGGTGCTCAACATGGGGCTGCGACCCAATCTCACCCTACTCAACCTGCGCGCCTACTGCCGCCCGTTGATCGACCGTCGCCGCGAGGAGATGGCCTTCCAGGAGGCCATAGAGCGCTTCGACATTCGCTTGCGCACCCAGGCGGCGACTGCCGCCGAACTCTCCGGTGGCAATCAGCAGAAACTACTGCTGGCCAAGGTCATGTCCATCGATCCCGAGATCGTCGTCATCAACGAGCCGACCCGCGGCATCGACGTTGGCACCAAGCACCAGATCTATCACTTCGTGCGAGAGCTCACCGAGGCCGGGCGCTCGGTGATTCTGGTCTCGTCGGAGATGGCCGAGCTGATCGGCCTCTCGCACCGGGTGGCGGTGATGTGTGCCGGGGTACTGACAGGCGTGCTCGAGGGCGAGCAGATCAACGAACAAGAAATCATGCAGTACGCATCCGGTATCAAGGGGGTGGAAGTCGATGAACAACGCCGTGCCTGACAACAAATCGCTCACGCAGAGTAGGGTCTCCGTCGACCTCAAGACATGGGGGCCTTTCATCGCCTTGCTGGCCCTGGCGTTGCTGGGCGTGTTGATCAACCCCGCCTTCCTGGGGCTGGACAACCTCTCCAACATGCTTACCCGCAGCGCCTTCATCGGCATCATCGCCATCGGCGCCACCTTCGTGATCACTGCCGGCGGGCTGGACCTCTCGGTGGGCTCGATGGCGGCCTTCATCGCCGGGGTGATGATCATCCTCATGAACAGTCTGGTCGAGCAGTTCGGCCCGGGTCTCACCACCATATTGCTGGGCATTGGCGCCTCGTTGCTGCTGGGTCTGTGTGCCGGTTTCATCAACGGCATGGTGACTACCAAGGGCAAGATCGAGGCCTTCATCGTCACCCTCGGCACCATGGGCATCTACCGCTCGCTGGTGACCTATCTCGCCGATGGCGGGACCCTGTCGCTGGACTGGGGGGTGCGTGACATCTACCGGCCGGTCTACTACGGCCATCTGATGGGTATCCCGATTCCGGTGCTGGTGTTCCTGCTGGTGGCGGTGGTCGGCTACATCCTGCTCAACCATACCCGCTTCGGTCGCTACTGCTTTGCCATCGGTTCCAACGAGAAGGTGGCCGAATATAGCGCCATCCATGTCGATCGCATCAAGACCATGACCTACATGCTGCAGGGCTTATGCGTGGCGCTGGCGACCATCATCTACGTGCCGCGGCTGGGCTCTGCCTCGGGGGCCACCGGGGTGCTGTGGGAACTCGAGGCGATCGCCGCGGTGATCATCGGCGGCACCGTGCTCAAGGGTGGGCACGGCCGCATCTGGGGCACGGTAGTGGGAGCGATCATGCTGACCATGATCGGCAACATTCTCAATCTTACCGATGCCATCTCCAACTATCTCAACGGTACGGTGCAGGGAATCATCATCATCGTCGCGGTGTACCTGCAGCGCGCATCGTGGAGGAAGTCGGCGCCATGAGGCGCTCTTGTAGCAGCACGATAACAAGCACAAACAGCTAAGGAGCATCAGCATGCCAACCAAGAGGACCCTAGCAGCCTTCGTTGCCGCTGCAGCGTTGGGACTGCCCACTTTCGCCGCCGCTCAGGAGTATACGATCGGCGTCTCCATTCCTGCCGCCACCCATGGCTGGACCGGCGGGGTCAACTTCCATGCCCAGCAAGCCAAGGAGCGCCTCGAGTCGCTCTATCCCGAGATTTCCATCACCATCACCACGGCGAGCGATCCGGGCGGACAGGCCAACGATCTCGAAGATCTGGTCTCGCAGCGCAACATCGATGCGCTGGTGGTGCTGCCCTTCGAGTCCGGCCCGCTGACCGACCCGGTGCGGCGGGTCAAGGATGCCGGTGTGTTCGTCACCGTGGTCGACCGCGGCCTCGAGCAGGAGGGTATCGAGGATCTCTATGTGGCTGGCAACAACCACGAGCTGGGGCGTGTCTCCGGTGAGTACATTCGCGACCAGCTCGATGGGCAGGGCGATATCGTGGTGCTGCGTGGGATTCCCACTGTGATTGACGACGAGCGCGTGCAGGGCTTCCAGGAAGCCATCGAGGGCTCCGACATCAATATCCTCGACATGCAGCACGCCAACTGGAACCGTGACGACGGCTTCGAAGTGATGCAGGATTTCCTGGCACGCTTCGATCGCATCGATGCGGTGTGGGCTCAGGACGACGATATCGCCATCGGGGTGATCGAAGCGGTGCGTCAGGCCGGGCGCGAGGACGAACTCTTCATCGTCGGTGGCGCCGGCATGAAGGACATTATCAGGCGAGTCATGGAGGGCGATCGGCTCGTGCCGGTCGACGTGCTGTATCCACCGGCAATGATCGCTACCGCCATGGACCTCACGGTGCAGAATTTCGTCTCCAATGGCCCAGTGGTCGGCCAGTACATTCTCGGCTCACCGCTGATTACTCAGGAGAACGCCGAGCAGTATTACTTCCCCGATTCACCGTTCTGATCGATCCGGGCGGGCGCTCGACGCCCGCTCGGTTCACCTGTCGATCATCATCGGAGAGCCATTATGAAAACAATCAAAGGGCCGGCGATCTTCCTTGCTCAGTTCGCCGGAGACGATGCCCCCTTCAATAGCCTGGACAGCATCGCCGCCTGGGCGGCGAACCTGGGCTACAAGGGAGTTCAGCTTCCCAGCTGGGACGCGCGTCTGATCGATCTGAAACGTGCCGCCGAGAGCCAGACCTATTGCGACGAGATCAAGGGCACCCTGGCCGAGCATGGTTTGGCACTGACCGAACTCTCCACCCACCTGCAGGGCCAACTGGTTGCCGTGCATCCGGCCTATGACGAGATGTTCGATGGTTTTGCCGCGCCTGAAGTGAGGGGCAATCCTCGGGCGCGCCAGGCCTGGGCGGTGGAGCAATTGCATTTTGCCGCACGCGCCTCACGCAATCTGGGGCTGACCGACCACGGCACCTTTTCCGGCGCCTTGGCCTGGCCCTATGTCTACCCGTGGCCACAGCGTCCAGCTGGCCTGATCGATACCGCCTTCGACGAGTTGGCCAGGCGCTGGCGGCCCATTCTCGATGCGTTCGACGAAGTCGGGGTCAATCTCTGTTACGAGATCCATCCCGGCGAGGATCTGCATGACGGTATCACCTTCGAGATGTTCCTGGAGCGGGTGGGCCATCATCCGCGCTGTCACATTCTCTATGATCCCAGCCACTTCGTACTGCAGCAGCTCGACTATCGCGGGTTCCTGGACGTCTACCGCGAGCACATCCAGATGTTCCATGTGAAAGACGCCGAATTCACTCCCAGCCCCAGGCAGGGCGTCTACTCCGGCTACCAGGGCTGGGTCGGGCGCGCCGGCCGCTTTCGTTCGTTGGGCGACGGCCAGGTGGACTTCAAGCACATCTTCTCGTGGATGGCGGCCAACGACTATCACGGCTGGGCGGTGCTCGAGTGGGAGTGCTGCCTCAAGCATCCCGAAGCTGGCGCGCGGGAGGGCGCGGCCTTCATTCGCGACCATATCATCGAAGTCACCGAGCGGGCCTTCGACGACTTCGCCGATGGCGGTGCCGACGAGGCGGCCAACCGTCGCCTGCTGGGTCTCGACTGAGGGAGAACGACATGAGCCAACATCACGACACTCCTCGCCGGCTGCGCCTGGGCATGGTCGGCGGCGGCCAGGGGGCCTTCATCGGCGGCGTGCACCGTATTGCCGCCAGGCTCGACGACCACTATGAGCTGGTTGCCGGCGCTTTCGCCTCCGACCCCGAGCGTAGTCGCGCGGCTGCCGCCGAACTGCATGTGGCCGAAGAACGTGCGTATCCCGACTACCGCACCATGGCCGAGGCCGAGCGCCTGCGTCAGGACGGTATCGACGTGGTCGCTATCGTCACCCCCAACCACCTGCACTTCGACGTGGCGCGCACTTTTCTCGAGGCTGGCATCCATGTGATCTGCGACAAGCCGATGACCACCAACCTGGCGGATGCCCAGGCACTGGCTGAACTGGTCGAGCACAGCAGGCTGTTTTTCGGCCTGACCCACAACTACTCCGGCTATCCCCTGGTGCGCCAGGCCCGCGACATGGTCGCCGCCGGCGAGCTGGGCGAGCTCAGGGTGGTGCAGGTCGAATATCCTCAGGATTGGCTCTCCACCCGCCTGGAGGAGAGCGGCGTAAAGCAGGCGGAATGGCGCACCGATCCGCAGCGCAGCGGGCCGGCCGGCTGTCTGGGCGACATCGGCACCCATGCCTATCACCTGGCACGCTTTGTCACCGGGCTCGAGCTGGAGTCGCTGGCGGCGGATCTGCACACCTTCGTCGAGGGTCGTGCCCTCGACGACAACGTGCACATGATGCTGCGCTTCAAGGGCGGGGCGCGGGGCATGCTATGGTCGAGCCAGGTGTCGCCGGGCAACGAGAACGGCCTGCGGCTGCGGGTCTACGGTAGCCGTGGCGGCCTTGAGTGGAGTCAGGAAGAGCCCAATCGGCTGTTGCATTCGCCGCTGGGCGAACCGTCGCGCATTCTGACGCGCAACGGTCCTGGCCTTGGGGAAGCGGCCCTGGCTGCATCGCGCATTCCTCCGGGGCATCCCGAAGGCTATCTCGAGGCCTTTGCCCAGCTCTACGCGGACTACGCCGAGCAGATACGCGCCCTCCAGGCAGGGCGTAAGGCCCATGCACTTAGCGTGAGCACTCCGGGTGTGATGGATGGCGTCGATGGCCTGAGGTTCATTACGCGTGCGCTGGAGTCTTCCGTGTCAGGGGGCGTGTGGGTGAATGTATGAGACGCTGACCCTCGATAATGGCCGGCTACGTGTGGTGGTGGCGCCCGATATCGGCGCCAGCGTGGTGCGCTTCGATGCCCTGACGCCGGAAGGGCCTGTGGCGTTGATGCGTCCCGGTGGTGCGGGAGAGGGTGATCCCAATCGACTCGCCATGTATCCGTTGGTGCCGTGGTCGAATCGTATCGCCGAGGGGGGCTTCGAGTGGCGCGGCCAGCACTACTCGCTTGCGGTCAATTTGCCAGGCGAGCCGTTGCCGATTCATGGCGACGGCTGGCAGCGGGCTTGGAAGGTAGAGGCTCAGCATGAATCGGAGCTGCGGTTGAGCCTGCGCTCCTGGCAGCAACCCCCTTTCGATTACCGGGCAGAGCTGACGTATCGGCTGGTGGACGATGGGCTTGCGGCGACACTGGCCGTGACCCATCTGGGCGATACACCGGCGCCCTATGGCGTCGGGCTGCATCCTTGGTTTCCGCGCACTGTCGATGTGTGCCTCGAGGCTGCTGCAGAAGGGGTCTGGGAGGTCGATGCCAAGCAATTGCCCACCGTCTGGCGTCGTATCTCGCCCGGTGAAGCGTGGGATTTCGCGCGTGGAAATGCGCTTCCCGAACGCAAGATCGACAACCTGTTCACCGGCTGGAGTGGCCAAGCCACGCTGTGTTGGCCTCGGCGTGGCGTGGCGTTGTCGGTGATAAGCAGTGCCTCGCGCTATCTGGTCTTCTCACCCGGCGCGCAAGCGGACTTCTTCTGCTTCGAGCCGGTCTCTCATTGCGTCGATGCCCACCACTTCGACGATCCGTCAGGCCATGGGTTGGTGGTGCTGGCAAGCGGAGAGAGTCACGCGCTGCACTTCCGTTTTCAGTATTCGACCATCCTCAGCCTGCCTTCCTTGAAGCGGCAGGCCGAGGCCAATTGCGTGGCTGCCACTATGGCAAGGTCGCGTCCCTGAACGCGAACGGAGACGAGTGATGCAAGACGGTGTGATCGAAGTGGCGGTGAAGCTCGACATGAGCCTGGGCGAGAGTCCGGTGTGGTCGGTGGCGCGCCAGACCCTCTACTGGACCGACATCAACAACGGCTACGTCTATGCCTGGCGCCCGCAGCAGGGCGGGACGCCGATGCGTACCGAGCTGGGCGAGAAGGTAGGCTGCGTGGCGCTCGACGAGGCGGGACTGGTAGCCGCTGCGGCCTCGGGCATCCTGCGCCTGCCCGAAAATGGCGAGCCCGAGCGGCTGGCCGACAACCCCGAGTGGGTGAAAGAACGACGGCAGGCGGGGCAGGGCAATCGCTTCAACGACGGTCGCTGCGACGCCGCCGGGCGCCTGTGGGTGGGCACCATCGATGCCGACGAATCGAGCCCCAGCGCGGCGCTCTACTGTCTCGACAAGGGTGAACTAAGTCGTCGATTGAAGGGCCTCGGCATCTCCAACGGCCTGGCCTTCAGCCCCGACCGGCGCTGGCTCTACCACACCGACTCGCTGAGCCGGCGCATCCTGCGCTACCCCTTCGACGTCGAAAGCGGCACCTTGGGCGAGGGCAAGACCTGGGTCGACCTGGAAAGGCTGGGATTGCCCGGCGTGCCCGACGGTGCGGCGGTGGACAGCGAGGGCTGCTACTGGAGCGCACTCTACGACGGCGGGCGTATCGTGCGCTTTTCGCCCGAGGGCGAACTGGTGGCGCAGCACGAAGTACCGTGTCCGCACCCGACCATGGTGGCCTTCGGTGGGGCCGATCTGTGCACGCTCTACATCACCACTGCCACCCAGCACCTGGACGCCGAGGGCAAGGCGCGCTGGCCGCAGGCCGGCAGCCTGCTGCAAATGAAAACCGGCGTGATGGGGCTCGCCGAGCCCGGCTTCGCCGCTTAGTCGCTCGCCAGCCGCTGCCCCAGCGCCTGCATGAAGCGCGTGCCCGCCGCGAGCTGTTCGATCTCGATGTATTCGTCGGGCTGGTGGGCCTGGCGAATGCTGCCGGGACCGCAGATCACGGTGGGCAGCCCCACGCGCTGGAACTGGCCGGCCTCGGTGGCGTAGGCGACCGCGCCGCTGGGCTGTTCGCCGAGCAGCTCGCGGCACAGGTCGAGTACTGCGACATTGTTGTCATCGGCCAGTGCCGGCACCGTGAGGTTGAGTGCCTCGGTGACGATGCTCGTCTCGGGGGCGCGGCGCTGCATCTCGGCCTCCAGTTCGGCGGCATAGGCATTCACGCGTTCGAACAGCTCCTCGAAGCGGTCTCTGGGCAGGTGGCGAATCTCCCACTCGAAGGTGCACTCCCGGGCCATGATGTTGATCGCGGTACCGCCGGCGATCTTGCCCACGTGCAGGCTGGAGTGGGCGACGTTGAAGGCTTCATCGATGCGCCCCTCGGCGCGCAGCTCGGCCATGACATCTTCGATCTTCGTCACCAGCCGTGCGGCTACGTGGATTGCCGACACGCCCTGGTCGATCTGGCTGGAGTGCGAGGCGCGACCGGTCACGGTGGTACGCAGGTTGGTGGCGCCCTTGTGAGCCACCACCGGTTGCATCAAGGTCGGTTCGCCGACGATCACTGCGGCCGGGCGTGGGTGGTCGGCCATCAGCCGCTCGATCATGCGCGGCGCGCCGATGCAGCCCACTTCCTCGTCGTAGGAGAGCGCCAGGTAGATCGGCTTGTCCAGGCCGCGCTTCAGCCACTCGGGCAGTTCGGCCAGGGCGCAGGCGATGAAGCCCTTCATGTCGCAGGTGCCGCGTCCGTAAAGCTTGCCGTCGCCCTTGTCGACCAGAGTGAACGGGTCGGTGGACCAGGGTTGGCCGTCGACCGGCACCACGTCGGTATGCCCCGAGAGCACCACACCGCCCTGTACGTCAGGCCCGATGCGCGCTAGCAGGTTGGCCTTCCTGCCGTCGTCGCTTTCCACCCGCCAATGCTCGACCCCGTGCTCGTCGAGGTAGCTCTCGACGAAGGCGATCAGATCGAGGTTGGAATCGCGGGAAACGGTGGCAAAGCCAACCAGGCGTTCGAGCATCTCGGCGGCGGTCATGATTCTCTCCTTCAGGGTATTGCCTGAAGCCTATCACGCTAGTGGCGAGCGAGCAGAGCGCCTGCTGTCATGAGGGCTTATCAGGCCCTGCGCTGGTGCAGCCGACGCTCCAGTTGTTCCAAAAGGGTGGTCTCACCTCGCAGCCACGGACCGAGCAGGCGCATGGAGAGCGGAATGAACAGGAACACCATTAGCGGGGTCAGCGCCAACGTGCTGAACATGACCTTGGGTAACAAAGGCAAGTGCACAAGAAAAGGGCCTGCAAGCCACTGGAACGCAAGTGATACCGGAAAGAAGGCCAGCCAGATGGCAATCGCCTGCTTCCAGCGCGGCGGCGTCTTGCCGGTGGCCTCCTGGAACCATCCATCGAGGCCAATGGCGCGGTGAGCATGCGGTGCCTCATAAAGGCCTCGTCCGCGAGCAAGCCAGGCTCGACGCGAGGCGGAGTGCTCCCAGGCGGCCATCGTCTCGGCGTCCTTGAAGCGAAAGATGAGCTGATATTCATCGTCACCGGGTGGAGGGGCTAGCACGCCGGAGCCCAGGTAGCCGGTGAAGTCGGCTGCCAGCTCGCGGCCCTCTTCGAGCCAGGCGATGAAATCGAGGTAACGCCCACTCGCCACGCGGCGCGCCACCATCAGAGTGACAGGGGAGGATGACATTGTGTATCTCCTTGGCTTATGGCTCGGCGCCCGGGTAGGGGCCGATATCACTCGAGCCGGGTAGGCCCTCATGAATTTATAGCAAGAAGTATACCATGCTTGATCTTTCCGCTACTGAAGGCGTCGGTTTGTAGGCAAATGTTCGGCGAAGGGAGGCTCGAGTCATCATCAGAAAGAGGCAAAAGCAATGACTCGACATGTTTTCATTGATTGTGACTATCGATCCGGTGCATAAAAACAAGTCCCTTCTAATTTATCTTGCCTGGTATACCTATCTTCACGTTGATGGCTGGCAAGGAAACATGCGCCTCGGGAAACCTCTCGGCAACAAAGAGGTGGCAGTGCAGGCCGGTGATGAGCCGGGCCTCACTACGGCAAGACTCCATCAGCTCAACGATTTTGCACTTGATACAACACAGCGCGTCACCGAAGGGAGAGCATCATGGATAAAAAAGTCGACAGCAGCGCGGGCAAATGCCCCGTCATGCATGGGTCACGCACCAAGCGTGGAGATACCGGCAACTCCAATCAGGATTGGTGGCCCAACCAACTGAATCTCGGCATTCTTCACCAGCATGCTCCCAAGTCCAATCCGCTGGGCGAGGCGTTCGACTACGCCGAGGCGTTCAAGTCCCTCGATCTTGCCGCCGTCAAGCAGGACCTCGAAGCGCTGATGACCGACTCCCAGGAGTGGTGGCCGGCGGACTACGGCCATTACGGTCCGCTGTTCATCCGCATGGCCTGGCACAGTGCCGGCAGCTACCGGGTGGGCGACGGGCGTGGCGGCGCCGGTACCGGCACCCAGCGCTTCGCGCCGCTCAACAGCTGGCCCGATAACGGCAACCTGGACAAGGCGCGGCGCCTGCTGTGGCCAGTCAAGCGCAAGTACGGCAACAAGCTCTCCTGGGCCGACCTCTACATTCTGGCGGGCAATGTCGCGCTGGAGTCCATGGGCTTCAAGACCTTCGGCTTTGCCGGTGGACGTGAGGACGTCTACCAGCCGGAAGAGGACATCTACTGGGGCGCCGAGGACGAGTGGCTGGCCGACAGCGGCCATGCCAAGAGCCGTTACTCGGGTGAACGCGAGCTGGAGAATCCGCTGGCCGCGGTGCAGATGGGCCTGATCTACGTCAACCCGGAAGGGCCGGATGGCAACCCGGACCCGCTGGCCTCGGCCAAGGACATCCGTGAAACCTTCGCCCGCATGGCGATGAACGACTACGAGACCGTGGCGCTGACCGCCGGCGGCCACACCTTCGGCAAGACCCATGGCGCCGGCGATCCGGTCAACGTGGGCCCCGAGCCGGAGGCCGCGCCCATGGAAGAGATGGGCTTCGGCTGGAAGAGCCGCTACAAGAGTGGCAAGGGCCGCGACACCATCACCAGCGGCCTGGAAGGTGCCTGGACGCCGACGCCGACGAAGTGGGACATGAGCTACTTCGACGTGCTGTTCGGCTACGAGTGGGAGCTGACCACGAGCCCAGCAGGCGCCAAGCAGTGGGTCCCCAAGAACCTGGCCGAGAAGGACATGGCACCGGATGCCGAAGATGCCTCGAAGCGTGTAGGCATCATGATGTCCACCGCCGACATGGCGATGCGCGAGGATCCGGAATACCGCAAGATCTCCGAGCACTTCCACAACAACCCGGACGAGTTCGCCGATGCCTTCGCCCGCGCCTGGTTCAAGCTGACCCACCGCGACATGGGGCCGAAGGCGCGCTACCTGGGCCCGGAAGTGCCGGCCGAAGACCTGATATGGCAGGATCCGGTGCCCGCCGTGGACCATGAGCTGATCGATGTTCAGGACATCGCCAGCCTCAAGAGCAAGATTCTCGGCTCGGGCCTGAGCGTTGCCGAGCTGGTGTATACCGCTTGGTCTTCGGCTTCCACCTACCGCGGCTCCGACATCCGCGGCGGGGCCAACGGAGCGCGCATTCGCCTGGCGCCGCAGAAAGATTGGGAAGCCAACCAGCCGGAGCAACTGGCCAAGGTGCTGACGACGTTGGAGAGCATCCAGAATGACTTCAACGCCACCCAATCGGGCAACAAGAAGGTATCGCTTGCCGACCTGATCGTGCTGGGCGGTGCTGCTGCCATCGAGAAGGCAGCCAGGGGTGCCGGCCACGATATCGAGGTGCCGTTCACGCCGGGCCGCACCGACGCCAGCGAGGCGCAGACCGACGCTGAGTCCTTCGAGTGGCTGCGCCCCGAAGCCGATGGTTTCCGCAACTACCGCCGCGCTCGCTTCACCGTCTCCGACGAGGAGATGCTGATCGACAAGGCCCAGCTGCTGGGGCTCAGCGCGCCGCAGATGAGCGTGCTGGTGGGCGGGCTGCGGGTGCTCGAGGCCAACTACGGCAACTCGCGCCACGGCGTGTTCACCGAGCGCCCCGGGACGTTGACCAATGACTTCTTCGTCAACTTGGTCGACATGGGTACCCAGTGGCAGCCCGCCTCGGTGGATGCCGACGTGTTCGAAGGCCGCGACCGCAAGAGCGGCGAAGTGAAGTGGACCGGTACTCGGGTGGACCTGGTGTTCGGCTCCAACTCGCAGCTGCGTGCCATCGCCGAGGTCTACGCCCAGGACGATGCCAAGGAGAAGTTCGTCAGCGACTTCATCGCCGCCTGGAACAAGGTAATGAACGCGGATCGCTTCGACCTGGTGTGATCCAGCGAGCTAGCGAGAAGAGAGAGGCGCCCCGGCAACGGGGCGTTTTTTCTCATTGGCGTTCTTGGGCAGGCCTTCCTCAAGAAAGCAGGCTCGCTGCCGAAGATCAGTTCATGACGACACTGACCCTTCTCATTTTCGATCCACATGCCCTGGATGCCGTGCAGGGGGAACATCACCTCCCTTTGGTACTGGTCTCTTGGGCGATCGCGCTGGCGGCCTCCTATGCCGGCCTGGATCTGATCAAACTGGTCAGTAAAGCCAAGCACGCTGGCTGGCGCAGGCTCTGGTTGCTCGCTGGGGCCGGCATCATGGGGTTGGGCGTATGGAGCATGCACTTCACCGGTATGCATGCCTATCGGCTTGCCTTCCCCGTGCAGCATGACCCGATCCTGACGCTCTTATCCATCGTGCCCGCCGTGGCGGGGAGCCTGGCGGCCATCTTGCTACTTTCGCGTGAGACTTCAACTCACCGAGAGCTGATGCTGGCCGGCACCAGCCTGGGGCTGGGGATCGGCATGATGCACTATGTCGGCATGGCCGCCATGCATATGCCGGCATCGCTTTATCATGAATTCTGGCTGTTCCTCCTGTCGCTATTCGTGGCCGTCGGTCTCGGCGTCGCTAGCGCCTATGCGTATCGCCTATGCCGCCAGGAGTGGGGTATGCGACGCGCCAAGACCTGCGCCTTCATCAGCGCCTTGTTCGTTTCCCTGGCCATCTGCAGCATGCATTACGTGGCCATGGGGGCTGCCTGGTTCGTTCCCCATCCAGGCGCGGCTTCGCTGCCGCCAATGGCGGAATCGCACTGGATGATCTATCTCATTGGCGGCTGTGTCGTTCTGGTCGCTTTGCTGACTGTGGTGGCGACACAGGCCCAGCGCCGTTTGCACCTCAGCGAGCAGCATGAACACATGACCCGCACGCGACTGCTGGAGGTGATCTCCGCGCTTCGCGACGGTGTCGCGCTCTTCGACGGCAAGGGACGTGTGCGGCTCAGCAATGCTGCTCTCGAGCAGCTGCTGGGGTGGGAGGTCGAGCAGAGTATCGGCAAGTCGGTGTGGAAGCTGGGTTTCGCGGTCAATAGCCGGGAACTGAGAGACATCATCAGGCAAGCGCTGGAGCAACAGGGAGAATGGAATGGCCTGATCGAAGCTCAGCATGAGAATGGCTGGCGCTTTCCCGCCTGGCTCAGCGTCAGCAGGGTGATCTATGCCGATAGCAATGAGCGGGACTATGTGGCGTTGATATCCGATCGCTCCGCTGAACAGGAGGCTCAGCAGCGGATACGCTACCTCGCCTACCATGACACCCTGACCGAGTTACCCAATCGGCGTGCTCTGCAGGAGCGGTTGAATGGGTGTGAACGTCATCTGGGTAGCGGAACGGCCTTGTCGCTGTTGGTGCTGTTCGACATCGACCGTTTCAAGATCCTCAACGACAGCTTGGGTCAGGACATCGGCGATGAGCTGCTGCGCCAACTGGCGACACGTCTGCGCCAATGGGCTAATGACGATCTTCATGTCGCTCGTCTGGACGGCAACGAGTTCGCTCTGCTGGCGCGCTTGAGTGCCACCCACAGGTCGGCCGCCGGGCGTGAAGCGCGCGGGCTTACCGAACGTGTGCTGGCGTCACTCTCCGCCGATTATCTTCTGCACGGCCATACCTACCCCTGCCGACTCAGTGTCGGCATGCTGGTGTTCGATCCTTACATGGGTACGACTCCGGCAATGCTGTTCAAGCGTGCCGGTCTGGCGCTCCTCGAGGCCAAGCGACAGCGCGATGCGGTTCCTCAGCTGTTTTCTCCGGAGCTGGAGCAGGAGCGGGAGGCGAGGCTTACGCTCGAGCGTGAGCTGCGACATGCCATCGACAACGGTGAGTTGCGATTGCATCTCCAGCCCCAGGTTGATGCCGACCGGCACGTCATCGGTGCAGAAGCGCTGGTGCGTTGGCAGCATCCAGCTCGGGGCTTCGTCTCGCCAGGGGAGTTCATTCCGCTGGCGGAAGAGAGCGGGTTGATCCTGCCCTTGGGCAGTTGGGTCCTTCAGGAGGGCTGCCGTCTCTTGGGGGAGTGGCGGCGCCGTTCCGAATTCAGCGATCTCAAGCTCTCCCTGAACGTCAGCGTGCGTCAGTTCCAGCAGCCCGACTTCGTCGACCAGGTGCTCACGGCCATCTATCGTCACTCGGCGGCACCGGGCAGCCTGACTCTCGAGCTCACCGAGTCGCTGCTGCTCAAGGATCCGGAAGGTACCATCGAAAAGATGTTGCTGCTGCGTCGCATAGGCGTCAGCTTCGCGTTGGACGACTTCGGCACCGGCTACTCTTCCATGGTCTATCTCAAGGCACTGCCTCTGGATACCTTGAAGATCGACATTGCCTTCGTCCGTGACCTTAGCCATGACACCCAATCCACCCCCATTGCCGCAGCCATCGTGGCCCTGGCTCAGAGTCTGGAGCTAGGCGTCATCGCCGAGGGCGTCGAAACCGAGACACAGCGCGCCGTGCTTGCCGGGTTGGGTTGCCACCAATACCAAGGCTACCTGTTCGGCCGACCGCTGCCGGTCGAGGAGTTCCACCCTACGCCGGTTGCCCAGAGAGAGGCGCCGCCGGCCGCTTAGCAATCATGGCGGCGTGCCGATTACCCGGTCCAGCTCCCGGTTGAATTCTGCAGGTTTGGCCATGTGCAGGAAGTGGTCGGTGCCTTCTACGATCACGGCATCGAATTCGGGTAGCAGCTGCCGGTTGGCTTCGATATCGGTCGGCCACAGGTCGGCATTGATGGCCACCACTGGTACCGTCAGCTCCTCGAAGTGCTGCGCTGCCTCGCCCTCGGCATGCCGGGTAAACATGTCTTGCATGGCACTGGTAGCCACCTGAGGCGGCGCTGCCGCCATGTCCTGCACGATCCAGTCGCGCAAAGTGGCATCGGTCTCCTCGAGGAACATCGAGGCGACGAAGTGGCGGGTAGCGGAGACGAAGTCCTGCTGGATCGGCCCCAGCATTTCGTCGATCTGGGCCTCGGTGATTTCCTCTGCGACGTTGTGGAAGGTATCGACACCCACGATCCCGATGACGCGTTCCGGCATGAGTCGCGCCGCTTCCACGGCGACCGGTCCGCCCATGGAGTGCCCGATCAGAAGGGCCTGATCCACCTCCAGCTCCTCCAGCACCGCCTTCACGTCCTCGCCGAAGGCCGGCATGGTGAAGTCTTCACGCTCCTGGCCGGAATGGCCGTGCCCGGCGAGATCGATCGTCACCACCCGATGTTGCTGAGAGAAGTGAGGCACCTGCCCGCGCCAGTAGCGCCCGTCGCAGCTCCAGCCGTGGATGAACACGAGCGTGGGTTCGCCACTGCCGTGAACCTCATAGGCGATCGGTACCCCGTCTGCCGACTCGGTCATTCGCGGCCAGTTCACCTCGGCTGCCAGCGCCTGGCCCGCCAGCCCCAACAGCAGTGCCAGGCGCAGGTAACGTATGCCGTGCAACGCCAACTCCTTCATGCTGCCTCCCTCAATCTCTCCATGACTCATGCAGCATAGCCGAGCCAGGCCGCCTATCGATGTTTCTTCGAGCGGCTAGACACTCACCAACCTCCCGCTCAGTAACGGCTTTCGTGTCTCAATTCCTCCTCGACGGGCCTTACCTCGATGGTGCCAAGTCGCGCTGACGGCCAGCCGGCAGCAATCTCCAGGGCTTCCTCTTCTGACGCGACCTCGATCAGGAAGAAACCGCCTAGCTGCTCCTTGGTCTCGGCAAAGGGCCCATCGGTCATGGTCAGTTCGTCATTACGAACTCTCAGAGTGTGAGCCTTGGTGGCGCTCTGCAAGGCGTTGGTCAGGACCAGTTTGCCTCGTTTCTGCAGGTCGTCCACATAATCCAGGGTTTCCTGTAGTAGCTCATGCCACTGGGCTTCCGTCATTTCGCTGAATATTCGCTCTTCCTCATAGGCGAGACAGAGGTACTTCATGGGAGACCCTCATGTTGGGAATGCTGACCCGTAGAAGATGGCGCACGGGCTGGACCGGCGCAATGGAAGGACGAAGAGACCTCAAAGGCTGACCAACCTTGCCCGACTGGTGCCATTCCCCAGCGGTTCCACCTGGATCTGCACTGGAATACGCTCGTGCATTTCCTGCACGTGGGAGATCACCCCGACGCGGCGGCCCAGGGCTTGCAGGCCGTCGAGCGCTTCCATGGCCAGCGCCAGCGACTGCGGGTCGAGGCTGCCGAAGCCCTCGTCGATGAACAGCGACTCGATGGTGAGCTCGCCCGAGGCCATGGAGGCGAGTCCCAGGGCCAGGGCCAGCGAGACGAGGAAGGTCTCGCCGCCGGAGAGCGAGTGCACCGAGCGGCGCTCGTCGCCCATGTCGTGGTCCACCACCAGCAGGCCCAGCTCGCTGCCGCCGCGGGCCAGCCGGTAGCGGCGGCTGAGATTGGCCAGATGGGCGTTGGCGTGCTCCAGCAGCTGCTCCAGGTTGTAGGCCTGGGCGATGCGGCGAAACGCCTTACCGTCGGCGGAGCCGATCAGTTCGCTGATGCGCCCCCAGCGGACCTGTTCGGCACGGGCGGCTTCCAGCTCGGCCTGGCCCTGCTGCTGGCGCAGACGCCGACGGTCGTCGTCGCGCAGGGCGTGAACGGCATCGTCACGCACCTGCTGCGCTTCCGCCAGCTTGGGCCGTAGCGCCGTTTGCTGGGCGTCCAGCGTTTCCCTGATGCTGGCGATTCGGGCTTCGACCGCTTCGCTCAGCAGTTCGGCCTCGCTGTCGGCCAGTGCCCGCTCGCGGCGGTGTTCGAGCAGGGAATGACGTCGCTCGGTGAGACTGGCCTCGGTGCGCTGGCGTGCCTCGTCGGCATCGGCAAGCTCACGCTCCTGGCGGGCGGCCTCGTCCTCGGGTTGCGCCAACAGCCGCGCCAGGGTGGCGTCGTCCAACTGTGGATGCGCGTGGCGCCACTCGGCCAGCCGAGCATCCAGCGTGACCCGCTCCTGACGGAGCCCTTCGATGCGCTCGGCCTCGTGGTTGGCCTGCTGGGTGAGCCGAGCCTGCTCGCGTTCGGCGCCGTGGCAGCGCTCGATGGCCTGGTCGCGCTCACGGCGGGCGGACTCCTGGCTGGCTTCCAGCCGCTGCTGCCAGGCGTCGGCCGAGGCGTGCTCGCCGAGCAGAGCCTGGAGCCGCTCGGCGAGTGACTGCCGCTCCTGGCGCAGGGGCGGTAGCTGGGCGTCGAGCTGGGCCTGCGTTTCTTTCAGCGTAGCGCTGCGGGCCTCGTGCTGGGCGCGTTCGAGCTCGCCCTGGCGCAGGGCCTCTTCCAGCGGGCTCAGCTCCGCCTCGGCACGGGCCAGCTCCTGGAGCGTACGCTCGGCCCGTTCACGCTCGGTGGCGCTATGCCGCCGCTGGTGAGCGAGCCATGTCTCACGCTCCTCAGGCGCAACGTCGGCCAGCTCCGCATGCAGGGGATGTCCGCTCAAGGCCTGCCGGGCCTGGGCCAGTCTCTCCTCTGCCTGTTGCAGCTCCTGCCGGCCGCGTGTGATCGACGCCAGCGCGGCACGGTACTCGCCCTCGAGCTCGCTGCGTGCCAGTTGGGCCTGCTCGAAGGCCTGTCTGGCCTCGGCCAGCTGTGCGTCTTCCTGCTCCTGCTGGGCGGCGAGCTGGGCCGCCTCTGGGGTGGCTGGCGGCCGCTGGCGGAAGGGGTGGTCGTGGCCGCCGCAAACCGGGCAGGGCTCGCCTTCCCGCAGGGTTTCGCGCAGCCGTGCCACGCTCTCGCTGCGAGCGGCACGGCTGCGCTCGATGAAATCGCGCAGGGTGGCGTAACGCCGCTCGCTGTCGTCGAGCCGCTCACGGGCGGCCTTGCCCTGAATGGTCAGTTCGGCCTGCCGCTTCTCATCCGCGGCCAGGCGCTCGTTCAACTGACGCTGGGCAAGCTCGGCCCGCAGGGACTCCTGCCAGCGGCTGGCGAGTTCATCCAGTTCCAGCCCGCGGCGGGCGGCGTGGTCGTGGGTCTGTTGTGCCGCCTGGCGGACAGCATCGAGCCGCTCATGGCTGCCCATCAGTTGGCGCAGGGTGGTCTGCCATTCGTCGCGCCGGCGTTGCAGTTCGTGCAGCCTGGCCGCGGTGGCCCGATGCTGCTGGTCAAGAGTCTTTGCCTGCTGGCGGCAGCTCTGATGACGGGATTCGAGCTCGGCCAGTTGGCGCTCCAGGGTAGCCAGCGCCTGGGCGTGTTCGCGCGCCTCGCGCAGGCTCGGTTCGGCCTGCTGGCGGGCCTGGCTGGCGGCTTCCAACTGGCGAGCGGCCTGATCCCGGGACTGCTCTGCCTGGGTTTGCAGGGTGCGGGCCTGCTCGAGGGCTGCCTGCGTCTGCCGGTGGGCCTGCTCCAACGCGGCGATTTCATCCGGCAGCGCGGTCTGGCGCAGCAGGTGGTGGCGCTGGGGGGCAAGCAGGCGGCGGCAGTCGCGGTCGGCCCGGGCAGCGGCCAGCGCCTGCCAGCGATCCTCGGCTTCGCGCTGCTGACGAACGCCATCGAGATAGGCCTGGCGCAGCCGCTCGTCGGCGCCATGCCACTGTCGCTGGGCGTCGAGCTCCCTGGCCTGCTGCTGCAGGGCGACCAGGGCCTGCTCGGCGGTTTCGGCCTGGCGTTCCAGCTCGCTGCGGGCCTCGGGTTCGGCGGGCAGGTCGTCGGCGAGTTTTGCCTGCAGGGCCTCGACGTGTCGCTTGGCCGTGATCGCCCGCCGGTAGGCGGCTTCGGAAATGCGTGAATACTCGGCGGTGCCGGTGAGCCGTTCTAACAGATCGCTGCGCTCGTTGTCATCGGCCTTGAGGAAGGCAGCGAACTCGCTCTGGGCCAGCAGCACGGCACGGGTGAACTGATCGAAGGTCAGCCCCAGGCGTTCCGGCAGAAGCTCGGCGAACTCGCGCTTCTGGGCGGTGAGCAGGCGCTCGTCGTCGAGATCGGTGAGCGACTGCTCTACCGCCTGTAGACGACCGCTGGCCTTCTCACGGGCGCGGCGCACGGCCCAGCGGGCGCGGTAGCGACGCCCATCGCGACCGAGAAAGTCGACTTCGGCGTAGCCGCCGGCAGTGCCGCGGCGCAGCAGGGTGCGCGGGTCGGCGGTGCTCACCGTCTCGCCTTCCACGTCGGGCAGCGGTGCATCGCGACCGGGCGCCTGGCGCAGCCTTGGGGTGTTGCCGTAGAGAGCCAGGCACAGGGCGTCGAGCAGGGTGCTCTTGCCGGCGCCGGTGGGGCCGGTGATGGCGAACAGGCCGGCATCGCTGAGCGGTGGTGCGGTGAAGTCGAGCTCCAGCGGGCCGGGCAGGGAGGCGAGGTTGGCCAGGCGCAGGGCGAGAATCTTCATGGGCGCCGCTCCCCGCTACGCGGCTCTTCATGGGTGTCGAGCACGTCCTGCAGCAGCTGGTCGAAGTCGGCCAGCACGTCGTCGCTGGGGGGCTCGCCCCACTGTTTTTCCCAGGTCCGCTGAAACAGCTTTCTCGGGCCCAGCTGCTGCAGGTCGACTCGCTCCGGCTTGTCTCCGGTAGCCTGCTGAGGCAGGCGCCGCTCCAGGCGCAGCAGGCGCACGGCCTTGCCGTCGAGAGCCACTTCCACCCGGGCGCGCAGGTCGGGCACCGGGGCGGTGAGCGAAACACGCACTTCCAGCCAGGGCCACCGCTCGCGTGGTAGGGCGGGGTCGTGGGGCAGTGCCTCGAGTTCGGACAACACCTCGTCGAGCTCGCCGGGGCCGACACGATTCATGGCCACGGGGCGCGGCACGGCAATTGCCTCCACCTGGGCGAGGCTCTCGCCTTCAAGTACCGCCGCCACCACCTGATGAGGGTAATTCACCTCGCTGAAGTCCAGCGGCAGGGGGCTGCCGCTGTAGCGGATGTGCGCCTCGCCGACCTGCTGGGCGCGGTGCAGGTGGCCCAGCGCCACATAGGCGATGTCGGTAGGAAAGAGCCCGGCAGAGATCGACTCCTCGCCGCCGATGACGATGGGCCTTTCGCTGGCCTCGGAAACGGCGGCACCGTGCAGGTGGGCGTGGCTCATGGCCACCAGCGCCTGGCCGGGCGCGCGCCGCTTGCGGGCAGCGTCGATCAGTTGCTCGTGCACCCGGGAAATGCCGGCGACGTAGTCGTTGCGTGGCTTGTCGCTGAGCGGTTCGCCTTCGTTGGCTTCTGCAGGGGCCAGGCCATGGCCGGTGACCTCGGCGGGGCGCAGGAAGGGCAGCGCCAGGCACCAGGCGCGGGTTTCGCCGTGGGCGTCGGTGAGTGGTACCAGCAGGCGTTCGGCGTCGAGGCTGCCGTCGTCGAGCCAGCACACCCGGCCCAGGGCGTGGGTGCGCAGCCGGCGCATCAGCGGCGCCGGCAGCTCGATCCGGTTGCCGCTGTCGTGGTTGCCGGCAATCAGCACGATGTCCAGTGCCGGCAGGCGCTCGTGGGCGCTGACGATGAAGTCGTAGAGCAGTGCCTGGGCGGCAAGCGAGGGATTGACCACGTCGAAGACGTCGCCGGCGACGAGCAGGGCGTCGGCCTCGCGTGCGACGAGGGTATCGAGCAGCCAGTCGAGAAACAGGCGGTGTTCGGCGTGGCGCTCCTGGCCGTGGAAGGTCTGGCCCAGATGCCAGTCGGCGGTGTGGATCAGCTTGAGCACGGTATCCCTCGTCGTCGGTTCTGCGCCGATGATACACGAAGCCATCGCCGCGCCGTCGTACCGCCTGGTCTTGGGAAGTGCCCTGTGACCGCCTACACTGCGGAACAGTTTACGTTGCAAGGATGCCAAGGATGACGCCACTGCATGAATGGACCCCCACGCCGGAGAAGGCCATCGCGCTGCAGCGCGAGCTGGCCCCACGCATCGAGCGCGAGGACCGTCTGGTTCCGGTGCGCCATATCGCCGGGGTCGACATCGGTTTCGAGGAGAACGGCGAGATCACCCGGGCGGCAGTGGTGGTGCTGGCCTGGCCCGACGACCCCATGGCCGGTTGCGAGGTGGTGGAGCAGGTGGTGCACCGCGAGCCGACCCGCATGCCCTACATTCCGGGGCTGCTCTCCTTCCGTGAGATTCCCGCGGCGCTGGCGGCCTTCGACATGCTCGCCACACGGCCCGAGCTGGTGATGGTCGACGGCCAGGGTATCGCCCATCCGCGCCGTCTTGGCGTGGCTTCGCACCTGGGGCTGTGGCTCGACCTGCCCACCATCGGCGTGGCCAAGTCGCGGCTGTGCGGGGTACATGATGAGGTGCCGGAGGCGCGTGGCGAATGGACGCCGCTGCGCCATCGCGGCGAGACGATCGGCGCGGTACTGCGCACCCGGGTAGGCGTCAAGCCGGTGTTCGTCTCGCTGGGGCATCGCATCAGCCTTGCGACCTCGCTCGACTGGGTGGTGAAGTGCCTGGGTCGCACCAAGCTGCCGGAGCCCACGCGGCTGGCCGACAGGCTCGCCTCGCGACGCGGGCCCATGCCGCGACCGGCGGATTGAGCCACGCTGCGTGCGGGCTCGGGTATACTGCCAGGCCATTTTTTGCCGACGAGGCCCATCATGCCCGACACCCTGACGCCCGCCTGCGCTGCCACTCGTGATTGGGTCGAGGGCTTCGTCGTGGCCCACAACGTCTGCCCCTTCGCCCGCCGCGAGCTGGTAAACGACAGCATTCGTTTCGTCGAGGTTTCTGCCGCTCAGTGGGAGCCTGCGCTGCAAGCACTGGTGGAGGAGTGTCGCCGCCTGGATGACACGCCGCAGATCGAGACCACCCTGATGCTGCTGCGCCCGGGCCTCGAGGACTTCGACGACTATCTCGACTTTCTCGACGTGGCCGAGGCACTGCTGATCGAGCAAGGCTACGAGGGGGTCTATCAGCTGGCCAGCTTCCATCCCGATTACTGCTTCGACGGCGCCGAGCAGGATGACCCGGCCAATTTCTCCAACCGCTCGCCCTGGCCGATGCTGCACCTGCTGCGTGAGGCGGGGCTCGAACATGCCCTGGCGCACTATCCGGACCCCGAGGCGATTCCCGAACGCAATATCGAACGGATGCGCCAGCTCGGCAGCGAACGCCTGGCCGCCGAGTTGGCGGCGCTGCGTGGCCAATGACGAATAGACCTATCGAAAACGGCCGCTAGACGATATCAAGCGGCACCTTGCGCCCAGGCGCCGGGTAGGCCGCGTCGAGCCGAGCCAGGGCTTCATCGGTGAGCTCGACCTGGAGAGCGGCGGCATTCTGTTCGACGTGCTGCGGCTGCACCGCCTTGGGAATGGCGATGACGTCGCGCCGGCCGTTCAGCGGGCGAATGGCCCAGGCCAGCAGTAGCTGGGCGGGGGTGATGCCGAGTCCGTCTGCCACTTCTCTCACCACCGGATGGCTGAACAGATCCTGGCGCAGCTGGCCAGCCTGGGCCAGCGGGCAGTAGGCCATCAGCGGCATGCCGAGTTGCTGCATCCGTGGCCGCAGGGCATGTTCGATGCCGCGCGAGCCGAGATGGTAGAGCACCTGATTCACCGCACACTCGCTGCCGCCGGGCAGTATCACCAGCGAGTCGAGTTCGTCTACGTCGAAGTTGGAAACGCCATAGCGGCGAATCTTGCCCTGCTCGCGCAGGCGCTCGAAGGCTTCCAGGGTCTCCTCCAGCGGGATGCTACCGGGCCAGTGGAGCAGGTAGAGGTCGAGATGATCGGTGCCCAGGCGCTTCAGGCTGCGCTCGCAGGCGGCCATGGCGCTGTCGCGTCCGGCGTTCCAGGGGTAGACCTTGGAGACCAGGAAGGCCTGGTCGCGACGACCGACCAGGGCTTCGCCGACGACTTCCTCGGCGCCGCCATCGGCATACATCTCGGCGGTGTCGATCAACGTCAGGCCCAGCTCCAGGCCCTGTTGCAGGGCGCGCACCTCGTCGCTTCGCGGTACCAGGCCCTCGCCCATGTACCAGGTACCCTGGCCGATGGCGGGCAGCTCGAGAGCGGGAGCATGGGCGGTGGCGGGCAAGGTCGCGTGAGGGGGGCGGTGGTCGGTCATGGTGGGCTCGTAAGTATTTTTTTGGAAAATATTTTCAAAATTATTCGCCAAAGAGATGGCGAAGACAAGTCGATGCGCTATGGTGAGGGAGTGGCAGCGTCCCATGACGCTGTCGGCGTTTTTATTGCAGTTCTCCCATCGCAAGGAGTCGACCGAGATGAGCATCAAGAAAACCGGTAGCGCTGTGTGGCAGGGTAGCCTGAAAGAGGGCAAGGGTCAGGTCTCCACCGAGAGCGGTGTACTGAATGACGTGCCCTACAGTTTCGCCAAGCGCTTCGAAGGTGAAGCCGGCTCCAACCCGGAGGAGCTGATCGGCGCGGCACACGCCAGCTGCTACTCCATGGCGCTCTCCATGATCATGGGCGAAGCGGGGCTGACGCCCGAGCGCATTGCCACCGAGGCGGCCGTCACTCTTGAGCAGGACGCCGGCGGCTTCAGCATCAGCAAGATCCACCTCACCACGCGGGTTCGCAGCCCGGGCGCCGATGAGCAGGCGTTCCAGGACGCGGCCAACAAGGCTAAGGAGGGGTGCCCGGTGTCCAAGCTGTTCAAGGCCGAGATCACGCTGGACGCCTCATTGGAAAGTTGAGTCGTTCTCCGTGTGCCGGCGGCCACCCAAGGGTGGCCGCTGTCATGTTCAGGGCATGGTGCGCCGCGCAGCAACGACCAGGGCACGAACCAGTCGCTGCTGAGGGCGGTTGAAGATCAGCCACTCCGGATGCCACTGCACGCCGATCAGGAATTCGTGGTCGCGGGATTCGATTCCCTGCACCAGTCCGTCGCGGTCGCGGGCGACGATCTCGATGCCGCGCCCTGCTTCCTGCACGGCCTGGTGGTGCAGGCTATTGATGCGGCACCAGCTCACCTTGAGGATACGGCGCAGCTGGCTGTTGTCTAGGATGTCCACGGTCTTGCGCGGCAGCACGGTGCGGCGGCGCTTGAGCCCCTCATGGGTGGTGTAGATATCGGGGTCCAGAGTGCCGCCCAGGTGGACGTTGAGCATCTGGGCGCCACGGCAGATGCCCAGCACCGGCTTGCCCTGGGGAATGAAGCGCTCCATCAGCTCCAGCTCCAGCTCGTCGCGCTGCGGGTCGAGGCGCACGTCGAGCTGAACCTCGCCGCCGTAGAGATGGGCCTGGATGTCGTCGCCGCCGCCGATGATCAGCCCATCCAGGGCTTCCGGCAGCGGCCGTGAGGGAGAGAGTCGCAGTGGCCGTCCGCCGTGTCGCCACACGGCGAACCAATCGAACCACCAGGCGATGCGACTCTTGTAGTCCGACGTGGTGATGCCGATGAGGGGGCGTGTCATGAGGGGGAGCGGACCTCCTTGATCCAGGTGCGCAACTTCCCTGCCATGCGCGTCATGAGCGATTGCGTGTTGAGACTGACGAAGCGACCGGCTCGCTCGTGCAGCTCCCTGCGGTCGGCGGCGAGCCGTTCGACGGCGACCCAGCGGTTCCATTCCACCACCGCTCCCCAGCCGCGCTGCGAGAGCTGGGCATTGGGCAATCGATAGTGAAAGGTCGGCCTGGGCTTGATCAGAGTGTTGTGAATCAGCGGATCGGGGTAATCGGGGCGCAGGAAGGCGAACAGCGGGTAGAGGTCCAGCTCGCGATTGCGTGTCGGGTTGAAGCCGATGTAATCCGCGATCAGCGTATCCAGATCGGGTGCGTAGTCGGGCGACAGCACCTGGATGGCATAGTGCTTGGGGAAGGGGTTGGCATGCGGCAGCACCTCGCGGGTGATGTCGATGTCGATCTCCTTGCGCAGCCAGGCGGCCATCAGCAGATAGGCCTGCAGCTGACGCAGCAGGTAATCGGTCTCCAGGCTTGCCACCTCGGGGTTGAGATGCAGGCCGAAGCCGTAGAGCAGGCTGGCATCGGTGCCCTTGGCGCCATGGGCATGTAGCGCCGTGAACAGGTTGTCGAGCTTGTCCAGCTCGTTCCATGGCACCGGCGGACAGACGATCTCGGTCGGCACCAGCCCCATGACCACGTCGCCGATCAGCTCGCGAGTCTTGTGATGGAACTCCATGCGCATCTGGTGCCGCTGCCGCTCCCATTCAGTATCGCTGTGTGGGGCCTGTTTGGTCACTCGGGTGTCGGGATGGGCATACTGGGTATCGAGCTCGATGATGAACTCGCCCCAATGGGTATTCACGACCTTGAGACGATGAGGGCTGACCTGCTGTAGCTCGCCGCCGAACAGGTCGCGCACCAGTTCGCCCGTCTGCTGAGGGGGGAGCCCGGCAAACTCGATTTCGACACCGATCCGGCGGGGTTTGCCCTGAACGTTCAGCGGCTCGGGTGGTGATTGCGGCAGCATGAAGGCATCCTGTGCGACTCGAGAGTCTGAACGCCAGCCTAGCACAGAGCGGTGAGAAGCCGTCAGGGACCGATCCTTGTTCTACTGTTGTCCCTAGGCTTGAGTCCCAAGGCTTGGCAGAACGGACAAGGGAGTGTAAGCAATGCCAGTTGGTTTTATCCGAGCGGGGCTTGCCGGTGCCGTGCCGGTCATGATCCGTTTCGGGCTGTTGTTGAGTCTGCTGCTTGCGGCGGGAACGTTGCATGCTCAGACATTGGCCTTCGGCGGGCTGGGCCAGGAAGACCAGGCCCCGGAGGAGACCCACGATGCCGAGTCGTTCCAGCAGTCGCTCAATGAAGTGATCGCGACGCTGGAGGACGAGGAGCGCCGCGGTGCGCTGCTCGGTGAACTGCGCGACATCCAGCAGGCCCACGGTGAGCACGCTGCCGACGACGGTGCCATCCAGCGCCAGGGGCTGCTCGGCGCCTTGGCTGAGACGATCAGCGAGTTCGGTGAGCAGGCCGAGGCGGGTGAGTCGCCGATCGACGACTGGCAGCGTCAACTGGAGCAGGGTTGGGCGGAGTTCAGCGAGCTGATGGTGGATACCGGTACCAATACGCTGGTGCGTTTCGCCATCGACAGCGCCGTGATGCTCGGCATCTGGGCCGGCCTGCTGGTGATCCTGATCGCCCTGGGCAGGCTGCTGTTCAAGCGACGCGAGCTGCCGCTCGACCTGCCGCGCGAGCCGCGTGGCTGGCTGCTGGCGCTGCACTTTTTGCGGCGTATGCTGCCGTGGGCCCTCACGTTCCTGCTGGTGATGGGTCTGGTGCAGGTGTTGCCACCCAGTCCGGGACGCACCTTGGCCCTGATCGTGGCCTATCTGGCGCTGTGCGGCCGCACGCTCTCCGTGGTGGTGGAGTGCGTGGTCTCGGTCTTCACACGCGGACATCGCTTCCCCGCCGTGTTGCTCCTGCAGCGCAAGGGGCTCAGGATGCTGTTCGTGATCGGCGCCCTGATCGCCCTTGGCGATGCGCTCAATGCGGCACGTCTGTCGCTCATCGTGGGCGAGGAGCTGGCAGCGCTGGGCTCGGTGCTGACCAACATGCTGGCTGCACTGCTCAGCATCCGCTTCATCTTCAAGTTCAAACGCGCCATCCGGCACCTTATCCGCAACCGCTCCTGGCGCGTACGCCGTGAAGGGGGCACCGGCATCGAGCTGGCGCGCATCGTCGGCGAGCTGTGGCACGTGCCGGCGCTGCTGGTCGTGGTGGGGTCGCTGCTGGCCATCTTCGTCACCGTGGGCGACGTGGGGGGCGCCCTGGCGCGCTCGATCGTCTCCGCGGCACTGCTGGTACTGACGCTGGTGATCACCGGGCTGATCCAGCGTCACGGCGAGCGGCGCGGCAAGCGCCGCCGGCTCAGCGAATATCGCCGGCGTCTGGAGCGCTTCGGCTACGCACTCTCCCACGTGGTGGCGTGGATCGTCTTCGCCGAACTGTCGCTGCAGGTGTGGGGCGGCTCGCTGTTCGGCCTGGGCCGCGAGGGGGTGGCCGGCGTTCGGATCGGTCAGGCGCTGCTGGCGCTGGGCTTCACGGTATTGCTGGCCTGGCTGGTATGGATCTTTGCCGATACCGCCATTCAGCGCGCCCTGATGTCTTCCGCCCGCTCGCGAGGGCGGCGCGTCAATCAGGCGCGGGCCCAGACCATCACGCCGATGATTCGCAACGTGATGTTCGCCACCATCGTGATCATCGCCGCCATCGTGGGGCTGGCCAATCTCGGCGTGAACGTCACGCCGCTGCTGGCCGGCGCCGGCGTGATCGGCCTGGCGGTGGGCTTCGGCGCCCAGACCCTGGTGCAGGATCTGATCACCGGCATCTTCATCATCATCGAGGATTCGCTGGCGGTGGACGACTTCGTGCAGATCAACGGCCACATGGGCACCGTCGAGGGGCTGACCCTGCGCACCGTGCGGCTGCGCGACCTGGACGGCATCCTGCACATCATCACCTTCAGTGCCATTCAGTCGATCCACAACATGTCGCGCCACTTCGGCATCGCCCTGATGCGCATCCGCATCCCCCACACCATGAAGATCGACGACGCCATCACCTTGATGCAGGAAACCGCCCAGGAGCTACGCCAGGACCCGATGATGCGACACCATATCTGGTCGCCGCTGGAGATGCAGGGGGTCGATCGCTTCGACGAGGGGGCTGCCGTGCTGCGCATGCGTTTCCGCACCGCACCGGTGATGCAGTGGGACGTGGCGCGCGCCTTCAACCTGCTGCTCAAGCAGCGCATGGAGGCCCAAGGCATCGACCTGGGCATGCCGCGTCTGAGTGTGAGCATGGAGGGCCAGCCGGGCGACCCCATGACGGATGAGCCGGCACCGGACGAGGGCAACGCGACCACCTTGCGCGATGCCAAGGGGCGCGCGCCGGGCGAGGCCGGCATCGCCGACCCCGATGGGGCGACCGGCCCGCAGCGTTCGTCGCCGGACTCCTCATAGCGATGGTCGAGTTTCTCGGCTATCGGGCCGGTCCGCGTTGGCGTGCGGACCGGTTTTCCCCGTACTATGAACGTCATACGGCCTTGCCTAGGCCTCTGGCACGAGGAGACGGGGCAACGTGATCACCGTCGAACGCAAGGACAGCTTCCACCTCAAGATTTCCCGCGTGCTGCAGGAGGAAACCTCGCACCGGTTGGATCTGTTCCTGTTCGTTCCCGGCGAACTCGGGCTCAATGAGCACGTCATCTCCGAAGATGCCTTCTACTACAGCGGCATCCACGTCAAGCGCACCTACTACAGCGACAAGCACCACCTGCCGCTGGTGCTCAGCCGCCTGGCCAGTCGTGGCAAGCTCAGCACCGAGCAGTATCGCCTGAGCCTGAGCCTCTATGCCTACCAATACGTGGTGGCGCTGGAGCGGGCGACCCAGAGCCTGCTCGACACCGCACGCAAGGTGAAGAAGGCCGAAGGCGAGGAGCGGGACGACGCGGGCGAATCCGGCACCGAGGAGAGCAAGAGCCGTGACGAGGAGAGTCGTGAGACGCTCTCCGATCCCACCTCGGTGGGGCTCGAGGAGCGCCTAGAGGAGCTCTGCGAGCTGGCCCAGGGCATTCTGCGTCGACTGCGCCGTAACCGGCCCGGCGAGGACAACCTGCTCAAGTACTACGCCAATATCGACAACTACCTTTCCTGGTTCACCGAGCAGCGGCTGCTGGCGCTGTTGGCCCACCTGCCGCGCGGGCGCAACTACCGGGCCATCCGCGAACGCCTGCTGGAAATCGTTCAGGCCGAGAGCGAATACCGCGATCAGGAGGAGTACAACGCCTCGCGGGTGACGCGCGACCCGACGCGGATGTCCAACAAGATGCGGCTGCTGCGTCGCCTCATCGAGTACCCGGTCACCTTGAAGCAGAAGAGCCAGGAGCTGGGCAGCGCGGAGCAGAAGGCGGTGAAGGGGCTCGCCACTGGGCTGGTCATGATCTTCGTCTCGTTGGGGCTGCTCCAGGCGCGCGATGCCTGGGGCAACATCACCGCGCTGTTCGTGCTGGCCATGGCCGTGCTCTATGCCATGCGCGAGGTGTTCAAGGACGATCTGCGCAATACGTTGTGGCGCTGGCTGCGCAAGGGGCGCCCCAAGTGGCGGCGTCAGTACTTCGATGCCACCAGCAATGCCATGGTCGGGCGCCAGCTCGAGTGGTTCGACTACAAGCGCTTCAGCAAGCTCGACGAGCAGATCCAGCGCGTACGCCAACGCAACGTGGCGCAGCGCGAGGAGGTGGTGCTGCACTATCGCTCCAGCTCACGCATGTCGCCGACCCGGTTCCTGAGCGGCTATGAGCAGACCCGCGAAACGCTGTCGTTCGACCTCTCGCAGCTGACCCGCCTGATGGACAAGGGCAGCCACCATGTCTATCGGCTCAAGGACGGCCAGGTCAACAGGGAGTCGGTGGAGAAGCGGCATCTGCTCAACTTGGTGGTGCGGGAAGAGGTCGCTCATGCCGAGCCGATTCTGCAGCGCTGGAAGATCGTGATGAGTCGTTCGCGGATCGTCGATGTGGTCAAGGTGCACCAGGAGGGTGGGGAAAAGCGTGTGGTCGACACGGAAGCCCTCGCCAAGGAAGCATTGAATCTTCATCGCATATGAAGATTTGTCGCGCCGGGATTGCTGTAAGTCAAGATGGCGGGTTGTCTGCTCTGCTACTTTCGGAAATGTAGAAAATTGTGACGCCGAAAAAGTCGGACTAGATTTTAAGCAGGGACCAGCCAGGAGGATCCCGTCATGCACGCTGTCGATGTCATGACCCCAAGGGTCATCACCGTGTCACCCGAGACCGACGTTCGGGAAATCGCACGCCTGTTGCTCGAGCACAACATCAGCGCTCTGCCCGTGGTGGAAGACGATGGCAAGGTTCTCGGCATCGTCAGTGAGGGCGATCTGATGCGTCGCGTCGAGAACGGTACCGAACGACGCAAGTCCTGGTGGCTGAAATCCATCTTCGCCGGCGCCAACAATGCCAGCGAATACATCAAGTCTCACGCCCGCAAGGCGCATGAGATCATGACGCCCAACCCCATCACCATCGATGAAGACGAGCCGCTGCACCGCGTGGCCAAGCTGCTGGAGAAGCACCATATCAAGCGGGTACCGGTGGTACGTGACGGCAAGCTGGTGGGTATCGTCAGCCGTGCCAACCTGCTGCGTGGTTTCTCGATGACTGCACCCGATGCCGTGACGCCGGCCACCACCGACGACCGCGAGATCCGCGATGCCATTCTCGGGGAAATCGAAGAAAATACCGGGGTCTGGGTCGATCGTATCAACGTGATCGTAACCGAGGGCGCGGTGCAGGTCTGGGGCTTGGTCGAGAGCCAGGAGGAGAAGATGGCGGTACAGGTCGCCGTCGAGAATACCCCCGGCGTGAAGTCCGTGGAGAACAACCTCGGCATGCTGCCCCGCGGTATCGGTCACTTCTGAGCGTGGCAGGCCGTTGGCGGACAAAGCCTGACGCCAGCGGGGCGGCCCTGAGACCGCCCCGTGTGTGGGGATGACGAGCCGGCCGGCTCAGCCGACCTGCTTCAGCGCCGCTTCCAGATTGGCCAGGCTGCGCTCGGTCTCGTGCAGCTTGTCGAGACCGAACAAGCCGATGCGGAACGCCTGATAGGTCTCGCCCTCGTCACACATCAGCGGTACGCCGCCGGCTATCTGCACCCCGGCGGCGGCGAACTTGGCCACGATGCCGGGGTCGTCACTGTAGTAGACCACCACGCCAGGCGCCTCGAAGCCCGGGGCCGCCACGCTGCGGTAGCCGTAGCGTGACATCAGCTCGCGCACGCCGCGCCCCAGCGCCCACTGCTCCTCGCGCACCTTGTCGAAACCGTACTCGGCGGTCTCGTGCATGATGTCACGCAGGCGAGCCAGGCCATCGGTGGGCAGGGTGGCGTAGTAGGCGTGGCCGCCGTTCTCATAGGTCTCCATGATCCACAGCCACTTGCGCAGGTCGCAGGCAAAACTGGTGCTCACGGTCTCCTCGATACGCTCACGCGCCTGCTCGGAGAGCATCACCATGCCGCAGCAGGGAAGCCCACTCCAGCCTTTCTGGGGGGCACTGACGAGCACGTCGACGCCGATCTCCTGCATGTCCACCCACAGCGTGCCGGAAGCGATGCAGTCGAGCACGAACAGGCCGCCGACCTCATGTACCGCTGCCGCCACCCGACGCAGGTAGTCGTCTGGCAGCAGCAATCCGGCTGAGGTCTCCACATGGGGCGCGAATACCACGCCCGGGCGCTCTTCGCGGATGGTGCGCTCGACCTCCTCGATGGGTGCCGGAGCGAAGGGCGAGCGGTCGTCCTGCGCGTCGGCCCGACGTGCTTTGAGCACCGTGGTCGAGGTGGCAATGGCGCCCATTTCCAGAATCTGCGACCAGCGATAGCTGAACTGGCCGTTGCGCACGATCAAGCAATGCTGGTTGGTGGCGAACTGGCGAGCCACCGCCTCCATGCCGAAGGTGCCGCTACCGGGCACGATCGCCACGCTATGGGCCCGGTAGACCCTCTTGAGCGTCGCCGAGACGTCGCGCATCACCCCCTGGAAGCGTTGTGACATGTGATTGAGTGAACGATCGGTATAGACCACCGAATATTCGAGCAGGCCGTCGGGGTCGACATCGGGCAGCAGTCCGGGCATGGGGGTCTCCCTTCTTTCAAGCGAGTGGCGAAAGCGTCATTGAGCCGGAAAGGATATGTGGTTTCCGGGTGGCGGGCCAGCGCAAGGCCTAAGTAACCTTGGAGTCGACGGTGCCGGAAGCGGAAAGCAACGCTGTCAACCGGGGCCGGTCAAGCGAATGGGGCTGGTCGAGAATGGCTCCGATCTACCGCAGGCCAGTGGGCCTGCGGTCGACGTAAGGGAGCATCACTTATGGCAGAAATAGACCTTGGCGGGTGGGATGTTGATCGGCTCGAAGGCGCTCTCCACGCGCGAGAAGATCTGGCGCAGGTCGGAAGAGACCTTGGGTGAGAACTGATAGATCAGCATGGATCCCCCTGTGGCCAGGGCTTTCTGGCTCTGCTGGAGGATACGCTCGCGGCAGTCGGCTGGCATGGTGCTGAAAGGCAGACCGGCGACCACATAGTCGGCTGCCGGCAGGCCCAGGCGCTCGAGTTCCTCCTCGATGTTTTCCGCCGAGCCGGCAATCACCTTGAGACGAGGGTCGGTCATGGAACGGTTCAGGAAGTCGACGAAATCGTCGTTGGTCTCGATGACCACCAGCGTTGCGTCGGGATGCAAGCGACCCAGGATCTCGTGGGTGATGGTGCCCACGCCGGGCCCGTATTCGACGATCACACGTGCTCGTTCCCAGTCCACGGGCTCCAGCAGCCGGCGAATGAGGAATGACGAGCTGGGGATGATGGAGCCCAGCATGCGGGGATGCTTGAAGAAATTGCGTGCAAAGAGTGTCAGTTGGGCTCGTCGTTCAGGGCCTGCCACGACCGGGGGTCGCTCTTGAACCGCCATGGGCATTCCTCCTTCAGTTGTAGCTGAACATGCCTCCACTCTAGGCCAGCCTAGGTCTGCATGAAAGGGTGGGCTTGCCTGGTGGGTTCAACCGAGTACCTGAATGGGAGGGGCATTTGCCTGTTGCGTTGAATTACGGCTAAAGAAGGATGTGGAATATACTTGACGATGTTCTTGGCGATGTTTAGCTTGAATGTTGAAACTTTCAGTGAACGTCTTGCATTATTCTTGACGTCTGCACCCCTCTGAAATCGCCATGGGTGAAACGATGCCTCACGACAAGACCAACGAATCGCACCCTCATCCGCCGCCCTTGATTACGTTTACAGGCGTTCAGAAGACTTACGACGGCGAGCATCTGGTGGTCAAGGATCTCAACCTGACGATTCGCCAAGGGGAGTTCGTCACGCTGCTGGGGCCCTCCGGCTCTGGCAAGACCACCTGCCTGATGATGCTGGCCGGTTTCGAAGTGCCGACCAGTGGCGACATCTTCCTGCGCGAGCAGCGGCTCAACAGCGTGCCGCCCCACAAGCGCAACTTCGGCATGGTGTTTCAGAACTATGCCCTGTTTCCCCACATGACGGTAGAGGAGAACATCCGCTACCCGCTCAAGACGCGTCGCATGCCGGCCGCCGAGGCCGACCGCAAGGTGGCTCACATTCTCGACATGATCCAGCTGCGCGACTTTGCCAAGCGCCGACCCACCCAGCTCTCCGGCGGCCAGCAGCAGCGCGTGGCGCTGGCCCGCTCGCTGGTCTTCGAGCCGCAGTTGGTGTTGATGGACGAGCCGCTGGGCGCGCTGGACAAGCAGCTACGCGAGCAGATGCAACTGGAGATCAAGCATCTCCATGAGCGGCTCGGGCTCACCGTGGTCTTCGTCACCCACGACCAGAGCGAAGCGCTGACCATGTCGGACCGGGTGGCGGTGTTCAACGATGGCGTGATTCAGCAGATCGACACCCCGACCAACCTCTATGAGCATCCCGCCAATGCCTTCGTCGCCCAGTTCATCGGCGAGAACAACACCCTGGCAGGGCGCATTCAGTCGGTGGAGGGGCGTCATTGCCGGGTCAGTTTCGGCGACGGTTTCAGCACGGGTGCGCTGATCGGCAGCGGACTCGCGGTGGGGGATGCCACGCGGCTGTCGATTCGCCCCGAGCGGGTCAAGCTCAACGGCTCCGCCCAGGGCCTGCCCAATCGGCTCCAGGCGCGCATCCGCGAGTTCATCTACCTGGGCGACCACTTGAGAGTCCGCTGCGAACTGGCCGACAACGACGAGTTCATGGCGCGGGTGCCGGTGGACGATTTCGAAAGCAGTATGCAGCCGGGAGATGTGATCGAACTCGGCTGGCGAGACGAGGACGTGCGCGCACTCGACGCCTCCTGCTCCGCAACAACGCAGTAAATTCAATAACAAAGGCCTTTGGCCGGGAGAAAGACAATGACTCAGCAGCGCTTCCCACTATCCCGCATCAGCCGTGGCATCGCCCTCGGCGGCCTGGTCAGCCTCGGTCTGGCGGTTTCCGCCAGCGCTCAGGCACTGACCGTGATCTCCTTCGGTGGCGCCTCCGGCGATGCCATGCAGAACGCCTACTACGGCCCCTTTACCGAGGAGACGGGCATCCGACTCACACCGGGTGACTACAACGGCGAGCTGTCGCGGATCCGCGCCATGGTGGAAACCGGCAACGTCAGCTGGGATCTGGTGGAAATGGAATCTCCCGAGCTGGTACGCGGCTGCTTCGAGGGTCTGTTCGAACCCATCGACTGGCAGCGCCTGGGGCTGGGCAGCGTGCTGATCGACGCAGCCTTCGACGAGTGTGGCGTGGGCACCTTCGTCTGGTCGACGGTGCTGGCCTACAACGCCGATGCGCTGGACAGTGCACCGACCTCCTGGGCCGATTTCTGGGACGTCGAGCAGTTCCCCGGCACACGCGGGCTGCGCCGTGGCGCCAAGTACACCCTGGAGTTCGCGCTCATGGCAGATGGCGTGGCCGCCGATGAGGTCTATGAGGTGCTGCGCACCGACGAGGGGGTCGATCGCGCCTTTGCCAAGCTCGACGAGATCAAGAGCCACATTCAGTGGTGGGAGGCCGGTGCCCAGCCGCCCCAGTGGCTGGTATCCGGCGACGTGGCGATGACCTCTGCATACAACGGTCGCATTGCCGCTGCCCAGGAAGAGGGCAGCAACCTCGAGATCGTCTGGAACGAGAGCATCTACGACCTCGACTACTGGGCCATCGTCGCCGGCAGTGAACACGTCGACGAGGCCTATGCCTTCATCGAGTTCGCCAGCCAGCCCGAGAACCAGGCAGCTTACTCCAGCGAGATTCCCTACGGCCCGGTGCACCCGGAAGCCATCGCCCAACTGGATGAGACCCAGGCGCGACGCATGCCCACCTACGAGGAGAACATGATAGGGGCGTTGGCCATCGATACCGGCTTCTGGGTCGATCATGGTGAAGAGCTGGAGCAACGCTTCAGCGCCTGGGCGGCCCGCTGAGCGACGCCGAGCGGCGGCCTTGGGCCGCCGCCAGCCCTGCTTTCACTTCGGGCCCGCCCTAGGGCTGGGCCCGGCACGCTTGAACCATGGGGTAGGCGATGTCTGCGAACCTGTCGGCAACCATGTCGCCAGCCAAGCCTGGCGGTAATCTCAAGGCGCAGTTACGCCGTGCCGAACGGCTGCGCAAGCTCAAGGCCATTGGTCTGGTGGCGCCGCTGGCGCTGTTTCTGATCGTCGTCTTCGTGGTACCCATTGGCAACATGCTGTGGCGCAGCGTCGACAACACCGAACTCGATTCGGTGATGCCGCTCACGGCAGAGGGGCTGCGCCACTGGGACGGCAGCGGGCTGCCGGACGAGGCCACTCTGGCCGCCTTTGCCGCCGAGCTGCGTGATTCACGTCAGGGCGGTGGGCTGGGGCGCATCAGCCGGCGCCTCAACTACGAGGATTCCCGTTATCGCAGCCTGTTGATGAATACCCTGCGTGGCCTGCCGACGGTGGATGCGGTCGGCCCCGATACCGATTGGGTCGCGACCCTGACCGAGATCGATCCCGCCTGGGGCGAGACCGAGACCTGGCTCGGCATTCAGCGTACCGCGCCCACCACCACCGACCGCTACCTGCTGGCCTCGCTCGATCTGCAGCGTGGCACCGACGGTGAGATAGCGCGCGTCGCCGAGCGCGACCGCCTCTACCTGAGCGTGTTCCAGCGCACGCTGGTGATCGCCGGTGGCGTCACCCTGATCTGTCTGGCACTGGGCTTCCCGCTGGCCTATCTGCTGGCCACGTTGCCGGCCAAGACCAGCAACATGCTGATGATTCTGGTACTGCTGCCGTTCTGGACCTCGCTGCTGGTGCGTACCGCGGCGTGGATCATCCTGTTGCAGTCCAACGGCCTGGTGAACCAGAGCCTTATCTTCAGCGGGCTGATCGACTCGCCGCTGCAGCTGGTGTTCAACCGCATCGGGGTGTTCTTCGCCATGGTGCACATTCTGCTGCCGTTCATGGTGCTGCCGCTGTACAGCGTGATGAAGGGCATCTCACCGAGCTATCAGCGCGCCGCGGTGTCGCTGGGGGCACACCCCTTCGCCGCCTTCTGGCAGGTCTACGTGCCGCAGACCATCTCCGGCGTGGCAGCCGGCACCATCCTGGTCTTCATCATGGCGCTGGGTTACTACATCACCCCGGCGCTGGTGGGCGGGCCGGCCGATCAGATGGTGAGCTACTACGTGGCCTACTACACCAACACCACCAACAACTGGGGCATGGCGGCGGCGCTGGGCAGCCTGCTGCTGGTGGTCACTCTACTGCTCTACCTGGTTTACCACCGCCTGGTGAACCGCAAGCAGCTGATCAGGAGCTGAGCCATGTCGCTACCTCCCTACGCCTCGCCGGTAGAGAAAGTGTGGTTCTGGGTCTTTCGCATCTTCTGCGGCCTGATACTGCTGTTCCTGATCGCGCCGGTACTGGTGATCGTGCCGCTGTCGTTCAGCAGCGGCTCATTCCTGACCTACCCGCTGCCGGGCTTCTCGCTGCGCTGGTACGAGGCGATCTTCACCTCCTCGGCGTGGATGGGGGCGCTCAAGAACAGCCTGATCGTGGCGCCGCTGGCCACGCTGCTGGCGATGATCTTCGGTACCCTGGCGGCGGTGGGCCTCAATCGCGCCGAGTTTCCCGGCAAGGGGCTGATCGTGGCGCTGCTGATCTCGCCCATGGTGGTGCCGCTGGTGATCGTCGCGGTGGGCATGTACTTCTTCTTCGCCCAGGTCGGCCTGCTCAACTCCTACACGGGGCTGGTGCTGGCCCATACGGTGCTCGGCGTGCCCTTCGTGGTGATCACCGTCAACGCCACTCTTCAGGGCTTCGACTTCAATCAGGTGCGCGCCGGGGCGAGCTTGGGTGCCAACCCCATGCGGGTGTTCTTCACCATCGTGCTGCCGCAGATCGTGCCCGGCGTGGTGTCGGGCGGCCTGTTCGCCTTTGCCACCTCGTTCGATGAAGTGGTGGTGGCGCTGTTCATCGCCAGCCCCACCGAGCGCACCCTGCCGATCCAGATGTTCTCCGGCATTCGCGAGAACATCAGCCCGGCCATTGCCGCGATGGCCACCATTCTGATCCTGATCTCGACGCTGCTATTGGTTACCATGGAACTGTTACGACGGCGCAGCGAGAGGCTGAAGGGCGGGGCCGGGGTGTGAGGCCCTGTCCGGCCAACAGTTTTCGGCTTTTTGAGCACTCGGGCAAGCTTGACAACCCTTTGCGGGTAATACACGGAAACTGGCCTTATCGGGAGGCAGCGACTGGCACTATGCTCCCTGAGAATTGGCAAGTAGCGTCTTAGAGAGTCATCTGATGAAGATAGTTTTCAGCATGTTCCTCTCAGCATGACGTTAAAGAACAATGCCAAATTATTCAGGTGGAATTACATGAAAATCCCTGCAAAGCTTCTTCCCGTTTCTCTTGCCTCTTCCATGGTACTGGCCTCTTTCAGTGCTCTGGCGGACTATCCAGATGGCCCGATTACCTTGGTGGCACCCTATGGGCCTGGTGGTTCTTCAGATCTTGCCGCACGCACTATGGCATCATCGATTCCGGACTACATCGGCGGAAATGTTCTGGTGGTGAACCGCACCGGTGCTGCGGGTGTGGTGGGGTCTAACTTCGTTCGTAATGCCGCCCCCGATGGCAAAACGCTGCTACTGGCCCGCTACGGATCTCATGCTACAGGGCCAGCGCTGAACCCAGATGCGCCCTATGAGTGGGATGACTTTACCTACCTGGGCATGCTCTCTCTCGATGCTTTCGTTTGCATCGTTCCTGAAGACTCTCCCTACAGCAAACTTGAAGAGTGGAAAGAAGGGGTGATGGCCAACCCTGGCAAGTACAGTTACTCGACCTCGGGAGTTGGTACAGGCAACCATCTGGTGGTATCGCTGCTGCTCGATAGCCAGGGTATCGATCCGGATACCGCCAACCATGTTCCCTATGAAGGCGATGGTGAAGTGGTTTCTTCCGTGGTTGGCGGCCATGTGGACTTCACCTGTGTCAACCTGTCCCCGGCCTTGGGCCAAATCAATTCAGGTACCGTCAAGCCGCTTGGTGTAACGACGCCGGAGCGGGTCGATGATCTTCCGAATGTGCCTTCTTTCACCGAGCTGGGCTATGACAGCATGGAGGCCGGCATTGGCTGGAGCGCCCTGGCCGGCCCTCCAGAAATGGACGAGGACATTATCCAAGCCTGGGCCGAGGCCTTGGCGCAACTGCAGGAATCCGAAAGCTGGAATGCCTCTGTGGATCGCTTGGGAGCCATTCCCAGCATCATGTCTCCTGAAGAGACCAAGGAGTTCGTGGGCAGTCAGGTTACTGTGATACAGGATATTGTCGAGCGCCTTCAACTCGCCGATTGAGCTGCTGCATCAGTGTCGAGAGGGGCTGCCAGGCGGCCCCTGTGTCGCTCATTGTGCTCGGAAGCTCGGCTTTCCGTAAATTTATCGAGGGCGGGTATTTCCATGACCATGAAACTCAAGGAAGTCAGTATCGGGCTTCTCGTATTGGCGCTGGCTGTTTTTCTGCTTATCTTCTTGATCCCTGAGGGAGTACCGCAGCCTGGTCGATTGCGGGAGGGCCAGCTTTCACCGCGTTTCTGGCCACTGGTTGCCACCTCGATACTCTTTTTGTCGGGGCTGGTTTTGACTGCAATGGCCTGGTTTGAAAAAGAGCAGGCTACTCCCAGCTCGGCCGCCCGCGAGGGGGGTGATGAAGAGCTTCCCTTGAAAAACGCGATTTTGGGTCTGATCGTCGGCTTCATTTTGTTGTCGGGATACTACTGGGTAATGACACGAGTTGGTATGGTCGTCGCCTCTGCAATAGGAATTGTACTGCTAGGCTATGCGTATGGTGAATGCCGCTGGAAGGTGTTGGTGACCGTGGCTCTTCTTCTGCCAGTAGCGCTCTACCTCTTCTTTGTCTATGTGGCGGGAATTCCCATTCCCGATCCTCTGGCTCGAGCAGTTTTCCGCGCCATTTTCTGAGCGAATACATATCGTTCATGATTCTGAGAATGCTGTCGCCCTGCCCGGGCGAAGAGGGATATATTCATGATTATCGACAACTTTGCACAAGGTTTCGAGCTGTTCTTTAGCTGGGGAAACATACTGGCGATATTGGTCGGTGTACTGGTGGGGATAGTTTTTGGGGCCATCCCCGGCCTGACGGGGACTATGGCCGTGGCCTTGGTGCTACCCTTTACCTTTTCCCTCGCGCCGGTCACCGGCATCCTGCTATTGGTTGGCGTATACAAGGGGGCAGTATATGGTGGGTCCATACCTGCAATCTTAATCAAGACGCCGGGCACGCCTGGTGGGGCCTGTACCGTGATGGATGGCTACCCCTTGGCTCGCCAGGGCAAGGCAGGTAAGGCGCTGAATATGGCGCTCTACTCATCAGCCTGCGCAGATTTTATCTCCAACCTCGCCCTGATTTTCATGGCCGGTTTTATCGCAGCCTTTGCACTTCGCTTCGGACCGCCCGAGTTTTTTGCCCTAATGTGCTTCTCGCTGACTATCATTGCCGGTGTGTCCGGGAACTCACTGATGAAGGGGTTGGCTTCAGCGGCTTTAGGCTTGCTCCTTGCCAGTGTGGGGCTCGATATCATTTTCGGTACGCCGCGCTTCGCCTTCGGCGAGGTGGAGCTTACCGCTGGGATCAACTTTATCCCCATCCTGATTGGCTTGTTCGCCATGCCAGAGATTATCAATCAGTTTACCAAGCGCTATCGGGTTGTCACTCGTATTGCCGAGGCAGCCAATGCGCGGGTGAGCTGGCAAGAGTTCAAGGGCTCGCTTCGCAGCATTCTGCGCGGCAGCTTGATCGGTGTGGTACTGGGTGCCATACCGGGTATCGGTGGTGCTCCGGCGGCGTTCGTTTCCTATGGTGCAGCACAGCGCGCTTCAAAGAATGCAGACAACTTCGGCAAAGGCGAGCTTGAAGGCGTGGCCGCCTCTGAGGCTGGAAATAACGGCGTCTGCGGTGCGACGATGATCCCGCTGCTGTCTCTGGGAGTGCCAGGGGATGTTATTACGGCAGTGATACTCGGCGCTTTCATGATCCACGGGCTGACGCCTGGACCGCTGCTATTCCAAGAGAACATCGATATTGTCTACGCAATCTTCTGCGGGATCCTGCTCAGCTCGGTGTTTATGGTAATGTGGGGAAAGCTGGGTATCCGTGTATTTTCACGTATTGCTGATATACCCAATACCATTCTTTTTCCCGCAGTTCTGGTGCTCTGTGTCTTCGGGGCCTATGCGGTCAACAGCAACCCCTTCGACGTTCTAGTCATGTTCTTGGTCGGCATTCTGGGATTTGCCATGCTCAAAGGAAATATTCCGCCGGCGCCCTTCCTGATTGCCTTCGTGCTGGGTCCGATGTTGGAAAACAACCTGAGGCGCGCATTGCAAATGTCCAACGGGGATTATTCGATACTGTTGCGAAATGAAATTACTATTTTCTTCCTTGCGCTGACGGTGTTGTCTTTGATCCTGATCACCGTTCGTAACCTCAAGCGCTGGCGGCGGAGAACGGCAGAAAAGCGTGATGATGCTCCTCTGACGAATTGACTTATCTATGTGATCTATAAAAAGTAAATCAACCTGGACCAACGGGTCACTTCTAACTGGTACTAAGCGAAAGCATGATTTTAGAGGTAGCCTTACTTGCAGGCTCTGCATCAGGCAGAGCCTTTTACAGCCTCGTCCATTGCGATAATGAAACTGTTATTGGGAGAGTCAAGTGCAACAGCCGAATGTGGAATTTCTCAAAGCTTTTAGCGATGCCCTGAACCGACACGATATCGATGCAGTGATGGAAATGATGACTGAAGATTGCGTGTTTCATGCGATTGCAGGACCAGAACTGGTTGGCAAGAGCTTTGTTGGTCAGGCCGAGGTGAGGCAGGGACTGGAGAGTGCGTGGAAGAACGCTCCCGATGCTTGCTGGGTCGATGGTGAACATTTTGTTATTGGAGACCGGGGCTTTTCGGAAACCACCTACAAGGGGACGACCACCGATGGAGTGCGTTCCGAGGCGCGGATGATCGATGCCTTCACTTTCCGCGACGGCAAAATCGCCGTCAAGAACGCTTTCCGCAAGAACCGTCCTCCGATTTCCGGCGGCGACCGCTAAGCCTGTTCCTTCGTCACGGCCCAGCAACTATAACAAGGAGTCGATCATGGAGACCATCGCCAGCAAGGAACGAGACGAGCAGTGTCACCCCACCGATCCTTCTCAGCCTTATGATCCGGCTTACGATCCGCTCAACAGTGCGACTCCGGGGCAGGGCCGCGACTATGCTCCCACCTACTGGATCGGCACGGCGGGTGAGCCGCCTGCCGACGATGGCCCGGTGACTTCTGACCTGGATGTCGACGTGGCGATCATCGGCGCCGGCTTCACCGGGCTCACCGCTGCCATCTTCCTGGCCCAGGAGTACGGTATTCGCGCCACGGTGCTCGAGGCCAATCGTACCAGTTGGGGGTGCAGTACCCGTAACGGGGGCCAGGCTCAGTGCGCCTCGGGGCGACTCAAGCGTTCCCAGTGGATCGAACGATACGGCCTGGAAATCGCGCTCAAGCTGCATCGCGAATGCCTGGCGGGCATGGAGACTTTCAAGTCGCTGATTCAGGACATCGATTGCGAGCCTCAACACGGCGGGCATCTGTACGTGGCTCATCGTGACAAGGTGATGCCAACCTTGGAAAAGGAGGCCAAGCTGCTACGGGAGACCTTCGACTATGATGCCCGCATCCTCGACGCCGAGATGGTAAAGCGGGAGTGGGTCGGTGACCAGGAAGCCGCTGGGGCCATGCATGAACCCGAGGGGATCGGCATCCATGCCGGCAAGCTGGCTTTCGGCTATCTCAGGAAGGCGAGGTCACTGGGAGCCATGGTGCACCCCTCAAGTCCGGTGCAGGGGTGGGAAACCCGCAACGGTATCCATTACTTGAAGACGCCGGGCGGCGTGGTCAAGGCGCGTGCGGTGGGTATTGCCACCGGTGGATATACCTCCCAGACCCTGCACCCCGAGCTCAAGAACCGCCTGTTGCCGATCCTGTCGAACTCGATCGTCACCCGGCCACTCACGCCAGGAGAAATCGATGCCTGCAGTCTGCGGACGCGTCAGGTCATCACCGATACCCGCATATTGCGCCACTATTATCGCCTGCTGCCTGACAACCGCCTGCAGATTGGCAGCCGTAGTGCTATCACTGGTCGCGATGCACCCAAGAAAAAATACGAGAACCTGCTGGTTGGTAACATGCATCGCAAGTTCCCAGAGCTTAAGGGTATCCAGATCGACTATTCCTGGTGGGGCTGGGTCGACATGAGTCACGACATGATGCCGCGCATCTATCAACCCGATTCGAAGGAAACGATCTACTATGCAATGGGGTATGGCGGCAACGGTGTGATGTACTCGGCCCAGGCTGGGCGACGCCTGGCCCAGTGGATAGCCGGTGACGGCAAGCAGCTCGATCTGCCCATCTTCACCTCCAAACTGCCGTTCCCGAATATACGGGAAATGGTCGAATCCCAGGCCTTCGCTCCCTTTAGGCGCATTGGCCAGCGGTTTCTCTATCGCTGGTATCATCTGAAAGATGAAGTACTGTAAGTGAATGCAAGTAACCTGATGCCTCCTGCTCCCGCGATGCGCCGTTGCCCAAGGAAGGGCATATTCAGACTGTGTAGCCCTGGATGAACTCGGCGAAGATGCGCTGAGCCGGTGTGGTGGTTTCTGTCAGCCAGGCGGTTTCGGTCTCCAGGTAGTTAGTGGCGTCCTTGATGGGCAGGGTGGTGACCCCCTTGCGGATGTAGTTCTCGGCGCACGCTAGATGGATGGTGACGCCGAAGTTCGCGGCAACGAAGCCAAAGATCCCTTCACTGTTGAAGGTTTCCTGAAAGATTCTCGGCATGAAACCTGCCGTCATGCAGAGCACATCGAGGTGGCGGCGAAAGTGCTTCCATCGTTCCATGGAACCTACGATAAAGGGTTCCTCGGCAAGATCTTCCAGCTCAATATATGATCGTGTGGCTAAGGGGTGCTGGTTACTGACTACAGCGATGAAGCGGTCCCTTTGGACGGTGAAGGTGGTCAGCCGCGGTGATCGATTAGGTCCTGTCAGGAAAGCAAAATCAATGCGCCCCTCGTCCAACAGCGCAAGCTGCTCTTCTGTTGATCCAAAGAAGAGATTGATCTTGATGTCCGGATGCAGTGATTTGAACGCCTTTAGAATTTCGGGCAATTTACCAGTGATCGCAAAATCGGTATAGCCGATACTGAGCCGCCCGACCTCTCCCTGTCCGGCTCGCCTGGTGTTGGAGATGGCCAAGTCAAGTTGAGCCATGAGTTTTCTGCTCTCCTCGAGAAAAATGCGTCCTGGCTCGGTGAGCTCTACCTGACGGTTGTTCCTTGTGAGGAGTGGCACGCCGATCGCGTCCTCAAGTTGTTGAATGGTACGGCTTAAGGCAGGCTGGGCGAGGTTGAGACGCTCTGCAGCCTGACGGAAGTGAAGCAGCTCCGCAACCGCCAGGAAGGCACGAAGGTGACGAATGTCGATTCGCATGAGTGATGCCTATTTGGTATCAAATGTTGCTCAATTGATATTATACAAGTCATCCGGCGTTTTCTAGTCTGGTACCACAAGACGTTGTTTCTGTCTTGTATGCATGAAGAATACTGAAATAAAGAGCCGCTTAAATTCTCTTTTCTTAAATAACAATCACAGCATGAGAGGGTGATATGCAAGATACATTCCATGGCGTAATAGCTTTCGCTTTGTTAGCGGGGCTACTGGTGATTGGCAGTGTCCTACGTAATCGTATTCATCTGTTCCGAAACATGCTGATTCCTTCTAGTATCATTGGGGGGCTGATTGGTTTTTCTCTGCTTTCTTTGGGTTGGATTCCCGGTTATCAGTCTAGTGATTTTACCGCCCTGACTTTCCACTTCTTTACCCTGAGTTTCATGTCCCTGTGCTTGACTGGCACGAGCCGGCAAGCCTCACTATCCGGTGGTAGCATTATGCGGGGCGGCATGTGGTTGACCATAATCTGGACGATCAGCCTAGGGCTTCAGGGGGTGCTCGGCTATCTGGTAATCCTTGGATACGATGCCATGACTGGAGCTGGAGTCAGTGAGTGGCTGGGTGCCATCGTCACCCATGGCTTCACCCAAGGCCCCGGGCAGGCGTTAACCTATGGTGGCCTCTGGGAAGGTGAGTACGGTATCGAGCATGCTGCACAGGTCGGCTTGATCTTCGCCTCGGTAGGCTTCCTGGTGGCCTTCGCCGTCGGGGTGCCAATGGCCAAGCGCTTCATCAATAGTGGCCTCAATGCCAATAAGGCCTCCCAATTGGACGATAATTTCCGGTCGGGTTTCTATCCTGCCGACGACTCTCCGGTGGCCGGACGTATGGTGTCACACCCCGCGAGCCTGGATTCCTTGGCCTATCACCTGGGTCTGCTTGCCGTTGCCTATGTCATCACGCATATTTGGCTGGTGTTCATGCAGGGCGTGGTGGCGGGTGCCGAGCCGGGTGGCATCAATCTGGATGTGCTATTTAGCCACAACCTCTTTTTCCTGCATGGGCTAGGTGTCTGTGTACTGATGCGCCTGATCATCGATCGGCTGGGCATGAGTCATCGCATCGATGATGAGAGCCTCAAGCGGATCACCGGGTCGTCGGTGGATTTCATGGTCGTCGGTACCTTGATGAGTATCCAGTTCTCGGTCCTCTACGCGCTGCTGGCGCCAATCGTTCTGGTAGCCATTAGCGTAACGGTTGCGACGCTTATCATCTGCCTTTTCATTGGTCGGCTAAGTGGCAAGCTGGGGCATGAACGTGCGCTGACATCCTTTGGCTGTTGCTGTGGCTCGACAGGAAGCGGGCTGCTGCTGCTGCGGATGATGGATGCCGACTTCAGCACCTCGGTGCCGAAAGAACTGGCCTTCTTCAACCTAGCGATCATCCTCTCCACCTTTCACATCCTGTTCATCTTCGCGCCGCTGGTGCCCTCTTTGGGAGGCTGGGGCTATTTTGCCGTCTTCGGTGGCACGGCACTGCTCTTCGTCGCCGTTATTCCCCTGATGCTGTTCTGGCGTCCCTCCACCTCTGCCGGAACGGTGGCAACGAAGGGAGTGACATCATGACGACGGTGTATGTGGCACGCAAGATTCTGACGATGAACCCCTCCCAACCCGAGGCCACCCATATCGCGGTACGGGATGGCCGCATCCTGGCCGTGGGCTCCGAGGAAGCCATGCGGGGGCTGGGACAGGTCAAGCTGGATGGGCGATTCTCGGAGCAGGTGATTCTTCCCGGTTTCGTCGAGGGACATAGCCATGCGCTGGAAGGGGCCGTGTGGGAACATCTCTATCTGGGCTATTTCCCCCGCCGAGACCCCGAGGGCAATTACTGGCGAGGTGCCCAGAGCATCAAGGCCATGCAGCAACAGCTTAGTGACCATGCTGCTACGCTTTCGCCCGGTGTGCCGTTGATCGCCTGGGGGTTCGATCCGGTGTACTTCGAAGGCACCCGGCTGGATCGCCGGGCGCTGGATGCGGCAGTCACGGATCGACCGGTGATCATCATGCATGCCAGTCTGCATGTCATGACGGTCAACTCCACGATGCTGGAGTTGGCGGGCCTTCATCGGCATCCCGATATCGAGGGGATCCTGCTCGGTGAGGATGGCAAGCCCAACGGAGAGCTGCAGGAAATGGCGGCGATGCATGCAGTGTTCGAGACCCTGGGCATGAACCTGTTCGAGGCGGTGGGGAGTCCAGTCGCCTTGCGGCGTTATGGTCGTGTGGCTCGCAATGCGGGGGTCACGACCCTCACCGACCTCTACAACCCGATGACGGACGAGGGAATCCGTGCCCTGCAAGAGGTGACCCGGGAGCCCGACTGTCCGGTACGCCTGGTGCCGGCCATGAGTGGGCTGGCCTGGACGCTGGAGGAGGGCATCGAGCGACTGCAGGCCTGTCGCGAGCGAGGTAACGACAAGCTGCATTTTGGCCTGGTCAAGCTGATGACCGATGGCTCGATTCAAGGCTATACGGCTCGGCTCAAGTGGCCCTACTACCATGATGGTCGGCCAAACGGTATCTGGAATGCTCCGCCCGAGACCCTGAAGGAGATGGTCGAGGCCTACCATCAGGCCGGCGTCCAACTGCACATCCATACCAATGGCGATGAGGCTGTCGAGCTCATGCTCGACGCTCTGGAGGGGGCGCTCGCCCTCTGGCCCCGCTGTGATCACCGCCATACTCTGCAGCATTGTCAGGTTATCGACCATGCCCAGTTGCGGCGGGCTGCCTCCCAGGGATTGTGCCTGAACATGTTCGCCAACCACCTCTATTACTGGGGGGACATCCACCGGGAACGGACCCTGGGCCATGAGCGTTGCCAGAGGCTGGAGCCGCTGGCAACGGCCCGAAGACTGGGGATTCCCGTTGCCGTGCACAGCGATGCCCCAGTGACACCTCTGAGCCCCTTGTTCACCGCCTGGTGTGCGGTCATGCGAGAAACTGCCTCGGGGCGGGTGCTCGGTAAGCAGGAGCGCGTCTCGGTGCGGGAGGCGTTGGAAATGATCACGCTCGGGGCGGCCTATACCCTGCGTCTGGATCATCTGGTGGGGAGCCTGGAAATTGGCAAGTTTGCCGATATGACAGTGCTTGACCAGAATCCGTTGGATTGTCCTCCCGGAGACCTAAAGGATATCGGGGTACTGGCTACCGTGCTGGGGGGACGAGTCCATGTCGCCGAATAAGCTCCCCAAGGTACCCTTGACGGTCATCGCCGGTTTTCTCGGGGCTGGGAAAACCACTTTTCTCAATGATCTCATTCGAGGCGGCATACCGGATAACTCGCTGATCGTGGTCAATGACTTCGGTAACATCAATATCGATGCCGAGCTGATCGACTACCGTGATGAGCAGATGCTCCAGCTGAGCAATGGCTGCATCTGCTGTACCCTGGGAGGAACCTTGGCAGAGCAGCTGGCCAAGGCGATGCGCTTGCGCGACAAACCGGGAGCCGTATTCATCGAAACGAGCGGTGTCGCCGACCCGGCACGCATCGCGGACATCGCCAAGGTATCGAGGCGGCTCGACCTGGCGGAGGTGGTGTGTCTGGTGGATGCTAGCCAGGCCAGACGACACCACACTGACCCGTTCACGGGCGAGACCTGGCGGGCGCAACTGCACGCGGCGACTCGGATCATGGTCAATCGTCTTCCCACTGATGACCGTACCGAGGAGGCATGGTTGATCGCCTTGCTTCGCCGGATCAGTTCGGCGGCACGCATCGAGAGTACGGATCGTCAAGCGTCCTTCGCCGCCCCAGCCCGAGCATCCGAGCGAGTCGGTGCCAAGCCGCTTTATCATATCCCCGTGTCGGGAGGAGGGTGGACGTCAGTCAGCGTAGCGATCCGCGCCCCTGTCGATGCCGTATGTTTGCAGCGGCTGCTGCTCGATTACCGGGATGTGCTGTTGCGGGCCAAAGGCTTCTTATACCGGCAGGATCGCGCGCCGCTTCAGTTGCTTCAGCTCAGTGGAGAGCGGGTGAGCTGGTCGCCGGCCGGGGAGCGTACGGGTCGCTGCCACCTGGTCTGCATCGGCCAGGCGGGGAGGCGTTTTGAAGCCTTGGTGGCGGACCTTCAGCGGCTCGGGGCAGCCTGATGGCCAGCGGTATCGCTATCGACTGGGCATGGCTTGAGGCAGCAGTCGAGCCAGGCGTTCAATGCCGGTCTCGATTCGCTCCTCGGGGATCGCGGAGAAGCCCAGGCGCAGGTACTCCTTGCCGGGGCGGTCGAAGAAATGGATGTCGCCCCGCTCGATCAGGATGCCGTCTTCGCGTGCCAGCAGCTGCAGCCGCTGGCCGTCCAGTCCCTGGGGGCCCCGAATCCAGAAACAGGAACCGCCGTAGGTGGAGGGCGTGAAGCAGTCCGGCAGATGACGTCTCAGGGCTTCGCTCATGCACTCCCAGCGAGCTTGGAACGTCTGGTGAATCTGGCGTATCAGTGTATCGTGATAACCCCGCTCCAGAAACAGCGCCAGGGCCCGCTGGTTGTTGGTAGGGGGGTGGCGCAGCATCAGCCGCCGCAGTGCACGGGCCTCGCGAATGAATGTCGGGTGGGCCACCAAATAACCGAGGCGAAGGCCCGGAGCCAGGGTCTTTGAGAGGCTGCCGACGTAGATGACCCGGCTGTGCCGATCGAGACTTTTTAGCGCCGGGGTGGGATTTCTGAGGTAGTTGGTCTCGCTATCGTAGTCATCCTCGATAATCAGGAAATTTTCGATTTCAGCCATGTCCAGCAATTGTCGACGTCGCTCGAGTGGCATGGTCACCGTCGTCGGGCTCTGGTGGCTGGGAGTGGTATAGACCAACTGACACTGGGTCAGCTCCTCGATGGGGCGCATGCCCTGTTCGTCGACTGGTAGCAGGCGAATTTTATTGGTGAAGAGCCGCGCAATGTTATACATGTCAACATAGCCGGGGTTCTCCATACCGAACTGCCGACCCGGCTTGAGCAGCAGCATAGCGGCGATCCAAAGTGCCTGCTGGGTGCCGACCGTGACCAGAATCTCCTCCGGCCTGGCCCAGACCCCCCTTCGTGGCAGAAGCCGCTGGTGGATCTGTTCCACCAGCAGCGGGTCATCATCATTGAGGTGATCGACCGACCAGCTGCGGATCGCTGGCACACTCATGGAATCGCGGCTGCATTCCCGCCAGTGTTGGGTGGGAAAAAGCGCGGGATCGATCTGGCCATAGAGAAATGGATAGTCAAAGCGGTGCCAGTCGCTGGGCTTGCGAATGGTCTCCTGCTGAGAAGGGCGCTCCGTCAGCAGCTCTTCCCAGGGCATGCGCTCGGCATCGATATCGTTGAGCCGGACCGGCTTTTCGGCACGGCCCTCGAGAATCTCCGGGTTGACGAAATAGCCGCTGCGACTCTTGGCGACCAGGTAGCCATCATCGAGTAACTGCTCATAGGCCAGCATTACGGTATTCCGTGCTACCTTGAGCTCCTTGGCGAGTTTGCGACTGGAGGGAAGAGCCTCGTCGAGGGGAAGATGCCCCTCCAGGATAGCGTTAGCTATCTGCTTGCGAAGCTGCTGCTGCAGACTCGTCGGCTGGCTTGAATCGAGGTGAAAAAGAAGCTGGCTCATGAGTCACTCGATCAGAGTAGCGCTCCTAGCCAGGCAGCGACTGTGAAACTGCACTGCGCGGGTGGTGGAGAGGGTTACTCAGGTTGTTAATAAATGCCATCGAACATGCCAAGAATACTTGCTGCTGTCCAGCTTGAGGTTCGAAAAATCAGTTGCTTGTGAGTTGTGTCTCTCAAGAAACGGCGAAGAAAAGAGAAGAGAAGAGACGAGACGAGACGAGTCCAGAGCCTCAAGGACATGCTTGCACAGCACTGCCGGGTAAGCAGGATTGGTCATCAGGCCAGCCTACGCATCAGCGCGGCGATTGCCACCATGGTGACCATTTCGATTTCGACGCTGCTTCTGGTTACCATGTGTTTGCGCAGAGAGGCCGAGGGGCGGCTGAGTTATCTGTACTTTGGCTTGGTCAGGGAAAATGGAATCAGCGAATCTCGGTCTTGTAGCTGAATCGGTCTGCTCTGCCCTTGGTGGTACGCACCTCCACGATGCGATCTCCCGTGGTGTAGGTTACACGCTTGAGTACCACGACCGGCGTGCCGGGCTCGATGCCGATCATTCTGGCGGTGGTTTCGTCAGCAGCCTCGGCAGTCAGTGTCTCCTGGGCTCTTACTACGGGCACGCCATAACGATTCAGTACCATGGCATACAGAAAGTCGGGTATATGCACCCGCTCATCCTCTAGACCTGGGACAACGGAAGCGGGCCACCAGGAATATTCGACCAGTATCGGCTGCTCGCCGATGAGCCCCACCCGCTCGATATACAGCAGCTCCGTGCCAGGCTCGACCCCAAGCCGCTTGCAGATGGCCGCTGAGCCCTCCTGGCGCCGCCTGTCGGTCGTCGTCTTGTGGATTCGGATCGATCGGCCTTCTGCGTCGCCATAGGAAAAGAACTGGAACAGGCTTTTCTCGAAATCGACTCGAGAAACATAGGTTCCCTTTCCCTGGTGCCTGAAGAGCAGCTTCTCCCAGACCAGGTTGGTAATGGCCTTCTTGACCGTGCCTGGACTGACGTCCAAGGCCTTGGCTAATTGCGATTCCGAAGGGATAAGGTCGCCGGGAACAAGCTTTCCTGTATTGATCAAGTTGCGGATATGGTCTTCTACCACTCGGTAGAGCGGCTTTCCCATGGCGGCTTCCAACGGCGTCGCGGTGAACAGACTTAGCCTGTTGGTTTCGTTTTCAGCTTCCATTCTCACGACATGCTCCTCAGCCTTGTTATTCCTGCGCATCGTTGGTCGCCTCCAGACCCGAGCTGCTCGGCCCCCTAAGCCTTGCACTGGACATATATTGTACAAAAAAGAACCATCCGTGTTTCCTGTCAAATTCCACCCAAACCTGCTGGCACTCCAGAGCGAGAGTGGAAGCTTGTCGGATTTTTTTGTATCCGATTGTAACCTTCCTAACCCCCGATCTACCTGGCTTCGCGTTCCGGGTCCATTGCAGAAGCCAGCCTGAGCTTCGCCTAAAAAGGATTCAATTTCAATGGCTTATAAAGTTAGGTGAGCGTTCCTCGAATCTCTGGCTGTTCCAGATGGGCAACCCCAAGCGATTTGACACCTCTATCTTGGGTAGTCTAATACGTCAGGTAGGTTATGTATATGACCTGGGACAGGCAGTCCCTCAATAACAAGTATCGCCCAATGGAGCTTGGGCCTACGAGAGGAGGAAGTGGTCCCGTGGAGCTTTTCCAGTATCTACCTCAGGTCTTGAGCGGCTGGAACCTGATGATCCTCATTGTCGGGACCATGGTCGGGCTACTGCTGGGTGCAACGCCCGGTCTCAGCCCCACCATGGCAGTGGCTCTTCTTATTCCCTTTACATTTCAGATGGACGCCACCTCGGGACTGATCCTGCTCGGTGTGCTTTACACGGCCACGGTCGCCGGTGGTGCGGTGAGCGCCATCCTGGTGAATATACCTGGAGCACCAGCCAATATCGCAACCATGCTTGACGGGCATCCCATGGCCAGGAACGGCCGCGCCACAGAGGCGCTCCATTACTGCTTCATCAGTTCTGGGGTGGGTGGTGTTATCGGGGTGCTGGTGCTGATTTTCTTCACCCCCCTGCTGGCTGACTTCGCTCTGAGGTTCGGCCCTTCCGAGCTGTTCTGGATTGCGATTCTCGGGATTACAGTGATTGGCTCGCTCGGGAGCACTTCGGTGCTGAAGGGGCTTCTGGCTGGTGCCGTCGGGGTCTGGATCTCATTGATCGGCTTCAATCCCGTGGCTGGTACCGAGCGCTTCGTCTTTACCGATCACCTGCAGGGCGGCGTCACCATAATCCCTGCACTCATTGGTCTCTTTGCCATCCCGCAAGTCTTCCAGATGGTGGAGGACGCACGTCGCGGCCGCGGCGAAGAGGCCTTCGGCATGGAGCAGCGTCCGGTGTGGGCGTCAGTGGTGTACAACCTGTCGAAAATCCGTGCGCTGAGTATTGGCAGTGTCGTCGGCACTCTGGTCGGCTTGATTCCCGGTGCGGGAGGACAGATTGCCGGCCTGATCGCCTATGACCAGAACAAGAAGCTCAGCAAGCACCCTGAAAGGTTCGGCAAAGGCGAGCCGGAAGGGGTGGTGACTTCGGAAAGTGCCAACAACTCCATGGTTGGTGCCTCGCTGGTGCCCATGCTGTCGCTGGGCATTCCCGGCAGTCCTACCGCGGCCGTGCTGTTGGGTGGCCTGTTGATCCAGGGTCTTTTCCCCGGGCCGGACCTGTTCACCGAGCATGCCTCTGTGGCCTGGACCTTCATGGGCGCGCTGCTCGTGAGCCAAGTCCTGATGGTGATTTTCGGACTCTACATCAGCCGCTTCAGCCGGTATGTCATCCGCATCCCCAAGCACCACATGGCGGCTGCAGTAGCAGTGCTTGCGGTGTTTGGCACCTATAGCGTTCAGAACAGCGTATCGGATGTGATCATCATGATGACGATGGGTTGCGCAATGTACTTTGCCATGCGCTTTGGTTTCGGCCCCGGCCCGGTCGTGCTTGGCATTATTCTGGGACCGATTGCGGAAACTAACTTCCTCCAGGGGCAGATGCTTGGCCAGGCGATGGACGGCACCTTCCATTACTTCTTTACCGGCGGCATTAATATGTTCCTGATCGCACTCTGTGTGCTTTCCATCGGTTACAGCATCATTGCTGAACTCAAGGTGCGCTCGCGCCAGCGTAGCCAGTCGCCCGGGCGTACTGTGGAGGTGAAATCATGACAGGCCATCGTCAGCATCGCTTGACTGCAGTGGGCGCCTTGCTGGTGGCAGCAGGCCTGGCAGTCGTCTCCTTCATGCCTAACGTGCCGGGGTATGAGTTTCCCCAGATGGCGGCCATTGGCGCCATGATTTGTGCTGCCATTCTCGTTCTGCTGGCCCTGGTTCCTCGTCAGCCAATTACCACCATCGACGAGGAACCGATTCCATGGGGCGGGATCTGGCCACTGCTGCTGATTCTGTTTGGCTTCCTGCTGGTAATGGGGTGGTTGGGTTTCTTTGCCACTTCCTTTCTGGCGTTCTTCCTCATCACGCAAATTTACTCCCCGCAGCGATTCCATTGGCGTGGGGCCATTCGCGGTGCCGGCATTGCGGCACTCTTCCTGGGAGTACTGTATCTGATCTTTGTCACGGTACTCCGAGTTCAGGTTCCCAGTGGGATCCTGATTTAACAAAGAAAATAATAAAACTCACCCTCAAGGAGCATTGACATGAACAACAAGCGCCAACTCCCCAAGATGACCCTTCTTGCCGGCATGGTATCGGGTACGCTGGTACTGGCCGGCGGCACCGCCTGGGCGGCAGAGGATTTTCCGACTAACCCCATCAATGTGATCGTTTCCTACTCGGCAGGCGGCGCCACTGACTTCCAGGCCCGCATTGCAACATCCAAGGCCGAGGAGTATCTCGGTGAGCCGATGGTAATCGTCAACCGCCCAGGGGCAGGTGGACAGGTAGGATGGAATTACCTGGTCCAGAATGGGCGTGATGAAGGCTATGATATTGCCGCATATAACGTGCCGCACTTCATTGCCCAGTCGCAGATGTACGACACGCATTATAACCTCGACAATCTGGAACCCATCGCCAACTGGGGGGTGGATCCCGCAGTACTCATCGTCGGCCGTGACAGCCCATTCGACACCATCGATGATCTTGTCGAATATGCCAAGGAAAACCCGGGGCGCGTCACCGTGTCCGGTGCTGGCCTGTTCGTCGGCCACCACATCGCGACACTGCAGCTGGAAAACGAGGCCGGCATCGAGCTCAGGTACGTGCCCACTTCCGGCGGGGTCGATGCACTTCGCTTCGTCCAGGGTGGGCAGGTTATGGCGGGTTTCAACAACCTGTCGGATGCCTACCGCAGCCAGGATCGGCTGAAAATTCTCGGCATCGCTGACCTGGAACGCGATGAAGAGTTCCTGCCCGATGTTCCGACTTTCCAGGAGGCCGGCTACGACATTGATGACTCAAGCGTCAACTTCCGCGGACTCATGACACGCTCCGGCGTATCCGAGGAGATTCTTGACAAGCTCTCGGAAGGCGCTGTCGCTATGTTCAACGACGAAGAGGTCCAGGCTCAGTTGAAAGATGGCGGGTCTCCCATGCGCGTCATGGGGCGAGATGAGCTGAGTGAAATGTGGCAGGAACGCCACGATTATCTCGAGGAGCTCTTCGCCGGCCTGGATCCCGAGGAGCTCGAAGAGGCGGCAGAAGAAGATTGATCCAATCCGTTACCCGAGGAGTACGGCAGCCAGGTCGCTGCCGTACTCCTGCAAGAACGGCTGAGTTGGCCGTGCCTTGATCTGACATTGCATCATGCAAGCAAAGCACCGGGATTAATGTGTGCCAACTCATATATCTAAGTTACTTAGGCGAGGAGGGGATTATGCCTAGCAGCACAAGCGTCGCCCAACTTCAGGACACACCCGATGCCAGAGCCGCCGTGGCGACTCTCGTGGAGCGTGCCCGCGCCGCTCAGGCCGAGTACGAAAGCTACGACCAGGCACGGGTCGATGAGGTGGTGACGGCGGTGGGTTGGGCGCTGGTCCAGCCTGACAGGAATCGCCAGATTTCCGAGCTTGCCGTCGAGACCACCGGGCTTGGCAATGTGGATGACAAGATCACCAAGAATCGGCGCAAGACCATGGGGCTGTTGCGCGACCTGCAGGGGGCCAAGAGCGTTGGTGTGATCCAGGAATTGCCTGAGCTGGGCCTGGTGGAAATCGCTCGCCCTGTCGGAGTGGTCGGCGCGGTGGTCCCCTCGACCAATCCAGCGGCAACTCCCACCAACAAGACGATCAACGCGCTCAAGGGACGCAATGCCATTATCCTGGCGCCATCCCCCAAGGGGCAGGCGGCATGCACACTGTTACTGGAATTCATCCATGCCGAACTCGACCGAGTTGGGGCGCCCCGAGACCTGGTTCAGCAGCTACCGACGCCAGTCAGCAAGGCAACGACCTATGAGCTGATGAATCAGGTGGACCTCATTGTGGTTACTGGCTCGCAGAACAATGTCAGGTCGGCGTATTCCAGTGGCACGCCAGCGGTGGGTGTCGGCGCAGGCAATGTGCCCGTGATCATTGATAGCACTGCAGATCTCGATGACGCGGCACGCAAGATTACCGCCTCGAAGACGTTTGACAACGCCACCAGCTGCTCGTCGGAGAACAGCGTGGTGATCCTCGACGGCGTCTATGACGATGCTATCGCGGCGCTGGAGCGCAGCGGCGGGGTGATGTTGACGGCGGCTGAAAAGCAGCAGCTCGAGGCTGCCATGTGGGAGAACGGCAACCTCAGCCGGCACATCATTGCGCGCAGGGCGCCGGAGATCGCCCAGCGAGTCGGCCTGAGCCGCCCAGAACTCCAATCCGCCACCTTCTTCATGGTCGAGGAGCAGCACGTGGGCGAGGAATATCCCTTTTCGGGGGAAAAACTCTCTCCGGTGCTGGCCGTGTACCGAGCCAAGGACTTCGAGGCGGCCTTTGACCAGACTCGCCGCCTGCTCGACCACCAGGGCAAGGGCCACTCTTGCGGGATCCATACGCAGGAGGACGCACATGTACAGCGTCTGGGACTGGAAATGCCGGTATGCCGGGTAATCGTCAATCAGGCACACGCTTTCGCCAACGGCGGCAACTTCGATAATGGCCTGCCGTTCTCGCTCTCCATGGGGTGCGGGACCTGGGGCCAGAACAGCATCTCTGACAACATGAACTACCGACACTACCTCAATATCACCCGGATCGCTCGCACGATTCCCGGCAACGAACCCACCATGGACGACCTGTTCGGTGATTACCTGAGCAAACACGGCCTTGCCGGTACCTGACGCCTATCCAAGGCAAGCGACGGGAGATAATAAATGACGGTTCTGAATCTGATCCATGCCCAGGCAGACGCATGTGGTGACAAGGCGTTCCTGATCGCTCCGGAAAGCGGTGAGCAGTTGACTTACGCGGAGCTGCACTCAAGCGTCGAGCAGGTATCCGGGCAACTTGATGCCATGGGATGCAAGCGAGGGCAGCATGTGGCCATGCTCATGGATAATGGCCTGTGGACAGCCACGCTGTTGTTAGCGGTGATGGCCAGCGGCCGTGTCGCAGTCCCGCTCAATGCCATTGCCGGTGACAGCCAGCTTGAGTACGTGCTGGATCATTGCGATGCCAACGTGCTGTTCGCTTCCAGCCAGCATGAGGGACGAGCGGACTCACTGGCAGGCAAGGTAGAGCGAAAGATCAGTGTGATACCCGCGTGTCCCGACCGAGGGCCCGACTGGCCATCAGACAACAGGAAAGAGGCAACTGAACTCCAGCCCCTCGAGCCCGAAGCGGATGCGCTGTTGATGTATACCTCGGGCACCACCGGCAAGCCCAAGGGTGTGCTGCTCAGCCATGGCAACGTGGTGGCGGGGGGCAAGAACACGGTGGAGGCCCATGCCCTGTCGGCCGAGGACCGGGCACTCTGTGTCTTGCCTCTCTATCACATCAATGCCGAGATCGTGACGGTGATCGCACCGCTGATCAGCGGTGGCAGCGTTGTCATGCCGCACCGCTTCAGTACCAGCTCGTTCTGGCAATGGATCCGCGACTATCAGTGCACCTGGTTCAGCGTGGTGCCCACCATCGTGGCTTACCTCCTGGAGAGGGGTAACGACACCAAGGAGCCGATCCAGACGACACCCGGCTTCGAGCAGCTGCGTTTCGGCCGCTCGGCATCGTCCGCACTGCCGGCCTCAAGTCATCAGGAGTTCGAGAAGGAGTTCGGCATTCCCCTGGTCGAGACCATGGGGCTGACTGAAACCGCCGCCCAGATCCTCTCCAATCCGTTGCCCCCTTTCCAGATCCAGTACGGGTCACCCGGTGTTGCCTATCGCAACGAGGTCAAGGTCGTGTTGCCTGATGGCACGGAGGCTCCGCGAGGCGAAATCGGCGAACTCATGGTGCGTGGCGACAATGTCATGAAGGAGTACTACAAGAACCCCGAGGCTACGGCTGAGGCTTTGTCGCCTGACGGGTGGCTGCATACCGGGGATCTCGGTTATCAGGACGATGACGGGTTCTTTTATATCACTGGGCGGCTCAAGGAACTGATCATCAAGGGGGGCGAGAATATCGCGCCGCGAGAGATCGATGATGCCTTGCTCAAGCACCCCGCCGTACTGGAAGCCGCCGCCTATGCCCAGGAAGACGACCAGTACGGGCAGCAGGTCATGGCCTGTGTCGTGTTCAAGAATGGCCAGAGCGCCAGCGAAGCCGAACTCAAGCAGTTTTGCGACCGGGAAATCGGCAAGTTCAAGACGCCCCGTGCGATCCATGCGGTGCAGTGGCTTCCTCGAGGGCCGTCGGGCAAGGTGCAGCGACTGAAGATAGCTGACATGCTGGGCGAATTGAGCGAACAACAACAGGAACCAGCGGCGAGACGGGCCTAGCGGCTCGCTGGCCTTGGCAGGATAGCAACCCGGTCCGGGAGGCTCGTCTTCCCGGATCCACTGGAGTCCTTAACATGGCTTTCAAGATCAATCGACTGCTTTATGCCACTGACCTGGGGCCGCGCGGGCCCGATGTATTCCGCTGCGCGGCAAGCATAGCCGATCAGTATGGAGCCGATATTCATATCGTGCATGTCATCGAGGAACCATCGATCATCCGCAATAATATTGCCGAGCGCTATATTTCAAGCTCCGTGCTGGGTGGGTATCGCGAATCTACCCTCGACCAGGCGATCAGCGAGATAAAGCGACGTTTGGAGCAGTTCTCGCGCTCGACCCTGGAGTCGGAGGAAGCGGTGAATGCGCGAGTTGCAGAAATCCGAGTGCTGACTGGACGCCCAGGGCGCACCATCCTCGCGGAAGCCGATCACATCGACGCAGATTGCATCGTCCTGGGTTCGCGTCGTTACGCAGGCGTAAATGACATGATCATCGGTTCGGTGGCGAGGAAGGTGACGCTCAAATCACGCCGCCCGGTGTTCCTGTTTCCTGTCTGAGACCCGCGAAACGAAATACCTTGGGGGTCAGTGGTCCGGGGCCCATTGCGAAAGCATCGCCTCAAAAGCGATCCCTGCCTGACTGATCGTGCGGTGCGGTAGTCGCACGCGGTAAAGCTGGCGCTCGATCGCCGGCCTGCCGATATCTACCTGCTTCACTTGGCCGAGCCTCAATTGGTCCCGGGCACAAATGCGTGGAACCAGGCCGAGCCCGATTCCTGATGAGACCGTCTGGACGATGGCCTCATTGCTTCCTACTTCGATGGTGTGTGGAGGCTGAATATCCAGCTCCCTGAGGAGCGCCTCGGTCGCTTCCCGGCTGCCCGAGCCGTGCTCGCGGACCACCCAGACAGTCTGGGCATCTATGACCTGAGCCGGCGTGGCTCGTTCGGGCGAGTCAGCCGCGATGACCACCATATCCTCCTTGAACCAGTGACGCGCCTCGACGCGCGAATCCGCCACTTGTCCCTCGACCAGCGCGACGTCCAACCGGCAGTCGATGAGCAGCTCGATGATCTGCTTCGTATTTTCGCTGACCAGCCGGATTTCGATATGGGGGTGGCGGGAATGAAACTCCGCAATCAGGGGCGGCAGCCAATAGGTAGCGACTGTCGTGCTGGCGCCAATCGTCAAGTGGCCGCGCTCCAGGCCGTAGAAGGCCTCGAGAGTCTCTTGGGCCTCGCGCTCCAGCGCAAAGATGCTCCTGCCGTAATCGTAGAGCGCCTGTCCGGGTTCACTTGGCTTGAACGAGCGTCCCTGTCGATCCAGCAAGGTGGTATCGAGCTGCGACTCGAGTTCGCGTACCGCCTTGGATACCGCGGGCTGGCTGATCTCCAGCGCCTCGGCTGCACGGGAAAAGCTGCCGGCCTCGACCACGCTGACGAATATTCGGAGCAGGTGCAGGTTCATACTATTACCTTGGGTTATGCGAGATTAACTTCCATGAACTGTCTATATAGATTAGACGAGGCTAGTCTCTAAAAGACAATCAATTTATACCAATTTCCAAGATGCACTGACTGTCAGGTGTCGGCTCCCATGGCGGATGGCAGTTTGAAGGAGGCAAGCCCGTGAAGAACAAGGTTCTCCAAATGCTTTTCGCACCGAATGGTGCCGCGCCAAGCGCGGAAGCCGCCGCTGCTCAGGAGCTGCCTTCCTTTGAAGACCATTCGGCTCAGGAGAAGCGCCATACCACCTGCTACATGTGCGCCTGCCGCTGCGGCATCGAAGTGACCGTCGAGGACAACCAGGTACGCTTTATCCGCGGGAACCCCGACCACCCCATCAACAAGGGCGTGCTGTGCGCCAAGGGCAATGCCGGCATCATGAAGCAGATGTCGCCGGCCAAGCTGCGCAACCCGCTGATGCGCAAGCCGGGCACCGAGCGGGGCGAGGGCGAGTTCGTCGAGGTGTCCTGGGACGAGGCGCTGGAGCATTTGACCGAGCGGCTGCGTGAGATTCGCGCCACCGACCCCAAGAAGCTGGCGTTCTTTACCGGGCGCGACCAGATGCAGGCCTTGACCGGGTTGTGGGCCCAGCAATTCGGCACGATCAACTGGGCGGCGCATGGCGGCTTCTGCTCGGTCAACATGGCCGCCGCCGGGCTTTACAGCATCGGCCAGTCGTTCTGGGAGTTTGGCGACCCCGACTGGGATCGCGCCAAGTATTTCATGCTGTGGGGGGTGGCCGAGGATCATGCCTCCAATCCGATCAAGATCGGTATCGAGAAGCTCAAGCGCCGCGGCGCCAAGTTCGTGGCGGTCAACCCCGTGCGTACCGGCTACCAGGCCGTGGCCGACGAGTGGGTGCCGATCCGCCCTGGCACCGATGGCATGCTCGCGCTTGCCATGTGTCACGTGCTGCTCAGCCGTGACCTGGTGGACTGGGACTACCTGGGACGCTATACCAATGCTCCCTTCCTGGTTATCGATAATCCGGGGCAGGGCGATGACGGGCTGATCGCCCGCGATGATGAGGACCAGCCGCTGGTCTTCGATGCCGCCAGCGGGACCTTCGTCGACGGCATGACCCCGGGCGTGCAGGCCGCGCTGTTCGGCGAGTACACCCTGCCCGACGGGCGGCGCACCAGGACCGTCATGAGCCTGATCGCTGAAAAGTACCTCGACCCCCAGTACGCTCCCGAGAAGGCGGCCGAGGTGTGCGGCCTGCCGGCAGAGACCATCGAACGCCTGGCGCTGGAAATGGCCCATGTAGCGTTCAAGGAAAGCATCGAGATCGAATGCGAATGGACTGACTGGGCCGGGCGCAAGCATGACCGCTTCATCGGCCGTCCGGTCGCCATGCATGCGATGCGCGGCATCTCGGCGCACTCCAACGGTTTTCAGACCTGCCGCGCGCTGCATCTGCTGCAGGTCTTCCTGGGGACCATCGACGTACCCGGCGGTCACCGCGCCAAGGCACCGTTTCCCCGCCATACCCCGCCGCCGATCAAGCCGGCTCGCGATACTGCCCCCAACACCCCCTTGTCGGCGCCGCCGCTGGGCTTTCCGACCTCGCCGGAAGACCTGGTGGTGGACGACCAGGGACGTCCGCTGCGTATTGACAAGGCCTACTCCTGGGAAGCGCCGCTCGCCAACCACGGCCTGATGCACATGGTCATCACCAATGCGGTCAACGGCGACCCTTACCCCATCGATACGTTGATCCTGTTCATGGCCAACATGGCGTGGAACTCGACCATGAACACCAACAGCGTGCAGGACATGCTGCGCGCCAAGGACGACGAGGGCCATTACAAACTGCCGTTTCTGGTCGTCGTGGACGCCTTTCACTCGGAAACGGTGAACTTTGCCGACCTGGTCCTGCCCGACACCACTTACCTGGAGCGACACGACGCCATCTCCATGCTGGACCGGCCGATCTCGGAGCCGGATTCCCCCTGCGACTCCGTCCGTGTGCCGGTGCTGGAGCCGGATCGCAACGTGCGGCCCTGGCAGGAAGTCATGGTCGACCTGGCCGGGCGCCTCGGCTTTCCGGCCTTCGTCGACGAGCAGGGCCAGCCCAAGTATGAGGGCTATACCGATTTCATCACGCGCTGGGAAAAGGCCCCGGGGATCGGCTTTCTGGCCGGCTGGCGTGGCGAGAATGGCGACCAGCACATGCGCGGTGCGCCCAATCCGAACCAGTGGGACCGGTACAAGGAGAACGGCGGCTTCTTCCAATATCACCTGCCCGAGCACATGCGCTTCTATCGCTTCGCCAATCGCGATTATCTGGAGTGGGCCAAGGAGGTGGGCTTCAACCCCTCGAGCAAGCCCATCGTGATGGAGCTCTATTCCGAGGTGCTGCAGAAGTTTCGCCTCGCCGGGCAGGGGCTCTACGATGGGCCGCTACCGCCGGAAAGCGTGGATCGCGAGCGCTTGGCGCACTACTTCGACCCGCTGCCCCAGTACTACGTGCCGCTGGAAGAGCAGCGCGTCGACGCTAAGCGTTACCCTTTCCATGCCATCAATCAACGTCCCATGCACATGTACCACTCATGGGACTCGCAGAACGCCTGGCTGCGCCAGATCACGTCACAGAACTACCTGTTCATGAATCGTGCCCGCGGCGAGCGGCTCGGCATCGAGGACAAGAGCTGGGTTTGGGTCGAATCGCACAACGGCCGCATCCGCGCTCAGATCAAGCTGATGGAGGGTTGCCAGGAAGACACCGTGTGGACCTGGAACGCGATCGGCAAGCAGAGCGGGGCCTGGGGGCTCTCTCCCGATGCACCCGAGTCAAAGCGCGGCTTTCTGATGAACCACCTGATCTCAGAGCTGCTGCCAGCAGCCGACGACGAGCGGCGTCTTACCAACTCCGACCCCGTTACCGGCCAGGCCGCCTGGTACGACCTGCAGGTGAGCATCACCCCGGCGGAACCGGAGGAGGCGGGTAGCAGCTGGCCTCACTTCGACACCGTGAAGCCGTTACCCGGCGCGCCAACGCCGCCGGACCAGCTGCGTTACCAGACGCATGAGGCGGTGCCGCTGCGCCGCTCGTTCCTCGACATCATCAAGCGGAGGTAGGCAATGAAACTCGGCCTGGTCATCGATACGGATACCTGCGTGGGCTGCCATGCATGCGTCGTTGCCTGCAAGCAATGGAATACCTCGGGCACCCTGGGTCCGCTGACCGACTACCAACCCTACGGGAAAGAGCCCAGCGGCGTGGCGTTCAACCGGGTGCGCACCTACGAAGTGGACACCTACCCGAACAACAAGACCATCAATATGCCGATGTCGTGCATGCACTGCGAGACGGCGGATTGCGTCACGGTGTGCCCCACTGGCGCCTCCTTCAAGCGCGCGGAGGACGGCATCGTGCTGGTCGATCAGGACAAGTGCATGGGCTGCAACCTCTGCGCCTGGGCGTGCCCCTATGGCGCTCGCGAGTTGGACGAAGCCGTCGGGACCATGAAGAAGTGCACCCTCTGCGTGGACCGGATTTACGACGAGCAGTTGCCCGAGGCCGAGCGGCAGCCGGCCTGCGTGATCACCTGTCCCACCAGTGCACGCACCTTCGGCGACCTGGACGACCCGGATTCCCAGGTGAGTCGCCTGGTGCGTGAGCGCAACGGCTATCAGTCCATGCCGGAGCTGGGCTACAACCCGGTCAATCACTACCTGCCCCCGCGCCACAAGCCGCACGCCGAGACCACGCCCGGGGCATCGCTGCCATCGCTCACCGAGCGCTTCAAGAGCTGGCTGGACAAGGCCGTCGTCCGTTAACAGGAGGAGCAATCCATGCATCCCGCGCTGTCTGTCATCTTCTTCACCGTGGTCTCCGGCGCCGGTTTCGGCCTGGTGATTCTCACCGCTGGCCTGGGCGTGCTGGGTGGCGTGCCAGGGCTGGGTGCGACCGGCATCCTCACCGCCCTCCTCGTGGGGGTCGTGCTGGCCACAGCCGGGCTGATGGCCTCGACGCTGCACCTGGCGAATCCCAGGAATGCCTGGCGCGCCTTCTTCCGCTTCCGCACGTCCTGGCTTTCGCGGGAGGCCGTGTTCTCGGTGCTCTTCTATCCTTGCGTAGCCCTATACATGTTTGGTCTGTGGCGGACGGACGGGGCACATGGAATCGGCATGAGCCTGGTGGGTCTGCTGGTACTGTTGCTCGCCCTGGCCACCGTTTTCGCCACCGGCATGATCTACGCCAGCCTGCGCACCATTCCCCAGTGGAACAGTCCCCTGGTGCCGACCAACTACCTGCTGCTCAGCCTGGCTTCCGGCGCAGTCCTGTTGACCGGATTGACCGTTGCCTTCGGCGAGCCTCCGGCCGTGGCGGCCACGCTGGCCCTGGTACTGCTGGTCACCGCCGCCATGGCCAAGGCGGTGTACTACTTCTGGATCGGCAAGCCCCAAGGACCGACCATCAATACGGCCGTCGGCCCGACACGTGCCCGGATCAAGATCCTGGAGTCAGGCCAGAGCAGCGACAGCTTCCTGAATCGTGAGTTCAGCTACGAGGCGGCCGCGGAGAGGATCCTTCGTCTGCGCCTGGTGGTGTACCTGTGCGCTTTCCTGCTGCCATTCGTGCTGCTGGTCCTGCTGCTGGGCACGGACGGGGCGGCACTTTCCCTGGCACTGGCGCTGGTGGCACCGGTGCTGTTGATGGTGGGCTTGCTGGCAGAGCGCTGGCTGTTCTTTGCCGAAGCACGGCATGTGGTCAATCTGTTCTATGGCCGACAGCAGTGCTGAAGCGCTGGGTTCGGCCCGGTGCTGGGCCGCACCTGGCTACTCTTGAATGTCCGGGATAACAGTGCAATGGAGCCAACCCTCACTCTGACGTCGCCGATGGTCGCCGTGCTCTTGATCCTGGGCTTCACCATCTACCTGTTCGTGTCCGAGATTGTGCGCATCGATGTTGCCGCTGTCTCCGTCATGGTGCTGCTCGGCTTGTTGGGCATGGTGCCTGGTCTCGATGGGCTTTCGGATCCACAAACCCTGTTCGACGGCTTTGCCAGTAATGCGGTGATTTCCATCATCGCCGTCATGATCATAGGGGCAGGGCTGGACAAGACCGGCATCATGAGCCGCTTGGCCAACGTGATCATGCGGGTCGGCGGCACGACCGAGCCACGCATTATCCCGCTCGTTTCCGGCACGGCAGGGGTGATCTCGAGTTTCATGCAGAACGTGGGGGCCGCGGCGCTCTACATCCCCGTCGTTTCGCGCATCTCGGGGCGCGCAGGCCTGCCCATGTCACGGCTCCTGATGCCCATGGGGTTCTGCGCCATCCTTGGCGGCACCCTGACCATGGTGGGCTCGAGCCCGCTGATACTGCTCAACGATCTCCTGCCGGATGGCATGGAGCCCTTCGGCCTTTTCGACGTGACGCCGGTTGGCCTGGCACTGCTGGCGTCCGGCATCCTTTACTTCGTGCTGTTCGGCCGCCTGGTGCTGCCGCTCACCAACGGAAAGGGCAGCAGTGAAAGCGTGATCGGCTACTACCAGCGAGTCTACGGGCTTGACCTGATGATCCGTGAGGTGCGAGTCGACGAGCAACATCTCATCGCCGGCAGGACGATTGCCGATCTGGAACGCGGAAGTGGCGTCGTGGCCGTGGCAACCTTCATGAACAGCGAGCTTCGCGTGGGCCCCTGGCTTGGTCTTACGATCGAGCCCGGTGCACGTATCGCGCTCCTTGGGCATGCTGCGGAGCTCAAGTCCTTCGAGCAGCGTGCCGGCTTGACGTTAATGGAACTCGATGTGCTGGCTGATGCCCTGGCACCTGAACGGTCGGGCATCGCCGAGGTCGTGATTCCGCCACGCTCGGGGCTGATCGGGAAAAGTGTCAGGGAAATCGCCATGCGCAAGACTTACGGGTTGTCTGTCTTGTGCATCCACCGTAGCGGTGAGACGCTGCAGACCGAAATTCGAGACTTACCCTTGGCAGCGGGTGATGTCCTGGTCTCACATACCCGATGGGATAGCTTGCTCAGGCTCGAGCAGGATCGCGACTTCGTGGTGATGACAACCGACTATCCCCGTGAGGAGCTGCGTCCCAAGAAAGTGCCTTCGGCGCTGCTGTTCTTCTTCATTGCGCTGGGTCTGATTGTGTTCACCGACCTACGCCTCTCGGTGGCACTGCTCACGGGAGCTCTGGGAATGATTCTGTCAGGTGTGCTCAGCATCGATGAGGCCTACGAGGCGGTAAGCTGGAAGACCGTGTTTCTGCTGGCGAGCCTGATACCCCTCGGTGCAGCGGTTGAGAATACCGGCACCGCCGCCTGGATAGCCCAGGCCACCTTGGTCAACCTAGGAGATGTCTCGCCCTGGGTACTGCAGGCCGTCATTGCCGTGCTGGCGACGTTCTTTACCCTGGTGATGTCGAATGTCGGGGCGACCGTCCTGCTGGTACCACTTGCGGTTAACATTGCTGTTGCGGCGCAGAGTGTGGGGATGGACGCAGACCCCCGTATCTTCGCCCTGACGGCGGCAATAGCTACCTCTAACTCGTTTCTGATCCCGACCCACCAGGTGAACGCACTGATCATGGGGCCGGGGGGCTATCGCGTGCTGGACTATATGAAAGCGGGCGGCGGCATGACGATCCTTTTCCTGATCGTCTCGATGGTAATGCTCAATATCGTGTATTGAGCCAAGCTGCTGCTCAGCTGTCAGCCGGCGGCAATAGCCAAGGGAGTCTCCTGCACAGGGGCAGTCTCTGTGGCTTTGAGTTTCGAGGTTGGCTCGTCCAATTCTGTCCCTTGGCTATCGAGCTGCGCCTGCAGGGCTGCAAGGGTCAGCTGGAGAAAAAGAATTCTCTCCTGCAGCTCACGCCGGTTGGGTTTTGCATAGAGTGTCATGTGGCTTCTCCCGGTCGGACGCTTGGGTCGCATCGACGTTTACCAAGAGAAGCATACGAGGGGGCATGGTTGTGATAAAGGAATAAATAATCAAGTATCTATTCGCTTTTGACATAAGCATCGTGGCGCCATGTCAGCCTCCGGCAGATGCAGCCAAGGGCAAGGTGCGTATCTGAGCTCCAGCTTGGCGTCAGGTGCCTGAGCTTGAGATGGGTTCTCCCTGCGCCATGGCATCCTTGTCAATGGCGGCAATCGCAGCAGCAGCCCTTTCCAGCGCCGGCAGGTGCCGAAGTGCCTGTTCGCGTGTCATGCGCATTACCGGTGCCTGGATGGCAATGCCGAGGTTGGAGCGGCCCTTGGGATTGGGCGCCAGCATCGCAATGCAGATCAGGCCAGGCAAGAATTCCTCATCATCGAAGGCATAGCCATTCTGCTGCACGGACTCGATTTCGGTCTCAAGGGCGTCGATGTCCGTCAAGGTATTGCTGGTGAAAGCCTTGAGTGACGTCATTTCCAACAGGCGCCGACGCTGCGCTGCGCTCATCTGGGCCAGGAAGAGCTTGCCGCTGGCTGAGCAGTGAACTGGCACACGCGATCCCGGGTGCAGATAGAAGCGCAATGCCTCTGAGGTTTCGACGCGATCGAGGTATAGCACCTCCCCCCCGGAGAGAGCGGTGATATTGCAACTCTCGCCGACCTCTTCCACCAACTGCTTCAGCACCGCATGACGAGCGCCATGCACCGTATCGTTTAGCAGCAGGTTCTCTGCCAGGCGGCGAAGCCGGGTGCCCTTGCTGTAGTGCCGATTGTCGGCTTCACGCTGGAGCATGCCGGAGCTTTCGAGCTGCTGCAGCATGCGGTGCAAGGTCGGTTTCGGCAAGCCGGTCTCTTCGACCAGGTTCTGCAACGTAAAGAACTGATCCTTCTCGGCAATCACCTCCAGCAGGGCCAGCAGCCGCTGTGCTGGAGTTTCGCCGTCTAGCTTGCTGATCTCGGTTTTCGTGCGCGTCATGGCCTGTCTCCCTGTTGCTGCAAACTTACTCCGTTTCTGAAAAAAAATCAATTTGTACCGAATTGTGGAACTTTATCTATTGACTCTGTAGCCGAGGCCGGCTAGCTTTCCCTTGGGTTTCGTAATTCGGAACTAATCATACCAAAAAATAACCTTAGACCGTTTCTGGCACTACCCACCAGCCGGGACGCTTCAACCACAAAGCAAAGCGGCAATCGCCGTGGAGGATCCGATGAGCACAGACAATGTCGATAACCGCCCGGTCGTGCAGGGCAAGCAGAAGATGACCCCCTCGGAGGCCTTCGTCGAAACCATGGTTGCCAACGGCGTGACCGACATGTTCGGCATCATGGGCTCGGCGTTCATGGATGCCATGGACATCTTCGCCCCGGCCGGCATCCGACTGGTCCCGGTGGTTCACGAACAGGGCGCCGCCCATATGGCCGACGGCTATGCACGGGTTTCCGGTCGCCACGGGGTGGTGATCGGCCAGAATGGTCCAGGCATCTCCAACTGTGTAACCGGCATCGCTGCGGCCTACTGGGCACACAGCCCGGTGGTGATCGTGACTCCCGAGGCGGGCACCAACGGTATCGGTCTGGGTGGCTTTCAGGAGTGTCACCAACTGCCTATGTTCCAGGAGTTCACCAAGTACCAGGGCCACGTGACCCATCCAGCGCGCATGGCCGAGTACACTGGCCGCTGCTTCGATCGCGCCCTGTCGGAAATGGGGCCGACCCAGCTGAACATCCCGCGCGATTACTTCTACGGAGAGATCGAGTGCGAGATCCCCGCACCGTCGCGTCTTGATCGCGGCCCCGGCGGCACCAAGAGCCTGGATGAAGCAGCCGAGCTGTTGGCCAACGCCAAGTTCCCGGTAATCGTTTCCGGTGGCGGGGTGGTCATGGCCGATGCCGTGGAGGAGTGCAAGGCGCTGGCCGAGCGCCTGGGCGCGCCGGTGGTCAACAGCTATCAACACAACGACTCCTTTCCGGCCAGCCACCCGCTGTGGTGTGGACCGCTGGGTTACCAGGGTTCCAAGGCAGGCATGAAGTTGATCTCGCAAGCCGATGTGGTAGTGGCGCTGGGTACCCGACTGGGGCCGTTTGGCACGCTGCCGCAGCACGGCATGGACTACTGGCCGAAGGACGCAAAGATCATCCAGATCGATGCCGACCACAAGATGCTGGGGCTGGTGAAGAAGATTGCCGTGGGCATCTGTGGTGATGCCAAGGCCGCGGCGGTGGCCTTGAGCGAGCGGCTGGCCGGGCGCGACCTGGCTTGCGACACCACCAAGGCGCAGCGCCTCGACACGATTGAGTCGGAAAAGGCTGCCTGGGAGCAGGAGCTGGACGAGTGGACCCATGAGAAGGATCCGTTCAGCCTTGATGCGATCGACGAAGCCAAGGGTGAGAAGCCGTTCTCCGGTGGCGAATACCTGCACCCGCGCCAGGTATTGCGTGAACTCGAGAAGGCAATGCCCGAAGACGTGATGGTTTCCACCGACATCGGCAATATCAATGCAGTGGCTCACAGCTACCTGCGCTTCGATAAGCCGCGCAGCTTCTTCGCTCCCATGAGTTTCGGCAACTGCGGCTATGCGCTGCCGACCATCATGGGTGCCAAGGCGGCGGCCCCGCACCGCCCGGCGATCGCCTACGCCGGTGACGGCGCCTGGGGTATGAGCTTGATGGAAACGATGACGGCGGTGCGCCATGACATCCCGGTGACCGCAGTGGTGTTCCACAATCGCCAGTGGGGTGCGGAGAAGAAGAACCAGGTGGAGTTCTACAACCGTCGCTTCGTGGCCGGCGAGCTGGACAACCAGAGCTTCGCCGAGATTGGCCGAGCGATGGGGGCGGAAGGCATTACGGTGGATCGTCTGGAGGATGTGGGTCCGGCGCTGAAGAAGGCGGTCGATATGCAGATGAATGAAGGCAAGACCTGCATCATCGAGATCATGTGCACCCGGGAACTGGGCGATCCGTTCCGTCGCGATGCCCTCAAGAAGCCGGTGCGGCTGCTGGAGAAGTATCAGGACTACGTATAACAAAGACCTGTTCAGTGGATGTGGTCTTCCCCCGGGGGCGCCCGGGGGCTTTTTCACTGGCTTGCCGGTGGCGCATAGCCCCGGAGGGGAGGCAACAGACATGAAGGCACTGAAGCGCATCATCGAGCGTGCCCGCCGCTCACCGCGACGTATCGTGCTCTGTGAGGGAGAGGATGACAGGGTACTGCGAGCCGCAGTCCGGGCAGCAGAGGATGGAATCGCACGGATAATGCTGGTGGGTGATCGGCAGCGCATGGCGGCGGTAGCGGCAAGACATGGGCTCGACGTGGCCGCCCTGGACCTGATCGACCCCAGTGATTCTCTGCTGACCGAAGACCTGGCGGGGGTGCTCTATGAGCTTCGGCGCAAGCGTGGCATGACACCGGAGGAGGCTATGGCGGTAGTGCAAGAGCCGCTGTGCTTCGCCAACTTGCTGGTGCGGCAGGGCCACGCCGACGGCTGCGTGGCCGGGGCAGTGCATACCACCGCCGATGTGGTGCGTACAGCAATTCAGGTCATCGGTGTGGATACGTCCTACAAGCTGGTTTCCAGCTTCTTCCTGATGATGCTGTGCAAGCCTTTCCATAACCTGAAGGGCGGCATGATCTTCTCGGATTGCGGCCTGGTAATAGATCCTGATGACGAACAGCTGGCCGATATCGCCATGGCGGCGGCTTCGAGTGCAGAGTCTCTGCTGGGTGAGGAGCCGAGGGTGGCAATGCTGTCTTTTTCGACAAGTGGCAGTGCGACGCATGGCAATGTGGAAAAAGTGGTCAGTGCTGCACGGCGTGTCAAGGCGCGGCGTCCGGCCTTGGCCATTGATGAGGACGTCCAGCTCGATGCCGCCATCGTTGCCGAGATTGCCGAGCGAAAGCTGCCCGACTCGCGAGTGAAGGGCAATGCCAATGTGTTGGTCTTTCCTAACCTGGAGGCTGGGAATATCGGCTATAAACTGGCCGAGCGCATCGGTGGAGCGGAGGCGATCGGGCCGTTGCTTCAGGGACTGGCCAAACCGGCGAACGACCTGTCGCGTGGCTGCAGTGCCAGTGATATCTATCATGTCATTGCAGTCACCTGCGTTCAGGCACTGGCGGCTGAGGCGCGCACGGAAACGGAAGGCAGAGCAGTAGCAGGAAACTGATGTCGTGGAGCCTGGGCTGCTTCTGCACTTTCTCGCTGTCGCCGCACTGGCCGGCTATTTTCACACTGTCACCGGGTTTGGGCTCGGCATCATTGTCATGGGGGCCACCAGCGGTTTAGGGATGTTGTCGGTGGCTTCTGTCGCGGCGGTTATCAGCCTGATGATGCTGGTCAACTGCCTTGTTGCCCTGCCCGGAAGGCTGAAGTACGTCCACTGGCGATCGGTATGTGCGGCCGGGCTAGGCATCGTGCCAGCGATCCTGCTGGGGGTGCTGCTGCTCGATTACCTCGAAGAAGGAGCCACCGCCTGGCTCCGGGTCATGCTTGGCCTGGTCATCATTTATTGTGGGGTCAGTCTCTTCCTTGAGCCAAGCCGTCGCCAGGGCCTTTCATCCCCGCGAAGCTTCGCCCTCTTTGGAGGGGCATCCGGCTTTCTGGGCGGTCTGTTCGGCATTGCGGGGCCACCGTTGATCTATCACTGCTATCGTCAGCCTATCGAGCTGGTACGCATCAGCAGTATGCTGATCGTGCTGTTCTCGCTCACTTCGGCCGTGCGCACCCTGTTCATTGCCGTACAAGGGCAGCTAAATGCAGACATTCTGCTGCTGACGGCCTGGTCTATCCCTGTCATTGCGGTCTCAACCTTCGTCGGGCGACGCTTTCCACCGCCGATTCCCATGAAGCTGCTGCGCCAGGGGATCGTCCTGTTTCTGGTAGTCGTTGGCCTCCGGTTGATCTTCAGTGCTGGGTAGAGCGATAGCAATGGACGGGTCAGTGATTGGCGTCCCGGCACAGCCGCCACTCTTTGGTGGCAATGGGTAGCAGAGCCGCGATCGCTGCCGTGGCTATCACATGTGTCGTGGCACTGTCCGGATCGTGCACGTTCAGGCCCCCGTGCACGACCTTGACTTCAGCCTGGCCTCGGGGCAGCTCGGCGGCGACCACGTTGGCATCGACCCGCCCGGGCTGCTGCACGCCGATGGTGACCTGCACACGCATCGCACGGTGGTCGATACCCAGCGACTTGAACAGCACCAGAGAGGAATGATGCAGCGCATCCTGTACCGCTCGGCAGGCGGCCTTGGTGTAATCCTCACCATACAGGTCGTTGCCGGTCCCCATCTCGAGAATGATCCGTCGCTCAGTCATGACTTGGCTCCATGTCGAACGAGACAACGATGGCGGCATTGGCGATCACGCTGCGACCGCTGCCGTCAGGCTTGGTAACGTCCAGCCCTCCCTTGACCAACCTGATGGTGGGCTGCCCGTAGGGAAAGATTGAAAGCAACTGGGCCATGTCGACCGCATCAGGTTGCTGTATGCCAATCTCGACATCGACCAGCATGGCCTCCTTGGGAAAGCCGAAAGCATCGGCAACATTGAGTGAGTTGTGCCACAAGGCATCGCGAATTGCCCTGGCTGCGGCAGCGGTATAGTCCTGGCTGCGAATCGAGGTGCCCATGCCGAATTGATGCACCATGCGTGTCTTGGCCATGAAAAGTCTCCCGTTGAGCAAGCGTCAGCGCCGATGGCGACCGCCGATCAGCTCCACGATCTCGTCGAACAGCCGGGTATCCAGGGCCTCGTTCATATCGGTAGCCAGGCAGCGACGATAGAAGGGGCTGAGATCGAGGCCGACACCCAGGCCAAGGATTTCCACCTGGCCCTCACGAGAGCGCCGGGCCACGACCTCCTTGAGATGGTTGTCCAGATAGTAGGCATCATTGACCAGGTTAGTGGCGCTATCCGACGGGGAACCGTCGGAGATCACCAGCAAGATGCGTCGCGTCTCGGGGCGGGTGAGCAGGCGTTCGCAGGCCCAATCCACCGCTTCGCCATCGATGCCCTCGCGGAAGAGGTCGGGCTTGAGCAGGGCGGCTATTTCGTTGCGGGCGCGCCGCCAGCTGCGGTTGGCATCCTTGAATATCAAGTGGCAAGCCTCGCTCACGCGCCCAGGATGGCGCGGGCGACCTTGGCTCATCCATGCCTGATAGGCACGTCCACCGTTCCAGGCTCCGGTGGTAAAGCCGAGCAGCTCGGTACTCGCACCGATCATTTCCAGAGCGCGGATCAGGCTCTCGGCCATCATCGTGACGGGCAGGATGTGGTGCTTCATGGAACCCGAGCAGTCGATCAGCAGCGTCACGGCACAGTCGGTGCCGAGCTTTACCTGCTCGCGGTAGAACAGGCGGCGTTCGGTGGGCGAGCTGACCAACTGGGCGAGGCGCCGGCCGTCGATGCGTCCCTCCTCCTGGCCAAAGTCCCAACCGTCATTGCGTGGTTCACAGAGTACGCTGCCGAGCCGTCGGGCAAGGCGGGGCAGGTTGATCGCCTGTTCTGAGGTCGCCTGGTCCAGCCGCTCTCGGTTTTCGCGCAGCAAGGCGCGACGTACCAAGCTACCGGCATGCACTTCCCGATCGAATCGGGTGGTAAAGACACGGTAGAGAAGTGCGCTCTCCTCGAAGGCCTTGCTGTGGCCGGTGGGCGCCGTGGCGACTCCCTCTTCGTTTGCGTCGCTTTCCTCGAAATCGAGCAGCAAGGCGAAGGCGGCGGTGGCCTCCTGTTCCTCCTCGGCAGGATCGTCGTCATCCGGGGCGTTAGCCCGCTCGGCGCGAACTCGCTCACCAACGATCCGGGCAATGGCCAGGGCGTGCTCGGAATAGGCCCCTTGGTCGTGACGGTATCGCCGCAACCCAGCCAGGGATGTGCCCAACTCGCCTACCAGAGCGGCGCGAGTGGCTTCGATATAGTCCTCGGTCTCTTCCAGCACCGGGCGGGAGTGCAGTCTCGACCAGCACATCTGGGCCACGGTATAGAGCAGGATGCCTATGCTGCCCTCGGTCAAGCCGGAACGGTAGAACGCCCGCGACCAGCTCTCGAAGCGATGCCTGAGGTTATCGGACATGCCAGGCATGTCCCGGGGAGCGTGGGTTTCCACCCGCAATTGCTCGAGCAGCTCGAAGACCAGCCGCTCGACCGGATCGACAGGGCAAAGGCGACGATGACGTTGCGCATCGGAATGAAGCAGGCGCAGCGCCATGCCATCGGCAGCGCCGCGACAGTCGGCGAAATCATCCTCTGCCGGGTCGATCCTCAGGTGAGGGGCGTGAGTCGGCAGCCGTGCCTCGCCTCGGTAGAGGCGCTGCCCGCGGTAGTGCAGGCTGGCTTGTCCGGTTATGGCGCGCAGGCTGGCTGCGCACAGCTCCTCGATCCGCTGCTGACGGCGCGCCTGTTGCTGGGCGCTGGCTGTCATGACAGATCGGCCTCGTGTACCCATGAGTCTTCCAGCTCTTCCCCGAAGCAACGCTGGTAGTACTCGGCGACGATCGGGCGCTCGGCTGCGTCGCACTTGTTGAGGAAGGAAAGACGAAAGGCGAGGGCGGGATTGCGGAAGATTTCGCAGTTTTCCGCCCAGGTAATCACCGTGCGCGGCGACATCAGCGTGGAAAGGTCGCCGGCAGCGAAGCCCTGGCGGGTAAGGTTGGCGACCGCCACCATGGAGGCGATGAGCTGGCGGCCCTTTTCATTATCCTTGGCGGGAACACGGCTCAGTACGATGGCGGCTTCCTCGTCACGGGGCAGGTAGTCAAGCTTGGCGACGATATTCCAGCGGTCGATCTGCGCATGATTGAGGACCTGAGTGCCCTGGTACAAGCCGGTCAGGTTGCCGAGCCCTACGGTATTGGCAGTAGCGAATAACCGGAAGTCAGGATGGGGATGGATCACTCGGTTCTGGTCGAGCAGAGTGAAGTGTCCCTCCCGCTCGAGGATACGCTGGATGACGAACATGACGTCGGGGCGCCCTGCGTCGTACTCGTCGAAGATCAGTGCCACCGGACGCTGCAGCGACCAGGGTACGATGCCTTCCTGGAATTCGGTGACCTGCACGCCGTCGCGCATCACGATGGCATCCTTTCCCACAAGGTCGAGGCGGCTGATATGGCCGTCCAGGTTGACCCGCAGGCAGGGCCAGTTCAGGCGGGCAGCGACCTGCTCGATATGGGTTGACTTGCCCGTGCCGTGCAGCCCCTGGACCATCACCCTGCGGTTGCGCGTGAAGCCAGCCAGTATCGCCAGGGTCACATCGGGGTTGAAGCGGTAGGCGTCGTCGACTTCGGGCACATATTCGTCGCGTTGGCTGAAGGCAGGTACCTGCAGCTCGCTGTCGATGCCGAAGAGCTCGCGAGCCGACATCAGGGTATCGGGCCTGGCATTCTTGAGATCTGTCATTGCTGCCTCCTGGGTTCGTCCAGGGCTGATCGGTGTGGCACGGTCGGTAAGGCTCTTGAGAGCAAACGATACCGTGGGTGTTTCTAGGATACATTGGTTTCTTAAAATCAATCAAATGGTACCGTTTTTTGAAACAAAACCGTTGACGCCTTCGTTTGGGGAGCCTAGATTGCTGGTATGTACCGAAACTCGGAACCCAGCTTTTCTAAAAACGATATGTGGCCTCTGGGATATGAGTCCTGTGGCGGGTCAGGCATGCCGGCGGACAATCGAATCGGTGACTCGAGTATGATGATCTACGGCAGGCAATATTGAAGGGAGGACGCGTCCATGCAGGACGTCTTGATCATTGGCGGCGGCGTTATCGGCATGATGACCGCCTGGCAGCTGGCCGAGGCTGGCCAGTCGGTTACCTTGCTGGAACGACGGCAATGCGGCCAGGAAGCGTCTTGGGCCGGCGGCGGCATCGTCTCGCCCCTCTACCCCTGGCGCTACAGCGAGCCTGTCTCGAGCCTGGCACGTTCTGCCGAGCGCGAGTATCCGCAACTGGCCGCCAGGCTCTTGGCGGAGACCGGTATCGATCCTGAGTATCGCAAGGAGGGGTTGCTCTATCTGCGTGTCGATGATGGTGATCACGCCTTCGAATGGGCACGCCAGGTTGGCAAGCCGCTTGAAGCGGTGGGTGCCGATTTCATTTATGCCAAGGAGCCCTGGTTGGCTGAGGGCTTTACCTCCGGGCTATGGATGCCCACTTTGGGCAGCATTCGCAATCCACGGCTGTGCCAGGCCCTGCGGGCGCGGCTCATGGCCATGCAGGAGGTGACGCTGGAAGAGGGCGTCGAGGTCGAGAGAGTGGTCGTTGAGGATGGGCGTGTCAGTGGCGCCGTGACTTCCTGCGGCTATCGCCCTGCAGCCCAGGTGGTGCTGTGTGGCGGTGCATGGAGTGGCGAGCTTCTCGCTCAGCTCGGCCAGTCGCTCCCGGTGCGCCCGGTCAAGGGCCAGATGATGGTGTTTCGTACCTCGCCGATGCCCGCCGGCAGGCAGTTGCTCGAGCGGGTCGTGCTGGCCGACGGGCGCTACTTGATACCACGCGGGGACGGGCGGGTATTGGTCGGCTCGACTCTCGAGGAGGTCGGCTTCGACAAGACACCCACTGACGAGGCGCGTGAATCGCTACGCAGGAGTGCCTTGGCCATGGTGCCTGCTCTGGCCGAATGTCCTATCGAACAACACTGGGCCGGGCTCAGGCCAGCAGCACCTGAAGGCATCCCTTTCATCGGGGAGCTGCCAGAGATACAGGGGCTGTTCGTCAATGCCGGGCACTATCGCAATGGCCTGGTGCTGGCACCGGCTGCGACGAGGCTGATGGTCGACCTGCTGATGGGCCGGCCGACCGAGATCGACCCTGCCCCCTTTCAGCCTGCGCTTCGATTGGCGATAGATGGCGAGCCAGTTGCGGTTACGGCGTGACAACCCACAGGGAGTCGAGCATGGTGACAACCGACAATGCATCCCTGACATTCCAGGCACCCGGCACGGCGCCGCTGCGGCCTTACGATCCGACCTACGATCCGCTGCGACACCCGACCCCCGGCCATGGCTGCGATTATGCCGCGACCTATTGGGTCGCCACGGCCGGGGAGCCACCGGCCGATGACGGTCCTGTGAGCCAGGACATTGACGTCGACGTGGTCATTATCGGGGCAGGCTTGACCGGCCTCTCGACCGCCATCTTTCTTGCCAAGGAGTATGGTATTCGTGCCACGGTGCTGGAAGCCAACCGCGTCGGCTGGGGTTGCAGCATGCGTAACGGTGGGCAGGCCCAGTGCAATCCGGGGCAACTCAAGCGTTCCGAGTGGATAGATCGCTATGGGCTCGAGATGGCATTGCGGCTACATGCAGAATGCCGCGAGGGGATGGAAACCTTCAAAGGGTTGATCGAAGGGATCGAGTGTGAGCCCCAGCACAGCGGCCATCTGTTGATTGCACACCATGAAAAGGCGTTGCCGGAGCTTGAGCAGGAAGCGGAGCTACTGCGCAAGGTGTTCGACTATCAGGTCCAGCTGCTGGATGCCGAAGCGGTCAAGCGCGACTGGGTGGGGGATCAGGAGGCGGCAGGCGCCATGCGCGAGCCTGAAGGCATCGGGATCCATCCGGGCAAACTGGCTTTTGGCTATCTCGAGAAGGCAAGATCGCTGGGAGCTCGGGTGCACCCCTTGAGCCCCGTAGAGGGATGGACCACACAGGGCGACGTACACCACTTGAAGACTCCGGGGGGCGTGGTCAAGGCACGGGCAGTCGCCATCGCAACGGGGGGCTATACTTCACCCTCGTTGCATGACTATATCCGCAGTCGGCTGTTGCCGATTCTTTCAAACACCTTTGTTACACGGCCGCTTTCGCAAGAGGAGATCGAGGCCTGCGGGTTCAGATCCCATGGCATCATCACCGACACCCGTATCTTGCGAAATTACTATCGGCTCTTGCCGGATAGGCGCCTGCAGTTTGGAAGCCGCAGCGCCATCACCGGGCGTGATGCGCCAAGCCAGAGGCATGAAGACAAGCTGGTGGAAGGGATGCTGCGCAAGTTTCCTGCACTTGAAGGTGTCCGGCTGGACTACTCCTGGTGGGGGTGGGTCGATGTCAGTCACGACATGATGCCTCGGGTACATAGGCCCGATCCGCAGCAATGCGTTTTCTATGCTCTGGGCTATGGCGGGAATGGGGTGATGTATTCGGCACAGGCGGGTAAACGGATGGCCCAATGGATCGCCGGCGATGCCCAGTATGTGGACCTCCCCATCTATGCTTCCCAGCTACCGTTTCCCAATGTGCAAGGCCTTTTCGAAACGCGAGCCCTCGCTCCTTTCCAGCGCCTGGGTCAGCGCTGTCTCTATCACTGGTATCATTGCAAAGATGATGTTCTTTAACGCAGCCGTCTTGGTTAGGGCGTTTATCCTCAATGCTCCTTGAAACTACTACAGGGTTTCTTCCATTTCAGCAGCAATTTGGCGCATCAGCGGGATCCACTCCTTGAGCGATTCAATGGAGTGACGGAGACGCGGGGCATGAATCGCCAGGGTGGCCTGGACATGCCCTAGTCGATCGTAGATGGGCACTGCGATCGCCACCATGCCTTCGATGAACTCCTCATTATCAGTACTGAGCTGATCTCTGGCGATCTGACTGAGTTGCTCCTCTAGGGCAGCTCTAGAAGTGAGCGTGTAGGGAGTGTAGGCCTCCAGGGACAGGCTCGATAACAACCCCCTGCGCCTAGGGGGAGGCGTCAGGGCTAGCAACAGTTTTCCACTGGCAGTGCAATGCAGCGGCAAGCGAGAGCCGGGTGCAAGCTGAATGCGAACCGGCCAGTTGGTCTCCACGCGATCGTAGTAGAGCACCTCATGACCATCAAGCAAGGTAAGGTTGCAGGTTTCTCCAACTTCCTTGGCTAGGCGCTCGAGCAGCATGCGACGCGGTGCCTTGAGCGATTCGTTGGCCAGTATGCCCATGGCCATCCTATGCAGCCTGGGGCCGGGCAGTAGGTGGCGGCCATCCAGATCACGTGTGATCAAGCTTTGATCTTCAAGCTGCTTCAATAGACGATGAATCGTTGGCTTGGGGATGTCCAGCCGTTTATCGAGGTCCGCGGCAGTGATACTACTGTCGGCAGTGGCGATCTCCTCGAGCAAGCGGATGGCGCGAACCTGCGTCGTATTCGTCGATGTGTCTTTGGGCATGAGCTTTGCTTCCTTACAGCGAGCATCCTGGGGCGCTGAGCCCGATGATAGCGCAACAGACCCTTGCGGGTCTGCTTGCGGCGAACTCCATCATAAATTGACAAGGAACATGGAAAGTGGGGCCCATAGCGAAATTGCGATCCAGCAGAGTATCAATGCAAAGAAATATGGCATGACAAACCTCACCAGTTTGACATAAGGAATTCCAGTGACGCTGCTTGCCACATACAGGTTAAGTCCGAATGGTGGTGTGATAAAGCCAATGGCGGCTCCAACCAGAAAGATCACGGCAAAGTGAATAGGATCAATGCCAATGCTCTGGGCAATGGGGGCAAGAATTGGTGCGAGAATAATGGTAACAGGCAGGCTTTCAAGAATCATGCCGGCCATAAGAATGATCAGCATGCATGCAATAAGTACGGTGTAGTACCCGCCTAGTCCCGTGAGAAGGCTGTTCAACATAGGGCCGATGCCGAGGACGGAAAGAAGTTGCTGCATGACCACAGAAACAGCGATCAAGGGTGCCAGCATGCCGGCGATCTGGCCTGAGCGAAGCATAATGGAGGGCAGTCGAGTTAGGCTGATCTCTCGTGTGATAAGCAGGCCGCATATCAAGGTAAAGCCAACGGTAATGGCTGCTGCCTCAGTGGGTGAAAACTTGCCGGAATAGATGCCATATAGCACGACGCCAATGGTGGCAAAACCCAGGTAGGCTCTAGCCGCAAAGCCGACACTTTTCTTGGCGCTGAAGGAGCTCAACTTGCCCCAGCCATGACGCCGTGCCACTAGGTGGCAGGCGATCATCATGCCCAGCACCATCATGGCACCGGGAATCATGCCTGCGATGAAGAGATCGCTGATCGACAGGTTCATCATGAACCCGTAGACGATGAAGATGATGCTGGGCGGGATAATGATCCCGACGGTTCCACCGGAGGCCGCGGTGGCCGCTGCAAAGCGTCCATCGTAACCATTGTTCTTCATTTCTGGCTGCATGATTGAACCGATGGTAGCGGTGGTTCCTGCGTTGGAGCCAGAAATGGCGGCAAAGAGGCCGCAGGCCCCCAATGTTGCCATTCCCATGCCACCGCGCAGCCAACCAAGTACCGAGTAGGCGAAATCTGATAATCGCTTGGCTATCCCTGCTGCGTTGATCAGGTCGCCAGTAAGAATAAACAATGGCAGTGCGAGAAGTCCAAAGAAGCTCAGCCCCTGGAACAAGGTGACTCCAATATTAGCCAGGGTGAAGTCTATAATGATGCTGACACCTACCACCCAGAAACCAATAACCAGAAAAACTGGAACACCAAGCAGGAAGAACAGAGTGACACCTAGTGTCACCAGGCCAATCAAGGCGCCATCAGTCATGATGCCCTCCTTTAATCCATTATCGCTGGCGAAAGATTGAAAGACTCATTTCGCTTGAAGCGGAGACAATCCTCAACCAGGTTTTGCAAAACACGAAAGATGAGGAGTGTCCACGCCAGCGGAGTGGCCAGATAAAACCACCACTGCATAATGTTGTCCGTTCCGGCAACGGTTGCGAAATTAAAGTGTGCGATCTTGACTTGCGCTGTAGTGAAATATATGACGATTATTCCAAAAACAATCCACAGTATCGCATCTAGTATTTGGCATAAGAACTGCCCTTTGTAGGGCAGTCGCATGCGAATTTCATTGAGTGATAGGTGAGTGCGCTTCTTTACATTAAGAGAAGCACCAAACCAAGTTAACCAAAGAAATAGTAAGACAGGTATGCTGGTACTCCAGGGTGCCTGTAGACCGAAAAAGAATCGACGAATGACTTCCACGAAGATGATGCCGGCCATCCCTGAGTAGGAAATCAATATGATGACCTTCTCAAGATTCTCATCGAGCCACTTCAAGGGCATCAAAAGCTTCGCAGCTAGGGTGCTATTTGCCGGAGTTGAGTGAGACATGGCGTTTCCCTCAAGTTACCCGCGCCACCAGCGCTGAGGCTTGACGTTCACGGCGGCGAGGTCGCGAGGTATCTCGCGTGCAATACCATGAATTTCCTTGTAAATATCAATACCGCCAGCCCAGTCGTTAAGCCGCTCACGCCAGCGCTCCCAAGGCTGGGGGTTGAATTCGGGCGAGCACATTTGCTCTGCCTTTTGGCGCTCTTCATCGGAAAGGGGGGCAACACGGACATTGTGCTCGGCAAAAACGGTACCTGGTGCCGGGTGCTCGGTCGCTCCAACGATCTGGTACCGCCCCGCTTCATTCATGCCCTGGGTGAAGATCTGCGCACAGTAGGCGGACTCCATGACTTGATCCTGAAGGTCGCTTTCCAGCTTATTAAAGGCATCCAGGCTCATGGCGGTGTGCTCGGTTCCAGCGAAAAAGCGTAGATCGACGGCTTGGGAAACAACCGGGGCCATACCGGCGTAAGCCACGGCACTCATCCAGGTCTCGGCACCGTCGAGCAGGCCTTGGCGAAGGCCGTCGAGAGTTTCTTCCCAGGCAATGGGAGATGGGTTGAGGTTCAGTTGTTCCATGGCGATCCGACCCATCTGAGTGCCAGTGACTCGATTTCTGGTGCCAGCAAGTTCTTCAATACTGGTCACAAGCGGCTTATTTTCCCACTTCCGGCCCAGCATGATTCCACGCAGGTCACAATGCGTGAAGAGGAATTGCAAATTATGGCGCTGGCGCAGTGGCTCTCTCAACAGTGCTTCGCTGCGAGGGTCATAGAAGAAATGGAACATTGATGCCACGGTCGGAAACATGTAAGCGAAGTCAAGGACGTTGAGGTAAGGGGCTCCTCCCGCCGAGTTCTGCGTCGAAGCGGAAAACATGTCGACGATGCCTTGTTGGGTCTGGCTAACGCAGTCCAACTGGTTGCAGACCTCATTGCTTCCCAGGAACTCCACACGGATTGCTCCGTTGGTCCGCTCTTCAAGGTCTCGTGCAAAGAACAGCTGTCCTGACTTCTGAATATCGAGGTTTCGCTCGTTGAAACCAGCTGCACCAAAGCGAAGGCGGTGCTTGGGTTCGGATTGATAGCGGCGTTGTTGTTCCTGGTCTGCGGCACGGGCCAAGGTGCTGGCTGTAAGGCCGGCACCGAGCCCAGAGGCTGCAATGAGGGTGGATGTCAGGCCGAAGCGTCCCGAGATATGTAGAAAATCCCGGCGAGATACATTACCAATTGGCGATTTCATGAGCAGGCTCCCGTGTTTGATTGGATTTGTGCTGGGGTTCTCACTTGCCATGGCTCAAGCCACGGCCGATAGCATGATGGCGTGCTAAGTACCAATTTAGGATCGACCGTTTCTTCGGTCAAGAGAAAATGAGACAAAAAATATCAATATTGTAAATTAATGCTTTATAGGATATTATTAGTGAGATACATAGTCTCATATTCGGTATCTTGTCATGAAATCAACTGCTTACGAGAATGCGGCCTTTGACTACATCGTCGTGGGGGCTGGATCGGCAGGCTGCGTACTCGCAAACCGGCTCAGTGAGGATCCTGGCATAAAGGTTCTGCTGCTCGAGGCTGGTGGTTCCGACTGGAACCCTTGGCTTCATGTTCCCGTTGGCTATTTCAGGACCATGCATAACCCTTCTACCGACTGGTGCTATCTCACCGACCCTGACAGGGGAATCAATGATCGCCGCCTCCAATGGCCACGCGGCAAGGTGCTTGGAGGCTCCAGCGCGCTCAATGGGCTTCTTTACATCAGGGGGCAACGGGAGGACTACGATGATTGGGCGAGGGCAGGCAATTCAGGGTGGGACTATGAATCCGTCCTGCCGTACTTCAAGAAGTCCGAATGTCAGTCTCGCGGTGAAAACGCTTATCACGGCGTAGATGGACCCCTTCACGTGTCTGATCTGCGTCTGAAGCGCGAGATTGCCGATCGGTTTATAGAGGCCGCCAAGACGGTGGGAATTCCTCAGAACGATGATGTCAACGGTGCACGGCAGGAGGGGGTGGGATATTTTCAGCAAACCGCACACAAGGGGCTTCGCTGCAGTGCGGCAAAGGCGTTCCTGAAGCCGGCATTGAATCGACCGAACCTGACGCTCATCAAGCGAGCGCACTGCCTCCGCCTATTGTTGGAAGAGAAGAGCGTGGTAGGGGTCGAGTACGAAGAAAATGGTAGAGTGCATCAGGCTTTGACTCGTCTAGAGGTGATTCTGAGCAGTGGGGCGATAGGCTCACCACAAATCCTGCAATGCTCCGGTATCGGTAACCCTGAACATCTGCAACGTGTTGGCCTCCCTTGCCGGCATGAGCTGCCTGGTGTGGGGGAAAATCTGCAGGACCACTTGCAAGTCAGGTTGGTTTTCAAGACACGCTGTCGAACGCTGAATGACGAAGTTCGTCACCCCTTGCGTAAGCTGGCGGTAGGTGCACAGTACCTGTTCTCCCGAACCGGTCCACTGACACTCGCTGCAAGCCAAGTTTGTATCTTTACCCAGTCAAGGGAAGGCCTGGAGCGCCCTGACATCCAGTTCCACATGCAGCCTCTGAGTGCCGATAAGCCGGCTGAAGGCGTTCACCCCTTCTCGGCATTCACCTCATCGGTTTGCCAACTGCGGCCACATAGCCGCGGATACGTACGAGTCACCAGCCTAGATCCCAAGAAGTACCCTTCGATTCAGCCAAATTATCTGAGTGCTGAGGAAGATTGCCGAGTGGTCGTGAATGCTATCAAGGTGGCGCGCAAGATTGCGGCCGCCAAGCCGCTCGCAGAGGTGATCACGGAAGAATATATCCCCGGTGAGGCATATGCCTCAGACCGGGAGTTGCTGGAGGCAGCGCGCCAATACAGCCAGTCAATCTACCATCCGGCGGGTACCTGTAAGATGGGGCATGATGACCTGGCAGTAGTGGATGACGAGCTGCGTGTCCACGGCCTGAAAGGGTTGAGGGTGGTCGATGCATCTATCATGCCCACCATTGTCTCGGGCAATACCAATGCACCGACCATCATGATTGCCGAAAAGGCGGCTGACTTGATCAAGGCGGCTCAAGCTCAGCAAGCCCGAGCCTCCTGAGTATTTGCAGCCCATCGATGCCGATAGCGGTTGCCCCGGGCCGGAGAAGATCGAGCAGAGTCCTTGCCCCTACCAGTGCCTAACCGCGCTGGGCGGCCTGGATCGCCGTCAGCGCGATGGTGTAGACGATGTCGTCGACCAGGGCACCGCGTGAGAGGTCGTTGACCGGTTTGTTGAGCCCCTGCAGCATCGGCCCCACGCTGACTACCCGCGCACTGCGCTGCACCGCCTTGTAGGTGGTGTTGCCGGTGTTGAGGTCGGGGAACACGAACACCGTGGCGCGTCCCGCCACCGGCGAGTCGGGCGCCTTCTGGCGGCCCACGCTCTCGATGGCGGCGGCGTCGTACTGCAGCGGCCCGTCGATCAGCAGGTCCGGCGCCTGTTCCCGAGCCAGCCGCGTGGCCTGACGCACCTTGTCGACGTCGGCGCCGCTGCCGGACTCGCCGGTCGAATAGCTGATCATGGCCACCCGCGGCTCGATGCCGAAGGCCTGGGCGGAGCGCGCGCTCTGAATGGCGATCTCGGCCAGCGCCTCGGCGTCGGGGTCCGGGTTCACCGCGCAGTCGCCGTAGACCACCACCTGCTCCGGCAGCAGCATGAAGAAGATCGACGACACCTGGCGATAGTCGGGCGCGGTCTTGATCAGCTGAAAGGCGGGGCGCACGGTGTTGGCGGTGGTATGAACGGCGCCGGAGACCAGGCCGTCCACTTCATCGAGCTGCAGCATCATGGTACCCAGCACCACGTTGTCCTGCAGCTGATCCTCTGCGGTCAGCTCGTTCACCTTGCCGCGTCGGCGTTCCACCATGGGCGCCACGTAGCGGCTGCGAATGTGCTCGGGGTCGAGGATCTCGAGCCCTTCCGGCAGCTCGATGCCGCGGTTGCGAGCGACCTCCTCGACCTCCTCGCGGCGGGCCAGCAGAATGCAGTTGGCGATGCCGCGGCGCTGGCAGATGGCGGCGGCCTCCACGGTGCGCGGCTCGCTGCCCTCAGGCAGGATGATGCGCCGGTTGGCGCGCTGAGCCAACTTGACCAACTGATGACGGAACGCCGAGGGCGACAGCCGACGGGTGAAGCCCCGGCTCAGGTGATCCCTGAGCCATTGCAGATCCAGATGCCCGGCCACGAAGCGGGTCACCTGCTCGGCGCGCTCCAGATCGTCCATGGGAATGTCGTTGCCCATCCGGCCCAGGTTCTTGGCGGTGGTGAAGCTGTCGGTATCCACCGCCAGCACTGGCATGCCGGTCTTCAGCGCCGGGCGGCACATCTCGATCATGTTGTCGTTGGGCATGAAGCCGTTGGTCAGCAGCACGCCGGCCATGGGCACGCCGTTCATGGTGGCCAGCGCCGAGGCCAGTACGATGTCGCCACGGTCGCCGGAGGTCACGATCAGGCTGCCGGGGCGGAACACGTGCAGGGCGTTGGCGGCGCTACGGGCGCACAGGCTGGTGGAGAGCACGCGGCGGTTGGCGGCGTCGCCCTCGTGCAGGAACCTGGCGTCGAGCGCCCGTGCCACGTCGATCACCCGTGGTGCGATCAGTGCCGGGTTGTAGGGCACCACGCCGATCAGATGGAAACGGTCGGTGGCCAGCGCCGGTGAATGGCGGCGCAGTTCGTCCAGGAAGGTGTCGTCGAGCATGACGCTGCTGGTACCGGGCGCCAGCGTGGGCTCCTCGCCGCCGGGCAGGTTCTGCATGCGCATCAGGATGCAGCCCAGGGTACGCGCCGAGCCCACCCCGCCGAAGGCACTGGCATGCATGTCGAGCTGTTCGGCCAGTGCTTCGGGGGCTGCGGCGTCGCCACTGCCGACCAGAATGACTCGTGCGTTGAGCGCATGGGCCAACTGAGCGTTGAGCTGGGTGGCGTAGGTGCCATGGGCGGTGGGGACTACACCCTCCACCACGATCAGGTCGGGTGTGGTACCGTCTTGGCCGTCCATGGCCTGATCGAAGAGCTCGATGACCTGCTCCATCAGTACGTCGAGACGGTCCTGGCGCAGCAGGCGCTCCATGTCAGCCTGGGCGATGGGGGCCGGCGGGCGCAGATCGAGGGTGCTGCTCACCAGCGCGGTGGAGCGGTCGGGGCCGGGTCCGTTCAGCTCGTCCTGGCGGAACGGCTTGAGAAAGCCCGTTTTCAGGCCGATGGTATCCAGCGCCTGCATCAGGCCCAGGCTGGCGGAGGTCAGCCCGACTCCCACCGCGGTAGGCACCATCAGCAGCACCTTGGTATGTGAACGTGCGTCGTGCGGCGTCATGCAGCGGTCTCTTCCAGTCGCTGGCGGGTTTCGGTGGCGATCTGCCCCTCTTCGTCGGTGGGAATGACCCACAACTGGCGGCCGCCGGCGTCGATGCGCCCCTCCTGGCCGCGGATCGTCTCGCTGTTGACGGTGCGGTTGAGCTGTAATCCGAAGTGGGGCAGCAGAGCGATGATCTGCTCGCGTACCAGCGGCGAGTTCTCACCGATGCCGCCGGTGAAGACGAGACCGTCGAGACGGGGCAGGGCGCAGGAGAGCGCGGCCAGCGACTTGGCGACGCTATAGCAGAACACCTTGATGGCCAGTGCCGCGCCGGGATGACCTTCTGCCTCGGCGGCTTCCAGTTCGCGCACGTCGTTGGTCAGTCCCGATAGTCCCAGTAGGCCGCTGCCGCGGTTGAGGACCTCATAGATGCGCTCGATGGTCCAGCCGAGCTGGCGCGACAGGTGAGCGTGTAGGCCCGGGTCGACGTCGCCGCTACGAGTACCCATTACAAGCCCTTCCAGAGGCGTTAGCCCCATGCTGGTGTCCAGGCTCTGGCCCTTCCATACGGCACAGGTCGAGCAGCCGTTACCCAGATGGGCGGTGAGCCAACCGCCACCCTCGAGCCCGCTCAGGGCATCGGCGCGCCGACTGACATAGGCATGACTGGTGCCGTGGAAGCCGTAACGGCGTATGCCGTGGTCGCGGTAGAGAGCCTCCGGCAAGGCGTAGCGGTAGGCTCGCGGCGGCAGGCTCTGGTGAAAGGCGGTGTCGAACACTGCCACCTGGGGCAGGTCGGGAAACAGGCGGCGAGTCGCGGCAAGCCCTGTCAAATTGGCGGGGTTGTGCAGCGGGGCCAGGGTGGCAGTCTGCTCGATGGCAGCGACCACCTCGTCATCGATCAGCGTGGCGCGGGTGAAACGCTCGCCGCCGTGCACGATGCGATGGCCGACTGCCACCGGCAGGCGCCCCTCCAGCCGCCCGAGGATGGCTTCCAGTGCCTCGGTATGGTCGGCGGCGCCCAGCGACTGCTCGAATGTCTCGCCGTTGCTGTCGGTTCCCTTCAGGCGTGCATTGCTGCTACCCAGACGTTCTGCCAGCCCCGACAGGCGCGGGCGGGCAGGATCCTTGGGCACGAGGGCATACTTGATCGAAGAGGAACCGCAGTTGATGACCAGAACCGAAGTCTCCATCCGTTCTCCCGTTGGCAGGCTGTAGGCGCAGCATAGACGTAAGACTTTAGTCTATCATGTCCTGCTTCGCAGGCTTATTGTTAAGTCATTTTGCGGCAGCCTGTTGGGGCTGGGCAAGAACGCTGGCATGCTGAGCGCTTCGTCCCGACCGGAATCCGTCATGAGCACTGCGCTATCCGACCATTCAGCCTCCCACCCAGGCCTGTTGCCCCGCCATCTCGCCATTGCCATTCTGGTCGCCGTCGCGACGTTGTTTGCCAGCAATCACGTCGCGGCGCGCCTGGCTTTCGACGAGGGCACCGGCTTGCTACTGGCCGTGCTGGTGCGCTCGGCGACGGCGCTTGCCGTGCTGGTCGTGCTGTTTCTCTGGCAGCGCAAGCGCTTCTCCTTTCCGGCCGGTGCCGGGCGCTGGCAGCTGCTGGCCGGTCTGATGGTGGCCATCCAGAGTCTGTGCCTCTATGCGGCGGTGGCGCGCATCCCCGTGGTCGTGGCGCTGCTGCTGATGAACACCTTTCCCATCCAGTTGGCGCTGCTGACCTGGGCGCTGGGTGGGCCGCGGCCAACGCTGCGCGCAGCGCTGATCATGGCGGCGATTCTGGTCGGTCTGGTGGTAGTGCTCGATATTCCCGCCTGGCTGGCTGCGCCCGAAGCGCTTGGTCCGGAGTGGCTGACGGGCATCGGCTTCGGCCTGGGGGCTGCGGCCGCCTTTTCCGTGGCGCTGTGGACCACCGAGCACCATCTTGGAGAGGTGGGCAGCACCCTGCGCAGCCTGCTGACCATGCTCACGGTGTTGGTACTGATGGTCGTGGCCGGTGGACTGCAACTGGTGCCGGGCGGCATGGCTCTGCCGGCGAGTCCTGTGGGTTGGGGCGCGCTCGCTGCACTGGCTCTGCTCTACAGCGTGGCTTTCTCGGTGCTGTTCATCAGCGTGCCGCGGCTGGAAATGGCGCGCAATGCGCCGGTAATGAACGTGGAGCCGGTGGCCTCGCTGCTGCTGGGCTACCTGGTGTTGGGGCAGATGCTGTCTGGTACTCAACTGGCCGGTGGGGCGATCGTGCTGGGCGGCATCGTGGCGCTGAGTCTTTCTCCACGCTGAAGGTCGGCTCTTCGTTACGAATCGAAACTATCTGCTGCTCATCCGACTTGCATGGTCGAAAACCCTGTACCACACTGGAGGCGGTGTAAGGAAACACCGTTTCTTAATGGAGGTGCAGACATGAAACTGCTAGCCGTTCCCGCTGCAGCACTGATGGCAGGTACATTCATTTCCTCGGCCCAGGCTCAGCAGACTCAGCCTCAGCCTCAGGCCCAACCTCAAACTCAAGCTCAAACCCAGGCCCAAGCCCAGACCCAGCAGCGTACTCAGGCTCAAGGGCAGGGGCAGGCTCAGCCGCGCACCCAGCAGCAGGCTCATATGCCGATGTACCCGCAAGGCTATATCGGCGCAGATGCCATGTTCTGGGATCTCAGCAACGATGTCGGGCCTTCGGGCGATTCCGCCGGCCTGCGCCTGCGCGGTGGTGCTCAGTTCAACGAATTCTTCGGTGTCGAAGCGCATCTGGGCACGGGTGGCTCGGATGGCCCGGTCGAGCTGGATCATCTCATTGGGGCCTACGGTAAGGGTATTTTGCCGCTCTCCGATGAATTCCGCCTCTACGGCCTGGCCGGTATCACCGAGGTCGACTTCGATGTGGGGCGTGAAGACGGCCTCTCCTACGGTGCGGGTGCCGAATTCGATATCGCGCCCAACTTCTCCGTCGGCGCCGACTACATGCGCTACCTGGATCGCTCCGATCATACCTTCGATGCGGCAAGCGTCGGTTTGCGTTTCCGTTTTTAAGCCGGCCTCTTAGATGTATCGCGATAGTGACGCGCCCCGGCCCATGGCCGGGGCGCTTCCCGTCGTTCGTCCTGCCTGGCCGTAAGGCTCAGCCGCCGGGCCACCTGCCATGTTCCTTCCACTTGGCCAGCAGTGCGGGTAGGTGCTTCAGCTCTGCGCTTTCCACCACCTCGACGCGCAAGCCCTGTCGGCGCTGCAGTTCGGTAAGGCGCTGCTTGGCCTTGTCGAACTCGCCGCAGGCGAGCAGGACGCGGGTGGCCGAGAGCCCGGCGGAGTGATCGAGGATTTCATGTAGCCGCTTCAGGCCTTGCTCGAGGCAGACTTCTGCCCCAGGGCGGGCGATCAACCATTCGACGAACAGGAGCTGGTTGCGCTCGACCGCCAGGCAATCCGACACAACGGGCTCGTGATTGTGTTGAACACTCAGGTCGAGTAGGTGGGCCTCGCAGCAGGCGTGGGCCAATCCGGCCTCCTGCGTGCTGAGCCAGGTGTATTCGGTGAGCCAGCCGCCACCCAGGTAGAGGGCACCTTCCAGCGTGTCGATGACGACGCTGTGCGGATCGTCGCTCGCCCACTGCAGCAGCCGGGCCTCGCTAAGGACCTTTAACGCATCGGTGGCGGGAAAGTGCGGGGAGGCCCGCAGTCGCTGGCGTTCGCCACCGGGGCGTAATTGTGGCCCCGCACGAGGATCGGGTTCTGCCAGCACGCCATCGGTGCCATGCACCATGTCGTGCAGTTCACCGAGCAGGGCGGCCAGCCGGTCGGCATGATGAGCAAGGTAATACGTAAGGGGCTTGCGGAGCTGGCAGGCATCGCGCCAGGCGGCAGCGTCGGAGAGTGCACGCATCCGTTTGCGCCCGTTGGCCTGCAGGTAGCGGTCGACATTCAGCACCGGCTCGATGGCGATGGTATCAGGCTGCCTGTCGGTGCTGTCGCAGTCCATGCGGTAAAGCACTCCTGCCTGAGTGTCCACATACAGCCAGTCGGCCGAGCACTGCTGCATGGCCTGCTGAAACAGCAGTGCGGTCAGGGTGCCGCACTCGCCCAGGTCCAGCGTCACCGAGAGGTTCGTGGCGTCGAACTGCTCACGATAGAGGCTCTCGGCCAACTCGTTGGCATAGATGGCGCAGCGCATCGGGTCCAGAGTGGCGAGCGTTGGACACACCTCGACCTCTATTTCACCGCTCATTTCGTGACGTAGCAGGATGGCCAGGCGTTCGGCGGCCTGGGGCGATGCCTGGCACGGCACCAGCACGACCCGCTGTGGGCGCAGCTGCAGTATCGGGATCAGGCTCACTTCGGGGCGCTCGGTCACCAGCGCGACGTGCAGGTGTGACATGGGCTCGCTCCCTCCGCACTTCTCCTTGCAGATTCCTACAGGCTACATCCGAGCGTTCCCCGATGTCGCCTATGGCGGCAAAAAAACACGCCGGCCACTTGGGCCGGCGTGGGCGGAATCAACGGGGGCCTACACCTCCTTGTAGAGCTTCGCGCCTTGCTTGCGGAACTTCTCGGCCTGCTCCTCCATGCCTTTCATCACCACATCGGCATCGCCGGTGAGGCCGTGCTCGGCGGCATAGTCGCGCACCTCCTGGGTGATCTTCATGGAGCAGAACTTGGGTCCGCACATGGAGCAGAAGTGGGCCACCTTGGCGGAGTCCTTGGGCAGCGTCTCGTCGTGGTACTCGCGGGCGGTGTCCGGGTCCAGGCCGAGATTGAACTGGTCCTCCCAGCGGAACTCGAAGCGCGCCTTGGACAGGGCGTTGTCACGCCTTTGCGCTGCAGGATGCCCCTTGGCCAGATCCGCCGCATGGGCAGCGATCTTGTAGGTGATGATGCCGGTCTTGACGTCGTCCTTGTTGGGCAGGCCGAGGTGCTCCTTGGGCGTGACGTAGCACAGCATGGCGCAGCCGAACCAGCCGATCATCGCCGCGCCGATGCCGGAGGTGATGTGGTCGTAGCCGGGAGCGATGTCGGTGACCAGCGGGCCGAGGGTATAGAAGGGCGCCTCGTCGCAGTACTCCAGCTGCTTGTCCATGTTCTCCTTGACCAGGTGCATGGGCACGTGGCCGGGGCCTTCGATCATCACCTGCACGTCGTGCTTCCAGGCGATCTTGGTCAGCTCGCCCAGGGTCTTGAGCTCGGCCATCTGTGCTTCGTCGTTGGCGTCGGCGATGGAGCCGGGGCGCAGACCGTCACCCAGCGAGAAGGCGACATCGTACTGCTTGCAGATCTCGCAGATCTCCTCGAAGTGGGTGTAGAGGAAGCTCTCCTGGTGGTGGTAGAGGCACCACTTGGCCATGATCGAGCCGCCGCGGGAGACGATGCCGGTGACGCGCTTGGCGGTGAGCGGCACGTAGCGCAGCAGCACACCGGCGTGGATGGTGAAGTAGTCCACGCCCTGCTCGGCCTGCTCGATCAGGGTGTCGCGGAACACTTCCCAGGTGAGGTTCTCGGCTACGCCGTTGACCTTCTCCAGGGCCTGGTAGATCGGCACCGTACCGATCGGCACCGGCGAGTTGCGAATGATCCACTCGCGGGTCTCGTGGATGTTCTGGCCGGTGGAGAGGTCCATGATGGTGTCCGCACCCCAGCGGATGCCCCAGGTCATCTTGTCGACCTCCTCCTCGATGGAGGAGGTGACCGCCGAGTTGCCCAGGTTGCCGTTGATCTTCACCAGGAAGTTGCGGCCGATGATCATCGGCTCCGACTCCGGGTGATTGATGTTGCAGGGGATGATGGCGCGGCCGGCGGCCACCTCGGCGCGCACGAACTCAGGAGTGATCTCCTCGGGCAGGCGGGCACCGAAGCCCTGGCCGGCATGCTGATGGCCGAGGATGCGCTCCACCTCGGCGGTACCCAGGGCCTGGCGGCGCTGGTTCTCGCGAATGGCGATGAACTCCATCTCCGGCGTGACGATGCCCTGGCGGGCGTAGTGCAGCTGAGTGACGTTCTTTCCGGATTTGGCGCGGCGCGGCGTGCGGGAGAGGTCGAAGCGCAGCTGGGCCAGCGTCGGGTCGTTGGCGCGGCGCTTGCCGTACTCGCTGGTGGGGCCGTCGAGGAACTCGGTGTCACCGCGCTCTTCGATCCAGGCGCGGCGCAGCTCGGGCAGACCGCGGCGCAGGTCGATCTCGGCCTGCGGATCGGTGTAGGGGCCGGAGGTATCGTAGACCAGCAGCGGCGGGTTCTCTTCATCGACACCGGAGGTCTTGGTCGGCGACAGCGAGATCTCGCGGAAGGGTACGCGAATGTCGGGGCGCGAGCCTTCGACGTAGAGCTTGCGCGAGCCGGGCAGCGGCTGGATGGCGGCCTCGTCGACCTTGGCGGTCTCGGCGAGGAAGTGGGCGGTCTTGCTCATAAACTGGAATCCTTGATGCGTTGTTGTCGGTCAGGGGAGCGTCAGAGGCTGCGGTCGAGCCCCATCTGCCAGAAATCGATCTCGAGCCGGGTGGCATCGCGGAACACCTCGACGAGCTCGTCGAAACGTGCCGGGGTGACGTCGGCCAGGCGGTCGTCGAGCCATGCCAGTTCCGCCTGCATGGCGGCCTGGAACTCTTCGCCTTCGTACATGGCGATCCAGGCCTCAAAGGGGTTGGCGCTGCCGCGCACGGTAGCGTCCCGGGCATTGAGCCAGTTGGCGATCTCGCCGTAGCCCACCAGGCAGGGAGCCAGGGCCACGTGAAGGTCGAGCAGGTCGCCGCGGTTGCCGGTATCGAGCACGTAGCGGGTGTAAGCCATGGTGGCGCGGGCCTCGGGCAGCGCGGCCAGCTCCGCCTCGGAGATGCCCCATTCGCGGCAGTAGCCCACGTGCAGGCCGAGCTCCACATCGACGATGGCCTTGAGCCCTTCATGAGCCTGGCGCAGATCGGCCAGGGTGCGGCTCTTGTAGGCGGCCAGCGCATAGGCGCGGGCGAAGTGGATCAGGAACAGGTAGTCCTGCTGCAGATAGTGGCGAAAGGCGCCTTCATCCAGGGTGCCGGTGCCCAAGCCACGGACGAAGTCGTGCTCGATGTAGGCGCGCCAGTCGTCGTGGCAGGCGCGGGTCAGGTCGGTGAAGCGATAGCCCATCTTGCCTCCGGGTGTGAAGGGATCCGGAGCGCGGGCGAAGGGGGAAGAGTGGGTCAGGGCTGAAGCAGGAGGAACTGGTGCCTGGCCACCGCTTGATTCCTACGCCGGTACGAGCCGGATCAGGTTCAACGGGCCCCGCCGTGACGACGCGTCTGCAGCAGACATGTCGTATGGCGATCTCAGCCGGTTCCACCGGCACCCCGTCAAGCGTTGTGGCCAGTCTAGCAGGTCGGCGGCCGCTTTCCAGCCATCCGGGCCATTTGCTTCATTCCATCTGTTTTATTCCACCTGCACGTCCAGCCGTTCGAACCAAGCTTCGCTCTCAGGCAGCACCAGCTCGCTCTCGGGCAGTACCATCTCGCTGGCGGGCACCCCGCTGGCGTACCACGAGCGGGCGTTGCGCAGCTGCCAGCGGCGTCTGCCCTCGTCGATCTCGATGCCCAGCCGAAGCGGGCCATAGCGGGCGAAGGCGCGACCGGCAAGCTGGGAGTCGCGCAGAGCGAGGTTGGCCAGCAGCTCCAGGCGCTCGCCGCCCTGCACGGCGAGATTCTCCAGCCGTACGGTGTCGTCGTTCAGCATGACCCGAGCCTCGCCGTGTACCTCGCCGAGGGTGAGGCGTTCACGCAGCCAGCGTCGTTCGCGGGCGGCATCGACGAGCAGATTCACCAGCAGGCCGCTGTCGCGCATGGCCAGTTCCAGTTGGGCGTCGAGCTCCAGCGGCCGCTCCCAGCGCATGCGTCCCTCGGGCAGCTCGAGCCGCGCCCACCAGCCGTGGCTGAGACTGCCGCCGGCGTCCGCCAGGCGCACACCGTCGAGACTGAGCCGCGAGCCGGAGACGTCGAAGTCGAGACTCTCCAGGTCGCCGTCGGTGAGCCGGGTCTCCAGATGCAGAGCGCCCGCGAGAGTCTGCTCGTGCAGGGCGAGGCGGGCGTCCGGTGCATGCAGCTCCAGCCGGCCGCTGGCGCGCATGCCTTCGAGCTGCAAGTGAGTGGCGATGCGCGCCTGGCCGGCGAGCAGCTCGATGGCGCCGCCCTGGGGCAGGTAGTCGTTGAGCGCGGCGAGATCCGGCGCCACCAGGTGGGGAAGGTCGATGCGCGTACTCAGCTCGCGCAGCCCCTCGGGCAGATCGAAATGGCGTGCGCGGCTGTGAATCTCCAGCAGGCGGCCCTCGATCAAGGCGCCTTCGTCCGACTGACGGCGTAGGCCGAAGCGGGGCAGCGACAGGCTGAGCTCGGCGCCGGGGTCGTCGATCGTCACGATCAGCGAGCCGTCGCCGAAGGCCTCGTAGTGCATGAAGCGGGCGCCGAGCCGCTCGGAGTGAACGCGCAGCTGGCTGCCGGGCGTGGCTTCGCCGTCGCTGAAGCGTAGGTCGGCGCTCAGGCGTCCGCCACCCTGAATGGCCAGGCCGTGCTCGTCGGGCAGGAAGGCGTTGAGAAAGCTGAGCCGGTCGACCAAGCCGTCCAGCCGCAGCGTGCCGGAAAGCGGTCGGCGCGGCGCCTCGCTGCCGGGCCAGTCGAAGCCGCCCTGGAGACTGGCCTGACGGGCCACCAACTGGGTACGCAGGGGCTCGGCGCCGTTGGTCGCAGCATCGAGAGTCAGGCGACTACCGGAGAGGTCCAGGCGCTGGCGGGCGGGGTGGAGGTCGCGTAGCTCGAGGATCAGCTCCAGTTCCCCCTCGAACGCTTCCTGCAGCAGGCGACCACGAATGGCATCGCCCGACAGGGTGACCTGCCCTCGGGCGCGCTCCTCGTCGATCAGCAGTCGCCCATTGCTCCCGGCCTGGCCGCCGTGCAGCCGCAGCGGGGCCGTTGACGGCAGGTAAGCGTCGAGCACGCTGACGTCGGGGATGCGCGCGCCGCGCCACTCGATCTCAGCGGTGTCGGGGCGTGTGGCCTGTGAGTCCGCCTGAGCGGCGGCGGCAAGCGCGAGGTGCTCGGCTTGGAACAGCCGGCGGCCATCGCTGAGGCGGGTGAGGTCCACCTCGCCGAAGACGAGCTCCACGCTTGCCTCGGGGTGGGGCTCGCCGGAGGTCAGGGCCAGATGGGCGCGACCGTCGCCCTGGGTGTGAAAGTCGAGAAAGCGGGCGCCCAGCGCCTCGGATCGAACCTCGAGGCGGCTGCCGGGCAGCGGCTGGCCGTCGCGAACCTGGAGCGCGCCATCGAGCCGGCCGCCGCCCTGCAGGGCGAGGCCGCGCCCACCGAACAGCCCGCTGAGAAAAGGATCGAGTACGGCGAGATTGGCGACATGACCGCGCAGCTCCAGCTCCGCTTGCCATGGTGTTTCTCCATCACGCAGAGCGTCGTCGTCCAGTTCGCGCCACGCCAGCGGTGAGCGAAAGCGGGCGGTGGCCAGCGACAGGGCCGTGCTGAGCGGCTGCGCCTCGCCAGGGGCGGCCGCCTCGAGCTCGAAGCGCGTGCCGGAAACGTCCACTGCGCCGCGTTCCACGTCGAGCTCGACGATGGGCAGGTGCAGGCCGAGCCAGCCGGTCAGCGGCTGCTCGCCGAGGCGCACCGAGATGGCCTCTCCGGTGAGGTCGAAACCGCCGGCCAAGCGCTCGTCGTCATAGACGAGCCCGCCCTGTAGCCGTGCCGAACCGCCTTCCAGCGTCAGCGGTACGGGTGGCGGCAGGTAGCGCTCGAAGGCGGCGATGTCGAACGCCTCGGCGTTGCGCCAGTGCAGTTCGGCACGCCGCAGTTCGTCCGGCGGAGCGTACAGGCGCAGCACGGGGGTCTCAAGCGCCAGCCGGAACCCTTCGCCGCCGAGCAGCGGTTGGGCCGTGGTGGCGAGCGAAGCGTCGGGTGTCGCTTCGGTCATCTCGATGTCGTCGAGCTCAAGCGCCAGACGCGCGCTTTGCGCCACCTCGACCTCGACGGCGCCGGAGCCGTCGATGCGGTAGAGCGTTCCCGCTTCCAGCCAGTGGCGCTCATCGAGCCGCACGCTCAGGCGAGGGGAGTCCAGGCGCAGACGGCTGCCCGGCAGCACCTCGCCGCGCTTGATGGCGATGTCGCCGGTGAGGTCGCCGCGCCCGTCGATCTCGAGCCAGCCCAGCGCAGCAAGGTAGGGATTGAAAACGTCGTAGGCGTCACTGCGCCCGGCCAGGGCGAGGCTGCCGGAGACGAAGCGTGCCGCTTCGCTGCCGGGGTGTTCGGCCAGGATCAGCGGTGCCAGGCGCAGGTCGGCATCAAGCGTTACGCCTTCCACCAGTAGCGTATCGCCATGCAGCACGCTGCCCTCTTCCAGCTGCAGCGAGAAGCGCTCGGCGCCGATCTCGCCGGCGCGCCAATGAAAGCCGGCCAGCTTTAGGGTACCGCTGCCTGCAAGCCGGTAGGCGTCGAGGCTGGCCTGACGGATCCCCTCGGCTTCCAAGGTGCGAATGCTGACTTCACGGTCGAGCAGGGGAGTGAGGGCGAAACGCAGAGAGGCGCGTTCGGCCGCCAGCGTGAAGCGCCGCTCGGCGGTGCGGCCGGCCAGGTGCAACTGGGTGACCTCGAGGTGGCCGGGGAAGAGCGTCCAGGCACGCTCCCACTCGAGCGAGAGACGCGGCGAACGCTCGAGCTGATCGCGGCCCCAGGCGCTGGCGAGCAGGGCGTTTGCGGTGGCGAGATAGAGCGCGTAGAGCAGTGCCAGAAACAGCACGAGCCAAGTCAGCGCCTTGAGCGGCCTGGGCAGGATCATGGATGGCGTACTCGTCCTTGAGGCATTCACCCCCCTGCGTATGAACGGCGGCGGCGTTCAGTAGAGCCGAAACTCCCGGTGGTTCGGCACGCCCTGTTGTTCCTCGATCACCTTGCGGTAGCGCTTGTACTCCCACTGGTACTGGGCCGGGTCCAGGGCGATGGCGTCTTCCACGCAGGCGTTGACGCCGGTGGCCGACTGCTCCTCGTCGGTGGCGTAGACGCGCTCGTCGGCGGCGAGGAAGTGGATGGCGAAGCCGCGCCCGGGAATGCGCCGGGCCACGCCGGTGACGACCCGCGCGTCGGTGCGTGCCACCAGCTTGGGCAGCAGGGTCGCGGTGTAGGCCAGGCGATGGTAGAAGGGCGCGAACACGCCGCTGCCCCAGTTGGGCTCCTGGTCGGGCAGGATGCCCACCGCTTCACTGCGTTTGAGCGCCTTGAGCAGGGCAGCGACGCCGCGCGGATTGGTCGGCACCAGGCTTGCGCCCATGCGCTCGCGCCCTTGCCGGATCACCGCATCGAGTTCGGCGATCTTGGGCGGCTCGTACATGGCGGTGAAGGGAAAGTGACTGGAAAGCCAGAAGTTGAGCACCTCCCAGTTGCCGAAGTGCGGTGCCAGCACGATCACGCCGCGCCCCTCGGCGCGGGCTTCGTCGAGCAGTTCGCGGCCGTGGATCTCGAGAATCGAGTCCTCTACCCGCTGCGGCTCGCCCATCCAGGCGAAGCCCAGCTCGAGCATGGTGGCGGTGGAGTGGGTCAGGCTCTCCCGGGCCAGCCGGCGGCGCGTGGCGGCATCCTGTTCGGGGTAGACCTCGGCGAGATTGATCTCGGTGACCTCGCGCTCGCGCCGGCTGAAGCGATGCACCAGCGGGCCGGAAACACGTGCCAGGCGCCACAGCATGGCGGGGCGACGCCCGGCCAGGGTGCGCCACAGGGCGGCGATGGCGCGGCCTTGCAGGGTGGCGGAGGGGGGCTGCGACTCGCTCATGGTTCAGATCAGCCAGGCATCCACGTTGTCGGGCTCGCGATGCTCCTGCAGGCGCTTGATGCCCTTCACGCAGCGCACCACCAGCCATACCACGGCCAGCAGCCAGGTCACGAAGCCGATCATCACCAGGGTGAGCACGCCGGAGATGGCAAAGTAGAGCACGGAGAGCCAGAAGGTACGGATCTGGTAGCGGTAATGCTCGTCGAACCAATGGGGACCCTGGCCGCGATAGACATAGGCGATGACCACGCCGACGATGGCCGTCAGCCCACCGCTGACCACGCCGGCCAGAAGCAGGGCATAGACGACGATAGGTAGGGTGATGTCGGGAGTGCCGTTCGGTTCGATGACGTTGCGGTTATCGGGGCTGTCGTTCATGGGCCATCCAGTCAAACACGGTTTGCCCCAATGATACCGGTCACGCGCGTCATTGCCAGCGGGGCCATTATTCCAGCGTTTCTTTCAGTGGCCGGCTGAGTTCGAGCAGGTTACCGTCGGGGTCGCGCAGATAGAGCGATTCGATGGGGCCGGTGGCGCCCTGGCGTGAGACCGGGCCGAGCTCGACCTCCACGTCCAGCGCCTCGAGGTGGCGCTGGACCTCGTCCAACGGCAGCAGGCTGCGCAGGCACAGATCCAGGCTGCCCGGGGTGGGCGTGGCGGCACGCGGCTCGATGTCGGTCGCCGTCCAGTGCAGGCGCAGGGCGATGTCGCCGAGCAGCAGATCGACTCGCTCACGATCGCGATAGCGCACCTCGAGCCCGAGTACGCGAGAATAGAAATCCACGGCGCGGGAGATGTCGGTCACGGTGATGACCAGGTGGTCCAGACCTGACAGCATTGCCGGCCTCCTCGTTGTGAAGTGTTTTTTCGTCAGGCCATGAAGGATACGACGATGCCGACCTGCCCGCTATGCGCTTGCCCGCATTCGCGCCATTTTCATCGCGATGCACGACGCGACTACTACCGCTGCGACAATTGCCGGCTGGTCTTCGTGCCGCCTGAGCAGCGTCTGTCGCCCGAGCAGGAGCGGGCGGTCTACGACCAGCACCAGAACCGCCCCGACGACCCCGGCTATCGGCGTTTCCTGTCGCGCCTGTTCGAGCCGCTGCAGCACCGGCTGGCGCCGGGAGCCAGCGGCCTCGATTTCGGCGCCGGCCCCGGCCCGACGCTGTCGCTGATGTTCGAGGAGGCGGGCCACCCGATGGCGATCTACGACCCGTTCTATGCGCCCGATGCCAGCGTGCTCGAGCGCCGCTACGACTTCATCACCGCCACCGAGGTGGTGGAGCATCTGTTCGCCCCCGGGCGTGAGCTCGGGCGGCTGGCGGCGCTGCTGCCCTCGGGCGGCTGGCTCGGGCTGATGACCAAGCGGGTGACCGGCGAGGCGGCATTCGCCCGCTGGCACTACATTCTCGACCCCACGCACGTGTGCTTCTTCAGCGAGGCGAGCTTCGAGTGGCTGGCCGCGCACCTGGGCATGAGCGTCGAGTTTCCCGGCGCCGATGTGGCCCTGCTGCAGAAGAAGTAATTCGGGCTCTCTTGGCCTGTCTTGCTGTTTTTCCGATCTAGAATGGTGAATTGTTCTGGCCGAGAGGTGGGGATGGGATTAAGCGTTTGACACCGGCGCTGTCAGGCGTATGATTCGCGCCGCCCCACCCAAGCGTTGGCCGTTCGAATGCCAAACGCCAGGGCGATGGGCAGCGTTCCACGGCGTTTTCTGCCATCTTTCTCCCTTTACATTCTTCGGTTCTGTCGAGAGGCGCGCTGATGTCGCGGCAACTGCTGGCCATGGCCCTGGCTCCCCTGCTGGGTCTCTTCATCCTGGGTATCGGTAACGGCTTCCTGGCCACGCTGATCACGCTGCGGCTCGACGCTGCCGGCGAATCGCCGGTCGTGATCGGCTGGGTCTCCTCGGCCTACTTCATCGGCCTGGCGCTGGGGGCGATGTTCAACGACCGGCTGCTGTTGCGCATCGGCCATATTCGCGCCTACGGCAGCTTTGCCTCGCTGGTGGCGGTCACGGTGCTGCTGCAGGCATTGATCTTCGACCCCTGGGCCTGGTTCGGCCTGCGCCTGATCGGCGGCTGGGCCACCGTGGGGGTCTATCTGGTCATCGAGAGCTGGCTGCTCACCTCGGGCGATCAGAAGGTGCGCGGGCGCCTGCTCGCCCTCTACATGATCTCGCTGTACGCGGCCGGTGTGCTCGGTCAGCTGCTGCTCGGCGTGACCGATGCGATGGGCGAGGCCGCGCCGTTCATGGTCATCGGCATGCTGGCCTCGCTGTCGGTGCTGCCCATGGCGATGATTCCGCGGGTATCGCCGCTGATCGAGCACGCCGAGCCGCTCTCGCCGATGCGGCTGATCGTCATGACCCCCACCGGGGTGATGGGCAGCTTCGGCTCGGGCCTGGCGGTCGCTGCCGTCTACACGCTATTGCCGCTCTATCTACAGCGTATCGGCCTGACGGTGGCGCAGGTGGGGCAGATGATGGCGGTGGTGATCCTCGGCGCCATGCTGCTGCAGTATCCCCTAGGGCGCTGGTCCGACCGCCACGATCGTCAGATCGTGCTGATCATGATCGGGGCTTTCTGCACACTGATCTCGGCCGGCATGCTGCTGCTGCCGCTTACCACCTGGGTGTTGGCAGTGCTGCTGTTCTTGCTCGGCGGCGGCGTCTTCGCCCTCTATCCGGTGGCGGTGAGCCACGCCGCCGACCGGGCCCCGGCCGGGGCGCTGGTGCGCATGAGCCAGGGCCTGCTGCTGATCAACGCCATCGGCTCGACGGTCAGCCCGCCGCTGATTTCACCGGCCATGGCCTGGGTGGGCGATGCCGGCCTGTTCTGGGCCTTCGGCGCCCTGGGGCTGTTCCTGGTCGGTTTCTTCACCTGGCGCCGCAGCGTGCGCCCGGCGCCGGTACCGGTGGCGCCGTTCTCGCCCAATACGCCCATGTCGCCGGTGGGTGCCGAGCTCACCGTCACCGAGGAGCTGGTGCAGGGGGCCATCGAGCACGAGCACATGGAGGATCTCTCCAACGTGGTGCCTGAGGTGGAAGTGGCCGAGCCCCTGGTCGGCCCGCCGCCGCCGGACGAGCCGCATATCGCCTTCTATCACGGTGAGGATGACGTGGCGTACGGCGACCAGGAAAAGGAAGCGCTCGACAGCGACGCCCGACGCTGAAGCCCCGGCCACCGCCCATGACGCCCGATGCCCTCGCATCGGGCGTTTTTTTCGTGCCCGAGCGTGGGGCGCTGGTCACCAGGCTGCGACCTAGTGATAATGGCCAACGAAAAGTAGTATATCTACTATCGCCGTTATCATTTTTCCTGAGGTGTCTCCATGTTTCCCTTCGTCGCCCCCGTTCGTGACCTTCGCTTCGTGCTCGAGGAATTGCTCGAATACCGCTCCCTCGACCTGCCCGGCTTCGAGGAAGCCAGCCCCGACCTGGTCGAAGCGGTACTGGAGGAGGCGGCCAGGCTCGCCGGTGAAGTGTGGGCACCGCTCAATGCCAGCGGCGATCGCCAGGGTTGCGTACGGCGTGAGGACGGTGGCGTGACTCTGCCGGACGGCTTCGCCGAGGCCTACCAGGCTTATGCGGAAGGCGGCTGGAACGGTATCGGGGTGTCCCAGGCGCTGGGCGGCCAGGGCCTGCCCGAGGTGGTGGCGAGCAGCGTGCAGGAGATGCTCCACGGCGCCAACATGGCGCTGGGGCTGTGCCCGATGCTCACCGCCGGCGCCATCGAGGCGCTGGCCCACCACGGCAGCGATGCGCTCAAGGCGACCTACCTGCCCAAGCTGGTCGAGGGCAGCTGGACCGGCACCATGAACCTCACCGAGCCCCAGGCCGGCTCCGATCTCTCCAAGGTGCGCACGCGGGCAGTGCCCGAAGGTGACCACTACCGCCTGTACGGCCAGAAGATCTTCATTACCTGGGGCGAGCACGACGCCAGCGAGAACATCATCCACCTGGTGCTGGCGCGCAAGCCCGACGCCCCCGAGGGCAACAAGGGCATCTCGCTGTTCCTGGTGCCCAAATATCGGGTCGAGGCCGATGGCTCGCTGGGCGAGCGCAACGACGTCACCTGCGCCTCCATCGAACACAAGCTGGGCATCCACGGCTCGCCCACCTGCACCCTGAGCTTCGGCGAGAACGACGGCGCCATCGGCTACCTGGTGGGCGAGGAGGGGCGCGGCCTGAACCACATGTTCACCATGATGAACGAGGCGCGTCACAAGGTCGGCATCCAGGGCATCGGTGTGGCCGAGCGTGCCTGTCAGCATGCCTTCGCCTATGCGCTGGATCGCATACAGGGCAGGGCGCGGGGCGCCGAGGCCACCATCAGCGAGCATCTCGACGTGCGCCGCATGTTGCTCTCCATGCGCGCTCGCACCGATGCGCTGCGGGCGCTGGCACTCTACTGCGCCGCCCAGCTGGACGTGGCGCGCCACGCGGCAGACGCCGCCGAGCGCGACGCGGCCCAGGCTCGGGTCGACGTGCTGATCCCGGTGGTCAAGGCGTTCTCCACCGATCAGGCGGTGGAGATCGCCTCGCTCGGCGTGCAGGTGCACGGTGGCATGGGCTTCATCGAGGAGACCGGCGCCGCCCAGCTGCTGCGCGATGCCCGCATCGCACCGATCTACGAGGGCACCAACGGCATCCAGGCGCTCGACCTGGCCGGGCGCAAGCTCTCCCGTGACGGCGGCGCGGCGCTCGCCGAACTGATCGATGAGGTCGAAGCCACTGCCGGCGAGCTGCGCGCGAGCGCTGAGCTGGCCGCCCTGGGCGAGAGCCTGGCCGCCGGCGCCGCCGATCTACGTGCCGCCATGGCGCTGGTGCTCGAAGCGAGCCGCGACCCGCAGCGCGGCGCCGACGCCGTGCAGGCCTACGCCACGCCGTTCCTCAGCCTGGCCGGCCATGTGCTGTGCGCCTGGCAGATGGGGCGGGCCGCACTCAAGGCGCGTGCCGCCCAGGAGGGTGGCAACAGCGAACCTTTCTATCGCGCCAAGCTGGCCGCGGCGGATTTCGCCCTGCGCCAGTGGTTGCCGGTCGGTCGTGCCAACCGCAGCGTGATCGAGGCCGGCATGCAGAGTCTGGTCGACTATCAGGTCACGCTTTCCTGAGCCGTTACTCCACCGGCCGCCACATCGGCGGCCGGTGATCTGGACAGTACCTATAAGAACGATACCCACTCGGAGCCCACCATGAACGACAGCATCTTCGAACAGGACCTGCCCAAGACGCAGGCCAACCATGTGGCGCTATCGCCGCTGACCTTCATCGAGCGCAGCGCTTCCATCTACCCCGACTACCCGGCGGTGATCCACGGCGATATCCGCCGCAGCTGGCGCGAGACCTGGGCGCGCTGCCGGCGGCTCGCCTCGGCGCTGGAGAAGCGCGGTATCAAGCCTGGCGAGACGGTGGCCGCCATGCTGCCCAACGTGCCGGCGATGTTCGAGGCGCACTTCGGCGTGCCGCTGGCCGGCTGCGTGCTCAATACGCTGAATATCCGTCTCGACGCCGAAGCCATCGCCTACATGCTCGAGCACGGCGAGGCCCAGGCGGTGCTGGTCGATCCGGAGTTCACCGGGGTGATCGAAGACGCCGTCTCGCGGCTGGCGATCAAGCCGCTGGTGATCGACGTGGACGACGCCCTGTACGAGGGCGAAACACGCCATATCGGTGAGCTGGAGTACGAGGCGCTGCTGGCCGAGGGCGACCCGGAGTACGCCTACCAGCTCCCGGAGGACGAGTGGCAGGCGATCTCGCTCAACTACACCTCGGGCACCACCGGCAAGCCCAAGGGGGTGGTCTACCACCATCGCGGCGCCTATCTCAACGCGGTGAGCAACATCCTCGAGTGGGCCATGCCGCATCACCCGGTCTATCTCTGGACCCTGCCGATGTTCCACTGCAACGGCTGGTGTTTTCCCTGGACCATCGCCGCCAATGCCGGCGTCAGCGTTTGCCTGCGCAGGGTCGATCCGAAGAAGATCATGGACCTGATCGTCGACGAGAAGGTCACCCACTTCAGCGGTGCGCCGATCGTACTCAACGGCCTGGTCAACCTGCCGGCGGAGCAGAAGCGTGCTTTCGACCACCCGGTGAAGGTCACCACCGCCGGTGCCGCGCCGCCCGCCTCGGTGATCGCCGGCGTCGAGAAGCTCGGTATCGAAGTGACCCATGTCTACGGTCTCACCGAGGTCTACGGGCCGGTCACCGTGTGCGCCTGGCGCGAGGCGTGGGACGAGCTGCCGCTGGAGGAGCGGGCCAGGATCAAGGCGCGTCAGGGCGTGCGCTACCACATGCTGGAAGCGCTCTGCGTCGCCGACCCCAACACCCTGGAGCCGGTGCCCAAGGATGGCGAGACCATCGGCGAGATCCTGATGCGCGGCAACAACGTGATGAAGGGCTATCTCAAGAACGAGGCCGCCACCGAGCAGGCGCTGGAAGGCGGCTGGTACCACACCGGCGATCTCGCCGTGTGGCACCCTGACGGCTACATCGAGATCAAGGATCGCTCCAAGGACATCATCATCTCCGGTGGCGAGAACATCTCCACCATCGAGGTGGAGGATGCCATCTACTCCCATCCCGCCGTGGAGGAGGCCGCGGTGGTGGCCAAGCCCGACGAGAAGTGGGGCGAGACGCCCTGTGCCTTCGTCAAGCTCAAGGTGGGCTATGGCGAGGTCACCGAAGCCGACATCATCGAGCACTGTCGACAGCACCTGGCGCGCTTCAAAGTGCCCAAGACGGTGATCTTCACCGAGCTGCCCAAGACCTCCACCGGCAAGATCCAGAAATTCGTCCTGCGCGAAGAAGCGCGCAAGCAGTGAACGGGAGCAAGACAATGACACGACAGGCAATCGGTGTGGTTGGCGCCGGCACCATGGGGCAGGGCATCGCGCAGGTACTGGTGGCAAGCGGCTTTGCCACACGACTCTACGACGTGGCCGACGAGCAGCTGGGCCGCGCCCAGGCCGCCATCGACAAGGGCCTTGGCAGGCTGGTGGTCAAGGAGAAACTCAGCGAGGCCGAAAAGGCCGAGGCCATGGCGCGTCTGGAGACGACCACGTCGCTCGAGGCCCTGCGCGACTGCGAGGTGATCATCGAGGCCGCGCCCGAGCAGCCGGCGCTGAAGGAGAAGCTGTTTCGCGACCTGAGCCGGCTGAGCCACGATGCCATTCTCGCCTCGAACACCTCGTCGCTGTCGCTGACCCGGCTCGCCGCGGTGTGCGAGCGACCCGAGCGGGTGGTGGGCATGCACTTCTTCAATCCGGTGCCGGTGCTCAAGCTGGTCGAGGTGATCCGCGCCGAGCAGACCTCTGACGCCACCGCGGCGCGAATCGAGGAGCTGACTCGGCAGCTCGGCAAGACGCCGGTGGCCATTGCCGACTCGCCCGGGTTCGCCGTCAATCGCCTGCTGATTCCGATGATCAACGAGGCCGCCTTTCTGCTGCAGGAGGGTGCTGCCAGCGCCGAGGACATCGACCAGTCGATGCAGCTCGGCGCCGCTCACCCCATGGGGCCGCTGGCCCTGGCCGACCTGATCGGACTGGACGTCTGCCTGGCGATCATGGAGGTGCTGCAGGAGGGCTTCGGCGATCCGAAATATCGCCCCTGTCCACTGCTCAGGCGCATGGTGGCGGCCGGTTATTTGGGGCGGAAGAGTGGGCGCGGCTTCCATATATACCAGTAAGCGACGATTCACTACTGCGCTCGATATTCTGATTGCCGGCGGTCCTCGCTCTCCTCATGTAGCAGGCTACACTCCGGGAGCTGCGGTCCGGCGGCAACCAGCCTCTCTTCGCTCGTGACGTGAATCGAGCGCTTCCTTTGCGCTAATTCACTCGACTTCACCTAACAGGGGATTGCCGACCAACCAAGCGTTCGCTAGGGTTGGTCGGTATCGTTCTGACTGCAAGCAAGGAGCCCCCATGAGCGAAAAGCTGATCGAGATGGTCGACAACGCCGGCGTCGTGCGCCTGACCATCAACCGCCCCAAGGCGCTGAACGCCCTCAATAGTGCCGTACTCACCGAGCTGGAAGCGCTGCTCACCGAGCTGGAGAAGCGCAGCGACCTGCGTGCCCTGCTGATCACCGGGGCGGGTGAGAAGTCCTTCGTGGCCGGTGCAGACATCACCGAAATGCGCACCAAGACCCCGGAGGAGGCGCGCGCCTTCGCCAGTCAGGCCCTGCGTACCATCAAGCGACTGGAGACGCTCCCGGTGCCGGTGGTCGCCCTGGTGAACGGCTTTTGTCTTGGCGGCGGCTGCGAACTGGCGCTGGCCTGCGACTGGGCCGTAGCCAGCGACAACGCAATCTTCGGCCAGCCCGAGGTGCTGCTCGGGGTGATTCCCGGCTTCGGCGGCACTCAGCGCCTGCCGCGTCGGGTAGGACCGGCCATGGCGCTGGATCTGGTCACCACCGGGCGCAAGATCGATGCCCAGGAGGCCCTGCGTATCGGCCTGGTCAACCGCGTGATGCCCCAGGCCGAGCTCGAGGCCTACGCCGAGGAGCTGACCAAGCAGCTGGCCGGCAACGGCCCGCTGGCGGTGCGCAGCGCCAAGCAGGCGGTGCACGATGGCATGGATCAGGACCTCGACAGTGCACTGGCGCTGGAGACCAGCCTGTTCGCTCTTGGCTTTGCCGGCAGCGAGCAGAAGGAGGGCATGAGCGCCTTCGTCGAGAAGCGCAAGCCCAACTTCTGATTCATCAGCGGTGCAGTAACGAGAGAGCGGCAGCGTAACGACGCTGCCGCTCTCGTTCGTTTACGCCGTGTCGGTTCAGGCCAGCTCGCGGCGCCGCCAGCGAAGCATGCCGGTGGCAATGGCGGTACCTGCCAAGGTAATGGCCATGCCCACCAGCACCTGCAGGCTGAGCCGTTCGTCCAGCAGCAGGTAGCCCCACAGCAGGGCGCTCACCGGCACCAGGAAGGTGACCGTCGAGGTGGCGGTAGCGCCGGCGCTGGAGATCAGCCCGAAGTAGAGCAGGAAGGCCAGGGTGGTGCTGAAGATGGCCAGGCCCAGGGCGTTGCCCCACGCCAGGCCGCTTATCGGCTCGCTGGGCCACAGCCACAGCCCGGGGATCAGCAGAATCAGCGCCGACATGGCGGTACTGCCGGCGGCCAGCACCCGTACCGGCAAGTGCGACAGGTAGGTCTTGGAGTAGTTGGTCGCCACCCCGTAGCAGAAGGTGGCGCCTACGGCGGCCAGAATGAACCAGCCGTCGCCGCCCAGGGCGAAGTCCAGCCGGTTGGCCGAGAGCACATACACGCCGAAGAAGGCCAGCGCCAGGCCCAAGTACTGCTGACGCTGTACCGGGGTGGTGAAGAACAGGGCACCGAGCAGGGCGGTGAATATCGGCGTGGTGGCGTTGATCAACGAGGTGAAGCCGGCCTCCAGGCGAATGGTGGCCATGGCCAGCAGCACGAAGGGCAGCACATGGTTGACCAGTCCAAGCAGCAGCAGGCCGCCCTTGTTCTCCCACACCAGCTTGAGATAGCGCAGGCTGAGCAGCAGCGGAAGCAGCAGCAGCGCACCGATGCCCATGCGCACCAGGATGAGCGGTACCGGGCCGAACTCGGGTACTGCCACGCGCATGAAGATGAACGACATGCCCCATAGCGAAGAGAGCAGAATCAGGCGCAGAGAATCGGCCGGCGTCATGCAACGGTCCTTGGTGTGCTGTGGCTGAATGACGAGCGTAAACGAAACGGCCGGGTGATAGATAGCCTTCTATCCATCAATAAACATGATGGTACACATCAACGCTTACCAGCTCGCTGGCTCAACCGATGACGATCCAGCCCTCGGCATCGACGCTCACCGGCACCGGGTCGAGCGCACAATCAATACCAAAGCCGCCTGTGCCCTCACCGGTACGGGTAGAGAAGGTGGCATCGTGATTGGTGCAGCGAAGTGACTCGCCGTCCTGGCTGAGAATGCGCGAGCCGCGCTGGTCGAGTGGCAGGTACTGGTGAGGGCAGGCGTTGACATAGCCGAGCAGCACATCGTCGAGGCGCACCAGCAGCAGCGGGAAGCTCCCTTTTTCACCCTGCAGGGTCAGGCTGTGGGTAGTGCCCACCGCCAACTCGTCGTGTCGAACGAGGCGCGTGCCAAGTGCGGGTGCGCTACGATACTGTTGCCAAGCCTGGGTCATGATGGTGTCCTGAAATGCAAACGGGCCGACATTGTCGCCAATGCCGGCCCGCCTGTCAGTGCTGCGAGTGCGGTCAGTCCTCGAGCTCGATCTCCTTGGCGAGGTGACGTTCGCCGTCGTAGTCGAAATCGATCTCGACTCTTTGTCCTTCTTCGAGATCGTCGAAGCTGCTCAGGCCGTCGTCATAATCGGTATCGTCATCGGTATGGAAGACAATGCCTTGAACGGTGAGGGTGCGCGCTTCGCGATCGAGCGACTCGATCTCGCCTTCGAGATCGTTGGCATGAGCGGCTGTCGAGAAGGTCAGAAGCAGGGCGGCAGCCAACAAGGCAAGACGTTTCAGCATGGTTCCTCTCCTTGGTCCACTGAGACTTGTATCGGTTCAACTTGCGTCATCAGCTTATGCGGGGCGTCTCGCCAAGGCGAGTTAAGAAATGTTCAGCAGAGGAAGCAGAGTGAAAATCTCGAAACTCAACGTTTATCCGGTCAAGTCGCTGGGCGGTATCGGCCTGGAGCAAGCCACGCTGGGGGTGCGCGGTCTGGCCTATGACCGTCATTGGATGGTGGTCGATCAGGTGGGTCGTTTCGTCACCCAGCGGCAGCTGCCGGGCATGGCGCGAGTCTCGGTGCGTCTCGAGAGCGACTGGTTGGTGCTGGAACATCCCGAAGCGGAACCGTTGGCCATCGAGCTGGCGCATCGAGCCCGGCCGCGGCTGACCGCCTATGTGTGGGACGACGCCTGTCAGGCCCTTGACGAGGGGGCTGAGGCCAGCGACTGGCTGACGGCGGTGCTGGGCGACCTGCGCGGCAGCAGCCTGCGTCTAGTGCGCTTCGACGAGGAGCATCGCCGCCCGGTCGAGTCGCGTTATCTGCAAGGCGAGGAGGCCCATACCGCCTTCGCCGACGGCTATCCGTTCCTCATTGCCTCGCAGGCCTCTCTCGACGCTCTCAATCGGAATCTGGCACAGAAGGGGCTCGCACCGCTGCCCATGAACCGCTTCCGTCCGAACATCGTGCTCGAGGGTGCTCACGGCTTCGCCGAGGATGGCTGGAGCGAGGTGGCCGCTCATGATGGCAGGTATCGCTTCGGTCTACGCAAGCCCTGTCAGCGTTGCAAGATCACCACCGTCGACCAGGCCAACGGCACCATCGACATTCCCGGTGAGCCGCTGCAAACGTTGATCGAGATGAAGACCCAGCCGCTGCGCCCTGGCGCCTACTTCGGTCAGAACGCCACGCTTCTCGGCGGTGCGGGAGAGAGTCTAGCGGTGGGGGATGAGCTGCAGGTAGGCTAGGGAGCGATAAAAAAGAAGCCCGCTCTTTGAGCGGGCATAAGCAAGGGACTCACGACTGCTGTGCAAGAACCGGCGTGAGTAAATTCAAGGTAGCGCTTTTTCATCAGTGAGAATGTCATCCATTCACTCTCTGTCTTGTAAGAGATTACCTACAACTTGTGTAGGGAACCGTCTCGCCGCCGCGGTTCGCTGCGACTGAGAGGGCCTCGAGTACAGTACACAAGGCTTGTATACAGATAGTGGCTGGCTATGATGGAGGCCCATTTCTCTTCAGGAGCGCTCCGATGAGCTTCTACGTTTATCTATCCGGCGAGATCCATACCGACTGGCGTGATGAGATCGAGCGCGGGGCCAAGGCCGCCGGCCTGGACATCGTGTTCACCGCGCCTGTCACCGACCATGATGCCAGCGATGCCGCAGGCGACCACTTGGGTCGCGAAAGCGACGCCTTCTGGCGCGATCACAAGTCGGCCAAGGTGAATGCCATTCGCACCAAGACCCTGATCGAGCAGAGCGACCTGGTGGTAGTGCGCTTCGGCGACAAGTACAAGCAGTGGAACGCGGCCTTCGATGCCGGCTATTGCGCTGCCCTGGGCAAGCCGTACGTGACCCTTCACGGCGAAGAGATCGTACACCCGCTCAAGGAGGTCGATGCCGCCGCCATGGCTTGGGCGACCACCACCGAGCAGGTGGTCGAGATCCTGCGCTATGTGATTCGTGACTGAGCGGATACCAATCGCATGTGACTGGTAAGGCGCCGGACGAGCCGGCGCCCGTCAGCCTTACAGCGTCATGAACGGCATCGGCTCCTGATCGGTGAACTGGTAGACGTCCCAGTCGCCGCGCTTGGGCCCGGGCATGCCGGGGGTGCCGATGGGCATGCCGGCCAGACCGATGCCGCCGATCCTCGGGCGCTCCTGGAACAGTCGCTCCACGGCTTCGAAGGGCACGTGGCCCTCGATGGCGTAGCCTCCCATCAGCGTGGTGTGGCAGGAGCCCAGGCCGAAGGGCAGGCCGACCTGCTGCTTGATCTTGCCGACTTCCACGTCGTCGATGATGGTGACCGAGACGCCTTTCTCTTCCAGTTGGCGGGCATATTCGTGGCAGCAGCCGCACTCGGGGTTCATGTAGAGGGTGGCTTCGCTTGGCAGCGTGGCGTGTGCGGCGCCGGCGGCGCCCAGCAGCAGGCTGGCGGAAAGCAGCAGGGATGAGGTGCGACGGTTCATGAGCTTGCTCCCGTGGTGGGCTTGGCAGAGGTAAACAGGTACTTGAGCAGGGCGGCAATGCCGAGACCCAGCAGAGCGAGGAGGGCCAGCGGCATCAGCCAGCCCAGCCAGCCCATGTGGCCCATCAGGGCGAAGCAGTCGGTCATCATGGCGTTTACTCCTGTGCGGTTAAGCGGGTGTGTCACTCGTCGCGGTGATGATGGCCATGACGGTGCATTAGGAAATGCATGCCCAGGCACAGCAGCATTGGCAGCAACAACAACAGGCTGCCGCCCGTCTGTCCACGCCACAGCACGAACACGAAGGCGCCCCCCATCAGAACTAGGCAAAGAGGCATCATCCACTGATGCAGCCCACCCGAATGCTTGCCTGGCGTCTGCGCTGGGGTTTCGTGACCCACCTCGGCAGGAGGCTTGTGAAGTTCGGAGTTGGAACGAGACCGGTTCATGAGGCTTCTCCTCGGGGTTGTAGGCGGGCATAACGGCGCTTGAGCAGCAGCGAATTGCCGATGACCGAGAGCGAGCTGGCGGTCATGGCGATGACGCCGATCATCGGGTGCAGCAGACCGGCGGCGGCCATGGGAATAGCGGCCACGTTATAGCCGCTGGCCCACAGCAGGTTCTGCACGATCTTGCTGAAGGTGGCGCGGGAGAGGTGCATGGCCTCCACCACGCCGGTGAGCTCGCCGCGTACCAGGGTCACGTCGGCGGCCTCGATGGCCACGTCGGCGCCGGCGCCGATGGCGATACCGACGTTGGCCTGCTTGAGGGCGGCGGCATCGTTGATACCGTCACCCACCATGGCCACGTGGGGGCCGTGCTTCTCCTGCAGCTTGCGAATGGCCTCGACCTTGCCTTCGGGCAGCACGCCGGCCTGGACCTCGTCGATGCCGACCTCGGCGGCCACCGCCCGGGCGGCGCGCTCGTTGTCGCCGGTGATCATTACCACGTGCAGGCCGAGCGCGTGCATCCCGCGAATGGCCTCGACTGACTCGCCCTTGAGCGTATCGGCGACTGCCAGGACACCTCGGGCACGGCCCTCGGCGGCGACGATGACGGCGGTACGCCCCTTGCCTTCGAGCTCATGCATGGCCGCGTCCAGCGCTTCCAGCCCTGTGATGCCCTCCTCCTCGAGCAGCCGGCGGTTGCCGATCAACACCTGCTTGTCTTCGACTCTGCCGGAGACGCCGCGGGCGCCAGTGGAGCGAAACTCGCTGACCTCGCCGGGCTTGATGCCGCGCTCGACGGAGCCGTCGACGATGGCGCGAGCGATGGGGTGCTCCGAGGCGTTCTCGACGCTTGCCGCCAGTCTCAGCAGCTCTTTCTCTTCGACTCCTTCCGCCGTGACCACCTCAGTGAGCTTCGGCTCGCCGCGGGTGATGGTGCCGGTCTTGTCGAGCACCATGACCTTGATGTCCTTGAAGGTCTGGATCGCCTCGCCGGAACGGATCAGGATGCCGCGCTCGGCGCCGATGCCGGAGCCGACCATCAGGGCCGTCGGCGTTGCCAGACCCAGCGCGCAGGGACAGGCGATGACCAGCACGGCGATGGCGGCAATGAGTGCCAGCACCGGTGTACTGGCTTCCGGGTTCACCCAGGGCAGGAAGTTCGCGCCCCAGTCGAGGATTGGGCGCAAGACGTCGGGAAGCAGCAGCCAGGCGACCAGGCTGGCCAGCGAGATCAGCAGCACCGCCGGCACGAAGCGGCCGGTCATGCGGTCGGCGAACTCCTGGATCGGCACCCGCGAGCCCTGGGCCTGATCGATCAGGCGTACCACCTGGGAGAGGAAGGTATCGCCACCGACCTTGGTGGCCCTCACTCGCAGCCGCCCCTCCTTGTTGATGGTGGCGCCGATCACGCTGTCGCCGACGCTCTTGTAGACGGGGATCGATTCGCCGGTGGCGATGGATTCGTCGAGGTGGCTCTCGCCCTCGATCACCTCGCCGTCGGTGGGAATCTTGTCGCCGGGGCGCACGACCATGATGTCGCCGGGCTCGAGCTCCTTCACCGGCACTTCGACCTCTTCGCCACCGCGTTCCACTCGAGCGGTCTTGGCGCCGAGGGTCAGCAGGCGACGAATGGCTTGCGAAGCGCGCCCCTTGGCCAGGGCCTCGAGATAACGACCCAGTAGATGGAAGGTCATGATGGTGGCGGCCATCTCGACGAAGGAGGTCATCGGGTAGACGAAGCCGACCAGACCGATCAGGTAGGGCGGTAGGCTGCCCATGGAGATCAGCACGTCCATGTTGAAGGTGCCGTTCTTCAGCGAGCGCCAGCTCGAGCGATGGGTGGCCGCACCGCCATGGAGAAACACCACCGGAAAGGCGAGCAGCACGACGATGGCCAGGTAGCCGGGAATCGGCTGCCAGAACATGTGTGGCATCATCAGGATCATGATCAGCGTGGTGGGCACGCCGGCGATCCACAGCCGCTTACGGGCCTGACGCAGGTAGTCTTCCTCGATGACGGCATCTGCCTCGCCATCCGCCTCGGCTTCGCCGCTTACCGCCGCGACGTCATAGCCGGCCCCCTCCACCGCCTGCTTCAAGGCATCGGCGTCGGGGCCGCCCTGCGCGACGCCGACGCTGACTCGGTGGCTGGCGATATTGGTCTGGATTTCGCCGACGCCATCGAGACGCTGGAGCGTCGTGCGTACGATACCGGCACAGTGGTCGCTGCCCATGCCGGGCACTGTCAGGGTGATCCGTTTCGTCGCTGTGGTCATCGCATGCTCCCTCGCGCCGTGTTCCCGGGCGGCCGTGGCCGGCCGCCCGATACCAGGCGGCTATCGACGATCAGTGGTGGGCCGCGTGGTCATCCGACTCGTCGGCTTGCGGTGTGGCCTGCTGCAATTGTTCGCGTTGCTCATCGGTGAGCAGGTCGTGCATGGCGTTTCGCATGCGCACCATCTCCGCCATCATCTCGCCATGGAGTTCCGCCATCTGAGCATGAATGGCTTGGACCTCTTCGGGGTCGGGACGCTCGCCATGCATGGCAGCCATCAGGTCATCGCGCAGATTCATCAGCTGCCCCATGCGCTCGAACTGGGCGGGGCGATGCTCGCGCATGAGTTCGCGCATCTCGTTGCGCTGTTCGGGCACGAGCATCTGCATCATGCCTTTCCCGTCATCCATCATCGGGCAGGGCATCATGCCACCGCCCATCATGCCGGGGCCCATGCCACCGCCCATCATGCCGGGGCCCATGCCACCGCCCATCATGCCGGGGCCCATGCCACCGCCCATCATGCCGGGGCCCATGCCACCGCCCATCATGCCGGGACCCATGCCACCGCCCATCATGCCGGGGCCCATACCGCCGCTCATCATGCCTCCGCCTTGCCCCATACCCTGGGCAAAGGTCAGGCTGGAAGCGGTGCTACCGATAGCCAGGGCGAGGCCCGTGGCAATAGCGAGCTTGCGCAGTTTCATGTCTTACTCCTATGAGCGTGAACGCTCGTGGTTTGCTGCCGGAATTGGCGAGCGTCCAGTGGGACGTCACCGGGAATTGCCGCAAGACAGGTGGGGCATTGCAGAGGAGTCAGGGACGCAGGCGCTGCGTCAACAGATAGAGTGGTGGGTTGGCAAGCGTGGGAGCGGCACTGGGCAGGCCGATGGTGACGGCGACGGGAGGCGGTGTCACCGCGGGAACAGGGCGATGGCAAGGAGTGCCATCGACGTCCAGGCGCTCCGCACGCAGCAGGAGCTCTGCGGCATGTTCCCCGCTGTGGCCGTGCTCGCAGTGTGGCGCAGGTGCTGGCGGGTTTGCTTGCGCAAGGCTTTCGACGACGGAATGTGGGGATGCCGGCGCTGGATGCGCCATTGCCTGAACGCCGAACGCCACGGCCATCGACAGCAGCAGCAGGCTGAAAAGCCAGCTGCGGCACCACCCGCGACGGGTGATGCAGTGCTGTGAGGGTGTAACGGCCCGCTGCAGCATGGCGCGGTGCTCCGACATGATAGGCAATATCAGAATAGACGAACCCGCTGAGCCTCCCTTTGACTTGTATCAATCAGCATCGCTTTTCTCAACCTGGGTGCCGCACATAGGTTGTTGTTTTCTTGCTTTTTTTGGGCATGAGAACAGGGGCGCTTGCGACGCGCTTGCGAGCATGGAAGACTAGGCACGACCCTGACCTACACTCGGTTGATCCATTTCGATGCGTTCTCGCCCCTTCGCCTGGCTGCTCTGTCTCCTCTTCGGCATCGTGCTTACCCTGCCGCAGGTGGCCCTGGGCGACTGGAAGTACGCTGACGCGGATTGCCAGACGGGCACCTCTTCGTCTCTGGACGCTGGCCTCGTGTTCGAGGCCGACAACGGCCAAGCCCAGGGGGGCGAACAACCCGCCTGTACCAGTGCAACACCGGTTTGCTCCAGTGCCGGCCTAGCGCTTGCCTCAGTGGCCCCTCGCTCACTCGAGCCTCGTCGGCCCGTCGACACGACGCTTCTCCACGCCCCTCGCGAGCGACCGGAGCGTCCTCCGCGGGCGTAGCGCCTGCCCCTTTCTGAATGATGCTTGCCCGCACAGCGGTGTCGCTGTGCCCGGCATTGGATTCGGAATGTCGATGCTCAGCGGCATTCACACTCAATTCGCCGCAGGTGCGATGGCTCCAGCCATGTGCCTGCAAGGAGCACAAGCGAGATGAACTATCCCGATATCGATCCGGTGGCCATCGCCATCGGGCCGCTGCAGATCCACTGGTATGGGTTGATGTACGTGGTGGGCTTCGTCGCCGCCTGGCTGCTGGGGCGTCATCGCGCCCATCGCCTGGGGCTCACTCATGACGATATTGGCGATCTGCTGTTCTACGCCGCCATTGGCGTGGTGGCCGGAGGACGCCTGGGTTATGTGCTGTTCTACGGTATGGAGCAGTTCCTGGCCAACCCGCTGTGGGCCTTCCGGCTCTGGGATGGGGGAATGAGTTTTCATGGCGGCCTGATCGGCGTGCTGCTGGCGGCGCTGCTCTTCGCACGCAAGAAGAATCTCACTTTCTTCCAATTGACCGATTTTATCGCACCGCTGGTACCGATAGGCCTGGGCGCCGGGCGCATCGGCAACTTCATCAACCATGAACTGCCGGGACGTGTCAGCGATCTGCCCTGGGCCATGCCGTTCCCGCACCTGGGGCCGGAGCCGCGCCACCCTTCGGCGCTCTACGAGTTTGCCCTCGAGGGGGTGGTGCTGTTCGTGGTGCTGTGGTGGATTTCGAGTCGCCCCCGGCGCAGAGGCTTGGTGTCAGGGCTATTCCTGCTGCTCTATGGTGTCTTCCGCTTCGCCGTGGAGTTCGTGCGCCTGCCCGACGCTCATATCGGTTTCATCGCCTTCGGCTGGGTGACCGTGGGCATGCTGCTGACCCTGCCGATGATCGCTGCCGGCGTAGCGCTCGTTGCATGGTCGCGGCGCCAGGAGCGCGATGAGCAAGTCGCGGCGTCGACTTCCGCGCAAGAGGCGAGTTGATGGTTGCCTGGTTGACGAAGCGTGCACGGCCCCGTGGGCGTCGCTCCTGGGGCAAGCTGGCCATTTTCATGCTGGTGGCGCATGTGGTGGGGTTGTTCTCGTCGGTGGAAGCGCTGATGTCGAGCCGCACGTCCCAGGGGGCAATTGCCTGGATCGTCTCGCTCAACACCATTCCCTATGTCGCGGTGCCGACCTACTGGATCTTCGGGCGCAACACATTCGAAGGCTATGTCACCTCGCGGCGTGACGAAGATTCCGAGCTGGCCCGAGCCTTGGCGGACAAGCTGGGCGAGCTGCGGGCGCATGGCGTCGCGTGGCCGCAGGAGCATCGACACTTGGCCGGCGTGGAGCAACTGGCCAAGCTGCCTTACCTGGGCGGTAACGAAGCCACGCTGCTGATCGACGGTGAGGAAACCTTCGCCAGCATCTTTGCCGGCATCGACGCCGCAGAGCGCTACCTGCTGGTGCAGTTCTACATTGTGCGTGACGACGATCTTGGGCGTGAGCTTCAGCAACGCCTCATCGCCAGGGCCAGCGAAGGTGTCGAGGTCTATTTCCTGTACGACGAGATCGGTAGCTACAAGCTGCCGAACGCCTATCTGCAGGCGCTGCGCGACGCCGGGGTGAACGTGCACCGATTCCACTCCACACGTGGGCCGGGCAATCGCTTTCAGCTCAACTTTCGCAATCACCGCAAGATCGTGGTGGCCGACGGTGCGAAGGCCTGGCTTGGCGGCTTCAACATCGGCGATGAATATCTGAAAGGGCATGAGGATCTTGGGCCTTGGCGCGACACCCATCTCAAGCTGGAAGGACCGGCGGCACTGGCTTTGCAGCTCGTCTTCATCGAGGACTGGCACTGGGCCACCGAGGAGGTCCCCGACCTGCCCTGGGAGCCGTCCGTGCCTTCGGTCAATGGAGTGCCGGCGCTGATCCTGCCTACCGGCCCGGCGGATCGCTTCGAGACCGCCAGCCTGATGATCCAGCAGGCGATCCATTCCGCGCGCGAGCGGATCTGGATCTCGAGCCCTTATTTCGTGCCCGACGAGGGCGTGCAGAGCATGCTCAAGCTGGCAGCGTTGAACGGCATCGATGTCAGGATTCTGATTCCCGAACGACCGGACAATCTGCTGACCTTCTATGCGGCCTACGCCTTTCTGGGGCCGTTGATCGACGCCGGGGTCGAAATTCATCGCTATCAGGAGGGCTTTCTGCATGGCAAGGCGTTTCTGGTGGACGACGCCTGGGCCGCCGTGGGCACCGTCAACCTCGACAACCGCTCCTTCCGCCTCAACTTCGAGGTGACGGCGCTGATCATGGATCGGGAGTTTGCCAGCGATGTGGAGGCCATGTTCGAACGGGATTTTTCCAGATCGCGCCAAATGACGGTCGAGGACTTACTCGACCGGCCGCTTTGGCATCGCGTCGCAGGGCGGGGCGCCTATCTCTTTGCCCCCGTATTGTGAGCCCGAGAGTGGTGAACCTGGAACCCGTGAGGTGTCGAATTTTGCAGAGGATCGTTATGATAGGGGCAATTTTCATTAGTTTACTAAAGATAGACAGGCAAGAGGCAATGCTATGAATCTTCATGCAGTGGTACATGGGCGCAACTGGCCCTTGCGACGCCAGACCTGGCTGTCCCTTGGCCTGGGCATATTGGCCACCATTCTGCTGGCCGGGATGAGCTGGGCCGAGGAAGATTCGGCGGAAAACGGCAATGAGGCGGAGCAGGAGTGGCCCAAGGGGCACTACCCCTTGCCCGAGCGGGGCGATGTCATCGGTAAGGACTACGTCGTCGAGGCGCGTGAAGACGAGACGCTGATCGACATCGCACGTGCCAACAACGTCGGCTACGAAGAGATCCGCCGTGCCAACCCCGACGTCAGCGTGTGGATGCCGGGCGAGGGCACCGAAGTGCTGATTCCCGGCCGCTTCATCCTGCCCCCGGTGGAGCGTAAGGGCATCGTGATCAACGTGGCCGAACTCAGGCTCTATTACTACCCGCCGACGAGAGAAGGTGAGACACCGCGAGTCGAGACCTATCCCATCGGTATCGGTCGCGAAGGCTTCGACACGCCGCTGGGTATCACCAAGACCACCATGCGGCTCAAAGACCCGGCCTGGTATCCGCCGCGTTCGGTGCGTGAGGAAGCTGCCGCTCGCGGCGAGACGGCGCCCGCGGTGGTGCCGCCGGGGCCGGACAACCCCTTGGGCAGGCATGCCATCCTGCTCGACATCCCCGGCTATCTGATTCACGGCACCAACCAGCCCGATGGGGTCGGCATGCGGGCCAGCCGTGGCTGCGTGCGCATGTTCCCCGAAGACATCGAGTCGATCTTCGACCGTGTGCCGGTCGGCATGCAGGTGCATCTGATCAACCAGCCGATCAAGGCCGGTTGGGATGGCGACACGCCCTATGTGCAGGTCTACGAGGCGCTGGGCGAACAGGAAACCGGCATGGCCAACCTAATGGAAACGCTGGCCATGCTGCAGCGTGACGACGACGAGCCGGCCACGGCCCTGAACTACGAAATGCTGCGTGAGCTACTCGAGAACCCCAGCGGTGAGGTCATTGCCCTCACGCCCGCTCCGGAGCCGGAACCGGAGCCTGAGGAAGAAGACGAGAGCCTGCTCTGGCGAGAGCTGGCGGTCTAGCCTTGATCTAGCCATGAACGAATCGGGCGCCCTTGGGCGCCCGATTGGTTTTCAGTGCTGGTGTGCCTGGGCGTACTGCTCGTCCTGCTCATCCGACAGGCCATGGCGAATGTAGTGCACCACGGACCAGATCTCGTTCTCGTTCAGTTTGGTGCCGAAGCGTGGCATGGCGCTCTGCGGATTGCCCGCATTGATCACCCAGGCGTATTCCGCAGCGCCATGGGCCGGGCCGTGCTGCGCCAGGTCGGTGGGGCTGGGGTCGAAGTAGGCGACGGCAGGTGCCACTCCATCGCCCCGGCCTGCCGGGCCATGACAGGCAGAACAGAACTGCTCGTATACCCGCTGTCCCTCTGCCAGAGTCGCTGCGTCGAGCGGCAGGGGATTCTCCTGCGTTGCCCACTCGTCGGGAATGTCCCTGTCGTGAGCATGCTCATGAGCATGATCTGCGTGGCTGGCTTCCTTGTCGTGGTCGTGATCATGCTCGTCATCGGCGTGGTCGTGGATGGCGTCGCTGCTTGCGCTGGCATGATCGTGGTGGTCGTGGTCGTGGTCGTGGTCGTGGCTCGCCTCGCTCACATGCTCTTGCAGGCCATGATCATGTGCATGGTCTGCATGGTCTGCATGGTCTGCATGGCTCATGCTCTGCTGCGTGGCATGCGTATGCTCCGGCTCGTCGTGCGCGAAGACTTGAGGGGCCAGTACTCCGGTCAGCAGCATGCCGACCATGAGCGCGGTGGCCCGTCCCGTCATTCTTGTGCTGGTGTAGTGCTGCCCCGACAGGAAGGGGCTTGCGTCATTAAGGATGGTGGCCATGGTGGGCTCCTGATAAACGGCATACGAGGTCATGGCGCTGTCGCGCCGGGTCGCTAGCGGCAAAATCAGGCAGCTCTGGGTGGTCGCTCATCCATGAAGCAGGGCGGAATCGGGCGGGCCCCGGTAAGGCAAGGGGGACGCGTCGTCAGGGCAGGCACGTTCAGGGTCGCAGCGAGCGGCATGGCCCCACTCATGCAGTGGCTGCTGCTCAGGCAGCTGACCTGACACTCGTTCACATCGGTGTGGGCTGTCTGGCCGCAGGCGGGCTGCTCGTCTCGAGCGCCGTCATGCTGGGCATGGGAAGCATCGCGCACAGCGTCGAGGCCAGCCAGAGCCGTTGAGCCTGCCGACAACGACAGGACCAGGCACAGGCTGACCAGGACAAGCAGTATTCTGCGCATGAGCGGCTGATATCCGATGGAGTGCTACCCCCTCATCATCGCGACGCGAAGCAGGGCAAACAAGCGCCACCCGCGCGTGAGCCGCGAAAAGTCACGATTTCCTGATCTCGGTCAGCCGTCCATCCCGAACGCACCGACTTTTCAAGAAAGGTGTGTGCAGGACCCAGGTTGCGGCCATTCTCCCGAGCATGAAATACTCCGCTCACCACTGGCTCATAAGTCTCTACATTTCATGCGTCGATTCTCCTGGCACTGGCTGCTAAGCCTGTCCATGGCCCTCATGCTGGCCATCGTTCCGCCCGTGGTTGCCGGTGGGCACCACGGCGATGCCGACTGCCTGCAGAGCCTGGTTGGTGAGGAGCAGCCAATGGCTTGGGAAATGACCGATCCGGATGAGCCGCATCCCTCCGCAGCGTCTCCCTGCTGCCTACCCTGCTTGCATTGCGGAACCGTCGTGATGTCGTCGGACGGTCACGCCTTGGCGTCCTCATTGGTCTTGTTCGGTGCCGTTCCCGACAGTCCTTTCGGGCCGCCGGATCCCATCGAACGTCCTCCTCGGGCCTGAACCTCTTTTCCCCCTGATGGCGCCGCGAACGATCGCTTCGCGGTGAGAGCGTACATGACTCGAGGACAAGTCAATGAAACGTCGTGAATTCCTGGGCTACTCGGCGCTGGGCGCGCTGTTGCTTTCCACAGCAGGCACCATGGGTTACGCCCTGTCTCGCCAGCATCCCCATGGAGCACCGCCTGCTAGCCTTGCCGCCTTGCCGAAGGGCGGCCAGCCGCTGCAGCCGCTACCCCGAATCGTCAACTTGAGCGAATCTGCCGGCCGCTTTCGCAGCGTGCTGACCCCTGGCCCCCACAGCGTGCCCCTGAGCGATGAGCTCGAGGCCAGGCTGTGGCTCTACAACGGCAAGGTGGCGCCGCTGATCGAGGTGCGAGAGGGTGATGAGCTGGATGTCACCCTGATCAACGAGCTGGAGCAGGAGACCACCTTGCACTGGCATGGCGTGCCGGTGCCGCAGGCGCATGACGGCGCTCCCTGGGACGCCGTGGCGCCGGGTGAATCGCGCCAGTACCGCTACGCCTTCCCCAGCGGGAGTGCGGGTCTGCACTGGTTCCATCCCCATCCGCACGAAGGCACGGCCTGGCAGGTGGCGCATGGCCTGGCGGGTGCGCTGCTGGTGCGGCCCGCTGAAGAGGGGCTGCCAGCCGAGGTGGAGGAGCACCTGCTGGTGATCAGCGACCTCCGCCTGAGGGCGAATGGTGAGGTCGCGCCCCACACTGCCGAGGACTGGATGAATGGCCGCGAAGGCGAGCTGCTGCTGGTCAATGGCCAGCGCGAACCGCGGCTCGATGTAGCGCCGGGCACCACCTTGCGCCTGCGGCTGATCAATGCCTGTGCGGGGCGCTATCTGCGCCTGCGTCTGGATGAGCATGAGCTGATCCTGATCGGCACCGACGGCGGACTGATCGAGCGGCCGCAGCCGCTGGAGGAGCTGCTGCTCACCCCGGGCGAACGGGCCGACCTGCTGGTGCGTGTCAGTGAGCGGGCCGAGGGACACTTCCAGCTGGCCAGCCATCCCTACGAGCGTGGCTGGATGGGCGACAGGCCGCCCCATCTGGACGAAGTGGCACCGCTGCTGGCGATTCACACTCTCGACTCGGACGTTCGTGCCCCAGTCTCGCTGCCTGAGCGCCTGGGCCGTGTCGAGCCGTTGGGTGAACCGACAGTCCAACGCCGGGTGGAGCTCACCGAGGTGATGCCGGGCCATGAAGACCATGCTGTCGGCGATAGCGATCCGCATGCCGGTCACGGCGACCCACATGCCGGTCACGGCGATCCACATGCCGGCCACGGCGGCGGCAGCGCCAGCCATCATGGTACCCATGGCCCGGGGCATGGGGCTGACCATGCCATGGATGAAGCAGCTGAGCGGCCCGAGGTGGATTTCCTGATCAACGGTCGTGCCTTCGCCATGGATGAGATCCTGTTCGAAGGCAAGGTGGGCGAGGTCGAGGAGTGGGAGGTTTTCAACAACTCACACATGGACCACCCCTTCCATGTGCACGGTACCCATTTCCAGGTGATCGCCACCCGCGATGCCGAAGGCGAGTGGCAGGAGGCACCTTGGCTGGCCTGGAAAGACACCATCAATCTGGCGCCTTATCAGCGCCTGAAACTGCGAATGGTATTCCGTGAGCCCGGCGACTGGCTGTTCCATTGCCACATCATCGAGCACGAGGAGCTCGGCATGATGGCGACGATTCGCGTGAGCTGAGCCATTGGCACCTCTGGCGCCATGTCGCACCCACGCGTGGCGCCAGAGCAGCCATCCTTATTTCGGCAACGGCTCTACCAGCCCAAGCGCCACGCAGATGCGTACCAGCTCGGCCAGGTTGCCGGCGCCCAGCGCCTTCATGCCTCGCAGGCGGTAGATCTCCACCGTCTTGGCGCTGACGTCGAGGCGCTCGGCGATCTCGCGGCTGGTCAGGCCTTCGGCCACCAGCACCAGGATGTTTCGCTCCTTGGGGCGCAGGGCGTCGTAGCGTGCGCGCAGGGTGTCGATGCGCTCGCTCACGGCGCGCTGGCGCTGATACTCGGCGAGCGCCTGCTGCACGGCATCGATCAACTGCTGCTGGTTGAACGGCTTCTCGATGAAGTCGAAGGCGCCGGCCTTGAGGGCAGCTACCGCCATGGGCACGTCGCCGTGGCCGGTCATGAAGATCACCGGGGCGATATCGCCGCGCTCCAGCAGGCGCTGCTGCACCTGCAGGCCGGAGAGGCCGGGCATGCGTACGTCGAGCAGTACCGCATCGAAGCTTTCGGGGTCGGCGGCGAGAAACGCCTCGCCGTCGGCAAAGGCGCGGGTGGCCAGGCCTACGGAGTCGAGCAGCCAGGCCAGCGAGTCGCGCAGCGCCTCGTCGTCGTCGACCACGGCGATACAGGGGGCGGCGCTGGGCTGGGTCACGGCTGGCTCCGGGGCGGCTTGCTGCGGTGAATGGGGTTCGCTTCGGCCAGCAGTGTACCGGTAAAGGTGGCGCCCTCGGAACCGTCGGTGAGGTCCAGGCTGCCGCCCATGGCTTCCATCAGCGAACGGCTGATGGCTAGGCCCATGCCGAGCCCTTCCGGGCGGCTGGAGTGAAACGGCGTAAAAATCGCCTGGGCCTGTTCGACGGCGATGCCGGGGCCCTGGTCGCTGACGCTGAAGGTCACTTCACGCTGGCCACTGCGCCGTGCGCGGATTTCGACCCGCACGGCGGCAGGCCGTTCGCGGCTCGCTTCCAAGGCGTTGAGCAGCAGATTGACCAGCACCTGCTCCAGCGCGATGGGGTCGGCCATCACGCGGGGCAGCGTTTCCGGCAACTGGTACTCGAGAGTGATGCCTGCCTGCTGATACTGCCACTCGCACAGTCGGCAGGCGGCATCCACCACCTCGAACAGCGCGACCGGGCGCGGGCGGGTCTGCCCCTTGCGCACGAAGGTGCGAATGTGACGCAGCCGCTGCGCCAGTCGCTGTACCTGGGTATCGATCCGCTCCAGCGGCAGGGCGAGGTCGCTGGCCGGGCGATTCGGATCGGCACGCAGCTGCAGCAGCGCGCCGCTGATGTAATTGGCGATGGCGCCCAGCGGCTGGTTCAGCTCATGGGCGATGTTGGAGGCGAGCTCGCCGGTGGTGGCCAGGCGGTTGGCGTGGGCGATCTGTTCCTGGTGGCGTCGTGCCTGAGCCTCGGCGGCCTTGCGCAGGCCGATGTCGCGATTGAGCAGCGAGAGGTGGTCGGGCTCGGCGCCGGGGCCGCGGTGGGCCAGCACCACGCTGAGTACCGGCACCGGCCCCTTGGGGCCCGGCATCTCCAGCTCGCCGCTCCAGGAGCCGTAGCGGGCCACGGCGGGCAGCACGATCTCACGCAGGATGGCAAGCGATGCCGGGGTATAGGCCCGTTCGAGCCGGGCATCGAGCCCTTCGCGCGGCAACCCCAGCAGGCGTCGCGCCGCCTCGTTGGAGTAGAACAGCCGCTCGTCGCCGTCGCAGAACAGCACGTAGTCGGTGGTCGATTCCACTACCCGGGCCAGGCGCTCGCGATTGGCCTCGGCGCGAATGCGTCGGCCCACGTCGCGGGAGACGCAGAGCACGTCGATCAGCTCGCCGGTGGCCGGGTCGCGGCGGGTGCGGCTGGTGGTCTCGAACCAGACGTAGTGTCCGTCCTTGGCGCGGAAGCGGTAGGTCTGCTGATAGAAACCGTCGTGATAGTAGACCCGCGGCGACTTGTTGAGCAGGTCGGCGAGGTCGGCAGGGTGGAACAGGTCGTAGGCCGAGACGCCGATCAGCTCCTCGGGCTCGTAGCCGAGCAGGTCGCGGGCGGCCTGGGAGGCGTAGAGGAAGGTGCCGTCGCGGGCGTGGCGCGAGATCAGGTCGGTGGTGCTCTCCGCCAGCCAGCGATAGTGGCGCTTCTCCTCGTCGAGCTCGGCGACTCTCGCTTCGAGAGCGGCCTTGTGGGCCTCGAGTTCGGCCAGCCGGGCGCGCAGCGCCTCGCGTTCGTCGGCCATCAGCGCGCCGGGTCGACCAGGCCGCCGAGCGAGGCGTTGCGCCGGAACCAGCCGGCGATGCTGGCTCGCGGCAGGCGGGTGGGCAGCACCTCGTGGGGCACGGTCTCGGCGAGAAAGCAGGCGAAGTTGCCGGCTTCCGGGCGTACCCGGGCCACTTCGCGTTCCGGTTCGTCGGCGGCGAAGATCGCCATTTCCCCGCCGCCGTCCGCCGGCCAGTCGGGGTTGAGGTAGCCCACCGTGGAGACCACCCGGTTGGCGCGTCCGCGAAAGCTGTCCAGATGCTTCTTGTAGAAGGCCCCGGGCGGGTAGTGGGCGAAGTGCGCCTCGTATTCGAACAGCCCCAGGAACAGCGCCTGATTCAGTTCGCGCTGCAGCTCGCCCATGGCTTCGAGGTAGCGGCGCTGGGCCAGGCTCTCACGGTCGAGCCAGCGGATGGCGTCGCCGCGGATGTCGCGACGCAGCTGGTGCTCGTCGCCGCGGCCGATGCCGGCGGCAGCCAGGGCGTCGCGCTCGGCCATTTCCATCAGCTCCCGATGCAACTCCTGGCACAGCTCGGCGTCGAGAAATCCCTCGCCGACGAACCAGCCCTTTTCGACCAGGGCATCGACCAACTGAGGCAGGGCATTGGCCGCAAAGGCCGGGCGGGTGAGCAGCGACATGAATGCGACGAACCTCCAGGAAGGCGGGCAGCAGGATCAGGAGCGGCGCGTGGCGGTATCCGGACTGCGCAGCAGACGTTCGGGAAAATAGCATAGCCGACCCTGCGGCGGCTCATCGAACAGGCTGATGGGACGCTCGAAGCCCTCCGCCAGCAGCTCCACCAGCATCATGGCCGAGAGCCCCCAGATCACCTGGCCCTGGGTGTGGTAGCTGGGCACGTAGTGGGGGCGTCCGTCGACCGGGATCACGTCGGTATGGTGACGGCGGTCCTCGAGGAACAGCTCGAGCGGCACCTCGAAGATGGCGTCCAGCTCGGCGGGGTCGGGCGTGAGCGGCAGGTCCGGCGGGATCAGCCCCACATAGGGCGTGACCAGAATGCCGTGCAGCGAAATCACGTCCGACAGGCGGCCGAGCAGCTCGACCCGCTCCGGCGGCAGGGCGATCTCCTCGTGGGATTCACGCAGCGCGGTGAACAGCAGGTCGCGGTCGTCCTCCTCGCGCTTGCCGCCGGGAAACGCCACCTGGCCGCTGTGCGTATTGAGATGCCCTGCACGGCGGGTGAACAGCAGCGTCGGTTCGGGGCGCTCGACGATCGGCATGAGTACCGCGGCACGCGGCATGTCGAGGCGCAGATGGCGGGGCTCGTGCGCTTGCAGGCGCTTGCGAAGTTTCTCTAACATGGGGTTTCCGTCGGGTTTGATTCCTTCTACCCGGGGGCCTTTGCCGACGTCAAGCCTGCCAGGGAGACTCATGAACTTCTGCAGCCACTGTGGCCAAACCGTGCGTTTCGCGATTCCGGCAGGAGACGATCGGCCCAGGTACTTGTGCGACGCCTGCGGTTCGATCCACTACCAGAACCCGCGCATCGTGGCCGGCACGCTGCCGGTGAGCGGCTCGCGCATCCTGCTCTGTCGCCGCGCCATCTCGCCGCGCAAGGGCTACTGGACCCTGCCGGCGGGCTTCATGGAGAACGCCGAGACCACCGTGCAGGCAGCGGCCCGCGAAACCTGGGAAGAGGCCTGTGCCGAGGTCGATATTCATGGACTCTACACCCTGATCAACCTGCCGCACATCAACCAGGTCTACATGATCTTCCGCGCCGAGCTCACGGGCGGCTTTTCCGCCGGCCCGGAGAGTCTCGAAGTGGCCCTGTTCGAAGAGCACGAGATCCCCTGGGACGAGCTGGCCTTCCCCACCATCGAGCGCACCCTGCGCCATTTCTACGCCGACCGTGGCGATGGCCATTATCCCCTGCACATCAGCGACATCACCGCCGAGGACCGCGAACGCTACTTTGGCTCTGCATGACGAGGCTCCGCGTAAGGGGGCGGCATGACTGGGGTTCGGCTTGATGGGCATTCGATGAGGAACGGGTAACGTGGACAAGTTCGAGCTGAAGCTGGACCAGGCGGCCCGTGCGGCCTGGCTCTCCTACGTGGGCGGGCGAACCCAGGACGAGATCGCCAGCCAACTGGGGGTGTCGCGCCCCGGCGTGCAGCGGCTGCTGGCCCTGGCGCGCCAGGAGGGGCTGGTCAAGGTGCACATCGACCACCCGCTGGCCAACTGCATGGTGATGTCGGATGCCATCCTCAAGCGCTTCGGGCTCGAGTTCTGCGATGTGGTGCCGGCCGACCCGGAAGCTCCCGAGAGCAGCGCCCACTACCTGGCGGTGGCCGGGGCAGAGCGCCTGGCGAGGTTGATCGAGCGCTCCGAACCGCTGACCCTGTCGCTGGGTACGGGCCGCTCGGTGCGCGCCACGGTGGAGGCGCTCAGCCGCATCGAGCGTCCCCAGCACCGCTTCGTCTCGCTGGTGGGCAACGTCGCCCGTGACGGCTCCGCCAACCGCTACGACGGGGTGATGGTGCTGGCCGACAAGACCGGCGGCGAGCGCTTCCTGTTGCCGGCGCCGGTGGTGGCCGGTTCGGTGGAGGAGAAGGAGGCGATGCTCGGCCAGCGCCTGTTCCAGGCCATCGTCGAGGTCGCCAAGGAGGCCGAGGCGGCCTACATCGGCGTGGGCCGCATCGACCGCCAGGCCACCCTGTTCCAGGACCACTTCATCAGCGAGGCCGAGCTCGACGAACTGCTCAGTCGCAACGCCGTGGGCGAGCTGCTCGGCTGGCCGCTCGACCGCAACGGCGCCGTCATCGAGTGCTCGATCACCCGCCGCGTCACCAGCCTGCCGCTGGAGATGTTTCGCGACCAGAGCCTGGTGGCACTGGCCGGCGGTCGCGAAAAGGGGCCAGCGATTCTCGCCGCGCTGCGCGGCGGCTGGCTCAAGGGGCTCATCACCGACGAGAGTGCCGCACGCTTCATCCTCGAAAGCGAAGGGCTTTCCTGACCCGATTCGACCTGGCTTAACCTAAAGTCTAAGGGCCTTGCCTTTGCCTTTTGCTGCGCGCTGTCCGATCATTTGATCGTAAGATGAGTAAATGATCAAAACCGCGACTCCCGGCACCCAACAACAATTCCCGGCACCCAACAACAATTTCCACCAACAACAACGCCCCCAGCGGGTACGCCAAGCACACAGGAGCCCGACATGAAGTTCGCCTACGCCTTTCCCCTGGCCGGCCTGGCACTTGCCGCCACTAGCGCCGCCCAGGCCGAGACCATCACCGTGGCCACGGTCAACAACAACGACATGGTGATCATGCAGAGTCTGACCAGCGCCTTCGAGGAAGCGCATCCCGGTATCAGCGTCAACTGGGTGGTGCTCGAGGAGAACGTGTTGCGCCAGCGCCTGACCACCGACATCGCCACCGGCGGCGGTCAGTTCGATGTCATGACCATCGGTACCTACGAGGCGCCGATCTGGGCCGAGCGCGGCTGGTTGGTCGCTCTCGACGATCTGCTCGAGGCGTACCAGGCGGAGGACCTGCTCAAGCCGGTGCGCGACGGCCTCTCGCACAATGGCTCCCTGTACGCGCTGCCGTTCTACGCCGAGAGTTCGATGCTCTACTACCGCACCGACCTGTTCGAGGAAGCCGGCATCGAAATGCCCGAGCAACCGAGCTGGGAAGAGGTGCGTGAATGGGCCGCCGAGCTGCACGACCCCGCCAATCAACTGGCCGGTATCTGCCTGCGTGGCAAGCCGGGCTGGGGCGAGAACATGGCCTTCGTCTCCACCCTGGTGAACACCTTCGGCGGGCGCTGGTTTGACGAGGAGTGGAATCCCGAACTCGATTCGCCGGCCTGGCAGGAGGCCATCGGCTTCTATGTCGACCTGCTCGGCAACTATGGCCCGCCGGGGGCCAGCTCCAACGGCTTCAACGAAAACCTGGCGCTGTTCTCCCGCGGCAACTGCGCCATGTGGGTCGACGCCACCTCGGCGGCGGGCAAGCTCTACAACCCGGACGAATCCCAGGTCGCCGATCGTCTCGGCTTCGCCCCGGCGCCGGTGGCAGAGACGCCCAAGGGAGCGCACTGGCTGTGGTCCTGGGCGTTGGCGATTCCCGCCTCTTCTGACAAGCAGGAGGCCGCCCAGACCTTCCTGACCTGGGCCACGTCCCAGGAGTACATCGAGCTGGTCGGCGAGACCCAGGGCTGGACCAGCGTGCCGCCGGGTACTCGTGAATCCACCTACGCCAACGAGAACTACCAGCGCGAGGCGCCCTTCGCCGGCTTCGTGCTCGATGCCATCAACAGCGCCGACCCCACCGACTCGACGCTGGAGCCGAGCCCCTACATCGGTGTGCAGTTCGTGGGCATTCCCGAGTTCCAGTCGATCGGTACCCAGGTGGGTCAGACCATCGCCGCGGCGCTGACCGGCGATACCGGCGTCGAGCAGGCGCTGCAGAACGCCCAGCGCGCCACCGCGCGCACCATGCAGCGCGCCGGTTACTGAACCGCGCCACCCGCCCTGCCGCCGGGGTAGTGCCCGGCGGCCAACCTTTCGACCTTCCGTGGTGATGCTATGAGCAAGACACGCGCCTCCGGGCGTACCGTCGGCGGTCTGCGCTCGCTGTCGCTGCAGGCGCCCGCGGTCACGCTGCTGCTGCTGTGGATGCTGGTGCCGCTGGGCATGACCGTATGGTTCTCTCTGCAGCGCTACAACCTGCTGATGCCGGAGATGGTCGGCTTCGCCGGCCTGGAAAACTACGAATTCCTGTTCACCGACCCGGCGCTGTGGCGCGCCATGGGCAACACCCTGGTGCTGGTGGGCTCGGTGCTGACCATCACCGTGGTCGGCGGCGTGCTGCTGGCGGTGCTGTTCCAGCAGGAGTTTCCCGGTCGCGGCATCGCTCGGGTGCTGGCCATCTCGCCGTTCTTCGTCATGCCCACGGTCAGTGCGCTGGTGTGGAAGAACATGATGATGCACCCGAGCAACGGGGTGCTGGCGTGGCTCGCCGGGGTGTTCGGGCTGCCGGCGGTGGACTGGTTCTCGTCGCTGCCGATGACCTCGATCATCATCATCGTGGCCTGGCAGTGGCTGCCGTTCGCGCTGCTGATCCTGCTCACTGCCATGCAGTCTCTCGACGAGGATCAGGTCGAGGCGGCACGCATGGACGGGGCCGGCCCCATCGCGGTGTTCTTCTACATCACTCTGCCGCACCTCAAGCGTGCCATCAGCGTGGTGATCATGATCCAGATGATCTTCCTGCTGACGATCTTCGCCGAGATCTACGTCACCACCTCGGGTGGCCCGGGGCTCGCCACCACCAACCTGGCGTTCCTGATCTACATGCAGGCGCTGCTCGACTTCGACGTCGGCCTGGCCTCCGCGGGTGGGGTGGTCGCCATCATCCTGGCCAACATCGTCGCCATCTTCCTGGTCCGGCTGGTGGCCAGGAACCTGGAAAACTGAGGCGAGGAGCCGCTCATGACCACACTCAAGACCAAGGTGCTGCCGGCCGAGGGCCACCTGGCCGCCACGTCCAGCGGAGCGCGGGCCCGGCATACGCCGCTGATGCCAAGCGCCGGGATGCGGCGGCTATGGCTCACGCTGCTGGGCTGGGGCATTGCGCTGATCATTTTCTTTCCCATCCTGTGGATGGTGCTGACCGGCTTCAAGACCGAGGCCGAGGCGATTGCCGACCCCAGCCTGATCTTCACTCCGACGCTGGAGAGCTACGTGGCCGTTCAGGCCCGGGCCGACTACTTCAAGTTCGCCATGAACAGCGTGGTGGTGGCCTTCGGCTCGACCCTGCTGGCGCTACTCATCGCCATCCCCGCTGCCTACGCCATGGCCTTTCTGCCCACGCGGCGCACCAAGGCCACGCTGCTGTGGATGCTCTCCACCAAGATGCTGCCGCCGGTGGGCGTGCTGGTGCCTATCTATCTGATCTTCCGCGATCTGGGCCTGCTCGACACCCGCTCCGGGCTGATCATCGTCTACACCCTGATGAACCTGCCGATCGTGGTATGGATGCTCTACACCTTCTTCAAAGACCTGCCGCGGGACATCCTCGAAGCGGGGCGCATGGACGGCGCGAACACCTTCCAGGAAGTGGTCTACCTGCTGTTGCCGCTGACCCTTCCCGGCATCGCCTCCACCGGGCTGCTGTCGGTGATCCTGAGCTGGAACGAGGCGTTCTGGAGCCTCAATCTCACTTCGTCCAACGCCGCACCGCTCACCGCCTACATCGCATCGTTCTCGAGTCCCGAGGGGCTGTTCTGGGCCAAGCTCTCGGCCGCTTCGACCATGGCCATCGCGCCGATCCTGATCTTCGGTTGGTTGACCCAGAAGCAGATGGTACGCGGTCTCACCTTCGGCGCCGTCAAGTAACGAGGTTTCCCCATGGCAACGCTACAACTGCACGACATCGTCAAGCGCTTCGATGACACCGAGGTGATCAAGGGCGTCGACCTGGAGGTCAACGACCGTGAGTTCGTGGTCTTCGTCGGCCCCTCCGGCTGCGGCAAGTCGACCCTGCTGCGCATGATCGCCGGCCTCGAGAGCGCCACCAGCGGCGACATCCTGATCGACGGCGTACGCATGAACGAGGTCGGCCCCGCCGAGCGCGGCTTGGCGATGGTGTTCCAGAGCTACGCGCTCTACCCGCACATGACCGTCGAGGACAACATGGGCTTTAGCCTCAAACTCGCCGGGGTATCCAAGGAGGAACGCCGGCGCAAGGTGCGTGAGGCGGCATCGATCCTGCAGCTCGAGCCGCTGCTCGAACGCAAGCCCAAGGCGCTCTCCGGTGGGCAGCGCCAGCGGGTGGCCATCGGCCGCGCCATCGTGCGCAACCCCAGCATCTTTCTGTTCGACGAGCCGCTCTCCAACCTCGACGCGGCGCTGCGGGTGCAGATGCGCATCGAGCTGGCGCGCCTGCACGAGGAACTCGACGCCACCATGATCTACGTCACCCACGACCAGATCGAGGCCATGACCATGGCCGACAAGATCGTCGTGCTGCAGGGCGGCGTGGTCGAGCAGGTGGGCTCGCCCATGGAGCTCTACCACCACCCGCGCAACCGCTTCGTGGCCGGCTTCATCGGCTCGCCGAAGATGAACTTCCTGGAGGTGCAGCGGGTGAGCGCGGCGGCTACCGGCGTCGAGGTGCGCCTGCCCGGCGGCGACACCTGCACGGTGCCGGTGGACGGCAGCGGCCTCGACGATGACGCCCTGACCCTGGGCGTTCGCCCTGAGCATCTGCAGCTCGACCCGGAGGGGCCGCTCTCGGGACGCATCGAGGTGATCGAGCGTCTGGGCGGGGTGACCTCGCTCTACGTGCGCATGCAGGACACCCTGGTTACCGTGAGCGCCGACGGCAACGTCGCCAGCCGGGTCGGCGATACTCTGCGCTTCGGCTTCGAGCGCGACTGCGCGCATCTCTTCGACGGCGAGGGGCTGGCGCTGCCCAGTCTCGCCCGACACCCCCTGGCCGGGCTCAACCGCCAGGACAATCGTGCTCCTGCCGCGGCGGGTCGCCTATGAGTGGGGCAGGCATGGAAACGCTGATCTTCGACTGCGATGGCGTGCTGGTGGACAGCGAGGTAATTGCCGAGGCGACGCTGATGCAGCAGCTCCGCCAGTTGCTGCCGGACATTCCCGATGACGTCGCCCTGCGCCAGGCGCTGGGCATGACCACTGGGGCGATTCTCGCACGGCTGGAGCGGCAGAGCGCCCACCGTCTGCCCGCCGATGCACTGGAGCGTATCGACAGCGCCATCGAGGCGCGCCTGGCCGAGGAGCTGCGTGCCGTCGAAGGCGTGGCGGATACCCTGGCCGGCATCGAGCTGCCGCTGGCCATCGTCTCCAACAGCCGCCGTCGGCGGGTGCTGGCTTCGCTGGCCGTCACCGGTCTCGACGCCCGACTGGGCGAGGTGCCGCTGTTCACCGCCGACGAGGTCGAACGGCCCAAGCCGGCGCCCGATCTCTACCTGCTGGCGGCACGCCGCATGGGGCGGGCGCCGGGCGACTGCCTGGTGGTGGAAGACAGTGTTTCCGGCGTGACCGCGGCCCACGCCGCCGGCATGACGGTGATCGGCTTCACCGGTGCCAGTCACATCGAGGAGGGCCATGTCGCACGACTGCTGGAGGCCGGGGCGTGGCGGGTGCTGCCGGCCATGCGTGGCCTCGAGACCTTGATTCAGCTGTGGCGTGAACGGCGCCGTGCCGGTGCAAAGGCGGCCACGAATGAAACCAACGAGGAAGGCCCAAGATGAAACTGCAAGATAAGGTCGCCGTGATAACGGGTGGCGCGCGGGGCATCGGCCTGGCCATTGCAGAGCGCTATCTCGCCGAAGGGGCCCGGGTGGCGATTGCCGACATCGACAGCAGCGCCATCGACGAGGCATTGGTAGGGCTGCGTGCGGTGGCCGCCGACCGCGTCATGGGAGTATGCCTCGACGTCTGCGACGTCGATTCCATCCAGGCCATGGTCCAGGCGGTCACGCAACATCTCGGCGCCATCGATATCCTGGTCAATAATGCCGCGGTATTCGACATGGCGCCGGTGCTGGAGGTGAGCGAGGCGAGCTTCGACCGTCAGTTCGCGGTCAACACCAAGGGGCTGTTCTTCACCCTGCAGGCGGTGGCGCGGCAGATGGTGGCCCGCGGCGAGGGCGGGGCGATCATCAACATGGCCTCCCAGGCGGGGCGGCGCGGCGAGGCGCTGGTGAGCACCTACTGTGCCACCAAGGCGGCGGTAATCAGTCTGACCCAGTCCTGTGCGCTCGACCTGATCAAGCACGGTATTCGCGTCAACGGCATCGCCCCGGGGGTGGTCGACACGCCGATGTGGGACGAGGTCGACGCGCTGTTCGCCCGCTATGAAGATCGCCCGCTGGGCGAGAAGAAGCGCCTGGTCGGCGAGGCGGTGCCCTACGGGCGCATGGGCAAGCCGGAGGATCACGCCGGAGCGGCGGTATTTCTGGCCAGCGACGATAGTGAGTATGTGGTCGCTCAGACAATCAATGTGGACGGCGGTAACTGGATGAGCTGAAAAAATGAACCCCAATATCCACGATATGGCGGTGCGTTTACTGGAGACTGCGGAGAACCGGCAGCGCTTCATCGTCGCCCTGGCCGGGCCGCCGGGGGCGGGCAAGTCGTTCCTCTCTGAGTGGTTGTGCCGCGAACTCAACGAGCGCCAGGCCGGCATTGCCGCCGTGGTGCCGATGGATGGCTATCACCTCGACAACGCCATTCTCGAACCGCTGGGCCAGCTACCGATCAAGGGCGCGCCGGAGACCTTCGATCCCGATGGCCTCAGGCACGACCTGGAGCGCATTCGCCGCGCCGACCGAAACGTGGCGGTGCCGGTGTTCGACCGCCCGCTGGACCTGGCCCGGGCTGGAGGGCGGTTGATCGCCACGACGCACCGCATCGTCATCGTCGAGGGCAACTATCTGCTGCTCGACCGCGACCCCTGGCGCGAGCTGCGCCCGCTGTTCGACATGACGCTGCTGCTCGAGGTGGCCGACGAGGTGCTCGAAGCGCGCCTGATCCAGCGCTGGCTGGGCATGGGCCAGGACCACGAGGGTGCCATAGACAAGGCGCGCCACAAGGACATGCTCAATGCCCGACTGATCAAGCGCGAGTCCGTCGCACCGGACCTCTACTGGCGCTGACCCGCGACTCGTCCGGACCGCCGATCCATTTTTCGTTCATTGCCGCCTGCGGCAAGGAGTGCCCCTATGCCTGCTCTTAGCAACGCCACGCTCTCCCACCTCGATTCGCGGGTGGCCGTGCCGCGCTACGACCGCCGGAAGGTGACGCCGGGTATCGTGCATATCGGCGTTGGCGGTTTTCATCGCGCCCACCAGGCCATGTATCTCGATGCGCTGATGAACCGCGGCGAGGCCCTGGACTGGGGCATCGTCGGCGTCGGCGTGATGCCCGGCGATCGCCGCATGCAGGAGGTGCTGGCAGCCCAGGATCATCTCTACACCCTGGTGGTGAAGCATCCCAGCGGCGAGCGTGAACCGCGGGTGATAGGCGCCATGCTCGACTACCTGTTCGCTCCCGACGACCCCGAGGCGGTGATCGAGCACATGGCCGACCCCGCCATTCGCATCGTCTCGCTGACCGTCACCGAAGGCGGCTACAACTTCCACCCGGTCACCGGAGAGTTCGACCTCGGCAACCCCGACGTGCGCCACGACCTCGACTCGCGCGAAGCGCCGCGCACCACCTTCGGCCTGGTGGTGGAGGCGCTGGCTCGCCGCCGAGAACGAGGTCTGGCGCCGTTCACGCTGATGTCCTGCGACAACATCCAAGGCAACGGCGAAGTGGCGCGGCGCATGTTCGTTGCCTTCGCCCGGGCCCGCGACCCGGCGCTGGCCGAATGGATCGAAGCCGAGGTGCCGTTTCCCAATGCCATGGTCGACCGCATCACACCGGTCACCCAGCCGGTCGACATCGAGGAGCTGGCGCACGAGTTCGGCGTCGAGGACGCCTGGCCGGTGGTGTGCGAGCCCTTTACCCAATGGGTACTGGAGGATCATTTCATCTGCGGCCGGCCGGCGTTCGAGCGGGTCGGCGTGCAGGTGGTCGAGAACGTGGAACCCTATGAGCTGATGAAGCTGCGTCTGCTCAATGCCAGCCACCAGGCACTGTGCTACTTCGGCACTCTCGCCGGTTACCGCTATGCCCACGAGGTGTGCCGCGATCCGCTGTTCGTCGACTTCCTGCTCGGCTACATGCGCCACGAGGGCAGCCCGACCCTGGCCCCGGTGCCCGGGGTGGATCTCGAGCAGTACCGCCTGACCCTGATCGAGCGCTTCGCCAACCCCGAGATCAAGGACACCCTGGCGCGGCTGTGCGCCGAGAGCTCCGACCGTATCCCCAAGTGGCTGGTACCGGTGATTCGCGAGCAACTGGCAACGGGCGGCGAGATCCACCGCAGCGCGGCGGTGGTGGCCAGCTGGGCACGCTACGCCGAGGGCCTGGACGAGCGGGGTGAGCCGATTACGGTGGTCGACCGCCTCAAGCATGAGCTGATGGCCCTGGCTGGCGAGAACCGCACGCGGCCCGGCGCCTTCATCGAGAACCGCGAGCTGTTCGGCGACCTGGCCGAGCATGAGCGCTTTCGCGAGGCCTACCTCACGACGCTGGCAAGCCTGCACGAACGCGGCGCACGCGCTACGCTTGAAACGCTGGTCAGGGAGTGAGGAGCGGCGGTATGTACATCGGGGTGGATTGCGGCACCCAGAGCACCAAGGTGGTTGTGGTCGACGTCGAGAGCGAGGCGATCCTCGGCGAGGCGAGCCGTCCCCATCGCCTGGTCGAGGGGGCGAACGGGCGTCGTGAGCAGGCCCCCCAGGAGTGGCTCGAGGCCTTTCGTGGCGCCTACGAGGAGGCCGTGACTCGGGCCGGCATCGAGCGCCGTGCGATACGCGCCATCGGCGTTTCCGGTCAGCAGCACGGCATGGTGGCGCTCGACGCCGAGGGCCTGCCAGTGCATTCCGCCAAGCTGTGGTGCGACACCGAGACGGCGGCGCACAATGCCGCCCTGGTGGAGCGGCTGGGCGGGGCGGCGGGTTGTCTCGAACGGCTCGGCTTGGTGCTGCAGACCGGCTACACCGCTTCGAAGATCGCCTGGCTGCGCGATACGCATCCGGATGCCTACCGCCGTATCGACACCGTGCTGCTGCCACACGACTACCTCAACTTCTGGCTCACCGGCGAGCAGGTGGCGGAGGCGGGCGACGCCTCGGGCACCGGCTACTTCGATACCCGTACCCGCCGCTGGCGCCATGACGTCTTCGCCGAGATCGCCCCGGAGCTCGACCCGGAGCGCGTACTGCCGCGGCTTATCGACTCCCGCGAGCCCGCCGGCACGCTGCGTCCCGAGCTCGCTCGCGAGCTCGGGCTGCCGCCTGACGTGATCGTAGCCAGCGGGGGCGGCGACAATATGCTCGGTGCCATCGGCACCGGCAACATCGCCCCCGGTATCGTTACCCTGAGCCTCGGTACTTCGGGCACGGTGTGCGCCTATTCACCCGAGTCGGTGCGCGCCGAGAGCGACATGGTGGCCAATTTCTGCGCCAGCCACGGCGGCTGGCTGCCGCTGGTCTGTACCATGAACGTCACCTCGGCCAGCACCCTGGTGCGCGAGCTGTTCGAGCTCGACCTGGTCGCCTTCGGCGAGCGCCTGGCCGCGGCGCCGATCGGTGCCGAGGGGGTGACGGTGCTGCCGTTCTTCAACGGCGAGCGGGTGCCGGCGCTGCCCCACGCCACGGCCAGCTTCCTGGGGCTCGACAGCCGCAATCTGACCCAGGCCAACCTGTGCCGGGCGGTAGTGGAGAGCGCCACCTTCGGCCTGCGCTATGGCCTCGAGCTGCTCGGCCCGCTGGCCGCCGGCGCGAGCCAGATCCGCCTGATCGGCGGCGGGGCGAAAAGCCCGCTGTGGCGTCAGATGGTGGCCGACGTGAGCGCGACCCCGGTGATCTGCCCCCAGGTGACCGATGCCGCGGCGCTGGGAGCGGCGTTGCAGGCGGCCTGGTGCGAGCGGCACGATCTAACGCTGAGCGAACTGTGCGAGCGTCTGGTCCATCTCGACGATGCCTCGCTGGCCGAGCCGAAGGCGGCCAGCGTATGGGCCTATGAGACGGTCTACGCACGCTATCGCGAGGCACTGGCCCAACATCATGGCGTACGGGTGGACTGAGATCCGGGCTCGGTTCACGCCGCCTACTCCTAGAAGGTTTCCAGCTTCCACACGTCGAAGGCCGGTTCCTCATAGGGATGTGCGGCGCGCAGGGCCTCGACGGCGTCGTGGATCAGATCGTCCTGGCAGACCATCTCCACTTTCACCTCCTCGACCTTTTCCAGGTCTCCTACCTGACCGATATGCGGGCTAGCGCCATCCAGCGGGCGAAACTGACCGGTGCCGCGGGTCTCGAAGCAGCACGCCTCGTAGTCGCCGATGCGCCCGGCGCCGGTGACGAATACGGCTTCCTTGACGGCCTCGGCATCCTCCAGCGGTACGAAGAAGGCAAGCTTGTACATCGCTATCTCCCTGTCACGATCTTGAGTGGCTTCCGTTCTCCCCCCTTTTTGCCACAGCTGACAGGCAGCGTCAGCCCCTTGGCTGTTCACACAGCAGTGCAGCGAAAAAATACTTGTCCAATAGCTGTACAGTAACTATTGTCTGTACAGGGTTGGGTTGTTCATGGCGCTCCACCCTATACGTACACACTGAGGAAATGACCCGATGAAACCGATTCATGTGGTAGCCACGAAGTGGATGGGAGCAGGTTTGGTTGGCCTCATGCTGGCGGGCGCCGTTCAGGCCGGCAGTCATGGAGACAAGCAGGACATCGTGGACACCGCCGTGGCGGCCGGGCAGTTCGAGACCCTGGCTGCCGCGCTGGAAGCCGCTGGGCTGGTCGAGACCCTCAAGGGAGAGGGGCCCTTCACCGTCTTCGCTCCCACCGATGAGGCCTTTGCCGCCTTGCCCGAGGGTACCGTGGAGAGTCTGCTGGAGCCCGAGAACATCGAGCAGCTCCAGGCCGTGCTGACCTACCACGTGGTGGCAGGGAAAGTCATGGCCGAAGATGCCATGGGCCTGGACAGCGCCACCACGGTGCAGGGACAGGACATCACCATTACCACCGCCAACGGCACGGTAATGATCAATGACGCCACCGTGATTCAAGCCGATATCGAGGCAAGCAACGGCGTCATTCACGTCATCGACAGCGTGCTCCTGCCTGAGTGATCACAGCCAGCCCTTGCTGTGTCCAGCTTGCCACCCTGCGGGGTGGCCTTTTTATTGGCGGGCGTGCTCATGAGCGGCGCCGACCTTCGCCAGCATGATGCAGTATGACCTCGCAGGCGGCGTGTTTCAGTTTCAGCGCCGCATCCCAATCGCTTCCCTGGGGTTCGAGGGCGGCGCTGATCTGCACCGCCACCTTGCCCGGATGGGGCCGCCACTCCTTGCCTCGCAGCAAGTGCCGCGAGCCGGCGATGGCGACCGGGACCACCGGCACGTTGGCATGGGCAGCGGTGAGAAAGGCGCCCATGTGGAAGTCGCCGAGTCCGGGCTCGGTGGTGAAGGTGCCTTCCGGGAAGATGGCGAGTGTGTCGCCGTTGGCTACTGCCCGCTCGGCCTGCTGCATGTCCTGTTCCGCCTGGCGCGGGTCGAAGCGCTCGACGAACAGCGCTCCCATGCGGGTCAGTGGCAGACGGGTTGCCGGGCGGCTCTCCAGTTCCTCCTTCGCCAGGTAGCGCACGCTGCAGGGCAGGGCCGCGGTGAGAATCAGCACATCCAGGTAGCTGGCATGATTGGCGACTATCACGCAGGGGCGGCCGTGCGGGAGGTGCTCCAGACCACTCACTTCGACACGGATGCCGGCCAGCCGAGCCATGGCCCGGCAGACGTAGTGAGCGACGCGCCAGCGCCAGGCGAGCCGCGGCAGCGGGAGGCCTACCAGGGCGAACAGCATGAAACCGACCCCGAAGAGCGACCAGGCATAGAGGTATAAGCCCAATAGCCCGCCGCCGATAGCCCCTGGCGTGCGCGTCTGACCCACGCACGCAGCGTCAGCTTGACCACCTGACGCCAGACCGGAAGTGGCTTCTCGCCCAAGCGGCCCTGGCGGTAGAAGTCGCGGGTTGCGGCGCGGCGGATCTTGCCGCTGGAGGTCTTGAGTACGCTGTGGGGCGGCACCAGGCGAATGTCGTCGGCCGGCAGGTCGACCACATCCACTACCGTATCGGCGATGGTGCGGCACAGTTCCTGGCGCTTGACCGGGTCGTCGATTCGGGTCTCCGCCACTACCACCAGCGACTCGGTGCCGGTGGTCGGGTCGGGGTCGCCGAACACCGCCACGCAGCCTCGGCGCACGCCTTCCAACCGGCCAACCGCCGTCTCGATGTCGTAGGGGTAGATGTTGCGCCCGCCGCGCACCAGCATGTCCTTGCGCCGTCCGCTGATGTGGAGATCGCCCTCGGCCAGGTAGCCACGGTCGCCGGTGCGCAGCCAGCCGTCGTGGCACAATTTCTCGCTCTCCTCGGGATTGTCGAAGTATCCTTCGGTGGCGGACGGGCCACGGAACTCGAGATCGCCCTCCTGGCGCTCGGCGAGCTCACTACCCTCGGCGTCGACGATGCGCAGGGCATAGCCGGGCAGCGGCGGGCCGCAGTTGACGAAGGGCTGTGCCGCCGCCGGGTCGCTCTCGGGGCGTGCTTCGCCGCTGGACGCGAAGCGCTCACGGTTGATCCTGTCGATCACCAGTCCGCGGCCGGGCTTGGCCACGCAGAGACCTACCGCTGCTTCGGCCAGGCCATAGACCGGCATCAATGCCTCGCGCTTCAGGCCGCAGGGGGCCAGCCGTTCGGCGAACTGCTCCATGGTAGTGGCGCTGACCGGCTCGGCGCCGTTGAAGGCGACCCGCCAGCTGCTCAGGTCGAGAGTCTGAACCTGTTCCGCAGGAATGGCGCGCAGGCACAGTTCGTAGCCGAAGTTGGGGGCGCCGGAGATGGTGCCGCGGTGGCGATCGATCAGCTCCAGCCAGCGCAGCGGGTGCGACAGAAAGGCCAGCGGCGACATCACCACCAGCGGGATGCCGTAGTAGAGGCTGGCCAGCCATGCCGCGATCAGCCCCATGTCGTGGTACAGCGGCAGCCAACTGACGAAGACGTCGTCCGGTGCGGCTTCCAGCCGGTCGCCCATGGCGCGGATGTTGGCCAGTAACTGGGCGTGAGTGAGCTGTACCCCCTTGGGATCGCCGGTGCTGCCCGAGGTGTATTGCAGCAGCGCCAGACTCGAGGCGCTGGGGGCGCGGGGAGCGACCGATGCGGAGGGTGCGTCGAGTTCTGCCAAGGTGACGACATGGCGCAGCTGCGGCGCCTCGGCATGCAGCAGATGCGCCACCTTACGCGCCTCATCGACGGTGATCAGCAGCTCCGCGCCGGCATTGCTCAGGATGCGCCCGTGGCGCCGAAGGTGCTCCTCGAGCTGGGACGGGCGGGCCGGTGGGTAGATGGGAACCGGCACGGCACCCGCGCGCAGTATGCCCAGGAAGGCGACGAAGTAGTCGGGCGAGGTCGGCAGCATCAGCGCGATGCGGTCGCCATGCCGAATGCCGCGCGCCGCCAGTGCGGTGGCGATGGCTTGCGCCTCCCGGTTAAGTTCACCGTAGCTGAGAACTTTCGGCTCATCTCCATCGCCATAGACATAGAGGTGAGAGCGATCCGGATGTCGCTGCAGGTGCCAGTCCATGGCGGCATTGAGGGTCTCTGCATCGCTCGGTTCGCCGCCTGGATCGGCCACCTCGGCACTGGCTGCTTCACGTCTCGGCGATAGGGGCTCCGTCGCGACCCGGTGAGACGACTCCGCCGTGGAAGAGTGCAGCAGCTCCAATAGGGTGGCGGGGGTCTCGGCCAGCAGCGCCGACTCAGGCAGGCGAGCACCGAACTCCTGCTCGATACGCAGCAGCAGTTCGGAGCGGGCCAGACTGTCCAGCCCCAGATCCCGGTCCAGCCGCGACGTCAGCGTGACGCGAATGTCATCGTCACGGTCGGGCCGAATCTCCTTGACCAGCGCTTCGAGCAACGCCAGCAAGCGCCGCTCGACCTTGTCGTTCGCCATGTCATGGCTGTCGTCGTGCTTCACCATACGTCACCTCTGTGGGTGCCCTTGGGTAGTGGACTCCGGCATGGCATGGTTTCTCCCTTACTGTAGTGGTTTAGAGCGGTTGTCAGATCAGACGATCAAGGAGGGAGTCAATGGATCGAAGGCTTGCGACGCTGCTGGAGACACGAGGGCTCTCGCCTCAGGGGGCGCTGCGCCCGCTGGGAGGCGGTGATATGGCGGCCGTTTACTGGCTGGAAACGGACCAGGGGGCGGTGGTGGCCAAGCAGGACGATGCGCAGCGCCTGGCCGGCGAGGCGGACGGGCTACGGGCGCTGCGTGAGGCGGGGAGTTCGCTACGGGTGCCCGAGGTGCTGGCGCTGGGCGACGGCTGGCTGGTGCTGGAGGCGCTGGTCAGCGGTTCGCGCTCGCCGCGCTCTGCCTCGGCGCTGGGCGAGGGCCTGCGTCAGCTGCATTCCCTCACCGCGAGCGAACATGGCTGGCCGCGTGACAACGCCTGTGGTCGTACGCCCCAGCCCAATGCGCCCATGGCCGACGGGCGAGCCTTCCAGCGCGAGCGTCGCCTGTTGCCGCTGGCGCAGGCCTGTCACGCGCGCGGGCTGCTCAACGCCCCCTTGCGTCGACGTATCGAAACCGTGGCGCAAGCGCTGGAGAGCTGGCTGCCCGATGCGCCGGCGAGTCTGCTGCACGGCGACCTCTGGTCCGGCAACGTGCTGCATACGCCTCAAGGCCCGGCAATCATCGACCCCGCGGTGTATCGCCACTATCCCGAGGTCGACCTGGCCATGTTGACGCTGTTCGGCTCGCCCGGCGATGTCTTCTTCGAGGCCTACTGGGACGGTAATGTACCGGGCGACTGGGCGCGGCGCGAGGCCCTGTTCCAGCTCTACCCGCTGCTCAATCATCTGCTGCTGTTCGGCGGCGGCTATCGGGGCGGTGTAGAACGCGCGGTAGCGGCCGTCGAATCCGGGTAGCGAGGATCGTTTCATTCAAGGGTACGTTTGAATCATCTTGCCGAGAGTGATGAAAAGTACATACACTCGTGTATGTTAGGCTCGCTCAAGGAAGAGAACCTTATGAATCGAGGCATCGGCGGTTTCATTCGGCGTGTCGTCGTTGGCTGCTTGCTGGCCACGCCGGCTTTAGCCGGCTCGGGCGTCGTGACGCTGCAAGTGGACAACGACGGCATGGTCAGCAGCGACGACGACCATTACACCTCCGGGGTAGAGCTGCACTGGACCCGGGCGGTCTCGCCGCAGCACTGGAGCCAGCGCGTCACCCATGGCTTGCCCGGCGTGTGGCTCGGCTCGGTGGATGCCATCAGCTATCACCTGAGCTATCGCATGTACACGCCGGTTGAGGTGGAGCGCCGCGACCTGATCGAGGACGACCGCCCCTATGCCGGCCTGATCCTGGGCGGCCTGGCGCTATATGGCAGAGAGCCGCTGAGCGGTGCCTGGCATCGTGAAGAGGCATTCCAGCTCGACCTCGGCGCGGTCGGCCCCGTTACCTCCGCCGACAGCGTTCAGCGCGAGGTACACCGCTTCACCAACAGTCAGCGCCCCCGTGGCTGGTCTCACCAGTTGGGCAACGAGCCCATTCTCAACCTGGGCTATCGTCGCCATTGGTGGCAAAGCCATTCGCTGGGGTGGCTGGAGATGCAGCATGGCCCGGGCGTGTCGGCCTCTCTCGGTAACCTGTTGGTGCAGGCTGGCGGCGGCTACGGCCTGCGGCTCGGCCGCGGGCTCGATGCCAGCATGGGCTGGCCCTCCCTGAGCATCGAGCGCGGTGGCTATCGTCAGGTCGCGACGTCGCCAGGCAGCGGCTGGAATCTCTTTGCCGCGCTGCAGGGGCGCTACGTGGCGCACAATCTGCTGCTGGACGGCAACACCGTGCGCGACAGCCATTCGGTCGACCGTCGCGAGTGGGTCGGCGATGCCGTCGTCGGCGTGGCGCTGACCTTGCAGCAGTGGGAGGTGAGCCTGGCTCACGTGTGGCGTAGCAAGGAGTTCGAGGAGCAGGTGAACAGCACCGTGCACGGTGCGTTGTCGCTGAGCTATCGGTTCTGACCCGGAAATCCCTTGCCTTGACCTGCATCGCCCCCGCCCTGGCGGCGGGGGCGTGACCGCTTACCAGGCTTTGTAGGGCAGGAACTTGCCGTTCAGAGTTAGCAGTACCCGGTCGCCCTTGGGGTCCTCGACCTTGTCCACTTCCATGGTGAAGTCGATGGCGCTCATGATGCCGTCGCCGAACTTCTCCTGTACCACGTCCTTCAGCGTCTCGCCGTAGACCCCCACCACCTCGTAAAGGCGATAGATGAATGGGTCCTGAGGGATCGCCTCGTCCCAGGCTTTGGTGGGGAAAGCCGTGAGAGCGTCAGCGACCTCGGTGTCGACCTCGAGCACGTCGCACAGCTTGTGGGCTACCTCTCGGCTGGCGCTGTTCATGCCGTAGCAGGCCGAGGCGGTCCACACCGGCGACATGCCGATGGCCTTGCCGATCTCGTCCCAGCTCAGCTTCTTGCGGGCCTTGGCGGCGAGCAGGGTATGGCGCATTTCGAGCTTATCCATGATGTTTCTCCTTGGCGCTGAGGTTGACCAGCTTGGGTGAGGCGGATGCCGGCGCATCGGCCTTGTGGTACGTGGCCGGGGCGCTTGCCTCGGCGACGGGGTTGACCGGCCGCGGGTAGTGCAGGCCGCGTGAATCCTGGGAGAGCGTGCGCAGGTCGCTGGCGCGATTGACGAGGAAATCGACCAGGTAATTGCGCAGGGTGTAAAAGTGTGGATGCTTGACGATCTCGCCCCGGGAGCGTGGCCGCGGCAGGTCGATCTCAACCGCCTCGGCGATACGCGCCTCTGGGCCGTTGGTCATCAGGAAGATGCGATCGGCCAGCAGGATTGCCTCATCCACGTCGTGGGTGATCATGAACACCGTCTGGCGGTCCTGGCTCCAGATCTTGAGCAGCTCGTCCTGGATCACGCCACGGGTCAGTGCGTCCAGCGCACCGAAGGGCTCGTCGAGCAGCAGCAGCTCCGGCTTGGTGGCGAAGGCCCTGGCGATGCTGACCCGCTGGCGCATGCCGCCCGAGAGCTGGGCCGGCTTGCGCGTGATCACTTCCTTGAGCCCGACCATCTCCAGGTAGTGCAGGCTGTGTTCGGTGACCTGGCTCTCCTTCCACTCGGGCCAGCGGGCACGCACGCCGAAACGCACGTTCTCCAGTGCCGTGAGCCACGGCAGCAGGCTGTAGTTCTGGAACACCACGCCGCGCTCGAGGCTGGGGCCGTCGATCTCGCGGCCATCCATGATCATGGCGCCGTCGCTCAGGCTGTCGAGCCCGGCCAGGGCGTTCATGATGGTCGACTTGCCGCAGCCGGAGTGGCCGATGATGCAGACGAACTCGCCCTTCTGCAGCTGGAAGCTGACGTTCTCGAAGACCGTGAGATCCGCGCTGCCCTTGCTGCCGGGAAAGCGCTTGGCGGCCTGTTGAACTTCCACGAAGGCATGACTCATGGCGCTTACTCCTGATAGGTGACCAGCCGGGCGACGGAGGAGAGCGCGAGGTCGAGCAGCATGCCCACCACGCCGATCACCAGAATCGCGAAGATCACGCTGGTCAGGTCGAGGTTGTTCCATTCGTTCCACACGAAGTAACCGATGCCGGTGCCACCCACGAGCATTTCGGCGGCCACGATCACCAGCCAGGCAATGCCGATGGAGATGCGCATGCCGGTGAGGATGGTGGGGGCCGCGGCGGGCAGGATGACCTTGAAGGCCGTCTTCAGCGGCGACAGCTCGTGGGTACGGGCCACGTTGACCCAGTCGCGGCGCACACCTGCCACACCGAAGGCAGTGTTGAGCAGCATCGGCCAGATCGAGCAGATGAAGATCACGAAGATGGCCGAGGCCTCGGCGTCGCGAATGATGAACAGGGCCAGCGGCATCCAGGCCAGCGGCGAGATCGGCCGCAGCACCTGGATATAGGGGTTGAGCGCGCGGTACATCAGCGGCGACATGCCGATCAGAAAGCCCACGGGAATGGCGATCACCGCCGCCATCAGATAGCCGGTGAGCACCCGGTAGAGCGAATAGCCGAGCTGAATGCCGATGCCCTTGTCGTTGGGGCCGGCGTCGTAGAAGGGGTTGGAGAGCTCGACCCAGGCGCGTTCGAGAATCGCCGAGGGCGGCGGTACCCGTGCCGTCTCGTCGGCGCCTCCCATCAGCAGCTCGTATTCGCTGAGCTCCTCGCCGCCGCCCAGCACGGGCGCACGCTCGAGACCTTCCCACAGGCCCAGGCCCACGACCAGCAGCAGCACGGCCAGCAGTGTGGCCCGAGCGTTCAGGCTCAGTTTCCATTCGGTGGTGGTGCGGTCCATGTCAGCTCCTCCTCAGCGCGAAGCTCTCGACGTAGGCTTCGGGCTCGGTGTAGTCGAAGGTCTTGCCCATGATCTCGAACTGGCGGGCGTTCTCCTCCGGGGCGTCGTAGCCCAGTTCGCGCATCACCTCGCGGGCATCGGTGGCGAGATAGACGTCGCGGGCGATCTGCTGATAATCGATGTCGCCGTTGATGTAGCCCCAGCGCTTCATCTGGGTGAGGATCCATATCGCCATCGAGTGCCAGGGGAAGGGATCGAAGTCGATGCGGTCGGGCACGTTCTGCACGTTGCCCAGGCCATCGGCGAAGCGCCCGGTCAGCACCTGTTCGATCACCGTTACCGGCTGGTTGAGATAGGCGGCGGGGGCGATGGCCTCGGCGATCTCGGCGCGGTTGGCCGGGTCGGAGGAGTACTGGGTGGCATCGACGATGGCGCGCAGCAGGGCGCCATAGGTGTTGGGGTTCTCGCGAGCGAAGCGCGCGCTGGTGGCGAAGGCGCAGCACGGGTGGCCGTCCCAGATCTCCTTGGTCAGTAGATGGATGAAGCCGATCCGCTCATAGACCGCGCGCTGGTTGAACGGGTCGGGAGAGAGAAAGCCGTCGATGTTGCCGGCGCGCAGGTTGGCGACCATCTCGGGCGGCGGGATGACGCGAATCTGGATGTCCCGATCCGGATCGAGACCGTGTTCGGCCACGTAGTAGCGCAGCAGGAAGTTGTGCATCGAGTACTCGAAGGGCACGCCGAAGGTGAAACCGCGCCACTGCTCGGGGTCGCGCTTGTCCTGATGGTCGTTGTGCAGCACGATCGCCTGGCCGTTGACGTTCTCGATGGCCGGCGCAACGAAGTGCCGCGAACTGGAGCCGGCGCCCAGGGTCATGGCCAGCGGCATCGGCGTCAGCATGTGGGCGGCATCGAAGCGGTCGTTGAGCGAATTGTCGCGGATCAGCGCCCAGCCCGCGGCCTTGATCACGTTCACGTCGAGCCCGTAGCGTTCGTAGAAGCCCATGGGGTGGGCCATGATGATCGGCGTGGCGCAGGTGATGGGGATGAAGCCGATATCCAGCTGGCTCTTCTCCAGCGGCCCCAGGCTCTCCTGGGCGGCGGCCTTGATCGCGCCCAGCGGCAGAATGGTAGACAGCGCTGCCGCCACGGTACCGCCGCCGACCAGCTTCATGAACTGGCGGCGATGCATGTCGCTGTGGCCGAAGATGCCGCGCACCAGAGCGCTCTCCACGACGCGATCCATCATCGCTTCGCTGTCGCGTGGGGCGTCGCTGGCATCATCGCGGCTGGCCGAACACTCACCACAGCCGCAGTGGCGGCCATGGACCAGTGACTGACGATGATCGAACGGGTTTCCCAGACTGTTGTGATCGTTGTTCATGTGGTTCCCCTCGAGAACGCAGGTAATCGATTGCCTGCACTCGCCTGGTGCATGGGGACAAGGCGTGCCGGCACTCTCTCCTGCCAAGCGAGTCACGTGCCATTCCTCGTGCTTTTCTTTCTAGTTTCGTAAAAACAATGGCTTGCAGGATGAGAGAGAGTGGCGGGAAAAGGCGACGATATGCGACGAAATTCCGTCATTGACGATATCTCGTTGCTTTCACGACGAAATGTCGTCACTGGTACGCTGCTTGTATGGATCAGGGCAGACTTCCTGTTGGAGTTCCACCATGTCTCTGCCCCAGGTACCGGAGCGCTTTGCCTTCGATCATGCCCCCATCGCCATGCTGCTGGCCGATCCCCGGGCCGACCGGCTGCTGGCCGCCAACGCCGAGGCGTGTCGCCTGCTGGGTGCCGACTTCGAGCGGCTCGCCTCACGCCCCTTCAGCCACTGCCTGGGACCTTCGTTGCCGATGTGGGTAGCGTTCAGCGACGAAACCCAGCAGCGCTCACCGGCCTGGTCCGACGACCTGCTGCTGTTCGATGTGCAGCGCGCTCCGCGCCGGGTGGAGGTGTACGGGCAGGCGCTGGACGAGCATTGCTTGATGTTCGGCGTGATCGAGCTCGACAAGGCCGAGCAGCGCCGGGCGCGGGCCGAACTGTGGCGGCGTCACCGTCGCGGTCATGTGGGCTGGGAGCGGGTCGAGCAGGTGTTCGAGCGCATCGAGCGGCAAAACCAGTTGATCCTGGGCGCCGCCGGGGAGGGCATCTACGGGCTCGACGCCGAGGGCCGCACCACCTTCGTCAACCCGGCCGCCGAGCGCATCCTGGGCTGGAGTAGCGAAGACATGGTCGGCCATGACGCTCACCTGATGTTCCACCACACCCATGCCGACGGCAGCCACTTTCCTGTGCAGCAGTGTCCGATTCACGCCTCCTTCAGCGATGGTCAGGTGCATCGGGTCGACAACGAGGTGTTCTGGCACAAGAACGGCGAGGCGATCCCGGTGGAGTACACCAGCACGCCGATCTTCGAGACCGGGCGGCTGGTGGGCGCCGTGGTGCTGTTCCGTGACATTCGCGAGCGCAAGCGGGCCGAACAGCAGCTGCGCGATGCCCTGGCCGAGGTGGAATCGCTAAGGCAGCGCCTGGAGCTGGAGAACCAGTATCTGCAGGAAGAGATCACCGCCGAGATCAACCATCGTGAGATCGTCGGCGAGAGTCCGGCAGTGGCCCACCTGGTGCGCCAGATCGCGCTGGTGGCGCCCACCGACGCCAACGTGCTGGTCACCGGCGAGTCGGGCACCGGCAAGGAGCTGATCGCCCGAGCGATCCACGCCGGCAGCAGCCGCAGCGACCGGCCGCTGATTCGGGTCAACTGTGCGGCGATTCCCCGCGACCTGTTCGAAAGCGAGTTCTTCGGCCATGTGAAGGGAGCCTTCACCGGTGCGGTGAGCGATCGACCGGGACGCTTCGAGCTGGCCGATGGCGGGACCCTGTTTCTCGACGAGGTGGGGGAGATACCGCTGGAGCTGCAGAGCAAGCTGCTGCGGGTACTGCAGGATCAGCAGTTCGAGCGAGTGGGCGACGATCGTACCCGCGAGGTGAACGTGCGTGTGATCGCGGCGACCAATCGTGAGCTGGGCGAGATGATCGCCGCCGGCCAGTTCCGCGAGGATCTCTACTTCCGCCTCAACGTCTTTCCCATCACCTCGGTACCTCTGCGCGAGCGAATCGGCGACGTGCCGCTGCTGGCCAACCATTTCCTGCGCCGTGCCTGTCAGAAGTTCAACAAGCCTGGCATGCGCATCCCACCGGCGCAGATGGAGGCGTTGAAGCGCTATCCCTGGCCGGGCAACATCCGCGAACTGGAGAACGTGATCGAGCGTCAGGTCATCGTCGCTCAGCGCCGTGACCTCGCCTTCGAGGAGCTGCTGTCGTCAACGGGCGCCGACAGCCTGGCGCTGCCGAGCTCGACGGCGCCGCTCGGGCGGGTAGGCCACGGGGAGGTGCGGGAACCGCAGACCGAACAGGAGATGACACGGCACCTGCGTGCCAATGCGGTAGCGGCGCTGCGCGCTTGTGGCGGCAAGATTTCGGGGCCGGGCGGTGCGGCAGAGCTATTGGGCCTGCCGCCGACTACCCTGCGTTCACGGCTCAGGGCATGGCGTATCGAGCCGCGGGACTATCGAGCCGAGCCGCGCGGGGCTCTTACATCTAGCTGAAGGCTCTCACACCTAGCCGGCAGCACCGCTATGCCTATACTGGAGGCTTGGCCGGTGCGCCGAGGGCGATGATGCCGGGGGGAAAGGTCATGCACGAATCGAAAAAGCGGCGGTGGGGCGTCGTCGGTGGGCTTCTGCTGACAGGCTGTTTCGTGCTTGGCTCGAGCGCCTGGGCCGCGCCTGACGAGGCCGGAGCTACCAACCACGGAGCGCTCTTCCTGCCCGTGCAGCACCCGCTGGCCTGGCATCGTGAGCACTGGCGTCAGCGCCGTCAGTTCGACCCTACGTTCACCATCGAACTCCCCTGGTTCCTCTTCGACCCCTATCTGCGTTGGGGCCACGCCCCGCGGCCGGATGAACCGGCACGGCCCGCTACCATCACCCCGCGCGAGCGCCGGCCTATCTGGCGGGACGACGTGGTAGGAACGGGCAGTGGGGAGCGGCTGGAGGTACATCCCGAAGGGCGGATACTGCGCAGCCGGCCACGTTAGGGAAACACTGCACAAATGCCTGCGCGAGCGAATTGCTGCGTTGCGCGGTGCTCGGAATCCTCACATATACCCCATATGCTCCGGTTCCTGTGCTCCGTGCGCCTTGCACTTCATCTCGCTCGTCTATTTGTTCAGCGCTTCCTTAGCGCCGCTTGGAACCAACTCGCTTTACGGTTGCTAAAAAGGGTTAGTCGGCGCTCTTCAAAGCGGTGCGTCGCCTGGTCCAGGAGATCAAGCGTTGCCACCAGCCTCGTTCGGAGTGCTGCGGATGTCGTGCTGGCTTCTGGTGTGGGGGGCGGGTGAGAAATTCAGCGATGGGGGCTACCTGGCTACTACGGTCGAGCATCGGCGCATGGCCGCAGCCGGGGACTTCCAGAGTAACCAGGTCGGGCTGTGCCTTGGCCATGCTCACGACACTATCGGCATCCAGCAGCGGCGATTCGGCGCCGCGTATTACCATCAGCGGGCAGTTGATCGCTCGCCAGTCGGCCCAGGTGTCGCGTGGTGTGTCGTTGATGAATTGTTCGGCGATGCGGGGATCGTAATGGTAGGTCCAGCTGCCGTCAGGCAGACGCCTTGCGCTGCCAAGTGCCAGTTGACGCCAGGCTTCGTCTCCCTCGATGCCGAAACCGTGATAATGCTCGGTCAGCTCGGCTTGCAGCTGAGCGAAGGTGGTGAAACGATGCGGTCTGCCGAAATAGAGTGCCAACTGCATCAAGCCTTGGGGATTCAACTCGGGGCCGACGTCGTTCAGCACCAGACGTTCTATGCGATGCGAGCTTTCAGTTTCGGCAGCCAGGAGCATTCCCAACAGCCCACCCATCGAGGTTCCGACCCAGGGCACTCGCTCCAGTTCGAAGTGATCCAGCACGGCCAGTGCTACATTCATGTAATTGCGATAGAGATAGTCTTTCGATGGAATGGGCGACCAGCTCGAAAGCCCTCGTCCGGGGGTGTCCGGAGCCAGCACACGCCACTCAGGACCGAGTGTGCGGGCGAATTTTTCGAAATCGCCACCGTGGCGTGCCAGCCCATGCCAGGCGATAACGGTTTTCGGCGCCTCCGGGTGCCAGATGCGCACCGCTATCTCCAAGTCTTTCAGCGTGACCAGTTCCATCACATCCATTTATATCGACCTCCGTCGCCACCTTATGCTGCTTTGCAGCATAACCTGTTTTCTCGGTCCTCGCCTTACCTAGGGGGAACGAGGGAAACGGGGTAAGGCTAGTATACATACAAGGTTGTAGATATAATCCATCGCCAGCTAATCACCTGCCCGTGCGACCCCTGCTACAAGGCGTGTTGCTCTGACGAACCACGATATCCAGCGGAGATCCAATATGCATTTGTCACTTCCGGGAGCGCGCCTTCCCGTGAAATGGATACTGGCTGTCGGCCTCTTGGTCTCCCTGCTGGCAGGGTGCGAGCAGAATGGAAACGGCGGAGCTCCCGCCGGCGCCGGTGGACGCCCGCCGCCCGATGTCTACGTACAGCGCGTGGAGCCGCGTTCGGTCGATGTGGTGGAGGAGTATGCCGCCCGTGTGCGCGGCTCGCGGGAAGTGGAAGTGCGCGCTCGTGTGCAGGGCATCCTGGAAGAGCGCCTCTATACCGAAGGCCAGGTCGTGGAAGCCGGCGAGCCGCTGTTTCGTATCGACCGTGAGCCGTACCAGATCGAGCTGCAGCGCGCCCGGGCGGAGCTGGCCAATGCCCAGGCCGAGCTGAACCAGACTCAGCGCGAGTGGCGGCGTATCTCGACGCTGTTCCAGCAGAACGCCGTCAGCGAGCGCGAGCGCGACTCGGCGCTTTCTGCTCGCGAGCTGGCCGAGGCGCGCTACGCTCTGGCCGAGTCCGGCGTGGCTACTGCCGAGCTCAACCTCGACTACACCGAGGTGCGCGCGCCGCTGGCCGGCATGACCGGGCTCGAGAGTTTCCCCGAGGGCAGCCTGATCGAGCGGGGCACGCTGCTGACCACGGTGACCCAGCAGGACCCGGTACACGTGCGATTCTCGCTGCCCGAGGGCGATGCCGCTCTGCAGCGAGCGGCCCGGCGCGCCCTGTCCGCCAATGGTCAGTCCGAGCAGCGTGAGGCGCTGCTGACCCTGCCCGACGGCCGCGCCTACGAAGAGAGTGGGGTGGTGGACTTCACCGACAGCACCATCGATCCGCGTACCGGCAGTGTGTCGGCCCGCGCCGTGTTCCCCAACCCTCAGGGAGAAGTGGTACCGGGGCAGTTCGTGCGCGTTCGCGTGCTGGTGCAGGAGCTCGAAGACGTCTTTCTGATACCCCAGCAGGCGGTGGGGCAAGGGCCTCAGGGAGCGCGCGTCTTCGTCGTCGAGGACGATACCGCTCACGCACGTACCGTGGAGCTCGGCCCCGTCATCGACGGTCGCCAGGTGGTGCTGACCGGCCTCGAGGCCGATCAGCGCATCGTGGTCAACGGTCTGGTGGGTCTGCAGGATGGCATGTCGGTTCGGGTCAATGAATTGAGCCCCGAAGAGGCTCAGCAGGCGGCTGAAGAGGCCGAGGCCTCGGCGGCGGAAGCCGAAGCCGAGACCGACGAGGAGGCGTAATGCTCAGGTTCTTCATCGACCGGCCGATCTTCTCCTCGGTCATCTCGATCATCATCGTGCTGGTGGGCACGGCGGCGCTGCGCGCGCTGCCGGTGGAGCAATATCCCAACGTGGTGCCGCCCGAGGTCGTGGTCCAGGCCCAGTATCCCGGTGCCAGCGCTCAGGTGATTGCCGAGACCGTGGCCGCCCCGCTGGAACAGGAGATCAACGGCGTCGACGACATGCTCTACATGGAATCGACGGCTACCGATGCCGGCAGTTTGCAGATCACCGTCTCGTTCGAGATGGGCACCGACCCGGACCAGGCAGCGATCAACGTCAACAACCGGGTGCAGGCCGCCCTCTCACGGCTGCCGCAGCAGGTGCAGACGCTGGGCGTGCGCGTCGAGGCGCGCTCCACCAACATGCTCATGGTGCCGGTACTGTATTCGCCGGATGGCTCCCGCGACCCGCTATTTCTCTCCAACTACGCGCTGCTCAACGTGCTCGACGAGCTGGTGCGTCTGCCCGGGGTGGGCGATGCCTCGCTGTTCGGCGCCCAGGACTACTCCATGCGCGTGTGGCTGTCGCCGGACAAGCTGGCGCAGTACGACCTGACGCCTTCCGACGTAGCCGCCTCCATTCGCGAGCAGAACGCCCAGTTTGCCGCCGGTAGCATCGGCGCGCAGCCGGCCCCAGAAGAAGTGGCCTTCACCTTCGCCGTTTCCACCCCAGGCCAGCTGTCCGAGCCGGAGGAGTTCGAACGCATCATCCTGCGCGCCGACGAGCAGGGTGGCACCCTGCGTCTGGGCGACGTGGCACGTGTCGAGCTGGGCTCGCAGAGCTACGCATTCTCTGCCACCTACAACGGCCAGGGCGCAGTGCCCATGGGTGTGTACCTGCAGCCTGGCGCCAACGCGCTGGATACCGCCACGGCGGTACACGAGGCACTGGAGAACATGTCCTCGCGCTTCCCCGAGGGGGTTGGGTACGTCGTGCCCTACGACACCACGGAGTTCGTCGAGATCTCCATTCGTGAGGTATTCATCACGCTGCTGATCGCGGTAGCGCTGGTGGTGGTGGTGACCTTCGTCTTCCTCCAGCACCTGCGTGCAACCCTGATCCCGGTGGTGGCGATTCCGGTGTCGCTGATCGGTACCTTCGCCGGCATGCTGGCGCTGGGCTTCTCCATCAACATGCTCACCCTGTTCGGGCTGGTACTGGCCATCGGTATCGTGGTGGACAACGCCATCATCGTGCTGGAAAACGTCGACAGACTGATCAAGGAGCAGGGCTTCAAGGCGCGGGATGCCGCCGTGGAGACCATGAAGCAGGTCGCCGGTGCGGTGGTGTCGTCGACCCTGGTGCTGGTGGCGGTATTTGCACCGGTCACCTTCCTGGGCGGGCTCACCGGTGAGCTCTATCGGCAGTTCGCCGTGACCATCGCCATTTCGGTGGTGGTGTCCGGCGTGGTGGCGCTCACGCTCACGCCGGCCATGTGCGCGTTGATGCTCGACAAGCAGAAGCACGAAGTGGCCAAGCCCTTCCAGTGGTTCAACGCCGCCTTCGACAAGCTTACCAACGGCTTCGCCTGGCTGGTGAGCAAGCTGCTGCGCCATGCGCTGCTGGGCATGGTGCTGTTCATCGGTGTGATCGCCCTGACGCTGTTCTCGCTGACTCGTCTACCCTCCGGCCTGGTGCCGCAGGAAGACCAGGGTACGGCGCTGGTGGTCTACAATCTGCCGCCGGCCTCGGCGCTGCCGCGTACCGAGGCGGTGCGCGATCAGATCACGCAGATGCTGCTGGGCATGGACGAGGTGGATCAGTTCACCACGGTGGCGGGCTTCGACATGATCGCGGGCTCGCTGCGCACCAATGCGGGTATCGGTTTTGCCAATCTCGCCGATTGGGGCGATCGCACCGGGCCGGGGCAGGACGCCGCTTCCGTGGCCGGACGCATCATCGGCATGGGAGCCGGTATTCCCGAGGCGATGGTGATCGCCTTCACGCCGCCCCCGATCATGGGGCTTTCTCTCACCGGCGGGGTAGAGGGCTACCTCGAGGTGAGTGGCGACGTGACCACCGAGGAGCTGGAAACGCTCGGTCAGCGGCTCAGTGCAGCTGCCAACGAGCGGCCGGAATTGACCAACGCGCGCATCACCCTGGACAGTGGCATTCCCCGCTATCGTGCCGCAGTGGACCGTGAGAAGGCACGGGCCATGGGCGTGCCGATCAACCAGGTGTTCGAGGCGATGCAGAGCACCTTCGGTTCGCTCTACGTCAACGATTTCACCCTGGCGGGGCGCAACTGGCAGGTCAACCTGCAGTCCGAGGGCGAGTTCCGCAGCCAGCCTGAGGATCTCAACAAGGTCTTCGTGCGTTCGGAGTACGGCGAGATGCTGCCGCTCTCGAGTCTGGTGAGCCTGGAGCGCACCAGCGGGCCGGACATCATCAACCGCTTCAACGTCAACAGCGCGGTCAACTTCCTTGCCGACGCGGCCCCGGGCTATACCACCGGCCAGGCCAAGGAAGCGATGGAGGAGGTCGCCGCCCAGGTGCTCGATGCCAACAGCTCGCTGGGCTGGATCGGTGAGGCCTACCAGCTCGATGCCGCCGCCGGTGCGGGTGGGCTCGCCTTCGGCCTGGCCATGGTGATGGTGTTCCTGATCCTGGCCGCCCAGTACGAGCGCTGGACCCTGCCGATTGCGGTGGCCACGGCGGTACCCTTCGGCGTGCTGGGAGCGGCGCTGGCAGCCATGCTGCGCGGTTTTCCCAACGACATCTACTTCCAGGTGGGGCTGCTGGTGCTGATCGGTCTGGCGGCGAAGAACGCCATCCTGATCGTCGAGTTCGCGGCGCAGAATCGACGCACCGGGATGAGCTCCTTCGATGCGGCACTGGCCGCAGCCCAGCAGCGTTTCCGCGCCATCCTGATGACGGCACTGACCTTCATCATCGGCACCTTGCCGCTGGTATTCGCCACCGGAGCGGGGGCCAACAGCCGTCAGGAGATCGGTACCGTGGTAGTGGGCGGCATGATCATGGCCAGTTCGCTGGCGCTGATCTTCGTGCCGTTGGCCTACAAGGTGATGGAAGATCTGGCTACCTGGCGGCGTGAGCGCAGCCAGCGCAACGCAGAGGGCAAGGCAAGCCGGGCATGATGCCCGGCCAGGCCGCCGGGGTCAGGGCGACTCCGGCGCCTGTGCCAGCAGCATGAGCTGCGTATCGACCAGCTGCGTGCCGCGTTCGATGAGCGAGAAGTGCTCGTGGTTGCGCAGCCAGTCGTGAAACAGCCCACCGAGGGTCGCCTGCAGTAGCCGGGCGGCGACTTCCGGCGAGAGATCGTGTCGCAAATGGCCCATGCCGGCAGCGGCGGTGAAGTACTCGATGAGAGCGCCGCACGCCTCCTGGGCAATCTCGTTCTGCATGGCCAGCGGATCGATCTCACCGAAGGTTTCGCAGTGGTGAATCAGAATGGCGTGCACGCGCCGATAGCGTGGCTGTTCGAGGCGGGCGAAACCGCGGTGGCAGGCCTGACGAATGGCTTCCAGCGGGCGCTCGGCCAGTCCCGGATCGCCGATCTCCTCGACCAACTCCTCGAACGGCATACGCACCCGCAGCAGCATGGCCCGGAACAGGTCGGCCTTGTTCTTGAAGTGCCAATAGACGGCGCCGCGGGTCACGCCGGCCTCGCGGGCGATCTGCTCCAGCGAGGTACGTGCCACTCCGCGCTCGAGAAACACCTCTTCCGCAGCATCGAGCAGAGCTTCGCGGGTGGCGGCGGCTTCCGCCTTGGTACGTCGCGCCATGGTGTGTGGTGTCTCCTCAGGCCTCGCTTTTGCGCCATTCTATCGTAGCGGCGCACGTCTTACCTTCACCTGTGTATGGTCTTGCCCCGCTATGCTCGTATTCCACGGTGGGGCAGGGTATAACAGAGCGAACACTGTTCGTATTGGAATCAAGGCCATGCCCCGCGCACCCTTCGTGCTTGCCGGTGTCACCATCAAGCCCGGCAGTCGCCTTCAAGTCGACGTTCCGGTGGCGCGGCTCTATACCCACGCTCCGCTGCACATCCCTGTGGAAGTGGTGCATGGCCGACGCCAGGGGCCGGTCATGCTGGTGTGCGGCGGCATTCATGGCGACGAGATCAACAGCGTCGAGATCGTGCGCCGGCTGATGCGCTCCAAGCAGATCCAGGGCCTGCACGGCACCTTGATCGCCGTGCCCATCGTCAACGTGTTCGGCTTCATGCAGCACAGCCGCTACCTGCCCGACCGGCGCGACCTCAACCGCTGCTTTCCCGGCAGCGAGACGGGCTCGCTGGGGGCGCGGGTGGCCGCTCTCTTTCGCGAGCAGATCGTCGATCACGCCACCCACATCATCGACCTTCACACCGGGGCCATTCACCGCACCAACCTGCCGCAGATCCGCGCCCAGTTGAGCCCGGGCAGTGAGACCGAGCGCATGGCCAACGCCTTCGGCGCGCCGGTGATCCTCAATGCGGAACTGCGCGAAGGCAGCTTGCGCCATTACGCCCAGAATCGAGGCATCCCGGTGCTCACCTACGAGGCCGGCGAAGCGCTGCGTTTCGACGAGTGGGCGATTACCCCTGGGGTGCGGGGTGTACTGAGGGTCATGCGGCGGCTGGGCATGCTGGCGGGCGAACATCGGCGTCGGCCACCCCCTGCTGCCGAACTGGCCAATGGCTCGAGCTGGGCCCGGGCGCCCATCGACGGCATCCTGCGGCCCAAGGTGCGTCTCGGCGCGCGGGTGAGCAAGGGCGACGTGCTGGGCAAGGTGGCGGACCCCTTCGGCAACGCCGAAGCCTGCGTGAAGGCCATGGCCGACGGCATCGTGATCGGCGTGAGCCGCCTACCGCTGGCCAACGAAGGCGAGGCGCTGTTCCACATTGCCCGCTTCGACGCCATCGAAGAGGCCGAAAGCGCCATCGAGACCTTCCACTCCAGCCTCGAGCCGCCCCCCGACCCGCTCTATTGAGGCCGCTCAGGCCGTTTCGGCAGTCTCCCGCTCCGGTACCAGGCTCAGCGCATCGTCGAACACCCGCAGGCAGGCGCCGTCCAGGTGGCCGTTTTCGGAGAGATGACGACGGAAACGACGCCCGCCCGGCTGGCCCTGGAACAGGCCCAGCAGGTGGCGGGTCACGTGATTGAGCTTGGCACCTTCCTCGAGCCGGCGGGCGATGTAGGGGCGGAACGCCCTGGCTGCGGCGTGGCGGCTCTCGGCCGGCCCCTCGACGCCGTAGATGGCCCGATCCACCCCGGCCAGCAGCCAGGGGTTCTGATAGGCCTCGCGGCCCACCATCACGCTGTCGACGCTATCGAGCTGCTCACGGCACTCGTCCAGCGTCTTGATGCCGCCGTTGATGCCGATGTGCAGCTCCGGCCGGCTGGCCTTCAGGCGGTGTACGCGGGAGTAGTTGAGCGGCGGGATGTCGCGGTTCTCCTTGGGCGAGAGACCCTGCAGCCACGCCTTGCGCGCATGCACGATGAACACTTCGCAGCCGGCGTCCGCCACCTGAGCGATGAAGCGCTCCAGATCGGCATCCTCGTCCTGGTCGTCGATACCGATACGGCACTTCACCGTGACCGGGATCTTCACCGCCTCGCGCATGGCGCGCACCGCTGCCGCCACCTTATCCGGGTGACCCATCAGGCAGGCGCCGATCATGTTGTTCTGCACCCGGTCGCTGGGGCAGCCGACGTTGAGGTTCACCTCGTCGTAGCCCCATTCCTCGGCAATCGCCGCGCACTCCGCCAGCTCGCCCGGGTCGCTGCCGCCCAGCTGCAGCGCAATGGGGTGCTCCACCTCGTCGTAGCCGAGAAAACGTTCCCGCGGGCTGCCGTGCAGAATGGCACCGGTGGTCACCATCTCGGTATACAGCAGCGCCTGGCGAGTCAGGGTGCGAGCGAAAGCCCGGTAATCACGGGTCGTCCAGTCCATCATCGGCGCGACGGAGAACGTCCTATCCAGCGCAGGGCGCGTCGTGCCAGTATTCATGCGGGTTGTGGCAGTTGCCTTCTCAGTCATAACTGTTCATATTTACAGTGATTGTGCTGCGTTTTTCACGACGCGTTGGTACTTTTTTGGCACACGGGGCACTGGCGATTTGGCACATCGGTGGATGCGCGTGGCGACGATCAGGAAGCGTCGGAAACAGGGCAGTAGTTTCTCATACCTCGTGTGCGTACGCATCGCGCGTAAGCAGACCACAATCTAGGCAGTGTTCATGGGAGGCTAGGGATTGGGCAAGCTTACTCTCACGTCTACCTGCGTAGAGCTGGACACGATAATGCGTACCGGTCACACGGGAAACCCGTGATGGGTACCATCCGGCAACTCGATATCCAGGCGAACCTTCCCACCAATAGCTTCAACATAGCGCTTGAGAGAACTCAAGCGAAGATCCTGGCCGCTTTTCTCCATGCCGGCGATGGTCGGCTGCTTGACTCCGAGAGCCTCAGCCATTTCGGCCTGAGTCATTTCAACCAAGTGGCGAATTTCCGCAAGGCGTAGCTCCAGCAGCATCGCATCGGCCTTTTCCTTGGCGCGGTTGACGACCTCGGGGCTTTCGTTGGCAATGAGTTGGTCTAGTGTGCGGGCCATGGTTTACACCTCACTTCAGTGATTCCAGGTGAGCCGCGTATTCCCGGTCTGCCACTGGGATCATGTCATCATAGAAACGTTTGTTGCCGGTCTTGTCACCAGCGCACAGCACGATACCTGCTCGCCGAGGGTCGAAGGCGAAGAAGGCCCTTAGCGGTCGCCCCTGGCTCTGGATCCTCAGCTCTTTCATGTTGCGATACTGTGAGCCGTTCACGGTGTCCGCGTGGGGCCGTGGCAACATCGGTCCCCTTTCCTTCAGCATCAAGAGCGCTGCCAGCACGTTCTCTCGGTCGGTCTCGTCCAACGAAAAGTACCACTCCTCAAACGTCCTGGTCTGCTCTATTTGCCACATGGGAATCATCCTTCGCCTATAGGGAGAAGGCTATATAGGTTTTTTCCTATAATCAAGTCGGATTCCACATGTCGTCGAGATCGGGCAGGGGGCGTACGCCACGGGCTACTTCTTCTTCCTCATGAACGGGAGCACCTTGGCCATGGCATCCGCGAGCACCTGGTCGAGCGGTTTGTGCTCCAGGCTCACCGCAGCGCGTGCGGCGGTATAGGTCCCCTTGTACTCCCGGGCGATTTCGCTGTCGCTCATGCTGTCGGGCAGTTGCTCCTTCTCGCGGATCACGTCGATGACGGCCTTGTCCATGTCGTCCTCCATGTCGCGCCGTTCACTGTGAAGGGTAGTGCAGAGACGGGATGAGGGCCCAGCGGGCCGCCATTTCGAAGTGTTTGTAAGATATTTCCTACAAAGCGAAGCGGCAATGTCTTACGTCGCTTCATATCGTGCGTTAAACCACGTTCCGCTTGGAGCGGCTACCTTATGGATAACGGGGCAACGGAGAGCCCCTCAGGGAAGACAGAGCAAAGGATTGTTCGGTACCAAGGATGCTCGAGCAGGATGCTTGAGAAGGTGGAAAGGAAGCGAAGATTCAGCCCGGCCTCACGGCCGGGTTTCGCGTTATAGCGCCCTGGCCTTGGGCAGCTCATCCCAGCGTGTCGTGCTCCTATCCGAGCGATGGGCGCAGCGCAAATGCCACGCCGCCCCGGGGGTGGGCATGCCTAGCTTCACCGTATCGCGCCCCATCCTGCGGTTCAGGGTATCCAGCACGTCCATCAGCTTCTGGCTGCGCTGCCGCTCGGCATCGCTCTGGGGCGTATCCAGTAAAGAGAGCTGCTGGCGGTCGGCGTCGATCAGGTCGAGCAGCATCACGCCGCCTTTCTGGTACAGGTGGCCCTTGCGGTAGATCCGCTCCAGGGCGTGGCCGGCGGCATGCAGGATCTCGCGGCTGTCGGCGGTGGGGCGGGGCAGTTCGAGTACCAGGCTCGGTGAGTGTGGCAGCAGGTCCTGCCGGTGCGGGTTGGTCTTGAGGAACACCAGCACCGCCTTGGCGAGACCGTTCTGGCGGCGCAGTCTCTCGGCGCTACGTTGGCCGTACTGTCGAATCGCCTCGCGAATCTCGTCCAGGCTGTCGGTGAGCCTGCCGAACGAGCGGCTGGTCATGATGTGCTGGCGGGCTTCATCGAGGTCGCTCATTTCGATACAGGACACACCGCGCAGCTCCTGGGCGGTGCGTTCGAGGGTGACCGAGAAGTGGCGCCGGATCTCCTTCGGGTTGGCTTGGGCGAGGTCCCAGGCGCTCTTGATGCCCATCAGGGCCAGACGCTCGACGAGCCGCCGGCCCACGCCCCATACATCGCCCAGGGGGGTGTTCTGCAGCAGGTCGCGGGTTTCCGCGCTGCCGGCGTGAAGTATGCAGACGCCCTGGCAGGCCGGAATCTTCTTGGCGGCACGGTTCGCCAGCTTGGCCAGGGTGCGCGTGGGGGCCACGCCTACGCATACCGGAATGCCGGTGAACTGGCGCACCTTCCGGCGCAGCTGCCGGGCGTGTTCGAGCAGTGGCTCGTGGGCGAAGCCGTCGAAGCGAACGAACATCTCATCGATGGAGTAGGGCTCTACGGCTGGACTGAACTCCTCAAGCACTGCCTGCACCCGCTGGCTCATGTCGCCATAGAGCTCGTAGTTGGAGGAGAGCAGGTGGATCTGCCCGCTGCGTACCAGAGGCTGAAGCTTGAAGGATGGCATTCCCAACTTGATGCCGAGGGCCTTCAGCTCGTCGGAGAGCGAGATGACGCAGCCGTCGTTATTCGACATTACCCCAACAGGTAAACCGCACAGCCGGGGCTGGAAGACGCGCTCGCAGCTGACATAGAAGCTGTTGCAATCGACCAGACCGATCATGCTCATACCGGGTACTCGTGGATGACCGCACGCACCACGCCCCACACCTGACACTCGATGTCGACGAGCGGGATCGGCGCATAGCGTGGATTGCCCGAGCAGAGGCACGGCACCTTGCCGCGCAGCTCGTATCGCTTGACGGTGATCTCACCCTCGACCAAAGCTACCAGGATATGGCCGGGGCGGGGCTCGAGTGAGCGATCGACCAGCAGCAGATCGCCTTCGTGGATCCCCAGGCGCTCCATGCTGTCGCCGGTCACGCTCATGAAGAACGTCGACGAGGGGCGTTTGACCAGGCGCTCGTTGAGGTCGAGCGTACGGCCTTCGTAGTCCTGCGCCGGGCTGGGAAAGCCGCTGAGGCCGGCGCGGCCCAGGGCCAGCGGGTGAGGCAGCGCAAGCGGTGGTGGCTCGGGGTGAGCTGGGATGAGGTTTGCCAGTGTCATGTGAGTCCCTTGGTGTTTTCTGTGTTTTTGTACAGTATTTGCGACACTGGCACTGTCAGGCAACAGGTAAGTGCTAATGGAAGTTAGCTTGGGGAGCGTGTCGGCCTGGCGAAGGTGAGCGAAGGGCGGCGTAATCAGACTCCTTTGTAGGAGATAGCCTACAAACACGAAGCAAATTTCTTACGCCTTTCGATATCCTGAGTTAAACCACTGCTGGCGCGAAGCTACTACCCTGTGGGTAACGGGCTAGGGAAAGCCCTACAGGGAAGGCCGAGCGACGGAATGCTCTTACCCCAAGGAGGCTTGGGCAGGATGCCCAAGGTTTGGTTGGATAGGGACGCATCGATAGAAGCCCGGCCCGTGCGGTCGGGCTTTTTTTTGTTGGCACACCAGCCAGGCGACACGGCTTCCTTCGTCAGCTGTTCCCGGTATCCGTCTCCCATGCGAGAGACGCTATGGTTTCGCGTTCTTACGGGTTCGCCAAAATATCGCGTCTCATCGAGCCTGCCCTGGCCACCGCCGGGGCTCTTTTATTGGCGTTTTTTCACCTAGCTACAGCGGGTTCACGACTCAGTACCTGATCGTGAGGGGCCAAAGCTGACAGCTCGAGTCGGCAATCTCTTACAACAATTGAAGTCAAAGCTAATACATGGCGCACGTCTTGGCTGGCATAGTAGGCGCATCGGGCACGGAGGCCCTGCAGGGAAGGACACGTCAAGGGAGACTCAGGAACCAAGGAGGCTCAAGCAGGAGGCTTGAGGAAGTGGAAAGGAAGCGAAGACCCAGCCCGGCCTCATGGCCGGGCTTTCGCGTTCTGGGCTTTCGCATTCACGGTCCAGGGTTCCGCGCCGCCAGCTTGCCGTTACCGTAGCCATTGGTATAGCCACACATGTAGCCATCAACCCTTGCTGAGGAAGGGAGGCTGGAGAAATCAATGGATTGGGGAGACGCTGGAGCGGGTGAAGGGAATCTCCCAGCGCCCGCTGTATGCTTTGTAATTCAATCGGTTACGCATGTGGCGTAGCCATGTGAAGCCGCTACTGTAGCCATTTGTATAGCCAGATAGAGATTAGTACATCGACTCGTGGTCTACCAGAAGCAATGACCCCCGAAGGGAGCCTTCAGGGGTCTTGTGGTTGGTTCCTGACCTACACCTACCTACCGGTAGGCCTCTGCTCATGCGGCTTTACGCTGAGTGTCGCGGCAATGAGCCTCGTAGGCTTCCTGCAGGATGCGAGAGGCTTGGTCAAGGAGCCGGATCGCTTTTTCATAGTCGGCGCGTTGCATATGTCAACTCCTTCAAAGGGTTAGGTGTAGTCATGCTGCATAGTAGGATAAACAAAAGGCTTTCCGTCTAGTTGGTCAGCCAGGCTGTCGAGCGCTTCTTGGTCGCCCTCGGTAATGGCTAGTGCCATTTTCTCCATGATGGTCGTGTACTCAATAGCTTGATGGGCCATCATAGGATCAATATCGTCCACGAGGTTGTGAACTATAGCTGAGACCTGTCGCATGATCTTAGCAAGCTCTTGGTAGCTTGGGTTGTGTCCCTGCAGTACTGACACCTCAAACTGCCGTGCGTTCCTTAGGAAGTGGTTCGCAACCTCCAGTACCTTCAAATATAGCTCTTGAGCTTGATGCATGTATACAGTCCCTGCTTATCTAAGTCTAGTCATTGCCTCGTGGCCGCGCATTCTACCATTGTTGTTGCTGGGTTGCACCTGTGTGTACCTTCGTCACGCAAGGTCAAGGTGGTAATAATAAATATATTTATATCAATGGGTTAGGTTGGGCTTCGGGTCCTGCAGGCTCGCTTCACAGAGGCCGTTGAGATGCCGAAGTGATCGGCTGTGGCCTTGATGCTGGCGCTGTTTTCCTGGCGCCACTGGGTCACGGCTTCGTCATCGATAACCTTCTCCCGACCCAGGTTCTTCCCTTCTGCTCTGGCTCGCTCCAGCCCTGCCAGTTGCCGCTCCTTGATGTTGGAACGCTCCAACTCAGCCATGGCGGCGAGCATGGTCAGCATGGCCTTGCCCATGGGAGTGGAGAGGTCGAAGCCCTCACGGATCGAGACCACGGCCACGCCTTTCCCTTGGAGAGCCTCGACCGTCTCCAGCACGTCGATGGTATTCCGCCCCATCCGGTCGATGGCGTAGACCACCACGGTATCGCCCTCCCTGACGTAGCTCAGGAGCTGACCGAACCCGGTCCTGTCCTTGGCCTTGATGGCCCCAGAGGTCGCCTCGTCGGAGAACCAGCGGTCTACCTTGAAGCGGCTCTCGATAGCGTGACGCTGGGCGCTGGTGGTCTGGTCGTCGGTGCTGACTCGAACATAGGCGATGGTGGTGGTCATGGCTGGCTCACTCCCTGATGGTGGCTCGCAATGCATGGCTCACAATCTAGAGGGTGGCTCAGTGGAAGTCAACAGCTTTGAGCCATGCTGGCGGCTACCCTCCTCCCCTGGCTCACAGGGTACACCTTATGAGCTAGTGCTAATCTTAAGACGTCAGAGGTCAGGTTCTCGCCGGACTCTGTTCCGAGGTTTGGAATCCGCTACTCAATCTTATGCAGATATCAATATAAGACGTTGATATTAAAGGTATTTAATCTTTGCTTGCGGCGTCCTATCATCACCTTGCCGGTACGGTCGCCGGTACTGCTAGAGAGGCTAAGGGAATGAAAGTCACGTTTGCTCGCTGGGGCGTAGGCGTTGCTGTGGGTGGTGTGGTAGTGGAGCTATACCTAGGGGATGTTTTCTTGTCAGTGCCGGGGATTGGCTCACTAGCGTGGAACCGGACTGGGCTTCACATCGCCAGGGCTGGAAAGCATGAGCTGGCAGAGGGCGACAAACAGGCTGCGGAGTCGGTCCGCTAAGCTGATTCAGAGCCGCCTAGAAGCGTCTAGGAGCCCCTGCTGGCGAGCCTATAGGGGTTGCTAGGGGTAAGTCGGGAGTGGGGCTCTACGCGCCCTTGTAGAGGCTCAGGGCTGTGGTGATAGGTGTCTCTTCAAAAACCCCCAGCAGGTGAGGACCGGGGCATGGGGGAGTCCAGCCAGCGCCGCCGCTAAGGGTGGGGGCTCGAAAATTTATCATGAATTTTTCGCCCGGACTCATCCTGCCCTGACAAGCAAAAAAACCCCAAGCACCAGACCTGGGCGGGTCTGCTGGCGAACCAGCCTAGGGATGCTTGGGGTGGGTACTACGGCACAGCGCCTTGGAAAGGCCGCTGGGTGGATGAGGTGAGACGGACAAGAAAGAGGGCGAGGCAAGTCGCCCCCAAAAGTTACCCGTACTCCCTGACCGCTTTCCCATCACAGGCTTGGCGGGCGAGCGTGTCAGCAAGTTCGTTCTCTGGGTGGCCGCTGTGACCACGGACCCAATGGAAAGTGACGGCGTGAATCTGGAGTAGGGCATCAAGGCGCTGCCATAGGTCGGCGTTCTTGACCGGCTCCTTGTTCGCAGAGAGCCAGCCCCGAAGCTTCCAGCCATCAAGCCACTCCGTGGCCCCCTTGGCCACATATTCACTATCGGTGGTCAGCTCCACACGGGCGGGGCGCTTTAGGGCTGATAGGCCTTCGATAACGGCGGTTAACTCGGCTCGGTTGTTGGTGATCGTGTCACCGGTCAGCTTACGGGCGAGTACCAGACGCTGCCCATCTTCGTTGACCAGGATCGCAGCCCACCCTCCAGAGGGGTTGGGTCGACCGTTGTTGCTACAAGCGCCATCGGTATAGATACGGACAGTACGAGTCATGTGTTTGGTTCCTGACTACAGGGGCGGTACGGGGTGAGGTGAAGCCCTCTTGCTGGGGCTCTTTAAGCCAGTCCTGCTGTGGTCAGTTGCGGTTTGTAGATGGTGGGCTTCACTTACTGACACACATCCCTTTCCCGGTCTTGTTCCTTAATCAGGTCTGACAGCTATAGACTGACCTATAGCTTGACTGTCAGTTTGTCTTCAAGCTAAGGCTTAAGTAGAAAAATGGTAAGAAGGAAAGGGAAAGGAGAAAAAGGTAAGGAGAAAAAGGCATGGATAAAATCGGAGAAGTATCTTAAGAGCCTCTTTAGAGGCTTCGCCATTTAGCAGAATCACCCCATCAACGACACTGCTCCATGTGTCGGTGGGTCGCCTGCCTCAACTGGGTGCCATTACCTCCCAGCCAGCATCGTCAGGTTCCAACCGCTGCCGTGACCTCGCGGGGGAGAGGGCGGGCTGTCCTGAAGCGCAAAGACTCTGCAGAGAAGGGTCACCGGTTGGTGCTCTTTCTCCATAAGGAAGGGTTAATCAGGGCAGGAGATACCTCGCTGGCAACCAGGGCCTTGAGGGGGCCTCGGTCGACAGTGAAGGAACATTATCTGGAGCTGTAATTGGATTGGTCTGCTTCCAGTAAGGCTTCCACTTTGATTGCCTCCACAGCCTTCAGCCTCATTTTGAAATCTGGCCCACGGTGATAGACCTTGCTAGCGGTGGTGAGCCCTCGCTCGTGACCAGTAACCCAGACCACGAGCTGCTCTTGGAAGCCAGCCCCAAGCATGATGGTGATGGCTGTGGTCCTGAAGGAGTGAAAGCTGACCTTCCTGCCTTGCTTGGGTATTGTCTTCTCCGTTAGCCGAGAGAACCATTGAGAGAACTTCGGCCCTTTCTTCCCATCACTACGGTTCGTAGCGCCAGCTTCGGGGAAGAGATAGACCGACCCTACCGCCTGGGCTTGCTTGAGTTGCTCCAGTACCAATGGCTTGATGGCGGAGTGCAGCGGGACGTCTCGCGTGGCGTTGCTGTTCTTGCCCATACCCTCGCGCACGGACAAGCACCAGACGCCTTGCTGCTGGATGATGTCGGTCGTCTTGAGTGAGCACAGCTCTTCGAGCCTTGCGCCTGTATAGAAGCCAAGACGGGGGAGTAGGTAGAAGATGCCCTCAGCCTCTTCCGTTGCCTTGAAGATCGCCTCGACGTCATCACGGGTGAACTGGTCGTAGCTCTTCACTGTGGCCTTGGGATTGAGGCTGTGTCCCTTGAAGGGGTTGCCGGCTGGCAGTGGCTCTTCCATGGTGTACTCGGCATGACGCCAGAGAGCAGACAGGCCTGAAAGGTAATTGGCCACGGTCTGCTTGGTTTTGCCGAGGTGGAGCTGTTCAGTGATGAAGCCTCGAACCTGCTTGCGCGTAATGGCAGCCAAAACCACGTCATCGCCCCCAAGGCAGCTGAGGAATAGTTCTACAGCGTGGCTATTCTTCGAGCGCGTAGAAGGCTTCCGCTCAACGAGAGGTGAGTAAAGCCAGTCCTCAAGGGCAGCCTTGAGGCTGAGTCGGTACTCATCAGGGGTCTGGCCTGAGTACATGGACCGCAATGCATCCTGTTCAATCTCTGATAGCCTCTCAGGCTCAATGACATCCAGCAGCGTTAAAGGCTCGTCGCTGATGATGCTTTCCTCATACTCCTTGAACCGTTCACGTGCTTCTATGAACTGCCGTCGTCGCTGCGCGGGTGAGGCTTGGCCTAAGAGCAGGGCTTCCAGCTCCGACAGCTCAACCAGTACCTGATCTCTGATCCGGCATGCAGCATCGAGGTCGCCTGTCTGGGTGCTCTGCTGGAGCATCTTCTTGCCGAGGTGCTGGGTGAGGATAGGGGAAAGCCGCTTCTGGACGAACCAGACGTTGCCTCTCATGCGAAGGTGTCGGGAGTCGGCTGGCTTGCCTCTGGCCATGGTCTAGGGGCTCCGGTACATAAGCAAATCGTGCGGGAGCATACAGCGGGGAAAGGGGGGAAGTGTAGCCACTTCTGTAGCCATTCCTGTAGCACCTAACCCCATGATTAGTGGGGAAAACCATCCGAATCAATGGCTTAGGTGGCTACTGGAGCGGGTGAAGGGAATCGAACCCTCGTCTTAAGCTTGGGAAGCTTCTGCTCTACCATTGAGCTACACCCGCAGAGGGGTTTCGATAGTAAAACCAAGGGCTTGAGCATTGCAAGCCATCCTGTCGACTAGTTGCTGCTTTTTTTCATGCCACTGTTTTTACTGAGCTTTTTCGTGTCGTGATAGGCGGCACGGTGCGGTTGTGCGCGTCTTGGGCGGCGCGCGCCAGAGATCGTGGTGACAAACGGACAAAAAAATTATCGAACAGTGGCGAACTTTTTTGCTTGCTGCTGTCATATCTGATACAGGCAACAGCGCGATGGCAGTCGCTAACACTGTTGCTCTGGCTCGCAGTTTCGATCTTGCCGCCCATGACCCCATGGGCGGTTTTTTTTGTACTGCCGATAGGCTGGCAGGTGGGCACACGGCAAAGCAGGCCCGGTTCGTGGGGCCTGCTGCTTTCGCTCAGGAAGCGTGTCAGGCCCGGCTGCCGTTGGCTCGGCAAGGGCCCGGCGGGTTCAATTATGGCGCATGCGCAGGATGGCGGTCAGCACGTCGCGGCGAGTCACGATGCCGCACAGGCGACCCTGCTCGGTTACCGGGTAGACCTTGGGCTTCTGGCCCAGCATCTCCTGCGCCAGGTCGGTGATGCTCTTGGTGGGCGAGACCGACAGTACTTCGTTGCGCATCAGCTCCTTGACCAGTGGCGCTTCATCGTTGAGATAGGCGCTCTGCAGCAGCTTGCCCAGCACGTCCTGCTCGGAAATGAAGCCGATCAGGTTGTCATTGTCATCGACGACCGGCACGCCTGGCAGGCGGTGCAGGGCCAGGCCTTTGGCCAGCGTCGTGATCGAGGTGTTGGCCGTGACCCGGTAGCAATCCCGGGACATGATCTCGCGAACGATGGTAGGGGCCCTGGTTTGCATGGCGCATCTCCTTGTTCGAGCGCTTTGGAAACACTGCACAAACGCCTGCGCGAGCGCATCGCTGGTCGGGAACGAACCTGGCCGCTTCAACTCGCTCGACGATTTTGTTCAGCGCTTCCTTTTACGGACACTTTCAGCATAGCTGAATCGCTTCGGGCTTAAACAGCGTCTTCAACACCTTGCCAACGCTGTGGCTGGCCTGCTGGGGCGGTGATCCCAGGCACCGGAACATGGGTGGGTAGAGGCGAATCCAATGTTTTAGAAGGGGAGTGCAGGCTAGGCACTTTTTCAAGCACAGCCTAATTTGAGAGGTGGGCTGGCGCACCACACCCTGGCGCACCCCACCATAGTGGGCGATGGAGGAGCAGATGGACGCGCGTGAGTACATGGCACGAAAGGGCCTCGATGGCAGTCGCGACGAGGAGCGTCCCAATACGCTGGAAGAGAAGGCATGGGAGCGTGCCCGCCAGGCCGGTGGGCACCAGCCTCGAGCGGGCACTCCTCACGATTGGGAAGATTGGGAGCGCTACCACGACGAGCTGGCAGAGGGGGCGGAAGGCATCGATCAGAAGATCGATCACGAGGCGCATCGTCGGGCTCTGGAGATCGAACGGAGGGCGCGGGAGGCGGATGAGGCGGTGCAGCACTATACCCCCGCCAACGACACCGTTCCGGCAAGCGCTACCAGGCCGGGCCCGGAGGCTGAACGAGGCGCATCGTCATTGTCGCTTCCGCCCTCGCCGGTAGCGTCATCATCGCCGGCCGAGCCGATGCCTTCAGCGCTGCGCTTCGCCTTCAAGGTGCTTGCCATCCTGTTGCCACCCTTGGCGGTGGGCCTCTCCCAGGGGGGCGCCAAGCGAGTCGTCTACAGCCTGGCATTGACCCTGCTGGGATGGGTGCCGGGCTGCATCTACGCCTGGGTGTGGCTGAAGCGCCGGCTTGGGTGATGTCCTTCCGGGCTCCTGGTAGGCCACCTGTGCACCAGACATTCATTTTCGTTTGTGAATAGTGAGATTGAAAACGAAAGCAATATGCTCGGGCTCGCACGCCATGAGCCGCTATTCGCAGCGCTTTCGCAAAGGGAATCGCAAGAGCAATTCCATAGACTAAGGTCTAGGTGTCTTGGCGAACATGTCTGTTGCCCTCTAATGATCGTTAAGCTAGTCTCGCTATCGTAAACGAACATTTGGGGCTATTTTTGATTGAAATCGAACATTTGACCGAGTGGTTAGTTTTCGTTTCGATCAGCCAGGGCCTCAACTTCGACCCACAAGAATAATCGGGCGAGGCTAATGTCCTACCTACTCTCCATCGATCAAGGCACGACCAGCTCGCGCGCCGTTCTCTTCGACCGCTCCCTGAGCCCGCTGGCCATCGCTCAGCAGGAGCTCGTTCAATCTTTTCCCGACGATGGCTGGGTGGAGCACGACGCCGAAACGATCTGGCAGACGGTGATCGGGGTCTGCCGAGAGGTTCTGCAGCGTACCGGTGTTGCGCCTCGAGACATCGCAGCAATCGGTATTACTAACCAGCGTGAGTCCACCGTGGTCTGGGATCGCGCCACGGGCGCGCCGATCCATCCCGTGATCGTGTGGCAGGATCGGCGTACGGTGGCGCACTGCGATGCGCTCAATGCCGCCGGCCATGCCGAACGGGTACGCGAGCGCACCGGGCTGCTGATCGACCCCTATTTTTCCGCTACCAAGCTGGCCTGGATTCTCGACAACGTACCGGGGGCGCGCCAGCGCGCCGAGCGCGGCGAGCTGGCCTTCGGCACCGTCGACAGCTATCTCGTGTGGCGCTTGACCGGCGGTCGACACCACGCGACCGATGCCACCAACGCCTCACGCACGCTGCTGTTCGACATTCACACCCAGCAGTGGGATGCGGAGCTGCTGACGCTGTTCGACATTCCTGCTGCAGTGCTGCCCGAGGTGCGCGATTCCAGCAGCGATTACGGCAGCACCGAGCCCGGCCTGTTCGGTCACCCCATTCCCATCACCGGCGTGGCCGGCGACCAGCACGCCGCGCTGGTCGGCCAGGCGTGCTTCGAACCCGGCATGGTCAAGAGCACCTACGGTACCGGCTGCTTCATCATGCTCAACGCCGGCGAGCAGGCGGTGGTCTCGAACAACCGCCTGCTGACCACTCTGGCGTATCGGATCGACGGCGTTCCCACCTACGCCCTGGAGGGCAGCATCTTCGTGGCCGGGGCCACGGTGCAGTGGCTGCGCGACGGGCTCAAGCTGTTCGATGACGCCGCCGAGACCGAGCGCTTGGCCGAGCAGACCCGTGCGGGCAGCGGCGTCTATCTGGTACCGGCCTTCACCGGGTTGGGGGCGCCGCACTGGGACCCGCGTGCCCGCGGGGCGATCTTCGGTCTCACCCGCGATACCGGTATTGCCGAGCTGGTGGCCGCCGGGCTGCGCTCGGTGTGCTTCCAGACACGCGATCTTCACCGCTGCATGGAGCAGGACGTCGGCCTCGGCCAGGGCAGGCTGAGGGTCGACGGTGGCATGGTCGCCAATGGCTGGCTGATGCAGTGCCTGGCCGACGTGCTGGGGCAGGAGGTCGACCGCCCGGCGGTGCGCGAAACCACGGCCCTGGGAGCGGCCTATCTGGCGGCGCTGGGTGTCGGCTGGTTCCGCTCGCTGGACGAGCTGGCGGCCAACTGGCAGTGCGAGCGCACCTTCTTCCCACGCATGCCGGCGGATATCCGCGAGTCGCTCTATGCCGGCTGGCAGGTTGCCGTGGAGCGGGTGAAGAGCGAGCGCGAACTTTCTGCCGGATGTGCGACGGAGCACGCATTGTCGCTCGCCGGCTAGAGCCCGCCTGGGGCTCACCCATGACTCAATAACGACGACAAAGAGTTCAGCATGTCCTTGATACTTGAAAACATCGATCACGTGGTCAATGGAGCCGTGCATATCGAGGGCGTCAACCTCGAGTTGGCGCCCGGCTCCTTCAACGTGCTGCTGGGGCGAACCCTGGCCGGTAAGACGACGCTGATGCGCATCATGGCAGGCCTCGAGCCGCCCACCCGCGGCAGGGTGCTGATGCACGGCGAGGACGTCACGCGTACCTCGGTGCGCAAGCGCAACGTCTCGATGGTCTATCAGCAGTTCATCAACTACCCGGCCATGACCGTTTACGACAACATCGCCTCGCCGCTCAAGCTGGCGCGGGTGCCGCGGGAGGAGATACGCCGCCGGGTTCACGAGACGGCCAGCATGCTGCACATCGAGCATCTGCTGGAGCGCTATCCGGCGGAGCTCTCCGGCGGCCAGCAACAGCGCACCGCCATGGGCCGGGCGCTGGTCAAGGATGCCGATCTGATCCTGTTCGACGAGCCTCTGGTCAACCTCGATTACAAGCTGCGCGAGGAGTTTCGCGAGGAGCTGCGCGAGCTGTTCAAGGCGCGCAACTGCATTGCCGTCTATGCCACCACCGAGCCCAACGAGGCGCTGGCCCTGGGCGGGCACACGGCGGTACTGCACGAGGGGCGCCTGCTGCAGTACGGCCCCACCGAAGACGTCTACCACCGCCCGCGCGACGTGCTCACCGCCGAGATGTTCTCCGAGCCGCCGATCAACGTGGTGCCGGCCATCGTCTCGGGCACGGAGGTGACCTTCGACCGCAACGTGCACTTCCCTCTCAATCGCGATCTGGCGGGCCTTTCGCCGGGGCAGTACCAGTTCGGCGTGCGGGCCTCCCACATCGGGCTCGAGCGCCGGACCAAGGACGATCTCGAACTCGAGGTGAAGGTCGACATCGCCGAGATCAGCGGCTCGGAAACCTTCCTGCACGTGCGCAACGAGCTGTTCCATCTGGTGCTGCATCTGGCAGGGGTGCACGAGTTCGCCGTGGACCAGCCGCTCAAGGTCTACTTCCCGACCCACAAGATCTATGCCTTCGACCGGAATGGCGACGTCGTGCACATTCCGTCTCGGCCAGGAGCGCACTGATGGCCCAGATAACTCTCAAGTCGCTGGCGCACAGCTATTCGCCCAACCCCTCGGGTCCCGAGGATTACGCCATTCGCGAAATGGAGCATGTGTGGCACCAGGGTGGCGCCTATGCACTGCTGGGGCCCTCCGGCTGCGGCAAGTCGACCCTGCTCAACATCATCTCGGGCCTGCTGACGCCTTCGGATGGGCAGGTGCTGTTCGACGACCGGGTCATGAACGAGCTGCCGCCCGAAGAGCGCAACATCGCCCAGGTGTTTCAGTTCCCGGTGGTCTACGACACCATGACCGTGTACGAAAATCTGGCCTTCCCGCTGCGCAACGTGGGCACGCCGGCGGCCAAGATTCGCGAGCGCGTGGCGGAAGTGGCCGACGTGCTCGATCTCACCTCGCTGCTCAAGCGCAAGGCGCGCAACCTCACCGCCGACGAGAAGCAGAAGGTCTCCATGGGGCGCGGCCTGGTACGCGACGACGTCTCGGCGATCCTCTTCGACGAGCCGCTCACGGTGATCGACCCCCAGCTCAAGTGGAAGCTCCGGCGCAAGCTCAAGGAGATCCACGAGCGCTTCAACATCACCATGATCTACGTGACCCACGACCAGCTCGAGGCCTCGACCTTCGCCGACAAGATCGCGGTGATGTACGAGGGCCAGGTGGTGCAGTTCGGCACCCCGCGTGAGCTGTTCGAGACCCCGGCACACACCTTCGTCGGCTACTTCATCGGCAGCCCCGGCATGAACCTGATGGAGGTGGCGCGCACCGAAACGGGCGTACGCACCGGCGCCGTCGATCTGACGCTGCCGCCCGCCCTGCGCGATGCCATTCATCGCTCCCGCTCGCGCAACGTCAAGCTCGGCATTCGCCCGGAGTTCGTGGAGGTGCTGACGGAGCCGGGCGAGGCCAGCTATCCCGTCGAGATCGACAACGTGCAGGACCTCGGCACCTACCGCATCGTGTCGTTCACCTTCGCCGGCATACCGTTCCGGGCGCGCCTGGGGGAGGACCGGCCGCTGCCTGCGCGGTATGCCTACGTTCGCTTCCCCGAAGCGTGGCTGAACCTGTACATCGACGAGTTCCGCGTGGAGGTGGGGCAATGAACAAGGTCTACAACAACCGGGCGTGGTTCCTGATCCTGCCCATGCTACTGCTGGTGGCGTTCTCCGCCATCATCCCGTTGATGACGGTGGTCAACTACTCGGTGCAGGACGTGTTCGACGCCAACACGCGCTTCTTCACCGGCACCGAGTGGTTCGAGGTGATGCTCAACGACCCTGCCTTGCAGGCGGCGCTGCTGCGTCAGTTCGCTTTCTCCTTCACCATCCTGGCCATCGAGGTGCCGCTGGGCATCGGCATCGCCCTGCTGATGCCAAAGCGCGGCTGGCAGGCCTCGGCGGTGCTGATCCTGATCACGCTGCCGCTGCTGATTCCGTGGAACGTGGTGGGCAGCATCTGGCAGCTCTTCACCCGCGGCGACATCGGCCTGATGGGGGTGGGCATTCGCGAGCTGGGCTACGCCTACAACATCACCCGCAATCCCGCCGATGCCTGGGCCACCATCATCCTGATGGACGTGTGGCACTGGACCCCGCTGATCGCTCTGCTGTGCTACAGCGGCCTGCGCTCGATTCCCGATGCCTACTATCAGGCGGCGCGCATCGACCGGGCTTCCAAGTGGGCGGTGTTCCGCTATATCCAACTGCCCAAGCTCACCAACGTGCTGGTAATCGGCGTGCTGCTGCGCTTCATGCACTCCTTCATGATCTACGCCGAGCCGTTCGTGCTCACCGGCGGCGGGCCGGGCAGTTCGACCACCTTCCTCAGCCAGTCGTTGACCACCATGGCCATCGGCCAGCAGGACCTGGGCCCCTCGGCGGCGTTCTCGCTGATCTACTTCCTCATCATTCTGCTGGTCTGCTGGGTCTTCTACACCGCGATCATGAACAGCCAGAAAGACAACACCACTCAGGGAGGAGCCTGATATGACCAGCTCCGTACCGACCACCCCCGAAAGCGTGCGCCAGCAGGCCGCCGAAGCCGCTGCACTACGCCGCAAGCGGGCACGTAACGTCACCACCCGCTGGCGCCGCCGCACACTGCTCGGCCTCTATCTCGTGTTCGTGATACTGCCGATCTACTGGCTGCTCAACCTGTCGTTCCAGACCAACAGCGAAATTCTCGGCAGCTTCTCGTTCTGGCCCCAGAACTTCACCGTAGCCAACTATGCACGCATCTTCACCGATGCCAACTGGTACATGGGCTACGTGAACTCGCTGGCCTACGTGCTGATGAACATGCTGATCAGCATCTCGGTGGCGCTGCCGGCGGCCTATGCCTTCAGCCGCTTCCGCTTCATCGGCGACAAGCACCTGTTCTTCTGGCTGCTGACCAACCTGATGGCGCCGCCGGCGGTGTTCCTGCTGCCGTACTTCCAGCTCTACTATTCGGTCGGCCTGTTCGATACCCATATCGCCGTGGCGCTGGCGCACTGCCTGTTCAACATCCCGCTGGCGATCTGGATCCTCGAAGGTTTCATGAGCAGCGTGCCCAAGGAGGTCGATGAAACCGCCTATATCGACGGTTACAGCTTCCCGCGCTTCTTCGTGACCATCTTCCTGCCCATGATCCGTTCGGGAATCGGCGTGACGCTGTTCTTCCTGTTCATGTTCTCGTGGGTCGAGCTGCTGCTCTCCCGCACCCTGACCGCCACCAACGCCCAGCCCATTGCCTCGATCATGACGCGTACCTCGACGGCCTCGGGCATCGACTGGGGCACCCTGGCCGCGGCCGGTGTGCTGACCATCATCCCGGGCATCGTGGTGGTCTACTTCGTGCGCAATCACATCGCCAAGGGCTTTGCCCTGGGCCGGACCTGAAGGGGAGGGAACGACGATGGAATGGATGGTCTGGACATTGCCCACGGCAGTCTTCTTCTCCGTCATCGCCGCGATCCTGCTCGGCATGACGACCTGGGAACTGGTATCGCCCAGCGTGGAACGGCGTGGCTTTCTGCCGATCGCCACCACCCGCGGCGACCGGCTCTTCATCGGGCTGCTCTCCGCTGCCTATATCCACCTGGCAGTGGTCGGCTTCACCGATATCTCGATTTGGTTTGCCCTGGGGGCTTCCGTCCTCTGGTTGCTGGTGCTGATGCGCTGGGGCTGAACCAAGGCCGTACGGACGATAAAGGTGTCACGGATGACTCACAACACGCAGAACGAGGTCAACATGAAGAATAAAAGGATCCAACTGACGGCCATCGCGGGCAGCCTGCTGCTTGCTTCGGCCGCCCTGCACGCCCAGTCAGACGATGCTCGTGCTATCGCCGAGCGATTGGTCGATACGCACTTCCAGAACTCCACGCTCTCGAGGGAGGAGCAGATCGAGGAGCTGCTGTGGTTTGCCCAGGCCGCCGAGCCGTTTCGCGGCATGCAGATCAACACCGTGGCCGAGGGTTTGACCACCCACGTGTGGGAGCGCGACGTGTTGGCACCGGCTTTCGAGGAGCTCACCGGCATTCGCGTCACGCACAACATCATCGGCGAGGGCGATCTGGTCGACAACATGCAGACCCAGATGCAGACCGGACGCAACATCTACGACGGTTTCATCAACGACTCGGATGCCATCGGTACCCACATCCGCTACGGCACCACCATCAACCTCTCCGAGGCGATGGAGAACGAGTGGGCCGACTTCACCTTGCCGACGCTGGATCTGGATGACTTCATCGGCATCCAGTACACCACCGGCCCCGACGGCAGCATCTATCAGCTGCCGGCGCAGCAGTTCGCCAACCTCTACTGGTTCCGCTACGACTGGTTCCAGCGCGAGGACCTGCAGGAGCAATTCCGCGAGATTTACGGCTATGACCTGGGCGTGCCGACCAACTGGACCGCCTATGAGAACATCGCCGAGTTCTTCACCGATCACGTGGGCGAGATCGACGGCGTGCGGGTCTATGGTCACATGGACTACGGCCGTCGCGATCCGTCGCTGGGCTGGCGTTTCCACGACTCCTGGCTCTCCATGGCCGGCATGGGCAGCCCCGGCATTCCGTTCGGCAACCCGGTGGACGACTGGGGCATTCGGGTCGACGAGGAGAGCCGTCCGGTGGGTGCCAGCGTAACCCGCGGCGGCGGCACCAACGCGCCGGCCTCGGTGTTCGCCATGCAGAAGGCGGTGGACTGGCTGCGCGACTACGCACCGCCCGAGGCTCAAGGCATGACCTTCGGCGAGGCCGGTCCGGTTCCCGCCCAGGGCAACATCGCCCAGCAGATCTTCTGGTACACCGCCTTCACTGCCGACATGATCGACCCCAGCGTGGCGGTCACCGACGACGAGGGCAATCCGCTGTGGCGCATGGCACCGTCGCCCACCGGGCCGTATTGGGAAGAGGGCATGAAGGTGGGCTATCAGGACGTGGGTTCCTGGACCTTCTTCGACTCCACCCCCGAGGATCGTCGTACCGCGGCCTGGCTGTTCGGCCAGTTCACCGTGGCCAAGACGGTTTCGCTGGAGAAGCTGATGGCGGGCCTTACGCCGATTCGCGAATCTGACATCTTCTCCGATCAGATGACCGAAATGGCGCCGCGCCTGGGTGGCCTCGTCGAGTTCTATCGCAGCCCCAACGAGTCCATGTGGACGCCGACCGGTACCAACGTGCCCGACTATCCGCGCATGGCACCGCTGTGGTGGCAGAACCTGGCACCGGTCATCAGCGGCGAGATCACGCCTCAGGAAGGTCTCGACAACCTGGCCAGCGCCATGGACAACATCATGGCGCGCCTGGCCCGGGCCAACGTGTTCGAGGCCTATCCGCCGGTGCTCAACGAGGAGCGCGATCCGGAATACTGGCTGTCGCAGCCGGGTGCACCCAAGGCCAAGCTCGACGACGAGATGCCGCAGGGAACCACCATTCCTTACGACCAGATGATGGAAGAGTGGATGGCCGCCGGTACACGTTGATGCCGACTGAAGCCCGGCGCAACGGCTAGGCGCGCCGGGTTTCGCAACCATTCGTGTTTCCGGTAGCCCGTCCGGGTCATTCCAGGCCCCGTTCGGCGCTCGCCGAGCGGGGCCTTTGTCTTTCGAAAGGTCCGCACATGGAACTGCGTAGCAGCAATATCGACAAGCTGAGCGGCGAGGTCTTCGACGTCCTGATCGTGGGCGGCGGTATCAACGGTGCGTCTGCGGCGGCGGCTCTGGCCGGCAAGGGCGTTCGTGTCGCCTTGATCGAGCGCGGCGACTTCGCCGGCAGCACCAGCATGCACTCCTCCAATCTGGTATGGGGCGGCATCAAGTACATGGAGAGCCGCGACTTCGCCCTGGTGCGCAAGCTGTGCCGGAGTCGCAACCACCTGATCAAGAGCTATCCCTCCACGGTTCAGGAGATCCGCTTTCTCACCACCATCACCCAGGGTTTTCGCTACCACCCGCGCTATCTCTGGGCCGGTGCCTGGCTCTACTGGCTGATCGGCAACGGCTTCACCCGCATACCGCGCTTTCTGTCGCCCCAGGCGATAGGCGACAGCGAGGCGATCATCGACACCAGTAGCGCCGTTGGCGGCTTCGAGTACTCCGATGCCTATCTGCACGACAATGATGCCCGTTTCGTCTTCAACTTCGTGCGCGGGGCGCTCAACTACGGCGCCGTGGCGGTCAACTACGTCGAATCGCTGGGTGCCCGGCGCGAATCGGACGGTTGGCTGACCCGCGTGCGCGACGTCATGACGGGCAGGGAGCTGGAGGTGCGCTCGCGGGTGTTGATCAATGCCGCCGGCCCCTGGGTCGACGAGCACAACACGCTCACCGGTCAGTCGACGAACCATCGTCACGTCTATTCGAAGGGCATTCACCTGATTGTGCCGCGGCTGACCGACAGCCAGCGGGTGCTGGCCTTCTTCGCCGACGATGGCCGGCTGTTCTTCGTCATCCCCATGGGGCCGCGAACCTGTATCGGCACCACCGATACCCGGGTCGAGCGTCCGGAAGTGGTAGCGACGGAGGAGGACATCCGCTTCGTGCTCGACAACATCAACAAGCGGCTGCGGCTCGAGCGTCCGCTGGACCAGCAGGACATCATCTCCATCCGCTGCGGCGTTCGCCCCCTGGCGGTCAAGGCTACGGGCGGCGGCGAGCGCGACTTCCTGCAGCTTTCGCGTAAGCATGCCATCGACATCAACCGGCAGGATGCCCATCTGAGCATCTTCGGCGGCAAGCTGACCGATTGCCTCAACGTCGGCGAGGAGGTGGTCGAGGCGGTGAACCGCATGGGGATCGAGGTGCCTTTCCCGAAGCACCGCTGGTACGGCGAGCCGCCCGATCAGGTACGTCGGGAGTTTCTGCACCAGGCCAGGCTGATGCGACTCGACGATCTCACCGCGCAAGCGTCATCCGAGCCGCTGTCGACCCGGCTGTGGCGGCGCTATGGCACCCACGCGCTGGAGATGCTGGAAGAGATCCGCGAGGACCCCCGCCAGGCCGAAGTGCTGATAGAGGGCACCGAGTACCTGCGCTGCGAACTACACTACGCCAAGCGGCGCGAGATGATCACGCGGCTGGAGGACTTCCTGCGCCGGCGCTCGAAGATCGCTCTGGTGGTGCATGAAGAGGCGATGCGTCGCTCGCCCGGTTTGCGTGAGGCCTGTGTGATTCTGTTCGGCGACGAGGCCGATGCGCGCCTGGAGGAGTACTTCGCCACGACCCGGCGCGAGCGCAGCGAGGCCGCCGCCGTCGAGCGGGCTGCCACGGTCACCGCGGCGAGTGCAGCGCTAGCGGAGCCGGGAGCCGAACCGGGACGTCAGGCGTCGCATTGATGCGCGGCGGGTTGGCAGTATAATCCGCGTCAACTCAAATCGAATGTGAGGTTGACCGTGGGCTACTTGATCGGCGTTACCGCGCTCTGGGCCTTCTCGTTCTCATTGATCGGCGTCTATCTGGCCGGTCAGGTGGACAGCTATTTCGCGGTGCTGGTGCGTGTGATGCTGGCGGCCCTGGTGTTTCTGCCGTTCCTGCGCCCCAGGCTGCTGGCCGGCCGCCAGCGGCTGGCCTTGATGGGCCTGGGCGCCGTGCAACTGGGCGTGATGTACATCTTCTTCTACCAGTCCTTCCTGCTGCTCACGGTGCCGGAGGTGCTGCTCTTCACCATCTTCACGCCGCTCTACGTGACGCTGCTCGACGATGCCCTGTTCGGCCGCTTCACGCCGTTCTACCTGCTCACCGCCGCCCTGGCGGTAGTGGGAGCGGCGGTGATCCGCTACGACGGTATCGACAGCGGCTTCCTGCTCGGTTTCCTGGTGGTCCAGGGGGCCAACCTCTGCTTTGCGCTGGGCCAGGTGGGCTATCGGCGCCTTTCCGCGGATCTGCCCGCCGAGCTACCCCGCCACAGCGTCTTTGCCTGGTTCTACCTCGGCGCTCTGGTCGTGGCGCTGCCGGCTTTCGCGCTGCTCGGCAATGCCTCGGCGCTGCCTACCACCAGCGTGCACTGGGGCGTACTGGCCTGGCTGGGGCTGGTGGCATCCGGGCTTGGCTACTTCTTCTGGAACCTGGGGGCCACCCGGGTGGATGCCGGGGCCCTGGCCATCATGAACAACGCGCTGATCCCGGCCGGGCTGCTGGTCAATCTGGTGATCTGGAACCGCGACGCCGATCTGCTGCGGCTGGGGCTGGGCGGGGCGATCATCGTCGGCTCGCTGGTCCTCAACGAGTGGTGGCTGCGCCGCCGCGCTGCCGTTCCCGCCTGAGACGCGTTTGCCCGTCCTGCCCACTGTCTCCATAATGAACGCCCACGACGCGAGAGGCGAGGGCATGCACAAGCAGCACGACGGGTTCAAGAACATCGGTCTGATCGGCCGCCTGGGCAGCACCAAGGTGGTCGAGACCCTCGAGCGACTGCTTCGTCTTCTCGATGAGCGTGGCCTGCATGTGATCGTCGAGGATCGCACCGCGACCGTGCTGCCCGATCATGGTCATCCCGAGGCCAGCCGCCGCACGCTGGGTGAGCTCTGCGACCTGGTCATCGTGGTGGGCGGCGACGGCAGCCTGCTGGGCGCCGCCCGTACGCTGTGCCACAGCGGCACCCTGATGCTTGGCGTCAACCGTGGCCGCCTGGGTTTTCTCACCGACATCTCGCCGGACGAACTCGAAGAGCGGGTAGGGCAGGTGCTGGACGGCCAGTACGAAGTGGAAGAGCGCTTCCTGCTCGACGCCGAGCTGTACCGGGACGGTACCCTGGTGGGCAGCGGCGATGCCCTCAACGAGGTCGTGCTGCACCCCGGCAAGGCGGTGCGCATGATCGAATTCGAGCTATTCATCGACAAGCAGTTCGTCTGCAGCCAGCGTAGCGACGGCCTGATCATGGCCACGCCCACTGGCTCGACCGCCTATGCGCTGTCGGGCGGCGGTTCGATCATGCACCCCAAGCTGGACGTGATCGAGCTGGTGCCGATGTTCCCCCACACGCTCTCCAGCCGGCCCATCGTCATCGATGCCGCCAGCGAAATCCACGTGCACATCGGTGAGACCAACCAGACCTACCCGCACATCAGCTGCGACGGCCAGACCCGTGCCGTGGCCAAGCCCGACGACGTGCTGGTGGTGAAGCGCAAGCCGCAGCGGGTGCAACTCGTGCATCCGCTCGGTCATAACTTCTATGAGGTCCTGCGCAGCAAGCTGGGCTGGAGCAACCGGCTGGGAGATTGAGGTGAGGCAGGCGGCGATAGAAGGCTACGATCTGATCGGTGACGTGCACGGCTGCGGGGCGACCCTGGGGGCGCTGCTGGAGAAGCTTGGCTACCATCAGCGTGGCGGCGTCTACCGTCACCCCCGGCGCAAGGCGATCTTCCTCGGCGACCTGATCGATCGCGGCCCGCGCATTCGCCTGGCGGTGAGCATCGCCCGGCGCATGGTGGAAGAGGGCGAGGCGCATATCGTCATGGGCAATCATGAATACAACGCCCTGGCCTACAGCCACCGCGCGCCACGCCAGTTGGGGCGCGAATGGCTACGTGAACACACGCCCCGGCACAACCGCATCATCAAGGAAACCCTCGACCAGTACCGCGACCATCCCGCCGAGTGGGACGAGACGCTGAGCTGGTTCATGGAAATCCCGCTGTATCTCGACTTCGACGCCTTCCGCGTGGTGCACGCCTGCTGGGACCAGCCCCTGGTCGATGCGCTGGAAAAAGAGTGCCCAGGAGGCACCATCGACGAGCCGTTCCTCAGGCAGTCCGTCGATTCGAGCACGCTGGCCTATCGCATACTAGACCGCCTGACTCGTGGCGTGCATCTGCCCCTGCCCACCGGGGTGGAGATCCACTCCGGCGACGGCTTCACCCGACGCAGTTTCCGCGCCCACTTCTGGGCGCGCGAACCCCAGACCTGGGGCGACGTCATCTTTCAGCCCGACAACCTGCCCGACGCTCTAGAAGAGCGTGAGCTGACCGCGGCCGAGCGGGCCCGCCTGCCGCACTACGGGCTCGACCAGCCGCCGCTGTTCATTGGCCACTACTGGTGTGAAGGGGTGCCGGCGCTGCCCACGGCCAACATTGCCTGTCTCGACTACAGCGCGGTTAAGTTCGGGCGTCTCGTCGCCTACCGCTGGAGCGGCGAACGGCGGCTGGACGCCAACCATTTCGTCTGGGTGAGGGTGCCGCAGGAAGAGGCTGCAAGGCCGAGGCCGTGGGAGATCGACTTCGACTAAAAGGCGGATACAAAGTTTTACAACTTTTTTTCTCACGGCCCTGAACTTCCCCTCGGCTCGCTCGTCTGAGTAAGTGTTCCCTTGAATGATCCCTTGCTCTTGTCCGGCGGCCCCCCTTCCGCCGGATTTTTTCTGTGCCCCGATTTTTCTGTGCATCAGTGGGCGGATTTGAGAAAAGCCCCGCCGCAGCGCAAGATTGCACTCATTACCTTGGTTCAGGAAGCGTTCATGTATCGCATCATGCTGTTCCCCCACGAAACGGACACCAGCGAACTTCGTCGCGCGCTGTGGGCGCATCGCATCGGGCACCGCTTTACCGAGGAAACGGAAGGTCAGGTGCTGTGGCTGGCCAATCCGGATCAGCACGACGCCCTGATGCAGCTGCTGACACGCTGGCAGCGCGGAGAGCGGGTCATGCCCGAGCGTCGCAAGCGTTCGTCGGGCACCGGCGGTTCCCTGGCCGTGGCCTTCCGCCAGGCGCCGGTCACCGCCGCAGCGCTGGGGATCTCGCTGCTGGTCTTCGCCCTGATGTACCTGCTCGGCGATATCGTAGTGGCCATGCTGACCATCGTGCCGGTCGGGATCGTCAACGGCAGCCTGGCGTTTGGCAGCCTGACCGACTCCATTTCCTCGGGGCAGGTATGGCGTCTGCTGTCGCCGGCCTTCATCCACTTCGGCTGGATGCACCTGATCTTCAACATGATGTGGCTATGGTATTTCGGCCGCCAGGTCGAGACCCTACAGGGCAGCGGACGCATGCTGATGATCCTGCTGGTGGCAGGCATCGGCGCCAACCTGGCCCAGTACGCCACCGGCACCGTGCTGTTCGGCGGTATGTCGGGAGTCGACTTCGCGCTGCTCGGCTATGTCTGGCTGATGTCGCGCCGCGCGCCGCACAGCGGCTTCTTCGTGCCGCAGATGCTGGTGGTGTTCATGCTCGGCTGGATGGTGTTCACCATGACCGACATGGCCGCCGCGGTAGGCTTCGGCAACGTGGCCAACGAGGCGCACCTGGGCGGGCTGGTCGTGGGGCTGGCGTTGGGGTGGTATTATTCGGGCCGTGCTCGTCATCTTCACTGAGCCGTCACTTCGAGAGAGTTCCCCGAGAGAGTTCCAATGAGCGATATGACCTTTGAGCGCATGATCCGTCAGATGACGCCGGCCATCTACGAAAGCCTCAAGCAGGCGGTGGCGCTGCGCAAATGGCCGGACGGGCGCATGCTGACTGCAGAGCAGACCGAGCTCTGCCTCGAGGCGGTGATTCGCTACGAGCACGAGAACCACGTGCCCGAGGAGCTGCGCGTGGGCTACCTGCAGCAACGCACCTGCGGCAGCGCCAGCAGCGGTACCGACGTACCACCCGAGCTGGCTGGGTTGGCCCGGGATGCCTCCCGTGACTGAGGAAATGCGGCATACATGGCTGCGCGGGCGAATCGCTGCGTTGCGCGGTGCGCGGAATCCTCACATATACCCCATATGCTCCGGTTCCTGTGCTCCGTGCGCCTTGCGCTTCATCCCGCTCGCCAGTCTATGCCACATCCCCTATGAATATTATTGAAACGAAAGAAATCGATTCCGCCGTAGTTCAGGGCTGCCTGAGCAAGATGGCCGTTGCACCGGGCGAGCAGGGCGGCGCGGTGCGCTATAGGCTGCGTGCCGGTGAACATCGCCTCGACCTCAATGCGCGGCTCGGCCAGCCGCTGCGGCTGGAGTGGACCGGTGCGATTGCCTGTACCCACTGCGGCCGGGCAACCAAGAAAAGCTTCGCCCAGGGCTACTGCTACCCCTGCTTCACCCGGCTGGCCCAGTGCGACACCTGCATCGTCAAGCCCGAGACCTGCCACTTCGACGCCGGCACCTGCCGTGAGCCGGAGTGGGCCGAGCGCCACTGTTTCCAGCCCCACGTCATCTACCTGGCCAATTCCTCCGGCCTCAAGGTGGGCATCACCCGCGGCACCCAGGTGCCCACGCGCTGGCTCGATCAGGGCGCGATCCAGGCATTGCCGATCCTGTCGGTCGAGACGCGCCAGCAGTCGGGCCTGGTCGAGATGCTGTTCAAGGAGGAAGTGGCCGACCGCACCAACTGGCGCGCCATGCTCAAGGGCGAGGTCGAGCCGATGGACCTGCTGACCGAGCGCGATCGCCTCCTGGCGCGCCTGGAGAGTGGGCTGGGCCAGCTGCGCCAGCGCTTCGGCGCCGATGCCATTCGCCTGCTCGACGAGCCGCCGGTGAGCTTCGACTACCCAGTACTGGAGTTCCCACGCAAGATCGTCTCCCACAACTTCGACAAGAAGCCCGAGGTGACCGGCACTCTGCTGGGACTCAAGGGGCAGTACCTGATCCTCGACAGCGGCGTGATCAACCTGCGCAAGTTCACCGGCTACGAAGTGGCGGTGAGCTGAGCACGGAACTGAGCGCAGCCGAGAGGCTGCGCTATGCTCCCGTGAGAGATCTCTTTCAGGGGAGCCTGCCATGGATCAGATGCGCGCCATGCGCCTGCATGCCCCCGGCCAGCCGCTGCAGCTGGACCGGATCCCCAGACCACAGCCCGACAGCGCCCAGGTGCAGTTCCGCGTGCTGGCCTGTGGCGTCTGCCGCACCGACCTGCATGTGGTAGACGGCGAGCTGCCTTCGCCCGTACTGCCGCTGATACCCGGCCACGAGATCGTCGGCGAGGTCACGGCGCTAGGCGAGGGTGTCCATCACCTGAGCGTGGGCATGCGCATCGGCGTGCCCTGGCTGGGGTGGACTTGCGGCGAGTGCGAGGCCTGCCTGGCCGGTCGCGAGAATCTCTGCCCTCACGCGCGCTTCACCGGCTATACCCTCGATGGCGGCTACGCCGAGTACGGCGTGGCCGATGCCCGCTACTGTTTCCCCTTGATCGCCGAGGACGCCCAGGCCGCCGCACCGCTGCTGTGCGCGGGGTTGATCGGCTACCGCACCTGGCGCCTGGCCGGTGGCGAGCAGAACCGCCGCCTCGGCATCTACGGTTTCGGCGCTGCGGCCCATATCCTCGTTCAGCTTGCCGTGGCGTGTGGACAGCGAGTCTACGCTTTCACCCGACCGGGCGACGCCGCCGCCCAGACCTTCGCCCGACGGCTCGGGGCCGTTTGGGCCGGCGATGCCGACCAGGCGCCGCCGGAGCCCCTCGATGCCGCGCTGCTGTTCGCGCCGGTGGGAGAGCTGGTACCCCTGGCCCTGGCGCAGGTACGTCCGGGTGGCACGGTAGTCTCCGGCGGTATCCACATGTCCGACATTCCCGCCTTTCCCTATCGCCTGCTGTGGCAGGAGCGCAGCGTCAAGTCGGTGGCCAACCTCACCCGCCAGGACGGCGAGGAGTTCCTGGCCCTGGCGCCTACGGTGCCGATTCGCACCGAGACGCGCGCCTATTCCCTGGAGCAGGCCAACCAGGCGTTGGCCGACCTGCGCGAGGGTCGACTGACGGGAGCTGCCGTCATCGTGCCTTGAGGCGTCACTCGAACAGGTCGCCCTGGGCTCGTGGCGGGCGGAACGCGGTCACGTCGAGCTGTCGCGATTCGCTGGTGGCTGGGTCGTTGAGGCCCAGCCGTCGGCAGATCTTGTCGAAGCGCTGGGCGATCAGCTCGGCGAACACCCCCTCGCCGCGCATGCGCTTGCCGAAGCGGCTGTCGTAGTCGGCACCGCCGCGACTCTGCCGCACCAGACTCATCACCTTGCGTGCCCGCTCGGGGTAGTGGGCTTCCAGCCAATCCTCGAACAGCGGGGCCACTTCCCGCGGCAGGCGCAGCAGCGTCCAGCCGGCCCACTGCGCGCCGGCGTCTCGCGCCGCTGCCAGCAACCGGTCCAGCTCATGGTCGGTCAGGCCCGGTATCACCGGCGCCACCATCACCCCCACCGGAATGCCGGCTTCGTGTAGCCGCTGCACGGTGCGCAGGCGCGCGGCGGGGGAAGCGGTCCGGGGCTCCAGGCTGCGCTTGAGCTCGGTGTCCAGGCTGGTCAGGCTGATCGACACCCGCACCAGCCGCTGGCGGGCCAATTCCCCTAGCAGGTCCAGATCGCGCAGGATCAGTGCGCTCTTGGTGATGATCGATACCGGATGGCGGCATTCGAGCAGGAAGCCCAGTATCTCGCGGCTGGTGCCGCGTTCCGCCTCCAGCGGCTGATAGCAGTCGGTGTTGCCGGAGAAGGCGATGGGACGACACACGTAGCTGCGCTTGCAGAACTCCTCGCGCAGGCGATCCACCAGGCCGCTGCGGGCAATCAGCCGGGTCTCGAAGTCGATGCCCGGCGACATGTCCCAGTAGGCGTGGCTCGGTCGCGCGTAGCAGTAAATGCAGCCGTGTTCGCAGCCGCGGTAGGGGTTGAGGGAGCGGTCGAAGGCTAGATCCGGGGAGTCGTTCCACGCCAGCGCGCTGCGCGCCCGCTCCTCGCTGACCACCGTGGCCAGGCGCGTCGGCATCTCCTCCTGCCACCAGCCGTCGTCCTCCGTTTCGCTGTGGGTGGGGGCGAAGCGGTTGCTGGGGTTGTAGGTGGCGCCGCGACCCTTGCGCGTTTGCTTGATGTCGAAGTGGGGCATGGCGAGTCTTCATTTAACTGTATTCATATACAGTGTAGTGGGGCATTGGCCAGGTGCCAATCGTCAACGGCTCCACCTGGCGGGCATTTGCCCGGGGTTTCCTTTACGCTTTGCCGTATGGATGCCATCTCCGACAGTCAATCCGAGCGCCAGGGCGAGGCGCTCTACTCGGTCCAGGGGTTGTGGTGCACCAGCTGCGCCCTGGCCGTCGAGGCACAGCTGGCCCGCATGCCCGGCGTCAGCGCCGCCAGCGTGCACTACCCCAGTGCCACCCTGCTGGTGCAGGGGCAGCCGCCGGCGCTCGAGGAAGCGCGGCTGGCTGCCGCCGTGAGCCGGCTCGGCTACCGCCTCGGCCCACCGGAAGCGATCGGCGATGCCGAAGCGCGGCTGGATGCCGAGAGCCGCTATCTCACCCTGCGGTTGCTCATGGCCGTGGCCTTCGGCATGTGGACCATGCTCGCCTCGCTGCTGATCTATGCCGGCGCCATGCCGAGTGCCGAACTCGACTTGATCATGGCCTGGGTCTCGGGCGCGTTCGCCCTGCCGGTGGTCACCTACGTGGCGCTGCCGTTCTACCGCGCCGGCTGGCGCACGACCCGGGCGTGGCGACCCGGCATGGATGCGCTGGTGGCGCTGGGCGCGCTGACGGCGGTGGGCGTATCGCTGTGGCTGCTGGCTCGCGGCTCGCCCGAGGTCTATTTCGATACCGCCGTGATGCTGGTCACGCTGCTGCTGGTCGGGCGGCTGGTGGAAACCCTGTGCCGCCATCGTGGGCTGCGTGCGCTCCAGGCCTTGCATCGGCCGCCGGCGCAGGTGCAGCGCTGGGAGGCGGATGCCTGGCAGCCCTGTGCGCTGGATAGCGTGGCGGTGGGAGACCGGCTGCGCGTCGAACTCGGCGAAGCGCTGCCGCTGGACGGGACCCTCAGCGATGCCGAAGCGCTGCTCGACCTCTCGCCGCTGACCGGCGAAAGCGCGCCGCGGCGCTGCCTGCCGGGCGATGCCGTGGCGGCCGGCTGTCGTAACCTCGGCGCAGCGCTGGTCTTCGAGGTCACCGCGCCCGCCGGTGAGTGTCGTCTGGACCGGCTGCGCGAGCAGATGTGGTGGCAACAGGCGCGCAAGGGCGAGCTGCAGCGGCTGGCGGATCGCTTCGCCGGCTGGCTCAGCCCCCTGGCGGTGGTGCTGGCGCTGTTCACCCTGATGGCCACCTGGCTGGCCGGCGTGCCGGCCGAAGAGGCCTGGGTAAGGGCGCTATCGGTGCTGGTGGTGGCCTGCCCCTGTGCCGTGGGCCTGGCCATTCCCCTGGCCGGCCTGGCGGGCAGCGGCCAGGCCCTGGAGCGCGGCGTGGTGATCCGCGACCCGGGCGCCTTCGAGACGCTGGCGCGAATCCGCAGCGCGGCCTTCGACAAGACCGGCACCCTCACCGCCGGGGAGCCGCAGGTGCAGGCCATGCACTCGGCGTCCAACCTGTCTGAACCGGAGCTGCTGGCGCTGGCCTCGGTGGCGGCGCGTGGCAGCGAGCACCCGTTGGCGCGGGCCGTGCGTCGCTATGTTCAAGATGCCCAGGATGCCGGGGCGGGCGGGGAGCTCGAGATCGTGCAGGCCGAGGAGGTCGGCGGACGCGGGCGGCGGGTCTCACTTGGCGACGGGCGAGAGCTGCTGCTGGGCAGCCGTGCCTGGCTCGCCGAGCAGGGCGTTGCCACCGAGCAGGCCGCCGACTCGGGAGAGAGCGAAGTGCTGCTGGCCTGTGGCGGCACCCTGCTGGCCCGCTTCACCCTCGGCGAGACGGCCCTGCCCGGTACTAGCGAGACGCTGACCGAACTGCGCCGAGAGGGGCTTGCCCTGGCCCTGATCAGCGGTGACAGGGGGCCGGCGGTGAGGCGGCTGGCGGATGCCGTGGGCATGAAAGCGGAAGAGTGCTATGCCGGGCGCAGCCCCGAGGCCAAGGCCAAGCTGCTGGCGGCCATGCCGCAGCCGTCGCTCTACGTGGGCGACGGGCTCAACGACGTGGTGGGGCTGGCCACCGCCAGCGTCGGCGTGGCGCCGCTGGGTGCCAATACCACGGTGCAGGAGGGCGCCAGCGTGGCGTTGCTGAAGCCCGGGGTGGCCGGGGTCGAGGTGGCCTGGCGCCTGGCGCGCCGCACGCGCCGGGTGATGCGCCAGAATCTGGTGCTCTCCGGGGTCTACAACCTGCTGGCGCTGGGGCTGGCGGTGGCCATGCCGATTCCGCCTCTGATAGCGGTACTGGCCATGGTGGCCAGCTCGCTCAGCGTGGTGGCGAATTCGGCACGCCTGGCCCTGGCCGGCGAGCGGGAGCCCGAGCAGCCACGGCAAAGCCGACAGGTGGGAGCGCTGGGCACGGCGCCGTGACAGGCCGTGCCAGCCTGTTAAGATGGCGGCTGCTTCACGCCCTATCAGGATACGCTCATGCTTGCCGATACCCTGGCCGCCATCGTGCCGGTCGATGACTCACTCGCCACTGCCGTGCAGGCACGCCTCGACAACCTCACCAAACCCCCTGGCAGCCTGGGGCGCCTCGAGGCCCTGACCAAGTCGCTGGCCGGTATGAGCGGCAATGCTTCACCCAGGGTGAGCCCGCCCGGGGTGATCGTCTTCGCCGCCGACCATGGCGTGGCCGAAGAGGGCGTGTCGGCCTTTCCTCAAGAGGTCACGGCGCAGATGGTGGCCAATTTCGCCGCCGGCGGTGCCGCCATCAATGTCTTTGCCCGCCAGATCGGCGCGCGGCTCGAAGTCGTCGACGTGGGCGTGAAAGGAATCGTCGAAGGTGACGGCGTGGTAGTCGACAAGGTGCGCCCCGGCACCGCCAACTTCGCCCGCGAGGATGCCATGAGCCTGGCCGAGGCCGAGCGTGCCATCGAGGTCGGCATACGCGCCGCTGCGCGCAGCCACGCTGCCGGCTGCTGCTGCCTGATCGTTGGCGAAATGGGCATCGCCAATACTACCGCCAGCAGCGCCCTGTTGGCCGCCTTGAGCGGCCGGCCGGTGACCCGCCTGGTGGGGCAAGGGACCGGCATCGATATCTCGCGCCTGGCGCACAAGGCCGGGGTGATCGAAGGGGCCTTGGCAGCGCGCCAGCCCGACTCGGCCCGGCCGCTGGAGATGCTGGCCAAGCTCGGCGGGCTGGAGATCGCCGCCATGGCCGGTGCCTACCTGGGCGCGGCGGCTCGGCGCATGCCGATCCTGGTCGACGGCTTCATCGCCACGGTGGCGGCGCTGGTGGCCTGCCGACTTGCGCCCGCCCTGCGCGGTTACCTGATCTTCGGTCACCGCTCCTGCGAGCCGGGTCACGACGTGGCCCTCGAATTGCTCGATGCCGAGCCGCTGCTCGACATGCAGCTGCGCCTGGGCGAGGGCACCGGGGCGGCCCTAGCCTTTCCGCTGCTCGAAGCCGCCTGTCGCATGCTGAGTGAGATGGCTACTTTCGATTCGGCCGGGGTGGCTGGCGCTGCCCCCGAGTCATGAGCGCCGAAGCATGAGCGCCGAGCCGCTGAGCCTGGCCCTGCTGGCGCTGCTGCTGGGAGCTATTGCGCTGGATCTGCTGATCGGCGACCCGCGCTGGCTTCCGCATCCGGTGGTTGCCATGGGACGGCTGATCGAAGCGCTGGAGCGCCGCTGGAACCGGGGCTCGCCCCGAGCCCGGCGGCTCAAGGGCTTCCTGCTCACCGGCTGCGTGGTGGGGCTGACCTATGCCCTGGCCTGGAGCGTGCTGACGCTGCTCGCCGGGCTGCATCCTTGGCTGGGACTCATCGGCGAACTGCTGCTGCTGGCCAGCGCGCTGGCGATCAAGGGGCTGCGCGATGCTGCCTTCGCAGTGGCCGGTCCGCTGGCCAGGGGTGACTTCGACGCCGCGCGCCGGGCCGTTGCGATGATCGTGGGACGCGATACCGAGGCCCTCGACGAGGCCGAAATAACCCGCGCCACGGTGGAAACCGTGGCCGAGAACACGGTCGACGGCATCACCGCGCCGCTGTTCTGGGCGCTGCTCGGCGGGGCGCCGCTGGCACTGGCCTACAAGGCGGTGAATACGCTGGACTCCATGGTCGGCCACCGCAGCGAGCGCTACGCCGACTTCGGCTACGCCTCGGCCAAATTAGACGATCTGGCCAACTGGGTGCCGGCCCGGCTCACCGCCCTGAGCATGTGGCTGGCCGCCCTGGCGCTGCCGGGGGCGCGTAGGCAGGGAGCGTTGGCTGGCACCTGGCGTGACGCGCCGGGCCATCCCAGCCCCAACGCCGGCTGGCCCGAGGCGATGATGGCGTACCTGCTCGGCGTGCAGCTCGGCGGCACCAATACCTACGGCGGGCGGGTCTCAGAGCGGGTAAGGCTGGGCGAGCCCCGCGAGCCGCTGCGAGTCGTCCATATCCAGCGCGCCGTGACTCACATGCACGGCGCCTGGGTAGTGTTCTTCCTGCTGATGGCCGGTGTGGCCGGGACGTGGAGCGCATGGGCATGAGCGAGGGGAGAGGCGTATGAGCGACTGGCCGAGTCACGGCGGGCGTCCGGAGCAGCTGTTGCCGCGCTTCGGCCTCGCTGGTGGCAGTGAGGTCATCGACTTCAGCGCCAACCTCAACCCGCTGGGGCCGCCGACGTGGCTAGCTGAGCGGCTCGCCGCCAGCGTGGCGGAGCTCGCCACCTATCCCGACCCCGATTATCGCGAGGCGTGCGAGGCCATCGCCCGCGCCGAAGAGCTGCCCGCCGAACAGGTGCGGCTGACCAATGGCGGTGCCGAGGCGATCTTCCTCGCCGCGGCGCTGCTGGCCAGGCAGGGGGTGAGCCGGGCCGCAATCGTGCAGCCCACCTTCGGCGAGTATACGCGCGCCTGCCGCCACTACGGCATCGCCGTGGAGCACGTCGAGCTGGCGGGTGAGCGTTTCGAGCTGGACGAGGCACGTGCCGCTGAGGCCATGCGCGCTGCCGGCGCGCTGTTCCTGTGCCGCCCCAACAACCCCACCGGCACGCTGATCGAGCGCGAGCGGATCGAGCGCCTGCTGGCGGCAGCCCAGCGCCACGGCGCCACGCTGGTGGTGGACGAAGCCTTCGTCGATTTCGTCACACCGGATGAGCGGCTCACGCCGCTGCTGGCCCGCTTCGACAACCTGCTGCTGCTGCGCTCGATGACCAAGCTGTACGCCATTCCCGGCCTGCGGCTGGGTTACCTGCTGGGCTCGGCCACAGTGGTAGGGCGTATCGGCGAGCTGCAGCCGCCGTGGAGCGTCAACGCCCTGGCGGCGGGGCTGGTCGCGCCGCTATTGGCGGATCGTGACTATCTGGCACGGACCCGCGCCTGGCTCGACGCCGAGCGGCCCTGGCTGCATGCCGAGCTCGAGGCGCTGGGGCTCGACGTCGTGCCTTCCCACGCCAACTTCCTGTTGTTCAGGGATGCGCACGGCGAGTCGATGCCGGCGCTGCTGGAACACCTGGCGCGCTGCGGCATCCTGGCGCGCCATACCCACAATTTTATCGGCCTCGAGGGTGCCTGGCTGCGGGTGGCGGTGCGCTCGCGCAAGGAGAATGCTCAGCTGGTCGAAGCCATCACCCGTTGGAGAAATCCATGATCGCTTTCATCAGCGGCGGGGCGCGCTCCGGCAAGAGCACCCATGCCGAAGCCCTGGCACGACGCTGGCAGGCCGAACGGGGCGGGGCCCGCTATTACCTGGCGACCGCGAGGAGCGGCAGCGACGGCGAGTGGCAGGCCCGCATCGGCCGCCATCGGCAAGCCCGGGGCGAGGGCTGGATCACCCTGGAGGAGCCGGTCGATCTTATCGCCGCTCTTGAGCGCGTGGAGCCGGGCGGCACGCTGCTGCTCGACTGCCTGACCCTGTGGGCCAGCCAGCTGCTCTATTCCAGCGAGCATGCCAGCGAGCTCGCCGAGGTGCGAGGCATCGCCATGCTCGAGCACCTGCTGGCCGAGGCCCGGCGACGCGACGTGGCGCTGGTGATCGTCTCCAACGACGTCAACGAAGGCATGCCCCCCGAGGACGCCGAGGTGTGGCGCTACCTGGCCTTTCTACAGCGGGTTCACCGCCTGGTGGCGCAGGAGGCGGACGAGGTGATCCAGGTGATGGCCGGGCTGCCGCAGGTGTGGAAGCGCCGTGATGGAGAGCCATCATGAAAGACGCCGCCTACGGCCTGGTGCTGGCGCTGCAGTTCCTGACCCGGCTGCCGCTGCCCTTCGCCTGCCCCTGGACGCCGGCCACCCGGCGCTGGGCGGTGCGCTGCTATCCGCTGGCTGGCGTGCTGCTCGGCGGCCTGCTGGTGGCGATGGCCACGCTGCTCGAGAACCTGCTGCCCGCGCCGTTGCTGGCGCTGGCGCTGCTCACGCTGTGGGTGGCGCTCTCCGGTGGGCTGCACCTGGACGGCCTGATGGACGTGGCCGACGCCCTGGGCAGCAACGCGCCGCTGGAGCGCAAATGGGAGATCATGAAGGACCCCCATGTCGGCAGCTTCGGCATCCTGGCGCTGGTGTTCCTGCTGCTGTGGAAGGCCGCGCTGCTGTTCGTGATGATCGACATCGGCACGAACCTGCTGCTGTTGGTGATGATTCTGGGGCTGGGGCGCCTGGCCGCGGTCGCGCTGCTGGTACTGGCTCCGGCGGCGCGGCCCGAGGGCATGGCCGCCAGTTGGGAGCGTGACCTGGTGCCGCGGGACCTATGGCTCGCGGCGCTGCCGCTGCTGCCGCTGGCCGTGCTGGTGCCGGGCGGGGTGTGGCTGTGCCTTGCACTGGCGCCGTTCCTGATGCTCTATGCCTGGGGCATGCTGCGTGCCTTCAAGGGCATCAACGGCGATATCGTCGGAACCGCAATCGAGGGAGGAGAGCTATGGCTGCTGCTGGTCGCCTGGAGCTGGTGGTCGTTCGTCACGGGGTGACGCAGTGGAATCGCGAGCGTCGCTACCAGGGGCAGCGCGACATCCCGCTGCTACTGCCTGACGCCCTGGCGGGCCTCGACACGCTGCGCGGGGAGCTGGAGGAGCAGACCTTCGACGCCGTGCACTGCAGCGACCTGACCCGCTGCCGGCAGACCCTGGCGCACGTGATCGAAGGGCGCGAGAGGGCCTGGCCGACGCACTTCGATGCGCGTCTGCGCGAGCTCGATTTCGGCGACTACGAGGGGCGTACCTACGATGAGCTGAAGTCGCAGCCCTTCTATCGCGCCTGGATCGACAGCGAAGGCCGGCAGCCGCCGCCCGGCGGCGAGTCCACCGCCGACCTGGGCCGGCGGCTCGACGCTTGGTTCGGCGACGTGCTTGGCGCCTGCACGGCGCTTGGCCAACGCCGCGTGCTGGTGGTCACCCATGGCGGGGTGATTCGCGAGTTACGCCGCCGCTTCGAGGGCATCGGCTTCTGGCAGGGTGACGTCGTCCAGGCGGAGGGACGCCGCTTCACGTTTTCCATGAACGAAGAGGGATGCTGGCAATGCAGCTCTTCATCGGCGGTGCCTGCGCCGGCAAGCGCGACGCCGTAACGCAGCGCTTCGACGCTCCGCATTGGCACTCCGCCCATGCCGGCTGCCGGCTCGAGGCCTGGCGCTCGCTGACGGAAACCCGCTGCCTGGTGCTGGAGGGCTGGGAGCGCTGGATCGGCCAGCGGCTCGCCGATGAACCGAACGACGACCGGCTGCGCCAGGCCATGGCGCGGGAGCTCGACGCGCTGCGCGCCTGGGAAGCCGAGCAGGGTGGTCAGGCCGTGCTGATCCTGCTCGAAATGGGCCGCGGCATCGTGCCGCTCGGCCGGGAGAACAGGCGCTTGCGGGACCTCAACGGTTGGCTGGCCCAGGACGCCGCGGCACGCTGCGAGCGGGTCTGGTACGTATGGAATGGGCTGGTGAAATCGCTAACGCTTTGATCTGTCTCAATACACGCCTAACCCTGCGTTGACGCCCTGGCGCGAGATTGCTAGCTTACGCCCACTCTCAGGCGCCTCATGTCCTATCGAGGTTAAACGGGAAGTCGGTGACTCTCTTCGCAAGACGAAGAGGCGCATTCCGACGCTGCCCCCGCAACGGTGATCGAGTGTAGGTCCATCATCACGCCACTGTGCTTTGCATGGGAAGGCGATGGACCCGAAGCGTGCAGTCGACGCTTCGCTCGTCAGCCCGGAGACCGGCCTGAGATAATTTGCCGGGTTGCGGTGGGCTACCTCGAGGCAGGGCAGGCGCCGCCGTTCACCTCTCCCTTTCTCGATCCCTTCACGCCACCCCGGCTTCGCCTAGAAGACCGTGCGGGTAGGCACGGCGAGCAAGGGAATCAAAATGAAAACCAAACCTCACCTGGCTGCGCTCCCTATGGCTGCGCAGGGCCTGGCCGCCTTCGGCCTGGCAGCGCTTCCTCTGGCCGTTCAGGCCCAGACCACGGTCAATCAAGACACCGATGTCGTCGCCCTCAATCCGATGGTGATCACCGCCACCCTGGCGCCACGTACCGCCGACGAGACCCTCTCCTCGGTGACCGTGCTCGACGAGGCCAACCTGCGCCGACAGGACCCCACCAGCGTTACCGATATGCTGCGCGGCCAGCCGGGGGTGGACGTCATCACCAACGGCAGCTTCGGCAAGAACAGCAGCGTCTACCTGCGGGGTACCGGCAACGAGTCGACGCTGCTGATGATCGACGGCATTCGCCTGCGCTCGGCGACGGCGGGCGGTGCAGCTTGGCACTATCTCGATCCGCGCATGTTCCAGCGTGCCGAGATCGTGCGTGGCCCGCGGGGCAGCCTCTACGGGGCCGATGCGGTGGGCGGCGTGGTGCAGCTGTTCACGCATGAAGCGCAGGAAGGCGGTCCGCACCCACGCGTCTCGGTGGGCGGCGGCTCCTTCAACACCCAGCGCTACAGCGCCGGGCTCTCCGGCAGCAGCGGCGGCACCCGCTACAGCTTTGCCGGCAGTCATTTCACCACGGACGGTACACCCATTCGTCGCGATGGCGAGGACAAGGGGTACGACAATACCTCTGGGCTGGTTCGTATTGCCCATACTTTCGAAACTGATGCGGAAGTAGGCGTGCTGGCATTGCGTGCCAAAGGCGGCAATGAGTACGACGGTGGTGAAATGAACTTCGTGCAGCAAGTTGCCGGAATCTACGGTGAGATACCGATCACCAGCAACTGGCGTAGCCGGCTGACCTTGAGCGAGTCGCGTGATGAGCTCGACGACCAGGCCTTTGCCACCCAGTGGGGACCGGCAAGCACTTCCATCCTCGATACTCGTACTCAGACTGTTCGTTGGCAGAATACCCTGGCCTTTGGTGTGCACGAATTGGTGGCCGGGGCCGAGTACAGTGAAGATCGTGTTTCCGGTACGACAGGCCACGACGTGACTCGTCGCGACAACACGGCGATTTTCGCCCAGGGCCTGCTCGATTTTTCACCGTTCGCCTTGCAAGCTGCTCTACGTTATGACGACAACGAGGCGTATGGCGAGGAAGTCACCGGCAGCTTGGCGCTTGGCTACGATCTGGATAGCTTTCATACGCTGCGAGCCAGCTATGGCACGGCTTTCCGTGCTCCGACTTTCAATGATCTGTATTGGCCCTATCAGGACTTCGGTACTTGGGGATCCTACCAAGGGAATCCTGACTTGCGAGCGGAAACGTCCTCTACGGTCGAGTTCGGGATACGCGGCCAGTACCAGGGCATGTTCTGGGATCTGGCGGCTTACCATACGTCTGTTGACGATATGATCGCCACGGAGACCATCAATAATGATAGTCGTCCGACCAATATCAACGAGGCGCGTATTCGGGGCGTCGAGCTGTCAGGGGGAGCCGAGATACAGGACTGGACTCTGGCTGCCGCTTTGACCTGGATCGATCCGGAAAACCGTAGCGGAGCCAATGCGGGCAATCGTATTCAGCGCCGAGCCAGCCAGAGCGCACGTTTCGACATCGACCGCGAGCTGGGCGAGTGGTCGCTGGGCGGCTCCTGGATCGTTCAGGGCTATCGCTACAACGATGCCGCCAACACTGATCGCATCGGTGGCTTTGGGCTCGTCAACCTGCGCGCCGGGTGGCAGCTTGCCCCGCTGTGGTCGGCTCGTCTGACGGTGGAGAACGCCCTGGACAAGGAGTACGAAACTTCCCGTGACTACCTCAATGCCGGCCGTGCGGCCTTCGTCAGTGTCCACTTTGGCCAGTAGCGGCCGATTCGGCGGGGCCCTCGGCCCCGCCGCATTTACTGGTGCCTTGCTGACGCTGGCCCTGTCGGGGCCGGTGGCCGGCGAGGCGCATGCCGATGCGCTGTGTGCCATCGACGACCGCGAGCGGGAGGTGTGCCTCGAGGCACCGGCCAGGCGTATCGCCGCGCTCTCGCCCGGCGCCACCGAGCTGGTCTACGCCGCCGGGGCGGGGGAGAAGGTGGTGGCAGTAGTGGCCTTCAGCGACTATCCGCCAGAAGCCAAGGACGTGCCGTCGGTGGGCAGCCACACCCGCATGGATCTGGAAACCCTGGTGACGTTGACCCCCGACCTGGTGATCGGCTGGATGACCGGCAATCCGCCCGAGCAGCTCGAGACCATCGAGGCGCTGGGTATGCCGGTATTCTACATCGAGCCGCGGGACTTCGAGGGCGTTTCCGGCGCCATCGAGCGCCTGGCACTGCTGGCCGATACCCGCGAGGAGGGCGAGCGGGTCGCCGCCGAATTCCTCGACGGCATGGCGTCGCTGGCCGAGCGCTACGCCGATGCCGAGCCGATATCGGTGTTCTACCAAGTGTGGGACGAGCCGTTGATGACCATCAACGACGAGCACCTGATCGGCAAGGTGCTGACCCTGTGCGGCGGCGTCAACGTCTTCGGCGAGCTGTCGCGGCTGGTGCCGCGCATCGACGACGAGTCGGTGCTGGCCGCCGACCCCGAGGCAATCCTGGCCGGCGGCATGGGCGAGGAGAACCGCGGATGGCTGACCCATTGGCAGCAGTATCCCAGCATGACCGCCGTCGAGCGCGACAATCTCTACTTCGTGCCGCCGTCGCTGATTCAGCGCCCCACGCCGCGGCTGCTGGAGGGCAGCCGCCTGTTCTGCGAGCAGCTCGAGCGTGCCCGTGCCAAGCGCTGAAGCCGGCATGATCACGCCCCGGCGCTCATTGTGGCCGCCGCTGGCCGTGCTCGCGCTGCTGGGTCTCACGGCCCTGCTGGTGTCGGTCACCCTGGGCAGCGCCGCGCTGTCGCTGGGCGACGTATGGGCGGTGGCGCGCGGCGAAGGCAGCCCCCTGGCGCGCACGCTGATTCTCGACCTGCGCATTCCCCGTTCCCTCTCGGCCTTCGCCGTGGGTGGCCTGCTCGCTGTGGCGGGGGCGTTGATGCAGGTGCTGCTGCGCAATCCTCTGGCCGACCCCTATGTGCTGGGCCTTTCCGGCGGCGCCTCGGTGGGGGCGCTGGCGGCGATGCTGGCGGGGCTGGGTGGGGCGGTGATCACCGGCTCTGCCTTCGCTGGGGCCTTTCTCTCCACGCTGCTGGTGTTCGGCCTGGCCCACGGTACCGGCAGCTGGACCCCTTCGCGGCTGCTGCTCACCGGCGTGGTGGTGGCCGCCGGCTGGGGCGCGGTGATCACCCTGATGCTGGCGATAAGCCCCGCCGAGCGTTTGCCCGGCATGCTCTACTGGCTGATGGGCGATCTTTCCTACTCGCGCTCCCCCTGGCCGCCGTTGACGCTGCTGCTGGTCATCTGCCTGCTGCTGATGCCGCTGGGGCGCAGCCTCAACGTCATGGCTCGCGGCCCGCTGCAGGCGGCGGCCCTTGGGGTCAACGTGCGCCCGCTGGAGTGGACGATCTATGTCGTGGCCAGCGTGCTCACCGCTACTGCGGTAACCACCGCCGGCAGCATCGGCTTCGTCGGCCTGGTGGTGCCGCACATGCTGCGTCTGGTGCTGGGCAACGACCAGCGTCTGATCCTGCCGGCCTGCGCCCTGACCGGCGGTACACTGCTGGTGCTGGCCGATACCCTGGCGCGCACCATGATCGCCCCGGAACAGCTGCCGGTGGGGGTGATCACCGCGCTGCTCGGCGTACCCACTTTCCTCTATCTGCTGTACCGGAGCCGCTGATGAACCGCCTCGAGATCCGCGAGCTGGTGATCGACGTGCCCGAGCGGCGCGACGGCCAAGCGCTCACGCTCAGCGTCGAGCCGGGGCAGGTGTGGGGCGTGCTCGGTCCCAACGGCGCTGGCAAGACCACGTTGCTGCACACCCTGGCCGGGCTGCGTGGGCCGCGGGCCGGGCAGGTGCTGATCGACGGGCGCCCGCTGGCGATGCTGGGTCGGCGCCAGGTGGCGCGCATCCTGGGGCTGGTGTTCCAGGAGCGTCACGATGGCTTTCCCGCTACGGTGCGCGAGACCGCGCTGATCGGTCGGCATCCGTGGCTCTCGGCGTGGCAGATGGAGGGCGGCGAAGATCTGCGCCTGGCCGAGGCGGCACTCGAACGACTCGACGTCGTACATCTGGCCGAGCGTCTGGTCAGCACGCTCTCGGGGGGCGAACGCCAGCGCCTGGCGATTGCCACAGTGCTGACCCAGGCGCCGCAGATCTGGCTCGCCGACGAACCCACCAACCATCTCGACCTGCACCACCAGAGCGCGGTGATGGCGCTGCTCGCCGAGCAGGCCGCCGAGGGCCGCGCGGTGATGATGTGCCTGCACGATCTCAACCTGGCGGCGCGCTGGTGCGACCACCTGCTGCTGCTCTATCCCGATGGCGAGGCGTGCTGGGGGCCGGCCAGAAACATGCTGGTACCCGCCGCCCTGGAGCGGCTCTACGGCCAGCGTCTGGCCACCGCCGAGATCGACGGTGCCCCGGTGTTCGTGCCGGTTAGATGAGGAGAGGGAGCCTGACTCGGGCTCATCAGTCGGGCTTCTCCGTCGATCTTTTTATAGTGCGCAGCGAAAGCGCATGATCCGGCTCTGATCGACGGGATCTTCGAGGATGTCGGCCTGCACGCCGAAGGTGCGGCGCAGCCTGGCGGCGGTCAGCACCTGTTCGGGCGTGCCGAGGTCGACCAGCCGGCCGGCCTCCATCACGCCGATACGGTCGCAGTCCATGGCCTGGTTAAGGTCGTGCAGGGCGATGACCACCGTGACCGGCAACTGCTTGACCAAGCGCAGGATCGAGAGCTGATGGCGGATGTCGAGGTGGTTGGTGGGCTCGTCGAGCAGCAGGATACGCGGCTGCTGAGCCAGGGCGCGCGCAATGTGCACGCGCTGGCGCTCGCCGCCGGAGAGGGTATGCCAGAGGCGCTCCGCCAGGGGCAGCATGCCGACGTCTTCCAGGGCGCGGTGGACGATGGCGTCATCCTGCTCGGTCCAGGGTCGTAGCGGCGAGAGGAAGGGGGTACGGCCCAGCTCCACCACCTCCCGGGCGCCTATGCGCTCGTGGGTCTCCGCCTGCTGCTCGACGAAAGCGATGCTACGGGCGATATCGCGCTGGGGCATTGCCTGCATCGGCCGGTCGTCCAGCAGCACACGCCCACGCTTCGGTCGTTGCAGTCCGGCCAGTACGCGCAGCAGCGTGGTCTTGCCCGAGCCGTTCGGGCCGATCAGGCCGAAGGTCTCGCCGGGCGCAATGCTGAGGCTGACGTCATCCAGCAGCTTGTTCCCGTGGATCGTCCAACCGACGCCTTCCGCGGTCAGTTTCATCGTCTTCTCGTCCCACGAATCAGAATGACGGCAAAGGCCGGCGCCCCGACCAGGGCCGTGACCACGCCTATCGGCAGCACCTGCCCCGGCACGATGACGCGCGAGATGATGTCGGCGCCGATCAGGAACACGGCGCCGGCCAACGCCGATGCCGGTATCAGCCGGGTGTGGCGGTTGCCCACCAGAAAGCGCATGGCATGAGGAATCACCAGCCCCACGAAGCCGATGGCGCCGACCATCGACACCATCGTTGCCGTCACCAGCGCCATGACGGCGATCAGGATTGCCCGCACGCGGCGCACGGCGATACCCATCGAGGCGGCACTGTCGGCACCGAAGGTGAAGGCATCCAGGGCGCGCCGATACCACAGGCACACCAGCAGGCCGCCCAGGGCGGCGGGCAGGCCCAGGGTGACGTCATCCCAGCGCACTCCGGAAAGATTGCCCATCAGCCAGAACATGATGCCCCGGGCTTGTTCGGCATTCGCCGACTTGGCAATGATGAAGGCAGTCAGGGCATTGAACAGCTGCGAACCGGCGATACCGGCCAGAATGATGGCGCCTGCGGCCTGGGCGCTGCGGCCACCCCCGGTGCCGCTACCGGCGGCACGGGCGAGCAGTACTACCAGTGAGAAGGCCAGCCCCGCACCGGCAAAGGCGCCGAGCGAGAGCGTCACGGCGCCGGCTCCGAGCCCGGCGATGGTGACCGCCACGGCGCCGGTCGAGGCGCCGGCGGAAATTCCCATCAGGAAAGGGTCGGCCAGAGGATTGCGCAGCAGGGCTTGCAGCACGACGCCGGACAAGGCCAGCCCGGCACCGCAGCAGGCGGCGAGGATGGCGCGGCTGAGCCGGTAATTCCAGACGATGCCGGCGTCGATGCGGTCGACGACATGCTCCGCTCCCCACAGCCGATTCGCCAATACCTTGAGAATGGTCTCCAGTGGAATCGCCGTTTCGCCGATCGCGGTGCCGGCCATCACGGCCAGGAACAGAATCGATGGCGCGAGCCAGACCCAGCGCCATCGGAGCACCACTGGTGAGCGCAATGTCGCGGTCAGGTTCATCGTTCGAATGAGAGCGTCGTCAAGGCATCGGCCAGCGATTCCAGGCCGAAGATCGTGCGCATGGTGGCACTCATTGCATGAGCATCCATCTCGACGATGTTGCCGTTCTTCACCGCCGTCATCTCCCGGGTCACCGGATCATTGTGCAGAAAGTTCAGCTTTTCTTCGATGTCGTCGGCGGGAAAGCGGCGGCGATCCATGCGTGCGATAACGATTAGGTCGGGGTCGGAGCGGGCAATGGATTCCCAGCCGACGATAGGCCACTCCTCATCGGATTGGATGACATTACGAATACCCAGTTGCTCCATCATGTAGCCGGGTGCGCCAAGCCTACCGGCAACGTAAGGATCCACCGAGCTATCGGGAGAAGAGAACCAGAATACTGCCGACAGATCCTGAGGGAGCTCCAGGCTTTCGGCCTTGGCAATGGCATTGGATTCACGAGCTTCGAGATCGGTCACCAGCGCTTTGCCGGCCTCCTGCACGTCGAAAATGGCAGCCAGCTCGGTGATGCCTTTATAGACGTGAGCGGGGGAGAAAGCGGCGGTACGGGTGCCGTCACCTCCGGTGCTGTTGTCCTTGGTGTCGCAGTCGGCTGGCATGATGTAGGTGGCAATGCCCAGTTCGTGGAACTGTTCACGACTCGCCACGCTGCCGGTGGGCCCCACATGCCACTCGTACTGAGCCGCGACGAGCTCCGGTCGACGATTCACCACGGATTCGAAGCTCGGATCATTGTCGGCCAGCCGTTCGATGCCGGCGTTGACCTCGCTAAACTCCGGCAGCACGGGGTTGAACCAGACCGAGGTGCCGAGCACCCGGTCGGCTAGGCCCAGGGAGTAGAGAATCTCGGTGGCGGATTGCCCAACGGTAACGGTGCTTTCAGGAGCGGAAGAGAAACTGATTTCCGTGCCACAGTTGGTAAGGGTTATCGGGTAATCGGTAGCGCCTGCCATGAGAAATGAAGAAGGAAAAAAGGTAAGAATGGCCATTAATCGTCGTGCGTTTTTCATGGCATATGTTCCAAATAGTCGTAAGTTAATAGTCGGTTTGTCTTGATGTTAGAGGGGAGCGTCACAGCACTTCGGCCGTTGCGGCGAAGATTGCCAGGATTCGGGGATGAAAAGCAATTGTTATACTATAACATATTTTTTCTGCATTGCACCGGTCGCGCCAGTTCCTTTACGATGGGCCGACTGACATGGGTGCCCCTGTGCCTAGGGGATAATCGGGAAGTATGGTGAGGCCGTAGGCCAATTCCATCGCTGCCCCCGCAACGGTAATGAGTGAGTCGCCTGCAAGAACCACTGGCATCGCGCTGGGAAGGTGCAGGCTTTGACGTCGTTCTGGCGTCCTCCTCGAGCCCGGAGACCGGCCCATCAATCCATCATCATCCCGTACCGGTGCGGTGGGCACCGAGGAGATGCCGTGTCTGCGTTCGTTCCATTCGCCCCTTCCGTGGGGTTGTTGCCGTTTGCGACCGATGTCTTTTCGGCCGTGTGCCGCTGCGTGTCCGGCCTATGCATGGCGAGGCTCCCGTGAGCGAGTTTCCCTTCGCCGCCGTGGTCGGCCTGGCAGAACTCAAGACCGCGCTGCTGCTCAACGCCATCCACCCGCGTATCGGCGGGGTGTTGATCAGCGGGCCGCGTGGCAGTGCGAAATCCACCCTGGCACGGGCCCTGGCGGCGATCCTGCCTGACGATGGGGAAGGGCGTCGGCCGCCCTTCGTCACCCTGCCCCTGGGGGCCAGCGAGGAGCGCCTGACCGGCAGCCTGGACCTGCAGCGGGTACTCGCCGAACGCGAGGCGGCCTTCCAGCCGGGGCTGTTGGCCAAGGCGCACGGCGGCGTGCTCTACGTCGACGAAGTCAACCTGCTGCCGGACACCCTGGTAGACCTGCTGCTCGACGTGGCCGCCAGCGGTACCAACGTCGTCGAACGCGACGGTGTCAGCCATTCCCATCCCGCGCGTTTCCGCTTGATCGGCACCATGAACCCGGACGAGGGCGAGCTGCGCCCGCAGCTGCTCGACCGCTTCGGCCTCTGCCTCGAACAGCACGCTTCGGTCAGTGTGGAAGAGCGCATCGCCATCGTGCAGCAGCGCGAAGCCTTCGACCGCGACCCCCAGGGCTATGTGGCACGCCACGCCGAGGCCCAGGTAGCGCTCACCCAGCGTATTCGGCGTGCCCAGTCGGCGCTGGCGGAGATCGTCAGCGAGGCGTGGGTTTACGAGCACATCGCGCTGGGCTGTCAGGAGGCCGGCGTCGAAGGGCTGCGGGCGGACGTGACCTGGCATCGTGCTGCCCAGGCCCACGCCGCCTGGCGCGGCGCCGCTGCCGTGGCTAGGGAGGATCTGGATATCGTCGAGCCCTGGGTGCTGGCACATCGGCGGACCTCGCCGCCTGCCCAGGAGCCAGGCAAGCTCTCGGCCCATAATCCGCCCCCGCCGCCAAGCTCCGGTACGCCACCCGCGTCGAGCGGGCCGGTAGGTCCCGGTGGCGACACGGCCGGCTCAAGCGGCCAGGGGCAGTGGGGCGCCATGCCGCCGGTAGCGCAGAAAAGCGTCAGCGTGCCGGCCCCGAGCCTGTCGGACATGATCGCGCATGAGCGTGGCTCCGATTGCGCCAGGGCTTCCCAGGCGCCTGCTGTGGTCAGGCGTCGGGGCCATCAGCGTCGCTCCTACCTGGCATCGCCCCGGCCGGACTGGTTCGCCACTGTGGCCGCCAATCATGGCCGCTGGCCCTGGCGTCGGTTGGAGCATCGCAAGACGCAAGCCGCTCCGCCGACGGTTCATCTGGTGCTGCTGGATACCTCCGCCTCGACCCTGGGGCGGCAACTGCTGGGACAGGCCAAGGGGCTGGTCGAGCAACTGGCCCGACAGGCCTATGCCGCCCGCGAGCAAATGGCCGTGCTTGGCTTCGGCAATGACGGTGTCACGCCGATCCTGCTGCGCCGCCGTGCGCCCAAGGCGCTGCGTGAGCGGCTCGACAATGCTGACGGCGGTGGCGGCACACCGCTGCGCCAGGTCGTGGCGCAGGCGGCGCGGTTGATTCGCCAATGGCGGCGGCAGGAGGCCGACCTGCGCATACGCACCTACCTGATAACCGACGGCCGCACCCGGCAATCCCTGGCCGGCCTGCCGGCGCTGGGCGATTGCCTGGTCGTCGATACCGAACAAGGCGCCGTCAAGCGGGGACGAGGCGAGACCATCGCCGAGCAGCTCGGCGCCCGCTATTGTCGCCTGCCGCTGCCGGCGGGCCGTTCACGGCCAGGAGGCCAGGCGTGATGAAGGAACCTGTCGAGCGGGCGAGCGCTGCCTGTCCTGCGCTGTTCATCGCCGCACCGGCCTCGGGCCAGGGCAAGACCACCCTGACCGCGGCGCTGGCCCGGCTGCTGCGCAACCGCGGCAAGGTGGTGCGGGTGTTCAAGACGGGGCCGGACTACCTCGACCCTCAGATTCTGGCCCAGGCCTCTGGCCGACCGGTGGATCAGCTCGACCTGTGGATGGCGGGGGAGATCTACTGCCGCCAGCGCTTCTTCGAGGCGGCCTGCGAGGCGGATCTGATCCTGGTGGAGGGCGCCATGGGGCTGTTCGACGGCGAGCCCCCCAGCGCCGACTTGGCCGCTCTGTTCGGCCTGCCGCTGGTCATCGTCATGGACGTCAAGGGCATGGCCCAGACCGCCGCGGCGCTGGTGGCCGGCCTGGCGGGCTTTCGTGACGACATCCGCATCGCCGGGCTGATCGCCAACGCCTGCGCCTCGCAGCGCCACCGTGAGCTGATCGAGTCCGCTCTGCCTGCCGAGATTCCGCTGTTGGCCGCGGTGGCGCGGGACGGAGCGCTGACCCTGCCCGAGCGCCACCTGGGGCTGGTGCAGGCCGACGAGATCCGCGCCGAGCTGGAGCAGCGCTTCGAGGCCGGCGCCAGGGCGTTGGACGCCGAGCGGCTGGCGGAGGCGCTGCTGCAGCTGCCGCCTGTTACCTTCGAGGCGCCGAGGCAGGCTGCCGAGGCTCCCATGCCATCGCTGCGAGGGCGGGTTATCGGCGTGGCGCGGGACGCGGCCTTCAGCTTCATCTACCAGGCCAACCTGGATCTGCTGGAGCGCATGGGGGCGACCCTGCGCTTCTTCTCGCCCCTGGCCGACCGCCAACTGCCACCCTGCGATGCGCTGTGGCTGCCGGGCGGTTATCCCGAGCTGCACGCCGCACAACTGGCGGCGAACGTGTCGATGCGCGACGAGCTGTGCCGCTTCTTTGCCGCCGACAAGCCGATCCTCGCCGAGTGCGGCGGCCTGCTCTACTGCCTGGAGAGCCTGACCGATACCGACGGCGAGACCCACACCATGCTGGGGCTGTTGCCGGGCCACGGCGCCATGCGCGGACGCCGCGGCTGCCAGGGCATGCAGACCGCCGAGCTGCCGGAGGGGCCGGTGCGTGGCCACGCGCATCACCGCTCGACGGCGGAGGGCACGCCCGCGCCCATCGCCTTCTGTCGGCGTCAGCGCCACCCCGCGCCGGGCGAGGCGATCTACCGTCAGCGCGGCCTCACGGCCAGCTACCTGCATCTGTTCTTTCCTGACAATCCCGACGCCCTGGCCCGGCTGTTCACGGCGAGCGGGCAGTCGGCAAGCGCTTTAGAGACTCATTCCATCACTTCACTGGAGTCCCAAGGATGAACCTGAACAAGATTCCCGCCACGGTGGTGACCGGCTTCCTGGGCAGCGGCAAGACCACCCTGCTGGCCGCCATGCTGCGCCAGGTCACCGGCAAGCGCATCGCCGTCATCGTCAACGAGTTCGGCGAGCAGGACATCGACTCCAGCCTGCTGCGCGGCTGTGCCTTGAGCTGTGAAGAGGGTAATGAAGAAGGCCGTGACGAGGCGGGTGACGCTCCGGTGGAGGTCGAAAACGGCATCTATGAGCTGGCCAACGGCTGCATCTGCTGCACCGTGGAGGAGGAGTTCCTGCCGGTGATGAAGACGCTGATGGCCCGCCGCGACACGATCGATCATATCCTGATCGAGACCAGCGGCCTGGCCCTGCCCAAGCCGCTGGTGCAGGCGTTCAACTGGCCGGAGGTGCGTCAGCACTGCACCGTGGATGCCATCATCACCGTGGTCGACGGTCCGGCAGTGGCTGCCGGCCGCTATGCCCACGACGTGGAGAGGGTGGAGGCCCAGCGCCGCGCCGACGAGTCCCTCGATCATGACCCCAGTCTGCGTGAGCTGCTCGACGACCAGCTCAGCGCGGCGGATCTGGTGCTGGTCAGCAAGACCGACCTGCTCGACCCGGCCGAACGGGCCCGGGTGGAAGCGCTGGTCGCACAGCGGGTGCCGGCATCGGTGAAGACCCTGTTCATCGACAAGGGGCTGGCCGAGGACCGCGCTCAACTGGAGGCGCTGATGGGCATCGGCGCGGCCAGCGAGGAGGGTATCGACCATATCGACAACCACCACGACCGCCACCATGCCGAGGGCGCCCACCACGATCACGCCCACGATCACTTCGACTCTTGCGTGATCCGCCTGGGCGAGGTCGACGGCGAGGCCTTGGCGGCACGCCTGCAGCAACTGCTGCAGCACCACGAGATCTATCGCGCCAAGGGCTTCGCGGCGATTCCCGGCAAGCCCATGCGCCGGGTGATCCAGGCCGTGGGCGAGCGCCTGGACGGCTACTTCGACCGGCTGTGGGGACAGGACGAGCCGCGGGCTACCCAGCTCGTCTTCATCGGCAAGGGGCTGGATAGCGCGGCGCTGCGCGATGCCCTGGCGGATACCGAGATCGCGACGAGCCCCTGATGCATCTCTTCGCCGCCAAGCCGGGGGGCTTCGTCGACGACGAGGGTATCGTCGATCTGCAGCAGAGCCCCGCCGAGGTCGTCATCCTGTCGGCCGCCGACAGCAGCCTGTCGGCCCTGGCCCAGGCGGCGGAGCGTCTGGCCGAGAGCGACGGTGAGGGCTTTCCCTCGCTGCGCCTGGCCAACTGGATGAACCTGATCAAGCCGGCCGCCTACGACCTCTACGAAGACCGGGTGCTGGAGCAGGCGCGGCTGGTGATCGTCTCGCTATTGGGCGGCAGCGGCTACTGGCGCTACGGCCATGAGCGCCTGCTGGCCTGGGCCGCTGCCGACCGGCGCCGCCAGTTGATCCTGGTGCCGGGCTGCGACGCCCCGGACGACGCCCTGCTGGCGGACTCCAGCGTGCCTGTCGCCACGGCCCATCGGGTTTGGCGCTACCTGCGCGAGGGCGGGGTCGACAATGCAGAGCAGCTACTGCGCTGTATCGGCAGCGAGTGTCTTGGGCTGCCGCTTGCGTGGCGCGAACCCCAGGCGCTACCCGCGGCGCTGCTCTATTTTCCCGGAACATCCGCCCGGAAATCCCTGCAGGACCAGTCGGCGGTGACGCTCAACGAGTGGCGCAGGCAGCAGGACGCGACGCGCCCGGTCTGCCTGCTGCTGTTCTATCGCAGCCATCTACAGGGCGCCAACACGGCGGTGCTGGATGGCCTGCTCGAGGTGCTCGAGGCCCAGGGGTTCGCGCCCCTGGCGGTGGCGGTGGCCTCGCTCAAGGAGTCGGCCTGCCTGGCCTTCGTCAATCATCTGCTCGAGCAGACCGGGGCCGGCATCGTGATCAATACCACCGGCTTCTCGGTCAATCGTCATGCCGACGAGAGCGAGGCGCCGGTGGAAGAGCAGCTCGATCAGGACCTCGCGGGGCTCTTCGTCGGCCGGCCGGTGGTGCTGCAGGCGATCCTCTCCAGCAGCACCGAAGAGGACTGGCAGGCCGAGGCCGGCGGCCTGCGCAGCCGCGACATGGCCATGCAGGTGGTGCTGCCGGAGATGGACGGCCGCATCATGACCCGGGTGGTGGGCTTCAAGAGCGAGGCCCACTACAGCGAGCGCTGCCAGCTGCCGGTGATTCGCCATGCCCTGCACCCGGAGCGTGCCGCCTTCGTCGCCCGGCTGGCACGGCGCTTCAGCGACCTGCAGCGCACGCCGAACCGGCACAAGCGCCTGGCGCTGGTGCTGGCCAACTACCCCAATCGCGACGGGCGCATCGGCAACGGCGTCGGCCTCGACACGCCGGCCTCGACCCTGGCGATCCTGCGCGCCCTGGCGGCGGCGGGCTATCCGGTCGACGAGCTGCCGGCGGATGGCGATGCGCTGGTGCGGCGGCTGCAGGCGGGGGTGACCAACGACCCCCGCGGACTGGAGCAGCGCGGCTGCTGGCAGAGCATCGCCCTCGACGACTACATGGCCTGGTTCCGGACCCTGCCGCAAGCGCTGCAGGAGGCGGTATGGCAGCGCTGGGGCGCGCCCAGCGAGGACCCCAAGCATCGCCAGGGCCGGCTGATGATCGCCGGCATTCGCCTGGGTGAAACCTTCGTCGGCATCCAGCCTCTGCGCGACCTGGGTAACGACCCGCTCCAGAGCTACCACGACAGCGAGCTGGTGCCGCCCCACAGCTACCTGGCCTTCTATCTCTGGCTGCGCGAGCACTACCGGGTGGATGCGCTGATCCACGTTGGCAAGCATGGCAACCTGGAGTGGCTGCCGGGCAAGAGCGCGGCGCTCTCCGCCGAGTGCTGGCCCGACGTCGCCCTGGGGCCGCTGCCGCACTTCTATCCCTTCATCGTCAACGACCCGGGCGAGGGCGCCCAGGCCAAGCGCCGCAGCCAGGCGGTGATCGTCGATCACCTGATGCCGCCGCTGGCCCGTGCCGAACTCTACGGCGCCATGGCCGAACTCGAGGCGCTGACCGACGAGTACTACCAGGCCCTGGGCATGGACCCACGCCGCGAGACCCTGCTGCGCGAGCGCATCCTCGTCCACCTGCGCGACACCGGCATCGACCGCGAGCTGGCGCAGGGCAGAACAGGCGGGGAGACGGCCGGGGAGGTGGATGACGAGCGCCTGCTCAACGAGCTGGACACCTATCTGTGCGACATCAAGGAGGCGCAGATCCGCCACGGCCTGCACGTGCTGGGCAGCCTGCCGCCGCGGGACAAGCTGGCCGGAACCCTGGTCGCCATCCTGCGGCTGCCGCGGGGCGATACGTCGACCCAGCGCGGCCTGCTGCACAACCTGTCCGCCGACCTGGGCCTACCGCCGGAGTTCGACCCCCTGGCGGCCGGAGCCGAGCCCTGGCACGGTCCGCGGCCGGCGGCGCTGGCCGAGCTGGACGACTCCCCCTGGCGCAGCGCCGCCGATACCCGCGAGCGCCTGGAGCTGCTCGCCCACCGCCTGGTGGAGACGCATGTCGTGGCGGAGGGCTGCCTGGCCAGCCTGGCCCATGACCATCCGGCCACCGCCGAGCAGCTGAGCCATGTGCGCGACGGGCTTTGGGCGGCCATGCAGCGCGGCGTCGAGATGGAGATCCAGTCGCTGCTGACCGGCCTCGAGGGGCGTTTCGTCCCTCCCGGACCGAGCGGCGCGCCCAGCCGCGGGCGCCTGGACGTGCTGCCCACCGGGCGCAACTTCTTCAGCGTCGACAACCGCTCGATACCGTCGCCGGCCGCCTGGTCGCTGGGCGAGGCCTCGGCCCGGGCCTTCGTCGAGCGCTACCTGCAGGATCACGGCGACTATCCGCGGCGGCTGGGCCTGTCGATCTGGGGCACTGCCACCATGCGCACCGGCGGCGACGACATCGCCCAGGCCTTCGCCCTGATGGGCGTGCGACCGGTGTGGTCGCTGGGCTCGCGACGGGTGATCGACGTCGAGGTGATTCCCGCCATGCTGCTGGGGCGGCCGCGGGTGGACGTCACCCTGCGGGTCTCCGGCTTCTTCCGCGACGCCTTCGCCAACGTCATCCGCCTGTTCGACCGGGCGGTACGGGCGGTGGCCGAGTACCAGGAGCCGGGGGAGGCCAACACCATTCGGGCGGCGGTCATGGCGCGCCGGCAGGAACTCGAGGCGCAGGGCCGCTCACCTGAGCAGGCGGAGTGGGAGGCCGGCTATCGAGTCTTCGGCAGCCGGCCCGGTGAGTACGGCACCGGCCTCAACCGGCTGCTCGACGAGCGCGCCTGGCGGCACGCCGATGACCTGGCCGATGCCTACCTGGCGAGCGGGGCTTACGCCTACGGCCAGTTTCCCGAGTCGGGGGTGGCGGCCCGGGCGGCCTTCGAGCATCAGCTCGAAGGGCTGGAGGCGGTGATGCACAACCAGGACAACCGCGAGCACGACATCCTCGACTCCAACGGCTACTTCGCCTTCCAGGGCGGCATGGCCAACGCCAGCCGTGCGCTCAGCGGCCAGGCACCGAGCATCTATCACGCCGACCACGCCAATCCGGCGCGGCCACGCATGCGCAGCCTCGAGCAGGAGCTGGCCCGGGTGATCCGCTCCCGGGTGCTCAACCCGAAGTGGATCGAGGCCATGCGCGAACACGGCTACAAGGGCGCCGCGGAGATGGCGGCGACGGTGGACTACCTGTTCGCCTACGACGCCACCACCGACCTGGTGGCCGACTACCAATATGCCCAGGTCAGCCAGGCGCTGGTGCTGGATCCACTGAACCAGCAGTTCCTGCGCGAGCACAATCCGGCGGCCATGGAGGAGATGGCCGAGCGCCTGCTCGAGGCCATTCAGCGCGGCCTGTGGCGGGAGCCCGGCGAACAGGGCCCGGCCCTGCAGGACCTGCTGCTGGAGATCGACGAAACCCGGGAGGTGGCGTCGCCATGACGAACCAGGCGAACGCGCCGCGGATCAAGGGCTGGTGTCCTGGCGCCTGGCGCCCCATGGCCTCCGGCGATGGGCTGCTGGTGCGCGTGCGCGCCCCGCTGGGGCGGCTCACCCGGCATCAGATGCTGGCCCTGTGCGAGGCGGCCGAGACCTTCGGCAGCGGCCTGATCGAACTCACCAATCGGGCCAACCTGCAGCTGCGCGGCGTGTCCGACGCCAGTTGGCCAGGGCTGATGGCCTTTCTGGTCGAGCATGGCCTGGTGGCGGCCGACCCGCAGAGTGAGCGTCGGCTGCCGCTGCTGCTGGCGCCCGACTGGCAGCCCGGCGACGCCACCCATGAGGTGGCGCGACGCTTGGAGGCCCTGCTCGATGCGTTGCCGGCACTGCCGGCCAAGATGGGCGTGGCCATCGATGCCGGCGCCGCACCGTTGCTGGGCGAAGTCTCGGCTGATTTCCGCATCGAGCGCTCGCGGGAAGGGGGCTTGCCGGCGCGGGCTTCGGGCGCCTTGCCGGCGCAGTCTTCGGGCGCGTTATTAGTCCGTGCCGACGGGCGGGAAATGGGCACGCCGGTGGACTCGCCCGCGGCCGCCGTCGAGCTTCTGATCCGGCTGCTGCACTGGTTCGTCGACAGCGGCGGACGCGATGCCGGGCGCATGCGCCGGCACTCGGCACCGCTGCCGCCCTGGGCGCCCGCCACGCAGCGGCCCGCCGCCGCCAGCCCCGTGCCGGCTCTGGGCCAGCACGCATGGGGCAGGGCGCTGGGCCTGCCGTTCGGGCGGGCACCGGCGGCGACGCTGCGGGCCTTGATTATGGCGGACTCGGTCGGCAGCGTGCGGGTCACCCCCTGGCGGCGGCTGCTGGTCGAGGGGTTTCCCGCCGGCGAGCCTTCGCCGCCGGGGCTGCTGGAGAGCGAGCGCGATCCACGCCTGGCCATGCAGGCCTGTCCGGGCGCGCCCTACTGCGAGCAGGCCAGCGTGGCGACCCTGGGCCTGGCTCAGGAATTGGCCGAACGGCTGGACGGCCAGGGATCGCGCAGCGTGCACCTGTCCGGTTGCATCAAGGGCTGCGCCTGCCAGGCGCCGACGGACCTCTGCCTGACCGGCCGTGCGGGACGCTTCGACCTGATCGTCGGTGATCGCGCCGATGGGGAGCCGGTGGCCACCGGCCTGGATGAATCCGATGTTATCGAACACCTAGAGAAGAATCGCGATGCCTTACGTCTATGAAACGGACGGCCCGGCCATCTACCGGGAGTCCTTTTCCATCATCCGGCGCGAGGCCGAGTTGGCGCGCTTCGCGCCGGAGGAGGAGCCAGTAGCGGTGCGCATGATCCATGCCGCCGGGCTGGTGGAACTCGCCGCGCATATTCACTTCCGCGGCGATGCGGTGAATCGGGCCCGGACGGCGCTGGAGCAGGGCGCCCCGATTCTGTGCGATGCGCGCATGGTTTCCGAGGGCATCACCCGCAAGCGCTTGCCGGCAGACAACCCGGTGATCTGTACCCTGCACCATGAGCGGGTACACGACCTCGCCCGGGAGCTGGCCACCACCCGCTCGGCGGCGGCGCTGGAGCTGTGGCGACCCCATCTCGACGGGGCGGTAGTGGCGATCGGCAACGCGCCCACCGCACTGTTCCACCTGCTCAACATGCTGGAAGATCCGGCGTGCCCGCGCCCGGCGGCGATCATCGGCTGCCCGGTGGGCTTCGTGGGGGCCGCCGAATCCAAGCAGGCCCTGTGGGAGAGCGCCACGGCTCCCTGCGTGATCGTCGAGGGACGCCTCGGCGGCAGCGCGGTGACGGTGGCCGCCCTCAATGCCATGGCGGATCGCAGCGAATGAGCCAAGAAACCATCAAGCCGGGCACCATCCATGGCGTCGGCCTCGGCCCCGGCAGCCAGGACCTGATGAGCGTGCGCGCCGACCGACTGATTCGTGGGGCCACCCACGTCGCCTATTTCCGCAAGAAGGGGCGCCGCGGCCATGCCCGCAGCATCGTCGAGGGCCTGCTGGCGCCCGACGTGATCGAAATCCCGCTGGAGTATCCGGTCACCACCGAAATCCCGTTCGACGACCCGCTCTACAACGAACTGCTGGCGGCCTTCTACGAGAACAGCGTCGCGCAGCTCCGCGAGATCGCCGAGGCCGGGTGCGATGCAGTGGTGCTGTGTGAGGGCGATCCGTTCTTCTACGGCTCCTTCATGCACCTCTATACCCGCCTGCAGGGGCGGGTGCCGGTGGAAGTGGTGCCCGGCATCACCGGCATGTCCGCCGCCTGGACCGCCACCGGGCAACCGGTGACCTGGGGCGACGACATCATGACCGTGCTGATGGGCACCCTGCCCGAAGCAACGCTGGTCGAACATATCGCGCGGACCGATGCCCTGGTGGTGATGAAGATCGGCCGCAACCTGGCCAAGCTCCAGCGAGCGCTGGCCGAGACCGGCCGGGAGCAGGAGGCCTGGCTGATCGAGTACGCCGCCATGCCGCAGCAGCGGATACGACCGTTTCGCGAGGTCGGCGACAGCGTGCCCTACTTCTCCATCGTGGTGATTCATGGCAACGGGAGGCGGCCATGACAGCCAAGAACAACGCCGGTTGGCTGAAGGTGGTTGGTCTTGGCCCGGGCGGTGATGCGCTGATCACCCCGGAAGTCTCCGCCGCCCTGAGCGAGGCCACCGACGTGGTGGGCTATGTGCCCTACGTCGAACGGGTGGCGCCGCGGCCGGGGTTGGTGCGCCACGGCTCTGACAACCGCGAGGAGATCCGCCGCGCGGAGCAGGCGCTGCGGCTGGCCGCCGAGGGGCGGCGGGTGGTGGTGGTCTCCTCGGGGGACCCCGGCGTGTTTGCCATGGCCGCGGCGCTGTTCGAGGCGCTCGAAGCCGGCGAGCCCGAATGGCGCGATCTGGACATCCAGGTGCTGCCGGGTATCTCCGCCATGCTGGCCGCTAGTGCACGCTTGGGGGCACCGCTGGGCCACGATTTCTGCTGTATCAACCTTTCCGACAACCTCAAGCCCTGGGCGCTGATCGAACGGCGCCTGCGGCTGGCCGCCGAGGCCGACTTCGCCATGGCCTTCTACAACCCGCGCTCCCGCGCCCGGCCGGAGGGCTTCGTCCGCACTCTCGAGGTGCTGCGCGAGACCTGCGGGGCGCAGCGCCCGATCATGTTCGCCCGGGCCGTCTCCACGCCGGAAGAGCGTCTGACGGTCACCACCCTGGGCGAGGCCACGGCAGAGATGGCCGATATGCGCACCCTGGTGATGGTGGGCTCCAGCCAGACGCGGCTGATCCGGCGTGAAGGCGTGCCCTGGGTCTATACCCCGCGCTCGGTCCTAGAGTCTGTCTCAGGGGCTTGCTCAGGGACTGACGCAGGAGCCGAGCCGTGATGCAGCCAGGCCAACACCGCATCGACCGAATGCACCTCGCGCCGGGGCGGCGGCACTGGCCGCTCGATCATCACCACCGGTACGCCCAGCCGGCGAGCGGCGTCGAGCTTGGCGATGGCGCCGGTGCCGCCGGCGTTCTTGCACACGACGCGCTGGATGCCGTGCTCCCGCAGCAGCGCCAGGTCGCCGTCCAGCGTGAAGGGGCCGCGGTCGAGGACGATATGGTGGCGGGGCAGGGGCGGCGGCATCTCGGGGGCATCGACCAGCCGCAGCAGATAGTGGTGCTGGGGCTGGGCGGCGAAGGCGGCGAGCTGTTGGCGGCCGATGGCCAGCAGGATGCGCTGGGGCGGGCCGGCCAGGGCCTGTACCGCCGCTTCGACATCGGCGACCGGTGTACAGCAGTCCCCGGCCTGGGGCGCCCAGGGCGAGCGGGTCAGGGCGATCAGCGGAATGCCGCTGTGGCTTGCCGCGGCCACGGCGTTGCGGCTCATCTGCTCGGCGAAGGGATGGGTGGCATCGACCAAATGGGTGATGCGCTGCTCCGTCAGCAAGGCGGCCAGGCCTGCCACGCCGCCGAAGCCGCCGACCCGGGTGGGCAGCGGCTGGGGCTTGGGCGCCTTGACCCGGCCGGCATAGCTGAACAGGGCCGGAATCGAGCGCTCGGCCAGGGCAGTCGCCAGGGCACTGGCCTCAGTGGTTCCCCCTAGAATCAGGATTTTCATATGACGGATCGTGATGACGCCCCCTGGCTGACCCTGCTTGGCTGGGGGGAAGGTGGCACAGAAGGGCTGACCGCGGCAAGCCGCGAGGCGCTGGAGGCCGCCGAGCTGGTGTTCGGTGCCCGGCGCCATCTACGCCTGCTGCCGCCGCTGTCCGCCGAGGTGCGGGAGTGGCCGGTGCCCTTCGCCGAGGGCATTCCTCGACTGCTGGCCGAGCGGGGCCGGCGGGTGGTCATGCTGGTCTCCGGCGATCCCTTCTGGTTCGGTGCCGGGTCCACGCTGGCGCGCCATCTACCCGCCGCGGAGTGGCGGGCGCTGCCGGCGCCTTCCACCTTCAGCCTGGCGGCAGGGCGCCTGGGCTGGCCGCTGGAGGCGTGCACCTGCCTCGGCCTGCACGCCAAGCCGCTGACGCGCATCCGGCCCTACCTTCAGCAGCACCGACGCTTATTGGTACTGCTGCGGGACGGGAACGCCGTGCATGAACTGGCCGGCCTGTTGGTTCGCTTCGGCTTCGGTGGGTCGCGGCTTCACGTGCTGGAAGCGCTGGGGGGAGACGACGAGCGCCTTCGCAGCATGCGGGCCGACGCCGACCTGCCCGGCGATATCGCCCACCCGGTGGCGGTGGGGCTGGAGGTGGCCGGTGATGGTCCGGCCCTGCCGCTCACACCCGGCCTGCCGGACGCGCTGTTCGAGCACGACGGCCAGCTCACCAAGCAGGCCGTGCGCGCCATGACCCTGGCCGCCCTGGCTCCGAGGGCGGGGCAGCGGCTGTGGGACATCGGCACGGGCTCGGGCTCGATCGCCATCGAGTGGCTGCTGGTTCATCCGGAGAACCAGGCGGTGGCCTTCGAGTGCCACGCCGAGCGGGCAGCGCGGGCACGCCGTAATGCCGACAACCTCGGCGTCGACTGGCTCGAGGTGGTGGAGGGCGCCGCCCTCGACGTTCTGAAAAATCAGGCACAGGAAGACCTGCTGCCGCCGGAAGCGGTCTTTATCGGGGGCGGGTTATCGGAAAGCTTGCTGGAGGCGCTATGGCAGCGACTGCCGCCCGGGGTGCGCGTGGTGGCCAATGCGGTGACTCTGGAGTCCGAGGCCCTGCTGGCCGAGTGGCAGCGGCGGGCCGGCGGCGAGCTGCTGCGCATCGAGCTGTCCAGCGCCGCTCCCCTCGGCAACCGTCGCGGCTGGAAGGCTGGTTACCCCATCGTGCAGTGGCGGGTGACCCGATGACGGCGGCATCGAACGCCATGTGCGTGGTCGGCTTCGGCTTTCGCCGTGCGGCACGGCTGGCCTCGCTGGCCGATCTGCTGGCGCAACTGGAGGCCCGCTATGGCCCCGTCGACCGCCTGGCGGCGGCAGCGTCCAAGCAGGCGCTGGTGCAGGCGCTGGGGCGCGAGCGGGGCATGGCGGTGATCGCCGTGGCCGACGAGGCGCTGCCATCGGCCGTCACCCTCACGCACTCCCGCCATAGCCTCGAGGCCCGGGGCACGGGCAGCGTCGCCGAGGCCGTCGCCCTGCTGGCGGCGGGGCCCGGAGCGGAATTGCTCGGCCCCCGGCTGATTTCGGCGGATCGCATGGCCACCGCGGCAGTAGCGAGAGGGGCTTTGAGAGGAGCTTTGAGAGGAGAGGGCGCATGACCATACATTTCATCGGCGCCGGCCCCGGGGCGCCGGACCTGCTGACGCTGCGCGGGCGCGATCTGATCGCGGCCTGCCCCGTGTGCCTCTACGCGGGCTCGCTGGTGCCCGAGCAGATCCTGGCCCACTGCCCGGAGGGCGCCCGTATCGTCAACACCGCGCCCATGTCCCTCGACGAGATCGTTGCCGAGATGCGCGCCGCCCATGCCGCGGGCCTAGATGTCGCCCGGCTGCATTCCGGCGACCTGTCGATATGGTCGGCCCTGGGCGAGCAGCTGCGCCGGCTGCGTGAGCTGGCAATTCCTTACACCATTACTCCGGGAGTGCCAGCCTTCGCCGCGGCGGCCGCCAGCCTGGGCCAGGAGCTGACCCTGCCGGGGGTGGCGCAGTCGCTGGTACTGACCCGCACCCCGGGGCGGGCCAGTGCCATGCCGGTGGGCGAGACCCTGGCCAACTTCGCCAGTAGCGGTGCCACCCTGGCGATCCATCTCTCCATTCATAATCTGTCCCAGGTCGTCGCCGAGCTGTTGCCCTACTATGGCGCCGAGTGCCCGGTGGCCATCGTCTGGCGGGCCAGCTGGCCCGACGAACGGGTAGTACGGGGGCGACTGGCGACGGTGGAAAACCTGATCGACGACGACACCCTGCAGCGCACCGCGCTGATCCTGGTGGGGCCGGTACTCGACAGTCAGGACTTTCAGGAGAGTAGCCTCTATTCCGTCGGCTACGACCGCCGCTTTCGGCCGCAGTCGGCGGATTCGCCTTTCGCTGCCGGCAGGGAGGATGAGCGATGATCCATCTCTCGCTGATCGGCATCGGCACCGGCAACACCGAGCATGTCACCCTGGCCGCGGTGCGGGCGCTCAACCAGGCGGACCTGATCCTGCTGCCGCGCAAGGGGGATGCCAAGTCAGACCTGATCGACCTGCGCCGGATGCTGTGTCGCGATCTGCTCGAGGCGTCATCCCGCCCCCGAATCGTGGAGTTCGATCTGCCGCGCCGCGATGCCCGCGCCGATTACCTGGGCGCGGTGGACGACTGGCATGACGCCATTGCCGAGGTGTGGGCGGACCTGATGGCAACGCACCTGCCTGAAGGCGGGCGGGTCGGTATGCTGATCTGGGGCGATCCCTCGCTCTACGACAGCAGCCTGCGGATTGCCGAGCGTCTAGGTGGCAAGGGGCAAGCGCTCGAAATACGCGTGGAGCCCGGCATCACCAGCCTACAGGCACTCACCGCCGCGCACTGCATCCCCCTGAATGCGCTGGCCGAACCGGTGTTGATCACCACGGGCCGGCGACTGCGGGAGCGCGGCTGGCCCAGTGACGCCGAGAGCGTAGCGGTGATGCTCGACAGCGGCGGTGCCTTCCAGGCGCTGCCTCAGGAAGGCCTCACTGTCTGGTGGGGGGCCTATCTGGGCATGGACAAGCAGTGCCTGATCGACGGCCCGCTGGTGGACGTGGCCGCGACGATCCTCGAACGGCGTGCCGCCCTGCGCGAGCGGCACGGCTGGATCATGGACGTCTACCTGTTGCGGCGAGTGTAATTAAGGAGAGTGCAATGAAAACGGTCGACCCCCAGCGCCATGCCGAACGCATGGCCCACAAGCAGAAGATCATGCAGGAGCGCATCGCCCGCGCCGACAAGGAGCAGGGTGTGCTGCTGGTACTCACCGGCCCCGGGAAGGGCAAGAGCAGCTCCGGCTTCGGCATGCTGGCCCGGGCGCTCGGCCATGGCATGAAGGTGGGCGTGGTGCAGTTCATCAAGGGTAAGTTCCAGACCGGCGAGGAAGCCTTCTTTCGCCAGCAGGCGAACGTCGACTACCACGTGATGGGCGAGGGCTACACCTGGGATACCCAGGACCGCGACAAGGACGTGCAAGCCGCCGAGGCGGCCTGGGAGGTGGCTCGCGGCATGCTCGAGGATCCTGCGGTCGACCTGGTGTTGCTCGACGAGCTCAACATTGCGCTGCGCCACGGCTACCTGGAACTCGATCGCGTACTCGACGACCTGCAGGCTCGTCCGGCCATGCAGCATGTGGTCGTTACCGGCCGGCACGCCCCCGAGGCGCTGATCGAGCTGGCCGACACCGTCACCGAGATGAAGGTGGTCAAGCACGCCTTCAAGGAGCAGGGGATCAAGGCGCAGAAGGGCATCGAGCTGTGAGTGTCGTGACGCTCGTGAGATGAGCGCCGGGGACAAGGCGCAGCGAGGGTTTTTTGCCAGGGATGGCAAAAATAGCGCCCAGGGATGGGTTCACAGCGCCCTCGCAGAGCCTTGGCGCCGGAACAGCTCATCGCTCCCTAACGGTGAAACACTAGCTCGGCGCTCATCCTGCCGACTCGTTTCCTCATGACTTTTTTGGAGAGCCGCATGGCAGAACACAGCGGGCGAGCCGATCACGCCTTTCCCCCGCCACAGCGGGATGGCCTCTACCGCGCGATTCACGAGCGCCGCGACGTGCGCGCCCAGTTCCTGCCGGATCCCGTGCCGCCCGAGGTGCTGGCCCGGCTGCTGGACGCCGCGCACCATGCGCCGTCGGTGGGCTTCATGCAGCCCTGGGACTTCCTGGTGATCGACAGCCTGGAGGTGCGCCGCCGGGTGCATCGGCTGTTCCTGCAGGAGAACGAGAGAGGGGCGCAGCAGTTTTCCGCTGAGCGGCAGCAGGCGTACCGCCGCCTCAAGCTCGAAGGCATCCTTGAGAGTCCGCTCAACCTCTGCATCACCTGCGACCGGAGCCGTGGCGACGGCCCGGTACTGGGGCGCACCAGCATCGTCGACACGGACCTGTTCAGCACCTGCCTGGCAGTGCAGAACCTGTGGCTGGCGGCCCGCGCCGAGGGCATCGGCGTGGGCTGGGTCAGCATTCTCGATCAGCAAGAGCTGGCGACGATCCTCGACCTGCTAGAACAGGTCTACCCCTTGGCGTACCTGTGTCTGGGCTATGTCAGCGAGTTTCTGCAGCAGCCCGAGCTGGCCCGCTCCGGGTGGCGCCAGCGCCTGCCGCTCACCGAGCTGGTGCATGGCAACGGCTGGGGGCAGGCGCTGGCGGACGAGGCTCTTCACGAGGCGCTGCAAGAGGTGGCCAGACCATGCCAACCCTGATGATCCAGGGCACCACTTCGGACGCCGGCAAGAGCACGGTGGTGGCGGGGCTGTGCCGGATGCTGGCCCGGCGCGGGGTGTCGGTGGCGCCGTTCAAGCCGCAGAACATGGCGCTCAACAGCGCGGTGACGGTGGACGGCGGCGAGATCGGCCGCTCCACGGCGCTGCAGGCGCTGGCGGCAGGTGTGGCGCCCCACAGCGATATGAACCCGGTGCTGCTCAAGCCGGAGAGCGACCGCGGCGCCCAGGTGATCCTGCGCGGGCACGTGCACGGCCACATGGACGCGCTGGACTACCACGCCTACAAGCGCACCGCACGGGAGAGCGTGCTGGCGGCGTGGCAGGCGCTGTCGAGCCGCTATGACGTGATCATTACCGAGGGGGCCGGCAGTCCGGCGGAGATCAACCTGCGCGCCAACGATATCGCCAATATGGGCTTCGCCGAGATGGTCGACTGCCCGGTGATCCTGGTCGGCGACATCGACCGCGGAGGGGTCTTCGCCCAGCTGGTGGGCACCCTGGAACTGCTCAGCGAGAGCGAGCGCTCACGTACCCAGGGCTTCATCGTCAACCGCTTCCGCGGCGACATTTCTCTGCTCGAGCCGGGCCTCGACTGGCTTACCGAGCGCACCGGCAAGCCGGTATATGGCACGCTGCCCTATCTGCAGGGCTTGCTGCTCGATGCCGAAGACAGCATCGGCCGCAGCGGGCGGGTGGGGGCGGGGGCCACGCTCAAGGTCGTGGTACCGGCGCTGCCGCGCATCAGTAACCACAACGACTTCGACCCGCTGCGTCTGCATCCCCAGGTCGACTTGACCTTCGTTGGGCCCAATCAGATCGGGCCAGGCCGGGAGATCCCGCCGACGGATCTGATCGTCCTACCCGGCAGCAAGAGCACCCGTAGCGACCTCGCCTGGCTGCGTGCCCAGGGCTGGGAAGAAGCAATACAGCGCCATCTGCGCTATGGCGGCCGAGTGCTCGGCATCTGCGGCGGCTTTCAAATGCTGGGCCGGGCGGTGCACGACCCCGACGGCCTGGAAGGGCCGGCAGGATCGACTCCCGGTCTGGGGCTGCTCGAGTTCGAGACGCGCATGGTGGCGGGTAAGCAGCTGCGCAATGTGAGTGGGCGCTTGCTAGCCGAAGAGGTGCCGATCGCCGGCTACGAGATCCATAACGGAGTGAGCGAGGGGCCGGCCCTGGCAAGGCCTCTCGTTGTGCTGGAGGGCCGGCCGGACGGTGCCGAAAGCGCAGATGGCCGGGTCATGGGCACCTACCTGCATGGCCTGTTCGATCGGCCCGAGGCGTGCGCGGCGCTGCTCGCTCGCTGCGGGCTCGATGCGCCGGGAGGCGCGGTGGATTACCAGGCCCATCGCCAGCAGGAACTCGACCGGCTGGCCGACTGCCTGGAAGCGAACCTGGATATGGCCGCCATCGAGCGCCTTATGGGGCTTTGAGTCGATGGGACTTTGAGCCCCAGGGCTCATTGTTCTTTAGTCCTATTCCCTCGCAAGGGGGCCGTTGCATTGTGTAAGCGCCGTTACGGCACCTGCGTTCGGGTGGCAGTCCGTCATTGTTGACGTTTACGTAAACTTCGCTCAAATGCCCCAAATCTGTCGACAATTTGCTTGAAAATGTCGAAGCGATATCCATAAAGCGCGCTCATTATGGTGATTTTTTCCTCGATGTTTGTAATGTTGTCGACAAGTTCCGGCAAGTGGCGGCTTGTCCACTCGTCACATGGTCGAATGTTGCGCCGCGTCAGACCCGCGTACAACCGAGCTCAGCCAAGAACAACAACAACCGACGAAGAGGACCGCTCAACAAACAGAACCGCCGAGGTGTGACGTGCCGCTCAAACGCGAATATGGCCAGGAGCATCCCTACTGGCCGCTGGGGCCCTTCAAGGTCCGCCTGCCTTTCATCCATTTCCCATGGGCCATTCCGGAAACCATCCAGGCCATGGTGATGTTCGTCATCTCCTTGGGGATGATCCCGCTGCTCGAACAGTACCTGGGCGTGCCCTACGAGGTGGGCCTGGCCTTCGTCGTGGTGTGCGGTATCGGCTTCATCCTGCCGCCGCTGCTGGGGGTGCCGTTCATCGCCGGCTGGATCACGCCGGCGATCCCCGTGGTGCTGCTGTTCATCGGCCAATACGAGCCGGGTCCGGATGCCATTCGCGCCATGGTAGCGCTGCAGCTGATGGTGACGGCGATCTTCCTGTTCATGGCGGTGACGCGGCTGGGCAGCAAACTGGTCAACAGCGTGCCGGCCTCGATCAAGGCGGGTATCCTGCTCGGCGCAGGCATCGCCGCCATCAGCGGCGAAATCGTCGAGGGTGGCCGGCTCTACAACACGCCGATCTCGCTCGGCATCGGCGGGTTGATCACCCTCTACGTGCTGTTCTCGCTCTCCTTCCGCGACCTGGCCGAGAAATACCGCTGGGCGCGCAACATCGTTGCCTTCGGCATGGTACCGGGGATGCTGATTACCATGGCCATCGGCTGGGGTGTCGGTGAGTACTCGATGCCGACGGTGGAGTGGGGCATCGCCGTGCCCGACTTCGCCGGGATCTGGGCCTATCTGCCGTTCTCCATCGGTGCGCCACCCATTGAGCTGATGGTGGCAGCGATTCCCACCGCGATCATTGCCTACATTATCGCCTTCGGCGATATCGTGGTGGGTCAGACCCTGCTCAAGCGCGTCGACCACCTGCGCCCCGACGAGAAGATCGAGGTCAATGTCGATCGCGTGCACTTGATCACCGGTATCCGCAACCTGATGCACTCACTGCTGGCGCCCTATCCGGGGCTGGCCGGGCCGCTGTTCACCGGCGGCATGGCCACGGTGACCGAACGCTACCGCTACGGGCGCAAGGCAATGGACACCATCTACTCCGGCACCGGGGTGTTCTGGATCGTCGGCTTCTTCGCCCTGTTCCTGCTGCCGCTGGTGACCTTCTTCCGCCCGGTGCTGCCCATTGCGCTGTCGATCACGCTGCTGATCACCGGTTACCTGTGCATCGCCATCGCCGTGGAGCAGATCAAGAACGCCACCGCCATGGGCGTGGCGGGCATCATGGGCGTGGTGCTGGCCACCCACGGCGCAGCCTGGGGACTGGGCATCGGCCTTATCCTCTATTTCCTGATCGAGCATCGCGCTCGCGGCGCACGCGAGGCCGAGGAGCAGGAGCCGATTGCGGTGGAGGACGACATGGTGGTGGAGCGCGACGAGGAGGAGGCCGTGCGGCCCGGACCCGCCACGCGCTAAATGGAAATAGCGTAAAGGCAAGCGGGCCGACGCCGAGGTGTCGGCCCGCTACGTTGTGAGGATGGTCAGCCGGCCAGACTCAGTCCGGCGCGATTGGCAGCCGGCGCTTGTGCTCGGTGCGTCGGTAGGTGGTGAGGATGGTGTCGAAGGCCCGTTCGGAGACCTCGCGGTTCTCCAGGAAATCGTCGATCTCCTCGTAGCTGACGCCGAGGGCCACCTCGTCGAGCTTCTGCGGTGCCAGCGACTCGAGATCGGCGGTGGGCGCCTTGTTCACCAGCGCATCGGGTGCGCCCAGTTCCTGACCCAGCAGGCGCACCTGACGCTTGCTCAGCCCGGTCAGGGGTGCCACGTCGCAGGCACCGTCGCCGTACTTGGTGAAGAAGCCCATCAGCGCCTCGGCGGCCTGGTCGGTGCCGATGACCAGGCCGCCACGTGCTCCGGCTACGGCGTACTGGGCCACCATGCGCTGGCGCGCCTTGACGTTGCCCAGCACGAAGTCTCGCTGATGAACGTCATCGAACGTCATGCCGCCGTTCTCCAGTGATTCCAGCAGAGTATCGCTGGCGCTCTTGATGTTCACGTCGAGGACTTCGTCCGGCTGAATGAAGGCCAATGCCTTGTCGGCATCATCGGCATCCTGCTGCTCTCCGTAGGGCAGACGCATGGCGATGAACCTGCCTTGCTCACCCTGCTCGCGCTGCTTCTCCACGGCGAGCTGGGCCAGTCGCCCCGCCACGGTGGAGTCGACCCCGCCACTGATGCCCAGCACCAGCGTGGTCTGGCCGCTCTCCTGCATGACTCGACACAGAAAGTCGCGGCGCCGCTCGAGCTCATGCTGGGCATCGATGTCGCTGCGGGCTTGCAACTGCACGCCGATGGCGCGCTGTACGGCCCGGCGCGAGCGTGTCTCTTCTTCACTCTTGGTCTCACTCTCGAGACACAGCCGATGGTAGTGGGGCAGGCGTTCCAGAGCATAGTGGGCCGCTGCCAGCCGCACCTCGTTGCGAGTGCCGTCGAAGCGTCGCGTCTCGCAGTAATGGTGGTGATCGCCATCGTGGCGGAAGGCCCAGGCGAAGCAGACGGTGCCGATGGGCGTATCGTCGTCGCCGGGGTTGGGGCCGGCGATGCCGGTATTGGCCAGGGCCACGTTGGCATCGTTGTTGTTCAGCGCGCCGGCGGCCATTTCACTGGCCACGGCCTCGCTGGTCAGGCCGTAGCGCTCGATGGTGTCGAAGCTGACGCCCAGGTAGCGGTTCTTGGACTGGGGCGAATAGACGCCGAGGCCGCAGTCGATGCTCTGGCCGCTGCCAGGCACCCTGGCCAGCTCCGAGACGATCAGTCCGGCTGTGCATGACTCGGCGGTGGCAAGCTTCAGTTCGTTGTCGATCAGATAGTCCGTGATCCTGTCCAGCAGCTCCATTGCCTCTCCTCCTGATGGCCGACTAGCCTGATGCTGTCGGAAATGAACCTGACCTTACCTACCCTAGGTCAATTCGGCCCGGATCGCGTGACCGGAAGCCAATCGGGCTGGTGAGACATGGAGACGTGACATGGAACGTATCGATGAAGCGAAGAGTGCCACCCTGGAGGAGGCCGTGGCGCGGGAGCGTGAGTATCGCCACGAGAGCGAAATGGCGTCTTTCACCGAAACAGGCGAGGAAGACCAGGAGCTGATTGGCATCGCCGTGATGGGCGCCGGCGGTGAGGCTGCCCAGGCTGGTAGCGCCGAGCAGCGCTTTCCCCTCGAAAGCGTGTCCAAGGCGCTGACGCTTGCCCTGGCGCTGGAGGACGTAGGCGCCGATGCGCTGTTCGAGCGGGTCGGCATGGAACCCTCGGGCGATCCCTACCACTCCATCGCGACGCTGGAAGAGGGCGAGATGGGCATTCCCTCCAACCCCATGATCAATGCCGGCGCCATCGTCACCACGGCGATGATACGCGGCCGGGACGGCGAGGAACGCTTCGACCGGATACGCGATTACTTCCGCCGCCTCGCGGGCAACCCCTCGCTCGACTACGACCGGGTCATGTTCGAGGCCGAGGACAAGGATCTCAATCGGGCTCTGTTCTACTACATGCGCAGCCACGACGTGCTGAAGGGCAGCGAGGAGGATCTGCTGGTGCCCTATCTCAAGCAGACCACCATTGAGGTGAACTGCCGCGAGCTGTCACGTATCGCCGCGGTCCTGGCCAACACGGGGCGCGACCCGGAGAGCGGGGAACGCCTCATCGCCGAGGAGACGGTGCGCATCGTGCTGACGCTGATGTTCACCACCGGCATGTACGACCAGTCGGGCAGGTACGCCGTGGAGGTCGGCATGCCTTCGAAGAGCGGCGTTTCCGGCGCCATCCTGGCGGTGGCACCTGAGCGTATGGGGTTTGGCGTGATCGGCCCCGCGCTCAACGAGCACGGCAACAGCGTGGCCGGGCTACGCCTGCTCAAGGTGCTGTCGAGCCGCTGGCGGTTGGGCGTGTTTGCCTGAGCCTGCAGCCGTGACCGCTCAGGGCTGGCCGAGAGCGGGCGGCGGGGCGATCCCCTCGAACAGGGCCGGGTCGTCGCTGATGGCGCTGTCGACCCCCCACGCCCAGCGGTTGGCGAAGGCGGCCGGGTCGTTGGGTGTATAGCACAGCAGCCGGTAGTCGGCGGCCTTGATCTCCCGGGCACGGTATGCGGTGAGTCGGGTCCAGTCGGTATGGATACTGAAGGCTTCCAGCGCCTCGCAGCGAGACTGCCATTTCGCGGGCACGCTTTCACTGAGTACGCCGATGGGCAGCAACGAGGCGTCGGCGATGGCGCGGGCCTGACCCAGGGCGGGTTGATCGAAGGAGGAGACGATCAGTCGCTCCGGCGGCAGCGCCTCGAGCAGGCGCGGTATCACCGCTTCGGCCAGTTCGGTACCGCTGCGCCGGCTGGTCACCTTGAGCTCCATGTTGACGCCCATGTCCAGCTCCACCAGCAGGTCGAGCATCTCGCGCAGGGTGGCCATGCGCTCGCCGCGAAAGCCGTCGCCGAACCAGGCGCCGACGTCCAGTTTGCGCACTGCGGCGAGATCCAGGGAGGCGAGCCTGCCGTGGCCGTCGGAACAGCGCTTGAGCGTGGCGTCATGCCAGATCACCGGGGTGCCGTCACCGAGCAATTGCACGTCGAGCTCGACCCATGAAAAGCCGGCAGCGTGGGCGGCGCGCACCGCTGCCAGGGTGTTTTCCGGGGCGTGGGCGGACAGCCCACGATGGGCGATGAGTCGGGGCAGGGCAATGGCGGGGTGCGGTGAGGTCATGCAAGAGCTCCAATCGAGGGGCGGACGAAAAAGACTATCGGGCGTCGATGACAGGATAGCGACCCGCTCGGGGCACGTGGTATCGGGCGCGACTATGCTAGTCTTGCGCCTTTGAATAAAGCAATGAGGCAAGTCATGAAGGTGATGACCCCCGAGCGTGACGAGCAGCGCGACGCCTGGCTCGCGCGGCTGTGCGCCGATGTCTATGGTAGGGAAGCGGGGCTGTCGCCGTTGGTAACCTTCACCGGAACGCGACAGGTGCTGTTCACTCAGGAGGCCGCAAGGCTATGGGCGCTGGTGGACGAGCAGGGCCGACCGGGCGCTCTGGCACTCTTGACTCTCGACGCATCGGGCAGCGACATGACACTGTGGCACCATGCCTCGCCGGGCGGCGACCGTGAAAGCGTGCGTCGTTTGATTCGCGAGCTGGTGCAGAAGGCACCGCTGCGAGTCGATGCGGCGAACCAGGAAGAGGAGGGCTTCTATCGCCGTTGCGGTATCAATCGCTGGTTCGCGACGCCGGGCGGCCGGCGTGTCGGGCTCTCTCCTCATCACTCGGCACGCGGCGTGAGCGAGCTGGAACCACCGCTCGGCTTCGATGAGGAGGCGATCCTGCGTCGCTTCAAGCATGACACTCACTTCTTCGAGCAGGAGAAGGCGAGCTTCGTCGAACGCTTGGCCGCATTTCCCGGGTAGGGGAGCGGTCTGTTCCATCAACCCCCTTGACCCCATGCGCACATGGCGGTTGGATGAAGCACACCTATCGTTAGCCGACAAAGGAAAATACCCCATGGCAAAGCGAATTCAGTTCTCCCGCACCGGCGGTTCCGAAGTGCTCGAATACATCGATGTGACGCCGGCCGATCCGGCACCCGGTGAAGTGCGGGTCAGGAACGAGGCGATCGGGCTCAACTTCATCGACATCTATTTCCGCACCGGTCTCTATCCTGCGCCTAGTCTGCCTTCGGGGCTGGGCACCGAGGGTGCCGGTGTAGTCGATGCCGTGGGCGAGGGGGTGAGTCACCTGAAGGCAGGCGACCGGGTCGCCTATGCCCAGGGGCCATTGGGCGCCTACGCCGAGTATCACGTGCTGCCGGCGGACAAGGTGGTGACGCTGCCCGATAACGTCGACGCCGAGACCGCCGCCGCCAGTATGCTCAAGGGGCTCACCGTGCAGTACCTGCTGCGCCAGACCGCTCCGCTAAAGGGCGGCGAGACGATCCTGTGGCACGCCGCTGCCGGTGGGGTCGGCTCGATTGCCTGCCAGTGGGCCAAGGCGCTGGGAGTCAGGCTGATCGGTACCGTCAGCTCGCCCGAGAAGGCCGAGCTGGCGAAATCCAACGGCGCCTGGGCAACTATCGATTACACCCGTGAGAACGTGGTGGAGCGGGTGCGCGAGCTGACCGATGGCGAGATGTGCGACGTGGTCTACGACTCGGTGGGCAAGGACACCTGGATCACCTCGCTGGACTGCCTCAAGCCGCGTTCGCTGATGGTCAGCTTCGGCAACGCTTCCGGCGCAGTGGAGGGCGTCAATCTGGGCATTCTCAATCAGAAGGGTTCGCTGTTCGTCACCCGTCCCAGCCTCAACGGCTATGCCGATACCCGCGAGCGGCTGGAGACGATGTGCCGCGACCTGTTCGACATGCTGGGCAGCGGCAAGGTCAAGATCGACATCGGGCAGCGCTTTGCCCTGGCCGAGGCCGGCAAGGCCCAGGACGCCCTGGCCAGCCGTCAGACCACCGGTTCAACCATCCTGCTGCCGTAAGCAGAAGCGCAGACTTGCTCACGCGACGCCCGCCTCACACGAGGCGGGCGTCGTCGTTTGCGGTATCGGGAGCGAGGAGTCATTCGTTGCTGACGTAGGCGCCCATCTCACGCATGCGCGACTCGAAGCTTGCCACGTTGTCGACGAGGCTGTCGGGGCCGTAGGCGACGCACTCGGCCAGCAGCACCTCGATCAGGGTGATGGCGGAGAGAATCGAGGGGAAGAAGTGCGGCGTAGCGTTGGCCACGGTGAAGGTGATGGCCGCCCCGGGCACCAGCGGCGAGCGCAGGGTATCGGTGATGACGATGGGTTTGACACCCGCCGCACGGGCGATTTCCAGCGCTCGCACGGTCTCGGCGCAGTAGGGTTCGAAACCGAAGGCGACCACCACGTCGTGCTCGCCGAAGGGGGCCAGTTCGGTCAGCAGGCCGCCCTCCTGACCACGAATGAGCTGGACGTTGGGCATGGCGATGCGGCCGACGTAGGCGAAGTGATAGGCGCAGGCAAAGGTATCGCGAAAGCCCACCACGGCGATCTTCTCGGCGGCGAGCAGCATCATGGCGGCATCGCGAACGCGTGCCTGATTGTCGGCGGTGAACAGGCGACCGATGTTGTCGAAGGCGGCATCGCCGACATCGAGAAACACCTGATCGTCGGTCTGGCTGGCCAGGTTGCGCAGGTCGCTGGCACGGCCGGAGAGTTCCACCGGACCGGCCTGCACGGCCGATTGAAACACTTCACGGAACTGTTCGTAGCTGTCGAAGCCGAGGCGTTTGGCCAGGCGCACCAGGGTCGAGGAGGTGACCCTGGCGGCCCTGGCCGACTTGCGGATCGACTGAAAGGCGATCTCCATCGGATGCTCCAGCACGTAGCCGGCGGCAAGCTTCAGCTGCGGACTGAGCTCGGGGTAGGCGGCAGCCAGCTGCTGGTTCACGGCATCCAGACCGGTGGGCGGGCATGCCTCTTCCGGGGTGGTGTCTGCGCTCTGTGTCTCGTGTTCCAGCACGGCTGTCTCCTCGATCAGGGGGCCTGGGCCCGGCTCATGGAAGCCGACGGGAAGGGAGGCGCATTGTAACGCATGGCTTCCGTCAAGTAATGACACATTCGTTTCCACTTTGTTTTTATCGCGGCACGCTCGTGTTGACGTCGCATCGTTCCTTGTCTAGCATGCGCATAAAACAAATGTGACATTAAATGTTTTATAACGTTACGTTTGTTTCCATATGGCACATACCGTGTCATCCGTTATCGCCACGTCAGCCATCCATTACGCCGAGAGAGTGCCGAAACGCTCATGAGCGCCACCAGCCCCGAAACCCTCATCGTCGACCGCCGCGGGGCGGTCATGGAAATCCGCTTCAACCGACCGCATCGCCTCAATGCGGTGGTCGAGGCGTTCTACAGCGAGCTGCTCGCCGCCCTGGCAGAAGCCGAGCGCGACCCTGAGGTGCGCTGCGTGATCCTCACCGGCGAGGGACGGGCCTTCTGCGTCGGTGCCGACATGAAGGAGCATGGCAGTGCCCAGCGCACGCTGTTCCAGCGTCGCCGCTACCTGCAACTCGGTAACGACGTGTGCGAAGCGATCCTGCGCCATCGCAAGCCGGTCATTGCCGCCGTCAACGGTTACGCCCTAGGCGCCGGTGCCGAAATGGCGGTGGCCTGCGACTTCATCGTCATGGCCGAGGAGGCCCAGATCGGCTTCCCCGAAACCAGCATCGGTACCTGCGTCGGCGGCGGCGTCTCCAAGCTGTTGCCGCAGCTGGTGGGGCTGAACATGGCGCGTCAGCTGCTCTACACCGGGCGCCGCATCGACGGTCGCGAGGCGGCCCGCATCGGCCTGGCCACCTCGTGCCACGCCGCCGATGCCATGCCGGCCGAGGCGCAGAAGCTGGCCGAGAGCCTGGCCGGCCAGGCGCCGGTGTCGATCGCCATGCTCAAGCGGCTGGTCAACCAGGGCAGCGACACCGGGCTCGAAAGCCAGCTGCAGCAGGAACTGGATGCGGTCTTCACCTGCTCGACCACGACCGATTGGCAGGAGGGGGTCGACGCCTTCGCCGAGAAGCGTGCCCCCCAGTTCAAGGGCCATTGAGACTCAAGGATGCGAGACATGAACCCCATCGAAGGACACTTACCCGTGCGCAGTCCACTGCACGCCATTCTGGCTCCCACCGGCATTGCCGTGGTGGGCGCCTCGAGCGATCCCACCAAGCGCGGCTACAAGGCCATGGTCGGCCTGATCAAGGATGGTTTTCGCGGCGACATCTATCCCGTCAACCCCAAGGCCGACATGATCCTCGGCATCAAGGCCTGGCCGTCCATCGCCGCGATTCCCGGTTCGCCCGAGCTGGCGCTGATCTGCACCCCAGCCGCCAGCGTGCCGGGTCTGATCGCCGAGTGCGGCCGCCGCGGCATCAAGGGAGCGGTGATACTCGCCAGCGGCTTCGCCGAGATCGGCGGTGAGGGCGCCGAGCTGGAACGCGAGATGATGGCCAAGGCCGAAGCCCACGGCGTACGCATCATTGGCCCCAACACCTCCGGCGTGTTCAATCTGCACCACCGGCTCAATCTACTGGCGCTGGACAACGTCAAGCCCGGCGACGTGGGCATCGTTTCCCAGTCGGGCAACATGCTGCTATCGCTGGCGCTGGAGGCTCAGTACAACGGCCAGGTGGGCTTTTCCACCTACGTTGGCCCGGGCAACCAGAGCGATATCGGCTTCGACGACTACCTGCGCTATCTCGGCGAGGACGAACACACCCGCGTAGCCACGCTCTACGTGGAGGGCTTTCGCGACGGGCGCAAGTTCCTCGAGGTGGCCCGCGATGTCACCGCCATGAAGCCGGTGGTGGTCTACAAGTCGGGTTCCACCGAGGCCGGTCAGAAGGCGGCCAGTTCACATACCGGGGCGCTGGCCGGCAGCTATGCCATGACCGTGGACCTGCTGCGGCAGGCCGGCGTCAGCGTGGTGCAGCACTCCGATGAGATTCTGCCGGTGGCCGAGGGGCTGGGGCTGCTGCAGAAGGCCCGTGGCAAGCGGGTGGCGGTGATTTCCGACGGCGGCGGTCAGGCCACCATCGCCTCCGACCGTCTCGCCGAGGCGGGGTTGGAACTGGCCGAACTCAGCGAGGAAACCCGCCAGCAACTGCGCGACGTGCTGTTTCCCCAGGCCTCGACGGTCAACCCGGTGGACGTGGCCGGTTCCACCGATGCCAATCCCTCCTTGCTGGCCACCTGCATGGAGATCGTCGCCGCCGACGACAACGTCGACAGCGTCTTCCTGGTGGGCATGTTCGGCGGTTACAGCATCCGTTTCGCCGAGTCGCTGCTGGGTGACGAGATGCGCGGCGCCGAGGCGATGGTGGACCTGTCCAAGGCGACCGACAAGCCGCTGGTCGTCTACAGTCTTTACACGCCGATCAAGCCACCGGCGCTGCGCCGGCTGCACGAGGCGGGGCTGCCCATCTACGCCTCCATCGAGCAGGCGGTGAGGGTTCTCGCCGCCCTTGGCGAGCGAGGCGAGTACCTCGCCTTGAGCCGGCAGCACCCTCGTGAAGCGGCCATCGCACCCAAGCCCGAGCTCGGCGACATGTTCCAGCGTGCCCGCGCCGAAGGGCGCGACCTGTTCGAGTACGAGGCCAAGCGGCTGTTGCGTGAGCACGGCATCGAGGTGCCGCAGGAGCTGGTGGTGCGCAGCGACGCCGAGCTTGGCGAGGCGGCGGCCACCTTCGGTGACACGCCGTTGGCCATGAAGGTGGTCTCCCGGGACATCCTGCACAAGTCGGACGCCGGTGGGGTCAAGCTCAACCTGGTCGGCGAGGCCGCGCTGCGTCGCGCTCGGGAGGAGATTCTCGTTTCCTGTCGCGCCTACGACGCCCGGGCCGAGATCGAGGGGGTGCTGGTTGCGCCGATGGCCCGGAAGGGGACCGAGGTTATCGTCGGCGTGATCCGCGACCCGATCTTCGGCCCGGTGCTGATGTTCGGCCTGGGTGGGATCTTCGTCGAGATCCTCGAAGACGTCGCCTTCCGCGCGATCCCGCTGTCGCGTCACGACGCGCGCAGCATGGTGGAGCAGATCAAGGCGCGCAAGATCCTCGAAGGCGCCCGCGGTGAGCCGGCGGTGAACAAGGAGGCGCTGGTGGAGCTGCTGCTCACGGTGTCGCGCATCGCCGATGCCTACCCTGAGCTCAGCGAGCTCGATCTCAACCCGGTGATCGTCAATGCCGATGGCTATGCCGTGGTGGATGCCCGCGTTATCTTGGAGCGCGAACCCGTCAACGAAAACGCCAAGGAGTCCATGGCATGAGCGAGAGCACGAGCCAGCCCCCAGCCCCCGTTTTGCAGGATGCGCTGCTGACCGTTGAAGAGCGCGTGGCGACCCTGACCCTGGATCGCCACGACGTGCGCAACGCCCTGACCGGTACGGCACTGGCCGACGACATCGTCGCCGTGGCGGAGTGGGTCAACCGCTGCGACGAGGTCTCGGTACTGGTCATCACCGGCGCGGGCTCGGCCTTCTCCGCCGGCGGCAACGTCAAGGACATGGCCAATCGCGGTGGCGACTTCGCCGGCGACGTAGCCGAGGTGGCGGGGCGTTACCGGCGCGGCATTCAGCGCATCCCGCTGGCGCTCCAGGCGGTGGAGGTGCCGGTGATCGCTGCGGTCAACGGCCCCGCCATCGGTGCCGGCTTCGACCTGGCCAACATGGCGGATATCCGCATCGCCTCGCGCAAGGCCAAGTTCGGCGAGACCTTCCTCAATCTGGGCATCATCCCCGGCGATGGCGGCGCCTGGTTCATGCAGCGCCTGATCGGCTACCAGCGCGCCTTCGAGCTGACTCTCTCCGGACGGGTGATCGACGCCGAGGAAGCCAGAGAGTACGGCATCGTGCTCGAAGTGACCGAACCGGAGTCGCTGATGGAGAAGGTGGGCGAGCTGGCGGCACGCATCGCCGCCCAGCCGCCCAAGGCCACGCGGCTGACCAAACGCCTGATGAAGATGGCACAGCGCACCGAACTCAAGGATTTCCTCGATCTCTGCGCCGTGTTCCAGGGCATGTGCCACAACGAGCCGGAGCATCTGGCGGCGGTAAACGCCATGCTCGAGAAGATGGCCAAGTAAGCTCCCACCGACGACCGGAACCCGGCTACGGTCGGGTTTCTTTCGTCTCGGCGTCTGCGTAATGAGCGCCAAGGCAAAGAAAGCGCTGGATTTTTTTGCCCGTGCCTGTTGTGCTGAAAGCTCGCCGACACAGGGAGTGGACATGGCCGACCATACGCTGGTTTTCATCGTGCTGGGCCTGGCGCTGGCCGCTTTCGTCTGGGGGCGCTTTCGTTACGATCTGGTGGCGCTCTCCGCGCTGCTGGCTTGCGTGATCTTGGGGCTGGTGCCGGGCGAGGAGGCCTTTTACGGTTTCGGTCATCCGGCGGTGATTACCGTAGCCGCCGTTCTAGTGCTCAGTCGCGGCTTCGAGCGCTCCGGCGTGGTCGACGTCATCGCCGAGCAGGTGCTCAAGGTCGGCGACCGCCTGTTCCTGCAACTGGTGGCGCTCACCGCCACGGTGGTGGTGCTGTCGGGCTTCATGAATAACGTCGGCGCTCTGGCGCTGCTGCTGCCGGTGGCCATGCGCCTGGCCCGTGAGCACAATACCTCGCCTTCGCTGTTGCTGATGCCACTGGCCTTTGGCTCGCTGCTCGGCGGTCTCATGACGCTGATCGGCACCCCACCTAACATTATCATCTCTGCCTACCGCGGCTCGGTAACCGGAGAGACCTTCGGCATGTTCTCCTTCTTCCCCGTCGGGGCCGCAGTTGCCCTGGCGGGGCTCGTGTTCATCGTATTGCTGGGCTGGCGGCTGGTACCGCAGCGCGCCGGCAATGCGTCCACCGAGGGCATGTTCGATATCAGTCACTATCTGGTCGAGGTCCGGGTGGACGAGGAGGCCAAGGCGCTCGGTTGGACCCTGCGTGAGCTGCAGCGTGAACTCGAGGAGACGCTACCGGTTCTGGCGGTCTTGCGCGGTGAGCAGCGCTACGCCGGGCATGCCTTCCTCGGCGCGCTGAAAGAGGGGGATGTCCTGCTGGTAGAGGCGGGGCCGGAAGAGATGAAACTGCTCGAGGACAAGGCCGGCCTGCGGGTGGGAATCGACCCGCAGGAGGAAACCTTCGAGCAAGATCGCGCCGAGGCGGAAGAGGGTGGGCAACTGCAGCGGGACGCTAGCCTGCCGGATACCGAGAATACCAAATCCAACGGTCTGGATACCGAGGGACTGGAGCTGGTCGAGGCGGTGGTGCGCAACGACTCGATCATGGTCAACCGTACCGTGACCCAACTGCGGTTGCACAACCAGTACGGCATGCATCTGGTGGCGGTGGCCCGGGACGGCAGCCGCCTGCGCCAGCGCCTGCGCGATATCCGTTTTCGTCCCGGTGACGTGCTGTTGCTGCAGGGCGGCGAGAGCAATCTGAGCGAGAGCCTGGCAACGTTGGGCTGCCTGCCCCTGGCCAGGCGTAACTTTACCCTGGGGCAGCCGCGCATGCTGCTGGTGTCTCTCGGCATCTTTGCCCTGGCCATCGCCGCCATGCTGCTGGATATCCTACCCAATGCTGTCGCGCTTGCCCTGGCGGCCCTGGTCACGCTGCTGGTCGGCGTATTGCCGCTGCGAGACGGTTATCAGGCCATCGACGGCCCGGTGATCATCCTGCTGGGCGCCATGATCCCCGTGGGCACGGCGCTCGAAACCAGCGGCGGCGCGGCGCTCATTGCCAACAGCCTGCTGGAGCTGGGGGGTACCTGGCCCACCGTGTCGATCCTGATACTGCTGTTCGTCACTACTATGATGCTCTCCGACGTAATCAACAATGCGGCGGCGGCAGTACTTATGGCACCGATCGCCGTCAGCCTGGCCAACGGTTTCGATGCGTCCATCGATCCCTTCCTGATGGCGGTGGCCATCAGCGCCTCCTGCGCCTTTCTCACTCCCATCGGGCACCAGTCCAACACCCTGGTGATGGGCCCCGGCGGCTATCGCTTCGGCGACTACTGGCGCATGGGCCTGCCGCTGGAGCTGGTGGTGATGGCGGTGGCGATACCGATGATCCTGCTTGTGTGGCCCTTGTAGGGAATCGCGATTCCCTACTGCGCTCGCTATCCTGATCGCCGGCGGTACTCACAATCCTCATTGAGCAATAAGTCAACTCCGGTTGCTCCGTTCCGGCGGCGACCAGCCTAGCTTCGCTCGTGACGTGAATCACACTTCCCTGACTTTCGAATAGAGGTCTTAAAAACCCCGGCGCTGGGCCGGGGTTTGGTAGGGGGCCGATCTTACGCCGCGTTGTGGCGCAGGATGTTGGCCTTGTCGGTGGCGAACTCGTCGTACTCGAAGTCGTCCACGCTGAGCAGTTCGAGCACTTCGGCTTCGAAGCGGCGCATGAACTCGGCGTCCTCCTCGCTCACCAGGCCCTTCTCCCGCGCGGCCTCCAGGCGCACCTCGGGGTGTAGCGCCTGACGCGGCAGCTCGCCCTTGGCATAGGCCTTGTTGACCGTGCGGTAGAGCGCCTCAGCGCGGTCGTAGTCGGCCAGCAGGGCGTTGTAGTGGGCCAGCGGGTTGTCCTTGACGCCGTCGTCGTCCAGCCAGGCCGCGGCGATCAGCTTGGTGCGCAGCGGTGTGTCGCGGGACACGGCCTGGGCGATCTCGCGGGTCAGCTGATCGGCGGGGCGCTTCCAGCGCCGGCCCAGCGGCATCGTCACGGCGCGCAGCACGCCGGCCAGCGCGCGGTTGGGCAGGTTGTCGAACAGCTCGTCGAAGGCCTGCTCGGCGCGCTGCAGCAGGTGGGTGCAGCTGTAGTGGAACAGGGCCGCTTCGCCCTCGACCTTGTCACCTTCCTGCCAGTGCTTGAGCACCATCGAGGCCAGGTAGAGGTTGGAGAGCACGTCGCCCAGCCGCGCCGAGATCATCTCGCGCTGCTTGAGGGTCGAGCCCAGGCTGGCCATGGCGGCGTCGGCACACAGGCTGAAGCCGGCGGAGAGGCGCGCCATGTCGCGGGCGTAGGGGGCGGCCACGGCATCGAAGGGCACCGTGGGCTTGCCGATACCGAGCCCCATGGTGAAGGCGCGGGCGGCGTTGCCGAAGATCAGTGCGGCATGACCGAAGAAGGCGCGGTCGAAGGCCTTGAGGTCGTTGCTGTCGGAGGCGGCCAGCTCTTCGAGCACGAACGGATGGCAGCGGATGGCGCCCTGACCGAAGATCATCAGGTTGCGGGTCATGATGTTGGCGCCCTCGACCGTGATCGAAACCGGGTTGGCGCTGTAGCCGATGCCCAGGTAGTTGCGTGGGCCCAAGGTGACCGCCTTGCCGCCGTGGATGTCCATGGCGTCGGAAAGCCCGAGGCGCTGAAACTCGGTGAGCTGGCTCTTGAGGATCGCCGAGGGGACGGAAGGCTTCTCGCCGCGGTCGATGGTGTTGGCGGTCTGGTAGACCGCCGCCTGGGCGATGTAGCCCAGCGAGGCCAGGCGTGCCAGGGGTTCCTGCACGCCCTCCATCTCTACCACCGGCACGTTGAACTGGCGACGGATACGGCCGAAACCGCCGGTCCAGCCCAGGGCGTAGCGCATGGTGCCGCTGGCGCCGGAGGGCAGGGTGATGCAGCGGCCGATGGAGAGGCACTCCACCAGCATGCGCCAGCCCTGACCGATCATCTCGGTGCCGCCGATGATGGTGTCCAGCGGGACGAAGACGTCCTTGCCCTTGATCGGGCCATTGAGGAACGGGCTACCGATGGGGTGGTGGCGGCGACCGATCTCCATGCCGGCGGTGTTGCGTGGCACCAGCGCCAGGGTGATGCCGCGATCCTCTTCTTCGCCCAGCAGGTGGTCGGGGTCGAACAGGCGGAAGGCCAGGCCCACCACGGTGGCGATGGGGGCCAGGGTGATCCAGCGCTTCTCGAAGTTGAGACGCAGGCCCAGCACCTCCTTGCCGTCGATCATCTGCTTGCACACGATACCGGTGTCGGGCAGCGAGGTGGCATCAGAGCCGGCGCGGGGGCCGGTCAGGCCGAAGCAGGGGATCTCACGGCCGTCGGCCAGGCGCGGCAGGAAGTGATCCTTCTGCGCCTGGGTACCGTACTTGAGCAGCAGCTCCCCCGGACCCAGGGAGTTGGGTACGCCCACCGTGACCATCAGCGTCTCGCTGATGGAGAGCTTCTGCAGCACCAGCGACTGCGCCTTGGCCGAGAAGCCCAGGCCGCCGTACTCCTTCGGAATGATCATGCCGAAGAAGCCTTCCTTCTTCAGGTACTGCCACAGCTCCTCCGGCAGGTCGGCACGCTCCTTGGCGATCTCCCAGGCGTTGCACATGCCGGCGGCCACCGAGCACTGGTGCTCGAGGAAGCTGCGCTCCTCCTCGGTCAGGCCGTCGTCGTGGTAGCTCATCAGTTTGTCCCACTGCGGACGGCCCGAGAACAGCTCGCCGTCCCAAGCCACGGTGCCGGCTTCCAGAGCGATGCGCTCGGTGTCCGAGACCTTGGGCGAGACGCGCTTGAACATGGCGAACAGGCGCGGGCTGAGCCAGTGGATACGTAGCGCCGGCAGGCCGGCCACGGCTACCCCCGCCGCGCCGAGCAGCAGCAGCACGCCGAGCACCGGGGAGCCCAGCAGCAGCCCCGCCAGGCCAAGTACGCCGAGTAGCGCCAGGGTCGGCACCGCGCCGGCCTCGCGCCGCATCAGCACCAGCAGGCCGACGACGGTGAGGATCAGGAGTATCAGGGTGAGCATGCCTCGTCTCCGTGTTTCGGATCGCGTTTAGAACGGTTGTTTGAATGTGTCAGCCTAGCCGATCTCCCCGGTGCTGGCCAGTCCTGAGGCGCACACGAAATGACAGCGCCCTGCATGAGGCAGGGCGCTGGGTGGAAGATAAAGTGCTGCTTATGATAAGCGGCGCTGGGGCTCGCGCCTCGCCGGATTGTCACCGGCCACGAAATAGGGCGCATCGGAAGCGGGCAGCGGCTCGCGGCCGCGAATGCGGTCGGCGATCTTCTCGGCCAGCATGATGGTCGGCGCGTTGAGGTTGCCGGTGGGGATCACCGGGAACAGCGAGGCGTCCACCACGCGCAGACCTTCGAGACCGTGCACCCGGCCCTGGCCGTCGACCACGGCGTCGTCGCCTTCGCCCATGCGGCAGCTGCCGCAGGGGTGGTAGGCGGTCTCGGCGTGTTCGCGCACGAAGGCATCCAACTGCTCGTCGCTCTGCACGTCCGGCCCCGGCGAGATCTCACGGCCGCGGTAGGGATCCATGGCCGGCTGGGCGATGATCTCGCGCGTCAGGCGAATGGCGTCGCGAAACTCCTGCCAGTCCTTCTCCTTGGCCATGTAGTTGAACAGGATGCTGGGAGCCGCCTCGGGATCGCGCGAGGTGAGGCGGATACGCCCGCGGCTCTCGGAGCGCATCGAGCCCACGTGAGCCTGGAAGCCATGGGCCTGCACCGCGCTCTTGCCGTTGTAGCTGATGGCGATGGGCAGGAAGTGGTACTGCAGGTTGGGCCAGGGTTCCGCGTCGTGGGTGCGGATGAAGGCGCATGACTCGAACTGGTTGCTGGCACCGACGCCGCTGCCGAGAAGCAGCCACTCGGCGCCGATCTTCGGCTGGTTGAACCACTTCAGCGCCGGGTAGAGGCTGATCGGCTGCTTGCACTCGTACTGGATGTACATCTCCAGGTGGTCCTGCAGGTTCTCGCCGACTCCGGGCAGGTCGTGCACCACGGGGATGTCGAACTCGCGCAGGTGCACGGGATTGCCGACCCCTGAGCGCAGCAGGATCTGCGGCGAGGCGATGGCCCCGGCGCACAGCAGCACTTCGCGCCGGGCGCGAACCTGCTGTGTCTGGCCGCGGCGCAGGTAGCGTACGCCCACGGCGCGCTTGCCCTCGAACTCGATCACGTCAGTGGTGGCGTGGGTCTCGATGGTGAGGTTGTCGCGCCCCTTGGCCTGATCGAGATAGCCCCGCGCGGTGGAGGAGCGGCGCCCCTTGGGGGTGACGAAACGGTCCATGGGGCCGAAGCCCTCCTGCTGATAGCCGTTGACGTCCTCGGTCTCGGGATAGCCCGCCTGCACGCCGGCATCGACGAAGGCGCGGTAGAGCTCGTTGTTGCCCTCCTTGGGCGTGGTCACGCTGACCGGGCCATCGCCGCCGTGGTAGGTGTTGGCGCCAATGTCGCGGCACTCGGCCTTACGGAAATAGGGCAGGCAGTCGGCGTAGCGCCAGTCGTCAAGACCGGCCAGGCTGGCCCAGTTGTCGTAGTCCAGGGCATTGCCGCGGATGTAGCACATACCGTTGATCAGCGACGAGCCGCCCAGCCCCTTGCCGCGACCGCACTCCATGCGGCGGCCGTTCATGTGCGGTTCCGGATCGGTCTCGAAGGCCCAGTTGTAGCGCTTGCCCTGCAGCGGGTAGGCCAGGGCGGCGGGCATCTGGGTACGGAAGTCGAAGCGGTAGTCGGGGCCGCCGGCTTCGAGCAGCAGCACGCTGACACCCGCGTCCTCGGTGAGGCGGGCAGCCAGCACGTTGCCGGCGGAGCCGGCGCCGATGATGACGTAGTCGAATTCACGAACCTGGGACATGGCGATTTCCTCAGAACACCGACTCGAAGGGTCCCATTTCCACCTGCACCGACTTGGTTTGGGTGTAGTGGGCCAGGGTCTCGATGCCGTTCTCGCGGCCGACGCCGGACTGCTTGTAGCCGCCCACCGGCATTTCCGCCGGCGACTCGCCCCAGGTGTTGATCCAGCAGATGCCGGCTTCCATTCGATGAATGGTGCGATGCGCCCGGGCGAGGCTCTCGGTGAACACCCCGGCGGCAAGGCCATAGTGGGTGTCGTTGGCGCGACGGATCAGCTCCTCTTCGTCGTCGAAGGCGAGGATCGACATCACCGGGCCGAAGATCTCTTCGCGCACGATGCGCATGTCGTCGCTGCAATCGGTGAACACCGTGGCCGGGGCCCAGGCGCCGCGGGCGAAATCGCCCTCGTCGAGAGGCTCGCCGCCGATCAGCACCCGCGCGCCGTCCTGCTTGCCGTAGGCGATGTAGTCGAGCACCTTGGCCTGATGCTCGAAGCTGACCAGCGGGCCGAAATTGATCTTGGGATCGAGCGGGTCGCCGGCGCGGATGCGCGCCACGCGCTCGACGATCTTCTCCTCGAAGGCCGTCTTCACCGAACGCTCGACGAAGACCCGGGTGCCGTTGGTGCAGATCTGACCGCTGGAATAGAAGTTGGCCATCATGGCGGCATCGGCGGCGCGGTCGAGATCGGCGTCGGCGAACACGATCAGCGGCGACTTGCCGCCCAACTCCATGGTTACGTCCTTGAGCGTCGAGCCGCCCGCCGCGGCCATCACCTTCTTGCCGGTACCCACCTCGCCGGTGAACGAGACCTTGGCGATGCCTTCATGCGCGGTCAGCATCTGGCCGACCCGGGCGTCGCCGTGAACCACGTTGAACACGCCGTCGGGCAGTCCGGCTTCGGTGAAAATTTCAGCCAGCTTCATGGCCGAGAGCGGAGTGACCTCGCTGGGCTTGAACACCACGGCGTTGCCGGCGGCCAGCGCCGGAGCAGCCTTCCAGCAGGCGATCTGGATCGGGTAGTTCCAGGCGCCGATGGCACCGATCACCCCCAGCGGTTCGCGCCGGGTATAAACGAACGACGACTCGCGCAGCGGAATCTGGGCGCCTTCGATGGCCGGGGCCAGGCCGGCGTAGTATTCGAGCACGTCGGCGCCGGTGACGATGTCCACCGCGGCGGTTTCGCTGATCGGCTTGCCGGTGTTGCGCGTTTCGAGCTCGGCCAGCTCGTCATTGCGCTCTCTCAACAGTGCCACGGCGCGCTGCAGTACGCGACCGCGCTGCATGCCGGTCATGGCGGCCCAGCGGCGCTGGCCTTCCTGCGCGGTAGCGACGGCGCGGTCGACGTCGGCCTGGCTGGCCTGGTCGACCCTGGCTAGCAGGCTGCCGTCAAAGGGATTGATGACGTCGAAGGATTCGCCGGAGGTAGCCGGTTCCCGGCGGCCATCGAGGTAGAGAGTCTCGGTATCGAAAGCGGTCATGCTGTCTCCTTGGGTGACGCTGCGGAGGTGTCGTGGCCGGCCAACATGTTGTCGAGGCAGGCGTGGGCCAGGCGCCGGGCGCGCTCGGTATCCAACCCTTCGGGGCTCAGGGTGCCGCGCAGCCACAGGCCATCGATCATGGCCGCCAGGGTGCGGGCGGCATCTCGCGCTTCGTTCAGTGGCATCAGCCGCCGAAACTGGAAGCAGAGGTTGGAGTAGAGTCGCTGATCGTTGACGTGCTGCAGCCGTTGCAACTGGGGTCTGTGCATGCTGCTGGCCCAGAAGGCGAGCCAGGTCTTGGCCGCGGGACCGGAAATCTGGCTGCGATCGAAATTGCCGTCGATGATGGCGGCGATATGGTCGCGTGGGGAGCCATCGGCCAGGCGGAGTCGACGCTCAGCCACTGCCTGGCCGAGATCGGTGAGAATCTGGCGCATGGTGGCTTCGAGCAGGCCGTCCTTGCCGCCGAAATAGTGGCTGATGATGCCAGCGGAAACGCCGGCATGTCGGGCGATCCTCAAGACGGTGGCGTCGGCCAGGCCGACTTCGTCGATGGCCGCCATGGTCGCCTGGATGAGCTGGCTGCGTCGAATGGGTTCCATTCCTGTCTTGGGCAACGTTGACTCCTTGACCCTTCGCCGTGACTGGCATGTGGCATATATAAGGTAGGTCGAGTCTGGCATTTTTTTATTGAACGTTCAATCAATAAAAAGCCGAGCAGTAACAGTCTTGCCTGAGAGAAGTGGTTCATGCATAATTCAGCGCGTCGCGAAGGGCTGCCTTCGTGCCACTTGGCTACGTAGCTCAGCTGGTTAGAGCACATCACTCATAATGATGGGGTCCCCTGTTCAAATCAGGGCGTAGCCACCAGTTACGACAGGACGCCCGATCGAGTCATCTCGATCGGGCGTCCTTCGTTATGTGCCTACCTTGACAGAGTTTCTGCCAAGATACGCCCTTGACCTTACGTGGGCGATCCGTATACTACGCACCGTGTTCACGGCCATTCCCGGATAGCTCAGTCGGTAGAGCAAGTGACTGTTAATCACTGGGTCGCAGGTTCGAGTCCTGCTCCGGGAGCCACGAACGCACGCTGATCATGACGCACGTCATTCCTCGATAGCTCAGTTGGTAGAGCAAGTGACTGTTAATCACTGGGTCGCAGGTTCGAGTCCTGCTCGAGGAGCCATCAGCTATCACCACTCCGTGGGAAGTCCTTTCCCGCCATGTCGTTCCCGGATAGCTCAGTCGGTAGAGCAAGTGACTGTTAATCACTGGGTCGCAGGTTCGAGTCCTGCTCCGGGAGCCAATCCTTGTCGTTCTTGCTTCCCTCGTTGTCGGCTCGTGCCGAGTCGCAGTCAGCGTTGATTGCGTGACCAGTCTGGCAGGCCGTTACTGCCGTATACTCGTTGCAAGAAGAACCGATAGGAATCCTGCCATGCGCAGCGCGCTCTCATGTGGCTTGTTGATGTGTCTGGTTGCCATTACAGGGCATGCCCTCGATGCGCCGGAAGGGCGAGTCATATTGACGATCACCGGCAGCATCGGCGTAACCAACGGGGAAGGTGCGGCGCTGTTCGATCGCGCCATGCTGGAAGCCATGCCCCAGCATACGATCAGGACCCATACCCCCTGGCACGACGGTCAGGTCACCTTTGCCGGCCCGCTGGGACGCGACGTCCTGGATGCCGTCGGGGCCCAGGGCGAGATGCTGCGGGTGATGGCGCTGAACGATTACAGCGCCAGCATTCCGGTCGACGATTTCAATCAGTATGACGTGATACTGGCGATGACCCTGGATGGCGTGCCCTTGCGGGTGCGCGACCAGGGGCCGCTGTTCGTCATTTACCCCTTCGACGACCAGCCCGAATTGCTCAACGAGAAGATCATGTCCCGCTCGGTCTGGCAGGTCGCGCATATCGATGTTCTCGCGGAGTAGTGCCATGTCGCGCACGGCAAGTCAGGGCCTGCGATACCGTATCGCGGCCTGTGCCGCTATCGTGCTGTTCGGCTCGGCGCTGCTGACGGCAAAGATCATCCATGACCGAATGCGGCAGATCGAGCATCGCATGCTCGAGGATCTCACCTGGTCGGCTTACCAGTTCGATCGCGAGGTCAGAGAGATGCGGATGACGCTGTCGCCCTGGCACGGAGATCTCGATGAACTGTTGCTGCGCTATGAAATCCTGTATAGCCGTGCCGATCTCTTCGGCCGCGGTGAGCTGAAGCAGAGTCTGACCACGCAGCCTCTGGGCGAGGCCCTGGAGCGTGCCGTTGCGCTGACGTTCGAGCTCGATTCCGTGCTGTCGCCGCTGGAGAGTGGCGATGCCGTACTCGACGATGCCATCTTGACGACACTGATGGAACGGTTGCTCGCGCTACAGCAGAAGACCTCTCGCTTGATCCTCGACATCAATGCTCACGTTGCCTTGTTACGTACCCATGAGCGCGACGACCTGTGGAACCTCTATACGCTGTTGCTCGTGCTCATCGTGCTGCTGATGGGGGCAGGCTCGGTGCTGGTGGCCTTTCTGATCAGGGAGGGCAGGACCAATCGGGAGCGGCGCTATCTGCTCGAGATCCAGGCGCGTGAACTCGATGCTGCGGTGCAGAGGGCGGAAAGGGCGAGCCAGGCCAAATCGGAATTCATGGCGGTGATGAGCCATGAGATACGCACGCCGCTCAATGGCATCGTCGGCGTGGCACAACTACTCACCTATGAGCCGTTGAGCGATCATGGCGCTCGGCTGCTGGGTACCCTGGATGACAGCCTGGTGAGTCTTCAGGCGGTCATCAACGACGTGATCGACTATACCAAGTTCGACGCGGGTGTGCTGGATCTCGATTCGCAGCCATTCCAGCCGAGTGAACTCATCGACCAACTGGAGCGGCACTACGGCGTGCTGAGCGCGAGTCGGGGTGTCGCTTTCAGGGCCGAGCAGGAGGATTCGCTACCTGGCTGGGTGCTGGGCGACCTGACTCGCATTCGTCAGGTGCTGATGAACCTGCTCAACAATGCCTTCAAGTTCACCTCGGCCGGTGAGGTTCGCCTGACGATACGGCGCGGTGAAGACGACACGCTATGCTTCCGCGTCGAGGACACGGGGTGCGGCATTCCCGAGCAGAGCCGGGCCCATATCTTCAAGCCTTTCACCCAGGCTGACAGTACCATCGCGCGCCGCTACGGCGGCTCGGGGCTGGGGCTTGCCATCTGCGAGCGGCTGGTCAAGGCCATGCAGGGGCGCATCGATTTCACCACGGAAATGGGCGTGGGCAGTTGCTTTCAGGTTCGGTTACCGCTGCGCGTACCGAGCCGGGAGGCCATCGAACGCTACGCCAAAACGCGTCAGGAGCCGGCCTTGAGCCTGCCCAGGGGAAGCGTTCTCATCGTCGAGGACCAGCCTGCCAACCGTGAACTGGCCAGAGCCCTGCTGGAGCGATTGGGCCAGCGCGTCAGTGTGGCTGCCGATGGTCAGGAGGGGTTGACACTGATGGCGAGCCATCGCTTCGACCTGGTGCTGATGGACATGCAGATGCCCATACTCGATGGCCTGGAAACCACCCGGCGCTGGCGCCGTCAGGAGTCGGACAGGCTCACGCCGCTGCCCATCGTGGCGCTGACGGCCAATGCGACACCCTCGGCCAGGCAGCGCTGCCTCGAGGCCGGTATGAACGATGTGCTGTGCAAGCCGTACACGCGTCACGAGCTGCAGCGAGTCATCCAGCAGTGGATGCTGCCGAACGGCGCTCATGAATACACCGGGGCAGGGCTCGACGCGACTGCTTCGGATACGCTCCCAGCAGCCCCTCAGGATCACGTCGGCGAAGCGGAGGTGGAGATCGATCCTGCCACGCTGACCTCACTGCGCGAAGCGCTGGATGAAAAGGCGCTGCATCACCTCGTGCGGAAGTTCGTCGAGCGGCTGGACGAGGATCGCGCGGCCCTGCGGCGGGATCTTGATCGGCATGATCGTTCTGGCCTCAGGGAGACCTCGCACTCGCTGAAGGGAGCGGCCGCGTCCATGGGCTGCGCAGCGCTGTCGCAAGCCGCTGCCAGGCTTGAGCAGATGGCCGAGGCGGCAGGGCTGGAGGCACTCGAGGCCACGGTGGAGCGGATAACGCATCTTGGGCATCTGAGCGGAGCGGCCTTTGCCAGGCTGGGGTATGGGGCTGAGTATGTGGCCACCGGTGACGCACCTCGCGACGATCTGGCGTCGCCGGCCGAGGGGTGAGTCGAGCCTTACGGGCTGTTTCAGCGTGGCTGGGAGAGGCGACGGCCGACCGCAGCGACGAACGCGCTGAGCCGATCCGCCGTCATGGGTTTGGCCAGCCAGAACCCCTGGATCTCATCGACGTCGAGTGCTTCGAGGTAGTCGCGCTGACGCTGGGTTTCCACTCCTTCGGCAATCGTTTTGAAGCCCAGCCCCTGACTCAGAGTCGTGAGCGAGCGGACGATGGTGCGGCAGGAACGCTCCTCGGTCACGCTGTTGGTGAAGCTACGGTCGATCTTCAGCGTATCGATCGGGAAGCGTAACAGGTAGTGGTAGGTGGAGTGGCCGGTACCGAAGTCATCGATGGCAATCGAAAACCCCAGATCCTTGAGTTCGAGCAGCATCTTCAGCGTCTGCTCGGGATGACTCATGGCGGCACTCTCGGTGATCTCCAGCTCGAGCTGTTTGGGCAGCAGGCGATTGGCAGTCACATGGGCCATGATGCGCTGGGGAAAGTCGGGCTGGTTGAATTGCACGGCGGAGAGGTTGATGCTCATGCGCAGGTGCAGGCCGGCCCGTTGCCACTCGGCAAGCTGCCGGCAGGCTTCACCGATGACCCAGTCGCCGACATCGACGATTTGGCCGGACTCCTCCAGCAGCGGGATGAATTCCGCCGGTGAAACCACTCCACGGCTGGCATGGCGCCAGCGTAGCAGGGCTTCCACAGCGCTGATATGACCATCGGCCAGGTGCTGCTGCGGCTGATAGACCAGAAAGAACTCGTCTCTTTGCAGCGCCTGCTGCAGATGGGCCTCGAAGCTCAGCGCGCCGCTATCGGTGTGGCCAAGAATCTCCTGCTTCAACAGCAGTCGCTGTTGGCCTGTCTGAGAGCGGGCGAGGCGCTGCGCCTGTAGTGCGGCGCCCAGTAGCGTTTCGGCATCCCGTGCATCATCAGGGTATACGCTAGCACCGGCGGTGAAGTCGATGTAGACCTCTTGTCCGGCGATGTGTTGAGCCCGGGCCAGGGGCGGCATCCACTGCTGACAGAGCTGGCGAGGGTCTGCCGAGTCCGGTAGAGGGACGGCTACGCCAAAGCTGCCGGCCTCCAGGCGTCCGAGCAGGGCGTGGCTCGGCGCAAATCGTTCCAGGCGCCGTGAGAACAGCACCAGAGCTTGATCGCCTGCGCGAATGCCCAGGGCTTCATTGATGCGATGCAGGCGGCTGATATCCAGTACCGCCACCAACCAGCGGGTCTCGGGGGCCTGCGCCAGCCGCTCGGCGAGCAGGCCAAGAAAGCAGTGGCGTTTGGGCAGCCCGGTCAGCTCGTCGTGGGCTGCCAGGTAAAGCGCCTTGTCCTCGAAGGCGCGTAGAGCGGTAACGTCCTGAAAAGCACCCACCAGGCAGTGTTCGTTGCTTTGATCGGCGCTTTGCAGGCGCAGGGTGCGTTCGAGGTTGCCCTGGCCAATGGTAAGCTCGAGGTCCAGTCCCTCGCGGTTCTGGCTGGCGACGCTGAGGGCCGTCTCCAGCCGCTGTCTGTGCTCGGGGGAGGCCAGCGCCGTCAGTTCCTCCACGCCGCCGGGCAGAGTGGGCCAGCCCAGCATGTCGGCGGCGCCTTCCGACCATTCCAGCTTGCCGCTGTGGACGTCGAGGTGCCAGAAGCCCAAGCGGGCGAGCTTGCAGGCGCTGGCCTGTTCCAGCTGCGCTTCGCGCAGGGCTCGCTCGCGGGCGGCGCCGCTAAGTGCATAGCGTACCCGCTCGGTCAGCAGCGGCAGGTTGATCGGCTTGGGCATGAAGTCGGTCGCGCCGGCATCGAAGGCGTCGTTGATCGAGCCTACGTCGTCATGACCGGTCAGCATCAACAAGGGTACGTGACGACCGTTGATCCCGGCCTGGCCGCTGCGAATGGCGCGCAGGGTGCCGAAGCCGTCCAGTCTCGGCATGTCCATGTCCACCAGCACCAGGTCGGGTGCATGCTGGCCGAAGACTTCGAGCCCCTCCTGGCCATCGGCGGCGAGCAGCACCCGGTATCCCTTGCGCTGCAAGCCGGAGGCGATCAGCAGGCGAATGGTGGGGTCGTCATCGACGACCAGCACGGTGATCAGGGCGACTTTGTCGCTGCTGCTCTCCGCTGTCGTATCGTTAGTCGGCTGATGGTGCGTAAGGAGGGCGGTGGCTGGATGAAGCCTGCCTGTATCGGTCATGTGCCTTCCCCCGCGCAGGGTGCGCATCGGGCATGCGCTGAACGTGTTACGCGCCTCTGGCGAGCCGCATGGTGCACGTCCATCCTCAGGCATCGGCGAGGTGGCGACAAGGATATCCGTTTAACGCAGCCATCAACCTAGGTGAAGTTCGAAGTACACGAAGAAAAACGAGTGACGCCCGGCGCGTGTCGTTACGCCGGGCGTCCGGTGGGGTAGGGCAAGTCTGGCGCGACTAGAAGCGACCGGCCAGGCGCCGCTGGGTCAGTTCGGCATAGTCGGCCAGGATGGCAGCGGCTTCGGTCACCTGGACGCGCTCTACCGGCTCCTCTTCGTTCTCCTCGCCGCGAGCATCGATCAGCTCGTTCAGCGGATCCAGCCCCAGGGCCTCGCGGCGCCGGTTCTCCAGCGCCAACTGCTCGGCGTCGCGCGCTTCCACTTCGCGCTGGCGCTGTTCGCGGTCGAGGCTGACGGTGGTCTGCTCTTCGCGCATGCGCCGGGCTAGCTCGGTGCGCTCCTTGAGGAAGATGAAGTTGGGATGCGAGTCGGCGCGTTCGCGGTGGCGGGAGCGCAGGGTTTCCAGATACTCCCAGGGCTCGCCGTAGTGGCGATACTGCACGGCTTGCACCGTATCCCACTCGAGGGCGTTGTCGAGACTGCTCTCACCGATGCGCTCGGGGTCGACCAGGTCGGGGAAGAGAATGTCGGGCTCGACGCCGCGATGCTGGGTGCTCTCGCCCGAGATACGGTAGAACTTGGCGCGGGTCAGCTTGATCTGGCCATGGCTCAGGTCGTTCAAGGTCTGTACGGTGCCCTTGCCGAAGGTGGCACTGCCCAGCACCAGGCCGCGGCCGTAGTCCTGAATGGCGCCGGCCAGGATCTCAGAGGCCGAAGCCGAGAGACGGTTGACCAGCACGGCCAACGGGCCGTCATAGAGCGTGCCGGTCTCGGTGTCGCCGTAGAGGTTGATGCGGCCGCGGGCATCGCGCACCTGCACCGTGGGGCCGCGGTCGATGAACAGACCGAGCAGGGAGTTGGCTTCCTGCAGCGCACCGCCCCCGTTGTTGCGCAGATCGAGGACCAGACCGTCGATGCCTTCGGACTTGAGACGCTCGACTTCGCGGGCCACGTCGCGGGTGGTGCTGCGGAACTCCTCGGCACCGGACTGCCAGGCATCGAAGTCGACGTAGAAAGTGGGGATGGTGATCACGCCGATGCGCTTGTTGCCGTCTTCGCGTTCGACCTCGACGATTTCACCCTTGGCGGCCTGGTCTTCGAGATCGACCGTGTCGCGGGTGATCTCGACGGTGCTGGAGCGGGTCATGTCGACGGCTTCAGCCGGCACCACCTCGAGGCGTACCACGGTACCCTTGGGACCGCGGATGAGATCGACCACCTCGTCGAGGCGCATGCCTACCACGTTGACGATCTCCTCGTCCTCCTGGCCCACGCCGACAATGCGGTCGGCAGGCTCGAGCACGCCGGCACGATCCGCCGGGCCGCCGGGTACCAGGCTGGTGACCTTCACGTATTCGCCGTCGGACTGCAGCATGGCGCCGATGCCTTCCAGCGACAGCCGCATCTGGATGTCGAAGGATTCGCCCTGGCGCGGAGATAGGTACTCGGTATGCGGGTCGATGCTGCTGGTCACCGCGGCCATGAACAGGCCGAACACGTCCTCGCCGTTGGTCTGGCGCAGACGCGACAGCTGGCCTTCGTAGCGCTGACGCAGGTTGTTCTCTACCTGCTCTTCGTCCTGACCGCTGATGTCGAGGGTGAGAGCGGCGTTCTTGAGACGTTTGTACCACAGCTCGTCGAGCTCGGCTTCGCTGGTGGCCCAGTCGGCTTCGCGGCGGTCGAGGTCGAGCCGCATGTCGCTCTCGTAGGTGAAGCCCAGCCCCTCGTCGATGGCGCTCAGCAGCCACTCGAAGCGGCTCTCGGCGCGATCGTGATAGCGCTGGTAGAGCTCGAAGGCCGGTGCCAGGTCGCCTTCGAAGAGCATGTCGTCGATACGCTCCTCGAAGTGGCGGAATTCGTCGATGTCGCTTTCCAGCAGGAAGGCGCGCTGGCCATCGAGGATATCGAGATAGCGCTCGAACGCCAGGCGTGACCAGGTGTCGTCCAAGGCGGTTTCGGCGTAGTGGCCGTAGCGCAGTGACTCGGCGACTTCCAGAGCCGCCTGCCGATGCGAGTCGTTGGGCTGGATCTGGGCTAGCGCCAATTGAGCGCACGACAACAACGTCACCAGCGAGAGAATCGCTGTGTGCCTAAGAACGACTGACAGGCTCATCAATGAAGCACCCCTGGTTTCGTGTACACTTCCTTCCCTAGACAAGCGTATGGCTCATGAGTTGCGAGGCCAGACGTCGCATTGTAGCAGTTCTTGCGTCAACCACGACCCCTGATGAGGATCCACATGTCTCGGGAAGCTCGTCTCGAGCGTCTGCTCGAATTTCTCAATCGCTCGCCGACCCCCTGGCATGCCGTCTCGGCCATGGCCGAACGGCTCGATGCCGCCGGCTTCCGCCGGCTGGACGAGAGTCAGGCCTGGGAGGTCTCGCCCGGCGAGCGTCTCTACGTGACGCGCAATGGTTCGTCGATCGTGGCGCTGCAGCTCCCGCATGACGGGCTGGAGGCGCTGCGCATGATCGGCGCCCATACCGACAGCCCCGGCCTGCGTCTGAAGCCCAACGCCGCTCAGCTCTCGGCAGGCTGGTTGCAGCTCGGCGTCGAACTCTACGGCGGCGCCTTGCTGGCGCCCTGGTTCGACCGCGACCTGGGCCTGGCCGGCCGCGTTCACGTGCGGCATCCCGACGGCCGCATCGAAGGCGTGCTGCTGCAGGTGGACCGGCCCATTGCCATCATTCCCAGTCTGGCGATCCATCTCGACCGCGAGGTCAACAACGGACGGCCGATCAACGCCCAGACCCAGATGCCGCCGGTATTTCTGCAGGGTGGTGACAAGGCCGACCTGCAGCGGCTGCTGCTCGAATGGCTGGAGGAACAGAACGGCACCGTCGGCGCCGAGATCCTCGATTTCGAGCTGGCCCTGTATGACGTGCAGCCCCCGGCATTGGTCGGTGTCGGCCGTGAGCTGGTCGCCAGTGCGCGCCTCGACAACCTGCTGTCCTGCTTCATCGGGCTCGAAGCGCTGCTGGAGAGCGACGGCAGCCAGGGCGTGGTGCTGGTGGCCAACGATCACGAAGAGGTCGGCAGCGCCAGCGCCTGCGGTGCTCAGGGGCCGTTTCTCGGCGACGTGCTGCGGCGAGTCAATGCCCAACTGGGCGAGCCGGGTGACGAAGGCTTCATTCGTCTGATCCAGGCATCGCGGATGATCTCCTGCGACAACGCCCACGCCCTGCATCCCAACTTCACCGACAAGCACGATGCTGCCCATGGCCCCGCGCTCAACGGTGGCCCGGTGATCAAGGTCAACGCCAATCAGCGCTACGCCACCAACAGCGCGACGGCAGCGCTGTTCCGCGATCTCTGCCGCGAGGCCGAGGTTCCGGTGCAGACCTTCGTCACCCGTGCCGACATGGGCTGCGGTAGCACCATCGGGCCGATCACGGCCACCGAGCTCGGCGTGCCGACGCTGGATGTGGGCGTACCGCAGTGGGCCATGCACTCGATCCGCGAAACGGCGGGCAGCCGCGACGTGGAGTACCTGACCCGAGCGCTGGTCGCCTTCGCCAACCGGCCGCGGCTGGCCTGATGTTCACTGAGCCCTTGACGTTCAATTAGCCAAGAAATGCCACCACGAAAAACCCGGCGCCAGGGCGCCGGGTTTTTTTCGATTTCTGGTGGCTACGCCCTGACTCGAACAGGGGACCCCATCATTATGAGTGATGTGCTCTAACCAACTGAGCTACGTAGCCATTCAACGGGGGCGAAGTTTACGGATTCACCCCTATCAGGTCAAGCCTGAAGGCTATACATTGAAGCGGAAGTGGATCACGTCGCCGTCCTTGACCACGTATTCCTTGCCCTCGAGGCGCCACTTGCCGGCATCCTTGGCGCCTTGTTCGCCACCCAGGGTGACGAAGTCGTCATAGCCGATCACTTCGGCGCGGATGAAGCCCTTCTGGAAATCGGTGTGAATCACGCCGGCGGCCTCGGGGGCAGTGGCACCCACCTTGACGGTCCAGGCGCGCACTTCTTTCACCCCAGCGGTGAAGTAGGTCTGCAGGCCGAGCAGTTTGTAGCCGGCGCGAATCACCCGGTCGAGGCCGGGCTCTTCCATGCCCATCTCGCTGAGGAACATGGCGCGCTCGTCGTCGTCGAGTTCGGCGATCTCGGCTTCGAGCTGGTTGCACACCGGCACCACCACGGCGCCCTCCTCGGCGGCAATCTCGTTTACGATGTCGAGGTAGGGGTTGTTCTCGAAACCGTCCTCGTTGACGTTGGCGATGTACATGGTCGGCTTGAGCGTGAGGAAGCCGAAGCTCTTGACCTGGCGCTTCTCGTCGTCGTCGAGGCCGAAGCTGCGCAGCGGCTGGCCCTCGGCCAGATGCGGCTGGATGCGCTCCAGGATCGCCTTGGTGGCGATGGCGTCCTTGTCACCGCCCTTGGCCACGCGCACCAGGCGCTGGATGGCACGCTCGACGGTGTCGAGATCGGCCAGCGCCAACTCCAGGTTGATGGTCTCGATATCCGCGCGCGGGTCGACCTGGTTGGCCACGTGGATGACGTTGTCGTTGTCGAAGCAGCGCACCACGTGGGCGATGGCCTGGGTCTCGCGAATGTTGGCCAGGAACTGGTTGCCAAGCCCCTCGCCCTTGGAGGCGCCCGCCACCAGGCCGGCGATGTCGACGAACTCCATGGTGGTGGGGATCACCTTCTGCGGACCCACGATCTCGGCCAGCTTGTCGAGGCGCGGATCGGGCATCGGCACGATGCCGACGTTGGGCTCGATGGTGCAGAAGGGGAAGTTCTCGGCATCGATGCCGGACTTGGTCAGGGCGTTGAAGAGGGTCGACTTGCCCACGTTGGGCAGACCGACGATACCGCAGTTGAAACCCATGATGATGTCCTGAGTAAGATGGCGAGTGGTGCTCGCGAACGGGCGCTATTCTAGCGCAGCCTTGGCGCCGGTTCAGCCCGAGAAGCTGTGCAGCCGGCTCATGGCGCGGGCCCAGTCGCCCGACACGGCCAGTGGCAACGTGGCCAGGCACTCGTTGAGGGCACCGCCGATGGCTTCGAGCTCCGCCTTGCCGGGGCGCCCGAGTACGTAGTTGGTGACCTGGCGCGAATCGCCGGGGTGGCCGATGCCGATGCGCAGACGGTTGAAGCCTTTCTCGCCCAGCGCGCTGATGATGTCGCGCAGGCCGTTGTGCCCGCCGTGGCCGCCGCCCTGCTTGTAACGGGCCGCGCCGGGGGGGATGTCCAGCTCGTCGTGGGCCACCAGCAGCTCGTCGGGGGCGATCTTGTAAAACTGGCACAGGGCCGCGACGGCGCCGCCGCTGCGGTTCATGAAGGTGGTGGGCTCGAGCAGATGCAGCTCCTGGCCATTCAGCAGCACCTTGGCATAGAGGCCGAGGAACTTCTTCTCCTGACGCAGCTCGGTGCCGGCCTGGCGTGCCAGGATTTCCACCAGCCAGGCGCCGGCGTTGTGGCGTGTGGCGGCGTAGTTGTCACCGGGATTGCCCAGTCCGATGATCGCCTTGATCTGCGGCATGCGGGGTCTCCAAACAAAAACAAGCGCCGCAGCGCTTGGTCGAGACGGAAAGGGGCCGCCCAAGGCGGCCCCCGACGGCATGGCTTATTCGGCGCTGCCTTCGCCTTCTTCGCCTTCCTCACCCTCGGCCGCTTCACCGCGGGTCTTGGGCTTGGTGATGCTCAGCACGGCGTTGTCATGGTCGGCACCGTGGGTCAGTTCGACCAGGGTCACGCCAGCCGGCAGCTTGAGGTCGGAGAGGTGCAGGGTGGTGCCCAGCTCGACGTTGGTGATGTCGACTTCCAGGAAGTCCGGCAGGTCCTTGGGCAGACAGCTGATCTGGATCTCGTTGGAGAGAATGTGCAGCTCGCCGCCCTGGTCCTTGATGCCCTTGGACTTCTCTTCGCCCACCACGTGCAGCGGCACGTTGATGGTGATGGCGTGAGTGGCGTCCACGCGCATGAAGTCGGCGTGGGTGACCAGCGGCTTGTACGGGTGGCGCTGCAGATCGCGCACGACCACCTGCTCCTTCTTGCCGTCGATGACGAGGTTGAGCACGGAGGAGAAGAAGGACTCGTCCTCGATGGCCTTGTAGAACGGGGCCTTCTCGAGGGAGATCGGCTGCGGCGCCTTGTCACCGCCGTAGACGATGGCGGGCACTTCGAGGTTCGCACGACGCAGGCGGCGGCTCGCACCTTTCCCCAGGTCGTTACGAACGCTGGCATTGAGTGTGAAATCGGACATGTTGTTGCCTCTTGCTGAATGTAAGGGAGACGTGCGACCCGCGACCTGATCGCGACGTTCCCGAAAGCCCCCGTGGGGCGCTACTCCGCTGCCTTGTTCTTGCCGAGAGTCGTCGAGAATCTCAGTGGAACATGGCGCTGACGGATTCTTCGTTGCTGACGCGGCGGATCGCCTCGGCGATCAGGCCGGCCACGCTGAGCTGACGAATCTTGCCGCTGCGAAGGGCGACGTCGGACAGCGGGATGGTGTTGGTCACCACCACTTCGTCGAGTACCGAACCGGTGATGTTCTCCACCGCCGGCCCGGAGAGAATCGGGTGGGTGGCGTAGGCCACCACGCGGCGCGCGCCGTGATCCTTCAGCGCGTCGCCGGCCTTGCACAGGGTGCCGGCGGTATCGATCATGTCGTCCACCACCACGCAGGTGCGGTTCTCGATCTCGCCGATGATGTGCATCACCTGGGCCTGGTTGGCCTGGGGGCGACGCTTGTCGATGATGGCGAGGTCGGCATTGAGCTGCTTGGCGATGGCGCGGGCGCGGACCACGCCGCCCACGTCGGGCGAGACTACCACCAGGTCATCGTAGTTCTGACGTTCGATGTCGTCGAGCAGGATCGGCGAACCGTAGACGTTGTCCACCGGGACGTCGAAGAAGCCCTGAATCTGGTCGGCATGCAGGTCCATGGTCATGACCCGATCGACGCCGGCCTTGACCATCATGTCGGCCACCACCTTGGCCGAGATCGGCACTCGGGCGGAGCGTACCCGGCGATCCTGACGCGCGTAGCCGAAGTAGGGCACCACGGCGGTGATACGGGTGGCCGAGGCACGGCGCAGAGCGTCAACCATCAGGATCAGTTCCATCAGGTTGTCATTGGTCGGTGCGCAGGTGGACTGCAGAATGAAGACGTCCTTGCCGCGAACGTTCTCGTTGATCTCGACCGCGATCTCGCCATCGCTGAACTGCCCGACCGTGGCGTTCCCCATACGAGTATCGAGACTCTCGGCGATTTTCTGGGCGAGTTCGGGGTTGGCATTCCCGGCAAAAACCATCAATTTTGACACGCGCATCCACCTATGCAGTGTTGGGGAGCTCAGTTGGCGATACAGGATACCGCAAGCACGGCGATTCGGCGCTTGCTGACAGCACGTTCATCGGCCAAGAGCAGCATGTAGCGGGGAGAGGTTCAGGCCGCGAGCCATGAAAGCAGTATAGTGGCTCGGTAGCTCGGCCATGATGTGCCGCGCTTCGGTCTGCGAGTCGAGCCGGGCGAAGATGCAGGCACCGGTTCCCGTCAGCATGGCGGGTGCCCGGAAGCCTAGCCAGTCGAGTGCCTCGGCGACCTGCGGATAGAGTGACCGGACCGTCGGTTCGCAGTCGTTGCTCCAGCTGGGCGCTCCCCCCTGCAGTGCGCGCGCCATGGTAATCGTGGCAGTGTCACGTGTCAATTGCGCTGCCCCGAACACCGCGGCTGTGGCGACTTCGATGCCGGGGTGAACGACCACGAACCAAGGGGTGTCCAGCGCTACCGGAGTGAGCCTTTCGCCCACTCCTTCGGCCCAGGCGGCTTGGCCGCGGACGAACACCGGCACGTCGGCGCCGAGGCGCAGGCCGAGTTCGGCCAGCCGGTCGAGCGGGAGGTCGAGACGCCACAGGCGGTCGAGGCCGAGCAGCGCGGTGGCGGCATCGCTGCTGCCGCCACCCAGGCCGCCACCCAGCGGCAGGCGCTTGGTCAGGTGGATGTCGGCGCCCAGACGACAGCCGCTCTCGGCTTGCAGCAGCCGGGCCGCCCGCACGATCAGGTTGTCGCTGTCGGGCACACCCGGCAGGGCTGGTATCAGGCGGATCTGCTCATCGTCGCGCCGGCGCAGGTGCAGCGTGTCGCCGTGATCGAGGAACTGAAACAGCGTCTGCAGCTCGTGATAGCCATCGGCACGGCGGCCGACGATGTGCAGCATGCGGTTGAGCTTGGCCGGCGCCGGCAGGGTGAGCTCGGTTGCGGTCGCGCCGTCGCTCATCGGATCGATCGTCGACCCAGGCAGCGACTCAGTCATCGAGGACGGGGCGCCACTCGGTGACCACCAGGGTCACGCGCAGGTCGTCGTACTCCATGATCAGGCGACGCGGCAGCCACAGCGACTCCACCTCGACCCAGTCGCGATAGTCGATCTGCCAGCCGTCCTGCTCCAGACGCTGAGGAAAGCCCGTGTCGTCGTGTTCGAGCCGGTACTGGCTGTGGTCGGCGGGCAGGCCGCGGATCCAGTCGGCCAGCGAGCTGACCGGCAGCGACCAGCCGAGCTGCTGCTGCATCAGCGCTTCCGGGGTCTCGGCGACGAAGCGGCCATCGGCGTTGGTCAGCGAGAAGCGCCCCTCACGGCCTTCGAGCAGGTTGCGGCCGCTGCCGAAGGGGCCACTGATCAGCATGCGGTAGTAGTGCGGATGCTGACTCCAGTCGAGATTGGCGCTGGTCGACTCCTGGGGCGTGCGCAGGCCGGCCTTGCCGACCAGGATCCAGGTGTCCAGCTCGGCGAGGCGTTCCTGCTGCGCTTCCCAGCGGTCGGCGCGCATGTCGGGCGCGGTCGTCGGGGCGGCGCAGCCGGCCAGCAGGGCAAGTGTCAGGCCCGCCGCCAGGCATCGTATCGTGGTCATCCGGTGGTTCATGACGTCGTCTCGTGGGGCAGTGGGTTGGGTCAGGGGGCCAGCTCGGGAATGCGTTCGAGCAGCTCGTCGATGAGCGGGCGTTCATCGAAGCGTTGCAACGCCTGTTCGACCACCTTGCGAGCATCGTCGTGCCTTTCCAGTGCCCATAGTACCTCGGCCAGGTGGGCGGCAATCTCCTGGTCGGGCATGCCGGCATAGGCGCGCTCCAGCCATGGCAGGGCGCGCTCGGGGTCGCCCAGACGGTAATACACCCAGCCCAGGCTATCCATGATGGCAGGGTTGCCGGGTTCGAGTTCATGGGCTCGCTCGATCAGCTCGCGGGCTTCTTCCAGGCGATCCTCGACATTGAGGTCCGCCAGGGTGTAGCCCAGGGCGTTCAGGGCGGTGGCGTTGTACGGGTTGGCTTCGATGATGCGCCCGAGATCGCGCTCCATGGCTTCGATGTCGCCACGCTCCCAGGAGCGCATGCCGCGAAGATAGAGCAGGGTCTCATCGTTGGGGGTGCGCGAGAGTTCGCGGTTCAGCAGCGCGTCGGCTTCCGCTTCCAGACCGGCTTCGCCGAGCAGTTCCACTTCCAGCGCTACCAGCTCGCTGAAGCGGGCCTCGTGGCGCAGGCGCTCGATACGGAGAAAGGCGCGGGCGTCGAGCAGCCGATCGTCCTCTATCAGCATGCGTGCCGCGCGCAGCCGAGCGCGCAGGAAGTCGCTGCCGGGCGCCACCTGACGGTAGTAGAGCAGGGCGTTGTCCACCTCGTCCTCTTCCTCGGCGATGATGCCCATCAGGTAAAAGGCGGCGGGTGGGGGCTCGTCGCTGCTCACCAGGGGCAGCAGCAGGCGCCGTGCGGCATCCAGGTAACCGTCTTCCAGGTAGAGGCCGGCGAGAGAGATGCGCAGCTCCTGGTTGCCGATGTGCTCGTCGAGCAGGGTCGAGGTGTGGCGCTCGGCGGCGTCGACATTGCCTAGCATCAGCTCGGCTTGTGCCAGCAGCAGCAGAAAGCGCGGGTCGCCGGGAGACACCGCGAGGCCGCGGCTTGCGGCCTCGCGGGCCTGGCGCGGGTTGTCCGCCTCCAGGGCCAGCTGCGCCCGGGTCAGCCACAGGGCGGGCAGTTCGGCGTGGTCGCGGGCGAGCTGGTCCAGCCGCCGCTCGGCCTGCAACGACTGCCCGGTGGCTGCCTCCAGGATGGCCGTGGCCAGCACGGCATCGTGATGGTGCGGGTGCGCGGCGGCTCCGGGACGTTCGAGATACGCACGCAGGCGCTCACGCAGAGGCAGTGGGTCGGTGCCGGCCTCCAGGGCCAGCTCGGCGAGAAGTGCCAATTCGGCATGCTGGCCCTGTTGTGCCAGTGCCAGGCGCCACTCCAGGGCCGTCGTCCAGTCGCCGCGCTGCAGTGCCAGCCCGGAGAGCAGGCGCAATGGCGCTTCGGCATCCGGAGCGAGTGCATGCCAGGTACTCACCGCCTGGTCGAGCAGCAGAATGTCATTGCTGAAACGCGCCGCCAGCGTGCCGCGCTCCGCCAGCGGTGCGGCCTGGTAGCGCTCGGCCATGGCCAGGTAACCCAGGGTGGCGCGGCGGTAGTCGCCGCGCTGTCCGGCAAACTCCGCTGTCAGCAGCGTGGCCAGTCCTTCGGCGTCCAGGCCGCGCTCGATGGGCGGGGCCGTGGCCAGGGGGTCGTCTGTAGCGGTGGCGAATGGCGAGGTGGCCAGGCCTTGGCAGCCGCTCAGCAGTGCAGCCAGGCCAAGCACTGCCAATCCTTGGCGCGAAGAGCGCTTCAACGTCGAGGGCATGCGTGTCTCATCCGGTGTCCCGAGGTGTCAGCATAACGGCTAGCCGCGCAGTGGCAAAGGGATCGCTGCGATCGGGGCGGCCAAGCCATGAAAGCGGCTTGCCTTGTCGTGTGTCAATTGCGCGCTTGGTGTGGCTGGCGCCGAGCGCGCAAGGCTGTGATAGAATGCAGCGCCGCAGATACGTTTTTTTCACTTACGCTGCCGCCGGCCGACATCACCGAAGACGCTTAACGCATGACGCTTCTTGCCCTTGGAATCAACCACAGGACGGCCACGGTCGCGGTGCGCGAGCGGGTCGCCTTCACTCCCGCGCAACTGGAGTCGGCGCTGACCCAACTGCGCCATATGCCCCAGGTGCACGAGGCGGCGGTGCTGTCGACCTGTAATCGCACGGAGCTTTATTGCGTCACCGAGCCGAGCGGCGAGCGAGCCATTCTCGACTGGCTGAGTCACTTCCATGGGTTGCAGCTCGATGAGCTGACTCCCTGCGCCTATCACTATCTGGACAACGATGCCGCGCGTCATCTCATGCGCGTTGCCGTCGGGCTCGATTCGATGGTGCTGGGCGAGCCACAGATTCTCGGCCAGCTCAAGGAGGCGTATCAGTCTGCGCGTCAGGCGAGCGGCCTCGGCGGTGAGCTCGAGCTACTGTTTCAGCACACCTTTGCGGTGGCCAAGCAGGTGCGTACGCGCACCGGTATAGGCCAGAACCCGGTGTCGGTGGCCTATGCGGCAGTGAGCCTGGCCAGCCGCATCTTCGAGGACTTCGGTCGCGCCCGGGCGCTGTTGATCGGTGCCGGGGAGACCATCGAGCTGGTAGCCCGGCATCTGCGCGAGGCCGGCGTGCGCGACATGATCGTGGCCAACCGTACGCGGGAGCGTGCCGAGCTGCTGGCCGGCGAGTTCAATGCCGAAGCGATTTCGCTAAACGAGATACCTGACGCCCTGGCACGCTCCGACATCGTCATCTCTTCCACTGCCGCACCGCTGCCGATCCTGGGCAAGGGCATGGCCGAGCGGGCGCTGAAGAAGCGTCGCCATCGACCGATCTTCATGGTCGACATCGCCGTTCCGCGTGACATCGAGCCCGAGGTGGGCGACCTGGACGACATCTTCCTGTATACGGTCGATGACCTCAACGAGGTGATCCAGGAGAACCGACGTCACCGTCAGGCAGCTGCCGACCAGGCGGAGTCGCTGATCGAGCATGGCGTGCACGTCTGGCTGCATGAGCGGCGCATTCGTGGCGGCGGCGAACTGATTCGCCGCTACCGTGACCGGGCGGCCGAGCTGCGGGAACTCTCGGAGCGTCAGGCACTGGCCCGACTGGCCCGCGGCGAGGATCCCGAAGAGGTGATTCGCCTGCTCGCTCATCAGCTCACCAACCGGCTGCTACACCAGCCCACGGTAGCGTTGCGCGAGGCGTCCGGGAGCGAGCGGCGCGATCTGCTCAGCGCTGCCGAGGCGCTACTGCTGAACTCCCCAACCACGAAAATCTGACAGGACACGTCATGAAAGCGACCCTGCGCCAGCGTCTCGATGGCTTCGTCGAGCGCTTCGAGGAGCTCGCCGCCCTGCTGGCGGAGCCCGAGGTGATCGGCGATCAGCCCCGGTTCCGCGACTATTCCCGCGAGTATGCCGAGCTCGAGCCCCTGGTCGAGGCCTGGCGCGACTACCGTGCCACCGAGGGCGACCTCGACGATGCTGCGCAACTGGCCGAGGACAGCGATGCCGAGATGCGCGAGCTGGCCCAACTGGAACTGGAAGAGGGTCGGGAGCGGCTAGAAGGGCTGGAGGTGCGGCTCAAGCAGCTGCTGGTGCCGCGCGATCCCGACGATGGCCGCAACGTCTTTCTCGAGGTTCGCGCCGGTACCGGCGGCGACGAGGCGGCGCTGTTCGCCGGCGATCTGTTCCGCATGTACTCCCGCTACGCCGAGAAACAGGGCTGGAAGGTCGAGGTGATCAGCGCCAGTCACGGCGAGCAGGGTGGCTACAAGGAGATCATCTCCCGCGTGAAGGGAGAGGGTGTCTATGCCCGGCTCAAGTTCGAATCGGGTGCGCACCGCGTGCAGCGCGTGCCGGCCACTGAGTCCCAGGGTCGCATCCACACCTCCGCCTGTACCGTGGCGGTGATGCCGGAAGCCGACGAGGTCGGTGACGTCGACATCAATCCCGCCGATCTGAGGGTGGACACCTTCCGCTCCAGCGGCGCCGGCGGTCAGCACGTCAACACCACCGATTCGGCCATTCGCATCACCCACCTGCCTACCGGCGTGGTGGTGGAGTGCCAGGAGGAGCGCAGCCAGCACAAGAACCGGGCCAAGGCGATGTCGCTGCTGGCCGCCCGCCTCAAGCAGAGCGCCGTGGAGAGCCGGCAGCGCGAGCAGGCCGATACCCGTCGCAGCCTGGTGGGCTCCGGGGATCGCAGCGAGCGAATCCGCACCTACAACTTTCCCCAGGGGCGGCTCACCGACCATCGCATCAACCTCACCCTCTACAAGCTGGGCGAAGTCATGGCCGGCGAGCTCGATGAAGTGCTCGACCCCCTGGTGCACGAGCACCAGGCCGAGCAGCTTGCGGCCTTGCAGCAGGAGGTCTGATGGCCACGGCGGAGGGGGGCGGGGCGGTACGGGGAGGCACCATCCGCCTCGATGTGCTGCTGGCCCGGGCGAGCGAGCGTCTGGCGCGTTCGGGTTCGCTCAGCCCCAGGCTCGATGCCGAAGTGCTGCTGTGCCATGTACTCGAGGTCGATCGCACCTGGCTCTACACCTGGGGTGACAGGCCGGCATCCACCTTTCAGCGTGCGCGCTACGAGGCGCTCGTCGCCGCCCGGGCGGCGGGGCGCCCGGTGGCCTACCTCACCGGTATGCGTGAGTTCTGGGGGCTGCCGCTGGGTACCTCACCGCACACCCTGATTCCGCGTCCCGATACCGAAACCCTGGTGGAGATGCTGCTCGAACTGGCGGCGCAACCATCGGGGCGGCTGCTCGATCTTGGCACCGGCACCGGTGCCATTGCGCTGGCCTTCGCCAGCGAACGCCCCGACTGGCAGGCCCTCGGCGTCGATCGTGTGCCCGAGGCCGTGGCGCTGGCCGAGTCCAATGCCCTACGGCTGGGCATCGCCAATGCGAGCTTTCTGCCGAGCGACTGGTTTGCGGCCGTGTCGGGGCAGCGCTTCATGCTGATCGCGGCCAACCCACCTTATATCGATGCCGAAGACCCGCACCTGGGTCAGGGCGATGTGCGCTTCGAGCCCATGAGCGCGCTGGTGGCGGCCGACTCGGGGCTGGCGGATCTGCGTCATATCGTTGAGCAGGCCGTCGATCATCTCGAGCCCACTGGCTGGATCGTCCTCGAGCATGGCCACGAGCAGGCGGCGGCCGTACGGGGCCTGCTGCAAGGCCGCGGCTATGTGGCGGTGGACAGCCGGCGGGACCTGGGGGGGCGGGAGCGCGTCACCTTCGGTCGTTTGTCGCCATAGCGTTGAGGGAGCGGTACTGGAGAGGGAGCGGGGGCTGTGGTACACCTATTCAGGAAATAATTCCAAATGTCGTCATGTTTGTGACACTGAACACCAGCGCTGCGCCTGATTACCGCGCTTTTTCAGGTTGATTTGCTGTCATGGCGACGCTTCACTCACTCTGAATCGGCACCCCTCGACACGACAATGAAAACCAAGACCCGCTCACTGGACCGTATCGACCTCAAGATCCTGCGCTGTCTGCAGGAGAACGCCCGCATCTCCTATGTCGACCTGGCTGCCCAGGTAGGCCTTTCCACCACGCCTTGCCTGGAGCGCGTCAAGCGTCTCGAAAAATCAGGAGTCATCCGCGGCTACAAGGCCGTGCTCGATCCGCGCTCGCTCAAAGCTAACCTGCTGGTGTTCGTCGAGATCAGCCTGGAGACCCAGTCGCCGGCGGTGTTCGACGAGTTTCGCCGCGCGGTTTCGCGTCTGCCGCAGATCCAGGAGTGTCACCTGGTCTCGGGGCAGTTCGACTACATTCTCAAGTGCCGAATTCCCGAAATGGCCGCCTACCGTCAGCTTCTCGGCGATGTGGTGTTGACCCTTCCCGGGGTCAAGGAGTCGAAGAGCTACGTGGTGATGGAGGAGGTCAAGGAGGAGTTCTCGCTCTACGTCCCCGACATCGAGGAGCTCGAAGACAAGTAATGGTCATGAACGACGAGGCGCTGCTGCGCTACAGCCGGCAGATCATGCTGGAGGCGATCGACATCGAGGGGCAGGAGCGCCTGCTGGCCTCGCGGGTATTGGTGGTAGGCGCCGGCGGGTTGGGCTCGCCGGTAGCCCTCTACCTGGCCGCCGCCGGCGTTGGTCGCCTGACCCTGGCCGATGCCGACGCAGTGGAGCTTTCCAATCTGCAGCGTCAGATCGCTCACGGCATGGCCGACCTGCAGCGTAACAAGGCGTGCTCCGCACGCGACTCGGCGCTGGCGCTCAACCCGGGATGCGACATTCGCGCGATCGAGTCGCATCTCGACGAGGCCGCGCTCGACGAGGTGATAGCCGATGTCGACCTGGTCCTCGACTGCACCGACCGTTTCTCCAGCCGCTATGCCATCAATGCCGCCTGCCGCCGAGCCGGCGTGCCGCTGGTGTCAGGGGCGGCCATCCGTTTCTCGGGGCAGCTCGCCGTGTTCGATCCGCGCGATCCGGCTGCCCCCTGCTACGCCTGCCTCTATCCGCCGGGAGAGGGGGGCGACGAGGAGCTGCGTTGTGCCGAGAATGGCGTCGTGGCACCGCTGGTGGGGCTGATCGGCTGCTTTCAAGCGCTGGAGGCGGTCAAGCTGCTCAGCGGTGCCGGCACCCCGCACCGTGGGCTCTCCACCTTCGATGGCATGACGGGGCAGTGGCGCCACTTCCAGGTTCCACGAGATCCTGCCTGCCCTGTCTGTGCCGGCACCGGGTAGGCAAGATGATGGTTATTATTTGACAGGTTTTGCGTGGCGAGTAACCGTTATATTACGTTTTTTCACGATTTTATTTTATTAATCCATTGATTTAATGGTAATTTTCTTGGATTTGCGGGTTCGTTCAAAGCGCTCGCTCGGAAAATATCGTTGTTGGATACTTGACACTCCCCGTTGGTATGATGCCAGACTAAAGCAACCACAAGCTGGATCATTCCAGGAATCGTTGCATGGCCGATGCCGCACACTTTGCAAACCCCGCCTCCTACTACCGGGACTCGGTGGCGGTACGTCTCGAGCAGGCGTGCCCGCCGCAGCGCGGGCACCAGCGCGTCGACGTCTGCGTGATCGGTGGCGGCATCACCGGCTGCTCCGCGGCACTGCATCTGGCCGAGCGCGGCTACTCGGTGGCCTTGCTCGAGGCCCATGAGATCGGCTTCGGGGCTTCCGGGCGCAGCGGCGGCCAGATTCTGCCCGGCCTGGGCACCGATATTGCCACCGTGGAGCAGGCGCTGGGTCGTGAACAGGCTCGCCAGGTGTGGGAGATGAGCCGCGAGGCCGTACGCTTGACGGCAGAATTGATCGAACGTCACGCGATTCCCTGCGATCTCGCCTGGGGCTATCTGCATGCCGCGGTGAAGCCGCGTCACGTACGCGAACTGCGGCAGTTTCAGGAGCGCATGGCACGCGACTACGGCTACGAGGCGCTCGCCTGGCTCGAAGGCGGGGTGCTGCGCGAGCGTGTGGCCACCGATGCCTACCCCGGGGCGCTGTTCGAAAGCGAAGGCGGCCACCTGCATCCGCTCAATTACACCCTGGGCTTGGCGCGTGCCGCCCAGCAGGCGGGAGTGGCGATTCACGAGCATAGCCCGGCCCTGGACGTTCGCCGCGGTCAGCCGGCCAACGTGGTGACCGAGCACGGCGAGGTCAGCGCCGATTTCGTGGTGGTGGGGGCCAACGCCTACCTGGGCCAGCTACTGCCGGAGCTGGATGGGCGCGTCATGCGTGCGGCCAACTACATCGTCGCCACCGAGCCTTTGGGTGAGGCGCGGGCCAGCCAAGTGCTGCCGCGCAACGATGCCCTGTCCGATGCCAACTTCGTGCTCGACTACTATCGCCTGTCGGCCGATAAGCGACTGATCTATGGTGGAGAGGTCAGCTACGATGGACGCGAGCCGCGCGGCCTGCAGCGGCGCATGGATGCCAAGATCGCGCGCCTCTTCCCGGTGCTCGAGGGCGTTCGCATCGACTACCGCTGGGGAGGGGACGTGGCCATCACGCTCAATCGAGCGCCGGACTTCGGCCGGCTCGGCGCCAACGTCTACTATGCCCAGGGCTACTCGGGGCACGGCATGGCGCTGGCTGGGCTGGCCGGAAAGCTCCTGGCCGAAGTCATCTCCGGTCAGAGCGAACGCTTCGATCTCTTTGCCGCCATGCCACACCGCCGCTTCCCGGGCGGCGAGCGCCTGCGCACGCCGCTGCTGGTCCTGGCGACCACGTTCTACAAACTGCGTGACCGACTATAACGACGAAAGGTTCGGCTAGAGCCGCAACGAGGTTCCCATGAAAGACCTGGAAAGCTGGCTGAAGGAACGACGCATCACCGAGGTGGAGTGTCTGGTCAGCGACATCACTGGCATCGCCCGCGGCAAGATCACTCCCGTATCGAAGTTCATGGCCGAGAAGGGCATGCGCCTGCCCGAAAGCGTGCTTCTGCAGACCGTCACCGGCGATTACGTCGAGGACGAGCTCTACTACTCATTGCTCGACCCGGCCGATATCGACATGCTGTGCCGGCCCGACAGCTCGGCGGTCTACCCGGTGCCCTGGGCACTCGAGCCTACCGCCCAGGTGATTCACGACTGCTACGACAAGATGGGCAACCCCATCGAACTCTCCTGTCGCAATCAGCTCAAGAAGGTGTTGGCGCTCTATGCGGAGCAGGGCTGGAAGCCGGTGGTAGCACCGGAAATGGAGTTCTATCTGACCAAGCGCTGCGAGGATCCCGATCTGCCGTTGCTGCCGCCCATCGGACGCAGCGGGCGCCAGGAGACCGGGCGGCAGTCGTTCTCCATCGATGCGGCCAACGAGTTCGATCCATTGTTCGAGGACATGTACGACTGGTGCGAGGTCCAGGGGCTCGATATCGACACTCTGATCCATGAAGAGGGCACCGCCCAGATGGAGATCAACTTCCGTCACGGCGACCCCTTGATGCTGGCCGACCAGGTGTTCGTGTTCAAGCGCACCCTGCGCGAGGCCGCGCTAAAGCACGACGTGGTAGCCACCTTCATGGCCAAGCCGATCACCAACGAGCCCGGCAGTGCCATGCACATTCATCAGAGCGTGCTGGATGCGGCTACCGGCAAGAGCGTGTTCGCCAACGAGGATGGCTCCATGAGCCAGCTGTTCCTGCACCATATCGGCGGCATGCAGCGTTTCATCCCCGAGGCGCTGCCGCTGATGGCGCCCAACGTCAACTCCTTCCGTCGCTTCCTGCCCGACACGTCGGCGCCGGTCAACGTTGAGTGGGGCGTAGAGAATCGCACCTGCGGTCTGCGCGTTCCCGATTCGTCGCCGCAGAACCGACGCATCGAGAACCGGCTGCCGGGGGCCGACGCCAACGCTTATCTGGCCATCGCGGCCAGCCTGCTGTGCGGCTACCTGGGCATGGTACAGCAGCTCAACCCTTCCGCGCCGGTGCAGGGGCGGGCGTTCGAGCGACGCAACTTGCGGCTGCCGTTCACCTTGGAGCAGGCACTTGAGCGCATGGAGAATTGCAGCGAGCTGGAGCAGTACATGGGCCATCGCTTCGTGACCGGTTACGTGGCGGTCAAACGGGTGGAGAACGAGAATTTCAAGAAGGTGATCAGCTCGTGGGAGAGGGAGTTTCTGCTGCTGAGCGTCTAGTGGAGAGAAATGCCCGGCGGATGACATGGTCGGGCTCACGAAAAGCAGTGCAGATAAAACAACGCAAACAAGAGGTGCCATCATGTCCTGTCAACGCAAGCTGTCCCTGGCCGTCGCGCTGGGTTCTCTGGCCATGGCCGCTGCTGCCGTCCAGGCCAACGAGGTGCGGGTCTACAACTGGTCGGATTACATCGCCCCGGACACCCTGGAGAAGTTCACCGAAGCCACTGGCATCCGGGTGATCTATGACGTCTACGACAGCAACGAGGTCCTCGACGCGGCGATGCTCGCGGGCCGTTCCGGCTATGACGTGGTGGTACCCTCCAACCACTACCTGACCCGCCAGATCAGCGCCGGCGTGTACCAGGAACTCGACCACGACAAGCTGCCCAACATGGCCAACCTCAACCCGGAGCTGTTGGACGATCTGGAGTTCATCGATTCCGGCAGCCGTTACTCCATTCCTTACATGTGGGGCACCAACGGCATCGGCTACAACGTCGAGCGGGTCACCGAGATTCTCGGCGACGACGCGCCGCTCGACTCCTGGGCACTGCTCTTCGACCCCGAGATCACCACGGCGCTGCGCCAGGGCGGCTGCGGTATCTCGATGCTCGACTCAGGCGACGAGATGCTCTCGCCGGCCATGGCCTATCTCGGCCTCTCTCCGCTCTCCGAAGAGACGGCCGATCTCGAGGCGGCCGGCGACCTGATTGCGGCCGTGCGCGACAACATCACCTACTTCCACTCCTCGCGTTACATCTCGGACCTGGCCAACGGCGACATCTGCGTGGCGGCCGGCTACTCCGGCGACATCTTCCAGGCCGCCGACCGCGCCGAGGAGGCCGGCCGCGACTTCACCATCGACTACATCATTCCCAAGGAAGGCGCGGCGCTGTGGTTCGACATGATGGCGATTCCCGCCGATGCACCGAACCCCGACAACGCCCATGCCTTCATCAACTTCATCCTCGAGCCCGAGGTCGCGGCTGCGATCACCGAGTATGTGGTCTACGCCAACCCCAACATCGCTGCTAACGAGTATCTCGACCCCGACATCCTCAACGATCCGGCCATCTACCCGGACCAGGAGGTGATGGACAACCTCTACGTGGCCGAGGAGAAGCCGCTGGCCGTGCAGCGGGTGCGTACCCGTGTATGGAACCGGGTCAAATCCGGCATGTGAGGCTTCATGCCGGCCCTTCGGGGCCGGCGGGTTCTTGTCTGGCTAGAGGAGACGCTGCGATGCCGCAGACCCAGACACACACATCGGAGCCCGTGCAGCGAGCCACCGAGAGAGCGGCCGAAAGCGCTGCCGTGCCGGGCAAGCCGCGACCGATAAGGGAAGAGGGGCTGATGGAGATCCGTCGTGTCAGCAAGCGCTTCGACGGCGTGCTGGCGGTGGACGACGTCAGCCTGTCGATCCGCCGCGGCGAGATCTTCGCGCTGCTGGGCGGTTCGGGCTCGGGCAAGTCGACGCTGCTGCGCATGCTGGCCGGCTTCGAGAAGCCCAGCGAAGGGCAGGTCGTGCTCGACGGCGAGGACATCACCGCCATGCCGCCCTATGAGCGGCCGATCAACATGATGTTCCAGTCCTATGCGCTGTTCCCGCACATGACGGTGGCGCAGAACATTGCCTTCGGTCTCAAGCAGGACAAGCTGCCGCGGCGTGAGATCGAGGAGCGTGTGGCCGAGATGCTCAAGCTGGTGCACATGGAGGCCTACGCCCGGCGCAAGCCGCACCAGCTTTCCGGCGGCCAGCGTCAGCGCGTGGCGCTGGCACGCTCGCTGGCCAAGCGGCCCAAGCTGCTGCTGCTCGACGAGCCCATGGGGGCGCTGGACAAGAAGCTGCGTACCGAGATGCAGCTCGAGGTGGTGCAGATCCTGGAGCGGGTCGGCGTGACCTGCATCATGGTCACCCATGATCAGGAGGAGGCCATGACCATGGCCGACCGGGTAGCGATCATGTCGGATGGCTGGATCGCCCAGGTGGGCACGCCAGTGGACGTCTACGAGAGCCCGGCCAACCGCATGGTGGCGGAGTTCGTCGGTTCGGTGAACCTGTTCGAGGGTGACATCGTGGTCGACGAGGTCGATCACTGCGTGATCGAAAGCCCGGCCCTGGGCCGCCCGATCCGTATCGGCCATGGGGTCAGTACCCAGGCCGACGAGCGTCGGGTATGGGTCGCGCTGCGTCCGGAGAAGACAGGTCTCACCCGCGAGCGACCGCCGGGCGAGTGCAACTGGGAGGCCGGGGTGGTCGAGGACATTGCCTACCTGGGCGGCCTGTCGGTCTACTTCGTGCGGCTCGAGAGCGGTCAGCTGATCAAGGCCAGCATGGCCAATACCGAGCGCCGCGGCGACAGGCCGCGCTGGGACGAGCCGGTCTTCGTGTACTGGGACGAGCATAGCGCCGTCATCCTGCACGACTGAGCCATTGCCGGAGCCAGGGGAAAACTCATGACCAACCGTATCGTTCGACTGCGACGGTGGCTCAAGCCCGGTCGCGGCTGGGTCATCGCCGTGCCGCTGCTGTGGCTCACGCTGTTCTTTCTGCTGCCGTTTGGCATCGTGCTCAAGATTAGCCTCTCCGAGGCCGCCATTGCGGTACCGCCCTTCAGCCCCATCTTCGACTATGCCCACGAAACGCTGAACGTGGTCGTCACCTTCAGCAACTATCTCTTCCTGGCCACAGACTCGCTGTACGTCGCGGCCTACTGGGGCTCGGTCAAGATCGCGCTGCTGGCCACCGTACTCTGTCTGCTGCTCGGCTATCCCATGGCCTATGCCATGGCCCGGGCGCCGATCCATTGGCAGCTGGTGCTGCTGCTGCTGGTGATGCTGCCCTCCTGGACCTCGTTTCTGATTCGCGTCTACGCCTGGATGGGCATCCTCAGCAACAACGGCCTGATCAACAACCTGCTGATCTGGGTGGGGTTGATCGACTCGCCGATTCGCATGCTCAACACCAACTTTGCGGTGATATTGGGCATCGTCTATGCCTACCTGCCCTTCATGGTGCTGCCGCTTTACGCCAATCTGACGCGTCTGGATGGCTCGCTGCTGGAAGCGGCATCGGACCTCGGTTCGCGTAAGTTCAACACCTTCCTGAAGGTGACCCTGCCACTATCGAAGGGCGGCATCATCGCCGGCTCGATGCTGGTATTCATCCCGGCGGTGGGGGAGTACGTGATACCGGAGCTGCTGGGCGGCCCCAACACGGTGATGATCGGCAAGGTGCTGTGGGAGGAGTTCTTCCACAACCGCGACTGGCCGGTGGCCTCGGCGCTGGCGATGGTGATGCTGGCGATCCTGATCGTGCCCATCGCCCTGTTCCATCGCTATCAGTCCCGTGAGCTTCAGGAGTGATGACCATGCGCAAGCCATCCTTCACTACCGTGATGCTGATCGTCGGCCTGCTGTTTCTCTATCTACCGATGGTCGTGCTGGTCATCTACTCGTTCAACTCGTCACGCCTGGTGACGGTGTGGGCAGGGTTCTCGACCCGCTGGTACCTGGAGCTGTTTCGCGACCAGCAGATCCTCTCGGCGGTATGGACCAGCCTGCGCATCGCCTTCTTCTCGGCTTCCATGGCGGTGTGCCTGGGCACCCTGGCCGCCTTCGTGATGGTGCGCTTCACCCGCTTTCGCGGCAAGACGGCGCTTTCCAGCATGGTCACCGCACCGCTGGTGATGCCCGAGGTGATCACCGGCCTGTCTCTGCTGCTGCTGTTCGTGCACATGGCGCAGACCATCGGCTGGCCGGCGGATCGCGGCATGGTCACCATTTGGATCGCCCACACCACCTTCTGCAGTGCCTACGTGGCGGTAGTGGTGGCGTCGCGCCTGCGTGAGCTGGACCTCTCCATCGAGGAGGCCGCCATGGACCTCGGCTCGCGGCCGGTGCGTACCTTCTTTCAGATCACGCTGCCGATGATCGCGCCGGCCGTGGCGGCGGGCTGGCTGCTGGCCTTCACCCTGTCGCTGGACGATCTGGTGATCGCCAGTTTCGTTTCCGGCCCCGGTGCCACCACGCTGCCAATGGTGGTGTTCTCCTCGGTGCGCCTCGGCGTCTCGCCGAAGATCAACGCCCTGGCCACGCTGATCATCCTGGCGGTATCGCTGGCCACCTTCATCACCTGGTACCTGATGCGGCGCAGCGAGGCCAAGCGGAGGCAGGCGATGTTGCAGGATATGACAGCAGGCCGATAACCTTTTCGTTGAGTGTGAGGTAGTTATGTCGAGCAGTGCCAACGCCGAGCATGTGGCGTCCTACTATGCCGCCACGGCCAACCCTGCGCCCGAGCGCCCTGCACTCGAAGGCGACATCGAGTGCGACGTGTGCGTGGTGGGGGCGGGCTTCACCGGGATCTCCTCGGCGCTGCATCTTGCCGAGCAGAGGCACGCAGTGGTGGTGCTCGAAGCCGCCCGGGTCGGCTTCGGCGCCTCGGGGCGTAACGGCGGCCAGATCGTCAACAGCTACAGCCGCGACATGGACGTGATCGAGGCCAAGTACGGCACCGAGACCGCACGCGCCCTGGGCGACATGGCCTTCGAGGGCAATTGCATCATTCGCGAGCGTATCCGTCAGTACGCCATCGCCTGCGATCTCAAGAACGGCAATCTGTTCGCCGCCTGCAACAGCAAGCAACTCGAGGGGCTGCGCGAGCACAAGGCGCTGTGGGAGCGGTTCGGCAACCACGAGCTCGAGTTGCTGGAAGGCGAGGCCTACAAGCGTGAGGTCGGCAGCGAGCGCTACACCGGTGCCCTGGTGGACCACTCCGGCGGCCACCTGCACCCGCTCAACCTGGTGCTGGGCCAGGCAGCCGCCTTCGAGTCGCTGGGCGGCGTCATTCACGAACGTACCCCGGTAACCGGGGTGCGTCACGGCGAGATGGTGACGCTGACCACCCCGCGCGGCAGCGTACGCGCCCGGCGTGTAGTGATGGCCGGTAACGCCTACCTGCAAGGGGTGCTGCCGGAACTGGAGAGCAAGTCGATGCCCTGCGGCACCCAGATCGTCACCACCGAGCCGTTGCCGGAAGCGCTGCGCCGCGAGCTGATTCCCAACGACATGGCGGTGGAGGACTGCAACTACCTGCTCGACTACTATCGCTTCACCGCCGACGGCCGCCTGCTCTACGGCGGCGGGGTCAACTACGGTGGGCAGGACCCGGCGGACATCGCCGCGGTGATCCGACCCAAGATGCTCAAAACCTTTCCTCAGCTTGCCGATGTGCGCATCGACTTCGCCTGGAGCGGCAACTTTTTGATGACGTTGAATCGCCTGCCTCAGTTCGGTCGGCTCAACGACAATGTCTACTACGCTCAGGGCTACTCGGGCCATGGGGTAACCTGCTCGCACCTGGCGGGCCGACTGATCGCCGAGGTGATGCGCGGCGACAGCGGGCGCTTCGATGCCTTCGCCGGCCTGCCTCACTTGCCGTTCCCCGGCGGGCGGCTGCTGCGGGTGCCGCTCTCGGCGCTGGGGGCCTGGTACTACGCGACGCGGGACCGGCTCGGCTGGTGAGTGTCGCCAAGGGCTGACACTGGGACAAAAAAAGTGAAAGCCGCTGCGCTACGCTTATCGACTTTTCTCGACGCCGTATACTGAAGTTATCCCACGGGCGGCATGGAATCGCCGCCCTGCGTCTCTCCTCCACATCGTATCTAGCCGAGCCTTGTCAGCCCGGGGCGCATCGCGTCCCGCAGGAGGAGTGTCATGAATAAATCGATCGTGATCGGAACCACGCTGAGCGTGCTCGGCCTGGGTGGTTTGGCCCTGGGTGCGTGGCAGGTGCAGCAGGAACAGGAGCCGCAGGAGCGCGGCCCCCAGTTCGCCGAGGTCGTGGCGATACAGCCGGTGACGCGCAGCGTCGAGACCCCCCGTGAGGTATGCGAGGACGTGGTGGTACACCAGCAGGCACAGGCGCCCAGCCGCGATCCGCATCGTATCGCCGGCACCGCGGCGGGGGCCGTGGTGGGTGGCCTGCTCGGCAATCAGGTCGGCGGTGGCAGTGGCAAGACCCTGGCCACCGTGGCGGGTGCGGTCGGTGGCGGCTACGCCGGGCGCGAGATTCAGGGGCGTATCGAGGCCAACCAGACCCAGACCTACACCACTACGCAGCGACAGTGCCATACCGTCATGGACAGCTCCGAGGAGACCGTCGGTTACGACGTGACCTGGCGCCACGGTGAGTTGACCGAGGTGTCGCGGCTGGATCACCGGCCCCAGGGTAACCGCGTGCTGCTCGACGAGGGCCAGCCGCGCTGGGACCTGCCGCTGGCCAGCGCGGACGGTTGATTCTTTTCGTTATCTTTCCTGCATTGCCCCGGCTCGGGCCGGGGCGCCGTTTGGCGGCTTGCCGTCTCTCCCGGTCAGGCCTGCTGCGTCAAACGTGACGCAGGTACCAGGCGTATTCCAGCTGGCTCACCTCCTGCATGGCCTGTTCGCGCTCGGCCCGACGGTTGGCCAGGAAGACGTGGACGAAGTTGGCGCCCAAGGCGGCCTTGAGTGGTTCGCTCGCCTCGAGCAGGTCGAGCGCCTGCTGCCAGCTGTTGGTCAGCGTGGGCTCGAACTGTTCGTAGGCGTTGCCTTCCACCGGGGCGGGCGGCGTCAGCTGACGGTCGATGCCGTAGTCGATGCCGGCTAGCAGTACCGCCATCAGCAGGTAGGGGTTGACGTCGGCGCCGGCGACGCGATGCTCGATGCGTCTGGCGTCGTTGCAGCCGGAGGGAATGCGCAGGGCCACCGAGCGGTTGTCGAAGCCCCAGGTCGGGGTCATGGGCACGTAGAGCCCTGGCTGGAAACGCCGGAACGAGTTGAGGTTGGGGGCGCAGATCGCCATGCTGGCCGGCATCAGTTCGAGTAGCCCGGCGATGGCCCGGTGCAGCGTTTCGCTGCCCAGTGGGTCGCCATTTTCGGCGGCGAAGACGTTGCGCCCATGGGCATCCAGCAGGCTGAGATGCACGTGGGTGCCGTTGCCGGCCTCGAGGCCGTAGGGCTTGGCCATGAAGGTGGCCTCGAAGCCGTGATTGAGTGCCACCCCCTTGATCAGCCGCTTGAGCAGCACGGCGCTGTCGCAGGCTTTGAGCGCATCGTCGCAGTGGCCGAGGGTGATCTCGAACTGACCCGGCGCACACTCCTTGAGCGTGGTGTCCAGCGGCAGGCCCTGGCATTCGGCGGCCTGGCGCACGTCGTCGAGAAAGTCGGCGTACTCGTCGAGTTCCCCGATGGAGTAGAGCTGGCTCTGGGTGGCGCGTTCGCCGCTGCGGGGCGAGCGTGGCGGCTGGATCCGCCCTTCGGCGGTGCGCTCTCTGTCCAGCAGGTAGAACTCCATTTCCACCGCGGCTACCGGTGCCAGGCCACGCTCTCTCAGCCGCTCCAACTGACGTGACAGCACCTGGCGCGGGTCGGCGAAGAAGGGGCTCTCATCGCGCTCGATCATGGTCATCAGCAGCTGCGCCTGGCGCCCGCCGCGCAGCCACGGGGTCGGCATCAGCGTTCCCGCCACCGGCTGGCAGACTCGGTCGCTGTCGCCGATGGCGAGGCCCAGGCCGGTGGCCTCGATGGTATGGCCGTTGATGTCCAGCGCGAAGACCGAGGCCGGCAGGTTGATACCCTGATGGAACACCTTGTCGAGATTCTCTCGGGGGATACGCTTGCCGCGCATCACGCCGTTGAGGTCGCTGATCAGCAGATCGATGCTGTCGATGTCGGTGTGGCGGGCTAGGAACTCGCGGGCCTGATCTGCACTTGGCGACGGCATGGCAGCACCTGTTGTGTGTTGAGTTGTCCGGTTTTGCTCTATCTTTCGATGCTGTGTCGTTGTTGTCAAATCCTTTACGCTTGTGTTCGGCTGGAGATAACGGTTATTAGCTTTTCCACTAGGGTTTGCTTGGGTTTCTTCCGAAGATTTTGCTGGCGGGGTGGATTTTTACTCCAGCTTGGTGGAAAGTTTAATCAACACTCTTGGTTTTTCATCGTCTGATTCGAGGAGGCTGTCATGCCGAGCCGTCCCTTGGTGGGGGTCATCGCCTGTCGTCGCGATGTCGAAGGGCATCCCGCCCATGTGGTGACCGACAAGTACCTGAGCGCTCTGCGCGCATACGGCATGGCGCCGGTGGTACTGCCGGTGTGGCAGGACGCCGTTGACGGTGATCTGCTCGACCACCTGGATGGCCTGCTGCTCACCGGCAGCTACTCCAACGTGGAGCCTGCGCGCTATGGCGCCGAGCGGGCACCGGAGAACACCCACGACGACCTGCACCGCGATGCCGCCGCACTGGCCTGGATACCCGCCGCCGTGGCGCGGGGCCTGCCGCTGCTGGGCATCTGTCGCGGTTTTCAGGAGATCAACGTGGCCTATGGCGGCACCCTGCACCAGGCGGTGCAGAGCGTGCCCGGCCTTGCCGATCACCGCGAGCCGGAAGCCGACTACGCCACTCGCTACGCGCCGGCCCACGACATCGAGATCGTGCCTGGCGGTCGCCTGGCAGCGCTGCATCCCGAGCCCCAGGCACGGGTAAATTCGCTGCATCAGCAGGGCATCGACCGGCTGGGCAGCGGGCTTGCCGTGGAGGCCCGTGCACCGGACGGCCTGATCGAAGCGGTGTCGGTGGCCGCGGCACCGGGGTTTGCCCTGGCCGTGCAGTGGCATCCCGAATGGCAGCCGCGGGAGCATCCGCTGTACGACGCCCTGTTCAAGGGCTTCGCCGCCGCCTGTCGCGAGCACTGCGGCGAGCGCTCACTGGCACTGACGAGCTGATCGGGGGCGCCATGCATACCGAGACCTACCGCCAGTTGGATCGGGACCACCACCTGCACCCCTTCACCGACTTCAAGGCGCTGGGCGAGGAGGGCAGCCGTATCGTCACCCACGCCGAGGGTGTTTATATCCATGACAGCGAGGGCAACCGCATCCTCGACGCCATGGCCGGGCTGTGGTGTGTCAATCTGGGCTACGGCCGCGAGGAGCTGGTCGCGGCGGCCACCGCGCAGCTGCGTGAGCTGCCTTACTACAACAACTTCTTCAAGAGCACTCATCCGCCGGCGGTGAAGCTGGCCGAGATGCTGTGCCGGTTGGCGCCGGCGCACATGAACCGGGTGTTCTTCACCGGCTCGGGCTCCGAGGCCAACGACACGGTATTGCGCATGGTACGCCGCTACTGGGCGCTGGAAGGCAAGCCCGACAAGCAATGGGTCATCGCCCGCGAGAACGCCTACCACGGCTCCACCGTAGCCGGCCTGAGCCTCGGCGGCATGGCGCCGATGCATGCCCAGGGCGGCCCCCTGGTACCCAAGATCGCCCATGTGCGGCAGCCCTATTGGTTTGGTGAGGGGCGCGATACCAGCCCGGAAGCGTTCGGCCGCGAGTGCGCCGCGGCCCTGGAGGCGAAGATTCTGGAGCTCGGCGAGGAGAACGTCGCCGCCTTCATCGCCGAGCCGGTGCAGGGCGCGGGTGGCGCCATCATCCCGCCGCAAAGCTACTGGCCGGCCGTCAAGGAGGTGCTGGCCAGGTACGACATCCTGCTGGTAGTGGACGAGGTGATCTGCGGCTTCGGCCGGCTGGGGGAGTGGTTCGCCAGCATCCACTACGATTTGAAACCCGATCTGATGCCCATCGCCAAGGGGCTCTCGTCCGGCTACCTGCCGATCGGCGGCGTGCTGGTGGGCGACCGCGTCGCCGAGACCCTGATCGAGCGCGGCGGCGAGTTCTTCCACGGTTTCACCTACTCGGGGCATCCGGTGTGCGCTGCCGTGGCGCTGAAGAATCTCGAGCTGATGCAGGCCGAGGGCATCGTCGAGCGGGTGCGTGACGACGTGGGCCCCTATCTCGCCGAGCGCTGGGCCACCCTGGCCGATCACCCCCTGGTGGGCGAGGTGCGTTCGCTGGGGTTGATCGGTGCGCTGGAGCTGATCGACCCGGCCACCGGCGAGCGTTTTCCCAAGTCGCTCGCTGCCGGCACCCTGTGTCGTGACATCTGCTTCGACCTTGGCCTGGTGATGCGCTCGGTGGGTGATACGATGATCATTTCACCGCCGCTGGTCATTACCCGCGCCGAGATCGATGAGCTGGTGGGCCTGGCCAGGGAAGCGCTGGATGAGACCGCGCGGCGGCTGGCCGCACGCGAACAGGCGGATCATCCAGCCATCATGATCCAGCCATCAATAGAGGAGTCCCGATCGTGAGCCGTACGCCAACCCCCCGCACCCTGGCCGACTGGCAGGCCCGGGCTGCCGAGCTTTCTTTCGAGGCCCGCGCCTTTATCGACGACAGCTTCGTCGCTGCCGAGAGTGGCGCCACCTTCGAGTCGCGCAATCCGGCCACCGGCGAGCTCCTCGCCCAGGTGGCCAGCTGCGACGAGCCCGATGCCGAACGTGCCGCGGCGGTGGCGCGTCGGGCCTTCGCCGACGGCGCCTGGTCGCGCCTGGCACCGGGCAAGCGCAAGAAGACCCTGCTACGCCTGGCCGATCTGATGGAAGCCCACAAGCACGAGCTGGCGCTGATCGACACCCTCGACATGGGCAAGCCCATCGCGAGCTCGCTGGGCGACGTGAATGGTGCCATCGCCTGCATTCGCTACCAGGCCGAATGCATCGACAAGCTCTACGGCGAGGTGGCGCCCACCGGCGAGGAGACCCTGGCCCTGGTGCTGCGCGAGCCCATCGGCGTGGTGGCGGCCATCGTGCCGTGGAACTTCCCGCTGATGATGACCGCCTGGAAGATCGCCCCGGCGCTGGCCGCCGGCAACAGCGTGATCCTCAAGCCCTCGGAGAAGTCGCCGCTGTCGGCGCTGCGCCTGGCGCAGTTGGCCAAGGAGGCGGGCATCCCGCGCGGGGTGTTCCAGGTGCTGCCGGGCTTCGGCCACACCGTGGGCAAGGCGCTGGCGCTCTCCATGGAGGTCGACTGCCTGGCCTTCACCGGCTCCACCGCGGTGGGCAAGCAGCTGATGCAGTACGCCGGGCAGTCCAACCTCAAGCGGGTTTATCTCGAGTGCGGCGGCAAGTCGCCCAACATCGTCTTCGCCGACTGCAAGGACCTCGACCAGGTGGCCAGCCACGCCGCCGCGGCGATCTTCCACAACCAGGGCGAAGTGTGCATCGCAGGCTCCAGGCTGCTGGTGGAGAACACGATTCGCGAGCAGTTCGTCGAGAAGGTACTTGCCGCAGCGGAGAGCATGCAGCCCGGCGATCCCCTCGATCCGAACAGCTTCATGGGCGCCATCGTCGACGACACCCAGCACCGGCGCATCCTCGACTACATCCGCCAGGGCGTGGAAGAGGGCGCGCGACTGCGCACGGGCGGCAAGGCCATCGACGGCCCGGGGCTGTTCATCCCGCCCACGGTGTTCGACGGCGTTACCCCGCAGATGACCATCGGCCGCGAAGAGATCTTCGGCCCGGTGCTGGCGGTGTTCGGCTTCGACACGGAAGAGGAAGCGGTGGCCATGGCCAACGACACGCCCTACGGCCTGGCGGCCGGGCTGTGGAGTCAGGACATCGACCGCATCATGCGCGTGACGCGGCGGCTGCAGTCGGGTCAGGTGTTCGTCAACAACTGGGCGGGTGGCGACCAGACCATGCCCTTCGGCGGGGTCAAGCAGTCGGGTAATGGGCGTGACAAGTCGCTGCACAGCTTGGTGGAGTATTCCGAGTTGAAGAGCGTGTGGATGTCGCTTTCGCTATAGCCGTACGACGGGCCGACCGCGCTGTGCGGTCGGCCCGCGTCGTTTCCGTGCCTTGCCTGTCGCTCAAGGCCGTCGGGATTTGGCCTCAAGCCAGAATGATGAACAGCAGCACGCTCAGCACCGCGGCGATCATGACATAAGGGAGCTGGGTCAAGGCGTGCTGCAGAGGCGTCACGCTGCAGCCGCGGGCGCTGAGTACCGTGGAGTCGCCGAAGAAGCAGGCGTGGGAGCCGAAGGCGCCTGCCGAGATCATGGCGCCCAGCGTCAGGGGCAGCGAGGCGTCGGTGGCCAGCGCCAGCGGCACCACGATCGGGAAGGCGATGGCGTAGATGCCCCAGAACGAACCGGTGGCGAAGGCGATGCCCGCCAGTATCAGGAAGGTGATCGCCGGCAGCCACTGACCGGCCATTACCGGCATGACCCACTCGATCAGCGTCTCGGTCAAGCCCAGTCGTTCGTTGACGTCCTGCAGGATGAAGGCGGCGAAGACGATGCCCAGCGGCACCAGCATGACCTGTAAGCCCTTGATGATCTCGTCGAACAGGCGACTCAGGGGAGCCATGTCCTGGGCCACGTACAGGCCGAGCGTCACCAACAGGGCAAACGCCACGCCGATCATGGCGTCGATCTCGAACCACCAGGTAGCGAAGATCAGCGTAGCCATCGGCAACAGGAAGTTGATCAGGCGAGCCGGTCGGTGGGTGAACTGCTCGGGGTTCTGCTCCTCGTTGCTCTCGGGCACGCGCTCTTCGTCGCCTTGCTCCGCGCGCTTCATCTTGCCCAGCGCCGGAATCACGCCAGCCGCGACCAGCAGCACCACGATCAGTGCCATCCAGGGGTAGAAGAGGTAAGGAATCAGCGTGAGGTAATAGCTGAACCCCCGGCCGGTTTCGGCGACGCCGTGGCTTTCCAGCAGCCCCGAGAGGTAGATCGCCCAGGTCGAGAAGGGAACGATCAGGCAGATGGGAGCAGCGGTGGAATCGACGACATAGGCCAGCATCGAGCGCGATATCTTGAGCTTGTCGGCCAGGCGCTTCATCGCCGCCGAGACGGTCATGGCGTTGAGGTAGTCATCGATGAAGATCAGCACCCCGAGCCCGACGCTGCCCAGCAGCGCGCTGCGGCGCGTGGTGCAGTAGCGTCCGGCGGCGCGACTGAACGCCTCCGTACCGCGGGCGAAGTGCAGCAGGCCGATCAGGCTGCCGAGCAGGCCACAGACCAGGATGATCCAGCCCATGGTGGGATTCTGCATCACCTCCAGGCTGCTGGCGGCCATGTCCTGTACGGCGGTGGTCGGCGACAGCATGATGAAGCCGCTCAGCGCGCCGGCCAGCAGGGCTTCCAGGGTGCGGCGCGTCAGCAGGGCCATGCTGATGACCACGGTGGTGGGCAGCAGACTGTAGAGGCCGTAGTTGTCGCCGTCGATCAGCGCAAAACCGCTGAGGCTGGCAATCAGCACGACACCGAGAAACAGCAGGCCACCCTTGGTGGCACTGCCGAAGCGTTGGGGGTGGGCCGTCGGGCCCGAAGGAGAGTATGCCATGATCGTTAACCTTTATTGTTGTACGTTGCACCTTTGATAGAGCCGCTCTTGCAGAGAAGCGTTACAGATAACCGTCCTTGCGTAGCGATGCCGTGGTGGCGGCGAAGGCCTCGTCGAGGACCGCAATCACCCGGTCCACCACGTCACGATTCCAGATCAGCGGCGGCGAGATGATGTTGAGGTGACCCACCGGTCGGATGATCACGCCGCGCTTCTGGGCCTCGGCGGCGACCCGGTCGCCAACTCGCGCCTCCACCGGCAGCAACTCCTTGGTGGCCTTGTCGGCGACGTTCTCGATGGCCAGCATGAAGTGGCTGCCCCTCACGTCGCCGACGGTTTCGTGGTGGCCAAGGGTCTTGAGCTGCCGCTCCAGGTAGGGCCCTACCTCGCGTACGTTGTCGCAGATGCCCTCGCGCTCGATGATCTCGATGTTCTTGAGCGCTGCCGCACAGCTCACCGGATGGCCGGAGTAGGTGAAGCCGGTACTCAGTACGCCGCCCTTGCGCTGGGGGATGCTCAATACCTCGAAGATCTCGTCGGAAATCAGGGTGGCGCCCAGGGGCGCATAGCCGGAGGAGAGACCCTTGGCGCAGTTGATGATGTCCGGCTGGGTATCGAATACCGCTTCGGAGGCGAAGAAGTGCCCCAGGCGGCCGAAGCCGGTGACCACCTCATCGGCGATATAGAGAATCTCATGGGCGCGGCACACCGCCTGCATACGGGCATGGTAGCCCGCCGGTGCCATCAGCACGCCGCCTGCTCCCATGATCGGCTCGGCGATGAAGGCGGCGATGTTCTCGGCGCCGATGCGCTCGATGGTCTCCTCCAGTTCGGCCACCAGATGGTCACAGTACTCCGCTTCGCTCATTCCCGCCGGACGGCGGTAGAGGTTGGCTTCGCTGAGGTGGGTGACCAGATGTTTCAGGGTGTCGAACCCCCAGTTGTTGCTCTCGATGCCGGTCAGGCTCGCCGCCAGGTAGGTGGTGCCATGGTAGGCGTTGTTGCGCGACAGGATGCGCTTCTTGTTCGGTTTGCCCAGGCGGTTGAAGTAGTAATGCACCAGGCGGATGGTGGCATCGTTGGCCGTCGAGCCGCCGCAGCTGTAGAAGACGTGATTGAGATGGGCTGGGGCCAGCGCGGCCAGCTTGGCGGCCAGCTCCGCCGCCGGAGCGTTGGAGAGGTTGTTGAAGGTGGAGAAGTAGGCCATGCGGGTGGCCTGCTCGGCCATGGCCTGGCCGATCTCGGCGCGGCCGTGGCCGACGTTGACGCACCACAGGCCGGCGATACCGTCGATGAAGCGGTTACCGTGGATGTCCGCCACGTAGATGCCGTTGCTGTCGGTGATCAGGTCGCAGCCCTTTTCATGAAAGAGGCTGTAGTCGGTGAAGGGGTGAATGAAATGATCCCTGTCCTTTTGCCACAGCGACTGGGCATCCAAGGTCCGGGGTGGCGTGCGGGTAGCGGTGGTCATGGTCGGCCTCGCGTGTCCGATGTCGTTGTTGGAATGTGTTCCATTGAGGTCGGGTTCAGACTAGCGAGAGGGCGGAAGCGGGGAATATATCCTGATTGGGGTATATCGGCCTCAGGGCAGGCCGGCCTAGGGTTGGAGTCATGACCCAGACATAACGGTCCAGACATAACGATCCAGACATAACGATCCAGACATAACGACAAGGGAGACAACCTGGATGAGCGTTTCCATCGACGGCCAGCGGCTCTGGTCGAGCCTGATGGCCATGGCCGAGATCGGTCCCACCGCGAACGGCGGCAGCAGCCGCTTGGCATTGACCGAGGAGGATGCCGCCGGTCGGCGCCTGCTGATCGAATGGTGCGAGGCGCTTGGCTGCACGCTGCGGGTCGACCGGGTCGGCAATCTCTTTCTGCGCCGTCCCGGCAAACGTGACGATCTCGATCCGGTGGCCACCGGCAGTCATCTCGACACCCAGCCCAAAGGCGGGCGCTTCGACGGCATCCTCGGGGTACTGGCGGGGCTCGAGGTGTTCCGTACCCTGCACGATCAGGGCATCGTCACCGAGCGCCCGCTGGAGCTGGTGGTGTGGACCAACGAAGAGGGCAGCCGCTTCGCTCCGGCCATGGTGGCCTCCGGCACCTTCGCCGGCGAATTCAGCGAGGCCTATACCCTGTTGCGCCAGGACCGTGACGGCGTGACCTTCGGCGAGGCGCTGGCCGCCTGTGGCTTTGCCGGCGAGCTGCCGGTGGGTGAGCCCCGCTTCGACGCCTTCTTCGAACTGCACATCGAGCAGGGGCCGGTGTTGGAGGAGGAGCAAGAGGCCATCGGCGTGGTCACCGGTGTGCAGGGCATGCGCTGGTTCGACGTCATCCTGCGCGGCCAGTCGGCCCATGCCGGGCCCACGCCGATGCGCTATCGCCACGATGCCCTGGCTGCCGCGGCACGCCTGATCGATCGGCTGCAGGCGCTGGCCATGGCCGATGACAGCGGCGCCACCAAGGTGACCTTCGGCTGCCTGGAGATCGACAGTCCCTCGCGCAACGTGATTCCCGGCGAGGTACGCCTGACCGTGGATCTTCGCCATGTCGACGAGGGCGAGCTGGACGCCCTGGAGGCCCGCTATGATCGGGAGCTGGCAGCCGCGGCCGAGGCCTTCGGCGTGACAGCGGCCAGCGAGCGCATCTGGGTGTCGCCGGTGGTCAACTTCGATGCCGGCTGTATCGATGCCGTCGAGCGCGCTGCTCGCGCCCAGGGGGTGCCGTACCGACGGATGATGAGCGGTGCCGGCCATGATTCGGTTTACGTGTCGCGGGTGGCGCCGACCTCGATGATCTTCATCCCCTGTCGCGACGGTATCAGTCACAACGAGGCCGAGTACGCCACGCCGGAGCACTGTGCCCTGGGCGCCCAGGTGCTCTGCGACGCCCTGCTGGAACGCGCCAACCGTCAAGGAGTGCGCCATGAGCTTTGAGAACCCCACCACCCTGGCCGACTGGCAGACTCTGGCCGACAGCGTGATCCCGGGTCTGGCGTCGCGCGCCTTTATCGACGACACCTTCGTCGCTGCCGAGAGCGGTGACACCTTCGAATCGCGCAACCCGGCCACCGGCGAGCTCCTCGCTCAGGTGGCCAGCTGCGACGAGCCCGATGCCGCGCGTGCCGCGGCGGTGGCGCGCCGGGCCTTTGCCGACGGCGCCTGGTCGCGCCTGGCGCCGGGCAAGCGCAAGAAGACCTTGCTGCGCCTGGCCGATCTGATGGAGGCCAACAAGCACGAACTGGCGCTGATCGACACCCTCGACATGGGCAAGCCCATCTCGAGCTCGTTGGGCGACATGAATGGTGCCATCGCCTGCATCCGCTACCAGGCCGAGTGCATCGACAAGCTCTACGGCGAGGTGGCGCCCACCGGCGATGAGACCCTGGCCCTGGTGCTGCGCGAGCCCATCGGCGTGGTGGCGGCCATCGTGCCGTGGAACTTCCCGCTGATGATGACCGCCTGGAAGATCGCCCCGGCGCTGGCCGCCGGCAACAGCGTGATCCTCAAGCCCTCGGAGAAGTCGCCGCTGTCGGCGCTGCGCCTGGCGCAGTTGGCCAAGGAGGCGGGCATCCCGCGCGGGGTGTTCCAGGTGCTGCCGGGCTTCGGCCACACCGTGGGCAAGGCTCTGGCGCTCTCCATGGAGGTCGACTGCCTGGCCTTCACCGGCTCCACCGCGGTGGGCAAGCAGCTGATGCAGTACGCCGGGCAGTCCAACCTCAAGCGGGTTTATCTCGAGTGCGGCGGCAAGTCGCCCAACATCGTCTTCGCTGACTGCAAGGACCTCGACCAGGTGGCCAGCCACGCCGCCGCGGCGATCTTCCACAACCAGGGCGAAGTGTGCATCGCCGGCTCCCGGCTGCTGGTGGAGAACACGATTCGCGACGACTTCGTCGAGCGCGTATTGAAAGCCGCCGAGAACATGCAGCCCGGCGACCCGCTCGATCCCGAGAGCTTCATGGGCGCCATCGTCGACGAGGCCCAGCATCGCCGCATCCTCGACTACATCCGCCAGGGCGTGGAAGAGGGCGCGCGGCTGCGCACCGGCGGCAAGGCCATCGACGGCCCGGGGCTGTTCATCCCACCCACGGTGTTCGACGGCGTCACCCCGCAGATGACCATCGGCCGCGAAGAGATCTTCGGCCCGGTGCTGGCGGTGTTCGGCTTCGACACGGAAGAGGAGGCGGTGGCCATGGCCAACGACACGCCCTACGGCCTGGCGGCGGGGCTGTGGAGCCAGGACATCGACCGCATCATGCGCGTGACGCGACGGCTGCAGTCGGGTCAGGTGTTCGTCAACAACTGGGCCGGGGGCGACCAGACCATGCCCTTCGGTGGGGTCAAGCAGTCGGGTAACGGCCGTGACAAGTCGCTGCACAGCCTGGAGGAGTATTCGGAACTGAAGAGCGTGTGGATGTCGCTTTCGCTCTGAGGGCCCACTACGAGAGGGCCTCGACACCACCTTTTAGAGAATCCTCGACTTGCCGGCTCCCCATGCCTGGGGCGCCGGCTTTTTTTCGCGTCTCGTATTTACGCGTCTCATACCGCCTGCTGGCGGGACACCAGGGCCACGTGATCGAGAAACAGGCGGAACAGCTGCGACTGGCTGGATACCTCCAGGCGCTGGTAGATGTGCTTGCGGTGTACCTTGACCGTGCCGTCGCTGATATCGAGCTCCCGGGCGGCCGATTTCGTCGAATGGCCGGCCAGCAGCAGGCGCACGATCTCCTGTTCTCTTGCCGTCAACACCGCAGCGCCGAAGCTGGCGAGTGCGGCTTCCACCGGCTCCTGCTCCGCCAGGCGCTGCTGGAATTTGCCTCCCTGCCATTTCCAGTACTCGTTCAGCAGCGCTTCCAGCATGGGAGAGAGGTGGCGCAAGGCCTGCAGGGCGCGGCGGGTCAACGGCGGCGACTTCGTGCCGAAGCCCAGCGACACGGCGATCACCACCTCCGCGTCGACTCGGCAGAAGATGCCGACTTCATCCGCCAGGCCGAGAGCGCGGTAGTAGTGGTCATAGTACTCGCTGGCTTCGAAGCGATCCGGGGCGAGTTCGCGCAGGCGATGGGCGCCATGATCCAGGCCATCGCTCACCGCCGTGAAGAAGGGGTCGAGCAGATAGGCCTTGCTCAGGTAGCGCTCGATGCCCTGCTCATGGCGATGCGGTGGGTAGTTGTCATGGATCAGCAGCGGTCGTCGACGGCCGCGATAGGCATTGATAAGCACCGTATCGTGACCCACCTGCTCGCGCAGCGCTTGGTCGAGCCTGGCAGGGAAATCGGGGGCCGCTGCCGTACGCAGCAGGCGAGCCAGCTGTTGATGCCAGGCATGGCTTTCGGGGCGGGCAAGGAAGTCGAGCATGGGTAGGTGCGTCAGTAGTGCCGAGCTTTCACGATAGCATGACCCTGCGTTGATACCTGCATGTCGGCAGTTGCAAGAAACCGATATGAGCGCAAGCCGTGACAAGGCGCACGGTTTTGGGGAGACTTCGGGTCTATCCCCTTGATGCTGCAGCAGGAGAATACCCTTTGACCGACCTCGTCACGCTGCTGGCCTCGCTGCCCCTTGGCTACGCCATGGCGCTCACGGCGCTGGTGACGTTCCTGCTCGCCTTCGGTCTGGCCGGCTGGCTCGCCGCCCGGCGCCAGCGTGTCGAGGCAGTGCGGCACGAAACCGCTTTGACCGACTTTCGCGAGCGACTGGCCGAGCGTGAGAAGCAGCTCGATGACGCAAAACACAGGCTCGGCGAGGTGCAGGTGAGCGAAGCACGGCTGGCCACTACCCTGGAGCAGAAACAGCAGCACTTCGAAGCCCAGCTGGCTTTGTTGCGCGACAGTCGCGAGCAGCTGCGCCAGGAGTTCGAGAACCTGGCCAACGAGATTCTCGAGCGCAAGGGGCGTGCTTTCTCCGAGCTTTCCCAGCAGCGCATCAGCGGTCTGCTACAGCCGATCCAGGCCGAGATGAAGGGCTTTCGCGAGAAGGTCGAGACAATTCACCGCCACGACACCGAGCAGCGTGCCGGGCTGCGTACCGAGCTGCGCCACCTGCAGACGCTCAACCGCGAGATCACCGATCAGGCCGAGCGCCTGACACAGGCGTTGCAGGGGCAGAAGAAGGTGCAGGGCAACTGGGGCGAGCTGATGCTGGAGAACGTGCTGGAGGGTTCCGGGCTGCGTCCCGGCAAGGATTACCAGCGCGAGGTGAGCTTCGCCACGAGCGAAGGCCGGCGGCGGCCCGATGCGGTGGTCTACCTGCCTCAGGGTCGCCACCTGGTGATCGATGCCAAGACCTCGCTTGCCGCCTATGTGCGCTACGTAAACGCCGAGGACGAGGTGGAGAGAGGGCAGGCCCTGGCGGCTCATGCCAAGGCAGTGGGTGAGCGCATCGCCGAGTTGGCCGACAAGCAGTACTACGACCTGCCGGGCATCAACTCGCCGGATGTGGTGATCATGTTCATCCCGGTGGAGTCGGCTTACGTAGAAGCGCTCAAGCACGACGAGACCCTTTACCAGCGGGCCATCGAGCACAATGTGCTGGTGGCCACTCCCACCACGCTGCTGACCAGCCTCAACGTGGTGCGTCAATTGTGGCGCTTCGAGGACCAGAGCCGTCACAGCGCCGAGCTGGCCAATCGCGCCGAGCGGTTTTATAACAAGCTGCGGCTGTTTCTCGAAAGCATGCAGGAGGTGCAGGCGAAGCTCGACGGCGCTCGCGACAGTTACGATCGCGCCATGGGGCAACTGGTCAACGGACGGGGCAACTTGATCAAGCAGGCTGCCGAATTCCAGGAGCTGGGAGTGGCGGTGAAGAAGGAGCTGCCCGCCGAGCTGGTCGAGCGGGCCGGCCTCGAGCTCGAGACTGCGCGCCCCCGCCAGGCGCTGCCGGACGGGGGCGGACGAGGCTAGGGGTTCCCAGCCAAGTGGGGGCCTAGAAGTTGGCCCACTCCGGCTGGCGCTCCGCGGTGGCAAGCTGCAGCTGGCGCATGATGGGCCGGGGCGCCGTAAGCATCTCGCCGTGCGGCACACTTTGGCCATCGGCGCGAGCAGTGCTCGGCAGTTGGAAGGCGGCCATGGCGTTCATCAGCTGACGGGCATGCTGGCGCAGATTGTCGGCTGCCGTGGCGCTCTCTCCCACCAGCGTGGCGTTCTGCTGGGTGACCCTGTCCATCTCGGCCACGGCCGTGCCGGCTTCCTGCACGCCGGCACTCTGCTCGACGCTGGCTTGACTGATTTCCCGCATCAACTGGCTGACTCTCGCGATGGCTTCGACGATCTCTTCGGTGGCCTGACGCGCCTCCGCGGCTCGAGCGTTACCGCTCTTCACGCGTTCCACGTTACTGGTGATGAGTTCGTTGATCTCGCTGGCGGCGTCGGCGCTCTTCTGAGCCAGCTTGCGGACCTCGGCGGCGACCACGGCGAAGCCGCGGCCATGCTCGCCGGCGCGTGCCGCCTCCACCGAGGCATTGAGCGCCAGGATGTTGGTTTGAAACGCGATGTCGTCGATGGTCGAGATGATGCTGGCGATCTCTCCGGCGCTCTTGTCGAGCTCGTTCATGGTAGCCGTCATCTGCTCTACCGCCACGCCACCCTGGCGTGCCGTGTGCGAGGCATTCTCGGCCTCACGGCTGGCCTGACCTGCATTCTCGCTGTTCTGCACCACGGTGCCGTTCAACTCTTCCATCGCCGAGGCGGTCTGGGTCAGGGCGCTGGCCTGCTGCTGGGTGCGCGAGGCGAGGTCGGTGTTGCCCTCGGCGATCTGCTCGCTGTTGCTGGCCACGGCTTCGGCAGCGCCGCGAACCTGGGTCACGATGGCCTGCAGCTGACGCGCCATTTCCACCTGCGATGCCATGATGCTGCTGCGGTCACCGCTGCGCAGTCGGCCGCTGGTGGCCAGTTCGCCGCGGCCGATCGCCTCGGCGAAGGCTTTCACCTCGTGGGGCTCGGCGCCGAGCTCGCGCAGTAGCTGGCGAGCCAGCAGGTAGGCGATGGTGCCCCCTGCCGCCAAGGCCGCCAGGCACAGGGCCAGCATCAGCATCTGGAAGCCGGAGGCGGTGTCGCGGGCCAGTGCAGTATCGGCTGCACTCTCGGCTTCCTGGTGGTCGATGAAGTCGTTGATGCGGTCGAGCCAGGAAAAGAAGGCCGGGCCGGCCTCGCTCAGCAGGATTTCCCGTGCGCCGACGATGTCACTCTGTGCGCGACGCTCCATTACCTGGGCCGCCAGTCGTTGCGTCGTATCGGCCTGGCGCTCGATGGCCGCCAGCAGCTCGCGTTCGCGGGAGGAGGCGCTGAGCTGAATGGCGGTCGTCATGCCGCTGGCGGCGCGCTGGTAGTCGTCGGCCAGCGTACGGTAGTCGCGCTCGAGGGTTGCCAGTGCGGCGGGTGATTCGACCAGGGTCATGTCGCGCAGCAGGATCGCGCGGTCATGCACGCTGCCGCGCCAGTCGATGGCGTGGCGCTGCTTGGTGCCATTGACGTCGTTGATGGTGGTGAGGCTGTGATCGATACGGTTCACCTGCACGATACCGATGGCGGTGAGCAGTACGATCAAGGCGAGCACGGCGGAGAATCCAACGAACAGGCGACTACGTATCCCCAGGCGGGCGAGGCTGGCCGAGAGTCCCATGGCATGCATTCCTTATTCTGGTTTTGAGCCACTCCCGGTGGAAGCGAGAGTGGAAGACACGCGAATCTTAAAACTTGTACAATGACTGTACAAATGAATTTAATTTTAGCCTGCCGTCGAAAAAAGCACTGCTTGGGCTACCGATCTGCTAGCTGTGGCGTGTAGAAAGCAGGATTTGGGCGCGTGAGGTCGCGTTTCGGCCGCGAAAAGTTGTACAAAACCCTGAGGAAGGAGAAACCCTATGTTCGATATCTTTCGGCGAGATCCCACCAAACGACTGCAAAAGGCCTATGAGCGCAAGCTCGAGGAGGCGATGCTGGCGTCCCGCAACGGTGACATGCGCGCCAACGCGGCGCTGACGGAGCAGGCCGAGGCCCTGCGCTTGGAGATCGAGCGTTTGAAGCGCGGTTGATTCAGAAGGTCCGGGCCGGGGTGCAGCAGCTCACCAGACGACAGGGCTCGCTGCCGGGATTGCGGAAGCGGTGGGGCACGTTGGTGTCGAAGTAATAGGCTTCGCCCGGGCCGAGCAGGCGGGTTTCGGGGCCGATGGTGATCTCTATCGTGCCCTCCAGCACCACGCCGGCTTCCTCGCCCTGGTGGGCGATCATCTCGCGCCCGGTATCGGCGCCGGGCGGGTAGGTCTCGATCATGAACGCTAGCGCCCGACTGGCGCGGTTGGCGCCGACCAGCTTGTAGACGACCTCGCCGCTGCCCACGTCGGCCAGCTCGTCGGCGCCGTAGAAGACCTGGTCGCGGCTCTCCATGTCCATGGTGAAGAAGTCGCCCACGCTGATGGGGATGGCATCGAGGATCTTCTTCAGCGAGCTGACCGAAGGGCTCACCTTGCCCTGTTCGATCAGCGACAGGCTGGAATGGGTGACTCCGCAGCGCTTGGCCAGCTCGCGCTGGGAAATACCGCGCAGGGTGCGCAGGGCGCGCAGGCGTGCGCCGACGTCGTCCGACATGCCGATCTCCTAATCCCGCGGGCGGCGCCGAGGCGCCGCCCGCCATGCCTCAGCAGAGGGCGTCGAGCTTCTGCCTGAGCAGCTCGTTGACCTGTTGCGGATTGGCGGTCCCGCGCGAGGCCTTCATCACCTGGCCGACGAAGTAACCGATCATCTTGCCGCGCTTGTCCGGCTCGGCGTCGCGATACTGGGCCACCTGGGCCGGGCTGTCGGCGATCACCTGATCGATCATCGCCTCGATGGCGCCGGTGTCGGTGACCTGCTTGAGCCCCTGGGCCTCGATGATGTCGTCGGCACTGGCGCCCTGGCCGTTCCACAGTGCCTGGAATACCTGCTTGGCGGCCTTGCCGTTGATGGTGTCGTCGATCACGCGAGCTACCAGTTCACCTAGCTGACGAGCCGATACGGGGCTATTGGCGATCGAGAGATTCTCACGATTCAAGGCACCTGCAAGCTCACCCTGCACCCAGTTGGCGGCCTGCTTGGCATCCCGGCAGACGTCTTTCACTTCTTCGAAATAGTCCGCCATCTCGCGGGTGGCGGAAAGCACGCTGGCATCGTAGGCCGAGAGGCCCAGCTCGTTCTCGAAGCGGGCGCGCTTCTCGGCCGGCAGCTCCGGCAGGTTGTCGCGCAAATGGTCGATATAGGCCTTGTCGAGCACTACCGGCAGCAGGTCGGGGCAGGGGAAGTAGCGATAGTCGTTGGCTTCCTCCTTGGTGCGCATGCTGCGGGTCTCGTCGCGCTCGGGGTCGAACAGGCGCGTCTCCTGCACCACCTTGCCGCCATCCTCGAGCAGCTCGATCTGCCGTTCCACCTCGAAGGCGATGGCGCGCTCGACGAAGCGGAACGAGTTGACGTTCTTGATCTCGGCCCGGGTGCCGAAGGCTTCCTGGCCCTTGGGCCGAACCGAGACGTTGACGTCGCAGCGCATCGAGCCCTCGGCCATGTTGCCGTCGGAGATGCCGAGGTAGGTGACGATGGAGTGGATCGCCTTGAGATAGGCGGCGGCCTCTTTCGCCGAACGCATGTCAGGCTCGGAGACGATTTCCAGCAGCGGCGTGCCGGCGCGGTTGAGGTCAACGCCGGTCATGCCGTGGAAGTCCTCGTGCAGCGACTTGCCGGCATCCTCCTCCAGGTGTGCGTGGTGCACGCGAATCGGCTTGGTGGTGCCGTCCTCGAGGGTGATCTCGACCTCTCCGGCGCCGACGATGGGCTGGTACATCTGGCTGGTCTGGTAGCCCTTGGGCAGGTCGGGGTAGAAGTAGTTCTTGCGGTCGAACACCGACACTTCGGGGATCTCGGCGTGAATCGCCAGGCCGAACTTGACCGCCATGGCCACGGCTGCCTCGTTGAGCACCGGCAGCACGCCCGGCAGTCCCAGGTCGACGGCGCAGGCCTGAGTGTTGGGCTCGGCGCCGAAGGCAGTGGAGGCGCCGGAAAAAATCTTCGAGCGAGTGGCGAGCTGGACGTGAACCTCCAGCCCGATCACGGTTTCCCATTGCATCAGGTGTTCTCCTCGGCGAGCGCGGGGCGTTGACGGTGCCAGTCGGTGGCCAGCTGAAACTGGTGGGCGACGTTGAGCAGCCGCGACTCGGTGAAATGGCTGCCGAGGATCTGCAGCCCCACCGGGCGCTTGCCGGCGAAGCCGGCCGGCACGCTCATGCCGGGGATCCCTGCGAGGTTGATGGCGATGGTGTAGATGTCCTGCAGGTACATCGACACCGGGTCCTTGTTGGCGCCGAGATCGAAGGCCGGGGTGGGCGAGGCGGGGCCCATCAGGACGTCGACCTCCTCGAAGGCGTCGAGGAAGTCCTGACGGATAAGCCGGCGCACTTGCTGGGCCTTCTTGTAGTAGGCGTCGAAGAAACCCTCGGAGAGGGTGTGGGTGCCGATCAGGATGCGGCGCTTGACCTCGTCGCCGAAGCCCTCGGCGCGGCTGCGCTTGTACAGATCGATCAGATCCACTGGGTTGGCGCAGCGGTGGCCGAAGCGTACGCCGTCGTAGCGTGACAGGTTCGACGAGGCTTCCGCCGGGGCGATGACGTAGTAGGCCGGAATCGCGTAGTGGGTGTGCGGCAGGCTCACCTCGCGCACGCTGGCGCCGAGCGACTCGAAGACCTTGATCGCCTCGCGCACGGCAGCTTCCACCTGCGGATCGAGGCCGTCGCCGAAGTACTCGCTGGGCAGGCCGATCTTGAGGCCGGAAAGCGCAGTGCCGAGCTCTTCGGTGTAGTCGGGCACGCCGCGCTGCACGCAGGTGGAGTCGCGCAGGTCGTGGCCGGCCATGGCGTTGAGCAGCAGGGCGCAGTCCTCGGCGCTACGGGCCATGGGGCCGGCCTGGTCGAGGCTCGAGGCGTAGGCGATCATGCCGTAGCGCGACACCCGGCCGTAGGTGGGCTTGAGCCCGGTGATGCCACAGAAGGCCGCGGGCTGACGAATCGAGCCGCCGGTATCGGTGCCGATCGCCGCCGGCACCAAGCCCGCCGCCACAGCAGCGGCGCTGCCGCCGGACGATCCGCCCGGCACGGCGGTGAAGTCCCAGGGGTTCTTCACCGGGCCGTAGTGGCTGTTCTCGTTGGAGGAGCCCATGGCGAACTCATCCATGTTGGTCTTGCCCAGGCTGACGGCGCCGGCGGCTTTGAGCTTCTCGACCACGGTGGCGTCGTAGGGGGCGATGAAGCTGTCGAGCATCCGCGAGCCGGCGGTGGTCTTCACGTCCTGGGTGCAGAAGATGTCCTTCAGCGCCAGCGGCAGGCCGGTGAGCGTACCGGCCTTGCCCGCGGCACGGGCGGCGTCGGCGGCATCGGCGGCGGCCAGGGCCTGCTCGTGGGTGACGGTGATGAAGCTGTTCAGCTCGCCGTCGAGACGGTCGATACGGCCGAGCAGGTGCTGAGTCAGTTCGCGGCTGGAAAAGTCGCCGGCGTCGAGCGAACGGGTCAGTTCGGCAAGGGTCTTGTCATGCATGCGGCATGGCTCCATGAAAGCGTGCCGTTGAAAGAGAGGCGAATGCTGCGCCGATGGGCGCTGCCTGAATGGCGACCGGGATCACTCGACGACGCGAGGAACCAGGTAGAGCCCGTTTTCCACGGCCGGAGCGCACTGCTGGAAGCGGCTGCGCTGGTCGCGCTCGGTGACTTCGTCGGCGCGCAGGCGCTGAGTGACGTCGAGGGGATGGGCCAGCGGGGCGACCCCTTCGGTGTCGAGTGCCTGGAGCATGTCGACCATCTCGAGAATACGGCCTAGGTCGTCCACGTAGCGGGCGGCCTCGTCGTCGGTCAGGCCGAGCCGGGCCAGATGAGCGGCCCGCTGCACGTCTGCGTGTTCAAGCGCCATGAGCTGAGTGTCCTCGCACGGATGGAGTGTTATGAACAGCGGGAAAAGGTACCATATTCGAGCCATGGCGGGCACTCTTCTCGCATCTGGAGCGGCCTATGTCGCTTGCTGCACTGAGGCGGCGATGATACCGTTTGCATCCGCACTGGTCCCGGTCTGCACTAGGTAACGACGTCCATGTTCAAACGCTTGAGGGGGCTGTTCTCCAGCGATCTTTCCATCGATCTGGGTACGGCCAATACACTGATTTACGTTCGCGGTCGCGGCATCGTGCTCGATGAGCCGTCCGTAGTGGCCATTCGCCAATCCGGTAACATGCGCAGCGTGGCCGCGGTTGGCGCCGATGCCAAGCGCATGCTGGGCCGCACGCCGGGCAACATCACTGCGATTCGCCCGATGAAGGACGGCGTGATTGCCGACTTCACCGTTACCGAGCAGATGCTCCAGCACTTCATTCGCAAGGTGCACCAGAGCACTTTCCTGACGCCGAGCCCGAGGGTGCTGGTCTGCGTACCCTGCATGTCGACCCAGGTCGAGCGCCGGGCGATCAAGGAGTCTGCGGAAGGGGCCGGTGCCCGTGAAGTGTTCCTGATCGAGGAGCCCATGGCCGCTGCCATCGGCGCCGGCCTGCCGGTGGACGATGCCCAGGGCTCGATGGTGGTGGACATCGGTGGCGGTACCACCGAGATCGCCATCATTTCGCTGAACGGTGTGGTCTACTCCGAGTCGATCCGAGTCGGTGGCGACCGCTTCGACGAGGCGATTTCCGCCTACGTGCGCCGCCACTACGGCAGCCTGATCGGCGAGGCGACCGCCGAGCGCATCAAGGAAGAGATCGGCTGTGCCTACCCCGGCGGCGAGCTGCGCGAAATCGACGTGCGCGGCCGCAACCTGGCCGAGGGCATCCCGCGCAGCTTCACGCTGAACTCCCACGAGATCCTCGATGCTCTGCAGGAGACGCTCTCCTCGATCGTTGCTGCGGTCAAGAGCGCGCTGGAGCAGTCGCCGCCCGAGCTCGCCTCCGACATCGCCGAGCGCGGTCTGGTGCTGACCGGGGGTGGTGCCCTGCTGCGCGATCTGGACAAGCTGATCTCCGAGGAGACCGGGCTGCCGGTCATCGTCGCCGAGGATCCGCTGACCTGCGTGGCACGCGGGGGCGGCAAGGCGCTCGAGATGATCGACCGACACACCTTCGAGCTGCTCTCGAGCGACTGACGCCGCAAGGCCGTTTTCCAGTGCGAATCGACGTATGAACAGGTGCGGCCGGACGTGCCGCGCCCGGTGCGGGGGGAACGTCTATTAAACCGCTGTTCTCGCACGGTCATGTGCCTGGCTACCGCATGCTGCTGTGTGTGGTAGCCGCGTCTGCCTTGATGTTCGTCGATCATCGTTTCACCCGCATGGAAGAGGTGCGCGCTCAGCTCACCACCGTCGTGGCGCCAATTCATTGGCTCGTCGCGCTGCCCAGCGACGTGCTCACCTGGGGCTCGCTGGCGCTCTCCGAGCAGCGCGCGCTGGTGGAGGAGAACCGCCGCCTGCGTGAGCAGATCCTGCATCTGTCCCATCGGGTCCAGCACATGTCGAGCCTGACGGCCGAGAACGTGCGCCTGCGCGAGCTGCTGGGGGCCGCCGCTCGCCTGGAGGCTCCCTATATCACCGCCGAACTGCTCTCTCTCGACTCCGACCCGTTCACGCATCAGATGGTGATCGACCGCGGGCGTCGCAACGGGGTCTACGTGGGGCAGCCGGTATTGGATGCCTCGGGGCTGGTGGGGCAGGTGACGGCGGTGTCGGCCTATTCCAGCCGGGTGCTGATGGTGGCCGATGCCAGCCATGCGCTGCCGATCCAGATCAACCGTAACGGCCTGCGCTTCGTGCTGCAGGGCAGCGGCCAGTACGATGCCCTGAGAGTGATACACGTGCCGGATACGGCCGACATCCGCGAGGGCGACCTGTTGGTGACCTCCGGGCTGGCGGACCGCTTCCCGCCGGGCTATCCCGTGGCCAGGGTCACCGAGGTGGTCCACGACCCGGGGCAGCCCTTTGCCCGGGTGACGGCCGAGCCGGTCGCGCGTCTGCAGCGCTCCCGCCACTTCCTGCTTGTGTTCCCACCCGATCCGGCGCCGGTGCCTGACGACGAAATGTGGGATCTCGAACTGCCCGATGAGCTGGATGACGAAGCCATGCCGGAGGAGTCGAACTGATGGCGAGTGGATCGACCACGGCGCTGCCCTGGATTTGGCTCACCCTGCTGCTGGCGCTGTGCCTTCAGGTGATGCCGCTGGCCGAGGGCTGGCAGATCTGGCGACCGGACTGGCTGGGGCTGATGCTGATCTATTGGTGCATGGCCGCCCCCGCCCGAGTCGGGGTCTTTCACGGCTTCGTGCTCGGCATTCTGCTCGATCTCATCGAAGGCGCCCCGCTGGGCCAGAACGCCCTGACCCTGTCGCTGCTGGCCTTCCTCGCTGCACTGGTCTATCCACGGTTCCGCACCTACTCCCTGGTCCAGCAGGCGCTGCTGATCCTGGTGCTGCTGGGGCTCGTGCAACTGGTCGAGCAGTGGTTGCGTACCTTGTTCGGTCCCTTCTCGATGCACTTGGCCTTCCTGCTTCCGTCGCTCATCGGGGCGGCATTGTGGCCATGGCTGGCCACCATGTTCCAGGCCTTCGAGCGCCGGTTGGCCAGGCATGACTGAGGACCGGACCGGAGGGCACGAGGCAGCAGCCGTGCTGTGCCTGGCATCGGCCTCGCCGCGCCGCCGCGAACTGCTGGCCAGCATCGGCGTCGGCGTCGAGGTGCGGCCGGTGGATATCGATGAGACGCCGCTGCCTGGCGAGCTCGCCGAAGCCTATGTGGCACGCCTGGCCCGAGAGAAGGCATTGGCGGGCGGGCGCCAGTCGCGACTGCCGACGCTGGGTTCGGATACCGCCGTGGTCTGCGACGGGCGAATACTCGGCAAGCCAGCCGACAGGGCCGAGGCAGCGGCCATGCTGCGTCTGCTATCGGGGCGCGCCCACGAGGTGCTCACCGCCGTGGCCGTGACGGGGCCGGCCGGATTGCTCGAGATCTGCGTGGCGACGCGGGTTTTCATGCGCGAGATTGGCGACAGCGAGATGGCGGCCTACTGGGCGACCGGTGAACCTGCCGACAAGGCGGGCGGCTATGCCATTCAGGGCTTGGCGTCGATCTTCGTCGAGCGCATCGAAGGCAGCCACTCCGCGGTGGTGGGGCTGCCCCTTTATGAAACGGCACAGTTGCTGGTACGACAGGACGTGCCGCTTTGGTGTGGTGCTGTCTAGCCGTATCACTATGTCATAATGCGGCTATTGAACTGGACAAGGATTTCCGCATGAGCGGCGAAGTACTGATCAACCTGACGCCGATGGAAACCCGCGTGGCGGTGGTGGAAAACGGCGTGCTGCAGGAGGCGCTGATCGAGCGTACGCGCCGACGTGGCATCGTCGGCAACATCTACAAGGGACGCGTGGTGCGGGTGCTCCCCGGCATGCAGGCGGCCTTCGTCGACATCGGCCTCGACCGTGCGGCCTTCATCCATGCCCATGAAGTGATGCCGCCCGGCACCCCACCGGAGGAGCAGGCCACCATCGGCCAGTTGCTCCACGAGGGGCAGGCGCTGGTCGTTCAGGTCACCAAGGACCCCATCGGCTCCAAGGGTGCACGCCTTACCACCCATCTGTCGGTTCCTTCGCGCTACCTGGTCTATATGCCCGACTCCCCGCACCACGGCGTGTCGCAGCGCATCGAGGACGAGCGTGAACGGGAGCGCCTGCGCGAGCTGCTCGAACTCTGCCAGCAGGAGCAGGAGATCGAGATCACCGGCGGCTTCATCGTGCGAACGGCGGCGGAGAACGTGGGCAAGGAGGAGCTCTTCTCCGACATGCACTTCCTGCTGCGGCTGTGGCGCAAGGTCAGCGAACGCAAGGTGACCGCACCGGCACCCAGCGTGATCTACGACGATCTGCCACTGTTTATCCGCACTCTGCGCGACCTGATGCGCGACGAGATCGAGAAGGTGCGCATCGATTCGCGGGAGAATTACCTCAAGCTGCTGGAGTTTGCCGAGGAGTTCATGCCCGACTCCACGGCACGCATCGAGTACTACCCCGGGGAGCGGCCCATCTTCGACCTCTACAGCGTCGAGGACGAGATCCAGAAGGCGCTGGGCCGCAAGGTACAGCTGAAATCGGGCGGCTACCTGGTGATCGACCCGACCGAGGCGATGACCACCATCGACGTCAATACCGGCGGCTACGTGGGGCATCGCAACCTCGAAGAGACCATCTTCAAGACCAATCTCGAGGCGGCCAACGCCATCGCCCGTCAGCTGCGGCTGCGCAACCTGGGCGGCATCATCATCATCGACTTCATCGACATGGAGGACCCAGAGCATCAGCGCCAGGTGCTGCGGGTACTCGAGAAGGCGCTGGAGCGCGATCACGCCAAGACCAAGTGCACCGGGGTCACCGAACTGGGGCTGGTGCAGTTGACCCGCAAGCGCACCCGGGAGAGCCTCGAGCAGACCCTGTGCGAGTCGTGTCCCACCTGCGGTGGGCGGGGCACCCTGAAGACAGCCGAGACGGTGTGCTACGAAATCTTTCGCGAGATCCTGCGCGAGGAGCGTGCCTACAACGCCGAAACCTACATGGTGCTGGCATCTCAGCCGGTGGTGGATCGGCTGCTCGACGAGGAGTCGGCGGCGGTTGCCGACCTGGAGGCCTTCATAGGCAAGACGATTCGTTTCCAGGTCGAGGCGCACTATTCCCAGGAGCAGTACGACATCGTGCTGATGTGAGCGGCGGATGCATCCCTTACGTCAGGTAGCCCGCTGGAGTCTCACTCTGCTGGCCGTGCTGCTGGCCCTGGTCGCGGTGCTGCTGGTAGTGCTGCGGCTGGCGCTTTCCCAGGTCGACCAACTGGCGCCACGCGTCGAGCGGCTGCTCGAGGCGCGCACGGGAGCGACGGTACAGCTGCGCGAGTTCGACGCTGCCCTGGCCCGACTCGATCCCATGGTGACGGGCGGCGGTCTCACCATGAGCACACAGCCGGGGGAGGCCGGCCTGCCGCTGCTTGAGGTCGATCAGGCGCAGCTACGTCTGAACACGGCCGCCAGCCTGCGTACCGGCGTACCCGTGGTAGAGGATGCACGCCTCAGCGGACTTACCCTTCATCTCTATCAGGACGAGCAGGGCGGCTGGCACTGGCCGGATCCGGCCAGGATCCCTCCTGAGCTCCTCGAAGGCGAGTTCGACCTCGAGCGGCTCGATTTCTGGGTCGGGCTGTTGCTGCGCCAGCGCGCCTGGGTGGAAGACGTGCGGCTGGTGTTGCACGGTCGCGAGCGACGGGTCGACATGTTCGCGCCGCGCTTGCTGCTCACCGGCGACGAGCGACGTGCCCATCTCGAGGGCGAAGTGCATCTCGAGGGGCAGGAGGAGGCCACCCTGCAGGCCGTGCTCGAAGTATTTCCCGGACCCACCGGGTTCCGTGATTTCAGTGCCGCCCTCCAGGCCGACATGAAGCTCGACACGTTGATCGATCTGGTCGAGGTGTTCACCCTCGACGATCCCCTGCGCCTGGAGGACGCCAGCGGCGACGTCACCCTCTGGGGGCGTTGGCATCGTGGCGCGCTGGCCGATGCGAGGCTGGATATCGATGTGCCGCGTTTGGTGCTGCGGCGTGACGACGAACCGATCGTGCTGGAACCGCTCAAGGCCCGCGGCCAGTGGCTGCGCAACGACGAGGGCTGGGAGGCGTGGCTGCAGGGTGACGCTTCAGCCGCCGACTGGGCGGAGCCGCGTGAGCTCGAAGACGAGCAACAGCCGGCGCTGCCGCACTTCTGGCACATACGCCACGATGGTGACGGCTGGTGGCTGACCACCAGTCAGTTCGAGCTGGCGTCGCTTGCCGCCTGGCAGGAGCGCGTGCTGTTGCCCGAGGGGCTGGTGCGCACCATCGACGCCCTGGAGCCTCGCGGGCTGATCTCAGGACTGGGCGTGGGCCGGCGTAACGGGCAGTGGCTGGCGCAGGCAGCGCTGCATCAGGTTGAGGTGGAGCCCTGGGACGATGTGCCGGGCGGTGGGCCTCTCGACGCCTGGGTGGAAGCGCGGGACCTCTCGGGGCGAATCGAGTTCGTCGGTGTCGGCGACCCCACGTTCAAGGTGCCAGAGCTCTATCCGGCGCCGATGGAACTCTCCCATGCCAGTGGCGAGGTGCGCTGGACCTACGAAGGACCACGCACTTTTGTCAGCGGTCGCGATCTCAAGGCCGGCTGGCAGGGAGCCGAAGTGGAGGGCGGCTTCGGCCTGGCAATCGGCGGTGGCGTGCATGGTGGCCTTGGGCTCGACCTGCGCTTCCGCAATGCGGATGCCCTGGAGCGTCCGCTGATGGACTGGCTGCCCGCCGATGTGCTAGGCGAAGAACTCGATGCCTGGCTCGCTGCCGGGGTGGCCGGCCGTGTACCGTCCGGTGAGCTCAAGCTGCATCTGCCGCTCCGGCGTGGCGGCAGCGGTGTCGAACCGCGCTTGCGGCTGGATCTCGAGATAGAGGAGGGCCGGCTGCCCTTCGACCCTCGCTGGCCTGTTATCGAGGGCCTCGAAGGACGGCTCACCGCGGGTATCGGCACTCTCGATGCCGAGGTCTATCACGCTGAGAGCCTGGGAGTCCTGGGCCACAATGGGCGGGTCACCATAGAGGACGACGTGCTGCATGTGATCGGCGACCTCACCTCCGATGCCGACGGCGTGCGCCGCTACCTGCGCGCCATTCCCGTTGATGGCATCGAGCAGGTCGACGATTGGCGCGGGGAGGGGAGCGCCAGCGGCAGGATCGAGCTCAGCACCAGGCTGGGCGAAGAGGAGGGCTTTCAACTCGATCTCGAAACCGACGTCGACATGCAGCGGCTGGTCTACCTGCCGCTGGAAGTGCCCCTCAGCGATGTGAAGGGGCCGCTTGCCTGGCGTCAGCGCGACGACGAGGGTGGGCTCGAGGGTCGCCTGGAAGGGCGCCTGTTCGGCGGGCCGATCAATGCCGATATCGATACGCTGGCAGGCTACGTCGCACTAGACGGTGGCGTCGAAGTGGACCGGGTACTGCAGCGTTTCGATGTCACTGCCCTGGCTGATGGGGTGTCGGGGCGCCTGCCTTGGCGGGCAAGGTTTACGCTTGGCGAAACGCGCAATACCTTCCGCTTCGACAGCAACCTGCAGGGTGTCGCCATCGACCTGCCGGCGCCGCTGGGCAAGCCGGCCGGCGAGAGTCGTACGCTGTGGATCGAAGCCGATCTCGATCAACAGCGGGTTGAGGCCGAAATGGGTGGCGATGCCCGTCTGCGCTGGCGCGGCCTGCCGTGGTCGGATCTGGGCCAGGGGCAGTTCTGGCTTGGGCGACTGCCCGACGCACCCAGTTGGCCCGATCAGGAGGGCTGGTCGGGCACGATATACCAATCCCGTCTCGACCTGGTGGAGTGGGGTACGGCGCTGGCACCGCTGCTCGATGGGGGGGCGCCAGGGGGCGGTGAAGGCCCCGGGCCGCTGCGTCGCCTGCGGGTGGAGACCGCCTGTCTTGTCGGTCCGGAGGATTGCCTGGGCGTGATGACGGCCGATGCACGTCCGCATACCGGCGGCGGTTGGCATGTCGCCCTGCGGGGGGATCTGCTCGAGGGCTCTCTCGATTATCGCCCCGCTCTTGCCGAACCGCTGGATATCGCGCTCGACCGCTTGACGCTGGACGGCCTGCTGCCCGCCGAGACGCAAGAGGCCGGCAATCTTCTCGCGGAGCTGGACGTGCCGCCGGATCCGACGCCTTTGCCTGGCTGGGTCGGCGAGGTGCCCAACGGCCGCCTGCGACTGGCGGAGATTCTCTATCAGGGACGGGTGATCGGCCCGCTCACGGCTCATTGGGAGGGCTCGCCGCAGCGGCTCAGAGTGGCGCCACTGGGGCTCACCTTGGGGCAGATCACGGCGCGGGGAGAAGTGGTCTGGGAGTCCGCCGGTCCGGGCGACAGCCTGACCCGCTCACGACTCGATCTCGATGGGCGCGACCTGGGTACGGCGCTGGAGCGGCTCGGTCAGCCGGTTTCGATTCGCAGCAACGAGACACGCGTACGCAGTCAACTGGCCTGGCCGGGGCCGCCTTGGCAGTTCGCCCTGGCTCGCTCGCGTGGCAGCGTCGAGGCGGAGCTGCGTAATGGACGCTTCGTCAACCTGGAGTCTCCCACGGCGCGAGTGGTGGGCCTACTCAACGTCGACAACCTGGTACGACGGCTGCGCATGGACTTTTCCGACGTGACTGGCCAGGGCACGGCCTTCGATCACGTCATCGGGGCTGCTACCCTGTATGGAGGCGTACTGGAGACGACCGGCCCCATCAGGATCGACGGCCCGGCCACTTCCTTCACGCTGGAGGGTACCGTCGACCTCTCGCGTCGGGAACTGGACCAGCGTCTGGGCGTCACAGTACCCGTCAGCAGCAGTTTGCCGCTTGCGGCGGTGATCGCCGGCGCGCCGGTGGTGGGTGGTGCGCTCTTCATCGCCGACCGACTCTTCGGCAGCGCCATCGACCGAGTCACCCGAATTCACTATCGCGTGCGTGGTCCCTGGACCTCGCCCGACATCACCTTGGAAACCGCAGAATGACGACATCCTCATCCGCTCTGCTCGATACCGCCGCGGAGATCCTGTTGCACCCCGGCGGACTGGACGTCGAGGCGCTCGACGCAGGCCTTGGCCATGTGCTGACGCCGGGCGTCGACTATGCCGACCTCTACTTTCAGCGCAGCTGGCACGAAAGCTGGGTGCTCGAGGATGGTGAAGTCAAGGAAGCGAGCTACAACATCGACGGCGGCGTGGGTGTGCGCGCCATGGCCGGCGAGAAGACCGGCTTCGCCTATTCCAACCAGATTACCGCCGATGCCCTGGCGGAAACTGGCCGCACGGCGTCCGGCATCGTGCGCAGCGGTGCCAGCCTGTCGCTCGCGCCGCGCATCGCGACCGGCGCAGAGCTGCGCTATGCCACGGTCGATCCGCTGTCGGGCCTCTCCGCCGAGGACAAGATCGCGCTGCTCAAGCAGGCCGACCGTGTGGCGCGCGCCGCCGACCCCGCCATTACCCAGGTCAGCGCCTCCCTGACCGGCGTTCACGAAGTCGTGCTGGTACGTGCCAGCGACGGCACCCTGGCGGCGGACGTGCGCCCGCTGGTGCGCTTCAACGTCAGCGTCATCGCCGTCAAGAACGGCCGACGCGAGCGCGGCAGCGCCGGTGGCGGTGGGCGCTACGCCATGTCCCGTCTGCGTGACGATAGCGCCGCCGAACGCTTTGCCAAGGAGGCGGTACGCCAGGCCTTGGTGAATCTGGAGGCGGTGGACGCCCCCGCCGGACAGATGCCGGTGGTGCTCGCACCCGGCTGGCCCGGCATCCTGCTGCACGAAGCGGTAGGCCATGGCCTCGAGGGCGACTTCAACCGCAAGGGCAGCTCGGCATTTGCCGGGCGTTTGGGTCAGCGTGTGGCAGCCCCCGGGGTCACGGTGGTGGACGATGCCACCCTGGCCGACCGCCGCGGTTCCATGAGCGTGGACGACGAAGGCACGCCGGGTCAGTACACCCCGCTGATCGAAGACGGCATCCTCACCGGCTACATGCAGGACAAGCTCAACGCCCGACTGATGGGCATGCAGCCCACCGGAAACGCCCGTCGCGAGTCGTTCGCGCACATGCCGATGCCGCGTATGACCAACACCTACATGCTGGCCGGTCAGGACGACCCGGCGGAGATCATTGCCAGCGTCCGCCGCGGTATCTACGCGGTCAGCTTCGGCGGTGGCCAGGTGGACATCACGTCGGGCAAGTTCGTGTTCTCGGCGAGCGAGGCCTACCTGATCGAGGACGGCAAAATCACCGCGCCGGTCAAGGGGGCGACCCTGATCGGCAACGGGCCGGAGGCGATGGGGCGGGTATCGATGATCGGCCACGATCTGGAACTCGACACCGGCATCGGGGTATGCGGCAAGGAGGGGCAGGGCGTGCCGGTGGGCGTGGGTCAGCCCACCTTGAAGCTTGATGAGCTCACCGTCGGCGGCACCGCTTCATGAAAGAACGTGCCTGCCGCCTGACCAGTCCCGAGCGGCGAGTGGTTTAAAGCCCCGCTGTCTCGCGGATGAGTCGGAACAGCTTGCGCGCATTGGCCGGGGGTTTGCCCCGCTCACGCTCGCTCTTGGCGTTGCGGATCAGCTGGCGCAGGGCCTGACGGTCGACCTCGGGATGCTCCTCGATGAAGGCCTCGACGGCATCGTCGCCGTCCTCGATGAGGCGGTCGCGCCACTTCTCGAGGCGATGGAAGGCCAGGTCGCGATGACGTTGCTCCTGTTCGATCTGGTCGAACACCGCCTGGATCGCCTCGAGGTCTTCGCGCCGCATCAGCTTGCCGACGTACTGCATGTGGCGCCGGCGTCCTTCGTGAGAGCGGATGCGGGAGGTTTCCTCGACGGCGGCAAGCATGTCCTCGGACAGCGGGAAGCGGGCGCGCTCGGTCGGCGTCATGGCGATGATCTGTTCGCCCAAGGCCTGTAGCGCATGCATTTCGCGCTTGAGCTGAGACTTGCTGGGCCGTTCGTCGGAGCTTTCGCCGGAGAGAGTGGGAATGTCCTGGGTCATGCCGCATCCAAGTGATGAGAGGGCCGGCCTCGGGCTGGCCATCGGGTGATGAATAGGGTCGAATGACCGCAGTATATCAGCCCGTCGCGCCGCGGCGGGAACAGACACGAACGGATACCGGCGCTGCCGGTGGATGAGGGAGATGAAAATGAGCAAGGCTTTCGATGCCGCCGCCCAGCAGGCGCTGCTGGAGTCGCGTGCCGAGCAGGCGCTGGCGCTGGCGCGACACCTGGGAGCCGATGCCTGCGAGGTGGGGGCCAGCGTCGACCAGGGTATCGGCATCAGCGTGCGCGAAGGCGAGGTGGAATCCGTCGAACTTTCCCGCGACCAGGGTATCGCCGTTACCGTCTACCTGCGTGGCCACAAGGGCAGCGCTTCCTCCACCGATGCCGGCGAGGCGTCGATCCGCGAGGTCGTGGAGAAGGCCATGGCCATTGCCCTCTACACCGGTGAGGACCCCGCGGCAGGGCTGGCCGACGCCGAGCTGATGGCTACCGAGCTGCCCGATCTGGATGTGCACCACCCCTGGCCGCTCACCACCGAACAGGCCATCGAGCTGGCGCTGGCCTGCGAAGCAGCGGGTCGCGCCGAGGCGGGCATACGCCAATCGGAGGGCGCCTCGCTCTCCAGTGGCGAAGGAGTAAGGGTCTACGCCAACAGTCATGGTTTTCTCGGCAGCCAGCGCGGTAGCCGTCACTCGCTCTCCTGCATGTTGATCGCCGAGGACGCGAACGGCATGCAGCGCGACTACGACTACACCAGTGCGCGCAATCCGCATGAGTTGCGGGACGCCGGGGCCGTGGGCAGGAAGGCGGCAGAGCGCACCCTGCAGCGGCTGGGCGCGCGTCGGCCCGCCACCGGGCGCCTGCCGGTGATGTTCGATGCCACCGTCGCCAGCGGTCTCGTCGGTCATCTGATGAGTGCCATCGCCGGCGGTTCGCTTTATCGTCAGGCGTCGTTCCTGTGCGATCGGTTGGGAGACAGGCTGTTTCCCGACTGGTTCACGCTGGGCGAGCGGCCCATGGAGCGCGGTGCCATGGCCAGCTCCCCGTTCGACAACGACGGCGTGCAGACCCGCGACAACGTTTTCATCGAAGAGGGGCGTCTGGCCAGCTACATGCTGTCGGCCTACAGCGCACGGCGCCTGGGCCTGCAGACCACGGGCAACGCCGGCGGCGCCCGCAATCTGCGGATCGCGGCACCGTTGGCGTCGCGTGAGGAGCTGCTCGCCCGCATGGGACGTGGGGTGCTGGTGACCGAGCTGATGGGGCAGGGGGTCAACGGCGTGACCGGTGATTACTCCCGCGGCGCGGCCGGCTTCTGGGTCGAGAACGGCGAGATCCAGTACCCGGTCGAGGAGTTCACCATCGCCGGCAATCTCGAGGCGATGTTCAAGGGCTTGCAGGCCGTGGGCAGCGACATCGACACCCGCGGCAGCATTCACACCGGTAGCTGGCTGATCGACGAGATGACCGTTGCCGGAGGCTGAGCCGCCTATAGGCCATTCCTAAAGATCCTCATCGAAGCGGGCCTCGAATAGAGCCTCGATGGCTTCGAGTACCGCTTCCGCATCCGTTCCCTCGGCGCTGATATCGAGTTCAGTGCCGCAGGGAGCGCCAAGCATCAGCAGGGCCATGATGTTGGTGGCGTCGGCCTGCTGGGCTCCCCGGCAGACGAACACGCGTGCATCGAAGGGCTGGCAGCACTGAACCAGCTTGGTGGCAGCACGTGCATGGAGGCCGCGTTTGTTGGTCAGGGTCAGCTTGCGGCTGGGCACGCTCAGGTTTCCTTGCGTTCGGATGGCGCTGCGGTCGTCTCCTGCGTGGCAGTGACCGGTATATGAATGCCGAGTTCGCGGTGGCGCAGACGCACGTCGGGCTGCTGCTGGGCGAGGTGTCGGGCGAGACGTTCGGCCAGATACACCGAGCGATGCTGGCCGCCGGTGCAGCCGATGGCCACCGTGAGGTAGCTACGATGGCTGTCGCGATAGGCCGGCAGCCAGCGTTCTACCCAGGCGACGATGTCCTCGTGCATCTGGTGAACCAGCGGATACTGTTCGAGGAACTCCACGATACTCGCTTCGCGACCGGTCGCCGCACGCAAGCGCGGGTCCCAGTACGGATTGGGCAGACAGCGGGCGTCGAACACGATGTCAGCGTCGAGCGGTACGCCACCCTTGAAACCGAACGACTCCACCGTGAGGGTCAGCTGGTCGGCACGATGGCTGGCCACCTGCTCGGTGATGCGCCCACGCAGATCGTTCACCGAAAGCCGCGACGTATCGATGATCAGGTCGGCGAGGTTGCGAATCTCGCTCAGTGTCGTGTCTTCCGTTTCGATGGCTTCGCTCAGGGTCATGTCCCTGTCGCGGGTCAGCGGGTGCCGGCGCCGGGTGGCGGAGTAGCGCTCGATCAGGATTCGCGCATCGGTGGTGAGGTAGACGATCTGACAGTCGACCTGCTTGGCGCGCAGCTCCTCCAGCAGCCTGGGGAACCGTTCCAGCGCGTGAGGAAGATTGCGCGCATCGATGCTTACGGCGATGCACTGCTGTGCCGTGGGTGAGCCGCGCAGCTCGTCGACCAGCGAGCCGAGCAGCATCGCCGGAAGGTTGTCGATGGCGTAGTAGCCGATGTCTTCGAGCGCCTGCAGTGCGATCGACTTGCCGGAGCCTGAACGGCCGCTGATGATCACAAGCTGCATTACGTTTCTCCTGATCAGGGGCTGGCCGAGCGGCAAGGGGGAGCGGTCAGGCCGAAGACTGTCGTCGGATGGCGTCGATCAGACGCTCGTGAAGTTCGCGCTGGCTTTCGCACTTGCGCAGCCGTGAACGGGTCTCGGCATCGTTCATCACGCCGGCTACCTGGCTCAGCAGCGACAGATGCGTATCGTCGGCCTCCTCGGGTACCAGCAGCACGAAGACCAAGTCGACCGGTTCGCCGTCGATGGCGTCGAAATCGATGGGCTCGGCCAGCTTGAGGAAGGCGGCGACTGGGCTGTGGCAGTGCGGGCTTCGCGCATGCGGAATGGCGACGCCGTTGCCGATGCCGGTGCTGCCCAGTCGCTCACGGCCGATCAATCGGCCGAAGACCTCCTGGCTGTCGAGGCTCGGGGTGTTCTGCGCAATGAAGGTGCTGAAAAACTCCAGCACCCTCTTCTTGCTGCCCCCGGGAACGTCGAACAGCGCGCGTTCAGGGGGCAGTATGGTTTCCAGTGTCATGGCAACTCAGCGAATGCCGGCGCCCTGGGCGCGGGCCTGGGCCTTTTCCTTGTGCTTGACCAATTGGCGGTCGAGCTTGTCGGTCAGCGCATCGATGGCGGCGTACATGTCCGGGTCGGAGGCTTCGGCATGCAGGTCGGCACCGGCGGCATGCAGCGTGCAGGCGGCCTGTTGGCGCTCCTTCTCGATGGACAGGGTGACCTGGACGTTGGTGATGTTGTCGTAGTGCCGTTGGACGCGGCTAAGCTTCTCGCTCACGTAGTCACGCAGGGAATTGGTCAGTTCAACATGATGGCCGGTGATGTTGACTTGCATGACAAGCTCCTTCGTCCTTCGAGTGGTGGTTTGATTGTAACCCTTTTTGCCTCCTTGCAAACCCCTCCGAACGACGCTCTTGTCCGCTGTCAACGCTGCGTTTCGACTTCAACGAAAGCGCTTGCGTTCGCTCGAGGAGGGTATCCCCAGCGCTTCACGATACTTGGCCACGGTGCGGCGCGCCACCTGAATGCCGTCGTCGGCCAGCAGCTCCACCAGGCGGCTGTCCGAGAGCGGCTTGCGCGGTGGCTCGTCGGCGATCAGCTTGCGAATGCGGGCGCGAATCGCGGTGCTGGAGTGAGCGTCTCCCTCGCCGTTGCCGCCGACATGGCTGGAGAAGAAATACTTCAGTTCGAATACGCCGCGCGGCGTGTGGATGAACTTCTGCGTCGTCACCCGCGATATGGTCGACTCGTGCATCTCCACGGTCTGGGCGATGTCGGCCAGCACCAGGGGCTTCATCGCCTCCTCGCCCTGCTCCAGGAAGTCGATCTGGCGGGCCATGATCTCGCGCCCCACCCGCAGCAGGGTGTCGTTACGGCTGGCCAGGCTCTTCATCAGCCAGCGAGCTTCCTGAAGGTGGTCCTTGAGAAACTGGTTGTCCTGGCTCTTGTCGGCGCGCCGCACCAGGGCGACGTAGTCGGGCTGGATGCGCAGCCGTGGAAGCGCTTCGGCATTGAGCTCCACGCGCCAGCCGGACTCGTCGTGATAGGCGACCAGGTCGGGGGTGATGTAGTTGCTGCCGACCTCGGCATAGTCGCTGCCGGGGCGGGGGTTCAGGGAGCGTACCAGGGCAATGGCGTCGTCGAGGGCCTCGTCGTCCAGGCTCAGGCGGCGCTTGAGCAGGCGGCGGTCGTCGGCGGCCAAGGCCTCGAGAAACTGGCGCACCAGGCGGCGTGCCTGGGGCAGCAGGGGAGTGTCGTCAGGCAGGGTGGCGAGCTGCAGCATCAGGCACTCGCGTAGATCCCGGGCGAAGACGCCGGTGGGTTCGAACTGCTGCAGGCGCAGCAGCACCTGCTCGACCTCGCGGGTGGGCAACCCCTCGAGGCCCTGGCGCCGCAGGCCGTCGCGGATCTCTTCCAGCGGCTGGGTCAGGTAGCCGGTGCCGTCCACGGCATCGATCAGGCTCTCGGCAATCTGGCGCTGACGCTCGTTCACATCGATCATCGCCAACTGCCACATCAGGTGGCCGGCCAGCGTCTGCCCAGAGGCCTGGCGTTCGAAGTCGGGGCCTTCACCGGTGGCGCCGGCGGTGCCGCTGCCATGATCGGGATAGGTATCCGTCCAGTCGCTGTCGGTGGAGAGCTCACCGGGAATTTCGCTGGCCCAGTCGTCGCTCTGGGGTTCGCTGACGGCCTGTTCGCCGAAGCCGTCGTCGAGCTCCAGCATGGGATTGGACTCGAGAGCTTGCTGGATCTCCTGGCGCAAGTCCAGGGTGGAGAGCTGCAGCAGCGCGATGGCCTGCTGTAGCTGTGGTGTCATGGTCAGCTGAGTGCCGACTCGCAGTTGCAATGATGCTTTCATGGCCATGAGAATAATGGGCTCATTTGCCGGAAAGACTCTACCCTAGACTGGCCGACGATCACTTGCAAGAGCTCGAGGCTGCAATAAGCATGCCATCGGCAATATTCATGCCTGTTAGAAGCTTTTAATTTAAGATCAGATTCTTGCTTGTCGGCGAAGAATGCGTTATGGGCGCGAGAGCGCTATAGCCGGAAGTCCTCGCCGAGATAGACTTCGCGCACGCGCCGGTTGGCCAGGATGGCTTCGGCGTCGCCTTCCGCGATGATCTGGCCGTCGCCGACGATGTAGGCCGAATCGCAGATGTCCAGCGTCTCACGCACGTTATGATCGGTGATCAGCACGCCGATGTCGCGGGCCTTGAGCTGACGGATGATGCCCTTGATCTCGCCCACCGAGATCGGGTCGACCCCGGCAAAGGGCTCGTCCAGCAGAATGAAGGCCGGCTCGGTGGCCAGCGCCCGGGCGATCTCCACTCGCCGCCGCTCACCCCCGGACAGGCTCATGCCCAGGTTGTCGCGGATGTGCGTGACGTGAAAGTCCTCCAGCAGCTGCTCCAGGCGCTGCTGACGCCCCTGACGATCCAGGTCCTTGCGTGTTTCCAGGATTGCCATGATGTTGTCGGCCACCGAGAGCTTGCGGAAGATCGAAGCTTCCTGAGGCAGATAGCCGATGCCCGCCTTGGCGCGCTCGTGCATGGCGCTCTTGGAGAGGTCGAGATCGTCGATGCAGACGTTGCCGGCATCGGCCTTGACCAGCCCCACGATCATGTAGAACGAGGTGGTCTTGCCGGCTCCGTTGGGGCCGAGTAGCCCCACCACGCAGCCCTGTTCGATGGAGAGACTGATGTCGTGCACCACGCGCCGGCGCTTGTAGCTTTTCGCCAGGTGACGGGCGTGCAGGGTCTTCATCGCCATCTCAGCGCTCCGGCTGCAGGGTCATGCGAATGCGTTGGCGTCCTTCGACGCCTTCGCTCTCGGCGCGGGCCTGAACCACGCGACGGTCGAGGAAGTACTCGAGATAGCCGCCATCGAAGGTGTCCCCACCCTGGTGCAGCTCGGCGCGGTCGATCAGTTCGACGCGGCGTTCGGCCGCGTGATAGATGACGGTACGTCCCCAGCCGCGGACCACGGGCTGATCGGGGTCGGGCTGCTGTTCGAGGTAGGCACGCTCGCCGCGGGCCGTGGCGCGTGACAACTCTCCGGCCGCGTTGCGCCGGAGCTCGACGCGGTCGCCGGTGATGCGCATGGTGCCCTGGCGAATGTCCACGTCGCCGGTGTAGACCGCCGTGCCGGCGACATCGTCGAGATCGAGCCGGTCGGCCTCGATATGGATGGGCTGGTCGGCGTCGCGCTGCTGGGCCATGCTCGCGGCAGGGCTCCATGCCAGGCCGATCAATGCCAGGGTGAGCAGCATGCGTGGCGTTGGAAGCTTGCGTCGCTTCATGGCGTGAGTTCCTCCAGGGTGACGGGGTCGGCCTGTCCCGGCTGAGCGCCTTCCGGGGGATGATAGCCGCGCACATTGTCGGTCAATCGTGCCCGGTTGTCATGGATCCAGACGTCGAAGCGTTCGCCGCGCATGTGCTGCGGCGGTTGCTGCAGCAGCGCCGGCGTATCGCTCCAGGCGTGTCCGACATTGGCGTCGTAGTGCAGCACCTCGGTATCGAGTTGCCAGCGCTCCTCGGGGGCGAAGAGCCGTGCGTCGCCGGTCAAGGTCAGCGGGTTGCCGCCCGGGCCGAGCCGCCCCTCCTGGCTGTTCGCCACCCACTGTCGTCCTTCGCGGTCGATCAGGTGCGCCAGCGGCGTGACGGCACGTGTCACGTCGTCGTGAGGGGTGTGTACCAGGCGCGGGCTCTCCAGCCGCTGATGAGCGCGGCCTTCGAAATCGAAGCGTGTCAGGCGGGCCTGCTCCAGGAAGTAGTCGGGCTCGCCGGCTTCGTCGGTGGGTACCGGGCCGGGGGGTGGGGGCCGCCATGGGTCCAGCCAGGTGATCAGGCCGCCCAGAGCCAGCAGCAGCAGAAACAGCCAGATACGGAACGAGGGGCGCGGCAGACGACGCAGCATCGGCGGGCGACCTCAGCGCTTGCCGTGCATGTAGGTGTCGATCAGGGCGTCGCGATGTCCCTGCGCCTCGAGCAGCAGGTCACAGATCTCGCGCACTGCGCCATGGCCACCGCTGCGCTCGGTCACGTGATCGGCCAGGGCGCGGATGTAGGGCGGGGCGCCGGGCACGGTGATGCCGACACCTGCGCGCTGGATGGGCGCCAGGTCGGGCAGGTCATCGCCGCAGAAGGCGACCTGCTCGAGCTCGATGCCTTTGCGATTGCAGAGTTCGCGGAGAGTGGTGAGCTTGTCTTCGCAGCCCTGAAAGACATGATCGACGCCCAGTGCGGCGGCGCGATGGCTGACCATGGGTGACTCCCTGCCAGTGATGAAGGCGACCTGTAGCCCGGCGCGGCGCAGCAGCTTGATGCCCAGGCCGTCCTGGGTGTGGAACGCCTTGATCTCCACGCCGTCGGCCTGGAAATAAAGCCGACCGTCGGTGAGCACGCCATCCACGTCCAGGGCGAGCAGGCGGATCTTGCGCAAGCGGTCGAGCAGACGCGGGTCGAGGGTCGAGGTGGCGAGCGCCATGGGCTCTCCTTGTCAGAGTGAATTCAGATCACGCCGCTTCGCAGCAGGTCGTGCATGTGCAGGGCACCGATCGGGTGACCATCGTCATCGACCACGGCCAGTGCCGTGATCAGGTTGTCTTCCATCATGCGCACCGCTTCGGCCGCCAGTAGGTCGGCGCTGATGCGCTTGCCGGGACGGGTCATGACGTCGTCCACCGTCAGCCGGCTGAGATCCTGGTGCTGATCGAGGGTGCGGCGCAGATCGCCGTCGGTATAGACACCGATCAGACGATTCTGCTCGTCGACGACGCAGGTGAAGCCGAGTCCCTGGCGGGTGATCTCGAGCAGGGCGTCGCGCAGCGGGCTGCCCAGCGGCACGCGGGGCAGCCGGTCGCCCTGATGCATCAGATCGCCAACCCGCAGCAGCAGGCGCTTGCCCAGGCTGCCGCCGGGGTGGGAGAGGGCGAAGTCCTCGGCGGTGAAACCGCGTGCCTCGAGCAGCGCCACCGCCAGCGCATCGCCCAGTGCCAGGGCGGCGGTGGTGGAGGCGGTCGGTGCCAGGTCGAGCGGGCATGCCTCGCGTTCGACCCCGGCGTCGAGGTGGGCATCGGCGTGGCGTGCGAGTGTCGAGTCGGGGCGTCCGGTCATGCTCACCAGCGGTGTGCCGATGCGCTTGAGCAGTGGTAGCAGGGCGGTGACTTCCGCCGTCTCACCGGAATTCGACAGGGCCAGCACCACGTCGCCCGGGGTGATCATGCCCAGGTCGCCATGGCTGGCTTCGCCGGGGTGTACGAAGAAGGCGGGGGTTCCGGTGCTGGCCAGGGTGGCGGCAATCTTGCCGGCAATGTGACCGGATTTGCCCATGCCGGTTACCACGACGCGGCCCTGGCAGGCGAGCATCAGCTCGCAGGCGCGGTCGAAGTGGCTGTCGAGCCGTCCGGCCAGCGCGGCAATGGCCTGCTCCTCGATCTGCAGGGTGCGACGGGCGCTAGCCCGCATGGGCGAGTCCCCTTCCGCTGGGACGTTCTCGATTGTCGGCGTTGAGGTGTCGTTGGTCATGCGCTGATTGTTGTCCTTTGCGGGGAATCGCTCAAGTGGCACCGCTGGTTGCCGCGGCCAGCCAGGTCAGATAGACCAGATAGATGCCCAGGAAGAGCATGCCGGGCAGCCGCCCGAGCCGGCCGTGGCGGAACCACAGCAGGAGCATGCCCATGCCGAGGGTCAGCAGCAGCATGATCGGAAAGTCTCGGTTGGCGGCGGCGGGGTCGATCGGGCCAGGCGCCAACAGGCCGGGAATCGGCAGCACGGCCAACAGGTTGAACAGGTTGGAGCCGATCACGTTGCCGATGGCCAGGTCGTGATGTCGCTTGATGGCACTGGCAATGCAGGCCGCGAGTTCAGGCAGGCTGGTGCCTATTGCCACCACGGTGAGGCCGATGATCAGTTCGCTGATACCCAGGCCGCGGGCCAGCTCGCTGGCACCCCACACCAGGGTGCGCGAGCCGAGTGCCAGCAGGATGAGAGTGAAAGCCAGCCACAGCAAGGCGCGCCTGAGGGTCATTTCGGGGATGTCGTCGTCCGCCGGAGCATCGGGGGTATCGGCACGCAGCAGCCACCACAGGCTGAAGATCAGCAGCAGGCCCAGGAACAGCGCATCGAAGCGCCCCAGGATACCGTTGGCCAGGGCATAGCCGGCCAGGCCGGTGGCGCCCAGCAGCAGGGGCAATTCACGCCGCACCATGGAAAAGCGTATCGGGATCGGGCGAACCAGGGCAGTGATGCCCAGCACCAGGCCGATATTGGCGATGTTGGAGCCCAGGGCGTTGCCCGTGGCCAGGTCGGGCAGGCCATCCAGGGCGGCAAACACCGCCACCACCATCTCGGGGGCCGAGGTGCCCAACGCCACCACGGTCATGCCGATCAGCATGGCGCTCAGCCCGGTACGGCTTGCCGTGGCGGCAGCGGCATTGACGAAGCGGTCGGCGCTCCATACGAGCACGGCAAGGCCCAGGGCGATCGCGATGGCAGGCAGCAGCATGATGAAGGGTCGCAGCTAGGATACGAGGTGGCACATTAGACGTCTTCGGTGGCTCGGGTGCAAGCGACAGGACGTGCAGGCTGGCGCCGGGCGGCATGATTAGGATACGATGTTCGATAATTCTTTCTTGGATCTTGCAGCATGATCGAATCCCCCCTCGTGGAGGTGAAGGGCCTGCACTTTTCCCGCGGTGAAAAGACCATCTTCAGCGGCGTCGAACTGCAGATTCCTCGCGGCAGGATCACCGCCATCATGGGGCCCAGCGGCACCGGCAAGACCACGCTGCTCAAGCTGATCGGCGGCCAGCTCACGCCCGATGTCGGTCGCGTCCTGATCGACGGACAGGACGTGCATGGGCTGTCGCGCAAGGCGCTGTTCACCCTGCGCCGTCGCATGGGCATGCTGTTTCAGAGCGGTGCGCTGTTCTCCGATCTCAGCGTTTTCGAGAACGTGGCGTTTCCGCTGCGCGTGCACACCGAGCTGCCCGAAGCGATGATCCGCGACCTGGTGCTGATGAAGCTGCAGGCCGTCGGGCTGCGTGGGGCGCGTGAGCTGATGCCCTCCGAGCTGTCGGGCGGCATGGCCCGCCGTGTCGCCCTGGCCCGCGCCATTGCGCTGGACCCCGACCTAGTGCTTTACGACGAGCCCTTCGTCGGGCAGGACCCGATCTCCAAGGGCGTGCTGGTGCAGCTGATCAAGACCCTCAACGACGCGCTGGGGCTGACCTCCGTGGTGGTGTCCCACGACATTCCCGAGGCACTTTCCATCGCCGACTATGTCTATGTCATCGCCGACGGTCAGGTGATGGCGCAGGGTACTCCCGCCAGCCTGGATGTGGACGAGGACCGGCGGGTCAGTCAGTTCGTGCACGGCGAGCCGGACGGCCCCGTGCCCTTCCACTATCCGGCCCCCGAGTACTTCCGCGATATCCTCGATCTGGAGGGGCGCCCGTGATCGCACACATCTTGAATCTGGGGCGTCGCGGCTGCGACGTGCTCGAAGCGCTGGGTCGCTCAGGGCTGTTCCTGGCCCAGTCGGCGGTCGGCGTCCCTTCCCGCGAGGGTTGGTATCTCTGGTTGCGCCAGATGCACTTCGTCGGCGTGCTGTCGATCGCCATCGTGCTGGTTTCCGGTCTGTTCATCGGCATGGTGCTGGCGCTGCAGGGCTATACCATCCTGGTCGACTTCGGCGCCGAGCAGGCACTGGGCCAGATGGTGGCGCTGTCGCTGCTGCGCGAGCTGTCACCGGTGGTGGCGGCCCTGCTATTCGCCGGTCGTGCCGGCTCGGCGCTGACCGCCGAGATCGGCCTGATGAAAGCCACCGAGCAGCTCACCAGCATGGAGATGATCGGCGTCGATCCGCTGCGCCGGGTGGTGGCGCCCCGGCTGTGGGCCGGCTTCGTGGCCCTGCCGCTGCTGACCATCGGTTTCAGCGTGATCGGCATCTACGGCGGCTATCTGGTCGGGGTCGAGTGGCTGGGCGTGTTCGAGGGCTCCTACTGGGGCGGCATGCAGTCCAGCGTCGCCTTCATCGGCGATGTCGGCAACGGCATGATCAAAAGCATGGTGTTCGCCCTGGTGGTGACCTGGATCGCGGTGTTCCAAGGCTACGACCTGGTGCCGACCGCAGAAGGCATATCCCGCGCCACCACGCGCACGGTGGTCTACTCGTCCCTGGCCGTATTGGGCCTCGATTTCGTTCTTACGGCGGTGATGTTCGGAGGATTTTCCTGATGGTTGAGCGGCGTCTATCGCGCGATGGAGAGGCAGGATGAAGCGCAGTAAGACAATGGAGCTGGGGGTTGGCCTGTTCATGCTGGCCGGTATCCTGGGGTTGCTGTTCCTGGGGCTGAGGGTCAGCGGGCTGACCTTCAACATGCCGGGCGACACCTTCCGGCTGGAGGCCAACTTTGCCAACATCGGCAGCCTCAAGCCACGTGCACGAGTCACCATGTCGGGGGTGACGGTAGGGCGGGTCACTGCCATCGAACTCGACCGCGACTGGTACGATGCCCGGGTCATTCTCGAGCTCGACGCCGAGCTGGAAGGGAGGCTGGCGCGGGATACCACGGCAGCCATCCTGACGGCGGGCCTGCTGGGCGAGCAGTACATCGGACTCACCGTCGGCGGTGACCCGGAGATGCTCGTCGATGGCGACACCATCCGCGATACGCAATCGGCTCTGGTACTGGAGGAACTGATTCAGCAGTTTGTGTCCAATATGGTCAGCGATTGAGGAATTACTTCTCAAATGCCTGTGCGAGCGAATCGCTGCGTTGCGCGGTGCTCGGAATCCTCACATATACCCCATATGCTCCGGTTCCTGTGCTCCGTGCGCCTTGCGCTTCATCTCGCTCGGCGATTTGAGCAGCGATTCCTTGAGTTACCTTTTATTTGATGAGGTCCAGCCATGACTCAGATGACATCCCCCTTCACTCTTTTTCACCGCGTAGTGCTGGGCCTGTGCCTGATGCTCACCAGCCTGGCCGCAGCGGCGGCGCCCGAGCGCAGTCCCGAGCAGGTCATCCGCTACAGCGTCGATGAGCTGATGGGACAGATCGAAGGGCGTAGAGATTACTATGCCGACAACATGAACGAGCTGAAGGCGCTGGTGGACGAGAACCTCGATGACATCGCCGATTTTCGCTACATTGGCGCCAGCGTGATGGGTCGCTATTTCCAGAATGCCACCCCTCAGCAGCGTTCGCGCTTCGCCAACGTATTTCGTCAGACCCTGATCGATACCTATACCAAGGGCCTGGTGACCTTCGACTATCGTGAGCTGCGCGTGCTTGACAGCCAGCGTCCGCCGCGCCACGAGGATCAGGCGTCGGTCTCCATGGAAGTGGTGGCGATGGATGGCACCGTCTATCCGGTCAGCTACACGCTGCGCCTGACCGACGGCCAGTGGAAGGTGGTCAACGTCATCGTCAACGGCATCAATCTGGGCCTGACCTTCCGCAATCAGTTCGATCAGGCCATGCGTGATCACGGCCGAGATTACGATGCGGTGATCGCTTCCTGGTCGCCGGAAATCGCCACCGAGGAGCTGGAGCAGGGTGGTGATGCATGAGCCGTCTGCTCGAGCGCGGCGGTATTGAGCTCGAGGCTGGCCCGGAAGGGCTGGCCGTCAGCGGCGACGTCGATTTCGACATTGCCGCACCGCTGGCCGAGGCCGGTAGCGCCTGGATCGCTGGGCAGCCCGCCGGAACCCGCATCGTGCTCGATCTGAGCGGCGTCGAGCGGGTGAGCAGCGCGGCCGTGAGCGTGCTGCTCGAGTGGACGCGCCAATCTCGCCGTGCCGGCGTCAAGATTCGCGAGGTTCGGCTTTCCGCTCCGCTGGCCCGGCTCACCCGGGTGGCGGGGCTCGACGAGCTCCTGCCGCTGGCCCCCTAAAGCTGGGCTCGGCCTGCAGGGTCTGTACCCGGCATCGCCAAGCGCGATGCTTTTCTTTACCATGTAGGGATTCTTGTTCCTGGCCGTGGCCCCGTTTGGGGCCGCGTGCCGCTCCATTCGTCCCACAGGAGTTTCGCTTTTCATGCAACCCAGTGACATCAAGGCGCTGCTCGAGGCGCGCCTCGAGGATTGCGATTTTTACATCCAGGGCGAGGGCTGCAATTTCCAGGTCATCGCCGTGGGCGAGGTCTTCGCTGGCCTGTCCCCGGTCAAGCGCCAGCAGCTGATCTATGGAGCGCTCTCCGAAGAGATCGCCTCCGGTGCCGTACATGCCGTAAGCATCAAGACCTATACGCCGGCGCAGTGGGCTAGTGCGCCTGAGAACGTGGCTTCACCCGGCCAGGGTGCCTGACGGTCGAGATACATGGACAAGCTGATCATTACCGGCAACGGGCCCGTCGACGGCGAGGTCTGGGCCAGCGGTGCCAAGAACGCGGCGCTGCCTATCCTTTGCGCTACCCTGCTGGCCGACGAGCCAGTGACCATCGGTAACCTGCCGCATCTTCAGGACATCACCACCACCCTCGAGCTGCTCGGGCGCATGGGCGTCGAGCCGGTGATGGGCGAGAAGATGACCATTCAGCTTGACGGCTCCCAGGTGCGCGATTGCCATGCTCCCTATGAGCTGGTCAAGAAGATGCGCGCTTCCATCTTGGTGCTCGGGCCTCTGTTGGCGCACTTCGGTCACGCCGACGTCTCGCTGCCGGGCGGCTGTGCCATCGGCTCGCGTCCGGTAGACCTGCACATCCGCGGCCTCGAGGCGATGGGGGCGGAGATCCGTGTCGAAGGCGGTTACGTGCGCGCCCGCGTCGACGGCCGGCTCAAGGGCGCCACCATCTTCTTCGATACCGTGACCGTCACCGGCACCGAGAACCTGCTGATGGCCGCAACGCTGGCCGAGGGCACCACGGTTCTGGAGAACGCGGCCCGGGAGCCCGAGGTGGTGGATCTGGCCGAGTGTCTGATCAAGATGGGCGCCAAGATCAGCGGCCACGGCAGCAACAACATCGTCATCGAAGGCGTCGAGCGCCTGCATGGTGCCTATCATGACGTCATGCCCGACCGTATCGAGACCGGCACCTTCCTGGTCGCCGCCGCCCTGTCGCGGGGGCGGGTACGGGTGCGCAACACCCGCGCCGACATTCTCGAATCGGTGCTGGCCAAGCTGGAGGAGGCCGGGGCGAAGATCGCTCACGGCGACGGCTGGATCGAGCTCGACATGGAAGGTCGCCGCCCGCGGCCGGTCAATATTCGCACCGCGCCGTACCCGGGCTTCCCGACCGACATGCAGGCTCAGTTCGTGGCGCTCAATGCGGTTGCCGACGGCACCTCACGCGTGGTCGAGACCATCTTCGAGAATCGCTTCATGCACGTTCAGGAACTGAACCGCATGGGGGCGAAGATCGCGCTCGAGGGCAATACCGCCATGATCACCGGGGTCGAGCACCTCTCCGGCGCACCGGTGATGGCGACCGACCTGCGGGCGTCAGCCTCGCTGGTGATCGCAGCCATGATGGCCGAGGGCGAGACCCTGGTCGATCGCATCTACCACATCGATCGCGGCTACGAGTGCATCGAAGAGAAGCTGCAGCTGCTGGGCGCCCGGATTCGCCGTATCCCCGGCTGAGCGGGCAGGCGATTCGACCAGCGTTGACCATAGGCGAGAGCATGAGCAAGCAACTGATCCTGGCCCTGTCGAAGGGCCGTATTCTCGACGAGACCCTGCCGCTGCTGGCGGATGCCGGCATCGTGCCGGCCGAGGACCTGAGCAAGAGCCGCAAGCTGCTGTTCGACACCAACCTCGACGACGTCAAGCTGGTGATCATTCGCGCCACCGACGTGCCGACCTACGTTCAGATGGGGGCCGCCGATCTCGGCGTGGCGGGCAAGGACGTGCTGCTCGAGCACGGTGCCGAAGGGCTATATGAGCCGCTCGATCTGGAAATCGCCAAGTGCAAGCTGATGACCGCCGGCATCGACGGCGCCAAGCCGGCGCGCGCGCGCCGGCGGGTGGCGACCAAGTTCGTCAACGTGGCGCGCCGCTACTACGCCGAGCAGGGCATCCAGGCGGAGGTCATCAAGCTCTACGGGGCGATGGAGCTGGCACCGCTGATGAATCTGGCCGACGAGATCGTCGACATCGTCGATACCGGCAATACCCTGCGCGCCAACGGCATGTCGCCACGGGAGCTGATCGCGCCGATCAGCACGCGGCTGGTCGTCAACAAGGCCGCCATGACCATGAAGCACGAACGCCTCAAGCCGTTGCTTGCGCGCCTCTCCCAGGCGGTGGAGCGGCGCCGTCCGGCGGCAGAGCTTCCCGCCGGCTGAGCCGCGAACAAGACCACATCTCTTCTAGGAGGCGAATGCGAACATGAGCGAAACCCTGGCAGGATCCGTCGACCTGGCCCGCCTTTCCACCCGCGACGGCGACTTCGATGCCCGTCTCGACGCGCTGCTGGCCTGGGAGGGCGTGTCCGATGCCGAGGTTCAGGGGCGGGTGGCAGAGATCATCGCTGCGGTGAAGGAGCGTGGCGATGCGGCATTGGTGGAGTACACCCAGCGCTTCGATCGTCTGTCGGTGGGCAGCATGGCCGAGCTTACCCTGGGGGCCGACAGGCTGGAGCAGGCCTATCGCGGTCTGCCCGAGCAGCAGCGTGACGCCCTGGCCCAGGCTGCCGAACGCATTCGCCTCTATCACGAGCGTCAGAAGCCTGAATCATGGTCCTACACCGAGGCTGACGGCAGCGTGCTGGGCCAGCAGGTGATGCCCCTCGACCGGGCTGGCATCTACGTGCCCGGCGGCAAGGCAGCCTATCCCTCCTCTGTGTTGATGAATGCCATCCCGGCTCATGTGGCGGGAGTGCGGGAAATCGTCATGGTGGTGCCGACCCCCGACGGCGTGCTCAATGAGCTGGTGCTGGCGGCGGCCCACCTCGCCGGCGTGGACCACGTCTTCACCATCGGCGGCGCCCAGGCGGTGGCGGCGCTGGCCTATGGCACCGAGAGCGTGCCGCGGGTCGACAAGATCGTGGGGCCGGGCAACATCTACGTGGCTACCGCCAAGCGGGCGGTGTTCGGCCAGGTGGGTATCGACATGATCGCCGGGCCGTCGGAGATCCTGGTCGTCTCCGACGGTGGCACCGATCCCGACTGGTTGGCCATGGACCTGTTCTCCCAGGCCGAGCATGACGAGGACGCCCAGGCGCTGCTGGTGAGCTGGGACGAGTCCCATCTGGATCAGGTCGAGGCGGCCATCGCGCGCTTGCTGCCGACCCTGGAGCGTGAGGCGATCGTGCGCGAGTCGCTGGCGCGGCGTGGTGCGTTGATTCACTGTCGTGACCGCGACGAGGCCGTGCAACTGATCAATCGCATCGCCCCGGAGCACCTTGAGCTCTCCCTGGCCGACCCCGAGGCAATGCTGCCGCAGGTGCGCCACGCCGGTGCCATCTTCATGGGGCGCTACACGGCCGAGGCGCTGGGCGACTACTGCGCCGGCCCCAACCACGTGCTGCCGACCTCCGGTACGGCGCGCTTCTCCTCGCCGCTGGGAGTCTACGATTTCCAGAAGCGCTCTTCGATCATTCACTGCTCGGAGGCGGGGGCGTCGACGCTGGGTCGCGTGGCGTCGGTGCTGGCGCGGGGTGAGTCGCTGACGGCCCATGCACGCTCTGCCGAGTATCGCATCAAGGGTCGCTAGCAAGGAGCCTGGCGCGTCCCAGTCCAAGGGCGCTGGGGCATCGCATCAGCCGCGACCCCTCAGCGCTCGGGGCGCCGGCTCGGCGGGAGCGGGCGCTCGCCCACCTCCAGATCGACGGTGAAGGTCTCGCCGCTGCGCACCAGCGTCAGCGGCAGGGTCGCGCCTGGCTGTATGGCGGCGATATCGCTCATGGCGGCACGCGCATCGAGGATGGGGCGTCCATCGACCTCGAGCAGGACGTCGCCGGGCCGCAGGCCGGCCTCCGCCGCGGGCCCCTCGGGAACGACGCCGGAGATGACCACGCCGCGCGGCGCCACCAGGCCGAAGGAGGCGGCCAGGTCCTGGGTCATTTCCTGGGCTTCGACGCCCAGCCAGCCGCGGATGACCCGCCCCTGTGTCACCAGATCGTCCAGGATGGTGCTGGCCAGCCGCATGGGGATGGCGAAGCCGACCCCCTGGGAGCCGCCCGTGCGCGAGAAGATGGCGGTATTGATACCGACCAGCGCGCCTTCGGCATTGACCAGTGCGCCGCCCGAGTTGCCCGGGTTGATGGCGGCATCGGTCTGGATGAAGTCCTCGTAGGCGCTCAGGCCGAGGTGGCTGCGCCCCGTGGCACTGATGATGCCCATGGTCACCGTCTGGCCCACGCCGAAGGGGTTGCCGATAGCCATGGCGATGTCGCCCACCGCCACGTCGTTGGTATCGGAGATCTCGATCACCGGCAGGTTGTCCAGCTCGATACGCAACACGGCCAGGTCGCTCTCGGGGTCGGTGCCGATCACCTCCGCCAGGGTTTCCCTGCCGTCGCGCAGAGCCACCTGAATCTCGTCGGCGCCGTCGATGACGTGATGGTTGGTCAGCACATAGCCGTCCTCGCTGACGATGACGCCCGAACCGAGGCTCGACAGCAGGCGCTGTTGGGTGGGCAGGTCGTCGCCGAAGAACTGACGGAAGAACGGGTCCGACATCAGCGGATGCTCCTCGCGCGCCACCACCCGCGTAGAGTAGATGTTGACCACGGCCGGGGCCGCCTTCTCCACGGCCTCTGAATAGCTCACCGGGCCCTGCTGGCGCGAAAGCGGGGCGGCTTGCTGCAGCTCGGGGGCCGGGCGTGTCTGCGGTTGTACTGCCGCGGGTTGGCTTGGCTGGGCAGGCGTTTGCGGTGCCGAGGGGCCTTGGAGTAGCTGGGGAAAGGTATTCAGCAGCACGATGGCCAGCAGCACACCGATGAGAACGGGTAGGGCGTAGGCTATGAGAGAACGTCGCATGCGGCGTTTCCTGGTCGGCGGTGGTCGATGGTACCCCGCTCAGTCGTTACAATGACGTAATTGTAACATCGACTTCGAAGCGCTGTCCGGGAGGCACGATGATTTTGCGTAACGACCTGGTGCGGGCCTGCGATACCTTGCTCGCTGCGGCCGCCTTCAAGGATTACACCGTCAACGGACTCCAGGTGGCGGGGCGTGAAGAGGTGCGGCGTGTGATGAGTGGCGTCACGGCCTGTCAGGCGCTGCTCGACGAGGCGGTGGCGTGGGGTGCCGATCTGCTGCTGGTGCATCACGGCTATTTCTGGAAGAACGAACCGGTGCCGATCACCGGTATCAAGCAGCAGCGCATCCGCACGCTGCTGCTCAACGACATCAACCTGCTGGCTTACCACCTGCCGCTCGATGCCCATGCCGAGCTCGGCAACAACGCCGAGCTGGGCCGGCTGCTCGGCTTTCAGGTGGACGGCTGCGCCGACGGTGAGCTGGGGCAGGGGTTGGTGTGGCTTGGCGGCTTGCCGCAAGCCGCGACGCCGGCTGCGCTGGCGCGCCAAGTCGGAGAGCGGTTGGGGCGCGAGCCGCTGCTCATCGAGGCGCCCGGTGGGCATGCGATTCGGCGTGTGGCCTGGTGCACCGGCGGGGCGCAGGACATGATCACCCAGGCCTGGGAAGCCGGGGCCGATGCCTTCGTCTCCGGCGAGATCTCCGAGCGCACCACGCATCTCGCGCGTGAACTCGGGATCCACTATCTGGCAGCTGGCCATCACGCCACCGAGCGCTATGGCGTCCAGGCACTGGGAGCCTGGATCGCTCGGGAGTTCGGGGTCGAGCATCGCTTCGTCGATATCGACAACCCCGCCTGACGGGATAACGCTAACCCCGGTGGCGGCGGTCAGTAGCGGGGCGGCTGAGGCAGCTCGCTCTTGTCCTGGTTGGATTTCAGGCCGAAATCTTCCGACAGGGTGCCGCCGGAGCCGTCGGCATAGTCGCGGGGGGCCGGTATCTCGTCGCTCTCTGCGCCGGTCAGGGCCGGCTGGTCGGCAGCCTTGAGCTGCCGGCTCTTCACCGGCTCGCAGTTCAGCGTGCTGGCATCTTCGGTCAGGCGATGCTCGAGGGTGCGCATCTCGCGCTGGATGTTGCTCACCATCATGCTCACCTGGCTGAAGTGCTCGTCCAGGCCCTCCCGCACCACGCCCAGCTCGCGCTCACGTTCGGCCAGCTGGCGTCGCAGCTCCTGCAGCTGGGTCGATGAGGTGGCGAGCATGCGATAGCCAAAGGCGCCGATGCCGAGGCCGGCCAGCAGGCTGACGATAGCCACGATCCAGTTCACATTGCCGTAATCCACGAAATTCTCCTGATGCTGATACACGCCGCTGCCAGAGGTCTGACCGGTTCGGCGCACGAGACTTGTCTGGCTGGCCCATTATAGAAGCGTTGGCTGTTGGCGGGTCAACGATCATCGGTCTGCCGCGAGCGGGCGTTTTTGCTTCGCACGCTGGCGGCGATGCGTATAATGCGTTGCCTGAAACGCCATGAGCAGAGATCACCAAGGAAACTTCCATGTGCGCGACCGTGCCTCAAACGGAGAACCGCTCGGCTGCTGCCGGCACGCCGCTGGCGCGTTACCGGGCCGACCTCGAGCGCGATGACTTCCACTTCGACCCGGCTCAGGAGCAGGCGGTAGAGCATCTGCAGCGGCTATACGACCAGCTGGTGGCTTCGCCCAGGACCGAGCCGCTCTCGGTGACCACCGGTCGCGGGCTGAAGTCCAAGATGGCCGGCCTGTTCGGCAAGCGCGACAAGGTGTCGCCACAGCCGGCGCTGCCGGCCATCCAGGGGCTCTACTTCTGGGGTGGGGTCGGGCGCGGCAAGACCTATCTCGTCGATACCTTTCATGCCTCCCTGCCGTTTCCCGACAAGATGCGCACCCATTTTCACCGCTTCATGCAGCGGGTGCACAACGAGCTCGAGCACTACAAGGGGGAGAAGAATCCGCTGACCCTGATTGCCGGCAAGTTCGCCGCCGAGGCCAGGGTGATCTGCTTCGACGAGTTCTTCGTCAAGGACATCACCGACGCCATGATCCTGGCCAATCTGCTCGAGGCGCTGTTCGAGCGCGGCGTGGTGCTGGTGGCGACGTCCAACATCGTGCCCGACGAGCTGTACAAGGATGGATTGCAGCGCGCACGCTTCCTGCCGGCCATCGACCTGATCAAGCGGCACTGCCGGGTGGTCAACGTCGACTCGGGCATCGATTACCGTCTGCGCGCCCTGAAGCGCGCCGAGATTTTCCATGCGCCCCTGGACGAGGCGGCAGAGAGTGAGCTCGCTCGCAGCTTTCGTGAGGTTGCCGGGCATGCCGGCGAAACCGACGTGCCGATCGAAGTCAATCATCGCATTCTGCGCGCGCGCCGGCTGCATGAGGATGTGGTCTGGTTCGAGTTCCGTGAGCTGTGCGACGGGCCGCGCAGCCAGAACGACTACATCGAGCTGGCTCGCGAATTTCATACCGTGCTGGTTTCCAACGTGACGCGCATGAGTGCGGCCACCGACGACCAGGCACGACGCTTCATCAACATGGTGGACGAGTTCTACGACCGTGGGGTCAAGCTGCTGATGTCGGCCGAGGTGCCCGCCGAGGCACTGTATGCCAATGGACGCCTGGAATTCGAGTTCCAGCGTACCCTGTCGCGGCTGCAGGAGATGCAGTCCCACGAATACCTGGCCCTGGCGCACAAGCCGTGAGCTCCATGGTGGCGATAGTGCTTTAAACAGGGGGCGCAGTTCATGTAGAATACGCGCTCCTCGACCGTTGTCGCTTCCTGACGAGGCGACAACCAAGAAAAATAGGGATGATCCTGACCGCACTTCGTTGCGCTGGGTCCAATACACTTGTTTGATTTTGTGGTGATTTCTCCATGAAAACGTTCACTGCTAAGCCGCAGTCCGTGCAGCGCGACTGGTATGTCGTCGACGCGGCGGACAAGACGCTCGGCCGTCTGGCTACCGAAATCGCTCGTCGCCTGCGCGGCAAGCACAAGCCCGAGTTCACCCCTCATGTGGATACCGGCGACTATATCGTCGTGATCAACGCCGAGAAGGTGAAGGTCACCGGCAACAAGGCCAAGGCCAAGACTTATTACCGTCACACCGGTTACCCGGGTGGCCTGCGCTCCATGAACTTCGAGAAGATGATTGCGCACGCTCCCGAGCGCGTGATCGAGTCTGCCGTCAAGGGCATGCTGCCGAAGGGTCCGCTGGGGCGCGCCATGTACACCAAGCTCAAGGTCTACGCCGGCGCCGAGCACCCGCACGCCGCCCAGCAGCCGCAAGAACTGAACATCTGAGGGGATCATCACCATGGCACAGCAGTATTACGGTACCGGGCGCCGCAAGACTTCCACAGCCCGTGTTTTCCTCAAGCCGGGCACCGGCAAGATCACCGTCAACGATCGTGAGCTGGATCAGTATTTCGGTCGCGTTACCGGCCGCATGGTGGTGCGTCAGCCCCTCGAGCTGACCGAGACCACCGGTCAGTTCGATGTCTTCGTCACCGTCAAGGGTGGCGGCGGTTCTGCTCAGGCCGGCGCCATTCGTCACGGCATCACTCGCGCACTGATGGAGTACAACGAGGACTTCCGTCCGGCCCTGCGTGCCGCCGGCTACGTCACTCGTGACGCTCGCCAGGTGGAGCGTAAGAAGGTCGGCCTGCGCAAGGCGCGCCGTCGTCCGCAGTTCTCCAAGCGCTGATTTTTACTCAGTCGCTGGCGAAAAAGCCCGGGCCAATGCCCGGGTTTTTTTATTTTTTAATTCAAGAGATTGCAAAAAGAATTCCACCTTGGTCAGGGCCGCTTCGTCTTGTGCGAAGCGGCCCGATTCCTTAATATGTATCGGATTTTTAGTATCCGTGGTAGCGGAATTCAATCCGTGCGGTATCAACGGGTAAGCTGATGGGAGAAACCAGAAGATGGCAGACAACGGCGTGAACAAAGGGCGGCGCCGACTGCTCCTGGGTGCCACCACCGTCGTAGGGGCGGTGGGTGCCGTGGGAGTGGCGGTTCCCTTTGTGGCTTCCTGGCAGCCGAGTGCCAGGGCAAGGGCGGCCGGTGCGCCGGTTCAAGCGGACATTTCCAAGCTCGAGCCTGGGCAGCGCATGACCGTGGAGTGGCGTGGACGTCCGGTATGGATCGTCATGCGCACCCCCGACATGATCGAGCGCACCGAGAACTTCGATCCTGCACGCCTGGCCGACCCCGATTCTCAAGTGCAGCAGCAGCCTGCGTACGTATCAGGGCCGCTGCGCTCCATCAGGCCCGAGATTTCCGTATTGATCGGCATCTGTACCCATCTGGGCTGCTCGCCGCTTTTCCGCCCCAGTCCGGACGATGTCGACATGACAGCCTGGCCGGGCGGTTACTTCTGCCCCTGCCACGGCTCCTACTTCGACCTCGCGGGCCGGGTATTCCGCAACGTGCCGGCGCCGGCCAATCTCGAGGTGCCGCCATACCGCTTTGAAACCGACGATATCATTATCATCGGCGAAGATCAGGAGACTGCGTGATGGGTAATCCGAATCGGGTCAAGGCGGAAAGCGGCTTCATGCGCTGGGTGGACGATCGCTTTCCCGCCACGCAAATGTGGCAAGATCATCTGAGTCAATATTACGCGCCCAGGAATTTCAACTTCTGGTACTTCTTCGGTTCGCTGGCACTGCTGGTGCTGGTCAACCAGATTCTCACCGGTGTCTGGCTCACCATGAGCTACAACCCTTCCGGTGAGGGGGCCTTCGCTTCCGTCGAGTACATCATGCGCGACGTGGAGTATGGCTGGCTGATCCGCTACATGCACTCCACCGGGGCTTCGGCCTTCTTCGTGGTGATCTACCTGCACATGTTCCGCGCCCTGCTGTACGGATCCTACAAGGCGCCGCGCGAGCTGGTGTGGATCTTCGGCATGGCCATCTATCTGCTGCTGATGGCGGAAGCCTTCATGGGTTACCTGCTGCCCTGGGGTCAGATGTCCTACTGGGGTGCTCAGGTCATCATCTCGCTGTTTGCCACCATACCCTTCGTCGGTCCCGACCTGGCCCAGTGGATTCGTGGCGATTATCTCATCTCCGGTATCACGCTCAACCGCTTCTTCGCCCTGCACGTGGTGGCGTTGCCCATCGTGATTCTGGCATTGGTGGTGCTGCACCTGATCGCCCTGCACGAGGTGGGTTCGAACAACCCCGACGGCATCGACATCAAGGCCAAGAAGGACGAGAGCGGCAAGCCGCTGGACGGTATTCCGTTCCATCCGTACTACACCGTCAAGGACGTGTTCGGCGTGGCCGTGTTCCTGTTCGTCTTCGCGGCGGTGATCTTCTACTTCCCCGAGGGTGGCGGTTACTTCCTCGAGCGGCCGAACTTCGAGCCGGCCAACCCGATGGTGACGCCAGACCATATCGCGCCGGTGTGGTACTTCACGCCCTTCTACGCGATTCTGCGAGCCATCACCTTCGACATTGGGCCTCTGCAGGCCGAGTTCCTCGGTGTGGTCTTCATGGGTGGCGCCATCGCCGTGCTGTTCGTCCTGCCGTGGCTCGATCGTAGCCCGGTGAACTCCATGCGCTACAAGGGCTGGCTGTCGCGCATCGCGCTGGCGCTGTTCGCCATCAGCTTCGTGGTCCTGGGCGTTCTCGGCGCGCTGCCGGCCACGCAGCTGCGTACCATCGTGGCGCAGTTGTGCACGGTGATCTACTTCGCCTTCTTCCTGCTGATGCCGTTCTACACCAGGATGGAGAAGACCAAACCCGTTCCGGAGAGGGTGACTGGCTAATGAAAAAGCAACTGTTCGCACTGCTCTTCGCGCTGGTGCCCTTCGCTGCCATGGCGGCGCCGATGCCCGACGTGCCGTATTCGATGACACCGGATCTGCGTAACGAGGCGTCACTGCAGCGTGGCATGCAGCTCTACGTCAACTACTGCATGGGCTGTCACTCTCTGGAGCATCAGCGCTTCGCGCGTGCCGCCGAAGACTTCGGCATGCCTCAGGACCTGGTCGAAGAGAATCTGATCTTCTCTGCCGATCTGGCCTACAACGACCAGATGCTCACGGCCATGACCCGTGCCGACGGCGACAGCTGGTTCGGTGCGGCAGCGCCGGATCTGACGCTGCACGGTCGTCTGCGTGGAGCCGACTGGATCTACTCCTACCTGCTGACCTTCTATCGCGACCCTGACCGTCCCAACGGGGTCAACAACGAGGTCTTCGACATGGTGGCCATGCCCAACGTGCTCGAGCCGCTGCAGGGCGTTCAGGAGAAGGTCTGCGCTCAGACCGATCGTCCCATCGAAGGCGCCGAGCTCGATCCGCTGACCGGCAAGTATCAGTCCTGCGACGTGCTCCAGGTAACTCGCCCCGGCAGCATGGAGCCGGACGAGTTCAGAGAGGCGGTCTACGATCTGACCAACTTCCTGGCTTACGTGGGCGAGCCCTCCAAGCTGCAGGCGCAGGTGCTGGGTCCGAAGGTGCTGATCTTCATCTTCATCTTCGGTGTGCTGGCGTACCTGCTCAAGCGTGAGTACTGGCGCGACATTCACTGATTCGATTGAATCGGCAGGTTGTGCCGCAGGGGGCGTATGGCTATCGGGTCATGCGCCCCCTGTGTGTTCTTCTGAGTCCGCATTGCATGGCACGCCCCCGAGCTCGGGGTGTCGTGCTATCATGCGGGTTCGAATTGATGCGAGGATTGTTACATGGGTGTAGTGGCCAAGCGGTCATCGATGATCTTCTATTCGGGAAGCGATGACCACTTCAGTCATCGCGTGCGCATTGTGCTCGCCGAGAAGGGCGTGGCGGTCGATATTCTCGAGGTTAGCGGCGATCAGCGCCCCGAGGAGCTCGCCGACATGAATCCCTACAATAGCGTGCCGACCCTGGTCGATCGCGATCTGGTGCTCTACGAATCCAAGGTCATGATGGAGTACCTTGACGAGCGCTTTCCTCATCCGCCGTTGCTGCCGGTCTATCCCGTCGCGCGGGCACAAAGTCGTCTCTGGATGCATCGCATCGAGCGTGAGTGGTGCCCGCTCGTCGAACAGATCGAGAGCGGCGCCAAGAAGGACGTGGAAAAGGCGCGCAAGGAGCTGCGCGAAAGCCTGGTCGGCATTTCGCCGATCTTCGAGGACGTTCCGTTCTTCATGAGCGAGGAGTTCTCGCTGGTGGACTGCTGTATTGCACCGATCCTCTGGCGTCTCCCCGTGCTTGGTATCGAGCTGCCGGAAAAGCAGGTGAAGCCGCTCGTGACCTACATGGAACGCCTGTTCGAGCGTGACTCCTTCGTATCGTCATTGAGCGAGAACGAGCGCGAAATGCGCACCTGAACCAGGCGTCGGCCTGGCCGACGCCGCCACAATGGAGGAGGGCAGAACCCATGTTGTCGAGCCGTCCCTATCTTGCCAGAGGGCTCTATGAGTGGCTTCTGGACAATGAGCAAACGCCCTACATCGTGGTGGATGCCGAGCAGCCGGGCGTCAGCGTACCTCGTCAGTTCGTGCAGAACGGTCAGATCGTGCTGAATGTCGGGCCGACCGCCGTACGTGACCTGCACATCGAGAACGATGCCATCCGCTTTCATGCACGCTTTGGCGGGCAGCCAATGCAAGTGGTGGTGCCGATGCCGGCGCTGGTGGCGATCTACGCCAAGGAGAATGGCGTGGGGATGGTCTTCGGTCACGAGCCCGCCATGCCGATGCCGCAGGGGGAGGAGTCGGCCACCGACGCCAAGCCCGAGCTCAGCGGCATCGACACACCCGAAAGGGAGGGCGAAGGCTCCACCTCTGAGTCCGGTCCTGCAGGCAAGAAGCCTTCTCGCAAGCGTCCGTCGCTGCGCGTGATCAAGTGATTGCGTGACATGCGTCACACGTCGATGTGACGCGAATGAGCAGAAACGCAGAACGGCAGGCCATGGGCCTGCCGTTCTGCGTTTCGATGCGAGCAGCGTGTGGTATCAATCGAGGTAGTCGAAGACCTTGACGATGCGCTGGATGCCGCCGACATCGGCAACGGCGTTGACGATGCGGTCTGATTCGGCTCTTCTGACGATGCCCATGATGTAGACCGTGGCGTTCTCGGTCACGAAGCGCAGTCGGCTGGTGTCGATGCTCTGATCGGCGGCCAGGGTGGTGCGGATACGGGTATTGATCCAGGTATCGGACAGACGCTGGCTTGCCGGCAGGTTGGCAGACACCGACAGCTCGTTGTGCACGTCGCGCACGTTTCGGACCTCGAGGGCCACTTCGCTGGCGCGTTGTTTCAGCTCTTCGCTGGGCACCTGGCCGGTGAGCAGTACGATGCCGTTGTAGCTGTCGACGTTGATGCGCGCATCGCCGAGCCGTGCATCGGTGCGGCGCAGGTTGTGAGCGATCTTGGTCTCGATGCTCTCGTCTTCCACCTGGGCGCCCAGGGTGCGCTTGCCGTAGTTCTCGTCGATGGTGCCGGGGTTGGCGACGCCGGTGACGGTGGTGCAACCGGCAAGGGTAATGGCCAGTGCGGTCAGAAGGGTGGCGATCAGTCTTGTCGAGGTCATGGGATTACTCGCTGGTACCGAAGAGTTGTTCATCGATGAGGTCGCACAGGCAGTGTATCACCAAGAGATGAACTTCCTGGATGCGTGCCGTTGAAGTGGCAGGAACGCGGATTTCGCAGTCGTCCTGCCCCAGCAGGGAAGCCATGTCGCCGCCGTCGCGACCGGTGAGGGCGACGACGGCCATGTCGCGGTCGTGGGCGGCCTGTATGGCCTGGATGACGTTACCCGAGTTGCCGCTGGTGGAGATGGCGAGCAGGATGTCGCCGGGCTGCCCCAAGGCTCTCACCTGCTTGGAGAAGACTTCGCTGTAGCTGTAGTCGTTGGCGATGGAGGTCAGCGTCGAAGTATCGGTAGTCAATGCCAGGGCCGGCAGGCTGGGCCGCTCACGCTCGAAGCGGTTGAGCAGCTCGGAGGAGAAGTGCTGGCTGTCGCCGGCGCTGCCGCCATTGCCGCAGGCCAGGATCTTGCCTTCGTTGACCAGGCATTGAACCATCATCTGGCTGGCTACCTCGATGAAGGGAGGTAGCACCTCGCTGGCATAGGTCTTGGTATCGATGCTGGCGTTGAAGTGGCCGAGTATGCGTTGCTGATAGTCCATTCTGTCAAAGTCCTGGTCGCGGGACATGGTACGAGCTGGTGGTCAGAACGCTTCGAAAGCGCCCTGCACCCATTCGAAATCAAGCAAGGGCGGGGTGCCGGTCACTGCCAGCACGTCGAAACGGCAGGGACATGATAGCCGGTTGCGGGCCAGATAAAAACGCGCGGCATGGACCAGCCTGCGCTGCTTGGCCCGGGTGACGGTCTCGAGAGGATGGCCGTGGCGGGTGTCGGCGCGATGACGCACCTCCACGAAGACCAGTGTCTCGCCGTCGCTCATCACCAGATCGAGCTCACCGCCCTTGAACTGCTGGTTGCTGGCGATGAGCTTGAGCCCTCTGCCCGCAAGCCATTCGGCACCCAGGCGCTCGACACGAGCGCCGCGGGCCCGGGCATCAGTTGAGCTGGCCATTGTCGAGAAGGTCGCCGTCGAGTAGTTCGAAGCTCAGGATCGGGCGCGGTACGCCACGCTCGAAGCGTGCCCATGGCAGCCGGCGCTCGATGCGACCGTCACGCCCTGGCAGCAGCAAGCCGGTAGCGCCGAACAGCTCGCTCTCTGGCAGCAACTGGAACTGGGGCAGCCTGCGTGCCAGCTCATAGGCATCGACGCCCATTGCCATCAGGCGGAAGGTGGAGGGGTCGGAGTCTTCGCGCAGATCCTGGAAGCTGGCCAGGTAAGGTAGCGCCTCGACGCCGCCGACCGCTGCATCGGGGATCTGCCAGGGAATGTCGACGAAGAAGACGTCATCGAGGTCGTGGTCGAGCAGCGGCTGCGGGCGCCCCTCGTACAGGTGCGAGGTGGCGTAGATGGGCAGGTTGGCGGCGTCGATATAGTCGAGATTCGGCGGAACCTGGCGGGCGTAGCTGGGCAAGGCCAGCAGGAACAGCATGTCCGGACGGCCGCCGGAAAGTGCCCGACGAGTGCTTTCGGTGGCGGAGCCGCGGGGGTCGTAGGTGACGGCGTTGGTGACGATGCCGTCGAGTCGGCTCCACTCCTGCTGGAAGGCGCGGCCGACCCGGGTGCCCCACTCGTTGTCGGGTACCATCATGGCAGCGCGACGGTGGCCGTCCTCACGGGCGCGACGGGCTACCTGGCGCGCTTCGTCCTCTGCCGACAATCCGTACTGAAACAGGCCTTGCGCCTGGTTCATGTCGCCGTGGCCGTAATTGAGCGCCAGTGTCGGCAGCGGTACGCGGTCGCGATTCTCGAGTTCGGTGACCTCATCCTTGTCGAGAGGGCCGATGACCACCTGGGCACCGATGTCGCGCGCTTCGGCGTAGAGAGCATCGAGGTTGCCGTGACTGGCGTCGATGAACGAGAGGCGCAGGCCGCCGTTGCGCTCCGAGCTGTGCATGTGGTGCATGCGCATGCCGGCGCGGATCGACTCGGCGACGCTGCTCAGCGGGCCCGATTCGGGAAGGAAGACGGCAATGTGGCGAACTTCCCGGCCGCGCAGTTCGCGCAGGGCGACCAGCTCCGAGGGCACGTCGCGGGCTGCCGGGTGCCGGGCATTGCGCTCACGCCAGGTTTCCAGATTCGACAGCAGGCGCTCGATGTCGCCATCGCTTTCACGCACCAGGCTGGCAAGACTCAGCCAGCCCAGGGTCAGCTCGTCGGCGCCTTCGCGCAGGCTGGCCAGTTCGCTGGCGTCGAGCCGGGAGAGCGAGTTCCAGATGGGATCGTTGAGTGCTTCACGCTCGGTGCGGGCCTGAACGTACATCAGCATGTCGGCGGCGGCGCGATGTTCGTCGACCTGGCCAAGCGCCAGCCCCAGACGCTCGCGCAGGATCAGGCCGGCATCGCGGGGGAAGTCGATCTCGTCGAGCAATTGACCGGCCTGGATCACCGCCCAGGGCTCGTTGAGCTCGTTGCCAAGCTCCGACAGCAGCATGGCCCACTGCAGCCGGTATTCGGCGGGCAACTGGCTGTCGTCGATCTCGCTGGAGATCTGCAGTGCCTGGGTGCGCTGCCCCTGGCGTGCTAGGATGTCGGCCGCTTCGAGTCGGCTGCGCGCGGCCTCTTCGGGTGCCTGCTGCTGTGCCTGCCGCAGGAGCTGCTCGGGGTCGTCGACGGGAGCTCGCTCGACGATGCCGGGAGGAGCGCAGCCAGCCACCAGGAGGGCGAGGAGCGCGGTGGCCAGCAGGCCGCGGGGCATCTTTAGCATGAATCCTTCCTTGTCTCGGGCTCGGAGCGGCGTTCATCTGCCTCGGGAGTCGACCCTTCATCTCGCACGGGCCAAGGCCGAAAAATCCCCCTGAGGAGTCGCCATGTCAGATATACATCTTGGTACATTGTACGTGGTCGCCACGCCGATTGGGAATCTGGAGGACCTGAGCCCCAGGGCGGCGAGGATACTGGGCGAGGTGGCGCTGGTTGCCGCCGAGGATACCCGTCATACGTCGCGGCTGTTGCGTCACCTGGGATTGTCGGTGGCCATGCTCTCGCTGCATGAGCACAACGAGGCGGCCCGGGTCGAGCAGATCGACCAGCGCCTCCTGGGCGGTGAAAGTATCGCTCTGGTGAGCGACGCGGGAACGCCGCTGATCAGCGATCCGGGTTTTGTGCTGGTGCGCGAGTTGCGGACGCGGGGGCGTCGCATCGTGCCGGTTCCCGGCGCCTGTGCACTGGTGGCGGCGTTGTGTGCGTCCGGCTTGCCAACCGACCGCTTCCTGTTCCAGGGGTTCCTGCCGGCCAAGGGCGGGGCTCGTCGCCAGCGCCTGAAGGACCTGGCGACGCGGGAGGAGACGCTGGTCTTCTACGAGTCGCCGCACCGGATTCGCGACACGCTGACCGACATTGCCGCCGAGCTCGGTGCGCGCCGGCTGGTCCTGGCACGGGAGCTGACTAAATCCTTCGAAACCTTTCTGGAAGGCGACGCCGAGACACTGCTGGCCCGGATGGAGGCCGACCCGGATCAGGCGCGGGGCGAGTTCGTGGTCATGGTGGCGGGGGCCGAGCCGAGAGAGAGCGCCGATGCGGCAAGCGTGGAGGCGCAGACTCTGCTTGCAGCGTTGCTGGACGAGGGCGTGGGGGTGAAACAGGCTGCGGCCGTAGCGGCAAGGCTGTTGGGCGGGGCGAAGAAAACCTGGTATGGCCAGGCCCAGGCGCTGAAGGAAGCCCGTTGATACGGGGCGGAAAGACATTGAGAGGCCACCGGCACGCTGGTATTCTTGCGCTCGGAGTCGGCCAGACGGTCGCCGCCGCATCGGCCCTGGTCGGTGCGGGGGAGGAAAGTCCGGGCTCCACAGGGCAGGGTGCCAGGTAACGCCTGGGCGGCGCGAGCCGACGGAAAGTGCAGCAGAGAGCAGACCGCCTACGTCTCCTTCGGGAGGCCGGCAAGGGTGAAAGGGTGCGGTAAGAGCGCACCGCGCGCCTGGTAACAGTGCGTGGCATGGTAAACCCCACCCGGAGCAAGACCAAATAGGAACCCTATGACGTGGCCCGCGTCGGGTTCGGGTAGGTTGCTGGAGGGTCGCGGTGACGCGGCTCCTAGATGAATGACTGTCCACGACAGAACCCGGCTTATCGGCCGACTCCCCCGATTCACAGCTAGCGCATCCGGGCTACCGGATGCGTCCCTACGAGTCCGAGACATCAGGAAAGCGCATGCCGCCATCCGCAGCTGAACCGAGCCGTCATGGCTTTCGTCATGCCAGCGTGCTACTGGATGGGGCCGTGGATGCTCTCGTGCACGATCCCGAGGGTGTCTATCTGGATGGCACCTTCGGGCGCGGCGGCCACTCCCGAGCCATCCTCGAGCGCTTGAGTCCAGAGGGCCGCCTGCTGGCCATCGACCGCGACCCCCAGGCCATTGCCGAGGCGCACACGCTGACGGATTCGCGCTTCGCCATCGAGCAGGGCGAGTTCGCCAATCTGGCCGAGATCGCACGCCGCCACGACCTCTTCGGCAAGCTGAATGGCGTGCTGCTGGACGTTGGCGTCTCCTCGCCGCAGTTGGACGACCCCGAACGGGGCTTCAGCTTCCTGCGTGACGGCCCCCTCGACATGCGCATGGACCCGACCCGTGGCGAGAGTGCCGCCGACTGGCTGGCGCGGGCCAGCGAAGCCGATATCGCGCAGGTGTTCAAGAGCTACGGCGAGGAGCGGTTCGCCAAACGTCTGGCCCGAGCCGTCGTGACGCGGCGTCTCGAAAAGCCCTTTCTGCGCACCGGCGATCTGGCCGAGGTGCTCAAGACGGCCCACCCTGCCTGGGAGAAAGGCAAGCATCCTGCCACGCGGGCCTTTCAGGCGCTGCGTATTCACATCAACGCCGAGCTCGAACAGTTGGATGCCGCCCTGGCTGGGGCGCTGGAGGCGCTGGCTCCCGGTGGTCATCTGGTGGTGATCAGTTTCCATTCGCTGGAGGATCGGCGGGTCAAGCGCTTCATCCGCGAACACGTGCGTGGCGACAGCGACCTGCCGCGGGGCGTGCCGGTACGGGAGGACCAGCTGCGCAGGCGGTTGGAGATGCTGGGCAAGGCGCAGCGCCCGTCGGCGGCTGAAGTCGACGCCAATCCGCGCGCGCGCAGCGCTGTGATGCGCGCTGCACGCAAGCTGGCCTGAGGAGCGGCATGATGCAAGGACGCCTGTCACCACGCATGCTGCGAGCCGCCTGGCCAGCGAACAGGCGCCCCAGTTGGCGGCTGCTGCTGGTCATCGGCCTGGTCCTGGCGTGCCTGATCACCGCCATGGCGGTGGTCAATACCAGCCATCAGACACGCGCCCAGTACGCGCGTCTGCAGCAGCTCGAGCGCGAGCGCGACCAGTTGCAGACGGAGTGGGGACAACTGCTGTTGGAGGAGAGTGCCTGGTCGTCGCCGGCGCGCATCGAGCGTCTGGCTGTCGAGCGGCTCGAGATGCGGCTTCCCCACGTCAACGAAGTCGAGGTCATCCGGCCATGAGTACGGATGTGCGCAATGGAGTGACACCGCGTCGGCGCCCGCCCATGGCGCCCATGGGTGGGCTGCGGTACGGCGTCGTGCTGGGAGTGGTGTTCATCGGCCTGTTGCTGCTGGCCGGACGTATCGTGACCCTGCACGTCTTCGACCGACCGTTCCTGCAGGGGCAGGGCGATGCGCGGATTCTGCGCACCGAGTCGCTCACCGCACACCGCGGCATGATTACCGATCGCAACGGCGAGCCGCTGGCCATCTCCACTCCGGTGGTGACGCTGTGGGCCAATCCCCAGGAGGTCCCCGAGGACCGTATCCAGCGGCTGATGCTCTCCCAGGCGCTGGGCATGCCACCCGACGATCTGGATGCCAGGCTGGAGCGTTTCGCGGCGCGGGAGTTCATGTACCTGCGTCGCCAGCTCACCCCGGTTGCCGCACAGCGGGTCCTGGATCTGCGCGTTCCCGGCGTCTATGCCCAGCATGAATACAAGCGCTATTATCCCGCCGGCGAAGTGATTGCCCAGTTGCTGGGTGTGACCAACGTGGACGATATGGGCCAGGAGGGGGTGGAGCTTGCCTACCAGCCCTACCTGGCCGGCACACCCGGGCAGCGCAGGGTGATCAAGGACCGCCGTGGCCGCCTGGTGCGGGATCTGGCCGTTCTGCGCGAGGCCCAGCCGGGAGGTGAGCTGACCCTTGCCATCGATCAACGGCTGCAGTACATGGCCTATCGCGAGCTCAAGGCAGCCGTGGCCGAGCACGATGCCGATGGCGGTGTGGTCGTGATGATGGATGCCCGCACCGGCGAAGTGCTGGCCATGGCCAATCAGCCCTCCTACAACCCCAACAACCGTGCCGGGCTGGACCCGCGCGGATTGCGCAACCAGGCCATTGTCGACGTCTTCGAACCCGGCTCGGTAGTGAAGCCTCTGGCCATGGCGGCCATCATGGAAAGCGGACGCTTCGACAGCGACATCGTGGTCGATACCTCGCCGGGGTGGATGCGCATCGACCGCTTTACCATTCGCGACATACGCAACTACGGCAGATTGGATCTGGCGGGCATTCTCGAAAAGTCGTCGAACATCGGCATGTCGAAGCTGGTGCTGCAACTGGACGATCCGCTGGTGCCCGACCTCTACCGTCGGCTGGGCTTTGGCCAGAGCACCGATACCGGCTTTCCCGGCGAGGCCGTAGGTCATATGCCGGCGCCTGTTCGCTGGTCACGCAGCCAGTGGGCAGCGCTCTCGTACGGTTATGGCCTATCGGTCTCCGCCCTGCAGCTGGCCAGCGCCTATACCGCCCTGGCCAACGGCGGGGTGCGCATGCCGCCTTCGCTGCTCAAGCTGAACGAGGCACCGATGGGAGAGCCGGCCATCGATCCTCAGGTGGCCCACGAGCTGCTGCGCATCATGGAGCAGTCCGTGCAGCCGACCACCGGCGGGCGGCGGGCGGCGGTGCCGGGCTATCGCGTGGCGGGCAAGACCGGTACGGTACGCAAGACCTCGGTGACAGGCTATGAAGAGAACGCCTATCGCAGCCTGTTTGCCGGCGTTGCCCCGGTGTCCGATCCGCGCATCGTCACTGTCGTCATGATCGACCATCCCCGGGCTGGAGATTTCTTCGGCGGTGCCGTGGCGGCGCCGGTCTTCTCGCGTGTCACGGGCAGCGCTCTGCGCCTGCTCGACGTGCCGCCGGATCAACGAACACAATGACAGCTGCCTTTCCTACGACAGAGGTGCGTCGATGCAGGTGAGTGCTTCCCGTCTACAGTTGGCTCTGCGCCGCTGCTGGCCCAATCTGACGATGCCGGAGTCGACCGGCGATGCTGCGTTGCGTCTGGTGCTCGACAGCCGTCTGGTCGAACCGGGCGATGTCTTCGTGGCCGTGCCCGGTGTGAGCGGAGACGGCCGTAGGTATCTGGGCCAGGCGCTGCAGGCGGGCGCCGTGCAGGTGCTCTACCATCTCGAACCGGGCGAATCGCTCCCTGACTCGGCCGAAGGGCAGCCGGTGCTGGGACTGCCGTTTCTGCGCCAGCGCCTGGGCGAGCTGGGGCAGTGGCTGTACGAAGTGCCGGAGACGCTGGAGCTGATCGGTGTTACCGGGACCAATGGCAAGAGCTCCGTGACTCACTATCTGGCCGAACTGAGTGCGGCCCTTGGTCGGGCGGCCGGGCTCATCGGCACGTTGGGCGTCGGGCGTCCCGGGCAGCTCACGGATACCGGGCTGACGACGCCGGGGCCGCTGATGCTGCAGGCGGCTCTCGGTGAGATGGCCGCAGGCGGTATCGGGCGGGTGGCCATGGAGGTGTCTTCCCATGCGCTTGAGCAGGACCGCCTCGAGGGCTGTCGGGTCATGGCCGCGGTGTTCACCAATCTCACTCGTGATCACCTGGATTATCACGGCAGCATGGCCGCCTATGCGGCGGCCAAGGCACGCCTGTTTCGTCGCTCCGAGCTGGAGTTGGCGGTGGTCAATGCCGACGACTCCCTTTCCGGTCTGATGCTGGCGGGTCTCAAGGGCGGGGTGCGCGTGCTGGCCGTCGGCGACGATCCGGCGGCGACGCTGCGCGTCGTCGACTGGAAGCCAAGCACGTCCGGCCAGCTGGCGCTGGTAGCGACGCCGGAGGGGGAGCATAGCCTTGAGCTGCCGCTGATGGGGCGGTTCAATCTCGACAACGTGCTGCTTGCCATTGCCACGCTCTACGGTCTCGGGGAAAGCCTGGAAGCGCTGTTCGCCGCGGCATCCGGGCTGACGCCCGTACCCGGACGCATGCAGCGCTTTGGCAGCGATGGCATGCCGACCGTGATCGTCGACTACGCCCATACTCCCGGAGCGCTGGAGAATGCGCTGGGCGCGCTGCGCCAGCATCTGCCCGGCAACGGTAAGTTGTGGTGTCTGTTCGGCTGCGGCGGCGATCGCGACAGCGGCAAGCGCCCGCTGATGGGGGCGGCGGCGGAGCGTCATGCCGACCGGCTGGTGATCACCGACGACAACCCCCGCAGTGAAGACCCCGCCGAGATACGTCAGCAGATTTTTGCCGGCGTGTCGGCCGAGGCCAGCCAGCGTAGCGAGGTCGTGGCGGGGCGTAGCGAAGCCATTGCCCGCACCATCGCACAGGCCGACGCCAGCGATGTGGTACTGATCGCCGGCAAGGGCCACGAAACCTATCAGGAGATCGCCGGCGTGCGTCATCCCTTCAGCGATGTCGCCGAGACCGAGTCGGCATTGGCCAGGCGCGAGGCGGAACAATGAGCGGCTCAGGTCTGCACACGCTTGCCGAGGTGGCCGCCGCACTGGGCGTGAATGCGCCCCAAGGCGACGTTGCACTGGGCGATATCGTCAGCGATACGCGCAGCCTGTCGCCGGGTAGCCTGTTCGTGGCACTGCGCGGCGAGCGCTTCGATGCCCACGACTTCATTGCCCAGGCCCGCGAAGCCGGTGCCGCGGCAGCTCTGGTCGAGCGGCCCGTCGAGGACCCGCTGCCTCAACTGGTAGTGCCCGATACGCGCCTGGCGCTCGGTCTGCTCGGGCGTGCCCGGCGTCGGGCCTGGGGCGGCCCGCTGGTGGCGGTAACGGGAAACAGCGGCAAGACCAGCGTCAAGGAGCTGCTGGCCCAACTGCTTGGTCTGGGCGGCATGACCCTGGCCACACGAGGCAATCTCAACAACGATATCGGCGCACCATTGACTCTGCTGGGGTTGACCGACGCGCATCGTCTGGCGGTGGTAGAGCTGGGCGCCAACCACCTTGGCGAGATCGCCTGGACCACCAGTCTCGCCGAGCCACAGGTGGCCATCATCACCAACGTCACCGGAGCGCATGTCGGCGAGTTCGGCGGCATGGGCCAGATCGCCCAGGCCAAGGGCGAGATATTGGCCGGGCTCGGCGCCGATGGCGTGGCGGTGCTCAACCGCGACGATGTCTATTACCCTTTCTGGGCACAACTTGCCGCACCGCGTGAAGTGCTGGATTTCGGATTCGCCGAAGACAGCCGAGTGCGGGCCGACGAGCTGGCCTGCGACGCTCTGGGGCGCTATGCTTTCACGCTTGTCATGGACGGACGCAGGCTGGGCCGGGTGCAGCTTGCCCTGTTGGGACGGCACAGCGTCGCCAATGCGCTGGCGGCAGCGGCGGGTGCGCTGGCGCTGGGTGTCGACAGCGAGCAGGTGCTGGCAGGGCTAGCGGCTTGCATACCGATGCCGGGGCGCCTGAGCCCGCTGGGCGGTATACGGCAGAGCCATCTGTTGGACGACAGCTATAACGCCAACCCGGGAGCGGTCAAGGCGGCGCTGGCGCTGCTGACCGAGCTGCCCGGCCCCAGGTGGTGCCTGCTTGGCGCCATGGGAGAACTGGGGAGGGATTCGGACCGGCTGCATGCAGAGGTCGGCCACTACGCACGCAAACTGGGGATCGACGTGCTGATGACCTGCGGCGAGCCGGCACGGGCCGCGAGTCAGGCTTTCGGCGACGGCGGAATTCATTTCAACGACCACGAGGCGCTGACGCGTCATGTCCTGGACCATCTGCCCACCGGTGCCAGCGTTCTGATCAAGGGATCGCGCAGCGCTGGCATGGAACGGGTCGTGGCGGCGCTACGAGCTGACGCATCAAGGTGAACGCAACACATGCTGCTTTTTCTGGCTGATTTTCTGGCGCAGTACCAGAGCGCCTTCAATGTTTTCAATTATCTGACCCTGCGCATGATCCTGGGCACCATGACGGCTCTTCTGCTCTGCCTGTGGCTGGGGCCGTGGATGATTCGGCGATTGGTAGAGCGCCAGATCGGTCAGGCAGTGCGCGACGACGGCCCTCAGTCGCATCTGTCCAAGGCGGGCACGCCGACCATGGGCGGGGCCATGATCCTGATGGCGATCGCCGTCAGCACCCTGCTGTGGGCCGATCTCACCAACCGCTTCGTGTGGATCGTGCTGGTGGTGACGTTGGGCTTCGGTGCAATCGGCTGGGTCGACGACTATCGCAAGGTGGTGGAGAAGAACCCCCGCGGGCTGCCGGCGCGCTGGAAGTATTTCTGGCAGTCGGTGATCGGCCTGGCAACGGCACTGGTGCTCTATCTGACCGCCACCAGTGCGGTGGAAACCAGCCTCATCGTGCCGCTGTTCAAGGACATCGTCATCCCGCTGGGCGTTTTCTACATCGTGCTCACCTATCTGGTGATCGTGGGCAGCTCCAACGCCGTCAACCTCACCGACGGCCTGGATGGCCTGGCCATCATGCCCACTGTCATGGTGGCCATGGGCCTGGCGATCTTCGCCTACGCCAGCGGCAACGCGGTATTCGCCAACTATCTGCAGATCCCGAGCATTGCCGGTGCCGGCGAGCTGGCTGTCTTCTGCGCCACCATTGCCGGCGCCGGGCTGGGCTTTCTGTGGTTCAACACCTATCCGGCCCAGGTGTTCATGGGCGATGTCGGGGCGCTGGCACTGGGTGCGGCTCTCGGCGTGGTGGCGGTCATCGTGCGCCAGGAGATCGTGCTGTTCATCATGGGCGGCATCTTCGTGCTCGAGACCATCTCGGTGATCCTCCAGGTGGGCTCCTACAAGCTGACCGGGCGTCGCATCTTCCGCATGGCGCCGTTGCACCACCATTATGAGCTCAAGGGCTGGCCGGAGCCGCGGGTCATCGTGCGCTTCTGGATCATCACCGTGGTGCTGGTTCTGGTCGGTCTGGCGACGCTCAAGATTCGCTGATTCGAGTGCGCCCATCCTGTCGGGCGAGGAGAGTGGAATGCGCAAGGTGCCGAAGGGAGTGACGCTGGTGGTCGGGCTGGGTATCTCCGGCCGGGCCATCTGCCGGCACCTGGCCAGAGCGGGCGTGCCTTTCATGGTCGCCGATACCCGTGAAGTGCCGCCGGGGCTCGACGATTTTCGTCGCGCCCACCCCCAGGTGGAGCTTCACTGCGGAGTGCTCACGGCGCTCGACATGAGTGAAGCGGCGGAGATCGTGGTGAGCCCCGGCGTCGACCTGCGTACGCCGGGCCTGGCCGAGTGGGTGGGGCGTCGGCGCGATTCGGGAGAGCCGCTGGTGGTGGGCGAGATCGCCCTGTTCGTACGCGCCGCAAGTGCCCCCATCGCCGCCATTACCGGCTCCAACGCCAAGTCCACCGTGACCACGCTGCTGGGCGAGATGGCTCAGGCCGCCGGTCGGCGGGTGGCGGTAGGCGGCAACCTGGGCACGCCGGCGCTGGATCTGCTGGCCGAAGCCCCCGAGGCGGAGCTCTACGTGCTGGAACTGTCGAGCTTTCAGCTCGAGACGACCCCTCGGCTGGGCGCCGAGACGGCCGCTTTTCTCAATCTCTCCGAAGATCATCTGGATCGCCACGACGACATGGTGGGGTATCGCGCAGCCAAGCTGGGCATCTTCCGCGGCGCTCGTCATGCCGTGGTCAATGCCGAAGACCCGATGACCTGGCCCCTCGACCCGCTCCCCATGGAGCGCTTTACCACTCAGCCGCCGCAGGCGGACGAGTGGGGTATCGCCCAATTGGACGGTCGCGACTGGCTGATGCATGGTGGCACTGCGCTGATGGCGGCCGACGAGCTGGGAGTGGCGGGGCGTCACAACCAGGCCAATGCCCTGGCGGCGCTGGCCATGGGGTCGCATCTCGGCTTTTCGCTGGAGGCCATGAGTCGCGTGCTGCGCCAGTTCAAGGGCCTGCCTCATCGCAGCGAGCTGGTGGCCGAAGTGGACGGCGTGCGCTGGATCAACGACTCCAAGGGAACCAACGTCGGCGCCACCCTGGCGGCCATCGCCGGGCTGGGGCCCACCCTGCCCGGACGCCTCGTGCTGCTGGCCGGGGGGCAGGGCAAGGGGGCGGATTTTTCGCCGCTGGCCGAGCCGCTGGCCCGCTACGCACGTGAGGCGATTCTGTTTGGTGCCGATGCCGAGCGGATCGCTGCGGCGCTGCAGGGCCGCGTGACAGTGACCCGGGTCGACGATCTATCGGCGGCGATGGTCAGAGCGCGGGACATTGCCGCGCCGGGCGACTGCGTATTGCTCTCGCCAGCCTGTGCCAGCCTCGATCAGTTTTCCGGTTACCCGGCACGCGGAGAGGCGTTTCGCCGAGGCGTCGAGCGGTTCGTGAAGGAGGCGGGACATGTCGACTAAGACGAAGCAGGCGAGCAAGGTGCGGTTCGCGCGGCTGCGGCGCCTGCGCCAGCGGCTATCGACCCGCGATCAACCGTTCGACGGCTGGCTGCTGTTTGCCGCCCTGACCTTGATCCTGACCGGTTGGGTCATGGTCACCTCGGCGTCGACCGAAGTGGCGGCCAGCCTCACCGGAAACCCCTGGTACTTCAGCCAGCGCCATGCGCTGTTCGTGCTCATGGCGCTCGGGGTTGGCGTCGTGACGCTGCGCTCCCCGCTGGCCTGGTGGCGCGCCAACGGGCCACTGCTGTTGCTGATCAGCATTGCCTTGCTGTTCCTGGTGCTGCTGATCGGGCGTGAGGTCAACGGCAGCCGGCGCTGGCTGTCGATACCCCTGCTTCCTTTCAATTTGCAGGTGTCCGAGGTAGCCAAGCTGTGCCTGATCGTCTACCTGGCCGGTTACCTCGAGCGTTTCCTGCCGGAGGTCCGTCGTAGCTGGGGCGCCTTTCTGCGCCCGCTGCTGGTGATGGGGGTGATTGCCGTCCTGCTGATTCTCGAGCCCGATTACGGTGCGGTGGTGGTGATGACCGGCTGCGTGTTGGGCATGCTGCTGCTGGCCGGCGCGCCCTGGGGCCGCTTCGTTTTCATCCTGATCGGCGTCGGCGTGCTCGGTTTCTACGTGGCCATTGCGGAGCCATACCGCCTGGCGCGACTGACCAGTTTCTCCGACCCCTGGGCCGATCAGTTCGCCAGCGGTTATCAGCTCACCCAGGCGCTGATCGCCTTCGGTCGCGGCCACTGGCTGGGCATGGGCCTCGGCAACAGCGTGCAGAAGCTGTTCTACCTGCCCGAAGCCCACACCGACTTCGTCTTTGCCGTGATCGCCGAAGAGCTGGGGCTGTTCGGTGCCATTGCCGTGGTCGGGCTGTTCGCCTTGCTGATCTGGCGGGCGCTGGCGGTAGGGCGGCGTGCCGAGTTGGCCGGGATGGCCTTTGCCGCCTATGTCAGCTATGGCATCGCCCTGGTGATCGGCGCCCAGGCTTTCATCAACATCGCCGTGAGCACCGGCATGCTGCCGACCAAGGGCTTGACCCTGCCGCTGCTCAGTTACGGCGGCTCCAGCCTGCTGGTCAGCGCCGCCATGATGGCGCTGCTGCTGCGGGTCGACATCGATACTCGTCAGGCGTTGCGGCGGGCCAGCCCGACCGCACCACGGGAAGCCGTCGGGCGTCGTGAACCCAGGATCCATGGACAGGGAGTCATGAAGTGACGCAAGTCGGGCAGCGAAGGGTACTGATCATGGCGGGCGGCACCGGTGGCCATGTCATTCCGGCGCTATCGCTGGCTCGCGGGCTGCAGGCCCAGGGGCTGGAGGTGCACTGGCTGGGCAGCCCGCGAGGAATCGAGAACCGGCTGGTGCCGGCGGCCGAACTGCCGCTGCATCGCATTGCGGTGGCCGGCCTGCGCGGCAACGGCCTGGGCGGCTGGCTCAAGGCGCCTTTCAATCTGGTTCGCAGCGTATGGCAGGCGGTACGCATCATTCGCCGGCTCGAGCCGGCGCTGGTGGTGGGCCTTGGCGGTTTCGCCAGCGGGCCCGGTGGGCTGGCGGCCTGGCTGCTGCGCCGACCGCTGGTGATCCACGAACAGAACGCCGTGGCCGGGTTGACCAACCGCGCTCTGGCGCGGCTGGCCCGCCGCGTCTATGCCGCCTTTCCCCAGGCCTTCGGCTCGCGGGGAGAGGTGGTCGGCAATCCGGTACGCGAGGAGATTGCCGCTCTGGGCGAGTCGCCCCGCGAGGCGCAGACCATGCGCGGCCGGCGCCTGCGACTGTTGATCGTCGGCGGCTCGCTGGGGGCACTGCCCCTCAACCAACGCCTGCCCGAGGCGCTTGCCACACTGCCTGAAGCGAGCCGTCCCGAAGTACGGCACCAGGCCGGCCGCGACAAGGATACGGCGACCCGTGACGTCTATCTGGCGCAGGGCGTCGAGGCGGAGGTGAGCGCTTTCATCGACGACATGGCGGCGGCCTACGACTGGGCCGATCTGGTCGTCTGTCGGGCCGGGGCGCTGACCGTATCCGAAGTGGCTGCCGCGGCCAAGCCGGCCCTGTTCGTACCGCTGCCCCACGCGGTAGACGATCACCAGACGGCCAATGCCCGCGCCCTGGTGGCGGCGGGTGCGGCGCAGTTGATGCCGCAGCATGAGATGACGACGGCGGCGCTGGCCAAGAGCCTAACGACGCTGCTCGACCCCGACACTCTCGCCACCATGGCCCGGCAAGCGCGCCGCTGCGCGCACCTCGATGCCGTCGAGCGCCTGGTGGCCGGTTGCATGGAGACAGCGCTTGAGCGATAGCACTTTGAGGCCGGTTCCCGGTCAGGCAACGCTGCCCCGCCACGGGCGGGGCCTGGGCATGCGCCGTATTCGGCACATCCATTTCGTGGGAATCGGCGGCGCCGGCATGTGCGGCATCGCCGAAGTGCTCGCCAACCAGGGCTATCAGGTCAGCGGCAGCGACCTGAAGGCCTCGACGGTGGTGGCCCGGCTGCGTGAGCGCGGCATTCGCGTGGCCATCGGCCATGCCGAGGGCAACGTGGCGGGCGCCGACGTGGTCGTCGTCTCCACCGCCGTGGACGCATCGAATCCCGAGATTCGCTGGGCCCAGGAGCACCGCGTGCCGGTGGTGCGCCGGGCCGAGATGCTCGCCGAGCTGATGCGCTTCCGCCACGGTATCGCCGTGGCCGGTACCCACGGCAAGACCACGACCACCAGCCTGACCGCCACGCTGCTCGCCGAAGGCGGCCTCGATCCGACCTTCGTCATCGGTGGCAAGCTGACCAGCGCCGGTACCAACGCGCGCTTGGGCGAAGGCGATTACCTGGTGGCCGAGGCCGACGAATCCGATGCCTCGTTCCTGCACCTGCAGCCGATGGTCTCCATCGTCACCAATATCGACGCCGACCACATGAGCACCTACGGCGGCGACTTCGAGCGGCTCAAGGGCACCTTCATCGAGTTTCTGCACAACCTGCCGTTCTACGGGCTGGCCATCCTGTGCATCGACGACGAGCACGTGCGTAGCCTGCTCGACCGCGTTCATCGCCAGTTCGTCACCTATGGCTTCAGCGAGGACGCCGACTACCGTATTACCGATTTCGTGCAGCAGGGCGGCGAGATCCGCTTCACCGCGCTACGCCCCGATGGGCTGGCGCCCCTCGAGGTGCGCCTGGGCATGCCGGGGCGGCACAATGCATTGAACGCGCTGGCGGCTATCGCCGTGGCCACCGATGCCGGCGTCGACGATGCTGCCATCCTGCGCGGCCTGGCCGGTTTTGCCGGCGTGGGCAGGCGCTTCCAGGTGCACGGTCACTTTCCGCCCCCGTCCGGCACTGGCGAGGTCATGCTGGTGGACGACTACGGCCACCATCCCCGTGAAGTGGAGATGGTGATCAAGGCGGTGCGGGCCGGCTGGCCCCAGCGTCGGCTGGTGATGGTCTATCAGCCTCATCGTTACACCCGTACCCGCGACCTCTATGAGGATTTCGTCAGGGTGCTGGCGGGGGTCGACGTGCTGCTGCTGCTAGATGTCTACAGCGCCGGCGAGGCGCCCATTCCCGGCGCCGATGGCAAGACGCTGGCAGGCTCCATTCGCCAGCGCGGTCCGCTCGATCCGATCTTCGTGCAGCATAAGTCCGAGCTGCCGGACCTGCTGGCCAGGGTGCTGAGAGATGACGACATTCTGATCACTCAGGGAGCGGGTGACGTGGGCGGCATCGCCCTTGGGTTGGCCGAGAGCCGACTGAATCTCGACGAGGTGACGCTATGATGCAGACGCAAGGGCTCGGCCGGGTAGTAGTGCTGTTCGGCGGGAATTCCGCTGAACGCGAGGTATCGCTGAGGAGCGGAACGGCGGTGTTGGCGGCGCTCGAGCGCAGCGGTGTCGACGTCATCGGCTACGACCCCGCCGATGGCGGCCTGGTCGGCCTCGAAGCACTGGCCCCCGACCGCGTGTTCATCGCCCTGCATGGGCGTGGCGGCGAGGACGGAACGCTGCAGGGCGCGCTCGAGCTGCTGGGCATCCCTTACACCGGCAGCGGCGTGCTGGCTTCGGCGCTGGGCATGGACAAGCAGCGCACCAAGCTCGTGTGGCAGGCCCTGGGGCTGCCCACGCCGGAGTCGTTGATGTTGGCGGCCGACAGCAACTGGGACGAGATCGTCGCCACCCTGGGGCTGCCGCTGATCGTCAAGCCGGTGCACGAGGGTTCGACCCTCGGCATCACCATCGTCGACAGCCGGGAGACTCTCGAGGCGGCTTACCTTGAAGCGGCTCGCTACGACGCCCGGGTCATGGCCGAGCGCTTTATCAGCGGTGAAGAATATACGGTATCGCTCCTGGGCGACCGCGTGTTGCCGGCCATTCGCGTCGAGGTGCCGAGCGGCTTCTACGACTACGAAGCCAAGTACAACTCGAATGACACCCGCTACCACCTTCCCTGCGGTCTCGATGCCGAGCAGGAGGCGGTGCTGGGAGTGCTGTGCCGTCAGGCCTTCGAGGCGGTTGGCGGCGAGGGCTGGGGACGCGTCGACGTGATGCGCGACGCCCAAGGGCGATTCTGGCTCATCGAGGTCAACACCTCGCCGGGCATGACCGACCACAGTCTGGTGCCCCAGGCGGCCGCCCATGCCGGAATGGGCTTCGATGAACTGGTGCTGCGTATTCTGCGTACCACGCTGGAGCCGCGTCAGGCATGAGCAGTCGTGGCTCGACGCTGGGGGTATTGCTGCTGCTGATCCTGCTGGGAGCAGGCGGTCGCGCCCTGTGGACCTGGCTCGATCGCCCCATCGAGCGGGTGGCGATCCGCGGCGAATTGCAGCACGTCAGCGCCGATTATCTGCGCTCGCAGCTGGCGCCGCTGCTGCAGGGCCAGACCTGGCTCTCGGCCGACTTGCCGGCATTGCGCCGCGCGGCGCGCAATATTGATTGGCTGGCTGAAGTTCGGCTGTCGCGTGAGTGGCCTTATACGCTGGCGTTCGAGCTGGTCGAGCAGGTGCCGGTGGCGCGCTGGAACGATGATTATCTGCTCAATCCCGATGGCGAACCCTTCGCCTTCGAGCCGATAGAGCCGCCTGAAGGCTTGCCCGATCTTGCCGGTCCGGTGGGCAGCGGTGCCGAGGTGCTGGCCTATCACAATCGCTTGAGTTCGCGCTTTGACCGCATGGGAATCACCATCTCGCAACTGCGGCTGGAGCCGCGCGGCGCCTGGCGGCTGCAGCTCGACGACGGGGTCTGGGTCATGCTGGGACGTAGCGATCGAGACGCACGTCTGGCCAGGTTGGCTGCAGCATGGGAGCGGCAGTTGGGACCTCATGCAGCGCATATTCGTTATATCGATTTGCGTTATCCCAATGGAGTTGCCGTGGCCTGGCATGGCGAAACCGACCTGCAGGACGACGACGACGGGGCCGGCTGAGACCTTTATTCACCTTTCGGGCTCGTCTTGCAGCGTTGCGGTGTTTTCTTTGTCGTCAATAACCCGTATCGTGAAGCATGTTTTTTGCAATGGACTGGTGGTTTAACGCCAGTTGTTTCTATAATGGGCGCAATGACCATTTATCAGAATAATGGGATACCCAGCGAGTCAAGTTTCAGGAGACACTCCGGCACATGGCAGTCACTTCCAATTCATCCAACATGGTAGTCGGGCTGGATATCGGAACATCCAAGGTAGTGGCCATCGTCGGACAGCCTACCGATGACGGCGGCATCGAGATCGCTGGCATCGGGTCGCACCCTTCGCGCGGCATGAAAAAAGGTGTGGTGATCAACATCGAGTCGACGGTTCAGTCGATCCAGCGCGCCGTGGAAGAGGCCGAGTTGATGGCCGGGTGCGACATCCATTCGGTGTATGTGGGGGTGGCGGGCAGTCATATCAGCTCGATGAATTCCGATGGTGTGGTGGCGATTAAAGAGCGCGAAGTGATGCCCGCCGATATCGAGCGCGTCATCGATTCAGCGCGAGCACGGGCCATCTCCGAGGGACAGCGTGTGCTGCACGTGCTGCCGCAGGAGTTCTCCATCGACACCCAGGGTGGCATTCGTGAGCCGCTGGGCATGTCCGGTGTACGCCTCGAAGCGCGCGTTCATCTCGTCACGGCGGCGCTCAATGCGGTGCAGAACATCGATAAATGCGTGCGGCGCTGCGGCCTCGAAGTCGATGCCATCATCCTCGAGCAGCTTGCTTCGAGCATGGCGGTACTGACCGAGGACGAGCGTGAGCTCGGCGTTTGCATGGTCGATATCGGCGGTGGTACCACCGATATTGCCGTTTTCACCGAAGGCGCCATTCGCCACACGGCGGTGATCCCCATTGCCGGCGACCAGGTGACCAACGACATTGCCATGGCACTGCGTACGCCGACCCAATATGCCGAAGAGATCAAGGTCAAGTACGCCTGCGCACTCACCCAACTGGCTGCCAGCGACGAAATGATCAAGGTGCCGAGCGTGGGCGATCGTCCTTCCCGCGATCTGTCGCGCCAGGCCCTGGCCGAAGTCGTGGAGCCTCGCTACGAAGAGCTGTTCACGCTGATTCGCGATGAACTGCGGCGCAGCGGCTACGAAGACCTGGTGGCGGCTGGCGTGGTACTCACCGGTGGCACGTCGCGCATGGAGGGGGTCGTCGAGCTGGCCGAGGAGATATTCCACATGCCGGTTCGCATCGCCTGCCCGCACAATGTGCGCGGTCTCGCTGATGTCGTGCGCAATCCGATTTATTCCACCGGTGTTGGTTTGCTACATTACGCCCTTCAGGAGGCCAGGCACGGGCATGGCCGCGAGGGCAGGGTGGTGGCTGCGCCACCCAGGCGTGATGACGTCTCTCAGCGTGGAGGATGGGAAGGGATTCCGGCGCTGGCAAAACTCAAGGGCTGGTTGAAAGGAAATTTCTGACAGGGCCGCGGCGCGGTCCAGGAGACGGGGCTTATGTTCGAACTGGTAGATAGCGCACCCTCGAGCAGTGCGGTCATCAAGGTCGTGGGCGTTGGCGGTGGCGGCGGTAACGCCGTCAATCACATGGTCGAGAGCAACATCGAAGGCGTCGAGTTCATCTGCGCCAATACTGACGCTCAGGCGCTCAAGCGGGTGGCCGCCAAGACCGTGCTCCAGCTCGGCAACGAGATCACCAAGGGGCTGGGTGCCGGTGCCAATCCGGACGTCGGCCGTCAAGCAGCGATGGAGGATCGCGAGCGTATCGCCGAACTCATCAGCGGCGCCGATATGGTCTTCATCACCGCCGGCATGGGTGGTGGTACCGGTACTGGCGGCGCGCCTGTGGTGGCTCAGGTGGCCAAGGAACTGGGTATCCTCACCGTGGCCGTGGTCACCCGCCCGTTCCCCTTCGAGGGGCCGAAGCGCATGCGCGTGGCCGAAGAGGGCATGAAGGAGCTGTCGGAGCACGTCGACTCGCTGATCACCATTCCCAACGAGAAGCTGCTCTCCGTGCTGGGCAAGAACGCCAGCCTGCTGACCGCTTTCAGCGCTGCCAACGACGTGCTGCTGGGTGCCGTTCAGGGCATTGCCGAGCTGATCACCAGCCCCGGCATCATCAACGTCGACTTCGCAGACGTGCGTACCGTGATGTCGGAAATGGGCATGGCGATGATGGGTACCGGTGGCGCCACCGGCGAGAACCGTGCCCGTGAGGCGGCCGAGAAGGCCATCCGCAGCCCGCTTCTGGAGGACATCGATCTCCACGGTGCACGCGGTATCCTGGTCAACATCACCGCCGGCCCCGATCTGTCGATCGGTGAGTTCAACGATGTCGGTGCCACGGTGCAGGAGTTCGCTTCTCAGGACGCCACCATCGTCGTGGGCACTTCCATCGACATGGACATGACCGACGAGCTGCGGGTCACCGTGGTGGCTGCCGGGCTGGAAGGCCGTCAGGTCAAGGCGGCAGCGGCACAGGCTGCCAAGCGCAACGAAGGCAGCGAGTATCGTCAGCGTGCGCAGCCGGCCATGCGTCAGCAGAGCGCCGTGGCCAAGGCCGAGCCCCAGGAGGCCGCCAAGCCGCAGCCGGAGCGGAGGCGCTCCCCTCAGGAGCTGGACGATTACCTGGACATTCCGGCCTTCCTGCGTCGACAGGCCGATTGAGAAAAGCTATTGCAGGCTTAGGCAGGGCCAGGAGATGTTTTTTTGTTGAAACAATCGTTCGGTGTTATAGTGAACGGTGTTTGATAACCTAACAACGGCCTGGCTACTGCCCATGATCAGACAACGCACCCTGCAGAACACTATCCGCGCCACCGGCGTCGGCCTCCATTCAGGCAAGAAGGTCTACCTGACCTTGCGCCCTGCACCGGTAAACACGGGTATCGTGTTCGTGCGTACGGACCTGGATCCCGAAGTCCAGGTGCCGGCCAGCGCCACTCTGGTTACCGACACCACCCTGTGCACTGCGCTCTCGCGCGACGAGGTCAAGGTCGCTACCGTGGAGCATCTCATGTCGGCGCTTGCCGGCCTGGGCATCGACAACGCCTATGTCGATATCAGCGCTCCTGAAGTGCCGATCATGGACGGCAGTGCCGGTCCCTTCGTGTTCCTGATCCAGTCGGCCGGTATCGCCGAGCAGGAAGCGCCGAAGAAATTCATCCGCATCAAGCGGGAGGTGGTGGTCCAGGAGAACGGCAAGGAAGCGCGCTTCCTGCCGCACCAGGGCTTCAAGGTCTCCTTCGCCATCGAGTTCGATCACCCGGTCTTCGAGGACCAGAAGCAGACCGCGGTGGTGGACTTCTCCACGACCTCCTTCGTCAAGGAAGTCTCCCGGGCCAGGACCTTCGGCTTCATGCGCGATCTCGAATATCTGCGCTCGAACAATCTCGCCCTGGGCGGCAGCCTCGACAACGCCATCGTGGTCGACGACTACCGCATCGTGAACGAGGGTGGGCTGCGCTATGAGGACGAGTTCGTCAAGCACAAGGTGCTCGACGCCATCGGCGATCTCTACCTGCTGGGCTATAGCCTGATCGGCGAGTTCCGTGGCGTGAAGTCGGGCCACGCGCTGAACAACCAGCTGTGTCGCGCCCTGCTGGCCCAGCCCGATGCCTACGAGATCGTCACCTTCGAGAAGGAGCGCGAGCTGGCGCCCATCTCCTATGCGCAGCCGGCCATGGCCTGATTCTCAATCTGCCGCGACCGCTCATGGCAACGGCGCCGCCTTCGGGCGGCGCCGTCGTTTTCGGGGCAGCGTCTCTCAGCTCAGGAACGCCTTTCAGCCCGGAGACGCCGTCACTTCAGAAACCAGCCCTTCATCGTGCCCGTGATCTGACGCATGTCCACCTCGGGCGTGACATAGGCGGGCATGGTGTAGAGCCAGCGTCCGAACGGGCGCAGCCAGACCCCTTGGCGGCGGGCGAATGCCGCAACGCCCTGCAGTCGGCTGCCATCCTTCACCTCGATGACGGCGGTGGCGCCGAGCACGCGCACGTCGTCGACGTCGGGATGCCGGCGCAGTGCTTCATCCTCCAGCAGCTCCTCGCGAAGCACGCGATTGAGGCCGGCGATCTTGTCCAGGTAGCGCTCTTCCTCGAACACGGCGAGGCTCTCCAGGGCGACGCGGCAGGCCAGCGGGTTGCCCATGAAGGTGGGGCCGTGCATGAAGGCGTGCAGCGGCGACTCGCCGATGAAGGCGTCATGCACCCGGTCGGTGGCCAGGGTGGCCGCATGGCCCAGATAGCCGCCGGTCAGGCCCTTGGAGAGCACCATGATGTCCGGCGTCACCCCGGCATGGTCGGCGGCAAACAGCTTGCCGGTGCGGCCGAAGCCGGTGGCCACCTCGTCGAACACCAGCAGCACGTCGAACTCGTCGCACAGCTGCCGTGCGCCGGTCAGGTAGAGCGGCGAGGTCATGTTGAGGCCACCGGCGGCTTGCAGCAGCGGCTCCATCAGCAGCGCGGCGATCTCTCCGTGATGCCGCTCGAGTACGCTGCGCAGGGCGGCCAGGTCCCTCGCCACCTCGTCGGGTCCGGCGTCGTAAGGGGCTTGTGGCGCGGGTGCGAAGTGGTGGCGGGGCAGGTAGCCGGAAAACAGGCTGTGCATGCCCTCCTCGGGGTCACACACCGCCATGCAGCCGCTGGTATCGCCGTGGTAGGCCTGCATCAACGACAGCATGCGGTGCTTTTCGGGTTTGCCACGCAGGTGGTGATACTGCACGGCCATCTTCATCGCCACTTCCATGCCCACCGAGCCGCTGTCGGAGAAGAACACGTGCTCGAGTCCGGGCGGCGTGATCCTCACCAGCTCGCGGGCCAGCCTGTCGGCGGGTTCGTGGGTGAGCCCGCCCAGCATTACGTGGCACAAGATATCTGCCTGCTCCTTGATGGCGGCCACCAGGCGCGGATGCGAGTAGCCATGGATCATGCACCACCAGGAGCAGGTGGCGTCGAGCAGCGTCTCGCCGCCTTCGAGGAAGAAGCGCGGCCCCTCGCCGCCGACGACCTTGGGTGCGGTAGCCTGGGTGAGCAGATGGGCATAGGGATGCCAGACGGGGGAAGCCATCAGCGCCTCCGGGAAGGTTGGGCGGTAAGTTGAGCAATGAGCTGACGCCTGAGCATGGAGCGGGCGCAGCGAATCGGCAGCGTCATGCGCGCCGTAACGGCAGCCACGCAGGTTGCGGTGTACCTTGCAACGGCAAAAGCGGCAAGGACAAAAACGGCAAGGGTAAAAACGAGAAGTGTCACACGGCTTGAAGAGGGCGAGCCGAGATGGTGCGGATGGGGAGACTTGAACCCTCGTCTTTCCACACTATTTTGTTGTTCCCAAACAGTAACTTGCATTATGTATGGTTCCTGAAATGGCTGTATGGGGACCGGGGTGGGGACTGGCTACAGGTCGAGCAGCTTCTCGACGGCTTGGTGAATGTCCGGTCCGTCGGCGTGGATCCACTTGCCGTAGCGCTGCTGGATCATCTGGATGCTGCTGTGGCCCACGTGGTCTGCGATCCAGTGAATGGGGACCAGGCCGGTGGAGAGCATCTGGCTGATGAAGGTATGCCGGGCGTTGCCCGGGCCTCGGTACCGCACGCCGGCAAGCTTGAGGTGTGCGCGCCAGAACTTCTCCCTGACCGCCTGGTCCCCCGAGAAGGGGCGCCCCTGGTCATTGAGGAATACCGGCCGGACCTTGTGCTTCCGCTTGGTACGATTGTCGCGGTCGACGATCTCCACGCTGATCGGCGGCAGGTCACCAGTTAGCTTGTGCTGCTCGAGCAGCGCCTCGCGGGCTGGCTTCAGCAGGCGATGCCGGCGGCTCGATCGCTTGGTCTTGGTCACCTTCCAGCCACCTTCGACCAGGGCATGGCGGTACCGCACCATGCCGTTCTCCAGGTCCTCGACATCCTCCCAGCACAGCGCGATCGCTTCGCTCAGGCGGGGACCGTCCCAGATCGCGTAGCGCATCAGGTTCATCGGCTGCGGCCGGTGGGTTGGGGTAGAAGAAATCTTCTCGATCTCGGCCAGAGTGAACGGGTCGGGATCCTGGGCATCGGGCAGCTTGACGATGATGCCGGCAGCCGGGTTGTAGGTTGCCTTCACGCTGGCAACGTAGAGCTCGAACACCTGGGAGAAGATGGCCACCACTTCCTTGATGGTCTTGCTTGCCAGGTAGTTGAGCTCTTCGGCGATCCATTCGCGGATCTCGGTATGCTCGATGGTGTGGATCTGCCGGTGCGCCCACTTGGGCTTCAAGTGCTTATTGGACTTGTTCCGGTAGCTGCGGATCGACGAGGCGGCGACCTCCCGCTCCTTGCTCTTGAGCCAGGCCTCGAGGTAGTGGCCGAAGGTGTTGCGGGCCACGCGCCGGCTGCTGGGGAAGTGTCGGGCGTAGTCGAAGGTGCCCGAGGTCAGCTCGTAGTCGAGCACCTGGGCGAAGCCCTTGGCCCGCTCGCGGTTCTCGGGCGTGTCAGGTCCGAACGGTTCCCGGCACTTCTCACCCTGGTACTGGAAATAGACGCGGAGCTTGCCGCGGTGAACCTCGAAGCCTGCCATATCGCCCTCGCAGCGTTAGAGGCCACAGTGTAAGGAAAAACACGAGTCAACACGATAGCACCTGAAAAGTTGACTGATTTATACCGTTATCGCCCTTTTTGAGCGAGCCGCCCGCAGTGGGCGGCAATAAAATCAGTAACTTGGAAGGGTAGGTTGAGTGCGGTACCGCCAATTGATATAGCGCTGGCGAATGCCCTCGAAAGTCTCGGCGGCCTGGGGATTGTGGTCCAGCTCGGCGCGGCTCTCGATGCAGCAGGCCTGGCAGAGCCAGTCCCGGGCGTCGTCCTGGTTGTGGGTGCCGTCGGGCAGCTGACTTTCGCTCAAGCCGTGCTTGTGCCGCCGGCGGCGATCCAGGTAGAGCCGGAACGCGGGGTCCTGGCAGAGCATCGCCGCCTGGCGGGCGAGGCGCCCGCCTTTCGGCTGTTCTGTCATGCAGCACCCCCTTCCTTGCTTGAGATGCGGCCGGCAGTGAAGGCATCGACTGCGGGACACTCGGGGGCATGGAACTGGCCCGGCGTTGAATTGCAGGCCTGGCAACCTTGCGCTTCCTTCTGATCGCACTGCTCACTCGCGAGGGTAGCCAGGGCATCATGCGCATCTTTCAGGTGCTGGCCAGTCAGCACGAAGCGTTCGTCGCCCGGCCCAGTTGACCAAAACCCCTCGAGAGCGCGCTCAAGGCGGCGCTCGTTGGCTATTCGGCTGCCGTCCAGCCTGGGTTGTCTGAGCAGCCAGGCCTGGGCGAAAGGGCGTAGGGCGCCCTTCATTGCTTCGTTATCTATTTCGAGCTCCAGAACTCGCCCCTCCAACTCGTTGACCTCGCCCTGAAGCTGGGCCTCGAGGTTGCGCAGTCGGCGCGCTCGCTCATCAGCACTTGCCAACCGCGCCTCGAGGTAATCGACGCGGGCCGCGAGAGTGGTCTCCTGGGTGGCTTGCAGCTGCTCTCGCAGCTGCAGGACCTCGTCGCATAGCTCCTGGTAGGTCTTATTCATTGGTCTGGCTCCTCTCCGAACTCCTCCAGGTGCACGCGCCTGAAGTAGGCGGTACGCCGGCACTTGCCGCATTCGATGTCTTCCGAGCTGTCGCCGAGCAGAAACTCGTCGATCTCTCGGCCGCAAGCGCTCACGCCTTGCTGGCCTTCGGCTCGCAGGTGAGAAACTGGCTCTCTCATGACTGCGGCCCTCGTTCCAGTTGCTTGAGTGCGGCACGAGCAGTGGTAGCCAGGGCCTTCCGGTGGCTGATCTTCTCGTAGCCGCAGGCCTCAATGCGGTCGAGCGCGGCGACGCAGACCTCGAGCGTTTCGATCGGGCCTTGCCGCTGCAGCATGAGCTTGAGGTCGACGCCGGCGTCGGTCGCGCTGGTGTTCAGCAGAGCACTGATGCGGTTCACGGTGGTTGGATGCATGGCAGTTCTCCTTGTGCCTCAGCGCCGCTGGGCGGCGCGCTGCTCGCGGATGCCCTGGCATTCGATGCAGGTAGTTGCCCAGGGCGCGGCTTGTCGGCGGGCGGCGGGGATTTCATATCCGCAGTCCTCACACTCGGGGTCGAGGATGACGATCCTCGAGGGCCGCTGGCGGCTGGCCAGGGCGCCGGCAAGCCGGCGTTCCATCAGTTCGGTGGCGATATCTGCGTTGTCAGCCATGACGGGCCTCCTGGATGGCTTGGCTGTCCTGGTACCGGCACTGGTGGGCTTCGATGGCCTGGCGCAGCTCGTCCTCGGTGTTGAACGAGACCACCATGGCGTAGCGGTGGCGGGTATTGCCGGTGCGATCGCTGGCGACGGCGAGCTCGCCGGCGTCCTGCAGGATGCCGCGGGGCGGCCTGGTGTTCGTCTGTGTGGTGGCCATGATCATTCCTTTCCTCCGGTTTCGATGAGCCAGAAGCGGCGCATCAGCTTGTCGCCGTCGTCCAGGTACTCGTGGAGCTCCCGCCCGGTGTAGGCAGACCACTCGATCACGGTGAAGGCGGCGCGCTGCAGATCGCGGTCGATCACGCGCAGGCGGGTGAGATCGAGGGGCCATTCACTGCCGTTGTAGACGGCGAGCAGAATGCGCCGGCAGTGGTGGCTCTGGCCGGTGTGGCCGTTGGCCACCTCGACGAGGCGTTGCAGGGCGAAGGGGCCGCGCTGCTCGAGGTCCTCGAGGCGCTGCTCGGTGGCGGCCTCCTGGGCCAGCATCGCTTCCAGGGCTTCGCGGTTGCGCTCGCTGAGGCGCTGGCTGAGGTTTGGCATACGGGTCTGCATGGCTCAGCCCTCCGCCTGACAGTCGCAAGTGCCACATAGGGCATATGTGAGTGGGCTGGGAGCGCCCTGGGGAGTGGCGTCGCCCTTGTTGACCCTGTACAGCTTTTTCCGGCTTTCGATGGATAGGGTTTCATCAAGTACTTGAAGTACCTTTCCCTCCTTGGTCGATATTCGAATAGAGCGACCGCGTTGGGTTGCAGTAACAAACGAGACCTTGTCACCTTCCCGAATCTGGCTCAGATCGGGACGACGCTTCTTTCCACAGGTGTTGCAGTCGTAATCACTCATAATCAGCTCCTTGCATGGTGCGGTGGTTGTGCGCGCCGGCTGCTGGGGTGCGGCAGGCGGGCGAGTTCGATGCCGAGCTTGGTGGCGATGTGGTCGAGCCCGGCGTCGGTGAATTCGGTGCGGCCGTAGTGGGTCCAGCCGGCAATGGGGTGCCGGTAGGTGCCGGTGGCGACGATCACCAGCTCCACGCGGCCGCGGTAGGGGCCGGCCGGCAGGTTGTCGGCGCCGAGCACGCCGGCCTCGCGCAGTCGGCGGGCCAGGACGTTGCGGCCCAGGTTGAGCAGGGCGGCGGCTTGGTCGAGGGTGTAGGTGCGGTGGCTCATGGCGACGGTCTCCTTGCTCAGGCCTGGAAAACCCAACACTTCACGCTCGTGCCGCCCAGGCGGATCTGGCTGCGAACGGTGCGGTTGGCGTCGATGAACTTGCGGGTCTTGCTGGCACGCAGGTAGCGCTTCAGCTCTCGCATCTCAGGCACGCGCAGCTTGTAGTCGGCACAGCGGCGCTCGAAGTCTTTGAGGTTGATGGCGATCTGCGCGGCGCCCTTGCCGTAGTGGTTGAGCATCGGCTCCTCGGAGAGGCCTTCGAGGTAGTCGTAGGCTTCCCAGAAGTCCTGCACGAGAGGGTGGTCGGCGTTGATCGCCTGCTGCCGCTCGCGGGCCATCTGGCGCACGTAGCCGGCGGCCATCTCGATCACCTGGGCCTCGAACAGGCCGAGCCCCTCGGGGCCGAGGCAGTCGAGCAGGGCCATCAGCTGGCCGTGGCACTTGGCGATACGCAGCACCTTGATCTCGGGGTCTTCGGCGAGGCGGTTGGCGTAGGTCCGGGCGTTCGTGGTGATCAACTCGAGCAGGGCGGCTTCCCGCTGGGCGACGTCCAGGGCGAACTGACTCACGTGCTCGAGCTCGGTTTTCTCGAGCGCCTCGGCCAGCTCCTTGGTCTGGCGGCTCTGGCCCTCGCGGGTGAACATCAGGTGGCAGATACGGGTCTGGATCGCCTCGCCGGCCTGCACCGGGGCGTTCTGGCTGATGACGATGGAGCCGCGGAAGGGCGGTTCGTAAGTGTCGTTGCCGCTGTTCTTCACGCCGCGGGCGCGGATGCTGCGGCCGTTGAAGGCGGTCTTGAGTTCGTCCCAGTCGAACTGCTTTTGCTTGGTGCCGCCTTCCTGCTCGCGATCGGACTCGATCAGCACCACCGGCAGGTTGCTCACCTGGGCGAAGTTGCGGCTGCGCGCCGGCATGGTCGCCTTGCTGGGGTCGAAGCCTTCGTAGTCGCGCCGGCCGACCAGCTTCCACAGGAACTCGATCAGCGTGGACTTGCCCGCGCCGGCCTCGCCGACGATCTCGAGGAAGGGGAAGCTGCCCATCTCGCTGCGGATCTGCTCGGCGAGCAGGCTGCCCAGCCAATAGGCGGTGGCCACCACGCCGCGTAGGCCGAAGGCGCCGTAGAGTTGGCCGGTCCAGTCGGTGCGGTAGGCCTTGCGATCGGCATTGAGCTGCAGGGTGACGGACTGGCTCAGGGTCTTGAGCTGCTTGCGCGGGCCGAGCTCGAAGAAGTCCTCGCTGTTGATCTTGTGCAGCTTGCCGCCGGCCACGGCCAGGTCGCCGAACACGTAGGCGCCGTGTTCCTTGCTGTAGCCGATGAAATCGATGGTCTCGACCGTCTTGATGTTGCCGATCTGGTCCTGCAGCAGGGTGTCCAGCTGCTGGCTGGTACCGGTCCACACCGCGCCGGGGGCCACGCCCAGCAGGCGCTTCTTGAATTCCGAGGCGCTGGCCAGCTGGCCACCGCTGAAGGTGTTCTTCACCGGCGGCTGGCCGCCGGGAAACTCGACGCGGTAGTAGTACCAGCTCTCGTCGGTGACGCTGTTGGCCTGGTAGTAGAGCGCCGTGGGGTAGCAGGTGCAGATCCGCTTCACGCTGCCTGCCTGCTCGAGGGCGGCGTCACGAATGGCCGGATCGATCTGCATCTGATCACCGCCATCGGCGCCTTCGGCACGCACTGCACGGTCGTAGGCGTCGACGTCCAGCTTCCACCACCAAAGTTGCCGCTTGAACTCGAACCAGCACTCGCGGCGCTCGGTGCGGCGGTAGATGATGAGCGCCTTGGCCATGGCCGTAGGCGCGAGCAGCAGGTCGCCATGATAGCGATAGGTCTCGAGGTGCTTCTCGGTGAGCTCGCCGCGCTGGTGACAGTCGTTCCAGTCGTGACGGCCGCCGCCGGGAATCTGCGCGGCCTTGCACTCCCAGCCGGCGGCGCGGGCGCGCTTCACGTGCTTTTCGGTGGCGTTCTGGCCGGCGCGGTTGCCGTCCAGCGCCCACACCAGGTTGGGGCGGGCGGTCCCAGCCTTGTGCGCGGCATCGCTCAGCTGCTCGAGGGCGTTCTCGGGGTAGTTGGAGCAGCTCATCGCCGAGACGGCGGCGATGCCGTGGTGATAGAGCGCGATGGCGTCGAAGATGCCCTCAACGATCCACACCTCGCCGGCCTCGACCAGGTCCTCGAGGGAGAGCGCCGGCGGGCACCACCACTGGCCCTTGTAGCGGCCGACGAAGTTGGCCTTCTGCTTGCCGAAGCGCTCGGGCTTGTCGAGCAGGCGCTCCCAGTAGGCGCCGCCGGGCAGGGTGAAGCGCACTGTGGCGGTACCGCCGACGTCCTGACGCCAGTAGCTTTCCTGGGTATACCAGCCCTGGATGCGCTCGAGCTCGAAGCCGCGGCCGTCACGCAGGTAGCCGTCTGCCACCGGTGTTTGGCTGCTGGGTTTCTCATTCGGCTTTGGCGCGTAGCGCTCGCTCCACGACTCGAACAGCTCGGGGAACAGGCTCTTCACGTGCACCTGCTCACCGCACTGGTTCTCCCGGCCACACTTCAGCATCCACGGCTCTTCGGCCTTGATGAAAGCCTCGCGCTTGCCGCAGCCCGGGCAGCGCACCTTCTGCAGGTACGGCCCGCGCTCCTGGGCGTCGAAATCGCGCAGTAGGCGCGCGAGGATGTCTTGGCGCAGCGATGAATTCACGCTGAGCCTCCTATGCCGTGACGTGGAAGAGAGGGTTACTGCTGGATGACGATCGGCGTGCGGGTGGTGCTGTTCACCACGCGGGCCTTGCCTTCTTCACGAGCGCGAGAGAGCACGTGCATCAGGTCTTCGGCGGTGAAGGCCACGGGGCGACCGCCGGCAGTGCGCATGACCACCAGGTGGGCCGTGGTGGCATCGACATCGATGTGGGCCAGCTGGTTGGCGCTCGAGGTTTCGGCGTAGGCCTGCAGCGCCTGGATTTCGGCGACGTGCTCGGGGAGCTCCAGCTCGCTCATCAGGTACACCGTCAGCTCCTCGATGGCGGTGACGCGGTCGAGCTGGTGGCCGCAGCGGAACATCCAGCCGATGGCGAGGTTCTGCGGGTCCAGTTGGTGGACCACGGCGCGGGACTGGGCGGCGGCGGTGATGGGCGTGATCTTGGTCATGGTGATGTTGCTCCTGCGTACCGTGTGGTTATCAGTTGGCTTCGTTCATCAGCTGGGCCAGCAGGGAAGGCGCCGGCGGCAGCTGTACATCCGGGTTCGGCTTGGCACTGGGGCAGGTGGTGTGGATCAGCTCCATGCCCATCTTGGCGCGGAAGCCGCACCCCACCTCGTCGCTGCAATGTACCCAGGCCTCGCGGTACACCGGCGTGATGCCCACCGAGTTGCGGATGCGCATGGAGCTGCCGCAGTGGGGGCACGAGAGGCGTCGGGAATGCGTCACTGGTTTCCTCGTTTCACTTCGTAGAGAGCCCGGCCGCGGCCGGTGAGGCCCTGGGCGCCGCGGCGAATGCGCCGGCGCAGCAGCCACTCGGCGGCCTGCTCGCGGGTTTCCAGCCCCTGCTGCTGGCAGACGGCATCCAGCACCGCCTTCATCTGCTGATCGAGCTCCATGGGTTGTTCCGGCATGAGCACCTCGGATGCACGGTGGATGTAGGGGCTCCGTTCAGCTGGCTTGATCGGTGATGCTTGGCGTGAGGCCAGCGAGATCGACGCCGAGCACCTCACGCGCTTCCTTCATCATCATTTCGCGCATGACCTCGGCCTTGGGCACGCCCAGGTAGTTGGCCAAGGCGATGATCACGCCTTCCTCGTACTGGTCGAGGTAGACGGTCTTCTTGGTTCGAACGCGTTTGGGGTCCTGGTACATGGCAAATGTCCTTCTGCAGCGGTCACGAAACGGGTTACAGCAAAGGGATCTGGTCCGGCTGCTGGCCGATCAGGCTCAGCCCGGGCAGCGGCTTGCCCACCAGCCGGTAGAGATCGCGCAGCTCGCCGAGCAGCACCGACTGCTGAAAAGCGTTGCGGCAACGCATCAGGTCGCGGGTAATGGCGGTGATCTGGCGGGAGAAGGCCAGGCGATCCTTCTGCGGCACATGGCCGAAGAAGCCCTGCTTGCGGATCGCCGGCAGCACTTCGCTGCAGACCCAGTTGGCGAACTCGATGGCTTCGGGCTTGTTAGAGCGGAAGGTGGTCCGATAAACGGCCGCTTCGGAGATGAAGTACGTCTCCTTGGTGCCGTAGCTGGTCCGGAGATACAGGACCACCTTCCAGGTTTCCGGCAGGTTTCGGAGACCAGCTCCGCCTTTCCAACTGATGCCCAAGGCGTCGAAGACGTCCTTGGCACAGAACCAGGCTTCGCCCTGGTCGTCGGTGGCGGTGCGCACTTCGGCCTGCTGGAACAGGAACGGGGTGGCGAGGGGTTGCATCTCTTGCATGAGGTTTCTCCTGCTCGGGCGAACCGGGGCTCAGTCGTTGGGCTTGGGCGGGAAGTCGTCGACGTCGGTGACGACACCGTCCTTGATGCCGAGCAGCACGGCGGCACGATGGGCCTCGCCGCGGCGGCCCTTCTTGCGGCCGGCCAGCAGGTCACTGACGAGGTTGGGGTTGAGGCCGTGGGCGCGGCTGAACTCGGCGATGCTGATACCGCGTTGATCGAGCGCCTGGCGGGCTTGCTCACGGGTAAGAGGCATTGTGTTAACCTGTGTTGGTTTGCGTGCTTGTTTGAGGGAGTGTTAATGCGAGTTCCCGGAATTCGAGAACCCTATGTGCGTCGCTTCTGCTGGGACGTGGTCCGTGGAAGCGAGCCGCGCCATGTCAGGCACGAACCGCTGCCGGGTGCTCCAACAATGGAATGTTTCAGCATCGTTCCAGAGCAGGTGGCGCGTTTTGGCGGAGAACAGGTGCTGGGCTGGGCGATCTTCGAGTGGCGAAAAGTCATGATCGAGGCCGAGTTCCACACCGTTTGGCGTAACCCGAATGGGGATCTCGTGGACCTCACTCCTCGGCCGATCCCCTTGCGCAAGATTCTCTTTCTTCCTGATCCGAACCGCCGTTACGAAGGCCGACAGGTGGATAACGTCAGAAAGCCTTTGGTTAACGACCCGCGTATCAGGCGCTTCATCCAGTTGGCGGAGCGCCTCACCGCACTGCTCAATGAAGGCGATTTGGCCGATCAGTATGGAGAAATCCCTGCCACCCCCGAGATGAGGGATGTGCAGAACGAGATGGGCCAACTGCAGTTGGCGTTGGCAGAACGCTACGGAAGGCCCTAGCGAGTGGGCTTTCCATAGGATGCGGCGAATCCCGAGAGGTTGAGCGGCCATAGTGTTAACCTGTGTTCAATCGTGTGTTGCTCAGATGATGGTATTCGAATGAACAACTGTCAAGGGTTTGATTGTGCAATCGACCAACTTAGGTGAGCGGCTTCGGCTGGAAAGAACCCGGCTGGGCCTGTCACAAGAGGCTTTTGGCGAGGCTGGTGGGGTAAAGAAATTTGCTCAATCGAATTACGAGCGAGGCAAGAGAAACCCCGACACGAGCTATCTCGAAAAGCTTTCCAAGCTCGGGGTCGACATTCAGTTCGTTGTAACTGGTATCCGTTCGACCTCTGGTGGTCCAAACGAAGGTCAGGCTGCCCAGTTGATTAACGGCTCTGCTGATGTGGCAGTTGCCGGCACACCCGGCCCTGGTCTGGCCGAGGTGAAGCTCTACGACGTCGAGGGTGCCGCCGGCGCCGGCCGGGACCTCGAAGGCGAGCGGATCGAGGGGCATATCTACTTCCCCGAGGCGCAGCTGCAGGCCCTGGGCATTCAGCCCACCCAGGTAGCAGGCATCAAGGTGCGCGGGGATTCGATGGAGAGCACCCTGGCCGACGGTGACTGGGTGCTGGTGGACCTGGCCAACCGGGACATTCGGCAGGAAGGGGTGTTTCTGCTGACAGTGAGCGGCGAGCGGCGCATCAAGCGCGTGCAGCGCCTTGCCGGCGGCGCGCTCTACCTGATCAGCGATAACGAGCACTACCAGCCCGAGATGATCAAGCCCGAGCAGATGCGCGAGGTAGAGATCCTGGGGCGCTGTGAGGTGAGAATAGGGAGAATTTCGTGACCGGCATTATTGCAACAATGCAGTAATGCCACAGAGCCAGGCGGGCGCCTGGCGGACCCTCTGACGATAAGCGAGGCGGCAAAGACCGCCCAAAAGAACCGCCCCAGAGGGGGCATGTACGCAAGGGAATGACAATGGAGAACCTAGTAACTATCGGCGGGCTTTCGCTCGGCGTGGCGGGCTGGTGGGCCCTGGCTCGCTCCATGAAGACCAATGGCCGGCCCTGGTGGTGGCGGCATACGGCCGGCTTCCTGCTCTTCCCCTTTGCCATGTTGGGTGCTGGGATGATGCTGGGCGGCCTGCTTGGTGTTCCCTGGCAAGAGGGCGAGACCTCGAGGAGTGCGGAAATATTCGGCGGGTTGCTGTTTGCCTTGCCGGTGCTCCTGATTCTGTGGGTTTCCAGAAGGGCTGCCAAACGTCGTCTCGCTACCGCAGAATTGCCACCGCCGTCATCACAGCCAGCGCCGCCAGCCACTCCGGCACCGCCCAAGCCTGCATCACGACAGCCTGCACCGCCTAACTCCCGCACGCCGGTCCGCTCCGGCAATCTGCGCTTTCAGTATGAGGACGCCGAGGGAAATCTCAGCACGCGAGAGGTGGCCAACTGGAGCGCCTCGGGGCGCTACATCAAGGGCTTCTGTGTTGACCGGGGAGAGCTTCGCACCTTTCGTCGGGATCGCATCGCCTGTTTCCTCGAGGGGGAACATCTGCTCAATAGTCCATCGGTGGCTACGGCGACTCCCCGCCGGGCCAAGAGCCGCCCGCTGGAAATCCTGTTTACCGGTTTTGATGCTGAAGCCAGAGAAGAGCTGGAGGGCGAGGCCGAGTCGGAAGGCATGAAGGTGCGAAAGAGTGTCACCCAGAACCTCGATTTCCTCTGTGCCGGCCCCAATGCCGGGCCGAGCAAACTGGCAGAGGCCAAGGCAAAAGGGGTTGTCGTGATGAGTGAAACGGAGTTCTTGGATTTTCTGGATACCGGCGTGGTGCCAAGCTGATGGAGAGGGGTGATGAAAGTGAATTACTTGGGCCCCTGCCAGCTTGCCGAGCACCCGGCGTTTGATGGGCTTGAACCCCAGCGGCTGCCAGCCAGCTGCTACCTGGTCGAAGTGAGCGACGAGGCTGGGGTCGACGGCGGTATCATCGAGGGCGATGTGCTGGTGGTGGATGAGGCGCGCCCCGTGGAGCATGCCGACCTAGTGGTGGTGGAGATCGAAAGCCAGTACCGGCTGTTTCGCAGCCACCGGATCGGCGGTGGTCATCGGCTGATGCCGGCATGCGGTGGCCGAGGCCACTTTGCCAAGGCGAGCGACTGCCGCGGCGTCGTCATCCAGCACTTAAGACAACAGGCGACGGCCTGATACAACGCAAGGGAAGGGGGAGAGACAACCATGAAACGATTGACTGCAGCTGCGGCTTTGGCTGCCCTGATGCTGGCGGTATCGACCACGGCGATGGCCTGCGACCAAGACGACGCACTCACCAAGTGGGAGCAGGCGGAGGAGCATGAGATCATTCTCGGCGCTGGCAATATCAACGGCACCATGTCATTTGCCGTGGATGAGGGCGTTTGGGATCAGCTCGACTTCGGCACCCGCCTGGGCATGGTCGAGACTTTCCAGTGCCTGGTAGCAGGGCCGGGCAACGTGCTGCGCACTGCCAACGTGATCAACCGCGGCGGCCGGGTGCTGGCGGTCTGGGACGGCATCAGCAAGCAGCTGGATATCAAGTAGGTCAGGATCGGCTTTTTCCTACATCCGTGTAAGCCATATGCCATATCGGTGCCCGCGGCAGGCTGATAACTTGGTGAAGACGCTTCGCGATGCGATCGATTCGCCGCGGTCGCCAAGGATGAAAAGAGGCGCCATTCCAAAAGCCCTGCTCAGGACGAGCGGGGCTTTTTCATGGGCGCGCTACGCCAAATCCAGACCCTTCACCCTTCGTCTTCCTCCAGATTTCGCGTAGCGCCGCCTTCCTGATTGCGCACTTCCAGCTGCACGCTGCTGGTGAAGCCGCCATCGCCCAGCTCGTGGGTCACTTCGGTGACGATCCAGGGCGTGGCGTCGATCTCTGCCTTCCAGCCGCGCAGGCGTACCGGGGTTTCCGGCATCAGGCGTGGGTCACCTTCGGCCAGCTGCAAGGTGAACTCGGCGTGGCCGCGCTGGATGCGCTGCCATTCGCTGGTGGCGGCGGCCAGGGCATCGGCCTGGCTGGCGTAGCTGGGGCGCAGGCGTTTGGGGTTCTCGTCGGTACCGGCGATGACGTCGTGAACCCTGGCGTCGGTGGGATCGTGCCACTGGGCGATCACGCCGCTGTAGCTGTCGCGATCGGTGCTGGTGTAGCGGTGCTGGTCGCCGTCGCGGCGGGTGAGGGTGAGCGTGGGGATCTCGAGGCCGCTAGCGGTGAGCGCCTGGCCGGCAGCGACGAACAGCAGGCGCCTGGCCTTCACGGTGGCCACCGCATCGAAGCGTTCGGCCAGGCGGGTGAGGAAATGGAGATCCGACTCTTCGGTCTGGTCGATATGCTCGACCAGGGCGCCGAGGTAGCTCTGGCCGATGACGGGCTCGAGCTCGTGCTGGCCGGCGATGGTCTCGATGATCTGCTCGAGGGTGAGATCGTCCCAACTGCGGCTGCGCTTGCCGGGCAGGTCGCCGCGCATGTCGGCGCTGCGGGCGCGGATGCTCACCTGGTCGGGGCTGCCGCTGTGCTCCACCTCGTCGACGATGTACGTACCGCGTTCGACAAGGCCTTCCCCATGCCAGCCGATGGCAAGGGTCAGCTCGGCACCGCGGGGCGGCAGGGCGAGGCGGCCGTCGTGGTCGGAGAGGGTGAGGTCGAGCTGGTCGGCTTCCATGCCACGGCGATCGGTCAGGCGCAGCCGGCCGAGGCGGGCGCGCAGCTCAGGATGGAGCGTTTGCCCCTGCAGGGTGAGGCGGTAGTCGGGCCGGCGGCTCATGCGAACATCCCCCGCACCAGGCGCAGGGTGGCGGCATCCAGCACGGCGAGGCGCTCGTGATCGTCGTCGTCGATGCGCTGCAGCGTCATGTCGAAGTCGATCTGGCCGGCGGCGCCATCGCGGAAGAACTTGCTCTTGCGCTCGTTGAGCGACTCAAGCACAAACAGGCCGTAGTTCTTGCCGGTACCCTCGATCAGCGGCCAGGCCTTGCCGTCGCCCGCCATGCGGCGCAGCTCGTCCAGGTGCCGCTGGCCGCCGGTGAATTCGGGCAGCAGGGTACCGGTGAGCGTGATGGTGTCTTCCCCTGGGCCGAGAAACTGGCGCGCCGGCCGGGCGCCCACGCGGCTCTGCCCCGGGTGGCGCCAGTCGGTCTGCCGCTGCAGCTCCTGGTAGGGCACCGTACCCAGGCGGAACACGAACAGGCCGTAGGTCATCATCATGGTTGGGTGTCCTCAGTCGGTGTCGGTCAGTCGGTATCAAAAAGGGCGGAGCGCTGGCGGGCGCGTGCGTTGCGCTCGGCCTCGGCCAGGGCGCGCTGCACCTCGGAGGCCACCAGGCGGGCGAGGGCCTGTTCATCCATGCCCGGGGCGGCGTGCACGTTGATCTCGCCGATGCTCACATGCAGGCCGCCGGCGCTGGGCGCGGCCATGGGCGGGCGGGTATCGAAGGCGATGCCGCCGCCGTGGCCACCGCTCTCGACTCCGCCGCCGGCGACGGCCGCCGTGGCGATAGTGCCGAGGGCCAGGCCGGCGCCGGCACGACGCACGCGGTCGCCGAAGTATTTGATCTCGCGCAGGGCGCCGTTTTCCGAGCGCTCGAGGCCTTGCTGGTAGCCGGCGAGGGTGTCGTCGCCCAACTGGGCGAATACCCGCGATGGCGAGCGGATGCCTAGCCGATCGGCAAACCAGCCGCGCACGGCGCTGGCAGTGCTACCGATTTTGTCGCGCAGCACGCTCCACTTGTCGTCGATGCCATTCATCAGCCCATCGAGCAGGTCGCCGCCGAAGCCGGCAAAGACCCTCGAGGGCGAGTTGATGCCCAGGCGGTCCTTGAACCAGCCGACGATGTTGCCGCCGATGCCGGTAACGGCGTCGCGCACCTCACCGGCCTTGGCGCGTAGGCCGCCGAGCAGGCCGTCGATGATCATGCCGCCCAGCTCGGAGAGCGAGGCGGGCAGCTCCATGCCCAGGGCGGCCAGTCCGGCGCGGATGCCGCGCCACAGGATGCCGAGCGGCGACCAGTCCACCAGCAGTTGGGTCACGCCGCCGATGCCATCCTCGAAGGCGCCCTTGATGCCGGCCCAGGCGCGGCCGGGCAGCTCTCGCAGGGTGTTCCACAGGGCGGTGAACTTGGGCCCGATGGTTTCCCAGTTGCGCCACAGGTAGATGGCGCCGGCGGCGATGGCGGTGATGCCGGCGATGACCCAGCCGATCGGCGTGGCGGCGAAGGCGAGGCCGAGTGCTTTGATGCCGCCGACCAGGCCCGGCAGGGTGGCGGCCAGGCTGGCCAGCGCGGCGCCGGCCTTGACCAGGCTGATGCCGAACATGACGACGCTGAGGATCAGCTTGCTGGCGAACAGGCCGCCGACCACCATGGCCAGGTTGTCGAAGCCGCCGACCATGTCGGCCGCTCGTGTGACGATGTCCGCTAGTGTACCGGCCAGCTTGGCGGCGCCGCTGGTCAGTTCGATGATGACCGGTACCGCGGCCTTGAGGCGCTCGCCGAATTCGCGGGCAAAGGCGCGTACCCGGTGGCTGTTCTCCTGCATCCAGCCGGAGAGCTCGCGCATTAGCTGGGTTACGGCCGGCATCAGCTCGGCGCCGATGGTGTGGCGCATGCCGCTCATGCCGAGCTGGGCATCGAGCAGGGCGTCCTTGAAATCTTCGGCGCCGCGTGCGGCCTCTTCGGAAAGCACGCTGCCGGTCAGGCGGGCCTGGCGGGCGTAGTCGGTCAGCCCCTCGCTGCCGTCCTTCAGCATGTTGAGCATGTCGGCGCCGGAGTTGCCCAGCAGCTGGCTGGCAAAGGCAGCCCGGGTGGTGTGGTCTTCGATCTCGTTGAGCCGATCGGCGACGATGCCAAGCGCTCGATCGGGCGACATGCGGGCGAGCTCCTGGGCCGAGAGGCCGAGCTCTTCATAGGCTTTCTTGGCGGCACCGGAGCCTTGGGCGGCCAGACCGATGCGGCGAACGAAGCGCTGCATGCTGCCGTCGAGGGTGCCGGTGGCAACGCCGGAGCGCTCGGCAGCGTAGCGCAGCTCCTGCAGCTCGGTGATGCCCATGCCGATGGCGTCGGCGGTCTTGGCGACATCATCGCCGAGGGTGGCGGTGCTGTTGGCCAGGCCGAAGATGGAGCCGGCTGCGAGGGTGGCGCCGATGGTGAGGTTACGCGTGAAGCGGCGAGCCTCGCCGGTCATGTTGCGGAAACGACCGCTCACGTCGGCATCGCCCAGGCGGCGCAGGGCGTTCTGCTGACGCTCGAGGCGGCGGTTGGTCTCTTCGATCTGGCGGGCGAGGGCTTCGTTCTGTTGGGCGAGGCCGCGGGTGCCCTCGATGCCTGGCGGCAGCTGCCGGGCGAGTTCGCGCACCTGGTCGCGCTGGCCGCGGTACTCACGGGTGAGCTTGTCGACCTCGCGCTGCGCATTGGCCTGCTGCTGGGTGAGGCGACGGGTGGGACCCTCGGCGGATTGCAGCTGCTGGGAGATCTGGCGCAGCTCTTCGCGCTTGTCCATCAGTGCCCGCCGGGTGGCGTGGCTCTGGCGACTCATGTCGCGAAAAGCGGTGAGCTGTTTCTGCTGGTCCTGCAGGTTGCGCAGCTGGTCGCGGGTCTCGCGGATGGCGCGGCCGGCGCCCTGGCTGCCCTGCATGATCTGACGAAGTGGCCCGGTGGCCCTGTTGATGGCGCTGAGCGTCACGCTCAGGTTGAGATCGCGGGCCATGCGGGCTCCTATCGGCGTTGTGGAGAGCGTTGCGGTCGGTTGGTCTGTTCCACGCGCTGGCGGGCGCGCTCTCGCCAGTCCATCAGCTCCTCGAGGGGCATGGGGGCCATCTCAGCCGGCCCCCAGTGAAACACCATGGCGATATCCGCCATGGCGTCATCGACATAGGCGGGCAGGATTACGTGTCGCTGTCCTCCGCCCGCTTGCCCAGCAAAAAACGGCTCACCTTGCTGCCCAGCTGCACCAGGTCGGCCGGGTCCATCTTGCGCAGCTCGGCCTCGGTGAGGGCGGGCTCGGTGATGCGCGGCAGCACCTTATGCAGGCTGTGGGTATCCATGTTCAGCAGATCGACCAGGGCCACGCCGCGCAGGGCACCGCTGAGCGGTTTGCGCACGGTGATCTCTGTCACTGTCTTGCTGCCGCGCTGGATCGGCGTATCGAGGGTGACGGTTTCGGTGGGTATGCCCGGCGCGGTGGCGGGGGCGGTGTCTTTGGCTTGCTCGTCCATGGTCTCTCCTGGAGCGGATCAGGCCGCCGGGTGGCGGCCGGGAGTGGGGTGGTTTAGACGCCGAGGTTCCGGCGTCGCTGGGCGTAGCGGTCCTCACCGCGCACGCGGAACACCATGCCGGGCACGTCGCGCTCGATGATCACTTCACCGTCGACGGTCAGCTTGAAGTAGCTCAGCGTGGTGGTGACGCTGATCTGGTTGTTGTCGCCCTTGCTGGCGTCGCCCAGGGCGATGGTCTTGTGGCGGCCGCGCATGACGATCTCGACCGGGACGGTTTCGCCGGTCTCGTCGCTCTCGTAGCTACCGGTGAGGCGCAGCAGGGCGGCGTCGTGGATCGGTGAGCCCCAGGTATCGAAGATCTCGACGATCATGCCGCCGGCGGTCCACTCGAACACCTGCAGCTCGGCGCCCTGGTCGACTTCGATGGGCCCATCCATTCCGCCGCCTTCGTACTCGACCATGCGGCGTGCCAGCTCGGGCAGGGTGAGCTCGGGGATCTGGCCCTGCCAGTTGTTGCCGTCCCCGAACAGGTTAAAGTCCTTGAGAATCTTGGGAAGTGCCATGCTCAGCTTCTCCTAATTGGTTACCGAGGCCGAACCGGCTCAGGCGGCGGCGACGCGGTCGGCGAAGTCGACCAGGTAGCGATCGGTGATGCGCTGCATCAGGTTGAGGTTCTCGAGCGGCGGCACGGGGGTGTAGTCGTAGTCGATGAACAACTTGCCGTCCTTGAGGGATTCGGGGCTGTTGGCGGACTCGTCGAACCACGCCTCGCCGCCCATCAGGTAGCCCAGGCGTACCCATTCGCGGAATTTTGCGTTGATGCCCTCGATGATGTCGCGCACCAGGCTGGGGTGCATCGGCTTGTCCACGGCCCAGAGGTGCGCCTCGGCGAGGGTGTCGGCGATGACCTGGGCGGTGCGGGTGTAGTTCTCGAAGGCAAACAGCGGATCGTCTGACGTGGTACGCGAGCCCCAGAAACGGAAGCCGTTGCGGTTGATCAGCGTGGTGACCTCGGCAGCGTTGAGGTAGCCGGCGTCGGTGTTGGGGTCCTGCAGATCCCAGAACACATCCTTGCTGATGCCGGTCACGCTGTTGACCGGGATGTTGGAGAGCGTCTTGTGCCAGCCGAATTCCTGGTCCAGCCGGGCGCGGTGGCCGAGGGCCTTGGCCACGGCGGAGAGCGGGCGGGTTTCCTCGGCGTCGACGTCGAAGGCCTGGAAGTCGGGCCAGATCACCATGGCCTCGCGGGCGCCGAATGCCTCGCGGTACATGGCGGCCTCTTCCTTCGTCTCGCAGCCGTGGGCACTGACGTAGGCGAAGGCGCGCAGCTTCTTGGCTGTGGTAATCAGCTCGGCGGCCACGCTCTCGTCGTCCAGCTCGGGCACGCCGAGAATGCGCGGCTTGATGCCGAAGCGCTGCTCGGCAGCCAAGAGCGCCTGCATGCCGGTTTTCTGGCCCGATTCGGTGACGCCGCCGATGAGGTTCGCGGTGGTTTCGCCGGCATCGGCGCCTTCCTCGACGCGGACCGCGACCACCAGAGTGCGAGCCTCGGCGACGATGGCCCGCAGCGAGCGCGCCAGGGTGCCGCCGGTACCGGCCTTGCCGATGGCGGCATACAGATCGGTGAGCAGCACAGGGGTATCCAGCGGGAAGAGGTCGGCATCGGCCTCCGGCCCGGTAGCCACCAGGCCGACGACGGCCGTGGCAACGGTACGGATCGGGCGCGTGCCCTCGTTGATTTCGTGGACGCGGACGCCGTGATGGTATTGATCGGGCATGGGGGCTCCTGCGCGGTGGCGGGTGGCGACAGATCGGGCGTGATGCCGTCACCGTGCCCCGCACGCGCGCAAGGGGCCATAAGGGGGGCGTGTACCGGAGAGATGGTACATTGCGGGCTGTATTCGAGTAAGATTTTCAGAGCATGAAAGCCCCAAGAGGTGTGTCTGATGTCTATATCGCTATTAGTGGGTGCGCTTTCGGAGGGCAGTTAAGTTGAATGAATAAAATCTATAAGGAGGGGGAGTGAAGACGGTCAATGTGTGGATCGTAATCTGCGTTGCCATTGTTTCTTTAATGGCAATAGGGTTTTACGCAATTAATTTTTGGGGAAGCCCGATATCTGACGATACAAGTGCTTGGGCCGATTTTTCCACTTACGTGTCTGGAACGGTCGGGGTCGCAGCAGTTGTAGGGACATTAATGGCTTTTGTAATAACTTTGAGGCAGCAGCAAAGGCTTATCGATAGTCAGGAGGAAATGCTTATAGAGCAGCGGGTCCAAATATCAATAATGAAGAAGCAAGGGGAGGAGCTAAAGAAAAAGAACAAGATCGACATTGCATATAGCAGTACTGCCGCACTTTTTCCTGATTTTTGTAAGAATTTTGAGCTGTCTATAGAGAGAGGTGTGTCTGTTTTTTCTAAAGAAAGAGAGTTGAGCGTTGCTTTTGATGAGCTGGGCTATAGCAAATCGTTTGTTAGATCGACGATGCTAAACAGTCCGAATAAGTTATTGTCTGTAGCGCATATGGTCAGGGTGGGTGAGTTGGAAAGCTATGTTGGTCGTGTTTTTGAAAATATCAATAGGCTCTACTGCTTCATGGTTAGACAAGTTGAGGCGGCGCCGGAGTTGAAATTTTATTTTGAAAACTATCTTTTCTCAGGGAGGGGATGTGATAATATTTATTATTTCCACTTGTATCAGTCCTACTTGGTAGGGCGTGGAGAAAAGGAGCTTTTAGAAAAAGGTGTTAAATATTTGAATTTGTGGCATCACTACCCTGATGATCAAACTGCAATGTTTCATTGGGCGGAAGTGGGTAGAGTAATTCAAGAAAAAGTAGCGACAAACGATTAGCGCTTAACGATTCTCAAATTGCTCCAACTGATGAGACAGATTCTAGAACTGCTAGCCGCTGTGGGGTGGCCTTGGTGAGGATGGAAAGCCCGCCGGGTGGCGGGCTATGGCTCAGTAGAGGATTGGCCAGTAAGGCCATAGCCGTGCAGTAAGCTCTAGCAGTTGGTTGAGTAGCTGGAGCACGATGAGCAGAATTTCGTAGCGCATCATAGGTCCACCTCCAATGCATAGCGTCGAAGGTGGGTTGAAATGAGCCGTTGGCAGGAGGCTCGGCCTGATCTAGGATAGGTCATGCAGTAACCCTCGTTGAAGGCGCGCTAACGCCTGAGACTCCGAAGCCCTGGTCCCCACGACCGGGGCTTCGTTCGTTACGTGGTCTATTAACGACTGAATTCTCGGTCGGATCAAGCACCACAGCTAGACATTATTTTTAACGCTAGCTATTGATACCCCTAAGTTTTTGATTGGGAAGGGGGACGCCATCTTGTGCTTTTTTAAACGGTCCATTGCCTTGCTGCTCAGCAACTGTTCAAAGTGAGTGAGCTCTCGACACGTGAACTCAGGGTAACCCACAGCTCTGGAAGGAAGCGGCAAATAATCAACGCAAGGGTAGAAAAACCCGCCGAATGGCGGGCGCTATGCTCTCTCTGTATAGGGCAGCAATTAGCTACCAAGTGACGGCCTCGATGGCCGCGCGCTTGGCGTCGTCGTCGAGATTCTCGTCCTCGAGGGCGGCGTCGATCGCATCCTTGCGCAGCCAGGATCGGCCGTAGATCTGTTCGATGTGCTCCAGAGCGGCCAGGGCGAGGGCGTCCATTTGCTCGGCCGTCAGCGTGCGGTTGACGTTCGAGAGGCCGCGAAAGGTGAAGGTGGTCTCGGTGTCGCCGGCCGCGAGCAGGCGCTGCGCCTTGGCCGATAGGCCCAGCAGGTTGATCTGATCCTGCGGCCGGGTCTGCACCACGTCGTCATGCCCTGCAATCTTGTAGGGCAGACCGGCGGCGAAGGCGCGGTCGCGCTCGGCGTCGATCTCCTGTCGTTTGCGGGCGGCGAGGGTTTCGAGGTCCGGCGGCGGGATTGGCACCCAGGCGGGGCGGCCGTGCTCGTCGGCGCCGCGCCTCATGCCTTTAGGGGGCTCACCCTGGCCGTAGATTTTCCATTCTTGGTCGGTGACTTTTATAGCATCGTCTGGCCATTTCCCGCTTGACTCGTAATCGTCCCGCACTGTCGCTGGGTAAAATGCATTCTTGTGGCTGCTGTAGTACATAACCATTCCTCAGTGCCCGATTGCTAAATAGGAGCATGCATCATTAGCAGATTCAGAGAGAACTACGAGGCCTTCTGTTTCGCTAATGATAGCCCCGCCAACATACCTCAATGCAGATGTGGGAGTTCCCGTAACTTCTGTGCATAGCAGCCTTAAACCTGCATTTGGAAATGCGATGGGGAAATTGAAAAACGCATGGTTCGAACTATCAATGGACACCCGCCCCCACTGGAATATCAAGCCACCCAACCAGCTTGGCAAGATAAGATACCCTTGGTTTCCTATGCTGTATGACACTCCCCAGCGCAGCTTTTTCGGCGTAACAAACTTGGCATCATCCGTGCCGGCATCGACGGTCGATTGACTAGCAATTCGATCATCGATCGCGCCTTTCACCCGGGCCGGCGTCATGGCTCGGGTATTGTCAGTCCCGGCCAGCGCCTGGGCATTGGTCGCACGTTGGATCATGCCCTGTGCGGATTCCGTAGCGCCGGGGTGCTCGCGGCTCTCCTCATGCGCCTTGCGTTGATCGTCGACGTACTTGCGCGTGGCCAACACCACGCTGGGATCGATCTTCAGCTGAACGTTGGCCGTGTTGCTGAGGACCAGGTGCATGCGCACCACCTGGTTGCGGCCGCTGCCCTGGGCGAGCAGGGGCTTGTAGCTGGGCGGGCAGTTGGCCACTGCAACGAAGTCGCCGTCTTCGTCCTCGAGGCCTAGCTCGCGGATCCACCAGCCGCCGACGTTGGGCGGCAGCACGACTTCTGCGATCAGGATAGCCGGGTTGTCCGAGTCAACAGAGAGCTGATTGATAGCGGCGCGGTGCCGCTGGTTGATCAGTTGGGTTTGATCATGCTCGGGTACCGGGTCTGTTCCGTTGGCATCGCCGATCAGCATGTGCGTGAGTTTCCAGGGGATCCCGAGCGCGTTGGCATTGGCCTGCTTGGCCTCGCCAATGTCGGTCAAGAAGCCGCCGAAGGTGGAGTTCTCATTGATCATAGGTGGACATCCATCGTGTCATTGGAAGTGGTGACCAGGGCCTGGCGGGTGTGGCAGACCACGTCGATGTCGGGGCTCTCCCAGGGCAGCACGTCGAGCTCGTCGCCGTCGTTGATGGCAACGCCGAAATAGGTGTTCAGGTAGGTACTCAGAGTGATGTCGAGGCCGGTGATGTGCCGGGTGAGCGGTTTGGCGTCAGCAATCAGGCGTTCCAGCTCGATGAACATCGGCTCGGTGATGCCCTTATCGAGAACACCGATCCGAAGCGCGAAGGTTCCCCGGGGTCCTTCGGGCTCGGTTTCCCACCACTCTTTCACCTCGAGCAGGTAGCCCAGCGGCTCGACGACGCGGCGCAGGGCGCTGATCGTGCCTTTCTTGCTGTGCACGTAGTGGGAGCTAGCGATCACAGAGCGCTTGGCGGCCTCTGACCAGCTCGGATCCCATCGGTCGACCGAGAACGCCCAGGCGAGGTAGGGCAGCAGGTGGGCCGGGCAGTCCCAAGGGTTCCACAGTTGGCGCAGCGGTACCGGTACCCGCTGGATCTCGGCGAGGGCTTCGGCGGCGGCGCGCTCGAGGGGCGAGGCGTTGGGCGGCAGCAGGGGGCGGCGCTGGTCACTCATCGGGCACCCCCACCACAACGCTGGTATCGGTGCAGCGGGCGGCCTGAGTCTTGGCGATGATCAGGTGCTCGGCTGGCTCGATCAGATTGACGTGCTCGACGCCCTCGACGTGCAGGGCCGCTTTTATGGCGTCGCGATAGATGCTGACGCCGAGGCGGCGGCGCTGGCGGTGCTGGGCTTCGATGTAGCGTTGCAGCCGGGCGTTTGCGGCTTCGAGGATCGGCTCTTCGGCACTGCTGGCCCCCTCGAAGAGCTGCAGCTCGGCAATGATCTGGTAATCGATGATCTCGGCTGACTGCACTGTCACGCGGTCACCCACCGGGCGAATATCCTCGGCAGAGAGGGCCTTGCCAACGATGCCGAGTAGCTCCGGGCTTGCCTCACCGTTTCCCTCTCGGGACAGGACGATGATTAGTGCCTCGCTGGGCTCGGGCGAGAGGGCGCGGACATCGGCAACGCGGCCGTCGGCGCTACGGGCGTGGAACTCATAGGCACCGGTGGGGCCGGCGACGCTGAGGCCTTCCCATGATTCCTGCCCGCGCAGGCGTAGCTCGGTGTTGCCCTCGTAGGTGGGCGCTACCGGCGGGGTGGCGGTGGGGTCGCCGGGGTCGATCATGAGGCGTTGAACGTTGTAGTTGGCGACCAGGTGATCGAGGTCTTCGTCGTTGGCGTACGCGAGCATGACGGCGCGGGCGGCTTCGTTGACGCGCTGCCGCCAGTGGAGCTCGCGGTATGCGTTTTCCTGCAGCAGCAGGGTGAGCGGCTCGGATTCCAGCTCTAGGGTGGCTTCGACGTCGTCGCGGCGCTCGGCCGACACCAAGGCGAGAAGCGCGGCCTTGCGCTCGGCATAGACGGCCTCGTAGTCGAGATCTTCGACGACGGTCGGCGGTGGGAGCTGGGAGAGATCGATAGGGCCGCTCATGCAATGGGTACCTCGAGCTGCAACGGTTGGCCGGTGCGGGTCTGACCATCAATCTCGAGCACGGCGGCGCCGGGCTGGGTGGTGCTGACGCGGCGGCGAATGGCCGTCACTCTGATACGCGGTTCCCAGCGGATGATTGCCATGATGCTGGCGGCGTAGGCTTGCAGCAGTGTGGCGTCATTCAAGGGTGCGTCGATCAGCTCGGGCAACAGGCTGCCGTACTCGCGACGCATGACGCGGGAGCCGATAGGCGTGGTGAGGATGTTGCGCACGCTCTGGCGGATGTGATCGAGGCCTTCGAGGCGCCGACCGGTTTGCGCGTTCATTCCGGTCATCTACACGACTCCGTAGGTGCCGGCCGAGCTGCCGGTTGTCACGGGCACTTCAGCGTTGCTCTGGATCTCATCGACGACAGCGTTAGCGATGGCCTCGGCCAGTCGGTCCACCCATGAATGTTCGCCTTCGCGCTCGGCGCCAAGGCCAGCGAACTCGGCGGCTATACGTACCTTCAGGCTGTCTTTGTCGAGGGCCATGGCTATTCCCCTGCGGTGACCGTGCTGGACCCGTCGCCATGCGGCAGGCCGGTCAGGTGGCAGATATGGGCCGTAGTGACGACGGCGCTGCCGCCGTTGTGGTGGATGCTCTCGGCGTCGATGGTGGCCTTGCCGGCAGTTTTGACGTGGACGGCGCCGACACAGTCGATGGTGAGGGTTTTGGCTTCGTGGTCGTACTCGATGCGAGTGCCGTCGGGCAGCCAGCGGCCGATGACGTTGGGGCTGCTGTTGGGGGCCGGGTGGGCTTCCTGATAGATGCCGGTCAGCACCACGGCGGCGGCGAGGTCGCCACCGGGGGAGAGCAACACCACCTGTTCGCCGACGGTCGGCGGCGACCAGGTGCGGGTGGTACCGGCTCGGGCTTCGAGCCAGGGCAGCCAGGCAGTGAGGAGCTCGCCGGCCTTTACCCGTACGCGCGCGGTGGCGTGGTCCACCTCGGCGATTGTGCCGAGGCGGATCAGGTTGTTAATCAGGCGGAGTAGTTCGGCGACGTTGTTCATAGGGCCATGCTGTCGCGCGCGGGTAGGGGGCGGTAGCGGTGGGGAATGTACCGGGCGAGCGGTACACGCCTGGTCAGGTGAGGTGGTCGATCAGGTTGTCTCGGATGCGCTCGCGATCGGCGCGGCTGAAGCCGAGCAGCTCGCGCTGCGGGTAGCGCACGGTAGGGCCGCCAGGCGCGACGCGGTCGCGCAGGCCAAGCTGGTGAACCCGGGCGATGCTGGCTACGCGGCCCATGAAGCGAACCACGGCGGCATCGGGGCCTGCGCTCATGGTGAGATAGCGGGCGCTACGCAACTTGGAGAACATTGCCTTGCGACGGATGCTGCCGGACTGGCCGCGTAGGGCGCTTCGGGGCTGATAGGCGCTGCCGTCGGGGTTGCGTTGGGCCTTGATGCGCTCGCGCTGACTGATGCGGTTCTCTCGGGCGATCTGGCGGGCCAACTGGCGACGCTCACCGGGGCTGAGCTTCTCGATCAGCGGCTCGAGCCAGCGCTCGAACGATTCGAGGTCGCGCTCACTCATCGGTGGGGCTCTCCCAGCTGCTGGCCAGCTGGTAGGCATCTTCCCCGGGCGCCTTGGTGTGAAGCTCCCAGGAGAGCGCCGGGCAGACCTCTATCGGATAGGCGGGCATACGGTGCTCGGCGTTGATGGTGCCGGTTTCGCAGTTCACCAGGGCGATGACGCGCTCGGTAAGCCGCACGGTGAGGGCGAGATCCCAGGCGTCGTTGCTAAGGATCTCGGCCTCGAGGCGTATGGCCTCGTCGGGGTCGAGGTCGGGCTGGTAGCGGCTGAGCCACTGCAGCAGCGGGATCATCAGGGTATCCAGGCTGCCGCTGTAATCGGTGACGACGATCTGGGCGTCGACGCGGTACTCGTGGCTGAGATGCTGTCCACGAGCGAAGGCGATGCCGCCATCCTGCACGAAGGTAAGTAGCTTCTCGGGACCGCGCTTGAGGTCGGGCACGGCCTCGAGCAGGTGCTTGCGCAGGGCTTGCAGCTTGATCATTGGCGGGTCTCCGAATGGCTTTCGATGGCGTCAACCAGGCCGTTGTGGCGCGTGGCGCAGCGGTGGTACTGGCTGGCCCAGGCGCTCATGGTGAGAGCGACGTCGCCACCGGTGCCGTCAGTCAGCTCCGGCAGCTCGACCGGACAGCGCTGCAGCAGGCTCTGCTGGATCGGGAGCGCGGCCGGTGGCGGCGTCGTTGAGCAGGCGGACAGCGTCATCGCCAAGGCAGACGTTGCGATACAGCGGTTTCTCGATCTCACGGATGATTCCCCTGTCGATGACTCGCTCGTTGGCGGTGAGCTCGGCGAGGCGGGCTTCGACCCCGGCAGCGATCTCGCTTTCGCGGGCGAAGGCTGCGTCGATGGCGAGGCGGAGCGCCCGCTCGGCTGTTAGGCGGTGGCTGTCTTCGTACCAGCCGCGGGCCTGCCAACTGCCGGCAGCGGTGGCTACCAGCAGCAGGGCGAGGCCTGCCAGGCGCAGCTTGGTCATGCGGCTTCGCCGTAGGTGTCGGCGCAAGCGGCTTCGATCAGCACGTTGCCGACCGCCTCGACCAGGCGTCGGCGGTTGGCGATGTACTTTGCCAAGTCGCTTTTGTTCGAGATGAAGAACAGTTCGACGATGATGCCGCCGCCGTCCCGGATGAACCCGAAGCGACTGTGCTGACGCGACACGGCACCATCAGGTCCACGATTGGCGATGCCAAGTGTTTCGCTGATGGCCTTACACAGCACTGCTCCGAGCGGGTAATCGTCGGGGTGGGACAGGGTTTCCGTGCCCGTGGCGCTTGGATTCACCGCGGCATTGCAGTGAAACTCGACGGCGAGCTCGTGGGACTTGGCGGCGCCGATGGCTTCGACCAGCGGTAGGTTCTGCCCGGGATGGCCGTCTTTGTCGAACAGCACCTTGCCACGCAGGTAGGCGGCGAGCAGGTCGCGGAACTCGAGCACGATATCGGCTTCCGTGTAGCCGTGTCCGACGGCACCCGGGTCGGTGTCCGAGTGGCCGGCGGCGATGAACAGAGATTTAACCTGAGTGGCAGCGGGGGTGAGCGGATGGGTCATGTCATTGTCTCCGGCGTGGGCGGAACAAGTGGGCGAGGTTGCCGCCAGCGCGTAGCACCAGGGCGGCGGTAGCGGCGAGCAGCAGGGCGAGCCACCAGGCCTCCGGCTCACCGGCGGCGATGATGCGCACGACAATCACGGTGCACGTGACGACGGCCAGCCAGGCGAGGATGGCTACACCGGGTCGGTAGCGGCTGCCGTTGCGCCGAAACGTCAGGATGCGGGCGATGATCACCAGGGCGGCTATCACGGTCACCAGCTCGGCGATGGTCACTTCTTGCCTCCTAGCCAGGCCTTCAGGTCGAGGGTCTTGACCCCCTCGATGACTCTCAGCCCGGCGGTGATGGTCACCGCAGCGGCAACGAAAGCCGCCACGGCGCTGTGGTCGATGATGCTGCCGAGCATCGCGGGGCCGCCCAGATAGCCGATCCAGAACGAGATGGCGAGATAGGCGAGGCGCTCGAACAGCCCGAGATCCTTGGCGCTGATCACGAACAGGCTCGCGCCGCAGAACGCGCCAATGACGGCATTGGCGTCGATGCCCGGCAGCATGCCGATCACCACGGCGGTGAGCGTGGCGGTACCGGCGGCGGTGGTGGTGCTGGGTTCGGCCATGAGGTCCTCTGCGTATTGCGTTTCGTTATGTCCAGAGCTGAATGACGTCGCGCCGCTCTGGCTGTGGCGGGGCGTCGGGCAGCTTGACTGGGGTGCCCTCCGGCAGGATCGGGCCGAGCTCGGCCAGGCCGGGATTCAGCTGCAGCACCTGCTCGGTTACCGCTGCCGTGGCGCCGAGCACGCGGTGGCAGAGTGCGTCGAGCGTTTCGCCCTGGTGGGCGCGCACGGTCTGCATCAGATCAGCTCCACGGTGCTGTGGGTGCGGCCGGTGAGTTCGGCGATTGCCCAGCGGGCATCGCCGCGGTAGTCGTCGGCGGCGAGATCCTTGGCTTCGCCGCGCTCGTCGCCCTCGCCGGTGGCGCTGTAGGAGCGATAGCGCTCGAGCAGGTCGGCGTGGGCCTGGGCGTAGACGGCGCGAAGGTAGAGCTGGGCATGGTGGCCTTCGATCTGCCAGGGCTCGAGCGGGATGGCCGCGGCGCTTTCGATGCTGGCGGCCAGTTGCTCGGCCTGGTAGTCGGCCAGTTGCCGGTTGACGTCTGCCATCGCCACGCGCAGCGCTTGTACCAGGCGGGGTGCGGTAACGGTGCCGTCGAGGCGCTCGGCATCGCGGAAGTCAGACGGCGATACCGCCGGCCAGAAGCCGTTGTTGACGATCTCCTCGAGGGGCGTTTCGGTCTTGCCGGTACCGGCGGCGATCAGCGACATGGCGACGACTCATGTAAGAAGGGGGTGGGCCGGGATCAACGAGATGGGGCCGTAGCCCGCTCTCCCCCGGCGCCCCCTTGGCGTCGGCGGGCGACTCTGGGTTAGCCCTGGGCGGTGTCGCCCGGGGCCACGTTCTTGAGCTCGCGTTCGAGCTTTTCGATGTCCTTTTTCACGCCGGCGCGGTCATTGAGCGACAGGGCGCGCTGCAGGTTGCCTAGGGCGGCCTCCAGCATGCCGGCGTCACGCTGGGCGTAGCCCCAGGCCTTGTGCAGCTTGGCGCGGATCTCGTCATGCATGTCGTGATCGGCGGTGATCGCCTGGGTCCGTTCGAGGATCTCGGCAATGCGAGAGGCGGCGGCACCATCGTCGGCGAGCATGCGCAGGGCCTGCTCGGCGATCTCCTCGGCGATAAGGCTGGGGGTGTCGCGCTCGTAGCGATCGGGTGTCTGCAGGTTGTGGCGCATGGCGTACTCGGCAATGTCCAGGGCGCCCTCGAGGGCACCAATGTCGATGCACCACACCAGGACGGTCATCAGCACGTCGTCCTGGGCGCCGTTGCCGGCCTCGAGCACGCCGGTCACGTAGTCGTCGAACTGTGGCAACAGCTCGCGCTTCTTCTCGATCTTGGCCTGCACGGACTTGATGCCCTTGAGGGTGCGTCGGGCTTCCCACAGCGCGGCGGCGTGCAACTCGTACTGATCACCGTTCTGGGGGCGGTTGGGCTGGGCAGTCCCCGCCGCCTGGGCGGCGGAGACGCGCTGGAAGTGCTTACGGGCGGGGCTTGTCATCGGGCCTCCTTATTCGCCGGTCCAGTCGCCGAACACGATGTTCTCGACGAGACAGCCGAAGCCGTAATCCTCGACCACGTAGGCGTCGTTCGAGCTCTCGTAGTTCTCGATCCGGTTGCGCTTGGGGTTGTCGAGGATGTGCCGGCGGCGGCTGCCGAGCTGCCAGTAGAGCGAGAGGTTCTGCGGGCTGGTGATGAGCAAGCTGCCATCGGGAACAAAGGGCACGCGCACTGCTTGCTGACCGCCAACCCGCTTCTGGCTGACGATCATGTCCAGCGCGCGCTGTTCGGTGGGCGCGTGGTTCTGGTTGATCAACGGGAAGTACTTATCCGCCAGCAACTTCCGGCCCATGATCGAGGCCAGCTCGGTGGACTCGCGGTGCCAGGGGTCGATCATTTCGTTGACGACGTCGTAGACCAGGGCGTCGAGGTTTTCGTAATCGCCACCAGGGCCGACCCGCACCTCGCCTGCGTTGGCGCCTTCGCTGAGCACCCGGGCAGGGGCCTTTTCGCGATAGAGCTGCAGCCAGCCCTTGTTGACGTCCTGCAGCATCGGATTTTCGACGCGGTTGGTCTCGGTGGCGGCCGTGGTGCCATTGAAGCCCACCATGATGCGGTCGAGCGCCTGCTGGCGAATGATGGCGTTGCGCACGCGCTGCTGGAAGTCGGGGAAGCGGCTCCAGGCATCGAGCTGGGCCCAGGTGATGTAGGTATCGAACTCCGTCGACACACACTCATAGCTGGTGTCGGTGAGGTCGGTCACATCGCGCGGCGTGCGGTCCTTCTGGGTGACATCGGTGCGCCCGGCAATGGGACCGGTCACGCCCAGGCCGATCTTCTGGCCCTTGAGCTCGTCGACGCCGACGATATTGATCCGGTCGAGAAACTCGGAGCTTTCCTGGATCTTGGATTCCAGGGTCTGTTGCACCGACGGCGAGACGTTGAACTGCTCGGCGGCGCTCTCGACGCCTGAGAGCTGAGCGATGCGGTCTCGCAGCTGGTTGAAGGCCTTACGGGTATCGTTGCGCATCGGGGTTCCTCAGCAGTCAGTCAGTTGAGCGCCTTCGCCGCCGGTGGCAGGCGTGCGGGGCGGGGTGTCGGGGGTGCGGTCGAGCTGGTTGTAGAGCTCGTCGAAACGGCCCTTCAGCGCGGTGTGAGCGGCCTGCAGCTCGGAGAAGGCCTCGGCGGTGGGCCGGCCAGCGAGATCGTCGGCCAGGGCGCTGTGCTTCTGGACGAACAGGCCGAGGGTCTGCTCGAGGTCAGCGCGGAAGGCGGCGAAGCCCTTGTCCGTCTTGGCGTCGTGCTTCTTGAACAGCGCCATGACGCGCTCCATCAGGCTCGGGCCCTCGTCCGCCGGCTTCTCGTCGGAGAAATCCAGCTCGACTTCGACACCTTCGGAAAACAGGTTGCCGGGGTTGCGCTTGCGAGCGGCGAGCGGGCTCTTGTCGCCCTGCTGGGCGGAGAATTTGAGCATTTCGGTACCCAGACTCGCGGGGCTATCGGTCACTGCCAGGCCCTCGAGGTAGGCCTCACCGGAATCGGCGAACTTGGGGTTCACCTCAATGGAGGTGTAAACCTTCTGCCGCTGACCGTTGATCTCCTTCAGGCGATCGGTCGGGTCGATCTGCACGAAAAGCGCGAGCTTGCCGTCTTCGACTTCCTCGGCCTTGGCCGCGACGACGTCGCCCAGGGCGCCGAAATCGCTATCGGCGCGAATGCCGCGGATGTGCTCCATCCACACTCTCGCGCCGTACTTTTTCGGGTCGTAGTTTTCGGCCATCTGCTGGATCCACTCGCGTGAGATCTCGCGGCCATCTGTCGTAGCGCCTTGAGTGGCGACGCGGAACCATTTCATGAGGTGCCCTCGGCTGAGTTATCGGTCGGCTGGCTTAGGTTGCGGTCATGTGCGGTCAGGTTCCTCGCCCATGCGCGGGGCCTCAATCTGCCCGGCGTGTACGGCTCCCCTGGTACATGGCCCATGCCGATAAGGCGCTCACGCGCGCGGGTACGCTGGCCGCATGACGACCATGCCCCCCGATACTCTCGATTCGCCTCGCATCACCGCCCGCCACCTCTACTGGCAGGGGTGGCGGGTGGCTCGTATTGCCGAGTTCCTTGGGGAGAAGGCGGACACGCTTCATAGCTGGAAGCGTCGCGACAAGTGGGAGGAGGCCACGCCGCTCGAACGGGTGGAGGGCGCGCTTGAGGCGCGGCTGGTCCAGCTGATCGCCAAGCCTGAGAAGGAGGGCCGTGACTTCAAGGAGATCGATCTGTTGGGCCGGCAGATCGAGCGGCTGGCCCGGGTGCACCGGTACCAGGAGACGGGGCGTGAATCGGACCTGAACCCGAACATCCACGCGCGAAATGAAGCGCCGCGGCGAAAGCAGCGCCGCAACGCCTTGGATGAGGAGCAGGTTGAGCTGCTCAAGGCAGCCTTCCTGGAGACCAGCTTTCAGTATCAGCTTGGCTGGTACGAGGCCGGCCAGAAGCACCGCATACGCAACATTCTCAAGAGCCGCCAGATCGGCGCGACGTTCTTTTTTGCGAGAGAGGCGATAGTCGATGCCGCCGAGCACGGCCGCAACAAGATCTTCCTGAGCGCATCGAAGGCGCAGGCGCACATCTTCCGCAGCTACATCGTCCAGTTCGTGAAAGAGATCTGCGACGTCGACCTGAAGGGTGACCCGATCATCCTCGACAACGGCGCCGAGCTGCACTTCCTTGGCACTAACAGCAAGACGGCGCAGGGCTACCACGGCGACGTTTATTTAGATGAGTTTTTCTGGATTCACCGCTTCCAGGAGTTCAGGAAGGTGACGTCCGGGATGGCCATGCACAAGAAGTGGCGGCAGACGTACTTTTCCACCCCCTCGAGCCTGGGTCATGAGGCCTACCCGTTCTGGTCCGGCGAGCTGTTCAACGCGCGGCGGCCCAAGGCCGAGCGAGTCGAGTTCGACGTGAGCCATGCGGCGCTGGCGGACGGGCGGCTCTGCCCAGACGGCCAGTGGCGGCAGATCGTGACCGTGGAGGATGCGATCCGGGGTGGATGCGATCTGTTCGACCTGGACCAGCTGCGGCTCGAGTACAGCGTCGACGAGTTCAACAACCTGCTGATGTGCCAGTTCGTCGATGACAGCCAGTCGGCATTCCCCCTGGCCTTGGTCCATCCCTGCATGATCGACAGTTGGGAAGAGTGGGACGACTACCGGCCATTTGCGCCGCGCCCGGTGGGCGAGCGAGGCGTCTGGATCGGCTACGACCCCACCGGCACCGGGGAGGATGGCGATGGCGCCGGCCTCGTCGTGGTGCTGCCGGCCCGCACCAAGGATGAGAAACACCGGCTGCTCGAGCGGCACCGACTCAAGGGTGAGGACTACGAAGCCCAGGCGGCATTCATCAAGTCGTTCCAGGAGAAGTACCGCATCGAACACATTGGCGTCGATGTCACTGGCCTGGGCGAAGCGGTGGCCGAACACGTGGAGAAGTGGTTCCCCACCTTGGTGCGCTTCCGCTATGACCCGGCGGTCAAGGGCATGCTGGTCATGCAGGCCCAGCAGATCATGCGCAAGGGACGGCTCGAGTTCGATGCCGGTTGGAGCGACCTGGCCCAGAGCTTCATGGCCATCAAGCGCGAGCTGACACCGAGCGGGCGTCAGTACACCTACTCAAGCGGGCGCAGCCGCGCCACCGGTCACGCCGACCTGGCCTGGGCGACCATGCACGCCCTGCACAACGAACCGATCGACGGCCCGACCGAAGAGGGTGCGGGCTCCATGATGGAGATCTACGAATGAGCGAGACGACCAGCAAGCCGCGCATTCGCGTGCCGGCATACACCACAGACGGCGGGGCCAGCCGAATGGAGGCCTTCAGCTTCGGAGATCCCGAGCCGGTCACCAGCATGCGGGATATCTGGTATGAGGGGGTCTGGCTCACGCAGGATGAGTGGTACGAGCCGCCGATCCCTCTCTCGATCCTGGCCAAGAGTTACCGGGCCACCGCGCACCATGGCTCGGCGATGCAGGTGAAGAGAAATATCCTGCTCAGAACCTTCGAGCCGCACCCGCTTTTGAGCAGGCAAGTGTTCAGCGGCCTGGTTTTGGACTACCTGGTATTCGCCAATGGATACCTCGAGGAAGTGAGGGGGCGCCTCGGCCGGCGCCTGCCGTTTCGCCACCTGCGCGCCAAGTACATGCGCCGTGGCGGCATCGATGCCGATCGCTACTGGTGGGTACCCAACTACCTCGAGCGGGTAGAGCTGCCGAGGGGCAGGGTGGTCCACCTGCTCGAGCCCGACGTCGACCAGTCGATCTACGGGGTGCCCGACTATATCGGCAGCCTGCAGTCGGCCTGGCTCAACGAATCGGCCACGCTGTTTCGCCGGCGCTACTACCTCAACGGCTCTCACGCCGGATTCATTCTGTACGTGAACGACCCCGCCCAGGACCAGAAGGACATCGACGCGATGCGCCAGGCCCTCAAGGACAGCAAGGGCCCCGGTAACTTCCGCAACCTCTTCCTCTACTCCCCCAAGGGCAAGAAGGACGGAGTACAGGTGATCCCCGTGTCTGAGGTCGCGGCAAAGGATGACTTCTGGAACATAAAGAACCTCACGCGCGACGACCAGCTAGCCGGCCACAGGATCCCCCCGCAGCTCATGGGCATCGTGCCCACCAACTCAGCCGGCTTCGGCGACGTGGAGAAGGCGGCCCGGGTCTTCGTGGCCAACGAGCTCGAACCCCTGCAGGAGAGCCTGAAGGAGATCAACGAGATCGTGGGCGAGGAGATCATCAGGTTCCGGCCGTACCGCCTCGAGGAAGACGAGCCAAGCGCCGCCTGACACAACCGGATGCTCCGCTTGCCGCCCGCTGGGCGGCTTTTTTGTGCCTGCTCGTCAGCAAGCGCCACCTCATTCCTCGACCACCATGCCCCCAGGTCCATCACCTGCGCCGCGCCGCCTCCCCCCCGCCTGCGGGCTTTCTTCATGGCTTTTTTTTCGTGCGTGCAGCCCAAGGCTGCCAGCGCCACAGAATAGCGAGGTGAAGGGATTCTAAGCGTTTGTGTTTCCTTGCGTTTTTGTGCGAACCGAAGGCCAGGGCGAGACAGCCGGCGAGCGAGAGCGATTCTCAGAAGGTGGGGGGTGCTCGGAAAAAGGTAACGTAGGTAATTCGGCCATTTTTTGATTGCAAGCGACTGAATATAAAGGAATCAGGCGTTACCTTTAAAAGGTAACAAAAGGTACTGCAAAAGGTAACGCCGCCATAAGTGGCTGTTTATAAAGGATTCTAGAAAATGAAGAAATCACCCTTCAAAAAGGTAACGCATTACCTTTCCATCACCTTTTTGTTACCTTTTGGACACTCGTTTGAAATTCTTCAATTTCATCGGCTTGCGCCATTTTTCGGCTTGCCGTTACCTTTGTTACCTTTTTCCCAGCCCCCCAGGAATTCTAGGATTCCCTCGCGCACGTCATGCCCGCACGCGCGTCGCGCGCATATTCTCTCTCGTGCTGGGGACTTGACGGGGACTGGAAATCAGCGGGGACTGCGAAAGCGAGACAGTAAAAACAACTACTTAGAACAACAAATGGTGCGGATGGGGAGACTTGAACTCCCACGCCCGAAGGCACCAGAACCTAAATCTGGCGTGTCTACCAATTCCACCACATCCGCACGGTTGGGCAGGCGTCCACATTGTACGGACCCCGTGATGCAAGTCAATTGCCATGAGGCAGCTCGAGGTGCGCGATGGCGGCTTCGGGGCGCCTGGCCGGGGCCACACGGCTCAGTCGCGGTATCACGCCCAGGCAGGGAGCGTCGAGGGTGCGTTGCAGGGTCGCCAGGTTGTCGGCATAGAGCGATTCGTCGCGGGCGAAATCAGCATCCAGCAGGTTGCCCACCCAGCCGGCCAGACGAGCGCCGTCGGCACGTATCGCCTCCGCCGTCAGGCGGGCATGGTTGAGGCAGCCGAGCTTGAGGCCGATCACCAAGATGACCGGCAGATCGAGGCGCGTCGCCAACCCGGCCAGGTCTTCGCTGTCGTTGAGCGGCACCCGCCAGCCGCCGGCGCCCTCCACCAGGGTGAAATCGCGTGGGGCCTGCAGCCGGGCGGCAATCTGTTCGCTCAACCCGGCGAGATCGAGCTGGACGCCGGCGCGCTGGGCAGCCAGGTGCGGGGCGATGGCGGGCTCGAAGGCGAAGGGGTTGACCGTGTCGTAGCTCACTGCCGGCACACTGCGGGCCAGCAGGGCGAGGGCATCGTCGTTGCGCAGGCCATCGGGAGTGTTGGCACAGCCCGAGGCGACGGGCTTGAGTCCCAGCGTGGTGAGTCCCCTGGCGCGTGCCAGGGCCAGCAGGCTGGCGGCGACGAGGGTCTTGCCGGCATCGGTATCGGTGCCGGTCACGAAGTAGACGGACATGAAGCCGGCTCCTTGTCGAGAACGAGGGTAAGACGCTGATAGCTCAGCGGCAGACCCGCGGGCTCGCGCAGCGACTCGTAGCGCCGCTCGGCACGGCGTAGATCGTGGCGGGTGCGGCGCGCGGCAGAGCGTGTGGCCTGGGCGCCGACCCCTCTGATGGAGGCCATGACGGCCGTCAGGTCGGGGTAGAAGAAGCGCTCGGCAGTCTCGCTGCAGCGAACCCGGGTAAAACCCGCCAGTCGCGCGCTGGCCAGATGCTCCAGCCGCGAACGGAAGGATAGCAGGGTGTCCGGAGTGGACCAGACATGCGCCGCCTCGCGCAGCGTACCGGGCCCCAAGGTATTGATCACGGCCCGTCCGCCGGGGCGCAGCACGCGAAACAGCTCGGCCATCAACGCATCGAGATCGGTACACCACTGGATCGCCAGGTTGGAGAACACCAGATCCACCTGGCGGGCGGCCAGGGGCAGCTCGGCGGCATCGGCACAGAGCCAGGCGATGCCTTCACCCTCGGTCTCGCGGGCCACCTGCAGCATGCCCGGGGCAAGATCGAGCCCGAGCACCTGGCAGTGCGGGCCGAAATGCGCCGCCAGGCGCCGGCTCCAGTGCCCAGGACCGCAGCCCAGGTCTAGCACGACCTCGGCCTGGGCCGGCAGATGCTCCCACAGCGCCGCTCCCATCTGCTGCTGGGCCTGTGCCAACTGCGTATAGCGGCCTGAGGCCCGGGAAAAGGCCTGGGCAACCTGCCGGCGCCAGTCGCTTGGATCGTCCGGCAGTGGCCGGACATCGGCGTGACCAAGACTCCCGCTCATATTGCCGCCTCGTGCTTGTCGTCGGCTGCCACTTCTTTCCTCAGTTGCGTCAGATAGGCGGCGAGCGCCGTCGGACATGACAGCATGGGGCAGTGGCCGGTATCGGCCAGTACCAGATCGGCCGAGTGGCGCGCCTCCTCGCCCAGCAAGCCGTCGTGTGCTCCCGCCACTCGCCGAATCGGGCAGGGGGGCGTGGCGAACTGGAGTGTGAGATCGATGCCGGCCAACTGCTCGAGTCCGGCTTCGAGGGTGTGCAGTGAGGCGCTGGGTCGGGGCCCGATCAGGTCCAGCAACCGCCGATGCGCCGTGCGCGGAGTGGGCTCGCCCTGCAGCTGCCAACGCAGAAAATGCTGCCAGGTAGCCTGGGGCTGGCGCTCGAAGGCGCGGCGGAAGGTGTCGAGTTCCGTGGCCGAGACGCCGCCCGCCTGACAGAAGCGCGCCGCGGTGCCGATCAATACCAGCGCCCGAGGCGGCGGCAGATGGGCCAGCAGCGCGCCGGCGAGCAGGCCGCCGAGCGACCAGCCTACCCAGATGGCATCGGCTGGCAGCGCATCGCGCATCAGCGACGCAAGTTCGGGCAGTGAAGCAGGATGGCTCTCTGCGCGACGTTCGCCGTAACCGGGCCAGTCGGGAGCGTGCACCTCCATGCCGGCCGGCCAGTAGGGGGCGAGGGGCTGCCAGATGCGCGCATCGATGCCCCAGCCCGAGAGCAGCACCATGGCCGTCATGCCGCGTCCTCCTCGTACAGGCGGGCCAACGCTTCGAGCAGCCGGTCCAGGCTTTCCCGCGGGTGGCTGGCGCGCAGGGTGATACGCAGCCGGGCTTCTCCGTTGGGTACGGTGGGCGGCCGAATGGCGCCGACCAGCAGGCCTGCCTCGCGCAGGCGCGCCGCCCAGTGCATGACCTGCCGACCCTCGCCCAGAACCAGGGGTTGAATGGGAGTGAAGGAGTCGCCCAGGGGCAAGCCAAGCAGCGCCGCTTCGTGGCGGAAGTAGTGGATGTTGTCGCGCAGTTGCTGACGTCGCTCCGGCTCGGCGGCCAGGACGTCGAGTGCCGCCAGGCTAGCGGCGGCCACGCCGGGCGGCTGGGCGGTGGTGTAGACGTAGGCGCGGGCGAACTGGATGAGGTGCTCGATCAGCGCTTCGCTGCCGGCAACGAAGGCACCGCCGGTGCCCAGCGCCTTGCCCAGCGTGCCGACCAGGACCGGAACGTGCTCGATCCCGTGGGCGTGTCCCACACAGCCGTCGCCGTGAGCGCCGAGAATACCGATGCCATGGGCATCGTCGATCATCAGCCAGGCGCCGTGGCGGGCGCTGACCGTGGCCAGGCCGCCGATGTCTGCCACGTCGCCGTCCATGCTGAACACGCCGTCGCTGGCTACCAGCTTGGCGGCCTCGGCCGGCGCACGGCTGAGCAGGCGTTCGAGATCATCGAGGTCGCGATGATGAAAGCGCCGCGAGCGCGCCCCGGTGAGGGCGGCGCCGTCCAGCAGGGAGGCGTGGTTGAGACGATCCTGGAACAGCAGGGTGTCGCTGTCGCAAAGGGCCTGTAGGGTGCCCAGGTTGGCCATGTAGCCGGTGGAGAACAGCAGTGCCCGGGGCCGCCCGACGAGTGCCGCCAGGCGCCGTTCGAGCGCTTCATGGACCTCCAGATGGCCGCTGACCAGGTGCGAGGCACCGGCGCCGGCGCCGAACCTGCGCACTGCCGTCGCCTGGGCCTCGGCGAGGCGCGGATCGTCCTTTAGGCCGAGGTAATCGTTGCCGGCAAAATCGAGCAGCTCTGGCTGGAGCGTGTTGCGCTCACGCCAGAGTCCCTGGGTGCGGCGCCAGGCCGCGGCCGCTTCGAGTCGCTCGGTCCAGACGGCGGAACCCGACGGCATGACCTCAGACCTGCGTGGCGTCGTAGGCCAGTGCGGCGCTGGCCGCCTGGGTCGTCTGACGGGCCAGGGCGCCTTCCAGCGAGGCTTGCTGGCGAGCGTCGTCCTGGCAGGTTTCGCGCCGCTCGGGATGCAGGCCGAGCTTGGCGAACAGGGCGCGGTCGCGCTCCACCTGGGGGTTGCCGGTGGTCAGCAGCCTGTCGCCGTAGAAGATGGAGTTGGCGCCGGCAAGGAAGGCCAGCGCCTGGGTCGACTCGTCCATCTGCTCACGACCGGCCGACAGGCGCACGTGGCTGGCCGGCATCAGGATACGAGCCACGGCAATCGCACGTATGAACTCGATGGGGTCGAGATCCTCCACCTGCTCCAGCGGTGTACCCGGCACCTTGACCAGCATGTTGATCGGTACCGACTCGGGATGCGGCTCGAGCCGGGCCAGCTGCTGCAGCAGCGCGGCGCGGTCGCGAGGCGCCTCGCCCATGCCGAGAATGCCGCCGGAGCACACCTTCATGCCCGCATCGCGTACGTTGGACAGGGTTTCCAGGCGGTCGGTGTAGGTGCGGGTGGTGATGATCTCGCCGTAGAACTCCGGCGAGGTATCCAGATTGTGGTTGTAGTAGTCGAGACCGGCCTCGGCCAGGCGGCGGGCCTGATCTCCATCCACCATGCCCAGGGTCATGCAGGTCTCGAGCCCCAGCGCCTTGACCCGGCTGACCATCTCCAGCACCACGGCAAGATCCTTTTCGCGCGGGCTGCGCCAGGCCGCGCCCATGCAGAAGCGGCTGGCGCCGGCCTCCTGGGCGGCCTTGGCCTGGGCCACCACCTTCTCGATCTCCAGCAGCTTCTCCTTGTCCAGCCCGGTGGTGTAGTGGCCCGACTGGGGACAGTACTTGCAGTCTTCCGGACAGGCGCCGGTCTTGATCGATAGCAGGGTGGAGACCTGCACGGCGTTGGGGTCGAAGTGGGCGCGATGCACCTGCTGGGCGCGGAACAGCAGATCGTTGAAGGGCAGGGCGAAGAGCGCCTCGATCTCGGCCAGCGACCAGTCGTGGCGGGGCTTGGCATGGGCTTGGAAGTCGGAATGGCCGCCGAGGCTAGTGGGCAGGGCATCGGTCATGGTGGACTCGCCTTGGTCAACTTTGAAAAGTCATGATGTTGACCATGCAGCGTACGTGAAACTGAGAGGCTGTCAACCCACGCTTATGGTAGGGTTGACTAGCGTCTCGCTGCGTACCGCTTGGCCTGCTTCTGCATCGTAAAGTGATAAGCTCGGTGCTTGTCAGCCATGGCACAAGGACCCAGGCCGTGCAGGAAAACATTGAGCCCCAATGCGCACCGGAAGCGTCGCTAGAAGCAGCAGTTGGAGACCAGGTCGCAGGCCAAATTTCAGGTAAGGCGGCGAGTGAAGAGACAGTGGCCGGTCGCAAGACGACGGTCGGTTGGCTGCGTTCGCTCTGGCACGGCCTCGACCTTGGCCTGCGTCGTGCACTGCCTGGGCGCTGCGGCTTCTGCCTGGCCCCTGCCGAGCGGGACCGCCCCTGGTGCCAGGCCTGCTTCGAGGCGCTACCGTGGAACCTGCCGGCCTGTCCCAGCTGCGCCGAACCGCAGCCGCCAGGGTCGCTGGCGGGCAAGCGCTGCAGTCACTGCCTGAGCCGACCGCCGGCCTTCGTCCGTTCGCACGTGCCGTTGCGCTATCAGGACGAAGTGGCCCAGTTGATGCAGCGCTTCAAGTTTCATGCCTCTCCGCGGGCCGGCACCGTCCTGCTCGAACTCTTCGAACTAGGTCAGGGGCAGCAGAAGCTGGCCTGGCCCGAGGCGCTGATTCCGGTGCCGTTGCACCCCAAGCGCGCCCGGGAGCGCGGCTTCGATCAGGCCGACTGGCTGGCCAGGCGCCTGGCGGCGCGCCACGGTCTGCGGCTCTACAGGGCGCAGCGGCGCCATCACACCCCCTCGCAGCGTGGCCTGGACCGCACCGAGCGCTTCGGCAATCTGCGCGATGCGTTCGTGATTACCGAAGCACTCCCCGAGCGCGTGGCGCTGCTCGACGACGTCATGACCACCGGCGCTACTCTGGATGCACTGGCCCGGGCCTGCCTGGCCGCCGGCGCCCGCGAGGTGGAGGCCTGGGCGTTGGCGCGCACTCCGTTATAAGCGGCAGGCCGGCTCACAGGGTCGGCTCCGGCTGATAAGATAGGGGGTTCTTTTCAACCGGTGACGATCATGCAGAGCACGCCGCATCCTTTTGCCAGCCTTTCTCCCGCCCGCGTCGTGGCCGCCGTCGAGTCGCTCGGCTTCTGGCTGCCCGGCGAGCCCTTCACGCTGAACAGCTATGAGAACCGGGTGTATCTGCTGCATGACGACGAGGGGCGGCGCTGGGTGGCCAAGTTCTATCGCCCCGAGCGTTGGCAGGACGCCCAGATCCAGGAAGAGCACGACTTCCTGGATGAGCTGGTAGCAGAGGGAGTGACCGTGGCGGCGCCCTGGCGCAACGCGGCGGGGCAGAGCCTGCATCATGCCGAGGGCTTTCGGCTGGCGCTGTTCCCGCAGCTGTCGGGGCAGGCGCCGGAGCTGGAGAATCCCACCCATCTGTTTGCGCTGGGCGAGCTGATCGGCGCCGTGCACGCCATTGGCGAGCGCTCTACCTTTCGCCATCGCGTGAGTCTCGATCTGGATGGCATGGTGCGCGAGGCCCAGCAGCGGGTACTCGGCGCCCCTTGGCTCGACCGTCGCCAGCGCCAGGCTTACGAGCGGATCAGTAACGCGTTATACGCCGAGCTGCAGGCCTACGCCTGGACGCCGGAGATGGCGATACGGGTACAGGGCGACTGCCATATCGGCAACATGCTGGGTCGTGACGATCACTTCGCACTGGTGGACTTCGACGACTGCCTGATGGCCCCGGCCATTCAGGATCTCTGGATGCTGTTCACCGCCGAGCACGAGGTGGAGTGGCAGATGCAGCTCTCAGAGGTGCTGGAGGGCTACGAGCAGCAGCGCGAGTTCGACCGCAGTGAATTGAAGCTGATCGAGCCGCTGCGAACCTTGCGCCTGATGCGTCACAGTGCCTGGCTGGTCGCCCGCTGGGACGATCCGGCCTTCCCGCCGGCGTTCCCGTGGGTACCCGATGCCGGCTACTGGGATGCGCACATTCGTCAGTTGGAGCAGCAGCGGCTGGTGTTGGCGCAGGCGCCGCGCTGGCTGACCTGACGATTGGCTTGAAAGTGGGGGCTGGGTACTGGCGCTGCGAGGGGAAGCCCGGCGCACTCGACTGGAGTGCGCCGGCAGGAATCACATGTCGTCGGGGTCGGGGCGCTCGGCGGGAATCGGGTTGGCGATACCCGCACCGTTGGCCTGGCGGCGCTGCTCGTTGATACGGGCGGAAGGGTTGTCCTGCTCCTCGATCTCCAGCGTGCTGGCCAGCTTGAGATGAAACACGTGATCGGCGTCCAGCTCGCAGCGCTCACCGTCACACGCCACGATCCCGTAGCTGCCATCCAGCTCGTAGCCGGCGGCAGAGAGGCTGCCGCTGTAGATATCGCTGTCGCCGCCATCCGTCTCGATGCAGGTCAACGACTTGGTGGTGATACGTAGACGATCGCCGTCCTGACGGGCATCGCCGACGAGAACGCAGTATTCCGGCAGCTCATGGCTGGCTTCGGCAGCGTCGCCGGCGGGGCGTAGCAGAATGTCGTCCAGGCGCGTCTCTCCGCCAGCCAGGGTCAGGCTGTCGACCGCCTGCACTGCGACGGTGGCATCCTTGGGTAGAGAGAGGGTGCCTGCCGAGGCATGCAGAGGCATCAGAAGTAGGGCCACTCCGCTGGCCGTCAGTATCGCATCCGAAATCTTGATCATATCGTGCTCTCGCGGGGACAAGTCTGCGCGTTTCGGCAGTTTCGATACATGGCATTTTACCATAGCTGGCGGTACGCAGCAGTGGCACGAATGTCGCAGCGGAGCAATTTCAGACGACCTGCCTGCGAGATACTGTGGGTTACGGTAGAATGACGGCAGGATTGGAAAAAGTTGTACAAAGTATAATTTTTGTATATTTTCTGACTAGCAGCGACGATGGCCGGGCCATCGCGAAACGAGCGGTACCATCCAGCAGTCGCAGGGCCTGACCATGAACGAAGAGCTTGCCAACTTCTATCGCCAGATCATTCTCGAATTGGGGGAGGACCCTGAGCGTGAGGGGCTGCGCGATACGCCCAAGCGTGCCGCCAAGGCGATGCAGTTTCTCACCCGCGGTTACTCACAGACGCTCGAGGAGCTGGTCAACGGCGCCGTGTTCGAAAGCGAGACCGACGAGATGGTGCTGATCAAGGACATCGAACTCTATTCGATGTGCGAGCACCACCTGCTGCCGTTCATCGGCAAGTGCCACATCGCCTACCTGCCGAGGGGCAAGGTGCTGGGTCTGTCCAAGTTTGCACGTATCGTCGACATGTATGCCCGTCGCATGCAGATCCAGGAGAATCTGACCCGACAGGTGGCCGAAGCCGTGCAGCAGGTCACCGGTGCACGGGGGGTCGGCGTGGTGGTCGAGGCGCGCCATCTGTGCATGATGATGCGCGGCGTGGAGAAGCAGAATTCCAGCATGTCCTCTTCGGTGATGCTGGGTGCGTTCCGCGACAACCCGACGACACGTCAGGAGTTTCTCATGCTGGTCGCTGGGCGCTGAACGCGCCGCGCCGGCCTAGCGGTCTTCCTTCATAGGAGCCAACGCCATGCCCCTGCACGCTCTGGATGATCAGCATCTCGACCATGACCTGGCGACCATCCGCATCAAGAACCTGCGTTTGCGTACCTACATCGGCATCAAGGACGAGGAGATCCTCAATCGGCAGGACGTGGTGATCAATGCCGTGATCCGCTACCGGGCCGACAAGGCGATGGCGTTCAATCGTATCGAGCAAGCGCTGAACTATCGCACCATCACCAAGGAGCTCATCGCTCTGGTGGAGGAAGGCCGCTTCCAACTGCTGGAGCGTATGACCCGCGAGGTGCTGGATCTGATCATGTCCCACGAGGAGGTGCTCACCGCTCAGGTGGAGATCGACAAGCCCCATGCGCTGCGCTTTGCCGATTCCGTCTCCATTACGCTCTCCGCCAGCCGGGAACCGCGTCGCCGGCACTGATCGATACCTCTCCTCAATCTGCCTCGGGTTGGTGGCAGCGGGTCTTTGCGCTTAGCATGGGGCAGTACCGCTGAGCCGAAAGAGAGAGACGCAACGTTGGAACGTGACATCTCCGCCCCGGAGTCGCCGCGGCGGCGTTATGCCCCCTGGGCCATGACCGCCATCGTGACGGCACTCGTTGCCCTGCTGTTCCAGGGCAGCCTGCCACCACTGAACATTGCCGCCGCCATCTTCGCATTGATGGGACTGCGCCAGATCCGCCGCCGCCCCGACCGCTACATTGGCCGAGCTTTTTGCTGGCTGGCCATCGCGCTGGTGCTGATACTTGCCATACTGACGGCGATGCTCCAGCCCCCGGTGCTGGACGATGCTCCCGCCACTGCCCCCGAGCCGCGCACCATCGAGGTGGAATGACGAAACAGGGCGCGGCACGAATTCATACACGCCAAGTGAAGCAAGGCCCGTAGAGGCCAGGAGAAACGACATGGAAGCTCTGAAGGAAACGCAGCTCTACTGTCCGTTCGCCTATATCGACGGCAGTTGGGTCGCTGCCGACAGCGGTGAGCAGATCGAAGTGGTCAACCCGGCGACCGGCGAGACCTTCGGTACCGTACCGAGGCTGGGCCGGGCAGAGACCGAGCGCGCCATCGCCGCAGCGGATGCGGCGCTGGTCGGTTGGCGTGCCCTCACCGCCCAGGAGCGGGCCGACATCATTATGAAATGGCACGACCTGATGATGGAGCATCAGGACGACCTGGCCATGATCATGACCCACGAGCAGGGCAAGCCGCTCAAGGAGGCCGCCGGTGAGATCGCCTATGCGGCGAGTTTCCTGCGTTGGTTCGCCGAAGAGGCGCGGCGCATCTACGGCGAGACCATCCCGGCGTCGAAGCCCAATCAGCGTATCGTGGTGACCAAGCAGCCGGTGGGGGTGGTCGGTGCCATCACGCCGTGGAACTTCCCGGCGGCGATGATCACGCGCAAGGCCGGCGCGGCGCTGGCGGCAGGCTGTACCATCGTGATCAAGCCGGCCAGCCAGACCCCGTTCTCGGCCACTGCGTTGGCGCTGCTGGCCGAGCGCGCCGGCATCCCGCGCGGTGTTTTCAACGTGGTGCCGGGCCGGGCCAGCGAGATCGCCTCGGCAATGACCGAGTCGCCGCTGGTGCGCAAGATCACCTTCACCGGCTCCACCGAGGTGGGCCGCGAACTGATGGCGCAAGCCTCTCGCCACATTCAGAAGATCTCGCTGGAGCTGGGTGGCAATGCACCGTTCATCGTCTTCGAGGATGCCGACCTGGATGCCGCCGTCGAGGGAGCCATGGCGGCCAAGTTCCGCAATGCCGGCCAGACCTGCATCTGCACCAACCGCTTCCTGGTGCAGTCGAGCGTGATCAACGCCTTCTGCGAAAAGCTGGCGGTGGCGATGAACAGCGAGCTGAAGGTGGGTGACGGCACCGAGCCGGACATCAACATCGGCCCGCTGATCGACGACAAGGCGGTGGCCAAGGTCAGTGAGCACGTGCACGACGCCGTCGACAAGGGCGCGGAGCTGCTGCTGGGCGGCAATCCCCATCCGCTGGGTGGCAACTTCTTCTCGCCGACGTTGATCAGCTTCGCCAACGCCGACATGAAGGTCGCCCACGAGGAGACCTTCGGCCCACTGGCAGCGGTGTTCCCCTTCGAGGACGAGGAGGACGCCGTGCAGATGGCCAACGACACCCAGTACGGCCTGGCCTCCTACTTCTACTCGCGGGATCTGGGCCGGGTATGGCGCGTCGCCGATGCGCTGGAGTACGGCATGGTGGGCATCAACACTGGGCTTATCTCCAACACCGCGGCGCCGTTCGGCGGGGTCAAGGCCTCGGGTCTCGGCCGCGAGGGCGGCCACCAGGGGATCGAGGAATTCCTGGAAACCAAGTACCTCTGCATCGACCTGGGCTGACCGGGCTTCGCCCGGAGCCGAAAGTCATAAGCTGCAAGAACGAAAACCCCGTCGGCCTGAACTGCACCCCGAAAGTTGGACACCCAATCCAACCTTCGGGGTGTTTTTATGAGCAATCGATACGATGAGGGGTTCAAGCTGCTGGTGGTGCAGCAGTGTTTGCACGATGACACCAGCT
>NZ_JABFTV010000030.1 GCF_021404405.1 Billgrantia aerodenitrificans
TGACGATCGGCAGCATGATCGGAAAGCTCAGCAGCACGATGCCGGTCCAGTCGAGGAACATCCCCAGCAGGAACACCAGGAACAGCATCAGGATCAGCGCCCCGGTGGTGCCGCCGGGCATCGCCAGCACCAGGTCGCTGATCACGGTCATGCCGCCGCCGCGGGAGAACACCCCGGTGAAGGCGGTGGCGCCGACCAGCACCAGCATCACCATGGTGGTGGTCTTGCTGGCATCGATCAGGGTGTGAAAGCAGGTCTTGAGCTTGCGGTCACCGAAGATCAGGAACAGCAGGAAGGCGATGGCCACGCCGATGGCCGAGGCCTCGGTGGCGGTGGCCACCCCGGTGAACAGCGCCCCCAGCACCCCCAGGATCAGCGCCATCGGCGGCAGCACGTACTTGGCCAGCATGATCAAAAGCTGCCCGGTCGAGGTCTCGGCGCGCTCCTCGGCGGGCACCGGCGGGCCGTAGGACGGCTTGAGGTAGCAGATCACCAGCACGTAGAGTGCGTACATCGCCCCCAGCATCAGCCCCGGCACCAGCGCGCCGGCGAACAGCGCCCCCACCGACACCGGCGAGTAGCTGGCCATCAGGATCAGCATGATGCTCGGCGGAATCAGGATGCCCAAACAGCCGCTGGCCATGATCACCCCGGTGCTGAGCTCCTTGTTGTAGCCGTGCTTGAGCATCGGCACCAGCGCGATCATGCCCATCACCGCGATGGAGGCGCCGACGATGCCGGTGGTGGCGGCCAGCATCACCGAGACGATGACCACGGTCAGCGCCAGGCCGCCGCGCAGGTTGGCCAGCAGCAGACGCATCACCGCGAACATCTTCTCGGTGACCCCGGAGTCGTTGAGAAAGCGCGCCATCAGCACGAACAGCGGAATGGCCACCAGGACGTAGTTGTCCATGGCGTTGCCGTAGATGTTGTTGATGATGGTGCCGAGCACGCGCTCGCCCGGGCCCAGGTAGGCGCCGATGACGGCCACGCCGCCCAGCACGAAGGCCAGCGGATGGCCCATGAACAGGCCGATCAGCAGCCCGCCGAACATCACCAGGGTGAGCAGTTCGGGACTCAGGTTCATGCGGCTCTCTCCTCGCGCAGCTGCTGGATGGCGCGGATGACGATGGCGATGGCCTGCAGCAGGATCAGCACGGCGGCCACCACGATCACGCCCTTGATCGGATAGACCGGGATCGAGACCATGCCGTAGGTGGTCTCGCCGCGGCTGTAGGAGCGCAGGAAGAAGCTCCAGCCCAGGGTGACCAGCATGTAGATGAACGGCACGAAGAAGATCAGGTAGCCGAGGATCTCGAGCAGCGCCTGCTTCTTGCGCGACAGCAGGCGCTTGAGCACGTCGACCTCGACGTGAGCGTGATGGCGCAGCGCGTAGGCCGCCATCAGCATGAAGTGGGCGCCGAACAGCATCTTGGTGATGTCGAAGGCCCAGTCGCTGGGGCGCCCGGTGAACAGGCGCAGGGCGATATCGTAGAGCACCACCAGGGTGATGACGGCGATCAGTGGCGCAATGACCCGCCCGAACAGCTCGTTGAGCGTGTCGATCGCCTTGGCAATCGCATTCATGG
>NZ_JABFTV010000031.1 GCF_021404405.1 Billgrantia aerodenitrificans
TGAACTGACCCCCAATAGTTGGACGGTTCATTCAGCCGGCGCCCACGGCCTGAGTCCTGTACTGTACGGGGCTCAGGCCTTTTAGTCTCTGCTTCATCCGGTGATGGTTGTAATAGTGGATGTAGTCGGCAATGCCTCGCTGCAACTGCTCAACGGTATCAAACCGGTTCAAATGGAAGTACTCGGCCTTCAGGGTACCGAAGAAGCTCTCCATCGCCGCATTATCCAAGCAGTTTCCCTTGCGCGACATGCTACGGAGTATCCGCTGCTCCACTACCAGACGGCGATAGCTGGGATGTCGATAATGCCATCCCTGGTCCGAGTGGAGCAGCGGCCGATCCCCTGGCATCAGCCTGGCAAAGGCTTTCTTCAGCATACCCTTCACCAAGTCGAACACCGGGCGCGGTCCTGTCTGAAAGGCAATGATCTCTCCGTTATACAGATCCATGACCGGTGACAGGTAAAGCTTCTGGCCATTGACCTTGAATTCGGTGATGTCCGTCACCCACCGCTGATGGGGACGCTGAGCCTGAAACCGACGCTGCAATGTATTGGGAGCGGCGCAGCCTTCCGCCCCTCGGTAGGCACGATATCGCTTGGGGCGAACCAGGGACTTCAAGCCCAGCTGGTGCATCAGCCGCTGGACGGTCTTGTGGTTGATCGTCTCTCCTGCCTGGCGCAGGACAGCGGTGATGCGCCGGTAGCCATAGCGCCCTTTGTGGCGGTCGTAGATCGCCCGGATACGCATCTTCAGCGAAGCATACCGATCGCCAACGCCCAAGGCCTGGATCTGGTAGTAGAACGTGCTGCGCGGTAGCTCAGCTGCACGCAACAGCAGAGCCAGCGGATGTTCATGCCTTAACCCTTGGACGGCCCAGGCTTTTTGCCCCGCGTCGCCGCCCCCTTTTCCCGGATCAAGGCATCGAGCTTTTTTAGGTAGGCATTCTCGGCACGCAGATACGCCAACTCCTTGAGCAACTCCTCCTGGGAGCGCTCATCATCAGGCGGGGGCGGTGGGGAAGGCGGCTTCTTGGTCATCGGGCGGCGTCCCTTGCGCTTTGGCTCTAGTGCAGTCAGACCACCACTATGGTACTGACGCTCCCATCTGCCAATGGCGCCGAGCTCGCGGATATCGAACAGAGCCTCCGCCTGACGCTGTGACAAGCCATCTCGCCACATCGTCTCAAGGACCTGCAGCTTGAAAGTCGCGCTGTGGTGCGTGTATTGCTTGCGCAGGCCCGCCACGCCATGCTGACGGTATCTATCCCGCCATCTCCGTACCAGGGAATGGTCCAGGCCATGCTGGCGGGCCACCTCCCTCAAGCTGGTGTCATCGTGCAAACACTGCTGCACCACCAGCAGCTTGAACCCCTCATCGTATCGATTGCTCATAAAAACACCCCGAAGGTTGGATTGGGTGTCCAACTTTCGGGGTGCAGTTCA
>NZ_JABFTV010000032.1 GCF_021404405.1 Billgrantia aerodenitrificans
GAGTTATCGTCAAATCTGGTGGATGACGGTCAGGCCGCATTCCTGTCTGATTGATCGGCTACTTGCTCTCCGTCCTGAAACTTGACGTTGCTGACGACCAGTTCCAGCTTCTGGAAGTGCTTGATTCTCCTCCATCGCTTTTGGGCGCTCTGGAGCAGCTTGAAGACCATCGCCAGGGTCGTCGCCCGGGAGCCGCAGTTCCGGCTCCGCTTGGTCCTCAGCCGGACCGTGGCGAAGGTCGACTCGATCGGGTTGGTGGTGCGGATATGCACCCAGTGCTCTGCCGGGTAATCGTAGAACGCCAGCAGCTCATCCCGATCCTTGGCCAGGCACGCCATCGCCTTGGGGTACTTGGCCTCGAAGCGCTTCACCGTGCGATCAAAGGCCTGGTGCGCATCAAAGCGGGTTTCGGCCATCCAGATGTCATGGAGGTCAGCCTTGACCTTCGGCTGAACAGATTTCGGTAACTTGTTCAGCACGTTAGCCGTCTTGTGAACCCAGCAGCGCTGATGCTCGGTCGCCGGGTAAATCTTGCTCAGCGCCGTCCAGAACCCCATGGCACCGTCGCCCACCGCCAGTTTCGGGGACGTGGTCAGGCCACGTTCTCGTAGGCTCGTCAGCAGGGTCTCCCAACTGGCTGCCGACTCGCGGAATCCGTCCTCGACGGCCACCAGTTCCTTACGGCCCTGCTCGGTGACGCCGATGATCACCAGCAGGCACAGACGGTCATCCAGTCGTACGTTGCTGTAAACGCCGTCGGCCCACCAGTAGACGTAGCGCCGGTCGGCGAGGTCCCGCTTCCGCCACTCGGTATGCTCGTCTTCCCACTGCTTCTTGAGCCGTGACACCGTGTTGGCCGACAGGCCCTTGGCCTGGTCACCCAGCAACGCCGCCAGGGCCTCCTGGTAGTCCCCGGTGGAGATCCCCTTCAGGTAGAGCCAGGGGATCAGTTCTTCGATGCTGCGGGCTCGCTTGAGATAGGGCGGCAACAGGCTGCTGTTGAAGCGAACGCCACCGCCGCTACGGTCACGCACCTTGGGCACCTGCACGGTGACACCCCCGACGCCAGTCTGGACGGTGCGCTCGGGCAGGTAGCCGTTGCGGACCACGGCCTGGCGTCCATCGTCGAGCCGCTGATCGGCATACTGGGCCAGGAAGGTGGCCAGTTCAGCCTCGACGGCCTTGGCGATCAGGTCACGGGCACCTTGGCGCAGCAGCTCGTGCAGCGGGTCAGTGACCTGGGGTTCTGGTTGTGAAAGAGCCCAGAGGGTAGAATCGGTCATGGCGTATCCACTCGTGTTGATTGAGATCTTGGTCGTGATCAATCAACAGGATACGCCACCCTTCCTACCTCCTCCCATACACCAGAAGTCACCATAGCTC
>NZ_JABFTV010000033.1 GCF_021404405.1 Billgrantia aerodenitrificans
ACCCGTAGCTTCGGTACCTGGTTTAGCCCCGTTACATCTTCCGCGCAGGCCGACTCGACTAGTGAGCTATTACGCTTTCTTTAAAGGATGGCTGCTTCTAAGCCAACCTCCTAGCTGTCTGAGCCTTCCCACATCGTTTCCCACTTAACCAGGATTTCGGGACCTTAGCTGACGGTCTGGGTTGTTTCCCTTTTCACGACGGACGTTAGCACCCGCCGTGTGTCTCCCACGCTGGCACTCACCGGTATTCGGAGTTTGCCTCGGGTTGGTAAGTCGGGATGACCCCCTAGCCGAAACAGTGCTCTACCCCCGGCGGTGATACGTGAGGCGCTACCTAAATAGCTTTCGAGGAGAACCAGCTATCTCCGGGCTTGATTAGCCTTTCACTCCGATCCACAAGTCATCCAAATCTTTTTCAACAGATCCTGGTTCGGTCCTCCAGTTGATGTTACTCAACCTTCAACCTGCTCATGGATAGATCGCCCGGTTTCGGGTCTATTTCCAGCGACTGGTCGCCCAGTTAAGACTCGGTTTCCCTACGCCTCCCCTATTCGGTTAAGCTCGCCACTGAAAATAAGTCGCTGACCCATTATACAAAAGGTACGCGGTCACATGACTTGCATGCTCCCACTGCTTGTACGCATACGGTTTCAGGATCTATTTCACTCCCCTCTCCGGGGTTCTTTTCGCCTTTCCCTCACGGTACTGGTTCACTATCGGTCAGCCAGGAGTATTTAGCCTTGGAGGATGGTCCCCCCATGTTCAGTCAAGGTTTCACGTGCCCCGACCTACTCGATTTCACGACACTCAGATTTCGGCTACGGGACTATCACCCGCTATGGTCAGGCTTCCCAGCCTGTTCGCCTATCAGTTGTGCCGCTTAAGGGCTAGTCCCCGTTCGCTCGCCGCTACTGGGGGAATCTCGGTTGATTTCTTTTCCTCGGGGTACTTAGATGTTTCAGTTCCCCCGGTTCGCCTCCCAACACCTATGGATTCAGTGTGGGATACCCAGCTTGTGCTGGGTGGGTTTCCCCATTCAGAAATGCCCGGGTCACAGGTCGTTTGCCACCTCACCGAGCCTTATCGCAGGCTACCACGTCTTTCATCGCCTCTGGCTGCCAAGGCATCCACCGTATGCGCTTAATCGCTTGACCATATAACCCGAAAGGGTCTGGTCCGCGATTACGTACGACAATTGCCGGATACGCTTGAGACGTATCTTGCATTTCTCCTTGCGGAGAAATTGTCAGCATGATTCACATTGTTAAAGAGCAGACTGT
>NZ_JABFTV010000003.1 GCF_021404405.1 Billgrantia aerodenitrificans
CGCTGTTCGGCCTGGGCATTCCGGGCAGCGTCTCCGCCGCGCTGCTGGTCGGGGCGTTCATGATCCACGGCATCCAGGTGGGGCCGCTGATGCTGCGCGACCATCCCGAGATGCTGTTCACGCTGTTCTCGGGGATGATCGTGGCGAGCCTGTTGATGCTGGCGGTGGGCTGGTACGGCCTGCGTATCTTCGCCAAGGTCACCAGCGTGCCGCCGCACATCGTGATCCCGGTGGTGATCTTCCTGTGCCTGGCGGGCATCCAGGTGCAGGGCTACGGCACCTTCGGCCTGGTCACGGTGTTCGCCTTCGCCATCTTCGGCTACTTCCTGAAGAAGTTCGACTACTCCTTCGTGACCTTTCTGGTGGCGTTCATCGTCACGCCGATGCTGGAGATGAACCTGCGCCAGGCGGTGATTCTCTCCGGCGGCGACATCGCCATCCTGCTCAACCGCCCTATCGCCCTGGCCTTCGTCGTCTTCACCGCGCTGATGGCGCTGCACCTGGGCTGGAGCGGCTATCGCCAGTGGCGCCGAAAGCGCCTCAAGGCGTTGGGTAACTGAACCCACAGCCGGCAGCGACCGGCATCACCACACCACAACAACGCAACCACGAGGTTCCGAATCATGAAAATGAAACTGCTGGGTACTGCCATCCTTTCTTCCGCCATGGCCTTCGGCGCAGCCGGCATGGTCCAGGCCGATGACTTCCCGACCAAGCCGGTGACCATGGTGATCGGCTGGGGCGCCGGCGGCAGCACCGACATTCAGGGCCGCGTGCTGGCCGACATCCTCTCCGAGGAGCTCGGCCAGCCGGTCAACGTGGTCAACCAGCCCGGCGCCGGCGGCGGCGTAGCCCTGGCGCGCCTGGCCAACAGCCGCGACGAGGGTTACACCTTCGTTTTCGGCACCTCCATGACCATCACCTTCGGCCCGCTCTCCACCGAAGCCACCTACGAGCTGGACGACTTCCGCTACGTCGCCGGTGTGACCCTCGGCCAGTCGGCCATCGTCACCGGCGAGAACCGCCCCTTCGGCGACAGCTGGGAAGATCTGGTGGAGTATGCCCGCGAGAACCCGGGCATGAGCTATGCCACCCAGACCGCGCTGGACCGCATGATCATCGAGTACATCGCCCAGCAGGAAGGTCTCGATCTGCGCATCGTGCCCACCTCCGGCGGCGCCGGCATGGCACCGCTGATCCTCTCCGGCGACGTCGACTTCGCCTATAGCGGCGGCACCCACTCCGGCTATGCCGAGACCGGCGAGATGCCGGTGCTGCTGAGCCTGGCCGAGGATCGCCTGGTGGCGTTCCCGGATGCCCCGACCCTGCCGGAAGCCGGCTACGACATCAATGCCGCGGAGATCCGCGTCGCCATGGTGCCGCAGAACACCCCCGACGCCCACGTCGAGCGTCTGGCCGAGGCGCTGGAAGCCGCCACCCAGGACCCGCGCTTCATCGAGATCACCGAGGAGCGCATCCTGATGCCGGTGTCCTACATCGCGGAAGACGAAGTCACCCAGACCCTGCGCGATCAGGTGGAAGGCTACAAGGCGCTGATCGAAGAGCTCGGCGGCCTGCCCGGCGAGGAGTGATTCTCGCCATGGCCCTGTCGTGACAGGGCCGTTCGAACGCCGACGCCGCCCCACGGGGCGGCGTCGCTGTTTGCATGGGCTGTACGGAATAGGGGGCGAGTTCAGTCGCCCAGCGCCCCCAGGCGGTCGGCCTGAACCACCTCGATCCAGTAGCCGTCCACGTCCTTGACGAAGATGACATCCTTCATCTTGCCCTGATCCGAGCGCTTGACGAATTCGACCTCATTGGCATCGAACCACGCCTCGGCGGCGTCGAGGTCGGGCACCGAAAAGCAGATGTGGCCGAAACCCTGGGGCTGGGCATTGCCATCGTGATAGGCAAAGTCTTCCTGGCTCTCGGTGCCCCAGTTGTGGGTCAGCTCCAGCAGCCCCGTCTGGCGGAAGGTCCAGACCGTGCGCTCGCCCTGGTCCTCCGGCACCCGTTCGCCGTCATCCAGCCTGGCCAGGAAGTAGAGCGAGAAGCTCATCTCCTCGAAGTCGAGCCGCCGCATGACCCGCATGCCGAACACCCGCGTATAGAAGGCCAGCGCCTTTTCCGGGTCTTTCACCCGCAGCATGGTGTGATTGAGACGAAAGCCCTGCGAATCGGCCGTCGGTGTCTGCACACCGGGGTGCTGCTCTCCCTTGAAGCTCATGCGTTTCTCCTTTGGTGTCGCTGTCATCTTGCTCATCATTACCAGGATGATGCGGATCGTTACGACGTTTTTCCAGCCGCCGGCAGCTGTCATGCCCTTCGGATCGCGCTAAAGTAGGAAAAGCACCGCCATGAAGAGCGACCGCCCATGCCGACCTCATCCAGGCTAGAACAGGTAGCGCCAGGGGCCTTTCACAGTGCCGTCGGGCATTTGCTGCGCCATCTGCCCTGGCTGCTGGCGCTGATGCTGCTGGCCGGCTGCGCCAGCCGCGATATCGCCACTCACGAACCGAGCCGCGGCCCGGACGCTCTCTCCATCGAGCGGGCGCTGATCCTGGCCACGGCCAAGAATGCGCTGGGCACCCCCTATCGCCTCGGCGGCAATACGCCGGAAGGGCTCGACTGCTCGGGCCTGGTGGAGATGGCCTACCGGGCGGCGGGCATTCAGGTGCCGCGCACCGCCGACGAGCAGTTTCGTGCCCTGCCGGCGGTGCGTCAGGCCCAGCCAGGCGACCTGCTGTTCTTCGGCGACCGCCGCAAGGCGACCCATGTGGGCATCTACCGCGGCAACGGCCAGATGATTCACGCCCCGGGCAACGGGCGCGAAGTCACCAGCGTGCCGTTGCACATCGACTACTGGCAGCAACGGTTTCTGGGTGCCGCCGGCCCAGCCCCCTAAGCTTTGTCCGAAAAGTCGTCGAGCGACGGTCAGACAAGGCAAAAATCGGCGAAAAGACGGAGTTTACGCGGTGTAAATGAGTACTTTGAGCCGAGTTTTAACGCCGTATGACCGAGCGCAGACAGTTTTCAGACAAAGCGTAGCCTCATCGCTCTGGTAAGATGAGTAGCTTTCCAATCGCATTGGTGATGCCATGCCACTCGATCTTTCCCTCTATCTGGTAACCGACCCCGAGCTCTGCGCCCGCCATGGGCTGGTGGAGACCGTGGTGGCTGCGGTGCGTGGCGGGGTCACCGTAGTGCAGCTGCGCGACAAGCACGCCTCCGATGACGAGATGATCGCTCAGGCGCGCCGTCTCAAGGCGGCGCTGGCCGGCAGCGGCGTGCCACTGATCGTCAACGACCGCCTGACGGTGGCGCTGGAAAGCGGCGCCGATGGCCTGCACATGGGACAGGACGATGGCGACGTGGCGGCGGCCCGCGCCGCCCTGGGCGAGAGCGCCATCCTCGGGCTCTCGGTGCAGAATCACGAGCAGCTTTCGCGCCTCGACCCGGCCGCCCTCGATTATCTAGGCCTCGGCCCGGTATTCGCCACCTCGACCAAGCGCAACCACGCCACCCCGCTCGGCTTCGACGGCCTGGCTGCCCTGGTGGCGGCAAGCCCGCTGCCGGCCGTCGCCATCGGCGGCCTCAAGGCGAAGCATGCCGCAGCGGTGCGTGCCGCGGGAGCCAAAGGGCCGGCGGTGGTATCGGCGATCTGCGGACAGTCGGACGCCGAAGCCGCCGCCAGGGCGTTCTTTGCCTGAAGTCAGAAAAAACCAGGGTGAAAGAGGTGATGGGCCCGAGGTGAGAGAACCTGAAGCGAGAGAACCTCAGACGTCGCGGTGCCCCTGTTCGCGGGTGTAGCGCTGCATGATCTCCAGGGTTTCCTGGCTGACGTGATGCTCCATGCCTTCGGCATCAATGCGAGCGGTGCGGTCGCTGACGCCGAGGGCGCGCAGGAACTGCAGCACGATGGCATGGCGCTGATGCGACATGGCCGCCATCGCCTCGCCCTTCTCGGTCAGGAACAGCGAACGGTAGGGCTTGCTGGACACCAGCCCCAGTGACTTGAGCCGGGTGACGGTCTTCGACACCGTAGCCTGGCTGACCCCCATACGCGCCGCAATGTCCGTCGAGCGCGCCTCGCCCTGATGCTCGAGCAGGTCGGCGATCAATTCCACGTAGTCTTCGAGAAGTTCGGTTTCGTGTGCGTTGCGCACGGCAGCGTACTGCTGCGCATGCTGGTCGCTGGGCGGCAGGGCGTCCGCCTTGCACAGGCGATCAGGCGTCACGTCATTCGGCGAGTCGGTCATCGGGCCAATATAGCCAAAGTGCTCATAGGGCAGCAACAGGGCCTCGATAGAGATTTCCTACTACCCTACAAGTTAACCTTGGCTAAAATAGTGTCTATACGCTTACAAACTCACCGCAACGTAACAACCGACCGTTAACGTTCAGCCACCAGAGGAGAGTGATCGATGCCGACCCCCAAGGGCTTCCTGCTTCTTAGCGCGTTTGCCTTCGCCATGTCGACCTCGGCCCAGGCCGCAGAGCCGCCCCTGAAGGTAGCGGCCACTTTTTCCGTGATCGGCGATCTGGTGCGCGATGTGGCGGGTGACGATGCCGATGTCACGGTACTCACGCCGGTGGGCGCCGAGGTCCATGAGTGGGAGCTGATACCGAGCAACTTCATCGCTCTCGAAGAGGCCGATGTGGTGTTCTACAACGGCTACGGCCTCGAGCAGTGGCTCTCTCAGATCAACGCCACGGTAGGCAACGGCGTGCCGGTGGTTGCCCTGGCCGAGGAGAGCGGCTACGCCACCCAGCCGATCGCCACCGGCGAATACGCCGGCGAGGTCGACCCGCACATGTGGATGGACCCACGCGCCGCGGCGGAATATGCACGCGTGATTGCCGAAACGCTGGCCGAGGCCCGGCCCGACGCCGCCGAGGCCTTCCAGGCGCGCGCCGAAGCCCTGCAGGAGTCGCTGCATGCGTTGCATGAGGAGCTGCTGGAGACGCTGGCGATCATTCCCGAGGAGCGGCGTCTGCTCATCACCAGCGAGGCGGCCTTCGTCTACTTTGCCGATGCCTTCGGCTTCGAGCACGACGGCATCTGGGGTACCAACGCCGAGGAAGAGGGTTCGCCGCGTCAGATCATGCGCATCGTCGATCTGATCGAGGAAAAGCAACCGGCCGCCATCTTCTGGGAGAGCACCATTTCCGACCGCCACGTGCGCAGCGTGGCCGACGAGACCGAGGTGGCGATTGCCGGCCCCCTCTACGTCGACTCCCTCAGCGAGCCGGACGCTGCAGCGCCCGATTACGCCAGCATGCTGCGCCACAACGTTGGGCTGTTGCGCGAGGCCCTGGGAGACACACATGAATGACAAGGTGCCGGCGCTCGAGGCACACCGCCTCAGCGCGGCCTATCACCAGCACCCCGTGCTGGAAGACGTCACCCTGGTGCTGCCGCAAGGCGAGTGGACCGCCATCGTGGGCCCCAATGGGGCCGGCAAATCGAGTTTGCTCAAGCTGGTGATCGGTGGCCTCACGCCGCTGCGCGGCGAACTGCGCATTCTCGGCGCAAGCCCAGCCGTGCAGCGCAGGGCCGGCAACATCGCCTACATGGCTCAGCAGGAGCACATGGAGTGGGACTTTCCCATTTCAGTGCGCGAGACGGTGCTGACCGGCCGCTACGGCCTGATGCGCCAGGACCCTTTGTGGCAACGCCTGCTGCCGCGCCACTGGGCCAACCCCAGCCATCGCCAGGCCGTAGAAGCTGCACTGGACGACGTCGACATGGCAGAGCATGCCGAACGTCCCATCGGCGAGTTGTCCGGCGGCCAGAAGAAGCGTGTGCTGCTGGCCCGCGCACTGGCACAGCAGGCCAGTATTTTGCTGCTAGACGAGCCACTGGCCGGGGTCGACCCACCCAGTGAGGCGCTGATTCTCGCCACGCTGGAACGGCAGCGCGACGCAGGCCGCACCGTCATCATGGTCACCCATGACATGCCCAGCGCACGTCGCCACGCCGACCGCGTACTGCTGATCAATCGCAAGGTGGTGGGCATGGGCACGCCGGAAGAGATGCTCAGCGACTCCATGCTGGCCCGCCTGGCGGTGGGTACGGCTTCCCGCTCAGCGTACGGGGGTACACGTGCCGCCGCTTGAATTGCTGGCCCAGGTGATCGATGGCTTGATCGCTCTGCTGATGCTGGTGGTGAACCTGCTGCCCGAGCCCCTGGCCGCTCCCTTCGAGTACCGCTTCATGCAGCGTGCCCTGCTCACTTCGGTGCTGGTGGGGGCGATCTGCGGCCTGCTCTCCTGCTACGTCGTGCTGAAGCGCTGGTCGCTGCTGGGCGATGCCATCTCTCATGCAGTGCTGCCTGGCGTGGCCATCGCCTACCTGCTGGGCTGGCCGTTCTTCATCGGCGCCTTCGTCACCGGCGCACTGACCTCGCTGGGCATCGGCGCGCTGGAGCGTCACACCCGGATCAAGGCGGATGCAGCCATGGGACTGATGTTCACCGCCGCCTTTGCGCTGGGCATCGTAATCATCAGCAAGATCGCCACCAGTACCCACCTGATGCATATCCTGTTCGGCAACGTGCTGGGCGTACAGACCACCGCTCTGATGCTGACCCTGGCGGCAAGCCTGGTGACCGCACTGGCCATCTGGCTCGCCTATCGCCCCTTGCTGCTCTACACCTTCGATCCTCAGCAGGCCCAGGCCCTGGGCTTCAACACCAGCTTCATCCACTACGGTCTGATCCTGCTGCTGACCCTGACCATCGTCGCCAGCCTGGAGACCGTGGGCATCATCCTGGTGGTAGCCATGCTGATCACCCCAGGTGCCACGGCCCACCTGCTCACCGACCGCTTCCCGCTGATGCTGGCGATCTCGGTCACTGTCGGCGTCACGTCCGCCGTGGTGGGCCTGGTGCTGTCGGTGTCGCTGGACGTCGCCTCGGGCGGCGCCATCGTGCTGGTAGCGTCGGGACTGTTCCTCGTCGCCCTGCTGGCGGCCCCCAAGCATGGCCTGGTGGCGCGCCACTGGCGACGTTGGCGCCTGAACCGGGTTTAACTGAATCGGATTAGGCTACGTCTGAAAAGTCGCCGAGCGAAGGCCAGACAAGGCAAAAATCAGCGAAAAGATGGAGTTTGCTTGGTGCAAATGAGTACTTTGAGCTGAGTTTTAACGCCGTATGGCCAAGCGCAGGCAGTTTTCAGGCATAGCCTAGGAGGTGGGGCGGCGCTTCAGGGTAGTCCGGCGATCATGATAGGCGATCGCCAGCCCGCTGCCGATGATCAGCGTACTACCCAGGAAGACCCAGAGATCAGGCATTTCCCCCCAGAACCACCACCCTAGCAACACCGCCCACAGCATGGCCGTGTAATCGAAGGGGGCGGCGATGGCCGCCGGAGCGAAGCGAAAGGCCATGGTGATACAGGCCGTCGCCCCCACCCCGATCACGCCGGCGCCGAGAAACCCCAGCCAATGCCAGGGTTGCGGATCCTGCCATACCCAGGGCAGGGTCACAGCGGTCAGCACCAGCGGCACCAGGGTGATGTAAAACACCATGGCCCAAAGGTGCTCGGTGGCCCCGTAGCGTCGCGAGGTGATCATCAGCAGTGCATAGAAAACCGCCGCGCCCAGCATGATCAATGCGCCGGGATGGAAACCCTCGCCCCCCGGCCGCACCACCACCATCACACCGACAAAGCCCAACAGCGAAGCCGCCACGACTTGGTAGTCGACCCGTTCACCGAGCAACGGAACCGACAGCAATGTGACGAACAGGGGGGCAGCAAAGGCGATGGCCGTAGCCTCGGCAAGCGGCAGCATGGTCAATCCCAGCACGAAGAAGCCCATGGTGCCGGTATAGATCAAACCGCGCACCAGGTGGACCCCGGGCCGACGAGTACGTAGCTTGGTCAACCCACCGCCGTAGTGCGCCAGCACGGCGATCAACGGCAGCGAGACCAGGGTACGGAAGAAGATGATCTGCAGCGGCGAGTGCACCTCGCCCAGCCACTTGGCAATGGCATCGCCGATGGCCAGGCAGAGTACGCCGGCACACATGAACAGGATGCCCTTCAATGACGGCGACATGGCCCCTCCCCCCGGCAGGAAAAAACCACCCCGCCGACCAGGATGGGCGGCGGGGCTTGTTGATTACCAACCTAACGGGTGGGGCGCACGGCGGCAAGTGCCATGCCCCAAGATGGCGCATCGGGGTGGGTGGAGGTCGAACCCAGAATGACGCGAGGTCAGGGCATAGTCACGCCATGGACGTTATGTTATAACGAATCATTCTCAGCGTTCGACCGCCTGCATACGCGAGCGCCTTGCAATCTCTACCATCGCTTTGAAGCGGGCGGACCTCGCAGCACGAATGATATGTTATAGAGTTTCACAAGGAGGTGCCATGCAGCCCCATCCCTCTCTCGATACTTCGGCGCACTGGGCATTCGGCCAGGAAATCGAGGTGCTGCCGCGCATTTTCGACGACGACATCACCCTGGCAGTCATGCAGCGACGGCTCGACTCGGCCCTCGCCCTGGCCGTGCGCGCCCAGCTCAACGGCTCCCGCTCTCTCGACTGGCACTGGCGCGGCGCACCCGGCCAGGCAATGAAAGAGGATCTCGAGCGTCGGCTCCCCGCCCCTGAGGCCGGCGCAGCCCTGGTGGAAGACGTCAGTCATATCGCCGAGGCCATGGCCTATCTCTTCTCTACCGAGGCCATCGGCATCCGTCTGCGCACGCTGGAGGGCGCCATGTGCCCGCGCTTCCACGTCGACAACCTGGCGGTGCGTCTCGTGACCACCTATGCCGGCCCGGCCAGCGAATGGCTGCCCGAGCATGCCGTCAACCGCGCCGGGCTCGGCGCTCCGCATCCCGACAAACCCGATATCGTCGCCGATCCCGACGCCATTCGGCAGCTCGCCGTTGGCGATCTGGCTCTGCTCAAGGGCTGTGGCTGGATCGGCAACGAGGAGCGCGGCCTGGTCCACCGCAGCCCGCAGCCCGCTGCGGGCGAACGCCGCCTGCTGCTGGCGCTGGACCCGGGCTGACCCCGCTCCACCCGTTACTCAACTCCCTTCTTTCCATCTGAGGAAGCCCCCGGCAATGACTCCATGCCTTCGTCCCCTCCTGTTTGGCCTGGCCCTGCTGCCACTGGCGGCACAGGCCGATCGCCCACTGGCGGTCGTCGCCCCTTGGGAGATCACCGGCCTCGACCCCTCCACCTCAGGCTATGTGTTCAGCCGCATGCGCGTTGCCGAGACCCTGGTCGACACCGATGCCGATGGCCAACCAGCCCCTGGGCTGGCCAGCGGCTGGCAGGTCTCCGACGACGGCCTGACCTGGCGTTTCGCTCTGCGTGAGGGCGTGACCTTCCACGACGGCAGCCCGCTGACGGCACAGGCCGCGGCCGCGAGCCTCGAGCATGCCCTGGCCAAGCCGGGCATACTCGACTCGGCCCCCATCGTCTCCATCGAAGCCGAAGGCGACGACGTCGTGGTGCGTCTCGACAGCCCCTTCGCACCGTTGCCGGCCCTGCTGGCTCACTCCACCACGCTGATTTTGGCAGCGGATGCCTTCGACGACGAGGGGCGGGCCACCCAGGTGATCGGCACCGGCCCTTATCGCGTCGCATCGGTCGCGCCGCCTCAGCGTCTGACGGTGGAGCGCTTCGACGGCTACTGGGGCGAGACACCCGCCATTGGCAACGCCAGCTATCTGGCGGTAGGACGCGGCGAAACCCGCGCGCTGATGGCCGAGAGCGGCGATGCCGACGTGGTGTTCACCCTCGACCCGGCCAGTCGCGCACGGCTGGCACGCCATGATCGCTTGGCGCTGCATGCCGAGCCGCTGCCGCGTACCATCGTGTTCAAGCTCAATGCCGAACACCCCTTCCTCGAGGACGAGCGCGCCCGCCAGGCATTGAGCCTGGCCGTCGACCGTATCGGCATTGCCGCCGGGCTGCTGCGCCACCCCGAGGCCGCTGCGGCCGAGCTGTTCCCGACCAGCCTCGGCCCCTGGCATCTCGGCCTTTCTGTAGAAGAAGCACAGGACGTGGAGCGCGCCCGCGAGCTGCTGGCCGAGCTGGGCTGGGAAGCCAACGGCAGCGGCATGCTCGAGCGCAACGGCCAGCCCTTCCAACTGACCCTGCGCACCTTCTCCGACCGCCCCGAGCTGCCGCTGGTGGCAACGGCCCTGCAGGACCAGTGGCGCGAGCTCGGCGTGGCGCTGGAAGTCGCCGTGGGCAACGCCAGTGATATCCCTTCCGGGCACCGCGACGGCAGCCTTGAGCTGGGTCTGATGGCACGCAACTACGGGCTGGTGCCCGATCCGCTCGGCACCCTGCTCGACGACTTCGGCACCGACCCTGAAACGATGGGCGGCGACTGGGGCGCCATGGGCTGGCGCGACGCGGACGTGGCGGCCTGGCTCGATACCCTGCGCCAGGAGGCCGACATGGATGCCCGCGCCGAACTGGCCGAGCAGGTGGCACGCCGACTTAACGAGGCGATGCCGGTCGTGCCAGTGGCCTGGTATCAGCAGACGGCTGCGGTGCACGCCGAGCTGGAAGGCTTCTCCATCGACCCGCTGGAGCGCAGCTACCGCATCGACGAGCTGAGGTGGGGGGAATGAGCGAAACGCTGGCAGCGCGCTCGACGTCGCGCTGGGCCTCTCGCATGACGACAGGCCTGGGTGGCCTGCTGCTGCAGCGCCTGTTCCAGGCCGGGCTGGTGGCTTGGATGGTCGGCACCCTGACCTTCGTGCTGACCCGCTCGCTGCCCGGCGACATGGCCTATCGCATCGCCGCCGGGCGCTATGGACACGATATGGTCAACACCAGCGCCGCCGAGGCGGTACGCGCCGAGCTGGCGCTGGACCAACCGGCGCTGAGCGCCTACTTCGGCTGGTTGTGGGACCTGGTGCAGCTCGATCTGGGCCGTTCGCTAGTCAGCGGTGAACGCGTGGTGACCGAGCTGTGGCATCAGCTCGGCCACTCGCTGGGCCTGGCGACGATGGCCGTGCTGCTCTCGCTGCTGCTGGGCCCGCCGCTGGGCCTGCTCGCCGGACTCAAGCCCAACGGCGTGCTGGACCGCGTGAGCGAAGTGGCGGCCAGCGTGCTGCGCGCCCTGCCGCCCTTCGCCGTGGGCCTGATCCTGATCCTGATCTTCTCGGTCAGCCTAGGCTGGTTGCCTGCCGCCGGACATGGTCGCAGCGCACACAGCGTGCTGCCGGCGCTGACCCTGGCGTTGGCGCTGGCCGCCATCTCCAGCCGGGTGGCGCGCAACGCCATGGCCGACGTCTCGCAGTCGGCCTATTACGCCTTCTCGCGCACCAAGGGGCTGGGCGAGCGCCTGAGCTTCATGCGTCATGGCCTGCGCAACGCCGCAGTGCCGGTGGTGGCTTACCTCGGCGTGCAGTTCGTCTACCTGATCGAAGGTGTGGTGGTGGTCGAGACCCTGTTCGCCTGGCCCGGCATCGGCCATGCCCTGGTGCATGCCATCGTGGCCCGCGACGTGCCGATGATTCAAGGTACCGCGCTGGTCATGGGGCTGATGTTCGTCGCGCTCAATACCGTGGTGGACCTGATCTGCTACTGGCTCGACCCCAGGAGGCGCAGCGCATGAACGGCTCGACCCTGACGTCTACCCGCCGCCTTTTCCTGCCGACGCTGAATGGCCGCCAGCGCCTCGGTGCCACACTGCTGGCGCTGCTGCTCGCCTTCGCCTGGCTGGTGCCCTGGCTGTTCGATGCCGATCCTGCGCGGCAGCAACTCACCCGCATCCTGCAGTTGCCTTCGCTGGCCGAGCCGCTCGGCACCGACCACCTGGGTCGCAGCCTTCTGGCGCGGCTGGCAAGCGCCGTGCGTCTGTCGCTGGGCATGGCGCTGCTGAGCGTAGCCAGTGCAGCCATACCGGGCGTGATTCTCGGCGTGATCGCCGGCTGGCGCGGCGGCTGGCTCGACCGCGTGCTGGGCAGCTTGGCCGATGCCTTCCTGGCGTTGCCGGGCCTACTGCTGGTGCTGCTGCTGGTGGCCATCGCTCCAGGCAACTTCTGGGCTCTCTACGTGGGTATCTCACTGGTGCTGTGGATCGAGTACTTCCGCGTGGTGCGCGCCCGCACCCGGGTGCTGGTCGCTTCGCCCCAGCTCGAGGCGAGCCGCCTACTCGGCTTCGGCCCGCTCTACCTGTTCCGCCGCCACCTGTGGCCGGAGCTGGCGCCGCAGGTGTTGACCCTGGCCGCCTTCGGCGCCGCCAGTGCGATCCTGGCCATGGCCGCGCTGGGTTTCGTCAGCGTCGGGCTGCGTCCGCCCACCGCCGAGCTGGGGCTGATGATGATCGAGCTGCTGCCCTACTACCACGAGGCGCCCTGGGCCATGGCCCAGCCGATCCTGGTGCTGTTCGTGCTGGTGCTGAGCCTCAACCTGCTGGCGGGAAGGGATCCACGATGAGTGCGTACTTACTTCAGGCGGAAGACGTCACGATCCAGGGCGAGGGCGTCACCATCGCGCCCTTCTCCTGTGCGCTCGAAGCCGGTAGCCGGCTGACCCTGCTCGGCGAGACCGGCTCGGGCAAGAGTCTGCTCGCTCAGGCCATCATGGGCACGCTGCCCCGCGGCCTGCGCGCGCGGGGGCGACTCGTCATCGACGGCGAGACCTTCGATGCCGCCGATGACAAGTCGCGCCGCGCCCTGTGGGGCCGACGCCTGGCGCTGCTGCCCCAGGAGCCTTGGCACGCGCTGGACCCGACCATGCGAGCCGTATCGCAGGTGGCCGAAAGCCACCGCCACGTGGCCGGGCGTGATCGACGCCATGCTCAACAAGCGGCCTGGGCCGATCTGGCCGAGCTGGGTCTGGCCGAGGCCGGCGGCAAGCTGCCCGGCGAACTCTCCGGCGGCATGGCACAGCGCGTGGCCTTTGCCGCCGCCAGTGCCGGCGGAGCACCCATCGTTATCGCCGACGAACCGACCAAGGGACTCGATGCGCCGCGCCGCGATGCCGTGGTCGAGCTGCTGGCTCGCACGCCCGAGAGCGGCGGCGTTCTGATCACCATCACTCACGACATCGACGTGGCCCGCCGCCTGGGTGGGGAAGTGGTGATCCTGCGCCAGGGGCAGGTGGTCGAGCGCGGACCGGCCCAGCAAGTGCTCACTCACCCCCAAAGCGAGTACGGGCAGGAGTTGCTGGGTGCCGAGCCCAGCCGCTGGCCACGCCCGGCGCCGCTCGGAGAAACGGCCCAGGCACCGGTGGTGAGCGCCACCGACCTGGCCAAGGCCCGCGGCGGCCGCGAGCTGTTTCGCGAACTCTCCCTCACGGTGCGCCCCGGCGAGATCGTCGGCGTGGTCGGTCCCTCCGGCTGCGGCAAGAGTACCCTCGGTGACATGCTGCTCGGCGTGACGCGCGCCGACGACGGCAAGATCCAGCGCGCGACAGGGCATCCGCTCGGCTTTCAGAAGCTCTATCAGGACCCGCCGGCGGCCTTCTCGCCCCACTGGCGGCTCTCTCGCCTGCTCGACGACCTGGTACGCCGCCACCGCCTGGATCGCAGTGTCATCCCACCGTTGATGGCACGCCTTGGGCTCGATGAGCGCCTGCTGGAACGGCACCCCGGCGAGATCTCGGGCGGCGAACTGCAACGCTTTGCCATCCTGCGGGTGCTGCTGCTCGAGCCGTGCTTCCTGTTCGCCGACGAGCCGACCTCACGCCTCGACCCCATTACCCAGCGCAGCACCCTGGCGCTACTGGTGGAGCTGGCTCGCGAACGGCGCTGCGGGGTAATGCTGGTGAGCCACGACCCAGCGCTGATCGGGCGCATCTGCGATCGCCGAATCTCGCTGGGCGGGGAGCCAGTGAGCGAGGTCCGCCAGACGCTCGATCCGGCCCTGGCCTGAAGGCAGCTCGCAAGACAGCACCCTCTAAACGTCTAAACGACATCGCCCCGCACGAGCGGGGCGATGTCGAATCGGCTTGGCAGCCAGGAACGTCAGTAGTGCGCCACCACCATGCAGTCCATCCCCTGGGCGCGCAGGCTGTTGCAGGCGGAGTGGGCATCGCTCTCCTGCAGGTCGACCAGACGTGCGCGGAACACTCGCCGCTCGCCCTCCGACTCCGCTACCGACACCCGCAGGTCGCGCATGAAGCCGGAAAGCTGATCGGCGGCGCGGGTGGCCAGGTGGCGAGCCTGATCCGGGTCGTTGAAGGCACCGACCTGTACCGCCCAGTTGCCCCTACGCGGTATATCGGCCTGATAGGTGTCACGCGGCATATCGGCCTGGTAGGTGATGCGCGGTGTGTCGGCCTGGGCGATCAGGGCACGAATCGGGTCATCGGCGGAGCCCATCTCGACCCCCATCTCCGACTGGAAGGAGAACTGACGCTCGCCGCTCGAGGCTGGCCCAACGGCCTCAGGTGCAGCGGCCAACTGCTGGGCGGAAGGGGACGGGCTCTCCGGCAGATCCATGCTATCGCCCAGCACATCGGCCTGGGCAATCCAGTCGCCGCGCTGCAGCATGGAAAGCCGGGCAAAGCCGCGGTCGAGCAGGTCGGCCATATGCGTGTCGCGCGAGGCGGCGGTGAAGCCACCCATTACCACGGAGACGATACGACGGTCGTTACGGATCGCCGAAGTCGCCACGTTGAACCCGGAGGCGCGGATGAAGCCGGTCTTGAGGCCATCGGCGCCGGCATAGTTGCGCAGCAACCGGTTGTGGCTGGTGTGGGTGGTGCCGCGATAGGAGAAGCTCTGGGTGGAGAAGTAGTGATAGTACTGGGGGAAATCCTGCATCACGCGGATTGACAGCGTGGCCATGTCGCGGGCCGTGGTGACCTGAGCGTTGTCGGGCAGCCCGGAAGCGTTACGGAACACGGTGCTGGTCATGCCCAGCTCGTTGGCACGCTGGGTCATCATGCGGGCGAAACCGGATTCGGTGTTGCCCAGCGCCTCGGCGACCACCACGGCAACGTCGTTGGCCGAACGCACCACCAGCGCCTTGATGGCCTCTTCCGCCGTGATCGTGCTACCCGCCGCGAGCCACAGCTTGGAAGCGGGCATCGAAGCGGCATGGGCAGATACCGGTAATGGCTGGTTCAAGCGTATGGTGCCGTTCTCGAGCGCCTCGAACAGCATGTAAAGTGTCATCATCTTGGTCAGCGAGGCGGGATAGCGCGTCGCATCGGCATTGGCCTGATGCAGCACGTCGCCGCTCTCGACATCTATCACGATGGCCGCATAGCGGGGGTTGGCCTGCGCCGAACCGATCGTCAACAACTGAAGAAAGAGAAAAAAGAAAATGGCCACACCGAGGTAATGTCGGTTGTAGGAGCGCATGACGAACACCTCTGGTTCCCTTTTGATTCCCCGTGGCCCGATTCTAAAGCGGACCTTGCCTCAGTATGGCCGGATAACGAAGCGCTTAACAGCCGGAATAGCGAGTTTTTTTGCATATATACCGGCTGCTTCCATCAAACTTCCGTTTATTAATCAACTGGAATAACAGCCCGTTACCTTTGGGTTGCAGACCCGCTACTCCCAGGCCGGAAAGGGGTCGGGCAAGTCGGCCCACGCCCGATGACCATCCGCCAATACGGCGTCGCTCAGCAGACACTCGTCCAAAGCCTGACGGATACGCGCTTCGTCGAGATTCTGGCCGATGAAGACCAGTTCCTGACGCATGTCGCCGAACGGCTCCTCCCACTGCTCCATGATGTAGCCACGCGTCTCCGGATCCTTGGGCCAGCGAGACTCGGGGACGGCCTTCCAGAACATGCCGGCAAAGCCGTAATGGGCAATGCCACCCGCCTGACTCCACTGACCGGCGTACTGGGGTCGCGTAGCGAGCCAGAAGAAGCCCTTCGAACGCAGCAGCTTGCCGCCGAACCAGTCACCATGCAACAGGGCGTGAAACTTATCGGGATGGAAAGGCCGCCGGGCGCGGTAGACGAAGCTCGAGATGCCGTACTCCTGGGTTTCAGGCACGTGCTCACCGCGCAGCTCCTTGAGCCAGCCCGGGGCGAGCCTGGCCCGTTCGAAGCTGAAGCGACCGGTATCGAGCACCTTGTCGAGCGGCACCCGGCCATGGGCCATGGGTACCAGCTCGGCATCGGGATTGAGCGAGCGCAGTACCGCCTTCAACTCGGCCAGTTGCACTTCGTCGATCAGGTCGGTCTTGCTGATCAGCAGCACGTCGCAGAACTCGATCTGATCCACCAACAGGTCAGCCACGTTGCGCTCGTCCTCCTCGCCCAGGCTCTCGCCCGCCTCGGCGAGGGATTTTGCCTCCTGGTACTGCACCAGGAAATTGGCACCGTCGACCACCGTCACCAGGGTGTCGAGGCGGGCGACACTGGAGAGACTCTGGCCCTGCTCATCCTCGAAGGTGAAGGTCTCCGCCACCGGCAGCGGCTCGGAGATCCCGGTGGACTCGATCACCAGATGATCGAAGCGGCCTTCCCGCGCCAGCCGGCTCACCTCCACCAGCAGGTCCTCACGCAGCGTGCAGCAGATGCAGCCATTGCTCATCTCGACCAGCCGCTCCTCGGCCCGGTTGAGCGTCACCTCGTCATCGGCACTGCCCGGAGCGCCTCGTACCAGGGCCGCATCGATGTTGACCTCGCTCATGTCGTTGACGATCACCGCCACGCGGCGTCCGTCGCGATTGGCCAGGATATGGTTTAGCAGGGTGGTCTTTCCCGCTCCGAGAAAGCCGGAAAGCACGGTAACCGGCAGTGGCTTATGGGACATTACGCGTCTCCTCGCTGCTTGCTGTAGTGATGTTCGCGTTTCTCCTGTCGCTCCTTGGCCTCCAGGCACAGTTCGGCAGTCGGCCTGAGCAACAGTCGAGGCAAGCCGATGGGCTGGCCGGTTTCGGCGCAATAGCCGTAGTCGCCCTCTTCGATACGCCGCAGCGCCTGACGAATCTTGCGCAGCAGCCGCGTCTCGCGGTCGGCCTGGCGTAACAGCAGCCGCAGCTCCTCCTCCACGGCGGCACGATCAAGCTCGTCGCCGCTGCGTTCGTTGTCGGCTATGGCATTGCGCACCTCCACCAAGTGCGCCTCCACTTCGGCCTGTTCGGCAGCCAGCCGGTGCTGGAAAAATGCCAGCTGCTCATCGTTCATGTATGCCTCTTCGGGCATGGCCAGCAGTCGCTGCACCTCGGGATCGGCCGACATGGGCATCCTCTCCTGAAAATAGACGTTATAACATAACAATACTACTTCCCAAGGCAAGCCCTCTACAGCAAGCCGTGTTTGTGCTCCCGATTTCCCATAGATACCAGGCAATTTCTTGCCCGCCGGGCAACTTCTTGCCCGACCCGGGCAACTTCTTGCCTAACTAGGCTTAGCAATGATTGACCAGAAAATCGCTAACACACTGTATCAAAACAGGTTTGAAGGGGATGGCACACATACTGCTCATATCGAACTGTCCATCGGGACATTTCATTCACATCGTCAAGGAGCAGACCATGCCGACTCCCTGCTATATCAGCATCCAGGGCCAGACCCAGGGCAACATCACCGCCGGTGCCTTCACCCCGGATTCCGTGGGCAACATCTACGTGGAAGGCCACGAAGACGAGATGCTGGTCCAGGAGTTCAAGCACGTCGTCACCGTGCCCACCGACCCGCAGTCCGGCCAGCCCTCCGGCCAGCGCGCCCACAAGCCGTTCGTCTTCACCGTGGCCCTGAACAAGGCCGTGCCGCTGATGTACAACGCCCTGGCTTCCGGCGAAATGCTGCCGAACGTCGAGCTGAAGTGGTACCGCACCTCCGTCGAGGGCAAGCAGGAGCACTTCTTCACCACCACCCTGACCGACGCCACCATCGTCGACATCAACCTGCGCATGCCGCACGCCCAGGACTCCACCAAGTCTGAGTTCACTCAGCTGATGGACGTGTCCCTGGCCTACCGCAAGATCGACTGGGAACACAACGTCGCCGGCACCTCCGGTTCCGACGACTGGCGCGCCCCGATCGAGTCTTGATCGGCTAGCCCCGCGCCCCCACCCGCCGGCTCGCCGGGCGGGGGCGACGGTTCGCACTACGACGCCAGCGCTCTTTTCGAGCGCTGGCGTCGTGGTTTTTCAGGATGGGTGAATATTGAATCGCGGCGCCCGCCGCACGTTGGCCAGCAGCAGGCTGCCGGTGGCGGGGTCGGGGATCAGCGTGCAGTCGATGTCGTAGAGCTGGCGTACCAGCTCGGTGGTGACCACTTCGCCTGGCGGGCCGGCGGCCACCAGCTGGCCATGGCGCAGGGCGACGAGGTGGTCGGCGTAGCGGCAGGCACTGGCGAGGTCGTGGAGCACCATGACCACGGTACGGCCGTGGGCGGCCAGCCGGCGTACCAGTTCGAAGACCTCGATCTGGTGGCCGAGATCGAGCGCCGAGGTGGGCTCGTCGAGCAGCAGCAGCGGGGTCTGCTGGGCGATGGTCATGGCGATCCAGGCGCGCTGGCGCTGGCCGCCGGAGAGGGTATCGAGGGGCCGGTCCGCCAGTTCGTCCACATCGGCCGCGGCCAGCGCCTCGTGTACCACTTGTTGATCCTCCGCCGACCACTGGCGCAGCCAGCCCTGGTGCGGCTGGCGACCGAAGCGCACCAGCTCGGCCACGGTCAGCCCCTCCGGGGCGCTGGCTTCCTGCGGCAGCAGCGCCAGGCGCCGGGCCAGTTCCCTGGCCGGGAGCTGCTGGATGTCCTGACCGTCGAGCACCACCGCGCCCTGGCTGGGCGCGTGCAAGCGCGCCAGGCCGGCCAGCAGGGTCGACTTGCCGCAGCCGTTGGGGCCAACGATGGCGGTGACCTGGCCCGCCGGCAGCGACAATGCCAGCGCGTCGATGATGGTGGTACGGCCGTAGCGCAGGGTCAGGTCGCGGGTGGCGAGTTCATGTCGGGTCATGCCAGATTCCTCGAAGCCGGTCGCAACAGTATCCACAGCAGCCAGGGGCCGCCGACCACGGCGGTGACGATGCCCACCGGGATCTCGATGGGCGAGAGCAGCACCCTTCCCGCCAGGTCGGCCAGCACCATCACCAGCGCCCCCGCCAGCGCCGAGGCCATGACCGGCACCCCGCGTGGCGAGGAGAGCGAACGGGCGATTTCCGGGCCGATCAGGCCTACCAGCCCCACCGGGCCCGCCACGGAAACCGCCAGGCCGGTGAGCAGCACCGAGACCGCCAGTACCTGCCAGCGGCGCTGTGACACGCGCAGGCCGAGGCCCGAGGCCACGGCGTCGGAGAAGCGCATCAGGCTCAGTGCACGAGTGAGCCACAGGGCAGTGCCCAGGCCCAGCGGCAGCCCGACCGCAAGCAGCATGACGGCACCGGCCGGGCGGGCGTTGAGCGAGCCGACCGTCCAGGGATAGGCGGCGTTGGCGGTGTCGATGTGCACCTTGGCCAGCAGCAGTTGGGTGATGGCACCGAACACGGCGCCGACCCCGATACCGGCGACGATGAAGCGGTAGCCGCGGGTGCCGCCACCGGCGGCCAGGCCGAAGGTGAGAGCGGCCGCCGTGGTCGCCCCCACCAGGGCCATGGCCGGCGGCGCCAGCGACACGCCCAGGCCGATCACCGAGGCCACGGCGAAGGCGGTGGCGCCGTTGTCGATACCGATGATGCCGGGCGTGGCCAGGCGGTTGCGGGCCAGGGTCTGCATCAGGCAGCCCGCCACGCCGAAGGCGGCACCGGTGAGGCAGGCGGCAAGCAGCCGCGGCAGGCGTAGTTCCTGAACCAGGAACACCGCCATCAGATCGCCGCGCCCCACCAGCGCCGGCAGCACCGCCTTCGGCGCCAGGGCGCTGCTGCCCATGGTCAGATAGGCGAACGATGCCGCCAGCAAGCCCAGCAGCAGGAGCAGCGCGGCCAAGAAGGCGCGTCTGTCCACCAGCACGCTGTAGGGTGCCCGTGCGCCGCCCAACTGCCAGGCCAGGCACCAGTGGCCGGCCGGCGCGGAAGCCGCCGTTGCCCGGTCGTAGCCGTGCCCGACGGGCTGCTGTTGGAGCCCGTCCTCGGCAGTGTTGCCGTGCATTGCCCCCTCCTCTCTCATCAGGCGCATAGCGTTCATCAGGCTCATAGCGTTGGCATGCGCCGCGCTCTCACCACGGCCACCAGCACGGGCGCACCGCACAGCGCCGTGAGCACACCGAGCGGCAGTTCGGAAGGTGCGACCAAGAGGCGCGATACGATATCGGCCGTGATCACCATCAGCGGACCCAGCGGCAGACACAGCCACAAAGTACGGCGAATATCGGGGCCGGCCAGCGCTCGAGCGGCGAACGGAACCACCAGCCCGACGAAGGCGAGGGGGCCGGCGGTGGCAGTCGCAGCGCCCACCAGCAGCGCCACCGCCACGATCACCAGCAGCCGGATGAGCCCCGGACGATGGCCGAGGCCGCTGGCAACGCGTTCGCCCAGCGAGAGAGCCGCCAGCGGGCGCGCCACGGCGAGCACGATGGCCCCCGCCAGCAGCAGGCTGGGCAGGATGGCAAGCAGATGCTCGAGTCGGCGACCGGCCAGGCTGCCGACGATCCAGAAGCGAATTTCGTCGGCGGCGCGCTGATCGAACAGCAGCAGCAGCGAGGTGAGCGAGAGCAGCAGGCCGGTCAGGGCGGCGCCGGCCAGCACCAGCCGCACCGGATCGTTGCCGGCACCGCTCACCCGCGCCACGCCGAGCACGCAGAGACAGCCGACCATCGCGCCCAGTTGGGCCACGCCGATCCGCATCGTGGTAGCGGTGGCGCCGAGCACCAGCGCCACGGCAACGGCAAAGGCCGCCCCGGCGCTGACGCCGAGCAGACCCGGCTCTGCCAATGGGTTGCGCGTCACCGCCTGAAGCAGGGCTCCCGCCACCCCCAGGGCCAGACCGACCACGAGGCCCACCAGCGTCCGCGGCAGGCGCAGCGAGCCGACCACGAACTGGGCTTCGGCATCGCCCTGCCCGGTGATGGCGGCCCAGGCCCGAGCCGGCCCAACGTCGCCGGCCCCCCACAGCAAACTGGCCAGACAGACCAGCACCAGCAATGCCAGCAGGCCCGCCAGCCTCGCGGAGAGGCGGCGGGCCTGGAACAAGCCCGAAGGTCGTGCTGCGTACATCAGGGTGTCAGCGCAGCATCGAGCTGATCGAGAATCGTCAGCGCCGCCAGCGGGCCGGTGGCGCTCGACCACAGCTGGCCGTCGACGGGCACGACCTGGTCGCGAGCCACCACGTCGAGGCGGGCAAAAGCGGGCGTGGCCTGCGCGGCTTGCAGGGCTTCCCGCCCCTCCTCGTTGAGGGTGGCCAGGAACAACCAGTCGGCGTCCACACGGGAAAGGTTCTCGAGGCTTAGCGGATCGCTGTGTGGGCTGTTCTCACGGGTCAGCCCGGCATCGTGAACCGCCACGCCTGCTGCGCGCAGAAGGCCGGCCGTGAAGAGATCGGCGGACATGACCATGGGGCCTTGCGGCATCCAGCGCACCAGCACGGCACTGGGGGCCTCGTCGGCCGCAATGCGCTCGGCGACCTCGGCGGCGCGAGCATCGACCTGCTCCAGTGCGGCTTCGATTTCCGCCTCGCGCCCCAGCGCCTGGGCGAACAGGCGGGTCTCGGCGCGCCATGCCTCCGGATCCAACCCTTCGGTCAACGGCACGACGGTGGGCGCCATGCGCGAGAGCAGCCGGTATTGCGCTTCAGGTAGCTGCGGCGGAGCGAGAATGACGTCCGGCTCCAGTGCCAGCACGGCCTCGAGGTTGATCTCGCGCACCACACCGACGATGGCGGGTCGCTGCTCGCCCAGATGCGCCTCGATGTAGCGGGCCATGCCGTCGCCACCACGGGTGGTAACGGCACCCAGCGGCGTGACGCCAGCCGCCAAGGCAACGTCGAGTGCACCCTCGTAGAGCGTCACGACGCGTTCCGGCGACCTGGGTACCACGACCTCGCCAAACGCCGTCTCCACGCTGCGCTCGGCCCAGGCGGTCAGCGGCAGCAACGCGAGCACGGCGACCGACAGGGGCAGGCGCAGCGCGCCGACCCAGTTCCGCATCCCTTTCATCACGAACCTCGCACACGAAAACTAATGCGAATTATTATCACAAAGAATTGCAAAGCTATGCCATGCAACACCTTGTTGCGGAAACTGCAACGCCCTCTCGACCTAATGAAACTCAACCAGAATCGTTTTCATTTATCTCCACGACTCTTACACTGTCGCATTCGATGCCACTCATCGCCGAGGAATGGCCATGTACGATCTCGACGAGCTGCTCGCCTTCGATCACGTCATGCGTTCCGGCAGCCTGACCCGCAGCGCACGAGCTCTCGACCTAGCCAAGTCGACCCTCAGCCGGCGTATCGCCCAGCTCGAACGAAAGTTGGGCCAGCCCCTGCTGCGCCGACAGTCCAACCGACTGCTGCCCACCGAAGCCGGCCACGCCTTTCATGTCTACTGCCGGCAGATTCTCGAGCTTGCCGAGCAGGGCCGACAGGCGTTGGAAGAGTTGAACGAGGAGGTCAGCGGCGAGCTGCACGTGGTCGCGCACAACGCGTTGGCCCGCAGCTGGTTGTCCGCTCGGCTGACCGCCTTCATGGAGGTCCACCCCGAGGTACGTCTCACGCTACGCACCGGAACGACACCCACCCTCACCGCCGATAGCCAGGCGGTGACCGTGTGGCTGGGCGAGGTGCGCGGCAGCGAACTGCGCCAGGAGGTGCTGGGCTGGCTCCACCGCGGCCTTTATGGACACCCGGACTACTTCTCTCGTCAGGGCCAGCCACAACACCCTCGCGAACTGATACGGCACACCTGGATCGATCTGCTCGGCGAAACCGAGCAGGGGCTCACCCTCACCCACCGTGGGCAAGGCGGCGAGTTCCACTTTCGCCCCCCCGAGTCGCGCTTCCGCGTCGACCAGCAGATGCTGCATGGCGATGCCCTCGCCAGCGGGCACGGCCTGGGACTGATGTCCGACTGGTTGGCACAGGCGCGCGAACGCGCTCACCCCGGCTCTCTCGTGCGTTGCCTGCCGGAGTGGGATGCACCGGCCGTGCCGGTCACGCTGCTGTACCCCTATGGCTTCCGGCCGCGGCGGCTGAGTGCCCTACTGGCCTTCCTGCGTCAGTCGCTACCGAACGCATGGCAACCAAGCCCAACCCCTCAGCTCGAGCCGACGAGCGTAGCCGGAAGCGAAGGTGTTGCCAGTCGCGCAACGCAACGTTGCCTGTCCTCCCCCTGAGCAAAGGGAACTTTCGGCATTAGAATCACCTGCGTTTGATAATTAATATCATTTGATAATTTTTTCATGCTCAGCAGGTGATCTCATGCTCCATGCCCGTCGCACCGCTCTGGCCGTTGCCGTCGCCAGCGCACCGCTCGCCTTCACCGCCCAGGCGCAGGATAGCGCCCGCCTCGACAATGTCGTGGTGACTGCCGCCGGCTTCGAACAGTCGCTGCGCGACGCCCCGGCCAGCATCTCGGTGGTGACCCGCGAGGAGCTGGAGCGGCGTCAGTTTGCCAATATCGCCGAAGCCATCGCCGACATTCCCGGCGTCGACGTACGCTCCGGCGTGGGCAAGACCGGTGGCCTGAATGTCAGCATTCGCGGCATGCCGAGCAACTACACCCTGATTCTGATCGACGGCCGGCGCCAGAACGCCGCCGCCGACGTCACCCCCAACGGCTTCGGCGAAACCGCCACGAGCTTCATGCCGCCGCTGTCGGCCATCGAGCGTATCGAGGTCATTCGCGGCCCCATGTCGACCCTGTACGGCTCCGACGCCATGGGCGGCGTGATCAACATCATCACCCGCCGTGTCGCCAACGAGTGGAGCGGCTCGGTCAGCGCCGAGAGCACCTTCCAGCAGCATCGCGAAGAGCCCAACTCCCAGGCGCTCAGCGTCTTCGCATCCGGCCCGCTGGTCGAGGAGAGCCTGGGCCTGCAGTTGCGTGGGCGGGTCTACAACCGCGGTGCGTCGGAGCGACTGATGGAGGGTGCGGGACGCGACCCGCGTCCGGCCGAAGGGGAGATCTACTCCATCGGCGGACGCCTGAACCTCACGCCGGACGACACCAACGAGTTCTGGCTCGACGCCGAGCGCGCCCGCCAGTGGTACGACAACACAGACAGTCGCCTGGGCAGCCTCGATGGCAGCAACCCGAACAATCCCGACCAGGTCTACGGCTACGACGATCACATGCGCTTCAACCGCGACCAGATCGCTTTGGGGCATACCGGACGCTTCGCGGCGGGCACCTGGGAGAGCAGCGTGACCCACGCCATCACCGAGACCGTCGGCCGCACCATTCCGCACCCCAACGCGGGGCCCGGCACGCCGCATCCCGCCCTGCCCCACGCACCGATCATCGGTTCGCCGCGTACCCTGGAAAACGAGCAGACCGTGCTCGACACCAAGCTCACCACCAATCTCGGTGCGCACATGCTCACCTTCGGCGGCCAGTACATGGAAGCGGAGCTGACCGACGACCTGGCACCGGACAGCTACGACGAATCCCAATGGGCGCTGTTCATCGAGGATGAGTGGTGGCTGCGTGACGACCTGGCGCTGACCCTGGGCGGCCGCTACGAGAACCACGACGCCTTCAGCGGCCACTTCACGCCGCGGGGGTATCTGGTGTGGAACGCCGACGACAGCTGGACCCTGAAGGGTGGCGTCAGCCGTGGCTACAAGACACCGACGCTCAACCAACTGAGGGATGGTATCAACAACGTCTCCGCCCAGGGCGCCAGACTGCTGATCGGCAACCCGGACCTACAGCCGGAGAAGAGCACCAACTACGAGATCGGCGCGCATTACGACAACCTGGCCGGCTTCTCAGCGGGCGCCACATTCTTCCACACCGATTTCACCGATCGCATCGTCACCGCCAGCGAGCGTGCCGTCAGCGGGCATCCGACCATTCCCGACGGCACCTATGACCAGGCGATCAACATCGGCGAAGCGCAAACCCAAGGGGTGGAGCTGGAGGCCCGCTATCGTTTCGCCCCTGCCTGGGAAGTGAGCGGCGGTTACACCTACACCGATACCGAGATCAAATCCGATGAAGCGCGTGGCGCAAGCCTGACGCTGGCGCCCCGGCACAAGCTGACCGCCGCCGTGAGCTGGGAGATCAACGAGCGCTGGAGCACCACCCTGGAAGGTGAGCACTACAGCGGTCGCAAGCGCTTCGCCTCCGCGCCGGAGGCCGGCACCCAGGATGCCGCCCTCGCCGCTACCGTGGGCGACAAGTTCAAGAGCTACGAGCTGTTCAACCTGAGTTCCACCTACCGCGTGGGGGACAACGTGCGACTGACCGGCACCATCTACAACCTGCTCGACACCGACTTCGGCACCGGCACGACCTACGAGTACGAAGGCGAGACCTTCGCGGCCTATGAGTACTTCACCTCGGGCCAGTCCATCAACGGCGCTTACATGCCCCGGCGCAGTTTCTGGCTCTCCGCGACCTACGAGTTCTGACCGGCACCTGCCTGCCGTTTCGCATCGTTACCTTCGCCCCGGCTCTGCCGGGGCTTTTTCTTGTGCACTGGGCGTCATTCATCCGCCATACGCAGTATCACCGAGTAGCGATAGTCGTGGTCCTGCAACGCTGAAGGGGAACCCGCGTAGGGGGTGGTCACCCGCAGGTACCAGACGCCGGCGTCGAGTTCACGTTCGATGCGGAAGTTGCCGTCGACACCGCTGTGCCAGTCACGTTCCACGACCTCGCCCTCGGCGTTCATCAGCTCTCCCGAGGGCGCGCCCATGGCGGAGTCCCAGGGAAAGGTCTCGCTTTCCAGTACCACGCGGGTCGGCTCCTGCAGGGTGAAGGTGAAGTAGCGCATTCCCGTCGACATGACCTCGAAGGGGCGGTCGGGTGCCAGCGGGATGGCGTAGTCGCGTGGATCGCTCGTGCCCGCACAGCCCGTCAGTAGCAACAGCATCGAGAATAGAGCAGCAACGCAGCGGCGCATGGCAGCCTCCTTTGCAGCTAGCGCGTTACCTTCAGCCTACTCCCAATAGCCGTTCCACGCCCAGCCAGATCAAGCGCAGCGCAACCTTGCAATGCCTTCGTCAGCCTCTTCCCGCCTTAATCGCGACAGGCTCGATGGGGTTGTCGCAGCGGGCTTGGTCGAGATCCACCGCGGCGTAGATACCGCCCATAGTCGCCGCATCATCCAGCACGGCAGCGATCAGCTTGGCCAGATCAGCCCGATGGATGAAACCATGCATGGCAGGGTCGGTGCTCAGTATCCCTCTACCTGTGGCGGGCTCGCTCTTGAGGCCACCAGGTCGCAGGATGGTGAAAGGCAGCCCGCTTGCGCGCAGATCATCCTCGGCACGCGTCTTGGCATCCACGACTTGCCCAAAGGCCTCGATGGCACGCGCCGAGCGATGAGATGCCATTTCACCGCAGCCGATCGAGGTCACCAGCACGATGCGCTCCGGCAGGTAGTCGTGCGCGACCTCAATGATGAGCCGGTTCCCCAGCTCATCGGTGTAGCCACCATCCGGCGCCAGCCCCGAGAGGGTCGAGACGATACGACCGCCCTCTCCGAGCTTGCGAAAGGCCTTACGTACGTCATGGCTGCTGAGCGCATCGCCCATGACGCACTCGACACCCAGTGACACCAGGGGCGTTTCGTCGCTGGTCGGACGCACGAGAGCGATGACCCGCCGGTCTCGCTCTCGCAGGATTCGCGCCACCTCGAGGCCTGCACCTCGCGTGGCACCGAAGATGAGTGTCGCACTCATGCCGCGTACCCGCGTTGCCGGGTCAATCGCAGGACCAGGGATTCGAAGCGCTCCAACTGATCGGGGCGCAGCTGACGCGATGCATCACGCCCGATGTAAACCTTGAACATGCTGTTGCCGTCAGCACTGAAGAACTGCACCGAGGCTGTGGGTGTACCCATGAAAGGACGCCTGAGGAAGATGATATCGCTGCAACAGTCTGGCTTGAGATGGCCACTCAGGCCCGAACCGCCCTTGAGGTTGTAGAAACCACGACCCAGCTCGCCGCCAGGCAGCGGACCGGTGAATTCGAGGATCACCCCGTCGGTATGCACGATGGTGGTAAGCTCACCCCACTCGGCAAGCTCCTGCATCACGCTGACGAAGTGGCTGCCATCGATACGTTGCCAGCACGCATCAGGCAGGCAGCGCACGACGTCGAGCAGGGTCACGTCATGCTGCAGCGCCATGGCTTCCAGAATGCCATCCTGGCTTTCCGCCAGTTGCAGACGCAGCTTTTGCAGACGTTCGGTCTTGGCGGACAACAGTTCGGTCGACATGCTTCTCTCCTTGAGGTTGGTAATCGTACCGCTTCGTTTCAGGTGACATCAGGCACGCTTGGGGCGCCTGTCGAGTGGGTAAGTTCCTGCTTGAGACCTGCAATGAGATTGGTGCTCCAGAACCGGCCCGCAGTGGTCAGGGTGACGATTTCGCCGTGATACTCCGCCAGGCCGGCCTGCTGCCAGCTGCCGAGCAGTGCCTCCAGGCCCGCGCGGCGAGCATTCAGGCCAGGCCAGCGCCGCAGCAACTCAGCGATGTCGAGCCGTGCCGTTTCCAGCATGCCGGTCACCCAGTCCCGCAGCGGCTGATGCTCATCGCTTCTCAGCATGCCCGTGATCGCCTTGCGCCCCTCACCCCCCGCCCGCAGATAGCCCGGCAAGTCGGCGTCGATGCTATAGCTGTAATCGCCCAGACTGCCTCCTGCCCCCGCACCGAAGGCGAGTGTCTCGGCTCCAGCCTTGATCAGCAGGTTGTAGAGATTGCGTTCGCGGGTACAGCTTGCCCAGTGGCTGTTGCTGACCTGGTGCCAGCCGGCCCCGGCCAGACGCTCGCAGGCCCGTTCGTACAGGCGCGCCTGCCCGGCAAGGGAAACGGGCGGCGCAAGCTTGCCGTTGGTCACCGCTCGATGTAGCGGCGTGCCCGGGAACATGGCCAGACAGTAGACATCGAGCCCATCGGGCCCAAGTGAGAGCGCGGTATCGATATCGCGAGACCAGACGGCCTGGTCCTGGTCGGGCAGGCCATACATCAGATCGATGACCACGGCGGCACGGTCGCGTGCGATCAAGTCACCGATGAAACGCTCCGCCTCGGGACCACTGGCACGTCTTCCCTGCTGTTGCCGCACCTTGGTATCGAAGCTCTGCACACCGATGGAGATGCGATTGATGCCGGCCTCCAGGCAAGCGTCGACCTTTTCATCGTCGAAGTGGAGAATGCGCCCCTCCAGCGTCAGCTCACAATCCGCCGCCAATGGCAGTTCGCTGCGCAGCACTTCGATGAGGCGCACCAGGTCGATGGTCTCCAGCGCCGTGGGCGTGCCACCGCCCAAGTAGAGCGCGTGGATCGGCGCCTTGCCTACACATTGCATATCGGCATCGAGGCGCACCTCGTCGATCAGCGCTTGAACGTAGCGCGCCGACTCTTGGTACCGATACTTGTTGCGGTAGAAGCCGCAGAACAGGCAATGATTGGCACAGAAGGGTACGTGCACATACGCCAGCCGCTTGCCGGAGTCCGGTGACGAATCGCACAATCCGCGCCAGACATCCGCGATTTCCACACGCGGTACCGGCCGCTTGTCCAGCCAAGGCATCAATGGCACGCGGGAAGTGAAGGCTTCCGCTATAGGGTCTGAGCTGACCCTGGGCAAGTCGGCTTCGAGTCGTGGCGGCTGAGGCGGCGCCGCCGGTCGCCGCTTGCTGCGGGTCGAGGCAATCAACGTCATGTCGGCCCCTCGCTCAGAAGTGCAGAGTGGTGGTCAAGGTGACGCTGCGCTCTTCACCGGTGAGTTCGCCGAAGGAGCGGTAGCGCTTGTCGAGCAGGTTGTCGAGGCTCAGCCCCACGTCGAGCCGGTCGGCATACTGCAAGCCCAGGTAGGCATTGAGCGTGCCGAAACCGGCCGTGCGAGAGGTCAGCTCGCCCGCGGCATTGCGCTCACGTACCTCGCTTTCTCCACGCAGGAACAGATCGCCCTCCAGACGCATGGCAGAAGCAGGCATCCACTCCTGGCGCACGCCCAAGCGCCCCGCAAGCCGCGGCGTACCGCTATCGTAGGTTTGCGACTCGCCGAAGTCGTACTCACGGCGCAGCACGCTGCCGTTCAGGTAAAACGCCGTGTCCGTCGCCGTCAGGCGATGCTCTCCGAAGAGTTCGAGCCCGGTAGTCGTCGCCTGATGAATGTTGACGTAACGGCGGATCGGCTGCGGGCCGGAAGTGTTGTCCACTTCCTGGCCGATGTAGTCCTCTGCCCGGGTGTGGAAAAGCGTGGCATCAAGCGTCAATCGGCCATCGCGGTAGCGAGCGCCGAGCTCCACGGTGTTGGCTTTTTCCGGCAAAAGCTCAGGGTTGCCCACGGTAGTCTGGCCCCCTGCCGTGGTGGTCAGGAACAGCTGCTGCAGCGTCGGGTAGGAGTAGCCCTGGGCCAGGTTGGCGCGCAGCGACCAGCTGTCACCGGGCGTATATACCAGGCCCAGCGAGCCCAATGCCCGGGTATCGGTATTGCGCTCCAGTGCCTTGTCGCTGCTGGCTTCCAGTTCGGCCTCGACGGCATAGACCCGCCCACCGAAATAGGCGGTGGTATCGTCGTTCAGTTCCCAGGCCTGCTGGGCGTAGCCCGACAAGGTCTGGATGCGCGCCTCATCGGACGTGGCGGTATAACTACGCTGCCCGGCAGGCGGCGGAAACGGCATGAACACATCCGACGTCTTGTCCGTGGCCAGGGCGTCGTTCTCGTACTCCAGCCCCAGCACGCTGCTGCCGAGCCCGGTCACTGCCAGTTCCAGCTGCAGATCGGCGCCATAGGTGGTCTGGCGATCGTCGCTGGTGGTGCCGACCGTCATGCCGCTGGTCATGGCAGCCTGGTTCTCGAACAGCCGATCCACCGTCTGATGATATAGACTCGCTTCCACCCGGCTCACGGCCGGCGACGACGGCGCCCCCTCATAGAACAGGCCTACCTTGCGCAGATCGCGCTGCGGTAGCCTGATGGAGAACTCGGTGAAACCTTCAGGCAGCGGGTTGTAGACATCGGCCTCGAGGCGGTACTGCTCGGCCTTCAATGCGACATAGTGGTCGCCTTGGCGAAAGCCGAAATGGGTCGAGAGCTGGTCCTGCTCGAAGCCGGAGGGCGACAGCCTGCCTTCGGGCGTGCGGCGATCCCCCTCATCGGCCAGGCTGCCGGTCACCCGCCAATCCACTGCCCCACTCGCCCCCTGCAGGGTGGCACTGGAGTGATAACCCCGTGTGGCCGAGAAACCCGTCGCACTGACGCTGCCCTCCAGCGGCCTCTCGCCGCCTCGGCGAGTGATGATGTTGACCACCCCGCCGATGGCGTTGGAACCGCTGAGCACGGACGAAGGCCCGCGCACCACTTCGATACGTTCGATGATGGCGGGGTCGAGTAATAGCGGCGTCCCATAGGGCGAATGATCGGTCAATGCATGGCCATCGACCTTGATGGTGACCCGCCGCGACGTCTCACCGCGAATGCTGATTCGCTTCATACCGGCCGTGCCGTCGTCGAACAACCTCACACCGGGGACGTCTCGCAGCAGCTCAGCCACGCTGGTGGTCGGCGTGCGCCGCAGCTCATGGGCCTCGAGGGCCGTAATCGAGGCGGGATTCTCGAAGATCGAGGTCTGGGTCCCGGTGCCCAGCACGACCATCGTCTCCAGAGCGCCAGGACGCGACTCTGCCGATGGAACGGTGTCGGCGACAGCAGCAGGTATCGCGGCCACGGCAAATAGCGGCGCCATCAGCACACCTAATCCGCCGCCCTTGGTAGGTAGTTCCATTGTCCATTTCCCCCATGATCGAGACAGCGCACAAATCTATGATCAAATAATAATCATTAGCAATACTCCTTTTCTTACGTTTATGACCTAGATCAGACTTTCTTCGACTCGAGTCCGCGCCATCGCTTTTCTCGCTTGGGAGAGCTTGACCGACACAACAGATAATGATCACCATTCCCATTTGAGGCGATGGGGGAGCATCATGTCGAATTCACGACACACCAAGCAGGAGCGAGCACGCCGTGCATTGAGACGCCGACTATTGGGCGGTCTCGTGATTTCCCTCTGCTCGGCTTCCGTGCAGGCGGGTGCCGCCGAACGGATCGTCATCGCTGGCGGAGATCTGACCGAAATCGTCTTTGCCTTGGGCGAGGGGCAGCGGGTGGTCGGCGTGGATACCACCGCCACCTACCCCGCCGAGGCGGTCGACCTGCCCAACATCGGCTATGTACGCGCCCTGTCCCCTGAAGGCGTCCTTTCGCTTCGACCTGAGAGCGTGCTCGTCAGTCATTTCGCCGGCCCGGAAACCTCCCTGTTACGTCTTAACGATGCCGGCGTGCGGGTCTTCCGGGCGCCCGCACCAGAGGGCAACGCTCATTCCGATGTGGCCGCCAAGATTCGCTTCGTTGGTGAAGTGCTCGACCGTGAAGCTGCCGCCACGAATCTGATAGAAATCTTCCATGCCGAGCTGGACAGCACCATCCGGGAAGTCGAATCGCTGCACCCCACCTCGGGTTGGCCACCCCGCACCCTGTTCGTGCTCTCGGCAGAGAGCGGCCCCCTGGTCGTCGGTGGCAAGGGAACCGTAGCGGAACAGATGATCGCCCTGGCTGGCGGCGAGCCGGTCACCGGCAACGTTCAGGGCTACCGACCGCTGGCAATGGAAAGCGTCATGGCGTTGGCGCCCGACGTGATCGTGATGATGGAGGAACAGTTGGCGTCCATTCCTCACGAGCGCGTGCTGCTGCGCTCGGACCTGGCGGCCACGCCGGCCGGTCGGCACGGTCGGCTGATTGCCATGGATGGCATGCTGCTGCTGGGCTTTGGCCCGCGCACGCCCGAGGCGATACGTGAGCTGAACCGATCCTTGCATCGCGCCATGGCGAAAGGGATGGAACCGAACTGATGGCAAGCGTCGGTCTGGAGCTCGAGCGCCACGGCAGCCGCCGGCAGCAGTTGGTCGTCGTCGGTCTTGGCATCCTGGCACTGAGCCTGGCCATGGCGGAGCTGGCGCTTGGCCCGGTCAGGATGAGCGGCGCCCAGCTCTGGGGCGGGCTCACCGGCAGCGGTGATTTTCTGGATATCAACATCATCTGGCAGATTCGCCTGCCACGGCTGGCACTGGGCGTTGCCGTGGGCATGGCACTGGCACTGGCCGGCACCGCGCTGCAGGGCATGCTGCGCAACCCGCTGGCAGACCCGGGCCTGATCGGCATTACCGCCGGGGCATCCATCGGTGCAGTCAGCGCCATTGTGCTGGGTCGCCTGATCGCGCCGGAGCTGCCGGCTCTGCTGCAGACCGCGCTGCTGCCCCTGGCCGCTTTCGTCGGCGCCACGCTGGTCATGGCGTGTGTCTTCACCCTTTCCCGCCGAGGCGGCGAAACCTCCGTGGCGATGCTGATCCTGATCGGCATCGCCATCAATACCATCGCTGGCGCTCTCATCGGCGTGCTGGTCTATGTGGCCGACGACCAGGCGCTGCGCGACCTCACCTTCTGGAGCATGGGCGGACTCGGCCATGCGGGCTGGCCCGTGGTGCTCATGGCTCTGGGCGTGGCACTGGCAATGGCCCCGCTGTTCTGGCGTCAGGCGCGTGGACTCGACCTGTTTCAATTAGGCGAGCGCCAGGCGTTCCACACCGGGCTGAACGTCGAAAGCAGCAAGCGCACCCTGGCTTTTGCCGCCGCACTCAGCGTGGGGGCCGTTACCGCAGCCGCAGGTCCCATCGGCTTCATCGGGCTGGTGGCACCCCATCTCGCCAGACTGCTGGTAGGGCATGCTCACCGCTGGGTGTTGCCGGCATCGGCGCTGCTCGGTGTCAGCCTGGTACTCGCCGCCGACCTCGCCGTGCGCCTGGCGATTGCGCCCCAGGAGCCTCCCATCGGCATCGCCACCAGCCTCATCGGCGGCCCCTTCTTCCTGTGGCTGCTGACGCGACGACTCAGGAGTTCATCTCATGCTTGAAGCCAAGGCGCTCTCCCTCAGCAAAGGCGGCAAGACGCTGCTTTCGAACATCGACCTGTGCCTCAGGCCCGGCGAGCTACTCGCCGTGCTCGGGCCCAACGGCGCCGGCAAGTCATCGCTGATGAACTGCCTCAGCGGTGCCGAACGCGGCATCTGCGGCCAGGTGGTCATGGACGGTCACGATCCCGCCGCCCTGGACGCCGCCAGCCTGGCGCGACAGCGCGCCGTACTGGAGCAAACCCCACGCATCAGCGCCCCCTTCAGCGTGGAGGAGCTGATCCAGCTGGGCGCACCTCGTGCCCTGCCGGCCAACGAGGTAGCAGAACTAAGCGAGCAGGCCATCGAACTGCTCAGCCTGAGCGCACTGAGACGCCGCTGCGTGCCCTACCTGTCGGGCGGCGAGCAGCATAGAACCCACATGGCCAGGGTGATGGTCCAGCTGTGGGCCGGCCAGCGGCTGGGCGGAGGGCGCTATCTGCTGATCGACGAGCCCACCTCGAGCCTCGACCTGCAGCATCAGATCACGGTGCTGCGCGCGGCACGCCAGGCCGCTGCCCAGGGGTGCGGCGTGCTGGCGATCCTGCATGACCTGACCCTGGCCGCCAGCGTGGCGCACCGCATCCTGCTGCTCAAGGATGGTCGGGTGATCGCCGACGGCCAGCCGCAGGAGGTGCTGACGCGCCAGCGCCTGGAGGCCCTGTACGGCCTGCCTGTGAGGGTAGAGACAGGCGACGTGCTGACCGTCACCCCGGACTATGCAAGATGCTGGGCCGCGGCTTGAGCGGTCGGCCTATCCGGCACCCAGCCGCTCCACGCCCAGCCAGATCAGGCGCAGCGCCAGCAGGGTGAGGACCCACTTGAAGAAAAAGTCGAAGCGATGGTCGGTCACCCGGTTCAGCAGGCGCAGGCCCAGCCAGGTGCCGACGAAGCCCGCCACGATCATGACCAGCATCAGCCCCAGCCAATCGCGGAAGACGAAACCGGCAAAGCCGAAGATGAACGCCTTGGTGGCATGTTGAAAGGTCATGCAGGTGGCGAAGGTGGCCACCCGCGGCAGCCGCTCGCTCATGCCGAGCTTGATGAACGAGGCGACCATGGGGCCGCTGGCACCCACGAAACTGGAGAGCAACGTGGTGAGCGCACCGGCGATCACGGTGCCGGTACGCCCCACCGCCCGCTGGGGCAGGCCCGGCCCCCAGCAGGAGTAGAGCACGAAGGCGGCGATGCACAGCTCCAGTACGCCGTAGGGCAGGCGAATCAACAGCCACGCCGCCACCAGGGCGCCGACGATCACACCAGGCAGGAAGGCGACGACGATGTCACGACGAACGTGTCGCCAGGTCATCACCGCCCTGCCACCGTTGGAGCCGAGCTGCACCATGCCGTGCATCGGGATCAGCGCCGTGGCCGGCATCACCTGGGCCATGGCGATGATCAACAGCGTGCCCCCGCCGATGCCGGCCGCTGCCGACAGCGCCGAGGTCACTACCGAGAGCAGCACCAGGGCCAGATTGACCCCGGCCGAGAGCGGCGAGAGCAGCTCCAGCATCAGGCCGGACGCCTCACGGCAGCCTGCCCTCCTCGACGCCGTGGCACGCCACCTCGCTGCCATCGCTGCGAGCGATCAGTCGCGGCACCTCGGCCTTGCAGCGCTCGTTGGCATGCGGGCAGCGCGGATGGAAGGCGCAGCCGGTAGGCGGGTGTACCGGATTGGGCACCTCGCCCTGGATCACGGTGCGCTCCTTGCCCACGCCCTCCAGCGACGGCACCGCGGCCAGCAGCATCTTCGAGTAGGGATGATGGGGGTTCTCGAAGAGCTGGTCGGCCGGGGCGATCTCGGCGATGCGCCCCAGGTACATCACCGCGATGCGGTCCGACATGTGCTTGACCACCGCCATGTCGTGGCTGATGAACAGGTAGGTCAGCCCGTACTCGTCCTGCAGGTCGCGCATCAGGTTGAGGATCTGCGCCTGCACCGAGACGTCCAGCGCCGAGGTCGGCTCGTCGCAGATCATGAACTCCGGCTCGTTGGCCAGCGCCCGGGCAATCGAGATGCGCTGACGCTGGCCGCCGGAGAACTCGTGGGGGTAGCGGTTGGCGTCGGGCGCCGAAAGCCCCACCTGCTCGAGCAGCTCGCCCACCCGTCGCCGACGGTCGGTGCTGCTCATCTCGGGGCGGAAGAAGCGCAGCGGCTCGCCGATGATGGTGCCCACCCGCCACAGCGGGTTGAGGCTGGCGTAGGGGTCCTGGAAGATCATCTGGAAGCGCTTGCGCACGCTGGCGGCCTGGCGCCCGGTGCGCCCGGCCAGGTCGCTGATGTCCTCGCCGTCGAACACCAGCTTGCCGCGGGTCAGGCCGTAGAGCCCCACCACCAGCCGCGCCACGGTGGACTTGCCACAGCCCGACTCGCCTACCAGCGAGAGCGTCTCGCCGCGGCGGATGGAGAAGCCCACGCCGTCCACCGCCTTGAGCGTGAGCTTTTCGCTGCGCTCGATCACCCGGTTGAGCCAGGGCTTGGAGACGTCGAAATAGCGCGCCAGGTCCTGTGCTTCGAGCAGGATCTCGCCCTGCGCCGCGGCGCTCTTCTTCACTGCCGTATCAGCGCCCATGGCTCACCTCCTCTCCCTCTGCGTCCTGCCGTGGCGGCAGCGGATCGACCGGGTCGTGCAGCCAGCACGCCGCCCGGCTGCCACCGGCCGGCAGCAGGTCGGGCCGCTCGTCGCGGCAACGCTGCTGGGCGTGGGGGCAGCGCGGGTTGAAGGCGCAGCCCGAGGGAATCGCCGCCAGCCGCGGCATGGCGCCTTCGATCTGGTAGAGCCGGTCGAGGCGTTTGGCAATCCCGGGGATCGAGGCCATCAGGCCCTTGGTGTAGGGATGCTGCGGGTGGCGGATCACCTCGTCCACCGGCCCGATCTCGATCAGCCGCCCGGCATACATCACCGCCACGCGGTCGGCGGTCTCGGCGATCACGCCCATGTCGTGGGTGACCAGCATCACCGCCGTGCCGTGGTCGGCACACAACCGCTTGAGCAGGGCGAGAATTTGCGCCTGCACCGAGACGTCGAGCGCCGTGGTGGGCTCGTCGGCAATGATGAACTCGGGGCGCGCCGCCAGCGCCAGGGCGATCACCACGCGCTGGCGCATGCCGCCGGAGAACTGGTGCGGGTAGCTGTCGATGCGGTTCTCGGGGGCCGGAATGCCCACCTCGCGCAGCAGCTTGAGCGCCTCCTCGCGAGCCTCGCGCTCGTTCATTGGCAGGTGGGCGCGGATCGTCTCGATCAACTGGTCGCCCACCGAGAACAGCGGATTGAGGCTGGTCAGCGGGTCCTGGAAGATCATGCCAATGTGGCGACCGCGCAGTGGCACGAAGCGCTCTTCGGGAAGATCGTCGATGCGCTTGCCCGAGAGGCGGACTTCACCGGCAGCGATATGACCGGGCGGCTCCAGCAGCCGGATCACGGCGTTGCCGGTCATCGACTTGCCGGCACCGGACTCGCCCACCACACCCAGCACTTCGCCGGGGGCGATGTCGAAGGAGACGTCGTCCAGCGCCACCAGGGTGCCGTGGCGGGTGGGGAACTCCACCCGCAGATGGCGCACGGAAAGAACCGGCTCCTGCCCTGCGGTGCCAGGCTCGTGGCCCGCCACCGGGGCAGCGCTGTGCTGAGCCAGGCGTTGGTTATCGGAGCTTGGGGTTGAGGACATCACGCAACCAGTCTCCCAGCAGATTGACGGAGAGCGCCAGTATCAGCAGCGCCACCCCGGGGAAGAGCAGGATCCACCACTCTCCCGAGAACATGTAATCCTGGCCCACCCGGATAAGGGTGCCCAGGCTCGGCTGGGTCGCCGGCATGCCGACCCCCAGGAACGACAGCGTGGCCTCGGCAATGATCGCCAGCGCCAGGCCGATGGTGCCGATGACCAGCACCGGTCGCATCACATTGGGTAGGATGTGCTGGAACAGGATCTTACGCGCCGGCAGGCCTATCACCCGCGCCGCCTGCACGTACTCCTTGCTCTTCTCCACCATGGTGGCGCCGCGCACCGCCCGGGCGTACTGCACCCAGTCGGAGAGGCCGATGGCGATAATCAGTACGATGATGGCCACCTCGGCGTGCATCGAGCGCGGCAGGAAGCCGCGGATCACACCGAAGATCAGCAGCGCCATCAGGATCGACGGAAAGGTGAGCTGCACGTCGGCGATTCGCATGATCAGCGCGTCGCGCCAGCCGCCGCGGAAGCCCGCCAGCAGGCCCAAGGCGGTGCCCATCACCAGGGCGAAGATCACCGCGGCGAAGCCCACCAGCAGCGAGATGCGCGAACCGTAGAGAATCGCCGAGAAGACGTCGCGGCCCTGGCTGTCGCTGCCCAGCAGGTAGAAATTGCCGGTGAAGTCCGAGGTGGTCATCGGCGGCGTGAAGGCGTCGATCAGCTCCAGCTGGCGCGGATCGAACGGATTCTGCGGCGCGATCCACGGCGCGAACAGCGCGGCGGCGAACATGATCAGCGTCACCAGGGTGGCGACTATTACCACCGGCTGGCGCTTCCACGAGTAGACGATGTCACTGTCGAGGAAGGTGCGCCACTTGCTCGGCTTGGGCGGCACCACGGGTGCGGCGCTGTCACGGGTCTGAGCGTCCTGACTCATTTGCCACCTCCCTGGGCGCGCAGCCGCGGGTCGACGGCGTAGTAGAGCAGATCCACCACCAGATTGATCACCACGAACACCAGCGCGATCATCATCAGGTAGGCGGCCATCACCGGCACGTCGACGAAGCGCACGGCGGTGATGAACAGCGCCCCCACACCGGGCCACTGGAACACCGTCTCGGTGATGATGGCAAAGGCGATGATGGTGCCGAGCTGCAGACCGATGATGGTGATGACCGGGATCATGGTGTTCTTCAGCGCATGACGTAGATGCACTACCCGCTTCGACAGCCCCCGCGCACGAGCGAACTTGATGTAGTCGGTGCTCAGTACCTCGAGCATCTCGGCCCGCACCAGGCGCATGATCAGGGTGAGCTGGAACAACCCCAGGGTGATCGCCGGCAGAATCAGCGAGCGCAGCCCGCTGGTGGTCAGCAGGCCGGTGGTCCACCAGTCGCCGAGGCGCACCGTCTGGCCACGACCGAAGGCCGGCAGCATGCCGAGTTCCACGGCGAAGATGTAGATCAGCAGCACGCCGATCAGGAAGGTGGGCAGCGACACGCCGATCAGCGAGGCGGTCATGATGAAGTTGGCCAGCCAGCTGCGGCGACGCAGCGCGGTGTAGATGCCCAGCAGAATGCCCATGACCACGGCGAAGATGGCCGAGATGATGGCCAGCTCCAGGGTGGCCGGCAGCCGCTCGAGAATCAGGTCGGTCACCGGCCGGGCCGAACGATAGGAGATGCCGAACTCGAACTGAGCGGCATTGACGATGAAATTCCAGAACTGCACCACCACCGGCTGGTCGAGACCGAGCTGGGCCCGCAGCGCGGCGCGGTCGGCCTCGGTGGCCTCCTGCCCGAGCATGTTGAGCACCGGGTCGCCGACGTAGTGGAACAGCGAGAACGAGATGAGCGCGACCACGAACATCACGAAGATGGCCTGCAGTACGCGCTGGATCAGAAACGCTAGCATGGGATCACCAAATAACGACGATACCCCCGGCCGCTTGTGGCAGCCGGGGGTAGAGCCTCGAGACGCTTAGTTGTTGAAACGCAGATACTTGAAGTGCGGCGTATTCTCGCTCTGCACCTTGAAGTCGATATCGTCACGCATCGACCAGGTCAGCATCTGGTGGTGGATCGGGATGTAGACGATCTCGTCGTGAACGATCTGCCACGCTTCCGCGATCATCTCGTTGCGCGCCTCCTCGTCGACCTCCTGGCCCATGGCTACGGTCAACTCGTCCACCCGCTCGTCGGAGAAACCGGTGAAGTTCCAGGTGCCGAGAGCGTCTTCCTTGGTGTGGTAGAGATAGTTGAAGACGTACTCCGAATCCATGGTGGGCACGCCCCAGCCCAGCAGGTAGAAGTCGTACTCACCCCGCGCCAGCTCGGCGAAGTGCAGCGAGCGGGTCTGGGCCACCAGATCCACGGTAATGCCGATGCGCGCCAGCATGCTGACCACCGCCTGACAGATCTGCTCGTCGTTGACGTAGCGGTCGTTGGGGCAGTGCAGAGTGACGCGGAAGCCGTCGCCGTAGCCGGCCTCTTCCATCAGCTCCTGGGCGCGGGCGGTATCCGCCTCGAGAACTTCGTCCATCTCCTCGCTGTAGCCGTTGACGAAGGGCGGTGCGATCATGCCGGCCGGCTCGGAGTTGCCGCGCATGACGGCACGTTGGATGGTGGTGGCATCCACCGCCAGGTTGATCGCCTCGCGCACGCGACGGTCGGCGAAGGGGTTGTCGTCGGTATCGGCGGTGCGCAGCTGGGCCGAGCCCATGTCCATGCCGAGGAAGATGGTGCGGTTCTCGGCGCCCTGCTCGTTCTTGATGCCGTCGGCGTTGGCCAGGCGCTCGATGTCCTGTACCGGGGTTTCCTGCAGGAAGTCGACTTCGCCGGAGAGCAGTGCCGCCACGCGGGTGGAAGCCGACTCGATGGGCGTGAATACCAGACGGGTGATCTCCATCGGGTAGTGGTCGATGCCCCAGTAATCGTCGTTGCGCACGAACACGGTGCGCACGTCGGGCTCACGGCTCTCGACGCGGAACGGACCGGTGCCGTTGGCGTTGCGCACGGCATAGGTCTCTTCGCCGGCGGCGTAGTTCTGCGCCTCTTCCACCCCATGCTCTTCCGCCCACTCGCGGCTCATGATGAACAGGTTGGTGAAGTTGTTGGGCAGCAGCGGGTTGGGCTCGTGGGTCTCCACTTCGACGGTGTAGTCATCCACCGCGCGCACTTCGGAGATCGAAGTGAGCAGACCGCGCATGTCGGCGGGCTCGCGGCGCGCCCGGTCGATGGAGAAGGCCACATCATCGGCGGTCAGCGACTGGCCTTCGTGGAAGGTCACGCCCTCGCGGATCTTGAACACCCAGACGGTCGGCTCGTCTTCCTTCACGTACCACTCGGTGGCCAGGCCGGGCTGGTAGGCCACGTCCATGTCCTGATAGATCAGCGTATCGAAGATCTGATGGTTGACCGAGTGGGTAGGCCCCTCGTTCTGGGAGTGGGGGTCCATGGTCAGACTGTCCGCGGAACGGGTCCAGCGCAGGGTTTCGGCATTCGCTGAGGTGGCCAGCATGGCGCCGATCACGGCGGTGGCCAGAAGGGTCTTCTTGGGTAGCATCTTGTTATGTCCTCAATCAAGCAAGCGTTTGATGGGCTGATGCCCTGGAGAGGTTTCTCCCATACCTTAGCCAAGAAAGCCAGAATTACCTTAGGATTGCTTTTCAGCGCTATTTCGACTGTAGACAGTTACATTTCCGGTATTGCGAGCAATTCCTGGCAAACCGCTCGGCCGGTTTCGCTTCGTCGCCAATAGACGCAAATGCCGAATCAAGGGAAAGATACCCATGACACTGCTGACGACCCGGGTCGCCCCGGAGTGGGTCGACTACAACGGCCACATGAACGATGCCGAATACGCCCGCGTCTTCTCGCTGACGGTGGACACCCTGATGGAGCGCATCGGCCTCGATGCCGAAGGCCGCGAGCGCCAGGCCTACACCCTTTTCACCCTGGAAACCCACCTCTGCTACCGGCGCGAAGCCCATCAGGGACAGGCACTGGAAGTCGAGGTGCTGCTGCTCGACCGCGACGCCAAGCGTCTGCATCTCTTCTTCACCATGAGCGACGCAGCCGGCGAGACGCTGGCCACCAGCGAGCAGATGCTGATGGGCATCGACACGGCCAGCCACCGCCCCGCGCCCTTCCCGGCTGAGGTAGCCGCTGCGATCGCCACCCTGCCGCAGGCCGAGGCGGGCGCCTGGCCTGCGGCGGCTGGGAGGCGTATCGGCATTCCGAGATAAGACACCCATGAACACTTAATTGACACTAGTGTACATAGCCATCTACTGTTGTCGAACAGACAACAAGATGGAGGCCCGGGCATGGCCAACGATCCGCTGCTGCAGCCCTTTCAGCTCAAACACCTGACCCTCCAGAACCGGCTCATGATGACCTCCCATGAGCCTGCCTATCCCGAGGACGGCATGCCCAAGGCGCTCTACCGCGCCTATCACGTCGAGCGCGCCAGGGCCGGCCTGGGCCTTACCATGACCGCCGGCTCCGCGGCGGTGGCCAAGGACAGCCCGCCGGTGTTCAACAACATCCTGGCCTACAAGGACGAGGTGGTGCCGTGGATGCGTGAGCTCGCCGACGCCTGCCATGAGCACGGCACCGCGGTGATGATCCAGCTCACTCACCTGGGCCGGCGCACCCGCTGGGACAAGGGCGACTGGCTGCCGGCGCTGTCGGCCTGCCACCGCCGCGAACCGGCCCACCGCGCCTTCCCCAAGCAGGTCGAGGAGTGGGACATCGATCGCCTGATCCGCGACTACGCCGATGCCGCCGAGCGCATGCACGCCGCCGGCCTCGACGGCATCGAGCTGCAGGCCTACGGCCACCTGATGGATCAGTTCTGGTCACCGCTGACCAACACTCTCGAGGGGCCCTACGGCGGCGAGTTGGACAACCGGCTGCGCTTCACCTTCGACGTGCTGCGGGCCATTCGCCAGCGGGTCGGTGACGAGTTCATCGTCGGCGTGCGCTATACCGGCGACGAGATGCTGGAAGGTGGGCTGACGGCCAGCGACGGCATGGAGATATCGCGGCGCCTGAAGGAGAGCGGCCTGATCGACTTCCTCAACGTGGTGCGCGGTCACATCGACACCGACGCGGGCCTCACCGACGTAATCCCCATCCAGGGCATGCCCAGCGCCCCGCACCTCGACTTCGCCGGCGAGATCAAGCGCCAGGTCGATTTCCCCACCTTTCACGGCGCCAAGATTCAGGACGTGGCAACGGCGCGCTACGCCATCGCCTCGGGCAAGGTCGACGTGATCGGTATGACCCGCGCCCACATGGCCGATCCGCACATCGTGCGCAAGATCGTCGAAGGCCGAGAAGAGGAGATCCGCCCCTGTGTCGGCGCCAACTACTGCCTCGATCGCATCTACCAGGGCGGTGCCGCCTACTGCATCCACAACGCCGCCACCGGGCGCGAAACCAGCATGCCTCATAGCATTCCCAAGGCAGCGCGGAAGCGCCGGGTGGTGATCGTCGGCGCCGGCCCCGCGGGGCTGGAGGCCGCCCGCGTCGCCGGCGAGCGGGGCCATGAGGTGGTGGTGCTGGAAGCTGCCAGCGACGCCGGCGGCCAGGTGCGCCTCACCGCCCAGAGCGAGCGCCGCCGCGAGATGATGGGCATCATCGACTGGCGTCTGGCGCGCTGCGAGGCGCTCGGCGTCGAGATTCGCTACAACGTCTGGGCCGAGGTCGAGGACGTGCTCGCCGAGCAGCCGGACGTGGTGATCGTGGCTACCGGCGGCTACCCCATGGACGACCAGCCCGCGGTCGGCCACGAGCTGGTGGTGAACACCTGGGACATCCTCTCCGGCCACGTGGCGCCGGGCAAACGCGTGCTGCTGTTCGACGATGCCGGCGATCACGCTGCCATGCAGGCGGCGGAGATCATCGCCGCCAGCGGCGCCGAGCTCGAGATCATGACCCCGGACCGCACCTTCTCGGCAGAGATCATGGGCATGAACCTGGTGCCCTATATGCGCGCCCTGCAACGCCCCAACGTCAGCTTCACGCCCACCTACCGGCTGAGGTCGGTACAGCGCGACGGCAGCGAGCTGCTCGCCAAGATTACTAGCGACTACGTATCGCCAGGCAAGCAGGACCTGGACCACGGACGGCGCATCGACCAGGTGGTGGTCAACTACGGCATCACGCCGATGGCGGACGTCTACTTCGAGCTCAAGCCGCACTCCAGCAACGGCGGCGAGGTAGACTACGATGACCTGATCGCCGGCCGACCCCAAGCGGTCGTGCGCAACCTGGAAGGCCGCTTCCAGCTGTTCCGCATCGGCGATGCCGTCGAGTCGCGCAATACCCATGCGGCAATCTACGATGCCTTGCGGCTGGTGAAGGATATCTAAACGGAGACAACCGCTGATGCCGAGTGGCACCGACAGCGCTACCAAATGGAAAGGCTCCCGCGAGGCCTGGCTCGATGCCGCCTTCGAGCTGCTGCTCGACTCCGGCGTGGAGAGCGTGCGCATCCTGCCGCTGGCCAAACGGCTCAAGGTGTCGCGCACCAGCTTCTACTGGTTCTTCAAGGATCGCGAGGCGCTGCTCGACGCGCTGATCGAACGCTGGCGCGAGAAGAATACCCAGGGCCTGGTACGCCAGACCGAAGCCTACGCCGAGAGCATTACCGAGGCGATCCTCAACGTCTTCGACTGCTGGCTGAACCCTGAGCTGTTCGACTCCCCGCTGGAGTTCGCCATGCGCAGCTGGGCGCTGCAGTCGGGTGAGGTGGCCAGTGAGATCGACACCGCCGACGAAATACGCATCGAGGCGCTGACGCGCATGTTCGAGCGCTTCGACTATGAACAGCTGGCGGCCAACGTGCGCGGCCGTACCATCTACCTGACCCAGATCGGCTACATCTCGATGAAGACCCAGGAGGCCCTCGAGGTGCGCATGCAGCGCATTCCCGCCTACGTCGAGATCTTCACCGGACAGGCGCCGCAGCCCCGCGAGCTGCAGCGCTTCCAGGCCCGGCATGGTCATGCGATGGAAGACGCACAAGTGGCGTCAGGCACTGCCGGTCACTGATCCAGCCGCCCCTCGAATGCCGGCAGCACCTCGAACAGGTCGCCGACGAGACCGTAATCCGCCACCTGGAAGATCGGCGCTTCCTCGTCCTTGTTGATCGCCACGATCACCTTGGAGTCCTTCATGCCGGCCAGGTGCTGAATCGCACCGCTGATGCCCACGGCAATGTAGAGCTCCGGCGCGACGATCTTGCCGGTCTGCCCCACCTGCATGTCGTTGGGCACGAAGCCGGCGTCCACCGCGGCGCGGGAGGCGCCGATGGCGGCGCCCAGCTTGTCGGCGATGCCGTCGAGCAGCTTGAAGTTCTCGCCGCTGCCCATGCCGCGCCCGCCGGAGATGACCACCTTGGCTGCGGCCAGTTCGGGACGGTCGCTCTGGGCCAGCTCCTGCTTGATGAAGGCGGAGTGACGGTTCTCCACCACGGTGTCGACGCTCTCGATGGCGGCACTATTCCCTTCGCCCACGGCATCGAAACCGGTGCTGCGCACGGTGATCACCTTGAGGCTGTCGGCGCTCTGCACCGTGGCAATGGCGTTGCCGGCGTAGATCGGCCGCTTGAAGGTGTCGGCGTCGACCACTTCGACGATCTCGGAAATCTGGCTGACGTCCTTCAGCGCGGCAACCCGCGGCAGCAAGTTCTTGCCGGTGGTGGAGGCGGCGGCCAGCACGTGACTGTAGCCATCGGCCAGCTCGACCAGCAGCGCCGACAGGGGCTCGGCCAGCTGGTGGGCGTAGACGGCGTTGTCGGCCACGCGGACCTTGCTCACGCCGTCGAGCCTGGCAGCGGCCTCGGCCACGGCGCCGACATTCTCGCCGGCGACCAGCACGTCGATGTCGCCACCGATGGACGCTTTCAACTTCAGGGCCGCGGCGACCACGTGGGCGGTGGCGCCAACCAGAATGCCATCGTGATGTTCTGCGAGTACCAGGATGCTCATGCGATCAGCTCCCTTCAAATCCCTGTTTTCAAAGAGCGGTTCTCAAAGAACCTTGGCTTCGTTCTTGAGTTTGCCTACGAGCTCGTCGACGGAGCCCACCTTGATACCGCCCTTCCGCTCGGCCGGCGATTCGACCTTGAGCAGCGTGAGCTTGCTGGCCACCTCGACGCCGTAATCGGCCGGGCTCTTGACGTCGAGCGGCTTCTTCTTGGCCTTCATGATGTCGGGCAGCTTGGCGTAGCGCGGCTCGTTGAGGCGCAGGTCGGTGGTGACGATGGCCGGCAGGGTCAGCTCGACGGTCTGCAGGCCGCCGTCGATCTCGCGGGTCACCTGCAGCTTTTTATCACCCCCGTCACCGCTGACTTGCACCTCGGAGGCAAAGGTGCCCTGAGGCAGGCCAGCCAGTGCGGCCAGCATCTGGCCGGTCTGGTTGTTGTCGGTGTCGATGGCCTGCTTGCCGAGAATGACCAGCCCCGGCTGCTCCTCTTCCACCACCTTGGCCAGAAGCTTGGCCGCGGCCAGCGACTCGACGCGCGCTTCGGTCTCGGCTGACGTGTCGATATGAATGGCCCGGTCGGCGCCCAGCGCCAGCGCGGTGCGCAGCTGCTCCTGGGCGGCCTTGGGGCCGATGGTCACGGCGACCACTTCGGTGGCCACGCCTTTTTCCTTCAGCCGCACCGCCTCTTCCACGGCGATCTCGCAGAAGGGGTTCATGGCCATCTTGACGTTGGTGAGGTCGACGTCGGAGTGATCCGCCTTGACCCGGATCTTGACGTTGTAGTCGATGACGCGTTTGACCGCGACGAGGATCTTCATGGCACTCTCCTGGCTCTATTCCCTGGCTCTCGCTCACTTCTCGACGAAGGCACGTTCGATCACGTAGTCACCCGGCTCGCCCTGCTGCGGGCTGGCCTGGAATCCCAGATCGTCGAGCATGGCGGTAAGGTCTGAGAGCATGGCGGGGCTGCCGCACAGCATCACCCGGTCGGTCTCGGAGTTGAGCTGCGGCAGGCCGATGTCGTCGCACAGCTTGCCGCTCTCGATCAGCGAGGTGATACGCCCTTCGTTGCGGAACGGCTCGCGGGTCACGGTGGGGTAGTAGATCAGCTTGTCGCGGATCTCCTCGCCAAGGAACTCGTGCTCGGGCAGCTCCCGTGTGATGTGGTCGTGGTAGGCCAGCTCGCTGACGTAGCGCACGCAGTGCACCAGCACGACTTTTTCGAAGCGCTCGTAGACCTCCGGGTCCTTGATGATGCTCATGAACGGCGCCAGCCCCGTCCCGGTGGAGAGCAAATAGAGGTGTTTGGCCGGTGTCAGGTCGTGGATCACCAGGGTGCCCACCGGCTTGCGGCTGACCATGATCTGGTCGCCCACCTCGAGGTGCTGCAGGCGTGAGGTGAGCGGTCCGTCGGGTACCTTGATGCTCAGAAACTCGAGATAGTCGTCATGATTGGCACTGACGATGCTGTAGGCACGCATCAGCGGCTTGCCGCCCACTTCGAGACCGATCATCACGAAGTGACCGTTCTCGAAGCGCAGCGTCTGGTCGCGTGTGGTGCGGAAGCTGAACAGGGTGTCGTTCCAGTGGTGGACGCTCAGTACGTCGGCGGTTCCGATAGCAGCCATGAGGAATTCCTCCAATCGTCTTGCATCGCGAACGATGCGGGGATCACGCTTGTGTCAGATTCAGGCCACCGGCAGCAGTGCCAGCAGGCCCATCACGGTCAGTACCAGCGCTGCGCTCAGGGCGCAGAGCAGCGACAGCGAACGCCAGCCCTGGGCCAGCAGATCGCGCACTGAAGTGCGCATGCCCAGCGCCGCCATGGTCACCAGCAGGCACCACTGCGAGGCGCTGACGAGCAGTTCCCGCAGCCCCGGAGACAGCAATCCCAGGCTGTTGGCAACGAACAGCGAGACGAAGCCGAGCAGGAACCAGGGAAATTCGCCGCTGCCGCTCTGGCCGCGACGCAGCAGCAGGCCGATTGCCAGCACCAGCGGTACCAGCAACGCCACGCGCAGCAGCTTGGTCAGCGTGGCCACATCGCCGGCGGCGTCGGAGACGAGATACCCCGCTCCGGCGGCCTGGGCCACGTCATGGATGGTGGCGCCGAGGAACAGCCCGCTGGCGATGTCGCCGTAGCCGAGCAGCGCGGTGAGCGGCGGCAGGCCGAGCATGGCAAGCATGCCCAGCGCAGTGACGCACACCACCACACCGAGCAGGCGGCGCTCCTCGAGGCGGCCCGCGGGAAGCACGGCGGCCACCGCCACCGCCGCCGACACGCCGCAGATCGCCACCGCTGCGCCGGCCACCATGCTGTGCGGCGTCGGCAGAGCCAGCCAGCGCCCCAACCCCAGGGCCGCACCGAGGATCAGCGGCACGCTGACCAGTACCACCGCCAGCGGCAGCCAGCCAATCTCCTGTAGCTGGGCCAGGCCGATGCGCGCGCCGAGCAGCGCCACCCCCACGCGCAGCACACGGCGGGCGCAGAAGCCGACCCCCTCCTGCAGGCGCACCTCACCGGCCTGGCTGGCGAAACCGAAGCCCAGCAGCAGCGCTAGCAGCAGCGCCGGGGCACCGTAGTGCTCGGCCAGAAAGCTGCCGGCCAGCGCCAGTACCATGCACAGTGCCACGCCGGGGTAGAGGCGCTTGAGCCTGTCCCAGGACGGCGCCAGAGCAAGTGGGATTGGCGCGTTCATCACGGCGTCTCGCCCAGTTCGCGCAGATAGCCCCAGGGAAACACGCCCCGGCTGTGGCCATCGGAGAAGAACAGCTGCAAGCCGCTGACGCCGAAAGGCTTGGCGTCGACCACGGTGATATCGGCGTCGTACAACGCCAGGCGGCCGCTACGCTTGGCATGCAGGCAGCTCGAGCAGGCGCAGGCGGCCCGCAGCGCCAGGCAGGAGAGCGTATCCGTGCGGCCATCGGGCCAGCGGATCTCCACCTCCCGGGTGCGGCGATTGAGGTGCACGCCGTCGGGCGGGGCAATGGTATGGCGCAGATGTTCCGGTGTATGGGCAATGGCGCTCATGGCAACCTCCTGGCGATCAGGTTCGTGAGTCGTTGGGCGGCCGGTCCCGCAGGCACAGCAGCGGCACCTCCGCAGGCGGCGTGGGTACGGCCGCCTCGACCATCGGCCGGGCGCTGTCGCTGACGCTGGCCCCCAGCACGATGGCGAGCAGCGCGAAGCGTGCCCGGCAACTCGTCATGACAAGTTGGCGCACGCGTCAGCGCTCCAGATACTGCAGCTTCTCGCCCCGGTCGACCCAGTGATCGGCCTCGCCCAGCGGCAGCCGGGCTTCGGCGATCACCGGCCACACCTCGGCGAGCTCGGCGTTGAGCTCAAGGAAATGCGCCTGGCCGGGCGGCAGCTGGTCGTCGGCGTAGATCGCATCCGCCGGGCACTCGGGAGCGCACAGCGAACAGTCGATGCACTCCACGGGGTCGATGACGAGGAAGTTGGGGCCCTCGTGGAAGCAGTCCACCGGGCACACTTCCACGCAGTCGGTGTACTTGCAGCGGATGCAGTTTTCGGTCACCACATAGGTCATGGTCGTTTGCCTCTATAGGGTTCGTGCTGAACCGCTCTACAAGCGAGCGTGCTTCCAACGCGGTATCGCCGACGCACAGCCGCTCGTAGAGCGGCTACTAGGCGGCGTTGTCGAGCTGCGACTGCGCCCAGCGCGCCAGCTTGCGCACGTCCGGGTCGGGGTCGTCGAGAGCCCGCTCGATGTACGGTCGGCACTCCGGCTCGGCGATGGTGCCAAGGGCACCGATGGCCGCCTTGCGCAGGTTGCTCATCGCATCCCGGGCGCACTCGCCGAGCGCCGGTACGGCGGCCACTCCACCCAGCTTGCCCAGCGCTTCGGCAGCCTTCTCGCGTACCTGCCAGGTCCCATCGCGGCTGGCGGCAATCAGCGCTTCGAGCCCGGCCTGATAGTCGAGCTTGCCGATGCCTAGGGCGGCCTCGCAGCGCACCTGCCAGTGCGGGTCGTCGAGGATCGCCACCAGCGGCGGACCCACCCGCTCCGCAGAGGCGTAGACCAGGGCGCCGGCGGCGGCACGCCGCACCTCGGGGTCGGCATCGCTCCTGGCGCGATCGATCAGCGCCGGCAGGTTCTCCACGGCCTTGAGCCAGCCGAGCACGCCCACCGCCTCACGCCGCACGCGGGCATCGTCGTCGCTCAAGCGGTGCAGCGCCGGGGTCTGTGCCGCGGCCACCCGCAACGGCTTGAGCGCACGCAGGATGCCGGCCACCACGAAGGGGTCGTCGCTGCGTTCGAGCGCGGCCAGCAGCGGCGGCGCGACACTGGGATCCTTGAGATCGGCCAGGGCGTGGGCGGCGGCGTTGCGCACCACCTCATCGCCGTCGCTCAGCGCCGCCAGCAGCGAATCGGCGATATCCTCGGCATCGAACTCATCGACCACCTTGGCCGCCTCCTGACGCACCGCGGGGTCCTCGTCCTTGAGCGCCTGGATCAGCAGCTCAGCGGCCTCGGGTTCGCCCGAGTCGACCAGCGCCAGCACCGCCACGCGGCGAATGCCGGGGTCCGGATCGGCGAGTTTCTCGGCAATCTCCTGCAGCTCGGGATCGTCGTACTGTTTCATGGCTCACCTCAGCAGGTAGGGGATTTCGACCTTGACGGCATCGGTCGGACAGTCGGCCTCGCAGGGCATGCAGTACCAGCATTCGTCGTAGCGCATGTGCGCCTTGCCGGTGTCCGGGTTGATCCACAGCACGTCGAGCGGGCAGACGTCGATGCACACGGTGCAGCCCTTGTCGGCGATGCACTTGTCCTCGTCGATGATCACCGGGACGCTGGTGCGTTGCGTTGCAGTCGGCATGGTTTCTCTCCTCTTCATTTGTCCGTGCTTTGGCCTGGGGCTCAGGCGTTGGCAGCCTTCTGCACGCGCAGCTTCTGGTAGGCGTCCTTCTCCTCGCCGAGCTCGACGAGATAGGGCGCCACCGGGCGCTTGCCGTGAGCCATGTTGCCGTTGTCGTCCTTGTACAGCCGGGTGTGGCAGAACCATTCGCTGTCGTTCTGTTCGGGACAATCGACCCGGTAGTGGTAGAGCCCCCAGCGCGACTCGGTGCGATAGAGCGAGGCGCGGGCAGCCATCTCGGCGCAGTCGATGATCGATTGCACCTCCATCGCGCGCAGCAGCTCGTGGGGGTCGGTGGCCTGCAAGCGGGGCAGGTCCTCGCGCACCGCGAGGATGCGCTGCAGGCCGATCTCCATCTTCTTGGTCACCTTGGGCGGCTGCAGATAGTCGTTGACCAGGCGGCGCACCTTGTACTCCATCTGCGCCGGCGGAATACCGTCGGTCACCTTGAGCGGCGCCTGGATGCGCTCCAGCTCGGCGGCGATGAAGGCCTCGTCGAGGGCGGGCATCTCGCTGCGTTCCTTGGCGAAAGCGGCCGCGCTCTCGCCGCAGATCTGGCCGTAGACGAAGGCGCCGAGCATGTAGGAGTGAGCCACCGAGGCCATGTCACCGGCGCCATACAGGCCCGGCACGGTGGTGGCGCCGGTCTCGTCGACCCACACGCCCGAGGCGGAGTGGCCCGAGCAGAAGCCGACCTCGGAGATGTGCATCTCGACCATGTGCTGGCGATAGTCGGTCTCGCGTCCGTCGTGGAAGCGCCCGCGCGAGGGACGCTCGTTGGTGTGCAGGACGGTCTCGATCTCCTGGATGGTCTCTTCGGCCAGGTGATCGAGCTTGAGGAACACCGGGCCGTTGCCGCCTTCCAGCTCCTTGAAGAACTCCAGCATCATCTGGCCCGACCAGTAGTCGCACTCGATGAAGCGCTCGCCCTGGGAGTTGGCGGTGAAGCCGCCGAGCGGGCCGGTAACGTAGGCGCAGGCCGGGCCGTTGTAGTCCTTGAGCAGCGGGTTGATCTGGAAGCACTCGAGGTTCGCCAGGTCGGCCCCGACGTGATAAGCCATGGCATGGCCGTCGCCGTTGTTGGACGGGTTCTCGTAGGTGCCGAACAGATAGCCCGAGGTCGGCAGGCCGATGCGTCCGGCGGCCCCGGTGGCCATGATCACCGCCTTGGCGCGGATGATGATCGGCTCGGCGGTGCGCGTATTCACCCCGATCATGCCGGCAATCCTGCCGTCGCCATCCTTGAGCAGGCGGGTGGCCTGGTAGCGGTTCTCGATCTGCACCCGGTGCCGGCGCAGGCGGCGATAGAGGATCTTCTTGACGTTGTGGCCCTCCGGCATCGGCAGCACGTAGGTGCCGAGGTGGTGGACCTTCTTCATGTCGTAGTCGCCGGTCTCGTCCTTCTGGAAGTGCACGCCCCAGGAGTCGAGCTTCTCGATCATCGGGAAGGAGCGCTGGGCATAGGCCATCAGCGCCGGCTGGTGGACGATGCCGTCGTTGGCGATGGTGATCTCCTTGACGTACTGCTCGGGCGTCGAGTGGCCGGGAACGATGGCGTTGTTGAGCCCATCCATGCCCATGGAGATGGCGCCGGAGCGCTTGACGTTGGCCTTTTCCAACAGCATCACCTTAAGATTCGGGTCCTGCTCCTTGGCGGTCACGGCCGCCATGGGGCCGGCGGTGCCGCCGCCAATGACCAGCACGTCGACGTCGATGACGGGAATGTCGCTTGCGTTCATGATTCCTCCGTTTTCCGATCCACTCGGAATTGGTATTTGAAGGCGTCCCCGCGGAAGCAGAGGTACTCGAAATCGACCGGCCGCCCCGACCGATCGAAAGTCAACCGCTCGACCCGCAAGATGGGCTCGCCCATCCCGAGGTTGAGGTGGTGCCGGGTTTCCTCGTCGCAGAGGGTGGAGTCGATGGCGATGTCCGCCGCGCCCAGCGGTATACCGAAGCGGTTCTCCAGCATGGGAAAGATGTCGCCGGAGAGTTCCTGGCCGAACAGCCGTCGGCCGATGTCCATGGGGAAGTAGCTGCTCTCCAGCGAGACCGGCTCGCGATTGAGGTAGCGCACCCGCTTGACCTCCACCACGGCATCGCCCGATCGCAGCCCGAGCGCGGCTGCCACCGCCTTGCTCGGCTTGCACTCCTGGATCGACAGCAACCGCGCGGTGGCCTCGTACCCCTGCGCCGCCATGGCCTCACCGAAGCCCTGCAGACGCTGCACGTTCTGCACCGCCTTGGGCTTGCTGACGAATGTCCCTTTGCCCTGGGCGCTGAACACCAGCCCCTCGTTGTGCAGGTCGCGCAGGGCCTGGCGGATGGTGATACGGCTCACGCTGAAGCTCTTCATCAGCGTGTTCTCCGACGGCAGCCGCTCGTGGGGCGAGTAGCTGCCATCGAGGATGTTGCGCCGCAGGGTGTCGCGGATCTGCACGTAGAGCGGCTGCGGCGAGTCGCCCGGCTGCAGCTTGAGTTCCTGGCTCTTCATGGTCGTTGCCTCTTGTCATGACATGTCATGTCGACTCGAGCGCCGAATGTGCCTGCCATCCCGGCTCAGCTCGCCTGGTTCTGCTGTTCGAAGGCACGCAGCGTCTGCTCGCGAATCAGGGCGAGACACTCGCGCTTGATCGCCATGAAGTCGGGCGTGGTGAGCAGCTCCTGGGTGCGCGGTCGCGGCAGTCGCACGGGGATGTCGGCGATGATGCGGCCGGGGCTGGCGCTCATGACCACGATGCGGTCGGAGAGGAACACCGCCTCGTCGATGTCGTGGGTGACGAACAGCACCGTGTTCTTGAACTCGCCCCAGATCTCCAGCAGGTTCTCCTGCATCATGCTGCGGGTCTGGGCGTCCAGGGCGCCGAAGGGCTCGTCCATCAGCAGCACGCTGGGGTAGTTGGCCAGCGCCCGGGCGATCCCCACGCGCTGCTGCATGCCGCCGGAGAGCGTGGTCGGAAAGGCGTTGGCGTAGCGCGACAGCCCCACCAGCGCGAGGAAGGTATTGGCCACGCTCTCGGCCTCACGCGTCCCCGCGCCGGCCATCAGCGGGCCGAAGGCGACGTTCTGCTTCACCGTCTTCCACGGAAACAGCGAATGCTGCTGGAACACCATGCCGCGGTCGGGTCCAGGCTTGGCGATGCTGTGGCCGTCGAGCAGCACCTCACCCCGGGTCGGTTTGACGAAGCCGGCCACGCTGTTCATCAGGGTCGACTTGCCGCAGCCGGAAGGGCCCAGCAGCGAGACGAACTCGCCCGGCTGGATTTCGAGGCTGGCGGAGGCCACGGCACGCTGAGGACCGCTGCCGGTGGCGAAGACGATATCGAGGTCGCGCACGCTGATCCTTCCCTTGCCGCCTGCGCTGCGCGGGCGGAAGCTGTGGGGATGCTCGACCACGGCGGCACGATTGGGTTTGCTCGGCATCATGACTTGGCCCCCTCGGTCTGCCAGCGCAGCAGCGGCGAACAGGCCTTGCGGACCAGCAGGGTGCACAGCGAGCCCAGCCCGCCGATGACCAGCATGCCGATGATGATCTTGGGGTACTCCACCAGGGTGTAGGCCGACCAGGTGAAGTAGCCGATCCCGTACTGACCGCTGATGATTTCGCCCGCCAGCAGCGAGAACCACGCCACCCCCATGCCGATGGCGAGCCCCGCGACGATGCTCGGCAGCGCACCGGGCAGCACCACGTGCCAGAGAATCGCGGCGTTGCTCGCCCCCAGGCTGCGGGCGGCACGCACCAGCACCTTGGGGGTCTGCTCGACGCCGTGCACGGTGTTGATCACGATGGGAAACAGCGCGCCGAGGAAGGTGATGAAGACGATGCTCGCCTGCTCGGTGGGCATCATCAGGATCGCCAGCGGAATCCAGGCTACCGCCGGGATCGGCCGCAGAATCTCGATGTAGGGCAGGATCACGTCCTCGGCAAAGCGCGAGCGCCCCATGAGAACCCCCAGCGTCACTCCGAGCACCACGGCCAGGCCGTAGGCGATGGCGATGCGCTGTATGCTGTGCAGGATGTGGAGATAGAACTCCCGGCTCGAGGCCTGGGCCAGGAACTCTGCCCCTACCACCAGCGGCCCCGGTACGTTGTCGAAGCGAACGAAGAAGTCGAAGCCGTAGGTCGAGGCGAGATGCCAGCCCAGCGCTGCCACCAGCAGGGCCCCGATGCGCACCAGGTAGCGATCCCCGTTCACGGGCAGCAGGCGCCGGTAGCCAACCACTCCGTCGACGGCTGGCTGCGCCTCGGCAGGCGCCGGCTTGGCGGCAGAGCGCTCTACCCTCTCGAGCGGGCCTGACGCAACGGCCTCGGACAATGATGGGCGAGGACTGGGGTTCAAGCTCATGAGGTCACCTCTCGTCACGGGAGCGCTGTCTACGCAACGCTGTGGGTAGTGAAACCGGCGCTTGTTGTGTCGTTGTTGCCGGGGGCGAAGCTTGTACTATCAGGTCATATCGTCTATCCAATAATCTGCATCAGCCGTGCCAACACTCCGCGTATCGATGCCAAGGATTTAATCCAAAAGGCGTTTTTGTTTTTCTCCCAATGACAGAGACAGATTTTTTAAAATTGAACTGCGCGCTTGCGTGGTGCATATCAGAGTTGGCAGGCATCAGACTGATGCATTTACCCTGACTCCCGTCCCCTTTATTCAATACAAGTAGAACAACTGAGAACGGCGAAAGGCTGACAACACGCCTATCCATCGACAATAAAAAAGGCGCGGATAATTCCGCGCCCTCCTTCCTGACATTTGAAACAAGGAAGAAATTCGACTGAGGTTAACTTCATTTATTTCATGGCGAGAGACTCGTCACCTGAAGCGGCCAAGGCAATCATTTCTCCACCGTTATTGGTGATGTATGCCTGCGAGTCGTCCCGCTTCATGAAGGCCACCACTTCACCATCGGGCATTTCGGCCAGAAAGGCGGCCTTGCCGAACATCTTGATCCCGCTGTGGTGATCGTAGACATAGGTGGAGTAGACCTCTTGCCCTTCGCTGTCCGCTGCACGGTAGGCCGCCACCATGTCGGCAACACTTTCGTACTCGACGATACCCTCGTCGGCGAACCATATCTGGGCCGGGCTGAGATCCGGGTTCTGCGCCATGGGCGTGACCATGCGCTCCAGGTCGGCGGCATAGTCCAGCCCGGACGCCGCATAGGCGCTACGGATGTAGCTGTCGTCGACCCAGGCATCGAAATCGAGGTCAGGGATGTTGCGCTCCTCCTGCAGCAGGGCGTGATCGTACTGCAGCGCCTCGACCCACTCGGGCTTGATGGTGGCATCCAGGGTGCTGATTCCCCCCTCGCTGAGGTAGAGATAGAGCACTTCCTTGGCCACACCGGTCCATTCGCTGAGCTGAGTGGCGGCACGCACCGGATCCTCCCTGATCCACTGCTGCGCCTCGAGGGTTGCCTGCAGCACGGCCTCGACCACCTCCGGATAACGATCGGCAAATGCCTTGCGCACCACGATGCCGTGGAAAGTCGGCACACCGGCCTCGCTGCCGTCGAAGATCTTGCGCCCGGTACCGCGGAACTCCATCACCTCCGACCAGGGGCCGAAGTCGGCATGGGCATCGATACGGTTGCCGGCGATGTTGGCCACCCCCACCGGCGGGCTCTGGTCGACGATGGCGATCTGCCCATCGAGCCCTGCATCGCGCAGGGCCTTGAGCGTCATGCCCCAGGCGGCACTGCCCACCGGCGTGGAGATGCGCTTGCCTGCCAGCTCTTCGAGGGAGTGCACGTCGGAGGCCACCGGCACCACGATACCGTTGCCGGTTCCCTGGCGGTTGTACCCGGTCACGGTGATGAAGCGAGTTTCATGTCGGCCGGTGGCCTGGAAGTTGGCCCCATTGACGATCAGCGGATAGTCGCCCATCACGCCGAACTCGAGGTTGCCCGCCATCATCTGGTTGGTGATGGGCGGGCCTGAATCATAGTCGCGAAAGATGATTTCGTACTCGGCATCGGCGTAATCCCCATCCGTAGGAAGATATTTTTCGATGAGACCAAGTTTCTCCAGCACGATACCGCCGGCCACGGTATTGGTCACCATGCTCTGGTGGCCGATACCAATGGTGATGCGCTCCGCCAAGGCAGGGTTACTTAGCAGAAAGAGTATTCCCAACAAACAGCAGCCGATGAGTCGCTTCCGGTTCTTCATGTCCAGTCACCTCCGGTCAGGGTGGGTTGTACTTGTACTATCCGGTCATTACCTTCACCCATTGATCTGCAGTGCGCGTGCCATCCTGCGCGACTTTCCGCCCATCTGCATGATTCGAATAAGGGAAAGGTCAGCTCGACAGGAAGCGATCACTCGACCGTCAGCCGCCTCATTGCGCACGCATAGTGCGCAATGAGTGGCTTTCGGCATCATCATGGCGCAGCCTTTCAGATGCCGAATAGGACAACTAGAACAAATCAGTTACACGCTAAGAGTACGAAGTCTCACCCATCAACGTCTGACTCAGAAAAGTGAACGCCAGCGCCTGCATATGGGCGCGCTGGCGATTGTCCGCCGCGCCGCCGTGACCACCTTCGATGTTCTCGTAGTAGAGCGCCGCATGCCCCTGCTCGCTCATGCGCGCCATCATCTTGCGCGCGTGGCCGGGGTGGACGCGGTCGTCGCGGGTGCTGGTCATCAGCAGCATGGGCGGGTAGTCCGCCCCGGGATCGAGGTTGTGATAGGGCGAGACATCACGCAGGAACTGCCAGTCGTCGCTCTCGGGGTCGCCGTACTCGGCCATCCACGAGGCGCCGGCCAGCAGCTTGTGGTAGCGGCGCATGTCGAGCAGCGGCACCTGGCACACCACGGCGCCGAGCAGCTGCGGGTAGCGGGTGAGCATGTTGCCCACCAGCAGGCCGCCGTTGGAGCCGCCCTGGATACCCAGCCGCTGCGGAGAGGTGACGCCGCGTTCGATCAGGTCTTCGGCCACGGCGGCGAAGTCCTCGAAGGCCTTGTGACGATTCTCGCGCAGCGCCGCCTGGTGCCAGCGCGGGCCGTACTCGCCTCCGCCGCGGATGTTGGCCACCACGTACACGCCCCCCTGGCTGAGCCAGGCGCGCCCCACCCCGGGGCTGTAGCCGGGCAGCAGCGGTACCTCGAAGCCGCCGTAGCCGTAGAGCAGGGTTGGATGCTCGCCGCTTGGCTCGAGGTCGCGCCGCGCCACCTGGAAATAGGGAATCGGCGTGCCGTCGCGGCTGGTGGCGAAGTGCTGGGACACCTCGAGCCCCTCGGCGTCGAACAGCGCCGGGGCCTGCTTGAGCGTCTCGAGCTCCTCGCCGACCCGACCGTGCAGCAGCGTGGTCGGCGTGAGGTAGTCGCTGACGATGACGAACACCTCGTCGCTCTCCTCGTCGTCCACCGCGCTCACGCTGACGCTGCCCAGCGTCGGCACGCCCGCCAGCGGTTCGGGCTGCCACTGGCCTGCGCTCGGCGTGAGCACGTAGAGCCGGTGCTTGACGTCGTCGAGCACGTTGAGAATCAGGTGACGACGGGTCCAGGTAGCGTCGGAGAGCGAGGTGCGCTCGGTAGGAGTGAACAGTACGCGCAGCTCGCGCTCACCGTTCATGTAGGCGTCGAAGTCGGCGATCAGCAGCGCGCCGGCGGGATGGGTGGTACCCGCCACCTCCCAGGACTCGCGCAGTTCGACCAACAGCCACTCGCGATGCACCTGCTTGTGGGCCGAATTGGGCACCTCGATGCGGCGCAGGCTACCGTCGGCCTGGCGCAGGTAGAGCTCGTTGTCGTAGAAGGCCCGGGCGCGGCTGACGAAGTCGCGCTCGAAGCCGGGGGTGGAGTCGTGCGCGGCGCCCACGGCCATGTCGTCGGGCTCGGCTTCGAACACCGTCTCGGCGTCGGCCATCGGCGTGCCGCGTCGCCACTGCTTGACGATGCGCGGGTAGCCGGAGCTGGTCATCGAACCTGCACCGAAGTCGGTTTGGACGTAGACCGTGTCGCGGTCGATCCAGCCCAGGCCGCCCTTGGCCTCGGGGCGGTAGAAGCCCTGCTCGACCCAGCGCTTCTCCACCAGGTCGAACTCGCGGGTGACATCGGCATCGGCGCCGCCGCGGGAGAGCGAGATCAGGCAGTGACGCCAAGGGTGGTCGGGCGATTCAGGCCGCAGGCAGTGGGCGCCGTGCCATACCCAGTTCTCGCCCTCTTCGGCATTGAGCGCGTCGAGGTCGATCAGCACCTCCCACTCGGGCCGCGCCTTGCGGTACTCCTCGAGCGAGGTGCGTCGCCACAGCCCACGGGGATGGTCGCGGTCCTGCCAGAAGTTGTAGAAGTGCTCGCCGCGCTTGACCACGAAGGGGATGCGGTCGTCGGCCTCGAGGATCGCCTGCAGGTCGTCGCGCAGCGCGCTGAAGCCCGGCGCATCGGCGAGCCTGGCCTGGCTCTCTGCATTGCGCTGCTCGACCCAGGTCAGGGCGCGTTCGCCCTCGACCTCTTCCAGCCACAGGTAAGGGTCGTGCTCGTCGAAGGGGGCAGCCATGCGGGATCTCCTGGTGGGCAGTCGTTTTGCCCACCAAGCTAGCCCGCTATGGCCGCGGACTCAATGTGTCCGAGGCTTTGTCTGAAAAGTCGGCGAGCGAAGGCCAGACAAGGCAAAAATCAGCGAAAAGACGGAGTTTACGGAGTGCAAATGAGTACTTTAAGCTGATTTTTAACGCTGTATGGCCAAGCGCAGCCAGTTTTCGGGCATAGCCTAGCGCTGGAATACCACGGTACGGTTCCTATTCAGAAACACCCGCCGCTCCACGTGCAGCGCCACCGCCCGGGCCAGGGTCAGACATTCGATGTCGCGGCCCTTGGCCACCAGATCCTCCGGGTAATCGGCATGACTGACCGGCTCGACGCCCTGGGTGATGATCGGCCCCTCATCGAGGTCGTCGTTGATGTAGTGGGCCGTGGCGCCGACCAGCTTGACGCCCTTTTCGTAGGCCTGGTGGTAGGGGCGCGCGCCCTTGAAGCCGGGCAGCAGCGAGTGATGGATGTTGATCGCCCGACCCGAGAGCCTGGTGCACATCTCGCTCGACAGTACCTGCATGTAGCGCGCCAGGATTACCAGCTCGGCGCCGCTCTCCTCGATTACCTGCCATACCTGGGCCTCCTGCTCGGGCTTGGTCTCGGCGGTGATCGGGAAGTGGTGGTAAGGAATGCCGTGCCACTCCGACAGCGATGCCAGGTCGGGGTGGTTGGAAACGATGGCGCGGATGTCGATGGGCAGCTGCCCGGTACGGTAGCGATAGAGCAGGTCGTTGAGGCAGTGATCGGCCTTGGAGACCATGATCACCACCGGCATCAGCCGCCCCGGCGGCGTCAGCTCGGAACTCATCTCGAATTCGGCAGCCCGCTCGGCAAAGGCCGTCTGGAAGGCGTCGGCGTCGAAGCCAGCTTCCTCGGGGCGGAATTCGGTGCGAATGAAGAATTGGCCGCTCAGGCGGTCGTCGAAGGATTGCTGCTCAGTGATGTAGCAGCGCCGCTCCTTGAGGAAGCGGGTCACCACGTCCACGGTACCCAGGCGGCTGGGGCACTGCGCGGCCATGATCCAGATGTCGTCGTGTCGCTTCATGCTGCTTCCTCCGGCGCTTCGGCGGCGAGTGGAAAAAGGGCCGGGGGAACCCCCCGGCCAAACGCGCCTGGCAAACGCGATGTCTTGTTACCGCTCCACACCGATGTCGTACTCCGCCCCGGCGTCCAGCAGCCAGCGGTAGCAGTAGTCGGAGAAGCTGCGGCGCAGCACCAGCTCCCAACGGGTTTCCGTGGGACGGCGCAGGATCAGGTTGGTCTTGGCGAACACCGCAGTCACGCCCTTGCCCACCGGGAAGGCCTCGGGGTGCACGTCGCTGGGCGTCGACTTCATCAGCAGCTCACGCGCCTTCTCGCCCGACAGTTCGAGCAGCGTCTGACCGCCGCTGACGTTGACGATGGCATAGTGGGCATCGCCCAGGGCATTACGCAGTGCACCCTCCAGCTCAAACTCTTCGCCACCGGGTACGATCAGCAGCCACTCGTCGGGCGAGAGCCACTGGATCGAACGCGCGCCATCCTCGCTATGGCTGAGGGTGTTGGGGCGTGCCGGCAGGCCGAAGCCCAGCACCGCGCGCACTGCCTCGTCGAGCACGATGGCGCCGCCGCGCAGCACCAGATGGCCGAGGAAGGCCCGCTCGCGCAGCACCACCCGGCTCTTGGCGCTGGGGGCCGGAGCCCCCGAACGCTGGTAGGAGTAGGCCAGGGGCGATTCCACCGGGATGTTGGCCTCGGTGCGGGTATCGAAGGTAGCGGCGTTAGACATTCTGGCGCTCTCCCTTGGGATCGACGAAGATCGGACTGACGATTTCGGCCTCATGGACCTGACCGTCGGCCATGGGCAGGTAGACGGTCTCACCCATCTTCTGCTGACCGCCCTTGACCACGGCCAGGGCGAAGCCTGAGTCCAGGGTCGGGCTGTAGTAGCTCGAGGTCACGTGGCCCACCATCGGCATGGGAATGGCGTGCTTCGGATCGAAGACGATCTGCGCGCCCTCCTCCAGCACCACCTTCGGGTCCTTGGGCTTGAGACCGACCAGCTGCTTGCGGTCCGTGCGGCGAGTGTCGCTGCGCGTCAGCGCGCGCTTGCCGATCCACGAGTACGGCTTGTCGTAGCCCACGCACCACTGCATGCCCAGGTCTTCCGGCGTCACCGAGCCGTCGGTGTCCTGGCCGACGATGATGAAGCCCTTCTCCGCCCGCAGCACGTGCATGGTCTCGGTGCCGTAGGGGGTCAGGCCGTACTTCTCGCCGTGCTTGAACAGGGTCTTGCACACGTGCATGGCGTAGTTGGCCTGGACGTTGATCTCGTAGGTCAATTCGCCGGTGAAGGAGATCCGGAACACCCGTGCCGGCACCCCGGCCACCTTGCCAGCCCGCCAGTCCATGAACTTGAAGGAATCGCGGTCGAGATCGATGTCGCTGATCTCGGCCAGCAGATTACGCGCCTCGGGGCCGGTGATCGTCATGGTCGCCCAGTGATCGGTCACCGAGGTGAAGGTCACGTTGAGCTCGGGCCATTCAGTCTGATGCCACAGTTCCAGCCACTCCAGTACCGCGGCAGCACCGCCGGTGGTGGTGGTCATCAGGAAGTGGTTCTCGGCCAGACAGCTGGTCACACCGTCGTCGGTGACCATGCCGTCGTCCTTACACATCAGCCCGTAGCGGCACTTGCCGACGGCCAGCTTTTCCCACTTGTTGGTGTAGACGCGACCCAGGAACTCGCGAGCGTCGGGGCCCTGGATGTCGATCTTGCCCAGGGTCGAGGCATCGAGGATGCCGACCTTCTCGCGCACCGCCCGGCACTCACGGGCCACCGCCTCGTGCATGGTCTCCTTCTTGCCGTTGACGACCTGGGGGAAGTACCAGGGGCGCTTCCACTGGCCGACGTCCTCGAACTCGGCGCCATTCTCCACATGCCACTGGTGCAGTGCGGTGTAGCGCTCGGGGTCGAACAGGTCACGACAGTGGCGACCGACGATGGCACCGAAGGTGACCGGCGTGTAGTTGGGTCGGAACACTGTGGTGCCCACTTCGGGAATCGATTTGCCCAGGCAGCGTGCGGCAATGGCCATGCCGTTGATGTTGCCGAGCTTGCCCTGGTCGGTACCGAAACCCATGGCAGTGTAGCGCTTGACGTGCTCGATGGACTCGAAGCCCTCGCGCGTCGCCAGTTCGATGCCCCCGGCGGTGACGTCGTTCTGCAGATCGACGAACTGCTTGGGCGCGCGCAGGGTCGGCTTCTCGTGAGGCACCTGATAGAGCGCACAAGCCGCTCCCTCGCGGCGGGAGTCGACCTGCGGCAGCTCGACCGCCTTGGCCGATTGCCCCAGCGCTTCCAGCGCCTGGGAAGCCATGGCCACGCCATCGGCCAGGCCTGCGGCCAGGTCGTGGATGCCACGGGCACTGCCGGCAGCATGCACGCCTTTCACCAGGCTGGGCACGAAGCCGAGGATCTCTTCGTTCCAGGTCGGCCGCGCGCCGGTGTGCGAGGCCAGGTGGATCACCGGGCTGTAGCCGCCGGAGCTGGCGATGGTGTCGCAAACCAGGGTCTCGGCCTGGCCGGTGACCTTGAAGGCAGCGAGGTCGATCTTGGCCACGCGGGCCGCGCTGACGCGCTTCTCGCCCTTGGCCTCGATCACCGCACTACCGGTGATGATACGAATGCCCTTGGCCTTGGCGGCGTCGATCCAGTCGCCCTGCGGATTGGCACGGGCGTCGACGATGGCCACCACCTCGCGGCCAGCTTCGACCCAGTCGAGCGCCGCGCGATAGGCGTGATCGTTGCTGGTGGAGAGCACCAGCTTGTTGCCCGGCACCACGCCGTAGCGGCGGATGTAGGTGGATACCGCGCCGGCCAGCAGGTTGCCCGGCACGTCGTTGTTGGCGTAGACCAGCGGCCGCTCGTGGGCACCAGTGGCCAGCAGCACCTGACCGGCACGCACGCGGTGCATGCGCGAACGCGCGCCACGATGGCCGTCTACCAGCGGTGCCGTCTCGCCCAGGTGCTCCGTGCGCCGCTCGTGCAGCGTGACGAAATGGTGGTCGTGGTAGCCGTTGGCGGTGGTGCGGGGCAGCAGCGTGACGTTGTCCAGCCCGGCGAGCTCCTCCAGCACGCGCTCCGCCCACTTGGCAGCCGGCTGCTGGTCGAGCAGGTCACGGCTGTCGAGCAGCGAACCGCCCATCTCTTCCTGCTCGTCGGCCAGGATCACCCGGGCGCCGCTGCGGGCTGCGGTCAGTGCCGCCGCCAGGCCGGCGGGGCCGGCACCGATCACCAGCAGGTCGCAGTGCTGGTTGAGGTGATCGTAGCTGTCCTGATCGGGTTCCATGGGGCTGCGGCCCAGGCCGGCGCTCTTGCGGATGTACTTCTCGTAGGTCATCCACATGGAGGCCGGTGCCATGAAGGTCTTGTAGTAGAAGCCCGGCGGCATGAAGCGCCCGCCCAGCTTGCCCACCAGACTCATGACGTCGCGCTGCACATTGGGCCAGCCGTTGGTGCTGCGCGCCACGAGGCCGTCGAACAGCGCCTGCTGGGTGGCACGCACGTTGGGCACCTGGGCGGCTTCGGTGCTGCCCAACTGGACCAGCGCGTTGGGCTCCTCGGCGCCGGCGGCAACGATGCCGCGCGGACGCGAGTACTTGAAGCTGCGGTTGACGACATCCACGCCGTTGGCCAGCAGCGCCGAGGCCAGGGTGTCACCGGCATGGCCCTGATAGTGCTGGCCGTTGAAGGTGAAGCCGAGCTTGCGCGAGCGATCGATACGCCCGCCCTCTTTGAGACGATTCGGCTGTGTCACGGACTTGCTCATGCCTGCTCCCCCTTGACCGATGCCACTGCGGCGTTGGTGGCGCCCACGGTCTGTTGTCCGCCGCCGGCGACCTGCACGTTGCCTTGGATTTCGACACGCGCCAGGCTCTCGGCGGTGATACGGGGCTGCTCGCCCATCTTGTAGGTTTCGAGAATCTCGTAGGTCACGGTATGGCGCGTGACGTTGAAGAACTTGCGACAACCGACGGCGTGCACCCACATCTCGTGGTGGATGCCGCGCGGGTTGTCACGGAAGAACAGGTAGTCGCCCCACTCCTCGTCGCTGCAGGCTTCGGGGTCCTTGGGGCGGACGATGTGCGCCTGGCCCTTGGGACGGAACTCCTCTTCCTCGCGATGCTCCTCGCAGTAGGGGCAGTAGATCAGAAACATGGGAATGCCTCCTTAGTGAGCAACGCCGGCCGCACCGTGCTCGTCGACGAGAGCACCGGTATGGAAACGGTCGATGGAGAACGGGGCCGCAAGCGGGTGAGCCTGGTTCTTGGCCAGGGTCCAGGCGAACACGTGGCCCGAGCCCGGCGTGGCCTTGAAGCCACCGGTACCCCAGCCACAGTTGAAGAACAGGCCCTTCACCGGCGTGGCCGAGAGAATCGGGCAGGCGTCCGGGCAGGTGTCGACGATACCGCCCCACTGGCGGTTCATGCGCACCCGCGAGAAGATCGGGAACATCTCGACGATGGCCTGCAGGGTGTGCTCCACGGTGGGGTAGCTGCCACGCTGGCCGTAGCCGTTGTAGCCGTCGATACCGGCACCGATGACCAGGTCGCCCTTGTCCGACTGGCTGATGTAGCCATGCACGTGGTTGGACATCACCACGGTGTCGAGCACCGGCTTGAGCGGCTCGGAGACCAAGGCCTGCAGCGGGTGCGATTCCAGCGGCAGGCGGAAACCGGCCATCTTCGCCAGCACGCCCGAGTTGCCCGCTGCCACGCAGCCGACGGTCTTGGCTTCGATGTCACCGCGGTTGGTGTGCACACCGTAGACACGGCCATCACGAATCTTGAAGCCGGTGACTTCGGTGTTCTGCAGCAGGTCGACGCCCAGTGCGTCAGCGGCGCGGGCATAGCCCCAGGCCACGGCATCGTGGCGCGCCACGCCGGCGCGCGGCTGCCAGGAGGCGCCGAGGATCGGATAACGGGCGTTCTTCGAGCAATCCATGATCGGCACGATCTCCTGGATCTGCTCGGGAGTGAGCACTTCACCGTCGATGCCGTTCAGGCGGTTGGCGTTGACCCGGCGCTGGATGTCACGCATGTCCTGCAGGGTGTGGCCCAGGTTCATGACCCCACGCTGGGAGAACATCACGTTGTAGTTGAGGTCCTGGGAGAGTCCCTCCCACAGCTTCATGGCGTGCTCGTAGAGCGCCGCGGCCTCGTCCCACAGATAGTTGGAACGCACGATGGTGGTGTTACGCGCGGTGTTGCCGCCGCCCAGCCAGCCCTTCTCGACCACCGCCACGTTCTTGATGCCGTGTTCCTTGGCCAGGTAGTAGGCGGTGGCCAGGCCGTGGCCGCCACCGCCGACGATGATTACGTCGTACTGCTTCTTGGGGGTGGGGTTGCGCCACTGGCGCTCCCAGTTCTCGTGGTGACTGAGGGCGTGCTTGGCCAGCCCGAATCCTGAATAGCGTTGCATCTCGTCTCTCCTCGACCGGCCCCGCAGAGGGGGCCGATTTCATACATTCAGGCGGTGGCGGTTTCTTCTACCGCGGCCGAAGCGGCGCCGTAGACCGGGTGCCGTTCACACAGCTCGGCGACCTTGGCGCGTACCTCGGCCTCCACGGCATCGGTATTGCCCTGCTCGGCCAGCACGTCGAGGATGTCGCAGATCCAGCCGGCCAGGGCCTCGCAGTCGGCCACGTCGAAGCCGCGCGAGGTTACCGCCGGGGTGCCGATGCGCAGGCCGGACGTCACGAACGGGCTCTGCGGGTCGTTGGGCACGGCGTTCTTGTTGACGGTGATGTGCGCCCGGCCCAGCGCCGCATCGGCGTCCTTGCCGGTAACGCCCTGACGAATCAGCGAAACCAGGAAGAGGTGGTCGTCGGTGCCACCGGACACCACGTCGTAGCCGCGTGCGACGAATACCTTGGCCATGGCCTGGGCGTTGTCGATCACGCGCTGCTGGTACTGCACGAAAGCCTGGCTCATGGCTTCCTTGAAGGCCACCGCCTTGGCCGCGATCACGTGCATCAGCGGACCGCCCTGCTGACCGGGGAACACCGCGCCGTTGAGCTTCTTGTACAGCTCCGCATCGCCATGGGCGGAGATGATCAGGCCGCCGCGCGGGCCGCGCAGGGTCTTGTGGGTGGTGGTTGTGACCACGTGAGCATGCGGCACCGGGCTCGGGTAGAGGCCGGCGGCAACCAGGCCCGCCACGTGAGCCATGTCCACCATCAGCCAGGCGCCGACTTCATCGGCGATGTTGCGGAAACGCCGCCAGTCGACCACACGGGAGTAGGCGGAGAAGCCGGCAATGATCATCTTGGGCTTGTGGCTGCGCGCCAGCCGCTCGACTTCTTCGTAGTCGATCTCGCCGGTCTCGGGGTTCAGGCCGTACTGCACGGCGTGGTAGTGCTTGCCGGAGAAGTTGGGCGCCGCACCGTGGGTCAGGTGGCCGCCGTGGGCCAGGCTCATGCCGAGCACGGTGTCGCCGGGGCTGACCAGCGCCATGAAGACGGCGGCGTTGGCCTGGGCACCGGAGTGGGGCTGCACGTTGGCGTAGTCGGCGCCGAACAGGTCGCAGGCACGCTCGATAGCGAGCTTCTCGACCACGTCGACGTGCTCACAGCCACCGTAGTAGCGCTTGCCCGGGTAGCCCTCGGCGTACTTGTTGGTCAACTGGGTGCCTTGGGCCTCCATCACGGCCCGGCTGGCGTAGTTTTCGGAGGCGATCAGCTCGACGTGGGCCTCCTGACGGGCCACTTCGTCGGCAATGGCGGCGGCAACCTGAGAATCGAATGCGGCGAGACCGACCTGGTTCATGACTGACTCCTGTTGTTGTCGGGTATGGCAGGGGTTGCCTCGAATCTATCGGCTACCTGCCCAGGTGAAAAATTTGAAATCCTTATGCTGGGATTAAAGGCAACCGGGAGCAGGAAAGATTGAACGAATGCGACAGGCTTGCTGAATGTCCGAGTCGGGCCGGCCGCCCTGGCATATTGGCTCGAGCTGATGAAGCGCACGCCAGGGAAGAGTGCTCAAAGCCGCATGAGGCGGACGGGTGGAGCAAACCGGCTCAGAGCGCCGGACGGCCCTCGACGTGCAGGAAGAAGGGATCGACCCGGGCGCCTCCCGGCTCGCTGACGCTCTTGCGCATTTCCGACGGCGTCATGCCGAAGGCGCTACGAAAGTGGCGCGAGAAGTGGGCCGTATCGGCGAAGCCGCAGCGCTCGCCGATTTCGGTGATGCTCTTGCCGGTGTAGTGCAGCAGCCACACGCCGTAGCGCAGGCGCAGGTCGCGGGAGAACTTCTGCGGGCTGACGCCGAGCGTCTCCTTGAACCGGCGCTCCAGATTGCGCCGTGAGGTACCGACCCGCTCGGCGAGTACCTCCATGGAGATCATCTCCCCCAGGTGCTGCTCGAGCAGGGCAATGGCCTTGCGCACCAGGCGGTCCTCGATCTTGCCGAACACCACCGGCTGGGGCTGGGGGTGAACTCCCGTTCGCGCCTCGTCGAGCAGCATGATGTGCAGGCTCTTCATCGCCCATGCCTTGCCCAGGTGACGCTCGATCAGATAGGCGGCCAGGTCCGCTCCCGCCGCGCCACCGGCGCAGGTGAGACGGTCGCCGTCGTCGATGAACAGGCGATCGGCGACGGGCTCGATGGCAGGAAAGCGCTGGATCATGTCGCGGTGGTGATACCAGCTCACGCAGCAGCGGCGCCCCTTCATCAGCCCCGCCTGAATCAGCGCAAAGACCCCGGTGCACAGCCCGACCAGCGGCACCCCGACATCCGCCGAGCGACGCAGATAGGCCAGCGCCGTGGAGTCCACCCGGTCGCGCTCGTCCTGCACCCCGCCAATCACCACGATGTAATCGAAGCTCGCCGGATCGCGGAAGGGCTCGCAGGGCGAGATGGCCGCCCCGCAGCTGGAAGTGGCCTGCTCCCCCGTACTGGTCATGAAGGTCCAGTGGCAGCGCAGCTGGCGGCTGCGGTCGCCCTCGTCGGCCGCCAGGCGCAGGCAGTCGACGAAGGCTGCAAACGGCAGCAGGGTGAAGCGATTCAACAGAACGAAGCCGACCGAGAGGGGCTCGCTGGAAGCAGAGGGATACATGTCGACGCCTTAGGACAGGGCTCAGTGCCCTATAGGGACACTCTCCAAGGCCTTGGATAGAAAATCAATGTTAACGAGGAGAAGTTCGACCGTAAAACAACTCTGAAGTCAAATCGTTAAGGCGCATATCCTCATGTTCGCCATATGTCAGAACCGAGTTGATCCTTGGTGTCTCTCCTTCAACCGGTGTAACACGATGCATGGCACAGTTGCCATGGAAGAAGGCGAGCGTCCCAGGCTCACCGGACTGGACCTTGATTCGGGAGCGGTCGCCGTGCAGCACCTTCTTGACCTCATCATAGCACTCGTCCTGCTTGGTCCTCAGGGCAGGCACGTACTCGAAGTCGCCGCCTTTCTCGGCTTTCTGATACATGACCGTGACCGAGAATTCGCTGCGGTCGTAATGCCAACCAAGCTCCTCACCCGGCTTGAACAGGGTAATCTGGAACGCATCGAGCGGGTCGGCGCTGCGATACAGCACCGGCCTCTCCAGCACCGCCCCAATGAATCTCGTCAAGTCATCCGATTCGTACAAGCGACGCAGAGGGGCATCCTCGGGAATATAGTCATAGGCGATGCCGTGCTTGGCCGAACGCACCTGGAACGCCAGGGGGTGATCCGGCTCGACCGTCTCATCGAAGGGCTCGAAATAGACGTTGTGCGGCCTGTCGCTGACCCAGGCCTTGCTTTCCAGCTGGTTGGCCAGCGCCACCATCCTGGCCACCGCCTCGGGCTTGATGAAGCCTTCCAGCGTGCAGCAGCCATCCTTGGCCAGTTCCTGGCGACAGCTATCGATCAGCGCTCTGCCGCGCTCGCTGCCAAGCTCATGGATGGGGTAGCGATCGAGGTCGACGACATCGGCATAAAGGGGGCGAGACAGGGTAGTTGTAGTTGACATTTCATTCACCTTGCGGACGAACGGTATGCAGAGCGAGTTGCGGAGAATGCGGCTCGAGAGGGCCACAGGACCAAGCCGACCGAGAGGGGCTCGTGCGAGGCGACCGGGAGCATGGCAACGACCTTTGGACAGGATGCGATACTCTACCCCGACATTGCCCCTGACGCCCGTGTCGGTCAAGTCAGCGGGACGATGCGAACCGCCGTCAGCCCCCGGTCATGTTCATGAAGCGCACCACCTGGACGTCAGTGGTAAAGCCACGGTGTAGCGCCGTGACGCTAGCGCTCAGCCAGTCACTACCTCCCAGAAGCAATCTCAAAGTGAGAGCGACGCGCAACAGAAGACCTTTCCAAGTAATTAAAATCCGTAGCAAACAATTGATTTAAAAAGATAAAAAAAAATTATGCGTGACAATGTCACGCAATTCTCGGGAAAATGGCAAAATTTCTACTCCCATACGTTGACACGAGAAACGCATGAACGTAGACTATCCTAAATGATGGAACCCATATGCTGGGGAGAACGTTTATGAGAAGAAAAAGCCCTCGCGCCCCATCCATACCTCTTGATGATGCGATTGAACGCGCACAGAAGCTCTATGAGAAAGAGAAGCGTCATCCAGCCCCAGTAGATGCGATCGCTCAGCATCTGGGATACAAGAACGCTACCAATGGTGCTGCCGCATCAGTCATAGCCACTCTTAAATATTACGGCCTTATACAAAGAGACAGCGAGAAAATGATATCGGTCTCCAATGACTTGGAGCTATACATGTTCTCTCCCACTGAAGAAATGAAGCGGGATTATCTTGTCAAATGGCTTAAAACTCCCCCAGTATTTTCGGACCTGCTGGAGCAATATCAGGATCATTTACCTTCAGATGGAACTCTCAGATTTAACCTAATAAAACGCGGCTTCTTCCAAGAAGCTGCTGACGCTTGTATCGCTGTGTTCAGGCGGTCGGTTGACTATGCGAGATATTATGAGCACACACAACAAGATGAGGTCGTCGGGGAAGAAAGCATAAATCAAGAGGTAGATGAAACGCCGCCTTCAGAGAAGAGTGACATAACTGCCGAGCCCCAAACTCTTAGTCAGGCGCGCCCTGTAACGCCTATCGCCACTTCAGCAGAAACGTATGCTGTACATGATATAGATAGAATTCCAGTTCGTTTGACACGCGGCAGGAAGGCATGGATTGAAATCCCCACCCCTTTTTTTGCTGCTGACAAGGAGAGACTAAAGGCTCAAATTGATCTACTGCTCTCTGATGACGAAGATGATTTTCTTGAGTGAAGAAAAAAGCCCAGAGCAGTTGCAGCTGCGCTGAGCTTAGAATCTACCTAGGAGACACTTGCCCTCCTCAGGTAGGCCGGGATCGCGCCCGACGTTAGTCGTTGGATGATAGACAAGGTGGCGACCGGTGTCAAGTGGCGAGGTTTGAGGTACTCATTTATGAGTATTAGAAAGCCTCCTCCTCCGGGATACCGGTGGATATTTTGCCAAAGCTTTAAGCATTGGCGAACTGGGAAACCAGTCTATCGAAAAGATGGGAAATGCTTTGCATTCCTAGTCCGTAGGTAGGTAAAGAGCCGGGAGAGAAGAATCTCTCCCGGCTCTTTAACCAAGTTAACATATTGACCCAATAATAAATCTTTTATCCCCCGGTCATGTTCATGAAGCGCACCACCTGCACGTCGCCATCGGTGGTGAAGTGGTGACGCTCGGGCTTCTTCTGCATGGCGGCGACAATGGCGGCCTTGAGCCGCTCGAGATCGCCGGGGTAGCGGCGCATCACGGCACGCAGGTCGACCGAGTGTTCGTTGCCCAGGCACAGCAGCAGGCGACCCTCGGCGGTAACGCGTACGCGGTTGCAGGCGGCGCAGAAGTTGTGGCTGTGGGGCGAGATGAAGCCGATGCGCGAGGCGCTGTCGGCCATGCGGTAGTAGCGAGACGGCCCCAGAGTGGTTTCGGTGGTGGGCAGCAGCGTGTGGCGCGCCTCGATGGCGGCACGCACGTCGTCGCTGGAACAGAAGGTCTCGCCGCGGTCGTGGCTCATGTTCTGGCCCAGCGGCATCTCCTCGATAAAGCTGATGTCCACCTCTTCCTTCCTGGCGAACTCCACCAGGTCGAGCACTTCGTCGTCGTTGCGCCCCTTGAGGATCACCGCGTTGAGCTTGATGCGCTGGAAGCCGGCCCCCCGAGCGGCGCGAATGCCGTCGATCACCTTGGCGAGATCGCCGGTGCGGGTCAGAGCGCGGAAGCGCACGGGATCGAGCGAATCGAGGCTGACGTTGAGCCGCTTTAGCCCGCCTTGGTAGAGCGCGCGGGCGTGCTTGACCAGCCCGGCGCCGTTGGTGGTCATGCCGAAGTCGCGCAGACCCGGCAGCGCGCCGAGTTCGGCCACCAGCTCCTCGATGCCGCGACGCACCAGGGGCTCGCCGCCGGTGAGGCGGATCTTCTCCACGCCCAGCTCGACGAAGGCTCGCGACAGGGTGGCGATCTCCTCCAGGGTCAACAGCCTGGCCCGAGGCAGGAAGGTCATCTCCTCGGCCATGCAATAAACGCAGCGGAAGTCGCAGCGGTCGGTGACGGAGAGGCGGACGTAGCGCACGGTTCGGCCGAAGCCGTCGATCAGGCTCATGCGTTCTCCTCGGCGTTGACTTCTACGTGAGATACGGCATCCATCGGCAGGCGGGCGATCAGCTCACCGACCTGCTCGGCTACTTCGTTGACGGTTTCGTCGTCGTAGCTCTGGCCGCGACGCTTGCGAAAGCCCTGTTCATAAAGCTTGACGTGTTCGCTGGCGCTCACCCCTGCCCGGGCCAGGCAGTGGGTCACGCAGTGCATCTGGCAGCCGTCGATGGCAACGATGGGCCGCCCCGAGCGGGCAATGCGCACCAGGCCCGGCACACCGCCGCCGACGCCGGAGATGCACGACATCTCGGCCACGCCGGTATGGTCGAGCCGCACGGCCACGTCGTTGGCCAGCTGCGCCACGTCGGAGCAGCCTGAGCAGGAGTAGACCAGGGTGCGAGGTTTGTTCGCGGTTCGGGACATGCAGCCCTCCCTTTTTGCCACGCGCGACCCCGCGCCGACGACCTCAGTCGTCGGCCAGCATGGCGTCGCGCAGTTTCTGCTCGTCGAGCACCGTCAGGCGTTGGCGGTCGATGCCGATCACGCCGCCGTCGCGCAGCTTGGCCAACAGCCGCGACAGGGTCTCCGGTGTCATCGCCAGTTGGGCGGCGAGCCAGCGCTTGGGAATCGACAGGCGCACCACCCGCGGGCTCTTGCTGCGCCCCGCCGGCAGCTGACGCAGGATGTAGCTGACCAGCCGCGACATGGCATCGGCCTGGGTCAGCAGGGCCAGATCCTCGAGACGCTCGGTCAGCTCCAGCGCCAGCCGGCTCATGAACTCGGCGCGGCAGGCGGGCTGGCGGTCCATGATCTCGCGACAGTGCTGAGCGGGAATGGCCAGCACGTGGGTGCGGCGCAGCGCCTCGGCGGAGTAGAGATAGACCCCCGCACTGGAGACCATGCTCAGCTCGCCCAGGGTGCCGCCGCGCTCGACGCAGCGAATGGTGGCCAGGCGGCCGTCGCCCGCGCTGCGCGCCAGGCGCACCGCACCGTTGATGACGATGTAGAGCCAGTGCGCCGGCGCGTCCTGACGAAACAGCCATTCGCGGGTCTTCAGCGACTGCAGCTCGGAGTCCTGCAACAGCGCCGTTACCTCTTCTTCGTCGAGCTCGCTCAACCAGGGCACGCCGTTGACCAGCTCGCGCAGCTGCTTGGGCTTGAACAGCAGGTCAGTCGACGAACTGTCCGGCGGGTAAATAGGGATATTCACGACCTTCCTCCACGTCGGTATCGGCGGCCATCATCAGATAGCCGTGCGCCTGGCTGGCGGCATGCAGCATGTGGGAGCCCTGCCCGCCGGCGAGCAAGGCTACCGGATGGTCGCCCTGCCAGTCGAGCGTCACACGCAGCAACTCGCGCCGCCCTGGACTGCCCCGCCGCGAGAAGCCGGCACGCACACGATAGTGTTGTAGTGGCCCGACGGTGCGGCCCTGGCAGCCCTGAACGAAAGGTCTCGCCAGCAGATGCCAGCCCACCAGGGATGCCACCGGATTGCCCGGCAGGCCCAGCAGCGGCACGCCCTCGGGCGAGCCGTCGTCCAGGTAGCCGAAGGCGAACGGCTTGCCCGGCTTCATCGCCACGCCATGGAACCAGAGCCCACCGAGCTCATCGAGCACGGGCCTGACGTGGTCCTCTTCGCCCACCGACACGCCGCCGGTGCATACCACCAGATTAGCGCCGTCACGGGCGATGGCGAACGCCTCGCGCAAGGCATCGGGATCGTCGGCGATGATGCCGAGATCCAGCACCTCGCAGTCGGCCTGCTCGAGCAGCGCCTTCAGCATCACCCGGTTGCTGTTGTAGACCAGCCCGGGAGCGAATGCCGTGCCCGGCTCGATCAGTTCGTCGCCGGTGGATATCAGCGCCACCTTGAGGCGCGGCAGTACCGGCACCTCGGCGATGCCTTGGCTGGCCAGCAGCGCCAGTGCCGCAGCGTTCAGCGTCCAGCCTGCCGTCAGCAGCGTGTTGCCCTTACGGTACTCCTCCCCGCGGCGGCGAATGTTGGCCCCTGGCTTCGCTTCGCCGACCACGTGCATGCGCCCCGCTTCGTCCAGGCATACCCGCTCCTGGGGCACCACGCAGTCGGCTCCCTCGGGCACCGGCGCGCCGGTGAAGATACGCGCGCAGCCGCCTGCGGGCAGCGGCTCGATGGCCGCACCCGCCGGCACCCGCATGACCACCGGCAGGCCGGCGTCGCTGAGTTCCGCCAGGCGCAGGGCATAACCGTCCATCGCGCTGTTGTCGATGCCGGGCATGTCGAGCCGTGCCGTCAGGTCGCGGGCCAGCACGCGCCCGGCGGCACGCTCCAGCGCCACGGGCTCCTCTCCCCGCACCGGCTCGGCCGCGGCGATCATCCGCGCTCGCGCCACCTCCAGGTCGAGTAATCCTTTGGCAAGCGTGGCACAGCTCATGCGCGCACACCTTGACCGTGGTTAGGTACCGATTCGACGCTGCGTGACTCGCAGCAGTGCTGCTCGGGCAGCACCATGGCGACGAAGTTGCACGGTCGGGTGCGAGCATCGAGCTGGCTGGCCAGAATGCCGTCCCACGCCGTGGCGCAGGCCTTGGGCGAGCCGGGCATGGCGAAGATCAGGGTGCGGTTGGCCACGCCGCCCACCGCCCGCGACTGCACGGTGGAGGGGCCGATGCTGTCGAACGAGAGCTGGCGGAACAGCTCACCGTAGCCGTCGATGGCGCGGTCGAACAGCGGCACGAGAGCCTCGGGCGTGGTGTCGCGCACGGTAAAGCCGGTACCGCCGTTGACCAAGATGACCTGCACGTCGTCGCGCACCACCCACTTGGAGACCACCGCGCGAATCCGGTAGATGTCATCGGGCACGATGCGCCGGTCGACCAGGGCATGGCCGGCCTCGGAGAGGCGTTCGCTGAGCAGGTCGCCGCTGCCGTCGCGGTCGAAGCCGCGGGTATCGGACACGGTCAGCACGGCGATACCGAGCGGCACGAAGCGAGCGTTGGCGTGGACGTGGGACATGAACTTCTCCTATTGCATCAGGCTGCCGGCGGCATCGTCATCCAACTCGACGCCTTCGACGCCGATCTCCTCTTCCAGCGCCAGCAGATAGTGGCGCAGGGCGCGGCGAGTGGCCTGTTCACGTAGGGTGTGGCGCACGCGCTCGGCGACCTGCTCGAAGGGCAGGCGCTGACCGCCTTCGCGCGCGTCGATGCTCACCAGGTGCCAGCCGTAGCGCGAGGCCAGCGGACGGTCGTGTAGCCCTTCGGGCAGGTGCTGCAGGGCGCGGTCGAGTTCGGCCACGGTCTGCCCTTGCGCCAGCCAACCCAGCTCGCCACCCTCGCTCTTCGAGGGGCAGGCGGAGTGGCGCATGGCGAATTCGGTGAAGCGCTCGGGAATTGCCGCGAGCTCTTCGAGCAGCGTTTCGCCCAGACGATACTGCGCATCGCGCGCCTCGGCATCGTCGGGAGCGGCAGCCAGCAGAATGTGGCGAACGGCGATGCGAGTCGGTGCGCTGAAGCGCTCGGGCTCGGCGTCGAAGAAGCGGCGGCAGGCCTCTTCTTCGGGCTCCGGGACATCCAGTTCCTGTTCGAGCAGGGTGGCGATGGCGGCGTCGTGCTCGCTTTCGTCCCGGGAATCCGCGCTCAGCAGACCGAGCTCGACGGCGCGCTGGCGCAGCAGTTCGCGAACCACCAGGGCGCGGGCGGCCGCAAGCTTCGCCTCGTCGGCGCTCGCTGCCGGGTGGTACTGCATCTCGCGGGCGATGCTCTCTTCGTCGATCGACTTGTCCCCGACCTTGACGGGCGGCGGGGCGTAGCGGCCCGGCAACTGTGCGATCTCGATCATTTGCATGATGCTGATCCTCTAATACATGACATAAGCGGCTGTCGATGCCCGGGGCTGTTCCGTCGACAGGCCTGCGAGGAGGCGCTGTGAACCCATCCCTGGGCGCTACTTTTGCCATCCATGGCAAAAGACCTCCTCGTCCACCTTTCCCCGGCCCTTGAGTGGTGCCATTGCTCGCAAAGCTAAGCGAGCGCTTGAACCTGTCAGGCCCCGCCGGTGCGACGACGCACGATCTGGTAGCGCCGTCCCAGGTAGCCCATCGGCGCGCTCCACACGTGAACCAGGCGGGTGAAGGGGAAGACCAGGATGATGGTCAGACCCACCAGGATGTGCAGCTTGTAGATCCAGCTCACCCCCTCCAGATAAGCGGCAGCACCGCCCTGGAAGAACACGATGGACTGCGCCCAGCCGGAGAACTGCAGCATCTTGCTACCGTCCAGGTGGCCCAGAGTGGGCAGGATGGTGAGCAGGCCGAGCGCCACCTGAAGCACCAGCAGCCCGATGATCACGGTGTCCATGGTGCTGGAAGAGGCGCGCACCCGCGGGTTGGTGAGGCGACGATGGAACAGCATGGCGCCGCCCACCAGACACATCACGCCGGCGATACCGCCCACCACCACGGCGATCACCTGCTTGGAGCCGGCACTGATGAAGGGGCTGTAGACCCAGTGCGGCGTGAGCAGGCCGGCCAGATGGCCGAAGAAGATCACGATGATGCCGATATGGAACAGGTTGCTGGCCAGGCGCATGTTCTTCGACGACAGCATCTGGCTGGAGCCGGTCTTCCAGGTAAACTGACCCTGGTCGTAGCGCAGCAGGCTGCCGATCAGGAAGACGCTGCCGGCGAGGTAGGGGTAGAGCCCGAACAGCAGGGTATCGATGTAGTTGCTCATGACAGGTCTCCGTTAGTGTTTCTTGGCGGCATCGACGGGGTCGAGGATGCGAATCGCCTCGCCCTGCACCTGCCGCTTGCGCTCGGCCAGGCGGCGCCCTTCGGCGGACTGCAGCGCGCAATCCTCGTCGGACTTGGCGGAGAAACGCACCGCCTCCTCCTCCCACACCGCGTCCAGCGCTTCGGGGGTGTCGTCGCGCTTCTCGCTGACCACCGCCTGACGCTGCGCCTCGATGTCCTCTTCGGCGTCGATCAGCGCCAGCAGTGCGCGGGTTACCAGGGCCTGGTCGGCGCCGCGCTCCTCGAGGCGTGCGGTGAGCAGCGCCAGGATGTGGCGGATCTCGCCCAGCCAGCGGCCGATCTCCTCGTCGCTGCGGGTGGAGAGGTACTCCAGGAACAGCGGCAGGTAGTCGGGCAGTTCGCGGGCGTCGAGCTCGAAACCGGCGGCCTTGTACTCGTCGATCAGGTCGACCATGGCCTGGCCGCGATCGCGGGACTCGCCGTGCACGTGTTCGAACAGCAGCAGCGAGTGGGCGCGGCCCTTGTCGAACAGCGCCACGTACTCGGACTGCAGCTCGAGCAGGTCGCCGTCTGCGATGCGCTGGCACCAGCTCATCAGGTCGGCCTTGAGCGCCGCCGAGAGGCGGCGCTCGACGTAGAGCGCCTCGATCAGTTCATCCACCGCGCCCTGCAGCGCCTCGGTGGGGTAGTCCAGCAGGCGGGCCAGCACGCGCAGGCTGCGCATGCCGAACTCCGGCTGGATCATCGCCTCGTGGGGCATCTGGAGTGCTGCATCAGCCATGGTGAGTCTCCTTGGCGCCAGTTTTCGGGTCGAACACGTCCACCGGCTTGACCAGCGCGCTGGTCTGCTTGCGGCCGTTGAACAGACTCGGCTTGCTCTCGCCGTGGCAGCCGTCGCCGAAGCTGAAGCCGCAGCCGCCGCGCTCGGGGAACGCTTCGGTGGCCATCTCGCGGTGGCTGGTGGGGATCACGAAGCGATCCTCGTAGTTGGCGATGGCCAGGTAGCGGTACATCTCTTCCACCTGAGCCTCGCTGAGACCCACGGCGTCGAGCACCTCGGTGTCGTGCTTGCCTTCGACGTGCTTGTTGCGCATGAAGACGCGCATCGCCATCAGCCGCTTGAGCGCCAGCACCACGGGCTCTTCCTCACCGGCGGTGAGCATGTTGGCCAGGTAGCGCACCGGGATGCGCAGCGACTCGATCTTGGGCAGCACGCCGTCGTACTCGACCTTGCCGGCCTCGGCGGCCGACTGGATCGGCGACAGCGGCGGCACGTACCAGACCATCGGCAGGGTGCGGTACTCGGGGTGCAGCGGCAGCGCCAGCCCCCAGTCCATGGCCATCTTGTAGACCGGGCTCTCCTGAGCGGCCTTGATCACGTTGTCGGTAATGCCGTCCTTCTTGGCCTGGGCGATCACCTCGGGGTCGTTGGGGTCGAGGAATATCTCGCACTGCCGGTGGTAGAGGTCGCGCACGTCCGGCGAGCTGGCCACTTCCTCGATGCGGTCGGCGTCATACAGCAGCACGCCGAGGTAGCGGATGCGACCCACGCAGGTCTCGGAGCAGATCGTCGGCATGCCCGACTCGATGCGCGGGTAGCAGAAGATGCACTTCTCGGATTTGCCGGTCTTCCAGTTGTAGTAGATCTTCTTGTACGGGCAGCCGGAGATGCACATCCGCCAGCCGCGGCACTTGTCCTGGTCGATCAGGACGATGCCGTCCTCCTCGCGCTTGTAGATCGCGCCGCTCGGGCACGAGGCCACGCACGCCGGGTTCAAGCAGTGCTCGCACAGGCGCGGCAGGTACATCATGAAGGTGTTCTCGAACTGGCCGTAGATGTCGGCCTGCACCTGCTCGAAGTTCTTGTCCTTGCGGCGCTTGGCGAACTCGGTGCCGAGGATCTCCTCCCAGTTGGGACCCCATTCGATCTTCTTCATGCGCTCGCCGGAGATCAGCGAGCGGGGACGCGCCACCGGCTGGTGATCGCCCTGCTTGGCGGTATGCAGATGCTGATAGTCGAAGTCGAACGGCTCGTAGTACTCGTCGATCTCGGGCAGGTCGGGGTTGGCGAAGATGTTCGCCAGCACCCGCCACTTGCCGCCGATACGCGGCTCGATATTGCCGTCCTTGCGGCGCATCCAGCCGCCCTTCCACTTGTCCTGGTTCTCCCACTCCTTGGGATAGCCGATACCGGGCTTGGTCTCGACGTTGTTGAACCAGGCGTACTCCAGACCTTCACGGCTGGTCCAGACGTTCTTGCAGGTGACCGAGCAGGTGTGACAGCCGATGCACTTGTCGAGGTTGAGGACCATGCCTACCTGGGAACGAATCTTCATTTCACGGTCTCCTGCACGCTGTCGTTGCCTTCGCCATCCAGCCAGTCGATTCGGTTCATCTTGCGGATGAGGACGAATTCATCGCGGTTGGAACCAACGGTGCCGTAGTAGTTGAAGCTGTAAGAGAGCTGCGCGTAGCCGCCGATCATGTGGGTCGGCTTCGGGCACACCCGGGTCACGGAGTTGTGCATGCCGCCGCGGGTCTTGGTGACTTCGGAGCCCGGCACGTTCACCTGACGCTCCTGGGCGTGGTACATCATCACCATGCCGTCCTTGACCCGCTGACTGACGATGGCCCGAGCGGTGATGGCGCCGTTGGCGTTGAACAGCTCGATCCAGTCGTTGTCCTCGATGCCGATCTCCTGGGCGTCGTTCTCCGACATCCACACCACCGGACCGCCGCGGTTGAGCGTCAGCATCAGCAGGTTGTCGCTGTAGGTGGAGTGGATGCCCCACTTCTGGTGCGGGGTGATCCAGTTCAGCGCCTTGGTCGGGTTGCCGTTGTCCTCCGGCATCTGGAAGCCGGTGATGGTCTTGGTGTTGATCGGCGGACGGTAGGTCAGCAGGCTCTCACCGAAGGCGCGCATCCAGGGGTGATCCTGGTAGAACTGCTGGCGGCCGCTCACGGTGCGCCACGGAATCAGCTCGTGCACGTTGGTGTAGCCGGCGTTGTAGGAGACGTGCTCGTCTTCCAGGCCGGACCAGGTCGGGCTCGAGATGATCTTGCGCGGCTGAGCGACGATGTCGCGGAAGCGGATCTTCTCCTCGTGCTTGGGCGTGGCCAGGTGGGTGTGGTCGCGTCCGGTGATCTTGGACAGCGCATCCCACGCCTTGACCGCCACCGCACCGTTGGTTTCCGGCGCCAGGGTCAGGATCATCTCGGCGGCATCGATCGCGGTCTCGATCTTCGGCCGGCCCTTGGCGGGACCTTCACTCTTGCGGTAGTTCAGCTTGCCGAGCAGCTCGACCTCGGATTCGGTGTTCCAGGCGATGCCCTTGCCGCCGTTGCCGATGGTCTCGAGCAGCGGGCCAACGGAGGTGAAGCGCTCGTAGGTTTCCGGGTAGTTGCGCTTGACCTCGATCAGCGCCGGCATGGTCTTGCCGGGGATCGGCTCGCACTCGCCCTTCTTCCAGTCCTTCACTTCGGGCTGGGCCAGCTCCGCCGGGGAGTCGTGCTGGTGCGGCAGGGTGACCAGATCGGTCTCCTCGCCCAGATGGCCCACGCACACCTCGGAGAACGCCTTGGCGATGCCCTTGTAGATGTCCCAGTCGCTGCGCGACTCCCACGCCGGGTCGGTGGCCGCGGTCAGCGGGTGGATGAACGGGTGCATGTCCGAGGTGTTGAGGTCGTTCTTCTCGTACCAGGTGGCCGTCGGCAGCACCACGTCGGAGTAGAGGCAGGTAGAGGACATGCGGAAGTCCAGCGTGACCACCAGGTCGAGCTTGCCTTCCGGCGCCTCGTCGTGCCACTTCACCTCTTCCGGCTTCTGGCCGCCCATCTCGCCCAGGTCCTTGCCCTGGATGCCGTTACGGGTGCCCAGCAGGTACTTGAGCATGTACTCGTGGCCCTTGCCCGAGCTGCCCAGCAGGTTGGAGCGCCACACGAACAGGTTGCGCGGGAAGTTCTGCGGGCTGTCCGGATCCTCCGCGGCGAACGCCAGCTCGCCGCTCTTGAGCTGCTGGACGGCGTAGTCCTTGGTCGACATGCCCGCTTCGGCAGCCGGCTTGGCCAGGCGCAGCGGGTTGGTGCCGAGCTGCGGCGCGGAGGGCAGCCAGCCCATGCGCTCGGAGCGCACGTTGAAGTCGATCAGGCTGCCGGTGTACTTGCTGGGATCGGCCAGCGGCGACAGGATCTCCTTGACCTCGAGCTTCTCGTAGCGCCACTGGGAGGAGTGGTTGTAGAAGAACGAGGTGGAGTTCATGTGGCGCGGCGGACGCTGCCAGTCGAGGCCGAAGGCCAGCGGGGTCCAGCCGGTCTGCGGGCGCAGCTTCTCCTGACCCACGTAGTGGGCCCAGCCGCCGCCGCTCTGGCCGATACAGCCACACATGACCAGCATGTTGATCAGACCGCGGTAGTTCATGTCCATGTGGTACCAGTGGTTCATCGCGGCACCCACGATGACCATGGAACGACCCTGGGTCTTGTCGGCGTTGTCGGCGAACTCACGGGCGATACGGGCGACCTGCTCGGCGGGCACGCCGGTGATCTTCTCCTGCCAGGCCGGGGTGTAGGGGCGGATCTGGTCGTAGGAGGTGGCGCCGTCGTCCTCGCCTTCCTTGCCGAAGCCGCGGTCGATGCCGTAGTTGGCGCACATCAGGTCGAACACGGTGACGGCCAGGATCTCCGTGCCGTCGGCCTTCTTCAGGCGCTTGGCGGGCAGGCTGTGGAACAGCAGCTCGTTGCCGGCCACATGATCGAAGTGCTCGTGGGCGATGCCGCCGAAGTAGGGGAACGCCACCCTGGCCACGTCGTCATGGCTCTCGGCCAGGGTCAGCAGCGGCTTGATCTCGGCGCCGTCGGCGCTGCGCTCCTCGAGGTTCCACTTGCCCTGGTTCTCTTCGCTCTCACCCCAGCGGAAACCGATGGAGCCGTTGGGCACGACGAGGCTATCGGACAGCTCGTCCCACGCCACGGTCTTCCACTCGGGGTTGTTGTCCTGCCCCATGTTGCCGTCGAAGTCGCTGGTACGCAGCTGCTTGCCGGGCACGAAGCTGCCGTCCTCACGCGCTTCGAGCTCGACCAGGAAAGGCATGTCGGAGTACTTGCGCACGTACTCGGTGAAGTAGGCGCTGGGCTTGTCGAGGTGGAACTCCTTGAGGATGACGTGGCCCATGGCCATGCCGAGGGCGGCGTCGGTGCCCTGCTTGACCGACAGCCACTCGTCGGTGAGCTTGGAGACCTCGGCATAGTCCGGGGTGATAGAGACGGTCTTGGTGCCCTTGTAGCGCACTTCGGTGAAGAAGTGGGCGTCCGGGGTACGGGTCTGGGGCACGTTGGAACCCCAGGCGATGATGTAGCCGGAGTTGTACCAGTCGGCCGATTCCGGCACGTCGGTCTGCTCGCCCCAGGTCTGCGGGCTGGCCGGCGGCAGGTCGCAGTACCAGTCGTAGAAGCTCATGCACACGCCGCCGATCAGCGACAGGTAGCGGCTGCCCGCGGCGTAGCTGACCATCGACATGGCCGGGATCGGCGAGAAGCCGATGATGCGGTCGGGGCCGAACTGCTTGGCGGTGTAGACGTTGGAGGCGGCGATCAGCTCGTTGAGCTCATCCCAGTTGGCACGCACGAAGCCGCCCATGCCGCGGGCGCGCTTGTACTGCTTGGTCTTGGCCGGGTCGGAGACGATGGAAGCCCAGGCATCTACCGGGTCGCCGTGCTGCTGCTTGGCCTCGCGCCACAGCTTGAGCAGCGGCTTGCGGATCAGCGGGTACTTGAGGCGGTTGGCGCTGTACATGTACCAGGAGTAGCTGGCGCCACGCGGGCAGCCCCGCGGCTCATGGTTGGGCAGGTCCGGGCGGGTACGCGGGTAGTCGGTCTGCTGGGTTTCCCAAGTGACCAGGCCGTTCTTGACGTAGATCTTCCAGCTGCAGGAGCCGGTACAGTTCACGCCGTGGGTGGAACGCACGACCTTGTCGTGCTGCCAGCGCTGACGATAGCCGTCCTCCCAGCCACGGGACTCCTCGCGGGTCTCGCCATGCTCGTTGGCGAAGGGCTCGCGGGCCTTACGGAAGAAATTCAGCCGATCTAAGAAGTGACTCATGGTCGATCTCCAGGCTTCTTGAAGTGTTGCGTGGCACCCGGGCCACCCCGCCTGCCGTGTCGTGCGACGTGATCCACACGACCGCCGGGGCAGGTTCTTGAAGCGAAGTCTGGAGCATCGAAAAGCGGATTACTGCCAGGTTACCTCCATATACACCCCGTCTACCCACAAGGTGATAGACCGCTCGGTGAAAGGTGGTTAGTCCGCCTGGGCACGCACTCCCTCCCACAGCATCAGCAGCATGCACACTGCCAGCGCGGCGTAGAGGAACATGAAGCCGGCGGTGCGCACGCCGATCCACTCGTTGCCGAGCACGAACATCAGCGGCAGCACGGCGGCGAACAGCCCGCCCAGGGCCAGCGCCAGCCCGCCCGAGCGCACCATGTCGTCACCGTATTCGCGGTGCAGCAGGCACATCAGGCTGCCCTTGCCGATGCCCATGGCCAGCCCCATCACCGCAAGCAGCGCGGTGAAGCCGTAAAGCGGCATGGAGAAAACGAGCGTGAGGTCGCCATGCACGCCATGGATCTGCATGGTGAAGTCGGGATAGGAGAGCAGGAACAGGCACACCATGACGCAGGCGCTGACCCACCAGCGCAAATCGCGGAAATCGCGCCGGTCGGCCAAGGCGCCACCGACGATCTGACCCACCCCGCCAGGCAGGGTGAAGGCCAGCGCCCACAGCGCGGCCAGCTTGAGCGAAAGCTGATACTGCGCCGCCAGATAGCCCGGCAACCACAGCGCCAGCGCCACGAAGGCGCCGTAGAAGAAGCTGTAGTAGAGCGCCAGACGGCACACCGCAGGCGGCGGCAGCCAGCACCGGCGCACCCGAACGTACTCGGGCGAGGGTTCGAGATCATCGAGTGCTTCGACCGACAGGGAGACCTTCCTCGGCGCATCCTCGGCGAACACCCACAACAGCAGTGCCACCAGCAGCACCGGCAGCAGGTAGAGCTTGGGCGCCATGGGCCAGCCGTAGGCCTGGCTGATCAGGGGCAACAGGAAGTAGGTCAGCCCCGCCCCCAGCATGCCGGCGCCGTAGAGCCCCAGCGCTAGCCCGGCATGACGCCGCGGGCACAGCGCCGCCACGTAGACCAGGCCGGCAGCCAGCGAGCCGGCCCCCAGCCCCAGCCCGGCACCGGCCAGCAGAAACTCCAGGTAAGCGTCGGAGTGGGCAATCGCCCACAGGAAGGGACAGATCAGCAGCAGACAGCCGATCATCACCCGCCGCCCGCCGAGGCGATGCGCCAGCACCGCCATGGGCAGCGCCGCCAGCGCACCGGTGAACATCGGCATGGCCAGCAGCAGGGCAAACTGTACTTCGCCGAAGTGCAGCACGCGCTTCAGCTCGACGCCCAGCACGGCGAAGATGGTCCAACTGGCGAACACCAGCGCGAAGGCCAGCGGCGACAACAGCACGACCACCAGCGAACGGTAGTCGACCTGCGCGCCCAGCGGCGGGGCTTTTACGGCAGGCTGCATGAACGGTTTGTCTCATGGGGTGGTCGAAGAGATTCTCGTTTCCGTCCCCTGTCAGGTCAAAAGGGCAAGCGAGGTACCTCTTTGGTGGCAGAACACCGTATCGACAGGTAGGATGCGCCGCCAGCTCTTGGGGTTTAATGTCGCTGAGGAGTTATAGTGTCGACATGCCCCGCGCCTTTGTGGAGACGCCCGCCGTCAATGAAACTGCTGCAACGTTCCCTCGTGGCCCGTATCGTCGCTTCGCTGCTGGCGATCAGCGCCATGGCCCTTATCAGCATCGTGGTGACCATGGCCGTGGCCGGTGGCAGCCGGGGCGACGCCGCGGCGATCAACGTCGCCGGCTCGCTGCGCATGAATACCTACCAGATCGTGGCCGCGCTGCAGCGTTACGAACGCGTTCCCTCGCTGGAGCATCGGGCCGAGGTGCACGTACTCAAGCGGCGCTTCGAGGAGCGCCTGGCCAGCGACGAGCTGACTGGGGCGATTCCGGTTTCCGAAGCCCATGAGCTGCGTCGCCAATATCGCCTGATACTCGGCCGCTGGCACAACGAACTGGCCCCCCAGGTGAGCGAGGCGGTGGCCAGCCAGTACGTGCGCATCGAGCCGCTCAACCGCACCCTGGACGGCCTGGTGGGCGACATCGACACCATGGTCAAGCAGCTCGAGCAGAACACGGAAGCCAAGATCCGCCTGCTCAGTGCGCTGCAGATCCTGTTCCTGGGCCTGACGGCGGTGGTCGTGGCCATCGCGCTCTACGACATTCGCCACAACTTGGTGGCGCCGCTGCGCCAGCTGATGGTGCTGGCCCGCGAGGCCGCGCGGCGCAACTTTTCGCTGCGTACCCAGCTCAAGGGCAGCGATGAACTGGCCATGCTCGGCAAGACCTTCGACACCATGTCCGAGGAGCTGGGCACCAGCTATGCCGAACTCGAGGACAGGGTCAAACGCAAGACCCGGGAGCTCGAGCGCAGCAGCCAGGTGATGCAGGTGCTCCACGACGGCAGCCGCTCGCTCTACGGCGGCGGCAACGACCTGTGTACCAGCGCTGCGCCCATGCTGCGCCGGGTGGCGGAGCTGCTCGACATCGGCCCCATCCGGCTGTCGCTCAACGACCCCCACGACGACCGCCAGATTCCCGTTCTTGCCACACACGCCGCGCGACGTCCGGACTTCTGCCGCGACCACGACTGCCACGCCTGCCTGATCTCCCCGCACCCTATGCGTCTATCCGATACCGAAGAGGGCGACTGCGTGCTGCTGCCGGTGAGCGTGGGCGACGAGATGCTCGGCACCCTGGAAGTCTGGCACCCCAAGGACGAGCGCCTCTCCGACGGCGTGCGGCGACTGCTCAACGCCCTGGCCGACCAGCTGGCCACGGCGGTGTATCTGCAGCGGCGTATCGAAGAGGAGCAGCAGGTCTCGCTGATGAGCGAGCGCACCATCATCGCCCGCGAGCTGCACGACTCCCTGGCCCAGTCGCTCTCCTACCTCAAGATGCAGGTGGCGCGGCTGGAGCGCATGCAGGCCAAGGACGCCCCCAAGGAGATGCAGGCGGCGGTGTTCGACGAGCTGCGCACCGGCCTCAACAGCGCCTATCGTCAGCTGCGTGAGCTGCTCACCACCTTCCGCCTCAAGCTGGAGGGGCCCGGCCTGCAGTCGGCGCTGCAGCAAACCACCGAAGAGTTCGCCGAGCGCATGGGCGCCCCGGTGGAGCTGCACTTCGACGTGCCGCCGCATTTGCTCAACCCCAATGAAGAAATTCACCTGCTGCAGATCGCCCGCGAGGCGCTGAGCAACACGCACAAGCACGCCCAGGCGCACTGGGCCGCCGTCACGGTGAAATTCCATGAAGCGCGTATCCTGCTGCGCATCGAGGACGACGGCGTGGGCCTCGAGAACGACGACTCGCCGCCCATGCACTACGGGCTGATCATCATGCGCGACCGCGCCCACACCCTGAGCGGGGAGCTCAAGCTCTCCAATCGCACCGAGGGCGGCACCTGCGTGGAAGTGGTCTTCACGCCCCAGACGGCGCGACTGATCACCCGCCAGCAAGCCATCGAACCCACCCTTCACGACCAAGGAAACTGAGACCCATGGGCCAGTCAGTCAACGAGACCCCCGCCAGTATCCTGATCATCGACGACCATCCGCTGCTGCGTCGCGGCGTGGCTCAGCTGCTGGAGCTTGAAGAAGACCTCGAACTGGTCGGCGACGCCGGCGAACCGCAGCAGGGCGTACGCATGGCCGCCGAGCTCGACCCCGACATGATCCTGCTCGATCTCAACATGCCGGGCATGGACGGCATCCAGACGCTGAAGGCGCTGCGCGACTCGGGCTATGCCGGACGCATCGTCATGTTCACCGTCTCCGATCACGAGGAGGACCTGGTGGCGGCCCTGCGCGGCGGCGCCGACGGCTACCTGCTGAAGGACATGGAGCCCGAGGAGATGGTGCGTCAGCTGCGCCAGGCGGCACTGGGTCGCATGGTGGTGAGCGAGAGCCTCACCGCCCTGCTGGCCGAGGCGCTGCGCAACCAGCGCTCAGCCCCGGCCACGCCGGACATCCACAGCCTGACCCAGCGCGAGCGCGAGATCCTGCGCGAGCTGGCCGGCGGTCTCTCGAACAAGCTGATTGCACGCAAGCTCGACATCTCCGAGGGCACGGTGAAGGTCCACGTGAAGCACCTGCTGAAGAAGCTCAATCTGCGCTCGCGGGTAGAAGCTGCGGTGTGGGCCGTGCAGGAAGGCATCGATAGGTAGAAAGCTGGGGAATACCCCCGGTTCTGTGTGGATACCTCCAAAGACTTCCAGGCGCCGACAAGGCGCCTTTTTCTTGCCCCGGCGCTTTTCTCTTCGTCAACAAAACAACGACTTAGCCAAATACCCCTGCTACCTCTCAAGAGGTATTTCCCTGATTTTTCGGCATTTTCGGCCGGTTTCGCCGCCCTTTTCCCGGGCGTATCTTTGCCTCAACCGAACCTGAATTGATCCCGGTCAGGACGGATGTCGCAAGGCGGGATCAGTGGAAACTCAAGGGGAAAACGTCATGGCTAAATCGAGCGCCGATATCGGCAAGCTCGGTGCCGGCAGACCGAAAAATGCCGACATCGAGCACTGGGATATCGAAAACGAACAGTTCTGGGAGCAGGAGGGCAAACGCGTCGCCTCCCGCAACCTGTGGATCTCCATCCCCAGCCTGCTGATGGGCTTCGCGGTGTGGATGATGTGGGGCATGATCACCACCCAGATGCAGAACCTGGGCTTCCCCTTCGCCGTCGATCAGCTCTTCATGCTGACCGCCATCGCCGGCCTCTCCGGGGCCACCCTGCGCATTCCCGCCTCGTTCATGATCCGTATCGCCGGCGGGCGCAATGCCGTGTTCTTCACCACCGCGCTGCTGATGATCCCCGCCTTCGGCACCGGCGCCGCGCTGATGAACCCCGACACGCCGTTCTGGGTGTTCCAGGTCCTGGCGCTGCTCTCGGGCATCGGCGGCGGAAACTTCGCCGCCTCGATGAGCAACATCTCCACCTTCTTCCCCAAGAAGAAGCAGGGCTACGCTCTGGGCATGAACGCCGGCCTGGGCAACTTCGGCGTCACCACCATGCAGATCCTGATCCCGCTGGTGATGACCGTGGGCATCTTCGGCGCCATTGCCGGTGGCTCCATGGAGCTGCAGAGCGCCAGCGGCACGCTGATCGGCCGCATCGAGGCGGGCACGCCGACCTGGATCCAGAACGCCGGCTTCATCTGGCTGGTGTTCCTGGTGCCGCTGGCCTTCCTCGGCTGGTTCGGCATGAACAACCTGCGTCCCATCACGCCCAACCCGGGCACGCCGATGCAGGCCTTCGGCAAGATCCTCGGCCTCTACGGCGTGGGCGTCATCGCCACCGTGGTGGGTATCGTCACCCTGCAGTGGTTGGGCATGTGGGTCGCCCTGCCGGTCACCATCCTGCTGACCCTGGGGCTGATGCGCCTGATCCCCGGTGAGATCAAGCCCAACATCCAGAAGCAGTTCGCCATCTTCTCGAACAAGCACACCTGGTCGATGACGGTGCTCTACATCCTGACCTTCGGCTCGTTCATCGGCTTCTCCGCCGCGCTGCCGCTGTCGATCAACGTCATCTTCGGCAACATGATGGAAGTGGCCGCCGACGGCAGCGTGACCCGCGTGGTCAACCCCAACGGCCCCAGCGCCCTGACCTGGGCCTGGATCGGGCCCTTCGTTGGCGCCCTGATCCGCCCCTTCGGCGGCTGGGTCTCCGACAAGGTGGGCGGCTCCATCGTCACCCAGGTGATCTCGGTGGTCATGGTGGTGGCCTCGGCGGTGACCGGCTACGTGATGATGCTGGCCTACAACTCCACCGACCCCAACAGCTACTTCGCCCTGTTCATGCTGCTGTTCGTGATCCTGTTCGCTGCCAGCGGCATCGGCAACGGCTCCACCTTCCGCAGCATCGGCGTGATCTTCAACGCCCAGCAGAAGGGCCCGGTACTGGGCTGGACCTCCGCCGTGGCCGCCTACGGCGCCTTCATCGCCCCGGTGGTGATGGGTGGCCAGATCCGTGCCGGCACCCCCGAGCTCGCCATGTACGGCTTCGCGATCTTCTACGCGGTGTGCCTGCTGATCAACTGGTGGTTCTACCTGCGCCCCGGCGCCGAGATCAAGAATCCCTGAAATGCCGTCCGTGCTCCGGCTGCACGCCGGAGCACACCCCTTACCCTTGCCTTCTTCGGAGGGATGTCATGAAAGTCATGATCGCTTATGACGGCTCACGCAACGCCAAGCTGGCCCTGGCGCAGACCGTCAGCCTGTTTCGCTGCAACGCCCCCACGCTGATCCTGGTCGGCGTGGCGGAGAACCCCGGCGACGCCACCGACGCCAACGAGGAGCTGTTCCAGCAGGAGTATGAGGAGCTCAAGGCCGCGCTCAAGGAGGGCGCCGACTTCGCCCATCAGGAGGGCTTCGAGGTCGACTGGGTACTGGCCGAAGGCGACGCCCGCAAGATGCTGCTGCAAGCCACCAAGAAGCATACCCCCGACATGCTGGTCATCGCCCGCCACAGCAGCAAGCCCGACGGCGGCATCATCGCCCAGTCGTTGAGCTACTTCGTCGACGAACTCGATTACATGACCTTCGGCAAGGTCAGCTCGTTTCTCGCCCGGCGCGTCGAATGTCCGCTCTTGATTCTGCCAAGCCCGTGACGGCGATCCCGTCATGCGTGGCTAATTTCGCTTTCACTTCAGGATGATACGACCATGAAAGTGTCTTCCATCTTCAAGTTTCGCAGTCCGGAGATCAGAGCTCTTCACCTGACCTGGATCGCCTTCTTCATCACCTTCTACGTCTGGTTCAACATGGCGCCCTTGGCATCGAGCATGCTCAAGAGCGTCGACTGGCTGACCCGCGACGACATCCGCCTGTTCGCCATCGTCAACGTGGCGCTGACCATCCCGGCACGTATCATCGTCGGCATGGCGCTGGACCGCTTCGGCCCGCGCCGGGTGTTCTCGGTGCTGATGGTCTCCATGGCCGTTCCGGCACTCGTGTTCGCCTTCGGCAACACCATGTCGCAGTTGCTGATCTCGCGCCTGGTGCTCAGCTCCATCGGCGCCAGCTTCGTGGTCGGTATCCACATGACCGCGCTGTGGTTCAAGCCCAAGGACATCGGCTTCGCCGAAGGCTTCTACGCCGGCTGGGGCAACTTCGGTTCCGCCGTGGCCGCCATGACGTTGCCCACCATCGCCCTGACCATGTTCGGCGGTGCCGACGGCTGGCGCTACGCCATCGGCATGAGCGCCATCGTGATGGCCGCCTACGGCGTGTTCTACTGGTTCGCCATCACCGACGGCCCCGACGCCCGCGCCCACCGCAAGCCGCGCAAGGCGCTGGCCATGGAAGTGAGCTCCTGGCGCGACATGGTCCTGCTGATCCTGTGGACCATCCCGCTGGTGGGCTGTCTGGCCATCCTGGTATGGCGCATCGAGGGCATGGGCTACCTCTCCTCCACCGGCGCGCTGATCTGCTACGCGGTGATCGCCGCCGTGGTGGTCTATCAGATCGTGCAGATCCTGCGGGTCAACATCCCGATCCTCAAGAAGGGCGTACCGGAGGACGACAAGTACTCCTTCGGCAGCGTGGCGGCCCTCAACAGCACCTACTTCGCCAATTTCGGCGCCGAGCTGGCGGTGGTTTCCATGCTGCCGATGTTCTTCGAGGAGACCTGGGGGTTGACCGCCGCCGCGGCGGGCATGATCGCCGCCTCGTTCGCCTTCGTGAACCTGGTGGCACGCCCCATGGGCGGCCTGGTGTCCGACCGCATGGGCAACCGCCGCTTCGTCATGCTCAGCTACATGTTCGGCATCGGTATCGGCTTCGTGCTGATGGCCCTGCTCAACTCCAACTGGCCGCTGATCATCGCCATCGCCATCACCATCTTCACCTCCTTCTTCGTGCAGGGGGCGGAGGGCGCCACCTTCGGCATCATCCCCTCGATCAAGCGCCGCATCACCGGCCAGATCTCGGGCATGGCCGGCGCCTACGGCAACGTGGGAGCGGTGGTCTACCTGACCATCTTCACCTTCGTCACCCCGACCCAGTTCTTCTACATCATCGCCGGCGGCGCCTTCCTCAGCTGGCTGATCTGTCTGATCTGGCTGAAGGAGCCGGAAGGCGCGTTCGACGAGGAGTACTACGTCTCCTCGGTGGACCGCATGATCGAAGAGCAGGAACTGGCCGCGGCACAGGCGCAAGGCAAGTCATGAGGGTGGGTTGAATCGACCCTAAGGCTCACCAAGGCGGCGACTTCGGTCGCCGCATTTATTGGGACAACACTAAGTAAAGCGTCGTATATGCCTATCCCAACCCTTCACCGTCATCTGGATTGATTATTCTTAGAAGAGAGCGATACAGGACGAGGTGTTGCCATGGGGGAAAGCAGCAACGCTAGTCAATTGATTCGACTTCATGAAATTCGTAAGGCTTGCAGCTCCTGCAGCCTGCGCGAACTCTGTTTGCCTGTTGCGCTGGACCGCAAGGATACCGACGAGCTGGATCGTATCGTCGAGCATCGCCGTCCCCTGAGGAAAGGTGAGAAGCTGTGCCGTCCGGGCCAGCCATTCAGCGCCATCTATGCCGTACTGAGCGGCAGTCTGAAAAGCAGCCTGTTGGGGCACAGAGGCGATAGCCAGGTCATTGCTTTCCACCTGCCGAGCGAGCTGGTCGGGCTTGATGCCATCGGCAGCGGGAGCCACCCCACTACCATCGAGGCGCTGGAAACCACCAGTGTGTGCAAGATTCCCTTCTCCCAATTGGAAGCCCTTTCACGCAAAATCCCCGGGCTGCAGCACCAGTTACTGAGAGTGATGAGCAAGGAGATATTTGATGAGCATGAGCTGTTGCAGGTGGTGTCGCGGCGAACTGCCGAGCAGCGCCTGGCCATCATGCTGATCAATCTGGGTCAGCGTTTCGGTCGACGCGGCCTGTCGCGAACGCGATTCCGTTTGCCCATGTCCCGCCTCGACTTGGGCAACTATCTCGGGCTCGCCCCGGAAACGACGAGCCGAGCGTTTCGGCGCTTCATCGATCAGGGCTTGCTCAAGGTTACCGGCAAGGAAGTCGAACTGCTGGACCCGAGCGCACTACAGGAACTCACCGACGGTATGAGCGCACCGTTCCACAGCAGAAAGCAGCGTTGAGGCAATCTGCCAATGCGCCGCACTCCTCCCCGATCGGTTTTTGCTCACACAGGCCGCCCGGGCAGATGCGCGCGAATCTCCTCGGCACTCAGGCTGGCTAGTTCCTTGTCCAGGATATGGGAAACGCACTTCATGACCTGCTCCGGCAAGGCCTCCTTCAAGAACCCGAGAAAGCGGGGCGGCGCGCAGAGCACCACATGACCAAGCGCCCCCCTGCCATACTCGGCGCCAAGCCGTTCGCCGATCGCAGTGGCAAAGCGGATCGCTTCCTGTTCCTTGGGCGAATGGTGCTTGCCCATGGCATGCCGACCGACACCCATGGAATCGAACGTCCGGCCGGGACGATCGGCGTTGATGTCTCGCTCGTGCAGTTTGCCTTCAGGGTTGAACAGTGTGTCCACTTCCTCCAGGGCGGCCGTTGCTTCGGGCGCGGTGAAGAATCGCGCACGTGCCTGATCGGCCACCACCACCCAAGTCGCTTTCATGCCCACCTCCCGTGTAGTCAATAGGCGAGCCGAGCATTTCGGCCCGCCGTCTCGTCACCATCTGGAAACTCACTTGATATCGAGCTTGCGCCGAGGTACCTCTTTGACCTTCGGCAGCGTCAGTTCCAGCAGCCCGTTGTTGAATTTGGCCTCGGCCTTGTCGGCATCGACTTCGCAAGGCAGGGCAACCGTACGTTCCACACGGCCATGGGAGATTTCACAGCGATAGTACTCGCCGCTTTCTTCCTTGGACTCCTTGTGGCGCTCTCCCTTGATCGTCACGGTGCTGTCGGTGACCGAGACATCCAGATCCTCACGCGCCATACCGGGAAGCTCGGCACGTATCACAACCTCCGCATCCCGGTTGACGACATCGACCTTGGGCATTCGGCTCCCGGCGGCAAGCCGCTCGAAAACCGGCAGGTCCCAGCGCAGCGGATGCCCCCATCCTCGTTCGAGAAAGCGGTCGAACATACGGTCAAGCTCACGGAACGGGCTCGCTTCCTGCGGCGGCGTCGCTGACGGCACTTCACTAACGTTGGGTCTGATTTCCTTCACGCTCTTCTTGGACATGGCACTGGCTCCTGTTGGCGAATCCAAACGCAGTGCAGCGATCGGACTCATGTGCATGCTTGCCATTGAGAAAGCTAGGACGGATCCGGCCCAAGCAAGTTGATGCAAATCAAGTCAGCGACCACTATCACTTTCTCGCCTGTAGCCAAGAGGAGCGAATCTGCTCCCGAGCCAGGCTAGTCAGGATCAAGCAGGCCACAGCAGAGCGGTGGCGCGACACCCCACCTCGCCGAATCCCATACCGAAACGGCCCTGCATTGATCCAAGGCAAGGACAGCCAGTTCCTCACCAGGCATAGTGCCAATAACAGGCATTCAAAATACTCATTAACTTCCGACACACCGCGTCGACACACACCCACGGGAGGGAGCGATGTCCACCATCTCGTACTCCAATGCGCCAGCCGACACGGCCGCAGCGCCGCTCGATACCCGAGGCCGGGCTCTGGCCGCCGTCGTCTACGTGCTCTATCTGGGCAGCATCATGGCGGTGGTCACCGCACCCATCGGCGTGCTGATCGCCCACCTTCGCCGTCGCCGCAATGCGGAATGGGTGGAAAGCCACCTGCTGTTCCAGATCCGTACTTTCTGGCTGGGTGCCCTGGCCGGTGGGGCGGTGCTGGCCGCCTGGTACCTGCTGGGCCTGATTGGCGCACCCTCCTGGGCTTCCTGGGTGCTGGGCTACGGTTTCTTCACCGCCTGCCTGGCCTGGACCATCGGTCGCAGCGGCGTGGGGATCAACCGCCTGCTGAACGACCGCGCTATCGATGACCCGCGCAGCCTGCTGTTCGGCGGCGCCAAGGTGTCACTGGAAGACTGATTGGGGAGCTCGCCGATGACTACCGCCACCTCGCCCCTGCGCCTGGCGCCGACACGTTCCGCCGCCGTCACCGGCCTGGCTTGGGGCTTCATTGCGTTCTCCACGCTGACCGTGGCACTGCTCACCCTGCCGCTACTGCCCGGCGAGGCGCTGGTCGCCTCGCTGGGCGTCGAAACCGGCAGCGGTGGGCTCACCGGCGGGGTGGCCTGGCTGATCGAGCGCAGCAATACCGTGGCCGGCCTACTGATGGTGGGCGCCGCCGTGACCCTGGCGCTCTCCGTGGCGCTGCTGCAGCGTCGGCGCTGGGCGCGGCCGGCTTTTCTCGGCCTGATGGCGGCCGGCTTCGTCGGCGTGCTGGGCGGCGCCGCCCTGACCCCGCTGACCTTCGGCTTCATGGCCGATGCGGCCGGCGAAATGGCCCGCTACGAGGATTCTGTAGCTGGCCTGATCGGCGCCCTTTCGGTGTTGATCATGTTGGCCACCGCGCTGGTGGTGCTGTTCGCCTGGGCCGGCTGGAAGCTGACCACGCCGGCGGTTCGCGCCGAGTTCGAACGCACGCCCGTCGCCACGGAGCGCTAAGTGGCAGAGCGTCACGAGCTGTCTCAGCCACGGCCGCTGCCCAACCCGGGCTGGGGGCCGCTGGCGGCGCTGCCCGGCAATCCGCTGATGTGGGTGCTGATCCTCAGCGAGATGGTGGTGTTCGCCGCCTTCTTCGGTCTGTTCGCCTGGCTGCGGGCCGGCGAGCGCGAGGTGTTCGACGCCTCCCAGCAGCTGCTCGACCCGGTGGCCGGCGGCATCAATACCATGGTGCTGCTGACCAGCGGACTGTTCGCCGCCCTGGCGGTGCAGTCGATCGGCCGTGGCGACAGACGCCGCTGCCGCCAGTGGTTGGGGGCGGCCTTCGCCCTGGGCGTGGTGTTCTGCGTGGTCAAGGTGGTGGAATACGCCGACAAGCTCGGCCAGGGGCTCATGCCCGAGACCAATACCTTCTTCACCTTCTACTACCTGCTGACCGGCTTCCACTTCGCCCACGTGCTGTTCGGCCTGGGGCTGATCGCCCTGGTGGCCTGGCGCATCTCCCACGACAACGTGGAGACCGCCGCGGCCTTCTGGCACATGGTCGATCTGATCTGGATTCTGCTCTACCCGATCCTCTACCTGCTGAGGTGAGCCCATGCGCGCCATGCAAGACGCCTTTCGCGATGCCGCCACCCGCCGGCTGCTGATTACCTGGGCGGTGCTGATGGGGCTGACGCTGGTTACCATGCTCTCCGCACAGTTGGGCGGCGATGCCCGCCTGGCCGCCCTGCCGCTGTGGTCAGCAGGCCTGCTGCTGGCCACCACCTTCTTCAAGGTGCACCGGGTGCTGATGGTGTACCTGGGCCTGGCCGACGCTTCGCCGGCCTGGCGCGGCGCCTTCGTTGGCCTGGTACTGGCCACTCTGGCGCTGGTGGCTTCGGGATACATGATGGCCCGCTTCTAGCGACTTGCTTAGCAGGACTCAACGAAACGGCGCCGCTATCGAGGATAGCGGCGCCGTTTACTGTGGCATGGGTTCAGTAGGTGGGTGGCGGTGGCCCGACGCCGGCCCACTCCGCCAGCCGCCGGCCCAGGCGGATCAGGCCGTAGACGGCGAAGGGGGCAACGAACATCATCAGGATGCCCCAGTCCTGGGTGTTGATCACCCAGGCCAGCGGGGTGATCACCGCGAAGGCGGCCAGCAGGCCGAGGCACAGGGCAATGGCGGGACGGTTTACTGTCATCTTCACTCCCCCTAGTTACCTATGATTTGACGGTAGATACCCGGCAGCGCAAGCGACAGGTGCTCCGGCCGGTTGACGATGGCATAGCTGCCGCGGCCGAACAGGTGCGACACGTACTGGTGCGCCTCGCTGTCGATGGTCACGCCGAACACGCGCACCTCGTGCTGGCGCGCCTCGAGCACCGCCCGGCGGGTGTCCTCGATGCCGTAGCGGCCCTCGTAGTAGTCGGTGTCGTTGGGCTTGCCGTCGGTGAGCAGCAGCAGCAGCCGGTGCCGGTTGGGCCGCTCGGAGAGCTCCTTGGTCACGTGGCGGATCGCCGGCCCCATGCGGGTGTAGTGGCCGGGCTTGAGCGCCGAGATGCGTCTTGCCACCCGTTCGTTCATGGGCTCGTCGAAGGTCTTGAGCGTGTTGACCCACACCTTCTGGCGCCGATGCGAGGTGAAGCAGTGGATGCTGTAGTCGTCGCCGCAGCCGGCTAGGCCGTGGCCCAGCACCAGCAGCGCCTCCTTGGCTACGTCGAGCACCCGGCGATCCTCCAGCCAGGCGTCGGTGGAGAGCGAGACGTCGACCAGGATCGACACCGCCAGGTCGCGGGCCTGCTGGCGGGTGGCCTGGTAGAGCCGGTCGCTGGACTCGCCGGTGGCGGCCAGGTCGCAGCGCGAGCGGATCACCGCGTCCATGTCGAGCTCGCTGCCGTCGTACTGGCCGCGCAGGGTCTCGCGGCGCGGTCGCAGCGCCTCGAACTCTCGGCGTACGCGGCGAATGCGCCGCTGGGTGGCGGCATCGGGCTGCCACTGCTCGCCCTCCTCGCTCTGCAGTTCGGTATGCACCAGGCAGTGTTCGGGCAGATAGATCTGCTTCCGGTAGTTCCACTCGGGGTAGGTGTGCTTGCCGCGCAGGCGCTCGCCCAGCGCCTCGTCCGGCGGCAGGTCGAGGTCGACCTTGATGCGCGTCGCCGCCCGCTGCTTGTGCGGGCTGAGGATGATCTCCTCCATCTGCTCGGCGGCGCGCTTGGCTTCCTCGTCCTCGTTGTCCTCGACCAGGCGGTTGAGGTTCACCATCTCGGTCCAGGAGAGCATCTTCTCGAAACGGTTGGCGATCAGCGGATCGTCGCGCTCGGTCTGGTCCTGGCGCTTGCGCTCGGCCTTGCGCTTGCCGTCGCTCACCGTCTGGGCGCTGTTGGTCTCGCCCTCTTCCGGGTCTTCCCGGCTCTCGTCGCGGCCGGCCCCGGTACCCAGGGCCACCACCTGGCCCCACAGCGGCACCGGCAGCGGCGGACGATAGCCGCGCGGCGCGCCGATACCGTCGAGCGACAGCTCGGGCCGCGTCACGGCGTGGTGCAGGGCCGCAGCCCAGCCTTCCAGCTCCCGCGCTTCGCCGAGCAGCACGCGCAGGGTCTGTTCCAGCGCCAGCTCCATGGTCGGCAGGCGCTTGCGGGCCGGGCGCACCAGCAGCAGTGCCTGGCACAGCCGGCGATAGCGCTCGGCCAGCCCGGGGAAGCGTTCGAGCGCGGCGTCGCGGGCGCGCACCGCCTCGCGCAGGCGAGCCAGGTCGGCGCGCAGTGGGTCGCGCTGCGGTTCGGGCTCACGCGCGACGGCCAAGTAGGCCACCAGCCAGAAGTAGAGATCGCGATTGAGCCCGGCATCGGGAAACAGATCGATCTGCGGCGGCAGCAGCAGGTTCTCCTCGTCGCGCCGGGCCTGGTCGATGGCCTCGTCGTCGAAGCCGAGCCGCTGACGCAGCGACAGGCGGTGATTGGAGCTGCGCGCAATGATGGCGGCGACTTCAACGCCCGCCTCCCCGCCGCTGGCGCGGAAGAACACGCCGAGCACGTGACGCATCCGCTCCATGGAAACGGCCGCTTCCGGATAGCGCTGATAGCTGGCCGCACTGGAGGCCCAGCGATGCCAGTGACGACCGACGAACTCTTCGAGCTCGAGAATTTGCAGCATGGCGGTTCTCCTACTCCTATTAAGGGAGCGCTGAGACATGTCACGAGCGAAGATAGGCTGGGCGCCGCCGAAGCGCAGGAACCGGAGTGTAGCCTGCTACATGAGGATTCCGAGCACCGCCGGCGGTCAGGATATCGAGCGCAGTAATGTGTCAGTGCTTCCTCAGCCGAAAGTGGCGCGAATCGACTCCATCAACCCTTCCTGCACGTCCAGATCGTCCGAGAGCGGCTCGACCAGGGTGGCGCGGGTGGCCTCGAGAATAGGCATGCCGGCGTTGATCAGGGTGGCGCAGTAAACCAGCAGGCGGGTGGAGACCCCCTCTTCCAGGTCCTGGCCCTTGAGCTCGCGCAGGCGCCCGGCCAGGTTGACCAGTGCGGCGCAGCGCTCATGGGAGAGACCGCTCTCACGGGCGACGATGTCGCACTCTACCCGCGGCGGCGGAAAGTCGAACGACATCGCCACGAAGCGCTGGCGGGTGCTCGGCTTGAGCGACTTGAGAATGTGCTGATAGCCGGGGTTGTAGGAGACCACCAGCATGAAATCGTCCGGCGCCTCGAGCAGCTCGCCGGTTCTTTCCAGCGGCAGCATGCGGCGGTCGTCGGTAAGCGGGTGCAGCACCACGGTGACGTCCTTGCGGGCTTCCACCACCTCGTCGAGGTAGCAGATGCCGCCCTCGCGCACGGCGCGGGTCAGCGGGCCGTCGACCCAGCGGGTCTCGCCGCCCTGCAGCAGGTAGCGGCCGGTGAGGTCGGCGGCAGTGAGGTCATCGTGACAGGAAACGGTGAACAGCGGACGGCCCAGCTTGGCCGCCATGTGGCTGACGAAGCGGGTCTTGCCGCAGCCGGTCGGCCCCTTGAGCAGCAGCGGCAGGCGCTGCCGGTACGCCTGCTCGAACAGCGCGCACTCGTTGCCGACCGGCTCGTAGTAGGGCAGCTCGCGCGCGAAGGCGGCAGCGGCGTTGGTGGCAGTAGCGGTATGCATGGCGAAACCTCCCCAAGAAAGAAGAGCCGGGAGAGAAGAGGACGGGGCGGCATGCCGCCCCGTCCCTGGCTCACTCGGTGGCGACGATGGAGGGCTGCCTGACGTGAGCGCCTACCTGCTCACGGGCCGGCCCGAACACCGCGTAGAAGAACATGGCGGCGGCGAGGGCAACGAAGATGCCGGTGCCGAAGCGCATCACGTAGAACAGCTCGAGCTGTGCCTGCACCTGCATGAAGTTCATGCCCAGTACCCGCTGCAGGTGGGTCTGCACCACACCGGCGAAGGTCAGGGTGAAGGTCATGAACCACATGGCCGAGGTCATGATCCAGAACGCCCACATGTTGAGCACCTGGTTGTAGGGCTGCACGCGGCGCAGCTGCGGCATGGCGTAGGTGATGATGCCCATGATCAGCATCACGTAGGCGCCGTAGAAGGCCAGGTGGCCGTGGGCGGCGGTGATCTGGGTACCGTGGGTGTAGTAGTTGATCCACGACAGGGTGTGCATGAAGCCCCACACACCGGCGCCGAAGAAAGCCACGGCGGCACAGCCCAGGGTCCACAGCATGGCGGCCTTGTTGGGGTGGTTACGGCTGCCCTTCCAGAACATGTAGAAGGCGAACACCACCATGGCGAAGAACGGAATCACCTCCAGGGTGGAGAAGATGCTGCCGATCGGCTGCCAGTAGCCGGGGGTGCCGATCCAGTAGTAGTGGTGGCCGGTACCCAGCAGGCCGGAGAACAGCGCCAGGCCGACGATGACGTAGAGCCACTTCTCGATGATCTCACGGTCCACGCCGGTCATCTTGATCAGCAGATAGCCGAGCAGCGAGGCCATGATCAGTTCCCACACGCCCTCGACCCAGATATGCACGATCCACCACCACCACAGCTTGTCCAGCGCCAGGTTGTCGGGGTTGTAGAAGGCGAACAGCCAGAACACCGCGGCCAGCCACAGGCCCAGCATCAGCACCATGTTGATGGCGGTCTTGCGGCCCTTGAGCATGGTCAGGCTGGTGTTGAACAGGAACATCAGGAACGAGACGGTGATCATCAACTTCGCCCACAGCGGCTGCTCGAGGTAGTGACGCCCCTCGTGAATGCCGAACTGGTAGCTGATCAGCGCGCCGGCGCCGGCAATGGCGAACAGCAGCAGCTGGAAGTAGGCCAGCTTGGGACTGTAGATCTCGTTCTCCGCCTCTTCCGGCATCAGGTAGTAGGTGCTACCCATGAAGCCGATCAGAAGCCACACGATCAAGAGGTTGGTATGGCTGGTACGGGTGATGTTGAAGGGCATCGCCTCGGACATGAAGTGCGGCCACACGTAGGCTGCCGCTGCCGCCAGTCCGAAGACGATCTGTAGAGCGAATAGTGCCATTGCCAGCATGAAGAACGGCAAGGCCACCTTCTGCGTTTCGTATTTCATCGTTCGACTCCTTGGTTCCTGGAAGGGGGATCAGCCCGCCGGGTGCGGCGGCCAGCCCTGGGTGTCGATGGAATCGGTCCACTCCAGGAAGTCGATCAGCGCCCGCATCTCTTCGTCGTTGATGTCGTGAGCCGGCATCTGGCGACGGCCGGGGGCGCCGGTGGGCTGGGCGTTCATCCACGCCGTCAGCGCCATGCGGGCAGCCTCGGGGTTGTCGCGTCCGCCGAAGCGGGTCCAGACGTTGCCGACCTCAGGCGCGAAGTAGGAGCCTTCGCCGAGGATGGTGTGACAGTTGATGCAGTTGTGCTCTTCCCACACGTGCTTGCCCAGGCGCACGGAGTCCGACATGGGCTGGGTCGAGGTATTGACGATGTAGAAATGGCTGTGAGCCGTCAGTGCGGCAAACAGCAGGAAAAAGAAGAGCGAGCCGCCGTAAAAGATATTACGGGCCGCCGCCTTGGTGAGGCCTTCGGTCATGGGCCTTTCCCCCTCGCTGGTGACACTTCAGGGACCTGCGACCGAAGTCGGCGAGCCCCACCCCTTAAACAAGCATCTATAATGCATCTTAAGAGTAACGCCACGAGTCAGAGGCGGCATTGACCTTCGTCAAATCGGCGGTGATGAACGGCGCGAGCGGCGAGAGAACGGAGCTTTCAGAGAGCGGTGGAATGTCGCACGGCGGGCCGCTGGGGCCCGCCCGTCAGTTGTAGGTAAACGCACGAGCGGGATGAAGGGCTAGGCGCACGGCGCGCAGGAACCGGAGCCTATGGGGTATAGGTGAGGATTGCGAGCACCGTGCAACAACGCCCTTCACCCGCGCAGTCGTTTACCGCCGGGTATCGGTGATGTCCTCGATCCAGGTCAGTGCCGCCACCCCCGCCGGCAGCCCCAGGGTGGGAATCGCCAGCATGGCCACCTGCTTCAAGGCCTCCGGTTCGATGCCTTCGTCCATGGCGCGGCGCATATGGGAATGCACGGCCCCCTCCGAGCCGCCGCCCACCGCCAGCGCCAGCTTGACCAGGCGCCGCGTGCGGTCATCCAGCGGACCCGCTTCGGCGCACGCCTTGCCCAGCGCAGCATAGGCGCGCCACACCTCGGGATAGTCGTCGGCCACCTTGCCGGCACCGGAAGGAAGATCTTGATTGGCCATGTGGTTTTTCCTCGTCTTGTCGTGAATGTCTCGGCAGGCTTCAGTATAGAAGCCTGCAGCGTCGTAGAAAGCCGTCTCAAAGGGGCAGGAAGAACCAGGGGTCCTTGGTCATGGCCGTGCCCATGATGTAAACGAACACCACGATGGCGGCCAGCGCGGCTAGCCCCCGCGACATCGGCGTGCGCCCGCGCTTGATCGCCACGGTGCCGAGCAGGATGTAGCCGAGCAGGCCCAGCAGCTTGGCGGCCAGCCATGGATGGTGCTGCGGCCACATGGAAAGCATCGTCATCAAGGTGAGCCCCAGCAGCAGCAGCAGGGTGTCGTTGATGTGGGGCAGGACCCTCACCCAACGCCGCTGCAGCAGGGAAGTCTCGCGCACCGACCACCAGGCGCGCACGATGAAGAAGGTGATACTGAGCACCGCGGTGGTCATGTGCAGGTGCTTGATCAGTGAATAGTACTCGATCATCGACTGGCTCCGTCCTTGCCGGCCTGTTATTGCCTCGGCCTCTATCCCCGCTGACCGTCTATCCCCTTTGACCGTCTACGCGGGCACTCATGAGTGGCAGCGTATAGTGAAACAGGAAGATGAGGTAGGCGATACACCAGAAGATGATGCTCAGATTGTAGGTCCAGTGGGTGATCTGCGGGAACATGGCGAGGATCGGCGAGCGCAGCAGAGCCCCGGCGAACATCAGCGCCAGGCCCACGCCGATGCCCGGCAGGGTGCGAATCTCGCGCCCGGTGTGCCCGAGCGAGACCCGCGCCATCATCGCCAGCATCATCGTCGCAATGCCGCCGATGGCCAGGGCGTGCACGGCTAGCTCGACACGGAAGGCACCCATCAGCGCCATGGCCCACATCGTCAGACCGAGCGGTACGAAGGCGTAGCTCAGGTGCAGGCCCCACAGCAGCGGCTCACGCAGGGTGCGATGCCCTTCCCAGCGCACCAGACGTATCAGGCTGGCCAGCGCCGCCACCAGCATCACGCTGGCCAGCAGCGCCGGCGGCACGGCGGCACCGAGCAGCGCCGCAAGTTGTAACACCACGATCGCCAGCATCGAGCCCAGAGTCAGCCTCTCCAGTGCCGGGATCGCCGCCGGCTGCGGCCGTCCCAGCTTGCGCGAGGTGAAGAAGGGAATCACCCGTCCACCGAGTAGCACCATCAGCACCGCGATCAGCAGTACGCCGAGATAGCCCCCTTCGCGAATCAGCGCGAACTTGCCCTGGGCCACGCCCAGGTGCATGGCCAGATTGGCCCCGGCCAGCAGCAGCAGTACCGGAACGAACATCAGGTTGCGCCACAGTTTCACCGCTACCACCAGGCGCCCCATGACCAGCGCCGCCAGCGGCAGGAAGGCCACGTCGAGCACGATCAGCAGCCATACCGGCAGCCCCATGGGAAACGCCAGGGTGATGCGGGCCGCCAGCCACAGCGCCACCAGGCCCAGCAGCGGCGCGCCGCTCAGACTCGGCCGGCCGGTCCAGTTCTGCACCGCGGTGAGCAGGAAGCCCACCACCACGGCGGCACCGAAGCCGAAGATCATCTCGTGCTGGTGCCACCACATCAGCCCACCGTGGGGGCGCAGCAGGATGTCGCCGTGCCAGAAGGCGAACCACACCACCATGGCCAGCACGCTGAACAGCGACGCCAGCAGGAAGAAGGGACGAAACGCCAGCCGCGCCAAGGGCAGGCGCGGCTGGTTGGGAGCAGGGGAAGCGGTGTTCATGGCGGCATACCCGACTTGAATGCTTGGATGAATCCATTATGGCGATTCGCGTCGGGCGGCTTCATGACGAGTATCAAGAATGCTTCTTTTTAATCGCCACGCAGCCAATGAGCTTTAATGACTTGTTCCCTCTTCGTACTGGGTCTTGTTCCACACATTGTACTTGCCCGAGGGCCGCTTCATCGGCATGCGCCCCAGCTCCTTCAGAGTATTGGCGTCGAGCCACAGCAGGTAGCCGTCGTCGTCCCACACGCTCAGCAGCAGGGTCTCGCCGCGGCGGTCAAACTCCACGTGGGCGGCGGTCTTGCCCGGCTCGGGGATCAGCGTCTCGACGATCTCCAGGCTCTGCTTGTCGATCACGTGGATGCGATCGTGGTTGGGACCGAAGAAGACGTCGACCCAGGCGTAGGGCGAGTTCTCGTGGCTGCGCATGAAGAAGCCGGGGCCGTCGGTCTCGATATGGGTGATCAGCGACCAGTCGGTCATGTCGAACACCGAGACCTGCCCCTTGTCGATGTGCGGCATCGCCATCACCCGGCGCCCATCGAGTTCCCAGGTGATGCCGGCGCCCAGGTGCGGCATGCCCTCCAGCGGCAGGTCGGCGACCTTGACCTCCTCGTCCATGTCGAACACCTGGCCGCCCTTGCCGCCGCGAGCGGCGCCGACCAGGTAGCGGTACTCCATGTCGAAGAAGAAGTCGTCGAGGTAGTCCGGCGCCTCCATGCGGTGCAGGGCGAAGTCGCCGACCAGTGCCTCGTCCCCTTCGGCCCGCTCCTCGGGCCAGCGGATCTCCCACACCTCGGGGATGTCGCGCAGGGCGGCGACGAAGCTGTTGCGCGGCGGTGCGGTATAGACGGCGCTGACCCGTGAGGTCTCGCCGTTGAGGCCTTCCACCGGGATGGAGGCGATCAGCTCCAGGTTGCGCGCATCCAGCAGCACCAGGGTATGCGGCAGGTAGTTGCCAGCCAGCACGTAGTTGCCGTCGGCGGATACCGCGATGTTGCGCATGTTGATGCCGGCACGCACCTCGGCGGTGACCTCGAGGTTGTAGATGTCGTACTTGGTCACCCAGCCGTCGCGGGAGCCGAAGAACACGTAGCGGCCGTCCGGGGTGTACTTGGGCCCGCCATGCAGCGCATAACGACTAGGGAAGCGGGTGATGCGCTCGAAGCGGTCGCCGTCGAGCAGACTGACGTGGTGATCGCCGATCTCCACCACGATGAACAGGTTCTTGAGATCCTCGACCTCGAACACCGGTTCGTCGGGCAGCGTGCCATAGGCGTGGCTGACCACGTGGCTGGCCAGGATGTCCGCATCGCTCCAGCTCGGCTCGACCTCCGGCGGCTCGTAGATCCACTCCGCCAGGGCGGCGATCTCGGCCTCGCCGAGCAGCTCACCGTAGGCGGGCATTTGGGTGGCGGCGCGGCCATCGCGGATCACCTCGACCGCCTCGGCGTGCTTGAGCCGCGAGAGGTTGTCGGGTAGCAGCGCCGGGCCGATGCCGCCGAGGCGGCTCACGCCGTGGCAGATGGCACAGTGGTGGTTGTAGAGCACGTTGGCGTCGGGCTCGTCGGCCAGCGCCGGAAGGGCGGGAACGGTCAGGCCCAGCAGGCCCCCGATGAATAGCCTGGAGAGTTTCACAGTGCCAGCCCTCCCACGGTCAGGGTCGGGTCGAGATCGGCATCCGCGCGGGTCAGCCGGGTCATGCCGGGAGCCAGGACGTCGGCCAGGCGCACCACCTCGCCCACCACGATCAGCGTGGGCGGCCTGAGCGCCTCGCGTTCGATTGTTTCCACCAGATCGCCCAGGGTGGCGAAAACGTTGCGCTGCCCGGGGGTGGTGCCACGTTCCACCAGCGCCACCGGGTGCTCCGCCGGCAGGCCGTGACGCTGCAGCTCGGTGCTGATCAGCCTGGCGTTGGCCAGCCCCATGTAGAACACCGCGGTGTGATGGGGCACCGCCAGCGCAGCCCAGTCCAGCGTCAGCTCGCCGTCGGCCTTGGCGTGGCCAGTGACGAAGGTCACGCTCTGGGCGTGGTCACGGTGGGTGAGCGGAAAACCGGCGTAGCTGGAACAGCCCGAGGCCGAGGTGATGCCCGGCACCACGCGAAAGCCGATGCCGCACTCGACGAGGTACTCGGCCTCCTCGCCGCCGCGGCCGAAGATGTAGGGGTCGCCGCCCTTGAGCCGCAGCACCCGCTTGCCCGCACGAGCCAGCTCGACCAACAGGGCGTTGGTCTCCTCCTGGGGCAGTGAGTGGTGGCTCGAGGCCTTGCCCACGTAGTAGCGCTGCGCCTCGGGGCGGGCCAGCGCCAGCACTTCCTCGGATACCAGGCGGTCGAAGACCAGACAGTCGGCCTGCTGCAACAGCGACAGGGCGCGCAGGGTGAGCAGACCGGGGTCGCCGGGGCCGGCGCCGACGATGGCGACCTCGCCGGGCGCCAGCGGCGCCTCGTCGAGCTCGAAACCCGGATGTCTCGATTGGCGGTGTGTTGTCATGATCGGCCTCTCCCCGAAGCGTCAAACGGTCTTTTTTTCGTGTTCCGATATGGGTGTTCCGAGGCCTACAGCTCGACGGCCTGAATCGTGTCGAAGGGGGCGGCCACGCGCCGCTGGCGCTCTTCTTCCACTCCGATCTCCTCGTTGCTGAGGTAGCAGCCGGGATCCTCCTCCCAGGGGTCGCCGGTCACCTTCCACGCCCGCACCCGAGTGTTGCCGTTGCAGATGGCAAGAAAGCGGCACTCGGCGCAGCGCCCCTTGAGCGGCCGCGGACGCTGACGGAAGCCCTGCATCAGCTCGTCCTGGCTGTCGCGCCAGATCTCCGAGAACGGCCGCTGGCGCACGTTGCCGATGGCGTGGTCCCACCAGAAGGTGTCCGGGTGCACGATGCCCAGGTTGTCGATGTTGGCGATGTACTCCCCCGAGGCGTTGCCGCCCCAGTGGGTCAGGCGCCGCTCCAGCGCCTCGACCCGGTCGGGAAAGTGCTCGCGAGCCCACATCAGCAGGAAGGGGCCGTCGGCGTCGTTGTTGCCGGTGACGTACTCGCGCTCGACACCGCGTTCGAGCTCGGCCCGGCAGTGGTCGAACAGCCGGGTCATGGCGTCGCGGGTCATCTGGTACCAGGCGTCCTGCTTGCGATGACGGTGGCCACGCCCGCCGTAGTTGAGGTGCGAGAGGTAGAACTTGTCGACGTCGTGCTCGTCGATCAGCGCCAGGATGGCGTCGAGCTGCTCGTAGTTCTGCTGGGTCAGGGTGAAGCGCAGCCCCACCTTGATGCCGTGCTGCTTGCACAGCTTGACCGCATGCATCGACTCGCGGAACGCCCCCTTGCGCCGACGGAACTCGTCGTGGGTGGCCTCGAGGCCGTCGATGCTGATGCCCACGTAGTCGTAGCCACACTCGGCGATCTGCGCAATATTGCTCTCGTCGATCAGGGTGCCGTTGGTGGAGAGCCCGGTATAGATGCCGAGCTCCTTGGCACGCCGGGAGATCTCGAAGATGTCGGGCCGCATCAGCGGTTCGCCGCCGGAGAGGATCAGCGCCGGTACGCGGAAGCGCTTCAAGTCGTCGAGGACGCTGAAGACCTCCTCGGTTGAGAGTTCGCCCTTGAAGTCGACGTCCGCCGAGACGGTGTAGCAGTGCTTGCAGGTCAGGTTGCAGCGGCGGATCAGGTTCCAGATCACCACCGGGCCGGGGGGCTTGGGCGGCGCGGTGCCGGTTTCCCTCCCTTGGGGCGAGGGCTCGAGCAGCGATTTGACGTAGCGAGTGACACGGAACATGGAAACCTCCTCTGGCGCGGCGCAGGCCTCAGCGCGGCGGACCGGGCCGGCGGGCGAGCCGCAGGCCGGTCTTCTTGAGAATGCGGGAGCTGTACAGGATGCGGTGGTCGCGGCAGGCCTCGCCTAGCATCTCGCGCAGCGCCTCGGCCTGGCGCTCGACCTCGGCCTGACTCTTGCCGTGCAGCATCACGAACAGGTTGTAGGGCCACTCGGGCAGGTGGCGCGGGCGACGGTAGCAGTGGCTCACGCCGGGGATGGCGGCCACTTCGCGCCCCAGGCGCTCGATGTGGGCATCGTCCACGTCCCATACGGTCATGCCGTTGGCCACGTAGCCCAGCCGATAGTGGTTGGGTACCGCGGCGATGCGGCGGATCACACCGCTCTGCTGCATGCGCTGCATGCGCGCGCGAACCTCTTCGCCGGCGAGACCGAGCGGCCCACCCACCGCGCTCCAGGGATCCGGCACCAGCGGCAGGCCGGCTTGGGTGGCCAGCACGATGGCGCGGTCGATGGCGTCGAGGCCGTGTGCGCCGGCGGCTTCGGCCAGCGGCTCAGACGGGCAGGTGGAGACGGACATGGAATTCCTCCTGCTTGGGCATGTTGAACACCGCCAGGCCGGTGGTGGCCTCGATCGCCGCAATGGTCTCGCCGATACGCTCGGGGGTTTCGGTGGCCAGCACGAACCACATGTTGAGGCGGTGCTCGCGGCGGTAGTTGTGGGCCACCTCGGGAAAGGCATTGACCGCCGTAGTGACCCGCTCGAAGTCGGCTTCCGGCACTTCCAGCGCCGCCAGGGTCAGGCCGCCGCCCAGGCGCTCGGCGTGGTACATCGGGCCGAAGCGGCTCAGCACGCCGGCTTCGAGCAGCCGCTCCAGGCGATAGAGCAGCTCGCCTTCGGAGAGGCCGAGCTCGGCGGCCACCGTGGCGTAGGGGCGCTCGACCAGCGGCAGGCCGTCCTGCAGGCGGTTGACGATGCCCCGGTCGGCAGCGTCGAGTTCTACCGGCTCGGGCCGGTGGCGGTGGGTACTCATGGCTGCTTCTCCCGGGTGTAGCGCCCGCCGCACTGCTTGTAGGCCTTGAGGCTGAACAGCACGCGGCGGGGAACATCCTGCAGGTCGTGACGCTCGACGATACCATCGAGCGCTGCCAGCACCCGCTCGCGGCGGGCGCCGTGGATCATGCAGAACAGGTTGTAGGGCCAGGCGGGCAGGCGCCGCGGGCGGCGATAACAGAGCGTCACGGCGGGCTCCGCGGCCAGTTGACGCCCCACTTCGGCCACCGCGGCATCGGGCAGGTCCCACACCACCATGGCGTTGGCGCGCATGCCCAGGGCGTGATGCCTCACCACCAGCCCCAGGCGCTTGATCAGGCCTTCGCGCTGCCAGCGCTCGACCCAGACCAACACCTCGCTCTCACTCATGCCACACTGCTCGGCCAGCGCCCGCCAGGGGCGTTCGGTCAGCGGCAGGCCACGTTCCAGCAGCGAACGCAGCCGCTCAGGGCATGCGCTCGCGCGAAAAGCGGTGGCGGTAAATGTGGCTGTGGCGGTCGAAATCAGGCCGTTCATGGCGTCTCCAGCTCGTCCCAGGGAATCGGAAAGCCGAGGTCGATGTGGTAAGCCGCGACCATCGGCAGGCGCAGCACCGCATATCCCAACTCCTCTTCCAACGCTTCCAGGCGCGCCTCGAGCTGCAGCTCGTCGGCCGCCGTCATCACGAACCAGAGGTTGAAATCGTGTTCGCGTAAATAGTTGTGATTGACCCCCGGTGAGCGGTTGATCGCCGCCGCCACCCGGTCGCGCTCGGCCTCGGGCACCGCCACTGCCGCCAGCAGGCTGGCGCCGGCGCGGGCATGGTCGAACACCGGCCCGACCCGGCTCAGCACCTGATCATGCTGCAAGGCCTGAAGCCGCTCGATCACCTCGGCCTCGCTCGTTCCCAGGCGCTCGGCCATGGCCGCGAAGGGGCGCTCGCAGAGCGGCAGGTCGCGCTGATAGGCATCGATGAGGCGTCGGTCGAGTGAGTCGAGTGCAGCCATGGGCAGTGTCCCGGCAGGCCGAAGGAAGCATGATCTTAAGCGGTATCTTACATGCGACATCAGCCCTGAAAGCGGCCATCGACGCTGCCGTTGACACAGGTCAAAAGAGGTATTTTCAAAGTATCTTTTTCACGCCCTCGAAGCCGCTACTTGCCGCGGCATTGACGTTCGTCAAAACAATGGCGTGATCGGAGCGCAACACTGCGTGAACGCTGCGCCCCGCTGCGGGTGCGGCAAACGCTGACTTTCGCTGCATCGTGAGGCTCCCCATGCACCTTCCGGCCCTGCCGTTATTCCTCGCTCTCATGCTTCCGGGCATCGCCATGGCGGAGCCCCATGCGGATGGCGTCGACCCGCAGCGCCAGGCCGAACTGGAAACCCTGCTCTATCAGGACTGCGGCTCGTGCCACGGCATGACCCTGCGCGGCGGACTCGGCCCGGCACTGCCCCGCGACCGCATGCAGGGCTTCAGCCCCGAGGCGCTCGCCCACATCATCCAGCACGGCATTCCCGGCAGCGCCATGCCGGGCTGGAAGGCCCTGCTGAGTGACGCCGAGGCGCGCTGGCTGGCGGAGCATCTGCGCACCGACAACCGCCTGAAAACGCTGCAACAGGACTGATTCCGGAGACTGGCCATGGCTATTCCACACCCGCTGAAGACACTGCTTGCCGGCGGCGCGCTCACTCTGCTGACCGCCGGCCAAGCGCTGGCCGAGACGCCGCTGAACGGGGAGCTGCGCGGTACCGGCGACCTCGGCGTGGTCATCGAGCGCGCCACCGGCAGCGTGGCGCTGGTCGACACCACCCGCCGCGAGGTGCTGCGGCATGTCGAGGGCTTCGGCGATCTCTCCCACGCCTCGGTGAAGTTCACCCGCGATGCGCGTTACGCCTTCGTCTTCGGCCGCGACGGCGGCCTGACCCGGCTCGACCTGCTCACCGGCGAGATCAATGCACGCATCATCCAGGGCGGCAACAGCATCGGTGGTGCCATCTCCCAGGACGGCCGCTTCGTGGCAGTGGGCAACTACGAACCGGGCGGGGTGAAGGTGTTCGATACCGAGACCATGGAGCTGGTCATCGATGTGCCGGCCACCTATCAACGACCGGATGGCAGCAGTGCCCAGGCCAAGGTGGTGGGCGTGGTGGACGTGCCGGGCAATATCTTCGTCTTCAGCCTGTTCGAGGCCGGCGAGATCTGGACCCTGGACATGTCCCAGGACGAGCCCGAGCTGACCCAGTACCGCGACGTGGGCAGCATGCCTTACGACGCCCTGATCACCGCCAACGGCCGCTACTACATTGCCGGCCTGTTCGGCGAGGACGGCATGGCCCTGCTCGACCTGTGGCACCCGGAGAATGGCGTGCAGCGTATCCTGCCAGATTACGGTCAAGGCGAGCAGCGCCTGCCGGTGTACAAGATGCCCCACCTGGAAGGCTGGGCCATGGCCGGCGACCAGGCCTTCTTCCCCGCCGTGGGCCGCAACGAGGTGCTGGTGGCCGACAGCCGCGATTGGTCGCTCACCAACCGCATCGAAGTGCACGGCCAGCCGATCTTCGTCATGAGCCGCCCCGACGAGCGTCAGGTGTGGGTCACCTTCGCCCACCCGCTCAACGACAAGGTGCAAGTCATCGACACCCAGACCCACGAGGTGATCCAGACCCTGGAGCCCGGCGAATCGATCCTGCACAAGGAGTTCACTCCCCGCGGCGAGCACATCTGGATCTCGGCTCGCGACAGCAACCAGGTGGTGGTCTACGACACCCGCACCTTCGAGGAGCTGGCCAGGCTGCCGGCCGAATCGCCCAGCGGGATATTCTTCACCCATCGGGCGCACAGGATAGGGCTGTGAGCCAGGGCTATGAGACAGGACTATCCCGTCTCGCCATGACCCTCATCAAAAGCCGCTCTGCCGTAGTCGACTAGCATGGTCGGGTTTACCAGACTGCGAGGAGAGCGACATGGAGCTCGTCTGCCCGGCCGGCAACCTGCCGGCCCTGAAGCGGGCGGTGGATGAAGGCGCCGATGCCGTCTACTTCGGCTTCCAGAACGCCACCAATGCCCGGCAGTTCGCCGGCCTCAATTTCACCGACAAGCGTGCCCGCGAAGGCATCGACTACGCCCATGCCCGCGGCAAGAAGGTGTTCTGCGCCATCAACACCTATCCACAGCCCGACGGCTGGGCCCAGTGGACCCGCGCCGTGGATCAGGCCGCCGAGCTCGGCGTCGACGCCCTGATCATGGCCGACATGGGCTTGCTCGACTATGCCGCCCGGCGCTACCCGGACCTCGCCCGCCACCTCTCGGTGCAGGGCTCGGCCACCAGCTTTGAAGCGCTGCGCTTCTACCACGACCAGTTCGGCATCAAGCGCGCCGTGCTGCCGCGGGTGCTCTCCATCACCCAGGTGCGCGACCTAGCCAAGCAGAGCCCCGTCGAGCTGGAGGTATTCGCCTTCGGCAGCCTGTGCATCATGGCCGAAGGGCGCTGCTATCTCTCGTCCTATCTCACCGGCGAGTCGCCCAACACTCGCGGGGTCTGTTCGCCGGCGGCCCACGTGCGCTGGGAGGAGACACCCCAGGGGCTCGAGTCGCGCCTGAACGGCGTGTTGATCGACAGATATGGCGAGGGCGAGCGGGCCGGCTACCCCACCCTGTGCAAGGGGCGCTTCGAGGTCGGCGGCGAGACCTACCACGCCATCGAGGAGCCCACCAGCCTCAACACCCTGGAGCTGCTGCCGGAGCTGCGCGAGCTGGGCATCAGCGCGGTGAAGATCGAGGGCCGCCAGCGCAGCCCGGCCTACGTGTCGAAGGTCGCCGGTATCTGGCGCCAGGCACTGGATCGCCTCGAGCGAACGCCGGAGCGCTTCCACCCCGATCCCGCCTGGATGGCCGGCCTCGGCGAGGTCTCCGAGGGCGCCACCACCACCCTGGGCGCCTACGAACGCCGCTGGAAATAGGAGCTTTTCATGTCATCCGATTCCCTGCAGCTCGCCCTGGGCCCGGTGCTGTTCTACTGGACCCGCGAGCGCTACGCCGACTTCTACCGTGAGGCCGCCGACTGGCCGGTGGAAATCGTCACCCTGGGCGAGTCCGTCTGCTCGCGTCGCCGCGACATGAAGCTCGACGACTGGCTCGGCATCGGCCGCGAGCTGGCCCAGAGCGGCAAGCAGGTGGTGCTGGCGAGCCAGACCCTGATCGAGTCCGAGGCCGATCTGCGCGACCTGCGCAAGCTGTGCGACAACGGCGAGTTCATGGTCGAGGCCAATGACCAGAGCGCCCTGCAGCGCCTGGCCGCCGCCGGCCTGCCCTTCGTCGCCGGCGCCGCGCTCAACCTCTACAACACGGCCGCCATCGGCGTGATGGCCCGGGCCGGCATGCAGCGCTGGCAGGCCCCGGTGGAGATGTCCCGCGACGATCTCGCCCGCCTGCTGGCCGACTGCGCCACCGAGGGGCTCGAACAGTCCTGCGAGGTGTTCGCCTACGGCCATCTGCCGCTGGCCTGGTCGTCGCGCTGTTTCACCGCGCGGCGCCACCAGAAGCCCAAGGACCGCTGCCAGTTCGTGTGCCAGAAGTACCCGGAAGGCCTGGCGCTGCGCTCCCAGGAATCCAAGGAGGTGTTCACCCTCAACGGCATCCAGACGCTTTCCGGTGCCTGCCAGGACCTGCGCCACGAGGTCGGCGACATGGCCTCGATGGGCGTGGCGGTTGCACGGCTGAGCCCCCGCGCCGAGGGCATGGCCGAGGTGGTCGCCGCCTTCGACGCCGCCCGCCGCGGCGTGTTGCCCGCCGCCGACCCGCTGACGCTGGTCGAGGCCGAGGTGTGCGACGGCTACTGGCACGGTCGCCCGGGCATGGACAACACCCGGCTGCCCGCCGGCTGAGCCGAGAACCACAGCCACTCCTCATCGAGTCTGCCTTCTACGGGGCCAAGTGAGGCGCCGGGGCAGGTCGAAGAGGAGGTCATTTGCCAGGGATGGCAAATGTAGCGCCCATGGATGGGTTCACAGCGCCTCCTCGTAGACCGAGCGACGGCGCAGCACAGCCTATAGCAAGTACGGCTATTTATCTCGATAGGTCTTTTCTGACCTGGGTCATTTTCTCTCGCTGCCGAAGGCATTAGCCTTCACACACCATATATTGTGGTTAAAAATATCAAATGGCAGCACATATAGGGAGATTACGGTGAACGCCCCCATCCGCCAGGCCGGCCCGCGCCGCATCGACGTCGCCTCGACCGTCAACGAATACCTCGAACGCGCCGACTGGCGCGTGCACGCCAACGCCAACCAGGGCTACTCCCTGGGCGGGCTGATCCTCAACGTCTCGGGCAAGCTGATCGCCAACTACTGGCTCGACGAGGTCTACCCGGCCGAGGTCGGCGCCGCTCACCGCGAAGGCGACCTGCACATCCACGATCTCGACATGCTGTGCGGCTACTGCGCCGGCTGGTCGCTACGCCAGTTGCTGATCGAAGGCTTCAACGGCGTGCCCGGACGCGCCGAGAGCGGCCCGCCGCGCCACCTCTCCAGCGCCCTGGGGCAGATGGTCAACTTCCTCGGCACGCTGCAGAACGAGTGGGCCGGGGCTCAGGCCTTCAGCTCCTTCGATACCTACCTCGCCCCCTACGTGCGCAGGGACGGCCTCGACTATCCGGCCGTCAAGCAGGCGATCCAGGAGTTCATCTACAACCTCAACGTGCCGTCGCGCTGGGGCAGCCAGACGCCCTTCACCAACCTCACCTTCGACTGGGTATGTCCGGCGGACCTGCGCGACCAGGTGCCGATCATCGGCGGCCAGGAGCAGCTCTTCACCTACGGCGAGCTGCAGACGGAGATGGACCTGCTCAACCGCGCCTACCTGGAGGTGATGGAGGCCGGCGACCGCCAGGGTCGGGTGTTCACCTTCCCCATCCCCACCTACAACATCACCCCGGATTTCGACTGGGAGAGCGACAACGCCGAGCGGCTGTTCGCGCTGACCGCCAAGTACGGCCTGCCCTATTTCCAGAACTTCCTCAATTCCGACCTGGAGCCGCACATGGTGCGCTCCATGTGCTGCCGCCTGCAGCTCGACCTGACCGAGCTGCTCAAGCGTGGCAACGGCCTGTTCGGCAGCGCCGAGCAGACCGGCTCGCTGGGGGTGGTGACGCTCAACTGCGCACGACTGGGTTATCGCTTCGCCGGCGACCGGGCGGGCCTGCTGCGCGAACTCGACCACCTGCTGGCGCTGGGCCGCGACAGTCTGGAGCTCAAGCGCGAGTGCATCCAGCAGTGGATGAACGAGGGGCTCTACCCCTATACCCAGCGCTACCTGGGCACCCTGCGCAACCACTTCTCCACCCTGGGCGTGAACGGGCTCAACGAGATGGTGCGCAACTTCTGCGACGACCGCTACGACATCACCGCCCCCGAAGGGCGCCAGCTGGCCCTCGAAGTGCTCGACCACGTGCGCACCAGGATGCAGCAGTTCCAGACCGAGACCGGCCACCTCTACAACCTGGAAGCGACCCCGGCGGAGGGCACCACCTACCGTTTCGCCCGCGCCGATGCCGAGCGCTTCCCTGGCATTCTGCAGGCCGGCACGCCGGAGGCGCCCTACTACACCAACTCCAGCCAGCTGCCGGTGGGGCACACCGACGACCCCTTCGAGGCGCTGATTCACCAGGACCCGCTGCAGACCCGCTACACCGGCGGTACCGTGCTGCACCTCTACATGCGCGAGCGGCTCTCCAGCGCCACCGCCTGCCGCAAGCTGGTACACACCGCGCTGTCGCGCTTCCGCCTGCCCTACATCACCGTGACGCCGACCTTCTCGATCTGCCCGGTGCACGGCTATCTGGCCGGCGAACACGAGTTCTGCCCCAAGTGCGACGAAGCACTGCTGGCAAGACGCGCCGCGGCCATCCCGGCCTGAGCGTTTTTAAACCGCTGTCATCAACCCTTTGGAAGGAGCCAAGCCATGACGAACATCGACACCCTGCCCACCGAACAACGCCAGCGCTGCGAGGTCTGGACCCGCGTGATGGGCTACCATCGCCCGGTCAGCCAGTTCAACGTCGGCAAGCGCGCCGAGCATCGCGAACGCCGCCATTTCACCGAGCGGGCCGCCGCCCTGACGCCCTGACATTCGACCGATGGACCTGCCGGGCCCGGTGCCCGGCATTCACGTCCCAAGCCGAGAAGCTCCCATGATCGCCACCGACCTCGCCCCGCCCCCCTTCACGTCTCTCGACGGCATTCGCCTGCCCGTCGCCGGCATGACTCAGATGACCACCCTGGACTATCCGGATCATCTGGCCTGTGTGGTGTTCCTGCAGGGCTGTCCTCTGCGCTGCGGCTACTGCCACAACGGCCATATGATGGCGCCGCGTCGCGGCGACGAGAACGAGTGGCAGGCGGTGCGTGAGTTCCTCGAGAGCCGCCGGGGCCTGCTCGAGGCGGTGGTGTTCAGCGGTGGCGAACCGACGCTGCACAACGCCCTGCCGGCGGCGGTACGCGAGGTCAAGGAAATGGGCTTCAAGGTCGGCTTGCATACCGCCGGCCCTTACCCGGCGCGGCTTTCACGGCTGCTGCCGTGGCTCGACTGGGTGGGGCTCGACGTGAAGGGACGCGGGGGCGACTTCGACCGCATCTGCGGGCGTCCCGGCATCTGGCAGCGCAACAGCCAGAGCCTGATGGCGCTGCTCGACGGCGGCATCGACTTCGAGTGCCGCACCACCGTGCACTGGCGCGACTTCTCGCTGGCCGAGGTGGAGCGCCTGGCGCTGACCCTGGCCGACTGCGGCGTGCGCCGCTACGCCATTCAGGTGGCCCGCACCCGCCAGTGCCTCGACCCGGCCTACTGCCAGCCGGTGGAGAACGCCCCGCCGCGGGCGATGCTGGCCGGGCTGGTCAAACGCCTGGCACCGCATTTCGAGCGCATCGAGCTCAGGGAGTGAGTTTAAGATTCTCCGGTCCAAACGCATCGGGCAGGAGCTGTTCCATGGTGTAGCGCTTGAGCAGCCGGCCTTCGGCGTCGACCACGTGGATACGGGTCTCGGCGTCGGCAAATTCGCGGATGCGCTGGCGGCAGTCGCCGCAGGGGGTGCACAGGTGCTCGCCGGGGCCGATCACGTAGACGTGGCGCAGGCGCCGCTCGCCGGCGCTGACCATGGCGGCAATGGCCGAGGCCTCGGCGCACAAGCCCTTGTAGTGGGCCACCTCGACGTTGGCGCCGAAGTAACGCGCGCCGCTCTCGCTTTCCACCATGGCGCCCACCGGATGCTGCGAGTACGGCGCGTAGGCGTTGCCGCGTACCGCGATCAATGCGCCGACGATGGCCGGGTCGACGGCGTCGCTCATGCCATGGCTCATGCCGCCCCCGCCGCGTCGTCGCGCAGTACCGCTTCCAGTGCCACCTCGACCATCTCGTTGAAGCTGCGCTCGCGGGCCTCGCTGGGCAGCGATTCACCCTTGAGGATATGGTCGGAGACGGTACAGATGGTCATCGCCCGGCCGCCGAACTCCGCCGCCACGCCGTAGAGCCCCGCCGCCTCCATCTCCACGCCAACGATGCCGTAGCGCTTCATCAGTTCGAACAGCTCGCCCTGGGGGCTGTAGAACAGGTCCGCCGAAAACAGGTTGCCCACCTTCACCGGCACGCCCTGGGCCGCGGCGGCGTCCACCGCGTGGCGGGTCAACTCGAAGTCGGCGATGGCGGCGAAGTCGTGACCCATGAAGCGAGTACGGTTGACCGCCGAGTCGGTGCTCGCACCGAGGCCGATCACCACGTCACGCACCGCCACGTCGTCGCGCACCGCGCCGCAGGAGCCGACCCGGATCAGGCGCTGCACGCCATAGTCGGTGATCAGCTCCTTGGCGTAGATGGAGACCGAGGGGATGCCCATGCCGTGGCCCATCACCGAGATCTCGCGGCCGCGATAACGGCCGGTGAAGCCGAGCATGTTGCGCACGCTGGTGACCTCGCGGGCATCCTCGAGGAAGGTCTCGGCGATGTGCTTGGCACGCAGCGGGTCGCCGGGCATCAGCACGGTGTCGGCGAAGATGCCGCGTTCGCCCTGAATATGGGGAGTCGCCATGTCAGGCTCCTATGCAGCGAGAGGGTCGGGTTGAGGTGGCTTGGGCTGAGGTGGAGAGGCAATAAAACTCGTGCCGTCGGCCATGGGCGCCAGGCCCAGATGCGCCGCCAGGCTCTGGCCGATATCGGCGAAGGTGTCGCGCGCGCCCAGCGAGCCGGGAGCGAGCCCGGCCCCCAGCGCCAGCACCGGCACCCGCTCGCGGGTGTGATCGGTGCCGTGCCAGGTGGGATCGCAGCCGTGGTCGGCGGTGATCACCAGCAGGTCGTCGTCGCGCAGTTTGGCCAGCAGTTCGGGCAGCCGCGCGTCGAAGGCCTCCAGCGCAGCGGCATAGCCGGTCACGTCGCGCCGGTGGCCGTAGAGGGTGTCGAAGTCGACGAAGTTGGTCATCACCAGAGAACGCTCGCCGGCCTCGTCCAGGGCGGCCAGGGTGGCGTCCATCAGCGCATCGTGGCCGCTGGCCTTGAGCGTGTGCGTCACCCCGCAGTGGGCGTAGATGTCGGCGATCTTGCCGATGGCGAACACCTCGCCGCCGTCGTCGCACAGCTTCTGCAATACCGTGGGTGCGGGCGGCTCGACGCTGTAGTCGCGACGGTTGGCGGTGCGGGTGAAGTCCGCCGCGCTCTGGCCGACGAAGGGCCGCGCGATCACCCGGCCGATGTTGTAGGGCTCGAGCAGGCGCCGGGCGGTCTCGCACAGGGCGTGGAGCCGCGCCAGACCGAAGCTTTCCTCGTGGGCGGCGATCTGCAGCACCGAGTCCGCCGAGGTGTAGACGATGGGCTTGCCACTGGCCATGTGCTCTTCGCCGAGCCGGGCGATGATCTCGGTGCCCGAGGCGTGGCAGTTGCCCAGCACGCCGGGCAGCTCGCCCTCGCGGATCAACGCTGCGAGCAGCTCGGGAGGAAAGCTCTCCTCGCGGTCGAGGAAGTAGCCCCAGTCGAAGCGCACCGGCACCCCGGCGATCTCCCAATGGCCCGAGGGGGTGTCCTTGCCCGAGGAGATCTCCCCGGCGTGGCCGTAGGCGCCGATCACCTCGGTCGGCACCTCGACGCCCTCGGCCCAAGCGCCGGTGCTCTCGCGGTGGGCGTGGAACAACCCCAGCCGGCCCAGGTTGGGTAATGCCAGCGGGCCTTGGCGTGCCGCCGGGCCGGTTTTGGGGCCCTGTAAAGAGCCGTCACAGCGTCCACGGGAGCAGGCGGCGGCGATATGGCCCAGGGTATCGGCCCCGGCGTCGCCGAAGCGCTCGGCATCGGGGGCCGCACCGATGCCGAAAGAGTCGAGTACCAGCACGATGGCACGCGTCATGGCGCCTCCCGACGGATCACGTCTTGAATGAGTGTAGGCAGTACGACGTCTCCGGGTGCGACGTCGTTCACTTCGATGGCCGCGCGCAGCTGGCTGGCGGCGCGCTCGGCATCGGCCTCGCTGCCGGCGTGCACCCAGGCCAGCGGGCGTTCGCCATCGACCGCCTCGCCGAGGGCGGCAATGCCGCTCAGGCCAACCGAATGATCGATACCATCGCTCGGCGCACGACGTCCGCCGCCCAGCGTCACCACGGCGAGACCCAGGGCGCGGGTATCCATGCGCGTGACCCGCCCGCTGCGCTCGGCGTATACGGGGCGCACCACCGCCGCCCCGGGCAGGTGGCGGTCGTGTCGTTCGAGCAGGTCGGCGGGGCCGCCCAGGCCCGCCACCATGCGCGCGAAGCGCTCGGCGGCAGCCCCCGAGGCGAGCCGCTCGTCGAGCAGGGCCAGGGCGCCTTCATGGTCCCTGGCCAGCCTGCCGGCCAGCAGCAGCTCGGCGGCAAGCGTGCGGGTTACCTCCAGCAGACGCCCTCCGCTCTTATCACCGCTCTCATCACCGCTCTTGTCGCCCGTCTTTTCACCAGTCAGCAGCGCAATCGCCTCGCGCACCTCGACGGCATTGCCGGCGCAGGGCGCCAGCGGCTGGCTCATGTCGGTGAGCAGCGCAGTGGTCGGCGTGCCGGCGCGGCTGGCCACCTCGGCGATGGTGCTGGCCAGCTCGAACGACGCCTCATGAGTAGGCATAAAGGCGCCGCTGCCGGTCTTGACGTCCATCACCAGGGCATCGAGGCCGCAGGCCAGCTTCTTGCCGAGGATCGAGCTGACGATCAGCGGCAGCGACTCCACCGTGGCGGTGACGTCGCGAATGGCGTAGAGCCGCCGGTCGGCCGGGGCCAGCTCGGCGGTCTGGCCGACGATGGCCACGCCCGCTTCGCGTACCAGGCGACGAAAGCGCTCCCGCGTGGGGGCAATGTCGTAGCCAGGAATTGCCTCGAGCTTGTCCAGGGTGCCGCCGGTGTGGCCCAGGCCGCGACCGGACACCATCGGCACGTAGCCGCCGCAGGCGGCGATCCACGGCCCCAGCACCAGCGAGACGAGATCGCCCACTCCGCCGGTAGAGTGCTTGTCGAGCACCGGCCCCGGCAGGTCGAGCCCCTGGCCCAGGCCGCGCCACACCAGCACCTCGCCGGAGTCGCGCACCGCCTCGGTCAGTGCCACCGTCTCGGCGGCATTCATGCCGTTGAGGTAGATCGCCATGGCAAGCGCACCGACCTGGGCGTCGGAGAGGCTGCCGTCACTGACGCCGGTCACCAGCTCGCCTATCTCCTCGGGGGCGAGCGCCTGGCCGTCGCGCTTGGCGCGGATCAGCTCCTGGGGAAGCGCACGGATAGCCATCAGTAGCCTCCCGTCGGGCCCTTGTCTTGCTCGACGCCCAGGGTATCGAGCAGGCTGCCGAGCAGCCCCGAGGCACCGAAGCGGAAGTGCGCCGGAGTGATCCACTCGGCCCCCATCACCCGCTCGGCGAGCTGCAGGTAGGCGGCGGCATCCTCGGCGGTGCGCACCCCGCCGGCGGCCTTGAAGCCGACGTCGCGGCCGCTCGCCTTGATTGCGGTGAGCAGGATCTTGGCGGCGTTCAGGGTGGCGTTGACCGCCACCTTGCCGGTGGAGGTCTTGAGGAAGTCGGCGCCGCCGTCGATGGCCAGCATGCCGGCGCGGTCGATCAGCCCGGCGTCCTTGAGCTCGCCGGTTTCCAGAATCACCTTGAGCACGGCGTCGCCGCACTCGCGCTTGCAAGCCTCGACCAGTTTACGGCCGACCTCGGCGTCACCCGCCATCAGCGCACGGTAGGGAAACACCACGTCGACCTCGTCGGCGCCGGCGGCGATGGCCGCCCGGGTCTCCTCTGCGGCGCGCTCGATGTCCGCCTCCCCGTGGGGAAAATTGGTCACCGTGGCCACCTTCACCTTGCCGGCCAGGCCCTGCTCGGCCAGCGCCTGACGCGCGGTTGCCACGAAGGCGGGAAAGACACACACCGCCGCCGAATGGCCCACGGGGGTGTTGGCGCGGGTGCACAGCTCGCGAATGACGGCATCGCTGTCATCGTCGTTGAGGCTGGTGAGGTCCATCAGCGCCAGGGCCTGGCGCGCGGCCTGCTGCAGTTCGGTCATGACGTTACCTGTCGAAGCGAAATGGATTTACGGTGGCCATCAGATCACTCCCCCGATGGAGAGGAAGAACCCGGCAATGGCCGCCGACATCAGGTTGGAGAGGGTGCCAGCCAGCACCGCCTTGACCCCGAAGCGGGCAATGTCGTGACGCCGGCTGGGAGCGATACTCCCCAGGCCGCCGAGCAGGATGGCGATCGACGAGAGGTTGGCGAAGCCGCACAGGGCGAAGGAGAGAATGGCGATGGTGTGGCCGCTCATGGCCTGGCCGGTGTTCGCCACCATCGCATCGCCGTCGATGTAGGGCGCCAGGTTGATGTAGGCGACGAACTCGTTGACCACCAGCTTCTGGCCGATGAAGGAGCCGGCCAGGGTGGCCTCCGCCCAGGGCACGCCGAGCACGAAGGCGAGCGGCGCGAACAGCCAGCCGAGGATCAGCTCCAGGCTCAGCTGCTCGAACCCGACCCAGCCGCCGATGCCGCCGAGCATGCCGTTGACCAGCGCGATCAGGCCGATGAAGGCGAGCAGCATGGCGCCGACGTTGGCGGCCAGGCGCAGCCCGGACGAGGCCCCTGCCGCCGCCGCGTCGAGCACGTTGACCGGCCTGTCCTCGGCCTCGATCACCTCGCTGGCCTCCTCCACGTCGTCTACCGGTTTCTCGGTCTCGGGCATGATCAACTTGGCGAACAGCAGGCCGCCTGGCGCGGCCATGAACGAGGCCGCCACCAGGTACTCCATGGGAATGCCCAGCGCCGCATAGCCCGCCAGCACCGAGCCGGCCACCGAGGCCAGCCCGCCGCACATCACCGCGAACAGCTGCGAAGGGGTCATGCGGGCGATGAAGGGGCGCACCACCAGCGGCGCCTCGGTCTGGCCGACGAAGATGTTGGCAGTGGCCGAGAGCGACTCGGTACGCGAGGTGCCCAGCGCCTTCTGCAGCGCCCCGCCGAGAATGCGGATCACCCACTGCATGATGCCGATGTAGTAGAGCACGGCGATCAGCGAGGAGAAGAAGATGATCACCGGCAGCACCTTGATGGCGAAGACGAAGCCGATGCTGTCGGTATCGGCCAGGCCGCCGAAGAGGAAGTCGATGCCGTCGTTGGCGTAGAGCACCACCTGGCTCACGCCAGCGGAGATGGTCTGCAGCACGGTCTGACCGAACGGCACGTAGAGCACGAAGGCGCCGATGCCGGCCTGAATGGCGAAGGCGCCACCCACGGTTCGCAGGCGGATGTCGCGACGGCTGGTGGAAAAAATCAGAGCGATGGCGATCAGCGTCGCCATGCCGACCAGGCTCATGATGGCAGTCATGGAATCCATCCTTTGGTGCCGGCGGCGATGTGCCAGGACCCGCCGCATCTGGTTGTCGTGATATCAGCGCAGGGGAAGACTGCACGAGATGTTAAAATTATAACATTTTGTGTTATCTAACCAACATTCATCCAAAGCGCAAGATTGCTACGCCAAACGCAGTGGCTTAAGGACAGGACAGTGTAGGGAGTGGAAAATACTCGTTGCCTAGCTCAGCATAGGGCCAGCCAAAGCGATCTTCGCGCCAAGTTCTGGAGGGTAAGTTGGAGAGCAACGAATGAAAGACCGCAGCGCCATGCGCCTGGCCCGTCTGCAGCAGGCACTGGCCGGTGGCGGCACCCTCCCCCTCGGCGAGGCCGCTCAGATGTGCGGCGTCTCCGAGATGACCATTCGTCGTGACGTGGCCGCAAGCGACGGCGCCATGATCCTGCTCGGTGGACGCCTGGTCATGGCCAATCACTATGCGCCGGTGTATGACCTCGACCAGCAACAGGACAGCCACACCCTGGCCAAGCGCAGGCTCTGCGAACGGGCCGCCGGCTTCATCGAAGACGGCGACACTCTGTTCATCGACTGCGGCACCACCCTGCTGCCCCTGGCGGGCTTGCTCGCCGAGCGCCGCCAGCTCACCGTGGTGACCTACGCACTCAACGTCGCCAATGCCATGAGCCTGGTGCCTGGCGTACGCCTGGTACTGCTGGGTGGGCTCTATCATACCACCTCGCACTCCTTCGGCAGCGACGACATGAGCGCGGCAATCAAGCGCCTGGGCATCAATCGCGCCTTTATCTCGGCCGCCGGGGTGCACGCCGAGCGCGGTGTGAGCTGCTTTCACTTCCACGAAGTCGCCCCCAAGCAGGCCGCCATCGCCTGCGCCGAACAGCGCCTGCTGGTGGTGGACGAGAGCAAGATCGGCCAGGTGCACCCCGCCTACTTCGCCCAGCTCGACGACTTCGACGTGGTGATCACCGACGGCGACATGACCCTACCGCAAGCCGACGGCGGCCCCAGAATCGTCGCCGCCTGACCCCGGACACGACGAAGCCGGAGCAAGTCCGGCTTCTGGGGGCATAGCATGTCCGTGCAGACAGTTTCAGAAAGTGCTGGTCAGCTTGGCGAGCGAGATGAAGCGCTAGGCGCACGGAGCGCAGGAACCGGAGCCTATGGGGTATAGGTGAGGATTCCGAGCACCGCGCAACGCAGCGATTCGCTCGCGCAGCCAGCTGTACAGTGCTTTCTTAGCCGCACTTGGACCAGCCACAGCCCGCATAGCAGGTGGGGCAGCCGTCCATCATGATCAGCTCGCCGCGACACTCCGGACAGTGGCCCACCACCGTGGGGCCGTCGCCCTTCTCTGCGGCGACTGCCGCCTTGGCCTGCTGCTCGGCCTGCGCCTCCTCTTCCGGCGTGGGCGGCTGCCAGGGGTGGCCGTGGGTCAGGCGGTGGGCGTAGCGGCGCACCAGCTCCTCCACCGGCACCTGATTGCCGTCCTGATCGAGGAAACCGCGGCGGTAGAGGATCTGCTGGATCGACCAGGCGATGGCGGCCACTTCGGAGTCGTGGAACATCGGCTTGCCCCAGCGGTTCATGCCGCAGCGCACCAGGCCCTTGTCCCAGGCCACCTTGCGCAGGTCGGCCACCGCCTGGGTGACGTAGCCGCCGCGGGCGGCCAGCGACAGGCTGCGCATGGTGGCGGTGATCCACTGGTGCTCGCTGGAGAGCTGGCCGGAGGGGAAGAAAAACTCCACCGGACGCTCGATCACCACCCGCTTGCCGTCGAGCACGCCTTCCACCGGCATGAAGGAGACCAGCAGGTAGACCTTCTTGCGGCCTTCGGCGCCGACGTAGGAGATCTTCTCGGAAACGGCCTCCAGCGTCCCTTCCGGGCGCGAGGGAATGCGTACCGTGAGCGGGTTCTCGTCGGCCAGCGGCGCCTCTTGCACCGCCTTCTTGACGCTGTAGGAAACGATCTTGGACTTGATTTCGACGGCCATCAGTAGGCTCCTCCAATACTTGTCTTCATGACGCAGAAACGGATCGAGCGGTTACCACTTCCCATAGGTACCCTCTTTCAATGCGTCATAGAGATTGGCCGCGTTGTGCTCTTCGCCGTCGTAAACCACCTTCTCGTCGCCGGAAAGCTCCAGCGTCTCGCCGTTCTCCAGCTCGAACACGTAGGTGGTGTTCTTGAGGTCGTCCTCGCGCACCAGCACGCCCTGGAAAGCCTCGGGGTTGAAGCGGAAGGTGGTGCAGCCCTTGAGCTTGCTCTCGTAGGCGTCCAGGTAGAGGTCCTTGAACTGCTCGAAGGGAAACTCGGTGGGCACGTTGACCGTCTTGGAGATCGCCGAGTCGACCCACACCTGGGCCGCCGCCTGCACCGCCACGTGCTGCTTGGGGGTGACCGCATCGGCGGTGATGAAGTAGTCGGGCAGGTCGCTCTCCACCGCGTCGCTGGCGATGAAGTGGCGGTAGGCGGCCAGCTCGAAGGAGACCACTTCCACCTGCTCCTTGGTCTTCTTGCCGGACTGGATCACGTTGCGGAAGTAGCGGTGCGAGAACGATGGCTCGATGCCGTTGGAGGCGTTGTTGCCCAACGACAGCGAGATGGTGCCGGTCGGCGCGATGGAGCTGTGGTGGGTGAAGCGCGCGCCGTGCTCGGCGAGTGCCGCGACCAGCTCCGGTTCCACCTCGGCGACCTTCTGCATGTAGCGGCTGTAGCGGGCGTGCAGGATGCGCCCCGGCACCTTGTCGCCGATCTCGTAGCCGTCCTTCGCCAGCTCCGGACGCTCGCGCATCATCTTCGGCGTGATTTCGAAATCCTCGGCGAGAATCGGCGCCATGCCCTTCTCGCGGGAGAGTTCCAGCGCCTGCTTCCAGCCCTCGATGGCCAGGTTGCGGCTCACCTCTTCGGTGAAGGCCAGCGACTCGGCGGAGCCGTAGGGGATCTTGAGCATGGTCAGGGTCGAACCGAGGCCGAGGAAACCCATGCCGTGACGGCGCTTGGCCTCGATCTCGCGGCGCTGGCCGGGCAGCGGCAGGCCGCTGATCTCGACCACGTTGTCGAGCATGCGGGTGAAGATCGCCACCACCTGGCGGTAGCGCTCCCAGTCGAAGCGCGGCTTCTTGCCGAACGGGTCGATGACGAAACGGGTCAGGTTGACCGAGCCCAGCAGGCAGGCGCCTTCCGGCGGCAGGGGCTGTTCGCCGCAGGGGTTGGTGGCACGGATCTCCTCGCAGAACCAGTTGTTGTTCATGCGGTTGACCTGGTCGATCAGGATGAAGCCCGGCTCGGCGAAGTCGTAGGTGGAACGCATGATGGTGTCCCACAGCTCACGCGCCTTGATCACCTCGACGATGCGGCAGGCCACGCGGCCTTCGGCGTCGACCGTGTAGCCCTCTTCGACCACCGGCCAGTCGCGGTAGATCAGGTCCTCGGACTTGACGTCCTCCTTCTCGCCGGCGTGCAGCGGGAAGGCCAGCGGCCAGTCGGCGTCGTTCTTCACCGCCTCCATGAACTCGTCGGTGATCAGCAGCGAAAGGTTGAACTGACGCAGCCGGCCGGCTTCGCGCTTGGCCTCGATGAAGGCACGCACGTCGGGGTGGCCGACGTCGAAGGTGCCCATCTGGGCTCCGCGGCGGCCGCCCGCCGAGGCTACGGTGAAGCACATCTTGTCGTAGATATCCATGAACGCCAGCGGGCCGTTGGTGCCGGCGCCGGCGCCGAACACGAAGGCGCCCTTGTGGCGCAGGGTGGAGAACTCGTAGCCGATGCCGCAGCCCGCCTTGAGGGTCATGCCGGCGTCCACCACCGAGGAGAGGATGTCATGCATGGAGTCGCGGATGGTGCGCGAGACGGTGCAGTTGATCAGGCTCACCGCCGGCTTGTAGTCCTCGGCGCCGGCGTTGGACATGATGCGCCCGGCGGGGATGGCACCGTTCTCCAGCGCCCAGCGGAACTTGGGCAGCCACTCCTCGGCCTTGTCGCCTTCCACCGCTGCCAGGGCGCGCGCCACGCGCTCCCAGGTCGCTGCCACATCCTTGTCGACGGGGCGGCCATGACGATCCTTGAGTCGATACTTGGAGTCCCAGATATCGCGTGAGGGCGCTTGCATAGGCACCTCGTGGGATGTCTTGACGGCCTTGGTGGAAGTACTCATGCAGGAATCTCCAGTAAGGGTCAAAAATTCGAATCGTTCAACGTTCCTGGCGCGCCATGCGCTCGAAGCGCGCCAACCAATCGCCGAGCCGGCCCTGGGCCAACCCCTCCTCGCGGCTGTCGAGCAGGTTCTTGACCATCAGGCCGAGCTCGGTATCGCCCTCGATCACCAGGCGGCGCTGGAAGAACAGGGCGTCGGGATCCTCGCGCCGGGTAGCCAGGCACAGAAACTCGCGCCAGCCGCCGCGAATGGTGGCCTCGCCCATCTCCGGGCTGAGCCGGAAGCGCTCCGCTTCGAGGGTCAGCGTCAACGCTACGCCCAGGTCCTCGATGTGCAGCGAGATGCGCCGCCCGTCGAGCGCATCGAACTCGCCCTCGGCCAAAGGCTCGGCGAAGGTGCGGTTGAGCAGCGGCTCGATCAGCTGGCGCTTCAGGACAAGCGGCACGCGGGGGTCGATGGCGCGAATCAGGCGGGTCGGGGCGGGCGGACGTGGCAAGCGCGACAGAGAAAGAGGAAGCATAGCGACTCTCCGGTGGAGCGAACCCATGGATTCGGTGCGGCCAGGTGGCCATGAAACCGATCATCCTAAGCTCGACGACGCCTGCCCGTACTGATGTGCGTCAAGCCTGTGACACTGCCCCCAACCGGGGCCTTGGCTACCATATCTAGACAACCACTACCGATCAAGCACTATATATATGGCCTTCGTTAACGCTGCTTCTTGACTTTTAGACCTTCCGATAACTACTTGATCCCCAAGCGGCGGGCCAGCTTGTGCAAGTTGCTGGGGTCCACGGCGAGGCGGCGGGCGGCGTTCGCCCAGCTCCCGTCGCACGCCGTCAAGGCCTGGCGAATCGCCCGTCGCTGGGCGTCCTCGACCTGACGGCGTAGCGGTTCGACGCCGTGCGTTGCCAACTCCCGGATGTCGGATGCGCGGGAATCGGCTTTCAACGGTTCGTCCTTTGACGTTTTGCCGTGAGGCAGGTCGAGCCACTCCGGTTCCAGGGTGACGATGTCGTCGCGCCGGGCGCCGTGGCCCAGCGCCTTGATCGCCGCCCGGCTGATCACGTGCTCCAGCTCGCGCACGTTGCCCGGCCAGTGATAGCCCAGCAGCGCCGCCTCGGCCCTCGGCGCCAGGCGCAGGCTGCGCACACCGAGCCGGGCACGGTTGATCTCGAGGAAGTGCCCGGCCAGCACCAGCACGTCGCTACCACGCTCGCGCAGCGGTGGGATGGCCACCGGGTAGACCGACAGCCGATGGTAGAGATCGGCGCGGAACAGGCCGTCGCGCACGCCGTCGGCCAGCTGGCGGTTGGTGGCGGCGATGATGCGCACGTCGACCCGGCGCGGGGTGTCCTCGCCCAGCCGCTGCACCTCGCCGTTCTGCAGCGCACGCAGCAGCTTGGCCTGGATCGGCAGCGGCAGCTCGCCCACCTCGTCGAGGAACAGGGTGCCGCCGTCGGCAGCCTCGAAGCGCCCCGCCCGCTCCGCCGTGGCACCGGAGAAGGCCCCCTTGACGTGACCGAACAGCTCGCTCTCGGCCAGGGTTTCGGGTAGCGCCGCACAGTTGACCTGCACCAGCGGCTGCTCCCATCGCGGTGAGCGCTGGTGCAGGCGTCGGGCGAACAGCTCCTTGCCCACCCCGGTCTCGCCCATCAGCAGCACCGGCAGGTCCGCTTCCGCCACCACGTCGAGTTCGTGCAGCAGTCGCTGCAGTTCGGCGCTGTGGCCAAGAATCTCACCGCCCTCGCCCGGCTCGACATGGGCGATGCCGCCATGGCCCGCCATGCGCAGCGCGCGCACCTCCTGCTCCAGACGCGACACGCGCACTGCGGCCTCCACCAGCAGCGCGTAGCGTTCCAGCGCCGTGCGTGAGGCCTCGTCGAAGGTGCCCGCCACCAGGGCGTCCAGGGTCAGCACGCCCCACGGCTCACCCTCCACGTGCAGGCTGATGCCCATGCAGTCATGCACGTGCAGCGGCTCCCCCGGCTGCTGCTCGACCAGGCCGTCGTAGGGATCGGGCAGGCTGGAGTCCGGCGGGAACAGGGTCGAACGGCGGCTGGTGAGGATGGCGGCCAGACGCGGGTGACGCGCCACCTCGAAGCGCCGCCCCAGCGCCTCACGTACCAGCCCCTCCACCGCCACCGGCGCCAGGACGTCCTGCTGAAGCTGTAGCAGGCACACCGCACCGCAACGAAAGCTTTCGCGCAGCGTACGCACCAGGCGCTGCAGGCGCACGGCGCTGGGCAGATCGGCCGTCAGGTCGGCCAGCAGGGAATCGTCGAGCATGGTTAATAATACCTATCAGGGTAAATTTAACCCTATCACGGCAAGGTCATTTCAACCATGACCACTTCATATCATTGAAAGTAAAGCAGTAAAAAAACTGGCATGGCGCTTGCTCTGTACAGGATGACATCCCCGTTGCAGAGGAACTACACATGGACCTGCTCGAACAAACCGTTGGCCGTATCGCCCTGTCGCTGCCCGGTGCGACCCGCATCTTCCACACCCACAACATCGACTTCTGCTGCGGCGGGCGCATCAGCCTGCGCCAGGCCGCCGAGCGCGCCGGCCTGCACGTCGACAGGCTGGTCGCCGAACTCGAGGCACTGCCGGCCGTCAGCAGCGAGCAGCGCGACTGGCGCGAGGCCAGCAACGACGAGCTGATAGAGCACATCCTGACCCGCTACCACGACGTGCATCGTCAGCAGCTGCCCGAGCTGATCCGCATGGCGCGGCGAGTGGAGCAGGTCCACGGCGAGCGCGAAAGCTGCCCCAACGGGTTGGCAGACCTGCTGATGGACATCCATCAGGAGATGGAGAGCCACATGCAGAAGGAGGAACAGATTCTGTTTCCCATGCTGCGCAGCGGCATGGGCGCCCAGGCCCAGGGGCCGATCGCGGTGATGCGCCATGAGCACGACGACCACGGCGAGAACCTGGAGCAGGTGATGCTGCTCACCGAGGACATCACCCCACCCAAGGGCGCCTGCACCACCTGGCGCGCGCTCTACACCGGCCTGCGCGAGTTCCGCGAGGATCTGATGGAGCATATCCATTTGGAGAATAATCTGCTGTTCGAACGGGCCGTTTGAGGAAGCACAGCCGCCGAAACGCAAACGGCGCCCCGCGGGGCGCCGTTGTGTTTCGGTGGGCGTCTTAGACGGTGCGCGAGAAACGCCCTTCGTTGGGTTTGAGGTAGGCGTCGAAGGCCATGGCCATGTTGCGCATCATCAGGCGCCCGGCGGGTAGCACTTCGATGGCGTCATCATTAATGGCCAGCAGGCCGTCGGCCTGCATCTCCTCGAGCTGGTCCAGGGCATCGGCAAAATAGTCGCGGAAGGCGATGTCGTGGCACGCCTCGATGTTGGCGAAATCGATGCGCCCGTGGCACATCAGGGCGTTGATCACGTCGCGGCGCAGGCGGTCGTCGTCGTTGAGGCGATAGCCGCGCATCACCGGCAGCCGCCCCTCCTCGAGCCGCGCCTGATACTGGGCGGTCTCCTTGACGTTCTGGCTGTAGCTGTCGCCGACCTTGCCGATGGAGGTGATGCCCAGGCCGATCATGTCGCAGTCGGCATGGGTGGAGTAGCCCTGGAAGTTGCGCTGCAGGGTGCCGTTCTCCCTGGCCAGGGTCAGCTCGTCGTCGGGCAGAGCGAAGTGGTCCATGCCGATGTAGACGTAGCCGGCGGCGGTGAGGCGGCGAATGGTGAGCTCGAGCAGTTCCAGCTTGCGCTCCGGCGGCGGCATGTCCTCGGGGCGGATCAGGCGCTGGGCCTTGAACAGCTCGGGCAGGTGGGCGTAGCTGTAGCTGGCGATGCGGTCCGGGCGCAGGGCGATGATCTTGTCCAGCGTAGTGTCGAAGCTCGCCACCGTCTGCAGCGGCAGGCCGTAGATCAGGTCCACGCTGACCGACTGGAAGCCGGCCTCGCGGGCGGCGGCCACCAGCTCGACCACCTGCTCCTCGCTCTGCAGGCGGTTGACCGCCTTCTGCACGTCCGCGTCGAAGTCCTGCACGCCGAAGCTCAGCCGGTTGAAGCCGAGATCGTGCAGCTCATGGATCTGTGCCGGCGTGACCGTTCGCGGATCCACCTCCAGCGAGAACTCGCGCTCCTCCACCGGGGCGAAATGGAACGCCTCGTCGAGGGCCGCCATCAGCTCGCCGAGCTGGGCATTGCTCAGGTAGGTGGGCGTGCCGCCGCCCAGGTGCAACTGGGTCATGCGGCGGGTTTCGTCGAACAACGCCCCCTGCACACCGATCTCCTGCTTCAGCCAGTCCAGATACTCCGCCGCACGCTCGGTGTTGTGCGTGATGATCTTGTTGCAGGCGCAGTAGTAGCACAGGCTCTTGCAGAACGGGATGTGCACGTAGACCGACAACGGCTTGGGCGAGGCGACCCGATTGCTGCGCTCGGCGGCGGCGCGGTAGTCGTCCTCGGCGAAGGCCGCATGGAACTGCGGCGCCGTGGGATAGGAGGTGTAGCGGGGCCCGGGGCGGTCGTACTTCTCCACCAAGGGGCGATTGAACAACAGCTCGTCTTGCATGATCGACTTCGACCTCTTGAAACCCTGGCATGGTGCGCGCCATGCCCGATATCCGTGAGTATGACATTGGCACTTATCAGCGTCTCGACAGCTCGCCCCTCTCTTGTCCCGAGTCAAGTTTGCTCATGTCGCGCGGGGGCAATCGGCGAATCCACACCCACAGCCGCCAGGCCACCAGCAGCCAGCCCAGGCTCCAGGCCAGCGCCGAGGCCCACATCAGCAGCAGCCAGGCACTGCCGGCGTCGATGGCCCACAGGCGAAGGACCGCTGCCGTGGCGAACAACCCGGCCAGCGGCAGCAGCACTCGCTCCCGCTCCGGGCGGCCTTTGGCACGCAGAATCACGTGGCGCAGCATGATGCTGCTGGCCAGTGTGCCCAGCGCCCCTACGGTGAAGGCGTGCAACGCGGTGCTGGCATGCTGCGGCGCCCACCAGCTGCGCGCCAGCAGCACCAGGCCGATGGCCAGCCAGGCATAGCCCAGCATCAGCACCTGCAGATCCGGCCGCTCACGGCAGCCTAACGGCCGCCAGTGCCAGATGCGAGTCAGCACCAGCAGGCCCGCTGCCAGCACCAGCAAGGCCGCCAACGGGCGCAGCAGATCGAGCAGCATGACGAAGGGCGCCAACCCCAGCAGCACGATCAGCGCCGCCTCCAGGCGCGGCTGCACGCCTACCCCGGCCTGGCGAAACTCTCGTGCGAACTCTCGCGCGAAATAGCCATTGACGGCCGGAACGATGACGCGACCACCCATGAAGGTCATCAGCAGCACCAGCCACAGCACGCTCTGATGCATCAGCGGCGCTGTGGTCGGCATGTCGTCGAGATAGCGCCAGGTCAGGGTCACCACCGCCAGCAGGCTGATCATGCCCAGCAGCGGCGACAGCAGCCGGTTGCGCCACTTCTTGGCGGCGATGAAGCGTGGCACCAGCCCCCCGGCCACCCACAGCGCGAAGGCTGCGTCGGCCAGCGAGGCCACCACGGCGCCCGGCCAGGTCAGCACGCCCACTCGACCCAACAGCCAGAGCGTCACCAGCACGGCCAGCTGGCGGCGCGGCACCGGTCCCAACAGGTAGCCGGCGATCACCGCCAGGGCGAAGCCGAACAGCATCTCGCGCGCATGGGCTGCCGGGGTCGCCAGCTGTACCGCTGTCCAGCCGTGATAGAGCGCCAGCAGCGAGAGCGGTACCATCAGGGCGGCATGCAAGGCCGCCAAGGGGAACAGCCAACGCCAGGCCGGGAGCCGCAGCTCCCCCGCTTGAGGGTCCGGTGCGTACGTAGACTTGGCAAAGTTTTTAAACATGTATATAAAATACTACTTAGAATGAACGCGCGAGACTGCGCCTCGAAAATTTCGCGAGGGTGTGATGAGAGAAACCGTGCTACGCCTGGGCTGGCGAATGCTTGCCTACGGAGCCATCGCTTTGGGCACCGCCGGGCTGGTGGTGCCGCTGCTGCCGACCACCCCTTTTCTGCTGGTGGCCGCCTGGGCAGCGCCGAAGGGTTCGCCGCGCCTGGCGCGTTGGCTATGGCACCATCCGCGACTGGGCCCGCCACTGCATGCCTGGCGCGAGCAGCGGGCCATTGCCAGAAGGACGAAGCAACTCGCCATCGTTCTGCTTGCTTTCAGTTGGCTGGTACTATGGTTCGGCGGTGCACCCGGCTTGGTGCTGGGGACGACAGCAGCGATTTTCGGCTGTGTGGCCACCTTCATACTGACGCGACCCGATGCCACAGCCATGCCCAGCGCGAGCAAGCAACGAAGCAGTGTTATGATAAGAAGATGTTAGCGCACCTTAATTGACGCCCATCAAGACAGGCCGAACTTCATGCATCTGACCCGTTACACCGACTATGCGCTGCGCGTTCTGCTCTACCTCGCCGTCAAAGGGGAAGAGCGGGCCACCATCCACGAGATTGCAGAGAGTTTCGGCGTTTCGCGCAACCATCTGATGAAGGTGGTCCAGGATCTGAGTCATCGTGGCTACATCACCACCATCCGCGGCAAGAACGGCGGCCTGCTGCTCAGTCGGCCCCCCGAGGAGATCACCTTGGGACGACTGGTGCGCGATACCGAGCACGAGCTCGGCCTGGTGGAGTGTTTCCGCGATCATAACGAATGCATCATCACGCCGGCCTGCCGGCTCAAGCCCATTCTCAACGAGGCGATGGGCGCTTTCATGGAAGTCTTGGATCGTTACACCCTTGCCGACATGCTCGGCAGACGGCAGCCCCAGCTCGCGCGCTTAATGCAGATCCCGACAGGCGCCGCATAGATGTGCCAAAATCCGCTTTGGCTGTAAATCGAGGCCAGCCCTCGAGTGGAATTAAAAAGGACTGGCTTCACCGTGAATCAAGCATAAGGAGAAACCCATGAAGAAACTTACCGCCGCTCTGCTCGCCGGCTCTGCCGCCCTGGCCTTTGCCACCGTGGCCCAGGCCGAGCCCGATGGCGAGGCGATCTACAACCAGGCGTGCATGGCGTGCCACATGACCGGCGCCGCCGGCGCCCCGATCAAGGGCGATGCCGACGCCTGGGCCGAGCGCCTCGAGCAGGACATGGAAACCCTGTATGCCCACTCCATCGAGGGTATCGGCGCCATGCCGCCGAAGGGTGGACACGCCAACCTGAGCGACGAGGAAGTGAAGGCCGCCGTCGACTTCATGCTCGAGCCGGTGCTCTAACCACACCATCAAAGCTCAGGCGGACATTTCCGCCTGAGCGGCGGGGCGGCTGGCCGAGATTGCCATCACGCGCCCCGCCGCCCCTTCGCAATACTCTTCCAGACATCACCACACCTCACCGTAACCAAGCCTGCCTACTCCCTCGGGACTACCTCTTCAACCTCGTCCCCAGTCCCTCCCGCGCATGATCCACGTCAATTCGATGACGTTGGTCAACTGGCATGATGGACAACAACATAAGCAACATTTCAAATGCATGTTCCTGGCAAGTCCTTTTCCTGGCCTCGAACAAGCGCTTGATAAGGAATGCCCATGTCCATCCGGCGCTACCCGCTCCTCACCCTGATTCTTGCCTGTGTATTTGGATTGTCGATGCTGCTCGGCGCGTCCGCGCAAGCCTTTGAACTTTCCCAGGTGAAGGCGGGGTTCCCCAGCGCCACGAGACTGGCGGAAGTGGAGGGAGAGCATGCCGCCAAGGCGGTCTACGCCGGCGACACCCTGCTCGGCTACGCCTTCGAAACCGACGACATTGCGCCGATTCCGGCCTACTCCGGAAAACCGATCAACATGCTGGTGGGTATCGACCTGGAAGCCCGAATCGCTCAGGCCACCATTCTCGGCCACGAAGAGCCGATCATGCTGGTGGGCATTCCCGAGCAGCGCCTGATCGACTATGCCGATGCCCACGCGCCCCATCACGTCAACGCGCGGCTACGCGTGGGCGAGAACCTGGATGCCATCTCCGGTGCCACGGTCACCGTGATCGTGCTCACAGAGACCGTCATGCGCTCCGCCCGCCGGGTCGCCGCCGAGCAGGGCCTGATCGACGACCCGCTGGCCACACCGCCGGCCGAAGTACGCTACGAGGTGTTCGAGCCGGCCGACTGGGAAACCCTGGTAGGCGACGGCACCATTCGCCGTCTGCACCTGACCCACGGCGAGATCGACGAGGCCTTCGTCGGCACCGCCGCCGAAGGCTACGCCAGCGGTCAGGCGGCCGAGAACACCTTCATCGATCTCTACGTCACCTATCTCAATGCGCCGACCGCCGGCCGCAATCTGCTCGGCGACATCGTCTACGAGCAGTTGATGGAGCGACTCGACGAGGGCGAGCATGCCATTGGGGTCATGGCCAGTGGCGACTACTCCTTCAAGGGCTCCGGCTATGTGCGCGGCGGCATCTTCGACCGTATCGAGGCCTCTCAGGGCAACACCAACATCGCCTTCCAGGACAGCGACCACCGCCGCATCGTGCGCCTCGGCATCGACGGGGCACCGCGGCTGACCGAGCGCGACATCTTCATCATCCGCAACGAGGCCGAGTTCGACCCGGGCGAGCCCTGGGAGCTGGGTCTGCTGGTGCGCCGGGCCGCCGGGCCGCTGGAGACCGAGTTCGTACGCTTCAACGCCCACTACAGCATCCCCGAGCGCTTCATCGAGCGCTTCGAAGCACCAGTGGAAGAAGCGCTGTGGGTCCAGGTGTGGCGCGACCGCACCTTCCAGATCGCCGTGCTCGGCGCCGGCCTGACCGTACTGACGGCGATCATGCTGTTCCAAGACGTGCTGGTGCGCTATCCCAGGGTATTCAACCCGCTGCGGGTCGGCTTCCTGGTCTACACCGTGGTGTTCATCGGCTGGTATTCCCTGGCCCAGCTCTCGGTGGTCAACATCCTGACCTTCGTTCACTCGCTGATGGGCGGCTTCAGCTGGGAGTCGTTCCTCATCGACCCGATGATGTTCATTCTCTGGTCGTTCGTCGCCGTCACGCTGCTGATGTGGGGCCGCGGCGTATTCTGCGGCTGGCTGTGCCCCTTCGGCGCCATGCAGGAGTTGATCAACAAGGTCGCGCGCAAGCTCCGGGTGCCTCAGTTCGAAGTGCCCTTCGCCCTGCACGAGCGGCTGTGGGCGATCAAGTACATCATTCTGCTGGCGCTGTTCGCGGTCTCGCTGCACTCGCTGGGCCAGGCCGAACGCTACGCCGAGGTAGAGCCGTTCAAGACCGCCGTGACCATGCGCTTCCAGCGCGAGTGGGCCTTCCTGGCCTATGCCCTTGGCCTGCTCGCCATCTCGGCCTTCACCCACAAGGCCTACTGCCGCTACATCTGCCCGCTGGGCGCGGGGCTCGCCATTCCCGCCCGCCTGCGCCTGTTCGACTGGCTCAAGCGCCATCGCGGCAACTGCGGCACCCCCTGTCAGATCTGTGCCAACGAGTGCGAAGTGGCCGCCATCCATCCCGACGGCCGCATCAACGCCAACGAGTGCCACTACTGCCTGGACTGCCAGGTGACCTACCACGACGACCGGCGCTGTCCGCCAATGATCAAGCGCCGCAAGCGCTACGAGAAGGCCGCTCGCGGCTCCTCGAAGGGCGGTGCCGTGGAAACCTATCCGGCCGATGCTGCGCAGGGCAGCCAGGCCAAACTGCAGCGCATTCCCACTCTTCAGGAGGAGTGAACCATGAGCGACAATAACGACCACATCAAGGACCTCAGCCGCCGCAACTTCCTGCGCAACAGCGCAGTGACCGGCGTGGCCGGGGCCAGCCTGGCCGGCGGTTTCGGCGCCGGTGCCCTGGTGCGCAGCCGCCCCGCCGAGGCGGCGACCAACAACGAGCACCACGTGGAGCCGGGCGAGCTGGACGAGTACTACGGCTTCTGGAGCGGTGGCCACTCCGGTGAGGTGCGCATCCTCGGCGTGCCCTCCATGCGCGAACTGCTGCGCATCCCGGTGTTCAACGTCGACAGCGCCACCGGCTGGGGCATCACCAATGAGTCCAAGCGTGTGCTGGGCCCCAACGCCCCGCTCAACGGCGACACCCATCACCCCAAGGTAAGCTACACCGACGCCCGCTACGACGGTCGTTACTGCTTCATCAACGACAAGCTGAACACCCGGGTGGCGCGGATTCGCCTGGACATCATGCGTGCCGACAAGATCCTCACCATCCCCAACGTGCAGTCGATCCACGGCCTCACCCTGCAGCGCGTGCCGAGTACCGAGCGGGTCTTCGCGGCGGGTGAGATGATCGTGCCGCTGAACAACAACGGCGAGTACCTGGACGATCCGTCCGAATACTGGACCATGATGACTTGCATCGACGCCGAGACCATGGAGTTCAAGTGGCAGGCGATCGTCGATGGTAACCTGGACAACTGCGACACCGACTACAGCGGCCGCTTCGTCGCCGCCTCCTGCTACAACTCGGCCCGCGGCATGACCCTGCCGGAAATGATGGGCCCGGAGCGCGACTGGACGGTGATATTCGACGTGCCGGCCATCGAGCGTGCCGTTGCCGCGGGCGAATACACCACCATCGGCGACTCCCCGGTACCGGTGGTCGACGCCCGTGAGCAGGCCCACCAAGGCCGCAACGCCTTTGCCCTCTATGTGCCGACCCCGCGCAGCCCGCACGGCGTCAACACCGCGCCGCCGGAAGGCAAGTACTGCGTGGTCAGCGGCAAGCTGTCGCCGACCTGCACCGTGATCGAGTGGTCCCGCGTGGCCGAGTGGTTCGACGGTGGCCTGTCCGACCCGCGCGACGTCGTGGTGGCCGAGCCGGAAGTGGGCCTGGGGCCGCTGCACACCACCTACGACAACCGCGGCAACGCCTACACCTCGCTGTTCCTCGACAGCCAGGTGGTGAAGTGGAACATCGAGGACTCCATTCGCGCCTACAACGGCGAGGAGGTGAACTACATCCGCGACCGCATCGACGTGCACTACAACATCGGCCACATCAAGGCCTCGCTGGCCTGTAGCCGTGACGTCGACGGCAAGTACCTCACCGCGCTGTGCAAGTTCTCCAAGGACCGCTTCCTGCCGGTGGGTCCGATGCATGCCGAGAACGATCAACTGATCGACATCAGCGGCGAGCAGATGAAGCTGATCCACGACGGCCCGACCTACGCCGAGCCCCACGATGCGCTGATGATCCGTGCCGACCAGCTCAACCCGTCGCAGGTCTATACCCGCGACGACCCCTACTTCGCCGAGACCGTGGCCATGGCCCAGGCCGATGGCGTGACCCTGGAACGCGACAACAAGGTCATTCGCGACGGCAACAAGGTGCGCGTCTACATGACCTCGGTGGCGCCGAGCTTCGGCACCACCGAGTTCCGCGTGAAGCAGGGCGACGAGGTCACCATCGTGGTCACCAACATGGACACCATCGAGGACGTCAGCCACGGCTTCGCCCTGGTCAACCACGGCATCAACTTCGAGATCCATCCGCAGCAGACCTCATCGGTGACCTTCGTTGCCGACAAACCCGGGGTCCACTGGTACTACTGCAGCTGGTTCTGCCACGCCCTGCACATGGAGATGTCAGGTCGCATGCTCGTAGAACCCGCATGACGATGTAACCCGGCCGGCCCCGCGGGGCCGGCCACTGTCCTACTCGAGGTGACCGTAGTGAAACGTCTCTTTTCTTTCCTGGGTGGCTGCGGCCTGCTGCTGACGGCGACCTTCGCCTTCGGCGAGCTGCGCATCGCGCCCGGCGACGGTCCACTCCAGACGCATATCGATGCCGCCGCCCCCGGCAGCGAGTTGATCCTCACTGAAGGGCTGCACATCGGCAGCATTCTGATCGACAAGCCGCTGACCCTGCGCGGCGAGCCCGGCGCCATTCTCGACGGCGAGGGCAACGGCGACGTGATTCGCATTAGCGCCCCGGACGTGCGCATCGAGGGCCTGACCCTGCGCAACTCCGGCTTCAATCTGACCGACATGAACGCTGGTATCCATGTCGAGCGCGAGGCCCACCGCATCCATATCGAGAACAACGTGCTGGAGAACGTGGCCTTCGGTCTGTGGCTGTGGCACCTGGAAACACCCAGCGTGATCGGCAACCGCATCGCCGGCAATACCGGCGTGCGCTCCCAGGACCGTGGCGACGCTATCCGCCTCTATAACATCAGCGGCGGCACCATCGCCGACAACGACGTACGCGACAGCCGCGATGCGATTTACGTCGATACCAGCCGCGACCTGACCTTTCGCAACAACCGCCTGCGCGACTCGCGCTTCGGCATTCATTACATGTTCACCCACGGCGGCAAGATCGTGGGCAACCATACCAGCGGCACCCGCGCCGGATACGCGCTGATGATGTCCCGCGATCTGGAAGTGGTTAACAACCGCTCCGAGCGCGACATGAACTACGGCATCCTGATGAACTACGTCAACTACAGCACCATCGCCGGCAACGACATTCGCGGCATCACCGCCTGGCACGGGCCCGGCGGCAGCGAGCACGGCGTCACGCTCGGCGCCGAGGGCAAGGCGCTGTTCATCTACAACTCCCAGCACAACGAGATTCGCGGCAACCGCCTGGCCGACAGCGAGATGGGCATCCACCTGACGGCAGGCTCCGAGAACAACCGCCTCTACGACAACGCCTTCATCAACAACCGTCAGCAGGTGATGTACGTGGCCACCCGCCATCAGGAATGGTCCCGGGACGGCCGCGGCAACTACTGGAGCGACTACCTGGGCTGGGACCTGGACGGCAACGGCGTCGGCGATACGCCCTACGAGCCCAACGACGCCGTCGACCGCCTGCTGTGGCGCCACCCCGAGGCGCGCCTGCTGCTGCACAGCCCCGCCGTGGTCGCCCTGCGCTGGGTGCAGCGCCAGTTCCCCATCTTCCGCGCCCAGGGCGTGCGCGACAGCGCACCATTGATGCACGCCCCTAGCCCTGGGGAAGCCCTTAGCCTTGGGGAAGCTCTTAGCCTTGGAGAAGCCCACTCATGAATCCGGTAATCGAATGCCACGGGCTGACCAAGCGCCATGGCGACCTCACCCGCCTCGAGGCCCTCGATCTCACGGTCAAGGAGGGCGAGGTACTCGCCCTGCTAGGCCACAACGGCGCCGGCAAGACCACCACCATGAAGCTGATCCTGGGCCTGATCTCGCCCAGCGCAGGCTCGCTCGAAGTGCTCGGCGGCGCCCCCGACGGCCCCCACGCCGAGACGCTGCGTCGCCATCTGGGTTACTTGCCCGAAAACGTCAGCTTCTACGAACAGCTCACCGGTCGCGAGGTACTCGACTATTTCGCCCGCCTGAAGCGCATCGATCGTCGGCAGGTTGATGAGCTGCTCGAGAAGGTCGGCCTGGGCCATGCGGCCAAGCGTCGGGTCAAGACCTACTCCAAAGGCATGCGCCAGCGCCTGGGCTTGGCTCAGGCACTGCTCGGCGAGCCGCGCCTGCTGCTGCTCGACGAGCCCACCACCGGGCTCGACCCTGCCGCCACCCGGGATTTCTACGAAACCGTGCGCGAACTGCGCGAGCGCGGCTGCACAGTGCTGCTCTCCTCACACGTGCTGCCTGGGGTGGAGCCCTACATCGACCGCGCGCTGATCCTCGGCGCCGGCCGGCGCCTGGCGCTGGGCAGCCTCGAGGAGCTGCGCCGCGAAGCCTCGCTGCCGTTGACCATTCGCGCCAAGGGCCGCTGGCCCGGGGTCGACTGGACCGCCGGCTGGGACGACAGCCGCATCGCCCCGCGCTACCTCAACGGCTCGGCGCTGGAGCTCGGCGTTCACCCCTCGGCCAAAATGAGCGCCCTGCGCCGGCTGACCGGCACGCCGGGGGTCGAGGACATCGACGTGCTGCCGCCGACGCTGGAGCACCTGTACGCCCACTTCTCGGCGCCCGTCGCCGCAGCTTCGTCCACCCCTGACCAGCGAGGCACACCATGAACACCACCCTGATCGTCGCCCGCAAGGAGTTCCAGGACGGCCTGCGCAATCGCTGGGTGCTGGCCATCGCCCTGATCCTGGCCGCACTCGCCGTCGGCATCGCCTGGTTCGGCGCCGCCGCCAGCGGCGGCATGGGCTTCACGTCGCTTGCCACCACGGTGGTCAGCCTGTCGACCCTGGCGGTGTTCCTGATTCCACTGATCGCCCTGCTGCTGGCCTACGACGCCGTGGTCGGCGAGCAGGAGTCGGGCACCCTGCTGCTGCTGCTCACCTACCCGCTCAGTCGCACCTCGCTGCTGCTGGGCAAGTTCCTCGGCCACGGCCTGATCCTGGGCGCCGCCACGGCGCTGGGCTTCGGCATTGCCGGGGTGGTGATCGCCTTCGCCGCCGACGGCGTGGCGCTCGGCGATCTGGTCGCCAGCCTCAGCCTGCTGATCCTCAGCAGCGTGCTGCTGGGCTGGGTATTCATCGCCTTCGCCTACCTGATCAGCGTGTGGGTGACCGAAAAGGCGCGCGCCGCCGGGCTGGCACTGGGCGTGTGGTTCCTGTTCGTGCTGGTGTTCGATCTCGGCCTGCTGGCACTGCTGGTGAGCGTGCAGAGCGGCGGCGACTGGCTGCCGTGGCTGCTGCTGCTCAATCCCACCGACGGTTTCCGCCTGATCAACATGGTCGGCTTCGAGTCCGCCCAGGCCTACACCGGGGTGACCGCCATCGCCCAGAACACCGCCTTCCATGCCGGCTGGCTGCTGCTGATCCTGGTCGGCTGGATCGTGGCTCCGCTGGGACTGGCCATATTGCGCTTCCGCCATCATTCCGCCTGACTCGACCGGCCCTGACCCGGCTGTGTCTGAAAAGTCGTCGAGCGAAGGTCAGACAAGGCAAAAAACAGCGAAAAGACGGAGTTTACGGGGTGTAAATGAGTACTTTGAGCTGATTTTTAACGCCGTATGGCCAAGCGCAGACAGTTTTCAGACATAGCCTTCGGAGAACGACCATGACACGCACTACCCTTACCGCCCTGGTTCTTGCCGTATTGCTGGCGGGCTGCAGCGGCAGTGAAGACAAGCCCCTCGCCGCGGCCCAGCCGATCACCGACGGCGACAGCTGCCACGTTTGCGGCATGCTGATCGCAGAATTGCCGGGCCCCAAGGGCCAGGCCTATCTGAATCGCGACGAGGCGGTACGCAAGTTCTGCTCCACCACCGATATGTTCGCCTTCCTGCTGCAGCCGGAGAACGAGAACCGCCTGAGCCATGCATGGGTCCACGACGTGGCCGTGACCCCCTGGAGCCGGCCGGCCGACGACGCCTTCATCCTGGCCAGCGAAGCCTGGTACGTGGCGGGCCACGACCAGCGTGGCGCCATGGGCCATACGCTGGCATCCTTCAGGGAGCGCCATCATGCCGAGGCCTTCAGCGAGACCCATGGCGGCGAGGTGCTCGCCTTCGGCGACATCGACCTGGAGCTGCTGACCGAGCTCGCGCGGGCGGATGCCAGCATGCAGCACCACGGCGGCATGCCCGGTCACGAAGGCCATGGCAACGAAGTGAATGACCACGCCGGTCACGGTGGCGCCATGCACGGCCACTGATACGTACCCACTGCAGGGGAGGGTCCAGCCCATGGTCATGAAGCTCGCCTCGCGTGCCATCGCCATGCTGCTGATATCGCTGAGCCAGGCCGTCTGGTCCAGCGATACCTCCTCTCCGGCGCTGGTCGGCGACGCGCAGCGCGGCGCCGACATGGCCAAGCTGTGCACCAGCTGTCATGGCTATCAAGGGCGCAGTGTGACTTCCCGCTACCCGAGCATCGCCGGCATGGACGAAGCGCGTTTCATCGCCGGCATGCAGTCGCTGCGGGCCGGCGAGCGCGGCCACCTGATGGCCAGCATGACCCGCGGTCTCAGCGATCAGGACATCGCCGACCTGGCGGCCTACTACTCACGGCTTGCCCCCCAGGCACAGCTTGAGCCCCATACGCAGCAGGAGCCGCGCACTGAGGGCGCCGACGCAAGCGTGCCGTGAAGCCACTCCTCGCCGTAACCGATACCTGACGGGGTCGGCGCGGCGCGCTGCGAGTGCTACCATCCCAGGCCTGTCGATCAGGAACCCGAACATGACCCGATCCCTTCGGCCACACGCCGCACGTCGGCTGCTCGCCGGCCTGGCGCCTGCGGCCCTGCTGGCGGCCTTTCCCTTTGCCAGCGTGGCGCTGGCCACCAACTACAACGTGAGCGACGTCGAAGCCCACGGCCACTGGCACTCACTGGCCCTGTCGCTGGGCGAGGAGCGCCACTTCCGCGCCCTGGAGCAGCACAGCTACAGCGACTCAATTCTTAGCGTGAACTACACCCCCGGTGTATGCGACCTGCCGTGGCTGGAAGTGCGCGTCGAACTCGAGGAGCTCCAGTCGGAGAGCCGCGTGGCCAACCTGGTGCCCGGCGACCTGCGGGTCGACTATGCCACCATCCACAGCGGCGCCGCGGAATTCATCACCCAGCGCGGCGACCGCGGCTTCTACGTCAACTTCTATCTCGATGAGCTGGATCTGCTGCTCGACGAGATGCGCGACGGCGAGACCCTGCGCCTGCGCTTCGATCGCGGCGACGAGGACTACTGGTTCATGAGCTTCGACTTGACGGGTGCCGACGAGGCCATCGCCCGCGCCGAGCAACTGTGCAAGGCGGCCGGCTGATGGCAACGCTGCTGTTCCGGCTGGCCAACGTCTCCGAGGAAGAGGCCTGGGAGGTGCGCCGCCTGCTCGACGAGCACGGCTTCGATACCTACGAGACCCACGCCGGCTTCTGGCGCCTGGGGGTCGACGCCATCTGGCTGCGCGACGACACCCAACTGGAAGCGGCGCGGGAAGCGCTCGCCCGCTACCAGGCCGAGCGTCAGGAGCGGGTGCGGCAGGAACATGCCAAGCAGGTCGAGCGCGGCCAGGCGCCCACGTTGTGGCAGCGCCTGCGCCATCATCCCTTGCAGGTATTGCTGGTGGTGTGCGCCGTGGCAGCGATACTGGCGCTGACTTTAGTACCCTTCCTGGGCCTCATCTAGGCACTGCCTGAAAACTGCCTGCGCTTGGCCATACGGCGTTAAAAATCAGCTCGTGCACGAGTCCGAGCAAAGTACTCGACTGCCGCCGCCCGCGGGCGGCGGCTTGCCTTTGGCGGCTGGTGGTGTCAGCGCAGCAGCCGGGTATCCAGGTACTCCACCGTCAGATAGTCGTCGAAGGTCCACAGGCGCACGAAGCGGCTACGCTCCTGGCGCTCGCTCTCGCTGCCACCCCAGATCGTCAGGTCATTCGGAGCCACCGGCATGCCCTCCTTGAGCTGCTCGAACCACCACTCGGTCATCTCCTCGCCCCAAGGTTGGCCGTACTGCGAGACCAACTGATCCTTCACGGCCGCGTGATCCGCCACGTCGGGGTAAAAGGCCACCACCAGGGCCAGCCGGTCGCTGCCGGCCGGAAAGACGTAGCGCAGATCGGTCACCGGCTCGCCCTCCACCTGCAGCTCGCCGTCGATGAGTCGATCGTTGTCTTCGGTTTCACGTATTTCGATGTCCGTCACGCCGTCCTGCTCGAGCCGCTCCAGCACCGCTTCGGACGACATACCGAACTCGGCGCTGCGGTAGCCCGTGATCTCTTCAGCCGCGGTGGCGACACTCGCTACGATCAGCGCCAGCGCCGTGAACAACCCACCCGTCAGCGCCACCAGCTTCGTGGTCATCGCCATGCGTCCTCCCCTTGGGCTTGAACAGCCATCGTCTAATCGTCTTGTTCGGCCGCCACGACATGGATCACGCCGACCATGCCCCGGTTGTGATGGGGCTGGCAGTAGTACTCGTAGGTGCCCTCTTCATCGAAGGTACGCTCCCAGCTCTCCTCGGGGAAGAGACGGCCGGAGGCGATCTCCTCGTCGGGGAAATAGATGTCGTGGTTGGAGCGGCGCTCGGCGTTGACCCAGCGCACCGTGGTGCCGACGCTGACCTCCAGTTCATCCGGCTGGAAGCGGTTGTTGACCATCTCGATCTCGACCACATCGCCGCCGGCCTGGGCCGCCCCGCCGATCAGCAGGGCGCCCAGCAGGCCAAGGGTGGTCAGAAACCGCTCGTGCATGTTCATTGCGCACTCCTCCTCGGATCCGGACGCATCACCGTGTGATGCGCGTGGCGTTGATCTCCACCATGTCTTCCTCGAAGTCGCCGGGAATCTCGGCGTCGAAGGCCAGACCGTACTGCCAGGAGACGTGGTGGAAGCGCGAGGCGGCATAGTCATCGTGCAGCGCCACGTTGAAGCTGTACTTGCGGTCGGTGGCGAGCGGCTTGTCGCCCTCCACGCCGGTACGCAGGGCCCGGGTCAGATAGGCGGTCCATACGCCGTTCTCCTCCGTCGCCGTCATGACCACCGCTTCGCTCTCGGAAAGATGTCGCTGCTCGAGGATATAGCCGCTCTCGGTGAGCTCGGCACCGCTCTTGTAGCGCGCGATATCGAGATAGACACCACCGCCCAGCAGCTCGGCGATCTCCGCCTCGTCCTTGAGCTTGTCCCAGCCACCCCGCGCGGCGCCGCGGCGGCCGCGGATCTCGATCTCGCTGCGACTCTCGCTGAGGTACTTCGTCACGCCGTTGAGCATGTCGAGGCGCTCGGCCAGCTCGCTCTGAGCCAGGGCTTCCGCCTCCGGCGCATCGGGCATGTAGGTGGAGTCGTGGTGACAGCTGGCCCAGCAGCCGCCGCGGTCGGCCATGTCGACCCGCTCGTCGGCAAAGCTGACGGTGAGCTTCATGGGGTTGTCCGGATCCATGCGGCCGCCGTCGACGAAGGGCAGCGGCGCGTGCTCGCCGGCTTCCCACTGGAAGCGCATGAACAGGTAGTCATCGTCGAAGGAGGCCTGCACGGTCATCGGGATGTGGCCACGCTTGTCGCCCAGGTCATAGGTCTCGATCTTCTCGGCGCTGGTGGCCAGCGCTCCGATCTGCGCCTCTTCGCCCGCATGGCACCACACGCAGCGGTCGCCGAAGCTGAAGGCGCGTCCGCCTCCGTGAGAGCTGCCGTCCTGGATCCACTCGATCGAGGCCTGGCCGGGCAGGAACAGAGTCAGGTCCAGCGCCGGCACGTCGCTCCAGTCCAGGGTCGCGGCGATGTCGCCTTCGGCCGCCACGGCTTCGCCCAGCTCCTCGGCTTCCAGCGGCAGGGCCGGCTCGCCGCGCTCCGGCAGATCGGTGACGGGCTCGTCGTGCTCGAAACGGGCTGCCCACACCGGCGACTCGTCCCAGTCTTCGGGCAGCTCGTGGGCGATGCCCTGATGGCACTCGATGCAGGTCTGGCCCTGCTCGAATCCACGCGCGTGCTCGCGGGCGGCGCGCGGCGCCTGCTGCTCGAGGTCCATGGCCGACCAGTCGTGGCAGTTGCGACACTCACGCGAGTCGGTGCGCAGCATCGAACGCCAGACGTTTTCCGCCAGGTGCAGACGCTTCTCCTCGAATTTCTCCTTGGTGTTGATGGTACCCAGCATCCAGTGCCACACCTCGCGGCTGGCCTCGATCTTGCGCACCATCTTGGGCCCCCAGGAGTCAGGCACATGACAGTCCGAGCAGGTGGCCCCGACGCCGGTGGCGTTCTGGTAGTGGGGCCGGTCCAGGTACTCCTCGTGCACCCAACTCATCTCGTGGCACGCCGTGCTGCAGAACTTCATGCTGTTGGTGGCTTCCATCACGGTGTTGAAACCGCCCCAGAACAGGATGCCGGCAACGAAGAACACCACGGCGGCACCCAACGATGCCCCCATGATGGTGATCCTGCGCCAGTTTCGTAGACGCTCCCCCATGATCTCGCTCTCCCCAGAATGTCGTGCCACGAGTCTTGCTTGTTGCTTTTGCCTGCCTCCCGGTGGTGCCTGGGCTGTCGGCTTCTTCTGCAGGCGCTCCGCACGAAGCGACTGAAGAAGAAGCCGGAGCGCCGCGGGGCGCTCCGGCCGGCGGGCTTAGCCGCGCTCGTACTTCTTCAGACGGTTGTAGACGTTGAACTTGCCGGTCGGCGTGTTCAGGTTCTCGATGACTTCCTTGACCTCCAGGGTCGCGTCGTCGAAGACCACGATGGCGCCATCGTCCTGGTGGCCACGGCCGCGGGCCCAGATGGAGACCCACACCTCGGTGCCGGACTGGTCGTACTCCATGTGCACGGCCACCGCGTCATGCTCGGCGGGACGATCGGCAACGTGGATCGGAGTCAGCTCGCGGGTCTCCTTGTCCATGACCATGATCCACTGGTTGACGTCGGCCTCCGGGTGCATGGCCTGATCGATCCAGACGTGGGGCGAGTTCGGATGGCTGCGCAGGAACAGGCCCGGGCCGTCGGTCTCGACGGTGCCGCAGATCTCCCAGGCATGCTCCGGATGGCCCTCGGGATCGGTGCCCCAGAAGGTCACCAGGCCCTCTCCCAGGTGGGTGGTACCGGCCACCGGGCCGCACTCCGGATCGATCCAGTTGGCACCCGGGCCCGGGTGGGGGATCTGCCCGGTGTTGAGCAGGCCGACGAGCTTGCGCTCCACGGTGTCGACGAAGGCCATCTTGTGGCTGAAGTTCGCCGCGATCATGAAGTAGCGGCCGGTGGAGTCGAAGAAGCCGTCGTGCAGATATTCGGCAGACGCAATGTGGTCGATGCGCAGATTGTCGATATCGCTGTAGTCGACCTGCCAGACCTGTCCGGTCTCCTTGACGTTGACCAGGAAGGAGGGCGCATGAGGCGTATCGTAGAGCGCCGCCACGCGGGCTTCGTGGACGTAGTTGCCCTCGGTGTCGTAGCCACGGGTGGAGACGACCTTGAGCGGCTCCATGGTCTCGGCGTCGGCGATCACGAAGTGCGGGGGCCAGTAACCGCCGCCGATGACGTACTTGTCCGCCCACTCGCCGTAGTGAGACACCGCCACGTCGCGGGCGTCGATGCCGATGAACACCTCGGCGGTCGCCTGGGGCGGGTCCATCCACAGGTCGATCTTGGTCAGACGACCGTCACGGCCCTGGACGTACCAGAAGCGGCCGTCGGAGCTCGACTTGGCCACGTGCACGGCATAGCCGGTCTCGGCCTCGGTGATGAGCTCCTTGGTGTCGCCGTCGATGATGCCCATGGCGCCACGGTCACGCAGGATGGTGACCATGAAGTTTTCCCAATTGCGGTCGTGCTGGGGCGAGTCCGGCCACTCTTCCTGGGGCACCAGGATGCGCCAGGTCTCGCGGATGTCGGCCAGCGACATCTCAGGCGGCTCTTCCGGGGTCTGCTGGATGTACTTCGAGATCAGGGTGATCTCCTCTTCATCCAGGATGCCGTCGAAGTTGTTCATGCCGCCTTCGGTACCCAGCGCGATGATGCTCTCCAGGCGGCGCTGGCCCATCTCCTGAGTGTTTTCGGGCAGCAGGTTGGGGCCGGTGGCGCCCTTGCGCAGGGTGCCGTGGCAGCCGGCGCAGCGCTGGAAGTAGATGGCGCTGGCGCGCTCCATTTCCTCGGCCGTCATTTCCGGGGCCGCGGCCTGGGCAGTACCCATCCCCATCATCGCGGCCAATGGAAAGCTCAGGGCAAAGATCCCCTTGGTCAATGCTCGCTTGTGCATATCGTGCCTCGCTTGGTTTCCCCTTCGGGTAGTGGCTGGCGGGTGCCCGGCATGACCTTTTCTTCTCAACCGCTCGGCGACCATGCGCTTCAGCCACCCCCCACCTGCCGCCATTAGTAGCAGCTTTGACTTTTGGCTCACTTGACCACTGTCAATTGATGCATTCTGGAGTTGACTTATGTCAGAAGAGGGGCGAAATAACCGGCGGCAGGCAAGCACCGGTCCGCTGGGCAGACCGGTGCGCAGGGTATGCATGAGGGCGGCATGGGCAGGGATGAGCGTCAGCGACAGGGGCGCATCGCCGCGGTTCGCTGCTCCGGCACCACACTGGGCAGCGGCGAAAGCAGCTCCTCTTCTTCGGTATTGGCGAAGCGGCGCAGAGCAGCGATGTCCTCGACGTGCACACAGTTGCGCTCGCAGCTCACCCCGACCTCCTTGAGCCGGGCCATGGCCCGCGAGAAGCTCTCCGGCTTCATGCCGAGCCGGCCGGCGATGAGCAGCTTGTCGCAGGGCAGGCAGACGGTGGCCCGGTTGGTTTCGCAGGGGCACAGAGCAACGATGAAGGCCGCCAGGCGCTGGTAGGTCGGCTGGTTGGTCAGCTGGTCGAGCTGACGCACCAGATAGCGCAGCATGCCCGTCAGGTTAGCGAGCAGGTTGAGCGTCAGGCCGTGGTTGCGCTCCAGGGTGGTGAGAAAGTGATCGGCGGTGAACACCAGCAGGCGGGCATCCTCGGCGACGGCGGCGTTGACCGGGAACCCCAGGCGATCGAACATCGCCGCCTCGGCAAAGGACTCGCCGCGGGTGAACAGTCCCACCATGCACTCGTTGCCGTCCGAACTCTCGCGGAACAGCTTCACCCAGCCGCTCAGCACCACGTAGAAGCGGTCCGCCGGCTCGCCGGCGCTGAACAGCAGCGTGCCGCGACGATAGCTGCGCTCCAGGGCGCCGTCGGTGAGCAGTGCCAGGGTCTCGTCACCGAGCCCCGAGAACAGCGGTACCTGCCTGACGGCCTGCAGGGCCTCACGACTCAGCGGTGATTTCATCGGTTTCTCCTTCATCATGGCAGCTCCGGTTCAGCCTTCCGTGGTGGTCTGCGTCACCTGGGCCAGGTTGCCGCGAATTATCTCGGCTTCCGGCGAGTCCGGCGGCAGCACGTCGAGCAGGCGCTCCCAGTAGTCGCGGGCACTCGTCATTTCCCCCTCCAGGTAGGCCCGGGATCCGGCCAGCCACAGCCCCTGGGCATGGTAGGGGTCAATCTCCAGGGCCTGTTCGATCAAGCGCAAAGGTTCGCCGCTCAGGCCACCCTGACGCTCGGCCATGACGTCGGCATAGCGCGTGAGCAGATCGGGATCGCCGTCGCCGCCGTGGGCCATGGCCTCACGAAAGGCGCGTTCGGCGGCGTCCAGGTCCTCAAGAAATACCAGGGTACGGCCCAGCAGCACCCAGCTTTCGACGTCGTCCGGCTGCTGGGCCAGGCGGCCCTGGAGCTGCTGCGCCATCAGTTGGAACTGTCTTCGCAGCTCGGCTTCGGTGGCTGCGGTCGGCTCGGCAACCGCCATCTCGCCGGCGGGCCGCTGAGTGGCGAACACCTCTTCAGCATGCCCCACCGCCAGGTAGATGCCGATCGCCATGAACGGCAGCACGGCAATGCTGACGATGGCGGCAGCGCCCACCGCACGCGCCCCACCTTGTCCTGCGTCCGAGGGTGTTTCGTCGGGCTCGATGGCACCGCTGTCGAGCAGCTCGCGCTCCAGGTCGGCCACGGCCGTGGCGTACTGGGCCTGGGTCAGGGTGCCAGCGGCAAGGTCCTGCTCCAGTTCGTGAACCCGGTCGCGATGCACGCTGGCATTGACCGCCCGGCGCGACGGCAGCGTCTCTCTGCGTGGCTCGCGCAGCAGCGGATAGAGCACGAACGTCAGCGCCAAAACGCAGAGCAGCAGGGCAAAGAGTAGAAACAGTCCGTTCATCTCATCCTCCGGGAGCAGTCTTCATGACGCAGCCGTTCGAGCACGGCGCGCTCCTGCTCGGTGAAGTCGGGGCGCTCGGCCATGCCTCGCCGCCCGACGACGACGCGCCACCACACCAGGGCGCCGCCGAACATCAGCAGGAAGGGGCTCGCCCACAGCAGCCAGGTGTTGGCCTGCAGCGGCGGCCGGTAGCGCACGTAGTCGCCGTAGCGCTGGACCATGAACTCGACGATGGCGTCGGCGTCGTGGCCGGCCAGGGTCATGTCGTAGACCCGCCGACGCATGTCGGCGGCCAGCTCGGCGTTGGATTCGTGAATGGTCTCGCTCTGGCACACCGTGCAGCGCAGCTCGCGCACCAGGGTGTCGTACTGACGCTTCTGGGCCTCGTTGTCGAACTCCAGCGGCTGGCCGATGGCCAGGGCCATGGCGAGCCCCGCCGCCAACCACAGCGGCAGGCCCAGCAGGCTCAGGAACAGGGATCGCTTCATGATTGCGCCACCCTCCTCGCCTCGTTCTTGCGCTGCTGCGCCGCTCTCAGTTGCTCGGCTCTCAGCTTCTCGACCAGCGGCAGCACCTCGTCGAGCAGCAGCTGGCGGGAGAGCGGGCCGATGCGCTTGTAGCGAATCACCCCTTCGGCATCGAGCACGTAGGTTTCCGGCGTGGCGTAAACGCCCCAGTCGATGCCGGCATCGCCACGGGGGTCATAGGCAATGGTGCGGTAAGGGTTGCCGCTGACGCCGAGATAGCGCACCGCCGCCTCCCGCTCATCGCGGTAGTTGAAGGCGTGAATGGGAATGCCGCCCTGGGCCAGCTCCATCAGCAGCGGCTTCTCGGAGCGGCAGGTGCTGCACCAGGTGGCCCAGACGTTGACCAGCGCCACCTCGCCGATGAAGTCCTGCTCGGTGACCAGGCGCTCGGCGTCTTCCAGCGCTTCGAGAGCGAAGGCCGGCGCCGGCTTGCCCACCAGCGGCGAGGGCAGATCGCGGGAGTTCATGCCCAGGCCCACGAACAGCAGGCCGAGCAGGGCAACGGTGGCGACCAGCGGCAGTAACAGGCGAAGTTTCATCAGCCGGTCGCCTCCTGCGCTTGTGTAATGATCTCATCCGACCGACGCTGCGGCCTGACTACGCGGTTGCTGGCCAGACGGTAACGCTTGTCGCATGCTGCCAGCAGGCCACCGAGCGAGAGCAGAATCGCGCCGGACCACATCCAGAACATGTAGGGCTTGTAGTAGAGCCGGAAGCTCCAGGCATCGCCCACCAGCCGCTCGCCCAGCGAGACGTAGACGTCGCGGGTGCTCGAGCGATGCAGCGAGGCCTGATTCATGGGCATCTCGGCGTGGGTGTCGTAGTAGCGGCGCTGGGGCAGCAGCGTTGCCACCAGCCGACCATTACGCTGCACCTCGACCACCGCCTGATCCGCATCCCAGTTGGGGCCACGCACGCTTTCCATGCGCAGCAGGGTGAAGTCGAAGCCTGCCGCCGAAGCGCTCTGCCCCGGCTGCAGGCGCACGTCACGCTCCACCTCGTAGGTGTTGACCATGGCGATGGCCACCACGATCAGAGCCAGGCCGACATGGGCCAAATGCATGCCCAGGAAGCTCGGCCGCATGACCTTGCGCAGCCGCGCCGGCAGGGGTTGGCGCGCCGAGCCCATGCGCTTGCGCATATCCAGCAGTGCGGTGAGCACGATCCAGACGGCCAGCATCAGCGATAGCGCCGTCATGGGACGCCAGGCGCCAAGAGTCAGCGGCCACAGCCCGCCGGCCACTACGCTGGCCGCCAGCACCCAGCGCAGCTGACGGAAGGTCTCGCCGGGATTGGCCTGCTTCCACAGCACCGACGGCCCGAGGCCCACCAACAGCAGTAGCGGCAGCATCACCGGCGCGAACACCGCATCGAAGTAGGGTGGGCCCACCGAGATCTTGCCCAGCCCGAAGGCATCCAGCGCCAGCGGGTAGAGCGTGCCGATGAAAACCGCGGTGCAGGCCACCGTCAGCAGCACGTTGTTGGCCAGCAACAAGGATTCACGGGAGTACCAGCCCAAGGCGCCGCCAAGCCCCACCCTGGGCGCCCGCCAGGCATAGACGGTCAGCGAACCGAGCAGGGTGAGCGTGAGCATGCCGAGAGTGAACACCCCACGCTCCGGGTCGGTTGCGAAGGCGTGCACCGAGGTGATGACGCCCGAGCGCACGATGAAGGCACCGAGTATCGTCAGGGCGAAGGTGATGATCGCCAGCATCAGGGTCCAGACCTTGAAGCCGCCGCGCTTTTCGGTCACCGCCAAGGAGTGGATCAGCGCCGTGGCGGTGAGCCAGGGCAGGAAGGAGGCGTTCTCCACCGGATCCCAGAACCACCAGCCGCCCCAGCCCAGCTCGTAGTAGGCCCACCAGGAGCCCACCGCGATGCCCAGCGTCAGAAAAACCCAGGCCACCGTGGTCCAGGGCCGCGACCAGCGCGCCCAGGCGGCATCGAGCCGGCCGCCTAGCAGCGCCGCCATGGCAAAGGCGAAGACCACCGCCATGCCTACGTAGCCCATGTAGAGCAGCGGTGGATGCAGGATCATGCCCGGGTCCTGCAGCAGTGGGTTCATGCCGCGCCCGTCCAGCGGACCCTGCACGATGCGCTCGAACGGGTTGGAGGTGAAGATGGTGAAGGCAATGAAGCCGACGCAGACCATGCCCAGCACCGCCAGCACCCGCGCCAGCATTTCCCTGGGCAGCGACTGACTGAAATAGGCCACGGCGGCGCCCCAGGCGCCCAGGGTGAAGACCCACAGCAGCAGCGAGCCCTCGTGGCCGCCCCATACCGCGGTGACCTTGTAGATCAGCGGCTGGGTGAGGCTGGAGTGGCTAGCCACGTAGCGCACCGTGAAGTCGTCGACCACGAAGGCCCAGGTGAGCACCGCCAGCGAAAGCGAGAGGAAGACGAACTGGCCGGTGGCCAGGAAGCGACCGGTGCGCATCAGCCGGGCGTTACCGAGCTGGGCGCCCACCAGGGGCAGCACGCTCTGAGCCAACGCCAGGCACAGCGCCAGGATAAGGGCAAAATTTCCGAGTTCCGCCACCATGGGCCGGCACCTCCCGCTTTCCCCGGTGCCGAAGAGAAGCGCGGCGACCGGTCACTGACGAACGTGAGTGGCCGAGACGAACGGGATGAAAGACTGAGAGCAGGCGCGCCTCGACCGGCATGACAGGAATGGTCCGACCAATGGCGCTAAATATCTACACGCAATACTTCTTTTCACGATGGGGTTGTGATCCATGTCAAACAAAACGGCGCGGCCGGATGTCGCGCCCCACTTCGGGCGACGAAAGCCTGACAGCGGACACGTCTGGACGTAAGCTAGGCACAGCGTTTTTCCCGCCTCACACTCACTGCGAACACTCATCACAAACACTCACCACGAACAACAGGAGCTACCGTGCTGAAGCGAACTCTGATCACCCTGCTCGCCGCCGCCAGCCTGCCGCTGGCCGCCGCCCACGCCCAGGCGGCCGACGTCGTGCTGCACACCAACCACGGCCCCATCGGCATCGAGCTGTTCAAGGACCAGGCCCCCGAGAGCGTCGAGAACTTCCTCACCTACGTGCAGGATGGTCACTACGACGGCACCCTGTTCCATCGCGTGATCGACGGCTTCATGATCCAGGGCGGCGGCTTCGATCAGGACTTCCGCCAGAAGGCGACCCGCGATCCGATCGCCAACGAAGCCAACAACGGCCTGCGCAACGAGCGCGGCACCCTGGCCATGGCCCGTACCGGCGACCCGCACTCCGCCACCGCACAGTTCTTCATCAACGTCAGCGACAACGCCTTCCTCAACCACCAGGGCACCCACTCCGGCCAGGCCTGGGGCTATGCGGTCTTCGGCCGCGTGGTGGAGGGCATGGACGTGGTCGATGCCATCAAGCGTGTGTCCACCGGCAGCCGCGGCCCGTTCCAGGACGTGCCCCGTGAAGCCGTGATCATCGAGCGTGCCGAAGTACAGTAAACGAGCACCACCCAGACACGACGACGCCCGCCATCGGTCGATGGCGGGCGTCGTCGTATGAGCGTTGGGTGTCTTACCGTCGCAGCAGGTAGCGTCTGATGGCTGCCAACACCAGCACGGCCGTTCCCGCACCCAGGGTATTGGCCAGAATATCGGCCCAGTCGCCGCCGCTGCGGCCGGGCACGGGGATCTGCAGGTATTCGATGCAGATGCCGTAGAGCACCACGGCAATGAAGGTGCGCACCAGCGGCAGCCCGGCCAGACCGATCAACCCCGCCAGGCCGGCATAGCCGACGAAGTGGTTGAACTTGTCCCACGGCAGGTTGGTGGGCATCTCGTCGCCAGGAGTCAGGCTGCCGATGGCAATGGCCACGGCCGCCAGCACGGCCAGCACCGTCCATAGACGATGGCGGTCATGCTGGCGCTGGAGCCAACTGGCTTCAGGCATGCTGGTGCTGGATGGCACGGTGATAGCGCGGGCTCAGGTCGTGCAGCGCCTCCATGAAGGCGGTGACGTTGTCCGGGTTGGTGAACTGGCTGATACCGTGGCCCAGATTGAACACGTGCCCCGGCCCTTCGCCGTAGCTGTCGAGGATACGCCCCACCTCGGCGCGAATGGCCGGCGGTCGGGCGAACAGCACGTTTGGGTCGAGATTGCCCTGCAGTGCCACCTTGTGGCCCACCCGGGCGCGCGCATCGGACAGTTCGGTGGTCCAGTCGAGGCCCACGGCATCCGGCCCCGCCAGGGCGATGTCCTCGAGCCACTGACCGCCGTTCTTGGTGAACAGGATCACCGGCACGCGCTTGCCTTCGTGGTCGCGGATCAGGCCGGCGACGATCTGCTCCATGTAGCGCAGCGAGAACTCAAGATAGGCCGGCGTGGAGAGCACCCCACCCCAGGTATCGAAGATCTGCACCGCCTGGGCCCCGGCGCGAATCTGCGCGTTGAGGTAGTCGGTCACCGCGCTGGCCAGGGTGTCGAGCAGGTCGTGCATCACGCTGGGCGTGTCGTAGAGCATGGTCTTCACGTGGCGGAAGTCCTTGCTCGAGCTGCCCTCCACCATGTAGGTGGCGAGCGTCCAGGGGCTGCCGGAGAAGCCGATCAGCGGCACCCGGCCGTTGAGCTCGCGGCGGATGGTCGAGACCGCCCGCATCACGTAGTCTAGGTCGCGCTCGGCGTCGGGCACGCTGAGAGCCGCCACGTCTTCAGCGGTGCGCACCGGCTTGCGGAACTTGGGTCCCTCACCAGTTTCGAAGTAGAGCCCCAGCCCCATGGCATCGGGGATGGTGAGGATGTCGGAAAACAGGATGGCGGCATCCAGCGGGTAGCGCTCCAGGGGTTGCAGCGTTACCTCGCAGGCCAGGTCGTGGTTGCGGCACAGGTCCATGAAATCGCCGGCTTCGGCGCGGGTCGCGCGATACTCGGGCAGGTAGCGGCCGGCCTGACGCATCATCCATACCGGCGTGCGGTCCACCGGCTGACGCAACAGAGCACGCAGAAAACGATCGTTCTTGAGTTCCATGCAGGCAGTCATCCCCGGAAAATGTCGCCACATTGTAGCGCATCCTTTTCCACGCGGCTTGACCCGGGCCAAGATCGGAGACACCGCACAATCGTGAGCCGCGCCGGCGTTCCTGCTAGAATGCGGGATTCACTTCCGCCATCGCCGTGGTCTTGACCGAGGTACCCCGTGACCATTCGATTCATCGCCGCCTCCCGGCTGCCCACGCCCTGGGCCACCTTCACCATGCACGGCTTCGAGGACGAAGCCACCGGCAAGGACCACATCGCGCTCACGCTGGGCGAGGTGGCCGACGGCGAGCCGGTACTCGGCCGGGTGCATTCGGAATGCCTGACCGGCGACGCGCTGTTCTCCATGCGCTGCGACTGCGGCTATCAGCTGCAGGAAGCGCTCAAGCGCATCGCCGACGAAGGCCGTGGCGTGCTGCTCTACCTGCGCCAGGAAGGCCGCGGCATCGGCCTGCTCAACAAGATCCGCGCCTATCACCTGCAGGACCAGGGCGCCGACACCGTGGAAGCCAACGAGCAGCTCGGCTTCGGCGCCGACCTGCGCCGCTACGACCTCTGCGTGCCGATGCTCGAACACCTGGGCATCCAGAGCCTGCGGCTGATGACCAACAACCCGCGCAAGGTCGATGCCCTGACCCAGGCCGGCGTCACTATTGCGGAACGCGTACCCCTGACCACGGGTCTCAATCCCCATAACGAGCAGTACCTCTCGACCAAGGCAGGCAAACTCGGCCACATGATGGCGCTGGGCGACTTCACCCAGGCCAGCGACGTGGATATCGAACGCAAGCCCTGAGCCGCACCCGGCAGCGGGGCGCTCCTGACGGAAACGACCCCATGCCACCAACGAAAACAACGGGCGGCCACCGCCACCACCTCATCGAGGAGCTGCTCAACAGCATCAGCCACGGTATCGGTGCGGTGCTGAGTCTTGTCGGCGTCATCGTGCTGCTGGTGCTGGCCAGCATGGCAGCCCATGTCGACCCGTGGAAGATCGTCGGTATCAGCTTGTACGGTGTGACGCTGGTGCTGCTCTATGCCATTTCCACGCTCTACCACGGCGTTCGTCACCCACGGCTCAAGCGTCTCTTTCAGCATCTGGATCACTGCGCCATCTACCTGCTGATCGCCGGCACCTACACCCCCTTCCTGCTGGTCAACATGCGCAGCTCCACCGGCTGGACCCTGTTTGCCATCGTCTGGGGTCTGGCGCTGGCCGGCATCGCCTGCAAGCTCGCCTGGCCGCATCGCTTCACGGCCCTGCGAGTCGCCATCTACCTGGTCATGGGCTGGCTGATCGTCTTTGCCGGCGAGACGTTGAGCGCCAACCTGCCCACGGCCGGTATCGTGCTGCTCGCTGCCGGCGGCATCACCTACACCCTCGGCGTGGTGTTCTTCGCCATCAGCGCTATCCCCTTCAACCACGCCATCTGGCACCTGTTCGTGCTCGGCGGCAGTACCTGTCACTACTTCGCCGTCTACGCTGCCGTGCTGCCGTTCGGGGGTTGATGCTCGGCCAGCCTGAGCCGCTCCAGCCGGGCATAGAGGTACTCGGTGAAGAAGCCGTGCATGAGGAAGCGCTGGCTCAGGTTCCACGGTCCGACCAGGTAGTGCGGGTACTTGTTATAGGCCATCTCGGCCAGGGTCGGGTCGCCGATCAGCTGGCCGACGCGAATGGCGATGGACTGGTCGAGGTTGAAGCCATTGATGGCGTCGCGGTACTCCTCGCGGGTCAGCAGCAGGCAGAACAGGCACATGAACAGCGCATGGGCGCTCTCGAAATCGAGCACCTGGGTACGTCGGCGCGGCAGTTCGAAGTCGCACTCTTCCAACGAACGCCAGTGCGCCCAGTTGATCGCCTGCGGCGTCAGGGCTGCCGGGCGCTGCCGCCAGTAGCCCATCTCCTCGATCACCCGGAACAGCTCCTGATCGTGCTTGACGAAGCTGGCGTCGAGCATGTCCTCGATGCGGCTCGGGTAGAGCGTTAGCGGCTCCACCGTAACCTCCGGGCCGTTGTCGATGAGGAAGTTGAGAATGTTGGACTCGGTGGCGAAGTGGCGCAGGATCAATTGATTGGCGCTGGGGCTGACGAAGTGGGTGCAGAACCAGCAGATCAACCGCTGCAGCAGGCCGTGGGCCCGGAACTGGGGCAGCGGCAGGCGCTTCACGAACCAGATCAGATGCAGCAGCACGGCCAGTAGGAACTGCAGCAGCGGGCGCAGCGACCAGCGCGTGGGGCGCTCCAGGTCGTCCAGCCACAGCCGCACCGCCGCCGGCTCGATGGGCAGGGAGTCGTCGAACGCCAGCGCGCGCAGAAAGGGGCTACGCGGCCTCGGCCTGGTATCAGCCATGCTCGATCTCCTCCAGCTGCAAGGCATAGAGCCGCGCCACCACCCGCGCGGTGCGCAGGATCGCCTGCTGCTGCTCCGGCGTGCGGCAGACCCGGTCGATCAGCGTATAGAGCTTGTCCAGGTGGGCGTCGTCGTTCTCGCCGTGGTAGCGCATGAAGCAGGTATAACGGCCGTCGCCATCGGTGGCCTCGTCGATCCGCCGCGCCCAGTCGCTCGCCATCTTCTGTCCCAGCCCTTCGATGATCCACATGGCACCGATCAGATCCACCGGATTGGGCTGGCTGGCGCGATACATCATGAAGGCGTGCAGCGCCTCGCTGCCGGCGTTGCGCTGCCCGGCGCGGATCTCCGCCAGCGCGCCACCTGCCGCCACGAAGTCCGCCTCCAGCATCTCGTAGTCGCGATGCTCCTCCTTGGCATGACCGATCACTTCCGAGCGCACGTCGGCATAGTCACGCTCGAAGCTGGAGGCGCCGCGGGTGATCCAACGCGCGCCTTCGATCACCTGCTGGCGCAGGTGCAGCAGCAGGCTGCGGTAATCCTCGCGGGTGAAATTGCCGCGCTCCAGGCGCTGGATGATCGGCACCCGCCCCAGCTGGCGCTCGAAGTCGAACCACACACGCATCAACCCTTGCAGGCACTCCTGTCCCAACTGGGTGGTGACCTTGCTTTCCATGGTTATTCCTCCACGACCGTGAGCTGCATGTAGACGTTATTGAAGCGACCGCTCTCCGGCACCATGCACAGGATGGTGTCGCCGGTTTGGTAGCTCTGGGTGCGACGAAACTCGTCGAGCATGATGAACATCGAGGCGCAGCCGGTGTTACCGCGGGTATAGAGATTGGTGTACCACTTCTCCTCGGGGATGGCCGCGCCGGCCTGGGTCAACATGTCGAAGATCTTGCCGCGGAAATAGTGCGACGAGTAATGGCACAGCACGTGGTCGATCCGCCCCGTCTCGACCCGCCCTTCGTCGATCAGCCGCAGCAGGCCGTCCACCCCCAGCTTGACGATGTTGTCGAGCAGGCGAACGTCCTGACGGATCAGCAGGGCGCCGGCGGCCTCCGCCTCGGCGTAGGTGGCGAAATCCTGCCAGCTGCGCGCATCGCCCACCGCCCGGCCGACGCTCATGCACACCGGGTAGGCGTCGGCGTGGGAGAAACCGCGAATCCAGTCGATACGAAAGCTGCGCCGGCGCGGCACGCTCTCCAGCAGCAGCGCCCCGGCGCCGTCCGACAGCATCCAGCGCAGGAACTCGGCATTGAAGTCGACCTCCTGCGCCACCGCCTCGTAGCGGCTGGCCTTGAACAGCCGCGAGGCCAGCTCGCTGGCGATCACCAGGGCATTGTCGTGCTCACCGGCCTTGAGCCCGGTGTAAGCCGCCTTGAGCGCCATCATGCTGCTCGAGCAGATGCCGTGGCTGCTGTGCAGCTCCACGCCGGCCACGCCCAGCTCGGCCTGGACCATGCTGCCGAACCCCGGCAGCACCAGATCGCCCTGGCTGGTGGCCACGCTGAGCATCTCGAGCCGTGATTTACTTAGGAAGCTGTCGTCGAGGCAGGCCTGGCCCGCCCGGGCGGCCATCTCGTCGTTGCTGATCAGGGTGTTGTGCTCGGCATCGATGGCGTAGTGACGCTGACGAATGCCGTTGGATTGCAGGATGCGGCGCTTGAGCCGGCTCGGCTTGCCGTGCACCAGGCCGAGCACCGCCTCGATCTGCTCGTTGTCCACCGGCTCGCCCGGCAGATAGTGGCCGCTACTGGTGATATAGACGCTCATGCGGGATTGCCTCCGTGCTTGAGGTAGTGACGCAGGCAGCGCAGGTTCTCCTCCATGTAGGGAAACACGCACAGCAGGGCCATGAAGGTCAGGTAATAGGGCAGGTAGCGTTCGCCGCCGTGGGGCACCTCGACGGGAATCAGCCGCATCTGCCCGGCCCAGTTGAGGGAGACGAGATCGATCACCACCGGCCAGTTGATCACCATGATCATCGCCAGCATGTAGAACGGCAGGCTGGCCAGGTAGCTGTGGGCATGCATCTCCCAGATGCTGATGTGACGCCGGGGAGCGGCGTAGTGCACGTCCCAGTGGGCCACGACCTCATGCAGCACCCAGGCCAGCAGGCAGATCAGCAGCACCAGCACGTTGATGCGGTAGAGCAGGCACATGAGGATGGGGATGCCCACCTGAATGCCCATCGCCGAGTGCATCAGGGTCTCCTTCAGCCCCGAGGTCTCCTCGATGTGCGTGGCACGGTGACAGCACCAGTCGACGAAGCCGGCAATTCCCCATAGCGGCAGGAAGACGTACAGCAGGACATGGATCAACAGCGTGTGGGTATCCATGGCGATTTCCTCTGTTTCAGCGGTTCTCACACTGTTCTTGCAAGGCGCTTACGTTTCATGGATGATGTTAGGAAACACTGTTCGATAACTAATATCCACTAGGCGCACGCCATTTGCAAGCGCCAATCGAATGGAACGGAACATCATGAAACAGGCAACCCACAGGCAGGGCTCGGCTTCGGATAGCGCAGCCGCACCGCAGGCAGCCCGGGATCGCTATCCCGATGCCCTGCGTGCCGGCGCACTGTTGGTGGTGGTGTTCGGCCACTGGATCGCTACCCTGCCGCGGCTGGAAAACGGCCTGATGACCACCACCGACCACCTGCTGCTGGTGTGGACCGGCGCCGGGGTGCTCACCTGGCTGCTGCAGGTGGTGCCGCTGTTCGTCTTCGTCTCGGCCGCGGTCAGCGCCGATGGCGCCCAGCGTCGGCTGGATCAGGGCCAGCGCCAGTTGCACTGGTGGGCGGGCCGGGCTCTGGGCCTGGCCCGCCCCACCGTTACCTACCTGGCAGTGCTGGTGGCCTTCGTCCTGCTGGCGGCCTATACCGGCGGACGCCTGCTCGGCCCGCTCAACCACTCGCTCACCGTTCACCTCTGGTTCCTGATGATGCTGCTGGGCGTGCAGGCGCTGCTACCGCTGAGCGTGTGGGCCGACAACCGCTGGGGGCTCAAGGCCGTGGCAGGGCTGCTGCTGATCGCCGCCGCAGTGGACCTGCTGCGCGCCGGCATTAGCTCTCCCGGCGAGCTGCTGGAGCTGGGCGCTCGCGTCACCGCCAACGGTGGCGGCATCGGCTGGCTCAACGCCGCGGTGGTTTGGCTGCTGCCGCAGCAACTCGGCATCGCCTGGAAGCGCGGGCGCTTCTCCGGCCTGGGCTGCGGCCTCGCCCTGCTATTACTCGGGCTGATGTGGCTGGCCGCCGCCGTGGCCTCGGGCTACCCCGTGGCCATGGTCGACGGCGCCTTCGGCGTGCCCAGCAATCTGCTGCCACCCACCCTGGCGCTGGTCGGCGTGATGTGGGTTCAGGTAGGTGCCGCGCTGACCTTCGAAGCCCCCGTACGCCGCCTGCTGGAGCGCCGCCGAATCGACCGCACGGTGACGATCCTCGGCGCCCTGGGTATGCCGCTCTACCTCTGGCACAAGCTCGCCGAACTGCCGGCCGCCTGGCTGGGCGAGCGCCTGGGGCTGCCCATCGACGCCGGCATACCGGGCGAGGTGGGCTTCTGGCTCGGCCGCCTGTGGTGGATTGCGCTGTGCATCGTGGCCGTCGCCCCCGTGATGATCGCGGTGGTGACCTTCGAGATGCGCCGCAAGCGCGACGTGGTTTCTGCCACCGCTGCGCCGGCCATCCTCGCCGGCGGCGCGGCGCTGCTCGGCGGCATCATCGCCAGCCTGGCGCTCGGCGCCCTGCCCGGCGCCATCTTCGGCCTGGCCGGCGTCGCAGCCGCCTCGTGGCTGCTGCGCGTCCACCCACAGCCGGCCGAAACGCCATCGGAGCGCCTGGCAGAAAGCGCAGAGTGAAGGGCAGCCGAAGGTTGTAAGCTATTTCTTACAAAACGAATCGGCAATTTCTTACAAGCCACTTGCCCCAGGTTAACGTCTGAAGAGACCGTTACTTGGCAAAGTAAAACCGTACTGAGCACGGAGGCTCAACCAGGGACGACCGAGTCAGGAAGACTCACTATCCAGGGATGCTCGGGTGGAAGGATGCTCGAGGTGGAGGTAAGGAAGCGAAGATCCAGCCCGGCCGCAAGGCCGGGCTTTTCCTTTTGTCGTTTTTGGCTCGCTGTGACGCCATCTTCATTGCTGACGCCCGTGGCCGCAAGGAGCGCTTCAAGTGCCGCCGGTTCGTAACCTGGCAACCAGCCGCCGGATACCGGGCGCCCGCAGTAGCAGCAATACCCCCAGGCCAAGCTGAATCAGGCTGCCGACAAAGGCCGCCCTCCCCTCTACCGCTCGATGTATACCGAGCAGTTCACGGTCGTAGAACAGCCAGGCGCCATGGTTGGCGAGCTGAGGCAGTGCGGTGACGGCAACATACAACCCCACCGCCCCGATCAGCCCAGTCTCGAAGTCGACCCCAGTCAGGGCCGACGCCTTCGCTTGGTCATCCCCCGTAGCAGGCAGCAGCCGGCCCGCCACCGCCGAATGAAAATGCCAGAGCACAATCGCCACCCCGGCAAACAGCAGTGCCGTCACAACGAAGTAGCCCAGATGCAGGTAGTGAACATCGCTGCTATGGAAGCTCACGCCCTGCACCGCGAAGCGCAGAGCCGTGAGTCCAAGATAGATGGAAAAGCAGCGAACCAGCGCTGCCACGAGGCCTTGAAGGGCGGATGATTGCATCGTGTGTCTCTCCTACCGCCCATGAGGCGAATCGTCAGGCCACGTTGGTCGCAAACGGCAGGGTGCGGTAAGCCGTGCGCGGCGACGGTGGCACCTCGACGCCGAAGCGCTTCTCGATGTCGCCCATCTCGATGAACTTCTCGCCGCGCTGGTAGGCGGCGCGCAGCTGCTCGCTGAGTTCAGCAAGCTGGCGGGAAGGCTTGGCCCACTGCTCCCGGGGCAGTGGCTTGGACCACTCTGCCAGCCAGTCTTTGGGCACTGCCTTGGGCAGCACGTGCTTCATGCGATATTCGGTGTACCAGTGAGCGAAGCGGGCGTGCTCCCACAGCCGCTTGCGACGGAAGCGCCGCCAGCGGGCCATGTCGTTGGTGCGTTCACATTCCGCCTTTTCCCGGGCGACGTAGGCGTCGTACCACTCCAGGCCCCACTCCCGGGCCGAAGGCGTGATGGCCTCGGGGCCTTCTTCCATGAAGCGACGGATGTACTCCCACTGCGCCAGCGCCCCGGGCAGGCCGCCCACACCGACGACAATACCGGCCCCGGGCAGAGTGTAACCCGGCCGTTCAGGGTCGGGCGGCAGCAGGGCGAAGTTCCAGCCGAAGCCCGTGATGGCGCCCGGGCCTAGGCTGGGGTTGAAGCCGCATACTGCGATCACGTCTTCCCACGGTACCAACACAGTATGTCGCTCGCGTTTGCAGAGCCGACAGAAGGTGTCATAGATTGAGGGGTAAGCAAAAAGAAAGGCCATGGAGCCGATATGCAGCAGCAACAAACCCAGAGGAAAGTCCTCCCGAGCGCCTCTTAGCCATTCGCCAATTTCAATAACTCCCATTCCACCAGATATACAAGCTGCCAGGCCGGGGCCAAAAGAAATCAACCAAGGATTTTGAGGGCCAGGCAGCAAAAAACGACCAGGCGGGTCAACGACGAATGCTACTTCACGGCGCTGACGATTTAAGCGAATAGGGGGGATACGCCTAAGCAACGTATTCATCCAAACGATACCTAGAATAAAGACGAACAGGAAGCCGAAATAGAGACCCCCTCCCCATAAAGTTATAAGCTGTGAGTCTGGTGGAAAACCGCCAACAGCCCACCATGTAATAAAAAAAAGCACAAGAATAGCGCTAGCCCCAGCGCTTAGCGTATGCCCCGCAGTCATAAGGCTCTCGGGGCTTACTGCCTGACGGAGGTCCATGCTGACGTCATCGTGACGAACATCAATATGAGCTACATCTACTGCATGCTCGCTATCCGAGGGAAGAGGCAAAGGACTCAAGCAGTACTGCTCACCCCCGGCGCGGTTTTCCCGCTCGCCGGCTCGCATGGCGGGCAGTGAATCATCGATGGTTGGTTTGGGCATGGTGCGTCAAATCCCTTGATGGTTATCGCCAGGCCGTCAATGACATGGCTGGCCAATTTTTCAACCGGTCACGCGTCCAAAAATATCGGGAAGGGTAGAAATGGCGCGCCGCTCCTAAACGATAGAAGGGGCTTTTTCTCAAAGAGAGAAACAGCCCCTTAGTAACCCAAGTGTGGATAACTCTCTTCTTTAACTATCCGAAGCACAGCTAAGCCACCACTCCTTGCCGACGATAGGCCTCGCTGAAGATCTCCTCGATGGAACTGAGGGGATTCTCCGCGCGTAGTCGGCGCACCTCGGCCGACAAACGTACCAGCTCCTCGCTGGGCTTGGCCCACTGCTCTTTGGGAAGTGGCTTGGACCACTTTTCCACTTCCGCCGGGCGCAGCTTAGGGCGGCTCTTCATCAGCCGCTTGACTTCCCACTCGGTCAGGTAACCGGGCAGATTCCACAGTTCGATGACATGGTAGGCATACCAGAAGAAAGTGAAGATAGGCCCCACTTCCCCATTGGCCCGGCGCTCGAGCATCCGACGGCGCGCATTGCGCAGTGTATGGACACCTTCCCAAGGTGGATCGTCCTTGCCCCTTGGCAGGTGGGGATCCTGAATCTCGTGCAGCGAGTGGACTTCATACTCCATATAGGCGCGGATCGCTTCCCAGTTGCTGATCGCCAGGGGCAATCCCGCCGCCATGTACTCAAGCTTCAGCCACTTGCCCGTCTCCGGGTGGGCGTACCCAACCCCCATGCCGTACTGCTGCTGCACGCCATACTGAGTGGCTCCACGAGCTTCTACCACCCAGGCCATCAAGGACTCCCAAGGCACGTAGACGACTTCCTGCGTATCAGAGAGGGTAAAGCAGACTTCTCTACGCTGGCGATGGAAGCGGACGGGAATGCTTCGCTTCAAGTCCTGGATACCCATATAGTAGCCTAAATACATTAACAACAATGGAACCAACCCACCTAACGTTCCCAGCCAGAAAAATATCTTATATAAAAAATGAAATTTTCGGGCGATATGCCAGGCATAAGAAAAAAATAAGCGCTGGAAAAACCAAGACACATAGCAACAAAAACCCACACCACCCAGCGATAATCATCTGCCATCCAAAGACATTCGGCCACCCGCCCCCGAAATCCAGCCAAGTATCGTTGAACTCGCTTACGGCCTTGTTCATATCCAAAGGCGGCTGGCCCGTCGATAAGGGCAACGGCGCCAGATAGGTAATCCTCCCCCCCAGGAATCACCTGTGTATCACCCGAACGGGGATGCTGGGAGGGGTCGGGTCCAGAAAAGCCCTTGCGCTGTTTGGCCATCGTCAGGCTTCGACTCCCTGGCGACGATAAGCCTCGGCGAACACTTCTTCGATGGACTGCTGCGGATCGCGCTGGCGAATCCGCCGAACCTCTTCCGACAAACGCATCAGCTCCTCGCTTGGCTTGGCCCACTGCTCTTTAGGTAGTGGCTTGGACCATTCCTCCACCTCGGGCAACTTGTACTGTGGCCGCTGCCGCTGGATGTTTCGGTGCTCCCGCTCAGCCAGATATCCCGGCAGAGTCCACAAAGACAGTGCGTGGATGAAGTACCATCCCACCGCGTAGAGATAGCGCCAGAAAGAGGGCCGTTCACGCAGGCTGTTGTGGAGCTTACGGCGAGCATTGCGGATGGTATGAACGCCCTGATGAGGTGGGTCGCCCGGAGCCCGCAGGCCAAGGGGATCCTGCACCTCATCCAGGCTGTGCAACTCGTATTCCATATAGGCACGCAGCACTTCCCACTCGCCGAGGGAGAGAGCCATGCCTGGGGTCAGACCCTCGCTCTTGAGCCACTTTCCTGTCTTAGGGTGAGCGTAACCAATTCCCAGCCCGTATTGTCGAGTGGTACCGTACTGAGTCGCTCCATGTCCCTCCACCGCCCAGGCCATCAGCGACTCCCAGGGCACAATGACCGGCTGCTCGACCTCATGCTGCAGACGCTGCTCCTTGACAATAAAGCATACCTCGCGGCGCTGGCGATGAAAGCGGATGGGAGTAGCCTTCAGGCGTTCCCGATGCATGCCTCGCATGGTCCACCACGACATTAGGAGACCAGCCCCCCCGCCGAAAGACGCCACAACCAGTAGGATCTGATACCCTTGCCAGTCCATAACAGAAATCAGTAGCAGGGGAATCAGCACAAGGCTAAAAAAAACTCCAAATATAGGGATGCCTATGGCCAACTGGTAACCAAAAACGCTAGGTGGCCCAGCGCCATAATCGAGCCAAGTATCGTTTAGGCTACTGATGGCTTGGCTAAAGTCCACTGGTGGCATACCAGTGGGCAATGGCAACGGTGCCAGATAGGTCACCTTGCTGGTACCAACGCGTTCGGTATCGCCGGCTCGGTGGGGTTGACCCGGCGTTGGTTCTGGAAGCTCTACGGTGTGTGCCTTTTTCGCCATTAGATGCTCAGTCATTACTGGTGGCTAGGACCACGATGGCCCGGCCGTCGATTTCATACCAATCGCCATTTGTGAAGTTGGGATTGAGCCCAGCTTCCGGCATATGGCGATGGCTGCTGCCGGTATCTCGTCCATGGCGTGGACGGATTAGGATATACTGCTCATCGTTGCGGCGTTCTCCCTCTTCATCCAGACGTGAGTAACGTACTCCCACTACATAACGCACCTTACCGCGCTCTTCAGTGGGCGTTTCTCCGCTCACTACCAAGCCAGCGTGCTGCTGTGGGCGGGTGGCGCCGACCATGCTATTTGCCCAGGTTTCGGTAATTTCTTCCCAGCGGGACGATGTCCAGCGGCCACGTCGACCGGCCGGCGTCAGTCTCCACACCCTCAGCGCCAAGCGCAGCGGTGGCTCACCCCCTAGGGCCTCAAGCATGGCCGGCGACACGTTGGGCATATGCAGGGCTATACTATACTGGGTTGGATTACGAATGCCTTCGGTCAGACTATCGAACCAAGCAGGCATTACGGTCTCGCCATAATGCGCTTCGACCACGGCATGCGTGGGTTGCAGCACTTCCTCTAAGGCCTGCAGATAGTGTCTCAGCGGCTGGCCATCATCTGGTTCTTGATAGTCGTTGCCCCAAGGAGAGTCCAGCAGCCACTGGTCGTGTTTGCTCAGGTTGTAGCGGTTGTACATCCAAGTACCGGCCAGTTCCAGGGCAGTAAAAGCCAAGCCTATCAGGTTGACTCGCCAGAAAAGACTACCTAGTCGCGCCCCGGCGGAGGCCCAGGTCGTTACACCTTGCCTTATTTCACCGCCGACGCGGAGCGTGGTTGTAAAGCCATATCCATGGGAGCCCATCATACCAAGATTCCCTACCATAGCCGTAGACGCACCCAGTTGAGCCCGCGACTGTCCACTACGCACCGCCTCGACAAGGTTACCACTATTATTGGCAAGCCCCAGCCCCGCAGCCAAAAAGCCTATAAAGTATCCTGCACCGCCCAAGCCAAAGTGCATCCTTCCCAGTTGTGCACTGACCGACCCGCTGCCCAACGCCTCCCCCAAGGCCCTTGCCTGTCGTTCTAAAACAGTTTGGCCAATTCCCTGAGCAGTCAGAAAGCCAGCCGCCCCAGTCGTGAAGGCAGCGTTAAATACATTCAACCAGGCTTGCCTACGTACCCCTGAGGGGGAGTGAGAGGGGAGTTGGTTTAACGCTCGCATGGCTTGCATCAGGTTCACCGCCTGTGCCACAAAAATAGCCAAGCTCAAGCCATCGCCAGTTACATTAATCACATTGGCAGTGCTCGAGATGCCCAAACGGAAGTTACGAATTAGTCGACTTACTTCACGCTGCTGAGCCGCTGGCAATACTACCGTAATACCAGCACGAGCTTTCCCAAGAGAGGAATCCTCAACTCCCGACATTACTCGAACTGCATCTTCATCTGGTGTCTCGACTGGGCTTATCGATTCAGCCAGCAGGGTTTCATATTGGCTCAAGGAAGCCTGAACATTTGCTCTTTCATTTTTCAGCTGCAAAACTCGCTGCGAGTTCTTCCCACTAGCCCGTTGAGTTTGGCGAATTTGGTTATTGAGTGAGCGTAAATTTTCACGAAGGCCTAAAACTCGCCTCAATGTACGCTCGAAAGCTGCAAGCTCTTCTACATTAGCAAAATGGAAATTCAGCTCGCCACGCCGTGCAGCATCGATCAATCGAGGCCCCAGTACCTTGGGCATTTCGCTGCTACGGAACAGCGCCTCGACACTGGGTAACTGTCCACGGCCATCCAGGGCCTCGGAAACCCCCGCCATCGCGCGCTCAAACCCCACACCTACGGCCGGTGCCAGGTTGGTGCGCACACTGTCGGCAGCAGCCTGAGTCTTTTCTTCCAAGGCAGCTACATCTGGTAGTTTATCCACCTCCATAGCAACCAATCGGTCAATCCATGAGGATGTTTCAGATAACACTTTATAGCCAGCGCCGTATAGACTTGCATAGTCTCGTATCAACGCTGTGCCGTCGGCCACCGAGAGAGCGTAGAACATTGGCCGGTCAAAATGGGGGTTGGCTTGAAGCCAAGAGAATATCCGATCATTGGCCGCATCACTTCGGCCTATATCACGGGTTACCGCGTACTCAGCTAGAAAAGCAGCTTTGATTTGCTCCTGATCACAAGAATCAAAATACCAAGCGGAAACCTGAAAGCGCGAATGACATAGCATCTCGACGCGATCATCGGTAATACGCTCAAGCAGCTCATTCCAGCGCGAAAGCTTTATACGCTGTTGCACCAAGAATTCATCCATCTCTTGGCGACGCACTAAATCATTGATACCTCTCTGACCCAGCCTAGCACCATGTTTCATATCATTAACTCGCCGACGCTGCTCTTGGCGAAGTTCGATCAAGTTATCAAGGTGAGGGTCAAAAAACTCAGCGTTGGTTGAAGCATTCAGCATCTGCCGCGTGCTTTCTCGATTCAGTATGGCTTGGCGCTGAGTCTCTAAGCGCAGCCGTTCCAAATCGGAAGAAACACCATGCCCAAAGCTCGGCCTTAGTGTTGAAATTTTCTCATCCAATGCTCTCAGCTCAGATTGTATTTCCTCGGAAAGATGGGCCTCATCCACTTCAGGCAGGGAGCCTTCATGGTTAAGATAGTCAGTCACTGCTTGGCGGGCGTCTTCATCGTCCAGGTCATCGAGATCGTTCCATAGCGCTTCGCGTTCTGTTTCTTTATCCAACTCAGCCAACGCATCTAGCGCCTCCTGAGTGAGCTCAGTTGCCGACTCTATGTAACTTCCTAATACATAGTCACGCTCTGTTCGACCATTTTTTTCTTTAGACCATTCGCTCAGCCACCCCACTACGTTGTCTTGGTACATCGCCAAGTCACGCATGACGCCGATGTCATCCCGCACCACCAGGCACAAGCACTCGTCACGGTCCTCGACCTCATGCTGCTTGAGCAGCTTGCCAAGACGAGACTTGTGGTAGTAATGGTCGTTTTCCCAGTGGTAGGCCTCGCCTTCCTGCTCATGGCCGCCTTCGGGCTGCTCCAACTCGGCATCTTCGGCGAATTCCGCGACCCACTCTTCTGCCTGAGCCGTGGTGATCAAGTGCTCGCCGCCCCCTGTGACGGGGTTGGCGCCCGAAAGATCGACTGCCTGCATGAAGGCATCACGATCCTCCTCGCTCTCCAGCACCTGGGTACGCTTGGTGTCGGTCCACTTCACTTCAGAGAAGCAAACGTAGAGGGTTCGATCCGTCTCGTATTCGAGCTTGCCACCGGTGATCTCATCACCCTGTTCACGAAACTCGTACTCGGCGAGTTCGTTGGTCTCACCATCGAGCACATAGAGATAGCCGTTACGCAGCAGGCGAATGCCCAGCGGCCGCGCACTCAGGGTGTAGGGCGTGGAGCATCCGGGTACCAGCTCCTCGACCAGGCCATAACGCAGCGGCAGCAGCTGCACCTTGCCGCTGATCAGCGGGCAGGTCGCGCCCTCCTCGCTATCGCGGCAGGAAAGCTCATAGGCGGCCAGGGCACCGTTGTCGCGGTCATCATTGGGTCGCTCGAAGGCAGACATGTGACATGCTCCCTATGTCGTAACGTAGGATTGTGAGGTTGTGGCCGCGCTCAGAGCAGCCTCGAGACGCTCGATTCCGCCCAGGCGTTTATCGCTCAACTCGTGATAAAGGGGTGTGTCGGTATGGCCATGCCACGTCAGGGTTCCTAGCCGGGCCATCAGGGTGCACAGCAGCGCCCATTCGCGAGGCGTGTTGAAGCCCATGTCGCGGGCTTCGCCGATAACCCGCTCAAGACAGGCATATCGCTGCGATTTCGCCGCGTCCGGCAACCAATCGTTGCAATGACGCTCGACGAAGCTCAGCAGTTGGCGTGTATCTCGACGCAGATCGCAGGCCTGGAGCCGGGCAAGCTGCACTTCCGACAGCCGGTAGCCTTCGCTGTCCAGTGCAATAGGGTCGGCTTGCACTTGAGCGGGCGAACCATAGCCCCACTCTTCCGTCACGGCATTGGGCACGACCAGTTGATCGATAGCCCCCCAAGGGACATGTGCCGGTGAGCTTTCAGCGGTTAGCAGAGCTGACATGACGGCTGGATCAGCCAGGCGCAGTAGCATCGGAACCCCGCTGGGGTGTACGACCTGCACCAGGCGGCGCAGATGATCGGCCAATTCAAGCAGGCTTGCTTGGCCGATTATGAGATAACCCCATTCCGGCTCGAGTCCCTCCGCGAGGAAACGCTGCAATACCGGGTCATCAGGACCAGATAGCCGCACAAGCCAGGGAGAAACGTTACTGACCGTCGCCCAAGGGGTTCCCGCATAGAGCAGATCGGCCTCCAATTGCCCCTCGGACCATTCATAAAGCCGACGCGGTAGTTCCTGGATACGCACGCCATCGAGCAGCAGATAAACGTGCTGCTCGACGGGCCAACGCCATGGGCCACCCGTCAGCCCTTGGGAAAGCGGCCAGCTCGCCATATCCGTCACGCGCTACCATCCTTTTCGCATACGGGACACAGCGCTTTCTGTTGCAGCAGCGCCGCTTGCTGAGGAGCCTGTATCGGGGTGAACTCAGGTGCCGCTTCCGCCTCCCGCGGCAGCGCCGGTGCCTGAGCGGCCTGGCCGCTGCCGGAGCCGGGGCTGCCTCCGGAGTTGATCTTGACCTGGCTGCCGACGATGGTGACGCCGCTGGGGTCGAGCTTGATGAAGCTGCCACCGGCCTTGAGGGTGATCTCGGCGCCGGCTTCGATCACCACCTTCATGCCCGCCTTGTGGTGGATCTCCTGGCCGGCTTCGACCAGTTGGGCGCGGCCGTACTTTTCATGACGGCTGGCGTCGACGATGAGGTGGTCGTCGCCGTCGATCTGGGTGTGGCGGCTGCCGTGTACCGTCAGGTGATCATCGGCATGGATCTCACCGATGCGGTCGTGGTGCACGGTGAGGAAGCTGTCGTTGCCGATCTCTTCGGTGCGGTCGTTGTTGGTCAGCAGCTCCAGGTCTTTTTGGGCGTGCAGCCAGATCTGCTCTTCGCCCGCTTCGTCCTCGAAGCGAAGTTCGTTGAAACCTTCGCCTTTGTGACTCTGGGTACGGATGACGGTGCGGGTCTTGTGCTCGGGCAGCACGTAGGGCGGTTTGTTGACGGCGTGATAGGTACGCCCGGTGATCAACGGCTGATCCGGGTCGCCCTCGAGGAACGAGACGACCACCTCATGCCCAATCCGGGGTATCGCCATGCTACCGTAGCCGCCGCCGGCCCAGCCCTGGGAGACGCGCACCCAGGCGCTGGCGGTTTCATCCGGCTCGGCATAACGATCCCAGGGGAACTGGACCTTGACCCGGCCGTGTTCGTCGCAGTAGATCTCTTCGCCCTCGGGGCCGACGACGAAGGCGATCTGCGGGCCGTCGACGCGGGGCTTGGCGTTGGGCGTGGGGCGCCAGGCGCGGTCGGCGGGGGTGAGGATCAGTTCGTTGTCGAACTTGGTCATGCCCTCCGAACCTGCCCGACCCCGCAGGCCTAAACCCGCCGCGTCACTCTGCGTGACACCATCCTCTTCCAGCGCCTGGGGCTGGCTGCCGGTGTGCTTGACCTTGACCACTTGCCAGTCGCGGTTGAGCTCACTGAGGTCGTGGTCGGTGAGGGTGAACTTGACCCCCGGTGCGAGCTCGGGCAGGTCGCTCTCGGCGGCGCAGGTCAGGGCGCCGCTTCTGAGGTGTTCGAGGCGGATGCGGGTGAAGGCGTCGCCGGAGGCGTCGGCCTTGTAGCGCCCGGGGTAGTCGTAGTGTTCGTATTCGCCCCTTTGGGCGTGCTCTTCCAGGTCACCCGCGGCGTGCTCGTGGAGCTGGGCATAGGCGGGGTTCTTGAACGAGTAGTCCTTGAGCGTGACCGAGGCCGGGGCGACCCGGGCGAGCTGCTGGAGCTTGCGTACGTGGCGACTCGGCGGGGTGCCGCCGGCGCGGCCGTGGTAGGTACGCTCGCCCAGGTGGGCCAGGGTCTGGGGGGCGTCGGCGAATACCAGGCGGTGGGCGCCGTTCGGCGCATCTTCGAACTCGTGGAAGTAGAACAGGCCCTCTTCGGCGGCCAGACGCTCGACGAAGGCGAGATCGGTCTCCCGGTACTGCACGAGGAATTCTCTTTCCGCCAGGTCGCGGGTGACGGCGAAGGCGACGTCGGTGAGGCCGCGCTCGTCGCACAGGGTGTTGAGCACGGTGAGCGGCGAGACCTCCTGGAAGATGCGCGAGTTGTGGCGCAGATCGAGGCGCCACAGCGCCGGGCGGGCGACCAGAGAGTAGAGGGTGCGGCGATGGCCGCGGTCGCCGCGACCGAACTCGCTGACGACGGCGTGGACCCGGCGCAGCACCTCGCCGTCCTGCCAGATGGTCAGGCTCACCGGGCGGTCGAGCAGCTCGGTGGCGGAGAGGCTGCCGTCGCGGCTGGCGAAACGCACCTCGAGGTGGAAGGGCTGCGAGAGTGCCTCTTCCAGGGTGAAGTCGATCACCGCCAGTTCGGCGCTGTCGACCCCGGCGAGATCGAGGGTGAACTGGAGTCCGGTGCGGTCGGCCATGTCAGCTGCCCTCCCCGCTGGCGGAACCGATCACCACGCCGCCGCAATCGACGGCGTGGCCGGTGAGTGCTGCCGGCTTGCCATCGATCAGGATGGTGCCCGAGCCCTCGGCAATGGAGCGCGGATGCGAGGGGTGCTTGGGCTTGTCGTGCGGGGCCAGGGGGTCGCCCAGGCGCGCTGCCGGTTTGCCGTCGATGATCACGGTCGGGCTGCCGGCGGTGACCGGCGTCGGCGGAAAGCCATCGTGATCGGTGCCGATGTCACCCACGAGTACCAGTTTGCGTCCCATCTGTCGTTCTCCTGTCGCTATTCGCCTAGTCCCACTCGGCGGGCGCTTCGAAGCTGGCCACCTCGAAGGCATTGACGTGCATGCGTGCAAAGCCGGCCTGCTCCAGGCTGCGTATCGCTGACTGGCAGGCCAGTGGCAGCCGGGCGTTGAGCGGTACGCCGTTCAGGCTGAGGCGCGCCGCCCGCAGCAGGCGGGCCCCGTGTCCGCTGCCCTGCCACTCGGGCTCGACGAAGAAGAAGCGCAGCTGCCAGGCCGCTTCGTCATCCGGTCGGCACGCCAGCAGCATGCCGAGGGTGGGCCCTTCGCCGTGACGCAGCTTGAGCAGCCGGCCCTGCCAGCGGGCGATGTTGCCGCCGTCGCGCTGCAGCCACTGGCCGTGCTGCACGGTGAACTCCAGCGCCCGGCGCAGGGTGGCCAGGCGGGCTTCGTCGCGCAGTACCCAGGGCGAGTGCCCTTTGGTATCGGCGCGTCGGGCCGCTTCGAGGAAGGCGTCGATGTCTTCCATCGAGGCCTCCTCCAGCCCTTTCACCGCCTCCTCCGTGCTGGCAGGCGCCGCCTCCTTGCGGCGTTCGCCGCCGAACAGGCGCTTAAAGGCTGCCAACATCGAAGCCTCCTTCGGCGTACAGCGCGGTGGGCAGCTGGAAGCCGGCGACCAGCGGACGGGTGAAGGGATTGCGCGAGCCGGTGGCGTAGAGGCGATAGCGCGCCGTGCCACCGTCGACCTGGAAACGCAGCTCCAGGTCGCGCTCGCCGGCGCTGGTGATCTCCGCCTCGTCGAGCAGACGGAACCAGGCCCAGGCGCCGTCGCGGCTGAGGCTGCGCGGCGAGCGGTTGACCTGGCTCGGCACCAGGGTGATGCGGCTCTCGTTGCCGCCGCGCAGGGCGTTGGGCCAGATCATCGAGACCCGCGAGCTGGCGCTGTGGGCGTAGTCGATGATCTGCCCGTCGATGTTGATCACGCTGCGGCGCTTGTCGGCGCTCAGGCTCACCGGCTCCAGAGCGAACTCCACGTCGAGCACGCCGTCGCGGCCGAAGTAGGCCTGGCGGATCTGCTCGGCGCGCTGGAAGGCGGTGAACACGCTCTGACGCAGCAGCGGACTGCCCTCGGCGTCGACCAGGAACTCGGGGGCCTCTTCGATGAAGGGACGCAGGTTCTCCTGGTAGAAGCGGTCGAGGATGCCGCCGCCGGCGAAGAAGGCCTCGAAGTCGGCCAGTGCCACCTCACGCGAGGCGCTGGGCACCAGCGGGTAGCGGCCCGCCAGGCGCTCCTGATAAGGGCCCACTACCTCGTCGAGCCACTGGTGCTCCAGGTGACGGATGGCGCTGGCCATCATCAGCTGCCAGCTCTGATCGGCCAGGCTGTCGAGCATGCGACCCACCGGGGCCGGGGTGCTCTCGGCAATGCGCTTGAGGTTGTGGATGGGGTCGCCGCCGCGCAGCGCCAGGCGGTCGCGGGCACTGAGGAAGGCCGCCCGGCCCGGGTCGCTGGCGCCCTGCACCTGGCGCAGGTAGTCGCGCAGCTCGCCGATGGCCACCTTGATCTCGGCGATGTCGGCCGGGTTGTCGCCGCGGGCGTCGAGCAGCGCGTTGAGGTCGCGGAAGTTGCGCTCGATCTCGCCGGCCAGACGGTAGCGCGGCGAGCGCTCCAGCGCCTGGCGGGCAGTCTCGTCGTCTTCCGGCAGCTCGGGGTAGAGCCGGGTGTGGCGCGCCACTTCGCCGAGCAGGCGATCCAGCGGCCGGCTGGCGCCGAGCAGGGTGTCGGCCACGAACACGGCCTGGTCGATGTCGGGCAGCGGTACCAGGTAGAGGTCGTCGAGTACCTGACGCCAGGTCACGTGGTAGTCGCTGACGTAACGCTCGTGCAGGGCGTCGCGCAGCTGGCGCTCGTCGGCGGCGCTGAAGGCGATGTCGTCACGCTGGCCCAGCACCCAGAGGTCGATCATCGCCAGCTCGGTGGCCTGTTCGATCTCCTTGAGGAAGTAGCCCTCGAAGCCGTCGCGGGTCACCAGGCTGGGTACCTGCAGGCGCTCCAGCTCGTCGTCGCGGGCCATGAACACGGCGTTGAACGACGGTCCCACGCCCTGTGGGAGTTCGAGCACCGCGCCGCTGCGGGTGGAGCTCTCGGCCTTGAGGGTGGCGTAGACCCGCTCGTCCATGGGCTGACGCGAGAGCTCTTCCTGAGCGGCCTGGAGACTGCCGCGCAGCGCCGCCATGGCCTGCTCGGCGTGGCGGTCGCCGGAAGCGATCTGGCCTTCGAGGTCGGTGTGCGCCATGGCGTAGGCGAGGTGGTCGAGCAGGCGCTCCTGCACGCTGCCGCGCTGCGGGAAGGCACGCTGCCAGCGCCGCGCCATGTAGGCTTCGACCCGCTCGGGCTGACGCCCGCTGGCGTCGGACATCATGCGCAGCACGCGCAGCAGGGCCAGCTTCTCGTTGCTGCCCGCCTCGGCGCGGTTCATGTCGTCCATGATGCCGATCATCAGCGAGGGCAGGAAGTGGTAGCTGAGCATCGCCAGATAGGCGCTCTCCACCTGGCGGCCCACGGCGTGGCCCTGGTAGAGGCCCATGTCGGCCAGCCACGGCAGGTGCTCACGATAGTCGCCGAACTCCAGGGTGGCGGCGCGCAGCCGGTCGAGGGGCTCCAGCAGCGCATAGCCGGTGGGGTCGTCGCTGCGCAGCTCGTCGGGCTGGGCGGCGAGGAAGGCCTCGGCCTTCTCCTCCACCGCCGCCAGCGCCTGGGTGTTCTTCTGGTAGAAGTGGCTCCAGCCGCCCACCAGCGCCAGGCCGCCCACCAGGCAAGCAAAGGCACTGGTACGCCGCAGGCGACGCCGACGCCGGGCGGCACGGGCGTTGTCGCCGGCCAGCCCCGCCTCGGGGTAGATCACCTTCTCGAACAGCTCCTCGGTGAAGTAGAGCGCGCTGCGCGCGGCGCGATGGGCCGGCTGAGTGGTATCGGCCATGCCGTAGCGGCGAGCGGCGGCGTCGACGAAGGGATCTTCCGGCACGCCCTGCTGGTACACCGAGGTGAAGTAGGTGCCACGCACCATGGCGGCGGTGGAGTAGCGGTCGCTGGAGAGCGCCTCGCGCAGGAAGCCGAGCAGCACGTCGCGCAGGCCGGCGAGCTGGCGCACGAAGCGGAACACCGATTCACGCTCCTCGCGGTCGCGGCACTCGGCCAGCAGCGTGGGCAGGCTGCGGTTGAGGCGCTCGAGCATGGCATCGTAGGCGTTGGCGAACTCGTCGGCCCACTGATCGATACGCTCGACGCTCTCGGCGCTGAAGGTGAAGCCCAGCGGCGCCCGGCGTGCGGCGCGGGAGTAGTGGCGGAAGAAGTCGTCGAAGCCGTGCAGCAGGTCCATCTTGCTGAAGGTGACGTAGACCGGCAGACGCGCGCCGTGGCGCTCCATCAGCTCGCGCATGCGCGCACGCAACAGCGAGGCGTAGGCCTTGCGCACCGCCACCCGGGCATCGCTCAGCCGCGCCAGGTCGAGTACCAGCACCACGCCGTCCAGCGGGCGCTGGGGGCGGTTGTACTCCAGCCAGCCGACGAAGTGATCCCACAGCCGGCTCTGCATCTCCTGGGGCTCGCCCCCTTCCAGCGCGCCCTGGGTCAGCAGCTCGCCGTCGGGGTCGATCAGCACCGCCTTGTCGCCGATCCACCAGTCGAAGCCGTATTGGTTGCCCTTCTTGCCCTGGCCGGAGGCCTTCATCACGTGGGTCAGCGCGAAGTTCTGGCCGGAGCGGTTGATCAGGCTGGTCTTGCCGGCGTTCTCCACGCCCATCACCAGGTACCAGGGCAGCTTGTAGCGCGCTCCGGGCCCGGCGCCGAGGTTGTCGAGCAGCTCGTGCAGGGTGGCGTTCAGCGTCGCTTCCTGCTGCTCCACCTGGGCCAGCACCGGGTCGAGCTGTAATTGCTCGTTGTGGCGCCGCTCGTCGCTCACCTCGCGCAGCCGGCGGGCGAGGCGGATGCCCCACACCACCGCCACCAGGGTGGCCAGCGCCAGAGTGGCCAGCAGACGGTTGAGCCAGGGCGCCAGCGGGTAGCTGTCGCGTACCTGCCACATCGGCCCCAGCCACCAGATGGCGGCGACCAGCGCGGCCAGCAGCAGCCACCAGAGCACGACGGTGAATTTGCTCGCCTGCTTGCCGATACCCTGGGCCTTGTTACCGTGCATCTTGGCCCGGTTGAGGTTGCTTTCAGCCCTGGAGGCGCCGGGTACCCAGCGACTCAGACCGGACTTCACACTTTTCCACATGAGCCTTAGCCCTCGTCCCTGTCGATGATGATGTTGTCGGTGGTGATGCTGCTGTCGGTCGTCTCGGGGTGCCGATCAGCTCGTGTTCGAATCGTGTTCATGTGCCAGTTCATGCGCCCTTCCCCACCGCCCGCTCGAGTCGCTCGAGCAGCGCCGGTTCCCACTGTTCCAAACCCAGGCTCGCCAGCGAGGCGTACACCGCGCGATAGTGCTGGCCGGCCAGCGCCGCCAGCCCGGCATCGCGCAGCAGGTCGGCGCTGGCCAGCCGCCAGTAGGCGACCTCGCGCGGCGAGCGGGCCTCGGCCAGGCCGCGGTCGAGCCCCGTCAGTGCCGCTTCGAGACCCTCTGCATCGAGCTTTTCGCGCGCCTCGGCGAGCCCCTCCTGCCACGGATCGCCACCGCCTTGCTGTCCGCCCCCGCCGCTACCCCCCGCGGCGGCCTCCAGCCACTGGCGGGTCTCCGCGTCGACGAAGGCGCTGCCGTCGTTGAAGGTCAGCGCCTCGATGCCGGGCAGACGCTCGACGAAGCGACCCGCCTCGTCGCGAATGGCCGCGGCGCAGCGCGGATGGCCGAGCCGCTCGGCGGCACTCGCGCTGAGACGGTGCCCCTCCAGCCAGTAGGGACTCACCGCCAGGCTGTTCTCGATGCGCTTCCACAGCTCGGCGTCGGCGCCGCGGGAGAGCGCCTCGCGATACTCCGCCACCCGGTCGGCGGCGGGCGGCGCCAGCTCGGAGCGGACGCCGTCGCGGGTGGCCGGCAGCGCCTGGATGGCATGCCAGATGGCGTGACGCCGCAGCCGATAGCCGAGCGGGTCGCTCGGGCTCTGCTCGTTGAGGAAGTCGGCCATCTTCAGCAGCGCCTGGCGGTTGCCGCGCTCGTTGCCCGCTTCCAGGCGCATCTCGGGCAGCTTGGCCGTGGGTGCAGAGGCGCCGCCCGCAACGGCACCGGGTGTGACTTCCTCCCGTGACGGCGCGGCGGCGGGCGCCGCAGCCTGGCTGGGGCGGGCCTGACGCAGCAGGCGCTGCAGGTCCACCAGCGGCTCATCGGGCAGTTCGAGCCCCCGGGCCGCCGCCAGCAGCGCCTCCAGGGCGCCCTCGCAGGCCTGGTGCTCGTCGGCGGCGTTGTCGAAGTCGAGGGTCTCCGCCAGCGTCAGCGCGCGCTGGGCGAACTGAAGGAACAGCCGTGGCCGCAGCCGTTCGCCCTGCACGCCGGCGTAGGGGTAGGCTTGGTTCCACCAGCCTGCGAGACTGCCGGCGAACAGCCGCAGCGAGAGGGCGAAGCGCACGCCGTCGCCGCCGCGCTGCAGGCAGTGCAGCAGGTGGCCCAGCACCTTGAGGTCCTTGCCGGTTTCGCTCAGCAGGCGCACGGCGCGGGTCTCGGCGCCCTCCCAATCGACACCGCCGTGCTGCAGCGAGCCGATCTTCATCATCTCCTCGTCGAGCCAGGCATAGTCGGCGCTGTCGACCACGGGCCTGCCCACGCCCTCCGGAGGGAGCGCGGCCAGCAGGCCTTCCAGCTGTGTCTCGTTGACGATTCGCATCTCTACCTCACCAGCGACAGGCGTCGCGCAGCGGCTGAATCGCCTGGCGCAGCCCGGCGGCCTCGAAGCGCAGGCCGTCGAGGGTGGCCTGGTCGCTGCCCAGTACCAGTTCGTCGGCGTCCAGCAGCTGCTGCAGCGTGGCGATGGCCGGCAGCCCCCGGCCGCCACTGACCACGTAGCCGCCGTCGCGGGCCTGCCATACCTGCTCCAGCTCGCGTCCGCCGGCTCGCAGGCGCACCTGCACCCGGGGAGCGTCCAACGCCTGCGGCAGGTGGAGCTGGAAGCGGGTGATGGTTTTCTCGCAGGCGATCACCAGCTGCGGCCGCGGCGGCACGCTGCCCAGCGCCGGCGCGCTGATGCGCACGTCCTCGCCCTCCTCGCGCACCAGCAGGCCCATCTCGTCGCCTTCGCGCTCGGCCTCCTGGGCGTTGATCGCATGCCACAGGGCGGGGCGAAGGTCTTCGCTCATCGTCTCTTCGTCGAAGGTCAGGAACAGGGCGTCATAACAGCCCAGCCGCTCCAGGCGCGAGGACTCGGCCGCGCACTCGCGGGCCTGGGCCACCACGGCCTCGGCGGTGTCGCCCCAGGCGTCGGCGGCAACGATCAGGCTCACGGCCAGCGCCAGCCACGGCGCGCGGCGGAAAACAGGGGTCGAACTCATTTGGCATCCAGTTCCAGCAGTCGGCACTTGTGTGCCAGGGTGCGCTTGGGCAGGCCGAGGCTCTCGGCCGCCAGGGCGCGGTTGCCATCGAACAGCAGCAACCGCTGGCGAATCAGCTCCGCCTCGTAGTCGCGCAGGGCGCGACGCAGGTCCTTCACGCTTTCGGCGTTCGCCTTGGCGGGCGCTGTCGAGGCGCTGCCATCGTCAACGCCCTGCGCCTCGGCATCGGCCTGGGCCGGCAGCGCCTCGGGGGCGACATCCTCGCCGGGGCGGGTCATGGCGCAGGCGTAGTCGATCAGGTTCTTCAGCTCACGCACGTTGCCCGGGTAGTCGCGCTCGCGCAGCTGGCGCAGCGCGGCCGGGGTGATGCCCATCTCGCCGCGTCCCTCGCGGGTGCAGAAATCGGCGACGAAGGCTTCGGCCAGCTCGGCGATGTCCTCGCTGCGTTCGCGCAGCGGCGGCAGGGTCAGCGGAAACTGCCCCAGCCGGTAGTAGAGGTCGGCGCGGAAGCGCTGGTCGCGAATCCGTTCGCGCAACGGCTGGTGGGTGGCCGCCACCAGGCGCAGATCGGCGCGCCGCTCCTCGCTCGAGCCCAGCGGCCGGTAGCGGCCGTTCTCCAGCACCCGCAGCAGCTTGGCCTGCAGCGGCAGCGGCATGTCGCCGATCTCGTCGAGGAACAGGGTGCCGCCGTCGGCCTGGCTGATCAGCCCTTCGCGGGCCCGGTCGGCCCCGGAGAAGGCGCCCTTGGCGTGACCGAACAGCTCCGACTCCAGCAGCGATTCGGGAATCGCCGCGCAGTTGATCGCCATGAAGGCGCCTTCGCGCCGTCCCGAGAGCCGATGGATGGCGCGGGCCACGCGATCCTTGCCGGTGCCGGTCTCGCCCTGCAGCAGCACCGCCAGGTTGGTCTCCGCCGCCCGTACCACCTGGCTGCGCAGCGCCTGCATGGCCGGCGAGCCACCCAGCAGATCCGCGGCCAGCCGCTCGGCCAGGGCCTGGCGCCGGGCGCCGTCGCTAAGCTGGGCCAGCGACTGACGCAGGCTCGCCTCACGCTGACGCTCGCCCTGGTGGCGGGTCAGCCCCGCCCACAGTCGGCACAGCAGCGCCTCGAAGGCAGCGAACTCGCCGTCCGCCTCGAGCCGGGCGAGGGTGGCCGCTTCCCCGGCCATGGCCAGGGCACCGAGCCACTCGCGCTTGCCGTCCAGCGCCCGCAGCGGACGCACCACCAGCTGCAGCCCACCGGAAAGCGCTGCCACCTGGGCCTGGAAGTCAGCGTGGTCGAGCCGCGAACGCGCCTCCAGCAGGCCAAGGCGCAGCGGCTTGCCCTGACGAATGGCATGGGCATAGGGGTGACGGAAGTCGTCGCAGTCGAAGCGCACGTCACTACCGTCGCCACCCAGACCGTCGCCACCCAGCCAGCGTCCGCTGCCGTCGAGGTAGAGACAGCTGACCCAGGCCAACTGGTGGCTGGCCTGGAGAATGCCGCCAGCGCAGGCGCGCAGTTCGGCAGGCGAGGCGCTTTCGACCAGCGCCAGCGCGCGCGCCATGCCGTCGAGGCCGGGCCCCGTCGGCAGGTCGCCTTCGCACCAGCGCATGTCGATCGCCTTCGCCGTCATCGCCTACACCACCTCCGCAGTGAAGGCGCCCGCCTCGTCGACGCCCAGGGCCACCCGGGTCACCGGCTCGCGCCGCGCCAGGCGGTCGAGCAGCGCCCGCGACACCGGCGGCAGCAGCTCGCCGTCGATCACCGACTCGAGCATGCGCGCGCCGTTCTCGCTGCGGGTGGCGCGAGCACAGATGGCGTCGCGCAGGGCCTCGTCGAGCACCACTTCGGCCTGGCGATGGCGCGAGCGGATACGCTCGGCCAGGGTGTCGAGCTTGGCCGCCACGATGTCGCGCAGGGTGTCGGCGCCCAGCGGGAAGTAGGGCACCACCTCCATGCGCGCCAGCAGCGCCGGCTTGAAGAAGCCCGCTAGCACCGGGTAGAGCGCATCGTCCAGCGCCGCGGGCTCGTCGGCGTGGGCGACGATGGCCTCGTAGCCGAGGTTCGAGGTGAGGAAGAACACCACGTTCTTGCAGTCGATCAGGCGCCCTTCCCCATCGGCCAGCTCACCCTTGTCGAAGGCCTGGTAGAACAGGTTGAGCACGTCCGGGTGGGCCTTCTCGACCTCATCGAGCAGCACCACCGAGTAGGGCCGCTGACGGATCGCCTCGGTCAGCAGACCGCCCTCGCCGAAGCCCACGTAGCCCGGCGGCGAGCCGATCAGCCGCGACACGGTGTGCTTCTCCTGGTACTCGGACATATTGATGGTGGTGAGGAACTGGCGGCCGCCGTAGAGACGCTCGGCGATCTGCACCACGGTCTCGGTCTTGCCCACGCCGCTGGGGCCGACCAGCAGGAAGGCACCCAGCGGGCGGCCGGGACGGCGCAGGTCGGCGCGAGCGGTGAGCAGGTGGCGATGCACGCGCTCGATGGCCACGTCCTGACCCTGCACCAGCCGGCCGAGATGCTCGGGCAGCTCGGTGAGACGGGTCAGCTCGTCGCTGGTCATGCGCTCCACCGGCACCCCGGTCCAGTCGCCGATGACCTGGGCGATCTGCGCCTCCTCGACGCTGGCATTGACCAGGGCGAACTCCTGCTGCAGCTCGGCCAGGCGCGCCTCGTGGCGAGCCAGGGCTTCGTGCGGATCTTCTGCTGCTGCGACGGCGACCTCATCGACAGCCTCGCTGACGCTCTCTTCAGGGCTCTCGGCGACACCTGCTTCAAGGCCTTCTCCAAGTCCTGCTTCAAGACCTTTTGCAAGACCATCTGCAGGGCTCGCAGCGGCGGCATCCGCTGCCGTCACGCCTTCGCTGGCCACCTCGGTCTCGGCAGCCGCAGGCTCGACCTCGGCATCGTCTTTGCCCGCTTCGAGCAGCTGACGATGCAGCGCGATGATGGCGTCGACGCACTCGCGCTGGTCGATCCAGGCCGCTTCGAGCCGCTCGACCTCTTCCTCCAGGCGTGCCAGGCGGGCGTCGAGTTCGGCCTCGCGGGCCGGGTCGGGGCTGCGCCCCAGCAGACGTTCGCGGTCGAGCTGCTCGCGCTCGCGCTGGGCGGAAATGTGCTCGCTCTTGAGGTGGCTGAGCCGGCGCGGCGGAGTGTCCAGCGCCTGGGAGAGCCGCGCGCAGGCGGTGTCGAGGACGTCGATGGCCTTGTCGGGCAGCTGACGGCCGGCCAGGTAGCGCGCCGAGAGCTCGGCAGCGGCACGCAGGCCGCTGTCGCCCACCAGCACGCCGTGGGCGTTCTCGTAGGTGTCACGCAGGCCGCGCAGGATCATCAGCGCCTGGTCGACGCTGGGCTCGGCCAGTGCCACCGGCTGGAAGCGCCGGGAGAGCGCCGGGTCCTTCTCGAAGTACTTCTTGTACTCGCGCCAGGTGGTGGCGGCGATGGTGCGCAGTTCGCCGCGGGCCAGGGCCGGCTTGAGCAGGTTGGCGGCGTCGCCACCGCCCTCCTGATTGCCGGCGCCGATCAGGGTGTGGGCCTCGTCGATGAACAGCAGGATCGGCCGCGGCGAGGACTTGACCTCCTCGATCACCGCCTTGAGGCGCTTCTCGAACTCGCCCTTGACCGCGGCGCCGGCCTGCAGCGCACCGAGATCGAGGCTCATCAGCTCGACGTCGGCCAGCGCCGAGGGCACGCGACCCTCGACGATACGCGCGGCGAGGCCCTCCACCACGGCGCTCTTGCCCACCCCGGCATCGCCGATGACGATGGGGTTGTTCTTGCGCCGGCGGCCGAGGATGTCGAGCATCTGGTCGATTTCCGGATCGCGGCACAGCACCGGGTCGAGCTCGCCGCGCCGGGCCTGCTCGGTGAGCGAGGTAGCGAAGCGTGCCAGGGCGCTGTCGCCCTGAGCGGCCTGGGCCGGACGCCTCCCGGCGTCGCCGGACTCGGCGCGAGGTGCTTCGGCGGAGTCGGCGGCCAGCCGCTCGAAGCCGCGACGCAGTCCCTCACGATTGATCTCGGCCAGCAGCGCGGCGCTGCGCGGTCCCACATAGCGCCCGGTGTTGTGCAGCAGGGCGGTGAAGATCAGGCCGCTGCGCAGGCTGTCATAGCTGAATTCGGTCGTGGCCAGCAGCCAGGCGTCCTGCAGCAGCTCGACCAGCAGCGGCGAGAAGCTCGGCGTGGTGACGGCCAGATCCCGCGGCGGGCGGGTCTCCTCGGCCAGCCGTGCGCGCAGCTCATGAAGGTCGACGCCCTGCCCTTCGAGCAGGCAGCGCAGGTCGCACAGCGGCTGATCGATCAGCGCCAGCAGCAGATGGCCGGCGGTGACCTCGGGGGCCTGCTGCTCGGCGCACAGCACCGCGGCCTGCTCCAGGCCTTGACGGGAAACGGCGTTGAGACGGCCGATGAGCGCGGGAAGCTCTACCCTGAGCATGGGATCTCCTAACGGTAAATCTGATCGAGAAGGGTACCGACCTGGGCCGCTTGCTGATCGAGCGTCCAGACGAAGCCCAGGTAGGCGCCGACCATGGCGACGGCGAACAGCGCGAACACGCCCCACACCGGCATGCCGCGACCGCGGTGGCGCCGCCCCGGCATGACGTTGTCGAGCGGCCGGGTCAGGCTGTCCTCGGGAGTGTCGCTGAGGGCCGCCAACTGGTCGCCGAGGGTGCGCACGATGTGCTCGTACTCCTCGCGGCCGTGGTCCATGACCTTGTAGCGTCCCTCGAAGCCGAGACACAGGCAGAGGTAGATGAACTCCAGCATGTCGCGGTAGCGCTGCGGCTCCTGCTGCAGCCGGGCGAGGATCGAGAAGACCTTCTCGCCGCCCCAGGTCTCGTTGTGGAAACGCGTCAGCAGCGAGTGCTCGGCCCAGCTGCTCTGGTGCCCCCAGGGCGTGCCCATCACCGCCTCGTCGATGAACGAGCAGAGCACGTAGCGGAAGGCCAGCAGCGTGGGCCGGTCGTAGCCCTGCTCGGTGAGCTCCACCTCAATGGCCGCGATCTCGTCGACCACCTGGCGGTAGAGCCGGTCGAGATCGCCCATGCCGTCGAGCTGGCGCACCCGCAGCACCATGCCCAGCAGCGAACTGGCGGCGTCGGCCAGCGGGTTGAGGTTGTAGCCGCGCAGGCGGAACCAGTACTCCTCGTCGGCGTCGAGCTGTTCGGCATGGCTGTGGATCAGCCGCTCCAGCCCGCGCTCGTCGATGCGGTCCTCGTGGCGGGTGGGGGCATAGCGCGCCACGGCGCCAGCCTCGGGTTCGTATCGCGTGGTGGCAAGTTCTTGCATGGCTTAGCTCCTGATCGCCCAGAACTGCATTTCGAGCCCGGGGAATTCGCCCGCCACGTGGAAGGCGAAACCGCTGGCACCGTCGAGCATGCTCCAGGCCTGGCTCTGCCGGTCGAGGCGGAAGTAGCTGTAGCCGGCGTGGTAGGGCAGTTCGCGCGGGGCCACCGGCAGCGGCTCCAGCGGCACACCGGGCAGCTGCAGGCTGATGAGGTCGCGGATGCGCTCCACGCTGGCCACCTTGGTCTGCTGCAGGAACAGCTTGCGCAGCCGCTCGTGGGGCATATCGGCACGCACCGCGAGGATGAAATCGGCGCTTTCGAGCAGGGCCGGATCGGCCAGCGGTGCCACCAGCAGGCCATAGCGGCGCGACTGCAGCTGGATCGCCAGTGCGCGCGGCTCGAGCACGGTGGAGAGCGCCTGACGCAGGCTCTGCATCAGCATGCGGAAGGCCCGCTCGGGGTGGTCGTGGTCGTAGGCCGGATACTCCGGCGGCAGCCGCGACTCGTCGGTAAAGGTCACCAGTTCGCTGGCGGTTTCCAGCATGGTGGCGAACAGCCGCTCCGGGTGCAGATGACCCAGGCGCGCCAGATGCTGGAAGCGCGGCTGGGCGCGGTTGAGCAACTGCAACAGCATGAAGTCGGAGACGTCGGCCACGCCGGCCTGGTGCGGCGAGGCGAGGCGATGGGCGATATTGCGCGCGCGCTCACGCATCAGCCCGGCCATCTCGCCGACGAAGCGCTGCAGCACCGGCGCCGCCTGCACGTTGAGCAGCGTAGGGATGAACTGCTCGTCGAGCACCAGGCTGCCGTCGGGGCGCCGCTCGTGGATGCGCGCCACCGCCAGGCAGGTGTAGGCGCTGCGGTCGTCGCGCTCGAGCAGCAGCCTGGGCGCGACCCGGGCGACATCGAGAATGGCGGTATCGCCATCGCGGGAGTGCAGGTCGCGTACGCTGCGCTGAGCCAGGCGATAGCGGGTCGGCAGGTCGTCGTCGGGCCAGCGCACCTCGCCCACCGCATCGGTGGCCAGCGGCAGGCAGAGGTAGACGAGCTGGTTGGCGATACCGGCGTCGTCGATCTCCAGCGGCTGCGGCTCGATGTCGTCTTCGGGCAGCAGGAAGGCCGTACCGTCGGGCATCACACCACTGGCACGGCTGATGGCGATGCGCCCGAAGCTCAGGTACTCGGCGTTGAGCTCCAGGGTCTGGAAGCCGTACAGAGCGTGGCTGATGCCGCGCAGGCGCGTCTCGAGCAGGCCCTCGAGGCTGCGCTGCTGCTGCTGGAAGTGCTGCGGCTTGATGAACAGCCCTTCGCTCCATACCACTCGGTTGCGGCTGGCCATCAGTCTTCCTTCCTCAACTCGGCCTCGTCGGCGCGCAGGTGCACCAGCAGGTGGTAGTCCTCACTGCGCGAGGCGACCCGCACCACCTTCTTCCATTCGGTCTGGTCGGGGTTGTTGTAGAAGGCGATCAGCCCGATGTAGCGGGTCTCTTCGTCGATGTCGAACGGCTCGTAGAACTTCCACTGCCCCGGTAGCAGGGTGAAGTCATCATGCGAGAGATAGTTGGTGCCCAGGGCGCCTTCCAGATCGTTGAGCAGCTGCTGGTGGTCGGCTGCCATCAGCATGGAGTCGTCCTTGAGCTGCAGGATCTGGAAACGCAGCGGCGTACCCTCGCCATCGAAGTTGGGATTGACGTCGGGCTCGGCGAGCATGGCCAGATCGACCCGGGTCAGGCGGTCTTCGGGATGGCCCACCGGGATCGAGGGATCGCGGATCACCTGCCAGGTCTTGCCGATGGTGGTACAGCCGCTGAGAACCAGCGCCAGCAGCAGCACCGTCAGCCATGTCAAGGAGCGCCCCGAGGCCTTGCTTGCGCGCAAAAGTCTTGTACTCATGTTTCCTGCGTCCCGTCTTGTTGTGTTCACTTGGCTTCGCGCTGCTGACGTCGCACCGATTGGTCGTAGGCCTGCTCGAACACCTCCCAGAACAGCTTGGCGAAGCCCTGCTGACGGCCGGAGTTGAGCTCCTGGTAGTAATGGCGATACATCTCCCACGCCCAGCTGCCCTCGTCGTCGAGACGGTTGCCGGCACCGCGATAGGCGTGGAAGCGCTTGAGCAGGGCGTCAGGAGCGAAGGCATCGAGGATCGCCTGCAGCGCCTCGCCGATGGCCTCCTCCACCGCCGCCTGGTGCTGCCCCTGATGGGTCAGGCACTCGGTGACGGCCGCCGGTGCCGAGAGGTGCACCGGGCTGCGACGGGCGGAGAACATCGTCTCTACCGTCTCGCGGTAGGGTTGGCCGAGGCGCAGAGGGTTGTCCTCGATCGGCTGCAGGCGACGGTCGCGCAGCGGATAGCGGCTGTCGTCCTGGGCGCGGTGCAGCGCCTGCAGACCTTCGATGGCGGCGCGCAGGGTCTGGCCGGCCTCGGCCAGGAAGTTGAGCTGCTCTTCGCTGTCGGCAAAGCGCAGCTCGGCGCCGAGTGCGCGCAGCAACGGATCACTGCCGGTGGAGCCGGCGCCGGCCGGCACGCTGTCCTGCCAGCGCTCCTCGAGCTGCTCACCCACCGAGCGTTCCAGATCGTCCAGCAGGCCTTCGTCCATTTCCCGGTTCATCTTGGTATCTTCCTCGTATCGTCGATTGGTCGGCGCCGCTGCGCGCCACTCCAGAGAGCCGTGCTGCCCCGTGTCGCCATGCCGCTGCTCGGCCAGGACGCCGAGCAGCGCATCGTCATCGCCTTGCGCCGCGTCATGCTCGTGGGCCAGGGCCGTGAGCGGATCGCGCTGGCTGGCACCCGGCGTGGCCTCGCCCAGGGCCTCCAGCGGGTCGTCGCGGCGCGGCGGCGGAAAGGCGGCCGAGTGCGCGGCCCGGTACGGCACCACGCCCTGCTCCGCCAGCACCTCCTGCTCGTCGTCGACCAGCGCGGCAAGCGGCTGGGCGCCAGGCAAGCCGGCTTGGCGGTCACCCAGATGCACGCGCACCCGGTACTCGCCGATCCCCAGCTCGTCGCCATCGCGCAGGGCGACCCGGCGCTCGCGGCCCAGCGGCAGCGTGGCCTGATTGATGAAGGTGTGACCGCTGCGGTCGATCAGGCAGAACTGGCCGTCGGCCCTGCGGATCTCGGCATGGGCGGGGCGGATTCGCCCGGCATGGTCCTGCAGCAGCCAGTCGTCGCTCTCGGCGCTGCCCAGGGTTCCCCCCGAGGCCGGAAATACATGGCTGCTGGTGGAGCGCCCCTCCAGCCGTTCGCTGTTGAGCACCACCAAGGTGACGGCGCTGGCGGCGACCTGGGGCCGGGAAAGATACGTCATCGCGTTACCCTGTCATCTGAATGCGCACCCGGCGCCGCCCCGCGGCGGCACCGGCTTGGGGATTGACGAAAGTGGTCCAGCCGAGCTGACAGCAGCCATGGTCGCCAAGACGCATGGACTGCACCGCGCTCTCCAGCAGTTCCAGTTCGAGGTCGTAGGCCAGCGGCTCGCGCAGTACGAAGCTGACCAGGGTCTTGAGCGGCGCATGCTCGCGGCCGTCGGGCAGGAAGTCGCGGAAGCGGGCCAGGCTGAGCCCCTGCAGGCACAGGGCGAACTTGCCGCCCACGTCGGCGACCCGCTCGCCGGCCACCATGTCCTCGCCCAGAGTCATGGCGCCGAGGCCGGTACGGCTGCGCTGGTCCTCGGGAATCTCGACCCAGCGGTGCACCCACTGCTCGACGCTCACGTCGTCGAGGTCGAAGCAGTGACCGACCACGCTCTCGACCACCTCGGGCGAGCGCGAGCGCCCCGCCAGCAGGCCGGCATAGGCCAGCATCTTGCCCCAGTTGATCGGCGTCTCGCCGCGCAGCTCCTCGTCGGCCAGCCCCACCAGGGCGAACACCGCGGCGGAGAAGCCGTCGCTGGCACCGTCCTGGTAGCGCACGTAGTGGCGGTACTTGCGCCAGCTGCGATGCACCAGGGTCAGCAGACGGTGGTTGAAGAAGTCGAGGAAGTCGCGGGCGACCCCCTCGTGGTGGGCCGCCTCGTGGGCCAGCGATTCCAGGTAGTAGCCGGGCAGCGGCGACTGGGCCCCCTGCAGGCCGAAGAAGCTGACTTCCAGCGAGTATTCGCCACTCGGACGCGGCTCCAGCGCCACCACGTCGCTGCCGGGGAAGCCAAGCGACGCCGAGGCGCTGAAGCGCACCCGCTCGCGACCGGGATGCACGTCGGCCACGCGCTCGAGATCGTCGTCGTGATGACGATGCAGCAGCTCGACGAGCTGGTAGAAATCGTAGCGCCGGGCTCCCTCGATCAGGGCCAGCGGCGCTAGATCAGGGGTTGTTGGCCCGACTGTAAGGTCCATGCGTAACGTTCCTGGTTGTGACGATTGACGACGTGGAGTTCGTGGAACGAGTTGATGCTGGCGTAGAGCGAGAAGAATCGTGCCAGCACGCTGCCGAACAGATAGAGGCTGCCCTCGTCGCCGAAGGCTTCCTGGTCCAAAGTCATGACCGAGCGCAGGCCGCGTACCGGCAGGCCACGCTTGAGCCGGTCGATGGAGCGGGTCTCGATGTTCAGCACACCGGCCAGACGCTTCTGCGACACCCGCTCGGCCTGGCGGTCGACCAGGGCACGGAAGTCGTAGGCCCGCAGCACCGAGCACAGCGCATCGCGCTCGAGCAGCGACAGGTAGTTGAGCGATAGGTTGGAGATCAGCGTCCACAGCAGGCTGCCGTCCAGGGTCGGGCGCAGCGCCGGGGTGGGCCGGGTGATGTTGCGATAGGCGGCGAACACCGGACTGGTATCGGTGGAAGCGATGATGTCGCCCACCGCCAGGCGCTCGGGCAGGGTACGGTTGCTGCAGGTCAGGCGCAGCGAGATGGTCTCGCGCATGCCGACGCAGGCCTGCTCGTCGCCGCGCACGAAGGCGATGTCGTGGTCGAAGCCGTCGCCGCGCAGGCTGTCGCGTACCCGCACGCGGAAATAGCGCGCCTCGCGGCCGCGGTCACGTTCGATCTGATGCTGGAAGCTCTCGAACGGCACGTACTGACGCGGCTCGCCGCGCATCTTGCCGCTATCGCCCTCCAGCCAACCCTGTACCGCGTCGACGCTGAACACCTCGTAGTGCTCCGCCGCGCGGCTGCTGGGGCGAATGCGGTACTCGCTGCGCTCGCCGTTGAGGTCGATGGGGTCGGCGTCGTGACTGAACAGGTTGATGGCCGGGGCGCAGAACAGCGCCAGATGCTCGTCGCGCACCTTGGCGTCCGCCGGCAGCGTGCGTGAGAAGACGAAGCGCAGCACGATACGCGAGGCCTGGCGCGCCGGCAGCAGCCGACCCAGCCCCACCAGATCGACGAAGTGGAAGGCCTCGGGAAAGCACAGGTACTCCTGCAGGATGCGATAGCCCTGGTGCACGTTGCGCGGATAGGGCAGCAGCGCGTGCTCGCGCTCGAAGCCCACCGGAGAGAGCATGTCGCGAGGCAGTGGAACCACGGCGCCATCGATCTCCAACTCCAGGCGCGACAGATAGTGGCCCAGCCACAGATAGAGCGTGCGTGCGGTATAGCCGCCGCCGCCCAGATGCAGGCGCAGGTTGTCGATGCCCAGCGCATCCAGCGACTGGTCGCCGTCCACGTCGAGAGCCAGTTCGACGATGGAGGACTCACGGGAGTGGCGCGCCTCCACGCCGGCATGCATCAGCGGATAGAGCGCCACGTCGTGGCAGATACGGAAGCGACAGGCGGTGCCGTCGATGGGGCGCGCCGCCAGCGTGGTGCCGGCGGCCACCTCCTGGCGTCCGCTCAAGGCACCCTTGTTGGGCGTGAACTGCATGATCGTCATGCTCGGCACCGGGCGCAGATAGTTGGGCCACAGCATGGAGATCAGCGAGTGGGTCAGCTCGGGGAACTCGTCCTCGACCTTCTCGCGCATGCGTCCGGTGAGAAAGGCGAAGCCTTCCAGCAGGCGCTCGACGTCCGGGTCCGTGCTGCGCTCGGAGAGGAAGCGGCTGAGGCCGGGGTTGGCCTCGGCGAACTCCCGCCCCTGCAGCTTCAGGTAGTCGAGCTCGTCCCGGTAATAACGATTGAGCATGCACGCCTCGCTTCCTGGCTGGGGCTAATCGGCTTGGGTACTCAGTTCAGGCACTGGTAGCGTTTGTCGTTGAGCAGCAGATCGATGGTGGCCTGGCCCTGGTCGCGCCCGAGATCCACCGTGGCGTGCACCTGGAAGCGCAGCTGCAAGGGGTCGCTGCCACGCGGCAGCGACTCCACTTCCACCTGCCGCACACGCGGCTCGAACCGCTCGATGCACTGGCGAATGGCACGCTGGATGTTGCGTTCCAGATCGAGCACGCCGATGGTCGCGTCGTTGAAGTCGAGAAGCCCCAGCTCCGGGGCACATTCGCTGTGCCCCGGGTGGCTGTTGAGCAGATCGACCAGATGGCGCTTGATGGACTCGACGATCTCGGCAAGGCTCGCCTCGGCGCCGCCGGCTTCCGGTCGCTCGGGAGCCGCCAACCGCTCGAACAGCCGGTTGCCGAGCACGCCACCACGGTGAATCGTCATGGCCGCGCCCTCCCCTTACTCCTTGTCCAGACGACCCACCAGCGACAGCTCGAAGTTGGCGCCCATGTACTTGAAGTGCGGACGCACGGACATGGAAACCTGGTACCAGCCCGGATCGCCTTCGACGTCGGAGACCTGGATCGAGGCGGCCCGCAGCGGACGACGGCTGCGCACCTCGGCCGGGGGATTTTCCTGGTCGGCAACGTACTGGCGAATCCACACGTTGAGCTCGCGCTCGAGATCCTGACGCTCCTTCCAGGAGCCGATCTGCTCGCGCTGCAGCACTTTGATGTAGTGAGCCAGGCGGTTGATGATGAACATGTAGGGCAGCTGGGTGCCGAGCTTGTAGTTGGTCTCGGCGGCCTTGCCCTCGGGGGTGTTGGGGAAGACCTTGGGCTTCTGCACCGAGTTGGCCGAGAAGAAGGCGGCGTTGTCGCTGCCCTTGCGCATGGTCAGCGAGATGAAGCCCTCTTCGGCCATCTCGAACTCACGGCGGTCGGTGACCAGCACCTCGGTGGGGATCTTGGCCTGCAACTGGCCCAGCGCCTCGTAGGTGTGCACCGGCAGGTTCTCCACTGCGCCGCCGCTCTGCGGGCCAATGATGTTGGGGCACCAGCGGTACTTGGCGAAGCTGTCGGTGAGGCGCTCGGCGAGCAGGTAGGCTGTATTGCCCCAAAGGTAATCTTCGTGGCTCTCGCTGACCGTCTCGCGGTAGTGGAAAGTCTTGACCGGGTTCTCCACCGGGTCGTAGGGCATGCGCAGCAGGAAGCGCGGCGCGGTCAGGCCCAGGTAGCGGGCGTCCTCGGACTCGCGCAGGCTGCGCCAGCGGGCGTACTTGGGCCCTTCGAAGATCGCCTTGAAGTCCTTGATGTTAGGCAGCTCCTGGAAGCTGTCGATGCCGAAGAAGCTCGGCGCCACCGAGGAGAGAAACGGCGCGTGAGCCATGGCGCCCACTGCGGCGGTGAACTGCAGCAGCTTGATGTCGGGGGTCGAGGGCGAGAAGTCGTAGTTGCCGATGATGGCACCCACCGGCTCGCCGCCGAACTGACCGTACTCGGTCGCGTAGACGTGCTGGTAGAGCCCGCTCTGGCTGAGCTCCGGCGCGAACTCGAAGTCCTCCAGCAGCTCTTCCTTGGTGGCATGCAGCAGGTCGAGCTTGATGTTCTGGCGGAAGTCGGTGCGGTCGACCAGCAGCTTGAGCCCGCGCCAGGCCGATTCGATCTGCTGGAAGCCGCGGTCGTGCAGGATCTCGTCGACCTGACTGCCGATCTTGCGGTCGAGCTCGACGATCATGCGGTCCACCACCGCCTTGTTGACCTGCGGCGCCGCGTCGTCGCTGCGCAGCAGCTCGGCAATGAAGGCGGCCACGCCCTGCTTGGCGATGTCGTAACCGTCCTCGGACGGCGCCAGGCGGGTCTGCGCCATCACCTGATCGAGAAGGGAGCCCTCGGCTTTGGCCTCAGCGGCCTGCCCCTGCGTCTGTGCCATTTCGCTCATTGTACGTGCCTCGAATCTTTTGCCTGGCCGGGAACTTCATGCGCTGTGGGCGCGCTCCCGGAATGCCTCTGTGACGCGGGAGCCTCAGCTCTTGGCGTCGTCGCGAGTGTCCAGCAGCTCGAGTTCGGCGAGCAGCTGCGTGCGCGCTTCGTCGCTCTCCATCAGCTTCTGCAGCTGGTCACGGAACGCAGGGACGTTGCCCAGCGGGCCCTTGAGCGCCACCAGCGCCTCGCGCAGCTCGACCAGCTTGCGCAGCTCGGGCACCTGGCGTGCCACGCTGTCGGGAGTGAAGTCCTCGAGCGACTTGAATTCGAGGTTGACCGGCAGGTCGCCGGCGTCCTCGCCCTCCTCGAGGCGATTGGGCACGCTGGCGGTCAAGCTGAGACCGGCTTCGCGCATTACCGACTTGAAGTTGTTCTTGTCCACCGAGAGCTTTTCCCGCGCCTCGATCGGCGTGGCCTCGGCACCACCCTTGAAGTCGCCTACCACCAGCAGCTTGAGCGGCAGTTCGGTTTCCGCCTGCTGATCGCCGGTAGCCGGCACGTACTTGATGTTGATGCGCTCTTTCGGCGCAACGGTTCCTTCCTTCGCCATTGGAGAAGCTCCCTGATGGACCGCCTTGTTTGGAATCGCAACAGCTGAATCGCTACAGCTGCGTCGACAACGCACCACGCCCTGTCCGCATCAGCCCACTCTCAGTCAGGCAGATGCGGTCAGCATTCAGGTGAGAAGCGTTATCGCCCTTGCTCGTGAGGCGAGAGAGTAATCAGGCTTGCGGCATGTGCCAAACGGCCCGATCGGCCGAGTGACGGTTACAATTGAGACACAGAGTGTCGTTTCGGCTTACACGCAATCCGCCACAACCCCCGCGGCGACGCGGGTCGTTGCTGAACGCAGGCCATTGCTGACAAGCGGATGAGCGAATGAACTACAAAGTTTGTAGGTGATCGCTTACACGAATATAAGAAATATAGGGCAAATTGATACGTCATTCGCTTCACCTCGAAGTACGATGAATGACGCTGGCAGTACGAGAAGAACCAGTACCCCTCAAACGAATCGGCCGGGCATGCGCCCGGCCGATTCCCTTCCCCGCGGCAAAGACCTCAACCCAGACGTGCGCGAATCGCCGCTTCGATACCGGCAGCATCGAGGCCACACTCGGTCAGCAGTTCGGCGGGCTTGCCGTGCTCGACGAAGGTGTCGGGCAGGCCCAGGTTGAGCAGCGCCACCTGCACGCCCTCGGCGGCAAGCAACTCGTTCACGCCGCTGCCGGCGCCGCCGGCTACCGCATTCTCCTCCAGGGTGACCAGCAGCTCGTGGTCGGCGGCGGCGGCCAGAATCGCCTCGCGATCGAGCGGCTTCACCGAGCGCATGTTGAGGTGCGTGGCATCGAGGGATGCGGCCACCTCGGCCGCCGGGCCGTTGAGGCTGCCGAAGGCGAGCAGGGCAACCCGCTTGCCGGGCTCGGCGCCGCTCTCGCGGCGCAGCTCGGCCTTGCCGATCGCCAGCGGCTCGAGGTGCGAGGGTATCGCCACGCCCGGCCCGCTACCGCGGGGGTAGCGTACCGCGGCGGGTCCCGGATGATGGTAGGCGGCGCTGAGCATGGCACGGCACTCGGCCTCGTCGGCCGGCGTCAGGATCACCATGCCGGGTACGCAGCGCAGGTAGGAGAGGTCCATGCTGCCGTGGTGGGTGGGGCCGTCTTCGCCCACCAGACCGGCGCGGTCGATGGCGAAGGTGACGTCGAGCTCCTGCACCGCCACGTCGTGGATCAGCTGATCGTAGCCGCGCTGCAGGAAGGTGGAGTAGATCGCCACCACCGGCTTCGCCCCTTCACAGGCCATGCCGGCGGCCAGCGTCACCGCATGCTGCTCGGCGATGGCCACGTCGTAGTAACGGTCGGGATACTCCTTCGAGAAGCGGATCAGATCGGACCCCTCGCGCATCGCCGGGGTGATGCCGATCAGGCGCTTGTCGACCGCCGCCATGTCGCACAGCCACTCGCCGAAGACATTGCAGTACTTGGGTTTTTTTCTTGCGGGCACCACCGGCGCACTGCTGGGCGCATCGCCATTCTTCTCCAGCTCGTTCTTTTCCAACTTCGTGATGGCGTGATAGCCGATGGGGTCGGCCTCGGCGGGCAGGAAACCACGTCCCTTGCGGGTCTTCACGTGCAGGAACTGCGGGCCGTCCAGGTCACGGATGTTGCGCAGGGTCTGGATCAGGGTGGGCAGGTCGTGGCCGTCGAGGGGGCCGATGTAGTTGAAACCCATCTCCTCGAACAGCGTGGCAGGGCTGACCATGCCCTTCATGTGCTCCTCGGTGCGCCGCGCCAGCTCCAGCGCTCCCGGCAGGTGCGACAGCACCCGCTTGCCCTCTTCGCGGATGGCGAGGTAGGGCTTGCTGGAGAGAATGCCGGCCAGGTAGCTGGCAATGCCGCCGACGTTCTCGGAGATCGACATCTCGTTGTCGTTGAGCACCACCAGCAGGTTGGCATCGAGGTGACCGGCGTGGGCCAGCGCCTCGAAGGCCATGCCGGCGGTCAGCGCACCGTCGCCGATCACCGCACAGACGCGACGCTTGTCGCCGCGGGTGGCAGCGGCCAGGGCCATGCCCAGCGCCGCCGAGATCGAGGTACTGGAGTGGCCTACGCCGAAGGTGTCGTAGGGCGATTCGGCGCGCCGCGGAAACGCCGCCAGGCCGCCGTACTGCCGGATGGTCGGCATGGTCTCGCGCCGGCCGGTGAGGATCTTGTGCGGATAGGCCTGATGGCCGACGTCCCACACCAGGCGGTCGTGGGGCGTCTCCAGGGCATGGTGCAGCGCCACGGTGAGCTCCACCACCCCCAAGCCGGCGCCGAAGTGACCGCCACTGCGGCCCACGCTGTAGAGCAGGTAAGCGCGCAGTTCGTCGGCCACCTGCAGCAGTTGGGCGCTGCTCATGGCGCGCAGAGCCGCCGGGGTGTTCAGCGAATCGAGCAGCGGGGTTACCGGGCGCTCGACAGGTATTACGTCGTAGAGCTTCATTGCGATTCGGTCGTCCTGGCTGTCATGCCGTATGGCGGCTAGTGGTCGCGCTCGATCATGTAGCGGGCCAGTTGGGCCAGCGGGTCGCCCGCCTCGCCCAGCGGCGCCAGCGCCGCCAGCGCTTCGTCGGTCAGCTCTTGGGCCCGGCGACGAGCGCCTTCCAGTCCCAGCAGGGCCGGATAGGTCGGCTTGTCGCGGGCGGCATCGGCACCCGATGCCTTGCCCAGGGTCTGGGTGTCGCCGATGACGTCGAGAACGTCGTCGTGTATCTGAAAGGTCAGACCGAGCGCCTCGGCGTAGCGATCCAGCGCCGCTACACGAGGATCCTGTTCGGGTACGGCCGTCAACGCCCCCATGCGTACCGCGGCGCAGATCAGCGCGCCGGTCTTGTGGGCATGCATGGTGGCGAGTGCCTCGACGTCAGGGTGGCCGCCAACGGCCGCCAGGTCCAATGCCTGCCCTCCCACCATGCCGTCGCGACCGGCGGCGACGGCAAGCGTGAAGATCAGTGCCGGCAGGCGCGGATGCGCAGCACGGGCGAGAACTTCGAAGGCCAGGCTCTGCAGCGCATCGCCGGCGAGTATCGCCGTGGCCTCGTCGAAGGCACGGTGCACCGTGGGCTGCCCCCGGCGCAGGTCGTCGTCGTCCATGGCCGGCAGGTCGTCATGCACCAGCGAGTAGGCATGGATCAGCTCGACGGCAGCGGCAGGCGCATCGAGCGCCTCGTCGCTGGCCCCGAGCGAGCGTCCGGCCAGATAGACCAGCAGTGGGCGCAGGCGCTTGCCGCCCACCAGCAGCGCGTGGCGCATGGCGGCTTCCAGGCGCGGAGCCGGCGGCTGGCGCTGCTCGAAGGCGCGCGCCAGGAAGGCATCGACCCGAGCGCGGTCGACCGCCAGGGTGGCGGAAAGAGAGTCAGTGCTCACTGTCGTCCTCCGCGCTCGGGCCGGCGAAGGGTTCGAAGTCGATGCCGCCGTCGGGACCCTCGACCAGGGTGCGCACGCGCAGCTCGGCCTCGTCGAGACGACGCTGGGCATTGCGGGTCAGGCGTACGCCCTGCTCGAAGGCGGCAAGCGAGCCCTCCAGCGTCAGCTCGCCCGACTCCAGCTGCTCCACCAATTGCTCCAGTCGCTCCACGGCAGTGGCGAAATCGACCTCGGCTTCATCGCCCACCGTCTCGCCCATCGCTTGCTTGTCACGCTCGGCCATGACACCCCTATTGGTCACCGCTGTTTTCAGGAGGCACAGTATACACGCACAGCCCTATACGCACTGCCCCAGGGGTCGTCTGCCCGCGCCGAGTCACGTGCAGCGCGCTCATCTTCGCGACGCAGCATTTTCATCTTGACGCGTATCGGTTGTGTTAACATGAGCGCCCTGTTCCCAGCCTGAACACCGGATGGCACCACGCCGTTTCGGCACCCTCCGGTCTTCCAGCACAGCACGCGGCGTACCACGAAGGGGTTGATTCGACCATGGCCAAAACGTCCCTGGACAAGAGCAAGATCAAGATCCTGCTGCTCGAGGGCGTCCACCAGAGCGCGGTGGACAATTTTCTGAATGCCGGTTACACAAACATCGAGCATCTGCCCACCTCGCTCGACGAGGCGGCGCTGGTAGAGAAAGTGCGCGACGCGCATTTCCTCGGCATTCGCTCACGCACTCAGCTCACCGAGCGCGTGTTCGCCGCCGCTGAGAAGCTCAATGCCGTGGGCTGCTTCTGCATCGGCACCAATCAGGTCGACCTGAATGCCGCCCTGATACGTGGCATCCCGGTATTCAACGCTCCCTACTCCAACACCCGCTCGGTGGCGGAGCTGGTGCTGGCCGAGGCGATCATGCTGCTGCGCGGCATCCCCGAGAGAAACCTCCGCGCCCACCAGGGCGGCTGGTTGAAGAGCGCCAAGAACTCCCACGAGGCCCGCGGCAAGACCCTGGGCATCGTCGGCTACGGCAATATCGGCGCCCAGCTCTCGGTGCTGGCCGAGTCGCTCGGCTTAAACGTCATCTTCTACGACGTGGTGACCAAGCTCGGCATGGGTAATGCCAGCCAGGTGGCCAGCCTTGAGGAGCTGCTGGCGCGTGCCGACGTGGTCAGTCTGCACGTACCCGAGCTGCCCTCCACCAAGTGGATGATCGGTAAGGAACAGCTGGCGCTGATGAAACCCAGCGGCATCTTGATCAACGCCTCCCGCGGCAGCGTGGTGGTGATCGAGGACCTGGCCGAGGCGCTCCAGGCCGGCCGCCTCTATGGCGCCGCCATCGACGTCTTCCCGGTGGAGCCCAAGGGCAACGACGAGGAGTTCGTCAGCCCGCTGCGCGGCATCCCCAACGTGATCCTCACGCCCCACGTCGGCGGCTCGACGCTGGAAGCCCAGGAGAACATTGGCATCGAGGTTTCCGAGAAACTGATCACCTACTCCGACAACGGCACCACCGTCACCTCGGTGAACTTCCCCGAGGTGGCACTGCCGGCCCACCCGGACAAGCATCGCGTGCTGCACATCCACGACAACGTGCCGGGCGTGCTCTCCGAGATCAACCGGGTGCTCTCCGAGAGCGGCATCAACATCTCCGGGCAGTACCTGCAGACCAACGACAAGGTCGGCTACGTGGTCATCGACGTGGACAAGGCCTACGGCGAGCAGGCGCTCGAGGCATTGCGCAAGGTCAATCACACCCTGCGCGTACGGGTGCTCTACTCCGAGACCAACTTCGAGGAGTGAGCAAGCGGCTCACCGCAATCAGACCGCCGCGCCTAGCGCGGCGGTCTGCGTCAAAGGCTCTGAATGTCGATGACGTAGCCGATGATCGGGTAGCCGGCCTGCTTTGCCGCCTTCTCGGCTTCCAACTGGGCTTCGAGCTTGGAAATGCTGGTGGAACGGTGCTCGAAGACGGTATCGGCTTCCAGCTTGCGTGTTCTCACTGCAAGCCGGACCAGGTGGCCGGTCTTGTAGGACTGGGCAGACATCCCGGCCGCCCCGGCACTCTTCTGCTTGCCCTTCTTGGCACGACTCTTTTGCTCGTCCTTCTTGTCGCCCAGCAGGTCGCGCACCGGCGACGGCTCGTGGCCGGGCTTCATGAAGGCATCGATCTCGCGCTTGATGCTCCGCTCGAACTCGCTCAGTTCGTCGCTCATTCATCCTCCAATGACAGATGTTCGCGCCCCGTTTGGAACATATCAGAACCTCGCCGCTAGAATGCCTAACCCAGGTTATGCGAGGTCGAACACTTGGTTAGATGCGCAGCCCTTGTGGTTAGACGCGCAGCCCCTTGCTGTGCTAATCATTTCTTTTCAAAACGTATATTGCCGCCTTCACAAGGAAAAGTGCATGCCGACTAGCGCCGCCTACCTGATCGTAGTGCTGGTGTGGGCCACCACGCCACTGGCCATCAAGTGGAGCGCCGAGGCGGGGGCGCCCGTAGGCAGCGTGCTGTTGCGCATGGCGATCGCCTTCCTGGCGGGGTTGCTGGTGCTGGTGGTCCTGCGCAGCGGACTACGCAGGGACCGGCGCGCCATGACAAGCTACGCGGCAGCGGTTCCCGGAGTATTCGGGGCCATGGCCCTGAGCTATCACGCCTCGATGACGCTACCCTCCGGCATGATGTCGGTGATTTTTGGCATGGCGCCGCTGATCTCGGGGCTGATCCTGCAGCTACTGCCCGGTGCCGTGAAGCTGCGTCGCTGGCACTGGTTCGGCTGCACCCTCGGCCTGGCGGGGCTGGGCGTGGTTTTCGCCGACAGCCTGGTGTTGGGCAGCGACCAGCTGCCGGCCCTGCTGATGATGGTCCTTGCCGTGACCCTGTTCTGCGGCAGCGGCATCGCCGTGCAGCGGGTAGCGGCCGGGCTCGGCCCACTGGAGCAAACCCTGGGCGCCCTGGCCCTGAGCCTGCCGTGTTTCTTCATCCTGTGGCTGGTCAGCGGCGAGCCCATGGCGATACCGCTCAGCACACGCGGCCTGTGGTCTGTGCTCTATCTGGCGCTGTTCGGCTCGCTGCTGGGCTTCCTCTGCTACTTTCTGATCCTGTCGCGGCTCTCGGCCGCCAGCGTGGCGCTCGTCACCTTGATCACCCCGGTACTGGCTCTGGGCCTGGGCATGACGCTCAATCAGGAGCAGCCATCGTCCTCCATGCTGGCGGGAGCGGTGCTGATCCTGGTGGCGCTCGGCGCCTACCTGTTCGGCGACAGGTTGGCCCGGCTGAAGGCCGAGCGTGAGGCCACGCCCACCTGAGCGCGGCTAGAAGCAGGTCTGCATCACCTCGACCACTTCCAGCCGCTCATCAACGCGGCAAACCCGCCGCCACTTGTCGAAGGTGAGACAGGGATGTGACGCGCCGAAGGCGACGATGTCGCCCACCCGCACCCTGCCATTGCCCACTTCGGGCTCATCTTCGTCGTGAGGCAGCTGCACGAAGGCGTGCTGATCCATCAGCTTGGTCACGCGCCACCCCGCCACCGACAGCGTGCGCCCCGGTCGCTCGTCGCCTTCACGATAGCGGCGCAACGGTTCGGGCAACTGGTCGTGACCGATATCGCGCTTGCCCATGCCGACGATGGCCAGCCCCGGCTCCGGCAGCGACAGCACCTGGGCGAACACTTCGAGCGCTGGCTTGAGCCCGCGCTCGAGCTCCGGCCGGCGTCCGAGGATGTCATGCTGGGCCTGACGATAGATGCCGTGGTCGTGCACCACGTAGCAGCCGGGGCGCAGCACCGGCACGAACTGCTTGCCCAGATGCGCCTCACGGAATACCTCGGCGATCATGTCATACCAGGCCGAGCCGGACGCGGTGATCAGCGGCCGGGGGCTCTCGATCAGGGCGTCCTTGTCCAGCGCCTGGGCCGCTTCCACCAGTTGCCAGGCATAGGCGCGCACGGCACGCTCGGGGTCGTTGCCGTGCACCACCCCCTCGTAGCCTTCGAGCCCGCAGAGCACCAGCGCCTGCTCGCTGTCGATGCGCTCGGCGAGCGCCATCACCTCGTCGGTATCGCGGCAGCCGCAGCGCCCCCCCGGCACGCCCAACTCGATCAACACCTGGAGGCGCAGGCCGCGGGCGGTGAAGTAGCGCGCCAGTTGGTCGGCGTTCGCGACGCTGTCGACCACACAGTAGAAGTCGGCTCCCGCCTCGATGAGCTCGGCGACGATAGCCATGTTGGCTTCGCCGACGAGCTGGTTGGCCATCAGCAGACGGTTGACGCCGTGATGGAAGGCTGCCCGACACTGCGGCGCAGTAGCCAGGGTGATGCCCCAGGCTCCGGCGGCAAGCTGACGCTGGAACAGCTCGGGGCACATGGTGGTCTTGCCGTGCGGGGCCAGCCGCGCGCCGTGGTCTTCGCAAAAACGCTGCATCCAGGCCAGGTTGTGGGCCAGCGCCGGCTCGTGGACCACCGCCGCGGGCAGGCTGACGCCCGACAGCAGGCTGGTCCCGACTTCCGGCATGCCCTTGTGCTGGGTCTCACCTACCACTGCTTCCTTTCTGTTCATCTTCCCCCCTTCAGATGACTCAAACCTCAATGTTCCAAACTTTCACCAATAATTGACTTTGAGTTATAAACTAACATAACTTGAATGCAAGACAAACCGAGAGGAGCTCGCGGTGAGCCAGAACACGGACATACTGTCTCAGATTACCGCTCATTTCGGCTCGCTTCGCGAGGCGGAAAAAAAAGTGGCCGAGCTGATACACGACGATATCGACTTCGTCACCGAAGCCAGTATCGGCGGGATCGCCGCACGCGCTGGTGTCAGCGAAGCCAGTGTGACCCGCTTCGCACGCGCCGTGGGCTGCCACAACGTGCGAGACCTCAAGGCCCGGCTGAATCGAGCCCTTGCCGCCGGACGGCGCTTCATCCAGGACGCCAGCGAAGAGGACGGCTTCTCCGCAGTATATGAAATAGCCACCCAGACCCTGGCACTCAATCGAGACCTGATGGCACAAGCGGACATCGCCGGCGCCGTGGAACGCATCGACCAGGGGCGCCAGGTCCTGGTCTTCGGTGCCGGTGGCGGCTCCAGTATGCTGGCCGAGGAGATGCAGTTTCGCCTGGTCCGGCTGGGCTATGCCGTCAGCGCCTATACCCAGTCGCTGTTGCCGCGAATGGCGGCCTCGACCCTGGAACCCGAGGATGTGGTAGTAGTGCTCTCGGTCAGCGGGTTCACCCCGGAAATGGTTGAGGCCGCACGCATCGCCCGCCAGTACGGCGCTCAGGTGGTGGCGATCACCGCCAGTGGCTCGCCCCTGGCCGAGGCGTCCGACGTGGTGCTGCCTATCGCCTCCCGTGAAACCGACTTCATCTATCACCCCTCCGCCTCGCGCTACGCCATGCTCGCCGCCATCGACGTGCTGGCCTTGGAGCTGGCCATGCGCCACCGCGAGCGCGCCCGCACCAAGCTGCGGCGGCTCAAGATCACCTTGGATGCCCACCGCGGCGGACACGACCGCCAGCCGCTGGGAGACTGATCATGCGCTTCGACACGCTGATTCTCGACGTCCAGGTCATCGACGGTACCGGCGCGCCGAGCTATCGGGCCGATATCGGCATCGTCGGGGAGCGAATCGCCGCCATTGGCGATCTGGCCGGCGCGTCGGCACGCATGCGCATTGAAGGCAAAGGCCGCTGCCTGGCGCCGGGCTTCATCGACGTGCATACCCACGACGACACCAACGTCATCCGCACGCCCGAGATGCTGCCCAAGCTCTCTCAGGGCGTCACCACCGTAATCGTCGGCAACTGCGGCATCAGCGCAAGCCCAGTGACCCTCGCGGGCGATGTGCCGGATCCCATGAACCTGCTGGGAAATGCCGAGGATTTTCGCTACCCCACTTTTGCTGCCTATGCCGCGGCCGTGGACGCTGCCAGGCCCAGCGTCAACGTCGCCGCCCTCATCGGCCACACCAGCCTGCGCAGCCAGGTGATGGCGGACTTCTCCCGTCCGGCCAGCGAGGCGGAGATCGCCGCAATGCGCGAGCGGCTTGAGCGCGGCCTGGGAGAGGGAGCGCTGGGCCTGAGCTCCGGACTCGCCTATCGCAACGCCTTCCACGCTCCCTCGGCCGAGATGGAAGCCCTGGTCTCCGCAGTGGGCGCTGCCGGAGGCATCTACACCACGCATCTGCGCGATGAATTCGCCGGTCTGCTCGAGGCCATGGACGAAGCCTTCGCCACCGCCCGCCATGGCCGGGTACCGCTGGTGATTTCGCATCTCAAGTGCGCCGGCGCCGGGAACTGGGGCAACGCGCCGCGCGCCCTGGCGCGCCTGGAAGCGGCCGCCCGCCACCAACGCGCCCACTGCGACTGCTACCCCTATACCGCCGGCTCCTCGACGCTGGATCTCGGACAGGTCACCGACGAGATCGAGATCGTCATCACCTGGTCGGAGCCGCATCCGGAGCAGGCCAGGCGCACGCTCCAGGCCATTGCGACCGATTGGGGCGTCTCGCTGCACGAAGCGGCCACACGCCTGCAGCCGGCCGGGGCCGTGTATCACAACATGCACGAGGACGACATGCGTCGAGTGCTGGTGCATCCGCTGTCGATGGTCGGCTCCGACGGCCTGCCCAACGACCCGCACCCGCATCCGCGCCTGTGGGGTGCCTTCCCGCGCGTGCTGGCCCGCTACAGCCGCGACCTGGGGCTGATGCCGCTGACCGAGGCGGTGCGCAAGATGACCGGCCTGTCGGCCGCCAACTTCGGCCTCGAAGGGCGCGGCGTGATCCGCCGGGGCGCCTACGCCGACCTGACCCTGTTCGATCTCGACAGCCTCGAGGACGTCGCCGATTTCGCCCGGCCCATCGCTCCAGCCCGCGGCATCGCATTGGTGATGGTCAATGGCGTGATCGGCTATCGCAACGGCGAGACCAGCAGCGACCGGGCCGGCCGCATGCTGCGGCGCACGCAACGACTCACTCATCATCAGGAGGAACGACCATGAGCATTACCCGCTACGGCACCGAGGGCGGTGTCGGCACCGGCGGCCAGAAGCTGCCTTTTGCCCGCGCCGTGGAGGCCGGCGGCTGGCTGTACGTCTCGGGCCAGACGCCGATGACCGACGGTGAAGTGGTCGAGGGTGGCATCGTCGAGCAGACCCGGCTCGCCTTCGACAACTGCCTGGCGATCATGCAGGAGGCCGGTTACGCCAAGGAGGACGTGGTGCACGTCACCGCCGTGCTCACCGATGCCCGCTACTTCCCGTCGTTCAACAAGGTGTTTCGTGAGGTGTTCGGCGATCATCCACCGGCGAGGATCTGCAGCGTCCAGGACCTGGTCGTGGACTGCAAGGTGGAGGTCGACGTGAAGTGCTTCCGGGCCGACCGGGCCTGAAGCGAGACGTGCCGCGCCCCCGGCAAGGGGCACGGCACTGGGGACGCGCGGGCCAAGGCTTGGAAATACCAGCCCGCACGTCGAAGCATTGCCTGCCACCGGTCGCGGCAACGACCGGACAAACAACGATAAGAGGTTACCATGAACAGTCAGATATTCCTCGGCGCCTTCGTGGCGTACGTGCTGGTGATGATCGGCTTCGGCTGGTGGATCTCGCGCCATAAACGCGGTACCGGTGACGACTTCCTGCTCGGCGGACGCAGCGTGCCGATCTTTCTCACCATCGGCACCACCGTGGCGACCATGGTCGGCACCGGCTCGAGCATGGGCGCGGTGGGCTTCGGCTACGCCAACGGCTGGGCCGGCGCGCTCTACGGCATCGGCGGTGCCACCGGCATCCTGCTGCTGGCGGTCTGTTTCGCCCCGGTGCGCAAGCTGCGCTTCATGACCATGAGCGAGGAGCTCTCCTACTATGTCGGCGCCAATCGCCTGGTGCGCAACCTGGTCGCGCTGCTGATCTACGTCGCCTGTATCGGCTGGCTGGGTGCGCATATCCTGGGCGGCGGGCTCTACCTGTCGTGGATGGCGGGCATCGACCTCGACACCGCCCGGGTGCTGGTGGCCTTGGGCTTTGGCATCTATTGCGTGATCGGCGGCTACACTGCGGTGATCTGGACCGATACCGTGCAGGCCGTGGTGCTGTTTGCCGGTTTCATGCTGATGGCGATCCTCGCTCTCGTCCAGGTGGGCGGCTTCGGCGGACTCGGCGCCGGCATGGACGTCGCCGCGACCAGCTTCCTCGGCATCGACAAGATCGGCGCCCTGCCGGCGCTGTCGCTGGCCGCGGTGATTGCGGTCGGTGTGCTCGCCACCCCCTCGTTTCGCCAGCGTATCTACTCGGGCGAGTCGGTCTCCTCGGTGCGGCGCTCCTTCGTGATCACCGGCGTGCTCTACCTCGGCTTCTCGATCATCCCGGCGATCCTCGGCATGGCCACCCACGCACTGAACCCCGGGCTGGAGAACAGCAACTTCGCCTTCCCGTTCCTCGCCACCGAACTGCTGCCACTGGGGCTCGGTCTGCTGCTACTGGTCGCCGGCCTCTCCGCCACCATGTCAAGCGCCAGCTCGGACGCCATTGCCGGGGTCTCGACCCTGATGCGTGATATCTACGTACTGTTCACCGGGCGCACCCCGGCGGCACGTAACGTGGTGCGCTTTTCGCGCTTGGCCCTGGTCGGCACCATCGGCCTGGCGCTGGCCTTCGCCCTCACCTCGGATAATCTGATCACCTACATCACGCGCATGATCGCAACGATCATGGCCGGCATGTTCGTGTGCGGCATGCTGGGGCGCTTCTGGCCACGTTATAACTGGCAGGGCGCCGTCGCTACCTTGGCCAGTGCCTCCACCACCTCGCTGATCATCATCGCCAACGACTCATGGAACGCCTATTGGGGCAACCCCAGCATTCCAGCCGTGCTGGCGGCGCTGACAGTAGGTGTGGTGGTCAGCCTGCTCACCCCGGCCACTCGCATCTCGCGGGAGGAAGCTCTGGCCATTCTCGATCGCGAACGCGAGCGTATGGAGAAGGCCCCCGACATGGCCCTGACTCAGGCCGCCGCATCCGGTACGGCAGCTCCCCAGTAACGACGCAGGTTGGGTCAGGGTTCCCCGGACGGCGCCGACTTTCGGCGCCGTCTCTCCATTGGGCTGCCGCTCGATCCTCGTCTTTGGTCGCAGAGGTATCGAAATGTGCACGTGTCAGGCTAGTCTGGTGCAGGGCACGTTGCTACAGGATACGACAATGACTACTACCGTCGACGAGCGCCCGGTAATTCGTCGCGACCACCGCGGTGTCGCCACCCTGACGCTGAACCGTCCGCACCAGTTCAATGCGCTGTCCGAGGCTCTGCTCAAGGCCCTGGGCGGCGAGCTTTCCCGCCTGGCCAATGATGACTCGGTGCGCTGCGTGGTCATCGCCGCCGAGGGGCGCGCCTTCTGCGCCGGGCACGACCTCAAGGAGATGCGCGCCACCCCCGACAAGGCTTATTACCAGGCGCTGTTCGCCCAGTGCGGCGAGGTGATGCAGCGCATCGTCGAGCTGCCGGTACCGGTGATCGCCCGGGTACAGGGCCTGGCCACCGCCGCCGGCTGCCAGCTGGTGGCCAGCTGCGATCTGGCGGTGGCGGCCAGATCGGCCCGCTTCGCGGTGTCGGGCATCAACGTCGGGCTGTTCTGCTCGACTCCCGCGGTGGCGCTCTCGCGCAACATCGGTCGCAAGCGCGCCATGGAGATGCTGTTCACCGGCGAGTTCATCGATGCCGAGCAGGCGCTCGACTGGGGGCTGATCAATCGCGTGGCCGACGACGAGGCGCTGGACGAGGTGCTCGACCAGCTCACCGCCAGTCTGTGCGCCAAGAGCGCCGTGGCTCTGCGCACCGGCAAGGCGCTGTTCCAGCGACAGCTGCAGATGCCGCTACACGAAGCCTACGCCCTGGCCGGCGAGACCATGGCCTGCAACATGATGGCCGAGGACGTGGCCGAGGGTATCGATGCCTTTATCGAGAAGCGCTCGCCCCAATGGCGCCATCGCTGAAGCGACCCGCCCTGCGCAAGAAGAGTGGAAGCCATTTCCGCAATCGAGACAAGCTAGCACCGAGCGGGTATCCTGTTGCAGGCCTTGCGGCCCAGATCAACGCAGAGGATATACGCAGGTGAGTGAAGTCAAACGCAGAACGGCGGGGCGCCCGCCCGGCCCTGGCAAGAGCGCCAGCGGTCATAGTCAGTCGCTGGTGCGCGGCCTCAATCTGCTCGAGCGCCTGGCGGCCACGCCGGGCGGCCTGGCGCTCTCGGAGCTGGCGGAGATGGTCGACCTGGCCCCCTCCACCACGCACCGCCTGCTGCAGGCACTGCAGGGGCAGGGCTTCATCACCCAGGACGCCTCGCTCGGCGTGTGGAAGGTCGACGTCAAGACCTTCCGCATCGGCAACAGCTTTCTCGAAGCGCGCGACTTCGTCGCCGCCAGCCGGCCTTTCCTGCGTCGGCTGACCGCCGAGACCGGCGAAACCGCCAACCTGGGCATCCGCGACGGCGCCACGGCAGTGTTCCTGGCCCAGAGCGAGTCGCCGCAGATGATGCGCATGATCACCCGGCTCGGCTCCCGCGCGCCGCTGCACGCTTCGGGGGTCGGCAAGGCGCTGATGGCCTGGCTGCCTGACGACGAGTTCGAGCGGGTGCTGGCCGAACGTGGCCTGACGCGAGTCACCGAGAATACTCTGCATACCCCGGAGTCGCTGCGCGCCAACCTGGCCGAAGTACGTCGTCAAGGCTTTGCCTGCGACCGTGAGGAGCATGCCATCGGCCTGCACTGCGTGGCCGCGTGCCTGCACGATGAGCACGGCACGCCGCTGGCGGCGATCTCGGTATCGGGCCCGGTGGCTCGCATTCCCGAGTCGCGGCTGCTGGAGCTGGGTGAGCTGGTGCGCGAAACCGCCGCCGAAATCACCGCCCGCCTGGGCGGGCGCGTGCCCACCGAAGCTGCGGTGAAAGCGTGAAACCGGCCCGCCCAGCGGGCTAGCCCTTGTCGCCGATCCGCTCCAGCTGCCGCTCGAGCTTGCGCATCACGTTGAGCAGGTCGCGATACTCACCGGCGGTGAGGGTCGCGACCAGCTCCGCCTCCCAGGCCTGGGCCTCGGGGATCAGCTTGGTCAAAAGCTTCCGCCCGGCAGCGGTAAGGTGCAGGTCCTGCTGACGTTGATCCTCGGGCGCCGGCGTGCGGCTGATCAACCCGCGCTCCTCCAGCCCTTGAATCGCCCGCGACACGCGGGCCTTGTCCATATAGGTGTATGCGCAGATCTTCTTTGCCGTCAGCTCGTCGCAGTGGCTGAGCCAGGCCAGTATCCGCCACTGGGCGATATTGAGCTGGTAGCGCTCCTCGTAGAGTTCGGCCAGCGCCTGACTGATGCGATCGGCCAGGCTGTTGAGCCGGTAGGGCAGGAACTGGTTGAGATCCAACTCTTGCTTGGTCGGCGGCCCGGCCAGGTCCTCGTCGCCCTCCATGGCGAGACCGGCCTGGCGTTCTTCTTCTGTATTCATCTCGAGACTCCTCACCCGCACTTGGCAGCGATCAATAGAGCAGTTGCGGCAGGAACAGCACGATACCCGGGAACACCAGCACCAGCAACGCACGCGCCATGCCGGCCACCCAGAACGGCGTCACGCCGCGGAAGATCGTGCCCGTGGAAACATCCGGCAGCACCGCCCGCAGCACGAACACGTTCATTCCCACCGGTGGCGTGATCAGGCTGATCTCGATCACGATCACCACCAGAATGCCGAACCACACCAGGTCGAAGCCGAGCCCCGCCACCACCGGGAAGAACACCGGCACGGTGAGCAGCAGCATCGACATGCTCTCGAACACGCAGCCGAGCAGCACGTAGATGGCGAGTATCACCAGAATGACCATGAACGGAGCGATGTTGAGCCCGTTGACGAAGGCCAGCAGGTCATTGGGCAGCCCGGCACGGTTGATGAAGTTGGCAAAGATCAGCGCGGTGAGCACCACGGCAAACAGCATGGCGGTGGTGCGCACGGTGTCCATCAGCACGTTCATCAGCACCTGAGGGGTGAGCGCCCGGCGCAGCAGGGCGATGATGAAGGCGCCCATGGCGCCGATGCCCGCCGCTTCGGTGGGGGTGAACACGCCGAGGTAGATGCCGCCGATCACCAGCACGAACAGGGCCAGGGTGCTGCCAACGCTCTTGAGCGCCTGGAAGCGCTCGGGCCACGGTACCTTCTCGCCGGCGGGACCGGCGTCCGGGTCGCGCCACAGCACCCATTTCACCGCGACCAGGTAGAGGATGATGCCCAGTATGCCGGGAATGAAGCCGGCGGCGAACAGTTCGCGGATGCTGGTTTCGGTGAGGATGCCGTAGATCACCAGCATCACGCTGGGGGGAATCAGGATGCCCAGGGTGCCGCCGGCGGCGATGGAGGCCGAGGCGAGGGTGTCCTTGTAGCCGTACTTGCGCATCTGCGGCATGGCGACTCGGCCCATGGTGGCGGCGGTGGCCAGGCTCGAGCCGCAGATGGCGCTGAAGCCGCCGCAGGCGACAATGGTGGCCATGGCCTGACCGCCCTTGCGGTGGCCGAGGAAGCCATTGGAGGCGCGAAACAGCGCATCGGACAGGCCGGCATGGGAGACCAGGTTACCCATCAGGATGAACAGCGGTATCACCGACAGACCGTAGTCCATGGCGGTGTCCACCACCCGCCGCGCGGCCATGGCTTCGGCGGCGTTCCAGTTGCCGGTGAGGAAGTAGAAGCCGGCGAAGCCGACGATGCCCATGGCAAACGCCAGGGGGACCCGCAGAAAAGCCAGCAGCAGCAGGGCGGCGAACCCATACAGCGCTTCAGTCATGATCGCCTCCCTTGCCTTTCTCGGGGCTGAGCGGGCCGCCGCGTTCGAGCACGCCCATGCCTTCCAGCAGGTAGCCGATGGCGCGCAGCAGCGTCAGCACGGCCGAGACGGCCAGCATGATCGAGATGAGATAGATGAGATAGCCGTTGGGGATGCGCAGAAACTCAGTGACGTCGCCCCACTCCATGGCGCGCTCGGCCAGCGCCCAGATGCGCCGCGCCATGATCCACAGTGCCCCGGTGACGATCAGGTTGACCAGCACCTGGCGGATCCAGATCAGGCGCGCGGGAAACACGCTGTCGAGCAGATCGACGCTGACGTGCTCCTCGCGCCAGCACACCACCGGCAGCGACAGGAACACCAGCGCGGCCAGCATCAGCTGGGTCAGCTCGACGGTACCGAGAATCGGCGAGTTGAAGAAGTAGCGTCCGGTCACGTCCGCCGTGGTCAGCAGCATCATGGCGAAGAGGGTGGCACCGGCCACCCCCTCCAGCGTCAGCTGCATGACACGGCCGACTCGCAACCAGAGCGTGGACGAGGTCGGCATGGTCAAGCCTCCAGAAACGTACAGCGGATTACTGGCGCACGACGCGCTCGGCGATACCTTCGCTCTCGGCAGCCAGGGCCAACTGCTCGCGGAAGTGTGTCAGGGCAGCCTCGGCATCGACCCCGCGATCCGCCACGGCGTTGGACCACTCGGCGATCAGTTCCTCGGTCACACCGCGCAACCGCTCGATATCCGCTTCGGGCGCTTGGGTGAAGGTGGCGCCACGCTCCTGGCCGAACTCGACGCCGCTCTCGTCGGAAACATCCATCATGTAGCCGAACAGCCGCGACAGGTGCTCACCGGAGACGGCCTCGATCGCCTCGCGATCTTCGGGCGAGACCTGATCCCAGAACATCGGGTTCATGACGATAGCGAAGCTACCGCGATAGAAGCCGCCATCCACAGTCAGGGTGTGCGGTGCCACTTCGGCCACACGGAAGCTGCGCAGGCTTTCCAGGGTCAGCATGGCGCCGTCGACTACCCCTTGGGAGGCGGCTTCGTAGACGCCGGTAGGCGGCAGCGCCACGCCGGTCACGCGCATGGCGTCGGCCAGCCCACTCATCACACCGCCGCCGACCCGCAGGCGCTTGCCCGCCAGCTCGTCGATGGAGCCGATCTGGTCGCGGGTGAAGATCTGGCCCGGCCCGTGCACGCCCATGGCCAGCACGTCGACGCCGCGATGCTCGTTGGCCTGGGCCAGATATTCCTGATGCGTGTGCCAGTAGGCCGCGGCGGCATCCTCGGAGGAGAACTCCTCGAAGGTGGGAAACTCCGGCAGCTGGGTGGCCAGGAAGCGGCCGGCCATGTGGGCGTGGAAGATCCAGCTGGCATCGGCAATGCCATCGGCGACGATCTCCATCTGCGCCGCCGGCGGACCCATGTCGTGCACCACTTCGACGGTCACGCGGCCCTCGGTGGCCTCCTCGATCCACGCCTTCCAGGTCGGCCAGACGATGGTGTTGACGCCGTGATTGGGGCCGCCCCAGGTACTGACGGTGATGGCGGTCTGGGCCAGCGCTGGCGTGCCGAGGCCAAACCCGAGCGCCGCTACGGCGCCGATCATGAGGCGGTTGGTGGTTTTCATTGTGAGCTCCTGGATCGTCACGGGTGGCGTACTCGCGCCACGTGGTGGCTTTGCATTGTTGTAATGGCTGCGTCGCTGTCTTCGGCTGCGCTCGCCGGTGACGACGCGGCCTATGTTTTTCAGCCTCACCTTGCCGCTAGTTAATTTCCTGTGCAACTAATTTTACAGAGTTTCGTTATTAGACTTAGGTCGAAAAAGTTATTAACCATATGATATAAAGCAAATTATGTTCATTCTATCATCGCTTGATTTGCGTATTGGTCCGTGATTTGCTGGACATATAGTTTCAAACACAACTATGCTGGCAGCATTCCGGCACCGCTGGTGGGCGGAACACGGCCCACGTGACGACCCTGACGACCCTGGAGGAACCATGAGCAAGAAGTTCGCTTCCCACGCCGATACCGAAGAGAAGCAGGTCAGCTTCACCCAACTGGCCGAGGGCCTGTACGCCTATACCGCCGAGGGCGACCCCAACACCGGCGTGGTGATCGGCGACGACAGCGTGATGGTGATCGACACCCAGGCCACGCCGATCATGGCCCAGGACGTGATTCGCCGTATCCGCGAGGTCACCGACCTGCCGATCAAGCATGTGGTGATGAGCCACTACCACGCCGTGCGCGTGCTCGGCGCCTCGGCCTACGGTGCCGAGAACATCTACGCCAGCCAGCACACCTACGACCTGATCGTCGAGCGCGGCCAGCAGGACTACGAATCCGAAGTCGGCCGCTTCCCGCGCCTGTTCAAGGGTGTGGACTCGGTGCCCGGCCTGACCTGGCCCAACATCGTGTTCCAGCAGGAGCTGACGGTGTTCATGGGCAAGCGCGAGGTGCGCATCATCCACCTCGGTCGCGGCCACACCAAGGGCGACACCATCGTCTGGCTGCCCGAGGAGAAGGTGATGTTCTCCGGCGATCTGGTCGAATACGGCGCCACCCCCTACACCGGCGACGCCTACCACGAGGACTGGCCCGCCACCCTCGACCGCCTGCAGGCGATGGCCCCGCAGAAGCTGGTACCAGGCCGCGGCGAGGCGCTCACCACCCCCGAGCAGTGCCAGGAGGCAATCCAGGGCACCCGCGACTTCCTCGCCGACATGTACGAGAGCGTCAAGGCGGGCAAGGCGGCCGGCAAGTCGCTCTCCGAGTGCTACGCCGAGACCTACGCCAAGCTCAAGCCCAAGTATGGCCACTGGGTGATCTTCGACCACTGCCTGCCCTTCGACATCACCCGCTGCTACGACGAGGCCGGTGGCGAATACCCCGACCCGCGTATCTGGACCGCCGAGCGCGACACCGAGATGTGGCACTCGCTGCAGGAAGTCGTCGCAAACCAGTAACGACAACGATACCCGGGGACGTCCCGGACCAGGCCTGCCGCCGGTACGCCACCCGGCGGTAAGCACGAGGGGAGCACGATGCCAACCACCTACAACAATCCCGTCTACCCGTACCGCCGCGCGCCGGAGCTCGACCGTGGCGACGTGCGCCACTGCCCGGTAGTGATCGTCGGCGCCGGCCCCACCGGTCTGGCCATGGCCATCGACCTGGCCCAGCAGGGCATCGCCAGCGTGGTGCTCGATGACAACAACACCGTCAGCGTCGGCTCGCGGGCGATCTGCTTCGCCAAGCGCACGCTGGAGATCCTCGACCGCCTGGGCTGCGCCCAGCCGATGGTCGACAAGGGCGTGACCTGGCAGCGCGGCCGGGTGTTCTTCCAAGAGCGCGAGGTTTACGACTTCGACCTGCTGCCGGAAGAGGGCCACCGCATGCCCGCCTTCATCAACCTGCAGCAGTACTACTTCGAGGAGTACCTGGTCGACCGCGCCAACGAACTCAGCGAGCTGATCGACCTGCGCTGGCTGCACAAGGTCACCGAGGTGGACAGCCAGGCCGAGCGCAGCGAGGTCGTGGTCAGCACCGAGGACGGAGACTACCGCCTCGCCTGCGACTACCTGCTGGTGGCCGACGGCGCCAACAGCAAGATTCGCGACATGCTGGGCCTGGAGAGCAAGGGCCAGGTGTTCCAGGATCGTTTTCTGATCGCCGACGTGATCATGAAGGCCGACTTCCCCACCGAGCGCTGGTTCTGGTTCGACCCGCCCTTCCACCCCAACCAGTCGGTGCTGCTGCATCGTCAGCCGGACAACGTCTGGCGCATCGACTTCCAACTGGGCTGGGACGCCGACCCGGAAGAGGAGAAGAAGGAGGAGAACATCCGCCCACGGGTGCAGGCGATGCTCGGCGCGGACGTGGAGTTCGAGCTGGAGTGGGCCAGTGTCTACACCTTCCGCTGCCGCAAGATGGACAGCTACATCCACCGGCGGGTGTTCTTCATGGGCGACGCTGCCCATCAGGTCTCGCCTTTCGGCGCCCGCGGCGCCAACGGCGCGCTGCAGAGCACCGAGAACCTGGCCTGGAAGCTGGCCCGGGTGCTCAAGGGCCAGGCCCCCGCGGCACTGCTCGCCACCTACGACGACGAGCGCCAGCACGGCGCCGCCGAGAACATCCTCAACTCGACGCGGGCCACCGACTTCATCACGCCCAAGAGCCGGGTGAGCCGCCTGTTCCGCGACAGCGTGCTGGAGCTGGCCGAGCACTACCCCTTCGCCCGCCGCCTGGTCAACAGCGGCCGCCTCTCCATGCCGTGCCGCTACGACGGATCACCGCTCAACGGCCATGAGGCCGAGGGTCTGCCGCTCGAGCTGCGCCCCGGCAGCCCGGCCAAGGATGCGCCGATCGGCCTGGCCGGCCGCCGTGCCTGGCTGCTCAACCAGCTCGGCGAACGCTTCGTGCTGTTGCTCGACGGTCGCGTCGACAGCGCCCGGGCCGAGGCCCTGTGTAGCGAACTCGCGCCACTGCTCGAGCACCGCGCCGACCTGGATCTTCTGATCGTCGGCCCGGCGCCGCATGCCCTGACCGAGCTGCCGCGCAGCCGCCAGGTCGAGGACGTGGAGAACCTGATCGGCGAGCGCTACGGCCTTAGCGCCGGCATCGGCTACCTGCTGCGTCCCGACCAGCACGTCACCGCCCGCTGGAACGACGTCACGGCGGCCGCGGTCGGCGAGGCGATGGACCGCGCCCTGGGCGCCTATCTCGCTCCTTCCACCGTTCAGGGAGGCACCCATGCCACGGCTTGAGCTCAACCCCAACTTCACCGACCCGGACGCCTTCTACTCCGCACTCACCGAGCTGCACCGCGAGCGCAGCGAGGCCGAGAGCGAGCGCATCAATGCCCGGCTGATCCTGCTGTTGGCCAACCACATCGGCGACCAGCAGGTGCTCGAGGAGGCGCTGGCCATCGCCGGCCAGGCCACACACGACGCAGCCAAGCGAACGGCTTGAGTAACACAAAAGATTCGACAGGACGTTGAAAAGAGGACCCCCGACATGACGACCCAGACGCTCGAGTACCAGAGCGGTTTCCGCAACCATTTCGCCAGCGAGGCGCTGCCCGGCGCCCTGCCGAGCGGGCAGAACTCGCCGCAGAAGTGCGCCTACGGCCTCTACGCCGAACAGCTCACCGGCTCGGCCTTCACCGCACCGCGCCACGCCAACCTGCGCAGTTGGCTCTACCGCATCCGCCCCTCGGTAGTGCAGAGCGCCTATACGCCTCTGGAGAACCGCCGGGTGGCCACCTCGCCGCTGGCCAAACCCGCCGCCGACCCCAACCAGATGCGCTGGGACCCGCTACCGATTCCCGCCGAGCCCACCGACTTCATCGACGGCCTGCTGACGATTGCCGTCAACGGCGACGCCGGCACCCAGGCCGGCTGCGGCGTGCACGTCTACGCCTTCAACCGCGACATGACCGAGCGCTTCTTCTACGACGCCGACGGCGAGCTGTTGATCGTGCCGCAGCAGGGCACCCTGCGCCTGCGCACCGAGCTCGGTGAGCTCGAGGTCAAGGGCGGCGAGATCGCGGTGATTCCCCGCGGCATGAAGTTCCAGGTGCGCCTGGCGCCTGGCTCCGATGCCGCCCGCGGCTACGTCTGCGAGAACTACGGCAGTCCGCTGGAGCTGCCCGGCCTCGGCCCCATCGGTGCCAACGGCCTGGCCAACCCGCGCGACTTCGAGAGTCCCGTAGCAGCATACGAAGATATCGAGGGCGACTTCGAGCTGGTGGCGAAGTTCTCCGGCCGCTTCTGGGTGACCAGGCTCGGCCACTCGCCGCTGGACGTGGTGGCCTGGCACGGCAACTACGCCCCCTACAAGTACGACCTGGCCAACTTCAACACCATCAACACGGTGAGCTTCGATCACCCCGACCCCTCGATCTTCACCGTGCTGACCTCGCCCTCCGACACCCCGGGCATGGCCAACATCGACTTCGTGATCTTCCCGCCGCGCTGGATGGTGGCCGAGCAGACCTTCCGCCCGCCCTACTTCCATCGCAACCTGATGAGCGAGTTCATGGGCCTGATCCACGGCGAATACGACGCCAAGGCCGAGGGCTTCCTGCCCGGCGGCGCCAGCCTGCACAACTGCATGTCGCCCCATGGCCCCGACGCCGAGACCTTCGAGAAGGCCTCGAACGCCGAGCTGACACCGCAGCGCCTGGATGCGACCCTGGCCTTCATGTTCGAGAGCCGCTACGTCTACCATCCGACCGAAGCGGCACTCGACGCGGACATCCGCCAGCGCGACTACGTCGACGTGTGGTCGACGCTGCGCTCGCACTTCGATCCCAAGCAGCCTTGAAGGCCTGAGAGACGAAACGCTGAACCGGACGGGGCCGACGAGCCCCGCCCCTGACGAAAGGATTGAGCCAAGATGAAACTCGCCACTTTAAAAAACGGCCGCGACGGCGAACTGCTGGTGGTCTCCCGCGACCTCACCCGCGCCGTTTCCGCCACCGACATCGCCGCCACTCTGCAGCAGGCCATCGAGAACTGGGACGCGGTGAGCCCGAAGTTGGAAGCACGCTACGCCGAGCTCAACGACGGCAGCGCCGAGGGAGCCTTCAGCCTGGACCAGAGCAAGCTGCACTCGCCGCTGCCGCGCAGCTACCACTGGGCCGACGGCTCCGCCTACCTCAACCACGTCAAGCTGGTACGCCAGGCGCGCAACGCCGAGATGCCGGAAACGTTCTGGACCGATCCGCTGATGTACCAGGGCGGCGGCGACAAGTTCCTCGCCCCCACCGAGGACATCGAGGCGGTCAGCGAGGAGCACGGCATCGACTTCGAGGGCGAGATCGCGGTGATCACCGACGACGTGCCCATGGGCGTCACCCCGGAGCAGGCCGCCGGCCACATCAAGCTGATCATGCTGGTCAACGACGTCAGCCTGCGCGGGCTGATCCCCGGCGAGCTGGCCAAGGGCTTCGGCTTCTTCCAGGCCAAGCCCGCCTCGAGCTTCTCGCCGATCTGCGTCACCCCCGACGAGCTGGGCGACGCCTGGCGGGATGGCCGCGTTCACCTGCCGCTGACGGTGCACCTCAACGGCGAGAAATTCGGCGAGCCGGAGGCCGGCCCGGACATGATCTTCGGCTTCCCGCAGCTGGTCGCCCATGCGGCCAAGACCCGCTACCTGGGCGCCGGCGCCATCATCGGCTCGGGCACCGTCTCCAACCCCGATCCTGACGGCGGCCCCGGCAAGCCGGTCGCCGACGGCGGCGTGGGCTATAGTTGCCTGGCCGAGGTGCGCATGGTGGAGCAGATCCTGCACGGCGCGGCCAAGACGCCCTTCATGCGCTTCGGCGATCGGGTGCGCATCGAGATGTTCGACCGTGACGGCAACAGCATCTTCGGCACCATCGACCAGCAGGTGGTGGCCTACCGGCCCAAATAATCCAGCCAGAGCAAGCCAGCCAGAGTGACGCGACACAAGGAGCCACGCATGACCAAGCTGTACGGCTATTTCCGTTCGTCGGCGGCGTATCGGGTGCGCATTGCGCTCAACCTCAAGGGGCTGGACTACGCCCAGGTGCCGGTCAATCTGGTCAAGGGCGAGCAGCGGGACGAGGCCAACCTCGCCCGCAATCCCCAGGGGCTGGTGCCGATCCTCGAGACCGACGAGGGAGTCCAGCTTAGCCAGTCGCTGGCGATCTGCGAGTACCTGGAGGAGCGCCATCCCGAGCCGGCGCTGCTGCCGGCAGACCCCGAGGGCCGCGCCCGGGTGCGCTCGCTGGCCCAACTGGTGGCCTGCGAAATCCACCCACTCAATAATCTGAAGGTGCTCAAGTACCTGGTACACGAGCTGAAGCTGGACGAAGCGGCCAAGCTGGCCTGGTACCGCCACTGGATCGCCGAGGGCTTCACCGCGCTGGAAGCGAGGCTTGCGGGCGAACCCGCCACCGGCGAGTTCTGCCACGGCGACAGCCCGACCCTGGCGGATCTCTGTCTGGTGCCGCAGGTGTTCAACGCCGAACGCTTCGAATGCGACCTCTCGGCGTATCCGACGATTCGCCGCATCGCCGAGCGCTGCCGCGCGCTGGACGCCTTCGCCAAGGCCGCTCCGGGGGCACAGCCAGATGCAGGTTGAGCAACGCCGCGCTAATTAGGCTATATTAAGCAAGCTAACGACTGGCGGGCGCCGCCCCTCCCTGTTCCAGCCTGGAGCGGGAGAAGCGGCGCCCGTCGGTCGTTGTCTTGCGCCCCCGAGCGCCCTTCGAGACGCCCTTCGAGAATGAGGTCAATGTGCTGAGGCTGAAGTCCCCTGCCACGGTGATCACCCTGGCGGCCCTGACCGCGCTGGGCCCGCTGGCCACCGACATGTATCTGCCGGCCATGCCGGCCATGGCCGCGGCGCTCGACACCGGGCCCGATCAGGTGCAGCTGACCCTGAGCCTGTACATGGCCGGCTTCGCCGCCGCCCAGCTGTTCTGCGGCCCCTTCTCCGACCGCTTCGGGCGCAAGCCGGTGATGATCTTCGGCTTCAGTCTGTTCCTGGTGGCGAGCCTGTTGTGCGCCTTCGCCCCCAGCATCGAATGGCTGCTGGCCGGGCGCTTCCTGCAGGCGCTGGGGGGCGCCACCGGGCCGGTGTTGGGTCGTGCCGCGGTGCGCGACATCTACGGCCCCCTCGAGGCCGGACGCATTCTCTCCTACATGGCCAGCACCATGTCGCTGGCCCCGGCGGTGGCACCCATCGTCGGCGCCGGTCTGCTGCTGCTGTGGGGCTGGGAGTCGGTGTTCGTGCTGCTGGCACTCTACGCCGCCGCCATGCTGCCGCTGCTGATCCTGGCGCTGCCTGAGCCGCTGCCGCCGGAGCGACGTCAGTCGATCCACCCCAAGGTCATCGTGGCCAATTTCCGCATGCTGCTCGGCCAGCGCACCTTCATGGGCTATACCCTAACCAACGCGGCGGCCTTCTCGGGGCTGTTCGCCTATCTCTCGGGCTCGTCGTTCGTGCTGATCGATTTCCTCGGCGTCTCGCCGTTCCAGTACGGGCTGTTCTTCACCCTGATCGTGGCCGGCTTCTTCGTCGGCACCCTGCTCAGCGGCCGCTACAGCCACCGGCTGGGCCGCGAGCGGCTGGTCGGTCTGGCCAGCCTGATCTGTGCGCTGGGCGGCAGCTTCATGCTGTTCCTGGCGCTCTTCGGGGTGTATGCCGCCTGGGCGGTGGTCGGCCCGCACGTGCTGTTCATGGTCGGCATGGGCATCTTGATGCCGCAATCGATGACCGGCGCCCTGGCGCCCAACCCCCACTGCGCCGGCTCGGCCTCGTCGCTGTTCGGCTTCCTGCAGATGAGCATCGCCGCCGCGATCGGCAGTGCCGTGGCCCAGCTGCACGACGGTACCTCACGCACCATGGCCATCGTGGTGGCGCTGGGCGGCCTGATGGCCGTGGCCAGTTTCCTGGGGCTGGTGCGGCCCGCCGAGCGGGCCATGAGGGTGGAGCAGGCCGAAGGGGGCAAGCCATGAGTGCTGCCTCGCCCCCCAGCCGTCTCGTCATCCTGCTGCTGGCCCTGGCGGGCTTTGCCAGCATGGCTTCGATGCGGGTCACCGATGCCATGCTGCCGGCGCTGTCCCAGGCCTTCTCCCGACCGGTGGCCGACGTGGCGCAGAACATCACCCTGTTCGCCATTGCCTACGGCATCATGCAGCTCGCCTACGGCCCGCTGGGCGACCGCCACGGCACTCTGCGGGTGATCGGCCTGGCCACCCTGGCCTGCGCCGTGGGTGCGCTGGGCTCGGCGCTCTCCGAGTCGCTCTCGATGCTGCTGCTGTTCCGCACCCTGAACGGCGCCACCGCCGCCGCCATCATCCCGCTCTCCATGGCCTGGGTGGGCGACAACGTGCCCTACGAACAGCGCCAGGTGACCCTGGCGCACATGCTCTCCGGCGCGGTGCTGGGGTTGATCTCGGGGCAAGTGGCGGGCGGCTTCCTGGCCGATACGCTGGGCTGGCAAGCGGCCTTCGTGCTGCTCACGCTGCTGTTCCTCGGCGCCGGGGGGCTGCTGCTCACGACCCTACACCGCCAGCCGCAGCTGTCGCCGCCCAAGGCCGACCAGGGTCGCATCGCCTTCTTCTCGCGCATCCGCGAGGTGCTGCTGATTTCCCGCGCCCGGCGCATCCTGGCGCTGGTGTTTCTGGAAGGAATCGCCGCCTTCGGCGCACTGGCCTTCGTTGCCAGCCACCTCTATACCCGGCTGGAGGTTTCGCTGACCCAGGCCGGGCTGATGGTAGCGCTGTTCGGCGTGGGCGGACTGATCTTCGCCGCCCTGGCGCGACCGCTCGTCACCCGCCTGGGCGAGCCGGGTCTGGCGGCGGGCGGCGGCGTGCTGATGGGACTCGGCTTCGTCGGGCTGGCGCTGGCGCCGCTGCCGGCCCTGGCCACCGCCAGCGCCAGCGCCTTCGCCGCCGGACTGGGTTTCTACATGATGCACAGCACGCTGCAGATCAACGCCACCCAGATGGCGCCTGCCATGCGCGGCACCGCCATGGCGGTGTTCGCCGGCTGCCTGTTCCTCGGCCAGTCGGTAGGCGTCAGCCTCGGCGGGCTGATACTGCGCCTGGCCGATAGCCTGTGGCTGCTGGCCGGCGCCGGCGTGTGGCTGCTGGCGCTGGGGCTCACCTTCGCCTGGCTGCTGCGCCAGTGGCACGGCGAGCGGGCTGCCGCTGCCGTGACCTCATAGCCCGCCGCTCATCGAGTCGCTGCGAAACCGGCCACCCAGCGCATGGCCTCTTCCAGCTCGCCGTGATGGAACACGCGCATCTCGGTGCGCGGAAACAGCCTGTCAGCCAGCTTGGTGGTGGTCTCGATCCAGCGCTTGTCGGCGATCACCGCGGCGCGCTTGAAGCGGTGGTACTCCCCCAGCTTGCTCAGGGCATAGGAGAGATCGCGCAGCAGCGCGCCGGGGGTCATGTGGTCGAAGTCGGTCATGTCGGCCAGCACACCGATCTGCTCGTGCTCCTCGAGCTTCGACTCGATGGCGGGAATGAGAATGTCGTAGTCCTTGCTGTGCAGCGTGCCGGATATGCGGAACGCGGCGACATACTCCGGGGCGGGCAGTGTCTCGATCATGGCGGGCTCCTCCTTGGCTGCCTGAACCTCTTGTCCTTTAGGTAGCGTCCCTCGGCTGCGGTTCCCACCGGCGCACCAGTCAGCGCCAGAACGGCTTGCGCACCTCGCGCTCGACCGTGGCCCGGTCGAGGCCGATATCGGCCAGCAGGTGATCGTCGAGGTGGCGCAGGTCGTAGCGAGTCCGGTGACGCTGCTGCCGGCTCCTGAGCCAGCGGGAGAGATGAAGAAAGCGTTGGGTAAGCATGGCGGCATCTCCTGTCGGTGGTTCTGACAGGCTATGGCCGGGAGGAAAATCAATACAGATTCATCATGGAAATAGTTTTGCAGTACAGATAGAGCTATTCTGTCTCTGTACCGCCCATTCCATCGCCCTCTGTATCGAAAGGGAGAAAGGCTCGGTGAATCTGTCATGAAACGTTACGATCAGGTAGCGCAGACCCTGACCCAGCGCATCGAGCAGGGCCAGTACCGCGTCGGCGATCGGCTGCCCTCCGTGCGTACGCTGTGCGCCGAGCTGGGGGTCAGCGTCTCCACCGTGCAGGAAGCCTACCGTCGCCTGGAGGAGGCCGGCCTGGCGGAAGCGCGCCCGCGCTCGGGCTACTATGTGCTGCCCCGGCCGACGCCGAGCCTGCTGCCCAAGGTGTCGCGCCCCGCCCAGCGTCCGCTCGACGTTTCCCAGTGGGACCAGGTGCTGGAGCTGGTGGCCCGCTCTCCCGATGAGGACCGCCTGCTGATGCTGGGGCGCGGCATCCCCGATCTCGCTGCCGCCAGCCTGCGTCCTTTGCAGCGTCAGCTGGGGACGCTGCACCGCCACGTGGCGGCCCACGGGCTCAACTACGACAGCCTGCAGGGCAGCCTCGCACTGCGCCGTCAGGTCGTGCGGCTGGCTGCCAAGTCGGGCTGCCTGCTGCACCCCGACGACGTGCTGATCACCACCGGCTGCCAGGAAGCGCTCTCGCTGGCCCTGCGCACCCTGACCGAACCCGGCGACGTGGTAGCGGTGGACTCGCCGAGTTTCTACGGCACCATGCAGATCCTCAAGGCGCAGAAGCTCAAGGCGCTGGAGATCCCCACCGACCCGCGGACGGGCATCAGCCTGGAGGCGCTGGAACTGGCACTCGAGCAGTGGCCGATCAAGGCCATCCAAATCACGCCCACCTGCAACAATCCGCTCGGCTATACCATGCCCGAGGCGCGCAAGCACGCCCTGGTCGCCCTGGCCCAGCGCTTCGACGTGGCCATCGTCGAGGACGACATCTACGGCGATCTCTCCTTCGAGGCGCCCCGGCCACGCACGCTCAAGAGCTTCGACGACGACGGCCGGGTCCTGCTGTGCAGCGCCTTCTCCAAGACGCTGGTGCCGGGGCTGCGGGTCGGCTGGATGGCGCCGGGACGCTATCGCGACCAGGCCCTGCACATGAAGTACGTCTCCACCGGTGCCTCGGCCACGCTGCCGCAGCTCGCCGTGGCCGAGTTCGTCCAGCACGGCCATTACGAGCGCCACCTGCGCGAGATGCTGCGCCAGTACCGCCGCCACCGCGACATCATGATCGACTGGGTCACGCGCTACTTCCCGGCGGGTACCGGGGTCAGCTTTCCCCAGGGCGGTTTCCTGCTGTGGCTGGAGCTGCCGGGCGATATCGACTGCGTGCGTCTCAAGGAGCAGCTGGCGAGCGAGGGCCTGCACATCACCCCGGGCTCGCTGTTCTCCGCCTCGGGGAAGTTTCGTCACTGCCTGCGGCTAAATTACGCTGCGGCAATGACACCAACCGTCGAGGCCGGCATCAAGCGTGTCGGTGAAGCGGTGGCGGCGCTGCTGGAGCAGGAGCAGCCGGCCTGACCGGGGCTTCGTACGAAAAGAGGTTAGAGGGTGAAACTGCCACTCGTTCTAGCCATCGCCGTCAGCTACGGCTCGCTGCCTTGCAGTACCGGCAGCAGATAACGCTGCCATAGGGACTGCTCATGCTCCGGGCGGAAGAAGCCGAAGTGGCCGATACGGGTCAGGCCCGCTTCCCGTGGCTGGATACGCAGCAGAGTGCGGGGCGCATTGACGTAGAAGCCGTGCAACGACTCGGTGTTGCGCGCTGACATGAAGTCGTCGTCGCTGAAGGAGAGCGATACCACCGGCGTACGCACGGCGGCGAAGCGTTCACGCACACCGGGCTCCGCCCCTACCGCATACTCCGGATGCAGGCACCAGCGCCGCCACTGCTCGACCACACCACGGGGCAAGTCGCCGACCATGTTGAGCCGCTTGCCGGGAAAATAGCCCAGCAGCGGGGTGAGCAGCGGCACGGCACCGAACCAGAACAGCCACACGCGCCGCTTCAGCGCCGGCGCGTTCTCACGCCAGTAGCCGCTGCCGCAGGCCACGGTGACGATGCGCTCGAGCCGCTCGTGCCCCGCCACCAGCGGCGGTATCTGTCCGCCCAGGCTGTGGCCGATCCAGTAGCGCGGCAGCCCCGGCGCCTGATGCTCCAGCGCCGTGAGCACCGCCGACGCATCGAGCTGCGCCCAGTCCATGATGGTGGCCGGAAAACCGCTCAGCCGCGCCGGTCGCGACGCCCCCATGCCACGGTAGTCGAAGGTGGCCACGGCCATGCCTTGCCCCGCCAGCCACTGCGCCAGCGGGGCATAGAAGCGCTGAGGCACGCCCATGGCAGGGGCGATCAGTACCGCCGCCGTGGGTTTTGCCGGTGTGACGAAGCGAGCAGCGATGGCCACGCCATCGCTGGCTTCTACCTGCCGTTCCTCGAGCTGGGGTTCCATCACGTTGCCTCCTCACCATGTCGGGACTGCCGCCGTGCGGGCTTCTCGAACCATGGTAAGGTGTGGAGCCAACTCCACAGTCAAGGAGTTTCCTCATGCTGACCGGCGAGCTGGAAAAAGCCAGCGGGCTTGGCCGTGACACCATCCGTTTCTATGAAAGGCGTGGCCTGATCACGCCCCCGTCGAGACGCGACAACGGCTATCGCGACTACACCGAGCTGACCCTGGCGGAGCTACGCTTCGTGAGGCGGGCCCGCGAACTGGAATTCAGCCTGGACGAGATCCGCGAAGCGATGCCGCGCTTTCGCCCCGAGCCCCCCTTCTGCGACGAGCTGGAAGCCCGCCTGAGAAAGAAGCGCGAGGCGTTTCAGACCCAGATACGCGAGGCCGAAGCCAAGATCGGCATGATCGACGATCTGCTTGTGCGGCTGGCTGCCGCTGCTGTCTGAGCCATTCGGAAGCGCTCTCGAGTCGCTCAATCGGCTGGCGGCCGCGTGACCCAGCCAGCGAGCGTTTCGGCATTGGGGCAGAAGCTCGTGCACTCTTCCAATGAGGCGTCATGACGCTGCGCCAGCCAGCAGGTCGCGACTTTCGGGCAGGCGCTGCACACTGTGCGCAGGGCATGAATGGCCGGATCGCGGCCGCAGGCAACGGGGTCGAGGCCGAAGCGTCGCATCATTACGGGCAGCAGAGTTTCCGCAGGGGCGAACTCCGTTAGTTCCCGATCGGCCAGGCAACGAGCGATGGCCTGCTCCAGCGAGGGGCTCATGGGGTGCGCCAGATCATGGATCAGCGCGCTCAGCGCCTTCGGCTTGCAGCAGCGCAGCTCGAGCAGGGCACGCTCGCCTTCGAGATAGTGGTGCAACTGCTGCTCGTCGCCTGGTGGTGGACGGCTCTCTTGGGGAGGTCGAGGTTTACTCATCGAGGCGCTCCTCTATGACAATTCTTACCCTAGCGCCTCTGCCGAATCTCGCTTTGACCCTGCTCAATTTATGATCAATGAAGTGAACCCTTGCTCACTCCCGGGTCGTCGAGCATCAGCCGTCGGAGACCTCAGCCACGCCCCACCGCGCCTCCTCGACGGCAGCCATCACCCGCTCGACGTCGCCGACGCGGTGGGCCAGCGCCAGGGCCAGTTGGGCCAGGAACAGTCGCTCCTGATGCTCGGGGAGTGAGTCCAGGGTCTCGGCCAGGCATTCGTAGGCCCGCTCCAGGTCGGCAAAAGGCAGTGTGGTATCGGTCATCTCATTTTCCACCCAGGGCGGTCATGATGGCGGGCTCGAAGTCAGCAGGGTCGAGCCGCTTCCAGCGCGCCGCCACGTGGCGGTCGGGGCGCACCAGGTAGGCGCTGCCGGTCTCGGCGCCGTAGGCGGCGAACAGGCTGCCATCGACGTCCTTCAGCGCGCTTTCGGCTGGCGCCTCACGAGCAATGGCCAACAGGTCGATACGCTTATCCTGCGCCTGCAGCACAGCCAGCCGCTCTGCCAGCGCGGCATCGACCTGGCCATCCCGGCTGAAGTACAACAGGGTGAAGCCACTGCCCAGGTGGTCGAGCAGGTAATCGCCCTCGCCCAGGCGATGGTTGCACAGCGGTGCGCCTGGGATCGGCCCGGCAATGAAGCCGGCATCGTCGGGCATGGTCAGCGGGCTTCCGGCGTAGGTATAGGGCGTGACCTGGCGCGGATTGGCGAAGCCGCTGGCGTAGTCGTTGGTGAGCGCCAGCGTCAGGGCTGCGTCGCGCATCAGCCGGTAGCCCCGGCTCGGCGGCGTCATGAAGCGGGTGCTCTTGCCGGCGTTGGTGAAGACGTCCAGCGTGGCACCGCGGCGCTCCGGGCTGTAGCTGTCGAGCAGCCGATCCGGTGCCAGCCCCTTGAGCACCCAGGCCAGCTTCCAGCCGGCGTTGGCGGCGTCGGCCAGGCCGTTGTTGAGACCGCGCACGCCGAAGATCGGTACCAAGTGGGCGCTGTCGCCGATGAACAGCACCCTGCCGTGTCGATAATCATCCAGCGCAAGGGTGTAGGCCTTGTAGAGGCTCCACCATTCGAGCTCCCAGTCGTCACCCTCGCCCAGCACCTCGCGCACGATCAGACCTACCCGCTCGCGGATGCTGGCCTCCGCCACCGCTTGGTCCGGGTCCTCGTCGGGGCCGAGCTGGTAATCGATACGCCAAATGTCGTCTGGCTGTTTGTGCACCAAGATGGTGGTATCGGGCAGGGCGGGGGAATGGAAGAAGGCGCGCCGCTCGGTGGGAAAGCCGGAGCGTAGGTGGATGTCGGCGATCACGTAGCGGCCCTCGTAGGCCTCGCCGTGCAGCGCCAGGCCGAACGCCTTGCGCACCACGCTACGCGCACCGTCGGCGGCCAGCAGGTAATCGCACTCGAGGCGATAATCGCCCTCCGGGGTGGACACCTCGAGGGTCACGCCGCTCTCGTCCTGACTCACGTCGGTCACCGCGCTCTGCCAGCGCAGCTCGACAAGCTCGCTCTCGCCGGCCTTGTCGATCAGGAACTGCTCGATGTACTGCTGCTGCAGGTTGATCATCGGCAGGAAGCGCTCCTGCTCGGAGTGGGGCATCTCGAAGCGGAAGATCTCGCGGTCGCGAAAGTAGGTACGGCCCCGGGTCCAGCCCAGGCCCTTCGCCACGAAGGGGGTGTCGACGCCGAGCTGCTGCAGGATCTCCAGGCTGTGACGGGAGATGCAGATCGCCCGCGAGCCGTCGTTGACAGTGGCCTTGTCGTCGAGCACCACGCTCTCGATGCCGTGGCGCGCCAACTCCAGCGCCGCGGTGACGCCCACCGGACCGGCACCGACGATGGCCACCCGATGGCGCACCGCCCGGCCATCCAGCTCGGCGGGACGAACGAAGGGAAAGTGGGGATAATCGAAATAGAGCGAGTCGGTCTCGGCGCGTCCGGCGGGTCGCATGGGCGGCTCCTGTTGGCGTTGTGGCTAATGACAGCCTACCCCGGGAGCGACCCGGCTGGTGTCCCGCAAAAGCCGGGACAGCCGTTACATGCACCGGTGAGCGGCATAAGCGGCGGAAAGCCTCGTGGCAGCTCGACGAAGCCCTCTTGAAAGCACCGCTTCGTCGACGTCTTGAGCGCCGGAGAAGTAGACCAGGCTGAGGCAGGCCGATACTTCGCTCCCCACACGGATGGGCACTGCAATGGCGTCGTGGGCGGCCTCCCGCCCCGAGGCCATGAATCGCTCCCCCGGGACACGGCGCGAATGACCAAGCCCATCCGCTTCGGCCAGCAGCCCCCTCAGAAAACTCCGGTTACTGGCCAGTTCGGCCACGGGCCCGCCCAGGGCAAGCAGCTTTCTCAGTAGACGTTCGCGCTGCGCCTCATCACAGCTCGCCAGGTAAGCGCGACCCACTGCAGAACGCAGCAGGCATGGCGTGAAGTCCAACACGTTGCAGTGCATTACACGCCCACCGAGAGAGCGTGAGCTTTCGATCACCCGCATGGCCGCCCCCTCTTGGATGCACAGGTCAGAGGGCCAGCCGAAGACATCATGCAGCTCCCGTAGGGTGGGCAGGGCCAGCTCGGCCATCAGCTCCACCGTCGTCTGACGCTCCCCTAGCGCCGTCATGCGACGGGCCAAGCGGTAGCGTCTATCCGCCAGACCCTGAGTGACCCAGCCCCGTTCGCTCAGGGTCGCCAGTATCCGCAGCAGGGTACTCTTCTCGAGTCCGGTCATTTGGTGCAGCGCTGCGAGACCAAGCGGTTCATCTGCCTGACCGATGGCGGTCAACACCCTGAGTCCTCGGTCTAGGGCACGGATCGTCTTGGGCATACCATCCTCATCTGCGCGAAACAGTTTGTATGAATAACTGAAGCGAAATAACTGGGGCGGAATAAAAAAGTGCCAATGTACCCATTGGCACTAAGCATGCGAGCTAGTGATAAGAGCGAGCTATGTCGTTTCCATTCAAGAGTCGTTCAGAACTGGAATTGCACGCTGGCCTGGATACGACTGGCATCATCGGATTCGCCGTTGACCCGCTTGATATCGGAGTGCTGATATTCGATACCGGTGGAGAGGCGCTGATTGACGTCCCAGATCAGATTGACGAAGGAGTACTGGATGCGATCCGCATGACCTTGGAAGCCGGCAATGTCGTCGGGCAGGCTCTGGCTGACCCGTGAGGTGCCGATACCGCTGGACCAGTTGCTGGTCCAGTTGTGCTCCAGGGAGACCCCGAAAGCACGCAGGTCCACGGTCTCCAGAGAGCCGTTGGCATCGAGATAAGCGTCCGGAGTGCGCGCAGCGACCGGTGCCGCCGGCGCCATGCTGAGATAGCGACCCAGCCCGCTGCCAACGGTGGCATTGGCCTTGAAGCTGGTGGCGCTGCCCAGCGGTAGGGCCAACTGGGCGGCCACGCCATAGCCGGTGGCGCTCTCATCTACGCCGGTAGTGGCCTCATTGGTGGAGAACTGACGCACCACCCCGGAAATGCCGAAGGTCTGACCGTACTGGTAGCGTGCGGTCAGGTGCGGCAGCTCGGTCTCGGACTCCACTCCACCGATCGGCGAGATCAGGCTCGAGGGCTCCTCAAGGGAAATCGAGAAGGCATTGGGCCCGGCGCGGTGAGTGTAGCGCACTTGGTTGACCAAGCCAGTTGCGTAGCCAATGGGCCCGCCCAGCTTGAGAATCCGCGGCGTGCCGTGGAAGTGCATGAAGTTGGTCCAGCTCTTGCCGGCCAGCACACCCATGTACTCACCGTAGGCATGCCGCAGGTTGAAAGAGCCCCCCGGCAGGAAGTGTCCCTCGACGAAAGTGGTCACAGTACCACGGTCGGTACGGGTATGGGTGCGGAAGTTGAGCCGCGACTCGTTAGCGGTGAAGCTGGTCCGCCCATCGGTCTCGTTGGCCGGATTGAGCAGATTGAGCGGCTCGGTCACCTCCCCGAGGTCCGCATCGAAGTCGTAGAAGGCATCGAACTTCGCATAGCCGCCGAAGGCCAAGTCGGTATTGGTACCGGGAATATTGAAGGTCGAGCGGTGGTTCCAAGGCGGACCCACACGGCTCGGTTCGCCGGTGACGACCGGCTGTCCGGCAGGCACCACATCGAAAGCCTGGGAAGTTGCGACAGCAGTCAGCCCCACCGGCAGCATCGCCGCCAGTGCAATTACCTTGTTATATTTCATTTTTTAGTTCCTCTTGGATAAGAACAAAGCGTTTTTATAATTCGGGACAAGTCGATGTTTGCGGGCTGGACACCTCCTGTTAGTCGAGTTCAAGACACGATCTCCCCAACCCACCGAGCCAGTGGTCGGTGAGTGGCGTCACGCTGTTACGGCAAGACGAATCAGGTCGTCAGTAGAGCTTCTTCTGGGGCGGTCCCGAGAACTTGAGTTCGCCGACACTGAGCATGTCCACCTCCACCAATGCCGGGCCGGGATGACCCACCGCCTCGGTCAGCACCGCGCCGAAGTCATCGCCGTGGCTTACCTTCCAGCGCCGGATGCCCATGGCATCGGCCAGCTGCTGAAAATCGGGGGTGTGCAGCTCGTTGTAGTACTGGCGCCCCTCGAAGTACTTCTCTTGGATGCCGCGCATCACCCCGTAGCCGCCGTCGTTCATCACGACCAAGGTCATGTCGAGCTTTTCCTGAGCCATGGTTGCCAGCTCGCCGAGCCCCAGCGCCAGGCCGCCATCGCCGACCAGAGTGACTACCTTGCGCTGGGGCTGGGCCACGGCGCAGCCGATGCCGTGGGCCAGGCCCAGGCCGATGGCTCCCGCCAGGGAGTGGATATTGGTCAGCGGACGCTGGATGGGCAGCAGCCGACTGCCCCAGGTGCTGCCGGAGACAGTGATGTCACGTACGAAGATGCCGTCCTCGGGCAGGGCGGCACGCACCGCGTCGCTGAGCTTGGCGTACTCGCCCACCTGGTCACGCAGGGCCTGCTCGGCCTCGGTCACCGCCTTGACCACCGTCGTGTCGTAAGTGGCGTCCGGCTCGCGGCCCGCCAGGCGGTCAGCGAGACGGCTCAGCACGTCGGCACAGTCGCCGCACAGGAAATCATCGGCCCGGTAGTTGCGATGGGCGGCGGCGGGATCGATATCGATCTGCACCAGAGGGCGCGGCAGTTCGACTGAGTAGGTCTTGGTCTCGTTGCTGCGCAGCCTTGAGCCGGCAACGATCATGAGGTCACTCTCGGCGAACAGCGCCTCCACCGAGGCAGCATTGTGGAAGGCGCGCAGGCTGCGCGGGTGACCGTCGGGCAGCACTCCCCGGGCATGAGTGCTGGAAACCACAGGGATGCCCGCATCCGCCAAGCGCTTCACCGCCTTGCCCGCCTCCAGGGTGCCGCCACCGATCCACAGCATGGGGCGCTTGGCTGCCTCGACCCGTGCGGCCAGGGCATCGATCTCAGCATCGCTCACCGCCGCCGGGGTGGGCGGCGCTACCGGAGCGGTTTCCACCCACGCTACCTGAGCGGCCTGGATGTCGATGGGAATCTCTAGGCTCACCGGCCCCCGCGGCAGGGTCAGCGCCTCGCGGATGGCACGGTGCAGCAGGGGCACCGCCTGCTCGGGGGTACAGACCCGGTAGGCAGCCTTGCCACTGGCCTTGAGGAAGGTGAGCTGATCCTTGGTCTCGTGGATGAAACCGGCATCCCGATCCAGGTAGGCCTTCTCCACCTGACCGGTGATGTGAAGCATGGGCGTGCCGGCGTTGAGAGCCTCGAGCAGAGCACCAATAGCGTTGCCGGCGCCAGCTCCGGTGCTGGTCAGCGCCACGCCCAGGCTGCCCACCCGGGTATGAGCATCGGCCATGGTCACCGAACCGGCTTCGCCGCGGGCGGGCACGAAGCGGATCTTGTCGCGGCGGCCAATGGCGTCGGCAATCGGCAGGTTGTGGATGGAAATGACGCCATAGACGGCGGAGACCGCATAAGCTTCGAGGGTACGGGCGATCGCTTCGCCGACGGTAATGGTACTCATGGTGAATTCCTTTGTTGTGATTGCCGGCGCGGCGTCAGTTGGCCCAGCTCATGGGCTCGCTTTCCAGCCCCAGATAGAGGCTCTTCTGCTGCATGTAGGCCTGGATGCCCTGACGGCCCTTCTCGCGTCCCAGGCCGCTCTCCTTGTAGCCACCGAAGGGGGTGGAGATGGCGAACTTCTTGTAGGTGTTGATCCACACCGTGCCCGCCTCCAATCGCGCGGCCAGGCGCAGGGCGCGGCGGTAGTCGGCAGTCCAGATACCGGCGGCCAGACCGAAGACGTTGTCGTTGGCCAGTCCCACCAATTGCTCCTCGTCGTCGTAGGGCAGTGCCACCAGCACCGGGCCGAAGATCTCCTCCTGACACACCGCGCTGTCATGAGGTAACCCCTCGATGATGGTGGGCAGGTAGTAGCTGCCCCGAGCCAGCTCGGCATTCTGTGGCGCCTCGCCACCGCACAGTATCCGCCCCCCCTCGGCACAGGCCTGGTCGACGTAGGCGGCCACGCTGTCGCGGTGGGCCTCGTTGATCAGCGGCCCAAGATGGGTGCCCACAGCCTCGGGATGACCCACGCGCAAGCCGCGGGTGATCTCGAGCAGGCGGCTCATCACCTCGTCGTAGCGGCCACGCGGTACGAAGAGCCGCGAGCCGGCGATGCAGGCCTGGCCGGCAGAGCTGAAGATGCCATAGGCGATGCCCTGGGCGGCCTCCTCCAGGTCGGCGTCCTCACAGACGATGGTGGGCGACTTGCCCCCCAGCTCCAGCGAGGTGCCAATCAGCTTGTCGGCGGCGATATGGGCCAAGTGACGACCGGTTCGCGTGCCACCGGTGAAAGAGATCTTGCGCACTTTGGGGTGGCGCACGAGGGCCTCTCCGATCACGCTGCCACGCCCCGGCAGCACGCTGAGCAGCCCCTTTGGCAGGCCTGCTTCCTCGAACAGTTCGGCTAGCTTCAGCGCCATCAGCGGCGTGGCCTCGGCGGGCTTGAGCACCACAGCGTTGCCGGCGGCCAGTGCCGGGGCGACCTTCTGCATCTCACTGGCGATGGGCGAATTCCAGGGGGTTATCGCTGCGATCACGCCGAGCGGTTCATAGGTACTCAGCGTCATCAGATCGGCGCTGCGCGGCGTGGGCAGCTCGCCCTCCAGGGTCTCGCAGGCCGCCGCGAAGTAGCGGGCGGTGCCGGCGGCGCTTGTCACCAGGGCACGGGTCTCGGCCAGGGGCTTGCCGTTGTCGCGAGTCTGCAGGGCCGCCAGCTCTTCGAGACGCGACTCGATCAGTTGGCTAACCCGGTAGAGGATGGTGGCCCGCTGGTGAGGCACCAGGTCGCGCCATTCGGGGCGGCGCCAGGCAGCGTCGGCCGCCTCGATGGCCTCTTCCACATCCTCCAGGCTGGCAGCCTTGAGCCGGGCGTTCACCGAGCCGTCGGCGGGAAAGATCGAGGCCAGGGGGTCGCCGCGGCCGACACGCCACTCACCGGCAATGAAGATCGGTTGCGTCATCGTCTTGCTCCTTTCACTCACACCGTCACCGGGTCCAGCACCTGGCGACAGGCGCGAACCACCGACAGGGCGGCGAGCATCGAAGTCTTGGGGTTGTGTTCCAGGGGGCGGCCGTTGAGCTCGATGCGAAACTCGCCGAAGCGCCCCTTGACGTGGATACGGTGGGTATTGCGGGTCGCCGCCGGGTCGGCGGTGAGACGTACGGTAGTGGCCTGCATGCCGATGCCGGCCAGGGCGATGGTCGCCGCCACGTTTGCGTTGGCCGGGAAGAGGCGCGCCGCCTCGCCGGCAGTACCCTCGTAGAAGACCGTCGCCTCGCGGAGGGCGTCGAGGTCCACCAGTTGCTCGGCGTGGCTGCCTTTCCAACTGCGCGGTGCCTTGCAGGCCTCATAGGTGACGCTCTCCAGCCCGCCCTCACGGGCGGCGGCCAGGCCGTCCATACCTGCCACGGCACCGGAGAGCACCAGCATGCGCCCGCTGCCCGCCTCGGCGGCCTGACGCAGGCGGCCGTAGAGCCCCTCGTCGGCCAAGGCACCAGTGGCCACGATGGCCAGGGTCAAGCCGCGGGCAAGCACCGCTTCACCGTGCTCGGCGAGGCCTGGCTGGCCGGCGCACTCCACCACCAGCTCGGGGCGCTCCTCGCACTGGGCAACCGAGGTCAACACCTCGACACCTGCATCCAGCCGCTCGCGAGTGAGGGTCACCTGGGACTCGGGCACCACCACCCAGGCCAGCTCCAGGCCCGCCGGCAGCAGGCGGTGCACTTCCTGGGCCATGGCCCCATAGCCGATGATCATCAAGCGTTTGGTCGTCATTGCGGAGGTGTCCTCGGGGGTCAGAGGTGGTGATTGAAGCCGCCGGACACATCCAGAGCGGCGCCGGTGGTGAAAGAAGCCATGGGCGAGGCCAGGAACACCAGCGCACGGGCCGGCTCCTCGGGGCGCCCCAGGCGCTTCATCGGTATGCCGCGCTTGACGGCAATACCGGCGACCCACTCCTCCCAGCCCAGCGACTTGTCGTCGCGAGCCTCGAAGCGCCGCCGCCACTGACCCGACTCCACCATGCCGAGCAAAATGGAGTTGACCCGGATGCCCTCGTCGATCAGCTCGTGGGCGAGCGAATGGGTCATGTTGAGCAGGGCCGCGCGTGCCGCCGAGGTGGCGATCATGTGGGGCTCCGGCTGCAGCGCCAGCAAGGAGTTGACGCAGGTCAGCGAGCCGATATCGGAGGCGGCGAGCTGGGTACGGAATGCGTTCAGCGGATTGATCACCCCGAACAGCTTGAGGTTGGCTTCGGCCAGCCAGGCCTCTCGGGGGGTGTCGTCGTAGTGCGCCACGTAGCCCTGACCAGCGTTGGCGATGAGCATGTCGGCGCCACCGAAGCGCTCGGCCACCGCGACGGCGAAGTCAGCGCAGGAAGCCTCGTCGAGCACGTCGCACGCTTTGGTCAGCAGCTCGGCTGCGGGAAACGCTTCTCGCAGCTCAGCCTCGGCGGCGGCCAGGCGCTCGCCATTGCGACCGCAGAAGGCCACCCGTGCCCCTTCGGCCAGCAGCAGGCGCACGGTCTCCAGGCCGATGCCCGAGGAACCGCCGGTGACGACGGCGACACGTCGTTCGATCAGAAAGCTCATGGCAATCTCCTAAGGGGTCTCTGACGCGTCGGCGGCGCCGAGCAACGAGCGAGAGAAGTCGTCCAGGGCCCGGGCGAAGGCCTCGGGGGCGTCGATATAGCTGGCGTGACCGGCCCGCGGGATGCCGCCATAGGGCGCCCCCAAGCGGACGGCCAGGGCGTGGGCATCCTCGGGCGGAGTGATACGATCCTCGTCGCCACATACCACCAGGGTCGGTACCTCCGGTGTCGCCGGCAGGTAGCGGGCCAGGGTGTCATTGGCAAGCATCCAGCCGGCCTGGGCGAAGCCCGCCACATGGAGCTTTTGCATCTCCGCCTCGACCCGGGCGATGTCCGTCGTGTCGGCGCCCTCGCGCAGCAGCCGCGGCGCCCTGGCCCGGGCGTAGGCGGCATGGCCCTGAGCCTCAAGCTGGGTCCAGCGGCTGCGATAGACCTCGTCGCGCTTGGCCGCCTCGGCATCGCCGTAGCCCTGGGCCGGATCGGCCAGCACCACCCCGGCCAAGCGCCCCGGATGGGCAGCCAGGTAGGCGGAGGCCATCATGGCGCCCAGGGAGTGACCCACCAGCACGCAACGCTCGATGCCAAGCGCTGCCAGCCAGGTTTCCAGGCGTGCGGCATAGTCGGCAGCGGTGGGAGCCTCACCCGCCAGGGGCTGGCTGTCGCCATAGCCCGGGGCATCCCAGGCCAGCAGACGATAGCCAGGCAGCTGCTCGGCGAGCTTCGCCCAGGAGCCGGCGCCGGAGCTGATACCGTGCAGCAGCACCAGCGTCGGGGCCTTGCCCGACGCCCCATGGCTCCGCTCCAGGTAGCACTGCACAGCGCCGTCCAACTGCAGGCGTTTGGCATCCACGGCCGACCTCCTTAGTTGCGTTTGACCTTGGACAGAGGATGATCCTCCGGGTAGGTGGGGATCTGCGGCTTGTGCGTACCCAGCATCACGCACATCAGCGCCTCTTCCTCACCATGATTGAACAAGCCCCGGTAGATGCGCGGCGGAATGGAAATCACATCGCGCTCCTCGAGCACGGTTTCCATATAGTCGTCGCCATCCTTGAGAAAGAGAGTGATGGTGCCCTTGAGCACGAAGAAGACTTCTTCCACGTCGTCGTGCACGTGTAGAGGCCCTTCGCACTTGGCGGGCAATACCATGGTCGAGAAGGTAAAGTGCTCGGCGGGAATGGTATTGGTATCATCCTTGACCCCGGTGGCACCGGTGCCGATATAGCGCATCTGGGCACGGCGATACTTGGGGTCGTAATCGGCCTGGAACTTCAGTGCATCCCAGTCGTACTTGCGCCCTTTGAAACGCGCAATACGCGTCTGCATCCACTCTTCGAAAGTGGTGCCTTCAGGCTTTTTCCATGTTTCCAGCATGACGTTCATCGTGATTTCCTCTCTTCTTGGTCGCATTCCAGCTGCATCACAAGCGCTTTAAACTGCGCTTTCTGGGCAAATCGAGACAAGGCGATCCCTGGACGCCGGTTTTGGGCATCTCGTGGGCACTTTTCCTTCGGTATCGAACTCGCTTAAACGAACTCGTTAAACGGGAGGTGTCGTCGCGTTTATCTCAGACTTTATTATCTCTGTTTTCCTCTTGGCGATCGTTCAGGCGATGTTTTATCGCCCCGGGTCATGCCTCGGCTTTCTTTTGCCGACGAGTCTCGGCATCGATTCCACCTTCCACGGCCCACTCGGTGAAAGATTCCAGCGAGTGCTGCATCTCACGCGGCTCCCAAGCTTCGGTGAGGTAGTCCTCATTGGTGTAGTACTCGAAGGCTCCACCCAGGGGGCTATTGACGTACCAGAAATAGGCCGAGGAGATCGGGTGCCGCCCCGGCCCCAGGAACGTGCTCCACTGCTTGCGGTTCATGGCCAGACCGCCGCCGATCACCTCGTGAATGTCGCGCACGGTGAAGGCCACATGATTGAGGCCGGCGCCACGGTGGGGCAGCTTGAGCAGGAAGAGATTGTGATGCCCGCCGCGGGCCTGCATACGCAGAAAGACGGCACGGTCGGTGTAGCGATCGGAGACGGCGAAGCCCAACCTGTCACGGTAGAACGCCTCAGTGGCCTCGAGATCGTCGACGAAGAACACCGCATGACCGATGCCAACCGGGGTCGCCCGCTCGTAGACCGGACTCGGTTGGTCGACACGGCGCATGTCGCCGTACTGGTTGATCGGGGTAACGTCGAGCTCGACCTCACGCAGGGAGTCGACGCGGATGGCCACTGTCATTCCATTGGGATCCTGACACTCGATATGATCGCCGCGATCCACGAAGCCGGGCTGGTCGGCGAGCCGTGTCTTCAGTGCCTCCAAGGCCGCAGAGTCGGCGGCTCCCCAGGTCATGCGGCGCAGGGTCGATCCCGACTCGAAGGCCGGCGGCAGCGCAGGGTCGTCAATCGGCGCCAGGTTCAGGCGTGCGCCATTGAGGGTTTCAAAAGCCGTATCGCTCACCTGCGACAATCCGAAATCGGTCACGAACCGCTTGCCGACCTCCAGATCCTCGACGCCGAAATCCAGGGCTTCGATACCAACGATGCTCATGTCTCACTCCTGCGTCTACGGGACGCCGTTGTCTGCTGCTGGGCCCACACAGAAAGGCGGGGGCATGCCTGCCGGCAGTGCCGGCTTTAACCAGGGCTAGGTGCCCTGGCGCTCGGTGGTGCTGCGGTAGCCAAGCAGCCCGGAGATCGTCTCTGCCGCGCCCTCCACCGAACTGCGTAACCGTTCACGCTCATCGGCCGGGATCTCATGCACCGGCACCATGATGCTCACTACCGCATCGATATCCCCATCGGCGTTGTAGATGGGGTACACGATGGAGGAGATGCCAAGCTGGAAGAAGGATTCGGCGATCACATAGCCACGGCTACGATCCTCCTGAACCAGTCTCCACAATGCCTCCCGGCTGGCCGGTGCCCCCGGTTGGGTATCGGGCAACGCCTCGTCGGGATAGAGCTCCTCGAACTCCGCTCGGCTCAGGCCGGTCAGCAGCATGCGCCCCAGGGAGGTACGGTGCACCGGCAGTCGGGTGCCGACGCTGACGCGTCGAATGGTGGCGTTGGCGGCACTGACCCTGGCCACATAGATGACGTCCTGGCCATCGCGAATGGCGATATGGCTAGAGCAGCCGGTGGCATCGCGCAGCGACTCGATCACCGGCTGGCCCACCTGGACTACGTCCAGGGAGGCGACGTACTCGAAACCCAAACGCAACACGTTGACCCCCAGGGAGTAGAGCCCCGTGGTGGGATGACGCCGCAGAAACCCCATGTACTCGAGGGTCTGGATCGCCCGGTAGGCAGTGGCCTTGGGAATGTCCACTCGCTTGGCGATCTCGGCGAAGCTCATCTCGCGATGGCTACGGCTCAGCTCCATCAAGATGGTCAGGCCGCGCTCCAGGCCGGGAATCAGATATTTACGTGCATCTTTGTCATTCATAGGGCGTCCTCTCCGGTGTGGGTCGTTCCAGGCTTCAGCATACCCCTGCCTATGCCCATCAGCATTCCATCGCGATTGTCAGGGCTCGACCCTGGGAGAGCAATGCTTCTCTTTTAATATATGAAACTAGATTTCTTATTTGATACGATCAAGATAGGCACTCCTCCAGAGCTTGTCAAGGACCTATTTCTCTCTGAAGAAACAAACCTAACTTACTGATATTTAATAATTAAAAAGTAAGGAAAATGCGATGAGTCCGGCACCATTCAAGCGCGTGCGGTCGCCACCAGGCTGCGGTCGCGCAGGGCAACGAGCCGTTGTCCCAGGCGATGCTGCAACTCGAGTCTGGTCTCGCGGCAAACCGGGTCGTCCCAACGGTTGTCGAGTTCGTCGGGATCGGTCTCGAGATCGTAGAGCTCGCCACCCTCATGCCCCTCGAAGAGGCTCAGCCGCCAGCGCTCGGTGACTAGGCTGACGATGCTGGAACACGCCTCGCTATCGCGAAATACCTGAATGCCGGGGTCTTCCACCAGAACGTCCGCCGCCGGCATCGTGCCGAACAGGTCCTGGCCTTGCATGCCGATCGGGACACGCAAACCAGCCCGCTGCAGCAACGTCGGCGCCAGATCGATGGCACTGCCCAGACGCGTGGAGACACCCCGCCTCTTCGCATCCTGTGGGTCGTGCCAGATCAACGGCACCCGCAGCACGCTCTGAAAGTGAAGGCCCATCTTCAGCATGTAGCCGTGATCGCCCATGTAATCGCCGTGATCGGAAGTGAAGGCCACCACGGTGTCGTCGGCGAGGCCCTGTGCCGCCAGAGCGGCCAGCACCTCACCCACGGCATCGTCGACCATGCTGATGCTGCCGTAGTTCAGGGCGATGATCTCCCGCGCCTGGCGCTCGCTCACCGCGAAAGGCCAGTGGCTCTCGGGATCCTCACTGCCCCAGCGATAAGCCTCCAGGGCCGGAGCGGGGATGCCTCGTATCGCCTTCACCGGATGATGGAAGGAATTCGGCAGCTCGACTTCGTCGGGGTCGTACAAGGACCAGTAACGCCCCGGCGGGGTAAAGGGGTGATGGGGGTCGGGAAAGGAGACCACCAGCACGAAGGGGGTCTGGGCGTCCTGCGCGGCCAGGAAGTCGCAAGCCTGCACTTTCACGTATGTGGTCGGATAGAGCGCCTCGGGCACTGCCGTGCGCCAGCACTGGGGCGCCGTAACGCTAGACGGCAGAGCATTGGCAGGCCCTCGCAGCGACGCTGGGTCAGGATGTCGCTCGCGAAGCCAGGCGGTGTAGTGACCGTCCACCAGATCACCATGGCCGATACACAACCGCACGTGCTCGAAGCCATAGTAGGGCGTCGGGAGAGATAGGCCGGGCTGCTCAACCCAGCGGCGACGCACCTCCCAGCCATAGTCGGGTCCTTCGCGCTGGTGGCGTCGAGCCAGGGTCGTTTCCGCCGGCGGTGCCTCGCCCACTCCTCCCAGGGTACGGGGCGGCGCCGGGATGTCCGTGACGTTCTGGAAGTGAGCCTTGCCGACATAACCGGTACGGTAACCGGCCTGACGCAGCACCTCGGCGAAGGTGAGGCTGTCGAGCCCCAGGGGGATGCCGTTCTGGCGCACCCCGTTGACCGAAGGCATCTGCCCGGTGACCAGCGCCGCCCGGTTGGGCTGGCATATTGGCGTGGCCACGTGGAAGCGGGTGAAGTGCACCCCACGTGACGACAGGGCGTCGAGATGCGGCGTTCGCAGCGTCGGGTTACCGTAGCAGCCTAGATGGTCGGCACGCTGCTGGTCGGTGATGAAGAGCACGAAATTGGGACGTCGCATGACAATTCCTCTCCTGGGCATTTAGCCGAACATCCAGCTCACCGGCCCGGTGACGATCTGCGGGAAGGCGAAGATGATGCCGATTGCCAGGAAGTCGCAAATCAGGAAGGGAATGGCGGCCTTGTAGATGCTGCCCATGGTGGTGCCCTCCGGCGCCACCGCCTTCATCACGAACAGCGCCGCGCCCAGCGGAGGCGAGGTGGAGCCGGTCTCGATGGCGAGCAGGAAGAGCACTGCGAACCAGATTGTGTCGAAGCCGAGTTGATCCACTACCGGCACGAAGATCGGCAGCGTAATCAGCATGATCGGCAGCGGCCCCATGAACATGCCGAGCAGCACCACGGTGAAGACCATGGCCAGCACGATCATGTGGTCGTTGACCGGCAGGTTCATCACCGCATCCATCAACCCGAAGGTGGTACCGGTAAAGGCCAGCAGTTGGCTGAAAGCCACCGCGCCGGCAACGATCAGCAGTACCATCACCGAGATGTTGGCGCTCTCGAACATCGAGCGGGAGAAGTTATCCACCGTCAGGCGGCGCTTGAACAGGGCCAGCAGGATGGTGGCCACCGCCCCGGAGGCGGCTGCCTCGGTGGGCGTGGCCAGGCCGAGGAAGATCACCCCGACCACGGCAAAGACGATGAACCCGATGGGCAAGATATTACGGATACCCGCGGTGACCTTGGCCTTGAGAGGCGTAGGCGCCACGTCGAAGGAGGGCGCCACGTCGGGCTGGAGGGTGCAGCGCGCCCAGATATAGACAGCATAGAGCACTGCCATCAGCAGCCCGGGAACGATGATGGCGATCAGCAGTCGGCCGATCGATATCTCCGCCACCACGCCCAAGACCACCGCCAGCGCGCTGGGTGGAATCATGATGGCCAGCCCCGCAGAGCCAATGATGGGTCCCAGTGACATGGCCTTCTTGTAGCCGCGCTTTTCCATTTCCGGGGTCAGGCTAGAGCCCAGCAGCGCGATGGAACCCATGCTGTTGCCGGTGAGGGTGGAGAAGAGCACGCCGCCACCCACCGCCATGTAGGCCAGCCGACCGCGCAGCCGACCGAACCACTTGTCAAGGGTATCCATCAGGTCGTTGGCGATGCCGGAGCGAAACATCACTTCACCCATGATCATGAACATGGCGATGGGGACCAGGGTGAAGCTGGTCAGCGCATCGGTGGTATTGATCACCAGCTGTTCTATACCCGAAGTGCCGCCGAGAAACAGATAGGCCCCCACCAGGTTGACCGCCAAGAAGGAAAAGGCCACCGGCAAGCCCAGCATCATCAACGTCAGCAGGGCACCGAGAATGAGCGATAGCGTCAGCCACCATTCCATAACTATCTCCAGAGTGGGGCGAGGTCAGCGCTTCAGGCAGGCCAGCGCCTGGGCCACGAACTGAATGGCGACCAGGAACATGCCGAGCGGAAAGACCCAGGTGAGCAGATAACTGTGGGGCGCCAGAACGGTGGTCTCGCGGGTACCGAACTGATACTGGTCGAGCGTCACTGCCAGTCCGTACCAAGTCGCGTAGAAGCAGACCGCTGCACCCAACAGCGACATCGCGCACCCGAGCGGTACCCGCCAGCGCGGGTGCAGGTTCTCGGTGACGATGTCGATGGCCACATGGCGGTTCTTCTCCAGCAGGTAGGGCGCCCCGAGGAAGGTCATGTAGAGCAGCGCATAGCCACTTAGCTCCACCACCCAGAGCAACGACTTGCCGAACAACAGGCGCGACATGATCTCGGCGAAGACGGCGCCGGTAGCAGCCACCAGCACCACTGCGCTGATGACCGCCAGCAGGAAGTTCAGGCGGCTCAGGCCCCGCATCAGAAGGATAAGCAGGGACTTGCCGAGAGAATGTGGTTGGCGCATATCGAACCACCTGAGAGTAAGGAAGTGCGTTGGATACGGCTTGTCTTGGGGATATGACCGTTGCATGGCGTATCGTCCGGAGGGGAGAGGCTCGATGCGCCCCGGCCCCGGGGCGCACTACCATGGAGAACGGTTCAGTCGACCAGCATGGCCCGCAGTTCGGCGGTCAGCTCATCGTTACCGATCTGGCCTGCCATATGCTCCCAGGCGGTGTCGATGGCCAGTTGCAGATAGCGGTCGGCTTCTTCGCTCTCCAGAGCGATCTCCTCGAAGCCGGCAGCTTCCACCTCGGCATAACCGGCGGCGATGACATCGCCCCAACTGCGATCAAGCTCGGGGCCAAGGGTATGGCGCACGTAATCGGACAGCTCTTCACGCAGATCATCGGAAAGGCGCCCCAGGGCGCGGTCGCTGACCAGGATGCTGAAGCCGGCACGGTAGAAGGACGGGGTGAGGTAATAGTTGACCACGTCTTCGTACTGCTCGGCCCAGCCGAGGTTGCCCTGCATGAAACCGTCGATGGCGCCGCGCTCAATGGCGGTATAGATCTCCCCGATGGGCAGTACCAGGCCATTGGCACCCAGTGCCTCGATAAACGGCAGGCCGGTGGGGAAGACCCGGATGCGCTTGCCGCGCAGATCATCCAGGCCATCGATACGGTTCTTGAAGAACAGGAAGAACTGCACGTCGGAGGCGGGAATCTCACCCAAATAGTTGAGGCCGCGCTCGGCGTGGATCTCAGTCATGCGGTCATAGAAGCCGCTCTCGAGAATCTCTTCGTAGTTCTTGAACGACAGGTTGGAGGTGGTGGAAGACGGTACCAGCCCGGAATAGTAGCTGGGGCTGAGCAGCGCCATGTCGATGGAGTTGTTGCGCACCGCATCGGCCAGACGGAATGGCGGCATCACTTCGGGGCCACCGCGCCAGTCAAGGAAGAGCCGCCCCTCGAATTCCTCGTTGACCGCGGCGATGAACTTCTCGAAGCCGGCGGAGACCGCCGCGGTCTTGGGAGTGAAAGTCACCACGTTGAAGCGAACTTCATCGGCAGCAACGGAGAGAGAGAGACCGGCCAGCATCAGGCCAGCGGCAAGCTTCGTCAGGGTAAAGGTTTTCATGGCTGTTAAGCTCTTGTGGTTGTGATGGAGATCATTGATGGCGAAGGAAGGGTCAGTCCAGGGCTACGCCCCAGGCATCGTAGCCGTAGACCCAGTCGGCATTGCCTTCGCCCTTCAGCCAGTCGTTGGCACGGGAGCCGCGCTGCACCTTGGCGGTACGCTCCTTGCGGGCATTTTCGTAGCGGGTCAGGGCCACCGGTATCCGCTCGGGATCGGCGTCGGCCAAGCAGCGCGACAGCACCACGGCATCCTCGATGGCCATACAGGCCCCTTGGGCCATGAAAGGCACCATGGGGTGGGCGGCATCGCCGAGGATGGTCACTTGTCCCTGGGACCACTGCGTCATGGGCTCACGTACGTAGAGCGCCGACTTGGTGACGCTATCGCAGGCGGCCAGCAGCGCACGGACGTCGGGATGGAAGCCCTTGTAGACCTCGCGCAGCTCCTCGACATCGCCGGGCAGGGTCCAGGACTCCTCACGCCAACCTTCCTGGGGCGTGGTGGCGAAGATGAAAACCTCCTCGCCGCGGGTCAGGGGGAAGACCACCACCTGGCTGTCGGCAGTGGCACCCCACCATTTGGTGAAGGCATCGAGGTTCTCCACCTCGGGTACCGCCGAGCGCGGCACCACCGCCCGGTAGGAGACCAGGCCGGTGAACTCGGGGCGGTCCTCGCCGAACAGCGAGCGTCGCACTGCGGAATGAATGCCATCGGCACCGATCACCACGTCGACGCTCTCCTGGCTACCGTCCTCGAAATGAATGACAGGGCGCTTCCCCTCGGCTTCCACACGGGCCACCTTGCTGCCCAGGCGAATTGCCGCTTCCGGCAGCTTCGCTTCCAGGGCCTTGAGCAGATCGCCGCGGTGAATGGTCAGTTGGGGCGCGCCATAGCGGGCCTCGGCGGCATCGCTCATGGGCAGCTTCGAGGTGACTTCACCGCTGTCCCAGGTCCGACTCAGGCGATGCGTGGGGCGCGCTGCCGTCTCGCGCAGGACGTCGCCCACGCCCAGCCGGTCAAGGGCCCGCACCGCGTTGGGCGTCAGATTGACGTCAGCCCCGATACGTAGAAATTGCCGGGCCTGCTCGAAGACGATCGCCTCATGGCCGGCCTCGCGCAACGCGATGGCGGCACACAGGCCACCGACGCCACCACCACAGATACCTATCGTTAGTTTTGTCATACCCCACCCGACTCTTGGCTCTTGCTGTTTTAACATATGAAACAGAGTTTATTATTTGATATCTAGACTCTAGGCCCACCTTTTCAGTTTGTCAAACCCAACGTGAGTCCAACGTTCACTCCTCCTTTCTGCGGCAAGAAGAGGCTTGGGCCATCCGTGAGCGACAAAGCCGGATGCCGTGGAGACGGCCGCAATCTTCAGTGACGAATCAACTTCTCGGCCAGGCGCAGCACCAGCGGTCGACCAATGGTGATGAGGGAGAAAGCGATGGGCCATGAAATCAGGAAGGCCTTGGCCCAGCGCACGAGAAAGCCGCTGTCGAAACCGGTATTGACCAAGGTTATGGCCAGCGTCATCAGGCCTGCCATGTAGGTGGTCATCAGTACCGAGACCACCAGGGAAGAGTAGCGGGATGGAAACAGCATGAGCGGCTCCAAGCGGGCTGCAGACCCCGAGGTTACGCTAGTGAAGCCCCGCAGCTTGACCACGAAGGGGCGATGCCGGGCATCGCCCCTGCCTCAACGCAGCGTCATCAGGTTGAAGGCGGGATCGGCCAGCTGAGCCGGCTCCAACGCCCGCTGGGTAGCGATCCAGCGCTTGCCCAGCTTGATCGCCCGGGGCTGGTCGAAGGCCACCATCTGCACCAGCCGGCTCGCCTCGTCCAGATAACAGAACACCGGCCCCTGCTGCTCGTGGCGAACCACTGCCTGCAGCCCGGGGCGCGGAACGCCGAGGATCTGAATATTCACGCCGTGCTGATCGGACCACAGCCAGGCGGGCTCGTCGTAGTGAGCTTCCAGGCCCAGCATCGTCTCAGCGACCACCCGTGCCTGATTCTGGGCATAGGACCAAGACTGCAAACAGAGCCCCAGCTGAGGGTGCTGGGCCACATCACCGGCGGCGAAGATATAGGGGTCGGAGGTACGACCGCCGGCATCCACCACGATGCCCTGCTCGATGGCCAGACCGGCCTCCCGTGCCAGCTCCAGATTGAAGCTCACCCCGGTGCCCACCACTACCAGATCGAACGGCTCGAAGGCGTTGCCGTCGGCCTCTATCGCCACCCGGCCATCGGTCTGCTCGAATAGCGCCAGCTGCTGGCAACCCAGCTGCAAGTCGACACCATGGCCGTGATGCAGCTCGGCCAGACCGGTCGAAACCTCGGCACCCACACTGCGCTCGCAGAGCCGCTGCTGACGCTCGAAGACCACCACCTCGAGACCCAGCTTGCGGGCGCTTGAGGCGACCTCCAGACCGATCCACCCACCACCGATCACTCCCAGGCGGCGACTCGTCTCGAGCCTGGCCTTGAGCCGCTGGGCGTCCTCCCAGGAGCGCAGCGTCATGACCCCGGGGATTTCGCCCCACTCGGGCACCGGCAGTCGTGGCCGGCTGCCGGTGGCGATCAGCAAGCGGTCATAGGGCAGACGCTGGTCGTCGCTGAGCAGCACTTCACGGGCCTGACGGTCGATGGCCGTGGCCCGCTTGGGGCGTTGCCACTCGATCGCCATGGCGGCCAGGCTCTCCTCGGAGAAGAGCCGCGGCAGCGGCTCACCTCCGGTGACCACCCCCTTGGACAGCGGCGGTCGTTCGTAGAAGTCGTGGGGTTCGTCGGCCACTACCGTCAGGCGTCCGCTATAGCCTTCGCTGCGCAGCGCCTTGCAGGCATAACCGCCGGCCTGACCACCGCCGATCACCACAATATGGGAGATCTCCTCGCTGGACATGATGACTCCCCCTAGTTGAAGACAAAACCGCCGTTGACCGGGATCAGTTGACCGGTGACGAAGTTCGACCAGTCCGAGAGCAGGTAGAGCACGGTGCCATCGACATCCTCTGGCTGCTGCTCCTCCTTGAGGGCACGACCTGCCGCATAGTGGGCGTAACGCTCCTTGGGCACGTACTCGGTGGCCTCACCGCGGGTCAGGCCCGGTGCGATGACGTTGACGCAAACGCCACGTTCGCCCAGCTCACGCGCCATGGCCCGGGTCATCGCGATCACGGCCCCTTTGCTGGCCACATAGGCCATCAGTCGAGGAGCGCCCCACAGAGCGGTGTCGGAGGCCACGTTGACCACCTTGCCGCGGCGTGAGCGCTCGAGAAGCGGCAAGGCCGCTCGAGTCATCTGCCACACGCCGCGCACGTTGACCGCCATTACCCGGTCCCACAGGGCGGGGTCGTACTCGTCCAGCGTCTTGCCCCCCACATTGGTGGCTATGGCAGCGTTGTTGACCAGACCATCGAGGGCACCTCCCTTGGCGACCCGAGCCATCCCCGCCTCGATGGAAGTGGCATCGCCCTGATCGATGACCAGTGCCTCCACCTCGGTACCGGTATCACGCAGCGCCGCAGCGGTCTGCTCCAGCTCTGCCTCGAGGATGTCGCTGATCACCAGGCGAGCCCCTTCGGCAGCCGCCGCCTCGGCGATGCTACGACCCAGACCGCGGGCAGCCCCGGTGATCATCAGCCGCTTGCCGGCCAGACCATGAGTGGCCATTTCAGGCCGCCTCCTGGCGCTTGGCCAACTGCGTCTTGGCCATCTTCAACATCACCCGGCGCAGCCGCGAGAGACCGACATCGTGCTGGTAGAGGTTCTCGTGGTGGCGGGCATCGGGAGCCAGATTCTCGAGAATGATGCGATCCTGCTCGAGCACGTCCCAGTGCAGCCCCTCGAGCTTGGTGCGGTAGAAGAAGCGCCACACCTGGCGCTGCCAGCCGTCCACCTTGCGCACCCGCCAGAAGAAGACACGGCAGTTGTCCTGATCCTCAGGCACCACCATGCCGACGATCCAGAACGGACCACCGGGCCCGAAACGCTTCTGATAGGGAATCGACAGGCGCAGCCAGAGTGCACCGCTGTTGCCGTACTCCACCCAATCGAAATTGACCCCGGCCTGGCCGGTCTTCTTGAAGATGAAACCGGTCTGGGTGGGCTCCAACACCATCTCCGCTTGCCGGTCGCCTTCGGCCATGGAGTGGGAATCCGCATGCAGGTACGTGCCGTGCATGGGGTCCATGACGTTGTCCACCGCATACTGGTAATTGCACTTCCAGGTGGCGGTGCACAGGAAGTGGCCATAGCTGGCCTCATCGGTAAGCTGCTCGGGCAGCTCGAGGGCCGGCGGTGCTTCGTCGGGAGTGGTGCCGAAGAAGACGAAGATGGCGCCCTGGGCCTCCTGCACCGGGTAATGGCGCACACAGGCGGTACCCACCATGGGGCTGTTGCCGATCGCCGGTACGTCGCAAACCGTGCCCTCTCCATTTACCTCGACCCCGTGATACCAGCAGGCCAAGCGGTCGCCCAGATTCCAGCCCTTGGAGAGGCGGGCGCCGCGATGCGGGCAGCGGTCTTCGATGGCGTGCACCATACCGTCGTGATCACGCCACAGGGCCAGATTTTCGCCCAGCCGGGTGATGCCCACGGGATTGCTGCCCACCTCCCAACTGGCCAGCACGGGATACCACAGGGAGCGCAGGCCGGTGTCCAGATAGTCCTGCACGCGAGCGTCTACGGAAGCTGCTGTCGTCATCTCTCTCGACCTCATCGTTGTTCGTTCATGCGAGCAGGCCTTACTGGCCCAGAACCGCCATCTCCTGGAGGAAGCTCGCTTCGCTCCAGGGTTGTCCGTGACGGTCCTGACTATGGCGAGCGTTGAGCCCGGCGATAACATCGCTCAGCTGCTCGGCACCGGTCTCGAAGACCGCTTCCAGATCGGCCACCAGGGCCAGTTCGAAGGGCTCCGGGGCGCGCTGACGGTTCTGCCAGACCCGGTTGTCGAAGCCGCCGGGGCGCTCGATGCGCCCTTGCCCGGGCTCGGTAGCAGGGATGATGCGGGCCCAGGTCTTGAGTTCGGGGTTGTGTTCGAGAGTTGCGGACATGGATTCAAGCCTCCTCGACGACTTGCAGCTGAATGGTGTGGTCGATGATGCGTACCGGGTAGACGTGCAGGTCGCGGTCGGCGGGTTCGCGCAGGCATTTGCCGGTACGGATGTCGAAGACCGCCTCGTGAAGCGGGCACTCCACCTGGCCGTCTTCGACGAAGCCTTGAGACAGCAGAGCGTAGGCGTGGGGGCAGACGTCCTCGAGGGCGTAGTACTCGCCATCCAGCAGATAGACGCCGATTTCCTTGTCGCCCAGCTTGGCGGAGAAGGGGAAGTCCTCCTGAACCTGATCGGTCGTGCAGACGGTGGTCCAACTCATGGGATGGTCCTCATTGTCGTAGGGTCTCTCGTGCATCAATTCAAATATGAAACACGATTTATTATTTGATCCGTCGCAATGAGTATAGCCATACCGCCTGACCTGTCAATACTATATAGTATTCGCCAGAGCAGCCAGAGTCTTCACCACCAATCGGGACCCGCTGCGCGCTCTTCAGGTATCCAGCGGTTTCAGCTGAGTGGTCAGGGTGAGCCGGTAATCGCTGGGGGGGATGTACATTACCTGCCACGCCAGTACCCGCCCCGTTTCGTCCTGGTAGCGAGTCTCCAGACGTAGCCCGGGGGGTGGGGCCTCGGCCAGCTCCGGTGCGATGGCGCGAGCCACCGACTTGGGCAGCCGGATATGGCTGATGCGGTTCTCAGCCGTGCTCGGTGAGTGCCCCTGAGCCATCAGCAGCGGCAGCACGCTCTCATGTTCCAGGGCCTCGGTGGGCAGGGTCGCAAGCTCGCCGGCCACATCGCCACGCAGATAGATCTCGGTGTAGCAGTCGAAGGCTCCGTCGATGCGGTCCTGACGCACCAGATGCAGATAGCCGCCCGCACAGTCGCCCAGCACCTCCACCCAGGCACCATGCCGTTGCAGCACCTCACGCCGAAGCAGGCGAATCAGCACCATCCTGACCGGAGCGCCCTCGGGCCGCAGGAAGGTGAAAGCGGGCGTGGTAATGCGGCGGCGCTGCTCGCCGCCGGCCACGAAGGTGCCCAGCCGGCGCCGGCGATAGAGCTCACCGCTCTCCACCAGATCGCGCAACGCCTTCTGCACCGTGCCCAGGCTGACCGGCAAGGCCGCAGCCAGCTCCTGCTCGGTGGGCAGGCGGCTCCCCTCGGCAAGCTTGCCTTCCTCGATCAGCTCGACCAGGGCATCGCGCAGACAGAGGTACTTGGGGGTGCGGGAGGATTTCTCGAGGTGTCGGGCGACACGCTCAGCAAGCAGGGGCAGCACAGCAACACCTTCACCAGAAGACGGGAGGCCAGTCTACCCGGAATTCAGAAGGGTTTCGCAAGCAGTTCAGCCTTGGCACAGGGAGCATTACTCTCTACTTGGTAGCAACCTGGCGTGTCCCGCAAAAGCCGGGACACCACGCAACGAGAGGCAGCAACGAATGCGCGAAACCAGCCGCGAGCAAGCCATCGATTGGCCGGGGCTGATGCCGGCCATGGCCGAGTGCGTGGCACAGCTGGGCGAGGCAGGCTTCGACGAGGCGCTACTGGCGTTGCTGCGTCAGGCGGTGGGTATCGAGCAGTGCATGGTGTTCGCCTTTGACGGTCGCGACGAGGTCGACTGTCTGCTGGCCGCCAACCAGCGCACGCCGCGGATGGCTGGTCGCTTGGCGGAGCTCTACACCGGCGGCCTGTTCCGCCAGGACCCCAACTACCAGCGCCTGCGCCAGTTGATGACCAGCGAAAAAACCGACGCCGAAGTGACGCCGATGCAGGCCGACGCCATGCCAGAAGCCTATCGCAGCCACCTGTTCGCCTTTCCCGACCTGGTCGACAAGGTCTCGCTGACCTTCCCCGGCGAGCGGAGCGTCTATTATCTCAACCTCTACCGTGGCAGCGAGGCCGGCCCCTTCGCACCCCACGACCTGGCGCGGCTGGACGCCCTGGCACCGCTGCTGGCCAGTCTGATGCGTCGCCACTACGCCCAGGCTCGTCCCATCTCACAACGCCCCAGCGCCGAGGAGACTGCCGTGCTAGCCCCGCTTTCCGAGCGCGAGCGCCAACTCTGCCTGTATCTGCTGCGCGGCCATACCCTCAAGACCGCCGCCGCCGAACTCGACATCGCCCTCTCTACCGCCGAGACCTACCGCAAGCGTGCCTATGCCAAGCTCGGCGTGCCCTCCAAGGCACGGCTGGTGGCGCTGTGTCGGCGAAGCTGAACGCAGCTCACCACGGCATGCCGGGGTTGCCAATGTCTGACAGGAATCAAGAAGCGCAGTCGGCCAGCCTCTCGAAGGCTGCCGCGTTGGGGCAGAAGGCGCGGCACTCGTCAGACCCGGCGTCGCGGCGCATGGCACCCCAGCAGTAACCGGCCACCGGGCAGGCATTGCAGTTGCCGCGCAGGCTGGGATAGCTGACGTGGCGTTCGACGCTGGCCTGCTCGAGGCCGAAACGCTGCAGCATGGCCGGCATCAGGGTATCGGCCGGTACGAATGCGCGATAGCCGCCGCGGTCCAGATGGCGTGCCACTTCACGCTCGAAGACGGGCTCCAGCGGGGTGTCGAGGTCCTGCAACATCTCGCTGTAGACGCCGGGAGATTCCGCCTCGATCTCACGGACCAGTCGCCTTGTGGAGGCGCGATAGCTGCCTTCGCAGAGGCGGTTCCACCAGGAGGTGTGCGGTGTCTTACTCATGATGCTTCTCCCCAAGGGTACGTTTGCCTCAGTATCGGCCCCCGGCCTTCTGCCAGCATTGACCGGGATCAAAATAGTTTCATTTGAAACTCAAGGCAGACATCCCATAACGCAGCGAGCACGGCCGGGGCCGTGCTCGCAAGCGTGGGTCAGCGTGAGTGATAGGGCGCGGTTTACGCCTCGGGATCAATGACATCCTCGGCAGAAAGGCCCTCCTCGCCCTGGGCGGCATCGAGCTGCTCAAAGAAGTAGGTGTGAGCGGCCTCGCCGTCGACGCCCTTGGCCCCGGCCGCTTCCATCCACTCGCCGGGCAGGTCGGCGGCCATCTGCTGGAAGCGTTCGATCTCCTCGGCGGGCAGCTCGACGAAGGTGTTGCCGCGCTGCTCGGCGAACTCGATGCCGCGCACGTCGACCACGTCCATCATGTAGCCGAACAGACGTGAGAGCTTCTCCCCGGAGACGCTCTCGATCGCCTCACGGTCCTCTTCGGAGAGCGAGGCCCAGGTATCGGGGTTCATCACCAGCGAGAAGCTGCCGCGATAGAAGCCACCCGGCATCTGTACGGTGTAGGGCAGCACCTCGGCCAGGCGGAAGCTCCTGAGGCCCTCGAGCGTGAGCATGGCGCCATCGATGACGCCCTGGGTCGCCGCCTCATAGGTGCTGGCTGGCGGCAGCGCCACGCCCGTCAGCGCCAGCGCACTGGAGATATCGCCCATCACGCCGCCGCCGATACGCACGCGCTTGCCACGCAAATCGTCGAGGCTGCCGATAGACTGGTTGAGGAACATCGAACCCGGGCCATGCACGCCCACGCCGATCACTTCGACCCCGCGATGCTCACCGGCATCGGCGAAGTACTCATTGTGCGTGCGCCAGTAGGCCACCGAGGCGGCTTCCGAGGAGAAGTCCTCGAAGGTGGGCAGCTCGGGCAGCTTGGTCAACTCGAAGCGCCCCGGCATCAGGCCGTGAAACAGCCAGGTGACGTCGGCCACGCCATCGGCGATCAGCTCCATCTGGGCGTTGGGTGGGCCCATGTCGTGTACCACGTTAACGCTCACGCGCCCTTCGGTGGCCTCCTCGACCCAACTGGCCCAGGTCGGCCAGACGATGGTATTGACCCCGTGGTTGGGGCCCGCCCAGGTGCTCACCGTGAGTTCGGTGGCCGCGGCGCTGTGGAAGACTCCCAGGGAGAGCGCGGTCAGCGTGGTCAGTGTCGCGAGCTTGTGCATTTTCATTGTCGTTCCTCGTGAGTCCCGGTTGTCAGGGTTGGCGTAGGTCTTGCGTGTTGTGGTTGTGTTGGGATTAGAGGGCCAGCACCAGTTTCTTGCCCTTGGCACGTGAGCAGCAGCTCATCAGCCGATCCTGGCCGGCACGCTCGGCGGCGGTGAGCACCTTGTCGCGATGATCGATCTCGCCCTCGATCACTTCGACCTGGCAGGAACCACACAGCCCCTCTTCGCAGTCGCTGGGCACGTCGACACCGGCGGCGCGCAGCGTCTGCAGCAGGGTGCGGTCCGCCGCCACCTCGACCACCAGCTCGGAGTCGGCGAGCTCGACTTCGAAGGCGTGCTCGTTCTGCGGATCCAGCAGCGCGCCTTCGGCGGTGAAATGCTCCACATGCAGGCTGCCTTCCGGCCAGTGAGCGGTGCCGGCCTCCAGTGCCGCGAGCAGGCGCTCGGGGCCGCAGGCATAGAGCAGCGTGCCTGCGTCAGGCTCGGCAAGCAGCGAGGCGAGGTCGAGCCGCGCACCTTCATTCTTGGGATAGAGCCGCAGTGCCTCGCCGTGGTCGCGCTCGAGCCGCTCGACGAAGGCCATGCTGGAGCGCGAGCGGCCGGCATAGTGCAGTTCAAAGGACTTCCCCAGCCGCTTGAGGCGGTCGGCCATGGCGATGATCGGCGTGATGCCGATGCCGCCGGCGATCAGCACGTAGCGGTCGGCCGTCTCGTCGAGGCGGAAGTGGTTCTTCGGTCCGCGCACGCGCAGCTCGATACCCTCTCGCACCGTGTCGTGGACCCAGCGCGAGCCGCCACGGCCGGCTTCCTCGCGCAGCACGGCCACCTGCCAGTCACCCGATGTCGCCGGGCCACACAGCGAGTACTTGCGTGACTCGCCGCTGGGCAGCACGACGTCGAGGTGTGAGCCCGGTGTCCAGGCGGGCAGAGCACGCCCGGCGGGGTCGACCAGGGACACGCCGAGCACCCCCTCGGCCTCGGGCTCGGCGCGGGCCACGCGGACGCGCCGCACGATGGTGCGCGCCTCCGGCGCCCCTACCGGGAAGTCGCGCTGGGCGCTGCGCACCGCGGGGTCGCGGCGCTCCGGATTCTGCGCCGGGTCCCAGCGCACCCACAGTGCCTCGGGGCCACGGAAGGAGGTATTGGGCAGAAAGGTGAACTCCTGCTCCTCGAGCTCCAGGTGCGGCAGGCGGCGGGTGAACTCCTCGAGGAAGATACGCATCTCCATGCGTCCCAGGTTCTTGCCCATGCACTGGTGGCTGCCGTAGCCGAAAGTGAGGTGGTCGACGGCGTTGTCGCGGTAGATGTCGAGCTCGTCGGGGTTCTCGAAGTGGGCCGGGTCGTGGTTGCCCGAGGCCGTGACCATCAAGATCTTGCCGCCCTCGGGGATGGTCACGCCGCCCACTTCCACCTCGCGGGTGGCGATGCGCCGCCAGGCCACCACCGAGCCGGAGTGGCGCAGGCACTCCTCGGCCGCGGCGGGGATCAGCTCGGGGTTGGCGCACAGCTCGGCCCACACCGCGGGGCGCGAGAGCAGCTGGCGGAAGGCATTGGCGGTGGCCAGCGCCGTGGTCTCGTGGGCGGCGACGATGATCGCCATCATCATCGAGTGCAGGTAGTTGTCGGTGACGACATCCGGCTTCTGCCGGTTCTTCTCGATCATATCGTACATCCAGCCGTGGCCATGCGGCTGGTCCTGCATCTTCTTGAGCACCTGCCCGGAGTACTGCCAGAACTTGCCGACCCCCTCGGCCACCTCGACCTGCTGCTCCGGCGAGGGTCGACCCCAGGTGTTGAGCGTATGGGCCACCGAGAAGCGGCGCAGCTGCTCCATGTCCTCCTCGGGCACGCCGAGGAAGTGCAGCGCCACGGTGAGCGGCACTTCCCAGAACATCTCGGCCACCAGGTCGGCGCGGCCGCGCTCGACGATGGCATCGAGCTTCTCGCGCACCAGACGGCGCACCATCGGCGCATGGGCTTCCAGCGCCTCGGGAGTGAAGGCCTCCAGCAGCTCGCGGCGCCGCGCCATGTGGGCCGGCTCGTCCTCGTTCACCAGGGTACGGTTCATGCCGTAGTCGTAGCGCTCCAGCACCGCCTGGGCCTCGCGGCTGGCCGGGGTGATCTTCTCCAGCGCGATCGACGGCGAGAAGGTGAGGTTGTCGCGGAAGATCGTCTTGATGTCGGCATAGCGGCTCACCACCCAATAGCCGAGCCTGGGGCTGTAGAACACCGGCTCCTGCTCGCGGGACCAGCGCAGCGCCTCGGCGGGATCGAGCTGGTAGGGCGAGTCGAAGGGATCGAAGGCCGCCGCCTGCGCTGACACGGGGCAGCCGTTGGGCGCCATCGGCGATTCAGCGGCGGCGTGGAAGGGGCAGCCGCCTGCACCGTTGGTGGTCCGCTGTGTTGCTGATGTCATCAGGCCTCCCCAGGCTGTCGTCCGAGTCGTTCGAAGTCATTGCTGTGTTCGAAGTCATTGCTGGCATGCATGGTGGCGCTTTGCCATTCATTATTTACTTTTATCGCACACTTGATATCGTTTAACGAACACATGAAGGAACATAGGCAGTTTGTGTGGGGGCGTCAATCCCCGCCGGCTGCGCTACCATGCTCTGCCACCAACCACCAAGGAACGTCGTTCGATGGCCACTACGTTGCAAACCCTGGATCGCGGCCTGCGCGCGCTCGAGATCGTCGCCGAGCACGCCGAGGGCATCAGCGTTGCCGAGCTGGCCGAGCGGCTCGACGTGCATCGCGCCATCGCCTATCGCATCGTCACCACCCTGGAACAGCACGGGCTGGTGGCACGCTCCGCCGAGGGTCCGCTGCGCCTGGGGGCGGGTATTTCCCTGCTGGCGGCACGCTTCGAGCCGCAGCTGCGCGCGGTGGCCCAGCCGCTGCTGCAGGCGCTGGCCAAGGCCACCCGGGCCACCGCTTTCGTCTCGGTGGCCCAGGGCGAGGAGTGCGTGGTGATCCTGGTGGCGGAGCCCGACGAGGGGCTGCTGCGGGTGGGCTACCGGGTCGGCAGCCGCCATCCGCTGTCGCTGGGGGCGGCGGGTATCGCCATTCTGGCCGGACGCCCGCCGCGCGCAGACGACAGCGAGGCGGTGCGTCAGGCCCGTAGCGACGGCTACAGCCTGACCCGCGGCCAGCTGCAACTCGGCGCAGTGGGAGTGGCCAGCCCCGTGGCCACGCCGCAGTTCCGCCCCGGGGTGGAGGCCTGCGTGGGCGTGGTGGCAATGGACGATCTCGACACCGAGCGGGCCATACGCGAAGTGAAGGCTCACGCCCACCAGCTGGCCGAGCTGCTCGGTCGCTGAGCGGCACGCCGTCGCGGCCCGTGAAGCCCGGCCCCGGTAGCGTTACACTACGCACCATCCTCCGCCGCCACCTTCGAGGCCCTCGATGAGTCGCCACCTGCTCTCCGTCGATTCCCTGACCCGCGATAGCGTCAACCACCTGATGCATGTCGCCGCCCGCATGGAACCCATCGCCCAGCGCCGCCAGGTCACCCGGGTGCTGGAGGGCGCCGTGCTCGGCAACCTCTTCTTCGAGGCCAGCACCCGTACCCGGGTCAGCTTTCACGCCGCCTTCTGTCGCCTGGGCGGCAGCGTGTGCGACACCACCGGCTTCACCTTCTCCTCAATGGCCAAGGGCGAGTCGCTCTACGACACCAGCCGGGTGATGAGCGGCTACTGCGACGCCATCGTCATGCGCCACCCCGACCAGGGTTCGGTGGCCGAGTTCGCCGCCGCCACCCACGTGCCGGTGATCAACGGCGGCGACGGCCCCGGCGAGCACCCCAGTCAGGCCCTGCTCGACTTCTACACCATCGACAAGGAGTTCACCCGGCTGGGCAAGAAGCTCGCCGACGCCCATGTGCTGCTCACCGGCGATCTCAAGTACGGGCGTACCGTGCACTCGCTGATCAAGCTGCTGTCGCTCTACGACCCCATGCGCATCACCCTGGTGGCGCCGCCGGGGCTGGAGATGCCCGACTACCTGATCGACCTGGTCGCCTCCCGCGGCCACCGCGTCGAACAGCGCACCAGCCTGGCCGACGACTACGCGGACGTCGACGTGGTCTACACCACGCGCATCCAGAAGGAGCGCTTCACCGCCGAGATGAGCGAGGGTTTCAGCCTGTCGCGTGACTTCACCGTCGACCGCGCCTTCATGGACAAGCGCTGCGGTCGCGATACCATCGTCATGCACCCGCTGCCCCGCGACAGCCGGCCGGAGGCCAATGACCTCGACGTGGATCTCAACGGCGACCCGCGCCTGGCGATCTTCCGCCAGACCGACAACGGCATCCCGGTGCGCATGGCGATCTTCGCCACCTTGCTTCAGGTGGACGAGCTGATCGAGAAGGACCTGCGTCCGGTACGCTGGTTCGTGCCCGAGCGGGTGGGGGTGGACGACAGCCCACTCTGACGATGCTGCAACCAACGCTGGGCATCGCTATGCTGTTCAGTAACGAGTAATGTAAGAGCACGAATAACAACGGCGTTGTCGCCCACGGCAACCGTAGAGAGGAGATGTGACGCATGACTCTGGAACGCGCTTACATATTGCTGGCGGTCTTCTATAGCGCCCTGGTGGCGATCGGCGCCATCGCCCTGCTGGTGGGTGGCGGCCCGGTCTGGGGGGTGGCGATACTGCTGCTCGGCGCCCTGGTGGCCGCCGGCCTGTGGGGCCAGACCCTGGGCAAGCCGGTGATGAACCCACGCATGTGGCGCCCGCTGGCGGGTATTCTGGTCGTCGGTTTCGTGCTGCAGCTGTTCGCCGTGTTCTCGCTCTCGCTCTCCGGGGCCGAGCTCACCTGGCTGCTCACTGGCGCCATCTTCTCCGTGCTGCCGGCCATCATGCTGTTCCAGTACGGCAAGCGGGACCAGGAAGTATGGGCCACGCCCGAGGAGTGCGAGGGCGGCAAGATGCTGCGTGAGCTGCTGGCCAGGCAGCGCGAGCTGGTGCTGGAAAAGCAGGAGGCCGACCGCCAGGCCACGGTCAAGTTGACCAAGGAGGGCGACACCTACCGCGCCAGCGTCACTCGCGGCAACGGCGCCGAGGTGGAGCGCTTCGAAGAGCGGTTCGCCTGCCCCGCCACCCTGGCCTTCTTCGTCATCAAGTACACCTGCATCTCGGTCAACGATATCGCCGCCCAGTATGCCGAGGAGCGCGCGCTGACGACCTGAACGGCTCGTGCGCCCACATGGATTCGTCTCGTTTCGAACGGACCCCGACGGGGTCCGTTCTGCGTTTTTTCGTCACCCACCCCAGCTTCTCGGCCACAGGGCACTTGTGGTTTTTGGATATCCACACGTGTTCTGCGACCATGGCGCCGCTCTCTCCCCGGGTCAACACTGAAGCGGACGGGTTGACGACGAGACGCCCGTCGCCTCGATACCGACAACAACAATCGCGGAGCGCACGATGGCGGAGGCAATCATCGAGACCCGGCAGCTGACCAAGAGCTTCCGGGGCTTCAAGGCGGTCAATGACATCTCCATCCGGGTCGAGCCCGGTACCATTCACGCCCTGATCGGTGCCAACGGCGCCGGCAAGACCACCTGTTTCAACCTGCTCACCAAATTCCTCGAGCCCAGCGCGGGCAGCATCTTCTTCAAGGGCCGTGACATCACCCGACTCAAGCCGGACCAGGTGGCACGCCTGGGCATGGTGCGCTCGTTCCAGATCTCGGCGGTCTTCGGCCAGCTGACGGTGCTCGAAAACGTCAAGCTGGCGTTGCAACGCCGGCGCGGCGAGTCCTACGACTTCTGGGCCACCCAGCGCCGGCTCGACGAATATCGCGAGCGCGCCATGGGCCTGCTGGAGGAGGTGGGTTTGAGCGAGTGGGCCGATACCCCGGCCGCCGAGCTGCCCTACGGCCGCAAGCGCGCCCTGGAGCTCGCCACCACCCTGGCCCTGGACCCCGAGCTGATGCTGCTCGACGAGCCGCTGGCCGGCATGGGCACCGAGGACGTGGGCCGTACCGCCGAGCTGATCCGGCGTGTCGCCGCCCAGCGCACGGTGCTGATGGTGGAACACAACCTGGGGGTGGTGGCCGAGCTCTGCGACCGCATTACCGTGCTGGCACGGGGCGAGGTGCTGGTGGAGGGCGATTACGCCACCGTATCGCGGGACGAGAGGGTGATCGAATCCTATATCGGGGGAGCGCAGCATGCCTGAAGCCGCTATCGCACACAGCGTCGAGCCGATGCTGGCCATTCGCGACCTTCACGCCTGGTACGGTGAGAGCCACGTGCTGCACGGCATCGACCTGGAGGTGCTGCCGGGCCAGGTGGTGACCCTGCTGGGACGTAATGGCGCCGGCAAGTCCACCACGCTGAAATCGATCATGGGCATCGTGCCACGGCGCCAGGGCTACATTCGCCTCCAGGGCAGCGAAACCATCGCCATGCGCCCTTTTCAGATCGCTCGCCACGGCGTGGCTTACTGCCCGGAGGATCGCGGCATCTACGCCACGCTCGATGTCCGCGAGCACCTCGAGCTGCCGCCCTTGGTCGACGACAGCGGCCTGAGCACCGAGCAGGTGCTGAGCCTGTTTCCCAACCTGCGCGAGCGGCTGCACAGCCCCGGCAGCAAGCTTTCCGGGGGCGAGCAGCAGATGCTGGCCATCGGTCGCACCCTGCGCACCGGCGCCAGGCTGCTGCTGCTCGATGAGCCCACCGAAGGGCTCGCGCCGAGCATCGTGGAGCAGATCGGCCGCACCATCCATCAGCTCAAGGAGCAGGGGTACACGATCCTGCTGGTGGAACAGAACCTGCGTTTTGCCATGAGCGTGGCCGACCATTTCTACCTCATCGATCACGGTCAGGTGGCCGCCCGCTACGACCGCAAGGGCATCGAGCAGGATGCCGACGAGCTGCTGTCCCGGCTTGGCGTCTAGCCACCGGCTCAGCTACGGGAACGATGGCGAAAGTGCGAGGGCGAGATGCCGTTCATGCGCTTGAAGGTCTTGGAGAAGGCGAAGGCGCTGCGATAGCCCACCCGCTCGGCGATCTCCTCGATCGGCAGGTCGCTGGTGGCCAGCAGGTGCGTGGCATGCTGCATGCGCAGCTGGGTGAGCTGCTGCATCGGGCTGCGCCCGAAGACCTTGCGGCTGATGCGTCGCAGGTGTTCGGTGCTGACATGGGCGATCTCGGCCATCTCCTCGATGGTCCAGTGCCGCTCCAGCGTCGGGATCACGGCATCGAAGACCGCCACGATGCGGGCATCCCGACGCCAGGGGTCGGCAAAGCGCGCGATGTAGTTCTCGATGGTATCGATCCACATCACGCAGCTGGCCGGATCCGCCTGACCGTGGAACACCTCGCTGTAGAGCCCCATCACGGCGTGCTTCATCGGCTCGGGGTCGAAGTGCTGCATGATCGGGGCGATGGTGCCGACCACCGAGCGCGGGGCGCTGGGCAGGTAGCGCAGCCAGCAATACTGCCAGCGCTTCCCGGGTACGGCATGAAAGGCATGCAGCGCATGAGCCGGAGCGAAGGACATCATGCTGCCGCGCATGGTGCACCAGCGCCCGTCGAGCAGCATGCGCCCCTCGCCGCCGAGGGAGCCGTGGATGTAGGCGCCGCTCAGCCGGGTACGCACGATGCGATAGGGCACCGCGGCATCCCCCACGCCAACGTGGGAGATATGCCGCTGCTCGAGCGCGGCGCAATCCTCGGCGCGCACGATCCACTGCCGGGTATCGTCGCCGACGATGTGGGTTTCGGATAGCTGTTCGTGTTCTGCAGCCATGGCGCGTTCGCCCATGTTGGCTCTAACTGATAAAGGCCCAACGGTACCTACCGTTCGAATCAACGCAAAACCAAAACAATAGCGAGTCGAGAAACAGGAGACATAACAATGCCAGCCAAACACTCCTTCAAGACCCTGGTCCTTTCCACCGCGGTGCTGAGCCTCGGCGGTTTCACCAGCGCCATGGCCAGCGACGCCTACTCCGACGGCGTAGTGCGAATCGGCGTGCTGACGGACATGTCGGGGATCTACACCGACCTGTCCGGCGAGGCGGCGGTGGAAGCCGTGCGCATGGCCGTCGAAGACTTCGGCGGAGAGGTCAACGGCGTGCCCATCGAGGTCATCCACGGCGACCACCGCAATCGCGCCGACACCGGCGCCAGCCGTGCCCGGGAATGGTACAACAACGACGGCGTCGACATGATCAACGATCTGTCCAACTCCGGCGTCGCCTTGGCGGTGGCCGCCGTGGCCGCCGAGCAGCAGCGCCACGCCATCGTCAACTCATCGTCCAACATCGGCCTGACCAACGACTACTGCTCGCCCTACGTGACCCACTACACCTACGACGCCTACTCGCTGGCACAGGGCACCGGTCAGTCGATCGTCGAGGATGGCGGCGACACCTGGTTCTTCCTCACGGTGGACTTCGCCTTCGGCATCGGGCTCGAGGAGCAGGTGTCCCAGGTGGTACGCGACGCCGGTGGCCAAGTCGTCGGGGCGGCCCGCCACCCGCTCAACACCACCGACTTCTCCTCCTACGCGCTGCAGGCCCAGGCCTCGGGCGCAGAGATCATCGGCATCGCCTCCACCGGCGCCGATGCCATTAACGCCATCAATGCCCTGGCCGAGTTCGGCGTCACGCCCGACCAGCGCCCGGCCGCCCTGCTGCTGTGGTACGACGACATCGTCAGCCTGGGGCTGGAAACCGCCCAGGGACTGATGCTGACCAACGCCTTCTACTGGGACGCCAACGAAGGGACGCGCGAGTTCTCGCAGCGTTTCTACGAGCGCACCGGCCGCATGCCCAACATGGCGCACGCCGGCAACTACTCTTCCACCATGCACTACCTGAACGCCGTCGAAGCCGCCGGCACCGACGACGCGACGGCCGTCTCCGAGAAGATGCGGGAGCTGGAGATCAACGACTTCTTCGCCACGGGCGGCTATATCCGTCCCAATGGGCGCATGGTCCACGACCAGTATCTGTGGGAGGTGAAGTCGCCCGAGGAGTCGGAGTACGACTACGACTTCCTGCGCCTGCTGGCCACCATTCCCGGCGAAGACGCCTTCCAGCCCCTCGAAGAGAGCACCTGTCACCTGCTCAACAGCAACTGATGACTTACCGCGCATGCCGGTCCACGGCCCGGCATGCGCCCCTACTTCGTTGATCTTGTGAGCAAGTGATCATGGACATTTTCGGCATTCCCATTCAGGCCCTGCTGGGACAGCTCATGCTGGGCATCGTCAACGGCTCCTTCTACGCGGTGCTCAGCCTCGGGCTGGCGATCATCTTCGGGGTACTCAAGATCGTCAATTTCGCCCATGGCGCCTTCTTCATGCTGGGGGCTTTCACCGCCTTTCTGCTCGCCCAGTACATGGGGCTCGACTACTGGGTCACGCTGCTGGTGGCCCCGCTGCTGGTAGCCGTCTTCGGCATGCTGTTCGAGTTCCTGTTCCTGCGCCGGCTCTACGGGCTCGACCCGATCTACGGCCTGCTGCTGACCTTCAGCCTGGTACTGGTGCTGGAGGGTGGCTTCCGCGTCGCCTTCGGCTCCTCCGGCCAGCCCTTCGCCACCCCGGAACTGCTGCGCGGCACCATCAACCTGGGCTTCATGATCCTGCCGCTCTATCGCGGCTTCGTGATCCTCTCGGCGCTGCTGCTGTGCCTGCTCACCTGGTTCGTCATCGAGCGCACCTCGCTGGGCGCCAGCCTGCGCGCCGCCACGGAGCGCTCGGAGCTAACCCAGGCCTTCGGCATCAACGTGCCGCGCCTGATCACCCTGACCTACGGCGTCGGCGTCGGCCTGGCGGCCTTCGCCGGGGTGCTGGCCGCGCCCATCTTCCACGTCAATCCCTCCATGGGCTCCAGCCTGGTCATCATCATCTTCGCCGTGGTGGTGATCGGCGGGCTAGGCTCGATCATGGGTGCCATCGTCACCGGGCTGGGCCTGGGCGTGGTGGAAGGCTTCACCCGGGTGTTCTACTCGGAGTTCTCCTCCACCATCGTCTTCCTGGTCATGGTGCTGGTGCTGCTGCTGCGCCCGGCCGGTCTGTTCGGCAGGGAGGAGGGCTGACATGCGCACTCTGTCCTACACGGCCCTCGCCCTGCTGGTGCTGGCACTGCTGGTCGTTCCGTTCGTGCCTCAGCTGATCTACATCGTCTTCGTCATGAAGACGCTGTGCTTCGTGCTCTTCGCCTGCTCCTTCAATCTGCTGCTGGGGCATACCGGCATCCTCTCCTTCGGTCACGCCGCCTTCTTCGGCACGGGAGCCTACGTGACCGGACAGCTGGTCAAGGCGTACGGCGTCCCTACCGATCTGGGCATCCTGGCCGGCGGCCTGGTGGCGGCCGTCCTGGGGGCGATAGTCGGAAGTCTGGCCATCCGCCGCAGCGGCATCTACCTGGCCATGATCACCCTGGCGCTGTCGCAGCTGGTCTATTTCTTCTTCCTTCAGGCGCCGTTCACCGGCGCCGAGGACGGCCTGCAGCGGATCCCCCGCGGCACCTTCCTGGGAGTGATCGACCTGCGCAGCGACACGGCGCTCTACTACGTGGTGCTGGGTATCGTCGCGGCCGGGCTGTGGCTGGTATGGCGTACCGTCAATTCGCCGTTCGGCAACGTGCTGCGGGCCATCCGCGAGCATGAGCCGAGAGCGATCTCGCTGGGCTACCCCGTGGCGCGCTACAAGATCCTGGTGTTCACCATCTCTGCCGGCCTGGCCGGTATCGCCGGCTCGCTCAAGGCCATCGTGTTCCAGCTGGCCGCCCTCTACGACGTGCACTGGCACACCTCGGGCGACGTGATCCTGATGACCTTGCTGGGCGGCATGAACACGGTATTCGGCCCGGCGGTAGGCGCTGCCCTGGTCTCCGCACTCAACCACTACATGGACCCTTTCGGCGCCTGGGTCACGGTCATCACCGGGCTGGTCTTCATGACCTGCGTGCTGACCTTCCGCCAAGGCGTGGTCGGCCAGCTCGGCCAATGGCTCCGCTCACGCCGCACCCCGACACCTTCCGCCAAGGTTCAGCACCGCTCACACGTTCAGCAGCACTGACTAGGAGTACTGACATGCCCGTTTTCGACCGCAACACCCTCATGGCCCGCTTCCAGGAGATGGTCGCCCGCGGCCAGCCGATCATCGGCGGCGGCGCCGGTACCGGCATCTCGGCCAAGTGCGAGGAGGCCGGCGGCATCGATTTGATCGTGATCTACAACTCCGGCCGCTACCGCATGGCGGGCCGCGCCTCCTCCGCCGGCCTGCTGGCCTACGGCAATGCCAACCAGATCGTGCAGGAGATGGCGCTGGAGGTGCTGCCGGTGGTCAAGCGCACCCCGGTGCTGGCCGGGGTCAACGGCACCGATCCCTTCGTGATCATGCCCAAGCTGTTGCGGGAGCTGAAGGAGCTGGGCTTCTCCGGGGTGCAGAACTTTCCCACCGTGGGCCTGATCGACGGCACCTTCCGCATCAGCCTGGAGGAGACGGGGATCTCCTACGGCAGCGAAGTGGACATGATTCGCCTGGCCCATGAGATGGACATGCTCACCACGCCCTACGTGTTTTCGGCCGACGAGGCCGTGGCTATGGCGGAGGCGGGCGCCGATATCATCGTGGCGCACATGGGCGTCACCGTGGGCGGCACCATCGGCGCAGAGTCGGCCAAAAGCCTCGACGAGTCGGTACGCCTCATCGATGACTGGGCCGAAGCGGCCAGGCGGGTGCGGCGGGACGTGATCATCCTGTGCCACGGCGGCCCCATCGCCACCCCGGAAGATGCCGCCTACGTGATGCGCGAGAGCGAGCACTGCAACGGCTTCTACGGTGCCAGCAGCATGGAGCGGCTGCCCACGGAGATCGCCCTCACCGAGCAGATTCGCCGCTTCAAGGCCATCAGCGACTATCAGGAGACCGCCTCATGACCCGTGTCTACGTCAGCGCAGTGATGCCCATTTCCCTGGCCCAGGCCTGGAGCGTGCTGCGCGATTTCAACGGCCTGCCGAACTACCATCCCTTCTTCGCCAGGAGCGAGATCGAGGGGGGCAAGCCAGCCGACCAGGTCGGCTGTGTGCGCCACTTCCACGACCACGACGGCAACTTCATCCGCGAGGAGCTGCTCACCCTCTCGGACCGCGAGCACCGCTGCTGCTACCGCATCCTCGAGGCTCCGGCGCTGCCGGTTCAGGACTACGTGGCGGAAATGCGCCTCAAGCCGATCACCACCAGCGGGCAGTGCTTCGGCGAATGGTGGGCGGAGTTCGAGGTGGCCGAGGCCGACCGAGAAGACGTCGTGCAGCGGGTCTCGGATACCTTCCGGCTCGCCTTCGAATGCGCCGCCGAGAGCCTGGCCAAGGCCTGACGGTATCGATCAAGGCGCTCATTCACAACAACGAGGCCGGCGCGACGAACGCCGGCCGGGAGGCATCATGGCAAAGACAGCCTTCGTCATCGGCACCTGCGACACCAAGGCCGAGGAGTTGCGCTACCTTCACGAGCTGCTGCGCTCTGCCGGGGTCGACGCCCGGATCGTCGACGTGGGAACCAGCGGCAACGCTGCGCAGGCGGCAGACATCACCTCCCACCAGGTGGCCGCCTGCCATCCCCAGGGCAGCCAGGCGGTGTTCGTCGACGATCGGGGCAAGGCGGTGGCGAACATGGCCGAGGCGTTGCGCCAGCTGCTGGCAGGCCGCGACGACGTGGCCGGCGTCATCGGCATTGGCGGCTCCGGCGGCACCGCGCTGATCACCCCGGCCATGCGCGACCTGGACATCGGCGTGCCCAAGGTGATGGTCTCGACCATCGCCTCGGGCAACGTGGCGCCTTATGTCGGCGCCAGCGACATCGCCATGATCTACTCCGTCACCGACGTGGCGGGACTCAACCGAATATCGCGCCGGGTGCTGGGCAATGCCGCCCATGCACTGCTCGGCATGCTCGCGCGGCAGGTGCCCGAGGCCGCCGACGACAAGCCGGCCATCGGCTTGAGCATGTTCGGCGTGACCACCGCCTGCGTCAACGGGATCACCGGTGCGCTGGGCGCAGACTACGACTGCCTGGTGTTCCACGCCACCGGCACGGGCGGCGTCTCGATGGAGAAGCTGGCAACCAGCGGTATGCTCAAGGGTCTGCTGGACATCACCACCACCGAGATCTGCGATCTGCTGATGGGCGGCATCTTCAGCGCCGGTGACACACGGCTGGACGTTCTGGCGCATACCGAACTGCCCTACGTGGGCTCCTGTGGCGCCCTCGACATGGTCAATTTCGCCGGGCGGGAAACCCTGCCGGCGCACTATCGGCAGCGCCTCGTCTACGAGCACAACCCCCAGATCACGCTGATGCGCACCACCGCCGAGGAGAACGCGAGGATGGGGCAGTGGATCGGGGAGAAGTTGAATCGCAGCCGGGGGCCGGTGCGCTTCCTGCTGCCCGAAGGCGGGGTCTCGGCGCTGGATGCCGCCGGCCAGCCCTTCCATGACCCGGCGGCCGACGCGGCGCTGTTCGCCGCCCTGGAGGCGACGGTGCGGCAAACGTCCGAGCGGCAGCTGATCCGCTGCCCCTGGCATATCAACGACCCGGAATTCGCGGCGGCGGCCGTGGCGGAGTTCCACGAACTGATGAGCACCGGCCAGCCTCGCTGAGAGAGACCGGGGGTCGGGCGACGCTCAACGCTCCGGCAGCCCCTCCTGGCGAGCGAACCAGCTCTCGAGGATCAACACGGCGGCAATGCCGTCAACGCCGTCGTCGCGGTAGCTCTTGGCGGGATTGCGCAGCAGCCCGGACTCCCGCGCGATGGCCTTGGCCTCACGGGTGGAGCCGCGCTCGTCGACCATCTCGCAGGATTTGCCGTAGCGCCCGTAGAGCCGCTTGCCGAACTTGCGCGCCCTGGCGCTCATCTCCGATTCGCTGCCGTCCATGTTGAGTGGCAGCCCGACCACGAACAGGTCCGGCTGCCACTCCTCGACCAGTCGCGTGACGACGTTCCAGTCGGGGATGCCGTCGCGGGCCGGCAGCGGCTCGAGCTGGCGGGCGCTGGCCAGCAGCTCGTTGCCCACCGCCACGCCGATACGACGGGTGCCGAAGTCGAACGCCAGGATCAGACGCTTTCCCGCAGCGGTCATCACGAATGCCCGGCTTCCCGCGACATCAGATTGAGATCCACGCCGAGGATGCCGGCGGCGGCACTCAGGCGCTGCTCCGCCGGTACCTTGAACAGGATGTCGCCCTCCGCCTCGACGGTGAGCCAGGCGTTGTCCTTCAGCTCCTGCTCGAGCTGCCCCGCCTCCCAGCCGGCGCAGCCCAGGCACACCAGGAACTCCTCGGGACCGCGGCCGGCGGCCAGCGCCAGCAGGATGTCCATGGAGGTGGTCAGGGCGATGTCGTCCTCCACCTGAATGCTGGAATCCCACGGGGTGCTGGAGCCGCGATGCAGGATGAAGCCGCGGTCCTTGTGGGTCGGGCCGCCGTAGTAGACCGGCGCGTTGCGATGCGGGCTCTCCTCGCCGTCGAGTTCGAGCTGCTCGAACAGCGCGTCCAGGGTGATCTCCAGCGGGCGGTTGACGATCACGCCCATGGTGCCGTTCTCATCGTGGTCGCACAGATAGCTGAGGCTGCCGGCGAAGTTGGGATCTTCCAGATGCGGCATCGCCAGCAGGAAATGACCTCTCAAGCCTAGGTTTTGCACGGATTGCATGGGACTCCCGGGCGGTGGGCAGTCGTCCTAGCGCACGCCACCGAAATGATTGCCTTGCCCGAACCGCCAGACGCGGGTGATGGAGAGACTGTCTAGCTCCCCCATGGTGCCGTCGAAGGGCCGATAGGGCCCGGCACCGTGCACGGTATCCAGTGCCGCCTGATCGAGTTCGGTATGTCCTGAGGATTGTACCACCTCCGCCTGGCGAAGCTGACCATCTCGTCCAATCACCACGCGTATGCGTAGTTGGCCGTGCAGGTGGCTCGGTGCGGGATGCACCCGGTTGCCGTAGTCCTCGACGCGGCGGGTCCAGTCGTCGACGTAGCGCGCCTCGGCGGCCCGCTGTGCCGCGCTGCGGGGCGTGTCGTCGGCCGGCCCGGCAAGGTGCTGGTCGAGCCCCTGCTGACGAATGCTGCTGGTAGCCTGGGCCAGCAGGTCGCGTCCCGAGGCCGAAGGCGCCGCAACGGCCGGCTCCGACGGCAACTCCGCGGCCTGGGGCGCGCTCTCGCGCGGCTCCGCCGCAGGCTGGGCCGGGCGTTCCTGCGCGGCGTCGGCAGGCGCCTCGTCGAGAGCCTCGGGCTCGGTGGCGGGGCGCTCCTCCGGCTCGGCCTCTGTCGGGGTGGTGGGGTCCACGGCGCTCTCCGCCGCCTCGAGTACCGGCAGCTCGTCGAGCGGTGCGGCACGCTGCTCGGCAGGTGCCTCCTCGGCCTGCTCGCCGGCGGCTTGCTGGTCCGCCTCGGCAATGGCCTGTGCTTCCTCGGGCGCCTCGGCCGGTCGGGTCACCAGCACCACGTCCAGGCTGGTGCGCTCTGCCGGTGCCGGGGCGAACTGCCAGCTCGCTACCAGCCCGATCAGCAACAGATGCAGCAGCAGCGCGACCGACAGCGCCAGCCAGCGGCGATAGGGCCGCGTAACCGGGGCATAGTGGATCGGGTCGCTGATCGGGGCCACCATGGGTAGGCTGGGTCCTCCGGTATTTCGCTCGTCGCTTCGTTCAGCGCTGGGCCAGGCGCCGCTCGATGGCGTCCATCAGCAGGCCAGCGATGTCGGTGCCGCGCTGGTCGTCGATCTCGCGCACGCAGGTGGGGCTCGTCACGTTGATCTCGGTGATGTAATCGCCGATCACGTCGAGGCCGACGAACATCAGCCCCTTCTCGCGAATCATCGGCTGCACCTGCTCGATCAGCCAGTGATCGCGGGCGGTCAGCTCGCGGCTGACTCCGGTACCGCCGGCCGCCAGGTTGCCGCGGGTCTCGCCGGCCATGGGCACCCGGGCCAGGCCGTAGGGCACCGGCTCGCCGTCCACCAGCAGAATGCGCGTGTCGCCATCCTTGATCTCGGGGATGTAGCGCTGGGCCATGATCTGCCGCTGGCCACGTTCGGTGAGCGTCTCGATGATGGCGCCCAGATTGCGCCCCTCGGGCTGCACGTGGAAGATCCCGCTGCCGCCCATGCCGTCCAACGGCTTGAAGATCACGTCACGGTGCTCGGCGTGGAAGGCGCGCAGTACCGCTTCGCTGCACGACACCACGGTGGGCGTGCAGCACTGCGGGAACTGCTGGGCGAACAGCTTCTCGTTGCACTCCAGCAGCGCCCGTGTGGGGTTGACCACCAGCACGCCCTCGCGTTCCGCAAAGCCCAGCAGGTGCACGGCATTGAGGAAGTGTGCATCGACCGGCGGGTCCTTGCGCATCAGGATTACGTCGAGTTCGGCCAGCGGGCGCTCCTCCGGAGCCCCCAGCGCATACCAGTCGTCCGGATTGCGGAAGGCAGCGAGGTCGCGCATACGCGCGTGGGCGCGGCCATCGCGCAGGTAGAGGTCCTCCTGCTCCATGTAGTGCAGCGACCAGCCACGCTGCTGGGCCGCCCACAGCATGGCCAGGGTGGTGTCCTTCTTGTAGGTGAGATGGGCGATGGAGTCCATCACCACCCCCACCCGCAGGGATCGTGCGTTCGTCTGTCGGCTCATCGGCAGCGTTCCATCATGACCGGGGAAATGAGCGCAGTATGACGCAGGCTTCCCGGCAACACCAAGGCGGCTTGACACGGCACGGCGGCGCCTCTATTTTTAGTTTCAAATGAAACTAAAAATAGCAGAACAGGCCCTGACGCTCCCCAGCCCACCACCGCGAGCCCCGTCATGATCCAGATCCAGCAGATTCACCACGTCGCCTATCGCTGCCGCGACGCCAAGGAAACCGTCGAGTGGTACCAGGACAAGCTCGACATGGAGTTCCTGGTCGCCATCGCCGAGGACCGCGTGCCCTCCACCAAGGCGCCCGACCCCTACATGCACCTGTTCCTGGATGCCGGCAACGGCAACATCCTGGCCTTCTTCGAGCTGCCCAACTCCCCCGAGATGGGCCGCGACCCCAACACCCCAGAGTGGGTGCAGCACATCGCCTTCCGCGTGGCCGACGAAGCGGCTCTGCTGTCAGCCAAGGAGCAACTGGAGAGCAAGGGAGTGGAGGTGGTCGGCCCTACCGAACACGGCATCATCCGCTCGATCTACTTCTTCGACCCCAACGGCCATCGCCTGGAGCTGACCTACGTGAAGGGCACGCCGGAGCAGATGCGTCAGCTCAAGGAGGTGGCACCGGCAATGATCGAGGAGTGGTCGAAGACCAAGCGCGCACCCAAGCACGCCGCCTGGCTGCACGAGGAGGAGTTCAAGGCGCTCGACTGAGCGCCTCATTCAAGCCGAACTCAGGTCGGATCTGCCGTGGCCCCCGGCACCAGGCGGATGCCGTGGGCCTCGATGACGATCAGGCGCTGCTTGTAGAGCCGCCCGATGGCCTGCTTGAAGGCGTTCTTGCTCACCCCCAGGCGAGCCTTGATCGCGGCGGCATCGCTGCTGTCGGAGAGCGGCAGATAGCCGCCGCTCTCGCGCAGCGCCTTGAGTATCTGTTCGCCCACCACGTCGAGGCGCGCTGGCCCCGGCGGCAGCAGCGAGAGGTCCAGGCGCCCATCGTCGCGCACCCGTTTGACGTAGCCCTGGGTGCGCTGCCCACGCCGCAGCGGCCGGGTGACGTCGTCGCGATAGAGCAGCCCCCAGTAACGGTGGTTGACCACCACCTTGTAGCCGAGATCAGTGGCGTCGGCGACGATCAGCTCGACCTCCTCGCCCGGCGCCAACCCCGTCGCCTCGTCCTGCACGAAGCGGTCGAGCTTCTGCGAAGCCACCGGCCGCCCCTGCTGATCCTCGTAGAGCCGCACCAGCACCCGCTTGCCCGGCGTGGGTCGGAAGCGCTGCTCGCCGAAGGGCAGCAGCACGTCGCGCGGGTGCCCCCAGTCGAGAAAGGCGCCGGTCTCGTTGACCGTGACCACCTCCAGATAGGCCACCTCGCCGAGCTGAGCCTTGGGCACGCGTGAGGCGCGTTCCCGCGAGCCGGACGCGGGGGGCCGAGAAGAGGTCGGGCGACCCTGGCGGCGATCGTTGGAGGAAGAGGCCATGCACAGCTCCACAGGTGGGTAGGGAGCCATTATGGCAAATACGAGGAAAAAAGGCGGCCCGAAGGCCGCCAAAGGTTCCAGGGAGATAGGGGAGAGGGAAACGCTAGATTTCTCGCTTGCCGTCGACTAACCGGCTCACGCCCCAGGGATTGCCGTCACGCAGCGGCTCGGGCAAGAGCCCCTGTGGCAACGCCTGATAGCACACCGGGCGCAGGAAGCGATGAATGGCCGCGCTGCCCACCGAGGTGGTGCGCGCGTCCGAGGTGGCCGGGAAGGGCCCGCCGTGGACCATGGCGTGGCACACCTCGACCCCGGTGGGCCAGCCGTTGGCCAGGATACGCCCCGCCTTGCGTTCGAGGATCGGCAGCAGCGGCTTGGCTGCGTCCAGGTCGCCGTCGTCCATCTGCAGGGTGGCAGTGAGCTGGCCTTCGAGCCGGCTTGCCACACGTTTTACTTCTTCCAGGTCGGCGCACTCGATCACCAGCGAGGTGGCGCCGAACACTTCTTCCTGCAGCTCGGGTTCGGCGAGGAAGTCCTGGGCGGTGGTGACGAACAGCCCCGCCTGACAGGCATGGGCGGTCTCGCCCACCTGACCGCGGGCCGCTTCCCTGACTTTTATGTTCGATGCCAGTCGGTCCACGCCCTGTTCGTACGCCGCGTGGATGCCCGGGGTGAGCATGGTCTGACCGGCGCTCTGTTTGACGGCGGCGCTTGCGGCCTCGACGAAGGCGGCCAGCTCAGGCCCCTTCACGCCGATCACCAGCCCGGGGTTGGTGCAGAACTGCCCGGCGCCCATGTTGAGCGAGGCGACGAAGCCTTCGGCGAGCTGGGCACCGCGTGCCTTGAGCGCCTCGGGCAGCAGGAACACCGGGTTGATCGAACTCATCTCGGCGTAGACCGGGATCGGCTGGGGGCGAGACTGGGCGGTCGTCATCAAGGCGGTACCGCCGGCGCGGGAGCCGGTGAAGCCGACGGCTTGAATGCGTGGGTCGGCCACCAGGGCCTGGCCCACCTCGCGGCCCGAGCCGAACAGCAGCGAGAACACCCCTTCCGGTAGCCCGCTCTTCTCCACCGCCCGCTGCACGGCGCGGCCCACCAGCTCGGAAGTGCCGGGGTGGGCGGAGTGCGCCTTGACGATCACCGGGCAGCCGGCGGCCAGCGCCGAGGCGGTATCGCCGCCGGCCACGGAAAAGGCCAGCGGGAAGTTCGAGGCGCCGAACACGGCGACGGGGCCGAGTGGAATATGGCGCTGGCGCAAGTCGGCGCGGGGCAGCGGCTCACGCTCCGGCAGTGCCGGATCGAGGCGCAGGTCGAGCCACTCGCCGGCGCGTACCACCGACGCGAACAGGCGCAGCTGGCCGCAGGTACGGCCGCGCTCGCCCTCGAGGCGGGCGCGGGGCAGGCCGGTCTCGTCCATGGCGCGCTCGATCAGTTCGTCGCCGATGGCCTCGATCTCGCCGGCCACGCTTTCGAGGAACGCCGCACGCGCGTCGAGGGTGGTCTCGCGATAGACGCCGAATGCCGCTTCGGCGAGCTGGCAGGCGCGCTCCACCTCGGCCTGGGTGCCACCGGCGTAGGCGGGTGCCAGCCGCTCACCGGTGGCGGGGTCGACGGCGTGGATGGGCGTGGAACTGCCGCTGACGGCCTCGCGGCCGATCAGCATCTTGCCTAGCAAGGTCATGATGGCTCCTAATTTCGTACTAGTTAATTGCGATAGCTCAATCCGCTTCAGGTTTCCTGATACTTAGCGTACATATTCCTCGCGCGGTTAAGGTGCTGGAACATCGTTTCACGAGCGGCTTCCGCATCTCTCGACAGAATCGCCTCAAGAATATAGGCGTGCTCCTCCTGTACACGTGCCAGGTAGCGCTCCGAGGTCACGGGATTGATTTCTATGCTGAGTAGCTTGGCGCGAGGGATCACACTCTGGCTAAGCTGCTCGTAGAATTGGTTGAAAAAAGGGTTCTTGGTTGCCTGGACGATCGCGTGATGGAATTCGTAATCCTCCACGCGCGCCTGCGATTTATCCGCATGTGCCTTGACGAAGGCTTCGTGGCGAATATGCAGGACTCGACGGTCCTCTTCGTCATGCCGCAATGCTGCCAGCTCTGCTGCCGCTGGCTCCAATGTCAAACGCAACTCAAGCACGTGAAGGATATCCTTCACCGTTGTCGGATTGATGCGCTTGGCAGGCCTTGCCTCAATGGTGGTCGAACGCAAGACGGTCGTACCGACGCCGCGACGTGTCTCGACCAGTCCGAGCGACTTGAGGTGGGTAATGGCTTCACGGATTACCGTGCGGCTGACGCCAAAGGAATCGCACAAGCTGCTCTCAGGCGGCAACTTGTCCCCAACCGCGATCTTGCCTTCAGTGATCAGGACTTCAAGCTGGTCCGCCACGTGCACAGAGAGGCTTCCCTGCTGGCCGACCCTGCGCACATTGAGCTGCCCTAATTCAGCTGGCATATCAACTTCCTCGGCATGAATGTATCTCTCACAAACATACGCCTATTTATCCAGGCTGGCTCGGCCGGGAACTAACGGACGAGAGCCGGCCGTTTGGGGTCGAACTCCCAGCCGGGAATCAGGTACTGCATGGCCATGGCATCGTTGCGCTGTGTCACGTCGAGGCTCTGATACAGACGATTCGCCTCCATCAGCTTCTCCTCGTCCAGCTCGACTCCTAAACCCGGCACCTTCGGCACGCTTAGCTTGCCATCGCGGATCGCGAACGGATTCTTGGTGATCCGCTGGCCATCTTGCCAGATCCAATGAGTATCGATGGCCGTGATCTCGCCGGGGCAAGCCGCGGCCACATGGGTCATCATTGCAAGTGAAATATCGAAGTGGTTGTTGCTGTGAGAGCCCCATGTCATGCCCCACTCATTGCACAGCTCGCCCACCGCCACAGCGCCCTGCATGGTCCAGAAATGGCAGTCTGCCAGAGGGATATCCACCGAATTGAGCTGAACGGCATACTGCAACTGCTTGAAATCGGTGGCGATCATATTGGTCGCGGTAGGCAATCCGGTGCGCTTCTTGAACTCGGCCATGGTCTCGCGACCGGAGTAGCTCTCCTCTTGGCCGCAGGGATCCTCGGCATAACTGAGCAGGTGCTTGATAGGATCGAGCACCCGTACTGCCTCGTCGAGCTTCCAGGCGCCGTTGGGGTCGAGCGTCAGTCGTGCCTCGGGGAAGGCGTCGTGCAGTGCACGGATGCACTCCGCTTCCTCCTCACCACGTAGCACACCACCCTTGAGCTTGAAGTCCTTGAAGCCATAGCGTTCATAGGCCGCCTTGGCCAAGTTGGCCACCGCCTCGGGCGTCAGCGCCTCGCGATAGCGCACCTCATCCCAGGCGTCCTGCGGATTTTCCGTCTTGGGATAGGGCAGATCCGTCTTGGCGGGGTCTCCGAGAAGGAACAGGTAGCCCAAGGCTTCGACCTCATCGCGCTGGCGACCGTACTGGCCTAGCAAGTCAGCTACCGGCATCTGCAGCGCCTGGCCATAGAGGTCGAACAGGGCCGACTCGATACCGGTGATCACATGCACCGCCACACGCAGATCAAAGGTTTGGCGACCCCGCTCCTCGCGACCGTTTTGCGCCAGCAACAAACGCACCCGATGCAAGGTCTGCTTGATCTCGTTAACCCTAGAGCCCTCCACAAGGGAGCGGCACTGCTCCAGCCCCTTGAGGATGCCGGCACTGGACGGAATCTCTCCAACTCCTTGATTGCCGGCATCATCTTCCAGAATGACGACGCAGCGAATGAACCATGGCGCATGGCCACCACTGAGGTTCAACAGGAAGCCGTCGTAGCCGGCCACCGGGACCACACGCATGCTCTTGATCGAAGGAAACATGGACCACCTCTCGTTAGGTCAATAAAGTCTTGTGGCGGGTGTTCTGCCAATAGGTAAAGACCAGGAAGATCAGCGCGACCGCAAGGAAAGTTAAACTAATGGGCCGCATGACGAATACCGACCAATCCCCCCCCGACTGCAGCAGAGCACGGCGTAGATTGGACTCTGCAATGGGGCCGAGTATTAGCCCAAGGATGACCGGCGCCGTCCCGAAGCCATACTTATTGAGGAAGTAGCCGAGCACGCCGAAGCCGAGCATCAGATAGACATTGAAGATATCGGAATCAACGGCGTAAACACCGATCACACAGAACACTAGGATCATTGCCATCAGTAGCTTACGCGGAATCTGCAGCACTTTGACGAAGAGCCGGATACCAAACCATTGGAACATCAGCATGAAGATATTGGCGACGAAGAAAGCAATGAATATTCCGTAGATGATCGCGCCCTGCTCAGCGAAGAGCATCGGTCCGGGACGAATCCCCTGAATCATCAACCCGCCCATTAAAACAGCTGTTGCAGCCTCACCAGGCACACCCAGAGTCAACATGGGTATCAGCGAGCCCCCCACCAGCGAATTGTTGGATGACTCGGAGGCCACTATGCCCTCCGGGTGCCCGGTTCCGAACTTCTCGGGCGTCTTGGACATCTTCTTGGCTTGGTCGTAGGAGAGGAAGGAGGCGATGCTCCCACCCGCACCGGGGATCGCACCTACAATGGTTCCGATAACGGAACTAGAGAAGAGCACTTTCCAACTTCTTATCACCTCCAGCCAACGTGGCGCCGCCTTGTCCAGCTTGGTCTTGGATGTGTCAGCTTTCTCCGTCTTGAAGTAGTCGACGACATCGGCCAGTACTTGGGAGACGGCGAAGAGGCCTATCAGAGCCGGCAACAGATTAATACCGGTCAATAACGAGTAGTTGCCATAGGTAAAGCGAGTGACCCCGGCGATGGGGTCGGTACCCACCGTGGCCAGTAGCAAGCCGATCAGGCCAGCGACCAACCCCTTGATTAGGCTCTTGGCCACCGAGGCGATAATCACAAGCCCGAAGATACTGAGTGCGAAATACTCAGGAGCACCAAAGCGCAACGCAAATTCCGCGATAGGGGGGGCCAACACACACAGTACCACGGCACTGAAGATGCCCCCAAGGAAGGAAGCAACGATGGCAATGCCCAGGGCACGACCCGCCTGCCCCTTGCGTGCCATGGGGAAGGCATCCAGGGTCGTCGCCACCGAAGACGGCGTACCGGGGATATTGAGCAGCGTCGCCGATACGGAGCCCCCGGCGATGGCACCACAGAGGGTGCCCAGCAGCATGCCGATGCCCATCACAGGCGGCATGCCGAAGGTCAGAGGCAGCAGTAGCGCAATAGCCATGGCCGCCGTCAGGCCAGGCAAGGCCCCCATGATGAGTCCGAGCAGGGTGCCACCGGCGATGGCCAGCAGAACATAACCCTGAAACACCAGCCCGAAGGCGTCTAGATAATCCGCCATGTTATACCCCCATCACGCCAAGGGTGGGCAGAATGATGCCGAACCCTTGGCTAAATAGGAAAAAGATCAATAGGGAAACTATCATCGAAAAAGCACCTAGCTTGGCGATACCCTTGGCCGATATCCCGCTTTCATCGCCGGGGCTCAACATCACCAGGGTACCCACTACACTAAATACCAGCAGTGCTGTCGACACCACATAACCCAGAGGTTCCAGCACCACTGCATAAAGGACTAACAGCAAGAAGACTACGAGCCAGCTGACAACAGGGATGACCGAGCCTCGAGAGAAACTCGCCTCCTGGCAACCTTCATTATGCTTGGCCGTTGCATAAATAAGCTTGAGCAGAGAAACACTCAAAAGCACTAGGAGAAGCGTGCATATCGCCTTGGGGAAAAACGCCGGTGGCAAACTGCCACCGGCGGCACTTCCTCTAATCGAGAAAGACTCCATCAGGAAGTATCCTGCAAGGCCTATCAACACAAGATGAACGACGGCTTCTGTTATAGACCGTTTCATTATCTTACCTCACTGCCGAAGCTTTGCTGCCTCATCAATCATCAGACGCGCTGTCCTTTCTACGAACTCGTCTAACTCATCACCATAGAGAGGCATGATATCAGACCCCATCATTTCGGCAGCTCGCTGAAACTCCGGACTCTCGACGGCGGACTGAATGGCTTCAACCCACCTGTCCTCGACCTCTTGACTGATTCCTTTAGGCGCAGCCACACCTCGCCATTGACTGACAGAGAAGTCGTAACCTTCTTCCAACATCGTCGGCGCTTGGGAAATGGCCCCACTTCTCTCGTCACCAGTAGTCACCAGCGCCGTCAATCGGCCAGACTCAATACCTGAAACCACTTCCGATGGATTGAGAACGACAGCATCGATATGACCTCCCATAGCTGCCGTAACTGCATTCGCACCACTATCGTAAGGAACTACGTCAAATTCGACACCGAGCTCCTCGGCTAAAGCAACCGCCATGACGTGTGTCGAGGAACCAACACCGGAAGCCCCAACCATCAAGCGCGCGTCATTCTCTTGAAGATGGTCAACTAGATCTTCAAGGGTTTCCCACCCCTTACCACTATTGACTGCAAGGACGTAGGGCTCAACCAGCACTCTGGCAATATACTCGAAATCGGTATAGGTAAAGTCGACATTACCCAGCCCTTCCAAGGTGAAAGTGGCATTGGTCGGAATGGTTACAACATAGCCATCCGGCTTTGCAGATAGGGCCCTAGAGAAACCAACAGCACCACCACCGCCAGAGAGGTTTCTGACAACGATATTGGTGCCCAACACTTCCTCAACAGGGTTTTGTAGCGCTCGAACTACGTTATCCGCGCCCCCACCAGCATTCCATGGAACGATGAATTCGATGTTTCGCTCTGGATAATTGCTATCAGCCAGAGACTGTAGTGTAAAACCAGCGGCGCCCACGGCAAGGGAGAGTGCAATCATTGTCTTTTTCATATTTATACCTCGTGATGCTATGCGTGTTGTTGCAGCGTTGTGTCTTTATTACTGCTTCGCAATATTCACCAGCCTCTCGAGCTGCTGGCGCTCTTCGGAAGTCGGCATGGTCAACGGTGCCCGCACCTCGCCGGCCGGACGCCCGATGATCTCGGCGCCTGCCTTGATCAGGCTAACCGCATAACCTGCTTTCCGGTCCCTGAGATCCACGAAAGGAATGAAGAAGTCGCTGGTGATGCGCTTCACGACCTCGGCATTGCCCGCGCGGAGTTCCCGGTAGAACTTCACCGCCATGTCAGGCACGAAGTTGAACACGGCGGATGAGTAGGTATTCACGCCGATGGCGAGGTAAGCCTCGGCGAAGATCTCGGCGGTGGGCACGCCGCCCACGTAGACCAGGCGATCGCCGATGGTCTTGATGATCTTGTTCAGCGCCTGGATGTCGCCCTTGCCGTCCTTGAGGCCGATCAGGTTGGGACAGCTGGCGGCCAACGCCTGTACCGAGCCGGCATTGAGCACGCCGTTGCCGCGGTTGTAGTAGATGACGTTGAGCTCGGTCGAGTCGCAGATCTCGCGGGCGTACTCGACCAGCCCCTCCTGGGGGCACTCGGTCAGGTAGGGCGGCATCAGCAGGATGCCGTCGGCGCCCGCCTCTTCGGCCGCCTTGGCAAAGGCTCTGCCACTGGCGACGCTCAGGCCCGAGCTGGCTATTACCGGCAGCCTGCCAGCGACGGTTTCCACGGCCACACGAACCACATCGCGGTACTCGTCGAGCGAGAGATTGAAGAACTCCCCCGTGCCGCCCGCGACGAACACGGCCGAGATATCGTGGCTGATGAACCACTCCAGACGACGACGGTAACTGTCCGCATCGAACCGCCCCTCCTTATCGAAGTCGGTAATGGGGAAAGACAGCAATCCATCGCCCAATGCTTCCTTTACGGCTGCTCTGGAAAACTTCACGAAGACATCCTCTTGTTCATGCGTCGGCCCGTTGGAAGGCAACCCCTGTTGTTCAGGAGATAACCTATCTCACCAGTTGTCATACATCATACAACTTAAATGGGAACGCAGAAACGCACAAGCCGCCTCTCGGCCACTAGCGACTAAAGTTCAATGCGTGTTGTGGAGTGGAGGATCAGCGCAGATCGCCGAAGCGATACTGCAACAGCGACAGCGCCACCACCGGCGCGGTTTCGGTGCGCAGAATGCGCGGACCGAGAGTGAGCGGGGCGAAGCCGGCGGCCTTGGCGCTTTCGACTTCGGCCTCGGCGAGCCCGCCTTCGGGGCCGATCAGCAGCGCGGCATCGACGGGCGTGTCGACCTGTTCGAGCGCCCTTTCCGTGCCCGGATGCAGCACCAGCCGCAGCGCCTCGTGGCGCTGGTCGAGCCATTCGGCCAGCGGCCTCGGCGGATGCACGGCGGGCACCACGGCACGACCGCACTGCTCGCAGGCGCTCACGGCCACCGCCTGCCAGTGGGCCAGCTTCTTCGCTTCGCGCTCGCCCTTGAGGCGCACGTCGCCGTGCTCGGTGTAGAGCGGCGTGATGGCGGCCACGCCCAGCTCGACGGCCTTCTGCACGGCGTAGTCCATGCGGTCGCCCTTGGAGATCGCCTGGCCCAGGTGCACCGCCAGCGGCGACTCGCCGCGGCCCGCCTCAACGGCCTCCACGCGGGCCACCACGCGCTTGCGCCCGGCCTCGACGAGCACCGCCCGGGCCTCCAGGCCGGCACCGTCGAACAGGCGCACCGGCGCGCCCTCACTCAGGCGCAGCACCCGAGCCAGGTGGTGTGCCGGTCCTTCGGGCAGAACGACGTCGCCGCCGACGGTAAAGTCGGCGGCGACGTGAATGCGTGGCGCTGAGGACACGGCGAGCCTGCCCTTACTGGGTGGTCTGCTCGCCCTGCTGCTGGGCCTGCTCGGCCTCGCGCTTCTTCTTCTGAGCGAAGATCGCCTCGAAGTTGACCGGCGCCAGCATCAGGGGCGGGAAACCGCCGCGGTTGACCAGATTGTCGATGCACTCGCGGGCGTAGGGGAACAGCACGTTGGGGCAGAAGGCACCCAGGGTGTGCTCGAGCTGGGCACCCTCGATGCCACTGATGCGGAACAGGCCGGCCTGCTCGATCTCGGCCAGGAAGGAGGTGGTGCCTTCCTCGCTGTGACGCACCTGAGCGGTCACCTTGATCGAGACCTCGTAGAGATCCTCGCCGACCTTGCGGCTGCTGGTGTTCAGATCCAGACCGACCTTGGGCTTGAACGGCTGCTGAAAGACCGCCGGCGAGTTGGGCGCCTCGAAGGAGATGTCCTTGACGTAGATGCGCTGCACGGCGAACTGAAGCTGCTGCTTCTGCTGGTCGGCGGCGGCCTGGTTGCCGCCGGCGGCGTTCTGGCTGTTCTCTTCGGCCATGGGAAGATTCCTTTTGCGTTCTCTTGCGTCTTGTGTGTTGGCTATTTCTTGACCATCGGCAGGCCGTCGGCCTGCCACTGCATCATGCCCCCCCTGAGCTTGAAGACCCGGGTGAAGCCGGCCTTGGCCAGCTTGGCCACGGTGATGCCGGAAGACTGACCGCTCTTGCACACCACGATGATCGGCTTGTCCTTGAGCTTTTCCAGCTCCTTCATGCGCTCGTCGACCTTGCTCTGGGGAATGTTGCGCGCCCCGGCGATATGGCCGGCCTTGAAGTCGCCCGCCTCGCGGGTATCGACCACGACGGCATCCTCACGGTTGATCAGTTGGGTCGCCTGGGTGGACGTCACGCCGCTGGCGGCACTGTTGCGGACCTCGTAGATGATCCAGGCGGTCAGCACCATGAGGAAGGCGCCCACCAGAAGCGGGTGATTCTGCACGAATTCGAACAGCTGATCGATCATGGGTCCGGCACACTCTTTGTCGGAAATAGCGAGAATATCGGTAGGGTAGGGCACCCGGAAGGCGAGAGTATACACCATGCGGCAATGCCCCGCGGCAACGCCGCCGCCAACGTGTCGGGGTCATGACGCTCGCCTGACCGTGCGTTATGATGCCGCAAGCCGACTCAAGTCGCGACCCCCGTCGTCCAGGAGCCTGTCTCGCCGCGCTCTTCACTACCTAGCCCGACCGGCGCGGACAGCCTCCCGGACGGCCCGCTGTCGCGCCCACCACGCTCAAGAGGCTCATTACCCCGATGACGACTCAGACCGCCCCACGCCCCGTTGCGCTGATCATTCTCGATGGCTACGGCCACAACCCCGACCCCACCGACAACGCCGTGGCCGCCGCGCACACGCCCAACATGGACCGCCTGTGGCAGCAGCAGCCCCACGCGCTGCTGCATACCGACGGCAAGTACGTGGGCCTGCCCGAGGGGCAGATGGGCAACTCCGAGGTGGGGCACATGAACCTGGGCGCAGGGCGAGTCGTTTATCAGGAACTCACCCGCATCTCCAAGGCGATCGAGGATGGCGATCTCGACCTCATTCCCGCCCTGACCGACGCCATCGATGCCGCGGTGAGCGCCGGTCGCGCCGTGCACCTGCTGGGCCTGCTCTCGCCGGGCGGCGTGCACAGCCACGAGGATCACATCCTGGCCATGGCCGAGCTGGCCGCCCGCCGCGGTGCCCAGCGCATCTACGTGCACGGCTTCCTCGACGGCCGCGATACCGCGCCGCGCAGCGCCCTGGCCTCCATCGAGCGCACCAACGCGCGCCTCTCCGAGCTGATCGGCGCCGACAACGGCTTCGTCGCCTCCATCGTCGGCCGCTACTTCGCCATGGACCGCGACAACCGCTGGGACCGCGTCGAGAAGGCCTACCGGCTGCTCACCGAGGGCGTCGGTGAATTCGAGACCTCCAGCGCCGAGCAGGGGCTGCGCGACGCCTACGAGCGCGGCGAGAACGACGAGTTCGTCTCGGCTACCGTGATCCACACCGAGCAGGGTCCGGCCAGCATCGCCGACGGCGATGCCGCCATCTTCATGAACTTCCGCGCCGACCGCGCCCGCGAGCTGACCCGTGCCTTCGTCGAGGACGGCTTCAGCGGCTTCGAGCGCCGCGTGTGCCCGCGGCTTGCCGGCGGCAGCCTGGTCACCCTGACCCAGTACGCCGCCGACATTCCCGCCCCGGCCGCCTTCCCGCCCGCGGACCTGCACAACACCCTGGGCGAAGTGATGGAGCAGCGCGGCCTGACCCAGCTGCGCATCGCCGAGACCGAGAAGTACGCCCACGTCACCTTCTTCTTCTCCGGCGGCCGCGAGGCCGAGTTCGAAGGCGAGACCCGCGTGCTGGTGCCCTCGCCCCAGGACGTCAAGACCTACGACGAGAAGCCCGAGATGAGCGCCGTGGAAGTGACCGACCGCCTGGTGGAGGCGATCGACTCGGGCCGCTACGACCTGATCGTGTGCAACTACGCCAACGGCGACATGGTCGGCCATACCGGCGACTTCGACGCCGCGGTGAAAGCCATCGAGGCGGTGGACGCCTGCGTCGGCCGGGTGGTGGAAGCCATCGAGCGCGCCGGCGGCGCCGGCCTGATCACCGCCGACCACGGCAACGCCGAGCAGATGGTCAACCCCGCCACCGGCGTGGCCCAGACCGCCCACACCACCTTCGAGGTGCCGCTGATCTACGTCGGCCCCGACGCCGTGACGCTGCTCGACGACGGCCGCCTGTGCGACATCGCGCCGACGCTGCTGACCATGATGCGCCAGCCGATTCCCGAGGAGATGAGCGGTCGGGTGCTGATCGAGCCGGCATGATCATCGTCTGCGAGCACCACCGGCCATGAGGCGAGCCCGACGGCAACCGCGACGGGCCTTGACCGCCATCCTGCTCCTGCTGTCGGGCCTGGCCTGGCTCGGGCCGGGGCTGGCCGGCGCACAGGCCCAGCCCAGCGAACGTGAGGCCCAGGAGCGTCTCGACGCCATCGGCAGCGAGATCCAGGCGCTAAGTCGGCGCCTGGGCCAGACCCGTGAGGCCCAGGACGAGGCCAGCCGCGAATTGCGCCAGGTGGAGACGGCGCTCGGCGAGACCCACCGCCGGCTGGACGGCATCCAGGCCGACCGTCGCAGCCTCGCCGACGAGCTTGCCGCGCTGGAGTCCGCCCGCGACGAGCTGCAAGTCGAGCGGGCCGAACAGGTCGAGATGCTCAATGCCCAGCTCGATGCCCTCTATCGCCTGGGGCTCACACCGCAGCTGAAACTGCTGCTCAACCAGGATGATCCGGCCCGCCTCGACCGCCTGCAGACCTACCTCAACCATCTGGCCCGGGCGCGCAACGAGCGCCTCGACGAGATCGCCCGCCTCGATGCCGAACTGGCCGAGAACCGACGCGAGCGGGAGGCCCGCGGTCGGCAGCTCGACGCCCTGGCCGACGAGCTGGAAACCCGCAGCAGCGAGCTGGCCGAGCGCATGGCAGATCGTGAGCGTCTGGTGGCGGAGTTGGGCGAGCGCTACAGCGACGAGCAGTCGCGCATGGCACGCCTCGACCGTGACCGCGGCGAGGCGGAGCGGGTGCTCGAACGGGTGCGCGAGGAACTCGCCCGCATGCAGCGCCCACCGCCCTCCACCGCCATCGAGCGCACCCGCGGCGACCTGCCCTGGCCGGTGCAGGGCAACGTGACCTCTAACTACCGGCGCGGCGACGGCGTGCACTACAACGGCATCCTGATCGAAGCCCGCGAGGGCACGCCGGTGGCAGCCGTGCATGCCGGTCGAGTGGTCTTCGCCGATTGGATGCGCGGCTTCGGCAACCTGCTGATCATCGACCACGGCGACAACGTGATGACGCTGTATGCCCATCTGCAGCGCTTCGACGCCCAAGTCGGCCGAGCCGTCTCACGCGGCGACACGCTCGGCGCGGTGGGCAACAGTGGCGGCCACACCTCGCCGGCCCTCTACTTCGAAGTCCGCCGCAACGGCGACCCCATCGACCCCCAGGCCTGGATGGCACGAAGATGACCCGTGGTGTTTCACAAGCTCCTGGCCACGGGCTATGCTGGACAGCCTCGCCTCGTAACAGCGGAGTTAGCATGTCTTCACGTACCGCCCGCCGACCTTCCGCCGCCAGCCGAACGATGAGCGCGCTAGCGTCGGCAACGCTGTTGATGCTGGCCCTGGCCGCCCCGCCGGCCCTTGCCCAGTCCTCTCCCGTGGACGAGCTGCCGCTGGAGGACATCCAGACCTTCGCCGAGGTGTTCGAACGCATCAAGCGCGCCTACGTGGAAGAGGTGGACGACAGCACCCTTCTGCGCAACGCCATGCGCGGCATGCTCAGCGAACTCGATCCTCACTCCGCCTACCTCGACCGGAGCGAATTCCAGAGCCTGCGCGAATCCACCGAAGGCGAGTTCGGCGGTATCGGCATCGAGGTCGGCCTGGAAGAGGGGCGTCTGACGATCATCACGCCGATCGACGACACGCCCGCTTCCCGCGCGGGCCTGCAGGCCCGCGACGTGATTCTGGAGATCGACGGCAACCCCACCGAACGACTGTCGCTGCAGGAGTCGGTGACGCTGATGCGCGGCGAGCCCGGCAGCCAGATTCGCCTGAACATCCTGCGCAGCGGCCAGGAGGCGCCTCTCGACGTCACCCTGACCCGCGAGATCATTCGCACCGAAAGCGTGCGCAGCGAGATGCTGGAGCCAGGCTACGGCTACCTGCGGGTCAGCCAATTCCAGAGCCGCAGCGGCGAGCAGGTCAACAACGCCATTCGCCGAATGGAGCGCGACGGCCCGCTGCAGGGCCTGGTGCTCGATCTGCGTAACAACCCGGGCGGCGTACTGCAGGCCGCCGTCGCCGTGGCCGACGCCTTCCTGCAGAGCGGCTTGGTGGTCTACACCGAAGGGCGCCTGCCGGACACCCAGATGCGCTTCTCCGCCAGCCGCGAGACGGCCGCCCCCGACGTACCCCTCGTGGTTCTGATCAACGGCGGCAGCGCCTCCGCCGCGGAAATCGTCGCCGGCGCGCTGCAGGACCAGCGCCGCGGCGTGATCATGGGCACCGAGAGCTTCGGCAAGGGCTCGGTGCAGCAGGTGATGCCGCTGGGCAACGGTGAAGGGCTGAAGCTGACCACGGCGCTCTACTACACGCCCAACGGCCGCTCGATCCAGGCCATGGGCATCGAGCCCGACGTCAGGGTAGTACGCGGCCGCCTGGAAGTAACCGAGAGCAGCCGCCAGCTGCGTGAAGCGGACCTGGAAGGCCATCTGCGCTCGCGCAGCGAGCCTCGGGCCATGACCCAGGAAATGAGCGAGCGGCTGCGCGAGGACTACCAACTCGGCGAAGCGCTCAATCTGCTGAAGGCGCTCAACGTACTCGAGCGCCGCTAGCCCCTTGCTGGTTGATAGCTGAACGGGCTGGTGGTTGAATGGACTGATGCTTGAACGGACCGCAGGGAGCCGGCAGCGCTGGCTCCCTGCGTCCAGAGTCAACGGCAGGAGGCCGGCAGCCGCCCCCGCTCGCCGATGGCCTGACGCATCAGCAGGCGCTTGATCGGCACCAGCCGGTCGACCCCGGAAAGTCCCAGGTTGCGCGACAGCGTCACCAGCGGGTGACGGGTGCCGAACAGCAGCCGGAAGCCGTCCATCAGCGCCAGCATGGCGCTATTGTCGCCGCGTCGACGCCGCGCATAGCGCGCCAGCATGCGCGGCTCGCCCAGGTCGATGCCGCGCCGCCGCGCCGTGACGAGCTCTTCGGCCAGCACCGCCACATCCATCAGTCCCAGATTGACGCCCTGGCCCGCCAGCGGGTGAATGCTGTGCGCCGCATCACCCACCAGGGCGAAGCCGGACTGCACGTAATCCTGCGCGTGCCGCTGGGTAAGCGGCACCGACACTGCCCGGTCGACGACCTCTACCGCTCCCAGGCGCGCCTCGAAGGCGACCTCGAGCGCCTGCCCCAGTGCCTCGGCATCGAGCGCCGTGAGCCGCTCGGCGTCCTCAGGAATGGTCGACCAGACGATCGAGCAGTAGTGCGCGTCGCCGTCGATGGTCAGCGGCAGGAACGCCAGCGGGCCGCTGTCGCGGAACACCTGGCGCGCCACGCCGCCATGCCCCCGCTGGGTACGCACCGTCGTGACCACGGCCACGTGGCCGGTATCGCGGGCATCCACGGCGATGCCCGCCATCTCGCGCAGCGGCGACTGGGCGCCATCGGCGGCCACCACCAGCGGTGCCGTGAGACGGCGGCCATCCTCGAGCAGTACGCTGCGCTCACCGCCCGCCTCTTCGAGCCCGGTCACGCGCCTGCCCAGCTCGACGCAGACCGTGGGCAGCTCGGCCAGGCGCCGCTCCAGTGCGGCCAGCACTACGTCGTTCTCGACGATATGACCCAGCACCGGCACGCCGGCCTGCTCCGCCGAGAAGTTGACCTCGCCGCTGCCCTCGCTGTCCCACACCTGCATGAAGCGATAGGGCGTCACCCGGCGCACCGCCATCCACGGCCAGGCGCCGAGCCCCTCCAGCAGACGTTGGGAGATCGGCGTCAGGGCGCTGACACGCAGCGCCGGCCTGCCCGTACCCACCGCCTCGGCGGCCAGCGGCTCGGGGCGCGCATCGAGCAGCGCCACGCTGATGCCCGCCTGTCCCAGCAGCGCCGCCAGGGCAGCTCCTACCATGCCGCCACCGACCACGATCACCTCGAATCGGGTCGCTGGCTGCCGTGCCGTTTCCGTCATTGCTCGCTCCAACCTCATCTCTCCAACCCCATGGCGCGGCGCGCCAGTCCCCGGCGCAGCGGGCCGAACAGGTTGAGCCCCACCAGCCCGGCCGCCCGGGCGTGGGCCAGCAGGCCGCTGTCGATGCCGAACAGGCGTACCAGGCCATCGCTGAAGCGAATCACCTGATGACGGTCGACGATGCGCCTGGCCTCGAAGTCGCGCAGCGTCAGCATGCCGCCCAGCGACTCGCCGCTGGCCAAGGCCTGTTCGAGCGCAGCCGTCAGGTCGGTCACGCCGCGCAGCGCCAGGTTGAACCCTTGCCCCGCTACCGGGTGCAGCGAGTGGGCGGCGTTGCCCAGCACCGCCAGGCCGGGCCGTATGGTCTCCTTGGCGGTGACCAGGCTCAGCGGATAAGCGTGACGGCTGCCGACGCGGCGGAAGCGCCCGACGCGGTCGCCGAACGCTTGCTGCAGCTCGGCAAGGAAGTCGCCGTCACCAAGCGCGAGGTGGGCCGCTTCACGCCCGGCAGGCAGGGTCCAGATCAGCGCCATCTGCTGGCCCGGCAGCGGCAGCAGGGCGATGGGCCCCTCTCGAGTGAAGCGCTCGTAGGCGATACCGTCGTGAGGGCGACTGACTTCGACGTTGGCGATCAGCGCCACCTGGTCGTAGGACGCCGAGTCGCTGGCGATGCCCAACTGCTCCTTGAGCCCCGAGCGGCCGCCATCGGCCAGCACCGTCAATGCCGCCTGCAGCGTACAGCCATCGGAAAGGGTGAGCCGATGCCCCTCTCCCTCGGGCACGACCGCCTCGACGCCGGCCGGGCAGTGCCACTCGATGGGCAGCTCGGCCAAGCGTCGATGCAGCACCTGCCCCATCCAGGCGTTGGGCAGTACGTAGCCCAGCGCCGGCTGATCGAGCTCGGCGGCGGTGAGCCGGGTCACCCCCAGACGCCCCCTTTCGCTGACATGAATGCGCCGGATGGCGGCGGCCTGATCGGCCATCTCTTGCCACAGGCCCATGGCGCGAAAGCGCTCCGCCGAGCCCTGGGCGATGGCACTGGAGCGCGCATCGAAGCTGGGCTGCCACGCTGTGGCCGCCAGCTCCGGCATGGGAGCGGCCTCGATCACGGCCACCGACAGCCCGTGGCGCTCGATCAGCGGCGCCAGGGCACAGGCCAGACTGGCCCCCACCAGGCCGCCTCCGACGATGGCGACATCCACCTGACGCGTAGCGACCGCCGTCATGAGGCCAGACCCGTACTACAGCCTGCCGTTTCGTAACGTAAATTACGTAATAACATGAAGAAAACGTCCTTTACTGGTTACTCGCTAGCCATCAACGTCTCGATATCGGCCACCCGCTTTGGCACATCGCCAGTCAACACCTCGCATCCCTCGGCCGTCACCGCCACATCGTCTTCGATACGAATGCCAATGCCACGATAGGGCAGCGGGATGTCGTCATCGGCCGGCACGTACAGCCCGGGCTCCACCGTCAGCACCATGCCCGCTTCCAGCGGCCGCGGCTTGCCGTCGAGGCGATAGCTGCCCACGTCGTGCACGTCGAGTCCCAGCCAGTGCGAGGTCGAGTGCAGATAGAAGCGCTTGTAGCTTTCGTCCTCGATGCGTGCTTCCACTTCGCCCTGGAGCAGGCCCAGCCGGATCAGCCCGGCCGTGAGGTCGCGCACCACGCCGTCATGAATCTCGACCAGGGTCGCACCAGGGCGAACGGCGGCCACGGCGCGCTCCTGGGCGGCCAGCACCAACTCGTAGAGCTCGCGCTGGGCCTCGCTGAAACGGCCACCGACGGGAAAGGTGCGGGTGATGTCGCCGGCATAGAGATCGAACTCGACGCCAGCGTCGATCAGCACCAGTTCGCCGTCACGCAGCGGCTCGCTATTCTCGATGTAGTGCAGCACACAGGCGTTGGCGCCGCCACCCACGATGCTGGCGTAGGCCGGGCCGCTGCCGCCATGCCAGCGGAATTCGTGCTCCAGCTCGGCCTGCAGATGGTATTCGGCCAGGCCGGGGCGGGCAGCCAGCATTGCGCGCCGGTGAGCGCGGGCAGAGATTCCGGCCGCGTGGCGCATCAGGGCGAGTTCAGCCTCGCTCTTGATCAGACGCATTTCATGCAGCAGCGGGGCGAGATCGACATAGCGCTGCGGCGGGCAGGCGCCGCGCCGCACCCGTGCGGTCAGGCGCTCGCGTATCTCATCGGCCAGCGCCATGCTCTCGGCGTCGCCGAGCATCAGGTAGAGACTGGTACGCCCATCGAGCAGGGTCTCCAGCCGTTCATCGCGCTCGGCGTTCTCGAAGGCTTGATCGAGGCCATGCTCGCGCACCGCGCCCTCGGCGCCCAGGCGAATGCCGTTCCAGGCTTCGAGGCTCGGGTCGCGGTCCTGGCAGAACAGCACGCTTTCGCCTTCGCTGCGGCCCGGCAGGAGCAGCAGCAGGGCGTCGGGCTCGGCAAAGCCGGAGAGGTAGTGAAGGTCGCTGTTCTGGCGGAAGGGGTAATCGCTGTCCCGCGAACGGGTGACCAGGCCGGCGCCGGGCAGCAGCACGGCGCCGTCGGTAGGCAGCTGCGCCATCAGCGCCTGGCGGCGGGCGCGATATTCGTCGTTGCCGATCGGCTCAGGGCGGGGCAGGGGGGGGGCGGGCAGCATCGTGGCTCCTTGCGTGCTCCGGATGAATGGGGGTGGTTCGGGTTCAGTGCCGGGTGGACTCGCCGCGCTCCACCTGCGGCTGACCGGGATGCTGTTCGGTATAGAGCAGCATGGCGGCCATGCGCGCATGCTCGGTCAAGGCGAACAGGTCGTTCTCGTTCTCGGCGCTGTCGTCGATGTCGGTCTCGATGACCGCGAGCCCGGTCAGGTCCTCGATGGCTTCGCGCAGCGCCTGGGACCAACCTTCGCGCTTGGCCTCGCCGGCGTCGTCGATGACCTCGAGGAAGCCGAGCGTCCACTCCTGCAGGCCCCGAGCCCGTTCGGCCAGGGAGAAGAGCTCGTCGGGCAGTAGCGGTTCGTAGTTGAGACCACTGTCGGCCAGCGCGTCGAGGCTCTGGCGACGCCAGGCCAGCAGCGTCTCGCCGCTCTCGCGGTCGCGGGGCTGCTCGACGCCGAGCCCCAGGCATACCTCTTCGAGCCAGGCTTCGGCGGAGACGTCGTGCAGCGCCAGCTCGGCACACAGCCTGCCATCGAGAAAGGCCGGCGACTGCATGCTGCCGTGAAGCAGGAAGAGATCGGCCAGGGTGGAAAAATCCAGGCGTTCATCGGGCGAAGACATGCAACGATACCTCTTGAGAATCGCGGTGAGAGGCCTGATGCCGGCGGCGCTGCGTTGACCGCCTGCGAAGGGCTCTCTTATAGTTAGTGGATGATCGAATTGATGTGTCTTGATTCGCCGATGTTAACGCATCGGGCCGACAAGCCGACACCGGAGCCCTCCATGAGCGATGACGCCACTCGCCCCACCGCCCAGGTGACCCTGCTGGGTAGGCACTATGTGTTCGCCTGCAACCCCGGCGAAGAGCGCAAGCTGGAGCGGGCCGCACGCTATCTGGATCGCGCCATGCAGGGCATACATTCGCAGAACAATCTGCTCGCCAGTGAGAACGTGGCACTGATGGCCGCACTGAACATCGCCCACGAGCTGCTCGAGATCCAGGACGCCCGGCGTGACGAGGAGCAGCAGCTGGGGCAGCTCAGCGAGCGCCTGGAGCGGGCCATGGCAGGCGCGGCCCTGGGTAACAGAACTCCTTCCGAATGACATTGGACGCACCCGGCAGCTCTGTTAGGATGAAGGTGTTCCCTGGGGTGTTGGCCAGTCGTTGAAGTCCCTCGAGCCTATGAGCAATACCCAGGGCGGCCATTAGCTAGCCGGACCCGTGTGCATGTCCGTGCGTCGGAAAGCCTGACGGTTCGGCTGCGGCCACCCACCTTGAACCAAGGGTTCAAGGGCCAGAACGACAGCGGCATTCTGGGGAACCTTACCTTGCCATGAATCTTCCTATTGACGCTCTCAGCGCCGATGCTTTCTCTTCTCGTCGCGAGCTACGCCAGGAGCTGAGACGCCGACGCCGGGCTCTGAGCGCAAGCCAGCGCAAGCAGGCCGATCGCGCCCTGTGTCAGCGCCTGAAGCGACTGCCCGAGGTGCACCGGGCCAGGCGTGTCGCACTCTACCTGCCCAACGACGGCGAGATCGATCCGCGACCGCTCATTGCCTGGCTCGATCGGCGCGGAGTTCGCATTTACCTGCCGGTGTTGAAGCCGCTCTCGGACAACAGCCTGTGGTTCGTCCACTACCATCCGGGCACGCCCATGCGGCGCAATCGCTTCGGCATTCCCGAGCCCCATACCCGCCATGGCGCGCATCGCGCTCGCCGCATGCAGGCCTGGGCGCTGGATCTGATTCTGCTACCGCTGGTGGGTTTCGACGACCTGGGCCAGCGCATGGGCATGGGCGGCGGCTTCTACGACCGCAGCCTGGCCTTCACCCAGCGGCCTGGCCCCCGGCCGACCCTGATCGGCCTGGCCCACGACTGCCAGCGGGTGGACCGCCTGCCGGCAGCGCCCTGGGACGTACCGCTGGACGCCATTGTCAGCGATACCCGTGTCGTGCGCCCCTGAGCCTCGCGAAGGCTATAAAATGCGGGCGTAAAAAAACCGGCCGAAGCCTGGCTTCGACCGGTTTTATTGCTTTCGGATCCTGCGCTTATCTGATCATGGCACTGCCTGCCGACTCAGCCGCCTGTGAGTGCCTGGGCGTACCCGGTGACGACGACGCCAATGCCAAAGGCCAGCACCAGTGCCATGACCAGATCGGGCTTACGCTTCATTATTACCAACTCCTGACGTTCCCGTGATTGAACCGTGACGGCGGTAGCCGCGACAGCGCCGACTATAGGGCTTGACAGGCGTTGATGACAACCGCTTGAAGCGACGATTACAAAAAGAAACCCATGCCACTTCTCGCCTTTGCCGTAAGTCAGCGCTCACCCCACGGTTTTTCGGGCTCAGGCCATGAACAGGCGATAGGCGTCGTTGTCCGACTCCTTCCAGTAGCGATAGCCGATCTCGTCGAAGTGCTCCTCGACGTGGGAGCGATCGCCGTTGGGAATCTGCATGCCGACCAGTACGCGACCGAAGGCAGCGCCGTGGTTGCGGTAGTGGAACAGCGAGATGTTCCAGTCCTGGGGCAGGTGGGTGAGGAAGTTCATCAGCGCCCCGGGGCGCTCGGGGAACTCGAAGCGGTAGACCTCCTCGTCGAAGTGCTCCTTGGGCCGGCCGCCGCCAAGGTGGCGAATGTGCAGCTTGGCCAGCTCGTTGTCGGTGAGATCGACCACCGGGTAGCCGGCTTCACGCAGCTTTTCGATCACCGCCTGACGATCCTCGCCGTCCGGCTTGACCTGCACGCCGACGAAGATGTGCGCCTCCTCGGGGTCGGCGTAGCGATAGTTGAACTCGGTCACCATGCGCTTGCCGATGGTGCGGCAGAACTTCTTGAAGCTGCCGGGGCGCTCGGGAATGGTCACGGCCAGGATCGCCTCGCGCTGCTCGCCGAGCTCGGTACGCTCGGCGATGTGCTGCAGGCGGTCGAAGTTGGTGTTGGCGCCCGAATTGATGCACAGCAGGGTCTGGCCCTCGACGCCGGTCTGTTGGATGTACTTCTTCAGCCCGGCTAGCGACAGCGCCCCGGAGGTCTCGGATACCGCCCGGGTGTCGTCGAAGATGTCCTTCACCGCCGCGCACATCTCGTCGGCGTTGACGGTGATGACGTCGTCGATCAGGTTGCGCACGATCTTGAACGGTATCTTGCCGATCTGCGCCACCGCCACGCCCTCGGCGAACACCCCGACCTGCTCCAGCGTCACGCGCTTGCCGGCGGCCATCGCCGCCTTGAGACAGGCGCTGTCCTCGGCCTCCACCCCGATCACCTTGATGTCCGGGCGCAGGTACTTGACGTAGGCCGCCACACCGGCGATCAGCCCGCCGCCGCCCACTGGCACGAAGATGGCATCCAGCGGCCCGGTGTGCTGACGCAGGATCTCCACCGCCACGGTGCCCTGGCCGGCGATGACGTCGATGTCGTCGAAGGGCGGGATGTAGGTGTAGCCGTGCTCGGCCATCAGCTCCTGGGCATGCTCGGCGGCGGCGGCGAAGGCGTCGCCCTTGAGCACCACCTTGGCGCCGCGGGCGCGCACCGCCTGGACCTTGATCTCCGGGGTGATGCGCGGCATGACGATCACCGCCTTGACGCCCATCAGCTTGGCCGCCATGGCCAGCCCCTGGGCATGGTTGCCGGCCGAGGCGGCGATCACGCCCTTGGCCTTCTGCTCCTCGGAGAGCTGCGCCATCTTGTTGTAGGCGCCGCGAATCTTGAACGAGTAGACCGGCTGCAGGTCCTCGCGCTTGATCAGGATCTGGTTGCTGAAGCGCCGTGACAGGAAGGGGGCCGGGGAAATGGGCGTTTCACGGGCCGCTTCGTAGACGTGGGCCTGGAGGATCTTCTTGACGGTAGCTTCGAGCATCCTGACGTTTCCAAGGGTGGCGCAGAGGGGCGGCAGCCTGTGCTGCACTGCAGAGAACCCCTATAGGTAGCATTCTCGGCGCCTCGCCGTCCAGCGAACGCGTCGGCAGGAAGCATAACGTGGCCTATAATGGCGCGGCACCCGCCATCCACTCTGATACGAGCAAGACATGACCCAGGACGAACTGAAGGACGCCGTGGCCGCCGCCGCCATCGCCGAAATCGAACCGTGGCTCGAGCGCGACACCATTCTCGGCATCGGCACTGGCTCCACCGCCAACCTGTTCATCGACCGCCTGGCGCGGCTGCGCGACGACTTCAAGGGCGCCGTAGCCAGCTCGGAGGCCAGCGCCAAGCGTCTGCGCGACCACGGCATCGAGGTGTTCGAGCTCAACAGCGTCGGCACGGTGCCTTTCTACATCGACGGTGCAGACGAAGTGAACGCTCACCTTCATATGATCAAAGGCGGCGGTGCGGCGCTCACCCGCGAGAAGATCGTGGCGGCCTGCGCCGAACGCTTTATCTGCATCGCCGACGGCTCGAAGCGGGTCGAGCGCTTGGGCGCCTTCCCGCTGCCGGTGGAGGTGATTCCCATGGCCCGCTCCTATGTCGCACGCGAACTGGTCAAGCTGGGCGCCGACCCGGTCTACCGCGAGGGGGTGGTCACCGACAACGGCAATCAGATCCTCGATTGCTTCGAGTTCATGATCGACGACCCGGTGGCCATGGAGGCCCGCATCAACGCCATCGTCGGCGTGGTGACCAACGGTCTGTTCGCCGCCCGCGGCGCCGACGTGCTATTGCTGGGCACTGAGCAGGGGGTGGAGCGGATGACCCCGGCCTGACAGTTAGCAGGTGCTCACTCACCTGGCAGTAGCTGCTCAAGGCCGGCCATGGTGCGTGCCAGGGCGCCGCGGTTGGCTGCCACCACCGCCAGGCCGGCCTCGGCCAGGCGGTGGCGCTCGGCCTCATCGAGGAACAGGGTGACCAGCGTATCGGCCAGCATGGCGCTGTCCCTCACTTCCACCAGCGCGCCACCCTGACGCAGCGTCTCGGCCACGTCGGCGAAGTTGGCCAGCTCCGGGCCGGTCAGCACCGGTACGCCCATGGCGGCAGGCTCGAGCAGGTTGTGTCCGCCCACCGGCACCAGACTGCCGCCGACGAAGGCCAGGTCGGCGGCGCCGTAGAGCATCAGCAGCTCGCCCATGGTGTCGCCCAGATAGACGCCAGTTCGTCCATCCGGCCACTCATCGCGGGAGCGCCGCGCCAGCGCCATGCCGCGCTCGCGGCAGAGCTCGGCCACCGCCTCGAAGCGCTGCGGATGGCGCGGCACCAGGATCAGCAGCGCGTTGGGGTAGGACTGACGCAGGCGGGCATGCGCCTCGAGCAGCCGCTCGTCCTCGCCGGGGTGGGTGGAGCCGGCCACCCACACGGGACGCGAGCCCAGCCGCGTGCACAGCCGCTTGCTCTGCTCGCTCGCGGCATCGTCCGGGGTCAGGTCGTACTTGAGCGAGCCCACCACGTCGGTGCGGGTGGCCGGCATGCCCAGGGCACGGAAGCGCTCGGCATCGCCGCGGGACTTGGCAGCCAGCCAGTCGAGCTGGGCCAGCGCCGAGGCCATCAAGGGCCGCAGGCGGCGATAGCCGCGAAAGGCGCGCGGCGAGAGACGTCCGTTGACCACCGCCGTGGGCACGCCGCGACGGCGACACACCGTCAGCAGGTTGGGCCAAAGCTCGGTCTCGAAGAAGATGGCGAGCTCCGGGCACAGGCGTGCGACGAAGCGCTTCGCGGCCCCGGGGTAGTCCAGCGGCAGGAAGCGATGGGCAAGACGCTCGGGCTCGCCTGTCCGGCGTCGCGCCTCGATCAGGGCATGCACCCGCTCGGCGCCGGTGGCGGTCATGGTGGTCACCAGCAGCCGATGGCGGGGGTAGTGTGCCAGCAGCGCCTCGATCAGCGGGCGGGCCGCCTGCACCTCGCCCACCGAGGCGCAGTGCAGCCATAGCCAGGGGCCGCTGGCGGGTGAGCGAGACAGCAGCCCGAGCCGCTCCCAGCGGGAGTTAGTGAGCGCATGCTCACGCCATACCCTGCGCCAGACGAGAGGCGAGAGCAGATAGAGTGCCGCCGAGTAGAGCCAGCGCGGCCAGCGGCGCGGCGCCGACATCAGCTCTCGCGGTCGAGAATGGTGGCGATCATGGCGGTGGTGGAAACCCCGTCCTCGAAGCCCAGCACCTTCACCTCACCGCCGGCGGCACGTACGGCATTGCCACCGGCAATCTCGTCGACGCGATAGTCGCCGCCCTTGACCAGCACGTCGGGCAGCACCGCCTCGATCAGGCGCTGCGGGGTGTCCTCGCTGAACGGCACCACCCAGTCCACCGCACCGAGGCCGGCCAGCACCTGCATGCGCCGGGCGAGGGGATTGATCGGCCGCTTAGGCCCCTTGAGCCGACCGATGGAGGCGTCGTCGTTGACCGCCACCACCAGCCGGTCGCCGAGCTGCCGGGCGTGCTCCAGGTAGGCCACGTGGCCGGCGTGGAGGATGTCGAAGCAGCCATTGGTCATCACCACCCGCTCGCCGCGCATCTGGGCGGCACGCACCGCCTCGACCAGCGCCGTCTCCTCGATGACGCCGAACTCGGCCAGCTTGTCGCCATGCACGGCGGTATAGAGCTCGGCGATGGAGAGCGTGGCGGTACCGGGCTTGGCCACCACCAGGCCGGCGGCCAGGTTGGCCAGGGTCATCGCCTCGGGGAAGCCGTGGCCGGCCGCCAGCGCCAGCCCCAGTACGCCGATCACGGTGTCGCCGGCGCCGGTGACGTCGAACACTTCCCGCGCCCGGGTGGGCAGGTGCAGCGGTTCGTGATCGCCGCGAATCAGGGTCATGCCTTTCTCGCTACGGGTGATCAGCAGCGCCTCGAGCTCGAGCCGGGCGCACAGCGCCGCGCCCTTGGCGGCCAGCTCCTCGTCGTCGCGGCAGTGGCCGACCACCGCCTCGAACTCGGCCAAGTTGGGGGTGATCACGCTGGCGCCGCGGTATTTGGTGAAGTCGCTGCCCTTGGGATCGATCAATACGCGCTTGCCCGCGCTGCGCACCAGTGCGATCAGCTCCTCGACCCGGCTGAGCGTACCCTTGCCGTAGTCGGAGAGGATCACCAGGTCGCAGTCGGGAAGCCCCTGTTCGACCCGCGCCAGCAGTCCGCGGGTGTCGAGCTCGTCCAGGCCATCCTCGAAGTCGAGCCGGATCAGCTGCTGGTTGCGGCTCATCACGCGCAGCTTGGTGATGGTGGGAATACCGGGGCTGCTCTGGAAGTAGGTGTCGACCCCGGCGGCGTCCAGCCGCTCGACCAGTCGGCGGGCATTGTCGTCGTCGCCGACCATGCCGCTGAGGGCGGCATGCGCCCCCAGCGAGGCGATGTTGAGCGCCACGTTGGCCGCCCCGCCGGGCCGGTCCTCGCACTCTTCCACCCGGACCACCGGCACCGGGGCCTCCGGCGAGATGCGTGAGGTGCCACCATGCCAGTAGCGGTCGAGCATCACGTCACCCACCACCAGCACGTGCGCCTGTTCCAGCGCGGTCAGGTCAAGCTTCATCGGGACGTTCCTCTTCCTTGCGGTCGTTGGGGCGCACCAGCAGCGCATCGAGCCGTTCGACGACATCGTCGACGCGAATCAGCGTCATGGCATCGGGATGGCGTACACGCTGGCCCCAGGTGATGTCGTCGGGTTCGCGGTGCATGTAGGCACGCACCGCATCCGGGTAGCGGTTGACCACGTAGTCGCGCCACAGGTAGGGCGCGGCGCGGTCCGGATTGGTGGTAGCGAACAGCCCCACTACCGGCGTGCCCATGGCATTGGCCATGTGCACGGGGCCGGAGTCGGGAGCGATCACCGCCCGGGCGCCGGCGATCAGCGCCAACAGCCCCTTGAGCGAGGTAGCGCCGATGGCATCGATCACCGCTTCCGGCCGGCTGAGGGCAGCGATACGCTCGCCCATTTCGCGTTCCTGGGTGCTGCCGCCGCCGGTGAGCACCGTCTTCAGACCGTACTGAGCCCAGGCGTGTTCAATGACGGCGGCATAGCCCTCCGCCGACCAGTTGCGAAAATTGCGCAGCCGCGGGTTGGCGCAGGGGCTCATCAGCAGGTAGGCGGCTTCGCCGGTCAGCGCCGTGGCCTCTTCGAAGGCCGTCGCCGGCACCGGCATGTCCCAGGCCAGCGAGGTGTCCTCCACCCCCAGCAGGCGGGCGAAGTCGAGGAACGACTCCAGCACGTGGGCACGGGGATGGGGTGCCAGCTGACGATGGGTGAACCAGTGCTGGGCATCCTTGGCGCGCGCCTTGTCGTAGCCCACCCGCACCTTGGCCCTGAGCCCCAGCGAAAGCACGCTGGCCCGCAGCGCCTGCTGCATGTGCAGCAGCACGTCAAAGCGGGTATCGCCCAGCTCACGCCACAGCCGGCGCATACCGGCAAGCCCCGAGGCCTTGTCGTAGACCACGAATTCGACCCCCGACAGGCCAGCCAGTAAACTGTGTTCCGCCTTGCCGATGATCCAGGTGATGCGCACGCTGGGCCACTGGCGCTGCAGGGCGCGTATGGTGGGCACCAGGTTGCAGACGTCGCCGAGGGCGGAGAGTCGCAGCACGGCGATGTGACGCGGTTGGGCGGGCAGAGGATGCTTCATGCAGTTGGCAACGTGTCGAACGGGAAAGACCTTCATTCTATATGATGCGGACAGTGTATGTGACGCCGAGCCGGCGCCACAAATCGGCCCGCCGCTGTTCGACCCCGCGCATTGGCACCGCTGTGGAAAGGTGCTCGGCGAAGCCCCCGGGCGCGGCAGCAGCCTGTTTCTCGACGCCGGACGCGAGCAGTGGGTGCTGCGTCCCTACCGTCGCGGCGGCCTGATCGCCAGGTTGAGCGAGAGCCGCTATCTATGGACGGGGCTCGAACGCACCCGCGCCTTTCGCGAGCTGCGCCTCACCGCCCACCTGCACCGCGAGGGGCTGCCGGTGCCGCGACCGGTGGCCGCCTCGGTTACTCGCTGCGGGCCGACCTACACGGCCGCCCTGATCACCGTGCGCATCCCCGAAGCCGGGGCCCTGGCCGAACGCCTTGCCGAGGCCGAGCCGGCGCTGCTCGAACGGGTCGGCGCCACCATCCGCCGCTTTCACGCGGCGGGCCTCGATCATGTCGACCTCAACGCCCGCAACCTGCTGATCGATGCCGACGGTAGCGTCTGGCTGATCGATCTTGACCGCTGCCGGCTGCGCCCACCCGGCGCCTGGCAAGAGGCGAACCTGGCGCGACTGGCCCGCTCGCTGAGCAAGTTCGGCGCGCCCGCCGCGGCCATGGAGACGATACGCCGCGGCTACGCCTCCGATGACGCCGGCTGACGCGCCTTGCCGCGCTCGGGGTAGAGCCGCTGGAGCAGCTCCTCGAGGCCCTGCAGGATATCCATCCTGCCCGGCACCTGGCCGTCACGGTGGAACACCGCCTCGTGGCAGTCCTCGTAGCGCGGCCAGTAGCGAAACGGCACGGTCATGAAGAAGATCCCCAGCGTCGGGGTATGAGTCGCCAGCGCCAGGTTGCGCACGCCGGTATCCCCCGACACCAGCACGCTGGACGCCGCCATCCACGGCGCCAGCCGCTCCAGGTCCATGCGTCCCTCGATCTCCACATTGTCGTGGCGGGCCGCCACCTCGGCGAGGAAGTCGCCGGACTCCTCGGATTTGTGGCCTTCGAGCAGCACATGGCGATAGCCGGGAAATTCGACGGCTGCCTGCTCGATCAGTTGGCGCCATGACTCCTGGGACAGCGACTTTTCCGCCACGGCGGCATAGGGGAAGTAGACGATGCGCGGCTTCGCCAGAGCGCGCTGATGGCGCGGCATGGCGAATTCCAGCGGGTACTGCGGCTTGTGCCCCATGATCTTGAGAAAGTCGAGCAGTACCTCGGCTTCGTAGTGAAAGTCCGAGCGCAGGATGCCGACATCGAACAGCAGCTTGTTGAGCCCGCTGCGGTAGGGAAAGCCGAGCTTGACCCGCGCCGACGTCAGCAGGGTCTGCAGGCGCGAGCGGGCCGTATCGGCCAGATCGAAGAGCACGTCGACCTCGCGGTACTGGCGCAGGGAGTGCAACTGCTCACGCAGCGAACCGCGGGAGTCCAGCACGTGCACCTCGTCGACCAGGTCGTCGGGCACCGCATACTGGTACTTGCTCACCGTACTCAGGGTGATGTGCGCCTGGGGAAACAGGCGCCGGAGTTCGACCAGGAACGGCCGTGTCGCCATCATGTCGCCGAAGGCGCACTGGCGGATCACCAGAATGCGGCGCACCTGCTCCACGTGCAGCCGCGACAGCCATTTGCGACCGCGATTGTTGAGATAGCCGCCCTTTTCGATCCAGGCTTTCATGATGTTGGCTCCTTCCCGGCGTATTCTCGAATCAGGGCTTCGACATGCGCCGCCACGCCGAAATGGCGCTCGGCTCTTGCCCTTGCCGTCTGGCCGAGGCGCTCGCGCAGGGCCGCGTCCTGGCCTAGCTCCGCCATGGCCTCGGCCCAGGCCTGCGACTCCTCGGCTGCGGCAAGGCGCCCGCAGTCGGCCTCGAGCAGCTCGGGAATCGCCCCGCTGTCGGCACCGACGATGGCCTTGCCGGCGGCCATGGCCTCTACCACGGTAAGGCCGAAGGCCTCATTACGCGATGGCACGCAGACGATGTCCAGTGCCTCGAACAGGCGCGGCAGGTCAGGACGAAACCCGGCAAAAGTCACGCGCTGCCCCAGCTTCAGCTCCTCGATCCGCGAGCGCAAGTGCGAGACGTAACGTTCGTCGCTGCCTTCGCGGGCGCTGAGCCCGCCGATCAGCACGCCGTGCCAGGCCAGCTCGGGAGCGCGCTCGGCCAGTCGGGCCAGCCCTTCCAGCCACACCTCATGGCCCTTGCCGTCGGTCAGGCGCCCGGGCAGGCCGATCGCCACCTGGCCCGGCATGACGCCCAGCTCGCGGCGCAGCGCCTCACGAGCCGGCTCATCCAGTTGCGGCGCATAGGGCGTCAGGTCGATGCCCAGGTAGAGCCGGCGAATGCGCTCCGGCGGCAACGGAAAGGCCTTCAGGTTGCGCTGGCGGGTGGCCTCGCTGATGGCAAAGAGCCGGCTGACGCGCCCGTAGGCCCAGCGATGGTAAAAATCCTTCTTCGGCCGGGTCACGCCCATGTGATCGGTGAAGAACAGCTGGAGCGTCGGTCGCAGGGTCGCCAGCAGCGCGCCCAGGCGCAGGTCGCTGGACTTGTGACAGTGCAGCACCTCGATACCATGGCGCTTCAGGTAGCCCAGTATGCGCCCCACCTGCAGCAGCGCCCGGCCGCGCGAGGGCACCGTCAGCGGTGCGATACCGGTCGACGCCAGGCTCTCGGCGACCCGCGAACCGGCCAGGGCCAGGCCATGGGCCTGCCACCCCTGACGTTGCAGCTCGGGTATAATCCGCGCAGGATACATTTCGAGTCCGCCCCAGCCATCCGATAGGCAGATATGCATGACCTTGTACGACAAGGCTGTCTCCTTCGTCGGTCAACCGGGGCTCGGGAGCCCAGATGACGTCTTCTTCCCGCGTGGCCGCTCGCCACGCAGCGAATCAGCCGCCGCACATCCTGGTGGTGCGCAACGACAAGCTCGGCGATTTCATGCTCGCCTGGCCGGCGCTGGCCTGTCTCAAGGCCGCCGCTCCGCAAGCGCGGATCAGCGTGCTGGTGCCGGCCTATACGGCACCGCTGGCCCGGCTGTGCCCGTGGATCGACGCGGTCATCGTCGATCCCGGCGACGCCGCCGGCAAGCAGGCGCAGCGCGAACTGCTGGCCCAGCTGCGCAGCGAACGCTTCTGCGCCATGCTCACGCTCTACTCCACGCCGCGCATCGGCTGGCTCGGCTGGCGAGCCGGCATCCCTTGCCGCGTGGCACCGGCCACCAAGTGGGCGCAGCTATTCTACAATCATCGCGTCGTTCAGCGCAGGTCGCGCTCCGACAAACCGGAATACCTGTACAACGTCGAGCTGGCCGAGGCATTGCTGGCAGCCCAGGGCTGGCAGCCCCAGGCGCGCCCAGCGCCGCCGTACTGGCCGCTGTCGCCCGGCACCGCGGCAGCCCAGCGCGAGTCAATAGCCGGGGCCCTGGCGCTGGAGCCGTCACGACCGTGGCTGTTCCTGCATGCCGGCAGCGGCGGCTCGGCGGTCAATCTCTCTTCGTCTCAGTACGCCGAACTGGCCGCCGCCATCGATTCCAGGCTTGCCGCAGACGACATTCGCGCGCATTGGGTGCTGACCGCCGGCCCCGGCGAAGAGCCGGCGGCACACGAATTGTGTGAGATGCTGCACGACAGGCGGTTGCAGGCCAAGGTTCTGCCGCCGCGTACGGGTCTCGCCGACTTCGCCCTGGCGCTGAGCGCCGCGGACCTGTTCGTCGCCGGCTCCACAGGGCCGCTGCACATCGCCGCTTGCCTGAACCGGCCCACGGCCGGCTTCTACCCCGCGCGCCGTTCGGCCACTGCGCTACGCTGGCAAACCTGCAACGACGCGAGCCGCCGCCTCGCCTTCAGCCCCCCCGAGGGCGCCGGCGAAAGCGAGATGTCGGCCATCGACCTCGAGGTCGCGGCCACCGAGATCAGCGCTCTGGTGTCTCGTCGGGTGGCGGCGAAGTCCGCGTCCTGACCCACAGGTCGGCGTACTTGGCGAAGGTGGAGTGTGCCGACAGCAATGCCAGCAACAAGCCCTGGCGACCATCGAGAAAGCCCGCGCGCAGCAGGTACATGCGCAGGAAGCAGCCCACACCATGCACGAGCCCGGCCGAGAGACTGCCCTGTTTGCCACGGGCGGCACGCTGCTCGGCCCAGGCCTGGGCGTAGTGGGCCGACTTCTCGAGATAGTGACGCAGGTCGCGGTAGGTGTAGTGCAGCAGGTCGCCCACCAGCGCCTTGACCGGCAAGCCATCTGGATTGTGCAGCTTTTCGTGGACCAGGGCCGCATCGTAGCCGGCCTTGCCGCGAGGATAGAGCCGTGCCACCCGGTCGGGATACCAGCCCGAATGGCGAATGAAGTCGCCGAAACACCAGGATAGGCGCGGCAGGGTGTGGATCGCCGGCTCGCCGCTGGCGACAGCGGTCTGGATGCTCCGGCGCAGCTCCGGCGTCACCCGCTCGTCGGCATCGACCATCAGGATCCAGTCGCTCTCGACCATGGCTTCGGCACGCTGACGCTGAACGCCGAAGCCCTGCCAGTCGGCGTTCACCGCCACCTTGTCGGTGAATTCCCGGGCGATGGCGCAAGTGTCGTCGTCGCTGCCGGAATCGAGGATCACAATCTCATCCACCCAGCGCAGCGTCTCCAGGCAAGCGCGCAGATGGGCGGCCTCGTTCTTCACGATCAGTACCGCAGCCAGGCTCATCGACCTCTCCTCGTCGGTCCGGCGGGCTGGCCAGTTTACTGCCGCCGAGCGGATGGCGCCAAATCCGAAAACACCTTGCATGGTGCAGGGCGGCGAAGCCTTGTTAAGCTGACAGACGAACTCAATGGAAGCCCTCACCCCATGACGATTTCTTCCAAACTTCTCAAGCTGGCCCACCCACGCTGGCTATCGCTGCTTGTGATCGGACTCTGTCTGGGTTACGCACTGACCGCGTTGACCCGTCTGCCCCACTGGAGCCTGCCGCTGGTGGCCGCGCTGTGGATGGCCATGGGTACATGGCTGAACTGGGGCGCGCCGCAAAGCGCTCCGAGCGCTTCTTCATCGCGGCGTTGGCCATGGAGCCTGGTGCCGATCGCACTGTGGGGGCTTTACATCTACCTCTCCGAGAGCTTCGGCATCGTCGATCTCGGCGCAGTGTTCTTCCACCTGCAGGCCGGCATGACCGACCACGGCGGCGTCAGCCGTATCGGTGCGGCCATCGGCTATACCCTGACCATGGTGGCGCTGCTGGCGGCGATCACCTGGTTGATTCGCCATGACCGCCGCTGGAGCCTGACCGAACCCTTTCTGGCCATGGCGTTACTCGCCACCAATCCGCTGCTCTATGGCGTCACCCAGCGCGGCGCGGCCATCGTCACCGACGACGGCGCCTGGCTCGACCGCCAATACGTACAGCCGGTCATTCTGGAGGCGCCCGAAGAGCGGCCCAACCTCCTGCTCATGTATCTGGAAAGCATCGAGCGCACCTACGCCGACCGGGAGCGTTTCGGTGATGCCTATGCCGACCTGGATGCCATCGGCGAGCATGGCCTGGCCTATGAGGGGGTCTATCAGATCGACAACACCGGCTGGACCATGGCCGGCATGATCGCCAGCCAGTGCGGCAGCCCCCTGATGCCGGCCGGACTGCTGCACGACCGCCAGTTCACGCCGCTGGATAAGGTGGTACCCGGCGTCGACTGCCTGGGAGACCTGCTGGCCGAACAGGGCTATCGGCTCAGCTACCTGGGTGGGGCCAGCACGGCTTTTGCCGGCAAGGGGATCTTCTACAAGGGGCACGGTTTCGAAACCGTGCTCGGGCGTGAAGACCTGCAGCCCCTGCTGGACGATCCCGATTACGTCAACAACTGGGGACTCTACGACGACTCGCTCTATGATTTCACGCTCGAGGAGATGCGGCGGCTCGACCAGGAGCCAGGGCCCTGGGGAGTGGTCAACCTGACCCTTGCCGGCCATGCCCCCCGTGGCTATCCCGCCCAAGCCTGCATCGACCGCCAGGGTGAGTTCGACGGCGTCGACATCCTCTACTCGGTAGAGTGCTCAGCCTGGCTGGCCCGCGACTTCCTCGAGCGCGCCGATGCCGAGGGACTGCTCGACAATACTATCGTGATCATCGCCAGCGATCACCTGACCATGCGTGTCTCGGCCTGGGAGCAGCTGATCCAGGGCGAGCGTGACAACACCTTCATGCTGCTGGGGCCGGGGATTCCCGTGGGACGCGAGAGCCGCGAGGCTTCCATGGTGGATGTCTTCCCCACCATTCTCGAAGCCATGGGTTTCACCATCGACTGGCACCGCGCCGGCCTGGGGGTTTCGCTGCTCTCCGACGAGCCGACACTCCTCGAGGAGTACAGCAAGACCGAGATCAATGCCCGAATGCGTGAAGAGCGGGCGCTTCAGGAGCGCCTGTGGAATGGCCTGGCCCCCGAGCCGCAGCCTGCTCCCGAGCAGGAGAAACAGGAGCAGGTGGTGGAGACTCCGGTGGATTCCACCGGTGAAGAGCCTGCCGCGGTACAGTGAAACGGTCGCTCTGGCTTTCAGTCGCGAGTCACCGGGATGGCGGACTCTGCAAGCACGGCGGCCAGCACCCGCTGAGGCGACAGCTGCACCAGGCAGTTGGTGTGCCCCAGCGGGCAGGTGCGCTCGAAGCAGGGCGAACAACCCAGCCCCAGATAGTGGATCTCGGCCCTGTCGGTGAGCGGCGGCGTATAGGCAGGCGACGACGAGCCATACAGCGCATGCACGCGGGTACCCACCGCCGCGGCCACGTGCATCAGCCCTGAGTCGTTGGTCACGACCTGCTGGCAGTCGGCGAGCAGATCGACCGCATCGGCCAGCCGGGTCTGTCCGCACAGGTTGTGAACGTACGGCAGGCCTGCGGCGATTGCCTCCCCGGCGGCGACGTCCTTGGGGCCACCCATCACGCGAATCTCGAAGCCCTCGTCCACCAGGCGCTCGGCAAGCTCGCGGAAATGGCCCAGCGGCCACTGCTTGGCCGGCCCGTACTCGGCCCCGGGCATCATGCCGACGGCCGGCCGTGAGCTCAGGCCCAGGCGCGTGCGCAGCTCATCGAGGTTATCCGTGTCGATCCGCAAGCGCGGCCGGGGAATGGCGAAATCGCCGCGCCGGGCTTCCTCGGCTGTCAGTCCCAGCGCCACGAAGCGCTTCACGGTCTGGTCCAGCAGGGTCTTGTCGAGTTCGCGGCGATCGTTGAGCAGGCCATAGCGCTGCTCACCGGTGAAGCCGATACGACGCGGAATCCGAGCCAGAAACGGCACCAGCGCCGATTTCCAGGAGCGCGGCAGCACGATGGCCCGGTCGAAACGCCCGCGCAGCCGCCCGGCCAGGGCGCGCCGGGTGGACCAGCCGAACTCACCGTGGCCGACGTCCAGGCTCGCCACTTCATCGACCTCGGCCATGCGCTCCAGAATCGGCTGCGACCAGCCCGGCGCCACCACACCGATGCGGCATCCCGGCTGGTTTTGCTTGAGGGTCATGAACAGGCTCTGGGCCATGACCATGTCGCCGACCCAGGAGGGGCCGACCACCAGGATACGCGGGGCTGTGGAGGCAGCCGCCTGGCTCATCCCCTGGCCCCGGCCAGCCACTCAAGATACGCCTTCACGCCCTCGGCCACGGTGCGGAACTCGCTCTCGTAGCCGGCCTCACGCAGGCGCGAGATGTCGGCGCGGGTATAGCTCTGATAGCGCCCCTTGAGTTCGTCGGGAAAGTCGATGTACTCGATGCGCCCGCGGCCATGGAAGTCGATGACCGCCTCGGCGATGGCCTTGAACGGCTCGGCCCGGCCGGAGCCGAGGTTGAAGATGCCCGACTTGTCGGGGTTGTCGAGGAACCACAGGTTGACGTTCACCACGTCGCCGACATACACGAAGTCGCGACTCTGCATGCCCGCCTCGTAGCCGTCCCAGCCACCGAACAGCCTGAGGCCCTGGCCCGCCGAAATCTGGGTGTGGTTGTGGTAGGCCACGCTCGCCATCTTGCCCTTGTGCTGCTCACGCGGGCCGTAGACGTTGAAGTAGCGGAAGCCCACCACCTGGCTGGTGAACTCATCCCAGTGCTGGCGCACGTACTGATCGAACAGCAGCTTGGAGTAACCGTAGACGTTAAGGGGCTTCTCGTGTTCGGGCTCCTCGCGGAACACCTGGCTGCCGCCGTAGGTGGCCGCCGACGAGGCATAGAGAAAGGGGATGCCCTGCTGCTGGCAGTAGTGCAGCAGCATCTTGGAGTACTCGAAGTTGTTGTCGAGCATGAAGCGGCCGTCCCACTCGGTGGTATCCGAGCAGGCCCCCTCGTGGAAAATCGCCTCGATCGGCGGCAGGCGCGAGGGCTCACCGCGCAGTGCCGCCTCGACGCGGGCACGGAAGTCGTCCTTGTCGAGATAGTCGCCCAGGGTGCAGTCCGCCAGGTTGACGAACTTGGTGCCGTCGGAGAGATCGTCGACCACCAGCACGTCGTTGCGCCCACGCTCGTTGAGAGCCTTGACCAGATTCGAGCCGACGAAGCCGGCGCCACCTGTCACTACGATCATGTAAACCTCGCTGGGGCGCAAGCGCTGCGCCTATAACCCATGTGCCTGTGATTGTATACTTGACGCCCTGTGAATTCATGGCCAACGGTGCTTCCGCAATGACACTCTCGTCAAACCCGTCGCAGACGCTCTCGTCGACCTCGGCCTCAGGGTCGACGCCAGACGCGACCACTTTTCAGGGCCTAATACTCGCCTTGCAGCAGTACTGGGCCGAACACGGCTGCGTAGTGCTCCAGCCGCTGGACATGGAGGTCGGGGCCGGCACCTTCCACCCCGCCACCTTCCTGCGCTCCATCGGCCCGGAGACCTGGAATGCCGCCTACGTGCAGCCTTCCCGTCGCCCCACCGACGGTCGCTACGGCGAGAACCCCAACCGCCTGCAGCACTACTACCAGTTCCAGGTGGTGATGAAGCCCTCCCCCGCCGACCTGCAGGAGCGCTTCCTGGGCTCGCTCGAGCGTATCGGCATCGACCCGCTGGTGCATGACATTCGCTTCGTCGAGGACAACTGGGAGTCGCCGACCCTGGGCGCCTGGGGCCTGGGTTGGGAGGTCTGGCTCAACGGCATGGAGGTGACCCAGTTCACCTACTTCCAGCAGGCCGGCGGACTCGAGTGCTACCCCGTCACCGGTGAGCTCACCTACGGTCTCGAGCGCATCGCCATGTACCTGCAGAACGTCGACAGCGTCTACGACCTGGTGTGGACCATCGCCCCGGACGGCACCAAGGTCACCTACGGCGACGTCTATCTGCAGAACGAGCGCGAGCAGTCGGCCTACAACTTCGAACATGCCGACGTGCCGGTCCTGTTCAACGCCTTCGACCACCACGAGCGCGAGTGCACCAAGCTGCTCGAGGCAGGATTGCCGCTGCCGGCCTATGAGCAGGTGCTCAAGGCCTCTCATACCTTCAACCTGCTGGATGCCCGCCACGCCATCTCGGTGACCGAACGGCAGCGCTTCATCCTGCGTGTGCGCACCATGGCCCGTGACGTGGCCCATGCCTATTACGCCTCGCGCAAGGCCGCCGGCTTCCCGCTGGCCCCCGAAGCCCTGCGCCAGGAGCTGCTGGCTCAGGACATGAACGCCGAACAGGGAGACGCGTGATGGCTGCCAATACCTTTCTGATCGAGCTGGGCGTCGAGGAATTGCCGCCGAGCGCCATCGACACGCTCTCCGACGCCCTGGCCGACGGCATTCGCCGCGGCCTGAGCGAGGCCGAGATCGCCTTCGGCGACATTCGCGCCTATGCCACGCCGCGCCGCCTGGCGGTGCAGGTGATGGAGCTGGCCGACAAGCAGCCCGACCGCGAAGTCGAGCGCCGCGGCCCGGCCTTGGCCGCGGCCTACAAGGACGGCCAGCCGACCAAGGCTGCCGATGGCTTCGCCCGCTCCTGCGGCGTCGAGGTGGTCGACCTGATCCACCTGGAAACCGACAAGGGCACCTGGCTCGGCTACCGCGAACAGCAGCAGGGCGAAGCCACCACACGGCTGCTGCCGGCCATCGTCGACAAGGCCATTGCCGCCCTGCCGGTACCCAAGAACATGCGCTGGGGCGCCTCGCGGATTGAGTTTTCTCGCCCGGTGCACTGGCTGGTGATGCTCTACGGCAGCGAGGTGGTGGCAGCCCAGGCGCTGGGCCTGACCTCGGGCCGCACTACCCGCGGCCACCGCTTCCATGCCCCCGAGACCATCGAGCTGGCCCATGCGAACGACTACCTGGCCACCCTCGAGCAGGCCTGGGTACTGGCCGATCGCGACCGTCGTCGCGAGCGTATCCGCGAGCAGGTACTGGCCGAGGCCGAGGTCCAGGACGCCCAGGCGGTGATCGACGAGGCACTGCTCATCGAAGTGAGCGGTCTGGTGGAATGGCCGGTGGCACTGGCCGGCAGCTTCGACGAACGCTTCCTCGAGGTTCCCGCGGAGTGCCTGATCTCGTCGATGAAGGCCAACCAGAAATACTTCCACCTGCTCGACGACCAGGGCCGGCTCAAGCCGCAGTTCATCACCATCTCGAATATCGACAGCCAGGATCCGCAGCAGGTGATCGAAGGCAACGAGAAGGTCATTCGGCCGCGTCTGGCCGATGCCGCCTTCTTCTACGACACCGACCGCAAGCAGCCGCTGGCGGCACGCATCCCCGGCCTGGCCAACGTGGTGTTCCAGCAGCAGCTTGGCACCCTGGCCGACAAGGCGCACCGCAGCGCCGCCGTGGCCGCCTTCATCGCCGGCCGCATCAACGGCGACGTGGCCCAGGCACGCCGTGCCGCCGAGCTGGCCAAGTGCGATCTGGTCACCGAGATGGTGCTCGAGTTCCCCGAGCTTCAGGGCATCATGGGGCGCTACTACGCGACCCACGACGGCGAACCGGCCGAAGTGGCCCAGGCCCTCGAAGAGCAGTACCTGCCGCGCTTCGCCGGCGACGAGATCCCCGCTTGCCGTACCGGCCAGGCCCTGGCGCTGGCCGACCGCCTCGACACCCTGACTGGCATCTTCGGCATCGGTCAGCGCCCCAGCGGCACCAAGGACCCCTTCGCCCTGCGTCGCGCCGCCATCGGCGTGCTCAACATCATGATCAAGGGCGAACTGGATCTCGACCTGCGCGAGCTGCTGGAGCTGGCCGCTGCGCAGCACCAGGAGCTGCCCTACGCCGAGACGCTGGTCGACGAGGTGCTGGGCTACATGCTCGACCGCTTCCGCGCCTGGGGTCAGGACGAGGGCATTCCTGCCGAGGTCTACCTGGCCGTTCGTGCGCGCCCGGTGACCAAGCCGCTGGATTTTGCCCGCCGCATGCGCGCGGTGCACGTCTTCACCCAGCGTGATGAAGCCGCTGCTCTGGCCGCCGCCAACAAGCGGGTTTCCAACATCCTGGCCAAGCAGGCCGGCGAGCTGGGCGGACAGGTCGACGCGGCACTGTTGCAGGAAGCGGCCGAGCGCACGTTGCACGAAGCCGTTTCGACCAGCCGCGAGCGCGTCCTGCCGCTGTTCGCCGAAGGCCGCTATCGCGAGGCGCTGGACGTTCTTGCCGGCCTGCGCACCCCGGTGGATGCCTTTTTCGATGACGTCATGGTCATGGCCGATGACGACGCCGTGCGACGCAACCGCCTGGCGCTGCTGGCCGGTCTGCAGGCCCTGTTCCTCGAAGTGGCCGACATCGCTCTGCTGCAACAGTAAGCGGTCATGCCGAAAGCCGGCCGGGAGCAAGTAGCCCGGCCGGCTTTTTCATGCCTGCTCTTTCATTGCCTGCCCTGCTGTTTGATACGGACTGTCGCTACGCCTGTGTTTCACGTGAAACATCCCAGCCACAAGCACAGGCTTGGCATGTGGTGTTTCACGTGAAACACTGCCCCTTCTCTTCTTCTGCTTATGGTGCAAGATGCCCAGCGCACCCCGACTCGTGATCCTCGACCGCGACGGCGTCATCAACCGCGATTCCGACGCCTACATCAAATCTCTCGAAGAGTGGATTCCCTACCCCACTTCCATCGAGGCAATAGCCCGGCTGAGCCGAGCCGGTTGGTTGGTGGCCATCGCCACCAACCAGTCCGGCATCGCACGCGGCTACTATGACGAGGCCACCCTGGCCACGATGCACGCCGAGCTCGAACGGTTGGTGGCCGTCGCCGGAGGCGAGATCGCTCATATCGCCTACTGCCCCCACGGCCCGGACGACGGCTGTACCTGTCGCAAGCCCCTGCCCGGCCTGCTCGAGGAGATACGCACCGCGCTGGGGCTGGATAGTCTAGAGGGCAGTTGGATAGTGGGCGACAGCCTGCGCGACCTGCAGGCAGGAGATGCAATGGGCTGTCGTTCCGTGCTCGTACGCACCGGCAAGGGCAGCCGCACCGAGGCGAAAGGCATGGGGTTGGAAAACGCGCAGATTTTCAATGATCTGGCCGCGTTTACTGACTGGCTGCTGAGCCAAGCCTAGACGATTTTCGTACAAGTCCTAAAACGGAGCACTCAACAAGTACCCGAACGTAGCTCGCATGAAAAAGCCGACCTTCGAAGGGTCGGCTTTTTCTGCTCTTGTCACGCACTGTCTGTCACTCACTGCAGGCAGCGGGGGCGATGTTTCACGTGAAACATCGCCGTGTGCACATCACACGTCCAGGTTGGCCACCAGCGCGTTGCTCTCGATGAAGGCACGCCGCGGCTCGACTTCGTCGCCCATCAGCGTGTTGAACATCATGTCGGCGGCCACTGCATCCTCGATGGAAACACGCAGCAGGCGCCGCGTATCGGGATCCATGGTGGTCTCCCACAGCTGATCCGGGTTCATCTCGCCCAGTCCCTTGTAGCGCTGCACCGCAAGGCCGCGCTGGGCCTCGGCCATCAGCCATTCCAAGGCCTGGTAGAAGGTAGTGACCGTCTTCTTGCGCTCACCCCGCGCGATGTAGGCGCCCTCTTCTAGGAGACCGTCCAGCGTCTCGCCAAGCGCTGCCATGGCACGGTAGTCGGCGCTGGTGAAGAAGTCGATGCCCCACACGTAGTCGGAGCTGACACCGTGCGCCGTCAGCGTGACCGCCGGCAGGAACAGTTCGCGCTCGGAGTCCTCTTCGAGACGGAAGGTATAGCGCGGCCCGCCTTCGTAAGCGACCAGCGCGTCCATCTCCTGCTGCAGGTACTCGATCCAGTTCTGCATGGTGACGCGATCCTTGAGGCTCGTTTCACCTTCCAGGCGCGCGGCGTGGACCACCTTGCGCAGCACCTCGTTTGGATAGACACGCGAGAGGCGATCGATTCGCTTCATCACGTCGCGGTACTGGCCCACCAGCGATTCCAGCTGCGCACCGGTAACGGGCGGCGCTTCCGGATTGACGTAGAGCCGGGCGCCGTCCATCGCCGTGGTGGTGAGATAATCGATCAGCGCCTGCTCATCCTTGAGGTAGGTCTCCTGCTTGCCACGCTTGATCTTGTACAGCGGCGGCTGAGCGATGAAGACATGCCCACGCTCGATCAGCAGCGACATCTGACGGAAGAAGAAGGTCAACAGCAGCGTACGAATGTGCGAGCCGTCGACATCTGCGTCGGTCATGATGATGATCGAGTGGTAGCGCAGCTTGTCCGGGTTGAACTCCTCGCGCCCGATGCCGCAGCCCAGGGCAGTGATCAAGGTACCCACCTCGGCGGAAGAGAGCATCTTATCGAAGCGCGCCTTCTCGACGTTCAGGATCTTGCCCTTGAGCGGCAGAATCGCCTGGGTGCGGCGGTCGCGGCCCTGTTTGGCACTGCCGCCGGCCGAGTCACCCTCGACTAGGAACAGCTCGGAGAGGCTTGGGTCCTTTTCCTGGCAGTCGGCCAGCTTGCCCGGCAGGCCGGCGATGTCCAACGCGCCCTTGCGGCGGGTCATGTCGCGCGCCTTGCGCGCCGCTTCACGTGCACGGGCCGCGTCGAGCATCTTGTTGACGATCGACTTCGCGTCGTTGGGACTCTCGATCAGATAGTCCGAGAACAGGCGCCCCATCTCCTGCTCCACCGCGGTCTTGACCTCGGAAGAGACCAGCTTGTCCTTGGTCTGGGAGGAGAACTTGGGATCCGGCACCTTGACCGAAATGATCGCCGTCAGCCCTTCGCGGGCATCGTCCCCGGACGTGGCCACCTTGGACTTCTTGAGCAGCCCTTCGGACTCGATGTAGCCATTCAAGGTACGGGTCAGTGCCGCTCGAAAGCCTGCCAGGTGAGTGCCACCGTCGCGTTGCGGTATGTTATTGGTATAACAGAAAATATTCTCGGCGAACGAGTCGTTCCACTGCATCGCCACCTCGACCACCACGCCGTCCTCGCGCTCGGCTTCGAAGTGAAACACGGGGTTGAGCACGGTTTTGTTGCTGTTGAGGTGATTGACGAACGCTTTCAGCCCGCCCTCGTAGTGGAACAGCTCCTCCTTGCCGCTACGCTCATCGGTCAGACGAATCGCCACCCCGGAGTTGAGGAAGGAGAGTTCGCGCAGCCGCTTGGCCAGAATATCGTAGTGAAACTCGATATTGGCGAAGGTGCCGGGGGAGGGTTTGAAGTGCACCCGGGTACCGGTCTTTTCCGTCTTGCCGACCACGCTGAGCGGCGCCTGGGGCACCCCGTGGTGGTAGATCTGCTCATGCACCTGTCCGGCCCGCCAGATCGTCAGCTTGAGCTCCTCGGACAGCGCATTCACCACCGACACACCTACGCCGTGAAGTCCTCCCGACACCTTGTAGGAGTTGTCGTCGAACTTGCCGCCGGCGTGCAGCACCGTCATGATCACTTCCGCTGCCGACACGCCCTCTTCCTCATGAATGTCGGTAGGTACGCCGCGGCCGTTGTCACTGACGGTGATGGATTCGTCAGGGTGGATGATCACGCGTACTTCGCTGCAGTATCCGGCCAGGGCTTCATCGATGGAGTTGTCCACCAGCTCGAACACCATATGGTGCAGACCTGTCCCGTCATCGGTATCGCCGATGTACATGCCGGGACGCTTTCGCACGGCATCCAGGCCCTTGAGAACCTTGATGCTCGATGAGTCGTAAGCTTGCTCGCTCATTGACTACTCCATGATGAAGTCTATCTGTGCCTCAGACCCTAGCTGCCCTGCTCCGGAATCCGCTTGTTTCACGTGAAACATCGCGATGGGCGTCTGGGGCTCCCATGGCCCCGCCAGGGCGTCGTGTTCGACACTCGTGATGAATGCCTGGCAGCGCATCGATTCGAGCAGGCGACAAAAGACGCGCCTATGCTCGGCATCGAGTTCTGCAGGCAAGTCGTCGATCAGGTAAAGACAGTTTCGTCCTGTCGACAGCTCAAGCAGCCTTCCTTGCGCCAGCTTGAGCGCACTCACTACCAGTTTCTGCTGTCCGCGGGACAGCACCTCCACTGCAGGCCGTCGCCCCAGCCGGATTCTGAGATCGGCACGCTGGGGTCCATGCTGAGTGAAGCCCATATGAAAATCCTGCTCGCGGCCCTGCTCGAGCACTTCATGCAGGTCGCGCTGCTTGTCCCAGCCGCGGGAGTAGCGCAGGCGCAAATCGGGCAGCTCGATCAGGCGGCCGAGGGTTTCCTCGAATACCGGCACGAAGCTTGCCATCCATTCACGGCGCAGCGCATCGACGCGCTCTCCCCAGTGGGCCAGCTCCTGTTCCCAGGCAGCCAGACTGCTGACGTCCATTCTATCACGCCTGAGGAGCGCATTCCGATGCTTCAGCGCACGCTTGGCGCGGCGCCAGGCGTCATAGAAGTCGTGTTTCACGTGAAACACACCCCAGTCGAGAAACTCTCTTCGTCCGGCCGGGGCGCCCTCGAGCAGGCGGAAGGCATCGGGGTTGACCAGCTGAAGAGGAAGGGCCTCGATCAGCTGCGCCAGCCGTGGCACCCGCTCCCCCGCCATGCGCATTTCGAGCTCGCCGCCTTCACGCTCACGCCGCACGCCGATGGGCACGGGAGGCGTACCTGCCAGCCGGGCAAACAGCGTCATTCCCGCTGCGTCATGGGCAATCGCATGCTTCAGCTGCCGTGTGCGGAAAGAGCGGCCCATACCCAGGATGTGCAGCCCCTCGAGCACGCTGGTCTTGCCGCTACCGTTGCGCCCTACGATCAGATTGATACCGGGGCTCGGCGTGACATCGAGCGGGGCCAGATTTCGCAAGCCGGTGAAGGCCAGGCGTTCAATCAGCATGCGGCGTAGCGCAGTACGTGGCGACGGTACCCAGCCGACATTCGCTGCGGCTGGGTACCCAGAGAGGAAAGAGCGGCGTTCGCGAGCCCGGAGATGCCCTGCACGCGTAGCGGTGCGAGAATCGGCGCGAACACGAGGTCATCGCTCCTACAGGCGCATGGGCATGACGACATACATGGCATCGCCGCCACCGGGCTCTTCCATCAAGGCGCTGCTATTGGAATCGGCGAGCGTCATCTGCACGCGATCTTCTCCAATAACATTAAGCACATCAATGAGATACCCAACATTGAAGCCGATTTCGAGCGAGTCGCCGCCATACTCGACCGCCACGTTTTCCTCGGCTTCTTCCTGCTCGGGGTTGTTGGCCATGACCTGCAGATTGCCCTCCTGCAGATGCAGACGCACGCCGCGATACTTCTCATTGGAGAGAATGGAGGTGCGCGAGAGTACCTGGCGCAGCTCGGCGCGCTCGGCAATGAAGACCTTGTCGCCGCCGCGCGGCACCACACGCTCGTAGTCGGGGAACTTGCCGTCGACCAGCTTCGAGGTGAAAGTGAAGTCGCCGGTATGAGCACGTACGTGGCTCGCGCTGAGAGTCAGCGTCACCGGCTCGTCGCTGTCGTCGAGCAGCCGGACCAGTTCCAGCACGCCTTTGCGCGGCACGATCAGCTTGCGCGCCGGCTCGACCTGGATCTCAGCCGAACGCGAGCAGACCGCCAGCCGGTGGCCGTCGGTTGCCACGGTACGCACCAGGCCTGCACGCAGCTCCAGCAGCATGCCGTTGAGGTAGTAGCGCACGTCCTGCTGGGCCATGGCAAAGGAGGTGGCATCGATCAGGTGCTTGAGCGTGCCGCGCGGCAGGCTCAGCTCGACATCGCCGGCGCTGTCCTCGATGTTGGGGAATTCCGCCACCGGTAGCGTCGACAAGGTGAAGCGGGAACGGCCGCTGCGCAGCACGGCGCGGCCGTCCTCCAGGCTGAACTGCAGCTCGGCCTGATCGGGCAGCGACTTGCAGATGTCCATCAGCTTGCGGGCAGGTACGGTGATGGCTCCGGGCACTTCGACCTGAGAGGCGGCCGTGCGACCGATGAGTTCGACCTCGAGGTCGGTACCGGTGAGCGCCACCTGCTCCTGGTCGACCTGGATCAGCACGTTGGATAGCACCGGCAGGGTCTGGCGGCGCTCCACCACGCCAGCCACCAACGCCAGCGGCCGCAGCAGCGCTTCACGGGTAATGGAAAATCTCATGTCGGCTCCACGTCTAGTCCTGTAGATGGGTGTCGGGCATTGATGTCAGACGTCCTGGCGAACCTGCACTCAGCTGGTCAAGAGCCGCAGCAGGTTCTTGTAGTCCTCGCGGATATCCGCGCTCTCCTCCTGCAGTGCCTGCACCTTGCGGCAGGCATGCAATACCGTCGTGTGATCGCGTCCGCCGAAGGCGTCGCCGATTTCCGGAAGGCTGTGATTGGTCAACTCCTTGGCCAGTGCCATGGCGACCTGACGCGGCCTGGCCACGGATCTCGAACGGCGCTTGGAGAGCAGGTCGGCGAGCTTGATCTTGTAGTACTCGGCCACGGTGCGCTGAATGTTGTCGACGCCGACCTGCTTGTCCTGCAGCGCCAGCAGATCCTTCAGCGACTCGCGAATGAAATCCTGGGTGATAGGCTTGCCCATGAAGTGGGAGTCGGCAATGACTTTTTTCAGCGCCCCCTCCAGCTCCCGCACGTTGGAACGAATCTTCTGGGCAATGAAGAAAGCGGCGTCGTGAGGCAAGTCCACCTTGGCCTGATCCGCTTTCTTCATCAGGATGGCGACCCGGGTTTCCAGCTCCGGTGGCTCGATGGCCACGGTAAGGCCCCAGCCGAAACGTGACTTGAGACGCTCCTCGACGCCGCTGATCTCCTTGGGATAGCGGTCCGAGGTCAGGATCATCTGCTGACCGCCCTCAAGCAAGGCATTGAAAGTATGGAAGAATTCTTCCTGAGAGCGCTCCTTGCCGGCGAAGAACTGGATATCGTCGATCAGCAGCGCATCGACGCTTCTATAGAAGCGCTTGAAATCATTGATGGCATTGAGCTGCAGCGCCTTGACCATGTCCGCCACGAAGCGCTCGGAGTGCAGATAGACGACCCGTGCGTTCTCGCGCCGTGTTGCCAGGGCATTGCCCACGGCATGCATCAGGTGGGTCTTGCCCAGACCGACCCCACCGTAGAGAAACAGTGGGTTGTAGGCACCGCCGGGGTTCTCCGAGACCTGCCGCGAGGCGGCCCGAGCCAGTTGGTTGGACTTGCCCTCGACGAAGGTTTCGAAGGTGAAGCTGGGGTTGAGACCGCTGCTGTGCTTGAGACTACCCTCGACCTGCACTTCGCGCTCGCTGCCGGAACGCCGCGCCGAGCCGCCCTCTTCGCGCAGTTGGTCGATCTCGCGCTCATCGCCGATGTCGCCGCGCGGCGGTACCTGAACGGCAGGCGCCAAGGGGGAGTGAGGATTGGCCGAGACCGGAGCCCCGAGTTCGCGTGTCTGGGGTTTGACCGCAGCCACCTTGCGACTGCCCACAGCCAGTACCACCCGCGGTGGTTTGGCAGGCGCCAGCTCCCTGAGCAGCTCATTGATGCGCTTGGCATACTTGTCGCCGACCCAGTCACGCACGAAGCGGTTGGGCGCCAGCAGTCGCAGCTCGTTGGCTTCGCCCTCCTCGGCCTGAAGCGGGCGAATCCACGTATTGAACTGCTGGGCGTTCAGCTCGTCCTGCAGGTAATCCAGACACTGTTGCCAGAGAGCAAGAGACACTCGACCTCACCATGACCCGTTGATGCGTGACCGGCCATTGTATCCTTCGACCGCCGGGTTATCCACAGCGGAAAACGCCGGAAAATGGCTGTGGAAAAGCCCGGGTGGCGCCAGTGATCATCGTGTTCATCCATGGCGAACCACATCGGCGTGTGGATGAGTCGGACAATCATCAACCGACCAGTCACAGCATGAGCACTCCTTTCCCAACGCTTTTCCACAGACCCAGACATCAGCCAACCAGCTGATGAGAAAAGCAAATACTACTTTATCAACAGAATCGATCCCCATTATTAGTCACAGTAGATTCAAGAAAACCTCTTATGATGATTACCCCAGTGGCGTTCGCTGCGGATGCCCTGAGGTGATGCGGGAAGGTGAGGAACAATTGCGTCGGGCAGCCGAAGTCTCTACAATTTCCGGTCTTGAACCGAATCTGCCCCTGGTTCCTGTCGGGAATCAGGGCATTCCTGTAAGACGATCCGTCAACAAACCACGTGGGAATCAAGAGTTATGAAACGCACCTTTCAACCCAGCGTTCTGAAGCGCAAGCGTGTCCACGGCTTCCGTGCTCGCATGGCTACCAAGAATGGTCGTGCCGTTCTGGCTCGCCGCCGCGCCAAGGGCCGCAAGCGTCTGAGCGCCTGATCGCGGATTGCGCGTGTCCGGTCATGGTTTCCCCAAACAGCTGCGACTGCTGACAGCCGGGGATTATCGATACGTTTTCGATCACGCTGCACTCAAGGTACATGGCAAGGGGCTGATGGCCCTGGCGTGCCCCAATGGACTGGACCACCCCCGCCTTGGCCTGGTCATCAGCAAGAAGAACGTCCGCAGAGCCGTGGATCGCAACTGCCTGAAGCGTGTGGTGCGCGAATCCTTACGTCTGCGCCAGTGCTCATTACCCGCCGTGGATATCGTCCTGCTGGCACGTCGCGGCGCGAGCGAACTGGACAAGGCCACGCTGCATCGCCAGCTTTTCGGCATGTGGCGGCGCCTGGAGCGTGACGCGCAGAAGTCGATGACCTCCTGACCGGATGCGGTATTTGTCTCCGCTTCGATGGCCTGCCTCGGCAGGCTGTCGCCCTCTTTCACATGGCAGCGGATCTCGTTCCAGCGGCATGTTCACTACCCACCGGGCAGAACCCTCATGGACGTAAAACGACTCCTATTGCTGATTCCACTGGCCGTGCTCACCTACCTGCTGGTGGTACAGTGGAACCAGGATTATGGCCAGGTTGCTCCTGAGCCAGATGCTCCCACCATCACCGCCCCGGCACCCGGTGACGCGCAGGCCCCCGATGACGACGCGTTGGCCGTGCCGGCCGCCCCCAGGGCGGAGCAGGAGATGACCGGCGACATGCCGGCGGAACCTGCCGAGCCGACCAGCACCCGCGACCTGGTCGCCGTGGTGACCGACGTGCTCGACGTGCGCATCGACCCCCAGGGGGGAGACATCGTCTATGCGGCACTGCCCCGCCATCGCATGACGCTGGGCTCGGACCGCCCCTACGTGCTGCTCTCGGACAGTGAGACGCGCAGCTACGTGGCCCGCTCGGGCCTGCAACTGGACGGTCACGGTGGACGCATCGGCTTCACCGCGGAGAACACCAGCTATCGTCTGGCCGACGGCGAGGGTCGTCTGGACGTGGACCTGCACGGAGAAGTGAACGGCGTCGATGTGATCAAGCGCTTCTCCTTCGAGCGCGGCAGCTATGCGGTCGAGGTCAGCTACTACCTGGCCAACAACACCGAAGCGCCGGTCACTGCCCGTTTCATCGGTCAACTGGCCAGGGACAACAGCCCCGACCCCTCGGCGGGCGTGGCACTGGGCATGAGCTCCTATCTGGGTGCGGCCTACTCATCGCCGGACGAGCGCTACCAGAAGGTCGATTTCGACGACATCCAGCGCGGACGCTTCAACAACCGAGACGTTCAGGGCGGATGGGTCGCGATCATCCAGCACTATTTCGTCTCGGCCTGGGCGCCGCCCCAGAACCAGCAGAACCTGCAGTACGCCACCACCGACTCGCGTAACCGCAACGTCGCGGCTTTCGCCGGCCCGGTGACCACGGTGGCGGCAGACGGCGAGGCACGCCTGGGTGCCACCCTCTACGTGGGCCCCAAGGTTCAGGACTATCTCGAGCAGGTCGCCCCGCATCTGCGCCTGACCGTCGATTACGGCTGGCTGTGGTTCATCGCCAACCCGCTGTTCTGGCTGCTCGACCAGATTCATAACCTGGTGGGCAACTGGGGCTGGTCCATCGTCTTCCTGACCATCCTGGTCAAGCTGGCCATGTGGCCGCTCTCCGCCAAGGCCTACAAGTCGATGGCCCGCATGCGCAAGCTGGGCCCGGAGATGCAGCGCCTGAAGGAGCAGTACGGCGACGACCGCCAGAAGATGTCCCAGGAGATGATGAAGTTCTACCAGAAGGAGAAGATCAATCCTCTGGGCGGCTGTCTGCCGATCCTGGTGCAGATGCCGGTGTTCATCGCCCTGTACTGGATGCTGCTGGAGTCGGTGGAGCTGCGCCACGCGCCCTTCATGTTCTGGATTCAGGACCTGTCGATGAAGGATCCCTTCTTCATCCTGCCGATCCTGATGGGCGTGTCGATGTACGTGCAGCAACTGCTCAACCCGACGCCTCCGGACCCCATGCAGGCGAAGATCATGAAGATGCTGCCTATCGTCTTCACCTTCTTCTTCCTGTGGTTCCCGGCCGGCCTGGTGATCTACTGGGTGGTCAACAACATCATCTCGATCGCGCAGCAGTACGCCATCACCCGCAAGATCGAGAACGACCCCAGCGTCGGCAAAGGGTTGAAGACCAAGTAACCCTGTCCCGGCACTACCTGGACCCCTGCCTCGGCAGGGGTTCGGCGTTTAGGCCTTACCAGCGAGGGAATAGCGCATGGCCGAGCGGCTCTACCATCAGGACACCATCGCCGCGCTGGCCACGCCGCCAGGGCGCGGCGGGGTCGGTATCATTCGCGTCTCGGGCCCCCTGTGCGCCACGATTGCCGAGGCCGTGGTGGGTCACCGCCCGGAGCCGCGCCGCGCCCACTACGGTCCCTTCCACGGCGCTGCCGGCATCATCGACGAAGGCATTGCCCTCTATTTCGCCGGGCCGCACTCCTTCACCGGCGAGGACGTGCTGGAGCTGCAGGGCCATGGCGGCCCGGTGATCATGGATCTGCTGCTGGAGCGCTGCGTTCAGCTCGGCGCCCGCCTGGCCCGGCCGGGGGAGTTCTCCGAGCGCGCCTTTCTCAACGACAAGCTCGACCTGGCCCAGGCCGAGGCCATCGCCGACCTGATCGAGGCCAGCTCGAGAAGCGCCGCCGAGAACGCCCTACGCTCGCTGCAGGGGGAGTTCTCCCGCCGGGTGGCGAGCCTGGTGGACAAGCTCATCGAGCTGCGCATGTACGTGGAGGCGGCCATCGACTTTCCTGAAGAGGAAATCGACTTCCTGGCCGACGGCCGAGTGGCCGAGATGCTCGCCGGGGTGCAGGCGGAGCTCGCCGAGGTGCGCACCGCCGCCGGCCAGGGGGCGCTGATGCGTGAAGGCATGAACGTGGTGATCGCCGGGCGGCCCAATGCCGGCAAGTCGAGCCTGCTCAATGCCCTCACCGAGCAGGAGACCGCCATCGTCACCGATATCGCCGGTACCACCCGCGACGTGCTGCGCGAACACATTCACCTGGACGGCATGCCGCTGCACGTGATCGATACCGCGGGGCTGCGCGACACACCGGACGCGGTGGAACAGATCGGCGTGGCCAGGGCCTGGGCCGAGATCGAGAAGGCCGACCGCGTGCTGCTGCTGGTGGATGCCACCACCACCGCGGCGACCGATCCCATGGCGATCTGGCCGGAGTTCGTCGCCCGCCTGCCCGATCCGACCCGCCTGACCCTGGTGCGCAACAAGATCGATACCAGCCAGGAGCAGGCCGGCTTCGACGGCGCCGACACCACGCCGGTGATCCGCCTGTCGGCGCGCACCGGTGCAGGCCTGGAGAATCTCAAGGCGCACCTCAAGGCGGTGATGGGGTTCACCGCCACCACCGAAGGACGCTTCTCGGCCCGGCGCCGCCATCTGGATGCCCTGGACCGGGCGCAGCGAGCCCTCACCAACGGCGAAGAGCAGCTATCGGGCTACGGCGCCGGCGAGCTGCTGGCGGAAGATCTGCGCGACGCCCAACAGGCGCTGGGAGAGATCACCGGCGAGTTCAGCGCCGACGACCTGCTGGGAGAGATCTTCGGCAGCTTCTGTATCGGCAAGTAGCCCTTCATCGGCAAGCTAAGAGAGGCTACTCCCCCACCCACCAATCGGCACGGTAACGGCTGGCCTCGCCCAGCAGCGGCGTGACCCGGGCCATGGCGGCGGCAAGGCGCTCGTCCAGCCCCCAGGGCGGGTTCACCACCAGCATGCCGCTGCCGTACATGCCGCGCTCCTCGCCCGGCTCGCGCAGCGTCAGTTCGCTGCGCCAGATCTTGCGCAGGCCGCCGTCGCGCAGCCGCTCCAGCAGTTCGAGATGCCTCGCCGCGGGCAGCAGCGGGTACCACACCAGCACCACCGCATGGCGCGCCTTGCGCATGGCGCCGAGCACGCTCTCGGCCACCTCGGCGTACTCGGCCTTCAGCTCATAGCTGGGGTCGAGCAGGGCACACACCCTGGGCGTGGCCACCGGCAGCGCGGCACTCAAGCCCGCCAAACCGTCGGCGTGGATGCGCCGCACGTTGGCCGGTAACGCCTGCTGCGTCAGATGTTCGTGCTCAGCGGGATGCAACTCGAACAGCTGCAGGCGGTCGTCCCGCCGCAGCCGCTGGCTCAGCCACCAGGGCGAGCCCGGGTAGCGTTCGAGCCGGCCGGCATTGGACTGCAAAGCGGCGATGGCCTCCAGCCAGCCGGCCAGCAGCGGCTCGTCGCTCAGTGCCTCACGCGCTTGCCACAACGGCAGCACGCCGTGGCGATACTCGCCCAGGCGCTGGGTCTCGCTCGCCTCCAGCGGGTAGAGGCCGCGACCGGCATGGGTATCGAAGAAGGTGATCGGCGAGGTCTTGCGCAGCAGATGATCGATGACCGCATGGAGGGTGAGATGCTTGTGAACGTCGGCGAAATTGCCGGCATGGTAGGCATGCTGATAGGAGAGCATGGCGAATCGCCTTCGGCTGGTACGGAACGAAAATGCACAGGCCCGTCATCTGAGCGATGACGGGCCTGCCGATGCCACGGATGCGTCGTGCTTACTGGAACTGCGACTCGATGGGAGTCAGGGTGATCTCGACGCGACGGTTCTGAGCGCGGCCCTCTTCGGTGGCGTTGGTGGCGATCGGCTGGCTGGGGCCGTAGCCGGTCATGTAGAGGCGATTGCGTGCCACCCCGGACTGGGCCAGGTAGTTGCCCACCGACTCGGCGCGACGCTCGGAGAGACGCTGGTTGTAGCTGACGCTGCCGGTGCTGTCGGTATGACCGGCGATGTTGACCCGGGTATCGGTGTATTGGGTCAGCACGTTGGCCACATCGTTGAGGGCGTTGCGCGCCTGCACGGTCAGCTCGCTGGAGTCGAAGCCGAAGGTCACGCTGCTGGGCATGTTGAGCACGATGTCGTCGCCGCGACGCTCGACCTCGACGCCGGTGCCGCGCATGCTCTCGCGCAGCTGCTGCTCCTGACGATCCATGTAGGCGCCGATACCGGCACCTGCCGCGGCCCCCACGGCCGCGCCGATCAGCGCACGATCACGACGACTGGTGCTACCGCTGCCCGAGAGCGCCCCGGCGGCGGCACCCACGGCCGCGCCAACTCCGGCGCCGGTCATGGTGCTGGAGCGCTGGGTCTGGCCCGAGTAGGGGTCGGTCGTTGCACAGCCCACGAGCAGGATGGCAGCGGCAAGAGGGGCAACGAGTCGAGACGCTTTGAACATGGACAATCTCCGGATCAGGGGAACGAGCTCATTCTGTGCCAGCTTCACTCACGAGCGCCAGCAGCTCGTTCAAGAATAATAGACCTTGGGGCGAAGCCTGAAGCCTTTGTGCATCTTCCACGAGAAGTCCTTTTTTGCGTGCCGCCACGAGCCGTTCACCGAGCAGCGTTCGCGGGCGACCGGTATGCGCCGCCCAGTCCGCCATGGCAACACCTTCGACGAGGCGCAGCGCATTCATGGCGAACTCCAGCGGCAGCTCGTCGTCGCCGACCTCGCTGCGACCGGCAACGAAGCCGCGGGGATCCTCGCGCCGCCGCAGATAGGCCTCGGGCTGGCGCGTCTTCCAGCGGCGCTCGATGTGCAGCCGCCCTGACTCACCATCGGCGACACTGAGCTTGCCGTGGCTGCCGGCACCGATGCCCAGGTAGTCACCGAAGCGCCAGTAGTTGAGGTTGTGTCGCGAGCGCCGCCCGGGCCGCGCGTAGGCAGAGATCTCGTAGCGTGCCATGCCCGCCGCCTCGAGCCGTTCGTGGCCCAGGTCCTGGATGTCCCACAGCACCTCCTCATGGGGCAGAGCAGGCGGATGCGAGTGGAATTCGGTGTTGGGCTCGAGGGTGAGCTGATACCAGGAGAGGTGCTCCGGCTCCAGCGCCAGAGCACACTCCAGATCGGCCAGGGCCAGCTCCGGGGTCTGGCCGGGAAGGCCGTGCATCAGGTCGAGGTTGAGGTTGTCGAACCCGGCGGCACGCGCCTCCGCCACCGCGGCCACCGCATCGTCACCGCTGTGAATGCGCCCCAGCGCGCTCAGCTGGGCCGACTGGAAGCTCTGCACGCCGAGCGAGAGCCGATTGATGCCGGCCTGGCGATAGCCCTGGAAGCGACCGCGCTCCAGCGTGCCGGGGTTGGCTTCCAGCGTGATCTCGATGTCCTGCGCTAGCGGTAACCGCTGCGCCAGGGCCTCGAAGAAACGCGCATAGAACTCGGCCGACATCAGGCTCGGCGTTCCACCGCCAATGAAGACGCTGACCAGAGGGCGACCCGCAGCCAGTGGCAGATCGGCCTCGAGATCGGCAAGCAGGGCAGCCAGGTACTCCGCTTCGGGCAAGTCCGTACCTCGGCCCACGCCATGGGAGTTGAAGTCGCAGTAGGGACACTTGCGCACGCACCAGGGCACGTGGACGTAGAGCGCCAACGGTGGCCCGATCGTATCTCGAGGCGAAGCAGGCATCAGGGTCGGGACGTCTCGCGCAGGGCCGCCAACATGGCGTCGAGGGCGCGGCCACGATGGCTCACGCGATTCTTCTCCTCGGCATCGAGTTCCGCCACGCTCTTGCCCAGCGCAGGCAGCCAGAACAGCGGGTCATAGCCGAAGCCGCCCTCGCCGCGCGGCTGCTCGAGGATCTCGCCTTCCCAGCTGCGCTGCACGATGAGAGGCACCGGGTCGTCGGCATGACGCAGGTAGACCAGCGCACACCAGTAGCGGGCACTGCGGCCGCTACCCGTAACCCCCTTCAGCGATTCGATCAGCTTGGCATTGTTGCGCCGATCGCTCTTGGGTTCGCCGGCAAAGCGGGCCGAGTAGATGCCCGGCTGCCCCGCAAGAGCATCCACTTCGAGTCCGGAGTCGTCCGCCAGTGCAGGCAAGCCGCTGGCCCGGCTGGCTTCGCGCGCCTTGAGCAGCGCGTTTTCGACGAAGGTCAGACCGGTTTCCTCGACGTCGGCCACGCCGAAATCGGACTGGGGTCTGATGCGTAGCCCGAGGGACGCGAAAAGCTGGCCGAACTCCCGAATCTTGCCGGGGTTACCGCTGGCCAATACCAGTTCGTCCGTAGATGTCACGATGGCTCCTTGGGCAGGTCGTTGTCTCCGGCACATTTTACACGAGGCGGCAGTCAGGCCGAAGCAGAACCGCTGGATTCGACGCATAGGAAGTCCGCTACCCGCGAGCTAATCGATTCGGCACACATACCTGGCGAGGCTTGTTGAAAGCGTTCTTGTAACCTATCTTTACAAGCTGTGGTCCTTGACGCTACAGGAGGTGACGAGAGACATCAGCATAGCAATAAAGCCGTTTACAAAATAAACAACGCTTTGATTCTAGAGGCGTTTTTATTACGAACATAGACAACCAATATTCCTGTTGGCTTATGGAGTAAGACAAGCAAAGAAAAGTCGTAATTGCATTTCAATTGTAATTAAAAGAAACCAACGCTTGCTTCAATGTCGAAGGATTCGAAAGGGACGAGCGACAATGGATAACAAGGCAAGACTCTTGATGGTGGGCACGCTGGGCAGCGGCCAGCAGCGGCTGGTAGAGCGCATGACCGATAAAGGTTGGAGCGTCAGCACGGCAGGCACGCTGGCCCAGGCGGAGTCTCGGCTGGTCGAAGGTGAGCACGAAGCAGGGATCTTCTGCTTGCACGACAGCGTCATCAGCGATCTGAAGCGGGTCGAGCGACTGGTCGTTCGCTCGGACATGGAGTGGATGGCACTGCTGCGTGAGCCGGAGCTGGACGACCCGCTACTTTGCAGAACGCTGGGCGATCTTTTCATGGCCTACCAGCCGGAGCCGGTGGACATCGATCAAATCGACTGTCTGATGCAGCACGCCGTGGCCATGAAGCGGCTGCGTTCCGAAGAGGCTTCATCCGTGGCGCCCCAAGGGGCCGAATTCGAAATGGTCGGCACCGTACCGGCCATGCACAAGGTATTCGAGACCATACGCCGGGTCGCCTCGGTCGATGCACCGGTCTTCATCAGCGGCGAGTCGGGAACGGGCAAGGAGCTCGCCGCCCGGGCCGTCCACGAACGTTCGCAGCGCGCCACGGCGCCTTTCATTGCCGTCAACTGCGGCGCCCTACCCAGCAGCTTGATTCAGTCCGAGCTGTTCGGCCACGAAAAGGGTGCCTTCACCGGAGCCAGCCAGCAGAAGATCGGCCAGATCGAGGCGGCCGCAGGCGGCACGCTGTTTCTGGACGAGATCGGCGACCTCCCCCTCGAGCTGCAGGTCAACCTGCTGCGCTTCCTGGAGGAGAAGACCATTCAGCGCATCGGTGCCCTGGATGAGATCCATGTCGACGTCCGGGTACTCTCGGCAACCCATGTCGACCTCGAGAAAGCCGTCGAGGAGGGTCGCTTCCGCGAAGATCTCTACCACCGCCTCAACGTGCTGCAGGTCAACATCCCGCCGTTGCGGGAACGTCAGGAGGACATCGAGATCCTGGCTCGCTTCTTCTTCAACAAGTTCATCGAGGAGAAGTCGATGAAGGTTCGCGGTTTCAGCCTGGAGGCGCTGGCTCTGATGCGCCAGTACCACTGGCCGGGCAACATCCGCGAACTGATCAACCGGGTACGCCGTGCCATGGTCATGTGCGAGCAGCGGCTGATCAAGCCGGCGGACCTGGGGCTGGAGCGGCGCACCTCGAACCGCCATGCCATCACGCTGGAGGAGGCACGCAACAGCGCCGAAAAAGAAGCACTGATCGGCGCCTTGAGCCGCAACAAGCACAAGGTCAAGAAAGCGGCCGACGAGCTGGGCGTATCCCGGGTGACGCTCTATCGTCTGATGGAGAAGCACCAGCTGGGGCGCAAGGGCGAGGAAGCCATCTCTCTTACTGCCACCTGATCGAGCCCGCCATGATGCCCCGAACCTTGGATGTCACCTGTTCGGGGCATTCTTCTCACATCTGGAACGGCATGCGGAAGGTCAGGGTGATGTCCGGGGCATCGTCGGTCATGCCGATGCCCACGTTGGTCACGATCGACGTGGTATCGCTCATGGCATAGGTGGCGCCGAGATTGACCGCGCCGGATGTGGCACCGCTTCCGGTCAGGGTCTCCCGCGACTCGCCCTCGAAGGTCCGCTTCGACTCGAAGGCATGCTGATGGCTATAGGAAATCGACAGGCTGAAGCGAGGGTTGAGCGCGAAGGCCGTGCCAAAACCGAAGCGCAAGGCATCGCCCAGGTCGATCCGACCCGGATGATCGCCCGGATCGCTGGAAATATCGGAAAAGCTTCTCTCGAAATTGTACGTATAACCCAGGTTGGCGAAGATGATGGCCGGATCCAACGTCTTTAGCACCGACAAGCCCGTCGAGACTCCCCACACGCCGTTGCCCGTCGGCAGCTCCTCGGGCACGGTCAGGTTTCCTTCACTACCTTCGACCTCACGCGTCTCTATCCCGTAGGGATGTTTGCCGGTCGGAGCGCGCACACCCAGGTTCCAGACCACGTCCGGGCGCGTGGCCGTCTCGGGCAGCAGGCGGTAATAGAGCGAGCCGCGAACGTCACCGAGCCCACCCTGGGTGACGTCCTCCTCGATGTAACGATCCGTCGCCCCGCCCGCCCCTACGCTTTGATACGTGGTGGAGCGATATACGTATGGCAGATTCAGCTCCAGCTCCAGTCGGTTGGTCAGGCCGTAGCGCAGGTTGAGATCGAAGGTGGTGGTGTGGCTCTCGACGGTATCGACGCTGATATTGCCGAGAAAGATCGCATCGAGCACCAGGAAGCCGCTCAGCGCCAGTTGGCTGCGATCCGAGTAGGTGTAGGTGATACCCGGCTCGATGGTGAGACGATCGGAAAAGAGCGTGTGCTCTTCCCGCAGTACGTCACGCACGCTCTGGCTCGGCTGCGCTTCGCGCACCGGCTCACCGTCGACCTGGCCGGGCGCGCTCTGTGCCAGGGCAGCGGTACTCAGCAGAGTGGCGGCCAGCAGACCCGGCAGTGCTATGGCACTCCTCATGCGCTCAGGTGTTGTCATTGGTTACCCCTTGTCGAATCCGTCCAACCGATGCTAGCCACATGGCAAACGCGCAATGGGTGGGCGGCGTCGCCGAAGTATTCTGGGGCTAGCGCTTGGCCCACCTTACAAGGATTCAAAATGAAATAAAACGTTACATAAAAAGTGACTTCAGAAACCTCTCTCGAGATTGCGTGCCGATTCCAAGGCATTACGCAAATCTCCCGTTGGTGCATTTGCCCCCATATTTCGGTCCATCTGGATCTGCATTCGCGCCAAGTTGTGCACTTCCTGATGACTGCCCGTCAGCGACACCGACTGATGCACCCCCCGCCCGGCGTGTATGCCCTGCGTTACCTCGCCCTGCCCCGGCATGACGATGCTCATGCCCAGACCGCTTGCCCCACCTTGAATGGACATCTGCACGCCGGTATCGCTGGTCAGTTGAGTCTCGCCATTGCCGATGCCTGCCTGGCCGAAGTCACCATGATTGATGTCGAGCTGGAAGTCGTTGCCCGCCACATTGAAATCACCGCCCGACTGCACCACCTGCACGACCCCGGTGGCATTACCGCTACCGCTATCGATCACCACCGCCTGGTGGCCGGAGGCATCGATATACTCCTGGTAAGCGTCATCGGTAGTGGCCGTGACATGGGGCGTGAAAGTCACCGCCGGGGCGGCGCCGGAAAGGTCGACCTGCAGATCGGCGCGCGTCTCGAAGACCTCTCCCGTCGGCGACTGCCACACCGTCGACATCTCCATACCGAACAGCACCACACTGTTGCCCTGCACGTAGCGGCCGCGTATGTCGGCCAGCTCGCTGGCATCGAGCTGACGAAACTGCCGCTGCTCTGCCTGCGATTCGAACTCGACCGACATGCCGGATGCGCTCGCCGCATCGCCAGCGACGATACCGACAACGATGAGGCTCATGTTGCTGAAGAGCGAGATTCCTTGTTTGCGGGTCATGCTGATGTTCATGGTGCCAACCTCTCAGTTGGGCTCGGCTCAGAACACTTCCGAGTGCTTGAAGCCGAAATCCAGCAGCTGCTGTTCGGGTACCGGGGAGAACACGTCGGTCATGCGCCGGGCGGTCAACGGCTGGGCCGGATCGAGCAGCACCGTCGAGGTATCGAAACCGTCGCCTACCACCGCGAAGATGATGTCATTCCAGGAGGCGAGAAAGTCGTCACGATCCATGACCTTATTGCCAAGCGCCGGATCGCCGATATAGACCCTGTCACCGCGCGCCTTCTTCATCACCACGAAGTGCTCGTAGCCGTCGAGGTTGAGCAGGACGATGACGGGTATCGAAACCTCTTCGAGGGATTCGGGACCGATCTCGTAGCCCCTGCCACGCAATCCGATGCTCTGCACGTAATTGTTCAGGTCGAGCAGCGAGAACCCCAGGCTTCTCACCCGCTCGGGATCGGCCACCTCCATCAACCCGGCCAGCACCGTCTCCTCGGTAACGTCGGTCCAGCCATAGGCGTACTTGAGAATGGTGGCGAGGGATGCCGCCCCACACGAGAAATCCGTCTCCTGCTCGACCAGATTTTCGAAACGCCTTTCCCGTATCGACTGCACTTCCTTGGTCACGACCGTGCCAGGCACCACACCGGCGAACTGAACCGGTGCCGCCTGGACTTGGGAGTATGCGACCGATGCCATGCCGAACATGGCTAACAGAAGGAATGGATTGCGCATCTTCCGTCTCTCGGATGGCTTGAGTTGGGGTCCAGCCGGCCCGCCTGCCGGGCCGGCTGGGCGGATCGTCGATCCGCTGTGGCGACGTTTACTGAGTGCCGGCCACAGCCAGGCTGTTGCGCTGCTGGTTGCCGGAACCGCTGGCGACGCTGACGCCGATGTTGCCGCTGGCGTTCTGGAAGGAACCGCCGCTGACGTAAGCGCTATTGGTCGTGGTCGGACCACCGTAGGTCTTCTCGCCGATGGGCCAGCCATGGTCGACGGTCACTTCCGCCAGGCCGTTGTCGGTCACGTTGGCGTAGGTCTGCTGTACGCCGACGGAAGTCGCCTCGGCGGAGTCGCCCTCGGTCACGGCGGCAGAGAAGGCATTCTGCTGACCGTTGCCGGTACCCGCCGCGGCGTTGACGGCAATGTTGCCGCTGGCACCTTGGAAGGCGCCGCCACTCACGCCGGCAGAATTGGAGGTGCCGGCATTGCTCGCCGCATTGTCGGAAGAGGACTGGAAGGAGAAGTTGGAAGCGCGAGCGAACACCTGGTTGGCATCGGAAGCCGCCAGTGCCGCATCGTTGGCCTGCTGGTTGTTGTCGCCGCCGGCCACGTTGGCGCCGATGTTGCCGCTGGCTCCCTGGAAGGCACCGCCGCTGAGGTTGGCCCGGTTCTCGGTGCTGGCGTTGTTGACCGTATTGCCTTCGTTGAGCTGCTTGCTATCGACGGTTGCGCCGGCGTAGCTCTCGAAGTCGTAGAGATAGAGACCGCCCTCGACTTCGATATCGCTGGAGAAGCTGGCATCGTGCTCGATGCTGACGTCCTTGCTGTTGTTGACGGTTGAAGTGATGCTGCTGCTGGCAGAATAGCCTTCCTGGGCTTCATCGCCGCCACCTGGGCCGGGGTTCCAGAAGTTCGGCTCCGCCTCTTGAGCTAACGCTGCGCCAGAGGCAAGCAGAGCAGTAACCGCGATGGCAATGGGTGCTTTCTTGAAAGTCGTCATTGAGAGTACTCCTGAATGAACCAATGGTTTGCGAGGTTGTAATGGCAACTACGCCGCTCAGTTCTGCCCCATCCTGAAGCGGAAACTGTTGCTGGACGCATTGCCCCTTCCTGCGGACTGGTTGACTTGAACCACACCCGTCGTGCCACGGAAGGCCGAGGTTTCCACCTCGACGTCGCGCCGCGACGAGCGGGAGTCGTCCGAGCCTTGTTCCTGCCCGCTGCCACCGGAAAGCACCTGACTGAGATTCTCACTGGTCAGTGAACTTCCCCGCACGCCCAGGGCCACACTCAAGGTGTTGCTCTGGACATTCTGTGCCCCCGCCGCCTGATTCACGGATATCCAGCCAGCGGACTGGCTCAGGGCGTTGTCCCCGATCCGTACGCTGGCCCGATCGGGCTCGAGGGCGCTGTCTCCGGTTATCTGCTGAACCACGATATTGTTGGCGAGCGCGTTGGAGCCGATGGCAATGGCTCCGGAATTGCTCTGCAGGTTGCGATCGCCCGAGGCGATATTGACGTTGACCGCGCCGGTGACGCCGCTCAGCGCATTGCCACTGATCGAGCTGGCCGCACTGTAGGTAGTGGTAAAGACCTGATGGCGTACTTCACCCTCCTGAGCGAATGAGTGCACGGGTGGTAAGAGCGTCATGGCGCCCAGCACCAGCGAAGCGGCCTTCGCTACGAACACGCGACGCTTCGTATGGCGTGTTGCTGCCGTCTCGAAGTAAGGCATGAGGCTCACCTGATCGTCTCGGTACGCATGGATTGGCGTTGCTGATTGTTCCCGGCCTCCGTCTGCCGTCCGCCAGAGCCGCTCTTGGAGCCGCCACCTCTCTCGTCCCAGAGCACCACGCCCCACGGCTGATCCAGCTCGAGTTCCGAGGAAGGGACATAGCGTCCACGAACGTCATCGAGATGAACCGCATCCAACTCCTGCCAGGCAGCGGTTCTCGTTTCCTCGGCGAGGAAAGCCTCACCTTCCCCCAGGGCGGCGGCAGGGACACACCAGGCCACGCCGAAGAAAAGAGCGGCCAGCATGGCGTGGTTACCCATCGGGCGCTGTCGCTGCGCTTCTCCGGTGCTGGCTTTGACGGCGTTGCGAGTGTTCATCGATTCATCCTCAGCGTGGCTCATCTAGTACCGGGCAAAGACCATGCCAAAACCATAACCTGTTGTTTTAAATAGACTATGCTGAATCGGTGCAAAAGGAGGGTGTAACCAAAAAGAAACGGGGTCTGAGAAACCTCTGTGGAAAAGAGGTGATATGAGCCAGACCACATGCATGGCTCTAGTGCTACTGACAAAAAACGACAACTGGAAACCTGGCTTAACAAGCCAGTGGAACGACATGGGCAAGTGTTTTGCAAGACGCTGATAGAAAAGAATATTTCTTACCAATCAATGGGTGAAAAGGTGGCTTCGGTAGAGGTAGGCCGGCTGATCGACTGATCGCCACGCTGTAAGGAGTATGAAACGTTAAATCCAAATGGAATAAGTCTTTATAACGCAATGCAAAAAACGTATTAACGCATTCTCCTTTTTTGTCCGAGACTCCAGAGACGGTCTTTCGATTACAATAATTTACATTTAGAGATACGAATGTAAGGGAGGGGGAACATGGCCAGTCAATCGCGGATCCTGCTCGTAACCGATATCAATCCCCAGTCCAAGCTGTTCATCGAGCACCTTCAGCAACAGCTGGGGCACGCGGTGACGGCCACCGAAACGGAAGCCATGCCAGCCCTGTCGGAGGACAACATTCTGGTGATTCTCGACCTGGATCATCTGAGCGAAGCCGGCATGCAAAAATGGCAGGCAGCAGTGGATGGTAAAGACAATATCAGTCTGGCCGCTTTCAATGTCCGCGGCGAAGACCATGCCGTAGAGCTGCTCTCATCACTCAATCTCCAGGGGATCTTCTACCGCAACGACAGCGTCGAGCTGATCTGCAAGGGAATCGAGGCCCTGCAGAGCGGTAGCCTGTGGATGTCCCGCGCGCTGATGTCACGCATGATCCAGTTGCTGCGGCGCCAGCAGATGAATTCGTATCGGCCGGCCTGCGGCCTGACACAGCGTGAGCTGGAGATCATCGGCCTGCTCGGCACCGGCGCCACCAATGCGGAAATCGCCGAAAAGCTGTTCGTCAGCGAGCATACGGTGAAATCCCATCTCTACAACATTTTCAGGAAAATCAAGGTGCACAACCGGCTGCAGGCCATGAATTGGGCTCGACGTAACCTGTTCAGCGTTCCCCCCAGCTACAAGCGCGAGATCAGGCATTGATATGACCAGGCGCGATTACCCACAGGAGCGCACCGAAAGGAACATGGTCCATGGAGATGCACCCTCACGTCATACTGGTGGATCGGATACCTGCCAGATCCCGGGACATGCTGGACGCACTGAGCGCTCATGGCTACAGCGTAACGCTATGTGAGAATCCCGAGACAGCAGGCCAGCTCAGTCCGGCAACCGTCTTCCACGCCGGGCTCCTGTATATCGAGAACGACACCCCTGATGCCCTGCCAGCGGTGGAAAGACTCATTGTCGCGAGCGACTTCGAGTGGGTGGCATTGATCGACCCCCAGCGCTCCACGCATCCGAGTGTTAGGCACGCTCTGGGAAAGCTGTTTCACAGTGTGCACACGCCCGACGATCTTCCCGGCTTGCACTGCCTGCTGCTGCATATCGTCAGGCGGCACGCCATAGCCGCCATCGCAATGAAACATTCGTCGCTTCAGGTGGCCGGCAAGAAAATGATCAGCCGCGCACCATGCATGCGTCGCGTCATAGAGCAGATCCAGGTCGTCGCCGGCGTCGATGCGCCGGTATTCATCACCGGTGAATCGGGGACCGGCAAGGAGCTTGCGGCAAGAGCGGTCCATGAACTGTCCGCTCGTGCCAAGGCCCCCTTCATTGCCGTCAACTGCGGTGCGATTCCTCCCAATCTGATCCAGTCCGAACTGTTCGGCTACGAGAAGGGAGCCTTCACCGACGCCTACAGCCGCCGCATGGGAAAGATCGAGGCCGCGTCGAGTGGCACCCTGTTCCTGGATGAGATCAGCGAGCTTCCTTATGACCTGCAGGCCAATTTTCTGCGCTTCATCGAGAGCGGCAGCATCTCGCGCCTGGGCAGCCACCGGGAAACCCCCATAGACGTGCGCATCATTGCCGCCTCCAACCGAGACGTGTCGTTGCTGGCAGAGGAGGGCCGTTTCCGACATGACCTCTTCTACCGCCTGAACGTGCTCGAAATCAGGATGCCACCGCTGCGTGAGCGCAAGCAGGATCTCGAGACGCTGGTCGAACTCTTCTTCGAACGCTTCAAGCAATACCGACCGCCCGGCCTGGTGGGCATCAGTCCCCAGGCCATGCGCCTGCTTCACGAGCATGACTGGCCGGGCAACGTCCGTGAGCTGATGAACACCGTGTGTCGCGCCATGCTCATGTCGGATACGCCATACATCGAAGCCGCGGACCTCCCTATCGGCAAACCGGACCGTCCACGCCGACCGGCAACCTTGGAGGAAATACGCCAACAGGCGGAACGCACCACCATCGTCAACGCCCTCAAGAGAAGTCGTCACAACATCGCGCGCGCATCGCGGGAGTTAGGGGTCTCTCGCGTCACGCTGTACCGCCTGATGGACAAGTACGACATCCAGCGCCTTGACGAACGGCCCTAATCACAACGGTTCCTTGGAACCAGGCATCAAGGGAAACGAAATCATGAGCACAAGAACAGCCATACTGTTGTCCGCCGCAACTGGCCTGGGACTGGCCTTGTCACAAACCGTGGCCGCCCAGGAAACGGCTGCACCCGCTGGTATCACCTCCCCAGTGGGCCAGGCGCCGGTGGCGGAACAGCCGCAGCAGCCCGAAGTGCAGGCCATCGCCGATATCGGCGGCGTGCTGACACCACGCGGCCGCCTGGTGATCGAGCCCTCCCTGCAGTACTCCCACTCGGGGGTCAACCGACTGACGTTTCGCGGCATCGAGATCCTCAGCACCCTGTTGATCGGAGTGTTCAGCGCCGAGGAGGCAGAACGCGACATCTGGACGGCCGCGCTGACCGGCCGCCTGGGCGTCACCGACCGGCTGGAGCTGGAGCTCAGAGTGCCCTACGTCTATAGGGACGACACCCTGAGAGCCACGGTTCCAACGGTGGGAGACGATAGCTTTGATATTGACCGAGACCTGTCGGGCAACGGACTCGGGGATATCGAGATCACCGCCCGCTATCAGCTCAACCGCGGCCAAGGTGGCTGGCCCTTCTTCGTCGGCAACCTGCGCTACAAGAGCGTCACCGGAGACGGCCCCTTCGATATCGCCCGGGACTCCGACGGCATCGAACAGGAGCTGGCAACCGGCTCCGGTTTCCACGCCATCGAACCCAGCATCACGGCGCTGTTCCCCTCCGACCCGGCAGTGTTCTTCGCCAACCTCGGCTATCTCTACAACATGAGTGACAACGTCGACACCCAGCTCACCGAGGAATTACGCATTACCAAGGTGGATCCGGGCGATGCGGTACGGCTCAGCTTCGGCATGGCCTACGCCATCAACCCGCGCGCCTCCTTCACCCTGGGCTTCAAGAACGACTTCATCGACAGGACCAAGACCACCTATTTCCAGGATGGGCGTACCGCGACCCAGAGTTCACGTACGTTGAACGTCGGCTCGCTGCTGCTAGGCTGGTCCTACCAGATCAACCCGGACGTCTCGGTCAATCTGGGGCTTGAGCTGGGCGTCACCGACGACGCACCCAATACCGTGCTGACCCTGCGGGTACCTTTCGGCACCAACGCCTTGGCGAGATGGTAGACGCGAGCATGTGGAAAATGGGGGTTGGAAACGTGGGTCGGTGCCGGGCACCGACCCACGTTATCGCCCAGATTGCATTCAGCGTGCCAAGGATTCGGTAATGGCGTGACGCTGCTGCGCCGCCCGCAGCGCGGGCAGGTTGTTGATCTGCACGCCAATATCGAGCCGCTGCTGGATGTCCCGCTCCGAGGCATCGCTGACCACACTGCCGAGAATGGCGTTCTTGGTGGCCGAGTGGAATACCGCGGTAAAACCCTTGGTATCGTTCACCACCAGCCCGGAAAGATCTTTCATGCCGGCCAGATTGATACCGTTCGGTGTCAGCTCCATGATGGTACTGCCGCTACCTTGACCTACCCGACTGACCACCTGGCCTTCGATCGTTCCCTGCTGACTGACGGTCTGCGACACCATCTCCGCCCCGGTGGGATGGATGACGAAGACGGTATCCATGCGCACGTTGTCGACCAGGGTCTGCAGCGTGGCACCGAAACTCATGTCGAGCCCTGCCAGCTGAAAACCGCCTCTCAGCTCCTCGAGCTCCGCCTCTTCGAGAGGCTGCAGGTAAGAGAAGTCGGTCGCCTGAAGCGCAGGACTGGCTGCCCACAGCGAGGCGATGCATATCCAGCCGAGAGCGCGAGATGCGGCAGCGCAAAACGGTTGACGGACTTGCGTCTCCCTTGGGAGTCGGCGTGCTTTCATCTCTATCGTCCCAGTTCATTGATGGCGGGCAGCTGCAGCAGCATCGAGGCCACGTCGGCACGACCGATACCCTTGCCGACGGGAGCCGATGGGCGGATCTGCCAGTCACGCTCATGGTTGAAGTTGGCTCTGGCAATTTCCGTTTCGGCTCGCGCACCCAGTACCAAGCCGCTCCAGATCGACTCGAAGTGGTCCTTCGGCACTGCTACGGTGCCCACCGCGGGGTCACCCACCAGCACAGCGCCTTCATCCATACCCTTGATGACGACGAAATGGCGGTAACCTCCAGTGTTGATCAGTGTGATGGCGGGAATCCCGATGCGAGCCAGATCGTCGAGCCCGACGCGAAAACCGTCCGATTGCAGTCCTTGGGCATCCAGGTAGCGCTTCATGTCGAGCATGGAGAAGCCGTGCTCCTTGATGTGCTCCACCTCGCCGGCATGGATCATCGCCTCGAATACCTCGGCCTCGGTGGTAGGTCTGTCGTAGTGGTAGGTGAGCAGCGTGGCGACCGATGCCGCGCCGCAGCTGTAGTCATACTGCTGGGCGACGACACCGTCCCAGCGCATCTCCTGATGGCTCCTGGCAGGAACCGTCAGCGAACCGAAGCCGCCATTCAGCGCTATCGTCACCCCCGCCTGTGACGGCAAGGCCTGCAGCAGTGTGACGAGACACAATGACGGTACGCTCAGCCAGCGCATGGTCCTTCCTCCCCCTTGTCGTCTCGCGCCCCTACTGGGGGGCGTAGATACTGATGCTGACTCCCGTCGAGACGGCATTGGCATGCCCCGTCATGAGGTTCATCAAGGTGATGCCCGAGATCCTGTCCATGGCATTGGCCTCGATGGTGATATTGCCCGAGACGATGGTATCGGCCGTGAAGGACGCTCCCTTTGCCGCCGACTCCAGGTTCTGAATGCTCTGTACGTTCACCAGATCGCGGAAACCCTCTCTGCCCGAGATGGTCTCGAGCTCACTGGCATCGATGTGCTGCAGCTCGGCGAACCCTGTCGCTCGCACATCCGCCAGTGCTATGGAACAGGCCCCCCCCAGTCCTAACAGCAACGCAATCCCGATTCCCTGCCCGATTCGTTTCATGGCCCCGTTTCCTCTTCGGCTGTCTATCCAGACTACCCACAGGGTCGAACAGGGCCGGCGGTTGCCCGCCGGCCCTCGCCTGTGGCCTCACAGGACCCCGTCAGTTGCCGATATGGACGTTGCTGTGTGCCGCCACGTTGGTACCTGCCAGCTGCGAGTTGTAGATACCGGTGGAGAGGTTCATGTTGGCGATACCGCCGAAGGTCCCGGCGCCAGCCGCCATGGAGGCGCCTCCGGTGACCAGCGAGGCACTGCCACCGTTGCCGCCGTTGCCGCCGTTGCCGCCATTGCCGGCATTGGCGTAAGCATTGCCACTGGTGCCGGTTCCGCCGCCGCCGCCGCCGCCGTTGCCGGTGGAGCTTCCCCCATTGCCGGCCAAGGCATCGCCACCTGCACCACCATCACCACCAGTGCCAGTGCCGGTGCCACTGCCACCGCCAGTACCGCTGCCAGCGCCACCGGTGCCACCAACCACTGAGGGGGAAGACGTAGCATCACCGCTACTGCTGCCGCCAGCTTCAGCGTATCCATCGTCGATATCATCCCCAGCAAGGTTCCCGGCAATTCCGCCATAGGAGCTGTTATCGGCGCCAGCACTGTTGTTACTGCTATTGGCATTACCTCCCTGACCTGCTCCCAGACCTAGGCCCAAACCAAGGCCGGTACCATCACCGCCATCGTCACCATTCCCGCCAGCCGCCAGAGAATGGCCACCACTGCCACCAGTGCCATCACCGCCAGCGCCGCCAACACCAACGCCGACAGTCACGGCCAGCGCATCACCACCGCTGGCACCAGCGCCACCAACGGCACCATCACCTGCCGTGATATTGATGCGTGAGCCCGTGACAGTGGACCTCAGGTCCTGGATCGCCACCACGCTGGTGCTGGTGTTGTAGGATTCGCTCAATGCCCAGGCATCGCCACCGGCTCCGCCAGCACCACCGGCTCCACCCATACCACCGGCTCCACCAGTCCCAGTACCTGACGTAGCGTTGCTGCTAGCCTGGTTGTTATTGTCATCGTCCATTTCGTCAGAGAAGGTTCCGGAGAGAGCGTTGGCGTTACTGCTACCAGAGCCACCACTTCCACCATTTCCACCTTGGCTACTGCCACCGCTGCCGCCAATGGCTATAGCGGTTGAGTTCACTTCCTGATCGACAGTTTCCGCTGAGCCCGAACTGGGGTTGGCATGCGCATTGGAAATGGCCAGCACCAGCGCCAGCAACGATGACCCCGCGATTACGTAATACTTTTTCATGGTACATCTCCCTATCATGCATGATGATATCTTCCAGAAAATGACCAAGTTGGCTGACGCATTTCGGCCGGACCCTTCTCGGGAATACCTTCCCAATCCCCTCTCCATTTCCGTCGAAAGCCCATAGCTAACGGTCGGACAATCTATCGCATACTTCATGCCGGGAGTTAAAAATTGACATATAGATCAAAGAAATAAGGGTTGGGAGATCATGCCCTCTTGGCTAGCATAGGGAGAATCAGAAGCGCAGAAGTCACAAAAGTACAAAAAGCGTATCACAATTCTAACATTAAATTCAGCCAAGCAGATCCTCACTGGAAAACAGCTTAATATTCAATCCACTATGAAAGACAAGCCATGTACCGGCTTCATTACACATAGATACTAAAAAAATTTTAGGCAATTGAAGGCCCACAGGTTTTTGCAGAACACGACATTTTAAGATGCCGTGCGCAACAAGGCAGGCATTTATCTGCATGAACAAGGAAGTAATTTCGCTAATCCAGCACTACCAGAAGTACAACACCCGAGTATCAAATACTCAATAGTACAGCAGGAAGAATTGAAGCGTGCCTGTCACCCCGGCGAGAAAATACATGGAAGGTTGGCAGCACTCCCGTTGACTGCCAAAACAGAGCATGAAGAGTGGTCTGGCCTGCAGTATGACGGAAACCATTCGAGTATCGTAATGTAACATAACGCATTTCGAATGAAAATAATTCACTTGTCTGTCAATTTATCTGTAAGAAACCTCACGAGGAATGAGAGGAACCATCGAACATCTTATTGTTTTATATGATTTTTCAGATCAAGTATGGGAAAAATCAGCCGATTGGGATTAGGTTAAACATGCGATAACATATATTTACAAAGTGAGTGCCTTGGACGAGGCTTCCCTGTACCCTTTTCATCGGGGCTTGGAAATATCACACCCAGAAAGGCAGGTACATCAGGAGAAGACAAGCATGGAAACAGGTAAAGGGATCGTCCTGCTAGCTACTGAAATCAACCCACAGACCCAACTTTTCGTCAATTACATTTACCAGGAATTGCAGCATAACTTGAGCATCGTCTCACCCAATTCATCCCTGGAGGCCGCCAGGCACGTGGGCGAAGATGGAGAGGCTTGCAACGTCGTTCTTCTCGACCTGGATCATCTCGACGAAACAGACCTGCAGGCCTGGCAGACGCAGTACCATAACCAGCCTCAGTGGGTACTGACTGCGTTCAATCTCAGGGATGAAGAACATGCAGCTCAACTGCTCAGCTTCATGCAGCTCAAGGGAGTTTTCTACCGCAGCGACAGCCTCGAGCTGATCTGTAAAGGCATTCAGAGCCTTCTTGATGGCGACCTGTGGATGTCACGTGCGCTGATGACACGCCTGATAGAGTTTTACCGCCGTCAGCAGTTCAACTGCTATCGCCCCGTTTGTGGCATCACGCAGCGCGAGCTGGAAATTATCGGGCTGCTGGGCTCGGGCGCATCCAATACGAAAATTGCCGAAATTCTTTTTGTGAGCGAGCACACGGTAAAATCCCACCTCTACAATATATTTAGAAAGATCAATGTCAGTAATCGCATACAGGCAGTGAACTGGGCTAGGCAAAACTTGGGGCCCCCTCCCCCCTTATCGCTTCAGCGCTACGAAAGAACCTCACCCAGACACTGACAAGAGAGCGGGCTATCGCCATGGCTTTCCCCCCCAAAACGCCGGCAATCGGCATCGTCCTGATCACGTTTGGATCCCTTGCCCTGGCGGAGCCGCAGGCCCCGGCCCCAGACCTACCGACGTTTCCCGGGGAATCGCAGCCCCTCCAAAGCGCCATAGAAGAACGCCTGGAAGAGGAAGGAGCCGGAGAAGCATTATCCCGTCAATTCCGCCTCGGTGAACCAGGTCTATCAGGCGTCATCGTCGACCGCACCATCACCATGATGGGAAAGACATTTTACCGGCGTTTCAGTCAGTTAAGTCAAGACAGCCATATCCTGACCAGCACGACGCTGTCCGTGCACGAACGCCCGGACGCACGCTGGGGAAGCCAGATCTGGGTATCGGAAAACAATCGCATTCTGTTCCAGGCGACATTGCCACCCAGACAGAGCGACATCGACCGCTATGCCGAGGCAGCCGCTGAGCAAGTGGAGCAGCTCCTGGTACAGCGCAGCATCATGCAGGCGCTGGAGAGCGACCCGGACCTGGCTGACGACGAAATCTAGCGGAAAGAGCCAACGTCACAAGAAGGAGAACATCATGAAGATCCGCCCATTGAAATTTGCCTTACTTTTCTGTCTGCTTCTGCCTCCGGCAGGAGTACAGGCAGGAGAGCTGATTTATCGCCCCATCAACCCATCGTTCGGTGGGGACCCTCTGCTTGGTAATCATCTGCTCAATAAAGCACAGGCACAGGATACCAATAGAGATCCAAACGCCCCCGATTTCGGAAGATTTTCTGAAGTGGACTTCTTCCTTCAAGACCTGCGTGCCGATCTCATTAACCGAGCAATCGACAATGCGCTCGATCCTAACAACCCCGGTGGAAGCGAAAGCGTCATCGACAACTCCTCCCTCAATGTCAGGTTCGTCAACGTGGGTGGCGGCGCATTTCAGATGATCATCACCGACAAGAGAACCAACGAAGTGACGCGCATCGACTTCGGAACACCATTCTAAGGGGATGAGCATGAACGTATTTAGAGTCGGCCTCATGTCAGGTCTGATCTTCCTCGGTGGGTGCGTCGGTATGGTCACTTCTCCGGAGGGCCTTGAAGGAGCACCTGCGACACTGATCCCTCGGTCTGGCACTTATGTGGACCTTACCAACCTTCCCCGGCCCGCAGCCCCTATCTTCACAGCCGTGTATGACTTCAGAGATCAGACGGGGCAGTATCGCCCCCAACCCGCCAGCACCTTCTCGACGGCTGTGACCCAGGGCGGCGCTGCCATGCTGAGTTCCGCTCTGGCCGACTCTGGCTGGTTCGTGCCGCTCGAGCGCGTCGGTTTACAGAACCTGCTGACGGAGCGCCGTATCATTCGCGCGAACCTTGAACGGAACGGGCGAGAACATGAGCTCGGCTCGCTCAACGCAGCACGAATCCTGATGGAGGGCGGCATCATCGCTTACGACTCCAACATGAAGACAGGCGGTGTAGGAGCGGAATATTTCGGCATCGGCGCATCCGGCCAGTATCAAGTCGACCAAGTGACCGTCAACCTTCGTGCCGTGGATATCGCAACGGGAGAAGTGCTCGCCAACGTGAATACCAGCAAGACGGTTTATTCCTATGAGGTGCGGGCAGGTGTCTATCGTTTCGTCAGTTTCCGCCGCTTGCTGGAAGCCGAGGCGGGCTATACCCACAACGAACCGGTGCAGATGGCCGTGATGTCGGCAATCGAATCTGCCGTCATTCATCTCGTCACACAGGGAGTCGACCGAGGGTTGTGGAACCTGGCAGACCCATCCGAATACGACAACGAAGTACTCATGGCTTACCGCGATGCCTCCTCCCCCATGCTCTGAAACAGCCCGAATTTTTTTAGGCGCCATATTTTGGCGCCTTTTTTTACATTTGTGTTTCGGCACGGTTAATTCCTGAAGACAAAAAACTAATTCTCCTGCAAAAACCGCGAGTGCTAAAAATTTAATACCACGAATAGAACTTCCGAATTATGGAATAAATGCACGCGCATACCGACACTGTAACTGAACGTAAAATCGCTAGAGTAAGTGCCATGAAGAAAAATGGAATTGTTACATTTTCTGTAGGGATGGCTCTAGTTGTGGCCAAAGCCGCCTCGGCCGGCGATCTCATGCCAAGTTCCGAACTCGATGTCGAATCGGCGAGCTCCACGTCTCGACAGGTGGCGACCATCTACCAGGCCGGCCAGGGAAATGAAGCTACTATCCTGCAGCAGGGTAGCCATAACGGCTCGCGTATCATGCAGCAAGGCTTTGCCAACGTTGCCAGCTCAAGGCAAGCCGGACACGCCAACGAAGCTCGAGTAGTGCAGAGCGGCGCTCACCTTGAAGCGTCGATCCTGCAAAATGGTCTAGGCCATGACGCCGGTATCGTGCAGATCGGGTACGGCAAAGAAGCGACCATTCACCAGCATGGCGCTTATGGAAGTGCCGAGATTCATCAGTTGGGAACTCATCGCACAAGTCCCATCACCATCACCCAGTTCTCACGTGGACAGGCAGCCGTCCAAGTCTATCGCTACTAGCTTCGTGGCTACCAGCGACTGCTCGGAACCTGCCATGGAGAAGTGCAAGAAGCATGGTTCATATAAAGATAATTGCTTGATTCCGTAAGTGGCAAATGGAAGCGATAGCCATGCTATCGAATCCTGAATCCACCCTGGCGGCAACAACGCTCAACCAGGGATTTCAAACGAGAGGGAATGGATATGAAATTCAAGATGACCGTCATGGCAGCCGCTATCGCTTTCTCCGGTGCGGCTCTCGCCAATGGAAACGTTTCCGACGTCGATCAAACCGGTTTCAACAACGACGTCAGCGTATCCCAGCTCACGCAGTTTGGTGGGGGTAACAATACCTCGGGTGTGAGCCAGGATGGCGTAGGCAATAGCGCGACCGTCCATCAGCAGGGCTGGTGGGGGCATAACGTATCGGACATCGAACAGGCAGGCTTGGGCAACGATGCCGATGTCTTCCAGAACGGCACCAATAACAGCGCTTCCGTCAGCCAGGAAGGCATGTTCAACACTTCCGACAGCCAGCAGATCGGGACGAAAAACGTTCTGGAAGTGAGTCAGGAAGGTGCCAAGAACAACGCCTCCACCTACCAGAACGGCTGGAACAATTTTGCCGACATCAGCCAAGAGGGCTTCGCCAACAGCTCCGACGTGGTACAAGACGGCAAGTTCAACGTCGCTCAGGTCCAGCAGGAAGGTCTCAAGAACGCTTCCGACATCACCCAGTCCGGCAACAACAACTACGCCAATGTCGATCAGAGCGGCAGCTTCAATGACTCCACCGTCGTCCAGAGCGGAACTTCCAACATCGCTGAAGTACACCAGCGCGATCTGAAGAACACCTCCGACATCACCCAGTCTGGCACCAACAATTATGCCAGTGTAGACCAGAGCAATTTCAACAACGACGCTATCATCGTCCAGAACGGTCGCAGCCACGTCTCCGAGGTGACTCAGAGCGGCTATAACGACCTGGCCGACTCCTTCCAGTCCGGCAAGAACCACTACTCCTCCATCACCCAGTCCGGTGCCGGCCTGCTGAGCCTGGCCAGCAACACGGCCACTCACGTGCAGATGGGTAGCAACAACTCAGCAACCACCACTCAGGTGGGCGGCGGCAACACGGCTCACGTATTCCAGCACTGAGCTTGATCGGAAAAGGCCCCGCTCGGGCGGGGCCTTTTCACTGCATCATTGCCGCGATACGGCTTGAGCAATACCGGACCACCTGCGCGAGACGAGGCCTGATGAAACGCTTGCTGCTTGCCGTTGCGCCTCTTTGCTTGATTGCGCTCCTTTCACCGATCGCTTTGGCCGAGACGCCGATCGACACTCAGCGTCAGGCCCTCGTGCAGCAGGCTGTCGACAGCGGCCAATGGGAAACGGCGATATCGCGCCTCGGTGTGCTTTACGCACGCACTGGTGACGTTGCGGTACGCAGTGACCTGATCGCACTGCTGATACGCGCCGATCGACTCGACGAGGCTCTCTCCGTTTGCCCGGGCTGCTCCGCCGATGTGTACACGAAAAGTGAACTGCTCGATCTGGGCGGTGCAGCACGCCGGCAAGGGAATGCGGAGCTCGCTCTGAGCTTCTTCTCGCACCTGGCCCTGCGAGAGCCCGAGGATCCGGCTGCCTGGCTGGGCCAGGCGCTGGCTCATACCGATCTTGGGCAGTACGCGCTGGCCGAAAGCGCATTGAGTCGCTACGAGATGCTTTCCGGCACCACGCTGGAAGCCATGGAAGCAAGAGGCTACCTGGCGGCCGAGACCGGCAACGTCCTCGCCGAACTCCAGGCACGCCAGGCTCTGGTCGAAAGAGGCCCGGACCGTGCCAACGAGATACGTGCTATGTATCGGCTCGCCTTGAGACTAGGCGCCAGCGAGCCTGCACGCCGGATGGTCGAGCAACACCCCGAACTCTTCACCTCCAGCGATGCCCTCTGGCTGCGCTACTACGAGGGCGTCAATGCCCTCCGTCTGGGCATCCATATCGACGATTATCGCAGCATCGAGCGGGGTCTGGCGCTGCTCGATCAGGTCGTGGCGGCAGATGACCTGCACCCCGATCTGGCAAGGCTGGCGGACTATGACCGCGTCGTGGCGCTTGCTCAACTGCGTCGATTCTCACAGGCCGAGGCATTGAGCGAGAGGCTACTTCACCAATACGGCCGCTTGCCCAACTATGTCCTGCGGGCCAGGGCGCATGCACTCAACGGCTTGGGGAAGCCCGAGCAAGCCATAGCGATCTATCAAGCCCTGCTCCGGGACGAGCCAGAGCGGGGGGCGGACCTGAGCGATCCTCTCTATGAGGCGCTGTTTTTCAGCCACACGGATGCCAGACAGTTTCGCGAGGCGCAGCGCCTGCTCGAAGCATGGCGCCGCACCGAACCTCCCTATCGACGGGATTTCACCGGCACCACCCATATCGAGAACCCCAATCTGTCGAAGGTACTCCTGCTCGACACCATGCTCGAGGCCTGGCGGGGTAACGAACGAGAGGCACTGACTCAGGTCGACGCCTACCTGGCCGAAGCACCAGCCAATGCCTATCTATGGCAGCTGCGGGGCGATATCGGACGCTGGCGCGGCTGGCCCGAGCAGGCCCAGGCCGACTATCGCCAAGCCGTTTCGCTACTGGGACCCGACCAGCGCGATACGGCCCGCCACGGTGAGTTGATGGCCAGACTTCAGCAGGGTAACTGGCAAGGCACGGTAACGCAGGTACGACAGGAACTCGACAACGCCAAACCCAGCGTATCGAGAGACAACCTCGAGCGGGAGTGGCGGGAGCAGCGCGCCGCTGAGCTCAGCTTTTCCGTCGAGCAAAGCGATGGCCAAGGCGGTGGTGGCACCCAGGCATCCAGGGAGTGGCGCAGCGATATCGTCTTTCGCTCGCCCCGCAGCGACAACGGGTCACGATACTTCCTGCAGCATCGTCATCAACAAGGCACCTTTGACGAGGGTTCACTGCGGGCGGGGTATGCCATCGCAGGCTATGAGTGGAATCTCTTTCCCAGTCAGGTCACGCTGGCTGCCGGTCATGGCCTGCATCTCAACGACGAACCGCATTTCAGCGCCGCGCTGCGCCATGACTTCACTGACCATCTCGCCGTCACCCTCGGCGCCGAATACAACAGCCTCACCACGCCGCTACGTGCCTTGAATGACGACGTCAGCGCCGACCGCTACCACGCAGCATTGACCTATCGGCGTGATGAAAGACGCAGTCTGGGCACCGAGATGAGCCTGACCGATTTCGACGATGGCAACCTGCGTCGCAGCGCGCTCGGCTATTGGCAGGAGCGGCTCTTTCACCGCGACCGCTGGTTGCTTGCCGCCACGGGTTGGCTCGGCGGTTCTCTCAACGATGAGGTGGATGCCAGCTACTACAACCCCGAACGGGACACCTACCTCAGTGGAGAGCTGATGCTCGAGTACGCTCATCCCCTGGGCTATCGCCGGACCTTTACTCAGGGCATCACGGCCGGTGTCGGCCGGTATTGGCAGCAAGGTGAAGACGATGACGATACCTGGAGCCTCGGCTATCACCAGCGCTGGGAGCTGTTGCCGAGCGTATCCATCGAATACGGCATTGCCCGCCAGCGAGCCGTGTACGACGGCCAGGCCGAACACGACACGGTAGTGACTGGAACCCTGGTATGGAGATTCCCATGAGCGTCAGGATGGCCCTTCTCTTCGGCCTGCTCTACCTCTGCATTCTCGCACAGCCCGCCCTGGCGGCCCGGGAGGGCAACGACTTCGTGGTGATCAGCTACCATGACGTGGTCGATTTCGATGTGACACCGAAACTTGCCCTGCTGCCGCAGACGATCACACGAACGCGCCTCATCGAACACTTCAACCTGATAAGGGCCCACGGCTACCAGCCCGTTTCCTTGCAACAGGTACTCGATGCCGAGGCCGGCATCGCCCCCTTGCCCGACAAGGCCGTTATGCTGGTCTTCGATGATGGTTATCGAAGCTTTTACGACATCGTCTACCCACTTCTGCAGCTCTATCGCTACCCTGCCATCACGGCGATAGTCGGCAGTTGGATCGATGTTCCGCCAACCGACCCCGTGCCCTATGGCGACGGCTTTCTCGAACGGGATCGCATCATGACTCGAGAGCAGCTGCGCGAGCTGCATGACGATCCGCTGGTAGAGATCGCATCGCATACCTACGACCTGCACTATGGGGTGATCGGCAACCCCCAAGGCAATGAACAGGCGGCCGCCGTCACCAGCCGCTGGCAGACAGACGGTTACGAGAGCGAGGCCGACTATCTGCAGCGAATACGTGACGACATGCATCGGGCCAGCGAGCAGTTGAAGGAGATCACCGGCACGCCACCGCGTCTCATGGTGTGGCCCTACGGAGCCTACAGTCAGGCCACCCTGGATATTGCCGCCGAGCACGGCATGCCACACAGCTTCAGTCTGCTCAGCCAGCCCAACCGCATCGGTGACGGCACGAGGGTCATGGGCCGCTACCTCATCGATCAGGAAACCAGCCTGCAGACCTTCGAGGAAATACTCAGCAACCGGGTGTGGGAACGCGACGTCCTGCGTATCGTGCATGTGGATCTCGACTACGTATACGATCCCGACCCCATTCAGCAGGAAGCCAATCTGGACCTGTTGATCGACCGCATCTACCGCTTCGGGGTCAGCACGGTCTACCTGCAGGCTTTCGCCGACCCCAACGGCAATGGCGTGGCCGAGGCTCTCTATTTTCCCAACCGTCATCTCCCGATGCGCGAAGATCTGTTCAATCGCGTTGCCTGGCAGCTGAAGAAACGCGCCGATGTAAAGGTCTATGCCTGGATGCCGGTGCTCGCCTTCGATCTGGGTCCGGGGCACCCCTACGTCACGGATGCCAGGACTGGGCAGAAGGCCACGGAACACTACCTGCGTCTCTCACCCTACTCGGCAGCCAATCGACAGCTCATTGCCGAGATTTACGAAGACCTCGGCCGCATGACCAAGTTCGATGGCCTGCTCTTCCACGACGATGCCTTCCTGACCGACTTCGAGGATGCCAGCGAAGAGGCTCGCAGTGTCTACGCAGACGAATGGAACCTGCCACCCGATGTCGACAGCATTCGCGCAGATGAAGCGCTTTTTCACCAGTGGACCCAGCAAAAGACTTCGTTCTTGACGCAGTTCACCCTCGAGCTGGTCGAGGCTGCCAACTACTATCGGCAATCCGACAACAAGACTTTCACGATTTCTCGAAACATCTATGCGCTGCCTATTCTCGAGCCGGAGAGTCAGGCCTGGTTCGCTCAATCGGCAGAGGATTTCGCTGCCGCCTACGACTATGTCGCAGTCATGGCCATGCCTTACATGGAAGAGGCTGATAATCCGCAGCGCTGGCTGGAGGAGTTGGCACGAGCTTCTCTGGCTGCCGTTCCTGCCGATCGGTTGGTGTTCGAATTACAAACACGTGACTGGCGAGACGATACACTCGTTCCCAATGAAGTTCTCATGAGCTGGATCGATACCGTCAAGCAAACTGGCGTCAGGCACATCGGCTACTACCCCGATGACTTTCACATCAATCATCCTGATATTTACATGCTGCGTCCGATTTTCTCTCTTGGCCGAAGATTCGGGGTGCAGCAATGAATATCCTTGATGCCATATCGATATTTACCTATGCCTATCCCAGCGTCATGGCCACGATATGGATCTGCGGGGGGCTCTATTTTTACTTGCATTGGGAACGAAAACAGGCTTGGCCTGAACCTCAGGTATGGGATGAAACATGCCCCCAAGTTTCCTTGTTACTGCCCTGCTATAATGAAGCCGCTAATATCCGGGAAACCATAGAGCATCTGAAACATCAAAATTACCCAAAACTGGAAATCATCGCCATCAATGATGGCAGCAAAGATGCTACAGGAGAGCTACTGGAGTCTCTCAAGCTCACCTGTCCGAACCTGAAGGTCCTTCATCAGAGCAATCAGGGCAAGGCCAGCGCTCTCAACCATGGGCTCAAGGAGGCCACCGGCGAGATCATCGTTGGCATCGATGGCGATGCCATTCTCGATTACGACGCCATCGGCTACATGGTGGGGCACTTCCTGCAAAGTTCCAACGTCAGCGGCGTAACCGGGAATCCCAGGGTGAGAACGCGCTCCACGGTGATCGGCAAGATACAGACCGGTGAGTTCTCATCCATCATCGGCTTGATCAAGCGAGCCCAGCGAATCTACGGCATGGTGTTCACGATTTCCGGCGTGGTTTGCGCGTTTAGAAGGAGCGCGCTAGAAGCCATCGAAGGGTGGAACACCGACATGATCACCGAGGACATCGATATCAGCTGGCGCCTGCAAATGGCGGGAGGACAGGTCCGCTACGAGCCGAGGGCGCTGTGCTGGGTGCTGATGCCGGAAACGCTCCGCGGTCTGTTTCGTCAGCGCCTGCGCTGGGCCCAAGGCGGTGCAGAAGTCTTTTTGCGCTACTTCACTCAGACGGTGAGATGGCAGAACCGGCGCTTCTGGCCATTGATGCTGGAGTACATGGTCAGCGTTGTGTGGTGCTACTCTGCATTGTTCATGCTGCTGTCTTGGCTCTTTTCCTTGGCCTTCCTCACATCCTCAACGGTCTACTCGGGCGCTCTTCTTTCCTATGTAGGAAGCACTCTTATCATACTGAGCTTCGTTCAGTTTATCGTCAGTTTTTCTATCGACAGTCGTTATGAGCGAGGTATGTTGCGTTGCGCATACTGGTGTGTCTGGTATCCGCTCGTCTACTGGCTATTGAACATGGCTACGGTTGTCTTGGCAGTACCCAAGGCCGCAAAGCGACAGAAAGGCCGATTGGCTACCTGGACCAGCCCAGACAGAGGAGAAATCTTCCATGAATAAGTTGCATCCAGTGGTCATCAACAATCCAGGTAAAAGGAGCCTGTCCTATCGGGCAAGGGACCTATCCATTACCACACTGACCTTGGCCGTTTGGCTGGCGCTGATCGCCAAGACGACCATCTCCATCATCAGCAGTGATGTCTGGATACTGACGATCGCGACTTCGTTGCTGCCGAGAGTGATCGTCCTGGGATTCATCCTGACGTTCCTCAGCTTTCACTGCTGGGCCCTCTACAAGCGATATCTTTATCACCGCAGGCAGAAAGGCAGCTCCGGCCTGCATGCCTCCAGGCAATCCGACGCCATGGCCTGACCAACGGAAGGGGCGAGATCAGACCTGCTATCTGACCCGAAGTCTGATTTCGCTACCCTGCCCCTGGGTGCTGGAACGGCTGACACTTCCCTGCTTACGCACCTCGACGCTCAGTGCGCCTTCCTGGCTCGTCTGGCGGATGTGCGCTTCCAATGCCTCCCCTTGATAGCGATATTCACTGGGGACGCTCTCTTCCAGCTCATGAGTTACGGCCTGAACCCCATCATCGATCTTCAATGAAGCTTGAAAGCGGGTGCCCGGCACGCCATCGAAGATGATCACGATCTCGCTTTTGGGTGAATCAGCCCGACTTACCTGCTTCGACATGGCATTCGCTCCGGCAACGGCCAACATGAAGCTAACACCTATCAAGCTGGCCAAGAGGATCCATGAAAACCTGTTCATCATATTCTCAGCTAAAGCTCAGATTGAAACGCTTCTCGACCAATAAGGCCAATGTATCACCGACATGTTCCGCCGTGGTATCTATGCGCAACAAATTGCGCCTTTCGTCAGGGGAAAAATCCTCGAAGCCTTCCATTTGGCCATTCAGCACGGCAAGGCTTGCATCAGGCTCTACACCATACTCCCCTGAGCGCTTGATGATGCGCTCCTTCAAGGTATCCTCGTCCGCCTCGAAGCTGACGATGAGCACCGGCAGGCCGCGCGCCTCGCCCTGCTGTCGCAGCAGCTGCCGCTGCGCTTGTGTCAGGCAGGTAGCATCGATGCAGGTGGGTATGCCGGCATTGAGCAGCAGGCCGGCAAGACTGGCCAGACGCTGATAGGTACGCTCGGTGGACTCGGGACTGAAGATATCCACAGCCGTATCGGGCTCCACCGCCTGTGGATCGATTCCGAACAGCCGTCTGCGTTCGGCATCCGAGCACAGCCTGACGGCCCCCAGCCGCTCGACGATCTCGGCCATGAAGCGACTCTTGCCGCTGCCTGAGACGCCAACCCCGATGATCAACGGCGGAAAGCGGAAGTTGGAGACCTGTTCGGCCAGGTCGAGATAGCGACGACACTCGGTCATGATCTCCGCCATGCGGAATGCCGGCTCACGCCCCGACTCAGAGCGCTGCAGCGCTCGCCGTGCCCCTGCCAGGCAACGACACACCGCAAAGACCGAGATCAGCCGCATCAGGGAGTAGTCGCCGGAGCGACGCAGATAGCGATCCAGGGCGTAGTGCGCCAGTCGCGTCTCGTCGCGGACATACAGGCCCACCAGCAGCGAGACCAGGTCGAACCCCGGATCGAGGCAACGATTGGCCATGGGATCCGCTGGCTCGAGATCGAGAGCGCTGGTCATGATGAGGCGCTGCCGATCGCACAACGGCAGAACCTGCCGCCCTACGATCCAGCTCGGACGCGGTTCGCCGCGCTCGTCGAACCAGGGCTCTAGCCTCACCATCTCCTGCTCCAACCAGGCCTCGAGCCGTTGCAGGTGCAAGCGATCCTCCTCACCGCTCAGGCGTGCATCGAGCACGCCGACTTCCTCCTTGACTAGGGCCCGGGTTGCCGCCAGGCAGCCCGACGCCCCCACATAAGGCAGGTCGTCGACGAAGGAGCGGTGCGACGCCACCAGCGAATCGATCAGCTCATCCAGCTCGAGGGCGGTGGCTGAGGTCGGGTAGGGCACTGAAGTGGCGTCCATGTTCACTCCTGTTTTCTATTGGCCTAGCGTACCTTGGCGAATGCCTTCTCGGCAGCGTCCAGCGTGAATTGAATGTCTTCCGGCGTATGCGCGCTCGACATGAATCCCGCCTCGTAGGCCGAGGGTGCCAGGTAAACGCCCTCTTCCAGCATCGCCGCAAAGAAGCGCCGGAAGGCCTCGGCATCGCAGGCCGTGGCCTGGGCGAAATTGTCGACCCGGGTCTGCCCGGTGAAGAACAGCCCGAACATGCCACCCACGCGCTGGGTGATCATGTCGACCCCGGCGGCATCGGCGCGCTCCTGCAGCCCGTGACACAGCGTTTCCACGCGCTGCGCCAGGGCATCGTGGAAGCCGGGCTCGCGCAGCTTGGTCAACAGGGCGATACCGGCGGCCATGGCCAGCGGGTTGCCCGACAGCGTACCCGCCTGATAGACGGGCCCCAGCGGTGAGATCTGCTCCATGATCGCACGCTTGCCGCCGAAGGCGCCCACCGGCATGCCACCGCCGACGATCTTGCCCAGACAGGTCAGATCGGGCTCGATGCCGAAGTGCGCCTGGGCCCCACCCAGGGCAACGCGAAAACCGGTCATCACTTCATCAAAGATCAGCACACTGCCGTACTCGGTGCAAACCCGGCGCAAGGTTTCGAGGAAACCCGGCTGCGGCGGGATGCAGTTCATGTTGCCCGCCACCGGCTCGACGATGATGCAGGCGATCTCGTTGCCGATCTCCTCGAAGCAGGTTTCCACCTCATCGAGGTCGTTGTAGGACAGCGTGATGGTGTGCTCGGCCAGTGACGCCGGCACCCCCGGGGAGCTGGGCTCGCCATGGGTCAGGGCGCCGGAGCCGGCCTTGACCAGCAGCGAGTCGGAGTGGCCGTGGTAGTTGCCCTCGAACTTGACGATCTTGTCGCGCCCGGTATAGCCGCGCGCCAGTCGAATCGCCGACATGGTGGCCTCGGTCCCCGAGTTGACCATACGCACCAGTTCGATGGAGGGGATCATCTCGCAGATCAGCTCGGCCATGGTGGTCTCGATGGCCGTCGGCGTGCCGAAAGAAAGACCGTGGTCGAGTCGGCTACGCACGGCACCCAGCACGTCCGGATCGGCGTGGCCGGTGATCATCGGCCCCCAGGAACCGACATAGTCGACATAACGCTTGCCCTCGACGTCGAACAGGTAGGCACCCTGCGCCCGCTCCATGAACACCGGCGGCCGGTGCAGGCCCTTGAAGGCGCGCACGGGAGAGTTGACGCCACCGGGAATATGGCGGCGAGCCTGTTCGAAGAGCGTTTCGGAAGTGGTCATGTAAGCCTCTTTGCTGTCACGAGAATGGTGTAACCCCGTCACGGGTAGTGCCAGGCTCACGCTGCCCGGTCTGTGGATAACTTCTTGGATAACCTTGGAATGCGTGGTGAAGTTACGGTGATCTTCGCTCATTGAAGGGGCTTTGGCCACGCCCTGTACGGGATCGTGCCAGCTGCCCTGGGCAGCCGTTCGCCGCGGCAGCGCCTGAGCATTACCCGGCTGCCATGCCTTGGCCAGCGCCTGCCAGGTGAAGCGCTGAGCCTGTTCGCAGGCAACCTCCAAGGACTCACCGGCCGCGAGCCGTGCCGCCAACGCCGCGGCCAGAGTGCAGCCCGAGCCGTGAAACCTGCCTGCCAGCCGCGGCCAGCGCCAGGCACGGTTCTGTTCTGATGCATACAGCACCTGCTCGACGACATCCTGCGGCACGTCGCAATCGGGATCGTCGCTGCCGGTCACCAACACGGCACGACAGCCCAGCGCCATCAGTTGACGCGCACGCGCTTCGTCATCCTGTGGCTCCGTTCCGGCCAGGCGTTCGAGCTCGAGACGATTCGGCGTCAGGATATCCACAAGCGGTAGCAGACGAGAGCGGAAGACCTCGACCATGGCGGATGTGGATAACTCTTTGCCGCCACCCGCCTTGAGCACCGGATCGACCACCACGGGGATGCCCGGCCGTGCCTTGATGATGTCGACCACGGCATCGAGCGTCTCGCGGCTTGCCAGCAGGCCGACCTTGATCGCTGCCAGACGAAAGCCGGAGAGCCGCGCCGTCATCTCGCGAATCAGTTCGGCCGGCACCGGAACCACACGATGCACGTCGCGGCAATCCTGCATCGTCAGCGCCGTCGGCACCGTCAACGCCCAGCCGCCGCAGGCGGCGATCGCCTCGCCGTCGGCCATGATGCCCGCGCCGCCGGTAGGGTCGTGGCCGGCCAGTACCAGCACCACGGGTGGCTGTGTGTTCGTTTCGCCGGCCATGCTCAGAACGGCTTCAGCACGGCCAGGATCACGATGGCCAACAGCACGACCACCGGCAGCTCGTTGAACCAGCGAAAGAACACGTGGCTACGCTGACAGCGCCCCGCAGCGAACTGCTTGAGATAGATCAGGCAGACATGGTGGTAGGCCACCAACAACACCACCAACAGCAGCTTGACGTGCATCCAGCCCATGCCGAGCCAGTGCGGCATCAGATAAAGAAGCCACAGGCCGAACACGATCACCGCGATCATCGAAGGCGTCATGATGCCGCGATAGAGCTTGCGCTCCATCACGCTGAAGTAATCGATGGCCTGCTGCTCGCCCTTGTCGCGCGCCATGGCGTGATAGACATAGAGGCGCGGCAGGTAGAACAGCGCCGCGAACCAGGTCACCACGGCCACGATGTGCAGCGCCTTGATCCAGAGATACATGCAGTCTCCTCAGAGATGACGACGACGATCGCTGCCGCCTCGTTTCATTGAACGTACTTCAAGAACTCGTCCGGCTCACGTCAGCGACTCACTTCAATGACTCGCTTCAGCGACTCTCACTTCAGCGACTCACTTCAGCGAATAGTAACGCTCGATGGAGCCGCGGGTGATGATACCGGAAATTCGCTGCTGCTTCGGTCGCCGGCCCTGCTCGACGAACAGCGCATCGACCGCCTGATCGTTGAGTCGCTCGAACGCCTCAGACAGGGTTGCCTGGTGATGGATCGGCGCCATTTCCAGACGCAGCCCCGGTACCTCGAGCAGGTCGAACAGCGCGTCTTCGTCTTCGCCAACCGCTTCGGCTTCCTGCGTTTCGTCCATCAAGGCGCGGGCTAGGTCGGCGGCCTTGAGCGCCAGTGTCGGCTTGTCGTCGCTCGAACGTACGATCAATATCCAGGCCGGTCTGGCATCGAGCAGCACCCGAGCCTGATCGCGGGTGACCATGCGCGGCGTGGCGACGAAGCTGCGCTCCATCACCGCCGGCACCGAGACCCGCGACAGCGCCTGCATCAACGGCTGTTGCAGCGGGTGCAGGCCATGGCGGGTCATGCTGATGAAGAAGCCGTCGCAGCGACACAGCTGGCGTGCCGTCAGCCCCGATACCACCACCGCCAGCATGCCCGGCAGAATGATATTGGGGTTATGGGTCAGTTCTAGCAGTGCCATTAGCGCCGCCAGAGGCGCCTGCAGCACCGCCCCCATCATCGCCGCCATGCCCAGCATGGCGTAGAACCCTGGCTCCATCTCCAGTTGCGGAAACAACCAGGCGCCCAGCAGCTCGGCCAGTGCGCCGGCGGCGGCCCCGACCACCAGCACCGGGCCGATGATGCCGATGGGGATACCGCTGGCCACGGTGATGGCGGTGAGCAGCAGCTTGGCTACCACCAGTGCCAGCAGCACCTCGACCGCCAGATTGCCGGCTAACGCGGCTTCCATGCTGTCGTAACCGATGCCCTGGACTTCGGGAAACCACCACGCCACCGTCGCCGTGGCCAACGCCACCAGCGCCAGACGCAGCGGCACCGGCAGCCCGGCGATGCGTTCGCTGCGCGCCACGTGGATGAAGAGTCCGGCCAGCAGCCCGATGAACAGCGCCGTGACCACGATCCACGGCAGATTCATCAACGAGCCCAGGCTGACGCTGGGTACCTGGAAGGCCGGCTCGGAACCGTATACCAGCATGGCCACAAGCGCCCCCATGGTGGAGGCCAGAATGACGGGCATGAAGCCGGCAATGGTGTACTCCATCATCACCACTTCCATGGCGAAGATGACACCGGCAATCGGGGTATTGAACGAGGCCGAGATGCCCGCCGCCGTGCCACAGGCCACCAGCACTCGCAGGCTGTTGTGCGGCAGGCGCAGCTGCTGGCCCAGGCCGCTGGCCGCGGCCGCGCCGAGATGTATAGCCGGCCCTTCGCGTCCGGCGGAGAGGCCGCCCAGCACCGTGGTCACCCCCACCCACCACTGATTGATCCAGTTGCGCAGCGGAAAGCGCCCCTGATGATAGGTGAGTCGTTCGATGACATGACCGACCCCCAGCTTGCGTGCCGCCGCCGGCTGACGCCACAGGAAAATGCCGATAATGGCCACGGCGATCAAAGGCAGGCTCGAGCGCACCATCGGCGGCAGCCCCTCGAAGGCCTCGTGATCACCGCCGGGCATGAACAGCACGCCCCCCAGCTCGAGCAGCAAGCGGAAGGCGACCATCACCGCACCGGTGACGAGCCCTGAAACGACGCCCAGCACACACAGCTGCGGCAAGGCATCCACGCTGGCCAGCTGGCGGCGAAATCTCTCGAGGCTGAAGCTAGGTAGTGAAAAACGCGGCACGGCGGTTTCCTGTCCAGGCATTCCTATATGAGTGGGACGCGCCGGCTGGGTGGTCGCCCCCTCTCTTGTGTATCATATCCGGACAGAGCGGTCCCGTTGGCAGCCGCTCCCTGCCAGGCAACCATCGAAGGAGTCGCATCGTGATCAAGGTCGGAATCGTCGGCGGCACCGGTTACACCGGGGTCGAACTGCTCAGGCTGCTGGCGCAGCACCCGCAAGTCGAGGTCGAGGCGATCACCTCGCGCTCCGAAGCCGGTGTACGCGTCTGCGAGATGTACCCCAACCTGCGCGGCCACTACGACGAGCTGGCCTTCAGCGAGCCTGACCCGCAGCGCCTGGGCGCCTGCGACGCGGTCTTCTTCGCCACCCCCCACGGCGTCGCCCATGCTCTGGCCGGTGAACTGCTCGAGCGGGGCACCCGGGTGATCGACCTCTCCGCCGACTTCCGCCTGCGTGACGCCGAGGTATGGGCCGAGTGGTACGGCCAGCCTCACGGCGCCCCGGAGCTGCTCGAAGAAGCCGTGTACGGGCTGCCCGAGATGCACCGCGAGCGCATTCGTCAGGCACGCCTGATCGCCGTGCCCGGCTGCTACCCCACCGCGGTGCAACTGGGCCTGCTGCCGCTGCTGGAAGCCGGCCTGATCGACGCTGCCCACTTGATCGCCGACTGCAAGTCCGGCGTCACCGGCGCCGGCCGCGGCGCCAAGGTGCCCTCACTGCTGGCCGAGGCCAGCGAATCGATGAAGGCCTACGGCGCTTCCGGCCACCGCCACCTGCCGGAAATCAGCCAGGGCCTCCGCGATGCTGCCAAGGGCTCGGTGGGCCTGACCTTCGTGCCCCACCTGACGCCGATGATCCGCGGCATTCATGCCACCCTGTACGGGCGCCTGACCGGCGAGCCCGGCGATCTGCAGGCACTGTTCGAGCAGCGCTTCGCCGCCGAGCCCTTCGTCGACGTGATGCCCGCCGGCAGCCACCCCGAGACGCGCAGCGTCAAGGGCGCCAATGTCTGCCGCCTGGCCGTGCATCGGCCGGGCAACGGCGACACCGTGGTGGTACTCTCGGTGATAGACAACCTGGTCAAGGGCGCTTCCGGCCAGGCGGTGCAGAACCTCAACCTGATGTTCGGCTTCGACGAGCATGCCGGACTCGCCGCCCCCGCCCTGATGCCCTGATGATTTCACCAGAGGTATTGGGAGCCGGGGGCAGGTCGTAGAGGAGGTTCTACGCCAGGGATGGCGTCGATAGCGCCCAGGGATGGGTTTACAGCGCCTCCTCGTAGACCTGCCGACGGCTCAGCCCCTAGCGATGCCGTCACTGGTGAGTCCTTTTCCTGAATAGTTGACCCTTTTGCTAGGAATTTAAGATAATCGATTGTTATCCATTCATTCGGCTCACGGGAGGATGCCCATGAGCGGCGCAGAATCTTTCGTCCCTACTCCCATGATGCTCAGCGCAGCCGCCAGGAAGCGGCTCCAGACACTGATTGCGGAGGAGGGCAAGCCCGAACTCAAGCTGCGCGTCTACGTGACGGGCGGCGGCTGCTCGGGTTTCCAGTACGGCTTCGACTTTGCCGATACCGTCGGCGAGGACGATACCGTCATCGAATTCGGAGAGGTGGCCCTGGTGGTCGACGAGCTCTCCTACCAGTACCTCGTAGGGTCCACCGTCGACTACGAAGAGGGACTCGCAGGCGCTCGCTTCCTGGTGCAGAACCCCAACGCGACGACTACCTGCGGCTGCGGCGCTTCCTTCATGGTCTGATCCTTCTCCCTCTCTTCGAGCCCGATCGTAAGCCCTGTCGTTCCCGACAGGGCTTTTTTTCGCCTGTGGATAACATTCTTCTCTTGAAGCTCCCGATCGCGCTGCAAACCGCATGAGGCCGGGATCTTGTCGTCATCAGCGCAACTGTTCACAGTCGCGGTGACAAGCCCGGTAGCCAACGGTGGAAAAGAGGTGTAGCGTTGCCGCTGTGGAAAAGACCCTCTTTTATACACAGCCTCGTCACCGCTCGCCCTCAGCTCGTCATCCTCTTCTCACCACAAAAGTCAACAATGCAACTTACTGATATATCTGTAGGACATTGTGTTATCCACAGAAATTGTCCACACCAGTAGTCACAACCACAACAGAACTTCTCTCTTTTAATCATTCTGTTTTGTTTAGTGAGTGGTAGCTCGCGGCTGGCAGGCAAACCCGGTGTGGAAAACCCTGACGGTTACCCACAGTCGGTTTATACTGGCAGGCTGTTTTTCATCCCTAGGCAATATCCGCGCACAAGCGCAACGAGGTGAACCTTGGAGTATCCCGACCGCTTTGACGTCATCGTCATCGGCGGCGGCCATGCGGGAACCGAAGCCGCTCTGGCCTCCGCCCGCATGGGCTGTCAGACCCTGCTGCTGACCCATAACATCGAGACCCTCGGTCAGATGTCCTGCAATCCCGCCATCGGCGGGATCGGCAAGAGCCATCTGGTCAAGGAGATCGATGCGCTGGGCGGTGCCATGGGTCTGGCCACCGATCTCGGCGGCATCCAGTTTCGCGTGCTCAACGCACGTAAGGGACCGGCGGTGCGTGCCACCCGCGCCCAGGCCGACCGAGTGCGCTACAAGGCAGCCATTCGCGGCATGCTGGAGAACGCCCCCAACCTGACGATCTTCCAACAGGCGGCGGGGGATCTGATCGTCGATGGCGACACCGTGCGTGGCGTGATCACCGAGACCGGTATTCAATTCCATGCCGAAACGGTGGTGCTGTGCACCGGCACCTTCCTCGGTGGGGTGATCCATATCGGTCTCGATCAGAGCCGTGGCGGACGCGCCGGCGATCCTCCCTCCAACGCACTGGCCAGCCGTCTGCGCGAACTGCCGTTCCGGGTCGATCGGCTCAAGACCGGTACCCCGCCGCGGCTGGACGCCAAGAGCGTCGACTTCTCGGTGCTCGAGGAGCAGCCGGGCGACACGCCGACCCCGGTGATGTCCTTCCTCGGTAATCGCGAGATGCACCCGCGTCAGGTGAGCTGTCACATTGCGCACACCAACGAGCGCACCCACGAGATCATCTTCGCCAACCTCGACCGCTCGCCGATGTATTCCGGCGTGATCGAGGGCGTCGGGCCGCGCTACTGTCCATCGATCGAGGACAAGGTGCACCGCTTCGCCGACAAGGCGAGCCACCAGGTGTTCATCGAGCCTGAAGGCCTCGACACCCACGAGCTCTACCCCAACGGCATCTCCACCTCGCTGCCCTTCGACGTGCAGCTCAAGGTGGTGCGCTCGATGAAGGGGCTGGAGAACGCGCACATCACCCGCCCCGGCTATGCCATCGAGTACGATTTCTTCGATCCGCGCGATCTCAGGCACTCGCTGGAAACCAAATTTATCCACAACCTATTTTTCGCCGGTCAGATCAACGGCACTACCGGCTACGAGGAGGCCGGCGCCCAGGGGCTGCTCGCCGGCCTCAATGCCGCGCGCCGTGCCAAGGGGCTTGAGGCCTGGTGGCCGCGGCGCGACGAGGCCTACCTCGGCGTGCTGGTCGACGACCTGATCACCCTGGGCACCAAGGAGCCCTACCGCATGTTCACCTCGCGTGCCGAGTACCGTCTGCTGCTGCGCGAGGACAACGCCGACCTGCGCCTCACCAAGGCCGGTCGCGAACTGGGGCTGGTCGACGACGCACGCTGGGCCGCGTTCAGCGTCAAGCGCGAGGCGATCGAGCGCGAAAGCGCCCGGCTCAAGGCCAGTTGGGTGCAGCCCGGCAGCCCGGCTGCCGAGGCCATCGAGACCAGGACCGGCAAACCGCTGGCCCGCGAGTACAGCCTGCTCGACCTGCTCAAGCGCCCCGAGCTCGGCTACGCCGACGTGGCCCACCTCGCCGGCGAGCCGGTGAACGACGAGGCGGTGGCCGAGCAGGTGCAGATCCAGGCCAAGTACCAGGGCTACATTGACCGCCAGCAGGACGAGATCGACAAGCTCAAGCGTCACGAAGCCACCCCACTGCCGGCCGATCTCGACTACGTCCAGGTCGAGGGGCTCTCCCACGAGATCCGTCAGAAGCTCGCCGAGGCGCGTCCGGAGACCCTGGCCCAGGCTTCGCGGATCTCCGGCGTGACCCCGGCGGCGGTCTCTATCCTGCTGATCCACCTGAAGAAACGCCGTCTTCTCGACGACACGCGAGTGGCCAACGGATGAGCGAAGCCATCACGCCTCAAGTGGCGGCTCGCCTCGACGAAGGCTTCACGGCACTGGGTCTCGAACTCGACGCGGAGAAGCGCGAGCGACTGCTGCGCCTGGTCGGGCTGTTGCACAAGTGGAATCGCGCCTATAACCTCACCGCGATACGCTCACCGGAAGAGATGGTGTCAAGGCACCTGCTCGACAGCGCGGCCGTGCTGCCTCACGTCGGCCCCGCGCCGCTGCTCGACGTTGGCGCCGGGCCCGGTCTGCCGGGGCTAGTGCTGGCGATCCTCGAGCCGAGCCTGGCGGTCACGCTGCTCGACAGCAACGGCAAGAAGGTGCGCTTTCAGCGCCAGGCGGTGATGGAGTTGGGGTTGACCAACGTCACCCCGGTGCAGGCCCGGGTCGAGGCTTTCGAGCCACCGCCGGGTGGCTTCGCGCAGATCGTCTCGCGCGCCTTCGCCAGTCTGGCGGATTTCGTCGCGCTGACCGAGCCGCTGCTGGCCCGCGACGGGCGCTGGCTGGCCATGAAGGGGCCGGCGGCCGACGACGAGCTGGCGGCGCTGGATGCCGGTGTGGTCGTGCGCGAGCGCCACGTGCTTGCGGTACCGTTCACCGTGGGGGAGCGTCAGCTGTTGATCGTCGAGCGAACCGATTCCAACCCAGGCCGCCGTTGAAGCGAGCCGTCGACGCAAGGAAGTCGCCCGTGAGTCAAATCATCGCCTTGACCAACCAGAAGGGCGGCGTGGGCAAGACCACCACCGCCGTCAACCTGGCCGCCAGCCTGGCCGCGCTGGATCGCCGCGTGCTGCTGGTGGATCTCGACCCCCAGGGCCATGCCACCATGGGCAGCGGCATCGACAAGCACTCGCTCGAGGGCAGCGTGCTCGACCTGCTGCTGGGCGAGAAGAGCGCTCCCGAGGTGATGCTCGACTGCCCCACCGCTGGCTACTCGCTGCTGCCCGGCAACGGCGATCTCACCGCCGCGGAAGTGGAACTGCTCGACCGCGCCGAGGGCCGCGAGCGCAGCCTGACCGAAGCTCTGGCCAGCGTCGCTGGCGAGTACGACGTGGTGCTGATCGACTGCCCGCCTTCGCTCAACATGCTCACCGTCAACGCCCTGACCGCCGCCAACGGCGTGCTGATTCCGCTGCAGTGCGAGTTCTATGCCCTGGAGGGGCTCTCGGCGCTGCTCGACACCGTGGAGCAGATCAAGGACAGCGTGAACCCCGACCTGGCGATCTATGGCATCCTGCGTACCATGTTCGACGGTCGCAACAGTCTGACCCGGGACGTCTCCAAGCAGCTGCGCGACTATTTCGGCGAGGCGCTGCTCAAGACCACGATCCCGCGCAACGTGCGGGTGGCCGAGGCGCCGAGCCACGGCCTGCCGGTGACCAAGTACGCGCGCTTCTCGCGCGGCAGCCAGGCCCATCGGGTGCTGGCCAAGGAACTGATTCGTCGCCTGTCGCTGTAGTGCGCCGGGTGGAGCCTACTGTCGTGACCCGCTCGTGATGAGGGAATGCTGATGACGCGAAAACGCGCCCTGGGCCGCGGCCTGGATGCCCTGATCGGTGCCGGCGCCCGCCGCCGCGAGAATCTCGAGCTGCCCGAAGGCCAAGTCTTGCCCGACGGAGCGAGCGAGCCGGCGGCGGCGGTAGCCGAGATCGAGGAGCGACTCGAACGCCTGCCGCTGAGCCAGCTCACCCGCGGCAAGTATCAGCCGCGTCGCGACATCCAGCCTGAGGCGCTGGAGGAGCTGGCAGACTCGATCCGAGCCCAGGGCGTGATGCAGCCCATCGTGGTGCGGCCCATCGGCGAGTCGCGCTACGAGATTATCGCCGGTGAGCGGCGCTGGCGCGCCTCCCAACTGGCCGAACTCGACACCATCCCGGCGGTGATCCGCGAGGTCAGCGACGAAGTCGCCCTGGCCCTGGCGCTGATCGAGAACATCCAGCGCGAGAACCTCAACCCGGTGGAGGAGGCGATGGCGCTCAAGCGCCTGCTCGAGGAGTTCGAACTTACCCAGCAGCAGGTGGCCGATGCGGTGGGCAAGTCCCGCGCCCAGGTCGCCAATCTGCTGCGCCTGCTGGCGCTCGATCCGGAAGTGCAGACTCTGCTCGAGCGCGGCGATCTCGATATGGGACACGCCCGTGCCCTGCTCGTTCTGCCCGCCGCCAAGCAGCGTCGCGCTGCCCACGAGGTGGTCAACAAGGATCTCACCGTGCGCGATACCGAGGCGCTGGTGAAGCGTCTGACCCAGGGCGAACCGAAGAAGGTCGCGGCGGTGGCATCCAGCCCCGACGTGGCGCGCCTGGAGACCCGCCTCGGCGAAGTGCTGGGCGCTCCGGTCAGGATTCAGCACGGTCGCGGCGGCAAGGGGCGGGTCACCATCCGCTATTCCAGCCTCGAGGAACTGGACGGTATTCTCGAGCACATTCATTGAGCTATGCGACCCGTGGGATGTCGACAATGACTTCCACCTTTGGTCGCATAGCTACGTCATTCGAGCCTAAAAGCGTCCTGGCCGGTTGAAGGGCCAGGGGCGCTTCCCTATAATCCGCCGTTGTTTGCCTGAGTGTCACGCTCGGCCAAGCCGGCACCCAAACCCTGTTTAGGCAGGGCAGGAAATGTCGACAGGATGCACGGATACGCTGCCATGAGGCGCCGGCGCCCGGATTTTACCCGCCTCTTTTTGGCACAGGGCTTCGCCACCTTGCTGGTAGCCCTGCTGGCTGGCCTGCGACATGGTCACGAAGGGGTGCTGTCGGCCCTGATGGGCGGCCTGGTCAGTCTGCTGCCTTCGCTCTACTTCGTCTGGCGCGGGCTGCGCGTTCGAGACGGCCGGCGACCGCGGGTCAGCGTGATGAATCTCTATCAGGCAGCGATGGGAAAGTTTGGTTTGACGGTGGCACTGTTCGTGATCGTGTTCGTCGCAGTGCCCCCCTCAAACCCGGCTTTTTTCTTTGTCGCATATGTGGCGGCGCAGCTCATGCACTGGCTGACACCCTGGCTACTGCGTGACCGACCGACCCAACGAACCTGAGGTAGCAGCGTATGGCAGCAGGTAATGAAATAACCGCCATTTATTACATACAGCACCACCTTCAGAACCTGACCTTCGGCAGGCATCCCGAGCTCGGTTGGAAGTTCGCCAGCACCTCGACCGAAGCCCAGGAGATGGGGTTCATGGCCATTCACGTGGACACCATGGGCTGGTCCATCGCCATGGGTGTGCTGTTCCTGTGGCTGTTCCGCAAGGCCGGCCAGATGGCGACCACCGGCGTGCCCGGCGGGCTGCAGAACGCTGTCGAGATGGTCATCGAGTTCATCGAGAACCTGACCCGCTCCACCTTCCACGGCAAGAATCCGCACATCGCGCCTATCGCGCTGACGCTGTTCATGTGGATCCTGCTGATGAACACGCTGAAGATCCTGCCGGTCGATTACTTCCCGGAGCTGTTCGGTCGCCTCGGCGTCGAGTACATGAAGATCGTGCCAACCACCGACGTCAATGCCACCCTGGGCATGGCGCTGGGCGTGTTCTGTCTGATCGTCTACTACAGCTGCAAGGTCAAGGGTGTCGGCGGCTTCGCCAAGGAGCTCTCGCTCACGCCGTTCAACCACTGGCTGCTGATCCCGTTCAATCTGGTCCTCGAAATCGTCGGCCTGATCGTCAAGCCCATCAGCCTCGCACTGCGTCTGTTCGGCAACATGTTCGCCGGCGAGGTGATCTTCATCCTGATCGCGTTGCTGCCGTTCTGGGCGATCTGGGTGCTCGACGTGCCGTGGGCCATTTTCCACATTCTGGTGGTATCGCTGCAGGCCTTCATCTTCACGACCCTGTCGATCGTGTACCTGAGTGCCGCTCACGAGCACCACTGAACCAAGCAACCTTTGCAACGAAGTACTGAAACTAACCTCAACCTGACCTACTAGGAGCAACATCATGGAAATCGTCTACCTTGCCGCCGCCATCATCATCAGCGTCAGCGCCCTGGCTACCGGTATCGGCTTCGCCATGCTGGGCGGCAAGCTGCTCGAGTCCACCGCTCGCCAGCCGGAGCTGGGCGACCAGCTGCAGACCCGCACCTTCATCATGGCCGGTCTGCTCGACGCCGTGCCGATGATCGGCGTCGGTATCGCGATGTACCTGATCTTCGTCGTTGCCGGTTAAAGACAGCACCGAGCGCTGAGGCGCTCGGTTCGCTTCTCTCCGGTTGCCACGAACCCGTCAGAGGTACATACCCGTGAATATCAACATGACGCTTATCGGGCAGACGATCGCCTTCGCGATCTTTGTCTGGTTCTGCATCAAGTACGTGTGGCCGCCGATCAGCTCCGCGCTCCACGAGCGCCAGAAGAAGATCGCCGATGGCCTCGACGCGGCCAGCCGGGCTTCCCGCGACCTCGAGCTTGCTCAGGAGCAGGCTGCTCAGACGCTGCGCGAGAGCAAGGAGCAGGCCTCCCAGATCCTCGAACAGGCCCACAAGCGCTCCACTCAGATGATCGAGGAAGCGCGTGAGCAGGCCCGTGCCGAAGGCGAACGCCTGGTGGCTGGCGCCCGTGCCGAGATCGATCAGGAAATCAATCGCGCCAAGGAAGAGCTTCGCGCCCAGGTGGCGACACTTGCCATTGTCGGGGCCGAGCGTGTTCTGGAAGCCTCCGTCGACGAGAAGGCGCATCGCAAGCTGCTCGACAAGCTTGCCGCCGAACTGTGAAGGAGGTGACCCATGGCGGAAACGTCAACCGTCGCACGACCCTACGCCAAGGCGGCTTTCGAGTATGCGCGTGACCACAAGGCGCTGGAAGCCTGGTCCGACATGCTGGTCAAGCTGGGCCAAGTCGTAGCGGAGCGTGATGCGCAGAAACTGTTCGCGAGCCCCAAACTGACCGACGACCGCAAGGTCGAGCTGGTCATCGAACTGGCCGAGGCCAAGGTCGACGACGCAGGCCGTCGTTTCCTGGAGTCGCTTGCCGAGAAGGGGCGTCTTACCGCCCTGGGTGCCATTGCCGAGCAGTTCGAACGTCTGCGCGCCGAGCATGACAAGCGTGTCGACGTCACCGTGGTCACGGCCTTCGCGCTCGACGACAAGCAACAGAACAAGCTCGCAGGCGCGCTCAAGAAGCGGCTGAATCGCGAAATCTCCATTACCACTCAGGTGGATCCGAAGCTTATCGGGGGCGTTATCCTGCGCGCCGGCGACACCGTCATCGACGGGTCGGTGCGCGGTCGACTGAACCGCCTCTCCGAAGCCCTTACCGCCTGAGTCTGAGGGACATGGCATGCAGCAACTGAATCCTTCCGAGATCAGCGACATCATCAAGCAGCGTATCGAAAAGCTGGATGTCGCATCCGAAGCCCGCAATCAGGGCACCATCGTCAGCGTCTCCGACGGCATCGTGAAGATTCACGGTCTCGAGGACGCGATGTTCGGTGAGATGATCGAATTCCCCGGCGGTATCTACGGCATGGTGCTCAACCTCGAGCGCGACTCCGTGGGCGCCGTGGTGCTGGGCGACTACCTGAAGCTGGAAGAGGGCATGACCGCCAGCTGTACCGGTCGTATCCTCGAGGTGCCGGTGGGCCCCGAACTGGTTGGCCGCGTGGTCGATCCGCTGGGCAACCCCATCGACGGCAAGGGCGACGTGGGCGCCAAGCTGACCGACGCGGTGGAAAAGGTCGCCCCGGGCGTCATCACCCGTCAGTCGGTCGACCAGCCGATCCAGACCGGTCTCAAGGCGATCGACGCCATGGTGCCGATCGGCCGCGGCCAGCGTGAGCTGATCATCGGCGACCGTCAGATCGGTAAGTCGGCCATCGCCGTCGACGCCATCATCAACCAGAAGGGCAAGGGCGTCATCTGTATCTACGTGGCCATCGGTCAGAAGCAGTCGACCATCGCCAACGTGGTGCGCAAGCTCGAGGAGCACGGCGCGATGGATCACACCATCGTCGTCGCTTCCGGCGCCGCCGACCCGGCCCCGATGCAGTTCCTGGCACCCTACGCCGGCTGCACCATGGGCGAGTACTTCCGCGACCGCGGTCAGGACGCGCTGATCGTCTATGACGATCTGACCAAGCAGGCCTGGGCCTACCGTCAGGTGTCCCTGCTGCTGCGTCGTCCGCCGGGCCGTGAAGCCTACCCGGGTGACGTCTTCTATCTCCACTCGCGTCTGCTCGAGCGTGCCGCGCGCGTCAACGCCGACTACGTGGAGAAGTTCACCAACGGTGAGGTCAAGGGCAAGACCGGCTCGCTGACCGCGCTGCCGATCATCGAGACCCAGGGCGGCGACGTTTCCGCGTTCGTTCCGACCAACGTGATCTCGATCACCGACGGCCAGATCTTCCTGGAAACCGACCAGTTCAACGCAGGCATCCGCCCGGCCATCAACGCCGGTCTGTCGGTATCCCGCGTGGGTGGTGCGGCCCAGACCAAGATCATCAAGAAGCTCGGTGGCGGCGTGCGTCTGGCACTCGCCCAGTATCGCGAGTTGGCGGCCTTCTCCCAGTTCGCTTCCGATCTGGACGAAGCCACCCGCAAGCAGCTGGAGCACGGTCAGCGTGTCACCGAGCTGATGAAGCAGAAGCAGTATTCGCCGCTGTCCGTGGCCGAGATGGGCGTGTCGCTGTATGCCGCCAACGAAGGCTTCCTGGATGACGTCGACGTGAGCAAGGTGCTGGACTTCGAGCGTGCCCTGCACGAGTACATGAGGTCCGAGCAAGCCGAGCTGCTCGACAAGATCAACCAGACCGGCGACTACAACGACGAGATCCAGCAAGGGCTGAAGCAGGGTCTCGAGCAGTTCAAGGCCACTCAGAGCTGGTAATTCCGCTGGCCCGCCCGGCAAGGGCGGGCCCTGGAGCTTTCTGAGGGCCACGAACGGAGTAGATCGCTATGGCAGCTGCAAAAGAGATACGCACCCAGATCGGGAGCATCAAGAATACGCAAAAGATCACCAGCGCCATGGAAATGGTCGCTGCGTCGAAGATGCGTAAAGCGCAAGATCTGATGAAGGCCAGCCAGCCTTATGCCCGGCAGATCCGCAACGTGGTGGGCCATATCGCCGACGCCAACCCCGAGTATCGCCACGATTACATGATCGAGCGTGACGAGGTGAAGCGGGTCGGCTACATCGTGGTCTCCACCGACCGCGGCCTGTGTGGCGGCTTGAACGTCAACCTGTTCAAGGCCGTCATCAAGGACGCCATGGCGTGGCGCAACGAGGGCGCGGAGCTCGACTTCTGCGCTCTGGGCAGCAAGGCCGGCGGCTTCTTCCGCAACTACGGCGGCAACCTGGTGGCAGCCAAGAGCGGCCTGGGCGAAGCGCCCGAGGTCGAGGCTCTGATCGGCAGCGTCAAGGTGATGTTGGACGCCTACGACGAAGGGCGGGTCGACCGCCTGTTCGTGGTGTACAACGAGTTCGTCAACACCATGACGCAGAAGCCGGTGGTTCGTCAGCTGTTGCCGCTCTCCCCCGATATGGGGGCCGATGCGGATGACGAGGACAACAAGCGTCCCGGTAGCTGGGACTACCTGTATGAGCCGGATGCCAAGGCGCTGTTGGATAGCCTGCTGGTTCGCTTCATTGAATCGCAGGTCTATCAGGCGGTGGTCGAGAACGGGGCCTGTGAACAGGCGGCCCGGATGATCGCCATGAAGAACGCCACCGACAACGCCGGCGGACTGATCGACGATCTGGAGATGGTGTACAACAAGGCCCGCCAGGCCGCCATCACCCAGGAAATTTCCGAGATCGTCGGCGGTGCCGCCGCCGTATAGCGCCCGGGGAGAGCCCATGGCTCTCCCGCTACAGGTTTCATTTGCAGGTATTTGAGAGGATCGCAAGATGAGCGGACGTATCGTACAAATCATCGGCGCGGTGATTGACGTCGAGTTCCCGCGGGACTCGGTTCCCAAGGTCTACGACGCGCTCAACGTCGCCAACTCCGAGACCGTGCTCGAAGTCCAGCAGCAGCTGGGCGACGGCGTGGTGCGTACCATTGCCATGGGTTCCACCGAGGGCCTGAAGCGCGGCATGGAGACCACCAACACCGGAGCACCGATCTCCGTGCCGGTCGGCAAGGAGACCCTGGGTCGCATCATGGACGTGCTGGGTCGGCCGATCGACGAGGCCGGCGACATCGGTGAGCAGGAGCGCATGCCCATTCACCGTCCGGCACCCACCTATGCCGAGCAGGCAGCTTCCAACGAGCTGCTCGAGACCGGCATCAAGGTCATCGACCTGGTCTGCCCGTTCGCCAAGGGTGGCAAGGTCGGCCTGTTCGGCGGCGCCGGCGTGGGCAAGACCGTCAACATGATGGAGCTGATCCGCAACATCGCCATCGAGCACAGCGGTTACTCCGTGTTCGCCGGCGTGGGTGAGCGGACCCGTGAAGGTAACGACTTCTACCACGAGATGACCGAGTCGAACGTTATCGACAAGGTATCGCTGGTATACGGTCAGATGAACGAGCCGCCGGGCAACCGTCTGCGCGTGGCCCTGACCGGCCTGACCATCGCCGAGAAGTTCCGCGATGAAGGCCGCGACGTGCTGCTGTTCGTCGACAACATCTATCGTTACACCCTGGCCGGTACCGAGGTATCCGCACTGCTGGGCCGTATGCCCTCGGCGGTAGGCTACCAGCCGACCCTGGCCGAGGAGATGGGCGTTCTGCAGGAGCGCATCACCTCCACCAAGGTGGGCTCAATCACTTCCGTGCAGGCCGTCTACGTGCCCGCGGACGACCTGACCGACCCGTCGCCGGCCACCACCTTCGCCCACCTGGACGCCACCGTGGTACTGGCGCGTTCGATCGCCGAACTGGGTATCTACCCGGCCATCGATCCGCTGGACTCCACTTCGCGCCAGCTCGACCCGCTGGTCGTCGGCGAGGAGCACTACAACACCGCCCGCGGCGTGCAGAACGTGCTGCAGCGCTACAAGGAGCTCAAGGACATCATCGCGATCCTGGGCATGGACGAACTGTCCGACGAGGACAAGCAGACCGTGGCCCGTGCGCGTAAGATCCAGCGCTTCCTGTCGCAGCCGTTCTTCGTGGCCGAGGTCTTCACCGGTGCACCCGGCAAGTACGTATCGCTGAAGGATACCATTCGCGGTTTCCAGGGCATCCTCGAGGGCGAATACGACAACCTGCCGGAGCAGGCCTTCTACATGGTGGGCAGCATCGACGAGGCCGTCGAGAAAGCCAACCAGATGAAGTAAGGCCGTCCACCAGGGGGACTTCGCTATGGCGAATAGCTTCAAGTGCAACATCGTCAGCGCCGAAGAGGCGATCTTCTCGGGTGAGATCGAGCAGCTCGTCGCTTCCGGCATCATGGGCGACCTGGGCATCCTGCCCGGGCACGCCCCGCTGCTGACCGAGCTTCAGCCTGGTCCGGTCCGCGTCATCCGGGAAGGCGGTACGGAAGAGAACTTCTACGTCTCCGGCGGCTTCCTCGAAGTGCAGCCCGACGTGGTGACCGTACTGGCCGACGCGGCCTCCCGTGCCGGCGACCTCGACGAGGCCGCCGCCGAGGAAGCCCGTCAGCATGCGCTCAAGGCATTCAACGACAAGTCGTCGGAGCTGGATTACACCCGCGCCGCCGCCGAACTCGCGGAAGCCGTGGCCCAGCTGCGTACCATTCAGCAGCTGCGCAAGAAGGCCGGCAAAGGCTGATTCCAGGCCTGTCTGTCACGAAACGCCCCTCGAACAGCGTTCGAGGGGCGTTTTCGTATCTGTTACCATAGCAGTCAGATTGCCACGGTCGGCTGCTAGCATGGCCGGCTAACTCCCACTTTGCGGCGTCAGGAGGATGCCATGTCCTTGAACGAGACCCTGATAGAACAGAAAGACGCCCTACTGGAGGCCCACCAGGCCGACGACCGCGAACGGTTGGATGAACTCTTGCCCGAGCTGCGCGCGGCGGATATTGCCGAGATCCTCGAGCAGATTGCCGAGGAGCAGGACAACCAGACCGTGTTCGCCTTGCTCGACCGCCTGCCGCTGGATCGGCGAGCGCACATCATCGGTTATCTGCCCGAAGATCTTCAGGAAGACCTGGCACGTGAGATGAGCGATGAGGTGCTGCTCACGGTTCTGGAGGAGATGAGTGCGGACGAGCGTGCCGATCTCTTCAACCTGCTGGATGAAGACCGGCGCGAAGGGCTGCTGCGGCGCATGGCACGCCAGGAGCGTGAAGACCTCAAGCGCCTGGCGAGCTATGAAGAGGGCACCGCGGGTTCGATCATGACCTCGGACTACGTGGCGATTCCCAGCGGCATGACCGTGTCCCAGGCGATGATGCGTGTTCGTCAGACCGCACCGGATGCCGAAACCGTCTATCAGCTCTACATCATTGACCAGGATGGCAAGCTGGCGGGCACCCTGTCGCTGCGTCAGCTGATGGTGGCGCGGCCCGGAGCCCAGGTCGACGACCTGATGATCAAGGATGTTATCAGCGTACCGGTGGACGAAGAGCAGGAGGAGGTCGCCCGTCTGGTGGCCCGCTACGATATGCTGGCCGTGCCGGTGATCGACCATGAAGAGCGTTTGGTTGGCATCATCACCCACGACGACGCCATGGACGTGGCCGAAGAGGAAGCCACCGAGGACATGCACAAGGGTATGTCCATCGGCAAGCTCGAGGGCGGGCTGCGCAGCGCCAGCCTGTTCGATCTCTACCGTAAGCGTATCGTCTGGCTGGTGCTGCTGGTGTTCGCCAACATCTTCTCCGGCGCCGGTATCGCCTACTTCGAGGAGACCATCGAGGCCTACATCGCGCTGGTGTTCTTCCTGCCGCTGCTGGTGGACAGCGGCGGCAACGCCGGCTCCCAGGCCGCCACCCTGATGGTGCGCGGCATGGCCACCGGCGACGTGCGCAGCCGTGACTGGGCCAAGCTGCTGGGTCGCGAGGTCTTCGTCGCCGCCGGGCTGGGCCTGACCATGGCGCTGGCGGTGTCGGTAGTGGGCATCTTCCGTGCCGGCACCGAGATCGCCATGGTGGTGGCCATGAGCATGGTGCTGATCGTGATCGTGGGCAGCCTGATCGGTATGATCCTGCCGTTCATTCTCAATCGACTGGGTTGGGACCCGGCCACCGCCTCGGCGCCGCTGGTGACCTCCATCGCCGATGCTTCGGGGGTGCTGATTTATTTTGCCCTGGCAACGGCTGTGCTGGGCCTGCCGGGAGGCTAGAAGGACCACACCAGCGCCAGGCGGTTTGGTTGGTCATTGCCAGCAAGGCGGTGACCGGTCGAGCCGCCCGGCCTGGCTGGCAAGGGCGGTATCTGTTCGCTTGCCGAGGCATTCGTGCCGTGTGTCTGAGTACGGCTTGAAATTGACTGTGCAGCAGTGCTGAATATTTAAATGGTAACGACATGAAGTTAGTTGACACATCAAATTAGCTGTTTTAAGGTTCGCCGCGTAGTTCAACATCAACATAGGCAAGGTGGAAATCCATGGAAGACCCCAGTAGTCGATTATCCAAGCGCGGGAGTTTTCGCTTGTCGGAGATGACCCAGCTTCCCCCCTGCCTGTAAAATCTGCCTCCCCCGGATGCAGCCTTTCCAGGCAGAGTGAGCCTGGAGCCATCGTATTTCCCACCAAGCGTCTATCCTCGCGCCATTCGTGGCCTTGCGAGGCGTTGTCGTGTCTGCGATTCGACAGGCATGTCTTGAGCGAGCGTCACTGACAATCTGCTGCCATTGAGCCTTTTATTTAAAGTCTCATGGGTTTTTATTGCCGAAATTAAATATTAATTTATTTCGGCCATGGCATTCTTTTGCCTTAAATAAGCGAAAGGAAAGAACGATGGCGACTCAAGTCCTGACATTGAAAAAAGCGGCTGGCGGCGAAAAGTTGGCTCACCCGATCTCCAACTCCATGCGCCAGACCTTCCTGAGGGTCAACCGCAATACACTGGCGAAGGACGTGCTGGACATGGTCAAGTGGTCGGAGCTGCCCGAAGAGATGATGGGGATCGTTTTCGTGCACGCCGACGACGGCCGTCACCTGGGCTTCGTGCGGTTGACGGCCCTGCTGCGTGCCAAGTCCGACCAGCCGGTTCACTACCTGCTCCAGGGGGAGACGCTGTTCGTGCGGGAGAGCACCGATCAGGAGGAGGCCGCGCGACTGCTGCAGAAGCATGACGTTGCCCTGCTGCCGATCCTCTCCGAAAGCGGTGCGATGCGCGGTGTGCTGACCTTCGACGACGCCATGGACATTCTCGATGAAGAGACCTCCGACGACATCTACTGGAAGGCGGGCGTGGGTGACGTGACCCACTATCAGGACGCCGTGCGCAGCGAGAAGCTTACTTCCGGTGGCATCGGCTATCCGGTCAAGGTGAGGCTGATGTTCCTCATGGTGACGTTGGCCGGCGGCATGCTGGTGGGCGGGGTGATCGATCACTTCGAAGGCGTGCTGGAGTCGCTGGTGGCGTTGGCGATCTTCATCCCGCTGGTAATGGACATGGGCGGTAACGTGGGCACCCAGTCGACTACCATCTTCGCTCGCGGGCTGGCGCTGGGACATATCGACCTGAAGCAGTTCTTCCGCAAGCATCTGCTGCGCGAACTGCGTGTCGGTCTGGTCATGGGGGTACTGCTGGCCACGCTTGCCGGTGTCATCGCCTGGGCCTGGCAGGGTGCGCCCAACGGCATTCCGATGCTGGGGGTGGTGGTCGGCGTATCGCTGTTCGTCTCGGTGGTGACTGCCAGCGTATTGGGTTTCCTGCTGCCCTATATCATGCTGAAGATCGGCGTCGACCATGCGCCGGGAGCCGACCCCTTCATCACCACCATCAAGGACTTCACCGGCCTGGCCGTGTATTTCCTGATGGCTGGCTGGCTGCTGGGCGTGTCAGGCTGAAGTCAGCAAGTGGCATTGACAGGTACTTTTATTGGGACTCATAGAGCACCCCGGCATGCCGGGGTGCTCTCCGAAGCGGATGCTTCGCTCATGGGAGATCACACCATGTTCCAACCACGACGTCTTGCCGGCGGTCTGCTCTGCGCCTTGTTGCCCACCCTTGCACTGGCCGGGGTGGACGATGCCGCCCTGATCGATGCCAACAGCTGTTCCCTCGATCTCTGGCATACCCGTATCGACGGTGGCGGCTATCAGAACTACGTCTCACCCACCTGCCGTCCCGGCGGGAACTACCAGTTCACCGCGGTGTTCGGCAACGAGCATGAGGAGGGCGAGAGCGAGCAGGTTTATGGCCTCGAAGCCAAGATGCTATTCACCAGCCTCGAAGCGCATGGCTATGGCCTGGGCCTGGTCGTCGGTAGCGAGTACCTGACTGAAATGAGCCGCTGGGAAACCCAGTATGCGCTGGTGCCGCTCACGCTGGGATTTGCCGACGAGCGTGCTCTGGTGCACTTCAATCTGGGCTGGGAGAGGGAGCGCAGTGCGGAGACACGCAACGCCCTGACCTGGGGGCTTGGCAGCGAAGTCGGAATCGCCGGGCCGCTGGTGGCGATTGCCAATGTGTTCGGCAATGACCGCAGCAGCAGTGAGAGCAGTATCGAGGTGGGCCCCCGGCTGGCGCTGCTGGACGACAAAGTGCTGATCGATGCCCTTTTCGAAAGGGAGCTGGGTGGGGAGAACACCCGTGCCTACACCCTGGCTCTGACCTACGCCTTCTGATGTCGGCAGGGCTGCGGGCCCCTGGTGGCTCCAGCCCTGCTATTCAACCACCTCCCGGGAACAAGAGGTGAGCGAGATGACCTATTCCATCCACAACCCCGCGGTGCTGCTCCAGGCGGCCAAGGCGGCCAACATTCACGGCCAGTGGGATGCCAAGCGCTGCTGTCTCGTGCAGCAGGACATTCACGGCGGTGGCGAAAAGCGCTGGCAGCCTCTGGAAAGCAGCCGGGACGCCAGTCAGCTCCAGGCTCGCCTGGGCTTGAGGGTCAGCGTCTGCAAGCGAGTCAGGCGGGTGCGAGTCGAGGAGCCCGCCCTGCTCGAGCCACGCTTCGTTGAGGTCGACTACGACGAAGGCACTCTGCAGGCTGCCACGCGCAAGGCCATCGTGCTAATGGCGTCGAGGCTGGCCGAACGCGAACCGTAAAGTCAAAGTAGGAAGAGACAGGCAAAAGGTGGCTACATAGCCGCCTTCTTCATTTATTGCCCACGCTTGCTTCGTCCACTCGACGGACTCATTCTCGATGCTCGAAGATCGAGCGAATGGCGACGAACAGAATAACCGTCAGCAGTAGCGAGAAAGGAATGGCGATGAGGGAAACGGCAGGCACGATCATGTCGGCGGCCATGGCGAACTCCTTGAGAGCGACGAGTGGGGAGCGCCGGCGCTAGGCGTCGACTGGACAGGCGATGTTAGCACGGCGGACGCCGGGTTTCAGCGCACGTTCTGCTTTATCTCGACCTCTGCCAGCCACGGCACGTCGTGAATGAGGTCGCTCAGCTGACGGGGCAGCGCCGCGAGTTCCGAGTAGGACAGCTGGCAATCCATGAACACATCCACACTGATTCGTCCTTCGAGATAGTGCAGCCGATAATGTTCGATATGGGGCCAGCAGGGATGCGACGACCAGTGGTCGGTCAGCACACGGTCCACCTCGGGGCGCAACGGCAGGCCGGGGAAGCGGCTGGGATCGCCCTCGCCGGCGTCGTCCTCGGGATCGATGTGGAAGGTCACGTCGCTGAGTGCGGGATAGGCGAGGCGCAGCCGGCGGCTGACCTCGTTGCCGATCTCGTGGGCCTCCGAGACGCTGATGCGTGGCCCTACCACCACATGCAGGTCGACGATGGCATGACCCGCCGACTGGCGGGTACGCAGGTCGTGCACGCCTTCCACGCCGGGTACCTCGAGGGCCACTTGGTGCATCTGCTGCTGTGCATCGGCCGGCAGGGCGGTATCGACCAGCTCGCGGGCCGACTCCCACAGCAGATCCCAACCCACCTTGCCCACCAACAGGCCGACGATCACCGCCGCCACGGCGTCGAGCCAGCCGAAGCCGAACTGGGCACCCATAAGGGCTACCAGCACTACCGCGGTGGAGAGCACGTCGGAGCGCGAGTGCCAGGCGTTGGCCTCGAGGAGCTTCGACTTCACCCGCTTGGCAACACGCATGGTGTAGTGAAACAGCCACTCCTTGGCGAGCAGGGCCGCCAGCGCCAGCAGCATCGCCAAGATCCCCGGAGCGGCGATCTCGGTGCCGGCAAGCAGCCGCAGCAGGCTCGACCAGGCGATGGCACCGGCGACGAATATCAGCACGCTGCCCAGCAACAGGGTGGCCAGGGTCTCGATACGACCGTGGCCGTAGTGGTGGTCATGATCGGGGCCCTGGCGGCCATAGTGGGTGGCTGCCAGCACGAAGCCGTCGGTGATGAGGTCGGAGAATGAGTGGATGCCGTCGGCCACCAGGGCCGCCGAACCGACCAGCGTGCCCACCACCACCTTGGCACAGCCCAACAGGCCGTCGAGCCAGGCGGCGATGTAGGTGGCGCGCTTGGCATCGCGGCTGTGCACTGCCTGATCGTCAGTCGAGATCATGGTCGTTCGAGCTCCCTGCATCCAACTGCTATATGTTCTCATTTACACTGAGCCAATTGAAGCGCCTAGAGGCCCAGCACGGCGGTGGCAATGGCGAAGTAGATCAGCACCCCCGAAGCGTCGGCGATGGAGGTCACCAGCGGCGCCGAGGCGGTGGCCGGGTCCCAACCCAGTCGATTGAGAATGAACGGCAGGATCATACCGATCAGGCTGCCCACGATCACGATCAGTACCATGCTCATGGCCACCACCATGGCGATCTCGGTGCCGGCACGGAAGATGCCCACCACCGACACCGCCAGCGCCATGGTCAGGCCCAGCCCGGCGGCGACGAAGACCTCGCGACCCAGCAGCTTGGCCCAGTCACGGCTGCGCACGTCGCCGGTGGCCATGCCGCGCACCATCAGGGTGGCGGCCTGGGAGCCGGCGTTGCCGCCGCTGTCCACCAGCAGCGGCAGGAAGAACACCAGCGCGATGTAGGCCTCGATGGTCTCCTCGAAGTAGGCGATACCGGCGCCGGAGAAAATGTTGGCGAACACCAGCAGCACCAGCCACACCACTCGCTTGCGGTAGAGGTCGAACAGGCTGGCGCTGCGCAGCCCGCCCTCGATCTTGCCGATGGACATGCCCTTGTGCATGTCCTCGGTGGCCTCCTCTTCGGCCACGTCCATGGCGTCGTCGTAGGTGACGATGCCGACCAGGCGCTCACCCTCCAGTACCGGCAAGGCGAGGAGATCATAGCGGGCGATCAGTCTGGCCACCTCTTCCTGTGGGGTGTCGATGCCGACCCAGATGACCTCTTCGGTCATCAGTTCGGCCAGCTGGGTCTCGCTGCTGGCCAGGATGATTTCACGCAGCGACACGGTGCCGAGAAACCGCCCCGAGGTGTCGATGCAGTAGACCTGATAGATGGTTTCGACATCGGCGCCCTTGAGCCTCAACGTCTGCATGGCGCGGGCCACACTGTAATAGGCGGGAATGGCCATGAACGCCGAGGTCATGATGGCGCCCGCCGTGCCTTCCGCATGACGAGCCAGCTTCAACAGGTCGTCGCGCACCGTAGGCGGCAGCGCCTTGAGCAAGGTCTGCTGGCGCTCTCTGTCGAGCTGCTTGAAATAGTCGACACGCTCATCGGCACTCATGTGCGCGACCAACTCGGCTAGCTCCGATACGGGCATGCCAGCGGTAGCGGCCAACTGTTCCTGCGGCTCCAGGAAGCCCAGCGTGGCGGCCCGCTTGTCGAGCGGCACGCAGTGCAGCAGCACGGCCATTCTCGACGCCGGCTCATGGTGGCCGACCTGGGCGAGATCGGCCGGATTCAGTTCGCTGGCCAGGGTTTCGACCAGGGCAGTGTCCTGATCCTGCAGGGCCTTGTGCAATTCGGCGGCAATGATGCTGTAGCTCATGGCAGCTCTCCCGTGCGAGCCAGGGGCCGTAGCCTCTGGCTGTGATAGCGCTTGTTCATTGAAGGGAGATGACACCGCTGGCCGTTGCCAGCGGGCATGGCTAGATGGTTGGTAGGCCCAGCACCGAGGTAGCGATGGCGAAATAGATCAACACACCGACCCCATCGGCAATGGAGGTCACCAACGGCGCCGAGGCGGTGGCCGGATCCCAGCCGATGCGGTTGAGAATGAACGGCAGCACCATGCCGATCAGGCTGCCCACGATCACGATCAGCACCATGCTCATGGCCACCACCATGGCGATCTCGGTACCGGCGCGGAAGATGCCCACCACCGATACCGCCAGCGCCATGGTCAGGCCCAGCCCCATGGCCACCAGCACCTCGCGGCCCAGCAGCCGGGTCCAGTCGCGGGTGCGCACGTCGCCGGTGGCCATGCCGCGCACCATCAGGGTGGCGGCCTGGGAGCCGGCGTTGCCGCCGCTGTCCACCAGCAGCGGCAGGAAGAACACCAGCGCGATGTAGGCCTCGATGGTCTCCTCGAAGTAGGCGATACCGGCGCCGGAGAAGATGTTGGCGAACACCAGCAGCACCAGCCACACCACCCGCTTGCGGTAGAGATCGAACAGGCTGGCGGTGCGCAGACTGCCACCGAGCTTGCCGATGGACATACCCTTGTGCATGTCTTCGGTGGCCTCTTCCTCGGCCACGTCCATGGCGTCGTCATAGGTGACGATGCCCACCAGGCGCTCCCCGCCATTGATCACGGGCAGGGCCAGCAGGTCGTAGCGGGCGATCAGCTTGGCCACTTCCTCCTGGGGTGTGTCGACACTGGCCCAGACGATCTCTTCGGTGATGAGATCGCGTACCAGGGCGTCCGGCGCGGCGAGAATCAGCTCACGCAGAGAAAGGGTACCGACCAGACGCTCGGCCTCGTCGATGCAGTAGATCTGATAGATCGTTTCGGCATCCGGCCCCTTGGTGCGTACCAGTTTCAAGGCTTCCGCCACCGGGATACCAATCGGCACGGCCATGTAATCCGAGGTCATGATCGCCCCGGCCGTTCCTTCTTCGTAGCTGGCCAGCTTGCGCAGGTCTTCCCGCTCCTCCTTGGCCAGGGTGCGCAGCAAGGCCTGCTGTCGATCCTCGTCGAGCAGCTTGAACAGGTCGGCACGCTCGTCGGCGTTCATGTGCTGCAGCAGTTCGCCAAGCTTGCTGTCGGTCAGCGTGGCGGCGAGCTCCTCCTGCAGCGCCACGCTCAAATAGCCGAACGCCACCGCACGCTGGTCGAGCGGCAGGTGCTGCAGGAGCGAAAGCACGGTATCGGTGTGCTCGTGCTGGACGAATTCGGCCAGGTCGGCCGGCTGCATTTCGGCGATCAGGCGCTCGATGGCTTCCTGATCGCGACGCTGCATGGCGCTGCGCAGAGAGGCAGCGAGAATGGCATAGCTCATGGTCGGGCTCCTGGCGCGCATCGGCACGTGCGCGCAGAAGCCTTTGGCTGGACCTTAGAGAGTCAGGTCCGGCAAGGGCCGGGGCGCGCGCGGCGGTGCAGCGCTGATAGCTGGAATGTCCGTCGTTGTCTGTCGACTCGGAGGTTCCATAACGTCCTCGGGAAAATGGGGTGTCGCCGCCATTCGGTGGCGCGGGCATTCTAGGCCGGTCATTGCCGATCCGCAATATCGGCACGAGCCGCGGAATTGTAACGCCTTACGGCGGACAATCGGGAAGGGGGCGTGTATCCTCTTCGCGTCCGGTCGTGCGTTTGCTGCACTGCATATGCTTTGCCATCGGGAGAGTGCCAGGAATGGATTGGCTCCAGGTCGTTGTATTGTCAGTGGTTCAGGGATTGACCGAGTTCCTGCCGATTTCGAGTTCCGCCCATCTGATTCTGGTGCCGGTGCTCACCGACTGGGACGACCAGGGGCTGACCTTCGACGTGGCGGTGCATCTGGGCAGCCTGCTGGCGGTGGTGCTCTATTTCCGTCATGACCTGCGCCGCATGGGCGCCAGTTGGGCCATGTCGCTGCGGCGTCGCAGCCTGCGCCAAGGCGTCGAAGATCCAAATGCCCGGCTGGCGTGGTGGGTGCTGCTGGCCACGATTCCGGTGTGCGTGGCCGGCTTCATTCTGCATGACGCCATCAGCGTCAGCATGCGTTCGCCGATCCTGATCGGCGTTACCCTGATCGGCTTCGGCCTGCTGCTGGGATATGCTGACTGGAACAAGCGAGCGGGGCGAAGTGAGTACCAGCTTACCTTGCGCGATGCGATGTTCATCGGTGCCGCTCAGGCGCTGGCGCTGATCCCCGGTACGTCGCGCTCCGGCATCACCATGACGGCGGCGCTGCTGCTGGGCATGAGCCGTGAGGGAGCGGCGCGCTTCTCGTTTTTGCTGTCGATCCCGGTCACAGCCCTGGCGTCGGGTTTGGAAATCCACGGAGCGCTGCAGGTGCCGCGCGAGATCGACTGGCAAGCGATGGCGGCAGGGGTGGTGCTGTCGGGGGTGAGCGCCTATATCTGCATTCACTACTTCATCGCCTTCATCAAGCGGATCGGAATGCAGCCTTTCGTTGTCTACCGCATCGTGCTTGGGTTATGGCTGCTGTGGATCTTCTGGTAGCCCGCCTACTCTATCGAGGAGTCCTGATATCATGACCTCTGTCCTGCGTCTCGTGGCAGCCTTTGCCTTGAGCCTGATGCTGCTTCTCAGTGGATGCTCCGAAAACGACCGTCCGCTGGATTCGCCGGTACGTCTCGAAGGCGCCATCTTCGGCTCCTTCTATCAGGTGACCATCGCCGACAGTCTGACCCAGGGGCAGGCGCGCGAACTGGAAGAGGGGCTGCTCGAAGTGCTCGAGCAGGTGGATGCGTCCATGTCGATCTATCGTGAAGACGCGGAGCTGATAGCCTTCAATCAGTCGCCGGTAGGGGAGTGGCAGCCGCTCTCCAACGAGCTGATCGAGGTGCTGGCAATTAGCCAGTCGGTGGCCGAGAGCAGCAACGGCGCCTTCGACGTGACCATCGGCGGGCTGGTCAACCTGTGGAGCTTCGGCTCCGAGGCCCGTCCGCGGGAAGTGCCGGATGACGAGACCCTGCAGGCCCGTCTTGCCGAGGTGGGGCCCGACAGTATCGAGGTCGACGAGAACGCCATGCAGGCGCGCCGGTTGCGCGACGTGTTCGTCGATCTTGGCGGTGTGGCCAAGGGGCACGGTACCGACCGGGTGGCCTCCTACCTGGATGGCGAAGGCATCGAACACTATCTGGTCAACCTGGGTGGCGATCTGGTGGCGCGCGGCTACCGTGATGCCGACGGCGAGCCATGGCGCATCGGCATCGAGGCACCGCTGGACGATCGTCAGGAAGCGACGCAGATCGTGCCGGTGCAGGATATCTCGATTGCCACCTCCGGCGATTACCGCAACTATTTCGAAGAGGAGGGGCGGCGCTTCTCACACACCATCGACCCGCGAACCGGTCATCCCATCGAACATCGGGTGGCCTCGGTAACGGTGGCGCACCCCTCGAATGCCTGGGCCGACGCCTGGGCCACGGCGATGCTGGTGCTGGGTGAAGAGGAGAGTCTGGCCCTGGCCCGTGAGCAGGACCTCAAGGTGCTGCTGCTGGTACGTGAAGGCGAAGGCTGGCGGAGCGTGGCGAGCCCGGCCTTCGCGGAACGCTTCGGTGGGGAGCTGAGCGAAGAAATGGACCTCGAGGTGCGCTGAACCGCCGGCAAAGAGCGGTGTACGGTCCATGTTGAGCGATGGGTGCCGCCTGGTCCCTGATGAACTGAAGCCAATCGAATGGACAAGGAGTCTTCGATGACCCTGGATGTGGTGATCCTTGCCGCCGGGCAGGGTACGCGGATGCGTTCGACCCTGCCCAAAGTGCTGCATCGCCTGGCCGGCAAGCCGATGGTGCGTCACGTACTCGATACCGCCCTCGAACTCGAGGCGGAACGCCTGCACGTCGTGGTCGGCCACGGTGCCGAGCGGGTGCGCGAGGCACTCGCTGAATACCCGGTACGCTTTGCCCTGCAGGCCGAACAGAAGGGCACCGGCCATGCCGTGGCTCAGGCGCTGGATGGCCTGGGTGACGGCAAGGTGCTGGTGCTGTACGGCGACGTGCCGCTGATTCGTCGCGAGACGCTGGCGGCACTGCTGGCCGAAGTGAGCGAGTCGCGCATGGCGCTGCTCACCGTGACCCTGGACGATCCCACCGGCTACGGCCGTATCCTGCGCAACGCCGACGGCGAGGCGGTGGCCATCGTCGAGCAGAAGGATGCCAGCGAGCGTGAGCTGGCGATCCGCGAATGCAACACCGGCATCATGGCCATGACCGCGGCCCAGCTGAAACGCTGGCTGCCGCAGCTCTCCGCCGACAACGCCCAGGGTGAGTACTACCTCACCGACGTCATCGCCATGGCAGCCGCCGAGGGGGTGGCCATCGCCACGGCCCAGCCGGCCGATGCCATGGAGGTGGAAGGGGTCAACAATCGCCAGCAGATGGCACGCCTGGAGCGTTCCCACCAGATGCGGATCGCCGACGAACTCATGGCCCAGGGCGTGGCGTTGATCGATCCGGCACGCCTCGACGTGCGCGGTCGTCTCAGCTGCGGTCATGACGTGGAGATCGACGTCGGCTGCGTGTTCGAGGGCGATGTGGAGCTGGGCGAAGGGGTGCGCATCGGGTCCCACTGCGTGATTCGCGACAGCCATATCGGCGCCGAAACCGTCATCGAGCCACACAGCGTGATCGAAGGGACCGTGGCGGCCGGCCACAACCGCATCGGGCCCTTTGCCCGGCTGCGCCCGGGAACGCGCCTGGCGGTGGGTGCCAAGGTGGGCAATTTCGTCGAGACGAAAAATGCCGAAGTGGGCGAGGGCAGCAAGATCAATCACCTGAGCTATGTGGGCGATGCGCGACTGGGTCGCGGCGTCAATGTCGGCGCCGGTACCATCACCTGCAACTACGATGGTGCCAACAAGCACCACACCGACATCGGCGACGACGCCTTCATCGGCTCCAACACCGCCTTGGTGGCGCCGGTCAGCGTCGGGCGAGGTGCCACGGTGGGGGCCGGCTCGACCATCAGCAAGGACGTGCCCGACAACGCCCTGGCCGTTTCCCGTGGACGCCAGATCGGCAAGGCCGACTGGGCGCGCCCGGCCAAGAAGACCCGAGACTGACAACAGCGCGAGGAATCGTCATGTGTGGAATCGTCGGTGCCGTTGCCCAGCGCAACGTGGAAGGCATCCTGCTCGAAGGCTTGAGGCGCCTGGAGTATCGCGGCTACGACTCGGCCGGTATGGCGGTGATCTCTGCCGATGGCGAGCTGCAGCGCCGTCGCGCGCTGGGCAAGGTCGCAGCCCTCGAAGCCATGCTCGATGAGGCAGCCCTGCCGGGGCGCTGCGGTATCGCCCACACCCGCTGGGCCACCCACGGCAAGCCCAGCGAGGAGAACGCCCATCCGCACCAGTCGGGAAGCCGGCTGGCGCTGGTGCACAACGGCATCATCGAGAACCACGAGCCGCTGCGCCGCGAGCTGGAGGCCGACGGCTATGTCTTCTCCTCGCAGACCGATACCGAAGTGGTGGCGCACCTGCTGGAGCGCGAGTACCGCCATGGCGGCGGCCTGCTGGCCGCCGTACAGCGAGTGCTCGCTCGCCTGGAAGGTGCCTATGCCCTGGCCGTAGTACATGCTGACGAGCCCGACGTCGTGGTGGGTGCGCGCAAGGGCAGTCCGCTGGTGGTGGGTGTGGGGATCAATGAAGCCTTCCTCGGCTCCGACCCGCTGGCGCTGCTGCAAGTCACCGACCGATTCATCTATCTGCAGGAGGGCGACGTGGTCCGGCTCTCCGACGGCGGCCGGATCGAGATCCACGATGCGCAGGGGCAAGCCGCGCAGCGTGAGACGCATACCTTCGAGCATGGCGACGGCGCCGCCAGCAAGGGCGAATACCGTCACTACATGTTGAAGGAAATCTACGAGCAGCCGGCGGTGATCGCAGCGGCGCTGGAAGGTCGCCTGGGCGAGCGTTCGGTGCCGGTCGAGTGCTTCGGCCCCGATGCCGAGGCGCTGTTCGAGCGGGTCAAGCAGGTCCACATCGTTGCCTGCGGTACCAGCTATCATGCCGGTCTGGTGGCGCGCTACTGGCTGGAGCGCTATGCCGGCCTCCCCGTCCAGGTGGAAGTCGCCTCGGAGTACCGCTACCGTACGGTGGTGGTACCGGACGACACCCTGTTCGTCACGCTGTCGCAGTCCGGCGAGACGGCCGATACCCTGGCGGCGTTGCGTTTTGCCCGCGAGCGGGGCTATCTCGGCAGCCTGGCTATCTGCAACGTGCCGGGAAGCTCCCTGGTCCGGGAGTCTGACCTTACCCTGATGACCCAGGCCGGCCCCGAGATCGGCGTAGCCTCGACCAAGGCCTTCACCACCCAGCTCACCGCCCTGATGCTGCTCACACTGGCCCTTGGGCGGGTCAAGGGGCTGGCGGCCGAGACCCAGGCCGAGCTGGTGGCCGGGCTGCGTTCGTTGCCGCAGCTGGTGGGTCAGGTGCTGAAACTCGATAACGCCATCGAGCGCCTGTCGACCGCCTTTGCCGAGAAGCATCACGCTCTCTTCCTTGGGCGCGGCGCGCACTTCCCTATCGCCCTGGAGGGCGCGCTCAAGCTCAAGGAGATCTCTTACATCCACGCCGAGGCCTATCCCGCCGGCGAGCTCAAGCACGGCCCGCTGGCACTGGTGGACAGCGAGATGCCGGTCATTTCCGTCGCTCCTAACGACGAATTGCTCGACAAGCTCAAGTCCAACCTGCAGGAAGTACGCGCCCGCGGCGGCGAACTCTTCGTCTTCGCTGACGAGCAGGTCGGCATCGAGGAGGAAGATGGCGTCAGGGTGCTGCCGTTACCCCACGTGCACGACGCTCTGGCACCGATTCTCTATACCGTGCCGTTGCAGCTGTTGAGTTATCACGTGGCGGTACTCAAGGGCACCGACGTCGATCAGCCGCGCAATCTGGCCAAGTCGGTAACGGTGGAGTGAACCCAGGATACTTCAGCTTACTTTTCTCGTTTCCTGTCGTTAAACTTTGACCTTGAACTAGGCAGCAACAAGTGACTTGTTGCTGCCTAATTTCAATTAAACGAAGAACGAGAAAAGGATATCGACGTGGGGAATGGACAGAAACGTCAGGGAAGTTTACTGAAGCGCTTGCTGGTGATCAGCGCAGGGCTCGTGCTTGTGGTGGGCCTGGGGGCTCCCTATTGGTTGGGCCAGCAGGTGGAAAAGCATTACGCCGACTATCTGCAACAGTTGCAGCGCTTCGACTATATACAGGTCGAGAACCCGGTATATGAACGTGGCTGGTTCCAAGCCAGTGCCAGTTATGAACTCATCATCGAGCCCGAACTTGCTCAGGCGTACGAGCCTCTCCTTGATGCAGAAATGGGGCTGTCGTTCGAGGGAGAGCCGCTCAGAATAGTCGTCAACGACCGCATCACCCATGGCCCTTTCATGGGCGCTCTGGCCACGTTCGAGGGACGAGCCGAGGCGTCGGGTTGGCTGTTCGAACAGGCCATCCAACTGGAAGAAGACGAGGATTTCACCCGCTATGCCGGCAGGGTCGGCTTCGATCAGATGGTAGAGGGCGAATGGGAACCCATGGCGGTAACGCTGGCCTCGGGTCCGCTACTCAATGATTTGGGTGTGGAGATGCGTTACGAGGGGGAATACCTGGGCGGTGAGTTCCACTACGACCCCAGTTCGGGAGAGTATCGCAGTACGAATCGTCTGGGGCAGTCCCGGTTGGTGGAGCCCTCGGCCGTTCACACCTTCGAGGGCTCTACCACCGACCTGGTGATTTCTTTTCCCCAGGGAGTGCTGCGTGAAATCACGCTGCGATCGAACGATGCGCCGATGTCGACGGAGAGTCGCGATCTGCAAGAGGTGGGCAACTCCCGCATCGAAGGACAGAGCGTCGAGATCAAGTTCCTGTTCGATGATCAGGGCCGCTTCGCAGATCTGGTAGCGCACTTCGAGATGCAGGGCTTCGAGTCCGAAGCGCCCGACCTCTATTTCACCATGGATGGTCTAGCAGCCGATTTCACGGCGACTCGCCAGGGCGATAGCAGCTGGTATGGCCAGCTGGGCCTCAGCCTCGACGGCTTGGCGGTGCGCGAGCAGTTCTCACCGGGCTTTACCGCGCAAAGCGCCACGGTTCGCCTGGGGCTGGAGCCGGAATCCGAGGAGCACTTCCAACTGGCGCAGCTATGGGCGGCCGAGGGGCTGCAGATTCAGGGCCTGGAAGAGCCGATCGCTTTCCATGTCGAATCCAGCTACGGGCAGCTGTCGCGTACTGAGTACGACACCCTGTGGAGCCTGATCTACGAAGCCATTGCCAGCTTCCAGTGGAACGACCCTGATGCCCTGCTGCCCATTTTCGAGCGCATGGGTGAGGCCGGCGAGGCGCTGATGGCGGGCCGCTCCGTGCTCACCATCAAGCCGGCCACCTTCAGCATGGGCGATGCGGACATCGTGCTGGCGCTGGAAGCCGACCTGCTGCTTCAGGACATTGCCGGTCTCGACGAGAGCTTTCTGCTCGATGCGGAAAACCGCCTGGACCTGAGCGTGGAGGCTTCCGCCATGCTGCTGCACCGGGTGAGCCGTGAAGTCCTGCGTCAGCAGTACAATGGCATGCTTTCGGGCAATGAGCTCGATGCCATGGCCAAGGAGGTGGTGGCTGGAAGCGTGGAGCCGATGCTCGAGATGGGCGTCGTTCGCCGCGAGCAGGACGGTAGCTACACCTTGAAGGTGCAGCTACAGGACGGCCAGTTGCTGGTGAACGGCGAACCCGGCGAGTGGCTGCTGGAGCAGTTCTGAGCCGCTGCGAAGAAACGCTGAACTGGGCTGGGTGGCGCGCTCAGCGCTCCACCCAGCCGCGGCGGATCAACGGCGCGAACAGCATTCGATAGAGCCGCATGGCCACCCGGTGATAGATGGGCAGGATAAGCCAACTGCGGCTGACACCTACCAGCGTGGCCATGGCAGCCGCCAGCACCAGGGCGCCGAGCATGTCCTGGGGGAAATGCACGCCGAGGAAGACCCTCGCCCAGGCCACCGGAACGGCCAGCAGCAGCAGGTAGCGACCGATCCTTCGGGTGCCGGCATGCAGCAGCAGGCTGAAGGCCATGGTCAGCATGATGGTGGCGTGATTGCTGGGAAACGCCGGGGTCGGGGCGTGTTCCAGGAAGGTCTGCCCGACTGGCATCATGAACGGACGTGGGGTCGGCCACAGCCAGCCGATCATCCAGCTCGCCGCCAGGGCGAGCAGAGTGGCGATGAAGGCCTCCCACAGCGGGCGTTTCAGGCGCTCACTGCCACGCAGCCAGCCAATGACCAGCAGAGCCGGTACCAGCCAGATCAAATAGACGGCGAAGACTTCCGTCATCAGCAGCAGCCGTGGGTCGCTGTCGGGCGCCGCGTTGAGCTGGGCGAACAGGGCAAGGTTGAGTGTGGTTTCCATGAGTTGGGTGCGCTGGGCGCTCTTCCTTGTTCATTTGGAGCAGGCCGCTCATGCTGCCATTCGTCAGGCGACGTTTCCGATTAATTTTGTTACAGGAGCATGACAAGGTTGTCCAGACTGTATCTGGGTTTGGCCATGTGGGCCAACCCCGACTGGTGTGGCTCCCTTTACCCGCCCTATGGCGGCCAGGAGGGTTGGCTGGCCGACTATGCGCGGGTGTTCAACGCGGTGGAGGGCAACACGACCTTCTACAGCGGGGCGCCCCGGGCCGAGACGGTGGCTGGCTGGTCGCGCCTGGCGCCTGCTGATTTCCGCTTTTGCTTCAAGCTGCCGGCGGCGCTGACCCATGAGCGTCGTCTCGAGGGTATCGAGGCGGATTTCGATGCCTTCGTCGAGGCTCTCTCCCCACTGCACGATCGCCTGGGCCCTCTGCTCGTCCAGTTGCCGCGGGACTTCGGCCCTGACCTACTGCCCCGGCTCGCAGCGCTGCTAGAGCGCTGGCCTGCGGCGATTCCCTGCGCCGTGGAGGTCCGGCATCCTGAATTTTTCCACAAGGGGTCGGCCGAGATCGCTCTCAACCGCCTGTTGATAACTCATGGCGCCAACCGCGTCATGCTCGACGTGAGGCCGCTGTTCTCGACCCCGGCGACGGGCTGCCCCGCGCTTGCACAAGCGCAGAGTGAAAAGCCACGCTGCCCATTACACGTGCTTTCCACGGGAAACGAGCCGCTTGTCCGCTTTATCGGACACCTCGATGAGGAGATCAACCTCAGCTACTTCCGGCCTTGGATCGGTCAGCTAAAGCTGTGGATAAAACAGGGGAAAACCCCTTTTCTCTTTGTGCATACCGCCAATAACCGACGGGCTCCCGAGCTTGCCCGACGACTCCATGGCGAGCTGATCGTCCAGCTCGACCAACCGCCGCTCAACGACTTTGCCGGCGAGCGCCAAACCACGCTGTTTTGAGTCCTCTGCTGCTGGCCTTCGAGCGTATGATCGGATAGATTTGCCACCATTCGGTGTAATTACCCATCGTTTTTCCGGGTTTTTGCGCTTGAAACAGATCAACAATCGGATACATAACAACAGGTGACTCATGTCTAAACTCGTCCACGCGCAGTGGTCATCGAAGATGACCTTCGTGCTGGCGGCCGCCGGGTCGGCCGTCGGGCTAGGCAACATCTGGCGCTTCTCCTACATGGTGGGAGACAACGGTGGCGCCGCCTTCGTACTCGTCTATCTGGCCTGTGTCGCCGTGGTGGGCCTCCCCGTGCTGGTGGCCGAGTGGCTGATTGGCCGGCGGGGTCAGAAGAACCCGATCAACGCCATGGCGGAGCTGGCCAGCAAGAACGCCCAGCCCAAGGCATGGGCACTGGTAGGTGCCAGCGGCGTGCTGGCGGCCTTTTTGATCCTCTCCTTCTATAGCGTGATCGGCGGCTGGTCGCTTTCCTATACCCTGGGTTCGGTCACCGGTACCTTTACCGGTCAGGATGCCGACGGCGTCGGCGCCATCTTCACGGGCTTGCTGGGCAATCCCTTACTGCTGCTGCTGTGGCACACTGCCTTCATGGCGCTGGTGGTGTGGATCGTGGCCCGCGGCGTGACCAAGGGGCTGGAAGGTGCGGTACGCACCATGATGCCGGCGCTGGTGGTGCTGATGGTGGTGCTGGTCGGCTACGGCATGACCACCGGTCATTTCGGCGAGGCGCTGGCCTTCATGTTCCGCCCCGACTGGGGCGCGCTCTCCGGCGACGTGGTGCTGGCCGCCATGGGCCAGGCTTTCTTCACCCTGTCGCTGGGCATGGGCATCATGATGGCCTACGGCTCCTATCTGGGTGAGGACGTCAACCTGCTGGGCACCGCGCGCACGGTGATCATCCTGGATACCGGCATCGCCCTGCTGGCCGGCCTGGCAATCTTCCCCATCGTCTTCGCCAACGGTCTGAGTGCCGGGGAAGGCCCGGGGCTGATCTTCGTCACCCTGCCGCTGGCGTTCGGCAACATGACCGGCGGCATGCTGCTGGGGCTGATGTTCTTCCTGCTGCTGACCTTCGCCGCGCTGACCTCGGCCATCTCGCTGCTCGAGCCGGTGGTGGAGTTCGTCGAGGAGCGCACGCCGCTGACGCGGGTCATGGCCACCCTGGTGAGCGCCGTGGCGGTGTGGCTGCTGGGCATTGCCGCGCTGATGTCGTTCAACGTCTGGCCCGAGCCGGTGATGATGGGGCTCAACGTGTTCGATCTGCTGGACACCTTCACCAGCAAGATCCTGCTGCCGCTGACGGGGCTGGGCGCGATCGTCTTCGTTGCCTGGTGTCTGGATCGCCGCAGCGTGGCCGCCGAGCTGAATCTGACCGGCGGCAGCGAGCAGGTGTGGCTGGTGGTGGCGCGCTACGTGGCGCCGCTGGGGGTGATCCTGGTGTTCGTCAACTCCCTGTTGGGATGACCCAGGGATTATTGGGTGACGAGCCTACCTGGCCCCGCATGCCGGGGCCGGATCTGCTGCTTGTCGCGGCCGCCTTTGGGCGGCCGCTTCAGTGTCTTTCTTCGTCGACCAAGTCGGCGATGTTCCGCTCCAGCTGCTTGAACTCCTGATGCAGCTCGATTCCGCGGCGGGCGCGCAGGTTTCGCTGGGCGGCGCTGCGGGAGCGCTTTTCATGCTCGGCGACGTTGATGCTCATGAAGATGTCGAGAAGTTCATTCTTGACGGAAGTGACTCGTTCGACCTTACTCATGTCGACCCTCCCTTCTTCTTCTGTGCCTTATCTTCGTCTGTACGGCAAGATCAAATCACAGCATCTTTACTATACCCTACTTGACAGAATCATGACGAAGTGGGCTATTCCACGCTGGCGAGTGAAACTCCCCCAAGCGAGTCGGGATCGTGCATACTGAGATTTTGCGTTCGTCAAACCAAGGAGTTCAGCGTGAGCCGCGCCCTGTTCGATGAAATGAGACGCCGCATGGAGCTCTTCCGCCGCTCCGAGCAGAAAGTGGCGCGCTTCGTGCTGCGCAATCCCGATGAAGTCATTCACATGCGCATCGTCGATCTGGCCACCGAGGCCAAGGTCAGCGAGCCGACCGTGGTGCGCTTCTGCCGGGCCCTGGGCTGCAACGGTTTTCAGGACTTCAAGCTCAAGCTAGCGCAGATGCTGGCTTCAGGCAGCCAGTTCGCCCAGTTCTCGATGAACGACGACGACTCCGTCGCCGAGTTCTCCCAGAGCATCTTCGACTCCACCGTGGGCACCCTGCTGTCGGTGCGCGACCGCCTGGACAACGAGGCACTGAGCCGGGCGATCCAGGCGCTGGCCATGGCCAACCGGGTCGAGTTCTACGGCTTCGGCGCCTCCGGGGCGGTGGCCTTCGATGCCCAGCACAAGTTCTTCCGCCTGCAGATCTCCACCGCGGCCTACGCCGACCCCCACATGCAGAACATGTCGGCGGTGACCCTCAAGGAGGGCGACGTGGTGGTGGCGATCTCCCAGACCGGCCGCACCCGTGCCCTGGTGGCCAGCGTGCGCCTGGCCCGCGAGGCCGGCGCTACGGTGATCGGCCTGTGCCCCAGCGGGTCGCCGCTCTCCGAGGAGGTGTCTCTGCCGCTCTACATCGACGTGCACGAGGACACCGAGATCTATACGCCGATGAGCTCACGTGTGGCCCACCTGGTGCTGATCGACGTGCTCGCCGTGGGTGTGGCCAAGACCCGCGGACCGAAGCTCGCCGAGCAGCTCAAGGCGGTCAAGAAGAGCCTGACGCCGTTACGGTTTCCCGAACAGGAAGGCAAACCCTGAAGTGAGCGTCGGCGACGGCAGGCCGAGCACAATATGCTAAGCTGGGCGCTCATTTTTTCCAGCGGCAGACCCCTTCCATGGATGACGTCACGGCGATTCTCGATCAGTTGAACCCGGCCCAGCGCGAGGCGGTGAGCGCCCCCCAGGGCAACATGCTGGTGCTGGCCGGAGCCGGCTCCGGCAAGACCCGGGTGCTGGTGCATCGCATCGCCTGGCTGATGCAGGCCGAGGGGCTCTCGCCCTACGCCGTGCTCGCCGTGACCTTCACCAACAAGGCGGCCCGCGAGATGCGAACGCGTCTGGAGGCGCTGCTGGGGCTGTCGCTGCGCAACGTCTGGGTCGGCACCTTCCACTCCATCGCCCATCGCCTGCTGCGCACCCACTGGCAGGATGCGCGGCTGCCGCAGCATTTCCAGATCATCGACTCCGACGACCAGCTGCGCCTGATCAAGCGCCTGCTCAAGGATCACCAGATCGACGACGAGCGCTACCCGCCGCGCCAGGTGCAGTACTTCATCTCCGGCTGCAAGGAGGAGGGGCTGCGCCCGCATCAGGTCGACGTTCACGGCGACGCCTACATGGCCCAGATGGTCGAACTCTACGAGCGCTACCAGCTCACCTGCGAGCGCGGCGGTCTGGTCGACTTCGGCGAGCTGCTGCTCAGGAGCCTCGAGCTCTTGCGCGATACCCCGGCGCTGCTGGCCCACTACCAGGAGCGCTTCGCCCACGTGCTGGTCGACGAGTTCCAGGACACCAACACCCTGCAGTACGCCTGGCTCAAGCTGCTCACCGGCATGAAGACGCCGATGACCGTGGTCGGCGACGACGACCAGTCGATCTACGGCTGGCGCGGCGCGCGGATCGAGAACATCCGTCGCTTCGAGCAGGAATTCCCGGGTACCCATACCGTGCGTCTGGAGCAGAACTACCGCTCCACCAGCGCCATTCTCGATGCCGCCAACGCCCTGATCAGCCACAACGCCGAGCGCATGGGCAAGGAGCTATGGACGGCCGGCGCCCGCGGCGAGCCGATCTCGGTATATGCCGGCTTCAACGACCTGGACGAGGCGCGCTTCATCGTCGACACCATCAAGGAGAAGGTCGACGAGGGCTACCGACGCCGCGACGTGGCCATCCTCTATCGCTCCAACGCCCAGTCGCGGGTGCTCGAGGAGACCCTGATCCGCCAGGGCATGCCTTATCGCATCTACGGCGGTCATCGCTTCTACGAGCGGCTGGAGATCAAGAACGCCCTGGCCTACCTGCGTCTGCTGCTCAACCGCGACGACGACGCTTCGCTGGAGCGCATCGTCAACGTGCCGCCGCGGGGCATCGGCACGCGTACCGTGGAGCTACTGCGCGAGCGGGCGCGCGTGGCCGGGGTATCGTTGTGGCAGGCGCTGCACGACGGCCTGGCCGACGGTTCGCTGAAAGGGCGTGCCGGTGCGTCGCTGCAGCTCTTCGCCGATCTCATCGAAGGGCTCGACAACGACACCGCCGGCCTGAGGCTGCACGAGATCATCGATCATGTGAATGAGCGCTCCGGGCTGGTCGAGCATCATCGCAACGAGAAGGGCGAGAAGGGGCAGGCCCGGGTCGAGAACCTGGAAGAGCTGATCAACGCCGCCCGCGCCTTCACCCAGGGCGAATCCTTCGACCCGCCCGAGGCCGGCGAGGGCGCCGTGGCGCTGGAGGCCTTCCTCGCCGAAGCGGCGCTCAACGCCGGCGAGCACGAGGCCGACGAGTTCGAGGACAGCGTGCAGCTGATGACCCTGCACTCGGCCAAAGGGCTGGAGTTCCCGGTAGTGTTCATCGCCGGGGTCGAGGAGGGGCTGTTCCCGCACAAGATGTCGCTGGAGGAGCCCGGCCGGCTCGAGGAGGAGCGCCGGCTGTGCTACGTCGGTCTGACCCGCGCCATGCGCAAGCTCTACCTCACGCATTCGGAGATTCGCCGCCTGCACGGCAAGGAGACCTTCCAGCGACCGTCGCGCTTCCTGCGTGAGATTCCCGCCGAGTATCTGGAGGAAGTGCGCCTGCGTGGGCAGATCTCGCGTCCGGTGACGGCCATGCGTCCGGCGGTGGGGCTGTCGCGTCAGACCTCGGTCGACGGCGGCGACGACCTGCCCAGCCTGAGCCTGGGTCAGCGCGTGCATCACCCCGTCTTCGGCGAGGGGGTGATTCTCAACGCCGAGGGCGAGGGCGCACGGGCCCGGGTGCAGGTCAGCTTCGAGGGCGAAGGCGACAAGTGGCTGGTGTTGGGGTTCGCCAAGCTAACTCCTCTATAGAGAGATCAGCGTATCCCTTGTACGTTGACGTCTACGTCAAAAGCCGCGCTTGCTGCCCAAATTGCCATTAAGCATACTCACTGACGGACACATCGCGCTTGATTAGGGAAGCGCTGAACAAATCGACGAGCGAGATGAAGTGCAAGGCGCACGGAGCACAAGAACCGGAGCATATGGGGTATATGTGAGGATTCTGCGCACCGCGCAACGCAGCAATTCGCTCGCGCAGGCATTTGTGCAGTGTTTCCTTAGACGCGACTCAGAATAACCACCTGGAGTCATGCCCGCATGCAACGCCGTAAATTCCTCAAGACCGCCGGCCTCGGTGCTGCCGGCGTAGTCGCTGCCCCCTTCGTCTCCACCGCAAAAGCGCAGGAAACCATCACCTGGGACATGGTCACCTCCTGGCCGACCAACTTCCCGGCCCTGGGTACCGGTGCCAACGCATTCGCCCAGCGTATCGAACAGCTCTCCAACGGCCGTATGCGTGTGCGCGTGCACGGTGCCGGCGAGCTGGTGCCCGCCATGGAGGTGTTCGACGCCGTGGCCGCCGGTACCGCCGAGATGGGCCACTCCGCCGCCTACTACTGGCGCGGCAAGGTCGCCGCTTCGCAGTTCTTCACCGCCGTGCCCTTCGGCATGAACACCACCGAAATGAACGCCTGGCTCTACCACGGTGGCGGTCAGGAGCTGTGGGACGAGATCTACGCCAAGCACAACCTGAAGCCGTTCGCGGTGGGCAACACCGGTGCCCAGATGGCCGGCTGGTTCAAGCGCGAGATCAACTCGCTGGCCGACATGCAGGGCATCCGCCTGCGTCTGCCGGGCCTGGCCGGCGAGGCCATGAACGGCATCGGCGTGACCACCGTCAACATGCCGGGCGGTGAGATCTTCACCTCCATGCAGACCGGCGTGCTCGACGCCGCCGACTGGGTCGGTCCCTACAACGACATGGCTTTCGGCCTGCATCAGGTGGCCGATTACTACTACACCTCGCCGTGGAACGAGCCGACCGCCGTGCTCGAGGGCACCGTCAACCTGGACGCCTGGAACGCCCTGCCCGACGACCTCAAGGCCGTGGTGCGCGAAGCCGCCAAGGCTTCCAACCTGGATATGATCAGCGAGTTTGCCTATCGCAACGCTCAGGCGCTGGCCACTCTGGTGGAGGAGCATGGCGTGCAGCTGCGCACCTTCCCGCAGGACGTCATCGAGGCGCTCTACGAGTCGTCGCAGCGGGTCATCCAGCAGCAGGTGGAGAACGACCCCGACTCGGCCAAGGTCTACGAGTCCTACCGCGCGTTCCAGGCGCTGGTTCGCCCGTTCAGCGACGTGGGCGAGTTCGAGTATCTCAAGACCCGCGACACCGTCGTCACCTGATCGACGACGTCGAACGCAGCGAGGGCGCCTATTGGCGCCCTCGCTGCTTTCCGAAACCTCAGCCGGTCTGACGTACCGCGCGGATGCGCCCCTTGTCGTCCAGTGCCACCATCACGAAGCGGGCCTCGGTGACCTTGTGCAGCTCGCTGCTCTCGCGTTCGTGAGGCTGGCGGATCCACACTTCGACGTCGATCTTGATCGAGCTGTGGCCGATCTCGCGCACGGCAGTGAAGATGTTGACCATCGAGCCGACACGCACCGGACACAGGAAGTCCATGGTCTCGATGGCCACTGTTGCGGTGCGGCCACGCGCCTCGCGGCCCGCCGCCAGCTCGGCGGCCTGGTCCATGTGGCGCACCAACCAGCCACCGGGGATGTCGCCATAGAGGTTGGTATCCTGGCGATCGGCCAGCAGCTTGAGTGTCAATTGCCCCTGGGGCGCGGGAACGTCGTCGAGGTCGGTCATGGAATGTCGTATGCTCGGCTTGTTGTTGTGGGCGGCGATATTGCGTTGCAGCGCTTGCTGGTGGCCATCTTATACGCCAAGCCTTGGCCTCACCAGCGCTGCGACAAGCCGTCACTCGTGCGCGATCCTCCCAGTCTGCGGCAAGGAGCCTCTCATGATCCCTTTCGGCAAGGCGCGTGGTCGGCGCAGGCCATGGCACAGTTGTCTGGTGCTGCTGCTGGTCTGGGCCATGTCCACGGCCCACGGCGATGAGCCGGTGGGTACGCTCGGCGTGGTAGGCTCCGACACCATGGCCGGGCTGATGCTGCGCTGGGGCGAACAGCTCAGCGAGCGCCATCCGGGCATTCGCCTGCAGCTCCAGGCCAGCGGCTCAGCCAGTGCTCCCACGGCGCTGGCGGCCGGCACCACCCGGCTCGGGCCGATGTCACGGGCCATGAGCGACAGCGAGCGTGATGCCTTCCAGCAACGGCACGGTTACCCGGTGCTGGAAGTGGAGGTGGCACGAGACGCTCTGGCGGTGATCGTGCACCGTCACCATGCGCTGGAGTCGCTGCGACTTGACGAGATCGACGCCATTTTCTCGACCACGCGCCGCTGCGGTGGCGACGAGGCGATCCTGCGCTGGGAGCAGCTCGGCGTCGCGGGGCGAGGGGGAAGGATCGAGCTCAACGGGCGCAATCCCGCTTCCGGCAGCTTTGGCCTGTTCCGCCAGCAGGCGCTGTGTGGCGGCAGCTACAATCCACGGCTCAACGAGCACCCGGGCTCTGCCGCCGTGGTGGCGGCGGTCACCGAAAGCCTGGAGGCCATCGGCTATGTCGGCCTCAATCACCTGACTCCCGGGATCAAGGCCCTCGCCATAGAGGATGGCGAGGGGCGCCGGCATGTTCCCGCTGCCGAACCGGTGCGCCAGGGCGAGTATCCACTTGGCCGTGCGCTCTTCCTCTACGTCAACCTTCCCCCCGGAGAGGCGCTCTCCGGGCCGGAGCGGGCGCTGCTGGATCTCATCCTGTCGCCTCAGGGGCAGCGCACGGTCTCCGAGATGGGCTTCGTGGCGCTGTCGGAGGAGCATCTGGCCGCCCAGCGTGAGCTGCTGGGCCTCGACGCTACGCTGCCCTGAGCGCGTGTCACGAAACTGTCATCAAGCCGCTATAGGCTGCCGATCATGATAGAGCCCCAAAATCTCGTTTCCGCCCCCCGCTCGCCCTGGCGCCGACGTTTCGATCGACTGGCCACGGGGCTCATCGCGGCGGGCGGTATCGGCGTGATCGTGGCGGTCATGGCGATCGGGGCTTTCCTCGTCGTCGAGGTGTTGCCTGCCCTGTTCGGTGGCCGGCTGGAGATGGAACGCGTGCGGCTCGCGCTGACGCCGATGGCCTGGGGGACGCTGAAGGCGGCCCTGTGGGCGATGATCTTTGCCGTGCCGCTGGCACTGGGGGCCGCCATTCACTCGGCGCTGTTCATGACCCAGCGCTTGCGCAGCCGCATGAAGCCGACCCTGGAAATGATGGAGGCCATGCCGGGTGTGGTGGTCGGCTTCGTGGCCGGGCTGGTCATGGCCCCCTGGATCGAGCGTCATCTGGCCGGTGTCCTGACGCTGATGCTGGTGTTGCCCCTGGGGGTGCTGCTGGCGGCGGGCCTCTGGCGCCGCTTGCCGTCGGGCTGGCGGCGCCGGCTGTCGCTGGCACGCGCCGGGCTGTGGCTCGTTCCCTGGCTGCTGCTGCTGGCGCTGGCGACCTTTGCGCTTGCACCCTGGCTCGAGGGGCTGCTGTTCGGCGGCGACCTGCGGGTGTGGCTGGATCGTGAACTGGGGCTCGACTACGCCACGCGCAATGCCATGATCGTGGGCGTGGCCATGGGGTTTGCCGTCATGCCCAGTATCTATGCCCTGGCCGAGGATGCGCTCTCCGGCGTACCGAGCCGACTCGGCGAGGGTGCCCACGCGCTGGGTGCCACGCGCTGGCAGACGCTGCGGCGGGTGGTGCTGCCGGCGGCGTCACCGGGTATCTTCGCCGCCGTGATGATCGGTACCGGGCGCGCCGTGGGCGAGACCATGATCGTGCTGATGGCCAGCGGCAATGCCTCCTTGATGAGTTTGAGCCCGTTCGAGGGCATGCGCAGCATGGCGGCGGGCATCGCCGTCGAACTGCCCGAGGCCGTACCGGGCAGCGAAGCCTACGTGCTGCTGATGCTGGCGGCGCTGCTGCTGTTTATCTTCACCTTTCTGGTCAATACCCTGGCCGAGGTGGTGAGAAGTCGCCTGAGGCGACGCTATCGCTGGCTGGGCGGTGCGGCATGAGCCGACGCCTGCCGCGCACGGAAGGCCCCTGGGCCTGGCTGGCTGCCGGCAGCGTGGCGCTGTCGCTGCTGCTGCTGGGCGGGTTGCTGCTGCTGCTGGCCGTGCGCGGCCTGGGGCACTTCTGGCCTGCCTCGGTAACGCTCGTCGAGCTGGAGGATGGCCGTCTGCTGGCGGGGCAGGCAGTGCGCGAGCTGCCGCTGAAACATCGGGCCGGACGCGAGCGGCTCTACTTCACCGGCAACCGCGACCTGGACGGCCATGTCTGGCACTGGCTGCCGGTGGACACCATCGTGGCCAGCGAGCGGCCAGCCGAACTGGTGGTACTGGAGCGCAGGCGGCACGGCGCCTTCATCGGCCGTCTGCTGGCGGTGGGGGAGTCCGATGCGCTGCTGTCGGCGCAGTCCCGGGAAGCGGCCTGGACCGGGTTAGAGGCGCGTTTGGCGGAGCTCGAGGCGCTGCGTGACGAGCATGACCGGCTGCGCCGCGACGTGCTGCGACCGCTGATTCGACGTCTGGATGCCCGCCCGGACGACACGGCAGCCCGCCAGGCGCTGGCCGAGGCCAATGCGCGAGTGCGTGAGCTGCAGCAGGCCATGGGCGGGCAGGCGGCGCTGCTCGAAAGCGTCGATGGGCGTCGCCTTGTTCAGCCCCTCGATGAAGTGCTGCGCGCCTGGCAGCCCAACGCCATGTCGCTTGGCGAGAAAAGCGGAGCCTGGGCACAGGGGGTATGGCGTTTTCTCTCCGAAGGGCCGCGGGATGGCAATACTGCGGGCGGGGTGTGGCCGGCGATCTTCGGCACCGTGCTGATGGTGCTGCTGATGTCGCTGCTGGTGACGCCCTTCGGCGTGCTGGCCGCGGTCTACCTCAACGAAGTGGCCCATCAGGGGCGGTTGACGAATCTGGTGCGCATTGCGGTGCGTAACCTGGCCGGGGTGCCTTCCATCGTCTACGGCGTATTCGGGCTGGGGGTCTTCGTCTACGGCATAGGCGGTACCCTGGACGACTGGTTCTTCAGCGATGCCCTGCCGTCGCCCACCTTCGGCACCGGCGGACTGCTGTGGGCCTCGCTGACCCTGGCGCTATTGACCCTGCCGGTGGTGATCGTGGCCACCGAGGAGGGCCTGGCGCGGATTCCGGTGCAGCAGCGTGAAGGCGCCCTGGCGCTGGGGGCCACACGGCTGGAGACCCTGATCCGGGTGGTGCTGCCCATGGCGGTGCCGGCCATGCTCACCGGGGTGATCCTGGCCGTGGCCCGCGCCGCCGGCGAAGTAGCACCGCTGATGCTGGTCGGGGTGGCCAAGCTGGCGCCGCAGATCCCGGTGGACGGCGAGTTTCCTTTCCTCCATCTTGATCGAAAGTTCATGCATCTCGGCTATCACATCTTCGATACGGCCTTTCACGGCAACGACGTCCAGGCGGCGCTGCCGCTGGTCTACGCCACGGCGCTGCTGCTGGTCATGGTGATCCTGGTGCTTAACCTGACTGCCATATTTCTGCGGCATTATTTTCGTTCGCGCCACGGCGTGCAGCCGCGCCCATGAGGAGAAAACGCCCACCGATGACCCTATTGTCACGCTTCCAGCCGTCCGCCCCGGGCTCGATCATCGACTTCGATCCCACCGCCAGCTGCTTCGAGATCGAAGGGGTGAGTCTGGCTTACGGCGGCAAACCGGCCCTGCGCGACATCACCCTGCGCGTGCCGCGGCATCGGGTCACGGCGTTCATCGGGCCTTCCGGCTGTGGGAAATCGACGCTGCTGCGGCTGCTGAACCGGCTGCATGACCTCAACGAAGAGGTCGGTCACAGCGGCCGGATCCTGCTCGAAGGCGAAGACATCCACGCCCCCGAGGTGGCCGTGGACGAGCTGCGGCGGCGAGTCGGCATGGTGTTTCAGGTGCCCAACCCGTTCCCCATGTCGATCTACGAAAACGTGGCCTTCGGCCTGCGTCTGCAGGGCGGGCTGACGCGTCGGCGTATGGACGACATCGTCGAATGGGCGCTGCAGTCGGCAGCGCTGTGGGATGAGGTGAAGGATCGGCTGCGAGCATCGGCCTGGTCGCTGTCCGGCGGCCAGCAGCAGAGGTTGGTGATCGCCCGCTCGCTGGCGGTACGCCCCGAGGTGCTGCTGCTCGACGAGCCGGCCTCGGCACTGGATCCGATCTCCACGCTGAAGATCGAGGAGCTGATCCGCAGTCTAAAGTCGCAGCTCACGCTGATCCTGGTCACCCACAACATGCAGCAGGCGGCGCGGGTCTCCGACTACACCGCCTTCCTGCAGGATGGCCAACTGGTGGAGTACGCCCCCACCGATACCCTGTTCACCAATCCCAGTCTGCGCAGTACAGAGAACTACATCACCGGCCGTATGGCCTGATCCAGGCCGCCCGAGGAGAAGCACCATGGACATCACCAGCGATACCCACAGTCAGCATATTTCCCGCCAGTTCAACCAGGAGCTGGAAGCCCTCAAGACCCAATTGATGACCATGGGCGGGCTGGTCGAGCAGCAGGTCCAGGAGGCGATCCAGGCGCTGCTCGAGGGCGACAGTCGTCTGGCCGAGAAGGTGCGCGACCGCGACCGCGACGTCAACGCCATGCAGCTCAAGATCGACGACGAGTGCACGCGGGTGCTGGCACGGCGTCAGCCGGCCGCCTCCGATCTGCGGCTGGTGCTGGCGGTGATCCGCGCCACGGCGGATCTCGAGCGCATCGGCGACGAGGCGAGCAAGATCGCGCGCAACGCCCTGACCCTGATCGACAACGGCAACAACGTGCGCGGCCTGGTAGAGGTGCGCCACATCAGCGAGCACGTGCGCGGTATGCTGCGCGACGCGCTGACCGCCTTCGCCCGCTTCGATACCGAGCTGGCACTGCGTGTGGTGCATGAAGACGAGTCGGTGGACGACGAGTACGGCAGCGCCATGCGCTCGCTGATGACCTTCATGATGGAGGACAGCCGCGCCATCGGCCCGGTGCTCAACGTGATGTGGATCCTGCGTGCCTTGGAGCGGGTCGGCGACCATGCCGACAATCTGGCCGAGTACGTCATTTATCTGGTCAAGGGGCTCGACATCCGCCACATGGACCCGGACAAGATCGACGAGGATGCGCTCAAGCGCAAGGGCTGAGGTTCATGCTGGACGCCTTCACGGCACTCAATCGCGGGACGCGACTGGTCTACGGTCGCGGCCTGCGCCGCTACGTCTATGCGCCGATCGCCGTCAACCTGACGGTGTATGCAGCCATGCTCTACTTCGTGGTGACCCGCTTCGGCGGTTGGTTGGAGGCGTGGATGGCCATGGTGCCGGCCTGGCTCGGCTGGCTGGAGTGGCTGCTGTGGCCGCTGTTCGTGCTGAGCCTGGTGTTGATCGTGTTCTTCACCTTCACCCTGGTGACCCATCTGATCGCCGCCCCTTTCTACGGCTTTCTGGCGGCCAAGGTGGAGGTTCGGGCCACCGGTCGACCGCCGCTGGACGACCGCGGCCTGGCGCGCACCGCAGTGGACGCCCTGGGCCGCGAGCTGGTCAAGCTGGGCTACATCCTGCCGCGGGCGCTGGCGCTGTTCGTGATCAGTTGGATACCCGCGCTGAACGTGTTCGCCCCCCTGCTCTGGGCCCTGTTCTCGGCCTGGATGATGGCGATCACCTACCTCGACTACCCCATGGACAACAACAAGGTGACCTTCGCCGACATGCGCCGCCGCCTCAGCGCGCACTCCTGGCAGACCCTAACCTTCGGCGGCTGGGTGACGCTGATCACCTGGATTCCGCTGGCCAACCTCTTCCTGCTGCCCGGTGCCGTGGCCGGCGCCGTGCTGATGTGGGACCGCCACTATCGCGGTGAGAGGGATGTCGCCGCCACCTGAGACGCATCCTGGGCGGTGCCGCGAGGATCAAGCACCTGTCATTCGATCCGCTGCTGCCTCAGCCGCCACCAGCCGCTCGGCGGGGAAGACGCAGCGGAACAGCGCGCCCTGGCCAGGGCGGGATTCGATTTCCAGGTAGGCGTCGTGGCGCAGCAGCACGTGCTTGACGATGGCCAGCCCCAGACCGGTGCCGCCGGTCTCGCTGCTGCGGCCCTTGTCGACCCGGTAGAAGCGTTCGGTCAGGCGCGGGATGTGCACGGAATCGATGCCTTCGCCGTTGTCTTGCACCTCGAGGCACGCGCCCTTGGGGTGTGCCTTCCAGCGCAGCACGACCTGACTGCCCTCCGGGGTATAGCGCACCGCGTTGAAGGCCAGGTTGGACAGGGCGCTGTGGATCTCGGTATCGCTGCCGACCAGGCGGCGAGCCTCCTCCAGCTCGACGCGCACCTGCTGGCGGCTCGCCGCCAGCGCCTGGGCGTCGCGGCGTACCTCCTCGAGCAGGGCGTCCATGGCCAGCGGCAGATGGTCCTCGCCGCCGCGGTCGATCTCCAGGCGTGACAGCAGCAACAGGTCGTTGACCAGGTTCTGCATGCGGCTGGTCTGTTCCTGCATGCGTGTCAGTCCCTGTGCCAGCCGCGGCGGCAGCTGCTCGGCGTAGGTGGCATAGGTCTCGAGATAGCCTGCCAGCACCGTCAGCGGGGTTCTCAGCTCATGGGAGACGTTGGCGACGAAGTCGCGGCGCATCTCCTCCAGGCGATGCAGGCGGGTGATGTCTCGCGCCATCACCAGGCGCTCGTCGTCGCCGTAGAGAGTGATCTGGAACTGCAGCACCATGCGTTCGTTCACCGGCGAGCTCAGCGTCAGCGGCTCGCGGTAGTCGCGGGCATTGAAATAGGTGACGAAGCGCGGGTCGCGGATCAGGTTGGTGATGTGCTGGCCGCGGTCGTGGGCGGCCTCGAGCCCCAGCATGCGCTCGGCGGCGCTGTTCCACCATTCGAGGTCGCCGTGCTGGTCGAGCATTACCACGCTGTCGCGCATCGCCTCCGAAGATTCCTGGATACGCTTTAGGGTCGTCTGCAGGCGCTGCTGGGTCTGGCGCTGACCTTTCTGGTAGCGGTACAGGCGGTCGAACAGTTCGCCCCACAGGCCGGTGGCTGCGGGGGGTTCGCTGTGCGGGTTGCGTGTGAGCCAGCGACGCAGGGCGTGCAGTTGTCGCAGGTGGTAGGCCAGACGCAGGGCGAGCCCGAGGGCCAGCCCGAGTCCTGGGGCGGAAAACAGCCAGCCGACGAGGGTGCCGGCGATAGCGAGCAGGCCTAGGCGCCAGAGTTCATGGCTCCAGAGGCGCACGTCAGCCCTTGCTGGAGAAGCGGTAGCCGGTACCGCGCACGGTCTGGACCAGATGCTGATGGGCATCGCCCAATGCCTTGCGCAGGCGGCGAATGTGCACGTCTACGGTGCGCTCCTCAACATAGACGTTGCCGCCCCATACCTGATCGAGCAGCTGGCTGCGGGTATAGGCGCGCTCCTGGTGGGTCATGAAGAACTGCAGCAGGCGGTACTCGGTCGGGCCCATCTCCAGTGGTTTGCCATCGGAGCTGACCCGGTGGCTGACGGGGTCGAGCACCAGGCCGTCCACTTCCACCGGCTCCTCGACGCCCTTGGGCGTGGTCCGGCGCAGTACCGCCTTGAGCCGAGCCACCAGCTCCCGCGGCGAGAAGGGCTTGGTGATGTAGTCGTCGGCACCGGCTTCGAGACCGAGGATCTTGTTGTCCTCTTCGCTCTTGGCGGTGAGCATGATGATGGGCAGCTCGCGGGTGGCTTCCTCGCGCTTGAGCCGGCGCGCCAGCTCGATGCCGCTGGTGCCGGGCATCATCCAGTCGAGCAGCAGCAGGTCGGGTTGGTTGTCGACGATCATGGTGTGGGCGCTCTGGGCATTGGCGGCTTCCAGCACGCGATAGTCGGCCATCTCCAGCGCCACCGCGATCATCTCGCGGATTGGCGCTTCGTCATCGACGATCAAAACGGTCTTGGCGGTCATCCCGAAGCCTCGCGGTCAGTGACGGGTCGGTGACGATCTCACCATGTGATCATGACATTTGCATGACACTGCCGCCAGTGGCTTTAGACGCCGGTGATGGGCCACAGGCTCAGTGCGATGCCGGCGAATACCAGCAGGCCTGACCAGTGGTTGTTGAGGAAGGCCTGAAAGCAGCGCTCACGCTCGCGGCCGCGAATCAGGAGCTGCTGGTGCAGGAAGGTGGCGGCCATGCCGGCCAGGCCCAGCCAGAAGAACACGCCGAGGCCCAGACGTAGCCCGGCCCAACCCAGCAGGCCCAGGGTGATCAGCTGCAGCAGGCCGATCATGACGCGGTCGGCGCGGCCGAACAGCACCGCGGTGGACTTGATGCCGATCCTCAGATCGTCGTCGCGGTCGACCATGGCGTATTCGGTGTCGTAGGCCACCGTCCAGGCCAGGTTGGCGGCGAACAGCAGCCAGGCTTCCAGGGGTACGTGGCCCAGCACCGCGCCGAAGGCCATGGGAATGGCCCAGGAGAACGCCGCACCGAGGAACAGCTGGGGCAGGTGGGTATAGCGCTTCATGAATGGATATATGAAGGCCAGCGCCACGCCCACCAGCGACAGCATCACGGTGAACAGGTTGGTGAAGAGCACCAGCACGAAGGCCGAGGCGACCAGGCCGGCGAACAGGCCCTTGGCCTCGCGCTCGCTGATGCGTCCGGTGGCCAGGGGGCGGTCCTTGGTGCGCTTGACGTGACCGTCGAAGTGGCGGTCGGCGTAGTCGTTGATCACGCAGCCTGCGGCGCGCATCAGGTAGACCCCGGCAACGAAGATCAGCAGTAGATGCCGCTCGGGCAGCCCTTGGGCGGCCACCCACAGCGCCCACAGCGTGGGCCACATCAGCAGCCAGGTGCCGATGGGGCGGTCCAGCCGCATCAGGTGCAGGAAATCGGGCAGGCGGGCCAGCCCCTTGGGGCGCATCAGGGAGCGATCCATCGGTATCTCCTCATTCGATGCCGATCATCCTAGCGTGTCGGCAGTTGCAGTTCATCCGCCATGGCGTCGAGAAAGAACTCTTGCACCAACACCGCGAAGCGGCGGTGACGAAACACCGAGCGACGCCCCCAGGGGCCGGGCAGCGGGTGAAAGGGGGCCGGCGCGGCAGTGACCTCGATGGGGCCGCGCTCGAGGTCGGGCTGACGGAACAGCCAGCTGCCCAGCGAGCGCTCGCCCAGTCGCTCGAGACGCTGACCGCGCAGCTGCGCCAGCGGGGCCACCGAACGGGCCACCACCCAGGGGCGCCCATCGAGACACAGGGCCACTTCCCGCAGCCAGGCCATGCGGTCGAGAGGCAGTCCCATGGCACGGGCCTCGTCGGGGCGAGGCCGCCCCAGACGCTGTTCGAGCAGGCGCACGCGGAAGGGTCGGCCGTTGCCGGCCTCAGTCAGGCGCGCAGTGAGAGAGTCGCGGGTCGCCACCCAGGCCCACCAGGCCGGGCTCATGGCCGGCCGGCCCGCGGCCAGAGGGCGCCAGGCCAAGGACAGGGGTGGCTTGCCGTGGTGCGCCGTGGGGTTGCGGGTCACCTGCTCTCTCCGGTTGAACTAGGGGCGCATAGTGTAACATGCGGCCTGAACGAATCTGACCGAGCCGTGGCGCGAGCCGGCGGCCCCCGTGCGATACAAGGACCCCATGACCGCTCCTCTGACCATCATCGGATCCGGCATGGCAGGCATTGGCCTGCTCAAGCAGCTGCGCACCCTGGATACCGAACGTCCCGTGACGCTGATCACCGCCGACAGCGGCGATGACTATTCCAAGCCGCTGCTCTCCACCGGCTTCGCCAAGCGCTTGCCGCCCGAGCGGCTGGCCACGCGCGCCGCGCTGGAGGTGGCCGATCAGTTGGGCGCGGTATTGCGCACGCACACCCGTGTCGATGCCATCGATCTCGACGCCCGTGCCCTGCACATAGGCGAGGAGCGACTGGCCTGGAGCGAGCTGGTGCTGGCCACCGGTGCGGCACCCGGTACGCCTTTCGCCATTCCCGAGGGAATCGCAGAGCGAGTGTTCAGCATCAACGACCTGGACGACTACCGGTGCTTTTATGCCGCCCTCGAGGCGCTGGGCCGGCCGGCCAGGGTGGCCATCGTCGGTGCCGGCCTGGTGGGCTGCGAGTTCGCTAACGACCTGGTGGCGGGAGGTCATGCGGTGAGCCTGGTCGCACGCGAGCGAGCGCCCCTGCCGCGCCTGCTGCCGGAGCCTCTGGGCAAGGCCCTTGGCGAGGCCTTCGTCGAAGCCGGTATGGGGCTCTATCTGGGACACGGCCTGCAGCGGCTGGCACAGCGCGGCAGCGACGTGGGGCTCGAGCTCGACGATGGCAGCATGCTCGAGGCCGATCTGGTGCTGCTGGCCACCGGCCTGCGACCGCGTATCGAACTGGCTCAGGCTGCCGGACTGCAGGCCGGGCCGGCAGGTATCCAGGTCGACCGCTACCTGCAGACCTCGGCTGCCGGTGTCTTCGCCCTCGGCGATGTGGCCTGCGTGGATGGGGTCAATGCCATGTACGTGCAGCCGCTGCAGGCCAGCGCCAAGGCGCTGGCGCGCACGCTTGTCGGATCGCCCACTCCGGTGAGCTATGGCGCCTGGCCGGTGCTGGTGAAGACCCCTCTGCTGCCGGTGGTGGCCCTGCCGCCGCTGCAGACGCCGGCGCGCTGGCGAGTGGAGGGCGAAGGACGCGATCTAGTCGCCCTTGCCGAAGATCAAGACGAACGTTTGATCGGCTTTGCGTTGACAGGAGGCTGCGTGAAGCGGAAAGTTGAGCTGGCGCGGGCAACGCCGCCGTTGCTAGGCTAGTGTCGTCATCGCACCGGCTGGCTTCGTTGCCCCGGTGCGTCGATGATCGCCGCGCTTGACGCTTCAGGAGCAGGGGAAGAACCCAAACAAAGGGGGACGGGCTCTCCCGGGTAAAGTGGCAGTTATCATCAACTTGACTCGATCGTGAATAACAACATACCGGCATGTTGCCGGGGTATAGCCAATATCAGGAGGGCTGTATGCGTAAACCAGAACTTGCCGCGGCAATCGCCGAGCGTGCGGAACTATCCAAGGACAAGGCCAGTCAGGTGCTCAACGTCATCCTCGACGAGATCACCGGCAGCGTGGCCCAGGGGCAGGACGTCTCCCTGATCGGTTTCGGTACCTTCACCGTGCGTGAGCGCGCCGCTCGCACCGGCAAGAACCCGCAGACCGGCCAGCCGTTGGCCATCCCGGCCAGCAAGACCGTTGCCTTCAAGCCGGGCAAGGGACTCAAGGACGCCGTCGGCAAGGGTTGATCCGAACTCGGATCACACCCGGCGCGGCCTGCCTCGTCAGGCCGCGGTACCCCACCACCTGTGCGAAATGGATTCGACATGAAGCTGCGTCTGATGCTTTGGCTGCTTGGGTGGATGCTGAAACGTGCGCTGCGTCGCAAGCCGCGCTTTCGCGAGCAGCTCGCAGAGATGCGCAGTCTCGACTGGGGCATCGCCACCGAAGACCTCTCCATTGCCCGTCATTACCGCATGACACCCCAGGGCATCCAGGTAGGCGCCGGGCTGCCGGTGGACCTCGACCTGGAGCTGCGCTTCGACGATGAAGCCACCGCCATTCGCGTGCTGCGCAAGCCGACCCAGCAGGCCTTTCTCGACGGCATGATGGCTGGCAAGGTGCGTCTGGTGGGCGATTCGGGCGACCTCAAGAAGCTGCAGAAGCTGCTCAAGCACCTCTGAATCCGCATCATTTCACGTATCATCGAGCCTTCAATCGGCGGAACATGACGTGGACATCCCCCACCAGCGTCTGGTCTATTTCAGAGTCACCCTCGAGTCGGGCTCGGTGCGCCAGGCCGCCGCTCGTCTGGATATCGCGCCGTCGGCGGTGAGCCGTCAGATCAGCCTGTTGGAAGAGGCGCTGGGCGCCACGCTGATCGAGCGCAAGCGCACGGGGATTCGGCCCACCCCGGTAGGCGAGATGCTGCTGGAGTACTGCGAGCGCCGCGGTGCCCTGGACGAGAGCTTCATCGCCTCGCTGGAAGCCTATCAGCGGCTGGAGACCGGTACCGTATCGCTGGTGGTGGGAGAAGGCTTCGTCGGCGACCTGGTGGCCAAGCCGCTGCGCGAATTCACCGAGCGTTATACCGGTATTCAGATCGACATCCACCTGGCCGGCACCTCCGGCATCATCGAGGCGGTGATCAACGAGCAGGCGCATATCGGCCTGATGTTCCATGAGCGCACCCATCACCAGCTGCGCTTCTGGGTGTCGAGCCCGCAGCCGTTGATGGCCATTCTGCCGCCCGAGCATCCGCTGGCCGAAGAGACGAAGCCCTTGACCCTGGCGCAGCTGAGCGAGGCGCCCATGGCGATGTGGGACCCCAGCCATCAGGTGCGCCATATGGTGGACGAGGCGTTCCATCAGGCGCGGCTGCGGCCGCGCATGGCCATGAACACCAACTCCATGGCCATTCTTGCCCAGTACGTGCGCAGCGGCATGGGCATCACCCTGCTGCCGGCCTTTGCCGTGGCGGATGACCTGGCAGAGGGACGTCTGGTGGCACGCTCCGTGGACGACCCGCTGTTCCAGCGCTCCCAGGCACACATGGTGACGCGCATCGGCCGTCAGCAGCCCAAGGCCAGCATCCTGCTGCTGCGTCACCTGCAGCGCTGGATGCAGGCCTTCCAGAACGTCGATTCGACTTCGAACCGCTAACCCACGCCGCTACCATAGCCCATGGCCACGCTGGCTTCGCTGGCGGTCTCCACCCATACGCTCTGCGGCAAGGTGTACTCGCGCAGGCCGTCGAGGCCGCTGGAACGGCCGAAGCCGCTGTCGCCGAAGCCGCCGAAGGGCGACATCACGCTGATTGCCTTGTAGCCGTTGATCCACACCGTGCCGGCACGCAGCTGGCCGGCTACCCGGTGCGCACGGGCCGGGTCCTGGGTCCACACTGCGCCGGCCAGGCCGAAGCGGGTGGCGTTGGCCAGGCGTACGGCGTCCGACTCGTCGTCGAAGGGCATTGCCACCAGCACCGGGCCGAACACCTCCTCTCGGGCGATCTCCATTTCCGGGGTAACGTCGACCAGCACGGTGGGCGTCAGGAAGTAGCCCTGTGCCTCCTCGGGCAAGTCGGCCGGGCGGCTGCCGCCGACGATCACCCGCGCGCCGGCGGCCACGGCGTCCTCGATCATGCGCGTCACGTGAGCATACTGGCGGGCGTTCTGCAGCGGCCCCATGCGGGTCGCCTCGTCGCCGGGCAGACCGACTTCGATCCCGGCCGCGGCACGCGCCAACCGCTCGGTCACCTCCGCGAAGGCCTCGCGCTGGACCAGCAGTCGCGAGCCGGCCACGCAGCTCTGTCCCGCCGCGGCGAAGATTGCCGCCTGGGCACCGGCCACGGCGGCATCGAGGCTGGCGTCGGCGAAGACGATGTTGGCCGACTTGCCGCCCAGTTCCAGCACGCTCGGCACCAGCCGCCGGCCAGCGGCCTCGGCGATCAGGCGACCGCTCTGGGGCGAGCCGACGAACACCAGCTTGCTGATGCCTTCGTTGCCGGTCAGCGCCGCGCCGGTGCTCGGGCCCAGGCCGTTGACGATGTTGACCAGCCCTTTGGGCAGGCCGCCCTGCTCCAGCAGCCGGGCAATCGTCACCGAGGTGAAGGGGGTGAGCTCCGAAGGCTTGAGCACCACGCCGTTGCCGGCGGCGATGGCCGGGGCGAGCTGCCAGGCGCAGGTGAACATTGGCGCGTTCCACGGCGTGATCTGGCCCACCACCCCATAGGGTACGTGGCGTACGTAGTTGAGGTGGCTGGTGGGTACCGGGATCACCTCACCGTGCTGCTTGTCGCACCAGCCGGCGTAGTACTCGAACATCTCGCGCACCTTGCCGACCTCGCCGCGACAGTCGCGGATCGGCTTGCCGGCCACCACGCTCTCGAGCTGGGCCAGCGCCTCCTCGTGGCCTTCGAGGCCGCGTACGGCGGCGTTCATGCGCCGGCCGCGCTCGCTGGCGGTGAGCGCCATCCAGGCCTGCTGTGCCCGTGTGGCGGCGGCAACGGCGCGCTCGACCAGGGCCGGGCCGGCGTCGCGATAGTCGAGCAGTGCCTCGCCGGTGGCGGGATCGATCAGCGTGATCGACTCGCCTTCGCCCGGGCAGGGCGCGCCGTCGATCCAATTGGAGAGCGGCGTTGCGCCCTGAAGGCCGAAGCCATCGAGCAGCTTCGAGATACGCTCCCGGGCCTGGCGATTGAGACGGTTCATGATGCGGTCTCCTCGCTGGCGGCAGCCAGCAGCGCGCCGGCGATACGGTTGAAGTCGTCGCTATCGGCGGGGTGCTCGGGATCGGCGTGCCACGCCTCGACCACGGCTTGGAGCAGGCCCGGCGGCATGTCGAGGCGTTCGGCGGCGTCGCGGGCCAGGCGCAGGTCCTTGCGCATCAGGCCGGTGATAAAACCGGAGTCGAAGCGCCCGGAGAGGATCCATTCGGGGAAGTTGACCTCACTGACCGCGCTGCGCCCCGAGCCGCTGTTGAGCCCGGCCAGGCAGGCGGCGGGGTCGACCCCGGCGCGGGCGGCCATGGCCACTGCCTCGGCGGTGGTCAGCAGGTGGGCGGCACACAGGTAGTTGTTGGCCAGCTTGACCACATGCCCGCTGCCCGGGCCGCCGACGTGGGTGTAGCGGGCCGACATCGCCTCGAGCATCGGCGCCAGGCGCTCGATGGTGGCCGTCTCGCCGCCGAGCAGCATGCCGAGCTTGCCCGTTGCCGCCCCCTTGGGACCGCCGCTGACCGGGGCGTCGAGCCACGCCAGCCCGGCGGCCTCGACCTTGGCGGCCAACTCCCGACTGACCACCGGATCCGAGGTCGAGGTATCGACGATGACGCTGCCCTTCGGCGCCAGGCCGAGCAGACCGGGCGAAGTTTCGATCACCTCCCGTACCTGGGCCGAGGTGGGCAGCGACAGCAGGTAGACGTCGCTCGGTGGCAGTTCGTCGGGGGCGACCACAGGCAGCCCCCGCTCGGCCAGGCGCTGGCGGGCGCTGTCGAACAGGTCGCTGCCGGTGACGTCGAAGCCGGCGGCTTGCAGGGTCAGGGCCATGTTGCCGCCCATCTGGCCGAGGCCGATAACGCAGATTCTCATGGTCGTTCCTCAAGAAGATGCAGAATGTCGTGTCTGGCAGGCGCGTCGATCCGGACCGCAGCGACGCTGCGGCCATGGAAGCAGTGGCGAAAAGCGCCGTCAGTCGTCGAGCAGGGTCGTGACCAGTGCCTGCCAGTACGCCACGCCGAGCGGGGCGATGGCGTCGTTGAAGTCGTAGTGCGGGTTGTGCAGGGCGGCGCTCTCGACACCGTTGCCGAGCCAGATGTAGGCGCCGGGGCAGGCCTCGAGCATGAAGGCAAAGTCTTCAGAGGCCATGCTCGGCGGCAGGTCGCGATGCACGCGGCTGACGCCCGGCAGCGTCTCGAGCACCCCGGCGCAGCGTGCCGCATGCTCGGGGGCGTTGATCGTAGCGGGGTAGCGCGATTGATAGTCGAGTTCGACCCTGAGGTCGTGGAACCCGGCCAGCGCCTCGACGGCCTGACGAAAGCGTCGCTCCAGATAGGCACGCAGCTCGCCGTCGAAGCAGCGCAGGGTGCCCCGCAGCTCCACCGTCTCCGGAATCACGTTGAAGGCGTCGCCGGCGTGGAACTGGGTGATGCTGAGCACCGCGCTCTGATGGGGCGGTGTCTCGCGGCTGACCAGCCCCTGCAGCTGGCTGACCAGCTGACAGGCGGCCAGGATGGTGTCGCTGCCCAGGTGGGGCATGGCGGCATGGCAGCCGTGCCCGCTGAGCCGCAGGGTGAAGACGTCGAAGGCGGCCATCACCGCGCCGTCGTGCACCGCCGCCTCGCCCACGGCGAGCCCGGGCCAGTTGTGCAGGCCGTAGACGGCCTCCATGGGAAAGCGCTCGAAGAGCCCCTCCTCGACCATCACGCGACCGCCGCCCTCGCTCTCCTCCGCCGGCTGGAAGATGAAGTACACCCGCCCGGCGAAGTCGGGGTCGGCGGCCAGCGCGTAGGCCGCCCCCAGCAGCATGGTGGTATGCCCGTCGTGGCCGCAGGCGTGCATCTTGCCCGGTATGGTGGAAGCGTGGGAAAAGTCGTTGGCCTCCTCGACGTCGAGCGCATCGATGTCGGCCCGCAGGCCGATGGCGCGCCCGGGGCCGCGCCTGCCGTCGAGAATCGCCACCACCCCGGTGCCGCCGCCCAGTCCGGTGACGACCTCGAGCCCGGCCTGGCGCAGCAGCTCGGCAATGCGGGCGCCGGTGCGATGCTCCTCGAAGGCGGTCTCCGGGTGGCGGTGGAAGTCGTGGCGCCAGGCCACGAGACGTTCCGGCGTCGGCAGCAGGCTGTCATCCATGAGCGGCTCCTCAGATAATCAGATGGGCAATGAACGCCGAAGCGACGAAGGTCCCGGTGAAGACCAGCAGCGAGACGATCACCAGTTTCCAGCCGGTCTGGCGGAACATGGTGAACTCGCGGCCGGTCAGCGCCAGGCCGGCATAGGCCAGCACCGGGGTCACCACGGCGAGAAAGTTCACGTGGGCGAGCTGACCGACGATCCAGCCGTTGCCGGGGAAGAAGGGCAGCGTCATGACGATGCTGATCAGCGAGACCCAGGCCACGCTTGGCAGGTAGAACGGCGCGAAGCGGCCGATGAGCAGGCCGATCATGACCATGACGTAGAGCAGCAGCATGCCGGGCAGCGCCTGGTGCAGCGGGGCGCCATGCACGATGTTGGCGATCCACGCGGCGACGCACACCACGGCCAGCAGCAGGGCGGTCTTGCCGAGCTGCTGCTCGGGGCGCAGCTCCTGAAGGGCGGACGCATCGAAACCGGTATTGGGTGCAGTGGTATCAGAGGGTTTCATTGCGAGCCTCCTTGAGCTTGGCGCCGCCGAGGCGCTTGTAGAGCCATTCGGCCGTGGGCAGGGCGATGAACAGGGAAACGTAGAGACCGGTGGCGTAGGTCAACAGGTTGCTGGCGCCGGAGAAGGCCAGCAGGTCGTCGCGCAGATGGGGAGCGGCTTCGGCCAGGGCACCCGAGCAGGCCGCCACCATGCTGCCGCTGCCCACGCCGCAGGCCATCGCCAGGGCACGGATGTCGAGGATGTCCAGCGAGGCGAGATAGCCGGCCATCAGCGCGAAATAGAGGGTACCGAACATGGTGCCCACCACATAGACGCCCATGATGCCGATGCCCTCGGGGCTTCTCAGGCCGTACTTGTCCGAGATGATGGCGATGTTGGGCTCGCGGGCGATGGAGTAGGTGGCGCCGATGGCCTCGCGTCCCATGCGCAGTACCAGCACGGCGAAGGGCAGCGCCAGCAGCATGGTGCCGAGATTGCCCAGCTCCTGCAGGATCAGTGCCGGCCCGGCGGCGATGATCTGTTCGATGGCCGGCCCGATGGTGGAACCGAACTTGGCGATGAAGGGCAGGATCGAGATCATGATCAGCGGCCCGGCGGCGTTGCTGACCGGTTTGGGAATGACCCGCTGCATGCCCGAGAACAGGTGCGGATTGAGCAGTACGCCAATGATGAAGGCGTAGAACAGCGGCAGCAGCAGCAGCGTGCCGGGGCCGAGGGGGATGCGCAATATGCCGATCCACTCGGCGAGGAGAGACGCCAGTATCACCGTCAGGTGCAGGCGCCAATTGAGCAACAGCTTCATGTCCATTGGGTTGTCCTTGTCGTGTTAGGGGACTCTTCGAGTATCGAAAGGTGGGTGTTCCAATGATAGGCGGCCGGTGTTCTGCTTTTTGTTACGCGCGTACCAAGTGCCGCTGGGGCGGGCTGCTGTGTGCCGAAGGAAGGTTGGGCTTTATACGAAAGTCTAGTGTCGAGTAACATGACGATGGCCATTTCCAAATAAGTCGAAAACATGCCGACCTCGCTCTCCCTGTCGCTGCGGCGTCTGTGGACGCTGGACAAGTTCGCCTACAGCCTGCGGGTCTTTCTCGCCTTCAGCGGGGCGCTGCTGCTCAGCTGGGCCTTGGCCGACATCGGGCTGGTGATCCCGCTGTTCCTCGGCATCATCGCCAGCGCCCTCTCCGAGACCGACGACAGCTGGCAGGGCCGTCTGCAGGCGCTGGTGGTCACGCTGATCTGCTTCGCTACCGCCTCGCTCATCGTGCGCTGGCTGTTTCCCTGGCCGTGGCTGTTCGCGCTGGGGCTGGGGCTCGCGACCTTCGTGCTGGTGATGCTGGGCGCCGTGGGGCAGCGTTACGCCACCATCGCCTCCGGCACGCTGATCCTGTCGATCTACACCATGATCAACATCGAGCACCACGGGGGCGTGCCTCAGGCGGGCGACTGGAGTCAGATGCTGCTGATTCTCTCCGGGGCGGCCTGGTACGGTGCGATCTCGGTGGTGTGGTGCGCGCTGTTCTCGCGTCAGCCGGTCAAGCAGAGCATGGCCCGGCTCTACCGTGAGCTGGCCCGTTACCTGATGCTCAAGGCTACCCTGTTCGAACCGCTGCGCGGTGTCGACGTCGAGGCGCGACGTCTGGCCCTGGCGCGACAGAACGGCCGGGTGGTGGAGGCGCTGAACCTGGCCAAGGAGACGATCTTCCGTCGCCTCGAGGGGCAGCGCGGCGAGGGCAAGCTCAACCGCTACCTGCGCATCTACTTCATCGCCCAGGACATCCACGAGCGGGCCAGCTCCTCGCACTACCCTTACGCGCGGCTGACCGAGGCCTTCTTCCATTACGACGTGCTGTTCCGCTGCCAGCGCCTGCTCGACCAGCAGGGCCAGGCGTGCCGGCGGCTGGCCAAGGCGCTGCTGCTCAATCAGCCCTTCGAGCACGATCAGAGCGAGCAGGCGCTGGCCGATCTGCGCGCCTCCATCGATCATCTCAAAGGCATGCGCAACCCCGCGTGGCGCGAGCTGATGCCGCCGCTCAATGCCCTGGCCGACAACCTGGCCAGTCTCGAGAGCCAACTGGTCCTGGCGCACAATCCCGACAGCGACGCGAGCCCCGGCGACACCAGCCTGTTCGACCGTTCGCCCGGCAGCGTGAAGGATGCCTGGGAGCGTATCCGCCTCAATCTGACGGTGGCCTCACCCACCTTCCGCCACGGGCTGCGGCTGGCCGTGGCGCTGCTGGCCGGCTACGGGGTACTGCACCTGATCCATCCGGCTCAGGGCTTCTGGATCCTGCTCACCACGCTGTTCGTGTGCCGCCCCAATTTTGCCGCCACCCGACGTTTCCTGTCCCAGCGTATCGTCGGCACCGTGCTGGGCCTGGTGGCGGGCTGGGTCTCGATCACGCTGTTGCCGAGCCCCCTGCTGCAGACCTTGATCGCGGTAGCCGCGGGGGTGACCTTCTTCGCCACGCGGGAGAGGCACTACGTGATCGCCACCGCGGCGATCACGCTGCTGGTGCTGTGCAGCTTCAATCAGGTGGGGGACGGCTTCGACCTGATCTGGCCGCGGCTGTTCGATACGCTGATCGGCGCCACGATCGCCGGGGCCGCGGTGTTCCTGATCCTGCCCGACTGGCAGGGCCGGCGCCTGCATCGCCAGGCCGCCGCGGCGCTGCAGGCGAGCCGGTGCTACCTGGAGGAGATCCTGCACCAGTACGCCAGCGGCAAGCAGGACGACCTGGCCTACCGCCTGGCGCGGCGCAACGCCCACAATGCCGATGCGGCCCTGTCGACGATGCTGGCCAACATGCTGCAGGAGCCGGAGCACTACCGGCGGCGCGACGCCGACGACGGCTTCCGCTTCCTGGTGCACTCGCATACGCTGCTGGGCTACCTCTCGGCGCTGGGCGCCCATCGCCATCGGCTCGATGCCGAAGAGGCCGACGCGCAGCTGCTGCCGAACGGCGAACGGATTGCCGGGTACCTCGCCGCGCTGGCCGAACGGCTCGAGCGGCGCCAGCCGGTGGCGGAGCTGGAGGCAGAGCGCGAAGCCCTGCTGACGAGCCTGGAGCAGGAGGTGCTGCCGTCGCCGGAAGAGGGGGAGCAGGAGTACCGGCCCATGCATGGCCAGCTGCTGCTGGTCGCACGTCAGCTGACGCCCCTGAGCGAGGCCGCCGAGCGGCTGGTGGCGATGCGCGAGCGCCCTGAGCGTGAGGCCCTGAACGCCGCCGGCTGAGCTCACACCTGGCCGTATCGTCCGGCCTCCTCGCCCAGCCAGCGCCGAATCAGCGGCCGGCTCGCCTCGGGATGGCGGGCCAGCAGGGCCTCGGCCAGCGGCGCGACCCGTTCGAGCAGGTCGGCGTCGCGCTCCAGGTCGGCGATCTTCATCTGGGCGAGGCCCGTTTGACGGGTGCCGAGCACCTCGCCGGGGCCGCGCAGCTCCAGGTCCTTCTCGGCGATGCGAAAGCCGTCGGTGGTCTCGCGCATCACCGCCAGGCGTTCCCGCGAGTGGGCCGAAAGTGGCCCATGGTAGAGCAGCACGCAGAAGCTCTCGCTGGAGCCGCGGCCGACCCGTCCGCGCAGCTGGTGCAGCTGCGACAGCCCCAGGCGCTCCGGGTTCTCGATGATCATCAGGCTGGCGTTGGGCACGTCGACGCCGACTTCGATCACCGTGGTGGCCACCAGCAGATCGAGCTCGCCGCTCTTGAAAGCATCCATCACCGCCGCCTTCTCGGTCGGCTTCATGCGCCCGTGGACCAGGCCGATGGCCAGCTCCGGCAGCGCCTCGGTGAGTTCGTCGCGGGTCGCCTCGGCGGCCTGACACTGCAGCGCGTCCGACTCCTCGATCAAGGTGCAGACCCAATAGGCCTGGCGCCCCTCGGCGCAGGCGTGACGAATACGCGCCACCACCTCGGGGCGGCGTTCGTCGGGCACCACCACCGTCTTTACCGGCGTGCGCCCGGGGGGCAGTTCGTCGATGATCGAGACGTCGAGGTCGGCGTAGGCGCTCATCGCCAGGGTGCGCGGAATCGGCGTGGCGGTCATCACCAGCTGATGCGGTGTCAGCCCGCCGGCCTCGCCCTTCTCGCGCAGCGCCAGGCGCTGGTGCACGCCGAAGCGGTGCTGCTCGTCGACGATGGCCAGGCCCAGGCGCTTGAAGTGCACGTCGCCCTGGAACAGCGCGTGAGTGCCCACCACCATCTGCGCGCGGCCGTCGAGGATGGCGGCCTTGGTGTCGAGCCGCGTCTTGCCCTTGAGCTTGCCGGCCAGCCATGCCACCTCGATGCCGAGCGGCGCGAACCATGCCTTGAGCGTGCGGTAGTGCTGCTCGGCCAGGATCTCGGTGGGCGCCATCATGGCCGCCTGGCAGTCGCCGGCAATCGCTGCCAGTGCCGCCATGGCGGCCACCACCGTCTTGCCCGAGCCGACGTCGCCCTGCACCAGCCGCAGCATGGGCACCTCGCGGGCCAGATCCGCCCCGATCTCGTCGAGCACACGGCGCTGGGCGCCGGTCAGCGAGAAGGGGAGATGAGTCAGAAAGCGCGCCTGCAGGCTGCGCCCGCTGGGCAGCGCCGGGGCACCGTCCTCCTGAATCTTCAGACGCACCTGCTGCAGGCTCAGGCGATGGGCCAGCAGCTCCTCCAGGGCCAGGCGCCGCGTGGCCGGGTGCTTGCCGCTGGAGAGGCGTTCCGGATCGGCGTCGGGGGGAGGCTGATGCAGCGTCTGCAGGCAGTGGTGCAGCTCGGGCAGGCCGAAGCGGGTGCGCAGCTCTTCGCCGATCCAGTCGGGCAGCGCCTCGGGGGCCTCGTCCAGCCGCGCCAGCGCCTGTTCGATCAGTGAGCGCAGGCGCGCCTGATTGAGGCCTTCGGTGGTGGGGTAGATCGGCGTCAGGTGGTCTTCCACCGGCGGCGCGTCGGCGCTGAGCAGGCGGTATTCGGGATGGTAGATCTCGAGCCCGGTGGCACCGGCACGCGCCTCGCCGAAGCAGCGTACTCGGGTGCCGGGGCGGAACTGCTGCTGCTGCGCCGGGGAGAAGTGGAAGAAGCGCAGGCTGATGATGCCGGAGCCGTCGCGCAGCCGTACCAGCAGGCTGCGGCGGCGGCCTTTCACCACATCGCTGGCCGACACCTCTCCCTCCACCACCGCTTCGTGCCCTGCTCTCAGCGTGCCGATCGGCGTGATGCGGGTACGGTCCTGATAGCGCAGCGGCAGATGAAACAGCAGGTCGGCCACGCTCTCGATGCGCAGGCGGGCCAGCTTGACCGCTACCGCTTCCCCGACGCCCTTCAGGGAGGTGACTGGCGCATCCAGCGCATTGACGTCGGCGCTCATGCGGGCTCGGGGAGCGCCTCGTGACACAGCTGGATGGCGTCGGTCACCGCGTCGATGGCCTTGGGACGCGGAAAGCTGGCGCGCCAGGCGATCGCCACGGTGCGCGATGGCGCCGGCGACTTGAACGGCCGGCTGGTGAGCAGCCCGCTTTCGTAGTGGCCGGTGCCGATGGCCGAGCGCGGCAGCACGGTGATGCCCAGCTTCGAGGCGACCATGTGACGGATCGTCTCCAGCGAGCCGCCTTCGGCGGTCAGGGTGTTGCTGGGGCTGTTGAGCTGCTGGCTGATGGCGGGGCAGGCCTCGAGAATCTGATCGCGGAAGCAGTGACCTTCGCCCAGCAGCAGCAGACGCTCCTTGAGCAGGTCCTCCTTCTCGATGAACTCGCGCTGGCTCCAGGGGTGATCGGCCGGAATCAGTACCTCGAACTCCTCTTCGTAGAGGGGCTTGGTCACCACGTCGGTTTCGGTGAACGGCAGCGCGATGATGATCGCATCGAGCTCACCGCTGCGCAGCTTGCGCCGCAGGCTGGCGGTGAAGCCCTCCTCGATGTAGAGCGGCATCTGCGGGGCGCTGCGGGTCAGGGCCGGTACCAGGTGCGGGAACAGGTAGGGGCCGATGGTGTAGATGGCACCGATGCGCAGCGGGCTCGCCAGCTGATCCTTGCCGGCATTGGCCAGCTCCTTGATCACGCTGCTCTGCTCCAGCACGCGCTGGGCCTGCTCGACGATCTTCTCGCCCAGCGGCGTGACCTGCACGGTGGACTTGGAGCGTTCGAACAGTGCCACGCCGAGCTCTTCCTCGAGCTTCTTCACCGCCACCGACAGGGTGGGCTGGGAAACGAAGCAGCGCTCGGCCGCTCTGCCGAAGTGGCGCTCCTGCGCCAAGGTTACGATGTAGCGAAGTTCTGTTAGAGTCATGTCTGGTGCCCTTTGGGCATCCTCTCGGACGATAGATGACTTTCAATAGGGACTTTTTATCAGGGGGCGAGAGAAAGGTGAAGAAAACCACACTGATTCTAGGCTGTGGCGACATCGGAATGGTGCTGGGCAGGGAACTGCTGGCGGCAGGGCATCGCGTGATCGGAGCCCGGCGCAGCGTCGCACCGCTGGAGGGTAGCGGTATCGAACCGCTACCGCTCGACCTGAACGACGAAGAGGCTCTGGCCGCGCTGCCCGACGCCGACTACGTGGTCTATATCCTCAGCGCCGATCGCTTCGACGAGGCTGCCTACCGGGCCGCCTATCTCGATGGTCTCAAGGCCGTGCTGCAGGTCTATGAAGGGCGTGACACGGCTCCCAAGCGCCTGCTCTTCGTTTCGTCCACCAGCGTCTACGGCCAGAAGGAGGGTGAGCTGGTCGACGAGGAAACCCAGGCCGAATCGGCGGGCTTTGCCGGTGCGCTGATGCGCGAGGCCGAGCAGGCCCTGCGGGCGAGCCCCTTGGCGGGTACCACGGTGCGCTTCTCGGGTATCTATGGGCCGGGCCGCGATCGCCTGATCCGGCAGGTGCTGGAGGGCCGCATTGCGCCGGCAACGCCGCCCATGTACTCCAACCGCATCCATCGCGACGACTGCGCAGGCGTACTGGCCCACCTGATCGGCCTGGACGCGCAAGGCGAGTCGCTGGAGGAACTCTATTTGGCCAGCGACTGTGCGCCGGAGCCGCTGCACGATGTCATGGCGTGGCTGGCCGGTCAGCTCAAGGTGGAGCCCACCGAGGTGATCCAGGCGCCGCTGCGCAAGCGCTCCAGCAAACGCTGCGACAACACCCGCCTGCGCGAGACCGGCTACGTGTTCCGCTATCCCAGCTATCGGGAAGGTTACGCTCAGGTCATGAAGGAGGGCGGCTTCCTGCCCGAGCCGGTCTGAGTCTGCCCGCCATCGCGGTACGCCAACGCGGGCTCCTTGCCCGCGTTGGTGTCAGACGAAGCGCCTGAATTTCAAAAGATGGGGGCCTCAAAAGGTGAGACGTCAAAAGGTGTAGGCGACACCGATCGACATGCCAAGACCGAACTCGTCCTGCCGTTTCAGCGAAAGGCGCTCACGTTCGGCGCGCAGGTCCGCTCGTAGGTCGCTGTTGCCGCTGCCTCGCGATGCTTCCAGAGAGGGGCTCCGGCTGCCGTAGTAGGCGACGCCCAGGTCGCTGATGAAGCGCCAGCCAGGCTGCCAGGCCGGCGACGACTCCCAGCCCAGGCCGAGGTAGGGCGCGACGCGGTTGTGCTCCACCTTGCCCGTCAGATCGCCGACTTCCGCTGCGCTGTAGCGCGTGCCATTGATGGTATAGCCGCCCCGGTTGTCGCGCTTGCCCTCCAGGCGGGTCTCGGGGTTGGCGAACAGCAATCCACCGCTCACCCGAAAGCCGCTGCCAGCCAGCGGATACCAGTCGACCAGCGCTTCGACGGCGTTGCGCTGCTTGCGCTTGAGCTCGTATTCGACCCCTTCCAAGGTGCGGTCGTCCTTGAACTCCGATTCGCCGTTGATGCCTAGACGCACTGCCAGCTGACGGTCGATGGCATAGCCGACGCCGGCTCCCAGGCCGAAGGTGCCGAGCTTGCTGTAGACGAAGGCGCCCGACCCGGCGGCATTGTCATCGGCGAAGGCCACGCTGGAGCAGAGAGCGGCCAGGCAGGTCGCGGCGATCACGCGTTTGTTCATGGGTGTCTCCTCGGTAGTGGGCCGGCCACCTGGCCGGCCCGACGAGCCGTCACGTTACGCCTGGCCCGGCCCACCGGCATGTCCCGCCCGTCGCTATCGCCCCATGTGACAAAGCGCATACGCCGTCGACCGAAACGCCTGATATGCTGCCGCGATATCGGGTCGCGCCGGGAGCGTGACCCTCTCCACAGGCATGGTTCGAGGGCGGGGAAATGGCGGCCGGATCATGGGTATCGGATATGGGAGACAGGGCGCGAGGCGGCTGGCATGCCCTGGCGGGATCGTTCGGCCCCACCACCCTGCTGTTTCGCGGCGTCGGGCTGATCGCCTGTGCGGTGATCTATGCCATGCACCGGGTCCACGAGGAGCTGGCTGCGGAAGACGAGCTGACCCTCGTGTTGAACGGCGAGACCCTGGTGCGGCAGTGGCTGGGCGATACCGTGGCGGGGCTGCTGTTCAGCGAGACGCTGGTGATGATCGGCTTCGTCGTCTTCGCCGTGGCGTTCTGCCTGGCGACGGCGCCGACTGCCTACCGCCAGCCCCGTACGCGCTGGCTGCTGGTGGTCCAGATAGCGATAGGTCTGGTGATCAACGAAGAGCTGCTGCTGATCGTGGCCGCCCAGCTTCCCTTTCTCTACCCCTTGCCCTTGGCGTTCGCCTGGCTGCTTACCCAGGCACTGCTCAAGGCGCTGCTGTGGGGCGCGATTCTGCTGGCGGCGGATCCGATGGAGGCGGCCACGGCGGCGGCCGAGGCCGCGGGTATCGAGCTGCCGGCCATCAGCCTGGCGAGCCTGCTGGGGCTGGCCATCCTGATGTTCTTCGTGTGGCAGCTGTTCGCCTTCTGTCTGGGTTGTATCGCCATGGCCGAGCGGCGCCAGCGCTACCGGCTGGCTAAGGCCCATGCCGAGCTCACGGCCACGCGCCAGCTGCTGGCGGACAGTGCACGCGCCAGCGAGCGGCTGCGCATCTCGCGCGACCTTCACGACGGCCTCGGCCACCATCTGGCGGCGCTGAATCTGCATCTGGACCTGGCCTCGCGGCAGCCGGAGGACAAGGCGGCATCGCTGCACACTGCGCGTGAGATCGCCAAGGCGCTCTACCAGGAGGTCAGGAGCACGGTCGAGCGCGAGCGCCTCGTCGTCCCGATCGATCTGTTCGGCAGCCTGAAGACGCTCTGCTCGGGCATACCCGAGCCCCACGTCGAGCTGCGCTACGACCCGCGCTGCCGGGTGTGCGACCCGGCCCTGGCCCATGTGATTTTCCGTACGGTGCAGGAGGCGCTCTCCAACGCCCTGCGCCATGCCGACGCGGGCAGGGTCGAGATCAGTGTGGCATGCAAGGCCGGCGGCATACATGTCGGCATCGTCGACGACGGCCGCGGTGCGGCCAGGATCGTGCCGGGCAACGGACTGACGGGAATGCGCGAAAGGGCCGCAGAGGTGGGTGGCAGTCTGGCGCTGGAATCGCGACCCGGCGCCGGCTGTCAGGTTGGGCTATGGCTGCCTATGGAAGGGGGGAGATCATGATTCGAGTGCTGCTGGTCGACGACCAGCATCTGGTGCGCAGCGGCATCGCCGGGCTGCTGGGGCTAACGCCCGACATCGAAATGGTCGGCGAGGCGGCGGGTGGCGAAGAGGCACTGGAGCTCGTCGCCGCCAAAACTCCCGACGTGATGCTGCTGGACGTGCGCATGCCCGGCATGAGCGGCATCGAGGTGCTGGCTCGTCTGAACGAGGCGGAGTACTTCCCGCCGACCATTCTGCTGACCACCTTCGACGATGACGAGGCGCTACTGGCCGGCATGCGCGCCGGTGCCCGCGGCTTTCTACTCAAGGACATTTCGCTGGAGCGTCTGGCCGAGGACATTCGCCATGTCGCCGCGGGTGGCTCGGCCATCCGGCCGTCGGTCACCGAGCGCGTCCTGCGCGGGTTGCGCAGTCTGAGCCCTGAATTCGAATGCCTCGATCCGCCGTGCCGGCTGACCTCGCGGGAAACGGAAATCCTGCGTCTGCTGGCCAGCGGTCTCAACAATCGCGAGGTGGCACTCGCCCTGGGCACGGCAGAGGGCACGGTGAAGAATCAGGTCTCCAGCATCCTCTCCAAGATGGGCGTGCGCGACCGGGTGCGGGCGGTGCTGCGCGGTATCGAGCTGGGCTGGATCTGAGCTCGACCTGGGCTGAATCTGAGCTAGAGCGGCAGGCGATAGCCCATGGCCAGCACCTCGAAGCCCTGATTGGGCGAGCGGATACCGCCGTTCGAGTAATGGGTCAGGCTCAGTGCGACCTCGCCGGGCCCCAGTGGTCCGCCCAGCGCCAGGCGATCCTGGAACTGGAAGGCGCTGCCGAGCTCGCGCGACTCGTGGCGCGATTCGAGGAACAGCGCCATGCCGATGCCGCCTTCGACGAACACACCGCGCTGCTCACCGAAGGTCCAGCGCAGCGCCGGGGTGGCCAGCCAGGCCGCGTTGTGATTGCCCTCGCGGCCCTGCAGCAGCAGCAGACCGGTGGCCAGACGCAGACTGAGCGCTGACGGCAGGAATTCGAGTTCGGGACGCGTATCGAGCTCGATACGGACGGCGGCGGCCGATTCGCTGGTCATGCCGGCGTCGAGGTAGAGGTCTGCCAGCCCGGCAGGGCTGCCGAGCAGTGCCAGGCCGGCCAGCAGCCCGGCGGCGAGGTTCTTCCTGCGCTTCACAGTGTTCCCCTTTTTCTTGTGTGCCAATCTGGTGTTGGCTTGTCCGGCGCCTCTTCATCCTTGCAGCATCAATGCTGAGTTGCGGCCAGAGAGCGATAGTGCGCGCCCCGCTGATCGACGACCGAGTGAAGCAGCGCCACCCGTTCATAAGACCATGTCAGATCGACGGCGGGAAGCCCGTTCAGATCGAGCGAGGCGGCGCGGCGCAGCAGGGTGACGTGAGGCGTGAAGCCGCCGGGGCGAATACCGAACCCGCGTGCTTCGAGCGTGTCCCACAGCCGGCCCTGCAGCCGTGCCAGGCCGTGGTCGGTTCGCCGGCCGCCTACCCAGACGATGCCGGGGCGCCGGAAGCAGCCCCAGCCGTCGAGGCGCCACTCGCCGGGTTCGATGGCCAGGCCCTGGACCCACTCGACGAGCTCGGCGGCCTTGGCCTCCTGCACCTCGCCGAGAAAGGCCAGCGTCAGGTGCAGGCTAGGGTCGGGCATGCGCCTTCCGCCGCAGCGGGCATGGGCGATATCCGCCAGCGCACCGAGCCGCTCGCACAGCTCGGGCGGCGGATTCAGTGCCAGGAAGAGCCGCACGGCTCTTTAATCACCAATCACCATCACGGCTTCCGCTTCGAACTGCGCCCCCTTGGGCAGTGCCTTGACGCCCACCGCGGCGCGGGCGGGGTAGGGCTTGTCGAAGAACTCCTCCATCACCTTGTTGACCACCGCGAAATTGCCCAGGTCGACCAGGTAGAGGTTGAGCTTGACGATCTCGCCCAGCGAGCCGGCGGCCTCTTCGCACACGGCCTTGAGGTTGATGAAGACCTGGCGGGCCTGGGCTTCGAAGTCGTCGGAGACGAGCTCCATGGTGGCGGGGTCGAGGGGAATCTGACCGGACAGATAGACGGTGTTGCCGGCCTTGATGGCCTGGGAGTAGGGGCCGATGGCGGCGGGGGCCTTATCGGTATTGATCACGGCCTTGTTGCTCATGATGCGCTCCTCTTGGTGTCCATGTACTGCATGGCAAGGGTCAATGAAAAGCCCGTTCGCCGCGCCGGCGGCGAACGGGCCGAAACGGGTTCAATTGCCGACGCGGGTGATCTTGCCGACGTGGGACAGGTTGCGAATGCGTTTGATGATGCGGGCCAGGTGCACGCGGTCGCGTACTGCCAGGGTCAGGTGCACGATGGAGAGCCGGGCGTCGCGCTCCTCGATGCCGATGCGCTCGATGTTGGCGTCGGCGTCGGTGACCAGGCTGGCGAGCTCGGCCACCAGCCCGCGGCGGCTCTCGATCTCGATGCGCAGGGCCACCGGGAAGTCCTCGCTGATCTCCTCGGACCACTCCAGGGCGAACAGCTTGTCCGGGTCGCTCTTCAATTCGTCGAGATTGCGGCACTCGGTGCGGTGCACCACGATGCCCTTGCCCACCGACAGATGGCCCACCACCGGGTCGCCGGGCAGCGGGTGGCAGCAGCGGGCGAACTTGATCACCATGCCCTCGCCGCCGCTGATGACGATGGGGCCCTGGGCGGCCAACCCGCGCTCGCCGGCCTCGGCCATGTCGCCGCGCAGCAGATCGACCAGGCGCCGGGCCACCACGTGGGCCACCCGCGTGCCGAGACCGATCGACTCCAGCAGGCTCTCCTCGTCCTTGAGCGACAGCTCCGTCAGCAGCTCCGGCAGTACGCTCTCCGGCAGCTCCTCCAGGCTGGTCTCGAAATCCGCCAGGGCCTTGTTGAGCAGCCGTCGGCCGAGCTGAACCGCCTCGGTCTGCTGCTGATGCTTGAGGGCGTGACGGATCGCCGAGCGCGCCTTGGCGGTGACCACGAAGTTGAGCCAGGCCAGGTTGGGACGCGCCCCCGGGGCGGTGATGATCTCCAGCGTCTGACCGCTCTCCAGGCGGGTCGAGAGCGGCGCCAGGTGGCGGTCGATACGGCAGGCGATGCAGCTGTTGCCGATATCGGTGTGCACGGCGTAGGCGAAGTCGATCACCGTGGCGCCCTGGGGCAGCTCCATGATGTCGCCGCGGGGCGTGAACACGTAGATATCGTCGGGGAACAGGTCGTTCTTGACGTGTTCGATGAATTCCAGCGAGTCGCCGGCGTGGCGCTGCATCTCGAGCAGCCCCTTGACCCACTCCCGGGCCCGGGCGTGGCTGCCCTCGGCGATGGGGTGGTCGGTCTGGCCGGCCTTGTAGAGCCAGTGGGCGGCAATGCCGTTGTTGGCCATGGCCTCCATCTCGCGGGTGCGGATCTGCACCTCGATGGGCATGCCGCCGCTGCCGAACAGGGTGGTGTGCAGGCTCTGGTAGCCATTGGCCTTGGGGATGGCGATGTAATCCTTGAAGCGCCCCGGCACCGGCTTGTAGAGGTTGTGCACCACGCCGAGGATCCGGTAGCAGCTGTCGACGTCCTCGGTGATGATGCGAAAGCCGAACACGTCCATGATCTCGGCGAACGGCTTGCGCTGGTCGCGCATCTTCTTGTAGATCGACAGCAGGTGCTTCTGGCGGCCCACCACGGTGCCGGCCAGCCCTTCGTCGTCGAGGCTCTTCTGCAGCGTGCTCTGGATCTGGCGGATCGCCGAACGGCGATGGCCGCGGGCGCTGGAGACGGCGCGCTTGATGCGCTCGGCGCGCATCGGGTGCAGCGCCTGGAACGAGAGGTCCTCGAGCTCCACGCGGATGGTGTTGATGCCCAGGCGGCTGGCGATGCGGGCGTAGATCTCCAGCGTCTCGCGGGCGATGCGGCGCTTCTTCTCCGGGCGCAGGGCACCCAGGGTGCGCATGTTGTGCAGGCGGTCGGCGAGCTTGACGATGATGACGCGGATGTCCTTGGACATCGCCAGCACCATCTTCTGGAAGTTCTCGGCCTGGGCGACGGCCTTGTCCTCGAAGGTGATCTGGGTCAGCTTCGAGACGCCGTCGACCAGCTCCGCCACCGGCTTGCCGAACTGCTCGGCGAGAGCCTCCTTGGAAACCCCGGTGTCCTCGATCACGTCGTGCAGCATGGCCGACATCAGGCTCTGATGGTCCATGTGCATGTTGGCGAGGATGTTGGCCACCGCCAGCGGATGAGTGACGTAGGGTTCGCCGGAGCGCCGACGCTGGCCGTCGTGGGCCTGCTCGGCATAGTAGAAGGCGCGCTTGACCTGCTGGATCTCGTCGGGAGGAAGATAGCCGCCGAGTCTGTCGGCCAGGTCGTCGATGGTGAACATTAGCGCGCCTTGAGTGACAGCCTTACTCCTCGAGAGCGATACCCGGCTCGCCCTCGCGGCGAATCCTCACCGGCGCCTCGATCGGCTCGTCCAGCACGGTATGGTCGACGAGCCCGGCGGCGATCTCGCGCAGCGCCATCACGGTGGGCTTGTCGTTCTCCCAGGGCAGCTGGGCATCGCGCGAGCCGCGCGACAGCTGGCGAGCGCGCTGGGTGGAGATCATCACCAGCTTGAAGCGGTTTTCGACGTTTTCCAGACAATCTTCGACGGTGACACGCGCCATATTAGGGTACTTCCCGGAAACTGTGGTGGGCCCACGGCAGCGGCCGAAGGACCGAAATGGAACAGGACAGACTAGATTACTCGACGTTCGGCTACCCTGACAAGCGTCTGCGGGCCAGGACAGACGCTCCGCGGATAGGACAGGCGGCTGTCGCTAGGACAACAGCGCATCCAGCAGCGGGCCGTGACTCTCCTTCACCCGTGCCAGGCTCAGGCGCCGGCTGATCACCAGCGACTGCAGCTCGCGCAGGGCGGTGGTGAAGTCGTCGTTGATCACCAGGTAGTCGTATTCGTCGTAGTGCGACATCTCGCTGACCGCATCGCGCATGCGGCGGGCGATGGTGGCGTGCTCGTCGGTGCCGCGGTTGGCCAGGCGCCGCTCCAGCTCGTCGCGGGAAGGCGGCAGGATGAAGACCGATACCGCATCGGGCATCTGTTCGCGGACCTGGCGGGCGCCCTGCCAGTCGATCTCGAGGATCACGTCCTGACCGGCCTCGAGCAGGGCTTCCACCGCCGGCCGCGAGGTGCCGTAGAAGTTGTCGAACACCTGGGCGTACTCGAAGAACTCGCCCCGCGCGATCATCGCCTCGAACTCGTCCACCGTCACGAAGTGGTAGTTGACGCCGTCAACCTCGCCACGGCGCTGGCCCCGGGTGGTATGCGACACCGAGACCTGGATGCCGTCGAGGCTCTCGATCAGCTCGCGTACCAGTGTGGTCTTGCCGGCCCCGGAGGGGGCGGAAACGATGAAAAGCGTACCTTGAGACATGAGCGTGCGTCCCTGATGTGGCGACGAGTGATGGAGCGACTGCAGGAAAAGGCGAAGTATCTCATGAATTCCAGGTGCGCTGCAGGGGCAGACCGTCTTCATCGGCGAGACTACGCCAAGATGCCTCTCGACACCGCTCTTCCGGCCCGGTGGACATCAGCTTGTCACAAAGGCTGCGTATGGTATGTCGCAACGTCACTTAGGCTCACGGCGCGTCATGTCGCCGAGAGGTGGGGTCATGCTGCAGCGGGGTAGAGGCCATGCCGGAAGAGCAGAGCACCATGGTGGAGATAGAGGCGCAGCGAAGTCAGGAGGTGATAGCGGCAGCGCTTCCCGAGCCTTTGGCGCCTGCCACCGAAACACCTGACGAAACGCCGCTGCGGATCAATCACACCCGTACCGGGGTGCGGGCCAAGCCGACCTCTGTCACATCCGAACTCGACCTGAAGTCTCCCAGCCTCTACTTCAATCGCGAGCTGTCGACCCTGCAGTTTCATATCCGCGTGCTCGAGCAGGCGCTGGACATGTCGCATCCGCTGGTCAATCGGTTGATGTTCCTGCTCATCTTCTCGTCCAATCTGGATGAGTTTTTCGAGATTCGCGTGGCGGGCATCAAGCGGCATATTGCCCTGCATCCCGACGAGGTGGGGAGCGACGGCATGCGACCCACGGAGCTGCTCGACGAGATTTCTCGCATAGTGCATGAGCAGGTGGAACGACAGTACCGCATTCTCAACGAGACGCTGATTCCCGAACTCGCCCGGCAGAACATCTTCTTCCTGCGCCGCGAGAGCTGGACTGCATCCCAGCGGGAGTGGGTCAGGGAATATTTCGACGAAGAGATCATGCCGGTGATCAGTCCGATCGGGCTCGACCCCTCCCACCCTTTTCCTCGCCTGGTCAACAAGAGCCTGAATTTCATCGTCGAGCTGGAGGGCCAGGATGCATTCGGTCGCGAGGGCGGGCTGGCGATCCTGCCCGCCCCGCGACCGTTGCCGCGCCTGATCCGCTTGCCCGCGCACCTGAGTCGTCCGGGCTGCGATGAGTTCGTCTTTCTTTCCTCCATGGTCCATGCCCATGCCGAGGAGCTGTTCCCCGGCATGAAGATCATCGGCTGCTATCAGTTCCGCCTGACCCGCAACGCCGACTTCTCGGTGGATACGGAGGAGATCTCCGATCTCGCCTCGGCCCTCAAGGGTGAACTGCTGGCGCGACGCTATGGCGACGGCGTGCGCCTGGAGGTGGTCAACGACTGCCCGGCCCATCTCACCGACTTTCTGCTCAACCAGTTCAACCTCGCGCCCCGCGACCTCTATCTGGTGGATGGCCCGGTCAACTTGAGTCGGTTGATGACTCTGCTGGGGGATTTCGAGCGTCACGATCTGCTCTACAAGCCCTTCATTCCCGGGCTGCCCAAGGTGCTCAACAATCGCAAGGAAAGCCTGTTCAGCCTGATCGCTCAGGGCGACATTCTGCTCCACCACCCGTTTCAATCGTTCACGCCCATCGAGAGCCTGCTGGCCGAGGCGGCCAACGATCCTGGCGTGCTGGCCATCAAGCAGACGCTGTATCGTACCGGTGCCGATTCGGCCATCGTCAGTGCGCTGGTCGAGGCCGCTCGCAACGGCAAGGAGGTCACGGTGGTGATCGAGCTGCGCGCGCGCTTCGACGAGGCGGACAATCTGCTTCTCGCGGCCCGCCTTCAGGAAGCGGGTGCCATCGTGATTTATGGCGTGATGGCCTACAAGACCCACGCCAAGATGCTGCATATCGTGCGCCGCGAGAAGGGTGGGCTGCGTTACTACGCCCACTTGGGCACCGGCAACTATCACTCGCGCACGGCCAAGCTCTACACCGATTACAGCCTGCTGACCGCCAATGAGCGGCTGTGCGAGGACGTGCATCTGGTCTTCCAGCAGCTGTCGGGAATGGGCAAGCCCAGGGTGATCGAAACCCTGCTGCATGCGCCATTCGTGCTTCATGACCGGCTGGTGAAGATGATCGAGCGCGAGGCCAGGCACGCCGAGAAAGGCAGGAAGGCGCACCTGATCATCAAGTGCAATTCGCTGACCGAGCCCCAGCTCATCCGGGCGCTCTACCGCGCCTCGCAGGCCGGGGTGCGCTGCGACTTGATCGTGCGTGGCATGTGCTGCCTGCGCCCCGGTGTGGCGGGGGTGTCAGAGAATATCCAGGTACGCTCGATCGTTGGGCGATTCCTCGAGCATACCCGTGTCTTCACCTTCCACAACGATGGCAAGCCGGAGGTGTGGGCTTCGAGTGCCGACTTCATGGAACGCAACATGTTCCAGCGCGTGGAAACCTGCTTCCCCATCCTCGACAAGAAGCTGGCACAGCAGGTACGCAAGGACCTGGAGACCTACCTGGTGGACAACTGCCAGGCCTGGGTACTGACCGCTGACGGTCGCTACGTGAAACAGGTGCCCGAAGAGGGCGTTCCGGCCATCAGCGCCCAGGAGACGCTGCTCTACGCTTATGCAGCGAAGGCCTGAGCGGCGTTGTCCGTTCCGGCTGAGGCCGTAGCCACCCCCTTTGCTCTTGTCTGCTTCGGCAGGCCTCTGAAGGAAGAACTCGCCACCGATGACCCCATCGACTCATGACGAGCCTCGCCGCCTGGCGGCGATAGATCTGGGCTCCAACAGCTTCCACTTGTTGGTCGCCAACTATCAGCACGAACGTTTCCAGGTGACCGCCAAGTACGGCGAGAAGGTGCAACTGGCTGCCGGGCTCGACGATGACCTCAGGCTGAGCGACGAGGCCATGCAGCGCGCCATGGAGTGCCTGGCCCGGTTTGCGCCGTTCGTCGCCGACATCGACCCCAGGCACCTGCGTATCGTCGGTACCCAAACGCTGCGCATGGCCAGCAACGGCCAGGAGCTGATTGCCCATGCCGAAGCCCTGCTTGGCCATGAGGTGGAGATCGTTTCCGGCCGCGAAGAGGCCCGCCTGATCTATCTGGGTGTGGCGCATTCGCTGGCCGACGTGCATGGCCGCCGCTTCATCCTCGACATCGGGGGCGGCTCGACAGAGTTCATCATCGGTGAGCGGTTCGAACCTCAGGCCCTGGAGAGCCTGGAGATGGGTTGTGTCTCTTACACCCGACGTTTCTTTGCCGAGGGCACAATCGACGAGAGTCGCTTCCGCCAGGCCGAAATCGCAGCGCTGTACGAAGTGGAGAGTATCCGCCAGCCATTCCTGCAGCTGGGCTGGTCGGATCCGGTGGGCACCAGCGGCACTATCCGCAACGTGGCGGCCATCGTCTCCGCCGAGGGGGCGAGCGTCGAGGGCATCATTCGTCGCGATGCGCTGTTTCGGTTGCGCCAGCAGTTGATCGATTGTGGCCATGTCGACCAGCTCGCCCTGGTTGGGCTCAAGCCCGATCGCGCCAGAGTGTTTCCGGCGGGCGTGGCGGTGCTGTGCGCGGTTTTCGAAGCCTTCGACCTGCCGTTTCTGCGCTATTCGGACGGCGCGTTGCGCGAGGGCATACTCTACGACCTGATCGGCCGTAACACCCCGGAGGATTCGCGACTAAAGACGCTCGATGGTCTCGATCTGCGTTATGCCACCGACAGGCGCCAGGCTGCCAACGTGGTCGCAAGTGCCATGGCAGCCTTCGACCAGGTGGCCGAGGCCTGGCAGCTCGGCGACGAACAGCGCCAATTGTTGGCTTGGGCAGCCAGGTTGCACGAGATAGGACTGGCCGTTTCGCATAGCCAGTTCCATCGGCATGGCGCCTACCTGCTCGAGCATTCCGACCTGCCGGGCTTCTCGCGCACGGATCAGCGCGGCCTTGCCTTCCTGGTGCGGGCTCACCGGCGCAAGTTCCCCATCAAGGAACTCAAGGAGTTTCCGGCAACGGTACGCCAGCGCTATGCGCGTCTGGCGCGACTGCTGCGTCTGGCGGCAATACTCAACCACTCCCGACCTGAAACGCCGCCCGATGACGTTACCCTGGGCGTCGAGGGCGATGTTCTCCTCGTGACATTGCCCGGCGGCTTGACCGGCAGCGCCCTGCTGTTGGGCGCCCTCGAGCAGGAGAAAAACTATCAGCTCGCCGCCGGCTATCAGCTCGAGATCATCCCCGGGGCACGCTGATCCCAGCCGGATCGAGCTCCTCGGCGAACAGTTCCAGGGCGTACTGGGCGGCCACGGAATTGCCGTTGTCGTCGAGGGCCGGCGACCAGGCGCAGACCGTCATCCGTCCCGGCACCACGGCGACGATGCCGCCGCCCACGCCGCTCTTCGCCGGCAGCCCGACGCGATAGGCGAAATCCCCCGCCGCGTCGTACATGCCGCAGGTCGCCATGATCGCATTGATGCGACGTGTCAGCCCCGGCGAGACGAAGCGCTCGCCCATGGCGCGGGCCTCGCCGTCGGCCGCCAGGAAGTTCATGGCCACGGCCAGGTCGGTGCAGCTCATGGCCAGCGCACAGCAGGAGAAGTAGGTGCGCAACACCTCGTCGACGTCGTTGTCCAGGTTGCCGAAGGCCTTCATCAGATAGGCCATGGCGGCGTTGCGCGAACGGTGCTGCCACTCGGAGTCCAGCACCTCGTCGTCGATCAGGATCCTGGCGTTGCCCGCCAGCCGCCGGGCCACGTCCTGCAGGTGCTTGTCCGGGGTGGCAAAGGCGCTGACCAGGCGATCCGTGACCACGATGGCGCCGGCATTGATGAAGGGGTTGCGCGGCTTGCCCCGTTCGGCCTCGAGCTGGGCCAGGGAGTTGAAGGGCATGCCCGACGGATTCAGGCCCACCCGCTGCCACAGCGCTTCGCCGTGGGTACGCAGGGCAAGGGTGAGCAGCAGCACCTTGGCGATGCTCTGGATCGAGAAGGGCGTCTCGGCGTCCCCGGCGGCATACAGCGTTCCGTCGTTGGTGCACACGGCGATGCCGAGCCGTTCCGGGTCCTGTTCGGCCAGCGCCGGGATGTAGCTGGCGACCCGGCCGCTGCCGAGCCGGGAGCGGGCCCGGGCATGGATGCTCTCCAGCCAGGCCTGCATGTCTTCCCTTTCCGGCAGGGTTCGCATGCTCTGGGCCCCAACGGCCGGCCCCGAAGCATCGGGGCCGGCCGCAGGCCGTGACAGAGGGTATCGCACCGCTACTTCGCCGGCTGGCCGGCGGTCGGTGCCGCTGCGCCGTAACGCTTGAGGCGCTCGATGTCCTCGGGCTCGATCTCCCAGGCGGCGGGATCGATGTCGAGGTCGGCGAACTTCTGGGCATCGAACACCGGGTGGCGGATGCCGGCGCGGATCTGCTCGTCGAAGTCGCGCATCAGGCGCAGCCCAGGCTTGAACAGCATGAGCAGGGCGATGAGGTTGGCCAGCGCCAGGAAGCCCATGGTCACGTCGGCGAAGGCGAACACCGTGCCCAGGTCGGTCAGCGCACCCCAGGCGCAAAGCGCGACGATCGCGATGCGGAACAGGTTGAACAGCGTGACGTTGCCATCGCTGAAGTAGTTGAGGCTGTTCTCGCCCAGGTAGTAGTTGTAGAGAATGGTGCTGAAGCCGAACAGCAGCAGCGCCACGCTGACGAAGCTGCGGCCCCATTCGCCCACGTGGTCGGCCAGCGAGACCTGGGTCAGCGCCACGCCGCCGATATCGGCACCGCTGGCCGGGTCGTAGGCGCCGCTGAGCAGGATGATGAAGGCGGTGGCCGAGCAGATGATCAGGGTGTCGATGAACACCGAGAAGGCCTGCACGACCCCCTGGTTGGCCGGGTGCGGCACATAGGCCACCGCGGCGACGTTGGGCGCGCTGCCCAGGCCCGCCTCGTTGGAGAACAGGCCGCGCTTGACCCCCATCATGATGGCGGCGCCGATACCGCCACCCACCGCCGGCTCCAGGCCGAAGGCGCTGTTGACGATCAGCAGGAAGACCTCGGGGATGCGCGGCAGGTTCATGCCCAGTACCACGAAGGCAATCAGCAGGTAGCCCACCGCCATGACCGGCACCAGCACCTCGGTCACCCGGGCGATGCGCTTGATGCCGCCGAAGATGATCAGGCCGACCACCGCGGCCATGCCGATCCCGGTATAGAGCACCGGAATGCCGAAGGCGTCGTCGAAGGAGGTGGCCACGGCATAGGACTGCAGCGCGGTGAAGCCGAAACCGAAGGTGACCAGCAGCAGCACCGAGTAGAGCGCGGCCAGCCACTTCCAGCGGCTACCGAGGCCGCGGGCAATGTAGTAGGCCGGTCCGCCGCGGTAGGTGCCGTCCGGCTGGGCCGTCTTGTAGGCCTGGGCCAGGGTGCACTCGAGGAAGCTGGTGGCCATGCCCATCAGGCCGACCAGCCACATCCAGAAGATCGCCCCGGGGCCGCCGAGGGTGATGGCCACTGCCACGCCGGCGATGTTGCCGCCGCCGACGCGACCGGCAATGGAGAGCAGCAGCGCCTGGAAGGAGCTCAGGTGGCCGTGCTTGTCACGCTTGAACGCCTGGCTGGCGCCGAGGATGCGGAACATGCGGGCGAAATAGCGAAACTGGACGAAGCGCGAGCTCAGGGTGAAGCCGACGCCGACGGCGATCAGCAGGGCGATGAGCACCTTGCCCCACAGCAGGTCGTTGATCAGATCGAGCATCAGGCGTTCCTCCGCTCGGGCGCGACGTGGGGCAGCACGGACCGGGGAGTGGCGGTGGGTATCGTTATTCTTGGCATGGAACTGGAACCTCTTGCTGATGTTTTTGCGACTGGGCCCACCGTAAGCGGGCCGGTTGTCATCGCAAGTTCCATGCCATTCCGCTGCTTTCCTGCAACCTATTGATTCAGAGAGAAAAAATTCAAGAGGGTGAGGCTTTGCGCCATCGTCAGCGCTATAACCCAGGTTCTAGAGGGGTTAAGAGATAAAGCTAACTGATTGAACTGGAAGGACAAAAAAGAGCTATAACTCAAGTTATCGTTATAACCCAGGTTATGACCCTTCCGTGCGGCGCTTCTTCAGCCGCTTGCTCAAGGCGGGCTGCGAGATGCCCAGCCAGCGCGAGGCGATCGACTGATTGCCTTCGGCGCGGCGCAGCGCCTCCTCCACCAGCGCCTCGGCGACCGCTTCCAGGGTGGGCAGCGGCTCGTCGGCAGCGAACACGGGCCCTGGGCTGGGCTGGTGTGTGGGAACCACCGCTCCCGGCTGGCCGATGGCACGCTTGAACGACTCCATGGAGAGCGTGTGGCTGCGGTGCAGGCTCATGGCGTCATAGACCATGGCGCGCAGCTCGCGCACGTTGCCGGGAAAGGCGTACTCGCCGAGCAGGATCTCCAGCTCGGGGGGATGGCTTGGCTTGCGCTTGCCGAGCTCCTCGGCCGCTTCGGTCAGGAAGTGGTCCAGCAGCAGAGGAATGTCCTGCTTGCGCTGGCGCAGCGGCGGAATGTGTATCTGATGCGTGCGCAGGCGATAGTAGAGGTCCTTGCGGAAGGCGCCCGTGCGCTGCTTCTCGGCCAGGTCGTGGTGGGTCGCCACCAGCACCCGGGCCTGCAGCCGCTTGGGCCGGTCGCTGCCCAGCGGGTAGTACTCGCCCTCCTGGAGCAGGCGCAGCAGCTTCACCTGGGAGGCCGGGCTGAGATCGCCGATCTCGTCGAGCAGCAGGGTGCCGCCCGCGGCCTGCTCGATCATGCCGGCCCGCGGCTGGTCGGCGCCGGTGAAGGCCCCACGCTGGTGACCGAACAGCGTGTCGGCGAAGACGTTGTCGTCGAGGCCGGCCACGTTGACGCACACCAGCGGCCCGCTGCAGCCGCTCAGGGCATGGGCGGCCCGGGCGATCAGCTCCTTGCCCACGCCGCTCTCGCCGGTGATCAGGATGGGCTGACGGGTCAGCGCCACCGATTCCAGATACTGGAAGACCGCGCGCATCGCCTTGTCGGCGGTGACGATATGGGCGAAGGCCTCGGGCCGCTCCAGGGTGTCGCAGAGCACGCGCCGACGCAGCGCCTGGTTCTCCTGGCTCAGCTCCTGCAGGCGAATGGCGCGGCGGATGCCTTCGATGAGCCGGCTCTCCTCGTCGGTCTTGACGAAGTAGTCGAAGGCCCCGAGCTTGATGCAGTTGACCGCGGTTTCCACCTGATTGAGGCCGCTGATGACGATCACGCCGATGTCGGGATACTCCTCGACGATGCGCGCCAGCAGCTCCTCGCCCGACAGGTGGGGCATGGTCAGGTCCAGGGTCACCAGGCCGATGTTCTCCCGCGCCAGGATGTCCATGACCTCGCGGCTGTCCTGGCAGCGGTGAATGTGGTTGATGCCGCCGCTGCGCTCCAGGGCGATGCTCAGGCTGCGCAGGAAGGAGGGTTCGTCGTCGACCAGCAGCACGCCGAATGCGGGGTAGAGGGGCGGTGTGGTCAGGGGCGTGCTCATGGTGCGTCTGTCTCCTGCTCACGGGTCTGGGGCGTGCTGGTCGACGTCGCATCGGCCGGCCTGGTTGGCAGCGACAGCACGGCCCGGGTACCGTGGCCGGGCCGGGAGTCGAAGGTCAGGCCGCCCTGGTGCTCGCTGACGATACTGGCGGAGACGGAGAGGCCCAGCCCGGTGCCGCCGCACTCGCGGCGGGTGGTGAAGAAGGGGTCCGTCAGCCGGTGCATGTCCTCGGGGGCGATGCCGCACCCCTCGTCGCACACCTCCACCAGCACCCGGCCCTCGCTGCGCTCGTGACGCGTCGTCAGGCGGATGCCCTGGGCAGGGTTCTCCAGCGCCTGACAGGCGTTCAGCACCAGGTTGATCACCACCTGCTCGATGCGCTGAGCGTTGCCGACCAGCGGCGGCAGGTCGTCGGCATAGTGGGCCTCGAAGCGGCCGGTCGCCTTGCGGATCGAATTGTCCACCAGGCGCACGGCGGTGGCCACCACCTCGTTGAGATCGAAGAGTTCGGCCTGAGCGCTGCCGCCCTGGCGGGCGAAATCCTTGAGGTCGCCGACGATGCGCTTGATGCGCCGGGTACCCTCCTGCATGTCATCGATCATGCCGGGGATCTCCTCGCGCATGCGCGAATAGGGCAGCCCGCCGAACGGGAAGTCGCCGTGGCGGCGGTAGTGCGCTTCGAGGATCGGCTCGGCGTCGGCCCAGGCGTCGCGCAGCACCGGCAGGTTCAGCAGCAGCAGGCTGCTGGGGTTGTTGATCTCGTGGGCCACCCCCGAGACCAGCACGCCGAGCGACGCCATCTTGTCGGCCTGGATCAGCTGCTGCTGGTGCAGCCGCAGCTCCTCGGTGCGCGCCGCCACCTCACGCTTGAGCAGGCGGTTCCAGATCACGATGACGCCCAGGATCAGCAGCAGCAGCGCCGAGAGCGCCGCGCCGACCTGGCCGACCCGGTGCCAGGGGAAGCCCTCGCCGCCCTCCAATGGCCCCAGCCAGCGGTCGTAGATAGCCTGGTGGCGGCCGGTGTTCTTGAGGATGGCCAGCCCCTCGCTGAACTTGGCCAGCAGGTTGGCGTCGCCCTGGCGCACCGCGTAGCCGTAGCGCAGCGAAAAGGGCCGCGCCACCGGCACCAGGTTGGTCAGGCCCAGCTCGCGGCTGAGGTAGAGCGCCGGCAGGTTGGCCACCAGGGCGTAGTCGTGCTGGCCGGCGGCCAGCGCCCGCAGCGCATCGGCGTGGGTATCCACGGGGATCACCACGGCGCCGATGTCATGTTCGATCAGGTAGTCGTGCATGATGTCGCCGCGCTGGACCAACACCTCCTTGCCGCGCAGCTCCTCGACCTCGACCACCGGGTCGCCGCGGCGGGCGAAGATCGACTGATGGACGATGGCGTGGGGCGGGGCGAAATCGAACTGTTCGGTGCGCGCCTCGGAGAACGACATGCCCTGGAGAATGTCGATCTCCCCCTGCTCCAGCCCCCGGCGCACCTCGCTCCATGGCTTGAGCTCGATGCGCACCTCGATGCCCATCACCTCGGCGATGGCCTGGGTCAGCTCCACGTTGTAGCCGGCCGGCTCGCCGTCATCGTCGAGAAACTCGTAGGGCGGGTGATAGTGATCGCCACCGACGACGATGATGTCTCTGGCCCCCTCGGGCCCCTCGACCTGCCCCCAGCCCGGCAGGGGCACCGCGAGGCAGACGGCCAGTGCCAGCCGTCGTAGCCACCCCATGATGCTGGATGGATGCCTTCGACAAGGCACTGCCCGGTTCGCCTTCATGGTCGTGTCACTCGATATTCTGGATCTGAAAATAGACCGTGATTAATTTTCATAATCCAATCAAGCGTTTGTGGGTAATTTGAACTGCCGAGCGTGACTTTACTCCCCAGAGTACTCCCCGTTTGGCTGAGGCTGCTCGACTGCTCGACTGCTCGACTGCTCGACTGCTCGACCTCGACTGCTCGACTGCTCGACCTCGACTGCTCGTTCAGCCGGTCTCGAGGCGGAATGGCCAGCGAGTATACAGCAGCCATCTAGCATATCTACCAAGCCCGTGCCTGAGCGATAGCCACGTGATGATACCTAGGATGTAGATTCAAGCGCATGAGACTGCAATGCACTCGTCTAGCCCTCAGGATGCAGTTTGTTGGCAAGGGTCTGCAAACGCTGCTCAAAGCGGGGGAGGCCAAGGCGCATGAGCTTCAGTTCAGGCAGTGCTGTCTTAACTTCTTTTTTTCGCATGTCGATTAGTGCGGTGTACTTGCCGATCATCTCGTCATCTAACGACTCGTCAGTCAAATCTCCCAGCAGCGCTTGAAGACGGTACCGCTCATGTAATTCTTCGGCCAGGGATTCCAAGAGGTCGTTAATGGTGCGGCGATATAACCCAGTCATTTCCTCGTGCTTGGCCTTCAGCTCCTGGCACTCCTTCCTGGTCTTCTTTGCCGCTTCCCTTTCTTGGTCGTGTTGTCCAGCTGCCTCACTGATCACCTGCCTAAGGGTCTCAACCCTCGACAACCCGCGCGCTTTGGCCAAGCGAGCCAGCTCCTTTCGGACTTGGCCGGGGAGTTGAAAGGCAACCTGCTGGCCGTTTCGGGTGCGGTACTGCTTCTGTCGCCAGGCAGCACGCATCTTGTCCACCCAGTAGCGAAAGGCCCGGTCTTGTTCATAACGCGCCATGGCCTCGATGAAGGCAACGCCATCGAGCGGATACCCATTGATGGGGAGGACGCCGGGATACCCCTTGCGAGCCAAATACTGTCCCGCCCAGGCGAGCTGTCCATGGTCGTCAGGGTTAAGCCAGGTCAACCAGGTGGGTCGCAATGCGGTGATCTCCAGGTGGTGAAGAAAGAATCATGGACCATTCACTGACCTCAGGATAACCACTGTCAGCAAGTATCACAATGTAGCATCACAATGACACGTCACATTGTGATCTATATCCACCTTGCCCTGTATGTTTTGCGGCGATTAAATCGCTTCATGATCTGCTATTCTGGCGGTATGACCATCTCCCTGCTGTACTACTCTTTTGAGGATTACTGGCTGCCTCCTGAACCACCTTCCGAGGCGGATGAGCGACGGCGCCCCAAGCCAAGCAGGCCGCTGCCCCCCGAGGCACGCTGGCTGCTTTGGCAGTGGTCGCGGGTTATCGGCCTGGACCAGCGCACCATTTGCCATGTGCAAACACTAAGCCAGCGTCTTGGCACAACGACGCAGCAGTGGGGCCGACTAATGCGCATGCTGAAAGCTAGTGGTGTGATGGTGCCCCGCCCGGTGCCTCAGAAGCGGGGAAGGCCCCTCACCGAGTACCGCATTGCCGCTGACGTGCGATACGACTTGGGGCGCCTGGCTGTGTTGGACACACCTCACCATCGCGAGATAGAGCACGTTCTGAGCGGATGCGCCTCTTATTCCTCTGCGTCAGTAGCGCAGCCGCCTTGCGATGCCAGTAACTCTAACCTTCTCTCGCCTGATGAGCGCCGGTGTCGTTTGACCGCGGCCAATCGCTGGCTCATAGCCGTTCTCTTGGCTCATGCCGATGGTTCTGGGCGAGTGACCGGCTTGAGCTATACCCGCCTGGGGCACTTCACCGGCATGAGTCGTATCCAGTTACAGAGCCAGATTTCTAAGCTTCGAGCTCAAAAGGTCCTGGCATACCACCAGCCGGGCCGGCTGGGGCGGCTGCTCGGCTGCCAGATGACCTCGATTTTCGTTCTCGATCTGGACCATCGCCTCATTAGGCCTGAAAGCCGTACTGAGATGGGCGTTATTTTGCTCTCTAGGCATGGAGGGAAGCAGGAAAAGCGCACTGTGATCAACGGCATGGTGGAAGCGTTGTTCGTGGTGGCTCACTATCGAGCGCAAGCCCCGGACAGGGATCGGAAGTTAGAAGTCAGGGGAACAGTGGAACAGCATGCACGTGCCTTGTTGTCGAAATACTGTGACCCTGGGCCACTCGCGAAAGAACTGGTCGAGGCTTACGACGCTAACGCTGCCAACTGGTTGCTGGCCCGCCTGCATGGCTACGCTGAGCAGCTCCTATCAACCGGCTGGGACACGCTGGGTTCGAGAAACCAGAGTTGGGATCATCCTGTCGCCAAGGTGATGGATGCAGTAGCCAAAGACTTCCCCGGAAGGCCTCGGGCCACCGACCAGCAAGAGAGTACAGAGCCTTCCTCTGATGGCGCAGTAAGCTCTGATGGTGACGCTGGCGCGGATTTTACCCAAGCTGATGGAGATGCGGAGGCAGCTGCTACTCATGCCCCCTATGTCAGCTTGCTTTACTCTCTGGCCCATCACCTTGCCGTCGAGATCAAGTATTATTTGGAAGGAGTGACGAATCACGGCGAGCGACTACGTGAGCTGACCTACAGCCTGACACCTGATCCGGTGTACGGCCTAACCCGTTTGAAGGTTCAAGGGTTTAGGCAGCGAGGAGCCGATCAGAAGCGCCCTGTCTATGCAATCGCCATATTGCACCCCGCCGTCAAGAGTGACATGACGACATGGCTAAACCAGCATCGTGATCTCGGGGACTCGCCCCCAATGGCTCCCGTACCTCGCTAGCGATTCGGGCGCCGGTTTCGTCCAGTCTCCAAAGAGCCCTTTCTGCAGCCACTTACGGAGAGGGATTCTTTTTAGACTGTCCGTAGCGTCGGATTTTGTCCCAGGTAATAGGAATAGCTCTGACGGCCCCACTACTGCAAGGCAGTAGTGGTATCAAGCGAGAATAGCTGTTCTGGTCTCCAATAAAATAATACTCGCTGCCCTCATCTCATGAACGAATAACAGGAGTTCGTCATGAGCATGAAACTGGTCCGCATCAAGGAAGTCATGGATCGCACCGGTCTCGGTAGGTCCACAGTCTACAAATACATGAACCTTGGTCTTTTCCCCAAGCCCATCAGGCTTGGTTCCCGGGCCGTGGCCTGGGTCGAGAGTGAGGTAGTGGCATGGATTCAACACGGCATCGAATGCCGGGATAGCGAGTCCATCTAGCACTCTTTGATTTAGAAATAAATGATGTAATGGAAGAGCGGAAAATCCGCCTACATCCCCGTTGGTCCATCAGAGCCCACCTGCATTTGCTGGTCCTCGCATCAGCATTTCCGGCCCTTGTTTAATTGTTATTACCCTAATCAAGAGAGCAGAGAGGGGCCTTCAGTCCCGAATCCAAGCGAGCAAGGGAAGAGTCACAGCAACAGCTACATCCACCCACCTACCAACCCTGAATCCAGCATCAGCTGGAGGATTAATCGTGCCTGATATCAGCGCCGATGACCGACAAGGCATCGGCGTTTACTCATGTCACTCGAGATTTGAAAATGACTACCAGACACCCCACCAATCCCAACCTTCACCTGACTCACTCCACCTCGTTCAACGGGATGGATGTCCAAGAGAGGGCCTTACCCATGGTGCGTGAATACTTACAGGCGCTCCAAGACACGCTAGAGCGAGCCATCAGCGATTACCCTCGAGTGCTGGCTTTCCGGGTCGACCCGGTCATACCTACCGCGATCAGCGACAGGATGACGCTGCAGGACCATCAGTTGCTGATCCGGAAATTCATCGCTTCCTTCAAAGCCATTATCAAGCACGAGCGTGAAATAAAGCGCCGGAGAGGATGGGCGCCAGATACCAAGGTGCGCTACGTCTGGTGCCGTGAGGTAGGAGAAAATGGCAAGCCGCACTATCACTTCTTCCTGATCCTTAACCGCGATGCCTATCACCTGCCCGGCAGGGTGGGCTCCCCCAACGAAAATCTCTTCAGCCGAGTCTCCCGGGCCTGGTACAGCGCGCTGGGGGTGGCGTGGAACCCCCAGGAACCCTGGATTCATGTCCCGCAGAACCCGGTGTACTGGATCGATCGAGGTGATGCCGAGAGCTTCCAGCAGGCCTTCTACCGGGCGTCGTACCTGTGCAAGGCCGACACGAAGCAGTACGGACTGGGGATGCGGGCTTTCGATACAAGCCGTCGTTGATGCGTGTGGGCTCACAACTGCCCGTCGGGGCTCTGGAGAAGTCAGGAAGCACAGCAGCGCTCCACGGCGCTGCTGGTAATCGACGAAGAGGACAATGATCATGCAATGCAAGTGCGGAAGTGAGACACAGCTGAACGAAGCGGTGAAGAGCAGGCTGAAGGCACGACTGGAGTTCAGATTTGCAAGGCCTGCAGCAGCGTGTCTAATAGCGAATTGATCGTTGTGGGGGTTAAGGTCACCATGGATGACAAGGCACGGGACAAGACTCGGCAGCTTATGCCCACCTGGATACAGACGCAGTGGAGACGTTCTCTGCCCGTGCGGGAGGGCTTGCAGAGGGTCTATAGCATCAGCGCTTTGCCAGCTGAGGGCTGAGGTGGCAACGCACGATCTCAACCGGCGCCGGTTCGCAGGCAATTGTGGCTATCATCAACCAGGGCTCAACGGCCTTAGCTCCAACAGGAAAACCTGCGCATTAGCCGGTACTCTTGGGGTAGCACCTTTTCGGCATGTGCGACCGCAAGGCACTGAGCAAGGGCTGCCGGCTGATCAGGGCTGCCAGGGAAGGGTTGCCAGAGCAGACGTGGGAGCACCCACGCGATGACCAGGGAATGAAGGGGAACGCTGTGCAACAACCGGAAGAGCAGGCCAGGACCAAGATCGACCAGCTGCTGCGCGATGCGGGCTGGGTGATTCAGGACAGAAGCGACTTCGACCGACAGGCGGCGCTGGGGGTGGCCGTGCGGGAGTTCCACCTGCCCGCTGGTTACTGCGACTACCTGCTGTTCATCGACGGCAAAGCGGCAGGCGTTATCGAGGCCAAGAAGGCCGGGGTGACGCTCAGCGGCGTGGCCGAGCAGTCGGCCAAGTACGTGGCCCAGTTGCCTGAGCACCTGGCACGCTGGGAGCAGCGGCTCGTCTACCACTACGAGAGCACCGGGGACGAGACCTTCTTCTGCAACCTGCGCGATCCCAAGCCGCGTTCCCGCCGCCTGTTCGCCTTCCACCGCCCGGAAACGCTGCGCGAGTGGCTACGCCAACCAGACACCCTGCGTGACCGGCTGCGCAATATGCCCCCGCTTGAGACTAAGGGGCTGCGTGATTGTCAGATCGAGGCCATCCAGGGCGTAGAGAGATCGCTGGCGGTGGACCGCCTGCGGGCGCTGATTCAGCTAGCCACCGGGGCGGGCAAAACCTTCACCGCCTGCAGCTTTTCCTACCGGCTGATTCGCCATGCCGGGGCCAAGCGGATCCTGTTTCTGGTGGACCGAAACAACCTCGGCGATCAGACCCTTAAGGAGTTTCAGAACTTCCAACCGGTGGGTGCGGCCAACCGCTTCACCCACACCTACATCGTTCAGCACCTGCACGGGCACCACATCGACCCTGATGCCAAGGTGGTGATCACCACCATCCAGCGCCTCTATGCCATGCTACGCGGCAAGCCGTTGGACGAGGCCGACGAGGAGGCCTCGGCCTTCGAACAGTGGGAGGGCGAGCAGGGGGAGCCGCTGCCCCTCGGCTACAACCCCGAGATCCCCATCGAGACCTTCGACTTCATCATCACCGACGAGTGTCACCGCTCTATATATGGCCTGTGGCGCCAGGTGCTGGAGTACTTCGACGCCTCGCTGATCGGCCTGACCGCGACCCCCTCCAAGCACACCCTGGGCTTCTTCAACCAGAACCTGGTGGCGGAGTACCCCTACGAACGCTCGGTGGCCGATGGCGTCAATGTCGGCTACGAGATCTACCGCATCCGCACCCGGGTCACCGAGGAGGGCGGCAAGGTGGAGCCCGGCGACGTGGGCTACCAGGTACCGGTGCGTGATCGGCGCACCCGGCGGCTGCGCTACGAGACCCTGGATGAGGAGTTCGAATACACCGGCAAGGAGCTCGACCGTTCGGTGGTGAACCCCAACCAGATCCGCACCGTGCTGCAGACCTACCGAGACCGGGTGTTCACCGAGCTCTTCCCGGAGCGCACGGGGGAGTGGCTGCCCAAGACGCTGATCTTCGCCAAGGATGACAACCACGCCGAAGAGATCGTCCTCGCCGTGCGCGAGGTGTTCGGCGAGGGCAACGACTTCGCCAAGAAGATCACCTACCGCAACAGCGGCGAAGACCCCAAGGCGCTGATCAAGGCGTTCCGGGTCGACCCCATGCCGCGGGTCGCCGTCACCGTGGACATGATCGCCACCGGCACCGACATCAAGCCGGTGGAGGTGCTGATCTTCATGCGCGACGTGAAGTCCGAGGGCTACTACGAGCAGATGAAGGGCCGCGGCGTGCGCACTATCCCCGATGCCGACCTCAAGGCGGTGACGCCGGACGCCGAATCCAAGACACGCTTCATCCTGATCGATGCCGTGGGGGTGACGGAATCGAAGAAGAACGCCAGCCAGCCCCTAGAGCGCAAGCCTACGCTCAGCTTCGATGCCCTGCTGGAACAGGTGGCCATGGGCCGACGCGACGAGGACGCTGTCTCTTCCCTGGCGGCTCGCCTGGCCGCCCTGGATCGCAAGCTGACCGATGAGGGCCGCACCCGCCTGGCCGAGGCCAGCGGTGGCCAGACGCCTCGCCAGCTGGCCAACCGGCTGCTCGATGCCATCGACCCGGACAGCCAACAGGCCGCCATCACCGAGCGGCATGGACCGGCTCCCACGCCGGAGCAGGAGCAGGCCGTGGTACAGGAGCGGCTGGACGAGGCCTGCCGGCCCTTCGACAAGCCGGCGCTGCGCACCCTGCTCAAGGAGATCAAGCAGAAGCGCGATATCGTCATCGACGAGGTGACCACCGATGCTCTGGTGCACGCCGACTTCGACCATCAGCGGGCCGAGCAGACCATCAGAAGCTTCAAGGCCTTCATCGAGGAGCACCGCGACGAGTTGACCGCCCTGCAGATCCTCTACAACCAGCCGCTGGGCCAGCAGCGGCTCACCTATGCCGCCATCCGCGAGCTGGTCAATGCGATGCTGGAGAAGCCTCCTCACCTGGCGGTGGCCAACGTCTGGCAGGCCTACAAGCGGCTGGAGGCCTCTCAGGTGCGAGGTGCTCCGGTAGATGAGCAGCTCACCGAGGTGGTCAGCCTGGTGCGCTATGCCCTGGGGCAGACCGACACCCTGGAGCCCATCGATGCCGTGGTGGAGCGCCGCTTCAACCTCTGGCTGGGCCGCGAGAAGAAGGCCGGGCGCGAGTACAACGCCGAGCAGGAGGCGTGGCTGCGGTCCATCGCCGCCTACCTTGCCGCCAATGCCGAGATCGCCCCGCGGGATTTCATGGAAGTGCCCAGCCTGGCCGACCAGGGTGGTATCCTCGGCGCCAGACAGGTGCTGGGTAACGGATTGAATGAGATGTTAAATGAGCTGCAAGAGGCGCTGGTGGCGTGATGGAAAGCTGTCAAATGCCGAAAAATTGGACTACATGTACTGTTGAAGACCTTGCCGATTTGGTGAGAGGTGTTACATACACCAAGGCAGATGCAGCCAAAAAGTTGCAGGATGGCCATGCTCCGCTTCTCCGCTCAAACAATATAAATATATCAATAAACCATGATGAATTGGTTTTTGTGAAGGAAGAGCGTATAGGAGAGGCTCAGTGGCTATGTGATGGAGATGTCCTCATCGCAATGTCTAGTGGAAGCTCCAGTCTCGTTGGAAAGGCCGCTCAAGCAAAAATTCCTCCTCGCGAGACTTTTGGTGCCTTTTGTAGCGTATTAAGGCCCTTTCCGTTGATTTGTAAGCGATATTTTGGGTGGTTTTTTCAAACTAGTATGTATCGCCAAAACGTATCCGCAGATGCCAAGGGTTCAAGCATCAACAACCTGAAGCGGAGTCATGTTTTAAGCATTGGTTTTCCTTTGGCTCCTGCCAATGAACAACTCCGTATCGTCGATAAAATCGAGTCTCTTTTCGCCCAGCTCGACCACGGCGAGGCCGGCCTGCGCGATGTGCAGAAGCTGCTGGCTCGCTATCGCCAGTCCGTCCTCAAGGCCGCCGTCACCGGCCAACTGACCGCCGACTGGCGGGCCGAGAACGCCGACCGTCTGGAGTCGGGGCATGACCTGCTGGAGCGTATTCTCCAGGCCCGCCGCGAGAACTGGCAAGGGCGAGGTAAGTACAAGGAGCCCGCGGCGCCAGATACCCGCGACCTGCCGGAGTTGCCCGAGGGATGGGTGTGGGCTTCGGTTGATCAAATGGTGCGGGTATTCAGAAACGGTCTTTCAAAAAAGCCTGTTGCTGAAAAAAACCAGTATCCAATCCTGAGGATATCAGCCGTCAGGCCAATGAGTGTGACCTTGAACGATCTTCGTTACTATTCTCCGGCTGATACGGAGGATGTGTCGTCATATTGGGTGGAGAAAGGTGACCTGCTTTTTACTCGCTACAGTGGCTCAGCACAATTCGTGGGTGTTTGTGGTCAGATGAGAGATTCAGTTAGTGTTCTCCACCCTGATAAGTTGATAAAACTAAGAGTGGTTGATACGCCTGAGCTATGCAGAGATTTTTTGGAGCTCGCATGGAACGCTGGGGTGACAAGGGCTCACATCGCTTCGAATATCAAGACCACCTCTGGTCAACAGGGCATCGCTGGGGGGGATATTAAATCTGCCCCTTTCCCTCTACCTCCCGCTGATGAGCAGGTCGTAATAGCGGAGCGAGTCTGGGATGTGTTCGAAAAGATGGAGCGTTTGCAGTCTCATTGCCAAGCTGAGCTCGCCCGTTCCGCCGCCCTGCGCCAGTCCGTCCTCAAGGATGCCTTTGCCGGCAAGCTGGTGCCCCAGAACCCCGACGATGAGCCCGCCAGCGAACTGCTGGCCCGCATCCGCGCCGAACGTGACGCCGCCGCCCCCAAGAAACGCACCCGCAAGAAGGCTACCGCATGAGCAACGAACAACTCGTCTCCAAGGTCTGGAACTACGCCCATGTGCTGCGCGACCAGGGGGTCTCCTACGGCGACTACATCGAGCAGATCACCTACCTGTTGTTCCTCAAGATGGATGCGGAGCGGGTAGAGCTGCTGGGTGAGGAGACCTGCATCCCCAGCCAGTGGCGCTGGGCCAAGCTGGTGGAGAAGGACGGCGATGATCTGGAGCTGCAGTACCGCCACACCCTGGAGGGCCTGGCCCGCGAGAGCGGCCTGATCGGCACCATCTTCCGCAAGTCCCAGAACAAGCTTTCCGACCCGGCCAAGCTCAAGCGCGTGGTCAGCCTGATCGACAGGGAGGGCCCCTGGATCGGCCTGAAGGTCGACGTGAAGGGCGAGATCTACGAGGGACTGCTGGAGCGTAACGCCTCCGAGGTGCGCTCCGGCGCTGGCCAGTACTTCACCCCGCGCCCGGTGATCGACGCCATCGTAAAGTGCGTGAACCCGCGGATCGACGAGACCGTTTGCGACCCCGCCTGCGGCACCGGGGGCTTCCTGCTCTCTGCCTTCGAGCATATGAAGATCCAGAGCCAGGACCGCGAGAAGCTGCGCCAGCTCAAGCACAGCGCCCTGCACGGCGTGGATATCGTCGATGAGGTGGTGCGGCTGTGTGCCATGAACCTCTACTTGCACGGCATCGGCAACGGCGGCAGCCCCGTGCAGCAGGGGGACGCCCTCTCCGGCGACGGTGGCAAACGCTTCGATGTGGTGCTGACCAACCCGCCCTTCGGCAAGAAGTCCAGCTACAAGGTGGTGGGGGAAGACGGCTCGGTGAGCACCGAGCGGGAGAGCTACGAGCGTGAGGACTTCAAGTTCTCCACCTCGAACAAGCAGTTCAATTTCCTCCAGCACATCATGACCGTGCTCGACACCCACGGCCGTGCCGGCGTGGTGCTGCCCGACAACGTGCTGTTCGAGGCTGGCCGGGCGGGCGAAGGCATCCGCAAGCGCCTTCTGGAGGGCTTCAACTTCCACACCCTGCTGCGCCTGCCTACCGGCATCTGGTACAGCCCCGGGGTGAAGGCCAACGTGTTATTTTTCGACAAGCGCCCCGCCGCCCGCGAGGCGCAGACCCAGGAGCTGTGGGTCTACGACTACCGCACCAACGTCCACAAGACCCTGAAGACCAAGCGCCTGACCCACGCCGACCTCGATGACTTCGTGCGCTGCTTCCACGAACGCCAGGAGACAGAACGCTTCCGCCGCTTCAGCTACGAGGAGCTGATCCAGCGCGACAAGCTCAACCTGGATATCTTCTGGCTTAAGGACGAGAGCCTGGCGGATATCGACAGCCTGCCGGAGCCGGACGTACTGGCCACCGAGATCGTTGAGAATCTGGAGGCCGCCCTGGAGCAGTTCCGCGGCGTCAGTGCGGAGCTGGCGGGGGAAGTGGAGTAGGACAGCGCTTAGGCGCCTGTTTGCCGCCACTTGGCAATACGGGCGCCTCAGCCGTTTGAAATATCCACAGGGAGTTGCTTGATAAAGAAGGTAAGGAAACCGCTCTTTCCTAGCTATGCGCAGGCAGCTGCGTTGATGAAAGCGTCCAAAGGCGCGCCGCCCAAGGCCGTTCGTGGCATGATCACGGCGATCCATGATTAGATTGGTACGCATCAGAATCCGGTAAATTAATCATGTAACGTGGGGGCAACATGGGGCAATGTGCGGACACTGTACGACCGTCGGTCATCGATCCTGCACAGCTCAGCCGGATTGAGGCGACTCATAGAGGCTTTCTTTATCAGCATCTCTATGTTGCCCGAACCCTTCTTCTGAGTGTTGGAACCGATATATCGGCGGTCGTGGTAGAAGGCGACGAGGATCTTGAAATACTCCGTCCTTCCAAACGCGTTTACATTCAGGTAAAGCATCGTGCCGGAGTATTGGCGTGGTCCGACATCAAGGGCGCAATCAGCCGCTTTGAAGATTATCGAGCTTCCCATGCTGCCGGTAAACGGAGTGGCGACGCGGAATTCGTGATCGCTAGCAGCGCACCGCCAAGTCCGTCTCTACTTGAGCGCATGCAAAGCAGGGGGTGGCCGAAGGACGTTCGCATCGAGTGGCCGGGACGAGCGGACATGCTTGACCCTGCCACACCCATGCCGAAAACCAGGGTGCAGGAGATGGCGGACACGTGCCGCGAGATCGCCGGCAGGCTCCCATTTGCGGTCTTGACACCCGATACACTAGTCTGGAAGCTCGCTGGTCAGGTGACCTTGGCCGCCGCGGGTCAGGAACCCCGCACGGACCACGCCTTCCGGGCCGGTGAACTGCCGGACTTGTTCGAGCAGCTCATGGTTCAGCTACAGGCTTTCCCCGCTCCCCTGCCAGATTATCGGGCGCAGGAGGACGAGCCCAATCTCCTAGATGATTCCCCGGTACGCCTAATCACAGGCTATTCCGGTGCCGGCAAAACATCTTGGGCGGCTCAGGCTGCGGTCCACGCTGTCGGGGAAGTTGCCTATTTCGATGTCCGAGATGTGCCTGGCGGCGGCCTCGCAGCCGGACTAGCCCGCGAACTGGCCGCTCGACGTCGAGAAGAAAGGGGCGGCCTGGGCCACGTATTGTTGCCTGGTGCCTCGGGGCTTGAAATCCTCCAATACCTGAGTCGGGACTCGATTGAGTCAAGCCAGCCTCTCACCGTGGTGCTCGATAACATACATGAGCCGCCGCCCGCTGACGTAGAGGCCCTTGTGCGGGCAGCGTCCGGATTTCGCTTCGTCATGCTGGGTCAGCCGGGACCGAACAGTCAGGAACTAATGGCTCGGCTCCGGATTAAGGGCGAAGCTCTAAACGGCTGGTCATCAGACTCTATTGCGGCCGAGGCCGTCACCCATGGTTGCCGAGCTGACGCGGCGACGTGTCAGTCGCTGCTGGAGCAGACTGGTGGCCTGCCGCTCTATGTTCAGAATGCCGTAACGATTGCAGTTTCCGAGCATGGCGGTGCGCTAGCTGACCTCTGCCGCGACCTCGCGGCTCAAACTCATTCTGTTGAAACCGCTCAGGAACTGATCCTTGCCCGTGTTATCGACGCGCTGCCCGTGACTACGGCCGAGGTTCTAGCCGTGCTCAGCCTCAGCGACATCCCCCTTGGCCGCAAAGAGGTGGCGGCGTTCATCAGGGAAGCTCTGAAGCTAGAGGAGTCTAAGCTCGCTGCGCACCTTAGACGCATGAGAACCACGGGCGTGATTGAGATATTCGGGGGCGACAAGACGAAGGTCCATGATGCGATTAGGTTGATCGGACGTGCTCGGCTGGTCGAGATGGGTGAGAAGGCCGCTAGTGCCGCGCGTCATGCTTTGGCAGAAATGCTCTCCCAGTCATTGAAGACAGACTGGGAATATAAAAAGCTCGTGCTGTACATCCGGATGTTAGCCGAGATCGGTGATACCAAGACCTTGGTTGAGCTTGGTAGGGATGAAGTGTTTCATGAGATGGGCATTTGGCCGGTCATCGAGCCTTACCTTTTCAGGGCGTCAGCCTCGAAAGAACTTAATCCGGATGAACGATTTTGGGCGCTCGATGGCATCGTTTTTAACAACATGCGAATAGGAAAAGAAGAGGGCACAGCGGGCCATATTGCCTTGATGAATCAGCTTGTGGAAGAGCATGGTCTCGGCGACGAAGCGCAGCTAGCCGTTGGTATGAAGGAAATGACTGTCCTGGCGCTCGCAGGAGAGGTTGCCGGCGCTAAGCGGTTAATGAAGACCGTTGCGGATAGACTGAAAAACACCCCGGCTCATAAGCGGATTTTCCGGTACAACGCGGCAGCCTCCATGTTCTTTTTGGGTGAATATAAATTCGTCGAGCGTGAAACCTACGCGCTAATTGAAGAATACTATGACTTGCTCGGCCTCACTCCGCAAATTGTGATGGGGCGTAACCCGCCTGAGCTGCGTCCGCTGCTTAAGAAGAGTCATGACCTCGACGACAACCTAAAGCACCTCGCCGATACACTGGAACTTTATGCCAAGGTAAGAGCTGCCCAAAAAAAAGTGTCTGGCCTCGCCCGCATTCATGCCATGAAGTTTTACAGCATGTCCAATTCGCTGGAATCAGTTTTCCGCGTTGGTCAAGATCTCGTCGACGATTTCGTAGCACATAATGATTACATCGGGGCACGGGAAATATTCGAGACCAACCTCTTACCTAATCTTCAGGTGCTCAAGCTTGCCAGCTACATTATACCCATCCGCTCCCAATATGCCGTCGTCCTTGCTTACTGTGGTGATATCCAAAGTGCTGAAGCTGAAATGACACGCCTCTCGCCCTACGAGGCAGGTCTTGATCCGGTTAACCAAGAGGAGCTTCGGCGGCAGCGACAGCTAATTGGCGAGATCAAGCGGTACGGACCCCCTCCCCAACGGCAATTGCCATCGAATCAGCCGAAGAATGTAGAAGAATTTCGTCAGAATATGACTGTTCAAAAAGTCGGACGAAACGAGCGGTGCCCATGTGGCTCAGGCGTGAAGTATAAAAAATGCCATGGTTCTAGATCCTAGGTGTAGGGTCCTGGATGATCGGTGAGCGGCTGAGCGTGCACCTCTACGACGACCGCCCGATCCTACACCATGCCCAGCAGCCCCTGCTTACGATGTCGCGTCTGTATGCCACGGCACAGAGCGGTCGGCTGCGGTTCATCGACCACCGCGACGTGTTCTGTTGTCTGGTTCGCTAACCCTGGACTCTGACGGGGTTGACGTTCCGCGAAGAGTTGCTGCTAAGCGCGACCTGTACGCCCGGCCGAGGCCATCGCCACCTACTGGCTGGGTGCGTTGCAGCAGAGGAAGAGCCCGACGCTGGCCGAGCTTTAGGCCCGCTTTGCGGCCTCGCAGAGGCACACGATCGCGTTCCCCCAAGTGACCCAGCATAAGATCGCAAGCTACGATCACCTGATCCCCACCGTGCCGGCCACGGGGGTGCGCTCCCATGTCTGATGCCAGACCCTGCCGCTACTGCTGCGACAACTCCGCCTGCTGGACCCAGTCGGAGACTCGCGTCCAGACTGAGGGCTGGAGCTTGCCACTGTCGCTGGCCGCCCTGTGCGAGCATGAGCTGGCCGAGCGTGAGCGGCGCCGCCTCGCCCGTCACCTCAAGGATGCTCGGCTGCCAGCGGGCAAGACATTGGAGACCTTCGAGTTCGAGGCGCTCGCCGCCTAGCAGCGTCGGCAAATGATCGCCCCGACAGGTGACACCCAGTGGGACTACCAGGCCCACAACCTGCTGCTGTTTGGACCCTCTGGCGTGGGCAAGGGCCACGTGGCGACCGGGCTCGGCCATGCGCCGGTCGACAAGGGCTACCGGGTGCGCTACGCCACGGCATCAAGTCTGTAGCCCAGCCGAAGAACCGCGAGGCATGAAACAAAAAATGGGAAACCTTTGACACACGAAACTTTTCGAGTGTATTATCCCTGTATGCGAAACTGATGCGAGGTTTAGCCGATCATGACTCTCCGACAGCATCCGATAGCCGAGCTTCTCACCCATCACCTACAGCGCGATCTCGTGATGGGTATCGAGGATGCCCTCATCATAGGGGCGCGGCGCGGATACCTGGCCGGGCACCCGATGCACTCGGGGCACCGGAAGACAGCGATCGGCTATAGCCGTCACCTTCACATGAATGAGGCGTTCAGTGAGGCACTGGAAGCCGCCGGCGCTGAGCCAAGCCCCCTTCGTGGAAATCACATCGTAGTGGGCCGCTCCGGGATGTTCTCCATTGGCCGGTTCCACAGCAATACCGGCTTGAAAGGCGGCAGCAGAAGCCAGTCAAGAAAGGATTTAGCTGAAGCGAATGGAGTGCTGGAAAGGGTCGTTAACCCTGACCTTTTTGAGATCAATAGAGCGCCGACCAGAGGTAGCGTTTTCTTTGTTTCGGTATCCAACCCCCACTATAATGGACATGAGGACGAGGACCCACTTTCCCGCATCGAGATCGGGGTTCCCGCCACTGACATGTCAAGGTGGGTCTTCCGTGAAACCACCAAGATATTTCTACAGCGTTACGAGCTGGCCACGCCTCAAGAGGACAACGCTCAGGTATACCTCAAGAAAGGTGTCGCCAAGCCTTCGGATCAGGGCCAGGAACAATGAGCCGTGGTATTTCTACCTTCGAGCCTGAAAGACTTAAGCAAGCGCTAGCCGCCAGAAGGCTCTCACAGGTTCAGCTGGCATCAATGGTCGGCGTCTCCCCATCAACAGTGAGCAAGTGGAGGGCCGGCCAGCAAACGCCGACGGCTGAAGTACTGGAGAGACTGGCTAACGTGATCAACGTTGGTGCCGAATGGTTTACTCGCCCCGCTTTTTCGAGGGGAAGCACTCCCCTTTTCCGGAGCAATGCCTCTGCGCACGTGGCTGCCAGGAGCATGCTGGAGGCTCGGCTGGACTGGGCGCGCGAGATGTCCGAGAAGCTGGAAGAGTTCGTGGACTACCCCCGATTGAACTTGCCAGAGCGAGACTTCAGGAACCCCGAGGAGATCACCGACCAGGATATCGAGGAAGCTGCCACCGAGTGCCGTGATCTATGGCGCTTGGGCCGGGCCCCTATCCCCGACCTGGCGCTCGCGGTCGAAGGCGCAGGCGTTATACTCGTTCGCGAGGAGACAGGTGTTCCCCAGATTGAAGGCCTTTCTGCCTGGAACGCTGTTGGCGATCGCCCTTTTATCCTGCTTTCCGCGGACAAGGATAACGGTTTCCGGAGTCGGTTCGATCTTGCACATGAGCTTGGTCACTTGATTCTCCACAAGCATATTCCAAAAGCGACTGAGCGAGAGCGTCATAAGCTCATGGAGAGTCAGGCTCACCGCTTCGCTGGAGCCTTTCTGTTGCCACAGGAAAGCTTCCTGGGTGAGATAAAGACGCCAGTAACGCTAGATAGCTTGCTCCTCTCTAAGCAGCGATGGGGAGTATCTGTCGCGGCTATCATCATGCGGCTAGTAGCACTCGATATCGTCAGCGACCAAGAGAAAATCTATCTCTTCAAGCGTCGCTCAGCACGCTGGGGAGCTAAGTCCGAACCGTATGACAATAGCCGTAAGCCTGAGCTGCCGAGGGTTCTCCGGCGGACGATTGAAATGCTGGTAAATGAGGGCATCATTACACTGGAATCTATACCAGGTCACATTGGTCTATCGAAGTCAGATATCGAAATGCTGGCAGGACTTCCGGTGGGCTACTTAGAAGGAGGAGCATCAGTATTCGAGTTGGCCACACTGAGACGCCCTGGAACAGAAAAAAAAATCACCGGCGGAAAAAGCCCAACCTCGCCCGCTAAGGTTTTAGAGTTTTCTAACCGATCAAAATGCTAAGTCAGGAAGGGGCTGGGAGCTACTCCAGCCCCTTCCCATACTACTTTGCGTAGATATTGCTCGTATCTGCTTCTAAAGCAATCTGCGGAACATTAGCCGCTTAGGGCGGCACAGGCTCAATGACGCTGTTTCTGGCTCTAACCAACTTTACAGATATGCTCGCTCTCCCAATGACACGCAACGGTCTCCACCGATCACGATATGGTTGATGCCTCGCACCTTGATTAACCCCAGCGCCTCCTTCAGACGCTGGATAATTGCGCCTATCGGCGTCGCTGGGCTCAGGATCACTGGAGGGGTGGTTGTGAACGAAGATCATCGCAGCGGCGTTGTGAGCCATTGCACGTTTCACCACTTCACGGGGTAGACGCTGGCTGAGTCGATGGTGCCGCGGAACAGCTCCTCGAAACGGATCACGCGATGCTGGCTGTCCAGGAACAGAGCGCTGAATACCTCGTGCTCGTAGCCCTGGAACAGTACCTGCAGATACTCGAAGACCAGCGCCGGCTGGGTGAGCTTGCGGCCTCTGGCCAGCCGCTGCTTGGCAAAGGCCTGGGCGATGGTCAGCAGCTACACTGCGGTGACGGAGTCGGTGATATGGTAGGTGCCGGCGATCTCGCCCGCCTTGAGCTTGCGGTGATTCATGGGCTCTCTCCTCAGGCCGCCATGACCATGGCCATGCGGCGCTCCAGTTCCTCGTAGAACGCCTCGACCCGCTCGGCGATGGTGCGGATCAGCACCTCGTCCCGGTAGGCGCGCTTCACGAACAGCGGCATCCCCGGCCAGTAGCTGACGAAGTCGATCCACTCCCGCTCGCTGACCCACAGGCCACCCTGGCACTGCGCCACGTGCTCCTGGGGCAGCTCGCCCTCGAGCAGCAGCTCGACCTGGTGCTTGGGCAACTTGGTCTTGATCTCCATCAGGCCGTTACCGTCCACCAGGCAGTCAGGCGAGTAGCCCACGCCGTGGTTGAGGATGATGCCGACCTGCTCCAGACGGGGCAGGCCGGTGGCCTCGTGATAGAGCTCCCGGGCCATGGGCTCGAGTTCATGGCCGCGCTGGGTGTGGCTGTTGCCTTGGAAGGCATCCGAAGGCTCGCCGGTGATGCGCTCGCCGATCAACTGATGCATGTAGCTCAGGGCCCCGGCGCCGAAGCCTCCCGGTCCCTTGCCCTTGACCAGCAGGGTCTTCAGCTCGGACATGGTGACGATGCCGAGACGGGCGGCATGCCACTCGGGCGTGCCCTGTTCCAGTGTCAGGATCTGCATGACGATCTCCTTGTGAATGGGTATTTCCCTACGTAGGGAAATCGGCATAGGCGGCGAGGGAAGCCCCTCGCCAGCCTGCCAGTCAGTCAGTGACGTTGATGGGTGGGCAGCGCCCGCTTGGTGAGAGAGGCACGCAGCTTGTCGAAGTCGCTGCGCGACACTTGCTCGGCCTCGCCGTATTTGCCGACGAACCATTCCTGGGTGGTGGTTGGACAGGCCGCGATCAGCTGCTTGAGCTGCCCCGCCTGGAAGGGCGTGACGCGCTTCACCGGGGCGGCAGCATGGCCGTCGTCGTCCTGACCGCGGGTGGTGATGTTGAGCAGCGCGCACAGCACGTAGCGCTTCCCGTAGCTGGTCGAGGAGCCGAAGGCCTGCACGGCGTTCTTGCTGCCGCTGGTGTCGGCCGGCAGCAGCATGCTGGTCTCTTCGCGGTGACCGTCCTTGTGCATCAGCACGCCGGTGACCTGGATGCCACGCTCTTGGGTCTGGATACGGAAGCTCACCGCGAAGCCGTGCCGCTTCATGATCGGCCGAACGGTGTCGACGATATCCTCCAGGGTGGCGTAGTGGCCGGTGTTGGTCTTGCCCCGCTCGGCGATGCTGGGCAGCTCCGTCTGCATGGCCGCCATGGCGGCGCTGTAGGCCATCAGCGCCTGACGGTCGAGGACGCGCTCCTGCATCTGCAGCAGGCGCTCCATCTTGTCGATATCGACCTGGGGATTGAGGGCCGCTCGCTCGATCACCTGGATGATCGCCGTGCTTTCCTGAAGCGGGGCCGAGGTAAACGGCTCCGGCTGGGGAGTTCCTGACGGGGAGTGGCGGGTGACCTGGCCGGTGGGCTTGCTATGCTGGGGGTGGATAGGGGTTGCCATGGGATGCTCCTGATGGATTCAGCGGTACTGGTTGATGACGTCCTGGAGCTGATCGGCAGGGACCGGCTCCAGCGACACGACCACGCGGAATACCCGGCCATGGGCCAGCACGTGGGTCTGAGCTTGTGTTTCACCGGCGCCGAGCAGCTGGCGAGCCAGCAGGGTCAGCGCCCGACAGGTTTCAAACGGAATGCGGGGTTGCATGGGGTCCTCCAGACACAGAAACGCCCGGCCTGTGAGGGGCCGGGCGCTATGCCGTTATGGCGTAGGTAGGGATAGGTGAAAGGCATCATTGAGTTGAAGGAAATGACGCGAGAGTGGGCGCTCACATCGGCCAGCCGTCAGGCCACCAGCGCCATGGCAGATTCTAGGGCCTTGTCCTTGAGACTGGCCCCCTGACCGAACCAGGCGGAGTCCATGCGGTAGTCGTTGCTGCGAGCGCGCTTCTCGTGGTCGACGTATTCGGTAATGGCATTGAGCAGGCCCCAGGCGGTGCCCTGGGCCGTGCAGAGCTGTGAGCCCCGCCCCTCGCCGTGGTAGAGCTTCTGGACGCGGTTGAGGGCGCGCACGTTGGGCAGCTTGGAGGGATCGTCCAGCGGCTCCTCGGCGTTACAGATCACCGACTGGAAGTATGCTTTCACCTCCTCCTGGCTGACCTTGCGCTCGGCCAGGGTCTTCATGCGGTACATGAAGTCGTCCCACTGGGAGACCGAGATGCCCAGCTGCTGCTTGACGCGCTGCGGGTTGAACTCGGTGCTGTGCGGCACCTTCACGCCCTGCGCCATGCCATCCACGGCGATGGTCAGGGTATTGTTGCACACCACTCGCACCGAGGTCGGGGTCGCCACCGTCGCCAGTGATCCGTCACAGGACGTGGCCAGCAAGAGGTAAGCGTTGACCTGATCCTGCCCCTTCAAGGCCGTGCCCAAGCCGCTGCGGGCCAGCGCCCAGAATTTGCGGCCGCCCTTGAGTACGCCCGCGGTCTCCAGCTCATAGCCGGCGTACTCGGTCAGGTCGCGGTAGAACTCCAGCACCTCCTCGGGCTGCACCACCTTGTACCGCTGGGACACCACCGACAGTGGGGCACGGGTATCGGAACGGTAGAGCACCTTCTGTTCCGGGAAGGAGTGGATGCTGCCTAGATGCCCGGCCCCATTTGCGATGAAGCGCACCGGTGACTCCTCGATGTGCCAGTCCATGCCGGCCTGCTGCCGCCAGACCACCAGCGGTTGATGACGCGACAGCTGCTGCCCCAGGCCGTGCCAGGGGGTATCGCCGACGTAGGCCATGTGTTCGATTTGGTGTGCCATCGTAAGGCTCCTTGACGAAAAAAAGCCGGCAGATCGCCGGCGGGTAGAGGAAAGGGTGTACGGGTCAGTCGAGAATGCGGAAAGCGTGGCCGCAGCCCAGGCACAGCCAGGGTGTGCCCTCACCGGGGGGGAAGAGGTACTGCACCATCTGCTGTCCGGCGGCTGCACCGGCGATGCCACCCGTTGCCGCGGCCACCACGGCGGCAGCGATGCGGGTCATGGGAAAGAAGGAGGATGCAGCCATTAGGCGGCTGGGGGCGTAGAGCGAGGTGTAGCCCCCCTTCAGGGAGCCGGCCAGCGCGCCGGCAGCGGTTCCCAGCTTGCGGGCAGTCTCGAGGTTGATGACGCGCCGCGAGTTACAGCGCGAGCAGGGTGGGGACATGTCGGGTCTCCTGTGCCGATGAGAAAGCCCAAGGAGGGCTCAGGTCACAGGAGTGATATAGAGCTGAAAATCCTTTCATTAGGCTGCTTTCGTCGCTGCTCACCTCATTGAATGCAAGATCATAATGCGCGCAGGTTGTCGACGCAGAATGTGGATGTTCACGTGCTCCCTCAGCACTATGACTCCGCCGATGCTGAAGCCATTGCTGAGGCAGCTAGGCAGGTCACAGGACTCTCGGTGAAGATCAAAGCCGGCGATTGTCAGAGTTGCAACTTCATTTTCATCAGGCGAAACTTGGTCTTCGGAAGGCATCCTGCTCAGTCAGGCCATATCCCCTGAACCGCAGAAAACCTGAAAAAGCCTAGCTCATTCATTGTTAGCTATAACCGTGAACGCCTTTACGTTTGGGCAGAAATCACGACAGACCTCAGCCCCAGCATGGTCACGCATGGCTCGCCAGCAGTGCCCGACCCTCCTGCAGTTATTGCAAACAGACTCAAGCCCTTTAAGACTTGATTTATCTAATTTCTGCATTGAAAAGGCGAAAGTCTTCATCATTGCAGGCAATAGTACCTCAGCAGCCTGGAAGTCGGGGTGACGCCGTTCATTCAAGATGCACTCCACGGCTCGCTCAAGTGGCGGGTTCATCGGATACTCTAAATCATAGATCATATCCTTAATTACCTCAGGGGCAGAGAGTTGAAGCTCGCGCAGTGTACGCGCCCCCTGAATGTAGTCAGAAATTCTGTTCATCTTATTCTCCCGTGACGATCATGAAATTGACAAGACACTACTCGTGTTGAGTATAATAAAAATAAAACCAGGGTGGGTTGATTAGGGTCAAGTTTTAAATGAGTCGCATAAAATAATGCCTGCTGCCCAAGCTATAAGTTCTGTATAACGATAGAGGGGCTGTCCGAAAAAAGTGCGTTTATTTACAGTGTTTGTCTCGGTCACGATTTTTATTAAGTTCCGGAGCATAAAAATTTTATGCTCCGCTTGGTTGGGAAAGGGAGAAAACTGCATCGAAACAGTAGAGAGATAAAAATCTGAAGCTAGCATCCCTCTGGTGAAGGTAAATTGATCATCTGCCGCCCTGTAACAATGAGAAATGACCAAGCTGATTATTCGGTGAATATTCCCTGACCTCGCCTAGCTTTAGCTGCGCAGTATCGAGATCAGGGGGAGGGCCATTACAGACGAGAGGGAAGCCAGGTAACCAAGGCTGGGAAGATATAAGTCAAAACCATCGTAAGCACTATTAAACCGATGAATGGCCAAGCCGCGGAGTAAATCTCTTTCAGACTAACCTCGCGAGGACTCGAAGCGCTGAGGGCGAACAGGGCATAGCCGAAGGGGGGTGTAATCGCGCCGAGGGTGAGGTTCAGGAGGAAGAGTGTCCAGAAGACCAGCGGGTCGAACCCGAAGATCGCCAGCAACGGTTTGTAGATCGGGATGAGGATCAACATCAGCGCGATCTGATCCAAGAACATGCACAGCACGAAGGGAATTAGCATCAGCAAGACCAGGATGAGCAGCGTCGAGAGATCCAGTGCAGCGAGAACCGCTATTAGCTGTTGCGTAAAGCCGGAAAATGCCAAGAGTTGGGTGAGAATCTTCGATGCTGCCATGATCAGTAGGATCATCGAAGACATCAGCACGCCTCCCTTCAGGGACTCTACCACCATCTGCATCGTGAGCTTGCGATAGATCGCGGCGACGATAAGCGCCCCCACGACGCCGCAGGCGGCGGATTCGCTGGGGGTGGCGATGCCAAGAAGAATCAACCCCAAGACCGAGAAGATCACGAGGGAGAACGGCATTAGTGAAATCACGGCACTCCAGGCGGGGCGCCGTGAACGGCTCTCCGTGCGCTCGAGATCTCGGGTGGGATCAAGGTGGAGCCTTACCTGAACATAGAGAAAGAAGAGCGCCCCCGCGACGAGGCCTGGCAGTACGCCGGCCGCGAGCAGTGCCGAAATCGAAGTACCCGAGAGCATGCCGATCAGCACGACGAGGAAGCTTGGCGGGATGATCGGAGCGAGGCAGGAGCCGCCGAGAATGAGGCCCGCGAGCAGTCGGCGATCGCCGCCGCGTTTGATGCCTTCGACCATGACGGTGCGGCCGAGCATAGCGGCCACGGCAACGGCCGATCCCGAGAGCGCACCGAGGAGCACCGAGATCACCACGACGATGACATATTGCCGGCCGCGAATACGACCGATGATGTCGTCCACTGCGTCGAACAGGATGGCAATGCAGCCGGAGCGGAAGAGCAGTTCCCCCATGAGAATGAACAGCGGAACCGTGACCAGTTCCGCGGTGGTGACGGTATCGAGAATCGAGGCTGAGAAGATCGACAGCATCTGCGGCCCCATCAGTAGAAGGGCGGCGATGATGTTGAAGCCGAAGAAGGCGGCAAAGACGGGGATGCCGAGGATGAATAGTCCGGCCAGGGTGAGGAATCCGGCATAAATCGCCATGGGTCAGGCTCCTTCGGTAGGCCCGGAGGCATAGACGGCGGGATTGACGAAGAGAGCGGCGAAGCCGGCCCGCAGGACGTGGAGACCCGAAGAGGCGAAGCCGTACAGGATGACTGCGAGTAGCCACCAGCGCGGGATCGGGTAGGCGGCGGCGGTGGTCGTACCGGAGCCCCAGGCGTCGACGAGGCTGCGCAGCAGGAGCCAGCTCATCACGGCGAGAATCGTGCAGGTCAAGGCAGCGGCCAAGGCAGTTAACGCCTTGCGCAGGGTGGGCGACGGCAACAGCGACGGTAGGATGTCCATGCTGACATGCAGCCCGCGTCTGGTGACTGCGGGGGCGGTGACGAAGACAGAGCCCGCCAGCAGGTAGTTCGACCAGTCCGGTATCCAGCCGATCGGTGCGCCGAGGAAATAACGTGACATCGTGCCGACGAAGGTGAGCAGGGCGATCAGGGCCAGGGCTAACAGTCCAGCATGGAGCCCGAGTTCGCTGGTGGCGTCGTGTGCTTTTGTGAGCAGGGGTAGCATGTGTTGTCCTCCCGTCGACGTGCCGGGTCGTTCTTCTCGGGCGGAACGATCCCGGCACGTCATGGCTTCAGTCGTTGAGCAGCCCGGCCGCTTCGACGATTGCGTGCAGCGCTTCTGCGGCATCTGGGTCGCGGCTCGCGGCGAAGCTCCAGGCACCGCTGACGATGGCCTCGGACAGCATATCGGCGACCTCACCGTTGAGCGTTAGCAGTTCCATACCGGCGGCGGCCATCTTGTCATGCTCCTCCGCGTTCAGGCGGTCATAGGTAGCGGGAACCTCGTGCTCGAGCACTTCTGCCTGGGCTTCGAAGATCGCCCGTACCTCCTCGGGCAAGCCGTTCCAGAAGGTGGCATTGGCCACGATGACATGGGGGGCGGTGGCACCGGCATCGAAGTACTGATGGGTAACCTCGGCAAAGCCATAGCCCGCGGCTCCCGCGGCAGGGAAGAGAGCGCCATCCACCACGCCACGCTCCAAGGCACTGAACATCTCGGCCGGGGACATCACCACCGGTGTGCCGCCGATCGCGCTGATGTAGGGGTGCTGCGGGGGCAGGGCGCGGATCTGCAAACCTCTGAGGTCTCCGCGGCTCGACAGGTCGCGGTTAAGGTAGACCCAGTAGCCATGCGCCAGCGGCACCGAGATGGCGTGCACGCCGAGCCTGGCATAGGTCTCCTGAATCACGTCCATCGCCCCGCTTTCCCGGAACGCCTCGGCGTCGGGGCGGATGCTTTCCAGTCCGGTCAGCAGGGTAGTGGAGCCGGTATGGAAGCCGGGATAGGTGCAGAGGACATGGAAGAGGCCGTGCCGCGTGGGTTCCAGCTGCTCCAGCGGCGGAATGGTCTCAGGGCCCATCATCTGGACCCGGATCTGACCATTTGAGGCTTCCTCGAGCAGCTCGGCGTAGCGGTCGCAGATCACGCTGGAACCCGGGTAGCGATCATCCCAAGTCTTGAGCATTCGGACCTGCGTAGTGGCTTGGGCCGTGGCGGTGGACACAGTCAACACTGTGGCGGCGAGAAGGGTTGTGATTGTTTTCATGACTGACGTACCTCTACTTATTGTTGCCGGGTCGACTGGCTGTTTGGGTGCAAGGGTGATTCGTGCAAGGAGCTACTCTACCGATGCCAACGCTTCGGACAGGATGGCGCCCGCATTCGGGGTCACCGGCTCCAACTGCATGGCCTTGAGCATCGAACGGACCGTGCAGGCCGCGGCTGAGGTCACCGGTATTCCCAAGCGTGCCTCGACCTGTGCCAGTGCCCCTAGTGATGGCATTTGCACACAGGCCGAGAGGACTACAGCGTCTACGCCCTTGGTATTCAAGCGTTTGACGTCTTCAGTGAGTGCCATCGGGTCGCGCGCGGCCACGGCGAGGTTATCCTCGATCTCTAGTGCCAGGCTGTCCTGGATTTCAAACCCTTCGCTCTCGATGTATTCGGTTACCTTGGCGGCCAGAGGCTTCATGTAGGGCATGAGGAGGCTGACACGCTTGACGCCGAGAGTCTTGAGTCCCTCCACCAGCGCGCCGGCCGAGGATATGACGGGAATCGATTTCCCTTCTTCGGCAACCGCATCCTCCAACCTGGCCTTGGATGTACGGTGATAGCCGAGTCCCTGACTCATGATCGCCACCAGGCAGGCATAGCCCATCACGTCGACATTGGCATCCGCTAGCTCACGCGCGCAGCGCAGGGAGTCATGGTCCATCGCGGCCAGCTCCTCCGGGGTCACCTTCTTCATGCGCATCCGACTGGAATGAAAGGTGAAACGCTCCGGGCGGATGGCCTCCCGCTGCCGGAGCATGGCGGGAATCTCGGTTTCCATGGTGATATTGGAAGAGGGCACGATCTGCCCGACCCGATAGGTTCTCATAGCGATTTCTCCGCATGCAGGGGGTGGGCGTCGGCATAGGCCGCGATTCGGACTCTCAGCGCGTCAGGCAGGGGCACGGCGGTCCAGCTGGCGCCATCCACGGTAACCGGGCTGACCCGGGCGAGGAAGGCGACCGGCCCGGGCACCGCGGCAACCCTTCTGGCGGTGACATGGAGGTCAAAGGTGCGCGAGCGAATCTCGCCTACCCGAACCTCCATATCGAACGGGGTATCGACCGGCAGCGGAGAGCGAAAGTCGAGTTCGACGCCTCGCACCGGGAAGCTCACTCCGAGGCTCGCCTTGGTACTGTGAAGCGGCCCGCCCAGCATCAAGCTGATGAACGCCTCATGGGCCGAAATCGTGTAGTCGAGAAAGCGTGGCGTGTAGACGATGCCGGCGGGATCGCAGTCCCCCCAGCGCACCACGCGACGGATGATCAGCGGCGTATCGCCAACGACAGTTTCCATCGTGGGGAAGAAATCACAGGGCGTCATTCGGTTATCCTCACGCGTTCGGCCTCGAGGGCTTTCATGAAGGCGGGGTAGTCGGATGCGACGCGCATCGTATCGACTCGGCTGGTACGGGTCAGGTAATCAAGGGCGAAGGCGTGGGGACTGGCGTCCTGCATATGCTGGCTCATTTCCTCATACCAGGTGTAGCTCTCCTGAGCCGCGCCGATCAGCTTGTCGGCGGCCGGCTTTCGGGTGGCCACATAGGTGGCGAGTGCCGTCGGGATATCGCCCTTGGCCGCCAAGGCCTTGACTAGGGCGATGGAGTCTTCCATCGCGATCCGCGTGCCCGAGCCGATGGAGAAGTGCGCTCGTCGGACGGCGTCACCGATCAGCACCCGGTGGCCGTAGGTCCAGTGATCGTTCCAGACCGGCTGGAAATTTCGCCATTCGGACTTGTTGGAGATGAGCGGGGCGCCTTGCAGCTCATCCGCATAGAGCTCCTCCACGAAGGCTTGCCGTTGTTCCTCGGTCATGTCGCCGAAGCCACAGCCTTCCCAGGCGGTGCGATCGCACTCCATGACGAAGGTGCACCGGCGATCCGTATAGGGGTAGTAATGCGCACAGAAGGCGCCGCCCCCGGCGTTGCGAAAACTGAGAGTCGGGCGGTCGTGCACGCGCTCGGCACCGTACCAGGCGAAGGCGTTGGAGAGCTGGCTGACATGGGTGCCGAAGTCGTGGGCATAGGCGTGGCGCAGGGTCGAGTTAGCGCCGTCCGCGCCGACCAGCAGGTCGGCATCCTCCAGTGACCCGACATCGCTAATATCGTCATGGTGGATAACCTGCACGCCGACCTCGGCGCAGAGGCCCTGCAGCACCTTCAGCAATTGCAGCCTCTCGACGGCACCGCCGTACTCCTCCCCCTCGATGGAGACGGCCTGCCCATTCAGGATGATCTCCTGGTTGCCGAGCCGCTTGGTGATGCCGCTCAACCGGGCGAAACTTTCGGCATCGGCCTTTTCAAGCCGGGCCAGGCCCGCGCCGGCGAGGACGACACCGAAGCCGAAGGTGGCGTCGGGCGCATTACGCTCGTGGACGTGGATTTCCACCTCGCCGAGGCGCTTGCGTGCGAGATAGGCGAAGTAGAGGCCCGAGGGCCCACCACCGAGAACGTTGATCTTCATATTGATACCTCATCAATTATTGGCAATGCTTGAGCCGCTGATGTCAATGCGGGATCACGGATTCTCGTATGCTGTGGGGGCCTCGGCTTTCAGAGTCGCTACGATGCGCTGACGGAGGTTGGCCTTGTCGAGTTTGCCGACCTTGGTCAGGGGCAGGGCGTCGATGAGCTCGATGCGTTCGGGCCACTTAAAAATCGCCAGGCCCGCCTCCTTGAGGAAGGCTCCGAGTTCCTCGACGCTGGGCGGGGTCGCTCCGGGTTCCACTACTGCATAGAGGCAGATGCGTTCACCGTGGGTGGGCGAGGGCATGCCCACCACGGCCACATCGGTGAAGGCGGGGTGGGACATGACGGCCCGTTCGACCTCTTCGCAGTTCACCTTCTCGCCGGCCCGGTCCACCACGTCCTTGAGGCGGCCCTCGAAGGAGTAGTAGTCCTGGCCGTCGACCCAATGCTTCAGCATCAGATCGCCGGAACGGTAGAAGCCGTCGCGGGTGAAGGCTTCCGCATTGCGTTCCGGAGCATGATAATAGCCGCGGATCGTGTAGGGACCGCGCACGGCCAGCTCACCGATCTGGCCGTCGGCAACCTCGTGCTCAGTGCCGGGCTCGAGAAGCCTGACCTCGTCGTGCTCCGAGATCGGGCGACCGCAGGTGCCGAAGCGGATTGCTTCGCTATCGCCCCGTCGGGTGAACATGATGGTCCCTTCGGTCATTCCGAAGATGTGATGTCCCTCCACGCCCATCGTGCGGGTGACGATTTCGGCGGCGTCGGTGGAGAAGACCTCTCGTAGCCTCTCCGTGGGGAGGTGCCCTTGGGCGATTTCCGCCTTCATGCGCATGATAATCGGCTTGGCGGCGCCCATGATCGTGGGCCGCAGGGCGTTGTGCACCTCGCGTATAGCCTCCTGATCGACCCGCGGCGTGGCGATGACCGTGCCGCCGTTCATGAGGAAAGGCCCCCAGCCGCAGCCCATGTTGAGATTGTGCGCGAAGGGCATCGGGATAAACAGGCGATCGTCTGAGTGCCAGCCCTTGAAGGTCCAGACCTGGCGCATGTTGTAAAGGTATTCCGCATGCAAGCGCGGGATGATCTTGGGCACCCCGGTCGTGCCGCCCGAAAGTTGGAAGGCGGCGACCTGCCAGGGGTCCTGGGGTGCGGCCGCGAGCGCGGCGCGTGCCGCTGGGCTCGGGTCGCCCGCCATCAGCGCGGCCAGGTCGACGGCACCTTCCCCGGCGGTGCCGCGGGTCGAGACGATCAGTTCGAGCCCGGGCACCTTGCCCTGCATCTTCCTGGCGAAGGCATGGAAGTCGAACTTGGTCTCGTCGCTCTCGATGAAGTGGGCTTTGGCGCCACCGAACGCCGCGAGATAGCCGATCTCTGCCTCGCGGTGGGCGGCTAGGGTGCAGATCGGAATGATTCCGGCCTTCCAGCAGGCGAGGAAGGCGATAAGCGTCTCGGGCTTGTTAGTGAGCTGAAAGATCACCCGGTCGAGTGGCTTCAGCCCGAGTGACAGGAGCCCCTGCGCGGCTCTGTCGGTCAGTGCATCCAGCTCGGCGTAGCGATACTGACCGTCGAGCCAGAGGATGGCGGGCTGCTCGGCATGTCGCCTGGCCGCGGCGCGGAAGCCGTCGGCCAGAGTCTCGGTGGTGAGAACACCGGCCTCGTGCCAGCGTTTCAGGTCGGCGGTGGGCGGATAGACGACACCGGCGATGGGGTGCTGCGGTTGGTAGGTCATGATCTCTTCCTCCGGTGCGACTCAGGTGACGAGCCGGTCGCTCAGCCAACTACGGATCGCCTTGCCGGCGATGGTCTGGCCACTGGGCTCGCCAGCCACGAGGGGCTGGCCGTGGTGAGTGCCACGGATCGACACCTGGGCCTTATCCGGGGTGCCGAGGGCGTCGAAGATCGCGGCGATCTCCTCGGGAAAGACACAGGCATCCGCGGTATAGCGCACAACGAAGGTCGGTTGGTCGATCACCGGGGCGCAGCGCAGTACGCCGGCCTTCGATGACAGCCCCGACCAGGTCGACAGCCAGCTTTCCGGTGTGCAGACCTTGCCGAAACCCACCCCGTTCATGTTGGTCTTGAACGGGTCGCGCCCCCAGAGCGATCCGAGCGTGCGGTCGGTCGGGTCGAGGGAAAGATCCCAGTTGCGCAGATCGGCATCTGTGCGCGGTACCTCGAAGATAGGTTGCCAGCCCGCCATCAACCGCTCTTGGTCGGCGGCCTCGCCGGCCTTCACCCGCCGGCGTGCTTCCATGCGCTTGCTGACCAGCTCCCGGGCGGTCCTATCTATCTGGGCGACGCGGGCTCGCTGGGCCGTCCGGTAGCGATCTATGAACTCGGGGGCGTAGGTCGCCCCATCACGGGAGAATCCGTTCTCGGTGGCGAAGGGGAAGAGCGTGGGGTCCAAGGAGAGAGGGTCACTCTCGTCGGTGACGGAGGGGTCTAGCGAGTTCATGAGCAGCAGGCCCTGCCCGGGGTGCGGGGCTACCAGCACCAGCAGGTCGGGCTTGGCCATCGGGGCCTCGGCGAGCTTCACCGGCCGTCCGGCGGGTGTGCACGTTTCGCGCTGTGCCGGTGGCAGGTTGGCTTGCTCGGTGTAGTAGGCATAGAGCCCGCCGCCGCCCGAGTTGCCGACGAGCACGAGCTGATCAAAGCCATGTTCCTTCAGGAAGGTCGTCCCGGCATCCACATCCAGCAATGCCAGTTCATGCTCAAGCCTCAGGTCATTGCCCGGGTTGCGGGAGCCCTGGACCCATACTGCGGCGCCGGCGTCGAGCAGCTCGGGGACGAGATAGTGGGTGGCCAGAATCTCTCGTGGGTGCATCAGGCAGCAGACGGCGCGCTCACCGCCGCGACGATAGAGATAGCCGGTGACGTTTGCGCCATCGACGGTCGTGAGGGTGTGGACCGAGGCGATCATGTCGGCCGGCAGCCGTGTCGGGTCCCACTGTGCGCCCCTGAGCCCGGCCAGTGGCGTGAAGTCTACCGATGGCATCGTGGCCTCCTTGTTCTTGTCTTCTTCGAGAGTAGCGTCATATTGATACCCAATCAATAAATGGCCAAAAGATGGCCTCTGATAGGGGGTGTCTCTGGAGGGCTTCTCATGCCCCAGGAGCGGTTAACAATTTCTAGCCGGACCGGGCGGCTCAGAGCGGCCGGCTAGTTCCTGTGATGCGCACCTCATCGCGCCCCCAGTGGGTGATCTCGCCGTTAAGGCCGCCGGTGAAGATGCCGTACCAGACCGCGGGCTTCATCTGCATCGCCTTGCGCTCGAAGGTCAGTTCATTGGGGGCGGAGATTGTCCAGTACCCCTTCACGGGGCCGGTGATGGTCACGTCTGGCTTACCGCGCATGGTGTCGACCATGGGGCGGAACTCGGGGACATTAATGACATGTACCTCGATCATTGGGCGTCCTCCATCTTGTAGGTATTGACCAGTTTGGCCTTGCGGCGCCAGACGGCATCAATGTCTTCCATCAGCTGGCCCGCGGCGCGTGCCTCGGCCTCCACCGCCATCGCGGCTTGCAGGGTCAGGCGAGCATCCGCCTCGTCGATCGCCTCGGTGTCGCGAAGGCGGCGAGTGACTTCCACCGGATAGCCGTTCGGGTCGGTGAAATAGATCGACTCCAAGATCTCGTGTCGGGTGTAGGGCGAGACCTGGACGCCGCGCTTCTCCAACGTCTCCTTCCACTGGATCAGCTCCTTCTCGCTGTCCACGGCCCAGGCGGTATGGGTGGCGAAGTAGAAATGATGCGCTTCTGGAGCATACTTCTCGGGGCGCTCGCTGCCGATATAGTAGAAGAAGGCGATGGTGGCGCCTTTCCCGGCATCGAAGAAGAAGTGAAGGAAGTCGTGGTGGCCCGGTGGGCCCCAGCCACGTGCCGTGATCGCATGTACCAGCGGCAGGCCGAGCACATCGCGGTAGAACTCTACCGTCTCGTTCAGTTTCCAGGTTGGGCGCGCGGTGTGGTCGACGCCGTGTAGGGTCAGCCGGATGCCATCCTCCACGGCGTGCCTCACGCCGGTGAGATCGCCCGTGCCGATGCCCATCGCCTCGTTGAAGCTCTTCGCCGAGGAGGCGTCGTCGCGCGTTGCAAGCTTCTCGGTCATTGCAGTCGCTCCTTTCGAATCTTCGTGTCAGTAGGATATTGACATTTATTGAGGCTATATCAATAAAAATGGGCTTGCAAGGAAATTTGATACTGTGGCAATTTAAATGCATGGAACAGACATCAAGAACGAAGCGGCGTGGCCGCGGGCGGCCGCGGTTGGACGGTGGCAACGGTGAAGCAGTTGTCAGTAGGGAGGCAGTGATCGAACTGGCCTATGAACTCGCGCGGAGTGAGCCCCTAGAGGACGTCTCCTTCGTCAGGCTGGCCAAGATACTGGGCGTGGTTCCCGGTGCGCTGCACTACCACATTGGTACCAAGGACGACCTGACCTCCGCCATCCTCAACCGCTTCTACAAGCAGCTGTTGGCTCGGCTGATAGAGATTTCCGAGGACCTGCCCTGGCGAGAGCGCCTACGCCGGTTCGCCTGCATTCTGATGACGTGCGAGCGTGATCACCGTGGCGCGGCGGAATATATCCAGACGAAGGCCAAGTTCCGGGTGTTCCAGAAGGTCCGCTCGGGGGAGACCGACTATGGGGCGGCCTATCTGGATCACGCCTTCGGCATGTTCCGGGAGGCGGGCTTCGACGCCGAGCAGAGCGCGATGTTTTACCATGTGCTCGCCCTCCATTGCCTGGCCGCTGCCAACTCCCATGTGGCGCATCTGGAACCGGCGGAGCATGAGCGCTTCCTATTAAAACAGGCGAGCAGCCTCCCCGCAGGAACCATGCCCGGCCTCGATTTCGCCCTCAGGGCCTTCTCAGGCATCCGGGCGGATGACGCCTTCGAGTTTGGACTGGAGGCATTGCTGGATCGCTTCGCCGCTGCGCGCAGGTCTGAGCCTAAGCAGACGGTGCATGATGGCGTGAGCTAAGGTTCCGTCCGAGCGATATGCATAGTGTAATGCGCAGTGGAGAGGCATCGAGCTTACGAGAATGCAAGCAGAGTTCAGGTCACCTCGGGTTTTAAATTTGGAAACTGCTCCTAAGAGGGGCACTTATGCTACCGCAATCTGTCCTTAGATCTCTAATGTTCTTCTGACGCTTCGCTAAATTGCAGGCTCAACCAAAGCTGCCACCTTTGCCAAGGCCTCCTTCCTTTCATCGAAGTAGTCGTAACGGTCATAGATCCCTTCGATGCCCCTGAGCTTGTGATTCAGGCAGCGCTCCGCGACATGGCCTGGGACGCCAGCGGCAGCCAGCAGGCTGCGGCAGGTGCGTCGCAGGTCATGCACCGTGAACTCGGCGATGTCGTTCATCCTGTTCTCCGGCTGCTGCTTCTTGCCGGGCTCCTTGCCAAACAGCTTGGCAATGGCGCGATTCAGGGTGTCCTTGCCCATGTGTGGCCGCTTGCTGCTGCGGCGGCTGGGGAAGACGTAGGGCGAGCCACAGGCGCGGATCTTGAGCTCTTCCAGCCAGCCCACGGCCTGCGTAGGCAGGGGGATGACGATCCCTGTGCCTGTCTTGCTCCGCTCACCGGACAGGTTCCACCGGCTGCCCTTCAGGTCGAATTCTAACCACTGGGCCTCGGTCAGCTCGGTCTTGCGCACCCCCAGGACGAGCAGCAGCGCACACGCGAGGTAGTTTTCACGGGTGAAACTCTCGCGGTTGTCCCTGAAGATTTGGAAGACCTGGTGAATTTCCTCGACGGTGAGGGCGCGGTCACGGCTTTTCTCGATGCCGCCGGCGTCGTTGACGCTAAAGGCAGCTGCCGGGTTATAGGTAAGCAGGCCTAGCTTGATGGCGTGGTTGAAGAGCTGCTTCAGGTACATCAGGGTGTCGTTGGCGATGGCCGGGCGCCCGCTGCCAGCAACCTTGCGAATGATGGCACGCACGTCCATTGGGGTAACGTTCTCCAAGGTCTGGTGCCCAATGGACGGGGCGATCTCCTTCTCGAAGATGCGCTTCGGGATGCGTGGATGCTTAAGGCGCTTCTCCAGTTCGTGATACCAGTCGTCGAACAGCTCCCTGACGGAGTGGATGGTGATCTGCTCTTCCCGCTTGCGCTCCTCGACAGGGTCGATGCCGCTCCGGATGGCCCTCTGAGCCTCGACAGCTTGCTCACGGGCCTCAGCCAAGGATAGGTTCGCGCACTTGTCCAGCGTCAGCTCACGGCGCTTTCCAGCGAGCGTGTACCGATGCATCCAGTAGGGAGCGCCCTTTTTGGGGATCATCAGGTACAGGCCGCTTCCATCGCTGTAGCGGCCAGGTGCACCGTCCTTGATCAGGGACTGGACCTTCTTGGCTGTAAAATTCCCCATCATCCCCTCCTGGCAAGTGCCGTCAAAAATTTGAAACAAATGTTTGGATTCTTGGCGGCCAAGGTCGGGCGTCGCTCAGTAACTCCATGTTTAGCCAAACCCTTCATGCCTGGCATGCATGAGAGGGCTGTCGCTGGAAAGGAGGCCATGTCCGGGAGTGAGCGTTTGAAGTGGGGAGTACCCATGGAGCAATTTCGCCTTTTGGTGGGGAGTACGCCGGGTTACTCTCCATTGTACTCCCCACTTGGCACAGGCTTAAGCTAGATTTTCGTAGACAACCGTAGACAACGGATGCGTTATTTGTCTTGAAAAAAAAAGGGTTGTGGAATTTGGTGGCTGAGCGTGGACATCACTCGATGTTCTGGATCTGCTCGCGCATCTGCTCGATCAGCACCTTGAGCTCCACCGCGCAGCGGGTGGTGCTGGCCACCGCCGACTTGGAGGAGAGGGTGTTGGCCTCGCGGTTGAGCTCCTGCATCAGGAAATCGAGGCGGCGCCCCTTGGGCCCCTTCTGGCCGAGCTGGCGCTCCACTTCGCTGACGTGGGCCTCGAGCCGGTCGAGCTCCTCGTCCACGTCGGCCTTCTGGGCCAGGAGCACCAGCTCGGCTTCCAGGCGCTGGGGGTCGAGCTCCGCCTTGACCGTTTCCAGACGCTCCAGCAGCTGGGCGCGCTGACGCTCGAGGATGGTCGGCATCAGGCGGCGCACTTCGGCAACCTGCTCGCGCACGCCGGCCAGGCGTTCACGAATCATCACGGCGAGCTTGTCGCCTTCGCGGGCGCGGGCCTCGATCAGCTCGTCGAGGGCGGCCTCGAACAGCGCCGTGGCTTCCGCCTTAACCAGGTCCAGGTCGATGCCCTGGGCGTCGAGCACGCCGGGGTGCTCCAGCAGCGACAGGGCGTCGGGCATGGCGACCTGGGGCAGCGCTTCGCGAATCTCCCCCAGCGCCGCGGCCAGGGCCACCAGGCGGGTGTGATTGACCGCCAGGGTCTCGCTGATGTCGGTGGGTTCGAAGCGCAGGTGACACTCCACCTTGCCGCGGGCCAGGCGCGTGCGCAGCGCCTCGCGGAAGGCGGGCTCCAGATCGCGCAGGGCCTCGGGCAGCCGGAAGAAGGGTTCCAGGTAGCGCTGATTCACCGAGCGCAGCTCCAGCTGCAGGCTGCCCCAGTCGTCCTCACGGCTCTGGCGGGCAAAGGCGGTCATGCTGTGAACCTTGCTTTGGTCAACCATGGGAACTCCTTGTTCGGTCGTCGGCACTTCGGCAGCACGGACGGGATGTGAGACGAGGAGTTTAACCGATTACCCGCCCCGACCGTGTAGAATGGCCAGCCATTCGACACCGATGCCCAGGGCCACCCGCCCGGCCCGGCGTCACCCAGTTCGTATCGATTCGAGAGGTAACATGGCTTCCGACCTGAAACGTCCCAGCGGACGGCGCCCCGACCAGCCCCGCGAGATTCGCCTGACCCGTGATTTCACCCGCCACGCCGAGGGTTCGGTGCTGGTGGAGTTCGGCGACACCAAGGTGCTGTGCAACGCCAGCGTCGAGGCCGGCGTGCCGCGCTGGCTGCGCGGCAAGGGGCAGGGCTGGGTCACCGCCGAGTACGGCATGCTGCCGCGCGCCACCCACACCCGCGGCGACCGCGAGGCGGCCCGCGGCAAGCAGGGCGGGCGCACGCTGGAGATCCAGCGCCTGATCGGCCGCTCGCTGCGGGCGTCGGTCAACCTCAAGAAGCTGGGCGAATTCACCATCACCGTGGACTGCGACGTGATCCAGGCCGACGGCGGCACCCGCACCGCCTCGATCACCGGCGGCTGCGTGGCGCTGGTGGACGCCATCCGCTATTTGCAGCGCAAGAAGCTGATCAAGGGCGATCCCTTCGTGCAGCTGATCAGCTCGGTCTCGGTGGGATTGTTCAAGGGTCTGCCGGTGGTGGATCTCGACTACCCCGAGGACAGCGGCGCCGACACCGACATGAACGTGGTGATGGCCGAGTCGGGCGGGCTGATCGAGGTGCAGGGCACCGCCGAGGCGGGGGTGTTCTCCCGCGAGCAGCTCAACGCCATGCTGGAACTGGCCGAGAACGCCGGCGCCCAGCTCTTCGAGCACCAGCGCGAGGCCCTGGGCATTCGTCGCTGAATCAAAACGCAGTGCGCCGGCATCCAATGCCGGCGCACTGCAGCCCGGTCGGGCCGCGACGAAGGGGTGTGCTTACAGCGTCAGGTCGTACTCGACGAACAGCGGGGCGTACTCGCTGAAGGTGGCGTCGTAGTCGATCCAGGCGTCGACCACGTGGCGACGCAGGTTGGGCCCGACGATCTGATAGTCGATCCGCCAGCCTTCCTGGCGTGAACGCGGCACATCCTGGTCGAGCTTGGGCCAGTAGGTGTACTCACCGGCGTCGCGGTTGATCTCGCGGAAGGTGTCGATGAAGCCGGTGGGGCCGAATACCTGGTCCATCCAGGCCCGCTCTTCGGGCTTGAAGCCCGGCGTGGTCTGGTTGTCGGCCCAGTTCTCAAGATCGATGGTCTTGTGGGCGATGTGCCAGGTGCCGCAGATGATGTACTCGCGACGCTTGCGTGCCATCTTGTTCAGGTATTCCTGATACTGGGCCATGAAGGCCTGCTTGGCGGCATAATCGCTGCCGTCGGGCATCAGGAAGCTGGCGATGCTGAAACGGTCGTAATCGGCTTGCAGGAAGCGCGCCTCGTGGTCGCACTGGGGAAAGCCGAGGCCGTACATGATCGCCTTGGGTATCTTGCGGCAATAGATCCCCACGCCGGAGAAGCCGTCCTCTTCGGCATCGAGGAAGTAGCCTTCATAGCCTTCCGGGTACAGAATGCTGTCGTCGAGTTCGAAACTCTTGGCCTTGAGGTTCTGCACGCAGATGACGTCGGCGTCCTGCTCGGCCAGCCAGTCGAGGAAGCCCCGTCCGACCGCCTCGCGGATTCCGTTGACATTGATGGTGGCAATTTTCATACATGGTCCCTTTGACGTCGCGCGTGTATGATACCCGACGTTTCGACGTTTGGGTAAATGGCCCGCATGGATATTCCATGGTAGGACACAGATTCCATCCCATGGGGGCGTGAACAGGGCTTATGAACCGGGTTCATGAACTGAACCTTATGAATAGCAGGGGGAGTGAGGTGTCGGCCAGCATGCAAGCCTATCAGCGGGAGTTCATCGAGTTCGCGATCGAGCAGGGCGTGCTGAAGTTCGGCGAGTTCACCCTCAAGTCGGGCCGCGTCAGCCCCTATTTCTTCAATGCCGGGCTGTTTCGCACCGGCAGCGCCCTGGCGCAGCTGGGCCGCTTCTACGCCAATGCCATCGAGACCAGCGGGCTCTCGTTCGACGTGCTGTTCGGCCCCGCCTACAAGGGCATTCCGCTGGCAGCCACCACGGCGGTGGCGCTGGCCGACCATCACGACCGCGACCTGCCCTTCGCCTTCAACCGCAAGGAGGCGAAGAGTCACGGCGAGGGTGGCAACATCGTCGGTGCCGAGCTTGCCGGGCGTATCCTGATCATCGATGACGTGATCACCGCAGGTACTGCCATTCGCGAAGTGATGGCGCTGATCGAGGCCGCCGGCGCCGAGGCGGCAGGGGTGGTGATCGCGCTGGACCGCCAGGAGCGCGGCGAGGGCAGCCTGAGCGCCATCCAGGAAGTCGAGTCGCGCTACGCCATGCCGGTGGTCAGCATCGTCACCCTGGACATGGTGCTGAGCTACCTCGAGCAGCAGTCGAACCAGGAATTACAGGGACATGCGGCCGCCATACGCGACTATCGTGCGCGCTACGGTGTCGCCGCCGAGTGAATTGTGAAGCGCGATTCAAGCGCATCTTATGAGGAGTCGTCGATGAAAACGCTTGGACACTTCGCCAAGGCCGTGCTGGCCACCGGCATTCTCTTCGCTGCCACCGGCGCCCATGCGGCGGGCAGTCTCGATCTCAACCTCGGCCCCGATGCCGTGCAGTTCGAGGCGGCCGGCGAGATCGCCCACGGCGTGATGCTGGGCGGCGGCGTCCTGCACAGCGATTATCGCGAAGATGCCACCATCTACCACGCCCAGCTGCTCGGCGCACAGCGCACCCGCGAGCGCGACGTGGGCATCGGCGCCCGCTGGACCCAGTACGACACCGACTACGGCAACGGCGGCGGTCTCGGCCTGGGCGGCTATGGCTATGTCTACCTGCCCCAGGCGCCGTCCGTCTCCGTGGGCGGCTACGGCTTCTACACCCCCAGCGTGGTGACCAGCGGCGACCTGGACGACGGCTACGAATTCGGCGTGCGCGCGCGCTACGCCTTCACGCCCAACGTCGACGGCTACGTCGGCCTGCGCCAGGCGGCCGCCGACTTCGACAACCGTCACGGCAACCGCACCCTGGATCGTGGCGCCCAGGTCGGGGTTCGCCTGAGCTTCTGATCTCTCGCTGTACCGGCGGGCCCCGACGGGGTCCGTCGGCGTTCTCTGGCAGGCCGCCATGCTCGACGTCGTACTCTTCGAACCCGAGATCCCGCCCAACACCGGCAATCTGATCCGGCTGTGCGCCAACAGCGGCTTTCGCCTGCACCTGATCGAGCCGCTAGGCTTCGTGCTCGACGACAAGCGCCTGCGCCGCGCCGGGCTCGACTACCATGAGTGGGCCGCCGTGCGCGTGCACCGCGACTGGCCTTCCTTCGTCGCAGCGCTGCAACCCGAGCGGGTGTTTGCCGTCTCGACCCGCGGTCGTACCGGCTACCACGAGCCTAGCTACCGCCCCGGCGACGTGCTGCTGTTCGGTCCCGAGACCCGCGGCCTGCCCCAGGTCATGCTCGACGCCCTGCCGCCGGAACAGCGCCTGCGTATCCCCATGCTGCCTGACAGCCGCAGCCTCAACCTCTCCAACGCCTGCGCCATCCTGGTGTTCGAGGCCTGGCGTCAGCTAGGCTTCGCCGGTGCGGCGGAATTCGACAGGCCAACCGAGGCACGCCCATGAGCATTCAGCAGCGCCTGGCCAAGCTCAACCCCCGTCAGCAGGAGGCGGTGCGCTATATCGACGGCCCCTGTCTGGTGCTGGCCGGTGCCGGTTCCGGCAAGACCAGCGTGATCACCACCAAGATCGCCTACCTGGTGCAGGAGTGCGGCATGAGCGCCCGGCGCATCGCCGCGGTGACCTTCACCAACAAGGCGGCCCGCGAGATGAAGGAGCGGGTGGGGCAGATGCTCAAGGGCAAGGAGGGCCATGGGCTGACCGTCTCGACCTTCCACACCCTGGGCCTCAACATCATCCGCGGCGAACTCAAGGCGCTGGGCTACAAACCGGGCTTCTCGCTGTTCGACCCCGAGGACGCCAAGGCACTGCTGCGCGACCTGATGAACAAGGACGCCCAGGTCGATGCCGAGCAGATCAACGCCGTGCAGCACCAGATCTCGGAGTGGAAGAACGACCTGGTGCTGCCGGGCCAGGCGCTGTCCCATGCCGTAGATGAGGACGCACAGTACGCCGCCCGGGTCTACGAGGCCTATGTGCGCCACCTCAAGGCCTACAACGCGGTGGACTTCGACGACCTGATCCTGCTGCCGGTGGTGCTGCTCAAGGATAATCCCGAGGTGCTGGCGCGCTGGCGGCGCAAGATCCACTACATGCTGGTGGACGAGTACCAGGACACCAACGTCTCGCAGTACCTGCTGGTCAAGCTGCTGATGGAAGAGCGCAAGACCTTCACCGTGGTGGGCGATGACGATCAGTCGATCTACGCCTGGCGCGGCGCGCGGCCCGAGAACCTGGTGACCCTGGGCGAGGACTTTCCGCGGCTCAACGTGATCAAGCTGGAGCAGAACTATCGCTCCACCGGCACCATCCTGCGCGCGGCCAACACGCTGATCGCCAACAACCCCCACGTCTACGAGAAGACCCTGTGGTCGGAGATGGGCCAGGGTGCGCCGATCCGCGTGGTGGTCAACCGTCACGAGGAGGCCGAGGCCGAGCGGGTGGCCAGCGAGATCCTCACTCGACGCATCAAGGAGCGCGCCGAGTGGCGCGACTTCGCCGTGCTCTACCGCGGCAACTTCCAGGCCCGCCTGCTGGAGCTGAAGCTGCAGCACTACCAGATCCCCTACAAGCTCTCCGGCGGCACCTCGTTCTTCTCGCGCAACGAGATCAAGGATGCCATGGCCTACCTGCGCCTGCTGATCAACCCGGCCGATGACAACGCCTTCCTGCGTATCGTCAACGTGCCGCGCCGCGAGATCGGCCCCGGCACGCTGGAGAAGCTGGCCAACTATGCCACCGAACGCGGCGCCTCGCTGTTCGACGCCTGCCACGAGCTGGGCCTGGAGCAGCAGCTGCCGGCACGGGCGGTGGAGCGGCTCGGGCGTTTCACCCACTTCATCGACGGCGTGCGCCAGCGCATGGACCAGGGCGATGCCCTGGCCGCCATTCGCGGCATGCTGCACGAGATGGACTACGAGGCGTGGCTCTACCAGAACGCCAGTGCGCCGACCATCGCCGAAAAGCGCATGGCCAACGTCTGGACGCTGATCGACCAGCTCGAGAAGTCGATGAAACGCGACCCGGAGGAAATCGAGGCCGAAGAGAGCGCCGAGGCCGACGACGTGGAAGCGGCCATCTCACGCCTGGTGTTGCGTGACATCCTCGAGCAGCAGGCCGAAGAGGACGACACCGACCGGGTGCAGCTGTTGACCATGCACGCCTCCAAGGGGCTCGAGTTTCCCCACGTCTACCTGATGGGGCTGGAGGAGGAGCTCTTGCCCCATCGTAATGCCATCGAGGCCGGCACGGTGGAGGAAGAGCGGCGCCTGGCCTATGTGGGCATCACCCGGGCGCGCCAGACCCTGACCCTGACCCTGGCGCGGCAGCGCAAGGCCTTCGGCGAGATGATGGACTGCGTGCCGAGCCGTTTCCTCGATGAACTGCCGGCGGAGGACCTGGAGTGGGAGGGGCGGCCGGACCGCGAGGACCCGGACAAGAAACAGGCGCGGGGGCAGGATGCCATCGCCGGGTTGCGCTCATTGTTGGGCTGAGGGCTTTCCACTGAGCTGAGGGCTTTCCACTGCGCTGAGGGCTTTCCACTGAGCTGAGGGCTTTCCACTGAGCTGAGGGCTCTTCACAAGCTGAAGGCTCTTCACAAGCTGAAGGCTCCTGCCACCAATGCAAACGGGGCGCCACTGGCGCCCCGTTTGCGTTACCGCTCTTGGCTGGATCAGCGAACCGGCTCGACCAGGTAGTCGGTAGCGGCACGCACTTCGTCGTCGGAGAGGTTGGCGTGGCCACCCTTGGGCGGCATGGCGCCGATGCCGTTGATGGCATGGTCATAGATGGTGTCCATGTCCTGCTCCATGCGCTGGGCCCACTCACCCTCTTCACCACGGCGGGGGGCACCGGCGGCGCCGGTCATGTGACAGGCCATGCACGCCTGATTGTAGATGGCTTCGCCGTCGATACCGGCCCATGCCGGCTCGTCATCACCGGCGGCTGCTTCTTCGGTAGCGGCTTCTTCCACGGCCTCGTCTTCCACCGCTTCTTCGGCTGCCACGGCGGCCGCTTCGGCTTCCTCTTCCACCGGACCCTCTTCGGTCACGGCTTCTTCGTCGGCGGCGGCATCTTCGGCAGGCGCTTCATCAGCGGCCTCTTCGCCGCCGATCTCGGGAACGTCCATCACCGGCTCGAGCAGATAGGCGGTGGAAGCCGCGACCTCCTCGTCGGAGAGGTTGGGGTTGCCACCGCGGGCCGGCATGGCGCCGATGCCGACGATGGCGTGCTCCAGCAGGGTGTCCCAGCCTTGGTCGATACGCTCGCTCCACTCACCCTCTTCGCCGCGGCGGGGAGCGCCGGCAGCGCCAGTATCGTGGCAGGCCATGCACACGCGCTGGTAGATGGCCCCGCCATCGATACCGTTGGCCGCGGCCTCGCCGTTGCCGTTGGCGGGTGCCGCGGCCGTGCCGCAGTCGTCACCCACCAGGCAGAGCTGGCCGATGGGCTTGATGCGCTCGGCAATGGCATCGCGGTCCACTTCGGCGTGCACGGTCGCAGCGCCTGCAGTGAGGCCCACGGTGGCCAGACAGCCCAAGATCAGTTTGCTGGATTTCACTCTCACCACCTCTCGACGGTCCTGTAATCGTTATCTGCCCATGGCGATGTCTGTACGCAACGGCCGGGCGCCTGAATGCAATGCGCACTAGTATACCGACAACCCAAACCGCTGGAAAACGCCGTTGCCCACGCCTTTGGCATGAAGGGCTCGTGCCATTGGCTGGCAAGCCCAACGGGCCAAGGGTATCGTAATGGCCATCCTTCTGGCGATCACACTGGCGACGCGAGGCCCACGTGTACGATTTCATCATTCTGGGTGGCGGCATTCTCGGCCTTTCCACCGCGATGCAGCTGATCGAACGCTACCCCGAAAAGAAGATGCTGCTGCTGGAAAAGGAGAGCGGCCCCGCGCAGCACCAGACCGGCCACAACAGCGGTGTGATCCATGCCGGCGTCTACTACGCGCCAGGAAGCCTGAAGGCGCGCTTCTGCCTCGAGGGCAACCGCGCCACGAAGGAGTTCTGCGACCGTCACGCCATCCCCTACGAGGTCTGCGGCAAGCTGCTGGTGGCCACCAACGAGCAGGAGATGCAGCGCATGGAGGCGCTGTGGGAGCGCACCGCCGCCAACGGGCTGGAGCGCGAGTGGCTCTCTGCCGGTGAACTTAAGGAGCGCGAACCTCACATCACCGGCCAGGGCGCCATCTTCGTGCCCTCCAGCGGCATCGTCAGCTATGCCCGGGTAGCCGAGGCCATGGCCGACGAGTTCCAGCGTCACGGCGGCCAGGTCCGCTACGACCATCGGGTCACCGGTATCGCCGAACGCACCGGTGAGGTGCTTGTCAGCACCTCTCAGGGCGAGTTCAGCAGCCGCTATCTGGTGACCTGCTCCGGACTGATGGCCGATCGGGTGGTGCGCCTGCTGGGCCGCAATCCGGGCTTCACCATCTGCCCCTTCCGCGGCGAATACTATCGGCTGTCCGATCGCCACAGCGATATCGTCAAGCACCTGATCTATCCCATTCCCGATCCCAGCATGCCGTTTCTCGGCGTGCACCTGACCCGCATGATCGACGGCTCGGTGACCGTGGGGCCCAATGCGGTGCTGGCGCTCAAGCGCGAAGGCTACCGCAAGAGCGACGTCTCGCTCGCCGACATGGCACGCATGTTCAGCAATCCCGGCATTCTCAAGGTGCTGGGGCGCAACTTGCGGCCGGGCCTGCACGAGATGAAGAATTCGCTGTGGCGTCGCGGTTATCTCGAAGAGGTACGCAAGTACTGCCCCAGCCTGACGCTGGACGACCTCGAACCCTGGCCCGCCGGGGTGCGGGCTCAGGCCGTTTCCCGCGACGGCCGCCTGATCGACGACTTCCTGTTCGTCAATACCAAGCGCACCGTCAACGTCTGCAATGCCCCATCGCCGGCTGCCACCTCGGCGCTGCCCATCGGTCGGCACATTCTCGACAAGGTCAGCGCGATGGTGCAGTCGAACTGATCGAACCCGTTCGCAGCAACAGTGGGTGTCGGCTGCGTTGCCGAGCGAGGCATTAACATGGCCAAGCGCCTTTCCGAACGCTGTCGGCAGGTCCTGGGGCGACATGGCCATGTCGTGCTCGTGGCAGGCCTCATGGCCGTGTGGGCGCTGCTGGGGCCAAGGGTGGCCGCCGCGCTGCTGCTGCCGGTCTGGGTGATCGTGGCGCAGCTGATCTTTCTCGGCAGCTTCGAGGCGGCACGCCTGCGCCGCCGGGCCTGGCTGGGGCAGTACCTCGTCGCCGCCTCGCCCTGGCAGCGCTGGCTGCGCGGCGGCCTGCTGATGGCCCTGTGGCACCAGGGCCTCGCCATCCTGCTGGCTCTACTGTTGCTGGTGAAACTGCGGCTCCTTCCGCCGGTCTATTGGCCAGTGCTGTTGATGTCGCTGGTGGCGCTGGTGCTCATTCAGCAGCTCCTGAAGCGGCGGCTGCAGCGCCATGTCATTGGCGAGTACCTCGCCGCGCTGGTGCGACGGCTGCTGGTGTGGCCCGCCGGCGCGCTGCTGGCATTGCTGCTGGTACTCACGGCGCTCTGGCTGCCGCAGCCCTACCTGGTGGGGCTGGGCTGGGAAGAAGCCGTGATACGCCACACCTCGACGGCGGCCGGCGACGGCCTGCTGGGCGCATTCGAGCGCTTTGGCCAGGCGCTCGAACTGACCCAGTTCTGGGCCATGCAGAACGCCCTCGAGCGACACGGCCTGGGCCAGGGATTGATCTTGTTCGGCTGGTTCCTGCTGCTGCTCACCCAGAGTGCCTTTGCCTGGGCCGTGGTGAGGCTGGCGGTCGGCGCCGATGCCCTGCGCGATACGCTCGGGCACTTTCGCAACGCTGGAAGGAAGGATGCACCATGACATCGATGGCCGAGCCCCTGCGACGTGTACCGGCCGCCTACTGGTGGCTGACACTGCTGCTCGTGCTGACGTTGATGCTCGCGCTGGGCTACGGCTATCGACAGCTGCAGGAGCGCAGCGAGGCGCCGCTATTTCGGGTCGTCGTCAACGGTGAGGCGCTGATTCTGGACGGCGAGTCCCATGCCGCTCTGGGCCAGGAGCTGAGCGTGCTCGCCGGCCGGCTCGATCTACATCTGCGTGACGAGATGCAGCCGTGGCTGGATGCGCGTCTCGATACCGCCTTCGCACCGCTGGAGGCGGCCATACCCGAGTATCTCGACTGGCACTTCTCGCTGCGGGGCAGCTACCTGCGTCTGGCGGTGGCGCTGGGCGGCGATCTCGACGAGTGGCTCGAGGCACAGCTCAACGAACGGCTCCTCGAGCGCAGCAATATCGCCGCGGCGCTGGAAGAGCTGGAAGCCGATTTCGGCGCACGTCTGGTCGAAGTGCAGCAGCGAGTCGTGGGGGAGATCGGCAGCACGCTGCAGACACGCTATGCCCCCCGTCAGGCCGCGGCGCGAAACGAAGATGAACTCCCCACCATCGATCTCGATCTGGCCCTCGAGGGCACGCTCCAGGGCCGCTGGGACGAGGCGCGCTGGGGTACGGCGGGGGCCGGTGGCATCGTCGGCTTCGCCGCCGGGCGCGCACTAACGCAGCGGCTGGTGGCCGGCACGGCCATGCAGGGCTCGCGTGCCCTGATGGCCCGTATCGCGCCGCGCCTGGGCATGCATGCGGCGCGTTCGGTGGGCGCCGGCGCGGCGACCACGGCCGCCACCGCACCCAGCGGCCCGATGGCGCTGTTGGCCGGCACCGCCGCAACGGCGGTGGCGCTAGCCGGCTTTGCCGGCACCGAATACGCCCTGCTCAAGGCCGAGGAGAGCCGCTACCGCGACGACATGCACGCCGAGCTCGAGCTCGAGCTCACGCGTGCCAGGGCCGAAGTACGTCAGGCCCTCGAGGCCGCCGCGAGCGACTGGACGCAGTCTCTGGAGCGCAGCTTGCGGCGGGGTATCCACGACGCCGAAGAGGCTGCGCAGATACCGTCGCAATACCGCATCTTGGGAAGCCGCTGAGCACTGCCTGGGCTGGACAGTCCGGGCGGCGGCGGTTACGATGTTCGCCGCTTCTCAGCAAGCCTTCTCAGTAAGCAAAGCGCCCGTAGCTCAGTTGGATAGAGTGTTGGCCTCCGAAGCCAAAGGTCGCAGGTTCAAATCCTGCCGGGCGCGCCACGAATTCGAAGCCTCACGGTTCTTGAACTGACCCCCAATAGTTGGACGGTTCATTCAGCCGGCGCCCACGGCCTGAGTCCTGTACTGTACGGGGCTCAGGCCTTTTAGTCTCTGCTTCATCCGGTGATGGTTGTAATAGTGGAT
>NZ_JABFTV010000004.1 GCF_021404405.1 Billgrantia aerodenitrificans
CGTTGGCCCTGCGGTATCTCTCCGACTGTTGGCGATGCTGCGTAGCCGTGCTTTCGAAAGCGCCCGCCAGGCGGCGGCGTTTGCGGGGCTCGTGCCCGTCAGTTGGGAATCGGGTAGCTCCGTACGCGGGCGTCCCCGCTTGTCGAAAGCCGGCAATCCGAAACTACGGCAGAGCCTGTACATGGCAGCCGTCGTTGGGCTGAGGCGGAATCCCGATATCTCGGCGTTATATCAACGGCTTACAGGAAACGGCAAGAGCAAGATGGTGGCCTTGGGGGCGGCAATGCGTAAGCTGATCCATATCGCTTACGGGGTCCTCAAGACGCAAACCGAATATCGGCCACAAACCGCCTGATGGGGCATTTGTGGCCGGTTAGGAGAGATGGTATCTAAGAGGGACTCGCCATGAACGCCGTGCAAACACCATCACCGTTGGCTGCCGTGCTCTCGCCCGAGGCCTTTCGTGAGGCCCTGATGGCCAAGGGCGCCTATTACCATATTCACCATCCTTATCAGATCGACATGGCCGAAGGGCGCTCCACGCCGGAGCAGATCCGTGGCTGGGTGGCCAATCGCTTCTATTACCAGGTGATGATCCCGCAGAAGGACGCCGCGCTGCTGGCCAACTGCCCGGATGCCGACACCCGGCGGCGCTGGATCCAGCGCCTGCTTGACCACGACGGTCGCGATGACGACGCCGGCGGCATCAAGGCCTGGCTGACCCTGGGCGAAGCGGTGGGGCTGACCCGCGACAAGCTGTGGTCGCAGCAGCACGTCTTGCCCGGGGTGCGCTTCGCGGTGGATGCCTACGTCAATTTCGTGCGCCGGGCGAGCTGGCAGGAGGGGGCGATCTCTTCGCTCACCGAGCTGTTCGCCCCCCTGGCGCACCAGAGCCGCCTCGATACCTGGCCGGGCCACTATCCCTGGATCGACGAGGCCGGCTACGGCTACTTCCGCAAGCGCCTGAAGGAGGCACGCCGCGACGTCGAGCATGGCCTGGAGGTGGCGCTGGCGGTGTGCACCAGCGTGGAAACCCAGCAGCGCGCCCTCGATATCCTGCAGTTCAAGCTCGACGTGCTGTGGAGCATGCTCGACGCCATGACCCTGGCCTATCAGCTCGGCCGTCCGCCCTACCATAGCGTGACCGAGCGGGCCGTGTTCCATCGGGGGCTGGCATGAGCCCGGAGGTGGCTCCGGCGCTGCGCCGCGGCTGGCGGCTGCAGTGGGAGCCCGCCCAGCAACGCCACGTCCTGCTCTACCCCGAGGGCATGGTGCAGCTCAACGAGAGTGCCGGCGCGATCCTGACGCTGGTCGATGGCCGGCGCCATGAGGCGGACATCGTGGCCGCGCTGGAGGCGCAGTTTCCCGGTACCGCGGAGATCGCCGACGATGTGGCGGCGTTTCTCGCCGAGGCCGGGCGCCAGGGCTGGCTGGAGGCGAGCCCATGAGCCTTGCCGCGTCCCCGCAAGCGATCGACCCGCCGCTGTGGCTGCTGGCTGAGCTGACCTATCGTTGCCCGCTGCAGTGTCCCTACTGCTCCAACCCGCTCGACTTCGCCCGCTACCGTGAGGAACTCGACACCGACGCCTGGATCGATGTGCTGCGCCAGGCGCGGGCCATGGGCGCCGTGCAGCTCGGTTTCTCCGGGGGCGAGCCGTTGGTGCGGCGCGACCTGGAGGTGCTGGTCGCCGAGGCGCGGCGGCTCGGCTTCTACACCAACCTGATCACTTCCGGGGTGGGGCTGGACGGCGCCCGAATCGAGGCGTTGCGCGAAGCGGGGCTGGATCACATCCAGATCAGCCTGCAGGCCGCGGATGACGAGCTGGCCGCCGCCGTGGCGGGCTCGGCCAAGGCCCATGCCGCCAAGCTGGCCATGGCACGGGCGGTCAAGGCGGCCGGCTATCCCATGGTGCTCAACGTGGTGCTGCATCGCCACAACATCGACGACACCGACCGGCTGATCGCCCTGTGCGACGAGCTGGGGGCGGACGTCGTGGAGCTGGCCAGCTGCCAGTACTACGGCTGGGCCAAGCTCAACCGCGCCGGACTGCTGCCGAGCCGTGCTCAGGTCGAGCGTGCCGAGGCGGTAACGCAGCGCTGGCGCGAGCGTCTCGCCGAGCGCGGGAGGGAGATGCGCCTGCTGTTCGTGGTACCCGACTACTTTGCCGAGCGCCCCAAGGCGTGCATGGGCGGCTGGGGGGCGATCTTCATGACCGTAGCGCCGGACGGCAGCGTGTTGCCGTGTCATAGTGCACGTGAGCTACCCATGGCCTTTCCCCAGGTGCGCGACGGCTCGCTCGAGGAGATCTGGTACGCCAGCGAAGCGTTCAACCGCTTTCGCGGCGACGCCTGGATGCCCGAGCCCTGCGGCAGCTGCAGCGAGCGCCACCAGGACCACGGCGGCTGCCGCTGTCAGGCGTTCCTGCTCACCGGCGACCCGGCGGCGGCCGACCCGGTGTGCAGCAAGTCGCCCCGGCGCGAGCTGATCGACCGGGCCGTGGCCGAAGCCGCCGATTCGGCAGGCGACATCGCAACGCTGGTGCCGAGGCAGGCAAGGCATTCGCGCACCTTCTGGCGCGGCTGAGAAGATACCCGACCAAGGGCGAAGAGCGCTGGGGCAGGCCGGCTCGTACCATGACGGTAATGCGCCCACGCGAGGCGACGACATAACAAGAAACCGCTGATCTCGGCCGCGCCTCTGCCGGTCAGCGTCAAGGGAAGCGCTGGACAAATCGCCGAGCGAGGTGAAGCACAAGGCGCCCGGAGCACAGGAACCGGAGCATATTGAGGTATATGTGAGGATTCCGCGCACCGCGCAACGCAGTGATTCGCTCGTGCAGGCATTTGTGCAGTGTTTCCCAAGCGGAGACCCGGTATGGCATCCAATATCAACGAGCTGCGCAAGTTCGTGGCTCCGGAGATCATCTTCGGCGACGGTGCCCGGCGCGCCGTGGCCAACTTCGTGGGCACCTTCGGCGCCGAGCGGGTGCTGCTGGTGTCGGACCCCGGCGTGGTGCTGGCCGGCTGGGTCGAGGAGGTGGAGGCGGATCTGGCGGAGCAGGGCATCTTCAGCCAGCGCTTCACCTCGGTCTCGCCCAACCCGCGGGCCGAGGAGGTCATGGCGGGCGCCATGGCCTACCGCGAGATGGGCGCCCAGGCCATCGTCGCCATCGGCGGCGGTAGCCCCATGGATTGCGCCAAGGGCATCGGCATCGTCGTCGCCCACGACGGCCACATCATCGACTTCGAGGGCGTCGACACCCTGCGGGTGCCCATCCCGCCGCTGATCTTCGTGCCCACCACGGCGGGCACGTCGGCGGACATCTCCCAGTTCGCGATCATCTCCGACCAGCAGCGGCGCATGAAATTCTCCATCGTCAGCAAGTCGGTGGTACCGGACGTCTCGCTGATCGACCCCCAGGTCACCCTGACCATGAGCCCCTTCCTCACGGCGTGCACCGGCGTCGATGCCCTGGTGCATGCCATCGAGGCCTTCGTCTCCACCGGCAGCGGACCGCTCACCGATGCCCATGCCCTGGAGGCCATGCGCCTGATCAATGGGCATCTGGTGGCGCTGGTACAGGCTCCCCACGACCTGGAACTGCGTTCCCAGGTCATGCTCGGCAGCATGCAGGCGGGGCTGGCGTTCTCCAACGCCATACTCGGCGCCGTACATGCCATGTCGCACAGTCTCGGCGGCTTCCTCGACCTGCCCCATGGGCTGTGCAATTCACTGCTGCTCGAGCACGTGGTGGCCTACAACTTCGAAGCCGCGCCGGAGCGCTTCACCCGCATTGCCGAGACCCTGGGCATCGACTGTCGCGGGTTGAACAGCACACAGGTCAAGGCGCGGCTGATCGATCACCTGATCGAGTTGAAGCGGGCCGTGGGCCTGACGGGCAGCCTGGGCAGGCTCGGTGTCCACACCAGCGACGTGCCGTTCCTGGCCCGCCACGCACTGGAGGACCCCTGCATCCTGACCAATCCGCGCCGCTCCAGCCCCCGCGACGTCCAGGTGGTGTACGAGGAGGCGATGTGACGCGCCAAGCGACAGGTAGCCGATGAAGAAGGCCGGCGACCCCGAGGGCTATTCGGTCAGTCAGCTGCTGGGCTTGGGTCAGCAGTCGGCGCGCAAGAGCTACTACCCCGAGCTGACGGCGCGCATGGCCGAGCTCGAGGCGGAGCGCAACCGCTACAAATGGCTGTTCGAGAACGCCCTGCACGGTATCTTCCAGGCCTCGCTGGGCGGACGCCTGCTGGCCGCCAATCCGGCGCTGGCGGCCATGCTCGGCGATGCCGACGTGGCCGCCACGCTGGCACGCTGCACGTCGCTGGAAGCGCTGTTCGCCGATGCCGAGGGACTCGACGAGGTCTCCCGCCTGCTGCACAGGCAGGGTCACCTGCAAGGCCATACCACCTGGCTGGCCGGCTGCGACGGCAGGCGGGTACCGGTGGCCCTGACCCTGCTGCGCAAGCCGGACCGGGGCGGCGAGATCCTGGTCGAGGGTTTCGTGGCCGACATCACCGAGCGCGAACGCGCGCGCCAGGAGCTGCTGGCGCTCAATGCGCGGCTCGAGGCTCGCGTGCGCGAGCGCACCCAGCGGCTCGAGCAGCTCAATGACGATCTGGCCGGCGAGGTGGCCGAACGCCGCCTGATCGAGGAGCAGCTGCGCGCCGCCCGTGACCTGGCCCAGGAGGCCAATCGCAGCAAGGACCGCTACCTGGCGGCAGCCAGCCACGACTTGTTGCAGCCGCTCAATGCGGCCCGGCTGCTGGTCTCCACCCTGCGCGAGCGTGCCTTGGACGATGACGCGAGCCGCCTGGTCGACAGCATCCATCTCTCCCTCGAGGGCGCCGAGGAGCTGCTCACCGACCTGCTCGACATCGCCCGGCTCGACCAGGAGCGCATCCAGCCGCAGCGCGAGTGCTTTCCGCTCGCGCAGATGCTGTGCGGCCTGGTGGCCGAGTACGCGCCGCGTGCCCAGCGCAAGGCGCTGCGCTTTCGCTGCGTGGAGAGCAGCCTGTACGTCGACAGTGACCACCGCCTGCTGGGGCGGGTGTTGCGCAACCTGCTCTCCAATGCCTGCCGCTACACCGACGCCGGCAGCGTACTGCTGGGCGTGCGGCGCCGCGGCGACGTCGTTTCCATCGAGGTGCACGACAGCGGGCCGGGCATTCCGCCGGATCAGCTGCGGGCGATCTTCGAGGAGTATCACCAGCTCAACGCCGAGCGGGCGCGTAACCGGCAGGGGGTGGGGCTCGGGCTGGCCATCGTCGAGCGCATCTGCCAGCGGCTGGGGCTGGCGGTGTCGGTGACCTCCACCCTTGGGCGGGGCTCGAGCTTTGCCGTCCAGGTGCCGATCTGCCGCCCGGCGCCTGCCCAGGCTGCCTCGTCGGCCGCCGCTCAGCCGGACAGCCCGCTGACGGGGCGGCGCATGCTGGTGGTGGACAACGACAGCCGGATCCTGATGGGCATGCAGGCCCTGCTCGAGCAGTGGGGCATGCGGTGCGATACCGCCCACGATTTCGACGAGGTGCTGGAGCAGCGGCTCGCGGCGCCCGACGTGCTGCTGGTGGACCTGCATCTCGATGCCGGAGAGACCGGTGACCGGCTGGTGGAGAAGCTGCGGCGGCACTGGCGGCAGCCGCAGCTGCCGGCGGTGGTGATCACCGCCGACCGCTCCGAGGCCTGGCGCCGCACCCTGGCGGAGTGCGGTATCCCGCTGCTGCACAAGCCGCTGCGACCCGGCAAGCTGCGTGCCGTGCTCAGTCAACTGATCGCGCGCCAAGAGAAGGGATGAGCGAAGCTACAACCTTGGTCGTAGCCGTGTAAGCGTGCCCCGGCACTCAAGTCCTATGTTGCTGCTTTGCATCAAGCCCTAGACTGAAAGCAGGATCCCTGTCTTGCTCGAGGAGTGCCATGTTGCCATTAGCGAAGTCGCATTACCGTGACCAGGCTTTGCCGGATGAGCCCCTGCGCGTGGCGCACTCCTTCGCCAGGGACCCCGAACTGGCGGCTCAGTACCTGGCCAGCCGACTGCTGCACCCCGACCTCGAGGGCGTGCTGTTCTTCTGTTCCGCCGAGCACGATCTGCCGGCCCTGGCCACGGCCCTGGAGGCGCATCTGGGGGGCGTCAAGCTGTGCGGCTGCACCACCGCCGGCGAACTTGGCAGCGACGGCTACTCGCGAGGCTCCATCGTGGCGGTGGGCTTCGACCGCCGGGCCTTTGCTCTCGACTATCGGCTGATCCGCGATCTCGACCGTTTCACCCTGCTCGACGCCCAGCGCATCACCGACCGGCTGATGGAGCACTGTACCCGTTCGGGGCTGGCGCCGCTCAAGGGCCACACCTTCGCCATGACCCTGCTCGACGGGCTCTCGACCTGCGAGGAGCAGGTGCTGCTGACCTTGACCTCGGTGCTGGCCGGGATTCCTCACTTCGGTGGCAGCGCCGGCGACGACAACCGCCTCACCGGCACGCACGTGTACGGCGAGGGCGCCTTTCATGATCGCGCCGCCGTGGTGCTGATGGTCAACACCGCGCTGGATTTCGAAGTGTTCTCGACCCACCACCTGCGCCCCAGCGGCGAGAAGCTGGTGGTCACGGCGGCCGACCAGGAGCAGCGCCGGGTGATGGAGCTCAACGCCGAGCCGGCGGCTCTGGAGTACGCGCGACTGGTGGGCTGTACGCTGGAAGAACTGAACCCCGAGGTGTTCGCGCGTCATCCGCTCGCCGTGAGGCTCCACGACAAGACCTACGTACGCGCCATCCAGAGCGTCAATCCCGACCTCAGCCTGAGCTTCTACTGCGCCGTGGAGACCGGCATCGTGCTGACGGCCATGCAGGCGAGCGATCTGCTGACGGATCTCGACCGTGAAATCGCCGACATCGAAGGGCGCCTGGGGCCGGCGGAGTGCATCCTCGGCTGCGACTGCTTCCTGCGCCGCCTGGAACTCGAGCAGGAGGGGCGGCAGCAGGCGGCCGGGGAGTTCTACCGCCAGCGCCGCATCCTCGGCTTCAACACCTACGGCGAGCACTACAGCGGCCTGCACCTCAACCAGACCTTCAGCGGGGTCTACATAGGACGCTCCCGTGGCGACCACTGAGCGCGAACGCGAGCTGGAGCGCCAGGTCGCCAAGCTTCAGCGCATCAACGCGGCGCTGATCGAGCGGGTCGAGTCGAGCAACCTGCCGCGTACCGCGCCCTATGCCGCCTTCGAGCATGCCGCTCTGCTGGCCGAGCAGGTGCGCGAGCGAACCCGCGCGCTCAACCAGACCCTGCATGAGCTGCGTGCCAGCAACCGCCTGCTGGGCGAGGCGCGGGAGCGGGCCGAGCAGGCCAACCAGTACCTGGTCGATGCCATCGAGAGCATCACCGACGCCTTCGTGCTGTTCGGTGCCGACCAGCGCATTCGTCACTACAACAGCCGCTTCGCCGAGTTCTGGCGGCCGGCAGGCATCGAGGTGCATGCCGGCATGACCCTGGAGGAGCTGCGCCGGCTGGCGCTGAGCTCGGGGTTGGTGGTCAGCGAGCAGCTCAAGCAGCGCCAGGGGCGTACCGTCTATCAGCTTCACGACGGGCGCTGGGTGCAGGTCAACCAGCGGCCGATTCGCGGCGGCGGCAGGGTATTCCTCTACGTCGACATCACCGAGCTCAAGCGCCATGAGCACGCCGAGCGCGAGCATGCCCTGGCGCAGAAGTCGCGCCTGCTGCAGGCCACCCTGGACAGCCTCTCCCAGGGGGTTGCCGTGGTCACCCCTCAGGGCCAGCTGGAGATGCACAACCAGCGCTTCTCTCAGCTCACCGGTCTCGCGGGGCTGACGCTGCCGCTGGCGCTGACCGAGCTGAGCCGCGCCAGCGAACTGGTCGACCCAGCCGATGGGCAGGCCGTGCTGGCCGCCTGCGAGCGCCGGCTCAGCGACGGCCGCGTGGTGGAGGTACGCGGCCACCCCATGCCGGGCGGCGGTCAGGTGCTGACCTACACCGACATCACCGAGCGCATTCGCCAGGCCGAGGCGCTGGCCGAGCGGGAACGCTGGATCCGTACCATCACCGACCACGTGCCGGCGATGATCGCCTACCTGGATCGCGAGCTGCGCTACGTGTTCACCAACCGGGTCTACGAGGAGTGGTACGGCTGGCCCCACGACCTGCTGCTGGGTTCGGCGCTCGGCGACCTCCATTCGGCGGAGCATTGCGCGCGCCTGATGCCCTACCTGCAGCGGGTGCTGGCGGGGGAGCGCATCAGCTTCGAACTGCCCGAACAGAATGCCGAGGGCGAGCACCGGGTGCTGCTGCGGGCCTACGTGCCGCACCGGGACAGCGACGGCAGCGTGATCGGCTTCTTCGTGCTGATCCGTGACATCACCGAGCAGCGGCGCACCTCCGAGGCGCTGCACCATGCCTATCAGAACCTCGAGCAGCGAGTGCGGGAGCGTACCGCGGAGCTGACCCGGGTCAACGCCCAACTGCGCGAGGAGATCGAGGAGCGGCTGGCCGCCGAAGGCCAACTGCGCGAGGCCAAGACCGAGGCCGAGGCGGCCAACCTCTCCAAGACCAAGTTCCTGGCAGCGGTGAGCCATGACCTGCTGCAGCCGCTCAATGCGGCCCGGTTGTTCGTCGGTGCCCTGGTGGAGCAGGAGATGTCGCCGGCCAATCAGGAGCTGATCCAGCAGGTGGGCCATTCGCTGAAGGACGTGGAGGCGCTGCTCGGCACCCTGGTCGACATCTCCAAGCTGGATGCCGGCGTGATCACCCCCGAGGTCGCGCCCTTCGCCATTCGCGACCTGCTCGACGGCCTGGCGCGGGAGTATCGTCAGGTGGCCGCCAGCGAGGGTCTGGAGTTCCACTACGTGCCGTCGTCGGCGCTGGTCAGCAGCGACATCTCGCTGCTCGCCCGGGTGATCCGCAACCTGCTCAGCAACGCCGTGCGCTATACCCCTCGCGGCCGCCTGCTGCTGGGCTGTCGGCGGCGCCGGGAGGGGCTCGAGATCCAGGTACTCGATACCGGCTGCGGCATCGCCGAAGAGGAGCGCGAGCTGATCTTCCAGGAGTTTCGGCGTCTGCCGGCGGCGGCCAACGCGCGGGATCGTGGCCTGGGTCTCGGCCTCTCCATCGTCGACAAGATCACGCGCATGCTGCAGCAGCCGGTGCGGGTGGCGTCGCGGGTCGGGCACGGCACCCTGTTCGGTGTGACGCTGCCCTACGCCCAGCGCGTCGAGGTCGGCGAGCGGCGTCAGCCAGTAGGCTGCGTGGCCGGTCGCGAACTCGCCGGACGGCGGCTGTGGGTGGTGGACAACGATCCTTCCATCTGCCTGGCCATGCGCCACCTGCTGGAACGCTGGGGCTGTCAGGTGGTGGTCGCCGAGAGTGAGGAGCGTCTCGCCGCGCGGGTGAACCTGGCCGACGGCGAGGCCGATGCCCTGGTGGTCGACTATCACCTCGACCACGAGCGCAGCGGGGTGGCGCTGGCGGAGCGCATCAACGCGCTACGTCAGGAGCCGCTGCCGGTATTGGTGATCACCGCCGATCACAGTCGCGAGCTGCGCCAGCGGGTGCGCGAGCTGGGCTTCCAGCTGCTCAACAAGCCGGTCAAGCCGCTGCGCTTGAGAACCACGCTGCAGCAGCTGCTGGCGGAGACTCCACTCGAATTCGTCGAGGGAGCGGATCAGGGCTTGCGCAGATAGCGGCTGAAGTCGATGTCGCTGGCCGAAAGAATCGCCTGGACCCGGTTGCTCACGCCGAGCTTGCGCAGGATCGCCGAGACGTGGGCCTTGACCGTGGTCTCGGCGATGTTGAGGTTGTAGGCGATCATCTTGTTGGATTCGCCGCGGGTCATGCGTTCGAGCACCTGGATCTGCTTGCGGGTCAGGGTCTCGAGCTGTTCGGCGCTGATGCTGCGCTCGTTCGGCTCGTGAGCCCGGGCGGCACTGGCACGCATGATCTCCGAGGGCAGGTAGATGTTGCCCTCCAGTATCTGGGCGATGGCCTTGATCAACTGCTCCTTGGGCGAGGACTTGGTCAGAAAGCCGACCGCCCCGCAGGAGACCGCCTGCAGCATGACGTTCTTGTCCTCTTCGGCGGAGATGATCGCCACCGGGATGGTGGGCGCCTCGTTGCGCAGCTGCAGCAGACCGGTGAGGCCGCTCATGCCGGGCATGTTGAGGTCGAGCAGGATCAGGTCCAGATCCTCCTCGTCGGCGGTCACGGCGAGGGTGGCGTCGAGGTCCGCCGTTTCCAGCAGCTCGCTGCCGGGAAAGCCGTCGCCGACCACCCGGGCGATGGCCTCGCGGAACAGCGGATGATCGTCGGCGATCAGGATACGGTAGCTGGGGGCTTGGTCGTGCATCTTGTCGTTATCCTTGTAGTCGTACGTCGTGGGGCCTGGCGCCCAGTAGCGGCGAATGGCGGCAGGCGCGGGGCGGCGCTCTCCAGCGGCTGGCCGTCCGCCTCCCAGCTGTCGATACCGTCACGATACCAGTAAAGACGCTGGTAACCCGCCTCGGCCAGGCGCTTCACCGCATTCCAGGAGAGCCAGCAATCCGAACGGCACAGCACCACGATGGGATGGTGCGGGTCGCCGCCGCTGGCTGCGCCGACCTCGTCGAGCAGGTAGCCCACCCAATCGTGCCGGCTGTAGTACCAGTCGTCGTCGAGATGACCGAGCCCGGTATTGGGCAGCCACAGCGCGCCCGGGACGGAGCGGTGCGGCTCGCTCTGCAGAAAGCGGCCATGGCGAAAGGTGAGGTTGATCACGTCGATGGCCAGCGCGGGGGGGCTGGCGCCGAGCAGCTCGACCACCGCCGCGGTGTCCACCGTCTCCGCGCCCGGTGCGGTGGCGGGAGTGGGGCTGCGATAGCGGTCGATGCGATAGCCCCGCTCCGAGAACAGCAGCGGATCCTCGCCCGGGGCGGCAGCACCGGAAGTGGCCGGGCAAAGTACCGCCAGCAGCAGGGCGGCCAGTATCCGCTTCGCTATCCTCATGGCGTGCTTCCCGTGGCCTCTTGGAACTAGCCTCATAGCGCTATGGGACTCTCTTTTGTCGTAAGCCGGAATTGCACCTTTGTCGCGAAGCGTAAAGCACGAAAGTACTATTCTGCCGCGACAGGCAGCTCCTTAGTCTGAAGACATGAAGACACCGAGCCTTGCCAAGTTCCTGCCGCTGGCCCGCGCTGCGCTGCTGCTCGCGCTGCTGGTCGCCGCCGACAGCCTGCGCGCCGAGCCGCCGCTGCTGCGCCTCAGCGTGCTGCAGTTCGGCACCGCCCACTGGGAGCTGGACCATCTGCAGCGCCACGGCCTCGACCGGGACGAGGGCTTCGTGCTCGACGTGCGCCTGGTGGCCAACCTGCCGGCCTCGCGCATCGCCGTCTCCAGCGGCGATGTGGATGGTGCCGTGGTCGATCTTACCTGGGCCCAGGCGCGGCATGTGGCGGGGCACTCCTACCGCTATCTACCCTATTCCTCGCAGATGGGCGACGTGCTGGCCGCTCCCGGGGCGCCCATTCACGATATCGAGGACCTGCGCGGCAAGCGCATCGGCGTGGCCGGCGGCCCCGACAGCAAGGGTTGGGTGCTGCTGACCCGGGCGGCACAGGCCCGGGGCATGGCACTGGAGCGTGAGGCGCAGGTGCAGTTCGGCGCGCCACCGCTGCTGAGCCAGGCCTTTCGCCGCGGGCAGTTCGACGTGCTGGTGACCTTCTGGCACTTCGCTGCCGAGCTGACCGCCGCCGGTGAGGCCGACGTGGCGCTGCCCATGGACTCGCTGCTGGCCAGCCTGGACATTCCCACCGGCCTGCCCATTCTGGGCTACGTCTTCCATGATTCTTGGGCCGACGACCACCAGGCATTGGTGGCCGGCTTCGCCCGCGCCGTGGCGCGCACCAAACGGCAGTTGCGCGACGACCCCGACCACTGGGAGGCGCTGCGCCCGCTGATGCGCGTAAGCGACGACGCCCACTTCACCGCGCTGCGCCAAGGCTACCTGCAGGGCATTCCCGAACCGCTGGACGAGGCACGGGTGGCGGCGCTGCAACGGCTGCTGGTCATGGCCGGCAGCGCCGCGGAGGAGGTGATGCCCGTCCGGCTCTTCGTGCTCGATCCGGGCGGCGTGCCATGAGGCGCTCGGCGCTCGCCTGCTGGGTGGTCCTGCCGCTGCTGGTGGGGCTGTGGGGCGTGCTGGCCTGGCAGTTGGACACCTCCCTACTGCCCTCGCCGGCGGCGGTACTCAACACCCTGCAACGGGAGGCGGCCAGCGGCGAGCTGCAGCGTCATCTGGCCGTGACCCTGCAGCGGGTCGCGCTCAGTTTCCTGCTGGCGATGGCCTTCGGCAGTCTGATCGGCATCGCCATGGGACGCCTGGCCTGGCTCGATGCCCTGCTGGACCCGCTGCTGGTGCTGCTGCTCAACCTGCCGGCGCTGGTGCTGATCATCCTGCTCTACGTCTGGTTCGGTCTGGTGGAGGCCGCGGCGATCCTGGCAGTGGTCATCAACAAGGTACCCAACGTCGCCGTCACCTTGCGCGAGGGGGCGCGCAGTCTCGATCCGAGGCTGGAGCAGATGGCGCGTGTCTACGGTTTTTCTTCCCTCATGCGCCTGTGGCACGTGTGGCTGCCGCAGCTGTTTCCCTACCTGATGGCGGCGACCCGCGGCGGGCTGGCGCTGATCTGGAAGATCGTGCTGGTGGTCGAGCTGCTGGGGCGCTCCGATGGCGTCGGCTTCCAGCTGCATCTGGCGTTCCAGGTCTTCGACGTGGCCGGACTGCTGGCCTACAGCCTGGCGTTCATCGCCATCGTGCAGCTGATCGAGCTCGGTCTGCTGCAGCCGCTGGAGCGCCGCGCCACACGCTGGCGCCGTACCGGAGTCGAACATGCCGGAGCCGAACATGGCTGAGTTCGACGTGCCGGCGGGCCACGCCATCCTGGCGCCCATGAGCCTCAAGGTGGCGCCGGGCGACCATATCTGTCTGCTCGGCCCCTCCGGCATCGGCAAGACCACCCTGCTCAACCGCCTGGCCGGCCTGGAGCGGGGCCAGCCGCGGCCGACGCTGCGCATCGGCTATCTGTTTCAGGAGCATCGCCTGCTGCCCTGGCGTACGCTGCGCGACAACCTGCGCCTGGTTGGGGTCGGCCGCGACCAGGTGGAGCCGCTGCTGGCCCGAGTCGGGCTGGAGCAGGCCGCCGACCGCTACCCCGATCAGCTGTCGCTGGGCATGGCCCGGCGTGCCGCCCTGGCACGCTGCCTGGCCATGCGCCCCGATCTGCTGCTGCTGGACGAACCCTTCGCCTCTCTGGACCCGCACCGCGCCGACGAGCTGAAAGGCTTGATCCGCATGCTGCTGAAGCAGTTTCCCGCCATGGCCATGATCTGCGTGACCCACGAGGCGCGCGACGCCGAGGCGCTGGCCAATCGCATCTGGTATCTGGCGGGGCGCCCCGCCCACCTGCGCTACGATGCTCGGCTCGATGCCGAGGCCCACGCCGGGCTGGCCCGGCGCCTGGAGGCGCTGGGGCGTCAGGCGTCCGGGGAGTCTCTCTCGATCGAAAATTAGTTAATGCGCATGCCAAGTAGCCTGGTCCGCTGCGGCCGAAAGCCGCCGATTGCCAGCGTGGCCAGCACCAGAGTGGTGGCAAGCGTGATGGTGGCCGCCTCGCCGTTCCACTGCAGATAAAGCGCGAAGCGCAGCGTCTCGACGGCGTGGGTGAAGGGGTTGAGCAGACACAGCTGATAGATCCAGGGGCTGGCTTCCTGCATGCGCCATAGCGGATAGAGCGCCGAGGAGAGAAAGAACATCGGAAAGATGACGAAGTTCATGACCCCGGCGAAGTTCTCCAGCTGCTTGATCCAGGTGGCGATCAGCAGCCCCAGCGCCCCCAGCATCAGCGATGCCAGCAGCAGCGCGGGCAGCACCGCCAGGTAGCCCTCGAGCGGCGGACGCACGCCGACGCCCCAGCGGGCGATGAGCAGGAAGACGTACACCTGGGCGACCGAGACGCTGCCCATGGCCAGCAGCTTGGTCAGTAGCAGGAAAGGGCGCGGCAGGGGGCTGGTGAGCAGCACCCGCATGGAGCCCAGCTCACGGTCGTAGACCATCGAGAGCGCGCCCTGCATGGAGTTGAACAGGATGATCATGCCGCACAGCCCGGGCACGATGTAGGTCTCGTAGGTGATGTAGGTCACATAGGGCGGGATGATGGACACCCCCAGCACCATGCGGAAGCCGGCGGCGAACACCACCAGCCACAGCAATGGCCGGACCAGGGCGCTGGCGAAGCGCGTACGCTGCTGCCAGAAGCGCAGCCATTCGCGCTTCTGCACGCCCACAAAGCAGTACCAGTAATCGCGCGGTGTCATGCCACGGCCTCCCGGGTCAGGCTGTGGAAGGTCTCGGTCAGGCTGGTGCCGCCATGGCGGCGGCACAGCGCCTCGCCGGTCTCGTCGGCCAGCAGCCGACCGCGGTGCAACACCAGCACTCGATCCCCGTCGCCGATCTCCTCGATGAGATGGGTGGCCCACAGCACGGTGAGCCCCCGTTCGCGGCACAGCCCCCGCACGTGGGCATTGAGTGCCGTTCGACTGTCGAGATCGAGCCCGGCGGTGGCCTCGTCGAGCAGCAGCAGGGCAGGGCGGTGCAGCAGGGCACGGGCGATCTCCACGCGGCGGCGGTGGCCGCCGTTGAGCCGGCGCACCGGCGTGCGGGCGTGCATGTCCAGCCGCTGGCGCTCGAGCTCTTCCGCGCAGCGCCGGCGGGCCTCGCGTGGTGACATGCCGTGCAGGGCGGCGTGATAGAGCAGGTTCTGCATCACGTTGAGATCCAGGTCCAGGGCGTTCTGCTGAAACACCACGCCCATATGGCGCATCACCGCGGCCGGCTGGCGCCGGAGCGAGCGGCCGCCCAGCAGCAGATCGCCCTGCTGCAGCGCAAGCAGTCGCGTGAGCAGGCCGAACAGGGTCGATTTGCCGGCGCCGTTGGGGCCCAGCAGGGCGTGGAAACGGCCGGAGGCCAGCGTGAAGCTGACCTCCTGCAGGACGGGATCGTGCCGATAGCGATAGCCGATATCGAGGGCTTGCACGTTCATGACCGGGATCCCGAGGTGATCTTCACTCCCCAGGGGAAGCGGCCCACGTCGATGGTCTTGATCACCTCCAGCTTGTCCACGTCGATCACCGAGACGTCGCCGCTCACGCCGTTGGTGGTGAGCAGTGTCTTTTCATCCGGGCTGAGCGCTACCTGCCATACCCGGGCGCCCACCAGCAGGTAGTCGAGCACCTCGAAGGTCTGGGCATCCACCACGGCGATATGGTTGGCCGGGCCCAGGGCGACGAAGGCGTAGCGACCGTCGGAGGTGAGCTGGATGCCCACCGGCTGGACCCGGTCCTGATTCACCCCGGGGATGCGAAAATCGATGGTGTGGATCTCTTCGAGACTCTCGACGTCGATGATGTGCACGGTGCCGCCGATTTCCGCCGAGGCCCACAGCAGGGCGTCGTCACGGGTGAACTCCACGTGGCGCGGGCGGGAGCCGATGACGATGTTCTTTTCGATCTCGAAGGTCTCGGTGTTGATCCAGTGCAGCATGTTGGAGGTCTCGCTGGTGTTCACCGCCCAGCGGCCGTCGTGGCTCACCCCCATGCCCTCAGGCTCGATGCCGACCTCGATCTGGGCCAGCACGCGCTTGGTTTCCACGTCGAGCACGGTGACCAGGGCATCGTCCTCGTTGGCAATGTAGAGATGCCGCCCGTTGGGGTGCAGGGCGAACTGCTCCGGGTCCTCGCCGGAGGGCAGGGTATCGATGACGCGGCGCGTGGCCAGGTCGACCACCTGAACGGCGTCGTCGTCGCTGGCGCAGACATAGAGCAGGCTCTCGTCGGGGGAGAGCAGGATGCCGCGCGGGCGCTGGCCGACGGGGAAGGTGTCCACCACCTCCAGAGTGGCCATGTCGATCACCGAGATGGTGTGATCGCGCTCGTTGGAGACGTAGGCCAGACTCTGGGCCCACACCGAAGAGGAGAGGCCAAACATCAACACGGCGGCGGCAAGACGGATGGGGAGTTTCATTGTTCTGCTCCTGTAGTTCGGCAGGCAAGGAGGTCGGCGGGCAAGGCGTCAGTCGCGCAGGCGACAGCGGCTTTCCGGACGGTCGTAGCCCAGGGTGTCTAGCTCGGTGTGCTGGTGAAGGAAGCCCTCGAACGGGGCCATGGCCACCAGGCTGTTGGGGTGAGCCAGCGGCACCGGCTGGCGCAGCTGGCCGTTCCAGTCGCGGAAGCTCAGCGGCCGGCCCTTGAAGGCGGCCAGCTCGAAGTCGTCGCCGAGCAGATAGTCGCGCAGGATCTCCATGTCGGCGCTCTCGGTGCGCGTCACGGCTTCCCCCACGGCGCGTACCGCCGCCCAGGCGGCGTAGTCGGTGCCGGTCATGGGGCGCTCGGCCTGCTTGGCGAAGCGGTTCTGCAACTGCGCTGCCCCCCACGCCTCGATGGCCGGGTGCCAGGCGTCCGGCGACATGCCCTGGGTGCCTACCACCGGCCTGGGCAGCCAGGTGTTGAAGGGCACGAAGTCGCCGAAGTCGTTGCGCTCGTCGGCCACCACCACCACGTCGTAGTCGGGCCCCTGGGTGAACAGCGGCAGCTCGGCGGAAGCGTTGCGGCGCATGTCGGCCTCGAAGGTCCACTCCTTGTCGGTGACCACGTTCAAGGCGAACTTCTGCGCCGAGCGGCGGAAGGCCTCGGCCCAGGCCCGGTCGTCGTCGGTCGTTCCGCTGATCAGAAACACCGAGCGCCAGCGGCGCACGTTCAACCACTGGGCCAGGGCATCGGTGAGCATGGCGTGGCTGGGGACGGTGTGCAGCAGATAGGGGGAGCACTCGTCGAGGCGCAGCGAGACGTCACGCGCGCCGGCATTGAACAGCAGGGCGCGCTCGCCGCCGATCTCGCTCGCCTTGCGCAGGGTCGTAGCCGGCACGTTCAGCACGATCAACTCGATGTCGGCATCGAGCATGGTGGCCAGCGCTTCCAGCAGGGCGTCCTCACTGCCCAGGATGGCGCTCTCGAGTTGATAGTGCTGGCCGAGAAAGCGGCCGGTACTCAGGTTGTCGTTGATCGCCAGCTGCGCCCCCTGCAGGCCGGCGTCTTCGGGCTCGGGGGTCAGCCGGGCCAGCGCCGGCCCACGGTCGGGCTGCCACTGCAGGTAGCCGAAACGCACCTCGAGCGTATCGGCCTGGGCCAGGGGGGCGAGCAGGCAGGTGGCGAGGAACACGCCGCCGGCCAGGCAACGGCTAAGTGGGGACTCTTTCATGATCGGCTCCTGTAGGGCAGTGAAAGGTCAGGTCACTGCACGATGAAGGTGCCGGTCACACCGCGCTCTTCCAGACCGGCGCAGGCCCATTCGTAGGTGCCAGGGCGAATGGGTACGAAGAACAGCTCCGCCTCGCCCTCCCGCTCGAACTCCAGCTCGGTGAGCGTGGGCGCCTTGATCTCGACGTTGCCCACCTCGATCTTGCGCAGCCAGGCGTTCTTGAAGAAGGCAGGCGCCACCCAGGCGCACTCCTGCATGCCGGTGGCCTCGATCACCAGGCGGTAGGACTGCCCGGTCTCCATGTGATGTTCGCGTACCGATACGCCGAGCATGCTCTCGCCGGTGCCGATCACCAGCCGTTCCAGGCGTTCGGGTCGGGTGGCGAGATCTCCGGCCGCCAGGGCCAGGGTCGAGGAGAGGCCCAGGGCCGCAGCGAGTAGTGCCAGGCCGAGCTGACGGCGGGTAGGGTGCGTGGGGTGTGCGACCGGTGAGGTAAGGGGGGCGTCAGTCATGTTCTTGTCCTTGTTGTCGTGATGAGAGTTGTCGTGATGAGGGTTGTCATGACGATCGTTCGTGTGAGGGATGAGAAGCAGTTCAGCACTTCATCCGCAGATGGCCCATGCCACCATGGGGCCCTTGTGCTCCTCCCAAGGGCTTACGACGGGAGCAGGGCGGGAAAAGCGAACTACGACCAAGGAAGGAGGGGGAAGGGGCAAAAAGTGGCGATGCGGCTGCGCTGCGTTGTGACCAGACTCGACTCAGCTAGTCACCACCCGCCAGTCACGACAACGAGTCAATCATCACAAGAACAGGTGCTCCCATGAACCGCATGCCCCTTCCTGCCCTTTCTTCCGCCGTTCACGTCTCCCGACGCCTCGCCGGTGTGGCGCTGCTGGCCCTGTCGCTGGGCACCGCCAGCGCTGCCCTGGGGCATGGCGACGTCACCCCCCAGGAGGTCGACACCAAGGGATTGCCCGACCTGGGCGAGGCGCCGCTGATGGAAAACCCCTTCCGTCCCGGCAACCAGCACGCTGACCTTTACGACGAGGCGGTTGCAGTCGGCGAGCGCGGTTACGCCGGCAACTGCGCCGTCTGTCACGGCATCCAGGCCATGTCGGGCGGTCTGACCCCCGATCTGCGCAACCTCGAGGAGTGGGACGACGAGTTCTATCTGCAGCGCGTGATCAATGGCACCGAGCGGGGGATGCCGTCGTTCAAGTCCAACCTCGATCAGACCGCCATCTGGGCGATCAAGACCTATATCGAATCGGTGACCCCCTGAGGGGAGACGAGCACCGACCGATTTCCCGGGAAGGAGGAGCGCATCATGGGCAAGCGCAACTGGATCAGCGTGCTGGCGGCGTTCGGCTGGCTGTTGCTGGCATCGCCGAGCGGAGCGGGCGAACTCTCGGCGGCAGCACTCGAAACCGCCCACGAGGTGACGCGAAGCCAAGCCAGCGCCGAGCTGCTGCGGCGCCCTGCGCTGCGCGATCTGGATGAGGTCCTGGCATCGGGGCACATCAACATCGGGCTCTACCAGGACTTTCCCCCTTACGCCTATCGCGACGAGCAGGGAGAGGCGCGCGGTATCGATGCCGAGATCGGCCGGGCCATCGCCGCCGGGCTGGGCGTGGAGTTTCGGCCTTTCTGGATCAAGCCAGGCAGCAGCCTGGGGCGGGATCTTGGCAACAGTGTCTCCCGCGGCCACTATCTGCGTCCCACTCAGGTGGCCGACGTGATGATGCGGGTGCCCTACGACCGCGACTTCTCCTACATGCGCGACTCCACCGGCGAGTACATCAACAAGAGCGTGGTGATGTTCGGCCCTTATCAGCGTGAGCAGTGGGACATCGCCTACGATGCCGGCCGGCTCGAGGGCGAGGTCACCCTGGGCAGCTTCCGCCATCAGCGCATCGGCGCGGAGTACGACACCCTGCCGGCCACTTATCTGACGGCCACCATGGGCGGCCAGCTGCGCGATGGCGTACGCCATTACCGCGATGTGGGAGATGCCTTCGCCGCCATGGCCCGCGGCGAGGTGGCCGGGGTCATGGCCATGCGCGGCGAGCTCGAACATTATCTGGCGCAGTATCCGCAGCATGATTTCCGCCTCGCCGAGGCGGTGTTTCCGGGCATCTCCCGCCAGCAATGGGACATCGGCATGGCGGTGCGCGAAAGCCATCGCCAGCTGGGCTATGCCGTCGAGGCGATCGTCGACCGTGCGCTGCGCGAGGGCAGCCTGGGCGACATCTTCCAGGCCCATGCACTGGTCTACCGCATGCCCGACTTCTACGCCGAGATACTCGGCCAGACGGAGTGACGGCGATGCCCCGCTTGCTACCCGAATCGTGCCGCTGCGTCTGGCTGCTGGCCCTGGCCTGGCTAACGGTCACGCCGGTGGCCGCCGAGGTGCCGGAGGATCCCTTTCGCTCACCGATGTGGGACTACAACCTGGCCCGCTACCTGGGTGAGGGGGCCGACATCCGCCACAGCGACACGGTGGTACTCAAGGCGCCGCCCTTCGCCGAGGATGCCACCCAGGTGCCGCTGACCGTCGATCTGTCGGCGTTTCCCCATGCCGTCCAGGAGGTGATCGCCTGGGTGGACCTCAACCCGGTGCCGCATCTCTTCACCCTGCGCCCAGAGGCGGCCGACATCCGCACGGTGGCGCTCAACTTCCGCATTCAGCAGGCGTCCACCGTGCGCGCCGCGGTGCGTGACGACCAGGACGCCTGGCACATCGGCAGCGTTCACGTCGAGGCTGCCGGCGGCGGGTGCACTGCGCCCAGCGCCACCGCCAGCAATCCCGACTGGGCGAACAGCTTCGGCCAGGTGCGCGGCGCCCTGTTCTCGCCGGCCGACGGCATGGCCGGTAGCCGGCTCAAGGCCCAGGTGATGCACCCCATGGATTCCGGCATGGTGGCCAACATTCCCCGCTTCAACATCGAGAGCGTGGAGCTCCGCCACACGGCGAGCCAACAGCGCCTAGCCAGCATGTCGCTGTCGGAGTCCGCCTCGGAGAACCCGCTGTTCGTCTTCGACCTGGAGCACGACGACGCCCCGGCCGGCATCACCCTGCTGCTGCGCGACAATGGCGGCAACCTCACCGAAAGCCGCCTGGGGGGATGAGCATGCGCCAAGTCCTGCTGCTGCTGGGCTGTCTGATGGTGGGGAATTTCTCCGCCCAGGCCGATGCCTATCGCTACTCTCTCGAGCCGCTGGAGATCGCCCCGGGCGTGTGGGTCTTCGAAGGCGCCAGGGAGGATTTTGCCCGCGCCAATGGCGGCAATATCGTCAATACCGCCTTCCTCATCACCGAGGAAGGGGTGGTCGTGTTCGACACCGGGCCATCGCGTCGCTATGGCGAGCAGATGCGCAAAGCGATAGAGGCGGTAACCGCGCTGCCCATCACCCATGTGTTTCTCTCTCATCACCATCCCGACCACGTCTTCGGCAATCAGGCCTTCGATGCCGACATCCTCCACGCCCTGGAGGGAACGATTCGGCTTCTTGCCGAGCAGGGCAACGACTTCGCGGACAACCTCTACCGCGCGCTGGGCGACTGGATGCGCGGTACCGAAGTCGTACTGCCCACGCAAGCGGTGACCCCCGGGCGAGTGACGATCGGCGGCCGGGAGATCGAGCTGATCGCCATGAGCGGGCATTCGGGCGCCGATCTGGTGCTGTTGGATCATACGACCGGTGTGCTGTTGGCCGCCGACATGGTGTTTTACCAACGCGCCCCGACCACGCCGCACACACCGGGGATCGACGTCTGGCGTGAGGAGCTGCGTACGCTGGAAGCGCTCGATTTCCGCTATCTGGTGCCCGGTCACGGGCCGGTGGTGGTGGGAACGGCCCCCTTCGAGCAGATGCACGACTATCTAGCCTGGCTGGACGACACCCTGCGCAGTGCCGCCGGCGCCGGCATGACCGCAAGCGAGGTCATGGCACTGCCGATTCCCGAACGATTCGATGAAATTGCCGTGGCTCGCCACGAGCTGATGCGCAGCGTGGTGCACCTCTACGGGCGCTATGAGCTGGAGGCTCTCGAACTGATTTCCGAAGGAGGATGACACCACACCGACCCCGATTCATTGCCGTTTCTTGTCGCGCATGGCTCTTGCCATCCTCCTCATACTATCAGGTGAGATTTGGGTGGCTTTTTTCACGCCTCCGAAAACGGTCCCGCTTGATCCGGACGCCATCTCGGGGGCGGTGGGGAAACAGCTGACACAAGACTTCCAAAGGAGCGTTCAGGTTCTCTTGCAAGTGCTGCAGCTCGGCCTTTGACCATCGTTGGGTCGGTGCCCACCGTAGCTTGTAGCGCTTGTTGATAACTGCTCGCTTGGGCCGGTGTGGAAATAGCTTGGCCAGCTCCTCGGCAGGCAAGTGTCGGTGCTCCTCGAGACGCTGAAGCTCCTCGGCACTCCATCTATCACCTGTATCGCCATCACCTTGGGGCACATAGCGCAGGCCTTCTGCCCGAGCCCTAAATTTGATCGCCTCCTCGGTGCGATGTGGCAGTTCCCTTCTTACCTGCGAAGCGCCGCCTTGAGGAAAGCCGCGTCGTAGAATCGCCAGATCTCGTTCGGTCCAGCGCTCTGCCGAAAAGGCCTTCAGGTCGAATTTCTTGGCCACGTGGCGGATGGCGATGACGGTACGGTGCGGCAGAAAGCGACGCCGAATCTCCGGTGCCGTGAGTGTGGGAAAGTGTTGAACCACCACGAGCAGCTCTTCCTCGGTCCAAGGCTGCTTCTCCGTGATTGCGCCCGCCCGCTTTTTCAGCCCCTGTTTGTGGGCCATGCGCTTGATCGCCGCAAGGGTACGATGAGGAAAGTGGCGTACCTGCAGCTCCCACCACGTCATGGCCAGGTAATGGCTCTCGAGCAGGGCCAGTTCACCCTGCGTCCATTCGCGTGAGGCGCCTCGATTACGTTGCCGCATTCGTGCTTCCTCTCTTCTGGGCACCTTTGTTGCTAGTCTCACGCAGTCGTTGGACAGAGACGACTATGGCTGCACCTTTGCCTTGCCCGAGGCGGTGATGATCTCGCCGCCATGGTCCGTCTTGCAGCCAAGGTAAGCCGTAGGCCTTCCATCGGTGGTGGAACTGCTCGCTCCTTCGATGATGGTGGCGCCGCAGCCGGTCTTGTCGCCCACCCGGGCCACGGGCTGGCCCTCGACTTGAGAGGGCGAGCCCGAGACGATTTCCGTTACGCCGTGGCCGGGGATAGGACAGCGATGCAGATCGCCTTTTCGTGCAATGGGTTTCATATGCCGGTCGCCACATCCGCCACCCGCCATTCGCCATTGCGGGTTTTGTAGAAGACCACCGGGAAGCTGGCAAAACGCTCGCTGCCAGCAGGGGGATGCTCCCAGAGAATGGGATTGGGACGGATCCGAACTAGACGACCGTTATCCAGAAACTCCAACTGATCTTCCTGCGGGTTATCACCCCAGTAGAGAGGCTGCAATACCTCACCTCCTGGACCCACCCGCTCGTATCCAGCCAAACCATGTTGAGTGTTTTCGATGAAATCACGAGCGGAGTTTCTCTCCGTCAGCATATATGCCGTACGCTCCCAGACTGGCTCAACCTCTTGAAAGATCGCCTCTGTATCATTTCTTGAAATCAAACCATGAATATGCCGATAGGCATCGCGTAGCTCACGGCGCAGTTCAGGAGTATCCTCCAGCACGACGGCTTCCCGCTCCCAGTGAAAGGCCGGGATGGGATCATCGACGGTAAAAGTGATGTCCAGACGATAGCCATCAATCGTCTGACCACCACCAAAAATGATGTCATCAAATTCGGAGAGTTGCATGCGACCATTGCTACGCAGGTGCGGCTGTTCTAGCACACGCTCCTCGCCACTGGCAGTGAGTTCGAGATGTTCGAACCTGCCTTCCGCCTCGTTGTAGCGGATGCGAATAGGGTGAATGCGCTCCCGCTCCTGGGTCGTCCATTGATAACGCTCGACCGCAATGTCGATCGCCACTCCATCATGTAGGGAATAGAGATACTCTTCGGTACTCGGGTCCTGCCCGGTAATAGGAGAGAAAAGTAGAGAAAGGGTGTTTTTTCCAGGACGGAGGTTCAAGCCGATATTTGGTGAATAATCTGCATAGGGAACATCGACATTGTCACGCACATAAATATCATTGACCCGAAGGGACCAAGCGGATCCCTCGGTGTGAATATAAGCGTTGTATCGATACTCGAAATTGTTAGCCATTGCCGATCCTTGCCAGGCGAGCATGGCAAGCACTACAAGGACCAGGAACTTCGATAGCCTTGTCACGGCTGAACCTTTGCCTTGCCCGAGGCGGTAATGATCTCTCCACCATGATCCGTCTTGCAGCCAAGATAAGCCGTAGGCCTTCCATCGGTGGTGGAACTGCTCGCCCCTTCGATGATGGTGGCGCCGCAGCCGGTCTTGTCGCCTACCCGAGCCACGGGCTGGCCCTCTACCTCAGAGGGCGAGCCCGAGACGATTTCCGTCACGCCGTGGCCGGGAATGGGGCAGCGATGCAGATCGCCTTTGCGTGCTACTGGTTTCATTAGTCTATAGTGGCAATGCGCCACTCTCCGGCAGCGGTGCGGTAGAACACGAAGGGCATGGTATGTGCTTCTTTGTTTGGCTGATCAGGATAAGACCAGCGCAGAGGGCTTGGTCGGATGCTGACGAGACGACCGTTACCCATGAACTCCAGGCTGTCGCTCAAAGGATCGTCAGCGAGTCTCAATGGCTCCAGGCGCGGTCCGTCTGGCTCACGACGCATGCTAATCAGTTGCGAACCAATGGGCATCGATTCTGAATACTCTCTAGCGCTCTTGCCACCAGCCATCAGCAGGCCAGCGCGGTCCCAGACCGGCCCTGCCTTGCGCAGAATGGCTTCGGTATCGCCTGCCTCGAAAAGACGGTAAAGTTCCTGATAGGCCTGCCGTAACTCATGGCGCATCAGCGGTGTGTCCTCTAACTCCGTGGCCTCATCACGCCAATGAAAATCAGGGATGGGATCGAAGACACGGAAGCTCATATCTACTCGTTCAGCATTGATAGACTCACCGCTGCCAAGCACCAGAATATCTGGCGAGCTGACGTGGAACTCGCCATTGGTACGCAGGTGTTCGGTTTCATGGACGGCTCTGTCACTCCCCACGGGCTCGTCGTAAGTTACCAGCTCGCCGGTCTCCATATCGTAGCGCAACAGTAGAGTGTTGAGGCGTTCTTTCTCTTGCGTCCGGGTATTGATTGCTTCAATGGAAACGTCAACCCAGAAATCCGGCTTAGGACCTTGAAGAAACTCTCCCGTCTCGGGGTCTTGGCTTATCAAAGGGGCAAAGATTAAGGAAACCGTATTATGCCCGTTCTTGATATTTGTACTAATAGGGTAGGAGATACTCTGATGACCAGTTCGACCATAGGACCAAATTTTTAGGTCATTGATGCGCAGAGTCCAGGCGGAGCCCTGTGTATGGATATTTACCCAATATTCACGCTCAATCGGATGAGCCATTGCCGTCCCCTGTAACAGTAAAAAGCATGAAAAAAACAATGAATATAGAAGCTTAAAACGGCACCCATTCGGGCTCCTTTGGATCCGGCTCCCAGATCGTCTTCCCATTGCCATCATCCCCTCTTGGGTTGGGATTGAAACCTTCAATATCTCCAGCTGCTTGCCGGTTGGAGTTGTCAATAGCGGACCTTACCCTGTCAAACAGGTCCGAGACTTGAGCTTCTCCTTCTAGCCTTGAGTCTGCAAGTCCTGTTTGTGATTCAATCCCCAAGCTTTGACTATCATCAGTGTCTTCTCCTCTTCTAAAGTCGACTTCAGCATAGGCTTCCCCACTGACCTTGACCCCTTCGAAGATATAACGCTTCTCCCTCACGCCATCGCGCGAGCGTACCTCCCAGGTCCAGGAGGTGTGAATGGAGCCGCGCGCACCTGCCTGGGCGGAGAGAATGAAGACCCGGCCCTCCACATGGAGCTTGAGTTCTGCCAGGCCCAGGATCTTCAGCTCTCCGGTGAATTCTTGAGCGATGCCATTGAAGATGGCCTCGCTCGGCTCACCCGAAGCGGGAATCCGGTAGGTGGCCACGCTCTCCCCACCGCTCCCGTTTACTGTGTGTGTCAACGATCCCATGGCGCTGAGCTGAAGATTACCCTGGATGGTAGCGTTGACGTTTTCACCTGCCTCCATACGCGCACGGGCATTCTGCACCATATCCCTGCCGGCGGGAGAAAGCAGTGCAGCCGAAACGGCTTCGATCAGGTCGATCCGCCCCGTGACGCCCACGCTCAGTGTGGAATTCAGACTGCCGATTTTGACTTCCAGGTCCGGACTGCCTGCGACCGGGGCGAGTTCGAATCCCGTTGGTTGGAAGGTGAGGGATTTACTGAGGATGACGCCCGAGCCCATGTTCGAGCTGTTGCGCCTGATACCGTCATTTGAGCTTCCCATGGAAATGTACCGATCCATGGTCTGAATGGTATTGACGATCATGCCCACAAGCCCCGGCGCATCGTTTTCTCTAGGAATGCTCTCTTGAGAATGCCCCGTCGAGTCGGCGCTGCCTTCCAGTGTCAGTTCATAGCGGCCGTACTGCCCGCTTAGTGTCCCTTTGGCCTCCACCTGAGCGGACACGCCATGGGTCATGAAGGACGTTTCCACGGCCAGGGTGACGTCGCCATCCAGCTTGGTGCAGGGATAGGGGATGACCGTCAGAGCTTCCTTGACATCCTTGCCCGGCCAGCACTGGTTCGGCTGAAAGCTCGCTCTTCCACCCTGGTTGTTCAGTGCATTGAGACTCATGAGGCTGTCAAAGGCCAACAGCGCCAGCGTGACGTCGTGAGGAATGAAATCCCCCAGCGCCAAGGCCAGACTCAAGTGCTGCTGATAGGCGACGGAAGCTTCGCTGGTACTTTCCGTAATCTGGTGCCGGCCATCCGCCAGTCCACTCGTCAACAGACAGGGTTTATCCGAGCGGCCTGCGAGACAATTTTCTTCTCCCTCCCAGTTTACCAACACGTCGGAAATGAGCTGAGTGCCTTGCAGTTCGGCAACGACCAGTAGGGTCGTGGCTCCATCGACGGGAGGCCATTCAACCTTGCGGGATGGGTGGCTCTTGTCAATCACGCTGCCAGCCTTGATGCAGCATCCGTCGTCCTGCGTGCACTGCACACAGGTGGCCGCAAATTCCGTGTCTGGCCCATCTTCCTCTGCTGAGCCACTAGTACGAGGAATGGGGCTTTCGGTTAGCGGCTGGCCGCCATTGAGCTGGTAATTCGCGTAGTGTCTCCGTACGGTTACCTGGGTTGTTTGGTCGACATTGCCATTCCCGTTTCTAAGCGCATGGCTCATGGACCGTAATGTCTGCTCGGCACTGGTAAACTTGTCCGGCTGATGCATGGCCAGGTAGGCAATGTCTTCAATCGTGGGCACATAGCTCATGACCGCTCCTCGCTGACGATGGGCCGAAAATTGTCGTTCTGCATCTCACTTTCCTGATCGCGATACGGTGCCAAGAGGGCATGCCTGATGCGCCCGCGGGGCAGCCACGCCTCCAGCAGGTCGCGCTTTCGCCAGCCGGCCATGTGCGGATGTTCGAGTATCTCCCTGGCGTCCGGGTGGTGCTGGAGGAAGTCGTCGCCCAGTTCCAGGCAGCACTTCGCCAGGGTCTTGATCTGTTGCTTCGAGACGAGCCGGTAGGTTTGCCCCAGCCTGCCGGCAGCCTCGACCGCGGCCAGGAGGTCCGCCAGCGGGGTCGTGGCATAGGGTTCCATGAGTTCCCTGGCCAGCTTGCGCTGTGCCCGGGTTGTCTGCAGGGCGCCGAAACGGGTGAACTCGGTTGGGTCAATGGCGAAGCTGCGCCCGGGGGTGATGGGAGTGGCCTCGCCGTGGCGCTCGGTCTCGGGGTCATTCAGCGCCAGCCGCAGCAGGCGCCCCTGTACTTCCTGGGGCGTGGCGGCGAAGTGGGGCGGGTCGCTGAGGTTGGCCGCGTCGGGCACGTTCATCAGGGGCGAGAGTCCGACGATGAGCGTGTCCAGCGGGGCCATGAGGGCGGCCAGTTTCCAGGGGGCCAGCGCCTGGGCCATGTCCAGCGCCACGCGCGGGTCGTAGAAGCGGAAGTAGACCGGGGCCTGGTCGTTGGCCGGGGTCCACAGCATGGTGAACTTGCGCAGGTGGCTGCGCAGCTGCTTCAGGGTGGCGTGGGACTGCAGCAGCAGGCCCCAGTGCTGCGCCTGGGGCAGGCCTGCCAGCCAGTGACGGATCTCGCTGTCGGGTTCGAGCCGGACCAGCCAGGGGGCGATGGCGCGGGTGGCGGCGTCGGTGGTGGCGTAGAGGCAGGCGCTCTGGACCTCGGCAGCGGCGAGCCGTTGCATGGCCTCGCGACAGTTGACGCCGTCGATCACCGCCCACAGCGGTGGCGAGGTGGGGGTGAAGAGGTCCGCCCAGGCGATCTCGTCGTAGCGGACCGGGGGCGGCGGCGGGCGGGAAGCCTCTTGTGGCGCTGTGGGTATCGACAGCAGTGGAAGCATCTCGCCGAAGGCTACCGGGGTACGCGGTGAGAGCGCCTCCGCCAGGTCGATCAGCGTTTTCGACATGCCTTCGCGGCGAAAGCGTTGCAGCAGGGTTTGCACTGCGTCGAGGCGTTCCAGCGTGAGTCCTTCGCCGTCGAGGGTTTGCTGCAATCGGGTGCGCATGTCGTCTTCCGATTCGGCCCGTACCACTACGGTGACCATGGCCTCGTCGGTAGCGGCCTGCCAGCGTCTCGCCGCCGGCGAGCCGGCACGCAGGTGGCAGCGCCCGGTCCAGTAGTCATAGGACGACATGGGTTACCCTAGCAGCGGGCAGTGGGAGACGAAGGGGCTGCCTTCTCCGGCGGCCGCTTCCAGCACGGCGGGAATGGGCGGCAGGGCGGCGGCTCCCGGGGAAGCGGAGCCGACGTTGAGATGCGGGGTGACGTCGACGCGACCGTCCGCAACGACCAGCGCGGCACCGCCCGCCACCAGGGTGATCTTCGCGGCGTCGAGCACGATCTCGCCATCGGCCTTGAGAGTGATGTCGCCCCCGGCGTGGGTCTGGAAGCTGCTGCCGACGCGCAGGCCGCGTTCGCCGTCGATCTTTTCACTGAGGTTGGCGCCGACGGTGACGTCGCGGTTGCCCTCGATGGTTTCGATGCGGTCGTTGGCGACGGCGAGAGTGGAGTCGTGGCCGATGGTGGCGCTGTCGTCGTACTCCACGCGCTTCTGCCGCGAGTTCTTGACGTGCAGCTCCAGGTTCTTCTGGGCATGCACGTAGATGAACTCTTCGCCGGCCAAGTCTTCGAAGGTCAGCTCGTTGCTGCCCTCACCCTGGTGGGTCTGGGTCTTGATGGTGGTGCGGGTCTTGTGGACGGGCAGCGGATAAGGCGGTAGGTTCGTCGCGTGGTAGGTACGCCCGGTGATCAGCGGCTGATCCGGATCGCCCTCGAGGAAGCTGACGATCACCTCATGGCCGATCCTGGGAATCGCCATGCTGCCGTAGCCGCTGCCGGCCCAACCCTGGGCGACCCGGATCCAGGCGCTGGCGGTTTCATCGGGCGCAGCGTCGCGGTCCCAGGGGAACTGTACCTTGACCCGGCCGTATTCGTCGCAGTAGATCTCTTCCCCTGCCGGCCCGACCACGAAGGCGATCTGGGGGCCGTCGACCCGCGGCTTGGGATTGGGCCTGGGGCGCCAGGCGATGTCGCCGGGGGTCAGCAACAGTTCGTTGTGGTAGCGCGTCATGCCCGCGTCGTCGGCCGCCCCCTGCTCACCGTTCAGGACGATACCGTCCTCTTCCAGGGCCTGGGGCTGCTTGCCGTAATGGGTGACCGCGATCAGTTGCCAGTCGCGGTTGAGGCTGGCGGCATCGTGGTCGGTCAGCTCGAAGCGAGCGCCGGGGGCAAACTCGGGCAGGTCGCTGATCGCCTCGGCCGTGAGTGCCTCGTGGCGCAGCGACTCGAGGCGCACGCGGGTGAAGGGCTGGCCGGAGGCATCCTGCTTGTAGCGGCCGGGATAGTCGTAGTGCTCGTAGCCCTGATCGGCGACGCCACGTTGACCGAGTGCTTCCACGTCCTGACCGACGTGTTCATGCAGCTGATCATAGGCGGGCTGCTTGAAGGAGTAATCCTTGAGGGTCGCCGAGGAGGGCGCCACCCGGGCGAGCTGGCGCAGTTGGCGCACGTGCCGGCTGGGCGCGGTGCCGCCGGCGCGGCTGTGATAGGTGCGCGGCCCGAGGTCGCCGAGCACGTGGGGCGCATCGGCGAACACCAGACGATGACCGCTGTCGCTGAACTCGTGGAAGTAGCACAGCCCCTCTTCGGCGGCCAGGCGCTCGATGAAGGCCAGGTCGGATTCGCGATATTGCACGCAGAACTCCCGAACCTCGGGTTCGCGTGTCACGGCGAAAGCGATGTCGTGCAGGCCACGCTCCGCGCACAGGGTCTCGATGATCACCAGCGGTGAAAGCTGCTGGAAAATACGCGAGTTCTGACGCAGCGAGAGACGCCACAGGGAGGGGCGCAGCACCAGCGAATAGAAGGTACGGCGATGGCCGCGGTCGCCGCGGCCGAACTCGCTGATCACCCCATGCACCCGGCGCAGCGGCTCGCCGTCCTGCCAGATCGTGAGACAGGCTTCGCGGTCGAGCAGCGCTGCGGCGTCCAGGTCACCGTGGCGGCTGGCCAGGTTGAGGATCAGTTCGAACGGCTTGGAAAGCGCCTCGCGGTGGATGAAGTCCACCACCGCCACGTCATCGACGCCGGGCAGGGTCAGGGTGAACTGCAGTCCGGTTGCGTGCGCCATGACACCTCCCTACGTCCGTGTTGCCGAGCATCGCGTGTACGCCCGATGCTGCATTAGTGGTTGCTTTAGCGAATGAGAAAAATACCATCCCCTCCCGGAAGCTTCTGTCGTTTTTCTCTGATCAGCGTGTAAGTAATGGCTGACAAAAAGGCGACGACATTGGCTATGCGACAGTATCGCAGCGATCTTTTCAATAAGAGTCTTACGACCAAGTGAGGAGAGCATGTCGTCCCTGTTGGCCATGGTTGGCCCGTTACACATGGCACACATTGAGTCGTGAAGCGCCTGGCAGGAGCGGCGCTGGAGCGAATAACAATCCTGTTGACCTACTGCCCCTCCGGAGAGCGTCATGACTCAGTCATTTCCCATCGGCAAGCTGTCTCGACCGTTTGCCCTGACGGCCCTTGCCCTGGCCATTTCCGCCCAGGCCCAGGCCGTCACCTTCGACGACATGCTCAACGACCACCTCGCCACCGATCAGGTGGTCACCAATGGCATGGGCCTGCACGGCCAGCGCTACAGCCCGCTGACGACACTCAATACCGACAACGTTCATCAACTCAGGCCGGTGTGGGCCTTCTCCTTCGGTGGCGAGAAGCAGCGGGGCCAGGAGTCCCAGCCGCTGGTCAAGGACGGCGTGATGTACGTGACCGGCTCCTACTCGCGTATCTGGGCGGTGGATGCCTATACCGGTGAACAGATCTGGCAGTACGAGGCGCGTCTGCCGGATGGGATCATGCCCTGCTGCGACGTGATCAACCGCGGTGCCGCCATCTATGGCGACAAGGTCTATTTCGGCACCCTGGACGCGCGTCTGGTGGCGCTGGACCGCGAGACCGGCCGGGTGCAGTGGATCAAGCGCGTGGCCGACTATCAGGCGGGGCACTCTATCACGGCGGCGCCCATCGTGATCGACGGCAAGCTGATCACCGGGGTGGCCGGAGGTGAATTCGGCGTGGTGGGCACGATCTTCGCCTTCGATGCCGAGACCGGCGACGAACTGTGGACCCGGCCGGTGATCGAGGGCCACATGGGCTACGTCTACGAGAACGGCGAAGCGGTGGAGCACGGCATCACCGGCGGCGAGGCCGGGCAGACCTGGCCGGGCGACATGTGGCAGCAGGGCGGCGGCGCCCCCTGGCTGGGCGGCTTCTACGACGCCGACACCCATACCCTGCTGATCGGCACCGGCAACCCGGCGCCGTGGAACTCTCACCTGCGCCCCGGCGACAACCTCTACAGCTCCTCACGGCTGGCCATCGATCCCGACGACGGCAGCATCAAGTGGCACTTCCAGGCCACGCCCAACGACGGCTGGGACTACGACGGCGTCAACGAGGTGATCTCGTTCGACTACGAGGATAACGGCAGCGTGATCAAGGCGGCGGCCACGGCGGATCGCAACGGCTTCTTCTACGTGCTGAACCGTGAGAACGGCGAGTTCATTCGCGGTTTCCCCTTCGCCGACAAGATCACCTGGGCGGAAGGCCTGGACGAGAGCGGCCGGCCGATCTTCACCGAGGGTGGGCGCCCGGGCAATCCGGCCGACGTCGAGGGCGAGCGCGGCGAGTCGGTGCAAGCCTATCCGGCCTTCCTGGGAGCCAAGAACTGGAACCCCATGGCCTACAGCCAGGACACCGGCCTTTTCTACATCCCCTCCAACGAGTGGATGATGGATATCTGGAACGAGCCGGTCTCCTACCGCAAGGGGGCGGCCTACCTGGGCGCTGGCTTCACCATCCGGCCCGCCAACGACGACTACATCGGCGTGCTGCGGGCGGTCGATCCGCGCACCGGCGAAGAAGTCTGGCGGCATGAGAATCGCGCCCCGCTGTGGGGCGGCGTGATGACCACCGCCGGCAACCTGGTCTTCACCGGTACGCCGGAGGGCTATCTCAAGGCATTCGATGCCACCACCGGCGAGGAGCTGTGGGGCTTCAACACCGGCTCCGGCGTGGTGGCGACGCCGATTACCTGGGAGATGGATGGCGAGCAGTACGTCTCGGTGGTATCCGGCTGGGGCGGTGCGGTGCCACTGTGGGGCGGCGAGGTGGCCGAGGTGATCAAGAACTTCAACCAGGGTGGCATGCTGTGGACCTTCAAGCTGCCGCGTGAGTACGCGCAGTAAGAGGGGGCGAAAGCGTTGCCCGCCGGGCCGCAACCGGGCCCGGCAGGCTACTACCAAAGGCCACCCCATCCTCCTTCAAATGAAGTATGGGGCAGGCCTTCAAAGGGTATCTACACTGGCTACAAGACTCGCTTCCTGGCGGGTCGGTCGAGTGAGCCGGGGCAGTACCCGACAGCACCGACGACCCGAAAGCAAGCAGCCTTTCTCTGCATTGCCGAGCAAGAACAACTCAATCAGGAGCTAGCATCATGATCTACGCCAATCCCGGTCAGCCCGGTTCCGTCATCACCTTCGAACAGCGCTACGGCAACTACATCGGCGGCGAGTTCGTCCCCCCCGTCAAGGGCCAGTACTTCGACAACGTCAGCCCGGTCAACGGCGAAGTGTTCTGCCAGATTCCACGCTCCACCGCCGAGGACATCGACAAGGCGCTGGATGCCGCCCATGCCGCCGCTCCTACCTGGGGCCGGACCTCCGCCACCGAGCGCAGCAACATCCTGCTCAAGATGGCCGACCGTATCGAGCAGAACCTGGAGAAACTCGCCGTTGCCGAAACCTGGGACAACGGCAAGGCGGTGCGCGAGACCCTCAACGCCGACCTGCCGCTGGCCATCGACCACTTCCGCTACTTCGCCGGCTGTATCCGCGCTCAGGAAGGCACCGCCGCCGACATCGACGCCAACACCGTCTCCTATCACTTCCACGAGCCGCTGGGCGTGGTGGGCCAGATCATCCCGTGGAACTTCCCGCTGCTGATGGCGGTGTGGAAGCTGGCCCCGGCCCTGGCCGCCGGCAACTGCGTGGTGCTCAAGCCCGCCGAGCAGACCCCGGCTTCCGTGCTCGAGCTGATGAAGCTGGTCGGCGACCTGCTGCCGCCGGGCGTGGTCAACGTGGTCAACGGCTACGGCGCCGAGGCGGGCCAGGCGCTGGCCACCAGCAAGCGCATCGCCAAGATCGCCTTCACCGGCTCCACCCCGGTGGGAGCGCACATCCTCAAGTGCGCCGCCGACAACATCATTCCTTCCACCGTGGAGCTGGGCGGCAAGTCGCCCAACATCTACTTCGCCGACATCATGGACGCCGAACCGGCGTTCATCGAGAAGGCCGCCGAGGGTCTGGTGCTGGCGTTCTTCAACCAGGGTGAAGTGTGTACCTGCCCGTCGCGGGCGCTGATCCATGAAGACATCTACGACGCCTTCATGGCCAAGGTCATGGAGCGGGTGGGCAAGATCAAGCGTGGCAATCCGCTGGACACCGACGTTCAGGTCGGCGCTCAGGCCTCCCAGGAGCAGTTCGACAAGATCATGTCCTACATGGACATCGCCCGCGAAGAGGGTGCCGAGTTCCTCACCGGCGGCGACAAGGAGAGCTTCGACCCGGCCTATGACAAGGGCTACTACATCCAGCCGACCCTGCTCAAGGGCAACAACAAGATGCGCGTGTTCCAGGAGGAGATCTTCGGCCCGGTGGTGGCGGTGACCACCTTCAAGGACGAGGCCGAGGCCCTGGCCATCGCCAACGACACCGAGTTCGGCCTCGGCGCCGGGGTGTGGAGCCGCGACATCAACGTCGCCTTCCGCATGGGCCGCGGCATCCAGGCCGGCCGCGTGTGGACCAACTGCTACCACCAGTACCCGGCTCACGCCGCCTTCGGCGGCTACAAGAAGTCCGGCGTCGGCCGCGAGACCCACAAGGTGGCGCTCGAGCACTACCAGCAGACCAAGAACCTGCTGGTCAGCTACGACATCAATCCGCTCGGCTTCTTCTGAGCCAGCATGTCGTGAACCACGCCGCCCGACCGGGCGGCGTCCTTCCTTTTTTTCGAGAGTGGCCCACCACTCCAGGCCCTGGCGATTGCGTTGATTCCGTCTTCGGCAACTGCCGTCCGACACGACAGGAGATAAGGAGAGCAAGGCTATGGACAAGACGATGAGAGCCGCCGTGGTGCGCAAGTTTGGCGAACCGTTGGCCATCGAAGAGGTCGAGGTACCGCGTCCCGGTCCCGGCGAGGTGCTGGTCAAGATCGCCGCCTCCGGCGTGTGCCATACCGACCTGCACGCCGCCCACGGCGACTGGCCGGTCAAACCCAATCCCCCCTTCATTCCCGGCCACGAGGGTGTGGGACACGTCGCCGCCGTTGGCGCCGGGGTCAAGCACCTGAAAGAGGGCGACCGCATCGGCGTACCCTGGCTGCACTCCGCCTGCGGCCACTGCGAGCACTGCCTGGGCGGCTGGGAAACCCTGTGCGAGTCGCAGCAGAACACCGGCTATTCGGTGAATGGCGGCTTCGCCGACTACACCCTGGCGGTGGCGGACTATGCCGGCCACCTGCCGGACAACGTCGGCTTCGTCGAAATCGCCCCGGTGCTGTGCGCCGGCGTCACTGTCTACAAGGGGCTCAAGGTCACCGACACCCGCCCCGGCCAGTGGGTGGTCATCTCGGGCATCGGCGGCCTGGGTCACATGGCAGTGCAGTACGCCAAGGCTATGGGGCTCAACGTGGCCGCCGTGGACATCGACGACGCCAAGCTGGCGCTGGCCGAGCGTCTGGGGGCCAGCGTCACGGTCAACGCGGCCAAGACCGACCCGGTGGCCTATCTCAAGAAGACCATTGGTGGCGCCCACGGAGTGCTGGTCACGGCGGTGTCGCCCAAGGCCTTCGAGCAGGCTCAGGGCATGGTGCGCCGCGGCGGCACCATCTCGCTCAACGGCCTGCCGCCCGGTGACTTCCCGCTGCCGATCTTCGAGACCGTGCTCAATGGCATCACCGTGCGTGGCTCCATCGTCGGCACCCGCCAGGACCTGCAGGAATCGCTCGACTTCGCTGGCGAGGGCAAGGTCAAGGCCACGGTGAGCACCGACCGATTGGAGAACATCAACGACGTCTTCCAGCGACTTCACGAAGGCAAGATCGAAGGCCGGGTGGTGCTCGATCTGGCCAGCTGAAAGATTGCTCTCTCGTCGCCTGAGCTGGCGGCGTTCAGGCGCGACCTCGGTCGCGCCTTTTTTTGCAGCTGATTTGGGCCTAGCCGACAGACCCGCTAGCATGGACGAACATCCGTCCAAGCCACCGACGAGGAGAGTCGCCATGTGGCATCAGCAGGAGCTGCGCCTGGCGCCGCGCTCGCGCGGCTTTCACCTGATCACCGACGAGATAACCAGGGCGCTGGCCGAGTTGCGCGAGGTGAGGGTCGGCCTGCTGCACTTGCAGCTGCTGCACACCTCGGCCTCGCTGACCCTCAACGAGAACGCCGACCCGGACGTGCGTCACGACCTCGACGCCTTCCTGCGCGAGCGTATCCCGGGGGATCTGCCCTATTTCCGCCACACCCTGGAGGGGCCGGACGACATGCCCGCCCACGTCTGCGCCAGCCTGCTCGGCACCCAACTGACCCTGGCGGTGCGCGACGGCCGCTTGGCGCTGGGCACCTGGCAAGGCATCTGGCTCGGCGAGCACCGAGACCACGGTGGCGCGCGGCGGCTGATCGCCACGCTGCAGGGCGAGTAGCGCGTTTCAAGCGGCCGGCGTGGCTAGCCACTGCTCGGCCAGCCGGCGGGCCTGGGCGGGCTGGCGCACGGCGGCCAGACGACCGGCCTGACGCTTGACCCCGGCACGCTTGAGCTTGAGCACCATGCGCGCCGGCATACCGATGAAGATCAGCCCCACCTGGCGCGTACTCAGCTCCTCGACCAGCGACTGCAGGGCGACGATGGCGGTGGCATCCAGGCTCGGCACGTCGCGCATGTCGAGCATCACCACCCGCACGTCGGGGTCCACCACCCGCAGCGACGATACGGCCTTCTCCGCGGCGCCGAAGAACAGCGGTCCGTTGATGTCGTAGAGCGCCACCTGACGGGGCAGGTCGCGGCTCTCCTCGTCGAGGCCCGGTTCCAGGCGTCGCGCATGGGTCAGGTGGGCCATGCGGCGAATGAACAGCGCCGCGGCAAGGCCGATGCCGACCGCCACCGCCAGCACCATGTCGAACACCACCGTGAGCAGGAAGCAGATCACCAGGATGGCGACGTCGCTGCCCGGCGCGCTCTTCAAGGTGTGCATGAAGTGGCGCGCCTCGCTCATGTTCCAGGCGATGATGAACAGCAGCGCGGCAAGCGCCGCCATCGGCACCAGGGCCAGCACGCCCGCCAGCGCCACTACCGCCAGCAGCACGACCAGCGCATGAATCACCGCGGCCAGCGGCGAGAAGGCGCCGCTGCGCACGTTGGTGGCCGTGCGCGCCAGTGCCGCGGTGGCGGTGATGCCGCCGAAGAAAGGTGCGGCAATGTTGCCCAGCCCCTGGCCGATCAGTTCGGCATTGGGGTCGTGGCGGGTGCGCGTCAGGCCGTCGGCCACCACCGCGCAGAGCAGCGACTCGATGGCCGCCAGCATGGCGATGGCCAAGGCCGGGCCGAGCAGCTCGCGGATTAGGGCGAAATCCACCGTGAGCGGCAGACCGTCCGGCCCCGGCAGCCGCCAGGGCATCACTAGACCGGGGGCGAAGGGCGGAATGCCGCTGCCGCTCTGGCCCTGGTATTCCCAGCTGAAACGCGAAGCGATGGTCTCGATTTCCATGCCCCACCAGGTGGCGCCCAGGGCAACCAGCGTGCCCACCGCCAGTCCCACCAGCGGCGCCGGCACCGGCAGCTTCAAGCGCGGCCACAGGATCAGCGTGGCCAGCGTGATCAGGCCGATACCCAACTCGGCCGGCGCCACCCCCGGTGCGGCGCGTACGATGGCGGCCAGGTTGTGCAGTGTGCTGTCGCCGAGCTCGACGCCGTCGAGCCCGAGAAAGTCGGGCAGCTGCAGCAGCGCGATCACCACGGCGATGCCGGCGGTGAAGCCGAGCACCACCGGATAGGGCACGAACTGGATCAGGTTGCCCAGGCGCGCCAGCCCCAGCGCCACTAGGATCAGCCCTGCCATCAGCGTGGCGATCAGCAGCCCGCCGAGCCCATGACTGGCGACGATGGGGAACAGGATGACCACGAAGGCGGCAGTGGGGCCGGAGATATTGAAGCGCGAGCCGCCGGTGAGGGCGATGATGGCACCGGCCACGATGGCGGTATACAGCCCATGCTGTGGCGGCACACCGGTGGCGATGGCCAGAGCCATGGAGAGTGGCACCGCGACGATACCGATGGTCAGACCGGCCAGCAGGTCGCGCTTGAGCTCGGCCAGGCCGTAGCCTTCCCGCCAGGCGGCGAGCAGCGCGCTGCCGGGCATGGGGAATCGAAAACCGGATGGGAGGCGGGAGCGGGCCATGGCGATACCGAGAGAGGTGCAAGGTAACGATAACGTTACTCCCGCATATTGCGTCGCCACAAGGCGGCCAACGTCTATGCCATGTTCAGGGAGCAAAAGAAAGCGGCGACACCGTGAGGTGTCGCCGCGCCAGGCCAAGCGAGCCGATCAGGCCGGGCTGGCGTCCGCCGGCGGCTCGCCCACCGCTCCCGGCATGGCCTGCACGCTGCCGCCCTCGTCGGCCAGGGCCAGGAAGTGCAGATGGCGCTCGTATTCCGAGAGCACGTCGGCGATCACCTGACCGCGGGTGAAGCCGTTGAGATCCTTCTCCTGGCCGCCCTCAGCCAGATAGACGTCCAACCGCACGTAGTAGTCGTCGTCCGCCGGCAGGAAGCTCGGCGTGCGCATGCGGTGCGGGCACACCTGATAGACGAAGCTGGCGGCATTCTCCAGATCCACCTGCAGGGTCAGGCAGGGCAGCGCCTCGCCTTCGAGCTGCTCCTCGCTGACGTTGGCCTCCTGGCCGCGGCTCTCCAGCTCCTGGGCGAACTGTGTGAGTGCCGGACGAATGGCGTGCTCGATAGTGGCGGCAGCGCCCGCGCGGGTAGAGGTGTCCAGGGCGCGGTCGAGACGCTCGCGCCAGTCGCCGCCCGGGGCGGTGCCGGCGATGCGGCTGCGCGCTTCGGCCTTGCTGCCCTCCAGCTTCAGCGCTTTGTACATGCCGAGCATGATGGCGAATATCACCAGCGAGAAGGGCAGTGCGGTGATCACCACTGCGCTCTGCAGCGCCGCCAGGCCACCTGCCATCAACAGCGCCACCGTCACCAGGCCGATCACCGCCGACCAGAAGATGCGCAGCCTGATCGGGGCATCGTGGTTCACGTCCGACAGGATCGAGGTGAAGTTCGCCAGTACCAGCGCGCCGGAGTCGGCCGAGGTGATGAAGAAGACGATGCCGAGAATCGTCACCACTGCGGCGGTGATACCGACCCAGGGGTAGTATTCGAGCAGCGTGTACATGGTGGTCTGTGGGGTATTCAGGGCCTGTTCGCCGAGTTCGACGACGCCCTGATTGGCCACCAGTTCGATGCCGCTGTTACCGAACACCGACATCCACACCATCATGAACGCCAGCGGAATGCCCAGCGCCCCGGCAACGAATTGACGGATGGTGCGACCGCGGGAGATACGTGCCAGGAACAGGCCGACGAAGGGCGTCCAGGCGATCCACCAGCCCCAGAAGAAGATCGTCCACCACATTTTCCACTCGTTGGCCTCTTCGCCGGCGAAGGCGTAGGTGTTGAAGCTCATGGCCACGAAGCTGGAGAGGTAGTCACCGGCGTTGTTCACCGCCATGTCGAGCAGTTGCAGGGTATGACCCTGGAACAGCACGAACAGCAGCAGCGCGAGCGCCAACAGCATGTTGAACTCCGATAGCCGGCGGATGCCCTTCTCCACCCCACTGACCACCGAGATGGTCGCGAGTACCACTACCAGCGCGATCAGGACGACCTGCACCGAGAGGCTCTCGGGCACGTCGAACATGTAGGCCAGGCCGTAGTTGAGCTGCATCACGCCGATACCGAGGCTGGTAGCGATGCCGAACACGGTGGAAATCACCGCGGTGATGTCCACGGCGTTGCCGATGGGGCCGTGGATGCGCTTGCCCAGTAGTGGGTAGAGTGCGCTGCGGATGGCCAGCGGCAAGCGGTGGCGGTAGCTGAAGTAAGCCAGCGCCATGCCCATCAGCACGTAGAGCCCCCAGCCGGAAAGCCCCCAGTGCATGAAGGTCTGGACCACGGCGGCGCGCATCGCCTCCTGGCTTTCGGGAGGCAGCTCCGGCGGCATCAGGTAGTGGGCCACCGGCTCGGCGACGCTGAAGAACAGCAGGTCGATGCCGATGCCTGCGGCGAACAGCATGGCCGCCCAGGAGAGCGTCGAGAACTCTGGTCGCGAGTGATCGGGACCGAGACGGATGCGGCCGAAGCGCGACATACCGATGGCAATCACGAAGACCAAGTAGACCAGCACCGCCAGCATGTAGTACCAGCCGAAGGTTTCGCTGACCCAGGCCAGGCCGGCGTCGAAGAAGGCGCCGGCCTGATCGGTGAAGGTCATGGTGAGGACGAGGAAGACCAGTATGCCGGCCATCGAGCCGTGGAAGACCACGGGGTTGAGCCGATCGCGACGCTCGCTGGGTAGGTTCTGCGCCATGTAGGCGAACTCCATTCCGAAGTGAATGAACCCTTCCGCCAATCCCTGTCGAGACGCGCTCTAGATTGTTTCTCGACAATCGAAAGCACGCCTGAGGACCACTCAATGTTTCAGACCTGACGGGGCCGTCGGCGACTACCGAAGCCGAAAGGAGATCGTTCGTACGCCGCTGCGGCGGAATTGGATGATGGCGTCAGGGCTGACAACTTCATGGCGGAAAGCCGCTCTTATTTTTGAATGAACGTTCAAATAAAATACGCGCTTTGCCTGTGCCCTTCAACCCTGCGTTAACAGATTCGGGCGAAACGTTAACTGAGCCTACGCAAAGTTCGCTTGCAGGCTTACTTACCCCAGCTATACCTGATGTAACCGACTGCAAGTCAGGGAACACGCACGCTATGCCAGTATCGGCATGGATGCTTTCGGGAAGACCGCTCGGACCGGTGCCGGCTCGAGCGGGTAAGAAGTACAACGATAACGATTGTTTCCGGAGTATCTGATGGCTCATGAAAAGAAAGCGCCCGCGGCCCAGGCCGGCGGGCAGAGCGCCAGCGACAGCAAATCCACCACCGACACCTCGCGTCGTCGTTTCCTCACGGGATCGGCAGCGGCCGTGGGGGCCGGGGCGGCCGCCGCGGTGGGCTTCCCCAGTATCGCCGTGGCTCAGACCACTACGCTGCGCTTCCAGAGCACCTGGCCCAACCAGGATATCTTCCACGAGTTCGCTGCCGACTACGTGCGCATCGTCAACGAGATGTCCGGCGGTCGCCTGCGCCTCAACCTGCTGCCGGCCGGTGCCGTGGTCGGAGCGCTGCAGTTGCAGGATGCGGTGATCTCCGGCGCGCTCGACGGCGGCCATGGCGTGACGGCCTACTGGTACGGCAAGCACAAGGCCTTCTCGCTGTTCGGCACGCCACCCCCCTTCGGTTGGGATGCCCATCAGTTCCTTGCCTGGTACTGGACTGGAGGCGGTATGGAGCTCTACGGCGAACTGCTGGAGATGCTCGAGCTGCCGCTGGTGGGCTACCAGACCGGCCCCATGCCGACTCAGGCGCTGGGCTGGTTCAAGGAGCCGATTCGCAGCGCCGACGACCTGCGCGGGCTCAAGTACCGCACCGTGGGCCTGGCGGCGGACCTGATGCGTGAATTCGGTGCAGCCGTGACCATCATGGGCGGTGGCGATATCGTGCCGGCCATGGATCGTGGCCTGCTCGACGGCGCCGAGTTCAACAACCCCTCGTCGGACCGGCTGCTCGGCTTCCCCGACGTCAGCAAGACCTGGATGCTGCGCAGCTATCACCAGGATTGCGAGGCCTTCGAGATCATCTTCAACAGGAACCGGCACGACAGCCTGCCCGAGGAGTTCCAGGCCATTCTGCAGTATGCCGCCAAGGCGGCCTCTTCCGAGATGTACTGGAAGGCCATGGAGCGCTATCCGCGCGATCTCAACGGTATGCGCGAACAGCAGGGAGTACAGACCTACATCACACCCGACTCGGTGCTGCAGGCCCAGCTCGAGGCGTGGGACAAGGTGATCGAGAACGAGTCCCGCGACGAGTTCTTCAGGAAGGTAGTCGAGCATCAGCGGGAGTATTGCGAGCGCGTCGTGGGCTACCACCTCGAGCACACCACGCCCAAGGAGCCGGCGTATGTGCACTTCTACGGCAAGTCGCCCACCGATACCTCAACCATCCTGTGAGCCACCGGGCCTGCGGGCCCGGATCGGCATGTTGCCCCGGTTCAGGACGCTGCCGGGTTCATGTTCCGTCCTGCGCCACCCCGATGGGTGGCGCAGGGATGGTGAGAGGTGACCATGCGTTTCGTGTTCTTCATCGACCATCTCAGCACCTGGGTGGGCAAGACCTTCGCCTGGGCGATCCTGATCCTGACCCTCGTGGTGAGCTACGAGGTCTTCATGCGCTATGCCATGGGGGCACCGACCACCTGGGCCTATGACACCAGCTACATGCTCTACGGCACCCTGTTCATGATGAGCGGCGCCTATGCGCTGGCCCACAACGCCCACGTGCGGGCCGACGTGGTGTCGCGCTATTTCCCCATCCGCGTCCAGGCCGGGTTGGAGCTCGCGCTCTACCTGCTGTTCTTCTACCCCGGCATCTTCGCGCTGGTGTTCTACGGCTGGGACTTCTTCGCCATCTCCTACCGTCAGAACGAGCACAGCTCCTATACGCCCGGGGGCCCGCCCATCTGGCCCTACAAGTTCGTGATTCCCGCCTGCGCGGCGCTGCTTGCCCTACAGGGGGTGGCGGAAGTGACGCGCTGCGTGATGTGTCTCATACACGGCAAGTGGCCGCGCCGGCTGGGTGACGTGGAGGAGATCGCCATTCCCATCAACAAGGAGGCGGAGATCAAGGCCGCCCAGGAAAAATCAGGGGAGCCCCGCCAATGAGCGAGCCGGAAATCGGTATCCTGATGCTGGGCATGCTGATCGTGCTGATCATGCTCGGCTTTCCCATCGCCTTCACGTTGATCGCCATGGGCATCGGCTTCGGCTACTTCGCCATCGGCGATATCATCTTTTCGCTGCTGGTGCAGCGCGCCTATGGGGTCATGTCCAACGACGTGCTGATCGCCGTGCCGCTGTTCCTCTTCATGGGCTACATGGTGGAGCGGGCCAACATTCTCGACCGGTTGTTCGCCAGCCTGCAGCTTGCCGCTCGCGGCATGCCCGCCTCGCTGGCGGTGGCCAGCCTGATCACCTGCGCGCTGTTCGCCACTGCCACCGGCATCGTCGGCGCCGTGGTTACGCTGATGGGGCTGCTGGCGCTGCCTGCCATGCTCAACGCCGGCTACGACAAGCGCATGTCGAGCGGCGTGATCTGTGCCGGGGGCTGCCTCGGGATTCTGATCCCGCCGAGCATCATGCTGATCCTCTACGGGGCGATGGCCGGGGTCTCGGTGGTGCGTCTCTACGCCGCGGCGCTGATTCCCGGGCTGCTGCTGGCGGGGCTGTACATCGTCTACGTGATGGGGCGGGCGATGATCAACCCCAAGGTGGCGCCGAAGCTGCCGGCGGAGAAGCTCGACGTGCCGCTGGGTGAGGTGTACTGGGGGCTGTTGACCTCGTTCGTGCCACTGTTCGTGCTGATCATGTCGGTGCTGGGGGCCATCCTCTTCGGCCTGGCCACGCCGCATGAGGCCGCGGGTATCGGTGCACTGGGCGCCATTTTACTGGCGGCGGCCTACCGCCAGCTGACCCTGGCGCGGCTGCGCGAGGCGGTGTTCCTCACCGCGCGTACCAGCGCCATGGTGTGCTGGCTGTTCGTCGGCTCGTGGATCTTCTCCTCGGTGTTCTCGCTGCTCGACGGCCATTCCCTCATCGAGCACTGGATCAGCGGCATGTCATTGACGCCACTGCAGTTCCTGCTGCTGGCGCAACTGCTGATCTTCATCCTGGGCTGGCCGCTGGAATGGACCGAGATCATCATCATCTTCGTGCCGATCTTCCTGCCGCTGCTGCACTTGTTCGGCATCGACCCGCTGTTCTTCGGCGTGCTGGTGGCGCTCAACATCCAGACCTCGTTTCTGACGCCACCCATGGCGATGTCGGCCTTCTACCTGAAGGGCATCTCGCCCAAGGGCATCGAGCTCAACGACATCTTCATCGGTATCGCCCCGTTCCTGCTGCTGGTGTTCGTGGCCATGTTCATTCTCTACATGGTGCCGAGCATCGTGTTCTGGCTGCCGGGAGTGCTCTACAACTGAGCGAGGCGAGGGGCGCAACGCAACAGGCCCGGCGCAATGCCGGGCCTGCTCGTGTCATACCTGGTGCCGCTTGGCAATCAGCCGCGGCCGTGATGCTTGTGGCCCTTGTGCTTGCCCTGCTGCATGAAGGCTTCGAGAGCGTCGATCTGCTCTTCGGTGAGCACTTCCGTCAGGGCTTCACGATGCTCGTCGCGCAGCTCCTGCCAGGCCTCGCGGCGCTCCTCGCGGGAGTCGAACTCCTGTCCGCGCAGCTCCTGCATGTCGGCATACAGGGATTCGCGCAGTTCGGTCAGCCGCTCACGCTCCTCGTCGGAGAGCTCCCAGCTGTCGACCAGGGTGGTCAGACGTTCCTGCATGCTCTGACGACGCTCACCGCCGCGCTCGGCGCGGTGCTCCTGGCGCATCTCGCGCTTGGCCTCGCGCAGGGCTTCACGCTGCTCCTCGTCGAGGATCTCATCCATGCGCTCGCGGTGCTGCTCGTGCAACTCGCGCAGTGCCTGCATGTGCTCGCTGTGGGCCTCTTCCAGGGCGCTGCGGGTCTCCTCGTCGAGCCCGGCGCGCTCGAACAGGGCCTGACGGCGCTCCTGGAAGCGCTCGTGGCGCTGCTCGTGCCAGCCGCCTTCGCCCTGACCGGGAGCGGCCACCGCGGCCAGCGACATGGGGGCGATGGCCACGGCGAGCAGGGCGGGCATCAGCATGTTTCGGGTAATGGTACGGCGCATGCGAGTGACTCCTTCACGTTGAGTGGATGCTTGCAGTGTCGTACGGCCCTGTGCAATCAAGTTGCACGAAACGTGCAATGAGTATGGGTTCGGATGCCGATGCGGTACAAATGAGCCTCTTATTCCTCGGGTTGGTATTTGTAGCCCACCCCATACACCGATCGGATGATCTCGCGCTCGGGCCAGATGTCGGCGATCTTGCGCCGCAGCTTCTTGACGTGGCTGTCCACGGTGCGCTCGGAAACGATGCGATGATCGCGATACATGCGGTCCATCAGCTGATCGCGGGTGAAGATGCGACCGGGGGCCTGCGTCATCACCTTGAGCAGTTGATATTCCACCGCGGTGAGCCCCAGGTCCTGGCCGTCGGCCAGCGCGCGCCAGCCTTCGTCGTCGAGGGTGAGCTGGCTACCGCCGGCCGCGGCGGGGTCGCGCAGCGCCTGACTACGCCTCAGCACCGCCTTGACCCGGGCCACCACCTCCCGCGGGCTGAAGGGCTTGCAGATGTAGTCGTCGGCGCCAAGCTCCAGGCCCAGCAGGCGGTCGACCTCCTCGACCCGCGCCGTGAGCATGATGATGGCAACGCCCGGCCAGCGCTGGCGAATCTCGCGGCACAGGGTGAGGCCGTCGGTGCCGGGCAGCATCAGGTCGAGCAGCACCAGGGCGGGCAGCCGTTCCTCGCCGGCTCGCTCATGCAGCCATGGCAGCACCTGATCGCCGTGGTCGATGTGCTGGGTGGCGAAGCCGCTGCCCTCCAGGTAGTCGGCCACCAGGCGGGCGATCTTGGGTTCGTCCTCGACGATCAGCAGGGTGTCGCGTGGGGCGTCGGAGTCATGCATGGGCGCTATTCCTCATGGGGTTCGCTCATCGGCCACCAGGGCGGGAAACTCAAGGGTCCAGCATAACCCACCCAGCGGCGAGGGTGAGGCCTGCATGGTGCCGCCGTGACTCTTGACCAGTGCGCTGGCGATGGAGAGTCCCAGTCCGCTGCCGCCGCTGGCGCGACTGCGCGAGCCCTCGACCCGGTATAGGCGTTCGGTGAGGCGCTCCAGCGATGCTTCCGGCACGCCTGGCGGGCTGTCCTGCCAGGTCACGCGTACTCGCTCCCCGTCCTGAGTCAGGCTGACGTCCAGTTGGCCCGGCGAGGTGGTATAGGCACAGCTGTTGTCGAGCAGATTGGTCCACAGTTGGCGCAGGCGCCGGGTATCGCCGCGGATCCAGGCCGGGCCCTGGATCGACGTGGTGAGCGTCATGCCGCAATCCCCTAGCCAGCCGCCGGCCTCCTCGAGGCGCGAGGCCAGGCTGGCCGCCAGGTCGAGCGGTGCCAGTTGCACCTCGAGGGCGCCGGCATCGCTCTGGGAGAGCAGGCGCAGGTCGGCGACCAGACGCTCGAGCTGACCCACCTCCTGGGACAGCGAGTGCAGGTTGTCTTCGTTGAAGGGACGGATGCCGTCCTGCATGGCCTCGATCTCGCCGCGCAGTACCGCCAGCGGCGTACGCAGCTCGTGGGCGATGTCCGATACCCAGCGACTGCGGGCCTCGCGGCTGGCCTCCAGGGTGGCGGCCAGCATGTTGAAGTCGCGGGCCAGGCGAGAGAGTTCGTCGCGGCCGCGCTCCGGCAGGCGGGCGCTGTAGTCGCCTTCGATCAGGCTGCGCGTGGCGAGCGCCATGCTGCGGGTGCGTCGGCCCAGCCACCAGGCCAGCCCACCTGCCAGCAGCAGCGAGGCCAGGCCGAGGGAGGCGACGATGATGCCCAGGTTGCGCTGCTGGCGCGCGAGGAAGATACGATCCATGCGCGCCATCAGCTGCTGCGGCGGGCGATAGCCCAGGGTGCCGACCCGCTGACCGCGATACTCGATGGGCAGCCAGTGGAGCTCGGCGGCCATTTCCTGGTCGTCCGGCGGCAGGCCGATCACCGGCAGGCCCTCGGCATCGTGCAGCACGAAGTCGCGGGCATCGCCCAGGCGTCGCTCGATGCCATGGGGCGGCTGACGCTCGCCCGGCCACAGCTGCTGGCGCACCAGCCGCTCCCAGGCCGGCGGTGAGTCGCGCAGCCACTGCCAGCCGCCGCGGCGTGCCCACTCCTGGCCCAGCCCCTCGGCCAGGGTTTCGGCACGCTGCACCTGGGTGGTCTCGAGATAGTCGAGAAAGCCCCGGTCGAGACTGCGCGACACCGACAGGAAGACCAGCCCGGCGATCGCCACGTTGACCGACAGGATGATGACGAACAGCTTGACGCCCAGATGAGAGAACGGGGCGCGGAGCAGGCGCGGCCTCATCGGGTCGTCTCCTGAGTGGTAACGGTAGTGGTCAGGCGTTCCCATCGCTCGCGCAATCCTTCCAGCATCAGATAGAGACAGGGTACCAGCACCAGCAGGATCACGGTGGCGAACAGCATGCCGAAGCCCAGCGAGATGGCCATGGGAATCATGAAGCGGGCCTGGCGCGAGGTCTCGAAGATCATCGGGGCGAGCCCCAGGAAGGTGGTCAGGGTGGTCATCATGATCGGGCGCAAGCGCCGGGTCGCCGCGGCGACTATCGCCTCGCGGGCGCCGAAGCCTTCGCGCCGGCGCCGGTTGGCGTAGTCGATCAGCACCAGAGCGTCGTTGATCACGACTCCCGAGAGCGCCAGCATGCCCATCAGGCTGATCACCGAGAGGCCGAAGCCCATGATGGCATGGCCGGCCATGGCGCCGATCACGCCGAAGGGGATCGCCGCCAGCACCAGCAGCGGCTGCAGGTAGCTGCGAAACGGAATCGCCAGCAGCGCATACAGGGCGATCAGCGTCAGCCAGGTGGCGTGACTCAAGGCGGAGACGTTCTCGGCGGTCTCCTGCTGGCGGCCACCTAGGGTCAACTCGAGCCCCGGCCAGGCCGCTTGCAGGGCGGGAAAGACGTCCGCCTGCAGGGTGGCCACCACCTGGTTGATCTGCGCGTCGCTCTCGGTATCGGCGGTGACGCTGATCTGGCGCCTGCCGTCGACGCGCTGCAGGGTGGTTGCCGCACGACCGAGATGGATCTCGGCGATGCGCGCAAGCGGCACCACCTGACCATCCGGCGTGCGAATCGGCAACTGGTGGAGATGGCCCAGACTGTCGCGCTCCTCACTGGGCAGACGCACTGCCACGCTGATCTCGTGTCGCCCGACGAACTGCTCGATGGCGGTGACGCCCTGCAGCGGGCCGCGCAGCTGAGCGGCCAGGTCGGCGCCGGTGAGACCCAGCGCCCGGCCTTCCGGCGCCAGGCGCAGTTCGAGCTGAGGCTTGCCGTCGGCCAGACCGCTGTCGATGTCGGTCAGACCCTCGAACTCGGTCAGCTCGTCGGCCAGCCGGGTGGCGGCGGCTTCCAGCGCGCGGCTGTCGGGGTGCGACAGGCGCAGAGTGAGGCCGGCACCGGCGCCAGGGCCACCGAAATCCGACTCGAAACGTACCGCCTGGGCGCCCATGATGTCGCCTGCCTCTTCGCGCCACTCCCGCGCGACTCGCGACGGCGGCCAGGCATTGAGGCTGTCGCGCTCGATGGTCAGGCGCACGTTCAAACGGTCGCCGTCGATCTGGGCGCGGCTGGCGGCGAAGCGTGGGCCATCGTCGCGCTCGCTCAGCGCCATGGCGGCATCGAGCAGCTGATCGCGAATGCGGCGATCGTCGGCGATGGGGCTGCCCACCGGCAGGGTCACCGTGGCCTGAACCCGGTCGGACTCGACCCGCGGCATCAGCGAGAAGCCCATGCGACCGCTCAAGCTCCAGGCGATGGCCAGGGCCAGCACGGCGATGGCCAGGCTCACGGTGAGCAGGCGCTGATTCAGGGCGCGCTGCAGAAACGGCTCGAAGCGCTGCTGGGTGAAGTGCGTCAGGCCGTTCTGCAGGGTGCGGCGCAGGCGGTCCAGCGGCCTGAGCCAGGGCGCCGGCTTGCGGCCACCGGCACGATGGGCCAGGTGCGCGGGCAGGATGAACAGCGCCTCCAGCCACGACACCAGGAACACCGTGACCACCACTACCGGGATGACGGCGAAGATCATTCCCAGGAAGCCCGGCAGGAACAGCAGCGGCATGAAGGCGACGATATTGGAGAGAATGGCGAAACTGATCGGCACCGCCATTTCGCGGGCGCCACGCACGGCGGCCTCGCGCAGAGAGTGGCCCTGCTCGCGATAGCTGTGGATGTTCTCGCCCACCATGATGGCGTCGTCGACGACGATGCCCAGCGCGATGATGAAGGCGAACATCGACATCATGTTGATCGACACGCCCAGCCACGGCAGGAACAGCATGGCGCCGAGGAAGGCGGTGGGGATGCCCAGGGTGACCCAGAACGCCAGACGCGCCTCGAGGAACAGCGCCATCAGCACCAGCACCAGCGCCAGACCCAGCCAGGCGTTCTTGAGCAGCAGGTCGAGGCGGTCGCGATAGATCTCCGAGGTGTCCTGGGACACGCTCAGATAGACCCCCTCGGGCAGGCCGGCACGCAGCCGTTCGAGCTGGGCGTGCACCGCATCGGAGATGCCGATCGGGGTCTGGTTGCCGATCTGGTACACCTCGAGGCTGAGTGCAGGAGCACCATTGTAGAGCACCTCGCGATCGGTTTCGGCGAAACCGTCCACCACCCGGGCGATGTCCCCCAGGCGCAGCTGACCGCCGTCGGTGGTGCCGATCAGCGGCAGCTCGGCGAATTCGCGAGCCTCGTCGCGGCGTCCCTGGTAGCGGATCAGCCATTCGCCCTCGGCGGTGGCCAGACGACCGCTGGCGAGATCCAGTGCCTCGTCGGCGATTCGCGAGGCCAGCCCGCGATGGTCGAGGCCATGCCGGCGCATCGCCTCCTCGTCGAGCAGGATCTGCACCTCGCGCTCGCGATTGCCCGCCAGCTCCACCCGCGAGATGCCGGAGGCGGCCTGCAGCTCGGCGCGCAGATCCTCGGCCACGTCGTGCAGTAGCCGGTCGTCGACCCAGCCGTGCACCTGCAGGTTCATCACGCTGCGCGCACGACCGGCAAGGCTGAAGCGCGGCGGGTCGGCGGCGGCGGGCAGGTTGGTGATGGCGTTGATCGCCTGCTGGATGTCCTGATAGGCGCGCATCACGTCGACCCCGTCGATCAGGGACAGGGAGACACGCCCGGCGCCCTCGTTGGCGGTGGCGGTCATCTCGTCGATGCCGTCGACGTCGGCCAGGGCTGCCTCCATGGGCAGCAGCAGGCTGCGCTCCACTTCCTCAGGAGTGGCGCCGGGATAGCCGATCGCCACGTGGACGATTTCCAGCTCGAACTCGGGGAACACTTCCTTCTTGATCGCAAGCGACGCCAACAGGCCACCGACGATCAGCAGCACCATCAGCAGGTTGGGAGCGACGCCGTGATTGACCATCCAGGCGATGGGACCACGGCGCATCATGAGCGGGACTCCCGACGCTCACCGGCGGGACGTTCGCTGTCGGCGATGCGTGAGCGCAGGCGCATGCCCGTGCGCGGCTGGCCCAACTGCGAGGTGACTACGCGTTCGCCGTCTTCGAGGCCATCGGCGATCAGTACCCGCGTCTCACCGCGATGTATCACGCTCACCGTGCGCCGACGCAGACGCTCCTCCTCGTCGAGCAGCCATAGCTCGTCACCCGGGCGCAGAGCGGCGGCAGGCAGCACGAACAGATCGTCCTGCGGGCGCGCTTCGAACTCCAGGCGCACCATATCGCCCAGGCGCAGGGCCGCTGCGCCGTTGTCGAGACCCAGCGGATCGTCGACCGCCACCAGCAGTTGGGCCTGCAGGCCCTGTTCCTCCAGCGCCGGCAGGATCGCGATCACCTCGCCGCGGCGAGTCTCGCCGCCGGGCCAGGTACGTGTCGAGAGCGTCACGCCGCTGCCCGCTCCGTTGGCGTCGGCGGCGTGCAGCCAGCCCAGCGCTTCGCCGGGCAGCGAGACGCGAATCCAGAAGCGCGAGACGTCGACCAGATGCAACAGCTCGGTGCCGTTGTTCACCATGCTGCCGCTGCCCAGCAGCCGCGATTGCACCATTCCGCGCCAGGGCGCGGTGAGGGTGGCCCGCTCCAGCTCCAGCCGTGCCCGGTCGCGGGCGGCACGGGCCCGTTCCACTTCGGCCTCGGCCTGATGAAGTTGCGGCTGACGCAGCACCAGCGCGCGGCGCTCGGCGGAAAGCTCGCGGCCGAAGCTGCGATACTCCGTCTCGGCCCGCTGCTGCTCGCCGCGCTCCATGGCCAGTGCCGCCTCGGCCTGGGCCAGCGCGGCCTCGGCCTCGCGCAGGGCCAGCCTCAGGTCGGCGTCGTCGAGTCGTGCCAGCACGCTGCCGGCCTCGACCACGCGGCCCGGTAGCGCTGCGTCAGTGAACTCGAGCAGTTCGCCGCTTACGCGGCTGGCCAGGTGCGCTTCGCGCTCGGCGATCACCCGGCCGAAGCCGTGCAGCGACGGCGCCGCTGCCTGACGCTGTGCCAGCACGGTGTCCACCAGCGGGGCGGGTGGCTCGACCGGTGCCCGGCGCTCGATGCGCGGCGGCTGCGAGACCAGCCACCAGGCCCCGGCCGCGCCTGCTGCCAGAACCAGCACGGCCAGCAGGGCGCCCAGGGTAAAGCGCCCCCGTTGACGGCGACCGGCGCGACCGGGAGAAGACAGGGAGAGCAGAGGTAAGGCTGGCATCGTGGGCTCGCGGCGAAGGGTGGGCCCATGCAGCATCTCGCAAGGCGATGCAGCCAATGGTCATGAAGTGTGCAAGCAACGTGCAAGCGAGCCCGCTGTTTAACGAATCAGCTCCTAGGAGCAGGTCTCGCCCAGCATCATCTCGGTCGTCAGCAGGCGTGAGTGGCTCGGCTCCAGGCCCAGGATCATGCGCGCCGCCAGGCGTCCTTTCTCGCTGCTCTCCTGGCGCACCGTGGTCAGCCGCGGCGCCCGGTACTGGCCTTCGGCGATACCGTCGAAGCCGATCAGACTCAGGTCATCGGGAATACGCAGGCCGCGTTGCTCGGCCAGGGTCAGGGCGGTCAGGGCGATACGGTCCGACATGCACAGCAGCAGGTCTGGACGCTCGGCGTCGGGCAGATCGAGAATCTCCTCGATCACCGGGGCGCATACCTCGAAGGTGTTCTCCTCCACGTTCCACATCGGGATCCGTTCGAGGTCGAAGTCGTGCTTTTCCAGGGCGGCATGAAAGCCGGCCAGCCGCGAGCGGGTAATGGTGAGTTCGGCCGAGAGCAGGGTGTGCTGCGGATCGATTCTTCCATTGCAGGGTTCCGCCGTGAGGCGCAGGTTGACGATGGCCGGTCGCTTGCGTGGGGCGACCGACAGCGCGTGGTCGGCGATCTCGAAGCAGGAAGGCTCGTTGTCGACGTGTATCGAAGGATGGCCCGCCACGTTGAAGTCGACCGCCACCAGCGCAGCGTGGAGGGGCAGCGAGTCGAACAGCTCGGCGGAGGGCATCAAGCCGTAAACGATGAAGCCGTCGGCCATGCTTGCCGAGTCGACCAACTGGCAATTGACCTGCCGTGCCGAGAGCAGCAGCAGGGTATGGCCCTGGCTGTCGAGTACCTCGGCCACGCCGGAGAGAAACTCGCTGGAGACGGCATCGTTGAGGCTGTAGGTAAGACTCTCGGCCAGAACCACCGCGATGATGCGCGAACGCCCGGTGCGCAGGCTGCGCGCCTTGGCGTCGGGACCACGATAGCCCAGCCGCTTGGCCTCGGCGAGAATGCGCTCGCGCAGGCTGGGCGAGAGCTGGTCGGGCCGGTTGAAGGCATTGGATATGGTGGCGGTGGAGACGCCGAGCTCGCGGGCCAGATCCTTGAGGGTGATACGGCGGGCCGGTGGCGACACGATTATTTCCCTGCTAATGAGTACGGCGCCCAGCATACCGCCCCGGCCGTGGCCGGGACAGTCCCGCCGTCTATTTTTGTAACGCTACCATGGTCTCAGGCCACGGCGCGTGCGGCCTTGACCGACAGCGCCCGACCTCCGGCGTCGAACAGGTGCACGTGCTCGGGGTCGGGAGCCAGCGTCACGCGCTGACCGACCCGCCACGTCGTGGGCGCTTCGCCGCGCTGGATCAGCAGGGTCTCGCCCTCCTTGGGCTCCAGGTAGACGTATACCTCGTTGCCCAGGTATTCGACGTTGACGATCTCGAAGCCCTCGCTGCCCTGAGCCTCGCTCAGACGCAGGTGTTCGGGGCGAATGCCCAGCGTCAGCGCCGCTCCCTGGGTATGGCCCGAGGCATCCTGGGGCAGCGCCAGCTCGGTCAGCCCGGTGGCGCCGACCCGGCAGCCGGTGGCATCGGCACCGAGCAGGCGTGCGGGCAGGAAGTTCATCGTCGGCGAGCCGATGAAGCCGGCCACGAACTTGGTCGCCGGGCGCTGATAGAGCTCCTGGGGGCTGCCCACTTGCTCCACGCGACCGCCATTGAGCACCACGATCTTGTCCGCCAGGGTCATCGCCTCGACCTGGTCGTGGGTCACGTAGACCATGGTCGAGCCGAGCCGCTTGTGCAGGCGGGCGATCTCGTTGCGCATCTGTACCCGCAGCGAGGCGTCGAGGTTCGAGAGCGGCTCGTCGAACAGCAGGATGCGCGGCTCCCGGGCCATGGCGCGACCCATGGCCACGCGCTGGCGCTGGCCGCCGGAGAGCGCCTTGGGCTTGCGCTCGAGCAGTTCCTCGAGCTGCAGGATGCGCGCCGTCGCCATCACCCGCTCGTGTACGGTCTCCTTGGCGGTCTTGGCCAGCTTGAGGCCGAAGGCCATGTTCTCGTACACGGTCATGTGCGGGTAGAGCGCGTAGGACTGGAACACCATGCCCACGCCGCGCTCCCGCGGCGGCAGCTCGTTGACCACCTGATTGCCGATGGAGAGCTCGCCGTCGCTGATCGACTCCAGCCCGGCGATCAGGCGCAGCAGGGTGGACTTGCCGCAGCCCGAGGGGCCGACGAAGACCACGAATTCGCCTTCACCGATCGCCAGGTCCACATCCTTGATGATGTGCGTGCTGCCGAAGACCTTGTTGATTTTGTCGAGGGTGACGCTTGCCATTCGATCCATCCTCGGCCGCTATACGGCCGGTCGTTGTTTTCAGAACCATCTAGAGCCGGAAATAGGCCGCCTGATAGGGCGGCAGATGTAACTTGCCGCCGCTCACCTCGTACTGGAAACCGTGCTCCTGCAGCGCTTCGCGCACCTCGGGCAGCGTCGCGCTCTGGGGCTGACCGGTGAGGTTGAACACGCACAGCAGCCTGTCGCCACCGCGCTGGCGGGTGAAGGCGACCAGCGCTTCGCCCAGGTCGAGCAGCGTCATGTCGCCGTCGAACAGGGCCGGGTGCTGGTGGCGGAAGCGCAGCAGGCGACGGGTGGCGTTGAGCATCGACTCCGGGTCGTCCTGCTGACGTGCCACCGACATGGCCAGGTGCGGTTCGGCCACCGGCAGCCACGGCTCAACGTGAGAGAAACCGGCCAGCGGGGTATCGTCCCAGGGTATCGGCGTGCGGCAGCCGTCGCGGCCCTTGAAATCGGGCCACAGCGGCAGGCCGTAGGGGTCCTGAATGCGCTCGAAGGGCACCTCGGCCTCGGGCAGGCCGAGCTCCTCGCCCTGGTAGAGGCAGACGCTGCCGCGCAGCGAGAAGAGCAGGGCCAGCGCCACGCGGGGGTAGGCGAAGGCGCACTCTTCGCTGCCCCAGCGGGTGGCGCTGCGCACTACGTCGTGGTTGGACAGCGCCCAGCACGGCCAGGCATCGCCGGCGAACTGCTGGAAGCGCTCGAGCACGCCGCGAATGTAGTCCGGCGAGCGCGGTGCGTTGAGCAGGTCGAAGGTGTAGGCCATGTGCAGCTTGTCGCCCCCCGAGGTGTACTCGGCCATGCGCTCCAGCGGCGTGTCGTCACCGATCTCGCCCACCGTGGTGGTGCCGGGGTACTCGTCCATCAGCGCTCGCAGCTCGCGCAGGAACTCGACGTTCTCGGGGCGGCTGATGTCGTAGATGTGGCGCTGCCAGGTATAGGGGTTCTCCTTGGGCGCGCCCAGCGTGCGGGTGGCGTCGATGGTCAGCGCCGGATTGCTGCGCAGGTGCTGGTCGTGGAAGTAGAAATTGACCGTGTCGAGGCGGAAGCCGTCGACCCCCAGCTCGAGCCAGAAGCGCATATTGTCGAGCTGGGCGGTGCGCACCTCGGGGTTGTGGAAGTTGAGGTCCGGCTGGCTCGACAGGAAGTTGTGCAGGTAGTACTGCTGGCGCCGACTGTCGAAGGTCCAGGCCGGACCGCCGAAGATCGACAGCCAGTTGTTGGGCGCGGTGCCGTCCGGGTTGGGATCGGCCCACACGTACCAGTCGGCGCGCGGGTTACCGCGGTTCCTGCGGCTCTCCTGGAACCAGGGGTGCTGGTCCGAGGTGTGGCTGATCACCTGATCGATGATCACCTTGAGGCCGAGTGCATGAGCGCGCTCCAGCAGGGCCTTGAAGTCTGCCAGGGTGCCGAACAGCGGATCGACGTCGCGATAGTTGCTGATGTCGTAACCGAAGTCGCGCATCGGCGAGGTGAAGAAGGGCGACAGCCAGATGCCGTCCACGCCCAGCGAGGCGACGTAGTCGAGCCGCTCGGTGACCCCCGGCAGGTCGCCGACGCCGTCGCCGTTGCTGTCCATGAAGCTACGTGGGTAGATCTGGTAGATGACGCCGCCGCGCCACCAGAATGTGTTGTCTTGCATGAGTTTCCCTTGATCAAGCCTCGATGGCATGGTTGTTCGTCAGGTACGAGTTGCCGTGGACAATCCTGTTCGTGTCGGGTTCAGCCGCTCCGATTCATCCCTTTACCGCACCGGCCGTCAGCCCCGAGACGATGCGCCGCTGGAAGATGATCACCAGCACCACCAGCGGTACCGTGACCACTACCGAAGCGGCCATGATCGGCGCCCAGGGCAGCTCGTAGGCGCTGCCGCCGGAGAGCAGGGCGATCGCCACCGGCACCGTGCGCTGGCTGTCGGTCAGGGTGAAGGTCAGGGCGAACAGGAATTCGTTCCAGGCGGCAATGAAGGCGAGCAGCCCGGTGGTTGCCATGGCCGGCCACATCAATGGCAGGAACACCTTGGTGATGGTTACCCAGGGCGTGGCGCCGTCCATGATCGCGGCCTCCTCGAGCTCCAGGGGCAGCTGGCGCATGAAGGTGGTCAGCACCCACACGGTGAAGGGCAGGGTGAAGATGGTGTAGCTCAGGATCAGCCCGCCCGGGTTGTTGTAGAGGTTGAGCGCGCGGATCACCTCGAACAGCCCCGACAGCACCGCCACCTGGGGGAACATCGATACGCCGAGGATGATCAGCAACACCGAGGTGCGGCCGCGGAAGCGTACCCGCCCCAGGGCGTAGGAGGCAGTGATGCCCAGCAGCAGCGCGATGAACACCACGCTGGTGGCGACCAGGATGGAGTTGAAGATCGCCTGCAGAAAGCTGCGCTGGGAGAAAATCTGCACGTAGTTGGCGAGCGTTGCCCGCGTCGGCCACAGCTCGACCCGGAACAGGTCGCCGGAAGGCGTGAAGGAGGTCTTGATGGCGTAGTAGAACGGGAATACAGCGATCACCACGATCAAGGTCACCAGCAGCCAGAAGCCGACACGCGCTGCGAGTTTGGAAAGCTGGCGCGAGGTCATCAGTCACCCCCCAGTTGCAGTTGCTTGCGGCCCAGATAGAGATAGGCGATGGTCGCCAGGGCGATGATCAGGAACAGCAGGGTGGAAGCGGCGCTGCCGTAGCCCACGTCCTGGAACTCCACCAGCTGTTGGCGGGCGTAGATCGACATCGACATGGTGCTGGTGGAGTTGGAGGTGAGCACGTAGATCACGTCGAACACGCGCAGTGCATCGAGCAGGCGGAAGATCACCGCTACCATCAGCGCCGGGGTGATAAGCGGCAGAGTGACGCGGAAGAACACCTTGACCGGGTGGATACCGTCGACCTCGGCGGCTTCGTAGCAGTCCTTGGGCAGCATCTGCAGTGCCGCCAGCACCAGCAGGGCGACGAACGGCGTGGTCTTCCACACGTCGACCATGATCACCGCCCACATGGAGTAGTTGGCGTCGGCGGTCCAGGCGATGGGGCTGGCGATGATGCCGAGCGCCATCAGCAGGTGGTTGATGATGCCGAACTGGTCGTTGAGCATCCACGCCCACATCTGCGCCGAGACGATGGTAGGGATCGCCCAGGGGATCAGCACCGCGGCGCGCACCAGGGTGCGGCCCTTGAACTCGGCGTTGAGCACCAGGGCGACGATGACCCCGAACACCACCTCCAGCGACACCGAAACCACCGAGAAGTAGACGGTATTCCATACCGCCCGCCACCAGATGGGGTCGGCCAGCACGCCGAACCAGCGGCCGTCGTCGTAGACCAGGTAATTCTCCAGCCCGATGAACAGGGTATCGCTCATGTCCGACAGCGAAGCGTCGGTGAAGCTGAAGTAGAAAGTGCGCAGCAGCGGCCAGCCGGCCACCATGGCCAGGGTCACCAGCATCGGCGCCAGGAAGAACCAGGCGGCGCGCACTCGCTGCCGCCTCACCTTGGTACTGCGATAGCTTGCCGGCAGGGGGCGCGCCGGTATCGGCGCGCTTTCGGTCACGGGAGTCGACATGGCGGGCTCCTGAAGGGGGTTACCAGTTGCGGCGCTTGAGACGGGCCAGCTCGTGATCCAGGTCGCTCATCGCCTGCTCGCCGCTACGGCTGCCGGAGAGCACGTCGTGAGTGGCGCTGAAGAAGGCGTTGCTGACGCGACCATAGGCATCGCCGGTGGGCGCCGAAGGCCGTGCTACGGCGTTGACGAAGGTCTCGTAGAGTTCGCCGAAGAAGGGCACCGCTTCGAGTACTTCGTCATCCTGGTAGAGTGCTTCGAGGGTCGGGTTGTAGGCCCCCTCGATGGCGCGCCGCTTCTGCTCCTCTTCGCCGGCCAGGAATGCCACCAGCTCGGCGGCAAGCTCGGGGTTCTCGCTGTAGCGCGATACCGCCAGGTTCCAGCCGCCCAGGGTGGCGGCGGTGCTGCCGTCGCCGCTATAGGGCAGTTGGGTCACGCCCACCTTGCCGCGCACCTCGCTGCCCTCGCTCTGGGCCAGCGCCCAGGCATAGGGCCAGTTGCGCATGAACACGGCATTGCCGCCCTGGAACACGCCGCGGGCCTCTTCCTCGGTGTAGTTGAGGACGCCGTTGGGCGAGATGTCGCCGATCCAGGAAGCGGCAAGGTCCAATGCCGCGGCGGCCTGCGGGTTGTTGATGGTGATCTCGCCCTCGCCATCGACGATGGTGCCGCCACCGTGACTGGCCACCCACTCCAGGGCGTTACAGGTCAGCCCCTCGTAGGCGCGGCCCTGGAAGACGTAGCCGTGCATACGGCTGTTGCCTGCCTCGCGCTCGCCGTTCTGTATCTCGCGGGCGATTTCGGTCAGCTCTTCCCAGGTTTCCGGCGCCTCGAAGCCGTACTGCTCGAGCAGGTCGGCACGGTAGTAGAGCACGCCGGCATCGGTGAACCAGGGCATCGCCACCAGGCGGTCGTCGATGGTGTTGTTCTCGACGATGGCGGAGAAGTGTCCTTCGCCGGCGTTCTCGCCCAGCACTTCACGCAGGTCGAGCAGGTGGTTGGCCAGCAGGCCCGGCCATACGACGTCGATCTGCATGATGTCGATGTCGGTGGAGTTGGCGGAGAGAATCTGCTGGTAGAGCGACAGGCGTTCGGTGGAGGAGTTGGGCGTCGAGACCACGTCGACGCTGTAGCCGGTCTTCTCTTCCCATGCCCGCACACCCTGTTGGCAGAGCTGCAGCTCGGCACCCACGGCACCGCAGGAGATGGTCAGGTCGGCGGCCTGGGCGTGGCTGAGGCTGGCGGCTCCGGCAACGACGAGGGTGGAAAGCAACGTCTTCTTGTACATGCTGGTATCCTTGTCGGCTTGTTGTTATCAATGGCGGCTGAGGAATCTTAAACGATTAAGATCGTTCGCCGCTCAGTTAGCCGTGTCTGCCTGGAGAGTTCAACCTAGACTTTCGGCTAACAGTGGGCTTGGCGCTTGCCGTTGCTTCCTGAGCATAGCTCCCGCTTCTTACAGCGACAGGAAGAACAGGATCAGTGGCGGCGACAGCAGCGAGAGGATGAAACCGCTGACCACGGCGATGGGCACGCAGGCCACGCCGCCGTGCTGCTGGATCACCGGCAGGGTGAAATCCATGGAGGTAGCGCCGCCGTAACCGATGGCCAGTGGCGCGTAGCGCTTGATGAACAGCGGGATCAGGATGAAGGCCAGCAGCTCGCGACTGAGGTCGTTGAAGAAAGCCACCCCGCCGAACACGGGGCCGAGCTGATCGCCGACCAGTATCGCCGAGAGCGAATACCAGCCGAAGCCCGATGCCAGCGCCAGGCCCTCGTTCCAGCTCAGCGACAGCAGGGGAGCGGCGAGCAAGCCGCCGATGAGGGAGCTCACGGCCAGGGTCATGGCAATGGCCAGCCCGTGGCGGTTGAGCAGGATCTGCCGCAGTGGCATGCCGGAGTTGCGCAACTGACAGCCGATCAGTGCCAGCAGCACGTAGAGCACCCATTCGGCCATCAGCTCGGCATGCTGGAAGATGGCATCGCCGCCCAGCCAGGCAAGCGCCAGGCCGATCAGCACGCCGCCTGCCACCACCGCCACCAGGGCCAGGGAACCGACCAGTGCGGCCAGTTTAGTGGTGGGCGCATCGGCCACCACCGGAGACGGCCCCATGCGCAGGGCCAGACGATGTGACAGCCACCCCAGCGCCAGCAGGTTGCAGGCGGTGATCACCGTGAACAGCGTCAGTGCCTGCCCGCCCATACGTGACAGCTCGCGGCCCAGCTCATCGAGCCCCGCCAGGCTGATGCCCATCAGCAGCAGAATGACGTAGACCGAGGCGCTGACGCCGCGATTGATGACGGCCAGGACGTCGGGACTTCGCACCGGCACCAGATAGCCCAGCACCAGCGGCAACAGCACGATCAATAGCCCCGACAGCATGACGACTTCCTTCAGCCCGGCCGCTCAGGGCGGCGAAAACCGCCAACTCTACCAGGCTTTTGCGCCCGGCGCCGGGTCTCGTGCTCAGTCTGTCCTGAGTGAGGTCAGGGTGAGCCGGCTGCGGCGCTCGCCGTCGCGCTGGTAATCCACCGCCAGCAGCAAGCCGGGATACTCGGGGTGGAAGTGGAACACCATCCTGCGCTCCGGTGTGTCCGGCTCGCTGACCTCGACCTTGAGCGCCTGGAACTCGCCAGCGGGCAGCTTCACTACATCGGTGCCCAGCAGGCGGTAGTCGAGGGTCTCCTCGCGGCCGCGGTGATCCTGGTAGACCAGGCGGCATCTATCGCTCTCGCAGCCGCCGTTCAGGGCGCGCCGCGAGAGTTCGATCAGGGCGGCCTGGCGGTCCGGCAGCTCGGCCAGTTCGCTGCTGCCCAGGCGATAGTTCCCGCCCACGCCGAACAGCGAGTAGCCGCTGGCGTAGTTCACCGAATGCACGCCCTCGGGCGTGACGATGAAACGGCTGCGTTCGTTGCCCCGGGCCACGGCGATGGCGGCCTGCATGCGGCTCTGCCAGTGGCCGCTCTCTCGGGTCAGTTGGTGTTCGATGGTGGCGTTGGGCCAGCCCCTCACCTCCAGACGATAGCTGGCGCTGAACGGCTGCAGCTGGGCGTCGGGCTGGGGTGCGGCCGCCACGGCCTTGACCGGAAGCCAGGCCAGCAGCAGAACGGAAAGAGTCAGGCGAGCCAGGGCTCGTGAGGATCGATTCATGGCAAGACCGCATGGCTGTTGGGCGACAGTAGCTGTGAACCTCGCCAGCCCGCCGGGTTCCGTGATGCACGGTTATTCCACGGTTTCGTCCATGATGTCGAAGTTCTCTGAGGTGGCCAACGCAAACTCAAGCCGCCATGGCAAGCCGAGACGAGAGGGCGGCGCAGCTATTGAACGCAGGTGTGACGCTCGTCAATGAATCGAGCGAGTCGACGCGAGCGAGGCTCAAGATTCCCGCTGCCCGGCCGAAGAAGACTTCGCGCGCCGACAGGCAGCGCCACGATGGCCGACGGATATCACAACTACAACGGCACGCTACGCCAGCCACGTCACGACTTCCGATATCTTCGAGCTTGGCAGGGTTCCAACAGATGAAAAACCTCCTTCACCGCACTCCAGTTTCCCGCAAGTTCATGCTTGTGCTGGCGCTGCCCCTTTGCATCATCGTCTGGCTGGCCGCGAGCGGCATCATGGACAGACACCATATGGCCAACAACATGCAGCAGGTCGATCGCATCACCGAATTGTCGGTGCAGCTCGGTGGCCTGATACATGAGCTGCAGGTGGAACGTGGTTTGTCGGTCGGTTTCATCGGCAGCCGCGGTGAGGCCTTCGGCGAGCGACTGGCCGCCCAGCGCAGCCGGGTAGACGATCAGCTGGCTGACTATCACAGAGCTTGGGATGGGATAGGCACCAGCGGCGATAGCGAAATCGACTTGCGGCGTGAGGAGATCAATGCGCTGCTGGCCGAACTGAGCACCACCCGTCAGGCGGTCGACACCTTGCGCATGCGTGATCTGGATGCGCTGGACTACTACACCGAGATTAATTCACGGCTGGCCGAAAACGTGGGGCGGCTGAGTTCGCTGAGTAATGCCGGAGAGCTCTCCCGTGCCTTGGGTGCCTATTACTCCCTGCTCGAGATCAAGGAGACGGCGGGTATAGAGCGGGCGCTGCTGGCCAGCGCTTTCGCCGCCAACCGCATGTCGCAGGATGTCTATTTCCGCTTTCTCCGCCTGCTCGGCGAAGAGGAGGCGTTCGAGGAGAGCTTCCTCATCCAGGCCGACGCCGAGATGTGGGCTCGGTATCGTGCCGCCACCGGCGAGCATGAGGCCAATGGTGAACTGACCATGATGCGCCAGATCGCCATGCGTCAAGGCATCGACGGCGGCTATGGCATTCGCGCGGAACGCTGGTTTGACGCCCAGACCGGCAAGCTGGAGCGGCTGCGCGCAGTGGAGCTGGCGCTGGCCGACTATGTACAGGTCCGTGCCCATGGCCTGGCAAGCGAGGCTCGCATTGGGTTATGGACGTTCGCCGGTCTGGCCATGGCGGCCATTCTGGTCTCCGTCGTGCTTTCCATCCTGCTGGTGCGCAGCATGGTCGTGCCGCTGCGCCGGGCGCTAGCCCAGATCGAGTCGCGCGGCGGCGATCTGACCCAGCGGCTGGCAGTGCCCGGCAGCGATGAGTTGTCGCGGCTCTATGCCGCCTTCAATCACTCCACGGACAGCATGGAAGCCCTGGTGGCTTCGATTCAGCAGGGCGCCCGCGGGGTGGGCTCGGCCAGCGGCGAGATCGCCCAGGGCAACGAGGATCTGGCCAGCCGTACCGAGGAGCAGTCCGCCTCGCTGGTGGAAACCGCCACCAGCATGGAGCAGATGACTTCCACCGTGCGTCAGTCGGCCGACAACGCGCGCCAGGCCAGCAGTATGACGGAGCAGGCGGTAAGCCAGGCCGAACAGGCCAGCCGGGTGGCCGAGGAGGCGCGCCAGGCCATGCAGCAGATCTCCGAGGCCAACCGCCAGATTACCGCCATCGTCGCGGCCATTGACGGCATCGCCTTTCAGACCAACCTGCTGGCGCTCAATGCCTCGGTGGAAGCCGCCCGCGCCGGTGAGCACGGGCGCGGCTTCGCCGTGGTGGCCGGCGAGGTACGCAAGCTGGCCAGTCGCAGCGCCGAGGAGGCAGAACGCATTCGTCAGTTGGTCGACAACACCACCCAACGGGTGGAGGCGGGCAACGGCCTGGTGGGTCGCACCTCCGAGGCGTTGGCCGCCATCTCCCGAGACGTGCGCCAGGTCTCCGACCTGGTGGCGGAGATTTCCTCGGCCGGCGGCGAGCAGTCGGCGGGTATCGAACAGATCAACCAGGCCGTGGCCCAGCTCGAGGCTACCACCCAGCAGAACGCGGCGCTGGTCGAGCAGGTCGCCACCGCGAGCCGTTCACTGGACGATCAGGCCGGAGAGATGGCCAGGCTGATCGCCCGTTTCCGTGTCAGCGAGCATCTCGAACAGCTTGAGCAGGGCGGAAACGATGCCCGCGCAAGGCTCGAACACCATTCCATGGAAAGCCGGCTGCTGCCGGTTTGAACCAAACAACCAGAACGGGCCAATGAAGCCCGTTCAAGAACCGAACCGAAAGCGCCAGACGTGCTTTCGGTTCTCCCCGTATTACGACTAAGTGATAGACGAATCCAAGGAAACAGAGACGATGCGCAACTGGGCGACAAGTACCAAGCTGTGGGCGACATTGGGCTTGATGTGGGTGGGGATGCTGGTATTGGTGGGGTGGACGGCCTACGACAAGCGCGAGGGTTTGCTGAATGAGCGGATCGCGAGCCTCGAGTATTTCGTCGGCAGCGCACGGGACATGGTGGCGAGCCTTGCCTCACGCGCCGAACGCGGTGAACTGACGCAAGCGGAAGCCCAGGCCAGGGCCATCGAAAGCCTGGCGAACCTGAGCTTCGGTGAGGATGGTTACATTTTCGCCTTCGACAGCGACATTCGTATCGTGGCTCATCCCCGTCGTGCCTTGGGCGATTCCATGCGCGACTTCCAGGACAAGAGCGGGCTGTACCTTTATCGGGAACTGAAGGCGACGGCGGACCGCAATCCTCAGACGGGCGGTTTCGTCGGCTATATGTCTCAGCGCAGCCAGGCCGGCTCCGAAGAGGTGCCCAAGATGAGCTACGTGCAGCGGGTGCCCGGCTGGAATTGGGACCTGGCAGCAGGCGTCTACATGGATGACATCAACGCCGCCTTCTGGGCGAGCCTGATCGAGCTGGGCATGCTGCTGCTGGGCATCGGCATCCTGCTGACCCTTGCCATGGGCTGGATCATCCGTGACGTGCTAAGGAGTCTCGGCGGCGAGCCGCACCATGCCCAGGAGATAGTGCGGCGAATCGCGGACGGCGACCTGACCCAGGCGCTGGCGCTCAAGGCCGGCGACCAGTCCAGTCTGCTGGCGGGTATCGAGAGCATGCGTCAGCGTCTCGTGGCCTCGCTGGTCAATGTGCATGGCGGCACCGAGCGGATCAATGCCGGCGTCGATCAGATCGTGATGGGCAACCAGGACCTTTCGGCCCGCACGGAGCAGCAGGCCGCGTCGATCGAGGAGACCGCGGCCAGCATGGAGCAGCTGACGCAGACGGTGGGCCAGAACGCCGAGAACGCCAACGTAGCCAACCAACTGGCCCTGGAAGCCAGACGAACGGCACACCAGGGCGGGGAGATGATGGCCAACGTGGTCGCCACGATGCAGGGGATCGCTCAGAGCGCCGGGCGTGTAAAAGACATCATCGAGGTAATCGACTCGATTGCCTTCCAGACCAGCATCCTGGCGCTCAATGCTTCCGTGGAGGCGGCGCGGGCCGGTGAGCAGGGCAGAGGATTCGCCGTGGTGGCGGGTGAGGTGCGAACTCTGGCCAGCCGCAGCGCCGAGGCCTCGCGTGAGATTCGGACCTTGATCGAGTCGTCCCACCAGCAGGTCGGTCAGGGAGCGGAGCTCGTCGAAAGAACGGGCAGCACCATCCGTGAGGTCGTCGCAGCCGTCACCCGGGTGACCGATCTGATGGAGGAAATCGCCTCGGCGTCCGGCGAACAGCGCATCGGCATCGAGCAGGTCAACACCGCGGTCGGTCAGATGGATCAAGTGACTCAGCAGAATGCTGCCCTGGTGGAGCGGGCGGCCGACGAGGCGGCGACGCTTCGCCAGCAAGTGGAATTGCTGGTGAAAGAGGTCATGTGGTTCCGCATCGAAGCGCCGCAGCAAGGCGTCGCCGCTGCGCCGGCCTGGCAGCCCGCCCTGGTGCACGATCCGCGCCCGCAGGCCGAGATCGCCTGACCCCTTCCTGTCTGACCTGGGCGCGTGCCGCGGCCACGCGACACGCGCCCGCTCAATAACCCGCTTCGGGGTCGACGCTCTCCACTTCGTCGCCGGCCTCGAAGGCGCGGATCGCCTCGGCCACCTGGTCGACGGCCTCGCCCAGCGGCGTCGGCCCGGCCATGTGCGGCGTTACCCAGATGCGCGGATGCCGCCACAGCGGGCTCGATTCGGGCAGCGGCTCCTCGGGGAAGGCGTCGAGGATGGCGCCACGCAGCCGGCCTTCCTGTTCACCTTCACCCAGCGCTTCGAGCAGCGCCGCCTCGTCGATCAGGCTGCCGCGGCCGGGGTTGATCAGGTTGGCACCCTCGGGCAGGGCGGCCAGGGCGCGGGCATCGATGATATGGCGGGTGGAATGGGTGCCGGGCAGTAGCAGCACCAGGGTGCGAACCTGCCCGAGCAGCTCGATCAGCCCCTCGTCGCCGTGGTGGCAGACGATGCCGTCGAGCGACTTGGGCGAGCGGCTCCAGCCATGCACGGGGAAACCGTCGGCGGCGACCATGGCGGCCACCTTGGCGCCGATGGCACCGAGGCCGAGCACGCCCACCGGCCAGTCGCGCTTGTCGGCAACGCTGTGCTCGTGCCACTCCCCTTGCGCCTGCTGGCGGCGGTAGCGGTCGAAGTCGCGCTGAAAGTGCAGCACCCCGTAACGCACGTAGTCGCCGATCAGCTCGGCCATGCCGGCATCGCGCAGTTTGACGATGGGTACCCCTTCGGGCAGCGCCGGATTGTTCAGCAGGGAATCGACGCCCGCTCCCAGGTTGACGATGCCGCGGGCGCGGGTCTGCTCGGCGAGCAGCGCCTCGGAGGGTTTCCACACCGCCAGGTAGTCGGCGTCGCGGCGTCGCTCGGCGGGGTCGTCAGCGGTGACGATCTCGGCATCGGGCAGGCGTTCGGCCAGCGCATCGCGCCAGGCCTCGATGTCGTCGATGTGAAGCAGTATGCGCATGACGGCTCCTTACTCGGTAGACGATCTCTCAGTACACGATCTGCATCATGGGCGGCGGCGCCTCGTCGAGCAGCACGGCCAAGCGCTTGAGCCCCTCTTCCAGGCGGGCAATGTCCTGCTCGGCACCCAGGCTCACCCGGATGCGCCTGGGCGGCGGAGTCTGCTCCACCATGAACGGCACCGCCGTGGTGATCGCCAGCCCCTCCTGCTCCGCCTGCTGCTGCAATTCCTCGGCGCGCCAGGCGTCGGGCAGCGAAATCCAAACGTGCAGGCTGGTGGGGCGCGACTCCAGCGCATGATGGCCGAGCAGGCGCTGGGCAAGCTGCTGGCGCTCGCCCAGCAGGCTACGCTGTTCGGCGGCCAGGGTCTCGACGGTGCCATCGGCAAGCCAGCGGTCGGCGATCTCGAAGATCAGCGGCGTTGCCATCCAGGTGGTCGCACGCATGCGCGGCAGCACATGGTGCAGCTGGCCGCGCGGCACGGTGAGGTAGCCGGCACGCAGCCCCGGCACGGTGACCTTGGTCAGGCTGGTGACGTGGAAGCTCAGCTGCGGAATGCGTGCCGCGACGGGGGTTAATCCCGGGGCTTCCAGCAGCGCATGCACGTCGTCCTCGATCAGCCAAACCCGGTGCCGCGCCAGCACCTCGGCCACGGCGTCGCGGCGCGCCTCGCTCATGGTCGCCCCGGTGGGATTGAGCTGGGTCGGGGTCAGGTAGAGCGCGCGCGGCTTGAAGCGCTGGCAGGCCAGCTCAAGCGCTTCCGGCACGATGCCCTCGTGGTCGATGGCGATGCCGCGCAACTGGAAGCCCAGCGTGCGCGAGAGCGCGATCAGGCCGTGATCGGTCAGTGCTTCGGTCAGCACCAGGTCGCCGTGCTGCACCACGCTGGAAATCGCCAGCATCAGGCCGTGGGCGGCGCCGTTGCAGAGAATGCGGTCGTCCATCTCGCCGGGTACGTGCAGGCGCGATTGCAGCCAGGCGCTGGCGCGCTCGCGCTGATGCGTGAGGCCGGCGATGGGGCGGCAGGCGCCGATCACGTCGGGGCTGGCCAGCTCGGCCAGCTCGGCCAGGGTATGGCGAAAGCGCAGATGATGGCTCGGCGGGCATACCGGGTGGGCGATCGACAGATCGATCAGCGGATTCTCCTGACGTGCTTCGTGGCCACGCAGATAGGCCGACTCCTTGGCATCGTCCAGCGCGTTGATCCAGGTGCCGCTGCCCACCCGGGCCTGCACCAGCCCCATTCTCTCCGCCTGAGCATAGGCGCGCGAGACGGTCTGGACGCTGACCCCCAGGCTCTCGGCCAGTTGGCGGTGAGGCGGCAGCCGGGTACCGGGCACCAGCTCCCCCTGACGCACCGCTTCCGAGAGAGCACGAGCGATGGCCAGGTACTTGGGGCCCGTATCCGTCAGGTACGGGGTCAGATCAATCGTCATGATTCAATAAAGCCTTTGACCGCCAGCCAAGGGGGGATGCTACTATCAGCTTAGCGGCATTGAACTGGGATTGTCATGTTTTCCGTCAAAATCGATCATGACAATTTTGGGCCGGTCCTTTCACCCCTGACCGCGATGACCGACTATCCGATGGCCCGGCCTTCTTCATGTAGCGGAGAGGGCCGGTTCTTGGTGATTTTATGGCGAGTGGCCCATGACTCAGGTATCCCTGTCCTTCACTCGTGAGGAATATGCCAGCCGGCTATGGAAGGTGCGGGCCGAAATGGCCAGTCGAGGGATCGACGTGCTGGTGATCAGCGATCCGTCCAACATGGCCTGGCTGACGGGCTATGATGGCTGGTCCTTCTACGTGCACCAGTGCGTGCTGGTGGGGCTGGAGGGCGAACCGGTGTGGTACGGCCGGCGCATGGACGCCAACGGGGCGCTGCGCACCTGCTGGATCGATCCGGACAACATCACCTACTACCCTGACTACTACGTCCAGAATCCGGACATGCACCCCATGGATTACCTGGCCCAGTCGATCATGCCCGATCGCGGCTGGCATCAGGGCGTGGTGGGGCTGGAGATGGACAACTACTACTTTTCAGCCAAGGCCTACCAGAGTCTGCTGCGCGAACTGCCCCATGCACGCTTCATGGATGCCAACTCGCTGGTCAACTGGTGCCGTGCGATCAAGTCGCCCCAGGAGATTGCCTACATGCGGGTGGCGGGCAAGATCGTCGAGGGTATGCACTCACGCATTCTCGAAGTGATCGAGCCCGGCCTGCCCAAGAGCAAGCTGGTCTCGGAGATCTACCGTGTCGGTATCGAGGGCTGGGTCGACGAGAACGGCAAGGTGCACGGCGGTGACTACCCCGCCATCGTGCCCATGCTGCCCACCGGCAAGGATGCGGCGGCGCCCCATCTGACCTGGGACGACACGCCGTTTCGCAAGGGGGAAGGGACCTTCTTCGAGATTGCCGGGGTGTTCAAGCGTTACCATGCGCCCCTGTCACGCACGGTGTTTCTGGGCCGGCCGCCGCAGGACTTCGTGCGCGCCGAGTCGGCCCTGCTCGAGGGCATCGAGAACGGCCTGGCCGTGGCCAAGCCCGGCAACCGTACTGCCGATATCGCCATGGCCCTGGGTGCAGCGATGGACAAGTACGGCTTCGACCGCGGCGGCGCCCGCTGCGGCTACCCCATCGGCATCAGCTATCCGCCCGATTGGGGCGAGCGCACCATGAGCCTACGTCCCTCGGACGAGACCATTCTCGAACCGGGCATGACCTTCCACTTCATGCCGGGCCTGTGGCAGGACGACTGGGGGCTCGAGATAACCGAGAGCATTCTGATCACCGAGACCGGCTGCGAAGCGCTGGCCAATTTTCCGCGCCAGCTTTTCGTCAAGTAAGGCCAGCGTTCGTCAAGTCAAGGAGAGCAAGATGAGCAAGCGACCCAGCCCGATCAGCGCCACCGTGGACTTCGACGCCGACGGCGTCCAGCACGGCTTCCTCAAGCTGCCGATCTCCACCGACGAGTCGGCCTGGGGGGCGGTGATGATTCCGGTGACCGTGGTCAAGAACGGGGAGGGCCCCACGGCGCTGCTGACCGGTGGCAACCACGGTGACGAGTACGAGGGCATCACCGCGCTGATGAAGCTGTCGAGCTCGCTGCGTGCCGAGGACGTGAGCGGTCGCGTGATCATCGTGCCGATGATGAACATGCCGGCGGCCATGGCCGGCAAGCGCACCTCGCCGATGGATGGCGGCAACCTCAACCGCAGCTTTCCCGGCGACCCCGACGGCACGGTGACCGAGAAGATCGCCGACTACTTCACCCGGGTCATTACGCCGATGTGCGACGTAGTGCTCGACCTGCACTCCGGCGGTCGCACCCTGGACATCATTCCCTTCGGTGCCTCCCACGTGCTCGACGACCCCGAGCAGCAGCGCCAGGCCCTGGAGGGCGCCAAGGCGTTCGGTGCCCCCTACGCCATGATGATGTTCGAACTCGATGCCGCGGCGCTGTTCGATACCGCGGTGGAGAGTCAGGGCAAGGTCTTCGTCGCCACCGAGCTGGGCGGCGGCGGCACCTCGACCCCCGAGAGCCTGGCCCTCACCGAGCGCGGCGTGCGCAATTTCCTGATCTATTTCGGCCTGCTCCAGGGCGAGGTGGAGATGCCTGCCGAGCCGCAGATCTATCTCGATATGCCCGACGCCAGCTGCTACGTGCAGAGCGAACATACGGGTCTGCTCGAGCTGACCCTGGCGCTGGGCGACAGGGTGGAGAAGGGCCAGGTGATCGCCCGCGTTTACGACATGACCCGCAGCGGCGCGACGCCGGTCGAGTACCACGCCGGTCGCGACGGCATCCTGGCGGCGCGGCGCTTCCCCGCGCTGGTCAACATGGGCGACACCATTGCCGTGATCGCCGACGTCGTCGATACCCTCGGCTGATTCGTGCCGCTCTGCCAATGACAAGAGCAACATGACAAGAGAGAACGATGAAGCTCGATCGATACGACCTTAAGATTCTCGAGATCCTGTCCCGCGACGGACGCATCACCAAGTCGAAGCTGGCCGAGGCCATCAACCTCTCGGTCAGCCCGTGTTGGGAGCGGGTGCGGCGGCTGGAGAAGGCCGGCATCATCGAGGGTTACGCCGCACGCCTCAACCCCGATGCGCTGGTCAAGCGCACCCCGGTGTGGGTGCAGATCGAGCTCAAGCAGCACAATGCCGAGAGCTTCGCCCGCTTCGAGGCGCTGGTTCACGAAACCTCCGAGGTCACCGAATGCGTGGCCGTGGGCGGCGGGGTCGACTACCTGATGAAGGTCGAGGCCGACTCCGTCGATGCCTACCAGCGCCTGATCGACGCCTGGCTCACCTCGGATGTCGGCATCGAGCGTTATTTCACCTACATTGTGACCAAGGCGGTCAAACGTCCTGCACCGGGACTGGAGCGGGGCGACTTTCTCAGTTGATTTAGACTAGGGCCGCTGGCGGCGCGGCATCCAACGCGAACTCAACGTTGATACTCTGAGTAGAATCATGGCATAAGCTTAAAGCGAGAGTGAGCCTACGGCTCACTCAGCCGGGCGATCTTCCGGCATGTCATCGCGGTGCCGGACGAGTTGGTTAGCGCCCTGAGACAAGATCGCCTGACGTAGAGAGATGCCCATGTCCTACTTCACCATTGCCGGGGTGCAGATGCAGGCCCTGCATCACGGTGACAATACCGAGGCCATGCGCCACCGGGTCGACGCGCTGATGAGCCGCTTTCCCCAGGTGCAAATGGTTCTGTTCAGTGAGCTGATGCCGCTCGGCGCCTCGCCACACCACGCCCACCCGTTACCCAGCCATGTCGAGCAGTTCTTCTGCCAGCTCGCCGAGCAGTACCGTATTTGGCTGATTCCCGGATCCATGTTCGAACGTACCGAAAGCGGTATCTACAACACCCTGTCGGTGATCGATCCGAGTGGGCAGGTGGTGGCGCGTTACCGCAAGATGTTCCCCTTCCGCCCCTACGAGGCCGGCGTGGAGAGCGGCATGGAGTTCGTCGTCTTCGACGTGCCCAATGTCGGTCGTTTCGGTGTGTCGATCTGCTACGACATGTGGTTCCCCGAGACCACCCGGACCCTGGCAGCCATGGGCGCCGAGGTGATCCTCCACCCCACCATGACCGATACCATCGACCGCGATATCGAGCTTTCCATCGCCCGTGCCAACGCCGCGGTCAACCAGTGCTACTTCTTCGACATCAACGGCGCCGGCGCCCTCGGCAACGGTCGCTCCATCGTGGTGGGGCCTTCTGGCGACGTGATTCATCAAGCTGGCGGCGGCGAGGAGATCATGCCCATCGAGGTCGATTTCGGCCGGGTGCGGCGCGAGCGTGAAACCGGTTTGCGCGGCCTGGGTCAGCCGCTGAAGAGCTTCCGCGACCGCCAAGTGGATTTCTCGATCTACCGCTTCGAGCATGGCCCCTCGCCGTTTCTTGCCAGCCTGGGGCCGCTGGCCAAACCGCAACGCACCGATATAGAGGAGTACTGACCCTACAGGAGGTCGTCATGCGGGAGTTCCTGTTGCGCCTGATACAACTGTTACAGCGGAGCTTCCCGCCACGCGGCTCCGCAACGGCATCGGCCGCCGGTACAGGCCGCGCCGATGCTATCCCTTCCGTCATCGTTGGAGCGAAAACAATGAACAAGATCAATAACATTGCCGACGTTCGCCGCCATTTTCGCAACAATAAGGAACCGGTCTACTTCATATCGGCGACCAACTTCAACCTGCTCGGTATCGGCGACTGGGTGGGCAATTTCCGCCACATCAACTACATCGACTGCTTCGACGGCCAGCAGCGCAACGTCTTCGTGCCCAAGGAAAAATTCCCGCGGGACTTCGAGAGCATCGAGGACATCAACAACTACCTGCTCGAGCACAAGGAGGTGATCGACTTCATCCAGTCGCGCGCCAGCGGCGACGATGCCGGGGTCGCCGCCTTCCTGATGTTCGACGAGCACACCGAGGAGATCTGCCGGCAGCTCGGTCTGCGGGTCGCCTTCCCACCGGCCGAGCTGCGCTCGCGCATGGACAACAAGATCGAGACGGTGCGGATCGGCAACAAGGCCGGGGTACCCAGCGTGCCCAACGTGCTGGCCAGGGTCGGCAGCTACCAGGAGCTGCTCGAGGTCAGCGGTGAGCTGGGCGACGACCTGGTGGTGCAGACCGCCTACGGCGACTCCGGCCACACCACCTTCTTCATCGCCAGCGAAGACGACTACTACAAGCACGCCGAGGAGATCGAGGCCGAGCCCGAGGTCAAGATCATGAAGCGCATCAATTGCCGTGGTTCGGCCATCGAGGCCTGCGCCACCCGCTGTGGCACCGTGGTGGGGCCGTTGATGACCGAACTGGTGGGTTTCAAGTCGTTGACCCCCTACAAGGGCGGCTGGTGCGGCAACGAGATGTTCGCTGGCGCCTTCAGCCAGGAGATCCGCGACAAGGCCCGCGAGTACACCTTCAAGTTCGGCGAGGCCCTGCGCGAAGAGGGCTACCGCGGCTACTTCGAGCTCGACTTCCTGATCGACATGGACAACGGCGAGGTTTACCTGGGCGAACTCAATCCTCGGGTCACCGGCGCCAGCTCGCTGACCAACGTGGCCGCTTTCGCCCACTCCGACATCCCGCTGTTCCTGTTCCATCTGCTGGAGTTCTCTGACGTCGAGTTCGATCTCGACATCGAGGAGATCAACGAGCGCTGGTCGCACCCCGACAGCGTCGACAGCTGGAGCCAACTGGTGATCAAGCACACCGACGAGAGCGTCGATCTGCTCACCCAGGCGCCACGCACCGGGGTGTGGACGCTGGGCGCTGACAGCCGCATGGCCTACGACCATTACAGCTACCACCCGCATGCCGCCGAGAATGAGCGCGAGGCCTTCTTCCTGCGCATCAGCGGACCGGGCGACTTCCGCTACGAGGGCGCCGACCTGGGCATCCTGATCACCCGGGGCCGTCTGATGGACGACGACTTCCAGCTCACCGAGCGGGCCAAGGCCTGGATCGAGGGCATTCGCGGGGAGTATGCCGGCGAGCCGCTGCAGGACCCGGCGGTGGAAGAGGTCGCCGTGAGTCACGCCATCGGCGGCGGCAACTTCAAGATCCTATGAACGGAGAAGTCGAGCGGCATCACCAGGCGCGGCGAGGGGAGATGGAGAAAGCGCTGGTCTTTCGTACCCTGCAGGAGGAGGTGCCGGGGCCCAAGTGGCGGTCTCTGTTCGACTACCACTGGCCAGCCTACGAGGCGTGGTACCTGGCCGAGGGGGAGCGTGAGCGGCCGGGTTACCTGAGCTGCTACAACGCCCTGCGTCGGCACATGCCGGAGCTGCTGGAGACCTACCGGGCGCTGTGCGAGCTGGCCGGTGGCGGCGATCTGGCGGCGCGTTTTCTCAGCCTCTACCAGCCGCCGCCGTACATCACCGGCTGTTCCCAGGCGGTGCTGGTGCGCGATGGCGCGCCGATACTGGCGCGCAACTACGACTACCCGCCGGAGCTGTGCGAGGGCAGCGTGCTGTACACCCGTTGGAACGGACGCGGCGTGATCGCCATGACCGACTGCCTGTGGGGCGTGCTGGATGGCATGAACGAGGCGGGCCTGGCCGTATCGCTGGCCTTCGGTGGACGCAAGGCGGTGGGCGAGGGCTTCGGCGCGCCGATCATCCTGCGCTATCTGCTGGAGTTCTGCGACAGCGTGCCCCAGGCCGCCGAGGTACTTGCCCGAGTGCCCAGCCATATGGCCTACAACATCACCCTGACCGATGCTGCGGGACGCTACGTCACGGCGATGATCGCTCCCGACCAGCGGGCCAGCATCCGCCGGGTGGCGGTGGCCACCAACCACCAGAAGAAGATCGAGTGGTACGCCCATGCGCTGGCCTCGGAAACCCTGATTCGCGAGCGCCAGCTGTCGATCCTGGTGGACGACCCGGCTACCAGCGAGGCGCGCCTGCTCGACGCCTTCGCCGCGCCGCCGCTGTTTCGTCGCGACTACGCACGCGGGCTTGGCACCATCTACACCGCCGCGTACTGGCCGCAGTCGGGGCGGGTCAGCTATCGCTGGCCGCAGCAGCGCCTGGAACTGGCCTTCGATCATTTTCCCGAACAGCAATTGCGGGTCCGTTACGGCCCGAGATAGTCGGCACTGTCGGCCGTGAGCTAGCGCTGAGAGAAAGACAACGAACAACGATGGAAAGGGTGTCGCCATGAACGAGAGCAGCCATACCGAAACGCCCTATACCGCGCTGGGCTTCTACCACAAGATCTCCCAGCTTCGCGCCGACACCTGGAATGCGCTCAAGCGCGACCTGGGGCAGTTGGTGCGGCTCAACGACGAGAGCCGTGCACGCAACCTGATCAAGGCGATCGACGTCAAGCTGACGCGGCTCGAGATCATCGAGGACTATCACGCCTTCCCCTCCAAGGAGGACTTCCGCCATCTCTGGGGGCTGTTCGACCGCGAGGAGTACGCGCTGCTGGAGAAGGTGGTCAAGCGGTTGGTGCGGGCGCTGATCAGCGAATCCTATCGGCGGCGTCATGTCGACCTCTCCGAAACCGATGCCAGTGCCGAGGATCTCGAGACCATGGATGCGCTGGCGCAGCTGCGCCATGGGCACCCGGCCTCCAACAGTTCGGCCCAGCCCTATTTCGAGCTGCTGATCGTCGACAACCTCTCGTCCCAGGAAGAGGAAGTGGTGCGCGAGGCGTTCCACAGCCTGCGCCGGCCCGAGGACCGCTTCGTCTACGACGTGGTCACCGTACGCAGCTTCGAGGACGCCCTGATCGCGGTGCTGGTCAACCCCAACATCCAGGCCTGCCTGATCCGCTACGAGTTTCCCTACAAGTCCAAGTACAACCTCAGTGCGCTGCGCAACTATCTGGAAGGCCTGTCGGAGAAGGAGCTGGAACACCAGACCGAGGCCGAACGCAGCATCCTGCTCAGCTCGATGATCCACGAGCTGCGTCCCGAGATCGACCAGTTCCTGGTCACCAGCGGCGACGTCGAGGCCACGGCGAGCCGCGACATCCGCCACTTCAACCGCATCTTCTATCGCGAAACCGACTACATCGAGCAGCACCATACCATCCTGCGTGCTATCGACAGCCGCTATCGCACGCCGTTCTTCGATGCCCTGCGCGAATACAGCAAGAAGCCCACCGGGGTGTTCCACGCCATGCCCATCTCGCGGGGCAAGTCGGTGACCCGCTCGCACTGGGCGGGGCACATGATCGATTTCTACGGCATCAACATCTTCCTTGCAGAGACCTCGGCCACCTCGGGCGGCCTCGATTCACTGCTGCAGCCCTATGGGCCGATCAAGAAGGCCCAGGAGTACGCCGCCCGGGCCTTCGGTGCGCGGCAGAGCTTCTTCGTCACCAACGGCACCTCGACGGCCAACAAGATCGTGGTGCAGGCGCTGGTCAAGCCCCGCGACATCGTGCTGATCGACCGCGACTGCCACAAGTCGCACCACTACGGCATGGTGCTGGCGGGCGCCCACGTCAGCTACCTGGACTCCTACCCGCTCAATGATTACTCGATGTACGGCGCAGTGCCGCTGCGCGAGATCAAGAAGACGCTGCTGGAGTACAAGCGCGCCGGCCAGCTCGACCGGGTCAAGATGCTGCTGCTGACCAACTGCACCTTCGACGGCGTGGTCTACAACGTGCGCCGGGTGATGGAGGAGTGCCTGGCGATCAAGCCCGACCTGGTGTTCCTGTGGGACGAGGCGTGGTTCGCCTTCGCCACCTTCAATCCCACCTATCGGCCGCGCACCGCCATGCACGCCGCGCGCACCCTGCGCGACCGCTACCGCAGCGAGGCCTACCGCGAGGAGTATGCGGCGTGGAAGGCGGAGTTCGATACGCTCGACCCCGACGACGACGCCACCTGGCTCGAGCGCCGGCTGCTGCCCGATCCGGAGGCGGTGCGCATCCGCGCCTATGCCACCCACTCCACCCACAAGACCCTGACCTCGCTGCGCCAGGGCTCGATGATCCATGTCTGGGACCAGGACTTCCGTCAGAAGGTCGAGGCGCCGTTCCACGAGGCCTACATGACGCATACCTCCACCTCGCCCAACTATCAGATTGTGGCGTCGCTGGACGTCGGGCGCATGCAGGCCGAGATGGAGGGCTTCGAGCTGGTTCATGCCCAGGTAGAGGCGGCGCTGTCGCTACGCGAGCAGCTCTACACCCATCCGCAGCTGCAGAAGTACTTCCGGGTACTCAAGAACAGCGACATGGTGCCCGTCGAGTATCGTGAATCGGGGGTCGAGTCCTATTTCGACCCGGTGACCGGCTGGAACCAGATGGAGGAGGCCTGGGCGCGGGACGAGTTCGTGGTCGACCCCACCCGGGTGACCATTGCCATCGGCAACACTGGGGTCGACGGCGATGCCTTCAAGAACGAATACCTGATGAACAAATACGGCATTCAGATCAACAAGACCTCGCGCAACACCGTGCTGTTCATGACCAACATCGGCACGACTCGCGGCTCCATCGCCTACCTGCTCGACGTGTTGATCAAGCTGGCCAAGGAGTTCGAGTACCGCTGGGAGGAGAGCAGCCGGCCCGAGCGCAAGATCATCGAGCACCGGGTGCATTCGCTGACTCAGGAGCTGCCGCCGCTGCCCGACTTCAGCCGCTTCCACGACGCCTTCCGTCAGCGCAGCGAGACACCGGAGGGCGACATTCGCCGCGCATACTTCTTGAGCTACGACGAGGAGAACACCGAGTATCTGCGCTTCGACAACGGCGAGCTCCAGGCCGAGATGCGTGCCGGTCGCGACGTGGTCTCGGCCAGCTTCGTGATTCCCTACCCGCCGGGCTTCCCGGTGCTGGTGCCGGGGCAGGTGGTCAGCGAGGAGATCCTTTATTTCCTGCAGGCGCTCGACGTCAAGGAGATCCACGGTTACCGGCCGGAGCTGGGCCTGATCGTGTTCACCGAAGAAGCGCTGGCCGCGCCGCCGGAGATCTGAGCGCTGCGCGCAGAAAAAAACGCAACTTAGTTCTGGAGGACAAAAAAAAGCGCACTTGCCCTGCTGGTTAACGAAAAGTCCTGCCCCGGGTTTGCCCTTACCCTGTACCCATCGAGCAGCCGCCGGCTGCTCTGCCGTTTTTGCCACAGCCGGCCCGTGAGCGAGGGGCCGGTGTCAGGGGAGGTGCCACATGAACATGAAGTTGACCAATACACTGTCCACCATGCTCGATGATCCGCGTCTGTTCCGTCAGCACGCCTATGTGAACGGCAAGTGGACCCACGGCGACGGCGGCCGTGAGGAGACGGTGTTCGACCCCGCCACCGGCGAGGTCATCGGCTACATCCCCTGGCTCGAATCGCACCAGATCCGCGAAGCGGTGGACGCCGCCGATGCCGCCTTCGTGCACTGGCGCGCGCTGCGTGCCGACGAGCGCGCCGAGCGGCTCATGGCCTGGCACGACCTGCTGCAGGCTCACCGCGAGGACCTCGCGATCATCATGACCCTGGAGCAGGGCAAGCCGCTGCCAGATGCCCGCGGCGAGGTGGAGTACGGCGCCAGCTTCGTGCGCTGGTTCGCCGAGGAGGGCAAGCGCACCTTCGGCGAGACCATTCCCAGCCACATCCCCAATGCCGCCCTGGGCACGCTCAAGGAGCCGGTGGGCATCGCCGCGCTGATCACGCCGTGGAACTTCCCGCTGGCGATGATCACCCGCAAGGCTGCCGCTGCCCTGGCCGCCGGCTGCAGCGTGGTGGTCAAGCCGGCCGGCGAGACGCCGTTCTCGGCGTTGGCCCTGGCCGAGCTGGCCGAGCGCGCCGGGATTCCGGCAGGGGTGTTCAACGTGGTACTGGGCGAGCCCGCCGAGGTTTCGAAAATTCTGTGTGCCGAAGAGCGGGTCAAGGCGCTATCCTTCACTGGTTCCACCCGGGTCGGCCGCTTGCTGCTCGAGCAGAGCGCCCAGACGGTGAAGCGCGTGTCGCTGGAGCTCGGCGGCAATGCACCATTCATCGTCGGCCCCGACATGGACCCCAAGGAGGCGGCCTTTGCCGCGGTGGCGGCCAAGTTCCAGACCGCGGGTCAAGACTGCCTGGCGGCCAACCGTATCCTGGTGCACGAGTCGATCCACGACGAGTTCGTCGAACACTTCGCCGAGCGCATGGCGGCATTGACCGTGGGCAACGGCATGGAGAGCGAGGTCGACCTGGGGCCGCTGATCCATCGCCAGGCGGTGGACAAGGCGGCGGCCATCGTCGACGACGCCATCTCCCGCGGCGCGACCCTGGTGGCCGGCGACCAGACCCAGGCGCCGGGAGAGAACTTCTTCATGCCCGTGCTGCTCACTGGTGTGACGCCGCAGATGAAGGTATGGCGCGAGGAGAACTTCGCCCCGGTGGCCGGTGTGACCGCCTACCGTGACGACGATGAAGTGATCGAGATGGCCAACGACACCGAGTACGGCCTGGCGGCCTATGTCTACACCCACGACATCCGCCGCATCTGGAAGCTGTTGCGGGCGCTGGAGTACGGCATGGTCAGCGTCAACTCGGTGAAGATGACCGGCCCGCCGGTGCCTTTCGGCGGCGTCAAGCAGTCGGGGCTGGGCCGCGAGGGCGGCATCACCGGGATCGACGAATATCTCGAGACCAAGTATTACTGCCTGGGGGCTTTGGGCTCCGTATCGGGGAGCTGAAGCGAGAGGAGGCACCAGCGCATCCCATCTCGCGATGCCCAAGGGCGAAACCCTGACGCTGCGTTTGCGGCTTGCGCGTCGGACCGGATCAAGGTCCCTCTTGCCGGTCCTCGATCGACATCCATGTCGATCGCCGCGCGCCGCTGCACTTGCGTCAGCGCCCTTGGGTAGATATCGCTCGCTGGCCTGCCCTGGCGCTGGGCCAGCGACGTCATAACGAATCGAACATCTCCCCGCTGCGGCGGGGCCTTTGATATAGAGAGAGCATAATGAACCAGCAGCACCGCGATCTGATCGAGCGCGACCGCAAGGTCACCTTCCACGCCTCCACCCACCTGCGCGATTTCGCCCATGGCGACGCGCCGGGCCGGGTGATCACCGGCGGCAAGGGCATCCACATCGTCGACAAGGACGGCCGCGAGTTCATCGACGGCTTCGCCGGGCTGTACTGCGTCAACATCGGCTACGGCCGCACCGAGGTGGCCGAGGCGATCTACCAGCAGGCGCTGGAGCTCTCCTACTATCACACCTACGTGGGCCACTCCAACGAGCCGCAGATCGCGCTCTCCGAGAAGATCATCGAGCTCGCCGGCCCCGGCATGTCCAAGGTCTACTACGGCCTGGGTGGCAGTGACGCCAACGAGACCCAGCTCAAGATCGTGCGCTACTACAACAACGTGCTCGGTCGCCCGCAGAAGAAGAAGGTCATCTCGCGCCAGCGCGGCTACCACGGCTCTGGCCTGGCCACCGGCTCGCTGACCGGCCTCAAGGCGTTTCACGACCAGTTCGACCTGCCGCTGGCCGGCATCCTGCACACCGAGGCGCCGTACTACTACCACCGCGCCGCCGAGCAGGAAGGCATGAGCGAGCGCGAGTTCTCCCAGTTCTGTGCCCAGAAGCTGGAAGAGATGATCCTGGCCGAAGGCCCCGACACCGTAGCCGCCTTCATCGGCGAGCCGGTGCTCGGCACCGGCGGCATCGTGCCGCCGCCGGAAGGTTACTGGGAGGCGATCCAGGCGGTACTGGCCAAGTACGACGTGCTGCTGATCGCCGACGAAGTGGTTTGCGGCTTCGGTCGTATCGGCGCCGACTTCGGCAGCCACCACTACGGCATCAAGCCCGACCTGATCACCGTCGCCAAGGGCCTGACCAGCGCCTATCAGCCGCTCTCCGGCGTGATCGTCGGCGACCGCGTATGGAGCGTGCTGGAGCAGGGCACCGGCCAGTACGGCCCCATTGGCCACGGCTGGACCTACTCCGGTCACGCGCTGGGCTGCGCCGCGGCGCTGGCCAACCTGGCGATCATCGAGCGTGAGGGGCTGACCCGGAACGCCGCCGAAACCGGTGCCTACCTGCAGCAGCAGATGCAGGCCGCCTTCGGCGAGCACCCCATCGTCGGCAACGTGCGCGGCGTGGGCATGCTGGCGGCGCTGGAATTCTCCATCGATCCGGCCAAGCGTGCGCACTTCGATGCCGCGCACAAGGTAGGCCCGCGCATCGCCGCGGCGGCGTTGGACGAGAACCTGATCGCCCGCGCCATGCCCCAGGGCGACATTCTCGGCTTCGCGCCGCCGCTAGTGGCGACCCGCGCCGAGGTCGACGAGATCGTCGCCCGTGCCGAGCGCGCGGTGAACAAGGTCACCGACGAGCTGGTGCGCGAAGGCGTGGTCAAGGCCGCCATGTCGGTGAGCTGAGCCGTACTGCCGAGTCGAATCGGCAAGCGACCAGTATGTCTGACCACGAGCGCCGCGGGTAATGCCCGCGGCGCTTCGTTTGGCTGGGCCTGTCCTTCTCTTCTAGGCTGAAAGCGCCAAGCCTCTCGCCACGAGCCACACAACTGGATCTGCCATGTCGACCTCTGCTCACGGGGTTACCCTCGCTGCCGTTTACCAGGCGCGTCGCCGTATCGCCGGACAGGCGCTGCGTACGCCACTGGTCCGTTCGCCTGCCCTGTCGCGGCGTTTCGACGCCGATATCCTGCTCAAGCTGGAAACCCTTCAGCCCACCGGCGCCTTCAAGCTGCGCGGTGCCGTCAACATGATCGCCGCGCTGATCGAGCGTCACGGTCGCAATGCTCTGGAGGCCGGCGTGGTCACCGCCTCCACCGGCAACCACGGCCGTGCCGTCGCCTATGCCGCATCGAAGCTCGGCATTGCCGCGACGGTCTGCCTGTCACGCCTGGTGCCGGCCAACAAGGTGGCCGCCATCGAGGCGCTGGGCGCCGAGGTCAGGCGCGTGGGAGAGAGCCAGGACGAGGCCTTCGGCGAGGTCGAGCGCCTGATCCGCGAGCGCAGCATGACCCTGATTCCGCCTTTCGACGACCCGCTGATCGCGGCCGGCCAGGGCACCATCGGCCTGGAGCTGATGGAGGATGCGCCGGATCTCGACCGGGTGATCGTCGGACTCTCCGGCGGCGGGCTGCTGGGGGGCATCGGCGCGGCGGTGAAGGCCATCCGCCCCGAGACCCGCATCACCGGCGTTAGCCTCTCCCGTGGCGCGGCCATGTGGCAGAGCCTTCAGGCGGGGCGTCCCGTGGCGGTCGAGGAAGTGGAGAGTCTGGCCGACTCGCTGGGCGGCGGCATCGGCCTCGACAATCGCTGCACGTTCAGCCTGGTGCGCGAGGTGATGGATGACCACTTTCAGGTCTCGGAAGCGGCCATCGCCCAGGCCATGGTCGACATCCTCGAGCACGAGAAGCTTCTGGTAGAAGGCGCCGCCGCGGTGGGGCTCGCGGCCATGGTGGAGCATGGGCTCGAGGTGCGCGGCCAGCGGGTGGCGCTGATTCTTTCCGGCAACGGCGTGGCGCTGGAGACGCTCGACAAAGCGCGCCAGCTTGCCCATGGCTGAGGTCTTTGCAGTGTTCAAGGAGGAAACATGAAGCTCTATCGACGTGACGAAATCGAAGCGGTGGTGGGCATCGACGACGAGGCGCTGCACCAGGTGGAGGCGGGCTTCGCCGCGCTGGGGCGCGGCGAAGTGGTGCAGCCGCCGATCCTGTCGATGGCCATGGAGGAGTTCAACAGCGAAGTCGACGTCAAGACCGCCCACATCAAGGGGTGGCAACGTTATGCGATCAAGGTCAGCAGCGGCGCCTTCGACAATCCCAAGCGCGGCCTGCCGAGCCTGAGCGGCTTGATGATGCTGTTCTCCGCCGAGACCGGCCAGGTCGAGGCGGTGCTGTTCGACGAGGGCTATCTAACCATGGTGCGTACCGCTTTGGCCGGAGCCATCGCCGCCAAGCACCTTTCCCGCGAGGACAGCCGCCGGGTCGGAGTGATTGGTGCCGGCGAACAGGCGCGGCGGCAGGTCGAGGCACTGCGCCTGGTGCGTAACGTCGATACCCTGGACGTCTGGGCACGCCGCCGTGAAGCGGCCGAAGAGTACGCCGAATACATGCGCAGCCAAGGCCTTACCGTCACCGTGCGCGACAGCGTGCATGCCGCCTGTGCCCAGGCCGATATCATCGTGACGACGACGCCGTCGCGGGAGCCGCTGCTCTTCGCCAGCGACCTGCCCGAGAGCGTGCACGTCACCGCCATGGGCTCGGACAGCCCCGACAAGCGCGAGCTGGACGAATCGGTGCTGACCCGGGCCGACGCCTTCGTCTGCGACAGCCGGGCGCAGAGCGAGCACAACGGGGAACTCAAGGTCTGTGCCAACGCGGGGCGCGAGCCGCCATTCCAGGTATACGAGCTGGGCCGGGTGATCGAACGGGGGGAGCGGCTGCGGAATTCCGAGGCGACCATCACCGTGTGCGACCTGACCGGCACCGGCGTGCAGGACACCGCCATCGCCAACTTCGCCCTCACTCGGCTGGCGGGGTAAGCAGCAGGGTGCCACCGCTACCACGCCTTGAGCCACGGCGGGGCAGCCCCCATGCTTGGGGTGACGAAACGCAACGAGGAGCGCAGCGGATGGCAACGGTACTCGCCTTCGATGTCTACGGTACCCTGATCGATACCCATGGCGTGGTCGCCGAACTGGAAGAGCGGCTCGGCAGGAGCGGCAGGGCGGAGCTGGCCCCCGAGTTCTCGCGGCGTTGGCGCGACAAGCAACTGGAGTACAGCTTTCGCCGCGGCCTGATGGGGGCCTACGTAACCTTCGGGCAGTGCACCCGAGAAGCGCTGGATTTCACCGACCGCGCCCTGCAGACGCAGCTGTCGGACGTCGACAAGGACCACCTGATGTCGGTATACAGGCGCCTACCGGCCTTTGCCGAGGCCGCCGGTGCGCTGAAGCGACTGACGGCTAGCGGCATGCGCTGCGTGGCCTTCTCCAACGGCACCTTCGAGGCGGTCAGCGGCCTGCTCGAACAGGCCGGAATAGGCGGGTGCTTCGAGGCGGTGATCAGCGTCGACGAGGTCAAGCGCTTCAAGCCCGACCCCGCCGTCTACGCTCATCTGCGCAACCGCCTCGACGTGGCTCCCGGCGACACCTGGCTGATCTCGAGCAACCCCTTCGACGTGATCGGCGCGCGGCATGCCGGACTGCATGCCGCCTGGGTGCGGCGCAGCCTCGATGCCCCCTTCGACCCCTGGGGCATCGAGCCGGACCTGACCGTCACCGACCTGGAGGCGCTCTCTGATCGCCTGAGCTGAGGACTAGTCCCGCTGCTGGTACGCCTCGATCAGCCGCTTGCGCTCGTGCTCCTCGTAGAAGCTGGGGTCGTCGAACAGGTCGGGCTGGGAGTCGTCGAAGAGCATCTCCAACGCCAGCGGGCTGGTCTGGGTCATCGGCTCGAAGTGGGCGGGATGGCCATAGACCAGATCGGAGACGTGGCGGCGACGATAGAGCGCATAGGCACCCAGCACGGCCAGCACCGCGGCAATGTAGAAGGGCAGCGCCTGGGGCCCCAGCACGCCCATCAGCGCCCCGGCGAGAATCGGCGCCAAGGCGCTGCCCGCCCCCTGGGTCACCAGCATGTCGGCCGAGGCCGAAACCACCTCTTCGGGATGTAGCTGGTCGATCAACTGCGCCACCGCCAGCGGGTAGATGGCGAAGGAGAAGCCGCCCCACAGGAAGAACAGCCCCAGCAGCGCGGTCTGGTTGGGGGCGAACGGCATCATCGCGGCCAGCGCCGCGGCGGCGATCACCACCCAGGTCAGCACCCGAGAGCGGTCGTGCTTGTCGGAGAAGCGGCCGATGGGCAGCTGCAGCAGCGCGCCGCCCAGGATGGTCACACTCATCAGCGTACCCACGTCGCCGGCGCTCCAGCCCAACTGGCGGGCATAGAGCGGCGCCATACCCCAGAAGGCGCCCATGGCCAGCCCCGACAGCACCGAGGCCGTGACCGATAGCGGCGCGAAGCCGATCAGTGCCTTGAGGCTGCTCTTGGCGTTTTCGGGCACGGTGGGTTGCTGGCGCCGGGTCATGGTGATCGGCAGCAGTGCCCAACTGATCAGGATGGCCGTCACGGCGAAGAGCAGGAAACCGCCGGGCGTGTCCAGGCGCAGGATCTGCTGGGCGGCGGCAATCGCCCCGAGGTTCACCAGCATGTAGGTGGCGAACACGCGGCCGCGCTCGTGGCTGGCCGCCTGGCCGTTGAGCCAGCTCTCGATCACCGTCATCAGGGTGACGAAGGCCAGGCCGTAGAAGAAGCGCAGCACGATCCACACCCAGGGGTCGACGAAGATGATGTGCAGCAGCGCGCCCGAGGCGCACAGCGCGGCGCAGAAGGCGAAGGTGCGAATGTGCCCGGCGCGCCGAATCAAGCGGCTGCTGACCCAGGTACCGCAGGTGAAGCCGACGAAGTAGGCCGACATGATCACGCCCACCATGGTGGACGAGAATCCCTCGTCGGTGCCGCGCAGCGTCAGCAGCGTATTGATCAGGCCGTTGCCCAGCAGCAGCAGGGCGACGCTCCAGAGAATCGAACGGACCGGTTGCAGCATGGCCAGCATGCCATCTCTCCTTACTTCCGTGTTGAAGTCGTGAGTGTGTTCCCTACCTCGCTAGCGGCCGCAGAATGATCACCGCCAGCGGCGGCAGGGTCAGCTCCAGGCTCGCCGGCTGACCGTGCAGCGGTTGTTCGTTGGCCTCGAGGCGGCCCAGGTTGCCCAGGTTCGAACCGCCGTAGCACGCCGCATCGCTGTTGAAGATCTCTTCCCAGGCGCCGGCTCGCGGCACGCCGACCCGGTACTCGTGCCGCGGCACGGGGGTCATGTTGGCCACTACCAGCAGCGGCTCTGCGTGGGCATCGCAGCGCAGCCAGGCGAACGCGCTGTTGGCGTGGTCGTTGCCGATGACCCAGACGAAGCCGGCCGGGTCGCAGTCGCCCTGGTGCAATGCCGGCTGTTCGCGATACAGCCGGTTGAGATCCCCCACCAGTAGCCGGACCCCGGCGTGGCGCGGCTCGTCGAGCAGCCACCAGTCGAGTTCGCGGTCGTGATCCCATTCGCGCCACTGGCCGAACTCGCAGCCCATGAACAGCAGCTTCTTGCCCGGCTGGGTCCACAGCGTGGCGAGATAGGCGCGCAGATTGGCGAACTTCTGCCACTCGTCGCCGGGCATCTTGTCGAGCAGCGCGCGCTTGCCGTGGACCACCTCGTCATGGGAGATCGGCAGCATGAAGCGCTCGGAGTATGCATAGACCTGAGGAAAGGTCATGTTGTGGTGACCATGGCAGCGGTAGAGAGGATCCTCCGCCATGTAGCTCAGGGTGTCGTGCATCCAGCCGAGGTTCCACTTGTAGGCAAAGCCCAGCCCACCCTCGGGTACCGACCGGGTCACGCCGGGCCAGGCGGTCGACTCCTCGGCGATGACGGCGGCGTCGGGCACCTCTTCGGCCACCACCTGGTTGAGGTGGCGCAGGAAGTCGAGCGCTTCGAGATTCTCGTGACCGCCATGGCGGTTGGGAATCCACTCGCCGTCGCGCCGCGAGTAGTTGCGGTAGATCATCGAGGCCACCGCATCCACGCGCAGGGCGTCGATGTGATAGTGCCTGAGCCAGTGCAGGGCGGAAGAGAGCATGAAGCCGTGCACCTCGCGCCGGCCCAGGTTGTAGATGTAGGTGTTCCAGTCCTGATGGAAGCCCTCATGAGGATGCTCGTACTCGTACAGGGCGGTGCCGTCGAAACGCGCCAGGCCGTGGGCGTCGGTGGGGAAATGGGCCGGCACCCAGTCGAGGATCACGCCGAGCCCCGCCCGGTGGCAGGCATCGACGAAGAAAGCGAAATCCGCCGGCGAACCGTGGCGTGCGGTAGGCGCAAACAGCCCCAGCGGCTGATAACCCCAGGAGCCGCCGAAGGGGTGCTCCATGATCGGCAGCAGCTCGATGTGGGTGAAGCCCATCTCGCTCACATAGGGGATCAACTGCTCGGCCAGCTCCCGCCAGTCGTAGAGTTCGCCCTCGTTGCCGCCGTGCTTGCGCCACGAGGCAGCGTGCACTTCGTAGATGGCGATCGGCCGGTCGGGGGCGAGCGTCTCGCCGCGCCGGGCGAGCCAGGCCTCGTCGTGCCACTCGAAATTCTCGATATCGGCCACTTTCGAGGCGGTGCCGGGCGGCAGTTCGCTGGCCAGCGCTACGGGATCGGCTTTTTGCACGACGTGCTCATGGGCGTCCACCAGTTCGTATTTGTAGGCTTCGCCCGACTGCAGACGCGGCACGAACAGCTCCCACACGCCGGCCTGGTGGCGCAGGCGCATGGGGTGGCGACGGCCGTCCCAGCCGTTGAAGGCGCCGATGACCGAGACACGCCGGGCGTTGGGCGCCCACACGGCGAAGCGCACGCCCGCCACGCCGTCGATCTCCATGAGTTGGGCGCCCAGGCAGCGGCCGAGGTCGCGATGGGTGCCCTCGCCGATCAGGTGCAGGTCGATGTCGCCGAGCAGGAGGCCGAAGCTGTATGGGTCTTCCGTCTCCTGAACGCCGTCGGGCCAGTGGATGCGCAGCCGGTAGGGGAAGATCTCGCTCAGCGCGATGACGAACAGCCCCGCTGTGCCGAGTTCGGTAAGGCGGCCCTCGATACGCTCGCTGTCACGCCGCAGGACGTCCACGCCCTGGGCGCCGGGAACGTAGACCCTGAGTGCGTACCCATCTCCCTGCGCGTGCAGCCCCAGCACTGCGAAGGGGTCGGGATGGCGGCCGCTTGCCAGCGCCTCGGCATCACGGCGGGGCAGGGCGGCGCTGGCAGCGCTCGGTTGCCGGTCACTCGGCTTCGTTTCCCAATCATCACTACAGGCCATCAGTTCCGTCATGTGCCCTTCCGTCGAGAGGTGGTCGTGTTCATGGCGCCTGCTCCAGTTCGAGCATGACCAGCGAGCGTCCGAGCATGGCGTACTCCTCGCCGAAGGCGCGCAGGCCGGCATCGGGCGGTGTGCTGTCACGCGTATCGAGCCGGCACACCCAGCCGTTGCCGCGGGGTACGTCGGGCAGGCAGAAGGCGATCGGTTCGGGGCTGGCGTTGAACAGGATCAGCAGCGAGCGGTCGTCGCCTGCGCGGCGAATGCCCGAGGGGCGGGCGCGGCCGTCGAGCAGCAGGCCGAGACAGCGCGCTTGTGGATCCTCCCAACGCTGCACGTCCATCTCGCTACCGTCGGCAGCCAACCAGGTGACCTCCCTGAGTCCCATCTCCTCGTTGTACTCGCCGGAGAGAAAGCGGCCGCGGCGCAAAATGGGATAGCGCAGGCGCAGGGCGATCAGCCGGCGCAGGTAATCGATCAGGTCGTGGGCGTCGCCCTCCAGGTTCCAGTCAAGCCAGCTCAGCTCGTTGTCCTGACAGTAGGCGTTGTTGTTGCCGCGCTGGGTGCGCAGCAGCTCGTCGCCGGCCAGCAGCATCGGCGTGCCCTGGGAGAACAGCAGCGTGGCGAGGAAGTTGCGAATCTGGCGCAGGCGCAGCGAGTGGACGTCCGGGTCGTCGGTGGGTCCCTCTTCGCCGTGGTTCCAGGAGAGGTTGTGGTCGTGGCCGTCGCGGTTCTCCTCGCCGTTGGCCTGGTTGTGCTTGTCGTCGTAGGCGACCAGGTCGTGCAGGGTGAAACCGTCATGGGCGGTGACGAAGTTGACCGAGGCGAAAGGGCGGCGGCCGCGGCGGTCGAACAGGTCGGCCGAGCCCATCAACCGCGAGGCGAACTCGGCGAGCTGGCCCTCGTCGCCGCGCCAGAAGGCACGGCTGGTGTCGCGGAAGCGGTCGTTCCACTCCGCCCAGCCGGGCGGGAAGCCGCCCACCTGGTAGCCGCCGGGGCCGCAGTCCCAAGGCTCGGCGATCAGCTTCACCTGGCTCAGCACCGGGTCCTGGCGGCAGGAGTCGAGAAAGCCGCCGCCTTCGTCGAAGCCGTGGGGCTCGCGGCCGAGGATGGTCGCCAGGTCGAAGCGAAAACCGTCGACGCGCATTTCGGTGGCCCAGTAGCGCAGCGAGTCGGTGACCATCTGCAGTACCCGGGGATGGCTCAGGTTGAGCGTGTTGCCGGTGCCGGTATCGTCGATGTAGTAGCGCGGTTCGTCGGGCAGCAGGCGATAGTAGGAGGCGTTGTCGATGCCCTTGAAGGAGAGGGTGGGGCCGAGATGGTTGCCCTCGGCGGTGTGGTTGTACACCACGTCGAGGATCACCTCGAGATCGGCGGCGTGATAACAGGCCACCATCTGCTTGAACTCATTGATGTTGCTGCCGGAGAGATAGCGCGAATGGGGGGCGAAGAAGCCCAGGGTGCTGTAGCCCCAGTAGTTGCGCAGCCCGCGCTCGAGCAGGTGCTGGTCGTCGACGAAGGCGTGGATCGGCAGCAGCTCCACCGACGACACGCCGAGCGAGCGGATGTAGTCGACCACTTCGTTGACCATCAGCCCCGAGAAGGTGCCGCGCAGCGCTTCGGGCACCGCCGGGTGACGCATGGTATAGCCGCGCACGTGGGTCTCGTAGACCACGGTGCGCTCCCAGGGCTGCTGAACGCCACGGGAGCGGCCCCAGGTGAAGGCGGGGTCGATCACCCGGCAGCGGGGCATGAAGGGGGCGCTGTCGCGGGTATCGAAACTGAGATCGCCGTCGGCATGGCCGATGGTGTAGCCGAACAGCGCTTCGTCCCACACCAGCTCGCCCACGAGCTGCTTGGCGTAGGGATCGAGCAGCAGCTTGTGTGGGTTGAAGCGATGCCCCGACTCGGGCTCATAGGGGCCGTGGACCCGGTAGGCATAGAGCTGGCCCGGGCGGGCATCGGGCAGGTAGCCGTGCCACACCTCGTCGGTGTACTCCGGCAGCTCGATGCGCTCCACCTCATGGGTGCCGCTCGCGTCGAACAGGCATAGCTCGACCCGGGTGGCATGGGCGGAAAAGAGAGCGAAATTGACGCCCAGCCCATCCCAGGTCGCGCCCAGCGGGAAAGGCCAGCCCTCGCGCACGCGCGAACTCCGGATCACCCCGGGTTGTTCATCGATCGCCACGGCGGGGTCGATCTCTTGCGGCTCCTGCCTCGTGTTCATCGTTCGTCGTCCTTGATCGCGGTGGGCGTCTTGCTGCCCTGTGTCGTGCTACGCCTCTCGCCATCTGCGCATGCGCTGCTTACTTGCGCGATTTGCTGCGGCTGCCCGCTGCGGCCTTCTTGCCCGCGGGCGAATCGGCTGCCGCCTTGGGCTTGCTCTCACCGGTCGTCTTGCCTCGTCCCTTGGCCGTCTTGCCCGACACTTGGGAAGTGTCGGTGCCGTCGGGCTGGGTCAGGCCATCGCTCTCGCGGCGCGGCTTGCGTGTACGCCTGGCCGTAGCGGACCCCGGTGGTAGCGGCTCCATGGGCCCCGGGCCGGGCTCCGCCGAGGTTTCCCTGGCCTCTTCGCCGCCACGATTGGCGACCCCCTGATCCTGGGTACCGGTACTGGTCGCCTCCTCGGCCGGCAGCGGGCGGGTCGAGGCCGCGGTAGGTTCGGGCTCGTCCGGGGCCGGGCCGGGGCTGCCGCGATCCTGCACCGGGACGTCCTGGGCCACGTCGCGGTCGTCGCGGTAGGGCAGTTCGTCGAAGTCGGGTTCACCGTCGGGGGGCTCCAGCGGCAGCCGGTTCTCATCGATGCCCCTTTCGTCATCCTCCAGCGGTAGGTCGTCCTCGAGAATGGGTGGCTCGTCAACCGGCTCGCCGACCTCCTCGAGTTCGGCGTCCATGCCCGCCGCCTGCTCCGCGGCGACGATCTTCAGCGCCATGTCCCAGTGGCGCTGCTGCTGCCCTTCGGGTCGTCCTTCCGACTCCCAGATTTCGTAGGCCAGGTTCCGTACGCGCTCTTCGTCAGCCATCCTAGCTCTCCCTTTGCCTGTGCGTGTCTCGTAGGTAGACGCCGACGGGGAAATCCTTCAGCAATTCCCCGGCAGCGACAGTCTCCGTCGTTACTGTCAGGGTGGTACCGGTCAGCGCGCTTTGCCAAGCGCCACGTGCCCCTTGGGGCAGGCAGATGCCGCTGTCGCCCCACTGCGTCGGCGGCACCAGGGGGCGGTCGGCGTCCGTCAGCAGCCCTGCTGACAGCCGCGGCACGACGACCAGCAGTTGCCGATCGGCGTGGCTGCGCAGAAAGGCGATCAGCCGCTCCTCATGCGCGCCGGCGGTGGCCAGCGGCCGATAGTCGCCATGGACGAAAAGCTCGCGCCGCTCGTGGCGCAGCGCAAGCAGGCGTGTGATCAACGCCTGCTTGACGGCGCCGTGGCGCCAGTCGGACAGCGCCTCGCCGAGCGCTTGCTGCCGGTCGAGCGTCGCCAACCGTGCGGCGTGATCGACCGGGCGGCGGTTGTCGGGATCGACCAAGCTGTAATCCCAATATTCGCAGCCCTGATAGAGGTCGGGGATGCCGGGCACGGTCAGCCTCAGCGCCGTCTGAACCAGGCCGTTGAGCGCGCCCGGCAGGTCGAGCTCGCGGGCCGCCGCCTCGATCTCGCGGCACAACTCGGGGCTGGCCAGAAGCCCCAGCAGGTAATCGCGGCAGGCGCTCTCGTAGGCCTCGTCGGGCCACAGCCAGTGCGTGCGCAGCTTGGCTTCGCGCACGGCTTTCTGCTGCCACTGAGCCAGGCGTTCGGCAAATTCATGCATGCCGTCGTCGTCGTGACGTGAGAGCGTCGGCGGCCAGGCGCCGAGCAGCAGCTGGTAGAGGATCAGTTCGTCGCCGGGGCTGGGGGTGGCACCCGAGGGCAGCACCTGGCGCAACGGGGCGGCGAGATCGCGCCAGCGTTCGACACAGGTGGCGAAGTCGGCGGGACTTTCACTCAGCGCGGCAAGACGCGCCCGCACGTCTTCACCGCGCTTGTGATCGTGGGTGGCGGTGGCGACCAGGCCGTGGGGGAAGTGGCGTGCGCGCCAGGCGTTGGTTTCGTGGAACTGGCGTGGCGAGTGGCTGAAATGCTCGCCGTCGAAGCCGACGTCGTTACGCGAGATCAGGGCCGCGCTGCGATAGCCGGCGGTGTCCTCCACGGCCTTGGCGGCCACCGGCGAGGTGAGCTGCTGAAAGCGCACGATGGCGCTCTGGCGCAGCCAGCGCTCCTCGGCGTCTTCGGCGTCGGCGGGGGCTTCGCCGCCCAACCAGCGCTCGAGCCGGGCCAGCACGGCGGCGTCGGGCGGGCTCAGCGCCGTGCGGGCGCCGGCCATGGCTTGATCGAAGAAGCTGGCGTCGAGCTCCGGACGGCCGCCATCGTCGGCGTAGGTGCGGTAGACCGGGAAATGCACGATCAGCGCCTCGAGCGCCCGACGCAGGGCGGCCAGGGTGACGTCGCGGCTCGCCAGGCGATGGCGAGCCATGGCGTGCAGGGCACGAACGCAGGCCTCGAATTCGCTGACGAGCAGGGTATGCAGCACCTCGCGGCGGGCCTGGCGCACCTCATCCAGAAAGTCGTCGCTGCGGCCGCTGATGCGACGCCACAGCTCACGTAGCGGCTGAGCCCCGGCGGGGTCGTGCTGCAGGGCCGAGATCTCGTTCATCAGCTCGTAGCCGGTGGTACCGTCGACCCCCCAGTCGCGATGCAAGGTCTCGTCGGCGGCGAGGATCTTCTCGACGAAGATCGCCACGTGGCGTACCGCGTCCGGCGGACGCCGTTTCTGGATCTCGCCCAGGCGAGCCCGCAGACGGCGGCAGTAGCCGCGCGGGTCGGCCAGGCCGTCGATGTGATCGATGCGCAGCCCGTCGACCCAGCCCTGTTCCACCAGGCGTAGCGGCAGGGCATGCACCGCTTCGAACACCTCGGGCTGCTCGATGCGCAGCCCGCCGAGTTCGGTGATGTCGAAGAAGCGGCGCCAGTTGATCTCGTCGGCGCCGGTTCGCCACCAGGCCAGACGGTAGTGCTGCTGCTCCAGCAGGTCGTGGAGGCGAATGGCGCCGCCGCGGGTGCTGCCGTCGAACAGCCTCAGGGCACGCTCCAGGGCGCCTGCGGCAGCCGGCTCCGCCAGTGCCTGACGCAGCTCGCGGCGACACTCGGCCACGGCGGTATAGGCATCGTCGCGCTGGCGCAGGGCATCGAAGCGTGGCGCCAGTTCCCAGAGGACATCGTGCTCGGCCAGACGCAGGATGTCGCCGTAACAGCGCGGATCGAGAGGAAAGCGATGCTCGTGATAGGCCACGTGGAAGGCGCAGGTTTCCGGATCGTGGCGCAGTTCGAGCTCGCCGCCGTGCAGGGCGTCGGCATAGGGCCCGCCGAGGAAGGGTAGCAGCACCTTGCCGCTCAGCAGCGGATCGGGAGAGTGCCAGTCGATGTCGAAGAAGCCGGCGAAGGGGCTCGCCTGGCCCCACGCCAGCACGTCCTGCCACCAGGGGTTCTGCGAACCGCCCACCGCCACGTGGTTGGGAACGATATCCAGGATCAGGCCCATGCCGTGGGCGCGCAGGCGCGTCACCAGCCGCTCCAGCGCCTCCTCGCCGCCGAGCTCGGGGTCGATGCGGGTAGGGTCGATGCCGTCATAGCCATGGGGTGAGCCGCTGCGGGACATTTGCAGCGGCGAGGCATAGACATGACTGATGCCGAGCCTGGCGTAGTAGCCGACCCATTCGGCGGCATCGTCCAAAGTGAAGCCGCGGTGGAACTGCAGGCGAACGGTGGCGCGGATGTCACTCATCGATAGCCTCCCCCGGGGATTTTGGGACAGAGGGCTCCTGGACAGAGGGCTCCTGGACAGGGGGTTCTTGGATAGGGGGTTCTTGGGTAGAGGACGCTTGCACGGCATGACGGCGGGCCATGGCCAGTTGCTCCAGCCGATCTCTCACCTCGGTAGAGGCGAACAGGCGTGCGGTGGCGTCGGGCAGGCGCCGCCGCCAGTTGGGGTGCTCGTCGAGGGTGCCCGGCAGGTTGGCTTGCTCCTCCAGCCCCAGGGCGTCTTCCACCGGCAGCAGCGTGAGCGGTGCCGGGGTCAGCCCCAACTGCTGTACAGCGGCATCCAGCACCTGCGAAACGGGCAGTTCGGTGGCTTCCAGCCCCATGGAAGAGGCCAGCGGATCGAGCAGGCCGAGAGCCCGAGCCAGGCGTGCCCGCTCGCTGCGGCGCTCGGCTTGCTCGCTGCGAGCATCCTGCTCTTCGCTCAGCAGGCCCAGGCGGTCGCGCCACTCGATGTCGCGCCCTGCCCACCAGCCTGCCAGGGTGGGCAGATCGTGGGTCGAGCTGGTGGCAATGGCGTCCCGGGACCACTGGGCCGGCGGCAGGAACCCGCCTTCGGCATCGCGCTCGAACCACAGCACGCGCATGCCGAGAATGCCGTGGCGTGCCAGTCGCTGACGAAAGCCGGGAGGAACGGTGCCCAGGTCCTCGCCGATGACGATGGCGCGGTGACGCCAGGACTCCAGTGCCACCAGGCGCAGCAGATCGTCGAACGGATAGCGCACGTAGCCGCCTTCGGTGGGGGCCTTGCCGTGGGGCACCAGCCACAGGCGCATGAGGCCCATCACGTGGTCGATGCGCAGCCCCCCGGTATGGGCGAAGCCGGCCCGCAGCATGTCGATGAAGCTGCGAAAACCCGAGCGCACCAGGCCCTGGGGCGAGAAGGGCGCTAGGCCCCAGTCCTGGCCGTGTACGTTGAAGGCATCCGGCGGGGCACCGATCGACAGGCCTTCGAGCATCTCCGCCTGGCGGCTCCAGGCCTGGCTGCCCGCCGCGTCGGCGCCTACCGCCAGATCGCCGATCAGCCCCACCGCCATACCGGCCTCCCGGGCCGAGGCCTGGGCGCGGGCGAGACCTTCGCTGACTAGCCATTGCAGGAAGGCGTGGAACTCGACGTCGCGGGAGTCCACCTCGGCGAAGCGCGCCACCTCCGGGCCGGTCGGCTCGTGCAGCTCCCGGGGCCACTGGCGCCAGTCGAGAATGCCGAGCCGGTGCTGCAGGGCCTCGAAGCGGCAGTGGTGTTCGAGCGCCGAGCCCCCGCGCTGACGAAAGGCCGCCAGGGCCTGGCGCAGCCTGACCGCCTGCGCATCCTCGCGCTGCATCAGGTCGTCGCACAGAGCACGCAGCCAGGACAGCTTGGCACTCGCCGTGGCAGGCCAGTCGAGCAGCGGCTCCGCTTCGAGCCGCGGCAGGGCATCGTTCACGCCACTGACCTCCATGGCGCGCTTCACTGGCTCCTCGCCCAGCAGGGCTTCCGGCGCCGCATGCAGCACGTTGTAGAGCAGCCGGCTGGAGGGGGCGTAGGGGCTGTAGCGCGTCACGTCGGCGCTGAACATGGCGTGGGTCGGGCTGATCGCCACGGCTCCAGCGCCGGCCTCAGCGGCATGCCGTACCAGCCGCTCCAGCGCCAGGGTGTCGCCGATGCCGCCGTCGCCGGGCCGACGCAGGGCATGGAGCTGCGCGGCCAGGCCCCACAGGCGCGGTGTCTCGCTGTTGCAGGCGTCGCCTAGCGTGAAGCAGCGCGGCGGGGCCACGGCCAGGGTCCTCACGCTGTCGCCGATCTGCAGCCGATGGTAGCCGGGTGTCTCGACGGGGGGCAGTTCGCCCGCCCGCGTGAGCCGGCCCTCGCGACGCTCGCCGTTTTCCAGAACGAGAACGTAGCCGGTGCCTTCAGGGAGGGCAGAAGGCAGCGCCGTACTCCTGCTCTGCTCGGCGGTGATCAGCGGTGGCCACTGTGCAGAGGAAGTGGGCGGACGCAAGCGTTGCAGGCTGGCGTCGATCTCGCTGGCGTTCCCGGCAGGGTAACCCAGGCGTGCCAGCAGCTCCCGCCGGGTGGCGTCGTCGAGCCGGCGGGTGTGCCCTTCGCTGTCCTGCCATTCGTCGATCAGGCCGGCGGCCTCGGCCAGCGCATCCAGGCGTGCGTCGCTCATGCGCAAAGCTCCTCGTCGCCGGGGCCGGGGCGCAGCCAGGCGGCGGCGCAGTTGGGCGGCAGGCTGCCGCTTTCGGTGGCCACCGCCACGCCGTCGCGGGTTTCATGCAGGCGGTGGCCGATGCCGAAGGCCTGGGTCGCCACCGCTCGCTCGCTGAGGTTCACGGCAATGACCAGCTGGCTGTCGTCGTTCATTTGCCAGCGGGCCACGACGGCCCTGTCGCCCAGCGCCTCGGCGCCCAGGGCGCGAGCGCCGTCGAGCCGCGGCACGATCTCATCATGGCGAATCGCCAGCAGTTGCCGAACGTAGGCCAGCCGGTCGGCATGGGGCGGCGTCTCCCGGCTGTCGAAGTCGGGGCGTGACGCCGCGAAGGTCGCCTCGGCGTTGGGGTCGGGGATGGCTTCCCGCCTGGCCGGGTCCTGGAAGGTGCTGAAGGCGGCGAACTCGGCGCGGCGACCCTCGCGCACGGCCTCGGCCAGTTCGGCGCGATGATCGGTGAAGAACAGAAACGGCCGCTCGCTGGCCCACTCCTCGCCCATGAACAGCAACGGCACCATGGGCGAGAGCAGCAGCAACAGCATGGCGGCCTCGAGGGCCTGAGGCTCGGCGAGCCGGGTCAGACGTTCGCCCAGGGCGCGGTTACCCACCTGGTCGTGATTCTGCAGAAAGGCGACGAAGACGCTCGGTGGCAGGTGGGCGCTGGGGGTGCCACGCGGTGTGCCGTCGCGGGTGGGCTCACCCTGATAGACGAAGCCCTCGCTCAGGCAACGCACCAGCTTCTGCGTCGGCTCGTCGGCGAATTCGCCGTAGTAACCCTCGCGCTCGCCGGTGAGCAGCACGTGCATGACGTTGTGCCAGTCATCGTTCCACTGGGCGGTGAAGCGGCCCGGCCCGAGCAGCTCGGCGTCGTTGTGCTCGTTCTCCAGCACCAGGTGCACGTGGCGGCTGGCGTCGAGGTGGCTGCGCAGCGTCTCGGCCAGCTCGACCAGAAAATCGCGTTCGCCGATGGCGTGCACCGCATCGAGGCGCAGGCCGTCGAGGCGGTACTCGTCGAGCCACATCAGCGCATTCTCGATGAAGAAGCGCCGCACCATGGGCTGACGGAAGTCGATCGCCGGCCCCCAGGGGGTGTCACGGTCGTGGCGGAAGAAAGCCTCGGCGTAGCGTGGCAGGTAGTTGCCGTCGGGGCCGAAGTGGTTGTACACCACATCGAGGAAAACCATCAGGCCCAGGCTGTGAGCATCGTCGATGAAAGCCTTGAGCGCATCCGGGTCTCCGTAGGCCTCGTCCACGGCGTAGGGCAGCACGCCGTCGTAGCCCCAGTTGCGCGAGCCGGGAAAGGCCGCCACCGGCATCAGCTCGACCGCGGTGACGCCAAGCTCGGCCAGGTAGGGCAGCTGACGGCGTGCCGCCTCCAGTCCCCCCAGGGTACCCAGGTGGAGTTCGTAGAGCACCGTCTCGTGCCAGGGCCGCCCGTTCCAGTCGGCATGCCGCCAGGCGTGCCGGAAGGGGTCGACGACCAGGCTCGGCCCATCGATGCCGCCTGCCTGGGCGCGGGCGGCGGGGTCGGGCACCAGAATGCCCTCGGTGTCGTCGTCGAGATGCACGCGATAGCGATAGCGGGTGCCGTGGTCGCACTCGGCCTCGCCGACGAAGCGCCCTTCGCCGGCCTGGGTCATGTCGAGCGGCGCCTGTCCTTCCACCATGAGCTCGACCCGGTGGGCGCTTGGCGCCCAGAGTGCGAAGCGGGTCCAGTGCGGGCCCAGCACCTGGGCACCAAAGGTGTATTCGAATCGAGTGGCTGCGTTCATCCGGCTTGTCGCACCTCCACGCCTGCTTCGTTGCAGATGCGCCGATAGAGCTGGGTGTAAGGCGCGATCGACTGACGCCAGTGGTAGCGCCCGGTCATGGCGGCCCGGCGCATGGCATAGAACAGCTCGGTGGAGTGATAGACCGAGAAGGCCTGCTGGATCGCCAGCATGAAGCTGGCCAGATTGGCGCCTTCGAACAGGAACCCGGTCACGCCATCCTCGATGGTATCGGCCAGCCCCCCGGTACGATGAGCGATGGGCAGCGAGCCGAAGCGCTGGGCGTACATCTGACTCAGGCCGCACGGCTCGAAGCGCGACGGCATCAACAGGAAGTCGCTGCCGGCGTAGATGCAGCGGGCCTCGTACTCATCGAAGCCGATGTAGGCGGCCACGGCCCCCGGGTAGCGCTCCGCCAGCCGATCCAGTTGCTCCTCCACGCGACGCTCGCCGCTGCCGATGAAGACCAGTTGGCCGCCTGCCTGGACGATGCTGGGGGCCGCGTCGATGACCAGGTCGACACCCTTCTGGTGCACCATGCGCGAGACCATGGCGAACAGCGGCCCGGCGCTGGGGGCCAGGCCGAAGCGGTGGCGCACGTAGTCAGCATTGGCACGCTTGCCACGCCAGTCGTTGGACGAGAAGGCCTGAACCAGGTGAGCATCGGTGCGTGGATCCCAGGAGTCGTCGATACCGTTGGGAATACCGCTAAGCCGCCCTTGCTGCGCCTTGCAGCACAGCAGCCCCTCCAGGCCGCAGCCGAACTCCGGCGTGGTGATTTCCTGCGCATAGGTGGCGCTTACCGTGGTCACGTGGGAGGCGTAGACGATGCCCGCCTTCATGAAGGAGAGCCTGCCGTAATACTCGACCCCTTCGATATGGAAGGCGCTGTCGGGAATGCCCAGTGCCGTACAGCGCGACCTGTCGAAGAGCCCCTGGTAGGCCAGGTTATGGATGGTGAAGACACTGGGGACCTGGCGTCCCATCCACTCCAGGTAGGCGGGGGCCAGGCCACATGTCCAGTCGTTGAGATGCAGCAACTGTGGCTGCCAGTCGAGTCCGGCCTGACCGGCAGCGATCTGGGCGGCGGCCAGCGACAGCCTGGCGAAGCGAATGTCGTTGTCTTCCCAGCCACCGCTGCCGTAGCCCCCGGGGCCGGTGCCATAGGGGCCGCCATCGCGCTCGTAGAGCTCGGGGCAGAGCAGCACGTAGATCACCATGCCGTCGGCACAGGTCATCTCGCCAAGCTCGCAGGCCGGCAGCTCGGCGTGGGCGGGCAAATGACCGACGCGACGAATGTTCAGCGCCGAGTTGCGGACTTCCCGGTAGGCCGGCATCAGGATGCGAATGTCGTGGTGAGCTGCCAACGCCCGGGGCAGGGCCGAGGAGACGTCGCCCAGACCGCCGACCTTGACGAAATCGGCTATTTCCGGGGTGGCGAAGAGGATTCGCTGTGACGGATGTCGTCCTTCGCCCCTGGCCCGAGGCAGGGCTGCGTCGCGTCCGGTCTTGCTGGTATCGTCGAGCCTGAACTCCTCGAGACGTGCGGTAAACGCGCGACTTCGAGGAACCGCTTTCGTATCGGAATCGATACCCTTCAATGCCACATTGCCCATATGACAACCCTCCCTGTAGTGGCAAGACAACTTTTCATGTGGCCGGCGCGCTATCTCCGTTGGGCCATTTCCTTATTGACCTCTTCGGAGCATGAACAAGTGTCAATGCATAGGTATAGACGATGAAAGCTACCTTGGTGAAGGCGAAGGTGCACATAACTTGCGTAAAGTTTTCTTGGGTTGTGAAAGTCCCGCCATGGTGCGGTTCGTTGAGGCTTTTGATGGGGGGAGATTCCTGGTACGGGAAGTAAAACTTCCTCACCCGCCGATACAGAGAAAGTAATTCGTCTGTGCCATATTGATCTTTAGCAAGGACGTGTCTTTTGGCTTTTCAAGTAAATTAATGTGCGTGAAGTTAGCTGGTTGTTTTGCCAATTGATGCAGGTTGTATGCCTGTGCCGTTCTGCCAAGTGGTAGCGGTTGGCGCATGAGCGTGCCGCTCAATGAATCGCTAGATGCGTTGATTTTCCAAGGAGGTAGGTCATGAAACGCAGCGAGTTACACGACGCCATCGTAGTCATTACCGGTGCCTCGAGCGGTATCGGTCGTGCCACGGCACATGCTTTTGCCCGGGGCGGAGCCTCCGTGGTGCTGGCATCCCGGCGAGAGTCTGCACTGCAGGAGACGCTGCAGGAGTGCGAGCGTCTTGGCGGTCGTGGCATCGTCGTGCCCACCGATGTGTGCGAGGCCGATCAGGTCGAGCGGTTGTGCGAAAAGGCGGTGGAGCGCTACGGGCGCGTCGACGTCTGGATCAACAATGCTGCGGTGACGCTGTTCGGGCGCCTGGAGGAAACGCCGCGTGACGCCTTCGAAAAGGTGATTCAGACCAACCTGATGGGCTGCGTCAACGGAGCGCGGGAGGCGATTCGCCAATTCCGCGAGCAGGGCCACGGGCGGCTGATCAACGTCTCCTCGATGGTGGCTCATTCCGGCCAACCCTTCACCAGTGCCTACGTGACCTCGAAATGGGGCATTCGCGGCCTGTCGGAGTGCCTGCGCATGGAGCTTGCCGATGCGCCGGACATTCACGTCTCCACTATTCTGCCTGCTTCCATCGATACGCCGCTGTTTCAGCGTGCGGCCAACTACGTGGGACAGCCGGTCAAGGCCATGACGCCTGTCTACCCCCCGGAGAAGGTGGCCGCTGCTATCGTGCACGTGGCCAGGCACCCGATGCGCGAGCACTTCGTCGGCAACTCGGGGCGCATGATGGCGGCTCTTCGCACCGTGGCGCCGCCGCTTGGCGAAAAGATGATGGAGCGCAAGGTGAACAGCGATCACTTCGCCCAGGACCTACCCATCGAGCCCGGCTCGGGCAACCTGTTCCACTCCGACGGAGAGGGTGCCGTCCGCGGTGGCTGGATCGAACGCGAACATGGCGGTACCAGCAGCGGCATGGGGCTGGCGCTGGGGCTGGCGGCGGTAGCGCTGCCGCTGGCGCTGTACGCCTATCATCGTCAGGCCTGACACCGCTTCACACCGCCAAGCCTGGCTGCCGGGAGCGACAGGAGGTCGCTCCCTTGGGATTTTTTTCATATCGCTGAAGACAGGAGTTTCTCATGCGACCCAGTTCCCCTTCTTATATCGCCGATTTCGATTCCGCCACCGGTATGCTGCGTGCCGCCTCCAACTACCTGCACGGTCAGGACTACCCCGGCCTGGGCAAGGGCCATCTCATGGGTCACCTGGTGCAGGCGGCGAACAAGCTGCCGCAGGCGGCTCGCGAAGAGGTCTACGCGGTGGGCGGCGTGACCGAGGGGCACGCCCCGGACAAGCTCGATCAGATCGATGCCGAAAAGGTGGCGGAGTGGATCACGGCCCGCTATCCCCAGCGGCGCTATCAGGCGGTGATGGTCGGCTCGGCCAGCGGCGCGCTGACGCATCTCTCGGCCGCCTTCGACATTCCCTGGCTGCCGCAGACCTTCTTCATCCCGGTGCGCCACCTCACGGGGGACAACGACGACCCAAAGGGTGCCATGGAGTTCGGTCGTCGCTACGCTCCCAAGCTGCTCGAGGCCAATCCGGACTTGCAGCTTCACCACATGCACGATGCCAATCAGGACCGTCTGATGGTGGAGTACATGGACTACTTCCGGGTCAAGCGGCTGACCCTGGGCCGGGCTTATGAGCGCTTTCTCGAGGCGAATCTCGAGCCGGGCGGCACCATCATCGTGACCGAGTGCCGCAGCAGTTGGCCGACGACCCGGATCGGCGAGCGCCACTTCTTCCAGCACGGGGCGCTGGGGGGCGCCACCGAAGAGGAGTTCCTGCACGGCAGCGAACGGGTCGAGGAGTACCTGGAGCGCTACGATTCGCCGGTGCGGCGCTGGGACTCGCCGGAGCCGGATGGCAGGAGCCCCGAGGCGGAGTGGGGCTTCGAGGCGGCGCTGCGGGACGACATCCTGCGCTTCGCCGCGCAGCACGGCTACCAGGTCAAGCGATTGATCTACGACGAGCCTGACTCCCTCAGCCCGATGGTGGCCGACTTCTACCGCGACTGGTATCGCCAGCGCGGCATGAAGTCCAATCGTGTGCTGGTCGAGTCCTTCATCATGCTCGAGCCCTACTGGGCGCTGCGCACGGGCTCGGTGCCGTTCTGGATGAAGTTCAACATGAACCCTTCGGTGGATACTATCGAGTCCTACCTCGACTCTCGCGATCCCTTCGACGAGATCAATCTGATGCTGTTCAACAACGGCGTCGAGGGGGTGGGATTCCCGCAGATCGACCGCTGGCGCCAGGTGCTGGACCGGGCCCGCAAGCAGGGGCAGTTCATCGGCGTCAGCGAGGAGCTGCACCCGCGGGATTTCGGCTCGCTGGGGCGCTACTACATCGAGACCAAGCAGAAGATCCCGGCGCGCTACCCGCTGCCGGGTCCGCTGCCGCTGGCGCGATTGACCGACTACATGGAACGCCACGGTGAGCGCTACGACGTCGAACTGCTGGCGGCGTGAGGCTGTCAGCCGGCCTGCTTCGCCCGCTCAGGGGCGGGGCAGGCCGACCCCACTCATTGTCCTAGTTCGATCACCCTGCCGCCGGCGTCCTCGGCATCTTCGTGGTCGTGGGTCACCAGCAGGCTGGGCAGGCCCGCCTCGCGCAGCCGGTCGAAGACCAGCCGGCGCATGTCGTGGCGCAGCTGCCGGTCGAGCTTCGAGAAGGGTTCGTCGAGCAGTACGGCCCGCGGTTCGGAGAGTAGCAGGCGCATCAGCGCCACTCGGGCTCTCTGGCCGCCGGAGAGAGTGGCCGGGTCGCGTGGCCCGAAGCCGGCCAGGCCGACCTGCGCCAGCGCCGTCTCGACCCTTGCCGCCTTGTCGGGCATGGCGCGGGGCATGCCGAAGCGCAGGTTGCCGGCCACCGAGAGGTGCGGGAACAGCAGCGGGTCCTGGAACAGCAGGCCGATGCTGCGACGCTCTGCCGGCAGGCTGGCGATGTCGTGCCCGTCGAGCAGTACCCGGCCGCTGGCCTGGAAGGCCGGTGCCAGGAAGCCGGCCAGGTAAGCCAGCAGGGTCGACTTGCCCGATCCTGACGGTCCCATCACGGTGAAAACCTCGCCGGGACCGATCTCGGCATCGAGTTCGAGCAGTGTGCTGCCTGCCAGGACGAGGCGGACCTCGTCCAGCACCAGGCGATGACCTGTGCTCATGGTGAACCCCTCATGTCGCGTCGATTGCCCCACAGCAGCCGTGGCAGGCCCACGGCGATGATGAAGCCTACCAGCGGCAGGCTGGCCTGAACCATCGCCCATACGCCGATCACCCGACGATTGCCACCGGCGGCCAGCGACACCGCCTCGGTGGTCACGGTGGGCACGCGCCCGGCACCCAGCAGCAGGGTGGGCAGATACTGGCCGATACTGACGGCCAGGCCCACGGCGGCGGCGGTGAGCATCGGCGCCAGCAGCATCGGCAGCCGCACCCGCCAGAAGGCGCCGTTGCGCGAGGCACCGAGACTCACCGCCAGCTGCGACCAGCGCGGGTCGAAGCGGCGGTAGCTCTCCGCGAGGGAGAGGAACACGTAGGGCAGCACGAACAGCAGGTGGCCGAAGATCACTAGCGCAGGGGTGGGGCGCGTGCCCAGCGACTCCATCACCACCACCAGCCCGAACAGGAAGGCGATCTGCGGCACGATCAGCGGCAGGTAGAGCAGCGTCAGCGCTGAGAGCAGTCGTCCCTGTGCCGGCTGCCGGCCCGTGCGTTGCTCGTTCTCCAGTGCCGCCAGGGTCAGCGCCAGGGCGATCAGCGTAGCGCCGATGGCGATCAGCGCCGTGGTGGCGACCGGCCCCGAAAGAGCGGGCAGGGCGCGCAGCCAGTGCGCCGCGGTGAGGCTCTGCGGCAGGGCATCGGGAAAGCGCCAGAAGCCGGCAATGGAATACAGCGCCAGGCCGGCGATGCCGGCGAAGGCGGTGAGTGTGGCCAGCCCGATCAGCCCCTTACCCGCCAGGCGCAGCGGCGAGTCGCCATTGCCGCGCCCGCCACGTGCGAGCCAGTGCCGCCCCAGCCGGGCGACCAGGCGTTCCAGACACCACCAGGCGATGAGCGCCGCGGCCGTGACGCCGAGCTGCAGCACGGCGCCGGCCGAGGCCATGAAGCGCCGGCTCAGGTCGGGGTCGTTGAACCAGACCAGAATCGAGACCGCCAGCGTCGGCGGCAGCGTCGGGCCGAGAATCAGCGCCACGTCGACCACCGAAGTGGCATAGGCGATGACGGCAAAGACCGGCAGCCGGATCAGCGGATAGAGCGAAGGGGCTACCACCTTGAGCCAGGCAGTGGTCGGGCGATAGCCGAGCGAGCGGGCCATGGCCACGCGTCGCTCCGGGTCGAGCTGGGGCAGGGCGGCAAGGCACATCAGCAGCAGGAAGGGGATCTCCTTGATGATCAACCCGGCCATCAGCGAGAGCCCCCAGGGGTCCTGAACGATCAGCACGTCCGGCGGGCGCTCCCAGCCGGTGAGCCCCGGCGAGACCAGCCGTGACAGCAGGCCGGATGGCGCGATCAGGAAGGCCAGGCCGAAGGCCGCGGCGGCATGGGGGATCGACAGCAGCGGCGCGACCAGGCGTCGGATCCACCGGTCCAGGCGGCTGCCCGACACACCGGCCAGAAACAGCAGTACCACTGCCAGCGAGATGGCCGTGGTGACCAGGCCGCTGGCGAAACTCACGCCCACCGAGCGGGCCAGGCCCGGCTGGGCCAGGAGCTGCCGCCAGGGATCCAGGCTGAAGCCATGGCCGCCCAGTGCCGGCATATAGCCGAACGCAGGCAGCAGCGCCATGGTCAGGCCGGCCAGTATCGGGCCGACCAGCAGAGTGACGATCAGCCACGGAGCCAGGCGCAGCATCGGCAGCGACTGCCTCTAGCGCCCGACGTAGCGCGCCTGCCAGGCGTCCTGCAGCGCCGTCATCCAGCTCGGGTGCGGCTCCGGCAGGGTCTCGGTCAGCGCCTCCGGGGCCAGCAGGGCGGGGTTGTCGTGGGCCTGTTCGAAGAGCGCGCGGGTCTCGTCGTCCAGCCGCGTCACGTCGAGCACGGTGGGGTCGCCCCACACCGAGATGTCCTGCTTGCGCGCCTGGGCCTCGGGCGAGAGCAGGAAATCGGCGACCACCATGGCGGCGGCACTGCGCGGCGAGTTGAACGGAATGGCAACGAAGTGCACGTTACCCAGGGTGCCGCCGTCGAGTACGTAGCTGCGGGTCGTTTCGGGCAGCTCGAAGTCGGCCACCGCGGCGGCCGGCTCCGCCGGATTGAAGGTGAAGGCCAGTGCGACTTCGCCGTCGGCCATCAGCCGCCGCAGCTCGGGGCCATTGGCGGGAAACTGCCGCCCGCTGCGCCACAGGTGAGGGTGAAGGGCGTCGAGATACTCCCACAATGGCGCCGTGACCTCCTCGAAGTCGCTCTGCGCCACCGGCTCATAGAGGGCATCGCGATCGTCGACCAGGGCGATGAGTGCCTGCTTGAGGAAGGTGCTGCCGAGGAAGTCGGGAATACGGGGATAGGTGAAGCGTCCCGGGTTGGCCTCGGCCCAGGTGAGCAGTTGCGCCATGCTGCGCGGCGGCTCGTCTCCGACTTCGTCGGCGTCGTAATAGAAGGTGATCTGTGCCTTGCCCCAGGGCGACTCATAGCCTTCCGTGGGCAGCGTGAAGTCGGTGACCACCTCGGGATTGTGTTCCGGAAAGGTCAGCGCGAAGTTGGGCAGCCGCTCGGCAAAGGGGCCGTACAGCAGGTCGTTCTCTTTCATGGCGGCGAAGTTCTCGCCGTTGAGCCAGACCAGATCGATGCTGCCGTCGTCGTGATTGCCGGCGCTGCGCTCGGCCAGCACGCGGGAGACGGCGGCACCGGTATCGTCGATCTTGACGTGCACCAGCTCGATCTCGTGCTCATCTTGCACGCGCAGCTTCACCCATTCGAGATAGTCGTTGACCCGTGTATCGCCAGCCCAGGCGTGCCAGTAGACGCTCTGGCCGCGTGCTTCGTCGAGTATCTGCGACCATGTGTCGGCTGCCGCCGGCGGTACCAGGGGCAGCGAGAGGGCAATGGCAGTGACAAGTCGGCGCATCGGCGTACTCCAGGATGGGCTTCGTGGCGGGTTCGGCTTTCTCGGCTTCGCCTGCTAACCTGATTTAAGGAGAAACTGAAACACCACCAGTGGGGTCCTACAAGCATACCCATATCACGACGCGAGGTAAGTCTGTCATGAGCGTGCGCCGTGTCGCCTGGTTTCACCGTCTTGTGCTGTGGTTCAGCTTCCTGTGCCTGGCTGTCGGCGGTGGTCTGCTGGCCTGGCAGAGTCAGGCTCAGGAGAACGAGCGCATCGCCCTGGTGATGACGGTGGAGGGAGCCATCGGGCCGGCCACCGGCGACTACTTCGAACGCGGGCTGCGCAAGGCGGCCGAGCGCAACGCCGAACTCGTCATCGTGCAGATGGATACCCCGGGCGGGCTCGATGCCACCATGCGCAGCATGATCCGCGCCATGCTCACCTCGCCGGTGCCCGTGGCCATCTACGTCTCGCCCAGCGGCGCCCGTGCCGCCAGCGCCGGCACCTATCTGCTCTACGGCAGCCACGTCGCCGCCATGGCGCCCTCGACCCATCTCGGCTCGGCCACGCCGGTACAGATGGGCGGCGGCTTTCCCGGCATGGACGATCGCGACGAAGAGGAGGACGCGACCAACGAGGAGCGCAACGCACGGGAGAATGACGAGGCGGAGCAGGAAGCTGACGAGGCCAACGAGACCAACGATGCCGAGGCGGCAGAGGCCGAAGGCGACGCACCCGCCCCCGCCGATACGCGCCGGCGCGGCGAGACCGCCATGGAGCGCAAGGTGCTGGAGGACGCCGTCTACTACATTCGCGGGCTGGCCGAGCGCCATGGCCGCAACGCCGACTGGGCCGAGGAGGCGGTACGCGAAGCGGTCAACCTGACCTCCCGCGAGGCGCTCGAAATCAACGTCATCGACGTGGTGGCGCGTGACATCGACCATCTGCTGGAGCAGATCGACGGTCGCGAGGTGGTCATGGAGCGCGGCGAGCGCACTCTGAGTACCGCCGACATCACCGTCGAGCGCTTCGATCCCGACTGGCGCACCCAGTTCCTGCAGGTGATCACCAACCCCAACGTGGCCTACTTCCTGATGATCATCGGCTTCTACGGGTTGATCTTCGAGCTCTCCAATCCGGGGGCCCTGGTGCCGGGCACGATAGGCGTCATCTCGCTGCTGCTCGCGCTGTTCGCCTTCCAACTGCTGCCGATCAACTACGCTGGCTTGGCCCTGCTGCTGGTGGGACTGGGCTTGATCGTGGGCGAGGCGTTGATGCCGAGCTTCGGTATCCTCGGTATGGGCGGGATCGCGGCGTTCGTGATCGGCTCGGTGATGCTGATGGATACCGACCAGCTTGCCGTCTCTTTGCCGATGATCGGCGGCGTTGCCCTGGTGGCGGCGGTGCTCATGCTGTGGGTGATGATTCGCTTCACCGGCCTGCGCCGACGCCCGGCCCGCACTGGCCAGGAGCAGCTGATAGGCTGTCATGGTGTGGCTCTGGAGGACTTCCAGCATGAAGGCCATGTGCGCATGCGGGGGGAGCGCTGGAATGCGCGCAGCCCCGCAGCCCTGAGGCGTGGAGAGGCGGTCAGGGTGGTCGCGGTCGACGGCCTCACGCTACACGTCGAGCCCGTGCCACGAGCCGCTCGGTAAAGTAACGGAATTCATCGAGTCCAAGCGCAACACAGGAGAGTTACCATGATGCTCGAATACCTCATTCCGGTCGTCCTGCTGTTCATGCTGGTCGCCGCGTCGATCCGCATTCTGCCGGAGTACAAACGCGGCGTGATCTTCTTCCTCGGTCGCTTCCAGTCGGTCAAGGGACCGGGGTTGATCATCGTCATTCCCGGCATTCAGCAGATGAGCGTGGTGGACCTGCGCGTGATCACCATGGACGTGCCGGAGCAGGACGTCATCTCCCAGGACAACGTCACGGTGAAGGTCAACGCGGTGCTCTACTTTCGCGTGGTCGATCCCGAGAAGGCGATCATCCAGGTCGAGAACTTTGCCGTGGCTACCAGCCAGCTGGCCCAGACCACGCTGCGTTCAGTGCTCGGCAAGCACGATCTCGACGAGATGCTCTCCGAACGCGACAAGCTCAACGACGACATCCAGGAGATCATCGACGCTCAGACCGAGGAGTGGGGCATCAAGGTGGCCAACGTCGAGATCAAGCACGTCGACCTCAACGAGAGCATGATCCGCGCCATCGCCCGCCAGGCCGAGGCCGAGCGTGAGCGGCGCGCCAAGGTGATCCACGCCGAGGGTGAGCTGCAGGCCTCGAAGAAGCTGGTTGAAGCGGCCAACGTCATGGCCGAGAACTCCGCCGCGCTGCAGCTGCGCTATCTGCAGACCATGAGCGACATGAGCAACAAGAACGCCTCGACCATCGTCTTCCCGCTGCCGATGGACATCATGGAGGCGTTCCGGCACATGCAGGCGTCCACCGCCCAGGCCAAGACCAACGCCACGCGGCCCGACGATCTGGGCGAAGGCTGAGCGAAGCGTGCCACGTCCGCGCGGACGTGGCATGCTGAGGCGATCCGACGGACTTCGAGGTCGCCTTGATCCACTCCCTTTCGCATCGCCAGCAGGGGCTGCTGCTGACCGGCGGCGGTGCGCTGATCATTTCCCCCGACGCCCTGCTGATCAAGCTGATCGGTCTGCCCGACAGCGAGATCCTGCTGTGGCGCGGGCTGCTCACCGCGCTGGGCTTCCTCCTCATCATGTTGGCCCGCCACGGTGCCGGCACCGCCGCTGCCTATCGTCGCTGCGGCTGGACCGGTATCGGCGTGGCCGTGCTGTTCAGCCTCTCCACCTATGGCTTCGTGCTCGGCAACCAGTACACCAAGGGTGGCAACGTGCTGATGATTCTGGCCGGAGCGCCGCTGATCGCTGCCCTCCTGTCACGCTTGTTCCTCGGCGAGCGTCTGCCTCGGCGCACCTGGCTTGCCATCTGGATCTGTCTGTTCGGCACCTCGCTGATCGTGCTCGACGATGCCGGTGCCGGCTCATGGATGGGTAACGGCTTCGCCCTGCTGGCGGCCACGGCGCTGGCGGCCAACTTCACCCTGTGCCGTACCCGCCCCGGGGTCGACATGAGCCCGATGCTCACGCTGTCGGGGCTGATCGTGGCCGCCACGGCGGGGTTGCTCGGGTTGGCCGGTGGCGGCATTGCGCTGCCGTCGGCCGATAGCCTGCTGTTGCTGATACTGCTGTGCCTGGTACTGCTGCCGCTGGGCTTCACCCTGATCCAGCGGGGGCCGCTCTATCTGCCCGCCGCCGAGGTGGGGCTGCTGATGCTGATGGAAGTGGTGGTGGGCACGCTGTGGGTATGGTGGCTGCTGGCCGAACGACCGGCGCCCATTGCCCTGCTGGGCGGCGGCCTGGTGCTGGGCACGCTGCTGGCCAAGGGGCTTTACGAACGGCGGCTGGAGCGGCGGCTGAGGGCCCAGATCTAAGGGCCCGGGTGCAGCATTGCGCCGGAACTGATAGAATACGCCGCTCGTTTCGGGGCATACCGTCTTTGCCCCGCTCAACCGACCACGGATGCAACGCAACGTGCTGAATTCTTCCACAGGGCTGGTCACGCCACCCTAACGCTTTCTCTCCTCTCGGGTGCTGCCGCCATCGGCACGCCACCGCTCGACATCCTTCGATGTCCCGGGCCGCTTGCCCATATCTCACCGATTCACAGTGCTCCCTCAGGTCGCCTCTCGACGCGCCGTGGGAAACATGTGTCATCACACCTGACGCCATCCGCTATGCGCCGGTTGGCATGACGACTCACAGACTGGACCGAAGCATGTTCCGATCCACCAAGCAAGAATGGTTCTCCAACATCAAGGGCGATACCCTCGCCGGCATCGTGGTCGCATTGGCCCTGATTCCCGAGGCAATCGCCTTTTCCATCATCGCCGGCGTCGACCCCAAGGTCGGCCTCTACGCCTCTTTCTGTATCGCCGTGATCATTGCCTTCACCGGCGGCCGGCCTGGGATGATCTCCGCTGCCACCGGCGCCATGGCGCTGCTGATGGTCACCTTGGTGCGCGAACACGGCCTCGAGTACCTGCTGGCCGCCACCCTGCTCACCGGGGTACTGCAAATCGTGGCCGGCTACCTGAAACTGGCCGAGCTGATGCGCTTCGTCTCGCGCTCGGTGGTCACCGGCTTCGTCAACGCCCTGGCCATCCTGATCTTCATGGCGCAGTTGCCTGAACTGACTGGTGTGACCTGGCACGTCTACGCCATGACCGCGGCCGGCCTGGCAATCATCTACCTGTTTCCCTACCTGCCCAGGGTGGGCAAGTCGATTCCTTCGCCGCTGGTGTGCATCGTGGTGCTGACCGCCGTTTACCTGCTCTCCGGCATGGAGATTCGCACCGTTGGCGACATGGGTGAGCTTCCCGATACCCTGCCGGTGTTCCTGTGGCCCGACGTGCCGCTGACCCTCGACACGCTGTGGATCATTCTGCCTTACTCGGTGATGCTCGCCGTGGTGGGTCTGCTGGAGTCGATGATGACCGCCACCATCGTCGACGATTTGACCGATACCCCGAGCGACAAGAACCGCGAGTGTAAGGGACAGGGTATCGCCAATATCGGCTCCGGCCTGCTGGGCGGCATGGCCGGCTGCGCGATGATCGGCCAGTCGGTGATCAACGTGAAGTCGGGCGGGCGAGGGCGGCTCTCCACGCTGGTGGCCGGTGTGCTGCTGCTGATCCTGGTGGTATTCCTTTCCGACTGGGTGTCGCTGATCCCCATGGCCGCGCTGGTGGCGGTGATGATCATGGTCTCCATCGGTACCTTCAGTTGGGCCTCGATTCGCGACCTGAAGAAGCATCCGCTGAGCACCAATGTCGTCATGCTGACCACCGTGGCGGTTACCGTGGGAACCCACAACCTGGCCATCGGGGTGTTCGTCGGCGTGCTGCTGGCCGCGATGTTTTTCGCCAACAAGGTCGGCAACATTCTCTATATCGGCTCCGAAGAGGCCGACGCTGGCAGTCGTCGAATCTATCATGTAGTGGGCCAGGTGTTTTTCGCCTCCTCCGAGCGCTTCGGCAGCGCCTTCGATTTCAAGGAGACGGTGGAGAAGGTCACCATCGACCTCTCCCGCGCGCACTTCTGGGACATCACGGCGGTGCAGGCATTGGACAGGGTGGTGATCAAGTTTCGTCGTGAGGGCACCGAGGTGGAGCTGATCGGGCTCAACGAGGCCAGTGCCACCATCGTCGATCGCCATGCCATTCACGATGATCCGGCGGCCGTGGAAAAGTTGATGGGCGGACACTAAGGAAACGAGGAGCATGAAATGACCGAACAGGTAATGGCCGCCATCGACGGCTCGCAGTTCTCCGCCGGGGTGTGCGACTACGCCGCCTGGGCCAGCCAGGCGCTCGGGGCGCCGCTGACCTTTCTGCACGTGGTGGACAACCATCCCCAGACCGCCGAAGCGGACCTCTCCGGCCATATTGGATTGGGTTCCCGCGAGCATCTGCTCGAGGAACTCGCTCAGCTCGACGAGCAGCGCGCCAAGGTGGCTCAGGAGCAGGGTCGGCTGATGCTCAAGGCGGCCAAGGAGCGCACCATCGAGAATGGCGTGACCGAGCCCGCCACCCGCCAGCGCAACGGCACCCTGGTGGAAACTCTCGACGAGCTGCAGAGCGAGATTCGCCTGCTGGTGTTGGGCAAGCGCGGCGAGACCGCCCACCAGGCCAGCGAGCACCTGGGCTCCAACCTGGAGCGGGTGGTGCGCACGCTGCATAGGCCGATCCTGATGGTGCCGGAAACCTTCACCCAACCTCAGCGGGTGATGCTCGCCTTCGACGGCAGCAAGACCACCCGCAAGGGCGTGGAGATGCTGGCCAAGAGCCCGCTGTTCGACGGGATTCCGGTGCACGTGGTAATCGTCGGTGCCGAGACCGGCGACAATCGTTCGCAGCTGGAGTGGGCGCTGGCCACGCTGCGCGAGGCCGGCCACGAGGCCGAAGGGGCGATTCGTGCCGGCGAGGTGGAGGAGAGCCTGCGTGCCTACAAGGAGGAGCACGGCATCGACCTGCTGGTGATGGGCGCCTATGGCCACTCGCGCATCCGCCACCTGCTGGTGGGCAGCACTACCACCGCCATGCTGCGGCGGGCCAGGGTGCCGGTACTGCTACTTCGCTGAGAATAAATGCCTGCGCGAGCGAATCGCTGCGCTATAGCCGCCATCCCTGGCGGCTACCCTTCGGGCCAGCCTAAAGGCTGTTCAAATTCGTTCCCGACGAATTTGTGTGCGAAACGCGGAATCCATACGCTGGGTAATGCAGACAAGGCGAAATGCCGCGGGGTGGAAGGAGTGATAGCATCCGGCTGACTAGTCCAAGGAGGCGCATCGTGGCCGCCCATGATCCGACCATTCCCCGCCTGCGCATCCAGTTGGGCCCTGCCATTGCCATCGGCCCGGGCAAGGCGCAACTGCTCGAGGCCATTGCCGCCACCGGGTCGATCAGTGCCGCTGCGCGTGAGATGGGCATGAGCTATCGGCGTGCCTGGATGCTGGTGGACACCATGAACCAGTGTTTCAAGGCGCCGTTGGTAGCCACGGCTACCGGCGGCAAGCGGGGCGGTGGGGCCAGCATCACGCCCCTGGGCGAGGAGGTGCTGGAGCGCTACCAGCGTATGCAGCGTATCGCCAGCGAGGCGGTGGCCGAGGAGATGGAAGCCTTCACTGCGCTGTTCGCCGATTCGCCGCCGTCCAGCTGATCGCCTTTTAAATCTAGAGCGCCCGCGCCCGCACCTGGGCATGCACTGCCATGCCGGGGGCGAGTGCCAGGCGCTCCACGGCCTCGCGGGGAATGCGCGCGAGCAGGGTCTGGTCGCCGAGGCTCAGATGCACCAGCCGGTGGCCGGGGTGGGGGTCGTCGTCGATCCCGGCGACCCGCGCCGGCAGGCAGTTGAGCACGCTGGAATCCCGCGCGGGACTCAGGCTGATCGCCACGTCGTTGGCCCTGACGCTGAGCCTCAGGCGCGAGCCCGTTGGCGCCTGCTCCCGCGAGACCCGCAGTCGCACGTCGCCGCAGCCAAGCGTGACCAGTTGCTGCCCGGCGTCATACTCCAGCACCTGCGCTTCCAATACCGCGGCGGCATTGTCGGCATGGGCCAGCGGCAGGTCGCTGCGGGTCAGCAGCTCCTGCAAGGGGCCGGCGGCCAGCACCCGGCCTGCTTCCAGCAGCACCATGTGATCCGCCAGCCGGGCCACCTCCTCGAGAGCATGGCTGACATAGACCAGCGGTATTTCCAGGTGATCGTGAAGCCGCTCCAGGTAGGGCAGAATCTCCGCCTTGCTGGTGGCGTCCAGCGACGCCATGGGCTCGTCCATCAGCAGCAGCCGGGGGCTGGCGAGCAGGGCCCGGGCGATGGCCACGCGCTGGCGCTGGCCGCCGGAGAGCGCTTGCGGGTATCGCTCGAGCAGCGCCTCGACGCCGAGCAGTCGCACCGTCTCGTCGAAGTCGACCCGGCGTCGGTCGGCCGGTACCCGCCGGTAGCCGTAGCGCAGGTTGTCGCGCACCCGCAGGTGGGGAAACAGGCTCGCCTCCTGGAACACGTAGCCCAGCGGGCGGCGATGTACCGGCAGGAAGCGTTGATCATCCTGCCAGCGACAGTCGTTCACCGTCAGCCAGCCCCTGGCTCTCTCGAGGCCGGCCAGACAGCGCAGCAGGGTGGTCTTGCCCGAGCCGGAGCGGCCGAACAGCGCGGTGACGCCGCGCTCGGGCAGGGTCATCCGGGCGTCCAGCACGAAGTCGCCGCGCTCCAGCCGAAACTCGCACGCCAGGCTCATGGCGCCACTCCCACGATCTTGAAGCGCTTGTTGAGGGCATAGATGCAGACCAGCATCACGAAGGCCGTCACGAGCAGCAACAGCGACAGGCGGTGAGCGGCGGCGTAGTCCATGGCCTCGACGTGGCTGTAGATGGCGATGGACGCGACCTGGGTCTGGCCGGGGATGCCGCCGCCGATCATCAGCAGCACGCCGAACTCGCCCAGGGTATGGGCGAAGGAGAGTACCGCCGCGGTGAGCAGGCCCTGGCGCGACAGCGGCAGCACCACCGACACCAGTCGATCCAGCGGCCCCGCCCGCAGGGTGGCGGCTACCTCCAGCGGGCGGCGCCCCATGGCCTGGAAGGCGTTCTGCAGCGGCTGCACCACGAAGGGCAGCGAATAGACCATCGAGCCGATCACCAGCCCGGTGAAGGTAAAGGCCAGGTGGCTCGCGCCCAGGCGTTCCAGGGTGCCGCCCACGGCGCCGCGGGGGCCGAGCAGGATCAGCAGGTAGAAGCCGATCACCGTGGGCGGCAGCACCAGCGGCAGCGAGACCAGCGCCTCGATCACCACCTTGATGCGGCGCTGGGTATGGGCCAGCCACCAGGCCAGCGGCAGGCACAGCACCAGCAACAGGGCGGTGCTGATCAGGGCCAGGCGGAAGGTGAGCTGCAGCGCGATCCAGTCGGCCTCGCCGATCCCGAACCAGGTCATCTCGCCTTACTCATCGGGTAGCTGGAAGCCATAGGCACGCATGATGCTGCGGGTTTCCGCCGAGCCCATGTAGTCGGCGAACAGCCGGGCGGTAGGGTTGTCGGCGGCGCGGCGGGTGATGATGAAGCCCTGGGTGAGCGGTGCGTGAAGGGAATCGTCGATCAAATGGTAGCCGCCCTGGTCGAGTATCGACGGGTGGCGGACCAGCGACAGGGCGATGATGCCCACCTCGGCGGCACCGCTCTGCACCAGCTGCATGGTGTGGGCGATGTTCTCGCCGAACACCAGCCGCCGCTCCAGCGTCTCCCACAGGCCGCTGGCACGCAGGGCCTCCTGGGCCCGGTCGCCATAGGGCGCATGGCGGGGGTTGGCGATGGCGATGCGGCGGAAGCGTTCGTCGGCGAGGTCGTCCAGGGTCAGCGACGAGGCGTCGAGTCCGTCGCTCCAAATCACGATGCGGCCCTCGGCGTAGGGGATCACCTCGCCGGCGGCATGGCCGGCCTCTTTCAGTGCCTGGGGGTAGGCGATGTCCGCCGAGAAGAACAGATCGAAGGGAGCGCCATGCTCGATCTGGCTGCGAAAACGCCCCGAGGAGCCATAGAGCACCTCGATGGGATGCTCGGGATGATCGGCGGCGAAGTTCTCCAGGATCTCGTCCATGGCGAAGCGCAGGTCCGAGGCGGCGGCAATACGGGTCGGCTGCGGGTCGGCCAGGGTCGTTGCGATGGTGAGGCTCAGGCCGAGGACGGCCACGCCGGCCAGTAGACGAAAAACACGGCTCATCGATCGTTCCCCCGTTGGGTTCTTCTGTGCTCGTCCGGCGAGGGCGAGTCATCGTCATATCCCGCTGGATATAACGATCCGTCGTATACTGCCATGCATAACGTTGGCTGGATATACCGCACAGGAGGTATCCCTGCGGATACCGGTGGGGCATCGACGCTGAGCGCTGGGGATGCGGTAGAATCGACGGGCTTTAACTTCCGAGGAGAACCAGATGACCATCGTCCGTCATGACACCAAGGCGCGTATGAGCCGCGCCGTGATCCATCACGGTATCGCTTACCTGTGCGGTCAGGTGGCCGGCCCCGAGGCGCGCCACGGCGACATCACCGAGCAGACCGAAAGCATGCTGGCGCGGGTGGATGCGCTGCTGGCCGAGATCGGCTCCGACCGCGAGCATCTGCTCACGGCGACGATCTACCTCAAGGATGGCAGCGATTTCTCCGCCATGAACGCGGTGTGGGACGCCTGGGTACCCACCGGCCACGCCCCGGCGCGCACCTGCGTCTGCGCGCCCATGCCTGCCGATGAGCTCAAGGTGGAGATCACCGTCACGGCGGCAGTCGTCGGCGGCGAATACAGCTACTGAAGCCCCGCCTATCTCACGCAGGGGTCGTCCAACGGCGCTTCTCGCGGCCGCAGCCGTCGCGAGAGGGCGTCCACGGCGATGTTGAGCGCGGCGGTGACCAGCAGCAGGAAGAAGGCCACGTCGAACATCAGGTAGTCGAAGCCCTCTTCGATATAGAAGCCCAGCGTGGCCACCCCCAGCATGCCGAGAATCGCCGTTTCGCGCAGGATCACCTCGGCGCGATAGTAGAGCAGCGCCAGCAGCCCGGGGTAGACCCGCGGCAGCAGCTCGTAGGCCAGGCGCCCGCTGGCCGGCAGGCCCGGCATGCCGGGGTTGATGGCATCGGCGTGGCGTGCCACCAGGAAGGCGATCAGGGCCCCGTTGTGCAGCGCCAGGGCCAGCCAGGCGGGCAGCAGCGAGGGGCCGAGCAGCAGCAGGAAGACGAACGCCAGCATCAGCTCCGGTGTCGAGCGCAGGAAGATCAGCACGCCGTGCCCGGCCAGTCGCGTGCCGCGATTGCCGAAGTGCCGGCTTGCCAGCGGCCACAGGAGCAGCGCCACGGCGAGCGCGCCGACGGTGCCGAGCAGACCCAGTAGCAGGGTATTGCCGATGGCCGGTCCCAGCGCCGGGATCCGCGCCAGCCAGGCGAGCACTCCCGCCCAGTCGCCGGCCAGCAACGCCGCCGGCCAGATATCCTCGGAGACGAAGCGCCACAGCAGCGCGCCGTCCACGTTGGGCCACGGCCCCAGCAGCCAGACGCCCCCCACCAGCAGCAGCGGGATCAGCCGTTTGTGGCCCCACCACGGCAGGCTGGCGATCAGCAGATAGAACAGCCACAGCAGCGCCCCCGCCTCGTGATAGCGGCCCTCGCGAAAGGCAGTCTCGAGATGGAAGCCCAGGGTCGGCAGGCCGACGAAGCCGAGCAGCACGCTGGCGCGCAGGCCGCACTCGAAGCGATAGCGGGTATAGGCGGCGAGCTGGGACCAGGCCAGCGGCAGCTCGGCGTAGACGAAGCGTGCCAGCCGTCCGCTGCCGGGTGGCAGGGCGTCGCGCGGTGCGCGCGGCGTCTGCTCGAGGATCTCGGCGTAGACCTTGGCGAAGATACCGGCATAGGGAATCGCCAGCGCCGCCAGGGCGGTGAGTGCCGAGAGACCGAACACCTGCAGGAACAGCAGTGCCCAGAACAGCTCGTGAATGGCGCGCACGAAGGCGCAGCCGGCGCGCACCAGGCGTGAGCGGGCGAACAGCAGCGCCAGGGGAAAGCCCAGCACCACCCCGGCCAGGGTGCCCCACAGGGCCACCGCCACGGTCAGGCCCAGGGCCGTGAAGGGTGATTCCAGCGCGCTCCAGGCGGGCCAGGCCAGCCCGGCGGCCATGCGCCCGAGTTCGCCCCAGGGGTCGCGGGTGTGAATGGCCAGGTCGGCGAAGGGCACCAGCAGCACGGCAAGCGCCACCAGGCCCAGGCTGTGACGGGCCAGGCGCAGGCCGGGGGAGCCGCCGCGCCACCAGCTGCGTGCCGAGGGCGGACGGCTGTCGACCAGACTATCGCTCATGGCCGCCCTCGGGCGCAGGGCAGCGCCTCGGGGCTGGGCAGCGGCACGTCGTCGTTGCCGGGCGGTGGGCTGCCGGCCGGTTCCGCGGCGTCGGGATAGAGCGCATCGAGTTCGGCCAGGCTGAGCTCGTCGGCGCGGGCATCGATCGCCAGGCGGCCGTCGCGCAACCCCCACACCCGGTCGAAGTGGGAGAGCGCCAGCTCGCGCTGGTGCAGCGCCACTACCGAGGTGGTGTGGCGGGAGTCGATCAGGTCCAGCAGCCGCAGCGCCTGGTGAGGATCGACGCTGGCCACCGGTTCGTCACCCAGGAACAGCGGGCGGGCCTGATACAGGGCGCGGGCGATGGCCACCCGCTGGCGCTGGCCGCCGGAAAGCTCGCCCACCGGGCGGCGGATCAGGCCGTTCAGGCCCAGTTCGTCGCACAGTGCGGCCACTTCCCGCCATGGCCCGCGCAGTGGGCGCACCAGGTTCCACAGATTGGCCAGCGCCGAATGCTCCGGCAGGCGCCCCATGAAGACGTTGTGATAGACGGCAAGCTGCGGCACCAGGCCGTGATGCTGAGGGCACCAGGCCGCCTCTCCCCCCAGCCGGCGGCGCAGCTCAGCGAGCAGCGTCGACTTGCCGGCGCCGCTCTGGCCGAGCAGGGCGACCCGCTCGCCCTGGTGCAGGGCAAGGCTCAGGCGCGGCAGCACCACATGCGCGCCGTGACCGAGATCCTCGCCCTCGAAGCGAACCAGCAGGCGCCGTTGCTCGCTCTCCATCAGCGCAGCAGGCCGAGCTCTTCGGCCACCTCCTCGATGGGGGCATAAAGGTCGTTGTCGGCGGGAATGAACGCCTCACGGGGGAAGGAGGCGAGCAGCTCCGGGTCGTCCATCTCGAGGAAGGCGGCCCGCACCTTCTCGGTGAAGCCTTCGCCGAAGCGTTCGTCGGCGTCGCCGCGCAGGGTCCAGTTGTAGTCCGGGTAGGGCGGCGTGGCCCAGATCACCCGGACCTGGTCGGTATTGACCCGGCCATTCTCGACGGCGGCTTCCCACACCGTATAGTTGACCGCGCCGATGTCGTAGGTGCCGGCTTCGACCAGAGCAATGGTGCGCGAGTGATCGCCGGAGTAGCCGACGCGGGAGAAGAAGCGCTCCGGGTCGACGTCGTCGAAGCGCTCACGGAAGAAGTGTTCCGGCATCAGGCGCCCGGAGGTGGAGGTGCGCGAGCCGAAGGTGAGGCTCATGCCTTCCAGCTCGTCGGGCAGCTCGTCGGCACGCTCGAGGCCGGTGGACTCGTGAGCGATGAAGTAGCTCATGAAGGCATCGTCCTCGCTGCCCTGGGCCAGTGCCTGGGAGCCCGGGACCAGGCGCCGCGCCTGCACGCCGGAGAGGCCGCCGAACCAGGCCAACTGGACCTGATCGTTGCGGAAAGCGGTGACCGCGGCGCTGTAGGACTTCACCGGTACGTACTCCACCTCGACCCCGAGGCGCTCCTCGAGGTAGTCGGCCACCTTGCCGAAGCGCTCGACCAGACGCGCCTGATCCTCGTCGGGGATGGCGGTGAAGCGGAAGGTCTCGGCGGCGGCACCCTGCGCCAACAGGGCGAAGGCGAGGGCGGAGAGAGAAATGGCAGAACGTGCGATCCGTTGCATCGAGGGCCTCGAAGTGAGAAGGAAGGGAGCCGTTATTGTTGTGCCGTCACGGCGCCCTGACAACCCTTCGGCCGCTGGACTCAATCCTGGCGCGTCGCCGGGTAGCGGGTCTCCTGCAGGCTGTCCTTGATCTTCTTCAGGTGCGGCAGGAAGTCCTCGCCGCGACGCAGGGTCACCCCGGTGGCCAGCACGTCGATCAGGGTGAGCTGGATCATGCGTGAGGTCATCGGCATGTAGACGTCGGTGTCCTCAGGGGTGGCGACCTCCAGGGTTTCGGTGCACTCCGTGGCCAGCGGCGAGTCGGGTGCTGTGATGCCCAGCACCACGGCGCCGCTCTCCCGCGCCAGGCGGGCGATGTCGACCAGCTCGCGGGTGCGCCCGGTCCAGGAGATGACCACTACCACGTCGCCGGTATGGCAGGCCGATGCCACCATGCGCTGCATCAGCACGTCGACATAGGCCGTGACCGGCAGGTTGAAGCGGAAGAACTTGTGCTGGGCATCCTGTGCCACCGCGCCGGAGGCACCCAGGCCGAAGAAGTGGATCTGCTTGGCCTGAATGAGGTAGTCCACCACCCGCTCGATGCGGGCCGGGTCCAGCGTGCGGCTGGCTTCGTCGAGGGCGGCGATGGTGGCGCCGAAGATCTTGCCCGTGTAGTCCGCCGCCGCATCGCCGGGCTCCACCGACTGGCTGACATAGGGCGTGCCGCCGGCCAGGCTCTGGGCCAGCTTGATCTTGAAGTCGGGATAGCCCTTGGCATCGAAGCTGCGGCAGAAACGGTTGACGGTGGGCTCGCTGACCGAGGCGGCCTGGGCCAGGCTGGCTATGCTCAGGCCGGTGGCCCGCGCCGGGTCGGCCAGGATGACGTCTGCTACCTTGCGCTCTGAGCGGTTGAGCTCATCGAGGCGTTGTCGAATGCGTTGCAGCAGATCATGGGCCATGGCGGTTGCGACTCTCTGAAACAGATGATGTAGTGATTTAACAACAAAATGATGGGCTATCCTATCGCGGTGTCGTCCCGGCCGCGAATGAGGCAAGCTCATTGTTAGGAAATTAGTGTAATATTACAAAACAAACATTGCGCGGTAAGTGGTGCTGACGTATTTTTTATGTAAGTTAACCAGATTGGGGGCAAACATGAAGGCAACCAGGCGGTCTGAGGACGAGGATCGGCCGGTCATCGATCTGGCGCTGTTCGGCGCCCTGGGCGACCTGTCGCTGCGCAAGCTCTATCCCGCGCTGTACCATCTCGACCGCGAGGGGCTGCTGCACGACGACACGCGCATCCTCGGGTTGGCGCGCCAGGAGATGCAGACCGATGCCTTCCGCAAGCGCGTGGCCGAAACCCTGCAGACCTACGTCAAGCCTGCCGAGCTGGACCGCGAGACCGTCAAGCGTTTCACCGCGCGTCTCGATTTCCTGCAGCTCGACTTCGGCACTGCCGAGGGCTATCGCGCCATCGCCGAGTGGCGCAAGGCCGTGCGTCACGACACCGTGGTCTGCCCCCTGGTCGTCTATCTGGCCGTGCCGGCCAGCCTGTATGGCGATATCTGCCGCAATCTTCAGGCCGGTGAATGTCTCGACGAGCTTTCCCGGGTGGTGGTCGAGAAACCGATCGGCTACGACTTCGAATCCTCCTGCGAGATCAACGATGCCATCGGCGAGGTGTTCCCGGAGTCCCGGGTCTACCGCATCGATCACTATCTCGGCAAGGAGACCGTCCAGAACCTGATCGCGCTGCGCTTCGCCAATCCCCTGTTCGGCACCCAGTGGAATCAGAACCACATCTCCCACGTGGAGATCACCGTGGCCGAGCAGGTCGGCATCGAGGGGCGCTGGGGCTACTTCGACCGTGCCGGCCAGCTGCGCGACATGGTGCAGAATCACCTGCTGCAGCTGGTCTGTCTGATCGCCATGGACCCGCCGGCCAACCTGGATGCCGACGCCATCCGCGACGAGAAGGTCAAGGTGCTCAAGGCGCTGCAGCCCTTCAGCGAGGCCAAGCTCAATCGTGACGTGGTGCGCGGCCAATACATTGCCGGCACCATCAAAGGCAAGGGCGTGCCCGGCTACCTCGAGGAGGAGGGCGCCAACCGCGAGAGCGGCACCGAGACCTTCGTCGCGATGAAGACCGGCGTCTCCAACTGGCGCTGGGCCGGGGTGCCGTTCTACCTGCGCACCGGCAAGCGCATGCCCGAGAAGCTGTCGCAGATCGTGATTCACTTCCGCCAGCAGGCGCACTACATCTTCGACCCCGATCAGCGCAATCTGGCCGCTAACAAGCTGATCATCCGCCTGCAGCCGGACGAAGGCATCGCCCTGGAGGTGCTGACCAAGGACAGCGGCCTGGACCGCGGCATGCGCCTCCGTCGCGGGCCGCTGCATCTGGATTTCGGCAGCGCCTTCCCTCAGGAGCGCATTCCCGATGCCTACGAGCGTCTGCTGCTCGAGGTGATGAAGGGGCGCCAATACCTGTTCGTGCGCCGTGACGAGGTGGAGCACGCCTGGCACTGGTGCGACAGTCTGATTGCCGCCTGGGAGGAGATGGGCGAGCCGCCGCGGCGCTATCCGGCCGGCTCCTGGGGGCCGGTGGCCTCCATCGCCATGATCACCCAGGACGGGCGCAGCTGGTACGAGGACTACTGACATGACGAACGCCACACCCCGCGAGCAGCTTGCCGAGCAGCTCGCCGAAGCCGTCGCCGAGGCGCTGCGTCAGGACCTGGCGCAGCAGGAACGTGCGCTGCTGGTGCTCTCCGGCGGCTCGACGCCGGTACCGTTCTTCCAGGCCCTGGCCAAACAGGCGCTGCCTTGGGAGCGGGTCGAGGTGACCCTGGCCGACGAGCGCTGGGTGAGCGAGAGCGACGAAGCGAGCAATGCGCGCCTGGTGCGTCGCCATCTGCTGCAGGGCAAGGCCGCCGCGGCCAGCTTCGTTGCGCTGACCACCGACGACGAGACGCCCGAGCAGGGCGTCGAGGCCGTTACCCGGCGCATCGAGGCGCTGACCTGGCCCGCCAGCCTGGTGGTACTGGGCATGGGCGGCGACGGTCACACCGCCTCGCTTTTCCCCGACAGCCGTGAGCTGGAGCTTGGCCTGACCACCGATGCTCCAGTGCTGGCCGCACGCACCCCCAGCCAGCCCCAGCCGCGCATCACTCTGAGCGCCGACCGCCTGCATCAGGCGCGGCGCCACGTCTTGTACATCACCGGTGACGACAAACGCAGCGTACTGGCCCGGGCCATGTCCGGCGACGACTCGCGCGAACTGCCGATCCGTGCCTTTCTTTCCTGCCCGCTGGCCGTCTACTGGGCCCCCTGACCTGGAGTCTTGCTCATGACCATCGACAAACAGCTGCCGTCCACGCGGACCACCGAGCTCGACAGCATCTGCCTCAAGGCAGAGGTCATTCCGGTGCTGGCCATCGAGCGCATCGAGGACGCCGTGCCGCTCGGCCGCGCCCTGGTCGAAGGCGGACTCACCGTACTGGAAGTGACCTTGCGTACCGACTGCGCCCTGGAAGCGGTGAAGCGCCTCAAGCAGGCGCTGCCCCAGGCCAGCATCGGCGTGGGAACGGTGCTCACACCGGCTCAGTATCGCCAGAGCGAGCAGGTGGGCGCCGACTTCGTGGTCACCCCCGGCACTACCGAAGCGCTCTATCGCTATGGCGTCACCAGTCCGGTGCCGATGCTGCCCGGCGTGGCCACGGTGTCCGAGCTGATGACCGGCTGGCAGTACGGCTATCGTCGCTTCAAGTTCTTCCCCGCCGAGGCCAGCGGTGGCGTCAAGGCGCTGAAGGCTTTCGCCGGTCCTATCCCCGAGGCGCGTTTCTGTCCCACCGGCGGCATCACCCTGGAAAACGCCGAAGACTACCTGGCGCTGAAGAACGTGATGTGCGTAGGCGGCTCGTGGCTGACGCCGAAGTCCCTGGTCGAGGCCGAGGACTGGAACGGCATTCGCCAGCTCGCCAAGGAAGCCGCCCAGCGTTTCCACCACTGAGCGGCTGCTCCGCCCCTTTCTCGTGCTCTCTCGGCAGCCAGGTGCTGTCATTTGCCCGGCCATGTGGCCGGGCTTTTTTTTGGTTTGATGAACGCACTCAGGCGTTGGCGGCGACGGCTACCGGGGCGGCGCCGCGCTTGATCGCGGCGTAGCCCAGGCCGGTGACCAGCGAACCGATGACGATGGCGCCGAGGTAGAGCAGCACCGGGGTGATGGCGTTGGGAATCAGCAGCACGAAGATACCGCCGTGGGGTGCCATCAGTTGGGCGCCGACCAGCATCGAGAGGGCGCCGGTCACCGCGCCACCGGCGATGCAGGCGGGGATCACGCGCAGCGGATCCTTGGCGGCGAAGGGAATGGCGCCTTCGCTGATGAAGCACAGCCCCAGCACGAACGACGCCTTGCCCGCCTCGCGCTCCGGTTCGGAGAACTTGTGCCGGGCGACGAAGCTGGCGATGCCCATGCCGATGGCCGGCACCATACCGGCGGCCATGATCGCCGCCATCGGCGCGTAGGTCTGCGAGGCCAGCAGGCCTACGCCGAAGGTGTAGGCGGCCTTGTTCACCGGCCCACCCAGGTCGAAGCACATCATGGCGCCGAGCAGGATACCCAGCAGCACCGCGTTGGTGGCGTCCATGCCGGCAAGGAAGCTGGTCAGGCCGGCGAGTATCGCCGCCACCGGCTCGCCGATGATGTAGATCATGGTCAGGCCGGTGACCAGGCTCGACACCAGCGGGATGATCAGGATCGGCTTGAGCGACTCGACGCTGGCCGGCAGCTTGACGTGGCGGGTCACCGCCAGCGCCACGTAGCCGGCCAGGAAGCCGGCGATGATGCCGCCGATGAAGCCGGCCTCGATGTTGGCTGCCAGCATGCCGCCGATCATGCCCGGCGCGATGCCTGGCCGGTCGGCGATGGAGTAGGCGATATAGCCGGCCAGCACCGGGATCATCAGGGCGAAGGCGCTGCCGCCGCCGATCTGCATCAGTGCCGCGGCCAGGGTGCCCTCTTCCTGGAAGGCCTCGATGCCGAAGACGAAGGAGAGCGCGATCAGCAGGCCGCCGGCCACCACCATCGGCAGCATGAAGGAGACCCCGGTAAGCAGGTGTTTGTAGACCCCTTTCTCCTTGATGCTGCGGCTCGCATCGCTGCGGCGAGCGGTGCCGGTCTCTTCCACCTCGGCCTGATCGAGGGCCGCCTCGATGGTGGGGCGCGGCTTCTTCAGCGCGTTACCGGTGGAGGTGCGGTAGATGCGCTTGCCGGCGAAGCGGGTCGGATCGACCTCGATGTCGCAGGCCAGGATCACCACGTCCGCCGCGTCGATCTCCTCGTCGGTGAGCTTGTTCTGCGCCCCCACCGAGCCCTGGGTCTCGACGCGAATCGCATGGCCCAGGCTCTTGCCCGCCTCGCTCAGCGCCTCGGCGGCCATGAAGGTGTGGGCCACGCCGGTGGGGCAGGCGGTCACGGCGACGATTTTGCTGCCGCCGGGCGCTTTATGTTGAGTACCCACCGCGCTCTGGGCGGGCGGAGTGAAGCTCTCGGCCTCGCGCCGGGCGCGCTGCAGGAACGCCTCGGGATCGGGCAGGGCTTCGCCGATGGCGGCGCGGAACAGCCGCTTGCCGGCAAAGCGCTCGGCGGCGGGAATCTGGTCGGCGGCGACCACGACCAGTTCGGCTGCGGCAATGGCGTCGGCCGAGACGGGCTCGACGGCCTCGAGCTGGCTGTGCATCTCGACGCTGGCTTGCCAACCCAGGCGACGGGCGGCCTGCTCCAGGCGACGGGCGGCGAGGAAGGTGGTGGCCATGCCGCTGGGGCAGGCGGTGACGATGATCACGTTCATGCGAGGGCTCCCCCTGCGTCTACGTCGTTGAGGCGACGCACGCGGGTCTGTTGTTGGAGTTGCGGGAAGTCGTCGGCGTGGAGGTTGCCCACGCCCAGATGACGAACCGATTCAGCGGAGAGTGCGGTGGCCAGGCGCAGGGCCTGGTCGGGCGGATGGCCGCACACCACCCCATGCAGCAGGGCGGCCAGCAGGGTATCGCCGGCGCCTACGGTGCTGGCGACGCCGACCCGGGGCGGCATGGCCTGCCAGGCGCCGCGACGGCTGACCCACAGCACCCCGGCAGCCCCGGCCGAGACCACAGCCTCCTCGATGCCGGCGGCGTATAGGCGTAGTGCCGCGGTCAGGCGTGCTTCCGCCGTGTCGAGGGTGTTGCCGGCCCAGGTGGCCAGCTCGAGCTCGTTGGGCTTGACCGCGGTGGGGCGAGCCGCAATGGCTTGATCCAGGGCGGCGCCGCTGGTATCGACCCACACCGGCAGGCCCGCCTCGCGCAGCCGGGTGACCAGCTCGGCCAGATTGGCCGGTGTCACGCCGGGTGGCAGGCTGCCGGCGATCACCACAGCGTCGGGGCGCCGTCGCGGGTCGCCGATGCGCGTGTCGAGACCGTCGAGCAAGCGCTGCCAGGCCGCTTCGTCGATGGCCGCGCCGGGGCCGTTGATGTCGGTGATGCGACCGTCGGCCTCGGCGAGCTTGGCATTGATGCGGGTCTCGCCGGGTACGCGGAGGAAGGCGTCTTCCACGCCCATGGCTTCGAAGGCGCGCAGGAAGGGGCCGTCGTTGTCGGTGCCGAGAAAGCCCGACACCGTCACGTCGTGACCCAACTGGGCCAGCACCCGGGCCACGTTGACGCCCTTGCCGGCCGCCGTCAGGTGGGTCTCATGGGTGCGGTTGACCGTGCCCGGCTCCAGCCGCTCCAGGCTGACGGAGAGGTCCAGCGCCGGATTCAGGGTGAGAGTGAGCAGGCGGGCCATCAGCGCACCTCCAGGGCGTCGCGTACCGCCTCGCTGGTGGCCTGAGCCAATGCCAGTTGGGCCTGGCCACGGGCCTCGGTGAGATCGAATTCGCGCAGTCTGGCCTTGACCAGCGGTACCTGGCGCGCGCTCACCGAGAGCTCATCGACGCCGAGCCCGACCAGCACCGGCACCGCCAGGGTGTCGCTGGCCAGCTCGCCGCATACCCCGACCCACTTGCCGTGGGCATGAGCCGCCGCTACGGTCATCTCGATCAGGCGCAGCACCGCCGGGTGCAGGCCGTCGGCTTGGGCCGAGAGCTCGGGGTGGTCGCGGTCGATGGCCAGGGTGTACTGGGTCAGGTCGTTGGTGCCTACCGAGAAGAAGTCGACCTCGGCGGCCAAGACAGGTGCCAGCAGGGCCGCCGAAGGCACCTCGATCATCACCCCCAACTGCACGTCGGTGGCGCGCTCGGCGGCGGGAATCTCGTCGAGCAGGCGCTCGAAGATGGCGCGTGCGGCGCGGAATTCGCCCACGTCCTTGACCATCGGCAGCATGATGCGCAGCGGCCGTGGCTTGTCCGCCGCCTCGCTGGCGGGGGCCGCCGCCATCAACAGCGCCCGCAGTTGGGTCTCGAGCACCTCGGGCCGGGTCAGGCTGAGGCGGATACCGCGCAGCCCGAGGAAGGGGTTGTCCTCCTTGGGCACCGGCCAGTAGGGCAGCGGCTTGTCGCCGCCCACGTCGAGGGTGCGGGCCACCAGCGGGCGGCCCTCCAGGGCGTCCAGGGCCTCGCGGTACTCCTCGATCTGCGTGGCGAGATCCGGCTCCCGGGCGTGGGCCATGAACAGGAACTCGGTGCGCAGCAGGCCGATGCCCTCGGCGCCACGCTCCACGGCGTCGGCGGCGTGGGCGGTGTTGCCCAGGTTGGCGGCCACCTCCACGCGATGTCCGTCACGGGTTTGGGCCGGCTCGAAGCGCGCCTGCCACGCCTCGGCCTCGCGCCGCTCGCGTTCGGCCAGACGCTGCTCGGCGCTGGCGCGACGTTCGGCGGAGGGTGCCGGAATCACCCGGCCGCGTTCGCCATCGAGAATCAGCTCCTGACCGCCTGCCAGCGTCAGTACCCGTTCACCAGCGCCTACCACGGCAGGAATGCCCAGGGCGCGGGCGAGAATCGCGCTGTGCGCGGTGGCACCGCCGCGGGCGGTGAGCAGGCCGCGCACCCGCTGAGTATCGAGCCGCGCCACGTCGGAAGGGCCGATGTCATCGGTCACCAGGATGTAGGGCGTCTCCGGCGGCTCGGGCAGCTTCACCTCGCACAGCACGCCAAGCACGCGGCGACCGACGTCGCGCAGGTCGGCGGCGCGCTCGGCCAGCAGGCGGTCGGCGAGCATCTCCTGGGCGTGGGCGGCGGTCTCGATGGCTTCCCACCAGGCGGACTCGGCCGAGCGGCCCTCCTGAATGCCTTCGCGGGCGGCCTCGAACAGCTCAGGATCGGTGAGCATCTCCTCGTGCATGGAGAGAATCTGCGCCACTTCGCCGCCGCGGGCCTGCTGCACCAGTGCCTCGAGCTGGGCCGCTCCCTCGACGAGGGCCTGGCGCAGACGCCGCTGCTGCTCGGCTGGGTCGGCGGCGCGCTCGGGATAGTCGAAGCGCGGTGTCTGCAGCACGAAGACCGGCGCGATGGCCAGCCCCGGCGAGGCTGCCACCCCCGGGTGCGGCATGTCGTCGGGCAGCGGCTCGACGGGGGCGGCATCCGCCTGCGGCATGCTGCGCTCACGACTCTCGTCGAAGGGCAGCACGTGCTCGCCGAGGCCGTCCGCCATGGCTCGGCACACGGCCTCGAGGGCCTGCTGGGCTCCCGCGCCTTCGGCGGAGAAGACCAGTTGCTGGCCGCGGCGGGCACCGAGGTTGATCACCTTGGTCAAGCTGGAAGCGGACACCGCGGCGCCACCGCCTTCGGCCAGCCGTACCTGGATCGGCAGGCCCTGTTCCCGGGCCACCTGCACCAGCTGCTTGGCCGGGCGGGCATGCAGCCCGTGGGCGTTGAGCACCCGGGCCAGCCGGGTATGGGCCGCAGCGGATTCGCCGGCCAGGCGTGCCAGCACGGTGGTGGCATCGGCACTGGGCAGCTCGGCGGCGGCACCGCTGTCGAGCAGGGTCAGAACGCGCTCCAGCAGGCTGCGGTGGGCGTCGCCCTGGGCAGCCAGGCAGAACACCCCCTTCACCGCTTCGCCGCCGCTCTCCAGGCGTTCATCCGGGGTGGCCAGTGCCAGCGCCGGCACCGCGACGCTGCGCTCGCCGAGGCTGAGCCACAGTCCCTGGCCCAGCGGCGCCAGCTCGCGTTCGGCGACCTCGGCGACGAAATCGCTGCCCACGCAGCCGAGCTGACGCAGCCGGGCGGCGCCGGCCAGGGCCAGTTCGCGGGCGTCGCGGGCAGGAAAGCCGAGGCACAGGGTATCAGTGTCCAGACGTGCCTCCACTTGCGCCTTCGACAGCAGGGCGGCCACGGCCGCCGCCGAACCGGCACCGGCCAGCCGCTCGCCGACACGGTCGTCGTCAAGTACGTGGGTGAGCTGGCGCAGGATGTCCAGGTGTTCGTCGCTCTGGGCGGCAATGGCGACCAGCACGTGGATGCGCTGGCCGTCGTGCCACTCGACCCCGGCGGGAAACTGCAGCACGCGTACGCCGGTGGCGAGAACGTGCTCGCGGCTCTCCGGGGTGCCGTGGGGGATGGCGATGGCGTTGCCGAGGTAGGTGGAGGACTGTGCCTCGCGCTGGAACAGGCCGTCGCGGTAGGCGGGGGCGGTCAGCCCCGCCCGGTGCAGCGATTCGGCGGCCTGCTCCAGCGCATCGCGCCAGTCAGGCGCCTGACAGTCGAGGCGGACGTCCTCGGGGCGTAGCGTGAGCATGGGCAATCTCCTGTTGGCGGCGACCCCGATCGACACAGCTGGATCAAGTTCAGGTTTGTCGATTGTGTTTTGCTGAATCGTGTCACCTTGTCTATTCTTCATGCTGGATCGATTCATCTACTTTCGCAAGTCAAGGATCTTAGACTTTGGCAGGGGTAGGTGCTCAGCCACTGGCGTAGAATGACAGGCCGTTAACGGGGGAGAGCGATGACACTTGCTGAAATCGCACGCCTGGCCGGTGTCTCGCGCACCACGGCCAGCTACGTGATCAATGGACAGGCCACCGAGCGGCGCATCAGTCAGGACACTGTCGACAAGGTCATGGCCGTGGTGCGCGAGCACCGCTATCGGGTGGATGCACAGGCCGCCGCGCTGCGGCGGGGCTCGAGTCGCATTCTCGGGCTGATCGTGCCGGACCTGGAGAATGCCAGCTATGCGCGGCTGGCGAAGCGGCTCGAGCGGGGCGCGCGAGAGCAGGGCTACCAGCTGCTGATCGTTGGCTCCGACGACCGGCCGGAGAGCGAGCGTGAGCTGGCCCTGGCCCTGCGCGCCCAGCGCTGCGAGGTGCTGATCACCGCCAGCTGCTTGCCCCTGGATGACCCTTTCTATGCCGAGCTGATGGCCGATGGCCTGCCGGTGATCGCGGTGGACCGCGGCTTCGATCCCGGGCACTTCGCCTGCGTGGTGAGCAACGACAGGGAAGCCGCCGAGCGGCTGACGCGCTCGGTGCTGGGCGAAGGTGTGAAAAGCGTGGCCTGGCTGGATGCCGTGCCGGGGCTCTCCATCAGCCACGAGCGGCGCAGCGGGTTCCGGCAGGCTCTGGCCGGCAGTGACGCCACGGTGCTCATGTACGGGGCCGAGCGCTACGAGCGAGACGAGGGAGCGCGCCTGATGCGCGAGCTGCTTGACGAGCATGGCCTGCCCGATGCTCTGGTCACGGCTTCCTACACGCTGCTCGACGGGGTCTTCGACGTGCTGCTGGAGCAGGGTGGGCTGCCGCAGACGCTGCGCCTGGCCACTTTCGGCGACAACCGCCTGCTCGACTTCCTGCCGCTGCCGGTCAATTCGGCGGTGCAGGATCACGAACGTATCGCCGACGCTGCCCTTGCCGCCGCGCTGGCTGCCGCCCGGGGCGATTATCGCCCGGGGCAGCAGGTGGTGGCGCGAACGCTGCGCTGGCGCCTGCCGGCGCGAGTGCCGCTATGACACGGCCGGGCGGCATGGCTGGTATCGCTCAGCTCTCGCCCCGCAGTCGGGCCAGGTCGTCACGATCGGGCAGGGCGGCATAGGCGCCGGGGCGGGTCACCGCATGGGCGCCGCAGTTGGCGGCGGTGCGCAGGGCACGATGCAGAAACGCCTCGTCCTGGTGCCAGTCTGACGCGAGTTCCGTCCTGTCCAGATAGTCGGCCAGTTCGGCCAGCAGTCCGCCGATGAAGGCATCGCCGCCGGCGGTGGTGTCCACGGCCTCGACCTTGGGCGGTGCATGGCGCAGCTCCCTGCCCACGCCGAGGGCGCGCACTTCACCGGGGCCGTCGGTGATCACCAGCAGCCGGACGCCGGCGGCAAGCCGCTCGGCCAGCCAGGCCTCGGCGGGATGATCGGCGCGCAGGTAGTCGAGTTCATCCTTCGAGAGCTTGACCAGGCCGGCGCGATCGATCAACTGAGTGACCAAAGCGATGTCGGCGCTGCCGCCGGCCCAGAGGTTGTGGCGCAGGTTGGCATCGACGCTGACCAGGCAGCCGGCGCGGCTGGCCATGTCGGCCATGGCCAGGGTGGTGTCGGCGATCGCCGGCTCGGTCAGGCTGTTGCTGCAGAAGTGCACGATGGCCGGTTCGGCGAACACGCCGGGCGGCAGGTGCTCCAGCCGATAGAGCAGATCCGCGGCCGGCGGGCGATAGAAGTCGAAGGTGCGCTCGCCATGGGCGTCGCGGGAGACGAAGGCCAGCGCCGTGCGCGCCTCGCGGGTGCGCACCACGCCGCTGATCTCGACGCCGTGGGCGGCCAGTTCCGCGGCCAGGAAGTCACCGAAGTGATCCTCTCCCAGCATGCCGAGGAAGCGGCTGGGTATGCCCAGGCGCGCGCAGGCCACTGCCACGTTGGCCGGGGCACCGCCAGCGTAGGGTGTGAAGGTTTCCGGAGCGTCGCCGGCGAGGTCGCCGAGGCGGCTGGAGAGCATGTCGACCAGGGCTTCGCCGAAGGCGATGACGGGTAGCATGTGAATTCCTCGTGTTGTCCTTGTGAGTGGCGAATCTCAGGCCACCTCGTGACCCCGAGCGGACTCCAGCAGGGCATACCAGGTGGGGCGATCCATCGGCGTTTGGGCATCGGCATGCAGGGCCGCGATGCGCTCTTCACGCAGGCTGCCGATCACCGGTCGCGGGCGGCCCGGCAAGGCGCGCAGCCAGGCCAAGGCCAGTCCGGCCGGCGTGATGCCGTGCTCCTCGGCGAGCCGGATCAGCAGCCGTTCGGCTGGCCCCTGGAAGACCCGGCCGCCGCCCAGGGGCGACCACACCAACGGTATCTGGCCGTCGCCGACCAGCGCATCGTAGGTGCCATCGAAGAGTGGCTGGGTGTGGTCCAGCGAGAGCTGCAGCTGATGCGTGGCCAGCTCGTGGTGCATTGCCGCCTGCAGGCGGCGCCATTGATCAGGCAGGAAGTTCGAGACCCCGACGGCGCCGACCTTGCCGGCATCGATGGCCTCGTCCAGCGCCCGGCCGGTGGCTTCGGCATCCATCAGCGGACTGGGTCGATGCAGCAGGAAATGGTCGAGACGCTCGACGCCGAGACGAGCCAGCGAGTCGTCGATGGCGCCTCTCAGGTATTCCGGCGAGCTGTCGTAGTGCTTGACGCGAAACGGTGAGGCATCGCGCTCCGGCGTGACGATGCTGGCCTTGGTCACGACCCTGACACGTGCCGCTAACCCGGGGCGAGCGCGCAGAGCGGCACCGAACAGGGCCTCGCCCTGGGTGTCGCCGTAGATATCGGCATGATCGAACCATTCGAGCCCTTCGTCGAGGCGGGCTTCGATCCAGTCGGCCAGGCGTGCCGGCGGGTGCAGATCGGTCACCTCGTGCAGGCGCATCATGCCCAGCAGAAATGGCGTCTCCAGCGCGCCGGTAGCGTGTTTCACGAGTCTGCCTCGCACGACAGGGTGGTACCCAGCAGGTGCTGGGCGCCGGGTACCAGCCACACCGGGTCGAGGCGGGTATTGGCCGACTCCACGCAGAGGAAGCGTCGCGCGGCGGCGGGCGACGTATCGTCGGGCGGTGCCTCTGCAGGGTGCCACACCACCGCCGAGTCGCTGCCCTGGCGGGCGACGCGCAGGCGTCGGCTACCGTCGTCGAGCACCACTTCGGCGTTGCTGTGGTAGATGCGGTCGAGTCCGCTGCGTACGGCGAGCTCACCCTGCTGTTCGCGCTCGGCGAAGCCGGCCAGCTTGTCCAGGTAGCGGGCGCCGGCCAGTCCCGTGAGGCGACAGGCGAAGCTGTCGGCCACGGCCAGGTAGCTGTGCAGGGCGCCGCTGAGCTTGACCGGGGTCTCGCCGACGTGCTCGGTGATCAGCTCCACGTGCAGGCGCCGGGCATTGGCCTGGATCACCGCGCGCGGCACCAGTTGGCTGTGCAGGCGTTCGGTGGGGGAGAGGTGCAGTTCGACGCCGCCCTCGTGCTCGTCCACGGCGTCGAGGCACCACTGGGCCAGACGCGCCGGGCCATGCATGGGGCCGGAGCGGTCCGGGCTTTCGTCGGCACCGCGCTCGTCGGCAAACCAGGGCCAGCACAGCGGAATGCCGCCGCGAATGGCGCCGGGCAGCGCCTGGGGCGTGGGCGTGACCCACAGCCAGCCGCCGGGCACCAGCGCCTCTTCTTCCTCGCCCATGGCCTCTGGAGCACGCGCGGCGTCGGGCGCATTACGCATAGCTTCGGACACGGGAAGGTCTGTACGCGCGTCGTCGGGCGCGTTGGTAGAGAGCGAGCCTTCAGCTCGCGCGGGGGTGGGCGCGTAAGGTAGCGAGCCTTCAGCTGGCGTGGCTTCGGACGCCGGTAAAAAGTGAAGCACCTGGGCGCCCTGCAAACACACCGCCAGTTCGCCCCAGGCTTCACGAGCCAACCACACGCGGCGGTCGGCCCACTCGCACTCACGCCGGCCGTCGGTCTCATCGAGCAGGGCTCGCAGGCTTTGCGGGATCATTCGCGCTCCTTCACGTCATTCCACTTCTTCGTTGTGCAGGGCCTCGGCGGCGCCCAGCAGTCCCGGCCAGGGCGCGGTGACCACTCGCACCGGGATGGCGCGGTTGTAATCGCTCATGCGGCCCTTGGCGGTAAAGGCTTCGATGAAGCGGCTCTGGGGCAGCCAGTCCAGCAGCCGCGGCAGAATGCCGCCGCACAGATAGACCCCGCCGCGGGCGCCCATGGTCAGGGCGGCATCGCCGCAGACGTCGCCGAGGATCTTGAGAAACCGCAGCAGGGTATCACGAGCAATGGCGTCACCGCCTGCGGCGGCAGCCGTCACTTCGGGCGGGGTCTGGCAGTTGGGGTTGGCGCCTTTCAGCGAGCAGTGGGACAGGTAGAGATCGAGCAGCCCCTGGCCGCACAGGATGCGCTCCACCGAGACCCGGCCATAGCGGTTGCGGAAATGCCGCAGCAGGTTCTGCTCGCGCTCGTCGGTGGGGGCATAGGTGACGTGCCCCCCTTCGGTGGGCAGCGGAATCCAGGCATGCTGGCCGGGAAAGATGCCGGCCACGCCGAGCCCGGTGCCGGGGCCGATGACCAGACAGGTGGCGTGCTCACGCGCCACGCCCGGTTGCACCTCGACCAGCTCGTCCGGCGCCAGGTGCGGCACGCCCAGGGCCTGGGCGGTGAAGTCGTTGATCACCTTGAGCCGTTCCAGGCCGAGGGCGGTTTGCGCCTCGCGGCGGGAGAACGACCAGTGATTGTTGGTCATGACCACCCGGTCGCCGTCGATAGGGCAGGCGAAGGCCAGGCAGGCTTCCCTCGGGGCGTCGTCGGCGGCCAGGCCGACCCTGGCCAGGTAGTCGCGCACCGCCTCCACCACGCCGGGATAATCGGCGCAGGGCAGGGCGATGCTCTCACGGGGGGCGTGCTCGCCCGGCGTGACCAGGGCGAAGCGGGCGTTGGTGCCGCCAATGTCGCCGATCAGGGCCGGCCGCGTCATTGGTCCTCCTGGGATATCTTCTCGAGCTCGCGGGAGAGCACTTCCTCCTCGAAGCCGCCGAACACTCCGGCGCCCTGCTCGGCACCGGCGGCCAAGTGGCGGAAGCCACCGAACAGCTCGCGTCCCAAGCCGAAGTGATAACGCTCCAGATTGGGTTCGACGATGCCGCGGCTGGCGAACTCGGCGGCGTCGACCAGCGCGGTCAGCTCACCGCGTTCGGCGTCGACCCGCACCACGTCGCCGTCGCGCAGGCGCGCCAGGGGGCCGCGGTCCACCGCTTCCGGGGTGACGTGAATGGCCGCGGGCACCTTGCCCGAGGCGCCGGACATGCGGCCGTCGGTGACCAGTGCCACCTTGTAGCCGCGGTCCTGCAGCACGCCGAGGAAGGGGGTGAGCTTGTGCAGCTCGGGCATGCCGTTGGCCTTGGGCCCCTGGAAGCGCACCACCACCACCACGTCGCGGTCGAGCTCACCCGACTCGAAGGCGGCCTTGACCTGGTTCTGGTCGTCGAAGATGCGCACCGGCGCCTCCACCACGCGGTTGGCCTGCTTGACCGCCGAGATCTTGATCACGCCGCGGCCGAGGTTGCCTTCCATCACCACCAGGCCGCCGGTGGCGGCAAAGGGGTTGGAGACCGGGCGCAGCACGTCGCTGTCGAGGCTCTCCGTGGGACCCTCGCGCCAGGTGAGCTTGCCGTCCTCGAGGAACGGCTCCTGGGAGTAGGCGGTCAGGTCGGTGCCGAACACGGTGGGAATGTCACCGTGGATCAGGCCGGCATCGAGCAGCTCGCGGATCAGCAGGCTCATGCCGCCGGCGGCCTGGAAGTGGTTCACGTCGGCGCTGCCGTTGGGGTAGATCCGGGTCAGGCTCGGTACCGCCGCCGAGAGGTCGTTGAAGTCGTTCCAGTCGATGGTGATGCCGGCGGCGGCGGCCATCGCCACTAGGTGCAGGGTATGGTTGGTGGAGCCACCCGAGGCTAGCAGGCCGACCATGGCGTTGACGATGGCGCGCTCGTCGATCTGGCGGTAGAAGGGCCGGTAGTTGCCGCTCTGCTCGGTGTTGCGAATGGCCTGCTCGGCGGCGTAGCGGGTCAGCGCCTCGCGCAGCGGCGTGCCGGGATTGACGAAGGAGGCGCCCGGCAGGTGCAGGCCCATCATCTCCATCATCAGCTGGTTGGAGTTGGCGGTGCCGTAGAAGGTGCAGGTGCCGGGGCTGTGGTAGGAGCGCGACTCCGCCTCGAGCAGCTCTTCGCGGCCCACCTTGCCCTCGGCAAAGAGCTGACGGATACGGGCCTTCTCGTCGTTGGGCAGGCCGCTGGGCATGGGCCCGCCGGGCACGAACATCGCCGGCAGATGGCCGAAGCGCGCCGCGCCGATGAACAGCCCCGGCACGATCTTGTCGCAGATGCCCAGGTAGAGGGCGGCATCGAACATGTTGTGAGAGAGTGCCACGGCAGTGGCCATGGCAATCACGTCGCGGGAGAACAGCGACAGCTCCATGCCCGGCATGCCCTGGGTGACCCCGTCACACATCGCCGGTACGCCGCCGGCGAACTGGGCGGTGCTGCCCATGCCGCGGGCGGCCTGCTTGATGATCTCGGGGTAGTCCTCGAAGGGCCGGTGGGCCGAGAGCATGTCGTTATATGACGAAACGATGGCCAGGTTGGCGCTATTGGTCAACTTGAGCCGGTCCTTGTCGCCGGCATGGTCGCAGCCGGCGAAGCCGTGAGCCAGGTTGCCGCAGGAGAGCTCGCCGCGGTGCACGCCCTGCTGGTGCTGTGCGGCCATGTGCGCTTCATAGAGCTTGCGGCGCCCGCGTGAACGCTCGCGAATGCGCTCGGTCACCTGCTCGACGGTGGAATTCAATGCGGTGGGGCGAGCCATGGAAGCACCTCGCGTCGTTAGAGGAATGTAAATTTACACAATTGTCGCCTATCGCTTGGCAGAATTGAAGGTGCTTGGCCAAAAGTATGTAGTTTTATTACAGCGATGGAAAAGGTCGAAGGGTCTGCGCACAATGTAGGCGGGCGTCGGCCCGTTGTCAGCCGGCGCATCGGCCACTTCCCCTGGCAGGAACCCCATGTCCGAGCTGATCCTCAAGCAACTGTCCGCCATCGAGGCGGTGGCAGCGACGCAATGGAATGCACTGATCGGCGACGATCACCCCTTTCTGCGCCATGAGTTTCTTTACGCGTTGGAAGCGAGCGGTGCGGCCAGCCGCTCCACTGGCTGGGTGCCGGATCACCTCACGCTGTGGCGCGGCGAGTCTCTGGTGGGCGTGATGCCCCACTATCGCAAGTTCCACTCCTACGGTGAGTACGTGTTCGACTGGAGCTGGGCCGATGCCTGGGAGCGTGCCGGCGGGCGCTACTATCCCAAGGGACTCACGGCGATTCCCTTTTCTCCTGTGCCGGGGCCGCGGCTGGCCTTGGCGGCCGATGTCGACCCGCTCGCGGCGCGGGACCTAGTGGCCGGAGTCTGGGAGGAGGGCGGGCTGTCGAGCTGGCATCTGCTGTTTGCCGTCGACGAGGAGGTCGACGCCTGGCTCGAGGCCAGGCCCGAGCTGCTGGTGCGCCACGGAGTGCAGTTCCAGTGGCGCGACCAGAGCTACGGCGACTTCGAAGGCTATCTGGCGGCCATGACGGCGAAGCGGCGCAAGACGATTCGTCGCGAACGACGCCGCGTCAGCGAGCAGGGACTCAGCCTGCATCGACTCAGCGGCGAGGCGATCGGCGAGTGCGAGCTCGAGCACTTCTTCCGCTGTTACGAGATCACCTATCTCGAACGCGGTCGCCACGGCTATCTCAATCTCGATTTCTTCCGCCGGCTGCGGCGTACCATGCCAGAGGCTCTGCTGCTCATTCAGGCGCGTCTCGACGAGCAACCGGTGGCTGCTGCGCTCTGCCTGCAGGGTAGTCGCACGCTATACGGCCGCTATTGGGGCAGCGAGGTGCTGGCCGACTGTCTGCACTTCGAGGCGTGCTATTACCAGGGTATCGAACACTGCCTGGCCAACGGACTGACCTGCTTCGACCCCGGTACTCAGGGCGAGCACAAGCTGGTGAGGGGGTTCGCTCCCAGGCGGCTGCGTTCGCTGCATCATCTCGCCGACCCCGGGCTGCGTGCCGCCGTGGCGCGCTTCTGCGACGAGGAGCGTCGACACGTCGAGGCCTACTGTCGTGCCGCCGTTGAGGCACTGCCCTTCAAGGAGTGAGCTTTTCAGGGCGTGAGCCGGGCGGTCGTTGGTGGCATAATGCCGGCCATTCAGAACCATGAGGTCAACTACCGATGCTCAAGTGGCTCGCCATCGCTTTGCTGCTGTTGCTGGCGTTGCTGCAGTATCGCCTGTGGCTCGGTGACGGCGGTATTCATGAATTGCGCGAGATTCGCGAGCGCGTGGCCATGTTCGACGCCGACAACAAGCCGCTGCGCGACCGCAACCAGCGCCTCGCCGCCGAGGTCATCGATCTCCAGACCGGCCTTGATGCCATCGAGGAGCGGGCCCGCAGCGACATCGGCATGGTGCGTACCGACGAGCAGTTCTACTGGGTACCTGGCGTGGTGATCGAGGCGAGCGTCGGTCCTGTCGGCAACCCGGAGCCGACGGCGGGCAGCCCACGGGCGGGAGCGACCGGTGAGTGAGGACGGTGCATCCGGGCGGCTCTGGCTTGTGGTTCCCGCCGCGGGTCGCGGGCGGCGCATGGGCGCCGATCGGCCCAAGCAGTACCTGCCCCTGGAAGGGCGTCCGGTGCTGGCGCATACGCTGGAGCGACTGCACCAGGCCTTTCCACAGGCGCAGCTGTGCCTGTGCCTCGACCCCGACGACGACCGCTTCGATCCGGCCTGGGTGCCCTTTGCCCAATGGCGGCGCAGCCCCGGTGGGGCCGAGCGGGCCGACTCGGTGCGCCAGGCCCTGGCAGCGCTGGCCGACGAGGCCGGCGACGACGATCTGGTGCTGGTGCACGACGTGGCGCGACCCTGCGTCACCGTGGCCGATCTCATGACATTGCTGAGCGCGCTGCGTGAAGACCCCGTGGGGGCGCTGCTCGCCACGCCGGTGGCCGACACCATCAAGCGCGATGACGGCCAGGGCCGCATCGCCAGCACCGAGCCCAGAGACGGCCTGTGGCAGGCCCAGACCCCCCAGGGCTTCCGCTACGGCCTGCTGCGTCGGGCGCTGGAGCAGGCCGCGGCCGGCGACGTCGGGGTCACCGACGAGGCCTCGGCGGTGGAGGCGCTGGGGCTCTCGCCGCGGCTGGTGCCCGGCCGGCGCGACAACCTCAAGATCACCCATCCGGAGGATCTGGCCCTGGCCGCCCATGTGCTGGCCGCCCAGCGGGAAGGGCGCGCGCTCCACGCCGGGCAGGGGTGCGCTGGGCATGCCAATCATGCTTCAAAGGAGACTGACTGAATGCTACGGATCGGCCATGGCTTCGACGTCCACCGCTTCGGCGAAGGCGACCATCTCATGATCGGTGGCGTCGCCATTCCTTTCGATCACGGCTTCGTCGCTTATTCCGATGGCGATGTGCTGCTGCACGCCATCAGCGATGCGCTGCTGGGGGCCTGTGCGCTGGGCGACATCGGCCGTCATTTTCCCGATACCGATGCGGCCTGGGCCGGCGCCGACAGCCGTGCCCTGCTGCGCCACGTATATGGCCTGGTGCGCGAGGCCGGCTACCGGGTCGGCAACGTGGATGCCACGGTGATCGCCCAGGCGCCCAAGCTGGCGCCACATATCGCCGCCATGTGCACGCATGTCGCCGAGGATCTCGAGCTCGCCCTGGATGCGGTGAACGTCAAGGCCACCACCAGCGAGCGCTTGGGCTTCACCGGTCGCGGTGAAGGCATTGCCGCCGAGGCCGTGGTGCTGCTGACCCGCGAGGGAGCGACGAGTGTCTGAGACGCGACGGCAGGGCGACTGGCCCCGCACCACCGACGCCGAATTCGGCCCGCCGCAGGCCGGCGACTACCGCGCCGCGCCGGAGGACTTCGTGGTCGAGGAGGTGCTCGGCTTTGCCCCCGAGGGGCACGGCGAACACCTCTGGCTGTGGATCGAGAAGCGCGGCCTCACCACGCTGGATGCGGTGCGGCATCTGGCGCGGGCCTGCCAGGTGTCGCCGCGGGCGGTGGGCTACTCCGGCATGAAGGACAGAATTGCCGTGACCCGGCAGTGGCTCTCCGTGCAGCTGCCGGGGCAGCCGGCGCCGGACGATCTGGTCGTGCGGCTGGCGGCCTGTGGCGTGAGAGTGCTCGAGCAGGCGCGCCATCCGCGCAAGCTCAAGCGTGGGGTGCACCGGGCCAATCGCTTTACGCTGCGCATCACCGGGGCGGCGGTGAATGCGCAGCTCGAGGCGCGCTGGGCCTGGCTCTGTCATCATGGCGTACCCAACCTGTTCGGCCCGCAGCGCTTCGGACCCGAGGGACGCAACCTGGCGCGTGCCCGGGCGCTACTGGCCCGCGGCTGGCGCAAGCGCGACGACAAGGAGGGCATGCTGCTCTCCGCCGCGCGCAGCTACCTGTTCAACGAGCAGCTCGCCATGCGTCTGGACGACGGCAGCTGGCAGCGGCTGCTGACGGGCGACGTGGCGATACTCGACGGCAGCGCCAGCCAGTTCGTCGTGGAAGCCCTCGACGGCGAACTGGCAGAGCGCGCCGAGCGGCTCGACCTGCACCCTAGCGGGGTGCTGTGGGGAGTGGGCAATTCCCTCGCCGAGGGCGAGGCGGTGCGCTACGAGCAGGCTCTGAGCGAGCGCCATGCCACCCTGTGCCAGGGGCTGGAGCGTGCCGGCGTGCGCGTGGCGCGCCGCGCCCTGCGCATGCGCCTGGACCAGCCTCGACTCGAGGTGTCGGCGGACGTGGCGCGGCTCGACTTTCATCTGCCGCGCGGTGGCTTTGCCACGGCGGTGCTGCGCGAACTGCTCGACCATCCCACCTTGACCTCTTTCGCCGAACGCACGGCGCCTGGGCATGAGCCCGGCTGAACCTGGAGGCTTTATCGAATGCGCAGACTGCTGCTATCCAACGACGACGGTGTGCATGCGCCGGGCCTGCGTGCCCTCTACGACGCCCTGGAGCTCCATGCCCGGCTGCGCGTGGTGGCCCCCGACCGCGACCGCAGTGGCGCCAGCAACTCGTTGACCCTCAATCGTCCCCTGGCCTTGACGGCGCTGGACAACGGCTTTCACTGTGTCGACGGCACGCCCGCCGACTGCGTCTACCTGGGCGTGAACGGCATCTGGGACGAGCGCCCCGATCTGGTGATATCCGGCATCAACCACGGCGGCAACCTGGGTGACGACGTACTCTATTCGGGCACCGTGGCCGCGGCCATGGAGGGGCGTAACCTTGGCATGCCGGCCATTGCCATGTCGCTGGTGGGCTCGCGCCACTTCGACACCGCCGGTCGGGTGGCGGCAACCCTGGTCGGTGCCGCCGATCAGCTTTCGCTGCCGCCCCGCAGCCTGCTCAACGTCAACGTGCCGGACCTGCCCTGGGAAGAGATCCAGGGCTTCCGAGTGACCCGCATGGGCTATCGTGGGCCGGCGGAGCGGCCAATGGAGGTGCGTGATCCCCGGGGCCGTTTACGCTACTGGATTGCGGCCGTGGGGCAGAGCGCCGATGATGGCGATGACACCGATTTTGCCGCCATCGAGGCGGGATACGTATCGATAACACCGCTGCAGACCGATCTCACCCGGCATGCAGCGCTCGACGATGTGCAAGGCTGGTTGGATGCATTCACCTGAACGATTGCCGGAACTGCTGCGCGGCGTCGGCATGACGTCGCAGCGTACCCGAGACCGCATGGCGGCACGTCTGGCCGCACAGGGCATCGTCGATGAGCGGGTGCTGCGGGTGATGGCCGAAGAGCCACGCCACCTCTTCCTCGACGAGGCCTTGGCCCATCGTGCCTATGAGGATACCTCGCTGCCCATCGGCCACGGCCAGACCCTGTCGCAGCCATGGATGGTCGCGCGCATGACCGAGCTGGTGATGCAGGAGGCGCCCCAGCGCGTGCTGGAGATCGGCACCGGTTCCGGTTATCAAACGTTGATTCTCTCGCGTCTGGTGCCGGAACTCTGGTCGGTGGAGCGGATCAATGCCTTGCATCACCGGGCAGCGAAGCGGCTGCGCCTGCTGCGGGCGCACAACGTTCGCCTGCGTCTGGCGGATGGCGGCCACGGCTGGCAGGAGGCGGCGCCGTTCGACGTGGTATTGCTCACCGCCTGCGCCCATGAGCTGCCTCAGGTGCTGATCGACCAGCTCGCCGAAGGCGGCGTGATAATACTGCCCTTGGCCGATCCGGGCGGCGACCAGTGGCTGACTCGGGTACGCCGCGTGGGCCATCAAACAGAAGTACAGCGGCTCGAGCGCGTTCGCTTCGTGCCGTTGCTGCAAGGAGTGATTCGTTGAAGCGACATCTCAGTGTCTTCCTCAAGGGGGCCGGCATGGGAGCGGCCGATGCCGTGCCCGGGGTTTCCGGCGGCACCATTGCCTTCGTCACCGGCATCTACGAGGAACTCATCCACACCATCAAGCAGTTCGGCCCCAGCGCCTACCCGGCATGGCGTCGCGGCGGGCTGGCCGGGCTCTATCATCATCTCAACCTGGCCTTCGCCTTGCCGCTGCTGCTGGGCATCGGCGTCAGTCTGGTCAGCGTGGCGCACCTGGTGGTGTGGCTCATGGACGATCATCCGCTGCTGCTCAACGGCTTCTTCTTCGGCCTGGTGGCGGCGTCCGCCATCGTGGTCAGCCGGCATCCTGCCGATTGGAAGCTGTGGCATCTCGTGCCGTTGATCGTCGGTCTGCTGCTGGCGCATGGGCTGCCGTCGCTGATGCCGCTGGTCACCCAACTGGGCGTTCCCTCGCTGGTGTTGATCGTGGGCGGTGCCATCGCCATCAGCGCACTGCTGCTGCCCGGCGTCTCAGGCAGCTTCCTGCTGTTGACCATGGGGCTCTACGGCACCGTGATGCAGGGCATACGCAGCTTCGATCTGGCACTGCTCTCGACTTTCGCGGTAGGCTGCCTGATCGGCCTGTTCGGCTTTTCACGGCTGCTCTCCTGGCTGCTTCGCCGCTATCATACGGCCACACTGCAGCTGTTGATCGGTTTCATCGTCGGCTCGCTGCCCGTGCTCTGGCCCTGGCGCGAGCTGGTTCGCTATCAGCTCGGTCCCGAGGGGCAGATGATTCCGCTCGACTACCGCTATCTGACACCGGGCGATTACGCCATTTTGACCGGAGAATCCGGCCTGATGCTGCCCGTGGTGATTGCCATGTTGTTCGGGGCGGCACTGGTGCTCGGGGTGGCTCGCGGCTCGGGCGGCAGCGCGCCCGGCCGGGCGGCAAACGGCTCTCACAATTCGCCTGACAAGGAGGGCTCCAATGCGTAAGGTTTTTCTCGTCTCGGCCATCGCTCTGGCCGTGGCCGGCTGTGCCGCACAGCAGGATTATGGCACTCCTCAGGTTCGCGATCTCTCGGTGAGTCGCGAGCGTGCTCCGGCAAGCCATTACACGGTCGAGCAGGGCGATACCCTGTACGGCATCGCCTGGCGGCATGACATGGATTATCGCGACCTGGCGCGACTCAACCAGATCGGGCCGCCATATCGCATCCAGCCCGGCCAACAGCTGCGCCTGAGCGATGGCGCCGGCGCGCCGGCGCGCCAGGAGCCCTCGCGTGAGCTGGGCGACTCCCAGGTGGCAACGGCTACCGCACTGGGCGGCGGCACCACCGCCCAGGCCGGCGACAGCGATTGGCTGATGCCTGACGAAGAGCGCATCGAGCGTAACCGGCGCCTCACCGTCGAACCTCTCGACGGTGAGACGAGCGCCCCCAGCGAGACGGCGCTGGCCAGTGCGGAGCGGGTCGCCGAGCCGGCTCCCACCGCGGAGCCGGAGCGCACGGCCGAAGCCCGCGTGGATGCCGAAGCGGCCGTTGCCGCGCAACAGCAACCGGAACCCCAGCAGCAACCGGAACCCCAGCAGCAGCCGGAACCCCAGCCCGAACCCCAGCCGGCGGCACAGCCCGAACCGGATGCCGGCACGCAAGTGGCGGGTGAGCCGGAACGTCAGCCCGCAAGTGCTGGTCGTACCTATACACCGGTAGATGAGGTGCCCTGGCAGTGGCCTGCGGACGGTGAGCTGGTCGGTCGTTTCGGTGAAGGTGGAAGCATAACGGCCGGCATTGATATTGCCGGACAAAAGGGGCAACCTGTCAGAGCAGCCGGTCCCGGTATCGTGGTCTATGCCGGCAGCGGGGTGCGGGGCTACGGTAACCTCATCCTGCTCAAGCATAACGACCAGTACCTGAGCGCCTACGCCCACAACGACAGCCTCCGAGTGACGGAGAACGATGTGGTCGAGGCCGGTCAGGTCATCGCCACCATGGGCGACAGCGATGCTGAAAACGTCAGGCTGCATTTCGAGGTGCGCAAGGATGGCCAGCCTCAGGACCCTCTTAAGTACCTGCCGCAGCGATAGTCGAGTCAGTAGTCAGTTGGTAGTGGCTGTCGCTGGGGTGGCAAGGTGGTCATAGGTACCCACCGGTGCCATGAGGAGTCAATAACAAAAGAGCTCTGCATGCGGATCATGCAAGAGATAACGACATTTCAGGACGAAACCACGGGGTAGCAACCGATGAGCATGCTTGAACGGGACCTTCAGGATGTTGATCTCGACGACGTCACCGAGTCTGATGAAGAGCTCAGTACGGAGTCGGACAGCTCGGCTAGCGACAGCGACGAGGATACCGCCTTCGAGAAGGCGCTGAGTCGCGAAGACAAGCACTATCACCATAGTCTCGACGCCACCCAGATCTATCTCAACGAGATCGGCTTCTCGCCCCTGCTGACACCGGAGGAGGAGGTCTATTACGGCCGCCTGGCCCAGAAGGGCGACCCGGCGGGGCGGGCGAGAATGATCGAGTCCAACCTGCGGCTGGTGGTCAAGATTGCCCGCCGCTATCTCAATCGCGGCCTGACGCTGCTCGACCTGATCGAGGAGGGCAACCTCGGGCTGATTCGGGCGGTGGAGAAGTTCGATCCCGAGCGCGGCTTCCGCTTCTCCACCTACGCTACCTGGTGGATTCGCCAGACCATCGAGCGGGCGCTGATGAATCAGACCCGCACCATTCGTCTGCCGATCCACGTCGTCAAGGAACTCAATATCTACCTGCGTGCGGCCCGTGAGCTGACCCAGAAGCTGGATCACGAAGCCACACCGGAGGAGATCGCCGACTATCTCGACAAGCCGGTCGAGTCGGTGAAAAAGATGATGGGGCTCAACGAGCGTGTCTCCTCGGTGGACTACCCCATGGGCGGCGAGAGCGACAAGCCGCTGATCGAGACTCTGGCCGACGACAACGAGCAGGGTCCCGAGTCTTCGCTGGTCGACATCGACGTCAAGCAACATGTCGATGAGTGGCTTGCAGAGCTGACCGAGAAGCAGATGGAAGTGGTCATCCGCCGTTTCGGCCTGCGAGGCCACGAGGCGGCGACCCTGGAGGAGGTCGGCGACGAAATCGGCCTGACCCGCGAGCGGGTACGCCAGATCCAGGTCGAAGCGCTCAAGAAGCTGCGTCGCGTACTCGAGAAGCAGGGCCTCTCGATGGACAACATCTTCAACGAGTAACGGCAGATAGAGCAGAAACAGCCGACCTTCGGGTCGGCTGCATATTTTCTGCATGCTGATGCGCTATCATTAGCACCCTCATCATGCAGGGATGAACAAGGAAACGATCAATGCATCGCTCACCATTCACTAGGCGATTTCAGCGCCGTGGTCTTGCGGCAATCGTCGGTCTCGCCATGGCAGGCAACGTGCATGCTGCCGATCTGTGGACCATTGCCCAGGATGCGCTGGCCAACGATGCCGAGCTGGCTTCGACCCGCTCCGGTTTTCAGGCCACCGAGGCGGCGCGGGACGTACAGCGCGGCACCTTGCTACCGCAGATCGGCCTCGGCGGCAGCGTCAGTCACACACGTACCTATTCGAGCCCCGCACAAGGGGCGGCCGGCAGGGTACAGGAGGGCGCCGAGGAGCTGGGGGCCGGTGCTGCCGCCTTCGACCAGGACGATACGGTGAACAGTGTAGGGATCAGCCTCGATGCCGAGCAGGCGCTCTACGACCCGACCCGCCGTGCCCAACTGCAGCGTGCCGAGAGAGAGATCGATCGTGACGCTCTGGGGCTGGAAGCGACCCAGCAGCAGCTGCTCTACAACGTGGCCAACGCCTACTTCGAGATACTGCGAGCGCACGATATCCTCAGCGCCCGCCGCGCTCAGGAAACCGCCATCAGCCGCCAGCTCGAGCAGGCTCGGGAGCGCTTCGAAGTCGGCTTGATCGCCATTACCGACGTGCATGAGGCCCAGGCTCGCTTTGACCTGGCGCGGGCTCAGCGCATCGCCGCGGAAGGGGCCATGCAGGTCAGCTTCGAGGCGCTGGAGCGGCTGACCGGCCACCGCTATGACAGCATCGATGCCCTCGACGAAGAGGTGCCCATTGCCTCGCCACAGCCGGCCGACCGCGAGGAGTGGGTGGCGCTGGCCATGGCCAACAGCCCCATGGTGTTGATGGCCGAAGCGGGTATCGAGGTGGCCAGAAGCACTCTCGAGGTCTCCCGTGCCGGCCAGCGTCCGGTGGTGTCGGCATTCGCCAACTACGGTTGGGCGGATACCGACCGCAGCGGTACGGCGCATCAGTCGGAGAGCCAGGTCGGGCTGCGTGCCAGCCTGCCGCTCTACACCGGCGGTTCGACCCAGGCGCAGATTCGTCAGAGCGGCTTCCTGCTCGAGGCCACGCAGTACGACTTCGAGGCGCAGCGACGCGACACCATCCAGCAGGTCCGCTCCCTGTTCACCCGGGTGAACAACGACGTCGAGACCGTCGAGGCGCGCCGGCAGGCGATCATCTCCAATCAGAGCGCTCTGGAAGCGACGCGTTCGGGCTACGAGGTGGGTACGCGCAACATCGTCGACGTGCTCAACGCCGAGCAGAACCTGTTCAACGCCATCGCCGAGCACGCCGAGGCGCGCTACGACTATGTGCTGGGGCTGCTCCAACTGCAGCTGCAGGCAGGCATCCTCGGGGCGGATTCTATCCAGGCAGTCAACGCCTGGCTGTCCGAGGAGGAGCGCGTCTCGCTGGAGCTGCCGGATGAGGCCAACGACAATCCGGTCATGAACATCGGTGAGCGGCCTCAGGCGCCTTCGTGAAAAATCTCGAAATTGCCGCCAAAAAACGTAGATAATCACCGAGAACCACCGAGTAATCGGTGGTTTCTTTCGTGAAGCGGCTTGAGTTATGAAAGATAATACTGCGCTGTTCCCTATCAGCGGAGGTTGCCATGGCCAGGCCCCTGGTCGCAGACATCGATCTTGACGCCCTGCGTCACAATTATGCCCTGGCTCGTGAACTGGCCGGTGAGAGCCGGGCTCTGGCGGTGATCAAGGCCGATGCCTACGGCCATGGCGCCGTGGCATGTGCCCGCGCGCTCGAGTCGCTGCCCGAAGGCAAGCGTCCGCCCGCCTTTGCCGTGGCCTGCCTAGAGGAGGCCGAGGCCTTGCGCCTGGGTGGCATCGAGTCGCCCATCGTGCTGCTCGAAGGTATTTTCGAGGCGGCGGAGCTGGCCCGCGTCGAGGCGCTCGGCCTGTGGATGGCGGTGCACAGCGAATGGCAGCTCCAGACCTTGCTGGAGCATCGTCCGGCCCGGCCGATCCCGGTCTGGGTCAAGGTCGACTCCGGCATGCACCGGTTGGGCTTTGCCCCCGGGCAGGTGGAGTCGGTGTGGCAGCGCCTGGCGGCAGCCCCCGAGTGCGCCACCGGCCTGCAGCTGATGAGCCATTTCGCCACCGCCGACGCCATCGATGCCGGCTACTTCGAGACCCAACTGGAACGCATGCGAGACCTGGCGCAGCGCCTGGAGGCACCGCTGTGTCTGGCCAACTCCCCGGCCACCCTGGCCTGGCCGCAGTCCCATGGCAGTTGGGTTCGTCCCGGGGTCATGCTGTACGGCAGCGATCCGCTGGAACGACCCAGCGAGGCCAGCCGCCAGCTGCAGCCGGTGATGACGCTGCGCTCCGAGATCATTGCCGTGCGCGACCTGGCAGTGGGGGAGCCGGTGGGCTACGCCGGGCGATGGCGGGCGCCGCGACCATCACGCATCGCGGTGGTGGCCTGCGGCTATGGCGACGGTTACGATCGGCATGCGGTCGACGGTACGCCGGTGCTGGTGGCCGGACAGCGCACGACGATTGCCGGCAAGGTGTCGATGGACATGCTGACGGTGGACGTGACCGACATCCCCGAGGCCGACATCGGCACCGAGGTGGTACTGTGGGGGCGCTCCCGTCATGGTGCGGTGCTCGGCGTCGATGAGGTGGCTCGCTATTGCGATACCATCAGCTATACGCTGTTGACCGGTATTCTGCCGCGAGTTCCCCGGCGCTATTCGCGGCTCGACTGAACGGAATCCTGCATGTCCAAACGCAACTGGCCCGACTCCTACGCCCATCCCCGCTTCTGGCCTGCATGGCTGGCCATCGGTGCCATGCGGGTGGGGGCCTGGCTGCCATGGCGGCTCAAGCTCGCCATCGGCAGGGCGCTCGGTCTATTGGCCTGGGCCGCAGTGCCGCGCCGTCGCCATATCGTCGACACCAACCTGAAGCTCTGTTTCCCCGAGCTTGGCGATGCCGAGCGTGCCAAGCTGGTGCGTGAGACCTTCGAGGCCAATGGCATCGGCATTCTCGAGACTGCAACGGGCTGGTGTCGCGACCCCAAGCATCTGCGCCATCGTGTGACCTACAAGGGCCGCCATCATCTGGATGCGGCCTACGCCAAGGGCAAGGGCGTGCTGGTGGTGGGCATCCACTTCTCGACGCTGGACCTGGGCGGTGCGCTGCACTCGCTCTACTTCCCTTCCGACGTGGTCTACCGGCCGCACAACAACCCGCTGTTCGATCGTTTCATGACCCGCGCGCGCAGTCGCATCTTCGGCGAAGCCATCGATCGCCATGACCTGCGCGGGGTAGTACGGCGCATCAAGGCCGGGCACATCGTGTGGTATTCGCCGGACCAGGATTTCGGCCGCGACGTCAGCGTGTTCGCTCCGCTTTTCGGCATCGAAGCGGCAACCATTCGCCTGACCGCCAAGATCGCGCGAATGACCGGAGCGCCGGTGGTGCCGCTAATGTTTCACCGCAACCCGGATGATCGCACCTATACCATCGAGTGCCACCCGGCGCTGGAGGATTTCCCCAGTGGCGATGAAGTGCGTGATGCCAGGCAGGTCAACGCCTTCATCGAGCGGGCGATCGGCAAGCACCCGGAGCAGTACATGTGGCTGCATCGGCGTTTCAAGACGCGCCCGGAGGGCGAGCCGGAGCTCTACTGAGCCCGGCAGGCACGAGCCGACAAGCGGCAGTTTCGTACGGTGATGTAGCAGAACCATAACAAGGCGTCACCGGTGGTAACTTGACGCTTCGGTGAGTTCACGCAAGGCTTAAAGGCACCTGATAGGGAAACTGCGCCGAAGGAAATTGGCGCTAAACGAGTCAAGGAGGTCCATATGCTCGGCAATGCCATGCTGTTTCTGATCATCGCCATCATTGCGGGGGTGCTGGGTTTCACCGGCATCGCCGGTGCGGCGACGACCATCGCTCAGATCCTGTTCTTCCTGTTCATCGTGTTGTTCATCGTCTCGCTGATCACCGGGCGAAAACCGTAGCCTTGCCATCTTGGCAAACGCAACGAGGCCCCGCATGGCGGGGCCTCGTTGCGTTTGTGGCATCCGGCGAGATCAGGCGTCGATGCGCTTGTACTTCATCCTGTGCGGGGTGTCGTTACCGACCCGCTTGCGGTGATCCGCTTCGTAGTCGGTGTAGTTGCCCTCGAAGAACTCCACGTGGGAGTCGCCCTCGAACGCCAGAATGTGGGTGGCGATGCGGTCGAGGAACCAGCGATCGTGGGAGATCACCAGAGCGCAGCCGGGGAAGGCGAGCAGCGCCTCTTCCAGTGCGCGCAGGGTCTCGATGTCGAGATCGTTGGACGGTTCGTCGAGCAGCAGTACGTTGGCGCCCTGCTTCAGGGTCTGGGCCAGCTGCAGACGGCCGCGTTCACCGCCGGAGAGGTCCTTCAGGAACTTCTGCTGGTCGTTGCCCTTGAAGTTGAAGCGGCCAACATAGGCGCGTGAGGAGACCTCGTAGCCATTGATGTTGAGGATGTCCTGGCCGTCGGAGACCGCTTCCCACACCGTCTGCTTGTCTTCGAGGGCGTCGCGCAGCTGTTCCACGTAGGCGATGTCGACGGTCTCGCCGATCACCACCTCGCCGCTATCGGGCTGCTCCTTGCCGGTAATCAGCTTGAACAGGGTCGATTTGCCGGCGCCGTTGCCGCCGATGATGCCGACGATGGCCCCCTTGGGTACGGTGAAGGTGAGATCCTCGTAGAGCAGCTTGTCCTCGAAGCGCTTGGACACGCCGTGGAACTCGATCACCTTGTCGCCCAGGCGCGGGCCGGGCGGAATGTAGATCTCATTGGTCTCGTTGCGCTTCTGGAAGTCGCCCGACTGCATCTCCTCGAAGCGGTTGAGGCGCGCCTTGCTCTTGGCCTGACGCCCCTTGGCGTTGCTGCGCACCCACTCCAGCTCGTGCTTGATCGCCTTCTGGCGTGAGGCTTCCTGCTTGGCCTCCTGCTCCAGTCGCTTCTCCTTCGATTCCAGCCACTGGGAGTAGTTGCCCTCGAAGGGGATGCCGTGGCCGCGGTCGAGCTCGAGAATCCAGCCGGCCACGTTGTCGAGGAAGTAGCGGTCGTGGGTGATGGCTACCACGGTACCGGGGTAATCGTGCAGGAAGCGCTCGAGCCAGGCGACCGATTCGGCGTCCAGGTGGTTGGTGGGCTCGTCGAGCAGCAGCATGTCGGGGCTGGAGAGTAGCAACCGGCACAGGGCCACGCGACGGCGCTCACCACCAGAGAGGTGGCCGACACGGGCGTCCCAGGGCGGCAGGCGCAGCGCCTCGGCGGCGACTTCCAGCTTGCGCTCGAGGTTGTGCGCGTCGGCGGCCTCGATGATGTTCTCCAGGCGCGCCTGCTCGGCGGCCAGGGCATCGAAGTCGGCATCCGGCTCGGCGTAGGCGGCGTAAACGGCGTCCAGCTTGGTCTGCGCCTCCTTGATCTCGCCCAGCGCCTCCTCCACGGTCTCGCGCACGCTCTTGTCGTCGTCGAGCTGGGGCTCCTGGGGCAGATAGCCGATGTTGATGCCGGGCATGGGGCGCGCTTCGCCTTCATGCTCCTTGTCTACTCCGGCCATGATGCGCAGCAGGGTCGATTTGCCGGCACCGTTCAGGCCCAGCACGCCGATCTTGGCGCCCGGGAAGAAGGATAGGGAGATGTCCTTGAGGATCTGCTTCTTGGGCGGAACGACCTTGCCCACCCGATTCATGGTGAAGACGTATTGCGCCATGGAATTCCACTGGAGTTGAGGGGTTCAGTGGCCACGATGATAGTGGTCGGGCAGGGCAAAGGCCAGTGTCGCTGCGATGGGGGTGTCTACTCTTCTTCTTCCTCGTCGAGCAGCATCCAGTCGTCTTCGATGACGCGCTTGAGGCGGCGCTCTTCCAACAGGGCCTCGACGCGGCGTCGGGCACGCAGGGTATCGGCACGGCTGGAGGCGCGAGGACGCACATAGTCGTCGTCGTTCACCGCTTCGAGGAAGTCGTCGTCGTCGTGAGTGTCGTTGACAAGGGGTTCATGGCTCATGCGAAGTCCTCCCATGGCCCAGTGTCGACCGCGCTGCGATCGACGTATCGCACATCCGCTTCGCGTCCGAAGCGACGGACCTGAAGCGCCATCGGTGCCAAAGATCGGCACCTGACGGCTATATATATCCGGAAGGAGCCGAGAGCAAGCTTAATCGCGATTTTTTTCTTTGCGCCTGCAGGTTACGAGAGGCCGTGCTCGGCCTTGATTCGTTCCAACTCCCGCTGCGCCTCGACGCGCTCCGTGACGTCCTTCTGTACACCGATGTAGTAGGTCAGGTTGTCGTCGGCATCGTAGACGGGGGTGATCGACAGCTCGTTCCAGAACAGGGTGCCGTCCTTGCGGTAGTTGCGCAGCACCTCCCGGCACGGCCGGCCCTCGGCCAGCGCTTTGCGGATGTTGTCCAGCGCCGGCTGGTCGCGGTCGTCGTTCTGCAGGAAGCGGCAGTCCTGGTACAGGATCTCGTCCGCGCTGTAGCCGGTGAGCCGCTCGAAGCCCTTGTTGACGTAAATGAGAATGTTCTCGTCACCTTCCTGTTCGGCGACCACGATGCCGTCCTCGGAGGCGTCGACGATTCGCTCGAGCAGTTCGGGGCTGATCAATGGGGTTCGTTTCATTCCAGGCATTCCTGTCTCGGGCTTGGCGGTTACCGATCGTGTCTATTACCAAATGTCACTATGCTACACCATGGCCAGCCGGCGCCAGATTGACAACGTCTACTGAACTTTACTCGACATCCGGCAGGCGTGCAGCGGAGGTGGCGGCTCCCAGCGCCATCACGGCCAGTACCACCAGCAGCCAGTCGGTACCCAGCCACTGGGCCAGCACACCCGTCATGCCACCGACAAAAAGCATCAGCACACCGGTGATGGTATTGGAAAGCGCGACGTAGAGTGCCCGTTTGTCCTGGCCTGCCATGTCGACCAGGTAGGTCTTGCGGCCCAGGCGCACCCCGGCGTGGACGACGACAAGCAGAGCATAAACCAGGGCATAGGGCCATACCTGGGTGGTCCACTCTCCCGGCAGCCAGGCGATGCCGGCGCCGAGCAGACAGCAGGCCGCAGCGCCCAGGCCGGTGTCGCGCAGCACGCTGCGACTGGAGGTGTCGGAGCGCTTGCCCCACACCGGGCTTGCCAGCATGCCGGCGAGGCCCGAGACCACGATCAGCAGGCCCAGCCCGCCAAGCTCGGCGCCGCTCTGCTGCTGACCGAGCAACGCTACATAGGGCAGTGCCAGGGCGCTGGCCAGCAGCAGCGCACGTGAGATATTGAAGTGCAGGAAGTTGCGGTCCTCACGCATCAGATGCAGCCCCAGTTTGATGCTGCTCCAGGCGTTCTCGCCGCCCTCCACGGCGCCCGGCACCTCGGCGATGCGGGCCGCGCACAGGGCATTGACGGCCCAGCCCAGCGCGGCGACGCCTAGCAGTGCCGCCAGGGCCAGTTCGCCGGGGCGATCTTCGAACAGCATCAACACGCCGCCGGCAGCCAGGGTGACGGCCCCGGCCACGCTGCCGCTCCAGCCCAGCAGGTTGCCGCGGCGCTGCTTGGCGATGGTCTTGCCCAGCACGTCCTTGGTGGCGATGGACGAGAGCCCGCGGGCCAGCGAAAGTGCCACCAGCGTGATCAGTACCAGGGCGCCGCCGAGCCCGCCCTGGCCGAACAGGGCGAGCAGCGCGAGTGTCACCGCCGCCAAGGCCTGGAGGCAGCCGCCGACGACCCAGGCCCACTTGCGCTGCGGCTTGAGACGAATGAAGCCGGCGACGAACAGCTGCGGCAGCAGGGCCCCCGCTTCGCGGATCGGCACCAGCAGCCCGACCATCCACAGCGGGGCGCCGATCACGCCGAGCAGCCAGGGTAGCACCAGGCGGGCGCTGGAGAGTTCGTCTGCCAGCTTGTTGCCCAAGGAGGCGAACAGGTGCAGGAAAAAATTGCGTGGCTGCTCGTCGCAGGCCTCGTCGGCGATGTCCTTGCACATGCGGCTGTCTTCATCGCCCGTCAACCACTCGTACAGTCGCGACTGGCTGATCTCGCGCTCGCTCATTCCGGCTCCTCGGCTGCTATCATTCCGGTTCCATTGTTGCGACAGGGTGGTCCGCATGTCACGCATCCGCATCCATTACTGCACCCAGTGTCAGTGGCTGCTGCGCAGCGCCTGGCTGGCCCAGGAGCTGCTCTCCACCTTTGGCGAGGAGCTGGAAGAGGTCGCCCTTGTGCCCTCCCACGGGGGCTATTTCGAGATCTTCTTTGATGACGAGTCGCTTTGGGAGCGCAAGCGCGACGGCGGCTTCCCCGACAGCAAGCAGCTCAAGCAGCGGGTACGCGACAGACTCGACCCCGGGCGGGACCTGGGGCATATCGATAGATGAAAACCATGGCCAGTGCGGCAATGCCGAATCAGGACCGCCAGGCGATTCTGTTCGGCCTGGGCGCCGTGGCGCTGTGGTCGACGGTGGCCACCGCCTTCAAGGTGGCGCTGGGCTACATGTCGCCGCTGGAGCTGATGTGGCTGGCATCTGCAGTGTCGTGGTTGCTGATGGGCGTGCTGGTGATGCGTCAGGGGCTGCTCGGCCAGGCCCTGCGCCGCGGCTGGCGCACCGCCGCCTGGGCCGGGTTGATGAACCCGGTGGCCTACTATCTGGTGCTGTTCGGTGCCTATGCCCGCCTGCCGGGCCAGGAGGCCATGGCGCTCAACTACACCTGGGCGTTGGCCATGGCCTTTCTCGCCGTACCCATCCTCGGCCAGCGGCTGACCCGCACCGACGTGGCGGCAGGGCTGATAGCCTATGCTGGGGTGTGGGTGATCGCCACGCGAGGGCAGGTGCTCGACGTGGCCTTTGCCGATCCGCTGGGCGTGGGGCTGGCGCTGGGCTCGACGCTGTTGTGGGCGCTTTACTGGCTGCTCAACGTGCGCGACGCCCGCCCACCGCTGGTGGCCCAGTGGCAGAACTTCAGCGTCGGCCTGCCGGTGCTCACGCTGCTGATGCTGCTGGGGCCCGGCTTCACCTGGCACGGCTGGGCGGCGCTGGGCGCCGGGGTCTACGTCGGCCTGTTCGAGATGGGCATCGCCTTCGTGCTGTGGCAGCTGGCCATGCATCGGGTGTCGCGTACGGCGCGGGTCTCCAACCTGATCTTCCTGTCGCCGCCGGTCTCTCTGCTGCTGCTCTATTTGGTGGTGGGCGAGCCGATCCTGCTCTCCACTCTGGTCGGGCTGGTGCTGATCCTTGGTGGCCTGGGGTTACAGCAATGGCAGAAGGCACCGCGGGCAGCGGCTCAGGAGAGCAGCTGATATTCGAACAGCAGTTGCTTGAAGTCCTGGCGCTGATGGGCGAAGAGATAGACTGACACCTGCTCCTGCTCGGGCCAGAAGCGATAGATGACCCGGTAGCCGTCGATCAGCAGCTCACGGTAGTGGCCGATGCCCAGCTCCAGGGCCAGGCAGCAGACAGGATAGGTATGGGGATGGGTCGAGAGCCGTTCGAGACAGGTCGTGACGAGGTTTCGTGAAATTGTCTCGACACGCGGCAACGGGAGCTCGAGTTTGTCGAGCAGGAAGTTCTCGCAGGTTTCCAGGCTGAGTTCTGCCGTGGCTTCGAAGACCACTCGCAGCGGCGTTGTCATAATGATTCGCCACGGCGTGCCTCGTGCCTGGTCTCGAGCCGCGCCATGAACTCCTCGGCGCTCATGGTCTTGCCTTCCTCACGGCTCTTCTCGCCCAGGCTCAGCAGCTTGAGCAAGGCAATAGCCTGCTCGCGGCGCTCGTGGGCGGCGTAGGACTCCACCACGTAGGTAGGCTTGCCCTTTTGCGTGATGACCAAGGGCTCCTCCACGTCGAGTGTGGCCGCATTCTGCTTGAGGTAGCTGATGGTCTCGGTGCGCATGAGTGCACTCCTGATAACATGATGGTGGTCCAAGAATAGTCCGCAAATGGACCGCCGGCTAGTCGCTCATTCCGCTGCCACTTCGGCCAGCTGCACGCCGTTGTTTTCCAGCATCGGTTCGAGGGCGGGCCAGACGTTGTCGAGTATGATGGGTTGGGCCTCGGCGGTGGGGTGGATGCCGTCGCTCTGCATCAGGCCATCTTCCAGCGCCACGCCTTCCAGCAGGAAAGGCACCAGTGGGGTATCGTAGGTATCGGCCAGACGGCTGAAGACGTCGGTGAAGGCGCGGCGGTAGGCCTGCCCGTAGTTGGGCGGAATGTCGATGCCGAGCAGCAGCACTTCGGCGCCGGCGGCCTGGCTGGCCTCGATCATGCCGGCCAGATTGGCCTCCATCTGGGTCGGCGGCAGGCCGCGCAGACCGTCGTTGCCGCCCAGCTCGAGCAGAACGATGTCCGGGTCGTGCTGTCCGAGTAGCTCGGGGAGCCGGCTGGCACCGCCGCCGCTGGTCTCTCCGCTGATGCTGGCATTGACGACCCGCGCGCTGCCGTCGAGCCGCTCCTCGAGCAGGGTGACCCAGCCGGCCTCCTGCTCGAAGCCATAGGCTGTGCTCAGGCTGTCACCTATTACCAGCAGGACCGGACGCTCGGCTGCCAGGGCCGGAGCAGTGACCAGTGCCAGGGCGAACAGCGCGCTACCGGCAAGGCCAGCGCCGCAGGAACGCCAGCGCGCCAGCCAGACGCCTACCAGACCAAAGGGAAAGACTTTCACCATGACCGACTCCTTGACTCGAGATGCTGTTTCGCTTGCCGCCGCTTCCGGGCGTGACGCCAAACCGATTCTACATGCTCGTCAGCTGAGCAAGCAGGTGACGAGTGGCGAACGGCGGCTCACCATTCTGAGTGGTCTGGAGCTCGAAGTGTTCCCCGGCGAGAGCGTGGCGATCCTCGGCCAGAGTGGCGCAGGCAAGTCGACCCTGCTTGGCCTGCTGGCGGGGTTGGACGAGCCGAGCGGCGGCGAGCTCGAACTATTCGGCGAGACGCTCGGCAAGCTCGATGAAGATGGCCGCGCCCGGCTGCGTGCCGGCCGGGTCGGCTTCGTGTTCCAGAACTTCCAGCTGCTGCCGACCTTGACGGCGCTGGAGAACGTGCTGCTGCCATTGGAGCTCTCGCCGCTTCCCGACGCCGGGGCCCGGGCCCGCGATTGGCTCACCCGCGTCGGTCTGGGTGAGCGCATGGAGCATCTGCCCAAGCAGCTTTCCGGCGGCGAACAGCAGCGGGTTGCGCTGGCCCGGGCCTTTGTCACCGGCGCCGAGCTGGTGTTCGCCGACGAACCCACGGGCAACCTGGATCAAGCCACCGGGGCGCGCATCATCGACCTGCTGTTCCAGCTCAACCGCGAAGCCGGCACCACCCTGGTACTGGTGACTCACGACCATGCGCTGGCGGCGCGCTGCGATCGTAGCCTGCGTCTGGAGGAGGGGCAGCTGATCGAACTATTGCGCGATGAAGAGGTGGGCGCATGAGCCGAGCCTCTACCCAGGCCGAGGGCGCCAACCTGCTGCGCCTCTCCGCCCGCGGCCTGCTGCGCGATCTGCGCGCCAGCGACGTGCGTGCGCTGTTCGTCGCTCTGGCGCTGGCGGTGGCCGCCTCGACCATGATCGGCTTCTTTCTCGACCGCCTCGACCGTGGTTTGACCCGTCAGGCCGGTCAGCTGCTGGGCGGCGATCTGGTACTCGAGCAGGGCCGCCCCTTCAGCCAGGAGCTGCGCCAGACCCTGGAAGAGGCCGGCATGACGCTGAGCGACCAGGTCGACATGGTGACCATGGTCAGCTTCGGCGACGCCTTCCAGCCGGCCAGTCTCAAGGCCGTGGACAGCATCTACCCCCACTACGGCGAGGTCTACGTCGACCGCGGCGAGGGTCTCGAGACGGTCGGCCACGGCCCCGCTCCGGGGGAAGCCTGGGTGGCGCCGCGCCTGGCGCTGCTGCTGGAGGCGGAGCTGGGCGACCGCATTCAAGTGGGCGAGGGCGAGCTGACGTTGACCGGACTGGTCGAGCGCGAGCCGGACCAGTCCGCCGGCTTCGGCAACTTCAACCCGCGGTTGATGGTCCATCTCGACGACCTCGAGGCCACCAACCTGGTGCAGCCGGGAGCGCGGGTGGAATTCGAGCTGCTTGCCGCCGGCCTGCCCCAGGCGCTGGATCAACTGGCGCCGCTGCTCGAGCGCCTGCGTCGTGACGGCGTCGAGGTGCGCGACGTGCGCCGCGACCGACCGGGCCTCGGCAACGCCCTGGAGCGTGCCGAGCGCTACCTGAGCCTGGCCGGTCTTGCCGCGGTGCTGCTGGCCGGGGTGGCGGTGGCCATGGCCACGCGCCGCTATGTGGAGCGGCATCTGGATACCGCGGCGCTGCTGCGCTGCTTCGGGGCCACTCAGCGCGATCTCACCTGGCTCTTCGCCCTGCAGCTGCTGTGGCTGGCGCTGGCGGCATCGCTGCTCGGGGCGCTGCTGGGCCTGGTCGGTCAGGCCGCGCTGCTGGCGCTGCTCACGGCCTTCCTGCCGCTGACTCTGCCGCCGCCGGGCTGGCTGCCGCTGTGGCTCGGTGTGCTGACGGCGCTGGCGGTGCTGGTCGGCTTTGCCGGCCCCACGCTGCTGCGCTTGAAACGGGTCAGCGCGCTCAAGGTGCTGCGCCGCGAGCTCGACCCGCTGCCGGCCGCAGCCTGGCTGGTGGTGCTGGTGGCCAGCCTGGTGTTCGGCGGTCTGCTGTGGCTCTACTCCGGCGACTTCGGCCTGGCGGCTTCGCTGCTGGTCGGCGGGCTGGTCATGCTGGTGGTGCTGTGGAGTCTGGGCGGTCTGTTGCTCGGCCTGGTACTGCGCGTTGCCGCACGTCTGCCCCAGGGGGGCGGCAAGGGAGCGGAGTTGAGCCAGGCCCTGCGCCTGGGCGGGCGCCAGCTGGCGCGGCGGCGTTCCGCCAGCCTGGGGCAACTGCTCGCCTTCTCGGTGACCTTCTTCGCCATGGCCATGATCGCCATGGTGCGGGGCGACCTGCTCACCACCTGGCAGGACCAGTTGCCCGAGGATGCACCCAACTACTTCGCCATCAACATCCAGCCCGCCGAGCGCGAGGCATTCATCGAGGCCCTTGAGGCCAACGCCGACGACCGCACCGCGCTCTACCCGATGGTGCGTGGGCGGCTTACCGAGATCAACGGTGAGTCGGCCCGTGACGCCGTGCCGGTGGAGTCCCGCGGTGACGGCTCGCTGCGTCGTGAACTCAATCTCACCTGGCAGGCCGAGCTGCCCGAGGGCAACCGGATGGTAGCCGGCCAGTGGTTCGATACGCTTGCGGAGGCCTCACCCAACGGCTGGCTGGGCGAGGTGGATGCCGAGCCGGCGCAGAGCGTGGTGCCGATCTCGCTGGAGGATGGGCTGGCCGAGCGCCTGGGCCTGTCGCTGGGCGATCGCCTGACCTTCACCATCGGCGGCGAGGAGATCGTCGGTGAGGTGGCGAGCCTGCGCAACCTGGACTGGGACAGCTTCCGGCCCAACTTCTTCGTCATCTTCCCACCCGGGGTGCTGGAGCGCTTCGGCCACAGCTTCATCACCGCATTCCATCTGGAGGCGGGGCAGGGCGAGACGCTGCGCCAACTGGTGCAGCGCTTCCCCGGAGTGTCGCTGCTCAACATCGACGCCATCCTGGCCCAGGTGCGTGACGTCGTTGCCCAGGTGACCCGGGCGGTGGAGCTGGTGCTGGCCTTCGTGCTGCTGGCCGGGGTGAGCGTGCTCTACGCCTCCTTGACGGCCAGTCGTCCGGCGCGGGCTCACGAAAGCGGCCTGCTGCGGGTGTTCGGCGCCGGCCAGAGCCTGATTTCCCGTGTGCAGGGAGCCGAGTTCGCCATTCTCGGCTTGGCCAGCGGGCTGATGGGCGCGCTGCTGGCCGAGCTGGCTACTGCCGGCATCTATATCGCCTGGTTCGATCTGGCACCGCGCCTTCACCTATGGCTTTGGATCGTGCTGCCCTTGGGTGGCGCGGCGCTGATCGGTGCCATCGGGCATGTCCTGTCGCGGGGCCTGCGCAAGCAGGCCCCGGCGGCAAGCCTGGGGCCGCTGGGAGAGGCCTGATGCCTCCGCCGCGACGTTGAAACGCCCGCGGCGATGTTTGAGCGCTGCACTGCATGAATGCGGTTACACTATGTAAACGCGAATGTGGTGCGGCGTGCCTTGCCACCTTCCTATCCGACCGATGCAGTGCACAGGAGGTGGCATCGATGAAGCTTTACCGACCCCGATCGATCGGCCTGAAGCAGGCCCTTGTCTTCGTTGCGCTCTTCGGCGCCCATGGTGTCGCGATGGCGGACGCAGAGCGCTTCGAAGCCGACCTGCGCGCGCTGTTCAGCGAAGGCGGAACGCTTTCCATCGGCGATGTCTCGAGCGCCATGCTGCGTTCACGGCTCACCGCCGAGGATATCGTGTTCGAGGCCGAGGAGGGCGAGCGGCTGCTGATCGACCGTTATATCGTCAGTGGGGACTACGACGCCCCCACCGATGTCACGCTCGAAGGCCTGCGTATCGAGGACAGCCTCACCGAACTGACCCTGATGAGTGTCGAGCGCATCGTGCTCGGTGAGCCGTCGCAGGCGGTGTTTCCGCTGCATGATGATGCGCTGACGCCCGAGCAGGTGCGCCTGGGTAGCCTTGCCATCGACGGCATCGTGATCGAGCTTGCCTCGGAGCTTGCCGAGGAGATCTTCTTCGACACGCCGCTCAGCAGCGGCCATGGTCGCATGACCATCGACAAGCTGCGCGGCGAGTCGCTCTCCCATGAGGCGATCGGCATGCTGGAGATCTCCGGCATGGCTGGCGTTTTCGATGAACTGGAAGAGCTCGGCTCCGGGTCGTTCACGCTGCGTTCGCTGCGCCTGGAGGGGCTGACCGGGATCGATAAAGAGGGCGAGGAGAAATTGGCCTCGCTGGTGCTGCGTGATCTGGCCGTGGAGTCTCCCGAGCTGGTCGCTCGTCTGGCCCTGTTCGATCTCGACGGCAACTTCGACGACGGCAAGGGTGGAGTGCGTCTCGAGGGGTTGCACATGGATCTGGCGCGCATGATCGAGCTCGCTCCCGAGGATGAGCGCACCCAACTGCGCATGGTCAGCAACGTACTGACCGGCGGCAGCGGCGAGCTGCGCCTCGATGCCGCCTTGCTTGGCAGCTGGCAGGAGAAGGATGAACACAGCGTGCTGATCAGCGACAGCCAGATCGACATACACGATGCCTTGAGCCTGCTGCTCGACATCAATCTGCCGCTGCTGCTACCGCACGAGGTGACACCCAGCGATGCCTTCAGCAACATGGAGTGGCTCGAAGACGCCACCCTGCTGGGCGGTAACATTCACCTGAGCCTGGCCAACCAGGGCCTGTTCTCGCGCCTGGCCACGCTGGGGGCGGCCATGGAGGGCGTGACCGAGGCGCTGTACGTCGAGCAGGTGCGCACCCAGGCCCAGGGCTTCGGCATGATGTTCGGCCCCGAGATCCAGGCCATCCTGGTGGGATTGGTCGACCTGCTGGAGGGCAGTGCGCAGCACCTCGACGTGCGTGTGACCCTGCCGGCACAAAGCACCGTGACCAGCTATATGAGCGACCCGTTGGGGGTGCCGGGGAAGCTCAGTGTTAAGGTCGAAACTCGCTGAGGAAACGCTAACAAATGCCTGCGCGAGCGAATCGCTGCGTTGCGCGGTGCCGAAGCGTCGGACCGTCGAAATCCTCACCTATACCCCATAGGCTCCGGTCGACTCGCAGCCTTCGGCTTCTCGCCCCTTCGGGGCCAGCCTTCGGCTGTTTGTCGCTTCGCTCGGTACTGTGCTCCGTGCGCCTTACGCTTCATCTCGCTCGTCGATTTGACTAGCGTTCCCTTACTAGAGCTAAAGGAAGCATGAGAATTTCTGCACCAGCTCATGACGGCCTTTCAAGTGAAAGCCGCCATGGGCTGGGGTATCATGGCGCATCCCGATTTCCCCATGCGAGGTTTGCCGCCGATGTTCAGCCGTGACATGACGATTGCCGGTTTCGATGATGCCCTGTTCGATGCGATGCAGAAGGAGGTCGCACGCCAGGAAGCACACATCGAGCTGATCGCCTCCGAGAACTACGCCAGCCCGCGCGTTCTGGAAGCCCAGGGCAGCCAGCTGACCAACAAGTACGCGGAAGGCTACCCCGGCAAGCGCTACTACGGCGGCTGCGAGTACGTCGACATCGTCGAGCAACTGGCCATCGACTACGCCAAGCAGCTGTTCGCTGCCAGCTACGCCAACGTTCAGCCCCACTCCGGCTCCCAAGCCAACAGCGCCGTGTTCCAGGCGCTGGTCAAGCCGGGCGACACCGTACTGGGCATGAGCCTCGATGCCGGCGGTCACCTGACCCACGGCGCCAAGCCGAATTTCTCCGGCAAGCACTACAACGCCGTGCAGTACGGCATCGACGGCAGCGGCCGCATCGATTACGAGGAAGTGGCGCGTCTGGCCCGTGAGCACCAGCCCAAGATGATCATCGCCGGCTTCTCCGCCTACTCCCAGATCATCGACTGGGCCAAGTTCCGCGAGATTGCCGATGAAGTGGGCGCCTTCCTTCTGGTCGACATGGCCCACATCGCCGGCCTGGTGGCGGCCGGGGTCTATCCGAGCCCGCTGCCCCACGCCCATGTGGTCACTACCACCACCCACAAGACCCTGCGCGGCCCGCGCGGTGGCCTGATCCTTTCCGCCGAAGGCAACGAAGAGATCGAGAAGAAGCTGCAGTCGGCCGTGTTCCCCGGCGGTCAGGGTGGCCCGCTGGAGCACGTCATCGCCGCCAAGGCGGTGTGTTTCAAGGAGGCCATGGAGCCCGGCTTCAAGAGCTATCAGCAGCAGGTGGTCAAGAACGCCCAGACCATGGCCGGTGTGTTTATCGAGCGCGGCTACGACATCGTTTCCGGTGGCACCGAGGATCACCTGTTCCTGCTCTCGCTTATCAAGCAGGGCCTGACCGGCAAGGATGCTGACGCTGCCCTGGGCCGCGCCCACATCACCGTCAACAAGAATGCGGTGCCTGGCGATCCGCAGAGCCCGTTCGTGACCTCCGGTCTGCGCATCGGCACCCCGGCCGTGACCACCCGCGGCTTCGGTGAAGGTGAATGCCGCGAGCTGGCCGGCTGGATCTGCGACATCCTCGACGTCATGGCCAAGGGTGAGGATACTGCCGCCATCGAAGGCGAGGTGAAGGGCAAGGTGGAGGCCGTCTGCGCGCGCTTCCCGGTCTATCGCTGATACGCTGAACGACCTTTTCGGATAGTAGAGCCCCGCGCCGTCCAAGACGGCGCGGGGCTCTGCGTTTGTGCTGCGCTGGCTGCGCTAATCTTGACCCGTGCCGGTGTTTCGGCTCAGCCGGCGGGCTCGCCTTCCGTTATGCTTGAAGCAAGCAATGAACTTTGGTGGACCATACGCTTATGTCGACGTTGACGTTTCAAGGGGCTGTCGGTGAAGTCACCGGTTCCCGGTATCTCATCGAGATGGAAGGGACCGACCGTTCCTATCGTGTGTTGCTGGAGTGTGGGCTGCACCAGGGCGGCAAGAGTGCCGACGAGGCCAATGCCAAGCCATTCGGCAGCCTGGCGAGGCAGCTCGATGCCGTGGTCCTGTCCCACGGCCATCTGGATCATGCTGGGCTGCTGCCCAAACTGGTGCGGGAAGGCTACAGCGGCCCTATTCACTGCACACGCGGTACGCGGGACCTGCTCGAGATCATGCTCGAGGATGCCGCCTTCATCATGGCCAAGGACGTCGAGTGGGAAAACAAGTGGCGTAAGCGCAACGACAAGCCGCTGCTCGAGCCGCTGTACGAGTTGGCGGACGTGGAGCGCACACTGCAGCAGTGCAAGTCTCATGGGTATGGCCAGCCCATCCCGTTGCCGGGTGGAGCGACGCTGATATTTCGCGATGCCGGTCATATCCTCGGTTCGGCGATCGTCGAGCTGGCGGTGCCATCCGGCGGGCAGACCAAGCGGATCGTCTTTTCCGGCGACCTGGGAAACCCGAGCTCGGTACTCATGAAGGAGCCGGAAAAGCTCTTCGAAGCCGATGTGGTGCTGATGGAGAGCACCTACGGCGATCGCGACCACCGCCCCCTGGAAGAGACGCTCGAAGAGTTTGCCCAAGTGCTGGAGGAGGCCCACGCCAGCGGAGGTAACGTACTCATTCCCGCTTTCGCCGTGGGCCGAACCCAGGAGATCCTCTATCACCTCAGTGTGCTCTACCACGCGGGCCGATTGCGTCAGCAGATGGTGTTCCTCGATAGCCCCATGGCGATCAAGGTCACCGAACTCTACCACCGTGCCCGCAAGAGTCTTGATGCCGAAGACCTCAAGGTGCTCAACATCGCAGCCAGCGGCGATACTGGCCGTTACCTGCCGATCCTACGCATGACGCGCACGGTGGAGGAGTCCATGGCGATCAACCGCATTCACGGCGGGGCGATCATCATTGCCGGGGCGGGCATGTGCACCGGTGGACGTATCGTTCATCATTTCCGCTACAACCTCGAAAAACCCAACACCCGCCTGGTGATCGTCGGCTTCCAGGCGGCCGGCACGCTGGGGCGCCAGCTCGTAGACGGAGCCGAGAAGGTGCGTGTTCTCGGGCAGGAGCTTGCGGTGAAGGCGAAGGTGCACACCATTGGCGGCTTCTCCGCCCATGCTGGGCAGAGCCAACTGATCGGCTGGGCCGGTGCCTTCCGCGACAAGCCACGTTTCTACCTGGTGCATGGCGAGCCTGAAACCCAGCAGGTGCTCAAGCACGCCTTGGAGGAGAGCGGTATCGAAGCGCAAGTGCCGGGCTACGGCGACCGTATTCAGCTCTAGGAAAGCGCTTTCCCAGTTCACTGCATATTTCCATTACCAGGCCGCTGCGTGCGGCCTTTTTTCGTTCTGCTGAAGGCGCTGTCAGTACGGCATGGCAAGGCCGGGAGTCAGTAAAAAATTGATATGGGTCAATTATCCCTCTCTTTCCTCTTAAGAGATGAAGCTATTTAGGCTACGCTTTGATTGAATCTTGGTTATTAAAATATTCCATTTTGTTATTAAAAATTTGAGGCGAGCGATGATCAGAACGAGCTTCTTCCTGGCCGCAGGAGCCTTGATCGGGTTGTCTGGTGCAGTGTCGGCCGACGGTTCCAGCGGGGCTGACGCTGAGCATGGTGCTGCCGCCGATCGAGCCTTGGTGATCCTTACCAGCGAGTCCCTGCAAACCCAAGGCATGGCAATGATTCTTGCCAATGCCATGCAGCAGCAAGGCACCGAGTTGTCGCTTCTGCTCTGCGATGCTGCCGGCGACCTTGCGGCCAGGAGCTACGCCAGCTCCGCGCCGATCAATACCCCACCAGAGAACCCGGCGGGACAGGTGACCCCGGAGGGGATTCTGCAAATGCTGGTCAATCAGGGGGCCCAGGTCGATGTATGCGCCATCTACCTGCCCAACAGCGACTATGCCCAAAGCGACCTGCGCGAAGGCATCGGCGTGGCGGCTCCAGGCCGCATTGCCGAAATGATGCGTGACTTGAGTATTCCGGTATTCAGCTTCTGAACCATGACAGTGAGGTGAAGACATGAAGAGCAACGTTGGCGGTATCGACAAGGTGGCGCGCATCGTCGTCGGTGCGGTGCTGATCGGTCTGGCCTTGACCGGGAGCATCGGCGCCTGGGGTTGGATTGGCGTGGTGCCGTTGGCAACCGGGTTGTTCAATTTCTGCCCGGCCTACCAACTGCTTGGCATCAATACCTGCAAGCTGAAGAAGTGACGCCATCGACACGCTCATGGCGAGGTCCATCGCGTCAGCGTTTGGCCTCGCTTGGGTGTCTGCATCGCTGATCGTCATGGATTTTGTGTCGCAGGCTTTATATAACAAAAAAGCCTAATAATATAACTAGATTTGATGTATGCTGTCATCATACCCGGCAATGACGTACAGCGGAGGAATGGCCCCATGTCCAAGCCGATCGTGACCCACTTCTTCGACGAGCCCACCAACACTTTCAGCTATGTGGTGAGGGAGCCAGGCAGCAGCGCCTGTGCCATCATCGATTCGGTGCTCGACTTCGATTACGCCGCGGGACGCACCGACACCCGCTCGGCGGATGCCATCATTGCATTCATCTGCCGGGAAGGGCTGAACGTGGAATGGATCCTCGAGACCCACGTCCACGCCGATCACCTCTCTGCCGCTCCCTACCTGCACGAGAAACTGGGCGGCAGGACCGGTATCGGTGCCAGGATCACCGTGGTGCAGGAGGTCTTCGGCAAGGTCTTCAACGCCGGCACCGAGTTCGCCCGCGACGGCAGTCAGTTCGACTGCCTCTTCGAGGAAGGTGATACCTTCGCCATCGGCAATATGGAAGGACGGGTGCTGCATACGCCGGGCCATACGCCGGCTTGCCTCACCTATGTGATCGGCGATGCCGCCTTCGTCGGCGACACCCTGTTCATGCCCGACTATGGCACCGCCCGCTGTGACTTTCCCGGTGGCGATGCCCGCACCCTTTATCGCTCGATCCAGAAGGTGCTGGCGCTGCCGGACGAAACGCGCCTCTTTCTCTGCCATGACTACAAGACGCCGGATCGCGAGCAGTATCAGCACGAGACCACGGTGGCCGAGCAGCGTGCGCATAACGTTCACGTGCGTGAGGGGATCAGCGAGGAAGCGTTCGTCCACATGCGCACCGAGCGTGACGCCACCCTCGACATGCCGCGCCTGATCCTACCCTCGGTTCAGGTCAACATGCGTGCCGGTCACATGCCGCCCCCGGAGGACAACGGCCAGGTCTATCTCAAGGTGCCGATCGACAAGTTCTGAGGCGCGTCGCGTGAATCCCAAGCGCTACCTTCCCATCCTGCAGTGGTTGCCCGGCTACGGTCGGGCGACCTTGGGCAGCGACCTGCTGGCGGCGGTGATCGTCACCGTCATGTTGATCCCGCAGTCGCTGGCCTACGCCATGCTGGCCGGACTGCCGCCGGAGGTGGGGCTCTATGCCAGCATCGCGCCGCTGGTGATCTACGCCGTCTTCGGCACCAGCCGCACCCTGGCGGTGGGGCCGGTAGCGGTGGTGTCGCTGATGACGGCAGCGGCGGTGGGGCAGGTGGCCCCCCAGGGCACGCCGGAGTATCTCGGTGCTGCTCTGGTGCTGGCACTGATGTCGGGGCTCGTCCTGACCCTGATGGGCGTGGCCAGGTTAGGCTTTCTGGCCAACTTCTTGAGCCACCCTGTGATCTCGGGGTTCATCACCGCCACCGGTCTGCTCATTGCGGCCAGTCAGCTGGGGCACGTGCTGGGCGTGGCGGCCAAAGGACACAATCTGCTCGACTGGCTGAACAGCCTGGCCGTTGGTCTCGGCGACCTACACCTGCCAACGCTGACAGTCGGCTTTTCCGTGCTGGTATTCCTATATGCCGCCAGGCGTTGGCTCAAGCCGGGCCTCGAGCGTGCAGGCATGCCGCCGCGACCGGCGGAGACGTTGACCAAGGCCGCGCCAATCATCGCCGTGGCGGTAACGACACTGGCGAGCTGGTGGCTGGGGCTGAATGCCAAGGGCGTTGCCGTGGTGGGCACGGTACCTGCGGGCCTGCCGCCGCTGACCCTGCCGGCTTTCGATAGCGGTCTGTGGAGTCAGTTGTGGGTGGCGGCGCTGTTGATCAGCATCATCGGCTTCGTCGAGTCGGTATCGGTGGGTCAGACCCTTGCCGCCAAGCGGCGGCAGCGTATCGACCCCGACCAGGAGCTCATCGGGTTGGGAACCTCGAACATCGCCGCTTCCTTCACCGGCGGTATGCCTGTTACCGGCGGCTTCGCCCGTTCGGTCGTGAATTTCGACGCCGGCGCCCAGACGCCCGCGGCAGGCGCTTTCACGGCGTTAGGCATCGCCGCGGCGGCATTGCTGTTGACGCCGCTGATCGCTCATCTGCCGATTGCGACCCTGGCGGCTACCATCATCGTGGCAGTGCTGTCTCTGGTGGATGTTGCCGCCATTCGCAGGAACTGGGAGTATTCCCGCTGCGATGCCATGGCCATGCTCGTCACCATCGGCTTGACGCTCGGTGTGGGGGTCGAGACAGGCATCCTGGCAGGCGTGGGGCTCTCGCTGGCGCTGCATCTCTACTATACGAGCCGTCCTCACAGTGCCGTGGTAGGACGCGTTCCGGGTACCGAGCACTTCCGCAACGTGGAACGGCATCAGGTCGAAACCGACGCTGAGTTGGCCATTCTGCGGGTCGACGAGAGTCTCTATTTCGCCAACTCGCGCTACCTCGAGGACACGGTCATGGCGCTGGCTGCACGTCAGCCTGGGCTGCGGCATATCGTGCTGACCTGTCAGGCAGTGAACGTCATCGACGCCTCGGCCCTGGAAAGTCTCGAGGTGATCAATGCCCGCCTGCGCGATGCCGAGGTCAGGCTGCATCTGGCGGAGGTGAAGGGGCCGGTGATGGATCGACTGCAGCATACCCGCTTCTGTCGTGAGCTGACCGGTCAGGTTTACCTGAGCACTTTTGACGCCTGGCGCTCGCTGCGTGGTGAAGACGCTGTGCCGGGGCTCTCCTGTGGCAGCGTCGGTCCGGTGAGCGCAGGACAACCCAAGCCATTGATCAACGACGACACACGAAGGAGCTAGAGATGGATTGGACGGCAGGTCTGCAGGGGCTGGCAGGGGGTGTGCTGATCGGCCTATCGGCCGTATGGCTGATGGCAACGCTGGGCCGCATCGCCGGCATCAGCGGCATCGTCGGGAGCCTGGTGACGACGCTGCCTAAGGGGGATAGCGCCTGGCGCGTGGCCTTCATGCTAGGCCTGGTCAGCGGCCCGCTGCTGCTCATGCTGTCGGGCGGTGGGCTGGGCAATGTGGCCGGTGCGCCCGGAGAAGTGGTCGGTCCGCCCGCCGGTGGGGTGGGGCTGATGCTGGTGGCGGGGCTGCTGGTGGGCGTGGGCACCGGTCTGGGCAGTGGCTGCACCAGCGGTCACGGTGTTTGTGGCCTGGCTCGGCTGTCGCCGCGCTCGCTGGTGGCCACGCTGACCTTCCTGATCTGCGCCATCGTCACCGTCTATGTCGTACGGCACGTGCTCGGAGGTGGCGCATGAAGACGCTCATGGGTTATATCGCCGGGCTGATGTTCGGCCTGGGCCTGGCACTTGCCGGCATGACCGATCCCGCCCGCGTGCTCGGCTTTCTCGATATCTTCGGTGCCTGGGACCCCACGCTGATGTTCGTGCTGGGGGGCGCCGTGGTGACGACCTTCGTTGGTTACCGGCTGGTATTTCGCCGGGAGCGGCCGATGCTCGGCGAGACCTTCCAGTTGCCGACCCGCCAGGACCTGGACACACGGCTGATCGGTGGTGCCGCCCTGTTCGGCGTCGGCTGGGGGCTTTCCGGCTACTGCCCCGGACCGGCCATCGCCGCCATTGCCGGGCTCACCGCGCCGCTGTTCGCCATGCTCGTGGCCATGGTAGCGGGCTGGTTCCTGGCCCGGGCGCTACCCGCTCGAGGGTGATTCAAGTGGCGACCCCGCGCTGCGTCAGCGGGGTCGTCCTGTCGTCGCAATGGTTCAGGGGGCCTCGCCGCCCATCATCTCGTGCAACCTCGCCTCATTCGGCATGCCGTCTACACGCTGCAGCCGCCCCTCGTGGCGATAGACCGTGGTCGGGGTGGCATAAAGCCCGAGCTCGTCGAACAGCTGATTGTTGCGATACACCTTATCCTCGATATGGCGGGGCTGGGCCGAGGGAGCCACGCTGTCGCCGCCGCTGTGGTCGTGCAAGGCGGCCTCGGGATCCTCGGCGCCCAGCAGGGCGGAAGCCTTGGCCGGGCTGTCCGGTTGCATGATACCCACCATGACGTGGCGCAGCTGAACCTCACCGGCCTCGACCCAGGGGCGGGCCTGCTCCCAGAACTGTCGGCAGTAGGGACAGTTGGGGTCGGTGAAGGTGTACAGCACGCGAGGCGCGTCTTCCTGACCGTCCTGAATCCAGTGGCTCTGCTCCAGCTGCTGCCAGACCTGGCCCTCCTGAGGGGCTCTGACCAGCTCGTCTAGGGGAGCCTCGGAGAGATCGTTGCCCTCGGCATCGATCATGGTACCGACGATGGCATGTTGGCCATCGGCCGTGACGTATACGGTCATCTCGCGACCCTGATGGCTGGCGGCATAGCCGGCTAGTCCGCCGGGCGCCTCGAATTCGCCGTGAATCTCGAGTCCTTCCTCGACCAAGGCCTGAACCGGGCCAGGCCATTCGTCGGCATGCACCGCCGAGACGACAGCCAGGGGGGCCAGGGTGGCCATGAGCAGCGTGAAGCGAAGTGCCATGTGGGGTTCCTTGGGTGGATTTACTTCGGATGAAGCGTCTCTGCGATGGACTCCCGCAACGAGCGCAGGTTCATCTTGCCGCTGGGAAGCCGAGCGTGTCGGGTTGACGCATCCGGTCTCCTGACGCACGACATCGTAGTAAGCTGTTTGCCTGATTCCCTGGCGCACGCCAACGATACAACAAGGAGTTTCATTATGGTGCTGGTCCGTTCACTCTTGCTCACTGCCGGCCTGTCGCTGGTGTCATTGACGGCCCTTGCCGAGTCGCTGCTCGTCGAAGAGGCCCAGGTACGCGCCGTGCCCCCCGGCTCGCAGGCCTCGGCTGCCTTCATGACGCTGCGTAACCCAGGGGAGCAGGACGTGACCCTGGTCGAGGCAGACTCGCCCGCTGCCGAGGTCATGGAACTGCACAACCACGAAGACGTCGATGGTGTGATGCAGATGCGCAAGGTCACCGAGATCGTCGTGCCTGCAGGCGAGTCGGTCGCGCTGGCACCCGGTGGCTTGCACCTGATGCTGATCGGGCTGACTGCTCCGCTGGTGGAGGGGGAGCCCGTCGAGATCGAGCTGCGCTTCGACACGGGTGAGTCCCAGCAGATCACGGCGCCCGTCAAGCGTATCGAGGTGAGTGCTGAGGGGCATCACGGCCATGGTGATGCTCACGACCACGACCACGACCACGACCATGACCACGACCATGATCATGATCATGGAGAAGGGCACCGTCACTGACGCCGAATCGAGCGCCCGGCATGCCGGCTTGACCTGTGTGCTGGGCGATCAGCGGGGGAGTGGGTACAATATCGGGTCAATTGGCTCACATTTGTGACTCACGCGCGACCTCGTGTCGCCCCGCTTCACGTTCGGATCGATACCATGCATTGCCCTTTCTGCGGCGCCCATGATACCCGCGTGACCGACTCCCGCCTGGTGGCGGACGGCGACCAGGTGCGCCGTCGCCGCCAGTGCACCGACTGTGGTGAGCGCTTCACCACCTATGAGACCGCTGAGCTGGTCATGCCTCGGGTGGTGAAATCCGACGGTTCCCGCGAGACCTTCGACGAGCACAAGCTGCGCGCCGGCATGCTGCGTGCGCTGGAGAAGCGCCCCGTCAGCGCCGAGGCCATCGAGGCCGCCGTCGAGCGCATACGCCATCGGCTGAGGGCGAGCGGCGAGCGCGAGATCCAGGCCCGCGACATCGGCGAGGCCGTAATGCAGGCGCTCAAGCGCCTCGATCAGGTCGCCTACATTCGTTTCGCCTCGGTCTACCGTCGCTTCCAGGATATCGACGAATTTCGGGCCGAGATCGATCGGCTGGCCCAGGAGCCGGGGTTTCCGCCGGGTACCGCCGAAGAATAGGCTTTATCTCCAAGCTGCCTGCCGCCGAGCATAGCCAACCTGCCCAGTTGAACGAGGAGAGCATGGCCAAGCCGACCGATGCCGCATGGATGGCACGAGCGCTGCAACTCGCCCGCCGCGGACGCTACACCACCCACCCCAACCCGCGGGTGGGCTGCGTTCTGGTCAAGAACAGGAAGATGGTCGGTGAGGGCTGGCACGAGCGTGCCGGGGAACCTCATGCCGAGGTGCATGCGCTGAACATGGCACAGGCGGCCGCTCGCGGTGCCACCGCCTACGTGACTCTGGAACCTTGCTCCCATCATGGCCGAACCGGCCCCTGTGCCGTGGCACTGACCGAGGCCGGCGTCAAGCGGGTGGTGGTGGCCATGCAGGACCCCAATCCCGAAGTGGCGGGGCGGGGTATCGCCATGCTGCGCGAGGCGGGCATCGAGGTGACGGTGGGTCTGCTCGAAGCGGAAGCGCAAGCGCTCAACCCCGGCTTCATCTCACGCATGACCCGTCGGCGGCCCTTCGTGCGTCTGAAGATGGCCATGAGCCTGGATGGCCGCACCGCCATGCAGTCGGGAGAGTCCCAGTGGATCACCGGCCCCCACGCGCGAGCTGAAGTGCAGCGGCTGCGGGCCAGCGCCAGCGCGATCATGACCGGCGTCGACTCGATCATCTTCGACAATTCGCGGCTCACGGTGCGGGCGGCGCAGCTCGGCCTCGACGATGCCGAGGTCATCGCCGAACGTCAGCCACTGCGCGTGGTGGTCGATACCCAACTGCGGCTGCCCCAGGCAGCCGCCTGCCTGCGTGAGCCGGGACGCACCCTGGTGGCTACCGTATCGGGATATGATCCCGAGCGCCGCTCGCGGCTCGAGGCGGCCGGCGCCGAAGTGCTGGTGTTGCCTACCGGTGACGACGGTCGTGTCGATCTGGCTGCGTTGCTGCGCTACCTGTCCGAGCAGGAGCTGGTCAACGAGCTGCTGTTGGAAACCGGAGCCACGCTCGCCGGCGCCATGCTCGATGCCGGCCTGGTCGACGAGATGCAGCTGTTCGTCGCGCCGACCCTGCTGGGCGGCGAGGCGCGTCCGCTGTTCGCTTTGCCGGGATTGACGCGCATGGCCCAGCAGCGTCCGCTGGAGATTCTCGACATGCGCGCTGTGGGCCGCGATTGGCGGATCACTGCGCGGCCGGAGCGCAGGCAAGACTGAGGAGCAGCTTCTGCATCATCAGCTTCGGGGCAGGGCGCAGGGGAGGTTTTTTTCCATGGATGGAAAAAATAGCGTCCAGGGAAGGATTCACAGCGCCTCCCCGGCGGCCTCGTCCCGGAGCTGTCCACATGTGGGGGGCGCCAATGTGCTCACTACTGGCGCCCGAAGCCGCGCCAATGTGCTCACTACTGGCGCCCAGAGCCGCGCCAATGTGCTCACTACTGGCGCCCGAAGCCGCGCCAATGTACTCTGACGCCCATTCAACGTGGTGCGATTTGACGGCAATGTTCTGTTGCGGTGCAGTATCGCCCATGAAGTCGTTCGAACATTCGGAGATTCCAGCGTGCAATCTTCCCATACGGGCCTGGCTCCCATCGAAGACCTGATCGAGGACATTCGTCAGGGCAAGATGGTGATCCTCATGGATGATGAGGATCGCGAGAATGAAGGCGATATCATCATGGCCGCGGAGAAGGTCGAGGCCGAGCATATCAACTTCATGGCGCGCCATGCGCGCGGCCTGATCTGCATGCCTATGACCCGTGAACGCTGCGAGCGGCTCAAGCTGCCGCTGATGGTGAGCGACAACGGCTCCGGTTTCGGTACCAAGTTCACGCTCTCCATCGAGGCCGCGGAAGGCGTCACCACCGGTATCTCCGCTGCCGACCGCGCGCGCACCGTGCAAGTGGCCGCCGCGCGCAATGCCCGTGCCGAGGATATCGTGCAGCCCGGCCACATCTTCCCGCTGATGGCCGAGCCCGGTGGCGTGCTGCGCCGTGCCGGTCATACCGAAGCGGCCTGCGACCTCGCCGCCCTGGCCGGCTGCGATCCCAGCGGCGTGATCTGCGAGATCATGAACGACGACGGCAGCATGGCGCGGCGTCCGGAACTGGAGCGCTTCGCCGCCGAGCACGGCATCAAGATGGGCACCATTGCCGATCTGATCCACTACCGTATACACAATGAACAGACCGTGGAGCCGGTGGAGTCCACCCTGGTCGACACGGCGGTGGGCAAGTTGACCCTGCATGTCTTCCACGACCGCATCCAGAACGCGCACCACGTGGCGCTGGTGAAGGGGCATCCGACGCCGGAAACCCTGACCACGGTACGGGTGCACCTGGCCGATACCATGCGCGACTTGCTGGGGCTGCAGAAGAGCGAGAGCCGCAACTGGACGACCCACAGCGCGCTGGAAGAGATCGCTCGAGTCGAGCATGGCGTTTTCGTGCTGCTCGACGATGGCCGCCCGCACCAGGACTTTCGCGATCAGTTCGACGTCTTCCTGGAGCGCCGGCGTCTGCCGCGCACCAGCGACTCCGATGGTGCCGGCAATTACCTCACCATCGGTACCGGCTCGCAGATCCTGCGCCATCTCGGTGTGGGGCGCATGCGTCTGCTCAGCTCGCCGTGGAAGTTCTCGGCACTCTCCGGCTTCGACCTGGAAGTGGTCGAGCTGATCGCGCCGGGCGAGCGGGAAATCGACGCCGAAGGCTGAGCGGCGCGCCAAAAAACAAAGGGCCGGTGGGGTGTTCGCTTGCACCGGCTCGCTCGGCTTCAGCGGGATTGATACCGTATCCAGCAGGACCATTTTCATCAGGAACTAGCAATGCATACCCTGTCTCAACTGGAAGGCAACTTCGTCGACGTCGATGGTCGCTACGTGATCGTGGTAGGCCGTTTCAACCATCATGTGGTCGACAGCCTCGTCGAGGGCGCCGTGGACAGCCTGGTGCGCCATGGTGTGGACGCCGAGAACATCGATATCGTCCACGTACCCGGCGCCTGGGAACTGCCGCTGGCCGTCAAGCGTGCCCTGCAGGTGGCGCGCCCCGACGCGGTGATCGCCCTGGGAGCGGTGATCCGTGGCGGCACGCCCCACTTCGAGTACGTGGCGGGCGGTTGCAATGCAGCGCTGGGCAATCTGCAGCTCGAGTTCGATACACCCATCGCTAACGGCGTGCTGACGGTCAACACCATTGAACAGGCCATCGAGCGCTCCGGCACCAAGGCCGGCAACAAGGGCGCCGAAGCGGCCATGGCCGCCATGGAAATGGTCTCTCTGCTGCGCGGCTTCGGCGACAGCGGCGAGAACGGAGACGCTTCATGAGTGGAACGCGCCCGCAACGCCCCCCATCCGCGGGCCAGCAAGCGCGGCGAGCGGCCCGTGAGCTGGCCGTCCAGGGGCTCTATCAGTGGCACATGACCGGCAAGTCGACCACCGCCATCGAGGCCGAGTTCCGCAGCCAGCTGCCCGACGACGACCTCGAGGATCACGAGAACTGGGCCAAGGTGATGCAGATCGCCGACCTGGCTCTGTTCCATGAACTGCTGCACAACGTGGTGCGCTTCCGTGAGGACCTGGACGCCGCCATCGCACCGCTGCTCGACCGCCGCCTGGTGGAACTCGACCCCATCGAGCTGGCCATTCTGCGCCTGGGCGCCTACGAGCTGAGTCGTCGACTGGACGTGCCTTATCGTGTGGCGATCAACGAAGGCGTCGAGCTGGCCAAGTCCTTCGGCGCCACCGATGGCCACAAGTACGTCAATGGCATCCTCGACAAGCTGGCCGCCCGGTTGCGTAGCGCCGAGGTCAGGGCCCGTCGCGGCTGAAGGTGCCCCGGTGGCCAGTGAATTCGAACTGATCGCCCGCTATTTCACTCCCGTTGCACCCGGCCCCGATGCCGGCGTGCCGCTGGGTGTGGGTGACGACTGCGCGCTGCTCGCCCCGCGCCCGGGGCGGCAACTGGCGGTAAGCGTCGACACCTCGGTGGCGAACGTCCACTTTCCCGCCGATGCCCCGGCCGAGGCGATCGGCTATCGGGCGTTGGCGGTGAGTCTCAGCGATCTGGCGGCGATGGGCGCGGAGCCGCGCTGGTGCCTCATGGCGCTGGCGCTCGAGCACAACGAGGAAGCCTGGCTGGCGCAGTTCGCGAGAGGGTTCCATGCGCTGTGCGAGGCCAGCAATACCGCCCTGGTGGGCGGTGACGTGACACGGGGTCAGCTGGCCATCGGCGTGACGGTGATGGGCGAAGTGGCGGCAGGCGAGGCGTTGACCCGCGCCGGTGCGCGCCCCGGCGACACCCTGGCCGTGACCGGCGCCCTGGGCGGCGGAGCCGGGGGGCTGGCGCTGTGGCAGCGCGGCGAACGCGACCTCGGCCACCCGCTGTTGGCCCGCTATCTCAAGCCGACACCGCGGCTCGTGGCCGGTATGGCGCTGCGTGACCTGGCGCATGCCGCCATCGACGTTTCCGACGGGCTGCTGGCCGACCTCGAACACGTGCTGGCAGCTTCCGGCGTCGGGGCGCGGCTCGAGCCCGAGGCACTGCCCTTGGCGACAGGATTGCGCGAGGCGCTGGGTGAAGAAGGCGCCTATCGCGCCGCGCTGTGCGGCGGCGACGACTACGAGCTGCTGGTCAGCCTGCCCGGCGAGAGCCTCGCCGAGGCACGTCGACGTCTGGCGGAGCAGGGGCTGGCACTGACTCCGATCGGCACGGTCAGCGCCGAGCCGGGCGTGAGAGGTGTCGATGTCGGCGGTGCCCACGGCTGGCAGCACTTCCCGGGAGGCGAGCCATGAACCGCTGTCCACCGAGCGTCTGGCGGCGCCCCGTTCACTTCTTCGCCTTCGGCCTGGGCAGCGGCGGCGTGCCCTGGGCACCGGGCACCTTCGGCACCCTGGCCGCGATTCCCTTCTACTGGCTGCTCTCCGAACTGCCGCTGGGCTGGTACCTGACGCTGGTGGCGGTCGCCTTCGTGGTGGGCGTCTGGCTGTGCGACAAGACCTCGCGGGATCTCGGCGTTCACGACCATTCCGGTATCGTGTGGGACGAATTCGTCGGCTACTGGATCACCATGGCAGCGGTACCGTTCTCCTGGGAGGCGGCGCTGTGGGGGTTCGTGCTGTTCCGTATCTTCGACGTCTTCAAACCGTGGCCGATCCGCTGGGCCGACAGGCGCGTGGCGGGCGGGTTCGGCATCATGATCGATGACGTTCTGGCCGGTATCTACGCCTGGAGTACTATGCACCTGTGGCTCTGGTTGCACTAGTTTACATCCGGTACGGTTAACCGGTCTGGCGCATGTATCACCACAGGGAGGCGAAGCTATGCGCAAGGAACGTCTCATCGTCCCGCTGCTGGTCGTGCTGCTGCTCGCCTGGTTGAGCGCGCAGGCAGTATCGAGCTGGCTGTTCGAGCGCGAGATGGCGCGTACCCTCGCCGATCTCGAGGCGCGGGGGGAGATCGACATCGAACGGGTCGAGGTGGAGCAGGGCTGGTGGTCCTCTTCCGGACGTATCTACCTGGCGCCGCTGTTCGGCCACCTCTGGCAACTGGAGCTGACCTATCGTGCCCGCCATGGGGTGCTCAGCACTCACCTGGACGGCGAGGCCATGCTGCGCCACGGCCCCAATGCCGTGCATCTCTTCGGCGACTCCCTGGCCACCTCTCCGCCCCTGTGGGAGGCCAGCTATCACTCCCTGACCGGCACCCTGGAAGGCGGGCTGCAGCTGGCGCCGCTGCGCATCACCCAGCAGGAGCGGGAGCTCGTCTTCGGCGGCGGCAGGCTGCGCTTCAGCGGCGAGCAGGGCAACTGGCGGATGCGTGCCCATCTCGACGCCTGGTCGCTGAGTGACGGCGCGGCTCGCCTGGAGGTGGGGCCGGCCATTCTCAACAGCCAGTATGCCTATACCGAAGACGCGCACACCTTCACCCAGGAAGACCGCCTGCAGATCGAATCCTTCACCTGGCATCAGCCCCAGCTCAGACTCGATGGAAACGGTATCCGTCTGTCGAACCGCACCTCGCTGGACGAGCAGGAGCTGAGGATGCAGCTGGCGCTGGACCTGGGCGAGATCCATACCGCGGAACAGGTACTGTTGACCGGTCAGGTGGATGTGGAGCTTTCGCGCTTCAACGCCGATGCGATTCGCAGCAGCATGCTGCGTTTGCGCAAGCTGGCGGCCAGTGGGCACCACGGCATGAAGCAAAAGGCACTGCTGGGTGAACTCGAACCCTATCTGCTGGCAGTACTGCAGGACTCGCCGCGTCTCGACCTTCAGCGTCTGGAGCTGGACAGTCCGATGCTGGGGCTATCGGCCCGGGTCGACGGATCTCTGTTTTTCGACGGTCGCCGGCTCGAAGAGCTGAGCCTGGTCGGCCTCGACGAACCCACCGTCAAGGCGCGCTGGCGACGGCGCCTGGATGGCGACTTCACCTGGTACGAGCTGCCTACCGTGGTGGCGCTGTGGCTCGGTTTGCCGCTGGACACGCGCACGCTGGAAGTCGACGTCGGCCGTGGGCAGGTGCGGGTCAATAGTCGTCCATTGCCCCCGCTTTGGCGCTAGGGAAACACCGCACTAATGCCTGCGCGAGCGAATTGCTGCGTTGCGCGGTGCGCGGAATCCTCACATATACCCCATATGCTCCGGTTGACTCGCAGCCTTCGGCTTCTCGCCCCTTCGGGGCCAGCCTACGGCTGTTTGTCGCTTCGCTCGGTACTGTGCTCCGTGCGCCTTGCGACCCACAGGGATGTGGGAAGTGCGTTGGTTCGTCGGGAACGAACCTAGCCACTTCATCTCGCTCGTCGATTTGTTCAGCGTTTCCCTAACTCCCGGCCACCTCGTTGCATGAGCCGACTTGAAGTTCGACTCTGCTGCCCGCATTCCACAGGGCAGTGAACAATCGGCTTCAACAGCTTCAGGACGAGGTCTTCATGAGCGAACACGATCAGGACGAGCACAGCTGGCAGGCGCGAAGGGAATCCGACGAGGCGCTGGGCTCCGACGGCGAAGTGGACGAGGTCGCCAACCACGCCGTGGTGCCGGCGAGCGACTATCTGCCCGAACGTATCTATCTGCTGCCGATCCACAACCGCCCGTTCTTTCCTGCCCAGGTCCAGCCGCTGGTGATCAACCGTGAGCGCTGGGAGGAGACCATGCGCCGGGTCGGCAATACGCCTCACCACACCCTGGGCGTTGCCTTCGTCGGCGACACCTCGGTCGATGAGCTCGGCCACGATCATTTCCCCGAGATCGGCACCGCCGTCAAGGTGCACAAGATGCACGGCGAGGAGGGGCAGCTGCAGTTCATTGCCCAGGGCCTGCGCCGCTTCCGCATCCAGCGCTGGCTGTCGAAGAAGCCGCCCTATCTGGTCGAGGTCAGCTACCCTCGCGAGCCGGTCAAGGCCGACGAGGACGAGACCCGCGCCTATGCCATGGCGATCATCAACGGCATCAAGGAGCTGCTGCCGATCAACCCGCTCTACGGTGAGGAGCTCAAGCACTATCTCAACCGCTTCAGCCCCCATGAGCCGGGGCCGCTGACAGACTTCGCCGCCGCCATCACCTCGGCCAAGGGGCGTGAGCTGCAGACCGTGCTGGAGACTCTGCCGGTGCAGGCGCGCATGGAGAAGGTGCTGCCGCTGCTGCGCAAGGAGATTGACGTCGCCCAGTTGCAGACCGAGATCAGCGAGCAGGTCAACGCCCAGATGCAGGAGCGTCAGCGTGAGTTCTTCCTGCGCGAGCAGCTCAAGGTGATCCAGCGCGAGCTGGGCATCTCCAAGGATGACCGCGAGAATGACGTCGATACCTTCCGCGACCGCCTCGAAGGGCTGGTGGTGCCGCCCAAGGTGCTGACCCGGATCGAGGAGGAACTCGACAAGCTCTCGGTGCTGGAGACCGGCTCACCGGAGTACGGCACCACGCGCAACTACCTCGACTGGCTCACCTCGATGCCGTGGGGCGTGCGCAGCCAGGACCAGCTCGACCTGACCCATGCCCGGACGGTGCTCGACCGCGACCACGACGGTCTCAAGGACGTCAAGGAGCGCATCATCGAGTTCCTCGCCGAGGGCACCTTCAAGGGCGACGTGGGGGGCTCCATTCTGCTGCTGGTCGGCCCGCCCGGGGTGGGCAAGACCTCCGTCGGCCGCTCCATCGCCGAAGCGCTGGGCCGGGAGTTCTACCGCTTCTCGGTGGGCGGCATGCGTGACGAGGCCGAGATCAAGGGCCATCGGCGCACCTACATCGGTGCCATGCCGGGCAAGCTGGTGCAGGCGCTCAAGGAGGTCGAGGTCGAGAACCCGGTGATCATGCTCGACGAGATTGACAAGCTGGGTAAGTCGTTCCAGGGCGACCCGGCTTCGGCCCTGCTCGAGGTGCTCGACCCCGAGCAGAACGTCGACTTCCTCGACCACTATCTCGACGTCCGCCTGGACCTCTCCAAGGTGCTGTTCGTGTGTACCGCCAACACTCTCGATTCGATCCCGGGGCCGCTGCTCGACCGCATGGAGCAGATCCGCCTCTCGGGCTACATCGCCGAGGAGAAGGTGGCCATCGCCAAGCACCACCTATGGCCCAAACTGCTCGAGCGCGACAAGATCCCGCGCAAGCGTATCAATCTCACCGATGCCGCCCTGCGCCAGGTGATAGAGGGTTATGCCCGCGAGGCCGGCGTGCGTCAGCTAGAGAAGCAGCTGCACAGCATCGTCCGCAAGTCGGCGGTCAAGCTGCTGGAGGGCGATCGAGATTCGGTGCGTATCTCGGTCAAGAACCTCGAGGAGTTCCTCGGCGCACCGCTGTTCCGTCAGGAGCAGGTGCTCAAGGGGGAAGGGGTGGTCACCGGGCTGGCCTGGACCTCGATGGGCGGCGCCACGCTGCCCATCGAGGCGGGCAAAGTGCACTCGCTGACCCGCGGCTTCAAGCTCACCGGCAAGCTCGGCGAGGTGATGCAGGAGTCGGCCAACATCGCCTACAGCTACACCCTGGGCCACCTCGCCGAGAATGGCGTCGATGCCGACTTCTTCGATTCGGCCTTCGTGCATCTGCACGTGCCGGAAGGGGCCACGCCCAAGGATGGCCCCTCGGCGGGGGTGACCATGACCACGGCGCTGCTGTCGCTGGCGCGGCACCAGGGCATCGACCGGCCGCTGGCAATGACCGGTGAGCTGACCCTGACCGGCCAGGTGCTGCCGGTGGGCGGCATTCGCGAGAAGATCATCGCCGCGCGGCGCAGCAAGATCTTCGAGGTGATCCTGCCTGAGGCCAACCGCCGCGACTATGACGAACTGCCCGACTTCCTCAAGGAGGGTATGACGGTGCACTTCGCCAAGCGCTACAAGGACGTGGCCAGGGTTGCCTTCGGTATCTGACGGCGCGGCGCCGACACTCCTCACATGGCAACGTTGGCGCCGCCGTCTACCACCAGGGTTTCGCCGCTGACGAAAGTGTTCTCGGCTGAGGCCAGGAAGGCCACGGCCGCGGCCACCTCGTCGGCGGTGGCCACCCGGCCGAGCGGCGTGGCCGCTTGCCAGCGGCGCCGTGACTCGGACTCGGCGTCCTGCATGCCGGCGCTCACCGGACCGGGTGCCACGGCGTTGACCAGAATGCCGTGGGGGCCGAGTTCCACCGCCAGCGCCCGGGCGAGCGCCAGCATGGCACCCTTGCACATGGCGTAGGTCGAGCGCTCGGCGGTGGTGCGCAAGCCATGGGCCGAGGCAAGGATGACCAGGCGTCCGCCGTGACCCGCCATCATCAGCCTGGCGGCGGCCTGCAGTGCCAGATAGGCGCCGCCGACGTTGACCTGCAGCATCTCCCCGAGCTCTGCCCTCGGCACCTCGACGAAGCGCCCCCGACGAATCGTGCCCGCGGCGTTGATACAGGTGTCGAGGCCCGCGCCATGGGCCGCGATATGGGCGAAGGCCGCCTCGATGCTGGCCGGTTCGGCCAGGTCGCAGGCAAGGAAGGCGCCTTGCTCCGGCCATCTTGTCAGTAGCGCGCTGGCCCGGGCTTCTGCCCGTTCGTGGTCGAGCAGAAAGACGAAATCGCCCGCTTCCATCAGCTTTGTGACGACGGCGCTGCCGATTCCCCCGGTGGCGCCCAGTACAGCCGTGATTCGCATCCTATGTCCTAGGTATTCTTCGTCTGAAAAAATCGGCATTATAGACGTTTGCACGACATTTCTTTATAACGAATCGACCACTACAACAAACGCACGCCATCGCGCAGCGATGCTGGACGCCATAAGGGAGAGACAGATGTCAAACCGCAAGCTCACCTTCACCCGCACTCTGCTGGCTTCGGCCACGGCCGTACTCTTGGGTGCCACTGCGCTTTCCGCCCAGGCCGAAACCCGGGTCACCTACAAGTCTGCGTCGGCGGGTACCGCCTACTATCAGATGGGCGTCGAGCTGTCCGAGTCGATTCGCCGGGGTACCGGAGGCGAAGTCGTGCTGACCCTTGAGGAGAGCCAGGGCTCGGTGCAGAACGTCATGGAAGTGATGGCGCGCCAGGGCAACTATGTGTTCACCACGCCGCCCGGTCTGGTCGAACAGGCCATGGCCGGCGAGGGACCGTTCGCCGAGCGTCAGAGCCCGCGCTTCCAGGAGATTCGCGGCCTGTTCCCCATTCCCTCCATCACCATGCATTTCGTGGCGGCAGGCGATGAGGGCGTGATCGGGCTCGAGGATCTCGAAGGCAAGCATGTCCTGATCGGGCGCGGCACCTTCGGCGCGCGTGAGGCGGAGCGCTATCTCGAGCTGTTCGGCATGCTGGACAAGGTGCGTGTGGCCAACGCCGAGATCGGCAGCGGCCCCGATGCGCTGAAGAACGGTCAGATCGATGCCTTCGTCACCGCCAGCTCCTTTCCCACGCCCAACGTGATCGAAACCGCCGCCAGCATGCCGATCAGCCTGGTCAGCCTCACCGACGAGCAGATCGAGCAGACCGGCGCGGCACGCCAGACCATCCCCGCCGGCACCTACTCCGGCGTCGATCAGGATGTGGAGACCACCTCGCTGCCGGTGATCGCCTATACCACTACCGGCATGGACGATGACACCGCCTACACGCTGACCAAGACCTTCTGGGAGCGTCGCGATGCCATGGCGGACGAGACCGCCTGGTGGGGCAGCATCACCCACGACATGATCGGCAACATTGCCGGCACCCTGCATCCCGGTGCCGTGCGCTATTACGACGAAGCCGGCATCGAGATTCCCGACGAGCTGCGTTAACCAAGGCTGGCGGCGCGGGCAAGGATGCCCCCGCTGCGGTCGCAAGGCATCCCCATTTTCATGTTATCGACACTCTCTTCTTCAACGACGGGCAGCGACGCCGAGGGCGTACCTCGCCTGCACCCCGCCTGGGTGGTGCTCGGCACTGTAACGGTCTGCTTTCATCTCGGGCTGATCTTCTACGGCCTGACGCCGGCCCTGGTCAGCCGGCCCATTCACCTGGCGCTGGCGCTGCCGTGGATACTCATCCTGGCCGCCCGCACCCCCTTCGAGCGCTGGAGCGGCTGGCTGCTGACCGTGCTCGGTATCGCCGCCTGCGGCTACATCGCCTTCAACGAGGAGGCGCTGGCCAACCAGTACGGCTTCATCGACAACAATTTTCAGATGGCGCTAGGGGTCTTCCTGATCGTGCTGACCCTCGAGACTGCGCGTCGGGCGATCGGCTGGCCGCTGCCGCTGGTAGCGGTGGCGGCGCTGGCCTACGCGGTATTCGGTGAGCACATTCCTGGCCAGTTCGGCCATCCTGGTCTGCCGATGCAGAGCTTCGTCGGCACCCTGACCATCGCCGAGAGTGGCCTGTGGGGCTCGCTCACCGGGGTCAGCGTCGGCGTGGTGGCAATCTTCGTCATCTTCGGTGCGGTGCTCAACGCCGGCGAGGCGGGGCGCGGCTTCATGAACATGGCCAGCGCCTTCGCCGGACGCCTGACCGGCGGCGCGGCCAAGGTCTCGGTGATCTCCTCGGCGCTGATGGGCTCCATCTCCGGCTCCGCCTCGGCCAACGTGGCTTCTACCGGCGCCATTACCATTCCCACCATGGTGCGCCTGGGCTATCCGCGCACCTTGGCCGGCGGGGTCGAGGCGGTGGCCTCCTCGGGCGGGCAGATCATGCCGCCGTTGATGGGGGCGGGCGCCTTCGTCATGGTGGAGCTCACCGGCACGCCCTACACCCAGATCATGGCGGCGGCGCTGCTGCCGGCGATCCTCTACTTCGCTACCGTGTGGATGGGCATCAACGCCTACGCCACCCGCCACGATCTGCGCCCCATGGCGGCGGAGGACCGCGCCAGCGGCAAGGAGGTGGCGATCACCTCGCTGTTCTTCGCCGTGCCCTTCGTGCTGCTGCTCGAGCGCATCTTCCTCGGCGGCTACACGCCGCAGTACGCCGCCAGCATCGCCATCTTTGCCGGTATGCTGCTGCTGTTCTTCGACGTGACGCTGACCTTCTCCCTGCGCGGCTTCGCCTCGCGAATGGCCGAGGCGATGGTCACCGCGGGACGTCAGGTGGCGGTGATCGGTGCCATCATCATCTGCGCTTCGCTGGTGATCGGTGTGCTGTCGCTCACCGGTCTCGGGGTCAAGATCACCTCGGGCATCCTGTCGCTTTCCAACGAGATGCTGTGGCCGGCGCTGCTGCTCACGGCGCTGGCCTGCCTGGTGCTGGGCATGGAGGTGCCGACCACGGCAGCCTACGTGATCTGCGTCTCGGTGGCGGGACCCGCACTCACGGCGCTGGGCCTCGAACCGCTGCTGGCCCACCTGTTCGTGTTCTGGTTCGCGCTGCTCTCGACCATCACGCCGCCGGTGTGCGGCGGGGTATTCATCGCCGCCGGCATGGTCGGGGAGAACTGGCTCAAGGTGGCGCTGAAGGCCATGGCGCTGGGCATCGGGCTCTACATCATCCCGCTGGCCATGGTCGCCAACCCCGACGTGATTCGTCTGGCCTTCGACCCGTTCGGCGCCATCTTCGATGCAGTGAAGATCGCCCTGGGCCTGATGGCGATTTCCTATGGTGTGATCGCACGGCGCGCGGCCTGGCTGCGGGTGGTGCTGGTGATTGTCGGGTCGCTGGTGATCTTCGCCTTTTGAGCCGCTGACCTTTTGCATCGCTGACTGAGGAGTCATGTCATGATCGTTGCCACGCTGGGGCCTGATGGGAACAACCATGTGCTGGTGCTGGGCCGCTATCTCGCGACTCGCGGTCTGGCCGATGCCGAGGTGAGGTTTTTCGACGATTTCCCGACGGCCTTCGCGGCGCTGGTAGCGGGCGAGGTTGACCAGGTGCTGCAGTGCACGGCCCACTTCAGCCACGCCGACTGCGTGGGACGATACATGCACCGCGTCTTTCCGGTGGATGTCTTCGTCGCCGGCAGCCATCCGCTAGTGCTGCTGGCGCAGCGCGACATCGCCACGCCGCGCCAGGTGGCACGTCAGCCGGCCACCCGCTACTACACCGACCTTTCGGGTTTTGCCGAAGAGATCGACGCACCCACCACGGTGGCGGTGGCCGAGGGGCTGCTGGAAGGGCGCTTCGAGGCGGGCATCTGCGCCCGCCAGACCCTGGAAGCCCATCCGGACAAGCTGCGCCTGGTCGAGGAGCTGGGCCCGGCGCTGGACGTCTGGGTACTGTATGGCACCGAGCCGCTTTCAGACGCTCATCCCCTCGTGGTCTAGCCGCCTCGGCTCGTGCATGACAGAATCATGGCCTAGATCGTCGCCACTCCTGGATGGCAAAGACGGCGTCAACCGTATAGCGCAATGCGCACGAAGAGGACACCATGCCCGAATATCGCTCCCGTACCACCACCGCCGGCCGCAACATGGCCGGCGCCCGCGCCCTGTGGCGCGCCACCGGCATGAAGGACGAGGACTTCCACAAGCCGATCATCGCCGTGGCCAACTCCTTTACCCAGTTCGTGCCCGGGCACGTGCACCTCAAGGACATGGGCCAACTGGTGGCGCGGGAGATCGAGAAGGCCGGTGGGGTGGCCAAGGAGTTCAACACCATCGCCGTGGACGACGGCATCGCCATGGGCCACGACGGCATGCTCTATTCGCTGCCGAGCCGTGACATCATCGCCGACAGCGTCGAGTACATGGTCAATGCCCACTGTGCCGACGCCCTGGTGTGTATCTCCAACTGTGACAAGATCACTCCCGGCATGCTGATGGCAGCCATGCGCCTCAACATCCCGGTGATCTTCGTTTCCGGCGGTCCCATGGAGGCCGGCAAGACCAAGCTGCTCGATCACGGTCTCGATCTGGTCGACGCCATGGTCATGGCCGCCGACGATTCGGTGGACGACGAGACCTTGGCCGAGGTGGAACGCAGCGCTTGCCCCACCTGCGGCAGCTGCTCCGGCATGTTCACCGCCAACTCGATGAACTGTCTGACCGAGGCGCTGGGCCTGGCGCTGCCGGGTAACGGCACGGTGCTGGCTACCCATGCCGACCGCCGCCGCCTGTTCGAGACCGCCGGTCACCGCATCGTCGAGCTGGCCAAGCGCTACTACGAGGGCGACGAAGCGCACCTGCTACCGCGCGCCATCGGCTCCAAGGCGGCGTTCAAGAACGCCATGACCCTGGACATCGCCATGGGCGGTTCCACCAACACCATCCTGCACCTGCTGGCCGCTGCCCAGGAGGCGGAGATCGATTTCGGCATGGCCGACATCGACCGGCTGTCGCGTGAGGTGCCGCAGCTATGCAAGGTGGCGCCCAACACCCAGAAGTATCACATCGAGGACGTGCATCGCGCCGGCGGCATCATGGCGATCCTCGGCGAGCTGGATCGTGCCGGAGTGCTCGATACCCGTGTACCCACCGTCTACGGCGACAGCCTCAAGGAGGCGCTGGATGAGTGGGACATCATGCGCAATCCGTCACCCGAGGTGGTGGAGTTCTTCAAGGCCGGCCCCGGCGGGGTGCCGACCCAGGTGGCCTTCTCCCAAAGCGCGCGCTGGCCCACCCTTGACGGCGACCGGGCCAACGGCTGTATCCGTGACCTCGAACACGCCTTCTCCAGAGAGGGCGGTCTTGCGGTGCTCTCCGGCAACATTGCCGTGGACGGTTGCGTGGTAAAGACCGCCGGCGTCGACGATTCCATTCTGGTGTTCGAAGGGCCGGCCCACGTGGTCGAGTCCCAGGACCAGGCGGTGGAGCACATCCTGGCCGGCAAGGTGAAGGAGGGCGAGGTCGTCGTCATTCGCTACGAGGGGCCGAAGGGTGGTCCGGGCATGCAGGAGATGCTCTATCCCACCTCGTACCTCAAATCGAAGGGGCTGGGCAAAGCCTGCGCGCTGCTGACCGACGGTCGCTTCTCCGGCGGCACCTCGGGGCTCTCCATCGGTCACGTCTCTCCTGAGGCGGCTGCCGGCGGCGCCATCGGCCTGGTGCAGTCGGGCGACATCATCCGCATCGACATTCCCAACCGCCGTATCGACGTGCAGCTCTCCGACAGCGAGCTGGCGGCACGGCGCGAGGCGGAAGAGGCACGCGGAAGTCAGGCCTGGAAGCCCAGCATCCAGCGCGTGCGCAAGGTCTCGGCCGCGCTCAAGGCCTATGCGCTGTTGGCCACCTCCGCCGACAAGGGGGCGGTGCGCGACCTCAGCAAGCTCGACTGACGTATGCGACGAACCGGGCCCAGGCCCGGTTCGTCGGCTTTGGGCTCTCCCTCAGCAAGAAGGAACGACGACATGCGCAAGCAGACCTTCGGCGTCGGCCTGATCGGCTTCGGCACCGCCGGCCGCTTCTTTCATGCCCCGCTGATCCAGGCCACACCGGGCCTCGAACTGTTGGCCGTGGTCAGCAGTGCGCCCGAGCGAGTGCATGCCGTACTGCCCGACGTCGAAGTGCTGCCCAAGGCGGCGGCGTTGCTGAGCCGGCCAGACATCGATCTGGTGGTGATTGCCAGCCCCAACGAGACCCACTTCGCCCTGGGCAAGGCAGCGCTCGCTGGCGGCAAGCATGTGGTGATCGACAAGCCGTTCACGGTGTCGCTCTCCGAGGCGCGGCTGCTCAAGGCCGAGGCCGACAAGGCCGAGCGGTTGGTCAGCGTGTTCCACAACCGCCGCTGGGACAGCGACTTCCGCACGCTGCAGGCGTTGGTGAAGGAGGAGGGCGTCGGCCGGCCGGTGTCGCTGGAGCTGCGCTTCGACCGATTTCGCCCGCAAGTCGCCGAGCGTTGGCGCGAGCAGCACAAGCCCGGCAGCGGTATCTGGTACGACCTCGGCTCGCACCTGCTCGATCAGGCCCGCACGCTGTTCGGCATGCCGCGGGCGATACTGCTCGACCTGATGGCGGCCCGCGACGGCGCCGAGGTGGACGACGACTTTCACGCTCTGCTCGATTACGACGGGCTGCGGGTAACCCTGCGCGCCAGCTCACTGGTGGCGGAGCCGACGCCTCAACTGGCGCTGCACGGCACCCGCGGAAGCTTCGTCAAGTATGGCCGCGACCCGCAGGAGAACTGGCTGCGTGAGGGGCGTATGCCGACCCGCGACTGGGGCATCGATCCGCGTCCGGGCCAACTGACGCTGGTCGACGAAAGCGGCGAGGGGGGCATGGTGCGTCGTGAGCACGGCGGCCTGCCGGGAGATTATCTGGCTTACTACACAGGCATCGTCGAAGCGCTCGATGGTGGTGGCCTGCCGCCAGTCAGCGTGGAAGAGGCGATCGAGGTCATGACCCTGCTGGAGGCCGGACTCGACAGCTATCGTCAGAGCCGCTGGATACGCTTCAAGGAGAACGGCGCCACGCTACCTCACCTGCATCGCCACGGTTGAGCGCGACAGCAGGCGCTACCAGCCCAGGCGCGGTTCGTCGTAACGGCGCTGGCGCAGGGTATCCCGGGCGATGAACAGCGCGGCGATGGCCCTGGCCTCGTGGAAGTCGTCGCGCATCAGCAGGGCCGGTAGCTCCTCCAGCGCATGGGTTTCGACCACCAGCGGCTCCGGCTCGTCGCCCGGCAGGCGTTTGGGATAGAGTTCGGTGGCCAGCAACACCTGCATGCGATGACGCATGTAGTTGGGCGCCAGCGACAGTTCCACCAGCGGCTCGATGCGTCGGGCGCCGAAGCCGCACTCTTCCATCAGTTCGCGATTGGCGGCGGTTACGATGTCCTCACCCGGGTCGACCAGGCCCTTGGGCAGGGTCAGCACGTAGTCCTCGAAGCCCGCTGCGTACTCGCGAATCAGCAGGACGTGGTCGGGGTCGGGCATGGCGATGATCATCACTGCGCCCTGGTCGCTGCCGGTCAGGCGCTCGAAGGTGCGCTCGGCACCGTTGGCGAAACGCAGCTCCAGCGACTCGATGTGGAACAGGCGGCTGCGTGCCACCGACTGGCGGGAGAGCACCTGGGGTTTTTGCAAGGGCAGCTTGTCTGACATGAAGGCTCCGTTTCGTGCGGGTGACCGTCGGCATGGCATCCAGCCGGGAATGCGCCGCCATTGTCCTTTGGGTACAATATCACGCCTTCCACCGCTCAGATGCTACCGGGAGTCGCCATGATCGATTGGCGCGCCATCGATACCGTTCTGCTGGACATGGACGGCACACTGCTCGACCTTCACTTCGACAGCCACTTCTGGCTGGAGCATCTGCCACGCCGCTACGTCGAGCTGCATCGCCTCGACGAGGCCACGCAGGAGCAGCTGCGCTCGCGCATCATTCGCGAGAAGGGCACCTTGAACTGGTACAGCCTGGCCTACTGGAGCCGGGAGCTGGGCGTGGACATCGTCGCGCTCAAGCGCGAGATCCAGCACCTGATCGGCCTGCGCAGCGACGCGCTGGACTTCCTCAAGTGGCTCAAGCAGGCACACCCCAGGGTGGTGCTGGCCACCAACGCCGATCGCGAAAGCCTCGAACTCAAGCTGCCCCTCACCGGCCTCGAGGAGTACCTGGACGCCATCGTCTCCTCGGCGGATCTCGGCGTGCCCAAGGAGGCCCAGGAGTTCTGGTTCGCGCTGCAGGACGTCGAGCCCTTCGATCCGGCCCGCACGCTGTTCATCGACGACAACCCCGAGGTGCTGGAGAGCGCCCGGGAGTTCGGCATCCGCCATCTGCTGGGTATCAAGCAGCCTGACAGCACGCAGCCGGAAAAGGAGCTCAAGGAGTTCATTGCCCTGGACCGCTTCGCCACGATCCTACCCGAAGCGCTACCCTCTGAAGTACGTGCCGACAAGGTACGTGGCGACAAGGTACGTGGAGACATGACACGTGGCGACAAGATGCGTGGCGACAAGGGCAAGCCTGGCGAGACAGGAGGCGTCGGTGGATAACGTAAGACTCGACAAGTGGCTGTGGGCCGCCCGCTTCTTCAAGACCCGGGCCCTGGCCAAGAAGGCCATCGAGGGCGGCAAGGTGCATTACAATGGCGGCCGCGCCAAGACCAGCAAGAACGTGGAGGTGGGGGCGCTGATTCGCGTACCCCAGGGCTGGGACGTGTGGGAGGTGGAAGTCCTGGCGCTCTCCGATCAGCGCCGCGGCGCCCCCGAGGCTCGTGAACTCTACCGCGAAACCGACGAGAGCGCCGAGCGCCGTGCGCGTGAGGCCGAAGGCCGGCGCCTGACCAATCAGGCCATGCAGCATCCGCTCAAACGACCCGACAAGAAACAGCGTCGGGACATCCAGCGCTTCCAGCGCCAGCATGACGAATGACTTTTCCGGAATCGATGATGACCGATCAGATCCAGCGCTTTCTTTTCGAACGCACCAACGTCCGTGGCGAGATCGTCACGCTGGAGCGGGCCTACGGCGAAGTGCTCGAGCGGCACGGCTATCCGCCGGCCGTCAACCGCCTGTTGGGTGAGCTGCTGGCGGCTGTGGCGCTGCTCACCGACACCGTCAAGCTCGACGGGATTCTCAGCATCGAGGTACGCGGGCAGGGAGAGCTGTCGCTGCTGATGGCGGAGTCCAACCCCGGCGGCGAGCTGCGCGCCATCGCTCGTCTGGCCGAAGACGCCAGCCTGCCGGAGGGCGAGGCGGCCTTCCGTGAGCTGGTGGGCGAGGGTCATATCGTCATCACCCTCGACCCCCGCGAAGGCAATCGCTACCAGGGCATCGTGGCGCTCGACCACGACAGCCTGGCCGGCTGTCTCGAGGCCTATTTCTCGCAGTCCGAGCAGTTGCCCACTCAGCTGTGGCTGCGCGCCGACGGCCAGCGTGCCGCCGGGCTGCTGCTGCAGCGCCTGCCGGACGAGTCGCAGAACCAGGACGAGGACGCCTGGGAGCGCACCGTGCAACTGGCCAAGACCCTGAAAACCTACGAGCTGCTGGGGCTCGAACAGCGTGAGCTGCTGCACCGGCTCTACCACGAAGAGACGGTGAGGGTGTTCGAGCCCAAGGCGCTGCGCTTCGGCTGCACCTGCTCGCGGGAACGCATCGCGGAAGCGCTGCTGACCCTGGGGGGCGACGAGTTGCGCAACGTGCTGGCCGAGCAGGGCGAGATCGAGACCCAGTGCCACTTCTGCCACACCCATTACCGCTTCGGCGAGAGCGAAGTCGAGGCGTTGCTGCACGAGCAGGGTGGTGCTGCTCCCACGCTGCACTGACCCGCCTGTCTAACACGACGAACGAGATGTCTCGAGGGCGTCTCGTTCGTTCGCCTGACGATGCTGCAATGCACAAGTTCGGGCGTCGTCAACCTGCGGCGATATGTCTCGATGTAGTAGTAAAACTACAAGAACTTCGGTCAAAGTTCTCGTTTCCTGATGGCTTCCTTTTTGCCATAATGGCGCCCGCTTAATGGCCGATCGCCTTCATTACAAGACGGCATGCATCCGCACAGGGACGATCGGAAACGCAACGCAATGGCGTATCGACGCCTGGCACACGAGAGAGAACCGGCCGCAAGGCCCAGGAAACGACATGACCACATCCCAAGCCGCTCCTCAAGCACACGTCAATCTCAGCAGCGCAGAGCTCATCGAGCGTGCCGTGGCACGCGGAGAGGGCCACCTGGCTGCAAACGGCGCCCTGGTGGTGAACACCGGCCTGCGTACCGGCCGTTCGCCCACGGATCGCTTCATCGTCGACGAGCCTTCCACCAGCGGCGACATCGACTGGGGCAGCGTCAACCGTCCCTTCGAGGCCGCCAAGTTCGATGCTCTCTGGGCGCGTGTCGAGGACTACCTGAACAGCAGCGACCGCTTCGTTTCCGAACTCCACGTGGGCAGCGACCCGACCCACTACCTGCCGGTGCGGGTGACCACCGAGACGGCCTGGCACAACCTCTTCGGTCGCACCATGTTCGTGCGTCCGGAAGGTTACAACCCCGCCGCCAAGGCGGAGTGGACCATCCTCAACGCACCCCACTTCGAGTGCGACCCGAATCGTGACGGCACCAACTCCGACGGCACCGTGATCATCAACTTCGCCCAGAAGAAGGTGCTGATCGCCGGCATGCGCTACGCCGGTGAGATGAAGAAGGCGATGTTCTCGGTGCAGAACTTCCTGCTGCCGGCTTCCGACGTGCTGCCCATGCACTGCTCGGCCAACGTCGGCGAGGACGGCAACACGGCACTGTTCTTCGGCCTTTCCGGCACCGGCAAGACCACGCTCTCCGCCGACCCGGCACGCTACCTGATCGGTGACGACGAGCATGGCTGGGGCCCCGGCACCGTGTTCAACGTCGAGGGTGGCTGCTACGCCAAGTGCATCGACCTTTCCGAGAAGAACGAGCCGGTCATCTGGAATGCCATCAAGTTCGGCACCGTACTCGAGAACGTGGTGCTCGACGACCGTCGCGAGCCCGACTACACCGACGACAGCCTGACCCAGAACTCCCGCGCCGCCTATCCGCTGGAGCACGTGGAGAAGCGCGTACCGGAAAACCGTGCCGGCGAACCCAACGCCATCATCTTCCTGACCTGCGACATGTCCGGCGTGCTGCCGCCGGTGTCGGTGCTGTCCAAGGAGGCGGCGGCCTACCACTTCCTCTCCGGCTACACCGCCAAGGTGGGTTCCACCGAGATGGGCTCTTCCGAAGGCCTGGCGGCGACCTTCTCCACCTGCTTCGGTGCGCCGTTCTTCCCGCGCCCGGCACGTGTCTACGCCGACCTGCTGATCAAGCGCGTCGAGGCCAAGGACGCCCAGGTCTACCTGGTCAACACCGGCTGGACCGGCGGCTCGTACGGTGAAGGCGGCTCGCGCTTCTCCATCCCGACCACTCGCGCCATCATCAGCGCCATCCAGTCCGGCGTGCTGCGCGAAGTCGAGACCAAGCGCATCGAGGGCCTCAACCTGGACGTGCCGGTTGCAGTGCCCGGCGTCGACTCGAGCCTGCTCGACCCGCGCGAGACCTGGGAAGACCAGGCCGCCTATGACCGCAAGCTGCGTGACCTGGCCGCCAAGTTCGTCGACAACTTCAAGAAGTTCGACGGCGTCAGCGAAGCCATCGTCAAGGCCGGGCCCAGCCTGACCTGAAGCCGAAAGCTCTGGCGTTGACAACGGGGGAGAGGCGCTAGCCTCTCCCCCGTTGCGTTATCGGGATTAGGCGAGCCGAGGCTCTCGTCGCCGGTCCGACCGCCAGCGCAGCACATCCACCACCGCGAACAGGGCCAGGCTCGCGCCCAGTACCGGTAGCGCCAGGCCCAGCGCCACGGCCGTCATCAGCACGCCCAGCCGAGCGCCCCAAGGCAGCGCCACGAAGATCTCACTCAGCGTTTCCCGGCTTCTGTGCCGGGCTGCTCGCAGACGTCGCCACCACATCGTATAGCCCCAGCACACCAGCACCACCAGGCAGCCGGCCATCGCCGCCAGGGCCAACTGGTTGGGCAGGCCGAAGAGCACACCCATGTGTAGGTCGATGCCCCAGCGGGTGAGCTTGGCGGCCAGGGGGAAGGTGGTGAAATCGGTACGGTCGATGACGGCCATGGTCTGTGGATGCAGGGCGACCTGATCCACCTGGGTTGGCCAACTGCGATCGATCTCCACCACTCGCCAGGCTCTGTCTGCGCTGCGTGGCGGCTCGATCTGCAGCAGTGCTGCATCGATGCCGGCCGTGCGGGCAGCGCTCAGGGCGAGATCGAAGTCCGCCAGGCTCACCCCCGCATCCGGCGCTTGAGCATGGCTGTGCTCACCGTGCTCGCCATGAGCGTCGTGCGCCTGGGGCACCGCCTCGGGGAGCTGTGTGGTTACGCTAGGCGTACCCCAGCCCCAGGCGTGGCGCAGCTCGGCGATGTTGCCGCCCGCCCACTGCGACCAGGTCAGGCCGGTAATTGAGAAGAACACCAGCCCTAGTGCTGCCACCATGCCCAGGGTGGCATGCCGGCGGCGCAGGGCCGCCGGCCCTTGCTGGGCTCGTAGCGCTCGGCGGCGCTGCAGCCACAGGGCCAGCCCGCCGAAGGCAGCTACCCACAGCCAGGAGGCGGCGAGTTCGCTGTAGTACCGGCCGATGTCGCCCATCAGCAGCTCACGGTGGAACAGGTCGATGGTAGTGCGCAGAGGCAGCACGCCGCTGGTGCCATACACCGGCATGTCGCCCTTGATCTCGAGGCTTACTGGATCTATGAAGAGGGCACGATGCTGCGAGGGACCGAGCTCGGCTGACGCGAACATGACCCGAGTGGTTCCGCCCGGATGCGGCGCCGGTCGGACGACTGCCGGCATGTCGCCCGTGCTCAGCGCACGCTGTGCCACTTCGACCTGCAGGGCAAGCGGCTGTGCCGTCCCGCCCTGTACACCATTCAATGCATCGCGGTAGAGCCAGGCCTCGAGCGAGGGCGTCAGGACGTAGGCAATGCCGGAGAGTGCCGCCACCAGCATGAAGGGGGCAACGAAGAGGCCGATATAGGCGTGCAGCCGGGTTACCAAGGCAAGCAGTAGCCTGCCGGTGCGACGGGGAGCCGTCGCCGGTTGTCGAGACATGGAGAAACGCTCCTGATCAGGGGACGAACGGTCACGAGAGCTGCCCAGAGCTGGGAGTCCTCGCGACGAACCGAAGATCAAACGAGGGAGCGAAGCGGTGGAGCGCGGCCATGATAGAGCCGATACCGCTGGCCTGTGTGCGGGCGATAAATGCCGGCGCCAAGGGGAGCGGGGGAAACAGCGGGCCGGGCAAGAGTGACGGCGTCCTGTACCAGCATCCCCGGCATGTGCAGGAAGAGCGGACAGTAACCGCAGGCCGCCAGGTGATCGTCATGGCCGTTTGCGGCGGTGGCGTGCCCATGCGAGTGCGCATTGGCATGAGCTGCTGTGGTGGCGTGGTGGTGATGTGCGGTCTGATGATGCGTGGGATGAGGCGCCGATTGGGCTTCGAGCAGGCGCTGGGTCTGGCTCAGCAATGGCCCGCCGATAGCCAGCGTCAGGGCCAGCAGGCCGAGACAGGCCATCAGGGAGTGCCAGCGTGTCATGAATCGGTGCACGATCGAGCCCACGGCGCCTTGTGAGAGACGTTCGACTCTAGACGAGAAGCGAGGTCCGGCCAATAGCGAACCGCTCAATACGTCGCGGGTCTGAGCGTAAAGGGCACTCACTCATGTCTGGTGGCGTCGCGCAGCGGCGCTGGGGGAGAACAATGAAACGTCGTCACTTTCTCGGCGCGCTGGGTGCGGGTGGTGCCGCCTGGCTGCTGCCGGGAGTCGGCTGGGGGTTTCCGAGGCTCAGTCTCGAACCGGCGCCGGATCTCGAGCGCATCGAGCTGTCACGGGACGAATGGCGCGAGCGTCTCACGCCCGAGCAGTTCGAGATCCTGCGCGACCACGGTACCGAGCCGCCGTTTTCGAGTCCGCTCGACAAGGAGTGGCGCGATGGGGAGTACCGCTGCGCCGGCTGCGATCTGCCGCTGTTCGAGAGCGCCATGAAGTACGACTCCGGCACCGGCTGGCCGAGCTTCTTCGATCACATCGAGGGGCATCTGCTCAGCCAGCTCGATTTCAGCCTGATCTGGCCGCGGCGCGAATATCACTGCGCTCGCTGCGGCGGGCATCAGGGCCATGTGTTCAGCGACGGCCCCGAGCCTACCGGCCTGCGCTGGTGCAACAACGGCCTGGCGCTGACCTTCGTGCCGGCGGCTACCTGAAGCCCTCGACGATGTGCTGCGCCAGCCCATCCACTGCCGGTGAGCTGGCCTCGGGCGAGCGCAGCAGCACGATGGAACCGTCCGGCAGCGGGGGCAGACCGTCCGCCTCGTCGAGCACCCGCATCCCGGGCGTAACCAGACTCTTCATCAGTGCGGAGACGGCAAGCCCGGCACCCACTACCGCCTGCAGCGTGGCCAGGCTGGGGCTGGAGTAGGCGATGCGATACTGACGCCCGGCGCGGGTCAGGGCGTTGCAGGCGTGCCGGCGACAGAAGCAGGGCTCCTCGAACAGCGCCAGGGGCAGCGGCGACTGGCGGTGCACCGGGTGGCTCTCCGCCACCACCCAGACCGTCTCCTCACGGCGCAGGATGGTGCCGATCTCCTGACCCACTTCACGGGTCACGATGCTCAGATCCAGACTGCCCTGCTGGCGCCCGAGCAGTTCCGAGGAGGGGGCGCACTGCACTTCGACGTCTACCAGTGGCCAGGTCTGCGAAAACGATTTCAGGATGCCCGGCAGGAAGCGCATGACGAAGTCGTCCGGCACGCCGATGCGTACCCGTCCCACCATATCCGGCTCGCGCAGCATGTTGAGCGCCTCGCCCTGCAGTGCGAGGATGCGGCGAGCGTAGCCGAGCAGCGTGGTACCTTCGCTGGTCAGATGCATCTGGCGTCCCTGACGCTCGAACAGCGGTCGCTGGATCACGTCCTCCTCGAGCCGCTTGATCTGCATGCTGACGGCGGACTGGGTGCGATTGACCGCCTGGGCCGCGCGGGTGAAACCGCCGTGGTCGACGATGGCGACGAAGGTGCGCAGCAGTTCATGGTCGATGGTGTGGAGCATGGCCGTTTTTCCCAGCGGTTTCGCAGGTTATTCCATCAAGCAGTGTGATGATGGGCATAACAACTATTCGTTGGATTGATTCTAGCGCTTCGTCGAGACTTTCTCCATCGCATCATCGGAAGGAGGAAGCACCGCATGAACATGAAGGCAGCGATAGTCTGTGAGCATGCCTCACCCCACTGCGTACCCCGCTCCCGCGGACGTTTGCGCTTCATCGTCGAGCTGTGGCGCTGGGCGCGGCGCATGGATCGCCTGGTGCAGCTGCGCCACGAGCGCAGCCAGCTGCTCGAGCTCAGCGACCACCAGCTGCGCGACATCGGCCTGACCCGGCACGAGGCGGCTCGCGAGGCCCGCCGTCACTTCTGGGACGACATCGGCTGGCGACGCTGATCCTGGCGGCGAGGGCGTGGCGTTTGTGGTACCTTGGCGCGATCTTTCGCTGTCGCAATACCAAGGAAGTCATGGACGCCACGACCCGGATCATTTCGCGCCTCGCCGAGGAACTCGCCGTTCGCCCGCAGCAGGTCTCCGCTACCGTGGAACTGCTCGATGGCGGCGCTACCGTGCCCTTCATCGCCCGCTACCGCAAGGAGGTCACCGGCGGCCTCGACGACACCCAGTTGCGTAATCTCGACGAACGCCTGCGCTACCTGCGTGAGTTGGAGGAGCGCCGGGTCGCCGTGCTTGCCGCCATCGACGAACAGGGCAAGCTGACACCGGAGCTGGCGGGGCAGATCCAGGCCGCCGATACCAAGCAGCGCCTGGAAGACCTCTACCTGCCGTACAAGAAGAAGCGCCGCACCAAGGCCCAGATCGCCCGCGAGGCCGGCCTCGAGCCGCTGGCCGATGCGCTGCTGGCCGATCCCACCCTCGACCCCGAGAGCGAGGCCGCCAACTATCTGCGCCCCGCCGAGGGCGACATTCCGGCTATCGAGGACGCCAAGGCGGCGCTGGACGGCGCGCGCCAGATCCTCATGGAGCGTTTTGCCGAGGATCCCGAGCTGGTCGGTGCGCTGCGCGAGCGGCTGTGGAACGAAGGCGAGCTCAGCGCCCGGGTGATTGCCGGAAAGGAGCGCGAGGGCGCCAAGTTCTCCGACTACTTCGAGCACGACGAGGCGCTGGCCAAGACGCCGTCGCATCGCGCGTTGGCGATGTTCCGCGGGCGCAACGAGGGCGTGCTGACCCTGGCCATCCGCCTGCCCGGCGAGGACGAGGCGCTGGTCCATCCCGCCCAGGTGGCCATCGCCAGGCATTTCGACATCCGTGACGAGGGCCGTGCCGCCGATAAGTGGCTGGCCGACGTGGTGCGCTGGACCTGGCGGGTCAAGCTCTACACCCACCTCGAGACCGAGCTGATGGGGCGGTTGCGCGAACGCGCCGAGCTCGATGCCATCGAGGTCTTCGCCGCCAACCTCAAGGACCTGCTGCTGGCCGCTCCGGCGGGGCAGAAGGCGACGCTGGCCATCGACCCGGGCCTGCGTACCGGCTGCAAGGTGGCGGTGGTGGACGCCACCGGCCAGTTCCTCGAGCACGCCACGATCTTCCCCCATGCGCCTCGCAACGCCTGGAACGAGTCCCTGGCACTGCTGGCCAAGCTGGTGGACAAGCACGACGTGGCGCTTATCGCCGTGGGCAACGGCACGGCCAGCCGCGAGACCGACAAGCTGGCCGGCGACCTGCTCAAATTGTTCGCTGGCAAGAAACAGCTCTCCAAGGTGATGGTCAGCGAGGCCGGGGCCTCGGTCTACTCGGCGTCGGAGTATGCCGCCCGCGAGCTGCCCGAACTCGACGTCACCATCCGCGGCGCGGTGTCCATCGCCCGACGCCTGCAGGATCCGCTGGCCGAGCTGGTCAAGATCGAACCCAAATCCATTGGCGTGGGTCAGTACCAGCACGACGTTTCGCAGCTGCAGCTGTCGAAGAGTCTGGAAGCGGTGATCGAGGACTGCGTCAACGCCGTCGGGGTCGACCTCAATACCGCCTCCAGCGCGCTGCTCTCGAGGGTGGCCGGCCTCAACCCGGCGCTGGCCGAGGCCATCGTCGCCCGGCGCAACGCTGAGGGCGCCTTCGCCAGCCGCAAGCAGCTGCTCGATGTTAGCCGCCTGGGGCCTAAGACCTTCGAGCAGTGCGCCGGCTTCCTGCGCATCATGAACGGCGACAACCCGCTCGATGCCAGCGCCGTGCACCCTGAGGCGTACCCGGTGGTGGAGCGTATCGCCAGCCGCAGCGGTCGCCCGGTGGCCAGCCTGATCGGCGACAGCGCCACGCTGAAGTCGGTCAAGCCCGTCGAGTTCGCCGACGAACGCTTCGGTGTGCCGACCATCAGCGACATTCTCAAGGAGCTCGACAAGCCGGGCCGTGACCCGCGCCCCGAGTTCAAGGCCGCCGAGTTCCGCGAGGGGGTGGAGACGCTCAAGGACCTGGAGCCGGGCATGATTCTCGAAGGCAGCGTGACCAACGTCACTCACTTCGGAGCCTTCGTCGACATCGGCGTGCATCAGGATGGCCTGGTGCACATCTCGGCGCTATCGGACAAGTTCGTCGAGGATCCTCGCTCGGTGGTCAAGGCCGGCGACATCGTCAAGGTCAAGGTGATGAGCGTGGATCTCGAACGCGCGCGCATCGGGCTCTCGATGCGTCTCGACGATCAGCCCGGCGAGGCAGAGGGTGGCAAGAGCAGCGGCAGATCGTCGCGCGCCAGCCAGGGCGAACGGCGTGGCGGTCAGGGCAAGGCACCGCGCAACAATGCGCCCCGGGAGCAGTCTCAGCCCAACCAGATGGGGGCGCTGGGAGCGGCTCTGCTCAAGGCCAGAAAGGGCAAATCTTGATCCTGGCGCCTGTGTCGCCATACTCTCGACATCATTGGCGTGTTCGGCCGTCGTAGGCGGCCGACATGCTTCGACCGAGAGGCCCATTGAAGGCCTCCTAGACACGGGGTCCACGCCTTGTCTGAAAATTACACTGCTACCGTTACACGCCTCACCGAGCTGGCAGCTCAGGGTCGCTTCGGGCGCCTGCGCCGCGGCCTGGAGAAGGAGGGGTTGCGGGTCGATGGTGCGGGGCGTATCGCCGCCACGCCGCACCCGTACGCGCTGGGCTCCAAGCTGACGCATCCGCACATCACCACGGATTATTCCGAGGCGCTGCTGGAGTACATCACGCCGGTGTATTGCCGCCCCGGCGATGCGGTCGACTTCCTTGCCGACCTGCACCGCTTCAGCTATCGCCACCTGGGCGAGGAGCTGATCTGGCCGGCCAGCATGCCGGCTCGTCTCGATGGCAACGACAGCGTGATCATCGCCGACTACGGCAGCTCCAACGTGGGTACCATGAAGCACGTCTACCGCAAGGGGCTCGACGTGCGCTATGGCCGCATCATGCAGGCCATCGCCGGTATCCATTACAACGTCTCGCTGCCCGACGAGCTGTGGACGTTGCTGCGCGAGCGCGATGGAGCCCACGACGTCGACCTCGACGACTACCGCTCCAGCCGCTATTTCGGCCTGATCCGCAATTTCCGCCGTCACAGTTGGCTGCTGCTCTACCTGTTCGGCGCTTCGCCGGCGCTCGACCGCAGCTTCCTGCCTGATGGCAACATTCCCGACAAGCTGCACGCGCATGGGCGCGATACCCTGGTGTCGCCCTATGCCACCAGCCTGCGCATGTCCGACCTCGGCTACCAGAACAAGGTGCAGGCGCAGCTGAAGATCTGCTTCAACTCGCTGGCCAACTATGTCGGTACCCTGCGCCATGCCATCCAGACGCCGTGGCCCGCCTACGAGGCGCTGGGCGTGCGCAGCGGCAGCGACTGGCAGCAGCTCAACGCCAACATCCTGCAGATCGAGAACGAGTACTACAGCGACATCCGGCCCAAGCGTGTCACCCGTCACGACGAGACCCCCAGCCAGGCGCTGGAGGCGCGCGGCGTTGAGTACATCGAGGTGCGCTGTCTCGATCTCGACCCCTTCCTGCCGCTGGGCATCGACGAGGCGCGGCTGCGCTTCATCGACGCCTTCCTGGTGTGGTGCCTGCTGGCCGAGAGCCCCTGGATTCCGGACGAAGAGTGCGACCGGCTGGACGACAACCGGCGCCTGGTCGTCGAGCGCGGCCGCGACCCCGAGCTCAGGCTGGTCCAGAACGGCGCGCAGCGTAGCGTGGCCGATTGGGGCGGAGAGATTTTCGCCGAGATCTCTCAGGCCGCCGAGCTGCTCGATGCGCTGGAAGAGGGCACGCCCCATGCGGATGCCGTCGCCTCGCTGGCCCCCTGGCTCGAGGATCCGTCGCTGACACCCTCCGGCCGGCTGTTGGCGCGGCTGGAGTCGACCGGCGAGGAGTTCATCGAGGCCATCCTCGCCCTCGCCGGCGGGCATGCCGAGCGGTTTCGCCGGGAGCCCATCGGTCCGGCACGAGCGGCCAACTTCGAACAGCTGGTCGGCACTTCGCATCAGCAGCAGCGCGATATCGAAGACGCCGATGCGCTGCACTTCGACGCATTTCTCGATGACTACTTCGCCAGCGCCCGTGAACCGCGAGTGGCCATGGCGAGTCAGGGAGGCAGGTGATGCCCGATACCTTGCGGCGCCTCTCCGTGCGCCAGTGGAGCCTGGCCGGATTGGCCTTCTGCGTCTTGATGATGGGCGTCGCGCTGGGCCTGGAGCACATCGGCGGCCTCGAGCCTTGTCCGCTGTGCATCTTCCAGCGGGTCGCCGTGCTGGCGGCGGCGGCGGTGCTCCTCGTTGCCGCCATTCACAACCCCCGCGGACGAGTCGGGGCCGCGCTCTACGGCGGTCTGTCGCTGGCCGCGGTGCTGGGCGGCATCGGCGTGGCCTGGCGTCACTTGTGGCTGCAGTCGCTGCCGCCGGACCAGGTGCCGAGCTGTGGTCCAGGTCTCGACTACATGATGGACATCCTGCCCATGCGTGACGTGGTGGGCATGGTGCTCTCCGGCTCCGGCGAGTGCGCCGAGATCGACTTCCTCCTGCTGGGCATCTCGCTGCCGGGCTGGACCCTGATCGGCTTCGTGATCCTGGCCGTGGCGCCGCTGGGCATCCTGCTGGGCGCCTTTCGCCAGCGCCACCCGAACCTGAACGGTCGCCATCGCCCGGCGTGACCGGAGTGAAATGACACAACAAGAATAAGGAAACGCATGCTCTATCGTGACTTTGCCACCCAGGAAGCCATCGACCGGGAATACGATCCCATGCACGGCCGCGACCCGGCCGCGCTGCTTGGCGACTGGCAGGCACGCAGCGACGCGCTGCGTGAGCGCTGTCGCGTCACCGAGAACGTCGCCTTCGGGCCGACCCTGGCCGAACGCATGGACGTCTACCAAGCCGATGCCGAGGGTGCGCCGCTGCACCTGTTCCTGCACGGCGGCTACTGGCGCTCGCTGGGCCATCGGGAGTTCGGCTTCGTGGCCGAAGGGCTGGTGGCGGCGGGCATCAACGTGGCGGTGGTGAACTATGCGCTGTGCCCCACGGTGGCGTTCGGCGAAGTGGTGAGGCAGGCGCGCGCCGCCGTGGCCTGGGCCTACCGTCATGGCGCCTCGCTGGGCGTCGATCCGTCACGGCTCAGCGTCTCCGGCCACTCCGCCGGGGGCCACCTGACCGCCATGCTGCTGGCCACCGACTGGCAGGGCGTGTACGGCCTGCCCGACGATCTGCTCGAGGGTGCCTTGTGCATCAGCGGACTTTATGACCTGCGCCCCTTCCCCTGGTCGTGGCTGCAGCCCAAGCTGCAGCTTACCGGCCGTGACGTGCAGACCTACAGCCCGCTGTTCCTGCCCTGTCGGGTAGCCGCCCCGGTGCATCTGGTCGCGGGGGGCGAGGAGTCCATGGAGTTCGCCCGTCAGATGCAGGCCCATGCCGAGCATCTCGAGGCCCAGGGCATGGCGGTGAGCGCCGAGCTCTCACCCGGCGACGATCACTTCACCATTCTCGACCACTACGCGCCGGGCGGACGTTTCGTTCAACGTATCGCGGCCTTTCACGGCGGCTGATCAAGCGTCGGGAATGACGGCGGTCGCTTCGATCTCCACCTTGGCCCGGTCCTCGATCAGGTCGGCTACCTGGACCATGGTCATGGCCGGGAAGTGCTTGCCTATCACCTCGCGATAGGCGGCACCCACCTCCTTGAGTCGGGCCAGATACTCCTGCTTGTCGGTCACGTACCAGGTCAGCCGCACCAGGTGTTCGGGGCCGGCGCCGGCGACCTGGAGCACCTCGACGATATTGGCCAGGGCCTGGTGGACCTGGGCGACGAAATCGTCGCTCTCGAAGACCTGATCGCCGTTCCAGCCGATCTGGCCGCCGACGAAGATCGTGCGGCCGCTGGCGAGCACGCCGTTGGCATAGCCCACGGCGGCCTTCCAGTGAGAGGGGTGAAGCAGCTGGTGGGAGATGGCGTCATTCATCTTGATATCCTTGTTGGCAGTCCTTGGCGAAGTGTCGGCGCATGTCGTCGGGCCAGGGCAGGGGGCGGCCACTGTCCAGGTCGACGTACACCAGGGTGAAATGGCTGGTCAGGCGCGGTTCGCCGTTGCAGTGGGCCAGGGTGCGCAGGGTCAGGCTGGTACGTCCGACGTCACGCAGCGTGAGTTCGAAGGTGAGCGTCTCGCCCAGCCGGCTGGGGGCATGGAAGTCGGTTTCGATGTGCGCCGTGGGCACGCCGGTGCGGCTCTCCACGTGGAGACGGTTGAAGTCGTGGCCCACCGATTCGGCGAAGTAGTCCTCCACCACCGAGTTGAGCATCTCGTAGTAGCGCGGGTAGAACACGATGCCCGCCGGGTCGCAGTGCTGGAAGCGCACCTTGCGCTGGGTGACGAATGGCATGGCGGCTTCCCTCAAACGCCCAGGTAACGGTCGCGCAGCTCGTCGTCGAGCGCGGTGGGCTCCCCCGTCCACACCGTGCGCCCTTTCTCCAGGATGGTGCAGCGGTCGGCCACCGGCAGCAGCTCGGCCAGCGACTTGTCGACGATCAGGGTCGACTGACCTTGGGTCTTGAGCTCGCGAATAGCGGCCCAGATCTCGTGGCGAATCACCGGGGCGAGACCTTCGGTGGCTTCGTCGAGCACCAGCAGCCTGGGGTTGGTCATCAGCGCGCGGCCGATGGCGAGCATCTGCTGTTCGCCCCCGGAGAGGGTGCGCGCCATCTGGGTGCGCCGCTCGGCCAGACGCGGGAAGAGCTTTTCCACCCGCGCCAGGCTCCAGTAGCCGGGACGCGCCGTGACCACCAGGTTCTCGCGTACCGAGAGGTTGGGGAAGCAGCGCCGCCCTTCGGGCACCAGACCGAGACCGGCCTGGGCGATGCGGTACGACGGCAGGCGGCGCAGATCGTGGGACTCGAAGGTGATGCTGCCGCTGCGCGCGGGAGTGAGGCCGAAGATGGAGCGGATGGTGGTGGTCTTGCCCATGCCGTTACGCCCCATCAGCGCCATCATCTCGCCGGCCTGGACGCTCAGGTCGACGCCGAACAGCGCCTGGGAAGGGCCGTAGAAGGTCTCGATCGCGGTGACGTTCAGCATGTCGCCTCTCCCAGGTAGGCTTCGCGGACTTGCGGGTTGGCGCGGATAGCGGCGCTGTCGCCCTGGGCGATTACGCCGCCGGCCACCAGCACCGAGATGCGGTCGGCCAGGCGGAACACGGCGTCCATGTCGTGCTCGATCAGCAGGATCGGCACCTCGTGCTTGAGCGCCTCGAGCAGCTCGGTGAGGTGCGCCGTGCCCTCCGGGCCCAGTCCGGCCATGGGTTCGTCGAGCAGCAGCACCCGGGGCTTGAGCGCCAGCGCGCAGGCCACTTCCACCTGACGGCGCTCGCCGTGGGAGAGTTCGGCCACCTGGGTGTCGGCGCGGTGGGTGAGCGCCATACGTTCCAGCGCCTCCAGCGCCGGGGCCAGCAGGCTTTCGTCGCGCTGCACCGGTTTCCAGAAGCGGAAGCTGTGGCCCTGCAGCGCCTGTACGGCGATCATCACGTTGCGTTTTACCGACAGCGGTTCGGCCAGCGATGAGACCTGAAAACTGCGCCCCAGCCCCAGCCGGGCCCGCTGCGCCACGCTGAGCGAGGTGATCTCCTGGCCGGCCAGCACGATACGGCCGGAATCGGGTTTCAGGCTGCCGGCGATCTGGCCGATCAGGGTCGACTTGCCGGCGCCGTTGGGGCCTATCAGGGCATGGATCTCGCCGGGGTACAGGTCCAGCGAGACGTCGCGGGTGGCTTGCAGAGCGCCGAAGCGCTTGTTGAGATCGATGAGTTCGAGCACGGCTTCACTCATGACGCTCCCTCCCGGCCAGCCAGCCCATCACCCCATGCTTGGCGAACAGCACCACGAACAGCAGCACCAGGCCGAGGAACAGCTGCCAGTACTCGGTCATGCCGCCCAGCAGCGTCTCCATCATCACGAACAGCAGCGCGCCGGCCAGCGGCCCGTAGAGCCGGCCCACGCCGCCGAGTATCACGATCACCATCAGTTCGCCGGACATGTGCCAGCTCAGCATGGTGGGACTGACGAAGCCGTTGAGGTCGGCGTAGAGTGCTCCGGCCAGCCCGGTGATCATCGCCGAGATGACGAAGGCGACCAGGCGAATGGGGTAGGGCGAGACACCGGCGGTGGCCAGGCGCGTGTCGTTGAGCCGCGCCATGGTGAGTGCGGCGCCGAAGCGCGACTTCATGATCCGCGAGGTGAGGGCGAGCGAGAGCACGAGCCCGCCGAAGCAGATCAGAAAGAAGGTCAGGGCGTCGTTGGTATCCACCCACGGCAGGCCGTTGCGCAGGAAGATCGGCAGGCCGTCCTCTCCGCCGTAGGTGGGCCAGGAGTTGGCGAAGTAGTACATCATCTGGGCGAAGGCCAGGGTGATCATGATGAAGTAGACCCCGGTGGTGCGCAGCGAGATGGCACCGATGGCCAGCGCCAGCAGGCCGCACAGCAGGATCGCCGCGAGCCAGATCACCAGCATGCTGTCGCTGCCGGGAATGGCAACGGGCCAGCCGATCACCGGGGTGAAATCGAAGGCGTGATAGGCACTGATGCCGGCCACGTAGCCGCCCAGACCGAAGTAGGCGGCGTGGCCGAAGCTGATCATGCCGCCGTAGCCGATGGCCAGGTTGAGGCCCACCGCGGCCATGGCGATCAGGGTGATGCGCGAGGCCAGATTGACGTAGTAGATGTGACCGAGGAAATAGAGCGCCAGGGGCACCAGCAGCAGGAAGGCCAGCAGGCCGATCTGCACCAGCCCCTTGCGGTCGTACCAGCTGGCCGCCGGTGTCGGCAGCCCCGGCTGGGGCGCGAGCGTCGAGGTGTTGGACTTATTCATTGGCGGCAAACAGTCCCTTGGGTTTGAAGGCGAGGATGGCGGCCATCATGATGTAGATCAGCATGGCGGCGATGGCCGAGCCGACGCCGGCGGCCTCCGAGGGGCTCATGAACTGGCGGAAGAAGGCGGGCAGGAACACTCGCCCCAGGGTATCCACCACGCCGACCAGGATGGCGCCGTACAGCGCTCCCTTGATCGAGCCGATGCCGCCGATCACGATCACCACGAAGGCCAGGATCAGCACCGGTTCGCCCATGCCCACCTGCACCGACTGCAGGGCACCGACCATTGCGCCGGCCAGGCCGGCCAGCGCCGCGCCCATGGCGAACACCAGGGTGTAGAGCCGGGCGATGTTGACGCCCAGGGCGCCGATCATCTCGCGGTCGCTCTCGCCGGCACGGATGCGCATGCCGAGCCGGGTACGGGTGATCAGAAAGTACATGCCCACCGCCACGGCCACGCCCACGGCGATGATCACCAGCCGGTAGATGGGGTAGCGCAGCCCGCCGGGCAGCGTGACCGAGCCCGACAGCATGGCCGGCGGGTTGAGCCACAGCGGCGAGGAGCCGAACACCCAGCGCGTGCCCTCCGAGAAGATCAGGATCAGGGCGAAGGTGGCCAGCACCTGGTCCAGGTGCGGACGGTGATAGAGCCGGCGGATCACGATCAGCTCCACCAGGGCGCCCACCGCGGCGGCCACGGCGATACCCGCGACCAGGCCGACGAAGAAGGAGCCGGTGGCGGCGGTCACCAGCGCCGTGGCGTAGGCGCCCACCATGTAGAAGGAGCCATGGGCCAGGTTGATCAGTCCCATGACCCCGAACACCAGGGTCAGGCCGCTGGCCATCAGGAACAGCATGGTACCGAGCTGAAGGCCGTTGATGAGCTGTTCGATGAATAATGTCATGAAGCGTCAACCGTGAAAGGCAAGGAAGGCGCCGCCGAACCCTCGGCCCGGCGGCACTGGCGTTGCATCACATCTGGCACTGCTCGTGATAGATGTCCTGGATGTCCTCCACGGCGATGCCGATCAGACGGTTGGTGGGCTGGCCGTCGTCACCCTCGACCACCTCGCGTACATAGATGTCCTGGATCGGATGGTGGTTGGGGCCGAAACGGAACTTGCCGCGCACCGTGTCGAAATCGGCTTCGCGCAGCGCTTCGCGGAAGGCATCCTGATCGCTCGGGTGGGCCTTCTCCAGCGCGCTCAGGATCAGGTTGGCGGTGTCGTAGCCCTGGGCGGCATACAGCGTCGGCGTGCGGCCGTAGGCCTCACGGAACGCCTCGACGAAGGCGTGGTTGGCCTCGTTGTCGAGATCGTAGGCCCACAGCGAGGTATTCATGGCGCCGATGGCGGCGCTGCCCACCGCCTTGATGATGGTCTCGTCGAAGGAGAAGGCGGCACCGAACACCGGCAGGTCGACGCCGGAGTTCTCCCACTGCTTCATGAACGAGATGCCCATGCCGCCGGGCAGGAAGAAGAACAGGCTGTCGGCGTTGCTGGCACGGATCCGGGCGATCTCGGCGGCGTAGTCGGTCTGTCCCATCTGGGTGTAGATCTCGTCGACGACTTCACCTTCGTAGAGATGCTTGAAGCCGGCCAGGGCGTCGGTGCCGGCGGGGTAGTTGGGCGCCAGCAGGATGGGCCGCTCGAAGCCCTGTTCGCGCATATAGGCGCCCATGGCCCCGTGCAGGTTATCGTTCTGATAGGCGACGTTGAAGTAGTTCTCGTGACACATGCGCCCGGCCAAGTCTGAGGGCCCGGCGTTGGGGGAAATGTAGAAGGTACCCTGGCGCACGGCCGCCGGCACAACCGCCATGGCCAGATTCGACCAGATGATGCCGGTAAGAATGTCGACGTTGTCGCGCTGCATGAACTCGTTGGAGAGGCTGCGCGCCAGGTCGGGACGGTTGGCGTCGTCCTGGATCAACACGCGCACGTCATCACGTCCCGAGCGCTCCATGGCCAGCATGAAGCCGTCGCGTACGTCCACGCCCAGGTGCGAGCCGCCGCCGGAAAGTGTCGTGATCATGCCGATTCTGACCTCATCGGCCTGGGCTGCCGTCATGCTGGCGGTCATCAGCAGGCCGAGGCCAAGGCTGGCTAGTTTCTTCATGAGGATACCCCTCTTCGCTCTCGTTTTTGTCTCATCGGCGCAACGTGTCCAGCGCCTCGTTAGGTTGGCCCGTCAGCCATGGCTGTCGGGCCGTTTTCCGCCGTCAGTCTGATCCACCATCGGGCCTTCCAATGTCCGGCCATCAATCGCCTGGCTCGGCCATTAATCGCCTGGCTCGGTCATCAATCGCCAGGATAATGCTCCTGGCGCAGCCGAAAGCGCTGCACCTTGCCGGTGGCCGTCTTCGGCAACGCCTCGACGAAGCGCACCGAGCGCGGATACTTGTAGGGGGCGATGCGCTGCTTGACGAACTGCTGTAACCGCTCGACGCACTCGGCATCCGGCTCGACCCCGGGAGACAGTACCACGAAGGCCTCGACGATCTGCCCACGCTCTCCATTCGGTGCGCCGATTACGGCACACTCCGCCACCGCCTCGTGGGCCAGCAGGGCGGCTTCCACCTCGGGGCCGGCGATGTTGTAGCCGGCCGAGACGATCATGTCGTCGTTGCGCGCGGCGAAGTGGAAGTAACCCTCCTCGTCCTGGTAGAAGGCATCGCCAGTGATGTTCCAGCCGTCGCGAACATATTTGAGCTGCCGTACGTCGTTCAGGTAGCGACAGCCCGTAGGACCGCGCACCGCCAAGCGTCCCACTTCGCCGCGGGGCAGCTCGTTCATCTCGGCATCGACGACCTTGGCCTCGTAGCCGGCCACCGGCTTGCCGGTGCAGCCCGGGCGATGGTCGTCCAGATGGTTGGAGATGAAGATGTGCAGCATCTCCGTGGCCCCGATGCCGTCGAGGATCGGCTTGCCGGTCTTCTCGATCCATTCATGGTAGATCGGTGCCGGCAACGTTTCGCCGGCCGAGACCGCCAGGCGCAGGCTGTCGAGTTCCTCGCCGCTTTCGAGCGAGGCGAGCATGGTGCGATAGGCGGTGGGGGCAGTAAATACGACGGTGGCACGATGCTCGCGGATGATTTCCATCATGTTGGGCGGCGTGGCCTTCTCCAGCAGCACGGCGCTGGCACCGAAGCGCAGCGGGAAGATGGCCAGCCCGCCGAGGCCGAAGGTGAAGGCCAGCGGTGGCGAGCCGACGAAGACGTCGTCCGCACTCACTTGCAGCACCTCGCGGGCGTAGCCGTCGGCGATGATCAGCAGATCGCGATGGAAGTGCATGGTGGCCTTGGGCTGGCCGGTGGTGCCGGAGGTGAAGCCGAGCAGGGCGACATCGTCGGCGGCGGTGGCGACCGCCTCGAACTCGGTGGGCTTGTCCAGCGCCAGTCGGTCGAGTTCGGCATCGTGGTTGGCCGTGCCGTCGAAGCCGACCACTCGCTTCAGGAAGGCGCTCCCGGCGGCGCAGGCCTCGAGCTCGTCGAGCAGGCGGGTATCGCACAGGGCCAGAGCTATCTTGGCCTTGTCGACGATCTGGGTCAGTTCGCTCGCGCGCAGCATCGGCATGGTGTTGACCACCACCGCGCCGGCCTTGGTCGCGGCCAGCCAGCAGGCGACCATGGCCGGGTTGTTGGCCGAGCGGATCAGCACCCGGTTGCCGGGGCGCACGCCGAGCTCTTCCACCAGGGCGTGGGCCAGGCGGTTGCTCCACTCGGCAAGCTCGCGGTAGCTGCGTCGTCGGCCGTTGCCGATCAGCGCCACGCGTTCGCCATGGCCACGCTCGAGCCAGCGGTCGCAGAGCTCCACCGCGGCGTTGAGCCGCTCGGGATAGTCGAAGCCGTCGAGCCTGAGCTCGGGCCATTCATGCACGGGAGGCAGGTTGTCCCGGGCAAAGGTATCGGCGTGAGCCGACGGTGCGTTCATGACCATTCTCCGTACGTCGTTGTTGTTGTTCGGCGCCGAAGCGTCGACAGGGGATACGGGTCTGGCTGGCGTGTCTCGTCGCTTTGGTTATTGGTCTTGTTTCGTTTGCTCAGTTCGTGCCCGGTCGGTTCTCCGCCAGTGCGCTGCGGGCGATCACCACCTTCTGCACGTCCGAGGCGCCTTCGTAGATGCGCAGCGCGCGGATCTCGCGATACAGGCTCTCAACGATGTGGCCCTTGCGCACGCCGTCGCCGCCGTGCAGTTGCACCGCCTTGTCGATCACCTGCTGGGCGCGGTCGGTGGCGTAGAGCTTGGCCATGGCCGCCTCGCGGGTGACCCGCTCGGCGCCCATGTCTTTGGTCCAGGCGGCGCGATAGACCAGCAGCGCGGCGGCGTCCACGTCCAGCGCCATCTCCGCCAGGTGGCCCTGCACCATCTGCAGGTCGGCCAGGCTGGCGCCGAACAGCTCGCGGTTCCTGGCCCGGTCCAGCGACTCGTCCAGCGCGCGGCGGGCGAAGCCCAGGGCGGCGGCGCCCACCGTGGAGCGGAACACGTCGAGCACCGCCATGGCGATGCGAAAGCCCTGGCCGGGCTGGCCGATCATGGCGCTGGCCGGCAGGCGCATGTCGGCGAAGCCGAGCCGGGCCAGCGGGTGGGGCGAGATGGTCCCCAGCCGTTCGCGGATTTCGAGCCCCGGCGTGTCGGCCGGCACCAGGAAGCAGGAGAGCCCCTTGGCCCCCGGCCCCTCGCCGGTTCGGGCGAACAGGGTGTACACATCGGCGATGCCGCCGTTGGAAATCCAGGTCTTCTCGCCGTTGATGCGGTAACCGTCGCCGTCGCGCTCGGCGGTAGTATCCAACTGGGCCACGTCGGAGCCCGAGCGCGGCTCGCTCAGGGCGAAGGCGGAAAGCGCCTCGCCGCGGCGGGTCCTGTCCACCCACTGCTTTTGCTCGGCGCTGCCGAACAGGCTGATGGCCCCGGTGCCGAGCCCCTGCATGGCGAAGGCGAAGTCGGCCAGGCCGTCGTGGCGGGCCAGGGTTTCACGGATCAGACACAGGCTGCGTACGTCGATGGCGTCCCCCGCAGTGCCCTCGAGGAAGCCCGCCCGACCCAGGTCGCGCACTAGCTGGATGCAGGTAGCGTCGACGTCGGCGTGGTCGCGGGGCAACTCGCGCTGGCACCATGCTTCCAGGCGCTTGGCCAGGTCGCGATGGCGGGCCTCGAAGAAGGGCCAGTCGAGAAAGCTCGTATCGCTCATCAATCCCCCTCGAAGACCGGCTTCTGTTTGGCGGCGAAGGCGCGGTAGGCGCGCTCGAAGTCGCGGGTCTGCATGCAGATCGCCTGGGCCTGGGCCTCGGCCTCGATGGCCTGCTCCAGGCTCATCGACCACTCCTGGTTGAGCTGGGTCTTGGTGATGCCGTGGGCGAAGGTGGGCCCCTGGGCCAGGCGGGTAGCGTAGGCGATGGCCTCGGCTTCCAGCTCCTGTTCCGGTACCAGGCGATTGTAGAAGCCCCATTGATAGCCCTCTTCGGCGCTCATGCTGCGCCCGCTGTAGAGCAGGTCGGCGGCGCGGCCCTGGCCGATGATGCGTGGCAGCATGGCGCAGGCACCCATGTCGCAGCCGGCCAGGCCCACCCGGGTGAAGAGGAAGGCAGTGCTGGCCCGGGGCGTGGCGAAGCGGATGTCCGAGGCCATGGCGATGATGGCGCCGGCACCGACGCAGACGCCGTCCACCGCGCTGATCACCGGCTTGCCGCAGTGGATCATTGCCTTGACCAGGTCGCCGGTCATGCGGGTGAATTCGAGCAGGCCCTTCATGTCACGTCCTACCAGCGGGGCGATGATCTCGTGGACGTCGCCGCCGGAGCAGAAGTTGCCGCCGTTGGCGGCGAACACCACGGCCTTGACGTCCTCGGCATAGACCAGATTGCGAAAGGTGTCGCGCAGCTCGGCGTAGCTGTCGAAGGTGAGCGGATTCTTGCGTTCGGGGCGGTCGAGGCGGATCACCGCCACTTCGCCCTCCATGCGCCACAGGAAATGCCTGGGCGTCAGGTCGGCCAGTTTCATGGTCGTGCTCCCGTGTCGGCCGGCAAGCGGTGCAGCAGCTCGCCGATGTGGTGGGCATCCTCGGCATCGACGCCATCCAGCAGTTCGTCGACCCAGCCCTCGTGGGCCTCGGCCATGACGGTGAAGGCATCACAGCCGGCGGAGGTGAGGCGTACCAGGGTGGCGCGGCGGTCCCCTTCGATGGCGATGCGCTCCACCAGGCCGTCCTCGGCCAGGCGGTCGACGATACCGGTGACGTTGCCGTTGGAGACGCGCAGCCGCTTGGAGAGCTCGTTCATCTTCAGCCCCTCGCGGTCGCGATAGAGCGCGGCCATGACGTCGAAGCGTGGCAGGGTGGAGTCGAACTCCAGGCGCAGCTTCTCGCGCAGCGCCGCTTCCACCTGACGGGTCACTCTGAGCATGCGCAGCCACAGGCGCAGGCGCTCCTTGCTCAGGGCGTCGGATTTTGCCTTTGGTGCGCTCATGTCTCGCCTCCCGAAATGGAGATCGCCTGGCCGTGGATGGCGCTACTGTGCGGACCGCACAGCCACAGCGCGGTGGCGGTGACCTCGGCGGGCTGGATCAGCCTGCCGCTGGGATTGGTCGATTGCAGGTGGGCGCGGGCCTGCTCCGCCGTCTGCCCGGTCTTGGCGACGATAGTGGCGATGCTCTCTTCCAGCAGCGGGGTTTCGGTGAAGCCGGGGCACAGTGCGTTGACGGTGATAGCGCGTCCCGCCACTTCCTGGGCCAGGGCGCGCACCAGACCCACCACGCCGTGCTTGGCGGCGCAGTAGGGCGCCACGTAGGGATAGCCCTTGAGCCCGGCGGTGGAGGCCACGGCGATCAGCCGGCCGCCGTCGCGCACGCGCTTGAGGCCCTCGCGCAGGGTCAGGAACACGCCAGTCAGGTTGACATCGAGCATGCGCTGCCACTGGTCGAGGCCGGTTCTGGCCAGCGGCGCGCTCTCAGCGGCCCCGGCATTGGCGATCACGATATCGACCTCGCCCAGGCGCTCGAACAGAGCGACCATATCGGCCTCGCGGGTTACGTCGGCGACAGCGGTAGCGATGTTGGGGTGTCGCTCGGCCAAGGCGTCGAGCGCAGCGATGCGGCGCCCGGTGATGGTCACCTTCGCGCCGGCCTCGGCGAAGGCCAGCGCCATGTCGGCGCCGATGCCGCTGCCGCCGCCGGTGATCACCGCGCGCTTGCCGTCGAGGGGAGGCAGGGTCGTGTTCATGCTCACACCCACCCTTCGCCGCGCTCGGCCAGGCGCTGCAGCTGATCGCGCCCGGCCCGATAGGGCGACGGCCACTCGCATTCGCCGTCCTGGATGCCGGCGGCGGCGTGCAGCGTCCAGTAGGGGTCGGCCAGGTGGGGGCGAGCCAGGCACACCAGGTCGGCGCGTCCGGCCATCAGGATCGAGTTGACGTGGTCGGCCTGGTAGATGTTGCCCACCGCCATGGTGGCCATAACGGTCTCGTTGCGGATGCGATCCGAGAAGGGCGTCTGGAACATGCGCCCGTACTGCGGCTTGGCCCGGGTCGAGGTCTGCCCGGCGGAGACGTCGACGATGTCGACCTCGGCGGCCTGGAGCAGGCGGGCGATCTCGACCGCCTCATCGGGGGTGACGCCTTCGTCGCCGACCCAGTCGTTGGCCGAGATGCGCACCGAGAGCGGCTTGTGGGCCGGCCAGGCGGCGCGCACTGCGCGGATCACCTCCAAGGGATAGCGCATGCGGTTCTCGAGCGAACCGCCGTACTCGTCGTCGCGGCGGTTGGTCAGCGGAGTGATGAAGGAGGAGAGCAGGTAACCGTGGGCGGCATGCACCTCGAGCATGTCGAAGCCGGCGCGCTCGGCCATGCGGGCGGCGGCGACGAACTCGTCGCGCACCCGCTCCATGTCGGCGCGGTCCATGGCTTTCGGCGTCTGGTTGCGCGCCGACCAGGGCACGGCGGAAGCCGCCATGATCGGCCAGTTGCCTTCGGCGAGCGGCGCGTCCATCTCCTGCCAGCCGAGCTGTGTCGAGCCCTTGGGTCCGGAGTGGCCGATCTGGGCGCACAGCTTGGCCGGTGTCTCGGCGTGGACGAAGTCGCACAACCGCTTCCATGCCGCCTCGTGCTCGGGGGCGTAGAAGCCGGGGCAGCCCGGGGTGATACGGCCCTCCGGCGAGACACAGGTCATCTCGGTGTAGACCAGCCCGGCGCCGCCCTTGGCGCGTTCGGCGTAGTGCACGAAATGCCAGTCGGTGGGGCAACCGTCCATTGCCTTGTACTGGGCCATGGGTGAAACCACTACCCGGTTGATCAGCTGCATGTCGCGCAGCCGGTAGGGGGCGAACATCGGCGCCCGTGCGCTGCCCGCGTTGCCGGCCTGAGCCTGGAACCAGCGTTCGGCGCTCTCGAGCCAGGCCGGATCGCGCAGGCGCAGGTTCTCGTGGCTGATACGCTGGGAACGGGTCAGCAGCGAGTAGTTGAACTGCACCGGGTCGAGGTCCAGGTAGCGCTCCACCTGTTCGAACCACTCGGTGGAGTTGCGTGCCGCCGACTGCAGGCGCAGCACCTCCAGGCGGCGCTCCTCCTCGTAGCGGGCGAAGGCGCTGGCCATGTCGGGCTCGCTGTGCAGGTACTCGGCCAGCGCGATGGCGCTCTCCAGCGCCAGCTTGGTGCCGGAGCCGATGGAGAAGTGCGCGGTGGCCGCGGCATCGCCCATCAGCACCACGTTGTCGAAGCTCCAGCGCGCGCACAGCACGCGGGGGAAGTTGATCCACGCCGAGCCACGAATGTGGTTGGCGTTGCTCATCAGCGCGTGGCCGTCGAGATGTCGGGCGAAGATGCGCTCGCACAGAGCGATGGACGCCTGCTGGCTCATCTCGCCGAAGCCGAAGGCCCGCCAGGTGGCTTCGCTGCACTCGACGATGAAGGTCGCGGTGTCGGCGTCGAACTGGTAGGCGTGGGCCCACACCCAGCCGTGCTCGGTCTTTTCGAAGATGAAGGTAAAGGCGTCGTTGAAGGTCTGACGGGTACCGAGCCAGACGAACTTGCAGGCGCGCACGTCGATGTCGGGCTGGAAATGCTCGGCATAGCGCTGACGGGTGCGTGAGTTGAGGCCGTCGGCGGCCAGCACCAGGTCGAACTCGCGGCGCAGCTCATCGATGGCGGATTCGGCGACGTCGCTCTCGAAGCGCAGCTCGATGTCGAGCTCCCGGGCGCGCGCCTGCAGCAGCAACAGCAGCTGGCGGCGGCCGATACCGCAGAAGCCGTGACCGGTGGAGACGGTCTTGACGCCGTCGTGGATCACGGCGATGTCGTCCCAATAGGCGAAGTGCTTACGGATGCGCGCCGCGCTGACGGCATCGTTGGCGGCCAGGTTGTCCAGCGTCTCGTCGGAGAGCACCACGCCCCAGCCGAAGGTGTCGTCGGGGCGGTTGCGCTCGATCACCACGATCTCGTGCGCCGGGTCGTGCAACTTCATGCTGATGGCGAAGTAGAGGCCGGCGGGGCCACCGCCCAGGCAGGCGATTCTCATGAGGCGGAACCGTTTGGTTGTTGTAGTTGATATCAGGCTAGACCCGCCGAAGAAATACTTCAAGCTTAAAATTTCAAGCTTGAAGTAAATCGTTGAAGAACGTTTTTCCCTCGGCCAAGGATTGACAGTCAGGCTGGCAAGGGTGAGTCTGGGGTTTCGGGTTCGGCAGGGTCCGGGCTGCAACCGGCTTCACAGGGGAAGGAGGCTCTCCATGCTGGAACAGTGCAAGACTGCCAGGGAACGCTGGGGTGGCGTGCATCAGCTGATCGACCGCTGGCTCGACGAGCGCCGTGAGCTGCTGGTCAGTTTCATCGAGCTCAAGGAGGCCTGCGATACTGAGCTCGAGGCCGTGTGCAAGCCCCAGATCGATCGCTTCAGCGAGCTACTGATGGATTACATCAGTGCCGGTCACTTCGAGATCTATCCGCAGCTGCGTGAGGAGGCCAACGCCTTCGAGGATCACGAAGCGCTGGAAATCGCCGCCAAGCTGCTGGAGCGCCTGGAGCTCTCCACCGAACTGGTGCTGGCCTTCGACGCCGACTTCTCGACCCCGGTGCGCTGCCAGCATTTCCTGCCGCGCTTGCCCGCATGGCTCGATCGTCTCGCCAAGGGGCTGACCGAACGCTTCGCCCTGGAAGACCAACTGATCGCCAGGTTGCACGCCGCGCATACGCCGCGCCCGGAAACCGAAACCGAATAGCGCTACCGAATGGTTCTGGTTCTACGAACCGTTCTCTAGCAGGCCTGCGGGCCGACCCATTTTGACGCCGCCCCGGTTTGTCCCCGGGGCGGCGTTTATGTCTGCGCGCTCGGCGTTGCGATGTCCGTGGGCTCGGTCGCTTCCCGCGTCGAGCGGCGCTGCCACAGCACCAGCATGCATGGCGTCAGCAGCAGTGTCAGCCCGGTGGCGAACACCAGGCCGCCGGCGATGGCGCTGGAGAGCTGGGTCCACCATTGGGTGGAGGGGGCGCCGAATCCCAGGCTCGGGGCGAACAGGTTGACGTTGATCTCCAGCACCATCGGCATCAGTCCCAGCACGGTGGTGATGGCGGTGAGCAGCACCGGGCGCAGGCGCAGGCCGCCGGCCTCCAGAGCGGCGTCGTAGGGCGCCAGCCCCGCGTGGCGCAGCTCGTTGTAGGTGTCGATCAACACGATGTTGTTGTTCACCACGATGCCCGCCAGGGCGATGATGCCCATGCCCACCATGACGATGCCGAACGGCTGGCCGTTGATCAGCAGGCCCATCAGCACGCCGGCGGTGGAGAAGACGATAGCCGAGAGCACCAGCAGCGCCTGGTAGAGGCTGTTGAACTGGGTGACGAGGATCAGCAGCATCAGCCCGATCGCCACGAGGAAGGCGGTGATCAGGAAGCGGCTGGCCTCCTCCTGGTCCTCCTGTTCACCGGCCACGTTGACGCGCACGCCCTCCGGCGGTGGGCCCAGCGAGGCCAGCAGCGCGCGCAGACGCTCATCGGGCTGGTAGCCTGCGGCCACGTCCGCCTCGAGGGTGATGGCACGCTGGCCGTCGATGCGGTGCAGGGTGCCGACCCGTGGCGCAGGCTCGAGGCTGGCGAAGTGGGAGATCGGTACCTGCCCGCGGGAGGTGTTGAGGGTCAGCCGGTCCAACTGATCGATGCTGCGCCAGTCATGGGGGAAGCGCACGCTGATGTCGACTTCGTCGGGGGCGTGGGCGGGCCGGTAGCTCGCCACCTGCAGGCCGTTGGTGACCAGTTGCACGGCGCTGCCCACCGCGGCCACGTCGGCGCCGAGCCTGGCGGCGGCCGCACGGTCGACGTTGAGCCGCCACTCGATGCCGGGCAGGCTGCGGTTGTCCTCGATGTCGCGGAAACCGCCCAGGCGCTCCATTTCGCGCCGGATGGTTTCCACCGTGGCCGCGCTATCGGCCTCCTGCTGGGCGCTCACCTCCAGCACGATCGGCTTGCCGGCGCCGGGGCCCATGTCCTGCTCGCGGAATTCCAGCACCACCCCGGGCAGATCGGCGGTGCGCTCGGCCATCTCGTTCATGATCACCTGGGCCGGGCGGCGCTCCTGCCAGTCGATCAACTGGAACTGCACCGTGCCGATCACGTCGCTGCCGAGCTGCTCGTTGGGAATGGCGTAGGAGCGGGCATAGAGCGCTTGCACCTCGCTCATGCCGGCCAGCCGCGCTTCCACCCGACGCACGATGGCGTCTTTCTCCAACGCGGAAAAATCCCCGCGGGCGCGTACCATCACCTGGGCATTTTCCGGCTCGACGGCGGGAAAGAACTCGACGCCGTGATTGAAGCGACCGTAACCGACGAAGATCAGCGCCATCAGCAGCAGGGCGATCGTCAGCGTCATGCCCGGCCAGGCCAGCAGCCGGGCCAGGGTGGTGCGATACAGACGTCCGCCGGCGGTGATCATCTCTTCGCCGTGCACGGCCCGGCTGGCGCGTACGCTGAACACACCGCCCAGGGTGGGCAGGAAGATCAGCGCCATGGCCAAGGAGGCGATCAGGCACAGGATCACCGTGGCCGGCAGGTACTTCATGAACTCACCCACCACGCCGGGCCAGAACAGCAGCGGGAAGAACACCGCCAAAGTGGTGGCGGTGGCGGCGATCACCGGCCAGCTCATGCGTGAGGCGGCGTTGATCCAGGCCTGCCGCGGCGGCTGACCTTCGCGCAGGTGGCGGTCGGCCAGTTCGCTGACCACGATGGCGCCGTCCACCAGCATGCCGGCGACCAAGATGAGGGCGAACAGCACCACGATGTTGAGGGTGTAACCGATGGCCCAGATCAGCAGGATGCCAGTGAGGAAAGCGCCGGGAATGGTCAGCCCCACCATCAGCGCCGAGCGCACGCCCATGGCGGCCAGGATCACGATCAGTACCAGCACCACGGCGGTGAGCACGTTGTTGAGCAGCTCCGAGAGCATCTGATCGACGGTCACCGATTGGTCCATGATGGTGGTGATCGAGAGCTCCTCGGGCAGCAGCGGCGCGGCCTGGTCGAGGATCTCGCGCACCCCCTCGATGGTGGCGATCAGGTTGGCGCCGGCACGCTTGGAGATCTCCAGTACCAGGGCCGGCTCGTCGTCGATGCGGGCGAAGCCCGCTGGTTCCTTGAAGGTGGGGTGGATCCAGCCCACGTCGGAGAAGGTGACCACCCGGTCGCCGTCGACCTTCACCGGCATGTTGAGCACGTCGTCCAATGATTCGATGATGCCGGGCACCTTGACCGGGCTGCGGCCGGCGCCGGTATCCAGGCTGCCGGCGGCCACCAGGCGGTTGTTGCGGGTGATCAGGTTGAACAGGGTGTCGAAGTCGACGCCGTAGCTGTCGAGCACCAGCGGGTCGATGACGATCTCCATCAGCTCCTCGCGCTCGCCGCCGATCTCCACTTCGAGCACTTCGGGCACGCCCTCGAAGGCATCCTGCAGTTGGCGGGCGATGGCCAGCCGCCGGACCTCCTCGATGGGACCCGAGAGCCCCAGGGTCAGCACCGGGAAGAGGCCGACGTTGACCTCGAAGACCCGCGGCTCCTCGGCCTCGTCGGGCAGCGAGGCGTTGGCGATGTCGACCCGCTCGCGCACGTCGGCCAGCGCCTGGCGCGGGTCGAAGCCGGCGTCGAACTCCAGAGTCACCGCAGCGTGGCCTTCGCTGGCCTGGGAGGTCATCTTGCGCACACCCTCGATGGTGCGCAGCTCCTGCTCCATTGGCCGCACCAGCAGCCGTTCGCCATCCTCGGGGCTCACCCCCTCCAGCGCCAGCGAGACGTAGATGATGGGGATCGGTACGTCCGGGTTGGCCTCCTTGGGCACTGCCTGCCATGCGGCGAGGCCCGCCAGCAGCAGGGCCAGCAGCAGCAGTAGAGTGGTGCGCGACCGGTCCAGTGCGGCCTCGATCAGGGTACGCATGATCAGGGAGTCTCCTGTTCTGCGCGTTCGCTGATCGTGCCGTCTTCGTCGGTAATGGCTTCGTCGGTAATGGCGTTGGCGGCATCTTCGTCGAGGGTGCCGTTGTCGCTCTCATTTGGCGCCGGCACGGCGATGACCTCCTCGCCGGGGGCGACGAAGCCGCTGCCCAGGGTGATCAGGCGAATCGTCTCGGGCAGCCCGGCCACACGGGCCTGAGTGGCGTCGGCGGCGACCAGGCTGATGGGTGTGCTCACCACCCGGTCCTCCTCGTCCAGGTGTTTGACCCGCAGCCGGCCCTCATCGTCCAGCTCGAGCAGGGCGGGGGAGAAGTGGTGTACCTCACGCTCGGGCAGGGTGATCGCCAGGGTGGCGCTGGCGCCGGCCAGACGGCGCCGCTCCGCGTTGTCGAATTCGGCTTCGATATAGAAGGAGCGAGTGGACTCATCGGCACGACTGGCGACGTGGGTCAGCTCGCCGTCGAGGCGGCTGCCGTCCAGCAGGCGCGCCTCGACGGGCAGCCCGGGGGCAAGGTCGGGCGCATCGCGTTGGGCCACCCAGGCGCTGGCCTTGAGACGGCGGTCGTCGACCAGGCTGGCATAGGGGTCGCCGACCTGCAGCACCTCGCCCAGTGCCACGTGAAGACGGTCCACGACGCCGTCGAAGGGGGCCGCGGGGCGCGTCTCCTCCAGCGCCTGGCGCAGCTCGGCCAGCTCCGCCGCTGCCACGCTGACGCTGCTCTGAAGGCCCAGCAGTTCGGGCTGAGAGATCAGGTTGCGCTGACGTAAACTGTCGGCCCCGGTCAGCTCGGCCCTGGCCAGTTCGAGCCGATCCTCGGCGCGCTGCAGCTGCGCTTCCAGGGCGTCGCGCGACAGCGCCAGCAGGGGCGAGCCGGTTTCCACCGTGCTGCCCTGGGTGACCGGCAATTCGACGACCCGGCCGGCATGGCGGGTACGCAGCTCGACCTCGCGAAAGGCCATCAGCTGGCCCTGGACCACCCGCTGTGGCTGGTAGGCGACGGCGCTGCTGTGACGGTACTCGACCCGGGGCAGGGTCTCGGCGGGTGGCGCTTCCGCGGTGGGCGCCTGCTGCTGGAAGCGCTGCACGTCGCCGAGTGCCAGCCACAGCAGCAGAGCCAGCAGCACCAGAGCGGCCAGCAGCGCGGAAATAGGGGGACGTCTGAGCATGCGGCCTTCCCTGGTTCGATAGCAGGAGTACGGTAGACGAGCCTGCGCAGCGAGTGCTGCGTCGCGCGGAGCCGAGCTGGCTGAATCGTGACGCCTACTCGGCTAATCAAGCATTGCATGATAGCGCAAAAGCCGAAAAGGGTGGCAGTTGTACCATGGGGAAGCCCTGCACGCTCGGCGAGCGAGATGAAGCGCAACGCAGAGATTCGCTCGCGCAGTCACTGTGCGGGATTTTCCCTAGCCGGAGGTCGGATTGAGTTTTGTGCACCGCAAGCATAACATCTTGCGGTCCGAATCCCGGCCAGGGCGGGCAAGCGCTCGCAAGGCTCATCCTCAGGAAAATGCTGAACGATTCGCTCGCGCAGCCATTCGTAGCGGCGTTTTCCTCACGGCGGCTCAACCGAAGGAGCAACGATGAAAGATCCCGTACGTATTGCCATTACCGGCGGTGCCGGCCAGATCAGCTACTCCCTTATCTTCCGTATTGCCGCAGGCGACATGCTGGGCCCGGATCAGCCCGTCATTCTCCAGCTGCTCGAGATTCCCCAGGCCATGGACGCGCTCAACGGCGTGGTCATGGAAGTGAACGACTGCGCCTTCCCGCTGGTGCAGGACATCGTCGCCACCGACGACCCGAACGTCGCCTTCAAGAATGCCGATTTCGCTCTGCTGGTCGGCGCCCGTCCGCGCGGCCCGGGCATGGAGCGCAAGGACCTGCTGGAAGCCAACGCGGCGATCTTCTCCGTGCAGGGCAAGGCGCTCAACGACAATGCCAGCCGCAACGTGCGCGTGCTGGTGGTGGGCAACCCGGCCAACACCAACGCCCTGATCGCTTCCTGCAACGCGCCCGACCTGAGCCCGCGTCAGTTCACCGCGATGACCCGTCTGGATCACAACCGCGCCTTGACCCAGCTGGCGCAGAAGACCGGCAAGCGCGTTACCGATGTCGACAGCATGATCATCTGGGGCAACCACAGCGCTACCCAGTACCCGGATCTGGCCCACACCAAGGTGGCCGGCAAGCCGGCTTTCGATCTGGTCGAGCGCGACTGGTACGAGAACGACTTCATCCCCACCGTGCAGCAGCGCGGCGCGGCGATCATCAAGGCGCGCGGTGCTTCTTCTGCCGCTTCCGCTGCCTCCTCCGCCATCGACCACATGCGCGACTGGGCGCTGGGCACCGATCAGGTGGTGAGCATGGCGATTCCCTCCGACGGCAGCTACGGCATCGCCGAGGGCATCATCTACTCCTACCCGGTGCGCTGCCAGAACGGCGACTACGAGATCGTCCAGGGTCTGGAGATCGACGAGTTCAGCCGTGGCAAGATGAAGGCCACCGAAGACGAGCTGCGGGAAGAGCGCGCCGCGGTCGAGCACCTTCTGGGCTGACAAATGCCTGCGCGAGCGAATCGCCGCGCAGTGTAGTCGGCAGGCAGTAAAGAAAAACCCCGAAAGCCCAGGCTTTCGGGGTTTTGCGTATGGCAGGGCGGGCCTGGGTCAGTCGCGCAGGCTCATGATGCGCCAGCCGCGCCGTTCGGCCACCTCGCGCAGGGTGGCGTCGGGGTCCACCGCCACCGGGTGCTCCACCAGCTCCAGCAGCGGCAGGTCGTTGTGGGAGTCGCTGTAGAACCAGGCGTCGTCCAGGGTGTAGTCCTTGTCCGCCAGCCACGCCTCCAGGCGCTTGACCTTGCCTTCGCGATAGCTCGGCGTGCCGCTGACCTGGCCGGTGTAGCGGCCGTCGCGCACCTCCGGCTCCACCGCGATGAGATGATCCACGCCCAGCCGCTCGGCGATGGGGCCGGTGATGAAGCGGTTGGTGGCGGTGACGATCAGCAGGGTGTCGCCACGACTGCGGTGACGCGCCAGCAGCTCTTCGCCTTTGGCCAGGATGTTGGGCTCGATCTTGCTGGCCATGAACTGCTGATGCCAGGCAGCCAGCTGCTCGGGGCTGTTGTCGGCGAGCGGCTTGAGCGCCACGGCGAGAAAGGCATGGATGTCCAGCGTGCCCGCCTCATAGTCGGCCATGAAGCGGTCGTTGGCTTCACGGTAGGCCTTGGCATCCACTGCTCCCTGTTCGAGCAGAAACTCGCCCCAGGCGTGGTCGCTGTCGATGGCGAGCAGGGTATTGTCCAGGTCGAAGATGGCCAGACTCACGGCTTACCCCTTGCGATTTGGTGAGTAATGACTTGCTAGGTTTCGTGAAAGCTGGCGATTATGTCAGACAACGTCCTCGCTGCTAAGCCTGCCACAGCTTTTTCTCCTGCCGCCGGTTCGGCCCCAACGTTGTATTGATGCGCTTCGCGCCCTTGTGGAAGAATGCAAGCAACGATGAATTTCACAAGGTGACGTCCGTGATCGACGCTGACGGCTTTCGCCCCAACGTTGGCATCATCATCGCCAACGCAAGGGGGCAGCTGCTTTGGGCGCGTCGGGTAGGACAGAATGCGTGGCAGTTTCCCCAGGGAGGCATCAAGTCAACCGAAACACCGCAACAGGCGCTTTATCGAGAGCTGGAGGAGGAAATCGGCCTGACCGCCGATGACGTCGAACTGCTCGCCTGTACCCGGGGATGGCTGCGCTACCGTTTGCCGCGACGCATGGTGCGCATGAACTCGAGGCCGGTGTGTATCGGCCAGAAGCAGAAGTGGTTCCTGCTGCGGATTCGCTGTCAGGAGAGCCGTATCTGCATGGACGGCTCGGAGAAGCCCGAGTTCGATAACTGGCGCTGGGTCAGCTACTGGTATCCGCTGGGTCAGGTGGTGCCGTTCAAGCGCGAGGTGTATCGCCGCGCGCTGAGCGAGCTGTCGCCGCGGGCGCAGCGGCTGGCGCTGGAAGGGCGCTGAGCGGATAAGACCGCTGTTCGGTACGAGAGGGGCAACGCAGGGCCCCGTTAGTAAGTGCTGCCACCACTGGCGGTGCTTGGCCTTGACTCCTGAGCAGGCGAGGGACGACAACGATGGAAAGCAAGACGCCGATGCTCGAGGTGCTGCGCCGGGTCATTCAGGAGGTCAACGGGGCACGCAATCTCGATGCGGCGCTGGCGACCATGGTTCGCCGTATCCGCAAGGCCATGCGCACCGACGTGTGCTCCTTCTATCTCTTCGATGCCGAGGTCGAAGCGCTGGTGCTGATGGAAACCATCGGCCTGCACAGCCAGGCGGTGGGGCAGGTGACCCTGCGGGTGGGCGAGGGGCTGGTCGGCCTGGTGGCCGAGCGCGAGGAGCCGCTCAACCTGGAGGATGCACCGTCGCACCCGCGCTTCCGCTACTTCGAGGCCACCGGCGAAGAGCGCTACTCCAGTTTTCTCGGCGTGCCGATCATTCACCAGCGGCGCATGCTCGGCGTTCTCGTCGTACAGCAGAGTGAGAAGCGGCGTTACGATGAGGAGGATGAAGCCTTCCTCATCACCATGGGCGCGCAGTTGGCCGGTGTGCTGGCTCACGCTCTGGCTACGGGCAGTCTCAGCAAGCCCGCACTGCCTGGCGGGCAGGCCATGTTCACCGGCGTTGCCGCCTCGCCCGGCATGGCCATCGGCGAGGTGGTGGTGGTGGCGCCGCTGGCCGACCTGGACAGCGTTCCCGACCTGATTCCCACCGACGTCGAGCACGAGATCGCGCGCCTCAAGGAGGCCATCGAGTGCGTGCGCGAGGAGATTCGCGCCGCGGGCGAGCGTCTGGCCAACCGTATCTCGGCCCAGGAGCTGGCCCTGTTCGAGGTCTACCAGCAGATGCTCAGCGAAGCCGCGCTCTCTCAGGAAGTGGAGAAGCGCATTCGCGAAGGGCAGTGGGCGCCGGGGGCGTTGGCCGACGTGGTGCGGCGTCACGTGCAGTACCTGGAGCGGGTCGACGACGACTACCTGCGCGAGCGGGCCGCCGACGTGCGCGACCTGGGCCGCCGGGTGCTGGCGCATCTGCAGGAGGAGACTCCCCAGACCCCCGCCAACTTCCCCGAGAGCACCATCCTGGTGGGCGACGAGATCAGCGTCGCCACGCTGGGCGAAGTGCCGCGGGAGCGGCTTGCCGGGCTGGTCTCGATGCGTGGCTCGAGCACCTCTCACGTGGCGATCGTGGCGCGGGCCATGGGCATTCCCACCGTGTCGGGCATGGTCGACCTGCCGTTGCCGCGACTCTCCGGTGCCGAGGTGGTCCTCGACGGGCACCGTGGGCGGCTCTTCGTGCGGCCAACCGATGAACTGAAGGCCCGCTACGGCAGCCTGATCGCAGAAGAAGCGGCGCTGACGGAAGTGCTGGAGCACGAGCAGGACCTGCCCAGCGAGACGCCCGACGGCCACGTGATGCCGCTGATGGTCAACACCGGCCTGGCCTTCGATACCGCGGTGTCGTTGAAGAAGCGCATCAGCGGCGTAGGTCTGTACCGCACCGAAGTGCCGTTCATGATCGCCGAGCGCTTTCCTGGCGAGCAGGAGCAGGCGCGTCTCTACCGCGATCAATTGGAAAGCTTTGCACCGCTGCCGGTGGTCATGCGCACGCTCGACATCGGTGGCGACAAGGACCTGCCTTACTTCCCTATCGAGGAAGCCAATCCCTTTCTCGGCTGGCGCGGCATCCGGGTCACGCTCGATCATCCTGAAGTGCTGATGGTACAGCTGCGCGCCATGCTGCGTGCCGCCCAGGGGCTCGACAATCTGCAGATCCTGCTGCCCATGGTGACCAACGTCGACGAAGTCGACGATGCGCTGCGCCTGCTGGACCGTGCCATTCGCGAGCTGGGCGAAGAGGGCGTGGTCTCGCCGCGGCCCCGGGTAGGCGTGATGCTGGAGGTCCCTGCCACGCTCTATCAGTTGGATGCCCTGGCCGAGCGGGTCGACTTCTTCTCCGTCGGCAGCAACGACCTGACCCAGTACCTGCTGGCGGTGGATCGCAACAACCCCCGGGTGGCGAGCCTCTACGACTCCTGCCATCCCGCCGTGCTGTGCGCCATGGCGCGGCTGGCCGAGGAGTCACGGCGGTTGAAGAAGCCGATCTCGGTGTGCGGCGAACTGGCCGGCGACCCGGCCGGCGCGCTGCTGCTGATGGGCATGGGCTTCGATTCCCTCTCCATGAACGCCCCCAGCCTGCCCCGGGTCAGAGCGGCCATTCGTCGGGTATCGATCGACGCCGCCAAGGCGCTGGTTCGGGAAACCCTGGCGCTCAATTCTCCGGTGGCGGTTCGCAGCCATCTGTTCGGGCGTCTCAGCGAATGGCAGCTGGCGCACCTGCTGCCGCCACGGGACTGAGCGCGACTCATGTGTCTCATCGCTTTCGATTTTCGACCGCAGGCGCCGATAGCGCTGCGCCTGGTGGCCAACCGCGACGAGTTCTACCAACGGCCGACGGCTGCACTGGCGGCGTGGCAGGATGCTCCCGACATCGTCGGCGGCCGCGATCTCGAGGCCGGCGGCAGCTGGCTGGCGGTGCATCGTCGCGGGCGATTCGCGGCGGTGACCAACGTGCGCGATCCTGCCCTCGCCGTGGCGCCCGGTGCGCCGAGCCGGGGACAGCTCGTGCGCGACGCACTGGAGTGCCCCGACCTCGCTGCCTGGCTGCTCAGGCTCGCCGGGGGCGAGGGTTGGCGCTATGCCGGCTTCAACCTGCTGGCGGGCGATGGTGAGCGCCTCTGGCATCTGCACCGCGGTCGGGACGAGCTGCTGCTCACCCAGGTCGCGCCCGGCATCCACGGCCTTTCCAATGCCACTCTCGATACGCCCTGGCCCAAGCTGATCGCCGCCCGACAAGGGCTGGCGACCGCGCAGCGTCGCCGCTGGCCGGAGGACGCGCTGGAAGCGTTTGGCCAGACACTGCCGGCCGACGATGGCCATCTGCCCGATACCGGCGTGGGGCTGGAGCTGGAGCGCCGGCTGTCGCCGCCTTTCATCGTCGGCGAGCAGTACGGCACCCGTGCCACTACCTGGCTGGAGTGGGACGCCGGCGAGGGCGCCGTGGTGCTGGAAGAGCGTCGCTTCGGCCCTGCTGGACAGCCCCAGGGGGTGACGCGGGAGCAAATTACCTTGCATCTCAACTCGTTCCTGGCGTCGCCATGACAGCCAGGACGTAGCGGCGTAAACTCACCCATCGGCATTCGGCACAGGGACGCAAGCCCGTGGTAGTACACAAGGACCGCTTATGGTCTTACCTGATATGGCCCCTGCTGTGGCCGCTGCTGCTGGCCCAGGCAGCCCTGGTGCTGCTGTGTCTGCTGGCAGGCGCCGTATTGTGGCTGGCCACTCCCGATCCTGCCACCTGGACGGGTCCCGCCTGGCTGCTGCTGGCCCTGCTGGTCGGCACGACCCTCACCACCTCGGCCTTTCTCCTGCAATTGCGCCACCGCATTCGCGAATGTGAAGCTCAGGCCGAGAGCCGCCTCGAGCGCATCGAGCGTCTGCTGTTGGAAGCCGAACAGATGCTGCCGGGCTGGCTGGCACAGCCGGGACGGCTCGAGACCCATGACGACTCGATGATGGGGCGCATGGAGCGCCTGCATGATGGCATGATCGAGCTGCAGTCGCGGCTCGAGCTGGTACCGAGCCCCGATGCGCTGCTGGCGAGCAGTCAGCGGCCGGCGCTGCTGCTCTACCAGGGGCGGATCGTCGGCGCCAACCTGGCCATGGAGCAGGTGCTGGGAGAAAGTCTGGCCAAGCTCAGGGGGCAGGATCCCGCGACTCGGCTGATCGAGCGAGGCGATGCGGGTGACAGGCTGGTCGAGGTGCAGGTGCTCGATGGCGAGGGGCGCTGGCGCTCCTTCCGGGCGGAGTGGCTGGAGGCCTCGCCCTATCAATTGCTGCTCTTCGAACGCGCCGGCATGCACGAATTCGGCAATCTGCTGGCGGCCCGCGAGCGGGCGAGGGAAGACTCGCGGCTGAAGTCCCACTACCTGACGCTGCTGCAGCGCGAGCTGGAGCCGCTGCTGAGTGAGTTGGCCGGGAGCATGGAGCGTGAGGCAGGCGCTGGAGATTCGTCGCGTTACGCCCACCTGCGCGAGCGTATCGCCGACATCCTGCTGCTGATCAACAGTCTGGCCGGAGAGCGGGGCGAGCTGATGCCTTCGGCCAGCGCCGTCCAGGACGAGCCGCTGCGGGTACTGGTGGTCGATGACGGGCCGGTCAACCGCATGCTGGCCAGCCAGCTGCTCGAGGCCCAGGGGCTCAGGGTCGACAGCGTTGCCAGCGGCCCGGAAGCGCTGGAACGCCAGCAGCGTCTGTTCTACGACCTGGTGCTGATGGACATCTTCATGCCAGACATGGATGGCATCGAGGCAGCCCGACGCTGGCGCGAACAGGAGGCACTCGCTCCCGAGGCCGGTCGCAGCATTCTGGTGGCGCTCACCGCCAATGCCACCGACAGCGACCGCCAGCGCTTCGTCGAAGCGGGCATGGACGACTACCTGGCCAAACCCTATGGCCCGCGTGAGCTCATCGACCTGCTTCGGCAGTGGCGGCCGGACGCCTTCCAAGATACCGCAGCGACATGACCGTGTTGCGTTCATCTTTCATCTTTCATCTTTCATCTGTCATCGACGGCGGCCCCGTCATCATGCCGGCCCCGGTCTGTGCTTTCGGCCCGCTGGCCGTCGTAAGGCTCCGTTTCCCGTTCCGAGGTGTACATGAACTATCCCGATATCGATCCTGTCGCCATCTCGCTCGGCCCCTTTCAGGTGCACTGGTATGGCCTGATGTACGTGATCGGCTTCGTCGGTGCCTGGTGGTTGGGGCGCCAGCGGGCCCATCGTTTCGGCCTTACCCATGAGGATGTCGGCGATCTGCTGTTCTATCTCGCCATCGGCGTGGTGGCCGGCGGCCGCCTCGGCTATGCGCTGTTCTACGGCATGGGCCAGTGGGCCGCCGACCCGCTATGGGTGTTCCGTGTCTGGGACGGCGGCATGAGCTTCCACGGTGGCTTGATCGGCGTGCTGCTGGCCGCGCTCTGGTTCGCCCGCAAGAAGCGCATGGCCTTCTTCAGCCTCACCGATTTCTTCGCACCCATGGTGCCGATCGGCCTGGGCGCCGGGCGCATCGGCAACTTCATCAACCGCGAACTGCCCGGTCGGGTCACCGAGATGCCCTGGGGCATGCCGTTCCCCGGTATGGGGCCGGAGCCGCGGCACCCCACCGCGCTCTATGAGGCCTTTCTCGAAGGCTTGGTGATGTTCGTCATCCTGTGGTGGGTGTCGGCCCAGCCGCGTCGGCGCGGTCTGGTTTCCGGTCTGTTCCTGCTGCTCTACGGGGTGTTCCGCTTCGGCGTGGAGTTCTACCGCCTGCCGGATGCCCACATCGGCTACCTGGCCTTCGGCTGGTTCACCATGGGCATGCTGCTGACCCTGCCGATGATTCTCTTCGGTATCCTGCTCATCGCCTGGTCGCGGCGTCAGCCGCTGGTGGGCGACAAGACGATGCAGTGAAGCTCGACGACAGCGGGGCAGTGATACTCGCCAAGAGTAGGAGTGCGTGAGCGGAGGCGGTAGACTCTCTGGTCAATCGATCGACTGCCAATCGACCATCTTATATATAGAGCCTTGCCAAGATGCCTGACGACAACGCCCAGCTCGGGCGGCCCGCTACCGAACGGGTCGCTCTCCAATCGCAACCCGAACAGTCCGCTCTCGAGCAACCGTATCTGGATCTGATGCGGCAGGTGCTGGAGCAGGGCGTGGAGCGCGGCGATCGCACCGGGGTCGGCACGCGCTCGCTGTTTGGCCACCAGATGCGCTTCGATCTCTCCCGCGGCTTTCCGCTGGTGACTACCAAGAAGCTGCACCTGCGCTCGATCGTCCACGAGCTGCTATGGTTCCTGCGTGGCGATACCAACATCGCCTATCTCAAGGAGAACGGGGTCAGCATCTGGGACGAGTGGGCCGACGACAACGGCGATCTCGGCCCCGTCTACGGCTATCAGTGGCGCAGCTGGCCCGCCCCCCGCGGCGGCCACGTGGATCAGATCGCCAAGCTGCTCGAGCAGCTGCGCACCAACCCCGGCTCGCGGCGGCTGATCGTCTCGGCCTGGAACCCGGCGCTGGTCGATGAGATGGCGCTGCCCCCGTGCCACTGCCTGTTCCAGTTCTACGTGGCGGAAGGGCGGCTCTCCTGCCAGCTCTATCAGCGCAGCGCCGATATCTTCCTCGGGGTGCCGTTCAACATCGCCAGCTACGCGCTACTGACCATGATGATCGCCCAGGTCGCCGGCCTCGAGCCTGGCGACTTCATCCACACCCTGGGCGACGCGCACCTGTACCTCAACCACCTGGAGCAGGCCGAGCTGCAGCTCTCGCGCACCCCGCGTTCGGCGCCCCGGCTGGTGCTCGATCCCGGCGTCGACGACCTGTTCGCGTTCCGCTTCGAGCATATCGCCATCGAAGGCTACGACCCCCATCCCCATATCAAGGCCGAGGTGGCAGTATGACCGACGAGACTCTGGTGCCGGTGGCGATGATCGCCGCGGTGTCGCGCAACGGCGTGATCGGCGTCGACAACAAGCTGCCCTGGCATCTGCCCGAGGACCTCAAGTTCTTCAAGCGCATGACCCAGGCCAAGCCGCTGATCATGGGGCGCAAGACCTTCGCTTCCATCGGCCGCCCGCTGCCGGGCCGCCTCAACATCGTGGTGACCCGGGATGAGAGCTTTCACCACGACGGCGTGCGGGTCTGCCACGATCTCGAATCGGCGCTTTTCCTGGCCGACCAGCAGGCCACCATCGATGCCAGCGAGGAGATCATGGTGATGGGCGGCGGCGAGATCTATGTCCAGGCGCTGCCCCACGCCAGCCGTATCTACCTCACCGAGGTGGATGTCGAGGTGGAGGGCGATGCCCGCTTTCCCGAGCTGGACGAGAGTGAATGGCAGGAGGTGCAGCGGGTACCGGGCTCGCCCAACCCGGGCCAGCCGAGCTACAGTTTCGTGCAGTACCAACGCCGCTGAACTGCACGTTGTCAGCGCCTCGCTTGTGGCACACACTAGGCTGAGGCATGGAGCTGCCCCGTTCTCGCCACCCCGTTCGATCGTCGTGTCGTCAACGTGAGCCCGCCAGGAGGATGCCGGTTTGATCGAAGAGCGTTCACGTCAACTGTTCGATGTCTTGGAGACCTGTGCCGACACGGCGCTCCATGAGCTGCGCAGCTATCGCGCAAGGATCCAGGAACTGGAGTCCCGTCTCGCAGAATCCGAGGCGCGGCAGCAGGAGCTGGAAGCGGCTCGCCTGGAGCTGATGGAAGAGAACCGCGAACTGGATGAGCAGAATCGCGAGCTCGAGGAGGACAACGCCCGTCTGCGCGAACGACTGCGCAAGGGCGAGCCGACCCCGGCGTTTCCCGGCCCCGCGCGGCGCGCCCAAGGCCTGGCGGCGCTGATCGGCCAGCGACCGCGGGCGGAGGCCGCTCAGCACGGCGAGTCGCCCGACTCCCAGGCCGCTGGCGGTAAAGACGATATAGACAAAGCGTCGGCAGCCGGCGGTAAAGGCGATGGCGGTAAAGATGGTGGCGGTAAAGATAAAGAAGCAACAATCAAGCCATCAACAGCGTTCGCTCCGGCAGGGGGCGTAGCCGTCGCTCCCTTCGCTCCAGCGTACGCTTCGGCCAGGGTGGCCTCGACTGAGCGCACCGCCGACGAGCGTCAGGGCCAGCTTGCCATCGAGCAGGCGCCCTCCGCCGATGCCCTGCTGAAGCAGTGGTACCAGCGCTATCCCCACACCTTCTTCAAGGGGCATACACGGCCGCTCAAGGTCGGCATTCACCACGACCTCGCTGCACGCGAGCCCTGGCCCGAAAAGCTGGTGCGCCGCGCGCTGGCCGGCTACGTCAATCTGCCGCGCTACCTGAAGGCGGTGCGTGAAGGCGCCGAGCGTATCGACCTCGACGGTGCGCCTGCCGGTGACGTCGATGCCCAGGCCGCCGAACATGCCAAGCGCAAGCTGGAGCGGTTGCAGAGCGAACGGCTCGAGCGCAGCCGTCCGGCAGGTGCCGCCCCGAAGCGGGGCAGTGGCAAGGCGAACTCCGGCCGCAGCCGCGCCGTTGCAACAGGCGCCCAGCCGGCCGACAAGGCCGCCCGTCAGTCTCATGAGAATGCCCCACCCAAGGCCGCCAGCCCCGCATCGGGAGCAGCCGATCCCATCGCCGCAACGGCGGACCCCGAGGAGCGCATGGAGGCCAAGCTTTCGGCATTGCTGGCCAAGCACGGCAGCAGCCGCAAGGGGAGTTGAAGCCGGCCCAGCCGAAGCGTAGAAAGTCCGTCGCTTGTCAGCGCTGTATCAGCGAGGCATGATGTGCGGGCTCATCGCTGCCAGGCAGATCGACTGCCATGCCTGCAGCACGCGGTTCAGGGAGCGGGAGCGCCCAGGACCGCAAAAGCAGGGCAAAGTTCCGTCGGGGAGGCGGGCATCATAGGAAAACAGTGTTTTTTCTTATTGCGTTCCGATTTTTCCCGGTATAGAGTTCTACCTGCGAGCATTGGACTATAACAAGGCTTCGCTGCGGTCATGACCGGCCCCCGGCCCTTCCTGGGAAGGAACCGAGCCAAGCACGGCGGGACCCATGCCCGGCAAGCTACCTGCACCGATCACCGATCCGTGCAGTAACGATCGAAACAGTAAGCTAGTGAAAGGAACTATCGCGATGAAAAAGACACTGTTAGCGACTGCCATTGCCGGCGCCCTGGGCGTCACCGCTGCCGCTCAGGCCGCAACCGTTTACGACCAGGACGGCACTCGTCTGGATATTAACGGCCGTATTGCTATGGGTATCTCCGGTGGCGGTCACCAGGATGTCCAGCCGGGCGAAGACAAAGCTGGCGGCACTGAGTTCCGTGACGTCTACTCCCGTCTCGGCATTTCCATGAGCCACCAGATCGATCCCGCTCTGCGCGCCTTCGGTCGCGTCGAGTGGCGCTTCAAGGGCGACGAGCGTGACCAGTCCGGCGGCTTCGCCGAAGTGCGTCACAGCTTCATCGGTCTGGAAAGCACTCAGTTCGGTACCGTGATGGCGGGTAACTTCGACAGCTTCTACAGCAGCCGCGTCATGTCTCCGTTCGATGTCTACATCGATCGCGGTTACGAGTTCGCTGCTGGTGAGGGCAGTGACCTGCAGGCTCGCGGTGACTCCATCGGCTACATCACCCCGAATCTGCAAGGCTTCCAGGCCTTCCTGATGGCCAAGCACTACACCGGTAACGGCCTGCCCGAGACTGGCGAAGATCGTTCTTCCGTGCTCAACGTCCAAGGTGGCGTGACGTATCAGTGGGAAGGTCTGCGTCTGGCCGCCGGTTTCGTCCAGGATCGTGACGATAATGCTCTGAGCGCTCGCGGAACTCGCCATCGTTACGACAGCCGTGATTTGCGCGGTGTCGACGAGAACATCTACGGTGCTACCGTTTCCTACGCCTTCAACGATCAGTTCTCTGCTCGTCTGGGTTACGAAACTCAGGACACCAACGACTCTGCCATCGACGCTGGTGGCGCGGTTGAAGACTACTCCGGTTTCAGCACTTGGGGTCTGGGTGCTACCTACTCTCTGGGGCAACTGGCCTTCAACGCCGACGTTTACCGCGTTCGTCCGGACAACGAAGAGAACCGCACTGCTTGGGCCCTGGGTAGCTACTACAAGCTGTCAAACAACTTCGACGTCTTCGCCGAGCTGCATCGCGCCGATCAGGGTGACATCACTGTCAGCACTGCCGATGGCGTATCTGTAGACGAGAACAGCGACAACCTGTTCTGGCTGCTTGGCGCTCGCTACCACTTCTAATCGTTCTGCCTTACGGCAAGCGATCGATAGAAGACACGTCGATTCGTCGACGACGAAACCGGCCCTTCGGGGCCGGTTTTTTTTCGACTGTGGTCTCGTCTGCCGGCCAGGCCGTGCTGGATATGGGCTGCCGATGACGCTTTTCTGATAGACTGGCTCGCCTTATCGTTCCCGATCACTTGAGGAATGACCTTGGAGCTTATCTGGTTGGCCTACGTGGCCTTGGGTGCGGTGGTCGGTATCATGGCCGGCCTGTTGGGCGTTGGCGGCGGCGGCATCATGGTGCCGATACTGACCGCGCTGTTCCTCGCCCAGGGCGTGCCCCTCGAGCACCTGGCTCATCTGGCGCTGGGTACCTCGATGGCCGCCATCATTCCCGCTTCCACGGCGAGCCTGCTCTCTCACCGGCGCCACGGTGCCGTGCGCTGGGAGACCGTGCGCTACCTGACCCCCGGCATTCTGGTGGGCACCTTCCTGGCCACCTTCATTGCCGCCTTGCTGCCGACCCGGGGCCTGGCGATCTTCTTCGCCTGCTTCATGATCCTGATGTCGCTGCAGATGCTGGCCAACATCAAGCCCAAGCCGACGCGTAACCTTCCAGGGGCAGTCGGCCTCGGCGGTGCAGGGCTGGGGATCGGCGGCATCTCGGCGCTGGTGGCCATTGGCGGCGGCTCGCTGACCGTGCCGTTCCTGACCTGGTGCAACGTCAAGCTGCCCCAGGCCATCGGCACTTCTGCCGCCGTCGGCCTGCCCATCGCCCTGGCCGGCGCCCTGGGCTACGTGATCAACGGCTGGGGTACCCCCGGCCTGCCTGGCGCCGCGCTGGGTTTCGTCTACCTGCCCGCACTGCTGTTGATGGCTCCCTTCAGCATGCTGATGGCGCCGGTGGGGGCCAGACTGGCGCATCGCCTGCCGGTGACGATACTCAAGCGGATTTTCGCGGTCATGATGATGGGGCTGGCGCTGCAGATGGTATATACCGTGTTCACTGCCTGATACCTTTGCTTTCGTTCCATGAAGCTCTTGATACAGATCAACGGAAGTAACGTTTTGTCGCCAAGCGGGGCGGCGCGGTGGGACAAGCGCAACGCAGCAGGCCAGAATCGAAGTCTCCCAGTGCGATCCACCGTGAGACCGAGGTAAGGAGTGCGCTCATGAAACCCCGGCCCGCCCAGCGGCCACGCTCCGCCGTGCCCCGCTGCGAGCGCTGTACGCTGCATGCCCGCTGCCTGCCGCTCGGGCTCGAGTTCGATGCCCTGCAGTCCTTCGATGACATCATCCGGCTGCCGCAGGCGCTCAAGCGCGGCCAGGCGCTGATGCGCCAAGGCGCACCCTTCACCAGTCTCTATGTGGTGCGCTCCGGCAGCCTCAAGCAAACGGTAGCGCAGCCCGAGCAGCGCGCTCAGGTCACCCACTTCTATCTGCCCGGGGAGATCGTCGGGTTGGATGCCATCGGTGAGGAGGAGTGCCACGGCAGCGTGGTGGCGCTGGAGAGCGCCTTCGTCTGCGAGCTGCCGTTCACGCGACTGGAAGTTCTCGCCGAGCGGCTGCCGGAGCTGCGCGGGCGGCTCTATCGCTGCATGAGCCGCGAGCTGCGCCGCGACCAGCGCATGATGTGCCTGCTCTCGGGGCGTACCGCCGACCAGCGCCTGGCGAGTTTCCTGCTGGGGCTTTCCGAGCGCTTCAGTTCCCGGGGTTTGTCGCCCTATCGTTTCTTTCTCTCCATGTCGCGCTCGGACATCGGCAGCTACCTGGGCCTGGCGCTGGAGACCGTCAGCCGGGTGCTGGCACGCTTTCAGGAGCAGGGAGCCATTGCCGTGGCCGGTCGCGAACTCACCATCAGCGACATCGAGGCGCTCGAAGCGCTGGCGGCAGAAAGCACAGGCGCCACCAGGGCGGCCCGACTCTTCGATTAAACCTTCCCTTTTGCCTGCCGATATCCAATGCTGACAGAGCCCCTTTGCAGGAAGGCCGCCTCGCTTTTGGCTGTCCAGAGGAGTGCGCCCACGCATGTCTTACAAGACGCTGGATATTGCCAGGAGTGCCACGCTCCATATGGCGGCCGCCGTGTTCATCCTGATGGGCGGCACGGGGTTGCTGACCTACTGGCTGGACATCGTTTACCCACTGCGTGGCGTACTGCTGCCCGACAATGCACTGGCGGTGCTGATGGTGGGCTGCGGTCTGCTGGCACTCATGCTGCGCTGGTCGTTGCTGCGCCGCTTCAGTGCTTTCATCCTGCTTGCTCACGTCACTTACCTGTTGGTGCACAACACCTTGGCAGGCGGCCGCGAGGTGGGGGTGTCGTGGCTGACGGGCGATGTGCGCATGGGCTCTCTGGCGTCGGCCATGCTGTTGCTGGTGGCGCTCTGTCTGTTGCTTGGTGTGGGCCGGCGCTTCTCGCGCGGGCTGTGGGCCGGCGTGGGTGTCCTGTTACTGAGTAGTAGCCTGCTGGCATTGCTCCGGCTGTTCCTGCCGGGTGGTGAGATAGCCTGGACGCTGAACAACGCCTCTTCACCTCTGCTGGGAACCGTTCTGGCTCTGCTGCTGGGCATATCGATGCTGTGCATGGTAGCGAGCGTCGAGCGTCCGCAGCCGCGTCTGGGCCGGCTGGCGCTGGCCTGTGGTCTCTTCGGGGTCTTGCTGAGCTGTACGGTCTGGTACCTGTTGAACTGGCAGTACCAGGAGAACAAGCGGCTGCAAGCCGGCCACCTGTTGGACAACCTGCAATACAACGCCGAACAGGTCATGGCCGCGCAGCTTCTCCTGGCGAAATACATGGCCGAGCGCCTGGACGGCCCGGCTGTGCGGCACGACGAGGCGATGCGCGAGTACCTTGTAGAGCGTTACTTGAGCGATGCTCCCGGCATGCAGGCTGTCGGCTTGTGGGATCGGGGGGAGTGGAGATGGCTGAACGCTCGCCATGCAGCAGCAGGGCAGTGGCTGGAGGCGCAGCCGAATGAGCCCGGGGTCGAGGCATGGCTGCAGCTCGACGCCACCCAGCCACGTCTGCTGGCCACCGGCCCGGAGCAGAGCGGTAGAGTGCTGACGGCGGTACCGCTGGCGTCGACGCAGCAGTTGCTGGGCAGCATGGATCTGGCGGTGCTGTTCGAAGAGGCGCTGCGTGTCCAGTTGGGGACCTACAAGCTGCGCGTGCTGCGCGAGGGAACCCTGCTGCTCGACATGCGGGTACCCGGACGTACGCCGAGTGAGTTGAGCTACCCGCTCATGGCCCAGCGCACCATCGAGCTGCCCGGCGGCGTCGAGCTGACGCTGGAGCTCTATCCCGACTCGGTCAGCGACATGCTCGAGGCCGGGTTGATACCCGGCGGAGTCGCTCTCGCCGGACTCCTGCTCAGCTATCTCATGGCATTCAGTCTGGGACTGGCTCATCAGCGAAATAGGGATCGGCGCTCGCTATGGGAGAGCGAGCAGCGCTACCGCTCCCTCTTCGCCTATAACCCGGATGGGGTGTTCTCCGTCGATCCCAAGGGCATCATCGCTACCGCCAACCCGACCTTTGCCGCCATCACCGGCCTGCCCGTGGAGCGGGTCGTCGGCATGCATTTTTCCCCGCTCAGCCCACCCGGCGAGCGCGAGCGCATTCAGCAGAGTATCGACGAGGCGTTGAAGGGTAACGCGCTGCGCCATGAGGTCACCATCCTCGACCAGGCCGGTGAGACGCGAATGCTCTATGTGACTCTTCTGCCGATCCTGGTGGAGGGCGTTGCCCAGGGGGTCTTCGGCATTGCCAAGGACGTGACCGAACAGCACCGCAACGAGACCCGCCTGCGCGTGCTGGAACGCAGCGTCCAGGCCAGCATCAACGGCATCGTGATTACCGATGCCAGCCAGCACGATCTTCCCATCAGCTACGTGAACGAGGCCTTTCTGGCCCTGACCGGCTACCGGGAGGAGGAGGTGCTGGGCCGCAACTGTCGCATGCTGCAGGGAGTGGAAACCGAACCCGATGCGGTGGCATGGCTGCGCCGCTGCGTGGTCGAACGACGCGATTGCCACGTCACGCTGCTCAACTATCGCAAGGATGGCAGCACCTTCTGGAACGCGCTCTACGTGTCGCCGGTGCTCGATGGAGACGGTGGTGTAACGCACTTCGTCGGCGAACTGCGAGATGTGTCCGAACGTCATGCCTACGAGGAGCGTCTCGCTCACAGTGCCAGTCACGATGCCTTGACCGGCCTGGCCAACCGCTCGCTGCTGGAGGAGCGGCTGAATGTCTCCTTCGCCATGGCGCAGCGCCAGGGCCGCAACCTGGCCGTGCTTTTCGTCGACCTGGACGACTTCAAGCCGATCAACGACAGCCTGGGCCATGCCATCGGCGACCAGGTACTGATCGAGGTGGCCGGCCGACTCTGCGCTGCCATGGGGCCTGGCGATACCGTGGGGCGCCTGGGTGGGGACGAGTTCGTGGTGCTGATGCCGGGCGCCACCTTGCAAGAGCAGGCAGACATGGCGGAGAGCCTGCTGCGGCTCGTGGCTCTGCCGTACGGCATCGAGCATCACGAGCTTCATCTGTCGGCCAGTATCGGCATTGCCATCAGTGACGAGACCACCGTTCAACCCATGGAGCTGATTCAGCAGGCGGACATGGCGATGTACCTGGCCAAGCAGCAGGGGCGTAACGCTTACCAGTGGTTCACCCGTGACATCACCTTGCGTGTCAACGAGCGTCTCGCCTTGCGCAACGAACTTCAGGATGCCATCGACGGCAATCGGCTCGAGCTCCACTACCAGCCGCTATGCGACCAGGCCGGCGAGATCGTCTGTGTGGAAGCGCTGCTGCGCTGGCCTCACCCCGACCGAGGCTTCGTGTCACCGGCGGAATTCATCCCCTTGGCCGAGAAGACCGGCCAGATCATGGCGATCGGTCGCTGGGTACTCGAGCGTGCCTGCCTCGACATGGAGTGGCTGGGTGCGCGAGGCTACGGTGAGTTCAAGGTGGCGGTCAACCTTTCACCGATGCAGTTTCACCGAGCCGGTTTTCTGGAAGCGCTCAGGGAGATATTGGCTGCGACCGCGCTTCCGGCCAGCCGGCTGGAGCTGGAGCTGACCGAAGGCGTGCTGTTGAAGGATGCGGGAGATGCGGTCGACATCCTTCATGCGCTGCGTGACATGGGGGTCGATGTCTCCATCGACGACTTCGGTACCGGCTTCTCCAGCTTGAACTACCTGAAGCATCTTCCCATCAGCAAGATCAAGATCGACCGTAGCTTCATCAAGGAAGTGACCGAGAACCTGGACGATGCATCCATCGTCCAGGCCATCGTCTCCATGGCCCACCATCTGGGGCTGACCGTGGTCGCCGAGGGCGTCGAAACCGAGCAGCAGCTCGGCCTGTTGAAACGCTACGGCTGCCAGCTCTTCCAGGGCTTCCTGCTGGCACGCCCCATGCCCCGCGAGCGGCTCGAGCAGGCGCTGAAAGCCGGCAGTCTGCTCTTCTCCGAGGAAGAGGGTCGCCACTGACATGAACGTTCGTACCATGCGCTGTGCCCGTGAGTGAGCGGCGCTGGCAGCTTGCCTGAAAGCTAGCGACGAACCAGCGGCCCTTGCATCACTACCTGACGAATCGTTTCGGCCATGAAGCGGCTGGCGGGGGAGCGCTGGGCCTGCTGCGACCACAGCAGGCCCGGGGTGCGTACCGGCGTGGGGCTCTCCAGCGGGATGGCTTTCACCCCGGGCTCGTTGCCCAGCGCATTCTCCGCCACGATGCTGCATAGATCGGTGCGTCGCACCAGTTCGATCATGGGGGAGATGGCATTGAGCTCGGCAACGATCTGCGGGCGGGCGCCGGCAGCGGCGAAGCACTCGTCGAGCATCTGGCGGGTCGAGAAGTGCGGTGCCAGCAGTGTCATGCGCGCGCCATTCAGCTCGACCATGCGCAGCCGCTTGCGCCGGGCCAGTGCATGGTCGCTGGCCACGATCAGCTTGAGCTCCTCGTTGTAGAGCGGCTCGAAGCGCAAGCCGCGGGGTATGGCCGGACGATAGGAGATGCCCAGGTCCAGGCTGCCGTCGACCAGCCCCTCGCTGATCCGATCCCCCGAAAGCTCCTCGACCACCACCTTCATCCGCGGCAGACGCTGCATGAAGCGCGAGAGGCAAAGTGGAATCAACTGCACGTTGAAGCTGTGGGTGGCGGCGATGCGCAGCTCGCCGCTCAGGTCGTCGGGGGCTTCCTTCAAGGCGCCCACGGCCTGATCGACCTGGCGCAGGATAGGCACCACGTGCTCGTGAAAGCTCTGGCCCGCCTCGGTGAGCGTCACCCGCTTGCCGATACGTGCGAACAGCGGCTGGCCCAGCTCCTCTTCCAACTGACGGATCTGGTGGGAGAGCGTCGACTGGGTGACGTGCACCTTCTCGGCGGCCCGGGTGAAGTTGAGCGTCTCCGCAATGGCCAGAAAGTACCGGATGTGGCGAAGTTCCATGCAAGCTCCGCTTGTCGTGGCATCAACAATCGATGACATCAATCATTTTTATGTAAATTTATCATTTTTGTCCATCGTGATGGCGTCTTATGGTGTTCCAACACAAGCGTTACACATCACGAGCGTGGGTGCCGCTCCGGCATGACTCGCTCGCATCTGCCACGCGGAGCCAAAGCATGAAGATCGGGCGCGAGACAATTCCAAGAACCGCCATCAGTACCTCCAACGCCGACACCATCGTGGTGCGCGGCAAGGACCTCAGCGCCGAGCTGATCGGCCACACAACCTTCACTGACTATTTCCTGATGCTGCTCGACGGCGAGCCGGTGAGCGACGTGCGCCGCCGGGTGCTGGACGCCACCCTGGTGGCCATCGCCGAACACGGCCTGGTACCCAGCGTGCAGGCCAGTCGCATGACCTATGCCGCCGCCCCCGAGGCGCTGCAGGGTGCGGTGGCGGCGGGGCTGCTGGGCTGCGGCTCGGTGATCCTCGGTGCCTCTCAGGCGGCGGGGGAGCTGTTTGCCGAAATCGCCGGTGAGATCGACGGGGGCAAGTCCCTGGAAAGTGCCGTGCACGATGTCGTCAGTCAGCGTCGCGCCCGCCGCGAAGCGATTCCCGGCTACGGACACCCGCTGCACAAGGCCCGCGACCCTCGCGTCGAGGCGCTGTTCGGCGTGGCGCGGGAGGCGGGCGCCGAGCTGCGCTACGTGGAGATCGCCGAAGCCGTGGAGCGGGCCATTCCCGGCATCGTCGGCAAGGAGCTCAAGCTCAACGTCTCCGCTGCCATTCCCGCCGTGCTGCTGGGGGCGGGCTTTCCGCTCAAGGCGCTGCGCGGTGTGCCGCTGTTGGCACGCACCGCCGGGCTGATCGCCCATCTGCTGGAGGAGTCCGAGCAGCCCTGCGGCTTCGCGCTCTCCTATCAGGCGGCCCAGCGGGTCGAGTACACCGGCGAGGTTCCGCCGGGCTTCACCCAGGAAGGGGGGCAGTCATGAGCAAGGTACTCGAAGGCATTACCGTCATCGAACAGGGCACCTTCATCACCGGACCCGCCGCCGGCATGCTGCTGGGCGACCTGGGCGCCAACGTGATCAAGGTCGAAATGCCCGGCAAGGGCGACCCCTTCCGCGCTTTCAAGGGCGGGCTTTACAGCCCCCACTATCAGACCTACAACCGCAACAAGCGCAGCATCGCCCTCAACACCAAGGAGCCGGAGGATCTCGCCACCTTCGATGCGCTGATCCGCGATGCCGACGTCTACATCCAGAACTTCCGCCCCGGTACCGCCGAGCGGCTGGGGGCGGGTGAAGAGCGCCTGCGCGAGCTCAACCCGCGGCTGATCTACTGCGCCATCAGCGGTTTCGGCAACGACGGCCCCTACGCCGGGCGCCCCAGCTACGACACCGTGGCTCAGGCCGCCAGTGGTTTTCTCAAGCTGCTGGTGAATCCCGAGAACCCACGGGTGGTGGGGCCGGCCATGGCCGATGCGCTGTCGGGCTTCTACGCCGCCTACGGTATTCTCGGCGCACTGGTGGAGCGTGGCCGTACCGGCCAAGGGCGTCGGGTCGACGTCTCCATGTTGGAGGCGATGTGTCACTTCAACCTCGACGCCTTCACCCACTATCTCTCCGAGAACGAGATCATGGGGCCCTACAGCCGGCCACAGGTGTCGCAGTCGTACGTGATGCAGTGCGCCGACGGCAAGTGGGTGGCACTGCACATGTCCTCGCCGGAGAAGTTCTGGCAGGGGCTGGCCAACGCCATGGAGTACCCCGAACTGCTGCAGGACGAACGCTTCGCTACCCGTGAGGGGCGCATCGACAACCAGGAGCAGATGATCGAGGTGCTCAAGGGTGTCTTCAAGCGCCGAGCGCGTGACGAATGGTGCCGCCGTCTGGAAGCCGAGGACGTGCCCCACGCCCCCATGTACGACACCGACGAGGTGCTCGAGGATCCTCAGGTCAAGCATCTGCAGCTGGAGGTGAGCACCGAGCACCCCACGGTGGGCACCTTCCGCACCCTGCGTTCGCCGGTCTCCTACGACGGCGTGAAGCCATTGGAGGTGACGGCGCCGCCGGTACTGGACGAACACCGTGACGAAATTCTGGCAGAAGTGAAGCGCCGCCAACGTTGAAGCCAGCGCGCGGCGCAGTGGCACCATGACACAACGACAATCATCAGGCCGGGCGGGCGCTGCCAGCCCAGGCCGAACAGGAGCCCAGTCATGTTCGAATTGCCCAACCAAGACGAGATCGTTCCACACGGCATTCCGCAGACCCCGGACGACATCACCGAGATCGTGCTCAAGGCGATGAGCCATACCAAGGACGACCGGCTGCGCGAGATACTCACCGCGCTGGTGAAGCATCTGCACGCCTTCGGCCGCGAGGTGAAGCTGAACGAAGAGGAGTTCATGGCCGCGATCAACGCCGTGACCCGGCTCGGCCACCTCACCCGCGACCGCCACAACGAAACCATGGTGATGTCCGACGCCCTGGGCTTCTCCACCCTGGTGATGATCCTCAATCAGGCGCGCACGCCGGAGCAGATCTCGCCGGCCCTGCTGGGGCCCTTCTACAGCCGCAAGGATCCGGAGTACCCGCTCGGCTTCAACATCTCCCGCGATACGCCGAAGGAGAGCGACATTCCGCTGTTCGTCTCCGGCCGGGTGACGAGCCGCGACGGCAAGCCGCTGCCGGGCGCGCTGGTGGAGGTGTGGCACGCCTCGCCGGAGGGGCTCTACGAGAACCAGGACGACTCCCAGCCGTACCTCAACCTGCGCGGCAAGTTTCGCACCGACGCCGATGGGCGCTACCACTTCCGCACCATTCGCCCGGCCAGCTACCCGATTCCGACCCACGGCATCGTCGGCGAAATGCTCAAGGCGCAGAGCCGCCATCCGTTCCGCGCCGCGCATCTGCACTTCACCGTTTCGGCCGAGGGCCACCAGACGCTGGTGACGCAGATCTTCCCCAAGGACGACCCCTTCCTCGAATCGGACTGCGTGTTCGGCGTCACCAGCGCCGACCTGGCCATGGAGTTCCCCATCCACGACGACGGCCGGGCGCCCGACCCCGACGTGCGTGGCCGCTACTGCACGCTGGAAGTGGATTTCGACCTGTCGCCCGGCGTTTCGCGTCTGCCGGCATCGCCCATCGATTCGTGATGCCCGCACGCTGAAGCGTCGTTGCCGTAACCAGTGGCAATAACCAGTTGCCATAACCGGTTTCCATATCCGGTTTCCATAACAACAAGCCAATACGAGACGCCAACATGACACATCCAAAGCACAACACCATCAAGTCATCGACTGTCTTCCCCCTCAAAACTCTCACTGCCGCGACGCTGGCCGCCGCACTGCTTCCCGCCAGCGCTTCCGCAGTGGAAACGATCAACCTGACCGTGGGCTCCAGCCACCCGACCACCATTCCCTGGGTGGGCATGATTCCCCAGGTCTTCATCCCCAAGGTCAACGAGATCCTGGCGGAAGAGGGCGAATACGAGGTGCGCTGGACCGAAGCCTATGCCGGTCAGCTCTACGGCACCAACGCCACCCTCACCTCGATTCAGGACGGCATCGCCGACATTGGTTGGGTGTTCAGCTACCTGGAGCCCTCACGTATGCCGCTGGCCCAGATCAGCGCCTATACGCCGTTCACCACCAGCGACCCCGAGCTGATGCTCGACGTGATGAACGACCTGGTGCGCTCGGTGCCGGAATTCCGCGCCGAATGGGAGGAGCATGACCTGGTATTCCTCGGTGCCACCGCCTCGGATACCTACGACATCTACACCAACTTCCCGGTGGAGAGCCTCGACGATCTGGAAGGGGCGCGCATTTCCGCCCCCGGCGTGCTCGGCGTATGGCTCGAGCCGGTGGGTGCGGTGCCCGTGGACGGTACCCTGGCGAGCTATTACACCGACATCCAGACCGGTGTCTCCCAGGGCGTGGTGGGGCTTGCCACCGGCAACCTGCCGGCGCGCATCTACGAGGTGGCGCCTTACGTCACCCAGGTCAATCTGGGCGTGGTGTTCTCGGGCGGGCTCGCCATCAACCAGTTCACCTGGGACGGCCTGCCCGAGCCGGTGCAGCAGGCGCTGATGGAGGCGGGCGAGGCCTACACCCGCGCCCACGGCCGCGACCTGGCCGAGCGCTACGAGAGCTCTCTCGAGCGGATGGTCGAACTGGGTGCCGACCAGAGCACGCCGGTGCAGGTCCAGGCGCTATCCGACGAGGAGCGCCAGCAGTGGATCGACGGCATGCCCGGCCTGGCGCAGCAGTGGGTCGAGCGCAACGAAGGCCGGGGGCTGCCGGCCCGCGAACTCCTCAGTACCTATATGGATGCCATGCGCGAGCGCGGTCACGAGCCGGAACTGGCCTGGGACCGCAACTGATCGGTAATGCCCGGCCGGCGTTGCCGGTCGGGCCTGAGGAGTCGTGGCAATGACCTTTTCCTTCAAGACGCTGGTGCTGGGGCGCCGGCTCGGCGGCGGCCGTCACAACAGCCTGTTCGGCTACCTGGTGGACGGCCTCAACGCGGTGGGTTCGCTGCTGATCTTCTCGATCATGGCGATGATCGTGGTGGACGTGCTGTCGCGCAATCTGCTCAACAAGCCCATTGCGGGAGTGGCGGAGCTGGTAGCGGCCTCCATCGTCATGATCGTGTTCCTGCAGCTACCCAGCACGTTGCGCCACGGCCGCATGGCCCAGGCCGACATCTTCATTCAGGGCTTCACCGAGCGTCACCCGCGCCTCGGCCACGGTTTGCAGACCCTGTTCTATCTGGCCGGTGCCTACATGCTGATGGTGATCTACCAGGGCACACTGCCGACCTTCCTGCGCGCCTGGGAACGCAACCAGTTCATGGGCGTGGAGGGGGTGTTCACCTTTCCCGTCTGGCCCATCCGCCTGGTGGTGATCGCCTGTGCGGCCATCACGCTGCTGCAGTATCTGCTGCTGGCGGCCCAGGCGCTGGTGTGGACGGTCAAGGGTGGAGCGCCGCACGCCGAGGAGGATCGCCCATGAGCGGTATCGAAATCGGCATCGTGGCGGTGGTCATGATGCTGGCGCTGATCTACTTCGGCATGCATATCAGCATCGCCCTGATGCTGGTCTCCTTCCTGGCCATCTCGACCCTGCGCAATCCGGAGCTGGCTACGCGCATGGTGGCCGCGGCGGCCAACGACTCGCTCAGCAGCTACCTCTACGGTGTGGTACCGCTGTTCGTGCTGATGGGGTTGCTGGTGGTGATATCGGGGGTAGGGCGGGACACCTTCGACGTCTTTCAGTGGCTGACCCGCCGGATTCGCGGTGGGCTGGGGGTGGCCACCGTCGGTGCCAACGGCATCTTCGCCTCGATCACCGGCATCAGCGTGGCCTCGGCGGCGGTATTCACCAAGGTGGCGGTGCCGGAGATGCGTCGGCATGGCTATACGCCCAAGTTCTCGGTGGGCGTGGTGGCGGGCAGCTCGGTGCTGGGCATGCTGATTCCCCCTTCGCTGCTGATGATCGTCTACGGTGTGCTGGCCGAGCAGTCGGTGGGGCGCATGTTCATCGCCGGCATCATTCCGGGCATCCTGCTGGCGGCGACCTTCTGCATCACGATCCTGCTGCTCGCTCACCTGCGTCCCGGCTTCATGATGCAGGGAGCGGCTGGCATGGGCGGCGTTGCAGCGCCTGCGCCCACCGCGGGCGAAGCGGAATCGGGCCTGGTGCTGGCGCTCAAGCTGGTGCCCATCCTGGCGCTGATGGCACTGGTGCTGGGTGGGCTCTACAGCGGTTTCTTCACGCCGACCGAGGCGGGCGGCGTGGGCGCCTGCGGCGCGCTGCTGCTGGCACTGCTCAAGCGCCGCCTGAGCCCGGCCAAGTTCTACCAAGTGCTGGGCGAGACCGGGCACGTGGCGGTGTCGATCCTGTTCCTGATTCTCGCCGCCTCGCTCTACAGCCGCATGCTGGCGCTGACCGGGTTGCCGATGGCCATCGCCCAGTGGGTCACGGCCATGGAGTTGACCGCCTACCACTTCCTGTTTCTCTACCTGCTGGTGGTGATCCTGATGGGCTGCATCATCGACTCGGTGTCGATCATGCTGATCGTGTTGCCCATCGTGCTGCCCATCGCCCAGTTCTTCGGCATGGACCTGATCTGGTTCGGCGTCATCACCGTGGTGGCGGTGGAAATCGGCCTGATCACGCCGCCGTTCGGCATATCGGTCTACACGGTGAAGGCGGCGCTGAACGACCGCAGCGTGCCGGTCAAGGAGATCTTCAAGGGCGTGGTGCCGTTCTTCGTCGCGATGCTGGTGGTGCTGTTCATCCTCACGCTGTTCCCCGTGCTTTCCACCCATCTGGCCTACCGCTACTGAACCGTAAAGACCGACGACAAGGGAGAGAATTCATGACTTCAGGCGTCTTGAGCCAGCCGGTGCTGGACCAGCTGTTCCACGAGGCGAGAAGCCACGCCTACTGGCAGGACCGACCCGTGGACGACGCTACCCTGCGCGAGCTCTACGACCTCGTGAAGATGGCGCCCACCAGCGTCAACTGCAATCCGCTGCGCATCCTGTTCCTGCGCACCCGGCAGGCCAAGGAGAAGTTGATGCCCGCGCTGAAGGAGGGCAACCGGCGCAAGGTGGAGGAGGCACCGGTCACGGCCATTCTGGCCTACGACCGACGTTTCCACGACCACCTGCCGGAGCTCTTTCCCCATGTGGATGCCAGGGCCTGGTTCGTCGGCGACGAGCCCTACCGCGAGGAAACCGCCTTTCGCAACGCCAGCCTGCAGGGCGGTTACTTCATTCTCGCCGCCCGCGCGCTGGGGCTAGATGTAGGGCCGCTATCCGGCTTCGACAACGACATGGTCGACGGGCTGTTCTTCGCCGAGCGTTACCCCAACTACCGCAGCAACTTCCTGTGCAATCTGGGCTACGGCGACCCGGCCAAGCTGCATCCGCGGGGCCCGCGGCTCACCTTCGAGCAGGCCTGTCAGCTGCTGTAGTTCCGGTTCGGCAGGGCATACGAAAACGGCCACCCGAAGGTGGCCGTTTTCCGGAGTACTATGTCCGAAGCACTATGCATCAGGCGCTTGCTCGCTCTCCCGGCTGGGCCAGTACGGCCTTGAGGTGGGCGAGGTCACGCGAGACATCGGTTTCGACGAACTCCGCCAGCAGGCGTTCGGCTTCCTGCTGTGCGGCGACGCGCACGTACTCCTCGTATGTCGCAATGGCCGTCTGGCAATAGCGGCACTGAAGCACGTCCGTTGGCTTCGGGTTGCCGTTCCAGAAATTGCTGCCGCTGCATTCGGGACACACCACTTTCCTTGAACGCTGAAACATTCTGGCCTCCTGCCTGATGCTCATGCAGTGAAATGGTCTCCTCAACACACCTTGTACAAGATGCCACATCCGTTCCTGGCTGTGCCAATTTAATTGTTAAGAATAGTTGCCTTGCTCGCAGCGCAACGACAGCTACTGGCAAGAAACGAAGCCACGTTTTTTTCGCCGGTAGCGAAGAAAAGTCCTACGGTGAGGGCCACGGAGGACATTTTCCAGATGGAGGGGCAGTATGCCGGAACCGCCGCCAACGCCCAATGCTCGAATGATTTGCAAGCTGGACAGCATCTTCCCGCTGTCCGAGGAAGAGAGGCAGGTGCTCGAGCACTTGCCGGTCTTGGTCAAGCGCCTCAAGGCCGACCAGGAGATCGTCAGCCTTGGCGAACGTCCCCAGCAGTGCTGCCTGGTACTGGAGGGGCTCACCTGCGTCTACAAGCTGAGCTATGCGGGCAGGCGACAAATCATGGCCTTGCACGTTCCGGGTGACATGCCGGACCTTCATAGCCTCCACCTGGCGGTCATGGATATCAGCATCGCATCGGTCAGCTCCTGTACGGTCGGCTTCATCCAGCACGAAGATCTGCGCCGCGTATGCGAGCGTTTCCCAAGGCTGACTGCTGCCTTCTGGCGTGAGACTCTGGTCGACGCTTCCATCTACCGTGAGTGGCTGCTCAATGTCGGACAGCGAGACGCCTACACGCGCTTGGCCCACTTGATGTGCGAGCTATATACGAGGCTGAGTGCAGTGGGGCTGACCGATGAGCGTACCTTCGAATTGCCGATCACGCAGGATGAGCTGGCCGACACCCTCGGCATCAGTGCCGTCCACGTCAGCCGCACATTACAGGCGCTGCGTGGCGACGGGCTGATTGAAACCGCAAGGAAACGAGTGACCGTGCCGAGCTGGAGCAAGTTGCAGGAGGCTGGGGAATTCGATCCGCTCTATCTTCACCTGCAGGGGCGACACGCGGCTTGAGCGTAAGGCTTGGAGAGAATGGCGCCCCCATCAGGATTCGAACCTGAGACCTTCCCCTTAGGAGGGGGACGCTCTATCCAGCTGAGCTATGGGGGCAGCACGGCTGCGCATTATAAGGGCTTGAGGCGGCAAGATAAACCGTAACGGCCGAGACCCTTGCTTGGGTAACACTGTCACACCCCGTCACAGACCTGTCCACCGCCTTCGCTTGGGCGATTATAGAAGTGCTTTTTCATTCCGATGCGTTATTTGCATGTTCCAGAAAGCCCACATGATCAAGCGTCTCCTTCCCGTTCTGATTCTGGCCATCGGCGTGGCTGGCTTCCTGGCGCTGCGACTCACGCGTCCGGAGCCGGTAGAGGCGGTGGGGTAGGAGCGCAGCCGCTGGCCCTCGCCGACTGTCAGTGGCCATCGGCTCAGCTGAATAGTCATATCTTTATTACCCAATAGAAGATGGACATATACCGTCATAAGCTGCCTGACGCAGACGAATTTGAAGTTCCCCCTGCCAAGTCAAGTGCCGCTCTTCGCGGCGTCTTCCCTGTACTTGGGGGACGTACACCGGGAGATGGCGAAGATGATGATAGAGCGTGGCAGGCGAATTCTTCGTAGCCCGGCTGCCTTGTCTCGAGCGGCGCTCAAAGGGTTTCCGCAGGTGATGCCTGGTGTGATGATCTGCATCACCATTGCGCTGGCGACCACCTTTATTGCCGATTATTACGGTGGCCCTACCCTGCTGTACGCGTTGCTGTTTGGCATGGCGCTCCACTTTCTTTCTGAAGAAGGGCGTTGCGTGGCCGGGATCGAGTTCACCGCGCGAGTCATTCTGCGTATTGGCGTCGCACTGCTCGGGGTGAGAATCACCCTTGAGCAGGTGGTTTCTCTGGGTGGCGGGCCAATTGTCATGGCGGTAGCGGGGGTGGTTTTGACCATCCTGGCGGGAGCCCTCCTGGCCAGGCTGCTCGGCCTGCATCGAGACCTTGGTTTGTTGACGGGGGGGGCTGTGGCAATCTGTGGGGCGTCTGCGGCACTGGCCCTGTCCGCCGTCATGCCCCGTGAGGCTAACAGTGAGCGCAACACCATTCTCACGGTTGTCGGTGTCACCACACTGTCAACGGCAGCGATGGTGCTCTATCCATTGATCGTCGGTGTCCTCGGCCTCACGGACCAGCAGGCCGGGGTGTTTCTGGGGGCAACGATCCACGATGTGGCTCAGGTCGTCGGAGCGGGATACATGATCTCGGAAGGTGCCGGAGATGTGGCGACATTCGTCAAGCTGATGCGTGTGGCGATGCTGGTGCCGGTCGTGATGTGTTTCATGTTTCTGTTTCGCCAGGCGCAAGCCAGAGAACGCAAAGGTGGGCTGCCCAGGTTGCCCGGCTTTCTGGTGGTCTTCGTGATGCTGGTGATCCTCAACAGCACGGGGGCAATACCTGCGAGCCTTGCCGATGGTATGACAGATCTTTCCCGCTGGTGCCTGGTGACGGCCATTGCCGCGCTGGGGATCAAGACGTCTTTTCAGAAGCTGGCCGTGGTGGGGTGGAGGCCGGTGATTCTGATGGTAGCCGAAACCGCCTTTCTGCTCGTTCTGGTGCTGGCGTTCATTCTGGCTGGTGGAGTCAGCCTTTAGCGCCTGCACTCGCCGACTGTTCGAACCTGGGGTTTCACGCCTAGGGCATCGCATTGTCCTGCGCTATTTTTCGGTGCTTCATTCTCCCGTGTTCTTACCTACACAGTCGAGCGCCGGCGGTGAGGTACCGCCGGCGATCGGGGAGAGACTTCTGCCCGTCCGTCACGACGGGGCATTGCGTGCCGTCAGGAGATATCGAAATGCCCCTGGGGGGCGAACTCGGCGACGCCACCTCCAGGCAGGCGGAACTTGACCGGAATGACGCCCGGGGCGCTGACCACTTCCAGGCCATGCGCTTCCACCATCTTCAAAAAGGCGTCTACGTCCTCCACCTCGAAGCCGAAGTGGTGGATGCCGGGCCCCGTGCCGCTGGCGCTTCCTTCTCGGGATGCCTGTTCGTCATCGTACTTGAGCAGGGCAATATCGATGTTGCCGTCGGTCATGTGGCGGGAATAGTGATCCCGGTTATGGCCCTGCCTGACATCCCGCAGGCCAAAAACCTTTTCGTAGAATTCACCCGCAGCGTCCAGATCATCCACTTTGATTGCAAGGTGAGCAATGCGCATGGCGTTTCCTCCTGATTATTAAAATTGTTCAGGCAATGCCGCGCCTACGTCGCTGCTTGCCAATGGATTCTTGTCGTGGAAGATGCCAGGACGTCCTGTCTCAGGCATTGGTATATTATATAAATTATAGTAATTTGTCTAGAGATCACACTCAGTCTATTGAGGAGGGGCCATGTCATCGGCGATGGTGAGGGCGGTGCGCAAGCGTCTGGTCAACGGCTGCCGGGTGCTGGCCGGGCATGGTCAAGGCGATTTGATATGGGGGCATCTGTCCGTTCGCATGCCCGGCGAGCCAGACAAGCTGTTCATCAAGCCGGCTGGGCTGGGGCTTGAAGAGATCGACGACGAGCACCTGATCGTGGCTGACCTGGATGGCAACCGACTGACCGGCCGCTGGCCGATGCATGCCGAGGTCTTCATTCATACCGAGATTTTCCGCCGGCGTGCCGATGTCCAGGCGGTCGTGCATACGCATCCCAGCCATGCCGTGGCCTTCAGTGCCCTGGGGGTCCCGCTGCAGCCGGTGGGTCATGAAGGGGCACTGTTCATCGATGGGTTGCCGGTGTTCAGTCAGACCTCCGACCTGATCGTCAATGCCGAGTTGGGGCGGGCTTTGGCGAGCACGCTGGGCGTGGAGCGGGCGGCGCTGATGCGCAACCATGGCATCGTCACGGTGGGACAGAGCATCGGCGAGGCGGTGATGACGGCTTTGCTGCTCGAGAAGGCCTGCCGTGTGCAGCTGCTGGCGATGTCGGCTGGAGGGGGGCTGGTTCTTCCGGCTGCTGCCGACGCCCGGGCCAAGCGCGACAGGCTATACCGTCCAGCGACCTTCGAGACGGCTTTCGATTATTGCGAGCGTCTTGTCGCCGCAAGGGCGAGCACAGGTTGCTCTTGCGGTGGCCATGGGCCATAGCGCTCCACGTTCTCTGGGCGGAGTTCGCCGCGGAGCGTCGGGTTGTTTGGGCAACTGCTGTGCGTGTTCGTCCTTTAGTCGTAGGCTGGTCATTCGCTCTCAACGGCCCCTTGCGTCAGCGAAGTGGTGTTGTTATCTTGGTTTTGTAAATTATATAAAATATAAATAAGGAAAGAGCAATGCCCGCAGGTGCTGGCCGCAGCACCTAGAGGCTCACCGTCAGAGGAGGAGGATGACAATGCGAAAAACAACAATGCTTCTATCGACGTTGGTGGTACTGCCCCTGGCCATGCCAGTGGTGGCCGACACTCAGTGGCCCACGCAGGACGTGACATTGGTTACCCACTCCAGCTCCGGCGGGGGCGGGGATGTGATGCTGCGCAACATGGGGCGTACCCTGGAGCAAAAGTTTGGCATCAATACCGTGGTGGATAACCGTGTCGGTGGCTCGGGGGCCGTGGCCATGTCCTGGATGGCCAACCAAGCCCCCAACGATGGATATACCATCCTGTCCGTCACGCCCACTCAGTTGATTACACCGCTGCGAGCCCCAGGTATTCCCACCTATCAGGATCTGACGCCCATTGCGCGCTTGCTGACGGACCCCACTACCCTGTATGTACACGAGAACAGCCAGTTTGAGTCCATCGAAGAACTTCTCCAGCATGCACGGGAAAATCCGCGCAGCCTGAGTATTGGCATCGGTAGTGCGGGGTCGCTGGATCAGCTGGTACTGCAGAATTTTGCCAGGGAGACCGATATTGATGTGCGCACCATCCCTCATGAGGGGGGCGGCGATGCGGTCGTAGCCCTGCTGGGCGAGCATGTCGATGCCGTGATCGGTGAACCTGGCCAGGCCCTGACCCATCTGGAGTCCGGCACCTTGCGCATGCTGGCCGTCTTCCAGGAAGAGCGCCTTGAGACCTATCCAGAGGTGCCCACCTTGCAGGAGCTGGGCTACGAAGTGATTTCCAACAAGTTTCGCGGTGTTTTTGGTCCGCCAGATATGGATCCGGAGCTGGTTGAGGAGATAGGCCACACGCTGCGCGATATCGTCAATGACGAGCCGTGGAAGACGTACTGGGGCGAGGGCAGCATGACACCGTCATATCTTGGACACGAAGAATTTACCGAGTTCCTGCACGTGGCCAATGAAGAGCTCCGCGAGTTCGTTGAGGGATTGCAGTAGGCTTCGGCGGTACTTGTTCAATTTGCACTCCTCGCTAGCTGGTTGAGCAGGCATGGCCGATAGTGAGTCGGTCATGCCTGCCGCCGCGCTCAATTCGGTATTTCGATAAGGGTACGCCTGATGAATCGTACCAATGTGCTTTCCGGGATCGTCTGCTTTGCTATTGGCGCCTTCGTCTTCTGGCTGTCGGCTGACGTGCCCTCGTTCACGGCAACCGATGAGCTGGGCGGGCGTTTCTTCCCACGTTTGATCTCGGTCCTGTTCATGCTTGCAAGCCTGGGGTTGGTCATCACGGGCTGGATGAATATCGAGATCCAGGGTGGCCAGGTCGGTGGTGGCAAGGGGAAGTCGGTACCCAGGGATGAGGACGAACGAGTCCCGGATGATGAACCCAGCGACGCGCTGACCATCGGCGGAATGCGCCCCGGGACCCTGAGGCTGTTCGGCTTTATCGCCGTCATGGCCGTCTACACGATGATTCTTCCACTGATCGGCTACATCCCCGCTTCACTGGTGGTCTTTGCGGCCTTGATCATGATCGCCGGAGAATACCGGCCTCTACGGGTTCTGCTTGGCACTATTGGTATCACCGCGGTGCTTTATCTGCTTTTTGCCGCTATCTTCGGAATGAATGTGCCAACGGCTTCGCTTTTCTAGCGACCTACTCTCTAGTCGTAACTTTCAGTTTACGGTTAAAAAACAACCAGGCTCTAGAGGAAACCACTATGATAGAGGTTGCCGCAATTGGCGAGGCTTTACTCAATGTTTTGTCGCCATATACTCTATTTTTTCTTGTCCTTGGTGTATTCATAGGCATCATTGCCGGAATACTGCCAGGCATCAATGGGGCTATCGGGATCAGCCTTATCCTGCCATTCACTTTTGGCATGCCCCCCGCAACGGCTCTTATCATGATGCTCGGGCTCTGGGGCGGGCAAAACTTTGGTGGCGGGGTGACGGCGGCGCTTGTGCATGCGCCGGGGGCAGCTTCGGGGGCGGCAACACTCTTCGACGGCTATCCGATGGCACAGAAGGGGCAGGCCGGCAAGGCCTTGGGCATCATCTGTATTTCTTCCGCGTTCGGGTGGTTTCTCAGCACCATTTTGTTGGCGGTGATCGCCCTGCCGCTAGCCGCTTTTGCCTTACGCTTCAGCGCCCCCGAGTATTTTGCAGTAGGCATCTTCGGCCTGAGTATGGTGGCCAGCATGGCGACAAAGAACATTTTCAAGGGGGCTATTGCTACCTTGATGGGGTTGTTGATCGTGACCATCGGCACCGATCCCTTCAGCGGCCTGCCGCGTTTCACCTTCGGTCGCTTCGAACTCATGGATGGCATCAATTTTCTGATTGTGATGATCGGGGTTTTCGCCATCGCGGAAGTGCTGGTGCAGGCACAGAAGCCCAATGTCCAGGCGAAAGTGCAGGCTTTCTCGCGTGAACTGCCAACCTGGAAGGAAGTTCGAGCTCTACTGCCGACGATTTTCCGTTCCTCGGGTATCGGCATGCTGGTCGGCACGGCGCCGGGGGCTGGGGGGTCGATCGCAGCCTTCATCGCGTACAACGAAGCCAAGCGTTTCTCGAAGCATCCCGAGGACTTCGGGCACGGCTCCCAAGAGGGCGTGGCGGCACCCGAGGCTGCCAACAATGCCACCGAAGGTGGGGCCATGGTGCCCCTGCTGGCGCTGGGGGTGCCGGGATCGGGGGCTGCCGCCGTCATCCTGGCTTCGATGATCCTCTATGGCCTGCGCCCGGGCCCGCAGATATTTACGGAACAACCGGTGTTGGTGTATAGCCTGTTTTTCGGCCTGGCCATCGGTGCTGTGGTATTGTTGGTGCTCGGGCTGCTGTTGACGCCCTACCTGGCCCTGGTTATGCGAATTCCCAAACCCTATCTTATTACGGGGGTCACGGGAATTGCCTTCATGGCCGCTATGGCGATCACTGGGCTGCTGTTCGATGTGAGGCTGGTACTGTTCTTCGGTGTCCTAGGCTATGTAATGCGCAAGCTGGATTTCCCACCGGCACCAATGATTTTGGCCCTCGTACTGGGCTTCATGATCGAGACCTCGCTGCGCCGGGCGCTCATCATGTCGGATGGTGACTGGACAGTATTCTTCACGCGGCCTATTTCGGCGGTAATTCTCTGTGTGGCTTTGTTGTCCTTCTTCTACCCGATAATTCGTGAGGTCGTGAGCCGGCAACGGGCTAAGCGTCGTCAGGCTTGATAGATGAAGCTCTTTTTACTCGGGTGCGGTGGCGATAGCTCATGCATGTGATGCTTGTGTCATGAGCCCACCAACCCCCGGGACACGCCGACAGTCATACAGCGAATTCTTTCGTGCCTGGGGCATCGGCCTGGTGGGCGGTGGGTTGGCAAGCTGGGCCGGGATACCGCTGGCCTGGATGCTGGGGCCGCTGTTTGCCGCCATGCTGATATCCCTAGCCGGAATTTCGCTGTCGATGCCCAGCCCCTTGCGTATTGGCTCTCGCGGCATGGTCGGCATGCTGTTGGGCTCGGCGGTGACGCCCGAGACCTTTGATCGCGTGGGCCAATGGCCTTTCAGCCTGATGCTGATGGTGTTGGGACTGCTGTTGATGTCCGTGTTGACCGCGAGTTACTACCGGGGCATTGGCGGCTTCGATCGGCTCTCGGCTGTGTCGGCCTCGTTGCCGGGGGCGATTAGCAATATTCCGGCAATAGCCATACGCATGGGGGCAAACGGGCCCAAGGTCGTTCTCTCGCACTTGGCAAGAGTCACGTTGGTGATTATGGTCGTGCCGCCGCTGTATATGGCGTGGCAGGGCCTCGACGCTAGTCTGGAGGGCGGTAATCCCACATCGTGGAACCTGCTGGGGGAGCATCTGTGGATCCTGCCGGTGGCCCTCCCGGCCGGGTTTCTGGCTCGCCGGCTGAGCCTGCCGGTTCCCGAGATGATCGGTCCGATGATCACCGCGGCGATACTGTCACTGATGGGGTATCGCCTCGCGCTGCCCGAGTGGCTGCTCGCCGGGACCTTCCTGGTGCTCGGTACCACGATCGGAGCACGCTTTTACCACATGCCCTTGTCACTGCTGGTGGGCACCGGTCGCCATGCGCTGCTGGGGACCCTCGTCACTTTGGCCACGGCAGTGGCAGTGGCGGTCGTCATGCATGCTGTGCTGGGCGTTCCCCTGGCGGTGGCGCTGCTTGCGGTGATCCCCGGCGGGCTTGCTGAGATGGCCTTGCTGGCAGCGGCCTTGGGTGTCGACCCCGTCTTCGTGACGTTCCACCAGATCGCTCGCAGCATCTTGCTGAACGCTATGGCACCCTTCGTGTTGCGGCTGTTTGGGGGGCGCTAGAAGTAGCTAGCCCATTTCGTTGCGATAGTGGATGGTATCGGTCATGCCGACCATGGTGCGCCATTCCACCGGCTCGCCGCCCAGGCTGTAGGCAACGCGTTCGACTTCCAGTACCGCAACGCCTGGCTCGATGGACAGGAAGCGGGCCTCTTCCGCGGTGGCCGCCCGTGCCCGAACCTGCTCCACGACCTTGGTGATTAGCAGGTTGTATTCCTGTTCCAGAATCAGGTAAATGGAGCCCGGCGAGTGCTGTTGTAGGATTCGCCAGGCCTCGGGGCACAGATCGTCGGACAGGAAGATTCGCTCGAGCAGGACGGGCTGTGTATCGAGGTGACGCAGGCGCAGGGATTCGGTGCCCGTCGACCCGGGAGCGATATGCAGGCCGTGGGCGATACGTTCATCGGCCTCGGCCTGGCGTGTCTCCAGGTAGGTCGCCTCGTTACCTGCTACCTTACCCCCAGCGTTGCGATAGAGGCGGTGGAAGCGGAAGGGCTGGTAATCGCCGTTATGCGAGGTGACGAAAGTGCCTTTGCCGGCCTGTCGCGTCACCAGGCCTTCACTCGCCATTTCCTCGATGGCTTTACGTACCGTGCCTTGGCTGAGATGGTATTCTTCGGCAAGTCGCATTTCGCTGGGCAGGCACTGGCCCGGTTTCCATTCACCTTTGAGCACCCGATAGACAAGGTGTTGCTTGACCTGCTGATACAAGGGTTTAGAGCTGGGTCTGGTCTCATTCATGCCGGTAGGCGGCTCCTGGTGAGGAGTGGTCGTCGCCCGCTTGCGAGGCATGGCGACGTCTGGGGGGGGCGTGGCCTGGGGGGCGTGACGTGATTTTTCCATGGGGCGCATGCCTCTCGGTTGCCGGCTTAAAGCGAAATTTCCCTCCGTTTCATTGTATCATTTATTTTATAGGATTTTGAGCGCGATGCCCATTGCACGGAGCTATCGTGCAGGGATGGCTGTTCTCGACAAGCAACGACCGATTCGTTGAGGGTGCTCGTTGCTCTCACCAAAGTGTTGCCATGATCTCCTTGTTATCTTTTCGCTAGGATCGCTATGTCGCTTCCCGTCACTTTTCGCCAGATTCAGGTGTTTGCCGCCGTGGCTCGCAACGGTACCGTCATTACCGCGGCGCAGCAGTTGCATCTGTCACAATCCGCCACCAGCCAGGCGCTGTCTGACCTGGAGCGACAGCTTGGCGTTGCCCTTTTCGAGCGCCTGGGGCGCCGTCTATGCCTCAACGATATCGGCCGCCACCTGCTGCCACAGGCAGAACGCCTGCTGGATGGAATGGAGGTCTTCGTGAGGTCGGCGCAGGAGCCGGAAGGGAGGTTGAGTGGTACCCTGAATGTATCGGCCAGCGCGACCATCGGGACCTACTTGCTGCCTGCGCTGGCGGGACGCTTCAGCGAGCGGCATCCTGGGGCCGACCTGAGATTGAATCTGCGCAATACCGGCGAAGTGGTAATGGATCTGCTCAGGCTGAATGCCGACTTGGGATTGATAGAGGGGCAATGCCATGAGCCACGACTGGCCAGCGAGGCCTGGTGCCAGGACAGGATGGTGATCATTTGCTCCCCGCAGCATCCGCTGGCCCGGGCTGGCCGCCTCGAGAGGCATGACCTGAGCGACGTGAGCTGGATCATGCGTGAGAAGGGTTCGGGGACCCGTGAGGTATTCGAGATCGCCCTGGGCGCAGATGTCGACCGTCTGGCGATTCGCATGGAGCTCGGTCAGCACGAGGCCATCAAGCAGGCTGTGCGAGCGGGGTTGGGCCTGGGATGTTTGTCGTGGCTGAGCGTGGTTGGGGAGATCGAGCGCGGTGAATTGATCGCCCTGAGTAGCGACTTGTGCCTGACACGACGCTTCTCCCTGGTGTGGCATCCGGAACGTTATCGAAGCCCGCTGTGGCAGGCCTTCAAGGTGTTCCTCGTCGAGCAATCCGACCGGTACCCGAATGGCTAAGATGCCTCAGCCATTCAGCGTTGGGCGGCGTTGCCGGTTTATTCCAGCAGGTCGATGACCGGGCGCCATAGCAGGGATATGCCCCCGAGCATGATGATACCCTCCATGATGGTGGTATGCAGCTTGACCGAGGTGTGGCTCACCACCCAGCGGCCCAGGTAATTGCCGGGGATGGTACAGAGCCCGAGCAGGAGGCCGGCCAGGAGCATGCTGGGCGTCAGCAGGGCATGATTGCTGAAGGCGATGGCCTTGGTGGTGTTGACCGCGGTGGAAATGGCGGCATCGGTGGCCAGGAAGGCTTGCCCTTTGATCCCGGCACCCAGCAGCATGGGGACCAGGAACATGCCCATGCCGGTGGTGGTGCCCGAGCCGATACCGAACAGGCCGGTGCCGATGGCAAGGCCCCTAGGGCTGAGCTGCATCTTGCGCCTTGCGCAATAGCGCCCCAGGGGAACGGCTATCAGCAGGAACAGGCCGAGCATGATCGAGACCGCTTCGCTGCTCAGGCGCACGTATACGAAGGTGCCGATCAGCACCCCGGGAATGGCGGTCATCAGGGCCAGCCCGGTCAAGCGGACATCGATGAGCTTGCGGTACAGCCAGAACCGGTGGGCATTGGCCAGCAGCATCGCCACACTCATGATGGGGATGACGGCCTTGACGCCGATGATCGGCGCCAGTACCGGAGGCAGGATCAGTCCGCCGCCGAACCCCGTCATACCGCCTAAAGTGCCGGCAACGAGTGCCGCGAGCAGGATGGCGATCAGTTCGCCGGCGCTGAAAGCCCCCAGGGCGAGAAAGTCCAAGCGAAAGGTACTCCGATCCGTTCAGGTGATGCCGGCGATCGCTGCCTGGCCCATGATCGGGTTAGTGCAACCCCGAACTAGTACTGCCCGCGAGTCGCGGGCAGTTGACGGCTGAGCGTCACTCGGTGATCAGCTCATTCATGACGATGGCCGGGTGGGGCATGCGCATTGCGTTCCCCTCCCCGGATCATTGCCCGGGGGCGGTCTGCCATGGGGAGCGCGCCTCATGCCTCGCTGGCGACATTGGCCATCCAGTCGGTGAGGGCCGCGCTGTCGGCCAGCGTATCCACCGCCCAGATGGATGCGATGAGGGCCTTCTGGCTCTCTTCGTCCAACAGGCCCTGGGCGCAGACGCGGAATTTCTCCTCGACCTCGCCATTCGTCATGGGGTTGCTCGGGCCGCCGCGATAGCGTTCATCGGCCCACTTCTCGAACGTCTTGCCATCCTTGGTCTGCAGCACGATACGCGAGCGAATGCGGTCGAAGCCCATGGCCTCGATCTCGGGATCGAGATGGAGACTGATGCGCTTCTGCATGTCCTGCATGGGATCGCTGCTGACGAACTCATCGGTGAACTCCTTGGCGCCGGCTTGGCGACGCAGCACCAGCATGGCCAGCAGGGCATTCATGCAGAACTTGGCCTGGAGATGATTTTTGGCGATGGGGTAACGGATTGGTTCGAGGATATTGTTGGCTGCGTAGAAGTCGATCTTATCAACCTGCTCCGGCTGAATATCGTGTTCGAGTACCAGGTTGCGCATGGCATCCATGGACTGATGGGTGACGATACCGGAGGGGTAAGGTTTGATGCTGACGCCGGGCGAGACGATGGTGAAGGTCTTGCCGAAGCCTTGGCTCAGTTTCTCTTCGGAGTAGCCGCCACCCAGCACCTGGAGGAAGCCCCAGCGCCCATCGAGGGCGGTCGGGTCGGCGGTGAAGCCGCGCTTGGCCAGCATGGCCGCCGTCACCCCGTTCTCGGCGGCACGGCCCACATGCAGCGGCTTGGTCATGGTACCGAAGTTACAGCGGATGCCGGCGGCGAAGCTGGCGGCGATGCCCAGAGCATTGGCCACCTGGTCATCGGTCAGTTGCAACAGCTTGGCGGCGGCGGCGCAAGCGCCGAAGGTACCAACCGTACCGCTGGTGTGGTGACCGCGGCGGTAGTGGTCCGGCAGCATCCATTCGGAGATCTTGGACTCCACTTCGACGCCGGTCTGGAAGGCCAGCATCAGGGCTTCACCGGAGACGCCGCCCAGTTGCTGGGCCACGACCAGAGCGGCGGTCAGCGGTGGCACAGAGGGGTGGGTGAGCAGGCCGTACACGTGGCGTGGGTCATGGCTGACCTGGGTGTCATCCCAGTCGTGGGCATGGCCCGAGGTGCCCAGGATGCGGGCGGCAGCGGGGGTAGGAACACGCTGTCCCTCACCGGCCAGCAGTAGGGCGTCTTCTCGCCCCCCCTGGTAGACGGCTTCCTCCATCAGGATGTGCACCGAATGCTCGGTGGCGCCAGCGGCATATAGCCCCATGGTATCCAACATGCAGCGTTTGCCGATTTCCAGGGCTTCGGCGGGAAGGTCGGCAAAGGTCACGTTCTGGATGAACTGTACGGCATCCTGCGTGATGTTGGTTTCCGTGGTCATGGTTTACCTCTTGTCAAAATGATTGCCACCGCAGCCCGCAGGGGCGGGTGTCAGGGGCGAATTGGTTACTTGCCCAGCAGCTTGGCGGAGAAAATGGCATGGCTGCCGAACAGCTCGTCGGCATAGCTCGCCAGGTCAGTCGCTCCGGGGCCGGACCAGTTGCCGAAGCTGAGGTTGGCCTGGCACTTGGCGAGCAGGTCATCCCGGCTCAAGGGTTCGCGCAAGCCGCCGCGTAACTGCCCCTGGAACTCCGTTACGGTTTCACCGTTCTTCAGCTGCGCGACGACATGGCCGGTGTAGTTTCTGGGGTATTCGTTCTCGGGATCGACTTCGAAGCGCACCTTGGCGGCGAGTTCCAGTACCTCGGGATCGCGAATAGACGCATTGGTGAACTGGGCCAGGCCGGCATCGCCATAGCAGAACCCTGCGGCCACCGTATAGGGGCCGCTGAACTTGGCCGCATACGGAGTTGGCGGGCTCTGCTTGAGCGGCAGTGGCTCCCAGAGACGGTGAACCGTACCTTCCCCGACCTGGCAGACGATCTCCTCGACATCGGTGGGCTTGATGCCGCGCTGCGCCAGGCGTACTGCGCAATCGATATACGGTTGGGTCATGGTGCCGCAGGCATAGGGCTTGAACGCGACATGCGCGGCCTCCCAGTGCTGGCCCAAGCCGTCGACAAGGAGCGAGAGATCGGGCTCGATGGACGGGGCAAAGGCCTTGTAGAGGCCGTGTATACCCTCGAAGACGCTGACCGGTCCATGGAAGCCGGCCCCGCCCATCGCCGCTGCCCGAATCCCGGATTGGGCGGCCCAGCCGGCATGCATGCGCTTGGTCCAGGAGCCGTCGGCCAGGTATTCGATGATGCCAGCCGACATGCTGGCCGAGACGCCCAGAGTATTCTTGAGCTGTTCGGCATCATGGCCCCGGGCGACACCGACGCCGATTGCCGCTGCCACGGTGCCCAGCACAGAGGTAGGATGGAAGCCGGCGGCATGAACCCCCTTCTTGGCGATCGCCCCCAGTCGGCACATCACTTCGATGGCCACCGCCATGCCCAGGGCGACCCGGCCCTCGGACAGGCCATAAGCCTCGCCGGCGGCGAAGAGGGCCGGGACCACGACGACCCCGGAGTGCACTGGGCAGCCTTCATAGGTGTTGTCGAAGTCTTCGCCATGGCCGGTGGTGCCGTTGATCAGGGCGGCATCGTAGGGGCTGCGCGGCGTGTCGCTACCGAAGACGGTGCAATTGCCGGGTGTGTCGGCGGCTTGACTGACCGCCCGACCGTAATCGGTATCCAGCGAGGCGATGGCGAGCGCGACGGTATCCAGGACCGTGTTGGCTACGGCGCTGCGAACCGTATCGGGAACATCGTGTTCATCCAGATTGGCGGCCCACTCTGCCAATTGCTCGGATAGGGAGCGTGGAGCGCTCGCCGTCGATACTTTCGTCATGTTGGGCTCCATAATGATATTTTATATAAAATAAAAGAAAATATACCATAAGGCAACGAATACCACAGCCTTCGTCAACCCCTGAAGATCGCTAAGCCTGTGAGATCATCTGCTTTAGGAAGTTCTTGCAGGTAGTCCAGCAGTTGCTCGCCGCGCTCGGCGGGCCAGCCGCCGTAGGCGACGTTGGCGCGATATTTGGCGATGATTGCCTCGAGGGTCAGCGGCTCGTGGACGCCGCCACGCATATGCGGCTGGTCCAGAGCGATCTGCTCGCCATTCTTGAGCCGCACCCGCAGGTGCCCGGAGTAGTTGCGTGGGTATTCGTTGGCCGGATCGATCTGGTAGGAGATCTTGCGCGCCAGTGCCAGGATTCGCGGGTCCTTGGCCTTGGCGTCGGTGAACTGCTCGAGCCCGGCATCGCGCTCGAAAAAACCGACGGCCATGCAATAGGGCATGCTGAACTTGGCGGCATAGCCGGAAGGAGGGGCGTACTTGGCGGTCAGGGGCTCCCAAAGGCGGTGAACCAGGCCCTCCCCCGTCGGGCACAGGATCGAATCGATCTCGTCCGCGTCGATGCCCTGCTCGGCGAGGCGGATCATGCAGTCGATATAAGGATGGATCATGGTGCCGCAAGCGTAGGGCTTGAAGGCAATGCGTTCCATGTAGAATGTTTTACCGAGGCCTTCCGTCACATGGCGGTAGTCCGGGGTGGCGGTGGGGGCGAAGGCGCGGAAGAAGTTGTGCCCACCTTCCAGTATGGTGCGCGGCGCGAAAAAACCCTGCTGGGCTATCACTGCGGCGCGCACTCCGGATTGGGCGGCCCAGCCGGGATGCAGGCGCTTGGTCCAGGCCCCATCGGTAAGGAACTCGATGATGCCGGAAGAGAAGCTGCCGGCCACACCCATGGCCATTGCCAGCTGGCGGCGGTCGAGGCCGAGGGCGGTGCCGGCCCCCATGGCAGCGCCCAACGCGCCGATAACTCCCACTGGGTGGAAGCAGGCCTTATGCATATGGCCGGCAGCCACGTGGTTAAGTCGGCATACCGCTTCGGTACCGGCGATGATCCCGGTAAGTACGTGTTCGCCGGACAGTTGGAAGCGCTCACCCACCGCCAGCACGGCCGGTATGACCATGGCGCCGACGCGGATGGGCGCCCCCTCCAGAGTGTCATCGAAGTCTTCGCCATGGGTGGCGGTGCCATTGACGACTGCCGCGCCGGCGGTGTCGAAGCCGCGGGCGTGGCCAAAGGCCGTGCAGGGCCCGTCGCTGTCCCAGCCGGCCACCAGTTGTTGCACATAGGGCTGCCGGCGTGCGGACACGCACAGCCCGGCCATGTCGATGAGGTCCTTGATCGCCACGGCCTTGGCCGTGTCCGATACGCTATCCAGTGTCCACCGGCTAAAGGCCTCAGCCATCTGCTCGGAGAGCGTCGGTCCTGAGTGTTCCATGTGCTCCACCATAGTGCCTCCCTTGGTATCGCTGTTGTTCTGGGGTGTCGCCGTCGAGAGGTCAGAGACCTGACATTAGCCCGAAGACGCCGCGCTTGCGCATCCCGCGGCGCCGGGACTCCAGGTCGAGGACCTGGTCGCTGTCCACGTCCAGGTTCACGCGCGCGCCGAAGGTGGTCAGGAACCAGGAGCGCAATGCAGACTCCTTGGCCTGGAAGATGAGCGTCTCCAGGCCGAATTCACCCACCAAGTCCTGGATCAGTGACTCGTTGACTTCCTCGACGCCTTCATTGAGGCCCTCAGCCTGGATCAGCACACGATGGGCGCCGGCCGCCAGGCACGCCTGGACCTCGGCGGCCACCAGGCGCTTGCTGCCGGCCCATGACACCCCGCCCTTGCGTCCGCATTCGGCGATCACTTCCAGGCCGACTTCGCGCGCCTGGGCAATGAACTCGCATTTCTCGCGGATACCCATGGCGACCTGGGCGTTGGAGATCTCCACTCCCCAGCCGCCGAGATCGTGAATGGCCTGGTAGTAGTTGCCGGCCATCCCCTGCACGATCGCCAGCTCGGAGATCTCGCCGGCGAAGAAGGTCGGGATGTCATGGCGCGCGTAGCTCGCCAGCTTGGCGTGCAGCACCTCCGGGTCCAGCAGGCGTGCCACGCCCATGGCCAGCTTGGCGATGTCGATGTAGTCCGCCGCCAGCTCCAGCAGGTCTTCCTGGGCGTGGCGTCCCAGGCCGCGGTCGGCGACGATGGTCAGACCGTCCTGGCGGGGCTTGGCGATGCGGCCGGGGAGGCGTACCACGCTCAGTGCCTTGCCTTCCAGGTGATCCACGAGCGGTGTGGCCATCAGAACTCCTCACGTGGGAAGACGGGGGGGATCGGGTCGACGGCATTCATCTGGTCACCGAGCTCGGCCTCGATCTGCTCCATGGCGGTCAGCCAGGTGGAGAGGCGAGTCGCGATATTGCTGAGTTCATCGTCGGGAATCGTCAGACCCTGTAACTGTGCCATGACTTTGACTTGTTCGATGCTGAGGTTCATCGGTATCTCCAGTTCGCTATCGGTTCAGGCGACGCCCTTGAGCGTGGTGTCGAGGGCTGGATGGTGACGATGCCACGCGGAGGCTTGCTGGAAGGCATGGCCCACTCGGAACACGGTCGCCTCATCGAAGGGTCGCCCGGCAATCTGCAGGGCCAGGGGGAGGCCTTCGCTTGAGAAGCCGGCCGGCACTGAGAGCGCCGGTACGTTCGACAGGCTGAAGGGGTAGTGACAGATGCGTCGCTCGATCAATCGGGCTACCACGTCCTGCTGGTCGCCATCGACCCGCTCCTGGGTGGCCTCGATGAGCTTGGGCGGCGTCACATTGGTGGGGGTGATCAGGGCATCGTAGCGGCGCAGCGCATCCAGGACCTGTCGTCTCACCAGCACCCGGGCGCGCATGGCGCGATTGTAAACGCTGGCCGGTATCAAGCTTGCGGCGGCCAGCCGGGTGCGCGTGCCGACATCGAAGCGTTGGTAGCGGTCGCGCAGGTAGTTGGCCAGGAAGTAGGCTCCGACATCGGCATCGGCGCTCAACAGCTGCAAGGGAACCGCCCATTTCGCTAGCGGCAGGGAGATTTCCTCTACCACGGCGCCTTGTTCACGCAAGGTCTGGATGGCTTGTAACATAGCCGCGCGCACCTCGGGGTGGGTGGCCTCGCCCCAGGCGATCTCCTTGACCACCGCAAGCTTCAACCCTTTCAAATCGCGGCCCAACTGGGCGCTGAAGTTCGGCACCTCTCGGGGGATGCACAGCGGATCCTTGGGATCATGCCCGGCAATGGCCTGTAGCACCGCGGCGCAGTCTTCGACGCTGCGCGTCAGCGGGCCATAGGTGTCGCTGGTATAGGCGGCCATCACGCCACCGTGCCGGCTGACGCGACCATGTGTGGGACGCAGACCCACTACGCCGTTACAGGAGGCCGGGCCGCGCACCGAGCCACCGGTGTCCTCGCCTATGGAGAAGCTGCACTGGCCCGCCGCCGTGGCGCTGCCGGATCCGGTGGAGGAGCTTGAGGCCGTGTGGGCAGGGTTCCAGGGGTTGCGGGGCTGGCCGTAAGGGAATTCGATGGTGCCGCCCTTGCCGAACTCATGCAGATTCTGCTTGCCGATGAGCACGGCACCTGCATCATGCAGTCGGGAGATGATAGTGGCGTCATGGGGGGGCTTCATCTCTTCCGGATCTAGCACCTTGGTACCCAGGGTGGTCGGTAGCCCCAGGGCATGCATCTGGTCTTTGACGCCATACGGCAGGCCATGGAGGGGACCGCGATAGTGACCCTGGGCAATTTCCCGTTCCGCCTGGTGTGCCTGCTTCATGGCGAACTCGCGGTCGACCGTGATCCAGGCGCGTAGGGTGTCGTCATAGCGCTCGATGCGCTCCAGGTAGGTTTCCAGCAGTTCGACCGGTGACAGCTGGCCGGATTCAATCAGGCGGGCCTGCTCGGTGACTGTCAGGTAGTGAAGCTCGTTGTTTGGCGTGGACATGCTATCTCCTTGTTTCTGGTGTTAGGCGTGGTGGTAACAGGTGCCGTCAGTGCTCCCTGCTGCAGCCTCGCGTTGAAATGTTCTGGCTAAGCGCTGCGGTTGCGGGTGCGCCACGCGGTGAACTTGCGCATGATCAGCGGCTGCAGCAGGGACAGCACCAGCAGGATCGCGAAGGCCATGGCCACCGGCCGGCCCAGGAAAAAGGCGAGTTCACCGCCACCGCTGATCTGCCAGGTACGTATCAGTTCGCTCTCGACCATTCGCCCCAGCAGCAGGCCGACGACGCAGGCGGCGACAGGGTAGCCGTAGCGCTTCATCAGCCAACCCAGCCCAGCGAAGACGAAAAGGGTGATCGGGCCGGCGTGATCGCCGGTTACCGCGAAGGAACCGATCAAAGCTAGGATCAACACCGAGGGGATCAGGATAGTCAGAGGCACGCGAACGATGTTGCCGGCGACGGCCAGAAAACCTAGCCCAACGATCAGGAGTAGGGCAGCCTGGATGAAATTGCCGAAGATGATGGTGTAGACGATGTCCATGTTCTGGTTGATGAACTGAGGGCCGCCGGTGACGTTGTGCATGGCAAAGGCCGCGAGCAGCATGGCCGTGCCTCCGCCGCCGGGCAGGCCCAGGGCCAGCATGGTGACCATCGAGCCGCCCTCCGAGCTGCTGTTGGCGGACTCGGCGGCCATGACACCCTTGGGGTTGCCCTTGCCGTAGCTGTCGGGGTCCTTGTCGGTGCGCTTGGCCTGGGCGTAAGCGATCAGGTTGCCTACCGAGGAGCCTACACCGGGGATGGCGCCGACGAAGACACCGATCAGGGTGCCGCGCAGCTGGAAGAACGGATAGCGCAGCACCGACAGGAAACCTGACAGCACACGTCGGTAGTCGGCACGGCGTGCCGCCTTGTCCTTGATCAGGAATTGGCTGCCGACCAAGGTGAAGAGCTGGCTGGCGGCGAACATGCCCATCATGGCCGGTACCACGGGGATGCCGTCGAGCAGGAAAGGAATGTCCATGGTGCCGCGAACGTAGCCACTGGTATTCATACCGACGGTGCCGAGCAGCAGCCCAAAGCCGCCGGCGATCAAACCGCGGGACAATCGCTTGCCGCCCAGGGCGGCGATCATCGTCAGGCCCCACAGGGCGACCAGCAGCATCTCCGCCGGGCCGAGACGGATGACCCAGTTACCCAAAGGGGCGACCACAAACAGTAGGATGATGTAGCCCACCAGTACGCCCAGAACAGAACTCATCAGCGCCAGGCCCAGGGCTTCGTTGTGCAGGCCCTTGCGAGCCATGGGGTAGCCATCGAAGGTGGTGGCCACCGAGGAGGTGGTGCCGGGGATACCCATAAGTATCGAGGTCACCGCTCCACCATAGCCACCGCCGGTGAAGATGGCGGTCAGAAACATCACCGCCGGAAGGAAATCCATGTAAAGGGTCAGGGGCAGACAGATGGCCATGGCCATGGTGTTGGAGACACCGGCGATGGAACCGGCAATCAAGCCAATCAACAGGCCCGGTATTATGACCAGCCAGATATTGATATCGCTGCCCAGCAGCGACATGGCGCCCAGGAAAGCCGAGGAATCAAGCATGATGTAGCACTCTTCAGAAGAGCAGGGTCGGCAGCGGGTATGGCAGCAGCCAGGAGGCCCCCCCCACCACTACCAAGGTAAAGCTGGTCGCATAGATCGGGACGAAGAGCCAGCCGCGAACGCCCAGCAGCACTAGGGCGAAGATCATGAAGAGCAGGGTGGCGACGTCCAGTCCGATCAGGGGGTAGAACATCACCAGGGCTCCGACACCCACCAACAGCAGGAAGGCGCGCAGCAGGTCCATGGGAGACTGCTCCTGCTCCAGGCCGTCTGCCTCATCGGCAGGCTCCTCTGCCGGTTTGGGGGTGTCGGCCTTGTGTGGGCGAATGCATTGGGTGAAGACCAGCAGGCACAGTCCCAGCAGCAGCAGTGAGAGTGGAACCACCAGGATAATGTTATTGGTGTTGCGGGAAACCTGCAGGGTATCGGCGAGATAGAAACCGGTTACCCCGGCAATAACGACGACCAGGGCCAGGTGTCCATACTCGACCTCTATCTTCCAGGGGCCAAGGCGCATAGCGGCACCTCTCGTGGAGTTGGGGAGTGACTTAGGTAGTCAAAAAGCAAGAGGCGCAGTCCGGGCTGCGCCTCTTGCTTCGCTTAGTTGGGTCGCACCAGTTCCAGAAGCTCCGGATCGTTGATTACCTCGTGCTGGCGCAGCATCAATTCGCGGGAGGCGTCCGGTCCAACCCAGTCGATGCCCAGGTCTTGACCCTCATGGTCCGCGATGGCCTCGGGGTTTTCAGAAACCCTCTGGAAGGCTTCGACGATCTTGGCGTATCGCTCAGGGTAGGCCTCCATCAGTTCGGTATGGACGAAGTAACCCTGTATATGGCCAGACACAACGCGGGGATACTCGATTCCTTCTGACTCAGCTACCTCGAGGACATGGGGGGCATCCCAGACCTGGGAGGGTTCTTCGGAGAAGACCATCAGTGTGCGGAACTCGTCTCTGCGAGCTTGCATGCCCTGGTCGCCGATCGCTCCGACGTCGAACTGACCGCCGATGATGCCATTGCGCACCGGGCCACCGCTGTCATAGGTGACGACCCTCACATCGTCACGGTTTACTCCGAGGGCTTCCAGGAAAATGGCCAGATTGATCATGTCCGTTGAAGTGGGCTGGACGCCGATGCTGACGGTGCCAGGATTCTCGCGGATCTCGGCGATCAGTTCCTCGATGCTGGAGAAGCGGCTGTCATTTGAGGTGGCGATGATGGAGGTGCCGATATCGCTCAGATTCACCGGCTGAAAATCTTCGATCTCGAAGTTAGCCCCCTGAACCAGTTGGTTGACGGTGATGTAGGGGAAGCCCGTGGTTCGCATCAGGGTGTAGCCGTCGGCGGGCTGCTGGTGGAAGTAGACATGGCCCAGCATGTTGCCGCCACCAGGGCGGTTGACCACCTGGATGGGTTGGCCCAATTCTTCGGCCAGGTATCGCGAGATCAGGCGCGCGGCTCGGTCATTGGTGCCGCCGGTTCCCGCCGGGACGACCATGGTGAGCGGTCTATCGGGGAACTCATCCGCGCTCACACTATTGGCGCCGATGACCATGGCGCTTGCCATGGCGACTGCGGTGGCAAGCTTGCTCATTCTACGGGTGCGGCTGAATATCAATTTCATCAGTACCCTCTCCTCTCGGGTGTGGCTGGCGGGCAGCCATCGATTGTCGTTGTGTGAGATCAGGCGAGATCAGGCGTTTTATTTGTGTATTATATATAAGATACAAAATTGAGGCTGTCAAACTGATACTGCTATTAATTTGTCGACTGCAGCCGATTGTTCATCTGTCGGCACTCAGTTGAGGTAGGTTCCACCATTGACGTGCACAGTCTGGCCAGTCATGAAACGGCCATCCGGTCCGCACAGCATCTGCACGACCCCGGCAATCTCCGCGGCCGTACCGCGACGCCCTAGCAGTGGCTTATGTATCGCATGATGCTTGGGCTTGGCGGCCACGGTGGAGGTGTCGCGCTTTGTCTCCACCATGCCTGGAGATACTAGGTTGGCGGTGACACCGTAGTCGGCCAGGTCCCAGGCCAGTGCCTTTGTGAGCCCCATCAGCCCGGCCTTGCCGGTGACTACATGAACCCTGTCGCTGCCACCGGAGCTGCCTGTCATGCCGCCGATGTTGACAATGGCGCCTGCGCTGCTCTTGATCAGGTGCGGAGTGGCCGCCCTGGCGCACAGGAAGGCGCCGTCGAGGATGATGGACAGGATCTCCTTCCAGTCCTCCAAGCTCACGGTCTGCAGCTTGGCTTCCCGTCTCACCGCGGCATTGTTGACCAGGATGTCCAGGCCCCCAAATGTCTCGATTGCGCAACTGGTCAGGCGCTCGACATCGCTTTCGTTGGTGACGTCGGCCAGGCAGCCGACTGCCTTGCCGCCGCTGTCATGAATCTCCTGGACGACCTGCTCGACCTGTTCCCGGCTAGAGCGCGCGTTGACCACGACGGCGGCACCCTCTGCCGCCAGGCGGACAGCAATGGCTTTCCCGATGTTCCTGGCGCTGCCGGTGACTATGGCAACGCGACCTTCCAGGGGGCGTTGTCCAGTTGGCTGTGTCATTTTCTTCTCCTGGGTTGCGTAGGGGCCGCACGTGGTCTTGCGCAGGCGGCGGGATGGCGGGGGAGGTTCGACGGTGCGCAGGCCTTATTGGCCTCTCGCTTAATTTTATATATTATATAACTTTAAGAATGCAAGCCTTGGATTGACCGCTTGCGCCGAAGTTGCGTGAAAGTTGCATAAAAGCGGCATGAAAGCGGCATGGGAGAGGCCTGATGGCTGCGAGGGCCGGCCGCTGCCTGTGTGGCGGGGTGAGGTCAATCAAGCAGCTCAAAGGGTTGCGACTGGAAAGGAAAAAAATCTTGGCTACTCAAAGGCTTCCAAATGCAAATCTGAATGCCTCGGCTTCAGATGGGCGTTGACATGGGCAACCTGCAGCGAGGATGGCTGCGCACGCTTGGCATCGGGGGGATTGGAGGTGCGCTCTTCATGGTGCTGGGGCTGCCGGTGCCCTGGTTGCTTGGGGCCTTGTTTGCGGGCATCGTAGCCATGTTCCTGGGCGTGTGCTGGGAATCTCCGTGGCATGGACGGGCTCTCGGGCAGGTGCTGGTCGGCAGTACCCTTGGCTTTGCCTTTACTCAGGACGTGCTGGCGCAAGTGGTCGCCATGGCGGGCCCGATACTGCTGGGTGCCAGCCTTTCCATACTGTCGGGACTGGTGACGGCGGTTGTACTGAGAAGGACGCTGGTCGGCGACTGGGCAACGGCTTACTTCGCGGCGATGCCGGCAGGGCTTGCCGAGATGTCTCTGCTGGGCGCGCGTCATGGCGGCAATCCCGTGATCATCATTACCTGCCATGTGCTGCGTGTGGTGAGTATCGTTTGCCTCGTCCCCCTGGGCTTCGTCCTCTTGTATGGCGGCGATTGGCAGGATCTGACCATCGTTCGGCCCAATGGTGTCTCCCACCTCGGGTGGCTGCCCATCACCGTTGCAGGGGCCGTGCTGGTTGCCTTACTGTTCCAGCGCTTGCGCATCCCCAATGCACTGATTCTGGGCAGTATCTGTTTTGGTGCCAGCGTGCAGCTGCTGGACATTCCGCTGCCGGCGATTCCCGAGGCATTGTTTGCCTTCGGGCAGGTGCTGCTGGGAGCCACCCTGGCCATGGAGTTTACCCGTGAGCGCATGTCGGCCCTGCAGACATATGCCTTGCCGGCGGTCAGTGTCACGGCACTATTGATGTCGATGAGCCTGACGATTGCCCTGTATCTGAGCTGGCTATTCGATCTGGATGGGATCACATCGGTGATTGCCATGTCACCTGCCGGGTCGGTGGAAATGGCGGTCACCGCGGTATCGCTAGGTGCCGAATTCCAGCTGGTTATTGCCTTTCACCTTGCCAGGGTATTCATGATCAACGGCTTGATGGGGCCGATTTTCAGTGTCGTGCATTATTGGATCGCGCGGCGTGATTGAGGCGCTGAGAGAGGGGCGAGGGCGTGCGAGTGAGCGGTGTGGCCCGCGGCAATGAGGCCGCCATCGACACCGGATGCTTTTGCGAAAAGATTGGAGATGAGAGGGTAATGGGATGTATGCGGGTATGGATTTTGGCACTTCAAGCTGTGCCGTCGCCATTTGGCATCATGACGCGCCCGAGTTGATTCCATTGGAGGATCACGGCACGCACATGCTTTCGGCCTTGCATTCGAGCAACGGAGCCCTTCCCGTCCCCCATTTTGACCGGCAGGAAGTGCTGAGCGGGATCGGGGATGCTGCCGATCGGCAGCGGGCCGAGGCAATTCAACGCGGGCGGATGCGTCGAGAGATGGCCGAGCGGGTCAGGCGACAGCAGGGTGATAATGCACCGCTGTACTTCGACCCCGACATCGTCTTCGGTCAGGCGGCATTGGCCAATTACCTGTTCGATCCTCAGCATGGGTTCTATGCGAAGTCTCCGAAGTCGTTCCTGGGCGCCGACCTGCAAGGCCGGCAGCTGGGCCTATTCACCGAGATCATCACGCGCCTGATGGCGCATATCAAGCAGCGGGCCGAGGTGTCTGCCGGGCAACCCCTCGACCGGGTCGTGGTGGGGCGCCCCGTCAATTTTCACGGTACCCGTGGGGAGCGGGGCAACCGGCAAGCAGTGCAGATTCTGGAGCAGGCCGCCACCGCGGCAGGTTTCGTCGAGACCGCCTTTCTCTACGAGCCGATAGCGGCGGCACTGGACTATGAGCGCACCCTGGAGAGAGATCGGATTGTCCTGGTGCTAGATGCCGGGGCCGGCACCACCGATTGCTCGATGATAAAGGTCGGCCCCAGTTACCGTCATCTCCGGGACCGGGCGTCGAGTTTGCTCGGCTCTTCCGGTACCCGTATCGGCGGTATCGATTTTGATATCAAGCTGGCGATGAATGCCTTGATGCCCAGTTTCGGCAAGGACGTACTTCTCAACAATGGCCTGCCGTTCCCTAACCACTTTCTGTGGGATGCCCTGATGGTCAACGATATCAATGCCCAGGCGCGGTTCTATGCCAAGACGACGCCGCTCGAGTTGCAGGGGTATTACAATATCTGCGCGGACAAGCAGAAGGTTGGGCGTCTGATCCGGTTGCGCGAAGAGCGTCTCAGCCATAGCGTGGTGCGTCACGCGGAACTGGCCAAGATTGCCCTGTCCGAGGCGGAGGAGGTCACCAGTCACCTGAGTGATATCGAACGGGACTTGTCAGTGCCTGTCACCCGCAGTCAGCTGCGCGACGCGGCCGAGCTAGAACTCAGGAAGTTTGTCTCCTTGATGCGTGAGGTGGAGGCGCAAGCGGGGGTTCGGCCCGATACCATTTATGTGACAGGTGGGACGGCTAAGTCACCCGTCGTGGCGGAGATGATCCGCCTCCATTTCAGGGGAACGGAGGTGGTCACTGGGGATTTTTTTGGTAGTGTGACATCCGGGTTGGCCACTTGGTCGCACCGGATGTTCGGCAAGGGGTAGGCATGGCAAGCTTGGATGATTTTCTGGCAGAGATGCAGGCTCAGGTAAGCCTGTCGGCGGCGGAGCGGTGTCGTCTGGCCGCGTTGTGGCCCGACGCCGAGCGCGCTGCCCGGGATTGCCTTGCGAGGATGCCGGGTATCGGGGTGCTCTCCTTTTCACGTCGCGTCAAGGCCTTTCTTTTCGTCAGCTGGGCGCTCGATGACTATGTGAAAAAGGGAGAGTTGGATCAGGAGCAGGCGCAACTGGCACTGACGGTCATGCGATTACAAAGCCGGCGCTTTCGAAAAGCTGAGTTGATGTTTTCTGCTCGTGCATCCAGGTTCAGCCAGGATGAGTTGGCGTCCTTGCCCGAAACAGCACGGATTTTCCTTCAGGCCATGTGGCGCCATGATGGGCATTGCAGTGACTAGGAGCCTGTCGGACTTAACGCTGATCTACTGCTATATCCGGCCTTTCGGCCAATTTCATTCGATCTGCTTCGCTAAATAGCGGGCTATCCGCCTCAACAGATCGATAAACTTGTCTTGAAATCCAAGCCTCTCGTGACGATTGGTCAAACCCGACAGGCTCCTAGGTGACCGTTATGATTCCCTACGACGATCACTTGCAAGCTTGCCCGGCATGCTCGATACCCAAGAGGTCATGCCTTGGAGGCGCCAGTAGCTGATCTACCGGGTCATCGTCTGGGGCTGATCTACGCCGTGCTGACCTGGGGCTTCGCTTCCTGGAGCCTGCCGCTGATCGTCAGGGCGTTCATCCCCTTCTCGCTGATCGGTGCGCTGCTCTCCTGGCGGAGCATGGCCGGGAGCGGTGGGAAGGGTGATACGCGTCACCCGTGACGACAAACGAGGAGAGTCCACATGGAAGTCGATGAGTACCGTCGTCATGACGGCCTGGGGCTGGCCGAGTTGATCCGGCGTGGTGAAGTGAGCCGGGGCGAGGTGTTCGATGCCGCCTCTGCGGCCATCGAGCGCGACAACCCGCATCTGCGGGCGCTGGTGCGGACACGCTTCGAACGCGCCAGGAGCGAGGCGGAGGGCATCGACCTCACAGCCCCGCTGGCGGGCGTGCCGACCCTGACCAAGGATCTGTTGATGGCGCTGGAAGGCGAGCCGCTGGCCTTCGGCAGTGCCGCCCTGGCCGAGTGGAAGGCGCCGGTGGAGTCGACCCTGGTCGCCCGCGTGCGGGCAGCGGGTCTGGCCATCCTGGGGCAGACCGCCACCCCCGAGCTGGGGTTGATGGGCATCACCGAACCGCGTGCCTTTCCTCATCCCGTCAACCCCTGGGATCCCCAGCACTCCCCTGGCGGCTCCAGCGGCGGGGCGGCGGCGGCGGTGGCCGGCGGGCTGGTACCGCTGGCGATGGCCGGTGATGGCGGCGGCTCGATCCGTATTCCCGCGGCCTACTGCGGGCTGTTCGGTCTCAAGCCCTCGCGCGGCCGCGTGCCGCAGGGGCCACTGCATGGTGAGGTGTGGCGGGGTGCCGTGGTAGAGCACGCCGTGACCCGCTCGGTGCGCGACAGTGCTGCGTTGCTCGAGACGATCAACGGCATGGACGAGGGCGGTCCCTACCCGGTGCCCCGTGAACGGGGCTTTCTTGCCGCGCTGGAGCGTCCACCCGAGCCGCTGCGTATTGCCGTCTCGCTGGGCGAGCCGTTGAGCAAGCCGCTGGGCACCCGGCTCGATCCCGAGGTGCGCCTGGCGGTGGAAGAGGCCGCACGTACCCTGGAGGGGCTCGGCCATCACGTGGAGTGGGCCGATCCGCCCGTCGACGGCGAGCGCCTGGCCAACGCCTACCTGACGCTCTATCTAGGGCATGTTACCGCCGACCTGGCCTGGATCTCCCGCGAAACCGGCGTGCCCGTGTCACGCCTGGACATCGAGCCCTCGACCCGGGCGATCGCCCGTCTGGGCAACCACCTGCCGGTACGCGACTACGAACTGGCCAAGCGCGACTGGAACGCGGCAGCGCGGGCCATGGGGGCGTTCCACCGCCGCTTTGATGTGCTGCTGATGCCCGTCACGGCGGCACCTGCGCCGCGCCTGGGCGAACTCTACCCACCGGCATGGCAGCAGCGCCTGATGGCTCTGCTGGCCATTCCCGCCCTTCCCAGGCTGGCGCTCAAGGCGGGCATGCTCGGTCAGCTGGCGCGGGATGCGCTGTCACGCACGCCTTATACCCAACTGGCCAACCTCACCGGCCAGCCGGCCATGTCGCTGCCGCTGCACGTCACCCCACAGGGCCTGCCGGTCGGCGTCCAGGTGGTGGGCTCCATGGGCGACGAGCGTCGCCTGCTGGCGCTGGCGGCCCAGCTCGAGGCCGAGGTGCAGTGGCAGCGGCATCTGCCCAGGGTGGCGCAAGGCGGGTAGAATGCGCGCCACATGCCTTGCATCAGGTCAGGAAATGTCAGACTCCGCTCCTCTTTCGCCTGCCGGGGACCGTCATTTCGACGGCCTGGCAGACAAGTTCGCCGGCAGCCTCTACGGTGGCCCGCGCGGTGAGCTGCGTCTGGCCCTGCTCGACGAGCTGCTGCCGCGCATGCTCGTACTCGACGGCCAGCCGCTGCTGGACGTGGGCGGCGGTCTGGGTCAGCTATCCGCCTGGTTTGCCCGGCGCGGCCATGCGGTGACTCTGCTGGAGCCGGCCGGGGACATGCTCGACCAGGCTCGCCAGAACCTCGACGGCCTGCCGGTGAGCTTCGTGCAGGCGCCGCTACAGGCGCTTCCTGAACATGCCGCCGGTCCCTGGCCGCTGATCGCCTGTCACGCCGTGCTGGAGTGGCTCAATGACCCCCACGCGGCCTTTGCCACCCTGGCGCAGCGCCTCGCTCCCGGTGGCCAGCTGTCGCTGATGGTGTTCAACCGCGATGCGCTGCGCTTTTCCAACGTGGTGAAGGGCAATCTGCAGAAGGCGCTGGACGACCGCCTCGAGGGTACCGGCAAGCGTCAGCGTCTGACTCCCATCTCGCCGTTGCGCCATGAGCAGGTCGCCGCCTGGAGCCGCGAATGCGGTCTGGCGATTCGCTCGGTGGCGGGCATTCGTGTCTTTCACGACTACCTGCGCCACCCGCCGGCCAACGAGGACGACTGGCAGCGCCTGGTGGAGCTGGAGCGCCGCTACTGCCAGGCCGAACCGCACTGGCGGCTGGGACGCTACCTGCTCTATACGCTGGTCCACGACAGACGCTCGCCCGAGGAGACCCCCCGATGAGTGCGCAAACGCCGGTATGCCAGTTGCTCGAGCGTCAGGACGGCGACTATCGCGGCTGGCTGTGGGTGGCCCCACCGCGGGATGCGTGGCTCGAGCAGGGGCAGGGCAGCACCGTCAGCGCCGATCATGGCGTGCTCGAGGCCTGGCGGGAGCATGGCCGTGAGGCTTTCTCGCCGTTCGATGCCGGCGCCGTCGGCGAGCCCCCCGGGGCGGTGCTGTTCTGGCCCAAGGCTCATGCCCTGGGTGAGTGGTGGCTGCTGTGGCTGTGCGCCAACCTGCCATCGGGCACGCGCCTACAACTGGTGGGTGAGAATCAGGGCGGTATCAAGCGGGTGCTCAAGGTGCTGGCGGCGCTGGGGCTGGGCTGCCGCAAGCTCGACAGCGCGCGGCGTTGCATCCTGTTCGAGACCCGCCTCGGTGACGTCGGCATCGACCCGGATGCGGCCTGGACCACCTTCGAGGCCGAGGGGCTGGTGCTGGCCACTCATCCCGGCGTGTTCGGCCACGGCAAGCTGGATGCCGGTACCAAGCTGCTGCTCGAGCAGCTCGAGGCTGGGCTGCCGGGGCCCGAGAGGGCACGCGACGTGCTCGACATGGGCTGCGGCGACGGCATTCTCGCCGCCTGGCTGGCTCGCCGCGGCCATGCCGTGACGGCGGTGGACGTCAACGCCTTCGCCGTGGAGGCCACCCGGCGCACCCTGGCGGCCAATGGGCTGGAAGGGCAGGCTCTGGCCAGCGACGTCTACTCGGCGCTCGGCGAGAGTCGCTTTGCCGCCATCGTCAGCAATCCGCCATTTCATCAGGAGCGCAGTATCGACTACGGTCCCGCCGGACGCCTGATTCGCGAGGCGCCGGGGCACTTGCAGCCGGAAGGTGAGCTTTGGCTCGTCGCCAACGCCTTCCTGCCCTATCCCGACCTGCTCGAAAGCGCTTTCGGCGGCTTCCAGATTGTTGCCGACGACCGGAGATTTCGGGTTTATCATGCGCTCAGGCGCTAAGCCTTCAACTGAGTGATTCGGTCATGGCGGGGAATCTGCGCAGTGCAGCGGTTCTGGGTGTGCTGTTGGCGGTGGGGTTGATCGTGGGAGGCAGCTTCATCAGGCAGGCGGCCGAGGTCTGGCAGCAGTCGTCGCGCAGCGTGACCGTGCGCGGTCTGGCCGAGCGTGAGATGCCGGCGGACTTGGTGCTATGGCCGTTCAACTACAGCGCCAGCGCCGATACGCTGGGAGAGCTGGAGCGCATCCTCTCGCGCGATGAGCAGACGATTCGTGACTTTCTCGCCCAACGCGGCTTCGACCCCGAGCACGTCAGCGTGACGCCGCCGCGTATCACCGATCAGTTCAGCAATCTCTATGGCGGCCAACGCCCGGATGAGCGCTATCGCGGTGAGGCTACGCTGCTGTTGCGCTCGCCGGACGTGGCGGGGGTCAAGGCGGCAATGCCGGAGGTCACCGCGCTGGTGCGCCAGGGTGTGCTGCTGTCGCCCAACTATGAATACCGCACCGAATACCTTTTCACCGGCCTCGATGCCATCAAGCCCGAGATGATCGCCGCGGCCACCGCCGACGCACGCCGCGCCGCGCAGCAGTTCGCCGAGGACTCCGGCAGTCGGGTGGGGCAGATTCGCCAGGCCACCCAAGGTTACTTCTCCATCGAGGATCTCGACAGCTACACGCCGGACGTGAAGCGGGTGCGGGTGGTGACCACAGTGGATTACGCGCTGGAAGACTGATTCCGGCGTTTCAGATAGAGCCTGAGCTCAACTGCCCGGCGTGCGATAGGCGATATCGGTGATGATGTAGACGCTATCGCCCGCCGGGGCCCTTACCGTGATCTCATCGTCCAGCGCCTTGCCCAGCAGTGCCTTGGCCAGCGGGGCATCGACGCTGATCCAGCGCTTGGTGGTGTCGGTCTCGTCGTGGCCGACGATACGGATCTGCATCTCTTCGCCCTCTTCGTCCTCGAGGGTGACGAAGGCGCCGAAGTACACCTTGTCGGTATCCGCCGGCAGGCGGTCCACCACTTGCAGCTCGTCGAGCCGCTTGGTCAGGTAGCGGATGCGCGCGATGACCCGATTGAGCTCCTTCTTGTTGTAGGTGTAGTCGGCGTTCTCGCTGCGGTCGCCCAGCGCCGCGGCTTCGCCCACCTTGGCCGAGAGCTCCGGCCGTTTGATCCGCGAGAGATGATCGAGAATGCCGCGCAGGCGCGCCGCCCCCTCGGCGGTGATCAGATTGCTCCTGGGTTCCTGGCGCGGATCCTTGGCGGGATCGCGCCAGCGCGTCATGTTGCGGCCCTTCATGCACGGCCTCCTTGATTTGGCGAGAAGGGCAACATACGCCATTCGTCGCTAACGCGACAGTATCTCGCCGTTCGGGCTGGCGTATCATTCAAACGTTCGTTACATTTTGAGTGACGGCTCCACGCCGGGATCCAACAACAATCCTTTTCGAGAAAGGAGTCTGGACATGTTTCGACGCCAGCTACTCGCCGCCGCCCTCGGCACTGCGCTTCTGATCGCCCCCTTCACCGTTGCCCAGGCCTGGGAGAGCGAAGTCGAGGCGCTCAAGCAGCGCTGGGAGCAGATCACCACACTGCGGGCGGAAGGACAGCGCCGCCATTCGCTGAAATCGCTGTCCGACGAAGCCGAGCGGCTGGTTCAGGCCAACCCCGGCGAGGCGCAGCCGCTGATCTGGTACGGCATCATCGAGGCTTCGCACGCCCGTGAGCGCAGTGGCCTGGGCGCGCTGGGCAGCGCGCGTTCCGCCCGCGATGCGCTGGAGCGTGCCATCGAGATCGACCCCCAGGGCGGCAACGGCTCGGCCTACGTCACCCTGGGCGCACTGTACGACCGTGCCCCGGGCCGCCCCGTGGGCTTCGGCAACAGCGCGACCGCCGAGCGCATGTTCCAGCGCGCGCTGCAGATTCGCCCCGACGGTATCGACGTCAACTACTACTACGCCACCTTCCTCGAGGACGAAGGCCGGCGGGACGAGGCGCGCGAGCATGCGCAGCGTGCCGTAGACGGCACAGCCCGCGAGGATCGTCAGGCCTCGGACGAGGCGCTGCGCGAGCAGGCCAGGGCGCTTCTTTCCCAGCTCTGATTCCCATCGCTTCGAGTCCGACACCCGCCATGCGCTTCGACTGCGAAGCGCATGGCGTCGGCAGGCACCGCTTGGCATTCCCGGCTCCGCTCACGATAATGGTCGCCATTCGCAGACTCGGAGGCCTGCATGACCGACAATCACGATAGCGGCCGGGATGCCGCCCGCCTGCCCGCCTTCAGCGGTGCCGATGTCGAGCTGATCGAGCGTCGCTGCCTGCATCGGGGCTTCTTCCGGCTCGACGAGGTGCACTTGCGTCATCGCCTGTTCGAGGGCGGCTGGAGCCGTGAGATGACGCGTGAAGTGCACGTGCGGCACGATGCCGTGGGCGTGCTGCTCTACGACGTCGAGCGCGATTGCGTGGCACTGGTGGAGCAGATCCGCGCCGGTGCATTGGGCGATCCGGAATCGCCGTGGAAGCTCGAAATCGTCGCCGGGCTGGTCGAAGCGGGCGAGAGCGCTGCCGAAGTGGCACGCCGCGAGGCCATGGAGGAAGCCGGCTGCACGGTCGATGAGCTGATCGAGCTGCACACCTACTATCCCAGTCCCGGTGCCTGCACGGAGCGGGTCACGCTGTTCTGTGGCTTGGTCGACTGCGAAGGGCTGGGCGGTGTGCACGGCCTGGACGAGGAACATGAAGACATCCGCGTCCACGTGTTACCGTTTACTCGGGCCTGGGAACTCTTGCAGGCCGGAAGACTCGACAATGCCATGTGCCTGGTTGCCTTCTACTGGTTGGCGGCCGAACGGGCATCTCTACGAGCAAGGGGGTAGCGTGGCGAGAACCGCCTATGTCACCGATCTGAAAGGCCTGCAGGGCGAATGCAGCGCCAACTACCTGCGCCTGACCCGGCTGCTGGGTGACCTTGGCGCGGGCGAGACGCGCGAACTGGAGCTGACCGGCCAGCGCGGCCGCTTCGGCACCCTGTGGCTGTCGGTGCTCGAGCTGGCGCCCTATACCACCATTGCCCGGGTCAGCCAGAGCAGCCTGATGGATGGCGTCATCGAGCCGCCACGCATGCGGGTGCACCTCTATCACGACGTGCGCATGGCCGAAGTCACCGACTTCCAGCGCGAGCGCCATTTCAACGGTCGCTATCGCTATCCCAACGTGCGCATGTACCAACCCGACGAGAAGCTGCAGCTCAACCGCTTTCTCGGTGAGTGGCTGGCCCACGGCCTGGAGCACGGCCATCCCACCAATCTGACGGAACTGCCGGGATGACACGCCTGGTACAGCTCACCGATTGCCACTTGCATGCCGATCCCCACGCCCGCTCCCGCGCCGGCTTTCCGCTGCGCCAGCTCGAAGCCGTGGTGGAAGCGATTCGGACCGAGCGTCCGGATATCGTCATCGTAAGTGGCGACATCAGCCAGGATGAGACTGCAGCCTCCTACGAACATGCCCATCGCGTTCTATCGACGCTGGAGTGTCCCTGGTTCTGGCTGGGTGGCAATCACGACCGCCAGGAGCTGATGAAGGACCTCAAGGCCATTCACGATGACATCGATCTGGGCGATTGGCGGTTCGTGGTCGCCGATACCTGCGTCAAGGGTCATGCTCACGGTGAGCTGGGGCAGGAGCGGATCGGTCAATTGGTCGAGCGGCTGGCGGAAGAAGAGCGCCCCACGCTGCTGGTCATGCACCATCCGCCGCTTGCTGTCGGTTCGGCCTGGCTCGACGGGATCGGACTCAAGGACAGCGATGCCCTGTGGCAGGCCTTGCTGCCCTTTCCGCAGGTCAAGGCCATTCTCTGCGGGCACGTGCACCAGGCCTTCGTCGGTCGGCAGCCGCTAGAGCAGGGCGAGGTGACGGTCTATGGTTGTCCCTCCACCACCGACCAGTTCCTGGCCGGCTCTGACGACTTCGCCATCGACGAGGCATCACGCCCGGGCTATCGGGTGTTCGACATCCACGGCGACGAGTGGCTGACTTGGATCGAGCGCGTCGATATCTAAAGCTTCGATTCGTTTTTGATCTAAAAAGATAGGTAATCATTCTTTTACGTTATTATCGACCCGGCGTTACCCTGTCCGCATGATTCTTACTGCCCATCGTCATGCGAGGTACCCGGGCCGATGACCAGTCTCAAAGCTCCCGAGCAACAGCCGGTATCCCAGGCGGCCGACAAGAGCGTCGTGTCGCCACGCCGGCTGACCCACCTGCAGCAACTGGAAGCCGAGTCGATCCACATCATCCGCGAGGTGGCCGCCGAGTTCCGCAACCCGGTAATGCTCTATTCCATCGGCAAGGACTCCTCGGTGATGCTGCATCTGGCGCGCAAGGCCTTCTTCCCCGGGCCGCCGCCGTTCCCGCTGATGCACATCAACACCACCTGGAAGTTCCGCGAGATGATCGCCTTCCGCGACCGCATGGCCGGTGAGGTGGGCATGGAGCTGATCGAGCACATCAACGAAGAGGGACGGGCTGCCGGCATCAACCCCTTCGATCACGGCTCCAGCGGTTACACCGACGTGATGAAGACCCAGGGGCTGAAGCAGGCGCTGGACAAGTACGGTTTCGATGCCGCCTTCGGCGGTGCTCGCCGCGACGAAGAGGCCAGCCGCGCCAAGGAGCGGGTCTTCTCCTTCCGCGACAAGTTCCATCGCTGGGACCCCAAGAGCCAGCGTCCCGAGCTGTGGAACCTGTACAACGCCCGGGTCAACAAGGGCGAATCGATCCGCGCCTTCCCGCTCTCCAACTGGACCGAGCTGGATATCTGGCAGTACATCTACCTCGAGCAGATCCCCATCGTGCCGCTCTACTACGCCGCCCCGCGTCCGGTGGTGGAGCGCGACGGCATGCTGGTGATGGTCGACGACGAGCGCCTGCCGCTGGCCCCTGGCGAAGTACCGGAGGAGAAGTGGGTGCGCTTCCGTACCCTGGGCTGCTACCCGCTGACCGGCGCGGTGGAATCCAAGGCCGACACGCTGCCCGAGATCATCCAGGAGATGCTGCTGACCCGCACCAGCGAGCGCAGCGGCCGGGCCATCGACCATGACCAGGCGGGCTCGATGGAGAAGAAGAAGCGCGAGGGCTATTTCTGATGGCACATCAATCGACACTGATCGCCGACAACATCGAGCAGTACCTGCACGAGCACGAGAACAAGGACCTGCTGCGCTTCATTACCTGCGGCAGCGTCGACGACGGCAAGTCGACCCTGATCGGTCGGCTGTTGCACGACTCCAAGATGATCTTCGACGATCACCTGGCGGCGTTGACCCGCGACTCCAAGAAGAGCGGCACCACCGGCGATGCCGTGGACCTGGCGCTGCTGGTCGACGGTCTGCAGTCGGAGCGCGAGCAGGGCATCACCATCGACGTGGCCTACCGCTTCTTCTCCACTGACAAGCGCAAGTTCATCATCGCCGACACCCCGGGGCACGAGCAGTACACCCGCAACATGGCCACCGGCGCCTCCACCGCCAACCTGGCGATCATCCTGATCGACGCCCGTTACGGCGTGCAGACCCAGACCCGGCGTCACAGTTTCATCGCCGACCTGCTGGGCATCAAGCACCTGGTCATCGCGGTGAACAAGATGGACCTGGTGGGCTTCGACGAGGCGCGCTTCGACGAGATCGTCGCCGACTACCGGCGCTTCGCCGAGCAGCTCTCGGTCAACGACCTGCGCTTCGTGCCGATGTCGGCGCTGGAAGGCGACAACGTGGTCAACCGCAGCGACCGCACGCCCTGGTACCGGGTCGCGGGCGAACAGGGACCGGCACTGCTGGAGCTGCTGGAAAGTGTCGAGGTCAGCCGCGACCGCAACCTCACCGATCTGCGCTTCCCGGTACAGTACGTCAATCGCCCCAATCTCGACTTCCGCGGCTATGCCGGCACCCTGGAAGCCGGTGTGCTGCGCCCGGGGCAGGCGATCAAGGCGCTGCCTTCGGGCAAGACCAGTCGGGTCGAGCGTGTGGTGACCTTCGATGGCGATCTGGACGCAGCGTGGCCGGGTCAGGCGGTGACCGTCACCCTGGAGGACGAGATCGACATCTCCCGCGGCGACTGGATCGTCGCCGAGGACGCCGAGGTCACGCTGACCAACGCCTTCGATGCCGACATCGTCTGGATGCACGAGCAGCCGCTGACGCCGGGCCGGCAGTATGACATTCGTCTGGCCGGCCGCTCGGTGGCCGGTCGTGTGGAAGCCATTCACCATCAGGTGGACGTCAACACTCTGGAGCGTCACGCTGCCGACCGGCTCGAACTCAATGCCATCGCTCGCTGCCGGGTCGAGCTGACTGCGGAGGTGCCACTCGACAGCTACGACCAGAGCCCGGGCACCGGCAGCTTCATCGTCATCGACCGGCTCTCCAACATCACCGTCGGCGCGGGCATGGTGCGAAGTACTGCCGAGGCGGGGGGAGGCAGCGGTCATCAGGTGGATTGGGCCGCCTTCGAGCTCGAGCTCAATGCGCTGGTGCGCCGCCACTTCCCGCACTGGGAGGCGAAGGACGTGCGTGACCTGCTGCGTTGACCGAGCGTAACTAAGCAATACATAGGCGGTTGATTCTGCTGAAACATCCTCCACACTATAGACAGGGTCCGGCGTAAGCCGGACCCTGTCGAGTTTCAGGGAGGAAACGATGACGTATTGCCAGGATCGGCTGTGGTTGATTCGGAGGGGCCCATGAGCGGTTTTCTCCGGCGTCTGCTGCACATCGCTGCCCGCCCCATGCGGCGCGACCGCGGGCAGGGTGGCTACGTGGTGCACCCCTATCGTGGTTATGGCTCACGGCATGAGGTGCTGCTGATGGGCCGGGTGTTTCGTCAGGCCGCGCTGGGTGACGTGATACCTCGCTACGGCGTACTGCGCGATCTGGCCGATGTGATTCGGCGAGTCTTTCGCCGCGGCCTGCCGCAGGTCACCGTCGAGGTCACCCTGGGGGACAACGTCACCACCGTGTCCACCGACCGTGACGGCTACTTCGACGTACTCCTGCCTATCGAGCACCCCCTGCCCCAAGACAGCGCCTGGCACCATGCGGAACTGCACGTGGTGTTGCCGGGGGTGGAGCCGGTGCAATCGTTCACCGAGGTGTACATTCCGCCGGCTGAAGCCGACCTGCTGGTGATCAGCGACATCGACGACACGGTGATGTACACCGGGGTGGCCAACAAGCTGCGCATGTTGCACCGTCTGTTCGTCAAGCAGGCCCATCAGCGCATGGCCTTTCCCGGCGTGGCGGCGTTCTATCAGGCGCTGCACGTGGGCCGTAGCGGCAAGGCTAAAAGGCCGATTCTCTACGTGTCGCGCGGCCCCTGGAGCATCTACGAGATGCTCGAGGAGTTCTTCCAGCTCAACCGTATTCCCGTCGGGCCGATACTGTTCCTGCGCGAGTGGGGCATCTCCTGGCGCAAACCCTGGCCGCGTCGCGCGGAAGACCACAAGTACGACCTGATCCAGCACATGCTGGAGATGCGCGATGAGCTGCCCTGCGTGCTGATCGGCGACAGCGGGCAGCACGACCCGGAAGTCTATGCGCGGATCGTGCACGAATACCCCGAACGCATTCGTGCGGTCTACATTCGCCGGGTCGAACGCAAGCCTGACCGTGAACGCGCCATTCATGCGCTGCGCGAAGAGATCCGTCATACCGGCTGTGATCTGGTGCTGGCCGAGGACAGCGCCACCATGGCCGAGCATGCCTGCGCTCAGGGGCTGATTGCCGAGGAGGGGCTTGAGCAGGTGCGCCGGACGTCGCAGTCTTAGGTTGTACTCAGGGACTGATCTGGCGCTGTCCTGGGCGCTACTACATCGCTTTGGTGGGTTACAAATCCGTTATTCTGTGTGTCGATTTCTTGCGTATTTCGCTCCTACCCTGCGCCTGATGCAAGGGCCTCGTTTAAATCTCGTTGAGGCCCGCGCCCTTCATCACCCGAGGTATCCAGCATGACCACAATCGTATGGGATGGAACGACGCTTGCGACGGATTCGCTGATCAGTGTCAACGGCTCGACTTACAACCATGCGCAGAAGCTGTTCCAGCTCGACAACGGCGAGTGGGTTGCCTTCGCCGGCGAGCAGCAGGAGTGGTGGGAAGTGCTGGAATGGCTCCAGGCCGGGGCGCCGCGTAACGACAAGCCGAACGTCAGCCGGGTCGAGATGATCATCGCCGGCCCCGAGGGTGTCTTCGAGATGTTCAACAAGCTGGTACGCATTCCCGTCAATGGCCCCGTCGCCTACGGCACCGGCTGGAAGTGGGCGCTGGCTGCCATCGACCACGGCAAGAGCGCCGTCGAGGCGGTGCAGTACGCCATCGGCCGCGATCACGACAGCGGTGGTGAGGTACAGTCGGTCACGCCCAGGGTCAAGGCCTCGGTGGCCTTCGACGCCCTGATGCGCGACGTCGAAGCGACCCCCGTCACGACCTGAAGCGCTGTTTTGCATACGCCGCCCCGGCCCTTGGCCGGGGCGGCGGCGTTTGGGCGATGGCGATTGAGTTCAGGGCGCCAGCAGTACCAGCGGTGAGCCATCGTCCTGACGGCTACCCACCGTCAGCTCGGCTTCGAAGACCCGGGCCAGAGTGCGACCGTCTAGCACTTCGGCCGGCGTGCCCGCGGCAATGCGGTGGCCGCGCTCCAGCAGCCAGACGCGATGGGCATAGCGCGCCGCCAGGTTGAGATCGTGCAGCACGCAGGCGATGGCCAGTCGGTGTGCCTGTGCCAGGTGGCGCAGCAGACGCATGAGGCGTTGCTGCTGGCCGATGTCCAGGGCGCTGGTGGGCTCGTCCAGCAGCAACACCTGGCCCGGTTCGGTCTGCTCGCTGCGTCCCAGGCCCAACTGGCACAGAGCACGGGCGATCATCACCCGCTGGGCTTCACCGCCCGAAAGGCTCATGGCGCCGCGTTCGGCCAGCGCTTCGAGGTCGAGCAGGGCCAGTACCGCGTCGATTTCCGACGCAGTGGCTGCGCTGCCCAAGGCCACCAGCTCACGCACCGGCCAGTCGAAGCCCAGGGTGAGGCTCTGGGCCACCAGCGCCCGGCGTCGGGCCAGGGCGGCGGGCTCCCAGCCCGACAGCGGCGTGTCGTCCAGACAGACGGAGCCACGCTCGGGGCGGCGAAAACCGGAAAGCAGCGACAGCAGGGTGCTCTTGCCGGCGCCGTTGGGCCCGACGATGGCGAGCAGCTCCCCCGGCTGCAGACTATCGCTGAACGGGGCGAGGGTGGGCGGTCGGGCGAAGCCGGCCTCGATCAGACTCAGCATCGCGCTCTCCGCTTCAGCAGCAGCCACAGGAAGTAGGGGCCACCCAGCAGACTGGTGAGCAGCCCTACCGGTACCTCGGCCGGACTCGCCAGGGTGCGAGCCAGGGTGTCGGCCACGATCAGCAGCAGGGCGCCGCCCAGCATCGAGGCGGGCAGCAGCAGGCGATGCCCTGGCCCCAGCCATAGGCGCAGGCAGTGGGGCACCAGTAGACCGAGAAAGCCGATGATCCCGGCCAGCGCCACGCACAAGCCAACCCCCAACGCGGTGGCCACCACCACGTGGCGCTTGAGTCGCGGTGCATCGAGCCCGGCGCCGTGGGCGGTCAGCTCGCCGAGCTGCAGCAGGTCGAGCCCGCGGGCGCAGCGCAGCAGCCACCATAGCGCCGGTGGGATGCCTATCAGAGCACCAAGGGTGGCGCTCCATAGCGCGTGTGAGAGGCTGCCCATACCCCACAGACTGAGCTGGCGCAGCTGCTCGTCGCTGGCGATGAAGGCCATCACACCGCCCATGGCTCCCGCCAGGGTATTGATCGCCAGCCCCGCCAGCAGCAGGGTGAAAAGTGCCTCCTGGCCGTGCTGGCGCTGGCCCAGGGCGAACACCAGCACGCATACGCCGAGCGCACCGAGAAAGCCAGCCAGGAACTGTCCATAGAGCCCGAGACTGCTGCCGGCACCGCCCAACAGTACGATCCACAGCGCCACGGCCAGGCCGGCGCCACTGGCCAGGCCCAGCAGGGTAGGGTCAGCCAGCGGGTTGCGAAACAGTCCCTGCATGGCCGCGCCGCTGCCGGCCAGCATGGCGCCGACCAGCGCCGCCAGCAGCAGCCGTGGCAGGCGCAGTTGCCACCATACCTGCCAGGCCAGCGGGCTGGGCCACTCGCCGAGCAGTACCCGGGGCGAGAGCCCGACGCTGCCGCTCATCGCCGCCACCAGCAGCGCCGCCAGTACCGCCAGGCCCAGCAGGGCGAGCACCTGACCGGGCGAGCGAGGCTGCTTTCGCCGCCCTTCCACCCGGCGTCGCCAGGGTCCGGCCAAGGGCAGGGTGCGACTCATGACGCTACTTCCCCGCAGGCGGCCCCGGCGCGCTCTTGTTCTCCATGAAGCACCTCGTACAGCGCCATCAGTGCGGCAGGCGTACGCGGCCCGAAGCCGAGCAGTGCCTGATCGTCGCAGACGATGAGGCGTCGCTCGCGTCCGGCCGGGGTCATGGCCAGGCCGGGAAGCTGCCACAGCCTGGCCGCGCCGCCGATGCCCTCGAGTCCGCTGCGGGTCGCGATCACCACCTCGGGCGCCACGTCGACCAGGGCTTCCGCCCCCACCGCCTTGTAGCCGTTGAAGCCGGTGAAGGCGTTGCGTCCCCCGGCCGCTTCGATCACGGCCTGACCGGCGGTGTCGCGTCCCGCTGCCATGGGCGTCATGCCGCTGTGGCTGAGCAGGAACATCGCACTTGGTGGCGGTTCGGGCGCATCTTCACGCAGCTCGGCAAGCTGGGCGAGCTGTGCTTCGATGTCGGCGACCAGCGCTTCGCCGTCGGCCGTGCGGCCGAGGGCATGTGCCACCGCAAGAATCTTGTCGGGCAGCGAGGCAAGATTGGCGCCTTGCTCGATGCGCACCACGTCGACGCCCACGGCTTCGAGCTGGGCCAGTACTTCCCGCGGCCCGGCCGCGGCGGCAACGATCAAGCGCTGTGGAGCGAGCGACAGGATGCCTTCCGCTGCCAACTGCCGCAGGTAGCCTACCGAGGGCAGTGCAGCCACGCTCTCGGGATACTGGCTGGTGTCGTCGCGTCCCACCACGCCTTCCAGTGCATCGAGGGCAGCGAGGATCTCAGCCACGTCGCTGCCGATCACTACGGTGCGCGGCGGTGCGGCAGACGCCTGCATGTGCCAAATGAGCAAAGCCAGGCTGGCCAGCCACGGCAGCCAGGACGGTAACCTCATGCCGCGGCCTCGCGGGCATCTAGGCCGTCCAGCAGCTGACGCCATTCAAGGCGTTCTCCTTGGCCCTCGCAGCGCTCGGCGTAGATCTGCAGTACCAGCCCGCCCTGGGCATCGAAGGCCTCGAGGCTGGTCACGCCGCCATCGCGATTGGGCTTGTGCACCTGCCACACGCGGGCGATGTTGGCATCGTCCAGGTGCAGGGTGAAGTCCTTGCCGAACAGGTTCAGCCAGCCGCGCATGCGCTGCGGTGCCGGGATCTTGCCGGTGCGGATCTGTACGCAGCCCGGGCTGGCCACGAACAGCATCAGCGGCAGCTCGCCGCTGGCGGCCTCGCTCAGCACCGCTTCGCAGGCGCCGGGGCGCAGCGCCCGGGTGAAGCGGCCCTCCATCAGGGCGTTGGCCTCGTGGCGACGCAGTTGGTGGCGGTTCAACAGGCCGAAGAATTGATGCACGTCGCTCATCTGCGCCCACTCCTCGGCCAGGGTGGGCACAGTCGGCAGGGCGCGTGGCAGCGGCTCGGCAGCCTGGGTGAAAGCGGGCTCCTGCGTGCTGCCCAGTGCTTGCAGTTCCTGCCAGGTTCTGGGGGGTTCCGCTGCCAGCGAGAACAGCTTGTGCAGGGCAATGCCATGACGATCGAAGATCTGCACGCTCAGGCGCTGGACGGTGCCGCTCTCCTTGTTAGGCATGCGGTCGCGGATCAGGCAGGCCCAATGCCACTGGCTCAGGTGCAGGCGCAGATCCAGCCCGCCCGGGGCGAGCAGCAGGCCAGCCTGCTCCGAGCCGCGCAGGGTCGGGTAGATCCCCTGCTGTTCGAGTACCGCGTGGCGTGAGCGGGTCAGCGCCTTGACCTCGCCCAGTTGGTGAAAACGCGAGGCCAGCGCATGGGGCGACAGCGGCAGGGTGAACACGTCGCGGCCGAGGCGGGCGGCCTGCAGCTCACCCTCACTGATGTCCAGGCGCCGGGCGATATCCAGCGCCGGCAGGTGAGGGGTGGCCTCGCGGGCGGCGTCGAGGGCGTCGAGGATGGCTTGGCGGGTTTGGGTCGAAGCGTTCATGCGTATCTCCTTGTCACCATTGAAGGCTGACGTTGGCGAGCAGGCTGCGTCCGTCGCCGAGGTTGCCGTCGGGGCGGTACCACTCCTTGTCGGCAACGTTGCGCAGCTTGAGCGAGGCGGAAAGCAGCGGCGAGAACTGCCAGGCGAGCTGCACGTCGTGCAGGCCGTAGCCGGGCAGCGCTTCGTCTTCGCCCTGCTTGTCGAAGGAGCGGGCGAAGCGGCCGCGCCAACCCAGAGTCAGGTCGGGGCCGGACAGGTGGTAATCGAGGCCGGTAAGCGCTTCCAGCGGGGTCAGACTGCCGAGTGGGTCACCGCTGTCGCGGTCGTGACCGCTCACTTCGGCCAGGCCCAGGAAGGCCGTGACGGGTGTGTCCGAAGGCGACCAGTCGAGGCGGGCGTCATAGCCCCACAGCCGGGCGCGGCTGACGTTGGTGGCCCGGGTGGTGCCGGCGAAGATGTCGACCTCGGTGTCGATGAAGTCCTCGGCACGGGTGTCGAAATAGCTGGCACGCAGGCCCCAATCGCCGAAGTGCCAGGCCAGGCCGCTCTCCCAGCTCTTGCTGGTTTCCGGACGCAGGTCGGGGTTGGGTACCCAGAAGTTGTCGGGCACACAGACGAAGGGGCCCATGCAGAAGCCGCCGAAGTGGCGCTCGTCGGCGTAGAGCTCGGAAAGCGTGGGGGCGCGGAAGGCCTCGGCATAGCCGCTGTAGAGCATCAGATCGCCGCTGGGGCGCCAGGCCAGTCGCAGGCGTGGCGAAACCCGGCTACGGTCGCTCTCGCGGCCCTGGCTGTCTTCGGCGCGGTAGCCGTCGTGGCGGGCGCCGAGCCCGAGATCGAACTCGCCGATGCCGCCCTGGTCGAGATAGCGACCCACCGTCAAGGTGTCGTCGAGATAGAGCGCAACGCTGTCGATGTCGGCTTCGGGGAAGCCCGAGGCCGTGCCGCCCGGGCGCTGGGTGGCGCGGCTCGCCTCGGCGCCGAAGGCCAGCGTCTGCGACAGCCAGCCGTGATCCAGGCGGTGGTAGCCGTCGCTCTGCACGCCCAGGCGCTCCAAAGTGCGCTCCGCCGTAGGCTCCTCGATCTGCTGACGGCTCAAGGTCAGGCGAGTGTCGATCTGGGTTTCCGGTGCCGGCGACCAGCGGTGACCCAACTGCAGGTTGTCGCTGGTGGTGTCGCGGTCGCGCAGCTCGCTCTCGATCACCAACTGCTGGGGGTTGGGCGGCTGGTTGGCGTCTTCGGCATAGTGCTGCCAACTGGCGAACAGGCGGTGGTCGTCGTTGAGCTGCCAACCACCCTTGGCCAGCAGACTGTCGAGGCTGGCATCTTCCGGTGTGGTCTGACCGCCGGCGCGGCGGATGTCGCCGGACTCGCTGCGGCCCAGGGCGAGCAGGCCGTCGAGGCTGCTGCCGTCGGCCAGATCGCGCCTGCCGAACAGGCTCAGCGTGACGCCGAGCTCGTCGTTGGCGGTGGCGCCGCGCAGCGAAAGCCGCACGCCGCTGTTTTCACCCGGGCGCAGCAGATCCGCGGCGTCCACCGTCTCGAAGCTGACCACCCCGCCCATGGCGTTGCTGCCGTAGAGGCTTGACAGCGCACCGCGGGCCACCTGCACCTCGCGCAGCAGCGCAGGGTCGAGATAGAAGTTGCCGAGATGGCCGGTATTGATGTCCTGGCGCACGCCGTCGAGGCGTACCAGCACGCCGTTCCTGCCGAAGCCGCGCAGGCTCAGGGTCTGGCCGTTGCGCCGCCCCTGGCCGGCCACATGCAGGCCGGGCTGGTCGGCAAGGATGTCCTCGACCCGAGAAGCGGAGGCCAGTGTAGGGTCGTGGCGATCGATGGTGTCGACGATCAGCGGGGCGAAGAAGGTATCCGCGGGGGTGCGCGTGCCCGTTACCACCAGGGGCGCAAGGTCGGGCACGCTGGCCGGCCCGGTGGGCGTCTGGGCCAGGGTGATAGGTGACAGTACCAGCAGCGCCAGGGCGCCGGTGCAGCTCGATGCTCGCTTCATGTTCCTGAAGTTCCCTTGTCGTATCAGGCGATGAGCGGCTGGCTGGGTGGCGAAGGCTACCTGGCTGGCGTTCTTCTCGTCGAAGTTATGAGGTCAGTATCAGTTTTCCATTACGCGTTTCGCGCAGTTGGTAACGCTTGCCGCGATGCTCGATGATCAATTGGCCGCGCTCGTCGAGCAGCGCGCTGCTGGTGACGTAACCGGGTTGGCCCGCTGGATCGAACGGCTCAGCGGCCTGCGCGCGGGCCTTGGTCGGATCGGGGGAGGTTGCGCACATGGTGTCGGCCTGAATGGGTTGTTGTATCAAACGCGAATAATTATTGTTTGTGGCATGGGGCAGCGTCAAGTACCGGTGTCAGTAACGGCATCAAGACCTGGGGCGACGCATGAACCCGAAACGGGTAGGCTTGGTCCAAATTCGAGACGCTGAAGCGAGATCCCAAACGCCATGATCGTGCTGCTGATCGCCTTTCTGCTGGCTATCTTCGTGCTGCCCAACGTCTGGGCCAAGTGGGTGCTGGCGCGCCATGCCAAAGGGCGGGACGACTATCCCGGCACTGGCGCCGAGCTGGCCGACCATCTGCTGCGACGCCTGGGCATCGAAGGGGTCAAGGTGGAAATGACCGAGCAGGGCGATCACTACGACCCGGAGGCGCGCCGGGTACGGCTCTCCCGCGAGCACTACGAAGGCCGCTCGCTCACCGCAGTGACCGTGGCCGCCCACGAGGTCGGCCATGCCATTCAGCATCACGAAGGCTATGCGCCGCTGATCGCCCGGTCGCGCATGGTGGGGGTGGCGCACCGGGCCGAGAAGATCGGCGCACTGCTGATGATGGCCGCTCCCTTCCTGTTCATCCTGACCCGCCTGCCGGGGGGGCTGGCCATGGTGATCGTCATGGCGGTGATCAGTTTCGGCACCGCAGCGCTGGTGCACCTGGTAACCCTGCCGGTGGAGTTCGACGCCAGCTTCAATCGCGCCCTGCCGCTGTTGCGCGAGTACGTGCCGCCTTATGACATGCCCGGCGCTCGCCATGTGCTCACGGCCTGCGCCTTCACCTACGTGGCAGCCTCGTTGGCGAGCATCCTCAATCTGGGGCGCTGGCTCGTGATTCTACGGCGCTGACCCTTCCAAACCTTGAGCGTAAGCGGGAGCGGTTTCTACAGTTTTGGGACAGTCTCTGCCTTCATGGAGGAGGTGCAATATGACGACTCCTCAGGACTACGTTCGCGACCATGCCATCCCCCTTGCCGGCGAGAGCCGTGACTACGACCGCCTGCTCGAGCAGGTTGGTGAGCGCTCACTGGTGCTGCTCGGCGAGGCCTCTCACGGCACTGCCGAGTTCTACCGCATGCGCGCCGAGATCACCCGACGGTTGATCCACGAAAAGGGCTTCGAGGCGGTGGTCGTCGAGGCCGACTGGCCCGACGCGCTGCGGCTCGACCGCTACGTGCGCGGGAGCGGCGCCGACACCCTCAAGAGCGCCTTCGACGACTTCCAGCGTTTCCCGCGGTGGATGTGGCGCAATACCGAAGTGCGCGACTTCATCGGCTGGCTCGAACGGCACAACGCCGGGCAGGGCGAGACGGGGCAGGTGGGCTTTCATGGCCTGGATATCTATAGCCTGCATCGCTCGGCGGAGGCGGTGATCGAGTACCTCGATGGCATCGACCCGGAGCAGGCGCGCATCGCCCGCGAGGGCTACGCCTGCCTCGACCACGGCGGCGATCCGGTACGCTATGGCCACGATGCCGCCTTCGGTCTCAGCCGTATCTGCGAGGACGCTGCCGTGCGCCTGCTCGCCGATCTGCTCGGGAAGTCCGGCGAGTATCTACGTGAGGATGGTCGAAGTGCCCGCGACGAGCAGTTCTTCGCCGAGCAGAACGCCCGCGTGGTGGTCAATGCGGAGCACTACTATCGCGCCATGTTCGGCTCGCGGGTGGATACCTGGAACCTGCGTGACGAGCACATGACCGACACTCTCGCCGAGCTGCGCGAGCATCTGCGTCGGCAGGGTGGGCAGGGCAAGCTGGTGGTGTGGGCGCACAACTCCCACCTGGGCGACGCATCCTTCACCGACATGGGCTGGCATCGTGGCCAGCACAACGTCGGCCAACTGGTGCGCCACCGCTTCGGTGCCGACCAGGCGCTGCTGGTGGGCTTCACCACCCATACCGGCTTCGTCTCGGCGGCCCGCGACTGGGGTGGGCCGGTGGAGCATCGTCGGGTTCGGCCGGCGATGGAAGGCAGCATCGAGCGGCTGTTCCATGACAGCGGTCCCGGCGACTTCTACCTGCCGCTGGGCGAGCGTGCCGCTCCGTTGAAGGAGCCGCTATGGGAGCGCGCCATCGGCGTGATTTACCGACCCGAGTCGGAGCGCATCAGCCACTACTTCAAGGCTGCCGTGGCCGAGCAGTTCGACGCCGTGTTCCACCTCGACGAGACCCGCGCCGTGGAGCCGTTCGACAAGGGCGAGCTGTGGCGACCGGAGGAGGTGCCGGATACCTATCCCTTCGGCGTCTGATGCCAGGGATGGATCCGGCCGGTCCTCAAAACTCCGAGACCTTGCCCCAGGCGCCCTTGTTCAAGCGTGCAAGCCGGTACTGACGGTGCTCGACGAACGGCGTCTTGCCGGTGACCATTTCCGCGATCAGGCGGCCGGCCCCCGGGCCGATGCCGAAACCGTGGCCGGAAAAGCCGGCTGCCAGCAGAAAGCCGGGCAGGTTCGCCGCCTCGTCGATGACCGGAACGCCGTCGGGCGTGCTGTCGATGTAGCCGGCCCAGCCAGCCTGCACGGGCACGCTGCCCAGGGCGGGCAACAGTAGGCGCGCACGGGCCAGGGTTTCTCTCAGGATTCGCTCCGATGGGCGCGGATCGAGAATGCGCACCCGCTCCATCGGCGTGGGCCGGTCGAGCGCCCACTTCCTGCGCGTTTCATGACCGGACTGCCAGCCCTGCAGGTCGCCGGGGGAGAGCAGTTGCCAGCGTTTGGCGAACATCGGCAGGAAATGCGTCGAAAAGCGAAACTGCTGCGGCGTCAGGTCCAGGCAGGCGCGCCCCGAGGTGGCCAGCGTATAGCCGCCGTCTCCCCGTCGGGTGACCGTTACCTCTGCCGTGTGCAGCGCATCGGGCAAGCCCTTGGCGCCTGGCATGACCGAGAGTATGGATGAGCGCACCGAGGCCTGCGGAAAGCGGATGCCCAGCTGGCGGCAAAAGGAGGAGGCCCAGGCGCCGCCGGCCATCACCACCTGCGACGTCTTGATCACGCCCTTCTCGGTGATCACCCCGGACACGCGCCCGGCTTCGGTTTCGACCCCGCGTGCCGCGCAGAACTGATGAATCGTGCCGCCATGCTTGATGACGCCCTTGGCGATCAGCGGCGCCGCTCGCGCCGGATCGGCGATGCCGTCCGTGGGCGAAAACACGCCCCCCAGCCAGGATTTTCCGGTCATCGCGCCGCGCTCGGTGGCTTCGGCGGCGCTCAGCATATGGGTGGTGACCCCCTGGGTGATGGCGAAGTCGCGCCATTTGGCCCAGCCATCCAGCTCGGCTTGGCTGTCCGATAGATAGAACAGCCCGCAGCGGCGGAAACCGAGGTCCTCGCCGAGGTCGGCGGTGATCTCTTCCCACAGCTCGAGGCTCTTGGTCGATAGTGGCAGCTCGCGTGCGTCACGATTCTGCTGGCGGCACCAGCCCCAGTTGCGGCTGGACTGCTCGGCGCCGATGCGGCCCTTTTCGAGCAGCGCCACACTCACGCCCTGGCGGGCCAGGTAATAGGCAGCACATACGCCGATGATGCCGCCGCCGATGACCACGGCATCGGCGCGCTCCGGCAGGTCCGGCGTGGATGGAATCGCTAACAATGGAGCCGGCATGAGGGCTTCTCCTGGCCAGACTATCGATGGTTGTACCGCTTCAGCGTGCCGATGCGGCCAGCGCCGCCAAAGCGGTAAGCTGCGACAATGCTCGATTCGTCCGTTCAGCCCTGCAGCTCGCCGGAACGGACGACCGTGACGCGACGCTTCAGGCGAGGTTGCCCTGGCACAGGTACTTGGTCGCCATGTAGTCGTCGAGACCGTAGCGCGAACCTTCGCGACCGTAGCCCGACTCCTTGATGCCGCCGAAGGGCGCCGATTCGGCGGCGAGCGCGCCTTCGTTGATGCCGACGAGGCCGGTCTGCAGACGCTCGGCGAGGCGCCAGATGCGTGCCACGTCGCGGGAGAAGAAGTAGGCGGCCAGGCCGTAGGGCGTATCGTTGGCTGCCGTTGCTACCTCTTCTTCATCGGCGAAGCGGAACAGCGGCACCACCGGGCCGAAGGTTTCGTCCTGGGCCAGCTCCATGTCGTGGCTGGCGTCGCCGAGCACGGTGGGCGCGTAGTAGTTGGGACCGGCAGTGACGCCGCCGCTCAGGCGCTGGCCACCGGTGAGCAGCGTGGCGCCGCGGGCCAGGGCATCCTGCACGTGACGTTCGATCTTGTCGACGGCGCGGGCGTTGATCATCGGGCCGATCTGGCTGTCGTCACGGTCGCCGGGGCCGACGCGAAGCGACTGAACGCGCGCCGTCAGCTTGTCGGCGAAGGCCTCATAGACCGATTCCTGGACATAGACCCGATTCGGGCTGACGCAGGTCTGGCCGCCGTTGCGGAACTTGGCCGCCATCAGGCCCTCGACCGCTGCGTCGAGATCGGCATCCTCGAACACGATGAAGGGGGCGTTACCACCGAGCTCGAGCGAGAGGCGCTTGAGCGTGGGAGCCGAATCGCGGGCCAGCAGCTTGCCGACCGCCGTCGAGCCGGTGAAGGTGATCTTGCGCACCCGGGAGTCGCTCAGCCAGGCGCCGACCACATCGCCGACCCGCTCCCGCGAGGAGGTGACGATGTTCAGCACGCCGGCGGGGATGCCGGCTTCCTCGGCCAGCGCGACCAGCGCCAGCGCGGTCAGCGGGGTGTCCTCGGCCGGCTTGGCGACCACGGTGCAGCCGGCAGCGAGGGCCGGCGCGATCTTGCGGGCGATCATCGCCAGCGGGAAGTTCCACGGTGTGATCGCCGCCACCACGCCGACCGGCTCCTTGGTCACCAGCATTCTCTTGCTGCCCACCGCGGCGGGGATGATGTCACCGTAGCTGCGCACCGCTTCCGCGGCGAACCAGTCCACGTAGGAGGCGCCATACGCCACTTCGCCACGCGCTTCCGCCAGGGGCTTGCCCTGCTCGCTGGAGATCAGGCGGGCGAGATCCTCGGTGTGCTCCTGGATCAGGGTATGCCAGCGCCGCAGCAGTCGTGCCCGCGCCGCTGCCGGCTGCTGGCGCCAGCTGTCGAAGGCGCGATAGGCGGCTGCGGTGGCGGCCTGTGCGTCGGCGGCGGTGCTGTCGGCGACGCTGATCAGGGTTTCACCGGTTGCCGGGTCGTCGACGGCGTAGTGTTCGCCGGTGACAGCGGGTTGCCACCGGCCATCGATGAAGTTGTCGGAGCGTACGAGTTCGGGGCGATCGAGGTTGAAAGACATGGCTGCTGCCTCGCTGGTTTTTAGGATGTCGAAGCCGGGGCAGCCAAAGAGCCTTGCCCCGAGACGATGCCGGCTGCTGCAATGAACCTATATTAGGCGTCTCGCCCCGGTGCAGGCTTTCGTAATGGGGGCCTGTCGTCGCAGATTCGGACGTTTTCGAGGGGGTGCACGGAAGCTTATGCCGTGAGGGGGTAGGGCAGGGTCAGTCGTGGTCGGAGATCAGCTTCTCGATCGGGTAGTATTTTTTTACCACGGGAGACTTGATCACGATGTAGCTGAAGTACTTGTCGATGCCGATATTATGCTCGAGCATGTCCTCCATGACGCTCTGGTAATGGACGACATTGCGGGTAAGGAAAGTCAGTTGATAGTCGAAGCCACCACTCACCAGATGACACTCGAGAACTTCATCCACTTTGCGTATATAAGCCTCGAAGCGTGCGAAGTCTTCGAGGCGGTGATCGGAGAGCGTTAGCTGGGTAAAGACCCGTTGAATGCTGCCGAGCTTCTCGAGCTGCAGATGCGCACCATAGTCGATGATGTAACCGGCTTTTTCCAGACGTTTGACACGAGTCAGGCAGGGACTGGGGGAGAGTCCGACGGCGTCTGCCAAAGCGACATTCGAAATCCGGCCGTTGCGCTGCAAATGGCTCAGAATGCGTATGTCGAGGCGGTCCAGTTTGGGTGCGCCGATCATCCAAGGCTCCGGTGGTTCGGTCTGTCGGTCCGGCAATGACAGAAAAATGCGACGCACCATTACCTGCGTGCGTCGCATGCGACCGTCAGCGCAGGGCCTGGCGTACTTCGGGCTGGTCAAGCACCGCATTCAGCGTACGTTCGAGGCGCTCGAACAGTAAGTCGAAGTCATTACTTGTATAGCAAAGTGCGGGGGCAAAGCCAAGGACGTTGTCGGCGAAAGCCCGCAGGATGATGCCGTTGTCATAAGCGGCTTCAAAGAGGCGATCGGCCAATTTCAATGAGGGATCGAAGCGCTCTTTGCTCTGCTTGTCGGCAACCAGTTCGAGAGCGCCAAGGAAGCCGCGACTGCGTGCATCGCCGACCAGGGGATGGTCGAGCATGGCGCGCAGGCCTTCTTCGAAGCGCGGTGCCAGGGCGATGCCGTTCTCCAGCAGGCCGCCCTCTTGATACAGACGCAGCACCTCCAGGGCAACGGCGGCACTGACGGGGTGGGCGGAGTAGGTGTGGCCATGCCCGATCGGCAGGTCCGCAGCGCCTTCGGCGATGCCCTGGTAGACGGCGTCGCTCATCATCACGGCTCCCATGGGGGCATAGCCGGCGGTCAGGCCCTTGGCCAGGGTCATCAGGTCCGGCGTGACGCCCTCGGCCTCACAGGCGAACATCGGCCCCGTACGACCGAAGCCGGTGATCACCTCGTCGACCACGAACAGAATGCCCAGCTCCTGGCAGCACTCCTGCATGGCCTTCAGCCAGCCCTTGGGCGGCACGATCACGCCGCCGGAGCCCTGAATGGGTTCGCAGAAGAAGGCCGCGACGCGGTCGGCGCCGAGCTCATGCACCTTGTCACGCAGTGCCGCAACGGAGGATTCGATGATGGCAGCGGGATCCGAGCCGAGCGGGTTGCGGTAAGGGTAGGGCGAGGGAATGCGATGCTGGTTGGGCAGCGGCAGATCGAAGTTGCGGTGGAACACCGGCAGGGCGGTCAGTCCCGCGCCCTGAGACGAGGAGCCATGGTAGCCGCGCTCGAGGGTGATGAAGTGCTTCTTCTCGCTTTTGCCCTGGGCGTTCCAGTAGTTGACGATGAAGCGGATCGCCGAGTCCACCGCGTCGGAGCCGCCCATGGTGAAATAGACGCGCTGCAGCGATGCCGGGGTCAATTCCACCAGCTTGGCGGCCAGGCGAATGGCCGGCTCGGAGCCGAAATGGAAATAGCCGGTAGCGTAGGGCAGTTGGCGCATCTGCTCCTCGGCGGCACGCACGATGCTCTCATGGCCATAGCCGGTGTTGACGCACCAGAGGCCGGAAAAGGCATCGAGGAGCTCGCGGCCGCTGCTGTCCTGCAGGTAGGCACCGCGCCCCGACGTGAGTACCGTTACGCCGCGCTGTTCATGGGTACGGTAGTTGACGACCGGATGGACGAGGTGGTCGCGATCCAGGGTGACGAGATTATCAGTTTGCATGGTCAGTCCGCCGAATATCGAATGAAGGAAACGCTGCATAAATGTCTGCGCGGACGAATCACTGCGTTGCGCGCTGCTCGACATCCTCACCTATACCCCATAGGCTCCGGTGCCTGCGCTGCGTGCGCCTAGTGCTTCATTCCGCTCGCCGATTTCTTCAGCGCTTCCTGAACGTTGGGCCTGGTGCGAGCCGCGCCGATTTGGCGCGGGTGTCGGCCTGCCAGTTATCCTCGGCGGTGGACACGCTGCACCCACGACCATGATAGTCAGCCGGGCGCAACGTTTTATTGCGACTATTCGCTTCGCCGGAACCGATAGTTTCGTAATCGTCACTGTTTCGGAAGATACTGTCGGCACCGCTCTATCGCTGTCATCGGGCCGCTGTCGCGCGTTGCTTCATGCACTGCGCACGGCGGTACATGCGCCGAACGGGCCAGTGTCATGCCCAGCTTGGTTTTCCTGTTGCGATAACGGTCAGTGGATCTCCGCGTTGAGCGAGTGGTCGGCGCAATACGACCCGGCTGGAGAACTTCTCGATGCCGATGTCGTCTTCCAATAGCCGCTCCATGAGCGCCTGAAAATGCGCGATATCCGGCGCCACGATTTTCAGAAGGTAATCGTAGCCGCCGCTGACGTTGTAGCATTCGACGATCTCGTCGTACTTGCCGGCCCCGGTTTCGAACTTGCGGAAGTCGTGCGGCCGATGGTTGCTGATGGTCACCTCGGAGAACACGATGACGTGACTGCCCAACTTCTCCAGCACGACGTCCGCGCCGTAGCCCCGAATGACGCCGATCTCCTGAAGCCGCTTGGTACGGGCGAGGCATGGGCTTTCACTGAGGCCGACGGCCGCGGACAGCTCGACATTGGAGCAGCGTCCCTCGCGCTGAAGATGCACGAGAATCTTCATGTCGAACTGATCGAGGGAGGCTGCAGATCGCATGGTCGATTACCTTCGAGGCCGTCGGTTACCGTGCCCGTGCCGCGAAGCTCAGCGCTTCGTCGAGCACTTCGATCACCATCCCGGCCTGTTCCGCTGACAGCACCAGTGGCGGTCGAATCTTGAGCACATTGTGGCCCATTGCGCAGGCGCTCAGCAGCACGCCCTTTTCGCGCATGCGATTGACGACCCGGGTAGTGAGTTCGCGGTCGGGTGTGCGCGTTGCACGGTCCGAGACGAGTTCCACACCGACGAACATGCCCACGCCGCGTACGTCGCCGATGGCCTCGTGCCGGCTGGCAAGCTCGGCGATGCCGTCACGCAGGAGCTTTCCGACTCTGGCGGCATGCTGTATCAGGCCTTCCTTTTCGATGGTATCCAGCACCGCCAGCGCCGCTGCACAGGACACGGTGTTGCCGGCGAAGGTGTTGAAGTAGCGTGATTTTTTGCCGAACTCCGCCAGCGCATCGGCGGTGGCCAGCAGCCCTGCGATGGGCTGTCCGTTGCCCATCGGCTTGCCCATGGTGACGATGTCCGGCGAGATGCCGTGACGCTGGAAGCCCCACATGTGCTCGCCCGTGCGGCCGAAGCCGGGCTGCACTTCGTCGGCGATAAAGAGGCCGCCGGCCCGCTTGATCGCATCGACCGTGCCCTTCAGGAAGCCCGCAGGCTCGGGGAGGATGCCGTCGCTGGTGAACACGGAGTCGACCAGGAGCATCGCCGGTTTGATGCCGTGACGCTTGAGATCGGCGATAGCCGCCTCGACGTCGCGGGTGAAGCGCTCGGCGAGATCGGCGCCCTCGGCATGATAGAGGCACGGTGCAGGGACCGTGCGCACGTGAGCGCCGAGGTCGACCGTCGTACCGAGGGATGGTGAGAATTTCGATACCGCATCGGTGAAGCCGTGGTAGGCGGTTTCAGTCACGATCACACCGGTGCCGCCGGTACGGACCTGGGCGATGCGATAGGCGATATCGTTCGCCTCGCTGCCGGTACAGGTCAACATGAGATGGGCAAGTTCGGTCTCGGGTACGGTGGCCAGCAGACGTTCGGCCAGTTCGAGAATCGTGTCGTGCAGATAGCGGGTGTTGGTCGCGAGAACCTTCACCTGATTGCAGACCGCCTCGGTCACCGCCGGGTGGCAGTGTCCGAGTGAGGCGACGTTGTTGTAGATGTCGAGGTAGCGGCGGCCATCCGGATCCATCAGCCACACGCCTTCGCCGCGCACGATATGCAGCGGATGTTCGTACATCAGCCGATAGGCCGGGCCGAGCAAGGCGTCGCGCCGCTCGATCATCGCCGCAGTGACGGGGCCCACGTCGGCGCGCCCGGGGATATAGGCGTTGACCATGTTGAGGTCGGTGGTGCTTTTCATCGACTTTCTCCTTTTCGTACTTCGGCCAGCAGGCGGTCGCGCGCCTCATCTCGGGAAAGGTCGGCCATCTGGGAGAGTGCCTCCCAGGACGCGGGGTTGTGGCGCATGATGTAGTCGCGATTCTCGGGGTAGCGTTTGGCGCGCCATTCCGAAATCAAGACGGTGATGAGATGGCGTGTCGCCATCAGATCGGCAACGATCTCCTGCTCGATGTCGGTAAGCGGCAGCGTTGCGTGATAGGCCCCGACGAACTGCGCCGCCCCCTCGAACGGGTCGGTGTGGCCCGCCGTGTGGAAGGCTGCCGCCGTTGCTACCTCGCCGACCAGTGGCGCATGCAGCATGTCGCCGAAGTCGATGATCCCCACGATGCGTTCATGATCTTCGGGCGCCACCAGCACGTTGTAGAGGTGAAAATCGTTGTGGATGACCTGAGCCCGCACCGAGGCCAGACGCGGCAGGACATGCTCGGTGAAGCGTGTCATGAACGACTCGGCGAGCGCACGACGTGGGGCGTCCACGATGGCATCCAGCTTGTCGACCAACCGGTGCGCGGTGGAGACGTTCCACAGCAGGTCATGCGTTGCCCCAGGGTGCGAGACATCGCGCAGCGCGAGGTTCAATTCGGCGAGCATGGTCCCCATGGCCCGACGCTGCGCGGCGGTCCGGGTCGTCTCGCGAATCTGAGTGCCGTCGAGATAGGTCAGCATCCGTACGCTGGTCTGGACCCCGTCGGGCAAGGTCACCGTATCCCGCGACAGTCCATCGAGCGTCCGTACCACGCGGGGCACCGGCTGGCCCGGCGTGACGCGGGCGATGTGGTCGAGTGCGGCGATCTGGAAATCGACGACCGAGACCGGCTCGGATGGATTGCTGATCTTGAAAACGTAACGCCTGCCGTCGGCGGTCTCGATGCGACAATTCTGGTCGCGTTCGCCCACCAGTGATTTGATGCTGCCATGGATGCCGTATAGGCGTCTGACCAGTGCGCTTACCTCGTCGGGTGCAAGGTTGGGCACTGCCGTGCTCAGCGCCGCTGTCGCAAGCGTAAGATTCTCCACCATCACGTACCTCGCTTCATCGTGGTGGCCTGGGGCAGGCATTCGGGTTCACTGACAAGTCTATGGCGGCCAGATCCATGGCGATGCTTTATTGCCGCAAGACTCGAGCAGTTTCCTTTTCGATCTGAATCCTGCGTGACATTTTCTGCGGCATGCATCTAATAACCACGCGTGCGATCGACCAACCCTTTCAATGGAAGTCCTTCCCGGTGGCGGCGCAGGTTGTCCAGCACGGCCTCGGCGGATGTGTCCGGCTGGGTCATGCTGGCAATATGAGGGGTCAGCATGATGCGCGGGTGATGCCAAAAGGGGTGCCCCTCAGGCAGCGGTTCGACGCTGCATACGTCGAGAATTGCCGTCGAGAGATGGTTGCGGTCCAGGGCATCCAGCAGGTCCTCTTCGACCAGGTGATCGCCGCGTCCCAGATTGATCAACATGGCCCCTTGCGGCAGTTGCCGGAACAGCTCCTGTGACAGGATGCCTCGTGTCTCGGCGGTCAGTGGCAGCAGGCAGATCAGGATATCGGTGCGTGCCAGGAAATCCACCAGGCCCCGTTCGCCGGTGAAGCATGCGACGCCAGGGAGGCTGCGTTCCGAACGGTTCCAGCCGGCACACTGGAAGCAGAAGTCGCGCAGCTTCTCGAGCACGGCCTGGCCCAGCACGCCCATGCCGAGTACCCCGACGCGGCGCGTGTTCGCCGTGCGCACCGGCATCGGCTTCCATATCCCGCTGCGCTGCTGGTTGGCATAGGTGAGCCAGTCACGGTGGGCCGCCAACACGGCCAGCGTGGCGTATTCGACCATTCCCGCGACCAGACCGCTCTCGATCATTCGCACGACCGGAATGTGCTCCGGTATTTGAGAAAGGTCGAACTGGTCGACGCCGGCCCCCACCGAAAATACCAGCTCCAGATTGGGAAAGGTCTGCAGGATATCTTCCGGTGGCTCCCAGGCGGCGAGGTAGCGCACCTGTCTTGGATCGCCAATGGAGGGCCAGATATGGAAATCGATATCTGGCGCTCGCTCGGCGAACAGCTCTGCCCAGCGTGCGCCGCGAACCGGTTCTGACTTGTAGAGAAAGCTCATGAATTTGTCTCCAATGCAATCTGGTCAGAGGTGATGGATCGATCAACTCTGACAACATCGAATGACCAAAACTAGGACAATCTTGCCTGCAGTTTCGCATGACACGTCTAGCCAAAGCTCAGTGAACATTGGCGGCATGATGTGCCGGAAAGCGGCCTAAATGCCGTGGATTGTGTGATTGAACCTACGGAAAACGGGGCAGTCATGCAGAACGTGGGTGCTGTAATGAGTGACGGAGCGATTGGAATGTTTTCCAGGAGGCTTTCCCTGCTAGAAGCGCAATGATGATAGTGAAACGTTAGCAGTACAACGAAAAAACACTTGGAGGCATTCAGATGAAAAACAACAAACTGCCCGGTGCTCAGCTCGCTTCGAGCCTGATGCGAACAGCCGGCCAAGGCGGCCATGGCTTCACCCGGCGCGATGTACTGCGCGGCATGGCCGCCGGTACCGTGCTGGCCGCCACCGCCGGCGGCTTGATGACCGGCGCGTCGTCCGCCTTCGCCCAGACGCCCCAGCGCGGCGGACGTATCAAGGTCGCGAGTGCGACCAGCTCGACCGCCGACACGCTGGACCCGGCCAAGGGGGCGAACTACACCGACTACTGCCGTCACTTCATGTTCTACAACGGCCTGACCACACTGGACGAGGCGCTGGTGCCGCGCATGTCGCTGGCGGAGTCGTTCGACACCGACGACGCCCTCACCTGGGTCGTCAAGCTGCGTCGGGACGTCGTCTTCCACGACGGTCAGCCGTTCACCTCGGCCGACGTGGTCTACTCGCTGAACCGCCACAAGGATCCGGATACCGCCTCCCGCGCCCTCAGCGTCGCTGAGCAGCTCGAAGAGGTCAGCGCCGCCGGCCCGCATGAAGTGCACATCCGGCTCACCAGTCCCAACGCCGACCTGCCGGCGATCCTCGCCACCTCCCACTTCCTCATCGTGCGCGACGGCGCCACGGACTTCAGCCTCGCCAACGGCACCGGGCCCTTCGAGTGCGCGGAGTTCCAGCCGGGAGTGCGTTCGGTCGCCGTGCGCAACGACAGCTACTGGAAGCCGGGTCAGCCCTACCTCGACGAGATCGAGTTCTTCGCGATCCCCGACGAGGCCGCGCGCATCAACGCCCTGCTCGCCGGGGACGTCGACCTCATCAACCCGGTCAATGCGCGCTCGATCCCACGCATCCTCAACAGCGCCAACGCCACGGCGATGGAATCCCCGACCGGCGCTTATACCAACCTGGTGATGCGCGACGAGCTGGGGCCGGTCAACAACCCGGACTTCGTGCTGGCGATGAAGTACATGCTCGATCGTGAGCAGATCCAGCGGCTCGCCTTCGGCGGCTTCGGCACTCTCGGCAACGACCAGCCGATCGCGCCCAGCCACCGCTACCACCTCGCCGACCTGCCGCAGCGCACCTTCGACCTGGACCGGGCGAAGTACCACCTGGAGCGCGCCGGCATCGGGAACCGTTCGATTCCCCTGGTGGCCTCCGAGGCCGCCACCGGCTCGGTGGACATGGCCCAGCTGATGCAGCTCTCGGCACAGCAAATCGGGCTCAGGCTCGATATTCGGCGGGTGCCGTCGGACGGCTACTGGTCCAACCACTGGATGAAGCATCCGCTGGGCTTCGGCGCCATCAGTGCGCGGCCGACCGCCGACCTGATGTTCAGCCTGTTCTTCCAGTCCGAGGCCGCCTGGAACGAGTCGGGCTGGCGCAACGAACAGTTCGACCAGCTGCTGCTGGCGGCACGCGGCGAGACCGACGAAGCCAAGCGCAAGCAGATGTACGGCGACATGCAGGTACTGATCCACGAGCACGGCGGCATCGGCATCCCGCAGTTCAGGAGCAGCATCGACGGCCACAGCACCAAGCTGCAGGGGCTGACCCCTCATCCGCTGGGTGGCCTGATGGGCTACATGTTCGCCGAACACGTCTGGCTGGACGCCTGAGGAGCCGGATGCCTGAGGAGTCGGCATCCCGGTGAAGCGTGGAACGTGAGAAGCGAGAAATGAGAAAGAAGAAGGGAGCGGCCACACTGGGCGCTCCCTTCTTTTTATTGCTGGTTATTATCGCTGGATATTTATTGCTGGCGCGCAGCCAATTGTGTAACGAATTCTCAGGCCGGGCGGTAAATCGCGTACACCTTCTTCACATCTTCGCGGCTTTCCCAGCTCCATACCGCCCCTTTCTCGACCAGGCAGATGTCGCCCTTGGTGTAGGTACGAGTGGCACCGTTCTGCTCAACGACCGTGACGGCCCCCGCCAGCAGGTGCATCAGTTCGTACTGCCGCGATTCCATGGCACGACGGTGGTAGGGAGTCGAATCCCAGGTGCCGCACATGAATTCCTCGTCGGCGGAGCGGTAGTCGGTATGGTTGCGGCAAGAGGGCGTCGGACCGATCAGCAGCTCCACCAGGGGAGTGCCGGAGGGCTCCAACGTTGCCGCTTCGTCGACGGCGATCAGATTGCCCTCGCCGGCACTTTCACCCAGGTAGCGTATATAGAGGAGGGTGGTGGGTTGCGGGCAGTGCCAGTCGAAGCCGGCGCCGGCACTCAGCACGGCACTGGCGCTGTCGGCCAGCGCGAGAGTCTGGCCCTGGCGGTTCAGTGTCAGGCTGCCGTCGCAAAGAATGATGAACTCGTCGGTAGGCAGTTCGGCCACGCTGCCCGTGCCCGCTTCCAGCCGGATGGCGCCGATTTCGACCGGACAGGCGGGGATTGCCAGAGGGTAGCGGTTTGCCAGGAAGGCATCCGTCTGGCCGTCGGCTTGGCCAGCGGTGTCGGCAGTGACCTCCCTGGCGAACTGGCGGAGGTCGATGATGGAAGGGTGGGCTGGCAGGCTGGAAGCCTGGCGCGAGTCGAGCTGGCGTGGGTCGAGAGAGTGCAGCATGAGAACCTCGGATCGATTATGGGTGGAAGTCTTCAGGGAAGCATGTCTTTCATGCGGTAATAGGCACCCACGATGGGCAGGAACCAGGGCTTGCCCGTGTGCATGGGAACGGCTCGCCAGGACAGGCCCTCGAGCGGATTGGTGCCCTTGCGGCCCATGGCGATATCGGCGAGCACGTTGCCGATCAGGGTCGAGACCTGCGCGCCATGTCCCGAATAGCCCATGCCGTAGATCACCCCATCGGCGGTGCCGGCGCGCGGGTAGCGATCCTGGGTGCAGCCGACGAGACCGCCCCAGCAGTAGTCAATCTCCACGTCGGCCAGCTGCGGGAAGACCTCGAGCATTTGTTTGCGCAGCAGTTGCCCGGAGCTGACGTCCGTCTTCTGATTCGACGCCGAGGAGAAGCGGGCCCTGCCGCCGAACAGCACGCGGTTGTCCGGGGTGAGGCGGAAGTAGTTGGCGATGTTGAGCGAGTTCGTGTAGTTGCGGTTGCCCGGCATCGTCGCCGCGACCTCTTCCGCGGTGAGCGGGCGCGTGACGATGATGAAGGAGGCGACCGACATCATCCGCCGACGGAAATAGCCGAAGGTCTCCGTGGTGTAGGCATCGGTGGCCAGGATGACCTGCCGGGCGACGAGGGAGCCGGTCGGCGTGGTCAGTCGCCAGCCGTTCGGTACCCGCTCGCGGGCAATGACGGGATTGTGCTCCCAGATGGTCGCGCCGTGACGATGGGCGGCCTGGGCCATGCCGGTGACGTAGCGTCCCATGTGCATCATGGCGGATTTCGGCGACAGCACGCCGCCGTGGAAGGCGTCCGAGCCCAGCTCCTTGCGCACGTCCTCGCGTGACAGCCACTCCACCGTGGGGTCGACCTCGCGGCGGAGCTCGTCGCACATGGCCTGCAGCTTCTTCACGTGGGAGGGCTTGGAGGCCAGCTTGATCTTGCCGCCCCGGCGGAAGCCGCAGTCGATCTTCTCTTCGTCGATGATCGCCTCGATCATGTCGATCGAATCGTCATAGGCTTGCCACAGGCGGCGCGCCTGGGCGTCGCCGAAACGCGCCTTGATGGCGCCGAAGCTGGCGAAATGACCGCTGTTGAGGTGCCCGCCGTTACGTCCCGATGCGCCATAGCCGACATGTTCGGCCTCGAGCAGGGCGACCTTGAGGCCGGATTTCGCCAGCTGCCGGGCGGCATTGAGGCCGGTGAAGCCTGCGCCGATCACCGCTACCTCGAACTCTCCCGAGACAGGGCCAGCCGCGGCCTGGTCGAAGGAAGCCGAGGTGTCGTGCCAGTAGGATACGAATTTCATTGCTGCATCTCCTGCGAGAAGTCGACGAGCACACTCTTTATTCTGAGGTTCGCTTCGTACGCCTGGCGTCCGAGGTCCTTGCCGATGCCGGAGCGCTTGTAGCCGCCGGTGGGTATCACGAAGTCGGCGGTACGCCCATAGCGGTTGATCCACACGGTACCCGCCTCGATGCCGCGCGCCAGCCGCAGGGCCCGGCCGATGTCCGCGGTATGCACACCGGCGGCCAGGCCATATTCGGGGTGGTCGGCGAGGGCCTGGGCTTCCTCTTCGTCGTCGAAGGTCTGCACGGTGAGCACCGGGCCGAAGATCTCGTTCTTCACGGCTTCCATCTGCTGGTCGACGTCGCTCAGGATGGTCGGCTGGTAGAACCCGCCAGCGTTACCCATCGAGAGGCACTGCCCACCGGTGACGATACGTGCCCCCTGTGCTGTGCTGCGCTGCACGATGCCATCGATACGTTCCATCTCGCGGCTGGAGATGATCGGGCACAGGGTGGTGTCCGGCTCCCAGGTGTAACCGGCCTTGAGTTCCGCCACGATGGCGACGAGCCGCTCGATGAACCTGTCGGCGATGGAGCGCTGCACGATCAGACGCGAGCCGGCAACGCATACCTGGCCGGCGTTGGTGGTGATCGCCCGCGCCACGGTGCGCGCCGTTCTTTCCAGGTCGTGGACGTCGGCGAAGACCACCTGCGGGCTCTTGCCGCCGAGCTCCAGCGTTACCGCCTTGGTACCGCTCTCGGCACATGCCGCCATGATGGCCGCGCCGGTTCGGGTCGAACCGGTGAAGGTCATCTTGGCAATCTTGGGATGGCGACACAGTGCATCGCCGGTGGTGAGACCATCGCCCTGCACGACGTTGAAGATGCCTTCCGGCACGCCGGCTTCGACGGCCAGTTCCGCCATCCGCAGCACGCTGAATGGCGTCATCTCGGATGGCTTGAGCACCATGGCATTACCGGCGGCCAGGGCGGGGCCCACCTTCCATGAGGAGGTCACCAGCGGAAAATTCCAGGGCACGATGGAGCCGATGACACCGTAGGGTTCCGCGATCGTCATGCCGAGATGGTCGTTGCGTGTCGCAGCCACCTCGCCGCCGATCTTGTCCGCCCACTCCGCATAGAAGCGGATGCCCTCGGCGGTAAATGGCACGTCCCAGCCTGCCGCATCACGGATCGGCCGGGTCGAGCCGACGGCTTCGAGCGGTGCCAGCGTCTTGACGTCGGCCTCGATCAGATCCGCCCAGCGCCGCAGGATGCGTGCGCGGTCACGCGGTGCGCAGCGTGCCCAGTCGCTGTACTTGTAGGCGTTCCACGAGTCCTGTACCGCCCGGTCGACGAGGTCGGCGTCCGCCACCGGCAGACCTGCGTAGGTAACGCCGTCGGAAGGCCGTTGCACATCGATCGCACTCGAACTGCCGGCGATGTAACGGCCGCCGATGAAGTGTGCACTGCGTACCGTTATCCGGTTCGGGTCAAAGCTTTCCATGACAACATCCTCTCGACAGTTCTCTCGACAGTTGGGTGAGCCGGGGCGTACGAAGCCCGAGGCCTGGCTGGCAGGGCCGGCGGATGACTGCATCGGTGCGAGTCATCGGCTGGCGCGCCACATTGCGATTCGGTCCTGCATTCCATAGCCCTGGATGACGGCCGGCATGAACCACGGATTGCCACGATAGAAAGGGATGCAGGGCGGCGGCCTGAAGTCGAAGGCCGAGCAGGCGTGCTCGCTGCTTCGCAGCAGCTTGTGGGCCGCGCGGGTACCAACCCACGGTGCCCAGACCACGCCTGAGCCGCAAAAGCCGGTGGCGTAGAGCACGCCGTTCTTTTCGAAGATTCGCGGCAGCATGTCGCGGTTCATCGCCACGTTGCCGAACCAGCTGTGGGAGAGGCGCACGTTCTCGAGTTCGGGAAAGCGCGTCACCAACCCCTTGCGCAGGCGCAGCGTCGGTGCCGTCGGGTCGCCGACCCGGGAGCTGTCGCGGCCGCCCAGCAGGATGCGCCTGCCGTCGGGTGAGGGGCGGTAATAGAAGCCCAGCTGCAGGCCCTCGCCCATCATCATCCGCTTGGGCATCAGCCGCGCCATCAGCTCGGGAGGAAGCTCCTCGGTGGCGATGATGCGGCTGCGCACCGGCACCAGGCGACGGCGCAGGAAGGGCGTAGCGCCATCGGTGTAGCCGTTGGTGCAGACCAGAACCTGCCGCGCCTGAACCGTACCGGCCGAGGTCGTGACGCGGAATCCAGCGCCTTCCCGCGCTATCGACGTCACGGCGGTATGTGAGTGGACCGTCAGCCCCTCGGCCAATGCCACGCGCAGCAGTTCGGCATGGAACTTGGCCGGGGTCAGACCGCCGATGTCCATCCTGACCGTGCCGCCGCGGTAGAAGTCGGTGCCGATATAGTCGCGCTGTTCGCCGTGCGGAACGGCGTAGGACTCGATGCCCAGTCGCTTCGCCAGCGCCTCGGCACCGCGGGCCATGCTCTCGTACTGTTCATGGCCGATGGCACCGCGGAACAGGCCGCTGAGCTGGAGGTCGCAGTCGAGCCCTTCGGTCGCGATGAAATCGTAGAGAAACTCCCGGGCGAGCTTGCCTTCCGCCTCGATGGCCAGCGCCTTCTGCTCGCCGAAGCGGCGGCTGAGCGTGGCGTAGTCCGGGCGAATGCTGCCGCTGGTGATCCCGCCGTTGCGCGATGAGGCGCCTTCGCCCGGACTCATGGCGTCGAATGCTGCCACCGACCGACCTGCGCGTGCCAGTTCCAGCCCCGCCGCCAGACCGGCGTAGCCGGCGCCCACGATCAACACATCGAGTTGCCTGAGCGGTGTTTGTTGCGGCAGCGGTTTGACGGGTGCCGTTTCCCACCAAAAGGACGTGCTCTGTTCGGCGATGCTGCGTTCGTGCATGGGAAGGCCTCACGTCGAGTATCAGGCGAGGATTGATATCGAGAGTTTCCCGGGCCAGCGGCCCGTCATGATAAGAAGTATGGCGCTTTAGTTTTCCGTAGAGTCGCCGAAACTCGAGGGGTAGGCGGCAGGAAACACCGAAAACGGTGCCGCTGTTGATATATCGATCCGTGCCCTATGCAAGAGGTCCCTGCACTGTCATGGCATGTCCGGGCAGCGCTAATCGCCAATGATTTTTGCCGGTGTCGAGAAAGGAGAGGAGGGGCGCATCCGCCACCTCCTCTTCTGTTGGCCGTGATGAGTGATGACGTTCCGGATCAGCCCAGCGCCTGGTTGATGATGGCGAACTGCTGCAGGCCGAATGCCGGTACCGGTGCTTCGCCTTTGACCATGGCAACGACGGTATCGACCTGCAACAGGCCGAGCTCCTGCAGCCAGGGGCTCAGGTGACCGGAATCGTGGACGTCGATGCGGATGAAGGAGTCGACACGCGCCCCCATCCAGTAGCTGATCATGGCCTTGGCCCGCTCGGCAGAGGATGCCACTACCGGTCCGATCACGTAGCCGTGGCCGAAACGCCGCATCAGGGCGAATCCGGTGAGCTCCCCCTGGTTGTCGAGCACCACGCCATCGGCGACCTGAAGCAGTTCGTTCAGCGCCGCTGCCCGGGGCATGCCGGTACCGGCTGTCGCCAGCTCGATCAGCTTGGCGCGATCGTTCACGCCTGCCGGCCGTATGCGCTCACCGGGCGGTGGCGCAACGATTTCGGGCTGAACGACGGTGCCCTGGTGCTGGTGGACCGTGCCGATGGGCTTGAAGCCGAGTCGCTCGTACAGCGGCTGACCCTCTGGGGTGGCGAGCAAGAGCGTATTGCGCTCGCCGGTCAGGTGGAGAATCGACTCCATCAATGCGCGCCCGATGCCTTTCCCCTGGGCTTCCGGCGATACGATGATCATGCCGAGCGTTGCATGGTCGCTGCCATGACTCCAACACATGGCAGTGCCGATGACCTCACCATTGCGCTCGGCAACGAAACCGCTGCCGAGACGATGCACGAGCTGCCAGTCTTCCAGGCGATGTGGCCAGCGTACCGCTTGCGAGAGTCGATGAGCGGCAGGTAGGTCGCTCCCCAACATGGGCCGATAGGTAATGTCGGTATCAAGGTTCTGGACTGCCATAAGAAGTTCCTCCATAGCTCTTCGTACTCTGGCGTCTGCACAGGGGCATTACTAGGATGTTCTTGCCGATATGGAGGGCTGATTATGGTGGCGGGAAAATTCGGTAGTAATGTTTGCAGAGGGAAGTCATAGCGAAGGATAGTGCCGCCCTCAGCCGTGTTTTTAGCACGATATGGGTAGGCTTTTTCTTGCTGCTGAGCAGGCGACACATGCTGCGTCTTTTCAGACGGAGCGACACGTGTTCAGGGATGCTGTGGAAAGTCGGCTAACCCAGGGATTGGTTCACCAGTGCAAACGTATGGACCTCGGTATCCACCGGTTCCTTTGTGGTGGGTAGGGTCATGACCGACACCTGTTCATACTCCTGCATTCCGCAGCGTTCGAGAAATTCGGTGAAGTCGCCCTCGGGTCGGGTGGTATCGACCCGGAGAAATCTTCCTGCATGTTTTTGTACATGAGGGGCGACCAGTGCGATGGCGTCGGCGGAGCTTTTCGCGACGACCGGTCCCACGATATGCCCGCGGCCGAATCTGCGGCACAGGGCAAAGCCAGCGATACGGCCCTCCCGCTCGAGCACCGTGCCGGCGGAACGGCCGACCAGCTCTTCCAGGATGGCTGCTCTATCGGCGCCGAAGGCGGCCTGGTCGAGGTGGGCAATGTCGGGGAGATCCGTCGCTTTCAATGGGCGAACCCGGCTGTCGGCCGGCAGCGAAACCTCGTCTGGATCGATAGCCGTGCCCTGGTGTTGATGCACGACGCTCACGGCCTTGAAGCCAAGGGCATGGGCGAGACGATAGGCGACCCGGGGCGCAATGATCTGAAGACGACGGCCGTGGCACTGCTGCATCACGTGATCCATCAGCCAGCCGCCGCCGCCCTGGGCCTGTAGCTGTGGCGTGGTGATGACCATGCCGATGGTGGCGAAATCGTTGCCCATGGGAAACCACATTGCCGAGCCGACGATCCGGCCGATCTTGTCGCAGCCGGCAAATCCCTTGCCAATCTTGAGCAGCATGCGCCAATCGTCTGGCCGGTGCGGCCAGCCGACACCCACCGACAGCTGATGCAGCTTGCCGATATCGTTCTCCTGAAGGTTTCGCAGCGTCAGCTCATAAGTCTGCAGGCGCTTTGACGTCTCTTTGGACACCTGGCTCTCCATAAGTGGCTTTCCCTGGCAATGGCAGTTTGGCAGCTGATAGCGGTCATGACTAGGACGTTCTTGCCGCACCTGTAAGGTTGGTGCACCGCGAAGCCAGGTGAATCATGCCGCGCGCATGGCTATGGCCAGTGAAAATTCCTCTCCCAGGCTGCACAGCCGGTGTGACTGCCTTGTCGCTGGGGTGGCTTCGGGCGTGCGGCAGCTTCTGCCGTATGGTGCGGCCAATGCCAACGATTGTATGTGCGAGTGGGGCCAAAACGAACCAAAAGCGTTGTGCATTGGTGCTGTAATTGTTTCAACGGCTTGTTCGTATCCGATGAGGCATGCGAGTCGAGTCTTCAGCTTGTTACGAAGGGCGGGAGCGAGAGTATCGGCTTAGGCAGAAAGCGTCACGCGAGATAACGGTAATACCCCGGATTGCCTGAAGTAGCCCCCTGGATAACGGCGCGCCGATATAACAACAGCAAGCAATGATAGCGGATAGACGGAGGCACGATATGAAGAACAGGAACTTCCCTGGCCATGATCGGCGGGCCATGACGGAGCTGATGCGGACAGCCGGCCAAGGCGGCCATGGCTTCACCCGGCGCGATGTGCTGCGCGGCATGGCCGCCGGTACCGTGTTGGCCGCCACCGCCGGCGGCTTGATGACCGGCGCGTCGTCCGCCTTCGCCCAGACGCCCCAGCGCGGCGGACGTATCAAGGTCGCGAGTGCGACCAGCTCGACCGCCGACACGCTGGACCCGGCCAAGGGGGCGAACTACACCGACTACTGCCGTCACTTCATGTTCTACAACGGCCTGACCACACTGGACGAGGCGCTGGTGCCGCGCATGTCGCTGGCGGAGTCGTTCGACACCGACGACGCCCTCACCTGGGTCGTCAAGCTGCGTCGGGACGTCGTCTTCCACGACGGTCAGCCGTTCACCTCGGCCGACGTGGTCTACTCGCTGAACCGCCACAAGGATCCGGATACCGCCTCCCGCGCCCTCAGCGTCGCTGAGCAGCTCGAAGAGGTCAGCGCCGCCGGCCCGCATGAAGTGCACATCCGGCTCACCAGTCCCAACGCCGACCTGCCGGCGATCCTCGCCACCTCCCACTTCCTCATCGTGCGCGACGGCGCCACGGACTTCAGCCTCGCCAACGGCACCGGGCCCTTCGAGTGCGCGGAGTTCCAGCCGGGAGTGCGTTCGGTCGCCGTGCGCAACGACAGCTACTGGAAGCCGGGTCAGCCCTACCTCGACGAGATCGAGTTCTTCGCGATCCCCGACGAGGCCGCGCGCATCAACGCCCTGCTCGCCGGGGACGTCGACCTCATCAACCCGGTCAATGCGCGCTCGATCCCACGCATCCTCAACAGCGCCAACGCCACGGCGATGGAATCCCCGACCGGCGCTTATACCAACCTGGTGATGCGCGACGAGCTGGGGCCGGTCAACAACCCGGACTTCGTGCTGGCGATGAAGTACATGCTCGATCGTGAGCAGATCCAGCGGCTCGCCTTCGGCGGCTTCGGCACTCTCGGCAACGACCAGCCGATCGCGCCCAGCCACCGCTACCACCTCGCCGACCTGCCGCAGCGCACCTTCGACCTGGACCGGGCGAAGTACCACCTGGAGCGCGCCGGCATCGGGAACCGTTCGATTCCCCTGGTGGCCTCCGAGGCCGCCACCGGCTCGGTGGACATGGCCCAGCTGATGCAGCTCTCGGCACAGCAAATCGGGCTCAGGCTCGATATTCGGCGGGTGCCGTCGGACGGCTACTGGTCCAACCACTGGATGAAGCATCCGCTGGGCTTCGGCGCCATCAGTGCGCGGCCGACCGCCGACCTGATGTTCAGCCTGTTCTTCCAGTCCGAGGCCGCCTGGAACGAGTCGGGCTGGCGCAACGAACAGTTCGACCAGCTGCTGCTGGCGGCACGCGGCGAGACCGACGAAGCCAAGCGCAAGCAGATGTACGGCGACATGCAGGTACTGATCCACGAGCACGGCGGCATCGGCATCCCGCAGTTCAGGAGCAGCATCGACGGCCACAACACCAAGCTGCGGGGGCTGACCCCCCATCCGCTGGGTGGCCTGATGGGCTACATGTTCGCCGAACACGTCTGGCTGGACGCCTGAGCGAATCCCTCTAACGACAACTCAACCATGAAGGCGTCACCTTGGCGGGAGTGAGGTGACGCCACAATAAGAAGGGCAAACCATGAACAGCAGCATTCCACGGCTCATCATCGGCCGGCTGGGTATCGGCGTGCTCACCCTGCTCATCGTCTCGCTGGTGGTCTTCATTCTCACCAGCCTATTACCGGGCGACGCGGCCCAGGAACAGCTCGGCCAGGAGGCGACGCCGGAAGCGGTGGCGGCACTGCGTGCGAAGTTGGGTCTGGACCTGCCCGTCTACATGCGTTACCTGAGCTGGCTGGGTGGCCTGGTGACGGGCAACCCCGGTGTTTCGCTGGTCAACGGCATGCCGGTCGACGATCTGATCGCGAGCCGGCTGCCCAACTCTCTGAAGCTGGCAGCGGCCACTGCTCTGATTGCCGTGCCCCTGGCGCTATCCATCGGCATTCTCTCGGCGATGTATCGCGGATCGATCTTCGACCGCTATACCAACATGCTGGCGGTGTTTCTGGTGTCGGTTCCCGAGTTCCTGATTGCCACCGTCGCGGTGCTGATCTTCGCGGTCAAGTTGGGTTGGCTCTCAGCGCTGTCGCGCTCTGTGGAAGTCGACTCTTTCCTGCAGCTGCTCAGTGTCTATGCCATGCCGGTGCTGACCCTGTGCTGCGTATTGGTCGCTCAGATGGCGCGCATGACCCGTGCGGCCGTCATCGATCAGCTCAGCTCCCCCTACGTTGAAATGGCGGTACTCAAGGGCGCCCGACCGATGCGGGTGGTGCTCCGGCATGCGCTGCCGAATGCGATCGGTCCGATTGCCAATGCCGTGGCGCTGAGCCTGTCGTATCTGCTTGGCGGTGTAGTCATCGTCGAGACGATCTTCAACTATCCGGGCATTGCGACGCTGATGGTGAACGCCGTGGTGACCCGCGACATGCCGCTGGTGCAGGCGTGCGTGATGCTGTTCTCCCTGGGCTTTCTGCTGCTGGTGCTGATCGCCGACATCATTGCCATCCTATCCAACCCGAGGCTGCGCACATGAACCCGAACACTCTTCCGCCGTCACCGAAATTGAGCACCTCGGGTGCTCGAGCCGAGGCCGCGCTCGATGTGGCGTTCGGCGACCAGCCGCCGAAGGCCGTGCGCCGCCGTGCCAAGCGGCCGATCAGCGGTGCCCTGGGGCTGTTGATCGTCGGGTTCTGGCTGCTGATGGCCCTGGTCGGCCCCTGGCTGGCGCCCCATGGTGCCAACGCGCTGGTCAGCTTCGAGATATTCGGCCCAATCAGCCTGGAATACCCGCTTGGCACGGACTTCCTGGGCCGGGACATCCTCAGTCGCTTGTTGCACGGCGCGCCCTACACGATCGGCGTGGCACTGGCTGCAACGGTACTGGCCTGCCTGTTCGGCGTGGTGCTGGGCCTGGTGGCAGCAGCCTCCGGTGGCTGGATCGATGCTGCCATCAGTCGCACTCAGGATGCCCTGATCGCCATTCCCAACAAGATCTTCGCGCTGATCATGGTGGCCGCCTTCGGCTCTTCGGTGCCTCTGCTGCTGGTCATGGCCGCCTTTGCCTATATGCCCGGCTCTTACCGCATCGCGCGTGCGGTCGCCGTCAACGTCATGACGATGGACTTCGTTCAGGTCGCGCGGGCGCGGGGTGAGGCCATGCCGTACATCATGTTCATCGAGGTGCTGCCGAACATGCTCCGTCCGGTGCTGACCGACTTCGGCTTGCGTTTCGTCTACGTCGTGCTGCTGCTGAGCGCGATGAGCTTTCTCGGTCTGGGCGTACAGCCGCCGGATGCGGACTGGGGCTCTCTGGTACGGGAAAACATCCAGGGCCTGGGTGAAGGCGCTCCGGCCGTATTGGCACCGGCGGTTGCCATCGCAACCCTGACCGTCGGGGTCAACCTGATCATCGACAGCTTCGGTGCACGGGCCAAGCGCGAGATGGAGAACTGAGATGAACGATATCGTCAAGGTCAGCGGGCTGCGCGTAGCGGCGCGTAACGATGCCGGCGTCGATGTGCCGATCGTGCACGGTGCCGATTTCACTCTGAAGAAGGGCGAGGTGCTGGCGTTGATCGGTGAGTCCGGCTCCGGCAAGACCACCATCGCCCTGGCGTTGATGGGCTATGCCCGCGCCGGCTGTCGTATCGTTGGCGGCTCGGTGCGCATCGGCGACGTCGACGTGCTGAAGCTGTCGGATAGTGAGCTGGCGAAGCTGCGTGGACGCACCGTGGCCTATATCGCCCAAAGCGCCGCGGCGGCGTTCAACCCCGCCAAGACCATCATGGAGCAGGTGATCGAGAGTGCGCTGATCCATGGCGTGCTGTCGCGGCGAGAGGCGCAGGCCAAGGCGGTCGAGTTGTTCCGGGCGCTGGCGCTGCCGGACCCCGAGAACATCGGCGCGCGCTATCCGCATCAGGTGTCGGGCGGGCAGCTGCAGCGGTTGATGGCAGCAATGGCACTGATCACCGATCCGGCGCTGGTCATCCTCGACGAGCCGACCACCGCGCTGGACGTCACTACCCAGATCGAGGTGCTGCGGGCGTTCAAGAAGGTGGTGCGCGACCTGGATACCACAGCGGTATATGTCTCCCACGACCTGGCGGTGGTGGCGCAGATGGCCGACCGCATCGTGGTGCTGCGCAACGGCGAGATCCAGGAGGACAGCCGCACCGAGCAGATCCTGGTGGAGCCCGAGCACCCCTATACCCGCAGCCTGCTGGCAGCGATGAGACCGACGGGGCAAGTAGCTGAAGCGGCGCCAGCAGCTTCCGATATCGACGAGGATCTGTTGCTCGAGGTGCGTGATCTCGAGATCTGCTATGGCAGCAAACGGGTCGTGCAGAATATCGACCTGAAGGTCCGTCGCGGAGCCACGGTCGGGATCATCGGTGAATCCGGGTCGGGCAAGACCACCGTTGCTCGGGCCATTGCCGGCCTGGTGGAGCCCTCGGCCGGGCAAGTCCTGCTGGATGGCCAGTTGCTCAGCAGGTCGTTGTCGGGGCGTACGCGGGATGAGTTCCGGCGCGTCCAGTACGTATTCCAGAATGCCGATACGGCGCTGAATCCGCAGCACACCATCGAGGAGATCCTGGCGCGACCGCTGCGTTTCTACCACGGCATGCGCAGCGTGCAGCGCCGCCGCCGGGTGGCCGAGCTGCTGGAGCTGGTGCAACTGCCGGCGAGCCTGGCGAAGCGACGCCCAAGTGAGCTGTCCGGTGGCCAGAAGCAGCGCATCAACCTGGCGCGTGCGCTGGCGGCCGAGCCGGATTTGATCCTCTGCGATGAGGTCACCTCAGCCCTGGATACGGTGGTCGGTGCTGCAATCCTCGAACTCATGGCGCAACTGCAGCGGGAGCTGAACGTTACCTACCTCTTCATCAGCCACGACATCAGCACGGTACGCGCGATCTGCGACGAGGTGGTGGTGATGTATGCCGGCAACAAGGTGGAGCAGGGGGGGCGCTCGACGTTCCAGGCACCGCCGTACCATCCGTACACCCATCTGCTGATCGAGTCGGTGCCGGAGATGCACCAGGGCTGGCTGGAGGAGACCCGGGCGGGACGCGGTGCGCTGCCGCAGATCGCTCCACCGGCCTCGGCGACGCCACTCTGTCCGTTCCTGTCACGCTGTCCGGTCAGGATCGACGGCAAGTGCAACAAGGTCTCGCCGCCGCGGGTGCGGCTCGACAAAGGCAACGAGATCCTCTGTCACCACAGCGATATCGAACTGCGGCAGCTCGACGAGCCTGTGCCCGCCATGGCGGTCAGCAACTGACGTTGCGTTCTGTCACGCCGGTGTCGGGTCTACGGGCGCTGGCGTAGGGAGTGTGGAGCATGAACGACAAGAGCGGCATTTCCCCGATGTGGCAAGCGGGTGAGCCCGACCCTGACGGGCGGCGAGACGCTGACGAAACGGCCGTGGCGATGGCAACGGCCAAGCAGTACATCGATGAGCACTTCTGCGAGCCGATCAATCTCGACGATCTGGCCGAGCTCGTCGGCATGACACGTTTCAGTCTGGCCAAGCGGTTTCGCAAGCGATTCGGCATTTCCCCCTATCGCTATGTCTGTCAGGTGCGTGTCCGGCAGGCACAAACGATGATGGAGCAGGGGCTGCGACCGACGGACATTGCCAGCGAAACCGGCTTCTTCGACCAGAGTCATCTGGCGAGGCATTTCAAGCGCCTCTGCGGGATGACCCCGCGTCAATACAGAACGCGCTGTACACAGTCCGCAGGTCAGTGAAACCGGCGGCAGCTCAAGGGGGTAGTCGTGGAAAAGACAGCGGTAACGCTCGAGGACATAAAAAACGCGGCTGTGCGTATCCGGCCTTACATTTGCCGCACACCGCTGCTCAGAGAAAGCAATATGGACGAGGCTCTGGGCTGCCAGGTCTATGTCAAACCCGAAATGCTTCAGGTGACCGGCGCTTTCAAGGTCAGAGGGGCATTGAGCAAGATTCTGTCCTTGACGCAGGCCGAACGGGACAGAGGCATCATCACCAGCTCATCGGGTAACCATGGCCAGGCATGCGCCTATGCCGGAAAAGTGCTCGGCATTCGTGCGACCGTCATCGTTCCAGAAGACACGCCCAAGCTCAAGGTCGACAATGCCAGATCGATGGGGGCGGATGTCATCTTGTGGGACCGGGCCTATACGGAGCGCTGGAAAAAGGTTCATGCCGAGGTCGAGGAGCATTGCTACACCATAGTGCACAACTATGAAGACTTCGACGTCATGGCCGGGCAAGGGACGATTGCGCTCGAGATACTGGAGGATCTGGCCGATGTGGAAACCGTGCTGGTTCCCATCGGTGGCGGCGGGCTCATCTCGGGTATTTCCACCGCCATCAAAGAGACCAATCCCTCTATAAGAGTCATTGGCGTTCAGGCCGAGGCCTGCTGTCCTTACTATTTGAGTCGCCAAAACGGTGAGCGAACCAAGGCAACGGTCAAGCAGACCCTGGCTGACGGCCTTGCCTGCGACTGGCCCGGCAACAACACCTACCCCATCATCGAGAAGTATGTGGATGACATCGTCACCGTCTCGGAAGAAGCCATCGAGGAGGCGGTAAGAATGGTGGCAAACGATGCCAAGCTCGTCGCAGAGCCCTCGGCCTGTGTTGGAATCGCCGCCCTTCAATCAGGTGCCGTGACGACTCGTCCGGATGAAAAGGTCTGCGTGGTCCTTACCTCCGGTAACTGGGGTATAGACATGATCGGCAAGCTCCTCAAGGGGGAGCGTGTGGCAGGCATTTTTTAGCGGTTTTAAAGAAGAGATCGCATATGAAGACGCTACTGCTGAACAAGGACGAAGTGGGATCGCTCATCGACCTGGATGCGGTGCTCGAAGCCGTAGAAAACGGCTACAAAGCATTTAATAGCGGGAAAGTCGTTCAGCCTGATTTCATCAGCATAGAGCTCCCTGGCTCACATGCGTGCATCGATTTCAAGGGCGGCCTCGACCTCGCTGGGGGGTATATCACCATCAAGTCCTCTGCCGGTGGATACAAGGGAAATCCTGAGTTGGGCCTGCCGACGGGCATGAACACCGTGTTGCTGTTCGATGCCAGTACCGGCGCCCTCAAGTGCGTCATGGACGGCACCTGGATCACCGGCTGTCGTACCGCCGCCGCGGGCGCCATATCGGTGAAATACCTGGCACGCGAAGATGCCAGGACGCTGTGTGTCATCGGTGCGGGAAACCAGGCACGCAGACAGCTTCGGGCCATTATCCGGGTGAGGGATTTCGACGAGATTGTGGTGTGGAACGCTTCCTCGCAAGCGCTCGACGAGTACGTTCGGGAAATGTCCGAGGAAACGGGCCTCAACATTCGGAAGTGCGAAACCGCGGAGGAAGCCGTTCGCGCAGCCGACGTCGTCGTCACTACCACGCGGGCCCTCAGAGGGCCTGTCGTCAAGAAGGAGTGGCTGAAGCCGGGTACGCATATCGTTGCCATTGGCTCCGACATGCCGGGCAAGCAGGAGATTGGCGCCGACATATTCAAAGAGGCCAAGGTGGTCAACGACGCTGTCGAGCTGTGTATCAAGTACGGCGATACCCAGCATGCCGTTAAAGAAGGCATCATCAAGACAGAAGACATCCATGCGGAAATCGGGGAGATCCTGCTGGGGAAAAAGGCCGGTCGCGAAAACCCGCATGAGATAACGATCTTCGACTCGGTCGGCATGGCCATTCAAGACACCGTGACGGTTGCCATGCTGTACGAGGCAGCTCTGGAAAAGGGGCTCGGTACGCCCTACGAGTTTTTCAAGTAGACAACCCACTTATCCGAGTCATGCCATGAAAAACAGTGACAGTGTGGAAATCGACGATCTGGTGGCGCCGCTGGTGTCGTTTCGGCGCGACCTGCATGCCAATCCCGAACTTGGGTATCAAGAGCACCGTACGGCAAAGAAGATCGAAGAGGCGCTGCGCGAGCTCGGCCTGGAGGTGCACACCGGCATTGGCGGTACCGGTATCGTCGCTTCGCTGAAGGTGGGCAACTCTCCGCGTACTATCGGCCTGCGCGCCGACATGGATGCACTGCCCATCCATGAGGAGACCGGGCTTCCCTATGCCAGCCGCAATCCGGGGGTCTTCCACGGCTGCGGTCACGATGGGCACGTGGCGATGCTGCTGGGCGCTGCCCGCTATCTCGCCCGTACCCGCCGCTTCGACGGCACGGTCCACTTCATCTTCCAGCCGGCCGAAGAGGGGCAGGGTGGTGCCCGGGCCATGATCGAGGACGGACTGTTCGAGCGTTTTCCCTGCGACCGGGTGTTCGCCTTCCACAATTGGCCGGATCTTCCGGCCGGCACGGTTTCGACGCGCCCTGGCCCAATCATGGCGGCGGCGGACAAGTTCGAGATTGTGGTCGAGGGGCGCGGTGCCCATGCCGCCATGCCGCACAAGACACCGGATGCGATCCTGGCGGCCAGCGATCTCGTGACTCAGCTCAACAGCCTGGTATCCCGTCGCATTCCGCCCATGTCCACGGCCGTGCTTTCGGTAACCCGTATCGAGGGCGGCAGTTCGCACAACGTGCTTCCCGCCGCCGTGCGCGTCGTCGGCACGGTGCGTACTTTCGATATCGAGGTACAGGACAGGATCGAGGAAGCCCTGCGCCAGGTCGCCGAGGGTGTGGCCCTGGCCAGCGGCACGCGTATCGCCGTGAATTATGATCGCTACTATCCGGCGACGATCAACAGCTCGGACGCCGCCGAGGCAGCCCTGGCTGCCGCGGCCGGCTTTGCCCGCACGGAGTTGGCACCGCAGCCGGCCTTCACCTCGGAGGACTTCGGCTTCATTCTCCAGGCCTGCGAGGGCGCCTATATCTGGCTGGGGCAGGGCCGCGGTGGCGATGAAGTTCCGTTGCATCATCCCCAGTACGACTTCAACGATGAGGTACTGGCGACCGGAATCCGCCTGCATGCCGCGCTCGTCGAACGCCATCTGGGCTGTGCCTGAAAGCTGTCTGCGGGTGGCCAGACGGCGCTAAACATCGGCTCGAAGTGCAATGAGCAAGTTTGTTCCGACAACGGTAGAGCAGCATATTGCAGCGAGCATGATTTGCGGTTATTTTTCGCCGCGTGTGATAATGCGTATCAGTAGTATCTGTATCTTCATTTCTGGTAGTCGCTACCCCGGTGGTGAGGCTGTGCCGGTCTCGAGGATCATGCGGAATCGTATTCATGACTGGCAGGACGCCACAACGGCCGGCCGGGATTCTTAACGAAAGAGCGATGGGTGGTCTATGAAACGTCTTCTTGCCCTCTCCGGACTTGGCATGGCGCTTGGTCTGACGATGAGCCCTGCCTTTGCCGACGCCACGCAGTATCCGCTTACTCTGAATAATTGCGGCGCAGAGGTGACCTTTGACACGGCCCCGGAGCGGGCAGTCGGCCTTGGCCAGGCCAGTGCGGAGATCATGCTGATGCTTGGCCTCGAAGACAAGATGGTGGGCACCGCCTTCTGGCCCAATAGTGTCTTGCCGCAGCTGGCCGAAGCCAATGCCAAGGTGGAAGTGCTGACGGTCGAGTTCCCCACCTTCGAGTCCATTCTGGCCAAAGAGCCGGATTTCGTAACGGCGGCGCTGCCTAGCCTGATAGGCCCATCCAGCAGAGTGGCGACGCGGGAGGACTTCGACAGGGTGGGTGTGTCGACCTACCTGTCACCCAACACCTGCGTCGCTGAGGGTATGGACAAGGACAAGTTCGGTTACGGCAATCGTGCCCAGCTCTGGAGCATGGATTCTCTCTACCAGGAGATCGAAGAGCTCGCCCAGATTTTCGACGTGAACGACCGGGGCCAGGCATTGATCGAGGACCTCAGGCGCCGTGAAGCCGCGCTGCGAGCCGAGTCTCCTCAAGGTGAAGACCCGCTCTCCTATGTCTTCTGGTTCTCCAGCCCGGCGCCCTCTGCCGACGCTTATCTGGGTGGGAAGCACGGTGCTTCCGGCTTCATCGCCGACGTGCTGGGCGGCACCAACGCCATCGACGCAGAGGCCGAATGGCCGGCGCTAGGCTGGGAAAGCATCATCGCGACCGATCCGGACGTCATCGTGGTAGCCCGCGTCGACCGTAACCGCTGGGAGTTGGACAAGGCGGAAGCAAAGATCGAATATCTCAACTCGGACTCGGCCACCCGCGAAATGAGAGCGGTCAAGAACGGGGCCATCGTGGTCATGGACGGTAATGCCATGGACCCGACGCTCAGGACGATTTTCGGCGCGGAGCAGGTGGCCGAACAGCTGCAGGCGCTCGGTCTGAGATGAGTATGGCGGTTAGTGTCAACCGGCCAGATGAGCGCTTGTCACGGTTCGTCTGGTCTGCCGGGTTGCTGTTGGCCTCACTGGTGGCCATCGCCCTGGTCGTCGGGATCAGCGTCGGGATCGGCGATATGCCGATCCCGCTCTCCACCACCTTCGCCACGATAACCAACAAGCTGGGTTGGACGTCGATCGAACTCAACCGTATCCACGAGACCATCGTCTGGGATTATCGCTTGAGCCGGGCGCTGGTGGCCGCGTTGTGCGGTGCGGGCCTGGCCCTTGCCGGCGCCATCATGCAATCGATGCTGCGCAACCCGCTGGCAGAACCCTACGTGCTGGGCATTTCCGCCGGGGCTTCGACCGGCGCGGTCCTGGTCGTGATCCTGGGGCTGGGGGCCGGGGCGGTATCGCTCTCGTCGGGCGCCTTCGCCGGGGCTTTTGCCGCCTTCCTGTTCGTTGCACTGCTCTCGAACGGTGCACGCGGCGGGGCCGACCGCACGATACTGGCCGGCGTCGCGGCATCGCAGCTGTTCAATGCCGCGACCTCCTATATCGTTACCACTGCCGGCAATGCTCAGCAGGCACGCGACGTGATGTTTTGGTTGCTCGGCAGCTTCGGCGGCGTGCGCTGGCCGGAGTTCTTCCTGGTATCGGTGGTGGTCGGGCTGGGGCTGGTGGCGTGCCTTTTCTATGCGCGGGTGCTGGATGCCTTCGCCTTCGGCGACGAGGCTGCCGCTTCCCTAGGGGTCAATGTCGGTCGAACACGGATCATCCTGTTCGCCCTCACCGCGGTCATGACGGCCACCATCGTCAGCATGGTAGGCACCATCGGTTTCGTCGGTCTCGTCGTTCCCCATGCCGCGCGTTTCGTGGTCGGCCCACGTCATGCAAGGCTGCTGCCGGCCTGCGCCATCGTGGGGGCGATCTTCATGGTGTTGGCCGACATTGCGTCGCGCACGCTCATTCCCCGGCAGTCGTTGCCGATCGGCGTGGTGACGGCGCTGGTGGGCGTGCCGTTCTTCTCCATCATCCTCTACAGAATGCAGCGGGCATCATGAGTATCAAGGCCGACAATCTGGTCTGGAAGATCGGTGGGAAAACGGTCATCAACGGCGTCTCTTTCGAGGCGGAGCCGGGCAAGATGCTTGGGCTGCTGGGCCCGAACGGCTCCGGTAAGACCTCCCTGTTGCGGCTGCTGACGAGGCTCAAGCGCCCGCATGCCGGGCGGGTCATGCTCGATGATCGGGACCTCTCCAAGTTTCGCCGTCGTGCCATTGCGCAGCGGGTCGCCTTCATCGAGCAGCACGCCACCACCAATGCCAATCTCAAGGTCGAAGACGTGGTCAAGCTCGGTCGCTTCCCGCACCGCTCGATGTTTTCCGGCTGGAGCCGTGAAGACGATGCGGCGGTTAGTGAGGCACTTGAGCGCACCGGGATGAGCGCGAAGCGCCATGATGCCTGGCAGAGCCTTTCGGGAGGCGAGAAGCAGCGTACCCACCTGGCGCGTGCGCTGGCACAGTCGCCCAAGGAGCTGATCCTCGACGAGCCGACCAACCATCTCGACGTCCAGCATCAGATCGGCCTGCTGCGGCTCGTTTCCAGCCTGCCCATTACCAGCATCATCGCGCTCCACGACCTCAATCACGCCGCGATGTTCTGCGATCGGCTGATCGTCATGCAGGCGGGAAAGGTCGTCGCCGCTGGTGTGCCCGAGGAGGTACTGACGCGGGACCTGTTACGCGAGGTCTTCTCGGTGGAAGCTCATGTGGAAACCTCGCCGCATCATGCAAGGCCACATATTCACTTCCTGCGATAACCGACGTGCGATAACCGACGACCCCACGCTTCGCCGGGCGATGCGTGGGGTCGCGTCGAGGACGGTGGCTTCGTGTTTAGAGACCCACCAGGCCGGCCAGGCCGCCCATGTCCTTGATCACGTGGGTCACGTAATTCGGCGCCAGGTTCGGCTCATGGTTGCGATCGACCAACACTCGAGCGCCGTAGCCCATGTCGGAGGCGGACATGTGGTCGTAGCGGAAGCTGCTGGAGACGTGCATGCACTCTGCCGGTGAGCAGCCGAGCTGGTCGAACATGTATTCGAAGGCCTGGAGGCGCGGCTTGTAAGCGCGGGCCTGCTCGGCGGTGAAGACATGAGCGAACGGGGCGCCGAGCTTTTCGACGTTCTGGTAGATCTGGTCGTTGTCGGCGTTGGAGAGGATCACCAGCGGAATTTCGTGGGCGACCTTCAGCAGGCCTGCCGGCACGTCCGGGTGCGGGCCCCAGGTCGGCACGGAGTTGTAGATCTCCAGTGCTTCTTCCTCGCGGAATTCGAGCTTCCACTTGCGGCAGGTGCGCTCGACCGAGTTGTGAACGACTTCCTTGAACGGTTTCCAGTCGCCGAGGACTTCGTCGAGGCGGTAGACGCGGAAATCTTCGACGAAGGCTTCCATCTGTTCCGGAAGGATGCGATCCGCGAAGATCCTGCGCGCCGACGGGCCCATCTGGAAGTTCGTCATCGTGCCATAGCAATCGAAGGTGATGTACTTCGGCTTGAATGTGCTCATGAGTTGGGTTTCCTGTTTTTTTACGATGGTGAAAAAAAGCCCTTCGGCGTCGTCAGTTGTATCCCGAGGCATGCCTCACGAATGGGGTCATTCACTTTGCGCCGTAAACCCATTACACCATGGGGTTGCAAACAGATGGTTTCGATGCGTGGGGGGGAAACCGCAAGAAACGTCGCTTTTATGGGTGCGCACGGCAGATATATGCGTAGGCATTCCCCACGACTCAAGTGAGTCGTGGGGAAGCAGGGCAGGCGTCGATCATAGAAGCCGTGCTATTACCGCGGTGACCTGTGGCTCAGCGTGGCCGTTCCGCCATCACCACCGCCCGCCGCGGCGCCGGGTAGCCCTCGCGGGTGCGTGTGGGGTCGGTCGGATCGAGGAAGTCGGCCAGCGACTGGAAGGTCATCCACTCGGTAGAACGCTGCTCCTCCAGCGACGTGAACGCTTCGTCCACCACCCGCACGTTGACGAAGCCACAGCGCTCGAGCCACTGGCACAGCGCCAGGGACGACGGCAGGAAGTAGACGTTGGGCATGGCGGCGTAGCGTTCGCCGGGCAGCAGCACCGTGGTGGCGTCGCCTTCCACCACCAGCGTCTCCAGCACCAGCTCACCGCCGGGGCGCAGGGCGTCCTTCAGCTGCACCAGATGCTCCAGTGGGGAAGGGCGGTGATAGAGCACGCCCATGGAGAACACCGTGTCGAAGAACTCGAGCCGTTCGGGCACGTCCTCGATGCCTACCGGCAGGAAGTGAGTGCGTCCGCCATCGGCATCGCCGACGAAGTGGCGCAGGGCCTGGAACTGGTAATAGAAGCGCGGCGAGGGGTCGATCACCAGCACGAAGGCGGCACCGGCGCCGGCCATGCGCCAGGCGTGGTAGCCGCTGCCGCCGCCCACGTCGAGCACGCGCCTGCCGCTCAGCGGGGCCAGGTGGGGGGTGACCCGCTGCCATTTCCAGTCGGAGCGCCATTCGGTGTCGATAGGAATGTCGGCGAGCCGGTAGGGGCCCTTGCGCCACGGCATCAGCTTGCGCAGCAGGTTCTCGCATTGGCGCCGCCGGCTGTCGTCGAGGGCGCAGTCCACCGTCACGGTATCGACGTCCAACTGGACGTCGCGAGCCTCGGGCAGATCGGGCAGCTTGGCCACCGCCTTCTCCCAGGCCGGCAGATCGCCGTAGCGCTTGCGGTCTAGGCCGCGGGCCAGCTGCTCCGGCAGGCGGGCGAGCCAAGTGTCCAGCCCCTGATCGATGAAGGCGCGATAGAGCGGGCGGTGTTCGGCAGGGATCGCCACCTCAGGCCTCCTTGAACGCGATCAGCGAGGCGAAGTTGAGGTACTGGAACCAGGTCAGCGAGCGCGGGAAGCCGGCCCGCGCCAGGCGCGCATGGTGGGCTTCCAGGGTGTCCGGCACCAGCACGTTCTCAAGCGCCGTACGCTTCTGGCTGATCTCCAGCTCGCTGTAACCGTTGGCGCGCTTGAAGTCGTGGTAGCGCTCCACCCGCCAGGCGTTGTCGCGCTCGTCGGGATCGACCACCTTTTCCGAGAGCACCAGCACCCCGCCCGGTTCCAGCGCCGCATAGAGCCGAGTGAGCAGGGCTTCGCGATCCTCGGGGGGCAGAAACTGCAGGGTGAAGTTGAGGATCACCAGACCCGAGGGGCGATAGTCGAGGGTGCGGATATCGCCCTCGATCACCTCGATGGCATGCTCGGGACACTCCGTGGCGAGGGTCTCGCGGGCACGCTCCACCATAGCTGGGGAGATGTCCACCGCGGTGAGCCGGAAGGCGTCCGGCGGCAGCTGACCGGCCAGGGCCAGGCTGGCGGCGCCCAGCGAGCAGCCCAGGTCGTAGACGTGAGCGCCGTGGCGCAGATGGCGTGCCGCGATCAGCCCCAGCATGCCCAGAATCTGGCCGTAGCCGGGTACCGAGCGGCGGATCATGTCGGGAAAACAGGCCACCACCTGCTCGTCGAAGGAGAAGCGCGCCACCCGGTCCAGGGGTGTCGAAAAGATCGCGTCACGATAAGATGCGTCACTCATGAGCAGGTCAGGCCGGTAGCGTGGAACAGGCGGACATTCTACGCTTGCTGCCGGCCGGCTGCACGGATAGCGCCACAGCGATGGAGCGGTGGATTTACAGGCGGATACAAGGCTAGCCTGAGAGCGGTGGAACTTTGCCCGGTTTCGACGAGAGCCTTCCCAGATGCGGCGGCTCCCGCAAAGACGTCAAGGAGGATTGCCATGAACCAAGCACCCATCGACCGGACCGGTGCCTGGCAGCGGCTGATGGAACATGCCGAGCAGATGCGCGGCGCTCACCTGCGCCAGCTGTTCGTCGACCAAGCGCGAGGTAGCGCTTTCACGCGACGGGCGGCGGGCCTGACCCTCGATCTGTCGAAGCAGCGCTGGAGCGATGCGACGCTTGCGCTGCTGCTGGACCTGGCGCGAGAGGCCGGGGTGCCTGAAGGCATTCAGGCACTATTGAGCGGTGAGCACGTCAACGTCAGCGAGGATCGTCCGGCGCTGCACACGGCGCTGCGCCTGCCCCCCGAGGCCTCGCTTCTCGTCGAGGGCGAGGACGTGGTGCCTGGCGTGCATGCCTCCCTGGATCGTATGGCGACCATGGTCGAGCGGCTGCATGCCCGTCAGTGGCGCGGCGCCACCGGCCGGCCGATTCACGACGTGGTCAATCTCGGCGTCGGCGGCTCCGACCTGGGCCCGCTGATGGTGACTCACGCCCTGGCAGACTACCGCCCCGCCGATGCCCATCACGTCGCAGTGCACTTCGCCTCGACCATGGACGGCTCGCAGCTTGCCGACTACCTCACCCGCTTCAACCCCGAGACCACGCTGTTCGTGATCTCGTCGAAGTCCTTCACTACCATCGATACGCTGTCCAACGCACGTACCGCCCGCGACTGGCTGATGGCGCGGCTGGTGGAGGATGGCAAGGACGTGGACGAGGCCATGGTGATGCGCCAGCACTTCGTCGGCGTCTCGGCCAAGCCCGAGAAGATGAGCGAGTGGGGCATCGCCGAGGCCAACCAGCTGCTGTTCTGGGAGTGGGTCGGCGGGCGCTATTCGCTATGGGGCGCCATCGGGCTGCCCATCGCCCTGGTGATCGGCATGGCCAACTTCCGCGAGCTGTTGGCCGGCGCCCATGCCATGGACGAGCACTTCGCCCAGGCGCCGCTTGACGACAACTTGCCGGTGCTGCTGGCCCTGGCGGGGATCTGGAACGTCAATTTCCTTGATATCCGCGCCCACTCGATCCTGCCCTACGATGGCCGCCTGGAGCACTTCGCCGCCTATCTCGAGCAGTTGGAGATGGAGTCCAACGGCAAGTCGGCCACCCATGACGGCCGTCAGGTCGGCTACTCCACCTGTCCGGTGCTGTGGGGGCAGCTCGGTCCCAATGCCCAGCACGCCTTCTACCAGCTGCTGCACCAGGGCACTCAGCCCGTGGTGTGCGACTTCATCGCGCCGCTCACGCGCTACGACGACGTCGAGGACGCGGCGACCCGCGATCACCTGATGGCCCAGCATCGCCTGACGCTGGCCAACTGTTTCGCCCAGTCGCGCCTGCTGATGCTCGGCGACGACGCCATCGACGAGCCGGGCGAACGACCGGGACACAAGCGCTACCGCGGCAACCAGCCTTCCACCACGCTGCTGCTCGACCGTCTCACGCCCGCCACGCTGGGGGCGCTGATCGCGCTCTACGAGCACAAGGTGTTCGTCCAGGCCGCCATCTGGGGTATCAACCCGTTCGACCAGTGGGGCGTGGAGCTGGGCAAGCAGATCGCCGGCGAGACCGAGCGGATTCTGGCCGAGCGCGACGGCCTCGACAGGATGGATGCCTCAAGCCGGGCTTTGATCGAAGCGGTGTGGCGCGCCGAGCAGGGGGGCGAGCGTTGAAGCGATATCCGTATCAGGCCTCAGTAGGGCTGGTAATGTATACAGTGGCTTGGGTATGCTGAGCACGCCGCTGACAGCGCCACCGGCCAGCGGTGTGCTCTATCTGCACGGCTTCAACAGCGGCTACGGCTCGCCCAAGGCGGTGCTGATGCGCGCCGCCTGTGCGGCGCTGGCGCTACCCTGCGAAACGCCGCAGCTGCCGCATCGGCCCTGGGCGGCACTACAGCAGGCCGAGGCGCTGCTGCAGGGGCTGGGGGAGAGGCCGCTGATGGTAGGCAGCTCCATGGGCGGGTTTCTGGCCAGCTGTCTGGCCGAGCGTCACGATCTTCGCGCCGTGCTGATCAATCCGGCGGTCCGTCCGGCGCGGCTGGTATCGGAGTGGGTCGGCGAAGCCTTCGTCAACGAGCATACCGGCGAGCGCTTCACCATCGAAACCGCTCATCGGGAAGAGCTCGATGCGCTGACGCCGCAGCGGGTGACGCCCGAGCGCTACCTGCTGCTGCTGGGTAGCGCCGACGAGACGCTGGATCCGGCGTATGCCTTCGCGCTCTACCGGGGCGCCAGGACCGTGCTGCACCCGGGCGGCGATCATGTGTTCAGCGCCCTGGAGGCGTATCTGCCGGCCATCATGGCCCATGGTGGACACGGCCTGCCGCCGGAACGGGTATCATGCCGGCAGGGGTGAACCGAGCGGCAGCAGGGCGGGCGACAGGGATGCGCAGAGGTCACGCTGGGAGCGCAATCGAATTCGTAATGGCTTTGGGACACGCATGACACAGTACAGTGCCAGCTCAATCGAAGTACTCTCCGGTCTCGATCCGGTGCGCAAGCGCCCCGGCATGTACACCGACACCACCCGCCCCAACCACCTGGCCCAGGAAGTCATCGACAACAGCGTCGACGAGGCACTGGCCGGGCATGCCCGGGAAGTCACCGTGCGCCTGCTGGAGGATGGGGGTATCGAAGTGGCCGACGACGGCCGCGGCATGCCCATCGACATCCATCCCGAACACGGCGTCTCCGGAATCGAGCTGATCCTCACCCGGCTGCATGCCGGCGGCAAGTTCTCCCAGTCCAGCTATCGCTTCTCCGGCGGTCTGCACGGCGTCGGGGTGTCGGTGGTGAACGCCCTGTCGCGGCGCCTGGAGGTCGAGGTGATGCGCGACGGCGCCCGCCACGCCATGGCCTTCGAGCACGGCGACAAGGTCTCGGAGCTGGCCGAGATCGGCAGCGTGGCCAAGCGTACCACCGGTACCCTGGTGCGCTTCTGGCCCGACGAGTCCTATTTCGACAGCCCCAGGCTCGCCATGGGCCGGCTCAAGCATGTGCTGCGCGCCAAGGCGGTGCTGTGCCCGGGGCTCAAGGTCACCCTGGTGGAAACCGACGGTGCCGAGAGCGTATGGCAGTACGAGGACGGCCTGCGCGACTACCTGGCCCAGGCCACAGACGGCTTCGAAGTCTTGCCTGCCTCGCCGCTAATCGGTCATTTCGCCGACGACGATCAGGCGGTGGATTGGGCAGTGCAGTGGCTGCCCGAAGGCGGTGAGACGCTGATGGAAAGCTACGTCAACCTCATCCCCACGCCCCAGGGCGGCACCCACGTCAACGGGCTGCGCTCGGGCCTGCTCGAGGCGCTGCGCGAGTTCTGCGAATACCGCAACCTGCTGCCGCGGGGGGTCAAGCTCACTCCCGAGGATCTATGGGAGCGGGTCGCCTACGTGCTCTCGGTAAAGATGCTCGACCCGCAGTTCGCCGGTCAGACCAAGGAGCGTCTCTCCTCGCGCACCGTGGCGGCCTTCGTTTCGAGCGTGGTGAAAGACGCCTTCTCGCTGTGGCTCAACCATCACGTCGACCAGGCCGAGGCGCTGGCCGAACTGGTGATCAGTGCTGCCCAGCGGCGCCAGAAGAGTGCCAAGAAGGTGGCGCGCAAGAAGGTCACCGCCGGCCCTGCGCTGCCCGGCAAGCTGGCCGACTGCTCCGGCCAGGACCCGGCCCAGAGCGAGCTGTTCCTGGTCGAGGGCGACTCGGCCGGCGGCAGCGCCAAGCAGGCGCGCAACCGCGAGACCCAGGCGATCCTGCCGCTACGCGGCAAGATCCTCAACACCTGGGAGGTCGACAGCCACGACATCTACGGCTCCCAGGAGGTCCACGACATCGCCGTGGCGGTGGGCATGGACCCGGGCAGCGACGACCTCAGCCAACTGCGCTATCACAAGATCTGCATTCTCGCCGACGCCGACTCCGACGGCCTGCACATCGCCACGCTGCTGTGCGCGCTGTTCGTGCGCCACTTCCCGGCGCTGGTGGACGCCGGCCACGTCTACGTCGCCATGCCGCCGCTCTACCGCATCGACCTGGGCAAGGAGGTGCACTACGCCCTGGACGAGAGCGAGAAGGCGGCGATCCTGCGCAAGCTCGAGGGCAAGCGCGGCACGCCCAACGTGCAGCGCTTCAAGGGCCTCGGCGAGATGAGCCCGCTGCAGCTGCGCGAGACCACCATGGCGGTGGAGACCCGGCGCCTGGTACAGCTCACCCGCGAGGTCGGCGACGGCACCATGGAGATGATGGACATGCTGCTGGCCAAGAAGCGCGCCGCCGACCGCAAGAGCTGGCTCGAAGATTATGGCAACCTGGCGGATATCGAAGTATAGCGCCAGCACGAGCGGCGCCGGGGGCAGGCCGTAGCGGAGGTCATTTGCCATGGATGGCAAATGTAGCGCCCAGGGATGGGTTCACAGCGCCTCCGCGAAGGCCTGCCGCCGGGATAGCCGCGGCCGGAACGAGAGACATTGAACCCTGACCAAGGGCATATCGTATGACCATGGATATCCAGGTGGCGGAGGGCGACGTTGAGCGCCTCTCGCTGCGCGAATACACCGAGAAGGCGTACCTCGACTACTCGATGTACGTCATCCTCGACCGGGCGCTGCCCCACATCGGCGACGGCATGAAGCCGGTGCAGCGGCGCATCGTCTACGCCATGCGCGAGCTGGCGCTGAACGCCAGCGCCAAGTACAAGAAGTCGGCGCGTACCGTCGGCGACGTACTGGGCAAGTTCCACCCCCACGGCGACAGCGCCTGCTACGAGGCGATGGTGCTGATGGCGCAGCCGTTCAGCTACCGCTATCCGCTGGTGGATGGCCAGGGTAACTGGGGTAGCCCTGACGATCCCAAGTCGTTCGCGGCGATGCGCTATACAGAGTCGCGGCTCTCCAAGTTCGCCGAAGTCTTGCTCGCCGAGCTGGGCCAGGGCACCGTCGACTGGACCCCCAACTTCGACGGCACCATGAACGAGCCGGTGGTGTTGCCGGCACGCCTGCCCCACGTGCTGCTCAATGGCGGTACCGGCATCGCCGTGGGCATGGCCACCGACATCCCGCCACACAACGTGAATGAAGTGGTCGAGGCCACCTGTCACCTGCTGCGCAACCCCGAGGCCACCACCGCCGACCTGATGCAGCACCTGCCGGCCCCGGATTTCCCCACTGCGGCGGAGATCATCACCTCCCGCGACGACCTGCGTAAACTCTACGAGAGCGGGCGCGGCTCGGTGAAGCTGCGCGCTCGCTACACCCTGGAAGAGGGCAAGGTGGTGGTCACCGCCGTGCCCTATCAGGTCAGCGGGGCCAAGGTGCTCGAACAGATCGCCGCCCAGATGCAGGCCAAGAAGCTGCCCATGGTGGCCGACCTGCGTGACGAATCGACCCACGAGGAGCCGACCCGGCTGGTGATCGAACCGCGCTCCAACCGGGTCGACATCGAGGCGATGATGGCGCACCTGTTCGCCACCACCGATCTCGAAAAGAACATTCGCGTCAACCTCAACGTGATCGGTCTCGACGGCCGGCCGCGAGTGATGCCGCTGCCGGACATGCTCGGCGAATGGCTCACCTTCCGCCGCAAGACCGTGCGCCGGCGCCTGGAGCATCGCCTGGGCAAGGTCGAGGATCGCCTGCACATCCTCGAAGGCCTGCTGACCGCCTACCTCAACATCGACGAGGTGATCCGCATCATCCGCGAGGAGGACGAGCCCAAGAGCGCGCTGATGGCCGCCTTCGGTCTCTCCGACCGCCAGGCCGAGGCGATCCTCGAGCTGCGCCTGCGCCACCTGGCCAAGCTCGAGGAGATGAAGATCCGCGGCGAGCAGGACGCCCTCGAAGCCGAACGCAAGCGCCTCAAGGAGCTGCTCGGCAGCGAAGCCAAGCTCACCGACCTGATCGAGGAGGAGCTGCGCGAGGCGGCCCGTGAGCACGGCGATGAGCGCCGTTCACCCATCGTCGAGCGCGAGGAGGCCAAGGCGCTCTCCGAGGTCGAGCTGATGGGCGCCGACCCCATCACCGTGGTGCTCTCCGAGAAGGGCTGGATTCGTGCCGCCAAGGGCCACGAAATCGATCCGGAAGGTCTCTCCTACAAGTCCGGCGACCGCTTCGCTCTGGCCGGCCGCGGCAAGACCAACCAGCCGCTGGTGCTGCTCGACGACACCGGCCGTGCCTACACCCTGGCCGCCCACAACCTGCCCAGCGCCCGCAGCCAGGGCGAGCCGGTCACCAAGTGGGTTAACGTGGTGGCCGGTGCGCACATGGCCGGGCTGATGCTGGCCCCGCCAGAGAACCGCTACCTGCTGGCCAGCGATGGTGGCTACGGCTTCGTGGCCAAGCTCGAGGAGCTGATCGGCAAGAACAAGTCGGGCAAGGCGGTGCTATCGGTGCCCAAGGGCTGTCGCGTGATGGCGCCGGTGCGCGTGCCCGAAGGTGAGGACATCTGGGTGGCGGCGGTTTCCAACGAAGGGCGGCTGCTGCTGTTCCCGCTGGAGCAACTGCCCGAGCTGGCCAAGGGCAAGGGCAACAAGATGATCGATATTCCCGGCGCCCGCGCCGCGCGGCGTGAGGAACTGGTGCGTGACATCGCGCTGCTGCCTGCAGGAGGGTCACTGATCATTCATGCCGGCAAGCGGCATCTGACGCTGAAAGACGCCGAACTGGACTATTATCGCGGCGAGCGCGGTCGACGCGGCAGCAAGCTGCCTCGCGGCCTGCAGAAGGTCGACCGCCTGGAGTGTGGGGAATGACACGACGACTGCTGATACGCGCCACCGGCGCGGCACGACCCGGCCAACTGGCCGGCCTTGGCCAGGCCCTGGCGCGCAGCGGCGCACGGCTGCTCGACATCAACCAAAGCGTGACCTTCGGTATGGTCTCGCTGGAAGCCCTGGTCGGCCTCGAGCACGACAGCGACCTGGAAGGAGCCCTCAACGAGGCGGGTGACAGCCTGGGCCTCGACGTGCAGGCGATTCAGGTCAGCGCCGAGGACTATCAGCGCTGGAGCAGCCAGGCCAGCGAACCGCGCTTGATCTTGACGCTGCTGGCACCGCACCTGCCCGCCGGTATTCTGGCCGAGATGGGGGCTCTGACCGCCGAGCACGGCCTCACCGTGGAGCTGATCCATCGCCTCTCCAGCCGTGAGCCGCTGGATGGTGGCGTGCCGCGCTTCGGCTCCTGCGTCGAGTGCTGGCTGCGTGGCGAAGAGATCGATCTCGACAGCCTGCGCGAGAAGGCGCTGGCGCTGGGTGCTATGCACGGGGTCGATATCGCCATTCAGGAGGATTCGATCTGGCGCCGCCACCGTCGCCTGGTCTGCTTCGACATGGACTCGACCCTGATCCAGGCCGAGGTGATCGACGAGCTGGCCCGCCGGCATGGCGTCTACGAGGAGGTTGCGGCGGTCACCGAGCGGGCCATGCGCGGCGAGCTCGATTTCCAGCAGAGCTTCCGTGAGCGCATGGCCAAGCTCAAGGGCCTCGACGAAGCGGTGCTGGCCGAGATTGCCGAGGAACTGCCGCTGATGGATGGCGTCGAGCGGCTGATGAAGCACCTCAAGCGCCTGGGCTATCGTACCGCCATTCTCTCCGGTGGCTTCACCTACTTCGCCCGTCATCTGCAGGAGACGCTCGGCTTCGACGAGATTCACGCCAACGAGCTGGTGATCGAGAATGGCAAGGTCACCGGCGAGGTGCGCGAGCCGATCCTGGATGCCAGTCGCAAGGCCGAGTTGCTGCGCGAAATCGCCGCCCGAGAGGGACTCGCCATGGAGCAGACCATCGCCGTGGGCGATGGTGCCAACGATCTCAAGATGCTGGCCGCCGCCGGCCTCGGCATCGCCTTCCGTGCCAAGCCCCTGGTACGCAGCCAGGCGCGCCAGTCGATCTCGACGCTGGGCATCGACGCCGTGCTCTACCTGATGGGCTATCGCGAAGGGGATCTGGAAGACGACAGCCGCGCGGGCTGACCGTAAACGGGTAAAGCGCGGACACTGGTGAAGCCATGGGAAGTGGCGTACCTTCGAAGGACCCCATTGAATCGGAGGTCGCCATGGCCCAAGCGCATTTCTCCGCCGAGTTGCTGGACGAGCTGAACCTGCTCTGCCTGTACAACCTCGATACTACCCAGGCAGGCCTCAAGGTGCATGCCGGTAGCGCATCTCCCGGCGCTGTGGCCGCTGCCGAGCGGCTGTATGAGAAGGGATTGGTGACCCAGGCCGACGGTGGCTACCTCACCCCGCGCGGGCGCGAGGCCGCTCACCACGCCCAGGAACTCACCGGACTGCTGGATCCTGCCGAGCTGACCACCTGAGCGAACCACTCGGGCTGACCATTCTATCCGCCCAAAACGACGACGGCCGCCCATTCGGGCGGCCGTCGCGCGTCAGGTGCTCGGTTCAGGTATTCAACACCACACCGCCGTTCAGGTGCAGCGTCTGCCCGCTCATGTAGGAGGACTCCTCGCAGGCCAGGTAGACGTACGCTGGTCCCATCTCGGAGGGCTGTCCGGCACGGTTCATCGGCACCTGGCCGCCGAAGGAGGCGACCTTCTCGGCGTCGAAGCTGGCCGGAATCAGCGGCGTCCACACCGGCCCAGGGGCCACCGAATTGACGCGGATACCCTTCTCGGCCAGTGGCACCGCCAGCGAGCGCACCAGCCCCTGGATCGCGCCCTTGGTGGCGGTATAGTCGATCAGCGTCGGGTTGCCCTTGAAGGCGTTGATCGACGAGGTGCAGATGATGGTATCGCCCTCGCCCATGTGGGGCAGGGCCGCCTTGGTCAGGTAGAAGTGGCTGAACACGTTGGTCTGGAAGGTGCGCTGCAGTTGATCCGGGGGGATTTCGGTGATGTCGTCCCAGTCATACTGCTCGGCGGCGTTGTGCACCACGATGTTGAGCTTGCCGAATTCTGCCAGGGTCCTGTCGACGATCTCGTCGCAGAACGACGGCTCGCCCACGTCGCCCTTGAGTACCAGGCAGCGGCGCCCCTCGGCTTCCACGAGACGCTGGGTGTCGCGGGCGTCGGTGTCCTCTTCCAGGTGCACGATGACGCAGTCGGCACCCTCGCGGGCGTAGTGCACCGCCACGGCACGACCGATGCCGCTATCGCCGCCGGTAATGATCGCCACCTTGTCCTTGAGCTTGTCGGCGCCGCGGTAGCTCTCACGAATGTATTCCGGCTGCGGGTCCATCTTGTACTCGGCGCCGGGCTGGTGGGATTGCTCCTGTGGGGGTTGCTTCTCTTCGCTCATGTGCTGGACTCCTTTTCCCTTGCACGTGATGAATAGAAAGTAGGCGGGAGGATGGAAGCAGGACAAGGCGGGGAGCGTGAATAAAGGTTTCGTTGTCGTAACGTCCGGTGTTGCCATTCGCCGCGATGGGGCGTTGCGCGCTTCGTGCTCGTGATACCATCGCTGCGCCCGGCCGGCGGTCCGGCATGTGGCAACGGGTTGGAGTTTCACAGAGCGTGTTTCCGAGAATGTCCATGAGCGCTTCCTTCGATACCTGGCGCGAGCGCTTCGAGCGGCTGCGGGCCAACAAGATCTTCGAGCTCACGGTGATTGCGATCATCGTGCTTTCGGCCCTGCTGATCGGGGCGAGAACCTACGACGAGATCACCCATTTCCAGCAATGGTTGCGGGTGCTGGACGTGGCGGTCACGATCTTCTTCCTGGTGGAGATCCTCATCCGCATGGCGGCGGAGCGGCGTCTGACCGACTTCTTCAAGAAGGGCTGGAACGTCTTCGACTTTCTCATCGTCACCGCCAGCCTGATCCCCATGGACGACTCCGAGATGGTGCTGCTGGCGCGGCTGCTGCGCATCTTCCGCGTACTGCGACTGGTCTCGATGATTCCCGAGCTGCGCCTGCTGGTGGCGGCGCTGTTCAAGTCGATTCCGCGCATGGGCTACGTGGCGCTGCTGATGTTCATCATCTTCTACATCTACGCGGCCATCGGCAGCTTCCTGTTCCATGACGTCGACGAGCGGCTGTGGGGCAACATCTCGCTGGCCATGCTCACGCTGTTCCAGGTCGCCACCTTCGAGAGCTGGGCCACGGCGGTGCTCTATCCCACCATGGAGCACTACCCCTACGCCTGGATCTTCTTCCTCACCTTCATCTTTCTCAACGCCTTCATCTTCCTCAACATGATGATCGGCATCGTGCTCGACGTGATGCAGAAGGAGAGCATCCAGATCGAGCTGGAGAGCGGCGAGGGCGAAGCGGCGGAGCTGCACGGCCTGCGCAACGACGTACGTCAGCTGCGCGATCAGCTTTCACGCATGGAGGCGATGCTCGAGCGGCGCGAAAAATAGCGCTTCCGCTATGCTCAAATGAGCGGGCTCGGTGGCCGAGCCAAGTGGCAGAAACAAGTGGCAGAACGTCTGGCAGAAGGAGAGTAAGGGATGACCGACCATTCAGCCTCGGAGGCGCGCACCTTTCTGCCGCCTTATCTGCTCGAGCGCGTCGCCAGTAGCGGCTCGGCCCACCAGCGGGAGTGCGCTCGGCAGACCCTGCTTGCGGACGACCGCTTTCGCGCCCGGGCGGGCAGTGTGGCCCTGCCGCAGGGCAGCGCCCGGCGCGGCGAGCCGGCCCGCTACGTCCACTCCGCCGAGCAGCGCCAAGTGCTGCCCGGCAGGCTGGTGCGAAGCGAGGGGCAGGGGGAGAGCGGCGAACCCGCCGTCGACGAGGCGTATCGGGGCCTGGGAGCGACCTACCGGCTGTTCTGGGAGGTCTACGAACGGCACTCCATCGACGATGACGGCATGGCGCTGCTGGCCACGGTTCACTACGGTCGTGACTACGAGAACGCCTTCTGGGACGGCCGTCAGATGGTGTTCGGCGACGGTGATGGTGAGCTGTTCAACCGCTTCACCATCGCGCCGGACATCATTGCCCACGAGCTGACCCATGGCGTCATCCAGCACGAAGCCGCATTGGCCTATGCGGGGCAGTCCGGGGCGCTCAACGAGTCGCTGTGCGACGTGTTCGGCAGTCTGGTCAGGCAGCGTGAACTGGGGCAGAGCGTCGATGAGGCGGACTGGTTGATCGGCAAGGGGCTGTTCACCGAGCGGGTTGCCGGCCGCGCCCTGCGCTCCATGGCGAGGCCGGGCACTGCCTACGACGACCCGCTGCTGGGACGCGACCCGCAGCCCGATCACATGGAGGCTTTCGTGGTTACCGAAGCGGATCATGGCGGGGTGCACATCAACTCGGGCATTCCCAATCACGCCTTTCATCTCGTGGCCATGGCGCTGGGCGGTCATGCCTGGGAGCGGGCCGGACGGATCTGGTACGACACCCTCGTCGATCGCCGCCTGAGTCATGATAGCGACTTCGTCACCTTTGCCTCGCTGACCCATGACAACGCCGAGCGTCGTTACGGTGCCGCAAGCCGGGAAGCGACAGCGGTACGCGAAGGCTGGCGGCGCGTGGGAGTGTTGCCGTGAGCCAGCCGCCACCCCTGACGCCGGCCAGTGTGGTTTGGCTGCGCCGAGAGGGGGGCGTGGCGCATTTCCCCGGCCTGGCGCGCCCACGCTGTATCCGCTGTGCCCGCTACAGCGAGGCACAGCGTGACGAGCTCTGGCGCCTGCTGTCGAGTGCGGAAGCGGGGCGGGCAGCGGGGCGTGAAGAGGCGCAGGGTGCCGACCGGCGCCGCTTCTGCCTGAGCGTGGAGGATGCCGGCGGTGCTTCGCTCTGGAGCCTGACGGTGACCGAGGAAGCGCTCCCCGAGGGGCTGCTCGAGTGGTGGCGGCGGGCCGATGACGAAGCCAAAAACGAGGGCGACCCTTGACAAGCATCACGCAGGCTGATTTTCTAGAGAGCATGAACACGACATTCTGCTACCTCAGCCTGAACCTACGACTACTACCCGGCCTTTGAGAGTCGGGCGATGCGCTGCGCATCGCGTTTTTGTCCAGGTCAGTCGAGGTACCGAGATGTCAACCAACCGAATTGCTTTCCGCTACGTACGCCGTTTTGCCGTGACCGTATTTACCATGATGGTAAAGGGCCGCGTGCACCGTTCCGTCTATCGCCACGACGCCCCGGTATGCTCCATGCAGCCGGGGCGTCGTCGTTTCTGAATGCCGTCTGTCCGAATCAGAGCCGCCAGCTAGGGAGACCACCGCCATGATGCTCGACAACCCCGCCGCCAAGTACCACCCCTTCGTCGCCGTCGATCTGCCCGACCGACAGTGGCCGAACCGACGCATCGAGACGCCGCCGCTGTGGTGCAGCGTCGACCTGCGCGACGGCAACCAGGCGTTGATCGATCCCATGGATCAGGAGCGCAAGCAGCGCTTCTTCGACCTGCTGGTGAAAATCGGCTTCAAGGAGATCGAGGTCGGTTTCCCCTCGGCCTCGCAGACCGACTTCGACTTCGTGCGGGCTCTGATCGAGCAGAATAGGATTCCTGACGACGTCACCATCCAGGTGCTGACCCAGGCGCGTCCGCACCTGATCGAGCGCACCTTCGAGTCGCTCAAGGGCGCCAAGAACGCCATCGTGCACGTCTACAACGCCACCGACCCGGTGTTCCGCCGCGTGGTGTTCAACGTCAGCAAGGAGGAGTGCATCGGCATCGCGGTGGACGCCACCACCCAGATCCGCGAGCTGATGCAGGCGGCACCGGAAACCAACTGGACCTTCCAGTACTCGCCGGAGCTGTTCACCACCACCGAGATGGACTTTGCCAAGGAAGTGGTCGAGGCGGTGATGGAGGCCTACGGTGCCACGGCCGAGAAGCCGATGATCGTCAACCTGCCGGCCACGGTGGAGGCGGCCACGCCCAACAACTATGCCGATCAGGTCGAGTGGTTCTGTCGCAACGTCAAGAACCGCGATCACCTGATCGTCAGCGTGCATCCGCACAACGACCGCGGCACCGGCGTGGCGGCGGCGGAGCTCACCGTGATGGCCGGCGCCGACCGCGTCGAGGGCACGCTGTTCGGCAACGGCGAGCGTACCGGCAATGTCGATATCGTCACCCTGGCCATGAATCTCTACACCCAGGGCGTGCACCCGGGGCTCGATTTCTCCAACATCACGCCGATCATGCGTGAGGTGGAGTACTGCAACCAGTTGCCCGTGCATCCGCGCCACCCCTACGTGGGCGATCTGGTCTTCACCGCCTTCTCCGGCTCTCACCAAGATGCGATCAAGAAGGGCATGGCCGAGCGTCGCGCCAATCCGGAGGCCATGTGGGAGGTGCCCTACCTGCCCATCGACCCGCTGGACGTGGGGCGTAGCTACGAGGCGGTGATTCGCGTCAACAGCCAGTCGGGCAAGGGTGGGGTCTCCTACCTGCTGGAGCAGGAGCACGGTATCGAGCTGCCGCGCCGCCTCTCCATCGAGTTCAGCCAGGTGGTGCAGGAGGTGGCCGACCGTACCGGCAAGGAGATCACCTCGCAGATGATCTATCAGGCCTTTGCCGACGAGTACCTGGAGCGCACCTCACCCTATGCGCTGATCAACCATCGCCTCGCTTCCGAGGCCGATAGCCCGAGGGTCAAGCTCGAGGCTAACATCGACGAGCACGGCGAGCGGCGCGCCATCGGCGGCGAGGGCAACGGTCCGCTGGCGGCCTTCATCAAGGCTTTGGCGGCGGCTGGCCACGACGTGGAGATCATCGATTACCACGAGCACTCCCGCGGTCAGGGCTCCGACGCCGAGGCGATCGCCTACGTGGAGGTGCGCATCGACGGCAAGGCGGTGTTCGGTGTGGGCACCGACGAGAGCATCACCAGCGCCTCGATGAAAGCGGTGATGAGCGCCATCAACCGCCATGTCTCCAACCAGCCGGCGGCCGCCAATGTAACGGCGGAGAGCTTAGCAGACGTAAAGTAACCGCCCTGGCCTCGCAGCTTGATCGGCGACAGGTCTACGAGGAGGCGCTGTAAACCCATCCCTGGGCGCTACTTTTTCCTTCCCTGGAAAAATACCTCCTCTCCGACCTGTCCCCGACGCTGCTTGTGCCGTGGTTGTCGGCTACAGCGGCGTCTTGCTTGCCTCGCCGGGGATCTCCCTGACCAGGCGTGGCATCAGGAAGCCCGGCAGCACCTCCCGCAGGCCCGCGACCAGTTCGCGGGCCTCTTCGTCGGGCACGTCGAAATGCGCCGCGCCCGCCACCGGGTCGAGCACGTGCAGGTAGTAGGGCAGCACGCCGGCCTCGAACAACCGCTCCGAGAGCTCGGCCAGCGACGCCACCGAGTCGTTGATGCCACGCAGCAGCACGCTCTGGTTGAGCAGGGTGACCCCGGCCGCCTTCAGCCGTGCGCAGGCCTCGACCACCGCCTGATCGATCTCGTTGGCATGGTTGATGTGCAGCACCATCACCTTCTGCAGCCGCGTGTTGCCGAGCCAGCCGAGCAGGGCGTCATCGATGCGGTCCGGGATCACCACCGGCAGGCGGGTGTGAAGGCGCAGGCGCTTGAGGTGGGGAATCGCCTCGAGGCGCTCGACGAGCCAGGCCAACTGGCGGTCGCTGGCGGCCAGCGGGTCGCCGCCGGAGAGAATCGCCTCACGGATGCTCGAGTCGCTGCGCAGCGTGTCCAGCGAGCTCTCCCACTGCGCGCGAGAGGGGCTGTTGTCGTCGTAGGGAAAGTGGCGGCGGAAGCAGTAGCGGCAGTTCACCGCGCAGGCCGGGCTTGCGATCAGCAGCACGCGACCGGCGTATTTATGAATCAGCCCCGGCCCCGGCGTGTGCGCGGCCTCTTGCAGCGGATCGGTCACGTAGCCGGGTACGCTCTCGCTCTCGGCACTGAGAGGCAGCACCTGGCGCAGCAGGGGGTCGTGCGGGTCACCGGGACGCATTCGCGCCAGGAAGGCCTCGGGTACGCGCACCTCGAACAGGGCATGGCCGCCCTCGGCGCCGGGCAGCCAGGTGTCGTCCAGCCCCAGTCGGCGGCACAGCTCGCGTGGGTCTCGGACCGCCCGCGACAGCTGGGTCTGCCAGGGGCTCTGCAGCGTCAGAGGGGCAACGTCGGCGGGGGTCGATTCCGCTCTCTGCAAAAGGGCGGAGCTTCGGGTTATCATGCGGCACACCAGTCACAATGGGGCGAGGGCTCGAATCCTCGTCGATTCGGTACTTTTGCGCGCCCAGAGCCTGCTGCGGCGCGTCCGATCATTCGAGAGGTAACATGGCTAACTATTCTACCAACGAATTCAAGGGCGGTCTGAAGGTGATGTTGGACGGCGACCCCTGTGCGATCGTCGAGAACGAATTCGTCAAGCCGGGCAAGGGCCAGGCGTTCAACCGCGTGAAGCTGCGCAACCTGATCACCGGCCGCGTGTGGGAGCGCACCTTCAAGTCGGGCGAGAGCCTGGAAGGTGCCGACGTGGTGGACCTGGAGATGGAATATCTCTACACCGACGGCGACATGTGGCACTTCATGAAGACCGACGGCTCCTTCGAGCAGTACGCGGTGGAGAAGAAGGCGCTGGGCGATACCGCCAAGTGGCTCAAGGAGCAGGTGGTCTACACCGTGACCCTGTGGAACGACAATGCCATCAGCGTGACGCCGCCCAACTTCATCGAGCTGGAAGTGGTAGAGACCGACCCGGGCCTGAAGGGCGACACCGCCCAGGGCGGCTCCAAGCCGGCTACGCTCTCTTCCGGCGCCGTGGTGCGGGTGCCGCTGTTCATCAACCAGGGTGAAGTGCTGAAAGTCGATACTCGCTCCGGCGAGTATGTGTCGCGTGCTTGATTTTACCGGGACACGAGCGGCATAGGGGACAGGGCGCAGCGGACATCTTTTTCAGGGACGAAAAAGTTAGCGCCCAGGGATGGGTTCACAGCGTGTCCGTATAGCCCTGTCGCCGGCAAGCCGCGGTTCCACGCCGCCCAAAGTAGGCCACGCTGATTCGGCGTGGCCTTCATCGTTCTGGAGACCGTGTCATGGCAACTGACTGGCGCCCCACGGCGAGTATCGAGACGCTGCGCGAGCGGGCGCGGCTGCTGGCCGAGGTGCGGGGTTTCTTCGCTGCGCGCGGCGTGCTGGAGGTGGAGACGCCGGTGCTAGGCCACGGCGGCAGCACCGACGTGCACCTGGCTTCGCTGTCGCTCGAGGCGACGACGCCTGCCGGGCGCGAGCGGCTGTGGCTGCAGACTTCTCCCGAGTTTCATATGAAGCGACTGCTGGCCGCAGGCTCAGGGCCGATCTTTCAGCTGGCGCGCAGCTTCCGCGACGGCGAGGTGGGCAGCCGCCACAACGTCGAGTTCACCATGCTGGAGTGGTATCGCCCGGGCTTCTCCCTCGACGAGTTGATCGAGGAGACCGTGGCGCTAGTTCGTCAGGTGCTTGGTCCAGAACTGGGGGGTGAGGCGGGGTCGCTGCGCCGACGGCGCTACCGCGAGCTGTTCCGCGAGGGGCTGGGGTTCGATCCCTTCGGCATTGAGCTCGATGAGCTGCGGCGATTGGCCGGCGAGCGCGGCGGGCTCGACATGAGCGATGCCGCCCGCGACGACTGCCTCGACCTGCTGATGAGCCTGGCCATCGAGCCCACTCTGGGGCGCGATGGAATCGACGTGGTGGTGGACTACCCGGCGAGTCAGGCGGCCCTGGCACGGCGCCATCGCGACCCGGAGGACGGCGAGTGGGTCGCCTCGCGCTTCGAGGTCTATCTCGCCGGGCTGGAGCTCGCCAACGGCTACGACGAACTCACCGATGCCGACGAGCAGCGTTCACGCTTCGCCGAGGACAACGCCACCCGGCGACAACTGGGCCTGCCCGAAGTGGACATCGACCGGCGTCTGCTGGCGGCGCTGGAACACGGCATGCCGGCCGGCAGCGGCGTGGCGCTGGGCATCGACCGGCTGATTCAGCTGGCTCTAGGAAAAGCGAGCGTGGCGGAGGTGATGGCCTTTGCCACGCCCAATTGCTAGAACCACTGCACAACTGCCTGCGCGAGCGAATCGCTGCGTTGCGCGGTGCGCGGAATCCTCACATATACCCCATATGCTCCGGTTGACTCGCAGCCTTCGGCTACTCGCCCCTTCGGGGCCAGCCTACGGCTGTTTGTCGCTTCGCTCGGTTCTGTGCTCCGTGCGCCTTGCGCTTCATCTCGCTCGGCAATTTGTTCAGCGGTTCTGGGCCTAGACGAACTCCGGGCCAGGATCGGGCACCCCGCCCAGCGACTGACCCATGCTGACCTTGGTCTTGGGTGCCAGCGCGGCGTCGAAATCGACCTTGCCGCCGAAGGCCAGCACCACCGTGGAGCCGAGCTTGAAGCGGCCCATTTCCGCACCGCGCTCCAGGTGGATCGGCTGGTCGAAGCGGATGCGCTGTACCTGACCCGAGAGCGGCGTGACCTGACCGGCCCACACCGTCTCGATGGCGGCCACGATCATGGCGCCGACCAGCACCACGGCCATGGGGCCATGCTCGGTATCGAAGTGGCACACCAAGCGCTCGTTGCGGGCGAACAGGTTGGGCACGTGGTCGGTGGTGGCGGCGTTGACCGAGAACAGCCGACCCGGCACGTAGACCATCTCGGTCAGGGTGCCGGCCAGCGGCATGTGCACGCGGTGGTAATCCTTGGGCGAGAGGTAGACGTTGGCGTAGCTGCCGCCGCTGTAGCGCTTGGCTGCCTCGGCGTCGCCGCCCAGCAGGTCGATCATCGAGAAGCGGTGCCCCTTGGCCTGCAGCAGCTTGTCGGCCTCGACGGGGCCGAACTGGGACAGGTTGCCGTCGGCGGGGCACAGCAGGCCATCGCCCAGCGGGCGGGCGTCCGGCTTCAGCTCGCGGGTGAAGAAGTCGTTGAAAGTGGCGTAGGCGGTGGGATCCGGCTCGGCGGCTTCGCCCATGTCGACCTTGAAGACCTTGATGAAGGCGCGGATCAGCGCATTCTTGAGCCAGGCCACGCGGGTTTCGGCAAGGCAGCCCACCAGCCGCGAGAGCAGGTGATGGGGAATCGGATACTGAATCAGGGCGAAGAACTTGGCGAGAGACAAGGTAAGTCCATTCCATGCAGGCAAATTTTGCGCGGTCTGTGAGGCAGTGACGCGACCTTATCGAGGACGCTGGCCTGAGGGAGCCGGGTAGCGCAAATCGATAGGGATGTCGATTTAAGGCAGGCAAGAGGGACCTTGATCCTGCCCGGCGCGTCACCCGGCTCCCGAAGGCCAGGGTTTCGTTCTCGATTGTCGCGAATCGCCTCGCATGACCGCCCAGCGATGAGGGCGTAGTTTACTTCTCTATCGGCGTATCGTCGCGGTTGCCCCACTCCTTCCAGGAGCCGGCGTAGCCGCGTATCTTCTCGAAGCCCAGCGCCTTGCCCACCAGCCAGGTGAAGCCGCTGCGGTGATGGCTCTGGCAGTGAGTGACCACTTCCATATCCGGGGTGAGCCCCAGCGCCTCGAGTTCGGTGATCAGCTCGGCGTAGTCGCGAATGCGCAGCGCACGCTCCTTGTCCATGGCCTCGGTCCACTCCATGTTGACCGCGCCGGGAATGTGCCCGAGCTGCCTGTTCTCGCCCTTTTCGCCGCGATACTCCGCCGGCGAACGGGCGTCCCATACCGCAAAGCCCTTTTCGCCCAGCCGCTCCTGCAGCTCCAGCCGGTCGATGGCGACCTGCGGATGCAGGAATTCGGCCTCGTACTCGCTGGGTGTTGGTGCGCTCGGCTCATGGGACACGGGTTGACCGGCCTGGCGCCAGGCGTGGATGCCGCCATTGAGGTAGGAGTAGCGGTTATGTCCGATCAGCTCCAGGGTCCACAGCAGGCGCCCGGCCCAGCCGCCGCCCTCGTCGTCGTAGGCCACCACGTGAGTGTCGCGGGTCAGGCCCAGTGACGAGAACAGCCGGGACAGCGCCTCGGGGCTCGGCACCTCGTTGGGTACTTCGCCCTCGCCGCGCATCAGGCGGCGGAAATCGAGGAACACGGCGCCGGGCACGTGGCCCTCCTCATGGCTCTCCGACCTCAGCGGCACGTCGACGATCAACAGTTGGGGGTCGTCCAGATGCTCGGCGAGCTGCTCGGGTTCGATGATCAGCGGTAGCAGATTCTCTTCGGAACTCATGGCGCTCTCCTTATCTCGTTGTCGCGATGCATCTCGTTGTCGCGATGCGGCCGAATCAGGTCTCGCTCAGACTATCGACGATATGACGGTAGCTGGCAAAACGCTCGGGGTGAATGTCGCCGCGCTCAACGGCCTCGAGCAGGGCGCAGCCCGGCTCAAGGCGGTGGCGACAGTCGCGAAAGCGGCAGTGACCGAGCAGGTCGCGAAACTCGATGAAGCCCTCGGCCACCTGCTGTTCGTTCAGATGCACGAGGCCGAATTCGCGAATGCCGGGCGAGTCGATCAGCTCGGCGTCGTCGGCCGTCGGCAGCCGGTAGAGGCGGGCGGTGGTGGTGGTGTGGGTGCCCTTGCGCGAATCCTTCGACAGTGCACCGATACGCAGCGACTCGCCGGGCAGCAGCCGGTCGATCAGCGACGACTTGCCCACGCCGCTCTGGCCGACGAAGACCGAGGTGCGCTCGGCCAGGCGCGCATGCAGCGCATCGAGCCCCTCGGCGCGGGCCGTGGTGGTGGATACCACCGGGTAGCCGAGCGCCTCGTAGCGGGTCAGCAGGGCGCGCAGCTCGCCGCCGTCCTCGGGCAGCAGGTCGATCTTGTTGAGTACCAGTACCGGGGCGATGCCGGTGGCCTCGGCGGCCACCAGGTAGCGGTCGATCAGGTTGGGGTGCGGCGCCGGCTCTGCAGCGAAGACGATCAGGATCTGGTCGATGTTGGCCGCCACCGGCTTGAGCTGGCCGCGAGCGTCGGGGCGTTCCAGCACGTTCTGGCGCTCGCTGCGCGCCACCACCACGCCCTCGGTGATATTGCCTTCGGCGTCCTCGGCGGCGCGCCAGATGACCCGGTCGCCGGTCACCAGCCCCTCGAGATTGGCGCGCAGGTGGCAGCGCACCGTCGGCCCGTCGCCGTCCTCCTGCACGTCGAGGGTGCGCCCGAAATGGGCAATGACGCGCCCGGGGCGCTCGGAGCCGTATTCGCCGGCGGCGAGCTTCTGCGAGTCCTTGACGTCGCGCTGCTCGGCGCGCTTGGCTCGCTCGGCCTGTACCTTCTCGATTCGCCAGCGCTGCTGACGGCTCAACTTGCGTTTGCTCATGGGCGCCCGAAGATCGTTACAATAGCGTCATTGTACCCAGCGTGGTCCGGCCTGTCCTGCCGCGCCCTTCAACTCTGGAGCCTGACCGATGCCCAACACTGCCGCACCACGCGAGGACCTGCTGGTGTGGATCGACCTCGAGATGACCGGACTCGACCCCGAGCGCGAGCGTATCATCGAGGTGGCCACCCTGATTACCGACAACGAACTCAACCTGGTGGCCGAGGGGCCCGTGATCGCGGTGCACCAGCCCGACAGCCTGCTCGCGGCGATGGATGACTGGAACCAGAAGACTCACGGCGAATCGGGCCTGGTCGAGCGAGTGAAGCAGAGTCGTATCGATACTGCCGAGGCCGAGCGGCAGACCCTGGAATTCCTCAAGGCTTACGTCGCCCCGGGTTCCTCGCCCATGTGCGGCAATAGCGTGCACCAGGACCGGCGCTTCCTCGAACGCGAGATGCCCGAGCTGCTGGGCTTTTTCCACTACCGCAACCTGGACGTCTCCACCCTCAAGGAACTGGCCAAGCGCTGGAACCCGGGGGCGCTGGCCGGCTTCAGCAAGCGCAACACTCACCAGGCGCTGGACGACATCCGCGAATCGCTGGCGGAGCTGGCGCACTACCGCAATACCTTTTTGCGCCTGGCCGGCAGCGAGCGCGACGAAGAGGAGTAGGAGCGCCCCAGGCTGGCACCACCAAGGGTGAGCGGCGCCGGGGACAGCTCGAAGAGGAGGTTATTTGCCATGGGTGAGGCGGATTCCGCCGAACGGGCTGGCCATGGATGGCCAGCCCCGGTCCTGCAAGCGGAGCAGGATGCGAGAGCGAAGCAGGGCAAATATAGCGCCCAGGGATGGGTTTACAGCGCCTCCTCGCAGGGCTGTCGCCGGTAAAGCCGCGGCCGTATCGAAGGACTGTCGCCGGTAAAGCGCGGCCCACCACGGTCAGGCGCTTGCTATCAGTCGGTCACGCTTCTCCCGCTGTTGCTCCAACGCCCAGCGAACGTGCTCGCGCACCAGGTCGGAGGGGTAGGCGAGGCGGGCGCGCAGTGCCGCCTCCACGCTCTCGCTCCAGGGAGCGTTGCCCAGCCCCACCGCCAGATTGCGTAGCCAGCGCTCGTAGCCGATGCGGCGGATCGGGCTACCGGCGGTCTTGTCGAGGAACTCCTCCTCGCCCCAGGCGAACAGCGATACCAGGCTGGCGCGATCCAGGTCGTGGCGCGGGGCGAAGTCCTCTTCTTGCGTTGCCCGGGTGAAGCGGGTGAAGGGGCAGACCAGCTGACAGTCGTCGCAGCCGAACACGCGGTTGCCCATGGCTTCGCGATAGCGTTCGGGGATGGCGCCGAACAGCTCGATGGTGAGATAGGAGATGCAGGCGCGGGAGTCGACCACCTTGTCCTCGACGATGGCGCCGGTAGGACAGGCCGTGCGGCAGGCGCTGCAGCTGCCGCAGTGCTCGCTGTCGAAGGGCGGGTCGACGGTTAGTGGCAGGTCGACGTAGAGCTCGCCAAGAAAGAACAGCGAGCCGGCCCGGGGATTGAGCAGCATGGCGTTCTTGCCCACCCAGCCGAGCCCGGCCTTGCGTGCCAGGGCGCGCTCCATCACCGGCGCCGAGTCGACGAAGGCGCGGTAGCCGAAAGGGCCGATCTCGTCCTCGATCCACTTGGCCAGGGTGGCCAGGCGCTTGCGCATCAGCTTGTGGTAGTCGCGGCCCACCGCGTAGCGCGACACATAGGCCGTCTGCGGCTGCCCCAGCACCTTGGCGCTCTCGACCTCGGCCGGCAGGTAGTCCAGGCGCACGCTGATCACCCGCAGCGTGCCGGGAACCAGTTCCTCGGGCCGGGTGCGCTTGGTGCCGTGCTTGGCCATGAAGCCCATTTCGCCGTGGTAGCCGGCATCCAGCCAGCGCTGCAGATGACGTTCGTCCTCGGAGAGGTCGACGTCGGCGATGCCCACCTGCTGGAAACCAAGTTCCCGTCCCCAGGTCTTGATGGTGGTGGCCAACTGGTCCAGCGCGCTGTCTTCCAGGATCGCGGGAAGGGTCATGATCGAGAAAAAACCGGGCAAAAATGAAGCGGGGGGATTGGCGAAAGCGCCACGGCGCTTACACTCCCATGATAAAGCAATGCCGGCAGGGAGACACGGGATGTCCGGGAATCATTCAAGCGAACCGCAGGTCGCGCTGCGCCCGTTGTATCGTGCCGAACAGGTGCGTGAGCTCGACCGGCGCACCATCGCGGGGGGCATCGAGGGCTTCGCCCTGATGCAGCGCGCCGCCACCGCCGCCTGGCAGAGCCTCAGGGCGCGCTGGCCCGGCATCAAGCGTCTCAGCGTGCTGTGCGGTGGCGGCAACAATGGCGGCGATGGCCATGTGCTGGCTGCGCTGGCGGCAGTGGCAGGCGTGGCGGTGCAGCGTATCGCCGTAAAGCCCCTCGAGGAGCTCGAGGGCGATGCCGCACGGGCCGCGGAGATGGCCACGGCAGCCGGCGTCGGCTGCGAGCCTTGGCGGCAGGGTATCGCCTTCGACGGTGAAGTGATCGTCGATGCGCTGCTCGGCACCGGGCTCAGCGGCGAGGTGCGCGGTGCTTTCCGCGAGGCCATCGAGGCGATCAACGCCAGCGGGCTTCCGGTGCTGGCCATCGACATACCCAGTGGCCTTGCCGCCGACACTGGGGCGGAGCTCGGTGTGGCCGTACGGGCCAGCCGCACCGTCACCTTCATCGGCGACAAAGTCGGCCTGCATACCGGACGCGCCCCTGCGTTGGTCGGTGAGGTCCACTTTCGCTCCCTGGGCGTCGATGCCCGCCAATATGCCGACCTGCTGCCGGAGGCGGAGCTGCTCGATCAGGAGCTGATCAAGGCGTGGCTGCCGTCGCGAGCCCGCGATGCCTACAAGGGCGTCATGGGCCATGTGCTGGTGCTGGGCGGTGCCCCGGGCTTTGGCGGTGCGGCGTTGCTTGCCAGCGAGGCGGCGGCGCGACTGGGCGCCGGCAAGATAAGCCTGGCCACGGCGCCGGCGCATGTCACGGCCTGCCTGACCTATCGTCCCGAGGTGATGGTGCATGGCCTGCGCGGTGCCGCCGAGCTTGGCCAGCTGCCGGAGCAGGCCGACGTGCTGGTGGTGGGGCCGGGCCTGGGGCAGGGGGCCTGGGGGCAGGGCATGCTGCAGGCGGCGTTGGTTGCTTCACGTCCGCTGGTGGTGGATGCCGATGGGCTCAATCTGCTGGCCTCTCACTTCACCGGTCAGCGGCGTGACGATTGGATCCTGACCCCGCATCCGGGAGAGGCGGGGCGGCTGCTGGGATGTCGTGCGGCGGAGGTGGAGGCCGACCGTCCCGCGGCGGCGCGCGAGCTGCAGCGGCGTTACGGTGGCGTGGTCGTACTCAAGGGGGCTGGCAGCCTGGTGGCGGGGCCCGCCGGCCTGGCGGTCTGCCCCTACGGCAATCCCGGCATGGCGTCGGGGGGGATGGGCGACGTTCTCTCCGGCGTGCTCGGCGCGCTGCTGGCTCAGGGGTTGCCTCTCGAAGCGGCTGCCAGAGTCGGGGTCATGACACATGCCCTGGCCGCCGACATGGCCGTACGCGACGCGGGGGAACGTGGCCTGCTGGCGGCCGATCTGGCATCCTATGCCCGAGTTATCGTCAACCCCGATTTCGAGCCGGGGCTTCATTCGTTGTCAGGGGGCCGTTGATGCGCATAAGACTCGTGGACGAAGACCGTCAGGTCGTCTTCGGGCAATGCTTGGGTAGGGCCCTGCAGGGGCGCGGCCGCATCTATCTCGAAGGTGAGTTGGGAGCGGGCAAGACTACGCTGACCCGCGGCATCCTGCGTGCCTATGGCTATACCGGAGCGGTCAAGAGCCCCACCTATACGCTGGTCGAACCCTATGAATTGGCAAGCGGCCGCCTTTACCATTTCGATCTCTATCGTCTGGGCGATCCCGAGGAGCTCGAGTTCATCGGTGGGCGTGATCTGTTCGCCGAAGAGGCTCTGTGCGTCGTCGAGTGGCCGAGCCGAGGCCGCGGCTGGTTGCCGTTGCCGGATGTCAACGTGACCCTGTCGCTGCACGGCGCCGGACGCCAGGCAGTACTCGAAGCACATACCGCACATGGCCGGGCAGCGCTCGACGTGCTGCGACAGGAGGCGGCGTTGGCCGAACTGATCAGCGCTGAAGAGCGAGATACGCCGTGATGTTCACCCGACCCTCGCCGATGAGCCAAGATGGGCTGCTACGCGCCATGTTGCGCGGTGCACTCGGCTTGCTCCTGTTGATGTCGTTGTGCTTTGCCATGCCCGCACAGGCGGCTCAGGTCGACAATATTCGTCTGTGGGCGGCGCCGGACCATGCGCGCCTGGTATTCGATCTATCCGGTCAGGCCGAGGCCAGCGTCTTCACCCTGGACAACCCGCGACGGCTGGTGATCGATCTCGAGCAGAGCCGGCTCGATACCGACCTCGCCTCGCTCGACCTGCAAGGCAGCGCCATCACTGCCGTGCGAAGCGGCGTGCGCGACGGCAGCGGCCTGCGAGTGGTACTGGAACTCTCCCGCGAAGTGGAACCGCGTCACTTCACCCTGCCGCCCAACGATCAGTACGGGCATCGTCTGGTGGTGGACATGGAGTACCCGGGTGAAAGCGCGGTGGAAAACCCCATTGATCCGATCGAGGCGATGATCCGCGAGCAGGAGATGGCGGCCAACCGGCATCGCGGCGAAGCGGCCAGCGAAACGCCGCGCATCGACCCCGAAGTCGTGGCGCAACAGCCGGCAGCACCGCATCCGAGGCGTGACATCATCATCGCCATCGACCCTGGCCATGGCGGCGAGGACCCCGGTGCCATCGGCCCCGGCGGCACCCGCGAGAAGGACGTGGTGATGGAGATCAGCCGCCGCCTGCAGCGATTGGTCGATGGTGCTGAAGGCTTCCGCGCCGTGATGATTCGCGACGGCGATTATTACGTCGGGCTGCGCCAGCGCACGCGCATCGCCCGCGAACAGAAGGCCGATTTCTTCGTCTCGATTCACGCCGACGCCTTCAACAGCCCGCGACCCAGCGGCAGCTCGGTTTACGCGCTGTCGCAGAGCGGTGCCACTTCGGAGACGGCCCAGTGGCTGGCCGCCAGCGAGAACCGAGCCGACCTGATCGGCGGTGTCGACGGCAATCTCTCGCTCAACGACAAGGACGAGGTGCTGCGCGGTGTGCTGCTCGACCTGACCATGACCGCCACCCTCAATGACTCGTTGTCCATAGGCGGCCAGGTGCTCGACCAGTTGGGCCGGGTCAACCGTCTGCATCGTTCACGCGTGGAACAAGCCGGCTTCATGGTATTGAAGTCGCCGGATATCCCGTCACTGCTGATCGAGACGGGCTTCATCTCAAACCCCGACGAGGAGCGCCGGCTGCGGGACTCGGGGCACCAGCAGCGGCTGGCCGAATCGATCTTCGCCGGCATCGAGGCGCACTTCCGCAGCAACCCGCCACCGGCCAGCCTGCTCGCCTGGCAGCGCGACAATCGACGCACGCCTTCCAGTAACGAGTATCGCATCCAGCCCGGCGATACCCTGTCGCAGATCGCAGCTCGTCACGGGGTGCCGGTGGCGCAGCTCAAGCAGGCCAACGACATCAACGGTGACGTGATTCGCGTCGGCCAGGTGTTGAGGATTCCTCGCTCATGACGGTGATCGACGCTACCCGGCGTATCCGCGTTCTCGACCCCCGGCTGGCCAACCAGATCGCTGCTGGCGAGGTGGTGGAACGTCCCGCCTCGGTGGTCAAGGAACTGGTCGAGAACGCAATCGATGCCGGCAGCCGCCGAATCGAGGTGGAGCTGGAGGCCGGCGGCGCCCGGCTGATCCGGGTACGCGACGACGGCAGCGGCATTGCCGAAGAGGACCTGCCGCTGGCGCTGTCGCGGCATGCCACCAGCAAGATCGCCTCGCTTGAGGACCTGGAAGGCGTGGCCAGCCTCGGCTTTCGCGGTGAGGCGTTGGCGTCGATCAGTTCGGTGTCGCGCCTCGAGCTCGTTGCCAACGTCGAGGATGACCCGCGCGGCGGCTGGCGCGTGGTGGCTGAGGGGCGTCAGATGGAGCCTCGCGTCACTCCGGCACCGCATCCTCGCGGCACCTCGGTCACGGTGCGCGACCTGTTCTTCAATACCCCGGCGCGGCGCAAGTTCCTGCGCACCGAGAAGACCGAATATGGCCACGTGGAAGAGGCCTTTCGCCGTCTAGCGCTGTCGCGCTACGACATCACCTGGGTGCTGCGTCACAACCAGAAGACCGTGCACCAGTTGCCGGCTGGCGATGACCCGACCCGCCGCGAGCGCCGCATCGCCGCGCTGCTGGGCAAGAGTTTTCTCGACAACGCCCTGCACCTGGATCTGGCCGCCGGCGGGCTGCGGCTGTGGGGTTGGGTCGGCTTGCCTACCCACTCCCGCGCCCAAGCCGACCAGCAGTATTTCTTCGTCAATGGGCGCGTGGTGCGCGACCGGTTGGTGGCCCACGCCATTCGTCAGGCCTATCGCGATGTGCTGTTCCACGGCCGGCACCCGGTGTTCGTGCTCTATCTCGAGGTCGACCCCACGGTGGTGGACGTCAACGTTCACCCTACCAAGCACGAGGTGCGTTTCCGCGACGGCCGCCTGGTGCACGACTTCCTCTTCTCTAGCCTGCACCGGGCGCTGGCCGAGGCGCGCCCGGCGGAACGCGAGGCCCACGGCGATGACGCTGTAGCCGAGCAGGACGATGCCGCTGAGGTGCGCGAGCCCGCGCCGCGCTGGCAGCAGCAGCCCATGGCGCTGCATGCCACGGGCGAGTCGCCGGAGCGGGTCACGGCCGATCGTGTACGCGCTTTCATGAACGGCTATCGCGCGCTGCACCCCGAGCACGAGGAGCACCTGCTGACGCCGCAGCCGGCCGAGGCCGGGGTGGATGCCGCCGTGGCATCGCCGCCGGTACGGGAGGCCGTTGGTGTGGGCCAGACACCGGCTCTGCCCGTAGTGGAAGAGGGCAGCGGTATACCTCCGTTGGGCTTCGCCATCGCGCAGCTGCATGGCATCTACATCCTTTCCCAGACCGCCCAGGGCATGATCATCGTCGACATGCACGCGGCCCATGAGCGCATCGTCTACGAGCGCATGAAGGCTCAGGTCCACGGCGGCGAGCTGCAGACGCAGCCGCTGCTGGTGCCGGTCTCGCTGGCGGCGAGCCATGCGGAGGTGGCCACCGCCGAGGCCGAGCGCGAGGCGTTTGCTCGTCTGGGCGTCGAACTCGACGTGGCCGGCCCCGAGACGCTGCTGGTACGCCAGGTGCCGGCGCTGCTGGCCGATGCCGACGTCGAACCCCTCATTCGCGACATGCTGGGAGATCTGGAGCGTTACGGTCGCTCCGATCGCCTGGAGGCCAGTATCAACGAGCTGCTGGCCACCATGGCCTGCCATGGCAGCGTGCGCGCCAACCGGCGCCTGAGCGTGGCCGAGATGAATGCGCTGCTGCGCGACATGGAGCGCACCGAGCGCAGTGGCCAGTGCAACCACGGTCGCCCCACCTGGACCGAGATGTCGCTCAAGCAGCTCGACCGCCTGTTCCTGCGCGGCCAGTAGTAAGGAAGCGCTTACCGATGTCGCAACGTCGTCCTCTCGCCATTCTGCTGATGGGTCCCACCGCCGCCGGCAAGACCGATCTGGCCATCGAGCTGCACGAACGGCTCGATTGCGAGCTGATCAGCATGGATTCGGCCATGGTCTACCGCGACATGGATATCGGCAGCGCCAAACCCTCGCCCCAGGAGCTGGCGCGCGCACCGCATCGACTAATCGATATTCGCGATCCGGCCGAGCCCTATTCGGCAGCGGATTTTCGCGAGGATGCGCGTAGCGAGATGCGACGAATTACCGCAGCCGGACGTATCCCGCTGCTGGTGGGCGGCACCATGATGTATGCCAAGCGGCTGCTCGAAGGGGTGGCCAACCTGCCGGCAGCCGATCCGGCCATTCGCGCCGAACTGGCCAGAGAGGCCGAACGGCGCGGCCTGGCGGATCTGCATGAGGAGCTGGCACGTGTCGATCCCGAGGCAGCCCGGCGCATTCACCCCAACGATCCACAGCGATTGATGCGGGCACTGGAGGTCTATCGCGCCAGCGGTACGACCCTCACCGAACTGTGGCGTCGACAACGTCCTGAAACCTTCCCATGGGAAGTGCTGTCGATAGGTTTCACGCCTTTCGATCGTCGCGTGCTGCACGAGCGAATAGCTGCGCGTTTCGAGGTCATGCTGGATGCCGGTCTCGTCGCAGAAGTCGAGGCGCTGCGTACGCGCGGCGACCTGCACCCGGGCCTGCCCTCCATGAAGAGCGTGGGCTATCGTCAAGTGTGGGAATACCTCGACGGGCAGGGTGACGTCGAGCAGCTGCGCTACCGCACCATCGTGGCGACCCGGCAGCTGGCCAAGCGTCAATTGACCTGGCTACGCAGCTGGCCGGCGCTACACTGGGTCGATAGTCAGAACCGGTCGGCGCTGGAGCAAGTCCTGAAATTCGTGCGTGAATCGGGCTCTTAGCGTAAGATGATGGCTTCGAGTGGCCGGGGGACCAGGCCGAGCCGGCATGGTGTCATGTCGTGAGACAGACAACCCAAGAACACAACTTTCACCCCTCAAGAGAACGTTTTAGGGAGAGGTAAAATGTCCAAAGGGCAATCCCTTCAAGACCCATACCTGAACATCCTGCGCAAGGAGCGCATTCCGGTTTCGATTTTCCTGGTCAACGGCATCAAGCTGCAGGGACAGATCGAGTCGTTCGATCAGTTCGTGATTCTGCTGCGCAACACGGTCAGTCAGATGGTCTACAAACACGCCATCTCAACCGTGGTACCTTCGCGCAATGTGCGGCTGCCGCCGCAGGATCCCGCGGCCCAGCCGGACAGCAACGTGTGAGGTATTGATTGTTTTTTGAACGACCCGACGCCGGCGAAACGGCAGTATTGGTTCATGTGGACTTTCACGACGATCGCGAGCGCGAGGATCCGGGTGAGTTCCTGGAGCTGGTCCGTTCCGCCGGAGCCGCCCCGGCCATGTTGCTTACCGGGAGCCGGCATCGCCCCGATTCGCGTACCTTCATCGGGAGCGGTAAGTTAGAGGAGCTGCGCGAGGCGCTGCAGGTGCACGGTGCCGAGCTGGTCATCTTCAACCACGGCTTGAGCCCCTCCCAGGAGCGCAACCTGGAGCGGGAGCTCAAGTGCCGGGTGCTGGACCGAACCGGGCTGATACTCGACATCTTCGCTCAGCGCGCGCGCACCCACGAGGGCAAGCTGCAGGTCGAACTGGCGCAACTGGAGTACATGTCCACCCGCCTCGTGCGAGGCTGGACCCACCTGGAGCGTCAGAAGGGCGGTATCGGCCTGCGCGGGCCCGGCGAGACCCAGTTGGAGACCGACCGCCGCCTGCTGCGGGCGCGCATCAAGGCAATTCACAAGCGGCTCGACAAGGTGCGCAGCCAGCGCAGCCAGAATCGTCGTGCCCGTGAGCGAGCCGAAATTCCCAGCGTGTCGCTGGTCGGTTATACCAACGCCGGCAAGTCGACGCTGTTCAATGCGCTGACCGAGGCGAAGGTCTACGCGGCGGACCAGCTGTTCGCAACGCTCGACCCGACCCTGCGGCGGCTGGAGGTCGGTGACGTCGGCCCGGTGGTATTGGCGGATACGGTAGGTTTCATTCGTCATCTTCCGCACAAGCTGGTGGAGGCCTTCCAGGCCACCCTGCAGGAGGCAACGGAAGCATCACTGCTGGTCCACGTGATCGATGCCGCCGATCCCGATCGCGAACTCAACGTGGAGCAGGTCGAGAAGGTGCTCGACGAGATCGGTGCGCTGGAAGTGCCGATGCTCAAGGTGATGAACAAGATCGACCTGCTCGACAGTGCGCCGCGAATCGAGCGCGACGGGCAGGGTCGGCCCGAAGTGGTGTGGCTCTCGGCCCGCGATGGGCGGGGGCTCGAGCTGTTGGGCCAGGCGCTGTCGGAGCGTCTGGCGGATAACGTGATCGAGTTCAGCATGCAGCTGTCGCCGCAGCAGGGCCGTCTGCGCGCAGGCATGCATGAGCTTGGTGCCGTACAAGAAGAACATTACGAGGAAGGCGGCAAGGTGCGGCTCGACGTGCGCCTGCCTCGCCGTGATTTCCTGCAGTTGATGGCTCGCCTGGGAGAGCGGGCGGAAGACTATCTTCCGTCCGAGCTGCACGAGCGGCCAGTATGGGATGCGTGACGACTGCGGTGTCCTGATCGACTGGATCGACTTCCCCTAGAAATAACGGCGGCGGAACCTACCGGCGCCCTACAGGATGGCAACCGGCTTCTCCGTGCGGCTGAGCGAAGCGCCGACAGAGAGGCAACGCAGAGTGGAGACGACGTATGGCTTGGAATGAGCCGGGTGGCGGCAACCAGCATGACCCCTGGAGCGGTGGGGGCCGACGCGGTGGCGGCAGTGGCGGTAACGGCAGTGGGGGCGGCGGTGGCAACCGTGGCGGCAACCAGGGCCCACCCGACCTTGACGAGGCCCTGAAGAAATTTCAGGACAAGCTCAACGGCATGCTTGGCGGTCGCGGCGGCAAGGGCGGCGGTGGCAAGGGCGGCGGTCGGCCCCGCAACACCTTTGCGCTGCCAGGACTGCTGCTGATCATCGCCCTGGGCATCTGGGGGGCGATGGGTTTCTATCTGGTCGATCAGGCCGAGCGCGGTGTGGTCCTGCGCTTCGGTGAGTTCCAGACTGTCGTCGGCCCCGGCCTGCACTGGAATCCGCCGCTGATCGACGACGTGCGCATGGTCAACGTGACCCGCGTACGCTCGCTGACCCAGACTCAGTCGATGCTGACCCGTGACGAGAACATCGTCGAGGTCGAGATCTCGGCGCAGTATCAGGTCAACAACCCGCGCGACTTCGTGCTCAACGTGCGCAACCCGGAGCTCTCCATCGAGAACGCTCTGGACAGCGCGCTGCGTCACGTGGTTGGTGGCACCGACATGATCGAGATTCTGACCTCCGGTCGTGAGATCCTCGGCAGCTCGGTGGCGAGCCGCCTGCAGACCTACCTGGACAGCTACGGTACCGGTATCCGCCTGCAGACCATCAACATCGAGTCGACCTCCGCGCCGGCACCCGTCATCGATGCCTTCGACGACGTGATCCGGGCCCGTGAGGATCGTCAGCGGACCATCAACGAAGGCATGGCCTACGCCAACGCCATCATCCCGGCCGCTCAGGGTCAGGCGCAGCGTCTGGTCGAGCAGGGCCAGGGTTACCGCGAGTCGGTGGTGGCTGAAGCCCAGGGTCAGGTCAACCGCTTCAACGCGCTGCTGGCTCAGTACCGCAACGCACCGGAGATCATGCGTGAGCGTCTCTACATCGACGCCATGGCCGACGTCTTCGCTCGCACACCGAAGGTGCTGATCGACGTGCGCGACGACGCACCGCTGATGTACCTGCCGCTCGACCAGCGCCCCGGTGGCCAGACTGGCGGTGGCGAAGGCAACGGTGAGGCGGCTCGCGGCGAAAGCGGCGAACTCGACCCGCGTGTGCTCGAGCGCCTGCGTACGACCAGCTCGGCGCAGGGTGGCAATACCGGTGGTATCCGCAGGGAGGGCCGCTAAATGGTGAACAACCGTTCCTTGATCATCGTGGGTGGCCTCGCTGCCGTGGCCTGGCTGGCCAGCAACAGTCTCTACGTGGTCGACGAGACCGAGCGTGCCGTCAAGCTGCGCTTCGGTGAGGTCATCGAAGAGAACATCCAGCCCGGGCTGCACTTCAAGGTGCCGATCACCCAGACGGTTCGCAAGTTCGATACCCGTGTGCTGACGCTGGATACCGATACCAGCCGCTACCTGACGCTTGAGCAGAAGGCTGTGATCGTGGACTCCTACGTCAAGTGGCAGGTGGTCAACCCCACCCGTTACTACGAGGCTACCGCCGGCGACGAGATGATGGCGATCCGCCTGATTCAGCCGCGGGTCGACGAGAGCCTGCGTAACGAGTTCGGTCGTCTGGATCTGCAGCAGATCATCGCCGAGCGTCGCGACGACCTGATGATCCGGCCGACCCAGGAGCTCGACGCGCTGATGCGTGAGGAGCTGGGGGTGTCGATCCTCGACATTCGCGTCAAGCGTATCGACCTGCCCGAGGACGTCTCCGCTGCGGTCTTCGACCGTATGCGCTCCGAGCGTGAGCGGGAAGCGCGCGAGTGGCGTGCCCAGGGTCAGGAAGAGGCCGAGCGGATTCGCGCCAACGCCGACCGTCGTCGCCAGGTACTGCTGGCCCAGGCCACCGAGCGGGCCGAGACCCTGCGCGGTGAGGGCGATGCCGAAGCGGCAGCGATCTTCTCGGAGGCTTATGGCCAGAACCAGGAATTCTTCACCTTCTGGCGCAGCATCAATGCCTACCGCGAGAGCTTCGACGGCGAGCGGGACATGCTGGTACTCGATCCGACCAGCGACTTCTTCCGCTACCTGCGCAGCCCGGCGATCCAGAACGACGAGTGACCCGCAGCGTCGGCCGGCCGCGGGCCGGCCGACGCTCGTTGCCCCCGCATGGCGGGGTTCAACCTGGCGTCAAACGTGATAGAATCCTTGAACCGGGCGTGGCCCGGTTTTTTTGTGGGCCTTTTTTACCTTCGGAACCCTTTTCGCCCCGCCCAATCGTCTTGCAGGATTGACCATATGACCATCGCTGACCGCTGGCTGCTGCCCGACGGCATGGATGAGGTGCTGCCGCCCCAGGCGAGCCGCATGGAGGAGCTGCGCCGCACGCTGCTCGATCTCTATTACCGCTGGGGATACGACCAGGTCATGCCGCCGCCGGTGGAGTTTCTCGACTCACTGTTGACCGGTACCGGTACCGACCTGGACCTGCAGACCTTCAAGCTGACCGATCAGCTCACCGGCCGCCTAATGGGCGTGAGCGCCGACGTGACGCCCCAAGTGGCGCGCATGGATGCGCACTCCATGCGCCACCAGGGGCCGGCGCGTTTGTGCTACTGCACCAACGTGCTGCGTGCCAAGGCCGACCAGTATCAGGGTGGACGCAGCCCGGTGCAGGTCGGCGTCGAGTTGTTCGGCCACGCAGGCCTGGAAGCCGACCTCGAGATCCTGCGCCTGGCGCTGCAGAGCCTCAAGGCGGCCGGGGCCGCCGAGCTGCACTTGGCGCTGGGCCACATCGGCATCTATCGTAGCCTGGTACAGGCAGCAGCACTGGATCACGACCGCGAGCGGGCGTTGTTCGAAGCGCTGGAACTCAAGTCGCCCGGTGCCCTGGCCGAGCAGGTCGAGGTCAGCGTACCCGACCCGGCGCTGGCAGAGATGTTCCGTGCGCTGGGGCGGCTGCATGGCGGTGCCGAAGTGCTGGAGGCCGCGCGTGAGGCATTCGCCGGCGCCCCTGCGGCGGTGGCCGAAGCGCTGGCTCAGCTGCGTGCGCTGCATCAGGGCGTGATCGAGGAGCATCCCGAGGTCGAGATATACTTCGACCTGGCCGAGCTGCGTGGCTATCAGTATCACACCGGCATGATGTTTGCGGCCTTCGTGCCGGGTTACGGACAGGCCCTGGCCAAAGGCGGGCGTTACGACGATACGGGTCGCGCCTTCGGCCGTGCCCGACCCGCCACCGGCTTCTCGATGGATCTCAAGCTGCTCGCTACCCTGGTGCAGAGCGAGCCGGCCTGCGACGGCATCTGGGCGCCGGCCTCCGGAGAGGGGCTGAGCGAGGCGATTGCCGCGCTGCGCGACGGCGGGCAGCGGGTTGTACAGGCACTGCCGGGGCAGACGACATCTCCCGAGGTGCATCGCTGCAGCCGCCGTCTGAGCCTGGTCGACGGGCGCTGGCAGACGGAGGCACTCTAGGCCTGGGCGCGGTGGCCGAGGCCAGATTTGGACGACACCGGCATGCGGGCCGGATCACGAGCGCGGCCCGCGGGCCGGATCATCGACGCGCACTTACGCGGCGCTGACACGAGAGACGAGACACAATGGGCAAGAATGTAGTCGTGCTGGGCACCCAGTGGGGTGATGAAGGCAAGGGCAAGGTGGTCGATCTGCTGACCGAATCCGCAGCGGCGGTGGTCCGTTTCCAGGGCGGACACAACGCCGGCCACACGCTGGTCATCGACGGCGAGAAGACCGTTCTGCACCTGATTCCCTCCGGTATCCTGCGCCAGGACAAGACCTGCGTCATCGGCAACGGCGTGGTGCTCTCTCCCGAGGCGCTGATCAAGGAGATTCGCGAACTCGAGGCCAAGGGCGTGCCGGTGCGCGAGCGGCTGCGTCTCTCGCCGGCGTGCCCGCTGATCCTGCCCTACCACGTGCGCCTCGACCTGGCGCGTGAGAAGGCCCGCGGTGTGGCCAAGATCGGTACCACTGGGCGTGGCATCGGACCGGCTTACGAGGACAAGGTGGCCCGTCGTGGCCTGCGCCTGGGCGACATGCTGCATCGTGAGCGTTTCGCCTCCAAACTGGGCGAGGTGCTCGACTACCACAACTTCGTGCTGGTCAACTATCACGGCGAGAAAGCCGTGGACTTCCAGCAGATCCTCGACGAGGCCATGGAGATGGCCGAAGAGCTGCGTCCCATGGTCTGCGATACCGTGGGTCTGGTCCACGAGCTGCGTCGCGCCGGTGAGAACATCCTGTTCGAAGGGGCTCAGGGTTCGCTGCTCGATATCGACCACGGCACCTATCCCTTCGTTACCAGCTCCAATACCACCGCCGGCGGCACCGCTACCGGTTCCGGCGTCGGCCCGCTCTATCTCGATTACGTGCTCGGCATCACCAAGGCCTACACTACGCGAGTCGGCTCCGGCCCGTTCCCCACCGAGCTGTTCGACGAGCACGGCCGCCATCTGGCCGAACGTGGCCACGAGTTCGGCGCCACCACCGGGCGCCCGCGCCGCTGTGGCTGGTTCGACGCCGTGGCCCTGCGCCATGCGGTGCAGATCAACTCCGTTTCCGGTATCTGTCTGACCAAGCTCGACGTGCTCGACGGTCTGGAGAATATCCGCGTCTGTGTGGGCTATCGCAGCAAGGATGGCGAGGTAATGGAGAACCCTGTCGACTCCGAGGGCTACGAAGCGGTGGAGCCGGTCTACGAGGACCTGCCGGGCTGGAGCGAGTCGACCCTGGGGGCCAAGCGCATCGAGGACTTGCCGGCCAATGCACGCGCCTACATCAGCTACCTCGAGGAGAAGGTGGGTACCTCCATCGACATCGTCTCGACCGGTCCCGACCGTAACGAGACCATCGTGCTGCGCAACCCCTTCGACGCTTGACCGTGACAGTGCGGTATACGCAGTAACGATTCGAGGCCGGCCAAGTCGCCGGCCTCGTTCGTTACGCGAAGCGCCGCCGCGGCGAGTGCCAGCGAGCCTGATGCGCCGGCTCGCTGACGAGTCAGCGGTTCATTCTGCTATTTCCACGTCGCCGGCGGCAGCGATGGCCTCCTCGTCGGAGAGCAGCTGGCGCAGCGTTTCCACGGCGAGCTGACCTTCGCTTTCGAAGACATTGTCCAGCCACAGCAGAGCCTGCTCCTGGTTGGCCTGCAGGCCACGGGAGGTGAGATAGGCCTCGGCCAGGGCCAGGCGGGCACTGTGGTGCCCTTGGCTGGCAGCTTCGTAGAGGTAGTCGGCGCCTCGCTCCGGGTCACGGTCCACGTTCACCCCGCGCAGATACTCACGGCCGAGGGAGGCCTGAGCGCCGGGATGGCCCTGTTCGGCGGCGGCGAGCAATAGCTCGTAGCCGCGCTCGACGTCCTGCGCAATGGCGCCGTCGCCGCGTATCAGGGCGAGGCCCAGGCCGGCGCTTGCATAGTCGGCGCCAGCGTCGACGGCCTGCTGATACCAGCGCTCGGCCTCCTCGGCGTTCTGCTCGACGCCGTCGCCGTGCTGATAGGCCTCACCCAACGCGAAAGCGGCGTTCGGCATGCCCGCATCGGCGGCCTGCTGCAGCAGCTCCAGCCCGCGGTCGACGTCTTGCTCCACATGGTTGCCGGCCAGGTAGGCCTCCCCCAGATTGGCTCGCGCGCCGGTGTGGCCACGGGCCACGGCGGCTTCCAGGTACTCGATGGCTGTCGCGTCGTCACCCCTATCCATGTACAGGCGGCCGAGGCTTGCGGCGGCGCCGGCATGGCCGGCCTGATGCGCCTGCCCCAACCAGTATTCCGCCCGGCCCTGATCGCGTTCGACGCCTTCACCGTTGAGGAAGGCACGGCCAAGGTCGGCCATGGCACCGGGGTGGCCGTCTTCCGCCGCTGCCACGAGGGCCTGGATATCGCCTTGGGCACCCAGGTCGCGCTGGACATAGGTCAGAGCGTCGTCGGCGGACTCATGGCCCGCCTCCTGAGCGCGAGTGAGCCAGCGATTGGCCTCGGCGAGATCGCGCTCCACGCCGTCGCCATGGCGATAGGCACGGCCCAGTACCACCATGGCATAGGCATCGCCCTCATGGGCGGCCTGACCCACCAGTCGGATACCTTCGCGGGGGTCGCCTTCCAGGCTGCCATCCAGATACGCTTCGCCGAGCTGGGTCAGCGCTGTGGTGTCGCCGGCCTGGGCGGCGTGCTCGAGAAGCTCTCGCCCCCTGACAGGGTCATACGGCAGCACCTCGCCGGCGAGATAGGCGGCGCCCAGTATGCGCATGGCACCGCTCTGGCCGCGCTCGGCGGCCTGCTCCAGCAGCTCCTCGGCGCGAGTGGGATCCGGTGCCGTGCCGCGCCCCTCGAGCAGGGCGCCGCCGAGCTGCTCGGTGGCCCAGGGGTGGCCGAGCTCATGGCTGCGTTCGAGATAGTCGACGGCAATGTAGGGCTGGCCGGCAATCCGCTCGTCGTTCAGGTAGAGCGAGCCCAGCTGTGCCAACGCCAGCGGATGATCCTGCTCGGCGGCCTGCTCGAGCAGGCCCATGCCGCGGGGCAGGTCGTTGAGCCCGGCCTGGCCTTCCACCAGGGCGCGTCCCAGGATCACTCGGGCATCGATCGAGCCGGCCTCGATCGCCTCGCGCAGCCAGCGCTCGGCGCGCACCGGTTCGGGATTGCCGGCTTCGGGCTCGAGCAGCGCCTGGCCGAGATGAGTCATGGCATCGACGCTGCCTTGGCTTGCCGCATCTTCCAGCAGCTCGAGACCCTGCTGGCGATTCCCGTCCCGGGTCAGGTCGCGTCCGGCTCGGGCCAGTGCATCGAGATCGCCGGCCTGGGCCGCCTGCTGCAACCAGTGGATACGCTGATCGGGCTGGTCGCCGAGCAGTCCGTCTTCGCTATGCAACGACGCCAGCTGCAACATGGCGTTGACCTCGCCCTGGGCCGCCTCGCTTTCGAGTATGTCGGCGTAGCGCTGGGCGTAGTCCATCGAGCGGGCCGGATCCTCTTCCAGCCAGCCGCCGGGGGCATGGGCTTCTGCCAGGGCCTCGAGGGCCTCAGGCTCTCCGCGCTCAGCCGCTTCGCTGTAGAGCCGGTGGGCCAGCTCGGGGTCGGCCTCGACGCCTTCGCCGCCTTCGGCCAGCAGGCGGGCCAGCAGCACTTCGGCATTGCGGTCGAGATCGGCCTCCTTGGCTTGCCACAGCAGGTAGTAGGCGAGTAAGTCGTTACGCTCCACGCCTCGGCCTTCGAGGTAGAGGCGGCCCAGGTTCAACGAGGCATGGCCGCGTATGGACGAAGGCTGCTCAATCGCTTGACCGTAGAGGCGAGCAGCTTGAGAGGGATCTTGCTCGACGCCGAGGCCCTGATCGTAAAGCTTGGCCATCTCATAATAGGCGGGCGGCACGTAACGTTCTATCAACGGCTGCAAGTGCTCGATGGCCTCGTCATAGCGGCCCGTTTCGATCAGGTCCTGGGCGCGATTGATTTGGTCCCAGTCCATCGAATCTATGTTGGTATCAAGGCCACCAGAGAACCAGCTTTCATGTGCCTCGGGTATGGGCTGGGCATGCTCGCCGCCCGGCGTCCCCTGCGTCACGGCGCAGCCGGCCAGCCAGGCCGACAGGGTTATCGCTGCGGTGAATCGCAGCGAGGGGATGAGTCGAGTCCTGTTCGCTATTCGTTCCATGTGTTCCCCTCTCTATGTGTCGTCGTATCGTGTAGCAGTTGGCCCCGTTTCAATTCCCCAAGCCGCGGAACGCTTCGGTGCTGCGGCGCTCCTCGTCCATGTAGATGTGCTCCTGAGCATCGGGGGCCATGAAGTAGAGGGTGATGAAGCCGCCCGCACTGCGGTTGTAGGTGGGGCGTACTCGGGTCACGAAGTCGGCCATCGGTTCGTGCTCGTAGTGGGCCAGGTAGATATCCATCCAAGTGAAGTACTGGGGGTCACGCAGGAAACCCATGAACTGCTCGAGTGGTGCGTAGTCTTCCAACGCCGCCGGGTCGTCCAGAATCACGAACAGATAGTCGATGGCTTCGTGGATGGTGCTACCCTCGTATTCCAGATCGAAGATGTCGTAGCCTTGGCGATGAATCACCTGCATGTTGGTGATCAGATAGTTGAGGGCGTAGTTCTGATAGTGGATGGCGCGCCGGCCGCGGCCCACCTCGAGGGGCAGCGCGCCGCTTTCGGTCATGTCGTGCAGCGCGGAATAGATGGCGCTGACGCCGAAGCGGAACAAGTCGTCATCCTCGACCAGCACGCCAACCATGCTGGCGTAGAGCGCGCGGCGGTAGAAGTGGTTGTTGCAACAGCTCTCTTCCGGTTCCCCGGGTATCGCCGAGTGCTGCAGGGCGAGCCCGTGCAGCCACCGCTCCACTTCTGCCCGCTCCTCCTCGAACCCTTCCACGTAGGGGCGCACGACGGAGTAGGCCATGGCCGCGGCGAACAGCATCGACTCCGAGGCGAACCACGCCTGGGGTTCCAGCGAGTCATAGCGGAAGGTGGTCAGCGCCTTGGCGTTGGCCCAGCCGTACAGATATTTCACCAGGCAGTCGGCATAGAAGGTGTCGCCGGTGGCAACGAATGCCCCGGCCAACTCCGAGACGCTGTCTTCGAAGGCGAACAGCGGTTCGGTGGCGAGCTCCCACTCGTCGGGGCTGGGATAGAAGCCCGGTATGCCGCCACGAGTGGTGATCGGCTCGTAGTTCAGCTTCTGGCGACAGCTGATTCCCAGCCCCGCTTCTTCCTCGACCTGCAACAGCAGCGGGTTTCGGGTCTCGCTCAGCAGGGCCTTGCGCGCCTCGACGTCGAAGTAGCTGGCATCGGTGTCATTGACGCGATACTCGGAGAGGTCGAGTTCCATGCGCTCCTCTCGCGAGAGGGTGTCGGCCGTTACCGCGGTGCCGCTCATCGCCAGCAGGGCGACAGGCAGCAACGGCAGCAGCGGGTGTCGAATAAGTCCTTTTACTACGGCAAGGGGCATGATCGGCGTCGCTCCATTGGCGCTCGAACGTGGGTGTCAGGGGGTGTAGAAACGGAACGCGGCAAAGTCGACGTATTGATCGCGGGGCGTGCGCCACCCTTCGCCGGTGCCACCGAAGAAGGTCGAGAACATCAGGCCGTCGACGGTGAGGTCGGGCGTGGTGCGAAACACCACGTTCTGGTGCTCCAGCACCGGGCGACCGTCGACCCACAGCCTGGCAACGCCGTTCTCCTGGCCGGGATCGTTGAGTACGACCTCCTGCTCGACGGTCACCCACTGGCCAAGGGGAAAATGCCAGAAGCCGCGCCCGATCGAAGCGCCCTCGAAGCCGACCACATAGGGGTAGAGTTCGCCTTCGCCCTCCTCGCGCCACATCAGGCGCATCGAGAAACCGTTCACGCCGTCGACCTCTTCCCCGCCCGAGGGGGCTTCACCGCCATACAGCCCCGGCAGCTTGCCACCGCGAACGAAGTCGAAATCGGCAGGAAAGCGGACCATATAGCTCAGGCAGGCACGGTCGGCCCCCTGCAGAGAAGGCGGATCGCTGTAGAAACCGGCGCCACCGCGGGGCTCTTCTCCCGGCGATGAGGTGCCGGCGGGGTAGCGTACGCGTAGGCCGGGTTCGCCGATGCCGGTCTGTCCGGCGCCCAGCCGCTCGACGTTCTCGTCGGTGCCCCAGTGGCGCGTGGTATGAAAGTTCTGGCGCACGGCGGCATGGCCGTCCGCAGCCGTGGCATTCGCCGCCTGGCGTGGCCGCGGCGTCTCCATTGCCGTGTAGCGCTGTGAGCAGGCTATCTCCTGTGGAATGTCGACGAGGGCCTCTGCGCCCTCGTCAGCGTGGCCGACCGCGACCGGTAGCAGGGTCAGGCATCCCAGCAGCAGGCTGGAATGCATGCCGACGGAACCGCGTTCCTTAGCTGTCGTCGGTAACTTCATCGTTGTCCTCCATGGCTGCGCGGTAGATATCATCGCCGAACTGGATGACCGAGCGTACTCCCTGCCAGATTCGCTCCGAGGCGGCACCCAGCAGCGGGGCTTCGGTAAAGCGCACGTCCACCGGCTGGCCGACGCTCTCGGCCGGCAGCGGCTCCTCCGGTACCAGCAGCACGCTGGCTACGTTCTGCTGCTGTCGCACCCAACTGGGGAACCCGGCGCGCGGTTGGCGCTCGACGTCCAGAGCGACGTTGCGCACTCGGGCGCGAATGGGCTGGTTGGCATTGGCCAGGGTAACGTAGGCCTGCTGGTCGGGGTCGATACGGCTGATGTCGTTCATGTGGACCAGCGCCTCGACCAGCACGTCGTCCTCGTCGGTACGGATCAGCGTCATGATCCGTTCGCTTTCGTTGATGTAGACCCCGTCGGCACTGCTCAGCGCCCATGCCACCAGGCAGTCGCAGGGGCTGTAGATGTCGTTGCTGGCCATGCGGGCTTCGAGGGCGGCGATACGCGAGCTCTCGTAGTCGCGCACCGTTTCGAACTGGTCGATACGTGCCTGCGCGATCTCAGGCGAGACGGACTCGAAGGTCATGGTGTCGCCGCTGGCCGGCTGGGCCGAGTTGGCCAGACTGACTTCCTGCATGCCGCCTTCGATGTGCTCGCGCAGGTTGTCGAGCAGCCGGTTGTTGTAGTCCAGCGCCGCCTCGGCAAGGATCAGGTCGGACTCTAGGTCGCTATTGATCACGTTGGTCAACAGCTGGTCGCGCTCGACCTGGTCGCCGGCCACCAGTTCATGTTCGCCGAGAATGCCCGGGCTGGGAGCGCGAATGTCGATGCGCGGTGCCGTCACGGCGGCGAAGCTGGGCTCGATCAGCATGAAGTTGCGGTAGGCGGTTGCGGCGCCTACCAGGACCAGCACGCCGATGGCGGCAAACAACAGGATGTAGCGCCCCATGGGCTTGGGCGGCCGTGCCGGCGGTAGCGCTCTGGACGCCTGGCGCTTGCGGGGCGTCTGCGGGTCTTCGCCACCAATCAATCCTTCGACATTGGGCGAGCGGCCGCTGAGGGCGCTGCGGATGATCTGGCGCAGCAACTCGCGGTGCTGCGGCTCGATCTCGGTAATCTCGAAGCTGACGTCGTAACCCTCGCCGCGCTCAGCGGGCGTGGTGCGCAAACACTCCGCCTTCAGTGGGACGATCAGCTCGGTGGCGCCTGCCATCATCAGCAGCGAGGCGGAGATGCGCTCACCGGGTTGGTAGTCGCGCCGGCTGTGGGCGGAAAAGCCGCCCAGGGAGACGTCGTTGCCACTCAGCTCCGTATCGCTGTCGCCCAGGTCGACGCGAAAGGGCAGGGTAACGCGAATGTAGCCGCGCTCGTCGCGCCGTTCGTGCTGCAGGCGGTCGCCACGAGTCAAGCGTGCGCTGTCGTGATCGACGCCGCCCGGCTCGGCGGCAGCATCGGGTTGCCTCCTTGCGCGATCCCCACCGAGGGTAGGCTCGTGTCGCTTGGGGTCGTCGTTGGAAAAATGATCAGTCATCCGTAGGTCGCTCCTTGCGTCAGGGTTGAGTCGCCGCTACTTCCGTTTGGGCGGCGGGCTCGACCCTGAGTCTTACGTTGACGAGGGTCAGGTTGTGTTCATCGAGAGCCAACTGGCAGGACGCATCCACGGTGCACTGCACGGCATCCTGGATCGGCTCGCCATCGGGTCCCTGCATCAGTTCCGCCAAGGCGGGCGATATCGCCAGCGTGGTGCGGCGATTGCCTTGGATCTGCCTGTCGCTCGGCCGGGCGCTTTGCTGCAGGGTGTCGATCAGATCGCCTTCCAAGCGGAAGTGTCCTGGCGGGAGCTGCACCGCTTCACTCGTTCTGTTGTCGGCCATGGCGGCGGCGATCCAGCGGTCGAGCCTCTCCGGCTGTTGATTGCGCTCCCAGGTCTGGTCCCGGGCGATATGCAGCGACGTGCGGTCGGGTGGGGCCATCACACCGGTCGACAGGATCAGCACGAACAGCAGCACGCCGTAGGCAAAGCCATGCAGCAGGTGGCCCATTCGGCGTTGCCTGCGGGCCGCTGCTGGATCGTCCGGCTCGCCCGCCGAAATGCCCTGGCGCGACCACTTCTGACGGTTGAAGCGGAAGCTGACATAGGTCTTCAGCATCGCACCCCACACCTGGTTGTAATAGATCAGCGGGATCCACAGCAGGCTGAAGCGCCCGCGCTGCCAGGCAAGGATCAGAGTGGCAATGCCGCGGGTCATCAGGATCCACAGCACATAGGCGAAGAAGAACGAGGGCCTGATGAACAGCGATACCAGGGTCACCACAGTGGGCCCCACCAGCGTCGTCCACATGGAGAGTCGTTGATCGACCAGACTCCACCAGGTGAACATGCCCATCGGGCGAGGCCCCAGCGCAATGGCGCGGTTACTGGTGCGCAGCATGTTGCCGTACCAGCGACGCATCAGGTCGGTGGTCGAGGCAAAGAAACGCCGCCGATCAGGCAGCTCCTCGAACCCCGTCACGTAGACGTCGGGAATGTAGAGCATGCGCCAGCCGTTCTTCAGCAGCCAGTACCAGGACGACTTGTCGTCCCCCGAAAGAAACTTGAAGTTGCCGAAGCGCCAGTGGTCGACGTGGTCGCTCTCGATCAGCTCGATGAAGTCGGGCTGGGTCGCCAGGTCGGCGCGGAACACGCTGTAGCGGCCGGTAAGCACCAGCAGCCGACGCGATACCGACATCGAACTCATCATCAGGTGGCGCTGCGCATAGCGCAGGTCATACCACTCGCGGGTGGCGTCGTTACCGGTGACCTCGGCACGGTTGTTGGTAGTCAGTGCCCCCAGGTCGTCCTGTGCCGCGAAGAAGGAGAGCGAACGGGACAGCGTGCCCGGCTCGAGCCGGATATCGCCATCCATCGAGATCAGCAGCGATCCCGGCGCCGGCAGGCGCCGGGAGATCGCCCGCAGCACCTCGGCCATGGCCGAGCGCTTGCCGTCCCCCTTCTGGAACATGTAGCGCACTTCGACGTTCTGCGGCCAGCCGTGCTCGTCCATGACGTGGGTGATGACATCCACGTCGGTACGGTCCGAGACGGAGGCGAAGATCGTCGTCGGCACGCCGTAGGCGTGAGCTTCCCTGACCAGGGCATCATAGACCTGGAAGTTGACCCGAGCCTCGATGCGGAACGAGGTGCACAGCACGAAAAGCTCCGGAGGCTTTTCGTGCTCGTCCACCGCATCGGCTTCGGCCCGCATGCGCGGGAAGATCACCCGGTTGTACCAGACCGAGCGGATTGCCTGCACTGCCCACCAGGAGTACCGCCAGATGGCAATCGTCCCGATGACGAAGAAGAAGTTCTGCGACTCGGGCGAAAACACATCCGTCGGCAGCTCGCTGACGATCAGGATCAGCAGCGCCATGCCGAACACGAAGGTAGTCAGCTCCGTGATTCGGCTGGCGACGGTGTGGTCGCGGGGAGTAGAGGACATTGCAGCTCCTCACGCCAGCACGGGTCGTACGGAGTCGCCTCGACCGATACCGTAATAGGCGAGCCCGGCTCGCTTGACGGTATCGGGTTGGAAAAGGTTGCGACCATCGACCAGCACCGGCTCCTCGAGCTTGTCGTGCAGCTCGGCGAAGTCGATGGTGCGGAAGGCCTTCCATTCGGTGCAGATCACCAGTGCATGGGCGCCCTCCAGGGTGTCGTCGCGACGTTCGGCCAGCACCAGGTCATCGCGCTCGCCATAGATACGGCGACACTCGTCGGAGGCTTCCGGGTCGTAGGCCTGGACACGCGCGCCGGCGTCCCACAGCGCTTCCATCAGCGCGCGGCTGGGCGCCTCGCGCATGTCGTCGGTATTGGGTTTGAAGGCCAGCCCCCAGATGGCGATGGTCTTGCCGGCAAGCTGGCCGTCGAAGGCCTGGCAGAGCTTCTCGAACAGCTTGTTCTTCTGTCGCGCATTGACCCGCTCCACTGCCTTGATCATCTCGGCCGGATGACCGATCTCCTCGGCGGTGTGGGCCAGAGCCTTGACGTCCTTGGGGAAGCAGGAGCCACCGTAGCCGCAGCCGGGGTAGATGAAGCTGTAGCCGATGCGCGGGTCGGAGCCGATGCCATGGCGAACTTCCTCGACGTCGGCGCCAAGGCGCTCGGCGAGGTTGGCGACTTCGTTGATGAAGCTGATCTTGGTCGCCAGCATGGCGTTGGCGGCGTACTTGGTCAGCTCGGCGCTGCGCACGCCCATGAACATCATCTTGTCGCGCTGACGGTTATAAGGGCCATAGCACTCCAGCATGGCCTGCTTGACGCGTTCCGAACCGGTGCCGACGACGATGCGCGAGCCGCGCGAGAAGTCTTCGATGGCGGCACCTTCCTTGAGGAATTCCGGATTGGAGCAGACGTCGAATTCTAGGCGCGCGCCGCGCTTCTCGAGCTCGGCGGCGATGGTGCGTTCCACCTTGCTGGCCGTGCCTACCGGCACGGTCGACTTGTCGACGACGACCTTGTAGTCGTTCATGTGCTGACCGATGGTTTCGGCGACTTTCAACACGTACTTGAGATCAGCGCTGCCATCCTCGTCGGAGGGGGTGCCCACGGCGATGAACTGCAACAGACCGAATTCGACCGCCTTGGCGGCATCGGTGGTGAACTCGATACGGCCGGCAGCCTTGTTCTTGCCGATCAGATCTTCCAGGCCGGGCTCGTAGATGGGGATTTCGCCAGCATTCAGCCGTTCCACCTTGTCATGGTCGACATCCACGCACATGACCTGGTGGCCGACATCGGCCAAGCAGGCGCCGGTGACCAGTCCCACATAGCCTGATCCGAAGATGGTGATTTTCATGATCGTCATCGCTCCTTGCAGTAATGCCCTGTTCATCCAATCAACGCCATCGCGCCGGTATTCACCGACGCTAACGGCGTACAGGGCTGGGTTTTCTTCGCTAGCGTGCCCTACGGTAGGCAACATCCACGCCAACTGGAAAAAAGTCTTCCCAATCAGAGGGCTGGCGTGAAGATAAAGAATTGTTATCTGAAGTGGTGGCGCAATTGTGTCGCCACTTGGAGACATCTCAGGCGCAAAGTTCACTGAGCCTTGCAGATCAAGGGCTTGATCTGTCTCCTAACAGCGACAAGGATAGAAGGTGTTCGAGTAATCTATTGATGGAATTTGTTTTTTTGAGTAAGCCCTACTCGCTGGCCGATCTGGCCGCTACCCGGGCTTCCATGCGTGCCAGGAAGACGGCCATGATCCGCTCGTAGAGCTGGCGCCCGAGCCGAGCATCCTCGATGCCTGCATCCACGTTGGGGTTGTCGTTGACCTCGATGACCACGACCCGCTCTCCTGCCTGCTTGATGTCGACGCCATAGAGCCCACTACCTATCAGGCGAGTGGCTTTCAAGGCCGCCTTGATGACCGCAAGTGGCACCTCGGACGGGTCGTGAGTAGTGAAACCGCCGCTCTTTACGCGTGCTCCCGAGTGGTCGTAGATCTGCCAATGACCGCGGGCCATGTAATAGCGGCTTGCGAACAGCACCTGGCCGTCCAGCACGCCGATACGCCAGTCGTACTCCGTGGGCAGCCACTCCTGCAGCAGCAGCAGGGCGGAGTCATCGAACAGCCGCTTGCTCTCGCGCTCGAGCTGCTCCAGCGATTCGACCTTGACCACGCCGCGGGAGAAGGAGCCGTCGGGAATCTTCAGCACCATGGGAAAGCTCATGCCGGCGACGCGCTCGGCCAGGGGGCGTCGGTCGCGGCGCTTGAGCAGGATACCCTCGGGCGCCGGCACCCCCCGCGCCCGAAGCAGAGCGTGCAGGTAGACCTTGTTAGTGCAGCGCAGGATATCCCGCGGCGAGTCGATCACCACTAACCCCTCATGTTCGGCGAGCCGGGCCATGCGGTAGGTGTGATGGTCCAGCGCGGTGGTCTCGCGGATGAAGAGTCCGTCGAATTCCGCCAGCCGGCCGGCATCGCGCCGGGTGATCAGCGAGACGTCGATGCCCAGCTTGCGGCCGGCGCGAATGAAGGCCTTCAGAGCACTGGTGTTGCTGGGTGGCATGGCCTCCTTGGGGTCGACGAGGATGGCCAGATCGAAGCGATAGCGGCGGCGCGCCGTGGGCGTGCGCCATACCTTGCGCGAGTGGCGGTTCAGCGCTGAGGCGAACAGGTCCTGCTCGTCGACGTTGAGATCGCGCAGCGCCACCGGCTTGAGGCGTGCCAGGCGCCACAGATCGTGGCGTCGCACCAAGCGTGCCTCGAGCAATGGGCAGGGCAGACGCTCGAACAGCTTGCGGGCTAGGCGGGCCAGCTCGGGCTCGAGACATTCGCCGAACAGCACCCGCAGCGTCACGCTGTCACCGGCGAGGCGGCCCTGGCGGGCCAGTTCACCCAAAAGCGGGGCCAAGGTATCCAATTGCAGATCGACCAGCGCCTTGCGTGACAACTCGTTGAGGGTCTCGACGCTCGGCAGGACCCGCTGTCCGCGGGCCTGGGCGAGCAGCGAGACGTAGTAACCGGTACCCAGGTAGTCGAGTTCGCCGCACAGATTGATCACATGGGTGCTGCGATCCTGGTCGGCGGCACTGCGGTGACGGCGGTCCAGGGCGAGGAAGTCGTCAGCGCTGATCAGATCCTCGGAGGGGTAGTAGGGCTGCCAGTCTTCCTGTCGGTCGACGACGATTCGCAAGGGGCACATGGGTGAGTTCCTTTCGGTTGAAGACGACGGCAGGGTGCTGCCAGATGCCGCCAGCATGCCGTTGCAACTTCCTGTCGACAAGCGTATCGACTGGTGAAATGATTTCATGATCCCGACTCTCCAATAGCAGTGTCGGGATCATGATCGTTTGCCTACGACACATGATGATTGCAGCCCGTTGCGGAGAGTTCGATGAGCGTTACGTTGCGTCAGGCCCGTCCTCAGGATCTGGACGCACTCTATCGCCTGGAACAGCTGGCTTTCAGTGGCGACCGCTTCAGCCGCCGGCAGCTTTGGCATCTGTTGAATCGCGCTCATGCCGGGAACCTGCTTGCCGAAGCGGAGAATGGAAGGCTGCTGGGTTACGGCACCTTGCTGTTCCGGCGCGGCAGCCGTCGTGCCCGGCTCTACTCCTTCTGCGTTCACCCCGAGGCGCGTGGAAGCGGTCTGGGGCGTCGCCTGCTCGAAGCGCTGGAACGCCTGGCCGTGGACCAGGGAGCCGAGGCGCTGGGGCTCGAGGTGAGAGCCGACAACCGTATCGCGCTGGGACTGTACCGCCGCATGGGGTTTCGCCTGGAGCGTTGGCTCGCTGATTACTACGAAGATGGCTGCGCCGGCTGGCAGATGGGCAAGTCGCTCATCGCAGCCGAAGATCCGGTTGAAGAAGCCTCCTAGACGCGCAGGGGACGCGTGGGGCTGGTAGACTTTGCGGCGTACCGGGCAAACAGGGAAAAGCCATGCCTTCTTTCGATATCGTTTCCGAATACGACAAGCACGAAGCCAGCAACGCGGTGGATCAGGCCAATCGCGAGGTCCAGAGCCGCTTCGACTTCAAGGGCGTAAAGGCCAGCTTCGAGTTGAACGGCGACACGGTGCTGCTCGAGGCCGAGGTCGATTTCCAGCTCAAGCAGATGCTCGACGTCTTGCGCAACCGCCTCATTGCCCGTGGCATCGATGCGCGCTGCATGGACGTGCAGGAGCCCGAGCTTTCCGGCGTGCGCGCCCGCCAGGAGGTCAAGCTCAAGCAGGGGCTGGAGCAGAAGGAGGCCAAGGACATCGTCAAGCGCATCAAGGACAGCAAGCTCAAGGTACAGGCCCAGATTCAGGGCGAGAAGGTGCGCGTCACCGGCAAGAAGCGTGACGATCTGCAGGACGTGATCGCCATGCTGCGCGGCGAGGGCGGCCCCGACCTGGCACTTCAGTTCGACAATTTCCGCGACTGAGCCCTTCGAGCTAGTCCTTCGAGCTAGTCCTTAGTGCATAGTGACGGCTCGCCTCCGGGCGGGCTTTCTTTTTTCTAATGCGGCCATAGGGATGGCCGATTGGCTCGCACTGCCGAGATGCGCTTCAATGAGGAGAGCTGGCAACGCCGAATTGGAGCTACCTGCATGCATTCGCTTCGACGCGCTCTCTATATCGCTCTGGCATGGGTCAGCTTTGGACTCGGGGTCATCGGCGTCTTCGTGCCGCTGATGCCGACGACCTGTTTCATGCTCCTGGCCGTCTGGGCGGCCTCTCGCGGTTCGCCGAGCTTCGCTCGGTGGATTCGCGAGCACCCGCGCTTCGGTCCCACCGTGGTGGCCTGGGAGGGCGAGCGCGCGATTCCTCGTCATGCCAAATGGCTTGCCGGTGGCATGCTGGCTTTCTCGATCCTGGTGCTCCTCTTCACTCTCAGTGCGGTGTGGCTGAAAGTGCTGCTGGTGAGCGGTCTGGCGCTGCTGGGGCTGTGGATCGCCACGCGCCCCGAACCCGTTCGGCTGGACGGCGACTCGGCGCGTTTCGTGCGGCGCTGACGCAATGCGCCTTTGAGGTTGGGGAGCCGCCAACCGTACAATGGGCGCCGACCATGGACAGGAGTCTTCCCGATGTCTGAACCCAAGCCGACGTATCGCCACGACTATCGGCCCCCCGCTTACCGTGTGACCCATGTCGGGTTGACCTTCGAGCTCTATCCCGCGGCGACCCTCGTCAAGGCGAGCCTGCAGCTGGAGCGCAACCCTGAGTGCGAGCTCGATGAGCCACTCGAACTCGACGGCGAGCAACTGATCCTGAAGTCCATCGCCATCGATGGTCAGCCCCTCGCCGGCGACGAGTACACGCTCGGTGAGAGCGGGCTGACCGTACACCGTCCGCCCCAGCGTTTCCGCCTGGACACCGAAGTCGAGATCGCGCCCAAGGAGAACACGGCGCTTGAAGGCCTCTATCTTTCCAATGGCATGTACTGCACCCAGTGTGAGGCCGAGGGCTTCCGTCGTATCACCTACTACCCGGATCGCCCCGACGTCATGGCCACCTTCTCCACCACGGTGATCGGCGATCGAGGGAGCCTGCCGGTGCTGCTCTCCAACGGCAATCCGGTGGAGCGGGGCGAGCTGCCCGGTGGGCGCCACTTCGTCACCTGGGACGACCCCTTCCCCAAGCCCAGCTACCTGTTTGCGCTGGTGGCCGGTGACCTGCAGAAAGTCGAGGATCGCTTCACGACCATGAGCGGGCGAGAGGTCACCCTGCAGATCTGGGTCGAGGAGGAGAACCTGGGCAAGACCGACCACGCCATGGCCTCGCTCAAGCGTTCCATGCAGTGGGACGAGGAGACCTACGGACGCGAATACGATCTCGATCTGTTCATGATCGTCGCGGTCAACGACTTCAACATGGGCGCCATGGAGAACAAGGGGCTCAACATCTTCAACTCGGCGGCGGTGCTGACTCACCCGCATACCGCCACCGACGCCACCTTCCAGCGCGTCGAGGGCATCGTCGCCCATGAATACTTCCACAACTGGTCGGGCAACCGCGTCACCTGCCGCGACTGGTTCCAGCTCTCGCTGAAGGAGGGCTTCACCGTCTTTCGCGATCAGTGCTTCTCCGCCGACGTCAATTCGGCGCCGGTCAAGCGCATCGAGGACGTGGCCTTCTTCCGCACCGCCCAGTTCGCCGAGGATGCCGGCCCCACGTCGCACCCGGTGCGTCCCGACCACTACATCGAGATCGGCAATTTCTACACCCTGACCATCTACGAGAAAGGTGCCGAGGTGGTGCGCATGCTGTGCAACCTGGTGGGTTGGGAAGCCTTCCGCCGCGGCAGTGACCTCTACTTCGAACGCTTCGACGGCCAGGCCGTGACCATCGAGGACTTCGTCGCCTGCATGGCCGAGGCCTCGGGGCAGGATCTCTCCCAGTTCATGCACTGGTACTCCCAGGCCGGTACGCCTGAGATCGATGCCTATGGCGAGTACGACTACGCCCACGCCGAGTATCACCTGACACTGCGCCAGCGCACGCCGGCGACCCCGGGGCAGTCGGAAAAGCAGCCGCTGCACATTCCCATTCGCATGGGCTTGGTGGGCACCAAGACCGGCCGCGACCTGCCCTTGATGCTGAACGGCGAGTCGCTCGGCAGCGATGGCGTTATCCATCTGCGTGAAGAGGAGCAGACCTACGTCTTCACCGACGTCTCCGAGGCCCCGATACCTTCCTTGCTGCGCGGCTTCTCGGCGCCGGTGCAACTGCGCTTTCCCTATGCCCGCGAGGATCTGGCTTTCCTGCTGGCCAACGATTCGGACGGCTTCAACCGCTGGGACGCAGGGCAGCGCCTGGCGATGCTGGCGCTGGACGACCTCATCGCCGCCCATCGTAATGGCGTGGAAAAGGTCATGGACCCGCGCGTGGTCGAGGCCTTCCGTGCCCTGCTCGAGCGAGGTGGCGACGACAAGGCGGTGCTGGCCGAGATGCTGACGCTGCCGAGCGAAGCCTACATTGCGGAGCAGCAGCCGCTGGTAGATGTCGAGGCGATCCACGCCGCGCGTGACTTCGTCAAGCAGTCACTGGCGGCCACCCTGCGCGACGACTTCCTGCGCCTCTACGAGGAGAACGTGAGCGATGCGCCCTACGCGCCGGAGCCCGAACAGATCGCCCAGCGCAGCCTGAAGAACGTAGCCCTCTCCTATCTCATGGCCATCGAGGACGAACAGGCCATCGAGCTGGCGCGCCGACAGTTCGAGGCCGACCACAACATGACCGACGTGCGCCACGCGCTGACGCTGCTGACCCACAGCAGCCGCGACGATCTGGCCACCCCTGCGCTGCGCGCCTTCGGCGAGAAGTGGGCTCACGACTCGCTGGTGATGGATCAGTGGTTCACCATTCAGGTCACCCGGCCCCAGCCGGATGCCCTCGATCGGGTCAAGCATCTGATGGCTCATCCCGCCTTCTCGCTGAAGAACCCCAACAAGGTGCGCGCCCTGGTCGGTGCCTTCGCCAACCAGAACCGCATCAACTTCCACCGTGCCGACGGCGAGGGCTACCGGCTGCTGAGCGACGTGGTGATCGAACTCAACCGGCTCAACCCGGAGATCGCCGCGCGACTGGTCACGCCGCTGACTCGCTGGCAGCGCTTCGACGAGTCGCGCCAGGCGCTGATGAAGGGCGAACTCGAACGCATCCGCGCCGAGAAGCTCTCGCCGAATGTGTATGAAGTGATCGAAAAAGCTCTCGCTTAATGTGCAGGTAATTGGGCGAGAGTGATTTGCGTCGCGAGCGATGAGAGGCTGGTCGCCGCCGGAGCGCAGCTCCCGGAATGTAGCCTGCTACATGAGGAGAGCGAGCACTGCCGGCGGCCAGGATCTCGAGCGCAGCAGCAAATCCACCGCCCAATCAATAGATCAGCCAGCTCAGCACTGTTACCCCCAGCACCGCCCAGATCAGGGTGGCGACGATGCGCCGGCGCAGCAGGGCACGCAGGGCCAGGTAGAGCAGCCACAGCCCCAGCAGCAGTACCGCTAGGCTGACCAGGGTGGCGGGGATGCCCAGCGCGCTAGCCAGGCCGTCGAAGAAGCCCCGGGCGGAGGCGCCCAGGTTGTAGAAGAAGACGATCAGCAGGTCGACCACGAAGCGAATGATCTCGCCCAGGGTTTCGCCCAGCCAGGAGAAGAACTCTTGCATGCGTAGATCCGTGTTCGGCTTACTCGATCATGTCGAGCACGGTGCCTACGATATCATCCATCGTGACCAGGCCCAGCAACTTGTTGTCATCCAGCACCAGTACCCGCTTGACCGTGCTGTCGGTCATCAGGCTGGCCACGTGGCGCACGTCCAGCGACTCACCGACACCGATGGCCGGTTTGGCGCACACGTCATAGACGTTGATCAGGTCGATGTCGCCGTTCTCGGCGACGATGGTCTTGAGGATATTGGTGTAGGTGATCAACCCCCAGGCATCGTGGGGGTCCTGCTGCTCCACCACCAGGCTCTTGATGTTGTGGCGCTTCATCAGACTCAGCGCGTCGCGCAGGGTGGCGAAGGGGGATACCGTCACCACGTCGCGGTTCATGATGTCCTTGACCAGCATCTCGTTCTCTCCGTCAATCAGTCGCTCAAACGTCTTGCCTGAGCCGCTCTTCGAAGCGTTTGACCTGTGCCATGTCGATGCCGCCCAGGTGTTCCACCGGCAGCGTCATGACCAGGCCGCGCGAATCCTCGCCGGTGGGGTTGAGCACCTGGCGTATCGCCTTGAGCACCCTTAGCGATAACCCCTTCTCGAGGGTCAGCAGCATGATGCTCTGGCTGCCCTCGTAGGTCAGGCCGAAGAAGGTCTTCTTGCGTTCGCCGCCGATGCCGCGTCCGTTCATCAGCGTCATGCCCACCGCGCCGGCCTCGGTGGCAGCGTCGATACACTCCTGTTCGAGGTCTTCCGGCACGATGGCGACCAACAGCGAAAACTTCATCTCGTCTTGCCTCCCGGCTTTGCCACTCTCTCCATCACGATGGCATAGCTCATGACGGTCACGATAGGAAAGATCGAGGCGAAGGCGATCAGCCCGAAGCCGTCGATCAACACGTTTCGACCCTCGATCTGGCTGGCCAGCCCGATCCCCAGGGCGGTGACCAGCGGCACCGTCACCTCGGAGGTGGTCACGCCACCCAGGTCGAAGGCCAGCGCCACGATGTAGCGGGGCGCCAGGGCGGTGAGCAGGATCACCAGCACATAGCCGCCGATGATGTAGTAGTGAATGGAATCGCCGCTGATGATGCGATGCACGCCGATGGTAATGCCGATCGCCACGCCCAGGGCGACAAGTATGCGAATGACGTTGCCCTGGATCTTGCCGGCGGCAGCCTCCTCGGCCTGCTGGCCCACGGCAATCAGCGCCGGTTCGGCCATGGTGGTGGCAAAGCCGATACAGAAGGCGAACAGATAGACCCACAGCCAGGTATCGAAGCCGATCAGCTGAGCGGCCATGCTCTGGCCGATGGGGAACAGGCCGAGCTTGAGGCCGACCACGAAGGCGTAGAGTCCGACGATGACCAGGGCGAAACCGACGCCCACCCTGAGCGGGCTGGCCAGCGGGTGGCGCAGCACGGCGTACTGGAAGAACAGGATCACCAGAATGATCGGCAGCACGTCGCGCAGCATGCCGAACAGGTCGAGAATCATCGTCACCCAGCCGGCTGGTGGGGCGGCGTCGGCTTCGGCACGCAGCACCTCGGCCCCGCCGGCCAGGGTACCCGGATCGGCGTAGACCAGAATGCCGTAGAGCTGCACGCTGATCATCGGCACCATCACCGCCAGGGCCACCAGGCCGAAGCCGTCGACCAAGGGGTTGCGACCGCGAATCGAGGCGGCCAGACCGATGCCCAGCGCGGCGATCAGCGGTACGGTGACGATGTTGGTCGTCACGCCGCCGGAATCGTAAGCCAGGCCGACGATCTCCTCGGGGGCGAAGAAGGTCACCATCACCACGATCACGTAGCCGACGATCATGTACCAGTGCAGTGGGTGGCCGAGAATGACGCGGAACACTCCCAGGGCCATCACCAGGCCCACCGAGCTGGCCTCGATCAGGCGCAGCGTCAGGGCGTCGATGCGCCCCTCGCTGATCATGGCGGCCTGCTCGGCCACGGCGATCAGGGCCGGCTCTGCGATGACGGCGGAAAAACCGATGGCGAAACCGAACAGCATCAGCAGCGGCATCGAGCCGCGCCGGGCGAACTGGTTGGCGAGCCGTTTGCCCACCGGGAAGATGCTCAGCTCCAGCCCTTGCAGGAACAGCGCCACGCCCAGGGCGACGATCAGCAGCCCCAGCGCCATGCTCAGCCCGCCCTCGGGCCACTCGCGCAGCAGTAGCGCCTGGAATGCCAACACCACGATGATGATCGGCAGCAGGTTGCGCAGGGCATGGGCCAATGCGTGGAGAAAATCCTTGAATTGCTCTACCAAGACCGACTCCCTGGCAATATCGGTTGGGCTATGGTGTCGCGGCTAGCGTTGGTGGCGCGATGCATCAGGCGGTTGGCCTGGGTGGCTGCCACACTATACCATCGGCCCATGACAGTTAGCAGGCGCTAATGCAGGCTCCATCTTGACCTATATCAACAGGGCACGGTGGCCGCGGACAGGAGAACGCGAATGAACATGACAGTGATCGTCGCTCTGGTGGTACTGGCACTGCTGGTGATCTACGGGGCCAGCATCTACAACCGCCTGGTGGCGCTGAAGAACCGCTACCAGAACGCCTTTGCCCAAATCGAGGTGCAGCTCAAGCGGCGTTATGATCTGATTCCCAACCTGGTCGAGACCGCCAAGGCCTATATGGCCCACGAGCGCGATACCCTGACCGCCGTGACCGAGGCGCGCAATGCTGCGCTTGCCGGGCTGAAGTCGGCGGCGGCAAGGCCAGGCGAGCCCGGCGCCATGGCCGAGCTGGCCGGTGCCGAAGGGGCCCTGGGTGCCGCCTTGGGGCGGCTCAACGTGGTGATGGAGGCCTACCCGGACCTGAAGGCGTCGGACAACATGCGCCAGCTCTCCGAGACCTTGACCAGCACCGAGAATCGCGTGGCCTTTGCCCGCCAGGCTTTCAACGATGCGGTCATGCAGTACAACACCTACAAGCAGAGTTTCCCGCCGGTGCTGCTGGCCGGCCCGTTGGGGCATCGCGAGGACGCGGCGCTGCTGGAGTTCGACGACAGCGCCGAGATTCAGGCGGCGCCACGCATCAGCTTCTGACGGCGCGCCGCAATGGATTTCTTCGGCGCTCAGGCCCAAGCACGCCGCTTGACCCTGTGGTTGGTGTTTCTGCTGTTGGTGGCCGTGATCGGTATGGTGGTAGTGACCGTCCTGGTGGTGACCCTGGCAGTGGCACTGCTCGATGGCGGCCAGCCGGGAGCCGACCCGCTGGCCCTTGCCTTCGATCCGCTGCTGCTTGGCGGTGTGACCCTCGGGGTCCTGGCGGTGGTGTCGGCGGGCAGCCTGGCGCGCCACATGCAGCTACGCGCAGGCGGAGCGGCGGTGGCCGAGGCGCTGGGCGGCAGGCCGATCAACGCCGATACCCGTGACCCCGACGAGCGCCGCTTGCTCAACGTGGTCGAGGAGATGGCCATTGCCTCGGGGCTGCCGGTGCCACTGGTCTACGTGCTCGAAGAAGAAGGCATCAACGCCTTTGCCGCCGGGCACACACCGCAGGATGCCGCCATCGGCGTCACCCGTGGGGCCATCCAGAGCCTCTCGCGGGACGAGCTGCAGGGGGTCGTGGCCCATGAGTTCAGCCATGTGTTGCACGGTGACATGCGTCTCAACATGCGCCTGATTGCGCTGCTCTACGGCATTCTGGTGATCGGCCTGGTGGGGCGCATGTTGCTGCGTGGAACGGCGACCCGGCGCATGGTGCGCGGCTCGCGCCAGAACAATGCCCAGGTCGTGCTGCTGGGAGCGGGCCTGGCGCTGATGCTGGTGGGCTTCATCGGCACGCTGTGCGGCAATCTGATCAAGGCGGCAGTCAGCCGTCAGCGCGAGTTTCTCGCCGATGCCAGCGCTGTGCAGTACACCCGTAACCCGGCCGGCCTGGCCGGCGCCTTGAAGCGCGTGGCAGCGCACGCGCAGGGCTCCGAGCTGCGCGCGGCGCAAGCCGAGGAGTTCAGTCATCTCTACTTCGGTCGCGGTGTGTCCGGCCTGCGCGGATTGACCGCCACCCACCCGCCATTGGCGACCCGCATCCGCCGCCTCGAGCCCGAGTGGGACGGCGAGCTGCCCGAGCCGAGGCAGGCGCTGGACGACAGGACCGATGAAGCGCTGCAGGCGCCGCGGACGGCGGCTGCAGCGACGGCTGCAGCGACGGCGACAGCGGCTGTTACCGGGAGCGCCTTTCTTGCCACCGGCGGGGGAGTGTCACAGCGAGTCGGCGAGCCGCGCGATGCCGATCTCGAGGGCGCCCGAGGGATCCTGGCCGAGATCGATCCTCGTCTGCTTGAGGCAGTTCACGAGCCCTATGCGGCACGCGCCGTCATCTACGGCATTCTGATGGGAGCGGAGCCCGAGAGCCGAACCCGACAGCGCGAGGCGCTGGTAGATGCTGCCATGCCGGAGGTGTTGGCGGAGCTTGAGCGTCTCGACCAACCGCTGCGCGACGTGCTGCCGGGTCAGCGACTGGCGCTGATCGAACTCTGTCTACCTATGCTGCGCCAGCTCTCGGTGGCCCAATATGCAAGACTGCACGAATGCCTCGAGCGCCTGATGGCCGCCGAGCATCGCCCCGGCGCCCTGCAGTGGGCGCTACACCGGCTGGTGACGGTGGGCAGCCAGGGGGCGACGTTACCGCGTGGTCGCCGCCTGCCGCTGGCGCAGGCTGGGGACGCGGTGGAGCTGCTACTGTCGAGCCTGGCTCTGGCAGGCAGCGACGAACAGGATCGGGCGAGAGCGGCCTTCGACAAGGCGGCCGAACGGTTGGACATGAACCTGACGCTGCGGCCGGAGCCGGCTTCGCCGCAGGCGCTCGACGACGCCTTGGCACGCTGCCGGCGGCTGGCGGACACCGAGCGAGCCCGGCTGCTCGATGCCATGCTCGACTGCGTGACGCACGACGGCCATGTGGCGCCGGAAGAAGCCCAACTGCTACGGGCCGTGGCCTGGTCGTTGGGGTGCCCGCTGCCGCTGGTCACCGTGCAGAATTGAGGCGGATGCGGGATCGTTTCTCGTTATCGTTGTCCAATCCCCAGGAGGGCAAGGCCCGGTGGCTTGCAGCAGCTGTCGGGCTCTGCTGGAATAGGGGCCTTTTGCTGGTCTCATATGGATGGGAGAAAGCCGATGGCCAAGACACCCTGGATTCCTGCCGCCGTGGCATTGACGCTAGCCCTTGGGCTGGCGGGCTGTGGCGACAATGGCGAAGAGGCTGACGCGACACCCCAGCCCGAAGAGCCGGCCACCGAGGCCGAGCCTGACATCGAGATGACGGAGGACGAGCCGGAGACGCCGCCACCGGCGGCCGAGGAAGAGGTGCCGACCGATGATGAGTCGTTGCCGGCCATCCCCGAAGAGGACGCCGCCGAGCTGGAAGCCAACGGCGAGCTCGAGGCCGACGCCGAGACGCTGGGGGAATCTCCGGTCGATACCCTCGAAGAGGGCGGTGCACTACCCGGTGAGCCGACCCGCTCCGATATCGATGCCATCATCGAGGATACCGAGCGTCGCTTCGAAGAAGCGCAGCGTCAGATCGACCAGCAGTTCGAGGAGGTGGAGCAGAGTCCACCCGCCCTGGAGCCCATGGAGAGCGACGAAGATTACAGCACCCGGCTCGAACCGATAGGTGGGGGCGAGCGCGATACGACGACCGAAATCGATCGCGAGGCGGAGCGCACCGGGGAGGTGACGCAGTCCGACATCGATGCCTGGCTCGAAGAGACCGAGCGCCGTTTCGAGGAAGCGCAGCGTCAGTTGGAGGCACAGTTCGAGGAAGCCGAGCGGCGTGAACCGGAAAGCGAGGCGCCGCGCTTCGAGATCGAGGACTGAACAGCCGGATCCGGAAAGGCTGCGGCTGGAAAGACGAAAAAGGCCCACTCGAACGAGTGGGCCTTTCGTCAGGCAGACATCAGGGCCAGCCGAGGACGAGCCTCAGTTGGCAATCCGGATGTTGGAGGCCTGAAGGCCCTTCTTGCCCTGGGTCACTTCGAAGGTCACCTTCTGACCGTCCTGCAGGGTCTTGAAGCCTTCAGCCTGAATTTCGGAGAAGTGTGCGAACAGGTCATCGCCGCCGTCGTCCGGAGAGATGAAGCCGTAGCCCTTGGTATCGTTGAACCACTTGACAGTGCCAGTTGCCATTGTCGATTTTCCTTGCTTACTGATTGATCGTACTGGGCACTCGGAATACCGGGGCCCGAAGTGCGTGGCAAGAGAAAAATGTGCGCTTCGGGTGTACCATGACTCGCCATGCTTGGCTCGCCTTGCAGCGTCACGTCTTTCCACTTTCAAGCCTACGCAGCGAAAGCCACTGGAGAAGGCGCTGTTTGTAGTGAGTCGCTCGCCCCAGGCTGGCCGCCCGCTCAATCCACTGTAGATAGAAAATTTCCTAGCGTCCAGAGAATCTATTGCCCTGCTTAGGCAATATTTAACGGAGTCCTTATATGGTCGATGCCCAGTTCTGGCCCTTTCTCATTGCCATCACGCTGCTGTCGATGAGCCCGGGGGTAGACACCCTGCTGGTCATCCGCAACACCGCCCGCGGCGGCACCCGCGATGGCGTGTTAACCAGCTTGGCCATCTGCTGCGGCCTGTTCGTGCATGCCACCATCTCGGCGCTGGGTATCTCGCTGATCCTGCTGCAATCGGCCTGGGCGTTCAGTGCACTGAAAATGGCCGGCGCAGCGTACCTTATCTGGCTGGGCATCAACGGCCTGCTGGCGGCGCGGCGTGGCACCGGACTGCCGCTGGGGGCCGTGCAGGGCGAGCGCCAGGCCGTGCCGCTATGGCGCCCGCTGCGCGAGGGACTGCTCTCCAACGTGCTCAACCCCAAGACCGTGGTCTTCTACATGGCCTTTCTGCCTCAGTTCATTGCACCGACCGATCCGGCGCTGCTCAAGTCGCTGTGGTTGGCCGGGGTGCATTTCGTCATTGCCAACGTATGGCAGATCGCCATCGTCTTCATGGTCGGCAGTGCGGGGCGCTGGCTGGGCAGCCGTCTCTTTGCGCGGGCGCTCAATGGGGCAACGGGCGCGGTGCTGGTTCTTTTCGGTGTCAGGCTGGCGCTGGAACGGCAGCCAGCCTGATTCCGTGTCGGTGGTGGTTGGCTCGACGGCTCAGTTACGGGCCAGCAGGGAGGCGTCGTAGCGTACCGTCTTCTCCGCCTGGCTGAGCATCGACACGCCCTCGCTGCTGCCACCGTTGGCCAGGCTCTCGAAGATCACCCGGTAGGAGAGCACCGCCTGTACGTAGTCGCGGGTCTCGCGGAAGGGGATCGCTTCGACGAACAGGTCGAACTCTTCCGGCGCGTCGCGCAGCCAGCGGTCCACCCGGCCAGGGCCGGCGTTGTAGGCCGCGGCGGCGGCCAGGCGGTTGCCGCGGTAGCGGTTGGTCATGTCGCGAATGTAGGTACTGCCCAGGCGAATGTTGAGCTCGGGGTCGAGTACGCCATAGGGACCCGGGTCACTGATGCCGAGCTGGCGGCTGAGCTGGGTGGCGGTGCCCGGCATGATCTGCATCAGGCCGCGGGCGCCGGCCGGTGACAGCGCCACCGGATTGTAGGCGCTCTCACGACGGGCGATGCCCATCAGCAGGAAGGGGTCGACCCCGGTCTGCCGTCCCCAGTGGAGGAAATGCTCGCGATAGGCTTCGGGGAAACGCCAGTCGAGCGCGTCCCACAGCTGGGCGGTGATGGTGGTCTGCACCAGCCGTGCATGCCAGCCTCGGCGTTGGGCATAGTCGGCCAGTGCTCTGACCTCGCGCGGCGAGGCGGTGGCCACCGCATGCAGCCATTCGCTGTTGGCCAGCCCATCCTCACCGATGCGCAGCAGGGCTTCGGTGCGCTGTACCGCTGGCCAGCGGGCCACCTCTGCGCGGTAGCTCTCGTCGAAGTTGCTGCGCTCCAGGTTCAGCGAGTAGGGGCGTCCGATGCGATCCGCAGCGGCGAAGCCGAAGAAGTTGCGCCCCTGGGCGGCCTGCGCGTAGGCCACTTCGGCCCGCTCGCTGTCACCCAACTGCTCATGAGCGCGTGCCTTCCAGTACTGCCAGCGGCTGTTGTCACGGCTGTCCTCGGGCAGCATCTCCACCCAATCGAGGACACCGGCCCAGTCTCGGTTGGCCAGGGCGTGGCGAATGCGCAACTCCAGGACCCGCGTGGTAGCGATGCGCGGCAGGGCTTCGTCGACCCAGTACATGTTGTGATCGATGCCACGCACCAGTGAGTAGAAGGCCAGATCTTCCTCGATGGCGTGGCGATGGCGCTCCTCGACCGGAAGGTGCGGGGCAATCTTGCGCCACGCCTCGTAGGCGGCTTCGGTATCGGCACGGGTGAAGCCATGCATGGCCGAGACGAACAGCGGACCGCTGCCACGGCACTCGGGGCCGATGCAGGAGGGGACGCGGGTGACGTCGGCGTAGCTGCGCTGCAGGCGCTCCACGGCGTCGATGCCATCCTGCCAGCGGCTGCCCAACAGACGGCCCAGATAGCTGACAAGGCCGGTTTCTCCCTGCTCCCAGGCCAGCATCTTGCGCTCCCAGATATCGAGCTCGCTGATTTCGCCGTTGGCGCGCAGGTGGTCGAACAGGGTGTCGCAGGCCGAGGGTTGGGAACTGCCCACGTGCCACAGCTGGCGGCCACCTTCGGCGGCGGCCTGGGGATCGCTGCCGAGTAGCGCCGTGTAGTAGTAGCACTGCCGTTCGGTGCCGCTGGGCTCGCCATCGGCCACGGCAAGCAGGCTGCCGAAACGCCCGGCGGCACCATAGCGGGCGATCGCCTGGCCGCGCATCCAGTCGGCCACGGGGGCGCCCCGGTGGCGCTCGATGAACTCCAGTATCTGGCCAGGCTCGGCCTGGGGCAGGCGGCTGCGTAGGCGATGGTACTCGACATAGCCCTCCAGCACATGACCGCTGATGCCGGCCTGGTCGATGCGATCCCATTGATGGTTGCGCGCGGCCTCCAGTGCCGTGCGCATGGCGCTGTCGCTGGGCTGGGCATGCGCGGTGACGGAAAAGCTCAAGGCCGCCGCGGTGAGCAGGGCGGCCGCGCGGTGCAAGGGGAAAAAATGGCGCATGTTGAACGGCCTCCGGAAGGGCGGTGACGAACCTCTGTATCCTGGCCCATTGGAGCCGTTTTGAGTAGACCGTGTGGTCGCTTTCTCGTTCAGCGCATCTCACGTTCCGTCATCGGAACGCTTGTCTCGCCGACGGGCGGCGTCTAGTCTGCGAAACTGGATCAAACGCTTGTTGGAGGTGTGAGTGTTGGAGGATAGAGAGTGAGCGCATCTGACGAGTCGCGCCAGGAATCTGCCGCGGCACACCGAAGTCCCGAACGATGGCGAGCCGGCCTGACCCGTTTCGTCAACGTCATACCGCATACCCGGGAGCTGGGCCTCGAGGTGCTGGAAGTCGCACCGCCCAGGGTGCACATGCGTCTGCCCTGGCGCGACGAACTGCTGGGCGACACCGAGCGCGGACTGGTGCACGGCGGGGTGCTGACCATGCTGCTCGACACCGTGTGCGGCTCGGCAGTGCTATGCGGGCTGCCCGCGCCGGAGGTCTGTCCCACCCTCGATTTGCGGGTCGATCACTATCGCCCGGCCTTGGCCGGCCAGCCGATCATGGCCGAGGCTCGCGTGCTGCGCGTGACCGGTGCCATGGTCTTCACCGAAGGAACGCTGTGGCAGGACCCGCAGCGGCCCATTGCCCGCGGCATCGGTAACTTCGTGCGGCTCGGGCCGCGCAATACGCCGCCGGGTTTCGCCGAGGCGCTGTTCGGGGAGGACGACCATGCCTGAAGGATTTCACGACGTGGCCTGGCTGGCCAGGACGCGCGCCGAAGGAGACGTTGCCGCCTGGCTCGAGCGGCTGCCCTATGCCCGTTACATCGGCGTCACGGCCACGCCGGACGCTAGCGGCGATGGCCTGATCTTTCATCTCGAACCGCGCGAGCACAACGTCGGCAACGTGCTGCTGCCGGCGCTGCATGGCGGCGTGGTGGCGGCCTTCATGGAAACCGCGGGCACCCTCGACCTGATGCTCTCGGCCAGGGAGCCGCGCCTGCCCCGTGTCGTCGACTTCTCCATCGACTATCTGCGCACCGCCCGGGTGGTGACCACCCATGCCAGATGCCAGCTGCTGCGCGAGGGGCGTCGACTGGCCAACGTTCAGGTCACGGCCTGGCAGGAAGCGGAGGACCAGCCGGTGGCTACCGCACGCCTGCACCTGGTGCTGGGGGCGCCGGAGCCCAACGACGCTTGAAAAGCGGGATGTGGACCCCATATCGCTGAACAGTTCAGTAGCGGCGGTGCGCCGGGCACCGCCGTGGGTTCACGCGATGAGGTAATCGATCCATGTCCACGACCGCTCACGAGGAAACCCTCGGCTTCCAGACCGAGGTGAAGCAGCTGCTGCACCTGATGATCCACTCCCTGTACTCCAATCGGGAGATCTTCCTGCGCGAGCTGATTTCCAACGCCGCCGACGCCTGCGACAAGCTGCGTTATGCCGCGCTGGACAACGACGCCCTGTACGAGGGCGACAGCGAGCTGCGCATCGAGATCGAGCATGACGAGAAGGCACGTACCGTGACCTTGCGCGACAACGGCATCGGGATGAGCCGCGAGGAGGTGATCAAGAACCTGGGCACCATAGCTCGCAGCGGTACTGCCGAGTTCCTCAAGCAGCTCTCCGGCGAGCAGCAGAAGGATGCCCGCCTGATCGGTCAGTTCGGCGTCGGTTTCTACTCCAGCTTCATCGTTGCCGACGAAGTCACGGTGCGCAGCCGTAAGGCGGGCAGTGACAAGGCCGAGGGCGTCGAGTGGCGTTCCAAGGGCGAGGGCGAGTTTACCGTCGCTGACCTCGAGCGCGAGGTGCACGGCACCGAGATCGTGCTGCACCTGAAGAAGGACGCCAAGGAGTTCGCCGACGACTTCCGCCTGCGCAGCCTGGTACGCAAGTACTCCGACCACATCGAGGTGCCGGTGCGCATGCCCAAGGTCGAGACCGCCAGGGATGACGAGGGCAACGAGATCGAAGGCAGCGAGGTCACCACCTGGGAGACCGTCAACGAAGCCACCGCGCTGTGGGTGCGCTCCAAGGGCGAGATCTCCGACGATGAGTACAAGGCCTTCTACAAGCACGTGGCCCATGATTTCAGCGATCCGCTGACCTGGAGCCACAACAAGGTCGAGGGCAAGCTCGAATACACCAGCCTGCTCTACGTGCCGGGGCGCGCGCCCTTCGACCTCTATGAGCGCGACGGCTCCCGCGGCGTGAAGCTCTACGTCCAGCGCGTCTTCATCATGGACGACGCCGAGCAGTTCCTGCCGCTCTACCTGCGCTTCGTCAAGGGCGTGCTCGACACCCGGGAGCTGTCGCTCAACGTCTCCCGCGAACTGCTGCAGCAGGATCCCAAGGTCGAGAAGATCAAGAGCGCGCTGACCAAGCGTGCGCTGGACATGCTCAAGAAGCTGGCCAAGGACCAGGAGGCCTACCAGACCTTCTGGAACGTGTTCGGCAGCGTGCTCAAGGAGGGCCCGGCGGAAGACTTCGCCAACCGCGAGAAGATCGCCGCCCTGTTGCGCTTCGCAAGCACCCACACCGACAGCGCCACCCAGGACCAGTCGCTTGCCGACTACGTCGCGCGCATGAAGGAAGGGCAGGAGAAGATCTACTACATCGTCGCCGACGGCTTCAACGCGGCGAAATCGAGCCCGCACCTGGAAATCTTCCGCAAGAAGGGCATCGAGGTACTGCTGTTGCACGACCGCATCGACGAGTGGCTGATGAGCCACCTGCACGAGTTCGAAGGCAAGCGCTTCGTCGACGTGGCCAAGGGTGAGCTCGACCTCGGCGAGATCGAGGGCGAGGAAGAGAAGAAGGCTCAGGAGCAGACCGCCAAGGCCAAGGAGGCGCTGGTCAAGCGGGTCAAGGAGGCGCTGGGCGACGCCGTGCAGGAGGTCAAGGTGACCCACCGGCTAACCGACTCGCCGGCCTGCGTGGTGCTGCCGGAGCACGAGATGGGCTTCCAAATGCGCCGTATCATGGAGGCCGCCGGGCAGAAGATGCCCGAGGTCAAGCCGATCCTCGAGCTCAACCCGAGCCATGCCCTGGTGGAGCGGCTCGAGGCCGCCGAGGGCGAGCGCTTCGGCGATCTGGCGCTGGTACTGCTCGACCAGGCAATCATCGCCGAAGGCGGCCACCTCGACGATCCGGCGGCCTACGTACGCCGCCTCAACGCACTGTTGACCGCCTGACATAAGGCTGACGACATAGCACTTTGGGCCGCCTTCGGGCGGCCTTTTCGTATCTATTCGCGTCTTCCCGCCCTCTCTTGACGTAAGCGTCAGCAAGCTTTTTTTTCGCAATTTCAGCTGGATAGTATTGCCCACGAGCTGGAAGGAAAGGGCGGGGCTGCTGTTGTGCATCGCAGTAAGGTCAGGTATGAATAGTCGGATTGCCTAACCAGAAAGTTCAATAACCATAAAGGGAGATCCAACGTGAAGATTGGTGCACCCAAGGAGCTCGCCACGGGAGAAGCGCGCGTCGCGCTCACCCCTGACAGTGCACAGCTCATACAGAAGCTTGGACACGAGTGTTTGATAGAAACCGGGGCCGGCGTTGCCGCCGGCTTCGACGACGAGGCCTACCGGGCCGTCGGCGTCAGTGTGGCGGAGAGTGCCGAAGCGCTGTGGCGCGACGCCGAGATCGTGATCAAGGTGCGCGAGCCGAGCGAGGCGGAAGCCGACCTGCTGCGCGAGGGTCAGACCCTGATCAGCTTCTTCTGGCCGGCCCAGAACGAGGCGCTGCTGGAGCGCTGTCGCGCCCAGGGCGCGACCGTGATCGCCATGGACATGGTGCCGCGGATCTCGCGAGCCCAGAAGATGGACGCGCTCTCCTCCATGGCCAATATCGCCGGCTACCGGGCGGTGATCGAGGCGGGCAACAATTTCGGACGCTTCTTCACCGGCCAGGTCACCGCAGCGGGCAAGGTGCCGCCGGCCAAGGTGCTGGTCATCGGCGCCGGTGTGGCCGGCCTTGCCGCCATCGGCACGGCGACCAGCCTGGGGGCCGTGGTGCGCGCCTTCGACGTGCGTCCCGAGGTGGCCGAGCAGATCGAGTCCATGGGCGCCGAGTTCCTGTTCCTCGACTTCGAGGAGGCCCAGGACGGCTCCGGCACCGGCGGCTACGCCGCGCCCTCCAGCCCCGAGTTCCGCGAGAAGCAGCTGGCGCTGTTCCGCGAGCAGGCCCCCGAGGTCGACATCGTCATCACCACTGCGCTGATCCCGGGTCGTCCGGCGCCCAAGCTGTGGCTCGAGGACATGGTCAAGGCGATGAAACCGGGTTCGGTGATCGTCGACCTGGCCGCCGAGAAGGGCGGCAACTGCGACCTTACCGTGCCGAACGAGAAGGTGGTCACCGACAACGGCGTGACCATCGTCGGTTACACCGACTTCCCGTCGCGCATGGCGACCCAGTCGTCGCTGCTCTACGCCACCAACATTCGTCACATGCTCACCGATCTGACGCCGGAGAAGGACGGCGCCATCGCGCATGACATGGAAGACGACGTGATTCGCGGCGCCACCGTGACGCACCAGGGCGAGATCACCTTCCCGCCGCCGCCGCCCAAGGTGAAGGCCATTGCCGCGGCCAAGCCCAAGGAGAAGGTCAAGGAGCCGACGCCCGAGGAGAAACGCGCGGCGGAGCTTGCCACCTTCAAGGAGCAGACCAAGCGTCAGGTCACGCTGCTCGGCATCGGCGGGGCGCTGATGCTGCTGCTCGGGCAGATCGCCCCGGCCTCGTTCATGCAGCACTTCATCGTCTTCGTGCTGGCCTGCTTCGTCGGTTTCCAGGTGATCTGGAACGTCAGCCACTCGCTGCATACGCCGCTGATGGCGGTGACCAATGCCATCTCCGGCATCATCGTGCTCGGTGCCGTGCTGCAGATCGGTTCGGGTAACTGGATCGTGGTGCTTCTGGCGGCGATCTCGGTATTGATCGCCACCATCAACATCGTGGGCGGCTTCCTGGTGACACGCCGGATGCTGGCCATGTTCCAGAAATCCTGAGCGGCGGAGTGACGAACATGTTAGGACAAGGTTTTGTTTCCGCCGCGGCCATCGCGGCAAGCATACTTTTCGTGCTCTCCCTGGGCGGGCTGAGCAATCAGGAGAAGGCCAAGCGGGCGGTATGGTACGGCATCGTCGGTATGGCGGTGGCGGTGCTGTTCACCGCCTTCGGCCCCGGCATCGGCAACTACTGGCTGATGATCCCGATGATCGTGATCGGCTCGGTGATCGGCTGGAAGGTGGCCAAGCAGGTGGCCATGACCGAGATGCCGCAACTGGTGGCGGCGCTGCACAGCTTCGTCGGCCTCGCCGCGGTGTTCGTGGCCTGGAACGCCGATCTCGAACGGCGCCGAGTGCTGGCCGCCCAGGCGCTGGATACCGCGCATCAGGAGTTCTCTGCCTTCGCCGCCCTGGTGGCGACCAAGGCGCCGGACGAGCTCACCTTCCTGCAACTGGAGGTGGTCTTCGCCATCTTCATCGGCGCGGTGACCTTCACCGGCTCGGTGGTCGCCTTCGGCAAGCTGGCCGGCAAGGTCGACGGCAAGCCGCACAAGCTGCCCGGCGGCCATCTGCTCAACGCCGGGGCCGCGGCGGTCTGTCTGCTGCTGGCAGTACTCTATCTCAACGGGGCCGGTTTCTGGACGCTGCTGCTGCTCGCGGCACTGTCGTTCTTCATCGGCTGGCACCTGATCATGGGCATCGGCGGCGCCGACATGCCGGTGGTGGTGTCGATGCTCAACAGCTACTCCGGCTGGGCGGCGGCGGCCATCGGCTTCACGCTCTCCAACGACCTGCTGATCGTCACCGGCGCGCTGGTGGGCTCTTCGGGGGCGATTCTCTCCTACATCATGTGCAAGGCGATGAACCGCAACTTCGTCAGCGTCATCCTGGGCGGCTTCGGCGGCACCCAGGGCCCGGCCGCCGAGATCGAGGGCGAGCAGGTGGCCATCGACGCCGCGGGCGTGGCCAGCACGCTCAACAACGCCGACAGCGTGGTCATCGTGCCGGGCTACGGCATGGCCGTTGCCCAGGCCCAGAACGCCGTGAGCGAACTGGTGCGCAAGCTGCGTTCCGCCGGCAAGGAGGTGCGTTTCGCCATCCACCCGGTGGCCGGGCGCCTGCCAGGGCACATGAACGTGCTGCTGGCCGAGGCCAGGGTGCCCTACGATATCGTGCTGGAGATGGACGAGATCAACGACGACTTCCCCAAGACCGACGTGGTGATCGTCATCGGCTCCAACGACATCGTCAACTCGGCGGCCCAGGACGACCCCAACAGCCCGATCGCCGGCATGCCGGTACTCGAGGTGTGGAAGTCCAGCGTGGTGTTCGTCTGCAAACGAGGCCAGGGTACCGGCTACTCCGGCATCGAGAATCCGCTGTTCTACAAGGAGAACACGCGGATGTTCTACGGCGACGCCCGGGAGAGCATCGACTCCCTGCTATCGCTGATCGACTGAGTCGGTCGCGGGAGTGTCATCCCGCACCGAACGTTGGTATGAATGCCCCCGAAAGGGGGCATTCTTCGTTACACTCAGGGCAATTTCATCCGTTCCATCGACCGATTTCGCGGGGCAGACATGGCAGACGAACCCATGCGGGTAGCAGTTCTGGGGGGCGGCAGCTTCGGTACCGCGCTGGCGAGCATCGCCGCCGACAACGGGGCCAGGGTGTGCCAATGGCTGCGGGACCCGCAGCTTGTGGAGCAGATCAATCGGGAGCATCGCAATTCACGCTACCTGCCGGACTACGCCATCAACCCGGCGGTGCGCGCCTCGAGCGACATGCAGGCCGTGCTCGAAGGGGCCGAGCTGGTGCTGGTGGCGATTCCCTCGAAGGCCTTTCGCGACGTGGTGCGCCAGGCGCGGCCCTGGCTCAACGCCGACCAGATCCTGGTCAGCACCACCAAGGGAATCCAGGAGGAAGGCTTCAAGCTGATGAGCCAGATCCTCGAGGAGGAGACCGGCTTTGCCCATATCGGCGTGATTTCCGGGCCCAATCTGGCCACCGAGATCGCCCAGAAGCAGCTCACCGCCACCGTGGTGGCCAGCGACGATGCACTGACCCGCACCCGCGTTCAGCAGGCGCTGAGCTGTGACTACTTTCGCGTCTACGCCAGCAATGACCGCTACGGTGTGGAGCTGGGCGGCTCGCTGAAGAACATCTACGCCATCGCCGCCGGCATGGCCGCGGCGCTGGGCATGGGCGAGAACACTCGCAGCATGCTGATGACCCGGGCGCTGGCCGAGATGGGGCGTTTCGCCGTCAGCCTCGGGGCCAACCCCATGACCTTTCTGGGCCTTGCCGGGGTGGGCGATCTGATCGTAACCTGCTCCTCGCAGCTCTCGCGCAACTATCGCGTGGGCTACGCCCTGGGCCAGGGCAAGAACCTGGACGAGGCGGTCGAGGCGCTGGGACAGGTGGCCGAGGGGGTCAACACGGTGCGTCTGGTGCGCGACAAGGCGCGCAAGGACGGCGTCTACATGCCGCTGGCCGAGGGGTTGTATCAGGTGCTGTTCGAGGGCGTGCCGGCGCGGGAGATGGCGCGCATGCTGATGCGCGGCGAGCAGAGCAGCGACGTGGAGTTCGTGCTGCCGCGGGAGGCCGTGCAGCAGGCCCATCGGCGCGTCGAAGCGGGCGAGGAGAAGCCATGATGCTTCGTCTGTATGTCATGCGCCACGGCGAAGCCAGTCCGGGTCGGCCGGACCACGAGCGCGAACTGACCGCCCGCGGCCACGCCGAGGCCGGGCGCATGGCCGAATGGTTCTCACGGCAGTCGCTGGAAGGCGCCCGGCTCTTCAGCAGCCCCTACCGGCGCGCCCGGCAGACGGCGGTTCACGTCGCCGGGGCGCTTGGCATCGATGCCGTGGAACTCCCCATCATCACCCCCGACGACTCGCCCGGCGCCGTGTGCGACTGGCTGCTGGACATGAGCGATGGCCGGCCCATCGTGCTGGTCAGCCACATGCCGCTGGTAGGGCTGCTTACCGGGCAACTGGTGGAGGGGCGCTCCGACCGCGGTCTCGCTTTTCCCACCGCCGCGGTGGCCGAGCTCGAGAGCGAGGTGTGGGCGGCAGGGTGCGCCCGGCTGCTGCGCTTCATGGCACCTCACGACCTCTGCTGAGGTCGATTTTTAACGCTCTATGGCCAAGCGCAGGCAGTTTTCAGACATAGCTAGATCCAGCCGATGACTTTCAGGGCAAATACCCCCAGGGTGATGGTCACGCTGGCCATCAGCGTGGTCAGGGCGATGATGTTGGCCGAGAGGGCCGCATTGCCGCCCATCGCCTTGGTCATGACGAAGGCCGCGGCCGCCGTCGGGCTGGCGAAGAACAGGAACAGAACGCCCAGTTCGCGTCCCTCGAAGCCGACCAGCCAGGCAGCGAGAATCGCGACCACGGGCAGGGTGATCATCTTCATCAAGCTGGCGCCCATGGCCAGGCTGCCCGAGGCCCTGATCGAACCCAGCGACAGGGTGGCGCCGATGCAGATCAGCGCCAGTGGCAGCGTCAGCGAGGCGAAGTACTGTCCCGAGGTCATCGCCCAGCCGGGCAGGCGCAGCTCCAGCGCCGCTACCGGGATGGCGGCGACCACGGCAAGGATCAGCGGATTGCGGGCGATATGGCTGGCGATGCTGCGCCAGTCTGCGCTCTTGCCTTCCTGATAGGTGGCCAGCACGATGACCGAGAAGGCGTTGTAGGTCAGGATCACCACACCGAGCAGCAGGCCGCCGGCGGAAAGCCCGTAGTCGCCGTACATGCCGGCCGCCAGCGCCAGGCCGACGATGCCGCAGTTCCCGCGAAACGCGCCCTGTACGTAGACGCCGCGGTCGGCATAGGGCACGCGCAGAATGGCCCAGCCCCAGGAGAGCAGGAAGCTGCCTAGCGTGGCCAGGGCGAAGAAGGCCAGCATGGCGGGGTTGAGCGTGGTATCCAGGTCGGCGCGAATGATGCTGAGGAAGATCAGCGTCGGCATGGTGGCCTTGAACACCAGGCTCGAGGCGGTGGAGATGAAGGCCTGATCGATCCAGCCCAGGCGCTTCAGGCCCAGGCCGATGAAGACCATGGCGAAGACCGGCAGGGTGATCTCCAGGGTAGCGAAAAAGAGTTCGTATAGGCCCATGTCAGCGTGCGAGCCACAGGCCGACGACGATGGCGGCGGTCACGGTGACGAAGAACACACGGTTGCGCGTACGAGTATCGCGAGGGGAGCGAGGCATGACGGGACTCCAGGACAGGGCGAACGGTATGAAGCGGAGGTCGACTTGGCGGAATAGAGTAAACCCGTTAGCCTGCTATCGCCACTGCCGGCCAGCTCCGACTCCGGATTCTCCTCATGACTGAACGTTCCACCGCTTCGCGACCGCGCCTGGTCTTCGCACACGCCAACGGTTTTCCCGGCATGAGCTACCGTAGCCTGCTGGCTCCCTTGCATGAGCGCTTCGACATTCACCCCGTCGACCGCCTGGGTCATCATCCCGACTACCCGGTCGGCGCCAACTGGCTGGCGCTGCGCGATGAGCTGCTCGAGCACGTGCTCGACGATGACGGCCCCGTCGTCGGTGTGGGGCACTCCATGGGCGGCGTGCTGATGGCCATGGCGGCGGAGCATGCGCCGCAGCGCTTTCGCTGCGTGGTGATGCTCGACCCGCCGTTGATGCTGGGACTCGATGCCTGGAGCATGAAGGTGGCCAAGCGCTTTGGCTTCGTCGACCGGGTCACGCCGGCGGGCAAGAGCCACGGTCGCCGGGCATCCTGGCCCGACCGTGAGGCGATGGTCAATCACTTGCGTCGTCGCGGCCTGTTCCGCCGTTTTACCCCTGAAGCCCTGTACGACTATGTGGAAGGTGGCACGCGGCTACGTGACGACGGCGGTGCCGAACTGATCTACGACCCGGCGATCGAGACCGAGATATTCCGCAACCTGCCCGATCACCTGACGCGCCTGCCGCGCCGGCTCAGAATTCCCTTCGGCGTGCTGGTCGGCAGCGACTCCGATCTGATCACGCCCAGGCGGCGCCGCCGGCTGGCTGCCCACGGCATTCCGCTGGCACCGGTGCCGGGTACCCATATGTTTCCCATGGAGCACCCCGAGGAGACGCGGCAGGCGCTGCTGGCGATGCTCGACGAACTGCTGGAGGGTGAGGTATGAGCGAGGCGCAACCCCTGACCCTGGCAGGCGGCCGCCTGGCGGCACTCGCCTGGGGTGAGCCGAGCGCACCCACCTGGCTGGCACTGCACGGCTGGCTGGACAACGCCGCGAGCTTCTCCCGCCTGGCACCGCTGCTGTGCGCTGGGCTCGATGTGCGCATCGTGGCGCTGGACTTCTCCGGTCACGGCCATTCGCGGCATGGGGAAGGCGACTACGCCCTGTGGGACTACTGCCACGACCTGCTGGATGCTGCCGACGAGCTGGACCTCGAGCGCGTGAGCGTGCTGGCCCACTCCATGGGAGCGGGAGTGGCCTGTCTCACCGCGGCGGCGCTGCCGGAGCGCATCGAGCGACTGGTCCTGATCGATGGTCTGGGCGCCGTCACCACGTCTGCCGAGGAGAGCGCCACTCAACTGCGCAAGGGGTTGCGTGCCGCCAGACGCCCGAGGTCGGCAGCGCCGCGCTATCCTGATAGCAGTACCGCCGTGGCGGCACGTGTGGCCGGTGGCGTGACACCGATCGATGCCGAAACCGCGACGCCGCTGGTGGAGCGCAACCTGATGTGGGAAGCCGATGGCCACGTGCGTCTGCGTACCGATGGCAGGCTGCTGTGGCCTTCACCGCTACGCCTGAGTCCGGAGCAGGTGTTGGCCCTGCTCGGTGCGATCCAGGCGCCGGTGCTGTTGATCGAGGGCGAGAAGGGCATACTGGCCGAACGTGAGAACGCCCAGGCGGCGCGTGCGGCAGTCCCTCATCTGACGCGACAGGTATTGCCGGGCGGACACCATCTACATCTGGAGCCTGACAGCGTGGCCGCGGTGGCGCGAGCCATCGAGACGTGGCTGGAACCGCGTCGAACATGATCCCGGGAGAGGTGAGATGAGCAGCAGTCAGGTGGTGGAACAGGGCAAGCGCGTGGCGCTGACGCTGGGCAGCGGCGGGGCGCGCGGCTACGCCCATATCGGCGTGATCGAGGTGCTCGAGGCGCGGGGATACGAGATCGCTGCCATCTCCGGCTGCTCCATGGGTGCGGTCATCGCCGGTGTCCATGCCGCGGGGCAGCTCGAGGCCTATCGTGACTGGGTCTGCAAGCTCGACTACTTCGACGTGCTCAAGCTGGTCGACGTCACCTGGAGCCCGATGGGGGCGATGCGGGCCAGCAAGGTGATGAGCAAACTCGAAGAGCTCATCGGCGACATCCAGATCGAGGAGCTGCCGATCCCGCTGACCACCGTCGCCACCGATCTGGCGCGGCAGCGTGAGGTGTGGTTCCAGTCGGGCCCGCTGCTGCGTGCGATCCGTGCCTCCATCGCCATACCGGGGGTCATCACGCCGGTGCACATCGGCGACAGCACCCTGGTGGACGGCGGCCTGCTCAACCCGCTGCCGATCACGCCGACGGTATCGTCTCATGCCGATATGATGCTGGCCGTCAATGTCACCGCCCACAGCGCCCGGCCGGTGACGCTGAACGATCTGATGCCCACCGAAGAGCAGGAGATGGTGGAAGCGCAGGCCGTGGCCAAGGGCTGGATGGACGTGCGCGGTGCCACGCGCTGGCTGTTCGAAGGGTTCGGCGCTGCGGATCAGGAAGCCAGTATGGCGGACGGCAAGAGCGAGCGCGCGTCCAACGGGCGACGGGCCTGGGGCCGGCTCGACATGATCCTGGCCTCTTTCGACATCACCCAGGCGTCGCTGGCCAAGTACAAGATTGCAGGCTATCCCCCAGATGTGCTGATCGAGGTGCCCAAGACGGTATGCGGGGCCTTCGAGTTTCACCGCGCCGAGGCGCTGATTCGCCTGGGGCGTCACCTTGCCATGGAAGCGCTGGACCGCTACGAGGGGCGCACGCATACCGGCCACGGCGGTTCTGCCGGTATTATTGTCGAGCCGCCGCAGATGCCGGTCGACCGCGAGTCGGGAGGTGGGCAGGCAAGCTAGAAGGCTTGCCCACGGCGGCGCAACAGTACATAAACGGCGCCGGTGCCGCCATCGCTCTCCCGCGCCGAGCAGAACGCCAGCACCGTCGGCCATTCGCGCAGCCAGGTGTTGACGTGGCTCTTGATCACCGGGTAATCCGCCGTGCTGCCCCACGCCTTGCCGTGAACCACCAGCACGCAGCGCATGCGACTGCCCACCGCCTCCTTGAGAAAGCTTTCCAGCTCCAGACGCGCCTCGTCGAGGCTGTAGCCGTGCAGATCCAGCCCTGCTTCCCAGGCGATCTGGCCGCGCTTCAGCTGGCTGCGGGTGCGGTAGGGCAGGTCGGGCAGAGCGAAGTCGAGGAATTCCGAAGGGCGCACCGGCTCCACACGGCCATCGCTGGTGCGACTGGCGCTTTCCGCCGTATCGGCTGCCACCGCCGCAGCGCGACGTTCCGCTGCCGCCGGGTCGCGACGCTTGGGCCGCCCCGGGTCGGCACGATTGACGGCAATGCGGCGCACGCCGGCCTCGCGCAGCGCCTGGCGAAAGGCGTTGCTGTCGTCGTCATCGTCGTCGGGCGGGCGGCGTTGGCTCATGCGGGGCTCGGGTGGTGTCGTCGAGCGGCCAGTATAACGGCCTGAGCGCGGCTGTGAACCGCCAGTCGCCGCGGGTACAATCGGGTCATCGAACCCAACCGACTGTGCAGGACCTTACGTGGCCAACTCCACCGATTCCCGCTCGACCCTGACCCTGGACGACGAGGCGCTGTGTCGCGACCTCCTCACGCTGCGCGACTACCTGCGCTGGGCCGCCAGCGAATTCCACCTGGCCGGCCTGCACCACGGCCACGGCACCGACTCCCCCTGGGACGAAGCCGTGGCGCTGACGCTGGGTGCCTTGCACCTGCCCTGGAACGTCGATCCCGCGGTGCTCGACGCACGCCTGCTGCCCGTGGAGCGGGCGCGTATCGTCGCGCTGGTGCGTGAGCGCATCACCACGCGCCGGCCGCTGCCCTATCTGCTGGGCGAGGCGTTCTTCGCCGGTTTTGCCTTCGACGTCGACGAGCGGGTGCTGATACCGCGTTCGCCCATCGCCGAGCTGATCGAGAGTGGCTTCGCCGCCTGGTTCCCCGAGGAGCCACCGGCGCGGGTGCTGGATCTGTGCACCGGTTCGGGCTGCATCGGCATCGCCGCGGCGCTGCACCTGCCCACCTGCGAGGTGGACCTTTCCGACATCAGCACCGACGCCCTGGCCGTGGCCAGGCAGAACATCCAGCGCCACGACCTGGGCGCGCGGGCGCGGGCGGTGCTCTCCGACCTGTTCGAGGGGCTGGCCGGCCAGCGCTATGAGCTGATCGTCTCCAACCCGCCTTACGTGGATGCCCGCGATCTTGCCACCATGCCCGCCGAGTATCGTCACGAGCCGGCGCTGGCGCTTGGCGCCGGGGCCGACGGCCTCGACATCGTGCGCCGTATTCTGCGCGAAGCGCGGCGCTACCTGACCGATCACGGCGTGTTGATCGTCGAGGTCGGCAACTCCGACCGTCATCTGGAAGCAGCCTTCCCCGAGGTGCCTTTCCTGTGGCTCGACTTCGAGCGCGGCGGGCAGGGCGTGTTCGCCCTCACCGCCGCGGAACTCGACGCCCATGCGGCGTCCTTCGCCTGATCCAACCCTACGATATCGGGAGGCACGCCCATGTCCGGCAATACCTTCGGCAAGCTGTTCACCGTCACCACCTTCGGCGAGAGCCACGGCCCGGCGCTAGGCGCCATCGTCGACGGCTGCCCGCCGGGGCTGCCGCTCAGCGAAGCCGATCTGCAGCACGACCTCGACCGCCGTCGTCCCGGCACTTCAAGGCATACCACCCAGCGTCGCGAGCCCGATCAGGTGCGCATTCTCTCCGGGGTGTTCGAGGGTGTGACCACCGGTACCGCCATCGGCCTGTTGATCGAGAACACCGACCAGCGCTCCAAGGATTACGGCAACATCAAGGACCAGTTCCGTCCCGCCCACGCCGACTACACCTATCACCACAAGTACGGCGTTCGGGACTATCGCGGCGGCGGTCGTTCCAGCGCCCGGGAAACCGCCATGCGCGTGGCCGCCGGCGCTATTGCCAAGAAGTACCTGGCCAGCCAGGGCATCAGCGTGCGCGGCTACATGAGCCAGCTCGGCCCGCTGGAGATCGCCTTCAAGCAGTGGGAGTCGGTCAACGACAATCCCTTCTTCTGTCCCGACCCCGAGCGCGTACCCGAACTCGAGGCCTTCATGGACCAGTTGCGGCGCAATCAGGACTCGGTAGGTGCCAAGATCACCGTGGTGGCCGAAGGGCTGCCGCCGGGGCTGGGCGAGCCGGTGTTCGACCGCCTGGATGCCGACCTGGCCCATGCCCTGATGAGCATCAATGCGGTGAAGGGGGTGGAGATCGGCGATGGCTTCGCCGCGGTGGCACAGCGCGGCAGCGAGCATCGCGACGAGATGACGCCCGAGGGGTTTCTCTCCAACCATGCCGGAGGCGTGCTCGGCGGTATCTCCTCGGGGCAACCGTTGATTGCGCATCTGGCGCTCAAGCCCACCTCCAGCATCACCCTGCCCGGGCGTAGCATCGACGTGAGCGGCAACCCGGTCGAGGTGGTGACCAAGGGTCGCCACGATCCCTGCGTGGGCATCCGCGCCACGCCAATCGCCGAGGCGATGATGGCGCTGACGCTAATGGATCATCTGTTGCGTCACCGGGCGCAGAATGGTGACGTGAGGGTCGGGACGCCGGTCTTGCGTTGAGGAGCGTCGGCAGCGGGTGCGTTGCGTCTGGAGCCGAGTTGCTACACTGAGAGCACACTGAAGCAGAGATGAGCCATGAAGATAAACGTCGAGTTCGACCTGACGCCCGAGGAGTTCCGTCGTGCCCTGGGCCTGCCCGATGTGGAAGCCTTTCAGCAGGAGCTGCTCAACCGGATCCAGAAGCAGATGGAGTCCGGCGTCGAGGGTTACGACCCCATGAGTCTGATGAAGCCTTTTCTGCAGCAGGGGTTTACCCAGGACATGAGCCAGGGGCTCTCCCAGGGGCTGGCCAGCTTCGGCACCTATCAGCAGATGATGCTCGACATGCTGCGCCAGGCCGGCAGTTCGATGGGCAAGGCGGCACAGGAGCCTGCGGCGGACGGTGAATCAAAGCGCGCGGAGAGGCCGGCCAGCAATACGGGTACGGCCAAGGCGCGCTCGCGTTCTCGGCGTTCGGAGTAGTAGACGCTCATCGTTCTGCGGAAAGTGCAAGGGTATTGCAGCGAGAGCCTGGTCAGGCTACGATTTGTGCGGTGCAGCATGAGTGCCGCGTCAGATCGCGCCCGGCGTTTTGCGCTGGTATCGGAGGCGGCTGAAGACTGGCCGATACCGGTGCACGCTGCTCCCCGCATGTTCACGGTCCACAGGAGGTTGCCCCCATGCAGGACAAGATGCTTGATGACTTCAATCAGCAGACGCGGCGGTTCTTCGAACCCATGCGCAAGCTCAACTCGCTGATGCTCGGCAATATGGAGAAGATGACCGAGTACCAGCTCGAGGCGATGAAACGCTACAGCCAGATGGGCACCGAGCGCATGCGCAGCGCTTCCGAGATTCGCGATGCCCAGGACCTGCAGGCATTCGGTGCCCAGCAGGCCGAGATGATGAACGAGCTATCGCGGCAGATGATGGAAGATGCCCAGGCGCTGGGCGAAATGAGCCAGCAGTTCCGTGCCGAGCTGGAGCAGCTGTTCGGCGAGGTCAGTCAGGAACTGAGCGATACGGCCAAGCAGGCGGAAGCGAGTGCCAAGCCGGCCGCATCGGCCAAGACCGACGCTCCGGCCAAGACCGACGCTCCGGCCAAGACCGACGCTCCGGCCAAGGCCACGTCGCGCAAGAGCTGAAGGCCATTCGACCGCTTCGGGGTCGGTAGTCGCCGACCTCTCCACGGGGCGGATGTCTCGCTCCGTGGAGGCGCCCGGTCGGGCGCACGCATCGAATCGAAGAAGAAGGTTCTCATATAGGAGAGGGCGATGCAGTCAGGGGACGAGGTGTTCTCCCAGGCCGAACTGGAAGAGTGGAACGAGCAGCTCAAGGAGATGGGGCAGCACTATCAGGCCCTGATGCAGGAACTGCTCGAGCGCATGGCGCCCGATGCGGCCGCCGACTCCATTCAGGCCGACATGCGCGAGGCCTTCCAGGCCGGCGCCGAGTCGCTGATGCGCAATCCTCAACTGCTGTGGCAGACCCAGGCGCGCCTCATCCAGGATCAGTATCAGCTGTGGCAGCAGGGTCTGCAGGCGCTGAACGGGAACTTGGGTGAGCCGCTGGTGGTACCACCCAAGAACGACCGGCGCTTCAAGGACGACGCCTGGCAGCAGGAGCCGTTCTATCGGGCCATCCTGCAGCAATACCTGCTGTTCTCCGGTGCCGTGGAAGAACTGGTCGAGCAGCTCGACGGCCTGCCCGAGAAGCAGAAGCGCAATCTGGCGTTCTATGCCCGCCAGATGGTCAATGCCATGGCGCCGACCAACTTCGTCACCACCAACCCCGAGGTGATGCGCCGTACCCTGGAGACCAAGGGCCAGAATCTGGTCGAGGGGCTGGCTCAGCTGCGCCGCGACCTGGCCAACTCCGCCGACGGGCTCAACGTGGCCATGACCGACCGCAGCGCCTTCGAGATCGGACGCAACATCGCCGTGACGCCCGGCTACGTGGTTTACGAGAACGAGCTGATCCAACTGATCCAGTACACGCCGACCACCGACACGGTGTTCAAGACGCCGCTGCTCGTCGTGCCGCCCTGGATCAACAAGTACTACATCCTCGACCTGCGTCAGGACAACTCGCTGGTCAAGTGGCTGGTGGACCAAGGCCACACCGTGTTCCTGATCTCCTGGCGCAACCCGGGCCCCGCGCAGCGCGACCTGACCTGGGCCGACTACATGCAGATGGGACCGGTCGCCGCCATGGAGGCCATCGAGCAGGCCTGCGGCGAGAAGTCGGTCAACCTGCTCAGCTACTGCATCGGCGGCACTCTGACCGCGTCCACCGTGGCCTACCTCACCAGTACCCGGCGCGGGCGCAAGGTCAAGTCGGTCACCTACATGGCCACGTTGCAGGACTTCCGCGATCCCGGCGAACTCGGCGTACTGCTCAGCGAGCCGATCCTGCAGGGGATCGAGGCGCGCATGGATCAGGACGGCTATCTCGATGGCCGCTCCATGGCCTATACCTTCAACCTGCTGCGCGAAAACGACCTGTTCTGGTCCTTCTATGTCAGCAACTACCTGAAGGGCGAGAATCCGGCGCCGTTCGACCTGCTCTACTGGAACACCGACGGCACCAACCTGCCGGCCGGCACCCACGGCTGGTACCTGCGCCACATGTACCTGGAGAACCGACTGGTGGAACCCGGCGGCGTCGAGCTGGACGGGGTCAAGGTCGACCTGCGCAAGATCTCCACGCCGAGCTATTTCGTTTCCACCAGCGAGGACCACATCGCCAAGTGGAACAGCACCTATTACGGTGCGCTGCTGCCCAAGGGGCCGGTCACCTTCGTGCTGGGCGGTTCGGGCCACATCGCAGGCATCGTCAACCCGCCTGCGCGCAACAAGTACGGCTACTGGACCAACGGCGAGCTGCCTGACGATCACGAATCCTGGCTTGCCGGCGCCGAGTTCTACGAGGGCTCCTGGTGGCCTCACTGGCAGCAGTGGATGACCGCAGGCGGCTACGCCGATGCCGACAAGATGGTGCCGGCACGCCAGCCGGGCGAGGGCGAACTCAAGCTGCTGGAAGAGGCGCCGGGTCGCTACGTGCGCATGACCATTCCTGAAGTGCTGGGCGAGGTGCCGGCCAAGCCGGAGTGATCCACCCGGAGTGAGCTACCAATGCCCAACGCAACGAGGCCCGCTGATGCGGGCCTCGTCGTTTTCTGGGTCTGGAGATATAGCCTAGAATCGCCGTCGGCGGCGCTGCGGCAACCGCAGTCCCGGCAGCACCAGCAGCGCGCTGAGTAGCCACACCGGCCAGCTGCCGGTGCGAGTGAAGGGCGTCAAGCCCTGCATCGGTACGGCCTCGGCGAGCAGTGCCACGGTCTCGAACTGAGGCGCTCTGGCCACCACCTGACCATACTGGTCGATGACGGCGGTCACCCCGTTGCTGGTGGCGCGCACCACGTAGCGGCCGTTCTCCAGCGCCCGCAGGCGGGCCATCTGCAAGTGCTGCAGTGGACCGATCGACTCGCCGAACCAGGTGTCGTTGGACACCGTCAGAAGCAGTTCGCTATCGCGGGCCTGCTGGGCCACCAGATCGGCGTAGATGATCTCGTAGCAGATGGCGTTGCCGATCACCGTGCCGGCGGCACGGATTGGCCGCTGCCCCGAGGGGCCGGGGGTCATTGCCGGCATCGGCAGGTCGAAGAAGGCGATGGTGCCGCGCAGCCAGCGCTCCAGCGGCAGGTACTCACCGAAGGGTACCAGGCGCTCCTTGCGGTATTCGCCTTCGGCGTTGCCCAGTCCGATCACGCTGTTGTAGTAGAGTCCGCGGCCCTCGCGCTGGAGAATGCCGGTCAGCAGGGCGCTGCCCGGCACCAGATGGGCCTGGGCCCGGGCCAGCAGCGGTTCGGCCTCGTCTTCGAACATCGGCAGCGCCGCCTCGGGCCAGACGATCAGGTCGGCGTCGTCGGCGTAGGCCCGGGTCATCTCCAGATAGGTATTGGCGGCGATGCGCTGACCCTCGGGGGTCCACTTGATCAGTTGGTCGAGGTTGCCCTGCAGCAGAGCGACCCGCAGCGGCTCGCCTGCCGGCTCGGTCCACTGGGTCGGCAACGTCAGCGGGACCAGCCACATGGCGGCGATGGGCGCGGCCGCCCACCAGCGGCGACGCAGGAATTCCGCGCCTAGGGTGCCGCTGAGCGCAACGATCAGCGAGAGCAGATAGACCCCGCCAATGGGCGCCCAGGGCGCCAGCGGCGAATCGACGTGGGAGCTGCCCAGCAGCAGCCACGGGAAGCCGGTGAACAGCCAGGTGCGCAGCCATTCGCCCAGTACCCAGGCGCCGGCGAAGGTAAGAAAAGCCAGGCGCTGACCGCACAGCAGGCGGTAGAGCCATAGCGCCGCGGCAACGAACAGCGCCATGGCGCAAACGAACAGCACGGTGAGGAAGAGCGCCAGCGGCATCCCGGTGTAGCCGTAGTCGTGGATCGACACGTAGACCCAGGAGGCACCGGAGCCGAACAGGCCGACCCCGTAGCACCAGCCGAGGAAGGCGGCCTGGCGCGCCCCCAGGGGCCGAATTGCCCAGTAGACGAGCCCTGCGGCCAGCGGCCCCAGCCACCACAGTTCGTAGGGCGAGGCAGTCAGCGTGGTCAGAACGCCAGCAACGAGCGCGGCCAGATAGCCGAATACAGGCGTCGGACGTTTGTTTGTCATGGGAGTTGGCATCCTGAGGCAGCCGGATCAATCCTGGGGTGGAGTTGCTTCGTCCTGCAGAACGGCTTCCAGCAGGCGTATGCGCCGGTTGTCTGCATTGAGCACGGTGAAGCGCCAGCCGCCGAGCTCGGTATGCTCGCCGCGCCCGGGCAGGTGGCCGAAGCGCTGCATCACCAGCCCGCCGACGGTATCGAACTCATCGTCGGAGAAGCGCGTGCCGAAGCGCTCGTTGAAGTCCTCGATCGGGGTCAGTGCGCGAATGGCGTAGCGCCCCTCGCCGAGGGTGCGGATGTCGTCGTCCTCGTCGGTGTCGTGCTCGTCCTCAATGTCGCCGACGATCTGTTCGAGGATGTCCTCGATGGTGACGATCCCGGCGGTGCCGCCGTACTCGTCGACCACCACCGCCATGTGGTTGTGAGTGTCGCGAAACTCCTTGAGCAGGCTGTTGAGCCGCTTCGATTCCGGCACGAACATGGCGGGGCGCAGCACGTCCTCGAGGGAGAAGCGCTCACGCTCCTCGGCGGGACGGTTGAGCAGCTTGAGCAGATCCTTGACCAGCAGCAGACCCTTGACCTCGTCGAGGTTCTCGCCGATGACCGGATAGCGTGAATGACCGGTCTCGTTGATCAGCGCCAGGTACTCCTCGGCAGGCTGGTCCACGGCGATGGCGGCCACCTGGGAGCGCGGGATCAGCACCTCACGAACCTGCTGGTCGCTGATCTGCAGTGCGCCTTCGATGATCATCATGGCGTCCTGGTCCAGCTTGAGGCGGGTGGCCGCTTCGCGCAGGAACTCCATCAGCTCCTCCCTCGAACTGGGGCCTTCGCTGTCCCCCGAGAGGGCGCCGAGCAGTTTGTCGAGCCATGACCTTCCGCTTTGGCTGCTCGTTCGGTCTTCACTCATCGCTAGAGTCTCTCGTCCATGCTGTCGTCTTGTTGTTCGGGGTGATCCGCTGCATAGGGGTCGGCAATGCCGAGGTCCGCCAGGATGTCGCGCTCGAGCTGCTCCATCGCCTCGGCTTCCTCATCCTCGAGGTGATCGTGACCGAGCAGGTGCAGCATGCCGTGCACCACCAGATGGGCATAGTGATGTTCGAGTCGCTTGGACTGCTCGGCGGCTTCGCGTTCCACCACCGGATGGCACAGCACCAGATCGCCGAGCAGCGGCAGCGCGATGCCGGGCGGGCCATCGAAGGGAAAGGAGAGCACGTTGGTCGGCTTGTCGCGACCGCGATAGTCGCGATTCAGCGCCTGGCCTTCGTCGGCATCGACGAAGCGCACGGTTACCTCGTGGCGCGTCTCCCCCGGAAAGCGTGCCAGCACGGCGGCGACCCAGTTCTCCAGCGCTGCCTGTGCCGGCAGTTCCCGGTCGGATAGCGCAGCCTGGCGGTCGACGATGGGCGCCGGGGTCATCATCTTATGCCGTCATCCCTGTTGCGTTCACGCTCCTGACGCAGGGCCTCGCGCTCGCGTTCGCGGGCTTCGCGGCGGGCGCGCTCCTGCACTTCCTGCTCGGCCTCGAAGCTCTCGTAGGCCTCGATGATGCGCTGCACCAGCGGATGACGCACGACGTCCTTGGCGGCGAAATGCGTCACCCCGATGCCGGCGGTGCCCCTGAGCACCTCGAGCACCTGGATCAGCCCGGAGCTCTGGCCGCGGGGCAGGTCGACCTGGGTCACGTCGCCGGTGATTACCGCGGTGGAGCCGAAACCGATGCGGGTGAGGAACATCTTCATCTGCTCGCGGGTGGTGTTCTGGCTCTCGTCGAGAATGATGAAGGCGTTGTTCAGGGTGCGTCCGCGCATGTAGGCCAGCGGAGCGATCTCGATCACCTGGCGCTCGATCAGCTTGCCCACCTGCTCGAAGCCGAGCATCTCGTAGAGCGCATCGTAGAGCGGGCGCAGGTAGGGGTCGATCTTCTGGGCCAGATCGCCCGGCAGGAAACCGAGCTTCTCTCCCGCCTCCACGGCCGGACGCACCAGCAGGATGCGACGCACCTCCTGCTGGTTGAGCGCTTCCACCGCTGCGGCGACGGCCAAGTAGGTCTTGCCGGTGCCGGCCGGGCCGATGCCGAAGTTGATGTCGTGCTGGCGAATGCTCGCGACGTAGTTCTGCTGGTTCTGCCCGCGGGGCTTGATCAGGACCTTGGGCGTACGCAGTAGCACCTCGCCGTCGGCGGGACCTTCCTCTTCGTCCAGCGCTTCACGCCCTGACTCCTGCAGGAACAGGTGCACGGTATCCGGTGACAGCGGGCTGGCTTCGGCCTCGCGATAGAGGTGCTCCAGCACGTTGGCGGCGGCCTTGACCCGATGGCCGGGACCAGCCAGTTGAAAGACGTTGCCGCGGTTGCGCAGGGTGACGCCGAGGCGTGATTCGACCAGTTTGAGATGCTCGTCCCTTTGGCCGCAAAGGTTGGCGAGACGCTGTGGATCGTTGGGCTCGAGGCTCAATGTGATGATGCGGTTGGCCTGTGCGGCGTGTTGACTCAAGGTGTCGGAATCCATGCGTTGCGTGTATTGGCTCCCAGCTTAATGCCCTGCCTTTCGGCAGGGCAATGCTTTCGACTCACGTTGCCCGTCTGCGGACGGATAACATGCCTGCCTGCCCTCATTGTAGCGTCGGGGAAGCCAGTTCGCCGCGCAGTGAATTGGGCAGTGCCTCGGTGATGGTAACCTCGACGAAGTGGCCGATCAGCTCGGTGGGGTTGGCGGCGCTGAAGTTGACCACGCGGTTGTTCTCGGTACGCCCCGACAGCTGCCCGGGGTCCCTGGGTGAGAAACCGCTGACCAGGATGCGCTGCGTGGTGCCCACCATGCGCCGCGAAATCTGCATCGCCTGCTGGTTGATGCGATCCTGCAGGATCGCCAGACGCTGCTTCTTGACGCTCTCCGGGGTGTCGTCGGGCAGTGCCGCGGCCGGTGTGCCGGGCCGCGCCGAATAGACGAAGCTGAAGGAGTGGTCAAAGCCGATGCGATGGATCAGGTCCATGGTGGCCTCGAAGTCTTCCTCGGTCTCACCGGGAAAGCCGATGATGAAGTCGGAAGAGAAGCTGATGTCGGGGCGCAGCGCACGAATGCGCTCCATTTTCTCCACGTACTCCTCGACCGTGTGGCCGCGCTTCATGGCGGCGAGGATACGGTCGGAGCCGGCCTGAACCGGCAGGTGCAGGTGGCTGACCAGCTCGGGAATCTCGCCGTAGGCCTCGATCAGGCTGTCGCTGAACTCCACCGGGTGCGAGGTGGTGAAGCGAATACGGTCGATGCCCTCCACCGCCGCCACGCAGGCGATCAGCTCGGCCAGATCGATCTCGTCGCCGAGCCGGTTCTCGCCGCGGTAGGCGTTGACGTTCTGGCCCAGCAGGTTGATCTCGCGCACGCCCTGATCGGCCAGGTGGATCACCTCGTCCATCACCGCCTCGAACGGGCGCGATACCTCTTCGCCGCGGGTATAGGGCACCACGCAGAAGGTGCAGTACTTGGAGCAGCCTTCCATCACCGAGACGAAGGCGGTCGCACCGTCGGAGCTGGGCTTGGGCAGGTGGTCGAACTTCTCGATCTCGGGAAAGGTGACGTCGACCACCGAAATCTGATTGTCGCGGCGGGCATCGAGCATCGCCGGCACCCGGTGCAGGGTCTGGGGGCCGAACACCATGTCGACGTAAGGCGCGCGCTTGCGCAATGCCTCGCCTTCCTGGCTGGCCACGCAGCCGCCTACGCCGATCACCAGATCGGGGTTGGCCTCCTTGAGTTTCTTCCAGCGGCCGAGCTGGTGGAAGACCTTCTCCTGGGCCTTCTCGCGAATCGAGCAGGTATTGAGCAGGATGACGTCGGCCTCGCCTTCGTCGTCGGTCAATTCGAGCTGATGAGATTCGCCGAGTAGATCCGCCATGCGTGCGGAGTCGTACTCGTTCATCTGGCAGCCGTGGGTCTTGATGAAGAGTTTCTTCGCCATAGGATAGAGGGTCGGTCGTCCGACGCGTGCGTCACCGGTGAGTGGAGTGTCGCGGGAATAGGCCTTGTGGCCGTCCTCGAAGGTGGCGGTATTATACGGAAGCCAGCCTGATGGGGCCAGTAGGGCACCGCGGCCCGGGACGCCTGTGGTACGCTAGCCCCTTGGCGGTCCCGTAGCGGGACATCTAATTCGCGCAACCGAACGTTGAGGACAGACGGCCTTATGGCGGCCAAGCCGATCTATCGGGTGGTTTTCCACCAGCAGGGTGAAGTCTGGGAGCTCTATGCCAGGGAGATCTACCAGAGCGAACTTTGGGGTTTCATCGAGGTCGAGGAATTTGTCTTCGAGGACGGTTCGAAGCTGGTAGTCGATCCCTCGGCCGATCGCCTGCGTCACACCTTCGATGGCGTCAAGCGCAGCTATCTGCCGCTGAACGCCATCGTGCGTATCGACGAGGTCGAGCGTGAGGGACCGGCCAGGGCCGTCAAGAGCGAGGGGCGCATTGCGGAGTTTCCGCGTGGTCCGATGCTGCCGCCGAAGAGCGAGCGCTGACAACAATGAACGCAGGGAACGGCATGCCCGCGGTCTGCTCAGGAAATGACCATCCTCTCGCAGGCCAGTGCCGGGGTGCCAGACAGCCGCCTTTCCAGCGGTTTTCCCGGGGTTTATCCACAGATCCTGTGGATAGGCCAGTGAAAGAGAGATTTTGCCAAGGGTTTGTCGATGGCAGGCCCGCGGCTTTGATAGCCAGGACACCGGCATGAAGCATCGATTCAGATTTTTTCTCGCAGGCGTCGCGCTTAGCGTGTCGGCGCTGCCGCTGCATGCCCAGCAGGCGGAAGACAACGCGCGTTGGGTTTCCGATGAGTTGACTACCTACGTGCGCAGCGGCCCGACCGACGGCTATCGCATCGTCGGTACCCTGACGGCCGGCGAGCCAGTTACTTTGCTCGAAACCAGCGGCAACTACAGCCGAGTCGAAAACGGTGACGGCAGTCGTGTATGGATACTGAGCAACGAGCTGCAGTCGTCGCCGAGTGCGAGCTACCAGTTGCCGCGCCTGGAAGCGCAGGTGGCAGAGCTCGAGGCTGAGCTGGGCGGCATCAACGAGACCTGGGAGAACCGGGTCTCGGCCATGACCGAAACCCTCGACGTGCGCGAGCAGCGCATCGCCGAGCTGGAAGCGCGTAACCGCGAGCTCGACAGCGAGGCTGACCGCTCGCGTAGTACCATCCGCCAGCTCCAGGCACGTCTGGACACCCAGGAAGAGGACCTGCTGATGCGCTACTTCATGTACGGCGGTGGTGTGGCCGGGGCTGGTCTGCTGGTCGGGTTGATCGTTCCCCACCTGCCGCGCAAGCGGCGCAAGCGCGACCGCTGGTTCTGATGACGAGGCATGGACGATGACGCGTGAATGGCTCGACCGCTGGCGCGAGGGTCGTATCGGCTTTCATCGCCACGACACGCATCCGGCGCTGTTGCGCCACTGGCCAAGGCTGAAGATACGCGCGGGCACCAAGGTGCTGGTACCGCTGTGTGGCAAGAGCCTGGACATGCGCTGGCTGGCCAATCGCGACCACCCCGTGCTGGGCATCGAGCTGTCCCGGGAGGCGATCGAGCAGTTCGTCGACGAGGGTACCGGCGAGGTGTCTCGTTACCAGCAGGGGCCGTTTGCGATTTGCCGTCAGGGCAGCGTGGAGCTGTGGTGCGGCGACTTCTTCCATTTTCATATCGATCAGGCGGCCGAGATCGGTGCCTTCTATGATCGTGCCGCGCTGATCGCTCTGCCGCCCGCTACCCGCCAACGCTACGCTTTTCATCTCGCGCAGCTGATTCCGCCCGGCATGCGCGGGCTGCTGATCTCGCTGTCGCGCGCACCGGGAGACGAAAGCGCCGGTCCGCCCTATCACGTGCCGGCCGATGAGGTTCGCGAACTGTTCGAGCCCAATTTTCAGGTCGCTCACCTGGAAGATGGCGAGCCGGAAGCGGGCAGTGGGTTTCGCGAGAGCGTGTGGGCGCTCACCCGGCGCGGGCCTTTGACTTGAGTGGCAATCGTGGGTGGTATCAAACGTCAAAGGGCCGTCCGGTGGGCGGCCCTTTCGCATGGTGCGGCTGGGCATGATGTGGCCTGAGGCCAAGAGGCTCAGCGGGCCAGCAGCTGGGCCAGCTCCGGATCGCTGAAGGCGCGATCCAGAGCGTCGCCGATCAGGTCGTTGAGCATGCGGCGGTTGGCGTCACGCCCCGGACGCACCGCGTAGCTCTGGGTGCGGCGAGCGGTGTAGGTGCCGGTGTAGGTGGTGCCCTGGTTGGTCACTTTGACCTCGAGTACCGCTTCCATCCGTGCTTCATCGATGACCGGGCGGTTCTCGCCACGCTCGTAGCCGAGGTGCAGCATCGTGACCGTCAGGCCCGGGCGACCGCTACCCGGCTCGCTGGTCGGTGAAAAGCCCATGTCGCGAACGGCCCGCTCTGCCTCGCGCTGCAGGTTCGGTATCAGCTCGTGGGCGCTGACGGTAATCACTGCCGTAGACATGGCGCTGCCGGTGCGAGTGCCGATCACATCGCTGTCGCGCTCGTCCACGGCGGCTACCGTTACGGCCTGGCCGCTGCCTGTCTGGGGAACGGCGGTGCTGCGCTGTGGGTTCAACTGGAGGTAATGGGGGCTGGCGCAGCCGGTCAGCAGGGCGGTGGCCAACAGAACGGCTGCGGCACACAAGGCATTACGTCGATTCATTCTCGCTCCCGGATTCGTCTTGCGGGGCCAGGGGGTGGCCCGAGCTTGGCCGTGCGTGAAGCGTATAAGAGTGCTCGCTTCAGTCACTTGCGCAGTATATCGCCAGCGCGTTGCGGGCAACAGCGTTGCGCCAGGCGTAGGCATTACGGTTACACTCTGTTTTTCACTCGACGATGATCGAGCTTTTCGCCTCTCAGGAGAGGAAGATACTGCATGATACGCCCTGCCACGACCGAGGACATTCCGCAGCTCGTCGACATCTGGCTGCGTGCCTCGCTGCTGGCCCATGACTTCATCCCCGCCGGGTTCTGGCGCGAACGCGCCGAAGACATGGCGAACCTCTACCTGCCCGGTGCGGAGACCTACGTGCTCGAGGCCGCCGGGCGCGCCGTGGGATTTGCCGCACTCAACGACGAACACCTCGAGGCGCTGTTCATCGATCCTGAGCTGCAGAGCTTCGGTCACGGCACCCACCTGATGGCCCATGCCATGAGCAAGCGGGAGCGGATTACCCTGTGCGTCTATTCACGTAACGTGCGTGCCGTCTCCTTCTATCACCGCCTGGGCTTCAAGATTCTCGAGGAGCGCACGGAGCCGCTCAGCGGTGAGAAGGAGACGCTCATGGTCTGGTCGCGGACGCCAAGCGAGGCCGACTGATGCCCCTCAGCTCACCGTTTCGGGGGTGGGGGCGGTCTGCTGGGTGCGCTCATCGGGAAATCGATGCCAGCGCCGGGGAATGGCGTACAGACGCGTGCCGCGGGTGAGATGGAGCCTTTCGTAATCGGCGTGGCTCACCGTGGCCAGCCAGGGTTCGCCCAGCCAGTCCGCCTCCAGCTCCACACGCACTTCGGCTCCCACCGGCGAGATAGCGGTCACGCACACCGGCAGGTGGGCGTGCTGCGTAGCGCTGGGTGCGAGTTCCAGCTCGTGGGGGCGCAGCAGCAGCTCTTCGGGACCATCCTCGAGGTCCACGGCCAGACTGGCGTCACCGCAGGTCAGCACACCGTCGCGCACCGTGCCTTCGAGGTGATTGACGTCGCCCAGGAACTCGAACACGAAGCGGTTGGCCGGATGACGATAGAGTTCGTCGGGGGTGTCGATCTGCTCGATGCGACCGTTGCTCATCACCACCACGCGGTCGGAGAGCTCCAGCGCCTCTTCCTGGTCGTGGGTGACGAACAGGCTGGTGAAGTTGAGCTCGTCGTGCAGGTGGCGCAGCCAGCGGCGCAGCTCCTGGCGCACCTTGGCATCCAGCGCGCCGAAGGGTTCGTCGAGCAGCAGCACGTCGGGGCGCAGGGCCAGGGCACGCGCCAGCGAGACCCGCTGCTGCTGACCGCCGGAGAGCTGGGCGGGGTAGCGGTGGGCCATGTGCTCGAGCTTGACCATCTCCAGCAGGCGATGCACCCGGCTGCGGATCTCGCCGCTCGAAGGGCGGCTCTTGCGCGGCATCACCGTGAGACCGAAGGCCACGTTGTCGAACACCGTCATGTGTCGGAACAGCGCGTAGTGCTGAAAGACGAAGCCGATACGCCGGTCGCGCACGTGCAGATGGGTCACGTCGCGCTCGCCGAACAGAATGCGGGCGCCGGCGACGTTATCCGCCGTCTCCAGTCCGGCAATGATGCGCAACAGCGTGGTCTTGCCGGAACCGGACGGACCCAGCAGGCCGACCAGCTCGCCTTCGGCGATGTCCAGATCGATCGGCTCCAGCGCCTGGGTCCTGCCGAAGTGCTTGCCGATCTCGTGAAGGCGGATGCTCATGGGTGAACCTCCCGGCGCGCAGCGCGCCATTCCAGGCCGGCCTTGGCGACCAGCGTGAGCAGGGCGATCAACGCCAGCAGCGATGCGCTGGCGAAGGCGCCCACGGTATTGTAGTCCTGATAGAGCTGCTCCAGGTGCAGCGGCAGGGTGTTGGTCTGGCCGCGGATGGCGCCGGAAACCACGGAGACGGCGCCGAACTCGCCGACCGCCCGGGCGTTGGTCAGGATCACGCCGTAGAGCAGCGCCCAGCGGATGTTGGGCAGCGTGACCCGGCGGAAGATCGTCCAGCCCGGGGCGCCCAAGGTCACGGCGGCCTCTTCCTCGCGGGAGCCCTGGGCCTGCATCAGCGGGATCAGCTCGCGGGCAACGAACGGGCAGGTGACGAAGATGGTCACCAGCAGGATGCCGGGCCAGGCGAACATCAACTGGATGTCGTGGCCGTCGAGCCAACTGCCCAGCCAGCCGGTGCGGCCATAGAGCAGCAGGTAGACCAGCCCCGCCACCACCGGAGAGACGGCGAAGGGGATGTCGATCAGGGTCTGCAGGATGCGCCGCCCCGGGAAGCGGAAGCGGGTCACCAGCCAGGCCAGCGCCACGCCGAACACCAGGCACACCGGAATCGTCAGCACGGCGATGAACAGGGTCAGCTGAATTGCCGCCAGGGTGTAGTGGTTGGTGACGTTGGCCCAGAACACGTCGATGCCCCGGGCGAAGGCCTGGGCGAAGATCGCCACCAGCGGCAGCAGTAGGAACAGGGCCGCCAGTACCACGGCGGCGCCGATCAGCAGGCGCCTAACGGCGACGCCATCTCCGATTCGTTGCATCAGCCGTGTCCTCCATGCAGGCGCTTGATGAAGCGGCCCTGCCAGATGTTGATGGCGAGCAGCAGGGCCAGCGAGACGAACAGCACCACCGAGGCGATGGCCGAGGCGCCGGCGTAGTCGTACTCCTGCAGGCGCACGAAGATCATCAGTGCGGTGATCTCGGTCTCGTAGGGCATGTTGCCGGCGATGAAGATGATCGCGCCGAATTCACCCAGCGAGCGCACGAAGGCAAGCCCGGTGCCGGTCACCAGGGCCGGCCACAGGTGCGGCAGGATCACGCGGCGAAAGCCGGTGAAGTCCGAGGCGCCGAGGGTCAGCGCGGCCTCGTCCATTTCATTGGGCATGTCCTCCAGCACCGGCTGCACCGTGCGCACCACGAAGGGAATGCTGGTGAAGGACATGGCCAGGGCGATGCCCACCCAGGTGTAGGCCACCTGCAGCCCGAGCGGTTCGAGCAGTTGCCCCATCCAGCCGTTGCTGGAGTAGAGCGTGGCCAGCGTGATGCCGGCCACGGCGGTGGGCAGGGCGAAGGGCAGGTCCATCAGCGCATCGAGCAGGCGCTTGCCGGGGAAGGTGTAGCGCACCAGTACCCAGGCCAGCAGCAGGCCGAAGGCGGCGTTGACGATGGCTGCCACGGCGGCGGCTCCAATGGTCACCACGTAGCTTGCCACCACCCGCTCGTTGGTGATGATGGCCCAGTACTCGGCCAGGCTGAGCCCCGCCAACTGGCCGAACAGGCCGGTCATGGGCAGCAACAGCATCAGCGAGACGAAGGTCAGGCTGATGCCGAGCGACAAACCGAAGCCCGGCAGCACCCGCTTGGGGGTGCTGCCGAGGCCGATGGCGAAGGAACGACTACTCATCGTGTCTCGCTTGCGTCGGGCATGTCAGGCGCCGTCGCTATCAGCGGCGGCGTTGCAGCTGGTCGAGCAACCCGCCGCTACCGAAATGGGTTTCCATCGCTTCTTCCCAGCTGCCGGCAATGTCTTCTACCAGCAGCAACTCGGTCTCGGGGAAGTGATCGGCGAACTCTTCGACGACCGTCTCGTGATGCACGCGATAGTTGAAGCCGGCCAACTGACGCTGGGCCTCTTCGCTGTAGAGGTACTCCACATAGGCTTTGGCCAGGTCGAGATTGCCGTTACGCTCGGCGTTGGGCTCGACCACCGCCACCGGGAACTCGGCCAGGATGCTGACCGGCGGCACGATCACTTCGTAGTCTTCCTCGCCGTACTCCTGGCGAATGTTGTTGACCTCGGACTCGAAGCTGATCAGCACGTCGCCCAGACCACGCTCGATGAAGCTGGTGGTGGCGCCGCGACCGCCGGTGTCGAACACTGCCACGTTGCGCAGGAAGGTGCGCATGAAGTCGTGGATCTGCTCTTCATCGCCGTCGAACTGCTGCTGAGCGAAGCCCCAGGCGGCCAGGTAGGTGTAGCGGCCGTTACCCGAGGTCTTGGGATTGGGGAAGACCATGCGCACGTCTTCACGCACCAGATCGTCCCAGCTCTCGATGCCCTTGGGGTTGTCCTTGCGCACCAGGAAGGCGGTGGTGGAGTAGTAGGGCGAGGCGTTGTTGGGCAACTGCTCCTGCCAGTCCTCGGCCACCAGGCCGGCATCGGCCAGCACCTGCACGTCGGTCACCTGGTTGTAGGTCACCACGTCGGCACGCAGACCCTGCAGAATGGCACGGGCCTGAGCCGAGGAGCCGCCATGGGACTGCTGAATGCCGATCTCTTCACCGTGCTCCGCCTGCCAGTGGTTGCGGAACTCAGGGTTGATCGCGGCGAACAGCTCGCGGGCGATGTCGTAGGAGGAGTTGAGGATCTCGCGCTCGGCAGCCACCGCTGGCGCTGCCAGGCCAAGACCCAGGGCAGCGGCGATCAGGGTGCGGCGAAGAGAGGGAAGTCGCATGGGACGTCTCCGGCAAAGGGAACTTGGTAGCAAGAGTATGGCCGACTAAGTGGAATTACAATCCGTGTTTTTATTCTATTTTTCTATAAGCTTCATTGGCGGTGCCTGTCGGGTGCCTGTCGGGTGCCCGGCGGTCGGGGCAGTCTGTTAATATGACGCCTCTTTCCCGTGCGATGGCTGTTATTCCCATGAGCGACATGAACCGCGACTTCCTGATTGCCCCCTCCATCCTCTCCGCCGATTTCGCCCGGCTGGGCGAGGAAGTCGACCGGGTCCTGGCCGCTGGGGCGGACATCGTCCACTTCGATGTGATGGACAACCATTACGTGCCCAATCTGACCATCGGCCCCATGGTGTGCGAGGCGCTGCGCAAGCACGGCGTCACCGCCCCCATCGACGCCCACCTGATGGTCAAGCCGGTGGATCGTCTGATCGGCGACTTCATCGATGCCGGGGCAAGCTACATTACCTTCCACCCGGAGGCATCCGAGCATATCGATCGCTCGCTGCAGCTGATCCGCAGCGGCGGCTGCAAGGCCGGCCTGGTGTTCAACCCGGCAACGCCTCTGTCCTACCTCGATTACGTGATGGACAAGGTCGACATGATCCTGCTGATGAGCGTCAACCCCGGCTTCGGCGGGCAGGCCTTCATCCCGGGCACGCTGGACAAGCTGCGCGAGGCGCGCCGTCGTATCGACGCCTCGGGCCGTGACATTCGCCTCGAGATCGACGGCGGGGTGAAGGTCGACAATATCGCCGAAATCGCCCGGGCCGGTGCCGATACCTTCGTTGCCGGTTCGGCGGTCTTCGGTGCCGGCCGCGATGGCGACCCCAACCATTACGACAGCGTCATCCGCGCCTTCCGCGAGCAGTTGGCGACGGTATAGCCAGCGCGTGATGAACGATCCGTCGCCTGTTACGTGGTACCTCTACATGGTCGAAACCCGACAAGGGGTGCTTTATACCGGCATCACCACCGACGTCGAGCGGCGCCTGGCGCAGCATGAGGCCGGGCGGGGCGCCAAGGCCCTGCGCGGGCGCGGGCCGCTGGCACTGGTGCATCATGAACCGGTGGGCAGCCGCGGCGAAGCGCTACGCCTCGAGGCCGAGATCAAGCGTCTCTCGGCAGCGCGCAAGAGAAGCTGGTTGCAAGACCGGCAGGGCCAAGAGGAGTTGCCATGCACCCCATCCTGAACGACATACGCCTGATCAGCTTCGACCTGGACGGCACCCTGGTGGACTCCGTGCCCGACCTGGCGGTGGCCGTGGATGCCAGCCTGGCCGAGCTGGGGCTGCCCGTCGCCGGCGAGGCGCGGGTGCGCGACTGGGTGGGCAACGGCTCGCTGAAGTTGATGGAGCGGGCACTGACCTTCGCCCGGCACGCGTCCCCCGACGAGGTGCTGCTGGCGCGGGCTCACGAGGCCTTTCTCGCACACTACGGGCGCGACCCCGGCTCACGCACGCGGCTCTATCCCGGCGTGCGCGAAGCGCTGGATGCTTTGCGGGACGGCGACAGGATCCTGACGCTGGTCACCAACAAGCCGTTCGCGTTCATCCTCCCGATCCTGGCGCAGTTCGGGCTCGAAGCTCACTTCGCGCTATGCCTGGGTGGCGACAGCCTGCCGCAGAAGAAGCCCTACCCGGCACCGCTGCTGCACGTGGCGGCGCAATTCGGCCTGCCGCCCTCGGCCTGTCTGATGGTGGGCGACTCCCGTCACGACGTTGCCGCCGGTCAGGCCGCCGGCTTCCGCACCCTGGCCGTGCCCTATGGTTACAACCATGGCGAACCGGTGCACGATAGCCGCCCGGATGCGCTGGTTGATTCACTGGCGGAACTCGTTTAGGGTGATTTTCGATCCTTATCAATGACCTCGGAATCCTTCCGTTTGCCTATTCCTGCGGGAAACGCTTCGATGGACAGCATGATGCTGCATGACGACTCCTTAACCCGTGGTTGCCTGCGTCGGGCAGCTGACACGACGGTGCTATTTTCTGCCCAGCCCGCCGCTTGGCGATGGTGAAGCTCGCTGAAGCATCACCCTGATTCACCATCCGTCACCGTCATATCTCGAGGGCTCCGTCATGATGACTCCCGAACGTTTCCTTGCGCTGGCCGAGGCCGGTTACAACCGCATTCCGGTCACCCGCGAGGTGCTGGCCGATCTCGATACGCCGCTGTCGACCTATCTCAAGCTGGCCGACGAGCCCTGGACCTTCCTGCTGGAATCGGTGCAGGGCGGCGAAAAGTGGGGACGCTACTCGATCATCGGCCTGCCTTCTCACGAGCGCATCGAAGTGCGCGGCTTCACTGTCAGCCACGTACGCCAGGGCGAATGCATCGAGCGTGTGGAGGTGGAGGATCCGCTGGCCTGGATCGAGGAGTTCCAGGGGCGTTTCCGGGTGCCCAACCTCGATGACCAGCCGCGCTTCGACGGCGGTCTGGTGGGTTACTTCGGCTACGACACCATTCGCTACATCGAACCGCGTCTCAGAGGCGTGGAGAAACCCGATCCGCTGGGCGTGCCCGACATTCTGCTGATGGTGTGCGACGAGCTGGTGGTGTTCGATAACCTCTCGGGCCGGCTGACGCTGTGGACCCATGCCGACCCCGCCGCTGCGGATGCCTTTGCCACGGCGGTGGCGCGCCTCGAGGGCCTGGAGCGGCGCCTGCGCAGCGCAGGTGTCCAAGCCGCCAGTCCCGGCACCGGACGCAGCGCGGTGGAAGAGGGACACTTCACCTCGGGCTTCACCGAGGCCGGTTTCAAGGCGGCGGTGGAGAAGATCAAGGAGTACGTGCTGGCCGGCGACGTCATGCAGTGCGTCCCTTCGCAGCGCATGTCGATTCCCTATCGTGCCTCGCCGCTGGACCTGTACCGCGCGCTGCGCAGCCTCAACCCCTCGCCCTACATGTTCTTCTTCAACCTGGACGACCACCATGTGGTGGGCTCCTCTCCGGAGATTCTCACCCGGCTGGAGGAGGGCGAGGTCACGGTACGGCCCATCGCCGGCACCCGGGTGCGCGGCAAGACCGAGGAGGAGGACCGGGCACTCGAGGCCGAGCTGCTGGCCGATCCCAAGGAGATCGCCGAACACCTCATGCTGATCGACCTGGGGCGCAACGACGTGGGGCGCATCAGCGAGACGGGGTCGGTACAGGTGACCGATCAGATGGCAGTGGAGCGCTACTCTCACGTGATGCACATCGTTTCCAACGTCACCGGACGCCTGAAGCCGGGCCTCAGCGCCATGGACGTGCTGCGCGCCACCTTCCCGGCGGGCACGCTTTCGGGGGCACCCAAGATCCGCGCCATGGAAATCATCGACGAGCTGGAGCCGGTCAAGCGCGGCATCTATTCCGGCGCGGTAGGGTATCTTTCCTGGCACGGCAACATGGACACCGCCATCGCCATTCGTACCGCGGTGATCAAGGATGGTGAGCTACACGTGCAGGCCGGGGCCGGCGTGGTGGCCGATTCCGTGCCCGAGCTGGAGTGGCAGGAGACGCTCAACAAGGGGCGCGCCATCTTCCGTGCCGTGGCCATGGCCGAGAAGGGCTTGGATAACCTCTAGGCTAGAACTTTCTTGAATTCTCTACGCTTGGCCATACGGCAAACGGCGCCCCTTCGTAGCAGGGGCGCCGTTTGCGAACTGAGACGAGAGATGCCTTATGCGTCCTCGGTGTCGTCCCGCTCTACCTCTTCGTTCTTTTCCACATCTTCACCTTCTGCCGACTCCTCACCCTCTACCGCGTCGGCTTCGGCGTTGCTCTCTTCGGCTTCGCCCAGCGTCAGAGCGGTGCGGATCAGCTTGGCGTTGTGACGCATCATGGCAACGTAGTTGGTGGCATCGCCATCGGGTTCGCTGAGGGAGTCGACATACAGCGGGCCGGCAATCGGCAGCTCCGTGTCGGCGGCGATGCTGCGAATGTAGCGGTCCGAGAGTGTGCTTTCCCAGAACAGGGCGCCTGGCTGGGCCTGCTCGATCAAGTCGACGATGCGCATGACCTGCTGGGGCGAGCCCTCGGTTTCGGCATTGCTGCCCCACACGCCGTCATGACGAAAGCCGTAGGCATCGGCGAAATAGACGAAAGCCGCTTCCGTGGTGATCAGCAAGCGTTGCTCCTCGGGAATCGGCGCGAGTATCTCGCCGATCTCTTCGTGTAGTCGAGCGAGGGTTTCCCTGGCAGCGGCGGCGCGCGCCTGGAAGTTGTCGGCGGCCTCGGGGTGGAGCTCGCTGAGCTGGTCGGCAATCACCTTCATGTAGGCTGCCACGGCGCGCGGGTCCATCCACAGGTGCGGGTCGGGCTCGCCGGTGTATTCACCCGTGACGATGGGTTGAGTCGGGTATTCCGTGGCTTCCGCCACCGGCACCAGCGGTGCCCGGTTGCCCACCGTGGCGTAAACCTGGCGCATCCACTGCTCGAGCTGGTAGCCGTTGTAGAAGACGAGGTCGGCATCCTCCAGGGCAATGAAATTGTTGGGTGTCAGCTCCCACTCATGGACTTCGGCCCCTACCGGGGTTAGCACCACCAGTTCGATATCGTTACCGCCGACTTTGTTGACCAGGTCGCCAAGAATCGAGAAGCTGGCGACCACTTTGGGATTGGCTGCCGCTGCCGTAACGCTGCCGACCATGGCGGCTAGAGGCAGGGTCAGCCAGATACAGGCACGGCGGGTAAAGCGCATCGTCAATCTCCTTTTCGCGGTAGCGCACTGCCCGATGATAGAGACTGGGAGGTACGCTGGCCAGCCGCGACTGTCCTGGCCGCTGATGAACGCGCCGGCCGGGGGCATCTTGCGTTGACAGCTCGGCTGCCTGGGCGGCACTATTGCGTCATGAACGCAAACGCCTATATGCCGAATTCGATCCAGTGGTGGCGCTCCTGAGCGAGGGGCGGCGCGCTGACGACTGAACGAAATGCCGCCGTCGGGCGGCTTTTTTGTGTCCGCAGCAGAACTGCATGGCCGGCCGCGCACGACGAAACATTGAAAAGATTCGCTGGAACAGGACCTTCTCGCCATGTCCGTGCTGATGATAGACAACTATGACAGCTTCACCTTCAACGTGGTGCAGTATCTTGGCGAACTTGGTGCCGAGGTGGCCACCTATCGCAACGACGCCATCACCCTGGAGCAGATGGAAGCGCTGGCGCCGAGCCATCTGGTGATCTCGCCCGGTCCTTGCACCCCCAACGAGGCGGGCATCTCGCTGGCTGCCATTCAACACTTCGCCGGTCGTTTGCCGATCCTCGGCATCTGCCTCGGCCATCAGGCGATCGGTCAGGTCTACGGTGGCAAGGTGGTACGCGCCCCGCAGGTGATGCACGGCAAGACCTCACGCATCCGCCATAATGGTCTTGGTGTCTTCACCGGCCTCGAGGATCCGCTGGAGGTCACGCGCTACCATTCACTGGTCGTGGAAGCCGACACGCTGCCCGAGTGCCTCGAGGTGACCTCCTGGACCGACGATGACGACGTGACCCCCGGTCTGATCATGGGGCTGCGTCACCGTGAGCTGGATATCGAAGGCGTGCAGTTCCACCCGGAGTCGATTCTGACGCGTCAGGGGCATGAGCTGCTGGCCAATTTTCTCAAGCGCCGCTGAGCCGCCCGTATAGAGGAGTGCCTGCCCATGCAGATGCGAGACGCCATTGCCGCGGTGATGCGCCGTGAAAACCTTAGTTTCGACCAGACCCATGCCGTCATGCAGCAGATCATGACCGGCGAGGCCAGCGATGCGCAGATCGGCGGTTTTCTGGTCGGTCTGGCGATGAAGGGGGAGACGGCCGAGGAGATCGGTGCCGCCGCCCAGGTGATGCGCGAGCTGATGAAGCGTGTCCACCTTCAGCGCAGCGAGAACGTGGTGGACATCGTCGGTACCGGCGGCGACGGCGCCAACCTGTTCAACGTCTCGACCGCTTCCAGCTTCGTTGCTGCGGCTGCCGGCGCCCAGGTGGCCAAGCACGGCAATCGCAGCGTTTCATCCTCTTCGGGCAGCGCCGATCTGTTCGACATGGCGGGCATTCATCTCGACCTCCGGCCGGAGCAGGTGGCGCGCTGCATCGAGCACGTCGGTGTAGGCTTCATGTTCGCCCCCAACCATCATCCCGCCATGCGCTTTGCCATTGGCCCGCGGCGCGAGATGGGAGTGCGTACCCTGTTCAACATTCTCGGGCCGTTGACCAACCCCGCCGGTGCGCCGAACCAGGTGCTGGGGGTCTATTCCGCCGAGCTGGTGCCGCTGATGGCCGAAGTGCTGCGTCAGCTCGGCAGCCGCCACGTCATGGTGGTTCACGCCGAGGACGGACTCGACGAGATCTCCCTGGCTGCGCCGACCCAGGTCGCCGAGCTCAAGGACGGCGAGATTCGTCGTTACACCGTCACGCCCGAGGACTTCGGCATCGAGCGGCAGGCACTGAGCCCCTTGAAGGTGGTCAGCGCCGAAGACAGCTTGCGGCTTGTGCGTGAGGCGCTGGTGGGCGAGGGGCCGGCGGCCGACATCGTCTCCCTCAACGCCGGAGCGGCCCTCTACTGTGCCGGTATCGCCGATACGTTGAAGGAAGGCGTGATGATGGCCCAGGACGCCCAGGCCTCCAAGCTGCCGCTGGAAAAGATGAAGGAGCTTGCCGACTTCACCCGCGTGCTGGTTTCCTGAGCCGTGACCTGCAGCGCAGCCACGGCCAGCCAAGCGCAGCAAACACCAGAGGGGTCGCCATACGGCGTCCCCTCTCGTTTTTGGCCTTCTCGTTTTTGGCTATGCGTTTCTGGCTATGGCTTCACCGTTATTCGGGTCAAAAGCGATAGGTGGCGCTGAGGCGGAAATCACGGCCGGGGTCGGGCAGGCCGTGAGCAACGTCGCCGGCATCGCCGTAGCTGGCGTGATCGAAGTACTGTTTGTCGAAGACGTTGTTGACTCGCAGCGACAGCGTCAACTGATCACCGACCAGCGGATGCCAGCTGGCATAGATGTCGTTGACGCCATAGCCGGCCTTCTCTGGGTAACCATCGGCCACCTTGGTCAGTCGCTCCGCAAAGCGTCCCGTCCAGCCGAGATCGATATCGTCAGTGGCCTGGAAGTTCACGTTGGCCACCCAGGTATCGCCGATGCTGGTGCCAATGGCCATATCATCGTCGCTGAGCGGTACACCTTCGAGCTCGGGCCTGGCACGGCTGTAGGCGAGCGAGGCCTCCAGGCGATCCCAGTCGTAGCCGATCCGGGCGTTGAAGCCACGGGTCTTGAGCTCGCCCAGATTGCCAAGTACGGCAGGCGTGACCTGACCCACCACGTCGTCGATGCGCGTCTCGAACACTTCCGCCGCCAGATAGAGGTTGCCGTAGCGATAGGTGGCGCCCAGCTCGACGTTCTCGGCGACTTCTTCCTTGCGATCCTCCGCATTGCGATAATAGTCGAGCACGAACAGCTCCTTGACCTGGGTGCCACGAATGGCGCGCGCCCAGCCGCCATGCAAGGTCAGCTGTTCGGTGGCGTCGAAGCGCAGGCCCAGGTTGGGGCTCCAGCCGGATTCGCTGAAGGAGTTGCCGGTCAGGTGCTCGTCCAGCTCGAACCAATCATGACGCGCACCGGCACTGAGCCGCAGGCGCTCGGTCAACTGATAGTGGTTCTGCAGGTAAAGGCCTACCACGCTACCTTCTTCGCGGTCGGTACCGTACAGAGGACTGCGCAGGCGGGCCTCGTCCTTGCGGTAGTCGACACCGTAAGTCAGGGTGAGGTCGCCGACCTGGCTGTGGTTGCGCAGGTCGCCGCCGTGGCTCTGCATGGCGCCGATATAGTCGCCGAAGGGGCCATTAATGTGCTCCAGAGATGCCTCGGTGTGATATAGCGTCAGGTCCAGATCGAGCCAGTCATTTTTGCTCGAGGTGAAGCCGTAGTTCCCGGTCACCGTCTCGCGCACCACTTCCTGGTCGATGGGGGCGTTGCGTGCGCTGGGAATCCAGTGGGGGCGATGCAGGCGATAGGCTTCGTCCTCGCTGCGCTCGTAGCTCAACCGGAGCCGCTGCTCATCGGTGAGCTGCCCCACCAGCTTGGCGAAGCCGGTGAACCTCTCGCTGCCCGTGTAGGGCTGAGTGTTGCCGTCGGCATCCTTGTAGTCGCCGTGATCGGTCTGGGTCAGCATGGCCAGGCCGCTCCAGTTATCGGTGAGTCTGCCGTAGAGCGAAGCGGAGGCCCGGTAGCCATCGGTGTTGCTGAAATAGCCACCTTTCAGCAGTGCGCCGAAGCTCTGGCCTGGACGCAGCAGATCCTCAGGGTCCTTGGTCACGAAGCGAATGGCGCCACCCAGCGCGCCGGGACCGTTGGTCGCCTCCCCGGCGCCGGCGACGATATCGACCTGCTTGAGCAGCTCCGGCTCGACCACCAGGCGGCCCTGGTGATGGAACAGATACCCGGACTGAGTGGCTCCGTCCACGGTAACGTTGAGCATGGTGTCTTCCAGCCCACGCACGTAGACCTTTTGAGCGGCCGGCGCCCCGCCCCCTACGGCGACGTCGGGCATGTCGGCAAAGATATCCTGCAGCTCGGAAGCTTGGCGACGCTCGAGCGCCTCTGCGCTGACGCTCTGGCCGCTCTCGCTGACACGTTCCCCGGTGATCTGCAGAGTGTCGAGCTGTTGAGGACCGTTTTGGGCCAGTACGGCGGGACTGGCGCTGACAAGAGCAATAGCCAGCCACAAGGGATTGAGCGGCCAGGCGTTGCCGCGGGTAGATAGAGATATCATAGAATGATCCGAGCTCCTTTGAGTGATAAGTATTCTTATTTGGAGCGCATTCTTTGTTAGCCGCTATGAAAAGTGAATTGCTTTTACAATTGTTACCTCCTGTACCTCATGCCCGCCTCGAGCGGGCTTCAGGAAACCAGAGCGTCATTCTCAGACCACCCCCGCTGCGGTTCGCGGCGCGAATCCAACCGCCCGCCGCTTCGATCTGTCGGCGCGCCAGGGCCAAGCCCAGGCCGTGGCCATCCGGCCGGTCGTCACGGGCCTGAACGGTGCGGTAGAAGGGCGTGAAAATCAGCTCCAATTGGTCGTCGGCCACGCCAGGTCCCTCATCGTCGATAGTGAGCCGGTAGCCGTCGCCGTCTGGCTGCAGCGTCACCCGGACGTGACCGCCACCTGGGGTATAGAGGCAGGCATTGCGGATCACGTTCTCGATTGCCTGTGCCAGGGCCCGCTGGCTGCTGCCGCTGATCTCCGCCTGGTCGGGCAGCGAGCTTTCGATGACGTGCGCCGGATATTCATACCGGGCATCTTCGCTGATGCTGTCGAGTAGGTCGGTGAGGTCCAGGTTGTCGTGATCGAGACTTGGCTGCTCGTTTTCCAGCCAAGCCAGCGTAAGGGCATCTTCCACCAAGCTGCGCATCACACGACATTCACGGCGGATGCGAGGCAGGAAGTCTTGCGTGTCGATGCCCTCCTCCGCGCAGCTTACCGCCATGTCGATTCGGGTCAGCGGAGTGCGCAGTTCATGGGAGAGGTCGGCGATCAGCTGGCGCTGGGTGAGGATGAGGTCGCCGGTACGCTCGGCCATGCGGTCGAAGGTTTCGGCCAGAGCGGTGAGTTCGTCGCTGCGGTTACCGAGCAGAGGGCGTACCCGAACTCCCAGGTTGCCTTCGCTGAAGGCCCGAGTGGCCAACTCCAACTGACGTAATGGCCCCATCAAGTAGTGATAGATCACCGATGCGAGCAGCATCAGCACGGCGAGCGGCAAGGCTACCTTGAGTAGCAGCTTGACCTCGGGCAGGTAGGTGCCGGGGCGCATGCGCTGAGGCAGGGTCACCAGAAAATGAGTGTGGCCATCGGCGAACGTGAGATCCATGATCGGGTTCTCTGTGAAGTAGAGGTGAATCTTCCACTCCACGTTGCGCCCCAATCGAAACCCCTCCTGGAACTGTGCCGACAGAGTACTTCCCGCCAAAGGCTGGACATCGGAGCGCACCACGGCGGCCCAGGTGTTCTCGCGAGCCTGTAGCTCCGCGAGCCAGTCGGCCAGAGCCTGCTCGTCGCCGGCATAGTAGAGCTGCTCGGCTGTGGTGCCCCAATGTTTCAAGGTTTGCTGATGCTGCGCGGCGATGAAACTCATCTTCTGCTCGGTTTCGTCGCCCAGGAAAGTGACCACCCAGACCAGAACCAGAGTACCAAGCGCCAGGGGCCCGCACAGCTTCCAGAACAGGCGCCTAGTCACAGGAAGCAGTATCCCTTGCCGTGCACCGTCTGCAGGCGGTCGGCGGCCATTCCCGCCATGGTCAGTTTGCGACGTACCCGGCTCAGATGCATGTCGAGACTGCGGTCGTAGCGGCTAAACTCGCGCTCCAGCACCAACTGGTACAGATAGGGTTTGCTCAGCACCTCGCCCTGGTGGAGCGCCAGTGACCAGAGTAGACGGAACTGGATGGGAGTCAGAGCGATGGGAACACCATTGTGACGAACGTCCAGGTTGCCTCGGTCGAGCTTGAGCGAGCCCAGCGTTAGCTCGTTGGGGTCGCCACGCTGATCGGTATTGCCCAGGGTACGTCGGAGCAGGGCGTCGATACGCAACATGAGTTCGGTGAAGCCAAATGGCTTGGGCACGTAATCGTCGGCGCCACGACGGTAGCCAAGGATGCGTTCTTCTTCTGCGCCGCAGGCGGTGAGCATCATGACGGGCGTCTGGCGCGTCTTGCGCAGCCTGTCGAGCACGTCAAAGCCATTCAGCTTTGGCAGCAAGACGTCCAGCAGTATCAGGTCGAAGTGTTGGCCAAGGGCGGAGAGCAGTGCGACTTCACCCTCATAGCATTGGCAGGTCCGGTATCCCTTGCTCTCCAGGAGGCTGGCGATCTGCCCGTTGAGCGTTTGGTCGTCCTCGACCACCAGGATATGCGGCCGGCGTGGTGCGGCTGAGGCCATTGGCCCTACACTCCATGTGTATACGATAATCGTTATCGTATGCCGTGAAAGTGCAAATGACAATATGTCTCATATTGGCGGCAATAAGGGGTCAGTCTCTGTCAGCCGCTGAAGCTGGTAGAGCCACCAGACTCAGGACTCTGTCTTCAAGCAGGCAGACCATGCCGGTGACCTCGCGGCCGACTGTCCAGCCGTTGCCCAGGTCTTCCAGCAGACGCAGGCGAACGGGGCCGATGCCATGCCAGGCCATGAGTTCAGCGGCGGGAAAGTGGAACATGCGGCCCACCAGTGGGTAGAGCGCCTTGAACAGGCTCTCCTTGAGGGAGAAGGTGGTGCTGACCATCAGCCCCACGCTCGACGGCGGCAGCGCTCGCATGCGGACGATCTCTTCGGCGGTCAGTACCCTTGTTGCGAGCCGGCGGGCCTGCTCCTCGTTCAGCAACCGCTCGGCATCGAGACCGACACCCTGATAGGTCTGGCGATGGGCGACCAGTGCCGCTGCCCAGCCGTCGCTGTGAGTGATGGCGCCCACACAGCCTGCGGGCCAGCATGGTGAGCGATCCTCGTTCATGCTTGGGGTTGCGTCCCTGCCATCCAGCAGGCGCAGGGCACGGCGTGCGCACAGCCGCCCGGCAACGTATTCCGCCCGCCGTTTGGCAATGGCGCCATGCAAGCGGGGCGGGAGCGCGATGCTACCCCGTTCAAAGGGAAGGGGCCCAACGTTCGGCTCATCGAAGCGGTCTGGATCGAAACGTGCCGCCACCAGGCGAGCACCCGGAAGGGACGAGGCCCAGGGCCAGTCGCTGGTGAAAGGGCCGACAAAAGGGTCGATCAAAGAAGAGGAGCTGTCCATGGGCGAATTCTTGCATGGGCCACTGGCTGGCGTCATGTATCCTGACGCTTCGAGCCGGAGAGAGGCGGGCGATACGCCGACTTTGGGTAGCCTCGCGTTCCATGTCGAACCGCAGGTAGGTAATATGGGTCGCTCACCGGCTTCAACCGCGGCCAGCGCCGCCCGTACCGAGACAGCACCATGAGCCCAACCAAGGACGCCCCGACCATTCTCACCCGCATCCTGGCCCGCAAGGACGAGGAAGTGGCAGAGCGCAGCCGCGCCGTGTCCGAAGCCGAGCTGCTGACCTTGGCCGAGCGGCAGAGCGCTCCCCGCGGTTTCATCGCGGCTCTCGATCAGAACATCGCCGAGGGTGATCCGGCAGTGATCGCAGAGATCAAGAAGGCCTCGCCCTCCAAGGGCGTGATCCGTGAGAACTTCCAGCCGGCCGAGATTGCGGCGAGCTATGCTGCCGGCGGTGCTGCCTGTCTCTCGGTGCTGACCGACGCCGACTTCTTCCAGGGCCATGAGGACTTCCTCATCGCTGCGCGTGAGGCGTGCGAGCTGCCAGTAATCCGCAAGGACTTCATCGTGCATGGCTATCAGGTCAGCGAGGCGCGCGCCATCGGAGCCGACTGCATCCTGCTGATCGTTGCCGCGCTGGAAGATGCCCAAATGGCCGATCTCTACCAGCAGGCAACGGCGCTGGGCATGGACGTGCTGGTCGAGGTGCACGACGCCCTGGAGCTCGAGCGCGCGCTCAAACTGGGCATCGGCCTGGTGGGCATCAACAACCGCAACCTGCACACCTTCGAGACCCGCCTGGAAACCACCCTGGAGCTGCTGCCGCGTATTCCCGCCGGGGTCACGGTGGTCACGGAGTCCGGCATTCACACCCAGGCCGACGTGCTGCGCATGCGCGAGCACGACGTACATGGTTTCCTGGTCGGCGAGGCTTTCATGCGCGAGCAGGAGCCGGGTGAAGCGCTGCGGCGACTGTTCTACTGAGCGGGTTGAAATCAGGGACCAGAAGGGCAGCCGCGTTGGCTGCCTTTTTTCGTCGGCAGAATAATAACGAGTGTTCTAATGTGTTTATGTGCAGTCAGGCACATCAGGAGCCCTCATGTTTGACCACGTCAAGTTTGGTGTCAGCGACTATGTAGCAAGCAAGGCTTTCTTCCTTAAAGCTCTCGAGCCGCTCGGGGTAATAGGGGGTGCGGAAGGTGAGCCGTCATACGGCATCGAACTCTGCGGTAAGGGAGACGCCTCGCTGTGCCTGTACCAGGCAAGACAGAAGCCTGCCCCTCTTCATATCGCGTTCCATGCTGACACTCGACAGCAGGTCGATGACTTCTATCATGCGGCCTTGAAGGCCGGAGGCAAGGACAACGGTGCTCCTGGTCTGCGTCCGAACTATCATGCGAATTACTATGCTGCCTTCGTCATCGGTCCGGATGGGCACAACATCGAAGCGGTGTGCCATGAGCCCGTGTCTCCTTCCTTTTGTTCTTCCCATGTTAGGTGAATGCAATAGCAGCAGTGGAAGATAGCCTAAGCGCGATGGAAAAGTGCATGAAACCGATCATACAAGAAGAGATATCCGGCTGCGGTATTGCCGCGAGCGCTGCCATCGCCGGCATCACATACGCCGAGGCCAAGAGGAAGGCTAACTCTCTGGGTATATATGCCGAGGACCCGACACTATGGTCGAGTACCGAGCATGTTCGCAGGCTTCTGCGCGAACTCAATGTTTCAGTCGGCCCAAAGACAATACCTTTTGAGGCATGGGAGCAGCTTCCAGACAAGGCGCTTCTGGCGATCAAGTGGCGGATGGAGAAGGGAAAGCCATTCTGGCACTGGGTCGTTTTTTTCAGGGCTGGGGGCAATGCGATCGTGCTTGATTCAAAGAAAAGCTTGAAATCCAATGTTCGAAGAGACTTCGGACGCATGAAGCCCAAGTGGTATATCGCAGTGGCCAACTGACGCTGGGTAGCAGTGTGTGGCCTCCTTAAGAAAGGAAAAAAGCAGGGAAAGCGATGAACCAAGACGAAATCAAGGCATTGTTCGATCAGCAGGCTTCCAGCTACGACGCGCAGTGGGCGAAGACGTTGCCGATACGGAGTTGCCTGCACATGTTGCTGAATGCGGCCTTTGCCGAGCTACCCGAAAGTGCTCACTTGCTTTGTGTCGGGGTAGGAACGGGAGCGGAGCTGTCTCACCTTGCTCATAACCATCCCACTTGGAAGTTCACTGCCGTAGAGCCCTCTGGTGCGATGCTGGATATCTGCCGGGAACAGGCAGAAACGGAGGGCTTCTCGGGGCGCTGTCAATTTCACGAGGGCTATCTGGAATCGCTTCCTGGCGCCCAGGTATTCGATGCTGCGACCTGCTTGCTGGTGTCGCAGTTCATTCTCGACCAGCAGGCGCGTTCCGACTTCTTCCACCAAATAGCCCGCAGACTCAAGCCGGGTGGTCTTCTCGCCAGCTCTGATTTGGCCTCGGATGTGGCATCACCCGAGTATGAGGTGTTGCTGCGCGCCTGGATGAACATGATGGCGCAGGCGGATATTACCCCCGAGGGGATAGCGCGCATGCGCAAGGCCTATGCCAACGACGTCGGCGTCCTTCCGCCAAGCAAGGTGGCCGCCATCATCGAAGCCGGAGGCTTCGAGCCGCCCGTGCAGTTCTTCCAGGCCGGCCTGATTCACGCCTGGCTGTCGAAGCGCACCGATAGTAGTGCCATCCATGGGTCAAGGAGGTGATATGAGCACTTCTAAATATCTTGTCGTCACTCCTCATGTGAGCGAATTTCCCGCCCCCATTATTTTCAAAAAGGGGGCCTTTCTCACCGTTGGCGAAAAATACGAGGGAAAGGCGGACTGGGAGAACTGGTTTTTTTGCAGCGCACCAGGGCAGGAGCCAGGCTGGGTGCCTGGCCAGATCATTGAATTTCTGGATGGCTCGACCGGGCGTGCGCTCGATGACTATACGGCGAGAGAGCTCAATGTAGAGCAAGGAGAGTTGCTGGTCGGCAAGAGGGAGCTGAATGGCTGGCTATGGTGTGAGAAAGCTGACGATACGGAACCGGGCTGGGTGCCGCTAGAAAACCTGAAGAAAGTCGATGATTGAAGGGGGACGTGGCGATGCCATTTTCGGAGGCTGAAAGAACGGCTTTGCTGTCGGTACGTGGGGTTGGGCCGACCGTCGTCGCCAGGCTTGAGCAGATGGGTTTTCAGTCACTGGTACAGCTAAGTGAAGCGAGTCTTGACGAGATCGTTTCAGCGGGCGCAGCCATCTCAGGCTCCACCTGCTGGAAGAACAGCCCCCAAGCTCGAGCCGCCATCCAAGGGGCTATTGAACTGGCGCAGGTTCAGCAGGAGTGTAGCGAGTAACGGAAAGCATTCGAGAGGAGGCGTGCCATGTCCAAGCCTGAGCCAATTAGAAACCCTATGTGGGCTGCGTATTATCAGTCTCACGAGGGACGTCCGGTATCACCGCTTCTCAAGCGGGCTCTTACCTGTGTCGACGAAGGGGTGATGTATCGTCAAGCCGTCGATCTTGGATGTGGGGCCGGTCATGAAACCTGCTTTCTGATCGAAACCGGTTGGCAGGTCCTGGCCGTGGACAAGGAGCCACAAGCCATTGAGCGAGTTCATCGACTTATCGATCAAGATTATCACTCGCGCCTCGATGTGAGAGCGATCGCATTTGAAGAGCTTGCCGAGCTGCCTGATGCGACGCTGATCCACGCAGGACTGAGCTTGCCATTCTGCCATCCGAAGAGCTTTGCATCTCTCTGGACAATGATTCTCTCTTCCCTGACACCGGGAGGTGTCTTTGTTGGTCAATTGTTTGGCGATAGAGATGATTGGTCCAGCAACCCAGCCATGACTTTTCATTCGGGGGCAGCAGTAGCCGATCTTCTTGATGGTCTTGATATACGCTTTATGCGTGAGCTGGATGAGGATGGGAAGAGCCTGCGAGGGCCGAAGCGTTGGCACAGGTTCGATATCATTGCTACCAAGCCGGCGTGACAATTATCGAGATTCAAAAAAAGGAGCGGGAGATCTCACTCCAGACTGTAGCTGCACCGTTCAATAAAAAAGGAATAGCCGTGACGGATTTGATAACGACAGAGGTGCGAGAGGTGGCAGAGCGCAGCGTTCTCTGCTGGCTGGCGACCTCCGATGAAGCTGGACAGCCCAACGTTTCCCCCAAGGAGATATTCGCGGTCCTGGATGACACGACAGTAGTGGTGGCGAACATCGCTTCTCCGACCTCTTCCAGGAATATCCGAGTCAATGAGAAGGTATGCTTGAGCTTCATCGATATTTTCGTGCAAAAAGGGTTCAAGGTGACGGGTGTTGCACGTGAAGTGAAAGCACGAGCTGCGGACTTCTCTCGTTGGCTGAGCCGCTTCTCGAAATGTCCGGGGAGCGCTTTCCGATTCACAGCGTTCTCGTGGTGAGCCCCACGGCCGTTGAGCCTATCCTCGCTCCCAGCTACAGGTTCTATCCCGCAGAGACCACCGAAGAATCTCAGATCCGCTCTGCGCTTCGTGCCTATGGGGTCAGCAGAGAGGAGCATGGCTAAACCTCAACCTTCAGCGACCTCAGCCGATAACAATAGGAAAGGCCCACGAGGGGAGAGCCGCCATGAGCCGGATTCGTAGCATGCAGAGCCGTGCTGAGGATGCTCGCACTGCCGTTTGCGAGTTTCATCAGGGGGTGGTGCAGCCCGATACCGAGCTGGTGCTGTTCTTCTGTTCCAGCCACTACGATCTGGCGGCGCTGGCGGACGAGATGAACCGTCTGTTCGGCGACATCCCCGTGGTGGGGTGCACCACAGCGGGGGAGATCGGCCCTCTGGGCTATCTCGACCACACGCTCACCGGCGTAAGTTTCCCGGCCGGCAGCTGTACGGCGGTAACCGGGCGGCTGGATGCCCTTCAGCAGTTCAGCATCGCTCGTGGCCAGGCGTTCACCGATGCGCTGCTGCAGCAGCTCGGTGAGCGGGCGACAAGACCGAGCGGCGGAAACAGCTTCGGGTTTCTGCTCATTGATGGCCTCTCCGTCCGAGAAGAGCAGGTGGCGCGAACGCTGCAAACGGCGTTAGGCGATATCGTACTGGTGGGCGGCTCGGCGGGCGACGACCTGTGTTTCAGCCAAACCCAGGTGTTCCATGACGGGGCTTTCCACAGTGACAGCGCCGTGCTGACCGTATTGCAGACCGACTACCCGTTCCGTCTGTTCAAGGCCCAGCATTTCCTCTCGCTGGAGGAGCGCCTGGTCGTCACCCGAGCCGATGCGGAGCAGAGGGTCGTCTATGAGATCAATGGCATACCCGCCGCTCAGGCTTATGCCGAGCTGATCGACGTCTCGGTGGCGGCGCTCGAGCCTCATCATTTCGCTGCTGCGCCGGTGGTCGTACTGATCGATGGCACCGATTACGTACGCTCGATACAGAAGGCCGGTCCGGATGGCAGCCTGACCTTCTACAGCGCCATTGACGAAGGCCTGGTCCTGCGCGTGGCCGAAGGTATGGATCTGGTCTCCGACCTGGAGGCGACCATGGGGCAGTTGAGCGAGGAACTGGGCCCGCCGCAGCTGGTGCTTGCCTGCGACTGCATTCTGCGCAACCTGGAGGTCACGCAGAAGAATACCAAGATGGCGGTGGAGGCGGTTTTCGACCGCCACAATACGGTCGGCTTCAGCACCTATGGCGAGCAATACGGCGGCGTGCACATGAACCAGACGCTGACGGGCATCGCCATTGGCGCTTGTGACCATAGCGAAACGAGCGGCTCGTCGAGTGGGTGGAGCCTGTCAGGCAGCCGTACGGAACGGGTGATGCAATCCGATGCCGCTCAGCCGATGCCGCGGCGACAGCTTGGAGCCGAGCAGCTGCAGAAGATGGTGCAGGCCTTGATGGATCGAGCCGAGCGCAGCACCAGCGTGCGCGGCTCCGGTTTCAGTCTCTTCCAGACCGCGGTGATGCTGGAGGATCAGGTGCGGGCGCGAACCAAGGAGTTGGAAGCGGCGCTGCGCGAGAACGAGCAGATCAATCGTGCCCTGCAGCAGGTGCAGGAGGATATGGAACGGGAGATCCGTGAGCGGCGCGAGGCTCTCGTGGCGCTGGAGCGTGAGAGGGAGGAGCAGCAAGTCCTCATCGGTAAATTGGAAGAGGCCCACAATCAGCTGCTTCAGTCGGAGAAGCTCGCTTCGATCGGCCAGCTTGCCGCGGGTGTCGCCCATGAGATCAACAATCCCATCGGCTTCGTCAGCTCCAACCTCAACACTCTGCGTCAGTACATCGACGATCTGCTGCGCCTGGTCGACCTCTACGAGACGGTCGAGCCGTCATTGACGAGCGAGGCGGCCGAGCGGATCGCCCAGCTCAAGACGGAGCTCGAACTGGACTATCTGCGCGAGGATGTCGGTGCGCTGATTGCCGAGTCGATCGACGGTACGGCCCGGGTACGGCGTATCGTTCAGGATCTGCGCGATTTCTCCCGTACCGGTGCTACCGACTGGCAGCTTGCCGATCTTCATCAGGGCCTGGAGAGCACGCTCAACGTGGCGACCAATGAGATCAAGTACAAGGCCACGATAGTAAGGGAGTATGGCCAACTGCCGGCGGTCGAGTGCGTGCCGGCTCAGCTCAACCAGGTCTTCCTCAATCTGCTGGTCAATGCGGCTCAGGCAATCGAGGAGCACGGCACCATCACGCTGCGCACCGGCTGCGAAGGCGATCAGGTGTGGCTCGCTTTTGCCGATGACGGGGCGGGGATACCTGCCGAGCTGCAGTCGCGTATCTTCGACCCCTTTTTCACCACCAAGCCGGTCGGCCAGGGCACCGGCCTCGGCTTGTCGCTCTCCTATGGCATCGTGCAGAAACACGGGGGGCGCATCGAGCTGGATAGCCGCCCCGGAGAGGGCACGACCTTCACCCTCTGGCTGCCAATTCGGCGCATACCGGACGAAAGCGCTTCAGCGGTTGAACAGCCACAATAACCCGCTGATGAGCAGACTCAACAGGACCATGGTGGTCACAGGAAAGTAGAACGAGAAGTTCTCGCGTCGTATGACGATATCTCCCGGCAGCTGGCCAAGGGGTAGCTTGGAGAGCCATGGCCAGAACAGGCCGATGAGGACGATACACAGGCCGATGACGATCAGAGTGCGGGACATCCTGCCTCCCGTTCCGTTTGCGCTTGCCTAGGACGAACCGTACCGGCGGCTGCCGGTACGGTTGAGGTTGGCTTGCGCTTACTCTTCTTACTCCTCTGGGCTGAAGGGCAGAGATGAGTGGTGCAGCACGATGCGCAGCTCACCTTCATCGTCCAGGTGATAACCCCAGGTCTTGTCCACGGTGGTGGTGTTGCCTTCGGCATCGAGGATGGAGACGTTGCCCATGGTCAGGGCGACGTCGCCGCTGATCAGGATGGCGGCATTTTCGATGGTGACTTCCTGCCAGCCCTTCAGGGCAAAGCCGCTGTCGTCACTGTACTCATCGCTGTGGCCGACGAAGTAGGCCAGTGCGCCTTCGGGCGTCGTACGGAAGGTTTGCGGCGCGGCGGCCAGGGTGGGTTTGAAGAGCACGGCACCCATGTCGTAGCCGTAGGCGCTGTCTATCACTTCCTGTGCCAGTTCGCGGGCGGCGTCGATGCCTTCAGCCTCATAGGTATTGGAAATGGCAACCAGGGCGTCGCCCCAGGCTTGCTGTGCTGCCAGCACCTGTTCTTCGGTGATGTCACCACTCAGGTGAGTGACCTGCGTGGCACTTGCCAAGCCTGCAGTACCGAGGCCGAGTCCGAGCCCAAGAGCCGTGGCAGTCACCAGTGGCTTGATCTTCATCATCCATCTCCTGTCGATAAGTCCATGTAAGGTCTAGTGATCAAGCCTGCAAGCTTACCAGTTCAACTGGCGCAGGTGGGTCAGAATTCCCTGCAGCGGGTGCGGCAGGGCCTGGCCGGAGAGGCGGCTGGCCTGGCTGCGGCAAGAGTAGCCGGTGGCCAGCAGGCGGCCCTGGCTGGTTGCGTCCTCGACCACCGGCTGCCACGACTGAGAATAGATGGTCTTCGAGGTTTCCAGGTTGCGCGCTTCGTGGCCGTAGGTGCCGGACATACCGCAGCAGCCGGTGGCGATGAGCTCGAGCTCGAAGCCGAAGGCGGCAAACACCTGCTGCCACGCCTTGGGGCTGCCCGGAGCGTTGGTTTTCTCGGTGCAGTGGGAAAGCAGCCGGAAGCTCGGGGCGTCGAGTTTCTCGAGTTCCCGGGCCAGGGCCGGCGGTACCAGGCGCTTGCCCTGAGCTACCAGCCACTCCTGCAGCATCAGCACCTCGGGCACGGCAGCGGGGCCCAGCGCCTTCACGTACTCCTGGCGGTAGGTCAGGGTCATGGCCGGGTCGATGCCCACCAGCGGTACGCCGAACTCGGCCAGGGCGCGCAGCCGTCGCGCCTGCTTCTCCGCGGTGCGCTCGAAGGCGCCAAGGAAGCCCTGCACGTGCAGCGGCTTGCCGTTGGCCGTATAGGGGGCGACGAACACCTTGATGTCCAGACGCGAGAGCAGCTCGACGATGTCCATCACCAATTCTGCCTCGAAGTGGCTGGTGAAGGCGTCCTGCACGAGCACCACGCTTCTGGCCTTCTGCGCCTCGCTGAGCAGGCCCAGCGAGATCGGCGTGGCCTCGGCGACACCCCAGGCACGCAGCTGCTTGGTCAGTCGTGCGCGAGAGAGGCGCGGGCTGTCGACCAGGCCGACGTGCTGGGACAGCAGGCGGTCCACCAGGCGCTGATTCAGCGCGGTGTTGTACAGCGGCGCGGCATGGGCGAGATAGGGCACGAAGAACTCCATGCCGCCGATCAGGTAATCCCGCAGCGGGCGCAGGTAGCGGCCGTGGTAGACCTCGAGGAACTGCGAGCGCGAGTCCGGCACGTTGACCTTGATTGGGCACTGACCGGCGCAGGACTTGCAGGCCAGGCAGCCCGCCATGGCGTCGTAGACCTCATGGGAGAAGTCGGCCTCGTCGCGGCGACGCCAGGTGTTGCGCACCCGCGTCGGAAAGGAGGTAATGAAACCCCATACCCCCTCGCGGCGCTTCTCTTTAGCTTCTTCGACCAGGTCGATCCCGGCATTGCCCTGCAGGCGCAGCCATTCGCGGACGAGGCTGGCGCGTCCCTTGGGCGAGTGGATGCGGTCGCGGGTCGCCTTCCACGAGGGGCACATGGCGTCGTCGGGGTCGTAGTTGTAGCAGGCGCCGTTGCCGTTGCAGTACACCGTGGCGGCGTGGGCCTGCCACACGCGCTCGTCGATCTGGCGGTCGAGCTGGCCGCGGGTGGGCACGCCGTCGATGGTCAGCAGGCCCGGGTCGACCAGCTTGACGGGAGCTTCTGCATTGGTGTCGGCAGGCGTGGCAATTTTCCCCGGGTTCAACTGATTGTGGGGGTCGAAGGCAGCCTTGACCCGCTGCAGGCTGGGGTAGAGCTCGCCGAAGAACTTGGGCGCGTACTCGGAGCGCACGCCCTTGCCGTGCTCGCCCCACAGCAGGCCGCCGTACTTGTGGGTCAGCTCAGCCACCTCGTCGGAGACTTCGCGGATCAGCCGCTCCTGCTCGGGATCCTTCATGTCGATGGCGGGGCGCACGTGGAGTACACCGGCATCGACGTGGCCGAACATGCCGTAGCTGAGCCCACGGGCGTCCAGCGCGGCGCGGAACTCGGCGATGAAGTCGGCCAGATGCTCCGGCGGTACCGCGGTGTCCTCGACGAAGGGGATCGGCCGCTTCTCGCCCTTCTCGTCGACTCTGGCATTGCCCAGCAGACCCACGGCGCGTTTGCGCATGCCGTAGACCTGCTGAATCTGGGCGCGACCCTGGGCCAGGGTGAAACCGAGGCGGGGCACGCTCTCATCCGCTTCCAGGTGACGACAGAAGGCAGCCACCCGCTCGGCGAGCCGCTCGGGATCGTCGTCGTTGAACTCGATCATGTTGATGCCGCGAATGGCCGCCGCCTGGCGTTCGGCCGTGACGGTATCGCCCTCGGCTGCGCCGGTTTTGCCCTCGGCAGATCCCTGGGGTGCCTCGCTGGGAAAGAACTCCGCCACGCTGTCCCAGACGAAGTCCTCCATGGCCAGCAGCAGCACCTTGTCGTCCACCGTCTCGATGGAAGTGGGTTTGGCGGCAAGCGCCTGCGGCTGGTCTTGTGAAGAACCCATCAAGGCCTTGGCGTCGCGCAGGGCATCCATGAAGCCGGCATAGCGCACGTTGACCAGGGTCGAGTGCCTGGGAATCGGCAATACGTTGAGCACCGCCTCGTTGAGGAACCCCAGCGAGCCCTCGGAGCCGCACAGCAGGCTGTTCATGTCGAGGCGGCCTTGCGCGTCCCTGAGATGCGCCAGGTCGTAGCCGGTCAGGCAGCGGTTGAGCGGCGGGAACTTGGCTGCGATCAGCTCGCGCTGAGTGTCGATGATTTCCCGCGCGGTGCGGTAGGCGTTGCCGATCGCGCCGCTGTGATGGCACAGCGTCTCCAGCTCGCTATCGTCCACCGGGCGGCTGACCAGCCGCTCGCCGCCGAGCAGTACGCTGTCGAGTTCGAGCACGTGATCGCGGGTCTTGCCGTATTCGCAGCTGCCCTGACCGCTGGCGTCGGTGGAGATCATGCCGCCGATGGTGGCGCGGTTGGAGGTGGAGAGGTCCGGGGCGAAGAACAGCCCATGAGGCTTCAGCGCCGCGTTGAGCTGATCCTTGACCACCCCGGCCTGCACCCGCACGCGGCGGTTCTCCACGTCGATCTCGAGTATCCGGTTCATATGACGGGACACGTCCACCACCAGCCCATCGGTGAGCGACTGGCCGTTGGTGCCGGTGCCGCCGCCGCGGGGCGTGAGCACCACCTGGCGATATTCAGGCTCGGCGGCGAGCCGGGCGATGCGTTCGAGGTCCTCGGTGTGGCGCGGGAACAGTGCCGCCTGGGGCAGGCGCTGGTAGATCGAGTTGTCGGTAGCCAGCACGGTGCGGCTGGCGTAGTCCGGGGCGATCTCGCCCTCGAAGCCGGAGGCCTTCAGCGCCTCGAGAAAACGCAGGTAATGCGCGCTCAGGCCCTTGATGACGGGAGCGTCGGCAGTATCCAGTCTGGCAATCATGGCTAGTCGTATTCGGTCGTTTGATGCCACCCGGGGGCGGGCCGGCAGGGAATGACGCTACTTTACCGCGAGAGGGCGAGGGGCGCATCCCGCCACGGCCAGGAGCCGCGGCGGAATGCCGACAGGCGTGGACTCAGGCGTGGCCGGGAGCGGGCAGGGCAGTGGCCGAGGTGCGGCCGGCCCGGGCGCTCCACGCCAGGGTGGCGAGGAACAGCACCAGACCCAGGAAGTCCAGTGCCAGCTGGCCGTGGGGCCAGAGCATCAGGGCACCCATGGGGAACATCGCCAGGCGCAGCCACCAGGGCAGTTCATGCTCCAGGAAGCCCTCGAGGCCGGCGATGATGGCATAAATGCCGAACAGGGCGAAGGCGAACACCGTGAGCATCTCGGCGGGGGAGCCGGTGATCAGCGGCGACCAGACGAACAGCAGCGGGATGATGTAGAGCCCCTTGGCGATCTTCCAGGCGGTGAAGCCGGTGCGCATCGGCGGTGTCCTGGCGATGGCCGCGGCGGCAAACGCCGTGAGGCACACCGGCGGGGTGACGTTGGAGTCCTGGGAGAGCCAGAAGATCACCATGTGGGCCGCCACCAGCAGCAGGGTCAGGGTGTGGGGCGAGAGCGCCTGCTCGTAGAGCTGGCGGCGGAAGTCGTCGGGCACCAGGGCGAGCAGCTCGCGGGCGCTGGCCGCGTCCATGGGGGCGCTCAGGGCCACCAGGCTCTCCGGGGCGGTGAGCATGAAGATCGCCTTGGCCTGCTCGGGCAACTGGCCGGCCATCAGCAGCTCCATCAGTTGGCCATGGGCCATCAGGCCGTAGAGGGCCGGCGCCGAGAGGGTGCCCAACACGATGTAGGCGGCGGTGACCGGCAGGCCCATGCCCAGTACCAGGGAGGCGATGGCGATCAGCACGATGGTGATCAGCAGGCTGCCACCGGCCCAGTCGGTGATCATCAGCGAGAAGGTGTTGCCGATGCCGGTAGTGGAGACCACGTTGACGATCAGCCCCACTGTGAGCAGCAGGATCGCCGTGGTGATCATGTTGCGGGTGCCGAGCACCAGGGCTTCCATCACCACCGTCGGGGTCATGGGGTTGCGCGACAGCCAGGAGGCCACCACCACCGAGAGGATGGCGATGCCGGCGGCATAGGTGGGGGTGAAGCCGTAGATCAATGCGGCCACCAGCACTACCAGCGGCAGCAGGAAGTGCCAGCCGCCCTTGAGCACCTCGAGGAAGCGCGGCGCCTCTTCGGTCTCGACGTGCTGGGCGCCGCTACGCTTGGCCTCGATACGCACGAACATCGCCACCGAGAGGAAGTAGAGCAGCGCCGGCAGGGCCGCCACGCCGATGATGGTGAGGTAGGAAACCTGGGTATAGGAGGCCATGATGAAGGCGCCGGCGCCCATCACCGGAGGCATCAGCTGGCCGCCGGTGGAGGCCGCTGCCTCGACCCCGGCGGCGAAGCGCGGCGGAAAACCGGCCTTGCGCATCAGCGGGATGGTGATCACCCCGGTAGAGACGGTGTTGGCGACGCTGGAGCCGGACACCGAGCCCATCAGCCCGGAGGAGAAGACCGCGACGAAGCCGGGGCCGCCAATGAAGCGCCCGGCGGCACAGCGGGCCAGCTCGATGATGAAGTCGCCGGCGCCGGAGCGTACCAGGAAGGCGCCGAACAAAATGAACATGAAGACGTAGGACCAGGAGATGCGGGCGATGGAGCCCAGCATGCCGTCACCGCCCAGGTAGCTGCGGAACAGCACCGTCTCCCAGGAGAGGCCGGGAAAGCCGAACACCCCGCCTACATGGCGTCCCCACCAGGCTACGTAGGTGAGTGCCACCAGGCAGAGCAGGGGGATGAACCAGCCGGTGGTGCGGCGAGCGAACTCCAGCACCAGGCCGAGGGCGACGATGGAGACGACCCAGTCGGCGGTGGAGAAGCGTACCCCGCGGGCGTAGAGGGCGTCTTCGAAGCCGATCAGGTAGAAGGCGCAGCCCAGCGCCGCCAGGCCGAGCAGGATGTCCACCGCCAGCACCAGGCGGGCACCGCCGACGGAGCGGGCCTTGAGCATGGGCACCGAGAGGGCACAGAGCAGGCCGAACATACCGAAGTGCAGGGCGCTGACCCACACTTCGGAGAGGGTGCCGAGGGTGTTGAAGTAGAGATGTGACAGGGCCACGACGATGGCCAGGGCGAACAGCACCCGGCCGAGCCAGGGATGCTCGAGGCGCTCGGGGGCTTCGCTGGCGGTTTCGTCGCGCACCTCGGGAGTGGGCGTTGCGTTCATGGGCGTTCTCGCGGAGCTGGCGTGGATGAGAAGGCGTTATCGGTGGTCAGGCTCGGGGCTTTTCGGCGACGGGCCGGCGAGGAGGCGCTGTGACCCCGTCCCTGGGCGCACTTTTTCCTTCCCTGGAAAAAGACCTCCTCTTTGGCCTGTCCCCGGCGCCCCTTCGCAGGCTCAGTCCATCTGGAGCAAAAAATCACAAGGGAGCGCTGATTTACGTCGCGAGCGAAGAGAGGCTGGTCGCCGCCGGCGCGCAGCAACCGGAGTTGACTGGCTGCTCAATGAGGATTGTGAGCACCGCCGGCGGCCAGGCTATCGAGCGCAGCAGTAAATCAGGGTTTCCTTAGCCCTCCAGCAGATGCGCGGGGATGACCAGCCCCTGCTCCTGGAAGTAGCGGGCGGCGCCGGGGTGCAGCGGCATGGGCAGGCCGTCCAGGGCCTTCTCGAGGGCCATGTCGCGGGTCGCCGGGTGGATGTTGTTGAGGAAGGGCAGGTTCTCGAACATCGCCTTGGTGATCTGGTAGACGTGCTCTTCCGGGACGTCGGCGTTGACCACCAGAATGTTGGGCTGGGCGATGGTGTGAACCGGTTCGTCCTGGCTCGGGTAGGTGCCGGCGGGAATCTCGTAGGGCGTCCACACCGGGTAGTCGGCGTTGATGCGCTCGAGCTGTTCTTCCGTCACATTCAGGATGGAGATGTTGCTGTCCATGTTGGCGAAGGCGCTGGTCACCGCGGAGGCGGGCACCCCGGCGGGAATGTTCATGCCGTCGATGTTGCCGTTCTGCATGGAGTCGGCGCTGGGGCCGTAGCCCAGGTAGGCGAGGTTCATCTGCTCGGGGTCGATCTCGAGACCGGCAAGAATCTGCCGACCGGAGCCTTCGGTGCCCGAGTTGCGGGCGCCGATGGAGAAGCCGCGGCCGTAGAGGTTGGACAGGTCGTCGATGGTACCGCTCTCCACCCGGTTACTGCGCATCACGAAGTGCTCGACGTTCTGCCACAGCATGGAGATGGAGCGCACGTTGTCGTAGGCCTTGGGTACCGGGCCCTCGCCGTGCCAGGCCCAGGCGCCGTAGAGGGCCTGGAGGATGCCGAACTGGGCCTCATTGTCGTCCATCAGACGCAGGTTCTCGGCGGAGCCGGCGGAGCTGATGGCCGATACTGAGATGTCATGGGTCGGCTCCAGCTTGACGCGGACCAGGGTGGAGAGGGCGACGCCCACCGGGTAGAAGGTGCCGCCGGTGGTGGCGGTGCCCATGATGTACTGACCCCCTTCGCTGCCGTTGTCGGGGCTGGCGGTCGCGGTTGCGGCACCGAGGCCAAGAGCGGTGGCGGTGGCAAGACAGAGGGCGGACTTGAGGAACTGGCGCTTGTGCATGGCGGGTCTCCGTATATCGAGCGTTGTGGTTATGAGACGCCTTGACATAGCGACAAGCCTGCCAGCTTCGATGACACCCTATGTATTTCAATGTGTTGAGATGAGAAGCCGTAACGCGGAGTGGGCCTGGGCGGGTGCTGTCGGCAATTATTTGCCGACGTGGTAGCGCCCTGTCGGCAAGATATTGCCGACAGGGCGGGGCAGGCTCAGCTGTCGTCGCCGCCGTCGAGGAAGGCCTCGCGGCGCAAGCCGTGCTTCTGCATCTTCTGGTTGAGGGTGCGGCGCGGCAGCTCCAGCTCCTCCATCACCGCCTGGATGTTGCCGCCATGGCGGCCCAGGGCGGCACGCAGCAGGGCTGCTTCGAAGGCGGCCACCTGGGCGGCCAGGGAGTCCTCGTCCGCGGCAGCGGCCGTGCCCAGGCAGGGGATCTCCAGGCCGAGAATGAAACGGGTGGCGGCGTTGCGCAGCTCGCGTAGATTGCCCGGCCAGGTATGATGTTCGAGGGCCTGGAACAGAGCGGCGTCGGGCTCGCGCAGTGGGCGGTCGTGGACCTCGGCGGCCTGATGGCAGAAGTGGCGGAAGAGCAGGGCGATGTCCTCGCGGCGCTCGCGCAGCGGCGGCAGAGCCAGCTCGGCGATGGCAAGCCGGTAGTAGAGGTCCTCGCGAAAGCCGCCCTCGGCGGCCAGAGCCAGCAGGTCCACTTTGCTGGCCGCCACCACCCGCAGGTCGATCCGCTGCACGGCGTTGCTACCCAGGCGGGTGATCTCGCCCTCCTGCAGGGCGCGCAGCAGCTTGACCTGGGCCGCTAGCGGCAGCGATTCCACCTCGTCGAGGAACAGCGTACCACCGCTGGCATGCTCCAGTTTGCCGATGCGCCGTTCCTGGGCGCCGGTGAAAGCGCCTTTCTCATGGCCGAAGAGCTCCGACTCGATCAGCTCCGGGGCCAGGGCGCCGCAGTTGAGGGCCACGAAAGGGGCATCGGGGCCGGGACCGAGGTCGTGAAGGCAGCGCGCCACCACCTCCTTGCCGCTGCCGGTCTCGCCGTGCACCAGCACGTTGGCACGCACCGGGGCCAGGTTGGCGAGCTGGTCGCGCAGGCGCAGCATGGCCGGCGCCCGCCCCAGCAGGCGGCCGGCCAGATCGCCCTCTCGCAGGGCATGGCGCAGACGACGATTCTCCAGGGCCAGACGGCGCCGTTCGAGCGCGCGGCGCACGCACTCCTCGAGGCGCTCCGGGGAGTAGGGCTTCTCGACGAAGTCCCAGGCGCCGGCCTGCATAGCAGTTACCGCCATGGGCACATCGCCATGGCCGGTGATCAGCACGACTGGTGGCGGTTCTTCGAGGCCCTGCACTGCATCCAGCAGTGCCAGGCCATCCATGCCAGGCATCTTCACGTCGCTGACCAGCACGCCACAGGCGTCGCCGGCGGCCAGCGCCGCCAGGGCTGCTGTGGCTTCGGCGAAGGGGCGCACCGCCAGGTCCGATACTTCGAGCCACTGGCCGAGCGACTCGCGTACATCGGGGTCGTCATCCACCAGCCAGATCGGCAGTTCGTCAACGCTCGCCATGGGGCTCTCCTGAGACAGCGGGGGCGGCAGGCAGGGCCACCCGGAAAAGGGCGCCGCCTTCGGGTCGGTTGGCGGCGGCGATGCTCCCGCCCAGGTCCTGGACGATGCCGAAGCAGATGAACAGCCCCAGACCCAGGCCGTCGCCCACCGCCTTGGTGGTGAAGAAGGGATCGAAGAGGCGCGACAGGGCGTCCTCCTCGATTCCCGGTCCGTTGTCGGCCACGCCGAGCACCACCTGCCCGCCTTCACGCTGCAGGCTGATTTCCAGGCGCGGTGCGGTGACGCCGCGCAGGGCGTCGAGAGCATTGCGCAGCAGGTTGGTGAGCAACTGCTCGAGGCGCAGCGGGTCGCCCATTATCCGCAGCGGTGGCCGCAGAGGCTCGGGGCGTGCCAGGCTCACTTCCTGCTCGGTGAGGCGTTCGTCGAGCAGCTCCAGCACGAAGTCGAGCCGCTCGGCCAGATCCACCGGCTCCTGGCGGTCGCCGCGACGCGCGAACAGTTTGAGCTGGCGAATCAGCGCGTCCTGGCGTTCGCACAGCGCCTGAATGCGCAGGAAGTTGGATTCGGCGGCCTCCGGGCGGCCACGGGCGAGTAGCCGCTCGCCGTTGGCGGCGAAGGTGCGGATGCCCGACAGCGGCTGGTTGAGTTCGTGGGCGATGCCGGCGGCCATGGTGCCCAGGGCGGCCAGCTTGCCGGCCTGCACCAGTTCGGCCTGGGTCGCTTCCAGTTCCCGGGTGCGCTCGGCCACACGGATCTCCAGGCGCTCGTTGGCCTCGCGGATGATGTTGGCCTCACGGTCGCGCAGGCGTTGACGCCTCTGCCGTTCTCGCAGCCAGAGCCCTAGCAGCAGCAGGGCGAAAGTGGCGCCGGCGGCGGCCAGCAGGGCGTTGCGGGCACTGGCGTAGAGAGGGCGCACCGGCGCCAGATAGTGCATGGTCCAGCCCAGAGTGGCCTGGGGCAGGCTCAGATCGAGGAAGCGCTCACCCAGGTCGTCGCCGCCGATACGCAGGGAGCCGTCGGCCAGTCGCTCGCCCAGGGGAAGCAGCGGCTCGTCGAGGAACTGGCGCTGGTCGCGGATTTCCGTCAATGCATCGGGCGAGAGTTCGCCGAGGCGGCGGTAGCGCCACTCCGGGCGGCTGGAGAGGATCACCACGCCGTTGGCGTCGGAGAGCAACACCTTCTCGCCGGCGCGCCGCCAACTCTCCTGCAGCGACTCCAGAGAGACCTTGAGGGCGAGCACACCCAAAGGGGCGCCCTCGGTCCCTCCTGTCACGGCGGCGGAGACGAAGTAGCCCGGCCGGCTGGTGGTGCTGCCGATCGCGAAGAATTCGCCCTGGCCCGCTGCCATGGCGTCGCGGAAGTAGGGGCGGAACGGGTAGCGGTGGCCGAGGAAGCTGTCCGCGCTGGCGTGGTTGCTGGCCGCCACGGTCACTCCCTCGGCATCCATCAGGAAGATCGCCTCGGCGCCGGAGCGCTCGGCCACCTCGGCCAGGTGAGCGTTGACCTGCGCATCGAAAATCCCCGCTTCGTCGAGCAGCACCGCTTGCACCTGGGGCTGGCGAACCAACAGTCCCGGCAGGTAGGCGAAGCTCTCCAGAGCCCCTTGCAGGGTGGTGGTATAGAGCGCCAGGCGTGTCTGGGCGTGGCGCTCGGCCTCACGCGCCGCCTGGGCATATTGCCACTGCCATATCGCCCAGAGCCCGGCGGCCACCAGCAGCCCGCAGCCCATCAGCAGGGCGAGGCGCCAGGTGCGCGGGGTCACGCCGACCACCCCGGCAGTGGCAGGGGGTAAGGCGCGACGGCTAGGCGAAGGGAATGGATAAGCGACATGGAGAGGATGATAGGGCCATCCGGACGTACGGGGAAGGCGGGCGCGTGGCGCCCTCCCGGCCTTTTGCCTACAATGGACGGCTCGATTTTCCGATTCACCGACTGTTACGGACCGGATTCCATGCTCGATCCCAAACTGCTGCGCAGCGACCTCGATACGGTTGCTCAACGACTGGCCAAACGTGGCTTTACCCTCGATACCGAGCGGCTCGAGGCGCTGGAGTCCCGGCGTCGCGATTTGCAGACCGAGACCGAGTCCCTGCAGAACGAGCGCAACACCCGCTCCAAGGCGATCGGCAAGGCCAAGGCATCCGGCGAGGACATCCAGCCGCTGCTCGACGAGGTGAGCGATCTCGGCGACCGCCTCGATGCCGCCAAGCGACAGCTGGCGGAAGTTCAGGAGGAGTGGGATGCCCTGGTCAGCGGCATTCCCAACCTGCCCCACGAAAGCGTGCCGGCAGGCGAGAGCGAGGAAGACAACGTGGAGCTGCACCGCTGGGGCACGCCGCGTGAGTTCGACTTCGAAGTCCGCGATCACGTCGACCTGGGCGGGCTCAAGGGCGAGCTGGACTTCGAGCTGGCGGTCAAGCTGACCGGCTCACGCTTCGCCGTGATGCGTGGGCAGATCGCTCGCCTGCACCGCGCGCTGACCCAGTTCATGCTCGACAAGCAGACCCTCGAGCACGGCTACGAGGAGTGCTACGTTCCCTACATGGTCAACGAAGCCTCGCTGTTCGGCACCGGGCAGCTGCCGAAGTTCGGCGAGGATCTGTTCCGGCTGGACGACGAGCGCAGCTATCACCTGATTCCCACTGCCGAGGTGCCGCTGACCAACTTCGCGCGCGACGAGATCCTCGACCACAAGGTGCTGCCGCTCAAGCTCACCGCCCATACGCCGTGCTTTCGCAGCGAGGCGGGCTCCCATGGCCGCGACACCCGCGGCATGATTCGCCAGCATCAGTTCGACAAGGTCGAGATGGTGCAGCTGGTGGAACCGGAGACGAGCTACGCGGCGCTCGAAGAGATGCGCGGTCACGCCGAGGCGATCCTGCAGGCGCTCGAGCTGCCCTACCGGGTCGTCACGCTGTGTACAGGTGACATGGGCTTCGGTGCGGCCAAGACCTACGACCTGGAAGTGTGGCTGCCGAGCCAGCAGACCTACCGCGAGATATCTTCGGTCTCCAACTGCGAGGATTTCCAGGCGCGGCGCATGCAGGCGCGTTTCCGTCATCCCGAGCAGAAGAAGCCGCAGTTGCTGCACACCCTCAACGGCTCGGGCCTGGCGGTGGGACGCTGCCTCATTGCGGTGATGGAGAACCATCAGAACGCCGATGGCTCCATCACCGTGCCCGAGGCGCTGCGCCCCTATCTGGACGGACTTGCCACCCTCAATTCTCGATCTCCCAGCTGACGCTGACACCCGCCTCGATGACGATAGTCCCCGGGCTGTAGTCGACCTGTCCGGCGCTCTCACGGGCGTCGGCGCTCATTGCCATCATGCGTGGCACATAGATCGGTGAGCGCGTCTCGCTGATATTTACCACCGAGCCTAGCGTCACGTTCATGGTGCGAGCCATCAGCTCGGCCTTGCGACTTGCCTTTTCCAGCGCCATCACCAGCGCTTCATCGGTCGCGGCGTCGCGATCGGTGAGGTCATAGGTGATGCCATCCATGGCATTGACGCCAGCCTCGGTCAGCGCATCAAGCAGTCGCGGCAGTCGCTCCAGGTCATCGACCCGAACCTGGAAAGGGCGTTCGAGACGAGTGCGTACCAGCAGCTCCTGATCACCGTCGCTGCGTCGGGGAGAAACATATTCCGGTTGCACCGCAAGCGAGCCGGCGCTGATGTCGTCACGTTCCACCCCGGCCTCCTCCAAGGCGCGAATCAAGGTTGCTGCTCGCTCCTCCAGTCGATCCCGAGCCTCGCGCAGTGCATGGCTGTCGGTCTCTTCCTCATGTTGCGCCACCGCCGGGGTGCGCTCCCACAACCGGGCGCTGAGCGTGGCGCGATCCGGAACCACATCGAGTTGGGCCTCAGCCTGAGCGACCAACCGACCGCGAGGCTCATCGGCTAGCGCAGCGGTGGTCATCAGCGGAGCTGTCATCAACAGGCTGCCCAGCAATAGACAGTGTAAACGCATCGTGAACATCAGTAGCCTCCATACGGCAATGATGACTAATCAGGGGGGCAGGTTGAGTAGTTGGCCGAGCCGAGGCCGGCAAGTTTGTGCACCCGACCGGTACGGGTCATGATAAGCAGGACACGCCACACATGGATAGATGGCATGCTTCACCGCGACGACAATGTGCGCTACGGGCTTCCGCTCAATCTCACGCTGGCGCTGGCAGCGCTGGTGATCATCGTTGCCGGCATTCGCGCCGGTGCCGACCTGATCATTCCGATCCTGCTGGGTCTGTTCATCGCCGTGATCTGTACGTCGCCGGTGAACTGGCTGCAGCGGCTGGGTCTGAGTCCGCGTCTGGCGGTGCTGGTCACGCTGCTGGTGATCGGCGGCTTCCTGTCGCTGGTGGGGCTGCTGGTGGTCAACGCTTTCGGCACTTTCATCGAAGCCCTGCCGGGCATCGAGAGGCGGCTTTACGAACACTACCTCAACGTGCTCGACAGCCTCGCGGCCATGGGGCTGGCGATCAATCCGGATACGCTTGCCGGCCTGGTCGAAGGAGAAGATGAGGGGGGCTGGCTGTCGTTCCTGCTGGGTGGGCTCGGTAACCTGCTGATGCAGAGCATGGTGGTGGCGCTGTTGGTGGTCTTCATGATGTTCGAGACCCTCAATTTTCGCCGCAAGGTGGCTTTCGCCCTTGACGACCCGGAAGCCAGCTTGCGCCGCTTTCAGGAGTTCAGCGAAACCCTCAAGCGCTATCTGGCGGTCAAGACCTTCGTCAGTCTGCTCACGGGAGTGATGGCCTGGTTGGCCTGCCTGCTGGCCGGTGTGGACTTCCCGCTGTTGTGGGGCGTGCTGGCCTTTGCTCTCAACTACATCCCCAATATCGGCTCTGCCATAGCCGCGGTCCCACCGGTTCTGCTGTTGCTGCTGTCTCAGGATGGCGGCCTGGCCGAGGCCTTCGGCCTGGCCATGGCCTACCTGGGCATCAACTTCGTGCTGGGCAACCTGGTCGAGCCGCGGTTGATGGGGCGTGCCTTGGGTCTGTCGACATTCGTGGCCTTTCTCTCGCTGGTAGTGTGGGGCTGGATGTTGGGGGTGGTCGGCATGCTGCTCTCGGTGGTGCTGACCATGACGCTCAAGATCGCCCTGGACAGTCATCCCCAGACCCGCTGGATGGCCTACATGCTGGGTCCAGGCAAGCGGCCCATGACGGACCGTATCGCATCGGAGGAGGCGTTGAGCGGGGCCGGAGTCGAGGACGAGGCGAATCAGCCCTCTCTCATGACGAAATCGCCCCGGCATGAGCCGGGGCGAGATGAGCGGTGAGACCTACAGGGATCAGGCGTTCTGGTCGATGAACTGCACCAGCTGAGACTTGGACTGAGCGCCGACCAGCGAGGCGACCTTGGAGCCCGACTTGAACAGCATCACGGTAGGAACGCCGCGCACGCCCTGCTCGGCGGCGATCTCCGGGGCGTCGTCGACGTTGATGCTGACAACCTTGAGGTTGTCGACTCGCTCTTCGGCAACCTCGTCGATCACCGGAGCCATGACCTTGCACGGGCCGCACCAGGGGGCCCAGAACTTCAGCAGTACGGTTTGCTCAGCCTTCAGGACTTCCTGCTCGAAGTTGGCATTGGTGACATCGACGTTATTGGCCATGTGATTCTCCAGTTACGTTGCGCTACATCGAGCGAATCGGGTGACATGCATTGGGCACGTCCGGTCGGCAGATGGTAGCGGGCAGTCGTGTCTCTGGCAAATGCCCATGCAAGCGCTCTTCCTGAGCTCCCATCGCTGACGCTGACTCACCCAGCTTCACAGCCTGGCGGGTCGTTGTTGCGGGACATCTCGTTTTGGTGAGCTCTCGTTGCCGCTGTGTGCCGATTGTTGTCTGCCTGTTCGATAGCTATCTGATCGGGAAGCGGTTTTTCGTTGAGCCATCTTTCGACAGTTTAGACAAGCCAAGTGCCATTGACTAACGTGCATAGCACGGAGCAGAAGGTATATGGACATGGCTTGGCTCCGAGCGCCATGTGGATGGCCGATCTCGTCGCATCGTGAAGCAATGGCAGCTCGTCGCCGGGCCTCGACAGGGAGATGCCGGGACATGACGACACGCTGTACGGTCGTGTTGGATGGGCAGTTACTCAGCGGTCGGGCCGATCAGCCGCTTATCGATTTTCTTAAGGAGCGAGGCGTCGATCTTCCGCACGTCTGCTACCACCCTTCGCTGGGTGCTCTGGAAACCTGTGATGCCTGCTGGGTCGAGGTCGACGGCGAGCTCAAGCGCGGTTGCACGCTGAAGAGCACTGAGGGCCTGTCGCTGAGCCTCGGCAGCCAGCGGGCCCGGGCCGCCCGGGAAGAGGGCATGGATCGCCTGCTGGCCAAGCACGAGCTCTACTGCACCGTGTGCGAGAACAACAACGGCGACTGCACGCTGCACAACACCATGGTGGATATGCAGATCCCCATTCAGCGCTACGAGTTTCAGCGCAAACCTCACGAGAAGGACACCTCGAGCCCTTTCTATACCTACGATCCCGACCAGTGCATCCTCTGCGGCCGCTGCGTGGAGGCGTGCCAGAACGTCGAGGTAAACGAGACGCTCTCCATCGACTTTTCCAGCGAGAACCCGCGTGTGCTGTGGGATGGCGGCGAGCAGATCAACGACTCCAGCTGCGTGCACTGCGGCCACTGCGTCACCGTCTGTCCGTGCAATGCGCTGATGGAGAACAGCATGGACGGCAAGGCGGGTCCGTTCACTGCCATGCCTTGGTCGCTCAAGCGGCCGATGATCGAGATCATCAAGAAGCTCGAGACGACAACGGGGGCAGTGCCGGTCTCGGGGCTTTCGGAAATCGACATGCACATGCGCCAGCCCGAGATCAAGCGCACCAAGACGGTGTGCACCTATTGCGGCGTCGGCTGCTCCTTCGAGATGTGGACCCGCGACCGCCACATCCTCAAGGTGCAACCGGTAGCCGAGGCGCCGGCCAACGGCATCTCCACCTGCATCAAGGGCAAGTTCGCCTGGGACTTCGTCAACAGCGAGCAGCGCCTGACCATGCCGCTGATACGCGACAACGGCCGCTTTCGCGAAGCGAGCTGGGACGAGGCTCTGGACCTGGTGGCGCGCCGTCTGCTCGAGGTGCGCGAGGCCCACGGCCCGGACAGCCTGGGCTTCATCGGCTCGAGCAAGGGCACCAACGAGCAGGCCTACCTGGTGCAGAAGATCGCCCGTCGCATCATCGGCACCAACAACGTCGACAACTCCTCGCGCTACTGCCAGAACCCGGCCACCAAGGGGCTGTTCCGTACCGTCGGCTACGGCGGTGATGCCGGCACCATCGAGGACATTGAGCAGGCCGAGGTGGTGGTGATCGTCGGCAGCAATACCGCCGAGAACCATCCGGTGATCGCCGCCCGCATCAAGGCGGCACAGAAGCTGCGCGGGCAGAAGCTGATCGTGATCGACCCGCGCAAGCACGAGATGGCCGAACGGGCGGACCTGTTCCTGCGGCCGAACTCCGGCACCGATCTGATCTGGGCCTCGGCGCTGTCGCGCTACATGTTCGATCACGATCTGGCCGATCGCGAGTTCCTCGCACGCTGGGTCAACGGCGTAGAGGAGTATCGCCAGTCCCTCGCGCCTTTCACCCTGGAGTTCGCCGAGGCCGAGACGGGCATCGCGCGTCAGGATCTGGCCGAGGCCGCCGAGACCATCGGCCGGGCGCAGAGCGTCTGTCTGCTGTGGGCCATGGGCATCACCCAGCACAGCCGTGGATCGGACGCCAGCACGGCACTCTCCAACCTGCTGCTGGTCACCGGCAACTACGGCAAGCCGGGTACCGGCGGCTACCCCATGCGCGGCCACAACAACGTGCAGGGGGCGAGCGACTTCGGCTGCCTGCGTGACCGCTATCCTGGCTACGAGCACGTAGAGGACGAAGAAGCGAGAAAGCGCTGGGCCGAAGGGTGGGGCATCTCGCCGGAAGAGCTTTCAGCTGAAGCCGGCTATGGCAATTTCCTGATGGTACAGGCAGCCGACGAGGGCGAGATCAAGGCGATGTATATCGTCGGCGAGGAGACGGCCTTTTCCGACTCCAATACCCACAACGTGCTCTCCGGCTTCGAGAAGCTCGAGTTCATGGTGGTGCAGGACGTATTTCTCAGCCGTACCGCTGAGTACGCCGATGTGGTGCTGCCTGCCTGTCCCAGCGTCGAGCAGGAGGGCACCTACGTCAACACCGAGCGTCGCATCCAGCGCTCCTACCAGGTGCTGGAACCGCTGGGCGACAGCCGTCCCGACTGGCGTATCCTGACCGATCTCGCTGCTCGCATGGGACACGACTGGGGCTACACCCATCCCTCCGAGATCATGGCGGAGTGCGCCCGCATCGCGCCGATGTTCGCCGGGGTCAGCTATGCGCGGCTCGAGGGCTGGAAGTCCCAGCTATGGCCGGTTGCGGCGGACGGCACCGACTCGCCGCTGCTCTACACCGACGGCTTCGCCAACGAGGACGGCAAGGCCAATCTGCACCCGCTGGAGTGGCAGCCGCCCGAAGAGGCGCCCGACGACGAGTACGACCTGCTGCTGGACAACGGCCGGCTGCGCGAGCAGTTCCAGGGCACCAATCAGACGGGGCGCAGCGAAGGGATCCGGCAGCAGCTTCCGCACGGTTTCGTCGAGGTCAGCCCGGAGCTTGCCGCCGAGCGCGGCATCGAGGAGGGCACCTGGGTACGGATAACTTCGCGCCGCGACAGCATCGAGTTCCCCGCGGTCATCACCGACCGGGTGCGCGGCAAAACGTTGTTCATGCCGATTCATTTCGGCAAGACGGGGGTCAATCTGCTCACCGGTGAGCACAATGACCCAGACGTGCAGACCCCGGCCTACAAGGAAACCGCAGTGAAGCTCGAGGTGCTCGACAAGCGCGGCGCTCCGCCTTTGCCTGCTCACAACTACCGCTATGGCCGGCCTACGCCGAAGCAGGGCGTCGAGGTCGAAGTGAAGTGGATGCGGGGAGACTACACGCCGCCGCCCGCCCAGCAGTCCAACCCGAGGAAAATGTGATGGCCGAACGAATTTCGCACGACGTGACGCCGCCCAAAATCGGCCCCGATGCCCATGAAGAGCTGGCACAGCTGCTGCAGACGCTCCACGAGCATGGCGTGTTGCGCCTGGCCAATGACGTGGTCGGTGCCAACACCAGCATCGCCAGCGTGGTGGTGGATGGGCTGGGTAAGGAGTCCACTCTCAACGCCATTCAGAACCTGGCGATTCTCGGCATGATGCTGTCGGAGGTTCCACCGGAGCGTTTCTATCGGGTGACCTTCGCCGTCAAGGAGGCGCTCGAATGTATCGGCCAGCATCGACCGGTGCAGGAGGGGGGCGATGCTCCCGGTGTCAGTGGCGTTTACCGCATGCTCAACGACGATGAGCTGTGGCGTGCGGTGGCGCCGCTGGTGGATGGCCTCAAGGCGTTCGCCGAGCGACTCGACAAGCCGGTGGACAAGCCGGTCAGCGACTATTTCGGAAAGCCGACCAGCGGCCCCTGACGCTAGTGGCAAGCCGCGTCGCTCTCATGGTCGGAAGGCGCTTTTGACGTTATGCTATTTGGTGATTAGGCAGTAATGTCTAATCACCAATGCATCTTTTGCCGGGCGTCAGGGAGTCGTGTCGACCATGAAACTGCAGCAGCTTCGCTATGTGTGGGAAGTTACCCGGCACAACCTCAACGTGTCGGCAACGGCCCAGAGCCTGTATACGTCCCAGCCCGGTATCTCCAAGCAGATTCGGCTGCTGGAAGACGAGCTGGGCGTCGAGATCTTCGCCCGCAGCGGCAAGCATCTCACCCGCGTCACGCCTGCGGGGGAATCCATCGTCGAGCTGGCCGGGCAAGTGCTGCGGCTGACCGACAACATCAAGCAGGTGGCCCAGGAGCACAGCGACGAGCGGCGCGGCAGCCTCTCGATCGCCACCACGCACACTCAGGCCCGCTACGCCTTGCCGCCGGTGATCGGCGAATTCACCCGCAAATACCCTGATGTCGCCCTGCACATGCAGCAGGGCACGCCCAAGCAGATTGCCCAGATGGTCAGCGATGGCATGGCCGATTTCGCCATCTGCACCGAGTCGCTCGAGCTGTTCGCCGATCTGGTGCTGCTACCCTGTTACCGCTGGAACCGCTGTGTCCTGGTGCCGCGTGGTCATCCGCTGGCCGAGGGCGAGCTGACCCTCGAGCGTCTGGCCGAGCAGGCGCTCGTGACCTACGTGTTCGGCTTCACCGGGCGCTCCCAGCTCGACGATGCCTTCCGTGCCAGGGGGCTCACCCCCAACGTGGTACTCACCGCCGCCGATGCCGACGTGATCAAGACCTACGTGCGGCTCGGCCTGGGCGTCGGCATCGTCGCTCACATGGCGTATGACGAAACCCTCGACGAGGATCTCGTTGCCCTCGAGGCGGGCCACTTGTTCGAAAGTTCGGTCACCAAGATCGGCATTCGCCGGGGCACCTTCATGCGCGGCTACATGTACGATTTCGTCAAGGGCTTTGCCGGCCATCTCGACCGCGATCTGGTCGATGCGGCACTTGCTGCGGGGCCGCGCCATGAGGCGGAGCTGTTCGACGACATCGAGCTGCCGATGCGCTAGAAAAAAGCGGGCCGCGCATCGCGCGGCCCGCTTTTTACTGGGTGCGGGTGAAAGTCAGTGCTGCAGATGCAGCCCGCACTCCCGCTTCGCTTCCACCTTGGTGGGATCGAAATAATCGAACTCGTTGGGCAGGTCGTGCTGCTGCAGGTACTGGTAGAGCTCCTTGGCGCTCCAGTGCAGCAAAGGAGAGACCTTGAGTAGCCCATCGGCGTTCTTGCTGACAGGCTGCATGCGGGCGCGTTCGGGGGTGTCCTCGGCGCGCAGCGCGGTGAACCACACGTCCGGGGCCATTTCGCGTAGCGCCCGCTCGAACGGCTCCAGCTTGACCTCTCGCGTGAACGCCTCGTGGCGCGGATCGTCGATGCCCGGCATGGGGCCATCCACCGCTTCACGATGAGCGCGGGTGCGCTGCGGGATGTAGCTGATCAGATTGAGGTCGAGCCGCTTGACCAGCGCGTCGGCGAAGCGATAGGTCGCCTCTGTGTTGTAGCCGTGATCCATCCAGACCACCGGAATGTCGGGCCGCTGTTGTGTCACCATATGCAGGATGACCGCTTCGAAGGGGCGGAAATTGGTGGTGACGATAGGGCGCTGGCCCTGCGTCAGAGCCCAGCGAATAAGCCCATCGGGATCATTGCCCAGTTCCTGATTGATCGCATCGAGTGTTGCCATGATGGCTCCAGAGTCGTTGACCGTGTTTGGGCCATACCCTACCAAAGGCGGCTGACAGGGCCCCAATATCGTTTCATTGGATAAATATAGCCAAATGAAAGATTAAAGGGCTCTTCTTATTCCTCTTGGTGCTTTGGCTGGGCCAACGCTTGCATGAGGTGGCGGATTTTGTCCAGGGTCTCGGCGTATTCGGCCTCGACGTTGGAGTCGGCCACCAGCCCGCCGCCGCCCCAAAGATGGATGTGCTCCCCGTCGGCCACGGCGGTGCGGATGGCAATCGAGGTGTCCATGTTGCCGCGCACGTCGACGAAGCCCAGGCTGCCGCAGTACACGCTTCTGCGGCTCGGCTCCAGTTCGTCGATGATCTGCATCGCTCGCACCTTGGGTGCGCCGGTGATAGAGCCGCCGGGAAAGGCGGCCGCCAACAGGTCCAGCGAACGCTTCCCCGTCGCCAGTCTGCCGCACACGATGCTGACCAGATGGTGCACGTTGGCGTAGCTCTCCAGCCCGCAGAGCTGCGGTACCCGTACGCTACCCGGCTGGCACACGCGCCCCAGGTCGTTGCGCAGCAGATCGACGATCATCACGTTCTCGGCGCGATCCTTGAGACTCGAGATCAGCTCCATGGCGAGCTGCCAATCCTCATCGGGCGTGCCGCCTCGGGGGCGAGTGCCCTTGATCGGGCGTGTCTCGACGTGGCCGTCCGACTCGCACAGCAGGAAGCGCTCGGGAGAGAGGGACAGGATGGCCTGCTCACCTCGCTCTGAAGGCCAGGCCATGAAGCCGGCAAACGGTGTGGGTGTGGCCAGGCGCAGGCGCAGGTAGGCGTCCCAGAGATCGCCGCTGTACGGTGCGCTGAAGCGCTGGGCCAGGTTGATCTGGTAGCAGTCACCGGCCCGAATGTAGTCCTGCACCGCAGCAAACCGTCTGGCATAGCCGTCGCGGTCCATCTCGCCTGTGAAAGGGGCGAGCAGTCCGAAGGCCGAGGTGGGGTCGGCGCTGCCACGCAGCCACTCCATCACCTGCAAGCGCCGCTCGGCCGTCGCCACCAGCCAGCTCTCCTGCCGCTGATGATCCTGTATCAGCGCCCAGTCGTAGAGCCCCGTACGGCTGGCAGGCAGGCAGACGCTTTCCTGGGCCGAGTTGCCCACCGGCTCTAGAGAGCGGCCCAGGTCGTAGCCCCAGTAGCCGATCAGGCCACCGAGAAAGGGTAGATCGTTGGATGGCACCTCGAGAGCCAGGCTCTCCAGCAGGGTTTGCTGGGCCATGAATGGGTCACGGCCGTGCTGCACCTCGCCGTCGATGCGGATGACCCCCTTGCCGTCGACGGTGAGCACCGACACGGGGTCGCTGCTGATGATGTCGTAGCGACCGCCCGGTGCGGCAGGCTTGCCGCTGTCGAGCAGGACGGCCCCGGGGCGCTGGCGCAGCGCCTGGAAATAGGCAAGCGGATCCTCGCCATAGGGCAGCGGTGTTATCTCGAGTCTTGCAGTCATCAGGGGGGCCTTTCGGAACAGGCGACTCATTCTAGGGGGTGGCGAGCCTTTTGTCGTGAAAGTCGTTGGCCTGTTAACGACTTGTCGTCAACGCTGTGACGATTGTCGACACCGTAGCTTCGCAGCTTCTCATTGTCTACAACCAAAGGCGTACGAAATGGCGGCTTGTGGAAGGTTGACCCGTGCCAGAGCAGTGTCTAAAGTTTCTTCACTCCTTAATTGTCGACAATTGCCATGAACTCAGTCGCTCCAGAGCAAACATCCCCTGAAGTCCGCACCCTGGCCGAGCGGGTCTTCCATCAGCTGCAGGATGCCATCGTCCGCGGCGAGCTGGCGCCGGGCAGCAAGATCACCGAGCCGGGTCTGTCGAAGACCTACGGCATCTCCCGCGGCCCGCTGCGCGAGGCGATGCGCCGCCTCGAGGCCCACCGCCTGATCGAACGAGTGCCCCATGTCGGTGCCCGGGTGGTCAAGCTCTCGATGAAGGAGCTGCTCGAGCTGTTCGACGTGCGCGAGGCGCTGGAGAGCATGGCCGCCCGCCTGGCCGCCCAAAACATGACCCGCGAGGAGATCGCCGGGCTGCGCGAGGTGCTGGCGCTGCACGAACGTCAGGCCGATCTCAAGAGTGGCGAAGCCTACTATCAGCGCGAAGGCGATCTCGACTTCCATTATCGCATCGTCCAGGGCAGCCACAACCGCATGCTGATGACCATGCTGTGCGACGACCTCTACTACCTGGTGCGGCTCTACCGTACCCAGTTCAGCGCCAGCGGTACTCGGCCACAGCGGGCCTTCGTCGAGCACCATCGCATCGTCGATGCCATCGAAGCCGGCGACGCCGAACTGGCCGAGCTGCTGATGCGGCGCCATGTCAGCGCTTCGCGGGCCAACGTGGCCGACCGTTATGCCGCCACTCTCAAGCAGCAGCAGGCCGAAGAAACCGTTTGAAGCCCGTCCGAATACCAAGAGGAATTACGTCATGACACGACCCACCCCCGGCGCTCGCTTTCGCGCCGCTCTCGAGGCTAACCGCCCGCTGCCCATCGTCGGTACCATCAATGCCTATACCGCAATGATGGCCGAGCGCGTGGGGCATCAGGCCATCTACCTTTCCGGCGGTGGGGTGGCCAACGCTTCCTTCGGGTTGCCCGACTTGGGCATGACCAGCATGAACGATGTGGTGCAGGACGCACACCGGATCTGCGGCGCCACCGACCTGCCGCTGCTGGTGGACATCGATACCGGCTGGGGCGGCGCCTTCAATATCTCCCGCACCGTCAAGGAGATGCAGCGCGCCGGCGTGGCTGCCGTGCACCTCGAGGACCAGGTGGCGCAGAAGCGCTGCGGGCATCGTCCCAACAAGGAGATCGTCTCCAAGCAGGAGATGGTCGACCGTATCAAGGCCGCCGCCGATGCTCGCATCGACCCAGACTTCTACCTGATCGCACGTACCGATGCCTTCCAGAAAGAGGGGCTCGATGCCGCCATCGATCGCGCCAATGCCTGCATCGAGGCCGGCGCCGACGCCATCTTCGCCGAAGCGGTGCACACCCTCGACGACTATCGCGCCTTCTGCGAGCGGGTCGATGCGCCGATCCTGGCCAACATCACCGAGTTCGGCGCCACGCCGCTGTTCACCCAGCAGGAGCTCGGCGAGGTTGGCTGTCGTATGGTGCTCTATCCGCTATCGGCCTTCCGCGCCATGAACGCGGCGGCGTTGAAGGTCTATCAGAGCATTCATGACAAGGGCCATCAGCGGGATGTGGTCGAGCTGATGCAGACCCGCGACGAGCTCTACGACTTCCTCAACTATCACGCCTTCGAGCAGAAGCTCGATGCGCTGTTTGCTGAAAACCAGCTTGCCGAGAAGGGAACGGACAACTGAGTCCGACCCGCTACGCCGACAATAAAACGCCATAGCAAGGAGACACGACATGTCAGACAAACCCATCGGCGGTGCCGGTCTGCGCGGCCAGAGCGCCGGTAGTACGGCCCTGTGTACCGTAGGCCAGACCGGCTCCGGCCTGACCTACCGCGGCTTTGACATCAAGGAACTGGCCGAGAAGGCGCGCTTCGAAGAGGTCGCCTACCTGCTGCTCAAGGGCAAGCTGCCCAATCAGGCCGAACTCGATGCCTACGTGACCAAGCTCAAGGGGCTGCGTGGCCTGCCCCAGGCACTCAAGACCGTGCTCGAGCAGATCCCGGCCAGCGCCCACCCCATGGACGTGATGCGTACCGGTGCCTCCATGCTCGGCAACCTCGAGACCGAGGAGAGCTTCGACGAGCAACAGGACGTTTCCGACCGCCTGCTGGCGGTGCTGCCTTCGATCATCTGCTACTGGTATCGCTTCAGCCATGACGGCGTGCGCATCGAGACCGAGACCGACGACGAGTCCGTAGGCGCTCACTTCCTGCACTTGCTGCGTGATGAAGCGCCCTCCGAGCTGCATGCCCGGGTGATGAACGTCTCGCTCATTCTCTATGCCGAGCACGAGTTCAACGCCTCAACCTTTACGGCGCGCGTCTGCGCCTCGACGCTCTCCGACATGCACTCCTGCGTGACCGGCGCCATCGGCTCGCTGCGCGGCCCGCTACATGGCGGTGCCAACGAGGCGGCGATGGACATGATCGAGAACTGGAAGTCGCCGGAAGAGGCCGAGCGCGAGATCATGGGGATGCTCGAGCGCAAGGAGAAGATCATGGGCTTCGGGCATGCGATCTATCGCGAGTCCGATCCGCGCAACGCCATCATCAAGGAGTGGTCCGAACGGCTGGCCCAGGACGTCGGCGACACCGTGCTCTATCCCGTCTCCGTGCGGGTCGAGGACGTCATGTGGCGCGAGAAGAAGCTGTTCTGCAACGCCGACTTCTTCCACGCCAGCGCCTATCACTTCATGGACATCCCCACCAAGCTGTTCACGCCGATCTTCGTCTGTTCGCGCGTCACCGGCTGGTGTGCCCATGTCTTCGAGCAGCGCGCCAACAACCGCATCATTCGCCCCAGCGCCGACTACGTCGGCCCGGAGAAGAGCCAGTGGGTACCGATCGAGGAGCGTGACTGAGCCAGCGTCCGCACGAGGCGGCCTGCGGGCCGTCTCTCTCCCTCGCCCGATCCAACACCACGCGAAGACCGTCGACTCATGAATACTCAATACCGCAAATCGCTTCCCGGCACCGAGCTGGACTACTTCGACGTGCGTGAGGCCGTCGAGGAGATCCAGCCCGGTGCCTACGACACCCTTCCTTATACCTCTCGCGTACTGGCCGAGCAGCTGGTGCGCCGCTGCGAGCCGGAGCTGCTCACTGACGCGCTCAAGCAGCTGATCGAACGCAAGCGCGACCTGGATTTCCCCTGGTATCCGGCGCGAGTGGTGTGCCATGACATCCTCGGCCAGACGGCGCTGGTCGATCTGGCCGGCCTGCGCGATGCCATCGCCGAGAAGGGCGGCGACCCGGCCAAGGTCAACCCGGTGGTGCCGACCCAACTGATCGTCGACCACTCCCTGGCCGTGGAGTGCGGCGGCGACGACCCCGATGCCTTCGACAAGAACCGCGCCATCGAGGATCGCCGCAACGAGGACCGCTTCCACTTCATCGACTGGACCCGCACCGCGTTCAAGAACGTCGACGTGATCCCTGCCGGCAACGGCATCATGCACCAGATCAACCTGGAGAAGATGTCGCCGGTGATCCAGGCTCGCGATGGTGTCGCCTACCCCGACACCTGTGTGGGCACCGACAGCCATACTCCGCACATCGACTGCCTGGGGGTCATTGCCATCGGCGTGGGCGGTCTGGAGGCGGAAACCGTGATGCTCGGCCGCCCCTCGATGATGCGCCTGCCCGACATTATCGGCGTGGAGCTGACCGGCAAGCGCCAGCCCGGCATCACCGCCACCGACATCGTGCTGGCGATCACCGAGTTTCTGCGCCAGGAGCGGGTAGTAGGCGCCTATCTGGAGTTCTTCGGTGAAGGTGCCGATAGCCTGACCATCGGCGACCGCGCCACCATCTCCAACATGACGCCGGAGTATGGCGCCACCGCGGCGATGTTCTACATCGACCAGCAGACCCTCGACTACCTGACCATCACCGGCCGCGAGCCGGAGCAGGTGGCGCTGGTCGAGAACTACGCCAAGACCGTGGGGCTGTGGGGCGACAGCCTGAAGAACGCCGAGTACGAACGCGTGCTGACGTTCGACCTCTCCACCGTCGAGCGCAACATGGCAGGCCCCTCCAACCCCCATCGTCGCCTGCCGACCTCGGCGCTGGCCGAGCGCGGCATCGCCGCCAACCTGGAGCTGGCGCTGGCGGAGGAAAAAGCCGGCAGGATGCCCGACGGCGCGGTGATTATCGCCGCCATCACCAGCTGCACCAACACCTCCAACCCGCGCAACGTGGTGGCGGCGGGGCTGGTGGCCAAGAAGGCCAACGAGCTGGGTCTCGTGCGCAAGCCGTGGGTGAAATCGTCTTTTGCCCCTGGCTCCAAGGTCGCCCGTCTCTATCTGGAGGAGGCTGGCCTGCTGCCGGAGCTCGAAAAGCTCGGCTTCGGCATCGTCGCCTACGCCTGCACCACCTGTAACGGCATGTCCGGCGCGCTGCGCCCGGAGATCCAGCAGGAGATCATCGACCGCGATCTGTATGCCACTGCGGTGCTGTCCGGCAACCGCAACTTCGACGGGCGCATCCACCCCTACGCCAAGCAAGCCTTCCTGGCCTCGCCGCCGCTGGTGGTGGCCTACGCCATCGCCGGTACCGTTCGCTTCGACATCGAGAAGGACGCGCTGGGCTATGACAAGGACGGCAAGCCGGTCACGCTCAAGGAGCTGTGGCCCTCCGACGAGGAGATCGACGCCATCGTCGGTAAGCACGTCAAGCCCGAGCAGTTCAAGCAGGTCTATATCCCGATGTTCAACCTCGACGAGGTGGAGCAGGCCAAGAGCCCGCTTTACGACTGGCGCCCGCAGAGCACCTACATTCGCCGGCCGCCCTATTGGGAAGGCAACATGGCGCGTGAGCGTGCGCTGAAGGGCATGCGCCCGCTGGCGATCCTGCCGGACAACATCACCACCGACCACCTGTCGCCCTCCAACGCCATCCTGTTGGACAGTGCGGCGGGCGAGTACCTGGCCAAGATGGGCCTGCCGGAGGAGGACTTCAACTCCTACGCCACCCACCGTGGCGACCATCTCACCGCCCAACGGGCCACGCTGGCCAACCCCAAGCTGTTCAACGAGATGGTGCGGGACGACAAGGGCGAAGTGATCCAGGGCTCGCTGGCGCGCATCGAGCCGGAAGGCAAGGTGACGCGCATGTGGGAAGCCATCGAGACCTACATGGAGCGCGGCCAGCCGCTGATCGTCATTGCCGGAGCCGACTACGGCCAGGGCAGCTCCCGCGACTGGGCGGCCAAGGGCGTGGCATTGGCCGGAGTGGAGGCGATCGTCGCCGAGGGCTTCGAGCGCATTCACCGCACCAACCTGGTAGGCATGGGTGTGATGCCGCTGCAGTTCCAGGAGGGCACCACGCGGCATACGCTCAAGCTCGACGGCACCGAGACCTACGATGTGGAAGGCAAGCCGGCTCCCCGGGCAACGCTCGAGCTGGTCATTCACCGCAAGTCCGGTGAAGTCGAGCGGGTGCCGGTGATCTGCCGTCTGGATACCGCCGAGGAGGTCACGGTCTACTCCGCCGGTGGCGTGCTGCAGCGCTTCGCCCAGGACTTCCTCGAGTCCGAAGCGGTGGCCTGATCCACACATCGCGTGAACGCCCCGGCGGACATCGCCGGGGTTCTCCGTCATTTCAGGAAGCGAGCGCCATGGCCCACGTTCCTCAAATCAAGATTCCCGCCACCTACATGCGTGGCGGTACCAGCAAGGGCGTCTTCTTTCGTCTGGAGGATTTGCCCGAGGCGGCACGCCGGCCCGGTCCGGCCCGTGATGCCTTGCTGCTACGCGTCATCGGCAGCCCCGACCCGTACCAGAAGCAGATCGACGGCATGGGTGGGGCCACCTCCAGCACCAGCAAGACGGTGATCCTGTCGAAGAGCGAAAGCCCAGATCACGACGTCGACTACCTGTTCGGTCAGGTCTCCATCGACAAGCCCTTCGTCGACTGGAGCGGCAACTGCGGCAACCTCTCCGCCGCCGTCGGCCCCTTCGCCATCAGCAACGGCCTGGTGGACCCCGAGCGAATTCCCGAGAACGGTATCGCCACGGTGCGGATCTGGCAGGCCAACATCGGCAAGACCATCGTCTCGCGTGTTCCGATCACCAACGGCGAGGTGCAGGAGACCGGCGACTTCGAACTCGACGGCGTGACCTTCCCGGCCGCCGAGGTGGCGGTCGAGTTCATGGATCCGGCCGACGGCGAAGGTGCCATGTTCCCTACCGGTAACCTGGTCGACGAGCTGGAAGTGCCGGGAGTGGGCACTCTCGAAGCCACCATGATCAATGCCGGCATTCCGACGGTGTTCGTCAACGCCGGAGCGATCGGCTATAGCGGCACCGAGCTGCAGGAGGCGATCAACGGCGATACCCGGGCGCTGGCGATGTTCGAGTCGATTCGTGCCCACGCCGCCGTGCGCATGGGGCTGATCAAGGAGGTCAGCGAGGCGGCCGAACGGCAGCACACGCCCAAGGTCGCCTTCGTCGCGCCGCCGGCCGATTACGTCGCTTCCAGCGGCAAGGCGATCAAGGCAGGCGACATCGATCTCGTGGTGCGCGCGCTCTCCATGGGCAAGCTGCACCACGCCATGATGGGCACGGCGGCGGTGGCCATCGCCACGGCGGCGGCGGTGCCCGGCACCCTGGTCAACCTGGCGGCGGGCGGTGGCGAGCGCAACGCGGTGCACTTCGGGCATCCCTCCGGCACGCTGCGAGTCGGCGCACAGGCCTCGCAGGTTGCAGGACAGTGGACGGCGACCAAGGCGGTGATGAGCCGTAGCGCGCGGGTCCTGATGGAAGGGCAAGTTCGCATCCCTGGTGATGCCTTCTAGCAGAGCGGCGGGATCGTCAACTCGCCCCGAGTCGCATGGCTCGGGGCGTTTCATATAGCGTTTTCTATAGTAAGTGGAGACGACATCGAGCCTGCGACAGGAGGGAGCATGAGCGCCACCGTCGAACGCAACGTCCGTCCCGATTACGAACCTGAACTGCAGATGATCGCCGACTACGTTCTCGACTATCGGGTCGAGAGCGACGAGGCGCTGGATACCGCACGCAACTGTCTCATCGATACCCTGGGCTGTGGCCTGCTGGCGCTGCGCTTCCCGGAATGCACCAAGCACCTGGGGCCGCTGGTCGAAGGCACCGTCGTGCCCCATGGCGCCCGAGTGCCGGGCACCTCCTTCCGCCTGGATCCCGTCAAGGCCGCCTGGGACACCGGCTGCATCGTGCGCTGGCTCGACTACAACGACACCTGGCTTGCCGCCGAGTGGGGGCACCCCTCCGACAACCTGGGTGCCATTCTCGCCGTGGCGGATCACCTCTCGCAGAAGCGAGTTGCCCAGGGCGAGGCACCGCTGATCATGCGTGACGTGCTCGAGGCCATGATCAAGGCTCACGAGATCCAGGGCGTGCTGGCGCTCGAAAACTCCTTCAACCGAGTTGGCCTGGATCATGTGGTACTGGTCAAGGTGGCATCCACGGCAGTAGCCGCCTACCTGATGGGGGCGAATCGGGAGCAGCTGCTGTCGGCTCTATCGCACGCCTGGGCCGACGGTCAGAGTCTGCGTACCTACCGCCATGCGCCCAATGCCGGCTCGCGCAAGAGCTGGGCCGCGGGCGATGCTACTTCGCGTGGCGTGCGTCTGGCCGATATTGCCCTGCGTGGCGAGATGGGCATACCCGGGGTGCTCAGCGCACCCCAGTGGGGTTTCTATGACGTGCTCTTCTCGAAGACCAACAAGGATCAGGCGATCAAACCGGAAGGGGAGAGGAAGTTTCGCTTCCAGCGCGAGTTCGGCACCTACGTGATGGAAAATATCCTGTTCAAGATCGCCTTCCCGGCAGAGTTCCATGCCCAGACGGCGTGTGAGGCTGCAGTGCGCTTACATCCCCAGGTCAAGGACCGCCTCGAGGAGATCGAGCGTATCGTCATCACCACCCATGAATCGGCGATCCGCATCATCTCCAAGGAGGGCGAGCTAGCCAACCCGGCGGACCGTGACCACTGCTTGCAGTACATGGTAGCCGTGCCGTTGATCTTCGGCGATCTGACCGCCGAACACTACGAGGATGACTTTCATCGTCAGCACTCGCTGATCGATACGCTGCGGGGCAAGATGGAGGTCAGCGAGGAGCCTCGCTATACCCAGGACTATCTGGCTGCCGACAAACGCTCCATCGCCAATGCCATCCAGGTCTTCTTCAGCGATGGCACTGCCACGGAGTGCATCGAAGTCGAATACCCCATCGGCCATCGCCGCCGCCGGGCCGAGGGCATCCCCATCCTGGAAGAGAAGTTTCGCCGCAACTTGGCGACGCGTTTCCCGGCCGGCCGCTGCGAGCGAATCATTTCACTGTGCAAGGAGCAGGGGGCGCTGGAAGCCATGCCGGTGCATCGTTTCGTCGATCTGTTCGTCATCTGAGAGGCGCGAGCACGGGCGTAGCAGCCATGTCATGAGAAAATTGATCCCCGTCATGGCTGCTGCCAGAAACCTGAGCTATATTTTTTTGACGCGGAGGGTTGCGTCCTTGGTCTGCAGCCCTTAAAGTACGCATCCGCTGCCGGTGACGAGCAACGTTGCAGGCGGTGGGGAGAGTGGTAAGTGGTTGTCGTTGTTTGAGTTTTCCGATTCGCTTCGCAAAATTCGCACTTGACGCCCGCGGCGGATTCAGTAGAATGCGCCCCACTCGAAAGCAAGTCCGGAAGCGGGCTTGCGGTCGCCGGCTCCGGCCGGTCTTCGATGTCAGGGTCACCTCGGTGACGGCCTCGAAGAGAGTTGACAAACTCCGGCGCTTCAGTAGAATACGCCTTCCTCGCAGGGCGCTGGCGAGGCCCCTCGGTCATAGGATCGACGGCCCCGACAGCAAGCGAGACGCTCCGCTCTTCAGGCTGAGGCTTGAAGAGGAAAGGAGCCGCTCTTTAACAATCGATCAGGTAATTCATGTGGGCGCTTGTCGATGAGGTGGTGAGAAGTCACACCATTTCAAGGCAAGCGACTCGTCGAGACCTTCGGGTCTTTTGAGAAGCTTTGA
>NZ_JABFTV010000005.1 GCF_021404405.1 Billgrantia aerodenitrificans
GGCTCACCGGGCGGTCGAGCAGCTCGGTGGCGGAGAGGCTGCCGTCGCGGCTGGCGAAACGCACCTCGAGGTGGAAGGGCTGCGAGAGTGCCTCTTCCAGGGTGAAGTCGATCACCGCCAGCTCGGCGCTGTCGACCCCGGCGAGATCGAGGGTGAATTGCAATCCAGTTGCATCGGCCATACGCGCGTTCCTTTCACCAACCTGATGAAAAAGCAGGACAAGAAACGCAAGGTTACGCATGCGACACGAAGACACAAGGCGGTAGGTGCATGAAGCGACGATGGCTGACGTAAATTGTCGGCAATTTCTTACAAGTCCCGCCCGACGAATCGGCGGCGGTCAAGCCTCCCTCGGCAACGCCAGGCTGATCGCCACCGTTGCCATGAGCATGGCGCTCGACACCCACAGCGTGGCGCTGAGGCCGCCGGTCATGTAGAGCCAGCCGGAGAGCAGGGTGCCGATCAGCCGGCCCATGGCGTTGGCCATGTAGTAGAAGCCCACGTCCAGCGAGACCCCGTCCGAGCGCGCCATGCGCACGATCAGGAAGCTGTGCAGGCTGGAGTTCACCGCGAACACCGCGCCGAACAGCAACAGCCCGCCCAGCAGCACCACGTGCGGCAGCCACTCCAGACCTTGTACTTGAAGGCCAAGCGCGATCAGCGCCGGCAGGGCGGCCAGCGCCGCGGCCCAGGCGATGGCGGCGCTGCGTCCCGCCGTGCGCCCGGTGATGCGTGGTGCCACCGCCTGCACCGCCCCGTAGCCGATCACCCACAGCGCCAGGAAGCCGCCGACCCGCCAATGGTCCCAGCCGAACTGGGTGGCGAGGAACACCGGCAGCGCCACCACGAACCACACGTCGCGGGCGCCGAACAGGAACATGCGCGCCGCCGAGAGAATGTTGATCGCCCGGCTCTTGGAGAGAATCTCGCGGAACTTCGGCTTGGCCTTGGCGCGGCCCAGGTCGGCGTCGAGGCGCAGCAGCGAGAGGCCGAGCACGCCGACGAGCATCAGCGCCATGGCCAGTATCGCCCCCTGGAAGCCGATCAGCGTGAGCAGCAGCCCGCCGAGAAAGAACCCCACCCCCTTGAGCGCATTCTTCGAGCCGGTGAGCAGCGCCACCCAGCGGTAGAGCGAGGTGTGCCCCTCGTCGCCCGCCGGCACCAGGCTCTTGATCGCGCTCTTGGCGCTCATCTTGTTGAGGTCCTTGGCGATGCCCGAGAGTGCCTGAGCCGCCATCACCCAGGGCACCGCGAGCCAGGCCGTGGGCACCAGAAGCATGGCCAGGGCGACGATCTGCAAGCCCAGCCCCAGGTTCATGGTGCGGTTGAGCCCCAGCCGTGCGCCCAGCCAGCCACCCACCAGGTTGGTGACCACGCCGAAGAACTCGTAGAACAGGAACAGCAGCGCCACTTCCAGCGCCGAATAGCCGAGCTGGTGGAAGTAGAGCACCACCAGCATGCGCAGGGCGCCGTCGGTGAGCGTGAAGCCCCAGTAGTTGCCGGTCACCAGCAGATACTGGCGAACCTCGCGGGGCAGGGCGGCGACGCGCGCGATCATTCCTTGTTGCTCTCCACCCCGGCGGCGTTCCCCACCTTGGCGGCCAGCTCCGCGGTGCGACAGGCGTAGCCGTACTCGTTGTCGTACCAGGCGTACAGCTTCACCTGGGTGCCGGCCACCACCATGGTGGAGAGGGCGTCGACGATGGAGCTGCGCGGGTCGCTGCGATAGTCGATGGAGACCAGCGGGCGCTCCTCGTAGCCCAGGATGCCGGCCAGTTCGCCCTCGGCGGCCTGCTTCAACAGCGCGTTGACCTCCTCGACCGTGGTCTCGCGCGCTACCTCGAACACCATGTCGGTGAGCGAGGCGTTGGCCAGCGGCACGCGCACGGCGTGGCCGTTGAGCTTGCCGGTCAGCTCCGGGAAGATCGCGGTGATCGCCTTGGCCGAGCCGGTGGTGGTGGGGATCAGGCTCATGCCGCAGGCCCGTGAGCGGCGCAGGTCAGGCTTTTGTGGAGAGCTGGGGGCGTCGAGGATCACCTGGGTGTTGGTGATGTCGTGAATGGTGGTCATCGAGCCGTGGCGGATGCCGAGCCGCTCGTGGATCACCTTGACCACCGGCGCCAGGCAGTTGGTGGTGCAGCTCGCCGCGGTGACGATGCGGTGGCTGGCGGGATCGAAGAGGTGGTCGTTGACCCCCATCACCACGTTGAGCACGCCTTCTTCCTTCACCGGCGCGCTGACCACCACGCGCTTCACGCCCTGGTCCAGGTAGCCCTGGAGCTTGGCGCTCGTCTTCATCTTGCCCGAGCACTCGATCACCACGTCGCAGTCGGACCAGTCGGTATCGGCGATCTCGCGATTGGTGCTGAAGGCGATGCGCTTGCCGGCCACCTCGATGGCGTCCTCGGTCGACGTGATATCATCGCCGCCGCCGCTCCACTGGCCGTGTACCGAGTCGAACTGCAGCAGGTGGGCGAAGGTGGCGGCGTCGCCGCCCGGGTCGTTGATGCGCACGAACTCGAGGTCCGGGTTGGTCCAGCCGGCGCGCAGCGCCAGGCGACCGATGCGACCGAAACCGTTGATGCCGATGCGTAGGGTCATGTCGGGGCTCTCGTGTTTGTAGAGAAAGTCGTGAGTGAACGTCGGTGGCGAAACATATGGCAAATCGTATATGAAGCGAGATGACAATTCGATGACGCCCGGCGGCGAACTGCCCATCGATGCCCAACTGCCGGCGATCCGCCAGGCGCTGGCCGCGCATTCCCGCGTGCTGCTGGTCGCCGAGCCCGGGGCGGGCAAGACCACACGGGTGCCGCTGGCGCTGCTGAACGAGGCCTGGTGCCTGGGCGAGCGCGGCGCAGGCCGCCTGCTGCTGCTGGAGCCGCGGCGGGTGGCCGCCCGCCTGGCCGCCGGCTTCATGGCGGAAAGCCTGGGCGAAAGAGTCGGCAAGACCGTGGGCTACCGCATGCGCGGCGAGAGCCGGGTGGGGCCCAACACGCGGCTCGAGGTGGTCACCCAGGGGGTGCTGACGCGAATGCTGCAGGACGACCCGCTGCTCGAAGGGGTGAGCGGCATCGTCTTCGACGAGTTTCACGAGCGCAGCCTGGAGGCCGACCTGGGACTGGCCCTGGCGCTGGATGCCCAGTCGGTGCGTGACGACCTGCGCCTGTTGGTGATGTCGGCCACCCTCGACGTCGAGGCCCTGCTCGGCGTGCTCGGCGAAGCCACGCCGCTGCTCGAGAGCCAGGGGCGCAGCTTCCCGGTGGAGACCCGTTATCGTCCGCTCAGCTTTCGCTCCAACTCCAACTCCAGCTCTCGCGACGACGCCGCAAGCCAGCAGGCTATAGCGGTAGAGGAAGCCCTTGCCCTGAGCGAAGGCGATGCCCTGGTGTTCCTGCCCGGGGTGGCCGAGATCCGCCGCCTGGCGCGGGAGCTGGCCAGCCGTAGGCCCGAACTGGCGGTGCGCGAGCTGCACGGGCGGCTGCCGCTGGAGGAGCAGCGCCGCGCCTTGAAGCCCGAGCCCGACAGTCGGCGGCGCGTGGTGCTCTCCACCGCCATCGCCGAATCCAGCGTCACCGTGGATGGCGTACGCATCGTCATCGATGCCGGTCAGGAGCGGGTGCCGGTGTTCCAGCCGCGCAGCGGGCTCAGCCGGCTGGAGACCCGTCGCGTCAATCGCGCCAGCGCCGACCAGCGTCGCGGCCGGGCCGGGCGTCAGGGGCCGGGGCTTTGCCTGCGGCTGTGGGCCGAGGAGCAGCCGCTGCCGGCCCACGGCGAGCCCGAGATGCTGCAGGCCGATCTCGCTCCGCTGGCCTTTGAGCTGGCCCGCTGGGGGATCGTCGACCCGGCCGGGCTGGCCTGGATCACGCCGCCTCCCGCCGGGGCGCTGGCGGCCGGGCGCCGCCTGCTGCAGCGGCTCGGTTTGATGGACGAGGGCTTCCTGCTCACCGAGCTGGGCCGTGCCTGCGTACGCTGGCCCACCCATCCGCGCCTGGCGACGATGCTGGCGCGTGCCGGCGAGCTCGACGCCGTGCCGCTGGCCTGTGCCCTGGTGGCGACGCTGGAGGGGCGCGATCTCGACGGCGAACAGGACCTGGAGCGCACGCTGCAGGCCCGCCTGGCGCAGCCCGCCGCTCACCGTCAATGGCAGCGCGAGGCCCAGCGCCTGGCGCGGATTGGCGGCGTGGGCCTGGAGGTCACGAGCCTGGCGCCGCTGGGGGAGCTGCTGGCGCTGGCCTATCCGGACCGGGTGGCGCAGCGTATCCAGCACGACGCCGGGCCGGGTCGCTTCCGCCTGGCGTCGGGCGGGCTGGCGACCCTGCCCGAGCGGCATGCGCTGGCCCATGCCGAGCTGCTGGTGGCCGCCGAGCTGGACGGCCAGGCCAGCGGCGCACGAATCTTCCGCGGCGTGGCCATCGAGCGAGCGCGGCTCGAGGCGCTGTTTCCCGAAACGCGAGAGTGGCGGGCGAGCCTGGAGTGGTCGGAGGAGCAGGGGCGCCTGATCGGTGAGCAGGTGCGCGGCCTGGGGGCGGTGGTGCTCGAGCGCAAGGCGCTTTCGTCGCTGCCGCCGGAGGCGGTGCGTCAGGCGCTGCTCGACGCCCTGCGCCGGCGCGGCGAGCTGCCCTTCGACGACAGCGCCGAGCAGCTGCGCGGCAGGGTAGCGCTGCTGCGCCAGGCGTTGGGCTCTCGGGGGGATCAAGACTGTGAGGATGAGCAGGATTGGCCCGATTGGTCGCTGCCGGCGCTGCTCGATGATCTCGAAGCCTGGCTGGGGCCGCACCTCGACGGCGTCAGAAGCCTCGACGCGGTGGCGCGGCTGCCGCTGGGCCGCTTTCTACTCGACAGTCTCGACTGGTCGCTGCGTAGCCGGCTCGATGCGCTGGCGCCGGAGCGTCTCGAAGTGCCCAGCGGCTCGCAGATACGCCTCGACTACACGCCGTGCCTGGAGGGCCGGGCGCCGGTGCTGGCGGTGAAGCTGCAGGAAACCTTTGGCTGGCAGGCGTCGCCGCGAGTCGCCGAGGGGCGGGTGGCGGTGCTGTTGCACCTGCTCTCGCCGGCGCGGCGCCCGCTACAGGTCACCGCGGATCTCGCCAGCTTCTGGGCCAACGGCTACCCCGAAGTGCGTCGAGAGATGCGCGGCCGCTACCCCAAGCACCCCTGGCCCGAAGACCCCACCACCGCCGAGGCCACCGCCCGCACCAAGCGGCGCTCATGAGCCGGCGCCGATCGACTTCAACCGGGTAGCAGCGCTGCGACGCCCATGCCCAGCGACACGAACCCCAGCGCGATGCCGAAGGCGGGCCAGGGTTGAAGCCTGTTTTCGCTCCGCTTGAGCATCCAGGCCAGCCGTCGAAAGCCACGCTCTCCTCGCTGTTCCAGCGCCTGGCGCCATGCGAGGCGTGCCCGCCCCAGCTGCGGCAATCGAGGCTTGAGCAGAACCGCCATGGCCGCCAGCCCAAGGGCGAGGGATGGCTCCAGCAAGCCGGAGCGCAGGGTGGCGAACGGTGCTGCGACAAGCGGTGCGTACCACTGCCAGCCCCAGGCCACCAGCACCGGCAGGGCTGCCAGCGTGGCCCAGCCCAGCCACAGCCCGCCGGGTAGGTGCAGCGTCTGCCGGCTGGGTGGCGAGCGCCATAGCAGCCACAGCAGGCGCAGCATCAACAGGCCGGTGGCGATGCCCGAGAGGGAGAGCAGCCAGCCGGCCCCGTCGGCTTCCGTCAGCGCGCTCTCCATGGTGGACTTGACCAGCACGCCGCCCGTGGGCGGCACGCCCGCCAGCGCCAGGGCCGGCAGCAGCATGCCGAGCAGTACCCAGCGGTGCTCCCTGCCGTGCACCCGGTTGGCCATTCCCGCCCCCAGAAACAGGCTGGCCTTGGCCAGGGAGTGCGTTGTCGCCAGCAGCAGCAGGGCCGTCATGGCGGTGGCCGGTGAGCTGCTGTAGAGCACCAGGCCCAGCAGAGCGGTGAGCAGCCCCATCTGGCTCACGCTCGACCACGCCAGCACGACCTTGGCGTGATCGTGAACGATGCCGCGCAGTGCCGCATAGACGGCGGCGACCAACCCCACCATCACCATGACGGGGCCCCAGGCCACGGTGACATCGCTGAGCGGAAGCAGGCGCAGGGCACCCAGCAGGCCGAGCTTGATCATCAGCCCTGAGAGGACGGCGCTGGCCATGGGCGGTGCGACCGGATGTGCCAGCGGCAGCCAGGCATGCACGCCGATGACACCGGCCTTGATGGCCAGGCCAAACGCCATGCAGCCCAGGGCCAGGGGTGGCAGCTCGTGGTGAGTCAGGCTGGCGAAGCGCAGGTCGCCGCTGGCGTTGGCAATGAGCGCGAGGCCCGCCAGCATCGCCACTTCGGCCAGCAGCAGCATGACCAGGTAGCCCAAGCCGGCCAGGCGCGATGACTGATGCCCGTCGTGCTGAACCATGGCCCATCCCAGCAGGCTTAGCAGCGCGGCGCCGGTGTAGAAGGTCAGCAGGTCCGCGGCGAGCAGGGCGATCAGATGGATCGCCGCTGCCGACGCCAGCATGGCGAGCAGGCGGTTGGCGGCAGGGAAGGTGTCCCGCCAGCTGTAGGTAGCCCACAGCACCAGCGGCCAGATGCACAGCGCCGGCAGCAGGAAGGCCAGGCCGGTGGCATCCAGGGCGAGGCTGATAGTGAATTCCATGGGAAGCGGCGTAGACAGCGCCATGAAGGGACCCAGGCCCCAGGCCAGCGCGGCAAGCCCCAGTGCCAGCCAAGAGAGGCGTCGGGTGATGTCGCCGTGAGTGGGGCGAGATGCGATAACGGCTGCCCGGCGCGGCTCGGGGCGCAGGCCCAGGTCGAACAGACGCCACAGGCAGGCAGCGGTGAAGAAGGTGCCGAGCAGCACGACCGTAGCAATGAGGTAATGGTCTTGCGCCAGTGCCCCTTGCAGCAGCCACCACTTGCCGAAGAACCCGCCGGTCGGGGGAATGCCCAGCAGGCTGAGGCCGGCCAGCGCCATGGCCAGCCAGGCCAGCGGCAGGCGACCGGCGTCGCCGGCCAGCCGGCTGAGGCGGTCGTGGTCGTGGGCGACGACGATGGCACCGGCGGCAAGGAACAGCGCCCCCTTGGCCAACCCGTGGGCGAGCAGCAGCTGTAGGCCGCCCGGAAAAGCAGGGGCATGCGGTTCATCCGGGGTGAACCAGTTCATGTCGACATCGAGCCCGAGCAGCAGCAGCGCGTAGCCGCTGTGGCAGAGCGTGGACCAGGCGATCAGGAGCTTGAGTCGGGTCTGCAGCGCGGCCTGAACACCGCCCCAGCCCAGTGCCACCATTCCGATCACAACCAGCCAATCGAGCTGGGCGCTGTTGAGATTGGCCAGCGGGGCCAGCCACAGACGCCACAGCACGAACAGGGTCACCCCTACGACCACGGCCGAGAGCATGGCGCTGACCGGCGCCTGGGCCTTGGAGTGGGCGGCCGGCAGCCAGGTGTGCAGCGGCACCACGGCGGCCTTGATCAGCAGCCCCAGGGTAAGCAGGGCGGCCGCCAGGCGCATGGTGGCGCCATCCTCCAGGGAGTCGACCAGCAGGCCGAGGTCGAGCCGGCCGGTCTGGCCGTAGATCAGCGCCGTTCCCAGCAGGTAAAGCAGCGAAGCCAGCAGCGAGGCCATCAGATAGCGCAGGGCGGCCTCGCCGAAGCGATCGTGGGGCGAGCGGGCCACCAGGCCGACGCCGGCCAGGGTGACGAGCTCCAGCGTGACGTAGAGATTGAACAGATCCTGGGACAGCAGCAGAGCGTTGAGGCCGGCCCACATCATCCACCACAGCGGCCACAGATGCCGGTCGGCGGATGTCGACGGGTCCAGCAGCAGGGCCAGGCTGGCAGCGCCTGCCACGACGGCCGTCATGATCAGCATCGTGAGAGCGGGGAAATCGAGATGCCAGGCGATGCCCAGCGGTGGCGGCCAGTTGCCCAGGGCGATGCCGATCGACTCCCCGCCCAGCGTCGCCGGCAAGGAGAGTGCGAGGCTCATCAGCATGACGGGCAGCCCCAGCGCCACCTGACGCCCGGGGGAGAGGGCGCCGAGAAATGCCGCTATCGAGAGACCGAGCGGCAGGAAGATCATCGCTGGGAGCGTCCAGGCGGCCAGCCCCGATGCCGTCATTGCGACTCCTCATGACGACGTTCGTGGGCGCGGATCGTCAAGCCCAGTGCGGCGGCCGTCGTGCTTACCGCCACCACGATGCCCGTCAGCACCATCACATGGGGGACCGGATCGATCCCCGCCTCGGTGCGGGCGAGGGTGACCAGCAGCAGAAAGGTGGCGCTGGCCAGCACATTGAGCGCCACGATACGGCGCACCAGGTCGTCAGTGCGAAACAGGCCGATGAGGGCCATGCCGCAGAGCAGGGCAGACACGACAGCGTAGAAGAGACTCATCGGCCGGGCTCCCCGTACAGGTAGAGTGCCATCAGCATCAGCGCAATCGAGAGCGCCGTGGCGACTTCCACCGCCAGGATCGCCGGCTTGGCCAGCGCCTGGGGAATCGCCAGAAAGGTCCCGGTCAACAGCAGGCCGCCCAGGCCGACGGCGAGGAAGAGCGCCAGCCCGGCGACCAGCAGCAAGCGCAGCAGAGGCTTGAAGCGGGGCTGCTGCATCCAGCCGATACGCTCTACCAGCAGCAGTAGAATGCCGCCGGCCCCCAGCACCGCGCCGGCGGGAAAGGCGCCACCCGGCGCATGGGCGCCGCGCCACAGCAGATAGGTGGGAACGAGCAGGAACAGCGGATGCAGCAGGCGCGACAGGGCGGGCAGACCGGGCAGGGCGGTCGCCGGGGCGAAGGGGCGCAGCGCCGGACCCAGTGACCACACCAGCATCACGGCACCCAGCATCACCGCCACTTCGAGCAGTGTGTCCAACGCGCGGATGTTGAGCAGTACGGCGGTCACGGCATGGCTGACGCCGGTGGCGTCCAGCTCGGCCGTCACCTCGGCGGCCAGGCCGGGGCGCGGCAGGCGTTGAACGCCCCAGGCCAGCCAGCCCGCGCCGATGCACGCGGCGAAGACGGCCGGATAGCGCCAGTAGCGGTGCCAGCGCTGCGGATGGGAGCCGACAGCGGCCGTGCTGGGCAGGCGGCCTAGCGCCGTGAGCAGCAGTGCGCCGGTCACACCGGCGCCGATGGCGGCCTCCGCCAGGGCGATGTCCGGCGCCTCGAGGCGTACCCAGACCAGCGCCATGAGCAGGTTGAAGGCCATCAAGTGGACCACGGCGGCGAAGCGGCGGGTCAGAAACAGTGCCTGCCAGCCGAGCCAGATCAGGCCGGCGGCGAGCAGCAGATCGAAGCCCAGGGTCAGCGCCGTCATTCCTGCGGCTCCTGTTGCGCCTCCCGGCTTGCGCCTGTGCGGTTCTGCCAGGGACGAATGCCGCAGGCAGCTGCCGTCGATGCCACCAGCGTGGCGCCGATGCCCGAAGCCAGCAGCACCAGTAGCCATATCAGCATGATCTTGGCCGCCTCGGCCAGGCCGTCGGCCTGCAGCGCCAGGCCGGAACAGAGCAGCCCGAGCCCCAGGTTATCGGCCTTGGTCAGGGCGTGCAGTCGGGTGAAGACATCAGGAAAGCGGATGAAGCCCAGGCTGCCCGTGACGAAGAACAGCGTGCCGGCGACCACCAGCAAATGGCTGACCACTTCGAGCCACTCAGTCATGCCTGGCCTCCTCGCGTGCCTGACCGTCCTCTCTCAGCAGCGTCCAGGTGCGGGTGACGAAATTGGCCATGGCCACCGCGGCAAGCAGGGCGAACAGCAGCGCAACGTCGACGAGGGCCGGCTGCTCGACCAGCGCGCTCAGTATCAGCAGCACTGCCACGGTGGTAGTCGTCATCAGCTCTGCGGCCACCATGCGGTCGGCGCTGGTCGGCCCTTGCCAGATGCGCCAGGCAGCGACACCGGCATTGGCCAGCAGCAGGACGGCGGCGAACAGATAGATCGGCGTCATGGGGAGCCCTCGTTGCGAAGATGGCGGCCACCGAAAAGCGCATCGATTTGCCCCTCCAGGCGTTGCAGCCTCTCGGCGATACCGTCCCGATAGTGCAGCACGTGCACCTGGAGATGGTCGCTGTCGATACGAACGGTGAGGGTGCCGGGCAGCAGATTGATCAAGGTCGCCATGAACAAGCGGCCGGAGGCGTCGTCCAGCCGCTGCCAACGATGCTCGATGACTCGTGTGTCGAGCTGCATGCGCGGACGACAGGCGAGCCAGGCCACCTCGATACCGCCGCGCAGGCCGAGCCACAGGGCCAGCGGCAGCAGGCGCAACCAGGCCACTGGCCGCAGCGGCAGATCGGGAATCGGCATCACCAGGGCGGTGATGATGATGGCCGGCACTCCCCAGCGCCAGCTCTCCGCTTCGCCGCCGCCGAGCATCCACCACAGCAAGGCGAGCAGGGCCAGACGACCGGCCCAGCCGCGCCAGTCGCCGAACCTAGTTGGCAGAAGTCGTCGCCTCGTCATGTCGGCCCGAGTGGGTGGCATCCGATCCCTCACGCTTGCGCAGGATGAACTTCTCCAGCTCCACGACCAGGTACAGCACCACGCTGCCGGCCAGGATCACCAGCCAGTGAATCGGTGACAGCGCGGCGCTGCCGAATACCGTCTGCATGAAGGGGATGTAGGTCCAACCCAACTGCAGCAGTACCACCAGGCCGATGGCGATCCATACCGGGCGGCTGCCGAAGATGCCGTGCAGAGAGAGTGTGCTGTTGACCAGAAAGCGGCTGTTGATCAGGTAGGCCGCACTGCTCATGACCAGCATGTTGACGGCGCCGGAGCGCGCCAGCTCCTCGCTGCCGCCCTGGACCTGCAGGATCCAGCTGAACATGCCGAATACGCCGATCAGCAGCAGAATCGAGACGAACACCACCCGCCACAGCAGGAACAGGTCGAGCAGGGCCGCGGATGGATCGCGGGGCTCGCGCTGCATGATGTCCTCTTCGGCCTTCTCGAAGGCCAGTGCCAGGCCCAGGGTGACCGCCACCACCATGTTGACCCAGAGCGCCTGCAGCGGGGTGACCGGCAGCAGGGTGCCGGCCAGCACGGCCAGCATGATGGCCAGGCCCTGACCGCCGTTGGTGGGCAGAATGAAGGTCACGGTCTTGCGGATGTTGTCGTAGACCTTGCGCCCCTCCTCGATGGCGCCGACGATGGTGGCGAAGTTGTCGTCGGCCAGCACCATCTCGGCGGCCTCCTTGGCTGCCTCGGTACCCTGAATGCCCATGGCGACTCCGACGTCGGCCCGCTTGAGGGCGGGCCCGTCGTTGACCCCGTCGCCGGTCATGGCACAGATTCCACCTTTGGCCTGCATCGCCTTCACCAGACGCAGCTTGTGCTCCGGCGCCGCGCGGGCGAAGACGTCGATCTCGAGAATGCACTCTTCGAGCTGCTCGTCGGACATCTCCTCGATCTCGCGTCCGGTCAGGGCGCGGTCGGTGTGGGCGAAGCCGAGCTGTTCGGCGATGGCCTTGGCGGTCACGCCGTGGTCACCGGTGACCATCACCGGACGGATGCCCGCCTCGAGGCACTGCTTGACGGCCTCGATGGCGGCCTCCCGCGGCGGGTCGAGCAGCCCGACCAGGCCCAGCAACACCAGGCCCTGCTCAGCGTCCTCGTCGCTGAGCTCGCCGGAGATGTCGTCGGCCTCCTTTTCCGCCAGGGCCAGCACACGCAGGCCGCGGGAGGAGAGGTCGTGGATGCGCTCTTCCCACTCCTGCTGATCCAGCTCGCTGTCGCCGTCGGCGCCACGTACCTTGTGGCACATCTCCAACAGTCGGTCGGGAGCCCCCTTGACCAGCAGGCGCTTGCCCTCCAGCTCGTTGAGGGTGGCCATGTACTTGCGCTCGGACTCGAAGGGGATGGCATCCTGGCGTGGGTGCTCGTCGCGCAGTTCGCCGGTGTCGAAGCCGCCCTTGGCGCCGGCTACCACCAGCGCGCCCTCGGTGGGGTCGCCGTGAATCGTCCAGCGCTCGTCCTCTTCGGCGAGTTCGGAATCGTTGCACAGCACGCCGACCTTGAGGAAGTGCGCCAGCGCCGGGTAGTCGTCCAGCGAGATCTCCTCGCCGTACTCGTCGCTCTCTTTCTCTTCGGGGGCGGCGTGCAGCTTGCCTTCCGGGGCGAAGCCGATGCCCGAAAGGCGGAACTCGCCCTCGGGGAGCCAGATCGCCTGGGCGGTCATCTCGTTGCGGGTCAGGGTGCCGGTCTTGTCGGAGAAGATGGTGGAGATGGAGCCCAGGGTCTCGACCGCCGGCAGACGGCGGATTATGGCGTTGCGCTTGGCCATCACCTGCACGCCCAGCGCCAGGGTAATGGTGACGATGGCCGGCAGACCCTCTGGAATGGCGGCCACGGCCAGGCCCACCGCCGCCATGAACATGGCGCTGATGGGCTCGCCGTGGAGGACCACGCCGATGGCGGCGGTGAGGGCGGCGGCGCCCAGGATGAAGATCGCCAGCACGCGGCCGGCGCGGTCGAGCTGCTGCAGTAGCGGCGTCTTGAGCTGCTCGACGCCGCGCAGCATCTCCGAGATACGCCCGATCTCGGTGCGGGTGCCGGTTTCCACCACCACGCCCTGAGCGGTGCCCTGAACCACGATGGTGCTGGCATAGATCATGGCGCTGCGGTCGCCCAGCTCGGCGTCCTCCTCGACGGCGTCGGTCTGCTTGTCCACTGGGGTGGACTCACCGGTGAGGGCGGCCTCCTCCGTGCGCAGGCGTTTGGCCTCGAGCAGGCGCAGATCGGCGGGCACGCGATCGCCGCTCTCCAGCATGACGATGTCGCCAGGCACCAGATCCTCGGCGTCGATGGTCTTGCGCTTGCCACCGCGCAGCACCGACGCCTGTGGCGAGAGCATGTTGCGTATGCTCTCCAGGGCCTGTTCGGCCTTGCCCTCCTGGATGAAGCCGATCATCGCGATGATGATCACCACCCCGACGATGGCCGCGGCGTCCAGCATGTGGCCGAGGGCCAGGCTCGCCACCGCCGCCACCAGCAGGATGATCATCAGGATGTTGTTGAACTGTTCGAGCAGACGCCGCCACCAGGGCCGCCCCTCCTCCTGCTTGAGCTGGTTGGGGCCGTAGTGGTCGAGGCGCGACTTGGCTTCGTCATCGCTCAGGCCGTCGCGGTTGCCGTCGACCTTCTCCAGGGCTTCATCGGGGGGCAAGGCATGCCAGGCGGTGCGGGACTCGTCTTGGCGTTCGGGCATTTCCATATCTCCGAAGGCGGTGTGAATTAGCTCAGATGTAACATAGGCGCTGTCGCTGTGCCGTGACCCAGCGCAAGTTACGTGTCCCAACTCCTTGTCGGGCGGGTGTAGAGATACTGACACAAGCCGCCGTTGGGTCCGCGGCGATGCAGCGGTGACGGTGTGTACAGACTGCTTCCAGTGTAGGACAGCTGACTGAGAGCGAAACTGACGCTCTGTTTCGGTGGGTATCCGAATGGCACTCGGCAACGGCAGCGCTGGCTGCGCTAGAATGGCGGCTCAACGGAACGGAGAACCGATGACTTCGACGATCTCGCGCTGCCCCTGCGGCAGCGGACTGCCGCTGGATGCCTGCTGCGGCCGCTTTCATGCCGGCGAGGCGGCGCCGACCCCCGAGGCGCTGATGCGCTCCCGCTACAGTGCCTTTGCCCTGGGGCTCGAGGATTACCTGCTGGCGACCTGGCACGCCAGCACTTGCCCGGTGGACCTGAACCTGGACGATGCCACCAGTTGGATACGCCTCGAGGTGCTCGATCACGGCTCGGCGGGCGAGCGTGGCCACGTGCATTTTCGCGCCACCTTTCGCGAAGGCAGGCGCTGGGGCGTACTGGCGGAGAACTCGCGCTTCGTGCACGAGGCGGGCCGCTGGTTCTATGTCGACGGCGAGCCCAGCATGGAGCGCCTCAAGCCCGGCCGCAACGACCCTTGCCCCTGCGGCAGCGGGCGCAAGTTCAAGAGCTGCTGCGGCCTGGGCTGATCTTCCGCAAGAGCTCTCTCAAAGCGCCCTCGCAGCACCCTCACAGCACCATGGCGGCCAGCCAGCCGAAGGCGATCAGCGGCAGGTTGTAGTGCAGGAAGGTCGGCACCACGGTGTCCCAGATATGGTCGTGCTGGCCGTCGGCGTTGAGCCCAGCGGTGGGGCCCAGGGTCGAGTCGGAGGCCGGCGAGCCGGCATCGCCCAGCGCCGCGGCGGTACCCACCAGGGCGACGGTGGCCATGGGCGAGAAGCCGAAGCTGAGTGCCAGCGGCACGTAGAGCGAGGCGATGATCGGCACGGTGGAGAATGACGAGCCGATGCCCATGGTGATGAACAGGCCGACCAGCAGCATGATCAGCGCCGCCAGGCCCTTGTTGTCACCGATCAGCTCCGTTGAGCCCGCCACCAGAGCGGGTACCTCGCCGGTGGCCTGCATTACCCCGGCGAAGCCCGCCGCGCTGATCATGATGAAGCCCACCAGCGCCATCATGCGCATGCCTTCGGTGAAGATGTCGTCCTGTTCGTGCCAACGGAACACGCCGCTGACCGAGAGCAGGGCGAAGCCGAACAGCCCGCCCAGCACCATCGAACCCGAGAGCAGTTGGATCGTCACGGTGCCCACCAGCGCGGCGCCGAGCACTGCCATCTGCCAGGGCGCCAGGTGTTTGGCCGCCTCGGCGGGTGTCTCGTCGCCGTGAGCCAGGTCGCGATCCTCGTAGTGGCGCGGCCGGCGATAGCTGAACAGCACGGCGACAGCGAGCCCCAGCGCCATGCCGCCGATGGGCATCAGCATGGCCATGGGCACCATGCCGCGCGTCACCTCCAGGCCCAGCTCGGCGCCGCTCTCGTTGAGATTGGCCAGCAGGATGTCGTTGAGGAAGATCGCGCCGAAGCCTACCGGCAGCAGCATGTAGGGCGCGGTGATGCCGAAGGTGATGACGCAGGCCGCCACCCGGCGATCCAGGCGCAGGTGATTCATCAGCTTGAGCAGCGGCGGCACCAGCACCGGAATGAAGGCGATGTGCACCGGAATCAGGTTCTGCGAGCTCACCGCCGCGGCGAGCAGGGCGCCGATCAGGGTGAAGGCGACCCAGCGGCGGCTCGACGGCTGGTCGTCCAGGTGCAGGCCGCGAATCGCTCGCTCGGCGAGCAGCTCGGTAACGCCCGAACGCGACAGGGCCACGGCGAAGGCGCCCAGCACGGCGTAGGAGAGCGCGATGGTGGCGCCGTTGCCGAGCCCTTGGTTGAAGGCGTCCATGATGGCGCCGATGGGCATGCCGGCGACCAGCCCACCGACCAGGCTGGCGGCGATCAGGGCGAAGACGACGGAGACGCGGGCAAGACTGAGGGTGACCATGACCAGGATGGCCAGAACGATGGCATTCATGACGGCTCTCGAGCTGGAGGATCGGACCGAAGCGAAACGGATGGGTGAAAGAAAACCCCGGCCTGGTGGGCCGGGGCAGCGTATCTTACCTCAACGTGCAGGGCGGGTCAGTGGCTGGGCAGCAGCTCCACCGGCACCAGCTCGTTGAGCACCCGTGAGGCGAGCAAGCGGGTGGCGCTCTCGATGTCGGGGCCGAAGAAGCGGTCGCGGTCGTAGTAGTCGACCTGGCCGCGCAGTGCCTTCCTGGCCTGCTCTAATCTTTCGGTGGTGGTGAGCCCTTGGCGGAAATCGAGCCCTTGGCAGGCCGCCAGCCATTCGATGGCCAGGATGCCGCGCACGTTGTCGGCCATCTCCCACAGCCGCTTGCCGGCGGCCGGCGCCATGGAGACGTGGTCCTCCTGGTTGGCCGAGGTGGGCAGGCTGTCGACGCTGTGCGGATGGGCCAGGGCCTTGTTCTCGCTGGCCAGCGCCGCGGCGGTGACCTGGGCGATCATGAAACCGGAGTTGACTCCGCCGTTCTCCACCAGGAACGGCGGCAGCTGCGACATGTGGGTGTCCATCATCAGCGAGACCCGACGCTCGGTGAGCGAGCCGATCTCGGCCAGGGCCAGGGCCAGATTGTCGGCGGCCATGGCCACCGGCTCGGCGTGGAAGTTGCCGCCGGAGAGGATGTCGCCCTCGTCGCTGAATACCAGCGGGTTGTCCGATACCGCGTTGACCTCCACGGCCAGCACCTCGGCGGCCTGGCGGATCTGGGTCAGTACGGCGCCCATCACCTGGGGCTGGCAGCGCAGCGAGTAGGGGTCCTGCACCTTGTCGCAGTGGGCGTGGGAGTCGCTGATCTCGCTGCGCTCACCGAGCAGGTGACGATAGGCCGCAGCGGCGTCGATCTGGCCGCGCTGGCCGCGGGCGTCGTGGATGCGGGCATCGAAGGGCGAGCGTGAGCTGAGCGTGGCTTCCACCGTCAGCGCGCCGCACACCGTGGCGGCGGCGAACAGGTCTTCGGCCTCGAACAGCCCTTTCAAAGCGTAGGCGGTGGAGACCTGGGTGCCGTTGAGCAGCGCCAGGCCCTCCTTGGGGGCGAGCCGCAGCGGCTGGAGTCCGGCGATCTCGAGAGCCTGACGGGCCGGGATCCATTCGCCGCGATGGCGTGCCTTGCCTTCGCCGAGCAGTACCACGCTCATGTGGGCCAGCGGTGCCAGGTCGCCGGAGGCGCCGACGGAGCCCTTGAGCGGGATGTGCGGGTAGACTTCGGCGTTGACCAGGGCGAGCAGGGCGTCGAGCACTTCGCGGCGGATACCGGAGAAGCCGCGGGCCAGGCTGTTGACCTTGAGCACCATGATCAGGCGCACCAGGGCGTCTTCCATGGGCTCGCCCACGCCGGTGGCATGGGACAGCACCAGCGAGCGCTGCAGCTCTTCCAGGTTGTCGTGGTCGATGCGGGTCTGGGCCAGCAGGCCGAAACCTGTGTTGATGCCGTAGACGGTTCGGTCTTCGTCGACGACGCGATTGACGCAATCGACGGCGCGCTGAATGGCAGCGTCGGCGCTGTCGGGCAGCGTCACGTGCAGCGGCGCCTCGAACACCTGGCGCGCCTGGGCCAGGGTCATCTTGCCGGGTTGAATGTCGAGATGGTTCATATTGGATTCCTGTCGGCCTCTTGACCTTGATGCTTACCTCAGCGGGGCGGAGCTATGCCGCGGCAGGTCTGCGAGGAGGCGCTGTGAACCCATCCCTGGGCGCTACCGATTCCATCCCTGGAATCGGACCTCCTCTTCGACCTGCCCCGGCCGCTCCTTGCGCCACCGGGTAGCGTGGTTATGTCGTGATAACGGAGGCTCTTACTTGTCGAGCATCGGCAGATCCAACCCATTTTCCCGGGCGCACTGCTTGGCGATATCGTACCCGGCATCGGCGTGGCGCATCACCCCGGTACCCGGGTCGTTGCGCAGCACCCGGCCCAGGCGGGCGTGGGCGTCGTCGGTGCCGTCGGCGACGATCACCACCCCGGCGTGCTGGGAGAAGCCCATGCCCACGCCACCGCCATGGTGCAGCGAGACCCAGGTGGCGCCGCCGGCGGTGTTGAGCAGGGCGTTGAGCAGCGGCCAGTCGGAAACGGCGTCGGAGCCGTCCATCATGGCTTCGGTCTCACGGTTGGGGCTGGCCACCGAGCCGGAGTCCAGGTGGTCGCGACCGATGACCACGGGAGCCTTGAGCTCGCCGTTCTTGACCATCTCGTTGAAGGCCTGACCGAGGCGGGCGCGGTCCTTGAGGCCGACCCAGCAGATGCGCGCCGGCAGACCCTGGAAGCTGATGCGCTCGCGGGCCATGTCGAGCCAGCGGTGCAGATGCGGATCGTCGGGGATCAGCTCCTTGACCTTCTGATCGGTCTTGTAGATGTCCTCCGGATCGCCGGAGAGTGCGGCCCAGCGGAACGGGCCGATGCCCTGGCAGAACAGCGGACGGATGTATGCCGGTACGAAGCCGGGGAAGTCGAAGGCGTTGGCCACGCCCTCTTCCTTGGCCATCTGGCGGATGTTATTGCCGTAGTCGAAGGTGGGCACGCCCATCTTCTGAAAGTCGAGCATGGCCTGCACGTGCACCGCCATGGACTGCTTGGCGGCCTTGACCACTGCTTCGGCTTCGCTCTTGCCGCGTGCCACGTACTCGTCCCAGCTCCAGCCCGACGGCAGGTAGCCGTGCAGCGGGTCGTGGGCGCTGGTCTGGTCGGTGACCATGTCCGGCCGCACGCCGCGCTTGACCAGTTCCGGCAGCACGTCGGCGGCGTTGGCGCACAGGCCGATGGAGACCGCCTTGCCTTCGGCGGTGTAGCGCTCGAGGCGCGCCAGGGCGTCGTCGAGGTCGTCGGCCTGCTCGTCCAGGTAGCGGGTGCGCAGGCGGAAGTCGATGCGCGACTGCTGGCATTCGATGTTCAGCGAGCAGGCGCCGGCCAGGCTTGCCGCCAGCGGCTGGGCGCCGCCCATGCCGCCGAGCCCGGCGGTGAGGATCCAGCGGCCGGTGAGGTCGCCGCCGTAGTGCTGGCGCCCGGCCTCGACGAAGGTTTCATAGGTGCCCTGGACGATGCCCTGTGAGCCGATGTAGATCCACGAGCCGGCGGTCATCTGGCCGTACATCATCAGGCCCTTGCGGTCGAGCTCGTTGAAGTGCTCCCAGTTGGCCCAGGCCGGCACCAGGTTGGAGTTGGCCAGCAGCACCCGCGGGGCGTCCTTGTGAGTCTCGAACACGCCCACCGGCTTGCCTGACTGAATCAGCAGGGTCTGGTTGTCTTCCAGGCGCTTGAGTGTCGCGACGATGGTATCGAAGCACTGCCAGTCGCGGGCGGCGCGACCGATGCCGCCGTAGACCACCAGGTCTTCGGGGCGCTCGGCCACGTCGGGGTGAAGGTTGTTCATCAGCATGCGCAGCGGGGCTTCGGTGAGCCAGCTCTTGCAGCTGAGTTCGGAGCCGGTGGGCGCGGCGATACGGCGGCTGGCGTCGTGGCGGGGATCGGCAGGAGTGGTATGGCTGTTCATCGTCGTGTTCTCTCTGGTGTTGCAAATCGTTGTGTGTCGGTTCAGGTATCCAGCGTCAGCCGGTGGATCAGGCGTGCCGCGGCCTTGGCGGTGCGGCCGTCGATATCGAAGCTGGGGTTGAGCTCGGCGACGTCGATCAGGCGCAGCTTGCCGGTGTCGCGTACGGCCTCCAGCAACGGTTCGATCAGCGCAAGGGGCACGCCGCGGGCGGCGGGGGCGCTGACTCCCGGTGCCTCGGCCGCCGGCAGCACGTCCAGATCGATGCTGAGGTAGAGGTGGTCGCAGCGGGCCATGAAGCGCTGCAGGTCGCGCACGATGGCTTCGAGGCGCAGGGCGTCGATCTCGTGGTCCTCACGTACCAGCACGTTCAGCTCCCTGGCCCGGGTGAACAGGGCGCGGGTATTGCTGGCCCGGCTCACGCCCAGGCAGGCGTAGCGGAACGGCCAGTCACGGGCGTGGCATTCGGCGGCGATCTGGGCGAAGGGCGTGCCGGAGGAGCGCACGTGGCTCGGATCGCGCAGATCGAAGTGGGCATCGAGGTTGACGATGCCGACCCGCGGGCGGGCCTCGCCCTGGGCCTCGAAGTGGCGTGCCAGGCCCGACCAGCTGCCGAAGGCCACCTCGTGGCCGCCGCCCAGCACCAATGGCAGGTGGCCGTGGGCCATCAGGGCGGCGACCCGTTCGGCGAGGCGCTGCTGGGCCGCTTCCAGGTCGTCGTTGCCGTGGCAGCTCACGTCGCCGGCATCGAACACCGGCGCGCTGCGATGCCAGGCCAGCGGTGCCAGCGCCTTGCGCAGTGCCCGCGGGCCTTCGGTGGCCCCCACGCGGCCCTGGTTGCGGGCCACGCCGGCATCCGAGGCGAAGCCGATCAGGGCGGCGCCGGGGGCGCTGTCCGACTTCACCGGAGTGATGACCTGATGCCAGCGCAGGCTGTCGGGTTCCGGGTCTTCGCGCCCGGCCCATACGGACATGTCGATGGCCGGATCGGCCAGGTGCAGATCAGTGCTGTTCTTGGACATGGGTCGTTTCCCCTCCATAAATGCGCTGACGCAGGCGACCGGGCTGCACGGCGTAGGCCAGCTCGGCGGGTGAGCCGACGTCCCACAGGCACAGGTCCGCTGGTGCGCCCGGGACGATGCGGCCCAATTGCTGTGCGTGCAGGCCCAGCGCCCGGGCGCCGTGGACGGTCATGCCGGCCAGGGCTTCGCGTGGCGTCAGGCGGAACAGGGTGCAGGCGAAGTTCAGCATCAGCGTGGGCATGAACAGCGGCGAGCTGCCGGGGTTGGCGTCGGTGGCGATGGCCATGGGCACATCGGCCTCGCGTAGCGCGGCGATGGGCGGCAGCTGCGTCTCACGCAGGGTATGGAAGGCGCCGGGCAACAGCACCGCGACGCTGCCGGCCTGGTGCAAGGCGTTGACGCCTTGCTCGTCGAGATATTCGATGTGATCGGCGGAGAGCGCGCCATGCCGGGCCGCCATCGCGCTGCCGCCCAGGTTCGAGAGCTGCTCGGCATGGGCCTTGATCGGCAGGCCGTGGGCTTCGGCAGCCTCGAAGACGCGCTCGCACTGAGCCACCGAGAAGGCGATCTTCTCGCAGAATACGTCCACTGCATCGGCCAGCCCTTCGGCGGCCGCGGCGGGGATCATCTCGCGGCACACCAGGTCGATGTAGCCGTCGCTGTCGTCCTTGTACTCCGGTGGCAGGGCATGGGCGCCCAGCAGGGTAGTCACCACCCGCACCGGCAGCTCCTCGCCGAGGCGGCGCGCTACGCGCAGCATCTTAAGTTCGTCGGCCACGCTCAGGCCGTAGCCGGACTTGATCTCTACCGTGGTCACGCCATCACGCAACAGCGCTTCCAGCCGCGGCCTGGCCAGGCTGAACAGCTGCTCTTCGCTGGCTTCGCGGGTGGCACGCACGGTGCTGAGGATGCCACCGCCGCGGCGGGCGATCTCTTCGTAGCTGGCGCCCTCGAGACGGAGTTCGAACTCGTCGGCCCGGGAGCCGCCGAATACCAGGTGGGTATGGCAGTCGACCAGCCCCGGCGTCATCACGCCACCCTGGCCGAGGATCTGACAGTCGGCGCTCTCGCTAGGGTCGAGCTGATGCATGGGCACGACACGCTCGATGGTGTCGCCCGCCACGATCACCGCCATCGGTTGGGGCAGGGTGTCGTGACCGTCGAAGAGCGTGACGTCATGCCAGACGAGGCGCTGTTTGGAGTTGGCAGGCATAGGGGCTCCTGATGGCTGACGGTTTAATGTATATACATTTAAATCGTCATCGGCCGGAGGTCAAGGGCAAGCTGCGAATAGTTTGTCCTAGATTCCCGGCTGCACGCTTCGAATGCGGGCTAACTGCTTATTTCTTCGAAGGATGACTTCCGCATAGGCGGTGAGGTTAGGCGTTGCCGCATATTCCGTGTTTAGACTAAAGATGTAGGTGCTTGCGTCGCTTCGGCATGGCGCCTTTGTCGAACGTATTGTATATACAATAAGGCGCCACGCATCAATCACAAGACGAGGACGACACCCATGGCGATTCCGGACCCGGTCACCCGGGGCGTAAGCGGTTTCAATTGGCTCACCGTGGCCAAACTGTTCGTACCCAGTGCGCTGGGGATTCTGATCTTCTTCATTCCCGTCACCCTGGGTGGCAGGAACACCATCCTGCTGGACCACATGGTGACCGCGGCGCGGGAGCTTCTGGGCGGTGCTGCAGGTCTCTATGCGCTGACGCTGATCGTGGCGGGCGCGGCTTACCCGCTGTGGAAGGGCACTTGGCGGCGCAGTCTCACCGACCGCATCTTCACCGTGCTGAAGCTGGCCGGCGTCGCCGTGGCCATCATGGCGATGACCGGCTGGGGGCCGGGGTTGCTGCACGAGCCGGACATGCTGCCGTTCCTGTTCAATCGGCTGGTGATACCGGTAGGACTGATCGTGCCCATCGGTGCGGTGTTCCTGGCCCTGCTGATCAGCTACGGCCTGCTGGAGCTGATCGGCGTGCTGCTGCAGCCGGTCATGCGGCCCATCTGGCGCACGCCGGGGCGTAGTGCCATCGATGCCGTGGCCTCGTTCGTGGGCAGTTACTCCATCGGCTTGCTGATCACCAACCGCGTCTATCAGGCGGGGCAGTATTCGGCACGGGAGGCGGCGATCATCGCCACCGGCTTCTCCACGGTGTCGGCCACCTTCATGATCATCGTGGCGCGCACGCTGGATCTGATGAGCGTGTGGAACCTCTATTTCTGGCTGACGCTGGCGATCACCTTTGCCGTCACTGCCGTGACCGTTCGCTTGCCGCCGCTGTCGCAGATGAACAATGAGCGCAGCGATGGCGAGCCCGAGGCGGTACCCGGCAAGCGGCTGAACACGGCATGGAAAGCCGGCCTGGAGGTGGCGGCTCAGGCGCCGGGGCTGCATCGCAGCGTGGCGCTCAACGTACGCGAAGGGCTGCTGATGGCGATCAGCATCCTGCCGTCGATCATGTCGGTGGGGCTGCTGGGTCTGCTGGCTGCCAAGTACACGCCGCTGTTCGAGTGGCTGGGGCTGCTGTTCTATCCCTTCGTGGCGATCTGGGGGCTGGAAGATGGCATGGCGCTGGCCCAGGCTTCCGCCGCCGGGCTGGCCGAGATGTTCCTGCCGGCGCTGCTGATGGCCGAGGCCGAGTTCGTCGCTCGCTTTGCGGCCGGGGTGGTATCGGTCTCGGCGGTGCTGTTCTTCTCCGCTTCCATCCCCTGCATCCTGGCCACCAGCATTCCGCTCTCGGTAGGGCGCATCGTGGTGGTGTGGTTCATCCGCGTGGCACTCAGCCTGATGCTGGCCGTGCCGGCAGGCTTCCTGGCTCAGGCGCTGAGCGGGGCCTGAGGTTCCCACCGCGCAATAGCGCTTGCCACCGCTGAGCGAGGCCGGCTACACCGGCCTCGCTCAGCGTCATCGAAGCGTCACGATCCGGGCTCAGCTGGCGCGGCGAGAGAGCGCCGAGCGCAGTTTGTAGCGGTCGCCGGGATGGATCAGGCGGGCGTAGCTGATCAGATGCTCGCCCGACCAGGTGCGGCGTATCATGCTCAGGCAGGGCTGTGTGGCATCCATTTCGAGGCGTTCGGCGGTGGTGGTGTCGACCTGTACCGCCTCGACCACGTGCTCCACGTCGGTGATCGGACAGGCTGCCACCAGCACTTCGTTGGGGGTGTGGCGATGGAAGTCGGTTTCCAGATAGTCCGGCACCCAGCGCGGATTGACGAAGCGATCCTCGAGCTGGATGGGCACTCCATTCTCTCGGTGGACGATACGCGTGTGGAACACCCGCGTGCCCAGGCGCACGCCCAGTCGCAGCGCCACCTCGTCGTCGGCGGCGATGGCCTCGGCCAGCAGCACGTCACACTCGTAACGATGGCCACGGCCGCGAACCTCCTCGGCGATGTTGTGCACGTCGACCAATGACGATTCCGCCTTGCGGTCGGTGACGAAGGTGCCGAGCCCGGGCTGGCGGGTCAGGTAACCCTGCTGCACGAGATCGCGGATCGCCTTGTTGGCGGTCATGCGGCTGACACCGAAGTCACGGGCCAGCTGCTCTTCGGGGGGAATCTGATGGTGTGCCGGCCAGGTGCCGCTCCGTATTTTTTCCAGCAGATGCTGCTGAATCTGCAGATAAAGTGGAATCGTGCTGCCCATGCTGAGCTGAGTCCTTTCTGGCGAGGTAATTGTCTATACACGCAGTCTACCCGGATGTCGGGCCCAAGGCACCTGCCGGGAGATGGCCGCGAGAGCGCTGCCAGGCGGTCCGCTTGTGTCATGAAACATGCGCCGTCAAAAGGAACTTGCCCAGAGAGGCGATTTGGACAACTTTAATAAAGGAAATACCCAACGGATCGGGTCAACTAAAGACGCCGTGATGTTTTAGGGAATAATTAATTAAGGAAGAACGTTACACACTGGAAGTGTGCCGCACAATTGAGTGTGGCCCCCAATCGCGCTGCGTCTCCCCTGACATTAATAATAGAGGAGGGCATGCCATGCAGCGCCTCTACTTCCTAACCCCTGATCTGGCTACTACCGTCAACGTCGCCCATGAGCTCACCGATCTGGGCCTGACTGACAAGGAAGTTCACGTCACTGGCCGTGACTGGCTGAAACTCAAGGAGCACGGCATCAACTGCGCCACGCTGCTGCAGACTTCGGACGTGGCACACGCCGCCGTGCGCGGCCTGCTGTTCGGCATTCCTCTGGGATGCGTGCTCGGGGTGGTGGTCTATTACTTCCTGGGCGAAGGCTTCACCAGCGCCGGCATAGCCACCACGATCATCGGCATGGGCATCTTTGGCGGTTTGTTCGGTATCTGGACCAGCACCATGGTCGGAGTGTCGGTACACGACGTGAAGGTCGACAAGTACGAAGATGAGATCGAACACGGGGCTTATCTGATGATGGTGGATGTCCCCAACGAGCGCGAGTCGATGATCTATTCGGCGATACATCGGCATCATCCCGAGGTCGTCATCGACAAGGTCACAGCGGAAGAGCGCCGGCATCATTGCGGGACCGGTATCTAGACCTGTGCGTCGCTGTCGTCGATCCTGCTCTTTGCCAGGATCCTGCTCTTTGCCTGGAGGAAGGAGAGAGCCATGGCTATTGCGGTTGCGGTCATCGTGCTGGCAGTGGGGTCAGTGCTGTTCTTCTTCCTCAGCCCCTGGTATCTCACCCCGTTGGCTTCCAACTGGGGAACGATCGACGACACCATCACGATCACCCTCTGGGTGACCGGGGCGGTCTTCCTGGCCGTCAATCTGTTCCTGGCCTATGTGGTCGTCCGCTACCGGTTCAACAAGCGCCGGCGTTCCCAGTACGACCCCGAGAACAAGTCGCTCGAGCTGTGGCTGACCGGGGTCACCACACTGGGGATCGCCGGCCTGCTGGCGCCTGGGCTGCTCGTCTGGGGCGCTTTCGTTTCGCCGCCTGAAGATGCCCACCAGGTCGAGGTGGTGGGGCAGCAATGGCACTGGAGCTTTCGCTTTCCCGGTGAGGATGGGCGATTCGGAGCCGCACACAATCGCTTCATCGACGAGCGCAACCCTTTCGGCATGGTCGACGACCCCGCCGGCCAGGACGACATCCTTATCACGTCGCCGCATCTGATGCTGCCAGTGGATCGTCCGGTGAAGATGGTGCTGCGCTCCAAGGACGTGCTGCACAACGTCAAGGTGGCCAACTTCCGGGCCAAGATGGACATGGTGCCGGGACAGACCTCCTATTTCTGGTTCACGCCCACGGTGGTGGGTGAGTACGAGATCGTCTGCGCCCAGCTGTGCGGCATCGCCCATTTCGCCATGCGTGGGCGTATCGAAGTGGTCGAGCAGGAGGTTTTCGATGCCTGGCTCGGGGAACAGCCCACCTTTGCCGAACTTGCCCAATTGGCGCCGGGCAACCCTGCGGCTGGGGCGGGGCTCTATGTCACCTGCGCCGCCTGCCATGGGGCCGAGGGGCAGGGCAACCAGGCTCTCAACGCGCCGAAACTTGCCGGGTTGGATGCCTGGTATCTCGAGCGCCAGCTCGGGCTGTTTCGCTCCGGTGCCCGCGGCAGCCACGAAGACGACATCTATGGCCAGCAGATGCGGCCGTTCGCCACCTTGCTGGCCGACCGTCAGGCGATTGCCGACGTATCGGCCTTCATCGAGACCCTGCCCGACCAACCCGCCCAGGCCAGACTTGTCGGCGGCGATCCCGAACGGGGCGCGCGGCGCTATCGTACCTGTGCCAACTGCCATGGGCAGCAGGGGGAGGGTATACGTGCCACCAATGGGCCGCGTCTGGCGGGACTGCCGGATTGGTATCTGGAGCGGCAACTGCAGAATTTCCGCCACGGGGTGCGTGGGCGGCATCGCGATGACCCGTATGGCAACCAGATGATCGAGATGGCCCAGGTGCTGGTCGACGACCGGGCGGTTCAAGACGTGGTGGCGTATATCACGACCCTGCCGCAGCCCAGGGTGGACATGGCGGCGGTAAACCCAGGCGGTGTGGAGGAGTGAGTCATGGCGGAACCTGGACATCACGGAGTGCCTCATGCCCAGGCGGGCGAGTTCGACAATGCGGAGCTGGTTCACCCCAAGTCCTTCATCGGCAAGTACGTGTGGAGCCAGGATGCCAAGGTGATCGCCATCCAGTACGGCCTGACTGCCATTGCCATCGGGCTGGTGGCACTGGTGCTGTCGATCCTGATGCGCTTGCAGTTGGGCTTTCCCAACACCTTCGCGCTGATCGATCCCTCGAGCTACCTGCAGTACGTCACCATGCACGGCATGATCATGGTGGTCTATCTGCTCACCGCACTCTTCCTGGGCGCCTTCGGCAACTACCTGATCCCCTTGATGTGCGGGGCGCGGGACATGGCCTTTCCTTATCTCAACATGCTGAGCTACTGGTTCTATCTGGCGGCGGTGCTGATCCTGGTGGCGAGCTTCTTCGTGCCCGGCGGAGCCACGGGGGCGGGCTGGACGTTGTATCCGCCCCAGGCGATCAGTCCCGGCACTCCGGGGATCGACGGCGGCATTCTGCTGATGCTGGCGTCGCTGGGGGTGTTCATCGCCGGCTTCACCATGGGCGGGCTCAACTACGTGGTCACGGTGCTGCAGGCGCGCACCCGCGGCATGACGCTGATGCGCCTGCCGCTGACCATCTGGGGCATCTTCATGGCCACGGTGATGGCGCTGCTGGCCTTTCCGGCACTGCTGGTGGCGATCCTGATGATGCTCTGCGACATGCTGCTGGGCACCAGCTTCTTCATGCCGGAGATGCTCAACCTCGGCGAGCAGTCCACCCACGCCGGTGGCAGCCCCTTGCTCTATCAGCATCTGTTCTGGTTCTTCGGCCATCCGGAAGTCTATATCGTTGCGCTGCCGGCCTTTGGTATCGTCTCCGACATCCTCGCCACTCACGCGCGCAAGAACATCTTCGGCTACCGCATGATGGTCTGGGCGATCATCATCATCGGTGTGCTCAGCTTCGTGGTCTGGGCTCATCACATGTTCATCAGCGGCATGAATCCCTACTTCGGCTTCCTGTTCGCCACCACCACGCTGATCATCGCGGTGCCCACGGCGATCAAGGTCTACAACTGGGTGCTCACGCTGTGGCGCGGCAACATTCGCATGACGGTACCGATGCTGTTCGCCATCGGTTTCATCTTCACTTTCGTCAACGGTGGGCTCAGCGGGCTGTTCCTGGGCAACGTCACCGTCGACGTGCCGCTAGCGGATACCTACTTCGTGGTCGGCCATTTCCACATGGTGATGGCGGTGGCGCCGGTGCTGGTGGTGTTCGGCGCGATGTACCACTGGTACCCCAAGATCACCGGGCGCATGCTCGACGACACCCTGGGCAAGATCCACTTCTGGGTCACCTTCCTGGGCACTTACGCGATCTTCTATCCGATGCACTTCATGGGTTTTGCCGGCGTGCCGCGCCGCTACTACGGCTACGGCGAGACCGCCTACATTCCTGATTCGATTCAGACCCTCAATGCCTTCATGAGCGTGGCGGCAATCATCGTCGCGCTGGTGCAGCTGGTGTTCTTCTACAACCTGATACGCAGCTATTTCCGCGGCCGCGAAGCGGGGCCCAATCCCTGGCAGGCGACTACCCTCGAGTGGCAGACGGAGCACACCCCGCCACGCCACGGCAATTTCGGCGCCGAGCTGCCGGTGGTCTATCGCTGGGCCTACGATTACGGCGTGCCTGGCGCCAAGCATGACTTCATTCCCCAGAACATGCCGCCCGATGAGGTCGAAAAGGTCGATCCGATGAGCCAGGAGGCGGCACAAGGGAGGCTGCCGACATGACGGTGACGCTGGTGTTTCTGGCCGTGATGATGGCGCTGTTCGGCGGCTGGCTGTTCAGTCATTCGATCAACGTGCGCCCTTGGGAGGCACAGGGCGCCAGTACTCAGCGCAGCCAACTGCCCCCTGCGATGACCGCTCCGCGCGTCGGCCTGGCGGTGTTTCTGGCGGTGGCCACGTCGCTGTTCGCCTTGACCATCAGCGCCTACCTGATGCGACAGGAGATGGGCCACGACTGGCGCCCACTGGCAGTGCCCGGTCTGCTGTGGTGGAACAGTGCCTGCCTGGTGCTCGGCAGCGTGGCGCTGCAGTCCGCCTGGCAGGCCGCACGACGTGACAATGCAGCGCGGTTGCGGCGAGGCCTGCTGGTGGGCGGGGGGTTCACCATCGCCTTCATTTTGGGCCAGGCGCTGGCCTGGTGGCAGCTGCAGGCCAGAGGAATCTACCTGGCCGCCAACCCAGCCAACGCCTTCTTCTTCCTGCTCACGGCGCTGCACGTCCTGCATCTATTGGGCGGGTTGTTCGCCTGGTCGCGCAGCCTGTTCCGCCTGCAGCGGGGGGCCACACCGCGGGAGATGCTGCCCAGCGTCGAACTGTGTGCGCTGTACTGGCATTTCCTGCTGCTGGTATGGGGGATTCTCTTCGTGCTGCTGCTGACTACATGAGGACAGGATCATGGCCACTCCGCATCCCGGCAGTCCGCTGTCGCCAGACGAGATAAGACGTCCGACGCCTCAGGAGGGTATGGCCGGCCTGGTCAACGACTGGGCGGCAGAGCGCCGTGTGTTCGACATGCCCTGGGGCAAGACGATGATGTGGCTGTTCATCCTCAGCGATGTGTTCATCTTCGCCTGTTTCCTGGTCGGCTACATGGTGTTGCGCATATCGACCGTTGAGCCCTGGCCGGATGCCAGTGAAGTGTTCGCCCTCACCGTGGGCGGCCAGTCGATCCCGCTGCTGCTGATCGCCATCATGACCTTCATCCTGATCTCGAGCAGCGGCACCATGGCGCTGGCGGTGAAGTACGGCTATGCCAAGGACCGCCGCAAGACGGCCGCGCTATTGCTCGTTACTGCGCTGCTCGGGGCGGTCTTCGTCGGTATGCAGGCCTTCGAGTGGAGCATTCTCATCGGCGAGGGAGTTCGTCCCTGGGAGAACCCCTGGGGAGCGGCGCAGTTCGGTGCGGTGTTCTTCCTGATCACCGGTTTTCACGGCACCCATGTCACCATCGGCGTCATCTTCATCGTGATCATGGCGGTCAAGGTCATGCGCGGTTCCCTGGAAGGGAGCCGTCCCGGCTTCCTCACCGGCCGCAAGGGCAACTACGGGATGATCGAAAGCCTGGGGCTCTACTGGCATTTCGTCGACCTGGTTTGGGTCTTCATCTTCGCGTTCTTCTATCTGTGGTAGGGGGGACACCATGGACCAAGGCAGCCATCAACAGCCCGCACTGCGCGTCTATCTGCGCGTATGGATCTGGCTGTTCGTGCTCAGCGTGTTCTCGTATCTGGTGGATCTCTCAGGGCTCGAAGGCCTGCCCAAATGGGGGTTGATCACCCTGTTCATGCTGCTCAAGGCCGGGCTGATCGTGGCCTTCTTCATGCATATGGCCTGGGAGCGTCTGTCGATCGTCTATACGGTGCTGGTGCCTCCGGCGGTGCTGCTGTTCCTGGCGGCCCTGATGGCGCTGGAAGCCGACTATACGCTGAGTTCACGCCTGGGTATCTTGTTCAACTGATGCGGCAGGAGCACGCCTTTCGAGCGTAACGCGCTGCGCTCGGGGGCGCCGTTTGCCTGTGCCCGGCTGGACGCCATGCGGCAGCCATTGCACAGTAGGGGCCTGACATGACGCATTGGGAGGCCGCGTGAAGCTCGTCATCGGTAACAAGAACTACTCTTCATGGTCGCTCAGGCCCTGGTTGTTGCTGCGCATGCACGGCTTGGCGTTCGAGGAAATCCACATCCCCCTGTCGCAGGACACGACTCGGGAGGCGCTGGCCGCTCACACTCAGGCGGGCAAGGTGCCGGTACTGCACGATGGCGAGCTGACCGTTTGGGACTCGCTGGCGATCTGCGAGTACCTTTCCGAGTGTTACCTGTCGGGGGCCGGCTGGCCGGCGTCGCGGCATGAGCGAGCCGAAGCGCGCGCGCTCAGCGCCGAGATGCATGCCGGCTTCGTCGAGCTGCGAACCTGCATGCCGATGAACTGCCGCGCCAGCGGCCGACGGGTATCGATCAGCGAGACCCTCGAAGCAGAGATCAGGCGGATCGAGCAGATCTGGACCCAGGGCAGCGAGCGCTACGGGCACCGCGGTCCCTGGCTCTTCGGCGAGTTCTCCATCGCCGACTGCATGTTCGCACCGGTGGCGTTTCGTTTTGCCAGCTACGGCGTGAAGCTCTCACCGTCTGCCGAAGCCTACCGCCAGACGCTGCTGCGCTCGGCGCCGATGCAGGAGTGGGCCGAGCAGGCCAGGGCGGAGCCCGAAGTGATCGAAAGCGCCGAAGTCGGCGCAGCTTGACCCGAGGCGTTCCGACAGGGGCTTTCGCCGGCACGGCGTAGCATGCTTGAATGCCGTACCGTTTCCCGCATCCCTCTGGAAAGAGCGTCATGGCCTTCGGTTCTTCTACACGTATCAACAAATACATCAGTGAAAGCGGTTTGTGCTCCAGGCGCGAAGCCGACCGCTATGTCGAACAGGGCAACGTGTGGCTCAACGGCAAGCGTGCCAAGACGGGAGACCAGGTCTTTCCCGGCGATGAGGTCAAGGTCAACGGTCAGCTCATCGAACCCCAGGAAGCCGAAGATCTCGTGTTCATTGCCCTGAACAAGCCTGTGGGCATCGTCAGTACCACCGAGCCGAGCGAGAAGGACAACATCGTCGACTTCGTCAAGCATGGGGTACGTATCTTTCCCATCGGCCGGTTGGACAAGGATTCCCAAGGGCTGATTTTCCTTACCAACAACGGTGATCTGGTCAACAAGATCCTGCGAGCCAGCAACAATCATGAAAAGGAGTATCGGGTCACCGTCGACAAGCCGATTACCGATCAATTCGTCGAGGGGATGGCTTCCGGTGTCCGCATCCTCGGAGAGGTGACCAAGCGCTGCAAGGTCGTCAAGGAGTCGACTTTCGTTTTCAACATAACGCTGGTGCAGGGGTTGAATCGTCAGATCCGGCGGATGTGCGAAAAATTCGGTTACGAAGTCACCAGGCTCGAACGCATACGCATCATGAACGTGTCGCTCAAGGGGCTGGCATTGGGAGACTGGCGCGACCTGACCGCGAAGGAGGTCGACACCATCATTGCCTTGACCGAGAGTTCCAGTTCAGATGCCTCGCCCAAGAGCAGGAAACCATCGCCTACCAGGGTAGCCAACAAGGGCAAGACGGGGCAGGCCGCGAAGGGAGCGGCGGCCACGGCGAGGCGGGACGCCAAGGGCAGGTCGTCTGCGAGCGGTCGCGCGAAGGGTAAGACCGCTGCGGGAAAAGCGGCAAAAGCTGGAGCCGCCGGCAAGGGAGGCGGCGCGAAGCCGGCAGCCAATGCCAGAAACAAGAAGTCGCTGCACGGGAAACCCAAGCCGGCCGGTGGTCAGAGCGGAAAGGGGGGCAAACCCCGCCGCACGAAGCCGGGCCGCTGAGTCCACCGATCCTACGTTGCCAACCGACCTTACGTTGCCAACCGACCCTGTATTGCCAACCGACGCGAGTAAGACTCCACCATGTCCCGCACGACGCGCCTTCTCGACCTGCTGCAGATACTGCGGCGTCACCGCTGCCCGGTGAGTGGTACCGCGCTGGCGCAGGAACTGGGGGTCTCGTTGCGCACCCTGTACCGCGACATCGCTTCGCTGCGTGCCATCGGCGCCGAGATCGAAGGCGAGCCGGGTATGGGCTATCGACTCGAGCCGGGCTTGATGCTGCCGCCGCTGATGTTTTCCGAGGAAGAGATCGAGGCGCTCACGCTGGGGTTGCGTTGGGTGCAGCGGCGAGCCGACGACGGCCTCGCGAACGCAGCGGGCGATGCGCTGGCCAAGGTGGCGGCAGTGCTGCCCGGCGAGCACAGGCATCGAATGCAGGACTCTGCGCTGCTGGTGGGACCAGGTTGGGAGAGACGCCAACACGTCGATCTCGAGGAGCTGCGCCGGGCCATTCGTCATCAGTCCAAGCTGCGCATTCTTTACTCGGACCAGCATGGCAGGCGTTCGGAGCGAGTCATCTGGCCCTTCGTGATCGCCTTCTTCGAATCGGCGCGTATCGTCGCCGCCTGGTGTGAGCTCAGGCAGGCGTTTCGCAACTTCCGTGCCGACCGTATCGAGGCCGCCACTGCCACGGGGGAGCGTTACGCCCGGCCGCGGGCGGTACTCGAGCGCGAGTGGTTGAGCACCCTGCTGCCAGAATCTGTCAGCGATGGGGCCTATCCTGCCTGTGACACACACCACAAGAGGGAGCGGAACATGCAGGAAGAGATCGTCTTTTACACCAACCCCTGGTCCCGGGGTGGCATCGTGCACTGGATGCTGGAAGAGCTGGGGCAGCCCTATCGCATGGAGGTGATCGAGTACGGTCCGCCGATGAAATCGCCCGAGTATCTTGCCATCAATCCCATGGGCAAGGTGCCGGCCATACGCCATGGCAACACCGTCGTCACCGAGGCGGCCGCCATCTGCGCCTATCTGGCTGAGGCGTTCCCTGAGGCCGGTCTGTTGCCGACGCCCGAAGGTCGAGGCGACTACTACCGCTGGCTGTTCTTCACAGCCGGGCCGCTGGAGATGGCGATATCTCTGAAGTCCGCCAATTTCACCTTGAGCTCGGAGCAGCAGATGCAGTTCGGCTGCGGCAGCTGCGAGACGGCGGTCGACACCCTGGCCAAGGCGGTAGCGGGACGGCGTTACATTGCCGGCGACAGCTTCACCGCCGCCGACATCTATGTCGGCTCCCACATCGGCTGGGGCATGCAGTTCGGCACGCTGGACAGGCGCCCGGAGTTCGAAGCCTACTGGAATGGCCTCAAGGATCGGCCCGCTCATCGTCGCACGGAAGAGGCCATTGCCAAGGCCATGCCTGCCGAACCGACTCCGAGCGGCTAGTCGGCATTCATGACTCGGCAATACAGGAGTTCAGTTGAGTTTGCCAGGCGTACTCATGCATGACGGTGATCCCACCGCCCGACTGAGTCGGGAGGGTGGCGGGTGAGCCGGACCCGGCAAGCGTGCCGTCGTGCCGATCAGGGCGCGACGGCACGCATCGAGGCACTCGACGTGCTGCGCGGCGTGGCGCTGCTCGGCATTCTGGTGATGAACGTTCAGGCGTTCGCGATGCCTCAGGCTGCCTATCTGAACCCGACCGCCTGGGGGCGGCTCGAAGGCATCGATCTGGCGGTCTGGCTCACTGGGCACGTGCTGGCCGATCAGAAGATGATGGCGCTGTTCGCCATGCTGTTCGGGGCCGGTATCGTGCTCTCCGCCGAGCGGACCGAGGCGGCTGGCAAGCGGGCCTGGCCGCTGCACAGTCGGCGCTACGCCTGGCTGATACTGTTCGGTATCGCCCACGCCTATCTCCTCTGGTACGGCGACATTCTCTTCACCTTTGCCGTCTGTGCGCTGGTGCTCTTTCCCCTCCGTCACCTTGCTCCGTCGCGGCAGCTGGCGCTGGGCGTCGTGCTGCTGGCAGTGACCTCGCTGCTGTTTCTGGCCTTCGATGCGACGGTGCCGGCATGGTCGGAAGCGGACCGCCAGACGTTCATGGCCGAATGGCAGCCATCCGCAACGCAGCTGGCGGGCGAAGTCGAGCGTTACCGCAGCGGCTGGTGGCAGCAGCTTCCCCAGCGAGCCGAAATGGCCTTCGAGATGCAGACTTTTACCCTGCTTATCTGGGGTCTGTGGCGAAGCGCGGGATTGATGCTGATCGGTATGGCGCTGTTCCGGTGGGGTATCCTGACCGGCCGGGCCAGCCGCAGGACCTATCTCTCGCTGTTGGCTGTCGCCTTGCTGCTGGGCGTGCCCACGATCCTCTACGGTGTGCATTGGAACTTTGCCAACGCCTGGGGCCCGCGTTCGATGTTCGTGGGCACCCAGTTCAACTACTGGGGCAGCGTGCTGGTTGCCTTCGGCTGGGTGAGCGTCGTGATGCTGTTGCTGCGAGCCAATGCCATAGGGCGCCTGCGGCTACGGCTGGCAGCAGTGGGGAGGACCGCCCTCAGCCAGTACATCCTGCAGAGCGTGATCTGCAGCCTGATCTTTTATGGCCACGGTCTGGGCATGTTCGGGCACGTCGAGCGCAGCGGCCAGATGCTGATGGTGATGGGCATCTGGCTGCTGCAGCTATGGCTGGCGCCGCTGTGGCTGCGCCATTTCCGCTATGGGCCGCTCGAGTGGCTGTGGCGCTCGCTGACCCGGGGCCAGCGACAGCCCTGGCGGCATTGAGCGATCAGGGCAGCTCCTTGCCGCCTTGGGGATCGGAGGCGTCGTAGTCCTGAGTGTCGTCGGGCGGCGAGCCGGGCTCGAGCGAGGTCTCGTGTTCGTAGTCGCGGGCGGCGCGGATGGCTTCGGGCTCGCTGTCGTGGCGGGATATCTCCTGTGGCTGGTCGGGGTCGGTCACGTCGACCACCCGCCAGCCGCTGACCAATATCGCCTCCTGGGTCTCCCGCTGTATCGGCTCGACTTTTGCGGTACGCGTCATGGCATCCTCCATGCTGGTGAGTCCATTCACTACCCACCATGGCAGAGGAAACGCCGAATGGCTAACGGGGGCCGTGAACCTCGCCGTTTACGCTTGACCGGCACCCTGGCGGCGTCCATACAGGAAGAGGGCAAGGGCAGTTATCCAAGACAGGAGGTCGTGATGAGAAAACTGTTAGGACTCGCGGTTGCCTGGTGGTTGCGCAAACCGGAGAATCGCGCGAGGCTGAAGCGCAAGGGCAAGGAAATGCTCACTGGCTTTCGCCGCCGTGGCGGCTCGTCCGCCCGGCGTGAGCAACGCCGTCACCCTTGAGGTCTTTCATCGCTGCCCCGGCTTCACCCGAAGCCGGGGCACAGTCCAATTTTTGCCGTTGGTCATGAGGTCGAAACATGAGCCGCCGCATGAAGAGCCCTGCAGCGGCTCGCAATCGCCAGCCGATCCTCGACGTGCTGAGCAGGATCCTGCCCGAGCGGGCGACTATTCTCGAAGTCGCCAGCGGCAGTGGCGAACATGGCGTGCACTGCGCCGAGGCCAGGCCGGGCTGGACTTGGCAGCCCAGCGACCCCAATGCCGAGGCGCGGGGCTCCATCAGCGCCTGGCGCGAGAGCGCCGGGCTCGACAATCTTCATGAACCGCTGCTGCTGGACGTCACCGGGATCTGGCCCGCAGGCCCTTACGATGCGGTGGTGGCGATCAACCTCATCCACATCTCGCCATGGGAAGTGTGCGAGGCGCTGATGGCGCGCTCCGCAGAGCGGCTGCGTCAGGGGGGCGTGCTATACCTCTACGGACCCTATCGGCGCGATGGGCGCCATACTGCGCCCAGCAACGAGGCCTTCGATGCCGACCTCAAGGCGCGCGATCCGCGCTGGGGCGTGCGTGATCTGGAGCAGGTGGTCGGCGAGGCGCAGCAACACGGCTTCGTACTGGAGCAGGTCGTCGAGATGCCGGCCAACAATCTCAGCGTGGTGCTGCGCCTGCATCCTTGAGCTGCATCTCTCAATCCTCTCTTCTGTTCTCTTCGATCTGGCCCGGTACCCGATAGCGCACGCCTTCGGCCTGGCGATCGTCTTCATAGCGCCGGGTTTCCTCTTCGGCGGGAATGCCCCAGAGGGTCTGGCGGCTGCCGTCGTCGTAGGTATAGGTCGTGCAACCTGCAAGCACAACGAGGCCAGAAAGCGTGGCGATACGCAGAATGGATGACACGTGGCGTCCCTTCGATGGGTGGTAGGTGGATATGCGGCCAGCCTGAGGCCAGGCCGCACGGTCGTCAAGAGGCAAACGGCTTCATCCCGACCACCCCAGCATGATCGGCACGTAGACCACCAGCAGGAGCACGCCGATCAGCCCCAGCATATAGGGCAGGATGGCCCGCGTGATGCGCTCCAGCGGCAGTTGGGTCACGGACGAGGCGACGTACAGGTTGATCGCCACCGGCGGCGTGATCATGCCGATGGCCAGCCCCATCACGATGATGATGCCGAAATGGATCGGGTCGATGCCGAGCTGCAGCACCAGCGGCAGCAGTACCGGGGTGAGGATGATCAGGGCACTGGCGGTTTCGATGAACACGCCGGTGAGCAGGATCACCGCCACGATCAGCAGCATGATCACGTAGGGGTTGGTGGATAGCGACAGCACGGCTTGGGCGATGGCGCCCGGCACCTGCCAGCTGGAGAGGGTCCAGCTCAGCACCGCTGAGGTGGCGATGACCAGCATGATCACCGCGGTGGTGATCGCTGAACGGATCAGGATGCGGTAGACGTCGCCGAGCGAGAGATCGCGATAGACGAACAGCGAGACCAGCAGGGCGTAGTTGACCGCCACCACTGCCGCTTCGCTCGGCGTGAAGATGCCCGAGAAAATGCCGCCCAGGATGATCACCGGGGTCATCAGGCCCCAGCTTGCACTCTTGAAGGTACGCCAGATGGTCGTAAGCGACAGCGCGGTGCCGCGTGGGTAGTTGCGCCGGTAGGCCTGGGTGATGGCGATGGCCGCCAGCCCGATGCCCATCAGGATGCCCGGTACGATGCCGTTGAGGAACAGCTTCGACACCGACTGCTGGGCGACTACGGCGTAGATGATCATCGGCACCGAAGGCGGGATCACCACGCCGATGGTGCCGCTGGCGGCGATCAGGCTGGCCGCCGAAGCGGGATCGTAACCCTTGCGCTTGAGTTCCGGCACCAGACTCGAGCCCACCGCCGCGGTGGTGGCGGCACCTGAGCCGGAAATGGCGGCGAAGAACATGCCGGCTCCCACCGATACCAGCGAAAGCCCGCCCTTGAGGAAGCCGAACAACGAGTCGGCGAAATCCACCAGCTTTTCGCTGACCTTGCCCTGGGCCATCAGATCGCCGGCGAGGATGAACATGGGTACCGCCACCAGGGCGAAGGAGTTGATGCCCTGGAACATCTGCTGCGTCACCACCATCAGCGGGACGCCCTGAGCGTTGAGTGCCAGCAGCGTGCTGGCGCCGATGGCCAGGGCAATCGGCACGCCGAGCAGCATGAAGGCGAAGAACAGTACGAACAGTAGCGCCGTCATGGCGGTGGCTCCTCGGCCGTGCTGCTGCCGGTGTCGGCCGCCTGAGGCCCCTTGACGATGAGCTCGATCGCGTCGATCAGGGCGTACCAGGCCATGATGGCGGCCGAAATGGGGATCACGGCATACACGTAGGTCATCGACAGCCGCAGCGAGGCGGAGCGCTGGAAGCTCTGCACCTGCATGTAGCGGTAGCCGATCACCACCAGGGCGAGCATGAAGCCCAGCGCCACCAGCACCGCGGCGATGCGCGCCAGCTGTGCCAGGCGAGCGGGCAGGGCGTCGACGACGAAGGTCACGGCGATATGGCGACCGCGCTGGAAGGCCAGCGTGGATGCCAGGAAGGTGATCCACACCAGCAGGAAGCGGGCGACCTCTTCGGTCCAGCCGACGGCGGTGAAGAGGGTGCGCGAGACGATCTGCAGCGTGATCACGCCGATCAACGCCGCCATGCCCAGAAACACGATGGGCTGGATGACGGCGTCGAGGGCGCGTTCGCTACGCTGCAGCAGGCCCGTGAGGGCGTGCAGCGGTGAACTCACTTATTCCAGTGCCTCCAGGATGCGCGGCAGGTAGTCGCCGAACTGATCGCCGTACTTCTCGTAGACCGGACGCACGGCAGCCTGGAACGCCTCGAGATCGGCATCGTCGATGATCTGCATGCCGGCGGCACGCAGTTCGTCGAGCTGGCCGGCTTCCATCTCGGCATTCACACGGCGCTCATGCTCGGCAGCCTCCTGGGCGGCTTGTACCAGCACTTCCTGGGCGGCTTCGGGCAGCTGATTCCAGGCCGGCATGCCCATGACGAAGATGGCAGGCGCGTAGGTGTGGCGCGACAGCGTCATGTGGTCCTGGGTTTCTTGCAGCTTGAACGAGTGAATGACGTTGACCGGATTCTCCTGGCCGTCGATGGTGCCCTGCTGCATGGCCGTGAGGGCTTCGGTCCAGGCCATGGGAATGGCATTGGCGCCGAGTTCACGGAAGGTGTCGGTGTAGACGGGGTTTTCCATCACACGGATGCGCAGGCCGTTGAGGTCTTCTGGCGAGCGGACCGGGCGTTCGCTGTTGGTCAGGTTGCGGAAGCCGCGTTCGGCATAGGCCAGGCCCTTGAGGTTGACCTCGGCCAGTTTGTCGAGCAGCTCCTGGCCGATGGGGCCGTCGAGCACTTCGTAGGCGGCTTCCGGCGAGGGGAACAGGAAGGGCAGTTCGAAGACCGCCATCTCCTCGACGAAGTTGGCTACCGGGCCGTTGGTGATCACGCCCATGTCGACGGTGCCGATCTGCATGCCCTCGAGCAGGGTGCGCTCGTCGCCCAGCGAGGCATTGGGGTAGATGTCGACGGAAACGGCGCCTTCGGTGCGCTCGGCGACCAGCTCCTGGAACTTCACCGCGGCAATGTGGAAACCATCCTGCTCGTTGACCACGTGGGCCAGACGCAGGGTGACGGGATCCATGTCGGCGAATTCGGAGGCCTGGGCGGTGGAAACCAGCGCAAGAGAGATGCCGAGTGCCAGCGTGCTGCGTGCAAAGATCTTCATTTTTTAATTTTCCTTTGTCGGTTCGATCCGCTCAGGAGCATGCCCCAGCCAACTCGACAGGGTCAATCGTAACGCTGACATTGCGTAACAGAGTTGTCGTCAAGGTTGGGGCGAGGGCGCGGACCGGTCCGCGCCTGCATTTCGAGGCAGTTCACAGCAGACGGTACATGACGTAGGCGTCGATCAGCCCCTGGGTGGGGTGGCGAAAGGCGCAGGGCAGGGTACCGACGATCTCGAAGCCGTGTTTCTGCCATTGGCGAATGGCGATCTCGTTGGTCGATACCACCATGTTGAACTGCATGGCGGTGAAGCCCAACTCACGCGCCACCCGCAGGGAATCCTCGCACAGCTTGTTGGCGATACCCTGACCCCGGGCGTGCTCGGCCACAAGATAGCCGCAGTTGCACACGTGGTCGCCGGGGCCGGGTTGGTTGGGCTTGAGATAATAGGTGCCGAGCAGGTTGCCGGCACTGTCTTCGGCCACTCGAACCGCACGCGGCAACTCCACCCACATGCGGTAGGCGTCGGGCTCGCTGATCCGACTCGGCACGGCATAGGTGTCGCCGGCGTGGAGCACCGGAGCGATGAAGTCCCACATGGCGGCCCAGTCGCCGGACTGATAAGGGCGAATGCGGATCATGGTCTCCTCCTTGATACCTGGCATCGGCCCCGATTTTACGTCATGTCAGCGTGGAAAGATCGCTCATGCGCTTCATATCGGACCAACGAGATGCTTCACCGCCAGATAGGCTGAAAGCCCCCAGGGTCCCAGCTCGCGGCCGATGCCGCTGCGCTTGAAGCCGCCCCAGCCGGTTTCGGGCAGTACCAGCTGTTCACCGTTGAGCCATACACTGCCAGCCTGAAGTTGCCTGCCGATGCGCACGGCCCGCTGCCGGTCGGCGCACACCACGGTTGCCGCCAGACCGAAGTCGCTGGCATTGGCCAGTTCGATTGCCTCCGCTTCGCTGGCCACGCTGCGGGCGCATAGCACCGGGCCGAAGATCTCCTCCTGCCACAGGCGGCTCGTGGTCGGTACGTCACGCAGCAGCGTCGGGGCGACGAAATATCCTTTGGCGGGTAGCTGCCGGTGGCTGGCGTCGCGTACTGCCCGGAGCCCCTCCCGTTCGGCGACGGCGAGATAGGCCAGCACGTTCTCGCGCTGGCGGGCGCTGGTCAGCGGCCCCATGTCGGTGCCCTCGGTCTGGGGATCGCCCAGCGTCAGTGCGTCGATACGTGAGGCAAGCGCGGCATAGAGCGGTTCGGCGATGGCTTCGTGAACCAGCAGGCGCGAGGTGGCCGAGCAGATCTGGCCGGCATTGAAGTAGATGCCGGCCATGACCCAGTCGGCGGCCTGCTCGGGATCGGCGTCCTCCATCACCAGGATCGGGGATTTGCCACCTAGCTCCAGTGAGACGTCGGCGGTGCGTTCGGCGGCGGCGTGCATCACCGCTTCGCCGACCCGATTGCTGCCGGTGAAGGAGACCTTGTCGATGCCTGGGTGAGCGGCCAGCGGTGCGCCGATCCCGACGCCATCCCCAAACAGCAGATTGAGCACGCCGGTCGGTAGCCCGATCTCCAGGGCGATCTCCGCCAGCGCACGTTCGGGCAGCGGGGTCACCTCGGACGGCTTGAGCACCGCGGTACAGCCCGCGGCAAGCGCCGGAGCGAGCTTCCAGGCGCTGGTCACCAGAGGAAAGTTCCACGGCGTGATCAGCCCCACCACGCCTACCGGATCGTGGTAACAGCGCGCCTCGACGCCTGCCATTTCGAGCTCCACCAGCCGGCCCTGGCGTTGGTCGAGCTCCCGTGCCTGACCGGCGTAGTAGCGATAGCAGGCGATGGCGTCGTCGAGGTCGATGCCGGCCTCGGCTAGCACCTTGCCGTTGTTGGACGAGGAGAGTCGTACCAGCTCGTCGCGACGGCGAGCCAGGGCATCGGCGAAGCGTTCCAGATAGTCGGCTCGCTCGGCACCGCTGAGCGCGCGCCAGGCCGGCAGGGCACGCTGCGCCGCGGCCACGGCATCGTCTACATCGTCCGGATGGCCGGCGCTGACTTCGGCGATGACCACCTCGCGATAGGGATCCATCACCGGCAGGCAGCGCTCGCCACGGGAGGGCGTCCAGCGGTTGTCGATGAACTGTTGATCCAGCTGTTGCATGGCGCTTCTCTCTGTCAGTGGAGATCGTCAGTGGAGATCGTCAGTCGAGGTCGCAGCCTGCTGCCAGGCGTCGGCATTCACTTCGACAAGCAGGGGCGCGTCGAGCGGTCGCGAAGCGAGTGCCTGGGCCAGGCCGGCCGGATCGCCCACCCGCACCGCCTGGCAGCCGAAGCCGGCGGCGACCACCTGAAAATCCGGCGCCTGGATGTCGACGCCGCAACGCGTGACGCCCTGGGCGTCCATGTAGCGACGGATCTCCTCGTAGCCCTGGTTGTGCCACAGTACGATCACGACCGGTAGGCACTCTTCCACGGCGGTAGCAAGTTCGCTGAGGGTGAACATCACGCCGCCGTCGCCGACCAGGGCCACCACGGGAAGCGTCGGCTGCCCAAGCTGGGCACCCAGCGCGGCCGGCAGGCCGTAGCCCAGGGTGCCGTAGCCAGTGGAGGCGTTGAAGAAGCGCCGTGGCGCGGGTTGCGAGACCAGGTGATTGCCGGCATAGACCGGTGCGGTGGAGTCGCCGACCAGGAGTGCCTGGGGCAGAACCTCCTGCAGCGTGGCGTAGAGCGGCACGAAGGGAGCGAGGGCCGGATCGTTGTTCAGATCGAGCGCGGCCAGGGCGTCCGCAGTGCGCTGGGTGCCGCCGCGTGACAGCGGCTCAGGGAAGTTCTCCGCCAGCAGCGCCAGCGTGCGCCCGGCATCGGCCACCAGGCCCAGCGAGACCTGCTGGTTGCGCACCAGTTGCTGGGCATCGAGGTCGATGCGGATCAGCCGACCGCGCAGTTCGAAGCCGTCGTCGAACACCACGTCGTAGTCGGTCTCGCCCAGCTCGGTACCGACGGCGAGAATCACGTCGGCTTCACGGGCCAGCTCGCGCACGGCGGGCAGCGCCGCATTGGCGCCCAGGTCGAGAGGGTGGGCGCGACCCAGCACGCCCTTGGCGTTGATGGTGGTCGCCGTGGGCGCATCGAGGCGCTCGACCAGGGCTCTGGCAGCAGCGGGGTCATCGACACAGCCGCCGCCCAGCAGCACCAGCGGGCGTTTCGCTGCGCGCAGCCAGTCGGCGGCCAGGGCCAGCCCTTCGGGGTCCGGTGCCGGGCGGAACAGGCGCGCCGGTGGCGGCAGTTCCGCCAATGCCACTGGAGCATCGAACAGATCGATGGGAATCTCGAGATGCACCGGCCCAGGCCGCTGGCCCTCGAACACGGCGAAGGCCCGGGCCAGCACCTCCGGCAGGGCGCTCGGGTCGAGCAGGGTATGGCTGAAGCGCGACACCCCCGCCATCAGCTGCTGTTGGCTCGGCAGCTCGTGCAGCCTGCCCTGGCCGCGGCCCAGGGTGTCGCGGCGGCTGACGCTGGAGATCACCAGCATCGGGATGGAGTCGGCCAGGGCCTGGCCCATGGCGGTGGCGATGTTGGTCATGCCGGGGCCGGTGATAATCAGGCATACGCCGGGCCTGCCGGTGGCGCGGGCATAGCCGTCGGCCATGAAGCCGGCACCCTGCTCGTGACGCGGCGTGACATGACGCATGCCGCTGCCCTCGAGGCCGCGGTAGAGCGCCACGGTATGCACACCGGGGATGCCGAACACGGTATCGACAGCGTAGCGTTCGCGTAGCAGCGTCAGCAGCAGTTGGGCACAGGTCATCGTTTGTCGGGTCATCGCGAACCTCAGAAGAAGAAGGTGTGGGCCATGAAGGCGATGATCGGCAGCGTGATGGCCGTGCGCAGCAGGAAGATCACGATCAGCTCCCACAGCTTGAGCGGAATCTTCGACTTGAGGATCAGGGCGCCGATCTCCGACATGTAGATGAGCTGCGTCAGCGACAGGCAGGCGATCACGAAGCGGGTCAGTTCGCTCTCGATGTTGGTTGCCAGCACCGCCGGCAGGAACATGTCGGCGAAGCCCACCAGGGTGGCCGGGGCCGCCGCCTGGGCCTCGGGAATGCGCAGCAGCTCGAGTACCGGCACCATGGGGTAGGAGAGCCAGGTGAACAGCGGGGTGAACTCGGCCAGTATCAGCGCCACGGTGCCGATGGCGAATACCAGCGGCAGCAGGGCGAGGAAGATGTCGGCGACGTTGAACAGTGCGTTGCGGGCGAGTTCTCTGGGGCCCGGAGCGCGCTCGGCGCGGCGCACCGCCTGGGTCAGGCTGTAGCGCAGCAGGCCCATCTCCTCGGTGCGCTTCTCGGCCAGCTGGCAGCCCACCGGCTCGTAGTAGGTATCGGGCTTGCGCGACAGCGGCGGCAGGCGCGGCACGATCACCGCCGCGATCAGGCCGGCCACCACCACGGTGAAGTAGAACTGGATGAACATGTGGTTGAGGTCGACGAAGCTGGTGATCAGCAGGCTGAAGGCGATCGAGACGATGGAGAAGTTGGTGGCGATCACCGAGGCTTCACGGCGGTTGTAGAAACCCTTCTCGTACTGCTGGGTGGTGATCAGCACGCCCACGGTGCCGGAGCCCATCCACGAGGCGGTGGCATCAATGGCACTGCGGCCGGGCAGGTTGAAGATCACCCGGAACGGCTTGCGTACCAGGCTGCCGATGAACTCCATGAAACCGAATTCGACCAGGAACGGCAGCAGCAGGGCGGCGAAGAAGAAGAAGGTCAGCAGCACCGGCGCCAGGTCGTTGAGCATCACGCCGCCGGTGAACGAGGCAGTGACGAACTCCGGCCCGAACTGGAAGAACGTCATCAGGGCGAAGGCCGCCCCCAGGATGCGCATGCCGAACCACACCGGGCCGACATGGAACATATCGCGCATCACACCTTTCTCGGCCCAGCGTGGATGGGTGAGCTTGATCCAGGTGGTGGCCAGCACGGAGAGCACCAGCACGATGACGGCAATGGCCGGCAGGGCGCCGTCGAGCAGCGCCTTGAGGCCGTCCGCCATGAAGCCCATGCCGATGTTGATGGTGTCGCCGATCTGGAAGGGGATCAGAAACAGACCGACCCCAAGCGCTGAGGGAATCAGGAATTTGAGCAGATTGTTGCGCTCGAAGGGGGTTTCCTCGGTGCGGGTTCGGTGTGTCGTGTCGGTAGAGGACATACGGGTATCCCTATGTTTGTCGTTGTGTGGGTTGTCGTTGTAGGCGTCGGTCGTTGTTGGGTCAGTCTCGACGCTCTTGTATCAGTCGCGACGCTTCACGCCGGGCAGTACGCACAGCATTTCGTAGAGCAGGGTGGCGCCCATCAGCGCCGTGTTGCCGCTGGGGTCGTAGGGCGGTGAGACCTCGACCAGATCGCCACCGACGATGTTGAGTCCGGTCGCGCCGCGCACGATCTCCAGCCCCTGGGCCGAGGTCAGGCCGCCCATCTCGACGGTGCCGGTGCCGGGGGCGACCGAAGGGTCGAGGCCGTCGATGTCGAAAGTGACGTAGACCGGGGTATCGCCCATCTGCCTGCGAACCTCTTCCATCAGCGGCGCCAGCGAGCGGTACCAGCACTCTTCGGCGGTGACCACGCGGAAGCCCTGCTGGCGACACCAGTCGAAGTCCTCGGCGGCGTAGCCGGTGCCGCGCAGGCCGATCTGCACCACCTTGCCGTGGGCCAGCAGGCCCTCTTCCTGGGCGCGGCGAAACGGCGTGCCGTGGGCGATGGGCTCGCCGAACATGTGCTCGTTGACGTCGGCGTGGGCGTCGATGTGGATCAGCCCCACCGGGCCGTGCTTCTTGGCGATGGCGCGCAGGATCGGCAGGGTGATGAGATGATCGCCGCCCAGGGTCAGCGGGATGCAGCCGTGGGAGAGCACCTCGTCATAGAAGGCGCTGATGATGTCCACGGTCTTGGGCAGGTGAAAGGTGTTGATCGGCACGTCGCCGATGTCGGCCACCTGCAGGCTGTCGAAGGGCGCGGCACGGGTGGCCATGTTGTAGGGACGCAGCATGCGCGACTCGTCGCGGATCTGGCGCGGCCCCAAACGCGTGCCGGGGCGATTCGAGGTGGCGATGTCCAGCGGTACGCCGATGAAGGCGACGTCCAGCCCTGCGGCACTGGGCTGGGTGGGCAGGCGCATCATGGTGGCGGGGCCGCCGAAGCGGGGCATCTCGTTGCCGCCAAGCGGCTGGTTGAAATCGGCCATGCTGGGCTCCTGATGGTTGGAAGTGTCATCCCTCACTCATCAGGTCTAGCAGGTTTCGTGCCAGCCGGAGCTCGCGCTGTCACGGGGCCTGTCAGGGCATGTGATGCAAATTCGAATCGTCAGTGGCGCTGCGGTGATGCAATAATGCATCCTTGATTCATTCATGCATCGGCTGGGTATCCTGATGAGCGACATCGACCGCGCGGTGGTGAGTACCATCGTCGAGACGGCCAACGACCACTTCTTCATCGTCGACGGCGACGGGCGGGTACTCGACGTCAGCCCTGGCGCGGCGGCGGTTTACGGCCTGCCGCGGGAGCAACTGGTCGGCAGCACGGTGCAGCAGCTGGAGGCGCAGGGCGTACTCCGGCCCTCCATCAGCCTGGAGGTGATCCGCACCGGCAGGCCGGTACAGCTGATGCAGGTGACGGGAACCGGCCGGCGAGTGATCGCCGAGGCGCACCCGGTGCATGTCGATGGCAGGCTCGAGCGCATCGTCAGCCGCTCCCGGGACCTGACCGATCTGCAGCTGCTGCAGGACGAATATGCGCTACTGCAGAAGCGTTTCAGCGAACACCTCAAGCGCAGTGGGGCCGGTGCTGGTCACGAGGATGGCCAACTGGACGAGGCGATGGGCAGCCTGGAGGTGCGCAGCGACGTGATGCGGGAGCTGGCGCTGCTGCTCAAGCGCGTGGCGCCTTCGGATGCCACGGTGCTGCTGCTCGGCGAATCGGGGGTCGGCAAGAGCGCCTTTGCCAAGCAGCTGCATCGCTGGAGCCGGCGGCGGCAGGGGCCGTTCATCGAGGTCAACTGCGGGGCGATTCCCGAGAACCTGTTCGAGTCGGAGATGTTCGGCTATCAGCCCGGCGCCTTCAGCGGGGCGGCGCGCCAGGGCAAGGCGGGGCTGTTGGAGCAGGCCGAGGGCGGTACCCTGTTCCTCGACGAAATCGGCGAGCTGCCGCTGCCCATGCAGACCAAGCTGCTCAAGGTGATCCAGGACGGCAGCGTGCTGCGCCTGGGCGATACCCGGCCGCGGCGGGTCGATTTTCGTCTGGTGGTGGCGACCAATCAGGATCTGGCCAGGCGCGTGGAAAGCGGTGGCTTTCGCCTCGACCTCTACTATCGCGTCAACGTCATTCCGGTCACCATCCCGCCGCTGCGTGAGCGCCGCGAAGACATCCCGGCGCTGGCCGAGGCATGTCTCGAACGCCTCAATCAGCGCTATGGCCAGCGTAAGCTGCTGCACGGCAGCGTGTGGCCGGAGCTGATGGGGGGCGACTGGCCGGGCAACGTCAGAGAGCTGGAAAACTGGCTTGAGCGCGCCTGGCTGTCGAGCCCGGACGATTCGATCCATTCGCCGACACGGGGCTACGTTTCATCCGTGACGCCGACGTCTTCACACGCAGAGACGACGCAGCCGGCCGAGCTGACCGAGAACGAAGGACTCTCCGCTTACCTGGCCCGGGTCGAACGCGAAGTGCTCCAGTCGCTGTGTCGGTCGCTCTCCAGCACCTATGCCATCGCCGAGCGGCTGGGGATCAGCCAGCCCAGCGTGGTGCGCAAGCTCAAGCGGCATGGGCTCAGGATCGAGCGCCGGGCCGATTGAGCTCGATGTCACGAGGTCGTGACGGGGAACACTGTCTATAGTGGTTTGGGTGAGTAACGCCTTCCGTTCCGTTTCGACCTTGGAGCTACCCATGCCCCGCACAACCTATAACAAGATCGCCGCCATCGCGACCGGCCTGGTCCTTGGCGCCAGCGTCATGCTTCCTGCCGCCCACGCCGACGACTACTACGCCGGTCAGACCATTCGCATGATCATTCCTTTCTCGCCGGGTGGCGGGACGGATACCTTCGGCCGGCTGATCAGTCAGCATCTGGGCCGTCATATCCCCGGCAGCCCCACCATCGTATCCGAGAACGTCACCGGTGCCGGCGGTCTGCTGGGCAGTAACGAATTCGCCGAGCGGGTCGACCATGACGGTCTCACTCTGATGACCGCCTCGGGCCACCTGAACCTGCGCGCCTTCCTCGGCTTACAGGGGCTCAGGCTCGACCTCGACGCGCTGGAGCCGGTGGTAGCCGCGCCCATGGGGCACGTGACGGCCATCTCCACCCAGGCAGGCATCGACGACCCGGCCGACCTGCTCGAGGCGCAAGGCCGGCTGACCAAGGGCATCACCGATCCCGTGGGTCTGCTCGAGTCGCTGGTAGCGCTGGAGATGTTCGAGCTGAATTACCGCGCGGTACCCGGCTACGGCGGCCGCGGCGATACGCGCATTGCCTTCGAGCGTGGCGAACTGATGATCAACACTCAGAGCACGCCGGCCTATCTCAACAGCGTACAGCCGCTGGTGGACGAGGGGATGGCCATGCCGCTCTACGCCATCGGCTTCATCGATGGCGAGGGCAATCCGCAGCGCGACCCTGCCGTACCGGACATGATCACCGCCCCTGAGCTCTACGAGCAAATCCACGGCGAGATGCCTTCCGGCACCATCTGGGAGGCCTTCAAGGTCACCGTGCCGCTGGTGCAGAACACCCGCGGTACCGTCTGGGTACATGGCGATATCCCCGACGAGGCGATGGCGGCCCTGCAGGCGGGGGTCGAGGCCATGGTCAACGACCCGGAGTTCCAGGAGGCCAGTGCCAACATCCTCGAGGGCTACGAGATCATGTGGGGTGACGACCTGGGGCAGATCAAGGCTTCGATGGATGCCGCCTCACCGGAAGTTCTCGACTACCTGCGCGACATGCTGAACGAGCGCTTCGGCACCGAGTTCAACTGAGATGCCTGCATGCGACGAGCCGCCCGGGGTTTCGGGCGGCTCGTCGCGTGCACGGGCTTTGACATGAGGTGCTCATGCTGGATGCGTTCGTCAATGCGTTCTGGATTCTGCTCGACCCCTTTCGCCTGTTGATGCTCTTTTCCGGGGTGGCGATCGGTATTGCCGTGGGAATTCTGCCCGGACTGGGTGGGCTGATGGGGATGGCGCTGGTACTGCCGTTCCTGTTCGGCATGGATGCCTACGCCGGGGTGGCCCTGCTCATCGGTATTGCGGCGGCGGTGCCCAGCGCCGATACGTTTCCCTCGGTGCTGATGGGCATTCCCGGCTCTTCCGGCTCTCAGGCCACCATCATGGACGGCTATCCGATGGCCCGCCGAGGCGAGGCCGCCAGGGCGCTGGGGGCGGCCTTCACGGCGTCGCTGATCGGCGGCCTGATCGGGGCGCTGGCGCTCTCCGCCGTGGTGCCCTTCGCGCGCCCGCTGATTCTCGCCTTCGGCTCACCCGAGCTGTTCATGCTGACCCTGCTGGGGCTCTCCATCATAGGGGTGCTGTCGGGCAATCGACCGCTCAAGGGCATGCTGGCGGCAGTCGCGGGGCTGGCCATCGGCACCGTCGGCGGCGCGCCGGTGGCGGCGGAATATCGCTTCGCGGGGGACTTTCTCTACCTCTACGACGGACTGTCGCTGGTCATCGTGGCGCTGGGGCTGTTCGCGCTGCCGGAGATCGTTGACCTGCTGGCCCGTGGCGGTGCCATTGCCGAGCGGGCTCGCGGCCTCGGCCACGGCTGGATGGATGGGGTACGCGACACGCTGAGGCACAAGTGGCTGGTGATTCGTCATAGCGTGATCGGCGTGGTTATCGGTGCCATTCCCGGCATGGGTTCATCGATCATCGATTGGGTCAACTACGGCATCGTGGCCCAGACCAGCAAGGATCGCAGTCGTTTCGGCAAGGGCGACGTGCGCGGCGTGATCGCCCCCGAGAGTGCCAACAACGCCAAGGAAGGCGGTGTGCTGATGCCGACCCTGCTGTTCGGCGTACCGGGCTCCTCGGCCATGGCGATGCTGCTGGGGGCGCTGATGATCTTCGGCGTTCAGCCCGGCCCGCAGATGCTGACCCGCGATCTCGACCTGGTGTTCGTCATCATCTGGTCGCTGGCGCTGGCCAACGTCTTCGGTACCTTCATCTGCCTGTTGCTGTCGCGGCCCATCGCACGGCTGACCTTCGTGCCGTTTCATTACATTGCCCCGGTCATCATCGTCATCGTGATCGTTGGCGCCTGGCAGGAGACCCGACACTGGGCCGACCTGGCCTTCCTGCTCGGCTTCGGGCTGCTGGGCTGGTTGATGAAGCGCAGCGGCATGCCACGTCCGCCGCTGCTGATCGGCTTCATTCTCAGCGGCCTGGCCGAGCGCTATCTGTGGATGTCCTACAACCTCTACGACTGGGAATGGCTGACGCGTCCCGGCGTGCTGACGATCGGCGCGCTGGCGGTGGCGCTGATAGTGGCCAGCGTCAGGCTCAAGCGCAACACCAGCCAGCGGGCCGAGGCGATACAGGCAGCCGAGAGACCCGAGATCGACAAGGAGAGCCGCCCATGAAAGCCCGCTTGATCGGCATCTTCACCCGCCATCTGCAGACGCCATTCGTGCTTTTCGTGCTGGTGGGGTTGGTGGCCGTGCTGACGATCAGCCAGTCGTTCTCGCTCGGAGCGAGGCTGTTTCCCACCGTGGTGGCCGCGCTGGGCATCCTGCTGGCGCTGCTGGAGCTGGGGCGACAGTGGCTGCGGCGGGGGGCGCGGGAGGCCAGCGATTACACCGACCTGGGCGACGAGGACGACAGCCCGCTGTTCTTCGCCAAGGGGCTGCTGTTCTTCGCCTGGATGCTCGCCTTCGTGGTGCTGTTTCTTGGCATCGGTGCTTTGCCGGCAGCCGGGCTGTTCGTGCTGGCCTTGCTCAAGCTTCAGTTTCGCAGCCCCTGGCTGCCTAGCCTGGGGCTTGCCGCCGGTATCGTCATCCTGCTGTGGGGTCTGGGCAAGGTGCTGCAGCTGCGCTGGCCGGCGCCATGGTTGGGCTTTTGAGCGCCGCTGGGCTTATGAGTGTCGCTGGGCTTATGAGCGCCGCTGGGCGGGCCGGCGTCATGCACCCGACGCCAGCGCCCGCTCCAGAATGTCGAAGCGACCCGGTACCAGGGCATCCTCGACGGCGGTGATACGCAGCACGTGGCCGAGGTCCGGGTGCGCGGGGCGGGCGATCAGGCGGCCGGCCTCGAGCAGCTCCTGGTTCAGCCGTCCGGCCAGTTCCGCACTCGAGAAGCGCAGGGCGATGAAGTTGGTGGCGCTCGGCAGCACCTCGGCGCCCAGTTGGTGAAAATGCTGGGCGAGGCGTTCCCGGCGCGCCTTCACTTCACGAATGTGCGCCTCCACTTCGGCGTGGCGGTCGAGCACGGTTTCGGCGATGACCTGGGTGAGGCTGGATACCGCATAGTGGATCCGCACTTTCATCATCATTGCCAGGGTTTCCGGCTCGGCGATGGCGTAGCCGATGCGCATTCCGGCAAGCCCGTGGGCCTTGGACAGCGTACGCAGACGGATCACGCCGGGCAGTGCTTCGCGGCTGAACGGCGAGTCGGCATCGTCGCGGAAGTCGTGGTAGGCCTCGTCGAGCAGCAGCCAGCAATCCTCGGGCAGCTCAGCGCGCAGGCGGCGGATCTCGTCGTCGCCGTGCAGATGCCCGCTGGGGTTGTCCGGGTTGGCGACGTAGACCAGTCGGGCCCGGTGCTCATGGGCCGCAGCCAGCAGCGCCTCGAGGTCGGGGGTGAGCAGGCCGGGCGCCTCGCGATAGGGCCGCTCCACCAGATGACAGTTCTGTCCGCGAGCGAAATAGCCGAAGGTGGGGTAGGTACCGCTGGCGCTGACCACCGGGCAACCGGGTTCCGCTACGGTGCGCAGGGCCAGGGCGATCAGACTGTCGGCGCCGGCATCGACCAGGGTGTGTTCCAGCGGCAGCCCGTAGAGCGAGGCGAGCCGCTGGCGTACGCCCAGCGCTTCCGCGTCGCCGTAGCAGTAAACATGCTCCGTCATGGCATCGCCGAAGCGTTCGCGCAGCGCCCGATGGGGCATGTCGAGGCCCTCGTTGGAGCCCAGGCGGTGGGGGATCTCGCGGCCAATACGCCGTTCCAGCACCTTGATGCCGGGAAAGGGGTTGCTGGGGCCGGAGCCTTTGAGGTGATCGGGAAAGCGGGGCATGCTGCACTCCATATACGCGTTGACGAAAGATCGTTGCAGAAGCCTGGGGCTGGCTCAAGTCGCGGGCCAGCGTGGGGTCATGACACTGGCTACGGCCGCAAGTATCAGGCCAAGCGCCACCAGAAGCCTCGGTGTGAGTGCCTCGCCGAGCAGCATCACGGCACTGAGGACGCCGACCACCGGGATGAGCAACGTGCTGATGGTGGACTGCGCCACGCTGAGACGGTTGACGTTGCGAAACCACAGCATCTGGGCCAGGCAAATGGCGAAGACCAAGTGGTAGCCCAGTCCGAACCAAGTCGAAACCTGCCAGGCGGCCGGCGTGCCCGGTGACTCGAACAGCGACGCCAGCACGATCATGGGTAGGGCGCAGAGAGCGAATTGCCAGCCGGTGATGACCACTGCATGGCCCTGCCAGGTGCCGCGGCGCTTGGTCAGCACGGTGCCGAGTGCCCACGACAGCGCGGCGCCCAGCACGAATGCCGGCCCGGCAAGGCCTGCCAGGCCGGCGTGCCAGGCAGCCGGTCCGAGCAGTACCAGCAGTCCGGTCTGGCCAAGCCCGAGTCCCAGCCATTGGCGCGGCGATACCCGCTCGCCGAGCAGGCCGATAGCCAGCAGCAGGGCCCAGCACGGCATGGTGAAGGCAATGATGGCCGCCTGGGACGTGGGCATGTGCAGCTGACCGAAGGCAGTCCCGACGTTGAATCCCAGGATGGTGAAGCCGCCGGTCACGGCCAGCCACAGTCGCTCGCCTGGCGCGATGGCCAGCGGCCAGCCTTTCAGCCATGCCCAGCCCAGCAGCATCACGGCGCCGGTGACGAAGCCGATGGCGCGCAGAGTGAAGGGCGGGATGTCCATCAGGCTGAAGCGCACGGCCGGCCAGTTGCCGCCCCAGAACAGACCGATGGCCAGGATCAACAGCAGGGTCGTACCGGTGTGGTGCAGCGGCACGCTTGCCTGCTGACTGGGCTGAGAGGGCATGACCCGCTCACTCCTCGGGTGCCAGGATCTTGTGACGATTGAGCAATCCCTTCGGGTCCAGCGCCTGCTTCAGCGTGCGCATCAGGGCAATCTCACCGGGGTTGCGGGAGAGCGGCAGGTAGTCGCGTTTCTCCAGACCGATACCGTGCTCGGCGGAGATCGAGCCGCCCAGCTCGGCCAGCGGGCCGTAGACGATCTGCTCCACCTCGCGGCGGGTCTGGGGATCGCCGCTGCCGGCCCCCACCGACACGTGCAGGTTGCCGTCGCCGAGATGGCCGAATATCACCATGCGCCCCTTGGGCCAGCGTTCGCTGATCCTGCGCTCGAGCGTATCGGCGTAGTCGGCCATGTCGGGAATGGGCAGGCTGACGTCGAAGGTGAACAGCGGGGAGAGGTGGTCGATCAGCCCCTCGATGTCCTCGCGGATATCCCAGATGCCCTGGCGCTGGGCGTCGGATTGGGCGAGCACGGCGTCCTCGATCAGGCCGGCTTCGAGGGCCGACTCCAGTGCCGCGCTGAACTGCGCGATATTGGCCGCGTCGTCGCTGCCCAGCGACTCGACGATGGCATAGAAGGGCCAGCGTGCCGGCAGGGGCGGCGTGTTGCGGCCGCTCTCCTCGGTGAGCAGCGCGTAGTGGTTGCGCCACATCACCTCGAAAGTGCTCAGGCTGCCGCCCAGGGCGCGCCCCAGGTGCCTGAGCAGACCGGTCACGCCCTCGAAGTCGGGGCAGGCCACCAGCGCGGTACGCTCGCTGGTCATTCTCGGCTGCAGCCGTAGCACGGAGCGGGTGACGATACCCAAGGTGCCCTCGCTGCCGATGAACAGCTGCTTGAGGTCGTAGCCGGCGTTGTTCTTCAGCATGCGATTCATCGAGCTGACCACGCTGCCGTCGGCCAGCACCGCTTCGAGCCCCAGCACCTGCTGGCGCATCATGCCGTAGCGAATGACCCGTACGCCGCCGGCATTGGTGGCGATGTTGCCGCCAATGGTGCAGGAGCCCCGCGCGCCGAGGTCGAGTGCGAACTGCAGGTCGTGCTCGGCGGCGGCCTCCTGCACGGTTTGAAGCGCGATACCGGCCTGAACCGTCATGCTGCCGCCGATGGGGTCGATCGCCTCGATGGCGGTCATGCGCTCCAGCGAAATGGCAAGCTCGTCCGGGCTCGCCTCGCCGCCATGTACCAGGCCGGTGAGGCCGCCATGGGTCACCACCGGTTGAGCGACGGCGTGGCACAGGCGCATCACCTGGGCCAGCTCGTCGGTGTTGGCCGGCCGGACGATGGCGCCGGCGCGACAGCTCGCCCCGCTCATCCAGTCGACCCGGCGCTGGGCGACGTCTTCGCCGGTCAGCACGTTGCCCTCGCCAACGATGGCGACGATTCTCTCCAACAGCGACTGCATCTGCTTCATCCTTCTCGATCGTTGCGGGGCATCAGGCCATGGCGGCTTCGTGCGCACGGCCGGGTATGGCGTCCAGCAGCTGCCTGGTATAGGCCTCCCGTGGCCTGAGGAGCACCTCCTGGGCGGTACCTTGCTCGACGATGCGGCCGTGCTGCATGACGATGATGGAGTCGCAGATCTGTGCTGCCACCCGCAGGTCATGGGTGATGAACAGCAGCGAGAGCGACAGCTTCTGCTTGAGCTCCTCCAGCAGTTCGAGCACCTGGGCTTGGATCGACACGTCGAGTGCCGACACCGCCTCGTCGGCCACGATCAGCTCCGGGTTGAGCGCCAGGGCACGGGCGATACCGATGCGCTGGCGCTGGCCACCGGAGAACTCGTGGGGGTAGCGATCCACCGCCACGGCGCCGAGGCCGACCAGCTCCAGCAGCTCCTCGGCTTGCTGCATCGCCTGTCGGCGCGCTACGCCATTGGCCATGGGGCCCTGGGCGATGGCGTAGCCGACCCGGTGGCGCGGATTGAGCGAGGCGTAGGGATCCTGGAAGATCATCTGTACCCGGCGCCGCTCCCGGCGCAGTTCGTCTCCCTTCAAGGCAGAGAAATCGGTTCCGCTGAGGCTCAGCGAGCCGCTGTCGGGCCGTTCCAGGCGCACCACGCAGCGGCCCAGGGTCGACTTGCCCGAACCGGACTCGCCGACGATTCCGACTGTCTCACCCGGTGCCAGGGTGAAGGAGACGTCGTCCAGGGCGCGTACCTCGCGGGCCGGCTTGAACAGGCCGCCGCGTGAGCGGAACACCTTGTTGAGGTTGCGTACCTCCAGCAGCGGCGCGGGCCGCTCCTGAGCGACGGCGTCCGGAATGATGTTGCTGGGAATCGCCTCGAGCAGGGCGCGAGTATACTCGTGGCGAGGATTTTCGAGCACCTCCTGGGCCGTGCCGAGCTCGACGACCCGACCGTAGCGCATCACGCAGACACGGGTGGCCACCTCGGCCACCACGCCGAAGTCGTGGGTGATGAACATTACCGCCATGCCGCGGCGCTGCTGCAGGTCACGGATCAGTTCCAGGATCTGCGCCTGGGTGGTGACGTCCAGCGCGGTGGTTGGCTCGTCGGCGATCAGCAACTCCGGCTCCAGCGCCAGTGCCATGGCGATCATCACCCGCTGGCGCTGCCCGCCGGAGAGCTGGAACGGGTAGGCGCGGATTGCCTTGTCCGGTTCGGGGATGCCGACCTCCTCGAGCAGCGCCAGTGCTCTCTGCTGGCGCTCCTTCGAAGTGAACTTGCCATGCGCTTCGAACACCTCGGCGATCTGGGCGCCGACCCGCATCAGCGGGTTCAGTGCGGTCATCGGTTCCTGAAAGATCATGCCGATGCGCAGTCCGCGCAGTTTGCGATGCTGCTTTTCCGTCAGTGCCAGCAGGTCCTGACCGTCGAACAGGACCTCACCGGCGGTGGCGCGAACGCCCTTGGGCAACAAGCCCATCACCGCATTGGCCGCCATCGACTTGCCTGAGCCGGACTCGCCGACCACGCACATGATCTCGCCGCGGGCCACGTCGTAGCTGACCTCCTCCACCGCGTAGTCGCGATCGGCGCCCTTGGGCAGGGCGAGGGTCAGGCCGCGAATGCTCAATACCGGAGCGTTGTCGTTCATGTCGTTCTCCTAGGAGCGTTCGCGGGCGAGCTTGGGGTTCAAGGCATCATCCAGCCCCTCGCCGACCAGGTTGAGCGCCAGCACCGTAAGCAGGATCGCCAGGCCGGGGAAGAAACTCAGCCACCAGGCCTGGCGGATCACCGTACGGGCGGCACCGATCATGTAGCCCCAGGACATCACGTTGGGGTCACCCAGGCCGAGGAAGGAGAGGGCCGACTCCAGCAGGATGGCGGTGGCTACCATCAGCGAGGCCAGCACGATGATCGGCGACAGGGTGTTGGGCAGGATCTGACGCAGGATGATGGTGCGGTTGGTCTGGCCGACCAGGCGAGCGGCCTCCACGTATTCGCGGTGGCGCAGCGACATGAACTCGGCGCGCACCAGGCGTGCCACCGGCGGCCAGCTGACGATGGCGATGGCCAGTACGATGGAGGTCACGCTGGGCTGCATGATCGCCACCAGCACGATGGCCAGGGCGAAGTTGGGGATGGTCTGGAAGAACTCGGTGAAGCGCATCAGGGCGTCGTCGATCAAGCCGCCGTAATAGCCGGCGATGGCGCCCAGCGGCACACCGATGAGCAGCGCTACCGAGGTCGAGACCAGGCCGATCAGCAGCGAGACCCAGGCGCCGTGCATCAGTCCGGCGGCCACATCGCGGCCCATGGTGTCGGTACCGAGCCAGAAGCCATCCACCTCCATGGGGGCGAGGAAGGGTCGCTGCACCATACGCCAGGGCGACTCGGGATAGAGGAAGGGGGCCAGCATCGCCATCGCAATGATGGCCAGCAGGATGAACAGGCCGACCAGAGCGCCGCGGTTCTGGGCAAAGCGGGCGAAGAAGCTCATGAGGCCTCCTTGATGCGCGGATCCGCCAGGCGATAGACCAGATCGGTGATGATGTTGAAGACGATGACCAGTGCGGCGGAGAAGAAGAAGATGCCCAGCAGCAGGTTGTAGTCGCGCTGCTGCAGCGCCTCGAACATCAGCCGGCCGATGCCGGGCCAGGCGAACACCGTCTCGGTCAGGATGGCGCCGCCCACCATCTGGCCCGCCTGCAGGCCGGCCAGGGTGATGATCGGCAGCAGGGCGTTGCGCAGGATGTGGCGTCGCTGGATCACGCCCGGGGCGAGCCCCTTGGCGCGGGCAGTCTTGACGTAGTCCTGCTGGCTTGCCTCGAGCATCGAGGCGCGGGTCATGCGGGTGTAGATGGCCATGAAGAACAGCGCCAGGGTGGTGGCGGGCAGGATCAGATGCTTGGCCACGTCAAGCACCAGGGCAAAGCCGGTGTGTCCAGCGCCCACCGTGTACATGCCGTAGGCCGGCAGCCAGCCGAGGAAGACCGAGAACAGCACCACTGCCATCAGTGCCACCCAGAACAGCGGCGTGGCGTAGAACAGCAGGGCCAGGGCCATGATGATGGAGCCGGAAGGCTTCTTGACCCGGGCCGCGGCCATGGAGCCGGCCACGATGCCCAGCGCCAGCGACAGTACGAAGGCGGTGCCGGTGAGCAGCAGGGTGGCCGGCAGGCGGGCGAGAATCAGGTCGAGCACCGGCATGCCCTGGCGATACGACCAGCCGAAATCGAGCATGGCGATACCCGAGACGTAGCGCCACAGCTGGACGTAGATCGGCTGATCGAGGCCGAAGCGTTCACGCAGCTGACGCAGGAACTCCTCGTCGGTGGCGCCAGCCTCGCCGGCCAGGATGGCGGCGGGGTCGCCCGGTGCCATCTGAATCAGGAAGAAATTGAAGATCACGATCAGGAACAGGACGACGACGGCCTTGAGCAGCCGCATCACGATCAGTCGAGCGTAGAGCATACAACCGGCCTCTTGCGTGACGGTGGTAAGGGGCGGCTACACCGCCGCCCCGTCAGGGCGAACGTCGACTCAGCGGTCGAGCCAGGCGTCCCTGAAGCCGTCGTTGACCCCCACACCGGAGGTGACCAGGTTCTGGACGTCGCAGCGGTAGATGGTCGGGAAGCCGAGCTCCAGCAGCCAGCCTACCGGTACGTCCTCGTGGATGATCTCCTGGGCTTCGCGATAGAGGGCTTCGCGCTCCTCGTCGGGGAAGGCCGTGGCCGCCTCGTCGAACAGCTCGTCGACCCGCTCGTTCTCGTAGCCGCCGACGTTGTTCCACGGGGAACCGCGCTCGATGTTGTCGGAGAGGTAGGAGCGGGTGATGCCCAGTGCCGGATCGCCGTACTGGAAGAGGAAGGTGAAGGCGAGGTCGTAGTCCCACTCTGAGAGGCGCTGGTTCCAGCCACCCACGTCGGTGGACTGGGTGCGCACGTTGATGCCCACTTCGCGCAGGTTCTGCTGCACGGCCTCGGCCCAGCGGGTCCAGGTTTCGCCGTAGGGCAGCGGCAACAGGCGTACCTCCTCGTTGTCGTAGCCCATCTCCTCGAGCAGCTCGCGGGCGCGATCCGGATCGTGGTCGTAGGGATCGAGGCCGTCGTGGCGGAAGCGCGCATTGGAGCCGAAGGAGGAGAGCGGCACCTCGCCGAGGCCGTTCCACAGCACGTCGCGGGCGAACTCACGGTCCATGGCATACATCACCGCCTGGCGGAAACGCTTGTCTGCCGTGGGCCCTTCGCGGTTGTTCATCCACAGCATGGCGAAGGGGCTGAAGTACTCATGGCCCTCCTCCGTCACGCAGGTGTTGTCCATGGCGGTCAGGCGCGGGATGTCGAAGTTCTCCACGGTGCCGTTGGGCAGCACGTCGACGGTGCCGTTCTCGTAGGCCACGGAGCGGGAGGCGCCATCCGGGATGACATGCCAGTTGATGCCGTCCAGGTAGGGCAGGTCTTCCTCGTAGTAGTCGTCGAAGCGTACCAGCTCGATGACGGTGCCGCGGTCCCAGTTCTCGAACTTGAACGGGCCGGTGCCGATGGGATGGCTATTGTGCTCATTGTCGCGGAAGTCAGTGCCCTCGTAGAGATGCTTGGGCACCATGGTGAAGGTGCCGGCCTCGAAGGAGAGCAGGAAGGGGCCGAAGGGCTCGGAGAGAGTGAAGACCACGGTGTGATCGTCCTCCGCCTCGATGCTTTCCACGTGCTGCAGCACGGCGCGGGCGCTGGGGTTCAGCTCGCGGTGGAATTCATCGGCGGAGAACACCACGTCGGCGGCGGTGAAGGGCTCGCCGTCATGCCACAGCACGCCCTCGCGCAGGTGGAAGGTGTAGACCAGACCGTCGTCGCTCACTTCCCAGGATTCGGCCAGCTGAGGTTGCGGTTCCAGGTCGGTGGTGTAGCGCAGCAACCCTTCATAGATGTTGCCGGCGACCTTGCGGGTGGGGTCGTTCTGGATCATGCCGAGCACCAAGCCGGGTGGCTCGGGCTGGATGATGGTGTTGATGGTGCCCCCGGAGCGGGGTTCATCGGCAAAGGCAGAAGTGAAGGCCAGGGCGGCAACGGCCGCGGCCAGAGGGGTCAGTCTCATCATCGAATTCCTTCTTGTTGTCTCGGGTGTTTGTTGTGCTTCTTCCCTCTGATGATAGGTAGTGACTATCAGCCCTTTTGACCATAGCAGTGACATTTGAAACTGTCGACAGTCGTCAATCGACGGTCGACAGGTCGTGTCAATCGTCTTACTGTAGCTACAAAAGCGACAAGAGCCAGGTGCATGACCCCTTCGAGTGCTTTCGGTAGCGGTGCGATCATCCAGCAGCGCAATCTGGTGGAGCAGGTCGCCGACTACCTGACCCAGGCCATCATCAGTCAGCGTTATGCGCCCGGTGAGCGGCTTTCGGAAGTTCAGTTGGCTCGCGACCTCGGGGTGAGCCGAGCCCCCGTGCGTGAAGCGGCGCGGCTGCTGGAGAGCCGCGGGCTGCTGGTCTCCCAGCCTCGCCGTGGGTTCTTCGTGCGGGCGCTGGATGCCAGTGAGCTGATCGATGTCTTCGATCTTCGCCTCTGCCTCGAGCGGCATGCGATGGCGCGCCTGGTCGAAAGCTACGATGCACAGAAGGAACAGGCGCTGCGCCGTCAGGTCGAGCTGATGTGCGAGGTGGCGTTGCAGGACAGCGATAGCCGCAAGATCGAGGAGGACCTTGTCTTCCATCGCATGCTGATCGACTTCTCGGGCAATCGACGGCTGCTCAAGGCTTTCGACGACATCACTCACGAGCTGCGTCTCTGCATTGCCCTGATCGGCAAGACCCATGCCGAACCCGACACCATCGCCACCTGCCACTGGGAATTGCTGGATGCGCTGGCCAGCGGCGATCCGCGGCGTTGCCACGAGGCTATCGACTACCACATTGGCGTGGCGCGGGATTACGTGGTGAAGGGCATCGGCGAGTCTGCCTGAGTCACTCGCGCAGTATGGTGAACGGCGACCACTGCTGACACAGCGGCGTGACTTCCAGCCGGGTGATGTTCACGTGGGGTGGCAGTTCCGCGATGTGCAGCGCCTGAGCGGCCACGTCGGCGGGTTGCAGGGCGTGGGTGCCGGCGTAATAGCGGTCGGCGGCATCGCGATCGCCTTTCATGCGCACTTCGGTGAATTCGCTCATGGTCATGCCCGGTGCCAGATCGGTGACGCGCACGCCGGCGGCACTGACGTCGCAGCGCAGGTTGTAGCTGAACTGCTCGACGAAGGCCTTGGATGCACCGTAGACATGGCCGCCGGGGTAAGGGGTGTGAGCGGCAATGGAGCCGATGTTGATGACGCTCGCTCCTGCACCGTGAGCCACCAGTCGTGGCAGCAACAGCCGTGTGACCGTGACCAAGCCCTTGATGTTGGTCTCGATCATGGCGTGCCAGTCGTTGAGATCGGCTTCCTGGGACGGCCCCTTGCCCAGTGCCAGGCCGGCGTTGTTGAGCAGCACTCTGGGACGTTCGAAGGGCGGTGGAAGCGAGTCGACGACCTGCTGAACGGCATCGCGGTCGGTGACGTCCAGCACGGCGGTGTGAACCGGTACCTGGGCGAGACGCTGCTGCAGGGCGTCCAGGCGCTCCTGCCGGCGACCGGTGAGGACGAGCCCCCAGCCGGCATTGGCGAAGGCCTCGGCGCAGGCCCGGCCGATGCCCGAGGTGGCGCCGGTGATGAAAGCGATGGGCGTGGTTTCGTGCATGGTGAATGCTCCAGGAACGATACTTCCATTGAGATGCTGCCTGGCGCTGCATGATATTAGCCATTGGTCGCAGTTTATCCGCGGGGCAGCTGGAAAATGCCGCTGGGCGGGCGTTCCAGAGGCATCGCGATGCACGAAGCCTCCCTTCATCAAAGCCGATTTGAGCGCAGCCTGAGCATGTTTCAAGATCAGGACATCGTCATCACGATAACCAACATAACGATAACGATCAGGAGAGCACCTCATGCGCAAGTCCTTGCTTGCCACGCTGGCCACGCTCGGCATGCTGAGCGCCCCGCTCGCACTTGCCAGCACCATCGAAATCCAGGTCAACAACACCATGAGCGAGGGCGGCTCCGAAAGCGCCGCCGTGGAGCGTTTCGCCGAATATCTCGAAGAGCAGGCGCCGGGCCGTTTCAACGTTCGGCCTTTCCTCGCCGGCTCGCTGGGCAGTGAGGATGGGGTCCTCGAGCTGCTCAACCTGGGGCAGACCCAAATCTCCATCACCGGCGGCAACTGGCGCCAGCAGTATGCGCCGGAGTACGACGCCATCACCGTGCCGTTCCTCTTCTCCACCTGGGAGGAGGTCGACGCCTACATGGAGAGCCCCTCCGGCCAGCGCCTGGTGGAGATCGCCGAAGAGAAGGGCGGTCTCAAGTACTTCGGTACCCAGCATCGCGGCCCGCGTCACATGACCGCCAACAAGGCGATCCATACCCCCGAAGACCTGCAAGGGTTCCGTCTGCGTCTGCCGTCGCTGCCGGTCTGGCTGCAGGTCTGGGAGGGGATTGGTGCCCAGGTGGTCAACGTGCCGGCACCCGAGATCTATCTGGCCATGCAGACCCGCCAGGTGGACGGTCACGAGAACTCGCTGTCCTCCCCCTATACCCGCCGCCTGTGGGAAGTGCAGGATCACATCATCCTCACCAGCCACGTGCAGTTCCCATGGAACTGGGTGGCCAGTTCGCGCTGGTGGAACGGCCTCGATGAAGAGGATCAGGCGCTCATCACCGAGGCCATCCATGTCGCGCGGCAGCACGGCACCGAGGTGGAGCGGGAGCTGGACGAGTACTACCTCGAAGAACTCGAGAAGGCCGGCATGACCATCGTCGAGCCGGATATCGAAGCCTTTCGCGAGGCTGCCATGCCCTCCATCGAGCGCGTCATGGCCGACATGGCCGACGGCGTGCTGGAGGATGCCACGGGCGGGAACGGCAACGACTGATTGCCATGCACGCCAAGTGACCCTCAGCGGCGGCCTTCGGGGCGCCGCTGATGTTTTCCGTCTGGAGGATCGCTGTCTTGACGTTTTCATCAACGCCGCCACGGGGCGCCCTGGATCGGGTTGCCTTCTATCTGCTCAAAGGCGTCACGCTGATCTGTGATTTTCTCGGCGTACTGATGCTGGCCGGTGTGCTGCTGCTGATCGTGTCGGCTGTCATCGCCCGGGACTTCATCGGCCTGGGCATGCCCTGGACCGAAGAGGTCGCCTCGATACTGGCCATCTATGCGGTGGCCTTCGGCTCGCTGTCTGCCTGGGTGCGCTTCGAGCATCTGGTGGTGGATCTGTTCAGCCATCGTCTCGGTGATGTGGCGCGTGCGCTGCAGTACCGCCTGGTGGCGCTGCTGTCGTGTGGATTCTTCGTACTGGCGGCTTACGGGGCGCTGACGATGTCGGTAGCCAGTGCCAACAATCGCACCGTGTCGCTGGGGATCAGCTTCAGCTACCTCTATTACGGCATATTCATCGCCTTTGCCGGCATGGCCGTGCTGGCGCTGTGGCAGACGCTGCGGGGGCCGGTGGCCTGGCAGACCGAGCTGCAGGCCGAGCGGGAGACGAACTGATGCAGGAACTGATGGTTTTCGTCGGCGGTCTGCTGCTGCTCATGGCCATCGGCTTGCCGGTGGTGGTGGCCATCGGCATCACCTCCTTCATCGCCCTGGCGGTGACCGGCACCGGCGGCCTGCCGGTGGAGCTGATGTCGCTGCGCATGGTGCAGACGCTCAACAATTTCACCCTGCTGGCCATTCCGCTGTTCATTCTGGCTGCCAACATCATGAACACGGGCTCGACCACCACGCGGATCTTCGATTTCGCCACGGCGCTGGTGGGCTTCACCAAGGGCGGCCTGGGTCATGCCAACGTGGTGGCCAGCTCGATCTTCGCCACCATGTCCGGCACCGCGGTAGCCGACGCCGCCGGCCTCGGCAGCATCGAGATCAAGGCCATGAAGGAGCGCGGCTACGACCTCGGCTACTCGGCCGGTATCACTGCGGCTTCGAGTGTCATCGGGCCCATTCTGCCGCCGAGTATCGCGCTGGTAGTCTACGGCTGGCTGGCCAACGTCAGTATCGGCGCGCTGTTCATGGCTGGGCTGGTGCCCGGTATTCTCATGGCTCTGCTGTTCATGGGCATGACCGTGGTGCTGGGGGCGGGTAAGCGCGTGACCATGCCGCCGCCGGTGCCGTTCGATGGTAAGGAGGTGCTGCGCACCGGCAGACGCGCCGTGCTGCCGCTGTTCATGCCGGCCATCATCGTGGGCGGGATCTGGACCGGGCTGTTCACGCCTACCGAGGCGGGGGCGGTGGCCTCGGTCTATGCGCTCATTCTCGGCGGGCTGGTCTATCGCGATCTCTCCTTGCGCGATCTGTTCCAGGCTTTCCGCCGCACGCTGATGTTCAGCGCCGCGATCCTGCTGATCATCGCCGTATCGAGCTTCTACGGCTGGATCCTGGTGCGCATCGGCATTCCTCAGGCGCTGGCCGGTCAGGTCGCCGCCATCGACATGCCGACGATCCTGCTGCTGCTGGCCTTCGCGCTGTTCTTCCTGTTGATCGGCTGCTTCATGTCGGTGATCGAGAGCATCCTGATCTTCACACCGATCGTGGTGCCGGCTGCCCTGGCCGCTGGGCTCGATCCGATTCACTTCGGCATCGTCATGGTCATCACCCTGTCGGTGGGGGTCATCACTCCGCCATTCGGCACGGTGCTGTTTCTGATGGTGGGTATCACCCGGCTGCGCTATGCGCAGATCGTCATCTCGATCCTGCCGTTCCTGATCCCGATCCTGCTGACGATTCTCATCCTGATCGCGCTGCCGACGCTGACGACCTGGCTGCCGCGCACGATGGGCTATTGAAGGCGGCGGCAGCCTCGAACGGAACGCCCGAGGCTGCCGCCGGTCTGAAGCGATACCATCGCAGGGGATCCGCCATGCTCGACACCATTCAGCGCTTCTTCCAGCAAACCCTGGCCGAGCCCGAGCGCTCGGACGACCCCGCTCCGACCCTGGAGCGTGCCACCGCCGCGCTGCTGTGCGAGGTGATGCGCGCCGATTATCACACCGACGAGACCCAGCTCGCGGCGCTGCGTGAGCTGCTCATATCGCATTTTCAGCTTTCCGGTGCGGCGGTCGAGGAATTGATGGAGATGGCTCGCGACGAAGTGGAGAACTCCGTGGACCACTATCAGTTCGTCAGCCTGATCAAGCAGCACTACGACTACGACCAGCGTCGCGAGCTGGTGCGCATGATGTGGGTGCTGGCCAATGCCGACGCCAATCACAACGCTCTCGAGGAGCACCGTATCCGGCGTCTGGCCGATCTGCTTCACGTCAGCCATTCCGACTTCATCCGCACCAAATTGCAGGTTCAAGGCAAGGCGCAATAGCGACTTTCTTGATCCAGGCCGACAAGCGAGAGGTTGGCCCGCCATGCTCCGAGACGTACTGGTAGACTGGTGCGCTCGTTCCGGCAGGGGGCCGGTCGCGTCAGCGCATCGTGGAGGAGAGGCATGTCTCGTGAAACCGTCGTCCTGGGAGCCGGCATGGTCGGTGTTTCCATTGCCTGGCACCTGGCCCGTCGTGGGCGTTCGGTGCTGCTGGTGGATCGTCTCCCGCCCGGTCGCGAGACCTCCTATGGCAACGGCGGCCTGATCCAGCGCGAGGCGGTTCGCCCCTACACCTTTCCCCGCGAGCTGAGCAAGCTGCTGAGCTCGCTGCCCAACCGGCGGGTCGACATTCGCTATCGCTGGAGCGGGGTGCTGCAGTTCGCCGGGCCGCTGTTCGACTACTGGCGCTACTCGTCGCCTCGTCACTATGCACGCATCATCCCCGAGTACGCGTCGTTGATCGCGCTGTCGACCCAGGAGCATGCGCCGATGATCGAAGCCGCCGGCGCGAGGGAGCTGATCGGCAAGGAGGGCTGGCTCGAGGTGCACCGCAGCCAGACGGAGCTCGAGCGTCGGGCGCTCGAGGCCGAGGACTCTGCCCGGCGTTTCGGTGTGACTCACGATTTGCTCGATGGCCAGGGTCTGGCGCTGAAGGAGCCGGGCCTCGGCGGCGGGCTGGCCGGGGCGATTCACTGGACCAACTCCTGGAGCGTGGCCGATCCGGGTGAGCTGGTGGCCGCCTATGCCCGCAGCTTCGAGCAGTCGGGAGGAGAGTTTCTGCAGGCGGAAGTGAGGGGTGTGCGTCAGGCGGAGTCCGGCTGGCGCCTCGATACCGACCAGGGCGGTATCGATGCCCGTGATGTCGTGGTAGCCCTGGGCCCCTGGGCAGGCTCCTGGCTGAGAGATCTCGGCTACCACCTGCCGACCTTCGTCAAGCGCGGCTACCACATGCACTACGGTACGGCGGAAGGGCAGCGCATCGATCATTGGCTGGCCGATGCCGACATCGGCTACATCCTGGCGCCCATGCGGGCCGGTATCAGGCTGACCACCGGGGCCGAGCTGGCGCCGCTGGATGCGCCATCTTCCCACGATCAGCTGGCCGCGGCCGAGTGTAAGGCGCGGGAGCTCTTCCCCGGCTTGGGTGAGCGGCTGGAGGCACAGCCGTGGAAGGGTGCGCGCCCTTGTCTGCCGGACATGAAGCCGGTGATCGGGCCGGCACCGCGCCATGCGGGGCTGTGGTTCGCCTTCGGCCACGGGCACCAGGGCTTCACCATGGGACCGGCCACGGGGCGTGTACTGAGCGAAATGATGGAAGGTGAGCCGACGGCGGTGGATATGGCGCCGTTTCGCGCCGAGCGCTTTTGAGTGTCCTGGGCCAGGCGCCTACGGCTTGGCCCGATTGCGGCGACGGCGGAACAGATGGTGCACGAACTTGATCACCAGGGTCATGACGTAGACCACCCAGCCGGCGGTGGCGAGTACGTTGAACAGCAGCATCTTCTGTTCGCCGCTCATGGGCGCGAGCATGTTCTCGATGAAAACGCCGAAAAGCAATGCCAGGGCCATGGGCAAGGCCAGGATGTGCATCCACATCTCGGTGCGGCGCTTGCGCACGTGGTAGCGGCTCAGGTGGATCCGAAACGGTCGATGCACGGAGCTGACCAGAATCATGGCGCCGAGGGCGAGCAGGGCGGCAAGCGTCGGTTCGACACTCCCAATCTGCGCCGAGATACTGATCGACCAGAAGAACACGATCCACATCAGACCGGCCAGAATGGCGACGATATCGGCGTAGTGGCGAACCCGAGGCATTGGCGGCGACTCTCACGGCGAAAAACGGCGTCGATGATACGGCAAAACGGCGTCTGTTGCTGCCGCGAAAGCGATTTTCTCGATAGCTCCAGCGGGCGGGTGGTACGCGAGCGGTACGCCATTTTGGTCGGGCCTTCCGGTATACTCTGGCATCGACACTCATGTTGAACGACAGGACGCCCCGTGACCGCTATTACCCTGACCCGACCCGATGACTGGCATCTCCACCTGCGCGACGGCGAGGCGCTAGCAGCCGTGGTGCCCGCCACTGCGCGTCAGATGGGGCGGGCGATCATCATGCCCAATCTCAAGCCGCCGGTCACCACCACCGAGCAGGCGCAAGGCTATCGCGAGAGAATTCTGGCGGCTCGCCCCACGGGTTCCACCTTCGAGCCGCTAATGACGCTCTACCTCACCGACAATACCCCGGCGGAAGAGATCGAGCGGGCCGTGGCAAGCGGTCTGGTGCATGCAGTGAAGCTCTATCCCGCCGGAGCGACGACCAACTCCGACTCGGGCGTCACCGATCTGGCGCACTGCGATGCCGCCATCGGCGCCATGGCACGCCTCGGCTTGCCGCTGCTGGTGCATGGCGAAGTCACCGATGCCGAGATCGACATCTTCGACCGCGAAGCGGTGTTCATCGAGCGGGTGATGAAGCCGCTGCTCGAGCGTCATCCGGATCTCAATGTGGTATTCGAGCACATCACCACCGCCGATGCCGCCGAGTTCGTCGCTCAGGCTCCGGCCAACGTGGGTGCGACCATCACCGCTCACCACCTGCTGTTCAACCGCAACCACATGCTCGTGGGCGGCATTCGCCCGCACTACTACTGCTTGCCGATCCTCAAGCGCGAGCGCCATCGCGAGGCGTTGCTGGCGGCCGCCACCTCGGGCAGCGGCAAGTTCTTCCTCGGCACCGACAGCGCGCCCCACGCTCAGGGCGACAAGGAGTCGGCCTGCGGATGTGCCGGCGCCTATACCGCACCGGCGGCCATCGAGCTCTACGCAGCTGCCTTCGAGCAGGCCGGTGCTCTGGACCGGCTGGAGGGCTTCGCCAGCCACTTCGGGCCGGACTTCTACGGCCTGCCGCGCAACGCCGACACTATTACCCTGGTACGGGAGGAGTGGACGCTGCCCGACTCGCTGCCCTATGCCAACGGTCAGCGCATCGTGCCGCTCAAGGCGGGGGAAACGCTGATGTGGAAGCTGCGCGACTGACCGCTCGAGCGGAAGCGAGACGGCCGCCTTCGGGCGGCCGTTCTGCATTTGGTGATGGGTATCATGTTCGATGACATTCCTGCGGCGAAGCCGTGACGGCTAGTCTATCGTGTGAGTTGAGTACAGGGAGTACTCTCTCATCGCTACTTACGTTCCATCTGAGTGCCTGAGGCTTGGCCGCAGGGTGCCCGTAGGTATGCGTCGAGAACGATCCAGGATGACAAGGTCGACTCATAAGCAGGTTCGCAAGGGGCTTCGCAGCCTGCTCGAGTTTGCGTTGCTGCTGACCTTCGCCAGGGAGAGGATTCCGGTCGTATATTTCGACAAACGGCTGAACGTCGGAGATGCGATCACGCCTTACCTGGTACGGCGGCTCACCGGTAAGGATGCCTACCGCGTTCACTCGAACGTGGGCGCGCATCTGTTGGGTGTGGGAAGCATCCTTCACCAGGCGAAAAGTCGGAGTCTGGTGTGGGGTAGCGGTGTCATCGACCCGCGGTGGCTACCAGGACGAGAGGCTCTCGAGCATGCCCGCTTCCTGGCGCTCAGGGGTCGGCTTACCCAACAGCTGTTGGCTGCCAATGGCGCGGATGTCTCAAGAGCGATACTGGGCGATCCTGCTCTCCTCATGCCTCTGTTCTACCAGCCTGTGCGTTGCGATCGGCACTACCGTGTCGGGCTGGTGCCTCACTATATCGATCTGGATAACCCCGTGGTCCGCTATATGGCGGGTCTGCCCGACGTCAAGTTGATCGACGTGGGGCAGCAGCCTGAGCCGTTCATTGATGCCCTCGCCGAATGCGATGCGATCGTTTCTTCCTCGCTGCATGGGTTGATTCTTGCCGATTGCTACCGAATTCCCAATCGTTGGGTGCGGTTCTCCGATGCTCTGATCGGTGGCGAGTTCAAGTTTCGCGACTATTACAGTACGACGGACGCTCCCGATACCGGCGTCTTGACGCTAAGGGGGCGGGCTGAGGCCGACGATTGCATGGCGGCGTTGCCTGCACGGGGTGGGGTGGCGAAGTATCTGAATGAACCGGAGCGGTTGGTCGCCAGTTTTCCCTTCGACGAATTCAAGTGACGGTCATGGACATGCGCGAGCCGACCATCAGCATCATCGTCCCGGCCTACAACGTGGCCTCCTATATAGAGGCCGCGCTTGAGAGCCTGGCCAGCCAGACGTTACCGCCCCACGAGGTCATCATCGTTGACGATGGCAGCGAGGATGACACCTGGGAGCGTCTACGTGCATTTCCTCATCCCTATCGCGTCGAGCTGATAGCGACGGTCAACCAGGGGCAGGGTAGGGCCCGAAACCTTGGGATTGCCAGTGCGTCGGGCGATTACGTCTACTTCTTCGATGCCGATGACCTGCTGGAATCCGATTTCATCGAGCAGATGCATGCCCTCATCACATCCACCCACTACCCGGACATCATCTTCTTTTCGGGAGCTGCGTTCTTCGACGAAGGGGCGAAAGGGCTGGGTTTGGTGCGCTCCTACCGCCGCGGGTTCGAAGGCGAGTACACCAGTGCGGCTGACCTCCTGGCGGCGTTCGAACGGCATGGCGGCGGCTCCTGCAGCCCTTGTCTCTATCTGAGCAAGCGCATGCTGTGGGGGGATCGATTGGGCTTCAAGGCTTACTATCACGAGGATGAACAGGTCTTCTATCCCCTGATCTTTTCAGCCAGACGTCATGTGGTGACCGATCGTGTATTGTTCCGGCGCAGAATCCGTCATAACTCCACCATGACGATGGCCAAGTGCATGAAGCACGTGAAGGGCCTGCATGGCCTGCTCGGGTCGCTGTTGGAGCTTTATCGCGACCCCGCCTATCGCAGTTGCCGGCGTCATATCCGCAAGCGTGCTCTGCAGTATACCGGTCAGTACATGGGCGTATGCCGCAAGGTGCGGGCACCCTATGATCTCTCGCTTCTGCTGGCGCTGATGCTAGGATTCAGAAACCGCAGCATGTGCTTGAAAATCGTCTTTCATGCGCTCAGCGATTCGCTGCGTATCGCGATCAAGCGTCTGATGGGCCGGGGCAAGGTGTGTAGCCACTGAGGCAGGACGGCTTTGCTGGGGGCGCTGGGGAGCGGTGCGTTGGCAGGCAGGGAGCGGTCATGGTCTCGGCCATTGCCGCTCCCCTGTTTTTTCAGGCGAAGCCTGATGCCTAGCTGGCGGCGAGTTCGATGTCGGGTTGCGGCTCGGTCTTGCCCAGACGCAGGACCATGCGCTCCACCATGCGTGCCGAGTGCGCGGCGGCTTGCTCCAGGAACTGCTCGAACGAGAGGTGATTGTCGCCGCCGCCGGGGATGTCGGACAGCGCGCGGATGACCACGAACGGACAACCGTAGAGGTGGCAGGTCTGAGCGATGGCGGCGGCTTCCATCTCGGCCGCCAGCATGGTGGGGAAGCGTGTGCGGGTCTTGGTGACCAGCTCCGGGCAGGCCATGAAGACGTCGCCGGTAGCGATCAGGCCTTCCACCACCTTGACCTCGCCCAGCTCCTCGATGCACTCCCGGGCGAGCGTGACCAGACGGGCATCGGGCAGGTAGGCGGCGGGCATCTGCGGCACCTGGCCATGCTCGTAGCCGAACGCCACGGCATCCACATCGTGATGTCGCACCTCGCTGGATACCACGATGTCGCCGATCTCCAGCCCTTCACCGAAGCCGCCGGCCGAACCGGTGTTGATGATCGCTTCGGGCTGGTAGACGTCGAGCAGCAGGGTAGTACCGATGGCGGCATTGACCTTGCCGATGCCCGACTGCAGGATGACCACATCGACACCGTGCAGCTTGCCGTGATGGAAGGTGCAGCCCACATGGGTGCGGGTACGGCGGCCTTCCAGTTGCGAAGCCAGGTAGTCGACCTCCTGGGCCATGGCGCCGATGATACCGATGCGTTTCATCTCGAGTCGCTTGCTCCGCTAAGGCGGCCGGGCCGCCGTGTCGTGAGTAGGTATGTTCTGAGGAGGGGCGTATTCTAGCGGAGCGACGCTAGGTTGTCAGGTTCAGGCTGCCAAGTTCTATCAGAGCGTGGCGGATTCCTGTTCCATGGCATCGTGGCGCTCCGCGGCGTAGAGGGTGTTCTCCAGCAGCGAAGCGACGGTCATCGGGCCCACGCCACCCGGTACCGGCGTGATCCAGGCAGCGCGCTCGGCGGCCGAGGTGAATTCCACGTCGCCGACCAGTCTGCCGTCCTCCTCGCGGTTGATGCCCACATCGATGACGATGGCGCCGTCGCGTACCCACTCTCCCTTGACCAGGCCCGGCTTGCCGACCGCTACCACCAGCAGCTCAGCGCGACGCACATGCTCTTCGAGGTTGCGGGTGAAGCGGTGGCACACGGTAGTGGTGCAGCCGGCCAGCATGAGTTCCAGTGCCATGGGGCGGCCGACGATGTTGGAGGCACCGACCACGGTGGCGTCCATGCCGCGCACCTTGAGGCCGCTGGCCTGCAGCAAGGTCATGATGCCCTTGGGGGTGCAGGGGCGGAGTACCGGCAAACGCTGCGCCAGACGTCCCAGGTTGTAGGGGTGGAACCCATCGACGTCCTTGTGCGGCAGGATACGCTCGAGGATCGGGCGCGCGTCGAGGTGGGCCGGCAGAGGCAGCTGCAGCAGGATGCCGTCGATGCGCGGGTCGGCGTTGAGCTCGTCGATCAGCCGCTCGAGCCTCTGCTGGCTGGTATCGCTGGGCAGAGTGTGCCGAAAGGAGAGAATGCCGGCCTGCTCGCAGGCGCGGTGCTTGTTGCTGACGTAGACGTGGGAAGCCGGGTCTTCGCCCACCAGAACCACGGCGAGGCCCGGTATGCGCTTGCCCTCGGTGCGGCGCGTTTCGACCTGGCGTGCAACTTGCTCGCGGACCTGAGCGGCTATGGCCTTGCCGTCGATGAGTTGGGCGGTCATCGTTTCTCCCCTGTGGTGAATGAGTGAGCGGCGCTGCCAATGCCGACCGTAAGTTCTCGAAGGGGGCCGATTTTCGCATGCCGCGCCGTCCAGGCAAAGCGCAAAAGCCTCGCTGCTTCAGATAGCTATTGACCGCGAAGGATTCTCGCGTAGAATACGCAGCGCTCGACGAGGCCTGGTTGTTGGCTGTCGAGGGCCGTGCGAAGGCCGGCGGGGTGTAGCGCAGTCTGGTAGCGCGCCTGCTTTGGGAGCAGGATGTCGGGGGTTCGAATCCCTCCACCCCGACCACAACCTTTTGTTTACGCTGAGGAAATGGCGAATCAGGGTTGCGGTCAGACGCCATGGATCGTAGAATGCGCCCATAGCTCAACCGGATAGAGCAACGGCCTTCTAAGCCGTAGGTTGCAGGTTCGAGTCCTGCTGGGCGTGCCAATGCTGTTGCCCGCGGCGGGTCTCCGGTTCGAGTGGTGTAGTAGCGAGTGATGTAGTAGGTAGTAGTGTCGATATGGTGGATGTAGCTCAGTGGTAGAGCCCCGGATTGTGGCTCCGGTGGTCGTGGGTTCGATCCCCATCATCCACCCCAATCGACTCTTGTGACGCCTCATCTCTGCAATGGTGGATGTAGCTCAGTGGTAGAGCCCCGGATTGTGGCTCCGGTGGTCGTGGGTTCGATCCCCATCATCCACCCCATTGCACCTCTGTTATACTTTTCTGTACCTTTCCTTTCCTCTATCTTTTTTCGTTGCCGCGAGTCTTTCATTGCCGCTGGTGGCGCTGTCATCATGTTCGCTCTCTTGAGTGGATGCTCGCCGGGCACTGGTTGTCAAAGACCTGGTTGTCGAAGACCTGGTTGTCAAAGACAGGGTGGTCATGGCTTGCCGAGGCCGGGTTACAATGCCCGCATAATGAAGTGCCGGACGAAATGCCTTGCAAAACGCCCTTGTAAAGCGCCCGTCGCGCCCCAACCAATGGGTGTAATGCTTGCCAGCGTAGGGCGGGATTCTTAGAATCTCTCTTTTACATTCATGCTTCCCAAGAACGCCCCTAGTGGTAGAGGACCATTCATGCAAGTTTCCGTCGAAACGACCTCCCAGATCGAGCGCCGTGTCACGTTCCAGGTGCCGGCCGCCGAGGTCGACGAGGCCGTCGAGGCCCGCCTCAAGGACACGGCGAAGAACATTCGTCTCAATGGCTTCCGCAAGGGCCGGGTGCCCATGGCCGTGGTGCGTCAGCGTTACGGTCGCGGCGTGCGCGACGAGGTCGTGGGCGAGCTGATGCGTGAGCGCTATGTGCGTGCGATCACCGAGCAGAACCTCAACCCGGCGGGCTTCCCGAGCATCGAGCCCAAGGTCGACGAGACCGGCAAGGACCTGGAGTTCGTGGCCTCCCTCGAGGTCTACCCCGAAATCGAGCTGGCCTCGATCGAAGGTACCGAGGTCGAGCGTCCGCAGGTCGAAGTCAGCGATGCCGATCTCGAGGAGATGGTCGAGACTCTGCGCAAGCAGAATGCATCCTGGGAAGAGGTCGAGCGTGCCGCCGAGCAGGGCGATCAGGTCAAGATCGACTTCAAGGGCTTCCTGGGCGACGAGCCGTTCGAAGGCGGCAGCGCTGAAGGTCACGACCTGGTGCTGGGCTCCGGCAACTTCATTCCCGGCTTCGAGGACCAGCTCGTCGGCGCCAAGGCAGGTGAAGAGAAGGAGATCAAGGTCACCTTCCCCGAGGACTACCAGGCCGAGCATCTGGCCGGTCAGGAAGCCACCTTCAAGGTCAAGGTGCACGCGGTGAAGGGCCAGGCCCTGCCGGAAGTCGACGAAGAGTTCATCAAGCGCTTCGGCGTCGAGGATGGCAACGTCGAGAAGTTCCGTGAAGAGGTCAAGAAGAACATGGCGCGCGAGGCCAAGCAGGCCGTCGACAATCGCGTCAAGCAGCAGGTGCTCGGGGCGCTGAAGAAGGCCAACGACATTCCGGTGCCGCAGTCCCTGGTCCAGCAGGAAACTGATGCGCTCAAGCGCCAGGCGGCCCAGCAGTTCGGCCTGGGCGAAGACTTCGACGTGTCCCAGCTGCCCAACGAGCTGTTCTCCGAGCAGGCCAAGAGCCGCGTTCAGATCGGCCTGCTGCTGGCCGAGGTGATCAAGGCCAACGAGCTCGACGCCAGCGACGACGAAATTCGCGCCAAGGTCGAGGAGCTCGCTGAGCAGTACCAGGATCCGCAGCAGGTCGTTGACTACTACATGGGCAACGATCAACTCAAGACCCAGGTCAAGTCGGCTATCCTTGAGGAGAAAGCCGTCGACAAGCTGCTGGAGCAAGCGACCGTCAAGGACGTTGAGATGAGCTACCAGCAGGCTCTCGCAGCCGCTCAGCAGGGCGAGCAGGCCGAAGAGGGCGCAGATGAGGAAGGCGAGGAAGAGGCCAAGAGCTGATTCGGCGTCACGCCCCTCGACCTGCCGGCCGCGAGAGTGCGGCCGGCAGGTGCAGTCGCTTCCATTCATCGGATGCAAGGACATCACACTGATGAGCAACGAGTTCGAGACCCGGAACGCCGGCGGCCTGGTGCCGATGGTGGTTGAGCAGAGCGCACGCGGCGAGCGGGCCTACGACATCTACTCCAGGCTGTTGAAGGAGCGGGTGATCTTTCTGGTGGGGCCGGTGGAAGACCACATGGCCAACCTGATCGTGGCGCAGCTGCTGTTCCTCGAGTCCGAGAATCCGGACAAGGACATCCATCTCTACATCAACTCGCCGGGCGGCGCCGTGACGGCCGGGATGGCGATCTACGACACCATGCAGTTCATCAAGCCCGATGTCTCCACGGTCTGCATCGGTCAGGCAGCCAGTATGGGGGCGCTGCTGTTGGCTGGCGGCGCCTCAGGCAAGCGTTATTCACTGCCCCACTCGCGCATGATGATCCACCAGCCGCTGGGCGGTTATCAGGGGCAGGCGGCCGATATCGAGATCCATACCCGCGAGATCCTGGGCATCCGTGACAAGCTCAACCGTATCCTGGCGCATCACACCGGGCAGGATATCGAGACGATTGCCCGCGACACCGATCGTGACAACTTCATGAGCGGCACTCAGGCAACGGAGTACGGTCTCATAGATGCCGTACTGGATAAGCGGCCCACATCCTGATAGCGTGAATTCAGACACGCTTCATATACGTGATTAGCGGCGGCCGGTCGGGCCGCCGAAGTGACAGAGGTACGCGAATGGCCGACGGCAAAGGCAAGGACGAAGGCGGCAAGCTGCTTTACTGCTCGTTCTGTGGCAAGAATCAGAACGAGGTGCGCAAGCTGATTGCAGGCCCGTCCGTCTATATCTGCGACGAGTGTGTCGACCTGTGCAACGACATCATTCGCGAGGAAGTTCTCGATGCCGATGCCGAGAGCGATGAGGAGCGCCTGCCCGTTCCCCGCGAGATTCGTCGCACCCTGGACGAATACGTCATCGGTCAGGACCGCGCCAAGACGGTGCTGTCCGTGGCCGTGTACAACCACTACAAGCGTCTGCGCGCCGGCATCAAGGGCGACGACGTCGAGCTCGGCAAGTCCAATATCCTGCTGATCGGTCCTACCGGCAGCGGCAAGACGCTGCTGGCCGAGACCATGGCACGTCTGCTCAACGTGCCCTTCACCATCGCCGATGCCACCACCCTCACCGAGGCGGGCTATGTCGGCGAGGATGTCGAGAACATCATCCAGAAGCTGCTGCAGAAGTGCGACTACGATGTGGAGAAGGCCCAGCGCGGCATCGTCTACATCGACGAGATCGACAAGATCTCGCGCAAGTCGGACAACCCCTCGATCACCCGCGACGTGTCGGGCGAGGGCGTGCAGCAGGCGCTGCTGAAGCTGATCGAGGGTACCACGGCTTCCGTGCCGCCGCAGGGCGGGCGCAAGCATCCACAGCAGGAGTTCCTGCAGGTGGACACCGGCAACATACTGTTCATCGTGGGGGGCGCCTTTGCCGGCCTCGACAAGGTCATTCGAGACCGCGCCGAGAAGGGCGGCATCGGCTTCAGCGCGGTGGTGAAGAGCAAGGACGAGACCAAGGGCGTGGGCGACCTGCTCGCCGACGTCGAACCGGAGGATCTGGTCAAGTTCGGCCTGATCCCCGAGTTCGTCGGTCGTCTGCCGGTGATCGCCACGCTCACCGAGCTCAACGAAGACGCGCTGATTCAGATCCTGACCGAGCCCAAGAACTCCCTGGTCAAGCAGTACGCCCGCCTGTTCGACATGGAGGGCGTGGAGCTGGAGTTCCGCGAGGACGCGCTGCGTGCGGTGGCGGCCAAGGCCATGGCGCGCAAGACCGGGGCGCGTGGCTTGCGCTCCATCCTCGAGTCGGTTCTGCTCGACACCATGTACGAGATTCCCTCCATGGAGGGGGTGACCAAGGTGGTCATCGATGCTTCGGTCATCGCCGGGGACAGCGAGCCGCTGCTGATCTATTCTCAGCAGGACCAGCGGGTGGACGGCACCGACGGCTGAGGCCGTCCGGAAGTTGCCGTCACGCCCGTGACGAAAAGGGGTCGCTCGGGCGGCCCCTTTTTCATGCAGGTCGCCCGCGCCCCCTTGCAAAGGGGGTGTGCTGCCCCCACACCCCCTGTATTCACCGATTTCTGTTTGAGGAACGTCTGCGATGCAGCAGAACGCCGATCAGACTCTCAGTCTGCCCCTTTTGCCACTGCGCGACGTGGTCGTCTATCCGCAGATGGTCATCCCTCTGTTCGTCGGCCGAGAGAAGTCGATCCAGGCGCTCGACGCCGCCATGGCTGCCGACAAGCGCGTACTGCTGGTAGCCCAGCGCGAAGCCGGCCAGGACGACCCCGGCACCGACGACCTCTTCACCATCGGCACCATTGCCGAGATCATGCAGCTGCTCAAGCTGCCGGATGGCACCGTCAAGGTATTGATCGAGGGTGTCTCGCGGGCCGACCTGCGCGAAGTCCACCATGCCGACGGCGGACACAGCATGGCGGATGCGGTGTTGCGCGACAGCGAGCCCTTGACGGAGCGTGAGCAGGAGGCGCTGGTGCGCGTGCTGCTCAATCAGTTCGAGCAGTACGTCAAGCTGTCCAAGAAGGTGCCCAACGAGGTTCTCAACTCGCTCTCGGGCATCGAGGACCCGAGCCGTCTGGTCGATACCATCTGCGCTCATCTCTCGCTCAAGATCCACGACAAGCAGCAGCTGCTGGAAATGGATCGCGTGCGTGACCGTATCGAGCATCTGATGGCGCTGATCGAGTCGGAAATCGACCTGCTCCAGGTGGAGAAACGCATCCGCTCGCGGGTCAAGGATCAGATGGAGAAGTCCCAGCGCGAGTACTATCTCAACGAGCAGATGAAGGCCATCCAGAAGGAGATGGGCGAGCTCGAGAACGTGCCCAACGAGGCCGAGAAGTACGAGGCTGCCATCGAAGAGTCAGGCATGCCCAAGGAGGCGCGGGAGAAGGCCCTGCAAGAGCTGGGCAAGCTCAAGATGATGTCGCCGAGCTCCGCGGAAGCCACGGTGGTACGCTCCTACCTCGACTGGATGGTGGGCGTGCCGTGGAAGAAGCGCACCCGGGTCAAGCATGACCTGCCGCACGCCCACAAGGTACTCGACGAGGATCACTACGGCCTCGACGAGGTCAAGGAGCGCATCCTCGAGTACCTGGCAGTGCAGAAGCGCGTCAAGAAGCTCAAGGGGCCCGTGCTGTGCCTGGTGGGGCCGCCCGGGGTGGGCAAGACCTCGCTCGGCCAGTCGATCGCACGAGCCACCAACCGCAAGTACGTGCGGCTGGCGCTCGGCGGCGTGCGTGACGAATCCGAGATTCGCGGCCATCGCCGCACCTACATCGGTTCGCTGCCCGGCAAGCTGATCCAACGCATGAGCAAGGCCGGGGTCAAGAACCCGCTGTTCCTGCTGGACGAGGTCGACAAGCTCGGCATGGATCACCGCGGCGACCCCGCCTCGGCGCTGCTGGAAGTCCTCGATCCGGAGCAGAACGACAAGTTCAACGATCACTACCTGGAGCTCGATTACGATCTCTCGGAAGTGATGTTCATCTGTACCGCCAACTCGATGAACATTCCCGGCCCGCTGCTCGACCGCATGGAAGTGATTCGCCTGCCGGGCTACACCGAGGACGAGAAGCTCGCCATTGCCCGGCGCTACCTAGTGCCGAAGCAGCTCCGGGCCACCGGCTTCAAGGAGGACGAACTCGCCTTCTCCGATGAGTCGCTGCTGGAGCTGATTCGTTACTACACTCGCGAAGCGGGCGTGCGCGAGCTTGAGCGCCAGATCGCCAAGGTGTGCCGCAAGGTGCTTCGCGAACGGCTCGAATACGAAGGCAAGGGGGCCCAGGCGCCGGTGTTACTCGCCGCAGCCGACATAGAGAAATATGCCGGGGTGCGTCGTTACAGCTACGGTCTGGCCGACAAGGAGGATCAGGTGGGTCGCGTGACCGGCTTGGCCTGGACGTCGGTTGGCGGGGAGCTGCTGAACATCGAGTCGGTGGTCACGCCCGGCAAGGGGCGCATCAACAAGACCGGCTCGCTGGGCGACGTGATGAAGGAGTCCGTTAGCGCGGCGCATACCGTGGTGCGTGCTCGCGCCGAGTCGCTGGGCATCGAGCCCGAGCGTTTCGAGAAGGAAGACCTGCACATTCATGTGCCGGAAGGTGCTACACCCAAGGACGGCCCCAGTGCCGGCATCGCCATGGTGACTGCCATGGTCTCTGCCTATACCGGGCGCCCCATTCGCTGCGACCTGGCCATGACCGGCGAGGTGAATCTGCGTGGTGAGGTGATGCCGATCGGCGGGGTGAAGGAGAAATTGCTGGCGGCACGGCGCGGTGGTATAAAGATCGTGCTAATTCCGGAAGAGAACCGCCGTGACCTCAAGGAGGTTCCGGATAACATCAAGGACGCGCTGGATATCCGGCCAGTCCGTTGGATCGATGAGGTGCTGGCGTCGGCGTTGGTTGCAAGTCCCGATACCAACGGGGAAGAATCCCGAACGGATGATTCGGCTTCTTCTTCAACGATGATCAGTACACATTAACGATAATTGCCGTGCCATTTCGGGAAGAAAAGCTCGCAATGGCGCGGTTTGGCGCCGCAGTTGCTTGACACCTCTTTTACAGCATTGCTATAAACTGCCAGCCGTGCTGTGATCGTGTTGCCGGGCGAAAGGCACGCCGATTAGAGCCATTTACTGAAACCGTCAAGGGGTGAAGTGTGAACAAATCCGAGCTGATCGAAGCCATCGCCGCGTCTGCCGATATTCCCAAGGCCGCTGCGTCTCGTGCACTGGATGCCATGGTCGATACCGTTACCGAGAGCCTCAAGAAAGGGGATAGCGTTTCACTCGTCGGGTTTGGTACTTTCTCGGTGAAGGAGCGTGCCGCCCGTACCGGCCGCAACCCGCAGACCGGCCAGCCGATCGAGATCAGTGCAGCCAAGGTGCCGTCCTTCAAGGCTGGCAAGGCACTGAAAGACTCCGTCAACTGAGACAACGGATTGTTTGCTCCGCCAGTCCGGTAGCGGGCTATTCAGCGTCGGAAGCAAACCATCAGGCGCACCGCTTCGGCGGTGCGCCTTATTTTTTGGCGGATACGTCTTATTTGGCGTCGTTGTCGGAAGCGGCTTCCACATCGATGACGAGCCGGGCGGTGCAGCCATGGTCCGCGAGGCCTGGTCGCCGTATAATATGGCCCCACTGCCAGCCAACAATCAGTTACCGAGGCCTGCATGCTGCAAAGTATTCGTGACCGCTCCAGAAGTTGGGGTGCCAAGATCATCGTGGGTGCCGTGGTCGTTACCATGGCGCTGTTCGGTGTCGAGTCCCTGGTGGGGCTGTTCGGTGGTGGCGGCGATGAAGTCGCCAAGGTCAATGGCCAGTCCATTACCCGCCAGGAGCTGGAGCAGGAGGTGCAGCGTGCCATTCGCTCAGGTCAGGTGCCGCCTGAGCAGGAGCGCGCCCTGCGTGGCCAGGTGCTCGACGAGATGATTGGCGAGCGCCTGCTGCTGGCTTTTGCTGAGGAGGGTGGCCTTCATCTCTCCGATGAGCAGCTCGATCAGGTCATCGTGACCTTGCCCGAGTTCCAAGACCAGAACGGCCGCTTCGATACCGACCTGTTCCGCAATCGACTGGCCAGTGCCGGCTTCACGCCGTCCTCCTTTCGTGCCGCATTGCGCGTCGACCTCAAGCGTCAGCAATTGCAGCAGGGTCTGGCGGTAAGCGACTTCGTGCTCGACAGCGAGCGTGAGACTCTGGCGGCGCTGCAGGCTCAGGTGCGCAGCTTTCGCTACCATGCGCTGGGTGCCGAAGCGCTCGACGAGCCGGTGGAGGTCAGCGAGGAGGAGCTGCTCGCCTATTACGAGGAGCATCGCGAGAACTACCAGCGGCCGGAACAGGTGCGTCTGGAGTACGTGATCGTCGATCGTCAGGAGATGGCCGGCGAGGTCGAGGTGGACGAGGAGGCGCTGCGTCAGGAGTGGCAGAATCGCGGTCGCGACGCCGATCGGAGAGTTTCCCACATCATGGCCACGCACGATGGCGAACGCACCCGTGAAGAAGCCGTGGAGCGACTGGAAGCCGTTCGTGAGCGGCTGGCCGAGGGCGATGACTTCGAGGCCCTGGCGCTCGAGTACTCCGACGATCCTGCCTCCGCCGAGCAGGGTGGCGATCTCGGCGTGATCAGTCGCGGCTTCTTCGGCGATGACTTCGACGACGCCGCCTTCTCGCTCGCTCCCGGGCAGGTCTCCGGCATCGTGGAGACCAGCAGCGGCCTGCATCTGATCAAGGTCACGGGGCTGGATCAACCGTCCTTCGAGGAGATGCGCGACGATATTGCCCGTGAAATGGCCCTCGGCCAGGTAACCAGCGACTTCAACCGCCGTGTTCAGTCCTTGATCGATGAGAGCTTCGCCGCCGATGACCTGGCCAGCGTGGCCGATGGGCTGGGGCTCGAACTGCACGAGAGCGACTGGGTGTCGCGTGAAGGCGGCGAGGGCATACTCTCCGAGCCGGGCGTGATGAGCGAAGCGTTCAGCGAGGATGTGCTGGTCGAGGGCTTCAACAGCGAAGTCATCGAGCTCGACAACGATCGCCGCATGGTGCTGCGGGTCGCCGAGCATCGTGAGGCCACCGTGCTGCCCCTCGAGGAGGTGCGCGAGCGCGTGGCGGCATCCGTGACCCGCATCAAGCAGCGTGAGATGCTGCTCGACGTGGCGCGTCAGCAGGTAGAGCGGCTGCGTGCCGGAGAGGAGCTGGATATTGACTGGCAGCAGGTCGAAGGGGCCACACGCCAGCGGGACAATGTGCCGCGCTCCGTGCTCCAGGCTGCCTTCCGGTTGCCGCATCCCGAGGCGGGCGAGGCCGTGTTCGGCCACACCAGCGATGGGGAGAGGGTGGTCCTGATCGCGCTTGACGAGGTGGCCACCGGTGAGCCGGACGAGCAGGTCGATGCCTTCGTGGCGCGAATGGCCGAGCAGCTGCGCGCTCAAGCGGCCGTGCAGGGCCTGCGCAGTCATCTGCGGGAGACATCCGAGATCACTCGTCGCTAAATGCGACAGCCTGCCATGCAATACCGATAAGGGGGCACCGCCCCCTTATTTTCCATTCAGGTTTATACCGTTATCTTCTCTTCAGTTAGGCTTGCTGCTATGGCCGGCCTGTGTGTTACTCTATAACAATTGGTTTTGCAGGAGCGCTCATGGCTGCGACGCCGCTAAGATCGATACCCGTACATCTCTTCACCGGCTTTCTGGGCAGCGGCAAGAGCACGCTGATACGGCGTCTGATCGAGCAGAAGCCGGCAAACGAGCGCTGGGCGGTACTGATCAACGAGTTCGGCCAGGTCGGCATCGATCAGACGATGTTCGAGTCGCGGGACGATGTGATCGTGAAGGGGCTTCCCGGCGGCTGCATGTGCTGCCAGCTGGCTTTCGTGCTGCAGGCCACGCTGGTCAACCTGCTGCACCGTCATCGACCCGATCGACTGCTCATCGAGCCCTCGGGGCTCGGGCATCCCGCCGGTCTGCTCGACACGCTGCGCAGCGATGCCTTTGCCGAGGTGTTGGTGGTACAGGACATCGTGGCGCTGCTCGATCCGGCCCGGCTCGAGGATCCCCGCGCGCGCGAGCACGACACCTTCAACGACCAGTTGGCCATGGCCGACGCCGTTGCCTTGACCATGACCGACCGCGCCGGGTCGCAGGCGGTTGCTGCTGCCGAGGCCTTCGTGGAGCAGCTCTGGCCGCCCAAGAAGTGGGTGGCGCACGCTGCCCATGGCGAGCTGGATGTGAACGTGCTGATGGAAAGCGGCCGCCACACACCGGCGGCTGGGGGCGTGAGCAATCGACATGCGGCGCTGCGCGATCCTGGCGCTCGGATGCTGGTACTGGACGAGTTCGTTACGCAGGCGCCTCAGCCGGGCCGGCCGGTGGCGGCGCGCGGCCAGGCCTTGGGCTACCACACGCAGGGGTGGCGCTGGAGTCCCACCGAGGTGTTCGATCTCGACCGTCTGACCCTGGTGCTGGATCGCTTGCCGTCCGGGCTGCGCGTGAAGGGAGTGCTGCATACCGATGCGGGGTGGCGGCTCTACAACCGGGGCGAGGGGGCGGCGAGCCTGACTGTCAGTGCCTGGCGTCAGGACTCGCGCCTGGAGCTTATCGGCGAGGCGGCAGTGATGCCGCCGGCAGATGACCTTCTCGCCGCTATTCACGCCTGTCGTGTCAGGGGCGAAAAGGTCGATGCGCTGCCTTGAGCTGGCTTCAGAGGGCGATTTCCCGCAGGGTGGGGTCGCCATCGGGGCCGATTTCGATTTCCCAGCCTTTGCCGGGCTGCCAGTCGCCCAGCACGATGCGGCGGGCCGGGAGGTCGCCCACCTCGAGTTCGTGCACGGCGGGGCGGTGGGTGTGGCCGTGGATCAGGGTCGTCACGCCGTAATCGCGCATGGTGCGCACGACTTCCTCCGGGGTGACGTCCATGATGTCCTCGGCCTTGTTCGAGGTCGCTTCGCCGGACTGCTGACGCAGAGCGGCGGCCAGCTGCAGGCGGTCGGCCAGCGGCATGGCCAGCACCTGCTCCTGCCAGGCCTGGTTGCGGGCCTGTTCGCGAAAGGTCATGTAGGCCTCGTCGCGAGTGCACAGGCTGTCGCCGTGCATCAGCAATACCGGCTCGTCGGCGAAGCGCAGCACGGCCGGATCGGTGACCAGCTTGGCACCGCAGGCGGAAGCGAAGCGGTGGCCGAGCAGGAAGTCGCGGTTGCCGTGCATCAGGTAGATCTGGGTGCCTTCGTCGTTCAGGCGGCGCAGGGCGGCGGCCACACGCAGGGCCAGCTTGCCGGTGCCGCTGGGATCCTGGTCGGCGTGATCGAGCAGATCGTCGCCGATCCAGGCCTCGAAGAAGTCACCCAGGATGTAGAGTGCATCGACGCCCCGGGCTCTGCGCTCGAGCCAGCCGAGGAACCCCTCGGTGACGTCGGGCGCACCGGGGTGCAGGTGCAGGTCGGAGATCAGCAGGGTGGAACTCATGAGCTATCCCGTGGTTGGCTGCGGCTCAGCTGTCGTCTGCTTCGTCCTTGACGTAGGCGCGCTCGATGGTCACGTCTTCGGCGGGCACGTCGGCATGCATGCCGCGGCGGGTGGTGTTCACGGCGGTGATGCGCTCGACCACGTCCATGCCGTCCACAACTTCGCCGAATACGCAGTAGCCCCAGCCCTGCAGCGATTTGCCGCTGTGGTTGAGGAAGTCGTTGTCGGCCACGTTGATGAAGAACTGGGCGGTGGCGGAGTGGGGGTCCTGGGTGCGGGCCATGGCCAGGGTGCCGGTCAGGTTCTTCAGCCCGTTGTCGGCTTCGTTTTCGATCGGGTCGCGGGTCGGCTTCTGATTGAAGTCCTGATCGAAGCCGCCACCCTGAATCATGAAGCCGGGGATGACGCGATGAAACAAGGTGCCGTCGTAGTGGCCGTCGCGCACGTACTGCTCGAAATTGGCTGCGGTCTTGGGCGCCTGTTCGTGATTCAGGGTGATGGCGATGTCGCCGAAGCTGGTCTCGAGAATGATCATCGAAGTTTCCTGTACGATGGGAGCGCGCCTTGGCGCCGTGCATGGGCGTGGCGTTATAATAGCCGTTTTGCATCGATGCGCGAAGCGTGTCGGGTTCATCGACATTCGGGGCCCCACCCAGACTCGCGATCCAACCAGAGGTTTGCCGCAACAACATGACCACCGAAAACGCCAGTGCGCCGAATTTCATCCGCAACCAGATCCGCGACGAGATCGAGGCAGGTCGTGCCGACAAGGTCGTCACCCGCTTCCCGCCGGAGCCCAACGGTTTCCTGCACGTGGGGCACGCCAAGTCCATCTGTCTCAACTTCGGCCTGGCCGAGCAGTTCGGTGGGGACTGTCATCTGCGCTTCGACGACACCAACCCGGCCAAGGAAGAGCAAGCCTACATCGACGCCATCAAGGAGGACGTCAGCTGGCTCGGTTTCGAGTGGGCGGGTGCGGTGCGCTACGCCTCCGATTGCTTCGATCAGCTCTACGCCTGGGCGCAGCATCTGATTCGCGAGGACAAGGCCTACGTGGACGACCTCTCGCCCGACGAGATCCGCGAATACCGCGGCACGCTGACCGCGCCGGGCCGTCCGAGCCCCTGGCGCGAGCGCAGCGTCGAGGAGAACCTCGACCTGCTCGAGCGCATGCGGGCCGGCGAGTTCAACGAGGGCGAGAAGGTGCTGCGGGCCAAGATCGACATGGCCTCGCCCAACATCAACCTGCGCGACCCGATTCTCTACCGCATTCGTCACGCCCACCACCACCAGACCGGCGATACCTGGAAGATCTACCCCTCCTACGATTTCGCCCATGGTCAGACGGATGCCATCGAGGGGGTGACGCATTCCATCTGCACCCTCGAGTTCGAAGACCACCGCCCGCTCTACGAGTGGTTCCTCGACAACCTGCCGGTGCCGTGCAAGCCGCGCCAGATCGAGTTCGCGCGGCTCAACATGAACTACACCCTCACCTCCAAGCGCAAGCTCAAGCTGCTGGTGGACGAGGGCATCGTCGACGGCTGGGACGACCCGCGCATGCCGACCATCTCCGGTATGCGTCGGCGCGGCTACACCCCGGCGTCGATCCGCAAGTTCTGCGAGATGATCGGCGTGACCCGCGCCGACGGCGGCCTGGTCGACATTGCCATGCTCTACCATGCCATCCGCTCGGATCTCGAGGACAACGCCCCGCGTGCCATGTGCGTGCTGAACCCGCTCAAGGTGGTGTTGACCAACGTGCCGGAGTCCCACGAGGAGGTCTACGAGGTGCCGGGCCATCCGGCCCGTGAGGACATGGCGCTGCGCCGTGTGCCTTTCACCCGCGAGCTCTACATCGACCGGGACGACTTCATGGAGGAGCCGCCGAAGAAGTTCTTCCGTCTGGCGCCGGGCCAGGAGGTGCGTCTACGCAACTCCTACGTGATCCGCTGCGACGAGGTGGTGAAGGACGCCAGCGACGAGATCGTGGAACTGCGCTGCTCGGTGGATTTCGACACCCTGGGCAAGAACCCCGAAGGGCGCAAGGTCAAGGGCGTGATCCACTGGGTCAGCGCCAGCCATGCGGTACCGATGGAGGTGCGTCTCTACGACAACCTGTTCCTGGTCGAGCAGCCGGACAAGGACAAGGACGCCGACTTCCTCGAGCATCTCAACCCCGAGTCGTTGCAGGTCTGTCAGGCCATGGGCGAGCCGAGCCTGGCCGATGCCGCTCCCGAGTCGCGTTATCAGTTCGAGCGGGTGGGTTATTTCTGTGCCGACCGTCATGCCTGTCGCGACGGCAAGCTGGTGTTCAACCGCACCGTCGGGCTGAAGGACAGTTGGGCAAAGATACAGAAGAAGGGCTGACATGCAGATCTACAACACGCTGACCCGCCGCAAGGAGCCATTCACCCCGATCGAGCCGGGCAAGGTGCGCATGTACGTCTGCGGCATGACCGTGTACGACTACTGCCACCTGGGCCACGCCCGGGTGATGGTGGCGTTCGACGTGGTCACACGCTATCTGCGATGGCGTGACTTCGACGTCACCTACGTGCGCAACATCACCGACATCGACGACAAGATCCTCAAGCGGGCCGACGAGAACGGCGAGACCATCGCCTCGCTCACTGAGCGCATGATCGCCGCCATGCACGAGGACGAGGCGCGCCTCGGCGTGCTGCGACCCGACCGCGAGCCGCGGGCCACCGGCCACGTGAGCGAGATCATCGCCATGGTCGAGACCCTCATCGACAAGGGCTACGCCTATCCGGCCGCCAACGGCGATGTCTACTACCGGGTACGCAAGTTCGAGGGCTACGGCAAGCTCAACAACCGCAATCTCGACGAGATGCGCGCCGGCGCCCGGGTCGAGGTCGACGAGCACAAGGAGGACCCCCTCGACTTCGTGCTGTGGAAGGCCGCCAAGCCGGGCGAGGCGAGCTGGCCTTCGCCCTGGGGCGAGGGGCGGCCCGGTTGGCACATCGAGTGCTCGGCGATGTCCACCTGCTGCCTGGGGGATACCTTCGACATCCACGGTGGCGGCCCGGACCTGACCTTTCCGCATCACGAGAACGAGATCGCCCAGAGCGAGGCCGCCACCGGCAAGCCTTACGTGAACACCTGGATGCACGCCGGGGCGGTGCGGGTGAATCAGGAGAAGATGTCCAAGTCGCTGGGCAATTTCTTCACCATCCGCGAGGTGCTCGAGGTCCACGACCCGGAAGTGGTGCGCTACCTGCTGGTGGCCAGCCACTACCGCAGCCCGATCAACTACGCCCCTGAGTCGCTGGGTGAGGCGCGCAAGTCGCTGGAGCGCTTCTACACCGCGCTCGAGGGGATGGAGGCTCTCGGCGGCGCCGATGCGTATGGCGTGAGCGACGGCCGCTTCGCCGAGCGTTTCACCGCCGCCATGGACGACGACTTCAACACCCCGGAAGCGCTGTCGGTGCTGTTCGAACTGGTGCGCGAGCTGAACCGTGCCAAGAAGGAAGCGCCCGGAGAGGCGCCGGCACTGGCCGCCGAGCTGCGTCGCCTGGGTGGCGTGCTGGGGCTGTTCGAACAGTCGCCGCAGGCCTTCCTCAAGGGTAACCAGGCGGAGCTGCCGCTGACCGAGGCGGAGATCGAGGCGCGTATCGCCCAGCGGGCCGCGGCCAAGCAGGCCAGAGACTTCGCTGCGGCCGATGCCATTCGTGACGAGCTCGCCACACTCGGTATCGTGCTCAAGGATTCCCGCGAGGGAACGAGCTGGGTCTTCGAACGGCCCGACGAGTAGCGGGCCTCTCACCTGCGGTACCTAGCGCCCGGCCCTTGGCCGGGCGTTGTCGTTTCAGAGGGTGGTGCGAGGGTAGGGCGGCAACGGTATCTGCAGCGGCCAGCTGTCGTCGACGACGAAGAGCCTGCGGTGATTCAGCGCCGGATGCGCCGGTTCCATCAGCGCAATCTGCATCGGCGAGGCGGGCCGTGAGAAGTGCTGCGCCAAGCGCGCCTCGACGTCACGCAACGGCAGAAAGGCTTCATCCCGCGGCAGAGCCAGCCAGTGTGGTTTGACCAGCCAGGCGGCGCGGGTGTCTCGCCTCAGGCCGTCGCGCAGCCGCGGCCAGTCGCGCCAGTGGAGCCATTCGCCACGCAGGTGTTCGGTCGTTGCCTCGTGCGGAGCCGGCAACGACAGGTGCCAAGGGTAGAACAGCACCCCGGGCATCGCCAGTTGGCGTCTGATCGTCTCTGCCTGCGCGGGGCCGACGTCGCGAGGCTGGGTATGCTGCTGGATGGCCAGGCGGGCTTCGGCGTGCTCGGTCAGGCGCAATTGATGGCGGTCCAGATGCTCGCGCTTGGTGGCCAGGCTGTCGGCGCCGCCGGGGCCGATCCAGCGCGCCTGATCGTCGCTCGGCCCGGGCCCTTGCGGCAGGCCCAGGTAGAACTTGATGGCCACTTCGAGGTGGATGAAAGTGGGGTCGTGGCGGCGGCGATAGAGCAGGTCGAGCTCGCCCAGGGTGCGTTTGCCCTGGTGAATCCTAAGGTTGCTGGCGAGCAGGCGAGTGCCCGGTGCGGTGTCGAGCAGGAATTGCCACAGGCGCTCGTGATAGTGCCCCATGCGGCCGTCGACGGTACTGCCTGCCCGGCGCTCCAGCCCCTCGGGGTTGGCCTCCAGCTCGTCGAGGTAGGCCCACAGACGCTCATCCTGTTCGAGGCCGAAGTCGGCGCGGGTTGGACGTCCGGGCCAGGGCATGGCGATCAGGTCCGGCGCCAGGACGATCCAGGCCAGATCGCGTACCAGGGGGTGATGGCAACGGGCGAGTAGGGCGGTACCGTCGGCATCCATAGGGAGCTCCGCGTTGAGAACGGGTCTGACAGTCAAACTGTACACGCCTTATACTCTACCGACATACCCATAGGATGGTGATGATCATGAAACGCTACTTGTCTGTGGCGGCCGTGACGGCCGGCTCCCTGCTCTTCGCCGCTGGCGTACATGCCGGTGATCCAGTCACGGTATCTTCCAAGATCGATACCGAAGGCTCGGTGCTGGGGCAGCTGATCATTCAGCGCCTGGAGCAGGGCGGCGTCCCCACTGAGGACAGGCTGCAGCTCGGGGCCACCAGCATCGTCCGCCAGGCGTTGTTGAACGGTGAGATCGACCTCTACCCCGAGTACACCGGCAACGGGGCCTTCTTCTTCGACATGACCGACAGCGATGTCTGGCACGATGCCGGGAGCGCCTTCGAGACGGTGCGCGATCGAGACGCCGAGAACGGCCTGGTGTGGCTGACGCCGGCCCAGGCGAACAATACCTGGGCCATGAGCGTACGTGGCGATCTGGCTCGGGAGCACGGCCTCGAGACGCTCGAGGATCTGGCCGAGTATCTCGATGGCGGCGGTGAGTTCAAGTTCGCCGCCAGCGCCGAATTCGTCGAGTCCGAACAGGCGTTGCCGGCGTTTCAGCAGGCCTATGGCTTCGAGCTGAGCGGCGATCAGCTACTGGTGCTCTCCGGCGGCAATACAGCTGCCACCATGCGTGCCGCCGCCCAGCAGACCAGCGGGGTGAATGCCGCCATGACCTACGGTACCGACGGCGGGCTCAACGCGCTCGACCTGGTGGTACTGGAGGATACGTTCGGCGTTCAGCCGGTGTATCAGCCGGCGCCGGTGGTGCGGGAGGAAGTGCTCGATGCCTATCCGCAGATCGCCGAGCTGCTCGAGCCACTGTTCGAGTCACTCGATCTGGAAACTCTGCAGGAGCTCAATGCCAAGGTGGCGGTGGAGGGGCTCGACCCGCGCCAGGTCGCCGAGGAGTATCTGGCCGAGCTGCAGGACTGAGGCGTGGACGAGGCCAGGCAATCTCCCAACTGGGTTCTGGCGAGCCTGATGCTGGCCGCGACAGTGGCCTGGCTGACGCTGGATGCCGTCAGCGTCGCGCCCAACCGGATCGTGCCGGGCACTCCCTACGCCGCGCTGGAGGTCATGGGGGGCTGGCCGGCGCTGCTGATGGCCGTGCCCATGCTCGCCGTGGTGGTATTGGCCTGGAGGCCTCACCGCAAGGGGCTGACGCTCTCTCTGGGCGTGGTGATGGCCCTGTTGGCGCTCCTGCCGCTGTGGCTCTCGGCGGCAACGGCGGTGCTGGTGGACCCGGAGATGCCCCAGGCGCGCGTGGGCATCGGCAGTGCGCTGTGGCTGTTGATCTTTCTTTTGCTGCTGGTGCTGATCGAGCTGCGCACCCGGCTCGGCATGTCGCGGGCGCTGGGCTGGATGCTGCTGGTACCGATGCTGCTCGGCTGGTGGCTGGCGCTCTCGCTGTGGCTGGAACCGCTGGCACTGCTGCGTGAATACCACGCCCGCAGCGACCAGTTTGCCAGCGCCGTTCGAATCCACCTCGTGCTGGTCGGGGCGGCGGTGGGGGCCAGCCTGGTGATGGCGTCTCTATTGGTGCTGGCCATGCGCCGTCACACCGGCGTGCGCCGTGTCGGCTTCGGCGTGCTCAATTTTCTCCAGACCATTCCCAGCCTGGCTCTGTTCGGCCTGCTGCTGGCCCCGCTTGCCTGGCTCGGCTCGCGTGTCGATTGGCTGGGTGGGCTGGGGGTCAGCGGAATCGGCTGGGCGCCGGCCTTCCTGGCGCTGCTGGGCTATAGCCTGCTGCCGATGGTGCGCAACATCTTCGTCGCCCTCGAAGAGGTGGACCCGGCGGTGATCGAGTCCGCCCGTGGCATGGGCATGGCCCGACGTCAGGTGTTCCTGCAGGTGCGCCTGCCGTTGGCGCTGCCGGTGGTGCTGGAGGGCATACGTATCACCACCGTCCAGGCCATCGGCCTGACGGCGGTGGCGGCGCTGATCGGTGCCGGCGGGCTCGGCACCTTCATTTTCCAGGGGCTGGGGCAGGCGGCCATGGACATGGTATTGCTCGGCGCCTTGCCCATCATCGGCCTGGCCCTGATCGCCGATGCCTTGCTCGGCGCCTTGAGTGAACGTCTTCGCCCGGGAGGGGCTGCATGATCGAGTTGTTCGACGTAACCAAGCGCTTCGGCGACGAGACCGCCGTGGATGCCATCTCGCTGCGTGTCGAGAGGGGTGAACTGTGTGCGCTGGTGGGTACCTCGGGTTGCGGCAAGTCGACCACCCTGCGCATGATCAACCGTCTGATCGAGCACGACGGCGGCGAAATTCATCTGGATGGCCAGCCGGTCCGCGCTTTCGACGAGGTCGTTCTGCGCCGTCGCATCGGCTATGTCATCCAGAGTACCGGGCTGTTTCCCCACTGGACGGTGGCGCGCAACATCGGTCTGGTGCCGCGCCTGCTGAAGTGGCCCAAGAGCAAGGTGCGCGACAGGGTGGAAGAGCTGATGCAGCTGCTGGGCCTGCCCGTGGCGGAGTTCGCCGACAAGTACCCCCGTCAGCTCTCCGGCGGCCAGGCGCAGCGTGTCGGCGTGGCCCGTGCCCTGGCCGCCGATCCGGACATCCTGCTGATGGACGAGCCCTTCGGCGCCCTGGACCCCATCACCCGGGCCACTCTGCAGGGCGAGATGCGCGAGCTGCAGGCGCGCCTGCACAAGACGGTGGTCTTCGTCACCCACGACATGGACGAGGCGCTGGCGCTGGCCGACAGGCTGGTGGTGATGCACCAGGGACGGATAGTGCAGCAGGGCTCACCCGTCGATCTGCTGCGCGAGCCGGCCAATCCCTTCGTCGAGTCGCTGCTGGGCGGCATGGACCGCGGCCTGAAGGAGGCGGCGCTGATCCAGGTCAGCGAACACATGTTGCCGCTGGGGCCGCGGCTGCTGGCCAGCGAGCGGATTCCCTACGGCGCTTCATTGAGCCAGGCGCTGTCGGTCATGCTTTGGCACCGGGTCGATCGGCTGACGGTGGTCGATGAAGAGGACATTCCCATCGGTGAGCTGTCGCTGCGCCGCCTGCTCGGAGCCAAGGTGCCATGAGGTCGGCTACGTCGATGGCGACGCAGGTCCCGGCTCTGCAGCGGTGGTTGTCGCCCATCGTGTGGCTGACCGTGCTGTTGGTGCTGACCCTGGGCATGGGGCAGCTCGAGTGGCTGTTTCGTCTGATCGAGCCCGACCTGCGTCAGGTGATCTATCGCCGCGCCGATTTTCTCACCCTGCTGGGACAGCACGTGCTGGTGGTGGGCATCGCCTCGTTGCTGGCGGTGATCGTTGGGGTCGCCGCCGCCGTGGCAGTCACCCGCGAGTTCGGCAGGGACTTCCTGCCGCTGGTGTCACAGCTTGCCTCCATCGGCCAGACCTTTCCCCCCGTGGCCGTCCTGGCGCTCGCGGTGCCTGCGCTGGGTTTCGGCACGCTACCCATCATCGTTGCGCTGCTGCTGTATGGGTTGCTACCCATCGTGCGCAACACCCTGGCCGGAATCGACAGCGTCGACCCGCAGGTGCATGAAGCGGCCCGCGCCATGGGCATGACTCCGTGGCAGGTGCTGCGCCAGGTGGAGCTACCGTTGGCCGCGCCCTTCATACTTGCCGGTATCCGCACTTCGGTGACCATCAATATCGCCACCGCGGCGCTGGGAACCACCGTCGGGGCGAGCAATCTGGGCGACCCGATCATCTCCGGCATCGTCAACGGCAATACCGCTTACATCGTCCAGGGGGCGGTGCTGATCGGTCTGTTGGCGCTGGCCGTGGACAGTCTGTTCGAGCGTTTGCAGCGGCGTGCCTAGAGAGCAGCTGATACACGTTAGGCACGGGCCTCTGCGCTCAGGCCGATATCTTGGCCGCCGGCGTACTCACGGAGTGTTCGGCTATGACGGGCTATTGCGATAGTGCATTCGTCGTAGAGAGGCGGCTTGTATAGCAAAATAGGTGCGTTTAGATTCATCTTACGTTAACGTCAACTTTTCCAGCGTTGGCGATCTGCTGGAGAGACCCTCTGGCAGACGGCTACATTAGAGTCAACACTGCCCTCACGAGGGGCGGCACTCCTCCTGCCATTACCCAAGGACCAGGAAGATGACAACAACATACGATGTCCACACGCCGAGCTTCATGACCGGCGACGAATTCCACATCCCCACCTTTCGACTGCTGCAGCAGGACGGCTCCCTGTGCGAAGGCGCCGAGGCGCCGCAGCTGGAGCGAGAAAAGGCGCTCAAGATCTATCGCGCCATGCTCGTCACCCGCGTGCTCGACGAGCGCATGATGGCGGCGCAGCGCCAGGGCCGGCTCTCCTTCTACATGCAGTGCACCGGGGAGGAGGCGGCGGTGATCGGCGCCACCGCAGCGCTCGACGATGCCGACATGATCATGGCCCAGTACCGCGAGCAGGGCGCACTGGTCTATCGCGGTTTCAGCTACGACGAGTTCATGAACCAGCTGTTCGGCAACGAGCTCGACTACGGCAAGGGCCGGCAGATGCCGATCCACTACGGCTCACGCAAGCTGCACTACATGACGATCTCGTCGCCGCTGGCCACCCAGATTCCTCAGGCCACCGGCTACGCCTACGGTCAGAAGCTGGCCGGCGAGGGCCACTGCACGATCACTTTCTTTGGCGAAGGAGCGGCCTCGGAGGGGGATTTCCACGCCGCGCTGAACATGGCTTCGGTGCACAAGGTGCCCGTGATCTTCTTCTGCCGTAACAACGGCTACGCCATCTCGACGCCGGCCAGCGAGCAGTTTGCCGCCGACGGTATCGCGCCGCGGGCCTTCGGTTACCGCATGCACGTGATTCGTGTCGACGGCAACGACGTGCTGGCGGTGTACCGCGCCACCCAGGAGGCGCGCAAGATCGCCGTGGAGCAGAATCAGCCGGTGCTGATCGAGGCCATGACCTACCGTCTGGCGGCTCATTCCTCATCCGACGACCCTTCGGGCTATCGTTCACGCAAGGAGGAGGAGGCCTGGCGCGAGAAGGATCCCATCCTGCGCATGCAGCGCTGGTTGATCGACTGCGGCTGGTGGAGCGAAGAGGAGGAAAAGGAGCATCAGGAGAGCCTGCGTCGCGAGGTGCTCGAAACCATGAAGCGTGCCGAGAAGCGTCCGCCGCCGCCGCTTGAAAGTCTGGTGACCGACGTCTACGCCGACGTCACGCCGGCGCTGCAGCGTCAGCTCGATGCCCTCAAGACGCACATCCGCAAGCACCCCGAGGCCTACCCCAAGGGCGCCCGCTCGCTCGACCCCGACGTCAGGCCGGGTGGCGACCACAAAACCGGCGACGAGCAGGGAGGAGCCTGAGATGCCCAGAATGAACATGCTTCAGGCGATCAACAACGCGCTGGACATCGCCATGGCCGAAGACGAGAAGGTGCTCTGCTTCGGCGAGGACGTGGGCGTATTCGGCGGGGTCTTTCGCGCTACCAGCAACCTGCAGGAGAAATACGGCCGCGCCCGCTGCTTCAACACGCCGCTGGTAGAGCAGGGCATCATCGGCTTCGCCAACGGCCTGGCGGCCCAGGGTTCGGTGCCGGTGGCCGAGATCCAGTTCGCCGACTACATCTTTCCGGCCTTCGACCAGATCGTCAACGAGACTGCCAAGTTTCGCTTCCGCTCGGGCGATCTGTTCAACGTCGGCGGCCTGACCATCCGCACGCCATACGGCGGTGGCATTTCCGGCGGTCTCTACCATTCGCAGTCGCCGGAAGCCTATTTCGCCCATACTCCCGGCCTCAAGGTCGTGGTGCCGCGCAATCCCTATCAGGCCAAGGGGCTGCTGCTCTCGGCCATTCGCGACCCGGACCCGGTGATCTTCTTCGAACCCAAGCGTCTCTACCGTGCCGCGGTGGGCGAGGTGCCAGAGGAGGATTACCAACTGCCCATCGGCGAGGCCGAAGTGACCAAGGAGGGCAGCGACATCACCGTGCTTGGCTGGGGCGCGCAGATGGAGGTGATCGACCGCGCCGTGGAGCTGGCCGAGAAGGAGGGCATCTCCTGCGAGGTGATCGACCTGCGCAGCATCCTGCCCTGGGACGAGGACACCGTGGTGGAGTCGGTGCTCAAGACCGGCCGGCTGGTGATTACCCACGAGGCACCGCGCACCGGTGGCTTTGCCGGCGAGATCGCCGCCACCATCCAGGAGCGCTGCTTCCTGTACCTGGAGTCGCCCATCGAACGGGTGACGGGCCTGGACACGCCTTTCCCGCTGACGCTGGAGAAGGAGTACCTGCCCGATCACCTCAAGATCTTCGAAGCGATCAAGGCATCCGTGGCGTTCTGACGCCCGATATCAGGACAGGAGAGAACGATGAGCGATTTCATGCTGCCCGATATCGGCGAAGGTATCGTGGAGTGCGAAGTGGTCGAATGGCGGGTGAACGAGGGCGACGAGATCGCCGAGGACCAGCCGGTGGTCGAGGTAATGACCGACAAGGCGCTGGTCGAGATCACCGCTCCCGAGGCGGGTCGCGTGACCCGGCTGTACGTGGCCAAGGGCGACATCGCCAAGGTGCACGCTCCGCTGTTCGCCTATGAGGCCACGGGGGAAGTGGAGTTCGAGACACCGCCGCGACCTGCCGCACGGGAAGAGGACGAAGTGGCAAGCCCGGCGGCGGAAGCGCCACCGCCTGCACTTTCCACCGCACCTTCCGCTGCACATGCCGGCGCTGCCAGTGTCGCCGCCAAGGATTTCATTCTGCCCGACATCGGCGAGGGCATCGTCGAGTGCGAAGTGGTGGAGTGGCGGGTGAGCGAGGGCGAGGAGATCGCCGAGGATCAACCGTTGGTCGACGTGATGACCGACAAGGCGCTGGTGGAGATCACCGCTCCCGAAGCCGGCACGGTGACCAAGCTCCACGTGACCAAGGGCGACATCGCCAAGGTGCATGCGCCGTTGTACGCCTACGTACCGGCGCATGCCGAGCCGGGCGAAGCGAGGCCCGACGTCAGCCAGTCGTCGCCCACCGCGCCCCAGGAGGCGCAGAATAGGGTGTCGCAGAACAGGGTCGCGCCGGTGGCAAGCGGCGGTCGCGGCCCCTACGGGCGCATTCCGGCGAGCCCCGCGGTGCGACGTCTGGTACGCGAACACGGCCTGGATCTCGAAGCCGTTGCCGGTTCGGGCAAGGACGGCCGCGTGCTGAAGGAAGACGTGCTGCGCTTTCTCGAACAGGGCTCTCAGCAGCAGGGCTCTCGGCAGCAGGGAGAGGACCCTGCCGCTGGAGCGGCCAGCCCCGCGCCGCAGGCCGAAACGGCGTCTAGCGCCCAACCGTCACGGCGTGACGCCGGCGAGGTTCGCGTCGAGCCGATTCGCGGCGTGCGCGCGGTGATGGCGCGGCGTATGGTCGAGTCGGCCAGCACCGTTCCGCATTTCCACTACGGCGAGGAGATCGACGTCACCGAACTGCTGGCCCTGCGCGAGCGGCTCAAGCCCGTGGCCGAGGCGCAGCAGGTGCGCCTGACGCTGATGCCTTTCTTCATGAAGGCGTTGGCGCTGGCGGTACGTGAGGAGCCGATCCTCAATGCGCGGCTCAACCCCGAGGTCAGCGAGATCCACTACCTGCCGGAGGTGAACGTGGGCATGGCGGTGGACAGCAAGGCGGGGCTGATCGTACCCAACGTCAAGCGGGTGGAGCAGCGCAGCGTGCTCGAAGTGGCGCAAGAGATCCAGCGGCTGACCGCAGCGGCCCGGGAAGGGCGCGTGGCCCAGGAGGATCTCAAGGGCGGCACCATCAGCATCTCCAATATCGGCGCCTTCGGTGGCACCTACGCGGCACCGATCATCAACGTGCCGGAGCTGGCCATCGTCGCCATCGGCAAGAGCCAGTGGCTGCCGCGTTTCGATGAGCGCGGCGAGGTGGTGAAACGGGCGATCATGACCGTCACCTGGGCGGGGGATCACCGGGTGATCGACGGCGGCACCATCGCGCGCTTCTGCAATGCCTGGAGAGGCTACCTCGAAAGCCCGGAAACCATGCTGCTGCATCTCGGCTAGCCGGACGCGAGCCGTCTCGGAATGGATCATCCGGTGACGGCTCCCAGCACAGGCGGACACCCATGTCTCAGGCAGCGCTGCAGCAGTTCTACATCCCGGAAGAGCAGTCGATCTATCTGCTCAGCCACGACGATGCGCGCAAGCTCAAGGCGTGGGTGGCGCTGTGTCAGGCCCAGCTCGAACAGCTGGGCTACCGTGACATCGCGCTGATCGGCAAGGGCGCCTACGGCTTCGTCTTCGCCGGTATCACGGCCCACGGCGAGGAGTACGTGTTCAAGTTCACCCGGGTCAACCTGCCCCAGCAGGTGCAGGATCGCCTCGAGGAAGAGGCGTTCATGCTGGAGCAGGTCGATCATCCCCGGGTGCCTCGGCTGATCGCCTTTCAGCGCGTGCGCAACCAGTCGATCCTGGTGATGCAGCGCGCTCCCGGGCTCAACCTGGAGGAGGTGTCGCTGCGTCAGGGGCGTCTTTCGCCGCGCCTGGTGGTGCGCATTGCCGATCAGCTCGCCGACATCCTGCGCAGCCTGCGGCGTGAAACCGGCCCGGCGGGGCGCCCCCTGGTGCACGGCGACATCAAGCCCTCCAACCTGGTCTTCGATGCCCGCCGTGAGGAGGTCGCGCTGATCGATTGGGGCTCGTCGGTGTTCGCCCAGCTCGATGCCAACCAGCAGTTCGTGGCGGCCAACGTCATGGAGCTGATGTCGGACAACCTGCAGCAGACCAACGCGCGGCTGGGCGACGTCTACTTCATCGGCGAAGAGCAGCTCAACGGCGCGCTGTCGTCGCCGCGCTTCGACGAGCAGGGCACGGCCGGCACCCTCTATGCGCTGGCCTCGGCGCAGTCGTGTCGCTTCGGCCATCGCGCCATTCCCGCGACCTCGCTGGGGCTGCCCATGGAGTTCGCTCGCATGCTCGATGGCATGCTCGATCCGGATCCACGGGTCCGTCTGCGCGCGGGCGATCACTTCATCCGCGAAATGCCGCGCCTGGCCCGGGTGGTGATGATCGACCTGCCCGGGGCGCCCGAAGCCCCGCTGGTGCCGACCTGGGTGCGACCCATGACGCGGGAGATCGACACCGTGGTCTACAGCTCGCGCAAGGCGTTCCTGCGCGAGGAGGGCGGGGCGGAAACGCTCAACGACGTCAACGACGTCCAGCTCGACCGTTACTACAAGAACTTCATGCAGGGCATGGGCGAGACCGAAAAGGCCTTTCTCGCCGCGGTGAGCCGGCTGGGCAAGTATCCGGTGGTGGGCGGGCTGGCCGTGCGCTGGGAAGCCGATGGCGTCTACATCGATACCTCGCTCAACCTGCACGACTCCTCGCTCAAGCCGGCCTTCGTGGCGGCGGTGAACAACATGGTCAATCTGGCTCGTGCCATCTACCGCCAGGGCATCTTCAAGAGCTGCCTGTTCAACGCCCGCGATACCCTGCACCTCGACCGCGCGAGCCCGTCGCATCCTTTCGTCATCGAGCCCGGCATGCAGCTGCGCTACGAGGTCAGCGCCGTGCCCGAGCTGGAAGACCGCAGCCGACTGCATAGCTACTTCGAGGATGGGCCCGATCCCGAGGAGTTTCTGGTGCTGCCGGAGCCAATCATCACCTCGCTGGAAGCGCTCAACGACATCCACCACACCGGCATGATCATCTTCGAAGCGCTGCCGCAGCATCTCAAGATCCACAGCTACTACCGCCTGCTCGATCCATCCCGTGAGGAGGAGTTTCGCGAGCGCCTCGAAGACATTCTCGATGCGGTGGGGCTGATCGAGGGGCTGGGGGTGTCGGGTTTCATGAAGATGCCCTACAAGGACACGCGATTCTTCGCCCACGTGGAGCGTCAGCCGGAGCGCTACTATCCGCGCAATCCACGTGAGGAAGGCGCCCGGCACCCATAGGACCGGGCGCTTCTCCTAAATAGCGCCGGGCGCTCCTTAGCGGCTCATGCTCTGTGGCAGGTAGAGGGCGATTTCCGGGAACAGATGCATCAGGGCGATGGACAGCATCATCAGCAGGAAGAACGGCAGCGTAGCCTTGGTGATGGTGAGGATGTCCTTGCCCGTGAGGCCCTGGATCACGAACAGGTTGAAGCCCACCGGCGGTGTGATCTGCGACATCTCCACCACGATCACCAGGTAGATGCCGAACCAGATCAGATCGAAACCGGCGGCGCTCACCAGCGGCATGATGATGGCGGTCACCAGCAGGATCAGCGAGATGCCGTCGAGGAAGCAGCCCATCACCAGCAGCAGCAGCGTCAGAGCCACCAGCAGCATGGTCGGTGAAAGGCCCATTTCGCCGATGGTGCGCGCCAACTGCATCGGCACCTGGGTGAAGCCCATGGCCGAGGTCAGGAACGAGGCGCCGGCGATGATGAAGGCGATCATGCAGGCGGTGCGAATGGCGGCGAACAGCGAGTCGCTGAAGATCCTGACGTTGAAGCTGCCGTTCCAGCGCGCGATGACCATCGACAGCACTACGCCGACGGCCGCGGCCTCGGTGGGCGAGGCGAGTCCGCCGTAGATCGACACGATGATGCCACCGATCAGCAGCAGGATGGGCAGCAGCTCAAGGGTCTGACGCAGCTTCTGGCCCAGCGGCATGGACGACTCGTCGGCGCCGGTGAGCCCCTTGCGATTGCCGCTCACCAGTGACCATATGATCAGGTAGGTCATGAACAGGGCGAGGATCATCAGGCCCGGGCCGATACCGGCCATAAAAAGTCGCGAGATCGACTGCTCGGTGACCACGCCATAGACGATCAGCACGATGGAGGGAGGAATCAGCAGCCCCAGCGTCGAGGCGCTGGCCAGGGTGCCAATGGCCATGTTGCTGTCGTAGCCGCGGCGCTCCAGCTCCGGCAGGGTCATCTTGCCCACCGTGGCGCAGGTGGCCGCCGAGGAGCCGCAGACGGCGGCGAACATGCCGCTACCGATGATGTTGGTATGCAGCAGACGGCCGGGCATGCGGTTGAGCCAGGGGGAGAGGCCGCGGAACATGTTGTCGGCAAGGCCGGAGCGAAACAGTATCTCGCCCATCCAGATGAACATCGGCAGGGCGGTCAGGTCCCAGCCGTAGCTGGCGCCCCAGAAATCGGAGGCGAGAATTGGACCCGGTGCGAAGGGGCTGAAGAAGGCCAGCGCAACCCAGGCGGTGCCGATCAGGGCAAAGGCGATCCACACCCCGCTGCCGAGCAGGACGGCCAGCGTCATTATCGTAGCCAGGCTGAGTATCAGCACGTGACGTGTCTCCGTGTGGTTGAGTGCGGCTCAGTGAATTTCACTGTCGTCGGTGGCTGTCGCTTCGCGGAAGCGACTCGGCTCGCGAATGGCGATACGTAGGGTCGTCACCAACGCCTCTGCCAGGGCCAGGCAGAGCAGTGCCACGCCGGTGGCCAGCACCGTCTGGGGAATCCACAGCGGAATCGACAGGAAGCCGGAGGAGACGTCGTTGAACATTCGGCTCTCCCGGGCAAGCTCCACCAGGCCGTAGCCGAGCAGCAGGCTGATGGCCAGCGCGACCAGCAGACAGAAGACCTCGAACCAGGCCCTGATAGCCGATGGCAGCCGTGAAATCAGCAGCGTGACGCGGATATGAGCGTGATGCACGAAGGTGTAGGCGAGGCCCAGGAAGGTCGCCCCCACGAGCAGATAGGAGGCGATCTCCGAGACGCCGGTGATGCTGAGCCCCAGACGCCGCATGCCGATCAGCACGAGCAGGGCGTCGATCAGACGAAACGAGACCTGCAGCGCGATCAGGGCGCAGATGGTCACCATGCAGGCGGCCGCGCCCCAGGCGCCCAGACGGTAGAGGGCATTGAACTTGAAGGTCATGACGCTAACCTCGAGGCGAGCTTGAAGGGGGCGTGGCGGCAAGCCGCCACGCCTGGGGTCGGGCTCAATCCTGGCGCTGCTGCTGGTACTCCTCGAGTACCTGCTGGGCCTGCTCGCCGGCGCGATTCTCCCAGGCTGAGAAGAGCTGGTTGCCGGCCGCCTGCAGAGCTTCCGCTACCTCCTCGTTCGGCTCGGAGACGGTGATGCCGTTCTCCTGCAACGCCTCGAGGCTGGCCTGGTTGTCGTCACGGCTCATCTGCCAGCCGCGCTCCTCGGCCCGTGCCGCCGCTTCGAGCAGCGCTTCCTGAGTGGCTTCATCCAGGCGGTCGAAGGCGCGCTGATTGATGAACACGATGTTCTTCGGCAGCCACAGGTTGGCGTCGGTGTAGTGGGAGACGTAATCCCAGGCGGTCATCGAGTTGCCGGTGGAGCTCGAAGTGATCATGGCGTCCACCCGGCCGGTGCTGAAGGCCGTGGGAATGTCCGACTCCTCGGTTTCGGTGGGGTTGCCGCCCAGGTAGTCGACGAAGCGCTGGGTGTTGATGTTGGGGGCACGGACCCGCAGACCCTCGAACTGCTCGGCATCGTTGAGTTCGAAGTCGGTATAGATGCCCTGGGCCGGCCAGGATACGGCGTAGAGCGGCATCATGCCCTGATTGGCGAACAGTTCGGTGATCAGCGGCTTGGTGGCCTGCCACAGTTCGTAGGCTTCCTCGTAGCTTCCGGCCACCCCCGGCAGGGTATCGACCTCGAAGATGGGATCCTCATTGGAGAGGGTGGAGAGAAAGATCTCCCCGGCCTCGATGGTGCCGCGGCGTACCGAAGGCTTGATCTCACCGTGGGCCACCAGCGAGCCGCCGCTGTGGACGTTGATGGTCAGTTCGCCACCGGTGGCTTCCGCCACGTCCTCGGCGAACTGCTTCACGTTCTTGGTATGGAAGCTGGCATCGCCGTAGGGAGTGGCCATGGTCCATTGCGCGGCGTTAGCCGCGGTGGAGAGGCCGCAGGCAGCGGCAATCAGCACGGAGCGGGACAGGATCTTGTTCATTTTGGTCTCTCTAGTTGGAGTTGTGTGGGTGGCGTCAGAGCGCCTATGGGTGAGTTGCGGGTCGTATCGGCCTCACCCAGCGGCCGGAGAAATCGCTCGTTGTCATGTCGGTGTCGCGTGACTCCGCATAGCGCTTGGCACATTGCTGTGCCAGCAGCCCCACGCTGCGGCAGAACCGGGGATGGCTGCCCATCCGCCAGATCACGTCGTAATGCATGTCCGGCAGGGCCTGCGGCAGCTCGACCCGATAGAGCTGACCCTGGCGCCATTCGTCGAGCACGGTGGCGACGGGGAGCGCGCCGATGCCGAGCCCTTCCGTGGTCATGCGCACGATGGTCATCAGCGTGCTCACGCTGTGGATACGGGGCTCCGCCACGCCCTGGCGGTCCAGGTACTCCACCAGCTCCTCATAGGGTCTAGCTCGTTTGCCGAAGGAGATGAAGGGCAGGCAGCCAAGCCACTCGCTACCGTGTGCCGCGATCGTCTCGACATGGTCGGGTGAGACGAACATGCCCATCTCGTAAGGGCTCAGCGGCACCTGGTCGATGCGCTCCGGCTCCAGGTAGCCGTTCATCGCCAGCAGGATGTCCAGGTCGTTCTTGGCCAGCCGGCGGTTGAGCGCCGGCGAGTAATCGACGCTCAGCTCGATGGTCAGCTGCGGGTAGCGCTGTGTCAGGCAGCGCATGAAGTCCGGCAGCCAGCTGTGCGCGATGGTCTCGATGGCGCCGAGGCGCAGAGGGGCGGAATAGTTCTCCTCGTCCTCGAACAGCTTCATCGCCTCGTCACGCTGCTGCAGAAGACGCTCGGCGTGAACGAAGAACTCGCGCCCGCGCATGGTGGGCTGGATCGGTCTGGCCGAACGTTCCAGCAGCACCTCGCCCACGCTGCTTTCCAGACGCGAGATACGCTCGGAAATCGACGGCTGGGTCAGATGCAGGCGCATTGCCGCCTTGCGGAAGGAGCCTAGCCTCACCGCCCAGACGAACGCCTCCAGCTCCTTGAAATCGAGCATCGTCGAATCCGGCTCAGGACTTCTTGAACAGCTGTTCTTCGCGATTCTTGAACGCCTTGAACTCCAAGGCATTGCCGGAAGGGTCGTAGAAGAACATGGTGGCCTGTTCCCCCGGCTCGCCCTTGAAGCGGATGTAGGGTTCGATCTCGAATGCCACGCCATGCTCGCGCAGCTTCTGCGCCAGGGCTTCCCAGGCATCCATCTCCAGTACCACGCCGAAGTGGGGAACCGGCACCCCATGCCCGTCTACCGGATTCTTGTGGCTGGAGACCGGGTTCTCCTTCAGGGCCGGGTTGAGATGACAGACGAACTGGTGACCATAGAGGTCGAAATCGACCCAGCTCTCTGACGAGCGGCCCTCAGGGCAGCCGAGGAAGTCGCCGTAGAAGCGTCGAGCCTCTTCGATGTCATGTACCTGTATGGCCAGATGGAAGGGGTCTTTTACTGACATCGGATTACTCCTTAAGGAAACACTGTACAAATGCCTGCGCGAGCGAATCGCTGCGTTGCGCGGTGCTCGGAATCCTCACCTATACCCCATAGGCTCCGGTTCCTGTGCTCCGTGCGCCTTGCGTTTCATCCCGCTCGTCGATTTGTTCAGCGCTCCCTTTATTGGCGTTATATTGGCTTGCTTCATTTTATTGATAATCGCGAAGCGACATGGCGTCAACCATTTTTCCACAGAATAACAATATGATAGGAGACGCCGATATTGAGTATCGTGAAAAACGATTGGCATTGAAAAAGTGCGCTTCATATAGTGTCGATCATCACAAGAACAGTTCAATACAGCGCAAAACAGGAGTCGCCAATGGCCGTGCCACTGCTCAATTGCGATATGGGAGAGAGCTTCGGTAACTACACGCTGGGGCTGGACGGCGAGGTCATGCCCTATGTGGACTGCGCCAATATCGCCTGCGGCTTCCATGCCTCCGATCCTCATGTGATGCGCCATACGGTACGGCTGGCGGTGGAGCATGGCGTCAAGGTCGGCGCTCATCCGGCCTATCCCGACCTGATGGGGTTCGGTCGTCGCTCCATGGCCTGTTCTCCCGCCGAAGTCGAGGATCTGGTGCTGTATCAGATCGGCGCGCTGGCCGGTATCTGTCAGGCGGAGGGGATGGCCATTCGCTACGTCAAGCCGCACGGTGCGCTGTACAACGATATGGCACGGGATCCCGAACTGCTGAGGGCCGTGATGCGCGCCGTGACCAGCTACGACCCGAGCCTGCCGCTGATGCTGATGGCGACCGCCGACCCGGAGCCCAGTCGGCGGTTGGCCGCAGAGATGGGTATCACCATCTGGTTCGAGACCTTTGCCGATCGCGCCTACGACGCCAGCGGGCATCTCGTCTCACGCCGTTTGCCGGGCGCGGTGCATCACGATCAGGCGACCATCGTTGCCCAGGCCGTGCGCCTGGCTCGCGGCGAGCCGTTGGCGGCCATCGACGGCACGCCTCTGCAGCTGCCTTGCGATACGCTCTGCGTGCATGGCGACAATCCTGAGTCGGTAGCCGCCGTTCGGGCCATACGCGAGGCCTTCCACGAGCTGGAACGAGCGTGACGATGTCCGCACAGATCGAGCTGACGGCCATGGACGTGCTCATGGTGCGCCTGTTCGACGCCATTGATGAGGCCAACATGGGCTGGATCGTGGCTGCCGATCGCGCTCTGCGCGACGCCTTCGGTGCCGAACTCATCGACCTGGTGCCCTCCTATACCACGCTCATGCTGCACTACGATGCACTGCGCGTATCCCATGACGAGGCCATCGGGCGAATCCGGCGCGTGCTCGAACGCCTGGAGCCGGCCGACACCGAGCTGGGCCAATGTCATGAGGTGCCGGTCTGGTACGACCTCAGCGTCGGACCGGAGCTCACTCGGGTGGCCGAGCGAGCCGGCATCGCGGTGGACGAGGTGGTGCGTCGCCACTGTGGTCGTGACTACTACGTCTTTGCCCTGGGCTTCGCCCCTGGCTACAGCTTCATGGGGCTGGTGGAAGAGGGGCTGGCCACCCCGCGGCTGAAAACGCCCAGACGCCGAGTGGCCGCTGGCAGTGTGGGCGTCGCCGACCGCCAGACCGCGATCTACCCACTGACCTCGCCCGGCGGATGGAACATCCTCGGGCGTACCGCTTTCCCGCTTTTCGAACACGCCCGCCGCGGCGAGCCCCTGCTGAGGCCGGGTGACCGGGTCCGCTTCAAGTCCATCAGTCGCGAGGAGTTCGTACAGCAGGGTGGCGATACGACAGCGCTGGAGAGCGCGTCATGAGTTCCGTCCAAGGTGCGTTACGTGTCGTGCAGGCCGGTCCGCTGGCACTGGTGGTGGACGACGGTCGCTTCGGGGTACGCCATCTGGGGGTCACCCAGGGCGGGGCTGCCGATTGGTTCTCGTTTCGCTGGGCCAACTGGCTGTTGGGCAATGCGCTGGATGCCGCAGCGCTGGAAATTGCCATCGGTGGCGGTCTCGAGCTGGAAGCGGAGGCGGACTCGACGCTGGCGCTGATGGGCGCCGATCTCGGTGCCCACCTCGACGACCGTGCCCTGAAGCCTGGCGCCACGTTCACCATACGGGCCGGTCAGCGCCTGGTCTTCCGCCAGCCGCGCAATGGCTTGCGAGCTTACCTGGCCGTGCCCGGCGGACTCGCAGCCCCTCTGGTATTGGGAAGTCGCAGCGCCACGCCCCGGGAGCAACTGGGCGGGCTGCACGGCGACGGGCGTACGCTTCAGGTCGGCGACACGCTGACGTGGCAGGGACGTGCTGCCACGACTGGCCGCCGTCTGCCGTTCGATCCGGCAATCAGCATGACACTTTCGGGAAACTGGCTGGCGCTGGTTCCCGGCGCCCAGATCGGCCATTTCAGCGGTGCCAGCCTCTCTCAGGCCTTCAATCTACCCTGGCGGGTCGACGACCGTGCCGATCGTATGGGAGTCAGGTTGCTGGGGCCGCAACTGCACTGCGAGCTGGGCGGCATGATCTCCGAGGGCATACCGCTGGGCGCGGTACAGGTCCCGCCCGACGGCCAGCCGATCGTGCTGCTCAACGATCGTCAGACCATTGGTGGATATCCGCGTCTCGGTGCGCTGACGCCGCTTGCTGCGGCGCGGCTGGCCCAGTGCCTGCCGGGACAAGAAGTCAGGCTGGTGGCCACCGCTCGTGAGCACGCGCTGCGCACACACCGTCGCTGCTTGGCGGCCTTCCTCTGAGGGAGAAGGGCCTACGAAAATCAGGCGCCCAGGCCGCTTTCACGCAGCAGCTGATCGAGGGTGGGTTTGACGGCAACGGAAGGAGCGCTGACGGCTTCTTCAGCAGCAGTTGGGATTCCAGGTCATGCATGCCTACGGCCAGGCAGCGTTCTATCAGTTCACTCTTGCTCTGGCCGGTACTCTGGGAGAGTCGCTCCAGACGAAGTTCGATGTCACGTGAAAACCGCAGCAGATGTGGCATTGGCGCCCCCCATCGGGCCTTGGCAGCCGAGGCTGTGTTCGGCCGCGCTTGGATGGTATGTCTTTAACATAAGCCGCCGGCGGCAGCCTGTCATCTGCGATTCTCGCGCAAAGACATGACAGGGCAATGACTGGTCTAGGCAAGGGCGTGTCAGGCCAGGCCTCGTCGGGTCATGACCTGGGTGATGATGGGCACCGGGGTCATCAGGTGTTCGCGCATCATCTCGGCGGCGCGCGTGGCCTCGCGGGCCAGGATCACCTCGACCAGGGCGGCATGCTCCTGACGCTTGCGCTCCAGCGCCTGCTCCGAAAAGACGGTTTCGCGCAGCCACAGATGGCGGTAGCGCTCCACCTGGTCGAACAGGCTCTCACGCACCTGCAGCAGATGCGGCGACCGGCAGCCGCTGGCGATGGCCGTGTGGAATGCCTTGTGTCGTGCATCCCATACGTCCAACATTTCGTCGGGGCTGTTAACTTCCATGACCTTGGCCAGCGTGTGCGCCTTAGCCAGGATGTCCGCCTCCCAGGCGTCGTCGCCGCGCTCGATGGCCAGAGTCAGAATCAACCCTTCCAACTGGGCACGAGCGTCGTAGATGTCGGCGAGCTCGGCCAGCGACATGGGCGCGACCCGGTAGCCGCGTTGGCTGATTGCGACCACCAAGCGCTCGGCGACCAGCTGCGACAGCGCTTCGCGCAGGGGACCGATACCCAACTGATAGCGCTCCTTGAGCCGGCTCATCAGCAGCTTTTCGCCGGGCTGGAAGACGCCTCGTGTGATGTCGCGTTTGAGCCAGCTGTAGGCGCTGATCCCGAGGTTCTGGCGTGGCGAGCTATCCATCGTCATTGTCGCTGTTTCCTTGCTTTTTCGCCCATGATAACCAAAGGCCACCGTTGGCGGTAACCACGCGACATTCATACCAAGTGTCTACATTTCATGCGACGGCTTTCTTCATGCGGGTCAGCGCTCACGCATTTGAATCACGCTCCAGTCGACGAGCTCCTGAGCCAAGCGGTCCGCGGCCGTGCCGAAGGCATCGACAACATGGTCGATGGATTCGCTGTCGGCCCGCTGGTAATGGAGAAAGCGCTGGCTGGCCAGCAGGTGTTGCGTGCGGGCATCGATCAACCTTACGTCGAGGCGAATGACCGCTTCGGGATGACCGCTGCGGTACTCGCTGTGAAAGCTGCGCAAGTCGCTGTGCAGCTCTACGTCGGCGGTGGCGCCGCTGTCCTCGTGCACCACACCGGGCAGGCGGCCATCGTCATGAAAGGCGTCGAGCAGCCGATCGCGCAGCAATAGCGGCATGGTATCGGCCCAGCGTGCGCCGGCATACACCTGAGGGCGGTTGGGCTGCGGCACGACGAGGATCCGTGTGCCATCGAGCAGCCCGGTGGCGCGCGGCGTGGCCAGGCGCAGGGTGGCGTCCACCGGGGCGGCCGAGGAAGGCGAGTTTGTCAGTGGCTGGGCCGGCAGATCGTAGAAGGCGACCGGCGTGCGTTCCGGCACGAATTGGCAGCCGCCGAGCGCCAGAGCCGCTGCCAACCAGACGAGCCAGGACAAACGCGGGCGATACCTCATGGGCTGAACTCCTCGACGCGGTCGCGTCCCAGCAGGAAGTTACGAGGATTCTCCTCCAGGCGGCGTACGATGCGGTTGAGAGAGGAGAGGGTGTTGCGTAGCTCGATGGTGGCCGGCCCCAAGCCCTGCACGCCGCGTATGCCGCTTTCGAGCGCCCCCTGGTTGTCGGCTAACAGCTCCTCGAGACTCTGGGCCGTGCGGGACAGGCTGGCCGTGAGTTGGCGGGTATCGATCAGGATGCCTTCGGCCTGACCCTGCATCATGCCGCCGGTGCGGCTGGCCAGGGAGCGGAATTCGGCCAGGGCGCGGGCGGCTTCCCGAGAGACCTCCTCCATGCTCTCGGCGAGCCGAACCGGGGCGTCGCCGATGGCGGCAAGCTGGGAGGTGGTACGCTCGAGGTTGGCCAGGATTCTCTCCACGCTTTCCACATTGTCTTCTGACAGCACCGCCTCCAGCCGTGACAGCACGCGATTGACGTTGCCCAGCAGCTCTTCGCTGTCGCTGAGCAGGGCGCCCAGCGGCGATTGATCGGCAACGATACGCGCCGGCCTTTCGCCGCGGGCGATCAGCAGCGGGCTCTCGGGCGTGCCGCCGTGCAGTTGGATCGACATGCTGCCGGTAATGTTGGCCAGCGCCAGGCGCGCCCGTGTGTCCTGGCGAATCGGCACCTGGCTCTCGACGCGAATGAGGGCCATGACGTTGCGCGGGTCAGCCGGGTCGAGGCGCAGTTCCACGACGTCACCGACCCTGACGCCGCTGTATTCCACGGCGTTGCCCTCCGACAGGCCGCTGACACCATGGTTGAACAGCACTTCGTAATGGGTAAAAGCCTGGGCGCGAGTACTCTGGTTGAGCCACAGGGCGAACAGCACGCCGCCGACGATTGTCAGCACGACGAACAGGCCGATCACGACATGGTGCGCGCGGGTTTCCATCAGCGTCGTTCCCCCTCTGGTAATGTGGATTGCTGCGCCGCCTTGTTTGCCGCGCGGCCTCGCGGACCGTGAAAATAATCGCGTATCCAGGGATCGTCGGTGGCTTCCACCACCGACAGTGTATCGGCCACCAGCACGCGCTTTTGGGCGATGACGGCGACCCGGTCGCAGCTCGAGTACAGCGTATCGAGATCGTGGGTGACCAGAAAGACGCTGAAGCCCAGGGCATCGCGCAGGGTCACCAGCAGGCGGTCGAAGGCGGCGGCGCCGATAGGGTCGAGGCCGGCGGTGGGCTCGTCGAGGAACAGCACTTCCGGATCGAGGGCCAGAGCGCGAGCCAGTGCGGCGCGCTTGATCATGCCGCCGGAGAGCGCCGCGGGGTCGAGTCGGGCAGCATCGGCAGGCAGCCCTGCCAGGGCCAGCTTGACCCGCGCCAGGCGTTCGGCATCAACGCGCGACAGGCCGGCATGCTCGATCAGCGGCAGGGCGACGTTCTCCTGAAGGTTGAGCGAGGAGAACAGGGCGCCGCGCTGGAACAGCACACCAAAGCGACGTTCGATGCTGGCACGGCGGCTGGAAGGCAGACGCTGCAGCTCCTCGCCGAAGACACGGATGGAGCCGCCATCGGGTCGCTTGAGGCCGACGATGCTGCGCAGCAGTACCGACTTGCCGGTGCCGGAGCCACCCACCACGCCAAGTATCTCGCCGCGCCGTATGTCCAGATCGAGGCCGTCGTGCACTACATGCCGGCCGAAGCGGTTGACCAGGCCGCGAATCTCGACGATGGGTTCCGAACCGCGCATCACCAGCCCATCTCCATGAAGAACAGCGCGGCCAGGGCATCGAGCAGGATCACCATGAAGATCGATTGCACCACGCTCGAGGTGGTGTGCTCGCCCACCGACTGGGCGCTGGCCTCGGCCTTGAACCCTTCCAGACAGCCGATCACGGCGATCACGAAGGCGAACAGCGGTGCCTTGGCGATTCCCACTAGGAAGTGACCCAGGGGAATGTCGCGCTGCACGATGGCGAGGAATTGGGCAAAGGAGATGTCGAGCGCCATGGCACACACCAGCGCGCCGCCGAACATGCCACAGAGCATGCCGATCAGGGTCAGGATCGGCAGGCTGATGGTCATGGCGAGTACCCGAGGCAGCACCAGCAACTCCATGGGGTCGAGCCCCTGGGCGCGCAGAGCGTCGAGCTCTTCGTTGGCCTTCATCGAACCGATCTGGGCGGTGAAGGCGCTGGCGGTACGGCCGGCCAGCAGGATGGCGGCGAGCAGCACGCCGAATTCTCGCAGAAAGGCATAAGCGACCAGGTTCACCGTGTAGATGGTGGCACCGAAGTCGCGCAGTACCGTGGCGCCCAGAAAAGCCACCACTGCGCCCACCAGAAAGGTGAGCAGGGCGACGATGGGGATGGCGTTGAGTCCGGTTTGCTGTACGTGCGCCACCAGCGAGGTGGGACGCCAGCGCCAGGGGGTGAGTAGCGTGGTCAGCAGCGTGCTCAGGGTCAGGCCGATGAAAGCGATCAACTGAAGCTGCTGGCGGGCGAGCTGCTCGACTATCTGCCCCAGGCTGGCCAAGGCCGCCAATGGGGCAGGCCGGGGCGCAGGCGGTGGCACCGGGCTGGTGCGGGAGGCTTCGGCCACTGCCTCGAGCAGTGCCTGGCGCTCCGGGGGCAGGCCGGGTGCCCACTGAGCGACCTCCAGCACGGCGTCGGGGCCCAGCAGGTCGACCAGCAGCGAAGCGCCTGAGGTATCCAGCTCGCCGAGCTTGGTCAGGTCGACCGAGTCGGCCTCATGAACCCGCGCCACGGCGTCCCTGAGCCTGGCATAGTGCGGCAGGGTCCAGTCGCCCACGGCGCTGAGGCGGTGGGCCTGCTGTTCCAGCATGCCGGGACGGGAAGCGGTGTCGGGCATGGTGAGTGGTGCTTCTCTCCCTGAAATGGTGGCTTAGAAACACTGCATAAATGCCTGCGCGAGCGTATCGCTGCGTTGCGCGGAATCCTCACCTATACCCCATAGGCTCCGTTTCCTGTGCTCCGTGCGCTACATCTCGCTCGCCAATTTCTTCAGCGCTTTCATAGATAATTTCACCATCACTATATCGTCATACGCCGTTGGGCGACAGCGGCCCGGGCTTGCCTGGCGCGAGTTCGCGCTGGGTCAGCCGGTGCCGTGCTCGAGCTCGCCGAGAATGCGGCGTGCCACTTCCTTCAGCCGCGGCCCCAGGTTGTCGATCATGATCGAATGACTCAGCCGATGGGCGGCTCCGCCGCAGTTGATTGCCATCACCTCGGCACCATCCTCGAGCACCAGAGGAGTGGCAACGGCACTGATCTGCGACTGCCAGTCGCCTTCGGAGAGACAGAAGCCGTAGCGGGCGTAGTCCTCCTGGCTGCGCCTGATGCCCTTTTCCAGCGCTGGCCAGTCGGCGCCGTGGGCCCTGGCCAGGTCTGCCATGACCGCTTCACGACGGGACTCGGAAAGACCGCAGAGCCAGGCGCGCCCGATGGCGGTGGTCGCCATCGGCAAGCGCGAACCGACGTCGAGCCGCACGATCAGCGGGCCGCTGCCGTGGCAGCTCTCGATATACACCATCTCGGTCTTGTCGGCCGCTCCCAGGCTGACGTTGCAGTCGGTGGCCTCGGCGAACTGCTGCATGAAGGGGCGGGCGATCTCGCGGATGCCCTGACTGGCCAGGAAGCGGTAGCCCAGGGCCAGGATGCCGGGCCCCAGGCGGTATTTCTCCAGCCGCGTGTTGTGGCGTAGATAACCGAGCTGGGTCAGCGTATAGGTCAGCCGCGACACCGTGGGCCGGGGAATTCCGGTACGACTGGAAAGTTCGGCATTGCCGAGATATTCCTCACCGGGGGCAAAGGCGCGCAGCAGTTCGAGACCGCGGGCCAGGGCAGTGACGAAGTTGCGGTCCTTGGTCGATGGGGCGTCGTCTTCCAGCGGGGCGGGCTTGTTCATGGCGGTTCCCTGTCGCGAAATCGTTTGGCGGAGTATCGCATAATGCTCCGGGCGGGTGCGTTGGAGGCGCCGGCCCGGGGCGGTGTGACGATCAGCCGTTCATTCTTTCGATGATGCAGGCGATGCCTTGCCCGACGCCGATGCACATGGTGACCAGCGCGTAGCGGCCACCGCCGTCTTCGAGCTGACGCAGGGCGGTGAGGACCAGGCGAGCCCCGGAAGCTCCCAGCGGGTGACCGATGGCAATGGCCCCGCCGTTGGCATTGAGCCGGCTGTCGTCGGGGTCGAGTCCGAGCTGCTGGGCGCATCCCAGCACCTGCACGGCGAAGGCCTCGTTGATCTCTATCACGTCCATCTGCGCGAGGGTCAGGCCGGCACGTTCCAGCGCCTTGCGGCTGGCCGGTACCGGCCCCAGCCCCATCACCCGAGGAGGTACCCCGGCCACGGCGCTGGCCACGATACGTGCCCGCGGAGCCATGCCCGGCCGCTCGCCGGCGGTCAGACTGCCGACGATCAGCGCCGCGGCGCCGTCGTTGAGACCGGAGGCGTTGCCGGCAGTGACCGCGCCGCCTTCGAACAGTGAGCCGAGCCGGGCCAGCTTGTCGACGTTGGTACCCGGGCGTGGGTGCTCGTCGCGGTTCACTGTCAGTGGCGGCTGCTTGCGCCCCTGGGGCACCTCGACGGCCAGCAACTCGTCGTCATAGAAGCCGCGGGCCAGGGCTTCGGCGTAGCGCGCCTGGGAGCGGGCGGCGAAGAGATCGCTCGCCTCGCGGCCGATGCCCAGGTCGTGAGCCACGTTGTCGGCGGTCTCGGGCATGCTGTGGCTGCCGTACTCGCGGGCCAGCCAGGGGTTGGGGAAGCGTGAACCGATCACGGTGTCGTACAGCGGCTGGTTGCGGGCGAAGGGCGACTCCGCCTTGCCCAGCACGTAAGGCGCCCGCGACATCGACTCCACGCCACCGGCCAGGAACAGCTCGCCCTCGCCGAGTCGGGTCGCCCGGGCGGCATCGATCACCGCAGCCAGGCCGCTGCCGCACAGGCGATTGAGCGTCTGGGCCGCCACCTCGACCGGCAGGCCGGCCAGTAGCCCCGCGTGACGGGCCACGTTGCGCGAGTCCTCGCCGGCCTGGTTGGTGCAGCCTGCCAGCACTTCTTCGTAGGCGCCGGCTGCAAAGCCGTTGCGCTCGACCAGCGCCTTCAGCACATGCCCCAGCAGGTCGTCGGGACGCACCGCAGCCAGGCTACCGCCGTGGCGGCCGAAAGGTGTACGCAGCCCGTCATAGATATAAGCGTCTTGCATGGTGGCTCCTTGGGGCATTAGGCGGCTGTCAGCGGCATGTCGAGGGTCGCACGGCGGCGCAGCCAGGGGCTGGCGCGATAGCGGGGATCGCCGGTGGCGGCCAGCATGTTGTCGAGAATGGTGAGGATCCGACGGCTGCCGTAGTGGTCGCCCATGGCTAGCGGCCCGTGGGGATAGCCCAGCCCCAGCTCCACGGCGCGGTCGATGGTGTTCGGCGCGGCCACGCCCTGCTGGGCGATCTCGCAGCCGACGTTGACGATGCAGGCCACCACCCGCTGCAGCACGAAGCCATGGCTGTCGTCGAGCACGCTGACCGGCGTGCCGTCGTGGCCCAGCAGGGCCATCGCGGCATCGCGATAGTCCGCCTGGGTGGCCGGCGTGGTCATCAGGCTGCGGCGTCGTTCGAGGCCGGCCAGCAGGTCCACGGCCACGCAGCGCCCAGCGGGCAGCCCCAATCGCAGGGCACAGGCGGTGGCATCCTCACCCAGCGGCGCGACCAGGCAGAGCGCCTCGGCCGAGGGCGCCTCACCGCTCTCTACTGACCAACCCGCAACGCGTACCAGTTCGGTGAGCTGGCGGCGGGCCCCGTCATCCTCTGCGCCGATCCAGACCGGGCGCGGTTCGGCCGGGGGCGGCGGCGTCTCGTCGGGCACCTGGGTCTTGCCTTCCACATAGCGGTAGAAGCCTTCGCCCGTCTTGCGTCCGAGCAGGCCAGCCGTGAGGCGCTGACGAGTGAGCGGTGAGGGGCGAAAGCGCGGCTCCTCGTAGTACTGCTGGTAGATCGACTCCATTACCGCATGGGAAACGTCGAGCCCGGTGAGATCGAGCAGGGCGAAGGGCCCCATGCGGAAGCCGCCCTGATCGACCAGGATGCGGTCGATGGTGACATGATCGGCGACACGCTCGCCGAGAATACGCAGCGCTTCGGTGCCGAAAGCACGCCCGGCGTGGTTGACCAGGAAGCCCGGGGTGTCGGTAGTACGCGCAGTGAAGTGACCCATGGCCTGGCCCAGTGCTTCGACCCGGTCGGTGACGTCGCTTGCGGTGCGCAGCCCCGGAATCACCTCGACGATCTTCATCAACGGTACCGGGTTGAAGAAGTGAAAGCCGATCACGCGCTGCGGACGACGACAGGTGGAGGCAATCGCCGTCACTGAAAGCGACGAGGTATTGGTGGCGAGTACCGCCTGGTCGTCGAGAATCTCCTCGAGCTGCTCGAACATCGCCTGTTTGGCTTCGAGCTTCTCGACGATGGCTTCGATGACCATATCGCACCCGGCAAGATCGCCGAGGGTGGCGGCTTCCTTCAGGCTGGCGCGACAGCGCTCGGCCTCGGCCTCGCTCAGGCGCTGCTTCTCTACGGCGCGCTGCCACATGCCGCCAACGAACTCCTGCGCCTCGGTTACGGCACCTTCGCGCAGGTCGTGAAGCATCACGGTCAATCCGGCCTGGGCGGCGATCTGAGCGATACCGCGGCCCATGGCACCGGTCCCGACGATACCCAGCGTCTTGAAGGGCGGGGTCGCTGTTGAGTTCGACATGGAGAGCTCCTCTGGGTATTTCTGTTCCGCTTTGCGGAACGCAATTTCGTTATATTGACTGCCATCCTAGGCTATGCCACATTACCTGACAATCAAATGCGGTCTTTTATTCTGCCTAGCGGAATCTTCTTAGAGAAATAAGGACAGATACGCTCACTAGTTTCAAGAGTGTCTCGTCCCGATCAGCCGCCTTTTCCTGCGTGAGGACACGTCATGATTCGCGACCCCGAACTGCTCGATCAGCTCATCGATACCATTTCCCGCTTCGTACGCGAGCGCCTGATCCCCAACGAAGCTCGGCTGGCCGAGGAGGACGCCGTGCCGGCGGAGCTGCTCGAGGAGATGAAGGAGATGGGGCTGTTCGGTCTGTCGATTCCGGAGGAGTACGGCGGCCTGGGGCTGACCATGGAGGAGGAGGCGCTGGTAGCAATGGAGATCGGCAAGACCTCGCCGGCCTTTCGCTCGGTCTTCGGTACCAACAACGGCATCGGCGCCCAGGGCATTCTGATCGACGGAACCCCGGAGCAGAAGGCCAGATACGTGCCGCGCCTGGCCACCGGCGAGCTGCTGAGCTCCTTCTGCCTCACCGAACCCGACGCCGGCTCGGACGCTGCCAGCCTGCGCACCACCGCGGTCCGCGATGGCGATCACTACGTGCTCAACGGCACCAAGCGTTTCATCACCAACGGCCCCGAGGCCGATGTGTTCACCGTCATGGCGCGTACCGATCCGAACAACAAGGGCGCCGGCGGCATCACCGCCTTCATCGTCGATGGCGACACCCCGGGGCTGAAGCGCGGCCCGGCGGACAACAAGATGGGTCAGAAGGGCGCCCATACCTGCGACATCATCTTCGAGGATTGCCGGGTGTCGGCCGCGAACATCATCGGCGGCGTAGAAGGAAAGGGTTTCAAGACTGCCATGAAAGTGCTCGACCGCGGCCGCCTGCACATCTCGGCGGTGTGCGTGGGCGTGGCTGAGCGGCTGGTCGAGGAGTCGCTCAACTACGCCATCGAACGCAAGCAGTTCGGCGTGCCGCTGGCCGAGCACCAACTGGTGCAGGCGATGCTCGCCGACAGCAAGACCGAAGCCTACGCCGGCCGCGCCATGGTGCTCGACGCCGCGCGGCGCAAGGATGCCGGTGAGAACGTCTCGACGCTGGCTTCCTGCTGCAAGCTGTTCTGTGCCGAGATGGTCGGCCGCGTGGCCGACCGGGCGGTGCAGGTGCATGGTGGCGCCGGCTACATGGCCGAATACGCGGTGGAGCGCTTCTATCGCGACGTGCGTCTGTTCCGTATCTACGAGGGTACGACCCAGATCCAGCAGGTGGTGATCGCGCGCAACATGGTGCGGGAGGTGAGCTGATGGCTTCGCTGTCCCGCCAGGCGCCCGACGAACTCATCTTCGGCCGCATGGCGAGCGAGCTGGTAGCCGAACTTCCTGAGCGAATCAGTACCCGGGTGCTGGAGAACGCCGAGCGCCTGGGCGCCGAGCCGGCGCTGGTCGATGGCGAGATTCGCTGGAGCTACGCCGAGCTGGGCCGTGAGATTCGTGCCGCCGCCGACTGGCTCGACTCGCTGAGCATTCGCCCGGGTGACCGCATCATGGCCGTGAGCGAGAACGGACGGGCGCTGGTCACGCTGCTGCTGGCAGCCAGCGAGCGAGACGCCTGGGTGGCCATCGTCAACTCGCGCCTCTCGGCCCGGGAGGTCGATGCGATCCGCGACAACTGCCAGCCGCGACGGGTGTTCTACACCAGCGAAGCCTCGCCGGACGCCGAGGCCCACGGTGAACGTCACGGCGCTGCCGTCCACGCATCCCCATCTCTGGGACGCTTGAGAATATCACCGCTGGCAGAAGTCGAGCCGGAGCCGGTCGAGGCCGGCGCCAATCAGGTGGCGGCGATGATCTACACCTCGGGCACCACCGGCACGCCCAAGGGGGTGATGCTGACCCACGGTGGCATCCTCTATATCGCCTCGCTCTCGGGGGGCATGCGTCACTTGTGCCAGGGCGAACGGGTCTACGGCGTACTACCGATGTCCCACGTGTTCGGCCTGTCATCGGTGTGCATGGGTTCGCTCTACAACGGCGCCTGCCTCTACAGCGTGCCACGCTTCGATGCTCCCGCCATGCTGGCGGCATTGGAGCATGAGCGCATCACCGTTCTGCAGGGCGTACCGGCGATGTTCGCCCGTACGCTCGAGTTTCTGCGTCGCGAAGAACGAGCGCTGGTGGCCCCCGCGCTGCGCTATATCTCCGCCGGCGGTTCGCCCCTCGACGGCGACCTCAAGGGGCGCGTCCAGGCGCTGTTCGGCCTCACGCTGCACAACGGCTACGGGCTCACCGAGGCGAGCCCGACCATTAGCCAGACCCGCATCGAGGATCGCTTCGACAGCAATACCGTGGGGCGGGTGCTGCCGCTGCTGGAGTACCGCCTCGTGCCGCTGGGTGAGAGCGGCGAGGACGAGCCCGATTACGCCGGTGCGGGTGAGCTGTGGGTACGCGGCCCCAACGTGATGAAAGGCTACTTCCGACAACCCACGGCCACTCGGGCCTGCCTCACCGAGGATGGCTGGCTCAACACCGGTGACATCGCCCGGCTCGACGAGGATGGCCAGCTCTACATCGTCGGTCGCAGCAAGGAGTTGATCATCCGCTCCGGCTTCAACATATATCCTCCCGACGTGGAGGCGGTGATCAACGAACATCCGGACGTCACCCTGTCGGCCGTGGTAGGGCGCCAGGTGGAAGGTGACGAGGAGGTGGTCGCCTTCGTCCAGTGCGAGCCCGGTGCCACGCTCAGCGAAACCGAGCTGCGCGAGTTCATCGCCCCGCGGCTGGCGCCTTACAAGCGGCCCACGCGTCTGATCCTGATGGAGTCGCTGCCGGCCACCGCCAGCGGCAAGATCCTCAAGGGACGACTGCGCGACATGGTCGGTCGGGAGGGCATGGCATGAACAAGGCCGAACAGGCGCCGCTGATGGGTTATCACTGCCAGAAAGTCCCGTAGTTCGCAGCGAAATGCCTGCTCCTCTGGGGTGAAGTCGAGGTTCATGAGGCATGCTCCCCGCCAACGGCCTGGCTGGCCTGACGGTGGGGGCCGCCCAGGTAGCGAGGGTAGCCGAGCGCCTCGATGGCGAGCAGGTCGATATCGCTTTCGCGATAGGCCCAGCCGCGCTCGGCCAGCATCAGGCTCGCGGCCTCCATGGCCGCCCGGGGATTGGCGGCATCGTCACCTGCCGCCTTGGCCAGTGACGCCAGTAGGCTGCCCTGACGGCTGACCACCACGGGCAGGCGCAGCGCCTTGAGTGCATTCGCCACGGCCTGCTGCTGCTCGGCGCTGGCTCTCAGCGCCACCAGTTCCGCCATGCTGCTATCGGCCAGGACCAGGGCCAGATCGGCGGCCGCGGTATCGAGCTCCTGTGCTGCCTCGGGAGTCAGCACAGCGATCTTCAAGCAAGCCTCGGGGCAAGCCGAGTCGGCGCCAGGGGTGACCAGGCAGGCCTGGGTATTGGCATCCGGGGCCGCCGTGAGTTCGATGCCGGCTCGCTCGGCCTTGCTGCGCAGGCGCTCGAACAGCGGGTGCGTACCGAGCAGGGCGAGGCGGGTCAGTGCTGCTGCCTCGCCGGCGTCGGGCACCTTGTGCGGTGCGCGTGCGGCGAAGAAGGCGTGGATCAGCCCGGCACGCTGAGGCGAATCCATGCAGGCGAAGAACAGCTCACGCTCGCGGCGCAGGCCATCGACCAGACTGCCTTCACTGCTCAAGGCAATCGCTTCGACGCAGCGGAAGGGGGAGTAGAGCTCCGGCACCTCGCTTTTCAGCTGGGTCCGGTAGCGCTCGATGGCCGCCGGATCGGCAGAGGGGGGCGGCAACTCACCGGTGACCCGTGGCGTAAGTTTGCCGGCCAGAACATCACGCGCTACCGCCAGGCCCACCTCGAGCGGGTCGTCAGCGTCCACCACGGCGTCGACGATGCCCAGGGCAAGTGCCTCTTCGGCATCGGCAAAGCGACCGCTGGTGATCAGATCGAGGGCCGCCTCGACGCCGGTCAGGCGTGGCAGCCGCTGGGTGCCGCCGGCGCCGGGCAGCAGACCCAGCTTGACCTCGGGCAGGCCCACTTTGGTGCCGGGCAGGGCCACGCGCAGCTGACAGCCCAGCGCCACCTCGAGGCCGCCTCCCAGCGCGGTGCCGTGCAGTACGGCAACGATGGGTTTGCCGCTGGCTTCGAAGGTAGCGATCACCTCCGGCAGAATCGGCGCCTGGGGCGGCTTGCCGAACTCGCGAATGTCGGCGCCGGCAATGAAGGTACGGCCGCGCGCGACGAGTACCAGCACCCGGGCCTCGCTATCCTCGCTGCCCCGGATGACGGCCTCCATCAGGCCCTGGCGAACGGCCTGGCCCAGGGCGTTGACCGGCGGGTTGTCGATGGCGATCACGCCGATGTCTGCATGGCGCTGGTAGCTGACCGGAGTCGTCATGGGGCGTGGCTCCCATTGGCTGGGCTTGGGTGAATTGGGTTGGTTGAGTTGGGTGAATAACGCATACGGTAGCTCATCGATCGACAGGATGGGTCAGCGTCGTTGCCCGTGGCCGTGCCTGGCGCCGGTTCCAGCGCGCCAGCAGTACGGCAGGCACCAGGGCGGCGAGGGCGTAGGCGAACAGCTCGAGCTGGCTGAGCGGTACCATGCCGCCACCGGGCAGGGCGAACAGCAGGCCGGCCATCAGCACCAGGCCGCGAGAGACGATTTCGCTCACGGCGCCGATACCGAGTCGGCCGACACCGATCAGATAACCCTGCATGGCGGAGGCGAACAGCACGATGCCGATCAGCGCCTGGACGAAGACCAGGCCGATCTGCAGTGGCTCGCCCTGCATGATCAACGCCGGATTGAGCACGAACAGGAAGGGGATGAAGTAGATCACGCTGCCCAGACGCATGGCCTGCAGCCCGGTGGCCATGGGCCGCGCGCCGGCCACGGTGGCGGCGGCGAAGGCGCCGAGTGCCACCGGCGGGGTGATGAAGCTGAGCATGCCCCAGTAGAGGATGAACATGTGCACCGCCATGGGGTCGAGGCCGCCGCCCTGGATCAGCGCCGGGGCCAGGGCCACGGCGAGGAAGATGTAGGCCGCGGTAACCGTCATGCCGATGCCCAGCACGAAGCTGGTCAGTGCCCCCATGATCAACAGCAGCGGTACGCTGCCGCCGGCGATATGTATGAAGTCGTTGGCGATGGTGCCGGAGAGGCCGGTCATCGACAGCGCGCCCACCAGCATGCCGACGCCGGCAAGAATGGCGATCAGCTCGGCGAACAGCTTGGCTGCCGAGGAGAGCGCCTCGCCAAGCTCGCGCCAGCCCCAGCGGTTGCGGCGTGAAAACTGATTGAGCACCAGGAGCAGCGCGGTAGCGTAGAAGGGCGCCACCGCCTCGCGCTGCATCACCAGCAGCATCCACACCAGCAGGGCGAAGACGAAGATGAAGTACCAGCCCTGCTTGAGGGTCTGTACCAGTGAAGGCAACTCGACGGCCGGCAGTCCCTTGATGTCGTGACGCGCGGCGTAGGCGTCGATCTGGATGAACAGACCGAGGAAATAGAGAATCGAGGGGATGACGGCGGCCAGCGCCACGGCGGAATAGGGCACGTCGAGGAACATCGCCATGACGAAGGCAGTGGCGCCCATTACCGGCGGCATCAGTACCCCGCCGGTGGAGGCGCAGGCTTCCACGCCCCCGGAGAACGAGCGCCCCATGCCGATGCGGCGCATGGCGGGAATCGACAGCACGCCGGTGGTCAGCACGTTGCTGATCACGCTGCCGCTCATCGAGCCCATCAAACCGCTGGAGAAGATCGAGACCTTGGCCGGCCCGCCGCGCACGTGCCCCAGCAGGGAGAAGGCCAGGTCGATGAAGAACTTGCCGCCGCCGCTTTTCTGCAGTACCACGCCAAACACGAGAAAGCCGATCACCAGACCGGCGAAGGCCTGCAGCGGTACGCCCATGATGCTCTCGGTGCTCATGGTGTGGTACATGGCGGTCTCCTCCAGGGTGGAGGGGAACGCCTGGATGGGCCCCGGCACGATGTCGGCTACCAGCGGGTAGAGCGAGAAGGCGGCCACGATCACGGCGATGGGCCAGCCACCGGCGCGCCGGGCCGCTTCGACGATCAACAGCCACCAGGCGTAGCTGGCCATGATGGCGGTATCCGGCGCGGCGAACGCCCAGCCGCGTTCGAGAATCGGTTCGGCGTGGTAGACGAAGTAGCCGCCGACGATCAGCGTGGCCAGACTCAGCGCATAGTCGTACCAGGGAATCGGACGCTGCTGCAGCGCCGGCGTGATCGGCCACAGCAGATAGACCAGCGGTAGCAGCAGTGCCACCACGGCATAGTAGAACTGGGTTTCCAGCCCGGTGACGAAGCGCAGCCAGCCGAGATTGAACAGGTAGTCCAGCGTCATCGCCATCAGTACCACGGTCACCGCGCCGGGAATCCAGCGCAGCGCGACCGGCAGCGTGCGGATGTGGGTGACCTTCTCCTTCAGCTGGCGCGTCGATTCGTTAGGGGCGTTAGGTGGGGTCATGGCGGCGTCCGTGAATCGGGAAAGGGGCGGCAGGGCCGCCCCGAGATCGGGCTGAGGCCCCGGCTCACTCGAAGACCGGGTCGAGGCCGGCCTCGCGCAGCGCTTCGGCGCGAGCCTGCATCCAGGCCGCCTCGAACTCCTCTTCGTCGTCGGGGGCGTCGCCGAGGAAGTCGTTCCAGGTGGCGAGCAGCAGCTCCTGGCGTTCCACCAGCGCCTCCTGATGCGCCTGCATGTCCTCGGTCCAGACACCGATCTCCTCGTAGTACGCCACTACCGCATCGTGGAACGGCACGACCCATTGCAGATCCTGGTATTCGAAGGCGTACCCAACGGCACCGGGGGCGGCATCCTTGTAGTCGTCGTAGTTGTCCTGCAGTGCCTTGATCAGGCCGTAGGCGACGTTGTCGTCGAGATCCTGATTGGCCACCACGATCGGATAGGGATAGCTGGCGCTGGGTACCGGATTGTCGGCGCTCACGTTGCCGGCTCCGGCGGTGACCTCGTGGGGCCGGAAATAGGGCGCCACCGCCATCATGCGCTCCCAGCCCTCGGCGTCGTCGGGGTCGAGCACCGGCCAGCTGATGCCGCGCGGGCTACTGGCGAGCTGCTGTGCCGGCGGTGTGACAGTGGTGGTGAAGGAGGCGTCCACGTTGCCGGCGATGATGCCGTCGAAGGAGCGGGCGTAACCGGGGAAGTCGACGCGATCGACGTCGTCCCAGGTCAGGCCGCCGAAGGCCAGGTAGGCTTCGGTGCCTTTGTTCAAGGCGTCGTCGCCGCGGATATACGCGATGCGCTTGCCGGCGAGATCGGCCGGGGTCTCGACGCCGAGGTCGCCGGCAACGGCCAGCGAGAGACCGAACGATGCGGTGGAGGTGGTGATCACGCGGATCGGCTGGGGGCCCCAGTCGCGGTTGGCGAACATCATGACGCCTTCGGCGCCGTAGTAGCTGGCGATGCCGCAGGCGCACAGATCGACGCGCCCCTGCTTGAGCGGGGTCATGCGTGAGACGTCGTTGTCACCGGGCAGAATGCGTACCGAGGTGCCGTAGTGATTCTGCAGCATGTTGCCGATGGCCACGGCCTGGGCATAGCCGCTGGAGTTGGTGCCATAGGCGGTCCAGGCCATGGTGCGGGGGAGTTCGACCTCGCCGGCCTGAGCCACAGCGGCAGAGAGCAGCGAGAGCGGAAGTGCCGCGAGGACGAGTGAGCGGGACAGCTGGCGCATAGGAGACTCCTGTACGGTGAATGGTTGTTGTTTTGCTATGCGGTATTTGATTCCGAAACTGAAACCGATACTAGAAAGCCACCAGAGCGGTGTCAACGAATGCGCGGGCGTCGGGTGTCGACGTGCTTCCGCCACGCGAAACCGCCCTGTGGATGACTTCCAAAAGCCCATTGAATTAACGAGTTGCCAGCGATCGAATGTCAGCGGGAGAAGAGGGTATTAGACCAAGGTTCAATGCCCGTAGGAGCGATCTCCGGGCGTCTGGTTTACTGCGAGGGACGTGAGAGTTCGCGCCAGGCGGCGAACGTGCTGAGGAAGACCCGCCCCGTCATGTCGTCGAGAAAATCGCTGCACTTGAGGCGATCCATGACCGGGCCTTTCACTTCGGCCAGGTGCAAGGTGACGCGGGAGTCCCTGAGCCGCGCGTTGATGGCATCGAGGCTCTCCAGCGCCGAGGCATCGATCAGGTTGACGGCCGAGCAGATCAGCACCACGTGCTCGAGCTCCGGGCGAGTGGCCACCAGGTCGTAGACGGTGTCTTCCAGGTAGCGTGCATTGGCGAAATAGAGGCTTTCGTCGATGCGCAGCAGCGCCACGTGGCTGGCGGTCTCGGTCTCGTGACGTTCGACGTTGCGGAAGTGCTCGGTGCCGGGAATGCGGCCGACCAGGGCGCTGTGAGGCCGGCTGGTGCGGTAGAGAAACAGGCCGATCGAGATGGCGACCCCGCTGATGATCCCGGTTTCGACGCCCTCCACCAGGGTCAGCAGGATGGTCACCGCCATGGCGAAGAAGTCGCTGCGCGAGTAGCGCCAGGTCTGACGGATCAGGGGAATGTCGATCAAGGTCAGGATCGAGACCGTGATCGTCGCCGCCAGGGTGGCGATGGGCAGGTAGGCCAGGGCTGGCGTGAGAAACAGCGTCACGGCGCCGATGCCGATGGCCGCGAACATGCCGGCCAGCGGTGTCTGGGCGCCGGCATCGTAGTTGATGACCGTGCGCGTCAGGCCGCCGCTGACCGGCATTCCCGAGGTGAAGGCAGCGGCGAGGTTGGCCCCGCCCAGCCCGACCAGCTCCTGATTGGGCGAGATGCGCTCGCGGCGTCGGGCGGCCAGCATCTGCCCCATGGAAACCGATTCGACGAAGCCCACCACGCTGATCAGCAGGGCAGGAACCAGCAGCGCCTGCCACAGTGAGACATCGAAGCCCGGTATGCTCAACGGCGGCAAACCCTGGGGAATGTCGCCGATCACGGCGACCCCGATGGCATCGAGTTCGAATTGCCAGGTCACGAGCGTCGTCACGATCACGGCAAAGACGGGGCCCGAGCGGGTGATCAGATCGGCCAGCGGGCGGGAGAGACCAAGGCCGCGCAGCGTGGAGCGACCGTATTGGCGCAGCAGCAGCAGGAACAGCAGGCTGCCTGCGCCGATGGCCAGAGTCGGCAGATGAATGGCAGGCAGGCCGCGGACGAGTTCGACCAGTCGTGGCAGCAGGTCGCGAGCGGTAAGCTCCACGCCGAGCAGATGGCCGATCTGGCTGGCGGCGATGAGCAGGCCCGAGGCAGCGAGAAAGCCGGCGATGACGGGATGGCTGAGGAAGTTGGCCACGAAGCCCATGCGCAGCAGCCCCATGAGCAACAGCATGAGGCCAGACAGAAGAGAGAGAATCAGGGCCGCCTGCAGATACTCGGGGGTGCCTGGCGTGGCGACACCGGACAGTGCCACGCCGGTCATCAACGCGACGATGGCCACCGGCCCCACGGCCAGGGTGCGGCTGGTGCCCAGCACGACGTAGGCCAGCGCCGGCAGCAGGCTGGCATAGAGGCCCACTACCGCCGGCAGTCCCGCCAGTACGGCATAAGCCAGCGACTGAGGTATGACCATCACGGTGACGATCAGGCCCGCCAGCAGATCGGCACCGCCCAGGCGGCGATTGTAGTGGGGGAGCCATGTCAGGATCGGCAGGTAGCGTCTGAGCATCCCGTCTCTTGGTCGTCAGGGGAATGAGCCAACCAGACTAAACGATATTGGTGGTGGGGTTGAGTCTTGGTTAGCATCAGGTGAAACAACGTACTCAGTAATACCAAAAACGATAGCGACAACAGGACACGCCATGAAGCCCGAAACTATTGCCCTACATCACGGTTACGCTCCCGACGACCAGCACGCCGTGGCGGTGCCGATCCATCAGACGACCTCGTTCTCCTTCGACAGCGCCCAGCACGCCGCCGACCTGTTCGACCTCAAGGTCGAGGGCAACATCTACTCGCGCATCATGAATCCCACCTGCGCGGTGCTGGAGCAGCGCGTTGCCGCACTGGAAGGCGGCATCGCCGGTCTGGCCGTGGCTTCCGGCATGGCGGCGATCACCTATGCGATCCAGACCATAGCCGAAGCGGGCGACAATATCGTCTCCATCAGCGAACTCTACGGCGGCACCTACAACCTGTTCGCCCATACCTTGCCGCGTCAGGGAATCGAGGTGCGTTTTGCCGACAAGGACGACATCGCCGGGATCGAGTCGCTGATCGATGCGCGCACCAAGGCGGTGTTCTGCGAGAGTGTCGGCAACCCGTCCGGCAGCGTGGTCGACATGGCCAGGCTGGCCGAGGTCGCCCATCGACATGGCGTGCCGGTGATCGTCGACAACACCGTGCCGACACCTTTCCTGTGGCGGCCCATCGAACATGGGGCCGACATCGTGATTCACTCGGCCACCAAGTACATCGGCGGTCACGGCACCACGGTGGGTGGCGTCATCGTCGATTCAGGCAAGTTTCCCTGGGCCGACCATCCGCAGCGTTTCCCGCTGCTCAACGAGCCGGACGTCTCCTACCACGGCGTCTGCTACACCCGCGACGTCGGCGAGGCCGCCTTCATCGCCCGGGCGAGGGTCGTGCCGCTGCGCAACATGGGGGCCGCGCTCTCGGCCCAGGCGGCCTGGAATCTGCTGCAGGGGTTGGAGACCCTTGCGCTGCGTATCGAGCGTATCTGCGACAATGCACTCAAAGTGGCCGAATATCTGGAAGCGCACGCAGCGGTGACCTGGGTGCAGTATGCCGGCTTGCCCGGCCACAAGGATCATGAGCTCGCGCAGCGCTACATGGGCGGCAGGGCCTCGGGCATCCTGAGCTTCGGCATCCAGGGCGGGCGCGAAGCGGGGGCACGCTTCTACGATGCACTGGGCATGATCCTGCGCCTGGTCAACATCGGCGATGCCAAGACCTGCTCGTCGATCCCGGCGTCGACCACCCATCGGCAATTGAGCGATGAGGAGCTGGCCGCGGCCGGGGTGACGCCGGACATGGTGCGGCTCTCCATCGGTATCGAGCACGTCGACGACATCATCGCCGACCTGGAGCAGGCGCTGGCTGCCAGCCAGCGCTGATGGCACGGGCCGCCTTGCGCGGGCGGCCCGCTTCATATCGGCTCGTTGCACAGTCCAATTTCCAGGTCATCGGCCGCAGGGTCAGCGACTTGAGTCGTGCTTTGGTATGTCAGGCCAAAGTGGTGATGCGCATACTGCTTACATGGCGTTAATCTCGAACGACCTCTCCAATAACAAAGAGATCTGACACCATGCGGACCCTGTTGCTTCTATTGGCCGCAGCTACACTGGCCGGTGGATTCTTCCTTGTGTACTTGAACGGTTCAGGTTGGCATGCCTATGCCGGTCTTGGGTTCGGTTTGGTGTCAGGGGCCGTATGGGCTCTGAGCGGCATGGCGGCAGTCTATAGGGCTGATGCCAATACGCTTGCCGAGGGGCATTTCCACACCTGGCTGCCGTTTACCCGTGACTACCTCTCGCTGCGCCGCATGGCCCATGGCCTGATCCGCCAGGCCAGCGCCACGGCCATCGCCTCGGCCGAAGTGTCCCACCATGCCGACCGCATGGACCACCGGCTCGAGCGCCAGGAGCAGACGGTCCGGGAAGCCTCATCGAGCATGGCGGCCATCACGTCGGCCATCGAGCAGGTGGCTGCCAGTGCCGCCAACGTGGCCACACTGGCCAGCCGTTCGCGGGATGCCAGCCACGTCAGCCGCGAGTCGCTGAGCCAGGTCATCGAAGAGATGCAGGCCCTCGCCGAGCGTTCCGAGGAAGCCCTGGAACTGCTCAACGTGCTGAGTCAGAAAGCCGACAGCGTGCGCCATGTCACGTCCCTGATCGAAGAGATCGCCGAGCAGACCAATCTGTTGTCTCTCAATGCTTCCATCGAAGCCGCCCGGGCCGGTGAGCATGGTCGCGGATTCGCTGTGGTTGCCGGCGAGGTCCGTCAACTTGCCGGCCGCACGGCGGACGCGACCCGCAACGTCGAGGCCCTGGTGGGTGACATCGGCGACAGCAGTCATCGAGTGGTCGATACCATCGGCCACCTGATGCAGCGGGTGGGAGACCGGGCCAAGGAGATGAGTAAGGTGGGCGAGCAGCTCACCGAAATGACCGGGCACTTCGATCAGGTCGAGGGCGAGATTCGTTCCATTGCCGTGGCGATGGAGGATACTAACAAGCACTCGCAGCGCGTGGCCGGGACCCTGGGCACGCTGCAGGAAGATGCCGAGCAGGGCAACCGCGACATGCATGGGTTGGCCAGCCAGGCCCGGGCGCTCATGGCGGGCGCCGAGGGGGTCGACGCGGCGCTGGCACAGCAGCGTCTGGAAGGGCGCCATCAGCAGGTGTTCGAGGCGGCGCGGGAAACGGCGGTCAAGCTCGGCAAGCTGCTCGAATCCGCCATCAAGAAGGGCGACCTCGACGAACACACCCTGTTCCACGCGACCTATACCCCCATTCCCGGCACCAACCCGCAGCAGTACGTAACCGGATTCGTCGATTACACCGACGAGCACTTCCCACCCATCCAAGAACCGCTGCTCGAGCGCCTGGGCGTTGCCTACGCCATCGGCATCGATCGTCGCGGCTACATACCCACGCACAACCACAGCGTCAGTCAGCCGCCGACCGGCGACTACGAGCACGATCTCAAGTTCTGCCGCAATCGGCGCATCTACGAGGATGCGACGGGTCAGCGTTGCGGTAGCCATGAACAGACGCTACTGCTGCAAACCTACAAGCGCGATACCGGCGAAGTCATGCACGACCTCTCCGTGCCGATCTACGTCGAAGGCAAACACTGGGGTGGCTTCCGTGTAGGCTACAAGCCGGAAGTTGCCTGACCCGGCCGGCTCGGAGCGAGGTAACGTTCAATGTCGGTGGCGGGCCATGAAGCGCTCGTCCAGCCAGTGCTTCCAGAGCAGGCTGCTGCGGCCGGCCCACCACAGCCGGCCACGGATGGCCAAGCCCTGGTCCTGCCCTAGATTGAGGATGGTCAGCGCCTGGGCCTGGGGTCGGTAACGCTGCAATGGTCGGCCGTGAAGCCGGGCCTTGAGATTCGCCAGCAGCACCGGGGCCTGACGCACGCCGTAGACCCCCAGCCGGGGCAAGACGTGTTCCACCAGGGCGGCACAGTCGCCGGCAGCGAACACGTCCGGGTCGTCTACGCTCTGCAGGGTGTCGTGCACGGCCAAGCCCCTGCTGCCAAGGAGTGTCAAACCCAGACCGCCAAGCGCGCCCGGCGGGGCCAGGCCGCCGGCATGAATGACGTGATCGCACGCCAGCAGGCGCATGGCGTCCTGGCCCCTGGTCACGCCCTCCTCTGCAATCAGCAGGCCGTCCCGGTGGTGCGAGACGGCACGCATTCCAACTCGCACCTCCACGCCGATGCGGCGCAGATAGCCTGCGAGCCAACGTCGTGCACCGGATGGCGCCGTTGGAATCAGCTTGCGCGAGCTGGAAACCAGGGTAATGGCGGCGGGCGCCGCGTACCTGACCGCTAGGGAATGCAGGTTGCAGGCCAGCTCCACGCCGCTGGCGCCTCCGCCCACCACCACCAGCGCAGGGTGCTCTCCCCGCTCGTAGGCGCTTGTCAGCTGATGGCGAAGAGCGATGAGTTGTGCGATGGGCTTGACCGCCCAAACTCTGGGGCCCTCGGAGAGGGCAGTGAGCGTTGGGGCGCTAGAGCCCAGATTGAGGGAAATCAGGTCATAGTCGAGCGTGCGGCCATCCGTCAGCTGAGCCTTGTGCTCGCTCCGATCCAGTCCCGAGAGACGACCGCGAATACTTTCGAGCCCATACCGGCGGGCAAGCCGGACTGGATCGATGCGAACCTCGGCGGGGGCATGCGTGCCGCCGAGTACGCCGGCGGCCATGCCTGAATACCAGAAGGCGCCAGGATCGACGATGGTCATGTCTGCAGCGGCCAACCGACGGCGATGCCGCATCAGATAGAGGTGGGCATGGCCGGCACCGATCAGGACGATGTGCGGCCGGCCACCTCCTCGCAGCGCCGACATGGAGTCAAAGCCTCTCGCTTTTGCTTTGCTGCGGTGCGCCGGCCGGAGCGAGTGGAGAGCGGGACCTGTCGTTCCAGGCCGACCATGAGTAGAGGGCCAGGCTGGCCCAGATCAGCCCGAAGGTGCCCAACTGCACCATCGACAGAGGCTCGCGGAACACCAGCAGGGCGATGAAGAACTGAATGGTGGGGTTCAGGTACATCAAGAAGCCCAACGTAGCGAGGCGCAGGCGTCGCGCCGCGCCGGCGAAGGCCAGCAGAGGGAGGGCGGTAATTACGCCGCTGGCGATCAACAACAGCGTGAGCCGTGGCCCGTCCATGAAGTGAGAGAGTTCGGCGGTACTGAGCCAGGCCAGGGCCATCAGCCCCAATGGGAGCAGCAGCAGGGTTTCGACGAAAAGCCCGGACAGCCCGTCCAACGGGACCTGCTTGCGCAGCAGGCCGTAGGTGCCGAATGTCAACGCCAGTGTCAGGCTGATCCATGGCAGCTCACCCAGCAGCAGGAGCTGGATGACGATGGCCGTGCCCGCCAGCAGCACCGCGATGCGCTGCAGTCCCGCCATGGCCTCGCGCAGTACCAGCAGACCCAGCGCCACGTTGACCAGCGGCGTGAGAAAGTAGCCGAGACTGGCCTGAAACACTTGGCGGGTCTCGACGGCATAGATGTACAGTCCCCAGTTGATGGCGATGAGCACGGCGCAGCCAAGCACCCGGCCCAGGCGGCGTGGCTCCGCCAATGCCCGGCGAATCGGCCCCCAACGCTTTAGCAGCGTCACCAGCCCGACCAGGAACAGGCAAGACCAGATGATGCGATGGATCAGCACTTCAAAAGCAGGAACGCCCTCGAACAGGGCGAAGAAAAGAGGAAAGCAGCCCCACATGACATAGGCGAGCAGGCCGAAGCCGACACCTCTGGCGGCTTCGCGATCCGTGAGGGGCAACACTGACATTTTCGACTCTCTAGTAGTGTGGAAAGCTGTGGTTTGGAAAGCTGTAGCGTGGAAAGGCTTAAACTTAGCAGGCTACGGTATTGATCACCATGCTCTTATGCAGCCGCATGCGAAACGGCATCCGGGCTGACGCACGGCGACGCCTGGGGTAGGCTGAAAGCAAGTAACCATTCTTGGGCAAGACACACAGCAAGGGAACCAACATGAGCGATTTGCGTACCACCCTGGTGCAGTGCGACCTGCGCTGGGAGGACCCCGATGCAAACTGCCGCCTGCTCGACGAACTGCTGGGTGAACTCGGCGGCGAAGAGACCGATCTCATCGTGCTGCCGGAGATGTTCTCGACCGGTTTCACCATGAACTCCCGGGAAATGGCCGAATCCATGGCCGAAAGTCGCGCCGTGGCTTGGTTGAGCGAGCAGGCCCGCAAGCGCAACTGCGTCGTCACCGGCAGCGTGGCGATCGTCGAGGACGGCCAGTACTACAACCGCCTGGTTTGGGCACGGCCGGACGGCAGTCTTGTCACCTACGACAAACGGCATCTGTTCCGCATGGCCGGCGAGCATGAGCGGTACTCCATGGGGCACGACAGGGTCATCGTCACGCTCAAGGGGTTTCGCATCCTGCTCAGCGTCTGCTACGACCTGCGCTTCCCGGTGTGGCTGCGTCAGAGCCCCGAGCCCGGCGAGCATTTCGAATACGATGCGCTGCTGTGCGTGGCCAACTGGCCGGCGCCACGGCGGCACCCGTGGCGAATCCTGCTGCAGGCCCGCGCCATCGAGAATCTGTGTCCGGTCATCGGGGTCAACCGGGTCGGCGAGGATGCCAACGGCATGCAGTACGCCGGCGACTCGATGCTGGTGGACTTCAAGGGCGAGGCGCTCATCGATGAGCCTCACGGCACCACCTTCATCAAGACCGCCACGCTCTCGCATGCCGATCTCGAGGCCTTCCGCGAGAAGTTTCCCGCCTGGCGCGATGCCGACCACTTCACGCTGGCCGATGGGGTCGGGTTCTGATGCGTCTGGATCGATTTCTCGCGGAAACTACCGAGCTGACTCGAAGCCTGGCCAAGAAGGCGCTGCACCGTGGTGAAGTCACCCTGAACGGCGCCGTGGTAAAGCAGGCCGCGACGAAGGTGGGCGAGGATGACAGGGTGGAGTGGGACGGCAAGCCCCTTGCGCTGGTTGGATTGCGCTATGTGATGTTGCACAAGCCCACCGACGTGGAGTGCAGCGCGCGGCGCGGGCTCTATCCACGCGCTGTGGATCTGATCGAGCTGCCCAAGGCCGAACGACTGCAGACGGTAGGGCGACTCGACGTCGACACGACCGGACTCGTGCTGCTGACGGACGATGGTCAGTGGGCGCATCGTGTCACATCGCCGCGACGGCGCTGCGCCAAGGTGTATCGTGCCACCCTGGCCGAACCGCTGGTGGGGGATGGGCTAAAGGTAGCCATCGCGCGCTTCGAGGAAGGTCTTCTGCTCGATGGGGAGGAGAAGCCGACACTACCGGCGGATCTCGTCATGCGCAGCGACCATGAAGCCGAGCTGACGCTGTACGAAGGGCGCTACCATCAGGTCAAGCGCATGTTCGCTGCCATCGGGAATCACGTCACCGCACTGCACCGGGAGAGCGTTGGGGCGCTGACGTTGGGCTCGCTAGGCCAGGGAGAGTGGCGCGAACTGACTGCTGACGAAGTGGAATCCTTCGACTGATCAAGTGATGGCGGATGCATACGTCTCGCAGCGATCGCGTCCGCTGCGTTTGGCATGATAGAGGGCCGTATCAGCCAGTTGGAGCAGGGCGCAGGGATCGTCGGTATGGGTCGGATAGCTGGCGATCCCGCAGGACAGTCCGACGCTGCCGAGAGCGCTGTCGCCATGCTCGAAACGGTGCCTGCGGACCGTATCGAGCAGGCGCTCGATGGCCTCTCTGGCCTGTCCTTCGGACGTCGAGGGCATGAGAATGACGAACTCCTCACCGCCAAGGCGGCAGACGACATCCGCCTCGCGGAAATGCTCACCGATCAGCCGTGCCGTGGTAATCAGCACGCAATCCCCGGCTTCATGACCGTGCAGGTCGTTGAAGAGCTTGAAATGGTCGATATCGAGCATGGCCAAGGTCAGGGGCGCGCCGCGTTTGGCAATGGCGGCCTCGCGGGCAAAGATCTCATTGAAGTAGCGGCGGTTCTTGAGCCCGGTCAGAGGGTCCTGGTAAGAGAAGATGCGGAAGCGTTCGACCAGTTGCTGCAGCTCCTTGGTGCGCTCCGCCACCTCCTTTTCCAGCCGTTGGTTGAGTACGACCAGTTCGCGCTGGGTACGGGCGTAGTGGCGCAGCGAAATGGCCACGATGACGAGGCTGAACAGGAGCGCACCCAGGCTGACCGGAATGCGCTGCCAGGCCAGCAGGCCATGAGCGACCGACATGTCCAGCAGGAGCAACAGGCCGAACACGCCGTAGGCGGCGATGATCAGGCGCTGCTCCCCATCAAGCCGCTTGAGACTGCCGATGAGCAGGGCGAACAGCAGCGGCAGGCTGATTGCCAGCAGGGCGTCGAACACAGGAAAGGTGCTGGACAGATTGACGATGCCAGCAAGGGCCAGGCCGATAGCCAGCAACCAGTAAGTCAGGTGGAATTGCCAAAGGTAGCGAATCCAGCGTTTGTGCCGCCCGGTAAACCAGGTTTCCAGTAGCAGCCCGATTCCCACCGGCAGGGCATAGTAGCCACCCGCAGCCATATAGTCCCACGCCAGCGGTTTGGCCAGCAGGAACTGGCTGGCCTGGGTTTCGGCCAGGATCATGATGCCGGAGGCGAAGGAGAACAGCGCAATGCCCAGGTAGTTTCGGCGTCGCTGCTGCACCAGGGCGAAGCCGGCGGCGAGCAGAGCAAGCAGCAGGCAGAAAGCGCTGACGGCCAGATCGGTCGCCGAGCGCTGGAGTATCATGGCGAACAGGTCGGGGCGATCCATCAGACGAACTTCGCCCCACAGGCCGATATCGGTGTAGTTGGAATAGATCCGGAAGGAAAGCTGGCGGCCGGCGAAATCTTCCGGAAGGCTGATCATGTGCCACGGCCAGCCCACGAACGGCCCCTCGCCGCGCTCGTCGAAGCTGCCATGCTGGTAGATCAATACGTCGTCCAGGAAGGCCTGGGCAATGAGATCGATGCTGTAGACGTACAGCACCGGATCGCGCCATTCGCCTGCCGGCAGGCTGATCCTGAACCAGGCGTGCCGTTGACCATCTCGTCCCGGCGGGTTGGAAGGGAAGTCGATGCTGTGCCAGGCGCCCTCCGATGAGGTTTCGACCAGCCACGCTGGCGTGCCGTCTGCCAGATAAGGTGAGTCTCCCCAGCGATACTCCCAGCCCTCGTCGAGATCCAGCGCCGATGCCGAGGCAATGGCTGGCCACAGAAGCAGCACCAGTGACAACGTTAGGCAGGGCCACAGTAGCGGGGCAAGGCGGCGCATGAGTGACGTTCCCGGTCAGTAGGATTCACATTATGTCACGGTGTGCGTTGAAATCGCGTGGTGATGTTCTAGCTGCTAGTTTTATACCGTTATCTTTTATGGTTTTCTTCCGTATACGAAAAGTCGGAAACATCAATCATAAGCAGACAAGCCCGCAGCCTTGACCAAGGCCCGAGTGTAAGCGCTGGTAGGTTCAGCCAACAGCGGCAGACATTCCCCCTGTTCCACCAGCTCACCGTCCTTGAGTACCAGAACGCGATGCGCCATGGCACGAACCACCGCGAGGTCGTGGCTGATGAACAAGAAGCTCAAACCACGCCGAGCCTGCAGGTCACGTAACAGCTCCACGAGCTGCTTCTGTACCGTGCGGTCGAGGGCCGACGTGGGCTCGTCGAGAACGACCAGCGCGGGTTCCAGAATCAGCGCCCTGGCCACGGCAATGCGCTGGCGTTGACCACCCGAGAACTCGTGGGGATAGCGCGCGGCACAATCACTCGGCAGCCCGACCTCCTTGATGGCGGCCGTCACCCGCGCGGCGACTTCCTCTTCGGAAAGCTCGGGATAATGGAAACGCAGCCCCTCGCTGATGATGTCCGAGACGGGCATGCGCGGCGACAGCGAGCCATAGGGGTCCTGAAACACGACCTGGATACGGCGGCGCCGCTTGCGCAGGGCATTGCCGGTCAGTCGGTCCAACCGTTCTCCATCGAGTTCGATCTCCCCGCGCGACTCCACCAGGCGCAGCAGGGCCATGGCCAACGTGGTCTTGCCGGAACCGGATTCGCCGACGATGCCCAAGGTTTCACCGGGGGCCAGGTGCAGGTCGATCGGCTTCACCGCCTCGAAAGCGGGCGGGCGCTTGGCGAACAAGCGCTTGGAGCGCTGAAAGCTGACCGAGACGCCACGCGCTTCGAGCAGGCGGGCCGTCGAGGTGACCGGGGCGGGGCGTCCCGTCGGCTCCGCATCCAGCAGGGTACGGGTGTAGGCGCTGCGGGGCGAGGAGAAGACGTCGTCGACCGGGCCGGTTTCCTGCTCCTGGCCGTTGTAGAGCACGCAGACGCGATCGGCATGGCGCCGCACCAGATTGAGGTCGTGGGTGATGAAGAGCATGCCCATGCCATGTCGCTCGCGCAGCTCGGCAAGCAGGGCGAGGATGTCCTGCTGCACGGTCACGTCGAGTGCCGTGGTAGGCTCGTCGGCAATCAGCAGTTCAGGATCGTTGGCGATGGCCATGGCGATCATCACGCGCTGACGCTGGCCGCCGGAGAGCTGGTGCGGCCAGGCGTCGAGCAGCTCATCGGGCCGCGGCAGCTTGACCTGCTCGAGCAACTTGCGGCTGCGCTCACGTGCCGCGCGGCCTGACAGCCCCTGATGCAAGCGCAGGGTCTCGCCGATCTGCTTGGCGATGGTGTGCAGCGGATTGAGCGAGGTCATCGGCTCCTGGAACACGAAGCCCACCCGTCTACCCAGCAGCGACTGCCATTGGCGCTTCTTCAACGCGGCAAGATCCGTCTCGCCCAGCCAGCGACCGCCGCTGACCTGGGCGTTGTCCGGCAGCAGGTTCATGGCACCGAGCGCTGAGACCGACTTGCCGGAGCCGGACTCGCCGACCAGTGCCAGGGTTTCACCACGATGAACCTCCAGCGAGAGCTCCTGGAGTACCGGCTTGTCGCCGAAGGCAATCGACAGCTTGTCGAGGCGAAGCAAGGGCTGCGAATCAGGCATTGGGCTGAGTCCTGGTCAACGGGGTGGCGCTGGGTGCGTGCTGAATATGGCGAGGATCGAAGGCATCTCGCAGCCCCTCGCCGATGAAAACCAGCAGCGAGAGCATCAGCGACAGACTGACGAAGGCGGTGATGCCCAGCCACGGAGCATGCAGATTGTTCTTGCCCTGGGCCACCAGTTCGCCCAGGGAGGGCGAGCCTGGCGGCAGGCCGAAGCCGAGGAAGTCGAGAGCCGTCAGGGTGGTGATAGCGCCGGTGAACAGGAACGGAATGAAGGTCAGCGTGGCGACCATGGCATTGGGCAGTACATGACGCCACATGATCAGCCTCGACGGCAGGCCCATCGCCTTGGCCGCGCGGACGTACTCCAGGTTGCGCGCGCGGAGGAATTCGGCGCGCACCACGTCCACCAGGCCGAGCCAGGAGAACAACAGCATGATACCCAGCAGCCACCAGAAGCCGGGCTGTACCAGGCTGGCCAGAATGATCAGCAGGAACAGCACCGGCAGCCCCGACCATATCTCTGTGAGCCGCTGGCCGATCAGGTCGGTCTTGCCGCCGAAGTAGCCCTGTATGCCGCCGATGATCACCCCCATCACCAGCGAGCCGGCGGTAAGCACCAAAGCGAAGAAGACCGACAGGCGAAAGCCGTAGATGACCCGGGCCAGCACATCGCGCCCCTGATCGTCGGTGCCCAGCCAGTGGCGGGCGTCGGGCGGCGATGGTGAAGGCCGCATCATCTGCATGTCCAGCGTCTGGTAGGAGAAAGGAATCAGCGGCCAGAGCGCCCAGCCGTTCTCCTCGATCTGCTGCTGGATGAACGGGTCGTGATAGTCCGCCCGGGTAGGCAGGAAACCACCGAACTCGGTTTCGGGATAGTCCACCAGCAGCGGCACGTACCACTGCCCGTCGTACTGCATGACGATGGGCTTGTCATTAGCGATCAGCTCCGCCGCCAGACTCACCACGAACAGGGCGAGGAAGATCCACAGCGAGATCCGGGCACGCCGGTTGCTGCGAAAGACATCGATACGACGGCGCGCAATGGGGGAGAGCTTGGAGGTGAAGGCAATGGGCATCGTCTCAGGACTCCCGGGTCTCGAAATCTATGCGCGGGTCCACCCAGACATAGGTGAGATCGGAGATCAGCTTCAGAATCAGACCGATCAGGGTATACAGGAACAGGGTGCCGAAGATTACCGGGTAGTCGCGCTGCATCACCGCCTCGAAACCGAGCAGGCCAAGCCCTTCGAGGGAGAAGATCACCTCGATCAGCAGCGATCCGGTGAAGAAGATCGTGACCAGCGCCCCGGGCAGGCCGGCGATGATGATCAGCATGGCATTGCGGAACACGTGGCCATACAGCGTACGCCGGTCACTGGCGCCCTTGGCTCGCGCCGTCAGCACGTATTGCTTGTGGATCTCGTCCAGGAAGCTGTTCTTGGTCAGCATGGTCAGGGTGGCGAAACTGCCGATGGTCATGGCCGTGACCGGCAGGGTGATGTGCCAGAAGTAATCCTTGATCTTGCCCCAGGTGGAGAGCTCCTCGAAGTCCGGCGAGGTCAATCCGCGCAGCGGAAACAGGTCCCAGTAGCTGCCTCCGGCGAACAGCACGATCAGCAGAATGGCGAACAGGAAGCCGGGAATGGCATAGCCGACGATCACCAGCCCCGAGGTCCAGACGTCGAAGCGTGAGCCGTGATGCAGCGCCTTGCGTATCCCCAGCGGGATCGAGATCAGATAAACCAGCAGCGTGGTCCACAGGCCCAGCGAGATCGACACCGGCAGGCGTTCGATCATCAACTCCACCACTGGCCTATCGCGGAAAAAACTGTTGCCGAAGTCGAAGGTGGCGTAGTCGCGCATCATGGTCAGGAAGCGGATGTGAGCCGGCTGGTCGAAGCCGAACTGCTGCTCGAGCTGCTCGATGAAGCGCGGATCGACGCCGCGAGCGCCGCGCGACTCATCCTGTACCACCACGTCGCCGCCGCCGGCATCCAGACGGGTACTGGCCATGGCGTCCATGCCCTCGAAGCGGGCCAGCATCTGGTCGATGGGCCCGCCCGGGGCGGCCTGCACGATGATGAAGTTGAGCAGCATGATGCCGATCAGGGTCGGGATCATCAGCAGCAGGCGGCGCAGGATGTAGCGACTCACGATAGATCATCCTCGTAGGAGCTTGGGTAGCAAACGGTGACTGCCTATCTGCGTCGCAGACGGCGGTTCAACTCGGCTTCGCGGGCGGTGTCCACCCACCAGGCCGAGAGGTCCAAGCCATACTTGGGAAACGGCTCCGGATAGCCGAACTTGTCCCATACCGCTATGCGGGTTTCGCCGGAATGGTACTGGGGAACGGTGATGAAACTCCACAGTAGTACCCGGTCCAGCGCACGCGTGGCGGTGTTGAGCTCCTCCCGGCTGTCGGCGCGAATGATGCGTTCCACCAGCTCGTCCACCGCCGGGCTCTCGAGCCCCATCAGGTTGCGGCTCTGGGGCGAGTGGGCGAACTCGCTGGTCCAGTATTCGCGCTGCTCGTTGCCGGGGTTGTTCGACTGCGGGAACTGGCCGACGACGATGTCGAAATCGAAGCTGCGCAGACGGTTGAGGAACTGGTTGATGTCCACGATGCGCAGCCGGCCCTGCACGCCAAGGCGCGACATGTTGCGCAGCATCGGCTGCACCACGCGCTCCATGCCGCTGTCGAACAGCATCACCTCGACGGTGAGAGGGCGTCCACGCTCATCGACCAATCTGCCGTCCCGTACCTCGTAGCCGGCTTCGAGCAGCAGATCGTAGGCAAGCCGCAGGCGTTCGCGAAGATCCTCGGGATGATCGATGGGTACCGGACTGTCGAATACACGCGCGGGGAGTTCATCGCGATGGGGTTCGAGCAGTTCGAGCTCCGCTTCGCTCGGCAAGCCCTCGGCGGCCATCTCGGAGTTCTGGAAATAGCTCTCGGTGGGGTGATAGGAGTCGTAGAACAGGTTGGCGTTGAGCCAGGGGAAGTCGAAGGTCAGGTTCAGCGCCTCACGAACGCGGGGATCCTGGAACTTGTCGCGGCGCAGGTTGAACACGAACGACTGCATGCGCGAAGGCTGACCGTCCGGCACGGTGATGCGCTTGACCAGGCCGTCGCGATAGGCGGGAAAATCGTAGCCGATGGCCCAGGTGGCCGCGCGGGCGTCGATGCGGTAGTCCATCACACCCGCCTTGAAGGCTTCCCAAGCGATGTCGCGATCGCGGTAGTAGTCGTAGATCAGGCGGTCGATGTTGTGCCGGCCGACGTTGACCGGCAGGTCGCGCCCCCAGTAGTCGTCGTCGCGCCGATAGACGATGCGCCGACCGGGCTCGACGCTGGCGATTCGGTACGGTCCTGAACCGGGATGGCGTGCCAGCGTCGGAGCGCTGAAGTCGCGTTCTTCCCAGTAGTGCTTGGGCAGGATTGGCAGTTGACCGACGATCAGCGGCAGTTCACGCGAGTGGTTGGTGGAGAACTCGAAGCGCACGATATGAGGATCCAGCGCCACGACCCGTTCGACGTCGGCGTAATAGCCGCGATAGAACGGATTGCCCTCCTCGATCAGCAGGTTGAAGCTGAACACCACGTCTTCGGCCGTTACCGGCTCGCCGTCGTGAAAGCGGGCCTCAGGGCGCAGGTCGAACTCGATCCAGTAGCGCTCCGGATCGAGCCGTATGCCTTCGGCCAGCAAGCCGTAGACGCTGAACGGCTCGTCGGCGTTCTCGGTGAGCAGCGTATCGTAGATCTGGCCGATGCCGATGGCCGGCGTGCCGCGGATGATGAAAGGGTTGGTCGAATCGAAGCTGCTGCCTACCGCCGCCTGCGTCATGGTGCCACCCTTGGGAGCATCGGGCTCCACATAGGGAAAGTGGCTGAAATCTTCGGGCAGGGCAGGCTCATCGTAGAGAGCCAGGCCGTGGACGGTAGGAACGGTATCGGCACCGGCCGCGAGCGGAGAGGCCCACCCGCCGATCAACAGGCAGCAGCACAGCGTGGAGCGCAAGACGAACCGCATCTAAGACATCCTTGGTAGGGGCTATCCCGGAAAATCGAGCATTACCGCCATAAGGTGTCAGGCCACCCGTCGCTTGTAAACCTCGGTTTGTGCTGCGTTGCTGCCTATTTTACCGTGCGGCCAGGCTGCGATGAGGAATCTCGAGCGTCTGGCCCACCTGAATGGTGTCGCCACGCAGGCCGTTATGCTGGCGTAGCTCGGCCACGCTGATGCTATGACGAGCCGCAATGGCAGAGAGACTGTCGCCTCGTTGCACCAGATATTGGCTGTCGCCAGCCGGCGCTGGTGCTGTTTGCGGTGCCGGAGCGCTCAGCTCGGCCAGTATCAGCTCTTCCTGTTCGACCGGCACCAGCACCACCTCGACCGTGGACGGGTTGGCGCTACCGTTGGTAAGGCCGGGATTGAGCGAGGTGAGTTCCGAGGCGGCAACGCCAGTCGCCCTGGCCAGTTGGGAAAGCTCGATGGGCCGATTGACCGGCACCTTGGCAAAGGCAGGCGCATCGTCGATCTCGGGCAGGGCGACACCATAGGCATCGGGATCTTCGATGATCGCTGCGATGGCGTTCAGCTTGGGCAGGTATTGCATGGTTTCGTTGGGCAACTGCAACTGCCAGTAATCACCGGCTTCGCCGCGAGCTTGAGCGCCATGCCGCGCGCGGTTGACCGTACCGGCGCCGGCGTTGTACGCCGCCAGCGAAAGCTCGATGTCGCCTTCATACCACTGCTCGGCCTGCAGCTCGATGTAGTCCAGCGCGGCGTGAGTGGCAGCAACCACATCGAGACGCCCATCGTAGCCGCCATGCCGGCGCAGCCCCAGGGCATCGGCGGTCCCGGGCATGAACTGCCAGAGCCCGGCTGCGCCCCGGTTGCTGCGGGCATGGGGGTCGTAGGAGCTTTCGACGAAGGGGATCAGGCTCACTTCGCCGGGCAGCCCGCGCAGTTCCACCTGCTCGGTGATCCAGGCCATCCAGGGGCGGGCGCGCTCGATGATCTCGACCACGTTGTGGGGGTTGGCGCGGTAATGCTCGATCCAGTGCTGCACCCGGGCGTCATGGCGACGATCCTGCCACGCCAGATTGTCGCGCAACCGCTCCCAGGCATCTCCCGGCATGGCCTCGAGATTCAGGTCGTCCCAGAAATGGTGAGTGGGCAAGGCAGGTGAGGCGCCCGGATGAGGTGATGCCAACAGCGCCGGGCTGGTCGCCGACAGCGCGCCAATCATGGCGATACCCCCGGCAAGTGCCAGCGTCCACTGCCTCGTCGTTCGATAAGTCATGCGTTCTCCTTCTGGGCATTCGTCGTCGCGTTGCCCATGGGATTCGTCGATTCTTGAAAAGCCGTGTCTTGAAAACGTGTCTTTAAAATCGATGTCAGAAACCGTCTTTCCAGGCACGCAGGGTCGCGAAGGTGCTCTGGTCGGTTTCGGTATTGCCATGCTGAGAAGCGGTGGCGCGTACGTCCGGGTCTGCACAGCGCAAGAAGGGATTGATGCGCTTCTCGCGTGCAATCTGGCTGGGCAGAGTGGGGCGGTCGTGCTCGCGGGCACGCCGAGTTTCCGCCAGGGCATCGGCAACGTCCCGGTTGTGCGGGTCCGCCGCCTGAGCAAATTTCAGGTTGGCCAGGGTGTACTCGTGAGCCGCGAAAACCAGAGTGTCGTCCGGCAGCGCGGCCAGGGTCTGTAGAGAGCGGTACATCTGCTCCGGGCTGCCTTCGAACAGCCGGCCGCAGCCCCCCGCAAACAGCGTGTCGCCGCAGAACAGCAGTGGGGGGATGCCAGCCGTGAAGAAGGCGATATGATCGAGGGTATGGCCGGGCACCTCGTGGACGTCGAAGCGACGTCCCATGACGCGGCAGGAGTCGCCTTGACCGACTCGCTGCGTCAGGCCCGAGATAGCCGGGTTGTCGGGGCCGATGACCTCGGGTGAATAGCGTTCGATGAGCTCCGGCAGGCCACCCGTGTGGTCGTGATGATGATGGGTGACGAGAATGGTGCCGAGGGCGAGGCCTTCCTGCTCCAGCGTCTGGATGACCGGCGCCGCATCGCCTGGATCCACGACACAGGCTTCCGGGCTCGTATCCTGGCGCAGTAGCCAGATATAGTTGTCGCTAAAAGCGGGAATCGGTGTCACGCTCAGCATAGGCGGTCTGTCCTTGTTGCGTCGTCAACCGAATTGTCAACCGAAATGAATGCAGCTCGCCGGTGTTTCCCATTGCGTCCGGCGTCACTTGGGGTCGCCAGCATGCGAAACATGGCGACGAAATAGCGGCCAATTAGCCAAAAATTGCCTGCAAAACCGGTGATCATGGAGGTAATGGTCGGAAATGTCAAATCCGCACGGAGCGGCCACCTTGGCTCAGCTGTATCGAGAGGGGCATCGCTACTGGTCCAGCGAGAACGGACAGGCGCATTGGCGTGCCGAACGGGCCTGCCTGGGTCCCGTATGTGAAAGCCTGCACGGCGGCCACAGTCTTGAACTGGGAATGGGGCCTTCGCTGACCGACATGTCACCCATCCGCCATAACATTCGCTGGGCTCCCACCGCCGAGCTCTCCGAGTCTGCGTCGAGCCTGGTCTGTCCGCTGGACGCGCTCCCTCTGCCGGATGAATGTCTGCATCTGGTCATCGTGCACCACTTGCTCGAACTCGTGGAAGAACCGCACCGGCTACTGCAGGAAGCAGCTCGGGTCACGGCGGACGATGGCTGTCTGATCGTACTGGGCTGGATGCCGCTGGGCATTACCGGCCTGGCACGGCTCTCGCCCAGGCGGCGTAACCGCTTGCCCTGGCGTGGTCACTGGAGAACCCCGGCAAAGCTCGGAGACTGGCTGGCGTTTGTCGACTTTCGCATCGAGCGGGTAGACTATTGCGGCTTTCATCTTCCTGGCAGCCTACCTAACAATGCCACGCTCGAAACTCTCGGGCGGCGGCATAACGTGCCGCTGGGCGATAGCTACATCATTCGTGCCAGACGCCGAGCGCGCCTCGTTCAGAGTCAGCGACCCAAGCTGCGCATTCAGAGCAGCCTGGGCGGCGGAGCCCTGGGTCATGCGACGCGTGTCGGAAGTACCGCGCCGGAACCAAGTAGAAGGACCACCGAAGTTGAGTGACAGTGAGCGCGATCAGCCCCTCCCCAGCGTGACGATACACACCGATGGTGCCTGCCGCGGTAACCCGGGCCCGGGGGGGTGGGGGGCCGTACTGGAAAGCGGCAGTCACGAGAAGACCCTCAATGGCTTCGAGGCGAACACCACCAACAATCGCATGGAGTTGATGGCCGCCATCATGGCGTTGCGCACGCTCAAGCGCCCCTGCGAGGTGGAGCTCTGGACCGACTCCGAATACCTGCGGCTCGGCATCACCGAATGGATCCACGGCTGGATGAAGCGCAATTGGAAGACGGCCAATCGTCAACCCGTCAAGAATGCGGAGCTTTGGCGCGAGCTGCTCGAGGAGACTCGGCGCCATCGGATTCATTGGCATTGGGTCAAGGGGCACAGCGGCCATCCCGGCAACGAGCGCGCCGATGCGCTGGCCAACGCCGCCATCGATGCCCACCGGACCAGCTCCAAGCCCACCATCACTCAACCTGAGTCCTAGCCATGCGTCAGATCGTGCTGGATACCGAAACCACCGGTATCGACCCCCGGGAAGGCCACCGCCTGATCGAGATCGGTGCCCTTGAGCTCGTGAACCGCCGATTCACGGGACGCACCTACCATCAGTACATCAATCCCGAGCGCGAGGTCGAGGCCGAGGCCATCGGGGTGCACGGCATCACCAACGAGTTTCTCGAGGACAAACCGGTCTTTTCCGCGGTCGCCGATGAGTTCTGGGCATTCGTGCGCGGTGCCGAACTTGTGATCCACAACGCCGCGTTCGACGTCGGCTTCATCGACCACGAGTTCAACCTGCTTCTGTCGGCTCGCGGTGAGCCACGCCTGGGGCCGGTGGCCGAGCACTGTCGAATCCTGGATACGCTGAAACTGGCACGCGAGCGCCACCCCGGCCAGCGCAACAACCTGGATGCCTTGTGCAAACGCTACGAGATCGACAACGGTCATCGTGTGCTGCACGGCGCCTTGCTCGATGCAGAGATCCTGGCCGAAGTCTATCTGGCCATGACCGGTGGTCAGACGGCGCTGTCGCTGGATGCGGAGGAGAGCAGCAGTAGCGACGCCATGGCCAGCGGCCTGTCCATCAGGCGCCTTGCCTTGCCTGCCGGCACTCTGCGCGTGGTGCAGCCCGGCGCCGAGGAACTGGCTGCCCACCAGGCCAAACTCGACCAGATTCGTCAGGCATCGGGCAGCTGCCACTGGGACGCGCTGCTAGGCCAGACGCACGAGGCCAGCGATGCTGCGCCGTGAGCTACCGCTCGGCTGTAGCTACGGCCGCCTGATTCGTGTGGCCGATGGACGCATTGCCATCGGCCCGGATGGTAGCCCGCTGCAGCCGGAGCAACCCTGGCCCCAGAGCGTGCAGCCACTGGCCTTCTGGCATGACGAGCCGATCGCGCTGTCGGTGGAAGAGCATGCCGACGAGAGTTGGCCCGACGGACGGCAGTGGCTGGCACGGCTACCGGAATCCTGGTTTCCGCTGATCTCCACCGCGCTGCAGGTGGCAGCCTGGATACGCGATCATCGCTTCTGCGGGCGCTGCGGAGCGCCCTCGGCGCGGCTCGATGCCGAATTCGCCATGCACTGTGAGCAGTGCGGGCATCGTAACTATCCGCGCATCTCGCCCTGCATCATCACCCTTGTCACTCATGGCGAAGCCATGCTGTTGGCTCGCAGTCCGCGCTTTCCGCCGGGACGCTACTCCACGCTGGCCGGCTTCATCGAGCCGGGCGAATCGGCCGAGGAGGCGGTTCACCGCGAGGTGCACGAGGAAGTGGGCGTCAGCGTAGGGCGCATACGCTACTACCGCAGCCAGGCTTGGCCCTTTCCCCACGCCCTGATGCTGGGCTTCTTCGCCGAAGCCGCCAGCCGGCGCATTCGCATCGACGGCATCGAGATCGCCGACGCCGCCTGGTTCACGCCCGGCCGGCTGCCCCAACTTCCGCCGACATACTCCATATCCCGGGCGCTGATCGAAACCCACCTGGCCGAGGTCGCGGGCGGGGTCGCGCGTAAATGACAGGCGGTGGCTTGCAGTAATGAAAAGGGCCGCCTGTTGGCGGCCCTTCGACGCTGTGTCGACGCGGGTCGATCAGCGATTAGGGAACAGGCTGGTGAGCTTGGTGGCCAGCATCACGTTACCGGTGGCCTTGAGCTTGCCTGTCATGAAGGCCGTCATGCCATTGACGTCTCCAGTCATGATGCCTTTCAGGGTATCGGTGCTCATGGAGAGCGAGACGGAAGGGTCGTCATGCTCGCCCTCCTCGATTGCCAGGGTGCCATCCTTGACGACCAGATAATGGCTGCCGTTGTCGCTGAAGTGGAACTGGAAGACATCGTCCATGCCCTTGGCGGCCTGGGGATCGAAGCGCTCTTGCAGTTTATCGAGGGTCGAGATGGACATGGTATTTCCTATGGGTATTGAGCCGGGGACTTGAGAACCTGTTTGTCAAAGGTTATTTCAAACGATCGTTTCAATCAAGTCCGTTGTCAATGTCCTCGGTCGAGGTCACGATTGGCAATCAACCAACGGAGGGAGTGGCAACGTGAATGAATGGCTGATGGATATCGGGCGCTTCATCGTACAGATGTCGGTACTCACGCTGCTGGTCGTCGTGGCGGTGGTGGTCATTGCCCGGATCAAGGGCGAGGGCCGCGAGCGCACACGGCTGAAAATCGAGGAGTTGAACGACCGGCTGGAGTATCGCCGGCGACGCCTGACCCTGGCCGCCACCGAGCCCAGTGCGCGCAAGCGCCTGGTCAAGGCCTTTCGGCGCGACGACAAGAGCCGTTCCCGCAGCCGCAAGTCGCCGTCCGAGCCGCGCCCCACGGTATGGGTGCTGGATTTCCGCGGTGACATCAAGGCCTCGGGCGTGGGGCGCTTCGCCGAGGAGATCTCCAGCGTGATCGCCGCGGCCGAAACGGGGGACGAGGTCGTCGTGCGTCTCGAGTCCGCCGGTGGCCTGGTGCACTCCTACGGGCTCGCCGCCGCCCAGATGGATCGCCTGCGAGAGGCCGGGCTGAAGACTATCGTCTGCGTGGACAAGGTTGCTGCCAGCGGCGGCTACCTCATGGCATGTGCCGCCGACCAGCTGCGCGCCGCACCGTTTGCCGTACTGGGCTCGATCGGCGTCGTCGCTCAGCTGCCCAACGTTCATCGCCTGCTGAAACGCCACGACGTCGATGTCGAATTGCTCACGGCCGGTGAGTACAAGCGGACGCTGACCGTCTTCGGTGAGAACACCGAAGAGGGGCGTGAAAAGTTCCAGTCCGATCTCGACAACATTCATGCTCTGTTCAAGCGTCACGTGGCCGAGCGGCGCCCCGATCTCGATATCGAAGCGGTGGCAACGGGCGAGGTGTGGTACGGGCGGGACGCCCTGGACAAGGGGCTGATCGATGAGCTCGGTACCAGTGAGGCTTATCTGGTATCGCGTATGGAAGAGGCACGTATCATCGGCGTTCGTCTCGAGACCCGCCACCCGATGGGCGAACGGCTGGGAATGGCAACCAGCAAGGCCGTCGAGGGAGCCATCATGCGTGTGCTCGAGCGCCTCGACGCCAGCCGCTGGGAAAAACGCTGAGTGCGGCGTCGCAGCCGCTCACGCCTCCTGCAAACGCACCAGGGCGTCGATCATGCGACGCGCCTGTTCGCCCTGCAGCGAGTAGTAGATGGTCTGCGATGCCCGGCGCGTCGACACGAGTCCTTCACGACGCAGGATCGCCAAGTGCTGCGAGAGGGCGGATTGGCTCAGCGAAAGCCGCTGGTTGAGTTCGGTCACCGAAAGCTCGGCACCGTCCAGCAGACACAGGATACGTAAGCGATTGTCGTTGGCCAGTGCCTTCAGCAGGGCAGTAGCGTTGTCGATGGCCGGGTTGCCAGCTTGAAGAAGCCGGCTTGCAGCGCTGTGCGAGGTGCTCATGATGTTCTCCCCATATTGCCCGAGCCACAGTGGCTTGACTCAGGGCTTGGCGGCTTCAGGCATCTACCTCGGTCCGGGACAAGACAGCGCAAACGACATGTCACAGCCGTTGCTGTTCGGCAGCGCCCAATCTTGGTCATGGCATTGCTGATTTAGTCATCATTGATAGTGACTTCCTCCCTGTCAAACGGAGAATCAACCAAAGTCGCTATTTCCTCCTTGCTGCTCCTCTCTTTTGCTTCTCATTGTCAACAACCCAGTGGCGCCTGACGACAATGTGCCGGCTTTTTTCTCGATATTAGCCGATGGTATGAAGGAAAAACCGAAGAAAATCTCTAAAGTGTCAACAATCAAGTTCTCTTCGATGTCGGACAGATGCCCATGCCAGCCTACAAGAACGAATACCAACGCTCGATCGAACAGCCGCAATCCTTCTGGGCCGACCAAGCGCGCCGGATCCCTTGGTTCACGTCGCCCAAGACCGTCCTCGATTACGACGAGCAAGGGCACGCTCGCTGGTACACGGACGGCGAACTCAACCTGTGCCACGCCGCCCTGGATCATCATGTCGACCAGGGGCGAGGCGACCAGCCGGCCATCTATTGGGACTCGCCCGTCACCGGGGGGAAACGCACGCTGACCTACCGCGAGATGCGCGACGAGGTGGCACTGTTCGCCGGCGCGCTCAAGGGGCTCGGGGTGGAGAAGGGCGATCGCATCGTCATCTACATGCCGATGGTGCCGGAGGCGCTGGTGGCGATGTACGCCTGCGCGCGCTTGGGCGCCGTGCATTCGGTGGTATTCGGCGGTTTCGCCCCTCACGAGCTCGCCGTTCGCATCGACGACGCCAAGCCCAAGGTCGTGGTGGCGGCCTCCTGCGGCGTCGAAATCGACCGGGTCATTGCCTATCAGCCGAACATCGCTGCAGCGATCGAGCTGAGCGAGCACAAGCCCGATGCTTGCATCTACCTGCAGCGTCAGCAGCAGTTGGCCGAACTCGGTCCGCGCGATCTCGATTGGGCCGAGCTGCTCGAGAACGCCGAGCCGGCCGACTGTGTGCCGGTGAAGGGGAGCGATCCTCTTTACGTTCTCTACACTTCCGGGACGACCGGCAAGCCCAAGGGCGTGGTACGCGACACGGCGGGATACGCCGTAGCACTGCATTACTCGATGGAAACCATCTACGACGTGGCCCCGGGCGACGTGTTCTTCTCAGCCTCGGACGTGGGCTGGGTAGTGGGCCACTCCTATATCGTCTATGCCCCGCTGCTGCGTGGCTGCACCACCGTGGTCTACGAAGGAAAGCCCGTCAAGACGCCTGACGCCGGCGCCTTCTGGCGGCTGATCAGCCAGTATCGGGTCAAGAGCTTCTTCACTGCGCCGACGGCCTTCCGCGCCATCAAGAAAGAGGACCCTGACGGCATCCTGCTGCAGCAGTACGATATCTCCTGCCTCAAGGCGCTCTATCTGGCGGGTGAGCGCCTCGATCCGCCGACGTTCCACTGGCTGGACGACCTGCTCGACGTGCCGGTCATCGACCACTGGTGGCAGACCGAGACCGGCTGGCCGATAGCAGCCAATCTGCAGGGGCTCGAACCGATGCCGACCAAGGCCGGCAGCGCCACTGTGCCGGTGCCCGGCTTCAACGTGCAAATCCTCAACCGGGAAGGGGAGCAGGCCGCGCCGATGGAACAGGGCAGCGTGGTCATCAAGCAGCCCATGCCGCCGGGCTGTCTGGTCGGCGTATGGGGCGATCCTCAGCGGTTCCACAGTGCCTACATGGCCGCCTTTCCCGGCTATTACCTGACCGGCGACGGCGGCTACTTCGACGAACAGGGTTATCTCTTCATCATGGGGCGCACCGACGACGTCATCAACGTGGCCGGACACAGGCTCTCCACCGGCGAGATGGAAGAGGTGGTCGGCGCCCACCGGGCCGTGGCCGAATGCGCAGTGATCGGCATTCACGATGCCCTGAAGGGGCAGATACCGGTCGGCCTGGTCATCCCCAAGGACGGTTTCGATGGCGACGAGGTCACCCTGGAAAACGAGCTGATCGCGCTGGTGCGGGAGAAGATCGGCCCGATCGCCTGCTTCAAGCAGGTGCTGGTGGTCAACCGCCTGCCCAAGACCCGCTCGGGCAAGATCCTGCGCAAACTGCTGCGCAACATCGCCGACGGCAAGGAGTACGGCGTTCCCTCGACCATCGACGACCCGGCAAGCCTGCAGGACGTGCACGAAGCCATGAAGGCGCGTGACGTGGGTTCGGCGCACGAGGCACGCCAGGTCTGATCCTCGAGCGCTGAGCCGCCACCCGGCGGCTCAGCGCTCCATCCTCGCTTCGTCTTCTCCTGTCTGCGGACGGGCATTGGCCAGTGCCAGCGGGCCACGTATAATCCCTGCCTCATTCCGGCACCCGACGATACGGGCGCCGGCGAGGGTTCCCTCACCCCTCGTCATCGACTTGGCCGCCGTGGCGGCCGTCAAAAAAGGATTCACTCATGTTCGTCTTGTCCGAAGCGCAGCAGCGACGCTGCCTACTGCTGCTGGTGTCGTTTCACATCCTGGTCATTGCCGCCAGCAATTATCTCGTCCAGCTGCCGTTCACGCTGTTCGGTTTCCATACCACCTGGGGGGCGTTCAGCTTTCCTTTCATCTTTCTCGCCACCGACCTCACCGTGAGGCTGTTCGGCAAGGAGCCGGCCCGCGCCATCATCATGCGCGTGATGCTGCCTGCGCTGCTGATCTCCTACGTCGTCTCGGTCGTCTTCCCCCGTGGCAGCTTCGCCGGCCTGGAAGCGCTGGGCGAGTGGAACCTCTTCGTGGCGCGCATCGCCTTGGCAAGCTTTGCCGCCTACGTGCTCGGCCAACTGCTCGATGTACAGGTCTTCGATCGCTTGCGCAGCCTGCGAGCCTGGTGGGTCGCCCCGGCCGTTTCCACCGTGCTGGGCAATCTCGCCGATACCGCCGCGTTCTTTGCCATGGCCTTCTATCGCAGCCCTGATCCCTTCATGGCAGCCAACTGGGTCGAGATCGCCACCGTGGACTATGTCATCAAGCTGGGCATCAGCCTGTTGTTCTTCCTGCCGCTCTATGGCGTGTTGCTGAGCTCGCTGAGCCGCAGGCTGGTGCAAATCACCGGGCAGCAGGATCTGGCACCGCAGCGGCTCTGAACGATGCTCAGACCAAAATGCCCGGGCCCACACGCTCATGTAAGGGAGGAAGGATGACCGTCGAACTCAATTTCCAGGATAGCGGTGGAGAGGGTACCCCGCTCATCGTCGTCCACGGCCTGCTGGGCAGCGCCGACAACTGGCGCTCCCACGTCAAGCAGTGGCAGGAGCAGCGCCGGGTAATCGCGGTCGACCTGCGCAATCACGGTCGCTCGCCCCACGCCGATGGCATGAGCTATGGCGAAATGGCCGAGGATCTGCTGGCCCTGATGGATCGCCTGGGAATCGACCGGGCACATCTGCTGGGGCATTCCATGGGTGGCAAGGTGGTCATCAGTCTGGCCCGCATGACGCCACAGCGAGTGGCGTCGCTGATCGTGGCCGACATCGCACCGCAGAAGTACGGCCATGGCCACGACGCGGTCTTTGCCGGCCTGCGCAATCTGCAGCGCGGCAGGCCGGAAAACCGACGCGAGGCGGATGCACTACTGGCCGAACATGTCGAAGAACGTGGCACGCGCCTGTTTCTCGCCACCAACCTGGAGCGCGATGCCGAGGGCATGCTGGCATTGCGCGTGGGGCTCGACCAGATCGAGACAGGCTACGAAGAGATCATGCAGGCGCCTGCCGGTGAGGGCGCTTTCGATGGGCCGGTGCTGGTGCTGCGTGGTGGCCGTTCGCACTATGTCCCGGATTCGGCGCTGCCGGCGCTGCGTGAGGTATTGCCGACGGCCGAAGTGGTGACCCTGCAGGACGCCGGCCACTGGTTGCATGCCGAGCAGCCCGAAGCCTTTCAGGCCAAGGTCAACGCTTTTCTCTCAGCCTTGTCAGCCTGATTTCCACCATGCGCATCGGCTAGGGAGTGGCCGTACCCAGGTCTATCGCGAGCCGCTCCAGGGGTGTTGGCACCTCGATGATGCCGGCCTCCAGCAGGTACTGCTCGAGGCGCAGATAGCGCCCCTTGTCCACGGCCGCCGGTTGCAGAGAGAAGCGCGGGGCGATGCCGGCCCAGGCTTCCCGATTGATCGGGTCGGCCAGGGCGGGTTCGGCCTTTTCCAGTAACTCCCACGCCTCCCGGGGATGGTTGACGATCCACAGCGCCGCTTCCTCCAGTGCCGAGACGAAGCGGCGCAGTGCATCGCGCTTGCCATTGAGCTGATCGCGGTTGGCCATCAGGATCAAGCCATCATGCAGTGGCAGGCCGAACTCCTCGATCGGCAGGGTGTGGGTAAATATGCCTTCGTCGGCCAGTTGGCGCGGCAGCAGATAGCGATGATGCATCATCATGCCGTCGACGTCCTGGGCGCGCATGGCATCGAGCATCGCGTAGTTGGTGTCCTTCAACTCCACCAGATCCAATCCGTTGACCGTTCCCAGCAGTTCGCTCAGCACGCTCTGCAGCATGGCATCGCGACCATCGGCATCGGTATAGCCGATGCGCATGCCTTCCACGGCCAAGTCCTGTTTCTCCGAATCGGCATTGGCACGCAGCATCAGCCCCGAGACGGGGGCCGCTATCAGGGTGGCGATACGCACCAGCGGCATGCCGCTATCGACCAGCAGATGCAGTTGGGTCTGGCGCCCCAACGCAAGGTCGGTTCGTCCTGCAGCCAACAGCTTGGCGGGTACGTTGGGATCGGCCGGCACCACCAGCGCCACGTCCAGTCCGCGACGCAGGAACATACCTTTTTCACGTGCTATCAGCAGGGTGGCGTGCTGGGGATTGAGGTACCAGTCCAGCGTCACGCTCAGTTGGGTGGTGGGTGGCGGTACAATCGGATCGGCCGGGGCAGTGACCACCGTTGGCACGTCCGGCGCGGGCTCGCTCGAGCTTTCCTCGTGCTCGTCGAGCGCGCCCGGTGCCTCTGGCAGAAGGTGCCCGATGACCCCGATCCCCTCGACGACGGGGGGCGCCTCGACCAGCGGCACGGCGCCATCCGGCGCCATGGCCTCGCTGATGACCAGGGTGGGAAATACCGTGACCTCAGTGTCGAGTTCGAGTTCGACTTCCAGCGGCGGCGCGGGCAGGGGCTCCGCCTCTTCCGCAGCCGGCTCGGCCTGCAGCAACAGCGGCACCAACAGCAGGGCTGTCGTCAACGCCACTGCCAGGATGCGAATCATGGTGCTGCGATCAGGCTTGGCCATGGCGCTCCAAAGCATGTGTAATCTTCAGTAAGCGACCAGTTTATCGTTGTCATGACAGGCATGGCTAGCTGAGACCGCCCTGCGAGAGTATGGGCGGCATGGCATAATGGAGCCATTCCGGCTCGAGGTCATGCATGGACACCATCAATACGCTGTTTCTGTTATCCGGCTTTCTCATCGCTTTGAGCGTCGTGGCCAGCCGTATCTCTTCGATGGTGGGCTTGCCGCTGCTGCTGATCTTCCTCGGGCTGGGTATGCTGGCTGGCGAAGACGGTATTCTGGGAATTCAGTTCGACGATTATTCATTGGCTTTCCTGATCGGTCACCTCGCGCTGGCCATGATCCTTCTCGATGGCGGGCTGCGCACCCGCCTCAAGACGTTCCGGGTCGGTTTTCGACCGGCGCTCTCCCTCGCCACGCTCGGCGTTTTCGTTACCAGCGCCATCGTCGGCCTGTTCGCCATGTGGATCTTCGACCTGACGCTCGTCCAGGGCCTACTGGTCGGCGCCATCGTCGGTTCCACCGATGCCGCGGCGGTTTTCTCGATGCTCAGCGGTCGCGGCGTGCATCTCAATGAGCGCGTCAGCGCAACGCTCGAGATCGAGTCCGGCACCAACGATCCCATGGCCATCTTCCTGACCGTGCTGCTCGTCGAACTACTGGTAGGCGACATCCGCGGGCTGGGTTCGACGGCAACGTTCATGGCGCTGCAGTTCGGCCTGGCCCTGGTGATCGGGGTGGGCGGCGGCTGGCTGAGCGCCAAACTGCTGCGCTGGCTGGATCTCGCCCCAGGGCTCTACTCACTGCTGGCACTGGGGCTTGGGTTCTGCGTTTTCGGTGCCACCAGCTTCCTCGGCGGCAGCGGCTTCCTGGCGATCTATCTCACCGGGTTGATGATCGGCAACCAGCCGGGGCGCCATCTCAACTTCATTCTGCCCGTGCATGATGGCCTGGCCTGGTTGAGCCAGATCGGGCTGTTCCTGATCCTGGGTCTGTTGGTCAGCCCATCGGGGCTGCTCGAGTTCGCCTTGCCGGCTGCCCTGGTGGCGCTGGTGCTGATCTTCATCGCCCGCCCGCTGGCGGTACTGGTGACGGTCAAGCCGTTCTTTCGCTTCCGCTGGCGGGAAATCGGCTTCATCTCCTGGGTCGGCCTGAGAGGAGCGGTCCCCATCGTATTGGCCATTTTCCCGGTGATCGGCGGGGTGGAGAATTCCGCGCTCTATTTCAACGTCGCCTTTGCCGTGGTTCTGCTCTCGCTGCTGATTCAGGGCGGCACGCTACCCCTGATGGCACGCTGGACCAAGGTGGAGGTGCCCGTTGGCGTGACCCCCAACAATCGCGGCCCGCTCGGCATCCTGCCGGAAAACGATTACGAGATGTTCGTCTACAAGGTGGACAATCAGGATCTCGACGACGTCCCCATTCGCCTGTTGCGCTTTCCCTCGGGCGCGGTGATTTCCGCACTGTTTCGCCAACACGCCATGCTGCACCCCAAGGGCAGCACGCGCCTGAAGCTTGGCGACGTGATTTGCGTCATCGGGCGCAGCGAGGATCTGCCGGCGCTCAACCGGCTGTTCAGCGGCGATGCCAAGTTGAAGCGGGAGCGTGCCTTCTTCGGCACTTTCACCTTCGATGGCGATGCCTTGATGCGGGATATCGCCAGCGTTTACGGCCTGACCCTGAGCCCCGGAGAGAGTGAGATGACCTTGGCCGAGTTCGTGTCCTTGCGGGTAGGTGGCCATCCCGTCGTGGGTGACGACGTCGACTGGCACGGCATTCACTGGGTGGTCAGCGAGATGGACGGCAATCGGGTAACCCGGGTCGGCTTGCGCCTCTATTGAGGCTCAGGCGACACCCGCTTCGCTTGCAGCACTGGAAGGCGGCTTCTATCTTCTCGTAACCACAATCGGCATCGACAAGGAGACGTCACATGCTCAAATTTCTGGCAAGTACCGCCGGGATCATCTTTCTCATTGGCCTGCTGGTGGTCATCGGCCTGCTAATGCTCATCTTCTGACACTCATTTCTCTATGAAAGCGACAGATACGAGACGGGGCAGCCAAGCTGCCCCGTCTTGCGTCTTACCAGCGACTACTCAGCCGATGGTAAAGCTGGCCGCATTGAGCCATAAGTGAACCGCGATGCTGGCCACATAGCCCAACAGGATCACCGGCGCCCAGCGCAAGTGGCCCATGAAGGTATAGTTGCCACGCGCCTGGCCCATGAGTGCGACACCCGCAGCGGAGCCGATCGACAGCACGCTGCCACCCACACCGGCCGTCAGGGTGATCAGCAGCCACTGCCCATGGGACATGTCAGGCTGCATGGTCAACACGGCAAACATCACGGGAATGTTGTCGACCACCGCCGAGACCAGCCCCAGCACGATGTTGGCCCAGGTCGGGTTCCAGCCCAGGTAGAGCGCCTCGGAAAGCAGGCCCAGATAACCCATGAAGCCCAGGCCGCCCACGCACATCACGACGCCGTAGAAGAACAGCAGAGTATCCCACTCGGCCCGTGCCACGCGATTGAACACGTCGAAGGGCACCACGCTGCCCAACTGCGCCAATTTGCGCTCATCGCCACGGGCGGTGTAGCGAGCACGCTTGCGCTCCAGCGAGCGCGGCAGGCTACGGCGCAGGTAATAGCCGAAGAACTGCAGGTATCCAAGGCCCGTCATCATGCCCAGCACGGGCGGCAAGTGGAGCAGGGTGTGACAGGCGACCGCCGTGGCCACGGTGAGCAGGAACAGGGCGATGATGCGACGCGCACCGCGCTTGAGCCAGACGTCCTCGTACACGCCTTCCGGTTTGCGGTTGTTGATGAAGAAGCTCATCACCACCGCGGGAATGAGGAAATTGACGATGGAAGGAATCAGCAGCGTGAAGAACTCATAGAACTGCACGATGCCGGCCTGCCATACCATCAGCGTGGTGATGTCGCCGAACGGGCTGAACGCGCCGCCGGCGTTGGCGGCCACCACGATGTTGATGCAGCACAGGTTGATGAAGCGCTTGTCGCCCTCGGCCACTTTGGTCACCACCGCACACATCAGCATGGCCGTGGTCAGGTTGTCGGCGATAGGCGAGATCATGAAGGCCAGCACGCCCGTCAGCCAGAAGAGCTGCCGGTAGCTGAAGCCCTTGCGTACCATCCATGAGCGTAGGGCATCGAAAACGCGGCGCTCGTCCATGGCGTTGATGTAGGTCATCGCCACCAGCAGGAAGAGCATGAGCTCGGTGAACTCGAGCAGGGTTTCGCGGAAGGCGTGCTCGGCCTGGTCGGGCATGCCGGCCTGCACGTAGACCCAGCCGATCATCGTCCAGATCAAGCCGGCGGCAACCAGCACCGGCTTCGACTTGCGCATGTGCAGCTTCTCTTCGGCCATGACCAGGGAGTAGGCCAGCACGAAGATCAGGACTGCCAGGAAACCGACCATCGAGCCGGTCATCGGGATACTCCCGGTGACGGCAAGCGCGGCCGGGCTGAAGGACATAGCGAGAAGAGCGAGCATAGCGATGCCTGACCACCGGGAGAGGCCCCGGAGTCTGGCGAGGGAACAAAAGCCGATAGGCATGGATTGAGTTCCTGGATGGAGTAGTAGGGGAGGGATGAAAAACGCCATTATTCTAACACCTCATATTGCACCGCAATAGAGGTGGCGAGCGTCCGAATTCGGCTTCGCCAGCACATCGAACTGGTGGCTGGGCGAAGATAGGCGGCATGCAGTGAGCATGTCGCCTATCTGCTTGATGTTGGGCGGGATGGCGGGCAAACGAAAAAAGCGCCCGCAGGCGCTTGATTCTAAAGACTAGGTGGCGGAGGGACAGGGATTCGAACCCTGGAAAGGCTTTCACCTTTGCCGGTTTTCAAGACCGGTGCATTCAACCGCTCTGCCATCCCTCCGGCTCACGGGGGCGAATATTACCAGTTATGCTCATAAGGTCAAGAGCATCGCTGCGTTACCGCCGAGGAGTCGTCATGTCAGCCCCGCGCGAAACACAAACTGGCCCCATCGTCGCCGTCGCAGCGGCGGCGATCGAGCAGGGCAGGGTATTGGTAGTGCGACGCACCAAGCCGCCCAACGCCAATCGGCTGGCACTGCCGGGCGGCCGCGTGGAACCGGGTGAGTCGCTGTTCGAGGCTGCCGTGCGCGAACTGCGCGAGGAAACCGGGGTCGAGGCCGAGGCGGAGCGTGTTATGACAGCCGTCGAGGAGATCCAGCATGATGCCCAGAGACGCTTGCTGTACCACTACGTGATCGTCGTGGTGAGCTGCCGGTGGCTCGGCGGAGAGGCGGTCGCCGGCGACGATGCCAGTGAAATTCGCTGGCTCGACCGCAGGCAGATAGCGCAAGAACCGGAGCTGTGCGAAAACACCCGGCGGGTGGCCGCTGCGCTGTATGAAGAACTATACTCGCGATGAAGATGCGTTGAGCGTTGTAGAACTAAGGACTTGCGTCGGGAACCAACCGACGGCATCCTTGGTCCACTGCTGAGATCAACCAAGATCAACTACAGGGAGCTCTCGATCAATGGCCTATCACGACACACATGTGGCCCAGCACTCGTCCCAGGCCGTCAGCGCCAACAAGGTTCTTCGCAACACCTACGCGCTGCTGGCGATGACTCTGCTGTTCTCCGCCGTCACAGCGGGTGCCGCCATGGCCATGGGCGTCGAGCGGATGAACATCTTCGTGTTCTTCATCGGCGCATACGGCTTGATGTTCCTGGTCCACAAGACCGCCAACTCGGCTACCGGCCTGCTGGCCACCTTCGCCTTCACCGGCTTCATGGGCTTTACCCTCGGCCCGATTCTCAGTGCCTACCTGGCCCTGCCCAACGGCGCCGCGCTGATCATGAACGCACTGGCCATGACCGGTCTGACCTTCATCGGGCTTTCCGCCGTGGCACTGGTGTCCAAGAAGGACTTCAGCTTCCTGGCCAACTTCCTGATGGCAGGCGCCATCGTGCTGATCCTGGCCATGGTCGCAGGCCTGATCTTCCAGATCCCCACCCTGATGCTGATGGTATCTGCCGGCTTCGTGCTGTTCGCCTCGGCCGCCATCCTTTATCAGACCAGCGAGATCGTGCACCGCGCCGGCGAGACCAACTACATCCTCGCCACCATCACGCTGTACGTCTCGATCTACAACCTCTTCGTCAGCCTGCTGGCGCTGCTCGGCATCATGAGCAACGACTGATCGCCGATCACGAGGGTATCGCCGGGCCCCGCTGATGCGGGGCCTGCGCGTTTGAGCAGACAGGTACCGCCATGCGCTACGCTCTACTCGTCCAGGGAGCGCCCTACAGCAGCCAGGCGTCCCATTCCGCGCTGCGCTTTGCCTCGGCGCTGCTGACCCGCGGCCACCGCCTGGAGTGCGTCTTCTTCTATCATGAAGGGGTATACAACGCCGCCCGCCTGGCCGCACCGCCTCAGGACGAACCGCACCTCTACGATGCCTGGTGCGCACTCAATGCCGAACATGGCACGCAGTTGCAGGTGTGCATTGCCGCCGCCCTGCGCCGCGGCATGCTCGACGAGCGCGAGGCCAACCGCCATGGCAAGCACGGCCATAGCGTCGAGCCCCCCTTCGAACTGACGGGGCTCGGTCAGTTGATCGACCTGGGGCAGAGCGTCGACCGCCTGGTGACCTTCGCCCCCTGAGGAGAACGAACGGATGTCGTCACACGCCCCTGCCACCGGAGACCTGCTGGTCATCCTGCGCCACGCACCACATGGCAGCAGCTGGCTGCGCGAAGGTCTGGATGCGGCCTTGGTGGCCGCGGCTTTCGGTCAGTCGGTGACGCTACTGTTCCAGAGCGATGGCGTACTGGCCCTGGCCCGTGGCCAGCAGACCGGACCGCTGGGCCAGAAGAGCACTGCGCCCACCCTGGACATGCTGGCCATGTACGACATCGAGTCGCTGTACTTCGTCGAGGATGCCCTGGCGAGCTTCGGCCTGACCCAGCAGGATCTGCAACTCCCGGCCTCGGGAATCCCCGCCGCAGTGATTCCCGAGCTACTTGCCGGCCACAAGCTGATCCTGACTTTCTGATAGGCTTCGATGCCACTGTGAGGCTTCATGATCCTGCATATTCTCAACCGACCGCCCAGTTCGAGCCTGGTGTATCGCGAAACGCTCGCCGCCATGAGCGACACGGACCGCCTGCTGCTGGTCGAAGATGGCGTGCTGGGTGCACTGACGTCCCAGGTACGTCATTTCCAACAGGTTGAGGGGCGTCTGTTCGCGCTGCGCGAGGACCTGCACGCACGCGGGCTCGAGGGCCAGTGCGACGCCGTCGTTCAGGTCGTCGATGTGGATGGCTTCGTCACCCTGACCGAAGAAGCCGACAAGACGGTGAGCTGGTTCTGATGGCTTCCACCGAAGTTGCACGCTACCTGAACGTCGGCGACAGACGCATCGCCCTGGACCCGGAAGGCTACCTCGTCGAGCTCAGCGACTGGACGCCGGCCGTGGCCGAGGCCCTGGCCGCCGAGGAGGGACGCGATCTCGGCGAGGAGCACTGGGAGGTGATCGAGGTGATCCGAGATTTCTATGCCCGCTATCAGGCCTCACCGGCCATGCGCCCGCTGGTCAAGGCGGTGGGCCTGGCTCTGGGGCCGGAGAAGGGGCGCTCGCTGCACCTGATGCGCCTGTTCCCCGACAGCCCCGCCAAGGTAACGGCTCGCCTTGCCGGGCTGCCGAAACCTGCCAACTGCCTCTGACGGCCCACATGAACTTCCTGGCCCACGCCTGGCTTGCCCGCGGCGGCAGCGATGAGTTTCTCTACGGTAATCTGATCGCCGATGGGGTCAAGGGCAGCGACCTTTCCGGCTGGCCTGCCGAGGTGGCGCTGGGGATTCGCCATCATCGCCGGGTCGATGCCTTCGTCGATGCTCACCCGATCGTACTGTCGGCGCGCAGGCGCGCGCCTGCCGAGTATCGGCGCTATGCCGGCATCGCGCTGGACCTGCTATGGGATCATTTCGTGGCCCGTGAACTCGAGCTCGAGACTCAGGAGTCGCGTCTGGTGCTGCGCAGCTATCGGGTGCTGAGTCACCGTCCCGCACCGACACGCCTGGAGCGGATGATACCGGCCCTGGTCGCCCAGGACTGGCTGCACCGCTACGCCGATTTCAGCTTCACCTGCGATGCGGTGCGGGGGATCGGCAACCGCCTGTCGGGCCCCAATCGGCTGGCTGCCCTGGTGCCCTGGCTCGAGACGGACTACGGCAACCTGCAGCGCGACTTCGACCGGCTGTGGCCGGCGGTCACCGAGGCCCTCGAGGTTCCTGCCCACTGATTCGGCTCATACGGGTCGACTCCGCCATTTTCAGCTCGCAGGCTCGCGCCAGCAGATGAACCAGGATGATCGCGGCGCAGATCGGCACTGCCATTGCTACCCAGGACATCGGAAACCCGAGCGTATCTGCGCTGAGCCGGGCCTGTCGTGCAATGAATCCGCGTGTCGTATCCATCCCCGGGCCGAAGATGCTGAAATAGATGATCGGCACCAGAAAAATAAGCACTGCCGTGCCGCGCACGAGTGCCGTGAGCTGCCACCAAGGGCTCCCCTTGTCGTGACAGGGATCCTTGAAGAGTGCCGGATCGTCTTTCGACTTGAAGGAGAGAGTGGCACCAAGCAGCCCACTCCAGACCATCATGTAGCGGGCCATTTCTTCAGTCCAGGATGGTGGTGCGCTGAAGGCATAACGCGCAATGACTTGTATGGCCACGAACACCAGCATGGCCGTCAGACACAGCACCGCCAGGCGCCGTGTCAGCCAGTCCAGCCAGTCACTGAAAATGACGATTGAGCGATACATATTCGGCACACCCTGTCAGGAACACGACGATTACCCAGCCCCGGTGCCAGTTTGAGCCTGGTACCGGGGAGCCTACCCGCTGAAATCAGCGGGTACGTTGGGCCAGCTCCGACCAGGTTTCCACCTGCTCCGCTGTCAGCGTCGTGTCATGATAGACAGGCTGTGACAGTTCACGGAATCTCTCTCTCGCCGCATCCGACAACACCATGACCTCTACGCCGGCAGCTTCCAGTTCCGCCAGCGCTTTGGGCGTGACCTCCTCCAGCCAGTCGCGGTTGGCCTGGTTGGCAACCTCGACGGACTCATCGACGATGCCTCTCTCCTCATCGCTCAGGCCCCGGTACCAGTCATCCGACACCAGGACGGCGCGCAACGCATTCATGACATTGGCATCGGTGTAATAGCGCACGATGTCAGTTTGGCCAAACATGATGGGTACGAGCGGCGTATTGATGTAGCCGTCGACGATTCCTGTCTGCAGGGCAGCCGGGACCTCCCCCCAGGAGACGATGGTGCCATTGGACCCCCAGGCCCTGTAGAGGGCGATCTGAGCATCGTCGAGGGCGCGCATCCTCAAACCGGACATGTCATCGGGCGTGGTGACGGCCTTGCGTGTCGTGATGATGCCCGAGGGCGGCCCGAGCGGCACGATCGCCAGCAATCGAACGCTGGCATGGGCAATGTCGTCATTGATGCGATTCAACACCTCGCCTTCGACCAAGGCCCGGTCCATATGGGCCACGCCATCGAACAGATAAGGCAATCGCACGCCGAAGATGAAGGGGTCGATTCGCGCGACGGAATTCACATCCGACAGCGATACTTCCAACAGCCCCATTGCGATCTGATCGAGCTTTTCCGCCTCACCTCCGACGGCGTCACGTGGCAGCTCCCTGGCCCTCAGGCCCCGTTCATTGAGCGCTTCGGTAAAATGGTGCGCCCACACATAGGAGCCTGACTTCTCTAGGTCCGGCGGGCTGTCGAGGGCAACCTTGATCTCACTGCTCCAGGCTACTGTGGTCAGAGCAAGCAGGGCACCGGCCAAAGCCAGCTTTTGCAACAGTTTCATGGCATGTCTCCTCTTGTGGTTATTATGGTCAATCCACTTTGAAGCCGAATATCCGAGGCAGTGACAGACTGATCTCAGGAAAGAATGCAATCATCAACAGGGTGACGATCTGCACGGCGATGAACGGCAGGGTTGCCAGGGCAAGCCGCCAATAGTCGAGTTTGGCGATAGCCGCCACCACGATGAGGCACTTGCCCAGGGGCGGCGTTATCAAGCCGATGCAGAGGTTGAAACACACCACGATGCCCAGGTGTACCGGACTTATCCCCTGAAGCAGGGCCGTAGGTGCGAGTAGTGGCACCAGAAGGGTGAGCGCCACCGGGGTGTCCATGAACATCCCGGCAATCAACAGCACCCCGATCAGCAGGATGAGATAGCGAGTCCCGGTAAGTCCCGCCGACTCCACCCATCCCGACAGCAACTGCGGCCAGCCGAGCAGCCCTGCCAGATAGCTCAGTACCGCAATGGCACACAGGATGATGAATATCGCGCCCGTCAAACGGGCCGTTGCCTCTGCCGCTTCATAGAAGAGCTTGGGCGTCATGGCGCCCAGCAGCCTGCCGACAAGAATGGCAGCCACGACTGCCAGTGCGGCACCCTCGGTCGGCGTGGTCAGGCCGAAAACGATGCTGCCCAGGATGATGACCGGGATGGCCAGGGCAGGGGCGGCCCTGAGGAAGCTAGCTCGAAGAGGCGGTACTTCGATGGTGTCTCCACCAGGGTGATTCTCTCGGCGAGCAAGCCAGCCGTTCATGCCGAACAGCATGCAGGCCAGCAGCAGACCGGGAAGGATGCCGGCGACGAATAGCGCTGCCACCGAAGTGCCGGTCAACCCGCCATAAATGATCATGATGATGCTGGGTGGAATGATCGGTCCGATCATGGAGGAGGCCGCCGTGATGGCGCCGGCGTAATAGGGCGAGTAACCACGCTCCCGCATGGCAGGGATCAAGGTATTCGACACTGCCGCCGAATCGGCCACGGCGGAGCCCGATATACCCGAGAAAAAGAGACTGGTCATGATGTTGACGTGTCCGAGCCCACCCTTGAGACGTCCCAGCAGGGCCATCGCCAGATCGATCAAGGCTCGCGTCACCCCGGTGCGGTTCATCAGCTCGCCAGTGAGGATGAACAGCGGCATTGCCATGAAGGCGAATACATCCAACTGGGAGAAGATACGTTGGGGAACGATGGCCAGATACTGGGGATAGCCCGCCGCAATGAAAGCAAGGATCGCGGTTGCCCCCATCAGATAGGCAAACGCCGTACCGGTGGTGAGGAATACCAGAAAGGCTGCAATGACGTAGGCCATGACTAACTCCTAGACGGGAACGGATGCCGACGTCGCGGAGTGGCCATCGTCCGAACCGGGAGGCGACGTGACGATGGACTTCAACTCCGGTGTGGGCTCGGAAAGCCTGGCGAGATCCGGCTTCGGACGCCGTGTCGCCTGTAGCGATTCGAAGGCTTGCTCGATGGCTCGGGCAGCCTGCAGCAATTGGGCGTCTCCCCTGAACTGGCCGATCACCTGCATGCCGAATGGCATGCCGGCATGGTCGAGCCCGCACGGCATCGACAGGGCCGGGTTGTTGGCCAATGTGACCACATAGGTGAGTGCCAGCCAGCGATAGTACGTGGCGAGCGGAATGCCGTCGATGCGCTCGGCATAGGCCTGCTGCCAGCTGAAGGGAGTCACTGGGGTTACCGGGGCAAGCACCACATCCACATCGGCCAACGTCCGTTGGAAGCTGCGAAAGATGCGTGTCTGTTCAGCATGCGCCCAGGCCCGGTCCGCCAGGGACATGGATGCGCCGAGCTCGTAGTTGGCCTTGACGGACGGGGCCAGAAGTTCCGGGTTTCGCCTGTAATCGTCATGGAAAGCGGCAACGAAGCTTTCGGCACGCACGACGTCGAAGCATTGATCAGCCTCACCCAAGTCGAAATCGAGCGGACGACACTCGCCAAACAGAGGAGCAATCGCTGCCATGCGCTCGCGAAACACCTTGCGGATATCGTTATCGACGGCACAGACGCCGAAGTCTTCGGTGTAGCCGACACGCAGCGAACGCAATTGCGGCGGATCGAATGTACCGAAGGGGGCGGAATCGTTGCTCGTCGAGAGCGGGTCGCGAGAGTCGTACCCGATCATGGCGCGAAGCAGAAGGCAGAGATCGTCAACGTTGCGGGCCATGGGGCCGAGCAACGATATCGAGGACCAGCCCAGGGGGCGAGTCGCGTGCGGGACCAAATTCGGAGAGGGGCGAAAGCCCACGATGCCACACAGTGCGGCCGGAATACGCAGTGACCCGCCGGTGTCCGACCCGGTGCAGAGGGGAAGCATGTCAAGCGCGAGCGCTACCGCCGAACCGCCTGACGAGCCTCCGGCATTCAGCATGGGATTGAAGGGATTGCCGGTGGCCCCCCATACCGGGTTTCGGGTATTGGCACCGGCGCCCATCTCCGGCACGTTGGTCTTGCCGACCACGATTGCCCCGGCGCGGCGCAGCGAGGCCACCAAGGGGTGGTCGGCGGAAGGAACATGGTCCCGAAAGCGGGGAGAGCCATAGGTCGTGAGCAGGCCCTGCGTTTCCTGGAGATCCTTGATGCCGATAGGCAAGCCGTGCAGGGGACCGACGTTGTCGCCACGACGCAGCCGATGCTCCGCTTCGCGCGCCTCTGCACGGGCCCGTTCGTAGCAGGTGGCAGTGACGGCATTGACGGCCGGATTCAGGCGTTCGATCCGCTCGATACAGGAGGCCAGGAGCTCGATGGGAGACACCTCTCCCAGTCCCATCAAACGCATCAGTTCGCTGGCTGACGCGGACGTCAGGTTATCTGAAGACATGCAATACGCCCCACCTGAGCCGAGAGTCTTTTTTTTGTCATGACTCGAGCGTACGCAGCGGAGCGGGGGCAAACCAATGAAATCTTGCCGGCAGCGCATTACCAAATGGTAATGCCATGAAACGATAGCTCGCGCGCCACCGTTACAGAGGAGCGAAACGCGCCTGGCGGCTGGCCTGCTCCAGACACTCGCGAAAGAGATTGGACGTCGCGTTGGCGGACTCCTTCCTCCAGTAGCAGCGGGCCTCGGAGAGCACGCCTTCCATTTGTAGTGGCAGAATGGTCAGGTCGCCCTTTCCCGCATGGTGCCGTGCCAGCCATTGGGGCATGAGACTGATGAAGGGGGAGATCCGCATGAGCTCGATATTGAGCGGGAGCGATGTGGATTCCACATGACCGGATGGAAATGCGAGCCCCGACTTGGCCAGGAAAGCATCGATGGCCTGTCGTGCCAGCGATCCCGCGGCCGGACTGATCCATGGCCAGGCGACCGCATCCTTCCATTCGATCTCCTGGCGCCCGGCCAATGGATGCTGCACGCCGGCCACCAGCAGAACGGGTTCGCGTAGCAGGGTGGCCTGCTCGATACCCTCGCGGAACACAGGCTCCCATACCCGGGCGATCAACAAATCCAGCCCGCCGCTTTCCAGCATCGGCAGCAACTGATTGAAATGGCCCTCCACGACCGAGACGACGGCAGGCGGAGCGGTGATTTTCAACAACCGTATCGCCTCCGGCAGCAGGGTAGGGGCAATCGAGGTGACGACACCGACGACGACACGGCCACCGAGCCCGCGATGCACGGCATCGACATCGAATTCGGCCCGTTCGATCTGCTGCACGATCTCCCTGGCGTGAGTCGCCAGCCTCTCGCCGACAGGCGTCAAGACGATGCGATTGCCCTGTCGCTGCACGATGGGAATCTTCAGCGCTCGCTCGATCTCGCCAATTTGCTTGGAAACGGCAGGCTGAGTGACGTTCAACTCCTGAGCGACCCGGCTCACCTGTCCCATCTCGGCCAGCAGCGCAATCGTACGCAGATGTCTGAGCTTCAGGGTCTGTTTGAAGAAGCGCTTGATGTCCTGGTTGGTTTCCGGCATCTCGGTGCTCTCGACTTGGGTCACTCATCCAACGACTAATTGAAGCCAGCGAGGATCAGGCCTTGCGAGGCGACTTCGAAGTGCTTCTCGAGGGCCGCGCGAGCCGCATCGGGATCGCGTTCCATTATCGCCTGCGCGATGGCTCCATGCAGAGCCACGACCTCTTCGCGCGCGGTGCTTGACGTGCGATAGCGCCAAACGATGGTGTTGGTGTCATGCATGGCCGTGGTCAGGGACGATACCAGTACCGGAAACAGAGGATTGCGTGTCGCCTGCGCCACCGCAACATGAAAGGCAATGTCGGCCTCGGTCATGGCCTCGACTTCGTTATACGACGTCCGCATCCGCTCGACCAGGGAGAGCAGTTCTCTCGCCTCGGCCTCGCTGCGTCGACCCGCGGCCAATTCCACGGTGCGCAGCTCAATGGCGCGTCGCGCATCCAGCAGTTGTTGAGGATTGAGCTGCTCGGTGCGCAGGGCGTGAGACAAGGTGAGGGCAATGGCAGTGTCGTCGAATGCTGCCACGCGTGTACGGCGACCGGCACTCATCTCGAGGATTCGCATGGCGGCCAGCGATTTGAACGCTTCACGCACTACGGTACGGCTGACGCCAAGGGCCTCGATGAAGTAGGCCTCGCTCTGCAGCGGATCGCCTGCCATCAACCCTTGTCGATGAATGTGATCGAGAATGCTGCGCATCGCTTTATCGACCATCGTCTCGGGAGCCTCTTCGCTTCCGCGCTTCACTGTCATTCGCCATCCTCTGACTGTCGTCATGCCGGGCAGGTCGGCCGTGTTGCGATTATGATGCCACACCGCTGGGCTCCCGTCTGGTTGCATCCCTCCAACACCTGGCATATGTTAGGCACAACCTATCATATAGGTTTTTGCCATCCATGCGACGTTAGCGCTGACGTTAATTGCTCGAATGACTCTGGGAGCCTAAATACAATGAAACCCGTGATTGAAGCTCTGATCGATGCTCTAGGCGAGCAGGCCGTGTTGCATGGCGCTCGGGTCGCCGAGCGTGCCACGAGCTACTGGGACGCATCCCCGACCCAGGCACTAGCAGTGGTCAAGCCGCGTACCACCGGGGAGGTCAGCAAGGCGCTCGAGATTTGCCATCGCCACGACCAACCGGTCGTGACCCAGGGCGGACTGACGGGGTGCGTACAAGGCGCGGTTGCCTCGAACGAAGAGGTCATCGTCTCGCTGGAGCGCATGAACGCCATCGAGTCCATCGACCCGGTCGGTGGTAGTGCGACGGTCCAGGCGGGCGTCACCTTGCAGGCCCTTCAGGAGGCGGCACGGGAGCACGACTGTCTGTTCGCACTGGACCTGGGGGCACGCGGCAGCTGCACCATTGGCGGCAACGTCGCGACCAATGCCGGCGGCATCAGCGTGATGCGCTACGGCATGATGCGCAGCCAGATCCTCGGCCTGGAAGCGGTACTCGCCGACGGCACGGTGATGTCGAGCATGGACGAAGTGCTCAAGAACAATGCCGGCTACGATCTCAAGCACCTGATGATCGGCACTGAAGGTACGCTGGGGATCGTGACCCGAGTGGTAGTGCGTCTTCATCCCTTGCCGAAGAGTTGCAATACGGCTCTCGCCGCCCTGACCTCCTTCGAGGCGGTAACGCAGCTGCTGACGGATATGCAGAGAGACCTGGCTGGCACACTCAGCGCTTATGAGGTGATGTGGAACAGCTACTACCATGCGGCTACCGAGCCGGGTGGGCACCCGTCTCCACTGGGCCGGGAGTATCCGTTCTATGTTCTGCTGCAGGCAGAAGGTGCCGATGTCGAAAGAGATTCGCTGCATTTCGAACAGTTGCTCGAACGGTCTCTCGAATCTGGCGTGATCGTCGATGCCGTGATTCCAAAATCCGAGAGCGAGCGGCACGCCTTATGGGAAATCCGGGAAAACTTCGAGGCCATGCTCGCGGGGCGAACCACCTTTCTTTACGACGTGAGCCTGCCGATCAGGGCGATGGCAGGCTACGCGGAAGCCGTCAGGCAGCGGATCGTCGCGCGCTGGCCCGATGCGCGCTGCATCCAGTTCGGCCACATCGCCGACGGTAACCTGCACCTCTTCATACAGCCCGAGAGCCAGGATGCCGATCACCTGGCAAGCGACGAGGCAGTATATGCACCCTTGCTCGACGTGGGAGGATCGGTCTCGGCCGAGCACGGCATCGGCATGGAGAAGAAGGCCTGGCTTGCCCGCAGCCGGAGCGATACCGAGGTCGAACTCATGCGAAGCCTCAAGCGTGCCTGGGACCCCAAGAATCTGCTCAACCCCGGTAGAGTTTTCTCGCTGTAGTGCCTGAGTTAGTTAGCGCCTGAACTCAATCGACCCGCAGCCATAGACAGTCGAGCCTGTCGCCTGGGTTGATCTGGGCATCGGCCGGCACCACCGCCAGCGCATCGGCCTTCACGCAGGAGGAGAGCACGCCGGAGCCCTGATCGGGAAAGGCGTGCGCGGTGAGCTCGCCCTGCGTCATGTTCAGCGCCACCCGCATGTAGTGCCGCCGCGGTCCGGTACGGGTGGAGAAGTCGGCCCGCGCGCTCAGGGTGGGCAGCGTGGCCAGGGCGGGGCAGGCGAGCAGGGCGCCCATCAGCGGCCGCAGGAACAGCCAGGCGGCAACGAAACTGGAGACCGGGTTGCCGGGCAGGCCGACGAAGCGAACCTCACGCCCGTCACTGGCGTCGAGCCGGCCCAGCGCCAGCGGCTTGCCGGGCTTGAGCGCCAGGCGCCACAGGTCGAGCCGGCCGATGTCTTCGATGGCGTTCTTGACGTGGTCTTCCTCACCGACGCTGACGCCACCGGTGGTGACGACCACTTCGGCCTGGTCCGCGGCCAGCGCCAGCATGGCCCGGGTGCCTTCGGCGTCGTCGGGCATCGAGGCGATGAAGGTGACCTCGGCGCCGAAGCGCTCCAGTAGCTCCTTCAACATGGGCCGATTGGTGTTGTAGATCTGGCCGGCTGCCAAAGGCTGGCCAGGCTCGACGATCTCGTCGCCACTGTTGAGCAGCGCGACCCGCGGCCGTCGCCGCACCGCCACCTCGACCACGCCCTGGCTGGCCAGATGCCCAAGCGCGGCGGCATCCAGCCGATGGCCGGCCTCGAGCAGCACCGCACCGGCTGCCACGTCGCTGCCGCGGTGGCGCACGTTATTGTCGGCAGGCACCTGAGCCGGGATGTCGGCGGCGTCGCCGACGACCTCGACCTGCTCCTGCATCACCACGCAGTCGGCGCCTTGCGGCAGCTCGGCCCCGGTGAAGATGCGCGCGCAGGTGCCCCGCATGAGCGGCTGCGGCGAGACACCGGCGGCAATCCGCTGGACGATCGGCAAGCGCTGACCGGCATCTGCATGGTGCAGGGCATAGCCGTCCATGGCGCTGTTGTGAAACGGGGGCACGTCGAGCCGGGCGACGACCTCGTCGGCCAGCACCCGACGGCTGGCCTGGGCACAGTCGACGATTTCCGCATCGACGGCGACGACACCCTCGAGCAGGGCAGCCAGGGCCGCCTCGACGGATTGCAGTTCAGACATGCTGGCCTCGTTCGGGAATGACCAGATTGGCGAAATTGCACGGCTTGTGGCGGCTGTCGAGCTGCTCGGCGAGCAACCCGTCCCAGGCAGTGCGACAAGCCCCGCTGGAGCCTGGCAGGCAGAAGATCACCGTGGCATTGGCCAGGCCACCGAGACAGCGGCTCTGGATGGTCGAGCTGCCGACCTCCTGCCAGGAGAGCTGACGAAACTGCTCGCCGAACCCCTCGATACGCTTGTCCAGCAGCACCGATACCGCCTCGGGGGTGGAGTCGCGGCCGGTAAAGCCGGTGCCCCCGGTGGTCAGGATCACCTGAACTTCGGGATCGGCGATCCACTCCGATACCACCGCGCGGATGCGGTAGACGTCATCGATGACGATGCGGCGCTCGGCCAGCCGGTGCCCGGCTTCGGTCAAACGCTCGGCGAGCAGGGCGCCGCTGCGGTCGCTGTTGAAGTCGCGGGTATCGGAAATGGTCAGTACCGCTACGTTGAGCGGGATCATCGCCTCACTCATGCCTGCGACTCCTGCTTGCGGGCCTGGCGCTCTTCGAAGGCGGCCAGCTGTTCCGGCGTGGCCTTGAGCTGATACTTGGCCTTCCATTCCTCGTAGGGCATGCCATAGACGTAGTCGCGGGCCGTTTCGTAGTCGAGCTCGGCCCCTTGTTCGTCGGCGGCGGCCACCAGCCACTTCGACAGGCAGTTGCGGCAGAAGTCGGCGAGAATCATCAGATCGATGTTCTGCACGTCCTTGTTGGCGTCCAGATGCCGGAGCAGGCGGCGGAAAGCGGCGGCCTCGAGCTGAGTGCGGGTGGCGTCGTCGAGATGCTGCATACGTTGGCTCCTGTTGAAATCGCCTCAGGATAGCAAAACTGCTGCGCCGGTGGGCTCAAACGGCATCACCGCGGGTGCAGACCGACAGCACTACGGCATCCTCTTCACTGACCGAGACCAGGGCGTGGCCCATGTCGCTGTCGAAATAGATGCTGTCGCCGCGGGAGAGCTGCAGCGGCTCGTAGAATTCGGTATAGAGGAGAATCTCGCCCTCCAGCACCATCAGGAACTCCTCCCCGTCGTGACGCACCCACTCGCTGAACTCTTCGAAACTGCGTGCCCGCACGATGGTCTTGAAGGGGATCATGCGCTTCTGGGCCAGCTCGCAGCTGAGCAGCTCGTGCTCGTAGGTGGGGGTCGGGTGGCGCTCGCCTTCGCCCTGACGGGTCAGGTCGCGGCGTCCCATGGTGCGTGTCTGCACCTTGGGTGGGGTAAGCAGCTGGGGAAGATCGATGCCCAGACCGTTGATGAGTTTCTGTACCGCGGTGAACGTCGGCGAGATCTGGTTGTTCTCGATCTTGGAAAGGGTGGAGCGGGCCAGCCCCGTGCGCTGACTGACATCCTCCAGCGTCCACTGGTTGGACAGGCGAATTTCCTTGAGTCGTTCACCCAGGCGCAGGGGCTCGACGAACGGCTTGCGTCCCGAGGCGATGCGCAGTGCAGCCTGCTGATCGGTATTGGCGGGCATGGATCGGTTCACTATTGGAAACAGAGTTTCTCAAAGCGTACCACAGAAGGGACGGCGTGCCTCGCACCAACACGCCCCTGGTTTGCCTGGCGCCGACGCCTCACTGCTCGAAGGGAAGCCCCAGCAGCGCCTTGACGTGCGCCTCTACGCTGCGCCCCAGAGAATCCAGGTCGTAGCCGCCCTCGAGCACCGAGACCAGGCGGTTGTCGGCGTACAGCGCGGCGATGTCCAGCGCCAGCCGGGTGATCCAGTAGTAGTCCTCGTCTTCCAGGCAGAGCTCAGCCAGGGGGTCTTCGCGATGCGCGTCGAAGCCGGCCGAGACGAGTACCAGCTCGGGCTTGAAGGCATGCAGCGCCGGCAGCCAATCGTCCTCGATCGCCTTGCGGAAGGCAGCACTTTCGGTACCGGCCTCGAGGGGGGTGTTGACCACGTTCTGCCACTCGCTGCGCAGGTAGCGCCAGGGATAGAAGGGGTACTGGAAACTGGTGCAGATCAGGATGTCGGGATCATCCTTGAAGATGTCGATGGTGCCGTTGCACTGGTGCACGTCGAAATCGAGAATCGCGATACGGCGTACGCCATGGCGCGCGCGGGCATGAGCAGCACCGACCGCGACGTTGTTGTAGAAGCAGAAGCCCATGGCGTCGGTGGCCTCGGCATGGTGGCCGGGCGGGCGTACCGCGCAGAAGACGTTGTCGGCCTGGCCGCGATAGACCTGATCGACCCCGCGGATCACCGCGCCAGCGGCCACCCGGGCGGCGCTCAGGCTGTCGGGGTTCATCAGAGTATCGCTGTCCAGCGTGACGATACCCGTTTCGGGAACGCACTTGTCCAGGGCGCGAAGGTGGCGCAGCGGATGGACCCTGGCCAGCTCCTCTTCGCTGGCCGGGCGCGCTTCCGACTGCATGGTCTGCTGCAACAGGCCGCTGAGGGCGAGGCGGGCGCGAATGGCCTCGAGACGCAGGGGGCTTTCGGGGTGCTCCGGGCCCATATGGTGAAGGTCGCAGTCGGGATGCGAAATGAACGACGTGATCATATGAACTCCAGAGTGACTGAAGTCACCTTAATGCGCCCAAGCCCTTGCACAACAGTGTCAATAAGTCGTACACAGGGAAGCATCTTTCCGTTCTGGTGGAGGCGACGTCTTGAGTACCCGGTTCCTGCGCCACTTCTTCGAACCTCGCACCATTGCGGTGATCGGCGCTTCGGAAAAGCCTCATTCGATCGGCGGCATCGTGATCCGGAACCTGCAGGAAGCGGGCTTTCCCGGCACGCTGTGGGCGGTCAACCGCAGGGGCTATGAGTCGGTCTTCGGCCAGCCCTGCGTTTCACGCATCGCCGAGCTGCCCGAAACGCCGGATCTGGCGGTGGTCTGTACCCCGGCCGACACCCTGCCCAAGGTGATATCGCGGCTGGGCAGAATCGGCGTCAAGGCGGCGCTGGTGCTGTCCGGCGGGGCCCATCTGGACGAAACCGAAGGGGACAAGGGCTCGATTCGCGAGCGCATGCTCACGGCGGCGCGCGAATCGGGTATCCGTGTGCTCGGCCCTGAGTGCATGGGGCTGATCGTGCCGGGTCGCCGTATCAACGCCTCCTATGCCAGTCAGCCGGTCAAGGCTGGCAAGGTCGCCTATCTCGGGCAGTCGGGCATGCTTGGCAACGCCATGATCGATTGGGCGGCAGGGCGTGGCATCGGCTTCTCGCACCTGATCACGGTAGGCGACAGCGTCGACGTCATGCTTCCCGACCTGATCGACTACATCAACCAGTTCGCCCCGACCCAGGCCATCCTGCTGCACCTCGAGCGTATCCAGGATTCGCAGCATTTCATGACCGCCCTGCGCGATGCCTCGCGCAATCGCCTGGTGCTGGCGATCAAGAGCGGACGCACGCCCCAGTCCGACCTTTCCGGCATGCCGCCCACGCCGGGCATCGCCAACCGCGACGTGGTATTCGATGCCGCCTTGGCGCGCGCCGGGGTGGTGCGGGTCAACGACTCCGACGAGCTGTTCGATGCGCTGATGACGCTGTCGCAGATGCGGCCGCTCAAGGGCGACCGCCTGGCCATCGTCTCCAACGGCCTGGGGCCCGCCATGCTCGCCATCGACAAGCTGATCAGCGCCGGTGGCACCCTGGCCAGCTTCAGCCAGGAGACCCGCACGGCGCTGCGCAAGGGCGACTTCGACATGAGCAAACCCGGCGAGAATCCAGTGGATCTGGGCGGCAACGCCACGCCGGAGCGTTTCGTCGACGCCCTGGAGATCGTCGCCGCCGACCCAGGGGTCGATGCGGTGCTGGTGGTGCATGCCCCCACGCGCCTGGCGCCGTCGAAGGTCACTGCCCAGGCGCTGATCGCCAATCGCAAGCGCTTCAAGCGCAACCTGCTGACCAGTTGGATGGGACTCGAAGGCGCCCTCTATGCACGCCACGAGTGCAGCCTGGCGGGCATACCGACCTACGTCTCGCCGGAGAAAGCGGTCAAGGCCTTCATGCACATGGTCGACTACCAGCGTGTGCAGGCGCTGCTGCAGGAAACCCCACCTAGCCTGCCGTTCAGCACCACGCCCGACATTCGTGCCCGCTGCCGCACCCTGATCGAACAGGCCAGGTCAGAGGGGCGCGAGATGCTGTCTCACTCCGAAACCGCCCAGGTACTGGAGGCCTACGGTATCCCCGTGGCCTCGAGCCGCTACGTGCACACGCCCGAGGAAGCCGCAGCCGCGGCTCGGGATCTCGAAGGGCCTTGGGCGCTCAAGGTAGTACACGACGGCAACTGCCGGCCGTTTCGCTATCGCAAGCATCCCCACCGCATCTCGGCGGGACTGCTGCAGGATCTCGACGACCCGCAGCAGGTGGCCGAGGGCCTCACCCGGCTGGGACACAAGGTGCACGAGAAATTCCCCCCGGTGAAGATTCGCGAGTACTGCCTGCAGTCCATGCAGCGGGGCAAGCAGTCGATGCAGATCTGCGCCGGCATCACCCGCGACCCGGTGTTCGGTCCGCTCATCGTGTTCGGCATCGGCGGCTACAAGGTCAACATCCTGGCCGACCGGCAGGTAGCACTGCCACCGCTGAACATGACGCTGGCGGCGGACGTGGTCGGACGCACCCATGCCGCGCGCCTGATCCGCGAGCACTCCAGCGAACCCGAACGCGATCTTCAGCGGCTATGCCAGCTACTGGTCAAGCTATCGCAGATGGCCTCGGACCTGCTCGAACTGCGTGGGCTCGAGCTCAACCCGCTGCTGCTCAACCGCGATGGGGTGGTGGCGGTGGATTTCGCCCTCGATCTCGGCTCACCGGCACGCTTCGCGATCATGCCTTACCCGGAAGAGCTGCGGGAATGGGTGACGCTGAACAACGGCATGCGGGTCGAGGTGCGCCCCATTCGCGCCGAGGATGCACCCCTGATCACCAGCTTCCACAGTCAGCTCTCCGAGGAGAGCATTCGCTTTCGCTACTTTCACAACAAGTCCGATCTCAGCCAGCGCGACCTGTCGATCCTGTCGCACATCAACTACGACCGTCAGATGGCGTTCATTGCCGAACATCAGAAGGAGGACGGCAGCAAGGAGATGCTGGGGGTGGTCCGGGTGTGGAACGACCCGGACAACATTCGCACCGAGTTCTCGATCATCGTGCGCGACGACATGGCCGGGCAGGGGCTCGGCAGCCTGCTGATGCGCAAGATGATCGGCTACTGCAAGAGCGTCGGCACGCTGGAGATGATCGGCAAGATAATGGTCGACAATCACCCCATGCGAGCCCTGATGAAGTACCTGGGCTTCCGCTGCCGTTACAACATGGAGGAACAGGTGGTGGATGCGGTGCTGCGGCTCAACGAGCCGGAGAGCGAATGGCAGAGGCTGCGTCTGGAAAGCCTCCCCGACTAGGGAAACGCTGCACAAATGTCTGCGCGGGCAAATCGCTGCGTTGCGCGGTGCTGGTGCGCCAGCCCGGTCGGAATCCTCACATATACCCCATATGCTCCGGTTGACTCGAAGCCTGCGGCTTCTCGCCCCTTCGGGGCCAGCCTACGGCTGTTTGTCGCTTCGCTCGGTACTGTGCTCCGTGCGCCTTGCGACCCACAGGGATGTGGGAAGTGCGTTGGTTCGTAGGGAACGAACCTAGCCGCTTCACTCCGCTCGCCTATTTGTTCAGCAGTTTCCTAGCGGAAACCCCGATTCATTACTGCGCTTGATATCCTGGCCGCCGGCGGCGGCCAGCCTATCTTCGCTCGTGACATGAAATCAGGGCTTCCTGGCGGTCAGCTCACGGGGCGAGACGGAAGGAGCGCCAGCTCTCGTCGCGGTACTCGTAGCGGATGCGGTCGTGCAGCCGGCTCGGCTGCCCCTGCCAGAATTCAATCATGTCCGGCACCACGCGGTAACCGCCCCAGTGCACCGGGCGCGGAATGTCCTGACCCTCGTAGGCCTGCTCGAAACGGTGCTGACGCTCTTCGATCCAGTGCCGGTCGGGGATCACCACGCTCTGGGTGGCGACCCAGGCACCCAACTGGCTGGCGCGCGGCCTGCTGTTGAAGTAGGCATCCGACTCATCCTCGGCTACCAGTTCCACCCGGCCCTCGACGCGAATTTGCCGGCCCAGCGAGGGCCACCAGAACACCAGTGCGGCATGCGGCACGTTGGCCAGCTCGCTACCCTTGTGGCTGTGATAGTTGGTGTAGAAGACCAGGCCGCGCTCATCGGAGCCCTTCAACAGCACGATGCGCGCATGGGGCAGGCCCTGGCTGTCCACGGTGGCCAGGGTCATCACGTTGCCGTCCTCGCCTTCGCTATCGAGCGCCAGCGTCAGCCACTCGTCGAACAGCACCATGGGCTCGGCGGGCACCATGCTTTCCTCGAGCCTGCCGCCCTCGTAATCGCGCCGGATATCGGCAATGTTGCGTGTCATGGCGTACTCCTCGTCCTTTTTCTCAATGGTGGCCGCTGTGCGAGAGCAGCACAACACCTGCGCTTTGACCGTCGTCACGGATTCCATTCACTGCAGCGGAGCAGCATAGGCGAAGGTCACTCACCGCGCTGCGCTTTCATCTGTCGGCTGCGAAAGCGGGCGTAGAACATGCAGCCGGTGAACAGCCCCAGCGCCGCGAGTGCTTCGGCGATACCCAGCAGCCCCTGACCGGGAAGCGTGGCCACCATGACCCCCTGAACGAAGTAGAGCAGGCTGACGAAGGCGAGCCAGACATGCCCACGGGGGCGCTTGGCGACGATCGAAGGCAGGAACAGGATCAGCGGTAGGCCGCGGATCAGGATGGGCGTCAGCGGGTTGGCGCCGGCTTCCATGGCCAGGCCGCTCCAGGCCAGCAGCGCCAGGAGAACGACATAGCTGACGAGCACCGCCTGACGGCTGCGCTCGGTGAGGAAGTCCAGCCCATGACGCGCCTCGAGCCCCTCGACCCAGCGCCTCATGAGCCTTCCCTCAGGCTGTCGAGCGCCAGCGCCAAACGAGCCAGCCGCTTGCCCTGAGCGCGCACCAGCCGGCGCTCGGCATCCGTCAGAGGCTGATCGCTGCGCTGCCCGGCCACATGGCTGGCCCCGTAGGGTGTGCCGCCCGCGGTGGTGGTCATCAGGTCGGTCTCGCTGTAGGGCAGGCCGGCATAGACCATGCCGTGGTGCAGCAAGGGCAGCAGCATGGAGACCAGCGTGGTTTCCTGGCCGCCGTGCAGGCTTGAGGTAGAGGTGAAGGCAGTGGCCGGCTTGTCCACCAGGGCACCGTTGAGCCACAGCGCACTGGTCGAGTCGATGAAATGCTTGAGCGGCGCGGCCATGTTGCCGAAGCGGGTCGGGCTGCCCAGCGCCAGGCCGGCGCAATGACGCAGGTCGTCCAGTTCGGCATAAATGGCACCCTCGGCGGGAATCTCCGGGTCGACTGCCTCACAGGTGGGCGAAACCGGCGGCACGGTGCGCAGCCGAGCCTCGATGCCGGAGCAGGACTCCACGCCGGCGGCCAGCTGTTCGGCCATGCTGCGCGTGGCGCCGTGGCGGGAATAATAGAGAATCAGCACATAGGGCAGGGAGTCGCGCATCGTGGCTCCAGAAGCAGAGGAAAGGTCAATCGCGGGCGTGAAGCAGGGCCAGCACGTCTTCGGGCGGGCGGCCGATGACGGCACGCTTGCCGTCGTCGGCAATCGGCCGTTCCAACAGCCTGGGAAAGCGCACCAGCGCGCTTATCACCTGCTCCTGATCCTGCAGGTCGGTATCTTCGACTTCCTTCCACTCCGCTTCCTTGGTGCGCACCAGAGCCTCGCCGTCGGCGTCCAGGCGCGACATGAGGTCACGCAGCTCCTCTTCGCTGAGCGGCTCGTCGAGGTAGCGACGCACCCTGACCTCGGCGCCGCGCTCCTCGAGCAGCGCCAGCGCCTGTCGCGACTTGGAGCAGCGGGGATTGTGGTAGAGCGTAATGGCCATGCGAGACTCCTCGATCCATGAAAGCTGGCCCGTATTGTAGAAGGGGCATCGTGTCGTCCACAACCGTGATGCTCGGGAATCTCCGCGCCGATCAGTCGGTTGCATTGGACTCGCGGGCTTGTGAAGGGGGTCGTGACGCCTCGTCGAGGCGACGATAGACCCATGCCATGCGGCCATCCGCAAGGCGCATGGGAACGCGCTGATAGCGAATGCCCAGTCGCTCGTAGCGGTCCAGCCGTTCCAGCTCGTCGGCATCGACCACTACCACTTCTCCCAGTACCCGCTCGTCGGACGCTTCGACCAGATCGAGGCGCTCGCGGCGAAAGCCTTCGAGTACGGCCGTCTCGGTCTCCCCCGCACGACCCATGACCACCCAGCGCAGCGGGGCAAAGCGCAGCGTACCGTAGACGAACACGGCGTGCTCACCGGCCTCGATCTCAGGCAGATGGGCGGGGCGATCGTAGGTGTAAGGACTCAGCATGGTGAGCCATAGCCAGCCGGCCAGGGCGAGCAGGCCCAACAGCATGGCGAGAACGTAATGACGCAGGCGCATGTCGTCTCCCTATGACATGTGAAAACACATCCTGCCACGCCGAGAGGGCGGTTGTCCGGTTCTCCGCCGCCAGTGGGCTCTGTTAGGATGCTAGTCGAGGCTCGATCACAGCGGAGGTTGCCCATGACGCACTCAGCACACGAGGATCAGGACTTCAGGGCACTGGTGGGTGATGTGAAGCCACTGCGCAGGAGCGCCAATCGAGCCGATCCGGGCCAGCGTCGTAGCCGGCCCAGCGAGGCACAGCTGGCTCGCCGCGAGAGCGCCCAGGCGGAGCTCGGGGAGAACAATTTCCTGTCGGACGATTTCGTCGAGCTGGTGCCGCCGTTCGATCCCCTGGCATTTCGCCGCGACGGCATTCAGCAGGGCGTGGTCGACCGCCTGCGGCACGGCGGCTATCCCGCCCAGTCGCGTCTGCATCTGCTGCGCCGCCCGCTGGCGGAGTGCCGCCGGATGCTGCCGCCCTTCATACGTGAAGCCTATGCCCACGATCTGCGCTCGCTGCTGATCGTGCATGGCCGTGGGCAGGAGATCGACAGCCCTGCCAACGTGCTGCGTTCCTACCTGGCCAAGTGGTTGGTGCAGTTCGACGAGGTGCAGGCATTCGCTTCCGCCCAGCAGGCCGACGGCGGCCTGGGAGCGACCTGGGTGATGCTGCGCAAGAGCGAGCGGGCGAGGGCGGACAACCGCGAGCGTCAGCAGAAGCGCCGCGGCTGATCGCAAGGTCGAAAGCCGGCACGAGGCCGGCTTTCGTTCTGGATGGCGCGATAGGGCTTTGCGTCAGGGGGTCTCGTACGCGGGGCTAGGCCAGCGCCGGCTCCACCCGTTTGGCGACTTCACGCATGCGCTGGCGGAACAGCGGCTCGCTCACGTCGACGGCCGGCTGATAGGCACGGCTGAAGGTGTTCAGCGCGTTCAGCGCGTCTTCCAGCCACTGATCTTCACGCAGCGACAGCGCGTTGAAACCGCAGCGGGTGAGGAAGAAGGCCTGATCGACCAGCACGTCGCCAATGGCGCGAATCTCGCCATCGAAGCCGTAGCGCTCGCGCAGCAGGCGCGCCAGGCTGTAGCCGCGGCCATCGGTGAACTTGGGGAAGTCGATGGCAATCAGCGGGGCGGCTGCCAGCTGTTCGGCCAGCTCCGGCGTCAGCTCGGTGTCGCTGGAAAGCCACGGCGCCAGCTCACGGCTGCCTTCCAGCGCCTGCCAGCGTGCCAGGGGCACGATGGCAGGAGTGGCAGCCGGAAGCTCCGCTTCGGCGTCGCGAATCAGCACCCAGCGGTCGTCGGCCGGCTTGCCGTCACGGATGAAAGGGCGCTGGATGGCGTTCTGATCAGGCATAGACCCGCTCCTTGAATGGCTTGAGGCCGATACGGCGATACGTTTCGATGAAGGTCTCGCCTTCGGCACGCTCGCCGACGTAGACCTGCAGCACCTTGTCGATGACGTCGGGCACGCTCTCGCGGTCGAACGAGGGGCCGAGAATCTTGCCCAGCGAGGAGTCGTTGCCCTGGGCTCCGCCGAGAGAGATCTGGTACCACTCCTCACCCTTCTTGTCGACGCCGAGAATGCCGATGTGGCCCACGTGGTGGTGACCGCAGGCATTCATGCAGCCAGAAATGTTGAGATCCAGCGGCCCCAGGTCATAGAGGTAGTCGATGTCCTCGAAGCGCTCCTGAATCGCCTGAGCCACCGGGATCGACTTGGCATTGGCCAGGGCGCAGTAATCGCCGCCGGGGCAGCAGATCAGGTCAGCCAGGGTGCCCACGGTGGGGTTGGCCAGGCCCAGCTCTTCCAGGCGATGCCAGAGTTCCTCGAGGCGGTCCACCGCCACGTCGGCCAGCACCAGGTTCTGCTCGTGGGTGACACGGATCTCGCCGTAGCTGAACTCGTCGGCCAGATCGGCCACCTGGTGCATCTGCTCCCAGGTCAGGTCGCCCGGAGAATGGTTCTTGCGCTTGAGCGAGAGGGTGACGGCCTTGTAGCCCGGCACCTTGTGGCCGTGCACGTTGTTGGTGACGAAACGCGCAAAGGCGCGATTCTCGCCGCGCAGGCGCTCGAACTCGGCAATCGCCTCTTCACCGATGGCGCGGCGCTCCGGGTCGACGAAGTGAGACTGCATCGCCTCGACGGCTTCGCGGGTCAGCGTCTGGGGGCCATCCTTGAGATGCGCCCACTCGGCGTCGACCCGACGACGGAATTCCTCGACGCCCAGCGCCTTGACCAGGATCTTGATGCGCGCCTTGAACTTGTTGTCACGGCGGCCGAACTGGTTGTAGACGCGAACCAGCGCCTCGAGATAGGTCAGCAGGTGCTGCCAGGGCAGGTCGTCACGCACTACCTCGCCGATCATCGGCGTGCGGCCGAGACCACCACCGGCCAGCACCTTGACCCGCACCTCGCCCTTGTCGTCGCGCCACAGGCGCAGGCCGACGTCGTGCACCTGGATGGCGGCGCGATCCTCGGCGGCACCGGTCACGGCGATCTTGAACTTGCGCGGCAGGTAGGTGAACTCGGGGTGAAACGTCGACCACTGACGAATCAGCTCGCACCAGGGCCGCGGATCGACTTCCTCGTCCTCGGAGATGCCGGCGAACTGATCGGTGGAGGTGTTGCGAATATCGTTGCCGCTGGTCTGGATGCCGTGCATCTGCACGCTGGCCAGTTCGGCCAGCATGTCGGGCACGGTTTCCAGCTTCGGCCAGTTCAGCTGCAGATTGGTACGGGTAGTGAAGTGACCGTAGCCGCGATCGTAGTCACGTGCCAGATCGCCCAGCTTGCGCAGCTGATAGGAGGCCAGCATGCCGTAGGGGATGGCGATACGCAGCATGGGCGCGTAGCGCTGAACATAGAGGCCGTTCTGCACGCGCAGCGGCAAGAATTCTTCGTCGCTGATCCGTCCGGCCAGATAGCGGTTCATCTGGTCGCGAAACTGAGCGACGCGTTCATTGACCAGAGTCTGATCATGGGTGTCGTAGCGATACATTCAGCCGGTCCTGCTGCAGGGGAAATGGCGGAGCGTCAGGGGGCACCTTAACGCCCCTGGCATATTCTTTGAAAGAATAAATATTCATATTTTTTATACGTAAAGACATATAAAGGTCAAGTCACCTCTCTATCACCTCTCTGTCAGATCTCCAGTCGCAGCCACTGCCGCCGCTGCCAGATCGTCACGAACCATAGCGAGTTGAGACAGCGATAGCCAAGCTGCACCCACCAGATGCCCAGCAGCCCTTGCTCCATGACCACACCGACCCACCATGCCAGCGGCAGGAAGACCAGCCACTGAAGTGAGAGCGTGGTGGTCATCACGGTGCGACTGGCACCGGCACCCAGCAGGGCCTGGGCCAGCACCAGAGCGGCGCCGTCCAGCACGATCATGACCGCGGTGAGCTGCAGCGGCAGACGGGCGAGGGCAATGAGCTCGGGGTCGCGCAGGAACAGGCCGAGGATCTGTTCCGGAAACAGCGCCATGGGCAACGCCAGGGCCGCCAGGCACAGCCAGGCGAGGCGTACCACGTCCCAGCCCCAGCGATGGGCGTCGCCATGAGCCTGACGACCGAGCGACTGGCCGACCAGGCTCATGGCGGCCATGCCCAGCCCCACGCCGGGCAGGATCAACAGCAGCGAGAGGTTCACCAGCACGTGGCCAACGGCGACGCTGGCCGTGTCGATGCGCCCCAGAATCCAGAACAGCACCGCATAGCCGGCAGCGAACCACAGCTGCTGGAAGGAGTGGGGCGTTGCCAGGCGCAGGGTAGTCAGCAGCGCCGGGCGCCGGGGCACGCCCGCGAGAAAGCCGCTGGGCACGGCGTGGCGCAGGCTCAGCAGCGCCCAGAGCGCGAGGCCGACGTAGAGCGAGAGCGTGGTGCCCGCACCGGCGCCGGCGGCGCCCATGGCCGGCAGCCCCAGGTAGCCGAAGATCAGGCACACGCTGGCCGCCACGTTGACCGCGTGCATCACCAGCATGATGCGCAGATAGAAGCCGCTCTGCTCGATGCCGTTCCAGTAGCCTCGGAAGCAGAAGATCATGGCCACGGCGACGAGCGACAGCACGCGCCAGCGGAAGTACTCGACCGCGACGGCATTGACCGCGGCATCGGGGTTGATGAGGGCCATCAGGCGCGGCGCCTGCCACAGGCACAGCAGCGTCAACGGCAGCGAGACGAGCAGGGCGATGGCCAGCCCGGCATTGAGCGGCCTGGCCCGCAGCTGCCAGGCCTCTTCGCCATGGCGCCTGGCCGTCTGCGACTGCACGCCGGAAGAGAGCCCGAAGACCAGGGCCGTGACCAGGAACATGGCATAGCCGCCGATACCGACGCCGGCCAGCGGTACCTCGCCGAGCGAGCCGACCAGCGCCGCATCGATCAGATTGATCAGGCTCTGGGTCAGCATCGCGGCGATGATCGGCGTGGCTAGGCGCAGGATACGTCGACGGCGGATCGAATCTGGCAGCATGCTCTATCGTTGGGTTCGAGAATGCCCCGCGCCGGGGCACGGGGCATCAGGGGTCGTCGTCTCAGGCCGGATCGTAGGAGAGTACCGGCGAGAGCCAGCGCTCCAGCTCCGCCAGGCTCATACCCTTGCGCTCGGCCAGGGCCTCGACCTGGTCGCGGGTGATCTTGCCGGTGGAGAAGTACTTGGCCTGGGGATGCGAGAAGTACCACCCCGACACCGCGGCAGCCGGCCACATGGCGAAGTTCTCGGTCAACTCGATGCCAGCGTTCTCGGTGGCATCGAGCAGCTGGAACAGGGTGCGCTTCTCGGTGTGGTCGGGGCAGGCGGGGTAACCCGGCGCCGGCCGGATGCCCTGGTACTTCTCGGCAATCAGGGCGTCGTTGTCCAGGGTCTCCTCGGGCACGTAGCCCCAGAACTCCTTGCGCACCCGCTCGTGCATGCGCTCGGCAAAGGCCTCGGCCAGACGATCGGTAAGAGCCTGCACCATGATCGCGCTGTAGTCGTCACCGGCGGCCTTGTAACGTTCGGCCAGCGCTTCCACGCCGTGGCCAGTGGTCACGGCAAAGCCGCCGATCCAATCGAGCTGATCGCGCTCGTTGCCGTCGGCGTCGTAACGAGGGCTGACGAAATCGGCCAGGCTGTAGCAGACGCCGTCACGGTTCTTGGTGGTCTGCTGGCGGATGTGGTGCAGGCGGGCGATCACCTCGCTGCGCGACTCGTCCGCATATACCTCGATGATGTCGTCGTCGACGCTGTTGGCCGGCCACAGACCGATCACCCCGCGCGCCTCGACGTGCTTGCCGTCGATCAGCTTGCGCAGCATCTGCTGGGCATCGGCGAACAGGTTGCGGGCGGCTTCGCCGACCATTACGTCGTCGAGAATTTTCGGGTACTTGCCCGCCAGCTCCCAGCTCATGAAGAAGGGTGTCCAGTCGATGCGCTCGACCAGCTCCTCGATGTCGTAGCCGTCGAATACCTCGAGCCCGGTGATGGCGGGCCGGGGCGGCGTGTAGCTGTCCCAGTCGATGGGCAGCTTGCGCTGGCGGGCCTCGGCGTAGCTCAGGTCCGCCGCCTTGGGGCGGCGCTTGGCGTTACGCTCGCGCACCTGCTCGTACTCCGCCTTGATCTCGGCCACATAGGCGGGCTTGAGCGTGGGGGAGAGCAGCTTGCCGGCAACGCCCACCGCCCGCGAGGCGTCGGTCACGTAGATGACCGGTTCGTCGTACTGCGGTTCGACCTTCACCGCGGTGTGGGCCTTGGAAGTGGTGGCACCACCGATCAGCAGCGGCAGCTTGAAGCCCTGGCGCTTCATCTCCTTGGCCACGTGGACCATCTCGTCCAGCGAGGGCGTGATCAGCCCCGAGAGGCCGATGATGTCGGCATTGACCTCGCGGGCCGTCTGCAGAATCTTTTCCGCCGGCACCATCACGCCCAGGTCGACCACATCGTAGTTGTTGCACTGCAGGACCACGCCGACGATGTTCTTGCCGATGTCGTGCACGTCGCCCTTCACCGTGGCCATGACGATCTTGCCCTTGGCCTGAGTGCCTTCGCTCTTCTCCGCCTCGATGAAGGGGATGAGATAGGCCACCGCCTGCTTCATGACCCGCGCCGACTTGACCACCTGGGGCAGGAACATCTTGCCGGCACCGAACAGGTCGCCGACCACGTTCATGCCGTCCATCAGCGGCCCTTCGATCACCTCGATGGGGCGCGTGGCGCGCTGGCGGGCGAGTTCGGTGTCCTCTTCAATGAAAGCGGTGATGCCCTTGACCAGGGCATGCTCGATACGCTTTTCCACCGGCCAGGAGCGCCACTCCAGGTCCTCTTTCTTCGCCGCGCCGCTACCGTCGCCCTTGTACTTCTCGGCCAGATCGACCAGGCGTTCGGTACCGTCGCTGCGGCGGTTGAGCACCACGTCCTCGACCGCCTCGCGCAGCTCCGCCGGCAGGTCGTCGTAGACCGCCAGTTGGCCGGCGTTGACGATGCCCATGGTCAGACCGGCACGGATGGCGTGATAGAGGAACACCGAGTGAATCGCCTCGCGCACCGGGTCGTTGCCGCGGAAGGAGAACGAAACGTTGGAGACCCCGCCCGAGACCATGGCATGGGGCAGGTGCTCACGGATCCAGCGGGTCGCCTCGATGAAGTCGACGGCGTAGTTGTCGTGCTCCTCGATGCCGGTGGCGATGGCGAAGATGTTGGGGTCGAAGATGATGTCTTCCGGCGGGAAGCCGACCCGTTCGACCAGCAGCTCATAGGCGCGCTGACAGATCTCGGTCTTGCGCGCGAAGGTATCGGCCTGGCCGGTCTCGTCGAAGGCCATGACCACCACGGCGGCCCCGTAGCGGCGGCACAGGGTGGCCTGCTCCAGGAAGGCTTCCTCGCCCTCCTTGAGCGAGATGGAGTTGACCACCGCCTTGCCCTGGACGCACTTGAGGCCGGCCTCGATGATCTCCCACTTGGAGGAGTCGATCATGATCGGCACCCGGGCGATGTCGGGCTCGCCGGCGATCAGGTTGAGGAAGCGCACCATCGCCTCCTGCGACTCCAGCATGCCCTCGTCCATGTTGATGTCGATGATCTGGGCGCCGTTCTCGACCTGGTCCAGCGCCACTTCCAGGGCGGTGGTGTAATCCTCTTCGACGATCAGGCGCTTGAAGCGCGCCGAGCCGGTGACGTTGGTACGCTCGCCGACGTTGACGAACAGCGAGCCCTTCTCGATGTTGAAGGGCTCCAGCCCCGCCAGGCGGCAGGCACGCGGACGCTCGGGCACCTTGCGCGGCGCCATGCCCTGGATGGCGGCATGAATCGCGGCGATGTGCTCGGGCGTCGAGCCGCAGCAACCGCCGATGATGTTGACCAGGCCGCTCGAGGCGAACTCGGCGACGATGGCCGCCATCTCTTCGGGGGTCTGATCGTACTCGCCGAATTCGTTGGGCAGCCCGGCGTTGGGGTGCGCCGAGACGAAGGTGTCGGCCTTGGTCGAGAGCTCTTCCAGGTAGGGGCGCAGCTCCTCGGCGCCCAGCGCACAGTTCAGGCCGATGGAGAGCGGCTGGGCATGGCGCACCGAGTTCCAGAACGCCTCGGTGGTCTGACCGGAGAGGGTGCGTCCGGAAGCGTCGGTGATGGTGCCGGATATCATCACCGGCAGCCGCTCGCCACGGTCGTCGAACAGCGCCTCCAGGGCGAAGATGGCCGCCTTGGCGTTGAGGGTGTCGAAGATCGTCTCGATCAGGATCAGGTCGGCGCCGCCCTCGATCAGCGCTTCGGCCGCCTCGTAGTAGTTGTCACGCAGCTGGTCGAAGGTGACGTTGCGCTTGGCCGGGTCGTTGACGTCGGGCGAGAGCGAGGCGGTGCGCGAGGTCGGCCCCAGCACCCCGGCCACGTAGCGCGGCACACCGGTCTCTGCCGCCACCGCATCGCATGCCTCGCGGGCCAGACGCGCCGATTCGCGGTTGATCTCCGGCACCAGCGCCTCCATGCCGTAATCGGCCTGGGAGAAGCGGGTGCTGTTGAAGGTGTTGGTCTCGATAATGTCGGCGCCGGCCTCGAGATAAGCGCGATGAAGGCGCGTGACGAGATCGGGGCAGGTCAGTGCCAGCAGGTCGTTGTTGCCCTTGAGTTCCGAGGGCCAGTCGCCGAATCGCTCACCGCGGAAGTCGGCTTCCTCGAGCTTGGCATTCTGTATCATGGTACCCATGCCGCCATCCAGCATGAGGATGCGCTCGCCGAGCCGTTCGGTGAGAGTGGCGGTCAGTGCAGAGGGAAGGGCGGCCATGGGTCGGGTCTGTCTCCAGCAAAGTCACGTCCAGGTATGTGACCGCCCTTGGATCCTGGTGCTCTTTGGCAGGGGCGGCCTTGTCGGCCGGCTATGGTAGCAAAACCAGCGGCTTGAGGGCAGGGTTGCTCAAAAACCGAGCAAAACAGTCGGGATTGTCTCGAAGCCTGCTTTTGCTTACCATGATGGCATGTCACCTATGGCCGGCCCCGTTGCCGCGTCCGACCAGCGAGAACATCATGAGCGAGATCATCCAGATTACCGACAGCGCCCAGGAATACCTTGCCGAGCTGCTGGCAAAGCAGAACGTCGAGGGCATTGCGGTGCGCATCTTCATCACCCAGCCGGGCACACCCTACGCCGAGACCTGCCTGGCCTACTGCCGGCCCGGCGAAGAAGAGCCCACTGACGAGCGTCTGGAGCTCGACAAGATCGCCGTGCTGCTCGACAAGAACAGCATCCCTTTCCTCGAAGAAGCGGTGGTCGACTTCAACGCCGACCGCATGGGTGGGCAGCTCACCATCAAGGCGCCCAACGCCAAGATGCCCAAGGTCAACGCCGACAGCCCGCTCGAGGATCGCGTCAATTATATCCTCTACAGCGAGATCAATCCGGGCCTTGCCGCCCACGGCGGCGAGATCAAGCTGGTCGAACTGACCGAGGATCAGGTCGCGGTTCTGGCCTTCGGCGGCGGCTGCCAGGGCTGTGCTGCGGTCGACTTGACGCTCAAGGAAGGGGTGGAGAAAACCCTGATGGAGCGCATCCCGGAACTGGCCGGCATTCGCGACGTGACCGATCACACCGACACCACCAACGCCTACTATCGCTGAAATCGGGCTCCATCCGCCCATACCCTTCGCAACAGCACCCTTCGGATAGCAAGCGACGCGCCGCTCGAGGCGCGCCGCCTCATGCTCAACGAACGCTTTCGGAAGGTGCCGTCTCGGCGCCTTTCAGCGTTTCACCTCCTTCTCCTACGCGGCCTTCGTCCGCGCGCCGAGCGACGCCTTCCTCGACGGGCTGCCAGGTGCGCCGCATGAGTTCGGCGTCCTGGGTGCGCAGCCGGGCCGCCTGCTCTTCGATGTGGCGCTTCTGGTCCTCGATGCGCGCCTGCAGCAGCGACTGTTCGTGGCGCAGCGTATCGATACGCTCTTCGGCGCGACTCCTCGCCCACTGGGTCTCGCGGTGCTGCTTCTCCTCGCGGCCCAGCGCAGCCTGGGTCTCGTGCAGCTGACGCTGCAGGTTCTCCTGACGCTTCTCCAACTGCTGGGTCGCGGCATCGTAGCGCTTTTCGGCCGCCACTCGCTCCTGGCGCGCCTCATCCAGCAGCGTCATCAGGCGCGCCTCGGCGGCCTCATGGCGCTGCTCCTCCTGATTGAGGCGAGCCAAGTGCTGCGCATCACGGTCGGCCAGGGCCTGCTGATGCGCCTGAGCCTGCTGCTCGCTTTCCTGCTGTAGCTTGTCGAGCTGCTGCAGGGCACGACTCAGACGCTCCTCGAACTGGCGAGCGCGCTCCTGCCACTGATCGCGCTCGGCCTCGACCCGCGCCAGGGCGGCGCTACGCGCCTCCAGCCGCTGCTCGGTACCCGCCACGTGAGCGGAGAGGGCGGCTTCGCGCTGCTCGGCATCCTCGACCTGCCGCTGCGCCTCCTGCATGGCTTCCTGCGCCTCGGCAACACGGCGGTCGGCGCGCTCGCGATACTCCGCCAGCGCCTCGCCGGCTGCCTCCTGGGCCTTGTGCCAGAGGGTTTCCGCCAAGCGCTGCACTGGCTCGGGCATGGCTTGCGACGCAGGCGGCTCGCGGCTGCCTTCCCGCCGCAAGCGCCATTCGCGCAGATGATCGCTGATAGTGGTGAAGCTACCGGTACCCAACACTTCGCGAATCTTCTGCACGCTGGGGGCTTCTCCCCGCGCCTGCAGGGATTCGATGGCGCCCAGTACATCCTCGTATTGCACACCGCTGCGTGCCATGTCGATCTCCTTGATGGTGTGGCTGCTGCTCCATGCATCACGCGGCGGGCGACGCTTGTTCTTGCTCTGCCATGCGCCCGCTTGAGTGGTTCAAGCATAGCCGTTTTCCCGGCTGCGGGGAAGGAAATTACATTTTATGTATTACGTAATTTACATTACGCTATTAATCAAAATTCATGATTACCCGTCTTATCTTGAAAAACTGATCGATACGTCTGACACTGAACGCTCAGTGAATGGGACAGGGGCCCCATGAGGATGTCGAGCGAGACAAGCAGGGCAGAGGCGGGCTCACAGCCCGAACCGCAATCGAGCGATATAGCGCCCATTGGCGGACTGATGCCCGGCCGCCCGCGCGCAGGCCATGTCCATATCGCCGCACACAGCGACACCGAAGCCGTAGCGCGCTGGCTTGCCGAATATCGCGACAGTCCGCGAACGCTGCGCGCCTATCGCCGCGAGGCCGAGCGGCTACTGCTGTGGCTGGAACGGGAAGGGCGGGGGCTGGCCGAACTGCGCCGTCACGACCTGGATGCCTATGAGGCGTTTCTGGCCTCCCCCACACCGCGCGAGCATTGGGTAGGGCCGCCGCGGCCGCGCCATGCTCCCGACTGGCGCCCGTTCCGCGGGCCGCTGTCGCCCAGCAGTCGGCGGCAGAGCCTGGTGATCCTGCAGGGCATGTTCGCCTGGCTGGTGGAAGCGGGGTGGCTGGCACACAACCCCTTTCGCCTGATGCGCGACAAGCGCCGTCGACTGGACAACCGCCAGACCGGCATCGAGCGCTACCTGGAGCGGCCGCTGTGGGAGTGGCTATGGCAGTGGCTGAACGAGCCACCGACCCAGGAGGCCAGCCTCAGGGAGCACTATCTCCACCAACGACGGCGACTGATCTTCGGCTTTGCCTATCTGCTGGCACCGCGTATCGGCGAGATGGCCGCCGCCGAGATGAGCGACTTCTTCCTACGCGAAGGACGCTGGTGGTGGCGCGTGGTGGGGAAGGGCGACAAGCTGGCACGCATTCCCGTACCGCCCGACATGCTGGAGCTGCTGGAGCAGTGGCGGGAAACGCTGGGGCTTTCGCGCCATCCCAAGCTCGGAGAAGCCGGAGCGTTGCTGCGCGGGCTGGACGGCCAGCGCCGCCTGGGTGACAACCAGCTCTACCGGCTGATTCGCAGCACCTTTCACGCCGCCGCCGACGCCCTGCAAGCCGATGCCGGCGAGACGGCTGCCGCTCAGGTGGCACGGCTGCGCGCCGCCACGCCGCACTGGCTGCGCCACACCTCGCTGACCCATCAGGCTCAGGCCGGGGTCGAGCTGCGCTACCTGGCCAGCACCGCACGCCACGCGCGGCTCGACACCACGGCGCAATACCTGCACACCGAAGACGAGGAGTGGCATCGTCAACAAGCCGCTCACGGTTTGCCCGGCAGGGCGCCCGAACCGGTATAATGACCTTCGAGTCATCACGGGAGGCCACATGACCACCGAAGCCACGGCCGAGCAGGCCCAGCAGGCACTGCTGGAAGAGTTCGAGATGTTCGACAACTGGATGGACCGCTACCAGTACATCATCGACATGGGCAAACAGCTGCCGCCGTTTCCCGAGGAGTGGAAGACCCCGGAGCGCAAGATCCAGGGCTGTCAATCCAACGTCTGGATTCACCATCGCCGCGAAGGCGAGGCGCTGCACTTCGACGCGGTATCCGATGCCGCCATCGTTTCCGGGCTGATTGCCGTGCTGATGCGCATCTTCAACGACCGCCCGCCGGCCGAGATCCGCAGCACCAGCCCTCACTTCCTGCAGGATCTGGGGCTCGACAAGCACCTGTCGCCGACGCGCAGCAACGGTCTGCACGCCATGCTGGCAAAGATCTACGAAGTCGCCGAGAGCGAGGCCGCCTGAGGTCTCGCTGCGCGCCGCCCCGCGGCATGGCGTCGCCGCTCCCTGGCCAGTATGCCTTCGGCGTCAAGGCTGGCGATGGCCACATCCGGCTGCGCGGGGATCTCACCCGCCAGCTGCAGCGCCTGATAACGGCCGCAGCACACCCTCAGAAAGGAAGCGAAGTTGGCGGGATCGTGGCCGGCCTCGGCGCACTCCCGCGCCAGCCTGGCCACCAGCTGACTGAGTGACAGTCCGTCACGCCTGCCCACCTCTTCGAGTACCGCCCAGAAGAAGCGCTCCAGACGCACGCTGGTGGAAACGCCATCGATACGCATGGAGCGCGTCTGCGGCTCCCAGAGATCTGCTTCGGCACCGATGAAAAGCCTGCACATGACTCTTTCCCCCTGATCCGGCTCGCGACGATGCCTTCAGCATGGCGCCGGTCGCGAGCCAGGGCAAGGTGGCCAGCACTGACCGTTCAAAGTTCGATACGCGTTCCCAGTACGGCGAGGAACTGGGCCAGCCAGGCGGGGTGAGCGGGCCAGGCGGGCGCCGTCACCAGCTTACCGTCGGTCACGGCATCGTCCACGGCGATATCGGCATAACGGCCACCGGCCAGCTCCACCTCGGGCCGACAGGCGGGATAGGCCGAGCAGGTCCGGCCTTCCAGAACCCGTGCCGCCGCCAGCAGCTGAGCGCCATGGCAGATCGCCGCCACCGGCTTGTCCTGGGCGAAGAAGTGACGCACCACTTCGATGACCCGATCGTTGAGGCGCAGGTACTCGGGGGCGCGTCCGCCGGCGACCACCAGGCCGTCATAGTCGGCAGGGTCGACGGCGGCGAAATCGGCGTTCAAGGTAAAGCGGTGGCCGGGTTTCTCGCTGTAGGTCTGGTCGCCCTCGAAGTCGTGAATGGCGGTGGCGATACTTTCGCCTGCCCGCTTGTCCGGGCAGACGGCATCGACGCGGTGCCCCACGGCCTGCAGCGCCTGGAACGGCACCATGGTTTCATAGTCTTCGGCGAAATCGCCGCAAAGCAAAAGCAGTCGCTTGGCAGACATGGCGTGTTTCCTCATCGGATCGTTGTGTTGGGTGTGCCATTGAGCAGTCTGGCACGGGCGAACCGGGTGAGGGTGGTAGCGGGCTACTACAGTGGGACGACTACAGCGAGGAAGATGCAGGACGGATGCAAGGGCAGGGTAAGGTGATGGCGGCGGTCGGGCGCACTCTACGCCATCTTCAATGCTTGGTCACGTGCTGCGAGCAGCAGCGATAGTGCTCGTCGAGCTCCGGATCTTCGCGGCACAGGCGTTCACTGGGCCCGCCCGGCACGGGGTCGATACCGCCATCGCTGCCGGGATGACAGCGTACGATGCGCTTCACCGCCAGCCAGCCGCCGCGCAACGGACCGTGCACCTGAACGGCCTCGACGGTGTAATGGGAGCAGCTGGGCCAGTAGCGGCAGCGTGGGCCGAGCAGAGGACTGATAACCAGTTGATAGAGCCTGACGAGAGCGATCATCGCCAGCCCCAGGGCGCGCGCCATCAACCCGCCGAGGCGCTGCAGCCAGGCCGCCGGGCGAGCCACGCTCAGCCTTCCTTCGACGGCTTGCCGTACAGGGTGTCTGGATCGATCAGCGGCTCGCTGGTGATCCTCGCTTCGCCGCCCTCCAGCGCTACGTAGAAGCAGCTGCGCCGGCCGGTATGGCAGGCCGGGCCGCTCTGTTCCACCTGCAGCAGCAGGGTGTCGCCATCGCAATCGAGGCTGGCCGCACGCAGATGCTGCTGCTGACCGGAAGACTCCCCCTTGCGCCACAGCTTGCCCCGCGAGCGCGACCAGTAGCAGACACGCCCGCTGGCCAGGGTCTCTTCGAGAGCCTCACGGTTCATCCATGCCATCATCAGCACCTCGCCGCTATCGTGCTGCTGAGCGATGGCCGGGATCAGACCGTCTTGATTGAAGCGCACTTCCGCCAATACGCGCTCGATGGGGAGGCGGGCATCGAGCTCGGCGCGCTCGAGCTGTTTGAAGGTATCGCTCATGACGTTTCCGTAGTGGCTGGCTTGTCGTCTCTTGCCGGCGCGGCAAGGCAAAGGTCGCAGCTGCCCAGGAGTTCGATGGTCTGACGCTCGACGCGAAACCCGAGTTCCCGCGCCCGGGTGCTCAGCTGCGCATTGACGTCATCCAGATGCAGCTCTTCGACGCGGCCGCAGTGACGACAGATCAGCAGTTGGAAGCCGTGAGCATGCTCGGGGCAGGGGCAGGCCACATACGCATTGAGGGACTCGATGCGGTGCACCAGCCCCTGTTCGATCAGAAAATCGAGCGCACGATAAACGGTCGGCGGGCGGGCAGCGGCATGCTCGACGGCGAGCCGGTCGAGTAACTCATAGGCCTTCAGACCACCGCTGGTTGCCGCGATCATCTCGAGCACGCGGCGCCTGATCGGGGTGAAGCGAACCCCACGAAGCTGGCATTGTCTTTCGGCCTGCGCAAGCAGGGCAGTAGCGTCGGTCATGGTAGAGCCGATGTTTAGGGAATGGCATTCATTCTACGTGCTGAGGCTTGCCTCGGCCAGCACGGGCTCAGGAAGCGCCTTGAGTTCGCCATGACGCGCGAAGTGGCGCTGCGAGAAGGCGACTCGCTCCTTGACGCTCACTCCTTCGGGTTGCTTCTCCACCAGGTCCAGACGCGCACGCAACCCTTCGCCATTGGCCATCTGAATGGCCAGGCCGGGGCGGGCATTGAGCTCCAGCAGCATGGGCCCACGGTTGCGATCGATGACCATATCGGTGCCCAGATAGCCAAGCCCCGTCATCTCGTAACAGCCGGCCGCCAGTTCCAGCAGGTTGGACCAGTCGGGAATCCGCAGGCTGGCGAGCTCATGGCCGGTATCGGGATGGTCGCGCCTGGTACGGTCGAACTGGACGCCGCGTACCGCCGTGCCCGTGGCAATGTCCAGCCCCACGCCCACTGCACCCTGGTGCAGGTTGGCCTTGCCGTCGGAAGCCGCCGTGGAGAGACGCATCATGGCCATCACCGGATAGCCGCGGAAGATGATCACGCGAATGTCGGGTACGCCTTCGTAGGTGTACTCGGAGAGCTTCTCGTCGAAGTTGATCAACCCCTCGATCATGGCCACGTCGGGCGTACCGCCCAGCGAATAGAGACCGGAGAGGATATTCGAGACGTGGCGATGGAGATCCTCGATGCTCAGGCGGGCACCGCTGGGCTTGATGAAACTCTCTCCATCGACATGTTCGATGACCAGGATGCCCTTGCCGCCGCTACCCTTGGCGGGCTTGATGACGAACCCCGGATGACCGGCAATCATGCTGCCCAGCGCCTTGACGCCGAACTGGGTGGACACGGTGCCGATCAGCGCCGGTGTGGTGATCCCGTGTTTTTCCGCCAGCAGCTTGGTTTTCAGCTTGTCATCCACCAGCGGGTACAAGCGCCGGCTGTTGTAGCGCCCGATATAGCGGATGTTGCGCCGATTCATGCCGATGATGCCTCGGAGCTTGAGCTGCTTCGGTCGTGCCCACATGGGACTCAATCCTCGGTGACCGGTTTGAAGCGTCGCAGCTCGAGCAGCCGATATCCCGTGTAGTTACCCAACAGCAGGATCAGCGACATGATGATGAGCTGCACGCCCAGGAAGTTGAAGGTGAGATGGCGTATCCAGGGGTTGTTCATGGCCAGGTACGCCAGTATGGCGGTAATGAGGCTTCCGCCGCCTTGAATCAAGACCTCCTTGGGACCCTCTTCCTCCCACAGGATCGACATCCGTTCGATGGTCCAGGCCAGGATGATCATCGGGAAGAAGGTGATCGTCAGGCCTGCATTGAGTCCCACTCGATACGATAGCACCGAAAACAGAGAAATGATCGCGATCACCGTGATGATGACCGCCGACACTCGCGCCACCAGCAGCAAGTTGAGGTAGGAGAGGTAGTTACGTATCACCAGTCCCACCGCCACGATCAACAGAAAACCGATCATGCCGGTTGGCAGAGTCGTCTGAATGAAGGCGAGGGCGATCAACACGGGCATGAAAGTGCCGGAGGTCTTGATGCCGACGATGATGCGCAGGAAAACCACCACCAGAGCCCCGATGGGGATCAACAGGATGGTCTGGAAGAGGGCCTGTTCCTCCAGCGGCAGACTGTGGATCGAGAAGTTGAGCAGGGTATCGTCCGCCAACTGGCTGCGCACCGCCGCCGCTGCCGGTTGATTGCGCGACAGCATCGAGAAGGTCACGCGCGAATTGGTCCCGCCCTGAACTTCGAGCACGGCGCGCCCGCCGGCTTCCCACAGCAGCAGGTTGTCCGGCTGCCCCTGGTCGGCGGTACGGGGATTGAACAGGGTCCAGTTCTGCTCGTCCTCGAACACCATGATCCAGGATGTCAGCGACTGCCGGCGGCGGCCATCCTCGAGCATCAGCCCGCTCACCTCGCGGGCATGTACGCCGGCCTGGTTGAGCAGCCGTACCAGCAGCGGGGTGCGCTCGAATTGGGTCAGCAAAAGACGCGCGTTCTCGCCCTGGCGGTCTTCGCTGAAGTCGCGGATCAGCTCGCGGGTGAAGGTGTAGGGGTCGGCGCTGCGCATCCAGGCCCGCTCGATGACTTGGGCGGCGGCGGTATCGTAGGGCCGCTCCCAGCTGATCTCTCGCAGCGGCGGGCGCACCATCTGCTGCTGACGCCTGTCTTCGGTCACCTGCAAGCGCACGGAGTAATAGAGCTGCTGGCTGCCCGTGGCACTGCGAATCGACCACTGCGCGCGGCGACTGCGCTCATCCTGCAGAAACGAGAGGCCGTAGCCCGGCGAGGCCGTATTCTCGGTCAGAATGCGATAGCCACGCTGGTGCGAAGGCAGCGCCAGATCGACCCGCACGGGATCGCCAAGTGCGGAGAAGTCGACGATGGCCTCGACCTCCCAGATCTGGCGTTGCTCACCGGGCGTCCAGGGCACCTCCATCTGAATGTGCCGATGCAGGCTCGTGCCGATGCCAAGCACCATCAGCAGACCCACGATGAGGTAGAAGGGCAGTCGTGACATGTAGAATCCTTGCAGGTAGGGCAGTCAGGCCACGATCAGCCTTCTTCTTCGTCCCGGTCGTTGATCTGGTCCTCGGCCGCCTCGGAGGCAGGGCGGCCACCGGGGAATTCGGGACGGGGGTGGAGATAGTTCTCTGCCACGTCGATCAGGGCGATGTCCATGAGGAAACGACGACCGAGCAGCACCGGATAGTTGAGGTGAGTACGGTCACTCAGGGTGAACTCCACGGTTTCGCGGATCGGACCCAGCGTCATCATGAGGCTGACGACCGGGCGCGACTCGCTGCCGGCGGCCTGCATGATGCGTACCCGGCGCTCGACCGGGCGCTCGATCCACTCGTCGCGCACATGCTCGACGACGATATCGTTGTCGGTGAGGCCTAGCTTGAAACGCACCCAATCCTCACCGTCGCGCTCGAAGCGAGTGACGTCCGTCGCACTCAGCGAGGAGGTGTTGGCCCCGGAATCGACCCGGGCGCGCAGATAGGTACCCACCTCCGGCAGCCCGATCCATTCGGCACGACCCACCATCTCCTTGGAGGAGAGCGCTTCGCTCAGCTCGTTGTTGCATTCGGCCGGAACAAGGATCGGCTCGTCGCCGCTACGTTGCTCGAGCCGCTCGATGTCGCCACGCAGGTGGCGCAGCGTGACACCCGCATCGCGCAGTTCGGCAAGCAGCTCGGCCTGGTGGCGCTCATGCTGTGCGAAGTGAGCCTCGGTCTGGTCGCAGCGCAAGGCCATGCGTTCCTCGAGCTGGCCGATACGCGCTTCGAAAAGGTCGGGACTCAGTGTGGGCTCAGGCTCGACCTGAGGCCCGGAATTGAGGGCGCATCCGCTGATCAACAACGAACTCAGCAACCAGACGGCGGGGGCGGATAGCGTTCTCGGTTGCATGAAAATCGACAGCCTCCATTTGGACAGCGCATTGGGCGCAGCGACAGTGGGCTTGGCACAATCCCGGGTAACACCGGGGTCTGGGGCGCTTGGGCAATCGCGCCGGGCATGACGGGGGATGATAAGGATTTCGAGGTGGGCTTGTCCAACATCGTAACAGATAGCTGATTTAACATAATATACATTATGCGAACTATCGGGATGCAGAATCACTGCGCTCGGGCGATGCCGTCCTTACCTGTCTCTTTCCTTGATACGCCAGACCCCGGTGCCTTGATACGCCAAACCCCGGGCGTTGGCCGGGGTTGCGGTCTGTACCTGAGCCTTTGAGTCTATCAGGCTTCGTCGGGCGGCGCGTAGGAACCGTCCTCGCGATGCACTTCCTTGCCGGTGATCGGCGGCGTGAACACACAGGCCAGATGCATGGTCTTGTGTGCGCGCAGCAGGTGTTCGTCGTGCTGGTCGAGAACGTAGATGTCACCGGGCTTGATCGGCCAGATCTTGCCGTCGGCCAGAGTCTCCACTTCACCTTCGCCTTCGATGCAGTACACCGACTCGTAGTGATGCTTGTAGTGAATGTGAGTCTCGGTGCCTTCGTAGATCCGCGTGATGTGGAACGAGAAGCCGCCACCATCGCTGGCCAGCACCAGACGCGTGCTGTCCCAGGTGCCGCTTTCCGACTTGACCAGGCGGTCGGTCTTACGCGCTTCCTCGAGATTGCGAACGATCATTGCTCTGTCACTCCATACGATCCATGGACTGGCCGGCTGACACCGCAGCCGGCCGGTTTCTGCCCGTTGCTCGGCGAATCGCCGCTCAACCAAAGACTTCCTTTACGCTGGCCTCGAGGATATCCAGCCCCTCGAGCAGATCCTCGTCGGGAATCGTCAGCGGACACAGACACTTGACCACCTCGCCGGCCTGACCACTGGTCTCGATCACCAGCCCCTTCTCGAAGGCCTTGGCGGTGATCTTGTCGGCCAGCTCGCCGTCGCCCACATCGATGCCGCGCATCAGACCACGGCCGCGCTCGCTGGCATTCACACCCTGCTCGCCAATCCAGGCGGCAATCTTCTGGAAGCGGTCCTCGACCACCCTGCCCTTGCGCTGAACGTCACGCTCGAAGGTGTCGTCCTGCCAGTACTTTCGCATGGCCGCCGCGGCCGTGGCAAAAGCCAGGTTGAAGCCGCGGAAGGTGCCGTTGTACTGGCCGGGCTTCCATTTATCGAGTTCCGGCCGCATCAGCACGTGAGCGAACGGCAGGCCGAAACCGGACAGCGATTTGGAGTTGGTGACGATGTCGGGCGTGATGCCGGCATGCTCGAAGCTGAAGAACTTGCCGGTGCGGCCGCAGCCGGCCTGAATGTCGTCGACGATCAGCAGGATGCCGTGGCCGCGGCAGATCCGCTCCAGACGTTTGAGCCAGTCGAGCCCGGCCACGTTGATACCGCCTTCGCCCTGTACGGTCTCGACGATCACCGCCGCCGGCAGGTCGAGGCCGCTGGAGTTGTCGCCCAGCAGCTTCTCGAAGTAATCGAGCGTGTCAGCATGCTCGCCAAGATAGCCGTCATATGGCATGAAAGCGCTGCCCTGCAGCGGGATGCCACCGGTGGCTTCGCGGAACTTGCGGTTGCCGGTGGTGGCAAGCGCGCCCATGGTCACGCCGTGAAAGCCGTTGGTGAAGGTCACGATGTTGTGCCGGCCCTGGGCTACCCGGGCCAGGCGAATCGCCGCCTCGACGGCGTTGGTGCCGGTCGGGCCTGGCAGATGCACCTTGTAGTCCAGCCCACGCGGCTTGAGGATCACTTCCTCGAGGGTTTCCAGGTAGTCGCGCTTGGCGGCGGTCCAGAAGTCGAGGCCGTGAACGATGCCGTCGCTATCGAGATAGTCCAGCAGCGCCTGCTTCAGGTGCGGGTTGTTATGGCCATAGTTGAGGGTGCCGGCGCCGGCCAGAAAATCGATGTACTCGCGGCCGTCCTCGTCGGTCAGGCGTGCGTTCCTGGCCTTGGTGAAAACCACCGGAAACGAGCGGGAATAGGTGCGCACATTGGATTCGAGACGTTCGAGTGTCTGGGTCTGCATGGTGACCTCCTGTCAGATGATCAGGCGAAAGGCTGCGTGGACGACCGAGCCGCTCGGCCGTCCGGCAATGGGATGGGGATCAGATGCGCCGCGTATCGAAAGGGCCGATACGTACGAGATTCTCGGGGTCGTGCTCACCGCCGAGTTGATCCGTCGAGAAGTATTCACGGCTATTGAGGGGTGCCTGCCAGCGATCGGCAAGGCGGCGGAAAAGCCCCCAGGACGCCTGATTGTCAGGCGTGATGGTGGTTTCCAGATGGTGCACGTCGAGCAATTCGGGGCGGCTCATGACGGCTTCTACCAGGCGCCGGGCCAGGCCGGTACCGCGCGCCTTCTCGCCCACCGCCACCTGCCACAGGAAATAGGTATCCGGCGCGTTGCTCTTCACGTAGCCAGAAACGAAGCCGACGATTTCGCCCTCTTCATTGGTGGCAACGGCACAGGTGTCGCGAAATTGGGTCGCCAGAAGCAGGTAGGCGTAGGCGGAATTGACATCGAGTGGCGGGCAGGACTTGACCAGTTCGTAGATGCCCCAGCCGTCGTCTGGGTTGGGTTTGCGGATGAACAGCGGCGAGGCATCGCTACCGACCACGGCATCGGCCACGCTGGGGCGGGCCAGGTCGGCGGAAGGAGTGAAAGGCTGCGGTGTCATGTTCATGGTCAGGTTTCGCTGTAGCGATGTTGCAGCTAATGATAACAGGGCTTAGCGACAAATCAAAACTAGCGTTATGACTGAGGCACAGTTCAATAACAAAAAATTATCAAGATTTTCCAAGCCGTACGCATCGCCTACAACGCGAAGCCGGCCTGGATAGGATCTATCGCAAGTCTAGTCCAGGATTTCACCGGCGTAGGAAATGAAACGGGCCGCCTGAAAAGGCGGCCCGACGTGAGGCACTGAGTGCTTGCAGAGAACGTGCTCGATTGGCGGCCGCTCTAGCGCCTCGACAGCGTGCGCATGGTGACGAATTCTTCGGCAGCAGTAGGATGAATGCCCACGGTGGCATCGAAGTCCGCCTTGGTGAGCCCCGCCTTCACCGCAATGGCGATGCCCTGAATGAGCTCCCCCGCCTCTTCGCCGACCATATGGGCACCGACCACCACGTCGCTGACATCGTCGACGATCAGCTTCATCAGGCAGCGCTCCTCGCTGCCGGAAAGCGTATGCTTCATCGGTCGGAAATCGGTGCGGTAGACGCGAATCGCGTCATACTCCTTGCGCGCCTGCTCTTCCGACAAGCCAACCGTGCCGATGTTGGGATGACAGAACACGGCCGTGGCGATGTTGCGGTAATCCATGGGCTTGGGCGGTGCCTCACCGAAATGCTGGCTGACCAGATGCATGGCTTCCGCCAGCGCCACCGGCGTCAGCTCCGGCCCTCCCGTTACGTCGCCCAGCGCCAGGATGGAGGGCATGGTGGTCTCGAAGCGGTCGTTCACCTTGACGGTACCGTCGGGGTTGAGGGCGATGTCCAGCGCATCGAGCCCGACCCCCTCGAGATTGGGTTTGCGGCCGGTAGCCGCCAGCACCACGTCCACCTCCAGCGACTCACCGTTGGTCAGCGCCACGAGAAGCCCACCCTCTACCTTCTCGATGCTTTCGATATTGGTCTCGAAGTGCAGGTTCACACCCTTGGCGGCCATCTGCTCACGGGTGAATTCACGCACCTCGCGATCGAAGCCGCGCAGGAACAGCTCGCCGCGATAGACCAGGTGCGACTCGCTGCCCAGCCCATTGAAGATGCTGGCAAACTCCACCGCGATGTAGCCGCCGCCCAGCACCAGGAAACGCTGCGGCATGCGCTCCAGATCGAACACTTCGTTGGACGTCACGGCCATTTCGCGACCGGGGAAGTCGGGTACCCAGGGCCAGCCGCCCACGGCCACCAGAATCTTGGCGGCGGTGTAGGCACGGCCATCGACCTCGACGCGGTGAGCATCGACTACCCGCGCCCGGCCGTGAATCAACTCGACCCCGGCGTTGCCCAGCAGACGACCGTAGATCTCGTTGAGGCGTTTGATCTCGCGCACTTTGTTGTCGCGCAGGGTGGCCCAGTCGAAGCGCGGGGCCTGGGGCAGGCTCCAGCCGAACCCTCGGGCGTCTTCGAAGGCGTCGTGAAAATGGGCGGCATAGGAATAGAGTTTCTTGGGCACGCAACCCACGTTCACGCAGGTGCCGCCCAGATAGCGATCTTCGGCAACGGCCACTCTGGCACCGGTTGCCGCTGCGGTGCGGGCGGCACGAACCCCACCGGAGCCGGCGCCAATCACGAACAGGTCATAGTCGAAGTCTGACACGCATTTCTCCTCGTCTAGCCGGGATTGGTGGCATACCCGGTCTGATCGGCAGATCATAACAGTGCAGGTGTAACCCTGTAGAGCGATGCCCCACGTAGAGCGGTGCCCCATGTAGAGTGGTACCTAGGTGCAGCTCCTGGTTGACCGACTCGGGGCATGGCGGTAAAAGGTGCCCTCCCCACTCTCTGACCTTCGGACGGACTCTGCCATGAACCAGGAAATCGACTGCCTGCTGGAAAACAACCGGCGCTGGGCAGAGCGGATGTGTCAGGAAGATGCGGACTATTTCACCCGCCTTTCCCGCCAGCAAAACCCCGACTATCTTTGGATCGGCTGCTCCGACAGCCGGGTGCCGGCCAATCAGATCGTCTCGCTGCCACCGGGTGAAGTCTTCGTCCACCGCAACGTCGCCAACCTGCTGCATCACAACGACATGAACGCCCTTTCCGTGGTGCAGTATGCCGTCGATGTCCTCAAGGTCAGACACATCATGGTGGTCGGTCACTACGGCTGCGGCGGCGTGCGAGCGGCAGTGACGGGCGGCGATTGCGGCATGGTGGATTACTGGCTGCATTCGGTGCGCGAGCTCTACAGCCAGCATCGCCCTTCGCTCGAGGATTTACCGCTGGACCAGCAGGTCGACCGGCTTTGCGAGCTCAACGTGCAGGCACAGGTCAACAACCTGTGTCGCACCAAGATCGTTCAGCTCGCCTGGCAGCGCGGCCAAGAACTTTCCGTTCACGGCTGGATCTACGGCCTGGGCGATGGTCGCATCGCCGATCTCGGCTGTACCGTGGAAGGACTGGATCAGGTGGCCACGCTTTATCGCATCGACCGGCTTCAGGCAGCGTCCGACAGTTGCTAGGCTCTGGCTGAAGCTGACCGGCTCGAAACCGCCCATACCAGGCCTTACACTTGAATCGAAGCCACCAACTGCCGGAACCTGACATGCCCGACGCTCTTGCCCCGCTTCAGAACAGACACCTCGAGGCCCTGGAACGGCGCTACGCCGAGGTGTTGGGCGCCCTGGGGTATGACGGCGTATTGATCTACAGCGGCCACCCTGCCCTGCACTTCGGCGACGACCAGCACGCTAGCTTCTGCAGCTACGGCCATTTCCAGCACTGGACCGGTCAGGCCGGCCTGACTCATAGCTGGCTGCTGGTGAGGCCGGGCCAGCGCACGACCTGCTTCGTGCATGCGCCAGACGACTTCTGGCATCTGCCGCCAAGCCTTCCCGACGAGGGCTGGACCGAATACCTCGAGGTGATCAGCGGTCGCTTCGAGACACCGCCGGCAGTGAAGGCCAGCCGCCTTGCCGTGATCGGCGACATTGATGACGACACGGCTCGCGCCCTTGGCGCCGAGCGCAATCCCCCCGCCCTGCTGATCGCCCTGGATGAGGGCCGGGTACGCAAGAGCGAGTACGAGATCGCCTGTCTGAGCGAGGCCAACCGGATGGCGCTGTACGGCCACCGAGCCGCCCAACAAGCATTCCTGACCGGCGCGAGCGAACTCGACATTCAGCTGGCCTACCTCAAGGCATCGCGACAGCGTGAAAGCGACGTGCCCTACGGCAACATCATCGGTCTCGGCGCCCATGGCGCGGTGCTGCACTATCAGCATTACGCCAATGAAGCGCCGGTGTCGCGCCATAGCCTGCTGGTGGATGCCGGGCACCGTTACCGCGGCTACTGCGCCGACATCACCCGCAGCTGGCCGGGGCCGGACGCCGCCCCCACCTTCGCCGCGCTGATAACGCGCATGAACGACATCAAGCAGCAACTGGTTGCCGCCCTGGCGCCCGGTGTCGAGTTCGTCGCGCTGCACGAGCGTATGCATCAGTTACTGGGGGAACTGCTGGTCGAGAGCGAACTGGTCAGCGCCTCCGCCGAGGCCGCGCTCGAAAGCGGTATCACCCGCGCCTTCTGCCCTCATGGCCTGGGCCATCTGCTGGGCGTGCAGGTACACGACGTGGCCGGACGCATGAGCCGTGAAGGCACGGCTCTGCCACCGCCGCCCGAGCATCCGGCGCTGCGCCTGACCCGGGAACTGGAAGCGGGAATGACGGTCACCATAGAACCCGGGCTCTACTTCATTCCCATGCTGCTCGGACCGCTGGAGGCAGGCCCCGCGGGTAGCGCCGTGAACTGGCCGCTGGTCGAACGCCTGATGCCTCATGGCGGTATTCGCATCGAAGACAACGTGGCCATCGCCACGAACTCGGTACGCAATCTGACCTTGGAACACGAGTGAGCGACATGCGTGAACGGCAGCAAGAGGCCGACTTTGCTCCGCCGCGCGGATTCAGCAATCCGCACGTTCAGACGCTGCTGCCCCGCTTTCTGCCCCGCCCCCGACTCGCCCGTGACGTCGAGTTATTCGAACTCCCCGACGGCGACTTCGTCGAACTCAACTGGATCCGGCCGATCCCCACCAGCAGCACGGCGCCGATCCTGGTGCTGTTTCACGGTCTGGAGGGCTCGTTTCACTCCCCCTATTCCCGCTGGCTGCTCGCCACGGCCAGCCGCATGGGCTGGCGCACGGTACTTATGCATTTCCGCGGCTGCGGCAGTCAACCGAACCGCCTGCCGCGTGCCTACCACAGCGGCGACACCGCCGATGCCTATTGGTTGATCGCCGAACTTTCGCGACGCTACCCCGGCGCCTTGAAGGTGGCCGTCGGAGTATCACTGGGCGGCAACATGCTGCTCAAGCTAGTGGCGGAACAGGGTGGCAGCGGCCTCGATCTGGCCGGCGCCATCGTGATCAGCGCCCCGCTCGACCTTGCCGCCAGCGCCGATACCCTGAACCGGGGCTTTTCCCGGGTATACGAACGCCATCTACTCAGGGCCCTCAAACGCAAGGTGGCGCCACGGCTGGTGCGCGGCGAGCTGCCGCTGTCGCTGAACGGCGAGGCGCTGCAGCGAATCGACAGCCTGCGTGGATACGACGATGCCGTGACCGCCCCGCTACACGGCTTTCAGGGCGCCGACGATTATTATCGGCGCGCCTCGGCCGGAAGGCTGCTCGGCGACATCGAGCTGCCGACCCTGATCCTGCACGCCGATGACGATCCCTTCATGCCGGCCGGACTGTTCCAGCGCCTACCACAGCCTTCCGCTGCGGTGCATCTGGAAATCACCCACCATGGCGGGCACGTCGGCTTCATGGAATGGCGCCACAAGCGTCTCTCGCCATGGCTGGCCCGACGCCTCGCCCGCGAGCTGGAAGGCTGGGCCAGTCTCGGCGACTCGTGGCGCTCGATCGCCGACCACCGGCTCAGTCGATCGGACAGCTGACTCCGGTTCCCTTCAGCCCGCAGTAGCCGCCCGGGTTCTTGTGCAGATACTGCTGATGGTACTCCTCGGCCGGATAGAAGACATCGAGGGATGCGATCTCGGTGGTGATCTGGCCGCGCCCTGCCTGAGCCAGCGAATACTGATAGACGTCCCGGCTGCGCTTGGCGGCTGCCAGTTGGGCATCGCTGGTGGCGTAGATCGCCGAGCGGTACTGGCTGCCAATGTCGTTGCCCTGGCGCATGCCCTGAGTCGGATCATGGGCTTCCCAGAACACCTTCAGCAGCGTTTCGACGTCTACCTGGCGAGGGTCGAACACCACCCTCACCACCTCGGCGTGGCCGGTCCTCCCGGAGCAGGTCTCCTCATAGGTGGGGTTGGGCGTCACCCCGCCGGCATACCCAACCGCCGTTACATACACCCCCGGGTGCTGCCAGAACAGACGCTCGGCGCCCCAGAAGCAGCCAAGCCCAACAACCAGCTGCTCATGCCCCTCGGGAAACGGCGGCAGCATCGAGCGGCCGCTGACGGCATGCACGCCGGATATCCGAAGCGGCGTGTCGCGCCCCGGCAGGGCATGAGTCGGATCGATGTTCATGACGTTATCCTCGCAGCAACACGTTGAAGGCGCTCACTGAGCGGGCTCGAGCCGTGGCGGCCGACCGGGCCGGGAGAAGATGTAAACCAGATCGACGGCCTGGGCGGCTCCGGAAACGGCCTGCACGTAGAGATTGCGCCACAGGGTATAGCGCAGCGTAAGCTCCGCGATCGGCGAGAAGATACCGACACCATAGCTGACGCGCAGATCTTCTGTCAGGTAGCCGCTCACGACCACCTGACTGTCGTCGCCGACGCCGGTCGTCTCCAGCGCCAGATCGTCGATGCCGAACGCCTGGCCGATGGCACCGACCACCCCGCCGGTCTGCCCCAATGCCAGGCCCACCAGGGCCGAGGTCAGCGCGCCGTCCGCGTCGCCGTCCCGTGGTGCCCGGCCGCGCAGCAGGTACGACAGTGCCCGCGCTTCGTCCATGGCCGGCTCGGAGAAAATCGCCAGGGTTGGCTCGGCAGCGAAGCCGGTAACGCGCAGCCCAGCAATGACGCCATCCTCGGTGATGTCGGGATTGCGTATGGCTTCGAAGTCGAGCAGCGGCTGATCCGGTGGTCCGCTGAACAGCAGCTGCCCCTGCCGAATCAGCAGATCCTGGCCGAAGGCGCGGAAACGACCGTCAACGAGGTTGACCTCGCCGAACAGCTGCACCGGGCCATCCTGCTGGCGCACTTGCAGGGTGCCGGCCAGGCCAGTTTCCAGGCCCGACGCGGCAAGCATCATGTCCGGTCCCAGATGTAGCTCGATACGCACGTCCAGTTCCATGCCCGCCTCGCGCAGCGCCACGGCGGCGGCTTCGTCACCGCCGGCGGTCGGTTCCAACTCCTCACGCCGCTGGGCTCGGGCCTCATCGCGCCGGGTGATGATGATCTCGTCTGGACTGGGACTGACTGCCGCCGGCGGCGCCTCGCCGATCTCCAGTCGTGCCCAAGGCACCTGAACGTCGCCCCGCACGCGCAGTGCCTGCGGGGTAATCCTGACGGCGATCTGAGGGGAGACTCGCAGGCGGCCGAACTGCGGCATGCTCACCAGCAGCGGCCGCCGGGTACCGTCAAGGTCCATGGCGATGCGCCACTCGTCGAGCGAGGGCCAACTGGCGTTGCCGTCGATCACCAGGCGCCCGTCGTCGCTAGCGACATAGCCCATCAGGCGTGCACTGTCGCCGTTGAATTCAATGCGAATGCGGCCATCCTCCACGATCAGCGGCACATCCAGCCCCGAAGCGCGCAACCCGGTCAGTTCCAGCGCACCATCCAGGCTGGGGTTGTCACGGTTTCCGGAGATTCCGACCCGGCCGGCCAGGGTACCTTCCAGCATGTCGAGCCCGGCTGCCAGAGTCTGGTAGCGGGACAGATCGAGAGCATCGACGACGAGACTACCGTCAAGCTCTCCGCTGCCCAGCGGGTCGTTCAGATCGAGATTCAGGGCCAGCCGCCCGGCATCGCCAAGGCCCAGGTCGAGAGCCAGCGCCATACGCGCCTGGTTGGCATCCAACTGCACGTCGAGGCGAGTCGCGGGCATCGCCCAGGGCTGCCCATAGATATCCACCCCTTCCAGGTCGAGCTGGCTGGCCAGATTCGCCTCGGCGCTCCACTGCCGACCGCCCTGTCGCCAACCGGCCTGCAGCTGTAGGTCGGTCTCGCCGCTGGCTCGCCAGTCCTCCGGTAGCCACTCGTTGAACATGCTCATGGGCAGCCCGCGCACGGCCAGACTCACCTGGCCCTGGTCGGCGCCGGCCTGCAGCGTCTCCTCCACACACAGGTGTCCGCCCTGCTCTCGACGCAGGCAGAATGGCTGTACCTGAGCCCGGCTCGTCGCCAGATCGAAAGTGAACGTCACGGGATCAGCGAGTCGCATCTCGCCGTAATCGGTATCGACCTCCAATGGATCGATGCGACCACTGTAGCGCTGGCGCTCGGTGGAGAGCCCACCCTCGAGCACCAGCGAGGCACGCGACAGCGGCATGCCCCGCCCGGCAAGCGCGGTCAGTTCGGCCCGATGGGACGACAGCCGGCCGGACAGGGCCAGCGACACCTCGCTGAAACGTTGGCCCCCGGCGTTTAGCTGCTCGATGACGAGATTGCCATCGAGGGTCGGATCGTCCAGCCCCTGGACGCTAGCGGTGAGCTGCAGCGCCTCGAGGCGGTTCTCGGCAAACGCCAGGGTCTGGCCTTGCAGGTCGAGCTGCAAGCGTGGGTTCTCCGGTGTACCGGCGGTGCGGAAGCGACCGCTCAGGCTTCCGCTGAGGTCGTCGTGCAGGCTGCCGAGCTCGGTCAGCGAGATGTCGCCGCTGAGGTCCATGCGCTGCTCGGTAATGGCGCCGGCAGCGGTGATGCGGTTCTGCCCCTGGCGGAAATCGAACTCCTGTACCTGCCAGCGCATGTCACTGTCACCGGCCAGGCGTGCCCGCAGCGACAGCGGCAGCTCCTGCAGCTGACCGTCGATGGCCAGCCGCGGCACCCGCAGCTGCCAGCCTGCTTCGACCTGATTGAAAGCGAGGTCTATATTCCCGCTGAGGCGCCCCTGCATGGCATCGGTGAACTGGCCGGGGTCGAGATTGTCGAGGCGCACGGTGGCATCGAGCGCCAGGCCGTCATGCCATTCGATGCGCCCACGGCTGACCACCGAGGCATTGCCGAGGCTCAGGGAGAGCGGGGTCCAGGCAAAGTGCTCCAGGTCGCCGCTACCGGTAAGGGCAATCCGGGTCAGCGGCACCTCCGGCCCCTCGACCCGGGCCGAGAGTGCCGCGCTGTACTGGTCGAGAGTGCCCGACAGACGCAAATCGAGGTCCTCGATCACATAGGGGTCGTCGAGCGCGTCATCCTCTTCGGCGAAGGCGGCCGCCATCGGCAGCGGCCACTGCAGGAACTCGCTGCGCAGCCTGGCGGAGAAAGGCACCTCAGGATCGAGCACATCGGCCTGGGCGGTCAGTCGCGTGCCCACCGGGCCGCGTGCCACGAGCTCGGCGTCAAGCTCGGCCAGCGTGCCGTCGAGCCTGAGGTCGAGCCGCTGCCCGGCAAGTTCGGGCATCAGCTCCGGCAGCCACAGCGCGGCCTCCAGCCGCGCCTGGAGCGGGTAATCGTCACGCAATTCGATGCGGGCGCCGAGCCTGACGTCGGCGTCCAGGCTGGCGGCTTCCAGAGCAACGATCTCGACCACGTGGCCGCTGGCCTCGAAGGCCAGGGTGAGATGACGCAGGTCATAATCGAGCGGCCCCCGCACCTCGACGTCGTCGAGATGAATGCGCGGCGCCGCTATCGTCAAGGGCAGGACGATTTCCGGCAGTGCGATGCGCTCGCGCTGCGCCAGTGGCTCGTCGGGCTCACCGGCCTCGATCGGCAGCGGTGCCCGAGCAGCGGCCTCGGCGGCGGCCAGTGCCTGAGCGCTCAGCACCGGCGTGCCTGCCGGCGCCTCCAGCGCCAGTTGCTCGGCCCCGCCCGCTGACAGACTGACCTGTAGCCGCTCGAGCCGTGTGGGCAGCAGCGTCAGCCGTTCGCCCTCGGCCTCGATCCCGGTATGCAGTCTGTTCCAGGCAACCTGGGTGCCGTCGCCCAGCCGCAGCACGACATCTTCGATGACCAGCTCGGGGGCCGTGATGTCGAGCGGGAAGTGGAACGGCGCCGGCGCGGTGGCCGCCGGCAGCTCATCGGGAACATCCGCTGCCGGCGGAGCGGCCCCCTCGCCCGCCCTCTCCTCCACGGCTTCGGCATCGGCATCGGCATCGGCGGGCAGCGTCACGTTCAGGCCTTCGGCTCGTGAAGCACCGAGCTGCAGTCCTGAATTCTCGGCCATGGCGGTGGTATCCAACTGAGCGAGTTCGACCTGCGTGCCGTCGGCCAGACTCACCCGGGTATCCACCAGCACCAGTTCGCGCACCTCCATGGGGAACGGCAAACGGATCGGATCGCTCGCCTCGGCCTCGTCCTGGGCCGCTGCTGCGGGCGCTTCGTCAGCGGCCTGTCCCGGCTGCAGCCGTACCCGCCCCCCCTGCATGGCCAAGCGTTCGATACACAGACGCCCCCGCAGCAGGCAGTCATCCGCCCAAACGAGTTCGAGCCGTTCGGCGGCGATGTCGGCAGGACCCGCCTCGATCTGGAACCCATGCAGCACGAGTCGATCCAGCGGCGCCCCTTCGATACGCTCCAACTGATAGAAACCACGCTTGGCCCCTTCTTCGAGCAGCAAGCCGGCCCCCCAGGGTGACAGTGCCAGGCCCAGCACGAGGAAGAGCATGCCGATGGCCACCAGCGGCAGCACGATCAGTAAACGGAGCAGCGACCACAGCAGCAGGCGCATTCTCAGAATTCCGGGCCGATGGCGAAGTGCAGACGCCACGAGTTCTCCTCGTCATCGAAGGGGTGAGCGATATCGAAACGCACCGGCCCGACGGGGGATATCCATCTGACGCCGAGGCCGGCACCGGTATTGAGGGTTTCCGGCCACCAGTCGTCGAAGGCATCGCCGCTGTCGACGAAGGCGGCGCCCCACCAGTTGCCGGAGACACGCCGCTGAAGCTCGGCGCTGCCGACCAGCATCTGCTGCCCGCCGCGCAACAGACCTTCTTCGTTACGTGGCGCCAGAGTCTCGAAGCCGTAGCCCCTTACCGAACGGTCGCCGCCGGCAAAGAAGCGCAGCGAGGGCGGCACCTGGGAGAAGTCATCGGTTTCGATGGCTCCGACCCCCAGCCGGGTGACGAAACGCAGGTCGTCGCCCAGCATGCGGATCCATTCGGTGTTGCCGGTCATGCGCAGAAAGTCGGCATCGGAGCCCCACACGCTGTCCGAATACTCGAATGTAATGCGCTGGCGATCGCCCCAGGTGGGAAAACGGGGGTCGCGGGTGCGCGTACGCGACCAGCTCACCCCGGGGTAGTAGATGAAAACACTTTCGGCTTCACCCCCCTGGGTGAAGTCCTCGTAGGTAGCGCGCACGAACAGGGTCTGTACCCAGCGGTTGTCGAACTCCCAGCGGCGTGCCGCTTCGATGGTGGCTTCGTTGGTACGCGTGTCCTGATTGTCGCGATGGCGCAGGCCGTACTGGAAGCGATACTGATCGCGCAGCGGGTCGTCGAGCGGCAGCAGATAGGTACCGGTGAATTGTTGCTCCGGCTGCGAGACGAACAGATCGTGTTCGAGGCTGTGCCCAAAGCGGTTGATCCAAGGCTGATTCCAGCCGAAATTCATGCGTGGCCCCACGTCGGTGGCATAGCCGATGCCGGTTTCGAACTGGTGACGATCGGCCGGGGCCAGGGATACGTCGATCGGCATGCTGGGCTGCTCCGGCGCGTGCACCCGTGCAACGGCAGCCAGCGCCGAGGCGGAGAGCCGGGGGCCGGTCGCCAGGGCGGTGCGCGTCGAAGGCACCTGTGGCAATGCGGCCTCGCCCTCGGTCGCCACCGCGTTCCACCACCCTACGGTTGGCGGGGCCAGGGCAAGCTCACGGCGGGCATCGAGCCTTGGCCGTACGCTGACTGAGCTGAACCAGTTGGTCTGCCCGAGCCGCTGGGCATAGAGCGCCACCTGACCGGCAAGATAGGGCTGGCCGGGTTCGAAGGGCGCGATGTTGCGCAAGCGATCTTCGACGATATGGTGGCCGCGTATGGTGATATTACCGAAGGTGTAGCGTCGCCCGCTGTCGAGAGTGAGGTAGAGCCTGGCGCTCTCGTCGAAGGGGCGCACTTCCATGCGTCGGTCGGTGAAAGACCAGTCGAAATAGCCCCGTTCCAGGGCGAGGTTGGCCAACCGATTGCGCATGCGATCCCAGGGCGCATGCTCCAGGGGATCTCCCACCTGGAGAGGCAAGTCATCCACGGTGTCACGAAAAGGCCCGTCGCGGGCAGCGTCGCCCTCGATGCGCACCTCGAGCACCTGCACGACGACCTGCGGGCCGGGATCGATGGCCAGTTCGACGTAACGCGGCGGCTCCTGCTGATCGAGCCGGGGGCTGATACGCGGCTCGTAGTAGCCGTAGACGCGCATGGCCTCGCGAGCACGACGCACCACCACGCCTTCGAGGCGACGGCGGTCGTACTGGGCGGCCTCCAGTTCGCTGAGATAGTGACGAATGTTCTCCGCAACCGGGTCCGTCACCCCGTCGACTCGTGCCTCGAGTGCCAGCGCTCCATGCGCCATGCCAAGACACAGGGCCGCCGCCCCCATGCGTGAAATCACGCCTCTTCCCATATTCACGGCTTCCCGTCTTGACTGCTGCCGGCCTGCCCTGGCCCCGGCTATCCTACCGCAGGGCCTCCAGCCCAGCGCTCAGCGACAGCTGCTCCTGGCGCAGCTCGCGCAGTTCCGCATCGATGCCTGCCAGCCTGGCGCGCAGCTCATCGACGACCTGAGAGGTTTCGTCGGCTTCAGCGACAGTCTCGATGTCGCCGGCCAGCGTCTCGAGCCGCTCCTCCAGCGCTGCTTCGCGAGCCTGGAAGGTTTCATCCAAGGCAGCAAGCTGCTGCTCGATGAGCTGCTGGACATGCTCGTCCAGGGCTTCGAGCCGCTCATCGAGCGATGCTCTCATGCTCTGCTGCTCTTCTGCCAGCGCTTCTTGGGCGCTTTGCAGCTCCTCGACATGTTGTACAACACTTTCATCATCTTCGGCCAGTGCATCGATTCTCGCCGCCAGGACCTCGCGCCCCTCTTCGCCTGCCCGCTCGAGCGCATTCAGCGATGAGCGTACCGCACCCAGCAACGCCTCGCGGTCTTCGGCCTCGGTGACTATTCGCTCGACGTTTCCGGAAAGATCATCGACCAGCAGAGCAATGTCGTCGATACGTTCATCGATGGCTTCGAATCGCGAACCGTCCCGCTCACCGACCTGCTGTACGTCGACTTCCAGACTGGCCATCCGTGCCACCAGGGATTCGGCATGATCCATGACCGCCGAGAGGCGCGACTCGAGGCGCTCGAAACGCTCGCCGCGGCCCTCCTCGGCATCGAAGCGGGCATGGACATTGGACATCTCGGCAGTGATCTGGAGCACCTGCGCATTCATTCGCTCACGCTCCTGCCACCCCAGCCAGCTCACCCCAACCAGCATGACCAGCAACAGCAGCACGGCCAATTTCAGCGGCCACAGGCGGGGCTGGGGCGTCATAGGGCGGCGCGGCCTTGTCAGGCTGGTATCAGGATCGGGCACGATGGGACGTCGCTCGGAAGGACGCGCTTCGGGCATGTCGAACTCCTTGTTGGCAGGTGCGGCAGGCGCCTCACCATTGTAAGCAGGTTGCACGCCTGCGCGCACACTGCCACCTCAACGCGTCGAGCTCTCTCCGGGTTCGGCACGCCGACCGATACCACGGTAGGCCAACCCCCAACTGGCGACGTGGGTGGGATCGTAGATATTACGGCCATCCAGCAGCAGCTTCTCATGCAGCAGCTTGGCCAGCCGAGACCAGTCGGGATTCCAGTAGTGCTTCCACTCGGTGACCAGCATCAGCGCATCGGCATTTTCACAGGCGGCATAGGGATCGCCGTCGAACAAGCTGAGCAACGGGTGGTCCCCCACTTCGGCGCGCAGCGCCGGAACGGCTGCAGGGTCGTGAAGCTGCACCCGCACTCCCTGAGCCCAGAGTGCCCGAAGCAGCGTCAACACCGGTGCATGATCGATACGCGCCGAGCCGGGCTTGAAGGCGGCGCCCCAGATCGCCACGGTGCGTCCTTCGAGCTGACCGTGGAAATGGGTCCAGAGCTTGCGGAACAGGGTCTCCTTCTTCTGCTCGTTGATGTCCAGCACCTGTTCGAGCAGCGCGGATTGACGCCCGCTGGCCTCCTGTACGTCGGCCAGTCGCATCAGATCGCGGGAAAAGTGCGGACCGCCGAAACCGCAGCCCGGGTAGAGGTACTCATAGCCGATGCGGGAATCGGCCCCCATCCCCTGGCGCACGTACTCCACGTCGACGCCCAGGCTGTCGGCAAGACCGGCAATCTCGTTCATGTAGCTGATACGTGTCGCCAGCATGCCGATGGTGGCCAGCTTGGTCAGCTCCGCGGCGCGGCGCGGCATGAGCTGCATCACGTCACGCCGCCGGTTGAAGGCTCGCAACAGCTCGCGTACCTGCGCCTCGGCATGCTCGTCGTCACAGCCCAGCAGCCAGCGGCCAGGACGGGTGAAACTGGCCCAGGAGCGCCCTTCCTCGATCATGTCGACCAGGGCGACGGCGCGCCGACCGTTGCCGCCGAGACGCGCCTCGAGGCGTTCGGTCTCGCCCACCGGAAAGGTGGAGTTGTTGACCAGGATGAGCGCTCCCTGCTGCCGTCCGGCGACCTCAGCCACCAGCTCGTCGGCTTCCTCGCGCTGCTCCGGCGAGAGCGCGAGCCAGAGAATGTCGATGGCCTCGCCCGAAGCCGCGCCTTCACCATTGGCCAGGCTCAAGGTGCCCTGCTCCAACCCCTCTTCGAGACGCTCGAGCAAGTCGGGCTCACGACGCAGCCAGTCGGCGGCCTGCAGCGCCGGCCAGCGCATCGAGGCATGCGGCACCCAGCGGACCTGGTGGCCGACCCAGGAGAGCGCAGCGGCGGCCGTAGCCGCCGCCAGTTCGCTGCCATGTATCTGTACGCGCATGACACTTACCCCGCTTGGCTATAGCGAGCGAGCAGTTCGCGGAATCCCTCGCCAAAACGGGGGTGGCGCCGGGCATAGACCAGGGTGGCCTCGAGATAGCCGAGCTGATGCCCGCAGTCGTAGGTCTTGCCGCACATGCGCCAGGCATCGACGCCGTCGCGCTGGCGCAGCGTCTCGATGGCGTCGGTGAGCTGGATTTCGTCGCCGGCCCCGGGCGGCGTCTCGGCCAGCAGCGCAAAGATGCTGCCCGGCAGCACGTAACGCCCAATCACGGCCAGATTGGATGGAGCATCCTCCCGGGCCGGCTTCTCGATCACCCCGGCCAGCGGACAGGAGTTGCCGGCAGCGGGCGGCTCGCCCTCAGGGCTCACGATGCCGTACTTGTGCACGCTATCCCAGGACACCTCCTCCACCATCAGCTGCGAGCGCCCGGTCGTCTCGTAGGCATCCAGCATGCCGGCGAGATCGTTGCGCTCTAGCCCTTCGTCGTCCACCAGCACGTCCGGCAGCAGCACCGCAAACGGCTCGTCGTCGCCGATCACCGGTCGCGCACAGAGCACGGCATGACCGAGCCCCAGCGGCTCGTGCTGCCGTACGCTGATGATGTTGACGTCGGCGGGTACGATGGAGCGCAGCTCATCGAGCAGCTCCTGCTTGTTCTTGGCCTCGAGAGTGGCTTCCAGTTCGAAATGGGTGTCGAAGTGGTTCTCGATGGCGCTCTTGCTGGCGTGGGTCACCAGCACGATGTCGCGAATACCGGCCTTGACCGCCTCGTCGACCACATACTGGATCACGGGACGATCGACGATGGTGATCATCTCCTTGGGAATCGCCTTCGAAGCCGGCAGACAGCGGGTGCCGAAACCGGCAACGGGGAGTACGGCCTTGCGGATCATGGTGCCTTCCTTGTCGGTTGGTGGAAAAGAACTTCCCGGGCCTGTCCTAGATTCCGTCATGGGAAAGCCCGGGCAGCTACGGGTACAATAGCGCATGATACCGAAGGTAAAGAATGTTGCCAGGGTGCCAGCCCAATTGACACGGAGAGATCACATGAGCGCAAGTTTCCACCACAACGTCGACCAGGGCGAGATCGCCAAGTTCGAGGCTCTGGCCAGCCGCTGGTGGGATCCGCAGAGCGAGTTCAAACCGCTGCATGACATCAATCCGCTGCGTCTGGACTTCATCGATGCCCGCTGCGGCCTGGCCGGGCGCAAGGTGCTGGACGTCGGCTGCGGGGGCGGCATACTCGCCGAGGCCATGGCCCATCGCGGCGCCAAGGTCACCGGTATCGACATGGGCGAGGCGCCCCTCGCCGTGGCACGCCTGCATGCTCAGGAGAGCGGCGTCGATGTCGAGTATCGCCAGGCCAGCGCCGAGGCCATGGCCGCCGAACAGCCCGGCGAATACGACGTGGTGACCTGCCTCGAAATGCTCGAGCACGTGCCCGATCCGGGTTCGGTCATTCGCGCCTGCACCTCGCTGGTCAAACCGGGCGGGCAAGTGTTCTTCTCGACCATCAACCGCAACCCCAAGGCCTACGCCCTGGCCATCGTCGGGGCCGAATACCTGTTGCAGATGCTGCCTCGTGGCACCCACGAGTATCGCAAGTTCATTCGCCCTGCCGAGCTTGCCGGCTGGTGCCGCGAGCACGGCCTCAGCGTCCGCGAGCAGAGCGGCCTGGTCTACAATCCGCTGACGCGGCGCTATCGCCTCTCCAGCAACGACGTCTCGGTCAACTACCTGATGCACTGCCAGCGGGAGCAGGCATGAACGCGTCGCCTCCCGCAGCATTGCTGTTCGATCTCGACGGTACCCTTGTCGACACCGCCCCCGATCTGGCACGCGCCACGAACGCCCTGCGGGCTCATCACGGCATGGAGCCGCTGCCCTACCCGGTGATTCGGGCCCAGGTGTCGAATGGCGGCAGCGCCCTGGTCGCCCTGGCGCTGGGTCTGGACAAGACGCATCACGGCCATGACGAAGCGCGCCAGTTCCTGCTTGATGCCTATGGCCGGGCGGTAGCCGACGAGAGCTGCCTGTTCCCCCACCTCGACCGGTTGCTGACCAGGTGGGAAGCGCAGCATCGCCCCTGGGGCATCGTCACCAACAAACCGCGCGCCTACGCCGCACCGCTGATCGAAAGCCTGGGACTGACCCCGGGCGCCCTGCTCTGCGCCGACGACCTGCCGCAGCGCAAGCCCGCGCCGGAGCCGCTGTGGGTGGCAGCGGAACGGCTGGACGTCTCTCCCGCCCGCTGCTGGTACATCGGCGACCACCTGCGCGACATGCAGGCCGCCCGCGCCGCCGGCATGGTCGCCGTCGCCGTGGGTTACGGTTACATCGAGGAGGGAGAGGATTACCGGCAGTGGCCGGCCGATCTCTGGTTCGAGACCTGCGAAGCGCTGGTGGAAGCCCTGCTACAGCCCGTCTGAGAAGCCCCAGACAGGCTGCAGTCAAACCAGAGACCGCTAAGCTAGCGCAAATAGGCGAGCGGGATGAAGCGCCAGGCGCCCGAGGCACAGCAATCCGAGCGTATGGGGTTATACGTGAGGAATGCGAGCATTCGGGCAACGCAGCGATTCGCCCGCGCAGCCATTTGTTATTTAGGCTGGGCGTCGAAGCGCTGGCCGTTTACCCCCTTGCTATCCGGCCCCATCAGCCACAGATAGGTCGGCATGATCTCTTCCGGCGTACGTAACGTCTGCGGGTCTTCGCCCGGATAGGCGTTGGCGCGCATCTTGGTGCGGGTTGCCCCTGGGTTCAGGGTGTTGACCCGGATCGTGCCCAGGTGCTCGACTTCCTCCGCCAGCACCTCCATGAAGCCCTCGGTGGCGAACTTGGAGACGGCATAGGCGCCCCAGTAGGCACGCCCCTTACGTCCCACGCTCGACGAGGTAAACACCACGGAAGCATCGGCTGAAGACTTCAGCAGCGGCAGCAGAGCCTGGGTCATCCACACCGGGCCGTTGATGTTGATCTGCATGACCTGATCCCACAGCTCGGGGTTGTACTGCTCGAACGGGGTGATGCGACCGAGCAGGCCCGCGTTGTGCAGAATGCCATCGAGCCGGCCGAACTCCTTGTCCAGCGTCTCGGCCATGTCGTGGTAGTCCTTCAGCGTGGCGCCTTCGAGATTGAGCGGAAAGATGGCCGGCTGAGGCCCGCCGGCGGTCTCGATCTCGTCGTAGACCTTTTCCAACTTGGCGATGGTGCGTCCCAGCAATACCACCGTGGCACCGTGACGGGCATAGGCCAGCGCAGCGGCGCGACCGATGCCGTCACCGGCCCCCGTCACCAGGACGATGCGATCGCGAAGCAGATCGGCGGGCGCCTCGTAGTCGAACTTGCAGGTCATCTTCACTCCTTTGGCAGGGCCAGTGCGTTACAGCGACTGGCGCAGGAAATCGTTGGCGAGGCCAGCGGCACTACTGTCAGGATAGTCGTCACGCACCCGTTCGAGCAGGCCACGGCTCTCCTCGAGCTCGCCCTGACGTGCCTTGATCAGGCCCAGCTTGTACAGAGCATCCGGCACCTTGCTGCTTTGCGGATAGTCGTCGATGACCGTGCGGAATGCCGTCTCCGCCTGATCCAGGTTGGCCTCCGCCGAATGCAGCTCGCCCAGCCAGTAGTAGCCGTTGGCCGTGAGCGTGGTGTCGGGGTGGTCGACGACGAAGGCATCGAAGGCCTGGATGGCCTCGCCGAACTGGCGCGACTGAACCTTGGCGAAAGCGGCCTGATAGGCAGCCTGCGCATCGGCGCTGGTGCCGCTGGGAGACGGCGTCTGCGCTACCTGGCGAGCCGCGTCCTGATCGACCTCGGGACTGGTCTGAATACCGGCGCTGCCGGCGGTGATCCGCTCGTCGAGGTCCATGTACTGCTGGCGGGTCTGGTTGCGCAGCTGCTCGAGCTGGTGACGCAGCTCCTCAATCTGACCGCGCAGCTGCTGCATCTCGCGTTGATGGTCCTGCAACTGATTGTAGAGCACCAGGCTGCCACCGGGCTCTTCACGCACTTCGGCCTGCTCCATGAACCCGCGGGGCTGAGCGGTGCGGTCTTCCACGATCGGGCGCTGCTGCGCTTCGACAAGGCTCATCACGGACAGCGGGAGCACCAGGGCTCCCGCGCCGCACAGCCTTTTCAGACTGTGTCTCATGCTTTACTCCCTCGGCGCTTATCGGCGCCTGTTCGCTCAGTAGGCAAAGACCACGCGACGATTCTGGGCATGTGCATCTTCGCCGTTGCCACGCACCGCCAGACGCTCTTCACCGTAGCTGACCACTTGGAGCTGGGACGGAGAGACGCCCTGCACCTCGAGGAAGCGCTTCACCGAGTTGGCACGACGCTCACCCAGCGCCATGTTGTACTCGCGGGTGCCGCGTTCGTCGGTGTGGCCTTGCAGCACGACGCGGGCATTGCCGTTGGAGCGCAGGTAGCGGGCATGCGCGACCAGGACCGATTCGAATTCCGAACGGATGGTGTCACGGTCGAAGTCGAAATAGATGGTGCGAACGTCGGGGATACGACCGTCGGCCTGCTGGCCGGCACGATCGCCGCTGACACCGGTACCGCTGACCTGTCCAGCGCCGGCAGTTCCCGTGCCGACGCCACCATCGGCGCGTGTGCCATCCATGGACCCGTCACGGCTGCCACCGGTGCTGGAACAGCCGGCAATCAGGGCAAGAGACAGGGCAATTGCCAGAGTTCTGGCATGTGACTTGAATTGCATCGTCAAACTCCTCAAAGGACTCGAATGACACGTACCACTAGTTCAAGAACGGTGACCATGCGGGTTCTCGCACGTCACCACGCGCCGAAGGCAACCGGTAGGACGCCCGTCCATCGGCCGAAACGGCCCCCAACACCCCGCTGTTACCTTGCTGGGTGGCGAAGATTACCATGGTCCCGTTGGGCGCAACACTAGGCGACTCATCCGAACGGGTCTCACTGATCACGACAAGACGGCCGGAACCGAGATCCTGGCGCGCAACCTGGAAACCGTTGTTGCTGCGGTGGATCAAGAACAGCGCCTCCCCATCCGGCGACAGACGCCCACGGGCGTTGTAGTTACCGGTGAAGGTCAAGCGCTCGGTCTGGCCGCTGCCGAAGCTGTAGCGGTAGATCTGCGGGCCGCCGCTGCGGTCCGAGGTGAAGATCAGGCTGCGACCGTCCGGCGCCCAGGCCGGCTCGGTGTCGATGCTCGAGTTGTTGGTGATGCGCTCGAGATTGCGCGATCCCACGTCCATGATGTAGATGTCCGGCTGACCGTCCTTGGACAGGGTCATGGCCAGACGACGACCGTCCGGCGACCAGGCCGGTGCGCCGTTGATGCCATCGAACGATGCCACCTGGGCGCGCTGCCCGGTGCCCACATCCTGCACGTAGATCGCCGGGCGCTCGGTCTCGAAGGAGACATAGGCCAGCTTGCGGCCATCCGGCGACCAGACCGGTGACAGGATCGGCTCACGCGAGTTCAGCACCTGCTGGCTGTTGTGTCCGTCGGCATCGGCCACGTAGAGACCGAACTGCATGTCCTGATCGACGCCCTGGGCCGTGACGTAGGCAATGCGGGTCGAGAAGGCACCGCGAATGCCGGTGATGGCCTCGAAGATCTGATCGCTCACGTAGTGCGCACCGCTGCGCAGCTCGTTGCTGCCGGCGCTGACGCTTTCGCCGAGCATGCGGCGCTGGCCGCTGACGTCCATCAGCTCGTAGCGAATGCGATAGCCGTCAGCCCCACGGCTGACCTGACCCACTACCAGATAGCGCACGTCCAGCGCGCGCCACTGGCCGTAGCGCACCTCGTCGCCGGAAGAGGGACGATCGTACATGGCATTGCGCGGCAGCGGCGCGAAATAGCCGCTGCGCTCCAGATTGTCACTGATGATCTGGGCCACATCCTCGGGCAGGCTTTCGCCGTCGGCGGAGAACGGCACTATGGCAATGGGGGTGGCCCGGTCACTGCCGCGTGTGATCTCGATGGTGAGATTGGCCTGGGCAAGCGAGCTGAACAGCAACAGCATGGCGCTCAACCAGATGGTCATCAGGGCTTTCATCAGCGTACATCTCCCGGTGTGAAACGCAGATTGAACTGGCGGAAGTCACGTTGTGCCGCCGGCGGCAATTGGCGCAGTTCGCCAAAGGGTGCGGCGGCTTCCACAGCCTGTAGGGCGGAACGATCGAAACTGCTATCTCCGCTACTTTGAGTAATGGTAGCGCCAAAAAGCTCCCCCGAGGGACCCAACTGGACCTGAACCGTGGCCGCAAGCCCACCGCCGGCTCCAGGGGGAATCACCCATGCCTGTTCCACGGCGCGGCGCACCAGATTGATGAAGCTATTGGCAGCTTCCTGCGCCTGCCGGGCGTTGGCTACGGCATCCGACTCACCCTCGATGGCGCGATCGAGCCCCTGACTGGCGGCTTCGGCCGCACGCCGGGCTTCCTCTTCGCGGCGGCGCTGCTCCTCGGCTTCGCGCTGACGTCGAGCTTCCTCTTCTCGGCGGCGCTGCTCCTCGGCCTCGCGCTGACGCTGGGCTTCCTCCTCGCGGCGACGCTGCTCCTCGGCTTCGCGCTGACGCTGGGCCTCCTCCTCGCGACGGCGCTGCTCCTCGGCTTCGCGCTGACGCTGGGCCTCCTCCTCGCGACGGCGCTGCTCTTCGGCTTCACGCTGACGCTGGGCCTCCTCCTCGCGGCGACGCTGCTCCTCGGCTTCGCGCTGGCGCTGGGCTTCGGCTTCCTGCTGACGTCGCGCCTCCTCTTCGGCGCGCTGCTGAGCCTCCTGCTGGCGCTGACGCTCGGCTTCCGCCGCGGCTTCCTGTTGACGCTGACGCTCCGCCTCCTGCTCCTCGCGCAGCCGGGCCTGACGCTCGGCTTCCTCGGCTCGACGCTGCGCTTCGGCCTCGGCTTCCTGTCTGGCCTCCTGCAACCGGCGTGCTTCTTCCTCACGCGCCGCCTGCTGCTGCTCGGCTTCACGGGCACGCTCTTCGGCGGCCTGACGCTCGGCTTCGGCGCGCGCCTGTTCCTCGGCCTCGGCCTGACGCGCTTCTTCTTCCTGGCGCGCCTCCTCTTCCGCCTGCCGCGCCGCAGCGCGAGCCCGCGCCTCCTCGGCGCGCTGGGCCTGGTCGGTGGTGGTCTCGGTGCTGACCAGCGTCGCCTGCACGATGGAGGTCGACTCTGGATCGGCCGGCTGACGCTGCGGCAGGGTGACCAGACTCAGCACCACGACCAGCACGTGCAGGCCGATAGCCAGCAGAGTGGGCACGCCATAGCCGACCGGCTTGTCATAGCTGCGCGAAGGGCCGCGCTGACCTCGGGCCATCACGTCTCCTAGTGTCCTGGTCAAGAAGCGCTTAATCACGCGGCGGCGGCTCGGAAATCAGCCCGACGTTGGTCACGCCCGAAACCTGCAGCGTACTCATCAGGGTCACGACCTCACCGTAGGGCACGAAACGATCGCCGCGCACCATGACTGGCGTGCCAGGCTGTTGATCGAGCAGGATCAGCACCCGGTCGCCGAGCTCCTCCAGATCCACGGCCATCTCTTCACCACCGACCGACAGGTAATACGCGCCCTCTCGATCCACCGATACGATGATGGGATCGCGATCTTCCTGAGAGTCGATGGGCTCGGAGGTGACCTGGGGCAATTCGATCTGAACGCCCTGGGTCAGCATCGGCGCCGTGATCATGAAGATGACCAGCAGAACCAGCATGACGTCGATGAAGGGGACGACGTTGATCTCCCCCATCGGCTTGCGGCGGCCGCCACGATTGAAAGGACCATGCATGTCGCGACTCCCTCAGGCGGCGCCGGCTTCGCTGCGACCCTGCAGATTGCGGTGCAGGATGGAGTGGAACTCCTCAGCGAAGTCCTCGTACTTGCCCAGCAGCCGGTCGGACTCGGACGACAGGCGGTTGTAGAAGATAACGGCGGGGATGGCCGCGAACAGCCCCATGGCGGTGGCGATCAGGGCCTCGGCAATCCACGGCGCAACGGTAGCCAGCGTGGCCTGCTGGGCCATGGAGAGCGCCTGGAACGAACCCATGATGCCCCACACCGTACCGAACAGGCCGATATAGGGGCTCGCCGACGCCACGGTGGCAAGGAACACCAGATGCAGGGTCAGGCGCTCCTCCTCCCGCGACCAGGCCACGCGCATGCTGCGCTGAACGCCGTCGAGGATGGCATCGGCGCTCTTGGTCTTGGCCATCAGCCGGTTGAATTCGCGAAACCCGGCGCGAAAGACATGCTCGGCGCCCTGGGTTTCCTGCTCCGACGGCGTTTCACGATAGAGTTCGTTGAGATCGACACCCGACCAGAAGCGCTCCTCGAAGGTCTGGTGCGCCGCGCGGGCTCGGCGCATCACGAAAGTACGCTGGAAAATCACCACCCACGAGAGTATCGAGCCTAGCACCAGGATCAGCATGACCAGCTGCACCACAGTGCTGGCGCTCATGATCAGGTGGGGTATTGACATAGAGTCGTTCACGGGCATCCTCGCTGATCTTGCATTCAAGCATTGAGAACCGCGGCGAGTGCCGGCGGCCAGGGTCTGGGTTTGAGGCGTTCGGCATCCAGACAGGCGATGTCGACACGCGCTTCGCATAAGGGTTCCCCATCACGCTGCACCGTCTGAGTGAAACTCAGCCGACAGCGTCCGCTCGATTCGACGGCCGCGGTGACGCAGAGCTCGTCGTCGAGCCGGGCGGGCTTGGCATAGCGGCACTCCAGGCGGTGCACGACCAGCTGCACGCCGGCATCGAGCAGCTCGCGCTGAGTGAAGCCGTGCCGGCGCAGCCATTCACTGCGGGCCCGCTCCATATATTTGAAGTAGTTGACGTAGTAGACGATGCCGCCGGCATCGGTATCCTCGATGTAAACACGCAGCGGCAAACGAAATTCACTCACGGACGCACCTCACCGCTGGCATCCAGCGCCTGCTCGTGGGGTACCAGCTCGAAGTGCTGCCAGGCCTGGCGCGTCACCACCCGGCCCCGGGCGGTACGCATCATCAGCCCCTGCTGGATCAGGTAGGGCTCGATCACGTCCTCGATGGTGTCGCGCTCTTCGCCGATCGCCGCCGCCAGCGAGTCGATGCCCACCGGCCCGCCGTCGAACTTCTCGATCATCGCCAGCAGCAGGCGGCGATCCATGTGGTCGAGGCCATGATGGTCCACGTGCAGCATGTTCAGCGCCTGATCGGCGATGGCCGCGTCCACCCGACCGTTGCCGCGCACCTGGGCGAAATCACGCACCCGGCGCAGCAGGCGGTTGGCGATCCGCGGCGTTCCGCGCGAGCGGCGTGCCACTTCGCGGGCACCCTCACGGTCCGCCTCGACCCCGAGCAGCCTGGCCGAGCGGGTGACGATCTCGGTGAGCTCCTCGATGTCGTAGAACTCCAGACGCTGGACGATACCGAAGCGGTCGCGCAGCGGTGAAGTGAGCAGTCCCGCCCGGGTGGTGGCACCCACCAGCGTGAACGGCGGCAGATCGAGCTTGATGGAGCGTGCCGCCGGCCCCTCACCGATGACGATATCGAGCTGGAAGTCCTCCATGGCGGGATAGAGGATCTCCTCCACCACGGGAGAAAGACGGTGGATCTCGTCGATGAACAGCACGTCGCCGGGCTGCAGGTTGGTGAGCATGGCGGCCAGGTCGCCGGCACGCTCCAGCACCGGGCCGGAGGTGGACTTCAGCCCCACGCCCATCTCGGCGGCGATGATGTTGGCGAGCGTGGTCTTGCCAAGACCGGGCGGGCCGAACACCAGCGTGTGATCGAGGCTCTCGTCACGTCCACGAGCGGCGCTGATGAAGATTTCCAACTGCTCACGCACGCGGGGCTGGCCGATGTACTCGGCCAGCGTCTTGGGGCGGATCGCGTGATCGACGCGACTCTCACCCTCGCGCTCCTCGGCGGCGATCAAGCGATCATTCTGCATCATGTCGAACACTCGCGGCGCTCATGAAAAGTTCAGGACGAAAGTCCCTGTCTCCGATCGAACGACTGTTGGATTCTATCGAGTCGAGGCCCGCCATGCGCGCCCTACCCGGCCATCCGCTTGGTCAAGGCCGCCTTGATCAGGGCTTCGGTCGACAAGCCCTCTTCCAGCCCGGACAGCATCTTCGCGGCCTCGGTCGGCTTGTAACCCAGGCTGACCAGCGCCGCTTCGGCATCGGCCAGCGGATCCTGGCGTTCGCGCTGGCCGCTGGGCAGCGTGGCGATGCCAGACGGATCGGCGGTAGCGCTCTGCTCCCAGTGCGGGAAGCGGTCGCGCATCTCGATGATCAGGCGCTCGGCAGTCTTCTTACCCACCCCGGGCAGGCGCGTCAGGCTCTTGACGTCATCCTCCATCACGCAGCGGATAAACGCCGTCTCGTCCATGCCGGACAGGATCGCCAGGGCCAGCTTGGGGCCGATACCGTTGACCTTGATCAGGGCACGAAACAGCGCCCGCTCCTGCTCACGGGCAAAACCGAACAGCAGGTGGGCGTCTTCACGCACGGTAAGATGCGTATAGAGCGACACCGCTTCTCCCACCCCGGGCAACGCCACCAGCGTGGTCATCGAAGCCTCTAGCTCATAGCCGACCCCTGCCACGTCCACGACCAGCCAGGGCGGTTGTTTCTCGAGCAGAGTGCCACGCAAGCGTCCTATCATTCGGCATTGTTTCCCGATGCGAATACGTCCAAGGCGCACGGCCTTCCTGGCGCCACTATACTGGTCGCTCAAGCGGCTGACCAGCCCACTACAAACGGTGTTCGAAAATTATTTTGCCTAAAGCGTCAATGCGCTTTCAAGGCTGGAAGTCGCGCCAGGAGCTGCCGCGTCGACGCGTCCTATGGCCGCCGAAGCTACCCTGTGTGACCAGACCCAGCCGGGCATGAGCATGGGTCAGCGCGATGGCCAACGCGTCGGCGGCATCGGCCTGTGGCGTACCGTCGAGCCCCAGCACCGCCACCACCATGTGCTGGATCTGGGCCTTGGTCGCCGCCCCGCTGCCGGTCACCGCCTGCTTGATCTGACGCGGCCCGTATTCATGTACGGCCAGACCGTGATTGGCGGCGCAGACGATGGCCGCACCGCGCGCCTGGCCCAGCTTCAGGGCGGAATCGGGGTTCTTGGCCATGAACACCTGTTCGATGGCCAGCTCCCCGGGGCGATACTCGCCGATCAGCTCGGCAATGCCGGCGTAGATGCGCGCCAGACGCTGAGGCAGCTCGACGTCCTGCAAACGGATACAACCGCTGGCGACGTAGCGCGGCTTGGGCGTAGTGACGTCGAGCACGCCATAGCCGGTGGTACGCGAGCCGGGATCGATACCGAGAATCAGCACGACACGTTCTCCCTCACGTGGGCGCTGCGCACGCCCATGGCACGGCCACTCTGGCAGCATCGCGAAACCGGCGCCACATGGGCGCCGGTCTCGTTCATCGCATAGCAGGCTGGCGTACTCACTCCTGCCCTTCCGCCTTGGCCTTTTGGCGCAGACGAATGTTGAGTTCGCGCAGCTGATCGCCGCTCACCTCGCCCGGCGCGTCGGTCATCAGACAGCCCGCACTCTGGGTCTTGGGGAAGGCGATCACTTCACGAATGGTGCGCGAACCCGCCATCAGCATCACCAGACGGTCGAGGCCGAAGGCCAGGCCACCGTGGGGCGGCGCACCGTAGTGCAGGGCGTCGAGCAGGAAGCCGAACTTCTCGCGGGCCTCCTCTTCGCCGATGCCGAGGATCTCGAACACGGTGCTCTGCATCTGCTGGTCGTGGATACGGATCGAGCCGCCACCCAGCTCGGTGCCGTTGAGCACCATGTCGTAGGCCCGCGAGAGCGCGCCCGCCGGGTTGGCCTTGAGCTCCTCGGGGCTGCACGAGGGCGAGGTGAACGGGTGGTGCAGCGGGCTCAGGCGACCGGCGTCGTCGGCTTCGAACATGGGGAAGTCGACCACCCACAGCGGTGCCCAGGGGCGGGTGTAGAGATTGAGGTCCTCGCCCAGCTTGACCCGCAGCGCACCCAGCGCCTCGTTGACGACCTTGGCCTTGTCGGCGCCGAAGAAGACGATGTCGCCGTCTGCCGCGCCCACGCGGTCGAGCAGCTCCTCGATCACGTTCTCCATGAACTTGACGATCGGCGACTGCAGCCCCTCGATACCCTTGGCACGCTCGTTGACCTTGATCCAGGCCAGGCCCTTGGCGCCGTAGATGCCGACGAACTTGGTGTAGTCGTCGATCACCTTGCGCGACATGCTGGCCCCGCCCGGCACCTTGAGCGCCGCGACGCGGCCGTCGGCAGCGTTGGCCGGGCCGGAGAAGACCTGGAAGTCGACTTGCTTCATCAGGTCGTCGACGTCGACCAGCATCAGCGGAATGCGCAGGTCGGGTTTGTCCGAGCCATAGCGATCCATGGCCTCGGCCCAGCTCATGCGCGGGAACTCGGGCAGCTCCACGTCGAGTACGTCCTGGAACAGCTCGCGGATCATGGCCTCGGTCACGCCCATGATATCGCTCTCCTCAACGAAGGAAGCCTCGATATCGATCTGGGTGAACTCCGGCTGACGGTCGGCGCGCAGGTCCTCGTCGCGGAAGCACTTGGCGATCTGGTAGTAGCGGTCGAAGCCGGCCACCATCAGCAGCTGCTTGAACAGCTGCGGCGACTGCGGCAGCGCGAAGAAGCTGCCCGGGTGGGTGCGGCTCGGCACCAGATAGTCGCGGGCGCCCTCGGGCGTGGCACGGGTCAGGATCGGCGTCTCGATGTCGAGGAAGCCCTGCCCCTCGAGGAAGGCGCGTACGTGATGCGAGATGCGCGAACGCAGGCGCAGCTTCTCGATCATCTCCGGGCGGCGCAGGTCGATGTAACGGTGCTTGAGACGCACCTCCTCGCCGACCTTGCCGTGTTCGTCGAGCTGGAACGGCGGCGTGGCCGCCGTGTTCAGCACTTCGACCTCCTTGGCCAGCACCTCGATCATGCCGGTGGGCATCTTGGGGTTCTGGGTACCCTCGGGGCGCAGACGCACGCGGCCGGAAATGCGCAGCACGTACTCGCTGCGAGCACGGTCGGCAGTGGCGAAGGCCTCGGCGGTATCGGGGTCGACCACGACCTGGGCGATGCCGTCGCGATCGCGCATGTCGAGGAAGATCACGCCCCCGTGGTCACGGCGGCGGTGAACCCAGCCGCACAGGGTGACCGTCTGGTCCACCATGGTCTCGTTGAGCTGGCCGCAATAATGGCTGCGCATGTCGTATCCTGTTTCGTAACGTTATCGATTGAAGGGTCGGTCGCGGTCAGGCCGCGGCGCCGTCCTTGGCCGGCGCCTTGCTTTCTTTGCTCTCTCCGCCGCCGCCAGCGGAGTCGCCGGCCAGATTTTTCTTGCTGCCGGACTTGAAGTCGGTTTCGTACCAGCCGCCGCCGGCCAGACGGAAGCCTGCCGCGGAAACCAGGCGGGAAAGCGCCGGTGCTTCACAGGCAGGACAGTCGGTCAGAGGGGCGGCGCTGAGCTTCTGGAGCTTCTCCAGACGATGGCCGCAGGCCTTGCACTGATATTCATAGATGGGCATGGTTCAATTCACTCCTGATTCGACAGCGCGCAACCAACGGCGATATAGGGTCGAGCGGTGCACATTCCAAGCCTGCCGTGAAAGCCCGATAGTATAACGTGCCTGGCAAGGCGTGTCCCAGCCCTGCCGCGGCGAACCAACACAAGGAATTCAGCATGAAAGCCGTGATACTCGATGCCGCCAGCCTGGGTCCCGACATCGACCTCTCCGCCATCCGCGACCAGGTGGAGACGCTGGAGGTCCATGAGGCAAGCACCACCGAGCAGAGCCGCCAGCGCCTGACCGGCGCCCAGGTGGCCATCGTCAACAAGGTGGTGCTCGATGCCGCCACCCTCGAGGCCCTGCCGGAACTCAAGCTGATCTGCGTGCTGGCCACCGGTACCAACAACATCGACATGACCAGCGCCGAGCGGCTCGGCATCGCCGTGCGCAACGTCACGGCCTACGGCACTGCCAGCGTGGCCCAGCACAGCCTGATGCTGATCCTGGCGCTGGCCAACCGGCTACCGCTCTATCAGCGCGACGTGGCGACTGGACGCTGGAACGAAAGCCCCTTCTTCTGCCTGATGGACCACGGCACCCTGCAGCTCGAAGGCAAGCACCTGGTCATCGTCGGCCAGGGCGAACTGGGTAGCCGCGTGGCGGCGCTCGGCGAAGCCTTCGGCATGCGCGTCAGTTTTGCCGCCCGCCCCGGTAACGAGGGCAACGATACCCGCCCCGGGATCACCGAACTCGCCCCCGAGGCCGACGTCATCAGCCTGCACTGCCCGCTCACCGACGCCACGCGACACCTGGTCGACGCTGCCCTGATCGCCACGCTGAAGCCCGATGCCCTGCTGGTCAACTGCGCTCGCGGCGGCATCATCGACGAAGAAGCGGCGCTTGCCGCACTGCGTGAAGGCCGGCTGGGCGGCCTCGGTGTCGACGTGCTTCCGGCGGAGCCGCCGCGGAACGGCCACCCGCTGCTCGATGCCCTGGCCGAGCCGCTCAACCTGATCGTCACGCCGCACAATGCCTGGATCACCCCGGAAGCCCGCCAGCGCATCGTGACGCTCACCGGTGAGAATCTGCGCCGCTGGAAGGCCCAGCGGGACGGAGCATGACCATGCTGCACAACTCCATGCTTCACAACCTGGGCTCGATCAATCTCGATCACTTCTATCGCGTGCCGCACCTGGTCCATCCCGGCGAGACGCTGGCCAGCCGTAGCTATCACCTCGGCCTCGGCGGCAAAGGGGCCAACCAGTCGCTGGCCATGGCGCTGGCCGGTGGCCAGGTGTGTCATTGGGGCCGCCTGGGCCGCCAGGACGCCTGGGCTCGGGACCGTCTGGCCCGCGCCGGGGTCGACGTCACCCACGTGGAGCTGGTGGACGAACCCAGCGGACACGCCATCATCCAGGTCGACGATCGCGGCGAGAACGCCATCATCCTGTTTCCCGGCGCCAACCACGGCTTCACGCGTCGGCATCGCGACGCCCTGTGCGAAGCGGCCAAGCCCGGCGATTGGCTGCTGGTGCAGAATGAGTGCAACGCCCTGACCGAGCTGCTCGAATGCGCGCGCAGGCAGGATCTGGCCGTTGCCTTCAATCCCGCACCGATGTCCGACACGGTGCTGGAGCTGCCCCTCGACGCCTGCCAACTGCTGTTTGTCAATCGCGGCGAGGCGGCCTGGCTGGCCGGCCTGCCCGAGACCAGCGATGCCCAAGCCCTGCTTCAGGGCCTGCAGAAGCGGCTGCCGCAGACGGCAACGGTGTTGACCCTGGGCAGCGAGGGCGCCTGGTACCAGGCGGGCGACGAGCGCCACTTCCAGCCCGCCCTGCCGGTCGAGCCGGTGGACACCACCGGCGCCGGCGACACCTTCATCGGCTATTTCATGGCGGCCCTGCAGGAGCAGCGCAGCGTACCCGACTGCCTGGCGCTGGCCGCCCACGCTGCCGCACTCGGCGTGCAGCAGCCCGGTGCCGCCGACAGCATTCCATCGCGCGACGAGGTCGAGCGATATCTCACCGGCTCACAGAGCGCCTGACACCCACAAGGAGGCAACGTGTCGCACCCGATCATCTTCGATACCGACCCCGGCGTCGACGACGCCCAGGCCATCGCCATCGCCCTACGTCATCCCGACATCGAGCTGCTCGGCTTGACCACCACCTACGGCAACGTCGACATCGAGACCGCCACCCATAATGGCCTGCTGCTGTGCGAACTGGCCGGGCGCGGCGACGTACCCGTCGCCCAGGGCGCTGCCGGCCCCATGGTCAAGCCGCGTCATCCCGCGCCGGCCCATATCCACGGCGCCAACGGTCTGGGCAACATCGAACTGCCCGAGGTGAAGGGCAAGAAGGATGCCCGCAGCGCCGCGCAGTTCATCGTCGACACCGTCAACGAGCGTCCCGGCGAAGTCACCCTGGTCGCGGTCGGGCCGGTGGGCAACCTGGCTGCCGCCTTGCAGCTCGACCCGGCGCTCACCGAGAAGGTCAAGCGGGTGGTGATCATGGGGGGCTCGGTCCGCGAGGGCGGCAACGTCACGCCGGTGGCCGAAGCCAACATGTTCAACGACCCCCACGCCGCCCAACGCGTGCTCACCGCCGGCTGGCCGCTGACTCTGGTAGGGCTCGACGTGACCCACCGTTGCGTGCTGACGCCGGCCCACATGCAGCGCATCGAGGCGGGACAGGGCGAGCTGGGCAAGGTGCTGGCCGGCAGCTACGCCTTCTATCGCGACTTCTATCGCGAGTTCCTCGGCATCGACGGCTGCTGCCCCCACGACAGCTGCGCGCTGGCCTGGCTGCTGCGCCCTGAGCTGTTCACCACCGCCCCGGGGCATCTGGCGGTCGTCACCGAAGGTCTGGCCGAGGGTCAGACCCTGTTCGCCCCCGAAGGGCGCGGCTTCATCCAGGAGCGCTGGTCGCAGACGCCCCTGGTGGAAGTATGCCTCGAAGTGGACGGTGAAGCCGTGGTGGAGTGGATAGCCGACACCCTAAGCTAAGAGCTTCCACGGGTCACAGGCAGACGAAGTTGTCCGGGTCATGGCACTCCAGCGCTTCCAGCTCGACGTGCGTGACCCGGGCATTGGGCGGCCCCTGCCACAGCCACGCTGACACCTGGTTGACCGCCTCGCCATTACCGCACAGCAGCACCTCGACCTGCCCATCAGGGAGATTCTTGGCGTAGCCGGTCAATCCGTGCTGCAACGCCTGCTCCTGAACCGCACGGCGGTACCACACTCCCTGTACCTTGCCGGCCACCAGCGCCTTCACACAGCGTTTGCTCATTTTCGTCTCCTCATTGACTGAAATGGGTGCGCACGGATGCTCTAACCTTGATACTAAGGATGCGGTCACGCCACAAGCAACGACCGCCCAACGGAAGCAGTGCCAACCACTGCGCTCCACATCACAACAACGCATCCTCACAAGGGAGATATCGCCATGCAGATCTTCGACCACCCCGAGTTCGACCATCACCAGCAGATCGTCTTCGGCGGCGATGAGGCCAGCGGCCTGCGCGCCATCATCGCCATCCACGACACGCGCCGCGGCCCTGCCCTGGGCGGCCTGCGCATCTACCCCTACGCCAGCGAAGCGGACGCTCTGACCGACGTGCTGCGTCTCTCCCGTGGCATGACCTACAAGTCGGCCCTGGCCGACCTGCCCCTGGGCGGCGGCAAGGCCGTGATCATCGCCGACCCGCGGCGCGACAAGACCCCCGCCATGCTGTGCGCCATGGGCCGGCTGGTGGAATCGCTGGGCGGCCGATACATCACCGCCGAGGACTCCGGCAGCGGCGAGGAGGACATGCGCCTGATTCGTCAGGAGACGTCACATGTCAGCGGGCTGGGCCACGACGGCAACTCGGGCGACCCCTCGCCCTTCACCGCCCACGGCGTTTTCTGCGCGCTCAAGAGTGCCGTACGCCATCGCCTCGGCCGCAGCGACCTGCAAGGACTGCGCGTCGCCATCCAGGGGGTCGGTCACGTCGGCGCCCACCTTGCCCGCGAGCTGCACGAAGCCGGCGCCAAGCTGGTACTGACCGATGTCGACCGCGACAACCTCGGCATGCTGGTCAGCGAACTGAGTGCCGAGAGCGTCACGCCCGATGCCATTTTCGATGCCGACGTGGACGTCTTCGCCCCCTGCGCCCTCGGGGCGGTACTGACCGACGAGGTAGCCGAGCGCCTCAAGGCCAAGGTGATTTGCGGCGCAGCCAACAACCAGCTGGCGACGGCGGCAGTTGCCGGACGATTGCAGGCCCGCGGCATTCTCTACACGCCCGATTACGTGGCCAACGCCGGCGGCGTCATCGAAGTCGAGGCCCAGCGCCACCAGCGCTACAACCGCGACTCAGTCATGCGCCACGTGGAGCGAATCGCCGAGACGGTGGACGAGATTCTCGGCCGGGCGCAGAGCGAGGACAAGAGCCCCGCCGCCGTGGCGGATCAACTGGCACGCGAGCGCCTCGCCGACTGAGGCTATGTACGGCCAGGGCCGGGCGGCGCATCCGCCCGGCCTGTCACCGCTCGCGGCCCGTTCGTCAATCCATCACCAGCTCACGCTTGACGAGAACGGCGCTGTTGCGCGGTACCACCTCGCGCCCTCTGGCCAGCAGATAGCTGCGAGTGAACGCCGCTCCGAACAGAAGAATGAGGGATGAGTAATAGACCCACAGCAGGATCATGACCACCGAGCCGGCGGCGCCGTAGGTCGAGGCGGTCGCGGTATAGGCCAGGTAGGAGGCGATCGCACTGCGCCCGATGGCGAACAGCAAAGCGGTGACCACGGCCCCCAGCAGCACGTCCCGCCAGCTCAGCACCACGTCGGGCAGAACCTTGAAGATGGTAGCGAACAGCGCCGTGATCACGGCCATGGCAACCAGGAACTCGGCGCCGGCCGTCAGAGCGCCGAGCAGCGGCATGGCATCGCCCACCGCCTGCAGCATGGCACGAATCATGATCCCCACCAGCAGCGACACCAGCAGGATGAAGCCGATCGCCAGTACCACGGCGAGCGATAGCAGGCGCTGCTTGAGAAATATGAGCACGCTGTTGCGGCTGGGCTTGGCCGTCACGCCCCAGATGGTATTGAGCGAGAACTGCATCTGGGCGAAGACCGTAGTCGCCCCCACCAGTAGGCCACCGACACCCAGCAACGTCGGCAGGATACCCGCCTGCTCGATGCGCGACGCTGCCACCGCCTGCTCCACCGCCCTCGCTGCCTCCTCGCCCAGAGTGCCCTGCAGCTGTGCGACGATCTGCCCTTGAGCGGCATCCTCACCGAAGACGATGCCGATCACGGCTACGGCAATGATGACCGTAGGCGCAAGCGAGAAGAGCGTGTAGAAAGCCAGCGAGCCGGCATAGCTGAAGGCATTGCGCTCCAGCCATAGAGAAATCGCTTGCTGAACGGTATTCCACCAGAACCGGATCGAAAACCTGTGCACGACGCCTCCTTCGTCTTTGGCCGTCATTTCAGCATACGCTACTGCAAGCCGTCTGTCGGCACATGGCCCCGCGTTGCAGCCCCAGGCCACCCGCGCCCATAATGGTGCGCCCAACCACCAGCCAAGGAAGCGCGATGAGCGATACCGATCACGAATTCGACTGCCTCGTATTCATCGGACGTTTTCAGCCGCCGCACCTGGGACATCTGGCGGTAATCAACGAGGCCCTGCGCCATGCGAGACAAGTGATCGTCCTGGTGGGGTCGGCCTGGCAGGCGCGCTCGCTGCGCAACCCCTGGCGCTTCGACGAGCGTCAGGCGCTGCTGCGTAGCTGTTTCGACGAAGAGGAAAATGCGCGCCTCGAGATCGTGCCGCTGCTGGATGCACTCTACAACGACGACGTCTGGGTGCGTGACGTACAGCGTAAGGTGCGCGACATAGCAGGCCACCATCACGCCCGCCTGCCACGCATCGGCCTGATCGGCGCCAGTCGCGGCCAGTCGAGCTACTATCTTTCGCTGTTTCCCCAGTGGGAATCGGTCAGCGTGCCGCTGGTCGAAGGCATTTCGGCCAGCCAGATCCGCGAGCGATTGTTCCGTTCCCCCTCCTCCACCGAGGATTACCTCAGCACCGGCGCCACCCATGACTTGCCGCCCGGCGTCTGCGAGGCGCTACGGGATTTCGCCGGCGAAGAGGCACACCTGCAGCTGATGGAGGAGCAGAAACTGCTGGAGCAGTATCGCCAGGCCTGGGCCAACGCCCCCTACCCCCCTATCTTCGTCACGGTGAACGCCGTGGTGGTGCAGTCGGGTCACGTGCTGCTGGTGCGGCGTACCGCGGCCCCGGGGAAAGGGCTGCTGGCGCTGCCCGGCGGCTTCATCAACCCTCACGAGCGCCTGCTCGACGCCTGCCTGCGCGAGCTGCGCGAACGGGTCAGACTCAAGGTGCCAGAGCCGGTACTCAAGGGCTCGCTGCGCGGCCAGCGACTGTTCGACGAACCCCACCGCAGCTGGCGTGGCCGCACCCTGGCCGAAGCCTTCTACTTCGCCCTGCGCCCCGACCAGCAGCTTCCCCAGCTCAAGCCAGTCAAGGGCGGCGACCACGCCCGCTGGGTACCGCTGGCCGAACTCGAACCGGACAGCCTGTTCGAGGATCACTTCTTCATCATCCAGAATTTTCTCGGCCTGCCGGCCGATTTCGGCGGGATCTAAGCCTGCAAGAAGTCGCGGGGAAGCTTCATCATCTGCCGCCACAGCTTCTCGACCCCCGGCTTGTGCACCAACGAGCAGCGGTAGAGACGGATCTCCAGCGGCACGTCCCACTGTTCGCCGCCGGCGCGTACTAGCTTGCCGCTCTTGAGCTCTTCGCGCACGCAGAAGTCGGGAATCCAGGCCAGCCCCACCCCTTGCAGCACCATGCCCTTGAGCCCTTCCGCCATGGCGGTTTCGTAGACGGTGCGCAGGCGCAGGCGCAGTGGATCGTTCTTGAGCAGCATGCGCACGCTGCGCCCCAGGAAAGCACCCTGGGTATAGGCCAGATAGGGGATCGTCTCCTTGCTTTCGAGGCTGAAGCGCGGCCGCCCCTTGGCATCGGGGAGACTGATGGGCAGCATCTTGACCTGGCCGATGGAGAACGAGGGAAACACCTCCGCATCGAGCTGCATCGTCGCGTACGGGTCGTGGTAGGCCAGCATCAGATCGCAGTTGCCCTCACGCAGCACGTGAATCGCCTCGCCTACGTTCATGGCCACGAGGCGCGTGGGCAGCTCACCCAGCCCTTCCTGCAGCCGCGAGATCCACTCGGGATAGAAGCTCAGTGCCAGGGAGTGGGCGGCGACGATGTCCAGCGCCTCGCGCGCCATGGAAACGCCGCGCAGATGCCCTAGGCACTCGTTGAGCTGCTCCACCAGATTGCGCGCCGTGACCAGGAACAGCTGCCCTTCCGGCGTCAGGTTGATGGGCGTGGTGGAGCGGTCGACGAGGGTCACACCCACGGCCTGCTCCAGGGATCGAATCCGGCGGCTGAAGGCCGGCTGGGTGACATGGCGCTGCCGGGCGGAGGCGGAGAAGCTGCGGGTGTTGGCCAAGGCCACGAAATCTTCCAGCCATTTTGTCTCGAGGTTCACCGGGACTCCCGCTCACAGCAATCGCAAATCAAGTTGGGTGCCCTGCACAAAAACTCAGAAATGAGAGAATGTTAGGCGTTGCCTAATTTACCCCAGCTGCCTACTTAACCCAAGCGACTTCGGCCGCGCCCAGCACGACTATCGCAGCGCTACTGAATGGGCGCCGTGAGATAGGCCGCCCGCGAGACGAGCTTGCTCCACAGGGGGCGATTCTGCAGCTCGTCGTAGCCGATGCGGCGGCAATCGGCGAAGTCGCGCTCCAGCATCAGGCGCACCTGGGCGGCAAAACGCCGGTCGGGAATGAAGGCGGTGATCTCGAAATTCAGGCGAAACGAGCGGTTGTCGAGATTCACCGTACCCACCGATGCCGCGCTGTCGTCGATGAGAATTACCTTTTGGTGCAGAAAGCCCGGCTGATAGCGATACACCTTGACCCCAGCCCGCACCATATCGGGCAGGAACGAAAAGGCCGAGAGGTAAATGAGCAGATGATCGGGATGCTCGGGCATCATGATGCGCACGTCGACGCCGCGCATGGCGGCAAGCCGCAGGGCATCCTGCACGCCCTGATCGGGAACGAAATAGGGGCTCGTGACCCACAGCCTCTCATGGGCGCTGTGGATGGCATGCTGCACCAGCAGACTGGCCGTCTCCTGACGGTCGGCAGGCCCCGAGGGCACGATCACCACGTTGTGGCACTCCTCGCAGGTGACGTGCGGCTCCCAGCTCAGGTTGAGTACCGCCCCCGTGGCCCAGTGCCAATCCTCCCAGAACGCCTCCTGCAGCCCCAGCACGCTAGGGCCGGTGAGTTTGAGATGGGTATCGCGCCAGGGGCCGTGCCGTGGATGCTGACCCAGGTACTCCACCCCGACGTTGAAGCCACCGAGCCAACCCTCGTAGCCGTCGACGACGAGGATCTTGCGGTGGTTGCGGAAATTGAGCTGGAAGCGATGCTTGAAGCCCCGTGAGGAGCGGAACGCGCTGACCTCCACGCCCCCCTCCCTCAGCTCATGCAGGTAGCCTTCGGCAAGCTTGCGACTGCCGATCTCGTCAAACAGGAAATAGACCCGAACCCCTCGCTGCGCGGCGCGCAGCATGTGCTCCTTGAGCCGGCGCCCCAGCGCATCGTTGCGTACGATGAAGAACTGGATCAGCACGTAGTCGCGAGCGGAATCGATGCCGGCGAACAGACTGTCGAACGTGGCCTTGCCGTCGATCAGCAGCTCGGCCTGATTGCCGCTTGTCAACGGCATCATCGCCAGCTGCTCCACGGCGCGGATATCGGGATCGCGGGTATAAGCCAGGAACGGCTCCAGCCGCTCCCGATAGCGGGCGAGAATTCGCCGCAGTACGGTATCGCGCTCGCCGCGGGCGGAAACGTAGCCATAGAAACGCGGCCGACCGAAAATCCAAAACGCCGGCACCGCCAGGTAGGGAAAGGTGACGAGAGAGATGATCCAGGCCACGGCCCCCTGCGAGGTGCGGCTGGAAAGCAGCGCCAGGACCGCCGAGACGAAGCCCAACAGATGTACCATGAATATCGCCAGGCCGAACAGCCAGGATGCCATGATCTCTCCCTGTAAAAACAGCAATCTGAAGCATACCTTAGACGACAACGGCCCCGCCAGTTGGCGGGGCCGTTTGCCTATGGAACTAGAGATTTCGTACCGACATCATGCGCGCTCGGCGATGATCTCCTTCCACTTGGCGGGGCCGGTCTGGTGTACCGAGGTACCCTGGCTGTCGACCGCCACGGTGACCGGCATGTCTTCGACCTCGAACTCGTAGATCGCTTCCATGCCCAGGTCGGCGAAGCCCACCACGCGGGACTTCTTGATCGCCTGTGCCACCAGGTAGGCGGAGCCGCCTACCGCCATCAGATAGACCGCCTTGTTGTCGCGAATCGCCTCGATGGCGGCCGGACCGCGCTCGGCCTTGCCTACCATGCCCAGCAGACCGGTCTCTTCCAGCATGGTACGGGTGAACTTGTCCATGCGCGTGGCGGTAGTAGGACCGGCCGGCCCGACCACCTCGTCGCGAACCGGATCCACCGGGCCAACGTAGTAGATGAAGCGGCCCTTGAGATCCACCGGCAGCGACTCGCCCTTGGCGATCATGTCGACCATGCACTTGTGCGCGGCATCGCGGCCGGTGAGCAGCTTGCCGTTGAGCAGCAGGGTGTCGCCCGGCTGCCAGGTCAGCACTTCTTCCGGCGTGACCGTATCCAGGTTCACGCGCTTGACGTTGTCGCCGGCCTCACGGGTGATCTCCGGCCAGTCTTCCAGCTTGGGCACCGGCAGTGCCGCCGGGCCGGAGCCGTCCAGGGTGAAGTGCGCATGACGGGTGGCGGCACAGTTGGGAATGATCGCCACCGGCTTGTTGGCGGCGTGCGTCGGGTAGTCCTTGACCTTGATGTCGAGCACCGTGGTCAGACCGCCCAGGCCCTGGGCGCCGATACCGCTCTTGTTGACCTTGTCGAACAGCTCTAGACGCAGCTCCTCGGCACGGTTGGACGCGCCGCGAGCCTGCAGTTCCTGGATGTCGATGGGATCGAGCAGCGCCTCCTTGGCGATCTCCATGGCCTTCTCGGCGGTACCGCCGATACCGATGCCGAGCATGCCGGGCGGACACCAGCCGGCACCCATCTTGGGCAGCTGCTCGAGCACCCAGTCGACCACGTTATCGGAGGGATTGAGCATGGCGAACTTGGACTTCGCCTCGCTGCCACCGCCCTTCGCCGCCACGTGCACCTCGACCTTGTCGCCGGACACGATCTTGTGATGGATGATCGCCGGGGTGTTGTCGCCGGTGTTCTTGCGGGCGCCGTCCGGGTCGGCCAGCACCGAGGCGCGCAGCACGTTGTCGGGCAGCTGGTAGGCGCGGCGTACGCCTTCGTTGATCATGTCGTCGAGGCTCATCTCGGCGTCCCAGCGCACGTTCATGCCCACATGCACGAACACGGTGACGATGCCGGTGTCCTGACAGATCGGACGATGGCCCATGGCGCACATGCGCGAGTTGATCAGAATCTGGGCGATGGCGTCCTTGGCCGCCGGGTTCTCCTCCCGCTCGTACGCCGCCGCCATGGCGTCGATGAAATCCTTGGGATGGTAATAGGAGATGTACTGCAGGGCGTCGGCGACGCTCTGGATCAGATCGTCCTGGCGGATCACGGTCATGTGCAAGGAACTCCTCGGCAGTGTCGGCATGCCCGCTTCTGGATTCGCAAGCGCGAAGCGGCGGGTTCGAACGGGGGCGAATTATACCGTATCGCGGCCTGCTCGACAGGTTCATGCCGCCAAGGTCGAACCTTCCTAGTGTTTGAACAGCAAGATAACGGTATAAAATCTTGAATGGATTTGTCGCCCTGGACCACCGCCTCTACGCTAGCTGTTAGTCAGTCATGGACTCATGGAACGAAGCGTCACGATCAAGGAGCCGATCATGCAACCCACCGTGTCCGATTTCCTCGTCTCCCGCCTGCGCGAATGGGGTGTGGAGCGGCTGTACGGCTACTCAGGCGACGGCATCAATGGCGTGATGTCCGCCCTGCGCCGCGCCGATGGCAATCCCCGCCTCGTCCAGCCCCGCCACGAGGAAGTGGCGGCCTTCATGGCCTGCGCACATGCCAAGTTCAGCGACGAGGTCGGGGTCTGCGTGGCCACCTCCGGCCCCGGAGCGGTACACCTGCTCAACGGCCTCTACGATGCGCGCAAGGATCATATGCCCACCGTGGCCATCGTCGGCCAGCAGGCGCGCAAGAGCCTCGGTACCGACTATCAGCAGGAGCTGGACCTGATGGCGCTGTTCAAGGACGTCGCCAGCGAATACGTGCAGATGGTCACCGAGCCGGCCCAGGCCCGCCACGTCATCGATCAGGCGATGCGCATCGCCATCGCCCGCCGCACCGTGACCTGTGTGATCCTGCCCAACGACGTGCAGGACCTGCCCATGGAGGACCCGCCCAGGGAGCATGGCGCGGTATTCTCCGGCGTCGGCTACCAGTTTCCCCAGCAGTTGCCCGAAAGTGCCGACCTGGACGCTGCCGCTGAGATTCTGAAGTCCGGCAAGAAGGTCGCCATTTTGGCCGGCGCCGGGGTCAAACATGCCGTGGACGAGTTGATCCGCGTGGCCGACCTGACCGGCGCAGGCATCGCCAAGGCGATACTGGCCAAGACCATGGTGCCTGACGACCTGCCCGGTGTGACCGGCTCCATCGGCCTGCTCGGCACCGAGGCCAGCGACCGCATGATGAGGGAGTGCGACACCCTGCTGATGGTGGGCACGCGCTTCCCCTACGTGGAGTTCTTGCCCGAGCCGGGGCAGGCCCGTGCCATCCAGATCGACGTGGTGCCGGAAGCCCTGGGCGTGCGCTACCCCACCGAGGTCAATCTGCATGGCGATGCCGGCGCCACCCTGGCAGCGCTGGCCGAACGCCTCAAGCGCAAACGCAACAGCAAGTGGCGCAAGCAGGTGCAGGGCTGGATCGACGACTGGTGGGAGAAGACCGAGGCGCGTGCCGCCACCGAGGCCACACCGATCAACCCGCAGCTCGTGTTCCAGCGCCTCTCGCCGCGCCTGCCGGACGACGTCATGCTCACCTGCGACGTGGGCAGCGCGACCAACTGGTATGCGCGCAACCTGAAGATCCGCCGCGGCATGCTGGGCTCCGTTTCCGGCGGGCTGGCCTCGATGGGCAACGGTGTGCCCTATCTGATCGCCGCCAAGTTCTGCCACCCCAGCCGCCCCGCCATCGCGCTGGTCGGCGACGGCGCCATGCAGATGCTGGGCAACAACGCGCTTATCACGCTTGCCAAGTACTGGCAGGAGTGGCAAGACCCCCGCTGCATCGTGCTGGTGCTCAACAACCACGACCTGAGCCAGGTGACCTGGGAGCAGCGCGTGATGGAGGGCGACCCCAAGTTCGACACCTCTCAGGATCTGCCCGAGTTCCGCTACGACCAGTATGCCGAGCTGCTCGGCTTCAAGGGCTTGGTCATGCGCGAGCCCGACGACATCGATCGAGTGTGGGACGAGGCCCTCGCCGCCGACCGCCCGGTGGTGATCAACGCCTATACCGACAGCGACATCGCCCCCCTGCCCCCGCACATCGAGTTCGAGCAGGCCAAGAGCTACCTCGCCTCGATGCTCAAGGGCGACTCCAGCGGCCTGCACAGCGCCAAGCTCTCCGCCAAGCAGATGGGCCGCTCGTTGTTCAGACGAAAGAAGTGACGCCCAGTTGCCTGAGGCTCCCCACCGGCCCGGTCATGCCTGCCTGACAAGGCGGCATGGCCGGGCGGTTTCACTCGCCGTCTGCGACGACGCCGAACAGGAAGATAACGGTATAAATGCTAGCGATGTAAACCGTTCAATCAGGCTGACAACTCGGGCAGCGATAAAGCCGACGCGAGGCGACCATCAGCCGCTCGACCGGTGTGCCGCAGGCGTGGCAGGGCCGCCCGTCGCGCTCGAACACGGCAAAGCGACTGAGCCGCCGGCTTTCCCCCTGCCGCCTGGCAGCGGCCGCCCACTCGGCGCGGTTGGTCACGCCGGCCTGTTCATAGGCCTGCCGGGTCACGGCGAGAATGGTGTGCGCCAGCCCTTCCAGTCGTTCACCGTCCAGGTCGACGACTCGGGCCGTGGGCGGTAGCCCGGCGAAGAACAGAATTTCGGAGCGCAGGTAGTTGCCGATGCCGGCGAAAGGCGCCTGATCGAGCAGCAGCCCGCCCAGCCGGCGGCGCACGAAGCGCGGCTCGCTCAAACGCGCCATGGCCTGCTCCGGCGTGACCCCGTGGGTCAGCAGGTCGGGACCAAGGCGGGAGAGAAACGGATGCTCGGCGAGCCTCTCGGCCGGCCACAGCGAGACATCGGAGGCGCTGTAGAGGCTGGCCGAGCGCCCTTCTGCCGTCAGCCGCACGCGCAGCGAGCGCTGGGTATCGGGTTCGCGCTCGGCGTCGTGGAGCTTCCATACGCCGTAGAGCTGGTTGTGACTGTAGAGCACGCGACCGTCGTCGAAGCGGGTCAACAATGCCTTGCCCCAGCTGTCCACCGCCGTGACCTCTCGCCCCACCAGCGATTCGGCCTCGGCGGCCAGTTCGGGGAAGGCAAACCACACGGACTCCAGCCGCCTGCCGGCAAGCTGCTCATGCAGGCGGTCGGCGGCACGGCGAATCTCAGGGCCTTCGGGCATCGTTACTCCGATTCAGAATAAAGCGGGAACGCAGCGAGAAGCGCCGGGGACAGCGCCCCCTCAAGCCCTGTCGACGGAAAGCCTCGAGCGGGCGGACTACCCCAGCGCCAGCTGCCGCTCCTTGAGCTCATGCAGCCGGTCGCGCAGCCTGGCCGCCTCCTCGAACTCCAGGTTCTGGGCCGCTTCGAACATGGCGTCCTCGACCCGCGAGACCTCCTTGGCCAGATCGGTCGGCGAGAGTTCGCCGAGATCGTAGACCGCCGCGCCCTCGGCCACCTTGCGCTCGCTGCGCCGTCCCTTGCCCTTGCGCCCCGGCGCCTGAGCCGCCTCCATGATGTCGGCCACCGAGCGGGTCACGGTAGTCGGCGTGATGCCGTGCTTCTCGTTGTGGGCGATCTGCTTGGCGCGGCGCCGCTCGGTCTCGTCGATGGCACGACGCATGGAGTCGGTCATGCGGTCGGCATAGAGGATCGCCTTGCCGTTGGCGTTGCGTGCCGCGCGGCCGATGGTCTGGATCAGCGAACGCTCGTTGCGCAGGAAGCCCTCCTTGTCGGCATCGAGGATCGCCACCAACGATACCTCGGGAATGTCGAGCCCCTCACGCAGCAGGTTGATACCCACCAGTACGTCGAAGTTGCCCAGACGCAGGTCGCGGATGATCTCGACCCGCTCCACGGTGTCGATGTCGGAGTGCAGGTAGCGCACCCGCACGCCATGCTCGTCGAGATATTCGGTGAGATCCTCGGCCATGCGCTTGGTCAGGGTAGTGACCAGCACCCGCTCGCCCACTTCGGTACGCAGGCGGATCTCGGAGAGCAGATCATCGACCTGGGTCGAGGCCGGGCGCACCTCGATCTCCGGGTCGACCAGGCCGGTGGGACGCACCACCTGCTCCACCACCTGGCCGGCGTGCTCGGCCTCGTAGGGCCCCGGCGTGGCCGAAACGAAGATCGTCTGCGGAGAGATGCTCTCCCACTCCTCGAAGGTCATGGGGCGGTTGTCCAGCGCCGAGGGCAGGCGGAAGCCGTACTCCACCAGCGTCTCCTTGCGCGAGCGGTCGCCCTTGTACATGCCGCCCACCTGGGGAACGCTGACGTGGGATTCGTCGATGAACAGCAGCGCGTCGTCGGGCAGGTAGTCGAAGAAGGTGGGCGGCGGCTCGCCGGGATTGCGCCCTGAAAGGTAGCGCGAGTAGTTCTCGATGCCGTTGCAGTAGCCCAGCTCGTTCATCATCTCCAGGTCGTAAAGGGTGCGCTGCTCGAGGCGCTGCGCCTCCACCAGGCGGTCGTTCTTGCGCAGCCACTCGAGGCGCTCGACCAGCTCGAGTTTGATCGCCTCGGCGGCGGAGAGGATCGTTTCCCGCGGCGTCACGTAGTGGCTCTTGGGATAGATCGTCATGCGCGGCACCTCGCCGCGGGTTTCGCCGGTAAGCGGATCGAACAAGCGAATCGAGTCGATCTCGTCGCCGAACAGCTCCACCCGCACCGCCTCTTCGTCGGAATCGGCCGGATAGATGTCGATCACGTCGCCGCGCACTCGGTAGGTAGCGCGCTTGAAGTCCATGTCGTTGCGGGTGTACTGCAGCTCCGCCAGGCGTCGCAGGAAGCGGCGCTGATCGATCAGCTCGCCGCGGGTGAAGTGCAGACGCATCTTCAGGTACTGGTCGGGATCGCCCAGGCCGTAGATCGCCGAGACCGAGACCACGATCAGCGCATCGCGCCGCTCGAGCAGGGCCTTGGTCGCCGAGAGCCGCATCTGCTCGATGTGATCGTTGATCGAAGCGTCCTTCTCGATGAAGGTGTCCGACGAGGGGACGTACGCCTCCGGCTGGTAGTAGTCGTAATAGGAGACGAAGTACTCGATGGCGTTGTCGGGGAAGAACGACTTGAACTCGCCGTAGAGCTGTGCCGCCAACGTCTTGTTGGGCGCCATGACGATGGTCGGGCGCTGCAGCCGCTCCACCACGTTGGCCATGGTGAAGGTCTTGCCCGAGCCGGTCACGCCGAGCAGGGTCTGATGGGCCAGGCCCGCCTCCAGCCCCTTCACCAGGCCTTCGATGGCGGCTGGCTGATCGCCGGCAGGCTTGAACTTCGAATTGAGGCGAAACGGCTTGCTCATCGCGGCTCCAGGCATGCAGCAGGCGCCCTGGGGCGCCTGCTGTCTCAATGGTTCGTCTTGGTCCGTGCATCAGGTCTATGCTTCAAGACCATGCTTCAGCACTGCAGCTCCGTGAGTATAGGAGCGTGGCGGCCATCATGCCGCGTCGACGGCACTGCGCGTGGTGACTTCCACGGTGGAACTGGTCATGAGGCGGTGGATGGGGCACTTGTGGCTGATCTCCTCCAGCCGCAGGCGCTGCGCCTCGTCCTCGATGCCGTGGAAGGTCATCACCACTTCGAGTCGATAAATGCCCTTGCGTTCATCGCTGACGTCGCGATTGACCCTGACGCTGACGCCCTCCAGCGGCCACTGCTTGCGCTGGGCGTACATCTGCGCCGTGATCGCCTTGCAGGCACCCAGCGAGAGGTCGAAATAGTCGTGGGGGTCGGGGGCGCTCTCCTCACCGCCGAAAGCCTTGGGTACGTCGACGTAAAGGTCCTCGAAGCCCGCTATCCGCACCCGCTGGCGCAAGATACGATTCCGCTCGCTGACGATCTCGATGGTCTCTTTCATTGTACGCTCCGCTCTTGCAGCTGGATGGGTGCGGCTGGATGGGTGTTACTTGACCTGGATGGGCAGCTTGAGCGCCTCGACGGCACGGATCAGCGCCTCGCGACTGACGCGACCTTCCACCTCGGCACCGTGGCGCCCCACCTCGGCACTCTCCACCCCATCCACCATCATCAGGGCGGTAGTAATGCGATTCACCTGTTCGGCGTTTTCCACACCGGTGAAATCGAGCGATTGATGCGGCATGCATGACTCCCTAGCGTGGAATAAGGTAATAAGCAGTCTAACATGAGCGTTGCGGTGCGACACCGCTTGCAATCCGCCCTCGCCGCCCGCATACCGAACGATATACCCCCGACATGACGACCTGGAGCCACAGGCATAATGAGTGATTGGACAACCGCCCTGGAGGGGCGCCGTACGAGCGATTCACGGGTCGAGTTCGAGATCGGCGAGCCGGTCCAGCAGGCCGCGGCGAACGTCAAGGTGACGCCACTCGTCCACCTCGCCGTACTCGACGTGGTCGGCAAGGCTGCCGACAAGCTGCTGCAGGGCCAGACCAGCGCTCAGGTCGAGCTGGCCAAGGGCGACTTCGCACCCTTGACCTGTTTCTGCAACGCCAAGGGCCGCATGCTGGCTAACGCCCAGCTGCTGCGCATCAGCCCCGAACGCTACCGTCTGATCCTGCACCGTGACCTGGTGGAGCCGCTGCGCGATCACCTGAAGAAGTTCGCCCCGTTCTACAAGAGCGAACTCGCGATACGCGACGACCTGGCCCTGCTGGGATTGATCGGTGCCGACGCACCGGCCGTCGCGGCCGGGTATCTCGACACAGCAGCCCCCAGCCTGTGGCATCAGGCCGGCGATGAGGAGCGCCAGCTACTGGCTCATCCCGGGCCGCAGCCACGCGTGTTGATCTGCCTACCCCGGGAGCAGGCTATCGCAACGGCCAGCGCCCTGAACGATCAAGCGACCCTGGTAGGCAACGCCGAGTGGTGCCTGCAGGACATCCGGGCCGGGCTCGCCTGGCTCACTGCCGCCCACCAGGACGCCCTGCTGCCGCAGATGATCAACTGGGAGGCGCTGGGTGGCATCAGCTTCAAAAAGGGCTGCTACACCGGCCAGGAGGTGGTGGCTCGCGCGCACTTTCGCGGCCAGGTGAAGAAGCGTCTGGCCCACTGTCGGCTCGAGGGCGAGCAGTTGCCGGAACTGGGCAGCGCCATCGTCGACGAGAATGGCAAGAACACCGGCGAAGTGATCGCCGCGGAGTGCGACAACGAGGGTGGCGTCGAGCTGCTCGCCGTGCTGACCACCCGTGAGGAGATCGGCCCGCTCAGCATCGAGAATCGTAGCGTGACCCCGCTTCCTCTGCCCTACCCGATCGAACGGCTCGATCCGGAGAGTCTGGCCTAGGCCGCACCCTCGCCCAGGTCCAAGCCGAAGACTCTCACCGCGGTCGCCGTACTTTGTGCGGCGACCGCCTCGGGCGTCTCGCCGCGTAGCTTTGCCACCATCTCGCATACCTGAACGATCCGCGCCGGCTCGTTGCGCTGCCCCTGGTAGCCGCACAGCGGCATGTCGGGGCTATCGGTCTCCAGCACGAAGCCATCCTCGGGCAGGCTCTTCACTGCGCGCCACAGGCGCTGAGCGCGCTCGTAGGTGACCGCACCGCCCAGCCCCACCACGAAGCCGAGATCGAGAAACTTCCAGGCCTGGTCCGGCGAGCCGGCGAAGGCGTGAATCAAGCCGCCCGCCGGCAGGTCGAGCTGGCGCAGGCGCTTGGAGACCTTGTCGTTGGCATGCACGCAGTGAATCACCACCGGCAGCCGGCGCGCCTTGGCCAGCCGCAGTTGGGCATCGAACAGCTGCCACTGGTCGTCGAGGGTCTCCTCGAAGCGCGCATCGATACCGCACTCGCCTAGCGCCCGCACTTCGGGGTGTTCGTCCAGTAGGCCAGCCAGTGCTTCGACGTCGCCTTCGCCGTGTTCGTGCATGAAGTAGGGATGCAGCCCCAGACTGACGTGCACGTCGTCACGCGCGCCCAGCGCCAGCACGGCGGGCCAGCGCTCGCGGGTGGTGCCCGGCACCAGGAAATGACCGATACCGGCCGCCCTGGCGCGTTCGAACATCGCCTCGCGGTCGTCGTCGAAGGCCTCGAAGTCGAGATGGCAGTGGGCATCGATCAGCACGTCGCTCTCCTTGGCAGCTTCTTCGTCGTCCCTGACGAAGGGATGGTGGCTAGTGTTCGCGGGTTGCGGCGAAACGTATCTCCGGCCAGCGCTCCTGGGTCATCTGCAGATTGACCCTCGTGGGGGCAATGTAGGTCAGGTAACCGCCGCCATCCAGCGCCAGGTTGGCGCTCGCCTTGCGCTTGAACTCCTCGAGCTTCTTGGCATCGTCGCAGTAGATCCAGCGCGCGGTCTGCACGTTGACCGGCTCGTAGACGCAGTCGACCTTGTACTCCTCCTTGAGCCGGTGAGCGACCACGTCGAACTGCAGGGTACCCACGGCGCCGAGGATCAAGTCGTTGTTGTCCAGCGGCTGGAACAGCTGGGTCGCGCCCTCCTCGGAGAGCTGCTGCAGGCCCTTCTGCAGCGCCTTGAGCTTGAGCGGATCCTTCAGCTGCACGCGCTTGAACAGCTCCGGGGCGAAGTGGGGAATGCCGGTGAAGCGCATGTCCTCGCCCATGGTGAAAGTATCGCCGATCTGGATGGTGCCGTGGTTGTGCAGGCCGATGATGTCGCCGGGCCAGGCCTCTTCCACGTGGGCACGGTCGGAGGCCATGAAAGTCAGGGCGTCGGCGATCTTGACGTCCTTGCCGATGCGCACGTGGCGCATCTTCATGTTCTTCTCGTACTTGCCGGAACAGACCCGCAGGAAGGCGATACGGTCGCGATGCTTCGGGTCCATGTTGGCCTGGATCTTGAACACGAAGCCGGTGAAGCGGCTGTCGTTGGCCTCGACGGTGCGGGTATCGGTCTCGCGGGGCTGCGGCGGTGGGGCATACTCGACGAAGCCGTCGAGCATCTCGCGCACGCCGAAGTTGCCCATGGCGGTACCGAAGTAGACTGGGGTCAGCTCGCCGCGGCGGTAGGCCTCGAGATCGAACTCATGGGAAGCGCCACGGACCAGCTCCACCTCCATGCGCAGTTCCTCGGCCGCTTCCGCGCCGAGCACCGTGTCGACCTCGGGGTTGTCGAGTCCCTCGATGCGCTTGTCATCGGGGATACGGCTGCCCTGGCCCTGGGTATAGAGATGGATCACGTCGTTGTAGAGGTGGTAGACCCCCTTGAAGTGACGACCCATGCCGATCGGCCAGGTCATCGGCGCGCACTGGATGTTCAGCACCGTCTCCACCTCGTCCATCACCTCGATGGGATCGCGGATGTCGCGGTCCATCTTGTTGACGAAGGTGAGAATCGGCGTGGTGCGCAGGCGACAGACCTCCATCAGCTTGATGGTACGGTCCTCGACGCCCTTGGCGCCGTCGATGACCATCAGCGCCGAGTCCACCGCCGTCAGCGTGCGGTAGGTATCCTCGGAGAAGTCCTCGTGACCCGGGGTGTCGAGCAGGTTGACCATGCGGCCGCCGTAGGGGAACTGCATCACCGAGGTGGTCACGGAGATGCCCCGCTCCTGCTCCATCTTCATCCAATCGGACGTGGCGTGGCGGTCGTTGCGCTTGCTCTTCACCGAGCCGGCCAGCTGGATCGCATTTCCGAACAGCAGCATCTTCTCGGTGATGGTGGTCTTGCCCGCGTCGGGGTGCGAGATGATCGCAAAGGTTCTACGCAGCCCGACTTCGCGGGCCAGATCGGCGTCTGACATCAGTCTCGAATTCGTCTAGTGGCACCGCCTGCGGCAGTGCGTGAATGAGCAGTGGGCCGCATTCTACGGCTTTGCCCCGCGCAGTTGTAGGCCAGTCGTGCCGAAAGCGCATGCCAAGGCCGTCCACCTGCCCGCCGGCAGGCACGACAAGGTATCATGTGGGCGGATTCTTCGCTGGAGCCCTCATGCCAACCGCCCCGCCCCTGCCGCTCTCGACCCCCAGCCGCAACCTGGTGCGTCTGACCCTGGTACGCGGCATCACCTGGACCGGCTTTCTGATCGCCACCATCGTCGGCGTCGAACTGCTGCATTTCGAGATCGAAGTGGCGGCAGTGATCGGGGTGATCGTCTGCATGGGGCTTGTCAACCTCTTCACCTGGTGGCGCCTGGGCCGCCAGTGGGCGGTCAGCCACACCGAGTACGTGCTGCATCTGCTGGCCGACACCATCGGCCTGACCCTGTTGTTCTATCTCACCGGCGGCTCCAGCAACCCCTTCATCAACTACTACCTGGTACCGGTGACCATCGCCGCCGCCACCCTGCCCTGGCGCTACGCCTGGATCATCGCCAGCGCCGCCATGGGGTCGTACACCTTGCTGATGTGGGTCTACCACCCGGTCCCTCAGTTCGCCCACTACTACGACGCCGTGGGGGTCAATCTTCACATCCTCGGCATGTGGATCAACTTCGGTCTCTCGGCGGGTCTGGTGACCTTCTTCATCTACAAGATGGCCCACGCCCTGCGCAGCCGTGAGCGGGCCCTGTCCCAGACCCGCGAAGCGGCGCTGCGCAACGAGCAGATCGTAGCGGTGGCCACCCAGGCGGCCGGCACCGCCCACGAACTGGGCACACCGCTGTCGACGATGGCGGTACTGCTCAGCGAGATGCGCGAAGACGCCAAGAACGACCCCGCCCTGATCGAGGACATCGAACTGCTGCGCCGCCAGGTGGACGTGTGCAAGTCGCGCCTGCGCCACCTGGTGGAAAGCACCGACCGCAGACGCATGGCCGAACCCGAGGTGTGCGATGCCCGCGAGTGGCTGCAAGGCGTGGTGCAGCGCTGGCTGGTGCTGCGTCCCGACGTCAGCCACCGCCTGGAGATCGCCGAGCAGCGCGGCACGCCCTGGCTCAAGGTCGACACCACGCTGGATCAGGCCATCACCAACCTGCTCAACAACGCTGCCGATGCCAACCCCGACGACGTCAGCATTCGCCTGGACTGGAACGACGAAGAGGCCATCATCGACATTCGCGACCACGGCCCCGGCGTCAGCCTGGACATCGCTGACCAACTAGGCGAAACCTTCGTCTCGACCAAGAGCAAGGGGCTCGGCATCGGCCTGTTCCTGACCCACGCCACCATCAACCGCTTCGGCGGCGGTGTTAGCCTGTATAATCATCCTGACGGGGGGACGCTGACCGAAGTGATCCTGCCGCACAGCGAGCCCTGAGCGACGAGGACGCCATGCAAGACGCCGAAACACGCCTGCTGATCGTCGATGACGACGAAATGTTCTGTCACGTGCTGTCACGCGCCCTGGGCAGGCGCGGATACGAGGTGCTGGTGGCCCACGACGCGGAACAGGCGCTGAGCCTGGCCCGCCGCCACCGTCCCGAGCTGGCCACCCTGGACCTCAAGCTAGAGCACAGCTCGGGCCTGAAATTGCTGCCTGAGCTGCTCAACGTGGTGCCCAGTTGCCGCATCGTGGTGCTGACGGGCTATTCGAGCATCGCCACCGCGGTGGAGGCGATCAAGCTCGGCGCCGTCAACTACCTGTGCAAGCCGGCCGACGCCGACGAGATCCTCACCGCCCTCGACCAGCAGCAGGGCGATCCGGATGCCGAAGTGGCGGAATCGCCGCCCTCGATCAACCGCATCGCCTGGGAGCACATCCAGAAAGTACTGCAGGAGCACGACGGCAACATCTCCGCCACCGCCCGTGCCCTGGGCATGCACCGCCGCACCCTGCAACGCAAACTGCAGAAACGCCCGGTGCGACGGTAGTTCTTATAGCGGACGCGGCTTTTGTTGGGCATAGTCCTTCGAGGATGCGCTGTAAATCCATCCCTGGACGCTACCGGCGCCATCCCTGGCGCAGGACATCCTCTTCGGACTATCCCCAACCGCCGCTTTGCAGCTCGGCGTAAACCCATGGGCGGTTAAGGGGCATTTCGACAGGACTCACTGGGCCGTCCAACCCAGATCAATATTCCAGCTCGAGCCCGTCACCGCGCCTGCCGCATCCGAGGCCAGGTAGGCCACCAGCGCCGACACTTCCTCGGGATCGATCAGGCGCTTCACCGCGGCATTCTTGAGCATGATCTGCTCCACCACGTCCTGTTCGTCCATGTCGTGCAAGCGGGCCTGATCGGCGATCTGATTCTCCACCAGCGGTGTCTTCACGTAGGCCGGACAGATGGCATTGGCAGTGATGCCCTGGGGGCCGCCCTCCAGCGCCGCCGTCTTGGTCAGCCCGATCATGCCGTGCTTGGCACTGATATAGGCCGACTTGCCCGGCGAGGCGACCTGGGCATGCACCGAGGCGATATTGACGATACGCCCCCAGCCGTTCTCACGCATGGAAGGCCAGGCGGCCTGGGTCAGCAGGAAAGGTGCCGTCAGCATCAGATCGATGATCTGGCGCCACTTGGCCTCGGGAAAGTCCTCTATCGGCGAGACGTGCTGAATGCCGGCATTGTTGACCAGGATGTCGACCTTGCCGAAACGCTTGATCGCCTCCGCCACGGCCGCCTTGCACGCCTCACCGTCGCTGAGATCGGCCTGAAAGAACGCCGCACCCACGGCATCGGCCTTGGCCCTCGCCTGGTCATTGAAGTCGACGGCCAGTACCTGGTGACCGAGCTCGCGAAACTGGTGTACCACGGCCTCGCCGATGCCGCTGGCGGTTCCCGTCACCAGGGCGACGCGTGGCACGGTAGAGGTTGCATTGCTCATGGGTAAATCCTTCTACACGAGGATGGAAGACCTGATCCCCAGCATAAGCCGGGGGTCACTGCCACGACCAGCCCGCCGGAAGTCTTACCCATCAGCAGCGGGAGTCATGACCTTTTCCATCAGCCGCTGGGCCAGACGGCTGCCCTCCTCGCGGGATTCCAGGTCGCTCAGGTCATCGAGCAGCTCGCAGCGCCACAGCCAGAGATCCGCGTCCAGCACTTCGGCAACGAAGGGATAGCGGCCCGAGGGTAGATCGAACGCTCTCCGCTCACCTTCCGCAGGTGCCCGTGCGCTGGCAAAGGCAGGAAACAGCACCAGCGACAGCGAGACGGGGCTGACGAGGGCGCCCACCAGGTAGTCGCGCCCGACAGACGCCTCGCCTTGGTCGGGGCTGGCCTGAAAGCACAGCGCATCGACATCCAGCAGCGGGTTGGCGGTCGGTGTCGCTTCGAGCGCGGCACCCTGCCGCCGCCGCCAGGCCTCGGCCATCTCGTTCAGGCGCCGGTACTGCTCGGGCGTCGGGGCCAGCATGGCATGCTCCTTTCAATGCAGGTGAATACGGGGCAGCTGAATACGGGACAGCTGAATACGGGACAGGTGTATAGGCGCCCCGTTCGGCAGAACGTCTCATGGCTGCTATTCTGGCAGGTCCATGAGCGACGAGGAATGCCCATGCTCCCCCAGCAGCGTCTCGAACTTGCCGTCGACATCGCCCGGGAAGCCGGCGAGAAAATCGTGGCGGCCAGGAATGGCCAAGCCTTCAATCAGCAGCTCAAGAACGGACAGGAGCTGGTCACCGACGTGGACGTGGCCGTGGACACCCTGATCGGCGAGCGCCTGGAGGCCAGCCTGCCCGGCGAACAGCGACTGAGCGAAGAGCTGGCGCCCGACCGCGAGGTGATGAGCACGGCCGAGTCACTGTGGGTCATCGACCCCATCGACGGCACCGTCAACTTCGCTCACGGCCTGCGCCACGTCGCCGTTTCCATTGCCTGGGTCAGTGAAGGCAAGACGCGTCTCGGCGTGGTGCATGCACCGTTTCTCGGTGAAACCTACACCGCCCTCTACGGCCAAGGAGCCTGGTGCAACGGTAAGCCGATCCATGCCAGCCGCACGGGCAACCTGCAGCGCTGCCTGGTCGCTACCGGCTTTCCCTACCGGCGCGACAGCCGCCCGCCGCTGATGCGCCGCCTGATGGCCGTGCTGGAGCACTGCCAGGACGTGCGCCGCAACGGCTCCGCCGCTCTCGATCTGTGCGACGTCGCCTGCGGCCGTCTGGATGCCTACTACGAAAGCGTCTCGCCCTGGGACTTCGCCGCCGGCGTGCTGATCGCCCGCGAAGCCGGGGCCCGTACCGGCCATCTCTATCCGTGCCCCAAGGGCATACCGGAAGATCTCTACGGCGAGAACATTCTGGTCAGCGCGCCCGAGATTCACGCCGAGCTGGGGGATCTGCTGCGCGCCGCCGACGCCAACGAGCTGCGGTATGACTGAGCCTGCCGTCGCCGCGGCAATAGCACGCCCCAATCGTGTCGCTAGCAGCGCCCTATTGGCCCCGACAGCCCTCATCCGTCACAATGGCGCCAGACAAAACATCTTCAGGAGACATCTTCTATGTTCGTGGTCATCTTCGGTCGTCCCGGTTGCCCCTTCTGCGTGCGCGCCCAGGACCTCGCCCAGCGCCTGGAAAGCGCCAACGTGATCGAAGGACACCGCTACGTGGACATCTGGGCCGAAGGCATCAGCAAGGCCGACCTGGAGAAGACCATCGGCAAGCCGGTGTCGACCGTGCCCCAGATCTTCATCGACCAGAACCACGTCGGCGGCTTCACCGAGTTCGACCAGTACGTGCGCGACAATGCCCTGATGGCATGAGCCTGCCGAGCGCTGGCGCCGGTAACGATGCCGGCCCGGCGCTAGCGTTCAATTCCCGTTTAACGTTCCCCCCGCGTTGAAAGCCGTTCCTGGCCAGCCCCTATACTGAAGTCCAATACGAGGCGCATCCGGACAAAGGAACCGCACGATGCAACGGGAAGAATTCCTGCAGCAACTCTGGCTCGATTACATCCACCATCATCCTGATGTGGGAATGCTTCGCCTGTGGCCGACGGATGCACCGGTCGAATACCTGACCCTGCTCACGCTCAGCCAGCCTCCCTTCAGCACACAGGACATGCTGCCGACGCTGGGCCACCTCGGCTACCGCCCCGTGCATCGCTATGCCATGGCCGACCGCGGTCTGCTGGTGTGTCTGCTGGCACCGCCGGAAGATGGCACCTGGCTGGTGCTTGCGGAGCTCCAGCTCGGCACGCTGTCGCGGGAGCCGCGGGAAAAGCTGACCGAGCTGGTGAGTCGCACCCATCCTCAGGACACCCGTGGCAAGAACCTGCTGTGCCGCGGGCGTCCCTGGGCCATGCCCAGCTGGAGTGATTACCTCACGCTCCATGACGCCCACCCGCTGGCAGCATGGATTGCCGTCATGGGGCCCAGCGTGCATCACGCCGGTTTCGACTGCGAACGACTGGGCAACCGCTTCGAGCTGCTCGACGATGCCCTCGCGGCTGCCGGACTCGAAGGCAGCGAAGAGCGCCAGCACGGCATCTTCCCCGTATCGCCACTGCTCGAGTACCGCTTCTACCCGACCTGTTCGCAGCGCCTGGCCTTCGCCGAAGGGGACGAACACCGTATCTGCCTGGGCGGCCTCGCCCTGATGCAGAAGCGCCTGAGCAGCGACCACGAGCGTGCCGTGGAACTCCTGCTGCCCCACCACACACGTTGCGAGATCACCTGAGGGCCGCCCGCGTTATCCACAGAAATTGTGGATAACGCTGTGCAAGACAGTGTGACAAGCAGCTACATTCCGATAGCGGCGCGCTTCGCTCAGGCTGGTCATAAATTCATCACCCCCCAGTAATGGAAAGGCCCGAGCTCTGAATGAGGGCTCGGGCCTTGGTGCCTCAGCCGGACCGACCGGCATCGCCGATCGGCTCGTGTACGTTGCTGGGCCGCTGGCGCGTCAGTCGAAGGTCATTTCCGGCACGTGGTCAGGCACGATCAGCTTGCCAGCGGTCTTCTCGACGATCTCTTCCACGCTCACTCCCGGGGCGCGCTCCTTGAGGACGAAGGCGCCGTTCTCGATCTCCAGGTAAGCGAGGTCGGTGAGCACGCGGTTGATGCAACCGGCGCCTGTCAGCGGCAGCGTGCACTTCTCGAGCAGCTTGGATTCGCCGTGCTTGGAGGCATGGGTCATGGTGCAGATGATGTTCTCGGCACCTGCCACCAGATCCATGGCGCCGCCCATGCCCTTGATCAGCTTGCCGGGCACCATCCACGAGGCGATGTTGCCCTCCTGATCCACCTCGAAGGCGCCGAGCACGGTCAGGTCGACATGGCCGCCACGGATCATGGCAAAAGATTCTGCGGAGTTGAAGATGGCCGCACCAGGGCGGGCCGTCACGGTCTGCTTACCGGCATTGATCATGTCCGGATCGACCTCGTCCTCGGTGGGGAAGCGCCCCATGCCGAGCAGGCCGTTTTCCGATTGCAGCATCACGTCGATGCCGTCCGGTACGTAATTGGCCACCAGCGTGGGAATACCGATACCCAGGTTGACGTAGAAACCGTCTTTGAGCTCTTGTGCCACGCGCTGTGCCATCTGTTCGCGAGTCAGTGCCATCTTGTTTGCCTCTTGTGTTCGGTGGAGAAGCGATACGTTCGATGCCGGTTACTGTCGGCTGCTGCGGTGGCGGGCTCAGCCCTCGCGCACCGTGCGCTTCTCGATACGCTTCTCGAAAGTGCCCTGGATGATGCGGTCGACGTAGATACCCGGCGTATGGATCTGGTCGGGGCGCAGCTCACCCGGCTCGACGATCTCCTCGACCTCCACCACGGTGATCTTGCCGCAGGTAGCGGCCAGCGGGTTGAAGTTCTGCGCCGTATCGCGATACACCACGTTGCCGTAGCGGTCGGCCTTCCAGCCTTTGACGATGGCGAAATCGGCGTGGAACGCCTCCTCGAGGATGTAATGGCGACCGTTGAACTCGCGCACCTCCTTGCCCTCACCGATCGGCGTGCCGTAGCCGGTTGCCGTGTAGAAGGCAGGAATCCCGGCGCCGCCGGCGCGCATCTTCTCGGCCAGGGTGCCCTGGGGGGTCAGGATCACTTCGATCTCTTCGTTGAGCATCTGCTGCTCGAACAGGGCATTCTCGCCGACGTAGGAGGCGTAGAAGCGCTTGATCTGCTTGTCTTCCAGCAGCAGGCCCAGGCCGAAGCCGTCGACGCCGCAGTTGTTGGAGATGACGGTGAGATCCTTGACGCCGCGACGCTTGACCTCGGCAATCAGGTTTTCCGGGATCCCGCACAGGCCGAAGCCGCCGGCAACCACGGTCATGCCGCTTTCGATGCCGTCCATCGCTTCTTCGTAGGAATACACGCGCTTGTCGAAACCTGACATCGCAAAGCCTCGTCTTGTTGTGAAGTGGTGAAATGAAAGTACCTGACCAGTGTTGACCCCGCCAATATATTTGTTAAGTTTGTTTTTTTTATCAATTGATATGTATAGCTTATAAAATAGGCAGCACGACATGACCATCAAACAGCTGCGCGCCTTCCTGGCCGTGGCCCAGACGCTCAGTTTCACTCAGGCCTGCGAGCGACTCCACCTGTCACAGCCGGCATTGAGCCTGGCCATCAAGGGGCTCGAGGAGACCCTGGGCGGTCCGCTGCTGATTCGCAGCACGCGCAGCGTAAGGCTGACCCCCGAAGGCGAGACCCTGCTGCCTCTGGCCAAGCGCCTGCTGGCCGACTGGGACAACGCCGAGGAGCTGCTGCGCCAGCGTTTCACGCTGCAACTCGGGCGGGTGGCACTGGCCGCCATGCCTTCCATCGCCTGCAATCGGCTACCGCGGGCATTGCGCCGCTTCCGGCTGCGCTTCCCCCGGGTCAACGTGACCGTGCATGACGTGATCAACGAGCAGGTGATCGACATGGTGCGCCAACGCCAGGTCGAGCTCGGCATCGCCTTCGAGCCCGAGACTCGCGAAGGCATCGACTTCCTGCCGCTGTTCGACGACACCTTCGTCGCCGTGCTGCCGCCCGATTCGCCCCTGGCAGAAGCCGAGTCGGTCGACTGGAAGGCACTGCTGGCCCATGACTTCATCACCCTGCAACGCCCTTCCATGGTGCGCATCCTGCTGGAGCAGGCGCTGGCCAGACAGCAGTCCGAACTGCCGGCGGCGTTCGAGAGCCATCAACTGGCCACGGTGGGTCGCATGGTGGCAAGCGGACTCGGCGTCAGCGCCGTGCCCTCGCTGTGCCGCGAACAGATGCATGAGCTCGGCGCACGCTGCGTGCCGCTGTTCGAGCCGCAGATCCGGCGCACCGTGGGTATCGTACTGGGCGCCGGACAGGAGCTCTCCACCGCCGCACGGGCGCTGCATGAAGTGCTGCAGACGACGCTGTGCGAGTCGCCCCCCACATAATGTATGGCTGGGCAGCATCGGCACGATCCATTAGCATGTGCGCCTAACCGTCACACAAGGGAAGCGCTGAACAAATCGCCGAGCGATTCGCTCGCGCAGTCATTTGTGCAATGCTTCCCAAGGTCAAGGAGTCAGGTATGGCGCCCCTCAAAGGGCCAATCAGCGTACTGCTGCTGGTGATCACCACCCTGTTCTGGTCGATTCCCCTGATTCTGTTGACCCTGCTCAAGCTGATCACCCCGACTCGTCCGCTGCGCCTGATCGTGCTACGCGGTTTGAATGGCGTGGCGCTGAACTGGATCGGCTGCAACCTGTGGTGGATGCGCCACTGGCTGAAACCGCTGCTCGATGCGACGCTACCCGAGGGGTTGTCGCCCGGGCAGCGCTGGCTGGTGATCTCCAACCACCGCAGCTGGACCGACATCTTCATGCTGTTGATGGTGCTGCACCGGCGTATTCCCATGCCGCGCTTCTTCCTCAAGCAGCAGCTCATCTGGATTCCCATCGTCGGCCTTGCCTGGTGGGCGCTCGAATACCCTTTCATGCGCCGCTACAGTCGCGAGCAGATCGCGCGTCGCCCCCAGCTCGCCGACATCGACCGCAAGGCCACCGAGCTGATGTGCGAGCGGGCCCGAGAGATGCCACTGGCGATCTTCAACTTCGTTGAAGGCACACGATTTACCCCGGCCAAGCGCGACGCGCAAAATAGCCCATTCCGCCACCTGCTCCGGCCCAAGGCCGGTGGTGTCGCCCAGGTGCTGAGCCACCTGGGCGAACAGCTCGACGGTATCCTCGACGTCACGCTGCACTACGAGAATCCCCAGCCGACCTTCTGGGGCTTCCTGTGCGGCCGCGAAGGCCGGATTACGCTCGATGCCCGACGTCTCGACGTCCCCGAATGGATGCTCGACAGCCGTTACCATGACGACCCGCACTACAAGGAACGCTTCCATACATGGCTGAACGCCCTGTGGCAGGAAAAAGACCAGGCGCTCGACTCGCGCTGACACTGCTCTGCACTCTGTCATTGCTCCTGGCCGGCTGCGCCTCGCCCGGCGGCAGCGTTCAGCGCAGCAGCGACCCCCAACGCAGCGACGCACCAGGCATCTCTGGCGGTTGGGTCGTGGTTCAGCGCGGCGATACCTTGGGCAGCATTGCGGCACGCGCCGACGTGCCCTTGGCCCGTCTGCAACGCTTCAATCCCGACGTCAATCCCAACCGTCTGGCGGTGGGTCAGCGTCTGCTGATCCCCACCCAGCAGGAGCGCGCGCCCTCGGGGGGCCCCTATCGTTACCAGATTCGTCCCGGCGACACCTATTCGGCCGTGGCCCGACGCTTCGGCACCACGCCGGCACGTATCCAGTCCGCCAACCCCGGGGTGGAGCCGACGCGGCTGCGGGTAGGCCAGGTCATCCAGGTACCGCTGCGCGGCGGCGCCGCGGCTACAGCGAGCTCGTCGGGTGCGGCGGCCAGCCGTCCGAGCAGTGCCAGCGCCCCGGCGCCGACTTCCACACCACCGCCACCCGCTACCGGCAACATTCCCTCTTCGGCGCGCAACTGGCCCTGGCCGCTGGATGACTATCGCATCGTGCGCGCCTACGGCGCCGACAATCACGGCACCCTGCAGCCGATGCTGTTGGCCACGAACCGCGGCGCGCAGGCCAAGGCAGTGGCGGACGGCGACGTACGCTTCGCCGGCAGCATGCGCCAGCTCGGCCGCGTGGTGATCGTGCACCACGCCGACAACCTGCAGAGCGTCTATGCCCTGTGCGACAACGTGCTGGTAGCAGACGGCGCTCGCGTCACGCGGGGCACACCGCTGTGCGATGTCGGTTTCAGCAATGCCACGGAGCGTTTCGACCTGCTGTTCGACATGCGCCTCGGCGGCAAGCCCATCGACCCCCGTCGGGTACTGCGCTAGGAGAGCCAGGAGAGATGACGACGGCGGAATGGCAACGGCTCACGGCATCACCCGCCCTGTACCGTTGCCAGGGTGTACTCGGCGAATCCGAAGCCGACCGGGCGCTCGCGACACTGGACAGCGAGCTGGCCTGGCAGCGTCCTGCCTTGAAGCTGTACGGTCGCGAACATCCGATACCGCGCAGCCAGGTATGGATGGGCGATGGCGAAGCCCGCTATCGCTATTCCGGGCGAGATTTCCAGCCCGAACCCTGGCACCCCAGGGTAGCGGCGCTACGCGACAGGGTCGCCACTCTGCTGGAGGAACTGGGATTGAGGGTACGCTTCAACAGCGTACTGTTGAACCGCTATGAGGATGGTCATGAGCGCATGGGCTGGCACAGCGACGCCGAGCCGGAGTTGGGGCGCCAGCCCGTCATCGCCGCCCTCTCGCTGGGCGCCGAGAGGCCGCTGCGCTTTCGCTGGAAGCGGGGTGAAGGCGAGCCATTCAACGTCTGGCTGCCCCACGACAGCCTGCTGGTCATGGGGCCCGGCTGTCAGAGTCACCTGCAGCATGCGCTGTTGCCCCGGCGCATTCCCGGGCTGCGCATCAGCCTGACCTTCCGCCAGATCCTGGCACCGGCCGGAGACGCTTCAACAGACGATCAGCGCGCCTGACGGTAAAGCCCCCATAGCGTGGCAATCAACAGGGCGTAGATCAGGCTTCCAGCAGGGTATGCCAGAAAGCAGTAGGTCAAACCGAAATCGATGAACGCCACCGGCACCAGCGTGCCCGCCACGGCCAGGGCGCGGCGCTCCCCCGAGCCGGCCCCCACCCCACGGGCGAACAGCCACAGGGGAGCGAAATAGAGGCCCAGCAAGGCAATGAGCCCGGGCACACCGCGCTTGACCCAGGCATCCAGCACCTCGTTGTGGGCGTGCCAGTGGCGCGCCAGCGAGGGATGCTGCATCCCTTCGGCGCCCCGCTCCCACATGGCGATCTGGTAGCCGCTGGAACCCCAGCCCAACAGCGGCCGCTCCAGGATCAATTGCGACGAACCCCGCCACATTTCCAGCCTGGCGCTGACCGAGTTCATGTCGTCATCGCCCGCCACATAGTGGCGCAGACTGGTGACGGCATTGTCGACCCGCGAGGCGACACCGGTCTGCGGCATCACGTAGAGACTGCCCAGCAGGGTCACCAGCGCCGCCATCAACGTCATGCGCCAGCTCAGCGGGAGGCGCCGGCCATGTCCACGATAGAGCACCCAGATGGCCAACGGCAGACCGATCCAACCGCCACGGGAACCGGACAGGGCCGAGGTGATCAACCCCGCCAGGCCGCCGGCAATCAGCAACAGCGACCAGGGCCAGCGCTCGCGGCGGGCAAATGACCAGCTCAGCCCCGCCAGACACAGCAACCCCATCAACAAGCCCAGGTTGCCGAACAGAATGGCATGCAACGGCTCATGCCCGTCGGCCCGGGAGGTACGCTCGATGATGCGCTGCCACGCCGCCCAGCTCCCGGCTGCCAAACTGCCCAGCGCCAGACCGCCCCACAGCCAGGTGGCTGCCACCCGTACCCGGGAGAAGGCCACCAGCACGATCAGGCCAAGCGCAAAGGGCCAGGCGTCGGCCAGCCCTTCTACGCCCTCGCCATGCACCAGCAGCATGCCGATCCAGACCAGACCCTGAGCGCTCAAGGCCAGGACCAGCAGCAGGTCCTCCCGTTGCGGGAAGGCCTCGATCTGTTTCTCGGCGGCGAGCCAGGCCGCTGCCAGCAACAGCAGCGGCACGCCGACCAGGGTCACCCAAGGCAGCACCAGCAGCCCTGCCCCCAACAGCAGCATGGCCGCGGCACCGAGCCAGGCCTGACATTGCATTTTCGCCTGTCGCGGCAAGGTACCGGACAGCGGTCGATAGGAATCGTTTTCGATCATGGCAAAAGCTCGTCCGTGGATGCACTGCCGTCAGCGGCGCCGGGGTCAGGCCCTCCTGGCCTCCCCGGCGCCGACCACCACGCCACCTCTCGGAACACGTCATCTCTCAGAATAGAGAATGGCGCACCCCATGGCGTCGTTTATTCCACGGTAACGGATTTCGCCAGGTTACGGGGCTGGTCCACGTCGGTGCCACGCGCCACCGCCACATGGTAGGCGAGCAGCTGCAGCGGCACGGTATAGGCAATCGGCGCCAGGAAACGACAGCAACCGGGCACCTTTACCACCGTCATGCCATCGCCCTGCTCCAAGCCGCTTTCCGGGTCGGCAAACACCAGCAGCTGGCCACCGCGGGCACGAACCTCCTGCAAGTTGGACTTGAGCTTCTCGAGCAGTTCGTCCTTGGGTGCCAGCGCCACCACCGGCATGCTGGCATCGATCAACGCCAGCGGACCGTGCTTCAGTTCACCCGCCGCATAGGCCTCGGCGTGAATGTAGGAGATCTCCTTGAGCTTCAGCGCCCCCTCCATGGCGATGGGCATCTGTGCGCCCCGCCCCAGGAACAGGGTATGGCGGTAATCGGAGAAGCGCTTGGCCAGGCTGGCGATCTCGCCCTCGAGCTTGAGCGTATCGCCGAGCAGCGTCGGCAGATAGCGCAGATGATGAACGATTCTGGCGGTCAGTTCCTCATCGCCCCCACGCAGCTGACGCAAGCCCAGCGCTACCAGCATCAGCGCGGTCAGCTGGGTAGTGAAGGCCTTGGTCGACGCCACTCCGATCTCGGGCCCGGCATGGGTCATCAGGCTGAGATCGGACTCGCGCACCAGCGAACTGCCCGGCACGTTGCAGATCGATAGTGCCCCGATGTAGCGGTCCGGGCGACACTTGCGAGCATGGCGCAGCGCGGCCAGGGTGTCGGCGGTCTCCCCCGACTGGGAGAGCGTCAACAGCAGGGTCCCGGGCGGTGCCGCCACGTCGCGGTAGCGATACTCGGAGGCAATCTCCACCTGACAGGGAACGCCGGCCAGGGATTCGATCCAGTAGCGCGCTACCATGGCGGCATGATAGCTGGTGCCGCAGGCCACCAGGTGGATCTGACGGGCTTCGCTCAGTAGCGTACGAGCCCGCGGACCGAAGGCTTCGACCAGCACCCGGTCGCTGCCCAGCCGGCCTTCCAGCGCGTTGGCCACGGCAACCGGCTGCTCGTGAATCTCCTTGAGCATGTAGTGCTCGAACTCGCCCTTGCCTGCCACCATGTCATCGTGTTCGTAGCGCAGCACTTCCCGCACTACCGGCCGGCGCCGGCCCGCGGCATCTAGCGCGTGCACGACGCAGCCTTCACGAGTGGCCTCCACCAGGTCGCCATCATCCAGATAGATGAAGCGGTCGGTCACCTTGAGCAGTGCTAGGGGGTCGGAGCCCAGATAGCATCCCTGCTCGGCAATGCCGACCACCAGGGGGCTGCCATGCCGGGCACCGACGACGCGATCGGGCCTGTCGGCATCGATCACACCTAGGGCGTAAGCACCTTCGAGACGTGCCACCACGGCGTCGACCGCGGCCAGCAGCTCACCTCGGGTCTTCAGCTCACGCTCGACCAGGTGCGCCACCACCTCGGTATCGGTGGCGGAAGTGAAGACGTAGCCATCGGCCACCAGCTCGGCCTTGAGCGCCTGATGGTTCTCGATGATGCCGTTGTGAACCACGGCGACACGCCCCGACACGTGGGGGTGCGCATTGTCCTGGCTCGGCTCGCCATGGGTCGCCCAGCGGGTGTGGGCCACGCCGGCCATGCCGGTCAGCGGTGCGGCCGTGAGCAACCGCTCCAGCGCCGCCACCTTGCCCACCTCACGGGCTCGGCCCAGCTTGCCGGGCGCTTCCACCAGGGCGACGCCCGCCGAATCGTAACCTCGGTACTCGAGGCGCTTGAGTCCTTCCATCAGAATGGGCAGAACGTTGTCCGTACTCACGGCAGCTACGATGCCACACATGTTCTCTTCTCCATGAAGGCGCCCCGCCCAGCAATCGCGGGCACTGACCAGGGCTAATTGACTTAGGGAAGCGCTGAACAAATCGACGAGCGAGATGAAGCACAAGGCGCACGGAGCACAAGAACCGGAGCATATGGGGTATATGTGAGGATTCTGACGGTCCGACGCTTCGGCACCGCGCAACGCAGTGATTCGCTCGCGCAGGCATTTGTGCAGTGTTTCCTTAGCGCTGCGATGCAGCGGCTGCGATGAAGGCCAGCCGCCGGACATCCCGGTCCGACGGCCCCAGACAAACCTGTTACTTATGGCGCTCGAGCACCGGTCGCAGCGGGGTTACCGCCGCGCTCGACACCGGCTCCAGCACTTCGCGGCGGCGCTTCTCCAGCCATACCAGATCGACGATGCCGCCCTCCGGGCGGTAGGCCGTGGGCGCTTCGAGCAGCAAGCGCCGAATGCCGTCGTGGTGGAAGTTGCGGCATGCCTCGAACAAGCGGTCGAGGAAGTTCTCGAGACGCGGCCACTCCCAGAACACTTCCTGAGCGGTCATGATGCGCGGATGCGAGGTGGCGGCGACGTCGTCGCCCACCAGCAGCTCCTCGTAGAGCTTCTCTCCCGGGCGCAGTCCGCTGTAGGCGATGGCGATGTCGCCGTCGGGACTGCGTTCGTCACGTACCTTGAGCCCCGACAGGCGGACCATCTGCCGCGCCAGATCGGCGATGCGCACCGGCTCGCCCATGTCGAGCACGAACACATCGCCGCCACGGGCCATGGCCCCGGCCTGGATCACCAGCTGAGCCGCCTCGGGAATGGTCATGAAGAAGCGCGTGATGTCCGGGTGCGTCACGGTGATCGGCCCGCCGGCCTGGATCTGCTGGCGAAACAGCGGCACTACCGAGCCGCTGGAGCCCAGCACGTTGCCGAAACGCACCATGCAGAAGCGAGTGGCCTCCTGCTGTCGGGCGAAGGCCTGACAGACCAGCTCGGCCAGGCGCTTGGTGGTGCCCATCACGTTGGTCGGTCGCACCGCCTTGTCGGTGGAGACCAGTACGAAGGTCTCGACCCCGGAATCGATCGCCGAGCGCGCTGCCGAGAGCGTGCCGAAGACGTTGTTCTGCACCCCCTCGACCACGTTGTGCTCCACCATCGGCACGTGCTTGTAGGCCGCGGCGTGATAGACCGTCTGCACTTCATAGGCCTTCATCACGGTGGTCAGACGCTGACGGTGCTGCACCGAGCCCATCAGCGCCTCGACGCGCACCTCGAGCCCCTCCTCGGCGGCAATGCCCAGCAGATCCTGCTCGATGCGGTAGAGCGCGAACTCGGAGATATCGAGCAGCAGCAGGCGTCCGGGAGCGTGCCGCAGGATCTGACGACACAGCTCGGAGCCGATGGAGCCGCCCGCGCCGGTCACCAGCACGACCTTGCCGCGAATGTTGGCATCCATCAGGGTGGGATTGGGCGGCACCGGATCACGTCCCAACAGATCCTCCACCGCCACGTCGCGCACCTCGCTGATGCGGGCGCGTCCGGTGACCATGTCGACCACGCCGGGAATCGTCTGCACCGGGAAGCCCTGAGGCTCCAGCTCGGCCAGGATTTCACGACGCCGCGCCCGACTGGCGCTGGGCACGGCCAGCAGCACGCGCTCGGCGCCGTAGGTATCGGCCAGATAGCCGAGCTGGCGCGGCGGATAGACCTTGAGCCCTTCGATGTAGGTGTTCTGCAGGCTCAGCGCATCGTCGACGAAGGCGATCGGCAGGTACTCCTGACCGTGGTTGAGCGACGCCGCCAACTGACGCCCCGCCGAGCCGGCACCGTAGATCACCACCCGCGGCTTGTGGCGAATCTGACTGCGCAGGTACATGGCACGCAGACCGAAACGCACCCCACCGATGGTCAACAGCGCCAGCATGGCGTAGATGAACGGCACGCTGCGCGGAATGCCCAGGGCGAACAGGTAGCTCGCCAGCGCCAGCGACAGCGCCGAGACCACCACCCCGATCACCACCGCGCGAATCGCCTTGGGACCGAGATAGCGGATCACCGCACGATAGAAGCCCAGCCTGACGTAGATCGCCAGGCTCAGCGGAATCAGCACCAACAGCGCCACCCAGGTGCTCGCTTCGAAGAGAGGCGTCCAGCTCTCCAGGCGCAGCAGCATGGCCAGCAGAAAGCTCGCCGCGATCAGTATGCAGTCCACCATCAACTGGATGGTGCGCTTCTGACGACGCGGCAGGCGGAACAGGGATTGCAGCAGGGTTCGCATGACGTCTCTCCATGACCGCGGGCATGGCTCGCCCGCGTGATTCCGATGCCTCAGGCGGTTGCCTTGGCCATCACGTCTTCCAGCACCGCACAGGTTCGCGCGATCTCCGCCTCCCTCAGGGTCGGGTGACAGAGGAACATCAGGCTGGTCTGGCCAAGTTCACGCGCCACGGCCAGCGGTCGCTCGGGGCGCCAGCCGGTACCATCGAATGCCTTTTCCCTGTACACCTCCGAGCAGGAGCCGGAAAAGCACGGCACTCCGGCGGCATTGATCTCCGCCATGATGCGATCGCGGTCCCAGCCCGGCGCCAGCCGCTGCGGCTCGACGAAGACGTAGCACTTGTAGGCCGCATGTTCGCAATGGGCGGGAATCTCGGGCACACGCAGCGCCTTGCAGTTGGCCGCGGCCTGCCAGATACGGCCGGCGTGGGCCTGTCGCGCCGCCTTCCAGCGGGACATGCGGTCGAGCTGGATGCGACCGATGGCGGCCTGCATCTCGGTGAGCCGCCAGTTGGTGCCGAAACTTTCGTGCAGCCAGCGAAAACCGGGCGGGTGCTCACGCTCGTAGACTGCCTCCCAGCTCTTGCCGTGATCCTTGAAGGCCCACATGCGCTGCCACAGCTCGGCATCGCTGGTAGTGACCATGCCGCCCTCGCCGCCGGTGGACATGATCTTGTCCTGACAGAACGACCAGCAGCCCACATGACCGATGCTGCCTACGCTGCGCCCGCGGTAGCGCGCGCCGTGGGCCTGGGCGCAGTCCTCGATCACGTACAGGTCGTGCTCCTCCGCCAGCGCCATCAGCTCATCCATTTCACAGGGCCAGCCGGCCAGGTGAACGGCAACGATGGCGCGGGTACGCGGCGTGATCTTCTCGGCTACGCTGGCGGCGGTGACGTTCTGCGAATCGCGATCGACGTCGGCGAATACCGGCCTGGCCCCGGCCATGACGATGCTCGAAACCGATGCCAGGAAGGTTCGCGAGGTGACGATTACCTCGTCGTCAGGGCTCTCGCCGATGCCGAGCCCGTACAGGGCGAGGTCGAGCGCCACGGTACCGTTGGCCACGGCGATGGCGTATTCGCTGTCGGCGAAACGCCGGAACTCCCGCTCGAAGTCGCGACATTCGCTGCCGGTCCAGTAGTTGACCCGATTGGAAAGCAGCACGCGGGCCACCGCATCGGCCTCTTCCTGGGAGAAGGCCGGCCAGGGGGAAAAAGGTCCATTGAGCATTACGGTCTTCCTTGGGATGAAGGCAGGTTCAGGCGAAGTACGTTCGAGGTGTCGGAGAGAGGATCGGCACCAGCCTCAGCCGAGGATGGCGAAAGCGGACGCGCCGGCACCCCACCGACCACCTGGCGGTCACCGACGTCGGCGACCACTGCCGCTCCGGCGCCCACCATCACGCCTTCACCGATGTTCATGCCCTGGCGTACCGCGGCGCCGGCGCCGATCCAACTGGTACGCCCGATCTCGACGTCGCCGGCCACGTTGGCGCCCGGTGCGACATGCACACAGGCCGCCAGCCGGCAGTCGTGCCCCACGCTGGCGCAGGTGTTGACGATGCAACCTTCACCAAGCGAGGCAAAGGCGTTGATGACGGCCCCTGCCACCACCACGCAGCCGGGCCCCAGCTTGGCCAGAGGGCTGACCGTGGCGCGTGGATGCACCAGCGAGACCACCCGGGCGCCATGGGCCAGCAATGCCTCGAGCTTGGCCTCGCGAATGCCGTTGTGGCCGATGGCCACGATCACCCCATCGAAACCGGGCAGATCGTGCAGCAGCATGGGCAGGGTGCCACGCACTTCCCAGTGCTCGTGCCGGGTCATGCGTGGCCAGGCATCGTCATAGAAGGTCAGATCCTGCCAGCCGCTCTGGATGGCAATGTCGGCCACGACCTTGCCATGACCGCTGGCACCGAGAATGGCCAGGCGACGGCGATTACTCATGATGACTCCCTCCACGAAATCTGGGCATGGCGACATCGCCGTCGTGGGCGATGCCCTCGCGTACCAGCACCTTCTTTACGGTCAGCAGCAGGATGCGCAGGTCGAGCCACAGCGAGCGGTTGTCGACGTACCACACGTCGAGTTCGAACTTCTGTTCCCAGCTGAGCGCATTGCGGCCATTGATCTGAGCCCAGCCGGTCACCCCCGGACGCACCTCATGGCGGCGGGCCTGGCGAGGCGTATAGAGCGGCAGATACTCCATCAGCAGCGGACGCGGTCCAACCAGGCTCATGTCGCCCTTGAGCACATTCCACAGCTCCGGCAGCTCGTCGAGGCTAGTGGCCCGCAGCACGCTGCCCAGCCGGGTCATGCGCTGGGCGTTGGGCAGCGGCTGACCGCTGTCGTCCACCGCATCGAGCATGGTGCGGAACTTGACCATCTCGAAAGGACGTCCGTGGAGCCCCGGCCGGGTCTGCCGGAACAGCACCGGCGCACCGAGCTTGAGCCGCACCAGCAGTGCCACGACCAGCATGACCGGGGAGAGCAGGATCAGAGCCAGCAGAGAAACCACGATATCGAAGAGTCGCTTCATCGTTTTTCATCCATGACGTCGTTCATGATGTCGGCCAGGCGCTCGGCCAGGATCCGGTAGTCGTAGACGGCTTCCATGTGCGCCCGCCCCGCCCGCCCCATGCGAGCCCGCTCCTCGGCCGGCAGCGCCGCCAGGCGCTTGATCGCCTCGGCCAGCACCAGCGGATCCTCCGGCGGCACCGTGATGCCCGCGCCCGCTTCGGCCACCGGGTCGTTGACCGCCGCCGAGGCGATGATCACCGGGCGGGACGCAGCCATGTAGTCGAACAGCTTGTTCATGCTGATACCGAAGCGATACAGCCTGGGCAGGTCGCGCACGGTGATGACGAAGGCGTCGGCCTCGCTGGCCAGGGCCGGAATTTCGCGCTTGGCCACCGGCGGCTCGAAGCTCACCCAGCGCCCGTCGAGCCCGAGCGAGCCGGCCTGACGTATCAGCGCCTGCTTGGCCGGTCCTTCGCCGATCAGGCGCAGTCGAACCGGCACGGCGTCACCGCTGGCATCCCGCTTGACGATCGCCATTGCCTCCAGCAAGTGCGAGAGTCCGTTGGCCTCGCCATGGCTGCCGAAATACATCAGCGTCAGCGGCACCTCGCGTGGCCGCGCAACCGGCGGACCGGGATCGGGAAAGTCGGCCAGGTCGACCCCGTTGGAGAGCCACTCCACGCGCTCCTTCGGCACGCCCAGCGGAGCGATGTAGTCCACCGCCCGGGGCAACAGGGTCAGCACGCGGCGGGCACGGCGATAGAGAAAGGTTTCCAGCGCGCGCAGCGCCCGGGTCAGCAGCGCCCCTTCGCGCAGGCGACCCATGTCGATCAGCGTCTGCGGCCACAGGTCGCGCACCTCGAACACGAACGGCACCCGGTGGCGACGAGCCAGCCACCAGCCCGCCAGGGCGGCGAAAGGATGCACGCTAGAGCCGATGATCAGGTCGGGGCGCTCCAGCTCTGCCAGGCGCGAAGGCCGTACCGCCTGCCAGGCGTACTCCAGCATGTTCTTCATGCGTCCACCGCCATTGCCGCGGTAGCTGGAAGTGCGCAGCCACAGGAAGCGCACTTCACCGCAGTTTTCCACCCGCCAACGCTCATCCTCGTGGAGACGCTGCTCGCCGCTGGGGTGGTCGACGCTCGAGGCGATCAGCGTGGCGTGCCAGCCCTGGTCGGGTAAATGACGGGCCAGTTGATAGTGACGAGCGCCGCCGGCCGCACCGGGATGCTTGGCATAGTGATTCAGGATCCAGACGTGTTTCATGCCATCCTCAGTTAGCGGGAAAGAGATCAGCGGGAAAGAGTGAGGTAGGTGTCCAGCAGCTTGCGTTCCTCCTGCTGCCAGTTGTAACGCTCGGCGACGGCCCGCTGGCCGTTGCGTCCCATTTCCCGGGCGCGCTCGGGATGGGTCACGATGAAGTCGATGGCCTCGGCGATCGCCTCAGGGTCGAGAGGATCGACGCAGATGCCGCAGTCGCTGCCCTCGACGATCTCCCGCCACAGGGGGAAGTCGGAAGCGATCACCGGCAGACCGGCGCTCATGTACTCGAACATCTTCACCGGCAAGGCATCGAGGTAGTTGATGATCGGATGCAGGGTCACCAGCCCGGCGATGGAGCCGGCCATGACCCGGCGCACGCCGGCACGGTCGAGATAGCCGTGGGCCTCCACCCGCGCCCAGCCGGCATAGGTCATCACCTCCTGCTCGAGAGAGAGCTGCTTGAAATCGCCGGCGAGCTGCAGGCGGCACTCCTGCTCGACCCTCTCCATGGCACGCACGAGTTCGCGTATGCCACGCACCTCGGCAATACCGCCGACGTAACAGACGGCCGGCGCCTCACCGACGGCGGAGGTCAGGCGTGCATCGGGCGCCCCGTCGAGTTCGCCCTGCATGGGAAAATTGTTGACGTCGACGACCTGGGGATGGAACTCCTCGAAGCGGTCACGAATGTAGGGCGTTGCCGCCACCACCGCATCGAAGTGCCGGCACACCCGACGCTGGTAGGTCTCGACACCGCGGGACAGCACGTGCCGTGTGAACTTGTTCAGGTAGTGCTTGGCCAGCATCTGACGCGGCAAGTCTTCGTGGGCGTCGTAGACCACACACTTGCCCTGCCGCTTGAGGCGTCGCCCGACCGGCATCAGCTCGGGATCGTGCAGATGATAGATATCGGCATCCAGCTGCCTGGCCTGCTCGAGGACGCGCTGCGTGGTCTTGACCACGCGATTGAGGCGTCCGGGCAGCTTGCCTACGTCGACGATGGAGACGCCGTCCCGCTCCTCGTCTCCCTCGCCGTCGGCCACCACCAGCGTCACCGAATAGCCGGCTGCGGCCAGCGAGCGGCACTGCTTGTGAAAGATCCGGGTATCAAAGCGCGGATGGGCGGAGGTCAGATGTACCACTTTCATTGTCGTTGCATCCTTGTGAATCCCTGGCAGCGTCATGCTGCCCCGGTGCGCCACGGCGAGTGCCGGCTGGCCCGGCTTGCTGCGTGGCATCACTGCTCTGCCGCTGACGTGAAGTGACCAGGGCATTGGCGAAGGCGCCCCAGCCCAGCGCGGGCAATGGCCAGAAAACCGGCTTGGCCAGTACGATCAGCAGCAGGCAGACGAAGTTGATGGAGAAGGCGAACACCCACCGGGCATCCCGCGCGCCGACGAAAAGCAGGCGATAAGTCGCGCCGACGAAGGCACTCACGGTAAGGCCGAGGTAGAGCACGAAGCCCAGCAGGCCGTAGTTGACCCAGGCCGAGATCATGCTGTGGGCATAGCCGCCGGTGATTTCGGGCGATCTGATGTGGCCGCCGAAGCGACCCAGCAAAGGGTTGGCCAGTATCTGCTCGCTGGCGCGCTGCCCCAGGTTCTGGCGCGCCAGCCAGGAACTGGTACCCGACAGGTCGAGCACCTGCAGCTGGCGACTCCCCGCCAGCGCCTCGAACTGGCTGACCACCAGGGCGATCAGGGCGGCGATGACGGCCAGCAGGGTCAGCATGTACTTGACGCTCATGCCCGCCCACAGCAGCAGCAGTACCAGCGTCAGCGCGAGGAAGGCATACAGCTCCGAGCGCGCCCCCAGCACGAACATGACGAAGGCCCCAAGCACGATCAGTCCGGCCCGTACCACGGCTCGCTCGCTGATCGCGATCAGGAACACCAGCAGCACCAGGGCGCTGCGCGCATAGCCCTGATAGGTGGAGACGTTCTCGCCGCCCTCCTCGACCATGCGTCGGGCAAAGAACATCCACTGGCCGGTGGTCGCCACATGGAACAGCAGATAGCCGGCGATCAGTGCGAAGGCGAGCCAGAAGGCGCGTGCCAGCCGCGGGGAATCCAGCGGCACGCGGTACCCCATGATGAACAGCACCAGCCACAGCACCAGGGTCTCGATGGTCTGGATCAGCGCAGCACGCATGATGCCGCCCCCCACCAGGCCAAAGTTGACCAGTGCCCACAGCAGCACATAGGCGAAGAAGGCGAAGGTCAGCAGCGCATAACCCCGGGTCGCACTCAGCAGCACGTGGAGCTGGGAAGAGAGCAGCGCGCAGTAGACGACGAACAGCATCACCGACACCACGCCGAACAGACCGCCCAGCAGGGCCGGGATCATCCCCATCGCCACCAGGGTGTGATAGAGGATGAACCCAGGGAAGAGCACGAAGAAACCCAGCGCCGACACACGCTTGGTCAGGGCATCACCGGAAAGGATCATGAGCGTTACCCCGGATACTCAAGCATCCAGCACGCGCTGGTAGAGTGCCCGCTGGGCCGACGTGGTCAGCTCCGAGTTGTGCCACAGCAGAGTGAAGGTTCCCCCCACCGCGCGGCAGCGGGCCTTGAGCCGGCTGAAGCACTCGAAGGCCTCCTCGCCCACGCCGAGCCCAAGGTAGAGCGGCGAGATCACCGAGGCCTCCATGGCAATGAGCGGGCGGATACGCAGCGGCAGCGGCTCGCCCTTGACCGGATCGAAAGCGGGATACTCGAAGCAGGTGCCACAGCGGAACCCGGGGGCTTCGGCATAGCCCAGCGTGGTGTCGTAATCGAGCCCCGCCTGAACGTAGCCCTGCAGCGTCAGCGGCATCTGCCAGCGCAGATAGTGCATGCGACCGCCCCACTGCTCTTGCTCGATCCCCTCTTCGGCACATACCCGGCGCAGGCGCTCGGCTTCGTTGGCCAGCTCCTTGGGGTTGCGGAAGGTGTGATAGCTGGGATGCAGGCCGATCTCGTGGCCGCGCTCGTGTATCTGTCGCATCAAGTGCCGCATGGCCGGATGTTCCGGCTCGTAATCGGCATCCTTGCGCGGGTCGGTACGTCCGCAGATGAAATAGAAGGCGCTGGTCAGACCGTGTCGCTCGGAAACGTCCATCAACCAGGCGAAGGTATTGAGCGGATCCAGCGGGTGCAGCCGACGCCGGGTGCGCAGGCGCACCCATGGCGCCACCAGCAGCGCCTGCGGTCGACGGTTGCGCAGCACGTCGCCGGCGATCACTCGCGCCAGACGCACGTCATGGGCAAAGCCATAGCGGCTGGGGCGGTCGACGTCGTGGGTCGGGCGCTGAGTGAAGCAGTGCTGGCGCAACACCGCCCGGGGCCATTGGCAGCGAATCACCTGACCCAGCACGGCCAGCCATTCATCCACCACGGGCCGCTCGATGTAGCCGTGGCGGCCAGCATGGGAGGCGCTGGCAGGGAAACGGCAATGTCGGTCGAGTACCTGGGCATCGACCTCCTCCTGGCGCGACAGCATCCAGAAGGTCAGACCGAGAATGTCGTAGTGAATCGCCAGGCCGCCCGTCATGGGCTCCACGAGGGGGCGCGGCAGGCTGGCCGCTCCCGGTGCCGGCAGTGGCATGTCCAGCGGGGCGCTGAAACCTTCGCTTGCCGCATCCCACTGGGTATGGGGCAGCTCCACGCCGCTCAGATAAAACCCGGGCTGCAAGCGGTCGAACAGAATGTGGCCTGGCTCGCCGACGTGGCGCAGGTGAAGCCGCTCGGGGCCGTCGCGTTCCAGGCGCAGCGGCAGGCCGAAACGCTCGTGCAGAACCTGCTCCAGCCAGGCCAGCACCGGTTCGCCGGCAGTAGCGGCGGCAGACGAATCTTCCGGCAGACGCGCGGCGTCCAGCGCGGCCCCCTGCCGTGCCCGGGAACTCCGGTCGTAGAGTGCGGTCATCTCGTTCACTTGGATTCCCTCTTCATCATTGTGCGGGCCGTGACGTATGCCTCACGGGCCAACTGACGGATCCCTCGTCGACTGATCGAGTAGTGGCACACCAGTCGTCCACCCCAGGCCTCCTTCATCTCCGCCACCGGCGCAATGTTGGCGCCGATGAAATCGAAGACACTGCACCCCTGGCGCTCGAAGAAATCCAACGCCTCCTCGGCCACCAGGTTGTTCACGCCATCTTTCATTGCCTCGGTCTTCATGCCTGCCGACCAGGCCAGGGCATGGCCGCCCGGTTGGAACAGGCAGACCCGGGTACCCATCGCCTCGCCCTCGGCATTGCGCGCCAGGAAGCAGACGAAGTGCTCGGGCCCCATCAGCTCGGCCAGACTCGTCAGCTCCGCAACGTCGAGGCGATAGTCGAAGCCCTTGCGCGCTTCCGGACCGGCCAGGCATGCGGCCACCGCGGCGTAGTCCTCGGTCACCTCGCAGCGATAGCCGAGCCGGCGGCACTTGCGCGCCTTCTTGCGAGCGCTGGGATCGATGGCCTCCTCCCGGGTGGCGATGTCGAGGTGGTAGGTGTACCGGGGCCGCGCCGCCATATTGGCCCACTCGAACGGGCGCACGTCGTCCGCCACCGAGGAGAGCGACAGGCTGCCGCCGAATTCGCACTGCTCCAGGTGTTCCGCCAGCCGCGTCAACGCCAGCCGCTTGCGCCGGTTGCGCGAGGCAGGCCGTTCACTGGCGCAGTGGAAGTCGATCGGCAGATGCGGATTGCGTGGCGGCGTTACCAGGCGCCCCTGCCGGTTGCGATAGAGCACCGTCTCGAGGCGCCAGGCGTCACCCTTCTCGGGCGTGAGTACCAAGGGCTCGGCGCTCAGCTTCCAGCGCTGTTCGTTGAAGCGGATCCATCCAGGATGAAACAAAGGATCGTTGCTCATGTACGGCTTTCCTTTTCGTACGCAGCCTAAGGCCCGGTCTTGAGCGATGCGGCAGGTGCCGCGGCTTCGCGATAGTCCTCGTCGAAGTCGCAGACCAGGTAGAAGCGCTGCCCGCCAGTTGCCGCATCGTGATAACGCTCGACGATGCGAAAACCGAGACGCATGCTTGGCTTGAGTGACGCGATGTTGTCGGCAGTGATACGTGCGGAGTAACCGCGCACGCCGTGGTCGCGAAAATGCAGGATGGCGCTGCGCCGCAGCTCGGTGGCGAGCCCACGGCCACGGTGAGCCGGATGCACCCCGCTGAAGCTCGAGTGCACCCTGCCCTCGGCCAGATCACGAGGCGTGAAGCCATAGAAGGCCGCCCCTACCACGCGCCCCTCGATGTCCAGGGCCACCACACCGAGGCGGTCGCCCGCCAGGCGATAGAGCCAGCGTCGGGGCAGATCGAGGGGTTTGCCGTCATGCAGTTCGGCATACAGCGACAACGCCTCAGCCAGATACACCCGCTTCATGCCGCAGAGCCGGTAGGCCCCGTGGCAGCGCAGAGGAACGGCCCGGTAACGGCGAACCTGGATGAGATTGCGACCGAGCAGGCCAGCCGAGGCCAGGCCGACGCGCAGGTATCGGGTCAACGCATGGAACGCCATGGCTCAGCCGAACCTCTCGAGGAACATCTGAGCCGCCACCCCGTTGTGGGAGTAACCCTCGGAGCGCAGACGCTCGAAGGTCTCAGGCGGAAAGCGCCCGGTGGATGCCAGCGTATTGCCCTGGGCCAGGCCGGGAACCATACGCTTGAGCAGACGCTTCATGTGCCTGCCGGGGCCGCGACGGAAAGCATCCAGCCGGCTCAGCCGGGCCCGCATGCTCTGCCGCGACTGCTGAGACGCGTTGCCCAGTGGCGCCCTGTGCCCACTGACCTCAGTGAAGAGATTCTCGACGAAGGTGACATACCCGGAGCGACGCTCCAGCCAGTGCCGGGGCACCGCTTGCCAGAAGGCCATGAAGTCCCGCTCGTAGAGCGGCATCCACCAGTCATGGCCGTAGAACTCGAAGCAGCGCACCGAATTGATGATGAATTTGGCCTGTCGCTCCTGCCAGCCGAAGAGGATGAACTGACGAATGAACTCGTCGGGGTCCAGCGCCTCGTCCAGGGTGTAGTCATGTGCCAGGCGGGGCAGTATGCGCTCCTCGAAGAGCGCCTTGCCCTCCTCGCTCGCGTTGAGCAGGAAGTGCCGCTGGCGAATCGCCTCACTCAGCTCGCCGGCCTCCATCAGCCGTCCCGCGCGCTTGGCCTCGAACACGCTCGACAGCAGGAAGCCCGTCACACAGCAGTGGCCGGGCACGAACAGCGATCCCGGCTCGACCTTGCCCTGTTCGGTCAGCAGCTTAACGGCCAACCAGTCCTGCATGTTGGCAATGGCGTTCCAGCCTGAGGCCCACTGCTGATACCGCCAGTACTCCTCGCTGTCGGCTACGCCGCTCCAGGCCGACTGGCTGTACTCGACGAAGGTCCAGGGCAGGCCCAGGCTACGTGCCACCTCACGGCTCACCTTGGCTTCGCGATTGTCGCGATGACCGTAGGCATAGGTGAGCACCTTGGGGTACTCGCAGCGCGCCAGCAGCGTGGCAATGAGGCGTGAGTCGTAACCGCCGCTCAGGGGCACGACGATGGTGCGCCCGCCCGCCATCCTGACCATTTGCTCGCAGGCCTCGTCGACCACCTCCTCGAGCCGGATCAAGCGCCGGTTGTCGTCACGGTCCGACATGCCGTAGTACTGAAAGCGGAAGTAGCGCTCCAACGAGAGGGTCAGGCCGAGGTCGGAATCGTTGACGATCAGCGCTTCGCCGGCGCGCAGCTGCTTGACGCGGCGAAACAGGGTATCGCCACCGGTCACGTAGCCGGCCAGCTCGAAATCGGCCCTGGCATCCGCATCGATCCGCTCTTCCCCGACCTGCTGGCGGACCCAGTCGGCATCGTCGCTGAGAAAGACGTTGCCGGCATCCACCCCATAGAACAGCGGGATCGAGCGTACGCGGTCCACGGCCGCCACCAGGTGATTGCCGACCTGGCGCACCATGGCGTAGAACCCGCTGAGATCGCTCATGCGCTTGCGCCAGCTGGCTACTCCCTCCACCTGATCGAGCTGCTTGACCGCTCCGCCGGGAGACAGACAATGGCCGTTCAGCCAGGCAGCGCCCCGTACGAAACCGCGGCCTCCCGAGATCTCGCACTCCTGCCAGCGGGGGGAAGTGAAGTGACACTGTATCGAACTCATTGGTACGCCTTACGGAACAGAAGGAGATAACGAATTCCCACCAGAGCGGCGCTGAGCAGCAGCGCGGCACCCCAGGGCAGCCAGACCGGCCCCAGCGTCTCGACGACGACCAGCGGCGCCAGCAGGGCCAGACTCATCAGCAGCGCGGTCAGCGTGGACAGTGCCAGGCTGACCGGTCGATTGCCGGTGAGCCGGGCAATCCAGGCGAGAAAGCCGATCCAGCACAGGGCACTGCCCAATGAGAACAGCGCCACCGTCAGCAGCAGGTCGTTGGCCGCCGCACCAGTGGCGATGGCCGCCACCCGCACGACGAGCAGAACGGTCTGGAAGATCAGCCCTTGCCCCTGACGCTCGAGCACCGTGAACAGATGGCTCAGCGGTGAGGTGATGAACACCATGTAGAGCCAGGGCGCCATCCAGCGGGCGAACTCGCCCGCCTCGCGCCAGCGCTGGCCGAACACCAGTGCGAACAGCTCCGGCCCGCTCAGCACGAGAACGATGGCCGCCGGCATGGCAAGCTGGGCCAGCACGCCATGCACCCTGGCGACCAGCGCCCCCAGCTCGCCGCGGCGATGCGCCTCGGCGGCACTGGCAAAGAACACCTTGCCTATGGCTTCGCCGATCAACGTCATGGGCATGGCCAACACACGGTGTGCCAGGGCGTAGAGCCCCGCCGCCACCGGGCTGAACAGGGCCGCGAACAGCAGCGGCGGCAACTGTTTGCCCAAGGTGTTGAACAGACCCGACCAGGTGGAGAACAGCGGAAACTTGCAGTAGCGCCGTGCCACCGCCCACACCTCTCTCGGTGTGACGCCGTGCTGGCGCACCGCGCGCAGCGCCGGCCGCGCCAACGTCAGCGTGCCTGCCCCCTGGCCCGCGGCATGACCGAGCAGCAGCCCGGCCCCACCCATCGGGCTGGCCAAGAGCTGAATGGTCAGCAGCGCCAGGGACTGCTTGATCCGGGTCGCGGCAATGGTCGAGAAGGCACGCGTGCGCACCGCCCAGTGGCTGACGGCCTGATAACCGCCGGCAAAGGCCACACCCAGCGGCAACAACCACAGCCACGGCGCCAACGCAGGTACGCCCAACAGCTCGGCCAATCCCCTGCCACCCAGCGCCACCAGCAGCAGCGACACCATGGTGGTCAAGCACACCACCAGCAGGCTGAGCGCCAGCACCGCCGACGCCTCGCGCTCGGTTTCGGGCAGCGGAATCGCCAGCTGGTAGCGACCGCTGGCAACCACGGTAAAGAGCGCCAGCAAACCTCCGTACACCGCCAGCAGGCCGAAATCCTCCGGCGCGTAGAGGCGGGTCAACAGCGGCGCGGCAAGCAGCGTCAACAGCTGCGCCCCTGCCGTGCCTCCCACCAGCACACTGACGCCACGGGCGAAGGCATGGGTCGGCAGTAGCTTCCTTGCCGGTACGACGAGCCGATTCAGCACGTGATCTCTCTCCTGACCGACGGCTCACGCCACCGCCTCTGCCAACGCCGCGACGATGCGCTGCTGATCCTCGGCCGTGAGGTACGGATGCATCGGCAGGCTGATCACGCGGCGCGACGCCCGGTTGCCGATCGGCAGGTCGACGCCCGGGTCGGCCACCGCCGGCTGCTTGTTGAGCGGAATCGGATAGTGCACGGCGGTAGGTATGCCGGCCTCGGCCAGACGCGCGATCACCACTTCGCGATCGTCGACCTCCACCGTGTACTGGGCGTAGGCGCTGGTGTTGTAGGGCGCCACATGGGGCACCGTGAAACCATGGTGCTGCAGCAGGCGACCATAGCGCTCGGCTACTTGCTCCCTGAGCAGCAGCTCCTCGTCGAGGATGTCGAGCTTGGGCAGCAGGATGGCGGCCTGCAGCGTATCCAGCCGGCTGTTGATGCCGATCCTGACGTGGTAATAGCGTCGGCCTTGACCGTGTCGCGCGATCTGGCGCAGCACCTTGGCCAGCTCGTCATCATCGGTGAACAACGCCCCACCGTCGCCGTAGCAGCCCAACGGCTTGCTGGGGAAGAACGAGGTGGTGGCAATGCTCGACAGGCTGCAGGAGCGCCGTCCGCGATAGGTGGCACCGAAGCTCTGGGCGCCATCCTCGATCACCGGGATACCGTGGCGGGCGGCGATCTCGTTGATGGCGTCCATGTCGGCACACTGGCCATACAGCGACACCGGAATGATCGCACGGGTGCGCGGCGTGATCGCCGCCTCGAGCTTCTCGGGATCGAGCAGGTAGGTGCGCGGGTCGACATCCACGTAGACCGGACGCGCACCCAGCAGCGCGACCGTTTCGGCGGTGGCAATGTAGGTGAACCCGGGAGTGATCACCTCGTCGCCGGGGGCAATCCCCAGCGCCATCTGTGCGATCTGCAGCGCATCAGTGCCGTTGGCGCAGGTGATGCAGTGGCGCACACCGACGTAATCGGCCAGCCTCGCCTCGAGCTCGTCCACTTCCGGACCGAGAATGTACTTGCCGTGCTCGAGCACGTTGCGGATGCCGGCGTTGATGCGCTCACGAATACGCACCTGCTGGGCCTTGAGGTCGATGAATTCCATGCGTCCGTTGTCCTTAACGGTAGATGGGGCATCCTGCTGCGCCGGGAGACAGGTGAGCGTGCCGCCTTGCAGCCGGTAGCGATCGCCGGTGTGCGGACACACCGCTTCACCCTCACCTTCCAACGGCAGCTCCAGGCGTTCGCCATGGCGGCTCATCCAGCCCTGCTGACGGGCCGGCACGCCCAGCATCAGGGCGAAGTCGGGCACGTCGCGGTTGACTACCGCCCCCGCCCCGACAAAGGCGTAGCGGCCGATGGTCACGCCACAGACGATGGTGCAGTTGGCGCCCAGGGTCGCCCCTTCACGCACCAGGGTGTCGCGATACTCACTCTTGCGCTCGACCTGCGAGCGCGGGTTGTAGACGTTGGTGAAGACCATGCTGGGGCCACAGAAGACGCCCGCCTCGAGAGTGACGTTGTCGTACACCGACACGTTGTTCTGCACCCGGCAACCGTCGCCGATGACCACCCGATTGCCGACGAAGACGTTCTGCCCCAGCGATACGCCGCGGCCGATGCGAGCCCCACTGCATACGTGGACGAAGTGCCAGACATAGGACGACTCACCGATCTGCGCTCCCTCATCGACGATTGCACTGGAGTGAATCTGCACGCCGGGGTAACGGTTCTCTTGTGCTTGAGTCTGCATGGCACACCTCACATCAGATGGCGCTTGAGGCAGGGGTGCGCTTCGCCGCGCACCGGCATTTCCGGCACCGCGTTGCGAATGGTATCGACGGTTTCGATGCAGTGACGGGCGCTGTCGAGGCCAAAGCCGCGACCGGCCAGGATCTCCTGATAGGACACGGTGTGGAGGTCGGTGAAGCCACCCGAGAACTCGATCTCACGCCCTTCGCAGAGGATCGAACGGTAGGTGCGCTGTTCGCCCTGCACGCTGCTCGGCAGGTCGTTGCTGTCGATCGAGAGGAACCAGCGCACCCGCGCCTTGCGGTACTCCAGATAACCCGCGGCACGCTGCTCGTCCAGGTAGTGCACCACGTTGCGCTCGAGATCGCCGAACACGTAATGCAGCATGTCGAAGAAGTGCACGCCGATATTGGTCGCTACGCCGAAGGACTTGCGCGGATCGCCCTTCCAGCTTTCGTGGTACCACTTGCCACGCGAGGTGATGTAGGTAAGCTCGACGTCGTACTTGTCGTCACGGGGCGTGGTGGCCACCCGCTCCTTGAGTTCGAGAATGGCCGGATGGTGGCGCAGCTGCAGGATGTTGAACACGCGGCGCCCGGTCTCCTTCTCCACCTTCTCCAGCTCGTCGAGCAGCGCCGGAGTGGGCACCAGCGGCTTCTCGCAGATCACGTTGCAGCCCAGTCGCAGGCCGGCGGCGATGTGGGCGTGGTGCAGATGGTTGGGCGAGCACACAGAGACGTAGTCGAGCGCCGTGTAAGGGTCACGCTTGCGCTGCCAGGCGCTCTCGATGAAGCGTTCGAACTCGGTGAAGAACTCGCTCTCCGGCGATATCGAATCGATGATGCCGACGGAGTCATTGACGTCGTAGGCCATGGCCAGGTGGTTGCCGGTTTCCTTGATGGCCTTCATGTGGCGCGGGGCGATATAGCCGGCAGCACCGATCAGAGCGAAGTATTTCATGGCGTTTACCTGTGGGTTGGACATGGATCAGGCCTTGATCACCCGCTCATCGCTCTCGCCGCGGTAGATCCCGCGGGTGTCGACGATCAGACGGGCATGGGCACGGATCATGTCGTAGTCGAAGCGATCATGGTCGGTGGCAAGGATCACGGCGTCGTACTCGGCCAGCGCAGCCGGCGACAGCGGTACGCTCTCGAGATCGAAGTGATGCTCACGCATGGGCGGGAAGGACGGCACGTGGGGGTCGCTGTAGGCCACTTCAGCACCTCGGTCGCGGATGCGCTCCATGATGAATACCGACGGCGACTCGCGCATGTCGTCGACGTTTTTCTTGTAGGCAATGCCGAGTACCAGTACGCGACTGCCCTTCAGCGCCTTGCCGCGCTGATTGAGCCCTTCGATCAGCTTGTTCACCACGTAGTCGGGCATGGCCTGGTTGATCTCGCCAGACAGCTCGATGAAACGGGTGTGCAGGCCGTATTCCCGGGCCTTCCAGGTCAAATAGAAGGGATCGATGGGAATGCAGTGCCCACCCAGCCCCGGTCCGGGGTAATACGGGGTGAAGCCGAACGGCTTGGTGGCGGCGGCATCCACCACTTCGAAGATGTCGATGCCCATACGGTCGGCGACGATCTTCATCTCGTTGACCAGGCCGATGTTCACCGCACGATGAATGTTCTCGAGCAGCTTGGTCATCTCGGCGGCCCGGGTTGAGCTCAGCGGCACCACCTGATCGATGGCGGGGCGATAGAGCGCCACCCCCACCTCACGACAGGCCGGTGTGTGCCCGCCCACCACCTTGGGGATGGTGCGGGTCTCGAAGTCGGGGTTGCCCGGGTCCTCGCGCTCCGGCGAATAGACCAGGAACAGCGACTCACCGACCTCGAGCTCACCCTCTTCTACGCGGGGCAGCAGCTCCTCTTCGGTGGTGCCGGGATAGGTGGTGCTCTCCAGCGAGATCACCTGGCCTTCACGCAAGTGCGCCTTGAGCGCATCGACGGTGTTGATCACGAAGCTGATGTCGGGCTCGCGATACTTGTTGAGCGGCGTAGGAACGCACAGGATCACGGCGTCGGCCTCAGCCACGCGGGAGAAGTCCGCGGTGGCTTCGAAGCCGGTATCCCTGGCCTGGGCGATCCGCTCGCTGGAGATGTGCTCGATGTAGCTGCGCCCGGCGTTGAGCTTCTCGACCTTGCCTGAATCGATGTCGATGCCCAGCACTCGGTAGCCGATCTCGTTGTAGCGCAACATCAGGGGGAGCCCCACATAGCCGAGCCCGACGATCCCGATCACGGCATCCTTGCTCTCGAGCCGGCCAATCAGACGATCTTTGATAGTGGTCATGACGCTTCCATGATTTTCGAGTGGTAGTGATCGGCGCTCGTGCCGGCCGCGCGAACGTCGCGACACCTCGGCCTTACGCCAGGGAACGGCCCGCCGCCGCGGGCCCGGACAGAGACCCGCACGCAGCCGGCGCTCAGGTCTGGGTGGTCTTGTAGGCGTAGTGGTAGTAGCCATAGCCGTAGCTGGTGGCGGCCTTGCGCTCGATGGCGTTGAGAATCCCGCCCTTGACCGTGACGCCGCTGCTCTCGAGGCGCCGGATGGCAACATCGACCTCGCGCGGCGGGTTGAGGCCGAAACGCGCCACCATCAGGCTGGTGCCACAGCGGTGGCCGATGATGGCGGCATCGGTCACGGCGAGAACGGGCGGGGTGTCGACGATCACCAGGTCGAAGCGCTCACTCAACGCATCGAGCAGCTGGCCGAAGCGCTCGCTCATCAACAGCTCGGCGGGGTTGGGCGGCGCCTTGCCACGAGCCACATAGCTCAGCCCGTTGATCGGCGACTGGCGTATCACCTCGTCGAGCTCGGCCTTTGCGGCCAGCACCTCGGAGAGCCCGCCCTTGCTGTCGGCATTGAAGGCGGTATGCACATGGCCCTTGCGCATGTCAGCGTCGAGCACCAGCACACGCTGACCGCCCTGGGCAATCACCGCCCCCAGATTGACGCTGATGAAGCTCTTGCCGATGTTGGGGCTCGGCCCGGTGATCATCAGCCGGTTGTCGGCGGCCTCGAGCATGGCGAAGTGCAGTGAAGTACGCAGTCCACGCAGGGCCTCGACGGCGGTGTCGTCGGGCGCATTCTGTGCCAGCACCCCACAGGCCACGCTGCGCCCACGACGCCGATGATTGCGCTTGACCCTGCGCACCAGCTTCTGCTGGTCGTCGGACAGCGGCACGGTGGCGTACACCGGCAGACCCAGATCCTCCAACTGGTCGGCGCTCTCCACGCCACGATTGAGGATGCTGCGAACGATGACGAAGGCCACCGCCAGGAAACCGCCCACCAAGGTGATCATCACCACCGTCACCGGCTTACGCGGCTCCACCGGCCCCGGCTGCGCCACGGCATCGTCGAGAATGCGCACGTTGCCCACCGTGCTGGCCTTGGTGATGCTCATCTCCTGGATCTTGTTGAGCAGCTGCACGTAGACCTGCTGGGTGACTTCCACGTCCCGCGACATGCGCAGGATCTGCTGCTGGGTTTCCGGCAGCGCATGAATGCGCTCGTTGAGCCGCTCGCGGTCACGCTCCAGGTTGTTGCGCTTTTCCATCATCGCCGCATACAGCGGGTGCGAGGAGTTGTAGCGCCGACTCAGCTCGGCCTGCTCCATTTCCAGCTCACTGAGTCGCGAATCGAGGTCAACCACCCGGTCCAGCACCGAGCGCGTCTCGATGTTGAGATCGACGCTCTCGTGCTCCATGCGGAAGGCGTTGAGGGCATCCTCGGCCCGCGCCAGGTCGGTACGCACCTCCGGCACCTGCTCTTCGAGAAAGATCAGGCTCTGCTCGGCCTCGGCACTCTGCCGCTCGACGTTCTGGGTCAGATAGATCTGGCCGATCACACTCAGGGTGCGCTGAGCACGGCGGGGGTCTTCGTCCAGCAGCGTCATGTTGAACACGCCGCTGTCACGACCGCGCTGGTTGACGCTGAAACGACCGCGCAGCTGGTTGATGGCGGCCAGACGGGTACGTCGCACCACAGTGAACTCTGCCCCTTCGGCGGCCTCCAGCTCCGCAACACGCAGCTCGACGGCGCCGTCGGCGAAGTGCTCCGTCGCACCGACACGGCCTTCGCCAAGCAGCGAGTCGCCGTGGTACAGGCGATAGCTGCCGCCTTCGCCTGCCACCAGGCGCATCGCCCGCCCCAGCCACTCATCATCGACCCGCAGCTCACCGACGTTGAGATATTCGCCGGCCCACACACTGCGCCGGGAGAATCCGGGGCGCTCCATGCCGCGCCGCACCAGAAAGTCGCCGACGAACGGAAAGCGCGCGGGTGTCACGGAAATGTCGAGTCGCTCCTGATCGACAGCCTGACCCAGCACCATGCGCGAGCGCAGGATCTCGAGCTCGGCGTCGGCCTTGGGCTCGTCGCCGAGAAAAGAACGCACCTCGGCCAGCGGATTGCTGAGCCCGGTCTTGCCCTCCACCTGCACGAGGGCATCGGCACGATAGATCGGGGTGGCCAGTTGCACGTGGATCACGGCGGCCACGGCGAACAGCGCCGTCACCAGCATGATCAGCCACTTGTTGTCGAGCAGGACGCCAAGCAGCCTACCCAGATCGATATCGTCATAGCCCGGGCGCGAGCCCGTCTTGCTCTCTTTCACCATCATGGAATCCCTGGTGTGAAGGTGGTCGTTCGCGTCAGCCTCGCGGGACTGTCTAGACGGACTAGCCAGGAGGACTAGCCAGACGGGCCTGCCACAGACGAGCCGCCTCGGTAAGCTGACGATGTACGCGCTCGAAGACCTCTTCGTTCCTGCGGTAAGGATCGGGGATGTCGTCCCCATCACCCTCCATGCCGGGCAGCCAGCGCCCGAAGCGCATGGTCTTGCCGGTGGCAAAGGGAAAGCGCTCGGCGATGGCGAGTCGCTGCCCCTCGCTCATCACCAGAATCAGGTCGGCCTGCCTGACCATCTCGGCATCGATCTGACGTGCGCGGTGCGCGGAGAGATCGAGCCCATCGGCCTCGGCCAGCCGCGCAGCGGTAGCATCGGCCGGGTGACCGACCAGCGCCCCCAGACCGGCGGAAGCGACACGATGCCCCGGCAATGCCTGGGCGAGCAGCGCCTCCCCCACCGGACTGCGACAGATGTTGCCGGTACACACCACGAGAAGGTCCTGAAACATCACTGCTCCTGTTTTCTGCTGCCCTATTCGCCGATCCGTTCCAGCTCACGCCCAGTACGGGTGGTCTGGTAGATGCTGCTGACGGTGGGCAGGATCTGACGCACCACGCGGTTCCAACGTCCCAGCGGCGTCGTCGTCACGTAAATCACGTCGGTGGGCTCGAGAGCGAACTCGGCGCCCAGCATCAGCGCCGTGGCATTGCGGGCATCGAGCTGATACACCGTGGCCAGCTTGTCGCTCTCCTCCGGCGCCCGTCGGATGACGAAGATGCCCGAGGCGTTGGCATTGCCCTCGTTGATGCCGCCGGCCTCTGACAGTGCCTCGGTCAACGTCAACCGGTTCGCTCCCATCGACAGACTCCGCGGCTCGCGCACCTCGCCCATGACGTAGACCTTCTGGTCGCTGTTGTCGGGAACGTGCAAGACGTCGCCGGCCCGCAGCAGCAGGTTCCGGTCGAGCCGGCCGCGATTGAGCATTTCGTGGAGCGAAAGGCGGATCTCTTCGCCGTCCCGGGTCAGCAGCACGTCATGCCAATTGGCGTGGTCCGACAAACCGCCGGACTGACTGATGGCATCGAGCACGGTCAGCGGCACGTTGCGGATCGGCAGCGGGCCGGGGTCGGCTACCGCACCGGTCACATTGACCCGCTGCGAGTTGTACTGGGCGACCTGGACTTCTACCTGCGGCATGGCCACATAAGGCTCGAGGCCGCGGGCTATGACGTCGCGCACCTCCCGCACCGTGCGCCCCTCCACGGGGATCCGGCCGATGAAGGGATAGAAGATGGTGCCGTCGCTGTGCACGGTGTTGCCCGACTCGGCGGCGCTGCGCTCCCCCCCGGCGGGAATGGTCAGCTCCGGATGACCATAGACGATGACGGTGAGCACATCGCCTTTGCCGATGTAGTAGTCGTAACCATCGATGTCCTGCTGCAGCGCCTCGCCGCCCCTGCTGAAATCTTCGACTTGCCGACGCTCCTGCCGCAGCGCTCGCACCAGGCCAAAGGTGATCGGCTCGATGTCGACCAGATCGTCGATGGGCGCTGCATCCGTGCGATAGTCGATGTGGCCACCGGGGGCAAAGGCGCACCCCCCCATGAGCAACACGCTGCAGGACAAGAGCACACGACTCATTCGCGTACGCAAGGAATAATGCTTCATTGACTGTTCTCGCATGGCCAAATTAACCCGCCCTGCCCATTTGACTTTTATTTGTCTCGAATTTGTCGCTTTAGCGAGCCTCTATATGTCTCTTATTTTATTCCACCGCGTCTCCATTCAGTGACACAAAGAAGAACAAAGCGACTTCACGCATATCGACTCATCAATATCGACATGACAGTTTCTCACGACACAGCATGTCTAAATCTAGCGACAACCCCACCCTTACACTGTCGTAAAGATTCCACAAACCTGCCTTCATTTACCGACAACAAAATACACTTTGGCAAGCCAGGACCTTTAATTTCTTTCACTTCTGCAGACACGCTACCGCCACGAAGTTATGCGGCAATCCCCGAGGCCACTACAAGTAATTGATTTTAGATAAAAAATAATCCACAGCATTAGCCGTGGCGCAATGACAACCTAAGAAGCCTAGATGAGGTGCAGGGTCCTCTCGTCCATGTAAGGCGCCCACTTGAGTGAAGGCCAGAATACCTCTTTTTTGGGGCTTGTCATCATCCAAAAGCCAATTTATACATTTTTTTACATTTCTTGTTACTTTAGAAACAGAAGAAAAATCTTGGTTTCTTCAAACACAAAAGGTATTGAGTTATTTATTTCTCCCCATATCCTTAACGCCCAGCACAGACAGGACTCGCCGGCTAATTATCATTAAGTTTTTTGCATTGCCTGCTCTCGCAGGCAGGCCGGACAGTCCATCCCGTTTTTATTGGCGGGGTGCGCTCTCCGGCCATTCGCCCCGCCGGAAGAGTCCGGCGCAACAAAGGAGAAGAACCCTATGCACTCACTGAAGATGGCCAGGCATCATGCCGCCGCCCTGGCGGGCGTGGCCTTGCTCGCCCTTGCGCCTTTGGCGCTGGCGCAGCAGGCCACATTGCCGCAAGGCACCCAGGGGGCACCTGGCAACTCGGCCAACACGCCTGCACCGGCCGCCGTAGCCGGCGGCGGGCTCACTACCGGCCTTGGAGCGGCCGGGGCAGCCCCAGGCAATTCCGGCCAGGCGCTTGCCGGCGCCGTGAATCGCGGTGCCGCCGGCATTGGCGTGGTGATTGCCGCCGGCACAGGTACCGGAACCGGAACGGCTACCGGGACCCGCTGATGGGCCGACACAGACGGTACCGAGACTCTCGTGTGCCGAACCAGGACCGCCGTCAGGCGGTCCTGCTTCGATGCTCGTGCTGGGCAGGCATGCTGATGAGCCTGACGGCCTGCGCTCAAGGCCAGCTCTCGCCATTGGGTGAGACGCTGCTGGGCAAACAGCCGGCCCGAGACCTGGAGGAACGCGCGGAAGCCCTGCCCTATGCGTCGCTGGTAGCGAAACAGCAAGGCAATCGGGCGCTGCTGATAATGGCGCACCGCACCGGTGAGCACGGACGGGACACCTACTGGCAGGCGGGCGACCACGCCACGCTGCATCTGCGTGACGGCTTGCCCCTCAGCACGGCCGGCTTCGAGGAGGTACTGCTGGGGCGGTGGCAATCCGCCGGCGATGCTCCGCAGCACTACCGGGTACACGCTCACTGGCAGGACCGCCACGGCCTGGAGTGGCAGGACGTGGCGCAAGCAACGCTCGACTGCGAGCCGCCCGAGCCCGTCGAGATGCCACTGACTCGAATCACACTCGAGCGCTGCACGGAGCGACTCGACTGGCAGGGCAGCAACACGAGTAGCCGCGGGGTGTTCTGGCGCCAGCCGGGAACCCGGTGGATCTGGGGGGGTGACATGACGCTCTGGCCAAAGGGTCAACGGCTACAGTGGCAGGTAGCACGGCCCTGGTGGAGCGATGCCGAGAATACTGCGAGCGAAGCCGAGCAGATGACCCTGCTCAACGACGATGCATCGCCGTGACGAAGAGAACGAGCATGACCCAACGTCACCACGCCCGCGCCAGGCGCTGGTCCTGCACCAGCCTGGGCACGCTGCTGATACTGACCTTGTCTCTGGCCGCCAAGGCCGACACGCCAACACTTTCGCAACTGTGGCTCGAGCAACCGTCCCAGCCCGAGGCGTCTGTCCTTGCCTACTATCTGCTTCACGTCGACCGCGAAGCACAGCGGCATCAGGGCCTGCGGCTTGGGGAAGAACTGACCACGTTGGCCGACTGGCATGCCCTGGCAGGCCATGCGCAACTCTCGCGGGGACTGCACGAATGGCGAACCCGCATCGAAGAGCTGCAGGCACATCCCAGTCGCACACTCGCTCGAGCCGATCTGGCTGCCCTGCTGGCCTCGCCCCGCCATGATCCCGCGCTGGACTCACTCGCTGCCGCAGGCACCTGCGCCCTGCCCGACTGGGTCGAATTCTGGCACTTCGGCGGCGTCACTCGCCAACGCTGGCAACCCGGCATGGATCTGCGTGGACTGCTGCGCGAGCGCCCCCGGGGCCACTGGTCCGCGGCAGACGAAGCGTGGGTGCTCCCACCTCAAGGAGCGCCCCGCCGGGTTGGCGTGGCGGCGTGGAACGCCGGCAACCTGCCCTTGGCGGCCGGTAGCCGTGTGGTGCTGATATTCCCCGACCCCGTACAGGAGGCCTCCTGGGTCAATCGCGCCCTGCCCGACTACCTGGCCACGCGGCTGCCCAGCGACGCCTGCAGCCCCCTCACGCTGCCGGCCGACGAGCAAACCACGGCGGAGCAAACCACGGCCGAGGGAATCACGACTCAGCAAACTACGACTCAGCAAACTACGGCTCAGCAAACCACAGTGGGAGGCGCCGCCCAATGAAGCGCCCCACTGCGCATCCGCTGCGTCTTACCTCTCTTGTTCTGGCCATCATGGCGACGACGATACCCGCCGCCGCCGACTCGACCCAGCCACGTCTGGGCACGGGTCAAGGCGATTTCGGCGGCGTGGGCATCATGCAGACCCCGACGGCCCGCATGGCTCCCTTGGGTGGCTTTGCCTTCTCCATGTCACGCACCGCGCCTTACCGCCGTTACAGCCTGTTCTTCCAACCCACCGAGTGGCTCGAAGCGGGCTTTCGCTACGTCGAAGTGGAGAATCGCCGTTATCTGGCCGCCCGCGGCGACCGCAACAACCTGGACAAGGGCGTCGACGTCAAGCTGCGTCTGCGCGAAGAGGATCGTTACTGGCCGCAGATTGCAGTCGGCGCTCGCGATATCGGCGGCACCGGCCTGTTCGCGGGCGAATACCTCGTCGCCAGCAAGCGCTGGCACGATTTCGACTTCACGCTCGGCATCGGCTGGGGCTACCTCGGCAACCAGGAGGATTTCACCAATCCCCTGAGCCGTCTCGACGATAGCTTCGAGCGTCGCTCCGGGTTCACTTCAGGCGGCGACGGTGGCAGCGTGAACCTGGGCAGCCTGTTCAGCGGCCGTAGCGCCCTGTTCGGCGGCATCGAGTATCAAACGCCCTGGCGCCCACTGGTGCTGCAGCTCGAGCTCGAAGGCAACGACTACCAGCGCGAACCCCAGCGCAATCATCAGGAGCAGGATTCGCGGGTCAATCTGGGCGCCCGTCTGCAACTGAGCGACAACGTCGAGCTCAAGGCCGGCTGGCAACGCGGCAACACCGCCATGCTCGGCATCAGCGTGAGCACCAATCTTGCCGGGGTTTCCCAGCTCAAGCGCGACCCGCTCCCGGCGGAGATCGGCGAGCCACCCGCAGCCAACACCGGCGATTGGAGCGGACTCAGCAGCGAGCTGGATGCCAACGCCGGTATCGGCGTCTACCGCATCTACCAGTCGGACAATAGTGTCGTCATCGAGGGCGAGCCCACCCGCTACCCTTCGCTCGCGGAAAGCGAGTACCGCGCCGGGCGCCTGTTGCACAACCATCTCGGCAACGACGTGGACACCCTGCGCTTCCGCTGGCACGAGCGCGGCATGCCCCTGCGCGAGAGCGTTCACGACCGTCACGCCCTGGCTGCCGCCGCCGTCTCCAGCGCCGAAACCGTCGCCTACCGGCACGGTCTCTATGCACATGCCGGCCATGCACCGTCCCAGGGTGAGCTGTTGCATGAAACCACCTCGCAGGGCTTCTCCTACAGCCTCGCACCGCAGCTCGAACAGAATTTCGGCGGCCCGGACGGCTACCTGTACCGCCTCTCGGCCAACTTCGACAGCGAATATCGGCTGGGGCGCAACGACTGGCTGTCGGCCACGCTGACCTACACGCTGGACGACAATCTCGACAGGTACCACTACATCGGCCCCTCGGACCTGCCGCGTGTCAGGACCCATATCGGCGACTATCTGGCCGAGACCGATATCGGCCTCTCCAACCTGCAGTACACCCGTACCGCCCAGCTCGGCAACGACTGGTACGCCATGGGCTATGGCGGTCTGCTCGAAACCATGTTCGCCGGCGCGGGGGGGGAGCTACTCTACCGTCCGTTCAACTCCGACGTAGCCCTGGGCCTGGACGTGAACTGGGTGAAACAGCGGGAGTTCGACCAGCGTTTCGGCATGCGCGACTACAGCACTTGGACCGGCCATCTCACAGGATACTGGCAGACGGATTTCGAAGACGTGTTGGCCAAGGTCAGCGTCGGGCGCTACCTGGCGGGCGATCTCGGCGTCACTTTCGACTTCTCCCGGGAGTTCGAATCCGGTATTCGCCTGGGCGGCTGGGCCACCTTCACCGATGCCGGCAGCGACTTCGGCGAAGGCAGCTTCGACAAGGGGATCTATCTCTCGATGCCGCTGGACGCCTTCTTCGTGCGCTCCACCCGTCAGCGGGCCCAGGTCGCCTGGCGGCCGCTCACGCGAGATGGCGGCGCCCAGTTGGCGCGGCGTCAGACGCTCTTCGACCTGACCGAGGAGCGCAGCATGGGACGCTACTGGGAGGAGCATGCCGAGCTGCTGCGCTGAGTTCAGACGACAGCGGCTTCACCCTATCCGCGCCCGGGCCTCGAACGATCTTCGAATCTTCGAGACCTGGGCTTCGAGACCTGGACCCAGAAACGGCAAGGCCACCGCATTTGCTGCGGTGGCCTTGATGAAGATAACGGTATAAATGTAGATGAGTGCGTTAGCCGCGGTGATAGCCCGGTGCCACGAAGGGCATCTTGCTCACCACCATCGGCAAGCGCTTGCCACGCACCTCGGCATGCACGGTGGTACCGATCTCGGCATACTCGATGTCGACGTAACCCATGGCCACCGGCCTGCCCACGCTGGGGCCGAAGCCTCCCGAGGTCACCCTGCCGATATGACGGCCGTCCTCGCCGTAAAGCTCGGCTCCCTCACGTACCGGAGCGCGCCCTTCGCCCAGCAGCCCGACACGCTTGCGGCGATGATCCTTGGCATCAACCTGGTGCAGGATCACGTCCGCCCCCGGGAATCCGGCGGACCTTTCCCCCCCATGACGACGCGGCTTGCCGATGGCCCAGATGAGCCCCGCTTCCACGGGCGTGGTCTCGGTGTCGATGTCATGGCCATAGAGACACAGTCCAGCCTCGAGACGCAGCGAATCGCGTGCTCCCAGGCCGATCGCCTCGACCTCATCCTCGGCCAGCAACCTGCGAGCCAGGGCCTCCGCCTCCTTGGCGGGAATCGAAATCTCGAAGCCATCCTCACCGGTGTAACCGCTGCGGCTGATCCACACTGGCACGCCCATCATCTCGAAACGGCCGTGCTGCATGAACACCAGCTCACAGGCCTGCGGACAGTGACGCCGCATGACGTCCGCCGCCTTGGGCCCCTGCAGGGCCAACAATGCGCGATCGAGTACCTCGACGCGGTGCTCGTCGTCGAGCCCCATGTCGAGCAGCGCAATGTCCTGATCCTTGCACGCGGCATTGACCACCAGGTAGAGGTGGTCGCCCGGATTGGCCACCATCAGATCATCCAGGATTCCGCCCGCCTGAGCGGTGAAAAGCGCATAGCGCTGCATGCCCTGGGGCAGCCCGACGATATCGGCACAGACCAGCGTTTCCAGGGCCTCGGCTGGGCTGGGACCATGCAGAAGAAGCTGTCCCATATGGGAGACATCGAACAGCCCGCAGGCATTGCGAGTGTGCTCATGCTCCTTCTTCACACCGAGCGGAAACTGCACCGGCATCTCGTAGCCGGCAAAGGGCACCATCTTGCCGCCCAGTTCGAGATGCAGGTCGTACAACGGTGTGCGCTTGAGATCGCTCATGAGGTTTCCTCGTGACATTGGGATGACAGGGCTGGCCAGGCGGAACGAGGCGCCAGGCAGCGCCTCGTCGACCGCAGGTCCATCACGCCTTGTCGTGATCGTGATCCTCGCCCGGCAACACCTCCTTGCCGTCGAAGTAATCGCGGGTGACCTTGAACACCACCGGTGACAACAAGGCCAGAGCGATCAGGTTGGGAATGGCCATCAGGGCGTTGAAGGTGTCCGCCATGAGCCAGATGAAGCCGAGCTGTGCCATGGCCCCCAGCGGGATGGCCAGCACGAACAGCACGCGATAGAGCATGATCGAGCGGGTGCCGAACAGGAACTGGAAGCACTTCTCACCGTAGAACGACCAGCCCAGAATCGTGGTGAAGGCGAACACCGCCAGCGCCAGCGAGACGATCTGATTGCCCCAGCCGGGCAGTGCCGCATCGAAGGAGAGCGCCGTCAGCGAAGCCCCCGCTTCACCCTCGATCCACACCGTGGAGGTCAGGATCACCAGCGCGGTGATGGTACAGACGATGATGGTATCGATGAATGTGCCGAGCATGGCAATCATGCCCTGCCGAACCGGGTTGCGGGTCTTGGCCGCCGCGTGGGCGATCGGCGCGCTGCCCAGGCCCGCCTCGTTGGAGAAGATACCGCGTGCCACCCCGAAGCGAATGGCGGCCATCACCGCTGCCCCGGCGAAACCACCCACCGCCGCATGCGGGTTGAAGGCGTAATAAAAGATCATGCTGAAGGCTTCGCCCAGTTGGCCGGCATTGACCACCAGCACCACCAGACCGGCCGCGACATAGGCGATACCCATGAACGGCACCAGCTTGCCGGCCACCTTGGCGATACGCTTGATGCCCCCGAGAATCACGGCACCCGCCAGCACCATGATGACCACGCCGGTCAGCCAGTGCGGAATACCGAAGGTGGAGTCGAGCGCGTCTGCAACCGAGTTGGACTGTACGGTGTTGCCGATACCGAAGGCCGCCACTGCGCCGAAGAAGGCGAAGGCGCCACCCAGCCACAGCCACTTCTTGCCCAGGCCGTTCTTGATGTAAAACATCGGCCCGCCGACGTGGTAGCCGGTGCTATCGGTCTCACGATAGCGCACGGCAAGCACGGCTTCGGCAAACTTGGTCGCCATGCCTACCAGCGCCGTGATCCACATCCAGAACACCGCGCCTGGGCCGCCAAGAGCAATGGCCGTCGCCACACCGGCAATGTTACCGGTGCCGATAGTGGCGGAGAGTGCCGTCATCAGCGCGTTGAAGGGCGAGATCTCCCCCTCGGCTTCCGCCTTCTTGACCTCACCCGGTGCCGGCTTGGCCTCACGTCCCTGCCACATCAGCTTGAAGCCGGTGCCCAACTTGCGGATGGGCATCAGTTTCAATCCGAGCTGCAGGTAGAGGCCCACCCCCAGCAGCAGTATCAGCATCAACGGTCCCCAGACCACGCCGTTGATGGCCTCGAATATGGCTGTCAATGTTTCCACGAACGCTTCCCTCTGTTGTATGGAGTGTTATAAGGCATCCCACCGTCTTCAGGGCGTTTCCCCGAAGGATCCTGTAGTGAGACGGCGTACCATAGCGGAAATCGCCAGGAATGCACCAGCTCGCCGAAATGGCTGCTACAGCCTGGCCGTCAACGCTTGCTGGATACTAGATTAACGCTTGTTTCGTATCGGAAACAACGATAGGACACGATCCGCCACTACGGTGTACCTCACTGCCATTGCCGCCACTCGACAAACGCCAGCTATAGCGTAGTGAGCCACGCCGCCGCTGTCGAACGGCGCCACGGCCTGGCTGCATGCCCGTATCGTCACGGCGGGACTGGACGTTCACGGCTGCAGGCGCCACGCTAACCATGCACGATGCCCTGACAGCGGCGTCGAGCGGCATCTTGAGACTCGCAAAATGCCGACAATGGCGTTAGCATTCACCCAGCCAGAAAACCTTTTTCTTATAGGAAAATCATCATGAGCTCTATTCCTGCCAACCTGCGCTACAACGACAGCCACGAATGGGTGCTGGACAATGGCGACGGCACCGTCACCATCGGCATCACCGATCACGCTCAGGAAGCCTTGGGCGACGTGGTGTTCGTGGAACTGCCCGAGGTTGGGCGCACTCTGGAAAAGGGTGAAGAGTTCGGCGTGATCGAATCGGTCAAGGCCGCTTCGGATCTCTATGCCCCGCTCGCCGGTGAGGTCGTCGCAGTCAACGAGGCTCTCGAAGATGCTCCCGAGACCGTCAACGAAGCCCCCTATGAAGGTGGCTGGATCATGAAGGTTCGCGTCGAGGATGCGGCAGCCGTGGAAGCCCTGCTCGACGCCGAGGGCTACCAGGCCGTGGTCGACAGCGACGCCTGATAGCAACGCACCGATGCCGCCCGGCCCTGCGGCCGGGTTTTCCAGCGCCTGCACTTCCATTTCAACGCACGGGTTTTTCCATGGTTTACGACAACCGCCGCCTGGCCGATCTGGCCGATCATGACGCCTTCATCCGCCGCCACAACGGTCCCGGAGCCGAAGATGTTGCCGCCATGCTGGCGGCGCTCGACATGGAGAGCCTCGAAACGCTGATCGAGCGCACGGTACCGGCAGACATTCGCCTTGGCCGCGAGCTGGACCTCGACCCGCCGCGCAGCGAAGCCGAGGCGCTGGACTACCTCAAGCGCCTGGCGCGGCAGAACAAGGTGTTCAAGACCTACATCGGCCAGGGCTATTACAACACCCACGTGCCGGCCGTGATACAGCGCAACGTGCTGGAGAACCCGGGCTGGTACACCGCCTACACCCCCTATCAGCCCGAGATCGCCCAGGGCCGCCTGGAAGGCCTGCTCAACTTCCAGCAGATGGTGATGGACCTCACCGGCATGGAGCTGGCCAACGCCTCGCTGCTCGACGAGGCCACCGCCGCCGCGGAAGCCATGGCACTGTGTCAGCGGGCCAACAAGAAGTCGAAGAGCAACGCCTTCTTCGTCGCCGACGACGTGCTGCCGCAAACTCTCGACGTGGTTCGCACTCGCGCCTACTACTTCGGCTTCGAACTGATCGTCGGGCCGGCCGAGAGCCTGGCCGAGCACGACGTGTTCGGTGCCCTGCTGCAGTACCCGGGCGAAAGCGGGCGCGTACACGATCTCGCCCCGCTGCTGGCCACCGCCCGCGAGCGCAACGTGATGACCTGCGTGGCGGCCGACATCATGAGTCTGGTGATGCTCAAGGAGCCGGGGGCGCTCGGCGCCGACATCGTGGTGGGCAACACCCAGCGCTTCGGCGTTCCCATGGGCTATGGCGGACCGCATGCCGCCTACTTCGCCACCACCGACTCGCTCAAGCGCTCCATTCCCGGGCGCATCATCGGCGTGTCCCGCGATGCTCGCGGCAACACCGCCCTGCGCATGGCGATGCAAACCCGCGAGCAGCACATTCGCCGCGAGAAGGCCACTTCCAACATCTGTACCGCCCAGGCTCTGCTGGCCAACATCGCCGGGTTCTACGCCGTCTATCATGGCGCCGAGGGTCTCACCACCATCGCCACCCGCATCCATCGCCTGACCACCATCCTGGCAGTCGGGCTGAAGGAGAAAGGCGTGCGTCTGGCGCATGACAGCTGGTTCGACACCCTGCGCCTGACCGGGGTCGATGCAGGCAAGATCCACGGTCGCGCCATGACCCATGAGATCAACCTGCGCTATTTCGATAACGGCGACATCGGCGTCAGCCTCGACGAGACCACCACCGCTCACGATCTCGACGCGCTGTTCGACGTGCTGCTGGACGAGGAGCACGGCCTGTCGATCACCGCACTGGACGAGCGCATTGCCGCCGAGGGCATCAGCGGGATTCCCGCCGCCAGCCGCCGCGAATCCGACTTCCTGACGCACCCCAACTTCAAACGCTTCCGCAGCGAGACCGAGATGCTGCGCTACCTCAAGCGCCTGGAGAACAAGGACCTTTCGCTCACTCATGCGATGATCCCGCTGGGCTCATGCACAATGAAGCTCAATGCCACCAGCGAGATGATCCCGATCACCTGGCCCGAGTTCGGCCATCTGCACCCCTTCGTGCCCCAGGAGCAGGCCGTCGGCTACAAGCAGATGATCGGCGAACTGGCGGCCTTCCTGGTCGAGATCACCGGCTACGACCACATCTCGATGCAGCCCAACTCCGGCGCCCAGGGCGAATACGCCGGCCTGGTGGCCATTCGTCGCTATCAGGCGGCCCAGGGCGAAGGGCACCGCGACGTCTGCCTGATCCCCAGCTCCGCCCACGGCACCAACCCCGCCTCCGCCGCCATGGCGCAGATGAAGGTGGTGGTGGTGGAGTGCGACAGCAACGGCAACATCGACCTCGACGACCTGCGCGCCAAGGCCGAGAAGCATAGCGAAGCACTGTCGGCGATCATGCTCACCTACCCCTCGACTCACGGCGTGTTCGAGGTGGGCATTCGCGAAGCGTGCGCCATCGTTCACCGCCATGGCGGCCAGGTCTACATCGACGGCGCCAACATGAACGCTCAGGTCGGTCTCTCCCGCCCCGGCGACTTCGGCGGCGACGTCAGCCACCTCAACCTGCACAAGACCTTCTGCATTCCCCACGGGGGCGGCGGCCCCGGCATGGGCCCGATCGGCGTCAAGGCGCATCTGGCGCCCTACGTCTCCAACCATGTGGTCACGCCCATTGCCGGCGTGAACGAGAACTGCGGCGCCGTTTCCGCCGCGGCCTTCGGCAGCGCCTCGATCCTGCCGATCTCCTGGGCCTACATCAAGATGATGGGCGCACGCGGCCTGCGCCAGGCGACCGAGCTGGCCATCCTCAACGCCAACTACATCGCCCGGCGCCTCGAGGCGCACTATCCGGTGCTCTATCGCGGCGTCAACGGCACCGTGGCCCACGAGTGCATCATCGACATCCGCCCGCTCAAGAGCGCCTCGGGCATCAGCGAGGAAGACATCGCCAAGCGCCTGATGGACTACGGCTTCCATGCGCCGACCATGTCCTTCCCGGTGCCCGGCACGCTGATGGTGGAGCCCACCGAGTCGGAGTCGCGCTATGAGATCGACCGCTTCTGCGATGCCATGATCGCCATTCGCGAGGAGATATCCCGGGTCGAGCGCGGCGAGTGGCCGGCCGACGACAACCCGCTGGTGAATGCACCGCACACCATGGCCGACCTCATGGACCCGGCCTGGGAGCGCGCCTACTCCCGCGAAGTCGCCGCCTTCCCCTCGGAAGCGGTCAAGGCGGCCAAGTACTGGCCGGCGGTCAACCGCGTCGACAACGTCTTCGGCGACCGTCAGTTGATCTGCTCCTGCCCCAGCATCGACGAGTACCGCGACTGATTCGCGAGACTGCGACCAGCAACGCAAACGGCCCGCCGAACGATCGGCGGGCCGTTTGCGTTGCGCTTAGCGAAAGCCGCTCACAGAACGCGGCTACGGCAGCGAGGCGATATCCCCGTGACCGAAGCGCTCGCGCATGCGCTGCTCGCGGAACCCTTCGAGCAGACGCGCATAGCGACGGGGAATCTTGGTTCCGGTGCGGCTGACCAGATGCAGGGTCTCGTGCTCGATGACCGGTAGATCGAGCTCCTTGACCTGGCGCTGCCAGGGCGAGGTTTCCAGCACCAGCCGCGAGACCACGGTGAAGCCGAGGCCGCGCGCCACGGCGTCGAGCACCATGCCCACCTCGTTGGTGAAGCCCTGGCGGCGAAACTGGCTCATGGTGCGAAATTCGTCGGGGAAATTGCTGCGCAGCAGCGCGCCGGCGTGATTGACCCCGTCGGAGTAGTTGATGAAGCCGATGCCCATCAGCTCGGTGAGCGAGGTGCCGGCGAAGTCCGCCGGCACGACCAGGCACAGCGGCTCCTGATGCCACAGACTGCAGTTCAGCTCCGGATGGCGGATCGGCTCGGTGACAATGCCCAGATCGTGACGCCCGGCCAACACGTCGGAAACGATCTCGTGGCTGAAGGCGAAGCTGTAGCTGACCGTCAGCCCCGGCGACATCTGCTGCTGACCGAGAATGTAGGGATAGAACATCAGCCCCACGCTGCCCGGCGAGGCGATACGGCACTCACCGGTATCCAGCGCGTCGTCGTCCAGTGAATGACGAAACTGCTCGTGTTCGGCAAACAGCCGCAGCCCGTAGTCGTAGGCCCTGCGCCCGGCCTCGGTGAGAGTGAAGCGCCGGCCCTGCCGCTCCAGCAAGGGCTTGTCGAGGTACTGCTCCAGCTTGCGCACATGCTGGCTGACCCCGGGCTGGGTCATCTCGAGATGCCGCGCAGTACGCGTGAAGCTGCCTGTCTCGACCAGGGTGATGAAGGTGCGAAAGTACTGTGCGTTGAACATGGCGATCGCTTGCAGGGACCAAGGCCGGAAACTCTCATCCTACCACCCCTGGCCCAACCACGCAGCGCTGCGCCGCTGAGGGCAGCGTGATAGCATCGAATGACGACTCGATGACAGGCACGTAAGCCGACACCACAAGGATCGTTTCATGCCAGACACCATCTCCACCATCGTTTCACCGCTGCGCAGCCTGGAAGTGCTCTCACAGCATGAGGTCAACCGCCTGCGCGACACCTCCAAGGCCGGTTTGCACGATCTGCTGCGGCGCTGCTCGCTTGCCGTACTCAGCTCCGGCAGCATGACCGACGACAGCCTGGTGCTGATGGAGACCTATCACGACTTCGACATCGAAGTGATCCAGCAGGACCGCGGCATACGCCTGAAGCTGACCAATGCCCCCGCCCAGGCCTTCGTCGACGGCAAGATGATTCGCGGCATACGCGAGCACCTCTCCTCGGTGCTGCGCGACATCGTCTACGTCTACAACGAGATCCAGCAGCATCGCCGTTTCGACCTCACCACCGGCGAAGGAACCACCAACGCGGTGTTCCATATCCTGCGCAAGGCCGGCACGCTCAAGCCAGGACGCGACCCCGGCATCGTGGTGTGCTGGGGCGGCCACTCCATCACCCGCGAGGAGTACGAGTACACCAAGGACGTGGGCTACCACCTTGGCCTGCGCGAACTAGACATCTGTACCGGCTGCGGCCCCGGCGCCATGAAGGGTCCGATGAAGGGCGCCAACCTGGCCCACGCCAAGCAGCGCATACTCGACGGCCGCTATCTGGGTATCTCCGAACCCGGCATCATCGCCGCGGAGGCACCCAACCCGCTGGTCAACGAGCTGGTGGTGATGCCCGACATCGAGAAGCGTCTGGAGGCCTTCGTACGCCTGGGCCACGGCATCGTGGTCTTTCCCGGCGGCGTGGGCACGGCGGAAGAGATCCTCTACCTGCTGGGCATCCTGCTCCATCCCGACAATGCCGACATGGCCCTGCCGGTCATCTTCACCGGCCCGGCCAACTCCGCCGACTATTTCCAGCGTATCGACGAGTTTCTCGTCTATACCCTGGGTGAGGCGGCGCGCAGCAAATACCGCATCATCGTCGATGACCCCGTCGAGGTCGCCCGCACCATGCGCAAGGGCATCGATAGCGTCACCGAGTTCCGCCGCGCCCATCAGGACGCCTTCCACTACAACTGGCGCCTCACCATCGCCCGGGACTTCCAGGAGACCTTCGAGCCCACTCACGCGGCGATGGCCGGCCTGGCACTGCACCGCAGTCAGCCTGTGCACGACCTGGCCGCCAATCTGCGCCGGGCCTTCTCGGGTATCGTGGCGGGTAACGTCAAGGAGCACGGCCTGCGCGCCATCGAGGCGCACGGTCCTTTCAAGTTGCATGCCGAACCGGAGCTGATGCGCCGCCTGGACGAGTTGCTGGGCTCATTCGTCGCCCAGGGCCGCATGAAGCTGCCAGGCCAGGAGTACGTGCCCTGCTATCGGCTGGTATGACAGCGGGCCGGCATGAATAGAAGTGATCGAGTAGAGAAAGAACGGCGGCGCCTGAAAGGCGCCGCCTGCAGTTCAGTCTCGCGGCTCAGTCTCGAGGAACGGCTGGACGCCACCACAGCAATACCGCATGCAGCAGCAGCCCAAGCGTGGCGCCATGCGCGAGCAACAGCTGCCAGCTGATCCAGGCCGTGAACAGCGCATGCCACAGGCCCATCACTACCAACCCTGCCAGCAGCGCCAGTAGCAGCCGCTTGCCCAGCTGCGGCAGCCGGCGGCGTTGGTCCGCATCCAGCATGCGCCAGTTGAGGAAAGCCACCACCGCCACCACCGCCAGCGCTATCGAGATCAGCGACAGGCGATTGCCATAATCGCCGGCGATGAATCGCGGCACGGTAGCGAGCATCAGTATCAGCAAGCCCGCCAGCAGGCTCAGTCGTTCCGCAGTCGGCTCGGCATGCATCTCAAGCCACCTGCAGCTGTTGGTCTTCGATCCACTCCTCGACCCAGGGCAGCGCAGCATCGTCGGCCATGAAGGTCTCCATGGCATCGATCTCCAGCCGCTCCCCCAGCCGGGTGGCCCCAAGCCCTTCGAGCATCTCATCAAGACGGCGCCCTGCTCCGCAGAAAGTATCACCGTAGGAGCTGTCGCCCATGGCGATCAAGCCGTAGCGCACGCCCACCAGCGACGGGCTTCGCTCATCGAGGGCGCGGGCAAAGGGTACGAAATTGCCCGGGAAATCGCCGCTGCCGGTCGTGGAGACGCAGAACAGCACCAGATCGGGCCGCTCTTCGATCAAGTCCTCGAGCGTGGGCTGCTCGAGAACCGCGGTCTCGTAGCCGGCATCCTTGAACAGCGGAGCGACCTGTTCGGCGACATCGAGGGCGCCGCCATACATGGTTCCTACGAAAATCTTCAGCATTGGCATGTCGGAAATAGACCTGATTCGTTCAACCGATACGTTCGACACGAGTTTACCACGTGTCGGCGAGTTGGCGCCGAACGCCACCACCCGCCGTCACCAAGCGACAGGTTGTCGCAGGCGGCTCGAAAGCTGGCCAAGTATAATGTTCGGTCTCTGTTTCGAGGAGGCGACATGCTGGAGGCGCATACGTTCGAAGCCTGGGTCACCCCGCTGCTGATCGGCGGCCTGATCCTGTTCATGGGCTTCATCATCTGGGACCTGGCCAAGCAATCCCAGGCCGGTCGCTTCGGCACCCTCATGCTGTTCGTGGTGCTCGGCGCGGGCATGATGGGTTACATCTTCAAGGTGGTGATCACCTGGCTGATGGAGAGTGGCGGCGGGGTTTGAGACTGACTGGGCATGTACCCAATAGCCGCAGTATCCAATAGCAAGATGCCACCCGTGGGGTGGCATCTTGCTATGGCGTTTCATCAGCTGGGCGCCGGGCCTTCGTAACGCTCGACCTGGCTCTTGAGCTTCTGGCCGGGTCGGAAGGTCACGACACGTCGCGCCGAAATGGGAATTTCCTCCCCCGTTTTCGGATTGCGCCCCGGGCGCTCACGCTTGTCGCGCAGATCGAAGTTACCGAACCCCGACAGCTTGACCTGCTCGTTCTCGCGCAGACAGGCCCGGATCTCTTCGAAGAAAGCCTCTACCATGGCCTTGGCTTCACGCTTGGTCAGCCCCAACTCAGCATTGAGATGTTCGGCCAGTTCCGCCTTGGTCAACGCTCCCATGTCATCTCCTCAGAGTGGCGGTCCAGCCCGCCGCCGTCATGGCTCCCGGTTCGTTCGAGCACTTACCCGCGCAGCTCGGCCCCCAGATGCTGATGCGACTCGGCGACGATGGCATCGACCAACTGATTGATTTCTTCGTCATTCAGCGTGCGCGAAGGATGCTGCCAGGTCAAGCCCAAGGCAACACTCTTGCTCCCTTCGGGCACCCCTTTGCCCTGATAGACGTCGAACAGGCGCAATTCCTGCAGCCATTGTCCTGCGCGCTGGCGTACGCAATCCAGCAGCGCCTGCACGGGTCGGCTCTCATCGAGCAGGAAGGCCAGGTCCCGACGCACCTCTGGATAGCGCGACAGCGGCTCGAAGGCGGGCAGGCTGCCATGGGTGAGCGCATCCTGACGCACTTCGAACAGATACACCTCGGCCTTCAGGCCAAGCTCGGCCTTGACGGCGGGATGCAGCGCACCGATCCAGCCCACCTGTTCGCCACGGAACACCACCCGCGCACACTGGCCGAGGTGCAGCGCCGAGTGCTCACCCGGCTCGAAGCGCCAGGCATGCTCTTCTCCGCCCAGGGCGATGAGGCTTTCCAGATCGCCTTTCAGGTCGAAGAAATCGACCTTGTCCCGGCTGCCGGCCCACCCCTCGGGAAGGCGCTCACCGCAGACCAACGCACCGACCATGGGGGTCTGGTCCAGCTCATCCAGATCGCCACGGAAAACGAGCCCCGTTTCGAACAGGCGCACCCGGGTCTGCTGCCGGTTGAGGTTGTACTCCAGCGCACGGATCAGCCCCGGGAACAGGCTTGCTCGCATCACGGCCAGATCGCTGGAAATAGGGTTGGCCAGTCGCGGAGAGACCGCATCCGGCAGCAGCGCCTGCTGCAGTTCGGGGGCAACGAAGCTGTAGGTGACGGCCTCCTGATAGCCCCGTGCCACCAGTTGACGCCGCAGCCTGGCCAGAGGCGTGCGCGCCTCGTTGTCGGGACGCAGCGCCAGGCGGGCCGCGGGACGGCGCACCGGCAGCAGGTTGTAGCCGTGAATCCGCGCCACTTCCTCGATCAGATCTTCCTCGATGGAGATATCGAAGCGCCAGCTCGGCACCTGCGCCTGCCATCCCGCCTCCGTCACGCTGACTGACATACCCAGCCGCTCGAGGATCTCCTGCACCTCGGCCGAGGGTAGTGCCTTGCACAGGGCCTGCTCGAGCCGCGCGGCACGCAGCGTGACCTCACGCGCGGCCGGCATATGGGCATCGCTGATGACTTCCACCAGCGGCCCCGGCTCACCGCCGGTGATCGCGAGCAGTAGCGCCGTGGCACGCTCCACCGCGTCACGGGTAAGGCACGGATCGACCCCTCGTTCGAAGCGATGCGAGGCATCGGTATGCAGCCCATAGGAACGCGCCTGCCCGGCAATCGCCAGGGGCGAGAAGAAGGCGGACTCGAGGAAGATATCGCGGGTTGCCGGGCCGACGCCGGAACCCTCGCCGCCCATCACGCCAGCAATGGCCAGCGGCCCGCGCTCGTCGGCGATGACCAGCGTCGAGGCGTTGAGCGTGATCTCCTGACCGTCGAGCAGTATCAGTTGCTCCCCTTCCCGCGCCAGACGCACGACCACCGCGCCGTGCAGATTCTCACGGTCGAAGGCATGCAGCGGCTGCCCCAGTTCGAGCATGACGTAGTTGGTCACGTCGACTACCGGATCGATGGAGCGCACGCCGCTGCGGCGCAGACGCTCGACCATCCACAGCGGGGTGGCGACGGTGACGTCCACCCCCTTGATCAAGCGGCCGATGTAACGCGGACAGCGCTCGGCATCCTCGACCCGCACCGGAAAGGTCTCGTCGTGGCTGGCAGCGACCGGCTCGACGTCGGGCTCGGTGACCGCCAGCCGATTGAGCACGCCGACTTCGCGCGCCAGACCTTTCAGGCTCAGACAGTCGCCGCGGTTCGGGGTCAGATCCACCTCGACGGTATGGTCGTCGAGCCCCATCCAGGCGCGAAAATCCTCGCCGGCAGGGGCATCGGCAGGCAGCTCGAGAATGCCCGCCGAGGTCTCCTCGGCAAGACCCAGCTCAGAAGCGGAGCAGATCATGCCACGGGATTCCACACCGCGCAGCTTGGCCTGTTTGATCTTGAAGTCGCCCGGCAACACTGCCCCGACACGGGCAAAGGGCACCTTCTGACCGACCGCCACGTTGGCGGCGCCGCATACCACCTGCACCGGCTCACCGCTGCCGTCGAGCACCTGGCATACGTTGAGCTTGTCGGCATCCGGATGCTGCTGTTTGTCGACGACCTCGGCTACCACTACACCACTGAAGGCAGCGGCAACGGGCTCGACGGCATCCACTTCCAGGCCGGCCATGGTGATCTGGTCGGCCAGCCCTTGTACGCCCAGCTGCGGTGACACCCACTCGCGCAGCCACTGTTCGGAAAATTTCATGGTCAATCCTGTATTCGGCCGAAGTTCATGTCCGCCTGGGCTCGGCGCCCGATCAGGCGAATTGGCGCAGGAAGCGCAGGTCGTTGTCGAAGAACATGCGCAGATCGTTGACGCCGTAACGCAGCATGGCGAGTCGCTCGGCGCCCATGCCGAAGGCGAAGCCCTTGTAGCGTTCCGAGTCGATGCCCGAATGGCGGAACACTTCCGGGTGCACCATGCCGCAGCCCATCACTTCGAGCCAGCCGCTGTGGGAGCAGACCCGGCAACCCTCGCCGGAGCACATCACGCACTGGATATCGACCTCGGCGGAGGGCTCGGTGAAGGGAAAATAGGAGGGACGAAAGCGCACCGACAGGTCGTCACGCTCGAAGAAGGCGTGCAAGAAGTCTTCGATGGTGCCCTTCAGATCGGCGAAGCTCACGTCCTCGTCGACCAGCAGCCCCTCGACCTGATGGAACATAGGCGTATGGGTCAGGTCGGAGTCGCTGCGATAGACCCGCCCCGGACAGACGATACGGATCGGCGGCGTCTGGCTCTTCATCGTGCGCACCTGCACCGGCGAAGTATGCGTGCGCAACAGGCGCGTGGCGTCGAAGTAGAAGGTGTCCGCCATGCCCCGTGCCGGATGGTGGGCCGGAATGTTGAGCGCCTCGAAGTTGTGATAGTCGTCTTCGACCTCAGGCCCCACGGCGACGTCGTAGCCGATGCGGCTGAACAGCCCCTCGATGCGCTCCAAGGTCAGAGTGACCGGATGCAAGCCGCCGTTGGTCTGGCCACGCCCCGGCAAGGTCACGTCGATGCGCTCTGCGGCCAGCTGTGTTTCCAGCGCCGCCTTGGCCAGCGCCTCGCGACGAGCGTCGAGCTCCTCGGTCAGGGCCAGCTTGGCCTGGTTGATCCGCTCCCCCGCAGCCGGACGCTCATCCGCCGGCAGCTTGCCGAGCCCCTTGAGCTGAGCGGTGATCTCGCCTTTCTTGCCAAGGTAGCGTACCCGCAGCTCCTCGAGCGCCGCGATGCTGTCGGCGGCCTGAATGGCCTGACGGGCCTCGGTGACCAGTGTTGGTAGATGGTCCATCCGTTGAGCTCCGAAGTCGTTATCGTGCTGTTGACGCGTCAGTGTGCGTCGTAAAAAAACAGGGGAAGAGCGGCTGCTCTTCCCCTGCGACGGTCTGGCATCGACCGGGCCGGCCGCAACCGGCCCGACACCCGAGACAATGTCACTTACTGGGCAGCCTTGGCCTTCTCGACGATGGCAGCAAAGGCAGCCTTCTCGTGAACGGCCAGATCGGCCAGCACCTTGCGGTCGATCTCGATACCGGCCTTCTTCAGGCCGCCGATGAAGCGGCTGTAGGACAGGCCGTGCTGACGGGCACCGGCGTTGATACGCTGGATCCACAGGGCGCGGAACTGACGCTTGCGCTGACGACGGTCACGGTAGGCATACTGACCAGCCTTGATGACAGCCTGCTTGGCCACGCGGAAAACGCGCGAACGGGCACCGTAGTAACCCTTGGCCAGCTTGAGAACCTTCTTGTGACGACGACGAGCGACGACACCACGCTTGACACGAGTCATGGCTTTCTCCTGACGTTAAAGTATGTGACCTGAGGCTTACAGATTCGGCAGCATGCGCTGAATCAGGGCCTTGTCGGCGTCGTGGATAAGCTTCGTACCACGCAGATGACGCTTACGCTTGGTCGACTTCTTGGTCAGGATGTGGCTCCGGAACGACTGCTTGTGCTTGAAGCCGTTGGCCGTCTTCTTGAAGCGCTTGGCAGCGCCGCTGTTGCTCTTGATTTTCGGCATGAGACTAACTCCGCTCGAGATTTTTCAGAAAACCCGGGGCCGGCGGCCGGCTATTGCCGACCGCCCGTCTGACTGGCCTTCGGATCACTTCTTCTTGGGGGCAATGATCATGATCATCTGGCGCCCTTCCATCTTGGGGAAGGACTCCACGGTCCCGATCTCCTCGAGATCCGCGGCGATCCGCTCCATCAGCTTGCGGCCGATGTCCTGGTGCGCCATTTCACGGCCGCGAAACCGCAGCGTGACCTTGCCCTTGTCGCCACCTTCGAGGAAGCGGATCAAGTTACGCAACTTGATCTGGTAATCCCCCTCGTCGGTGCCAGGCCGGAATTTGACTTCCTTGACCTGAATCTGCTTCGTCTTCTTCTTCTGAGCTGCCTTCTGCTTCTTCTGCTCGAAGACGAACTTGCCGTAATCCATGATCTTGCAGACGATCGGATCGGCATTGGAAATCTGGACGAGGTCAAGACCGGCCGCTTCGGCACGCTCGAGCGCTTCGCTCGTGGGCACAACGCCCAGCTGCTCGCCGTCGCTGTCGATCAGGCGCACCTGATCCTCGGTTATCCGCTCGTTCATTGGGGGGCGCTTGTCCTGAGGACGTCCGCGCTGGCTGCTTCGCTTGATCGTTCCGTCTCCGTTCCGGTAATTGACGATGTCGATGCCGACCTGTCTTTCCCCACCTGGGCTTACAGGTCTATTCCAGGCCCTACAGGTCTAATCCAGGTCTACAGACCCAGCCCAGGCCTTACAAGTCTCTTACAGACCTTCTGCCCGTACCCGCTCGATGAAAGCATCGACGGTCATGGTGCCCAGGTTTTCGCCAGTGCGCGTACGCAAGGCAACCGAGTCGGCTTCGACTTCCTTATCCCCTACTACCAGGAGATAGGGAACCTTCTGCAACGTATGTTCGCGGATTTTAAAGCCGATCTTCTCGTTCCTCAAGTCCGCCTTGACGCGAAGGCCAATTTTTTGCAGGCGCCGCTCGAGTTCCAGCGCATAGTCACGCTGGGCATCGGTGATGGTCATGACCACCGCCTGCTCCGGCGCCAGCCACAGCGGCATGGCCCCGGCGTAGTGTTCGATCAGAATACCGATGAAGCGCTCGAAAGAGCCCAGGATGGCCCGATGCAGCATCACCGGGGTCTTGCGCTCGCCATCCTCGTCGACGTACTGGGCGCCCAGGCGGCCCGGCAGGTTGAAGTCGAGCTGTAGGGTACCACACTGCCACACGCGATTGAGACAGTCGCGCAGGGCGAACTCGATCTTGGGCCCGTAGAAGGCGCCCTCGCCCGGCTGCAGCTCCCACTTCAGACCGGTGGCGTTCAGCGCCGCCTCGAGGCCGGCCTCGGCGCGATCCCACAGCGCCGCCTCGCCCATGAAGTCGTCGGGACGGGTCGACAGCTTGAGCTCGACGTCGTCGAAGCCCAGCTCCTTGTAGACCTTGAGCGTCAGAGCAATGAAGGCCTCGGCCTCGCTCTGGATCTGCTTCTCGGTACAGAAGATGTGAGCATCGTCCTGAGTGAAGCCCCGCACCCGCATCAGGCCGTGCAGCGAACCGGAAGGCTCGTTGCGGTGGCAGCTGCCGAACTCGGCCAGGCGCAGCGGCAGGTCACGATAGCTCTTCAGCCCCTGGTTGAACACCTGCACGTGGCAGGGGCAGTTCATCGGCTTGACCGCGTACTCGCGCTTCTCCGACTCGGTGGTGAACATCAGGTCGCTGTAGTGCCCCCAGTGGCCGGATTTCTTCCACAGTGAGAGATCCACCACTTGAGGCGTGCGGATTTCCTGATAGCCATGCTCGATCTGAATCCGGCGCATGTACTGCTCCAGCGCCTGGTACAGAGTCCAACCGTTGGGGTGCCAGAACACCATGCCCGGGGCCTCCTCCTGCAGATGGAAGAGGTCCATGCGCTTGGCCAGCTTGCGGTGATCGCGCTTCTCGGCTTCCTCGAGACGCTGCAGGTGGGCCTTTAGATCCTTCTTGTCGCCCCAGGCGGTGCCGTAGATACGCGTCAGCATCGGCTTGGTGGCATCGCCGCGCCAATAGGCGCCGGCCAGCTTGGTCAGTTTGAACGCCTTCAGGTGCCGGGTATTGGGCACGTGAGGCCCACGGCACATGTCGGTGTATTCCTCGTGATGGTAGAGACGAATGGTCTCGCCCTCGGGGATCTCGCGCACGATCTCCTGCTTGTAGGGCTCCTCCCGATGCAGGAAGGTCAGCATCGCCTTGTCGCGATCCACGTACTCGCGCACCACCTCATAGTCGGTGTCGATCAGCTGCTTCATGCGCGTCTCGATGGCGGCCAGATCATCCGGCGTCACCGAGCGGCCGAAGTCGATGTCGTAGTAGAAACCGTCATCGATCACCGGGCCGATGGCCATCTTGGCATCGGGGTAGAGCTGCTTGACCGCATGCCCGATCAGGTGCGCGCAGGAGTGGCGGATGATCTCGAGCCCTTCCGGGTCACGAGCAGTGATGATGGCCACCTCGGCGTCATGCTCGATGAGGTCGGCGGCATCCACCAGCTCGCCGTCGATCTTGCCGGCCACGCAGGCCTTGGCCAGCCCGGGGCCAATGGACTCGGCCAGCTGCATCACGCTAATGGGTTCGTCGAAAGTTCTCTGACTGCCGTCCGGCAGGGTCACGATGGGCATCGAAGGGTCCTTTGCGCAGTGGTGATCCATACCAGGGATCACGTGTCGCGGTTGATAGCAGATACGAAAAACGGGTCGTCAGCGACATGCAGCCCACCCACTACCTTGGGCGATACGGGTGCCGTATTCATAGCGGCCCCGCTGCACGTCACGGCGACCGACAAGACTACCAGAACAGCCCCCGCTTGCGCCATGGCGAGCATCGCCTGGGCAGAATGAAAGGGACACAGACGCGACAGGGGCACCCGAAGGTGCCCCTGCAGATGACGGTGCTGGAAACTCATCCAGCGCCGGGCATCAATCCCAGTTGATGATCTCGACGCGACGGTTCTGCGCCCGTCCTTCGTCGGTGTCGTTGGTGGCAACCGGACGCTCTTCACCGAAACCGCGGGTGGTCATGCGATTCTCGGCAATGCCGCGTGATACGAGGAAGTTACGCACGGAGTTCGCACGACGCTCGGAGAGGCCCACGTTGTACTGCGGGGAGCCCACGGAGTCGGTGTGACCCTCAATGCGCACGCGCAGGTTGGGATTCTCGCGCAGCGTGGTCGCCACTTGGTCCAGAGTCTGATAGGCACCCGGACGGATCTCGTCGGAATCGAAGGCGAAGGTGACTCCGCTATCGAGCGTAACCGGCTCGAACTCGGTGACCGGAGCCGGCTCAGGCTCGGGCATCGGCTCGGGCTCCGGCTCGGCAACCGGCTGCGGCGGGGGGGTACGATCGGCACACAGCAGAGCGCCGATAGCCGAGCCAGCCACGGCACCAGTTGCAGCACCAGTCTCCTCATCCGAGCTGCTGCTGGTTGCATAGCCGATGCTGCCGCCGATCAGGCCACCGGCGATACCGCACACCACGGGCTGCTGATACCAAGCGGTGCCACCGCCAGTGCCGGCCGTCGCGGTACCGCCCGCGCGCTCACCGCCGCGCTGAAAATCCGTAGCACAGCCAGAAAGGCCGAGCACCAGAGCTGAACCCAACAGCAAGCCAGTCGTTGATTTTTTCATTGCAAGACTCCTTCTTGATTTTCATCTCGGGCTGCACGAAACGCGAATTTCCCGATGGTCAGGACACTCATTGACCCAACGGCTTAAAGTGTAGGCCGTTATCGGCCTTGCTCAAAGCGCCGTCTCACTCCTTTCCCCGGCCATTCTGCCATTTTCTGCCAGCAAATACCCAGGGAATGGCCATGTTTAGCATGGCGGAGCGCCCAAGGCGCTGCCAACATACCGTGCTGTAAAGCTTTTGTATAGATCTCAATGCAGGCTTTCGGGCCAGTTTCGACGAAATTTGAGCACTTCTTCAGCCGCCTTAAGCACCGGCTGGCGCCACTCCGCCTCCACCTCGAGACGCTCGCGGTCCTCGCGCATGCGATCGCGAGGAGCCAGCTGCTTGCGAGCAGAGTGCGTATGCAGGTGCTGGGTGCGCTCATATACCTCGCTGAAGGCCTGGAAGTCGGGCCGCTCGAGCAGGCGCGGGTCGAGAATATCGAGCAGCAGCTTGCAGCGCCACGCGCCTTCGGTGATGTCGACCTGCTCCTGCAGCAACGAAGAGGCAACGATCTCGAGATTGGCAAGGCAGTTCTCATGGGCACGGCGCAGCTCATCCTCACGAAACGCCTCGCGCCGCTGCACCTCCTTCCACAAGGTGTAAGCGTAAGCTGCCAGGCCGGCAATGATGGCCAAGCCCACGGCGAGCAGAATCAATGCCGTCGTCGTCGTCATCCAAACTCCAGAAGGTGGATTGAGGGGCGCATTGTAACGCAAGCCCGCTTCCGAGACAGCGCCCGACGCGCTCACTCAATTCAGCGTGTTATCGATCAGGGTTAGGCTGTATCTGAGAAATCGGCGAGCGATGGCCAGACAAGGCAAAAATTAGCGAAAAGACGGAGTTTACGTGGTGTAAATGAGTATTTTGAGCTAATTTTTAACGCCGTATGGCCAAGCGCAGACAGTTTTCAGAGATAGCCTAGGTCGCTACAGGCGATAAAGGGGCCATTAATCAAACTCTCCCCCCGGTTGTAGCGCAGCGCATGACCATCGCGCGGCTCGATCACCGCCCCACCGGCACCCTCCAGCACCGCCTGGCCGGCGGCGGTATCCCATTCACAGGTCGGCCCGAAGCGCGGATAGAGATCGGCGCGGCCTTCGGCAATGCGGCAGAACTTCACCGAGCTGCCGCAGCGCTCGAGCGTGGCCTCGGGAAAGCGCGCCAGCCAGGTCTGGGTCTGCGCATCGAGATGGGCCCGGCTGGCGAGGATCCGTGGCGGCCTCTCGACACGCACGACCAGCTCCCGACACCGGTTCTCATGCCAGCGCCAGGCACCGATCCCCTTTCCGCCCATCCAAGTCGTGCCTAGTGCCGGCGCATGCACCACCCCCAGCCGTACCTCACCCTTCTCGATCAGCGCTACGTTCACTGTGAAGTCATCGAAGCCATCGACGAACTCACGAGTACCGTCGAGCGGGTCGACCAGCCAGTAGCGGTGCCAGGTAGAGCGTTCCGCCCAGGCGATATCGGCCTGCTCTTCGGACAGCACCGGTATCTCCAGCAGCCTCGGCAAGCCCCGCATCAGGCGACGGTGCGCCACCATGTCGGCCTCCGTGACCGGACTGCCGTCGGCCTTGCCGGCCACCTCGTAGCGTCTTTCGCGTATGCGCAGGATCTCCCGGCCCGCCGCCTCGCAAAGTTCGCGCAGCGCTCGCCCATCGGGCAGCAGAGACGTCGCGCCTTCGTTCTCGATCACGCCTCTTCTCCCTGTCGCAATGATTCAGCAGACCGAAACGCGAGTGCCCGGCACATGCCGGGCGCTCGAAGTAAAACCACCTGACTTGCCTACGCTAACTAGAGAGCCCAGAGGCCGGCATAGTGATCCAACAACAGCACGCCGAACACACCGAGAATGTAGCGAATCGAGAACCAGAATGCCGCCAGCGGAGCGTTGGGGTCGGCCCCCCGCCAGACCTTCCAGTTCCAGTACATGAAGCGCAGGTTCAACGCCATGACACCTACCAGGTAGACGGCCCCGCTCATGCCGATGACGAAGGGCAGCAGCGTGACGGCCACGGTCAACCAGGCATAAAGCCATATCTGCAGCCGTGTGAACGCTTCGCCATGGGTTACCGGCAGCATCGGCACACCGGCACGCGCATACTCATCGCGCTTGTGGATCGCCAAGGCCCAGAAATGTGGCGGCGTCCAGGCGAATACGATCAGCACCAGCAGCAGCGGCTCCGGCCCCAGTTGCCCCGTCACCGCCGTCCAACCCAGCATCGGCGGCGCCGCCCCGGCCACGCCACCGATGACGATGTTCTGCGGCGTAGCCCGCTTCAGGAAGGCCGTATAGATCAACGCATAGCCGATCAGCGATGCCAGCGTCAGCCACGCCGTCAAGGCATTGACCTGCCATAGCAACAGCGCGATACCCGCCATGGAGAGCAGCGATGCCCAGCCCAGCGCCAGCACCGTCGGCATGCGCTGGGCCGCAAGCGGCCGCTGGGAAGTCCTCAGCATCATCGCATCGAGGCGCCGATCCACCACATGGTTGAACGCCGCCGCGCCACCGGCCGCCATACCGATCCCGGCCAGGCCGAATACTACCGTGGAAAGGGAAGGCAAGCTTGGCGTTGCCAACGCCATCCCCACCAGTGCGCAAGCCAGCATGACCAATACCACTCTCGGCTTGCATAACGTGAGCAGGTCCTGCCAGCTCCAGTTGGAGCCTTCCAGCTGTGACAGCAGAACGCGCTTCAATTCGCCACGTCTCATCAGCGCGTTAGACATGCACCCACTCCTTGTCCCGTCGTGTTGAATCTTCGGCCGCAACGGCCGACTCTCGCCAATGCCACACCGCCAACGCCAGCAGCAGTACCAGCGCCACGGCACCGGCCGTATGCAGCAATGCCAACCACAAGGGCAGCCACATCAGCACGTTGGCGATGCCAAGCCCCACTTGAATACCATAGGCGAAGACGAGCCCACCGAGCCAGGGGCGCATGCGCGCCTCGCGCCAATAGCGCAGTGCCAACGCTATCAAGGCCAGTCCGAGCACCAGAGCGCCGATCCTGTGCCCCTGATGGATGGCAGTCCTGGCATCTGCATGCAGCTGCCCGTGTAGATAGTTCGGCCCTACCGTCTGGGTCAGATGAAAGCCCTCGCTCCAATCCATCTCCGGCCACCACTGACCGTTGCAGGTGGGGAAGCCCTGACAGGCAATGCCCGCGTAGTTGCTCGACACCCAGCCGCCCAGAGCCAGTTGCAGCAACAGGCAGAGCATGGCAATGCCCCACAGCGGAGTGAGACGCCGCCTCGCTACGCCAGGTGCCGCAGCGCCTCTGGCAAACCGGCGCAAACTAAGATGCAGCCAAAGGAACAGCAGCAGTACCGCCAGGCCGCCCAACAGATGCAGGGTCACGACCTGTGGCCACAGCTTCAACGTCACGGTGAAGGCACCGAACGCCCCCTGCAGCAGAATCACGACCAGCAGAGCCACGCTCGTTTTCCACGGATAGCCGGGGCGACGGCGCAGCCCGGCCCCCAGCACCAGCAAGGAGATGACCAGCAGCCCGAGCGCCGATGCCACGTAGCGGTGAACCATCTCCACCCAGGCCTTGAACACTTCCAGCGGCGCGTCGGGAGAGTGGGCCATCGCCCGATCGGCATTCGGCACCACCAAGCGCCCATAGCAGCCCGGCCAGTCAGGACAACCAAGCCCGGCATCCACCAGGCGCGTCCACACACCGATCAGAATCACCACGGTGGTAAAGACGACCCCAGCCAGACTCAGCCGCAGCAACAGACGCAGCCGCGCCGTATCGCGCTGAATGGAAGCATTCGACATCGAAGCACTCTGCATGGTGTGGCTCCCGCCTCCCTGGTCGAATAATGGTAGCTGCGCTCAGCGTGTATCGCCGTCACGCTCCGGCGCACTGCGCCGGTCGGGGTTCATGCGCAGCAGATGACTGAGATCATCCATCACATCGCGCTCGCCGACCTCACGACCATAGGTCAATACCACTTGGCCCCTCGGGTCGAGTAGCCAGACCTGCCCGGGCGCCTGCCAATCCGGCACATCCAGCCACTGTGCACCGATCTCTCCCGGCAAAAGTTCTCCCGGCAGAATCTCGCCCTCGCCGCCGACACGCAACCTCGTCACCCTGGGCGCCTCGCGGCCCAGCGCACGATGCAGACGCCACCAGCGGTCGGCGTTTTCAGCACACGCCACGCTGCAGTCGAAGGCCAGCACCCAGTCGCCCTCATCCAGGCTGTCAGTAAGCTCCACCAGGGGCCACTGCGCCAACTGCGGTACGTCCGGTGCCAGCTCGCCGTGGGCCGTGCGTTGCTCCGGGATGCCGATACGCCACTGCACCATCACCCAGGCGGTAACGACCGGCAAGGCGAAGATTGCTATCAATGCCAACAACTTGAAGCGCTGGTGACGAATTCTCATGGCTTCCTGCAAGGCTTTGCCTCCTCATGTGCATTGCGACCTGCGGCGTTAGTGGCATCACGACGGTCATTGGCCAGCCGGCGCCCGCCAAGCAGCATCACGACCAGAGCGGCCAGCGCCAATCCCCACCATTGAACGGCATAGCCAACATGCCGACTGGGTGGCATCACGCTGGGCTGCCACCACGGCTCGAGCAGGCCGCCCCCACGCTCGAGATGCATCCATCCGGCGTGCGCGAAATCCGCCTCCCAGGCCTCGAGCTCGATGCGCTGCAGGCGGCTACCTTCACGGTTGGGGCCGAACAAGGGAGTGCCACTGCCTGCCGCCTGCCAGCGGCCTGCGACGACGACCTCACCCATGGGGGTTTCCACCTCAGGCGCCTCGCGGGTCGGCCCGGTGGCCAGGAAGCCTCGCTGAACCAGCCACAGTCGGCCATCTTCGGTTCGAAGGGGGGTGAGCACCGCCACTCCCAACTGGCCCTGATGGGTGCGGTTGTCGAGAAACAGAGTCTGCTCCTCGAGATAGCGGCCACGCAACGTCAGGCGAGTGCCTTCGGGGGGAGTGTCGATTGGCGCTTCCAGCGTTGGGGCGGCGTCGAGACGTGCCAGGTATTCGCGCTTGTCGTCCGCCCGCTCCCACTGCCATAGTCCAAGGAACAAGCCCAATGCGACCAGTGCCGACCAGAACGAGAACCAGATCCTCAGTCGCCACTTTCCGCTCCCCTGACTTTCAATGGAGTGCCCCATGTTCCTCAAAACTCTGATAGCCGTGGTGTTCCTGGCCATGCTGACCAGCCTGGCCGCCGGCGTTGGCTTTCTGCTACGCGACGATTCCAGCTCGCGGCGCCTGCTCGTATCGCTGAAGATTCGCGTTTCTCTGGCCGCACTGCTACTGGCCCTGCTGTTCTACGGCTTCTATTTTGGCAGCCTGGGAGAAATTTGACCCCAGACTGCCGATATCACCAGCCCCATGAGGACACATGGGGCTATGCTATGCATCACACCACCACGTCAGAACACATAGACGAACAGGAACAGCCCCACCCATACCACATCGACGAAGTGCCAGTACCAGCATGAGGCCTCAAAGCCGAAGTGGTCTTCCGGGGAGAAGTGGTAGCGCATCACCCTGAACAGCATCACGATGAGGATCAGCGTTCCGACGATGACGTGAACCCCATGGAAGCCCGTCAGTATGAAGAAGGTGGCGCCGTAGATGCCTGCCTGCAACGTGATGCCGTAATGGGCATAGGCTTCGTAGTACTCCACACCCTGAATGACGATGAAGGTGAGGCCCAACAGAATGGTGCCCGCCAGCCAGTTGCGGCATATCTTGCGCTTGCCTTCCTTCAACGCCTCGTGCGCCACGGTCAGGGTGATACTCGAAGAGACCAGGATCAGCGTGTTCACCAGCGGCAAGTGCCAAGGGCTGAAGACCTGTGAGGGGCCCGCCACGGAGGGGTCCGGCGGGCTGAGCAAAGGCCAGTGCGCTACGAACTCCGGCCACAACAGCGCGGTTGCCCCCTTGGTACCCTCACCTGCCAACCACGGCACAGCGAAGGTGCGCACGTAGAACAGCGCGCCGAAGAAGGCGGCGAAAAACATCACCTCGGAGAAGATGAACCAGCCCATGCCCCAGCGGAACGAGCGATCCATCTGGGCATCGTAGAGCCCGCTGCGCGACTCCACCACCACGTCACGGAACCACAGCGCCATCACGGCGATGACTGCCACCAGGCCCACCAGCGTGATAACGGTACCTCGCCCGTGCACCAGCACCATGCCGGTGCCGACCATCATCACCCCGAGAGCGAGTGAGCCAAGAATGGGCCACTTGCTGGTTGCGGGTACGTAATAACTGCCACCACTCATGCCTCACCTCCTTCGTCGCGCTTGACCCCGGCCTGCAGCGTTTGGGTTTTGCCCTCAACGGGGTAGAGGGTATAGACCAGAGTGACGGTGTTGACCTCGGGAGGGAGGTCGCGATCCAACTGGAACACCAGTGGCATTTCTACCCGCTCGCCTGCCTGCAGCAGTTGCTCCTCGAAACAGAAGCAGCTCGACTTGCGTACATGGCGGGTAGCGGTGTTGGGCGAAACGCTGGGCACGGCGCGCCCCCAGTTCTCGCTGCTGCTCTGATTGCTGAACATGAAATTCACTTCGGACGTCTGCCCAGGGTGCAACCGCACCTGCCGGGTCTCGACATCCAGTCTCCAGGGCAGGCCGGAACCGTTACGCGTGATGAACTGCACCGTGACCAGGCGCGACTCGTCCACATCGTCGTGAACCAGCGCCTGAGCCGTGGTATCGACCTTGCCGTTGATACCGGTTACCCGACAGAACACGTCGTACAGGGGCACCAGGGCGAAGGCGAAGGCGAACATGCCGATCAGTGCCGCCACGCTGCGCCAGATCGTCCGCCGCACCCCCGCCTGCCTGGCCTCCATATCGTGCTGAGTCATGCTTCACTCCTCCTTTCGATGGCCGGCCACGCCGTGGCCGGCAATGCGAATCAGTGAGCCGGACGCTGGAAGGTCGGCGGCGTCTCGAAGGTATGCAGCGGTGCAGGACTCGGTACGCTCCACTCGAGGTCGTCGGCGTATTCGCCCCAGGCCGCCGCCGGCGCCTTCTTGCCGCCACGCACGCACATGACGATCACGGCGACGAACAGCAGCTGGGAGAAGCCGAACATGAAGGCACCGATGGAAGACACGAGGTTGAAATCGGCGAACTGCAGCGCATAGTCGGGAATCCGCCGCGGCATGCCGGCCAGCCCCGAGAAGTGCATCGGGAAGAAGGTCAGGTTGACGCTGATCACCGAGAGCCAGAAGTGCCATTGAGAGAGGCGCACGTTGGGATAGTGGCCGGTCCACTTGGGCAGCCAGAAATAGACGGCGGCCATGATGGAGAAGATGGCACCCGGCACCAGCACGTAGTGGAAGTGCGCCACCACGAAGTAGGTGTCATGGTACTGGAAGTCGGCCGGTGCAATGGCCAGCATCAGCCCCGAGAAGCCGCCGATGGTGAACAGCACCACGAAGGCCAGGGCAAACAGCATCGGCGGTTCGAAGCTGATGGAGCCGCGGAACAGCGTGGCCACCCAGTTGAACACCTTCACCCCGGTGGGCACGGCGATCAGCATGGTGGCGTACATGAAGAACAGCTGCCCGGCCAGCGGCATCCCCACCACGAACATGTGGTGCCCCCAGACCAGGAACGACAGTACCGCAATGGCGGCAGTGGCATACACCATGGAGGCATAGCCGAACAGGCGCTTGCGGGCAAAGGCCGGAATGATCGCCGACACGATACCGAAGGCCGGCAGGATCATGATGTAGACCTCGGGATGGCCGAAGAACCAGAACAGGTGCTGGAACAGGACCGGATCGCCGCCGCCCGACGCATCGAAGAAGCTGGTACCGAAGTTGATGTCCATCAGCATCATCGTGATCACCCCGGCGAGTACCGGCATCACGGCGATCAGCAGGAAGGAGGTGATCAGCCAGGTCCACACGAACAGCGGCATGTCCATCATGCGCATGCCCGGGGCACGCATGTTGAGGATGGTGGCGATGATATTGATCGCCCCCAGAATCGAACTGATGCCGGCAATGTGCAGCGAAAGGATGAAGAAGGTGGTGGAGGGCGGCGCATAGGTCGTGGACAGCGGCGCGTAGAACGTCCAGCCGAAATTCGGCCCACCACCCGGCATGAACAAGGTCGAGAGCAACAGCCCGAATGCCACCGGAAGCAGCCAGAAACTGAAGTTGTTGAGCCGCGGCAGGGCCATGTCTGGTGCGCCGATCTGCAGCGGAATCATCCAGTTAGCCAGCCCGGTGAAGGCCGGCATGACTGCCGCGAAGACCATGATCAGGCCGTGCATGGTAGTCATCTGATTGAAGAATTCCGGATTGACGAATTGCAATCCGGGCTGGAAAAGCTCTAGACGAACCACCAGAGCGAAGATGCCACCGATGAAGAACATGATCAGCGAGAAGATCAGGTACATCGACCCGATCTCCTTGTGATTGGTGGTCAGCAGCCAGCGCATGATGCCCTTTGGTGGGGCTTCGTGGGCATGTCCATGCCCCGCTTCCGCGGCGGTAGTGCTCTGCTCGAGAGTCGGCTGAGGAGGTACCTTAGGGGCCATCGGAATACTCCAATCTCATTGTCTTGTTTTGTCGCAGCTTGTCAGGGGTCCCTCACGCCGCCGTGGCGACGTGAGGGCGACGATCATTGCAGCCGCTCGGCGATTTCGGCCGGCTGTACCGCATCGCCGGACTCGTTGCCCCAGGCGTTACGGGTATAGGTGATCACCGCTGCCAGCTCGACCGGATTGAGCGTAGTGCGGAACGACGGCATGGCAGTCCCGGATACGCCATTGATGATGACGTCCTTGTGCCACTCCACGTCCGCAAGCATCCGCTCGTTGCCGGCCAGTGCGGGGAACGCCGGCGGCGACCCTTGGCCTTCAGGCTGGTGACAGGAAGCACAGATGCTGCCGTAGACGCCCTCGCCCCGCTCCATCAGCTCATCGAACTCCCACTCGCGGTCGATGCCCATGGCCTCTTCCGCCGCCATCTCCTGGCGCTCGGCCAGCCAGGCGTCGAACTCGTCCTCTTCCACCGCGCGCACCACGATCGGCATGAAGGCGTGATCGACCCCGCACAGCTCGGCGCACTGCCCACGATAGATACCCGGCTCGTTGATGCGTACCCAGTTCTCGGTGATGAAGCCCGGCACCGTATCCTGTTTCACGGCAAAATCGGGAACCCACCAGGCGTGGATGACGTCGTCGGAAGTAAAGAGGAAACGAACCTTGCGATTGATCGGCAGGACCAGCGGCTCGTCGACCTCGAGCAGGTAGTGCTCACCGCGCTCCTCGTCGCCGCGAATCTGCGCCCTCGGGGTGGCGAGATTGGAGTTGAAGGCGACGTCTTCACCGAGATATTCGTAGCGCCAGCGCCACTGCTGACCGGTGACCATGACGTCCAGCTCGGCCCCGGAAGGATCGTAGATTTTCTGGAGAGTGGCGGTCGCCGGTATGGCCATGCCGATGAGAATCAGCAGTGGGATGCCCGTCCAGATGATCTCGACCGTCGTATTCTCGTGAAAATTGGCAGACTTTGCGCCTTTGGAATGACGATAGCGAAACAGGGAGTAGAACATGACCCCGAATACGATCACGCCGATGACCACACAGATCCAGAAGATCGTCATGTGAAGGTTGTAGATTTCTCTACTGAGGTCAGTGACCCCAACCGGCATGTTCCAGCCGCTAGCCAGAGCCATCTGGCTCGAGCCAACAAGGGTCAAGCCCCCTGCCAGCCAGACGAGCAGAGTGCGCATCGACGCCTCCCGAGTTTGTAGTTGTGTCGATAACGGCGCCCCACGAGTCAGGGTACGGGGGTTCTCATCCCAGAGAACATTAGCCGCTTCTTCTAGCCGAGTATATGGAGACAAGTTTAGAAAGTCACTCGCCTAACCTTCACCTTATGGCTAACGCAGCAGTCAACGCTGGGCCCTGCTACGCTCAGCGCGCAACCCAGATCGCCACCAGGGCCAGCACACCCACCAGCAGCAGTCCCATGACGATTCCAGTCACGATGAAGGCCATTGGACTGCCACGCTCGAAATCCTCACGCCGCTGCCTATCGCGCTGAACGCCGAAGAACGCTGCCAGCACCGATTTTATGACACTCCACATCGCCTTCCCCCTCTATAGACCGGCAGGATAGACCGGCTGGCTTCAGAGCATGACACAACCACCCCATTGCCGGTAAGCCACTGGCTTGCAAGCCCGTATCGGAGTGCCGAGTTCGATATCACGAAATCGCATACCGCAATGCAGCAAAAAAAGCATGGGAGAGCCACCTTTGCTGGACTACACTCGAATGCAAGCGTTCTACCCTGTCCCAATCGCCCATTCGACATATCACGGAGATCGCCATGGCCAGCCCCACCCCCGGTCGCCCCGCGCCCAACCCCGCCCTCGATGCCTCCCTGCCACTGATGGAATGGTGGTCGCAGCAATGGATCCAGGGAGTTACCCCGATGACGCGCCTTCAACTGGCATGGATGGAAAGCGTATCTGACATGATGCTTCAAGAAGCGAAATTCCTCGCCGCGCTTTCCGAAGCAGGACAACAGCTCGGACACTGCTATGACACCCACGGCGCCGACCCCGAAAAGATGAAGGCATGCTATGAGGAAATAGCGCGCGAGGTTGCCGACCAGCATATGCGGCGCCTCAAGCAAGTCGCCGCCATGCCCCAGGAATTCCGGCGCAGGATCTGGGAAGAGATCTGATTGGCTCAATGCAGCTTGTGAGTCTCATCGTCGGAGACGGGGCTCGGCTGTGTCCCGGCATCCTCGAGATCGGCCCACGGCTCCCGCGGCGCTTCCACGCGCTCGCCGGTACGTGCTGCATAACGCTCACGGTGCAGTGCCTTGAGCAGCCCGGCGACCATCAGCATGACCACTACCGAGAATGGCAGTGCCGCCATGATCACGGCGGCCTGTAGCGTTTCCAGTCCACCTGCCATCAGCAATACCGCCGTCAACAGCCCCAGCAGGCCACCCCATAGCAGCCTGTGAGCAGTGGGCGGCTCGGGGTCGCCACCCGCCAGAATCGTATTGATGACCAACGTGCCCGCATTGGCCGAGGTGATCAGATACGTCGCTATCAACAGCACCAGCATAGCGGAGAAGCCCCGCCCCAGCAGCCCGAGTTCCATGGCCTCGATGGTGGCAAAGACTGCCGTGGCAATATTGGAGTCGACGGCTGCCACGATGCCGCCGTTGCCGAACAGCTCATGATACAGCGCCGTCCCGCCGAAAAGCCCAATCCATACGATGGTGATCACGGTGGGCACCAACAACACGCCCATGACGAATTCGCGAAAGGTTCGACCACGCGATACACGGGCGATGAACATTCCCACGAACGGCGACCAGGCCAGCCACCAGCCCCAGAAAAATACCGTCCATTCCGACTGCCAAGCATCGCCTCGGGTGGCATTGGTATGGAACGTCATACCCATCAGGTTCTGGATATAGTCCCCGGCCGATTCGATGGTGATCGCCACCAGATACTGGGTGGGGCCGAACAGCAGCAGAAAGAGGACGGCAGCGATGCTCAGCCAGAAGTTGGCCTCGGAGAGCAAACGTACGCCACGCTTCACTCCGGAGACGACCGAAAGGGTGGCAATGGTCATGATCACGGCAGTAACAACCAGCTGCAGCAGCAGCGACGACTGCAGGCCGAAAACTGCCTCGAGCCCGGCATTCATCTGCTGTACGCCGAGCCCTAGCGTCGTGGCGATACCAAACACGGTACCGAAAACGGCCAGCACATCCACGACATCTCCCAGGACACCTTCGGTACGCCTGCCCAGCAGCGGAGTCAGAGCGGAGCGAATCGTCAGCGGCAGGTTCCAGCGGTAGGAAAAGTAAGCCAGCACCAGCGCCACGAAGGAGAAGATCGCCCAACCGTTCAACCCCCAGTGAAAATAGGTCAGACGCATGGCAACCCGGGCGGCATCAGGGCTCATGCCCTGCTCGATGAAAGGATTGTCCTGGAACTGCAGGATCGGCTGGGCCACCGACCAGAACAGAATGCCCACCCCGGTACCGGCCGCGAACAACATCGCCACCCAAGAGAAAAAGCTGAACTCGGGCTGCTCGAAATCACCGCCCAGACGCACGTTCTTGTATCGGCCCATGCCCAGCCACACCATGAACAAGAGTAGGAAGGCGACCAGAAGAACGTAGTACCACTCCAGGAAGGGATCGAGCACGCCTCGAGCCAATGCCAGCCCTTGGCCTAGACGCTCGGTATAGAAGGTTCCATAGAAAAGGGAAACCGTCACCACCACGAAAGTCACCAGGGTGACCCTCGGGTTCATGCCCTTGAGTAGTCCACGCTGCGCCTGCCGTTGCATCTCCCCTCCCCTGCCAAGATGCCGTGCCGTCACCATCATAAGGCAGCGAAGCGGTCACATCACGCCAGCGACCGTATTGCCATGAGCCAAGCCGGCCAAAGGCAAGCATCTGAAAGGAAAGTACAAAAGAGGCTTTTCATTTCCCCCCGAACGCGCTAGTATACGCCTCGTTCTCGGGGGCATGACCACGGTCGAGCCTGCGTCAGTTTCCGAGAAAAATCAGTCGGAGCGTGGCGCAGCTTGGTAGCGCGCTGCAATGGGGTTGCAGAGGTCGCAGGTTCGAATCCTGTCGCTCCGACCATCTGATTCGAAAAAACCGCCACTAACGGGTCATGCCGAGTGGCGGTTTTTCGTCGCTGGTAAAATTCTCGCAAAACTCTCGTAAAGCACCTCTCCTAAAGTACCTCCTCGCAATGCAGTCCTCACCTGGCTAGAGTGCAAGGGAATCCCCCGGACCAAAGGAAGGTCGATGCTACGTTCTTGTACCCTCTTTTCGTTTGCACTGTTGAGCCTGGTGGCTCATGCCGATACCGCCTCGGCGGAATGCGAGCTCAGCGCCGATCAACGCGAGATGCTCGAGCGGGTCAACGATGCACGCAGCGAAGGCCGTCAATGCGGCGATGAGGAGTTCTCTGCCGCAGATCCGCTAGAGTGGAACTGCCACCTGGCCGAGGCCGCACTCGACCACTCGCGAAACATGGCTGAAGAGGAATTCTTTGACCACACCGGCCCCGACGATCGAGGCGTCACCGCTCGGGTGAGCGATACAGGCTATGTGTGGCAGGCTGTGGGCGAAAACATTGCCGCCGGTCAGGCAGAGGTCGAGCGTGTCATGCAAGGATGGCTGGAAAGCCCCGGGCACTGTGCGAACATCATGAGTGGCGACTTCAGCGAAATGGGGGCGGCTTCCCATGCAGCGGAAGGTTCCCGCTATTCGCCCTTCTGGACACAGGTGTTTGCCCATCCGAGATGATGGCATCCCGCCTATGGAGGAAGAATAAGGAAGTGAAAAGATAAGGAAGCAAAAAGAGAATAGAGGCTAGAACAGTACAGTTACGGGAGTTGAATGTCGTCGGGACCCTCCCTGGCCCTTGGGTGCAACGGGTAACGCTGGTTCAGTGAATGTACGCGACGAGAGCATCGTTCGCCGCTTGCTGGGCCAAGGCATGGGAAACCCAGTGGTTCAGGACTTCGCACACATCGGCTTCCACACGCTGCTGTGTTGGCATGAGGTTTCTCCTTTGTGACAACGAGAAACATCATGCCGCAGGTTTGTCGACATTTCATCAGGCTTACGAAACTTTGCCCTCAAGATGCAGCATTCAATCTGAGGCTGCCATAAAACGCGCGTTTGCATTCGAATGGTGAGTGGAAATGGCTTCCATGAACTTTTTGGCGCGTAAAACCGCCGCAGCCTGGAGCAGAGCTCAATCGAGAGCCCCAAGTCGGCAGTTGATGCCTGCCGGTATCACCCCTTGCGGGTTCTCCAGCATCAAACCAATGGCAAAGGTCCCGCTCGAGGCATCGATCACGCTATCCACCCGCTGCACACGAGCCGACGCCGTTTCCTCTACTGGCGCAAGCAGCTCTATCTCCAGGTTGTCTCCCACGGCTATCGCGCCGAAAGCAGTCAATGGCAAGACCGCCTCGATGCGCAGTGGGTCGAGCTGAACCAGCTCGAGCACCGGCGTGGCGTCGATGTACTCCCCCTCCTCGGCCACACGCTGCGTGATCAAGCCCGCGAACGGGGCCCGATGCGTCATCTGCTCCAGCCGGGCGTTGGCCAGGTTGACCTGCATGCGGGCAAGGCGCATTTCCGTGTCGATCTCGTCGCGCTCGCTGTCGCTGAGCATACCGCGCTCGATCATGCGCTGGTTGCGCTGTACCCGCCGTTCGGCATAGTCGGCACGGGCACGCTCCAGCGCCACGCTGGCCAGCTCTACGTCACGCTTTAGCGTGAATAGCGTGTCCCCCGCAGCAACCCGATCGCCCGGCTCGACCTGGATGGTTTCGATCACACCCGGTACCTGGCTCGACAGAAACGCCTGCCTGCCCGGCTCGACCAGACAGCTAAGCTCGCCGAACCAGGAGTCGCCAAGCTCCTGTCCCTGCGCCTGAAGAGCGACGCTCCCCATGCCCGCCAGGCACAGCGGTAGCGTGATGCTGCGAAGAAAGCGCTGACTCATAGGTTCCCCACTCCACCGTCCGCTGACGGCTATTCGGTTGTCGGTCACAATCATTCGGACTTGCCACTGAAACCCAACTGTTCGTCCTCGCGCCAGTCGGCCTCCAACAGCCGCGCGCGTTCTCTGGCGTGGCGCGCCTCACGCCGTCGCTGAGCACGCTTCAAGCGTGTCGGCAGTTGCCCCATACGACGCTGCCACTCCGTCAGCTCATCGAGCAGAGCCTCTTCTTCACATACCACCAGTTCCACACTGCCCGGGTCGCCCTGACGCGCGCAGCGACCGGCAATCTGCCGATCCACCCGCGAGGCATCGTGGTGGCCGGCAACGATGACATGCAGCCCACCTGCTCTCTTGACCTCTTCCTCCAGCGAAATGTCGGTGCCCCGCCCCGCCATGCTGGTAGCCACCGTCACAGCACCACGACGGCCAGCGCGGGCAACCGTATCGGCTTCTTCGGCATCCTGACGCGCGTTGAGCATGGCATGTTCGATACCGGCCTCGGCGAGCCGCTGCGACAGCGCTTCGGAGTCGGCCAGGTTGACCGTGGTCACCAGCACAGCTCTCCCCTGGCCGGCGATTTCCTGGACGCGGGTGGCAATCCACTGCCACTTGTCGGCCTGCCGTGCGAGGGATATCGTCGGCCAGTGCTGGCGTTTGCTGGGCCGGTGCGGGGGTATCGCCACCACCCGCAGACGATAGGTACGCCAGAGCTCTCCGCGCACCTCTCGCGCCGTGCCGGTCATGCCGGAAAGATGGTGGTAGCGGCGGAAGAAGCGCTGGTAGGTAAGCCGCGCCAGCGTCACGTTGGGATCACTCGGCTCGCAGCCTTCGAGTCGCTCGATCATCTGCTGCAGGCCCTTCTCCCAGCTGCGGTCTGCCATGACCCGGCCGGTGTGCTCGTCGATGATCTGCACCTTGCCATCACGCACCAGATAATGGTGGTCACGCTGGAAATGGTGGCGCGCCACCAGCGCCTGTTGAACCAGCCACTCTCGCCGTGAACGCCCTACCCAGCCACCGCCGCCCAAGGCCTGCGCCCGTTCGGTCAGCCGCTCCCGGCCACGCTCGGTCAGATGGATCTGCCCGCTCTCCCGCACGAAATGCGTATCCTCCTCGAACTCAGCGGCAAGGGCCAGCGCCTGATCGAGCAGCGCGATATCGAGCGCGTCCTTGCCTGCCGGCCCCGAGAGAATCAGCGGCGTTCGCGCCTCGTCGAGCATCACGCTGTCGGCCTCGTCGACGATGGCGAAATGCAGACCCCGCAGCAGCAGGCGTTCGTCTTGCAGCTCACCGACCAGCCGCGCCGCATGGGCCTGAAGCGGATGGCGATGACGACCCAGCAGCTGAGTGTCGCGCAGGTAGTCGAAAACCAGCTCCTTGTTGGTGCAATAGACCACATCGGCAGCGTAGGCGGCTCGCCTCTCGTGTGGCGGCATCTCATGCACCACCGCTGCCACGCTCAGGCCCAGCGCACGGTAGACCGGGGTCATCAGCTCCGCGTCGCGAGCGGCCAGGTAGTCGTTGACGGTGATCACATGTACCGGAATTCCGGCCAAGGCAGCCGTTGCCGCCGGCAGTGTCGCCGTCAGGGTCTTACCCTCGCCGGTATGCATTTCGGCGATTCTTCCCCCCAGCATGGCCAGCCCGCCCAACAGCTGTACGTCATGATGCGCCATGCCCAGCTCCCGCCGGGAGACCTCCCGCACCAGAGCGAAGGCATGCCGAGCCAGCCGTGGCGTCACGCCCTGGCGTGCAAGCGCAAGCCGCAAGCCATCGCGCTCCTCGGCCAGCACCTGTACATCGAGTGATGCCAGGCGGGCGGCATGCCGATGTATGCCCGGCAGCTGCGAGCGCAGCCCAAGCCTGCGTATCGCCGCCGGCCGATGCAGCTTCGACCTCAACCAGTGCCAGGGACGCTCCAGGCTCCCCGGCGGCAGCAGGGTTCGCTCCGGACGCGTCAGTACGTCGCCGGGCAGCTTCAGCAAAGGCATGTCAGACGGCTCATAGCTCGAAAAGCCTCAGGAACGAGCGGCGCAGGTCACGCCACAGCCGGTAGCCCAGCGGCTCCGGAGCATGCTCGATACGTACGTGAACCCGCCCCCCCAGATGTAACGAGCCCCCCTCCTGCAGCAATTCTCCCGCCGCAAAGTCGGCCAGATAATGTCGCCGAAACGCCCTGGGTGAACCATCGTCGGTCGTCGCACTGGGATCGACCGCCACGTGTCCGCCGCCCTGTACGCTCAGTACCGGGCTGGGTATTGCATGATCGGAACTGGGCGATACCCACAGCAGGCTGCCGGCAGCATCCCACTCATGGCCCGGCAACCGCAGCTGGACCCGACGCGTATCGTCGCGCACACGCTCTACCACATGAGCCGGCAGCAAGGTGCGAATGCGCAGATCCTCCGGACGCACCACCGACGCAACGGCCGTGCCACGATGCAGATAGCTACCCAGGCGGGGAACCCCCTCCGGCATCAGCATCAGGCCAGTATGGGGGCTGATCACCACGGTGGCAGCAGCACGCTGGCGTGCATCGTCGAGCTGACGCTCCACCGGCACCAGGGTCTCGCGCAGGATGGCAGCCGCCTGGGCATCGCGCACGTTGGCGACGAGCTCCTGCTGGATCTCGCGGATTCGCGCCTCGAGCAGGCGCACCTCCACGCCCAGCTCCGGAGCGGCAATGCGCATCAACGGATCGCCAGCCGTCACCTCCTGGCCATCCTCCACCCACAGCTCGGCGAGCTCGCCGCTGACGCCAACGCGCACCTGGGCCGGCTCGCGACTATCCACCACGCCATGCACATGGGTAGCGTAGGGCAGCGGAACCAGAAACAGCAGCAGCGTCACTGCCATGAGGCCGCCAAAGAGCCAGCCCCAGGCGCGGCCACGCGAGCCTTGCAATGAATCGTCCACGGTCATGGCCTTGAGCATCTTGAACAGAGGCAGCAATAGCGTCATGGTCACCGACCAAAGGGCGAGAATGACGCCAACGAACAGATATTTGGTGGCCACGAACACGGCGATGGCCACCATGATCATCAAGCGATAGGCGAACGACGCCAGGGCATAGCTCACCAGCCAGCACGCCTCGCGCCGGGATCGCGCCTGACTGGTCACGTCGCGCCGGCCCAGCAGGTAGCGCTTCACCGCGTAGGTCAGCTGCTGATTGGCGCGATTGAAGAGATTGGGAATCTCCAGGTAATCCGCCAGCACGTAATAGGCATCGAAGCGCAGCAATGGGTTGCCGTTGAACAGCAGCGTCGACACACCCGCGATCAGCATCACGTTGAACGCCACTGCCCGCAGCAGGCCCGGTTCGGCCGCCGCCCATACCAGCATCGCCAGCGATGCCAGAAACAGCTCGACCATGATGCCGGCCGCCCCCACCAGCATGCGGCGCGACTTGTCGGGGCAGGCAGCCGCGGCACTGGCGTCCACGTATGGCACCGGAAAGAACACCAGCAGCATCACGCCGACCTCATGTACCTCGCCCCCGGCATCCTTGGTCGCCCAGGCGTGGCCCAACTCATGGAGCGCCTTGATCAGCGGATAGATGAGCGCCAGCATCAGCAAGTTGCCGATACCGAACACCCGATCGGCCAGGTTGTCGGTAAGCGACTGCCAGTGCACCCCCGCCACTACCAGCGCCAGTAGCAGCGTTGCCAGCCACAGCACCCCACCCAGTGGGCTGATGAAAGGCCTGACCAGCGGGTAGCTGGCAGCAATGAAGCGCTCAGGATCGAGCAGCGGGATGCGAATGCCCAGAGGAGAGCGCACCAGCTGTAGCCACTTGCCCCGCTTCTGCTTCGTCTGGCGTCGGGAGAGCTCGTCGATATCGATGTCGCCGTAGCCCGAAAGCACGTTGGCCCCGTGCAGCCTTCCGATCAAGGCGATCAGCTCCTGCTGGGTCGGCATGGCATCGCCCAGCGAGGCACTCACCTGATCCCATATCTCACTCAGAGTGCGCTTGCCATCCAGCCGACCGACGATCTGATACGCCTCCGGCGTGAAGCGGTGCACCTGTCCGGTGAGGGTATCGTGCAGCACGTACCACGGCTCGCCGCGATATTCGTGGCGATGCAGGCTGGCATGATGACGCAGCCGCAAGCGCAGGTCGGCCACTCGATGCCAATGCTGGCTGAACAGCGGGCCGGCCACGCCTCAGCCCCACCAACGCCATAGCGTCAGGCGCAGCCAGTCCACCAGCTCCCGCGTCCAGATGACGATCAGCTTGTTCTCGCCGGTCTCTATCCTGGCCACGCCCTGCAGCCCCGGACGCAACTCGCGTCGCGCAGCGCCATCGATGCTCTCGGCATCGCGCACCAGGCTTGCCTCGACGACGAAGCGAGTGCTGCCATCACTGCTGCGGGTCTGCGGTGTGAGCCGTTCGATGACGAAAGGCAACCGTTCGCCGGTCATCGCCGCCAGCACCAGTTCGCCCCGCTGCCCCACCCTGACGTCATCGATGCGGCGCTCCGGCACCTCCAGTTCGAGACGGAAGTCGTCCAGCGGCGAAACCCGGAACAGCTCCTCCCCCTGCTCCACGGCACCTCCCAGTCGCTGGGTGAGATCGCCGCTGACCACCACGCCGGCAAATGGCGCCAACAGCGTGGCCCGTTCCAGCCGAGAATCCACCAGAGCCAGCCTTGCCTGGGCCTGATCGCGCTGCGCCGCCAATACGTTCATGCCGGCACGGTCGCCCCGTGCCCGCATCTCCTGCTCCTGGCGCTCGAACTTGGCCAGCTCGCTCTGCCACTGCAGGCGTTCTAGCAACAGGTCTCGGGTCTCCATGTCGGCCAGGGGTTGGCCGGCCTCGACCCTATCGCCGGGCCGCACCAGAGCCGCATCGATATAGCCACGAAACGGCGCCGTCATCACTCGCTGCTCACGGCTCTCGAGGATCGCATCGGCGGCGATGCGCTCCTCTCCTGTCGCCAGCCAGGAGAAGGCCAATAACCCTGCCAGCACCAATCCGGTCAGCTTGTAGCCCAGGAACCCCGGGCCGAACAGCCGCCCCAACTGCTCCGACGTAGCCACCGCCATCTTCAGCGGCAGCGGTCTGTCGTTGCGCCGCTTCTCTTCGAGGGCCCGGGCGCAGAGTGCCAGCAAACTCTCAAGCGCCGCTACCTCTTCGGCATCGAAAGGCATGTCGCGCTCCAGGGTAACGGCGCCGAGGGGCTCCGCTCCATCCAGCAACGGCAAGCTGACCACCGCTGCCAGCCCCGTCATGCCGCCCAGCGCCGCCTGGGCGCGCACCACACGGTGCTCCCACCCCGGCCCGGCGGGAGCCGGCCACACTGCGCTGATGCGCTGGTCCAACGCCTCGTCCATGGCAGTTTCCGTGGCGCGGATGCGATTCATCTTGCGATTGAACTGAGCGCTGTGAGAGATCTGCTCGACTCGCGTACGAGAACCGCGCCGCCAACCCAGGCTGACCCGCTCCGCTTCGAAGTGGCTGGCCAGGCGCGAGACGAGCTGCATGGCAGCGGAGGAAAAACGCGGTTCGGCGAGCACTGCCGCCAGCAGAGAAAGGTGCTGGGAAAGCCGGTCCTGGAGCTGTCGCCCGCTGCGATACGAGCGCTGCAACACGTCGCGCTCGAGAGTCGCGACTCCATCCTCGAGCCGCTGCATCAGCGGCAACAGGGCTGTCTGCACGGCGCTATCTCGGCCCCGCAGAGCCTCGGGCAACATGACCCGCAAGGCCACTGCTCCCAGCAAGGCCCCCTTTCCCGGCAGGGCACCCTCGGCCTCGTCGCTGGCCAGGTCTCGCACCGGATAACCGATGCCCAGGCTGTCTTCGCCAAGCTGGCTCACCAGCCCCCGCCCTGCGTCCCGCACCTCTTCACTGAGCGAAAGCAGTGCAGCGCCATCCGCCTGACCGGGCCACAGCGCAACGGGCTGCCACTGCTCACCCTGACGCCAGAGCACCACACCCTGGGTCACACCGGCCCCTTCCGGGCGCGGCGCCTGCTCACAGTGCCGCGCGAGCCAGCCTTGAACGCCCTGGACCTGCTGTTGCCAGGCCGCAATGGCCTGGGTCCCGCTATCGCCTAGCTGCATTACCTTCACTCTGTTACGGCTTGCACAACCGGGCCCCGTGATAACAGGTCAGGAACGGTTGGCCGTCGTCGCCGATACCGAACGACAGATTGCCCAGCATTTCGCTGCCATGGGCCGCGACCCACTCCACCACGGTACTGCGCGGCGCACTCTGCCATTCGCGCACGAGCCCCATGCACAGGCCGGCAATTCCACCCAGCGGCAGACGGGCCTGGTGCAGATGCAGATTCAACGAGTGGCGCTGCGTCTCTCGCCCGCCCACACGCTCCTCGATGCGCACCGTCAATGGCGGCCAGGGCGTCTGCTTCAGCGCAAAGCTCACCTCCAGTTGTTCCAGCAGATCGGCCAATGCCATTGGCATCTCGGCCAGTAGCGCCTTGATCGCGCGCACGGCTTGGCCGGCACTAGGCTCCAGCACGTAGTCGGATAGCGCAGCGGCCTCGCCCGGCTGCCACTTCCAGGCACGATAGAGAACGAAGCGCGCTTCCTGTGCCAACCGCTCGGGCTGGCTCGCCTCCCAGTACACCTTGCAGCGGCCATCCTCGACCCCGAGATGCAGATAGTGCGGCACTTCCCCAACGGTCGGTTGCAGCTCGGCGAGAAACGCCTGCATGTCCGCGTGCTGCATGCCCAGCCGCTCCAGCAGCGCGGGTAGCTGCCGAGCGAGCACATCCGCACCGCATGCCGAGACCGGGGCGCTGCAGAGCAGGCGATCCGTGGACCAACGCTGCGGCCGCCACTTGGCGGAACGCTCGATGCCATAGGGCATATCCAGCGCCGCCAGGAAGGTCTGCATCATCTCGGCATGCACGCCTCCTGGCAGCGAACGGGCCTCACTCATCCTCGCTGTGCTCCTGCTGACGCTCTGCGCCATTATCACTCTTCATCAGGCGCTGCCACTCACAGGCGGCTTGCTCGCGGCGCAGCGCCGCCATGCGCGCGGGTTCCGTGCCGTTCGTCTTCGAACGCGCCACGCCCCAGCCACTGGCCCCGGCCAAGGCGCCGATCAAGCCGGCGACTTCGAGCGCTGCATCTTCGTCGACCTCCTGGGTGACCTCGGCAGGCTCCCCCTCCTCCGCTGCCTCTTGCGGCAACTCGGTTTCTTCCAGCGGCAGCTCCTGCGGCTCGGCTTCCAGCACCTCGTCGCTCGACTCGTTCGTCACATCCTCCGGCGCGGCATCCTGTGACGGCGCCTGGGCTGGGGCCGACGCCTCTCCGACACTGGCCGCTACCGAGGAAGCCACACTGGTACGCAACCCGCTGCTGCCTGCCCCCTGCTGGCGCTCGACCCACTCGTCGATCAGCGTCCGCAGCCCCTCCATGCCCCGTGCCTGGAATCCGGGCTGGTCGTGGCGAGCGAAAAGGTTGCCATTGCCCAGCAGTCCCTGCGGCGTCATGTCGAGCCAGCCCAGTGCCTCCTGCACCCCATCGTCGCGCTCCTCTTCATAGAGGTTCTGCTGCGCCTGACGAATCAGGTCGAGGCGACCCTGCGCGAGCGTGACGATCGAGGTGATCTGCTCGGCTTCGTTACTGCCGCTGAGCATGATGCGGATCCGCGCATACTCGCCGATCATGGTGTCGAGGTCGAAGTTGCCGTCGAACCTGTCGTTGCCGGCACCGCCAATGGCGATGTTGCGCCCAGGGCCGGTGATCAAGGTATCGTTGCCGCCCTCGAAGTGGTTGATTGTCTCCACCGTGATCATCTGCGACGTGCGGGTCACGCGGCCGAAGTCGCCGAACAGGATGTCGTTACCCGGCCCACCGTCGAGGTAGTCGTCACCCTTGCCGCCGAACATGATGTCGCGGTCGCTGCCACCGAACAGCCGGTTGTCGCCGCCCAGGTCGGTGCGGCCCGTTTCGGCCATGGTGTAACGCCCGCGGGCATCGCTCAGGATCACACCCACATCGCCGATGATCACGGTCTCGCCCGCCACGTTGGTGACATGGTCGTTGCCTACCCCGGCGATCACCTGATCGTTGCCGGTGCCAACGTGGATTACGTCGTTGCCCCCGGTAGAGGCGCGGGTATCCAGGCTCTCCACGCGCTGGCGAATGCCGTCGCGAGCCAGGATCCGGCCATTGTCGCCCAGCACCACGTTGTCACCCGATGTGACGGTGATCCTGTCATTGCCATGACCGCCGATGATCCAGTCGTTTCCGGCCCCGCTGGTAATGGTGTCATTACCACCGTGATTGAAATGCAGCGAAGTGAAGGAGAGGATCACGCCATTTTGATCGAACAGCGCCTCGGCGTGATCACCAGCCAACAGGTCGTTGCCGTCACCACTGTGAATGGTGTTGTTGCCGTCGCCGCCAATCACTAGGTTGCCACCGTGGCCAAGCGTCACAGTGTCATTGCCGCCCCGACCCGGGTTGGTGGACATTGCTTTTACCAGATGCCCTGCGGAGTTCCACACCAGCTCGCCCAGATCAGCCAATACGACGTTACGGCCATTCTCCCCCGTGATGGTATCGTTGCCTTCACCACCCACGAGCACGTTGTTACCTGCCCCACCGTGCAATTCATCATGCCCGGCTCTCGCGCTAGGCAGAGTCACAAGATGGCGCAACTGCCCGTTGACGAAGGTTAGAACGGCGAAATCCCCTACCAGGACGTCATTCCCTGTGTGGTTTCCGCTCAGCGCCGTGCCGCCGTAGAGAATGTCGTTCCCGCCACCTCCCAGCAGAACGTCGTTACCGCTACCGCCTTCGATGATGTCATCGCCATCAAAGCCCTCGTCGCGAACCACGATCTTCACGATGTTTCTGAAGTCGTTGACACGCCCGAACGTCACATCGGCATGGTCGCCGATCAGGATGTCGTCGCCGCTGCCACCCTGCAGGGTATCGTTGCCGCTACCTCCGATCAGGATATTGCGCCCACCCGTCACCTCCAGGTGGTTGTGGCCATAGGAAGCGGGATCGGTACTGCGCACCGAGATCACGCGCTGGCTGTCGAGCAGGCGCAGGTTGGCGATGCCTTTGCGCGCTTCGAGTTCGATCACGCCATGGTCGCCGATCAGGACGTCGTTGCCGTTACCTCCGTACAGTCGATTGTCGCCCGCCACCAGGCGGTCGCCGGTGGCATGCGCTACGTCACCCGTCGTAGAGTAGAGCGTCATCACCCTCTCCGCCTGAGACAGACGCACGCTCAGGTCGACGTCGATGCTGCCGTTGCCATACAGGTGGTTGTTACCACCGACACGAGCATCCAGCGTATTGTTGCCACCGCCGCCGAACAGCTGGTCGTTACCGGCACCGCCGATCAAGGTGTCGTTACCGGCGCCGCCAACCAGCACCACGCCACCGATTGCCTGACTAGCATCGATAACGTTGTTGCCAGGCTTGGTGAAGGGCTGCGCCAGGCGCGTAGGCTCGCCGCTCACGGCGCTGTAACGTGCGCCGCTGCGTGAAGTGTCACCGAACACGATCAGCGGAATCTGAGCATCGTAGCCACCGCGTATTTCGATGAGATCGTCGCCGCCACCGCCATGCACCACGGTCAGCGGCATCTCGCGAATGACCGCCGGACGCTGGTCGCCCAGCGCCTTCAGCAGTTCCGCGAGCGGACGATCCAGCAACATGTGTCCTGCGCTGGTGAAGCCGAACACCAGGAAGCGCTCGCCGCCGATCAGCAGGCCGTCTCCAGCCCTGAAGCCATCCTCGCGCCAGCTGCCGTCACGGATCAGCATCGCCCGTTCACCGCTGGCGGCGGCCGACCATTCGCCGGAGAACGCCACGGGGTCGAGGTCGATCTCCAGGTGGTCGTTGCCGCTGCCCAACAGCAACTCGACTATCTCCATGCCATGGAAGGTCACGCCGCGCAGGGTGTCGATGGTGGTTCCGGCACCCCGTCCATCGTCCTGACTCAGCACGCCTTCTCCCATGCCCAACCCTGTCACGCGATTGGCGGTCAGGCTGCCATGCAACGACTGCACGCTGGCATCGGCATGCAGAATCAGGGTATCGGTGTCATCGGTATGATCGTCATCGCCAAGACCTTGCCCGAGGCCATCGCCCAGTTGGCCGGTCGACTCATGGGGCAGCATGATGGCGGCGTTCAAGGTGCGATCGGTATCGCCCACACCGCCTTCCAGGATCAACGGCCCCTGGATACGATCCAGCACGTGGGGCTGCGGCGCGAAAGGCATCACGTAGCGTTCGGTCTCCGCCGCCACGAACCCGTTATCGGCCCTCAGCGTCACCTCAACCGTGCAGTACCAGTCCTCGGCCGTGAAAGTGACCGCCGGAATGGCAACCTCGGTCAGCTGCCAGTTGCCGGCAGCGACGTCCACGCCCTGGGTCAGGTGCAGATAGCCGTCGGCATCGACATGATTGACGCGGACCTGCAGGACATCGCCCGCCGGATCGACCAGCGTCAGAGTCATCCCCACGCTCACTCCCAGCTCGGCCCAGGAACTCTCCAGCAGCCGCAAGCGCGGCCCGGCCTCGGCACCGGCCAGCACCTCGATGGCTACCGCGCCGCTGAACAGCGTATCGAGGAAGACCCGATCGCCGAGTACCACATCGGTCAGGCCGTCCGAGAACAGACGGACCGTCACCGGCTCGACGATGGCCTGGGTAAGGCGCAACGTATAGCTGTCGGTTGCTCCGGCGGTGGTCACCAGAGTGCGGCCATCGGTCTGCTGGATGACCAGACCGGGACTGTCGTTGTCGTAGACCGTGACCCGCACGGTACTCGCCTTGACGTCCTCGTAGATGGAGCCATCGAGGTTGCTGCTGAGCTCGAACAGCACGCGCCCATCCAGACGGTTCTCGACACGATCGTTGTCGACGGCCGTCAGCGTGACGGTCTGCGCCTGGTCCCAGTTGGTATGATCGAAGACCAAGGTAGTGGTGCTGGCCGAGACCCGGTCGCCGAAAGCCGACAGATCGAGGGTCACGGTCACCACTTCACCCACCTGAAGCGGTGCCGAGAGACGCAGCTCGAAGCTACCGTCCTGGCCGGTCACCGAGTCGCCCTCGATCAACTGCAAGCGGTCGCCGGGAACGTTCAGCACCACGTCGCCCAGGTCGTTGTCGTATACCGTGACCATGGTATTGGCGAGCGGCTGGCTCAGCAGCGACTGCAGCGCATCCGGCATCTCGCCGTCGTGCCCTTCGGGCAGGGCTACCTGCGCCTGGTAGCTCACCGTGACGAGTCGCGTGCCTTCCACCACATCGTCATCCGGCGCCTTGACGAAGATCTCCTGGGCAGGCGTCCATACGCCATCCACCAGCACGAAGTCCACGGTGATCGCCTGGGTGTACTCGCCATCTTCCTGCAAGGAGAGCTTGACCGTCTCTGCGCTACGCCCACCGTGAGGCGTGCGGCTGCGGTCGTGGGAAGAGGCCATCGCCGCCGAGACGGTCAGCGTCACCAGCGTGCCATCGGCCAGCCCCCCGGTGGATAGCGCCAGCGACACGAACCAGGAACTGGGACCGCCGCCTTCCACCACCCTCGTGGAACCACCGGGCTCGGTGACCACCACGACACCGGAGCGTTGGTCGACCACGCTGACCGGCAGACCATCGGCCAGCAGGGTCTGGTAAGCCTCTTCGGCGGAAGCGAAGCCGTGCGTCACCAGGCTGCTGCGACCCTCGGGATTGGCGGAGATGATACGTCCCGTCACGTCGCCGCCAACGATGAAGGTATCGCTGCCGACTCCGCCGATCAGCTCGGTCACCACATCGAAACGGGTACTGAGCACATAGAAGGTGTCGTCGCCTTCCAGCCCGTCCACCCGCACCCGCTGGATGTTCTCGAAGCCGATATTGAGACCGGCCCCGAACACACCGTCCTCGGTGATGACGAACTGATCCGCGCCCTCGGTACCCAGCACGGTCACGGTGTTATAGCCACTGCCTCCGTCGATGCTCACCGGTGCATTGATGTTGTACTCGATGTTGTCGTCGCCGCTGCCACCGCGTATTTCGATGTCGTTCTCGGCGATGAAGGCACGGATGACGAAGTTGTCGTTGCCATCCTCCCCCTCCATGCGCAGCAGCCCCTTGTTGCTGTAGACGATGAACTCGTCGTCGCCATCACCGCCATAGATCACCATGGCCTCGCTGTTGCCATAGCTGAGATAGCCCAAGTTGGTAGGCGTGACGCGAATCTCGTCGCCCACCCTCACGCCGGTGGCGTAATAGCCATCCACCGCCGTACCTTCAGGGTTGGGATGCTCGGCAAACAGCTGGCCGATCTGGAAGCGGTCGTTGCCGTTGCCACCGTCCAGGGTCATCAGGGCGGAGGTATCGTCCACCACGAAGACGTCATCACCGTCATGGCCATTGACCGTGACCCGGCCGTTCATGTCGGCACCGTAGTTGATGCGCTCCACGTTGCCGCCGGTAACGCCCTGGGAAGAATCGCCCTCCAGCCGCGCAATAAAATTGCGGCGAATCAGGAACAGGTCGCTCATATCGCCGTCGACGAAGGCTCCCATGTCGCGGTCGAGCATACCGGGGTAGTCGTCGAAGCCGCGGCCTTCGATGAACAGGAAGTCCACGCCGTCGTTGATCGCCCCGCCGTCGGCTACGGTGATCTCGTAGTTGGCGTTCACCCCCTGGTGCATCACGATGCGGTAGGTATCGCTGCCGCTACCGCCATCCATCAGCAGGCCATCGGTACGGCTGTTGAGCTCCACCACGGTGAGCGTATCGTCACCCTCACCGCCGAGCAGCTCGATCTCACCGAGCAGCTCATCGGCATGCAGCATCAGGTCGTCGTTACCAGCACCGCCGTAGAAACGCATGCCGTGTTCGGCATGGATGGTGCCGTGCACGCGTAGCGTATCGTTGCCGGCCCCCAGATCCACTTCCAGGCGGCCCAGGGCGTGCTCGCCGTCGAAGGTCACGCGGTCGTCGCCCGTACCGCCCTGGATCAGTACCTGATCGGCCACGATGCTGCCCGCCAGCCACAGCACATCGCCATCATTACCGCCATTCAGCAGTACGCTGGTGGCTTCGATCTGACCCTGCAACTCGAAGCGGTTGTTGCCATTACCCGTATCCAGCTCAACGGTAGTGGCGATGAGCGTGGCGTTCTCTTCGATCAGCCAATGCTGTCCTTTTTCGTTGCCGCCACGCATCACGATGGACTCGCCCGCTTCAAGAGTACCTCGCAGTACGCTTGAAGCCTGCGTATCGTCGAGACGCGTACCCAGCAGAGTGCTTTCCCAGGTTTCCACCCGTAGATAGATATCGCGGGAGGCCCTGAGTACGACTTGATCGTCCTCGATGACGATACCGTCGCCTGCGGATACGAAGATGCTGCCCTGCTCGGCCTCCACCAGAACGCCGTTGGTGAACGTCACGATATCGCCGTTGTCGTCGGGATCGCTGCTCTCCATGGCGTAGAGATAGATGTTGCCGGAGTGAGAGATCAGGTTCTCGCTGACCGTCATGGGGCTATTGGTCGTGATCTCGATGTCGCCAGCGGCGGTCAGGCCCTTGCCGTCGATCACCAGGTGACCGCTGTTGTTCAGGTACACCTGACCCTCGCGCGACTCGCCCTGCAGCACACCGGTCGCCGTGGTGATCACCTTGTCCTGACGACCGATGTTGTGCTGGGCCACGAGGTAGACGCCGTAGGAGAGGATGTTGATCTCGCCCTCGTCCAGAGCGTTGAAGATGTTACCCACCTCCGAGAAGATCAGCGCCAGGGTATTGTCGCTACCGGCCCTGACCTGACCCAGGCGCAAGTCACCGCTGCGGCCCAGGCTGGCACTGCCCAGTACTTCACGTACGAAGGCGGTGTCGGCACTATCGAGATCCAGCCGCCCGATCTCGTCGTCGGTCATGATCGCCAGCAGGCGGTCGGCCTGGCCCACTCCGCCAATGCGGGTCTCCAGGCGCAGGGTCGTGGCCTTGATGTCACCGGCCAGTTCGTTGCCGTTGGTGCCCAGAATCGAGTGCAAGGCACGCAGGTAGACATGTTCACCGGCTTCGATGTAGCCGATGATCATGCTGCCATCCACCGTATCCAGATAGATATCGTTGCCGGCCTGGGCATTGATCACGCCACCGGGTCGCGTGGCGAACTCCAGGAAATTGTTTTCCCTGCCGATGTTCTCGCCGGCTGTCAGGTGGATATTGTTGGCCAGCATGTTGATCAGCCCGTGGTTCAGGCCGTCGAGGATGCTGCCATCGGCACTCAACCACAGGTCGCCGCTCTGGGAGAACATGGTGCCGATACGCATGTCGCTGCCAAGCGCATGCAGGTGAATATCCTGCTGGGCTCGGGCGGTCACGGTCGCGCCCTCCTTCAGGTCCAGCTGCAGTCGCGAATCGGGGCTGGAGCCGATCTGCCCGTTGGCCGCCTCCAGCACCAGGTCGCCGCTGCGGATCACCAGATCCCCCGAAAGGGTCTGGGCGGCGAGAATGCTGCCCGACACCTTGATGCGGGCATCCGCCCCCGCGTGCAGCTTGGCCAGCCGCAGGCTCGCCTCGCCCTCCTCGGCATCGGCACCGAGGTAGACCGAACCCTCGGCTTCAACGTAGATCTCGCCGCCGTTGTAGACGTTGAAATCCTCAACCAGGCTGATGGAAATGAAGCGAATGACCGGCAGGCCGTCGGGCCCGAAGGCTTCGGTGCTGCGCGGGTCGAGAAGCACCGCGGCCAGCTCGACATCTACGCCCGACTCGGCCACCACGTCCAGTGCCGTGGTCAGCACCAGAGTACCGCCGTCCACCGAAACGATCTCGTAATAGAGCCCGTTCTCGGTGATGTTGAGCGACCTGCCATGGATGTCCAGGGTCTCGCCGGGCTTGAACCAGGTGGTGTCCCAAGCCTCGCCATCGGTACGCTCGAGGGTAACGGTGGTGACACCGCCCACTCTATCGCCCACCACGAAATTGACATTGGCTTCCACCGGGGCGTGCTTCAAGTAGCTGACGTCCTGACGCTCCGCAGCGGAGAGCATCAGACGCTGCTCCTCGCTCAGCCCCGCCAGACCGTTGGTCATGTCGAGCAGCTCACGGCCGCTGGCCACACCGATGTTGCCGCCGGCGATCAAGGTGATGTTGCCCGCCGCCTCGACGTTAGCCGCCTGAATCTCGGTACGGGTGCTGGTGGTTTCCTGCAGCAGCCCGGCGCCGATCAACGACAGCAGCTCCGCCTCGGTCCACTCTTTCACCGAAAACTCGATATTGGCCACCTCGGCAGCCGTCAGGGTCGCCTGATAGTTCAGCTCGCGCAGCAGCGTTGCGGAGCCGTTCTCGTCCACGCCATGGATGGCATGCAGCTGGCGATAGACGGTAGTGCGGTCCTGAGCGATGCCGTCGATTCGCGCCTCGAGGGCGGCCTCGTCGTCGGCCAACGAGGGATCCAGTTCCAGCAAGGCCTCACGATAAGCGCTGCGTTCGCGCTCGGTCAGAATCACGCCTTGGTCGGGGTCATACTCCACCACGCGGCGATAGGTGAGGGTCTGCCCCACGGCAAGCGCTCCACCGGCAGCCAGCAGGCCGTCGGCGGTGACGTCGGCAAGACTGTCGATGGTGAAGAAGTCACTGCCGGAGGTATAGAAGCGATGACCCGCACGCGGATCGTCCGCGGCAATGTCGGGTGCCACCAGTCGCACTTCCGTACGCTCGTCGCCGCTGCCCACTTCCAGCAGCAGGTTGCCGTGCTCGTCGATGCTCTTGATGCGGTAGGTTTCGCCGTCCACCAACCCGCCGATCACGTCCTCGCTGGTGGCAAAACGGTAGTTCCAGTAAGTCTGATACTCATTGGCCTTGCGGTCCTTGAGCTCCTGCTTGGCGGCCTCGATGCGTCCGCCCTCTTCGCCGGGAACCAGCCCCATGCGATCCCACACCCCGCGCAGCTGCTCGATGGTGCGCTCGTCGCGTCGGCTATCGTCGTTGCGGTCGAGCAGGTCGCCCGCGGCTCGCAGCCAGACATCGCCCTGGGCGCTGACGATGCGCTCCACGCCGAGATCACCGCTGACCTGATGCAAGGCAATATCGCCACGTGCGGTGGCGTTGAGGCGCCCTTCGCCCGACTGCTGAATCAGCAGCGGATTATTGGCAGCGATGCTCCCGATGCTGCCGCCCTCGGCAATCAGGGTCAGATTGCCACCCTGCACATGAGCCGTGGTGCCGCCCTGCAGCGTGCCGGCAATCAAACTGCCGGCGGCCATCAGGCTGACGTTGCCGCCGGCATGAGCACGGTTCACGGTCAGGTCACCGTTGAGCTGGTGAACGTTGATGTCGCCGCGCACGGTCACGGCATCCAGACGCATCGGCGGTGCCGCGGCCGCATCTGGACCCAGGCGGTTGTGCAGATCGATGGCGCGGCCATTACCAATGCCATCCTCGGCACGCAACACGATTTCCGCACCGCTGATGCGAATGTCGCGGCGCTGATCGTCGTTCTGACGAATGGCCCCTTCCGTCTTCACGGTGCTGGTGCCGTTGTGGTTGGCGAGATCGCCGATCAGCACAACATCGCCACGAGACTCGACGTTGATGGTGCCGGTCTGATTGCCGATGAATCGAATCTGGACGTCGCGGTTGGCCTCCACCGAGTGGGTATGCAGAATCACGCTCTCGCGCTCCTGCACGAACTTGGCGTAGTTGGTCTTCTTGCCATACCAGGTACTGGTCGACCACTTGTCCACCAGTTGCACCGGGATGTCGTTCCAGTTCTGCAAGGCCTCGCCCGGCTCCGCACCGATCTGGCTCTGCGCGTACCGGTAGCCGGTCTCGTTGGAGGTGTAGAAATAGGAGAGCGAATCCTGCAGCTTGCCGGGGCTGAGTTCGCTGTTGCCCCAGTTCAGCGTGCGCGGGTCGGCGGCCAGTGCATCGATACCCAGCCAGCTGCTGGACCCCTTCACGGCATAGCGCCGCTCGGTGCTGTCCTGGGCCACGCTGAAACCGTAGCGCGCATCCTCCCTGGGCTTGAAGGTGTAGGTATTGTTGCCGTCGGGGTCATAGCGGTATTCGTGCAGCCCGGTGAACTTATCGTCGATGCGCAGAATCCCCTGGCCCGGACGGCTCACGTCCAGCCCGCCTACGGCAAGGGCGTACTGGGTGTTGTTGATCACTTCGATGGTGCCGTAGCCGCCCAGCACTTCGAGCAGTCCGTTACCGGTGTTGACCACGTGGCCGGTGATATCGAGACGACCACCCTCGATGGCGATGTTCTGCACCTCGATCTGGCCGGTGCGCGGGTTGAAGATGGCCAGCGCCGTGCCGCTGGAGGCCGGCAGCACGATGCTGCTGGTGCTGCCGCTGCGGATATGATCGGCGATACGCTGGGCATCGGCGTCGCCCAGCACCAGGCGATAAATATCCTCGCCGGCACGAATGTAGCCGTTGAGGTTGACGAACTCGGCATCGATCACGATCACGCCGGCGGAAAGATCCGGCGAATCGCCACGGCTGTTGCGAATCGCCTCCAGTGCCTCCGCGCTGAGCCCACCGACGCCATCGCCGCTGTGAGCCTTCACCGCCTGAGCATCAGGATTGCCGCCGGGATTGAACTGCGACAGGCCGCGCACGGAAATCTCCCCGGCCGAGGAAAGCAGCAGGCTCTCGGCACGCATCTCCCCTTCGATCTCCAGCGAGCCCGCCGCATAGGCGACGATCTCGCCGGAGACGTTGCGGGTAAGACCCGTGACCGCGAACAGCACGCTGGCCGCCGGTGAGTTGCCATAGTCGTTGTTGTCGTAGAGGAAAGCGTCACGCGCGGTGTCGCTGAGCCCCTCCAACTGCAAGCCACGCACCAGCGCATCGAGCACCTGGCCCCGCACCCCATCGCTGGAGTCGAAATAGACCCCGCTGCTGTTGACGATGGTGATACGCGGCGTCGCCCCCTCGCTGCCCACCGGGTTGAGCCCCGACAGGCTGGTGGTCAAACTCGAGTTGAGCAGATTGATGGCCGCGGCACTGCCCACCTCGGTGAGGTTGAAGTAAAGCCCGCCGACCACCTGGGGAATCTGTGTGCTACCCAGCACCATGCGTGACGGCGCAGTGTTGAGAATGGTGATGCTGGCATCGCCCGGCGCATCCACCTCGCCGCTGCCGGTGAGGTCGTCGGCGAATACATAGACGGTACCGGCCTGGGCCCACACATCGTCGATGTAGACCGTGAGTTGATCCACCTCGTTGATCAAGATGTCGTTGCCGACCTTCTCGGCAAAGCCTTCATCCAGCAGGTGCTGCTCGATACGAGCAATCTCGTTCGTATAGAAATCGATCAGCTGCTGGTTGCCGGAACTGCGGTACAGCGCGAAACGCTCCCTGAGATCGCGGAGCTCATCGACGAGCTCGGACTGACCGCGCGTATAGCCCACGCTGAAGCCGATGTCGTCGTAGCCCTCCCGCGCGACCAGGAAATTGCCGGCATTGCCGGTGAACAACGCGTCGAGTTCGGCCTCCTTGGCATCGATCTCAGCCTGCTTGGCAGCGATCTCGCTCTGCTTCTGAGCGATCTGGCTCTCCCGGGTAGCGATGTCGCCCTGCCTGCCGGCGATCGACTGCTCGGTGGTGGCAATGGCAGCGTTCTTGGCCGTGATGGCCGACTGCTTGGCAGCGATCTCGTCCTGCTTGGTCGCGATCTCGCCCTGCTTGGCCGCGATTTCGGCCTCGAGTCGAGCGATCTCATCCGTCTTCTCGTCATCTTCATCATCAAGAGCAGCAAGCGCGGTGGTGAGGACGTCGAGTTCATCTTCCAGCTCGCCTAGCTCGTCCTCGAGCTCGATCTTCTCCGCCTCCAGCGCCACCAGCTCATCGTTCAACTCGACCAGTTGCTCCTCGAGCAACGCCAGCTCGGCTTCGAGTGCGTCGATCTGGCCAAGCAGTGACAGGATGTCAGGCTCATTGGCGCTACGAATGGTCTGCAGCTCACTTCGCAGAGACTCCAGCGCCTGGTTGATGTCGCGAGCCAGCGAATCGATATTGGCCATCTCCAGCACCAGGCGCTGATGCCGATCGATACCGGTACGCACCGTGCCGTCGATGTTGACCCGACCGTTGGAGCGGGTCACCACATCGCCATCGAGTATCTCGGAGCCGCCACCGCCACCCAGGGCGGCATCGATGGCCCCCGTGACCGCCGAAATCCAACTCACGCCCTTGGCCTGGGCATTCATGTCGCTGAAGCCGAAGCGCTCGGTGAACAACGTGATGTCCCTTGCGCCCACCAGCTCGGCACCGCTGCGGATATCGATCAGATGCGACTGGTTCATCTCCGCCCGGGCATTGAGATCCGTGATCGGAATCAGGCTGCCGGCAAAGCTGTCCAGCGTCGCACTCAGCGCGTATACATCGCGATTGCCGCGAATATCGCCGCCTGCCGCGAAGTTGATGTCGCCAAAGGCCGTGGCACTGGCGCCTTCATGCATCACGATGCGATTGTTGGGACTCAAGATCACCCGCACGTCGCCCACGCCTACGGTGGCGGCACCGTAGGTGTCCATCAGCAGAACGGAACTCAGGTCGCCCGTGCCGCGCGCCGTCGCCACCAGCTCGCCGGCACTGTGCAGCACGGCGTTCTGATGGATCAGCACGCTGGCCGCCATATCGTCATCGCGAATGTGCGAGGTAATGCCGGCGCCGGAGCCGAGGCCGGCAGCGGTGAGGTTGATCTGATCGTGGAAGGTGATGGCGTTGAGTGCCTCCAGACGCAGATCGCCCACGGTAGTGGTCAATTTCGCGCCAGCGCCCACTTCCACCCGGGTATCGAGATCGAACAGCGCATCGGTGCTGGCACCGGCGCCGGCCACGGCACCGCCGGCAACACCACGAATGGTATCGTGGCCGTTCCCCGCCAGACGCTCGCGAATCACTTCGCTCTCGGCAAACATGTCCAGACTGTCAGCCGTGACATTGGCGTTGGCCGAAACGCTTGCCAGGGTATCGGCGGTAATGCGGAAGCGCGCCTCCGCCCCGGTACCGCCGAGCACGCCACCCGCCGCAGCCAGTATCTGGCTCTCCATCTCGAAGATCTGGTTGGCGCGAATCAGAAGCTTGCCGGCATCCGGGTCCGTGGAAGTCAACGGCGCCGTGACGGACAGGGTCGAGGCCCCCACCGTAGCGTGGGTAATGGCCGTCTGGCGCAGGTGGTTACCGGCACCGGCACCGGCGACCACACCGCCGCTGCCGGCCAAGGAGTAGAGCTCCGCCTGCTGGTGACCGCCGGCCTCGACGCTGACTCGCCCCGCGCCGATCAGATGACCATCGCCGATCCTCGCCCGGCTCTGGGTATTCTGGCGCACGTCCACCACGGCAGCACCGGCCGCCACCAAACCACCCACCACGCTGATGGCACGACCTTCCAGCGACGTACGCAGGTCGGTGACGACTCGCAGATGACCGGCCACCTCGATATTGTTGTCGCTCTGCGGCTCGCCCGGCGCGGCACGGTTGGACTGCGTATTGCCGATCACGGCCTCGGCGCGGGCATTGTCGCGCAGAGTGATCACGGTGGCATTGAGGCCCAGCAGCGCCCCGCCGGCGGAGCCGACAGCCCGTGCGTAGAGAGACGGCGCGTCATTCAACAGCGTGCTGCCCGCCTCGACGGTCAGGTTGGCGGCGCGCAGGCTGATGTCGCTGTTGGCGCCGCCAGGCGTGCCCACCTGTGCCAGCACCCGGGTGCCCAGGTTGCCCACCACCACCGAAGCGCCGATACCGACCCCGGCGCTAACCGCCACCCCGAGCGATTCTACGCTGACCCGCGGCGTATGCAGCGCGCTGATGACCACATCGCCCAAGGCGCTGAGGGTTATGCCGCTGCCCAGCCAAGCCTGCACATCGTTGGAAAGACTCACGGTGGATACGTTGGCGGTGCCCGCACCGGCCAGACCGGCGGCCACGGCAACCACGGTCAGATTGACCCTGTCGAGGCTGGTGGCAGACACCATCACGTTGTTCAACAAGGTATCGTCACCCAGGATCGCACGCTCACCGAGCCACGCCTGAGTGGCACCACTGATCTCGACCACCCCTACGGATATACCCGCCGCCACCTTGCCGATGCTGCCGCCGGCCGCCAACGCCTGATGCTGACGGTCCACACTGGCGCTCAGCGTCAGATTGCCGGGCGTATTGATGACGACAGCCTGAGCCGGCGTACCGGCATCTTCGATATAGGCCTGCTGGATGCTGCGATCCAGGATGATGGTGCTCTGGCCGCCTATGGCGATACCCAGAGCCGCCGCACCGCCCACGGCATGCAGGTTACTGTTGAGCTCAGCGTGGCTGGCCACGCGAATTTGACCGTCGGCAGCGAGCGAGCTTCCGTAGCCCACGGTGGCACTCACCGCGCCGTTGAGTTCGAGCACGGCGATGGAAATGCCCACGCTGGCGGCGCCGGAAATGGCCGCTCCGCCGGTCACGATCCCCACCTCGAGCAGCTCTTTCGCCTCGACCACGATATCGCCGGCAGCATCGAGCTCGGTGAAGCGCCCCACCTTGGCGGTAGTGTCGCCGATCACCTGGCCGTTCTTCTCGACGTCGAAGCTCACCTGGAAGGTCAGTTCATCGAGGGCCTGGTTGGTGGTCTTGCGGTTGGCCTGGTTCTGATTGCCGGCGTTGGCCGGCGCATCGAAGTCGCGCTCGAAGTCTTCCGGGTCGTACGGGTCGTCGTCGTCATCTTCGATGCCGGAGTCGCCTGAGCTTGCGCTCTCCTGCATGGCATAGTCGCCGTTGGCGAAGCCAGCAAAGGAACCCGAGACCAGTTGGCCAAGCTCCTCGACGTCGGCCACGGCATCCTCGCTGAGCCCCGCTCCCAGGCTGATGACCGAGATGGCACCGTTGAGGCTGAGCGTACCGCTGGCGGTAAAGGCCAATACCGCCGAGTTGATGTCGCGCTCGAGCAGGGCTTCCACACGAATGTCGCCGGCGGCGTGTACCAGGCTGTAATCGTCGATGGATGCCAGAGTGCGCTCGCGCAGCACCATGACCTCCACCGAGGCACCGGCCCCGACGCCACCCACACTGACAGCGCCCACCCCTTGCAGGTAGTCGCCGGCGTTTTCACGTACGTTCATCTTGGTGAGCGTATTGGCGACCACCTCCACCGAACCGCCGGTGGAGCGCAGTTCGCTGCGCTGGCCAGCGTAGCTGGCAACCAGAGCCTCGGTATGAGCATCGGCCATCATCACCGAGAAGGCGCCGGAAAGCGCGCCGCCGCCCACGGCACCGGCTACCACGCTGATGCCCATGTCCAGGGTCTGTCTGGCGGCAATACGGATGTCGTTGCTCGCCGTCAGGCTCGCCCCTTGAATCGACGTCACGGCCCTGGGATTGAGCAGGCCCACCGCCAGCGAAGCACCAGCGCCGAAGCCACCACTGCCGGCCAGAGCCCCGACGATGAAACGCCCGTCGACATGATTCTCGGCGCGCACATCGATGGTGCGGCCCTCGATGCTGGCCTGGCGCACCGTGGCGCGGGTCTCCATGGAGACGTTCACCGCACTGGCGGAGCCGGCCAGCGCCGCACCCGGCGCGATATCCACCGCGATACCCATGACCACGGAGAGGAACACTACAGAGGCCTCGGCCTCGACCATCAGCGCCTCGTCGGCTTTCACCATGGCCTCGGGCGAGCTGTAATCCGAACCGTCGATCCAGGCCTCGGTGCGATGGCCGAGCAGGGTCGTGTCGACACCCGCTGCCGCGGCCAAGCCGGCGCCGATGGCAGCCGCACCGCCGCCGCTGTCGGCGTCGGTATGGTGCAGCGCGCGCACGACGACATCGCCGCCACTACGAACCCTGGCATTCTCGATATAGGCCTGGGTAGAACCGTTGACCCCGTCCACCGTGACGTTGGCCGCCAGCGAACCGATGCCCCCGGCGACCGTGGCCGCCACGGTCAGGAAGGTCATGTGGCTGGTGGCCAACACCACCACCCCCTTGTGACTTTCGGTTTTCCAGCCATCGTCCCAGCGCTGCGTCACGGCGCGACCATCGCCGTTGCCTCGCGCCAGCACGTCGGCATTGCCGCCAATCCAGGCGCGGCTGTCGCTGCCCATCAGATCGACCGACACCCCGCCGCCGATGGCCACGGCCCCGGCTGCCACGGTACCCAGCACGATACGGCTGGTATCGACCACGTCGGCATGAACCAGCAGGGTGCCGTCGGCACGCACCGTGCCGCCGTCCACCCTGGCCTCGGCCAGGTTGCGGATCACCGAGCTGCCGGCATTGGCCGCCCCGGCGCCAAAGGTGCCGTAGGTCACCCCTGCGCTGGTGATCAGATTGCTGGAAAGAGAATCGGCGCGAATGACCACGTCACCGCCACCGTGCTGGCGGGTTTCCAGTTCGGCCCCCTGGCTGCCCGCCACGATACGGTTCTGAATGTCGTGGTAAACCACCGAGATACCGGCCGCACCGCCCTTCACCGCCACATTGACCTGAACGCTGGCGGAGGTCATGCGGCTGCTGTCTTCGGCCTCGATCAGAATGTGCTCACCGGCTTCCACGCGGGTAGCGCCGCCCAGCACCTCGGCGCGGATTTCCTTGCGCGTGAAGTTGAGGGTGGTGGTACCGCTCAGCGCGGCGAAGCCCGCCACCGCACCGCCGATGGTGTAAGCGTTGATGCGCGAATCGGAGGTGGCCTCGAGCAGCACGCTACCACCGGCCGTGACCTTGGCACCGTTCTGGATCAGTGCGGCGATACGGTTGCTGGCATCGTCAGCGGGATTGTCGGGGTTGCCGCCGACATAGTTATAGGCGAAGTAGCCCGCGGCAGCGAAAGCGCCTGCCCCGGAGGCCGCAACGGTGAAGGCGTTCAGGCCCAGGTCGTCGGAGGCAGCCACACGCACGTCGCCCTCGGCGTTCACCTCGGCGGCATCGATCACTGCCTCGACATTGCTACGCAACCAGTTCAACGATAGCGCGCCGGAAACGGCCACCTTGCCCGCACCCGCGCCGCTGAGTGCAAAACTCCAGATCTGATCGCCCTGTTCCGGCGTCGCCGGCCGGTCGCCGGTCTCTTCCTCCTCGGGAATCAGGCTGTTGTCGACGTTCATCTGCGGCACGCCGTCGGTCACTCTGAGCAGGCGAGCCTGAACATCGACGTTACCGTCCGCCGTCACCCGGGTCGCGGCCCCGTCGATACGGGCGCTGACGATGGAAGCCATGTCGTTGGTAGCGGAGGCTCCCGCCAGGCCGACGGCACCGGCGCCGGCTGCGGCACCGGCGATGTTGATCATGATCGGCGCCACGGAGGCGCTCACACGCACATGGCCGGTGGTGTCGTCACCCGCCACCGCATTGGCCACCACCTGAGCGCCACCGCCTATCCGCGCCAGCAGGTCGTGCTGCATGAAGTTGATGGCGATGGAGCCGGCCAATGCCACCTTGCCCGCCCCGGCACCGCCAGCGGTGATGTTAAGCAGTTGGGCTTCGGCATGGGATTCGACCGTGACGTTGCCCGCCTCGGCAGTCACCTCGGCATTGTCGATCACCGCCGCCACCTGGCCGGCTTTGTAGCCGAAGGTGTTGCCACTTCCCTCCAGGATCAGCATGTCCTGAGAGGCATTGACGTCGTCGTCGCTGGTGTTATCGATAGTTCGCGACGGATCCGAAGGATCGCCGCCGATGTAGTTGAAGGAGATGGCAGCGCCACCGGCCACCTTGCCGGCCCCGGCCACGCCGAAGGCGAAGCTGGCCAGCCCTTTCTTATCGTAGGCTTTCACCTCGACATCGTTGCGCGCCACCACCACGGCACCGCCGCTCACCTCGGCGCGAATCGAGCTGCGCATCCAGTTGAGATTCACCGCCGCGGAGCCGGCCGCGGCCCCCGCACCGGAACCGGCAATGCTCACACTCACGACACCGGAGGACCAATTGAGGTTGCCCATGTCACGGGCGGCGATATCCGGCTCCTCCTCGCCCTCAGCGAGCTCGGTGCCCTCGGTTTCCGGATTGACCCCGGTCAGCGCCTCGAGGTCGAAAGCACCACGCTCGGTTTCCTCGGCAAGGCCTGCCCATATCCTGACGTTGTCAGCCTCGAGCCGGCCGCCTTCCACCAGCGCCACGATGGCGTTGTCGGTCTGTACCGTGGTACTGCTGACACCGCCCGCCACCTTGCCGGCGCCGGCGGCACCGATGGCCACCACCACAAGTTGCGCGCTATCGGTGGCCTGAACCTGGATATCGTCACCGGCCGTCAACTGTGAATTCTTGACCTGAGCGACCGTCTGGCCGGACACCAGATTGACCGTCACCGCGCCCGCCAGCCCCACCTTGCCGGCCCCCGCGCCGCCAATGGCCACCGAGACCACCAGCGAGCTGGAAGTGGCGCTGAGCAGCACCCCCTCGTCGGTGGTGAGATGACTGTCGAGAATCGTGGCCCGGGTATCGTTGTCGATGATGTTGACCGAGACGCTGCCGGCCAGCGCCGCCTTGCCGGCACCGGCAGCGGCGCCGCTGATGGCGATCAGCTGGGTGCGGTCCTGTGCCAGCACCGAGATCGCCTTGGTTGCCTCGATACGCTGGCTATCGATGCCCGCGCGCAGCGAGTTGGCAATGATATTGGCCGAAACACTGCCCGAGCCGGCCACCTTCTTGCTGGCACCCACGCCAATGGTGAGCGTGCGCAGCAGGCCGGTATTGGCGGCCAGCACCGCCACGCCGGCCGCCTGCTCGATCACCCCGCCCTGAATCAAGGCGCTGGTGGTGTTGGAGAGATAGTTGACCGAGATGGCAGCACCGAAACCGGCCGTGCCACCAACGCCTACGGCGCCGGAAAGCGACCAGATGCTGCTGCGATCCTCGGCGCTCACCCGCACGGCGAACGGCACGGCGTCTTGCTCGCCTTCTTCGCCTTCTTCACCTTCTGACTGGGGTGCCGTCAGATAAGCGTCCTTGAGCAGTGCCTGAGTGGTGTTCTCGATGCGATTGATCGCCACGGTACCGGCCAGGCCCACGCCTTGGGCGCTGGCGCCGATACCGGCGGAGCCGGCAATGCTGACGATCAGCGCCTCGCTCTTGGCATCCACCGACATACCGGTCACGGCCATGGCAGCGCCATCGCTACCCAGACCATCGACCCGCGCTTGTACATCATGAGAAATCTCGGCATAAGCGGCTGCCCCGCCCACGCCGGCCTTGCCGCCACCGGCCACCGCGCCGGCAACCAGAATGGTATTGGCGGCATCGCGGGCGATGACGCTCACATCGCCCAGGCTGCCGGCCTGAATGTTGAGCAGGCCGGCGTCCACGGTGCGCAACGAGCGCAGCACACTGGCCGATCCGGCAAAACCGAAGCCCTTCTGACCCTTGGCCATGGCCAGCCCGGCCGAGGCAACGACCGCCCAGCCACCGCGCAGCGCCTCGACCTCCAGGCCCTGGCTGTCGAAGCGGGCAACATGGTCGATACGCGCTCGGGTAATGCCATCCTGGAAGGCCAGCGCCGCGGCACCGGCTACCGCCACCTGAGCCCCGCTGCCGCCGAGGCTCAGCGATGCCCCGCCCGCCAGCAGGCCGAGATGGGTACTGTCATTGGCCGCCACGCGGGTCGAACCCGAAACATCGAACAGCTCGAGCCCCTGCACCAGGGCTTGGGTATTGTCGTTGCCGACGTGTACCACCACGGAACCGGAAACGCCGACGCCGAAGCCGCCCTTCTTGTCACCGCCACCGCCGCCAGTGCCACCACCGCTACCGCCGCCCTGACCCAGCTTGCCCGTCAGCTCGGCCAGCACGTTGTCGTAGTTGCTCTGGTTGTTGGGCCACTTGTTGGGGTCGTCTTCACCGCTACCGCCGCCGCTACCGCCGGAACCGGAGCCACTGTCGGAGCTGACGCCACTGGGTGCCTTGCCACCGGCCTTGGCGCCGGCCAGGGCCATGTCGACCACCACCCCGAAGGTGTTGGCCTCGACCAAGGCGTCACCGCCAACGGCAATGCGACCTGCGAAGGCCAGATCCTCGGCCAGGCTGCCGAGCACCGCCGTGGTATCCCGCTCGATCACCGAGACCACCACCGACGCCCCGATGCCGACGCTGCCGCCCTGTGCCACACCACCGGCAATGCCGAAGGCATAGGTATCGTCGTTGGCACTGATGCGCAGCGAAGGGCCTGCAGTTTCGCCCTCCACGCTGCCGTTGCCGATCTTGAGCTGTACGGCGTCCTGCACCTGGGCCAGGGTGAAATTGTTCACGATGTTGGCCACCGCCGTGGCATTGAACGCCACCTTGTCGGCCTGGCCGCTGGAAACCCCCATGCCGAGCAGCAGGGTCTCGTTGGCGGCCCGCACGTCGAGGCTATCGGCCACCAACTCCACACCACGCTCGATCATCGCGGTGGCACTACCGCCCAGCAGATGCACACCCACGGCGGCACCGATGGCACTGCCCTCCGACTTCACCCCGGCAAGGCCCGACTTGATGGTATCGATGTCGTTCTTGAAAGCTTTCTTCCAGGCGTCGCCGTCAGCCTTGTTGGCACCGGAAAACGAAGGCAGGCTGACGTTGCCGATCAGAGAAAACAGGTGATTGTCATTACGCGCCACGACGCTGACGCTCTGGCCAGCTTGCGGCTCCACGGCACCGATGTCGGTCTCATCGCCCAGGTTGATACGCGCACCCTCGCGAATCCGCGCATCGCTGTTCTGGTTGACCAAAAAGACGTTGGCCGAGCCCGCCACGGCAAGCTTGCTACCCTCGGCGGTGGCCATGGTCCAGCTGTCGAAGCTGCCGGGCAGGCCGAGGTCGCCTGAGGTGTAGCCGTTCAGGGTATCGACGAACTCGCCGATACGGATATTGAGCGGAGTTCCCAGATTCTCCCAACGCTCGTCGTCGGAGAAGTCCTCGCTGGCAAGATCGATGTTCTCGCCGTTCTCACCAAGGAAGCGATAGACGAAACCAGCCTCGCCGCCGGCCTGGTGGCCGTCTGCCACCAGCACTTTCTCACTCGGCGCGGTGGCCACGGCGCCTTCGCTGCTGGTGTGGTCGTAGGTGCCTTCGAGATCGTCGAAAGCCTTGCCCGCGGTATAGAGATTCATGCCCCACAGGCTGCCGATATCCACCGTGTTGAGGCTCGCGGCCTCGACGGAGATTGCCTTGCCGGCATCGAGGTCGACGTTGCCCTCGATGGTGGCGTTGGCGCTGTTGTCGAGCAGGCCGAAGCTCACCGCACCGGCCACTCCCACCTTGGCCGCCTCGCTGGCTTCGCTCTTGTCGTCCTGGGCTTGCTTCTTCTGCGCCTCGGCGGAGTCGTTGCCCTTCACTGCCGACTTTTTCTCGGCGGCCAGATACTTGGCGATGATGGTGTTACCCAGCACCTTGTCGGTGAAGCTCTTCTCCTTTTCCTTCTTGTTCGGGTCGACGCCCTCAGCGCTACCGCTGGCACTCACGGCGGGCCGATGCTGGCTCAGCGCCTGCACCGTGACGTCGCCCTCGACGACGATGCGGCTGCGCTCGTTGTCTCCCAGTGCATTGCCGGCCCGATCGACGCTGGTACCCAGGCGCGCCTCGGCAATGTTGAGGTCGACGGAAACCGCCAGGGCGGCGGCTACGTCGAGCGAGTTCTTCTTCTCTCCCTCGGACTCACGGAAGTGCTTGCCGATGAAGTTGGGCGCCTTCTCGCCCACCGTCTTCTTGATCTTGTCGGTCAGTGCATCTGTCAGCGCACTCTGGAAGTTACCGATCAGCGCCGTGGGCGAAGCGTCCTTGAACGACGACTCGATGCCGTCGCGCAGGTCGCTCGGCCCGCCGGAAGGCTTGGCCGTGCCGGCACTGGCGGTGACGGCACCATTGCTCTCGCCCTGCTTGGTCGTCGCTTCCACCAGCAGGTCGTTACCGACCGTGACGTCGCCGGCCAGCTGCGCCTCGGTGCGACTGCTCTCCACGTTCGCCGCAATGGCGATACCCACCACCCCCTTGTCGGGCGCCGAGGTTGCCTTCGTCGTGTTGTTCTCCACCGTGGTCGCGGAAACGGTCAGATCGTTATTGGCATCGATGACAGCATCGTTCCACACCATCACCCGCGACTCGCTCACCAGCACGCTGACCGCTACCGCGCCCGCCACACCACCAAGCCCGCCCGGTGCGGCTTCCACGTTCTGGGTCGTGGTCACGCTGCTGCTGAGGTGAATGTCGTTGGATGCCGTCAGCTGCCCATGCACATGGACGTTGGAGCGGGTGATCAGCGTACTCACTGATACACCCAGCCCCCAGGCTTTGGTGGGCGACACGTCAGCGGTGATGTCGATCTCCGAGGCTACGACGATATCGCCATCCGTCGCGGTGATCTTGGCATCGGCACCGATATCGATGGTGGCGTTGGCAATCAGGGTGGAAATGCTGCCGAACAGCGACAGGCCCTGCAGGAAATTCAAGGTGGCATCTATGCCTTTGTCGATCAGACCAACCCCGGTGCGCTGGTTGAACCAGTCGCGCTCGGGGTCGACCAGCAAGGCATCGATGCGTACGCTGCCACCGGTCAGGGTGGCATCGCCGATGTTCACGGAGAGATCGAACAGCCCCACGTCGACGAAGCTGTTGACCGGCGCCAGCACCTTGGGCGGCAGTTGAGCGCTGACGTGCAGGTGGCCACCGTTCGTGTTCAGCTCGCTCGCGCCGCTGATCGTCACATGCCGTCCGATCAGCGTCAGATCGCTGCCGTCGGTGGTCAGGTTCGCACCGGTAATGGTCAGCCGGCCGTCGGCACGCAGCTCGATATGGTCGGTGAATGCTCGGGTGACGCCATCCAGCGTGCTGTCACCCTTCCAGTAGCCGACCAGGGTCGCACCCCCTTCTACGGTGACATCATTCAGGCCCGCCAAACTGTTGGCGGCGAGATCCACCGTTACGCGGTCGTCGCTCTTGGCCTTGACGGTAGCGGCTACCCCTTCGGCCACCCGGAACTGGGTCATGCCGGTGAAAGCGGTGGCCTCGATTGTCACACCGCTGCCGCCGGTCAATAGCAGCTCGGCCAGTTGGATGTTGGCGAGCGCAGTGTCGAGGTCACCCAGCGTCAGGGTGTCGTCTTCGAGGGTCATGTCGGCGTCGTGCTCGACCACCAGAGTATTGGTGCCCGCGCCCCCGTCTATCTCGTGCTCGCCCGCCACCACGATGAAGCGGTCGTCGCCACGGCTGCCGGTGAGGGTATTGTCGCCCCCCAACCTGGCATCGATCACCGCCCCCGTACCGGCCAGAGCCTGGCTCAGCCACTCGCCGCCCGACATGGCGAAACCCAGCGCATCGGTCAGGAGCGCGGCGGTGTCGTTGGCAACGATGGCGAAGCTGCCGGCGCCGCTCGTGCTATCCACCACGCGCAGGCGGCCCTCGGCAGCGTCGAACTCCGCCTCCAGGCCCTCCACGGTGCCCAGCAACAGCAGCAGGTCGCCCAGGGTGCGCGCATCGGAAACGTTGAGGCTGTGCGTCTGCCCGTTGGCCAGGGTGATATCCAGGACGGCCGCAGTGGCCCCCATGTCCGCCAGGGCCAGCGGGTCGAAGCGTCCACCCAACGCGGCCAGGAATGCCTCGATGTCCGTTTGCGACGCACCGCCACGCTGCATCAGCTCGATCAACGAGCTGTGCTCGCCCAGGCCATGCCAGCCGCTGGCATCCAGGGTATTGTCGCCGTCGTTGCCGACCAGGGTCAGCAGATCGACATTGACGTAGTTCGAGACCGTGCCGTCGACCTGGAAGCTGTCGCCCCCCACCGTGACACTCTGCTGACCGGTGGCCAGGGCCACGATGAGGTGGTCGCGACCCGCCCCACCGGTGATGTCGTTCTCGCCGCTGCCGGCATGAATGGTGTTGTCGCCGGCCACGGTGACGAACTGCGTGAAGCCGTCGCCGCCATAGAAGGTGTCGTTGCCGCTGCCACCCTGCAGCAGCACACTGCCGCTGAAACCGCGGGCATCGAGTACGGTGTTGCCGAACTCCGCCTCGAGCACGGCATTGTGAATGTTGACCAGCGTATCGCTGCCGGCCTGGCGGGCGCGGGTCTGGGTCGACATCACCGAAGCCGCGCCGGCACCCATCAGTGCCACGCCGAAGGTCTCACCATCCAGCGCCCTGGCAAAGGTGCCATCGTCGAGCAGCCGCATGAAATCGCCGACGAAACGCACCGTCCAGCGCACCTCGTCGTCCGTCGCCTCACGGGCAACCTGCAGATTGCCCGCGCCGATACCAAGGAGCTGCTCCAGGGCGTGCTGTACCTCCAAGGCCTCGGCATCGATGCTCAAGGCAATGGTCTGCTCACCGCCGAAATGAAACTCGACAATGTCACCAGCGGTGCGCTGCCACACCAGCTCATGCTGCTCGGCAAAGTCGCCACGCCTCAACATGGCGTCATCGCCATCGTCGAACAAACGCAGCGAATGGGAGGTAGTGGCTATGGCCGTATTGTTACCGCCGCCACCGTCCAGCAGGTTATTGCCGCGGTTCCCGAACAACACATCGTCACCGGCACCGCCGTAGAGCGCGTCGTCGCCGCTACCGCCGATCAGAATGGCGCCACCGCTACCGGCATACAGAGTGTTGTTGCCCGCCACACCCTCCAGACGCACCTGTCCCGTGAAGCCACGGGCATCGAGCACGTTGTCGCTCTCGCCACCCACCAGGCGTGCAAGTTGCACGTTCTCGAGCTGCCACAGCGACCAGCCGGAAACGGCCAGCTGTGCATCGCTCAGCGTCATGTTCGCGTCGGCCTGGGCCTCGATCAGGTTCTCGTCACCGCCGCCCGCATTCACCGTGCCGCCGCCCGCGCCGAGAATGAAGCGGTCGCTCTGCTGGCTGCCCAGCATGGTGGTGTTCGACGCGGTGTCGCGCGCCTGGAAGGTCACCCCGCCAAGTGCATAGTCAGCGGCACTCAGGGTCTGGCCATTGCCCGCCGCCGCCAGCACGATCTCGACCGGCTGATGAGTGAACGCCACGCTGCCCAGTTGGGTCGCGATCTGCGCCTGAGCGCCCTGGTTGGTCAGCGTGATGTTCCCGGCTGAGCGCTCCACCACGTAGGTCAGTTCGGCTTCTTCGGGGCTGAAGCTGTCGCTCAGGGCGAAGGTGTCGTTGCCGCCAACGGAGACCAAAGTACTCTGGCCAGCGCCCGCCTTGAGTAGATCGTTACCGCCGCCGCCAACGATCAGGTTATCGCCATTGCGACCATCCAGCGTCACGCCCAGGGTCGCTGACGCATCGCCGATCAGAATGTCGTCGCCGTTGGTGCCGATCACATGACCGAAGCCGCCCACCTGCTTGAAGCCGCTGGCATTGCCGGTGCCGAGGTTTACCGCCACCGAAGTGGCATAGTCGGAATAGTCCAGGGTCTGGCTGTGCCGTCCGACGAGAACGTCGACGCCCTCGAAGGCGATACCGCCCAGCGTCAGGCTGCGCTCGTCGTAGAGCGCCCAGCTCATGCCGTCCACGGTGGCGGAAAGACGATGCGTGAAGCCGTCATCCTCGGGGGCAATATCGCCCGCCTCGCGATACCAGGCCGCATCGATGTCGGTAATTCCGCTGAAGCTGAGCCAGTCGCCGTTCGAATGATCGCCAAAGCTGGCGTGCCCCTCGCCATCGTCGGTCACCGTCCATGCGGTGTCGGCCTCGAGCCCCTGGATACGGTCATCGCCCTCGCCCCCCACGAAGTTGATGACCAGCCCCTGGCTGTTGGCCAGGTTCAGGGTGTCGTCGCCGTCCCCACCGTGGAAATTGATCAGCAGCCCGCTCAGATCGACATCCAACAGGTTGGCGTCGAAGCTCAGCGAATCGTCGTCCTCGCTACCCTGAATCGTGATGCTCCCTGCATCGCGCGCCGCCACCAGGTCGAAGCTGTGGAGTAGCTGCTCCTGCTCCTCCAGGCGCTCCACCAGCTCCAGGCGCTGCTGATCCGCGGACATGCGCAGCACCATGTCGCTGCCGGCGGCCACCGCTGCCGTCAGCGGATCGGCGGAGAGCAACATGCGCGGCTCGAGCCCCTCGAAGATGAAACGCGAGGGCTCGGCCTGGGCACGCTTGGCCCGACGCGACTTGCGCGCCAGCGAAGAGATCAGGTCCGACAAGGGCTTGCGCAGGGGGCGATTCATCTCGATGCTCCTGGTTCTTCTTTTTTTCCGCTACGTAGTCAAACCGCTATGCGAAAACGGGCTGCCACTCATGCCGACGCGCGGCACACCTCTTTCGCATAGCGCCTCACATGGCGCCTGCTAGAGGCGGCTCGTGTATCGCACGCGAGCCGCCATCGGCATCAATGCACCGGTTTCTCGTCGGTATCGCTCTGGCTTACCGCCTCATCGGCGGGATCGCCCTTGCTCAGTGCTCCCACGCGGGAACCGCCGCGCGCCAAGCGGCTCAGACGATTGAAGTTACGCATCGACTGCAGGTGCACGTAGAGCAGTTCCAGCTCATCGGTGGCCAGCATGCTCTTCAAGGCATCTTCCGGCAGCGCCTTGAGCTTCTGGCGATTCACCGCCTTGAAGCCGGTCAGCGTGCGCTTGCCGCCTTCGGGCAGGCTGATCTGGGCTTCCACCGCCTCCAACAGGTCGAGCTCGGCCAGCCGCGCACAGAAGGTGCGGGTGCGCTGGAAGTGCGCCTGATAGTCCTGCAGAAAGTCGAGCACCTTGGCCATGTACTGGGTCTGCTCGCCGTCGCTGTCGAAGAAGCGCTCGCCGCGGCCCTCGGCATTCAGGCCTTCGTAGTCTTCATCGATGCACAGGGTGAACGTCTTGCCATCCTCACTGGAGGCGAACACGAAGGGATAACGACGCAGGAAGGCCGGCACGTACTCGCCACGCCATTGGCCTTCGCCGTCCACCATCAGGTTCGAGTCCTGGTCGATGCCCAGCACCGCTACCGGCAGCACGCTGCCCTCGGCATCGGTGAACACGATCGGCAGGTCGCTTGCCGCCGCGGGAAACTCAGCGGCCATCAGCGGCACCGAATTGACCTGGCCGGCAAAACCGAAATCCTTGCCGACCTTGAGAGACAGCTCACCGTGCTTGTCACGGGTGATCGGCTGCACGTTGCGATAGATCAGGAGTTGAGTAGCCAAGTTGGCCTCCTTGCATTGCATCTTGTCGTCGCTCCCCACCAGGCGGTCGGGAGCCGTTGTCGCGCAGGCAGCGCTTACAGGCGGCTGAAGGCCACCAGATCCACTTCTTGACTCATCAGGGCATCGATCTCGGCGAGATCCTCCCTGTTGATCACACCCGCCGCATGCTTCAGGCGCAGCACGCTGATCAGGTAGTCGTAGCGGGCACTGGCCAGCTCGCTACGGGCAAAGAACAGGTCACGCTCGGCATCGAGCAGGTCGAGCAGAGGAATCACACCCGACTCGAATCCCACCTGACGGCTCTCGGCGATACGCTCATTGGCACGCAGCGACTCACGCAGCGCTCGCTCGCGTGCCATGGCAGTGACGATGCCCTGATAGCCGGCCCGCACGTTGCGCTGCAATTCACGGCGCACCTGCTCCTGACGCGCCCGACCGGCCTCGATGAGTTGCTCGCCCTCACGCACCTGGGAAGAGACCATGCCACCGCTGTAAACGGGCACGTTCAGACCCAGGCGGATGGTCTGGGTCTCGACCTGGCTGCCACCGCCGAACAGCGACCCTTCGGTATCGTCGTTCTCGTAGTTCAGGCTCAGGCCCAGGGTGGGAAAGTGACCGCCGCGCCGCACCCTCACGTTCTGCATGGCCACGTCCACCGCCAGGCTGGCAGCCTGCAGGCGCGGGTTGCGCTGCAGGGCCAGCTCGGTCCAGGCATCCGGTGAATCCGGCTGGGGGCGCTCCAGTTGCAGGTTGTCGTTGACCAGGCGCAGGCGGCTGGGCAGCAAGCCGGTAACCTCTTCCAGCGCGTTCAGTGCATCGCGCAGGCGGTTCTCGACGTCGAGCTCGCGGGCCTCCACTTGCAGGAAACGCGCCTCGGCATCGAGCAGATCGATCTCACGAGCCAGGCCATCCTCGTGGCGTGCACGCACCTGGTCGCGGTTGGTACCCACCTGCTGTTTCTCGGCGCGCAGGAAGCTCAGGTTCTCGTGCAGCGCCAAGGCCGTGAAGTAGCGCTCGGCCACGCGCAAGTAGAGATCCTGACGCGCCGCCTCGAGCTCGGAGGCCGCCTGCTGGATCTCCTGCTTGGCCTGGCTGAAGGCCGCCCAGCGTGAGTAGTCGTACAGCGACTGCTCGATGGAAACACCGTATACGGTGGTGGGATAGGAGGTGCTGCCGCTGTCGAAGACTTCGTTGTCGGAGCTGACGATGTCCTGAGTGATCTCGCTGCGGCTGGCATTGACGCTGACCTGCGGCAACAGCGCCGAACGCGCCTGGTAATAGCGCTCATCGGTGGCCTGCTTACCGTAGAAATCGGCCTGGAACTGAGGGTCGTTGCTGGTGGCCAATTCATGCAGCTGCAATAGGCTGCTGCCCATCGCCAGAGGCGACATCAAGCCGAAGCCAAGCACCACGGCCAGGCGCCGAAGGGGAAGGGTCCCGCGTACCTTCATTGTCATGTTGCTCCTACTGCGCACTCGACGCGGTCACAGCCACGTCGCATTATCGTTTTACTTATGCTTGCTGCTTTGGCATGAGCCTATCAGCACACTTTTTTCTTATCTTCCACTCAGCGTCACATCGACGCCTAAACACTCACCCTCATAGCAGAGGCATCAGCGCCAGCCTCGGCACGCGCCTCGGTGGGCGTCGTGTCGAACTGCTGCTTGAAGGCCCGATAGAACCAGGAAAGGTTGTTGAAGCCGGAAGCAAAAGCGATCTCGCTGACGGCTCGTTGCGCAAAGCGCGGATCCGTCAGCCGCCGCCACGCCAACTGCAAGCGCAGCGTCAACAGGTAATCGGTGAAGGTGGTGTGCTCATGCCGGAAAAGCGCCCGCAGGTAGCCTGGTGAAACACCGTGCCGTTTGGCCACGTCGGTCAGCGTAAGATCACCACGGCCGGCAAGAGCGAACATATCGGCCTTGATAGCACGCAACCTCGCCTCACGCAGGCCACGGCCTCGGGCACGGCGGTCTGCCTCCGGCGTCGCCCCAAGGCACAGCACCGCCAAATCGGTCATCTGTTCGGTCAGCGCGACAGGATCCTGCTCGGCCTGTGGCTCCCTGCCCGTGGTAAGCGCCAGCGCCAATTGGGCCAGGTGACCCAGCGGCTCGCAACGCAACACCTTGTTCACTGCGGGCCGCATGTCCTGGTTCAGCAGCGGCGACAATAGTTGGCGTGAAAAACCGATGCTGAGAAAGCGTGCCCGCGAGCCATGGAAAGCGACCTGGCCAGGAAGCTCGTTGAACCCCAGACACCCTTCTCCGGCGCGGCAGGTCGCCTCACCCAGCCTGGGTTGTGAAGAGGTCCAGCCGCCCTGCCCCGAGGGGTTCAGCAGAAAAGAGAGATCGTCATTGCCGTCGGCAAGGTTCGTCAGCTCGCGCTGGGCAATCAGAGGGGAACATTCGACGCTGGCAATGGAAACGCCAGGCAGCAGCCGGATACGCGCCTCGATCTCGGGGGGCTGCCCATGGGGGACCGCCAACTCGACGTTGGCAACGGCCGCATAGAATTCGCGTGCCGCATCGAGACGCTCGCGCTCGGAGTACTCTCTACTGGCAAATGAGATCAGGGCCATGGTCAGCTTGTTCACCGTCAGGAAGCCAGCCGAAGGTATCAGGCAAACGTGACGCTTGAGCGACACTTACCACGCACCCAACCAGCATTTGTCATCATTGTTATGAGCTGAGCGACCTAGTTTTCTTAGGTCTTAGCTATTATAGACATGACCGCGGTCAAGTAAACGCTTTGTTACAAAACTCTTGCCCATCGCCCGATCGCCACCCACCAGATCGCCAGGTCACCGGGGATGGTGCCTGGCGGCTCAGGCAACCTGGGCAACGAGATTACGTATGCCAGATACCTTTTCATGAGCGTGAGCCAAGCCCAGCAGCGTCGGCTCATCGAAAGGCCTGCCAATGAGCTGAAAGCCGACCGGAAGGTCGTTGGGGCAAAATCCACACGGTAGAGACACTGCCGGGAGCCCGAGGTAATTCGTCAACCGGGTGCAATGACTCAAATCCGAAATCATTCTTGTCGATTCGAGCGAATGCCCAAGGTCCGTCTCTTCCAGAGTCGGGGTTGGCCGCCGAAACACAGGGGTATGCAGAACGTCGCATTGGCTCATCACGTCTTTCATGAATCGCTTGAAATAGAGGCCCCTGAGCTGCTTTGCCTGAACGTAAGCCGCTGCGGGAATGAAGAAGCCGTGTAATAACCGGGCCCGTGTCTGCTTGCCGTAACTTGCCTCGTGCCTGGCGAAGCGCTCCGCATGATAGGTGGCAGATTCAGCCCCCAGAATGATGTAGGACAAACTGGTAAGTTCCTGATGATCGGGCACCTTGACCTTGACCAGCTTGCAGCCGAGCCGTTCGAGCCGCAACAGGCTTGCTTCCATCAGCGACTCGATCACAGGATCTATATCGTCATAGTAGTAATTCTCAGGGATGCCGACGCGCAGACCTTTGACATCGCTTTCCAAACGACAGGAAAAGCGTGCAGCCTCTCCTTCCCCCGTCGATGCAAGGCAGTCCATCATCAACGCGACATCCTCTGCCGTGCGGCCAATCGGCCCGAAGCAGTCGAGCGAACGCGACATCGGCATGGCGCCATCACTGCTCAGTAATGCATGCGTCGGTTTCAGGCCAACGGCACCACAAGCGGCAGCCGGTATGCGAATCGAGCCTCCCGTATCGGAGCCCAATGCTGCAAAAACAGCACCGGCAGCGACAGCAACCCCGGAGCCACCGGATGAACCACCTGAGATATACGCCGAATTCCAAGGATTGCGACAAGGGCCGAAATGGTCGTTATGTCCCGTCGCGCCAAAAGCGAACTCAGACATGTGGAGGCTACCAATCTGCACCGCTCCCGAGCGGTCAAGCGCAGCAAGCAGGTGAGATGTCGCTTTCGGCACTTGGGCCAGCTCAGGTGACGACCCATAAGAGCAAGGCATACCCTTGCGATGAAACATGTCCTTGTGGGCCAATGGGATACCCGCCATAGGGACTTTTCCATGAGCAGAACGGCAATCTGCCGCTCGTGCCGAACTCAAGGCAGACTCTTCCTCTATGCGAGTGAAGCAGTTCGTTACCCGATTGATGCGGCGAGCCGCCTCGAGGCTCGCCGAGACGAGTTCGACACACCCGATCCTTCTTTTCAAAACGGCTGTGGCGGCCTCCTTCAATGTCCACTTCATCGGATCATTCATTGCGGCCCCCATGAACCTTGGACTCTTCTATCAAACGATCGAAATCCCCTGCTTCCTCAGCATCTTCACCAGCCACTGAGCAACAGGAATAATCGATAGCGCCAAGCACCCGAGCAAGTACTTCAGAAGTCCGCTCGACATCGCCCTTTCGAGGCTCAACTCCGGTCAGGAGCATGAAATTTCGTTCGACATAATCGCTATAGAGCATGTCATTTTCGCTCCTCGAAGTATCGCATCACCTCACTCATGCTCATGACATCGCCATACTTGGCATGAATATCGAACAGATTTGCCTCATGTGGATTCTGATGCCTGTCTCCCACACACTCACGAGGAACGACCACACGAAACCCATATGAGATGGCGTCGACCACGGAGGCACGAACGCATCCGCTCGTTGAGCAACCGGTAATGACAACCGTATCGATCCCCTGAGCAACGAGAATCGAAACAAGAGGCGTACCAAAAAAGGCGCTTGGATATTGTTTTCGCAAGACAGTCTCGCCTTGAGCAGGCAAGACCTTTTCATCGAATTGCGAATAAACACTGCTCTCCGTCATCTGGCGGAGAACAGGCAATTTCTTTATGAACACTCCGCCATCAGCCCCATCCTCCGAAAAGACAACACGGGTATGGATGACTGGAATTTCGCATCGACGCGCACATTTATACAATATCTCCGCATGCTTGACCGCCTCGACGACACCTTCCGCATACAGCCCACTATCAGGAAGTGTATAAGCCTTCATGAAGTCTATTGCCAGTACAGCCGAAGCATTACCGAAACCGGTCGAACCATTGAAGGTGTCGCGGTAATTTTCCTGAAGATTGTCGTTCGTCATTTTTCTTCTCCGTTGATCATAACATGCTTATCACAACATGCCCGGCAACCAAGTCACCAAGGCGGGGAACATGGCAATGATCACCATGGCCAGAATAAAGACACCCACAAAAGGCCAGGCGGCAGCATAGAGGTCACTCACTTTTAGTTCAGGTGCCGCCGCCTTGAAAGCAAATAGAACATAGCCAAACGGTGGAGAAAAACCTCCTATAGTCACATTGATGAGAAACAGAACCCAGAACCACAGCGGATCGAATCCCAACGCGGCTATGACAGGCGCATAGATGGGAATAATGACGATACTAATCGCTATTTGGTCCATGAACATACAGAAAATGAATGGTATCAACATCATGATAAACAGCATGACAAGCGGATCCAGAGAAGTCGCAACGGAGAGTTGGGCTATGGCAGATGTTGCACCACTCAAAGAAAGCAACTGGCTGAACAGCTTTGAACTGGCCATGATGATCAATATGACGGCCGAAACTGCAGCAGCAGACTGCACAGATTCAAGAATCATTCTAATGGAAAGTTTCTTGTAATAAGCAGCCGCAAGTAGAGCCCCTACCACTCCGGAAGCTGCCGACTCTGAAGGAGTGGCGATCCCCAGCAGAATGAATCCCATCACGAAGAAAATAATGACCGAGAAAGGTAGCAATTGAATGACGGCAACAACCTTATCCTTGAAACTCCTTACGGGCACATCATGCTGGGAAGCCTGGCCAGCCAATCCAGGGTTGATTGCAATGCGGACGGACGTATACAAGAGAATCAGGCAAGCGATGATGAGCCCAGGTATTATACCTGCAATGAGAAAGCGTGATATCGAGATATTGGCCAACATGCCGATGACAATGATAAGCACGCTAGGCGGTATGATAGGCGCCAGGTTTGCCCCACCCAGAATGGCCCCGATAGATAGTCGTCGGTCGCTACCCCTGGCAAGCATCTGCGGAAGAAGGGATCGCCCCAGCATCGCCACGACCCCCATAGCAGCCCCGGACAGAGCCCCAAAGATCGTTCCCAGTGCAGCCGAAAGAACAAAATCGCGACCCTTCACACGCCCAATCAGCGTATCGGTCGAGCGAAAGACGGCATCGGTAGCTCCCGAACGGAACAAGACCTCACCCATTAAAATAAAAAGTGCTATGGTAGCAAGAGACGAAGAAGCAAGCGTATCGTAAATGCTGTTGGTAAATATACTGAACCCACGCCCGCCGAAGAAGTACATTGCTCCAACCAGATTTGTGAATAGAAATGCCACAAATACGGGAACGCCGAGCACAAACAGGAAGAGAAGAATCCCCAAACCTGCAAGCAAGATCTGTAGCCATTCCATACTTACCTCCTTTGTTGAATTTTTTATAAGGCCTCAAAGATCTCGACTCGCCAAAGAGCTCTTCAACTCCATGACACTAGCTCGAAAGAAATATACCCCTGAACTCATCAGGCCATACGAGATAACAGCGCTCATCCACCACCTGGGAACCGACATCACCGCCATGGTTCTGATACCACGATCGTATTGGCGCATGGCTTCCTCGAAGGCATACCAACCTGCCCATATACAAGCTATGGTGGCCAGTAAAAACAACAGTGAATTGAAAAAGCCCCTAGCCCTATCCGACAAGGCATCTTTAATGAAGGTTATCTCAATATGGGCCCGCTCCCGCGTCAACCTCGGGGCCAAAAGAAAGGTCGAAAAGAGCAGAAAATACCCTGTAAAATCATTGATCCACTGAGTAGGGCTGCGAAAAAAATAACGCGCCGTAATTTCATAGCAAAACATGAGCAAGATAGCAAACAAGGCCAGCACACCAAGCCAGTAGCCTATATCCGTTATCGCATCGTGCGTCTTGCCAAGGCCAGAGTATATCTTATTCATTTCACCTCAGCCCTCTGATGCTTGATTCTAAATCGTCACTGGCCACGCATCAGGCGGCCAGTGACGATGAACTCCTTTCGTGGTTTGACTTTCAGGGGGTAAGGCCAGCCTCACGGGCGAGTTCGCGCATGCTTTCGGCAGGCTCTCCCGAAATACGAATAGCCTCTTCCCATAAGCCATCTGCAAATGCCTGATCGAGCATTTGCTGCTGCTCCTCACCCAGGTAAGTGAGCTCTGCACCCACCCCCTCCATCAACTCCGTTTCTTCAGCGATGAGGCCGTCGTAATGAGCAAGCGAGACATCCTCCAACTCACGCCCAATTTCCAAAAACGTCGCTTGGTCCTCTTCGGGAATTTCTGCCCAGTAGTCTTCATTGAAGACCACCATCAAGCTGGTTACCCCGAAGCCGGGCCGAACCAGGTAGGGCAGTACTTCGTGCAGCCCAATTTGGTAATTACCGAAAATATTGTGACCAGCACCCTCGATCACACCACGTTCTGCAGCGGTATAAATTTCCGAGACAGGCATCACAGCTGGGGATCCGCCAAAGGCACGGATGGGGCCATGGTAGGTCAGCGTGCCACGAATGATACGGCCTTCAAACCCACCATCATCCCCGATAGGATCGGTCAACATGAAATGGTAACCAGGATTGGCGGAGGGAAACGAGATCATCCGAACATTGTGTGTCAGGTAGTAGTCCTGATAGGCCTCCCAGATGCCTGACTCCCGGCGCGCTTGCGGGTCCGCATCAATGGCGTCGGCAGCCAGCCCCACGCCAGTGACTCCGGTATGATACGGTCCAGTCGAGAGCGCCATCGGGAAAACACCGGAGCTCACCGGGTCGAATTGCTCGAACCCGGGGATTGCGTCCTCGCCAACCAGGCGTATCTGATAACGACCATCGAACTTCTCATCGACCATTTCGACAAACAGGTGAGCAATGTCGTTCAGGGCATGATTGGTCGGAAAGGGAACGAGCATTTGGTAGCTATTGGCTTGTGCCGTTGCTACACCACTCAAGCCAACGGCGACAGATACTGCGGCAACAATAGACAATTTTTTCATTGTTATCTCCCGGGACAAGTTACTTTTTATGCTTCAGGCTGGTATCAGATAGGGCATGCCGTGAAACTCAGCCGCCTGCTTCGTGTACTCTCTTTTCGCTCCATCGAATTTCTTGCCAACGATTCCGCCACGCACGGCACCCGCGGCAACATCGTGGTAGGCTGCTTCAAGCGCGGAAGAGAGCGGCTGACTGTACGGGGTCGAAATCCACGATCTCAACAAATGGCGTTTCTTTTCCTCCTCCTCAAAATCGATAAAATCAGTTCTCGAGTGCAAGATCACATGATTGTTAAGAACTTGCATATCCCCCGGCTCCAACACCATCTCTAAAGTAAAATCATCAGATGCAACAAGCCTATCCAGCATATCCATCGCTTCAGTCTGAGTGGCATCAGGCTGGGGAACGCCATCGAACTCATGGGCATAGCGAATGTGGTTGCGAACATACCGACAACAGAACTCGCCATCTCGCTCAGAAAATATAGGAGCCGCATAATATGGCGGTTCGTCGGAACTCTCCTCACCTTTGCGAGAGTAATAAATATCCTTGTAGAGGGCTTCAAAAAGCTCCGGAGATGTAGAGGCAATCTCGTCTCTCACCGCTATCGAGCAAGCAATACGGCTTTCTCCGCCGCTTTTGGCAGCATTGATACAAAGCAAGCCGACCAGATCCGCCATGTCTGTGTGGTAGTCGAGACGCGCGTTTGTGTTGTAGCCCCTCCCGCTCGCAGAGCGGTAATTCCCGCCGGCATCACGCACGTCGCCGAGCAAGTCGCTATTCACTCCCTGCGGCCGAAGTACTCCCAAGTGGTTGCACAAGCCCCAGTACAGCGCCCGGATACGTTCAACGGACAACGACTCGATAGGCAACCCACGCAGAACGACAAAGCCCAACCCATGCGAGACCGCCTCTTTTACATCGGCAAGCAAGCGATCGAGGTTGCCGAATGGGAAGTCTCGGGCACAGGTTGCCAGCAGCGGCTTACCGGCATTTTCAAAAGCCGCCAAGCCCCCGAGCAGCCCTTCACGCTCTTCCTGCGACAACACCCTGACCCAGGCGTCCTCAGCATCTACCACCTCCTGGCTTTTCCAAGCCCTCGGCGTGGGGCCGACAACGCCACCGGCACATGGCCCAGTTCCTCCGGAAGAGTTCAAGCTTTTGTTTGAGAAACCTTTTTCCCAAATTTCAGGCCCTGATCCGTGCTGTGCCATGTCTCATCTCCAGTTGATAGATTCTTGTCTGTATACTGGCGAATCTCAGCCTTGCTCATTGGATACGTTTTGTCAAATCCCAGCCCCTTCGAACTAGCGGAAAAAATTTGACGATCCGAAAAAAAGGCCGCATCAACTGTCAGAATTTAAATTTTAATCCTTATTTATCAATTGTTTATGTTAACACGCATGTTGCACACGCCTATCGTGCTTAGCAGCAACATCAATAGCCAGCGCATCGCCCCGACATGAGAAACAACCCTCACAGCGCTTGATTGGATACGATATGTGGTATATGTATACTCTAGCTGGCATCACACGCCCAGCGATGGCTAACAACGACAGCGAGGCCAACGACAGCGAGGCACGCAGCGATGGGAAGAACACTTTTCGACAAGATATGGGAGTCGCATGTCATCAGCGAACGAGACAATGGCACTGCACTCCTTTTCATCGACCGCCACCTAGTTCACGACGCCACAGCGCAAGCATTCGACCAGCTCAAGAGCGAGGGACAGAAGGTAAGAAGGCCCGACCTTACGTTCGGTATGGCCGACCATTACATTGCCACTCATGACGACCCTGATCGCGACCCCGTGCATGACGCCATGGTGACGACACTGGCAGAAAATGCTCGCGAGCAGGGAATCACCTCCTTCGGAGCGAATGATGAGCGCCAGGGGATCGTACACGTAGCGGGTCCCGAGCTGGGGCTGACCCTGCCAGGCACTCTGCTCGTTTGCGGCGATAGCCATACCTCCACCCACGGCGCATTAGGCGCACTGGCATTTGGCATCGGTGCCTCTGAGGTCGCTCATGTACTGGCCACACAGACGCTTTGGCAGCAGCGCCCCAAGACAATGCGGATCCGCATCGATGGAGAACTGGGAGTGCATGTCACGGCAAAAGACCTGATCCTCACCATCATCAGAACCATCGGTGCCAATGGTGGTGCCGGGTATGTCATTGAATATGCGGGTGAGGCCATAGACAACCTGTCGATGGAGTCACGTCTTACGCTATGCAACATGTCGATAGAGGCCGGCGCTCGGGGCGGCATGATTGCACCCGATGAAACCACGTTTGCATATTTGAAGGGCAAGCCCTTTGCGCCACAAGGAGAGCTTTTCGAACGTGCCGTAGAAGCATGGCGAGGCCTCAAGAGCGATGACGATGCCCATCATGACAAGGAAGTTGCCATAGATGCCCGCTCGATTGCCCCCACGGTAACCTGGGGAAATTCCCCCGAAACGGCCCTGCCCATTACCGGTCACATTCCGGACCTTGGAGACATCGAGACAAGCAAGATGGAGCAATACCAAGCCACCATCGAGTACATGGGTCTCGAGCCGGGTGCGAAACTCACTTCTCTGAAAGTCGACCGGGTATTCATCGGCTCCTGCACCAATAGCCGCCTGGAAGACCTTCGTGAAGCCGCGAAAATTGCAAAGCTTGGCAGAGCCAAAGTGCCTACTATCGTCGTGCCCGGTTCTCAGCAAGTCCGTCAGCAAGCAGAAAAAGAAGGATTGCACGAAATCTTTCACCAGGCAGGTTTCGAGTGGCGTGAGCCTGGTTGCTCCATGTGCGTTGCCATGAACGGCGATTCGGTACCAAGCGGTGCTCGTTGCGCATCCACCTCCAATCGCAACTTCGCTGGCCGCCAAGGCCCGGGAAGTCGTACGCATCTCATGAGCCCAGCAATGGCCGCCGCCGCTGCCATTACCGGTCACCTCACCGACGTCAGGGAGCTGGAGGGCACCAAATGCTAGCTTTTACCACTCACCGTGGACAGGCTCTGAGCCTGCCTTGGGAAAACATCGACACCGATCAAATCATACCGGCGCGATATCTACATCGGCCCCGTGAAGCCGGATACGAGGATCAACTCTTTCATGATCTGCGCTTTACGCCTGATGGCAAGCCGAAAGTAGGATTTCCCCTCAATGACCCCACCCAGGCAGAGTCGACTATTCTCATTGCCGGGAGAAACTTCGGATGTGGTTCATCACGCGAGCACGCAGTATGGGCACTTCTCGATTATGGCTTTCGTGTCGTCATTGCTCCGGATTTTGGCGATATTTTTTTCAATAATAGCCTGAAGAACGGTCTCTTAGTGATTCGCCTGGATGAGCAAAGCATCCAGTCTCTGATGCATGAAGAAGGCCAACCCCAAATATTGACCGTTGACTTGCCTCAGCAAAGCATCATCAACAGCTCAGATTTACGTTTCCCCTTTGAAATCGATGCTTATCGAAAAGAAGCTCTATTAAAAGGCGAGTCGGAAATTCAAATGACTTATCGCCTGCTAGATAAAATCAAACAATTCGAAACACACCACATCAACGCCAACCCCTGGGTCGCAACACCACCAGCATCATGAGGGTGCCGAAGGTGAACAATCGGTATATACAAAGGAGAAGTAAAAAATGACAGCCAAGTCACTTAAAGAACAGCTTAACTCTGGCGAAATCGTCGTTGCACCAGGCATCTATGATATGATTTCAGCCCTGATAGCCGATCGCATGGGCTTCAAGGCTCTCTACGTGACGGGTTATGGCACGGTTGCCTCTCACCTGGGCCTACCCGACGCCGGCATTGCCACTTACAGCGACATGGTCGGCAGAATCGCCACCATGGCGAAAATGACCGACACCCCCATAATCGCCGATGCCGACACCGGCTATGGCGGCCTGCTCAACGTTCATCATACCGTACGAGGCTATGAGGAAGCCGGGGCATCCGCCGTTCAACTGGAAGACCAGGAATTCCCGAAGAAATGCGGTCATACGCCAGACCGTCGAGTCATCCCCTTGGAAGACATGGTGCAAAAGATCAAGGTCGCCTGCGATGCGAGGCGTAGCGACGATCTTGTGATCATTGCACGGACGGACTCGCGCACGGCATTGGGACTCGATGAAGCATTGAAGCGCGCGCAGGCCTACAGCGATGCGGGTGCCGACGTCATCTTCATCGAATCGCCCGAGTCGGAGCAGGAAATGGAAACCATAGGCAAGCGCATCGACAAGCCGCTGATCGCCAACATGGTACCAGGGGGTCGTACACCATTATTGTCAGCCGAAAAGCTGCAGTCGCTGGGCTTCGCTCTGGCCATCCACCCTGCCGCCGGCTTCCTGGCCACCGCCGCGGCGCTGGAAAAGAGCTATGCGGACTTGAAGGAAAACGGCGACGTAACCGACGCTTCCCAGCTGTATAGCTTCAGTGAGTTCAATAAGCTGATTGGCTTCCCGGAAGTTTGGGAGTTCGAAAAGCATTATATGGGCTAGCCTCTGCCGATGACTCACCGGGCATTGGCCCGGTGAGATTTCCATGCCCAGCCACTCAGGACTCACGGTTTGGACACCCATATTTCGAGTACGGCCCGAACCCTGGCTTTGGCCAGCCTGGGCGGGCTGGTCGGCAGCGCTGCCGGGCTTCCTGCAGGCTGGCTGCTTGGCGCCATCGGCGCAACCTTGGCAGCCAGCCTCGCCGGCTTTCGCCTCCATTACCCCGGCGAGCTCCAGTCATTGGTCCTGGTACTAGTGGGGATCAGTATCGGCAGCTCCTTGAGCCCACGATTCTTCTCCGAAGCGGCTTCCTGGCTTCCCAGCCTGGCAGGGCTGATGGTCGCCATGCTCACCATCACGTTTACCGTCTCCTATACGCTTGCCAGACTTACCAAGCTCTCCGGGAATACCAGTTTTCTCTCAGCCTACCCCGGGCACATGGTGCTGATTCTGCAAACGGCATCGCAATACCCTTGCAATGTACCGCAAGTCACGATGATCCAGAGCATACGACTACTTTTTCTCGTCGTGCTTTTTCCGCTACTTGCACAAGGAGCCGTAGGCGAAAGAGTTCATCAAGTTCAGGGTACCCACTACACGGCACTCGCCCTGCTCGTTCTCGCAGCGGGCCTGGGCGCCGCCATATGTCAGCGCTGTCGGCTGCCTGCTGCCGCTCTCCTGGGTGCCATCTTGGGGGCGGCCCTGGTTTCCCTCAGTGGGTTCGAAGTGGGCAGGCTGCCCACGGGCCTGAAAGTAACGATCTTCATTCTGACCGGAGCGATGATCGGAACACGCTTCACCGACAGCAGCCTCGGCAGAATGGCCAAGCTGCTGCCCGTGTCGTGTTTTTCCGTAGCGTTGACCCTGTTGGCAACCAGCGCGATCGCCTTTCCCATCAGCGTGGCAGCCGACATACCCTTTACCCAGCTGCTATTGGCCTACGCCCCCGGCGGTGCGGAAGTCATGGCCTTGATCGCTCTCGCAGTCGGTCACGACGCAGGGTTCGTCGGAATCCATCATTTGGCCAGGTTGATGTTCATGGCCCTCAGCTTTCCTCTGCTGCTCCGACTGATGATCAGCAAGTCGAGTGACTAGCGGCCGGCGGGCTGGGGTTTTACCCCCTCCGCCCGTATCGTGACCTCAATAGACAGTTCGATAGATCTCGAGAGCGTCCCGCTCCGTCACTTCCCGAGGGTTGTTCACGAGCAAGCGCTGCTGCTGCATGGCGTCTGACGCCAACTCATCAAGAGAGGACTCGAGAACACCGACATCACGCAACCTGAGCGGCAGACCGCTTCTTTTAAGTAGGGCCTCGATGCTTGCAATAAAGCTTTCGCAATCGTCCACGTTAGAGCGGGAGCGCGCTTCTTGCGTGAAAATGGGAGCCAGCTCCGCGTAGAGATCGGCTGCCGTCACCGCATTGAAACGCAGTACTGCAGGAAGCACCAAGGCGTTGGATAGCCCATGGGGCACGTGGTAATGGCCCCCCAGCGGGTAAGCCAAGGCATGTACTGCAGCTACCGGAGCGTTGGCAAAAGCCTGCCCGGCCAAGCAGGAACCCAGCAGCATGGCTTGTCGCGCTTCCAGATCCCAGCCATCCTGCATGACCCGATCGATATGTGTGACGAGTAGGCGCAGAGCCTCCCTGGCGAGCGTATCTGACATCGGATTCTTGCGAATCTTGCTCGTGTAGGCCTCAATCGCATGCACCATGGCATCGATACCCGTCGCCGCCGTCACATGGCGTGGCAGCCCCACCGTCAGAGTGGCATCGAGTACGGCGACATCCGGGAGCAACACCGGCGAGACGATGCCCGATTTAGTCGTCTCGCCTGTCGTCACGATGGAGATGGGCGTCACCTCGGAGCCCGTACCTGCGGTCGTCGGCACCTGGACGAGTGGCAGCCTCTCGCCCTCGAGATTGCCCACCCCATAGGCCTCCTGCAGCGACTGGCGACAATGCAGATGGGCAAAGCATGCCACCAGCTTGGCAACATCCATTGAGCTGCCGCCGCCAAACCCGATGACCAGTTGGGCACGCATCCGCCTGGCCCGCTCCACCGCCTCGAGCACAACCGCTTCGGGAGGATCCGCCACGACGCCGTCGAACAGCTCGACCTTGGCTCCATACTTTTCGAGGTTTTCTATCGCCGGCCCCAGCAATCCTAGCTCGGCAATCCCCGGGTCCGTGACCACAAAGATACGCTCGGCCGAAAACTTGCCCACCACTTCGTGAAGACGCTCAGCCGCGCCATGTTCGACGATCAGCTGTCGCGTAGTATTGAAAACGAAACCTGGCATTATTCCTCCTCGCTCGTCCTGACAAGATCGCATGCTGCCATGATGTGCGACTTCATTATCGATGAGGACCAGTCACTATCACCTGCCGCTATGGCCGCTACGAGATCACGATGGTGTATCAAACTGCGCTGCTCATCCTTGGCCGAGAAGAATCGATACGACCGAATCAAGAAGCCGATATCCATGAGAGACAGCGCCGTTTCCTCAAGCTTGGAATTGTCTGCCAGTTTCAGAATCTTGGTATGAAACTTTCTGTTCAATACCGACAGAGACTCGACCGTCTCAGGCGCCAACCGATAGCTTTCCATTTCCTCGCAGATCAGTTCGAGATCTCTGATATCCCTCGGCGTGGCATTTCGCGCCGCAAGCCCGGCGGCACAGCTTTCAAGGCAGGCCCTGACCTGAAATATCTCTATCGCGTCTTTCCTTGTCCAGCCACGCACCGCAGCACCGGAATTGGGATGAAACACCACGAATCCATCCTGGGCGAGGCGATGCAACGCCGTTCGCACGGGTGTTCTGCTGGTACCCACCCGATTTGCCAGCTCATCTTCACGAAGCCTGTCATTGGGCTGGTATTCACCGGCAAGAATCGCTTCGCGTATGATGATATAAGCCCTTTCAGGAGCGGGAAGGTTAGTGAATCTTGGGCTAGCTGTGTCTAAAACTTCCATATTTTCCCACCTTGCACGATATTTTCTCATTCCATAGATCAATCAGGTACGCCTTGCATACCCCAGACTCTCTTTTGCATTACGATATATCTTAAAGGCGATAGGCGCCAAGCAGAACAAGATCATGCATAGCAGGATGAGGCTCACAGGTCGGTTCAGGAAAATGCCTATGGAGAGCTCACCCGCCCCCTGGAAGGTTCTCATCAACTGGCGATCCAGTATCGGGCCGAGGATGATACCGAGAATGACCGCTATCAGGGGGTAGTCATATTTTCTCATCAAGATTCCCAACGCTGCAAAAACGAGCATGATCTTCACATCGAACATTTGCAGGCTGATAGCGTAAGTTCCCGCCACTGAAAATACAGCAATCAAGGGAATCAAAACGATAGTAGGTATATTGATTACCTTGGCTGCGTACAGCGATACCAGCAGACCAGCCATGAGCAGGAAGAAAGAAGCTACGACTTGCGCAAACATGATCCCGTATACGAGGCCCTGGTGATCGATGAACAATCTCGGCCCGGGGATTAGCCCTTGCAGCATGAAGGCACCTACCATTACCGCAGTCGCTAAACCACCCGGAATGCCCAAGGACAGCATGGTAGCCAGAGCACCCCCTTCGGATGCATTGTTTGCCGACTCAGCGCTGATCAACCCCTCTTCCGCTCCCTTTCCAAATCCTTCCGGCTTCTTTGAGCTTCGCTTGGCCTCATTATAGCTTACGACGCTAGCCACGGTGGCACCAGCACCAGGCAGAGCGCCGATGATAACACCGATGGTGCTTGACTTTAACACTGTCAAGGGATGCTTCAAAACACGACCGAAACCGTAGAGAAGACTATGCAGATTTTTTTCACTTTCGCCTTTGCGTTTGCTTCCACCGGTAACGTAACGCTGCTGCAACATATAGAACAGTTCTGAAAAACCGATCAGTCCTATCAAAGCCGGTATGACAGGAATGCCGTCCATCAATTCAAAATAACCGTGGGTACCACGAATTGCACCGGTCGACGTCATGCCTACGGTTCCCAACAGTACCCCAAAACCACCCGCGATGATGGCCTTGAGAAAGCTGTTATGTAACGCAGCAATAACCGTAAGCCCCAACACACCCACCAGGAACAGTTCGGGCGGACCGAACATCAACGCAACCGTGACGATAAGCGGCATGACCAGAATCAGAAAGAAAGCACCGAGCAGGTTGCCCATGGCGGATGAGGCGACTGCCATACCCAGTGCCTCACTCGCTCTTCCCTGCTTCGTCATTGGGTTACCGTCAAAGCCTGTCACGATAGCCTGGGGAGAGCCCGGTATGTTCAGCAGAATCGAGGAGATGGAGCTGCCGAAATTCCCTCCCGCATAAATGGCAGTGAGAAATGCTATCCCCAGAACCGGGCTCATTGGGTAAGTCAGCGGCAGCATGATGCTGATGGCCAGAGGCGTACTGAACCCAGGAATGGCACCGGTAATGATTCCGAAAAACACTCCTAAAAGAATAATGGACATGACCTTCCAATCGGCAAGAAGGCCAAGACCCTCCAAGATAGGAGCAGCATCGAACATAAAAAATCTCCGACCAAGCGGTTAAAATAGAATTCCTTTAGGAAGCGGGATGCTCAGCCACATATCGAAAGTCAAATGAATGAACAGAGCCGTTCCTGCGGGAAAAATTACAATAATCAGCCAAGATTTAACGGAGAAAAAAATCAAAAGCAATGCCATATAGAGCCAGGATGAGATCACGAAACCCACCCACTCAATTCCAAACACATAAGCCACTGTCAGCACCGCAAACGACACCGTTGCTGCTTTGTTGGTGATTTTTCTCTCGCCTGCTTCGCTGCCGGAAGCGGATACTGGCTTACCAATCAGCAAGCTATACACGTAAGCAGCTACCAGAATGGTAAACGCCACGACTATAACGAAATATACCGGCTGAATGAGCAGCAAGTTAACTTCACGCCTTGGCAACCCGCTTACTTCCATGTAATAGTAAGTTGCGTAAGCCAGCATGATAGAAGGAACGATAAACTCACCGCCCTTCTTTCCCAACTGCCTTAAAAAATCCATAAGCGTTCATCCCATAAAGCAATTAGTGCGTGCCAAGGAAAAGGAGAGGCGCGCTAGCGCCCCTCCCTATCGATCAGTTTCCTGACAGCATATCGCCGTATCTTTCCACGACCTCATGGATTTCATAAATAATTTCCTTCGACTCTTCAGGCCCGTAGTAGCCTGAAATCAAGTCGGAGCCGAGGTTTTCGATATGTGCCTGGTAAGCATCGCTGTTGAACACTTCCTGGTAGCTTGCAACGATGGCTTCGAAAGCTTCAGGGTTTTCCTCAGCAAAGCTGGTATGTACGGCAAGAAAGCGGTTATCGCCAATGGCGGGAAGGTCCGCCTCTGGAAAGGCTTCGTTCACCGGCGGGGCATCCGGCCAGCCAGGGAATGTCTCATGTGAAGAAACGGCCAGCACACGCACCTGATCACCGAGTGTCATATCGCCATATGCCGAAGAAAACGCGGCATCGGAGTGACCGCCAAGCAGATCCGTGCGCTGCTCGCCACCACCATCGAAGGTCACGATATTGGGATTCAGATCCAGCGTATCGAGAAATGCCAGGCCAAAGAGGTGCGTTCCAGAGCCGGTCGCCATGGACATGGTAACGCTACCCGGGTTCTCGCGAATGCTCTCGACCAGCTCTTCGATGGTTTCATAGGGAGAGTCGGCACGAACGACGATCGAGGTATAGTCGCGCTGCTCGATATTAATGAAGGTGAAGTCGTCCAGATCGAAATCGGCACCTTGAGCCACGATGTTCATGCTCAAGGTCGGCTGAATGCCTGCGAACAGGTAGTGACCGTTGGACGGAGAACCGAGAAACGTTCTGGAGCCCAGCAAGCCTGAAGCCCCACCACGGTTGTCCACGATCATGGCGTAGTCGTGAAACTCCTCCCAATGCTGGGTCAACCCGCGCGCAAAACGATCGATGGAGCCACCTGCACTAAAAGGCAGGATGAGCCTGACGTTTTCCGTCGGCCATTCGGCAGCATTGGCGGAAAAGGCTGCTCCCGGCGCTGCGGCCACGAGGATAGCGCCGGCAAAGAGCGCCTTGGCGGTCGTTTTCATCTTGGGCTGGACAGTCATGCCTGCTCCTCTCTTTCTATTGTTTTTGCGATTGTTTGCGATCGTTTTACGTTCGCTTCATGTGCCATTTAGAAATTGTTCTTGGCGATACGAGCGATTCGGGCGGGTTCTACCCTGACCAAAGTCGCCCTGACTTGTATCCCAAACTAGTTTATTGGATACGATCAGTCAAGAAAGCCTATAACCAGACCTTTGTCTAACCTTGTCCAGCTGATGCACAGCAGGGTATCGCTCACAAGGCGCTTCACCGCCAAAGCGAAAGTCTTAACTAACCATATGTATTTAAATAAATTTCCAGAGGCAGGACGATTGAGCCTAACAATCGGCGTGCGGAGGCGTGCCGTAAGCAGGAGTATGAGCCGGCCCTTGCAGGCAGGCTCTTCGTGTCGATTGCGAGAATTGGATACGAAAACGTCAGGGCATGCAGGTCGGGCCGTCAGGCCCGGCCCTCAGCCCCTCTGGCGCGTGAAGAACTCGTGAACCGAGATCCCGGCCAGTAGAGCCACATCGCGAGTGGTCACGGACCTCCGCTTCATGCGTCGCGCTCGTCTTGCAGCTTGCTGTAGGCGCCAAGCGCCATCAGTTGGCGGTCGCGCCAAGCCTGGCGTTCGGCCAGCCCTTCGAGAGGCAGCGCCGTGCGTCGTTCCGCCTCCAGCGCCGCAAGGGTTTCCGCCTGCCAGGGAGAGGCCCCATCGCGCTGGGCATCCACATCGGCATAGAGCGGGCCATAGCGGCGAGCGTAATCGGTCACCCCCGCCGGGGCATTGAGATCGATCGTCTCGAACGGCCCCATAAACGACCACCGCAGCCCCAGGCCATGCTTGACGGTCTTGTCCAGATCCTCGGCCGAGACATAGCCGTCACGGAACAGGCGCAGCGCCTCGTTGAGCAGCGCCCCCTGCAGCCGATTGAGAACGAAGCCAGGCAACTCGCGCTTGACCAGCACCGGCACCTGGCCCACCTCGGACATCAAGGCCAGCGTTCTTTCGACCGCATCCGGGCTGGTGTTCGGTGCAGGCACCACCTCGACCACCGGCACCAGATAAGGGGGATTCACCGGGTGCGCCACCAGACAGCGCTGCGGATGCGTCAAGTGCCCCGTGAAGCGCGACGCCGCAATGCCTGAAGTGGAGCTGGCAAGAATGGTGTCGGGCGCCGTCTCCGCCTCGAGGCGAGTGTATATTTCCTGCTTCACCTCGAGATTCTCGGGGCCGCACTCCTGCACGTAGGCAGCCTCACCCACCGCGAGTGCCAGGTCGGGTTCGATCTCGATGCGCGCCAGAATCGCCTCGGGATCATCGACCAGGCCGGCGCGCTGCAGGTCCTGCAACGACTGGCGAATCGCTTGCGTCGCACCCGCCAGGGCCTCCGGCTGGGCATCATACAGCCTCACCGAGCGCCCCGCCCGAGCAAAGACCATCGACCAAGCCCGTCCTATCAGTCCTGCCCCCACTACCGCGATAGGCTCCGACATGCTGCCTCCTATTGACTCAAATGACTTTCGGCTCGAATGGCTGAAACAAGACAATTGCATTCGTATGCAAACGATACTAGCCTTGCGATGAGCCGTCTGTCGAGGCAACTCGATCACTCGTACAATTCAGCAGGTAACCGCCATGATCCGACGACTGAAAACGGGCGCCCCGAGCGAAGCCCGCGCCGAAGCCGACCGCAAGGTTCGGGAAACCGTCGAGCAGACGCTTCAAGCCATCGAGACACGAGGCGATGAAGCCGTGCGAGAGCTTTCGGAAAAATTCGACCGCTGGTCGCCCACCACCTTCCGGCTGAGCCAAGCCGAGATCGAACGGGCAATATCGGAGCTCACGGCGCAAGAACTCGACGACATCCGCTTCGCCCAGGCTCAGATTCGCCGCTTTGCCGAGGCCCAATTGGCCAGTATGCAAGACGTCGAAGTGGAAACACGGCCCGGTGTGGTGCTGGGTCATAAGCACATCCCGGTCAATTCCGTAGGCTGCTACGTACCCGGCGGTGCCTACCCCATGGTCGCTTCTGCGCACATGAGCGTGCTGACCGCCAAGGTGGCCGGTGTCAAACGCGTCATCGCTGCCGCCCCGCCCTATCAAGGCAAACCGCATCCGGCTATCGTGGCGGCAATGCATCTGGCCGGTGCCGATGAAATCCTGGTGCTGGGTGGCGTACAGGCGGTTGGCGCCATGGCCATCGGCACCGAGTCCATCGAACCGGTCGACATGCTGGTCGGCCCCGGCAATGCCTTCGTTGCCGAAGCCAAGCGTCAGCTCTTCGGCCGGGTGGGCATCGATCTGTTCGCCGGCCCCACCGAAACACTGGTCATCGCCGACGAAACCGTCGACGGCCTGCTCTGTGCCACCGACCTGCTGGGCCAGGCCGAACACGGCCCCACCTCGCCCGCGGCGCTGCTCACCAACTCCGAGGCCTTGGCCAAGGCGACGCTCACCGCCATCGATGACCTGCTGGCCAAGCTGCCCACCGCCGAGATCGCCCGCCAGGCATGGAACGACTACGGCGAGGTCATCGTTTGCGACAGCCACGAAGAAATGCTGCAGGTGGCCGACGAGATGGCCTACGAGCACGTCCAAGTGATGACCGAAGACCCCAACCTCTATCTCGACAGGCTGACGAACTATGGCGCGCTCTTCCTCGGCCCGCGTACCAACGTGGCCTACGGCGACAAGGTGATCGGCACCAACCATACCCTGCCGACCAGGAAAGCCGCGCGTTATACCGGCGGGCTGTGGGTCGGCAAGTTCCTCAAGACCTGCACCTATCAGAAGGTGCTCACCGACGAGGCTTCCGCCGAAATTGGGAGCTACTGCTCACGCCTGTGTGCGCTGGAAGGCTTTGCCGGACACGGCGAGCAGGCCAACGAACGCGTACGCCGCTACGGCAAGCGTGACGTACCCTATGCCTCCGCGGTACCGGTATGAAGCTGCCGCAAACCCCGAGCCTGCGCCTGGATGGGCGCAGCGCTCTGGTCACCGGCGCCAGCCAGGGCATCGGGCTGGCCTGCGCCTGCGCCCTGGCTCAAGCGGGCGCACGAGTGACTCTGGTGGCCCGCAACGCCGAGCGGCTGGAAGAAGTGGTCGCGGCTCTGCGCACCGCCGGGCACGAAGCGGAAGGCCTGGCACTGGACGTGCAAGACCAGGGCGCCACCCGTCGCGCCCTGGCGGGCCGGCGCTTCGACATACTGGTCAACAACGCCGGCACCAACCGCCCCAAACCGATCGACCAGGTCACGGAAGAGGACTACGCCGCGGTCATGGCGCTCAACGTCCGGGCTACCTACTTCCTGACCCAAACGGTGATCGAAGAGATGCCCGCCGGCGGCAGCGTGATCAACGTCTCCTCACAGATGGGACACGTAGGCGCCAAGAACCGCAGCCTCTACTGCGCCTCGAAAGCGGCAGTGGAAGGCATGACCCGCGCCATGGCGGTCGAGCTGGGCCCTCGTGGCATTCGCGTCAACAGCCTTTGCCCGACCTTCATCGAAACCCCGATGACACAGCCCTTCTTTCAGGAGCCCGGCTTCCGTGAAGCAGTGCTCGCCCAAATACCGCTGGAAAGGCTCGGCCGCATCGAAGACGTGATGGGCCCCGTGGTGTTTCTCGCCTCGCCCGCCGCCAACCTGATCACCGGCAGCGCCTTGATGGTCGATGGCGGCTGGACCGCGCATTGATCAACCGCTAGGTCTCTCCTTCCACGTAGGTCAGGTTGGTTTCCCAGCTTTTGCTACTGACTTCGATGGCGGCGCGAACGCCTTCGCCATCGCCTTGCTGAAATGCCTGGTAGATCGCCTTGTGGTCCTTGAGTGCCACGTCGGGCAGGGTCTGCATGGAGGTTTCCAGCGCCGCCTCGATCAATTGCAGGAGCGTCTCGCCGACACGAATGGTCATCGGGTTGTGGGTGGCGTGAAGGATGGCCCGATGAAAGGCAACGTCGTGCCTAGCCGTCTGCTCACCGTTGGCAATGGCCGCTTCCATGTCATCGATGGCCTGACGAATCCGCGCATGATCATCCGGCCTGGCAGACTTCATAGCCTGAAGCGTATAAGCCGGCTCGAACATGCGGCGAAACTCGAGCAAGTCGCGGGTCATGCCGCGCGCCAGGATCATGCCGAAGGCCATCGGATCGACGATCGGCTCACCCGGCTCACGGCGAATGACTGTCCCCTGTCCGCGCCGAACCTCCACGATGCCGATTGCCTGGAGCATCTTGATGGCTTCACGAACGCTGGACTTGCCGATGCCCAGACTATGGGTCAACTCCGTCTCGGAAGGCAGGAAATCGCCAGGCTTGAGCTCGCCGCGGATCAGAGCGCCCTTGATTCGCTCGAGCAGCTGCATGGCCACTGAGCTTCTCTCGATGGAGCCACCAAAAGAGTCGCATGGGGTGGCTCGGGCGGTGAGCTGGCGTTTCGTACTCATGTGGCCTCTCGTTTTACGGTTAGCGAAAACTTCCAAATTTTTATTAAACACAACAACCAGTTAGCGCACCGCTGCCTGACCTTCAAGATCGTCAATGCCCTCTCGATTGTGTCGCGCTCTTGCGTTTGTAGCAAATCTTTGCATAGCATATCACAACTGACATCAGACATCAGATGTCTTGCCGGCAGGCGTTCAAGGTTACGCTTGCGCAACACCACGGACACGAGCAATGACAAAAAGCAGAATCGTCGTACTGGCCACCGGCGGCACCATCGCCAGTCAACTCGACGCCTCGGGACGCAACCGCTCCGGCGCCCTCCAGGGCGAAACTCTGCTGGCCCAGGTCAGCCTGCCGACCGATTTCACAGCACAGGTCGAGGTGCGCTCGCTCCTGCAAAAGCCCAGCAACGCCATTACCTTCGAAGACCTATTGGGCCTACGTGAAGCGTGCCTGGACATCGCTGCACAAGACGACGTGCAAGGCATCGTCATCACTCACGGCACCGACACCCTCGAAGAGACAGCCTACTTTCTCGACATCACCCTACCCGACGGCAAGCCAGTGGTGCTGACCGGTTCGCAGCGGGCCCCACATGAGCCGGGCACCGACGCCTTCTGCAACATCGCCGATGCCTTGAAGGTCGCAGCATCGTCACAAGCGGCAGGGCTCGGTCCGCTGGTGGTATTCAACCAATCGATCTTCGCCGCCAGACAGGTACGCAAGGTCAGCACCTTTCAGGTGCACGGTTTCGCCGCACCCGACACTGGGCCCTTGGGGTATGTGGACGGCGCCCAAGTGCGGCTGAGCGCCATCCCCCAGCGTCCCGCTGGCACGCCCTTAGCGATAGAGAACGCCATGCCCCGGGTCGACATCCTGCCCGCTTATCTCGGCGCTTCGCCAAGCCTGGTCGAAGCGGCGGTGGCAAGCGGTGCAGTCGGACTAGTGATCGAGGGGCTTGGGCGTGGCCACGTACCTCCCGACTGGATGCAAGCCATCGCCAATATCACCGCACGCGGCATACCGGTCATGGTGGTCAGCAGTTGCGCCAGCGGCCCCGTTCACGCCAGTTACGAGTTCATCGGCAGCCTCGCCAGCCTGGAGTCGGCTGGGGTCATGCCGGTTACCGACCTTAGCGCACGCAAGGCACGCATGGCGTTATCGACACTACTTGCCTCCACTGGCGCTCAGCCACTGGCGGAGAGAGTGAAACTCCTGGCCGCCTGACGCCCCATAGCGGGCATGAGCCAGGAACCTGCCTCGGGCGAGTTTCGCAGGGAAACGAGGTCATGACGCATGGCGTACGAGCCGCAATCGGCTGCCCATGCGCAACCAACAACGTTGGACACGCGACAAGAACCCACAACGAGGTGAAAGATGAAAAACAAACTGAGCAAAGCAACGCTGGTCGCGGCCATTGCCGCCGCCTCCCTTGGCATGGGTCAGGCCCAGGCCGCCGAATACACCTTCCGCTTCGCACACGTACTGATCGAGGACACCCCGAACGGTCAGGCCGCGCTGCGCTTCAAGCAGGAAGTGGAAGAGAACTCGGACGGCAGAATTCGTATCGACGTGTTGCCGGCAGCTCAGGTGGGCGGCGACGTGGAGATCATCGAACAGATCCAGATGGGGCTGATTGACATCGGCATCCCGCCGACGGCCACCCTGGGCAACTTCGAGCCGCGCCTGCAGATCCTCGATCTGCCGTTCCTGATCTCGGACTACGACACCATGGTCAAGGTGCTGGACGGCGACGTGGGCCGTGAGATCCTCGATACCCTGGAAGCCCACAACATGTACGGCGTGAACTTCTGGGGTGCCGGCTTCCGTCACATGAGCAACAACGAGCGGCCAGTCGAAGGCCCGGACGATCTGGAGCGCATTCGCATGCGCACCATGCAGGCGCCGATCATCATCTCCACCTATCAGAACTTCGGCGCCAACGCCACGGCCATGGCCTTCACCGAGGTTTACAACGGCCTGCAGCAGGGTGTCGTTTCCGGTCAGGAGAACCCGCTGGCCAACATCTACACCATGCGCTTCCATGAAGTGCAGGACTACCTCACCCTGACCAACCACGCCTACCACGGCTATGCCGCCGTGATGAACAGCGACTCCTGGAACTCCCTACCCGAGGACCTTCAGGAGGTCATGCGCGAAGCCTTCGACAACGGCCGCGATTTGGCCCGCGAGCTGACCCTGCAGGATGAAGAGCGCATTCTCGAGGCCATCCAGGACGAGATCGCCATCAACGAGCTCTCCCCCGAAGCCCGCGAGGCGTTCATCGAAGCCAGCATGCCGGTTCACCGCGAATACGAAAGCGTGGTCACCACCGAGCTGCTGCACAAGGTGTACGACGAGGTCGGCATCTCCTACTGAAGCCACACACCCGCAGGTTTGCCGCTGCCCGCGCCATGAGCGCCGGGCAGCGGTACCGTGCCTTCCCTGACTCCAACCGAGTGGCCTCAACCATGTTCGACGCACTCAACAAGGTTCTGGACTTTCTGGAAAGCGTGGCGATGGTCGTGTTCATGTCGATCGCCACCGTGCTCACCACGCTTCAAGTCGTCTATCGGTATGGCTTCAACAGCTCGATCTTCTGGGTCGAGGAAGTCGTCATCTACTCCATCATCTGCATGAGCTTCGTCGGCGCCAGCATGGGCGTACGTCATGGGGTGCACATCTCCGTCGACGTCCTCAACGCTTTCGTGCCGCCTGCCGTCAATCGCTGGCTACACATAACCGCCGCCCTGCTCGGCATCGCCTTCGCCGGCTACCTGGCCTACTACGGCTTCCAGCTCTACTTCAATACCCTGGGGCGTGGCCAGCTCACCGCCGCCCTGCGCCTGCCAATGGCCTGGTTCTACCTGCCTATAGGCATCTCGGGAATTCTGCTGATCCTGCGCTATCTGTGGGTGATTCACGAAGCCTGGACCAAGCCACCGGTCAGCCTCGCCGAAGAGCTCGCCGCCGAAAAAGACAAGCTCGTCTGACGACTGGAGTTCCTCATGATTACGGCTCTGCTTCCCATCTTCTTCGCGGTGCTGCTGCTGGGGCTGCCCATTTTCGCTTCACTGGCCTTCGCCGTGTTCCTCGCCATCGACTTCTTCGGCAACACCAATCCGGTGATCGTGCCGATGCGCATGTTCACGGGAATGAACAATTTCTCGCTGATGGCCATCCCCTTCTTCATTCTGGCCGCAGAGCTGATGCGTATCGGCGGCCTGTCGAGTCGACTGATCGACCTGGCCAAGGCTCTGGTCGGCTGGGTACCGGGCGGTCTGGCTGCCGCCACGGTGCTTTCGTGCCTGTTGTTCGGCGCCATTTCCGGCTCCAGCCCCGCCACCGTGGTAGCCATCGGCTCGATCATGTTCCCCGCGCTGGTGGCGGCCGGCTACGACAAGCGCTTCGCCATCGGCCTGATCGCCACCGCCGGTACGCTCGGCCCCATCGTGCCGCCCAGCATCGCGTTGATTATCTACGGCTCGGTAACCGGCACCTCGGTTGGGCGCCTGTTCGCAGCAGGCCTGCTGCCGGCCATCCTGATCGCCTCGTTGCTGATCGCCTACTGCATGGTTTATTCCTCGTTCAAGGGGTACGCCCGTGCGCCCTTCCCCACACTGCGCGAGATCGCTGCCGCGGTGAAGTCCGCCGCCTGGGGGCTGGGGCTCCCGGTCATCCTGCTCGGTGGTATCTACAGCGGCATCTTCACGCCCACCGAATCCGCCGCCGTGGCCTGTATGTATGGCCTCTTCGTCGGCATGGTGGTGTATCGCACCATCGGCTGGCGCGAGCTACTCGGCACCCTGCGCAACTCCGGGCTGACCTCGGCCACGCTGCTGCTGATCACCGCGGGCGCCTCGGCCTTCTCCTGGCTATTGGCCATCACCGGCACCCCGACTCAGTTGGCCAGCCAGGTACTCTCGCTCACCGACCATCCGGTACAGGTGATGGCACTGTTCAATGTGGTCATGATCGTTGCCGGTTTCTTCCTCGACAGCGCCTCGGCCATCATCGTGCTCTCGCCGCTGCTGCAGCCCATCGCCGCTCAGGTCGGCGTCGACCCGGTGCACTTCGGCATCATCACTCTGGTCAACTTCTCGGTGGGCATGATCACCCCACCCGTGGGCCTCAACCTGTTCGTGGCCATGGCCATCTCGCGGATGTCGCTGCTCGAGGTGTTCCGTGCCTGCATCCCGCTGATCGTGATGATGTTCATCGCCCTGATCGTGCTCACCTACGTACCCTGGTTCAGCACCTGGGTGCCCTCGCTGATCTACTGACGCTCAGCGGAAAGAGGAAACCCGAACATGAGTCAAACACCTTCCCTGGGCGAGCGTCTCGATGGCGAGCGGTTCTGGGCCGACCTGCAGGCCCAGGCCGAAATCGGCGCGCTGCACCCGCGGGGGCTGCGCCGCCTGGCGCTCGACGAAAACGACAACCGCGCTCGTTTGTGGTTGATCGACCAGGGCCAGGCCTTGGGCTGTCACGCCTATCACGACGCCATGGGCAACGTCTTCCTGCGCCGCGAGGGGCAGGAGCCAGAGCTGCCGGCGCTGCTCGTCGGCAGCCATATGGACAGCCAACCCAGCGCCGGCAGCTACGACGGCACGCTGGGTGTGGTGGCCGGACTGGCGGTGCTACGTACGCTGCAAGAGCAAGGCATCGAGCATGCACGCCCCATCGAAGTGGTGGCCTGGACCAACGAAGAAGGCGCGCGCTTTGCGCCCGGAGCCTCCGGCTCCGCCTGGTTCGCCGGCCAGCGCGACGCCGACACCATACTGGAAGCCCATGACGATCAAGGCACCCGCTTCGCCGATGCTCTGGCAAGTTGCCTCACTCTGCTCGACGATCACGGGACATCCACCTTCCGTCCCGCGCCCTTCGTGCCTCATGCCTTCCTCGAACTGCATATCGAGCAGGGCCCGGTGCTGGAGAGCCTGAGCGTGCCGGTGTGCGCCGTCAGCGGCATCCAAGGGGTGAACTGGTACGAGATCGAGGTGCACGGCCAGGCCAATCACGCCGGCACCACGCCGGAAGCCGCACGCCGCGACGCCTTAATGGGCGCCCATGCACTGATCGGCGCACTGCGCGATGCCGTCGCCGGGCAGGACGAACAAGTACGCTTCACCATCGGCAAATTCAGTGTCTCGCCCGGCTCCACCAATACCATTCCACAACGAGCCGATTTCACCATCGACCTGCGCCACCCCAGCCAGGCCGTACTCGAAAGGCTGGATACCGCGTTTCATCGGCTGGCCCAACGCCAATGGTCCGGCTGCGATATCAGCCTTAGGGTCACGTCGCGAGTCGCACCGGTGAGCTTCGACCCAGCCCTGGTCGAACTCGCCGACAGCGCCGCGAAGTCGTACAGCCCAGATGCCCCGCAGCTGGTCTCCGGAGCTTTCCACGATGCCATTCACCTGGCACGGGTTTGCCCCACCGTCATGCTGTTTACGCCCTGCCGCGCCGGCATCAGCCACCACCCGGATGAACACATCGAGCGCAGCGACGCCGAAACGGCCGTACGCGCCCTCGCCGACACCGTCGAAAGACTGCTCAACCCATGACACAAGGACAACGAAAATGACGACCATCGCCCAAGCCGTCGCCGAGCGCGGCCTCACACTGCCGGCCATCCCACAGCCCCGCGGCTATTTCGTGCCCTGGTCGCGGCTCGGCAACCAACTGTTCCTGGCCGGCCAGATCTGCGAGCGCGGCGGCGAAGTGCTATACCCCGGCAAGGTCGGGGCGGAGTTCGATCTCGAAACCGGCAAGCTTGCCGCCCAGGCCTGTGCGCTGAACCTGCTCGCTTCGCTCAGCGATGCCGTGGATGGCAATATCGAGCGTGTGGTGCGCTGCGTGCGGATGAACGGCTTCGTCAACGTGGCACCAGGCTTCCATGACGTGCCGCTGGTCATCAACGGCGCCTCGGAACTGTTCGTCGACCTGTTCGGCGAAGCCAGCCGCCACGCCCGCACCGCCATTGGCGTGGCAACCCTGCCCGGCAACGCCGCGGTGGAAGTCGAAGCGATCTTCGAGATTCGCGATTGAACAGGGCCTCTTGTCCAGGAGAGACTGCTTGACCAGGAGAGACTGCATGACCACGAATTCACCGCTGCTCCAGCCCCTGCGCCAACAGGCCGCTGCCCTGCGTAACGGCACGCTGAGCGCCAGCGAGCTGGCCGAAGCCGCCTGCGCGGCCTACGCCAGCCGGGGCAAGCACGACAACGCCTACCTCACCTGGCAAGGCGAGGCCGCCCTGGCCTTCGCCCGCGCCACCGACGCCCTGATCGCCCAAGGCGGCGACACCGGCCCGCTGATGGGCATCCCGGTGTCGATCAAGGATATCTACGCCGTATCGGGCTTGCCCACCTACGCCGGCTCCTCGCGTCGCCTGCCGGCCAGCTGGGAGCGGCCGGGGCCCATCGTCAAGGCACTGCTGGCCCAGTTGCCCAGCCTGATGGGAAAGACCCACACCGTGGAGTTCGCCTTCGGCGGACTGGGCACCAACGCCCACTGGGGCGCACCGCGCAACCCCTGGGACAGCCAAGCACACCGCACGCCGGGCGGCTCCAGCTCCGGCGCTGGGGTTTCGCTGATCAGCGGCACCGCCGGTCTGGCGCTGGGTACCGACACCGCCGGCTCGGTGCGTATCCCTGCCAGCATGACCGGCGTTGTCGGCCTCAAGACCACCGCAGGCCGCTGGCCAGCGCAGCAGATCGTGCCGCTCTCCACCACACTGGATACCCCCGGCCTGCTGGCCCGTCGGGTCGACGACCTGGCCTATGCCTTCGATGCCCTGGATGCGAACCTGAGCCCGCGGCCTTCACGGGTAAGCGCCACCCCAGAGCTGGCCGACCTCACCTTCGGCGTGCCGGAAACCTTCTTCTGGGACGACTGCAGCCCCGGCATTGCCGAAGCCGTGCAACAGGCCATTCGCCAGCTCGAAGCCGCCGGTGCGCGGGTGGTCACCCTGGAGCTGCCCAACACCGACGAAGCCTACGAACTGTTCCAGAAAGGCGGCCTGGCCGCCGCCGAGCTGGCCGCCTTCCTCAAGGCCGAACTGCCTGAAATGGAAGACGCGCTCGACCCCAACGTAGCAGCCCGCGTACGCGCCGCCGACGACATGCCCGCCTGGGAGTACGTGCGGCGCCGCAGCCTGCTCGACAAGCTCTGCGCTGCCGCCGCCGAGCGCATGGGTCAGGTGGATGCCGTGCTCACCCCCACCGTGGCCATCACACCGCCCACGCTGGAAAGCCTGGCGCCGGAAGGCGCCTACCCCAAGGCCAACATGAAGGCGTTGCGCAACACCGTGATGGCCAACTTCATGGGGCTGTGCGGGCTGACCCTGCCGGTCGGCCGCGATGCCGCCGGCATGCCGGTCGGGCTGCAAGTACTGGCCGGCCCCTGGCAAGAGGCCCGCCTGCTGGCCATCGGCCAGGCCATCGAGGCCAAGCTGGGCACCGGGCTCGACATCCTGGGCGAACCGCCGGCACCCTGAAGCCCGCTCCACCCGGCCGGTACGCCTCGCGTGCCGGCCGGTGGCGCAGCATGCGCCCTTCACCTAGCGCATTTTTTTCCCTAACGGGAAAAACTCAGCTCCTCGCCCCCCAACCAGTGAGAATTTTCCCAATCGGGATAATTTCCTCGCGCATTAAAAATGTGCAATAGGTTGCTCAAATCTTACGTCATAACTCAAAAATGAGCACTTAAATACTCAAAAATAAAAATAAAGGCTACAATTGAGCATCATGTTGCCCATATGGCTCAAGCATGCAGCTGACGATCCAGATCTACCATGACCAGCGCTGGCACGATGCCGCGCTACTGGAGATACCCCACCCCGAGCGGGGCGTTGATGGCGCCGCGGCGTTGACCTACCTGCAGGAGCATGCCCTCGCCTGGCTGTTCCACGACGACGAGCATGCCTGCAGCCTCACGCTACCGGTGGAGCTCATGATGAAGCACCACGCAGAGCGTTGGTTCGGCTTTCTCGAGGACATCATGCCCGCCGGCGCCAGTCGTCGCTACTGGGTAACCCACCTGGGACTGCAAAGCGCCGCTACCGGCGAACAAGACAGCGCCCTGCTTCGCCATGGAACCATTGCCCCGGTGGGCAACCTGAGGATCAAGGAAGCCGTTCCCCAGCGTATCGCCGGCTCGCGCCTGGAAGAGCGCCGCTTCACCCTGCAAGACGTAGTGGAACGCCACGCCGACTTTCTGGAATATGCCCAGCAGATGGGCGCGGCCAGCGGCGGCGCCACCGGTGCGGGTGGCGAGGCGCCCAAGCTGCTCTTGCGCCGCACCGCTGACGACAATGTCTGGATCGACACCTGGCAGGACGACCCGCACAACCGCGACCGCGCCTACCTGGTGAAATTTCCTCGCGGCCAGCGCAGCCAGGACGACTGCGACATTGTGCGCGCCGAATATCACTACTACCGGGAACTGGCCGCTCTGGGTATCGATACCATCGATACCGACGGTATGGAGCTGATCGAGGGCGAACGCTACCCCTCGCTGTGGCTACCACGCTTCGATATCGCCATGCGCGAAGAGGGCCAGATTCGTTATGGGCTGGAGTCCATCTATGCCATCTTCGGTGCCGCACCTGGCTCTTACCTCAACCACTTTCAGGTGATTCGCGGCCTGGTCGAGCGGCTCGAACGGCAATACCGCGTCACGCATGGAAAAGGGGGCTTCGATACTGCCGCCTTCGTCAGCGAATGGGTCAAGCGCGACCTGCTCAACGTGGCCTTCGGCAATTCCGACAATCACGGACGCAATGCCGCCCTGCTCAAGCGCCCGGAAGGCATCTGGCACAGCCCCGTTTACGACTTCGCCCCCATGAAGGCCGACCCCGAAGGAGTGACCCGCACTACACGCTGGGGCTCGCCTTTTGAAGAAGGAGGCGAATTCGACTGGCCCGCCATCGCCAATGCGCTCGACGACCTGGTGCCCGCCTCTCAGCTCATGCAAGAACTTCGAGAGTTGGCCGCCAGACTCTGTGGGTTGCAACAACGGCTCGCGGGGCGCGGCGTGCCCGAGCGCATCCTCACCCTACCGGCCGTCGGCCTGAGCACGCTGGAACGGCGCCTGGAGCGCTGGGGGCTTTTACCAAGGGAAGGTCGATGAACGGGAGCACGCCATGAAAAGACGTGAGCTAAACCCCGACGAGCGCGAAGCGAAGCTGGTGGAGGTCGTACGCCAGCTGCTCGCCGAAGAGATCAACGAGGGCGATGCTCTGCGTATCCTGCGGCGGGACGTGCTAGGCCTCTCCCAAGACGCCTACGCCAAGCTGGTGGGCATCAGCCGGCGCACCCTCTCCGACCTGGAACGCAACCGCGCCAACATCACGCTGGACACCATGAACCGCGTATATCGGCCGCTGGGCCTGAAGGTGGGCCTCCTCCCCCGCCAGCCCGGCATGCTCGAGCGCGCCCTGTCGTAGCGCAAGGCACCTGGCAAGCTCCGCCGCAAGACTGCTACACCTGAAGGGTGAGGAATGACGAAACTCCCTACAAGGAAGGAGGGGCATGATGCAACGCCTGTACTTTTTGATACCCGACAAGGAAACCACCACAGAGGTGGTCAACGAGCTGAATTCGATGGGCTTGTCCAAGGATGACCTGCATGTCATGGGCAAGGACTGGCAACCGCTGGAAAAGGAGGGCGTGCCAGTCGCCACGCTGATCCAGACGACCGATGTGGTCAACGCCTCGATTCGCGGCGCCATCGTCGGGGCCGTACTCGGCCTAGTGCTGGGCTTTATCGCTCACTATGTGCTGATCGACACGAATATCATCTGGATGGCGCTTGGCATGATGCTCTTTGGCGCCCTGTTCGGCGTGTGGACCAGCACGATGGTCGGCGTTTCGGTACGCGACGTCAAAGTCGGCAAGTACGACAAGGCGATCAAGCGGGGCTCCACGCTGCTGATCATCGATGTCCCCGATGAGCAAGAAGAGACGTTTCGAGAGGCGATCAAGCGTCACCACCCCGAAGTCGTCATCGACAAGGTGACCGCCAAGGACCGAAAACAATCTGTCGGCGAGGGCCACTGACGAGCCGTTCGCCCTCTCCTATCGTTGGGGCTAGACTTTAACTAATTATTGATCATAAAATGAACAGAATTAGTTAAAGCCCATCCAGGGGGCTCTCGATGTCCTACCAACGCCTTCAATCCGAGGCATCCCGTGTAGCCGTAAACGCCATTCAGCTCTTCGAGGCACTGGAGCAGCATCGTGCTCAAGCGCGCCAGGTAAAGGGCTCGATGCACTGGAAACACATCAATGGACGAGAGTATCTTTACCGCGCCTATACAGGCGGCAAGAACCACTCTCTCGGCCCGCGCTCCCCCGAAACCGAAGCCATTCAGCAAGCGTTCGAGGCGCAAAAAACGGATTACCATGCCCGAGAACAGTCGCTCAAGGAGCAGCTTCAGCTGCATGCGGCCTATGTACGGGCCAACCGGTTGAACCGCTTCCCCCTGGCCGGCGCCAGGGCGATAAGGGCGCTTCAACGCAAGGAAATCCCTTTCAGGGTAATCGGCACCAACGCCCTGTACGCCTATGAAGCCCGCGCCGGGGTGCTGATCGAGCCCGAGCACCTGGCAACCGCCGATATCGATGTGCTCATGGATGCCCGGCAAGGCCTGAGAATCATCACTGCTCTCGCCGGGGAAACGCTGCTATCAGTGTTACGTGCCAGCGACCGGTCTTTCCAACCTCTCACCCAAGCGCCCTTCGAGTTTCGTGCTGCCAACGCCAAAGGCTACATGATCGACTTCATCACTCAAGCCGCTGATCCTATGAGGATGAGCGACTTCGAGCGCTATCTAGAAGCGGGGGACCTGAAACCGGTAGGGATCGACTCGTTAAAGTGGGCCATTGCTTCACCACGCTTCGAGGCCATCGTCTTCGATGAGAAAGGCATGCCGTTAAGGCTCTCGACCGTGGACCCGCGAGCCTTCGTGCTTCACAAGTGGCATGTCAGTCAGCAGCCCGACCGAGAGCCTCTCAAGCGCCATCGCGATGAGGCCCAGGCCCGCCTCGTCGCCACGCTGCTACGCGACGAGCTGCGCGAACTCTCGGCAACGCAGGCAGTAGAACGCGCCTTTCCGCATCTCCTCAGGCAGCAGGCCAGCAGCCGACTCGACGAGTACGACCTTTGAGCGAGCAGCAAAGCCGCCCCACCACTACCGCTTGCGCACCACGTCGACCTGGTACTGCTCCTTGGTCCACTTGCCCTGGGGCTTGTCGATGTACTGGAAGTACTCGTTGGTGAAGTTGCCCTGGTTGCAGGTGTAGCGGTAGGAAGCCGTGCGCACCTCATCGCGGGGCAGCACCTCGTTATAGACGGTGGGGCCGGTGAGGTGAAAGATGCCCTTGTCCTCATCGCTCTCGATGTTGGCGTAGATCGCGTCGATCACCAGTTGGAGGTGCGGGTTGTCGGGCTTGCTTGCAATGAAGTAGTTGCTGATGTCGCCGCGCTTGGTGGTGACAAACAGCTCCTCCATCTCCGGCTTGACGATCCGCGCCAACGGCCACACCGCATGGGCGTCGATATCCAGGTACACCCCGCCGTGCTTCTGCAGCACCAGCACCCGCCAGAAATCGGCCTGGGCAGCCCCCACCTGCAACCGCGAGAAAGCCTCGAAGATCTCGCCCGGGTAGTTCTCCTCGATGAACCTGGCCCTGGCCGCGGTAATCATGAAGCGATACTCGAAGCTCGGCGCCATCAGCCGGTTGAACAGATAGTTAAGGTAAACCGGCAGCGTGGCCTTGTCGGTGAAATTGGTCTGCCAGATGATGCGCGGCACCTTGGCCGGGCGGCCCGACTTCAACCACGGGGCGGCGCGCTCGGGAATGGTGAATCGCTTGTTGGGAAAGAGGTAATGGAAGGAATAGGCGGCCAGTTTGGTCACGTTGGCCAGCAGTTTCACGACTCTGGCGAAGGCCAGCACACCGATGTTTTTCAACCCAACTTCCCCATGCAATAAGACCCCATCTACGACACTTTCAGGGCCATACGGTTCCGGAAAGCCGCTACTCTAGCATGCCTCAGCCGTTGTCAGCGGTGAGAATTGATCGGCTTTTTCATCGCAGCTTGGTGGGCAACCCCAACTGCCTCGGCGTAACCGAGCATTAAAGTCATCCTGTTCGGCTGCCGATACCTTGAAAGTGACAGCCGTAAGGTTGCCCTCACTTCAACAAGGCCAGACTCGATGACACCAACGAACAAGATCCCCCTGCTTCGCCCCACCCTGCTTGCCACCGCTACCGCCTTGGCCACCATGACAACGATAGCCTCGGCTCAGGCGGGCAGCCTCACCGAGTTCACCCTTACGGAAGGGCACCCCAACGTCGGCACCATGTCGATCGACTGGGCAAGAATGGGCACCCGCGAGTTGCGTGACGACCCACTCGCCTTGGGCCCCAATACCTTTCGCTACGTCGGCCAGGAGCTGATCGTCAATACAGGTGGCGAATATCTGCTTGTCCAAACGGCCGCCCCGGTCGATACCGTCATGCTGATATTCAAGGGCTCCTTCGACCCCGCTCAACCTGGCAACGGCTGGCTGACGGGCAATGACGACTGGATCAACCAGTTGGACGGCTCCGATCTTTCCGGCGAACTGGCGGCTGCCGGCATCACGCTGGTCTCCTGCTCTTCGGATTCTCAACAACGCCCCCAGCGCTGCCCCGCGCTCAAGCTGTCGCTCTCGGGCGATACGAGATACACCGTGGTGATCAGTACCTACAACCCCGACATGGAGATCGGCTTTCCGCAATCGTTCTTCGTCTATGGCCCCGATTTCGTCGTGGTGGTGAAAGGTGGCAACTTCGAATCACCGGTGGAAGGCCAGCGCAGTCAGCCTGGCGGTGCCTACCTGGACCGGGTCGTCAGCGAACTTGGCCTGCGAGACCCCAACAGCCCCCTGCTCCAGGCGCTGACTGCACTCTCCACCATGGACGAAACGCAACGCGCCCAGTTCGTCGAGAGCATGAGCTCTAACGTCTCACGCGGCGGCGTTCGCGATGCCACCACGAACGCGGGCCGCACCATGATCAATACCGTGGGCAACCGCTTTGCCAGCACCGGGCTGGGCGGCCAGATGAGCGCCGGTCAGTTGGCTCCCGCCACCTTCGCCGGAATGGCTGTCGAGCGCCAGCAGCATGGCGCCGTGATGCCGGGTATGGCGCCCGACAACGCCCCTCGAAGCAGCATCTTGCAGTACGGCGACCATGACTCGGTAGAAGGCTTGCTCGGTGTGGCCTCCCAGCTTTCGCACCAGGGAAGCTCCCGTGTTGGCCACAGCAGCAATTGGGCCGAAGGCTTCGTCAGCCGTGGTAGCGGTGACAACTACGATTACCGCACCCACGGCGCCCTGTTCGGGATGGACCGGCGTTTCGACGAACACTGGCTGGGTGGGCTGTTCATCGGCATCGGCCATGGTCGGGTACAGGGCGACGATGCCGCCAATGCCCGCACCGAGATCGACAGCGTCACCACAGGCATGTACACCGCGCGTAGGCAGGGCAACGTCATTCTCGACGCCACCCTGCTTGCTGGCTTCAGCGACAACGAACACCGTCGCGAAGTGGCCGGCCTGACAACCGAGGTAGTGGAAGGCAGCAACCGGGGCGAAGAAGTGACCCTGAGCCTGGGCGCCAGCTACGTGATGGAACGAGGAGACGGGCTGGAATTGGTACCCCACGCCCGGCTGATGCACAGCTGGCTGCACCAGAGCGCTTATGAAGAGAGCGGCGATTCGGCGTTCGCCATGGCCTACGGTTCTCAGCGCCAGCAAGTGTGGCGCACCAGCCTGGGCCTGGATGCCGGACAGCTGCTCCGCCAAACCGAGCAGACCTCCATCCTGTGGACCGGCGGCCTGGCCTGGGGCATGCGCACACATTCCGGCGGCAGCACCCACGCCACGCTCAGCGCCGATACCACCGGCGACAGCTTCGTCATTTCTCCCGACAACCGCACGGTGCACTCTGCCGATATCAACAGCGGCCTGCGCTGGGAACGGGAACTGAACGGCAACGGCAGCTTAGCATTCAGCGGCAGCTACGAAGGTTCGTTCTCGAGCCGCGAAACCGAGCATGGCGCTCGCCTTACGCTAGGCTACCACTGGTAAAACATATCCATGCATAACCAGCCCTTGGCGATAAATGGCATCGCCAGGGGCTTGATGCACCAGGGCACATACCCAATTCAGCGACATAATCATGAGGGAGAGACAGATCAGTAGCCGGCTCAAAGCCGGCTCAAGGGGTCCAACTCGTCTTGCTCCTACGCTGCCTGATCTTGTGAGACTTCATCGCCAAGCGTAGCCGCTTTCGCCAAGGTAGGCTGCGCAGGAGCTCCCTCTCACATAGAGGCCACGGTGTCAGACAGGAATAATGGCGGAAAACATCCCCCAGGGGATGCTCCGATTCGGCATGCCACGGCTTTACGTTGCCCGTGTAGTGGATAATGCCCGGCTCGCGTAGCGCATCTGCCAACGCCGGCAGCAAGCAGGTCAAATGCTCAGGCCCGACATTCAAGGCGGCGTAAGTGGCAGACTGCAGATTCCACCTGGGATCCAGCTCATGCCACTGCCCGGCCAGCACGTGATTCAAGGCGTCCTGATCGGGGTAGCGCAACCGCTCGCCTTGTCGTTGCAGATACTCCCAAGCGCGACCGGCCACGTCGTGCTCGCGCCAGCGTTCCAGATCGACCACCAGCAAACCGGAATTGAAATACGCCGAGGTCTCGATGGCACTATGCTCATCGGGGTCCCCTGCTATATCCCGCACCGCCGCCACTACGTGCTCGCCAAGCGGTACTTCCCACAGCGGCGCCAGGTCGGCAAGCACCGCCATATCGCAATCCAGATAGATGACACGCGAGCACTCCTGGCCGAAATGCTCATGCATGAACAAGCGAAAAATGGACGCCAAGCCGAACCGATCGAGATGAGTAGGATCGATATCGATCTTGCCCACTTCCACCACCCGCACCTTGGCACCGTATCCCTTCGCCAACGCAGCAAAGGCGTGCTGCGTCTCTTCCGGCAATGCGGGGGTCAGCAGCGTTACCCGCACTGCCGAAGGATCAGCCATGTGCTCCAGCGCTGAAACCATCGTGGTGGCCGCATAGGGCGCGTAGCGCTCGTCGGCGCACAGAAGCAGCTCCATCAGCCCTGCCGCTCCAGGCCGGCTACCGGTGCCAGGGCAGCATCCAAAAAGCGCTGCAGCTGGATGTCGAGCGCCTCCCAGTCCAGACGGTTCACGTCATCGACCTCTCCCGGCAGCCCCATCAGGTTGATGGAAAGAGAGTTCACGCTGTGCCATGCCGCCATTTCACCGGGGCCGTAGGGAAACAGCACGAACGAAGGGATGCCCAGTCCATCGGCGATATGCACGGTGGCGGTGCTGGAAGAGAGCTGGGCCATGGCCGCCGCCAGTAAGGCCACATTGTCGTAAATGGACTGGGTATCCGGATAAAGGAAGCAGCGCTCGGGGTTCCAACCGGCAGTGATCGCCTGAACCGCCCTTTCGCAACCGGGCACCGTCAGCAGGCAGATGTCGTGGCCCGCGGCCATATGCTCGACGCGCTCGATCAACGCCAGTGTCGTTTCCACACTGAATGTCTTGGCCCCGCCCTTGCTGAAGGGGTTGATGGTCACGTAAGGGCGTGGGCGCTGCTGCAGAAAGGCGGCTACCCGCTGCTCCGAGCCGGCGTCGCGAGGTACGGTATAGTGCTTCTCTGGTGTGGCGATACCGCAGCGCTTCAACAGCTCACAGTAGCGCTCCTCCATGTGCAGCCCCCGCGTGGCCTGGCCCAGCTTGATGTCCACCAGGCCCACGGAGTCGTCCAGGCTGGCAACATGGCGCGCCTTGACGGAGCCCAGCAGGCAAATGTCGCGCGCCTTGGCCAACTCACTGAAGTGCACGAGCAAGTCCACCTCGCCGAGCGAGGCCGCCAAACGGCGGATCTTACCGCCCGAAGGGCGCTTGGGTATGACATGCACACGATCGACACCCAACTGTTCGGTGAACAGCGGCGCCATCTCGGGCGTGGCGATCACCTCGACCGACACCCCCTCACCTAGCTTGCGCAGCTCGGGCACGACCAGGGAGAAAATGATGGAATCGCCCCATTTCGCATCCCAGCGCAGAAAAACGATCCGCTTCAAGTCCGATACACGCTCAACCTCAGGTCTGCAACGATCGTAACGCCAACGAGAGAGCGCGATACGCCAGTCGTCCCGTTTCGCCCGGAAAGCATGCAAATACTTTTTCATTCCCGTTCCTGTCACAAGCCGGCTGCACCGCTGGTATAGCAAGCGGCATTCCGCTAGGCTGGCCAATTTCGAAGGATTGAGGGTAGCACACCATGTCGTCACTTCCTCCCGTTATCGTCATCTCCCTACCCGGCTCATCACGCAGAGCGCGAATCCAGGCCACCTTCGACGAGATAGGGCTGCCCTTCGAATTTCACGATGCCGTGAACGGGGCGGAATTGAACGACGAAACCCTGGCCAGCGTGGACCAAAACTATGCCGAAAAGGAATGGGGGCACGGTCTCAACAAAGGGGAGATAGGCTGCGCGATAAGCCATATCCAGCTCTACGAGCGCATGGTGGAACAGGGCCTGGAAGAAGTCATCATACTCGAGGACGACGCTCAACCCAGCGAAGGCTTCATGCAAACCCTGCGGGAAATGCTAAGCGCTTTACCCAAACGTGCGGAAATCGCTTTTCTGCATCACGGCAAGGCGAAGTCCTGGCCAATCAAGCGCAGCCTGCCCAACGGCCACAAGCTAGGCTTTGTCCGAAAAGTCTGCTCGCAGACAACGGTCTATGCACGCCAGACATACCATGGCCCTGAAGCTACTGGCCAACTTGTCGTACCGTGTGCAGACCCGGCGTAGCTCTTTCACCC
>NZ_JABFTV010000006.1 GCF_021404405.1 Billgrantia aerodenitrificans
CCTCAGGCTCCGGCTGCCACGCATCAGGTCGTTGCGTCGCGCCATAGCGTGCCAGCACCACACTGTCCTTCTTATCTGTTTTGCCGCGTACTCCCAGGCTACGGGAGAAGTCACGCACCTGGGCGGGGTTGAGGACATAAACCTGGATGCCGGCAGCATGCAGCCAATAGGCGAGCGTTTCGTGATAGATGCCGGTGGCTTCCATCACAACGTGCAACTGGTCCAATGGCTCACCGGTTTGGTGCTCAAGCCATTCCAGCAGGTGTGGAAAGTCCTGCCGCCGATTGCCGAATACACGCGTCTTGACCTTTCCAGTCGCCTCATCGCGTAGCCAGGCGCAGTCGAGCTTCTGCTTACTGACGTCGATACCGATCACTGCCATGTCTCGTCGCCTTTCCTTGTTCGTGCAGCCTCACTCCGATTGGGGAGGGGCTTGGATACCATTCAAGCTATCGAGATAGTAGGCATCAGGGGGCATAATCTAAGTCCCAGGCTGTAGCGCCTCAGGCTCTGCGGATGCTCACCCTGATGCCAAGGCCTGCTGGTAGCTAATCAACAAGCCCGGAGAGACACAAGGCTCTGCGTGCACTCCAAAGCAGACCTCCATCAACTGCCGACGCGACACTGCCACATGATCGAACTACTGACCCCTGTCTTCCAGGGCGAGTGGGCTCACCATGGTGAAGCACTGATCTGCAGCAAGACCGCAGGAAGCCATGCATACCGACTTGCCGACCTGCTCGACCAACCTCGGGAGATCGATGACATCCTGATAAGGCGGGCTCGTTTCGTCGGTTGCGACGACTTGCGTCCCGTAGCAGTGGTCTGGTTGCTGAAATACGTCACCCTGCTGGTCCCCCCCGTCGCTGTGGCCGCGTCCGTACTGGAACATGGATTTCCCGTCGGCCCTAAGGACATTTCGGTGATATTGGACGACGATGCAGAACCGGTAGCCTTCGTCATTCCGCATCTCGGCGAGAGCATTGCCGGTCTCGATACCCAGCGACGCTATGCCCCACTGCTCCAGGAGCATCTGGAACCGCTGATTGACTATCTCTCCACGCGCACACGTGTGCCGACCAAACTCCTGTGGGGAAACGTCTCCCGGCGCCTGGAATCCATTCTCATCCTGTCACAGCAATTGACGGAATACCCTCCCGAGACCGCCCAACGAGCTGCCAGCGACAAGGAATACCTACTGGAACGGAAAACATGGCCAGGCGGCCAGCGCAACCCGATGTTCAGCCACAAGCGCCACGCTACCCGGATCACCGAAGCAGGAGAAGTGCCGGTACGCCTGCACCGGCATTGCTGTCTCGTTTACCGCCTGCCAGGGAAGGGTTACTGCGGCCTCTGCCCTCTCTCCCCCGAGTTCCGCAAGAGGAAGGGGGCCACTTACACCTCATGAACCATTAGCCAGCCTGGATACCAAGCACTGCAAGACTATCCCTGGCAGCCAGTCACTAGGGTGTTTCCATCCAGTCACATATTGCACATTTATGATAACAATTATTATTACGATTAGCCCGGGAGAAAACTGCCCCTGCCATGACAACATTGGAGACCAAAAATGCATCAACCCCCTTTACGCAGGCCCCTTCTGACCATTGCCATCGCTGCCACCTGCGGCACCGTGCTGGCACCATTCCCCTCTATCGCTCTAGCGCAGAATGCCTCCGCGGATGACGCAGAGACAGGCCAGCAGCTCGACACTGTAACTATTTACGGCACCCTCCCGTCCCGCTATGAAGGCCGGTACGCCGACACGGCACTGCGCATTCCCAAGGACATTGCCGAAGTACCACGCACCATCGACGTCATTCCCGAGCAGTTCCTGCTCGACCAGCAGGCACGGGAAATGGCGGATGCTTTTCGGCTATCGCCCAATATGGTCGTTGGCGACGGTTATGGCGGTAGCCGCGAGCATACTTTGATCCGCGGCTTCAATCGCAACGACAATATCTACCGCAATGGCGTTCCATCGGGTAATGCCAGTCGTGTGGATCCCGCCACGATCGACAATGTCCAGATCATCAAGGGGCCGGTTGCGGATATCGGGAGGATGTCTCCAGGTGGCATCGTCAATATCGAAACCAAGCAGCCGCAGTTCCAGCGAGAACATTCCGTATCGACGACCTTCGACGAGCACGGACAGCGCCGTGGCGTATTCGATCTCACCGGTCCGGTCGGAAACAGTCAAAACTTGGCCTACCGGATAACGGGTGCCGCCGAGGATAGCGATACCTTCCGCGATACCACGGTCGACCGGCAGTTCCTGTCGTCTTCGTTGCTCTGGCAGGGCGACTCAGGCGTGCGTATCGGCGTCAACCATGAATACACTCGGGATCGCCGCGACATCGACAGAGGGCTGATTACGGTGCCAACGGGAGATTCGAGACGCGAGATTGCCGACGTTCCCTTCGATACCCGCTACGATGCCAATATCCCCAACGAGCGCGACTCCAAAGCCCACCTTGTCGAACTCAATGTCACCATCCCACTGGTCAACCCGGCTTGGGAGATCGAAAACAAGCTCTTCTACAGTCGTGAAGACAACGAAGATATCCGCGCCGAAGTTGCTGCTGTCGGCTCTGATGGCGTATTGGCCAGGAGAGTGCTAAGCAACCAAGATCAGGAAATAGTACATAGATTCGCCCGCTCCCAGCTCATTGGCGAGATCGACACAGCCATGCCAATGCGGCTGGCAACGGGTGTCGAATATCGTGAATACAATCAGGAGTGGAAAAATTTTTCCGGCAATATCCAGGCAGGCGGAACAGTCAGCAACCCTGACTCATTCTCACTAGTAAACGATATTGACACACCCAGCCGTGCCCAGCACTTCGATGCTTCACTTAAGTCCTATGGTGTGTTTTCCGCTACCGAGTTCTCGCTAACCGATACTCTTACCCTTGATCTAGGCCTCAGATACGAAACATTTAGCAATGATTACCACAATGAAAACCTGCTGACAGGGGAAACTACCGAACTGGATTCGGGAAGAATGAACAAGCTGACCAAGGGACTCGGACTGGTGTGGGAAACGACCCCGGGCTTGAACCTTTATATCAGCTATGCCGATACCTTCGAACCCCAGAATATCTTTTTTGGCGATCAACGGGTCATTGAGCAGAATCCCAGCGAGGGCCGGCAAGTTGAAGCAGGGATGAAATGGAGATCAGCTGACAACCGCTATTTCATCACTGGAGCCATCTTTGATATTCGTGAAGACAATGTCGTCGAGTTCGTCAACGGAGAGCCTGTGCCAACGGGTGGCATCACTTCCAAGGGCGCGGAGGTTTCGGTGGCCGCCAATCCGATCGATGGCTTCAACGTGCGTGGTGGGGTCGGCGTACTGGATGCCGAGATAGATAGCGACAATGACGCAACGGATGGCAACCGCCCGCGTAACGTGCCGAAGACTACCGCCAGTCTGTGGGCAAGTTACGAATTCCAGAACCCAGAAAGCGCCCTCAGGGGGCTGGGAATAGGCAGCGGTATCACCTATGCCAGCAACCGCTATGGGGACAATACACACTCCTTCGAACTTGGCGACTATACCATTCTCGACACCGGCCTCTGGTACTACCTACCGGTCGGAAATGGCAACCGCCTGCGCTTCGACCTAGGCGTCAAGAACGTCACCGATGAGGAGTATATCGTTGCGTCCGGTGGTAACACTCGGATCAGCGTCGGCAACCCCAGAACATTCTTTGGCGGTATTCGCTTCGAGTTCTGATGAAGCCCTAATGCTAAAACATAGGCAGGGGGCTAAGCCCCCTGCCTACAACTAAACAACCACTCCAATTAAAATGAAAAATGTGATCATGTTTGCCGCTCTCCAACCGCGCCAGCCAGGGAAATAGCGGTCGTCGTGGGAGATCACTTCCTTGAATAGCAGATCTTGGTCCGCAGCCCACTCGTCGAAGACCAGCTCCTCCCAATAGCCACCACCAGTAGCGCGCAACTCCGCCAGGGCGTGCTACCCCAGGCGTTCGAACAGCACTACAGACGACATGCGGCTCAGCATCAATGCCACCGCCACGGCGGCAAAGAGCCAGGCGATACCGGCGCGGCTTTCTGCATCGCTGGTCAAGGCAGCGTTGATCTGCGCGATCAACAACACGCTGCATAACCCCGCCCCTACGCTGGCCAGGGTTGCGGCCAGCATCAAGGCGAGGGAACGACGAATCAGAAAGGAGAGCACAGCGACCTCACTCGAACGGGAGACCTATTTAGCTGACGAGCGACACCCCGGAAAGTTATCGACCGACGACAAAAATTAAACAAGGCGCATTCTCATTCGTCATCAAGGTGAGCAGGCCACTTGCCTTCGCGAGCCCCTGACAGGAGCCCAGCAGTGTCTACCACCGTTCAAGCAGAACCGCATGCCACGCCGCAACGTACGGCAGCCAACGAGTTCGTCTCCTACCCCCATGGCGTACCGCATCGGGTCGACCACGATGCCGAAGCCCATCGCCTGCATGTCGAGAGCGACCGTCACAGCGCCACCTGGCGCCTGGACAAAAACGCCGGCCGGCTGGCGCTCACCTGGCCTACCAGCAGCGCCCCACCACACGCTGCCACCCTCGCGGCCATCGAGACCGCCTTTGCCTTGCATCCCGACAGCCAGACATTGCAGCTGCAGGTGCCGGAGGCCATGTACCCATCGCTGCGCCATACCGGCATCGTGGTGGACGATAGTGAGGGAGTGCCCTGGGTGCCCGCCGAGCTGTTCTGGCAACAGCCTGACCTGTGGCTTCCCTCCCCCAAGTCACTACCCTATCCGCAGCAGCCGATCTCGAGCGATGGTCGACGCCATCCGCGCCGCCCGCCCAAGCCCGAGGGCACCGTCTACCGGCGCTATATTCCCTGGTTGAAGGCTACCCTGAGCTTTCGCGTCCTCGACCTGGAACGCGACCTCGAGTGCTTCAGCCGCTGGATGAACGATCCGGTGGTAGCCCACTTCTGGGAGGAACAGGGCGACCTGGCCCAACATCGCCACCGCCTGGAAGCGACCCTGGGCCATCCCAACGCCCTGCCGCTGATCGCTTGCTTCGATGACCAGCCCTTCGGCTACTTCGAGGCTTACTGGGCCAAGGAGGACCGCCTCGGTGCCTACTACGATGCCGATGACTTCGACCGCGGCTGGCACCTGCTGATCGGCGAAGCCGCCTTCCGCGGCACGCCCTACGTCGCCGCCTGGCTGCCTTCCATCTCTCACTACCTGTTTCTGGACGACTGCCGCACCCAGCGCCTGGTTATCGAGCCTCGCGTAGACAACGCCAAGATGCTCTACAACCTGGCGCGCTGCGGTTACGCCCACCTCAAGGCATTCGACTTCCCGCATAAGCGGGCCATGCTCGGCATGCAGCTACGCGAGCACTTCTTCAACGAGCGCAGCTGGATTCCCCAGCCACCTCACCCCGGCTCGGCCCCCAGACCCGACCCGCGCTTCTCTCGATAACCACGACACCCACGAGGATTCACATGCGTATTCACGACCTGATCGGTATCGGCTTCGGCCCCTCCAACATCGCCCTGGCCATCGCCCTCGAAGAGCAGGACCAAAGGGGGCAGGCGCGAGATGCCTTCTTCATCGAACGTCAGCCCGCCTTCGCCTGGCACCCGGACATGATGCTCGACCACGCCCATATGCAGATCTCCTTCCTCAAGGATCTGGTCACCCCTCGCGCACCCTCCAGCCACTACACCTTCTTGAACTACCTGCATGCCAAAGGCCGACTGCAGGACTTCATCAACCTGCAGACGTTCTTCCCCAGCCGCCACGAGTTCAACGACTACCTGTCCTGGGTGGCATCGCACTTCGAGGAACGCTGCAGCTATGGCGAAGAGGTCGTCGAAGTGCTGCCCCACGGCGAGAATGATGACATCACGCTGCTACGCGTCTGCTCGCGAGACGCCAACGGCAACCACCACGAGCGCCTGACGCGCTCCCTGGTGATCGGCGTTGGCGGCGCACCCAATGTTCCGCCCTGTTTTGCCGGGCTCTACGACGATCCCAGGGTCTTCCACTCCAGCCACTACCTCAGGGAGCTGGCGCGGCAAAAGTCGCCGCGACGCATCGCCGTGGTCGGTGCCGGGCAGAGCGCTGCCGAGATCTTCCTCGACCTCCACAATCGCCCCGGCATCGAGGTCGACCTCATCACCCGGGCCTGGGCATTCAAACCCTCCGATGACAGCCCCTTCGTCAATGAAATCTTCAACCCCGAGTACACCGACTATGTGTTCAACAACCCCACCGGCCAGCGCCAGGCGCTGATGCAGGAGTACAAGAGCACCAACTACTCAGCGCCCGACCTGGCGCTGATCGAGCAGATCTACAACGTGTTCTACCAGCAGAAGGTCACCGGCGAGACGCGCCATCGCTTCCGCCGCCGCCATGAGGTCACCCACGCCGAATCGACGGCGGACGGCGTGCGACTGGACATCACCGAACTGGATAGCGGCGCCACGGACACGGCCAACTTCGACGCCGTCGTGCTGGCCACGGGCTACCGGCGCGACGTGCACGAGACGCTGCTCGACCCGCTCAAGCCCCACCTAGGCGACTTCGCCGTCGATCGTCACTACCGCGTATTCACCCCACCCCACTTCAAGCCGGCAATTTTCCTGCAGGGATGCTGCGAGCCCACCCACGGCCTAAGCGATACGCTGCTGTCGATCTTGGCGTCACGCACCCAGGAGATCTGCGAAGTGCTCGACGCCACGCTCCCGGCAGCGGGAGAAAGCTACTCCAGTGCTCAGGCAGAAAGCGCATTAAGCACGAACTAGATAGCCATGCATGCAGCCATCGCCACTCCGGCCTGAGCGGCCTGCGTCGGTAGCTCTATCCAAGGCTTCCCATCTTGCATCCCGACATCCGTCATCTCATGCCAGCACGGCGCAGCCTGACTCGGCATGAGTACCTCCGGTTGCATATGGGCGCCTCATCAATGATACTAAATACAAATAATAACAATTCTATTTAAGATCAGGCATCATCAAACGGAACCCCAGAGAAATTCACCATGACCTACCTACCCACCCGCAGAAGTTTATTGGCCACAGCCATAGCCGTCGCCTGTAGTTCTCCCACCATCACACTGGCCCAGGACAGTGATAGTGATAGTGATAGTGATGACAATACCCTTCCCACCCTCACGGTAACGGGTGAGCATGTTCATGACGCCACCACCGCAGACACCGGTTCATATACCTCGAACCGGGTTACCATCGGCAAACGGGAGCAGTCACTCAGGGAAACGCCGCAATCCGTCAGCGTTATCACCCGCGAGCGCATGAACGACCAGAACATGACGACGCTCGATGATGTCCTGACCCAAACCACCGGCATCACCAGGCGGAGCTTTGGCCCCACAGCTTCCACATTCCGGTCGCGCGGGTACGAAATCGATACCCTGCTACTGGATGGCAGCCCGATCGACAGCGCGATCGGCGTAACCGATACCATGTTCGATACAGCTGTCATGGATCGTGTAGAAGTCCTGCGCGGCCCGGCAGGACTGATACAAGGTTCTGGCGAACCCAGTGGTACCGTCAATATGGTGCGCAAGCGTGCCCAAAAGGAGTTCGGTTTTGAAACAGCCCTGACTTATGGCTCTTGGAACACCTATCGCGGCGAGATCGACGTTACTGGTGCGCTGGACAAGTCCGGCAGACTCCGTGGTCGCTTCGTCGGCGTATACGATGACCGAGACCATTTCATCGATCATGTCTATATCGAAAATACTGTAGGCTATGGCACCCTAGAGTACGATGTCACTCCCAACACCACCCTGTCCGCCGGTATCATGAGCCAGTCCGGCGCCTCCAGGCCTAACTATGGCCTACCGCAGCTTGCCGGAGGTCGATTGCTGAATATCGACCGATCCACGTACCACGGTTCGCTTTGGGACATTAAGGATGAAAGTATTGAGAGATACTTTGCCGAACTAGAGCATCAGTTGGCAAATGGTGGCAGCTTGCGCTTCAGTGCAAATCATATTGAACGAGAATCTGACACTCAACAAAGCACTGCGGGCGTCAGTATTCCTGCATCCAACATGGATGACATCAATATTTGGCAATGGCGTCAACTTAACCCGCGTGAAGACAGTTTTTACGACGCAACACTTTCCACGCCATTCGAGCTTTTTGGCAACTCCCATAACTTGATGATAGGCGCCAGTCACAGAGTGACCGAAGAACAAACCATCTGGGGATCTGGTGACCCGCAATTTATACAACGCAACCTGACCAACCCCGACCCCCATACGCCGAAGCCCACATTCGACATTAACGAAACAAGGAGCATTAAGACGGAAGAATCCAGCCTCTACAGCCAGCTAAATCTTTCCATTCTTGATAATTCCACGCTGATCGCGGGCGGTCGTGTCAGCTGGTGGGAAACTCAGGACCGACTGGATTCTTCCAATAACTTCTCAATTGACAGCGAGTTCACGCCCTATGCGGGCTTGATATATGATATCAACGGCCAAGTCTCGACTTATGCCAGCTACACCGAGATCTTCCAGCCGCAAAGTTCACAAACTGTTGAGGGCGACTTCCTCGAGCCACGCAGTGGCAAGCAGCTCGAGCTGGGGCTGAAAGGCGAGCACTTGAATGGGGCATTGAACTGGCATGCCGCAGTTTTCCAGATTACCGATCAGAACCGCAGCGTTGCTGATCTAGCCAACCCAGGCTTCTCGGTTGCCGAGGGAGAAGCCGAGAGTGAAGGCTTCGAGGTTGAAGTTACCGGGAGCCCCTTGCCTCGCTGGGATATTTCGGCAGGCTATGCTTATACCAAGACAGAATATGTCAACGACCCGAACCAGGAAGGTCAACCATTTTCCACCGACACTCCAAAGCATGACTTTAAGTTGTGGACGCGCTATCGCTTCTCCGACAACCCTGATCAGGGATGGCGAATCGGGGCCGGCCTCAACTATTCCAGCAGCATCTATGCAGAAGCCATGGATACGCGTTGGCAACAAGGTGGGTACACGACACTCTCCGGCCTGATCGGCTATAGGTTCAATCGTAACCTTGATTTCTCCCTGACAGGCGAAAACCTGACAGACAAGAAGTACTTTGATACATTGAGGGCCAATACTCGCAACAATTACTATGGTGCGCCACGCAACTTTATGCTAACGATGCGCTATCAATACTGAGCAGCAAGGCAGGTGAGGGAGTCTTTCGCACTGGCCTTTCACCTTAGTTACTCATACAATATAGAAAATTGGCAACAGGCATTAAAGATGTTTCATGGACTCGTGTTGGCCTTGAGAAAAAAAAGCGAGCTGCTTGCCCTGGCAGCCGCCATCTCATTCGCCTCTTCGTCTGCACTTGGACAGCAAGCCAGCGATGAAGGCTACATATTGGCCCTTGACTTCGCGATTGCAGAGACTCTTTTCGATATTGCAGACCTGCCAATCGCTATGGGGAGTGTCGATAATTACAAGAGCTGGACTGGAAACAATTCAACGCCATCAAATCTCGTGGACATAGGTGCCAACCCCAACCCCAACAAGGAATTAATTTCCTCATTAAATCTATTTTCAATACTCGCACCGCTACAATATTCCCACTTGGCGAATGATCTTTCGATACTAGCTCCCGTAGCGCAACTATCCCCTTACAACCCTAGCTCCATGAACAACTGGGAAGGCATGACAACCTTCACCAAGGAAATTGGATCTCACATAAACCGGGAGCAAGAAGCCGACCAATTTATCTCTGAAGCGGAAAACTTGATGGACGGACTGCAAGTCTCAACTTCACTCTTTCCAGAAACCTTACTGGTGATACAACTTCTTGACGAGAAGCATGTCAGGGTTTACGGAGATAACAGCCTTCCAGGAGCCGTTCTCGATCGGCTTGGATTATATAATGCCTGGAGCGGCCCCTCCAACCGGTGGGGCTTTGCCACCATCAGTATTAGCGAACTATTCAATCATGACGTGCATTTTGTCATCATCGACACCTCTCACTTACAGAGTAAAAGAATCATACAGGAAAATGTGATGAGTAGCGAACTGTGGAATCTTTTACCTAGTGTACAGAAAAACAACATCACCATGCTGAATGCTGAATTTTGGGTATTTGGTGCTATTCCTTCTGCCACGTTTTTTGCAGAATCTTTGGTTAACGCTTTCATTGAAAACTAAGCCGCACACCCACCTTCGGCTGCCAGCTGCCCTTTCCTCCATCGCTAAAGCTCTTTCCACTTCCTTTACGATCCCATACCTTCAGAAAAATTCAAGAACTCCACCTTTTTCAATATTCATTGAAAAATAAAGTGCGCCAGATAAGTCTGGCGCACTTTCCATGCTCAATAACTCCTGCTTACGAAGGGTTTGGATTCATGGCACCGGCAGTACAGTCTCATGTGTGTGCGGATGGCACTCACTACTTTCTAACAACTGCTCTTCTATCTGGGATAGCAAGTCGTCATCAGTAATGATGGAAAAATGATCCTTGGAGGTCTCAATGGAGCGCCTCGGCATACGGTCCAACTGGTTCGTCAGTGCCCCTTGCTCCACTTGCGGCCGTCCCGCCTCCCACCAGCAGTCCGCTTCGCAGCACAACTTCGGTAAGGTATCGGTCTGCAGAGAGAGCCGCTTCAGGTGGCGAGCCACATAGAAGATCCTGGCCAGTTCCTCACTACCCAATGCTGCATAACCCTCCCGTCCGTTCGCCTCATACGATGTCAGCAGCTTCTTCAGCTTAGTCGCAAGTTCCTCTACACTCGGTTCCTCGCTCCGCTCTTCATCATCGCGTTCCAGCATCTCGAGTGAGACTCCCGGCAATATCACCGATACGAAGCCGGCAAAATCTCGTAGCCAGCCGTCCTCGACTCGCCGCCCTGCCCCCGGGACATAGGGGTCCACCAATGCAAGCAAACTCACCCCTTGGCCCTGCTCCTCAAGACGTGCAGCGACCATGGCCGCCAATGTTCCACCTAGGGACCAACCCAGCAACCGATAGGGACCAACGGGCTGCAAGCGACGGATCGTCCCTGCATAGGCATCGGCCATTGCTTCCAGCGAAATGTCTAGATGCTGCGGATCGGTCAGCATTCGGCAAGGCAACCCGTACACAGTGCATTTACCTTGCAGACGTCGGGCCAACGCCTGGTAGTCGAAAACCGTTCCCATAACGGCATGGAGACAGAACAGCGGCGGCTGTTCATGACATTCGCCATTGAGCATGACAGTTCCTTCATGCAAGGCCTCTGTATGTCTACTCATGCCCAACAGGTGGGCAATGGTCGGCTTCTGCATCAAATCGCGTAACTTGAAGTCGAGCTTGGTTTCCTGCAGAGCCTGCGCATGGCTCAACACTTTCAGGCTCAGCAGCGAGTCTCCACCCAGCTCAAAGAAGTTATCGGTTTCTCCGACTCGCTCTACACCCAGCACTTCTTGCCAAATCGCGGCGAGTTGGCGTGCCTCTGGTGTGGAGGGTGGCACGTAATCTCGGACTTCTTCTAGGTGAGGCTTAGGCAACGTCTTGCGATCCACTTTGCCGTTGGCATTCAGCGGCAACGCTTCCAGTGTCACCACGACTGCCGGCACCATGTAATCTGGCAGGTGTCGGCCCAGTCGCTCGCGCAGCGAGGCGGTGTCGAGTTCAGCGCATGCTTCGGGAACGACGTAAGCCACTAGCCGTGCACTGCCCGGTCCCTCCTGGGCCACCACTACTGCCTCGCGAACCTCTGACTGGGAGAGCAGTTCTGCTTCGATCTCGCCAAGCTCGATGCGCAGCCCACGGATCTTCACCTGATGGTCGAGGCGTCCCAGGTACTCGAGCTGGCCATCCTCCCGCCAGCGCACCAGGTCGCCGGTACGGTAGAGACGTTCTCCGGCTGCAAACGGGTCGGCGACAAAACGTTCCGCAGTTAAATCGCTACGATTCAGATATCCTCGCGCCAGACTTACTCCGCCCAAGTACAATTCCCCCACCACACCCGGTGGCACCAGGTTGAGCTCGCCATCCATTACATAGGTGCGGGTACCGGTAATCGGTCGCCCAATGGGAATTTGTCGCTGAGCCTCGTCATGACACCACCAGGAAGTCACATGGATTGTGGTTTCCGTCGGTCCATACAGGTCGTGCAGGTTCGCCCCGTCGAGACGTTCCTGCACTTCCTGCTGAAGTATGGCCGGGACCGCTTCCCCACCACACATGATGTGCTTGAGCCGCGTCCTGGTCTTGACATCGGGATAGGCCAGGAACGCCTTCAGCATTGAGGGCACGAAATTGAGCGTGGTGACGCCGTGGCGCTGGACCAGCTCGATGATGCGCTCGGGATCTCGATGGTCGCCTGGCTGGGCGATTACCAGACGAGCCCCGACACTCAGTGGCCAGAAAATTTCCCATACCGAAACGTCGAACCCGAACGGCGCTTTGTGCAGTACGGCATCGGTATCGGTAAGCCGGTAGGTCTCCTGCATCCACACCATGCAGTTGGTCAAGGCCTCATGACGGATAGCGGCGCCCTTGGGCCGCCCGGTGGAGCCGGAGGTAAAAATCACGTAGGCGAGGTGTTCACCATGCAGTTCCACTTCTGGATTGGTTGATGCATGGTGCACGACTTCCAGACGATCCAGCTCGATGACACTCAGGCCTTCAGTCGACGGTAGTGCTTCACGCAGATACTGCTGGGTGAGCAGCAGCGCGATGCCACTGTCTTCGACAATATAAGCCAGCCGCTCGGACGGATAGTCAGTATCCAGCGGCACGTAGGCGCCACCAGCCTTAAGGATCGCCAGAAGCCCCACCATCATCTCGATGGAACGCTCCATGGCGATGCCCACCCGTGTCTCGGGTTTTACACCCAGGCCGATCAGATGGTGGGCCAACTGGTTGGCGCGAGTATTGAGTTCGGCGTAGCTTAGTGTCTGCTCTTCGAAAACCACTGCCCTAACGTCTGGGCTCGTCGCCACCTGGCGCTCGAACAGGCGATGCACGGGGTCGGTACCTGGATTGCGCTGGTGATTGAGCCCCCAGTCAACAAGCTGGCGACGTTCGGCTTCGCTGAGCAGAGCAATTTCGCTCAGTGCCTGCTGCGGAGCCGATTGCAGGCTGGCCACGATGCCGGCAACGGCAGCGCTCATGTAATCGCACAGCCGCCGTGCGCCGACTGAATTGCTGGCCTGCCCCACCAGTTGGAATCCACTCCGCATGTCATCTACTGACATCACGATCGGGTAATTGGTACGACCACGATTACCCAATACCTCCATTCCTTCCCACGCCCGCCTTGTGGAAGCTTCCTGCTGAGGAGCACTGTAACGATAGTTCAGCAAGGTCGAGAACAGTGGAGTTCCCCCAGGCAGTCCGCTACAGCGTTGCGCCAGGGCGAGGCTCGCATGCTCGTGGTGCAACAGTTCGGTCACCACGTCATGCGTCTGACGCAGGCAATCGGCCACACCTTTCACGCCCAGTCCGATGCGGACAGGTAAGGTGTTGATGAACATCCCCAGCGCCCTTTCGGCACCCTCGGCGCCTTGCATGCGCCCGAACAGCAGGGTGCCGAACACCACATCGTCCCGGCCCGTCGTCTTGCTCAGCACCAGGGCCCATGCCAGATGGAACAGGCTGGCCGTGCTCACGCCATGGCGCTGTGCCTGCTGTCGCACTTGCTGAGCCAACTCGGCCTCCAGCGGCATGCGCACTTCCTCTATGTCGCTGCCATCGCCGCGTACGTCCAGCAGACCGAACGGAGCAGTGGGCTCCTCCACGTCACCCAGCCGTTCTCTAAAGAAGGCTTCGTGCTCTGCCGGGCTTACGCCCAACCTTGCCTGCGCCACGAAGTTTCGGAATGGAAGCGGTTTGGGCAACTCGCCCTCTCGTCCTTGCTGGATGAGGGCGATCTCCTCCACCAGCAGCTCGAGGGTGGTGTGATCCAGCACCAGGTGGTGGCTGGGAAGTTGCAACAACCAGCGCCCTTGCTCGGCGTCTTGTGCCGCAATCGCCCGGACCATCGGCGCCTGGCGTACATCGATGCGGTACTGCGCAGGATCCACATGGGCATTCAGTCGTTCGGCCACGTTGCTCGAGGCATCGGCTTCTTCCCGTTCCAGCCACTCGATCTCCAGCAAGGCGTGTCGATACACCACTTGCACCGGCTCGTGGAGCCCTTCCCACAAGACCGCAGTGCGCAGGATGTCATGACGGGCAATCAGCTGGTTGAAACCGGCAATGAACCGTTCGAGCTGTTCCCGACTACCGAAGCCAAGCAAGCATGGAAGGACATAAGTGTCGCCCACTTGCTGCAGCCGGTGATGGAAAAGGATGCCCTCCTGCAACGGTGCCAGTGGGTAGATATCCTGGATATTGGACGCCCCGCCTGGTACCACGTCTTCTATCCGGTCGATTTCCTCGATATCCAGGTCGATCAGCGTCAGCATCTCCGGCTGGATCGACTGGCAGTTTTCCGGAATCCGATTGGGCGGTACGACGAGTTGCTGCCGCTCCGGTGCCTGAGACAGCGCCTTGGCGAAGGCCGCCAGTTCGGGCCACTGAAACAGGGTTCGAACTTGCGCCTCCAGGCCCCGGGCACGCAGGCGCTCGAGCACACCAAGTGCCAGAAGCGAATGCCCACCCAGTTCGAAGAAGTTGTCGTGGCGTCCCACGCGCTCGATGCCCAACACCTCCGACCAGATCGCCGCCAGCGCTGCCTCCACTTCGCCTTGCGGGGCGACATACGCCTCTCCACTGCCGAATTCCGGTGCCGGCAGCGCCTTGCGGTCCACCTTGCCATTGGGCGTCAACGGCAAGGCATCGAGCGTCACCATCACACTCGGCACCATATAGTCGGGCAGTTGTTGTCCCAGGCGCTCACGCAGTGCAGCCGTGTCGATCGCGCCATGCGGCTGGGCCACGACATACGCCACCAACCGGGCACCGCCCGGCCCGTCCTGGGTCACCACCACCGCATCGCGGACTTCTTCGACCTCCGCCAGCCGGGACTCGATCTCGCCCAGCTCAAGGCGCTGGCCCCGGATCTTGACCTGCTGGTCGACACGACCGGCGTACTCCAGCACGCCGTCGGCGCGATGGCGGGCCAGATCGCCCGTCCGGTAGAGTCGCTCCCCGGGCGCGTCGGCATGCGGATTGGGCACGAAACGTTCCGCCGTCAGGCCCGGCCGGTTCAGGTAGCCCCGCCCGACGCCCACGCCGGCGACATACAGCTCGCCGCACACGCCGCTGGGCAACGGATTCAGGTGATCATCCAGGACCAGAAGTCGGGTGTTGTCGGTCGGCTTGCCGATCGGTACCACGGGCGCACGCTCATCATCGTCGGCACGCAGCAGGTGCAGCGACACGTCATCGGCACACTCGGCGGGACCGTAGGCATTGACCAGCGGGATCGACGGATAGCGCGCGAACCATTGGCGTGCCAAATCGGACGTGGAGGCTTCGCCGGTGGGCAGCATCCAACGCAGCGCCGGTAGCTCGGCCGGGGAAGCGGCCAATAGGCTCTGGATCAGTGCGGGCACGCTTTGCAGCACCGTGATGCCGTTGTCGCGAACGTAATCGAGCAGTGCCCCCGGGTCACGCGCGACCTCGTCGGGGACGATCTCGATACAGGCACCACACAGCAGGCCCGCCAGCGATTGCCAGACGGAGATATCGAAACTCAGCGCGGCCGTTTGCGCGATGACATCGCGGGGCGACAGATCCAGATAGGGAATCTTGCTCAATTGGTTGTTGAGCATGCCACGCTGGCTGACCACCACGCCCTTGGGTTCACCGGTCGAACCTGAGGTATAGATGACGTAGGCGGCCTGATCGGGGTGCACCGGGATGGCGACATCGCCCTGCGGATCTTCCGCCGCGGCGAGCTCCTCGAACACGAGCATCCTCGGTGGGCTGGGCATGGATTCAAGTACAGCTTCGAGACGCGATGTTTGCTCAGCAGTGGCAACCAGAACCGATGCATGGCTGGACGCCAGCATCGCGGCGATGCGAGGGTCCGGAAGCCGGTGATCCAGCGCCAGGTACGCCCCACCGGCCTTGAACGTGCCCAGGATCATGCTCGGCAACGCCAGGCCGCGTTCGGCATGCAGCGCCACGACATCATCCTTCTTCACGCCGGCTTGCCGCAGCGCCTGGGCGATACGATTCGAGAGGTCGTCGAGTTCTTCATAGGTGAGCGTTTCTCCCAGGTGGCGCACGGCGACCCGGTGTGGCTGCTGGTGTACCTGGTCGCGAAACAGGTCGATATAGCCGCGCGCGAAGGGATAAGCGACCGACGGCCCCCGGCATTGCGCCAGTTGCGTCTTTCTCTCATCCGCCGGCAACACCTCCAACTCATGACAAGCCGCGTCGGGCTTGGCGATGATCTGCAGAAGCAGCTGACGGAAGCCGGCCAGCAGGCGCTCGACATCGGAACCGTCGAATTTGCGCGCATCGTAGGACAACTGCAGCTTCAGTTCCTCGCCGGGCACGACAACCACGGTCAAGGGATAGTTGGTATGCGTGCGGTTGCCCTTGACCGCCACCTGGAAATCCCGGCCTTTAACGGCCAGGCCCGCATCTATCGGCGCGTTCTCGAACACGAAGAGGCTGTCGAACAGGCTACGACCACGCGGCACTTCGCCCATTGCCTGGATATCCACCAGCGGCAGGTGCTCGTATTGGCGCATCTCCAGGTTCTTCGCCAGCAACTCATGCAGCCAGTCGAGAATCGACGTTTGTGGCGAGGGCAGCGCCACGCGCAGTGGAATCGTGTTGATGAACAGACCAACGGTCTCCTGGATCCCCTCCAGTTCGAGCGGACGCCCGGCCACCGTCACGCCGAACAGGATGTCGTCCGCCTGGGCAAGCCGCCCCAGCAGCAGGGCCCAGGCGCCCTGGACAATCGTGTTGACGGTGAGCTGATGGCGCCGCGTCAAGTCCTGCAATGCCGCACTCTCGGCGTGGGATAACGAGGCGAACGCATCGGCCACCGTGGCGACGCTGTCGAGTGAGCCATGCGGCTTCAGGTAGGGAACCGGCGTCACCGTATCGAAGTCGGCGAGCTCGCGTTGCCAGTAGTCACGTAGCGCGCCTTCATCCTGCTTCTGCAACCAGGCGATGAAATCCCGGTACGGCCGGGGCAGCGCCAGGTCGGTACGCGTCGCATGGCGATGGGTCGTGTAATAGTGGAAGAACTCGGTGAGCAGCAGGGAGCGGCACCAGGCATCCATCAGGATGTGGTGGAAACTCTGCACGAAATAGAAGAGGTCCTCCGCCAACCGGATGAGGCGCACCTTCAGCAACGGCGGGTGCTCCAGGGCGAAGCCTTCGTCGAGTTCCTGGCGCAACAGCGCCGCCAGGCGACGCTCTGCCTCGGACTCGTCGAGTCCGCTCCAGTCGAGGTATTCCACCGGTGAAGGGACCTTTCGATACACCACCTGCCACTGCATCTCTTCGGTTCGCCAGACGAACCCCGTACGCAGTATCTCGTGACGTTCGACGACGCGCTGCCAGGCTTGCTCGAAGGCATCCACATCGATCGACGAGGCGAACCGGTAGCGGTCCTGCATCATGTACATCCCGGAGCCCGGGTTGAGCAGGGTATGCAACAGCAGTCCTTGCTGCATCGGCGCCAGCGGGTAGAGGTCCTCGACGTTGGCGATATCCAATCGCAGGTCGTCGAGCTGCTTCTGACTGAGCCCAGCCAACGGGAAGTCCGAGGGCGTCGCACCCTGTGCGCCGCCGGTACAGTGCTCGATCAGTGCCTCTAGCTGCACTTGGAAGCTTGCTCGCAAGGCATGTATCTCTGCCTCGCTGTGAATCTCACGACTGTAATGCCAGTGAAAGCGCAGTTGGCCCTCTTGAACCCAGGCCACCACCTCAATCCAGGTACGGCGCTCACTTTGCGCCGCGCGGGGCTGCCCGGCGCTCTCTTTGGCGAGCCGCCAGGCCCCATCGCCCTGCAGGGAGCGGTCAAACTGGCCTAGATAATTGAAGGTGACCTGGGGGTAGGCACCGCCGACCAGCGCGGGTTCCTCTTTCAAATAACGCAGCACGCCGTAGCCAAGCCCCTTGTCGGGCACCTGGCGAAGCTGCTCCTTGATGGCTTTGAGGCTCGAGCCCGGTTCGGTACTGCCCGGCGTCAAACGCACAGGGTAGAGCGAGGTGAACCAACCCACGCTGCGACTGAGATCGATACCGTCGAACAGGTCTTCGCGACCATGGCCTTCCAGCTCGATCAGTACGCTGTCGCGCCCAGCCCATTGGCATAGGGCGCTCGACAGCGCAGTGAGGAGCAGATCATCCACCTGGGTGCGGTAGGCTTTATGCACCGGCCCCAGCAGTTGCGTGGTTGCATCAATCGATAAGCTGCCGGCAAGTGATGCGGTATCGGCAACGGTATTGCTGCCCTGGGGATTCCGTGCCGGCAAGCTGGGTTCTGGCGCTTTGACGAGGCCTTCCCAATAGGGGCGTTGCTCAGCCATGGCCTCCGATGTGGCGTAGTCGGCCAGAGCGCGTGCCCACTCATCTAGCGAGGTGGTCGCCGGTGGTAGGTCGATCGCATTCCCTGAACTTAACTGCGTGTAGGCCGCTTGTAGGTCGTCGAGAATCACGCGCCACGAGACGCTGTCTATCACCAGGTGGTGAGCCACGAGCAACAGCCTCCCGCCGCGCTCCCCTCCCAGTTCCATCCAGATGGCACGGAACGGCCGCGTCAGACTCAGGCTGCGCTGCGCAGCCTCGGCGGCCTGGGTGATGGCCTGCGCCGGACCCGCATGATCGCTTACGTCCACGTGCTCGAAGATATCGTCGGCTAGCTTGCCATAGGCTTGTTGCCAACTATCGCCCAGGCGCTCAAAGCGCAGCCGCAAGGCACCATGGTGATCTACCACTGTCTCGACTGCACGCCGTAGCACCGCAGCATCGACACCACTGGCCGCTTCCAGCATCAACGACTGATTCCAGTGGTGTGGCTCGGAGAAGTTCTGCTCGAAGAACCAGCGCTGTACTGGCAGCAGAGCAAAGGAAGCGACCTTTTCAGGCGCAGCCGCTTGTTTAGGAGCCGTAGCAGCCAGGGGCGTGGCCATCGCCGCCACGGCGGCGATGGTCTGCCCTTCCATCAACTGCTTGGGCGTTACCTTGTAGCCACGCTTGCGCGAGCGCGCGACGATCTGCAGGCTGAGGATGGAGTCGCCACCCAGTTCGAAGAAGTTGTCGTTGCGCCCCACCTGCTCGCAGCCGATCACCTCGGCCCAGACCGCTGCCAGGGTCTCCTCTGCCTCTCCCTGGGGCGCCTCGAAGGCCTTATCCTTACCGGCTTGCACTGGCTCGGGCAGCGCCTTGCGATCCAGCTTGCCATTGGCGGTCAGCGGCAAGGCATCCAGTCGTACCATGGCACTGGGTACCATATAGTCCGGCACACGTTCACCCAATTGCGGGAGTAACGCGGTGTCATCGAGGTCGCTCCCGTCTGCCATCACCACGTAGGCATACAGTTGCACACGGCCTTCCTCGTTTTCCCGCGCGATCACCTCGGCTTCCGAGACACCCGCCTGGTCGCGCAGCAGGGCAGCGATCTCGCTCGGCTCCACCCGATAACCACGAATCTTGACCTGCTCGTCCACCCGGCCCAGGAACTCCAGGCTACCGTCGGCCAGTTGACGCACACGGTCACCGCTGCGATAGAGCCGTTCCCCCGCATGGAAGGGGCTGGCGACGAAACGTTCCGCCGTTTGCCCCAGACGTTTCAGATAGCCTTGCGCCAGCCCTGGACCACCCAAATAGAGCTCGCCGGCAACGCCCTTCGGCACCGGGTTGAGCCAGGGATCGAGCACCCAGGCCTGAGCGTTGGCCAACGGTGTGCCGATCGGGAGCGTGCTGGCAGCTCGATCGGCCATGTCGGCTTGCTGGGTGAGAATGCCTACCGTGGTTTCCGTGGGACCGTAGTGATTGAGCACCCGGCAGGTTGGCTTGAGTTCGGCGATACGCGCCAGTAGCGCCCAGTCGGTCGCTTCGCCGCCCAGAATCAGGCGCTCGAGGGGAAGTACATCGGCCGGGTTGGCGGCACTCAGCAGTGCCCGCAGGTGGCTCGGCACGATCTTGAGCACATCCACCTGCTGTTCCCGCATATAAGCCGCGAAGGCATCCGGGTCGAAGGCGCACTCGGGGGAAATGAGGTGCAAGGTGCGCCCGGTGCACAAGGCACCAAACAGCACCGTATGCCCCAAGTCCGCCGCTACCGTCGACACCATCGCCATGTTGCGGGCATCCTCTGGTAGCGCCAGCGCCTCCAGAACGCCCTGCACGTAGTTGGCCAGGGCAGCGTGACTGACCGCCACCCCTTTGGGCTTGCCCGTGGAGCCAGAGGTATAGATCACATAAGCGGTCTGCTGGGGATGGATGACGGGTAGTTCTGGCTCAACTGCAGACGGAATATCATCGGTAAACGCCAGCGCCATGACCGGAACGTCAGCGTTCCAGTCACACGCCATACTGCTCAGCATTAAGCGAGCGCCGCTGTCAGCCAGTTGATAGGCCAAGCGCTCGCTCGGCAGCTGTGGATCCAGTGGCACGAAGGCCCCGCCCGTTTTGAGAACGGCGAGAATACCGAGTACGTACTCGCAGGAACGCTCGGCGTGGATGGCAACACGCGCCTCGGGGCCAACGCCCTGTGCGATGAGTGCCTGTGCCAGACGCTGGGCCTGGGCATCCAGTTCGGTATAGGTCAAGCGGCTAGCATCGTCGCTCACCGCCGGGCCATCCGGTGATTCACGAACCATTCGCTGCCATAGAGTCAGTACGGTTGTATCCTGCCACGACCTGTTCACCACCGGCAGGCCGAGTTCCGCGTCTTGCGAGTAGACGTCGCACAAGCGACTTTCTCGAGTGCTTTTTTTCCATTGGAATTCATTCAGGAGAGATTCGAACTGGTGTGCCAACAGGCCAACCGTTTCCTCGCTCAACGCGTCGGGGTCATACAAATAATCCAGGCTAATTCCGCTACCTAGCTTGACGCGAAGTGTCAGGGGATAGTGATTTCCGCTATCGCTCTGAATTGACGAAAACGACAATTGTCGTTTATCCGACTCGAGCAGAATCTCATCCACCGGGAAGTTCTCGAATACCACGATATTGTCGAACAACCCTTGGCTTCCATTTCCGGACCAGCGCTGAATTTCATAAAGCGGCGTATGTTCGTGTTCCCTCGAGGCTAGATTTCCGGCCTGCAGCTCACGCAACCAGTCACCCAAACGCATATCTGGTTTCAATGACGTGATGACCGGCAAGGTATTGATGAACAGCCCCAAGATTTCATCTGCACCATCCAGATCCGCGGGGCGGCCCGCGACCGTAGCGCCAAAGGTGACCGTCTGCTGGCCGGTAACACGACTCAGCAGCAAAGCCCAGGCGGCTTGTAGCAAGGTATTGAGCGTTACTCGCTCGTGACGCGCCACTCCTTGCAGCCAGTCGACATGCTGGCTATCGAGTTCGCTGCGATATATCCCAGGCTCCGTTGCCGAGCCGGTGGCAGCGGGCAAGGCTTCGACCAGGCGAGTCGGCTCTTCTACCTGTCCAAGCCGTTCACGCCAGAAGGATTCACTCGCCTCGACATTGCGCTCTTCCAACCACTCGATGTAATCGCGATAGCGGCCGGCGCGTGCGGGCAAGGGAGAACCCTCATAATGCCGAATGACCTCTCCCAGCAATTGAGCGCCACTCCAGCCATCCAGCAGTAGGTGATGACTCGTCCAGATCAAGTGGTGACGTGTCTCGTCGACTTTCACCAAGGCCACACGCATCAAAGGTGGCTTGGTCAAATCCATAGCGCGATGTTGCTCCTGGGCCAGGTCGTCAAGCTCCACCTTCTGGCTCTCTCGAGCTTGCCAATTCTCCTCGAACCAGGGTAACTCGGCCCGTCTGGCAACCCACTGCAGCGGTGTATCGTCCTGACTCAGAAAACCGCTGCGTAGGATGTCGTGACGTGCCACCACCGCTTCCCAGGCCGCCTTGAAGCGGCGTGGATCAAGGCCATCGATATCCACCCGCAACTGGTTGAGGTAAGCGCTTCCATGCACGTCGTATAAGCTATGGAACAGCATGCCCTGCTGCATCGGTGACAGCGGGTAGAGATCAGCCAGGTTGTCGAAATCGAGTGGCAGACGGTCCAGGCGTTTCTGGCTGATGGCCGCCAGCGGGAAATCCGAAGGCGTCGCCCCGTGTACGCCACTGGTACAGTGAGCTACCAGCTCCTCCAGCTCTCGCTGGAAACAATCGACCAGAACCTGCACGGTGGCATGACGATAGCGCGCCTTGCTGAAGCGTACGTTCAGCGTCAGTTTCCCGTCGTAGACCTGGCCGTTGATCACCAGCTCGTGCTGCTGTGGAGCATCGCCATCGAAACAGGTACCGGCGCTTTCCCGGGCAGGGGTCCAGAGCGCTGCGTCGTCGAAACTGCCGTCGAATTGCCCCAGGTAGTTGAACACCACCCGGGCCTTGGGCAGGGCGCGCAGCGCTTGCCGCTGCCCAGCACTGCCCAGGTGCTTGAAGACTCCGTAGCCAAGCCCCCTGTGCGGCGTCTCACGCAGGCCCTCCTTGACGCGCTTCAACGCCTGTTCCAACTCCCCTTGGGGCGCGAGCACCACGGGGAACAGGCTGGTGAACCAGCCTACGCTGCGCGATAGGTCGATGCCCTCGAACAGGTCCTCGCGGCCATGACCTTCCAGGTCGATCAATATCCGTTCGTGACCGCTCCAATCGCATAGCGCCCTGCCCAGGGCCGTCAGCAGGATATCGTTGACCTGGGTGCGATAGGCCGTCGGCGCCGCCTTGAGCAGCGCCTCGGTACGGGCTTCGTCCAACTGCAGTTGGATACTGGTTTGCCAGGCACTGGTATTCTCACCGTCCGGTTCGTCGCAGGGTAGCTCGACGGGCACCCCGGCCAGACGCTGCCAATGGCCTAGTTCATCGCCATGGGTCTCGGCATAGCCTTGCAAGGCCCCGGCCCAATCCAGCAGGCTGCTGCTCTTTTCTGCCAGTTCGATGGCCTGCCCAGTCCGCACCTGGGAATAAGCCGCCCGTAGGTCGTCGAGCAGGATGCGCCACGACACGCCGTCCACCACCAGGTGATGAATGGCCAGCAGCAGTCGCCAGCTCCCATCGTCCACCTCGATGGCCAGTGCTCGCAGCAATGGCCCTTCGCTAAGGTCCAGGCTGCGCTGAGCGCTCTCGCACAAGGCTTCGATCTCTGCGGCATCGCTGGCCTGGCGCACCCATAGCAGTTCCTGCTCCTGGACATCCGCCACTTCCGAATAATGCTGCCGCCAGGCACCGTCGGCATCCTGCCAGTAACGCAACCGCAGACTGTCATGATGCCGGACGAGCGCACTCAGCGCCTGCGACAACATCTTTGTGTCGAGTGCCTCTCGACTATGCAGCAATACCGCCTGGTTCCAGTGGTGACGTGCCGGTATCGCCTGGGCAAAGAACTCAGCCTGGAACGGCAACAGCGGCACTTCGCCTTCGGCACTACCGAAGCTCGAGGCCAACGTCTCGCTCGTCGCCTCGGCCACCTCTGCCAATTCGGCCACGCTCTGACGTTCGAACAGCTGGCGGGGCGTAATCTTCCAGCCGGCCTGGAGAAGACGCGAGACGATCTGCAGGCTGAGAATCGAGTCGCCACCCAGCTCGAAGAAGTTATCGTGGCGGCCCACTCGTTCAACGCCAAGTATCTCTGACCAAATGTCTGCCAGTGCTTCTTCCACCTCGCCCTGCGGCGGCGCGTACTGCGAGCCACTGGCCAACTCCGGCTCGGGCAGGGCCTTGCGATCCACCTTGCCGTTGGCATTCAGCGGCAGTGCCTCGAGGGTGACCACGACGCCCGGCACCATATAGTCCGGTAGCTTCTGCCCCAGTGCCTCACGTAGTGAGAGGCTGTCGAGTTCACTGCCGGCCTGGGGAACCACATAGGCTACCAACCTAGCGCCATTGGGGCCTTCCTGGGCGACCACCACTGCCTCGCGAATCTCTGGCTGAGAGAGCAGCTCAGCCTCGATCTCACCCAGTTCGATGCGCAGACCGCGGATCTTCACTTGGTGGTCGAGGCGTCCCAGGTATTCGAGCTGGCCGTCTTCCCGCCAGCGCACCAGATCACCGGTGCGGTAGAGGCGTTCTCCTACGGTGAGTGGGTCGGCGATAAACCGCTCTGCGCTGAGGTCAGGGCGGTGCAGGTAGCCCCTCGCTAGACCAACACCGCCGAGGTAGAGCTCACCCGCTACCCCGGGCGGCACCAGGTTGAGATCGCCATCCAGCACATGGGTGCGAATCCCGGCGATCGGCTGGCCGATAGCAACCTGGTTGCGTCCATCGTCTTGGCATGTCCAGTGGGTAACGTCGATGGCCGCTTCGGTGGGGCCATAGAGGTTATAGAGCGCCGTGTGAGGCAAGCGAGCAAATACTTGATTCTGCAGCTCCGCCGGTAGCGCTTCGCCGCTGCATACCACACGCGTCAGACTCGTACAGGCTTCTACCTCGCCATGCGCCAGGAAGGCCTGCAGCATCGACGGCACAAAGTGCAGCGTGGTGATCTTGTGGGTACGGATCAGTTCGACCAGCCTCGCCGGCTCGCGATGCGCCCCCGGTGGGGCCATCACCAGCTGGGCGCCCTGCATCAGCGGCCAGAAGAATTCCCACACCGAGACGTCGAAGCTGAACGGGGTCTTCTGCAATACCGCATCGTCGGCCGTTAGCCGGTAGGCATCCTGCATCCACGCCAGGCGGTTGCTCAGCGCGCGATGGCGGTTGGCCGCGCCCTTGGGCCGCCCGGTGGAGCCAGAGGTGTAGATCACATAAGCAAGATTCTCACCGTGCAGCGCCACGTTCGGGTTGGCCGACGCTTGATGCGTCACATCCAATCGATCCAGCTCGATAACGCTAAGGCTCTCAGTCACCGGCAACGACTCGCGGAGATGCTGCTGGGTCAGCAGCAGCTCGATGCCACTGTCTTCGACCATATAAGCGAGCCGCTCGCTGGGGTAATCCGGATCCAGCGGCACATAGGCGCCGCCGGCCTTGAGGATGCCCAGCAGCCCCACCACCATCTCGATGGAGCGCTCAGCAGCGATCCCCACTCGGGTTTCGGGTCTTACTCCTAGCCCGATCAAATAGTGGGCCAACTGGTTGGCTCGGGTATTGAGTTCGGCGTAGCTGAGCGACTGATCTTCAAATACTAGTGCCTCGGCCTCTGGGGTTGCCGCGACCTGGCGCTCGAACTCGTGGAAGATGGGCTCAGTAGACTCACTCGTCGCCTCGCGGCTGCCCCAATCGAGCAGCAGGTCTTTCTCGGCATTGCCAGGTAGTTCGATCGAGGAGAGCCGGGTATCTGGCTCCTCCAGCAGGATTCCCAGCACCTTCTGGTAATAACCAATCAGTCGCTGGATGGTCTGCTCCTCGAACAGGCCGGTATTGAACTCCAACGTACCAACCACTTGCTCCTGCTCGATAAGCATATCCAGGGATAGCTCAAATTTTGCACTCGTTTGTGGAATGTCGATCAGTGCAGCTGATGTCCCCTCCAACGCGAGCGCTTCGTCCTCTGACTTGAGCTGGAGACCGAACATGACCTGGAACAGCGGCTGCCGAGTCGGGTCTCGCCTAGCCTTCCGCTCTTCAAGCAATATCTCCAGTGGCATATCGGCATGGTCGAGAGAGCCCACCACATCTTTCTTGATTTGGCGACATACCTCGCCCAGGGACAGGTCCGGCTCCACTCTCGCCCGAAACGGAAGCGTGGTAATGAAAAAACCGACGACGTCTTGGAACGCCTCCTGCTGTCGGCCAGAGGATGGCACACCGATGGCAAAATCCTGCTGCCCACAATAGCGAGACAACAAGATTTGCCAGGCGGCGAACAGCGGCACGAAGGGTGTGAATCTTTCGCGCTGACAAAAGGCTTTCAGGGAGTTGGCGAGACGGCCTTCCAGCACAAAACGTTGCGCATCGCCAGTGAACCCGAGCCGCTTGGGATAGGCATGATCCGTCGGGATATCCAGCGGGGGAACATCATCGCCAAGATGGTCGTTCCAGTACGCGAGCTCCTTGTGAAGGGCGCCCGCTGCCACTCTCTCCTGCTGCTGTCGCGCATAGTCGCCATACTGCACTGACAGGCTCGGAAGCTGAATATCGCCGTCCTGGTGCAAGGCCATGCGATAGGCATCGCTTAGATCGGACTCGATGATACGGTTGGACCAGGCATCCGAGATGATGTGGTGAAGACAGACGACCAGAACGTGTCGGCGCTCCTCCATCCTGATCAATCGAGCCACGAGCAGCGGTGGCTTGCCAAGATCGAAGACGTGCTGCGTAACGCTGTTGATCGAACGCGCCAGCCTTTCGTCCTGCTTAGGCCCATCCAGCCCAGAGAGGTCTTCCCTATCAAGGGAGAACGGAACATTGGAGAGTGGTATCTGCAGTGGTACGCCAGCACGCTCGAAGAATCGCGTTCTCAGTACCCCATGGCGCTTGATCAACACTTGAAAGGCGCGCTCTAGCGCCCCAGCATCTACGCTTCCGGTTAGGCGATACGCGCGCGGCTGGTTATAGGCGGTAAGGTCCGGGGAGTAACGGTATAGGAACCAGAGCTGCTGCTGCGAGTATGACAGGGGGAACCCATTACCTGCTGAGGGCACACTGTCTCGCACCGCCGTTTCATTATCTGGTGCTGTCAGACCTGGTGAATGAACTGCTTCCTTCATGAATTACCCCTCTTCCTGAACCGTATTGCGAATGGTGTTATCGAACGGACTTGGCATCTCAGTGGGTATCGAGCTCGGCTAGCCCGCCTTCGCGCGCCTCCGAATCGCTCTCACGCAGCACACTCCCCAGCTCAGCAGCGGTGGGGTGGTCGAACACCACGCCGGGGGCTATCTCGACACCCAGTTGTTTACGGATACGGGCCACTAGCTTGATCACCAGCAGGGAGTGCCCACCCAGTTCGAAGAAGTCTTGGTCGATGCCGATCTCCTCGCGCCCCAGCAACTCGGCCATCGACTGGCACAGGGTGGCTTCCACGGCATCCCGCGGTTTCGTCAGCGGTCGTTGCTCACCTGCTTGGTGAGCAAGAGCGTCCAGCGCTTGGCTATCGACCTTGCCATTGCCCAAGCGGGGAAAATCCTCGACGTGGATAAAGCGAGAAGGATGCATGGGCTCGGGCAGGCGTGTGGCCAACTGCTCGCGAAGCCGGGCCTGGCCTTCTGCGGACACGGCCTCGGCATCCGCCACAAGAAACGCCACGAGCTCCTGCCCGTTGCTGCCGCAACCGCTCAGACGCACCAGGCTCTGCTTGATCCCTGGTTGGGCTTGCAACACGCTTTCGATTTCCGCCGGTTCGATACGAAAACCGCGCCGCTTGATTTGGTCGTCGGCTCGTCCGATAGGCCTTATGCCACCCTCGGGCAGCACGCACACCAGGTCGCCGGTGCGGTAGAGCCGTTCACCGGGCATGACGGGATCCTCGACGAACGCTGCCGCAGCGTGATTGAGATAGCCGCGGGCCAGTTGGGCGCCACCCAGATACAGCTCCCCTACAGCACCGGCAGGCGTTACCCCCAGGTCATCGTCCAGCACCCGACAGCGACAGTTGGGCAACGCCTGGGTGAGTGGCAGAGGGCCGCCCATATCGTGAGACAGCGATACCGGGTGCACCAGGACGCCGACGGTCGCTTCCGTGGGGCCGTAATGGTTGTATAGCTGGATCTCGGACGAGAGCTGCGCGATGCGAGAAAGCAAGGCAGGCGAAGCCGCTTCACCGCCCAGTATCAGGGTGCTGGGCAGGCGCGGGGCGTCGCTCTCGAGCAAGGCCTCTAGATGAGACGGCACGATCTTGAGCGCATCGATGTCGGTCGCTGACATAAAACGCGCAAAGCCCTCTCCATCCTGCATGTCGTCAGGCCCGGCGATCACCAGGCGGGCACCATTGAACAAGGCGCCGAACAGTGCCGTATTGCCCAGGTCAGTGGCCAACGACCCCGTCAGTGCCCAGCGCTGGCATGTCGAGAGGTTCATGGCCCTGGTGGCAGCGGCCACATAATTGAGCAGTTGGGCGTGCTCGATCATCACGCCTTTTGGGGTGCCCGTGGAGCCTGAGGTATAGAGGAGATAGGCCACGTCACCCAGGCCTGGTTCTGGCAGTGATTCTGCGCTGTCGGTCTCTTCCACCGCTTGTGGCAAGCCCACGCAGGGGATGCCAGGAAGGGCGAACGCTGTGGATTCCGCCTCGGCATTTTCAGCGCTCACCACCAGCGCGGGCTGGGCATCCTCGAGCACCTGCCGTTTGCGGGCGGTGGGCCACTCAGGATCGAGCGGTAGATAAGCGGCACCGACACGCCATACGGCCAGTAGCAGCACGACGGCATGCGTGGAGCGCGGCAGGTCGAGTGCCACGTAGTCACCACGCTTGACGCCCTGGCTACCCAACCACCCCGCGATATCATTGACGCGGGCGTGTAGTTGGGCATAGCTCAGCGTGGTGCCCTGCTCTTCGATAGCGATGGCGTCAGGTGTTGCGTCCGCCCATGCGGCAATATGCGCCGCTACGCTGCGTTCACCAACATCGAGTGTGCCCCCCTCGAGCGCTGGCGCCTGCTGCTGATCAGGAAAAATAAGCGGTACCGAGCGTATCGTCTGCGCAGGGTCGGCCAGCCCTACCCTGAGCAACAACTGATACTGGTCCAGCAGGCACTCGGCGACCGCTCGGCTGTAGCATGAGGGGTCGGTGTAGAGCGTCGCCACTGCACCGTGCTCACTGCGGCCAATATGCAGGATGAGTTCGAATGGAGACGAGGGCCCAGGCAGCGCCCGCAAATGCCAGCGTACCTCCGCGGCATCGTGATCCCTCGCCTCGCTGGCAAGAGCGAACCCTGCTGCTAGGTGACGCTTATCGGATAGCGCATCCACCGGCCAGTACTCCTGGGCCTGTATGTGCGCTTCGAGTTGTTCGGATAGGCGCACGATCCAATCGGAGAAGCCGCGATCCATGACCCCGTCAACCAGCACCGGCAGGACTTTATCGAAGAGGCCAATCGCCCCCTGCATCACCTCGTAATCCTGCCGGCAGTCGTGCTGCCAACCGCCCAGCGCGCACTCGCTGCCGCTGATCCTGGCGAGTAACGCCCACCAAACCGCCTGCAGCACAGCCTCTGCGGATACCTGAAGCTCGTCGGCCAGGCCATCGATGCGCGCGACCAAGTCGGGTTCGAGTGCCCAGGCCACGTGCTCATACGCTGGGCTCGATGCAGGCTGGCCCAAGCGCCTGGCAGGCAGACGCCACGCCCCCGCTTGCTCAGCGCCTTGCTGATGCGCCTGCCAGTACTCACGCCCTTGTTGGGCGTCTTCGTCACTTTCGAGGGACGCACGCCATTCGATGAATTGGGAATACTGCAGCGCCGGCTCATCATCGGCGGCGCCGCCCAGGGCATAGGCATCCGGTAGCGCCGAGAACAGCGCTTGCAGACTGCCACGATCCGCTGCCAGCGCCGAGACTGCCAGGAGCAGTGCCCATGCGGTGTCACCGGTTCGCAGCAGTGCCGGGCGAAGCAGCTCGCCGTGCTCGACGGCCAGGGGGTGCTGGCGAAGCGCCTCGGCATGCTCGTCAAGCCGTGTTTCCTTATCATCGCGGCCGCGCAAGTCCTCGTGCAGCCACTCGATATCAGCAAGGGCGTCGAGTGCCTGATGCCTCAGCCCACGGTACCCCGCTACCTTGCAAAGCGCCGTTGACAGGGCTTCGTGCTGCAGCCTGAGATCGCTCAGTGTGCGCTCCAGCCGCGATACATCCAGCGCCCCCTCAATATCGATCGCCATGATGTGGACTTGCGGCGACGCCATCGCTGAGGCGTCACCTTCCTGGGTATCCAACGCCGTCAGCACCGCGTGCTGTTCAGGGCTCAGCGGCCAATGGGCCAGGTCCGGCCGTTCGGTTATCGCATTCATCGATTGACTCCCCATACCCGTGGCTTCATTGACCGACCAACTCGGCATCGGCGCTTGCCCCTTGGGTCTCTGCCAATGCCGAGCGCTGGTAGATATCTCCCATCGCCACCACGATCTTGCGTGGCCCTTCAAAGGGATCCCGGGCATGGGCCGCCAGCATGTTGTCGACCATCACGACATCGCCCTGGCGCCAGTCGAAGCGCACGGCACATGCTTCGTAGGCCTCGCCAACGATCTGCATGATCTCGTCACTGATGACGGAGCCATCGCCGAAGTAGACATTGCGCGGCAGACGCTCCTGGCCGACCAGGCCAAGCAGGTCGTCTCTCACGTCAGGCTCGAGACAGCTGACGTGGTGGAGCTGCACCTGATTGAAGAACACCCGGTCGCCGGTCACCGGATGCGTTACCACTGCTGGGCAGCGCGTGCGTGTCTGCAACTCATCGTCGCCAAACCACTGCCAGTCGATGCCCGCCTCTTCCAGCCGGGCCTCCACCTCCCCCTTGCTATCGGTCTTGAAGAAGTCCCGCCAGCTCACGTCCAGGTTGCGGGTGAAGGTGCGTACATAAAGCAGTTCCTTGCGCTCGAACGCCTCCACTACGTCGGCGGGCAGCTGGCGCAGCATCTCGCGACAGTCCACGATCGGGGTGGCCCCTCCAACAGCAGAGGGGTACTCGCAGAAGAACAGTTGTTTGCGCGGCCAGCGATCCAGATGCGAGCTTTCGTTGTGATAGAGAATCATCTGGCGCTCGGGATAAGGGGTAGAACGGTAGGTATTGCGCCCCCCTTCTTTCTTGGGAAGATCACCATAGTTGCCATATAAGCCCGGCTGAATCGCCTCGGCAAAGGCTTCGAAATCTTGGGGTGTCGTGAGGCGGAAATTACGGAAGAGTATGCCTGCGTGCTTACGTAAATGTTGCTCGATGACGTCGCGCTGTGACGTCGCCCACTCCACTGCATCAAGGTCCGCATCGGTTGCCTCGATCACGAGAGGGAAAACTCTTTTCTCATCGAGCAATAAGGTACGCACTGGCGCTTCCGCTTTGGAAGAGGTGCGTGCACTTGGTTGGGATTTAAGGCTGCCGAGCTTGTTGAGCTTGGCGCCTTTGGCAAGCTTGCTTTGCATAGCGTGTTTCTCCTTAACAGGTAGGCGAAACTCCTCAATGTGGCGGCTAGGGGCTTCCACGATCTGCGCCAGTAGCGACTGCCACGCCCCTGTCAGCTGCTCGATGGTGTCGTGTCGATAAAGGGCCGTGGCGTATACCCACTCGACCGAGAGCCCGGCGTCACGCTCTTCCACGAATAGCGCCATGTCGAACTTCGACTCCCGCCTGGGCTGGGGCATGACCTCGACCTCCAGCCCCGGAATGGAGAAGCGCTCGGTTGGCGTGTTTTGTAGTACGAAGAGGGTTTGTATCAGCGGTGAACGATCTCGCTCACGGGAGCTACCCGATAGCTCGACGATCCTGTCGAGCGGGACGTTTTGATGGTCGAAAGCATCCAGCACACTGGTCTGGACTTGTTCGAGCCAGTGGCAGAAATCGATCTGCTCATCCGTCAAGCGAGATCGCAGCGGGATTACATTGACGAAGAAACCAATCAGCGGCTCCACATCGGGATGCTGGCGGCCGGCGACATCGGTGCCCACCACCAGGTCTTGCTGCCGTGTCTGACGATGCATCATGAGCAGGAAACTCGCCAACAGCAGGGTAAATAGCGTGGTGCCACGCTCTGCTGCGAGCCGATTCAACGACGCTGACAGCTCGGGACTTAGCTGCGTGCGGAAAGCCTTACCCGCATGCGATGCCTGGCTGGGCCTGGAGAAGTCGGATGGGAGTGTCGAGAGCGGCGGCGCACTCTTTAGATAACGCCGCCAGAAAGCCGCGCTTTTCTCGAACGCCTCTCCCGACAGGGCTTTCTCATGCCAAGCGGCATAGTCCACGTACTGTATGGGCAGCTCGGGAAGCTCGCTCTCTTTCTCATCGATCAGCGCCCGATAGGTCGTGACAAACTCTTTGATAAAGACGGCTTCCGACCAACCGTCGAAGACAATGTGGTGGATGACCAGTATCAGGCCGTGGTCCTGGTCGCCAAAACGTAGCAGGCACGCTTTTATAAGGGGCCCCGTAGCCAGGTCAAACGCACTGCTCGCATACTCCGCAAACATTTCCTGCCGATATCGCTGCTGCTCATGCTCCGACAGGCCACGGCAATCCAGAACGGGCAGATCGACGATCAGTCGATCTTCGATGACCGCAATGGGCTCGCCGTGCTCGTTCTGCGGATAGCGTGTACGCAAGATTTCATGCCGTGCCACGATAGCATTGAGGGTGTTCTGCAAGACATCCAGGCACAGCTCTCCTTTCAGGGAAAACAGTGCAGGCAAATTGTAGGCGGCACGTTCTTGGTCACGGGTCTGACTCGCCAAGCGATCCACCAGCCAGAGCCGACGCTGGGCAGGTGCCAAAGGTAGCGCGTTGTGCCGCGGAATGGGCACCAGCGCATCCCGGTGGGGCATCCCGCTGCTCGCCATCGAGCGCGTTGCGAAGCGTTCGATCTCTTCACTCTGAGCGTCAAGATACGGCGTCTCCATCAGGACTCGAGTCGGGAAATCGATCTGCCAGCACTCACTGATACGTCCCGCCAGCTGCACCGCCGCAAGTGAGTTACCCCCGCTGGCGAAGAAGTGGGCATCGCTTGCCAACGGCTTGTCGTCGTCAATTTTCAACACCTGGCGCCAGAGCTTTGCCAGGGTGCGCTGCGTTTCATTCTCGGCCGTGGTTTCGGCAGCGTGCCCAGACGCTGTCGGGCCAGCGGGTGGGTCTCCTTCCTCGCCATCGTCGCTACCGCTGACGAAGTAGCCGAAGGCGTGAATAGCGTAGGCATCCAGGCTGCCGGCCTCCCAGCCCTGGCGGCAGGCACTGCGCTGCAGCTTACCGCTGGTAGTCTTGGGCAGGCCGCCGGGATTGAGCAGCACGGCAACTGCCAGGGGCTCGTGGCAGGCGGTTCCTACCGCCTCGCTCAGGGCATCGATCAGCTTCTCGGCGGGCACCAGCTTCTGCATGCCGCGGGAGATTTCCGCCGCCACGCCGATCCCTTCATCCCCCTCCGGCGTGGTGACGGCAAAGGCCGCTACCCGCCCCTTGCGCACCGCTTCCACCTCGGCTTCGATGGCGCACTCGATGTCCTGGGGGTAGACGTTATGGCCGCGCAGGATGATCAAGTCCTTGATACGCCCGGCAATGTACAGCTGCCCGTCATGCAGGAAGCCCAGGTCGCCGGTGCGCAGCCAGCGCCCCACACTGCCGTCGGCGTCTTGCTGACCGTCAGCGGATTGCCAATTCACCCCATCGCGGCTGACGAAGGTGTGTGCCGTTGCCACGCTGTTCTGCCAATAGCCCAGGGCCACGCTGGGCCCATGCACCCAGATCTCGCCCACCTCGCCCGCCGGCAGGGAGTGATGGCCCTGGGGGTCGACGATATCGATCCTGTGGTCGGGTGGCGGCGTGCCGCAGCCTACCAGGGTGTTGCCCTCCGCCGCGGGGCTGGCTTGCCCCTGCGCCAGCGACGACTGGGAAAACGCCGTACCCACCACGCCAGTATCGCGTGGGTTGCACGTTACCAGCAGCGTGGCTTCGGCCAGCCCATAGCAGGGGGCAGCCGTGTCGGCGGCAAAGCCCGCCGGGCGGAAGCGCTCGATGAAGCCGGTAAGGGTCGCGTGGCGCACCGGCTCGGCGCCCGAGAACGCCACCCGCCAGCTGGAGAGATCCAGCGCGGCGAGCTGGTCGTCGCGAATGCGCTCGAGGCATAGGCGGTAGGCGAAGTCGGGGCCGCCGCTGACGGTTCCACGGTGGCGGGAGATCGCCTCCAGCCAGCGCACCGGGCGCTGCAGAAAGAAGGTCGGGCTCATCAGTACGGCGGGAATGCCGCGATAGATGGGTTGCAGCAGGCCGCCGATCAGACCCATGTCGTGATACAGCGGCAGCCAGCTGACGAAGACATCATCGGCACCGATCGAGAACCCCGAGGCAATGGCCCGCTCATTGGCCATCAGGTTGCCATGGCTGACCATCACCCCCTTGGGCGTGGCCGTGGAGCCCGAGGTGTATTGCAGGAAGGCCACGTCGCCCCGCTGCGGGCGATGCTCGCGCCACTGGTCGGCGCGGGACTCGTCCACGGCATCCACCGGGACCAGCTCGGTGCTACCGAAACCCTCGCCGGCCGATGCCAGTACCTCGATGATCGTCGTCGAGGTCAGCACGCAGGCGGCCTGGGAATCGGCGGCGATGGCCAGCAGGCGTGCCAGGTGCTGCTGTTTGGCCGACTCCGGGGGGAACACCGGCACGGCGATCACCCCGGCATATAGGCAGGCAAAGAACGCCACCACGTAGTGCTCGTCGTTGTCGAGCAGGATCAGGGCTCGCTCGCCGGGCGAGAAGCGCGCCTGCAGGTCGCTGGCCAGGGCACGCGAACGCCGCTCCAGGGTGGCGTAGTCGAGGGTGATCTCGCCTTGGGCGCTGACCACGATCAAGGCACTATCGGTGGGCCGCTCGCTGGCCAGCCTTGACAGGTGCTCGACGAAGTCACGGGGGTGATCGGTGCTGGGTGCGGCGGGGTGTACTGCGTTCATATGCGTACCTACTGAAAGTCAGACCCGGGGATGGCGTATCAAAAGGTGGTGTTGGCGAGGTTGCCGTGGCCTTCCGCCATGGCCACCACGACCTTGCGCGGTCCCTTGAAAGGTGTGCGTGCGTGGGCGACCAGCATGTTGTCGAGCATCAGTACATCGCCCGCCTGCCAGGGAAAGATCACGGTCTCTGCTTCCAATACGCCGCGAATCTCATCGAAGATGGCGTCGTCGATGGGGCTACCGTCGGCGAAGTAGACATTGCGCGGCATGTCTTCGGGGTCGAGCAGCTCTTCCAGCGATTCACGCACTTCCGGCTGCAGGTTGGAGACGTGAAACAGGTGCCCCTGGTTGAACCACACTCTCTCCCCCGTGACGGGATGGGTTTCCATGCTCTGGCACAGCTGCTTGGTGCGTAGATCGCCATCCGGCTTCCACTCCCAGCGGATACCGGCACGACGGCAGAATGCCTCGACCTCGGCGCGATCGTCGGTGTTGAAGACCTGCTGCCAGGGCACGTCGAAATCGCCGTAGTTGCGTACATAGAGGATGCCGGGCTCGAAGCGCTCGCGGATCTCCACGGGCATGCGGCGGTAGATGGCACGGCTGTCGGCAATCGGCGTTTCGCCGCCCTCCGGCGAAGCGGTGACGCAGTGGAACCAGATCTTCATCGGCCACTCGCGGGTGTAGGCCTGCTCGTTGTGCAGCGGGATATGCTGATGGGCGGGATATTCGGTGGAGGTGTAGATCCCCGAAGAGACGGCGGAGCGAGGGGTCGAGGCGAATTCGTATCGTAGCAGGGGGTGCCCGAAGGACGCGGCAAACTGCTGAAAAGAGTCGACCGAGGGAACCTGGAAGCCACGCAGCAGCACCCCGCCTACCCGTGCCACCAGCGCCTCGACATCGGCACGCAGTTCGCTGAAGGCTTCCAATAACGGTTGGTTCTCGTACGCCGGGGTGATCAGACTGGGCAGTTCCGACTCTACAGGCGCCTTACGCTCGAATTCTTCTGCGGCGCGCTTCACTGGTGTTGTGCCATTGCTGTGCATGGCTGGCCTCCTAAAGAGTGTGTGCTGTAGCGTTCGCTCGCCGTCCTGTCGGCACAGGCCAGCGCGGCGGTATAGCCCGCCGGCACGCTGATTGCCCAGGCTTCCAAGGGTGGGGCGGCTAAGCGGTAATCGAGCCAGTAGGCATTGCGTTGGCCAGACGAGGGGAAGACCGACAGCGCTGGCAGATGCTCGGCGATTCCCACGCCCAAGGCCTTGAGCGCTGCCTCCTTCACGACCCAGCGCTCGATCAGGGGCAAGACCGCTTCTCCCCCATCGTGCTCGACCCGCTCGCTCGGAGATAAAAGCAGGTCGTAAAGCGCTTCGAGCTCGGCGTCGGTATGCTGCCGCTCGATGTCGACCCCCACCGCACCGCTGGACGCCAGTGCAATGAGGGCAACGTTGCCGGCATGCGAGACGTTGAACGCCGGCCCCTCGACACCGGACAGCAGCGGCTTGCCGTAGGCGTTCTCGCTGAACGTCAGCGCATCAGCCGCCACCCCGACTCGCTCCGCCAGCAGCCGACGCAGTGCTGCACGGGTGGCGACGGCTCGTACACGATCCGCCAGGTGGTGAAAGCGCCGGGCCCTCGCCTGCTCCGCGTGGCTGAGCAGTCGCCAGGCATCTGGGGTCGGCTCCCTGCCGGTATCCAGCAGCAACTGCCAGACCTCCAGCTCCGCGGGCACCGATTCAGCCAGCGGCAGGCGCTGCATGGGGCACCTCCGCTAACCGTGAACTCAGCGAGCGCTCGATGGCCGCCAGCACTTGCGCCTCCTGCTGACGCAGGAAGAAGTGCCCGCCTTCGAACCACTCCAGAGAGAAGGCCCCGCCCGCCTCACGTCGCCATGCCTCCAGACGCTCGCTCTCGATGTCGTCGCTGCGCCCGGCAAAGACCTGAAGGGGGTAGTCGAGCGGCGGCCTGCCGCGATAGCGAAAGCCACGACAGAGGCGGTAGTCCGCCGCCAGCACGTCGAGGGTGAGGCGCAGCAGCTCGGGGCTTTCGAATACCTCCTCGGGGGTGCCGCCCTGCTGGCGCAGGTCGGCGACCAGGGCCTTGTCGTTGTCGAGCCCGGCGAAGCGCTGCGGATCGCGCATCGAAGGCGCCGGACTCCCCGAGGCGAACAGCATGCGCGGCTGGGGGCGCCCCACATCGCGCAGGCGCACCGCCATGCCGTGGGCCAGCAGCGCCCCCATGCTGTGCCCGAACAAGGCAAAGTCGCCGAGCATCCGCGTCGCCTGCTCCTCGCACAGGCGCACCACCAGGGTCTCGAAGTCCTTGATGAACGGCTCCCCCAGACGCTCGCCCCGTCCCGGCAGCTCGATGGGGTGAACCTCGACCCATGCCGGCAAGCGGCGCTTCCAGCGCAGGTACATGGTGGCGCTGGCCCCGGCGCAGGGCAGACAGAGCAGCTTCATCCGTTGGGGATGCATCTGCCTACTCCGCTTCCGCCGTGGCTTGCTGCTCTTCCATCCACTTGCGTAGCGAGAGCGGCCGCATGTCGGTCCAGGTCTTTTCCACGTAGTCGAGGCAGGTCTTCTTGTCGCCGAGTACGCCGGTATCTTTCCAGCCGGCGGGAATCGCCTTCCACTCGGGCCACAGGGAGTACTGCTCTTCGTGGTTGACCAGGACGCGGAACACCCCGTCTTCGCGATCGAAACAACTCGTCATGACGCTTACCTCGTCGGTGCATGGTTTTTTCGAAGCATGCTATTGCTTCTCATTTACCATGACGAACGAGGGGCGAAAGAATTTAAGCCAAGCGCAGGCTCATAAGCGAAAGGAGGGAATAAAGAGAAGAGAGAAGAGAGAAGAGAGAAGAGAGAAGAGAGAAGAGAACGTTACTTGTCTTTGGGGGGTACCAGCCCGGTTAGCGTCCAGAGGCGCTCGGCCTCGCGGAAGGCTTCACGGTGTGTCGGCGACGCCGCCAACCAAGCATGTAGCTCCCGGTGCCCGGCATCGTCGAGCTCACCCTCGTGCATGAGCATCAACCAGTCGAGGGCTGCCTGCCATACAGCATCGCTACCATTGCCCATTTCCACATTGCCTCTTGTCGGGTTGTTGGCCATGGAGACAAGGCCAGTTGCAACCATTGTAACAAGATAGCAACAGCGAAGAGATGACAGCAGTCAATCGGCGAAGAGACAACCTCGGCAATGGCTGAGTGCATCGCGAATCATGAAGTTGACCAGCGTGGTCGAAACACCTAGCTGCTCGGCCACCTCACGCTGGGTATGCCCGCCCATGCGATACAGCTCGAAGGCCCGGCGCGTGCGGTCGGGCAATTCGTCCAAGGCCCGCACGACCCGCTCCAACGCCTGGCGATCGATCTCGATGGCCTCGGGAGAGCCGCTCGGCACAGCCACCAGCTCGCCCTGCTCCTCCTCCTTGAACAGAGCCGACTCGAACAGGCACCGCCGCTGTCGGTCGATCGCGAGATTGCGCACCACGCGAGAAGCATAGGCAATAGGCTGCCTGATGCTGAAGACGGCCTGCGCTTCCGATATCTTCAGGTAGGCATCCTGCACGATATCGTCTGCCTGATCGGCGCTACCCAGAATCCTCATCGCCACGCAACAGAGTCGCGCCCGGTGATTGACGAAGATATCTTCGATCTCCGCTCTCCATTTGCACGCGTCCACCGCCAGGCCTCCTGCCTATACGAACAACGAGATGGACATCTTGATGAGCCACGCCAACAATGTCAAATGATAATCATTACTATAAATATTCTTATCTTACTGTCACAACAGGCATTGAGGCCGCTTGAAGTGAAAAAGCCGCAACCCCGAGGGTTGCGGCTTTCGTGGAGCCTGGGTCAGGACGTCATGCCATCAGGCAGTGGCCTGCTGATAGCGGCGCTCCACCTCTTCCCAGTCGATCACGTTGAAGAACTCGGCGATGTAGTCCGGGCGCTTGTTCTGGAACTTCAGGTAGTAGGCGTGCTCCCACACGTCCAGACCCAGCACCGGGGTGTTGCCGTTGGAGATGGGGCTGTCCTGGTTGAGGCTGTTCTCCACCACCAGCTTCTTCTCCGGGGTAACGCTGAGCCAGGCCCAACCGCTGCCGAAGCGACCCAGGGCCGCTTTGGTGAAGGCATCCTTGAAGGCCTCGAAGCCACCCAGCTCACTGTCGATGGCTGCGGCCACCTTGCCCTTGGGCTGGCCACCGCCGTTGGGCGACATCATCTGCCAGAACATGGTGTGGTTGGAGTGACCACCGCCGTTGTTGATCACCGCCTGGCGCTTGTCGGCCGGCACGCGATCGAGGTTGGCGAGCAGCTCGTCGACCGGCATGTCCTCCAGACCCGTTCCCTCGAGGGCAGCATTCAGGTTGTTGACATAGGTCTGGTGGTGACGCGAGTGGTGGATCTCCATGGTCATGGCATCGATGTGCGGCTCGAGCGCATCGTAGGCGTACGGCAGGTCAGGGAGGGTGTGTGCCATGTTGGTCATCTCCTTTGGTGTCAGTGGTTGTGCTGCAATCAAATGAGGTGCGGTCGCCGAGCGGCGATTTCAACCGTCCCGAGCTCCTTTTTCTCAAGGCACGAACACCCTACACCAGAGAGAGTGCCCTCGCCCAGAACGCAAAGGCCAATCGGCAAGAAGCCGGCTCCTTGCGGAACCGGCTTCTTTGGACATGACGGAGAGGGCTCAGAGCTTGCTCTCGAGCTCCGGCAGGATCTGGAACAGGTCGCCGACGAGACCGTAATCCGCCACCTGGAAGATCGGCGCTTCCTCGTCCTTGTTGATCGCCACGATCACCTTGGAGTCCTTCATGCCGGCCAGGTGCTGAATCGCACCGCTGATGCCCACGGCAATGTAGAGCTCCGGCGCGACGATCTTGCCGGTCTGCCCCACCTGCATGTCGTTGGGCACGAAGCCGGCGTCTACCGCAGCGCGGGAGGCGCCAATGGCGGCGCCCAGCTTGTCGGCGATGCCGTCGAGCAGCTTGAAGTTCTCGCCGCTGCCCATGCCGCGCCCGCCGGAGATGACCACCTTGGCCGCCGCCAGTTCGGGACGGTCGCTCTGGGCCAGCTCCTGCTTGACGAAGCTGGACTGGCTATTGTCGGCAACGATATCGACATTCTCGACAGCTGCGCTACCGCCTTCGCCGACGGCATCGAAGCCGGTGCTGCGCACGGTGATCACCTTGAGGCTGTCGGCACTCTTCACCGTGGCGATGGCGTTGCCGGCGTAGATCGGACGCTTGAAGGTGTCGGCGTCGACCACTTCGACGATCTCGGAGATCTGGCTGACGTCCTTTAGCGCGGCAACCCGCGGCAGCACGTTCTTGCCGGTGGTGGTGGCAGCGGCCAGCACGTGGCTGTAGCCACCGGCCAGCTCGGCCAGCAGCGCGCCCATGGGCTCGGCCAACTGGTGGGCGTAAACCGCGTTGTCGGCCACGCGGACCTTGCTCACGCCGTCGAGCTTGGCAGCGGCCTCGGCCACGGCGCCGACGTTCTCGCCGGCGACCAGCACGTCGATGTCGCCACCGATGGCCTTGGCTGCGGCAACGACGTGGGCGGTGGCACCGGCGAGCTGGCCGTCATGATGTTCTGCTAAAACCAGGATGCTCATGCGATCAGCTCCTTCAAATCACTTTGGCTTCGTTCTTCAACTTGTCCACGAGCTCGTCGACGGAGCCCACCTTGATGCCGCCCTTGCGTTCGGCCGGCGATTCGACCTTGAGCAGCGTGAGCTTGCTGGCCACCTCGACGCCGTAATCGGCCGGGCTCTTGACGTCTAGCGGCTTCTTCTTGGCCTTCATGATGTCGGGCAGCTTGGCGTAGCGCGGCTCGTTCAAGCGCAGGTCGGTGGTGACGATGGCCGGCAGGGAAAGCGAAACGGTCTGCAGGCCGCCGTCGATCTCGCGAGTCACCTGCAGCTTGTCGCCTTCGACCACCACCTCGGAGGCGAAGGTGCCCTGAGGCAGGCCGGCCAGTGCGGCCAGCATCTGGCCGCACTGGTTGTTGTCGGTGTCGATGGCCTGCTTGCCGAGAATGACCAGCCCCGGCTGCTCCTCTTCCACCACCTTGGCCAGCAGCTTGGCCGCGGCCAGCGACTCAACGCGCTCTTCGGTCTCGACATGAATGGCCCGGTCGGCGCCCAGCGCCAGCGCGGTGCGCAGCTGCTCCTGGGCGGCCTTGGGGCCGATGGTCACCGCGACGACCTCGGTGGCCACGCCTTTCTCTTTCAGCCGCACGGCCTCTTCCACGGCGATCTCGCAGAAGGGGTTCATGGCCATCTTGACGTTGGTGAGGTCGACGTCGGAGTGATCCGCCTTGACGCGAATCTTGACGTTGTAGTCGATGACGCGTTTGACCGCGACGAGTACTTTCATGGTGTCCTCGCTTGGTTCGATGGGTGAACCTTTTCGTTAGGGACTCGCTGACGCCCATGGCGTGCCGGGAAGATCAACGACTCCGCGATTCTGTCAGCATGCCTCCGCGCATTCCAGGGCATGCCGTTTCATGCAAGCGTTTGATAGGCGCCGAATCAAAAAACCCTGCCAATGTGCCATAGCCTGGGCTTTGGCAACAATCCCCTTGCAACAGACCGAAGCGTGGAACGTAGCACATTGGCATCGTAGGGGTATCCTGAGTCGTTTATTATGCCTATCATGAAGAATATCGAGAAGCAAACGACCGTTTTATTTTCCTTCGACGTTGGTGGCACATCCGCTCCGACGCCGAAGCCGAGGGAGGAGCGACTGGCATGTCTGAGCAAGTAGAACGCGATTCGATGGATTTCGACGTGGTGATCGTCGGCGCCGGCCCTTCCGGGCTGTCGGCCGCCTGCCGCCTGATGCAGCAGGCGGGCGAGGCCGGTCAGGAGCTGACGGTGTGCGTGGTGGAAAAGGGCTCCGAGGTCGGCGCCCACATTCTCTCGGGCGCCGTGTTCGAGCCCCGCGCGCTGGCCGAGCTGTTCCCCGACTGGGAAGAGCGTGGCGCCCCGCTGACCACCCCCGCCACCCGCGATGAGGTCTACCTGCTCAAGGATGCCGAGAAGGCGCAAAAGCTGCCCAATGCCCTGGTGCCCAAGAGCATGCACAACACCGGCGGCGACATGAAGCGCTACGTGATCAGCGCCGGCAACCTGTGCCGCTGGCTGGCCGAGCAGGCCGAAGGGCTGGGTGTCGAGGTGTTTCCGGGCTTCGCCGCCCAGGAAGTGCTGCACGACGAGGACGGCACGGTACGCGGCATCCTCATCGGCGACATGGGCGTGGCCGCCGACGGCTCCCCCAAGGACAGTTACACTCCGGGGATGGAGCTGCGCGCCAAGTACACCCTGTTTGCCGAAGGCGCACGCGGCCATCTGGGCAAGGGCCTGATCTCGCGCTTCGAGCTCGACGCAGGCAAGGACCCTCAGCATTACGGCATCGGTCTCAAGGAGCTGTGGGACGTCCCCGCCGAGCAGCACGAGCCGGGATTGGTCCTGCACGGCTCGGGCTGGCCGCTGGCCAAGGATACCCACGGCGGCTGGTTCCTCTACCACGCCGAGAACAATCAGGTGGTGGTCGGCCTGATCATGGACCTTTCCTACAAGAACCCATGGCTCTCCCCCTTCGACGAGTTCCAGCGCATGAAGCACCATCCGGTACTGGCCAAGCACCTGGAGGGCGGCAAGCGCGTGGCCTACGGCGCGCGGGCCATCACCAAGGGCGGCCTCAACTGTCTGCCGAAGATGACCTTCCCCGGCGGACTGTTGATCGGCTGCGACGCCGGCACGCTCAACTTCGCCAAGATCAAGGGCCTGCACACGGCGATGAAATCCGGCCTGGTGGCCGCCGAAGCGGTGTTCGAAGCGATCGCCGCCGGCGATGAAGGCGGCCAGGAACTGACCGCCTTCAATGAGAAGTGGGAAGCGAGCTGGGCCTACGCCGAACTCAAGGAAACCGCCAGCTTCGGCCCGGCGATCCACAAGTACGGTACCGTGGGCGGCGGGGCTTACAACTTCGCCAATCAGCTGTTGGGCGGCAAGCTGCCTAACCTGCACGACACCACCGCGGACCATGCCGCCCTGAAGCCGGCCGCCGAGTTCGAGAAGATCGATTACCCCAAGCCCGACGGCAAGCTCTCCTTCGACAAGCTCTCCTCGGTGTTCCTGTCCAACACCAATCACGAGGAGGATCAGCCGAGCCATCTGAAGCTGCTGGACCCGGAGATTCCCATCCGCGAGAACCTGCCGAAGTATGCCGAGCCGGCTCAGCGCTACTGCCCGGCTGGGGTCTACGAAGTGGTCGAGGACGACGACGGCAAGCCGCGCTTCCAGATCAACTTCCAGAACTGCGTGCACTGCAAGACCTGCGACATCAAGGATCCTGCGCAGAACATCAGATGGGTGGCGCCGGAGGGCGGCGGCGGGCCCAACTATCCCAATATGTAACTGACGGTCCCGCTACCGAGATCCAGCCGCAAGAAGGGCGTGCCACATGGCACGCCCTTTTCTTCATTCCTTTACCTGTCCTATCTCTTCAACCCAGCACTTTCACCAGCGCCTCCACCACCTGCCGCTGCTGTTCCGCCTCGAGGTAGGGGTGCATCGGCAGGCTCAGAATCTCCTGACACACCGTCTCGGTGACCGGCAAGCTGCAGTCGGGATCGGCCACGGCGGGCTGGTGGTTGAGCGGCAGCGGATAGTGCACCGCGGTGGGGATTCCGGCATCGGCAAGCTTCGCCTGGACGTCGTCGCGCCCTGGCACGCGAATGCTGTACTGCGCATGCACGCTGGTGTTGCCGGGCGCCACGCAAGGCGCATTGACGACGCCGGACTCGGCCAGCAGCGCAGCGTAGCGCTCGGCCACCTGCTGCCGGAGCGCCACCTCATCGTCGAACAGCTCGAGCTTGGCCAGCAGAACGGCGGCCTGGAGGGTGTCCAGGCGGCTGTTCATACCAAGCCGGGTATGATGATAGCGGCGCGCCTCACCATGACGGGCGACGAGACGCACCTTCTCGGCCAGCTCGGCGTCGTCGGTGAACACCGCGCCACCGTCGCCGTAGGCGCCGAGGGGCTTGCTGGGGAAGAAGCTGGTACAGGCGATATGCGACAGGCCGCAGGAGCGTCGTCCGTGGCGCGTGGCGCCGAAGCTCTGCGCAGCATCCTCCACCACCGCCAGGTCGTGCTTGCTCGCCAGCGCCCCGATGGCCTCCATGTCGGCGCACTGGCCGAACATGGACACCGGCATGATGGCTCGGGTACGCGGCGTAATCGCCGCCTCGACACTCTCGAGGTCGATCAGGTAGGTGCGGGGATCGATATCGACGTAGACCGGCCTGGCACCGGCCAGCACCACGCTCTCAGCGCTGGCGATGAAGGTGAAGCCGGGCACGATCACGTCGTCTCCCGGGCCGATATCGAGCGCCATCAGGGCGATCTGCAACGCGTCGGTGCCGTTGGCACAGCCGATGCAGTGGGCCACGCCGACATAGTCGGCCAGGCGGCGCTCCAGCTCGGCCACCTCGGGTCCCATCACGTAACGGCCATGCGCCAGCACGCCCTGAATGGCGGCGTCCAGTTGCGGTTTGATGCGCGCCTGCTGCGCGGCAAGATCGATGAAGTTCACCGGCAGCCCCCTCAACCCTGTGCCGTTGCACCGGCCGCACGGGCCGGGACGATACGGGAAAGCTGGGGATGGGCCTCGCCTTCGCTCGGCGCCTCCGGAGTCGCCTGACCCAACTGATAAACGGTTTCCAGGCAGTGCCGTACGGTCTCGATGCCGAAGCCGCGACCGGAGAGAATCTCGCGGTAACTCACGGTGTGCAGGTCGGTGAACCCACTGGAGAACTCGAACTCTTCGCCGTCGCAGCTGATGCTGCGGTAGGTGGAGTGCTGGCCACGCACGCGTTCGGGCAGATCCTCGGCATCGATGGAGAGGAACCAACGCACCTTGGCCTTCTCGTATTCGAGATAGCCGGCGGCCTTGTGCTCGTCATGGTAGTGCAGCACCATGCGCTGCAGCTCGCCGAAGATCACGTGCAGCATGTCGAAGAAGTGAATGCCGATTTCCGCCATCACACCGAACGACTTGCGCGAATCGCCCTTCCAACTGGCCAGATACCACGGGCCTCGTGCAGTGATGTAGGTCAGCTCGACCTCATACTGGTCGTCGCGCTGCTCGGCGATCACCTTGTCCCTGAGTTCGTGAATGGCCGGATGGTGACGCAACTGCATGATGCTGTAGACGCGACGCCCGGTCTCCTGTTCGACGCAGCGCAGCTCATCGAGCTGGGCCGGGGTCGAGACCAGGGGCTTTTCGCAGATCACGTCACAGCCGAGATGAAGCCCAGCCGTGATATGTGCGCTATGGAAGTGATTGGGAGAGCAGACTACCCAGTAGTCGACCGCCCTCTCGCGCTGCCGTTTGAGCCGCCAGGCATGCTCGAGAAAGTATTCGAACTGGGTAAAGAACGAGCAGTCGGTCGAGATCGAGTCGATGATGCCGACCGAATCGTTGATGTCGTACGCTGCCACAAGGTCATGTCCCGTATCCTTGATCGCCTGCATGTGGCGAGGCGCGATATACCCTGCAGCGCCGATTAGCGCAAAGTTCATATTGTTCTCTCCCCAGATTTCCATTCTGTGTCATCTCCATTGAACCAGCGGCCGACGCTACACGCCAGCCGCGGGGGGATTCAAGCGTTCCCTCTTCCTGAGCGGGCCACAGGCCGTGACGGATCGCGAACCCACTCGCTCCAGGAGCCCGCATAGAGTCGTGGCAGGGTACGTCCGGCAATGGCATAGGCAAGGATATTGTGGCAGGCCGTGACCCCGGAACCACAGTAGGCCACGATGGCCTCGGCCCGCGGCAGCTCGGCCTCCAGCGCCTCGGGCGCCTTGAAGCGGCCGGTGTCGGCGAGATTGGTGGCACTGGGACGACACACCGCCCCCGGTATGTGTCCGGCAACCGGGTCGATGGGCTCTGCCTCGCCGCGAAAGCGCTCCTCGCTGCGGGCATCCACCTTGAGCTCGCGCCCCGAGAACACCTCGTCGGCGGCGATACGCGCGCCGTCATCGAAGGCTGGCTGCCACTGGCTCGGCTCGGGAAGCGGCTCCTGGCCAAGCACCAGCTCTCCGCCCGCTTCCTGCCAGGCCTTCAGCCCACCGTCGAGCACACGCACGTCGGGGTGTCCGGCCCAAATGGCCAGCATCCACCACGCCCGCGCCGCTGCCAGCTGACCGCCCATGTCGTCCAGTACCACGACGGGGCGCTGCGGGGTCACACCCAGGCGGCGCAGAGTGGCGGCAAAGTCATCGGCAGACGGCAAGGGATGGCGCCCCCCTGCCCCGGGCTCGGCAGCCAGATCGCGATCGAGGTCGAGATGCAGGCTGCCCGGCACGTGGCCCGCCTCCCACAGGCGGCGACCGGCATCGAGGTCGCCCAGCCTGGCGCGACAATCGAATACCTGCGGCGCCCCATCCTTTTCCAGCGCTTGCGCCAGCTCGGTGGCGGCGATGAGTACCTGTTTCATGCATGTTCTCCTTGGGCCAGCTAGCGCTCCCTGGGCCAACTAGGAAGTAGCGGTCTCGGCGGCCAATATCTCGATGGGAGCACGACACGCCAGCAGCCGGCGCCGGCCGGCCTGAATGAAGTTTACCTCGATTACCGGATCGTCGGGATTGCCCTCCACCACCACCACCTCGCCCTCGCCGAACACCGCGTGGCGTAGCCGCAGCCCGGGGCGATAATGCTGAACGGCATAGACGGCAGTGGGCTCAGCCAACGTGGGCTCGCGCGGCACCAGCTCAATCCCTTCGCAGCCCAGGGCAGCGAGATAGCGTGATACCAGCGCAGGCGACGTCACGCTGAGCGGAGACGACGTTTCGTGCGCCGCCGACAGCCGGGCGGCGATCTGCCGGCACTCAAGCCACTGGGTCTCGCCGATGAAACGGCTGGGGCGATGATCGCCGCTGTCGTGCAGCAGCAACAGCTGCTCCCGCGCCCGGGTCACGGCCACGTAGAACAGCCGCCGCTCCTCTTCCAGCCGTTCCGCCGACAGGGGGTTGTCGCGACTGTAGTGTGGAAAGTCCTCCTCGTTGACGCCGGCCACCACGACCAGCGGCCACTCGAGCCCCTTGGCGCCGTGCACGGTAGTGATCAGGATGCCGTCGTCGCGATTCTCGACCGGCCGCTCGAGCAGTTCGATGAAGGCCTCGATATCCGAGGTCTCCCCGGCCTGCTCCACCAGCACATCAAGTAGGCGCACGTCCTCTTCGCCCTTCTCACGCCTTGCGGCGGCCCGCTTGAGCACTTTTTCGGCATCCAGCGCATCGACCACGTGCGCCAACAGCCGGGCCGGGTGCCAGGCGCCGAGACGTGGCAGCTCGCACAGCAGCGTCCAGCGCCGCTTCAGGTTGCGGCGCTGCATCGGCTTGAGCCCAGCCAGCAGGGGGTCGTCCCGCTCGGGGTACTGCTGCGTATGGGCCAGGCGCTGGGCCAATGCCGCCAGGCGCTCACGGGCAACGAAGGGGGTCGGCTGCTCCAGCAGCCGCAACAGGTGACCCGGGTCGTGCAGCAGCGCCGGCGTTTGCGAGAGCCGCAGGTAGCCTGCCAGCGCCTGCACCAGCGGCAGACGGAAGACGAAGCGATCCTCGCGGGCCAGGCGGAACGGAATACCGGCCTGCAGCAGCTGCAGTTGCACGGGCACCGACAGCGCCCAGCTGCGCACCAGCAGGCACGCTTCACTCAGCGCCCTGCCGCCCTGCCGCCAGCGCTCCAGGGTCGCCAGCAGCGCTGCCTTGCCCTGCTCGACGGCAACCTCGGTGGTCGGATTGCCGGAAGCGGCCAGGCACAGCTGATCGGGCCGACGCCGGTTGGCGGCAATGGCATGGTTGGCCAGCAGCGCCAGCGAGTGGCCATGGCGGAAGGTGGTCGAGAGCGGGTAGTCGGTCGCCGCGCCAAAGGTGGCGCTGAAGTGCTCGCGCATGGTGTCGGGATGCGCACCGCGCCATTCGTAGATGCATTGGTTGGCATCGCCCACGGCCATGACGTCCGCGCTGCGCCCCGCCAGCATGGCCAACAGGCGCAGTTGGGCCTGGTTGATGTCCTGATATTCGTCGATGATCGCCTGGTCGAGATAACCTTCCACCCTTCCGACCAGAGCAGAGTCGGCTTCCAGCGCCCGCAGCGGACGGTAGAGCAGATCGGAGTAGGTCATCAGGCCATGCTCGGCAAGCAGCGCCTCGACGCGCTCGAAGGCCGCGGCGAAGTGCTCGCAGCCCTCGTCGAGATCGAGCCGTTCGAGCAGCGTGGCGGCAGGCAGCATCTCGGCCTTCACCAGACCGCAGAAGTGCGCCAGCGCCTCGAGGGTATCGCCCTCGAGGGCCATGTCGCGCCGCTCGCCATCCTCCAGCACCTCCAGGGTCGCCTGCCGCAGCAGACGCTCCACCTGCCAGTCGGCGGAAATCAATCGGCGCGGGGCCAGCGCGCCCCAGCGGGTCAGGCTCTGGGTCAGGCGATGGCCGAGGGAGTGGAAGGTGCGTACGTCGGGCAGCCGCTGCCCGGCGGGTGCCATCTCGAACAGCCTGCGCTGGAAGTCCTCGCGGGCCGAGCGGTTGAACATCAGTACCAGGATGCGCTGCGCCGGGACGCCTCGTGCCAGCAGGTGCAGCACGCGGGCGACCAGCGTGGTCGTCTTGCCGGCACCCGCCACCGCCGATACCCTGGCGTGTCCGGCACCGTGTTCGACGACGGCACGCTGCTCCGCGGTCAGCCTCACGAGGCCTCGGCGGGCAGTTCGCCCAGTGGCTGCCAGCTACCGGCACTGGTCAGGCCGAGTTCGACGGTGCCGTCGCCCCTGGGGCGCTGCTCGGCGGCCTCCACCAGTCGGTAATAGACGTTGCGCCCGAGGCGCGCCGCGAGACCGAAGCGCACCGGCACTTCGGGCACCTGCGCGCCCTCGGGAGTAGCACTGAGCCGCAGCCGATGCGTTTCGTCCAACCGCAGGCGATCACCGGCATGAGTGGTCAGCCACCAGCAGCCCGCAGCATCGTCATAGTCGGCGTCCACCACCACGAAGGGGCGGTCGACCACGCGAATGCGCTGCTTCTCCACCGGCGTGACCAGATAGTATTCGCCATCCTCCTCACGCCGCAGCAGCGTCGAGAGCAGGCGAACCAGGCGCGGCCGCGTCATTTCACTGCCTTCGTGGAACCAGCGCCCGTCGGCGGCGATCTCCAGGTCCATTGCGCCTGCCTGCCCCGGCTGCCAGCGGTCCAGCGGGGGAATGTCGCCATCGGGCTCGACGTGATTGAGCAGTGGGTCCAGGTTCATACGCCCCCCCTTCGACATGAAACTCCCTCTTACTGCTACACCAGGCCGGCTCGGGTCAGGATATCGCGCGTCTCGTCGCTGGGCTCGGGCGCCGCACCACGGAACAGGCGGTAGAAGTTGGCCGTGGTCTGCATGGCAACCTCCTCGACGCTGATGCCCCGCTCCTCGGCGATGCATTCGGCGACCTCCACCACCCAGGCCGGCTCATTGGGCTTGCCGCGATACGGCACCGGCGCCAGGTAGGGGCTGTCGGTCTCGATCAGCAGTCGGTCGAGGGGCACCCGGCGCGCCACTTCACGCAGCGATTCGGCGTTGCGGAAGGTGACGATACCCGACAGCGAGATGTAGAAGCCGTGACGCACCGCCTCCCGCGCCATCTCGAGATCCTCGGTAAAACAGTGCAGCACCCCGCCGATGGCCGGATCGCTGTGCTCGCGTATCAGCTCAAGCGTCTCCTCGCGGGCATCGCGGGTATGCACGATCACCGGCAGTTCGAGCTCGGTGGCGGCCACCAGCTGACGCCGGAAACGCTCGCGCTGCACCTCCCGCGACGGCACCCGGTCAGGGGTCTTGTCGAGATAATGATAGTCCAGACCGCACTCGCCGATGGCGACCGCGCCGAAGCGCTCCGCGGCTTCCTTGATGGCCTCGATCTCCGGCTCACGCTCCAGCAGGTGCAGTGGATGCACGCCGGCAGAGATCGCCACGTCATCATGCTCGCGGGCAATGGCGGCAAGTGTCGGCATGTCATCCAGCGTGACGGCAACGGCGAGGAACTGGCCGACGTCACGGGCCCGAGCGGCGGCCAGGGCGTCGGCAAGGTTGCCGCTGTGGGTGGTGGGATCGAGGCGGTCCAGGTGGCAGTGGGAATCGACGAACATGCAGTGTAAAACTCATCCAGTGAATGGCAGGAGCGATTGGCGATTGCGCCAGATGTAGCGCTTGCGGTAAGCCCAGGCGGCAGTCGGACTTGACCGTGGTGTCCGACGGTCGGCTTAAAGCGTGTAGCTCGACGTACCCTTGTCCAGTTGCCCGGCCAGCAGCGTCTCGATACGGTCGCGCACGACATGATCCTCGGGGCTGAAGTGGATGCCGATTCCCGGCACCCGCCGCCCCGCCACGCCGTCGGGCGACACCCACACTACCTGACCGGTCACCGGCACCCGCTCGCTTTCGCCGGGCAGGGTCAGCAGCAGGTAGACTTCCTGGCCCAGCTCGTAGCGCTCACGGGTCGGAATGAAAATGCCGCCGCGTTCGAGCAGCGGCATGTAGGCGGAGAGCAGGGTCTGCTCGTCCTGAATGGTCAGCGACAGGGCCTTCTGCGGTGCCATGAATCTCTCCGTTACCCTACTTCACGAGGTTAGCCTACTTCACGAGCGCAGCAGGGTCGACCAGCGTACCAGCCAGGCCTCGAGGACCAGCTGAGGATTGGGATTGCCACCCGCCGCCAGCAGGCGGCGCTGCTCTCGGGCGAAGTCCAGCAGCCGGAACCAGTCCTGCACCCGGGCATTCTTGACCGCTTGACGGTAGAGCGGAAGGAGGTCGGGATTGCGCACTGTCGCCGACTCCCCCGACAGGCCCAGTCGAATCAAGTCTTCGAGCCAGGCAATACCGTACCATAGTATCGATTCCAGGGACTGACGGTCGAGACGGGCAGCCTCCGCCACCGGCTCGGCGCCACGCACCAGGGCATCGAAGGTTTCGTGCAGCTGCTTGCGCAGCGCCCGAGAGTCGGGCGTGGCCAGCTCGGCGGCGAGCAGCGGCAAGCCACCCGCAACCTGCAGCCAGAACTCGGCTTCATCACGCCCCCCCAGCGACTTCGCCAGCCACTCGATGCTCTGCTCGTGCTCGGGCAGCGGCAGGCTCCAGTGCTGACAGCGGGAACGAATGGTGGCGAGCATGCGCGAGGGAACATCGGCCAGCAGCAGGAACTGGGTGCGCGCGCCCGGCTCCTCCAGGCTCTTGAGCAGCGCATTGGCCGCCGCCACGTTCATCGCCTCAGCCGGCGAGAGCACGATCACCCGATGACCGCCCTGCTGGGCGGTCTGGGAGACGAAAGCGTTGACCTCGCGGATCGGATCGATACGAATCTGCCGCTTGCCCTCTTCCGGTGAAACCCGCAGCAGATCGGGATGATAGCCGGCCGCCAGCATATGGCAGCCATGGCACTGGCCGCAGGCCGTCTCGCCCGGCGAGGCGCACAGCAGGTAGCCAAGCAGCGCCTCGGCGAAGCGCTGCTTGCCGACACCGCGCGGTCCCGAGAGCAGCAAGGCGTGGGGCAATCGACCGCTGCCATGCAGCGCGAGGAACTGCCGCCACAGCGGAGCATGCCAAGGCAGCGGAGTCGCCGGATCGCTCACAGCCATGCGCTCACTCTCGCTTCCAGGCAGGCGGAGAGGCGCGCCTGCACGGTAGCCAGCGGCGCATCGGCATCAATCACCGCCATGCGCTGAGGCGCCGCGGCGGCACGCGCCAGATAGGCGTGGCGCACGGCTTCGAAGAAGGTCGCCTGCTCCTGTTCGAAGCGATCGCGGCTGTCGCCGCTGGCCGCCAGGCGCCCTTGCAGGCGCCGCTGGGCGGCTGCGACGGGCATGTCGAGCAGCAGGGTCAGATCGGGCTCGAGGCCGCGCTGTACGAAGCGCTCCAGCTCGGCGATACGATCCGGCTCGATGCCGCGACCGCCGCCCTGGTAGGCAAAGGTGGCATCGGTGAAGCGGTCGCAGAGCACCCAGGCACCACGCTCGAGCGCAGGACGTATGCGCTGGGCCAGATGCTGGGCCCGGGCGGCAAACACCAATAGCAGCTCGGCATCGGCATCGAGAGGTTCGTCGGCCTTCGCCGAGAGCAGCAGCTCACGAATGGCCTCGGCTCGCGGCGTGCCACCCGGTTCGCGAGTGCGCACGACCTCGACGCCACGGGCCGTCAGCCACTGGGCCACCCATTCGAGGTTGGTCGACTTGCCGACGCCCTCGCCGCCCTCCAGGGTGATGAAACGTCCACGCTGTCGCATTGGGGGCTCCTGTGCCGCCTGCCGCGCTCCGCCCTGCATAGCGCAATCGCCTCTCAACGATTGCGGATATAGCGGTTCACGGCATTGTTGTGTTCACGCAACGTACGTGAAAAGTGGTGTGTGCCATCGCCACGCGAAACGAAATAGTAGGTGTCGCCGGGAAGCGGGTCGACGGCGGCCTCCAGCGAAGCACGGCCGGGCATGGCGATGGGCGTCGGCGGCAGGCCATTGATCACGTAGGTATTGTAGGGCGTGGCTTCCTGCAGGTCCGCACGGGTGATGCGTCCTTCATAGCGCTCGCCCATGCCGTAGATCACCGTAGGGTCGGTCTGCAGGCGCATGCCGGTTTGCATGCGACGCTTGAACACCCCGGCGATCTCGCGACGCTCCTCGGGGGCACCGGTTTCACGCTCGATGAGCGAGGCCATGATCAGTGCCTCATAGGGAGACTCTATGGTCAGGTCGTCATTGCGCCCTTCCCATACCTCCTCCAGCACCTGCTCCATGCGCGCAAGCGCCTGACGCAGGATATCGAGATCGCTCATGCCCTTGTGGTAGCGATAGGTGTCAGGGAAGAACCAACCCTCGGGGTGGCGACCCTCGCGTTCCAGCAGTGCCATGACCTCCTCGTCGCTGAGGCCCTGGGTGAGGTTCTCGAGCTTGGGAGCGGCATCGAGGCGAGCGCGCATCTGACGGAAGGTCCACCCTTCCGGGACCGTCAGCGGATAGGTCACGACCCGGTCGCTGCCGAGCAGCTCGATCAGCTCGCGTCCGCTCATGCCCGGTTCGAGCAGATACTCGCCGCTGCGCAGCCGCGGGATCGCCTCCGGCTCGAGACGGGTCAACAGACGAAATGCCCATTCGTCCTCGATCACGCCACGCGCCGCCAGGTCCGTCACTACCCGGTTGTAGCCCGCACCTCGCGGCACTTCATAGAGCGTGTCCTCTTCCACCGCAATAGGTGCCGCGAGACGGCTTTCCCAATAGCGATAGCCGGCAAAGACCCCTACGGCCGCCACCACCAGCAGAACCAGCAAAAACTTCAGCAAACGCAGCATGCGCTTTCCTCACTACCTACCAGTCTTATATACAGATCTCGATACGCAGACCTCGAGATGCAGGCCCTGATACACGAAGTACGGCCCAAGCGCGGCATGAAGCTGACTGCGCTCGCCGGCTTATCCCGATCAGTCCGCGGGAGCGGTGGGATAACCCAGCAGCGCATGAGCCTCCCTCTGTAAATCACGTTGAACGCTGCTCAGCGACCAACGATACAGCGGGGTGCCGTCGGCGGTATCGAGGCGCACCACCGGCCAGAGCCCCTGGACCGAATTGCCGAGCCACACCGCCTCGGCATCCGCCAGCGCCTGCGGCCCTACTGAGACCTCGACAATTGACAACCGCTGCATCAGCGCCGCGCGCAGCGTTCCCGCCACGCCACAGGCGTCCAATCGCGGCGTTTCCAGGCGCCCCTGGCGAAGCCAGAACAGGTTCATGCTGGTGGCCTCGACCAGCTGGCCCTGGCTGTCACAGAGCAGCCCCTCGGCAATATCGGCATCGTCCCACTCACGGCGGGCCATCACGTTCTCGAGCCGATTGAGATGCTTGATTCCGGCAAGCAGCGGCTGCATGCCCAACTGCAGCCGACAGTGGCGAATCCTCACGCCTTCCCACCAGCGTCGCGGCTGAGGCGTGAAATCAGTAGCCTGCCACAGCAAGCGCGGCTCCGGCGCAGCGGGCGTCTGGTAGCCACGCCCGCCCCCGCCTCGGGTCACTATCAGCTTGAGCACCTTCAGTGCCGGCCCGGCCTGGGCCGGTAGCACGTCGAGCGTGCCGGCCGCGGGCATGGGAATGCCGAGCCGGCGACAGCCCTCGGCGAGCCGCTGCATATGTTGCGGCCACAGCAGCGGGGCCCCATCGCGTACCAGCACCGTCTCGAACAACCCGTCGCCATAGGCTAGGCCGCGGTCGTCGGACGGCACCCACGCCTCTGTTTGCGGCCGGGTCATGTCACTCGCTCGAGACGCCCCGGCTCAGCGCAGCCGAGAGAAGACCAGGGTGCCGTTGGTGCCACCGAAGCCGAACGAATTCGACAGCGCTACGTCGATCTTCCGCTCGCGGGCCGTATGCGGCACGTAATCCAGGTCGCAGCCTTCCTGGGGATTGTCCAGATTGATCGTCGGCGGAGCCACCTGATCGCGGATGGCCAGGATGCAGAACACCGCCTCGACGGCACCGGCCGCACCCAGCAAATGGCCGATCATCGACTTGGTGGAACTTACCGCGACACCATCGGCCGCCGCCCCCATCACTTTCCTGATGGCACGACTCTCGGCCAGATCTCCTGCCGGTGTCGAGGTACCGTGCGCATTGATGTAGTCGACCGCCGAAGGGTCGATACCGGCGTCGCGAATGGCGTTGCGCATGGAGAGCGCAGCCCCGCTACCGTCCTCCGGCGGTGCCGTCATGTGGAAAGCGTCGTCGCTCATGCCGAAACCGGTCAGCTCGGCGTAGATGCGGGCGCCACGCGCCTTGGCATGCTCATACTCCTCGAGCACCAGGATGCCGGCCCCGTCGGAGAGCACGAAGCCGTCGCGGTCGCGGTCCCAAGGACGGCTGGCGGCCTGCGGGTCGTCGTTGCGCGTCGACAAGGCACGAGCCGCGGAGAACCCGCCCAGACCCAGCGGGGTGGTGGCCATCTCGGCGCCGCCGCAGATCATCACGTCGGCATCGCCATAGGCGATGGTGCGAGCGCTATAGCCGATATTGTGGGTACCGGTGGTACAGGCCGTGGTGATGGCGATGTTCGGCCCCTTGAAACCATGCTGGATGGCCAGGTTGCCGGAAATCATGTTGATGATAGAGCCGGGCACGAAAAACGGCGAAACGCGACGCGCACCACCCTTGTTGAGCGCATTGTGGTTCTGCTCGATCATCGGCAGACCGCCGATGCCGGAGCCGATGGCCACGCCGATACGCTCGGCGTTCTCCTCGGTGCACTCGATGCCGGCATCGCTGATGGCCTGAGCGCCCGCCGCCACCCCGTACTGGATGAACAGGTCCATCTTGCGCGCATCCTTGGGATTCAGGTACGGGCTGATGTCGAAGTTCTTGACCGAGCCACCGAAGCGGGTGTTGAAGCCGGTAGCATCGAAATGCTGGATGGGAGCGATGCCGCTCTTGCTGGCCAGGATGTTTTCCCAGCTCTCCTTGACCGTATTGCCCACCGGCGTGACCAGCCCCAGCCCGGTCACCACAACTCTACGAGCCATCAGTATTCCTCCAGACAACCTTGATGACACGACCCTTCCCCAGGTCGTCTTTGCGCGCATTATACCGGACATGCTCCCTGCTTGGGCAGCGCGGCCTTTACGTAAAGCAAAAAGCCGTCCTGGGACTCAGGACGGCTTTTCAGGGCCTTGCGAACGGGGCCCTACACCTCAGCAAGCGGCGACTAGCGCCCTCTTACTGATGGGCGTTGACGTAATCGATGGCTTCCTGAACGGTGGTGATCTTCTCGGCTTCCTCATCGGGAATTTCGGTATCGAATTCCTCTTCGAGCGCCATGACCAGCTCGACGGTATCCAGGGAATCAGCGCCAAGGTCCTCGGTGAAGGAGGAGCTGTTCTGGATATCCTCTTCCTTGACGTTCAGGCGCTCGGCCACAACCTTCTTCACGCGCTCTTCGATGGTGCTCATTTTATACGTACTCCAGTCGTTCAAGTTAGCCGTTCAGATGACCAGCCATTGGTCCGCAAACTCAAGCTGCGGGTAGTTTATAGACCCCCCCCTGTCGGCGCAACCGCCGACAGGCAGGAGCTTCAACGCATGTTCATACCGCCGTTGACCTGCAGCGTTTCACCGGTAATGTAGCCGGCGCCTTCGCTGGTCAGAAAGCCGACGGCAGCGGCAATTTCCTCGGGCTCGCCCAGGCGGGCCAGAGGGATCTGCGTCATCAACGCCTGATGCTGCTCCTCGGGCAGGGCGCTGGTCATGTCGGTGGCGATGAAGCCCGGCGCCACCGCATTGACGGTGATCGCCCGCGACGCCACTTCCCGCGCCAGCGCACGGGTGAACCCCTCCATGCCCGCCTTGGCGGCAGCATAGTTGGTCTGGCCGAGATTGCCCATGGTCGCCACCACCGAGCTGATGCTGACGATACGGCCGAAACGGGCCTTGGTCATGCCGCGCAGGCACGCCTTGGTGACGCGATAGACCGACTTGAGATTGGTATCGAGAACCGAATCCCACTCCTCTTCCTTCATCCGCATCAGCAGATTGTCGCGGGTGATGCCGGCGTTGTTGATCAGAATGGTGGGCGCACCGAACTCCTCGGTAATCGCCTTCACCAGCGCATCGACACTGGCCTGATCGGTGACGTCCAGGGCTCTGCCGGCCCCCTCGATACCATGGGCGCGCAGATCTTCGTCGATCTTGGCAGCGCCGGACTCGGTGGTTGCCGTTCCGATCACCACGCGCCCCTGACGGCCGAGCTCATGGGCAATGGCCCGACCGATGCCACGACTGGCGCCGGTCACCAGGGCGATTCTGCGTTCGCTGGTCATAACCTGTTCCCGCTCCGAATGCTGTTGGATCCTGGGGCTCTTGCCCCTGCTTGTCGTTCAGGCCGCTTCTGCGCCGGCCTTCGGTTCGCGCAGCCTTTACTGCCCGAGCGTCTCGCGCGCCAGGCCGAGTGCCGCCTCGAGGCTGTCGGGATCGTTAACCGCCAGGCCCTTGCTGCTCTTGGCGATACGCTTGCCCAACCCGGTCAGCACCTTGCCCGGACCGCACTCGATGAAGACCTCGGCTCCACCCGCCACCATTGCCTCGACGCAGGACGTCCAGCGCACCGGCTGATAGAGCTGCTCGACAAGACGCGTGCGCAGGGTCTCGACATCGGCATGCGCCTGGGCATCGACGTTCTGATACACGGTGTAGCGCGGCGCACGCATGTCGAGGTCGGCCATGGCCGCCTTGAGGCGGTCCGCCGCCGGGCGCATAAGATCGCAGTGCGAAGGTACGGAAACCGGCAGCGGCATGGCACGCTTGGCTCCCGCCTCCTGACACAGGGCGATGGCACGATCGACGGCCGCCTTGTCACCGGCGATCACCACCTGCCCCGGGGAATTGTAGTTCACCGCCGCCACCACCTCATTTTGTGCCGCTTCGGCACAGGCGGTTTCAACGATGGCATCGTCGAGGCCGAGAATGGCGGCCATCGCCCCCCTCCCGGCCGGCACCGCTTCCTGCATCGCTTCGCCGCGCAGACGTACCAGACGCACACCGTCGGCGAAGCTCATTACGCCGGCGCAGACCATGGCGCTGTACTCACCCAGGCTATGGCCTGCCATGGCACCGGGTCGAGGCCCCTCGAGCTCCTGCCAGACACGCCAGATGGCAACGCTGGCCGTCAGCAGTGCAGGCTGGGTGCAGGCGGTGGTATTGAGCGCCTCATCCGGTCCCTCCTGGACCACCTTCCACAGGTCATAGCCCAGCGCATCGGCGGCCTCCTCGAAGGTCGTCCGCACCACGCTGTAGCGTTCGGCCAGCTCCCGCAGCATGCCTACCTGCTGGGAGCCTTGCCCGGGAAAGACGAGGGCAAGGGGTTGAGTCATGTCGTTCACCATTTGTTGAGTGCTGTCAGTTGCGACCGCCCAACTCGAGAGCGAGTCGGGCGGGCAGGTCTCGACTGACCTCCTGCGCGGCCCGCAGCACAGCATAGGAAAAGCCGGTGGCATCGGCACTGCCATGGCTCTTGATCACAATGCCATCGAGGCCCAGCAGGCTGGCGCCATTGTAACGCACCGGATCCAGCTCGCTCTTCAGCCGACGCAACGCCGGCCTCGCCAACATTCCGACCAGGCGACTGCTCCAGTGCGAGTCGAAGGTCGCCTGTACTCGTTCGATCAGCATGCGCGCCAGGCCTTCGCTGGCCTTGAGCACCGCATTGCCGACGAAACCATCGCATACCACCACATCGGCCGAGCCGGCGAAGATACCGTCGCCCTCGACAAAGCCGATATAGTTCAACGCACCGACTTCGGCCAGCAGCGCATCCGCTTCGCGCACCGCGTTGCTACCCTTGGTCCCCTCGCTGCCGACGTTGAGTAGCGCCACCCGCGGGGCGGCGATACCGTCCACGTGACGCGCCATCACTTCGCCCATGCGTGCGAAGTCAACCAGCCGCTTCGCAGAGACGTCGACGTTGGCTCCCAGGTCCAGCAGATAGCAGCGCCCATCGCCGCGAGTGGGTATGGCAGTGCAGATGGCCGGACGTGGAATGTCCGCCACGGTGCCCAGCTCGCGCCTGGCCAGCGCCATCAGCGCACCGGTGTTACCGGCACTGACACCGGCAACGGCGCCCTGAGTGGCCACATGCTTCAGCATCATCGCCATGCTCGTATCGCCGCCGCGCCGAAGCGCGTCGGTGGGACGCTGGTCCTGTCGAATCAGGCTCGGTGCATGATGAACGGACAGATGCGAACCGGCCGCGGCAAGGTGCCGCGGCAGGTTCTTGAGCTCGTCTGACAGTCGATCGCCCGGTCCGAACAGATCGGCCTGCAATTCAGGCCTTGCCAGCACGGCAGCAGCCGCCCCCTGTACGGCAGCGGCAGGGCCTGCATCTCCGCCCATCGTATCGATGGCAATCCGCACGTTCAGGTGCCGATGGTCATCGAGGCGGGTCGACTTAGACGTCGACGACCTTGCGACCGCGGTAGAAACCGTCGGGGGAGACGTGGTGACGCAGGTGAGTGGTGCCGGTTTCCTTGTCCTGAGACAGGGTCGGCGCGCTCAGGGCGTCATGGCTACGACGCATGCCGCGCTTGGAACGAGTCTTACGATTCTGTTGAACTGCCATGGGTGTCACTCCGAAGTGAGACGATAAACAATCAGGATTTGTCCTTGAGGCGGCGCAGCACCTCGAAAGGACTCGCGGGAGCAGGCTCGTTCTCCACGAACTCCTCGCCGCTGCTCAGCTGGTCGCGCGAGACACGGCAATGCGCCTCGTCGTGGTAAACCACCTGGGGCAGACTGAGGATCAATTCATCCTCCACCACCTCCAGCAGGTTCAGCTGTTCGTTTTCCACCAGCACCGGCTCGTGGGTGCTCGGCAGCTCCGCCGCCAGCGCATCGCTCGAGACCATTCCCAGCAGGAACTCGCTCTCGACGCGCTGAGACAGCGGCTCGAGGCAGCGCCGACAGGGCAGCTGCAGCTCGGCCTCGAGACGGCCGCGAATCTCACGGCGCCCCTGGGCATCGATGCCGAAGTCGAGCCACACCTGGCAGTCGCCCGTCTGCTCGCCCACCTGGGCGGCAAGGCGCTCGAACTGGTCGAGCGCCATCAGCCCCGAGAGGCTTTCGGCACGAGCGGCGAGCCGATAGGGCTCGACCTTGTTGGGAAGTCGTGAGGTCAACATAGGCGCGCAATGATAGGCACTCCCCATGCCCCTGTCAAAGACGCCATGTCAGCAAGTTACAATACCTCTCTCTTCGAACCCGCCAACGGCTCGCATCACCCAGCACAGGAGCACACCATGCCACGACTCGTTCTCGCCTCAGGCTCCCCCTGGCGCCGCCAACTCCTCGACCGCCTGGGCCTGCCCTACGCCTGGCTCAGCCCCGATATCGACGAAACACCACGTCCCGGCGAAACGCCGCAAGCACTGGTGCACCGCCTGGCTCTGGCCAAGGCCAGCCGTGTGGCCGAGCAGTATCCCGACCATCTCATCATCGGCTCTGACCAGGTCGCCGTGTTCGGCGGCGAGATTCTCGGCAAGCCTGGCGACGAAGCCACGGCCCGCGCTCAGCTCGCACGCTTTTCCGGTCAGCGGGTCACCTTTCTCACCGGCCTGGCCCTGGTCGACACCCGCCAGGCGAGCCACCGGGTCTGTCACGAGCGTTACGACGTGGTGTTCAGGCGCCTCAGTGATGACGAGATCGCTCGCTACGTGGAGCGCGAGCGACCGCTGGACAGCGCCGGCAGCTTTCGCATGGAAGGGCTGGGCGTCGCCCTGTTCGAAAAACTCGAGGGCGACGACCCCAACACTCTCATCGGTCTGCCACTGATTCGCCTGTGCGCCCTGCTGCGCGAAGCGGGCCTCGACCCACTGGGCGATCAGGGCAGCTGGTAGCGCACCGGCGAACGACTGGAGGGCACGCCCATCCACTCGGCGGCGACCCGGCCAAACTGACGGGTCAGCCGCTCGAAGGGATCCAGCCGCGGCGTGTAGTCGTGCAGGCGCACCTCGCCAAACAGCTCGCGACTCAGGGCGTCGAGGCTGCCGATCCCATCGATGAGACCCAGCTCATACGCCTGCTGACCGCTCCAGATCAGACCGCTGAAGAGGCGCTCATCCTCCACCAGACGATCGCCCCGGCCCAGCCGCACCGCCTCGATGAACTGGCCATGGGTGGTATCCATCACCGTCTGCCAGAACTCGCGCTCCTCCGGCCGCACCGGCGAGAATGGATCGAGGAAGCCCTTGTTCTCGCCGCTGACATAAATACGCCGCTCGATCCCGAGATTGTCGATCGCCTCCTCGAAGCCGAAGCTGGCGAAGATGACCCCGATCGACCCCACCAGACTTGCCGGCGCGGCGATGATCTCATCGGCGGCCGCCGCCATGTAGTAGGCACCGCTGGCGCCGACGTCCTCGATTACCGCGATGATCGGCTTGCCGCCCTCTTCACGCAGCCGCATGATCTCCTGGTAGACCCGCTGGGACTGCACCGGACTGCCTCCCGGACTGTCGATGTGCAGCACCACGGCAGCGGCATTGTCGGCATCCCAGGCACGGTTGAGCCCTTCGATGATGCGCTCGGCGCTGGCCGGGGATTCGCCATCGATCACACCACGCACGGTTACCACGCCCAGATGCTGTCGCTCGGGCTCGCGGGCACCATCGCCGAACAGGCTATAGAAGCTGGTGGCCAACGAGGCCAGGATCAGCGCGGCGAAGAAGAAGCGAAAGAACAGTTTCCAGCGCCGCGAACGACGCTGCTCCGTCAGCACGCCGCCGATCCAGCGATCGAGCATCTCCTGCTGCGCCAGACGCTGCCGCTCACGCAGCACCTCGGCACTTTCGGCAGGCGGCGCCGGCTTCTCGATCTTGGCCTGACGCACCTCGCGCGCCTGCTCGGGGGTCAGCTGCGGCCCATCGGTCCAGCGATCTTCGCGCTCCGGGCGCTTGTCGTCGTCTTGCCGCTTGTCGTCGCTCATTGACTCGTCTTCCTTTTCATCACTCGCGATTCAGCCATTCGAACAGTTCGCCTACCGTCCCGGCAGTATAGACAGGGCGACTCGCCGCCAGCCGTCCCGGCTCATGCACCCCCCAGGTGACGGCGACCCGATCCATGCCCAGGGCGCGCGCCATCTCCAGGTCATACTCGGTGTCCCCAACCATCACCGCCTCCTCCACCGGCGTGCCCAGCTCCACCAGCAGCTCCTCGAGCATCTGTGGGTGTGGCTTGGAGCGGGTTTCGTCCGCCGTGCGACTGGCGTGGAACCAACGACCGCTGTCGCTTTCGCGAAAGACCCGGTCGAGCCCTCGCCGGCTCTTGCCGGTGGCCACGGCCAGCCGCCGTTCGTGCCGCTCGCTCAGCGTGGCAATGCCGGATTCGACGCCGTCGAAGAAGGTCATCGGCGTGCCATCGGCCTCGACGAAATAGTGCACATAACGGCTACGCAGCAGCTCGAAGCGCTCGGCATCGATCCCCGGGCACAGGCGATCGATGGCCTCGGGAAGCCCCAGACCGATGATATCGCGCACCGCCGCCGCCTCGAGATGGCCCCAGCCGGCATCGCGCGCCGCCGCCTGCATGCTGGAAACGATTCGGGCAGCGGAATCCATCAGGGTTCCGTCCCAGTCGAAGATCACCAGTCGGTAGCGCATGAAAACTCCGCGTCAGATATCGATGAGGCAGTGCTCAATGGGACTCGCGAGCGCGCGACAGCACCGCCTCGAGCTCTTCCGGCAGGGGTGCACGAATCTGCACCGGCCGGCCGCTGCTCGGCTCGGGGAAGGTCAGCGACTCGGCATGCAGAAACAGGCGCGACAGGCCCAACTGCCGCGCCAGCGCCTCACCTTCACGCGAGCCGTACTTGTCGTCACCCAGCAGCGGAAAGCCTGCATGCGCGGCATGCACGCGAATCTGATGGGTACGCCCGGTGACCGGCTCGGCTTCGATCAGGGTCGCCTTGGGAAACGTCTCGCGCACGGCAAAGCGGGTGCGCGCGACCTTGCCCGCCGCATCCACCCGTACTCGGCGCTCGCCGTTGCCGGCATCGTAGCGGTCGAGCCGGGCGCTGACGAACTCGCGCCGGGCGGGCCAGCGACCCGCCACCAGCGCCAGGTAGCGCTTGTCCATCTTGTGACCCTTGAGCGCCTCGTTGAGGGCGAGCAGCGCCGGACGCGACTTGGCCAACAGCAAGCAGCCGGAGGTGTCGCGATCGAGCCGGTGCACCAGCTCGAGAAAATCGAGATCCTCGCGCACCTGGCGCAGGGCCTCGATCAGGCCGATCTTGACGCCGCTGCCGCCGTGCACGGGCAGACCGGCCGGCTTGTTGAGTACCAGCCAGCCCGGACCTTCCACCAGCACGCTGCCGGCCAGCAGGTTGCGCAACCCTTCGCTGACCTGCTTGACCGCCTCGCGCGGGGCCAGCTTCAGCGGCGGGATACGCACCACGTCGCCAGGCTGCAGGCGGTAATCGGCCTTGACCCGCTTCTTGTTGACCCGCACCTCGCCCTTGCGCACGATGCGGTAGACCAAGGTTCGCGGCACGCCTTTCAGGCGCGTTATCAGAAAGTTGTCGACCCGCTGGCCCGACTGCCCTTCGCCCACTTCCACCCACTGTACGTCGCGACCTTCGGTCATGACACTCCTGCTGAAAATCCGTTGTGAGCCAGCATTCTAACGTACTCGGCGATGCGCTGCGCCAATTGCTGCGAATTGCCATTACTGCTATATTGCCAGCTCGCTCGGATGGATCCCTTCGGTCCCATGGCGCCTGCACGACAGACACGCAGGCCGGAGCGACGAAATCGGGCCGCGACGATCCCTGTACATGGATCCCGCCGCCGACGAGTGATAGACGCATGAATTTGCAGCAATACAAGTAATGACGCCACGCCCGGATCCCGGCTCGCATCAGTCACAGGCGAGCGGTGGCCACGGGAATCGTTCAACATCGTGCCGGTGGCCGGCGTTGGCGAATCGATGAATGCCAGGTGTCTGGCGGTGACCGCAGGGCCGGATGGGAGAAGCCCCACCGAGACATGTCCTGCCTCCGCCGCGTACTCAACATGATCATGTCGTGCTGGGCCCTCACGGTGCCGGTACGATCGGGCGCCACTGTGCATCCGCGACATGCGCTGAGCACAAGCACGCAGCACCCAGAGGTTCGCCTTCTTCGATGCCCCCCGGCGCGTCCAGATTGCGAGACAACATGAAACGGATGCTCATCAATGCAACCCAGCCGGAAGAGCTGCGTGTTGCGCTGGTCGATGGACAACGCCTGTACGACCTGGACATCGAGTCCGGTGCCCGGGAGCAAAAGAAAGCCAACATCTACCGCGGCAAGATCACCCGCGTAGAACCCTCCCTCGAAGCCGCCTTCGTCGACTTCGGCGCCGATCGCCACGGTTTTCTCCCTCTCAAGGAAATTTCCCGCGAGTACTTCCTGAAGGAAGCCTCGGGGCGCCCCAGCATCAAGGAAGTTCTCAAGGAAGGCCAGGAAGTCATCGTCCAGGTCGACAAGGAGGAGCGCGGCAACAAGGGGGCGGCGCTGACCACCTTCATCAGCCTCGCCGGCCGCTTCCTCGTTCTGATGCCCAACAACCCCCGCGCCGGCGGCATTTCGCGTCGCATCGAAGGCGACGAGCGCACCCAGCTCAAGGAGGCCATGGGCCTGCTCACCGTGCCAGAAAAGATGGGCGTGATCGTGCGCACCGCCGGCATCGGCCGCAGCTCCGAGGAGCTGCAGTGGGATCTCGACTATCTGGTCCAGGTGTGGGAGTCGATCACCGAGGAGGCCGGCAAACGCCCCGCCCCCTTCCTGATCTACCGCGAGTCGAACGTCATCATCCGCGCCATGCGCGACTACCTGCGCCAGGACATCGGCGAGGTGCTGATCGACAGTCCCGAAGTGCATCAGGAGGCGCTGACCTTCATCCGTCAGGTCATGCCTTCCTACCAGCAGAAGATCAAGCTCTACGCCGATGAAGTGCCGCTGTTCTCGCGCTTTCAGATCGAATCGCAGATCGAGACCGCCTACGAGCGCGAAGTGAAGCTGCCCTCCGGTGGCTCCATCGTCATCGACCATACCGAAGCGCTGGTCTCCATCGACATCAACTCGGCGCGCGCCACCCGTGGCAGCGACATCGAGGAAACCGCGCTGCAGACCAACCTGGAAGCGGCCGACGAGATCGCCCGCCAGCTGCGCCTGCGCGATATCGGCGGCCTGGTGGTCATCGACTTCATCGACATGAGCCCGGCGCGCAACCAGCGCGAGGTCGAGAACCGCATGCGCGACGCGCTCAAGCTCGACCGTGCCCGGGTGCAGATCGGTCGCATCTCGCGCTTCGGCCTGATGGAGATGTCACGCCAGCGCCTGCGGCCTTCGCTGGGCGAAACCAGCGGCGTAGTCTGCCCACGCTGCAACGGCCAGGGCACCATTCGCGACGTGCGCTCACTGTCGCTCTCGATCATGCGCCTGATCGAGGAAGAAGCGATGAAGGAGCGCAGCGCCCAGATTCGCGCCATTCTGCCGGTACCGGTCGCCACCTATCTGCTCAACGAGAAGCGTGCAGTCCTCTCGGACATCGAGAAGCGCCAAGGCGTCCGTGTGCTGGTACTGCCCAACCCCGATATGGACACCCCGCACTACGACGTGCAGCGTCTGCGTGACGACCATGTCGAAGAGGAAGGCGATCACGACAAGTCCAGCTTCGAGCTGTCCGTCGAGACGGACATCGGCAAGGAGCCGGACATGAGCATCGCCAAGCCGGTTGCCCGCTCCGAGGCGGCCGTCAAGACGGTGATCCACAACGAGCCGGCGCCGGCTTCGCTGCAGCAGGAGCCGGCTGCGAAGCCGTCTGTCGCCCCTGCTGCCGCGCCCGCTGCCGGCGGCGTGCTCGGCCGCCTGCTCAAGGGCGTGACCAAGCTGCTCGGCGGAGCCGAGAGCGACACCACCACAGCAACCGAGTCGCGCAAGCCGGCCACACCGCCGCCGGCCCCCGCCCGCAGCGGCGATGACGAGCGTGGCGAGCGCAACGGTCGTCAGCGTCGCCGTTCACGCAGTGAAGGACAGGATGAGCCTCGCGGCCAGCGCGGGCAGTCCCGCCAGCAGGCAGGCGGTGGTGAGAGCGCCCGCTCCGAGGGCCGTCAGGAAGCTCGCCAGGACAACGCTGCCGGTCGTGGAGAAGGCCGAGGCGAAGGTCGTGGAGAAGGCCGTGGCGGACGCGGCCGCGGTCAGGCGCGCAGCGACAAGCCGCAGACCGACGAAGCACGCCAAGGCAAGCCGCGCGGTCGTGACGACGCCACCCGGAGGCAGAAGGCAGAAAAGGCGGAGCCCCAGGAGAAGCCGGCCGAGCAGGCTGCAGAGCCGGTCGACGACGGCAAGCCCAAGCGCACGCGCAACAATCCGCGCAACCGCTCGCGCCAGCACGCCATCAATCCTCAGGCCGAAGCCGAGCAGAAGCGTCTGCAGGCCGAAGCGCCCGAGCAGAAGGATGAAGCCGGTGCGGAGCAGGCCAAGGCGGATGCGCCCAAGCCGGCGGAGAAGCCCACCGAGACGGTGAAGGCCCAGGCCCCTGAAACCAAGGCCCCTGAAACCAAGGCACCTGATACCCAGGAGCAGAAAGCCCAGGCCCCCAAGGCAGAAGCACCCAAGGCGGATGCGCCCAAGCCGAGCGAGCAAACGGCGGAGAAACCCACCGAGGCGGTGAAGGCCCAGGCCCCTGAAACCAAGGCCCCTGAAGCCAAGGCACCTGACACCCAGGAGCAGAAAGCCCAGGCGCCCAAGGCAGAAGCCCCCAAGGCGGATGCGTCCAAGCCGAGCGACCAGCCGGCGGAGAAACCCGCCGAGGCGGTGAAGGCCCAGGCGCCTGAAACCAAAGCACCTGAAGCCAAAGCCCCTGAAGCCAAGGCACCTGAAATCCAGGAGCAGAAAGCCCAGGCGCCCAAGGCAGAAGCCCCCAAGGCGGATGCGTCCAAGCCGAGCGACCAGCCGGCGGAGAAACCCGCCGAGGCGGTGAAGGCCCAGGCGCCTGAAACCAAAGCGCCTGAAGCCAAAGCCCCTGAAGCCAAAGCCCCTGACACCCAGGAGCAGAAAGCCCAGGCGCCCAAGGCAGAAGCGCCCCAGGCGGATGCGCCCAAGCCGACCGACAAGCCAGCGGAGAAGCCCGCCGAGGCGGTGAAGGCCCAGGCATCTGAAGCCCAGGCACCCAAGACGACCGACAAGCCGGCGGAGAAACCTGCCGAACCGGTGAAGGCCACAGCACCTGAAGCCAAAGCGCCAGAAGCACAGGAGCCAAAGCCGGAAGCCAAAGCCGAGGAGCCGAAAGCAGACGCTCCGCAGCAGGCCGAAAGCGAGCAGCCTCAGGCCGCTCAGCGCCGCCGTCGCCGCGCCCACAACGACCCGCGTGAGATCCGCAAACGCGAGCAAGAGGGGCAGAAAGGCAGCCAGGGCTGAACGGGTCGCACCGCAATGAAATGGCCCGCACACTATGTGCGGGCCATTTTCGTTGGTCAGCTCTCGGTACGAGCAGGGTTTAGGCCGGACAGGATTCAGAACAAGGCTCAGGCCAGCCGGGGCTCCCGCTCCAGTACCACGCCAAAACGCTCTCGGACCCGTTCAGCCACGGCGTCGGCGACGGCCAGCAGCTCTTCGGCATTGCCGCCGCCGAAGTGCACCAGCACCAGGGCCTGACGTTCGTGCACGCCGAAGTGCCCGCTGCGCCACCCCTTGAGGCCGCAGCGGTCGATCAGCCAGCCGGCAGCCAGCTTCACCCGCCCATCGGCCAGCTCGAAGCGCGGCATGTCGGGCCATGTCGCCAGCAAGAGCTCGGCTACCTCCCGCTCCACGATGGGATTCTTGAAGAAGCTGCCGGCATTGCCCAGCTCAGCCGGATCGGGAAGTTTCTCGCGGCGAATGGCGCATACCGCCTCGGCCACCTCGAGCGGAGTCGGCCCAGGACCTACCCGCTGGGCCAGATCGCCGTAGGTCAGGCGAGGCGCGGCCTCACGGTCAAGCCGAAGCGTCATGCCAGTAATGACCACCCTGCCCTCGAGCTCGCCCTTGAAGATGCTGTCTCGGTAGCCGAAGGCGCACTCCTCCACCGTAAGCACGGCGCTTCGCCCATCTTCCATGAATACGACCTGCACCGCCTCGACCAGCTCGCACAGCTCGACCCCGTAGGCACCGATGTTCTGGATCGGTGCGGCGCCGCAGTGGCCGGGTATCAGGGCCAGGTTTTCCGTGCCCCACAGGCCACGCGCCGCCAATGTCATGACCAGCGGATGCCACTCGACGCCGGCACCGACATGTAGCTTCACGGCGCTGCCCTGCCGCTCCAGCCACCAATGATTCAGCGCCGGCCTGACCACCAGGCCACTCAGACGCTGCGGCAGGATCAGGTTGCTGCCACCGCCAAGCAGGGTAACAGGCCAGCCCTGTGCGGCAGCCCGTTGCAGCAGCCGGCGCAGCTGATCCACCGTTTCCGGAGCGGCAAAACGCTCGGCCCAGCATGGCAAGCCCAGCGTGTTGCTCCGCGTCAGATCATGATCGTGACGGACGATATCGTTCAAACCCGGTGCCCTTCGAGACGACGGGCGATCTCCTCGAGCAGGCCGCGCGAGGCGGCTTCGACCAGGTCCAGCACCTCTTCGAAGCCCTGCTCACCGCCGTAGTAGGGATCGGGCACCGGGCGGTCGACGTGACCGGCGAAGTCGAGAAACAGGCCGATATGGGCGCCACACCCCTCGGGGCACTGCGCACGGATGGCCGCCAGGTTGTCGTGGTCCATCGCCAGCAGGTAATCGAAGCGCGAGAAGTCCTCGGCTGCCAGCTGGCGCGCACGCAGTTCGCTCAGGTCGACGCCACGCTGGCGCGCCGCCGCCGTAGTGCGCGGGTCGGGCCCCTTGCCCACGTGCCAGTGGGCAATGCCGCAGGAGTCGACTTCCACCCGATGTGCCAACCCCGCCTTCTCCAACTCGCGCCGGAACACGCCCTCGGCGGTGGGCGAGCGACAGATGTTGCCGAGGCAGACGAAAAGAACGCGCATGCTCTACTCCTTATCGGTTCGCGCTCAGCAGTGCCCTGACGCGCTCCAGATCTTCGGGCGTGTCGACGCCGGGTGGATTGGGCTCGGCGGCCAGCGCCACCTGGATGACATGCCCGTAGTGCAGCGCGCGCAGCTGCTCCAGTTGCTCCAGCCGTTCGAGTGCCGAAGGGGTCCAGTCGCGATAGGCCGCGAGGAAGCCGGCGCGATAGGCATAGATGCCGATATGGCGCAGCCAGGCATCGGTTTCGAGCCATTCGGGGCGCGCGGCAAAGGCCTCGCGATCCCAAGGAATGGGGGCGCGGGAAAAATAGAGCGCCCGCCCGGAAAGCGAGCGTACCACCTTGACCACGTTGGGATTGAACAGCGACTCGACGTCGGCGATGGATTCGGCGAGTGTGGCGATGGATGCCTCGGCATCGTCGTGCAGGCGCATGGCCACCTGATCGATCAGCCGCGGCGGAATCAGCGGCTCATCTCCCTGTACGTTGACCAGCACGGCATCGTCATCGAGCGCCAGCAGCTCAGCGACTTCGGCCAGCCGGTCGGTACCGGACGGATGGTCGGCGCGGGTCATGACCACCTCGGCACCCAGCGGGGTCAGGGCGTCGCGGATGCGATCATCGTCGGTGGCGACGACGACTCGACTGGCGGAACTCGCCGAGGCCCGTCGCCAGACATGGGCCACCATGGGCTCGCCGCCAATATCAAGCAGCGGCTTGCCCGGCAGGCGCGATGAGCCGAAGCGCGCCGGAACCACCGCAATGAAGGTTCGATCCTGCGCCATCATGCTTCCCCGGTGCGTCCGGGCGAAGCCGGCAGCTTCTCGTCCACGTCCAGTTGCCGCGCTTCTTCAGGCAGCATCACCGGGATACCGTCACGTATCGGATAGGCCAGGCCATCGTAAAGGCATACCAATTCCTGAGCCTCGCGGTCGTACTTTAGCTTGCCCTTGCACAGCGGGCAGACCAACATGGCCAGCAGTTCCTTGTCCATCGTTTCACCTCTATATCCACGAGTATCATGCTCTCGCTCACCTGGCCATTCGGTTATCGCAGGCTTGCAAGGCGTCTGTCCAGCCAGGCCACGAAGTCCAGCGAAGGTTCGGCTTCGACCTCCAGCACCCAGACCTCCCCGAGCGCCAGCAAGTCGCACTTCTCGGCATCCTTGGCCGTCATCACCACCGGCAGGCCGTCGCCGAAGGTCAGATCCTGGGCCGTGAACCGATGGTGATCGGGAAAGGCATGTGGCACGGCCCGTACGCCCAGCGCCTCCAGCGTGGCGAAGAAGCGCTGTGGATTGCCGATACCCGCCACGCCGTGAACCGGCCCGCCGAAAGGCAGCGGTGTCAGGGGCCTTGCCACGCCATCGCTCAGCGAACGCCAGCGCGCCGGCACCAGGCGGAAAATCCAGGCGCCCTGAGGTGGGGTGAAGGCCGGCTCGCCGTTGATCAGCACCGCATCCACCTCGCTCAGGCGCGACAGTGGCTCGCGCAGCGGGCCGGCCGGAAGACAGTGTCCGTTGCCGAAGCCGCGACGGCCGTCGACGACCACCAGCTCGATATCGCGTCCCAGCGCCAAGTGCTGCAGGCCGTCATCGCTGAGCAGGATATCGCAGCCCAGCTCGCACAGGGCCTTGGCCCCACGCGGCCGGTCGGGGTCCACCACCACCGGCACGCCGGTCTGGCGCGCCAGCATGCGCGGCTCGTCTCCACTCTGCTCGATGGGGGTTTGCAGCGTGACACGCAGCGGATGATCCGTTTCACGCGCCGCCTTGCCTCCATATCCCCGCGAGACGATCCCCGGTCGCCAGCCCCGTTCGCTGAGATGGCGCGCCAGCCAGGCCACCAGAGGAGACTTGCCGGTGCCACCCAGGGTCACGTTACCCACCACGATCACCGGCACCTCGGCACGCCACACGTCACGCCGGCCGTCGCGGTAGGCGTCGGCACGCCGCGCCACCACCAGGCGATACAGTGCCTCGAGCGGCTTCAGCAGCCTGAGCCAGGCACTGCCCTGATAGGCGGCCTGCAACCAGCGCTCCCCCAGGCTCATGACACCGAGGTTTCCTGGAACTGTAATCGATGCAACGCCGCATAGGCGCCTTCGCGTGCCAGCAGTTCGGCGTGACTGCCCTGCTCGACGATCCGTCCCTGCTCCATCACCAGAATGCGGTCGGCCCGCTCGATGGTGGAGAGCCGGTGTGCAATCACCAGGGTAGTACGGCCACGACACACCACCTCCAGCGCCTGCTGGATGTAACGCTCCGACTCGGTGTCCAGCGCCGATGTCGCTTCGTCGAGCACCAGCAGCGGAGAATCCTTGAAGATCGCCCGGGCGATGGCGAGCCGTTGGCGCTGGCCGCCGGAGAGCATGACGCCGTTGTCACCGACGATAGTGTCGTAACCACCGGGCAGGCGCTCGATGAACTCATGAGCATAGGCCGCCTTCGCGGCGCTCTCGATGACGCGCCGATCCGCTTCCGGCATGCCGTAGGCGATATTGTCGGCCACGCTGGCGTTGAACAGCGTGACCTGCTGCGACACCAGGGCGATCTGTCGGCGCAGCGGTGCCAGGCGATACTCATCGATGGGCACGTCATCGATCAGCACTTCCCCGGCGGTAGGACGGTAGAAGCGCGGCAGCAGCCCGGCCAACGTCGACTTGCCACTGCCCGAGCGTCCGACGATCGCGACCATCTCGCCAGGTTCGATCACCACATCGATGCCCTTGAGCACGTCGGGCTGATCGTCGCCATAGCGGAAGTGGACCCCACGCAGTTCGACCCGGCCCCGCAAGCGCTCGGGCTCGCGAGAGCCCTCATCGGGCTCGAGCGGCACCTGCATCAGGCCGAACAGCTCGCTGGCGGCGGCAATGCCCTTCTGGATCTCGCTGTTGATCTCGGTTAACTGACGCACCGGCTTGGCCATCAGCGAGGCGGCGGTGATGAAGGCAACGAACTCGCCAGGCGTCATGTCGGCCAGCAGCGCCGGCGACATGGCCAGCCATACCAGCACGGCCAGCGACACGGCAATCAGCAGCTGGATCACCGGCGTGCTGATGGCCTTGGTCAGGGCTTCCTTCATCTTCTGCTGACGGTTGTAGTCGCTGGCCCGGGCAAAGCGCTCCTTCTCGTACGCTTCGGCACCATGGGTACGCACCACCCGGTACCCCGTCAGCGCCTCGGAAGCGACATGGGTCACGTCACCCATGGAGTCCTGAATGCGCAGAGAGATACGCCGAAAGCGCTTGCTGGCATAGCTCACCACACCGCCGATCAGCGGGGTCACCGCCACGAACAGCAGGGTCAGCATCCAGTTGGTCCAGAGCAGGTAGGACAGCAGACCCACCACGAACAGCCCCTCGCGCAGCAGTATGGTGATGGCGTTGGTCGCCGCCCCGGTGACCTGCTCGACATGGTAGGTAACCCGCGAGATCAGATGACCGCTGGAGTGCGAATCGAAGAAGCGACCGGGCAGGTGCAGCATGTGGTTGAACACGTTGCAGCGCAGCGCATGGACCACGTTGCGTGCCACGTTGCTCATGAAGTAGGTGCCGAGGAAGGTGCCCAGCCCCCTGGCGGCGAACATCAGCACCACGAACAGCGGCAGGAACAGGCGAAAGGCGGCATCCGGGTTCTGGATGCCGTCGATCAGGCGCTTCATCATCTCGGCCAGGGCCGTGCTGGAGGCCGCATAGATGGCATAGCCGACGATCGCCAGGGAAAAGGAGATCCAGTGAGGCTTCACATAAGCCAGCAGCTGCTTGTAGAGGGCCCAGCCCGAGTGTTGGGTCCGGTCTTGATTCACGGTGTCTCCGCTTGCGTGGATGTTGCCTGTGTTTCGCGCGTGGCGATGCGCACCTGGCGAATGCCGTGCACGCCGGCCTGATCCAGGGCGCGCACCACATCGGCATGTACCGCTCTGGCGTCGGCTTCGACCACCAGCCCATGCTGCCTGGCCTGCTCGGCCTCGTCAGCCAGCGCCCGGCTCAGTTCAGCGGCGTCGAGCTCTCGCTCGCCCAGACGATAGCGCCCCTGTTCGGTCACCACCAGGGTGACCGGCGATACCTCGAGATCCACCCCGGAAACGCTTTCCGGCAGGGTGAGTTCGAGGGCCTGACGCGTCTCGAAGGTGGTCGACACCATGAAGAAGATCAGCAGCAGGAAGACCACGTCGATGAGCGGCGTGAGGTTGACCTCCACCGGATCATGGCGCCTGCGAGCGAACTTCACGAGGGCCGAGCCTCCGCGCCAGGGCGCTCGCCTTCACGCTGCTCGTTGAAGCCGATCTCGCCGCGATAGTGAGCGAGAAACTCGACCACCTGGCTGGCCTGCTCCTCCATGCGTACGGTGATCTCCTCGACCCGGCGCTGGAAGTAGCGGTGGAACATCAGCGCCGGGATCGCCACGGTGAGCCCGGCGGCCGTGGTTACCAGGGCCCGCGAGATGCCGCCGGCAAGCTCGGCGGTACGCCCCACGCCGTCGGCAGAGACGATCACGGCAAAGACCTCGATCATGCCCACCACGGTGCCCAGCAGCCCGATCAGCGGCGTGATGGCGGCAATGGTACCCAGTGGGCTGAGAAAGCGCTCCATGTCATGGATCACGGCCGTTGCCGCTTCCTGCAGCCGCGCCCTGACCTGCTCGTGGCCCAGCCGGGCATTGCGCAGCCCGGCGGCCAGCACGCCACCCAGGGGGGAGTGGCCTTCCAGCCAGTACAGGTTGACCTGCCCGCGTGCCACCAGCGAGCAGACCTCCTGGCCCAGGCCATAGGGCGCGATGCGCTTGGCCCGCAGTGTCCACAGCCGCTCGATGATGATCACCGTCGCCAGCAGCGAGCACCCCAGCAGGGGAATCATCAACCAGCCGCCGGCGATGAGCGCATCCATCATGTCCATGGTTATCCCCTCTTCACGCAACCAGCGTCGCGATCATTGGCGCGATTCTACCGCATGGCACTTGCCTTCGACACCGCCACGGCGCCAGGGCGATGGACGGGCGGCAATGGGCGATGCTGCCTGCTGTTGGCCCAACCAGAAGGTCACGGCCCCATCCAGTGCCGTGCTCCACTGACAGCTGCCGGCGCGACGAAAGCGGCGCACCACCTCATCGTGGGGGTGACCGAAGGCATTGCGACGCCCGGCACTGTAGACGACGTGGTCGGGTTCGAGCATCTGTACCAACTGCGGCCCCGAGCTGGTGCGACTGCCATGATGCCCCGCCACCAGCAGGGTGACCGGAAGCGTGACATCGAGCAGGAAGCGACGCTCGACGTCGCGGCCCACATCGCCGGTGATCAACAGACGGTCCTCGCCGGCCGTCACCTCGAGCACGCAGGAGCGGTCGTTGCTCGACAGCTCGGCGGTCTCTTCGGGCGGCCACAGCACGCGATAGGAGACGCCGTCTCTCTGCCACGCCTGCCCGCGCAGGCAGCTGTCGAAAGGCACGCCTATCGATTCGCCGGGCGGCGCCAGAAAGCGTCCCACCGTATGCTGCTCGGCCAGTACCGTAACGCCACCGGCATGGTCGAGGTCGTCATGACTGACCATTACCTCGTCGAAACGCTGCCCCGCCGGCCATAGCGCGCTCAGCGGTGCGAAGCCCGAAGCGAAGCGCGGCCCGGTATCATACAGCAGACGGTAATTGGCGCTGCGCAGTTCGACCAATTGGCCCTGGCCGACATCCTGCACCCTCACCCGCAGCGTGCCGGGCTCGGGCCCTGACGCCTCGAGCCCCAGCATGGCCGGCACCAGCAGTAGCGTCGCCCCCAGACGCAGCGCGTTAGCCAACCCCGGAAGTGCCCACAGCAGTGCCACCAGTCCAAGCATCAGCGCCAGCGGCCAGACGAACTCCGCCAGCGGCCACCACAGTGGAAGCACCGCCACCGACAGTTCGAGTACATGCACCAGCACTTGCGTGGTGAATTCGAAAAGACGCCAGCACAGTGTAGCGAGCAGCGGCACCGGAGCGAGCAGCCAGCCCAACAGTCCCAGCGGCACCAGCACCGTACTGACCAGTGGCACCGCCACCAGATTGATCAGCGGAGCCGCCGGCGCCAGGCGCGCGAAGGCCATCAGCACGGCAGCCGCCATCAACGGCGCCAAGAGCATCTGCGTGCGTACCAGTGCCCAGCTCCAGCCGCGAATTCCGCGCAGTCGCGGTCGGCCTTGCCAGATCAGGATCAGCAGCGCCACGGCAACGAAGGAGAGCCACAGCCCCGGTCGCCACACCGACAATGGGTCCAGCATGACGATCACACCCAATGCCAGCCACCAGGCCTGCCAGGGCCCCGGCGCATGACGCCCACTGGCCACCCACAGTCCAAGCAGAGTCATGATCATGGCGCGCATGGCAGGGGGCTGCAGGCCCGCCAGCCAGGCATAGCCAACCGCCGCCGCCCCGGCCAGCCACCACGGCCACACCGCCATGCGCCAAAGGCGGGGCGTCACCACGCGCGCCACACCACGTCCGACCAGCAGCACGAAAGCGGCCACCAATCCCACATGCAGACCGGAGATGACCACCAGGTGGGTCGTGCCACTGGCATTGAGCAGATCCCAATCGTCACGCTCGAGCCGCTCGCCGGCTCCCAGCGTCAGCGCGGCCAGCCAGCGGCGGGCCTGAGGCGACAGATCCTGGGCGTCGAGATGGTCGAGCGCGCGCGCTCGCAGCGAGGCAGGTGCCGGCCTCAAACGCTGAGCGGCAGGCTCGCTGCGCACATAGCCGGTCGCCTGAATGCCCTCACGCCATAGCCAGGCGCCGTAATCGAAGGTGCCGGGATTGGCGAAACCGGCCGGCGGCCTCAGGCGCACCGTCAGCGCCCAACGCTCCCCGGCGTGTATTTCCGGCGCTCCATAGAAGCTGAGTCGTATCCGCTTCAGCGCATCGCAAGGCAGCCGGGCGGGGTCCAACGGGCGGCAGGCGTCGACACGCACCATCAAACGGCTGAGTCGACCTTCATCCTCCACCGCCTCGATGCGCCCTTCCACCAGCAGGTCTTCACGCAGCAATCCATCCGGCAGCACGGCGCCCCTGGCCAGCAGAATCTGACTGGCCGTGACGGCAACGAGCCCGCCCAGCATCACGGTGCGCCAGTGTCCACGCCCCGCCAGCCACAGCAGGCACAACGCCCAGGCCTCGAACAGCCCGGGCGGCGCCAGGTTTCCCAGACCGACCCCCACCAGTGCCGCCAGCGCCAGCGGCATCGCCATGCCAATTCGCACGCTCCTTGTCTCCCCCGATCCCTGACCCGGCTCATCGCCCGGCATCATCTTATTGTTGCGCCCAGCATGGCGGGCCACGCCCCATCCATGGATAATACCCGGGTCCCGAAGCAGCGAGCCAACCCGACATGCCGCGCCGATTCCTGCAGCGCTACATGCCCAACCCCGACACGCTCAGGCGCCAGCGCTCGCTGCGCTTCATGAGCCGCATGATCGGCGACCCCGGGCTTTGGGTGCTGTCGCGCCGTACCGTGGCCAATGCCTTCTCGGTCGGGCTGTTCAGCGCCATGCTGCCGATCCCCTTCCAGATGGTGGTGGCCGCCTTCGGCGCCTGGGTGCTGCGCTGCAATCTGCCTCTCTCGGTCGGCCTGGTCTGGATCACCAATCCCCTGACCATGCCGCTGATCTTCTACGGCAACTACCGTATCGGCGCCTGGCTGATGGATACCCCCGTGCGCGAAGCCCCTGCCCGCCTGTCGACCCACTGGATCGCCTCACGCATGGCCGACATCCTGCCGGCCCTGGCGCTCGGCTCGGTGGTATCGGCCATCGTGTTCGCGATTCTGGGTAACCTGCTGGTGCGCCTGGTGTGGCGCTGGCACATCTCGCGTAGTTGGAAGCAGCGTGCCATGCGTCGCCGCCTGCGGCGTATGGAAATGGAGGACTGAGCCCCCGTTGAACGGGGGCTCGAAAGGACTGCCGGCAGAATCGGTAGCGCTCAGTGCTGCTCGGTCAGACGCCCGCCGTCGAGCTTCATGACGCGGTCCTGATGGGCAGCAAGCGACGTATCGTGGGTCACCACGACGAAAGCGCATTCGGTGGTCCGCGCCAGCTCGTCCATCAACGCCAGGATGCTGGCCGCCGTGGCCTGATCCAGGTTGCCGGTGGGCTCGTCCATCAACACCAGGCTTGGGTCGGTGACCAGCGCCCGGGCAATGGCCACCCGCTGACGTTCGCCCCCGGAGAGCTCGCCCGGCTTGTGATCGGCACGGTGCTCGATGCCAACCTTGACCAGCAGCTCACGGGCCTGTGCCTCGGCCGCCTTCTTGCGCATACCCCGCACGATCAGCGGCAGCGCGGCGTTTTCCAGGGCAGTGAACTCGGCCAGCAGATGGTGGAACTGGTAGACGAAACCGATGTGGCGATTGCGGAACTTGCCCAGCGCCGCTTCGCCCAGGTCCAGCAGCGACTCACCGGCAATGGCCACCTCGCCGCGGGTGGGACGGTCGAGCCCACCCAACAGGTTGAGCAACGTGGTCTTGCCCGAGCCGGAGCTACCCACCACGGCGACACGCTCCCCTGCGCGCACTTCCAGCGACAGGGAGTCGAGCACGGTGACGTCCTGCGGCCCCTCGTGGTAGATCCGGGTCAGGTCGCGGCAGGCCAGCATCACCTTGCCGCTGGCCGTGCGCTGGATCAGTTCGTCTTTGTTCACGATGGCTGAATCACTCATAGCGCAGTACCTCCGCGGGTTGCACGCGCGACGCGCGCCATGCCGGATAGAGCGTGGACAGGAAGGTCAAGCCGAAGGCGGCGGCCACGATATTGCGTACGTCGTCCCAGTGCAGACGTGACGGTAGATCGCTGATGAAGTAGACCCCGGCATCGAGGAACTGGATGCCGAGCGCCGACTCCACCCAGCCGATCAGGTCGGAGATGGTCAGCGCCAGCAGGATCCCGAGCGCCACGCCGATGGCGATGCCGATCACGCCGATGGCCATGCCCTGCACCACGAAGATCCCCATGATCGAGCGTGGCGTGGCGCCGATGGTACGCAGGATGGCAATGTCCGCGTGCTTGTCGGTCACCACCATGACCAGGGTCGAGACGATGTTGAAGGCGGCCACCGCGATGATCACTGTCAGCAGCAGCGCGATCATGCGCTTCTCCATCTGGATGGCCTGGAACAGGTTGCCGTGGGAGAAGGTCCAGTCGATGCCGCGGTAGCCGGTGCCCAGCTCATTGATGATGGCACGGGTCTCGCTGGCGGCGACGAACAGGTCGTCCAATTCCAGACGCAACCCGCCCACGGCGTCGCCGAGACGCGCCAGGGTCTGCATGTCCTCGATGTTGGCATAGGCCAGGTTGGCGTCGAGATCGGCACCCACACTGAAGATTCCGCTCACGGTGAAGCGCTTGAGGCGGGGGAAGACCCCGGCCGGGGTGATCGAGGCCTCCGGTACCAGCAGCGTGACCCGGTCGCCCACGCCGACACCGAGGTGTCGCGCCAGCAATGAGCCGAGCACGATGTTCCACTCACCCGGCTGCAGGTCGTCGAGACTGCCTCGTTGCATGTGGCGGCCGATGATCGAGACGCGATCCTCCCACTCGGGATGGATACCGTTGACCATGGCCCCCTCGTTGCGCCCACTCACCGAGAACATGCCCTGCTGCTGCACGTAGGGTGCGGCACCGATCACCCGCTCGCGCTGCATCAGCCGTTCGGCCATGGCTTCCCACTCGACCAGGCCGCTGCGCGACTCGATCTTGGTGTGCGGCACCATGCCGAGAATACGGGTGCGCAGCTCGTGGTCGAAGCCGTTCATCACCGAGAGCACCAGGATCAGCACCGCCACGCCCAGCATCAGGCCCAGCATGGAGGTGAGGGAAATGAAGGATATGAAGTGGTTGCGGCGCTTGGCGCGCACATATCGCAACCCGATCAGCAGTGGCAGGCGGTCGAGCATCATCGCGTTCCTTGTCAGAGGTGGCCATGGTACGGTTTTTTGCGCCGCGCTGCATCGGCTGCGCAATCATTCCCCGAAGCTTGCATCATTGGCGGTGCCGGCCTACATTGCGCCGACTCGCTATCCGGCCCCGTTCTAAGGAAGCACTGAACAAATCGACGAGCGAGATGAAGCACAAGGCGCACGGAGCACAGGAACCGGAGCATATGGGGTATATGTGAGGATTCCGCGCACCGCGCAACGCAGTGATTCGCTCGCGTAGGCATTTGTGCAGCGCTTCCCTAAGACGCGACTCAAGAGGCTTCGTTCATGGCCAATCGCCTGCTCCCCGAATGGCACCCTCAGGATGCCGTTCAGCTCACCTGGCCCACTCCGACCAGCGACTGGGCGCCCCTGCTCGAGCGCATCGAGGCCACCATGGAGGCCATGGTGGTCGCCATCACGCGTTATCAGCACGTGCTGATCGCGGTACCCGATGCCGCCACCCGCGCTCACCTGACCCAGCGCTTCACCCATCTGGGGGTCGACGCCACGCGCCTGCACCTTGCGGTGGCCGAGGCCGACGACACCTGGGCGCGGGACCACGGCCCCATCGCCATCGAGCGCGACGGCAGCCCCGTGCTGCTCGACTACGTCTTTACCGGCTGGGGCGGCAAGTTCGAGGCCGGGCGCGACAACCAATTGACCAGCAAGCTGGCCGCACTCGGCGCTTACGCCTGTCTGGTGGAAAGCCGTGACGTGGTGCTCGAAGGCGGTGCCATCGAAACCGACGGCGAAGGCACCCTGCTCACCACCGAGGCCTGCCTGCTCAACCCCAACCGCAACCCGCAGCTCGACCGCGAGGCGGTGGAAGCCCTGCTCATGGCAGATTTCGGCGTCGAGCGCGTGCTGTGGCTGACGCATGGCCACCTGGAAGGCGACGACACCGACAGCCACGTGGACACCCTGGCGCGTTTCTGCGATCCGGCCACCATTGCCTACGTACGCTGCGACGACGAGTCCGATCCGCACTACCCGGCCCTGGCCGCCATGGAAGCCGAGCTTCAGGCACTGCGCCGCAGCGATGGCGAGCCCTATCGCCTGGTGCCGCTGCCGTGGCCGCGCCCCTGCTTCGACCCGGTGGACGGCCACCGGCTACCGGCCACCTACGCCAACTTCCTGATCGTGAACTCCGCGGTACTGGTGCCTGTCTATGGTGACGCCGCCGACAGCCGGGCGCTCGTCGCCCTGGCCTCCGCCTTCCCCGACCGCGACATCGTGCCGATCGACTGCCTGAGCGTGATCCGCCAGCACGGCAGCCTGCATTGCCTGACCATGCAGCTCCCCCGGGGCAGCCTGAACGTCGCAACTCAGCAAGGAGAGACATCATGACCCGCACCCTCAAGGTCGGCCTGGTCCAGCAACCCGCCTGGCCCGACAAGAGCAAGAGCCTGGCCGAGAGCGAGGCCGGCGTGCGCGAGCTGGCTGCCGCTGGCGCCGAGCTGGTGCTGCTGCAGGAGCTGCATGCCACACACTATTTCTGCCAGTACGAGGCCACCGAACTGTTCGACCTGGCCGAGCCGCTGGATGGCCCCACCGGCCAGCGCCTGGCAGCACTGGCGGCAGAGCTCGGCATCGTGCTGGTGGGCTCGCTGTTCGAGCGTCGCGCCCCGGGCCTCTACCACAACACCGCCGTGGTCTACGACGGCGACCGCGGTCGAGTCGGCGTGTACCGCAAGATGCATATCCCCGACGATCCGGGCTTCTACGAGAAGTTCTACTTCGCCCCGGGCGATCAGGACGACAGCCGCAAGCAGGGCTTCCAGCCCATCGACACCTCGGTGGGCCGCCTGGGCTTGCTGGTATGCTGGGATCAGTGGTACCCGGAGGCAGCGCGCCTGATGGCCCTGGCCGGGGCGGAAGTGCTGCTCTACCCCACCGCGATCGGCTGGAGCCCCTCCGACGACGACGGCGAGAAGTCCCGTCAGAAGGAGGCCTGGACGCTGATTCAGCGTAGCCACGCGGTGGCCAACGGTTTGCCGGTGGTGGTCGCCAATCGCGTCGGCCACGAACCGGACCACTCCGGCGTGGGCGAAGGCATCGACTTCTGGGGCGGCAGCTTCGTCGCCGGCCCTCAGGGCGAGCTGCTGGCCCACGCCGGCACCAAGGCCGAGCGCATGCTGGTCACGCTCGACATGAGCCGCGGCGAGGACGTGCGGCGCATCTGGCCCTACCTGCGCGACCGCCGCATCGACGCCTATGGCGACCTGACTCGGCGCTACCGGGATTGACATCCTTAGGCCTGGAGCGCAAGCGGCTCCGGCGACAGGCCCCGGAGCGCCGGACCGTCGATGAGGCGCTGTAAACCCATCCCTGGGCGCTATTTTTGCCCTGCTGCGCTCTCGCATCCTGCTCCACTTGCAGGACCTGGGCTGGCCATCCATGGCCAGCCCGTTCGGAGCGGTGCTCCTCACCCATGGCAAAAAACCTCCTCTCCGGCCTATCCCCGGAGCCTCGGGAGAACTCAGGCTGGAATTGGTCGGACTAACAAAGAAAAACCCACCGCAGCCAAAGCATGCGGTGGGTTTTGCGTTTAGCGCCAGGTTCAGGCGTCCGGCGCTTTCCAGAAATCGCGGATCGAGGCGATGCCCTGGGCACCCACAGCGCGGGCGTGGTTGGCATCGAAGCGGGTCATCCCGCCCAGCGCGAACACCGGCATGGCGGCACGCTCCACCATCTGCTGGAAGTCGTGCCAGCCCATCGGCGCCACCTCAGGGTGCGACGGCGTGGTACGCAGCGGCGAAAGCGTGACGAAGTCGCAGCCGATACGGGCCGCCTGGCCGAGCTGCTTGCGATCGTGGGTAGAGGCCGCCAGCCACTTGTCCTCGGCGATGGGACGACGCTCGAGGGTCATCAGCCGCTCGCTGGTGAGATGCACGCCGTCGGCTTCCACCCTATCCAGCAGAGCCGGATCGGCATTGAGCAGCAGGCGAGCGCCGTGGCGACGGCACAGCGCCAGGGCACGCTCGGCGCGGGCCAGATAAGCCGCTTCGTCCAGCGTCTTGGCGCGCAGTTGCACCAACCGTACGCCATCCTCCACCAAGGCACGCTCGAGGCAGGCATCGAAGAGCGTCTCATCGGCCTCCTCGGCGGTGATCAGGTACTCGGTGGGCAGCATCACCGCCTGTAGAATCGGCAGGTTGGCCGCCGGGAACGGATAGTTGACCAGCTCATCGAGCGGCACCCAGCGTATCGCCTGGCCTTCACGACCGAACGGCTCACCGCTGAACTCGTGTACCTGCCAGACGTCGAGCAGGATGTGCTTGTCCGGATACTCGTGGTGGATGCGAATCAGCGGCTGGGCACGCTTGATCTCCACCCCGAGCTCCTCGTGGAGCTCGCGCTTGAGCCCCTCCAGGCCGGTCTCGTAAGGCGCCAGCTTGCCCCCCGGGAATTCCCACAACCCGCCGTGATCGACGTTGGAGGGGCGACGAGCGATGAGCGCCTTCTCACCATCGCTGCTGATGATGGCGGCAGCCGCCACGTGCACCCTTCTCTTCACCATTACGTTCATTGACTCCTACCCGCTTGTCCCGCACCGAACGTTCGGCGCGGGTATCGTTCTTGCCTCGCCACAGACTGGTCTAGCTGCGATAGTCGGCGTTGATACTGACGTAGTCGTGAGACAGGTCGGTGGTCCACACGGTGGCCCCCTCATCACCCCGCCCCAACGCAATGCGAATCACGATTTCCTCTTCGCCCATCACCCGGCTGCCGTCCTCCTCGGTGTAGCTGGCGGCACGCCCGCCTTGCTCCACCAGGCGCACGTCGCCGAGGTCGATGGTCACCCGGCCGACGTCGAAACCGTGGAGCGGCGCCCGCCCCACTGCCGCCAGGATACGCCCCCAGTTGGCGTCCGAGGCGAACAGCGCCGTCTTCACCAGCGGCGAGTGCGCCACGGTGAAGGCCACGTCCAGCGCCTCTTCACGCGTAGCCGCCTCCTGCACCTGCAGGGTGACGAACTTGGTCGCGCCCTCGCCATCGCGGACGATGGCCTGTGCCAACTCGGTCATGACCCGCTGCAGGCCGTTGCGGAAGATCGCTACCTGTTCGTCGCTGGCCACCGCGGCGCCGCGCCCGGTGGCGATCAGCATGCAGGCATCGTTGGTGGAGGTATCGCCATCCACGCTGATGCAGTTGAACGAGCGGTCCACCGTCTCGCGCAGCAGCGTATCGAGCAGGGGCTGCTCGATGTTCGCATCGGTCGCCACGAAGGCCAGCATGGTCGCCATGTTGGGCTTGATCATGCCCGAGCCCTTGCTGATGCCGTTGATGGTGACCGTGCGCTCGCCCATCTCCAGAGTCACGCTGGCGCCCTTGGCCCGGGTATCGGTGGTCAGGATACCTTCGCCGGCCTGCTGCCAGGCCCCGGCATCCGCACTCAGCGACTCCAGCGCCTGGGGCAAGCCGGCCAGCAGCCGCTCCATGGGCAGCGGCTCGCCGATCACCCCGGTGGAGAACGGCAGCACGCTCTCGGCCGGCACCCCGGCGAGCCGGGCGAGCTCGGCGCAGGTCGTCCTGGCATCGCGCAAGCCGGTCTCGCCGGTACCGGCATTGGCATTGCCGGTATTGATTACCAGCAGACGTGCCCCCTCGCCGCGGGCCTGGCACTCGGCCAGGTGCTGCTTGGCCACCGTCACCGGGGCGGCACAGAAGGCATTGAGGGTGAAACTGCCCGCCACCTTGGCGCCCTCGGGAATCTCGATCACCACCAGGTCACGCCGCCCAGGCTTCTTGATACCAGCCATGGCGGTACCCAGGCGCAGCCCTTCAATGACCGGCATGGCCGGAAAACGTGTCTCACCCACTGCCATGAAATGGTGACTCCTCAGTTGGTTGGAGCAGTTACGGCATACGCTGCGCGCGCGGGCTCCGCAATCAGCTCAACTGGCCGCAGCACTGCTTGTACTTCTTGCCCGAGCCACAGGGACAGGGGTCGTTACGCCCCACCTTGGGCCCCTCGCGGCGTACCGGACGTCCATCGCCCGCCGGAGCGGTCGCGGCGCCCGCCTGCTCCTCGCCGTCGAGTTCGGGGGCATCGTGGCGGCTGGCAGCGGCGGCCTTCTCCCGCTCCAGCGCCTCACGCCGCTGACGCTCAAGTTCGTCGACTTCTTCCGGCCGGCGCACCTGCACGTGGCTGGTGATACGGGTAATGTCGGCCTTGATGTTGGTCAGCAGGGTCTGGAACAGCTCGAACGACTCGCGCTTGTACTCCTGCTTGGGATTCTTCTGAGCATAGCCGCGCAGATGAATACCGCGACGCAGGTGATCCATCGACTGCAAGTGCTCCTTCCAGCGCGTGTCGAGCACCTGCAGCATGATCTGCTTCTCGAAACGACGGATGAGTTCCTCGCCGGCGATCTCGACCTTCTCCTGATAGGCCTTGCGGTGCATCTCGTGCAGACGCTCGCGCAGTTGCTCCTCGTGGAAGCGTTCGTCGGCTGCGGACCACTCCACCACCGGTGCCTCCAGGTTGAACTCGGTCTTGAGATGCTCCTGGAGCCCGGCCAGGTCCCACTGCTCCGGCAGGCTCTGGGGCGGCACGAACTCGCTGACGGCCAGATCCAGCACTTCGTCACGGATGCCCAGCACGTTCTGAGAGACATCCTCGGCGGCCAGTATCTCGTTGCGCTGCTCGTAGATCACGCGGCGCTGATCGTTGGCCACGTCGTCGTACTCGAGCAGCTGCTTGCGGATGTCGAAGTTGCGGCTCTCGACCTTCTTCTGGGCCCGCTCCACGGCGTTGGTGACCATCTTGTGCTCGATGGCCTCGCCGCGCTCCAGCCCCAGCGCCTTCATCATCCGCTGTACCCGGTCGGAGCCGAACAGACGCATCAGGCTGTCTTCCATGGAGAGGAAGAAGCGCGTCGAACCTGGGTCGCCCTGACGGCCGGCACGGCCGCGCAGCTGGTTGTCGATACGCCGCGACTCGTGGCGCTCGGAGCCGATCACGTGCAGGCCGCCGGCCTCCAGCACCGCCTCGTGGCGCACCCGCCACTCCTCGCGCAGCTGCGCAATCTGCTCCTCGCTGGGATTCTCGAGCTTGGCCGCCTCGGCCTCCCAGTTGCCGCCCAGCACGATATCGGTACCGCGACCGGCCATGTTGGTGGCGATGGTGACGGCGCCCGGACGCCCGGCCTGGGCGATGATCTCGGCTTCGCTCTGGTGCTGCTTGGCGTTGAGCACGTTGAAGCTGAGCCCGGCCTGCTTCATCAGACCGGCAAGATACTCGGAGGTCTCGATGGACGCGGTACCCACCAGCACCGGGCGTCCGGCCTCGGTCTCGGCCTTGACGTCGTTGATGATCGCCTCGTATTTCTCCTCCGCCGTGAGATAGACGAGATCGTTGAGATCACGACGCACCAGCGGCCGGTTGGTCGGAATCACGATGACGTCCAGGCCGTAGATCTGGCGGAACTCGAAGGCCTCGGTATCGGCGGTACCGGTCATGCCGGCCAGCTTGTCGTAAAGGCGGAAGTAGTTCTGGAAGGTGGTCGAGGCCAGGGTCTGGCTCTCGCGCTGCACCGGCACCCCTTCCTTGGCCTCCACCGCCTGATGCAGACCCTCGGACCAGCGGCGACCGGGCATGGTACGGCCGGTGTGCTCGTCGACGATCACCACCTGGTTGTTGGCGACGATGTAGTCGACGTCACGGTGATAGAGATGGCGCGCACGCAGCGCCGAATGCATGTGATGCAGCAGGTTGAGGTTCTGGGCGGCGTAGAGCGAATCGTCGGCGCCCAGCAGCCCCTCGGCGCGCATCAGCTCTTCCACCTTGTTGTGCCCCGCCTCGGTGATCTCGACCTGCTTCTGCTTCTCCTCGAGCACGAAGTCGCCTTCGATGGGGGCGTCGGCATCTTCGGAGACCTCGCCCCTCTCCAACTGGGCCGCCAGGCGGTCGACCACCTTGTAGAGCTCGGTGTTCTCGTCCACGGCGCCGGAGATGATCAGCGGCGTACGCGCCTCGTCGATGAGGATGGAGTCGACCTCGTCGATGATGGCGAAGCTCAGCCCGCGCTGGACCTTGTCCTCCAGCGAGAAGGCCATGTTGTCGCGCAGGTAATCGAAGCCGTACTCGTTGTTGGTGCCGTAGGTGATGTCGCAGGCGTAGGCGGCGCGCTTCTCCTCGGAGGTCTGCCCGGCGAAGATGATGCCCACCGAGAGGCCCAGGAATTCGTACAGCGGGCGCATCCACTCGGCGTCGCGACGCGCCAGGTAGTCGTTGACGGTCACCACGTGCACGCCCTCGCCCGGCAGGGCGTTGAGATAGACCGCCAGGGTGGCCACCAGCGTCTTGCCCTCGCCGGTCTTCATCTCGGCGATGCGGCCGCGGTGCAGGGTCATGCCGCCGACCATCTGCACGTCGAAGTGACGCATGTTCATCACCCGCTTACTGGCCTCGCGTACGGTGGCGAAGGCTTCAGGCAGCAGGGTGTCGAGGCTCTCGCCGTTGGCCAGGCGGGCGCGGAACTCCTCGGTACGCGCCTGGAGCGCGGCATCGTCGAGGGCTTCGTACTGCGGCTCCAGGGCGTTGACCTGCTGGACCTGGCGCTGCATGCGCTTGACTTCACGGTCGTTCTTGGAGCCGACGACCTTGCGTAAAAGAGTATTGATCATGGAATGTCCAATCTGCGTGTCGCGTTCAGCCGATGACCCGAGCACCCATCGAGGGACTGCGGTCAGCGGCAGGAAGAGTTGGCTTGGTGAATGCGATACGCAAGAGGTGGGCCACGCCGCGTGAGCACGTCGTGGTCGGCCGCCCAGCGGCGCTGCGGCAGCGCCCTTGGTGGTGCGACGGCCTTCCTGACCTGCACCACCGGCCGGCGCCGCGGCCAGTGCGGCAGCGCACGCCGACGCGCCACATAGCGGCAGCGGGCGCGCATCAGCGTCGGTGCGAGAATGCAGGTCTGCACGACCCGCTCGGCCAGGCGCAGGGTTTCCGCCTGGGTCAAGCCGGCCGGCAACAGACAGCTGACCAGCAGGCCGGCAAGCCACCAGCGCGAACGCTGTCGACAGCGTGTCGTCGCAGCCGATAGGCTGGCGACGCTACGATCCTGTGGCTGGGCGGCGGTCATGCTGTCGCTGATCTCCGAGCGTGCTAGGCTTGCCGTGTTGGTACGATGAGAAACAAGCACATGAGTATAAAGGTTAAGCGCTCACGAGCACAGCCCATGTCGCGCCTGCTCGGTGGTAACGGCGAGTTGGCACCGCTGATGCGCACGGCACGCCTAATCGGCAAGGCCCAGCAGCACCTACGTGAAAACTTGCCGGAAGAGGTGCGCGAGCACGTCTTCGTCGGCGGCTATCGCGACGGCAAGCTCACGCTACTGACCGACCGCGCCGTATGGCTGACCTGGCTGCGCTACGAACAAGCACGCCTGCTCGAGCTGCTGCACCGCTTGCCGGAGTTTGCCGCCGTCACGGGCTTCAGTCTCAAGGTACGCCCCGTAAGGCCGCTCAAAGTACCGCCGCGCCAGGTCAGGCAGCTACCCGCCCCGGCTGCCGACGAGATCTCCGCCTGCGCTGCCGACGTGGAGGACCCGCGCCTCAAGCGAGCCCTCGAGCGACTCGCCTCCCATGCTAAGCACGGTGACGAGTCGCCCTAGCGACAGCTTCTTCATGACAATCGATAGGTAATGCCGTCGACTTCGACCTCCTGGATGTCGGCATAGGCGACGGTAACGCCGTTGATGTCACCTGGTGCCCCATCGTGCTCCATCAGCGTGGTCTCAGGCACCACCTTGACCCCGGTGGCGCCCACATGCTGAATCCGCGCTGAAAAACGTTTGCCCTCACGCTCGACTACCACTCGTTCACCGAACATGCAGCGTCCCACCTGGGCCAGCAGCTCCGCTTCGCTTACCTGTTTGACTGTCATCACGTTCCTCCCTGGTCATACGCCGCTCCAAGCTGCGGCGAGAGCATTTCATGCCTTTCAATGTAGGAGATGAAGCAGAGGATGACATCCCGCAGGCGGCTGGTGGAATCTCGTGTCCCGGCGCTATGCTAGGGCGAGTAGACTTTGCCAGACCCCTCTTTTCATCCGCAGGTAACCATGACCCTCAGCAAGACCCAATCCAGCTTCTATCGCCGCTTGTACCTGGCCCACTTGATCGAGTGCGGCATCAGCAGCATACCGGCCATCGTCAATGCCACCGGCATGCCCCGCCGCACCGCCCAAGACACCCTCAAGGCCCTGGAGGAGCTGGACATCCGCTGCGAATTCCGGCCGACACCGGGCGAACGTCACAATAGCGGTGGCTACGAAATCGTCGACTGGGGACCTATCGACCCAGCGTGGGTGAGGAACAACGCCGAGCGGCTGCGTACCGCCCTGAGCTATCCCGAAATGTCACGGGCCTGAGCCGACATGAACAGGCACGGCTGGAATATCGGAGGATTGCTGGCTCTGATCGCCCTGCTGGCCGGCTGCGCCGGGCCGGTACTGCAAACACCGGGACCGGCCGCCAGCGTACCCCAATTGACCTCCTACCAGGTGACTGCCGACGACGGCTACCGCTTGCCGCTGCGCCACTGGCCGGCCGAGGACGAAACCGAGGTGGTCGTGCTGGCAGTACACGGTTTCAACGATCACGCCGGCAGCTTCGACGTCATGGCTCAGGCTCTGGCCCCGCACGGCATCGAGGTCTATGCCCACGACCAGCGTGGCTTCGGCACTACCGATCAGCGCCGTATTTGGGCCGGTCACGAGCGCCTGCGCGACGACGTCATCATGCTGACGAAGCTACTACGTGAGCGCCATCCCGAAACCCCGCTCTATGTGATCGGCAAGAGCATGGGGGCCGCAATCACGTTGCTTGCCATGACCGCCGATACACCGCCGCCCGTGGACGGCAGCGTACTGATCGCCCCCGCCGTGTGGGGTACGGAAACCATGCCCTGGTACCAGCGCGCCGGGCTCTGGCTCGGCGTGCGTCTGATGCCCCAAACCACTTTTTCGATCCGCACCACCCGGCGCCTGGGCATCGAGCCCACCGACGACGACGAGATCAAGCGCCAGCTCGCCGGCGACCCCTTGATTCTGCGCAGCGCACGAGTCGACACCCTGGCAGGCCTGACCAATACCATGGGGCTGGCTCTCGAAGCGTCGAGCAAGCTGCCCTCACCGGCTCTGATCCTCTACGGCGACGAGGATCAGGTTATTCCTACCGAAGCCTACTGCGCCCTGCTGGAGCGCTTGCCGCAGGATGAGGCGATACGCCTGGCGTTCTATCCCGGCGGCTACCACATGCTCACCCGTTACAGCCAGCGCCAGCGCACCGAGCGAGATATCGCAGCCTGGCTTCATGACCCCACCGCCGAGCTTCCCTCGGGGCTCGAAGTCGCTCGCGAGATACCGCTGGCCACTCTGTGCGATCGATAGTTTGTCGGGCCGACAATAAAAAAGCGGCGGGCAAGGCCCGCCGCGAAACACCGATCAGTCGCACTGACCGAGAGAGATGCCTGGTAACGATCAGATCTCGAAGCCGAGACCGAACTCCTCCGCCGACAGTGCCATCAGCGGCTCGGCGCCGGCCTGAATGCACTGGGCGTGGGCGCGGGTGCGCGGCAACAGGCGCTGGAAGTAGAAGCGCGCGGTCTTGACCTTGGCCTGGTAGAAGGCCGCTTCGTCGCTGCCTCCCGCCATGGCTTGCTGAGCCTGCTTGGCGGCACGGGCGAAGAGGTAGGCAAGCGTCACGTAGCCGGAGTACATCAGGTAGTCGACGCTGGCCGCACCGACTTCCTCACGGTCTTTCATCGCTTTCATGCCGATGCCCATGGTCAGCTCGCCCCACTCGGCGTTGAGCTTGGCCAGCGGCGCGACGAACTCGGCCATGTCGGCGTTGCCCTCTTCGCCTTTGCAGAACTTGTGAATCTCCTTGGTGAAGACCTTGAGGCTCTCGCCCTGGCTCATCAGCACCTTGCGACCCAGTAGGTCGAGGGCCTGGATGCCGGTGGTGCCTTCATAGAGGCGCGTGATGCGGGAGTCGCGCACCAGCTGCTCCATGCCCCACTCCTGGATGAAACCGTGACCGCCGAAGACCTGTACGCCCTCGTTGGTGGCTTCGAAGCCCACCTCGGTGAGGAACGCCTTGACGATCGGCGTCAGCAGGCTGAGCAGGGTCTCGGCACGCTCGCGCTCGGCGGAGTCCTGGCCGTGCTCGACGACATCCAGCATCTGCGCGGTGTAGAGCACCAGCATCCGGCCGCCTTCGGCGAAGGCCTTCTGAGTCAGCAGCATGCGCCGCACGTCAGGATGCACGATGATCGGGTCGGCGGGCTTCTCGGGCGCCTGCGGACCTGAGAGTGCGCGCATCTGCAAACGGTCGCGGGCATAGGCCAGCGCGTTCTGGAAGCTCGCCTCGGTGAGGCCCAGGCCCTGGATGCCCACGCCCAGGCGGGCAGCGTTCATCATGGTGAACATGCAGGCCAGCCCCTTGTTTGGCGGGCCGACGAGGAAGCCACGAGCGGCGTCGAAGTTCATCACGCAGGTGGCGTTGCCGTGGATACCCATCTTGTGCTCCAGCGAGCCACAGGCCACGCCGTTGCGCTCGCCGGGATTGCCTCCGGCGTCGGGCATGAACTTGGGCACCACGAACAGCGAGATGCCCTTGGAGCCCTCGGGGGCATCCGGCAGCTTGGCCAGCACCAGATGGACGATATTCTCGGCCAAGTCGTGCTCACCGGCGGAGATGAAGATCTTGGTGCCGGTGATCTCGTAGGCGCCGTCGGCAGTGGGCACGGCGCGGGTCTTGATCAGGCCCAGGTCGGTGCCGCAGTGCGGCTCGGTCAGACACATGGTGCCGGTCCACACGCCCTCCACCAGCTTGGTGAGGTAGGTGGCCTGCTGCTCCTCGGTACCATGATGGCGCAGCGCGTCGGCAGCACCGTGAGACAGGCCGGGATACATGCCCCAGGCCAGGTTGGTGGCGCAGATCATCTCGGAGAGCACCATGGCCAGCGAGTGCGGCAAGCCCTGGCCGCCATGGGCGGGCTCCGCCGCCAGGCTCGGCCAGCCGCCTTCGACGTACTGCTGATAGGCCTCCTTGAAGCCCTTCGGCGCCTTGACCTCACCGCCCTCGAGCAGACAGCCCTCCTGATCGCCGCTCTGGTTCAGCGGCAGCAGCACCTCGCGGGCGAAGCGAGCGCCCTCTTCGAGAATGGCGGCCACGACATCAGGCGTGGCCTCTTCACCGCCCGGCAGACGAGCGTAATGAGCGGGATAGTCCAGCATTTCGTCCATCACGAAACGAAGGTCACGCAGGGGGGCCTGATAATCGGGCATCTCTACTCTCCACAAAAGGTCGCCAGAAGGTCGCCTGAAGCCGGGTGTGGGAAAGCAGCGGCGGCCGCTTTCAAACATGTGTTTGAAACTAGCCTGCGCAAGGCGCCGAGTCAAGCGCTCGTTTTAATCTTTTCTTCCACCTGCCTGCCCCACCCGCATTATTCGCTCGGACAAGAGGCTGGATGAGCGGCATGCAGGACTTCCAGCGGCCCGTGCCAGACGCCTGACACGGCAGCTGATGCCGATTCCAAGGGTTTTACAATCACACCATCAATATTTGCACAAGAACAATGTGCACAAATATCTTGCGCGCAATCAAAATAGCAGCAATCCCCCAGGAATCGCGGGAGTGCTCTACCTTGGCCCACATTCAGGCCCGGCTCATGGCATGGCATCGTACAGCCTGTCGCGCAGCGCCTCGAGCCGTGCTTTCAGCTCCTCCAGCTCTTCCTGGGGCTGACCGCTGGCCATGACCACGCAGCCGGGGATCTCCTGCGCCTGCGCCTGTAACGCCCTGCCCCGCTCGGTGAGAAACAGTTCGACGACCCGTTCATCGCGCCGGTTGCGCACCCGCCGCAGCAGGCCCTCGGCTTCAAGCCGCTTGAACACGGGGGTCAGCGATCCGGTATCGGTCATCAGGCGCCGGCTTATGACTCCGGCGCTCTGGCCATCCTGCTGCCACAAGGTGAGGAGAACGAGATATTGCGGATAGGTGAGGCCAAGCCCCTTGAGCAGGGGCTTGTAGAACTTGGTCATCAACAGCGAAGTGGAGTACAGCGTGAAACAGAGCTGACTCTCGAGTTCGAGGTCAGTGCCGATCTCCTGGCTGGGCATGGCAGGCGTTCCTGTTACGGCTTGTCGTGCACCTACGCTAACGCGCCGGCAAGCGGCCTGCCAAGGCAGCGCTACCAACGCTCACTGCATGCGAATGCCGCCGTCGAGACGAATCACTTCCCCGTTGAGCATGGCGTTGGTGATGATCTGCTCGGCCAGGCGGGCGAACTCGCCGGGATGGCCCAGGCGCTTGGGAAACGGCACCGAGGCGGCCAGCGCCTTGGCGGCCTCGTCAGGGATCTCGCTCATCATCGGCGTCTGGAACACCCCGGGGGCAATGGCCATCACGCGGATGCCATGGCGCGACAGCTCGCGCGCCGCCGGCAGGCTCATGCCCACCACTCCGGCCTTGGAGGCGCTGTAGGCGCACTGCCCCACCTGGCCGTCGAAGGCGGCGATGGAGGCCGTGTTGACGATTACCCCGCGCTCGCCGTCCTCGCTCGGTGCATTTTTCGCCATGGCCGCAGCCGCCAGACGCATTACGTTGAAGGTGCCGACCAGGTTGATCTGCACCGTGCGCGCGTAGGCGTCGAGGTCGGCCGGATTGCCTTCGCGGTCGACCAGCTTGGCCACGCTGACCACGCCGGCGCAGTGCACCACCCCGGCCAGACCCGCATCGCCCCCCAGGGCGACGGCGGCGTCCACCGCCGCCTGCATGTCGGCCGCCGAGGTCACGTCGCCGCGTACCACGCGGGCGGCCTCGCCGAGCGTTTCGGCGTGGGCCTCGACGGCCTCGCTGAGGTCGCAGAGCACCACCCGGCCGCCGCCGGTCACCAGGCGCTCGGCGGTGGCCGCCCCCAGTCCGGAGGCGGCGCCGGTGATCAGAAAGGTACGGTCCTTCACTTGCATTGGGTTGTCTCCCGGTTCATTTGGCTGCTGCCTCCGCCTTTTCGGCGGCATCGGCGCGCAGCTTGAAGCGCTGTATCTTGCCGCTGGGCGTCTTGGGCAGGGCCTCGACGAATTCGATCACCCGCGGAAAGGCGTGGGTGGAGAGCCGCTCACGCACCCGCTGACGAATCTCGTCGGCCAGTTCGTCGCTGGCCTCGAAGCCCTCGCGCAGCACCACATAGGACTTGATGATCTCGCCGCGAATCTCGTCGGGCTGGCCCACCGCGGCGGACTCCGCCACTGCCGGATGCGTGAGCACGGTGTTCTCCACGTCGGTGGGACCTACACGGTAGCCGGCGGTGGTGATGATGTCGTCGTCACGCCCGGCGAACTGGAAGGTACCGTCCTCGTTGCGGATCACAACGTCGCCGGTCAGGTAGTAGCCCTTGGCGAAGGGGTGCTTCTCCTGCCAGGTATAGCCCTGGAAAAAGTGCGCCGGCGAGCGCTCGATGTCCACCGCCAGCACGCCCGGCTCGCCCGGCGGCAGCTCGTTGTACTCGGCGTCGAGAATGGCCAGGCGATAGCCGGGCATGGGCACGCCCATGGCCCCAACGTGCTTGGGATGCCCGAGCGCATGATGGTTGCAGCAGGTCATGCCGGTCTCGGTCTGGCCATAGTGATCCATCACCGGACAGCCCAGCGAGCGCTCGACCCAGGTCACCACCTCGGTGTTGAGCGGCTCACCGGCGGAGCTGGCCACGCGCAGCTCTAGGCTTTCATGGGCGCTGTCGAATAGCCCCGAGGCCTTCATCAGACGATAGGCGGTGGGGGCGGCAGCGAAGTTGGTGATGCGGTGCCGGCGCATGAAGTCGAGCGCCCCTTCGGCACTGAAACCAGCCTCGCAGAAATGCGTGGTCACTCCCAGCAGCAGCGGCCCGGCAATGGCGTAGTAGAGCCCGTAGGCCCAGCCGGGGTCGGCCATGTTCCAGAAGCGGTCGCTCTCGCGCAGGTCGATGGCCAGCTCCATGTAAAGGGCGAAGGCCGGCATGCCGGAGAGCGGCACCGCCACCCCCTTGGGCTTGCCCACGGTGCCCGAGGTGAACATCTGCAGGAACGGAGCCTCCGGCGAGAGCCGCGGCGGATTGGCCTGGATCGGCGAGTGCGACAGCGCCTCGTCCCAGTCGAGATCGCCGTCGTGTCCTTCGCTCGGTCCGCCTACGGCCAGCACCGGCGGACACTGGGAGAGACCGTCGAACTTGAAGCGGTTGGCATGATCGGTGATCACCAGCTTGGTATCGGCCCGGCCCAGGCGGTAATCCACGGCATCGGGGCCGAAGGCGGTGAACAGCGGCTGATAGACCGCCCCGATACGCCAGGTGGCCAGTACCGCTACCAGCAGCTCGGGGGAACGCGGCAGCATGCAGGCTATGCGGTCACCCACGCCCAGACCGCGCTCGGCGAACCAGCCGGCGAGCCGGGCGCTCTCAGCTTCCAGCTCGGCATAGGTACGCCGATTGACGTTGCCCTGGGTATCCTCATGCACCAGCGCCAAAACCTCACCGCGGCCGGCGCGCAGGTGGCGGCCGCAGCAGGATTCGAAAGCGTTGAACTTGCCATCGCCGTGATCGTCGAGACGCGCGATGACCTCGTCGATGGAGAAGCGCTCCATAAAGGCGGGATACTCAGGAAGCGATTGCGTGCTCATTGACTGCCCTCTTGTGCCTGATTGTGCTTGTTGTTGAAGCTCCGCCTCGACACTGCGCCAGTGTCGAGGCCGGTTCGCCGTTCCATTCCGTTTGGATCTCTTCTGCTTAGATGCAGTTGACGTAAGCGTCAACCTAGCAAGCGCTAGGTACAAGCTAGAAGCAAACTCAAGGCGGGGCAACCCCTCGAATTAGGGGTATGGGCTAGACCTTGGTCGACTGCCCAGGCGGGGTGTGGGCTGAGGTGGTGATCATCGCGACCAGCTCATGGGCCAGATCTTCGGGTTTGCGTGCGCCTTCGGGGTCGTACCAGCGCACCGTCCAGTTCAGCGCCCCCATGACGAAGCGCGAGACGAGAAAGCGGTCGCCGTGTATCAGACCGGCCTCCAGGGCCTCGTCGATGACCCGCTCCCACAGCTCTTCGTAGGCATCGCGCAAGTGGCTGAGATGGTCCCGTGATGCGGCATCCAGCCGCCGCCACTCGTAGAGCGCGACGACATGGGCGTTGCGGTCGGTAAGCAGCGTCTGCAGATGCGCCCTGGCCATGGCATGCAGCCGTTCGTCGGCCGAGTCGCCGCACTCTTCCAGCGCCTGACGCGCCAGAGCCAGGGCGTTCTGGGTGCCCTCCTCGATGACGGCGGCAAGGATCTCCTGCTTGTCGCGGAAATGATGGAACAGACTGCCGGACTTGATGCCCATCTCCTGGGCCAGCATGCGCACCGTGGTACGGTCGAACCCCTCCTGGACGAACAATTGCGCGGCCAGACGGGTCAATTCCTTACGGCGTGGGGACTCGTTAACGACATTCATCGGGTTTACACTAGCGCTTGCTTGGTTGATCTTGAGAAGAACACAGCAGCGCAAAGAGGTCAACGCGACTAGCGTCGAGACGGCGCTGCGAGAACGTGAGAATACATGCAAGAGACGGCCATGGCGCCAGGCCGGCTCGCGACAATGACAAATCATCCAGGAATACCAGGAGACCGCCACCATGAGCAGCCCGCACGACATCGTCTTTCTTTCCGCCACCCGCACGCCCATGGGCGGCATGCTGGGCAGTCTGGCCAGTCTCACGGCACCCGAACTCGCCGCCACGGCGATTCGTGCCGCCATCGAGCGTGCCGGTATCGAGGCCGGCAGCATCGATGAAGGCATCATGGGCTGCGTGCTGCCGGGTGGCGTCAAGCAGGGTCCGGCTCGCCAGGCCATGCGCCAGGCCGGCATTCCCGACGGCATCGGCGCCACCACCATCAACAAGCTGTGCGGCTCAGGCATGAAGGCCGCCATGCTGGCCCACGACCTGATCCGTGCCGGCAGCGGCGAGGTGATCCTGGCCGGCGGCATGGAATCGATGTCCAACGCCCCCCACGTGCTGACCAAGGCGCGCACCGGCTACCGTCTGGGCCATGGCGAGCTGAAGGATCACATGTTCCTCGACGGCCTGGAAGACGCCGAAACCGGCAAGCTGATGGGCGTGTTCGCCCAGGACATCGCCAGCCAGCGCGACTACTCCCGCGAGCGTCTGGACGACTTCGCCATCGCCTCGCTGGAGCGGGCCATGGCGGCCACCAATGCCGGCCACCTCGCGGCCGAGATGGCCCCGGTCACCGTCACCAGCCGTCAGGGCGAAAGCGTGGTCGAGCACGACGAGCAGCCGTTCCAGGCCAAGCTCGACAAGATTCGCCAGCTGCGCCCCGCCTTCGCCAAGGACGGGACCATCACCGCGGCCAACTCCAGCTCCATCTCCGACGGCGCCTCGGCGCTGATCCTGGCCAGCCAGGCCGCGGCAGACAGGCTCGGCAGCAAGCCGCTGGCGCGCATGCTGGATCACAGCACCCACTCCCAGCACCCCAGCGAGTTCACCATCGCCCCGGTGGGCGCCATCGACAAGCTGATGAAAAAGCTGGGCTGGGGCGTGGCCGACGTCGACCTGTTCGAGATCAACGAGGCCTTCGCCGTGGTCACGCTGCTGGCCATGGACGGACTCGACATCCCGCACGACAAGGTCAACGTCTTCGGCGGCGCCTGCGCCCAGGGCCACCCCATCGGCTCCACCGGTTCGCGCATTATCGCCACCCTGATCCACGCCCTGCGCACCAAGGGCGGCAAGCGCGGCATCGCCAGCCTGTGCATCGGCGGCGGCGAGGCCACCGCAGTGGCCATCGAACTCGTGGATTAGCACCTCATCGACCGATCGAGCGCTGCCTGAACGACGCCCGCCTTCTCTACGAAGGCGGGCGTTTTCATGTGCAGGGGTTGGGTCAAGAGCGTGGCGTCGAGAGCCTGTCAAGCCGCAGCCGCTCGCGGGAGTCGAACAGCCGGCGGCTGCCCGCCGAAACGGCCGCCAGGGTGCCGAAGCCGGTGCCCAGCGTGATCGCGAACATGATCAGGATCTGGTACTTCACCGCCAGGCCCGGCGCGGTGCCGGCGAGTATCTGGCCGGTCATCATGCCCGGCAGGCTGACCACCCCGGCCGCGGCCATGGCATTGATCATCGGCATCAGCCCGCTGCGCATCGCCTCGCGACGAATGTCGCCGATCGCTTCCTGCCAGGGCTGTCCCAGCATCAGCCGGTTCTCGATCACGCCGCGCTGACGCCAGGCGCTGTCGGTCAACCGGTCCAGCGCCAGGGCCACGCCGGTCATGGTGTTGCCCAGCAGCATGCCCAGCAGCGGAATGGCGTACTGCGGCAGATACCAGGGCTCGGGGCCGATGATCACGGTCAGCGTCAGCACGGCCACGGTGAACGAGGAGAGAAACATCGACAGCGTGCCGATGCCGAAGGCCCAGCCGCCCAGCAGTCGGCGTTTCTGCCGCGCCATCACCTCACGCCCGGCGATCAGCAGCATCACCAGTGCCATCAGCACCACCCATACCAGCCGTTCGGCGGCGAACAGCGCCTCCAGTACCAGGCCCACCAGCGCCAGCTGAATGACGGTCCGCAGCGCCGCAATCAGCAGGCTGCGACTCATGCCCAGGCGCATGGCGGCGGTGCAGCCGGCAAGCCCCATCACCATCAGTGCCGCCAGCGCCAGCTGCCACCAGGAGAGCTCGATCACGTTCATGCGGGCTCCAACTCCTCGAGCCGCGCTCCGGCAATCCTCCAGTGATGGCTGGCCACCCGGGCGATCTGCGCGCGGTCGTGGGCCACCCACAGGGTCGGCCAGCCGCGGGAGCGAATGCGCTCGACCAGCCAGGCCTCCACCCGCGCGCTGGTGGCGTCATCCAGGTTGGCGGTCGGCTCGTCGAGCAGCAGCACCTGCGGCTCGAGGCTCACCGCCCGCAGCAGTCCGAGGCGCTGCTTCTCGCCGGTGGAGAGTCGGCTCACCTGCCACTCCAGGGTATCGGGGGTGAAGCCCAGCGCCTGAAGCTCTCTCTCTGCGGGGCGCTTGGCGAAATGCTCCCCCACCCGATCCTCCCACCAGTGGCTCTCGGCCGGCACCAGCATCACCCGGCGACGCCAGACATGCCCCGGCATTTGCGACTGGGCCTGCTCGCCCAGCCACACCTCGCCGGCGTGAGGCTCGAGATCGGTCACGGCGCGCAGCAGCCGGCTCTTGCCCGAGCCGCTGGCACCGGAAATGCAGCCGATCTCGCCGGGCGCTATCCCGAGATCGATATCGCTCAGCGCGCCGATGCCGACGCCAACGAGCCGCAGAGGTTCGGTCGAGCCCAAATCGCTTCCTCATCATCGGTATTGGCTGAATCATAACAGCGCAGGCGCCGGCTTCGACATGCCGGCCGGCGTTGCTCATATATGGAAAACCATATATCTTTCGCCAAGCCCTTCTCGCGCAGGAGCCACACATGCCCAACGACACTCTCACCCAGGCGCCCTCCACTGCCGAAGGCATGGGACGCTTCGAGCGCTTTCTCTCCGTGTGGGTGGCGCTGGCCATCGTCGCGGGCGTACTGCTTGGCCAGTTCGCCCCGGCCGTACCCGAGACGTTGGCGCAATTCGAGGTCGCCCAGGTATCGATTCCGGTGGCCATTCTGATCTGGGCCATGATCTTTCCGATGATGGCCCAGATCGATTTCGCCGCGGTGCTCGGCGTTCGCCGCCAGCCCAAGGGGCTGGTCATCACCACCACGGTGAATTGGCTGATCAAGCCCTTCACCATGTTCGCCATCGCCTGGCTCTTCCTGATGGTACTGTTCCGGCCCTGGATCCCCGAGCCGCTGGCTCAGCAGTACCTGGCCGGGGCGATCCTGCTGGGCGCCGCACCCTGCACTGCCATGGTCTTCGTCTGGAGCACCCTGACCCGCGGCGACGCCGCCTACACCCTGGTGCAGGTCTCGCTCAACGATCTGATCATGCTGTTCGCCTTCGCTCCCATCGTGGTGCTGCTGCTGGGCGTTTCCAATATCCAGGTGCCATGGGATACCGTGGCGCTGTCGGTCTTCCTCTACATCGTCATCCCGCTCACGGCGGGCTATCTCACGCGCCGCCTCCTGATCGCCCGGCGCGGCAGTGCGTGGTATGACAACGTCTTCATGAAGCGGATCGGGCCGATCACTCCCATCGGCCTGATCGTCACCCTGATACTGCTTTTCGCCTTCCAGGGTGACGTGATTCTCGCCAACCCGCTTCACATCGTGCTGATCGCCATTCCGCTGATCGTGCAGACCTTTCTGATCTTCTACATCGCCTATGGCTGGGCCAAGGCCTGGAAGGTACCGCACAACGTGGCCGCTCCCGGGGCCATGATCGGCGCCAGCAACTTCTTCGAGCTGGCGGTGGCGGTGGCCATCGCGCTGTTTGGCCTGCAGTCCGGCGCAGCGTTGGCCACGGTGGTGGGGGTACTGGTGGAGGTGCCGTTGATGCTGGCTCTGGTGCGCATCGCCAACCGTACCCGACACAGGTTCGCCGCTGCCGGGGCATGACCCCACCAAGACGAATGACGGCTTGCCTCACCGAATGGGCGCGGTGAGTATGCGTGGATGAATGCCACCTCACTGCAGCGCCATGCGCTTACCGTCATCGTGCTTGCCCAGCTGTGCGGCACCTCGCTGTGGTTCTCCGTCAACGGCGTGGGGCTCTCGCTGTCGCGGGATCTCGGCTTCTCAGAGGTCGATCTCGGCAGGCTGACACTCGCCGTGCAGGCGGGCTTCATCTGCGGCACCCTGTTCATCGCCGCCACCGGCCTGGCTGACCGCTTTCGCGCCAGTCGCATCTTCGCCGCCTCCTGCTTGGCGGGCGCGCTGGTCAACGCTGCCTTCGTGCTGGCGGCTACCCAGTTTCCGCTGGCGGTGCTGCTGCGCTTCGCCACCGGGCTATGCCTGGCCGGTATCTATCCGCTGGGCATGAAGCTGGTGATCGGCTGGACGCCCAAGCACACCGGGGCGGCGCTCTCCTGGCTGGTGGGTATGCTCACCCTGGGCACCGCCCTACCCCACTTGCTGCGTGGCAGCACCCTGGGCATGCCGTGGGAGTGGCCACTGCTGGGCGCCTCGCTGCTGGCCCTGCTGGGGGGCGCCATGGTGCTGCGGCTGGGCGACGGCCCGCACCTGCCGCCTTCCGCGGGCAAGGCGCGGCTTTCCGAGGGGCTCGCCGCGCTGGGGGTGAAACGCTTTCGCGCCGTGGCCGGCGGTTACTTCGGCCACTGCTGGGAACTCTACGCCTTCTGGATGCTGACACCCTTTCTGGTCATGCGCGAAGTCGAACGGCTCATGGCCTCCACCGATCTGGTGGCCTGGCTCTCCTTCGGCATCATTGCGCTGGGGCTGGTGGGCTGCGTAGGGGGCGGTGCGGTGAGCCGCCATTTGGGCAGCCTGTGGGTGGCGCGTTGGGCGCTGACGGCCTCCGGCATGCTATGCCTGGCCTATCCGCTGCTGGCCTGGGCCCCGCCGGGCCTGCTGTTGGCGCTGCTGTTCTTCTGGGGACTCACGGTGATCGCCGACTCGCCGCAGTTCTCGGCACTGGCAGCAGCGGCCGCCCCACGCGAGCGGGTCGGCTCCACGCTGGCGGTAATGAATGCCATCGGCTTCGCGCTCACCATTCCCGCCATCTCGCTGACCACTACGCTGTGGTCGCTGCAGGAGCTGTGGGTACTGTGGTGGCTGTTGCCGGGACCGATTCTCGGCTTGTGGGCGCTGCGTGGCGTAAGCGGTTCGGCGGAACCGGCACCGGCGAGACAGGCGTGAGGTCGTCCGCACTTTTCGTCAGAGCTTGAGCTCACAACCTAGCAGAGGGCGGCGCGCCGCTCGGGCCGATTGCCCATACCCTGCAGGCGCTGCTGTAGCTCGACCAGACGCGGCGCCTCTCCTTTCTCCGCCGCCGCCAGCACCTGGGCCACCCAGCCCGGAAGCTCATCGGATATGCGGTAGTAGACCCACTGGCCTTCACGGCGATCGCTGAGCAACCCACAGGTCCGCAGCTGCGCCAGGTGCCGCGAGACCTTGGGCTGGGACTCTTGCAGAGCATGGGTCATTTCGCAGACGCACAGTTCCCCTTCCTCACGAATCAGTAGGGTCAGGGTCAAACGGGTCTCGTCGGCAAGACATTTGAAGAGGCGAACGGGATCCAGCTCGGGCACCGGCAGTCTCCAGCGGCAAGGACGGAGCCCCATTCTAACCAAGTGGTGGTCCGTCCGTGCAGGCGAATCAACCCAGCTTGCGCAGCTTGGCATCCACCCACAGCTGAAGGCGCCCACGAATCTCCCGTAGCGTCTTGCGGTACGCGTTGGGGTCCTCGCTGAGGCGCGGGTCGGGAATGTCCCAGAAGACCACCTCACCGGCCTGTCCCGGCCACTCACGGCAGCTCTGCTGGGCTTTCTCACACAGCACGATAACCGAATCGAAATACTCTCCGGCATAGCGCTCCAGCGGCTCGCTGGCCAGCCCTTCGGTGCCGATACCCAGATGGTGAAGCGCTTCGAGCGTGAGTTCATGGGGTCGATCGGGCTCGACCCCGGCACTGAAGGCGACGATCCGCTCGCCTTCGATATGGTTGAGCAGCGCCTCGCCCATCAACGAACGGGCGGAGTTGGCGTTGCAGAGAAAGAGAACCCGATACGGTTTCACTGTACTCACCTCACCTCGATCAGCCGAAACGTCCGGTGATGTAGTCATGGGTGCGCTGTTCGCGCGGATTGGTGAAGATGTCGTCGGTATCGCCTACCTCGACCAGGTCGCCGAGGTGGAAGAAGGCCGTCTTGTGCGCCACCCGCGCCGCCTGCTGCATGTTGTGGGTCACCATGACGATGGTGTAGCTCTCGCTCAGCTCATCGATGAGCTGCTCGATCTTGCCCGTGGCGATGGGATCGAGGGCTGAGCAGGGCTCGTCCATCAGGATCACCTCAGGGCTCACCGCAATGGTGCGCGCAATGCACAGACGCTGCTGCTGCCCTCCGGAGAGACTGGTGCCAGGCTGATCCAGGCGATCCTTCACTTCGTCCCACAGCCCGGCACGGCGCAGGCTGCTCTCGACGATATCATCGAGTTCGGCACGCCGCCGGGCCAGGCCGTGCAGGCGAGGGCCGTAGGCGATGTTCTCGTAGATCGATTTGGGGAAGGGGTTGGGCTTCTGGAACACGATCCCAACCTGGGCACGCAGCAGCACCACGTCGAGCGAGGGGTCGTAGATGTCGTTGCCGTCGAGGGTCACCTGGCCCTCGACGCGACTCCCCGCAATGGTATCGTTCATGCGGTTCAGGCAGCGCAGGAAGGTCGACTTGCCGCAGCCCGAGGGGCCGATAAAGGCCACCACCTCATGCTCCATGATATCTAGATCGATACCGTGCAGCGCCTCGTTCTCGCCGTAGAATACCTTGACGCCGCGGGCGCTCATCTTGACGTTGGCTGCCTGGGCAGTGCGCTTGTTCATGGCCGTGGGTACGGTGACGGATACAGTCATGGTTACCACCTCGTCTCGAATTTCTTGCGCAGCCAGATGGCCGTCGCATTGAGGCTCAGCATCAAGCCCAGCAGCACGATGATGGCCGCCGAGGTGCGCGCCTCGAAGAAGTTGCGTAGTTCGTTGCCCTGCCACAAGTAGATCTGCACCGGCAGCGCCGTGGCCTGGTCCACGGGCGAACTGGGCACGTTGGCGACGAAGGCATTCATGCCGATGAGCAGCAGCGGTGCCGTTTCCCCCAGCGCCTGAGCCACGCCCAGGATCGAGCCGGTGAGGATGCCCGGCAGCGCCAGGGGCAGTACGTGATGGAACACCGTCTGCACCCGCGAAGCACCGATGCCCAGCGCCGCCTGGCGGATCGAGGGCGGAATCGAGCGCAGCGCCGCTCGCGTGGCAATGATGATGGTGGGCAGCGTCATCAGCGTCAGCACCAGACCGCCCACCAGCGGCGCGGAAAGCGGCAGACGTAGATAGCCGATGAAGATCGCCGCCCCCAGCAGGCCAAAGATGATCGAAGGCACTGCCGCCAGGTTGTTGATGTTGATCTCGATGAGATCGGTCAGGCGGTTCCTGGGCGCGAACTCCTCTAGGTAAATGGCACTGGCCACCCCCAGCGGTATCGACAATGCGATGACGATCAGCATCATGAACAGCGAGCCCATGAAGGCACCGGCCAGACCCGCCGAGGCTGGCGAGCTGCGCGAATCGGTATTGAGGAACAGCGCCGTGCTGAAGGCGTTGCGAATCACTCCCTGCGCTTCCAGATGATCCGCCCACTCGCGGGTCTGGGCGCTCAGCTGCTGGCGGTGATCCGGAAGGTTACGGTCGATGTTCCCCTTCAGCCAGACGTCCACGTTGGCGCTGGCCAGCATCTTGATATTGATGGTCTGTCCGATCAGTTCGGGGTTCGCGACCACCCGCTCGCGCAGCGCGAAGCGCTCACCGGTGGCCACCAGGGCGCGCAGGTCACGCGCCTGGCGCGACTCGATCTCTCCCGGCAGGTGGGCCTTGAGCGCCTCGTCGATCAGCGCATTCCAGTTGACCAGGCCAAGCTGATTCAACCAGGCGAGTTCGCGCTCACGAAACTGGGCCGGGCTCTCCCCTGTCTCGCGCACCGGCCGCTCGTCTACCTGGATGACCTCGGGGTCGAGGTAGACGTCGAGATAGAGGGTGGCCTGCCAGAAGGCCGGCAGCCCGCGTGCCAGAATGCTGGTGAACAGAATCGCCACCAGCACCAGGCCGGTGACGACGGCAGCCAGCCCCATGAACCTGAAGCGACGCTCGCGGGCATGTCGGGCGTTCAGTGAACGCTGGATGGTATCGAGCCGTGCGCGGCGTCTGGTATCGGCAATGTCGAAATTGGTAGCGGTCACAGGGCGTCACTCATATTGCTGACGGTATTTACGTACCACCACCAGGGCGATCACATTGAGCCCCAGAGTGATGACGAACAGCGTAAGACCAAGCGCGAACGCCACCAGCGACTGCGGGCTGGAGAAGTCCATGTCGCCGGTCAACTGGTTGACGATGGTCACGGTGATGGTGGAGATAGCCTCAAAAGGATTGGCATGCAGCACCGGGTTGTTGCCGGCAGCCAACACCACGATCATGGTCTCGCCGATGGCGCGACTGGCAGCCAGCAGAAAAGCACCGACGATGCCCGGCAGCGCGGCGGGCAGCACGACTTGACGAATCATCTCCGACTTGGTAGCACCGAGCCCCAGGGCGCCGTCGCGCAGCGATTTCGGCACCTGGGTGATGATGTCGTCGGAGAGCGAAGAGACGAAGGGAATGATCATGATCCCCATCACCAGGCCCGCCGTCAGCGCGCTGGTGGCACGAATGCCGATTCCCAGCATGTCGCCCAGCCCGGACAGGAACGGGCCGATCACGATCAGGGCGAAGAAGCCGTATACGATGGTCGGAATACCAGCCAGCACCTCGATGATCGGCTTGGCCACGTTGCGCAGCCACGGCGGTGCGTACTCCGCCATGTAGATGGCCGTCATCAGCCCCAGGGGTATCGCCACCAGCAGCGCAATGGCGCTGACCATGAGCGTACCCCACAGCAGCGGCAACAGCCCGAACTCGCCCTGCTGGCCTACCCCGGAGGTGCTGAAGCGGGGGTTCCATACGGTACCGAAGAAGAACTCCGCAGGGCTGATGTAGCGGAAGAAGTGGAGCGCCTCGCCCACCAGCGACAGCACGATACCCACCGTGGTCAGGATGGCGACGCCGGAACTCAGCGCCAGCAGTGCCGTTATCACCCGTTCGACTTGGTTGCGCGCACGAAGCTGCGGCGAGACACGCCGCTGCGCCGTGACCAGGCCGACGACGGCCAGCACGGCCATGGCCGCGATCATGGCCAGCCGCCCCATGCTTTCGAGGCGAGCCATCTGCTGAGCGGCGGCAACCTCGTAGGCCTGCACCTCACCGCTCACGCCCTGCCCCGAGGCCAGCGCCCCGATGCGACGCAGCAGCACCTGCATCTCACGCTCACTCAATGCGGCAAGCTCAGCCGGTAATTGCTGAACGACCAGCACCTCGACGATGGCATCCTGCAGCAGTAGCCAGACGCCAAAAAGCAGCAGTGCCGGCAGCCCACACCAGAGGGCGACCAGCACGCCGTAATATCCGGGGCGGGAATGCAGCCGCACCCCACCGTCTGCTACCGCCCTACTGCGGGACAGCCCGACCTGATAGGCCATGGCCATCACGATCAACACGGTAGCGATCAAGACAAGATTCATCGTCTCTCCATCTCGCGCTCTTGAGTCCGAGTCGGGGAGCGGCGGCTACCGCTCCCCGTTACTGCAACCCTCTTACTCGGCGGAGACCACGGTGCGCGCCTGGAACTGCTCCAGCGCCTGGGCACGTTCGTCGTCATCCATCGGTATCAGACCGGCGTCTTCCAGCGGGCTACCGAAGCCGGAGATGGCATCGCTGAGGAAGAACTCGGTGTACTCGGCCAGGCCGGGAATCACGTCGAGATGCTCACCCTTGACATAGAAGAACAGCGGACGCGACACCGGATACTCGCCGGAGCCGATGGTCTCCAGGCTCGGCGTAACGCCGTCGACGGTAGCCACCTGCAGGCGGTCGCGGTTCTGGTCGTAGAAGCTCAGACCGAACACGCCCACAGCATCGGCCTGGGCGTCCAGACGCGCCAGGGTCTCGGTGTAGTCACCGGCGATCTCGATGATGCGACCGTCGCCGCGCAGGTTGTTACAGGCATCGCCCTCGATCTCGGCGTAGCTGTCGCAGCCGGCGTGCAGCACCTTCTCTTCGAAGACTTCACGGGTGCCGTGGTTGGAGGCCGGGATGACCAGCACGATCTCCTGATCGGGCAGGTTGCTGTCGATCTCGGACCAACGGGTATAGGGGTTGGCGACCAGTTGGCCGTCCTGAGGAATCTGGGCGGCGGCAGCGGCAAAGACGTGCTGCGGGGTCAGGGCGAACTCACCGCGGTCGGCGCGCGATGCGAAGACGATGCCGTCATAGCCGAACATGACCTCGAGCACGTCGTTGACGCCATTGGCGGCGCAGTTCTCGAGCTCGCCAGAGCGGATGGCCCGGGAGGAGTTGGCGATGTCGATGGTGTTCTCGCCGACGCCCTGACAGAACTGGCGCAGACCGCCGCCGGAACCTCCGGAACCGACCACCGGGGTGTTGAACTGCGGGAAGGAGCCACCGAACTCCTCGGCAACGATGCTGGCAAAGGGCAGCACGGTGGAGGAACCGGCGATCTGGATGGTGTCACGGGCCTGGGCGGCGGTCGACAGACCGGCGGCAAGGGAAGCGGCGATCGCCATGCTCAGCGTGCTCTTCTTGAAGCTCATCTTCACGATCCTCTCTGCGTTTTGATCCGACAGACCCCACGGCCTGGCAGTGTCGTCTTGGCCCGAGGGCCATTCGCAAGAGAGATTCTGGAGATGCTTGATTGCAGAAAGATGACACGTGAACGGAACGTAACGAATTACAGCAGCAGCCCCACTGCCGCTAGCGTACACAAGGCGAGTGAAGCGCCCTGCAGGCGACGCCGGTCTAGCTTGTGGGCGATACGATCAGCCAGGGCGTTGCCGGCCAGCACCGCCGGCAAAAAGGTGAGCGCCAGCCCCAGATGCCACAGACGTACCTGACCGGCCAGCGCCAGAGTCACCAGCGTCAGGCTGGAGGTGATGATGAAGAAGGCCGCCAGATTGCCACGCAGCCGATCCGGCGATAGGCCGTGCATCAGCAGCACCATGGGCGGCCCGCCGATGGCCGCCACGGTGCCGAAGATACCCGAGACCACGCCGGCACCGAACAGGCTCGCTCGGTTGACCGGCAGGCGGAAACGAAACAGCGTAACCGCCACGGCGAACAGCACGCTGAAGGCAATCAGCTTTTCCAACAGCACCATGGGGGCGGCGAGCAGCAGCCACAGGCCCAGGGCATTGCCGGGAAGGCGCCCGATCAGCGCCATGCCGATCTCACCGATCTGCACCTCGTGACGGTAATGACGCACCGTCATCAACGACACGGTGAAGCCGAACAGCACCAGTATCACCGGTACCAGACGCGGCTCGAGCATCAGCAGCAGCGGCGCGCCGACCACCGCCAGGCCGAAGCCTGTGGCACGCTGGACGAAGGCCCCAAGCGCCAATACCAGGGCACAGCCAAGCCAGGTGATCGGCGCCATGTCGAGCCAAAGAAGGAAAGCGTCAGGCATGCACGGGGCGTCCGGCCAGCCGAGACAGCATGACGTTGCCGAACAGCGAGGCCACCAGCATGGTCAGCACCATGGGCCACAGGTTCTCGATCTCGAAGGCCCCCACCATCACCCCTGCCAGCGCCGCGGAACCGAACTTGGCCGCCCCCATCAGCGCCGTGGCGGTGGCGCTCATGTGGCCGAAGTGATCCAGCAGCAATGCCATGGCATTGGGCGAAATCAGCCCGATCATGCCCGAATAGAGCATCACCAGAGCCACGACCACCGGCAGCGAGGCCATCCCGGTCATTACAGCCATCACCAGGCCACTCGCCGCCAGCATCTGAATGGCGAGCCCCAGATAGAGATTCTGCAACGGCGTGCGGGACTTCAGCAGGTGGATGTTGAGCCGATTGGAAAGCGCGATGAAGATCACGTTGGCCCCCAGCACGAAGGGATAAGTGGCGGGCGACAGACCGAAGTGCTCCATATAGACGAAGGGCGACGCGGTGACGAAGGCGAACAGGCCACCGAACGAGGCCGACACCGCGCAGATGTAACCCAGCCCTTCCCGATGGCGTATCACACTGGCGTAGTTACGCAACACCTGGGGGAACGAAGCCACGGGGTGATTGGGGTCCCGCGTCTCGGGCAGCCTGGTGGACATCAGCCACAGCAGAAAGGCTGCGTAGCCCGCCAGGAAGACGAAGATCACGCGCCAGCCTGACAGATACAGCATGGCGCTACCGAATAGCGGCGCCACCAATGGCGCCAGCATCATGATCATGGCCATGGTGGAAATGACGCTGGCCGCCTGTCGTCCACTGAAGCAGTCGCGCACGATGGCCGCCGAGTTGACCACACAGGCCCCGCCTCCCAGCGCCTGCACGAAACGCCACGCCAGCAGCTCCGTCAACGAACCAACCGTGGCCAGCATCAGGCTGGCCAGCAGGAACACTACCAGCCCGGACAGCAGCACCGGCTTGCGTCCCAGCCGGTCGGATACCGGCCCGAACAGCAGCTGGCCGATGGCGAAACCGGCCAGGAACACGCTGATGGAAAGCTCGGTATGGTGAATGCTGGCCCCGATGCTGGCCGCCAGTACGCCCATGGCCGGCAGATAGGCATCGATGGCAAAGGGCGCCAGCGCGGTATTGATGGCAACCAGCAGGGAGACTCGTCCAGGCGTCAGGGTCAAGGCTGCTCCATATGCATGTCTGGTAAAAGATAGGTCGCTAATGATACTAGCATGCTTGGGGAAGATCGCCTCGAAACGAAGCCGCCTTTGTCATGAAATGCAATATTAGCGCTTTACCCTTTCCCTGAATTCGATCAGACGCCTTCAGGGAGCACCAAGTGACGCGCCTTCAGAACCTCTCCATCCGTCGAGCCAGCCTTGTCATGCTGGGCCTGGTAACCCTGCTGCTGCTGGCTTTCGCTTCGCTGACCTGGAAAGTGATGCAGCAGAGCCGGCTCGACCTTACCGCGCTCGAACGGATCAACGTAGAGCAGGCCTCGACGCTCAACCGCATGCATATCGCCAGCCTCGAGGGGCTCAATCGCATGGACCGCGCCCTGGAGCGACAGCTGCGCCCCTCCCTGGGTGACCCGTTGGCGGCTCTGCAAGCGATAGAAGCCGAACTCGAAGAAATGACGACTAGCCTTACTTCCTTCCTCGAAGCTACACGCTCTACGCCGCATGGCGCCTTGCGCGATACCCTCGACGCTGACGCCATGAGGCTGATCGAAACGATGCAGCAACAGCTCATGGCCATACGAGCAGGCGATCGCAGCGCCTACCGGCAGTTGACCCTGGAAGCCGTGGATAACAGCCAAGCCCTGACCGAGAGCGCGCGGCACTTCTATGCCTTGGCCGACCAACAGGGTGTGGCGCTGCTGCACCATGCGGAAGGTCAGGCCCAACTGTTCACCTGGCTGCTGACCTCCGGTCTCGCTCTGACCCTCGTCGTCCTGGTTCTCATGGCCTGGCTGGGTCAGCGCTGCGTTCTTACCCCGCTGCAGAACGTCGTGGTCCATTTCCGCACCATCGCCAAGGGCAACCTGACCGAGCCTGTCGTGGCCAGCGGCTTCAAGGAGATCAGTCAGCTCTTCCACGAACTTTCGGGCATGCAGCAATCGCTGGTAGAGACGGTTAGCCATCTGCATGGCACCAGCCATCACGTCCTCGACAGCGCCGAGCGGTTGGCGCAGAGCAACCAGTCGCTTGCCGTACGTACTCGCCAGCAGGGCGCGGCCCTCGAAAAGACCGCCTCGCACCTGCGTGAGCTGACCGACAACGTGGCGAACAATGCCGAAAGCGCCAACCAGGTCAGAACACTGGCCAATACTGCTCTCGACAAGGCGCAGCAGGGAGAAGTCGTGATGCAGCGCTTCATCAGGACGATGGAAGAGATCCACGAGCACGCGACCCAAGTCAACGCGATCGTCGACCTGATCGACTCGATCGCTTTCCAGACCAACATCCTGGCGCTCAATGCATCGGTGGAGGCCGCCCGGGCCGGCGACCAGGGCCGTGGCTTCGGCGTCGTTGCCGGCGAGGTGCGCTCGCTGGCCTCTCGCAGTGCCGAGGCCGCCCACCGGATTCGCGACCTGCTCGGCGCCTCCCGCGACAGCACTCGGCGCGGTAACGAACTCTCGAGCCACGCCAATCAGGGCATGACGGAGATCGTGCAGGCAATCGACGAAGTCAACCGACTGATGGCAGACATCGAACGCGCGTCACAGCAGCAGCATGACGGCATCGCGCAGCTCAACCAGGCCATGGACGACATGACCAGGGTCACCCAGGACAATCAGCAGTTGGTGGCTCACTCCAGCCAAAGTGCCCACGCACTGCGCGAGAAGGCCGAGCACATGCAGGCCCACGCCGGCCGCTTTCGCATCACTGCAGCCCAGGAAAGTCTGACAGAGTCCGAGCCTGTCCTTCATGCCGATGTCTGGCAGCCTCGTGTCATCGGTGCTCCACCCCACCTGCGGGGTACAGAAAGCAGCGTTGCCTTGCTAAAGTGACGTAAACCATCACGCCAACGAAGAGAGTTCCATGGCCGAGGACCTGCTTACCCAACTCAAGACGATGAGTACCGTCGTGGCCGACACCGGCGATATCGAGGCTATCCAACGCTTCACGCCCACCGATGCGACCACCAATCCTTCCTTGATCCTGCAGGCAGCCCAGCATGAGGGCCGACGCGAGCGGCTGGCAGAGATCGCCCGGCAGGCCACCGACATCGACGATGCGCTGGATGCCGTGGCAGTGGAGATCGGCAGCGAGATCAGCGGTCTCGTGCCCGGCTACGTCTCCACCGAAGTCAGCGCACGACTATCCTTCGATACCGAGGCGACTCTGGCCCGCGCGCACTCGCTGATCGAACGTTACGACCGCCACGGCATCGGCCCTGAGCGCATCCTGATCAAGATCGCCTCGACCTGGGAGGGCATTCGCGCCGCCCGTCAGCTGGAGCGCGAGGGTATCCACTGCAATCTGACCCTGCTGTTCAGCTTCGCCCAGGCCCAGGCCTGCGCCGACGCCGGCGTAACACTGGTCTCGCCGTTCGTCGGCCGCATCCTCGACTGGAATCGCAACAAGTGGCCGGATGCCGACTTCAGCGGCGACAACGACCCCGGAGTGAAGTCGGTCAAGCGCATCTACGAGCACTACAAGGGGCATGGCTACAAGACCATCGTGATGGGTGCCAGCTTCCGCAATACCGGTGAGATCCTGGCCCTTGCCGGCTGCGACCGCCTGACCATCTCCCCTGCCCTGCTCAGCGAACTGGCAGAGAGCCAAGACCGGCTCGAGCGCCGCCTGACGCCGGTCGACGCCGAGACGTCGCCGCCCGAGCCTCAGGACGAAGCCGAGTACCGCTGGGCGATGAACGAAGACGCCATGGCCACAGAGAAACTGGCCGAGGGGATTCGCAAGTTCGCCGACGATCAGCGCAAGTTGGAGAAACTGCTGGGAGAGCTGCGTCAGGGCTGAGCAGCAGCCTGACGAGGATGGGTGCGGTTGGCATGGCAACGACGCCATGTCGGCCGCAAGCGGCTCCCTCTGGGGCTTGGCTCCTGTCTGGGTGGCCCCTGGGCTCAATCCTTGTGGGAGTGTGAGGTCTCCTGAGCCTCCAGCATTTCCACCAGCGGCTGGAACTCTTCCCGGTTGTGCTCGTTCATGCGCATCAGGATGCGGTGCGCTTCCAGGATACGCTGACGCATCTCTTCCATGTCGGCGGGTATTTCAGGCAGGTCGCACAGCTCACAGGTCTCGGTCAGCGGCGCTTTCACCATGGCGAAGAACTGGGCAAAGCCCATCACTTCGAGCATGCGCTGCACATCGGGGTTGTCCACCACGATGGTGGGCTTGTAGAGGATGTGATCCTTGACCGCCATGGCGACCTTGGCCAGGAAGCCCAGGGCGGTGGAGTCCACGTTGGTGGCCTCGCGCAGGTCGATTATCAGCGACTGCAACCCAGGCGTTCGGGCCAGCTGCTGGGCCTGACTGTCGAGGGTCGCGCAGAGCGTCAAGCGTACGTCGCCGCACAGCTTGAGCACGAAGACACCAGAGTCGAACGCCGCCTTGACGCGGCCTTCATTCGTGATCATTACCAAATCCGCTCAACATCATGATCGTCAGGTCATCGGGCAGTTCCTGTCCGCCGCCATCCCCTTCGGCATCGATGTCGCGGGGAGTGTCCAGCATCAGGCTGTCGCGAAGCCGCTCCAACGTCGCACAGTTCAAAACACGTTGCTCGAGTTCCCTGAGCCGCGTGTCGAGCGTTTCGCCCGGCAGGCACTCCAGTATTCCATCCGAACACAACCATAACCGGAAGTTCGACGGTAGCGTATACGTCAAACGTGGATACTCCACGTCGGGAAACAGGCCAACCGGCATACCTTCACCGGGCAGCTCGCTCACCGCCCCGTCGGCCACCAACAGCGGCTTCGGCAGCTGGGCGCCAAGCGAATAGTGAAGCTCGCGGGTCTGCCGGTCAATGACACCAACGAACAGGGTGGCGTGTTTGCCGATCCCGGTGTCCAACAATTCCCGGTTGAGCGACGCCAGCCAACGCGCCGGCATCTCTGCCGGCTGGCCCGCCTCCCAGGCCGCCAACCAGCGGTTGAACAGATACTTGAGCAGCACGGTGACGAAGGCGGAAGAGGCACCGTGACCGGACACGTCGGCAAAATAGAAAAGAATGTGACGATCGTCCAGACGCTGGAAATCGAGAAAATCTCCCGACAGGTAGAGCGAGGGAATCAGCCAGTAATCGCAGGTCACCCCTTCGATGGTCTGCGGGTGAGGCGGCAGCAGCTTGCGCTGAATGTGCCCACCGGCCTGCTGGTCGAGTCGCAGCAGTGCCAGGTGCGTCTCCAGGCTCTCGTTCAACTCTTCCAGATGCGCGTTGAGCTGGGCGAGTCGTTCGCGGTCATGCTTGCGCTGGTCCTCCAGCCGCCGCAGCTCGATCGCCTTGCGGATCATGCGCCGCAGCAGCTGCCCATGACGCATCGGCTCGACCACGTAATCCACCAACCCCACGTCGACGGCGGTCAGCAGATCGGCATCGAGCCGCGAGTCGCTCACCACCACGGTGGGCAGGCGCTCCGTCAGGCTCGACCAAGCCAGACTGGGAATCGCCTGAGCATGGGCCACCACCAACACCGTCTCCTTGGGCAGATCCTCGAGGCGCTCGGCGGCGAACACTGCCAGACCATCACGGGCGATGGTTTCCGCCAGCGCGTCGCGGTAGGCACCGGGCTCGTCGAGAACGCCAATCAACGGCTTGGGTAGATCCATCGGCTCAGACCTCAATCGGCGAAGTCGGCATCGTCGCCCTCGGGTTCTTCGAAGGCGTCGTCGAAGGCATCATCGAAGTCGGCGTCATCGAAATCGAAGTCGAACTCATCGCTGGCGAAGGGATCGTCGCCCAACTCGCCGTCGCTGACTTCGAAGCGTCTACGCTGCAGGTAAGCATCACGTATGAAGACATAGCGATCCCCCCGGATCAACTCTTCTTGATCGAGGAAGCCTGCGCGCACGTCGACGACACGCAGCGCGGTCAGGCCATAACGTACCTTGTCATCTTCCACGTAATAGAGCGGATAGGTCACCGTATCCAGCGGCAGGCCGGCGGTATCCCTTACCGTGCTGGGGCCAAGGAATGGCAGGACCAGATAGGGCCCTTCCGATACCCCCCAGACGCCCAGGGTCTGGCCGAAATCCTCGTCCTGTACGGTGATGCCCATGTGGGTGGCGAAGTCCCACAGACCGGCGATACCCACCGTGGAGTTGATCACGAAGCGCGAGGTAGCGAGACCGGCATTGGCCGGCTTGCCCTGCAGCAGGCTGTTGAGTGCGGTGCGGATCTCGCCGAGGTTGGAGAAGAAGTTGCCGACCCCGGTCTGCACCGGCTGAGGCGTGACGGTGCGATAGCCGCGCGCCACCGGCCGCAGTACAGCCCGGTCGACCGCCTCGTTGAAGGTGAAGACCCTGCGATTGAAGCCCTCCCAGGGGTCGTCGGGATGGCGATCCTCCACCGCCACCCGTCCGGCACAGCCCGCCAGCATGGCCAACAGCGACATGGCGACCAGGGCCCGGGTAAAAAAGCCGGTCTGCTTCACGACCATCGGCTACGTCTCCTCAAGGTTCTCGTAGAGGGGTGCGTCACAGCCGACGCACCACCACGCAGCCGGCACTGTACCCGGCGCCGAACGAGCAGACCACCCCTATGTCGCCCGAGGCCAGGTCGTCACGGTGCAGATGGAAGGCAATGATCGAACCGGCGGAGCTGGTATTGGCATAGCGATCGAGGATGATCGGCGCCTGCCCGGGTTCGGGATCGTGCCCCAGCACCCGCCGGGCGATCAGGTCGTTCATGTGGTGATTGGCCTGGTGCAGCCACAGGCGCGAGAGATCGCCACCGGTCAGGTCGAGGCTGGCCAGATGGTCGCTGATCATGGCCGCCACCATGGGGCAGACCTCCTTGAACACCCGCCGCCCTTCCTGTACGAACAGCTTGTCGCTGGCCAGGGGGTCGCTGTCGGTGACCCGATTGAGGAAGCCGGCATTGTTGCGAATGGCATTGGAGAAGCGCGTGACCAGGCGGGTCCCGAGGATCTCGAAGCGGCGCTCGGCAGTGGCCAGTGCGGCGTTCTCCAGCACGATGGCGGTACAGGCATCGCCGAAGATGAAGTGGCTGTCGCGGTCGCGAAAGTTGAGGTGGGCCGAGCAGATCTCGGGATTGACCACCAGGGCACGCCGGACGTTGCCGCCGCGAATGGCACCTGCCGCCAGATCGATGGCAAAGGTCGCCGAGCTGCAGGCCACGTTCATGTCGAAGGCATGCCCGGTGGTGCCCAGGGCCGCCTGCAGTTCCACCGCCACCGCCGGATAGGGGCGCTCCAGGTTGGAACAGGCAACGATCACCATGTCGATGTCGCCGGCTTCGACGCCGGCGGCGGCGAGAGCCTGACGTGCGGCGACAAGCCCCATCTCGCACTGGATGGAGGGTTCGTCGTTGCTGCGCTGAGGCAGACGCGGGCGCATGCGTTCGGGGTCGAGAATGCCCTCGGCATCCAGCACGTAGCGGCTGTGGATCCCCGACGCCTTGACGATGAACTCGCTGCTCGAATATGCCAGCGGTTCGCGCTCGCCGGCCGCGATGGCGGCGGCATGGCGTTCGTTCTCGATATCCACCCAGGCATTGAACGAGGCGACCAGCGCATCGTTGTCGATGGCGTGCTCCGGCGTGAAGAGTCCCGTACCGGTAATCACGACGTCTGTCATCAGTCTCTCCCTCATGCGGCCTGTTGGCCGCTGGCTGACATCGGCGAACCAATGCCTCATGTCTCGTTTATCGGCGGGTCAGGCCCCACCTTGACCGTGTCCTGTCAGTTCCGTCCAGCGTCGCTCGAGGCGCTTGACGGATATCGGCATACGAGTGCCCAGCTGCTGGGCGAACAGCGAAACCCGCAGTTCCTCGATCCACCAGCCGAATTCCACCAGCTCGGGATCCTCGTGGCCACCGCGGCGCTGGCTCTCACGGCGCGCGGCCAGGCGCGCCTCGAAGTCCTGCACGTCCTGCATGTGCATCTGATCGCGCATGCGCTCGCGCGGGGCTTTCTCCAGGCGGATCAGGGCCGCCTCCATGTAGCGCGGATACTCCTCGAGCCACTCTCCAGCTTCGCTCACGAAGCCGGGGTGTACCAACCGCTGCATCTGCGCCTTCAAATCACTGTATACCAAGGCCAGGGCCAGGTTCAGGTTGCCCTTCAGCGCCTTGGTCACCGCCAGATGGCCTTCCAGCGCTCGCTTGAGGGTGGCGACCAGCGCTTCGGCCGTGGGCACCAACTCGGCACGGGTCGCATCGAGGCGAGCGTCGAGCTCGGCATTGCTGCGCGGCAGCGGGGTCATGGCCATGCTGCGGGCGAACACCGCCTCGACCACGTCGTCGACCAGGACCCGCTTGCTGCCCACCTTGGTGAACAGCAAGGCGCAGGCATCGAGCCCCTTGAGCTGCTGGATGACACGCACCTGCTCGGGCAGGCGGGTCATGGCCAGCCGCACCACGCCGCGGCGATGAGCCTGCTCGGCCTTGCCGGGATGATCGAACAGCTCGATGCGGAAGGCGTCTCCTTCCGGCACCAGCGCCGGATACGCTTCGACCCGGATACCTGCCTGGGTGGTCACCCGCGACGCGGGCAGCGGAGTGTCGGACAACCCGGCGACATCCGGCGCGTCGCTGACTTCGGCCGCCAGCGCCCTGGCGCCCTCGCCCGCCGCGGCTTCGAAGCGCCGCTCGAGCTCGCGCGCGTCACGGCCCTGGCCAAGCACCTTGCCTTCATGATTCACGACACGCACGTTCATGATCAGGTGGGGCTCGAGCTGGTCGTAGCGCCAATCGTCGGGGTGTACGCGCACCCCGGTGCGGCGGCGCAGAAACTCCCCCAGCGCCTCGCTGAGCGGCACGTCGTCGGGCGTGAGCGTCTCCAGCGCCGCATCGACCCAGTCGGGAATCGGCACCACCTGGCGGCGGATCGCCTTGGGCAGCGACTTTAGCAGGGCGATGCACTTCTCCCGTAGCAGCCCCGGCACCAGCCATTCGAGCCGTGCCCGCGGCAGCTGCGGCAGCATCGCCGCCGGCACCGTCAGGGTCACACCGTCGTCCGGCGCTCCCGGTTCGAAGCGGTAGGCAAGCGGATAGCGCACCCCAGCGAGCACCAGCTCATCGGGGTACTGGGCCTGGGTGACCTCCGCCGCTTCCCGGGCCAGCAGCGCGGCGCGATCGAACTTGAGGATGGCGGGATCCTTGGCCTCGGCCTTATTGCGCCACGCCTCGAAGCCCTTGCCGTTGGCGATATCCTCGGGGATGCGCTCGTCGTAGAAGGCGAACAGCGTCTCCTCGTCGACCAGAATGTCACGCTTGCGGGCGCGATCCTCCAGCTCTTCGACCTCTTCCACCAGAGCGCGATTGTAGTCGAAGAATTCCCCCTTGGTGCGGAAATCCCCCTCCACCAGCGCCCGGCGGATGAACAGTTCGCGCGATTCGCGCGGGGCAATCGGTCCGTAGTGCACGCTGCGGCCGCTGACGATGGGCAGGCCGAACAGGGTGACCTGCTCCTTGGCCACCACCTGGGCACGCTTCATTTCCCAGTGGGGCTCGCTGTGGCTGCGCTTGACCAGATGGCCGGCGACGGGCTCAATCCACTGCGGTTCGATCCTGGCCACCGTTCGCGCGAACAGTCGGGTGGTCTCCACCAGCTCGAAGGCCATCAGCCACTTGGGCGTTTTCTTGGCCAGCCCGGAGCCGGGGTGGATGACGAACTTGCGGTTGCGTGCCCCCAGGTATTCGCGGTTTTCGGTAAGCATGCCCAGATGTGAGAGCAGCCCCGGCAGCAGCGCCTTGTGCAGCTGCACGGCGTTCTGCCGGCGGGCCTGTTGTCGCGCCTGGTCGAGGGTCTCCCCTTCACCGGCGGGCTCGGGCGGCGGCGTGGGCGGAGGCACCTCGATCTCCATCTCGCGCAGCAGCTGACGCAGTTGGCGGAAGGTGTCGTGCCACTCCCGCAGACGCAGGTAGTTGAGGTAGCGCTCCTTGCACCAGCGTCGCAGGCGGTTGCCCGAGAGCTCCTCGCGGGCCGCCTCGAAGCCCTGCCACAGGTTGAGCAGGGCCACGAAGTCGGAGTCCGGGTCGTGCCAGCGGCGATGGGCCTGATCGGCGGCCTCGCGCTTCTCCGCCGGGCGGTCGCGCGGGTCCTGCACCGCCAGCGCCGAGACCACCACCAGCACGTCGCGCAGGCTGCCCTGTTCGGCGCCGGCCAGCACCATGCGCGCCAAGCGCGGGTCGATGGGCAGCCGGGCGAGCTTGCGCCCTATCGCCGTCAGACGGTTGTCTTCGTCCACCGCGCCCAGTTCGAACAGCAGGCGGAAGCCGTCAGTGATGAAGCGCGAATCGGGCGGATCGACGAAGGGGAACTGCTCGATGTCGCCGAGTTTGAGCGACAGCATCGAGAGGATCACCGAGGCTAGGTTGGTACGCCGAATCTCGGGATCGGTGAATTCAGGACGGGAGAGGAAATCCTCCTCGTCGTAGAGGCGAATGCACACCCCCTCGGCCACGCGCCCGCAGCGCCCCTTGCGCTGGTCGGCGCTGGCCTGGCTGACCGGCTCCACCGGCAGCCGCTGGATCTTGGAGCGATAGCTGTAGCGGCTGATGCGCACCAGCCCCGGATCGATCACGTAGCGGATGCCGGGCACCGTGAGCGAGGTCTCGGCAACGTTGGTGGCCAGCACGATACGCCGCCCTGCGTGAGGCGCGAACACGCGATTCTGCTCGGCGTTGGAGAGCCGCGCATAGAGCGGCAGGATCTCGGTGGCCTTGAGGTCGGCGCGGCGCAGCGTATCGGCGGTCTCGCGGATCTCGCGCTCACCGGGCAGGAACACCAGGATGTCACGTGGGCCGTGGAACCAGCGCTTGTCCCGCTCGATCTGTTCGACCTCCTCCACCGCGTGAAGAATGCCCTCCTGCAGGGTGCGATCGGCCTCGTCCTCCTTCTCGCGCACCAGCGGCCGGTAGCGCACCTCCACCGGGTAGGTGCGCCCCGACACCTCGACAACCGGCGCCGGTCGGGGCTCGCCCTTCTCGCCGGGCAGCGCGAAGTGCTCGGCGAAGCGCGCCACGTCGATGGTGGCCGAGGTGATGATCACCTTGAGTTCAGGCCGGCGCGGCAGCAGCCGCTTGAGGTAGCCGAGCAGGAAATCGATGTTGAGGCTACGCTCATGGGCCTCGTCGATGATGATCGCTTCGTAGCGGGTCAGATCCGGGTCGTGGCGGGTCTCGGCCAGCAGGATGCCGTCAGTCATCAGCTTGACCAGGGTGGCGTCGCCGCTCTGATCGGTGAAGCGCACCTGATAGCCCACCTGCTCACCCAGCGACACCTGGAGCTCCTCGGCCAGGCGTGTAGCCACCGAGCGTGCCGCCAGGCGCCGCGGCTGGGTGTGGCCGATCAAACCGCGCCGTCCCAGCCCCAGCTCCAGGCACAGCTTGGGCAGTTGGGTGGTCTTGCCCGAACCGGTCTCGCCGGCCACCACCACCACCTGATGCTCGCGCAGCGCGGCGAGAATGTCGTCACGCCGCTCCGCCACCGGCAGTTCGGGAGGATAGTCGAGCGTCACCGGCTGCGCCCGGCGGCTGGCAGCCAGCGCCGCGGAGCGCTCGATGCCGCGCACCACCTCGGCCAGGCCGCGATCCACCGGCTTGCCCTCCCGCAGGCGTCGCTCAAGGCCCTTCAGCCTGCGCGTGAGCGTCTCGCGATCACGCAGCATGACGTCATCCAAAGCGCGCTCCAGACGCTCCAGCGCGGCCCTGTCGGCGGCATTGGCGGAACCAGTAGGGGTTGCGGTGCTCACAGCCATCCTCTTGCCATGGAAAAAAACCTGCCCGCTCCAGGCCACCGGAGCGGGCAGATCATTGTAACGCCGGGAAGCGGAGTTCGGCCAATCGCGGCCGTGCTACTCCTTGCCGTCGCTTTCCTCGTCACGCAACTGGCGACGCAGCACCTTGCCGACGTTGGTCTTGGGCAGCTCATCGCGGAACTCGACGAACTTGGGCACCTTGTAGCCGGCCAGCTCCTTCTTGCACCACTCGCGCAGCGTCTTCTCGTCCAGGCTCTCGTCGCGCTTGACCACGAACAGCTTCACCGCCTCGCCGCTGTCCTCGTCCTTGACACCGACCGCGGCCGACTCGACCACGCCCGGGTGACCGGCCACCACGTCCTCGATCTCGTTGGGATAGACGTTGAAGCCCGACACCAGGATCATGTCCTTCTTGCGGTCGACGATCTTGATGTAACCGTCCTCCTGCAGCACGGCGATATCGCCGGTGGAGAACCAGCCATCGTCGCTCAGTACCTTGGCGGTCTCTTCATCCAAGTTCCAGTAGCCCTTCATCACCTGGGGCCCCTGCACGCACAGCTCGCCCGGCTCGCCCAGCGGCAGGGTATTGCCGTCGCTGTCCACCACCTTGACCGCGGTACCCGCCACCGGCTTGCCGATGGTGCCGAGCTGAATGGCGTCGATGGGATTGAAGCTGACCACCGGCGCGGTTTCGGTGAGCCCGTAGCCCTCGGCGATGTCGCATCCGGTGACCTCCTTCCAGCGTTCCGCCGAGGCCTTGGTCAGCGCCATGCCACCGGAAATGGTCAGGTGCAGTTGCGAGAAATCGAGCTTGCGGAAATCCTCACGGTTGCACAGCGCATTGAACAGCGTGTTCAAACCGATGAAGGCGGTGAACTTGATCTTCTGCAGTTCCTTGACGAAGTTGTCCAGGTCCCGGGGGTTGGGAATCAGGATCGAGTGGTTGCCGGTCTTCATCAGGAACAGGCAGTTCACGGTGAAGGTATAGATGTGATAGACCGGCAGCGGCGCGATCACCACCTCCTTGCCCTCGTCCAGGCCCGGGCCAATGGCGGCGTCAGCCTGCAGCATGTTGGCCACCAGGTTGCAGTGGGTGAGCATGGTGCCCTTGGGCAGGCCGGTGGTGCCGCCGGTGTACTGCAACGCGGCGATGTCGTCGAGCCCCCGCTCGACTTCGCGATGCTGACGCGAAGCACCGTCCTTCAGCGCCTTGCGGAACGGTATCGCCATCGGCAGCGAGTAGGAGGGCACCATCTTCTTGACGTACTTGACCACGGCGTTGATGAGAAAACGCTTGGGGAAACCGTGCATGTCGCCAAGCTCGGTGACCAGCACGTGCTCGATGTCGGTACGATCGAGCACCTTCTCGAGCTTGCTGGCCATGTTGGCCAGGATCAGGATTGCCCGGGCACCGGAGTCCTTGAACTGGTGCGCCATTTCACGCTCGGTATAGAGCGGATTGGTATTGACTACCACCAGGCCGGCGCGCAAGGCGCCAAACACCGCGATAGGGAACTGCAGCACGTTGGGCAGTTGAATCGCAATACGATCGCCCGGCTGAAGCCCGGTCTCGTGCTGCAGCCAGGCGGCGAAATCGGCCGAGAGACGGTCGAGTTCGGCAAAGGTGAGCGTCTGACCCATGCAGGTGAATGCCGGATTGTCGGCAAAACGCTTCACTGCTTCATGGAAGACGTCCATCAGCGACCGATACCGATCCATGCCTTCCAGCTCAGGTCCGTTGAGAATACCGGCGTTGGCTTGTTCATTCATAGGCGCTATCTCCACAGCTTCGTCGACACGGTCACTCACCCTCGACCCCGACGGTTCTTGTTATGACAAAGCCGGTACGATATACCAGGCATCGCTCGCCTGTAAAACGCATGATTCAAACGAACGTTCACAAAAGAATGTGCGGTTTCAGGGTGCTCCTTTGTCTACCAAGCTGGGCAAAATCGGCCGGAAAGGCAAGCCGACGCGGGCAAAGGACTCAGTCTCGTTCCGTGATTGTCTCAGTCACGTAGCGGGACACGATCCGCCCATGCCGCCACACCAACAGCTCACCCGGCACCATGCGAACCCATGCCTCGTTACTGGTCAGCGGCTCCGTCGCGATTACCGAGACGATGTCGTCGGGGGTCGTATGCTCGGCAAAGTTGACCGTCAGCTCGGCATCCGAGAGCTCGGCGCTGCCGAACGGCGCGCGCCGCGTGATGTGGGCCAGCTTGGTCGAGCAATAGGTGTAGAGAAACTCGCCGTCAGCCAGCAGCAGATTGAAGACCCCTTTGCCGCGCAGCGTTTCGCAAAGGCCATGGAGGCGTTGCCAGAGGGCCTGATGCTCTTCGCTCAGCAGCGCGTCGCTCGACGCCAGTCGCGGCGCCTCGGCAAAGCGTTCGCGCAGGCTGGCCAACAGCCAGCAGAAGGCGTGCTCGCTGTCGGTATCGCCCACCGGCCGATAGAAGCTCAAGGGCAATTCCTGCCACGCTTCGAGCTGGCCGTTATGGGCGTAGCACCACGTTCTGCCCCACATTTCCCGGGTGAAGGGATGGGTATTGGCCAGACGAACCTGACCGACATTGGCCTGACGAATGTGGCTGATGACGATATGTGACTTGATCGGATAGTCGGTGATCAGCCGGGCAATGGGCGAGCGAATCGACGGGTGAGGGTCGCGGAAATCGCGATAGCCGCCCGCCTCGTAGAAGGCGATGCCCCAGCCGTCACGATGGGGCCCGGTACCACCGCCTCGATGCAAGAAGCCGGTGAAACTGAAGCAGATATCGGTGGGCACGTTGGCGCTCATGCCCAGCAGCTCACACATGCGGTTCCTCCCGTGATCCGGCATGGCGATGCCGTATCGCCATTCGCCAGGCGACCAACAGCACCAGCAGTAGCAGCAGCCCACCGGCCAGTAGCGCACCGGCCCCGCGTCGGTCTCCCACGGCCTCCTCGAGCGGCCGGGTCAGCACGGGCTGCCACTCTCGCCAGCGCTCCTGGGCCGCCCGCGGCAGTTGCTGAATGCTGCGCACTGCCTGTTCCAGCGGCTGCGGCAGCGGCGACTCCGAGGTGGCACGCGGCTCGCGCACTGGAGTCAGCTCTTCGTGAAAGCGCACCACCTCCAGCGCCGGGCCGGCATCCACCTGACCGATCGCCGTGGTCACCGACGGGAACAGCACCAGGCGCGGTAGCTGCAGCTCGTGGGTCTCGCCGTCGAGGGTGACCTCACCGCGCAGAACCAGCGGCACGCTGAGCGCCGTGTCCAGCTCAGGTAGCGCAATGCTCCAGCGCCGCTCGGCCATCGGCTCAGCGGCAAGGTGTGCGCCCTGGAGCTGACCGTAAAGACGGGTATTGTGACGATCCAGCAAGGGATGTTCGGCGCTCAACAGAACGCGGTGGTTGGCCTCGTCATGGCGGGCCGCCACGGCCGGCAGGACATTGACCGGCTGGACACGCTGACGGCGAAAGCCCTGGCCTTCGGCACGCACCGCCAGTTGGGCCTTGCCCGCCAGCACCGGTGCCGGCAGCTTGCCGGCGAAACGCGCCTCCTGCTGCTCGAGTACCACCGCCGACTGGGCCGAGCCCGATTCGTCGCGCAGCTCCGCCGTCAAACGGAGATGGGCCGGCAACGCGTCGGCCACCACCTCATCACCCTCGCGCAGGAACCAAGCCTCCACCGGCACGCCGAAACCGAGATACAGGGTGCTCGACACGCCACTCATCTGCAGGTGAAGCGGCGACTCGACGGTGATGCGGCTGTTCGGCCCCGCCCCGCCCTCGAGGCGCCATTGACCCGCTTGAGGATCAGGTACCTTGATGAGGTCGTAGTGAGGCTCGCTGCGCCACTCGGCGCCTTCCGGGGGGGCTTCGGCGGTGTAGCGCCGGCCGTCGGGTGCGACCAGCGTCGCCGGCTCCTCACCGCGAAACAGCAGCGCGGTGAAGCCGCGCAGTCCCGGCTCGACGAGGAACCCCCGGTCGGTGACCGGTACGCGATCGCTGGGATAGATGCGATCGACGATATCGAGGAAGGCGCCCATCAGCGCATCGGGAGCGGCAACCGAAGCCGAAAGCCCACCGGTCATCTGAGCCAGGCGCTCGACCAGATCGAGGTCGGCCTCGTCCGAGAAGGCAATGGCGTGTATCACCACGCCTTCCTCGGCCAGGCGTGGACCAAGCTCATCGAGCAGGGCCTCGCGGGATGACGTATCGATGGCCGGCTTGCTACCGCGCCAGGCAGGCAGGTCGATCACGCCATCGGTAAGCAGCACCAGGTGCAGCGGAACGCCGTTCGGCTCGACCATGGCCGTATGATAGACCGCCGACTCGATGTCGGTGAATTGCTCGTAAGCGACCAGCTGAGGTGCCAGCGCCCTGGCACGCTCGCGCCACTCGGCGTTCACTGGTGACGGCGGCAGCGGGCTGCGCACCCGCTCGCCGAAGGTCCAGATCCCTGCCGTGGCGCCATCGGGCACCATGGCGACAAGGAGTTCCAGCGCCTTGCCGGCCAGCTGGTCGGGGTCGTTGTGACGCATGCTCCCCGAAACATCGAAGATGACCCTGACCTCGGGCCGCTCCGCTACCTCTGTAGCGGAGAGATGACCCGCCATTACCAAGCAACCGACCAACCCTGCCAGCCAGCGCCATATCGTGTTGCGCTCCCTCCCCATCGGGGCTCCCTAGCCGATCTTCGGCTCCCGGCGCTTGGTTGACGCATGCGGTTGTCTACCGCCCTGGCCAGCACGCCTTCTGTTATGGTCCCGCTTCCTGCTCTCTTCGTCCTGTTGCTTTTTCTTCTGCGCACCGCCTTCAACCACAGGCTCGGCACGAAACATCCATACCTGCAACACGCCGATGGCCAGGCCCAGCAGTGCACCCGCGGCCAACAGCAAAGCCGTCGACATCAGTGTCGACGCATTGCGCTCGAGAAACGCCACGGCAGCCACCACCACCGCCGGCGCCATGCCGGTATAGGTCTCCCCTTCCACCAGCGGCAGCCGAAAACGCGTCGGCATCCACAGAATGCCGGCCACCGCCCAGGTGATGGGTAGACGCAGCATACGGGGTAGAAATGCCAGCCCCAGGTAACCTGCCACCAGCACGACCAGCGACAAACCCAGATAGGTCAGCCATAGTAGGGACATCGAATCGGATGTCAGCATCGATACCTCTTCGTTGCATTACGCCCCGCCACATGACGGAGCGTACAGGATGGAAAGTCATTTTGAGTATGGTACACCCGCCCCAATGAAAGCACAGCCGCCACAAAGTTCCTCTATCCCCGCCGCCGATTTTTCATCGCCGTCGCCGGTCGAACGGTTTCGCCGCCCCGATGACCCCGAATGGCATTGGCTGGAAGACCGCGACGACCCGCAGGTCAGCGCCTTTCTGGAAGCGGCGAATGACGAATCCAAGACCTGGATGAGACCACTCGACGATCTGGTGGAGCGGCTCTATCACGGCCATCTCTCGCGTCGTGAGCTGGGCATCAAGGGCCTGCCCACCGCGCTCGATCGCTTCACCTACTGGAGCGAGACCGCCGCCGATGCCGATTACCCCGTATGGTGGCGCCATCACAACGGCAATCCGAGCGACGCGGTACCTTTTCTGGACCTGCAGCAGCGCGCCGCGGCGGAGCACTACCTGGAATTGGGCGACATGGCCCTATCGCCGGACGAGCGCTGGCTGGCCTGGACCGAAGACACCAGCGGCGATGAGCGCTTCACGCTCTACCTCAAGGCGCTGCCCGACGGTGAACCGCTGCTGCTGCTGGAGGAAATAGGCCCGGAGCTGACCTGGGCCGAGGACAACGCCACCCTGCTGTTCACCCGCTACGACGCCACCCAGCGCCCCGACAGCATCTGGCGCCTGCCGCTGAATCGAGGCCAGGCCGGCGAACCGGCGTTGATCCTGCGCGAAGACGATGCGGAGTTCTGGCTGGGGCTGGGCAAGACACGTTCACGGCAGTGGCTGGTGCTGGAGAGCGCCTCGAAGGACACCAGCGAGTGTTACCTGCTGTCGGCCCAGGCGCCCGACCAGACGCCGCGCTGCTTCCGGCCACGGGAGAAGGGCGTGGAGTACGGGCTGGAGCACCGTCCCGGATATTTCTACGTGCTGCACAACCGCAACGCCCCCCACTTCTGCCTCGAGGTCGTGGACGAGCATGATCCGCAGGCGCCCTGGCGTCCGCTGATCGAACACCGCGACGACACCACCCTGGAGGATGTCGAAGCCTTCGACTGGGGGCTGGCCATTAGCGAGCGCGACCATCACGAGGCCCAGGTCAGGGTGCGCATCGTCGAACTCGATGGTGGCCATGCCGTCGGACGAGACGAGCGTCTGCCCCTGCCGGAATCGCCCTGCAGCCTGATGCTCGGTGATATGCCCCACTTCGACAGCCGCCGCCTGCGCCTGCGAGAGGAGTCGTTCGTCATGCCGGTGCACTGGCTCGAGCACGACCTCGACAGCGGCCAGCGCCAGGTGCTCAAGTCGCAGCCCATCCACGGCGACCTGCAGCCCCAGGACCTGTGCTGTGAACGCATCTGGGCCCGCGCCCACGATGGCGAACGAATTCCGGTATCGGTGGTGATGCGTGCCGATCTAGCCGGCCACCCGCTGCCCACCCTGCTGTACGGCTATGGCGCCTACGGCGAGGTGCTCGACCCCTGGTTCTCGGTGGCCAGGCTGGAGCTGCTTGCGCGCGGCGTTGCCTTTGCCGTGGCGCATGTGCGCGGCGGCGGCGACCGAGGCGAACCCTGGTACCTGGCCGGCAAGCTCGAACACAAGGAAAACAGTTTTCGCGACTTTCTGGCGGCGCGCCACGCGCTGGTGGAGAAAGGCTTCAGCGACGCCGAACGGATTGCCGCCTACGGCGCCAGCGCCGGGGGCCTGCTGGTGGGCGCCAGCCTCAATCTGGCACCAGAGGCCTTCTGTGCCGCCCTACTGGACGTGCCCTTCGTCGACGTACTGCGCACCATGGAGAACCCCGACCTGCCGCTGACCACCGCCGAATACACCGAATGGGGCAACCCCGACGAGCCCGATGCGCGAAAACGCATTCGCGCCTATTCGCCGCTCGACAACCTGACGCCGCAGCCCTACCCCACGCTGTTTCTTCAGGGCAGTTGGCACGACACCAGAGTGCCCTACTGGGAGCCCGCCAAGCTCTATGCCCGACTACGGGAAATGGGTACCGCACGCGGCCCGGTGCTGCTGCGCACCGACATGGCCGCCGGACACGGTGGCGCTTCGGGACGCTTCAAGGCCTGGCACGACAATGCCCGCCAGGACGCTTTCATTCTTTGGGCGCTGGGTCTCGCCGAGAGAGAGGCCTGAGCAGCCGAGGGCAACAAGAATCCGGCCCGGTTGGAACCGGGCCGGGTCGTCACGGAAGATCAGCCGCCGGCACCGCCACCGCTGCCGCCACCGGCACCGCCGCCGTCACCACCGCCGGAGCCGCCGTTGCCGCCCCCGCCGGAGCCGCCGTTGCCGCCCCCACCGGAGCCACCGTTGCCGCCCCCACCGGAGCCGCCGCTGCCGCCCCCACCGGAGCCGCCGCTGCCGCCCCCACCGGAGCCGCCATTGCCGCCCCCACCGGAACCGCCTCCGCCGTTGCCACCGCCTCCGTTGCCATTCCCACCGCCGTCGCCGTTGCCACCGCCTCCATCGCCGTTGCCACCGCCTCCGTTGCCGTTACCACCGCCTCCGTTGCCGTTACCACCGCCTCCGTTGCCGTTACCACCGCCTCCATTGCCGTTGTCACCGCCTCCATTGCCGTTACCACCGCCTCCATTGCCGTTGCCACCGCCTCCATTACCGTCGCCACCGCCGCTATTGCCACCCCCGCCACCGCCGCCACTGCTGGGCGGCGAGGAGCCGCCGGTGCGCACCAGGCCTCCGTCACCTCCCCCTCTGGAGCCATCCAGGCCCATCGCTCCCAGGCCGGCGCCGGTTGGCGGCAGCCATTCCAGCAATTCGTCGAGTTCTTCGTCGCTCAGCACGGCGCCGTCGTTGAACAGCGCATTCCAACGTGCCGTCATTTCCTCATCGCTGAGCGGTTCGGTCCAGGGCTGCGACTGGGCCATGGCGCTCGTTGTCAGCATGACGCCAAACGTCACTCCTGCCGTCGTCATCCATCTCCGTTTCATGATCCCCTCCCATCGGCTTGCTCAGCTCTCGTGGCATTTGCAATGCCCCCTGAAAGCAACACAATGTTACAAGCTGCAACACTCAGCATTATGGGGAATGGGAGAAATGGCCATCAGCAGCCAGGCTGAAATTGGATACCAAAGACCTTCAGACCTTGAGGGGATCAGCTGTCAATCGGCAGTATGGCAATGATGTGGTCTTCCAGTTCGTCGTCTGGCACGTCACGCTGGGAGATGGCAAAGCTGCGCACGCTGATGCCTTTGCGATGCACGCGCTCGGGGTCGCCGGAGATCAGTGGATGCCAGCCCGCCAGCCGGCGGCCTTCCGCGATACGGCGGTAGGCGCAGGACTTCGGCAGCCAGCGGAATTCTTCGATACGCTGGGGCGTGAGCCGGGCACAGTCGGGTACCCGGGCCTGGCGGTTGGGGTAGTCGCTACAGCGGCAGCTGTGGATGTCGAGCAGTTCGCAGGCCACGCCAAGCACGGCGAGGTCGCCGCTGTCCTCGTCCTGGAACTTGACCAGGCAGCACTGGCCGCAGCCGTCGCACAGTGCTTCCCACTCCTCGGCGGTGAGCTCCTCGAGGTCGAAGCGCTCCCAGAACAGTTCACGCATGTCAGTAACGCGACTCTGTGGGGGTGCGATACAGGTCCAGCAGATACTCCTCCTTGGCTGGCGGCATCTGCAGGTAGAACCCCTTTTCGCGGATCGCTGCCATCACGTCCTCCACCTTGGCGCGGGCCAGCGGTTTTTCCGGCGACAGGATCATGGTCATGATGGACACCGGCTTGCCGAAGCGCTCGAGCAGTACCGCGGGCACCTCGGCCAGCCCCTGCCGCTTGTCGACGTAGAGGTACATCTCCTCCTTGTGCGGACTCTTGAAGATCTCGCACAGCAGCTTGTTGCCTTGCAGACGGTCGTCGTTCATGCGGCCTTCACCTCATTCAAAGCTTGTTCCAGGGGTGTCGCGAGGCAGTCGCCGCGCCAGCCCTCAGGCAAAGGTAGCGGTTCCGCCGCCAGATCGGCGGCAATCAGCGCTTCCAGCTCGCGCCGGCGCATCAGCACCTCAGGCGCCAGCCCCAACCGTTCGGCATGCTCGTTCACCACCCGCTTGAGCGCCTTCATGCGCCGCTTGTAGTCCGCCCCCAGCGGCGAAGGCTGCGCCGCCGGCAGAGTGTCCGCCTCGCACTGTTTCGCCTGCTTCACCATGGCCAGCAAGGCATCGCCGTCGCGCTTGATCAGGCTCGGCTTGATCTCTTCGACTTCGGCGAGCTGATAACGATTCTCCGGCATGCGTTCGGCGATGGCGTACAGCACCCGGTCGTTGACCAGCCAGCCCCGCGGCAGGTTGCGTCGCCGGGCCTCGCCCTCGCGCCAGGTGGTCATCAGCCGGTAGGCTTCGACCTGACGAGGCGTGAGCCGCCACAGCTGGCGATGGCGACGATACCACTGCCCATCCGCCTCGTCGCTGCGCAGGGCCTGGGCCATCAGCTCACGGCAGTCGGCTTCCAGCCACTCACGACGCTCCAGCCGTTCCAGCGCTTCGTGCTGACGTTCCCAGACCTTGAGCAGGTAGACCACGTCGAGTGCCGCATAAAGCCGCTGGGATTCACTCAGCGGACGCTGCAGCCAGTCGGATCGGGTCTCGTCCTTGGGCAGCGTCTCCCCGGTCCAGTGATGCACCATGCGCTGATAGCCCATGGCGGGGTCCTCCCCAAGCAGCGCCTGGGCAACCTGGGTATCCACCAGCGGAGCCACCGATACCCCAGCCCAATGCGCCAACACTTCCAGGTCCTCGCTGCTGGCGTGCAGCAGCTTCAGCGGCCCCTCGCCCAACAGGCGGCGAAAGGCATCGGTACAGTGCACCACGACAGGGTCAACGAGCCAGGCCGGTCCACCGCTGGAAAACTGGATCAGAGCGGGAACTGGGTGAAAGGTCTTCTCGCGAAAGAATTCGGTATCCAGCGCGATCACCTCGGCGCCAGCCACCTCGGCACAGGCGGCATCCAGCGCCTCGGGGGTGTCGATCCAGCGGATCTCGGGGGTCAGGGTCATGCGGTCATCCGGCAACAGGAAAAGGCAGCGGCTTCAATCGCCGCGAAACGGCAGGCGGCCATTGAAGGCACGACTGAGGGTACCGCCATCGACGTACTCGAGCTCACCGCCCATGGGCACGCCATAGGCCAGGCGCGACAGGGTTACCCCATGGGACGCCAGCTGGGCAGCAATGTAGTGCGCCGTGGCCTCGCCCTCCACGGTGGGGTTGGTGGCCAGGATCACCTCGCTGATACCGCCCTCGGCGATACGCGCTTCGAGCTGGTCGAGGCCCAGGTCCTCGGGGCCGATGCCATCCAACGGCGAAAGGTGACCGTGGAGCACGAAGTAGCGGCCACGGTAACCGCCCGCTTCCTCGATGGCGAGCTGGTCGGCCGGCGACTCTACCACGCACAGCAGCGCGTCGTCGCGCCGGCTGCTGGTACACAGCCCGCAGATCTCCTCTTCGGTGAGGGTGCGGCAGCGCCGACAGTAGCCGACCTGTTCGATGGCCTGCTCGAGCACGCCGGCCAGGCGGCGACCGCCGTCGCGGTCTCGCTCGAGCAGATGCATCGCCATGCGCTGCGCGGTCTTGGGCCCCACGCCCGGCAGCACACGCAGCGACTCCATCAGTCTCTCGACGAGGGGGGAAAAGCTCATTCGATACCTCTAGAGGATGGTTGACGCCGCATGGCCGAGCGAAGCCGGTTTCAATAGAGTCAGAAAGGCATCTTGAAGCCGGGCGGCAGGTTCAGTCCCGCCGTGGCCTCTTCCATCTTCGCCCGCGAACTGGCCTCGACCTTGCGTACCGCGTCGTTGACTGCCGCGGCCAGCAGATCCTCGAGCAGCTCCTTGTCCTCTTCCATGACGCTGGGGTCGATATCGACCTTGCTCACGTCGTGGCGACCGTTCATGGTCACCTTGACCATGCCGGCGCCGGCTTCACCGGTCACCTCGGCCTTGGCGATCTCTTCCTGGACACGCTGCATCTTCTGCTGCATCTCCTGGGCCTGCTTCATCAGGTTGCCCATTCCACCTTTCATCATGGTCGTTCCTCTCGCTTGGCAAAGTGAACTTGTCTTCAGGCCCTGGGTGCCGCTTCGGCCGGCTTGACGCTGGACTCGATCAGGCGTGCCCCGAAGGTTTCCTGCAGCTGCCTGACGTGTGGGTCACGATGCAGGGCAGCCACCGCCTCGGCGTGACGCTCGGCGGCAATCCGGTCGGCACGCAGGCGGGGCGTCTCGATGTCGGTCGGCAAGGACCCCGGCACGATCGCGAGTTGGCGTACGATACCGATGCCGGCCAGCGCCTCCTGCACACGACGCACGTGGATCTCTGCGTTCATGGCCTCCTGGGACGGGTCGAGGCGCAGCGTCAACCGCCTACCGTCATCGGCTTCGACCACACAGTGGGCCGCAAGGTTGCGCGTCAATCCACCGAGGCCCAGAGCATCGAAACCATCCAGCCAGCGATCATGACTTAGCAGTTCGCCATCTGCCGCTTGCTCTACCGCAGGGCACGGCTCGTGGGCATTGGCGGGCGCGACCTCGACGACCGGCTCGGGTTCGCCGAGCAGCGCCAGGTCGCTCTCTTCTGTTCGTGCCGCTACTGTCTGTGCCGCTTCTATCTGTGCTGCTGCCCTGCCTGCGTACTCCTCCGCCGGCTGGACGGCGGCAGTGCGCGGCTCGAAGGCAGGTTCAGGCGCGGACGGGTGAGCAAGCTCCGGTTCGGGTGCAGGCTCCGGTTCAGGTTCAGGTTCAGGTTCAGGCTCGGGTACAGGTTCCGCCGCAAACCGAGACTCGGGAACCGGCTCAGGTTCAGGTTCAGGTTTCGGCCGTGACGTGACAGCCACTTCCGCGGCGAACTCGGGCTCGGCCGTCGCCTGGGCGGTGGAACCAAGCGATGGCTCCGGCGTCGCCTCCTCCCAGGGTGGGGGTGGCTCCGGTGGGCGTACGACCTCGGCAGCAGGCGACGCTGCACTCACCGCCGGGGCCGGCTCGGGATGCCGCGGGGTCGCGCCAGTCGACTCGCCCTCCGGAGAGGCAGGCTCGCCGGCGCCACCAGCGGGTGCGGCGGACGAACCGCCACTTTCGACACCGCGTAGCGGCAGCGGGGTCTTGGCCGGCTGCGGCACCCCCTGGGGGCGGAAGGCCAGCATGCGCAGCAGCGTCATCTCCAGCGCCGTGCGCAGGTCGGGGGCGTGAGCCATGTCGCCGCGCCCCTGAATGCCGATCTGGTAGTAGAGCTGCACGTCCTCGGCGGTGAAGCGCGAGGCCAGAGCCAGCACCGTGTCCCGGTCGCCGTGGCCGTTGTCCACCGCGGCGGGTACCATCTGAGCCACCGCCAGGCGGTGCAGCACCGCGCTCAGGTCGTCGAGTACGGCGGCGAAATCCGGCCCTTGCTCCGCCAACTGGGCGATCTCGGCCAGCAGACGCGGCGCATCGACGTCTGCCAGCGCTTCGACCAGTGCCAGCACGTGGCGGTGGTCGAGCGTTCCCAGCATGGCGGCCACGTCAGCATGGCGCACCTGCCCCTGGCCGAAGGCGATGGCCTGGTCGGTCAGGCTCATGGCATCGCGCATGGAACCGTCGGCGGCCCGTCCCAGCAGCCACAGCGCACTCTCCTCGAAGCCGATGCCCTCGGCCTCGAGCACCTTGGCCAGGTGGGTGACGATACGCTCCGGCGGCATGTTCTTGAGGGTGAACTGCAGGCAGCGCGACAGTACCGTGGCCGGCAGCTTCTGCGGGTCGGTGGTGGCGAGCAGGAACTTGACGTGGGGCGGCGGCTCTTCCAGCGTCTTGAGCAGCGCGTTGAAGCTGCTGGTGGAGAGCATGTGCACCTCGTCGATGAGGTACACCTTGTAGCGGCCCTGGGTGGGAGCGTACTGCACGTTGTCGAGCAGCTCGCGGGTGTCTTCCACCTTGGTGCGCGAAGCGGCGTCGACTTCGATCAGATCGACGAAGCGGCCCTCGTCGATGGCACGGCAGCTGTCGCACTGGCCGCACGGCGTAGAGGTTACGCCATCGTCACCATACCCTTTGGCCGTACAGTTGAGACATTTGGCAAGTATTCTTGCCAGTGTGGTCTTGCCGACGCCGCGTGTCCCGGTGAACAGGTAGGCATGATGTAAACGCCCCTGATCGAGGGCGTTCACCAGCGCACGCTGGACGTGCTCCTGGCCGACCAGTTCATGGAACGTACGCGGTCGCCATTTGCGGGCCAGAACCTGGTAGCTCATTGCTGTACGGATTCCTTGCAACAGGGCTGGCGGGCAGCCGATCGGAGCAGGGCCTGCTGCGCCCCGACGAAGGTGTCCGGTGACGAGCCGAACGCGAAAACCTCCATTCTACCGGCTGATGCCGGGGGCGCAAAGCACACCCGGCAATGGCCCACGGCCCGCCAGTCGAAGCACCGCCTCGGGGGCTCGTCCGCCAGGCTGGCTGTGTTAGCATGCGTTGAGTATTTTCGACATTTACTGGAGTCATCATGAGCGATCCGCGCTGCGCCTCCTACTATACCGCCACCATCCACCAGGAGTCGGACTACCCTCGGCTGGAAGGCGAAGTGACGGTCGACGTGGCCATCGTCGGCGGCGGCTTCACCGGCGTGGCTACGGCGGTGGAGCTGGCCGAGCGCGGCTATCGGGTAGCCATCGTCGAGGCCAACAAGGTCGGCTGGGGCGCCAGCGGACGCAACGGCGGCCAGGTGACCGGCAGCCTCTCCGGCGAGGCGGCCATGCGCAAGCAGATGCGCCGCACTCTGGGCGAAGCCGCCGACGACTTCGTCTGGAACCTGCGCTGGCGCGGCCAACGCATCATTCGCCAGCGAGTCGAGCAGTACGACATTGCCTGCGACCTGAAGCAGGGTCATCTGCAAGCAGCCTGGAAGCCCTCGCACATGACGGCGCTACGCGCCGACTTCGAGGCCTGTCAGGCCCGCGGCATGGGCGAGCACGTCGAGCTGCTCGATGTGCATCAGGTACGCGACGTCATCCGCACCGAGCTCTATCATGGCGGTCTGCTCAATCGCTACAACCTGCACCTGCACCCGCTCAACTTGTGCCTGGGCGAGGCGCGAGTGGCCGCAAGCCTGGGGGCGCTGATCTTCGAGCGCTCCCCGGTGGAGCGCATCGACCATGGCCCCTCGCCGGCCGTGATCACGGCGCACGGCACGCTGCGCGCCGACCGCGTGCTGCTGGCCGGCAATGCCTATCACCGCCTGGAGCGCCGCCGCCTGGGCGGCAGGCTGTTTCCGGCCTCGCTGGGCATCGTCACCACCGCGCCGCTGGGTGGGCTGGCCGAAGCGATCAATCCCCAGGATCTGGCGGTGTACGACTGCCGCTTCGTACTCGACTACTACCGTCTCACCGCCGACGGCCGGCTGCTGTTCGGCGGCGGCGCCAACTACTCGGGCAAGGACTCCCCCGACATCGCCGCCGAGCTGCGCCCGCGCCTGGAAGCCACCTTTCCGCAGCTCGCGGGCACGCCCATCGATTACGCCTGGCAGGGCATGGCCGGCATCGTGATCAATCGCATCCCCATGCTCGGCAAGCTCTCCGACACCGTCTACTACGCCCAGGGCTACTCGGGCCACGGCGTGGCGACCTCGCACATCGTCGGTGAGATCATGGCCAAGGCGATTGCCGGTCACATGGAGGAGTTCGACACCTTCGCCGCCTGCCGCCACCTCAAGGTGCCATTCGGTGACGCCCTGGGCAATCCGCTGCTGGCCGCGGGGATGTGGTATTACCAGCTCCTCGAGCGCTGGCGTTAAGCTGTGTCTGATAATCCAACAACTAGAATAGCGGGCCGGCCATGACAGCTTCCTTTCCCGAACGTATCGACGCCTTTCGTATCGCCCGCCTGCCGGATATCCGCTTCGGCTCCGGCAGCATCGAATTGCTGCCAGGACTGATCGCCGACTACGGCACGAGCGTGCTGGTGGTCACGGGCAGGCGCTCCTTCGTCGCCACGCCACGCTGGCAGGCGCTGGTCGCAGCACTCGAGGCACAGGGCGCCAGCTGGCATCACGTCACCGTCGAGGGGGAGCCCTCGCCGCAGCGGGTGGACGCCATCGTCGCCGAGCATCGAGGGCACGCCATCGACGTCGTGGTCGCCATCGGCGGCGGCAGCGTGCTGGATGCAGCCAAGGCGGTGGCCGGCCTGCTACGCCCCGGCAATTCGGTGATGGATCACCTCGAGGGCGTCGGCCGTGGCCTGCCCTATCGCGGCCCGGCGGTACCGCTGATCGCCGTGCCCACTACCGCCGGTACCGGCAGCGAGGCGACCAAGAACGCCGTGCTCAGCGTACAGGGCGCCGACGGGTTCAAGAAGTCGTTCCGCGATGAGCGGCTGGTCGCCGCCGTGGCGCTGGTCGACCCGGAGCTGCTGGCGGGCTGCCCCAAGGCGCAGATCGCCGCCAACGGCATGGATGCCTTCACCCAGTTGCTCGAGTCCTACGTCTCGCTCAATGCCAGTCCCGCCACCGACGCTCTGGCCTGGTCCGGCATGCAGGCGTTCCATCGCGGCTTCTGGCCGGCCTGGGAGGCGAACCATCCCGAGGCCGACCAGGGCTACGGCCAGCTCGCCTACGCGTCGCTGATGTCGGGTATCGCCCTGGCCCAGGCGGGCCTGGGCTCGGTACACGGGCTGGCCTCGCCGCTGGGCGCCTTCTTCCCGATTCCCCATGGCACGGTGTGCGGCACCCTGGTCGCCGAGGCCACCGAGGTCAACGTCGCGGCGCTGCGCCAGCGTGCGCCGCACGCAGCAGCCCTGGCCAAGTATGCCGAGGCCGGCCGCCTGGTCAGCGGCAAAAGCGAGCTGAGCGACGACGACGCCTGCGATGCCCTGGTCGAAACGCTGCGCGAATGGACCCAGCGGCTCGACATGCCGAGGCTCGCTGCCTACGGCATGCAGCGAGACGACATCGAGCGCGTGGTCGCCGGCGCCCGGGGCGGCAGCATGAAGACCAACCCCCTGGTGCTGACCGATGCCGAGCTGGGCAGCCTGCTAGAACGGCGACTCTAGGCGGCTCTATTCGACTCTGGCTAGGGCAGCGTCGAAGCCGCTCAAAACATTCACCACGTTGATGCCGATCTCCTCCACCGCGTAGCCGCCCTCGAGCAGGAAGACGGTGGGCAGGCCCAGTGCAGCCAGACGGCGCCCGACATCCGGGTAGTCATCGCTGCGCAGCTTGAAGCTGCTGATCGGGTCGTGCTCGAAAGTGTCCACCCCCAGCGATACGACCAGCAGCTCGGCCCCGACCTGACGAATGCGCGCCAGCCCCTCGTCGAGAGCCGCCGACCAGCGCGCGTAGTCGGTGCCGGGTGGCATGGGATAGTTGACGTTGAAGCCTTCGCCCCGGCCGCTGCCGGTCTCGTCGGCGTGGCCCAGGTAATAGGGAAAGCAGTGCAGCGGGTCGCCGTGCAGCGATACGACGATCACGTCGTCGCGGGCGTAGAAGATCTCCTGGGTGCCGTTGCCGTGGTGAAAGTCGATGTCCAGCACCGCCACCCGCGAATGCCCGTGCCTCAGGGCCTGCTCGGCGGCGATGGCCGCGTTGTTGAAGAAGCAGTAGCCGCCGAACTGATTCGACGACGCATGGTGGCCCGGCGGACGGCACAGACCGAAGCTCGGCTCGCCGCTCTCGAGCGTGTGACCCAGCGCCGACAGGGCAATGTCCTTGCTGACCTCGGCGGCCTCGAAGGTGTTGGCGCAGATCGAGGTCTCGCCGGTCTGGGCGTAATGGCCGAGCCGCCCTTCGATGTGCTCGGGTATCCGCACGCCGGGCATCGAACGGGACGGCCAGATGTTGGGGATCGCCTCGCCGGCCATGCCGGCCGCCTTCCACTCCTCCCAGCAGCTGGCCAGGAACTCGACGTAGTCGCGATCGTGCACGGCCAGCACCGGGTCGAGGCCGAAGCGGGCCGGGGCCTGCACCGGGCCAAGCCCGCTCGCTCGAATCCGCTCGAGCACCAGGTCGACGCGCTCCGGACACTCGAAAGGCGCCATGAGCAACCCCTCGTTGAGCTCGGTCTTGGCGCGACGCAGCTTGGTCGACTCGCTATGGAAGGTCAGCATGACGACACCTCTTCGGGATGGTTCGCCTGACCTTGCCATGCCCTAGGCCGAGATACCATATAGTGGAATACTTCAACGACGAGCGCCGACTGGGGGAGGGCCAATGCTAAGTGACATCGAACAGCGCATCGTCGAGCGCTGCGAGGCGCTGATGGACGACACCCTGGCGCTGACCCGCGACCTCGTGCGCGGCTACAGCGTGCTGGGCCAGGAGCACGGCGCACTCGAGACCATGGAGCGCTGGTTCGAGCGCCTCGAGCTGCCGGTTACCCGGGTGCCGCTGGACGCCCCCGGTTTCGCCGAGCACACCCACCGCGCCCCCACCGAATGGGACTGCACCGAACGCTATAACCTGGTGGCCCAACTCAATGCCGAGGCTCCGGGGCCGCATCTGGTATTCAACGGCCATCTCGACGTGGTCCCCGCCGAGCCCACCGACATGTGGACCCGCCCGCCCTGGGAGCCCTGGGAACGGGACGGCTGGCTCTACGGGCGCGGCGCCGGCGACATGAAAGCCGGCATTGCCGCCATGACCCTGGCCGTGCAGGCGGTGCGTCAGGCCGGCGTGGCCATCGACTTCCCGCTGACCCTGCAGACGGTGATCGAGGAGGAGTGCACCGGCAACGGCGCCCTGGCCTGCCTGCACCAGGGCTTCAGCGGCGACTTCGTGCTGATTCCCGAACCCTTCGGCGCGCGGATCTATGCCGGCCAGGTCGGTGTGCTGTGGTTCCGTATGCGCCTCGACGGCGTGCCGGCCCACGTGCTCGACACCCGTGCCGGGCGCAACGCCATCGAGACACTGGTCGAATATTTGCCCGCGTTCAAGGCGCTGGAGGCCGAGATCAACGGCCTGCCGCGCCAGGCGCCCTACGACACCCTCGACAGCCCCTTCAATCTCAGCATCGGCAAGATCGAAGGGGGCAACTGGGCCTCCAGCGTGCCCGCCCATGCCATCCTCGAAGGCCGCGTGGGCTTCCCGCCGGGCATGACGCCCGACGAGGTGATGGAGCGTGTGCGCCGCTGCGTGGAGGCACGCCACGCCGAACTTGCCGATGACGGCCCCATGCCCCGGGTGGAGTTCCACGGCTTTCGCTCCGAAGGACACCTGGTCGACCTCGAGGCACCGGGCATTGCCCTGCTTTCGCGCTGCCACCAGGATCTGCTCGGCGCCCCGCCGGCCACCTATCTCTCCACCTGCACCACCGACCTGCGCGCCTTCCACGTCAGCGGCGCGATCAATGGCACCTGCTACGGGCCGGTGGCCCAGCGCATCCATGGCGTCGACGAGTGCGTAGAGATCGACTCGATTCGCCACGTGCTGACCACCTACGCGCTGTTCATCCATCGCTGGGCGGAGATGACCTGAAACCAGGGACACGAATTCTAAAGGGGATCAAAACGCAGCGGGGAGGCCATTGGCCTCCCCGCTCGTTCTTTCATTCGTGCGTGTAAGTGCTCGTCGCTGCCGGACTCAGGCGCAGTCCGCCGCACCCTCACCGAACATGTCGAACAGCAGCTCGCGGCCCATGGCGCTCAGCACGAAGCGACCGTGTTCGTTGTAGATGGCGGCCTCGCTGCTCTCGAGTACCCGCTGGCAGGCCGGCCACTCCTGGGAGGCTTCGCGCATCTGGCGCAGCGCGCGGCTATCGAGTCCACGGAAGGGGATGGTGATGGTCTCCAGCACGTGACCCTGCTGGTAGAGCAGAAAGGCAGCGTTCGACAGGCACTGGCGCAGGCTGCGCTGAATACCAGCGTTGGGCGTGGCGTCGATCTGCATGGTGCACATCCTCTCGCAAGCGTTTTGCTGCGCTGCATATTAACACCAAAGTCTATGTCGACCAAGGTCTAACATCGAAGCGTGCTGCGCGGAGATACACAAGACGAAAAGAAAACAAGAGGCCGAAATGGAGGCAGCCCCGACAGCCACATCCCGGCACACGCGACCACCACTACCGTTGCTCCCTTCCGGGCCTGGCGGGGTTTGCGGTTTAGCGTTGCGGGAGGACCGACGGGGCCACCACGACACGATGCCTTCGAGGCATCGAACCCGGCGTGCATCAATGGCTTGCCGAGTGCGCGTGCACTATACCAGCGGCACCGGAGGCGAGCAAGGACCGTCGCTCGAGGCAGGCATGAGCGACGGCCCGGGCTGTAAGGCGGAGCCAAATCGGCTAGGGTGAAAGGGCAAGGGAGACGATGAGGAGAGGCACACACACCGGAGGAGACGCCCCATGAAGAAGAATCCCGACAAGGGCTACATTGCATTGCTCGGCTGGAGCCTGAATGCCGTCGAGGCTGCCGAGAACTTCGACCGTCGCTACATCGTGGTAGCGCCGGAATGGGCGGAAGAGTACTGCCAGAAACACGATATCCCCCATGTGTCATGGAATTTCGAGCGCCTCAACGACCGCTCGCTGGAAATTGCCGAGACCCTGAAGGAAATGGGAGTGGACGTGGCGATCCCCCTGTTCGAGGAAACCGTCGAATGGGCCGGCGCCATCAACTCGGTATTACTCGACAACCCGCGGCTATACGGCCAATCGCTGCTGCTGCGCGACAAGGCGCTGATGAAACGCCGCGCCCAGCTTGGCGGCATTCGCGTGGGGATCTTCGAGGAGGCCCACGACAAGGGCGACGTCATCCGCTTTCTCAAGCGCGTCAACCAGACCCTGCTCAAGCTGGACGGCGACCCCAACGACCCCATTCATCTCAAGGCCTTCGACAAGGCCGGCTGCCTGGGGCATCGGGTGATACGCACCCCCGACGAGGTCGATACCATTCCCGATGAAGAGTTTCCGGTGCTGATGGAGTCGCACCTGGACGGCTGGGAATTCGCCGTGGAGGCGTGGATCCATGACGGCAAGATCGCCTTTCTCAACATCTCGGAATACGTCACCCTGGGCTACTCGGTCTTCGTGCCCGCCTCGCCGGAACTGGAACGCTACCGGCCCCAGATCACCGCTCAGATCGAAAAGCTGATCAAGGCCTTCGACATCGATTTCGGCCTGATCCATCCCGAGTATTTCGTCACCAGCGACGGCGAGATGTACTTCGGCGAGGTGGCCTATCGCCCACCGGGCTTCAAGGTGTTCGAGCTGCTCGAGCGGGTCTACGGCTTCAATGCCTACCAGGCCAGCATGCTGGTGTTCGACCCCAAGAGCAGCGCCGAAGAGGTCGCCGCCTTCTTCCCTCGCGAGGTCGAGGATGCCAAGTGCTATGCCGGCTGCTTCGGCGTCTATCCACGGCGTCGCGTGGTCAGCCGCCTGGAGATCCCCGAAGAGGTGGAAGACGACCCCTACTTCGAATCCCACGAACTCACGCCGCCCATGGAGGAAACCGTGACCAAGCGCACCGCTTTCGGCACGCACTGGGGGCTGATCTACTTCAAGGGCGACGATCCGGAGCGCCTGCGAGATCTGCTCAAGCACCAGGAAGAGCTTGATTTCTACATTTGATCAGGGCGTGATGGTGCGACAGCTCGATCACAAGGAGTCGGCGTGACCACTAACGGGCACATGCACGAGGGCACCCCGCCAGCGGACGAGGAGAAGCTGCTCAGACTACTGGCCAACCTCGACGAGGCAGCCGCCATGCTCGGCGAAGCCCGCGACTTCGCCAAGCCGGGCAAACTTCCCCGGGTGCTGGATACGGCACGTCGCGTGCTGCTCCATCCCGGTGGCGCCGCCGCCCTGGAGGTACGCGCCAGGGCATTGGAAGAGGCCGGCGTGTTTCTCGGCTCCGACTGGGCCACGCCGCAGTATCTGCTCCCTTCCCTCACCACCTACTCGCTCAAGAGCCCCGACGCCAACACGGTGGTGATCGAGGCCTTGAGCGAGCTGCGTCTGCTGGCGGTGGCCAAGGGCGACTATCTGCATTCGCTGGTGTCAGGCGAGCAGGCCCACCACTACCTGACCCAGGTGATGGCGCTCAACCTCTGGCTGCTGTTCAGTTCCCCCAGCGAGGCGGAGCGGGAAACCCAGGGACGACTGGCGCGGATTCCACGCTATCTGTTCCATCACCTTGCCGAGCGTATCGGCTACGAGCACATCATCGACCAGCTGATCGAGGAGATCTGGCGGGTGCTGCAGCAGCGCCCGATCCAGGTGGAGGCGGTAAAGCAGATGATCACCCAGATCGCCATCTGCCAGGCCGATCCGGCCATCGATCTCGGTACCAGCGGCCAGGGCGCCGACCGCCTGGTGAGTTCGCTGTATGGCCCCACTCGCGCCTGCCGCGAAGACCCCGGCCTCGAGGTCTATCGCCAGCGTCTGGCCAGTATGGACAACGCCGCCCTGCAGGGAGAAGCCACCGGCTTCGCCCGCGCCATGCACGACACCGGGCTGGTGTCGCCCTACCACCCGGTGCTGCTGCGCCACCTGCTCGACCACGGCGACCATCTCATCACCGAGGCCCTGGGGCTCTCCTCCACCGGCCGCGACTGCCTGCTGTGCTACCGCGAGCTGGCTCACGCGCTGATCCGCAGTGCGGTGCATCCGGCCACGCCCCAGGCGGTGTACGGCCTGGCGCTGATGCTGGAGCGCGGCATTCTCTATCAGCCCCCCGTGGCGCCCGCCATGTGGCGCCAGTTAGGGCTGCCGCTCTCCGAGTGGTCCCAGGCGCGCCTCAACCTGGCATACGGCGATGCGGTCTCGCCGCGTGCCCGCCTGCTCGAGGGGGTGTTGTGCATGCTGGGGCTGCCGCTGGGCGTAGGTCAGGGCAACAACCCGACCTGTCAGTCGGCCAGGGCACTCTCCATGTGGGCTTACAACGATCCCGACTACCTGCTGCAGATGGTGGCCTGGGCCGCCCGCGACGACGAGATCGTGATGCACTTCGAAGGCCAGCCGATCTCCTCGATGGAGAGCAGTGGTGGCGTGGCACAGAGCCTGCCGATGGATCTCGATCCGGTGTCGCTGATCGTGGTGCCGCACCTGGACCGCATCTATGCCGAGATGGGCCGGCGCTGCATCGGCCGCGAGGGCGACCCGCACCGTTGGGTCAATCCGGAGTTCCACGGTTGGTGGTCGGGGCGCGGCTTTCGTATCAACGTGGACGTGGCCAGCGGCCAGCTGCATGAGCTGGACGTCTTTTTGCGCCACTTCTACGCCAGCTATCACCCCTACTACAACGGCAATCAGCCCCTCATCCACCCGCAGCCGGCGGGCATCGCCGTGACCGATAGCGCGGCGCGCTTCATCGGTTGGCACGCCATCACCATCCTGCGCGTCTCCCTCGATCCCACGGACGTGATGCGGGTCTACTTCTTCAATCCCAACAACGACAGCGGCCAGGACTGGGGCGATGGCGTCAGGGTCAGTACGGCAGGCAACGGCGAGCGCTTCGGCGAAGCCTCCCTGCCCTTCGAGCAGTTCGCCTCGCGGCTCTACATCTTCCACTACGATCCGCTGGAGCGCGGCGAGCTGGCCAACGTCACCCAGGAAGAGCTCAACCGGGTCACCGGCTACGTTCATCGCAGTTGGGGGGCGAACCGGGTACCCGCCGCCGATCTGCAGGCCGATAGCGGCCACCTGAACCCTGGCACTTGACCCATATCAGGACAATGCTGCGGAGCTCTGCCAGAATGGCAGTATCTCAATGTGAGGCTCGCTTCGAGGAAGTTCGAATGGATTTCAAGTTATTGATGGTTTTCGTCGATCAGGACCGGACCGATACCGTTCTGACTGCCGCACGGGAAGCAGGCGCCACCGGGGCTACCATCATCAACAACGCCCAAGGCCAGGGGCTCAAGCCGCAGTTGACCTTCTTCGGCCTGGAATTCATGGCGTCTCGCAGCGTGATTCTCATTCTGGTGGAAGCCCGCCGTTCAGAGGATGTACTGAACGCCGTGAGCACGGCGGGCAAGCTCGACGAGAGTCTCGACACGGGCATTGCGCTGGAAATCGAGGTGTCCAAGGCGCTGGGGCTGACGGAACATATCAAGGCCCTGAGCAAGGAGCACCCGCTCGACTGAGCGCTACTCGGGTGGCTGACCGGAGCCGGTGAGGCGCCGTTCCACCCGCTCGAGATTGTCCTGCGAGCCCAACAGTACCAGCACGTCGTTGATCTGGACTTCGGTGGCACCGCCCGGATAGCGCTCACGCTTATCATCACGTACAAGTGCCGTGACGGAGACATCGTCCCGCTCGGTATCAAGCTCCGAGAGGCTCTGGCCAATTGCCGGTGAGCCCTCGGACATCAGCACCGAGTGCAATCGCTCCTGCTCCAATGCCTCCGGTTTGATGCTGTCCAGCGTACCGCGAAACAGCTCCCTGAGCATTCTGTAGTGGCTGCTGCGCTGCTCCTGCAGCCGCAGTGCCACCCGGTACAGGGGCACGCCCAGCGACTGCAGCGCATGGGAAGTCAGCAGCATGCTCGCCTCCAGTGTCTCGGGTATGACCTCGGTGGCACCTGCCTTGCGCAGCTCCTCCACATGCTGTTGGTCCCGCGTACGAACCACTGCCGCCAGCTCGGGATTCAGGCGCTTGGCATTGCGCAGCGTCGTCAGTGCCGCCGGCCTGTCGTCATGGCTGATGACCAGTAGCGCCGCACGCTCCACACCGACGTTTTCCAGCACGGTAAGGTCCGATGAGTCGCCATAGAACACCTGCTGCCCCGCCAGCCGCGCCTCCCTCACTATGGCCGGATCCATATCCAGCGCCAGGTAGTCGAAGCCTTCGCTTTCGAGAAAACGGCTCACCGTCTGGCCGGTACGGCCAAAGCCGCAAATCACCACATGCCCCTGGCTCTCGGTGGGCTCGGACGGCGTCGGTACGTCGCCAGCCGGTTTCGCTCGGCCTCTTGAGCGGCCGAATGCCCACAGCGCCAAAGGTTGATTGAAGCGAATCAGCAGTGGCGCCAGGATCATCGAGAACAGTACCGAGTTCAGCACGATCTGTGCCGGCCGGCTGGCGATGATGTTGCCATCCAGGCCAATGGCCAGCAGCGCGAAGCCGAACTCACCGCCGACGGCCAGCACCAGCCCGGTACGAAACGCCGTCTGGGGATCGACCCCCGAGAAACGTACGATCAGCGTGACCAGCACCACCTTTATGCCCAGCAGCCCCAGCGCTCCCAGCAGCGCTTCGAGCCAGATATCGGGCAAAAGCGCGGGCTCGACCAGCATGCCAATACTGACGAAGAAGAGCCCAAGCAATACGTCGCGGAACGGACGAATGGTGGACTCGACCTGATGGCGGAACTCCGTGTCACCGAGCACCATGCCGGCAAGAAAGGCGCCGAACGCCATGGACAGCCCGAGCGTCTTGGTGGTCCAGGCGGATACCAGAGAGACGAACAATACCGTGAGGGTGAACAGCTCCGCTGAGCGCCGTTCGGCTACCAGGTGAAACAGAGGACGCAGCAGATATCTTCCCGACAACAGCACGATCACGAACGCGAGGAAGGCCTTGGCCAGAGCCATCCCTAGCGCCCCTGCCACCTCATGCATGGCAGCCACACCCAACACCGGGATGATTACCACGAAAGGAACGGCAGTAATGTCTTGGAAGACGGACATGGTAGTGCCGAGCCGCCCATGTCGCGCCTGGCTTTCACCCTGCTCCAGCAGCTGCTTGGAGATGATGGAGGTAGATGACTGGGCGAACACCGCTCCGACGACGAACGCCGCCGGCCCGGGCAACCCCAGCCACCATGCGATTATTGCCACCACCAGAGTAGTCAACGCCACCTGTGCCGTACCCAATCCAAGAATGGTATGGCGCAGCGCATAGATCTGCGGCAGGGAAAAGCTGAGGCCGATGGTGAAGAGAAGAAACACGATGCCGAACTCGGCGATGACGTCGATGTAGTCGTTGTCGATTACCGGGCCGGCCGTATGGGCGCCCAGCATTACGCCGACGAGCAGATATCCCAGGCTAGGTGGGATCCTGAAGCGCTGAAAGACCAGCACGACCAATACCGTTGCACCAAGCAACAGCAGTAACTGCACCAGCGCCTGCTCAAGCATTCATTCGTTCCTGCTCATTGGATGGAGCGTCCCTGTGAAGTTCCTGAATGGGTATCATGACATTGAAATTCAACGTGTACGCAGCAACCAGCGCGCCCAGAACGGCGCGAAGAGCATCAGCGCCACCATGCGCAGCAGGTGATGAAAGGCGACGAAGACAGGGTCGAGATCCAGCGCCACGGCGAGTATCGCCATCTCGCCGATACCGCCGGGGGCCAGCGCCAGCAGCGCCACGTCGCGGGGCACGTCGACCAGGCGATGGATCAGTTCGGCGAAGCCCGCCAGCACTGCCAGCGCCAGCAGCGTGGCGATGAAGGCTTCGAACAGATAGCGTCCCAGCCTGGCGGAAGAGAGCCCGCGAAAGCGCGAGCCGATGGCACAGCCGAGTACCCACAGCATGACGTTCATACCCCAGTCCGGCAGGCGCAGGCTGGCAATGTCGAAGCCGGAGAGCAGGCCGGCGAAGAGCAGAGGAGCGAGCAGCGTGTGGCTGGGCAGGCGCAACCGACGCCCCAGGGGAAACAGCAGCGGCAGGGCCAGCAGCATCCAGGCGGAGGCAAAGCCGTTCTCGATCTCCGCTGCCTGCGGCGCTGCGCCACCTTCATAGGCCCAGAACAGCGGCGGCAGGATCATGATCACCAGCACGATGCGCAGCGACTGAGCGATGGCGATACGCCGCGGATCGCCGCCGCACTTCTCCCCCATCAGGATCATCGCCGTCATCGCGCCGGGCGCCGAGGCGAACCAGGCGCTCACCGAATCGAAGCCGCAGCGACGGTACCAGGCGGCGGCCGCCGCCGTGGAAGCGGCCACGCCGAGCAGCAGCAGCACTGCGGAAAGCGGCCAGTCCAGCACCCGCTGAGCCAGCTGTGGCGTCACCTGACTGCCCAGCACCAGGCCGAGCACGCCGATAAAGGCCTCGCGCAGCGGTTCGGGCACGCGCACGTCGCCGCCCTTCGCCGACGCGATCAGGTTGGCCGTCAGCGGCCCCAGCATCCACGCCAGCGGCATACCGATGAGGTGGAAAATCAGCCCGCCTAGCGCCCCAATGGCCAGCGACCTGGCCAGTGCCGTTCCTTCGCTTCGCTCCACGCGGCTCCCTTCTGTTAACTGGCTAACTAAACGATTATGCCATAATGGCGGCCCCGCTTCTGGCTGCCACTCTTGCCGCATGAGGAACTTTTGCATGCCCCGCCTCGATCAGCTGCTCGTTTCCCAGGGCCTGGCCCGCTCGCGAACCCGCGCCCAGCGGCTGATCCGCCACGGCCGGGTCAGCCTGGCGGAGAGCGGAAAAATACTCAGCAAGCCCGGTGAGAAGCTGCCCGAGGGGGTGCGCCTGGCGGTGACCGAAGACCCCGAGGAGCGCTACGTCTCACGGGCGGGGCTGAAGCTGGAAGCGCTGGTCGCAGCGCTGGAGCTAGACCTGACGGACCGACTGGTGCTCGACGTGGGGCAGTCCACCGGCGGCTTCACCGACTGTGCCCTGGCCTTCGGTGCGCGCCATGTGATCGGTATCGAAGTGGGCCACGGCCAGCTAGACCCGGAGCTGCGTGGCGACCCTCGCGTGACCTGCCTGGAGGGGCTCAATGCGCGGGCCATGCACGACGAGCCGCGCCTGCACGACGCCCTCGCCGCTCAGAGCGCCGCGGCCCCCGATATCGTCGTGATGGACGTCTCGTTCATTTCGCAGACGCTGATCCTGCCCCAGATCGCCCAGCTGCTGCGCCCCGGCGGCGAACTGCTGAGTCTGGTCAAGCCGCAGTTCGAGGTGGGCCCGGGCGGGATCAATTCACGCGGCATCGTCTCCGACCCGGCCCGCTACGGCGAGGTGGAAGCCACCGTTCGCGCCTGCTGCGCCGAGCACGGACTCGACGTTCGCCACTGGCAGGAGAGCCCGCTGGCCGGCGGAGACGGTAACCGCGAGTTCCTGCTACACGCCGTCAAGCAGTGACGGCGTTGCTCAGCGTCCGCCATCCCCGCCGTCGCTGCCGCCGATATCGATATCGCCTGGGTCGCCCCCCGCGCCGGGCGGCGGATGACGAGACACCCTACTGGACTTGGGCGATACACTTTTGACTTTTCTCTCTTCGCCATCCTCCCGGTGCAACCACACCTCGAGCTGGTTGAAGGCAATGCTGATGCCGTTTTCGGCAAACAGTTCACCCACCCGGCAGTTGAGCTCATCGGTGGCGTAAAGCCGATCGCCCAACGCGTTGACGAAGACCCGTAGCTCGAAGTTGAGGGTACTCTCGCCATAGTCCATGAAGAATACCTGGGGTTCGGGATCGCCCAGCACCCGGGGGTTCTCCTCGGCCGCCTGGTAAAGCAACCGATGCACCAGCACCTGATCGGAACCGTAGGAAACACGGTAGCCCAGCACCACGCGGGTGATGGTGTCCGACAGCGACCAGTTGATCAGCTGATCGGTGACGAAGGTCTTGTTGGGAATGATGATTTCCTTGCGGTCGAAGTCGGTCACCGTGGTGGCACGAATGCGGATCCGGCTCACCGTACCGGTGAGGTTGCCCAGGGTGATGGTGTCGCCGATACGCACCGGCCGCTCAAACAGGATGATCAGACCCGAGACGAAGTTGGCGAAGATCTCCTGCAAACCGAAGCCCAGCCCCACGCCCAGCGCCGCTACCAGCCACTGCAGCTGGCTCCAGGCCACGCCCAGGGTGGCCAGCGCCACCACCAGCCCGGTGCCGACGATGGTGTAGGAGAGCAGCGCCGAAATAGCGTAGGCGCTGCCCTGCTTGAGCTCCAGCCGCGACAGCACCATCACTTCGAGCAGGCCCGGCAGGTTGCGCGCCATCACCAGGGTCAGCACGAAGATCAGCAGAGCGGCGAAGATGTCGGCCACCGACAGCGCACTGGTGACGAGCTCGGCGCCGACGCCTTCGCTGGCTTCCCAGATGGCGATCTCATTGAGGTAACCCAGCACCGTCAGCAGATCGGACCATACCAGGTAGAGCAGCACGGCGAAGCCGAGCAGCAGGATCAGCTTGGAGAGACGCAGCGACTGCTGGTTGATCTGCTCCATGTCCAGCGGCGGCTCCTCCACCACTTCCAGCCCCCCTTCGGCGCCCTCCTGGGCCTGGGCGCGGCGACGCATCAACGCACGCTTGAACGCCAGCCGGCGCGCCGCTACCGCCAGGCCGCGCACCACTGTGGCCTCGACCAGGATCCACATCGCCAGCAGATAGAGGGTGATGACGAAGCGCCCGATCAGGCTCAGGGCGGTATATTCGTAACCCGACACGATCAGCCCCGCCAGCACCAGCGGCACACCGGCCATCAGCAGGCCCAGCACCAGGCGGAACAGCTTGACGCCGAAGAACGGGGTGTGGGCCATGATCAGTCTGGCCAGCAGCACGCTCATGGCCAGCAGGCCGACAAGCAGCAGCAGCAGGGCAATGGGCCGCGACGAGAGATCGATCTCGCCATCCAGTGCCAGGGTGGAAACCAGCAGCACCGGCACCAGGGCCACCACGAGCCAGCCCAACAACCAGCGCAGCCGCGCCACATAGCCCGAAGGCCAGTAGAAGTGCTTGGTCGCCACGCCATCGCGTACCAGTAGGCGACGCGACCAGGCAATGAAGCCCCAGGCCAGCGACAGATGCAGGAACGCCTGGCCCAGGCCAGAGGCGATTCCCGTGCCGATGCTCGCAAGCGAGATGCCGATACCGGCCAGCGTCAACGGGCCGGGAAGCGCCAGCAAGGCATTGAGACCGATCGCCTGGGGCGTGTGCGCCTGGGAATCGCTGCGCAGCCGACCGATCTGCTCGTGCAGCATAGCCAGACGACGCTGAATGCGGCGGCGCAGCCCCAGCAGCAAGACCGCCACGAGCACCAGCGGCGCTCCCGACAGGGCCTCGGCTCCCGGCATGCGCCAGTGCACCGGCAGCACGCCGCGCCATTCGCCACGCTGCAGCTCTTCGGTCACATTGGCCGGCAGCTGACGGAACCAGGCCAGGTCCAGCGGCCGGGTATTGGCGATCCAGAACAGCTGCTCATCGATGGTGGTGCGCAGCTCCCGGGTGGTTTCCAGCAGTTGCTGCTGATTGAGCTGCAGCTCGATGGCCGCGCTGAGCAGGCTGCCATAGGTCTGCTCGAGCTGATCGACGAGCTGACGGCGCGAGTGGTAGAGCCCCTGGAGGGACTCCACCAGTCCCTGAGTGACCTCGACACCGGCCTCCTCGAGGCGTTGGTTGGCCAGTCGCTCGCTCTGGCGCAAGGCATCGCGCTGGCGCACCAGGTCGAACTGGCGCAGACGCAGGTCGGCGATTTCATCCTGCAGGCTGCGTCCCGGATCGACCTGAGGCAAGGAGCGTCGCTGCTCGCGCAGAATGCGCGACAGCAGCAAACTGCCGCGAATGGCTTCTATCTGCTCGTTCAAGCTGCGCTGCAGCTGACGTACGTGATCGAGCTGACTGCGTATGGCCAGGCTCTCGCGCACCAGACCGTTGTGACGGTCGTTGGCCCGCAGCAGTTCGAGGCTGAGCTCGCGGTTGACGTGCTGAGCGCGCTCCAGCACCGGGTGTCCGGCCTCGAGCAGGGGGTCGTCGCGAGCGGCATCGGCAATCGCCTGCTCCGAGGCGATGCGCCGTTGGCGGTCGATCACCCCCTGCAACAGGGCCAGCTCCGACTCCTTGCGCGTGACCTGCTGGGTGAGCAGGTCGCGTCGCTGCTGGGTCAGCTCCCGCAGGCGGGTGTTGCTGCCCAGCTCGCGCTGACGCAGCCGCAGCGTACGCTCGGCAAGGCGCCGCTCCACCTGCAGCTGCCACAGCCGGGGCGAGTCCTCGCTGACACCCTGCGCCTCCAGCGTATCCAGCGCGCGGCGGGTGCGCTCGGCCGTCTGCATCGCCTCGGCTATGGCCTGCTGGGCCCGCTCCGGCAGCGTCTGGGCCGCCAGCAACTGGGAGTTGACGTCGGCCAGGCGATCCTGCAGCTGCTGCAGCTCGAACACTGATTCCTGCTGGCGATACTCCAGCTCATCCAGCGGCGTGTCGTCGAGCTCGGCAATCGAGCGGTCGAGCTCAGCCTCCTCTTCCTGCAGCAGTTCCCGCTCCAGGCGCAGCAGCTCGGCGGGCGCACTTTCGAGCCGCTGCTCCAGCCCCTCGATCCGCTCCTCGATCCCTTGCAGCTGTTCCAGGGCACGCAGCGTCGCCTCGAGGGCCTCGACATCGCGCTGCTCGGCCTCGCTCAGGCTCTCTCCCTCTTCGGGACGCAGCTCGACCAGGCGCTCTTCCACTGCCTGGCGCTCGGGCAGGGCATCTTCCGCCAACGCCGATGTAATCAACAGAATCCAACAGCAGATCAGTAGACACAGCGCCTGGCTGGCACGTCGGAAGATACCGGCAGCGGAGTAAAGCGTGACGTTCACGAAATTCCTCGTAGCAGCGACCCTCGTCAGAACGAGGCTCAACTGGTGCAATAACATGACAATAGCGGCGCCAGCAGTTGACTTGCCAAGGCGACATGGTAGAAACGGAAGCTCAATGCCTCGCTTCGAGTTCCTCCATGACCATCCGTTCCCTTCTTTTCGCCAGCGCCGCCGTGCTAGGGCTGCTGCCCACCTCCGCCATGGGCGAGGCCGATGCCCAGCGACAAGCGCTCGAATCTCGCATCGAAGCGTTGAGCGGCGAGCTGGAGGCATTGCGGCTTCAGCTCGACGCTCTGCCACCAGAGGACGACCCCCTCTATGCCGAGGTGGATGACCCCGTGCTGGAAGAGATCGCCCAGCGCCGTCAGCTGGAGCGGGAATCGACGCGCAACCCGCTGGCCATTACCATGCACCGGCGAAATTACCTGTTTCCCCTGAGTTATACCACGCATCCCAACCAGGTGGCCTTTCGCGACGTCTATGCCGACGGCAGCCCCAACGATCTCGAGGTGAAGTTCCAGTTCAGCGCCAAGGTCAACCTGCTCGAAGACATCCTGGGCACCACCGGGGATCTCTACTTCGCCTACACCCAGCGCAGCTGGTGGCAGGCCTACAACACCGATGCCTCCTCGCCCTTCCGCGAGACCAACTACGAGCCTGAGGTGTTCGTCGATTTCGACAACACCTCGCGCTTCCTGGGTTGGACCAACACGCGCAACCGGGTGGCCTTCAATCACCTCTCCAACGGACGCTCGATGCCGCTTTCGCGCAGTTGGAACCGCATCTACCTGGAGAGCATCTTTCAACGCGGCGACTGGGCAGTGGCAGTGGCACCCCACTGGCGCATTCCCGAATCCGACGGCGACGACGACAATCCCGACATCGACCGCTACTGGGGCTATGGCGACGTGACCGTGGCGCGCCGTTTCAACGGCGACCAGGAGGCCAGCGTCATGGTGCGCGGCAACCCCAGCCCCGGCAACATGGGCACCCAGGTGGACTACTCCTGGCCCCTGTTCGGCAACATCCGCGGCCATGTCCAGTACTTCTACGGGTACGGCGAGAGCATGATCGACTATGACCACCGCAACCAACGCATCAGCGTCGGCTTCAGCGTCAATCCGCTGTTCACCGGCGCCGGTGGCGTGCGCTGACTTGCCACAGGAGCAGCGTTGATCTCATATCAGCGAGTGCTATGCTGAGGCTGTCATTCATCGTCAGAGGAAGACTGTCATGGCAACGCGCACCCCGCATACCGATGAAACCACTCGGCAACTCAAGGAAGACCTGCACCAGCTCACCCGCACCATCGAGGAGCTGGTGCACGCCACCGCCGACGATTCTCGCAGCAACATCAAGGAGCTGCGCGAGCGCGCCGAGCAGCGACTGAAGGACACCCGCGACCGACTCGAAGCCCGCGGTGAGCGGCTCTATGGCGAAGCACGCGACACCATGCACCAGCAGGCCGACGCCTGCGACCGCTACGTGCACGAGAATCCCTGGACCAGCATCGGCATCGGCGCTGCGGTGGGCGTCGTCATCGGCATGCTCATCGGACGCCGTTGATGGCTGCAAGCGAAGGACCGGCGCAACGCCTGTTCAGCATCGCCAAGCGAATTCTGGCCAATCTGGTGGCGACGGGCGAGACGCGTTTGCGCCTCGCCGTTCTCGAACTCGAAGAGGAGCGCGCCCGCCTCGTCACGCTGCTGCTGATGCTCGGGCTCAGCCTGCTGCTGCTGCTGCTGGGCCTGGGCATGCTGACCCTGCTGGTGGTGGTACTGTTCTGGGACACCCACCGCCTGGCCGCCATCGGCATCAGCGCTCTGGTGCTGCTGGGTAGCGGCATCGGCATGGCACTCTGGGGCATGCGCCTGGCGCGCCGCCATACCCTGCTCAAGGAGACACTGGCTCAGCTCGCGCTGGACCGTCACCTGATGGAGGAGCCGCGTGACACGCCGCAACGTTGACGCCTCAATACCCGCTGCCGCGAGCCGTGCCCAGCGCAAGGCCGAACTCATCGCCGCCATCGAACGGCAGCGTATCGACCTGCTGGTGGAAGCGGAGCGCTGGAAGCACGGCACCCTGGGGCTCAATGCCGGCTGGCAGCAGCTGGAGAGTCTCAAGCCCTTCATCAAGCACTACCGGGGAGCGGCTTATCTGGCCGGGGGCGCCCTGCTGGTCGCTGGCTTGCGTCATCCTCGTATGCTCGTTCGGCTGACCAGGCAAATCGCTGCCGGCGCCCTGCTGCTGCATCGGGCAAGGCACCTGCTGGAGCGGGTTCGCTGAGCACCTAGGATTAGTCAAACGGAACAGGGCTTCGAAAGGCGGTTCAGAGCTGCGCTTCGGCCCTATGCCTATGCTTTCCCCCGCTCGGTACCCATCGCATCCAGCTCTCGCCACGCTTCAAGCGCTTGTCGATGAACTGACGCGTCTTGCGCTGCCCTTCGCTGGTATCCCTTGCCCACACCGTCAGCGCCGCCACAAACAGGCTGGTCAAGACCACCTCTTCGAGCTGAGCGCGACGCGTGCCGTAACGGGCTTCCAGACGTGCCGCCTCGCGCAGCCATTGCACGGTGCGCGACAGATCGAACACCAACGGTACCCAGGTGTGCGGATGCGGCAGATGCGCCTTGGTCCGGAGCATCTGCACGGTAACCCGGCGATGGGCGGCGAAGGTGTCGAACCAGGCCTGCAGGCAGTGCTCGATGCGCACCCGCTCCGGCCAGTCATCGAAGGTTTCCGGCTTTTCCGCCAGCATGGCGCGCCAGCCCCGCTGGAACCACGCATTCGCGACGGCATCCATGTCGCGAAAGCGTTCCAGCACCACTGACATCGGCAGCTCCAGGTTGCGTGCCACATCCGAGAGCCGCACCGCCTGCCAGCCGCGCTCCTCGGCCTGACGCACGGCCTCGTCGACGACGAGATCGGCAAATGCAGAGGCTTCGGACCGGGAAGAGTCCTGTATCGCGATCATGGTCATGGGTGGCCCTCGGCTTCCAGCATGGTTCTGCTTGCAGCATAGCCCGGTTTACGGGTGACGCCATCAGGCCGCCCGCTCCAGATAGTGGATGCAGAATAGCGCATCGCGATCGGTCCAATGCGCACACGGCTCGAACCCGGCGCGCCCCGCCAGCTCGACAAATCCGGCCACGCTGTACTTGTAGGAATTTTCGGTGTGAAGGCTCTCGCCCTCGGCGAAGAAGAAACGCTCCTCGGCCAAGCGAATGGCCTGGTCGCAGCGACTCACCAGATGCATTTCGATGCGCGATTCGACTTCATTGTAGAAAGCGAGATGGTGAAACCGCGACGGCTCCACCTCGGCCTCGAAATCACGGCGCAGCCGCTCCAGTAAATTGAGGTTGAAGGCCGCCGTGATGCCGGCAGCATCGTTGTAGGCGGCGTTAAGTATCGCCCGATCCTTGATCAGGTCGACACCGATCAACAGCCCGCCGCCGGGTGGGAGCAGCTGCGCCAGCCCCACCAGGAACGCCTCGGCCTCTGCGGGGGTGAAGTTACCGATGCTCGAGCCGGGAAAGAACGCCACCGGACGCTCTCCCGACAGCCCCTCGGGCCAGCACATCGGCTGCGAGAAATCGGCGCAGGCCGCATGCACCTCCAGCCAGGGGTAGTCGGTGGCCAGGCGGCGCGTGCTGTCGAGCAGAAAGTCCCGTGAAATGTCCACGCCCAGATAGCAGGCCGGATGCAGCGCCTCGAGCAGTAGCCGCACCTTGCGGCTAGCGCCGCTGCCCAGCTCGATCAGGGTCGCGTCGCGCCCCACGGCCTCGGCGATCTCGCTCGCAGCAGCACGCAGAATCGCCTCTTCCGTGCGGGTGGGATAGTACTCGGGCTGCTCGCAGATGGCGTCGAACAGCTCCGAGCCGCGGCGATCGTAGAAGAACTTGGGCGAGGTGTATTTCGGCGTGGCGGCAAGCCCCACCATCAGCTCCTGGCTCAGCGAACCCGCCGCCGCCGGTGAGTGCTGGTCGTGAAAAGTGACGAACGGGTCCATGTCATGCCTCCCTGGCCAGGCGGAAACCGGAGAACGCCCAGCGGGCGTGGGGTGGGAAGAAGTTGCGGTAGGTCGGGCGAATGTGATCGCTCGGCGTGGCGCAGCAGCCCCCACGCAGCACCATCTGTCCCGACATGAACTTGCCGTTGTACTCGCCCAGGGTGCCGGGCAGCGCCCGAAATCCCGGATAGGGCCGGTAGGCGCTGCCGGTCCACTCCCATACGTCGCCGAACAGCTGAGCCGCGGCACTGCCCCGCGCCGCGGCGGCCAACGGCTGCAGGTGGTCGCTCTCGACGAAATTGCCGCCCATGGATGCGTCCCGGGCCGCCACCTCCCACTCCGCCTCGCTCGGCAGCCGCGCCCCGGCCCAACGCGCATAGGCATCGGCCTCGAAGAAGCTCACGTGCACCACCGGCGCCTGCGGGTCGACCGGCCGCAGTCCGCCCAGGGTGTAGTGGTACCAGCCCTCTTCGCGCTTCACCCAATACAGCGGCGCCTGCCAGCCGGCCTGGCCGACCTGCTGCCAGCCATCGGAGAGCCACAGCGCCGGGCGGGTATAGCCGCCGTCTTCGATGAAGGCCAGGAACTCGGCGTTAGTCACCGGTCGATTGGCCAACTGGAACGCCTCGAGAAACTGCCGGTGCAGCGGCCCTTCGTTGTCATAGGCGAAGCCCGTTTGCAGGTCGTGGCCGATCTCGCGAATGCCGGCGGCATGCTCGAGCCAGGCCAGCTCGTCCGGGATCTCCTCCTCCTGAGGTGGTGCCAGGTCGTCGCGGTAGGCCGGGCACAGCGGGTTCTGGGCCAGGATGTGCTTGATGTCCATGAGCAGCAGCTCCTGATGCTGCTGCTCATGGTGCAGCCCCAGCTCGACGCGGCGGACGATCTCCTCGGCATGCTCGGGTGGCGGCGACTCGAGCAGCTCCGCCATGGCCGTATCGACATGGGCACGGAAGCGGTACACCTCGGCCACCGTGGGGCGCGACAGCGTACCGCGACTCGGCCGCGGAAAGGGCACGCCGTGGGTCTCGTAATAGGAGTTGAAGAGGTGGTCGTAGATGGGGTCGAGAGGTCGGTAGCGGGGCTGGAAGGGAACGAGAATGAACGCTTCGAAGAACCAGGTGACGTGGGCGAGATGCCACTTCGGCGGGCTGACGTCATCCATGCTCTGGATCACGTAGTCCTCGGTGCACAGCGGCTCGCACAGCCGCTCCGATGCCTGGCGTATGCGCTGGTAGCGTCTCAGCCACTCCTTGGTGTGCAGGGTATCGGGCGTATCCAACTGCTGGGGGGAGGCCAACTCATGAGCTAAGGGGGGCATGGCGCACTCCTGTGACGAGCCACATCCGTGACGAACCATCCAGACGAACAGTTTTAACCAGCGTAGCAGCGACACCAAGACAGCAAGGTTATCTTTCGTAATGGGCCTGACGTTACGGTTTGAAAACTGAAAACTTCTTCTGTAGCGTATTAGACAATAGTCAAATAAGTACATTAGTCGCGACGACTACCTGACGCAGGGCATACCTCGAACAAGGAAGAAGAGATATGTCCAAACCAAGCGTCGCCTTGGTGGTGGGTACCCGCCCAGAGGCGATCAAGATCGCGCCCTTGGCACACCGCCTCCGTGGGCGAGACGATATCGAGTTACAGCTCTGCATTACCGGTCAGCATCAGGAGATGCTCGAACAGGTACTTGAGCTCTTCGAGCTGCCCGTCGCCGCTCGCCTGCCCGTTCCACAAGGCAGCTCTCTCACGCGTCTCACGAGTGAGATGATGCGGGAACTGGACGGCTACTTTCACGAGACCTCCCCCGCCCTGGTGGTGGTACATGGCGACACCTGCACCTGCTTCGTCGCCTCGCTCGCCGCCTTCCATCTGCAACTGCCGGTGGCACACGTCGAGGCAGGTCTGAGGTCCGGCAACCGCCACTCCCCCTGGCCGGAAGAAAACTATCGGCGCATGGCCGACACACTGGCGGAACTGCACCTGGCTCCCACCCCGGCAGCCCGGGACACCCTGCTGGCCGAAGGGCTGCCGGCCTCCCGTATCAGGGTCACCGGCAATACCGTGGTAGATGCTCTGCTGTGGATGAAACAGCGTATCGACGACCACCGGTGGCGCCCCGACCACACCTCACCGCTGGCCTGTCTGCAGCCTGAGCGCAGGCACGTACTGATCACGAGCCATCGTCGGGAGAGTCATGGCAACGGCCTGCAGAGCATTTGCCGTGCCGTCGCCAGACTCGCGTCACGCCATACCGACGTCGACTTCGTCTTTCCCGTGCACCTCAACCCAACCGTGCAGCAAGCGGTGTACGGTGAGCTGAAACATTACCGCAACGTGATATTGACTGCGCCGCTGGACTATCGCCACCTGGTGTGGCTGATGATGCACGCCGAGCTGATCCTGACGGACTCGGGCGGTATCCAGGAAGAGGCGGTGACGCTGGGCAAGCCACTGTTGATTCTGCGCGACACCACCGAACGACCGGAAGCCCTGGCGAATGAAGGTACCAGGCTGGTCGGCACCAATCCCGACGCTATCTACGAATGCGCCCACAACGTGTTGGAGTCGCGCCTCGAACTCGCTCCGACAGACCCGAGCTCCTCGCCCTACGGCGACGGTCAGGCCGCCAGGCGGATAGAGTCGTTCATCGTAGAGTGGCTGGCAGGCCGCACGAGAAGGCCGGCCTCATGACCTATTGGCTCATCGATTCGCTGGCTTATCTGCTGTATGGCCTCAAATGGCTGGCCATTTTTCTGGCGCTGATCATGCTGATCCTCGGCCTCGACGACCTATTCATCGATATCGTCTACTGGATGCGGCGGCTCAAACGCCGCCTGGGTGTCTACCGGCACGAGCCCCGTGCCAACGAGGCACGTCTTTACGAAGCCAAGGAGCAGCCACTGGCCGTGATGATCCCCGCCTGGCAGGAACAAGGGGTCATAGGCGAGATGGCACGCCTCGCGGCACACCATCTCGATTACGAGAACTATCAGATCTTCGTTGGCACCTACCCCAACGACCCCGACACCCAGCAGGAAGTCGATATGGTGTGTCTTCAGTTCGGCAACGTTCACAAGGTGGTCTGTGCTCGTCCCGGCCCTACCAGCAAGGCCGACTGCCTCAACAACGTGATCGATGCCATTCTGCGCTTCGAGCAGACGGCCGGTATCACCTTTGCCGGTTTCGTGTTGCACGATGCCGAAGACGTCATTTCACCGCTCGAGCTGCGCCTGTTCAACTACCTGCTGCCGGCCAAGGATCTGATTCAGGTGCCGGTCTTTCCGTTCGTCCCTCGCGCGCGCAACTTCAATGGCAGTCATTACATCGACGAGTTCGCCGAGTATCACGGCAAGGACGTGACCGTGCGCGAGGCTCTCGCCGGTCAGGTGCCGAGCGCCGGGGTGGGCACCTGCTTCAGTCGTCGGGCGATCCTCACCCTGCTCGAAGAGGGCGACGGCATTGCCTTCGATACCTGGAGCCTGACCGAAGATTACGACATCGGCTTTCGCCTCAAGCAGAAAGGGCTGGGCGGCATTCTTGCCCATTACTCGGTGAGCGACCCTCAGCTCTCCCCGTTTCGCGAACGACGCTGGGGCACCAGCAAGTTCACCAGCAATCTGATCTGCGTGCGTGAGCATTTCCCCAAGCGCATGAAAGCCATCGTACGCCAGAAATCGCGCTGGATAACCGGGATCGTCTTCCAAGGCACTCGCAGCCTTGGCTGGCGCGGTGGCCCCGCTACGCTCTACTTCCTGTGGCGCGACCGTCGCGGCCTGATCGCCTATCCGATCGGGCTGCTGGTGAACCTGCTTTTCCTGGTGCTGCTGACCCTCTGGGTCAGCGCCTGGCTGCTGCCCGATGCCTGGCGCTTTCCGCCGATACTTGTCGGCGACCTGCTCTTCTGGCTGCTGGTGATCAATGGCGTTCTGTTGCTCAACCGGCTGCTGCAGCGTTGCTTCTTCGTCACCACCTATTACGGCATCCTTCAGGGTCTACTCTCGATGCCCCGCATGATGTGGAGCAACTTGATCAACTTTCTGGCCAACCTTCGCGCCTTTCGCATCTACTTCGCTGCCGGCAAGGAGCGGCGCCTGGCCTGGGACAAGACCACCCACGAGTTTCCGGTACTGAGCGATGCTCGGCGCGAGCCCATCGGCAGCCTTCTGGTCGCCAAAGGGTTCATCGACCGGCAGACCCTGAACGAGGTGCTGACCAGTCCGCGCCAGCGCCGCCTGGGTCGCGAGCTTCTTCGCCGGGGTCATATCACCAGCGCCCAACTGGCGGAAGCTCTCGCCGAGCAAGCGGGACAGCCCTGGCAAGTGCTCGACCCGTTCGCGCTGCAGCGGGAAGTCATCGCCCTTCTGCCCGCCAAGCTCGCCCTGCGCTACGCAATACTCCCCATTGCGCTGGAGAAGGGTGCGTTGGTGCTGGCCAGCGAGGATCCGCTCAGCCCCGTGGTGCTCGGCGCCATCCGCCGCCAGATCCGACGCGACGTCGGCTATCGCATCGTGCCCCAGGGACGCGTCACGGTCGGCCTGCGCTACTGGTACTTGCATCAAGAGATGCCGCAAGCCCTGTGTTCAAGCACCGCGGACCCGGCACGTGAGGGCGAAGAAAACGCACTGATGGAGACCTATTGCCGCCACCAATTGCTGCTCGGTGAGCTGATTCAGGAGCGTGGCCACCTGCCCGCCCAGGTGCTGAACCAGGCGCTGATCGACTTCGATCCCGAAAGCGGTTCCCTCGGCCGCCATCTGCTGCAGAAGGGGCTGATCAGCGAGGCCACGCTGGACGAGGCCATCGCAGCACAGAAAAAGGAGCAGGCCGCAGCGATGGATGTGCTGCGCCAGCAAGGAGAACAATGAGATATTCGCTGCTTGTTGGGCTACTGCTATTGCCCAGCGTGACCGACCTGAGCGCCGATGAGCTCAGCGACTTCGAGACATTTCGCAGCTATCCGTTTCTCGACCGCGGTTATCGCGAGGCGGAGCGCGACGACTGGAGCGAGGTGGAACGTACCATGCGTCATCTGCTGGAGCGAGTGCCGCACCACCAGGAAGCGCGGCGACTCCTGGTTCAGGCCTTGACCGAGCAGCATCGCCATGCAGCCGCCGAACTGGAAGCTCTGCGCCTACCTGAGGGAAATGACGCTGAGGCCTTGCTGGAGCTGCGCCTGGCCTGGATCGCACACGACCCGCCCGACCGCGAACGTATTCAGGCATGGCTGGACGAGGCCCGCGCGGAGACACATACAAGACTCTGGCTGGCTTACGCACAGGCACTGGAAAGACGTGAGGGAACCACAGAGGCTCTAACGTGGCTCGAGGGCATCGATCCTGCTGCGGAGGAGGCGCCGCTACGGCGCTGGCGCGCCAGCCTGGCCGAGCGGCTCGGAGATTGGCCTGGAGTGGAACGTGAGCTGACTCCTCTCGCCGGACGCGGCCAGCTCACCGGTGATGATTGGCAGCGCTTGCTGCTCGCCCACCTCGACGCCGGCAACCTGGCTATCGCCGATGCCATGCTCACCGATGCCCCGGACCCGGAGCACGCCCGTGAAATGCGCCTGATCGCCAGCCAGCGCGCCATTGCCGGCGATGTGCATGAGCGCGCCAAGCAGTGGCTGCTGGAACTGGGCGACATGCAAACATTGAGTGATGAACAACAGGCGAGTCTGCTCGAACTGGCCCGGGAGACTCGCGATCTCGAGCTATTTGCCACCCTCGGTCGTGACACCGGCATGCCTTGTCTCGACCGGGCTCAGTGGCTGGCCAATCACAGCAACGCTCGGGCTCGTCAGGAGCTCGCCGACTGCCACCCCGAAGAGGACCCCAAGCAGTGGCTGGCACTGGCTCAGCAATTGAAAACCACGGATGTGCTTCTGAGCACTACCCTCCAGGCCCCCTACGAAACTCAGCGCCAGGCGCTGCTGGTACATCTGTGGCAAGCGCGTGGCGATACCCGGCGGGCACGGCACTGGCTGGCCGAACAGCCGCAGGGAGCATTCGTCTTGAGGCAGCGCGCCGAGCTGGCCCAGCAGGCGGGCGAGACAGTACTGGCCGCTGACCTCTGGGAGCGCCTGTACCAGCTTGATGGCGATCCGAGGGCAGTCGACCAGGCTAGCTTCCTGGCCCTCGACCAGGACCAGCCAGACCGTGCCCTGGCACTCCTCGAGCCGGCATTCGACAGACACGGCGCCAGCCTGCCACACAGCGCACTGGCGCGCCTGGCCTCACTCTATGCCAACCCCGACCTCACCTGGTCACCACAGCGCGTCGAAACCCTGCTGCCGCAGCTGGCGGAGGGGCCACGTCGGCATCTGCTCGTGAGACTGGCTAACGACGACGCCTGCGATCTCGTCACCAGCAGCATCGGCGACAGACCAACCCAAGCCGGCGAATGGCACGCGCTGGGCGTCTGCGCCATGCCGGAGAGACCCGGAGAAGCGGTGGTGCACTATCGTCAGGCCATGGCCATGGGCGATACGGATAGCCAACTGCCACTCGCCTATGCCCTGCATGCAGCTGGTGATGCCCCTTCAGCCTATGCCATATGGCAGACATACACACCGGAGTCGCTCGATGCGACTGCCGCCATGGCCGCCTCCCGCAGCGCTCTGGCCGCCGGTGAGCCGCACCAGGCAGAGCGCTTCTGGGTGCAAGGCGAACCGCAGTTGGGCGAAGACTGGCAAACGGGAGCCGAGATTGCACTTTCCCTGGGCAACGAGGAAGCGGCTTGGCACCGTCAGCATCGGGCCCTGGAACACGATCCCGGCGCGCAGCGCTTCTACGCCGCGGCGGCTACCGCTCGCGCACTCGGCGACAAGGCCCAGGCCAGCGCGTGGCTGGCCGAGGCGGCCGAGCGGGCCCCCGACAACCCCGTCTACCGGCTCGACCATGCCCTGCTGCTTGCCGCCAGCGAAGACGAGGCACAGCGGAAACGCGCCCTGCCCCTGCTCGAACAAAGCCTGGCGGCATACCCGGAGGACCACCGGCTGCGTATTGCCTTGGCCGCCCGCCATGCCGAAACCGGCGACAGCTCGGCGGCACGCCTGCAGTTACGTGAAGGCATCGATCTGACACAGCGCCCCCTGCAAGTCGAAGACGAGACACCCACACAGCTGGCACAGCGTCGCTACGAAATGCGACGCCAGCATGAGGCACTGTCGCGGCGCAGCCGTGTTTCAGTGGCCGCCACCACATCGCCGTCAGCCATAACGGCGGATGACCGAACCGGTGGGAGTCAGACGACGACCAGCCTGCTCTGGGATCATCTTTTGGATGAAGCGCAAGCAGGTAAAGGACGCGAACTCGCCCTCTATGGGCGTTTACAGCAGGGCGGCTCATTGGATGGCGACGATCGCCTCGGAACCGGCATCGGGTTGCGCATCAAGCCACTTGCCGAGAAGAATCTCAACCTCAGCGCCGAACTCTTCCACGAGCGAAGCCTGAGAGGTGACGAGAGCGAGACATTGACCGAACCGCTGTTGCGCATGACGGCCAGCTTCTTCGACCAGGGCGAGTACCGCAACGACTGGCGCGTCGACGAGACGCGCTGGCAGGAGCGTTCGCTATACACCGATCTTGCCTGGTGGACACGCTCGGGCAACAAGAGCGCCCTGGCCCGCTATCGCCATGGCCCGACGTACAAATTGCCAACGGAGAGTGCGCAGACGCTAAAGCCCTACGTAATGGCGCAAGCCAGCGCCAGCGAGACCGAGGGGTGGCAGCACGATACCCGTGCCGGGATAGGGCTGCGCTGGCAGCGCTGGTTCGATGAGGACCGCTACAATGCCTACCGCGGCAATGTCACCCTGCGTCTCGAATATCAACAATCGCTTGGCGGCGAACTGCACCGTAACGAAGACGGCGTCATGGCCGGCCTGGAGATCAATTTCTGATGCGATCAACGCCCGTGATACTGGTTCTGCTGCTGGCACTGTCGACACACGCCGATGAGCGCCTTTTCTACCAGCCGCACAACAGCGACGCCACCCTCAGCGAGAGCGAGTGGCAAGCCCTATGGCGCAGTACGGTTGATCACGGCGTGGATACCCTGATCGTACAGTGGACACGCCACGGCGATGACGACTTCGGCGGTCGCAATGGCTGGCTGGCGGCGGCCTTGCATGCCGCCCAGCGTGAAGGATTGGAGTTGATATTGGGCCTGCGCTACGACCCCGAGTACTATCGCATACTCCCGGATGACCGGCGCTTCGCCAGCTACTGGTATCTACAGTCGAGCCACGCCCTGGAACAGCATGAGGCTCTTGGAGCGTGGGGGCTCGAAGTAGCAGGCTGGTACATGCCACTGGAGCTGGACGACTATCTGTTCGAGAATCCGGCAACCCGGGCTGAGCTCGAAACCCAGTTGCAATCGCTAGCCTCATACCTCGACCGGCCGCTGCACATCAGCGCCTTCAGCGGTGGCATCCTGTCCCCCGAGGTCTTCGCCAGTTGGATGGGGGAGCTGACAGACGCCGGCATCCAGGTCTGGTGGCAGGATGGCCACGGCACCCAAGCCTTGCCTCTTCCGGTCAGGCAGGCCTATGCCGAGGCCCTGGACTGCCGCATCGGCATCGTGCGCGAAGCCTTCGTCCAGGTCAGCGAGCCGGATGCCCCTTTCCAGGCACAGCCAAACCATCCCGCAGAGGCACCCGCTTGCCATCCGAGCGCCGTGTTCTCGCTGCGCTATCGACCCTGGGCCAGCATACTGCTCGACTCTGAACCCGATGCGATGACGGCACCGCTAGAGTGATTGGCCACAAGCCACGCCCGAGGCCCAGGCCCACTGGAAGTTGTAACCGCCGAGCTCGCCGGTCACGTCGAGCACTTCGCCGATGAAGCGCAGCTGCGGCAGCCCCTCGACGCTGAAGTCCTTCGATGAGATCGCCGTGGTGTCCACGCCGCCCAAGGTCACCTCGGCGGTACGCCAGCCCTCGGTTCCTGCGGGCTTGAGCCGCCAGGCCCCCAGGCGCTCCTGCCAGGCCTCGATGCGGGAGTTGGAGAGCTCGGCCAGGGTGGGGTCTTCGCCGTGCCACTCCACCAGCGCCTGGGCCAGACGGCGCGGCAGGCGTTCGCCCAGCCAGGTGGAGAGCTGACGTCGCGGTGCCGCTTGGCGCGCCTCGGCCAGTGCGTCGGCAATGTCGAACCCTGGCAGCAGGTCGACCTCCAGTTCGTCGCCGGGCTGCCAGTAGCTCGAGATTTGCAGCATGCCGGGACCGGAGAGGCCGCGGTGGGTGAACAGCATCGGCTCGCGATAGCACCGCTGCCGCCCCGGCCCCAGGCGCTGGCCTTCACGTATCGCGCTCACCGCCACGTCGCAGCTCACCCCGGCCAGATCGGCCGCCCGCGCCTTCCACTGTGAGGTCAAGGTGAACGGCACCAGCGCCGGACGCGTCTGCGTCACGTCGAGGCCGAATTGACGGGCAACGTCATAGCCGAAACCGGTGGCACCCATGGTGGGAATCGAGAGCCCGCCCGTGGCGATCACCACCGCGCCCGCTTCGATGCGGCCGGCAGAAGTGGCGAGCCGCATGCCCTCACCCGCCCTCTCGATGCGCTCCACGGTGGTCTTCAAGCGCAACTCCACCCCGGCCCACTCGCACTCGGCGAGCAGCACGCCGAGCAGATCCTTGGCCGAGTGGGCACAAAACAGCTGGCCCGGCGCTTTCTCCACGTACTCCACGCCGTGGCGCTCCACCAGCTCGACGAAATGCTCGGGGCGATAGCGCTTCAATGCCGAAATGCAGAAGTGAGGATTGGCGGAGAAGAAGTTGGCCGGGCCGGTGGCCAGATTGGTGAAGTTGCAGCGCCCGCCGCCCGACATGAGGATCTTCTTGCCCGGCTTGTTGGCATGGTCGAGTACCAGCACACGCCGCCCGGCGTAGCCCGCCGTGAGAGCACACATCAGTCCGGCGGCGCCCGCGCCGATCACCACCACATCCGCTTGCATGCTCACCTGCGTCGCCCACCGGGTTGCCACTTCGAGGCTGCGCATTCTAGCAGCTGTAAGCGGGCAAACCCACGGCGGGAGGATCGCCGCCTCGTTAGTGTACTAGGTTTACTGAGCCAACAGAAGAAACATCATTCCAATAAGTTAGAGGCTTGACGATGACGTATCCGAAGAAGGCACTGTTGACCAGCTCCGTTGCCCTGGCATCACTGCTGGCCGTAGGAGCAACTGCCGTAAATGCCGACGACTTTCCCAGCCAGCCGCTCACCATGGTGATCGGCTTCGGCGCGGGCGGCAGCACCGACATCCAGGGCCGGGTATTGGCCAACGTACTGGAAGAGGAACTGGGCCAGCCGGTCAACGTGGTGAACCAGCCCGGGGCCGGCATGGGAGTGGCCCTGACCCGCCTGACCAACAATACCGACGATGGCTATACCTTCCTCTATGGCCCCTCCTCGCCGCTGACCTTCGCCCCGCTGGCGATGGAGACCGACTATGAGCTGGACGATTTCCGCTATGTCGGTGCGGTCTCCCTGGCCCAGGCCGGCTTCGTCACCGGCGAGGATCGCCCCTTCGGCGACAGCTGGGAGGAGCTGGTGGAATACGCGCGCGAGAACCCTGGCGTGAGCTATGCCACCCAGACCGCTCAGGACCGGCTCATCATCGACTATATTGCCGAACAGGAAGGACTCGATCTGCGCATCGTGCCTACCGAAGGCGGCGCCGGCATGGCACCGCTGATTCTCTCCGGCGACGTCGATTTCGCCTACAGCGGCGGCACCCACTCGGGCTATGCCGACAGCGGCGAGATGCCGGTGTTGCTGAGCCTGGCTGCCGATCGCCTGGTGGCCTTTCCCGATGCCCCCACCCTGGTGGAAGCCGGCTACGACATCACACCGGGCGACATCCTGATGGCCGTGCTGCCGCATGACGTATCCGATGAGCGTGCCGAGCGGCTGGCCGAGGCCCTCGAGGCGGCCACCCAGGACGAGCGCTTCATCGAAGTGACCGAAGAGCGCTTGCTGCTGCCGGTACAGTACATGAACGAGGAAGAACTCACCGACACCCTATACGAGCAGCGCGATGCTTTCGCCGCACTGATCGAAGAGATGGGCGGCGTGGAAGAGTGACTGACCCACGAGACCGGCTCCTCGGAGCCGGTCTTATTGACTAGAAAAGTAATACTTCAGCCTGAGAAATATCACCCAGATATTTCCTCGCCATCTATTACATTGGCTAAGACAACCCATCACAAAAGGTTACACGCCGACATTACTAATAAACAAGAGCAAAGTAGGCCTCAAGAACTAAAACACATAAAGTAACATACGCAAGGGACTCAGGAGGGACACCGCTCATGTCCGCTCACGCCTACGTACTCATCGTATTACGCACACTGAATGAGCCTGAAGAAAGAGACTATGTGGTTGCACTAAGGCAAAAGGGTTATCGCATCGAGTTCGTCGGGGCAGAGCAGGACCCGCTTCCGATTCTGCTCTCTAATCCCCCCATCGTTGCCTGCTTCGAGTATGACTACCCTGATCTGAAGGGCCTTACCGATCTCAGACAAGCCAAGCAGCACGCGGCCTCGGTGCCCCTGCTGATGATCACCCAAGCACACTCGGAAAGCCTGGCGGTGTGGGCCTTTCGCACTCGAGTTTGGGACTACTTCGTACAGCCCGTCGACCTGGCCAGGTTCATAGGCGTGGTGGCCAGCCTTGCTCAGTTACGATCGCTCAATCCCGGCTCGCAAGAACGTAAACAGGCGACCGCCGTCGTCAATAGGATTCCGCCCGAAGCGCGCTTGCGCTGCTGCACGACCAGCAGCCAGCAGATCCAATTGGAGCGGGCCATCAGCTATATCGAGCAGCATTTGTACCAGAAGCTGGCCCAGGCGGAAGTGGCAGCGCAGTGCGGTATCACCTCGTTTCAACTCAGCCGACTGTTTCGCAAGCTCACCGGCAACACCTTCCAGGGATTCCTGCTCGAGCGGCGCATCGACGAAGCCAAGCGATTGCTGGCCAATCCTCGCACGTCCATCACCGATGTCTGCTTCAGCGTCGGCTTTCGCGATCTCTCCTACTTCACGCGAACCTTTCAGAAGCATGTCGGCCATACGCCGACACACTACCGTCAGCGCTTGCACCTTCAGCCACCCGCCAGCGCCGCTGTAGTGGAACCGATGCCGATAAATCCGTACGACAAGCTGACCCCGGCCTCTCGCCCCTTGATCAGCACCAACCAACTGCAAGACTCAACCTGCCCCCAGGTAGTCTCGCCCTGAGCCACGGGAGAACAAGGCGAAAACGATGGCGCCGGCTCTCGCCGGCGCCAGTGTGACTGCCCCACCAACTAATCCACCAGGACGGGTATCTGCGCCAGAATGCCGAAGTTCTCGCCCCCCGTCTGACCTTTGGGATCGTGATAGCTGCAGCTGGGCAGGAAGTAGATGCTCTTCTGCTGCCAGCCACTCTGCTGTGGCTGAGAGTTCCAGTGGGCCATGCTCCCATTGGCCTTGCGCAAGTTGAAGGTATTCACGAAGCTGTTCCAGCGATCCACGCCGCTGGTACTGCTATGGCTCCAGGTGCCTGGCGAGGTGCCGCCGCTGTTTTCCGGCGGCAGCTGCATTTGTTGGGGCGCCCTCTGGTCGATCTGGTTGGCTTGATCGTTCATCCATACGATGTTGACGGTCACGGCACCAATCAGCGGATTGCTCGGCGCAACACCCGAATCGCAGTCGATCACCGGCAGCGTCAGGGTCCAGACGCTCTGCTTGCCAGTCTTCTCCACCCAGCAGTCATAGAGATCGCCGAAGGCTGAGTTGACCTGACCGTTGTTGGTGGCGATGTTCTCACCGAAGCGCAGCTCATTGGGGTTGCCATCGCCGCATACCAACGACCTCAGCTCGCTGGCGCTGGATGCTCCGCTGTGATTGTGCTTGAAATTGGTCCAGCCACCGGTCTGGTCGCCCTCGGGGATGAAGCGGCCCACGCTACATGAGTAGTTGCCCGAAGGGTCCACCAGCGCCTGTCGGCACAAGGCGATGGGCTGGTCCACGTCCTCCGGGCGCAGGTTACCGGCGAAGCCGATGTAGGCCACCGAGCGCGCCGTCACGTCGTAGCCCTCGAAGCCGAAGATACGCCCAAAGAAGGCCGCCACCTGGCTCTGCTGGCGGGCCGTCACCACTTCCACGGCGTTGATGAAATTGGGGTCGCTATCGAGATCCTCGGCGGTACGACCGAACAGATCCACCGGATCGAGGGAGTCATTGGGGGTGAAAGTGCGCGTGGCGAAGCTCCAGTGGCCACGCAGCGCACTCAACACCTCGACTGCCTCCTTCTGGCTGTCGTTGGCCATGGCCGCATCGGTGGCTATCTGGTTGGCATCCGCATTGACCGAGCTGCCATCGGCGGTATACAGCATCCGAGCGCCGGCCAGGGAGCCGGCATCGGCAGCGTTGTGCAGCTCGTTTCTGGCCACGTAGAGATTGCTGCCATCCACCGCCAGGGCAGTGAAGGCCAGCAGCATGAACAGACCGACGGCCAACAGCACGATGGAAACCCCGCGCTGGCGCTGCGGCGAGCCGTAACGGCCGCGCCTTACGTTGCGAACGTTCATCTCATTCCGCCCTCATCACGGTGGTGGCATTGAGTTCGAGCACGTTGCCCAGGGTACCGATGAAACCGGGCAGCAGCAGGAACTGGTAGGGGTAGTCGACGCTGACCACGATCTCGTCGCCGGAATCGAAGCGGCCGTTGCCGTTGCGGTCGATGCGCTGGATGTCGATGGTCATGCTCGCCGGCCCGCCCAGCGAGATCAGGTACTGTTCGGCATAGTTGCGGATGGCCTGTTCGATGGCGGCGTTCTCGTTCCCGTTGTCGCGCGGTTCGGGCCGGAACAGGATGCCGGTTCTGGCTCCTTCGCGGCTGGCGTTGGTCAGCGTTGCCTTGTCGAACAGCGCGACGCTGAATTCGATGATGCCGAACAGCAGGATGAACAGCAGTGCCGCCGAAATCGCGAACTCCACCACCTCCGAGCCGCGCTGCCGGCGCGCCGAGCGTATTGCTTTCATGCCTGGCCCTCCCTGCTCGGGAAGCGCTCCGGTCATGACGATGCCGGAACGCTGCCCGGGCGATCAGTTGATGACCTCGCCTCCATTACGACGGATCAATTGATCCAGACTGCGGGCGTTCTCACTGGCGGTGACGTAGTAGGCCGGCGAAAGCCGCATGGCTTCCTCGAAGAAGCCCAGGGCATCCTGATAGCGCCCCTCGAGCATCGAGATGTAGCCGATGTCGTTGTAGGCCTTGGCCCGGTCGCCGCCTCTGGCCACCGCCTCGATGGCGGTGTCGTAGTCGCCCTCGCGGGCGTGCACCAGCCCCAGGTTGCGCCAGGCCAGGTCATAGTTGGGATTGGCGTTGAGCGCCTGGCGCAGTGCCTGACGCGCCCCCGGCAGGTCGCCGGCCAGGTAGCGTGAGTAGCCCTGGTTGTTGAGCACCAGCGGCGTTCTCGGGTTCGTCTCCAGGGCCCGCGCATAGTGGCCTTGTGCCGTGGCGTGGTCGGCGCGCATGTCGGCGATAACCCCCAGGGCGTTGTGGGTCTGCCAGGGTGCATCGCGCCGCGCCGCGATTGGCGCCAGTAACCGCTCGGCCTGGTCATAGTCGCGCTGCTGGATCAGGATGATGCCAAGCGCGGTGCCGGCACCGGGATGGCGCGGATCGATCTCCAGCACCCAGCGATAGGCCATGTCGGCCAGTTCATGGTTGCCGCGACCGTGGTGGATGATGCCGACCCGGTACAACGCTTCGGCCTGGGGGCGCCGCTCCATGCGCAACCCGCGCAGGTACTCGAACAGCGCGCGATCGGCGTCGCCGGCACGCAGGGCGGCCTCGCCGTTGCGGTAGGCCTCCTCGGGAGACCCCACCGGGAAGGCGGTACCATAGGCGACCGACGACCCACCGGCGCCCAGCGCACCGTAGACGTCGCTCTCCTGGGACATACCCCCTCCGGTGGCAGCGCAACCGGCCAGTGCCAGGGACAGCGTGGCAACGGCGCAGGCCGCACGGCATCGTGTAGTGATTTTCATGACAATCCCTCCCACTCGTTGATGACATTGGCCGACTCAGCGCCCCGCCAGGGCGGCCGCCGCACCCAGCAGCGGCGGCCCCAAAGCCACCACGAAGAAGCTGGGAAAGACACAGAAGATCAAGGGAAACAGCATTTTGGTACTGACCTTGGCGGCTTTCTCCTCCGCCTCCTGGGTGCGCTTGTCGCGCAGCTCCACGGCGAACAGGCGCAGGGTCATGGCGATGCTGGTACCGAAACGCATGCTCTGCAGCAGCGTGGTCACCAGGCCGCGGATGTCCTCCACCCCGGTGCGCTCCTCCAGGTCACGCAGTGCGGTCTTGTTGTCCATCCCGGCACGGGTCTGCATGCCGAACAGGTGCAGCTCGTCCGCCAGCTCCGGGTGACTCACCTCCAGGTCGCGGGCCACCCGCTGAATCGCCGCGCCCAGCCCCAGGCCGGCCTCGCTGCACACCACCAGCAGATCGAGGGCATCGGGCAGGCCGCGGCGCAGTTGCTGAGTGCGCAGCTTGATCGCCCGCTCCAGCCAGAAGCGCGGCAGCAGGTAGCCGAGGATGGCCGGGATGATCAGCAGCAGTACCGCCACCATCGGGGGCAGGCGCACGAATGGGATGATCAGCAGCAGCACCAGCAGTGGCGGCACCACGGTCAGCAGCAGGCGTATGCCGTAGAACAGGCTGACGGCCGATGGCGAGCGCTTGCCGGCATGGCGCAGCTCCGTAGCGATCCGGCTGCGCACCTCATCCTTTTCTGGAATCAGTTTCTCGCCCATGGGCCCGAGCCACTGGACCAGCCCGCTCTCATCCGCCTTGCCATGCCCACCGGCCACCTCAGCGCTGGCTTCCAGATGCTTGAGCCGCCGCCGCAGCGGATCCGACAGTCCCATCACCAGCAGCACCAGCGCCACCATCAGGCTGAAAACGGCCATGCCCAGCAGTGCGGCGAAGCCAAGCTGCATGGCCTGAGGGCCCTTCAGCAGGCCACTGACGCTTTCGAGCCAAGCGGTTGAAACGTTCATGCGGGCTTCCTCCTCATACGTCGATACGCACGATACGGCGCATCCACAGGATGCCGACCACGATCATGAAGAATGACGCCGCGATCATCTGCCGCCCCACGGGGTCCTGGGTGAGCATGGGCAAGAAGTTCGGCGACACCAGAGTGAGCACACCGGCCAGGGCGAACGGCAGCAGCGACAGGATCCAGGCCGCCATGCGCCCCTGGGCAGAAAGCGTGCGTACCTTGCGCTGGAAGCGGAAGCGGTCGCGCACCACCGCGGCCAGACCGTCGAGCAGTTCGGCAAGGTTGCCGCCGCTCTCCTTCTGGATCAGCACCGAGGTGGTGAAGACCATCACGGTCACGCTCGGCACCCGTTCCAGCATGCCCAGCATGGCGGTACGCACCTCGCCGCCGTAGTTGATCTCCATGAAGGTGGTACGGAACTCGCCGGCGATGGGATCGGCCATCTCCTCCGCTACCAGGTGCATGGCGTCGCTGAAGGGATGCCCCGCACGCAGGGCGCGAGCCATGATGATCAGGGCGTCGGGCAACTGCTCTTCGAAACGCGCCAGGCGCTGGCTGCGCAGGCGCTGCAGGTGCATGAACGGCAGCGTCGCCACGCCCACCCCCAACAGCACGCCGAGCAGGGGTTGCGGCAGCAGCAGGAAGCCGACCGTGCCGCACATGCCGCCCAGTCCCAGGCTCTGCAGCACCACCCGGTAGGCCGGAGTCTCGCGCCCCGCCTGCTCGACCAGCCGCTCGACCCGGGCCATGCCGGGCAGCGCCTCCAGCGCCCGCTCCAGCGGAGACAGCTGGCGCAGGTACTTGCGCCGCACCAGCGAGGCCTTGCCGTGATCGGCGCTGGCCGAAATGGCATGCAGGCGCTTCTTCAGCCGCTTCTGCGCCTTGCGGTTCTCGCCGAACGTCGGCACCAGGAAGCTCTGCATCAGCAGGAAGGCGGCAATGAAGATCATGCCGATGAAGATCGCCTCGTCGGAGAGGTTGACGTTCAGACCCATGACCGCTGGCCTCCCCCCACCTGGAACACCTCCAGCCCAGGATCCAGGCCGCGACGCTTGAGATGATCGTAGAAGCCCGGCACCACGCCGGTGGCCATGAAGCGCCCCACTACCCGGCCATGCTCGTCGATGCCTTCGCGCTCGAAGCGGAACAGCTCCGACATGGTGATGATCTCGCCCTCCTGGCCGTTGACCTCCTGCACGCTGACCAGGCGCCGCACGCCGTCCTCCTGGCGCTCCACCTGGACCACCAGATCGATGGCCGAGGAGATCTGCGAGCGCAGCGCACGAGGCGGCAGCTGGTAGCCGCTCATCGCCACCATGTTCTCGATCCGGGTCAGGGCGTCGCGGGGGGTATTGGCGTGAATGGTGGTCAACGAGCCGTCGTGACCGGTATTCATCGCTTGCAGCATGTCGAAGGCCTCACCGCCACGCACCTCGCCGACGATGATGCGGTCGGGTCGCATGCGCAGACTGTTGCGCACCAGATCACGCTGGGTCACCTCGCCACGCCCCTCGATGTTGGGCGGACGCGTTTCCAGCCGACCGACGTGGGGCTGCTGCAGCTGCAGCTCGGCGGAGTCCTCGATGGTGACGATACGCTCATCGGCCGGAATGAAACCCGACAGCACGTTGAGCAGCGTGGTCTTGCCGGCGCCGGTACCGCCCGAGACCAGCACGTTGAGCCGCGCCTTGACCACTTTTTCCAGCAGTTGGGCGATGACCGGCGAGAGGCTGCCATGGGCGATCAGATTCTCGGCGGTGAGACGGTCCACGGCGAAGCGCCGGATCGACAGCATCGGCCCGTCGATGGCCAGCGGCGGAATCACCGCGTTGACCCGCGAGCCGTCCTTGAGCCGTGCATCGACCATCGGCGAGGACTCGTCGACACGCCGCCCGACGCTGGACACGATACGGTCGATGATGGTCATCAGATGCTGGTCGCTGTCGAAGCGCAGCCGGGTCTGTTCCAGCTTGCCGCGGCGCTCCACGTAGATCGGGTTGGTGCCGTTGACCAGGATGTCTGAGACCGTCTTGTCGGCCAGCAGCGTCTCCAGCGGCCCCAGGCCCAGCACCTCGTCCTGCAGCTCGCTGACGATGCGCTGGCGTACGGCCGCGTTGAACGGCAGCGACTCCTTGCTCATCAAGGCCTCGCACACCTGCTGCACCTGGCTGCGAGCCTCGCGCTCCTCCAGACTGCTGAGCAGCGCCAGGTCCATCACCTTGACCAACTGACGGAACAGCCGCTGCTTGCACTCCTGCTCTGGGGGCGACAGGCTCACGCCCGCCAGCCCGCGGCCGCCCCAGCCACGCTCCTCATCTCCATTGGTCATGCGTTCGCGAAAGTTCATGGCCGCCTCCCGGACGTCAGCAAGGGTCAGTGTTGCGTGCGATTCCACAGCCGCAGGGACCAGCGCCGGGCAGGCGCCGGCGGCTCGCGCGGTGTCGTCAAGGCAAGCGCCAGCGCCTTGATGGCGCGTGTCAGCGGTGCCTTGCGGGCCAGATCGATCAACGGGCTGCCGACGTTGATGCTCTGGCTGGCATGACGGTAGTCGTTGGGCAGGGTATGGATCGGCAGCCGCGGCAGGGCATCGCCGATGGCACCCAACGACACCTCGTTGCGTTTGTCGTAGCGGTTGACCACCACAGTCAGGCGCGCAGGCGGCAATCCGAGCTCGTGAATCAGGATGTCGCGCAGGCGCTGGGCGTCGTGCAGGTGCGCCACGCTCTGCTGCATCACCATCAGCACGCGGTCGGCGCGCTCGAGCACGCAGGCGGTGGCACCGTTGATCCAGCGCGGCAGATCGACGACCACCTCTTCATGATCCTGGCCCAGTACGTGCAGCAGTTGCTCGACCCGGATCTCCGGCACCTCGGCGAGACTCACGCGGTCTTCCGGCGACGAGGCCAGCAGGCCCAGGCCGCTCTCGTGCTGCTGGACATAGGCCGACATGGCCAGGCTGTCGAGGCTGTCGGCGGCGTCCAGCGCCTGGACCAGCCCGTGGTCGGGGGTCAGGTTGAAATAAAGCGGCAGCGAGCCGAACTGCACGTCCATGTCGACCAGGGCGCACTCCTTGCCCTCCACCGCCAGCCGATGGGCCAGGTTGGCCGCCACCAGGCTGGCGCCGGAGCCGCCTTTGGCATTGATCACTGCGGTCAGGCTTGCCGCCGGCAGTGCCTGCTCTTCGCGGCGGTCGCGGACGATCTCACGCAGGAAGCGGCCGATCTCGCCGTCGTCGATGGGCGGAGAGAAGTAGTCCCGGGCACCGGCACGCATGGCCAACCGAATCAGCTCCACGTTGCCCTTGGGGCCGACCACCAGCAGCGGTGGGCGCTCGCCGACGGGACGCTCGCACAGCGCCAGCAGCTCCGCCTCCCAGCACTCTCCCACCATCAGCACCAGCGCGTCGGGCAGCGTCTCTACGTCCTCCAGCGGATCGACGTTTCCGTTGATCAGCTGCCGTAGGGTGACGTCGATGCCACCCTGGCTGCGCAGCAGCGCTTCCAGCGCCTCCATGTCTGCCCTGGAGCGCCCCACCAGCCGTATCTCGAGCCGTGTCAGCATGGCGAATACCCGTTGGTCGTCAGCCTTGGTTTGCCGGCGGTCGCCCGACCGGCACCGTTGTTTGCGTTTCCGCTCGCTGTGCGCCTTGCGCCCGGCAAACGCTCAAGGCAGCGAACTGGAGCTCATGGGCAGCGACTGCTGCCCCGCCCCGCCGCTGCGGTAGTTGCGCATCGACTCGGCCGCCTTGGCGCCCCCCAGGGCCGGTGCGTCATCACCGGGTTCGTAGGTCTGCAACCGCTTGGTGTGCTGCACCGTGTCGCCGAAGGGCGGCAGATCGGCGCCGGGCTGGGCCGCGCAGCCCGCCAGCCCCACGGCGGTGGCAAGGGCTGCCAGCCGGATGCCACGGGCGAGCGGGCGATGCGTGGCATGGCCGAGGCCGGCAAAAGGATTCAGTGGGAACATGGCGGACACCTCCGTCGTGGCGTTCGGTTCACAGGTCATGGCCGAAGCGGCCCTCGGTGCCGCCCGCACGGCGGCTCGACATCAGTTCCAGATCCAGGCTGCTGGGGCGGGGCCGCGAGCCGCCGTCTTCGTCACGGGCCTGGAAGCGACCGAGCAGATAGAACTCCAGGTCGCTGGGCGCCACGAACGAACCGGTGGGCAGCCGCACCTGCTCAGGCGCGAAGGAGCGCGCCAGCCGTGGGGTGACGAAGATCACCAGTTCGGTCTGCTCCTTGATGAACTCCTGGCTGCGGAACAGTGCGCCCAGTACCGGCAGGTCGCCGAGGCCGGGGAACTTGGAGACGTTCTCGCGCAGGCTCTCGTTGAGCATGCCGGCGATGGCGATGGTCTGGCCCGAGGCCAGCTCCAGGCTGGAACTGGCGCTACGCTTGACCAGTGCCGGTACGAAGAACTGCGCCGATACCTGATCGCCCACCCCGACCCGCAGGCTGTTGGCCGGCACCAGGTCGGAGACGGATACGTTGACCTGCAGGTTGATCGAGCCGGAATCCAGCACCACCGGCAGGAAGCTCAGGCCGACGCCGAACTCCTTGTGCTCGATGGCCACCTGGCCGTTGCCCTGGGGCACCGGAATGGGAAATTCGCCGCCGGCCAGGAACTGGGCCTGCTGCCCGGTGAGGGTGGTGAGATTGGGCTCGGCGAGGATCTTGGCCACGCCCTCGCGGCTGGCCGCGTCCAGCACCAGGTTGAGCAGGTAGTCGCTGCGCTGGTAGCTGGCGAAGATACCGGTGTCCTCGATGCTGGCCACTGCGGGGGAGAACTCCCGCACCATCGGCCCCAGCGGAGTTCGCGTGCCGTTCTGGAACACCGGCAGACGGAAATCCCCGCCCGGCCCCTGGAAGATGGCATCGGGGAAGGTGGCTCCACCGCTGACCGCCCCCAAGCTGAGCGCCGACGAGCCGACGTTGAAGACGTTGAAGTTGGCCTCCAGCCGCTTGATCAGCGAACGGGAGACCTCCGCCACCTTGACGTCCAGCATCACCTGGTTGGCCCCGCCCACCTGCATCAGGTTGAGCACTGCATCCTCCCCGCCACCGGCGAAACGCATGGCCAGCCGCAGCGCGGTATCCAGCCGCTCGGCGCTGGAGACCTCGCCGCTGAGCACGATGCTGTCCTGGGCCGAGCGCACCTGGATGTTCTCGTCCGGTAGCAGCGCGTGCAAATGGCCCTTCAGCGCTTCAAGATCGTGGGTCACGGTGACGTTGAGGGTGCCCTGGATGTTTTCCGACTGATCCCACAGCACCACGTTGGTGGTTCCGGTGGACTTGCCCAGCACGTAGAGCTGACGCGAGCCCATCACCACCAGGTCGGCGATCTCGGGATTGCCCACCGACACCACCCGCACCGCGCGGGGGAACTGCAGCACCTGGGCCTTGTTCAACTCCACCGCCACCGACACCGTGCGCCCCTCCACCGGCATGGCGACGCTACGCGTGCTCTCCTGGGCCTGTAGCGCTGTCGCCCAGCTCAGGGCCAGGGCGGCGCACGCCGCCAGCGCCCACCCCTTCCATGCCATTTCCCGCCATGCCGTTCTCGTGTGCGCCGCTCCCTTCCGCACCGCCGCTCCCCACCCCTCGCCTTGTATGCTCATGACGCTTCTCCCCTGCCTGTTCTGATAGGCTTCGGCCGACCCGGCGCCAGCCCGGATTGCTGCGCTCCCTGCGTTTCAGTTGCGCACGTTCACGGTGCTGGCCTCGGTGCCGCGAATCACCATTACCTGGCGCTGCGGCTGAGCCGCAGGGGCCGCACGCGGTGGCGGCGGCGCATAGCTTGCGCGCGGCGGCTCGACGTTGAGCAGTTCGCGCTGGGCCGCCAGCAGGTCGGGTTTCTCTTCCTGGTCCAACGGATTGCGCAGGGTCAGCTGCACCTTGCCTTCCTGGGTGGCCTTGACCAGGGTCTCCGCCTGGGTGGGGTCCACCTCGAGGGTCACCGCCCGCACGATCACCGGGCCGTCGCGCTCCTGGGAGGCGATCTGGTCCACCGCCAGCACCTTGAGGTTCTGCAGCACGGTTCTCGACTCCACGCTGTTGCGAGTGCCGTTGCCGTTGTTGCGGGAGGAGACCACGTCGACCCGATTGCCCGGCAGCAGGAACCCGGCCACCCCGACCACGTCGTCGACCCGCACGCTCATGGCCCGTTTGCCGGGGTCGAGCAGCGCCGCCAGGGCGCTTCCGCCCAGGTGCTCGGCCACACGCCCTTCATGCAAAATCTCGCCGGCGTAGATCACCTGGTTGCTGATCCGCCCCACTACGCGCTCGATGTCGTCGAAGCTGCCCGGCGGCACCGACTCCGGCGGCAACCGCATGACCCGCAGGTCGCTGGCCTGCACCGTGGTGCCGAAGGGAATCTGCAGCGCCGCCACCACTACCTGACCGGCCTCGGTCAGGGCATCGCGCTCCTGGTTCTGTTCCTGCATCCAACTCATGGCGATCAGCGCTGCACCGCCGGCCATCAGCAGCGAGACGCAGAACATCGTGACAATGCCTTTCTTCTTCATGACGCGGTCCTCCCGCTCGTGTGGGCGTCACCGCCTGTGCGGTCATCGCTCGTGAAGTCTCCGAAGTAGGTCTGCCAGGCCCAGGCGAGCACCTCGCGGTCGAGGGATTCGCCGCCCCAGTAGCGCAGGTGGTCCCCCGCCAGCCCCAGCAGGTCGCGGGGGTGGCAGGCCAGCAGCGGCACGCCGAGACGGGCATGCAGCTCATAGATGACGAAATCGACCAGGGTCGGGTCGAAGCCGATGCCGCTCTCCCGGCACTGGCGGGCCCAGATCTCCCGGTAGGCCTCGCGGCTCAGCGGGGCGAAGCGGATCTTGTAGCCGATGCGGCGCAGGAAGGCGGCATCGGCCAGCGACAGCGGGTCCAGGTTGGTGGAGAACACCAGCGCCACGTCGAAGGGCACGCTGAAGTGGTAGCCGTTGGCCAGCGCCAGGAAGTCGCGACGCTCCTCCAGCGGCACGATCCAGCGGTTGAACAGTTCCATGGGCGCCATGCGCTGGCGGCCCAGATCGTCGATCACCAGCATGCCGTTGTTGGCCAGCAGTTGGACTGGCGCCTGATGAATGTGGGTCGCGTGGTCGTACTGGACCTCCAGACGCTCCATGGTCAGCTCGCCCCCGGTCACCACGCAGGGCCGCCGGCAGCGCACGAAGCGCGGGTCGTGCCCTTCGGCCAGCAGCAGCGCCGCGCCGGTGTTCCCGGCTCCAGGCATCGCCAGCGGGCTGTGCACCGAGGGATCGAAGCAGCGCACCGCCTTGCCGCCGGCCAGAATGGCGTGGGGCACCAGCACCTCGCCGGGCAGCAGACGTACCAGGCGACGCGCCATGTAGCTCTTGCCGGTACCCGGCTCGCCGTGGATGAACATCGCCCTACCGGAGTGCAGCCCCGGGCCGAGCTGATCGAGCAGCATCGGGTCGATCACGGTATCGGCGAAGGCCTGGCGCACTTCGTCGCGGGAGACGCCCACGTCGCTCAGGGCCTGGGCCCGTACCAGGGTGGTGTAGCGTTCCAGCGGCACCGGTGCCGGCCCGGCATAGCCGTCGCGGATCAGCGCCTCTATTGCAGCGGCACGACCCAGTTCGGTAAGGCCGAAGCGCAGTGCGCCGCTCTCGCCTTGGCCGCGCACCTCGGCGCGCCCCTCCCGGCGCAACAGGTGGCATAGCGTCTCCACCACGCTGCCGGCCAGGGCTGCGCTGCGGCTGAGCTGGTGCAGATCGAGCACGCCCTGTTCGAGCAGCTGCTTGGAGAGCAGGTCCATCAGGTAGAGCGGCGTGAGCCCGGTCTCCTCGACGCTGGCAGGGCGCGGCGGCAGGGCATCGGCGGCATCTTCGCTGCCTGCAATGTCAATTTTCGTATCCATGCCGTCGCTCCTCTATTCGATTACCGCTTAAACCAGCGATCACTGCCAGACGACCCAGGCAGTGGTACCTAGGGCAATGGAAACGGCAAAGGGGAATTTCTTACCCATCACTTCACCCTCGACGGGCGGAATATAGAGCGGCCTTCCGGTGGCCACCAGGGTGCGCATCATGAGGGAGTAGCGCTCCCATGGAGAGATCGACTGACGGTTAATCAGTGCACTTAAAGCAAAGCCTAAGGCGATAACGCCACCAACGAAAATACTGATAAGCGCTGCTTGAAGCACACCAACAGGACCGAGAAAGGTACCTATCGCCGCCATCAGCTTGGCATCCCCGGCGCCGGTAAATCCCATCAGGTAACCCGGCAGTAGAATGGCCAATCCGACCAATAGGCCATAGATGGCGGCCAGGACACCGCCGGCTCCCGCTGCCCAACCCTGCAGCAGAAACCCCACGGCGGCCCCGGCCAGAATAAGGGTGTTGGGGATGCGGCGAGTGCGCAAATCGTAAGCTACCGCACAGCACACCAACATGAGGATCATGACATTTAACATATCACTTCCTAAATGAGTTAAATAAACATCAACTAATTGCCGAATTCCCTTTCGGCAAATTTTTATAATTTCGAAAAATTCTAACCCGTCAGCATGGTAGCAAGTGCAGTCAATCTTGCACTTGCCGCTCCACCGATAGTGACCATAATTACCGTACCCACAGTAACAAGTAGGGCAGCTAACATCGCCCACTCCACCACCTCGGTTCCCTCTTCTTCGCGCCAGAAGCGCACGACACCCTGCATCAGCTTGCTCATGGTCTTTCTCCCATTTCAGGTTTGTCATCCAAGCTTGCTGCTGTCGGAGTCCGGCGCCTTTGCCCCGGCTCACGTGACTCAGCATCGCCGTTACAAAGCGGTTACGCTTGGAGAATCTTGCAGAACCGGCGGGCAGGCACGAAACGGCACAGGAGGCAAAAGCTATGCAAGACCTGTACAATCCAAGCGTGGAAGTAGAGAGGATATTGCGATTTTGTTGTCATATTGGTTGGTGCCAATATGAGTAGCCTGTTAAGGAAGCTCTGCACTCATTGGCTACGCCAACGAATCGCTGCGTTGCGCTTCGTCTAGCTCGCCAGTTCGTTCAGTGCTTTCAGAAGCCAAAGGAGTTGGCTTCCGTCGCGACCCGAAAACCACGACAAGAGCCACCCATGACCACATCGCGCACTTCTTTTTCCGGAGCCTGCCGCTGGCTGGCCCCGCTCTGCCTGCTGCTGGCCGTCTCGCTACCCCTGGCAGCTCAGGACCGCACCGCCGTGATCGGTGCCCGCGCCGCACTGCAGCCCTGGTCCGACCCGCTGGAGGCGCTGGGTACGCTGCGCGCCGACGAGAGCGTGACGCTCTCGGCCACAGTGACCGAGCTGGTCGCCGAGCTGAACTTCCGTGATGGCGAAGCGGTGGAGGCCGGCCGGATGCTGATCCGCCTGGAGGATGGTGAAGAGCAGGCCCAACTGCGCGCCGCGCAGGCCCTGCGCGACGAGCGTCGCAGCGCGGTGGACCGCCTGACCCAGCTGCAGAACCGCAACATGGCGCCACGGGCCGACGTGGAAGACAGCCAGGCACGGCTGCGCCAGGTGGAGGCCGAGATTCAGGGGCTGGAAGCGCGACTGACCAACTACCGCCTGCGCGCGCCCTTCGACGGCGTGGTCGGCTTTCGCAACATCAGCGTCGGCAGCCTGGTCACCCCCGGTACCGAGCTGGTGACCCTGGACAAGCTCGACGTGATGAAGCTCGACTTCAGTGTGCCGGAGCTCTATCTGGCGATCCTAGAGCCCGGCCTGCCGCTCTCCGCCCGCAGCGTGGCCTTCCCCGACGAACTGTTCGAGGGCGAAGTGAGCAGCATCGGCTCGCGGGTCGACCCCGTGAGCCGCAGCGTGACGATACGTGCCGAGATCGACAACCCCGAGCTGCGCCTGCGCCCGGGCATGCTGATGGAAGTGATCCTGCAGCGCAGCCCGCGCCAGGCCGTGGTGGTACCCGAGTCGGCACTTATTCCCAGCGGCGACCGGCAGTATGTGCTGGTGATCGACGAGGCCGACGAGAACCGCGTGGAGCGGCGCGAGGTGCGCGTCGGCGAGCGCCGTATCGGCCAGGCCGAGATTCTCGAAGGGTTGGAGCCTGATGACTTGATCGTCTCTCATGGCGTGCAGCGCGCCCGGGAGGGCGATCGTGTGCAACTGCTCGGCATCGCCGACGACGAGATGTCCATTCGCGAGATTCTCGAGGCGCATCGCGACGAGGGAGACGCCTGATGCGCCTCTCCGACATCTCCGTACAGCGGCCGGTCCTGGCCACGGTGCTGGCCCTGCTGATCGTCGCCTTCGGCCTGCTCTCGCTGGAGCGGCTGTCGCTGCAGGAGTACCCGGCCATCGACCCACCGGTGGTGAGTATCGACACGCGCTACCCCGGGGCGGCAGCCAACGTGGTCGAGTCGCGCATCACCCAGGTGCTCGAGGATCGGATTGCCGGGATCGAAGGCATCGAGGTGGTGACCTCTTCCAGCGAGGACGGCCGCTCGCGCATCAACATCGAATTCAATCTGGGCATGGACATCGACGCCGCGGCCAACGACGTGCGTGACCGCATTGCCGGCGCCCAGCGCAACCTGCCCGACGACGCCGACCCGCCCGAGGTGCAGAAGGCCGATTCCAGCGAAGAGATCGTGGTGTGGCTGAGCCTCTCCGGCGAGGGCTACTCCATGCCGGAGCTGACCGACTACGCCAACCGCTACCTGGTCGATCGCCTCTCGGTGCAGCCCGGCGTGGCCCGGGTGCGGCTGGGCGGCGGCCGCGACTACGCCATGCGCGTATGGCTCGACCGCAACGCTCTGGCGGCACGCAACCTGACGGTGAGCGACGTGGAGAACGCCCTGCGCGCCGAGAACGTGGAGCTGCCGGCCGGCTCCATCGAGTCCCGCGAGCGGCAGTTCATCGTGCGGCTGCCGCGCAGCTTCGCCGAGGCGGCAGACTTTCGCCGCCTGGCCATCGGCCAGGGCAGCGACGGCTACCTGATACGCCTGGGCGACGTGGCCCGGGTCGAGGTGGGCTCGGTGGACGACCGCTCGGTGTTCCGCGCCAACGGCGTGCCGATGGTGGGGCTCGGCATCATGATGCAGTCCACCGCCAACGTGCTGGAGCTCTCCCAGGGGGTCCAGGCGGAGATGGAGCGGCTACAGGCCACCCTGCCCGAAGGCATGCAGATGAGCCTCAACTTCGATGCCTCGGTGTTCGTCGCCGGGGCCATCGAGCAGGTGGTGATCACGCTGTTCATCGCCATGGGGCTGGTGGTGGTGGTCATCTTCATGTTCCTCGGCAACGTGCGTACCACCCTGGTGCCGGCGGTGACGGTGCCCATCGCCATCATCGGCTCGTTCATCGCGCTAGCCGCCATGGGGTTCTCGATCAACCTGCTCACCCTGCTGGCCCTGGTGCTGGCCATCGGCCTGATCGTCGACGACGCCATCGTGGTGCTCGAGAACATCAACCGGCGCATGCACGACTACGGCGAAACGCCGCTGGTGGCAGCCTTCCGCGGCACCCGGCAGATCGCCTTTGCCGTTATCGCCACCACCCTGGTGCTGGTCGCGGTGTTCGTACCGCTGAGTTTCCTGCAAGGCAACGTGGGCCGCCTGTTCTCCGAGTTCGCCCTGACCATGGCCGCGGCGGTGGCAATCTCCAGCCTGCTGGCGCTGACGCTCACGCCGATGATGGCCTCGAAGATCCTCAAACCCAACATGGGCGACAGCCTGGCGGCCCGTGGCGTGCAGTGGCTGCTGGAATTGTCGCAGCGCATCTATCGGGCACTGCTCGAAATCGTCCTCAAGGCACGCCTGGCGGTGCTGGCCGTGTTCGTCGCGCTGATCGCGGCCACCGTGTGGATGGCCGAGCAGCTGCCCAACGAGTACACCCCGCGGGAGGATCGCGGCAACTTCATCATTCTGGTCAACGGTCCCGAAGGCGCCACCTTCGATTACATGATGGACTACATGGACGAGATCGAGCTGCGCCTGCAGCCGCTGCTGGACTCGGGCGAGCTCGAGCGCGTGGTGATCCGCGCGCCGCGGGGCTTCGGCAACATCGAGAACTACAACGGCGGCTTCGCCATCATCAACATGGCCGACTGGGGAGAGCGCCGCAGCGCCTGGGAGATCATGGACGAGGTGCGCGCCCTGCTGGCCGATCTTCCCGGCATACAGGCCAGCCCGGTGATGCGGCAGGGTTTCGGCCAGCGCGTGCAGAAGCCGGTGCAGTTCGTGCTGGGCGGCGGCACCTACGAGCAGTTGGCCGAGTGGCGCGACCTGATGTTCGAGCACATTCGCGAGCACAACCCGCGCCTGGCGGGCCTGGAGAGCGACTATCGCGAAACCCAGCCGCAGCTACGCGTGGACATCGACTACGAGCGGGCGGCTTCGCTCGGGGTCACGGTGACCGAGATCGGCCGTACCCTGGAGGTGCTGCTGGGCGGACGCAACGTGACGCGCTACGTGGACGACGGCGAGGAGTACGACGTCATCCTCGAGGGCGACCGGGCGCGGCAGAACAGCCCCCGGGCGCTGGACAACATCCAGGTGCGCTCGGCGCGCTCGGGCGAGCTGATTCCGCTGGCCAGCCTGGTGACTCTGACCGACTACGCGGGCGCCAGCACCCTCAACCGCTTCAACCGCATACGCTCCATCACCATCGAAGCCAATCTGGTGGATGGCTACCCGCTGGGCGAAGCGCTGGAGTACCTGGAGCAGACGGCCAACGAGATTCTCCCGCCCGAAGCCCAGACCAACGTGGCCGGCCCCTCGCGCGACTATCGCGAGGCCAGCGGCGCCACCACCTTCCTGCTGGTGCTGGGAGCGCTGGTGGTATTCCTGGTGCTGGCGGCCCAGTTCGAGAGCTTCGTGCACCCCTTCGTGATCATGCTCACCGTGCCACTGGCCATGAGCGGCGCCCTGCTCGGCCTGTTGCTGACCGGACAGTCGCTCAACATCTACAGTCAGGTGGGACTGGTCATGCTGATCGGCCTGGCGGCCAAGAACGGCATTCTCATCGTCGAGTTCGCCAATCAGCTGCGCGATCAGGGCCTGGCCTTCCGCGACGCCCTGCTCGATGCCGCCGTGACACGTCTGCGCCCGATCCTGATGACGGCGGTGACCACCATGGCCGGCGCCATCCCGCTGATTGTCTCCACCGGCGCCGGCGCCGAATCGCGCATGGTGATCGGTACGGTGATCATGGCCGGGGTGGCCGCCGCCACCTTCTTCACGCTGTTCGTGGTACCGGTGGCCTACGACCTGCTGGCACGCCATACCGGCTCCCCCGGCGACGTGAAGCGACGCCTGGAAACCGAGATGGACGAGGTCCCCGTCAACCGGCGCTGACACCCCTTCCCTGAGCCGGAACCTGCTGAGCCGAAACTGAAAACGATGAGGGCCACCCTATGGGTGGCCCTCACGCGTCGTCAGCGAGACGTGCGCTCAGCACTCGCCGAGACGTTCGCCCTCGATGGCGGTTTCGAGACGCATCTGCCCCATGGGCGATTCGGTGTCGATGTTTACGCTACCCTCGACCCGCTCTCCCAGGAAGTCCATGCGGCCGTCGATGTTGGCCTCGCCGCCCTCGGCGCGACAGATCATGCGGTAATCGACGCCATCGACGGAGACGTTGTGCTCGAGCAGCTCGCAGCCCTCCTCGACTTCGAGGAACTGGAAGTCGGCATCGTCGAGATCGCCCTGAACGATGCACTCCTGATGACTCTCCGTCTGATCGGGAATCGGCACGTCGCCCTTGACGGAAGTGGTGCTGGTGAACTGCCACTGGCCCGGCACGATGTTGGGCGTATCGGCCAGCGCCGTCAGCGGGAACATCAGCACGGCAGCGGCAACCCAGGGTCGTAAGGACATGAAACTCTCCGTTGTGGTGGTAGGTATGGCAGAGGAAACGATGCCTCCGGCAACACGTAGGCACCAGCTTAACCCAGCAACAACAGGAAAAGGAGGAAACACAGCGTAACGCTTTCCCCCCTCAGGTGGGGATGAAGCTCTCGGCCACTTTCAGCTTGAGGTTCTCCCTGGCCTGCGGGCGGCCGAAATAGTAGCCCTGAAACACCTGGCAGCCCTGTTCGAGCAACCAGCGATGCTGAGCTTCGCTTTCGACCCCCTCCGCCGTGACTTCCAGGCCGAGGCTCTCCGCCAGCGTGATGGTGGTATTGACGATGGCGGCGTCCACCGGGTCTTCGAGCACGCCGTTGACGAACGACTTGTCGATCTTCAAGCCATGCAGGGGCAGGCGCTTCAGATAGTTGAGCGATGAGAAGCCGGTGCCGAAATCGTCCAGGGCGAAACGAATGCCGAGCTTGCTGAGGCGCAGCATGATCTCACGCACCCACTGCGGATCCTCCATCAGCAGACTCTCGGTAACCTCCAGCACCAGGCGGGCCGGATCGGCACCGGTCATCTCCAGTGCGTGCTGCACGCGAGTCACGAAGTCGGTCTGGTGGAATTGAACCGAGCTGACGTTGACCGCAATGTAGAGGCCCTCCTTGTCGCGCTCCTTGCCCCACTCGGCCAACTGCCGGCAAGCCGTTTCGAGCACCCAGTAGCCGATCGGCAGAATCAGCCGGTTCTTTTCCGCCAGGGGGATGAAGAGCATCGGTGGGACCAGGCCGCGCTTGGGATGGTTCCAGCGAATCAGGGCCTCGACACCGACCACGCTGGCGTGGCTGTCGACCTGAACCTGATAGTGCAGACACAGCTCATCGCGTGCCAGTGCCTGGTGCAGGTCGGCCTCGAGCGATACCCGCTCCATCACGTCGGCCTGCATCTCGGCATTGAAGAAGCGCAGCGTATTCCCGCCTGCCGCCTTGGCCTGCTGCAGGGCGATGTCCGCCTGTCGCATGGCCGCCTCGACGTTGGCGTCACCGTCGGCGAACAGCGTGATGCCGATGCTGGCGGTGATGGGCAGCACCGGCAGTTGGCCGTCCTCGCCCCGGGCGTTCACGATTTGGCCCAGCAGCTTCTCGCCCACACGCTCGGCGGCATGAGCGGCCTGCTCCACGTCGAGCCCCAGGTCGTGAATGAGCAGGACGAACTCATCCGCCCCCAGGCGCGCCAGGGTATCGCTCTCCCGCACCACTTCCTCGAGGCATCGGGCCACCCGACTCAGCAGCCGGTCTCCGCTGTACAGTCCCTGGGTCTCGTTGACGACCTTGAAATCGTCCAGATCGATGAACAGCAACGCCGCATAGCGCTCGCTGCGACGCGTGCCCTTGACGACCATGCCGAGGCGGTCCAGCAACAGACGGCGATTGGGGAGGCCGGTCAGGGGATCGTAATAGGTCAGGCGGTACTTGCTCTCCTGGATGTCACGATACTCGGTGACGTCGGTGGAGATACCGCAGAGCGCACGAATCGAGCCGTCGGCGGCATGCAGCGGCAGCTTGATCGACAGATAAGTACGGATGGTGTCGCCCGTGGCCAGCACGTGGCCCTCTTCGGCCACCACCTTCTCCCCTTGCTGCAACACCCGCTGGTCGTTGAAGCGCAGATCCGCCGCCATGTTCGCGTCGAAGAGGTCGAAGTCGGTCTTGCCGAGGATCGAGTCGACCGGCAACCCGATGCTCTGGACGGTCTTCCGATTGACGTACTGATAGCGCAGGTCCGCCGATTTGACGTAGATACAGGCATCGACACTGTCCAGGATGGTCGCCAGCTCTTCCCTGCCGGCCCGCAGCCGCTCTGTCTCTTTCGTCAGCTTGCGGCGATAGGCCAGCCCGGCGACGACCAGGACAGGCACCAGTACCACCGTCAGCACGAGCCCGCCCCACCCGGGAGATAGAGGCACGCTTTTCCCTGCCGCCGCGAAGGCGGCCATCGGCAGGCCAGCCACTGCCCCTGCAGAAGCCGTACGGCATATGCTGACCAGCCAGCCAGAGTTGGACATCCCGTCACCTGGTAGAAGGATACGTTATGTTATAGCAGAAAAATCTAAAATGAACCTACGATGGTCGACTTTCCATCTTCTACCCTGTCACGGTAAAGCAAAAGCAAAAAATCGATGGCCATCAGGCGACTTTTCGAGCTTTAAGGCCTGAGGCTTCGCCAGAAACGACCCTCCAAAAGCAAAGAGCCCGACCTCTCGGCCGGGCTGATCTTCGCCTCCTTGCTTCACTCCTCGATCCTCCTGATCGAGCATCCATGGAACTTGCATCGTCCTGATGCGGCCTTCCCTGTCTCGGGCTTCCTACCCTTGTAACCAGCATGGCAGCTTTCGAGCAAAATGCTGTTAACCTGGGATATGCTTTCTTGTAAGAAATAACCTACAAAGCCTGTAAGAATTTACCTTCAGCAAGCCATGTGCCGATTAACTCGCCTCTCGCAACCCTTTGGCTACTCAGAATTTAAGTCATCCTAGCGCTGCTATACAGCCAGCATCGGCCATAATACCCAACGCCAAGCGCTACAAAATAAAACAAGAAAGCCCGGCCTTTCGACCGGGCTGAATCTTCGCTTCCCTTCTTCCACCTCGAGCGTCCTGCTCAAGCATCCCTGGAAGTGAGTCGTCCTGACTCGGTCATCCCTGATGAGCCTCCCTGGCTCATGAGTACAGTCTGGCAGCCAAGAAGCCCTATGTATTTAACCTGAGATAAGCGAGTTTGTAGGAGATGACTGACACGGGCTGTAATAGATACACCACAAACACTACGTGGCTACTGTGCTCTGGTCACGCATACGAAAAACCCGGCTCGCTGAGCCGGGTTTTCGAAATCTGTGGCGGAGAGGGAGGGATTCGAACCCTCGAAGCCTTTCGACTTACACACTTTCCAGGCGTGCTCCTTCGACCACTCGGACACCTCTCCACATTGTGGTTCTTCCACGGGGGCAGCGCCCTTGTGCGTCAGAACGGCGCAAAGTCTAACGGCTTAAGTGCGCGTTTGCAAGCCGGTTTTTCGGTTCGAGCACATTCAGCCGGCGGCCAGCACGGCGTAGTCGCCGTGGGCTTCCAGGCACAGGGTTTCGCCGCACCAGAGCTGTTGGACAAGACTGATGCGGCCGCGCCCACGGCTCGTCAGTCGCTCGGCCAGGCTCGCCGGGCCCTGTTCGCTCTGGGCAGCACAGACGATGCGGTAATCGCCGGTAACGGGGGCCAGGAAGCGCTGGCTGGCTTCGGCCACGACGACGTCGCGGGCGTAGCCGCGCTGGCGCAGCCAAAGGGTGGTCCAACACCAGCCCAGCAGGGTGGTCTGGGCGGTGAGCGCCCCGCCGAAGCCGGTGCCCTTGTCGTTGAGGTTGGGCTCGAGCGCGAGCTCCCACACCAGGCTCTCCCCTTCCCAGCGCATCTCGCGAATGCCCAGGTGCGCGACCATGGGAATGGCCTCGGCCAGCCAGGCGAGAAACGCCTGCGGCACGTCGCTCTGGCCGGGCTCGGGCAGCGACAGCCGTGGGTGGGGTATACCGATTTCCCGCATGGGTCAGGTCCAGCGTTCGACGAAGTCGCCGACGTTATGCTCGGCAATGGGCTTGTGGCGTCCGCCGAGCTGGCCCAGATAAAGGAAGGCGATCAGCTCGTCGTCTTCCTCCAGCCCGAGCCCCTTGCGCACGGTGGGGTCGAAGGCGTACTTGCCGCTGCGCCACATGGCGCCAAGGCCAAGGGCATGGGTCGCCAACAGGATGCCGTGGGCGGCACAGCCGGCGGAGATCACCTGCTCGATCTTGGGCACCTTGGGCATATCGGGGGTGACCTTGGCGATCACCGCGATGACCATGGGGGCGCGCAGCGGCTTCTTGCGCGCCGCATCCAGGGCGGCATCTTCGATGTCCGGGTCCTCACGGTACTCGGCCTCGGCGAACAGCTCGCCCAGCCGCTCTAGTCCCTCACCGGTGAACTCGATGAAACGCCAGGGGCGCAGTTCCTTGTGGTCCGGCGCGCGCAGCGCGGCGCGATAGATCGCTTCCATCTGCTCGGGGCCGGGGGCCGGCCCCATCAGCTTGCCCATGGAGCTGCGTTCGTGCAGCAGGGTCATCGCATCCATGTTGCTCTCCTCTCGAGTCTTTCTCGGCACTCTACCCAAGGCGCTACTGCCGCGCCAGGCGCAGGGGCTCGGGCGGGCGTTCGCCGGGAGTGGCGCGCCAGGGGCTGATGTCGAGCCCGCCACGGCGCACGTAGCGCGCCAGCACCAGCAGGCGCTCCGGTTTCGCCCTGGCCATCAGGTCGGTGAAGATGTGCTCCACGCAGTGCTCGTGGAAATCCTGATGTTGACGATAGCCGATCAGGTAGCGCAGCAGGCTCTCGCGGTCGAGCCTGGGGCCGCGATAGCGAATCAGTACGCTGCCCCAGTCGGGCTGGCCGGTGACCGGGCAGTTGGACTTGAGCAGGTGCGAATAGAGCGTCTCCTCGACGATCTCCTCTCCCACCTTCAAGTGCTCGGCGCTGGGAGTGTAGGCGTCGATCTCAATGTCGAGTTCGTCCAGGCACTCGCCGGGCAGCCGACACACCGCCAGCGCCGCGTCGTCGACATCGAACAGCTCCACCGAGACCGGTGCCCCGGCGGCCTGGGCCAGATCGCGCTCGAGGATTTCGATCACCTGTTCGCGGCTGTCGAAGCGGGTCTGGTTGAAGCCGTTGAGGTAGAGCTTCCACGACTTCGACTCGATCAGGTTGGGCGACTCCGCCGGCAGACGAAAACGTGCCACGGCCACCAGCGGCTTACCGCGGGCGTTGAGCCAGCTCACCTCGAAGGCGTGCCACTCATCCTCGCCGACGAAGGGCAGTTTGCCCTCTTCGATGCCCAGCGGCGTGCGATTGGCCGCGCGGGGGATGGGATAGAGCAACCCGGCATCGTAGTGCTCGGGATAGGCGGACTCGCGCCCCAGCGGGGCATGCTCGAGCGTGTCAGGACGTTGACTCATGATCTGATACCTTTACCCCTCTCCAGCATCCACAGGGCGATGGCGAAGAGCACGATGATGAAAGCGAAGATGGCCGTCAGCGCCCAGCCTACCGGAATGTCGGAGATACCGAGGAAGCCGTGGCGAAACACGTTGACCATATAGAGTATCGGGTTGAGCAGCGAGACGTTCTGCCAGAAGGTCGGCAGCAGCGAGATCGAGTAGAACACCCCGCCCAGATAGGTCAGCGGCGTGAGCACGAAGGTCGGCACGATGGAGACGTCGTCGAACTTGTCGGCCAGCAGTGCATTGATGAAGCCGCCAATGGAGAACAGCGCCGCGGTGAGCACCACCACCCCGAGGGTCAACAGCGGGTGAGCCACGCTGATGCGTGTGAAGAACAGCGATACCAGGGTGACGATGGCGCCCACCCCCAGGCCGCGGGCCATGCCGCCCAGCACGAAGCCGGCCAGGATCACCCAATTGGGCATGGGAGAGACCATCATCTCCTCCACGCTGCGCTGGAACTTGTTGGAGAAGAAACTGGAGGCCACGTTGGAGTAGCTGTTGGTGATCACCGCCATCATGATCAGCCCCGGGACGATGAAGTCCATGTAGCTGAAGCCGTCCATCTCGCCGATGCGCGGGCCGATCAGGCTGCCGAAGATGATGAAGTACATGGCCATGGTGATGGAGGGCGGCAGCAGGGTCTGCGGCCAGATCCGCGTGAAGCGCTTGATTTCCTTGAGTACCAGGGTCCACAGGGCGATGGCGATCTGAGCGGCGCTCACTTGCTCACCTCCGCTCCGTCGAGTTCGCGCTGCATCTCATTGCCCTGCTCCACCATCGACACGAACATCTCCTCAAGCCGGTTGGCGCGGTTGCGCATGGAGACCACCTCGATGCCCTGCTCGCCCAGAGCGGCGAAAACGTCGTTGAGCCGCTGGCCGCGGTGTACCACCACGGCCAGCTGGGCACCCTCCACCTTGTGCACCTCGAAGCCCTCGACGTGCGGGACCTGCTCCACGGGGCGGGAGAGGTCGAGCAGAAAGGTTTCGGTATCGAGTTCGGCGAGCAGCTCGCGCACGCCGGTGTTCCGCACGATCTCGCCGTGGTTGATGATCGCCACGTTGCGACAGAGGCTCTCGGCTTCCTCGAGATAGTGAGTGGTGAGGATGATGGTAGTGCCCTCCTCGCGGTTGATGCGGCGCATGTACTCCCACATGCTGCGACGCAGCTCGATGTCGACGCCGGCGGTGGGCTCATCGAGAATCAGCAGTTTGGGGCGGTGCATCAGGGCGCGGGCGATCATCAGGCGGCGCTTCATGCCGCCGGAGAGCATGCGCGCGCTGCCGTTGCGCTTGTCCCACAGACCGAGGTCCTTGAGCAGTTGCTCGGCACGGGGCAACGCCTCGCTGCGCGGCATGCCGTAGTAGCCTGCCTGGGCCAGCACGATGTCGATGACCTTCTCGAACTGGTTGAAGTTGAACTCCTGGGGCACCACGCCCAGGTGGTACTTGGCCCGGGCGAAGTCGCGGTCGATGTCGATACCGAAGATCGAGACCCGGCCGGCGGTTTTCTGCACCAGCGAGCACACCACGCCCAGAGTAGTGGACTTGCCGGCCCCGTTGGGGCCCAGCAGGGCGAAGAAATCTCCCTGCTCGACGTCGAGATCGATACCCTTGAGGGCATGAAAGCCGTTGCCGTAGACCTTCGTCAGGCCACGGATCGACAGCGCCGGTTCGGCCATGGGACATCCTTGCGTTGGGATGAAGTGCGAGTCCAAGAGATTAGGGCGCGAAGGAATTTTTCAAGTCGCCGCCTGGAAAAACGCCGAAACCCTCGCCCATGGGCAAGGTCATCAAATTAAGAAAGGGGGGGCGAGCCTTGGCATATTCGAGATGGAGAAGAAAACTGGAGCGGGAGAGGAGATTCGACGGTCCGGCGCCCCGGCTTCCGGCCCGAGCCTTGGCATCTTGGACATTGGATAGAAAAACTGGAGCGGGAAAGGAGATTCGAACTCCCGACCCTCGCCTTGGCAAGGCGATGCTCTACCACTGAGCTATTCCCGCTTATTGCCTCTAGAGTGTCGACCATGGACATCACAGAGTATCGAAGTGGCGTCCCATAGGGGGTTCGAACCCCTGTTCCCGCCGTGAAAGGGCGGTGTCCTAGGCCACTAGACGAATGGGACGCAAAAGCCAGACCGTGCTGGAGCGGGAAAGGAGATTCGAACTCCCGACCCTCGCCTTGGCAAGGCGATGCTCTACCACTGAGCTATTCCCGCATGCACGAACATCTATGCTATCGATAAAGCTACTTCTACCGCAACCGGAAGGTGGCGTCCCATAGGGGGTTCGAACCCCTGTTCCCGCCGTGAAAGGGCGGTGTCCTGGACCACTAGACGAATGGGACGCATTGGAGCACCTACTCATTCTGCCGAAGCAGAATTTGGAGCGGGAAAGGAGATTCGAACTCCCGACCCTCGCCTTGGCAAGGCGATGCTCTACCACTGAGCTATTCCCGCACTCTGCTCTTGCACTTCGGTCCTACACTCCGGTACCCGTTGAAACCAGCGTAAAACGAGTGGCGTCCCATAGGGGGTTCGAACCCCTGTTCCCGCCGTGAAAGGGCGGTGTCCTGGACCACTAGACGAATGGGACGCTGTCGTCTCGCTTTCGCCTCAACGAGGTGGCGCGAATGTTACTCAAGCCCCCCGAGGCTGTCAACTGTCGGCCTCGGGCTGGCCGAAAAGAGGGAAAACGGCCAAGCTTTCAGTGTCAGATGAAGTCGACGTCGCCCAGCAGGAGAGAGGCCATGCGCAAGAAGATCGTGAAGAGCGATGCCGAGTGGCAAGCCCAGCTTACCCCTGAGCAGTATCGCGTGACGCGCCAGCAGGGCACCGAGCGCCCTTTCAGCGGCGACTACCAGGTGACCGGCGAGCACGGCATCTACCACTGTGTCTGCTGCAATGCTCCACTGTTCGAAAATGAGCACAAGTTCGAAGCCGGCTGCGGCTGGCCCAGCTTCGACCGCCCATTGGGCAAGGCCGCCGTCGAGGAACGCCCCGACGACTCCCACGCCATGCAGCGCACCGAGGTCGTGTGCGCTCACTGCGACGCTCACCTGGGCCATGTGTTCCCCGATGGCCCGCCCCACACCACCGGGCTACGCTACTGCATCAATTCGGTGTCCATCTCCTTCCATCCCGGCGAGTAGTCCTCCTCCACCCTGCCGAGGCCGCCCTTCTGCTATGATGGGCGGCCTCGTACGGTTTGCAGGAGTGGCACATGCTCGGCTGGTATCCGGGACACATGAACAAGGCGCGCCGCCAGATCCAGGAGGCGCTGCCGGAAATCGACGTGGCGATCGAGGTGCTCGACGCCCGCCTGCCCTACTCCAGTGCCAACCCCATGCTGGCCGGCCTGACCCGCCACAAGCCGGTACTCAAGATCCTCTCGCGGGCCGACCTGGCCGACCCGGAGCGTACCCGGGAGTGGGTGGAGCACTTCGATTCGCTGCCCGACACCCGCGCGCTGGCGGTCACCACCACCAACGCCCGCGAGCTCAAGCGCATCCCCAAGCTGTGCCATGAGCTGGCCGGGCAGGTACGCGCCGACCGCGATGTGCGGGTGATGATCATGGGCATTCCCAACGTCGGCAAGTCGACCCTGATCAACGGCCTGGCCGGCAAGGCCATTGCCAAGACAGGCAACGAGCCAGCGGTGACCAAACGCCAGCAAAAGGTGCGCATTGCCGGCCGCGTGGCGCTGATCGACACCCCCGGCGTGCTGTGGCCGAAGATCGAAGATCAGGCCAGCGCCTATCGCCTGGCCGCCAGCGGTGCCATACGCGATACCGCCATCGATTACGTCGACGTGGCGGTGGTCACCGCCGCCGAGCTGGCCCGCCGCTATCCCGAGGCGTTGAAGGCTCGTTACAAGCTGACCGCCCTGCCGCCCTACGTGCCCAACCTTCAGGCTGAACAAGTAGAGGCGGATGGACCGAAGCGCATCGACCTGCTCGCCGTGGCCGGCTTCGACGGCCATGCGATACTGGCCGAGATCGCCAGCCGTCGTGGCGGGCTGCGCCCCGGCGGCGAGATCGACCTGCATCGCGGCGCCGAGGTCCTGCTGCATGAGCTGCGCGACGGCAAGCTGGGCCGTTTGACGCTGGAAACCCCCGCCGACATCCCGCCGCCGGAAGCCGACGAAGAGCCAATGCCACAAGCGGCGATCAGCGATAGCGGCGACGCCGACAACCCCGCATAATCACTGAGTTCCGGCAGCAGGGCTGACCGGAGCCACCGGACACCACTGGAATCTCGGACACCTCATGGATACGCCCTCCACGTTCAGGAAATCGTACAAGCTCGACAACGTCTGCTATGACATCCGCGGCCCCGTGCTCGAGCACGCCAAGCGGCTGGAAGACGAAGGCCACCGCATCCTCAAGCTGAACATCGGCAATCCCGCGCCGTTCGGCTTCGAGGCCCCGGAGGAGATCCTCCAGGACGTAATGCGCAACCTGCCCACTGCCCAGGGCTACTGCGATTCCAAGGGGTTGTATTCGGCACGCAAGGCGATCATGCAGGAGTGCCAGCGCAAGGAGATTCCCGGCGTAGGCATCGAGGACATCTTCATCGGCAACGGGGTGTCCGAGCTGATCGTGATGGCGCTGCAGGCGCTGCTCAACGATGGCGACGAGGTGCTGATTCCCGCCCCCGACTACCCGCTGTGGACCGCCGCCGCCCATCTTTCCGGCGGCCATGCGGTGCACTATCGCTGCGACGAGCAGGCCGACTGGGCGCCGGACATCGCCGACGTGCGCGCCAAGGTTACCAGCCACACCCGCGCCATCGTCATCATCAACCCCAACAACCCCACCGGCGCGGTCTATCCACCCGAAGTGGTGCGCGAGCTGCTGGCCATCGCCCGCGAGCACGATCTCGTGGTGTTCTCCGACGAGATCTACGACAAGATCCTCTACGACGATACCGAGCACGTCTCCACCGGCGCGCTGGCCGACGAGGACCAGTTGGTGGTGACTCTCAACGGGCTGTCCAAGAGCTACCGCTGCGCCGGCTTCCGCTCCGGCTGGATGATTCTTTCCGGCAGCGTGGCCATGCAACGCGCGCAGGATTACATCCAGGGCCTCAACATGCTCGCCTCGATGCGCCTGTGCGCCAACGTGCCGGCCCAGCACGCCATCCAGACGGCACTGGGCGGCTATCAGTCGATCAACGACCTGATCCTGCCCGGCGGCAGGCTGCTGGCCCAGCGCGACATCACCTACGAGAAACTCAACGCCATTCCCGGGGTGAGCTGCACCAAGGCCAAGGGCGCGCTCTACGCCTTCCCGCGGCTCGATCCCAAGGTCTACCCCATCCAGGACGACCAGAAGCTGGTGCTCGATCTGCTGCTGCAGGAAAGAATCCTGCTGGTACAGGGCACCGCCTTCAACTGGCCCGAGCCGGACCACGTGCGTATCGTCACCCTGCCCTGGGCCGATCAGCTCGGCGACGCTCTGGATCGCTTCGCCCGCTTCCTGTCACGCTATCGCCAGTAAGCGTCGGCCTAGACCCGATTTTTCGGCTCGGACTTGAAACCTCCGTTAACCAGCCGTATCTAATCAACAGATTTTCTGGGCCGCCCGGTGCGGCCCTCGCTTCCTTGAGATGACCGGAGACTCCGAACGATGATGAGAATACTGCTCTTCCTGGGCACCAACCTGGCGGTGATCCTCGTCGCCAGCATCACGCTGCGACTGCTTGGGGTGGAGGGTTACCTGCGCGGCGAGGGCTTCAACTTCAATGCCCTGCTGATCTTCTGCTTCATCGTCGGCATGGCCGGCTCGCTGATCTCGCTGTTCCTGTCGAAGTGGATGGCCAAGCGCGGCACCGGCACGGTGGTGATCACCCAGCCGAGCAACGCTACCGAGAAGTGGCTGCTCGATACCGTTGAGGAGCTGTCCCGTGAGGCCGGCATCAAGACGCCCGAGGTCGGCATCTTCCCTGCGCAGCAGTCCAACGCCTTCGCCACCGGCTGGAACAAGAACGACGCCCTGGTGGCGGTTTCCGCCGGTCTGCTCAACCGTATGCGCCCGGAAGAGGTGCGCGCGGTACTGGCTCACGAGATCGGCCACGTGGCCAACGGCGACATGGTCACCCTGGCGCTGATCCAGGGCGTGGTGAACACCTTCGTGATGTTCTTCGCCCGCGCCGTGGCCCACCTGGTCGACAACTTCCTGCGCGCCCGCAGCGGCGGTGAAGGCGGCCTGGGCTTCATGGGTTACTTCGCGGTGGTGATCGTCGCCGAGATTGTGTTCGGCCTGATCGCCTCGGCCATCGTTGCCTGGTTCTCGCGCTACCGCGAGTACCGTGCCGACGCGGCGGGCGCCCAGCTGGCCGGTTCCGGCGCCATGATCAATGCCCTGGCCCGGCTCAAGGCGGAGACCGAGCTGCCCGATCAGATGCCCGACACCCTGCGCGCCATGGCCATCACCAAGGGCCAGACCCGCTCGCTGATGGAGCGTCTGTTCGCCAGTCACCCGCCGCTGGACGATCGTATTCGTGCGCTCAAGGAAGCCGCTTACCGCTGAGCCCTGCACGAGAAACCGGTACATGAGCCCGATACATAACTCGGTCCCAAAGACCGGTACGCAGCAGTAGAACCAGAAGAGCCCGTCGCTACGACGGGCTCTTCTGCGTTCAGGCCTGTTGCAAAATGGAACCTCACGCCAGACGCAGTCCCGCACCCTGCAGCCAGGCTGCGTGAGCCGAGGCCGCTTCGCCCAGCTCGAGGTTGAGCGTCGAGAGCTCCCGGCGCAGCGGATAGTTGGCGCGGCAGGCGTCGAAGCCGGCTGCCATGCCCAGCTGGCGACTCTCCCGCAACAGGCTGTCATGGTCGCGACGCACGTCGTAAACCGCACGCAGGCAGAGCCGCAGCGTCTCCTCGGCATCGAGCCCACCTTCAAGGACCAGACGCGAGACGGGGGGCCGGGGCAGTAGATCGTCCAGCCCAAGCCGTGCCGGCAAGCCCAGATGCCGGCACAGCGCGGTATAGATCTGGTGCGTGCCGCGCAGCTTGCCATCCAGGCTGTGACCGGCGATGTGGGGGGTGGCAATGGCGGCCAGATCGCGCAGCGCTGGGTGGATGGCCGGCTCGTCCTCCCACACATCGAGTACCGCCGTGATGTCGCCCGGGCCGGACAGCCGCTGACGCAGCGCCGCGCCGTCCACGCAGTCGCCCCGCCCGGCATTGAGCAGCAGCGTGCCGGGGGCCAGCTCGGCGATGCGCTGCGCATCGAGCAGATGATGAGTGGCGTGTGGCCCTTCGCGAACCAGCGGCGTGTGCAGGCAGAGCACGTCGCACTCGTCGATGAGGGTATCGAGAGCCGCGAAGCCCTCACTGCCCTCACGTTCAGCCCGGGGCGGGTCGCAGGCCAGGCAGGCGATGCCCATGGCGCTCAGTCGGGCCAGCAGCCTGCCGCCCACGTTGCCCACGCCGACGATGCCTACCCGGCGCTCGGCGAGTCGCCAACCCTGACGCTCGGCCAGCGTGAGCAGACTGCCCAGCACGTAGTCGACCACCGCTTCGGCATTGCAGCCCGGTGCGCTGGCGAAAGCGATGCCGTGGCGCGCCAGCGCCGCCTGGTCGACATGGTCGGTGCCGATGGTACAGGTACCGACGAAACGCAGCCGGGAGCCCCGAGCCACGGCGGTGTCGAGCGTCGCCGCGTCGAGCCGCGTGATGGAGCGAACCACCAGCACGTCGATGTCCTGCAGGGCCGCCGCATCGATCTCGCGCCCCGGCCGCCTCACCAGTTCGCCCAGTTGGCCGAAGCAGGCCTCGGTGCCCGGCACGTTGGCATCGACGAGAATACGCATGTTCACTCCCAGTAAAGCTCTTCCAGCACCACGGCAGGAATGGGCGCATCGCTCCATACACCCTGCAGATTCGACTTGCGTATGGCCTGCTGCGGCTTGAGAAACAGAAAGACGTGAACCGCCTCTTCGGCCAGATGACGCTGCGCCTCAGCCAGCAGGCGGTGACGCTCGGCCGGGTCCTGCTGCGCCTCGATGCGTGACCAGAGTTCGCGAAACGTCTCGCTGTGATAGTTGAAGTAGTAATCATCGCGAGCGTAGATGTCGATGTCCATCGGTTCCACGTGGGCGATCACGGTCACGTCGTAGTCACGCTCGGTGAACACCTGACGCAGCCACTCCCCCCAGGAGACCCGCTGCAGCTCGACCTCGAAGCCAACCGCTTCCAGGTCCGAGGCGATGTAGAGGCTGCTCTGCTCGGCATACTGGGTCGGCGGTACCGTCAGCGTCATGGAAGTTCCAGCGCTGACGCCAGCCTCGGCGAGCAGGTCTCGAGCCCGCTCGGGGTCGTAAGGGTAGCGCTGGCTCAGGTCCACGTAGGCCGGATGGCGCGGCGAAAAGTGACTGCCGATCAGGGGCGGGTCGATGGAAGGATAGATCGCCAGCAGCGCCTCGCGGTTGACGGCATGGGAAAGTGCACGGCGCACACGTATGTCCTGGAAGAGTGCACGGCCATGATTCATGGCCAGCAGCACTTCGCCCTCGCTGAGACCGTCCTGGATCTCGTAGTCGGCTCGCTGCATGAGCGGCATATGAGCGGTCAGGCTGCTGGCATCGGGGTAGAGATCGATGGCACCCTCCGAGAGCAGATTCTCCAGTTCTACCCGGTTGGGGGTGAAGGTGAACAGCGCCTCGCGAATGGCTGGCAGCTCGCCCCAATACGCTTCGAAGACACGCAGCCGAACGCCCTCCTTGCGCTCCCAGCCGACGAATCTGTAGGGGCCGGTGCCCACCGGATGCGTACGGTTGGTGTGTACCGTATCGGGATGGACGATCACGGCGGCGGAGAGCGCCAGGCGGAATGGCAATAGCGCATCGGGCTGCTCCAGCTCGATGCGCAATTCATGCGTCCCCACTTCCTCTACGTGGCGAATCGCCCGGAACAGATGGCGCTGTGGATTGGCATTCTCGGCCTCCAGCAGGCGCCGCAGGCTATACGCCGCCACTCCAGAGTCGAATGCCTTGCCGTGATGAAAGAAGACGTCGCTACGCAAGACGAAGCGATAGACGAGGCCATCCTCGCTGACCTCCCAGCGGCTGGCCAGCGCCGGCTGCACCTCGCCATGCCGGCCGATGCGAGTGAGGCCCTGAAAGACATTCAGATGCAACGCCTCGGCCACGGTGCTGGATGCCGTCAGCGTGGGGTCGAGGTGCGGTGGTTCCAATTGCAGCTCGACCCGCAGGAGGGCCTGGGAAGCGTCTCCTGGCACCGCCAGGAACGAAAGGCTTGCGAGCAGAACCACCGCCAGCCGCCGGCTGAACGCATCACCCATAGGCCGCCTCTTCGGAATCGTCATTCGAAAGCCACTGATACATGACGCGATTGCGCCCGCTGCGCTTGGCCCGATAGAGCGCTTCGTCGGCCGCCTTGAGTGCTTCGTCGAACTCGCCGCCCGCCAACTGTTGTGCCAGGCCGAAGCTTGCCGTGACACGCAGCGCCGTTTCGCCAAGCTCGATGGCATGACTTTCGAATTCCTGGCGTATCTGCTCCAGCATGGGCGCCACTGCGTCGATGTCGAGTCCGGGCAGCAGCGCCACGAACTCCTCGCCGCCGTAGCGGGCCAGCAGAGCCGACTCGGGCAGCCCCCGCCGCAGCCGGTCGGCAACCCGACGAATCACCCGGTCGCCTGCCTCGTGGCCATGGGTGTCGTTGATCGCCTTGAAGTGGTCGATATCGATCATTGCCACGCAATAATGCTCGGCCACCAGGACGCTGCGGCGCTCATTGCACTCGCGTTCGAAGTAGTGTCGGTTGCGCAGTTGGGTCAAGGCGTCATGCGTGGCCAGGAAGTCGAGCTCCCGGTTCATCGCCATGATCCGCCGTTCGTTGTCGTTGATGCGATAGACATAGCGTTGGATGGAGCGCGCCATCTGGGCGATTTCGTCGCTACCGTCCACTCGAAGCTCATTCGGGGCGGGACGCTCACGGCTGATGACCCGCTGCAGCTTGACCACCCTGCGCACCACCGAGCGGTTGATATGAAACGCCGTGGCCAGCAGCAACAGGACGGCAATCAGGGCAAAGCCCTTCAAGGCGCCCTCCCGCTGGCGCAGTTGCTGCTCCATCTGCTCGGCCGAATCGCGAATGGCGAGGCGAATACCGCTGACGTGATAGCCGATGGCCACGTTCAGGTCCTGGGAGAGAGAACGATTGGTGCGCATCTGCCGGGCCAGCAGCCTTTCGGTCTCGCGCAGCTGGGCATCGCTGGTCTCGTCCGGCGCTTGCTGAAGCTGCCCAACGAGATCGATACGCCGCTGAACCAGAGCGTCCAGTGCGTCGAAGCTCTCCATCAGTTGATCGCGCACTCGCTCGATATCATCGAAGCTGCCTGCCTCGCCGCGTATGGCGGCAAGCTCATCCACCAGCCGTTCCATCCATTCACGCCGGTCGGCGATCTCGAACAGAGCCTGGCGCCGGCTGAAGTGATCGTCGGCCAGCAGCAGCATCGCGCCGCTGCCCAGCATGCTCTCGCTCTGCTGCATCAAACGGCTGGCCGTCATCAAGGCATGGGTATGCCGCTCGGAGAACTGCGAGACGGTCACGCGATACTCACCGAAGGAGTGTAACGCCAGCAGAATGGTGGCCAGTATGACCAGTGTCGGCACCATCGTGAGAGCGGCCAGCCTGGCTGTCAGTCCAAAAACTCTTCTCATGTCATACCAGCCACCCTCTTCCCTCGCTTGCTCGAGGACACCGAGGCTATACAATGCCGTATCTGCTACTCGACTTATCGGCAGAGCCAATGTTTTCTTTATTCCGTCACGGGGAGCGAATGTGATCGTCCGCTGGGAAAGTGACCACGATTACGTGCTGGTGCACATCCACCAGGACATGTTCGGCGACTGGATCTTCAGCCGCGCCTGGGGCCAGATCGGCACTCAGTTCGGCGGCCTCAAGCACATGCTCGCCGACGATCACGATCAGGCCAGGATGTGGCTCGCCGACGAAGCCACTATCCAATCCTCACGCGGCTTACGCAAGGTGCTGGAGGTCGAGGCAGAGAGCGCCGAAGGGCAGGCGGCAGTGCGGCAGCTCTCGCTGCTGGATGTGCTATAGCTCCTCTCTGCCGAGCTTCTTTTCGTCTATCCAGTGCTGCAACAAGCCTTGCAGTTCCTCGCTGACCTCGGCCACCCGTCGGGTCAGCGGCACCAAGCCTTGATTCCTCCCCCCCTGCCGGACCTCCAGCGCCTCCTGCACCAGTCGGTCATAGGTGGCATGCAACCTGGCGATTCGCCCCAAGGGGGTGGCCGTCGCGACCGGACCGGCTTCCTGCTCAGACAGCCACTGCTGCAGACGACATTGGCCGCAGCCCGTTTCGGGAAGGTCATGACGTTCACCTTTCAGGTAATCCAAAACACCAGCTGCGCAGGAGCGATGATCGACCATGGCGTAAATGGCCCGCAGCTCCGCCTGCCGGGCCGGCTGTCGCTGCCGCCATGATGGATCGGGACGCCAGGTTTCGAGCCACGTGGGGATCGATTCAGCCGGCATGGGGCGGGCAATGGCGTAGCCCTGCCCGACTTGATACCCCATCGCCAGCAGCAGACGTCCGTGCTGCAGGGTTTCCACCCCCTCGGCAATGATCTCGCGGCGAAATGCGACGGCAAGCCCCAGCACGCCTTCGAGAATCGTCAGATCCTCCGGGTCGTCGAGCATGTCGCGCACGAAGCTGCGGTCGACCTTGATTGCACTGGCAGGCAGATGGCGCAGATAGCTGAGCGAGGAGTATCCGGTACCGAAGTCATCGAGCGCGAAGTCGACGCCAAGGGCATGGCACGCCTTCATCACGTTGGCAACATGAGCGACATCGCTCAGCGCGCTGGTCTCCAGCACCTCCAGTACCAGGTCGCCCGGCGTCACGCTGGGATGACGCTCGATCTCGGCGCGCAGGTGCTCGACGAAGCTGGGCTGCTGAAGATGCAGGGCGTCGATGTTGACGCTGACCGGCAGCCGGATACCCGCCGCGGCCCAGGTCTCGAACTGGTCCAGAGCGTGGGCCAGCACCCATTCGCCCAGATCGACGGCCAGCGGATGCTGCTGGATCACCGGCAGGAAGGAAGCAGGGGCCAACAGCCCGCGCTGAGGATGCTGCCAGCGGATGAGTGCCTCTACCCCGAGCACCTCGCCCGTCGCCATGTTGACCTTGGGCTGATAATGAAGCACGAACTCCTCGCTGGTCAGGGCTTCGCGAATACGCTCGAGACTCTCGAGATGTCCGCGCACCGCCCTGTCGTGCTCGGCATCGAAGACATGAAAGCGATTCTTGCCCGCCTGCTTGGCCTGGTACATGGCCTGATCGGCCTGCCGGATGAGCTGCTCGGGCTCGATATCGTCGTCGGGGGCGCAATGCACCAGCCCGATGCTGCCCGAGACGTAAAGGCGATTCCCCTCGATGTCGATCGGCTCCGCGATGTGGTCGAGCAGGCGCACCATCAGACCGTTCACATTCGCCGTATCGCTTTGCTCGGGCAGCACGAGAATGAACTCGTCGCCGCCGAAACGAGCCACCGTGTCGGCTTCGCGCAGGGTCGACGTCAACCGCTCGGCAATGGTCACCAGGACCTGGTCGCCGAAAACGTGGCCATACTGATCGTTGATCTCCTTGAAGCCGTCCAGGTCGATGTAGGCCAGGGAGACCTGGCAGCCGCTGCGCCGCGCCGTCAACATGGCCTGACGCAGCCGGTCGGACAACAGGATACGGTTTGGCAGCCCGGTCAGGCTGTCATAGAAGGCCAGGTTCTGTAGCTGCTGCTCATGCTGCTTCTGGCGGCTGATGTCGGTGAAAATTCCCACATAGTGGGACACTTGGCCCTGCCTACCACCCACCTTGGAAATGGTCAGAAGTTCCGGAAAGACTTCACCGTTCTTGCGCCGGTTCCATATCTCCCCTTCCCAGGAGCCGCGCTCGAGCAGCGCTTTCCAGAGTTCACGGTAAAAGGCATCGCTCTGCCGCCCCGACTGTAGCAGGCGTGGATTCTTGCCCAGCACCTCGTCGCGATGATAGCCCGTGATGCGCGAGAAGGCGTCGTTGATGTCGAGGATGTCGCCCCGGGCATCGGTGATGACGATCCCCTCCCGGGCATGCCGGAACACACTGGCGGCCAGTTCGATCTCCGCCGTCTTGCGTGCCACCAACTGGCGCAACCGGACGTTCCACGTGACGATCAAGGCCAGCAACAGCGCGAGACCCGCAGCGTAGAGCCAGTAATCGCGCCAGTCGAACTCGACTCTCCCGGGCAGCGCGGCCCCCACCCACTTCTCCTGGAGGCGATCGAGCGTGCCGCTGGCGCGAGCGTGTTCGATCCCTTTGTTCAGGATCGATTGAAGCAGGTGGTTGTCGTCCGCTACGGCCATGGCGTTCAGACCAACGTACAGCGGCTCACCCACCCGTTTCATCAGTTCGTGCAGACCGCTGCTGTAGAGGTGATAGAGCACGATCTGCTCGTCGCCGACCATGGCGTCGGCACGCCCCTCGATCACGGCCATCGCAGCACTGGCGAAATCGTCGGTCTGTACCAGTTCGAACTCGAGCCCCAGCCCGGCCAGATACTCCTTGGCATAGTCGCCGCGCTGGGTGGCCACCCGCTTGCCATCGAGATCCGAGACCAGCGCGATGTCGGGGCGTCCGGCAGAGACGAAGATCGAGGCAGGCACTTCGAAGACCGTTTGCGTGAAGTCGAACTGCCGGTCTCTCACCTCGCTGTAGAAAAAGCTGGTGAGGACATGCGCCTCGCCGCTCAATACACGCTGCTGCGCTTCCTGAAAGACGGTATCGGTGAACTCGGCGTGAAACCCGGCCTCGGTGGCAATCCACTGGGCCAGCTCCACCATCATGCCTCGAGGCTGCTGGTGGGCATCGATGAATTCGAAGGGGGGATAGCGCGTCTGGCTGACGAAAACGATGGGTTCGTTCTCATGAAGGAAATGCCGCTCCTCCTCGGTCAGCGCGATACCGACGTGATCGGCACCTGACACCGAGCTGACCAGGGCCAGCAGCATGCCGGCCACAGCAGTGCGCTGCCACCGCCTGCGTTGCGGTGCATTCATCCCCACCCCCGTGCCAACGAGCCCATGCCTTTTTGATTGTCACCAATGCGCTACCGTCACACCACAGAGAAACGGGAGCCTGGTATACGCTGGGTCAACGTAGCTTATTAGCGTCAGTCAGCCCAGATAGCGTCTTCCGCTGGAACGGGCAGTAGTCTTGCCAGTAGTTTTGACAGTATCGTGCCCGCCGCTCCCTGACTCGCCTACACCGGCCTGCAGCCTCCGCCAGACGGCTTCATCGAGACGGCCGCGCTCGGCCAACCAGTTGGCCAGCCGCGGCGGCTCGAAGCCCAGGTCGAGCTCCTCGCCCGCTTCGTCCACCAGCACCGGGATGCGCACGCCGTAGCGTTGCATCAATGCCTCGTCTTCGCTGATCTCGACCTTGTTCAGCCGGTATTCACCCTCATGCAGCACGTCCAGCAAGGCTTCGAGACGCTCGCACAGATGACAGCCCAGCGTGGTGTAGAGCGTCAGGTGGGTCATGCTCCCTCCCGGTGACGAATTAAAAATACATGATGAATGTCGGGGCGGCGAGTGAAGTCCGGATCGAAAGTGCGCGCCGAGATTTCCGCCACGGTGAAGCGCTCAGCCAGGCCCGGGTCGAGCTGGAAACGGCGCTGGTTGTTGGAGAACACCAGGGTTCCGCCCGCGGCCAGCCGCGCCATGGCCAGCGAGACCAGACGCACGTGGTCGCGCTGCACGTCGAGCGTGCCCTCCATCTTCTTGGAATTGGAGAACGTCGGCGGATCGAGGAAGATCAGGTCGAACTCGGCCCTGGCGGTTTCCAACCAGCGCAGGCAGTCGTCGCGCACCACACGATGGCGCGCCGGATCGAGGCCGTTGAGGGCGAAGTTGTCCCGCGCCCACTCCAGATAGGTGTTGGAGAGATCGACGCTGACACTGTCGGTGGCACCGCCCGCCTCTTGCGTACCCAACGCAGCCTGCACCGTGGCCGCGGCGGTGTAGCAGAACAGGTTGAGGAAGCGCTTGCCCGCCGCCATCTCGCCCAGCATGCGACGTACCGGGCGATGGTCGAGGAACAGCCCGGTGTCGAGATAGTCACGCAGGTTGACCCATAGCCTGGCACGCCCTTCGTGCACCTGGAAACGCTCACCGGTGCTGGCCTGCTTGCGGTACTGGTCCTTGCCGCTCTGCTTCTCGCGACGCTTGATCACCACTTGCCCCGGGTCGACGCCCAGCACCTCGGGAATCACCTGCAGAGCGTCGAACAGGCGCTTCTGCGCCTGGGCGGCATTCACCGAGCGCGGCGCTGCGTACTCCTGAACGTGCACCCGCCCATCGTAGACATCCACCGCCAGGGCGTACTCCGGCATGTCGGCATCGTAGAGCCGGTAGCAGCTCTCACCCGACTGCTTGAGCCACTTCTTCAACCGCTTGCGGTTCTTCTCCAGGCGGTTGGCGAACATTTGCGCCCCCTCGCTGCGTCGGGGCGTCGCCGCGCCGGAAGCGCTACCCGCCCCAGCGTCCTGGGCGACGTCCGCCGCGTCGGGAACGTCCATCAACAGCAGCTTGGCCTCGAGCGGGCCGTTCTTCAGCGAATACTGCTTGTCGGCGCGCAGGCCAATTCGATGGCCGAGATCGGGATTGGCGGTGAACACCGCCAGGCGCCAGCCGGGAAATGCCTGCCGTATGCCCTCACCCAGCTCACGATAGAGCGTCACCAGCTCGGGCAGCTCGCCCAGCCGCTCGCCGTATGGCGGGTTGGTGATGACCAGGCCTCGCACCTCATCGCCCAACTCGGAAGGCCGCTGCAGTTGGCCAAGCGAGGCGCCCTGGAAGTCGATCAGTGCCGGAATGCCGGCTCGCATGGCGTTGGCCTTTGCTGCCGCTAGCGCCGGTGGGCTCTGGTCGAAGCCGCAGAGCCGGCTGCGGCAGCGCTTGCGGCCGATGCTGGCACGGGCCTCGGCCTCGCGCCTGAGCTCGGCCCAAAGCGCTTCGTCGTGCTGCGCCCAGCCGTGAAAACCGAAGCGCACCCGGTTCAGATTGGGTGCCATGTCGGCAGCCATCAGCGCCGCCTCGATCAGCAGCGTGCCGGCACCGCACAGCGGGTCGACCAGCGCCTGACCGTCGCGCAGGCGCTGCGGCCAGCCGGCACGGATGAGCAGCGCCGCCGCCAAGTTCTCCTTGAGCGGGGCATGCCCCACGTCGCGACGGTAACCGCGACGATGCAGGCTCTCGCCGGAGAGATCCACGCCCAGGGTGAGACGCCCCCGGTGCAGATGGGCATAAAGCCGCAGATCGGGACGCTGCAGGTCGACGTCGGGGCGCGGCCGCCCCTGTGCCTGCAGCGCATCGACCACGCCGTCCTTGACCGTCTGGGCACCGAAGCGGGTATGACGAATCTGCTCGCTGCGGCCATGGAAATCCACCGCCAGGGTGGCGCCAGGACGCAGATGAGCCGACCAGTCCACTCCGGCCACGGCCCGATGCAGCGCCTCGGGGTGCTCGATGCCCTCTTCGCGCAGCAGGCACAGCACGATACGATTGGCCAGCCGCGACCACAGGCAGGCGCGATAGGCCGTGGCCAGATCGGCGCGAAAATGCACGCCGGCCACCGTACTCCTGTCGACTTCCGCACCCAGCGCACGCAGCTCGTCGGCCAGCAGTTCTTCCAAGCCCTTGGGGCAGGTGGCCAGCAGGGCCGCTGTTTCCCTTTGCAATGAATCACTCATGCGTCGTTCCCGCCCCCTTCGGCCGGGCATATTCCTTTCGTTACAATTTTGTCTCTGTCTTATGACGAAACATAGGTCGACAATGCCCCCCATGATGGGCTAAGAGTAGTCATGGTAGCTACTGTAAAGACGCATGCGTACACCCAGCGGGCCTCTGGTCCCGCATGACCTCGCTCTGCCGTCGTTAAGGGACTGATTAACGGCTAGGCGAACGGTGGAACGTCGGGGCGCGCATGTCGTGCGTCCCAATTTGGTACCTTTACAAGAGGTCATCCGATGAAAAGACAGAAACGTGATCGCTACCAACGCGCCTACCTTCATGGCTACAAGGCTGGCATTTCCGGGCGCTCCCGCGACGACTGTCCCAGTCAGGATGTCAACATACGTGAATACTGGATGAGCGGTTGGCGTGAAGGCCGAGGAGACCAATGGGCCGGCATGACCGGTGTCTCCGGCATTCACAAGAACCCCATGGTGCTATAAGCAGCCTCTTTCTCGACCAACCCGATATCCCTTCACCGTCGCCGAACGGTGAAGCATGAGCTAAGCCCGTGCCTTGCACGGGCTTTCTTGTGTCGACAGTACCGCTACTCCCCCACTTTGCCGGAGCGAACAGCGGCCGCTTTCAGCGCCTCGGCGCACTCGGCGATCAGCGTCGGCCCGCGGTAGATGAAACCCGAATAGAGCTGCACCAGATCGGCTCCCGCCTCGACCTTGGCCACCGCCGCGTCTCCGCTGTCGATCCCACCCACACCGATGATGGGCAGTACGGGAAGGTGACGACGCAGCTCACGAATCACCTGGTTGGAGGGCTCGAACACCGGCTGCCCGGAAAGACCGCCCTGCTCGTCGGCATGGGGCAGCCCGGCCACCGCCTCACGCGACACCGTGGTGTTGGTGGCAATCACCGCATCGATACCGCTACGGGCGATGCTTGCCGCCACCAGCCCCACCTCCTCGGCGCTCATGTCCGGTGCGATCTTGACCGCCAGCGGCACCTTCCGCCCCGCTTGCCGGTCCAGTCGGTCGCCCGCCTCGCGCAGGGTGCCCAGCAACGTGTCGAGGTGCTCGCCGAACTGCAGGTTGCGTAGCCCCGGCGTATTGGGCGAGGAGATGTTGACCGTCACGTAATGCGCATGGGCGTGCACCTTCTCCAGGCAGATCAGGTAGTCATCCACCGCGCGCTCCACCGGAGTGGTGAGGTTCTTGCCGATGTTGATGCCGATCATGCCGTCGTAGCGCGATGCCTTGACCCGCGCCACCAGGTGGTCCACTCCGGCATTGTTGAAACCCATGCGATTGATGATCGCGCCACCCTCGGGCAGACGAAACAGGCGCGGCTTGGGATTGCCGTCCTGAGGCTTGGGCGTGACGGTGCCGACCTCGACGAAGCCGAAGCCGAGCGCACCCAGCGCATCGAGGTGGTCGGCATTCTTGTCCAGCCCCGCCGCCAGGCCCACCCGATTGGGAAAGCGCAGCCCCATCAGCTCCACCGGGTCGTCGATTCGCTTGCCGCCCAGCACACCCGACAGCTTCAGGCAGTGGGCCAGATCCAGGGCACGCAGCGCATGGCCGTGGGCGGTTTCTGCGTCGAGGCGAAACAGAATCGAGCGGGCAAGCGCGTACATGAGATCTCCTGGCGGTTGGCAATGGGCGGTTGGCGATGGGCGACTGGCGATAGGCCCGGTTGGAAAGGCGGGCGGATTATAACAGCGCTGCCAGGCCAAGACGACGAACCCCGCCATGGGCGGGGTTCGCAGTACCACGGAGTTGTTGTCGTCTCGCTCAGGTTTCGCCGTTGCTCTCGGCCAGATCGACCAGTTCGCGTACGGCCACGGCAAACAGCGGGAAGCTCGACTGGCTGCCGCCGCCACGCACCTCGGCGATCAGCCGGCACCAACGCTCATGCAGCGAGGCATGCGTAGCCAGCCAGTTGTCGACGCGCTCGTCGGGCTCGCGCCCGTCATCGGTCTTGAGCACGCTCACCGTCAGCGCCAACTGCTGGCGGTCGATGTCGTCGCGGAAGGTCTCGCGGGCCTGGGCCTGCCAGCTGTCACGCACGTTGAGATTGCTCACCTGCTGGATCATCCAGGGCAGCTCGAGACGGTTACCGATCTCGAAGAAGACCTCGGCAACGCGCTGTGGCTTCTCGTCGGCCTGGCGGGCCGCCTGGATGATGCCGAGCGCGCCGTAGAGGCTTCCCGAGGCCGCCACCGTGGCCGCCAGCTCTTCGGGCACCCCGGCCTCGAGCAGCTCACCGCGCTTGTGCTCCCAGCGTTCGCGCTCCTCGCCGCGCAGCAGCTCGCCGATGCTCTCCTGCAGCTGGGCCACACGCGGAGCGAAGTACTCGATGGCATCGCGAGTGGAGAGCCCCAGACGCTGACGCAGGAACCAGCGGGTGGTGCGGCGGATCAAGCGGATGAGATCCGTCATCATGGTGTACTGCACCTGGCTCGGCACCTGGTTGTCCAGCGCCTCGATACGCTCCCACAGGCTGGAGAGCTGGAAGCTGTCGCGGGCAATGACATAGGCACGGGCGATATCGGCCGGGCTGGCGCCGGTGGAGTCGATCAGCAGCCGCACGAAGACGATACCCATGTGATCGACCAGATCGTTGGCCACCTGAGTGGAGACGATCTCGCGCTTGAGGCGATGGTCGTACATCTCGTCGGGGAAGCGCTCGACCAGTACCCGTGGGAAGATACGTTCCACGTACTGCTGGATATAGGGGTCGTCGGGCACGTCGGAGGCCAACACCTCGCCCTTGAGCACGCTCTTGGAGTAGGAGATCAGCACCGAGAGCTCCGGATGAGTCATCCCCTGGTCGTCGTTGGCTCGCTCCAGCAGCTCCTCGTCGGAGGGCAGGAATTCCAGCTCCCGGTCGAGCTGGCCAGCGGCCTCCAGCCCGCTGATGAAGCGCCGGTAGGGGTCGATGCCCTGACGCGAGAAGATGGCCGAGATATCCAGCGCCTGGGTCTGGCGGTAGTTGTCGAGGATGACCAGATCGGCCACCTCCTCGGTCATGTCGGCGAGCAGCTGGTTACGCTGCTTGTCGGTCATGTCGCCGCGCTTGACCACCTCATCGATGAGGATCTTGATGTTGACCTCATGGTCGGAGCAGTTGACCCCGCCGGCGTTGTCGATGAAGTCGGTATTGACCAGTACGCCCTTGGCGGCGGCCTCCATGCGGCCACGCTGGGTCAGGCCCAGGTTGCCGCCCTCGCCCACCACCCGGCAGTTGAGATCGCTGCCGTTGATGCGCAGCGCATCGTTGGCCTTGTCGCCGACCATGGCGTCGGTCTCGGCGCTGCCCTTGACGTAGGTGCCGATCCCGCCGTTCCACAGCAGATCGATCTGGGACTTGAGCATGGCGCGGATGAAATCGTTGGGCGAGAGACGATCCTCGGCGATGCCGAAGACCTCTTTCATCTGCGGCGTCATGGCGATCGACTTGGCGCTGCGCTTGAACACGCCACCGCCCTCGGAGATCAGCGAGGCGTCGAAGTCCTCCCAGCTGGAGCGCGGCAACTCGAACAGGCGCTTGCGCTCGGCGAAGGTGGCCGCCGCATCGGGATTCGGGTCGACGAAGATGTGCAGATGGTTGAAGGCCCCCACCAGACGGATCTTGTCGGAGAGCAGCATGCCGTTGCCGAACACGTCGCCGCCCATGTCGCCGATGCCGACCACGGTGAACTCCTCTTCCTGGGTGTTCAGGCCCAGATTGCGGAAGTGGCGCTTCACCGATTCCCAGGCACCGCGGGCGGTGATGCCCATCTTCTTGTGGTCGTAGCCGTTGGCCCCGCCAGAGGCGAAGGCATCGCCCAGCCAGTGGCCGTACTCGACGGAAATCTCGTTGGCGATGTCGGAGAAGGTCGCCGTGCCCTTGTCGGCCGCCACCACCAGATAGGCGTCGTCATCGTCGTGACGCACCACGTCCCTGGGCGGCACCACCTCGCCGCCGACCAGGTTGTCGGTCACGTCGAGCAGCGCCCGGATGAAGGTCTTGTAGCAGGCGATGCCCTCCTGCTGGATGGCGTCGCGGTCGCCCCCTTCGGGCAGGCGCTTGCAGACGAAGCCGCCCTTGGCACCCACCGGCACGATGACGGCGTTCTTGACCTGCTGGGCCTTGACCAGCCCCAGCACCTCGGTGCGGAAGTCCTCATGGCGATCCGACCAGCGCAGCCCGCCGCGGGCCACCTTGCCGCCGCGCAGGTGGACACCCTCGACCCGCGGTGAGCAGACGAAGATCTCGAAGGCCGGGCGCGGCTTGGGCATGCCGGTGATGTGCTTGGGATCCAGCTTGTAGGCGATGTAGTCCTTGAAGCCGCCGTCGGCACTGCGCTGGTAGTAATTGGTGCGCAGGGTGGCCTGGATCATCTCCATGAAGCGGCGCAGCAACTGGTCGTCATTGAGGCTGGCCACGCCGTCGAGGTGGCGGTTGAGTCGCTCGACGCAGGCTTCCACCTCCTCTTCGCCGGGACGATCCGCGGGGTCGAAGCGCAGCTTGAACAGCGCGACCAGCTCGCGGGTGATCTCGGGGTAGTTGGTCAACGCAGAGGCAATGTAGTCCTGCGACATGCCGAAGCGAATCTGCTTCAGATAACGGGCATAGGCCCGCAGCATGGCCACTTCCCGCCAGTCCAGGTTGGCGGCGATCACCAGGCGGTTGAAGCCGTCGTTCTCGGCCTCGCCGACCCAGATGCGCTTGAATGCCTCGATGAAGGGCTCGCGCATCTTCTGCAGGCTGACCTCGGTGGAGGTATGGTGCTCCAGGTCGAAGTCGTGCAGCCAGTAACGCACGTCGGGAGTGACGATCTCGTAGGGGCGCTCGCCGATCACGCGCAGCCCCAGGTTCTCCATCACCGGCAGCACGTCGGAGAGCGGAATGGTGCGATCGCGCTGGAACAGCTTGAGATTGACGCCGCTGCCCTCCTCCTCCACCAGCCGATAGAGCGTCAGCGCCAGCGGCTCGCCGGCATCGAGGTCGGCCAGGTGCTGCAGGTCGAACACCGCCGTGCGCGAGCCGAAGTCGTCGCGATAGCTGGCCGGGAAAGCGTCACGGAAGCGATCCATCAACCGGTTGGCCTGCTCCTCGCCGAAGCCTTCGACCAGCGCCTCGTGCAGCTCGTCGCGCCAGCTGCGCGCCAGCTGTGCCACCTTGGCCTCGAGCCGCTTGAGGTTGACCTCTCGGGGCACATCGCCACGGAAGCGCAGGATGAACTGGATACGCGCCAGAATCGATTCCGAGAGATAGGTGTTGAAGTCACCGAAGGTGGCATCGAGCTCTTCGCACAGCAGGTTCTGGATACGCACGCGCAGGTCGGTGGAGAAGACGTCGCGCGGCACGAACACCAGGCAGGAGTGGAAGCGCCCGGAGCGGTCGGTGCGAATGAACAGGCGGACGCGGCGCCGCTCGCGAATGTCGAGAATGCCCAGCGCGGTGTGGGCCAGCTCCTGGGTGTCGATCTGGAACAGGTCGTCGCGAGGGTAGACCTCGAGGATCTGCAGCAGCTGCTTGCCGTTGTGCCCCTTGGGGTTGAATCCGGCAATCTCCATCACTGCCTTGAGCTTGCGCCGCAGCAGCGGAATGTTGCGCGGCGACTCGTTGTAGACGCTGGCGGTGAACAGGCCGAGGAAGCGATGCTCGCCGATCACACGGCCCTGTTCGTCGTAGCGATCGATGGAGACGTAATCGGGATAGGTGGGGCGGTGCACCCGGGCGTGGTGCGAACTCTTGGCAAAGGAGAGCAGCTGCGGCACGAGCACGAAACGGTTGCCCTCGATCCCCAGCTCGGTGCGGATACGCTCCTGGTAGCGCGGCAGATCCAGACGGAACACGCCGAGTTCGCTACCCTGCTCCTTGATCAGTCGGTCGCCGTCGGCGTCCGACTCGATGGTAAAGGCGTCGTAGCCCAGAAAGGTGAAGTTGTCGCGCACCAGCCACTCGAGAAAAGCGATTGCCTCTTCGTGGTCGCCCGGCTCGATCTGCTCGGGACGCCCGGCCTTGAGCTCGGCAACCGCTTCCAGGGCGCGCTCGTTCATCGCATCGTAGTCGCCCACGGCAATGCGCACGTCGCGCAGCACCTCGCGCAGCGACTCCTCGATGTCGGCCAACACCTCGGGGTTGGAGTGGCGGTCGATCTCGATGGCGATCAGCGATTCGCGCTGCTCGGGGGCGTCGGCAGCCCGCGGCGAACCGACCCGCACCAGGTCGTGGCCCGCACTGCGCTCCACCGCCAGTACGGCATTGTGGATCGCGTGCACGGTGAGCGCCCGCCGGTTGAGCTCGATACGCACCGAGTCGACCAGAAAGGGCATGTCCTCGTGCAGCACGGCAACGAAGGTATGGGAAGACTGCCAGCCGTGCTCCTCGAAATCGGGATTGAAGACGCGCACCTTGGGCGAGGCGTGATCGAAGTGCTGAATGTAGTGCCATACCGACAGCGTGGCACCGTAGAGGTCGTCCAGGCGGCGGTCGGCCAGGTCCTCGAGCGGCACGGTGGCGTAAAAATGGCGGGCGAACGCTTCCACCTCTTCGGCCCGCGCCTTCTCGAGTCGGCTGTCCAGGCGCTCGCGCAGCTGCTTGAGAATCTCCTGCCGGCCCACTTCGATCGTCTCGTATTGCATCCCTCACCTCGGCTGCCTGGGGCCGCGTATCGGCCCTGGGAAAGAATCGGCGTGGCCCGGGGCCACGTGTCGGGAAGCTTACTCCAGCCCTGCGCCACACCCTACCGACTTGCCAGCCTTCTCATGGTGCATGTCGCTTGTGCATCGAGACCGAACGTTTTGCCACTTGACAACCACCGATTGCTTCAGAATCGAAAATCAAGCGACGTGTCTTTCCAGCAGCACACCGCATTCACAGTGATGGGTCCAGGGGAACTGATCGAACAGTGCAAAACGGGCAATTCGATGCGTGCGGCTCAGCGACTCCAGGTTCTGCTCCAACGTATCCGGGTTGCATGAAATATAGACGACTCGCGAATATTCGCTCAGTTGGCGGCAGCTTGCCTCGTCGAGGCCGGCGCGCGGCGGATCCACCAGCACGGTGGAGAAGTCATATGCCTCCAGCGCCATTTCAGTCACGCGTCGGCCGCCTTTCTCGCCCTTCAGCGCAGCGGCGAACTCCTCCGCCGACATGCGTCCCACCGCGGCATTGTCGATGCCGTTGGCCGCCAGGTTCTGCTGTGCGCTGGCGACGGAGGTACGCGAAATCTCGGTGGCCAGCACGCGGCGGAAGTTCTCGGCCAGGGCCACGGTGAAGTTGCCGTTGCCGCAGTAGAGCTCCACCAGGTCGCTCGATTGACTGCCCCGGGTCACGTCCCGGGCCCAGGTCAGCATGGCCCGACTGACCTCGGCATTGGGCTGAGTGAAGCTGTTCTCCACCTGCTGGTAGTGGAAGGTGCGCCCTTCCACCTCGAGCCGCTCCCAGACATGATCGCGCTCGAGCACCAGGCGCTGCTTGCGCGAGCGACCGATGATCAGGATGTCCAGCGCCTGCTGCAACCGCCGTGCCTCGCTCTCCCAGGCCTCGTCCAGCGGGCGATGGTAGATCAGGGTCACCAGCGCCTCGCCGGAAAGCGTAGTCAGGAACTCGACCTGGAACAGCCGGCGGCGCAGCACGTCGCTTGCCAGCAGCGCCTCGCGCAGGCGCGGCATCAGCTCGTTGATACGCCCGCTGGCGACGGGATAGTCGTCCAGCCGGATCACCCGCTTGTGCTTGGGATCGTCCGGGTCGACATCGAACATGGCGAAGAAGAGGTCGTCGCCTTCGTGCCACAGGCGGAATTCGCAGCGCTGCCGATAGTGGCTCGGCGGCGAGGCGAAGACCTCCAGCGGGGGCGGCGAAAAGCGCTCGAACTGCCGGCTGATGCGCTCACGCTTGGTCGCCAGCTGCTGGTCGTAGCGTTCGGGGTCGACAACGGGAATGGACACGGCATCTCCTGACGTGTGCAGGGTGGAAAGAAAATATTGGGTCAGCCGACGATGAGCAGGCGCGGCTCGTCGAAACCGAAAGTGGCCACGGCACGGGCCAGACGGGCATCCGGCGCCGTCGCCAGGCTCTCGTCGCGTCCGCTCGCGATCTCGAGCTCCTGCACCACCTGGGCGGTACGCCGGGCGATGGCCTCACCGGAGTCGACCAGTTGGACCGGCCTGGGGGCGGCGGCCACGATGCGCTCGGCGAGCAGCGGAAAGTGAGTGCAGCCGAGCACGACGGTATCGAGATCGGGCGCTTCCCACAGGGGGGCGGTCACGGCATCGATGACCGCCTGGTCCGGCTCATCGCCGGCCAGGAATCGCTCCACCTCACGTACCATCGGGTCGGCGGCGACCCGAGTGACACGACAGTCGGCGGCAAAGGTCTCGATCAACCGGTCGGTATAGGGACGCGCCACGGTAGCGCTGGTGGCCAGCAAGCCGATGTGCCGGCTGCGACTCTGGGCAGCGGCGGGTTTGATCGCCGGCACGGTCCCCACCACCGGAACCGACAGATGTTCGCGCAGCGCATCCAGCGCCAGGGTGCTGGCCGTGTTGCAGGCAACGACCAGGACGGAGCATTCGCTCGCAGCCACGGCGGCCTTGCACACGGCCAGGATGCGCTCCACCAGCCACGCATCGGGGCGGATGCCGTAGGGCAACATGGCGTTGTCGCAGGCATAGACCAAGGCGGCACCAGGCAGGTGGTGCCGCAATGACGGTACGACCGACAGGCCGCCGACGCCGGAATCGAAGATCAGTATCGGGCCAGACATGGCGAAACGAGGCGCATTGAAATCGCTCGGCTGCTGCAAAGGGCTCTATTCTAGCAGCATGCCGAACGAGCTGAAGCCCCCGTTTCGCCGCCTGACGTCAGGCTGCCGGTTCCGCGGTCTCGCGCAGCTCGGCGTATAGCTCCGGATAGGCTTCCTGCAGCCGCCCCAACTTGGCCGCCGCGCCTTCCGGCAGCGCCTGGGCCAGTAGCTCCAGGTCGCGATCGTTGAAGTATTCGCGAATCAGCGGGAACAGCAGTTCGCGCTCATCGCGCAGATAGGCACGGTGCGCGTCGAGGTAGGCCTTGAGATCGTCGGCAAATCGGTCCATGGGGATGACCGCATCCATCAGGATCATGTCGATGTCGCCGGATAGCTGATTCAGGCGCTTGCGCAAGGCCTGATAGTCGCTGGACAACCGCTCGGTCAATTCCTGGGTTTCGGGCGCCAGGGCCTGAAGCCTCTCCGAGCAGACGCGTTCGAGGGGAACGGTGAACTCTTCCATGTAGTCGAGAATGTAATCGACGACTTCGCGGACCAGCTTGAAGTTGGGCCGTTCTCCGTCAGCGAGGGACTTCTGTTTGAGCTGAAGGACGTGCAACATGCGCGCCATATTGGCATGATCCTGACGCAGTTGGGTCAGCATGGGCATGTCGAGGCCTCCTCTAACGATGAGCGTATAGTGTTGGAGTCGCGGGACAGGAGCAGGTTCAGTCTCGTCGCCGTCGAGATACGGTCTTGTCGCCAACGAGACACGGGGCAAAAGCGGGATGCTGTATCACCCTAGACCCTTTATGCCGATCCCGCACATCGCCCAAGGTCGAATTTGCAAGCACCAAGGAGTATGCCATGGACCTTTTCGGTAAGGCGTCTGACGATTCCGCCCCCCTGGCCTATCGCATGCGCCCGCGCCGCCTCGACGATTACGTGGGCCAGCAGGCCTTGGTGGGTCCAGGCAAGCCGCTGCGACGCATGGCCGAGGCGGGCATCGTGCGCTCGATGATCTTGTGGGGGCCGCCCGGCACCGGCAAGACCACCCTGGCCGAGATCCTTGCCGAACACTCCGGCGCCCACCTGGAGCGACTCTCCGCGGTGATGGCGGGCGTGAAGGAGATTCGCGCCGCCGTTGATCGCGCGCGCGCCATGCAAGGCCAGGGCCGCCCCACGCTGCTCTTCCTCGACGAGATCCATCGGCTCAACAAGAGCCAGCAGGACGCCCTGCTGCCCCATGTGGAGGCGGGTCTGCTCACGTTGATCGGCGCCACCACCGAGAACCCCTCGTTCGAGGTCAACTCTGCCCTGCTCTCCCGGGCCCGCGTGCATGTGCTCACTGCACTCGACGAAGAAGAGCTCATGGAAGTGATGCGACGCGCCCTGAACGACGACGAGCGCGGCCTGGGCCAGCGCCGCATCGCCGTGGATGACGAAGTGCTCGGCATGCTGGCCCGCGCCGCGGCCGGCGACGCCCGTCGCGCCCTGGGCATGCTGGAGACCGCCTGCGACTTCACTGTCGTCGAGGGCGATGGCGAGCGCCTGCCCCGCGAGGCCCTGAATGCCGCGCTCGGTCACCAGGCCAGCGCCTTCGACAAGCAGGGCGACCACTACTACGACCTGCTCTCGGCGATCCACAAGTCAGTGCGCTCATCGCGCCAGGACGCCGCCCTGCTTTACATCGCCCGCTTCATCCAGGGCGGCGGCGACCCGCTCGACGTGGTTCGCCGCCTGGCGGCGATTGCCTCGGAGGACGTTGGCAATGCCGACCCTCGCGCGCTGCCGCTGGTCATGGCAGCCTGGGACGCCTACCTGCGCCTGGGCGACTACGAGGGCCAGCGCGCCATCGCCCATGCCGCCATTCACCTCTCCATCGCGCCCAAGAGCAACGCCATCGACCAGGCCTGGAAGCGTGCCAAGGCCTTCACGGCGGCTCAGCCGCGGCTGGAGGTGCCCACCTACCTGCGCAACGCCCCGACCAAGCTGATGGAGTCGCTGGGCCATGGCCACGGCTACCGCTACGCCCACAACGAGCCGGAAGGCTACCCGGCGGGCAGCCAGCATGACTGTTGGCCCGAGGAAGTGCCGCGAGAGGCCTTCTATCAGCCCAGCGAACACGGCCAGGAGAAGCGCTACGCCCAGCTGATGGCCTGGCGCGCCGAGCTGGATGCCCGGGCCGACGGAAACGCAGGCGAGTAGCAAGGCGAGCCGGAAAGACGCCAGCTAAGGAAACGCTGAATAAATCGGCGAGCGAGATGAAGCGCTAGGCGCACGGAGCACAGGAACCGGAGCATATGGGGTATATGTGAGGATTCCGCGCACCGCGCAACGCAGCGATTCGCTCGCGCAGCCATTTGTGCAGTGTTTCCCTAACGAAAGCGCCGCCTCAAGGGCGGCGCTTTGCGTTCTGCTTGAACTATCCGTGGATAACGAGGATCAGTGAGTGTCGCGGATCACGTCGGCCCCTTCGGGGATCTGGAACGCGAAGCGACGCTCGTCGATGGCGTGGTTGGTGCGCACGTCGCTGAACTCAATGACGGTCTCCTGGCCGGTGCTGTCGATCATCTGCAGGGCCGCCAGCTGCTCGCCGCGGAAGGTCATCTGCAGCTCTTCGAACAGGGTGTCCGGCGATCTCGGCACCAGCCGGAAGCTCTCGCCACCGCCCTCCTGATGGCGTGTGACCTCGTAGCTATCGGTCAGCTCGCGGGCGCTACCCGACAGCAGCAGCGCCGGGGTGTGGGTGACCCGCTGGTCGAGCGCCTGTACGGTGACCTGCTCCAGATCGGGATCGTAGAGATAGACCTCGCTGCCGTCGGAGATCACCTCCTGCTGATAGGGCGCCGCGACCTCCCAGCGGAACTTGCCGGGACGCGACAGCCACATCTGGCCGTTGGCCTGCTGCAGACGCTCCCCACTGCCGTCGAGGATCAACTGCTCGAAGCGCGCCTCGAGGGTTTCCAGTGGCTCCAACAGACTGGTCAGCCGGTCGGCACCTTCGCTGGCCAAGGCGGCTGCCGGCATGACGAGGGTAAGGGCCAGTGCAGTTAGGGTCTTCTTCACACTCATCGTCTCTCTCCCTGGGCGGGTCCTGAATGGATCCTGTCACTCGGACCCGCTACGTGCCGGCGGGTTGCATTGCCCGCCGGCACTTTCATGATTGATGCATGGTTGTCGCCTGTCGCCGACGGCGATCAATTGCCCACTGGCGGCGGCGCCAGCACTTCACGACCGCCGTTGGTGCCCATCGAGGAGACCACGCCGGCCGCCTCCATGGCTTCCACCAGGCGCGCCGCGCGGTTGTAGCCGATCTTGAAGCGCCGCTGCACCGCCGAGATGGAGGCGCGGCGACTCTCGGTGACGAACTGTACCGCTTCGTCGTAGAGGGCATCCTGCTCGGCATCGCCGCCACCCTCGCCCATATCGGCCTCGAGCCCGGTCAGGGCGTCGGCCGAGACGCCGCCGGAGAGGATCTCGTCGACGTATTCCGGCTCGCCGCGACGTTTCCAGTCCTCCACCACCCGATGCACCTCGTCGTCATCGACGAAGGCCCCGTGCACCCGGGTCGGCAGCCCCGAACCCGCCGGCAGGTAGAGCATGTCGCCATGGCCCAGCAGATTCTCGGCGCCCCCCTGATCGAGAATGGTGCGCGAATCGACCTTGGACGACACCTGGAAGGCCATGCGGGTGGGGATGTTGGCCTTGATCAGACCGGTCACCACGTCAACCGAGGGGCGCTGGGTGGCCAGTATCAGGTGGATACCGGCGGCCCGCGCCTTCTGCGCCAGACGCGCGATCAGCTCTTCGACCTTCTTGCCGACGATCATGAACATGTCGGCGAATTCGTCGATCACCACCACGATGTAGGGCAGTTTCTCCAGTACCGGTGGGGCTTCGTGCATCTCCCACGGCTGCGGCTCCCACAGCGGGTCGGCCACCTGGGCGCCGGCACGCCCGGCCTCGTCGAGCTTGCCGTTGAAGCCGGCGATGTTGCGCACGCCCATGGCCGCCATCAGCTTGTAGCGCCGCTCCATCTCGGCCACGCACCAGCGCAGCGCGTTGGCGGCCTCCTTCATGTCGGTGACCACTGGGGCCAGCAGATGCGGGATGCCGTCGTAGACGGAAAGCTCCAGCATCTTGGGGTCGACCATGATCAGGCGCAGCTCGTCCGGTGTGGCCTTGAGCAGCATCGAGATGAGCATGGCGTTGACGCCCACCGACTTGCCCGAGCCGGTGGTACCGGCCACCAGCAGGTGAGGCATCTTGCCCAGGTTGGCCACCACCGGGCCACCACCGATGTCCTGGCCCAGCGCCAGGGTCAGTGCCGAAGCCTCCTGCTGGTAGCGGTCGGAGTCGATCACTTCGCGCAGACGGATCATCGCCCGGTGCGGATTGGGAATCTCGATGCCCACCGTGGGTCGCCCGGGGATGACCTCCACCACGCGCACGCTCTTGACCATCAGCGAGCGCGCCAGATCCTTGGCCAGGTTGCTGATCTTCGACACCTTCACCCCGGCGGCGGGCTTGATCTCGAAGCGGGTGATCACCGGCCCCGGCCAGGTGTGCACCACCTCGGCCTTGACGCCGTATTCGCGCAGGCGGGTCTCGAGCAGTTCGGCCATGTCGGCCAGTTGCTGCTCGGTGTAGTTCTGCTGATGCGGCTCCGGCGGCGTGAGCAGGCGCAGGCTGGGCAGCTCGCCGTCCGGCTCCGGCATGTCGTCGAGGGTGGGCCGCTGGCTCTGCAGATGCTCCACCGTCCAGAGCGTGGGGCCATCGGGCTCCGCTGCCGCGGCACGTGCCTGTTCGGCGGTGGCGACTCTGCCGCCACTTTCGCTCTCGTCTTCGCTCTCGTTTTCTTCCTCGTCATCGATGAACGTCAATGAGGGCTCATCGGTGGCAGCCGACCGGCCGGCCGACTCACGCCAGGCCCGCAGACCCTCGGCCTGATCGGTATAGGCAGTGGGGCGTTGCGCAGCGCTGGCCGTCTGAGGCGGCATGGCCTCGTCCGCATTCGCCTCGTCGAGATCGCCATCGTCTTCGAAGTCGTCGCCACCGACGTCGTTCCAGTTCAGCCGCGGCTCGTAAGCATCGGTCGACTCTTCGGGCTGCAGATCGCCGAGCCCTGGCTCGCGCCGTGCTTCCTCACGCCGCACTTCCCCACGCGGTGCAGCAGGCTCGGGGGCTGCGGGCTCCGCCGTGGACGACACCGTCTCGGGATCGGGTGGCTGGAAGCCGGGAGAGGTAGCCTTGGCTGCCGGCGTCTGAACGTCATCGGTGGCGCGTAGCGGCATGGCGGCGGTAGGCAGCGGTTCGTCGTCGCGGCTGGCCTTGAGCGCAGCGGCGGCAAGCGGCCCGGCGACAGCCGCACCCGGTGCCGCCGCCATCGTAGCGCCGGCGGCAGCCACAGAGGCAGCAGCAGGCCGCGCCCCGGCGGCCACGTCGTCACGACGGGCCGTATAGGCGGCATCCGGCCGCTTCGCCGAAGGCGTACGCTCGGGCACTTCCCAGGGAATATCGGTATCGCCGTCGTCACCGAAGGTGGGCTCGAGCCCCGGTTCACGCAGCGAAGGCACCTCGGCATCGGCTCCGCCGCGACGCCGCTGCCAAAACCGCCAACGCCGCGGCGCCGGCTCGGCTGCTGCCTCAGCGTCGTGTTCCGTCTCGTTCTGCTCCTGGTCATCGCCCTCGCGCCAGTGCGGTTCATGCCGCTCGCGCACCAAACCGAACGGAGAAGCCGCCCAGCGCCACAGGCGCAGGAAGCGATAGCCGAGCTCATCCATGACGGCCAGCCAGGAGAGCCCGGTGAAGAGCGGGAAGCCACACAGCATGGCCGCCACCGCCAGCAGGCCGGTGCCACCCGAGTCGACCAACGGCACCAGAGCGCCTACCAGCCCCTCGCCCAGGATGCCGCCCGAGGCATAGGGCAGCACGCTGTTCGGGCTGTAGAAATGCAGCGCCCCCAGCGTGGTGGTGCCCAGCAGCAGCAGCACCAGGCCGCCCAGGCGAACGGCAACGGCCGTGGCGTCCCATTCGATCTGCACGCGGCGATGGCGAATCAGCCACCAGCCGGCAAAGCCCAGCATGCCGGGCCACCACAGCGCACTGGCGCCGAACAAGGAATACAGCACGTCGGCCAGCCAGGCACCGAAAGGCCCCATCCAGTTACCAACCTCGGTTTCCGGGCCGCGACGCGACCAGCCGGGGTCGGTGCCCTGATAGCTGAACAGCGCCAGCAGCAGAAACACGCAGGCAGCCAGCAGAAGAATGATTGCCCCTTCCCGGGCCACGCCCTGCAGGTGAATTGCCAGGCGTGTGGTCGGCTGCTGGGGGCTCTCCTCCGTTGCGCGCCGCGGCACGCCTCTTTCCTTTGCACTCAACTCGCCAACCCCCTCGCACCGTTACGGCAACGGTGCCTTTCTCGACTTGCACGAAGCAGATTGAATTCAGCCGCCATCATACCGGGAGTACAGGCCTCGGCACAGTGGTCACGCAGGTCGCTTGAGCCAAATCGGCTGCGGCGTCAGACTAGAGGTATTCCTGCTGACGAGGAGCGCCATTCGATGCTGTCCTGGCTTCCCGCGCGTCCCGTGCGTTTTCCTCCCGTTTCGCACGCGTTGCGTGACCCGGAAGGCTTGCTGGCAGCGGGCGGCGAACTCACGCCCGAGTGGCTGTTGGCGGCCTACCGGCACGGCATCTTTCCCTGGTACAGCGATGACCAACCCATCCTGTGGTGGTGCCCGAACCCGCGCATGGTGCTGTTCCTCGACGAACTGCGCATCGCTCGCAGCCTGGACAAGCGGCTACGCAACGGCGGCCTTCGGGTCACCTTCGATCGCGCCTTCGCGGCCGTCGTCAGAGCCTGCGCCGAGCCCCGCCAAGGTCAGCCGGGCACCTGGATCACCGAGGAGATGCATGCCGCCTACGTGACGCTGCATCGCCTCGGCTATGCCCGCTCGGTAGAGGTGTGGCGCGGAGCCGAGCTGGTCGGCGGTCTCTACGGCGTGGCCATGGGACCGGTATTCTTCGGCGAGTCGATGTTCTCGCGGGCCAACGATGCCTCCAAGATCGCCCTCGTGCATCTGGTACGCGCCATGCGCGCGGGCGGCGGGCGCCTGATCGACTGCCAGATGCATACCCGCCACCTCGCCAGCCTGGGCGCACGCGACATCGCTCGCACCGAGTTCATCAACTATCTTGAATCATGTCTGGCGACGTCGGAACATAAGGATAGCCAATATCCCCTGCCCTGCTGGGGGCTACCCGATGACTCATCCCGCGTCGAACCCCTGACGGCACTCACTTAAGGAGGCGACCCCCGTGAGCAGCAATGCGCCTCGTCATCCGATAAGGGATCTGCGCTTCTTCCTGACCGTACCGCACGCCTGCAGCTATCTGGAAGGGCACGAAGCCACGACCCTGTTTCTCGATCCCCAGGAGTCGCATGGGCAGGGCATCTACGACTCGCTGGCCCTGCTCGGCTTTCGTCGCAGCGGACGGCACCTCTACCGCCCTCACTGCGAGGGCTGCAGCGCCTGCGTCTCGGTGCGCATACCGGTCGACGACTTCCAGCCCAGCCGCAGCCAGCGGCGGGTCGCCAGGCGCAACGGGGACTTGTCGCTGGTCGAGCGACCGGCGCTGTTCGACGTAGAGCACTACGCGCTCTACGAGCGCTACATCCAGGTACGCCACTGGGATGGCGACATGTTCCCCCCCAGTCGCGAGCAGTACCGCACCTTCCTGACCCTCGACGAACCCTACTCGCGGCTGCTCGAGTTCCGCCAGGATGGACGCTTGATCGCCGTGTCGGCCTTCGACCGCTTGGAGCACGGCCTCTCCGCCATCTACACCTTCTTCGACCCGGACCCGGACTACGACCGGCGTTCGCTCGGGACCTTCGCCGTACTGAGCCTGTTGAATCTGGCCTACCGCGAGGGGCTGCCCCACGTCTATCTGGGCTACTGGATTCGCCAATGCCGCAAGATGGCCTACAAAGAGGCCTACCGCCCGCTGGAAGCACTGGAAGGGCGGCACTGGCGGCGCCTGTTACCCACTTCGTCCTCACCCTGACACGGCCCGCTTTGCCTTGACGCCCGGCTTGCGGCACAATATCGCGCTATCCTAGGGACGGGCGCGCCGTTCATCGGTGCGCTCGGCGCCCTGTCGTACGGTAGCCATGGCGCCTGGGGCTCATGGCATACGAAGTCATGCATACATCGTCATCAGCGAGGAACCGCCTATATGGCACGTGAAGACCATATCGAAATGGAAGGCGTCGTCGTCGATACCCTTCCCAACACCACCTTTCGCGTCGAGCTGGAAAACGGCCACGTCGTGACCGCCCACATCTCGGGCAAGATGCGCAAGAACTACATCCGCATTCTCACCGGCGACAAGGTCAAGGTCGAACTGACCCCCTACGACCTGACCAAGGGCCGCATCGTCTATCGCTCACGCTGAGCGAACGCGGGCGCCTGGCAGCGACGCCGCCCTCGACACGACAACGCCCCGTCCGGAGACAGGGCGCTGTGCGAGGTCGAAACCACCCTGGGCTCAGGGCGCGTCGGCCATTTCCGACTCCGTGGAGAGATGCAACTCACCATCCTCCACCGTGACGTGAACCACTCCCCCGTGCTCGGATAGCTCCCCGAACAGGATCAGCTCCGCCAACGGCTTCTTGAGTTTCTCCTGGATCAGCCTCGCCATGGGCCTTGCGCCCATGCTGGGGTCGTAGCCCTTCTCGGCCAGCCAGTCTCGGGCGGCGATGTCCACATCCAGCTGTACCCGCTTCTCGTCGAGCTGCGCCTGCAGCTCCACCAGGAACTTGTCCACCACGCTGCGCACCACCGAGGTGGGCAGAGAGTGGAACTGGATGATGCCGTCCAGGCGGTTACGGAACTCCGGCGAGAAGGTCTTGCGAATCACCTCCATGGCATCGGTGGAGTGATCCTGGCTCTGGAAGCCGATGGAGCGGCGAGCCTGCTGCTCGGCACCGGCATTCGAGGTCATGATCACGATCACATGGCGGAAGTCCGCCTCGCGCCCGTTGTTGTCGGTGAGCCGGCCGTGGTCCATTACCTGCAGCAGCAGGTTGAAGACCTCCGGGTGCGCCTTCTCGATCTCGTCGAGCAACAGCACGCAGTGCGGCTGCTTGGTGATCGCCTCGGTAAGCAACCCGCCCTGGTCGTAGCCGACGTAGCCCGGGGGGGCACCGATCAGCCGCGACACGGTGTGGCGCTCCATGTACTCCGACATGTCGAAACGCACCAGCTCGATGCCCATGATGCGTGACAATTGACGCGCCACTTCGGTCTTGCCCACCCCGGTGGGGCCAGCGAAGAGGAAGCTGCCCACCGGCTTGTCGGGGGACTTGAGACCGGCCCGCGACAGTTTGATGGCGGCAGAGAGGCTGTCGATGGCCTCGTCCTGACCGAACACCAGCATCTTCAGGTCGCGGTCCAGGTTCTCGAGCAGCTTGCGGTCGGAGCTGGACACACTCTTGGGCGGAATCCGCGCGATCGACGCCACTACGGCCTCGACCTGGTCCACGTCGATGGTATCGACCCGCACCTCCGGCGGCAGCAGGCGCTGATGCGCACCGGCCTCGTCGATCACATCGATGGCCTTGTCGGGCAGATGGCGATCGTTGATGTAGCGATCCGCCAAGCGCGCCGCGCTCTCCAGTGCCGCGTCGGTGTACTTGAGGCGATGGTGCTCCTCGAAGCGCGAGCGCAGCCCCTTGAGGATGCGGATGGTGTCGTCCACCGAGGGGGCCATGACGTCGACCTTCTGGAAACGACGTGCCAGCGCCCGATCCTTCTCGAAGATGCCGCGGAACTCCTGGAAGGTGGTGGAGCCGATACAGCGCAGCTCACCCGAGGAGAGCAGAGGCTTGAGCAGGTTCGAGGCATCCATCACCCCGCCGGAAGCCGCTCCGGCACCGATCACCGTGTGGATCTCGTCGATGAAGAGGATCGAGTTGGGCTGCTTCTTGAGCTCCGCCAACAGGCTCTTCAGACGCTTCTCGAAATCGCCACGGTACTTGGTGCCGGCCAGCAAGGCACCCATGTCGAGGGCGTAGACCACGGCATCGCCGATGACCTCGGGCACGTCCTCTTCGACGATGCGCTTGGCCAGACCCTCGGCGATGGCGGTCTTGCCCACGCCGGCCTCGCCCACCAGCAGCGGGTTGTTCTTGCGCCGGCGGGCGAGGATCTGGATCACCCGCTCGAGCTCGTGCTCACGCCCGATGAGCGGATCGATCTTGCCCATCCGCGCCTGCTCGTTGAGGTTGGTGGCATAGCCGGTCAGCGGGTTGGCGCTGGTCTCGCCGCCGCCCTCTTCGGCCTCTTCGCTATCGCTGGGCGACGACGAAGGATTCTGGCCGTGTCCCGCCACCTTGGAAATTCCGTGGGCGATGTAATTCACCGCATCGACCCGGGCCACGTTTTGCTGCTTGAGGAAGTAGACCGCCTGGCTCTCCTGCTCGGAGAAGATGGCCACCAGTACGTTGGCCCCGGTCACTTCGCTCTTGCCGGAGGACTGCACGTGGAACACGGCACGCTGCAGCACGCGTTGAAAACCCAGGGTCGGCTGGGTCTCGCGGTCGCTCTGATCCTCGGGAATCAGCGGAGTGGTGGAATTGATGAAATCCTGCAGGTCGGACCGCAACTTGTCGAGGTTGGCCCCACAGGCTCGCAGCACGTCTGCCGCTGAGGCATTGTCGAGCAGCGCCAGCAGCAGGTGCTCCACGGTCATGAACTCGTGCCGCTTGGAGCGGGCCACGGTAAATGCCGTGTTCAGGGTCAGTTCAAGTTCTTTGCTCAGCATGGCAGTCCCCTTCTCGCCGCTTAGGGCTTGCATCGGATCTTTCGTGGTCCGGCACCTTCAACATCGGGCACAAACGCTGCCGTTGCAAGTCTCTTCACTCAACGACTGCCATTCCTGTCCCGTCTCGAGCAGGCCGGGAGTCGTCAGTCCGTCGCCTCGATGTCGCTGAGCAACGGATGCTGACACTCTCTTGCATATTGATTGACCTGATGACTTTTGGTTTCCGCGATGTCGCGGGTAAATATGCCGCAGGTCGCCTTGCCTTGGGTATGCACCGTGAGCATCACCTGCACGGCGGTCTCGCTGTCCATGTGGAAGAAGCTCTGCAGCACCTCCACCACGAACTCCATGGGGGTGTAGTCGTCGTTGTGCAGCACCACCTTGTACATCGGCGGGCGCGCCACCTCGGGGTCGGCAGGCTGCACGGCGAGATCGCCGTCATCCTGTTCTTCGGGACGCGGCGGTCGCGTCATGCCTGCCACGACACCGACCGACTCCCATGCGCTCGGGTCTTCAATCTCGAACATAAAAGCCACACACCATCTCGACAAGCCGGTCATCTGGCATCTCAGGTTAGACGAGAACAGACCGGCAGGGTTCAGGTTGATACGTAAAAGGCCCCCGTCCGCCAGGCGGACGGGGGCCCGGTGGGTCGACGAGCCGCTTACATGTTGTCCGCGACCGCCTGACCGAACTCGGAGCACTTGAGCAGCTTGGCATTGTCCATCAGGCGATGGAAGTCATAAGTGACCTCGCCCTTGGCAATGGCCTTCTCCATGCCCTTGAGCACCAGGTCGGCAGCCTCCACCCAGCCCATGTGACGCAGCATCATCTCGGCGGAGAGAATCACCGAGCCGGGGTTGACCTTGTCCTGGCCGGCGTACTTCGGCGCGGTGCCGTGCGTGGCCTCGAACATGGCCACGGCGTCGGCCAGATTGGCACCCGGCGCAATGCCGATACCGCCCACTTCCGCCGCCAGGGCGTCGGAGAGGTAGTCGCCATTGAGGTTCAGGGTGGCGATGACGTCGTACTCGGCCGGACGCAGCAGGATCTGCTGCAGCATGGCGTCGGCGATGACGTCCTTGACCACGATGTTCTTGCCGGTCTTGGGATTCTTGAACTGCATCCACGGACCGCCGTCGAGCAGCTCGGCACCGAACTCCTGCTTGGCGACCTCGTAGCCCCAGTCCTTGAAGGAGCCCTCGGTGAACTTCATGATGTTGCCCTTGTGCACCAGGGTCAGCGACTCACGGTCATTGTCCACGGTGTACTGCAGAGCCTGACGCACCAGACGCTTGGTACCTTCCTCGGAGACCGGCTTGACGCCGATGCCGCAGTTCTCGGGGAAACGAATGTTGGTGACACCCATCTCCTCGCGCAGGAACTTGATCACCTTGTCGGCTTCCGGGGTGCCGGCCTTCCACTCGATACCGGCGTAGATGTCCTCGGAGTTCTCGCGGAAGATCACCATGTCGACGTCGGCAGGCTTCTTCACCGGGCTCGGCACGCCTTCGAACCAGCGCACCGGACGCAGACAGACGTAGAGATCGAGCTTCTGACGCAGGGCCACGTTCAGCGAGCGGATGCCACCGCCCACGGGCGTGGTCAGCGGACCCTTGATGGAGACGACGTACTCCTGGACGGCCTCCAGGGTCTCTTCCGGCAGCCAGGTATCGGCGTCGTAGACCTGGGTGGCCTTCTCGCCGGCGTAGACTTCCATCCAGTGGATCTTACGCTCGCCGTTGTAGGCCTTCTGCACGGCAGCGTCGATGGCAATCTTCATCGCCGGTGTGACGTCGACGCCAATGCCATCACCCTCGATGAACGGGATGATCGGATTGTTCGGTACGTTCAGGGTGTTGTCGGCGTTGACGGTAATCTTCTCGCCGCCTTCAGGGACGACAATTTTCTGATACCCCATGAGAACTCCCCTGTCTGGTATGTTCAGTGGAGCGCGGAGTATAGCATCGTCCACCCTGACCGGCCCATATGACCTAAGGACCCCCACCCGCCGGTGGGCGGATGGGGGTCGATGGTCAGCGCCTGAAGGTGCTAGCGCGACATCAGCCCTTGGCCACCAGCGCCAGAGCCTCGTTCAAGGTCTTGCTCGGACGCATGGCCGCGCGAGCCAGCTCAGCGTCGGCATGGTAGTAGCCGCCGATATCGACCGGCTGGCCCTGCACGCCATTGAGCTCCTCGAGAATGGTCGCTTCGTTGGCTTGCAGGGTCTCGGCCAGGCGGCCGAACAGCGCCTTGAGGTTGGCGTCCTGGTCCTGGGCGGCCAGGGCCTGGGCCCAGTACAGGGCCAGGTAGAAATGGCTACCCCGGTTGTCCAGCTCACCAACCTTGCGCGAGGGCGACTTGTCGTTCTCGAGGAACTGACCGGTGGCCTTGTCCAGCGCATCCGCCAGCAGCGCGGCGCGATCGTTGCCGAAGCGCTTGGCGAGATGCTCCAGGGAGGCGGTCAGCGCCAGGAACTCGCCGAGGCTGTCCCAGCGCAGATGGTTCTCTTCCAGCAGCTGCTGTACGTGCTTGGGCGCCGAGCCGCCGGCGCCGGTCTCGAACATACCGCCACCGGCCATCAGCGGCACGATGGAGAGCATCTTGGCGCTGGTGCCGAGTTCCATGATCGGGAACAGATCGGTGAGGTAGTCACGCAGGATGTTGCCGGTCACCGAGATGGTGTCGAGGCCACGGATCACGCGCTCCAGGGTATAACGCATGGCGCGGACCTGGGACATGATCTGGATGTCGAGACCGCTGGTGTCGTGATCCTGGAGGTAGGTCTTAACCTTCTTGATCAGCTCGTTCTCGTGCGGGCGGTAGGGGTCGAGCCAGAACACCGCCGGCATGCCGGAATCGCGGCAGCGCTCCACGGCCAGCTTGACCCAGTCGCGGATCGGCTCGTCCTTGACCTGACACATCCGCCAGATATCACCCTTTTCAACGTGCTGGGACAGCAGCACCTCGCCGGTCTCCAGGTCGGTGATGTTGGCGACGCCGTCCGCCGGCACCTCGAAGGTCTTGTCGTGGGAGCCGTACTCCTCCGCTTTCTGCGCCATCAGGCCGACGTTGGGCACGGTGCCCATGGTGGCCGGGTCGAAGGCGCCATGCCATTTGCAGAAGTTGATCATCTCCTGATAGATGCGGGCGAAGGTGGACTCCGGGATCACCGCCTTGACGTCCTTCATGCGGCCATCGGCGCCGTACATCTGGCCGCCGGCGCGGATCATGGCCGGCATCGAAGCGTCGACGATCACGTCGCTGGGCGAGTGGAAGTTGGTGATGCCACGGGCCGAATCCACCATGGCCAGCTCCGGACGCTGGTCGTGGCAGGCGTGCAGGTCGCGGATGACCTCCTCACGCTGGGATTCGGGCAGGGTGTCGAGCTTGTCGTAGAGGTTCACCATGCCGTTGTTGACGTCGACACCCAGCTCATCGAACAGCGCGCCGTGCTTCTCGAAGGCATCCTTGTAGAAGATCTTGACGCAGTGGCCGAAGACGATCGGGTGCGAGACCTTCATCATCGTGGCCTTGACGTGCAGGGAGAACATCACACCGGTCTTGCGCGCGTCCTCGATCTCACGCTCGTAGAATTCGCACAGCGCCTTCTTGCTCATGAACATGCTGTCGATGATCTCGCCTTCGAGCAGCGCGACCTTGGGCTTGAGCACCAGCGACTCGCCGCTCTTGGTGATCAGCTCCATCTTTACGTTGCGGGCGCGATCCAACGTCATCGACTTCTCGCCGTGGTAGAAGTCGCCGCCGTGCATGTGCGATACGTGAGTGCGCGAAGCCTGGCTCCACTCACCCATGGAGTGCGGATACTTGCGGGCATACTCCTTCACCGCCTTGGGTGCGCGGCGGTCGGAGTTACCCTCGCGCAGCACCGGGTTGACGGCACTGCCCTTGACCTTGTCGTAACGCGCCTTGATCTCTTTCTCTTCGTCGTTCTTCGGCTCGTCCGGATATTCCGGCAGCTTGTAACCCTGCCCCTGCAGCTCCTTGATCGCTGCCCTGAGCTGCGGCATGGAGGCACTGATGTTGGGCAGCTTGATGATGTTGGCTTCCGGCGTCTTGGCCAGAGCGCCCAGTTCGGCGAGGTGGTCCTCGACGCGCTGCTCGGCGGTCAGGTAATCGGGGAACTGGGAGAGAATCCGAGCCGCCAGGGAGATGTCCCGGGTTTCCACCTCGATACCCGCGGCGTCGGTGTAAGCGTCGATGATCGGCAACAGCGAATGGGTCGCCAGCGCAGGCGCTTCGTCGGTGAACGTATAGATAATCTTCGGCGTTTTTGACATGGTGGCTTTGATCTCTCTGGTCGCTGCGGTGGCAAATAACTGGAACGGTTGCGCGCACTCACGATGCCTGAAACGGGGTCCCTGGGTGCTCCACCTACGGTTCTCATCGGGCGGGGGATGCGCTTGGCATCGACCCGGTGGCGGAGTCACGGCAGGCCCGTAACGACGAGGGCGCTCCCGGCGAGCGTGCGCATTATATCAGCCCGTCCGCCTCGGCGTATGGTCAATAAGGCTGACGCGTTTCCCCCTCCCATCCCGTCCCGCTTGCCGGTAAGCTTTGCCCCATGAGCGCCATCTATCTCCTGCACAAGCCCTACCGTATGCTCTCCCAGTTCACCGATCGTCGCGGTAAGGGGGAAGCACCGCGTGCGACACTGGCGGACATCATCAAGGTGCCGGGCGTCTACGCTGCAGGACGGCTGGACTATGATTCAGAAGGATTGCTGCTGCTGACTGACGATGGTGCGCTGATCCAGCGCATCAGCGACCCGAGCCACAAGCAGCCCAAGACCTATCGCGTGCAGGTGGAAGGCAGCCCCGACGAGTCGGCACTGGACTCGCTGCGTCAAGGTGTCGCGCTCAGCGACGGCATGACCCGTCCGGCCAAGGTTCGACGATTGGCCCACAGCGGCCTGGCGGAGCGCACACCGCCGCTGGATCCGAAGCGGCATCCGTTGACGACCTGGCTGGAGCTGACCATCAGCGAAGGCCGCAACCGCCAGGTCAGGCGCATGACCGCCCATGTCGGCCACCCCACCCTGCGCCTGGTGCGCGTGGCCATCGGCCCCTGGCGCCTGGACGGACTGGCACCGGGTGAGTGGCGCCGCGAGACCCTGCACGCCCCGCGCAACACGACCCGAAGACCGCCGCACCGCAAAGGCAGAGGAGAACAACGATGAGCCGCTGGCAACCAAACGTCACCGTGGCTACCGTCGTGGAGCGCGCCGGTCGTTTTCTGATGGTGGAAGAGGCCCCCCGAGGCAGCAAGGTCACCCTGTTCAATCAGCCCGCCGGCCATCTGGAGCCCGGAGAGAGACTGAAAGAAGCCGCCCTGCGCGAACTGCGCGAGGAGACCGCCTGGCAGGTGGGCATCACCGACTATCTCGGTCTCTACGTCTACCAGACGCCGAACGGCGAAACCTTCCACAGTCACGGCTTTTTTGGCATGGCCCTGGCCCACCTGGGTAACCCGCTCGACCCCGCCATCGTCGCCGTGCACTGGCTGACCCTCGACGAGGTCGAGGAGCTCGAACGCCTGGGGCGCATGCGCAGCCCCCTGGTACTGCGCCGCATTCGCGATGCCCTGGCGGGGCAGTTCTACCCCATGGATGTCGTCCACGAACGCTGAGGAAACCTGGCACAAACGTCTGCACGAGCGAGTCGCTCACCGGTCCGTGCCACGGTTCCTTATTCTCTGATCAGCAAACGATACAGCGCCGGGATCACCAGCAGCGTCAGCAGCGTCGAGGCCACCAGCCCTGAGATGATCGCCCAGGCCATCGGCGGCCACAGCGTCGATTGCGTCAGGGTCAGCGGCACCAGGCCGGCCACGGTGGTGGCGGTGGTGAGCAGCACCGGTCGCGTACGCCGGGCGACGGCCGCGATCACGGCCTCGCTCACCGACTCGCCCTGGCGCCGGTTGGCGTTCATCAGGTCGATCAGCACGATGGCGTTGTTGACCACGATGCCGACCAGCGCCACCACGCCGAGAATGGCGGTGAAGCCGAACGGCTGGCCGGTCAGCCACAGCCCCGGCACCACGCCGATGATCGCCAGCGGCAGCGTGGTCAGCACGATGAACAGCTGGCGGAAGGAGTTGAACTGGGCGAGCAGGAAGACCACCAGCAACAGGCCGCCGAACGGCAGCGTCTGGAACAGCGCGGTATTGGCATCGCCGGCGGACTCCGCTGCACCGCCGACGCTGTAGCTGACTCCGGGCGGTAGCTCGAGCGCCTCCAGGCGCGGCAGGATGTCGCCCAATATGCCATCGTAGGTCCAGCCATCCGCCACCTCCGCCAGTACCGACGTCATGCGCTGCAGGCCGCGATGCTGGATCACCGCCGGGCGCCAGGCGGGCGTCAGGTTGGCGATCTCCCCCAGCGGCAGCGAACGCCCGTCGGCCGCGGTCAGACGCAGCCCCTCGAGCCCCTCGAGGGAGAAACGCTCACCCTCCGGCGCACGCACCAGCAGCGGGGCCGGGTCGCGTCCGGCACGCCAGGCGCTGACCTCGATGCCGCGACTGGCACCGGCCAGGGCCATGGCCACGTCGTGTCGCGAGAGGCCGTACTCGGCGGCGCGGGCATCGTCGGTCTCGACCCGCAGAGTGGCCAGCCCCTCACCCAGGCGATGCCGCGCATCCCGGGCGCCCTCTGCCGCCCGCACCACACTGAGAATCGCACCGGCGGCGTCGGCCAGGGCGGCGCGGTCCTCAGCGAATACACGAATCTCCACCGGCGCTTCCAGCGGCGGTCCCTGCCCCAGCCGGCGTGCCACCACCTCGGCCTCGGGCAGCCACTCCGGCGCCACGGCTCGCACCCAGGTCATCAACGCGGGCAGGTCGTCGGCACTGTCGGCCTCCACCACCAGCCGCGCCAGGTGCGACTGGCGCGGCTGCTCGACCAGGTTGTAGTAGAAGCGCGGACCGCTGAAGCCGGCGAAACGGTGCACTGCCTGCACCGCCGGACGCGCGGCCAGCTCGGCGGCCAGCACCTCGGCCTGATAGGCGGTGTAGTCGAGGTGGGTGCCCTCGGGGAAATTGAGGTCGACGATGAGCTGGTTGCGGTCGGTGTCTGGGAAGAAGTCGTGGTCGAGCAGCGGCAGCATGGCGATGGCAGCCACCAGCAGAACGCCCGCCCCTGCCAGCACCGCCAGCGGCCAGCGCACGGCGACCCGACCGACACGCTGGCCGATGGCCTGCAGCCGCTCACGGCGTGCCTCCAGCTGGGGCTTGAGGATACCGGCGGCGAACACCGGGGTGACGAACACGGCATAGACGTAGCTCACCGCCAGGGTCAGCATCACCATGATGGGTATGGCACGGGTGAAGTCGGCGGTGTTGCCGCCGGAAAGCAGCAGAGGCACGAAAGCGGCCAGGGTGGTGCCGGTCGCCGCCAGCAAGGGCGTGGCCAGCTCCCGCACCGAGCGGGTCACGGCCTGCATGGCCGAACGCCCCTGATCGCGGTGGTACTGGATGTTCTCGACCATCACGATGGCGTTGTCCACCAGCATGCCCAGCGCGATCACCATGCCGGCCACGGCGATCTGGTGCAGCACACCGCCGCCCATGGCGTACAGGGCCAGGGCGGAGAAGGTCACCAGCGGCACAATCACCATCACCGCGAGCCCCAGCCGCAGCCCCATGACCAGGAACAGCAGCACGCCGAGAATGGCGACCCCCAGCAGCAGCGAGAAGCCCAGCTCCGCCAGGCGTCGCTCGACCCAGTGCGGCTGGTAGAAGGTCTCCTCGATGGCGAGCGGGGCGTAGGCGGGACGCAGCTCATCCACCAGCGCACGCAGCTGTTTGCCGAAGCGAACGGCGTTGCCCCGGTCGTTGGCGAGCACCACCCCCAGCGCCACCGCCGGGCGTCCGTCGTGCCACATGCGAGCGGTGGCGGGCTCCTGGGGTGCCAGGCTGACGTCGGTGAGTTCGCCGAGCGGTATCAGGTCGCCCTGTCGGGTACGAATCGGAGTGGCGGCAAGTTCCTCCAACGAACCGAACTCGGTGAGCGGGTCGAGCACCAGGGAGCGCCCCGCCATCTCCAGCGTGCCACCGGGAGAGGTCAGGTTGCGTAGGGCGAGCTGATCGCCGAGCGCCCGGGCGTCGAGCCCGGTCATCTCGGCCAGCGTATCGTCCCAGCCCACCACCACCTGCTGGCCCGGGTCGGCGAGCAGGTCGATGCGAGAAACCTCTTTGAGCCGGAACAGGTCGCGGCGCAGGCGCTTGGCCGCCTCGCGCAGCTCTAGTAGATCGTTCGAGCCGGTCACCGCCAGCACGATGCCGTGAGTATCGGAATCGCGGTCGCTGATCTCCGCCTCGCCCACGCCGTCGGGGAACTGCCGCATGGCCCGGTTCACGGCGATACGCACCTGCTCCCAGGCGGCATCGGTGTCGTAAACGTGCTCGTGCATCTCGATGGTGACGTGGGCCACGCCGAGACGCGCGGTACCGATGATGTCGTTGACCTCCTCGACCTGGGCCAGCTCCTCTTCGAGAGGGTTGAGCACCAGCCGCTCCACCTGTTCCGGCTCCGCGCCGGGATAGGGCACCAGCACCTGGCCGAAGCGATAGGGAAAGAAGGGGTCCTCCTGACGGTCCATCGCCACCCAGGCTGCCAGGCCCAGTAGCGCTAACAGCAGCGTGACGGTCAGGATCAAGCGTTTGTAGCGCAGCGAGGCGAGCATCCAGCTCATGGCAACACCCTCACCCGCATGCCCTCTTCCAGGCGCCCTTGCCCCGCCGTCACCACCCGGTCTCCCGGCGCCAACCCCTCGCCGTTTACCGACACCCAACCGCCGGCCAGACGCCCCGGCGTTACGGAAGCGCGTCGAATCGTGTCGTCGTCGTTCAACGCCAGCACGTAAGGCGCGCTGCCGGCGGGATCGACCACCGCCGCCAGCGGCACCCGCGTAGCCGCACGGGCGGCGATCTCGAGCTGGACCCGCACCGGCTCGCCCAGCGCCGGGGCATTCTGGACGGGAATCGCAACGATGACCGGCGCCATGCTCTCTCCCGCCCTCCCGACATGGACGACCTCCCCGGCGATACGCTGGGCGCCGAACGTCGGTACGACGCTTGCCATCTGTCCGGGTTCGAGACGAGTGGCAAGGTTCGCCGGCACGCGGATCTCAACCTCACGCTCGGCTATCCCGGCCAGACGCATGATCGGCTGGCCAGCCGTAACGAAGTCACCGGGCTCGGCGTCAAGGTCGGTCACCTCGGCGGCGAAAGGTGCGCGCAGCGTCAGCTCCTCGAGCTGCGCCTGGGCCTCGTCGCGCTGTGCCAGCGCCTGCTCGCGGGCCTGGGCCAGGGCCTCGTGCTCCGAGCGCAGCCGGTCCAGCTCCTCCTCGGCGCTGAGGTTGCGCTCACGCAGGGTGCGGGCACGCTCCACGTCACGCCCCAGCCGGTTCAGGCTGGCGTCCAGCTCACGCACCCGCGCCTCGGCCGCGGCGAACGCCGGTGCCATGGCCGGGTTGTGCAGCGTGGCCAGCGGCTCCCCCTGCTCGACCCGCTGCCCCCGTACCACGTGGCGCTCGCGCAGCACACCGCCATGCAGAAAGGCCGGGGCCGCACGTTCGCTGGCTCGCACCACGCCGGGAAAGCGATACCTCACCTCGTCCGGCACCAACTGCACCGCTTCACTGCGCACGCTGGGCAGCGGCGCCTCGACACGCTCGACCTGCGCCGGTGCCGCGTCGCAGCCCGCCAGCAGAGCTGCCGTTAGCATCAGCGAAGCCGCAAGGCTTGCACGCATCACCCTCCCCATCGCTCTTCCCTCCATCGAACGGTATTGCCTTCAAACCGGGTTGCCATCGAACCGTGTTGATTGGCCCACCCATGAACTGGCCGACCGGTCAGTTATTTGCGTAAAAAAACACTCACTCTCGCGGCGTTACGCCTTCCATGAATATCTTCAGGAAATCTTCCAGGAACGCCTCGTCGGAGCCCATGCCCGGCCAGTGCTGATGATGGCACTTGGCCTCGAACCACTGGGTACAGGTCATCACGAAGACGGCGATGACATGCGTGGGGTTGATGTCGGCCCGCAGCAGGCCGCGCAGTTGGGTCTGCCGCACCCACTCGGCCCCTGCCCCGACGAGTTGGTTGTCCAGCTCACCGCAATGGCTATCCCCCTCCAGGTGGGTCCAGGCGAATAGCCTCACCACGCCGGGGTTGTCGCGCAGAAAATGGAAATAGGCTTCCACCGAGCGGCGCAGCAGCGCGGCATCCGGCTCGCCGGCTTCCTCCAGCATGGCCATCTGGGCGGTGAAGTAGCGCTCGAAGGCGCGGTTCTTGACCGCCTCCCACAGCTGCTCCTTGCTGCCGAAGTGGTGGTGGATCAAGCTCTTGGTCACCTCGGCCGCACGTGCCAGCTCACTGAGCTTGACGGCGGAAAAGCCCTTCTCGACGAACAGCGCTTCCGCCGCCTCGAGGATGCGGGCGCGGGTCAGTTCGGGATCGCGGGTCTGGGTTTTTCGATTCATGTGCCGAAGATAGCGCTAACTGGCCGGCCGGTCAATTAGCTGGAAATGCACCGACACGTAAAAGCGTCATCCGTGCGCCAGGATGAAGACACTACAATATGTAGGGTATAATCCCCGCCCATTTGCGACCCACTCAACCCGAGAGCGCCCATGACCGCCACCTCAGGCAAGGTGATCGTCGGCATGTCCGGCGGCGTCGACTCCTCCGTTTCCGCCCTGCTGCTGCTGGAGCAGGGTTATCAGGTCGAAGGCCTGTTTATGAAGAACTGGGACGAGGACGACGGCACCGAGTACTGTACCGCCAAGGCCGACCTGGCGGACGCCCAGGCCGTGTGCGAAAAGCTCGGCATCAAGCTGCATACGGCCAACTTTGCCGCCGAGTACTGGGACAACGTCTTCGAGCACTTCCTGGCCGAATACAAGGCCGGACGCACGCCGAACCCGGACATCCTGTGCAACCGCGAGATCAAGTTCAAGGTGTTCCTCGAGTACGCCGAGATGCTCGGCGCCGAGAAGATCGCCACCGGCCACTATGTTCGTGGCGGTGTGCGCCGCGGTCGGCCGCGGCTGCTCAAGGGCATCGACCCCAACAAGGACCAAAGCTACTTCCTGCACGCCGTGCCGGAGGCCGCCATCGCCCGCACGCTGTTCCCGGTGGGCGAACTGGAGAAGCCCGAGGTACGCGCCATTGCCGAGCGCCACGGCCTGGCCACCGCACGCAAGAAGGATTCCACCGGTATCTGCTTCATCGGCGAGCGGCGTTTCCGCGACTTCCTGCAGCAGTACCTGCCGGCCCAGCCGGGCGTGATCGAGACGCCCGAGGGCGAAGTCATCGGCGAGCACATGGGGCTGATGTACTACACCCTGGGCCAGCGCCAGGGGCTCGGCATCGGCGGGCTGGCCAACCACCCCGAGGCGCCCTGGTACGTGGCAGGCAAGGATCTCGAACGCAACGTGCTGGTCGCGGTGCAGGGCAAGCACCATCCGCTGCTGTATACCGATTCGCTGGCCACCGAGGCGATGGACTGGGTAGCCGGCGAGCCCCCCGCCGCCGAGGGCCGCCTTACCGCCAAGACCCGCTACCGCCAGAGCGACGTGCCGTGCCACATGCGCACGCTCCCGGATGGCGGCGTCGAGGTGCGCTTCATCGATCCCCAGCGTGCCGTCACGCCCGGTCAGTCGCTGGTGCTCTACGACGGCGAGATCTGTCTGGGCGGCGGCGTGATTCGCGACATCTGGAATGCCGAGGAGACCGGCGCATGAACACCACTCCCATTCATCGCGCTCCCGACACCCCCGCCGCGCGCCAGGCGCTGGCACTGGCCGGCGTGTTCCAGGCCGCCAGTCTGGTCGACGAGCTGGCCCGCACCGGACAGGTCGAGCCGCGCCCCTGGGAAACCCTGATTCGCGCTACGCTGGACACCGACCCGGAAAGCTTCGAGGCGATCTACGGCGGTCACCCCAACAACCTGCGCCGCGGGCTCGAGGTGCTCGAAGCCGTGGTCGGGCGCCGTCAGGCCAATCCGGTGGTGCTGCGCTACGGCTTCTCGCTACTGCTGCTGATGAGCAAGCTGCGCAGCGACAACGCCATGATGAGCACCCTCGGCCAGCACCTCAGCCGTATCCAGGGCCAGGCCGAGCACTTCGGCGCCACCCACGAGAACGTCGTCGCCAGCCTCGGTGAGGCCTATCAGGAGACGCTCTCGACCCTGAAGACCCGCATCGTGGTACAGGGCGACCCCTCGATGCTGCAAAGCCGCATGATGCCCGAACGGGTACGCGCCATTTTGCTCGCCGGCATCCGCTTCGCCCTGCTCTGGCACCAGCAGGGCGGCCGCCGCTGGAGGCTCGTACTCCAGCGCGGCGCCCTCAAGAACGCCCTGGACCAGCTGAGCTGACCCCTTTTCCTACACGTACCGGACCATGACCATGCAAGCCGCTTCCCTGCCCCTCACCGCTCTTACCGCCCTCTCTCCCGTCGACGGCCGCTACGGCAACAAGGCCGAGAGCCTGCGTGAACACTTCAGCGAGTTCGGCCTGATCCGCGCCCGCGTGATCGTCGAGATTCGTTGGCTGCAGCGCCTCGCCGAGCAGGGCGGTATCGTCGAGGTACCGCCGCTCTCAGCCGAGGCCACCGCCTTTCTCGAAGCCATGATTCGCGACTTCTCCCTGGCCGACGCCGAGCGCATCAAGGAGATCGAGCGCACCACCAACCACGACGTCAAGGCGGTGGAGTACTTCATCAAGGAGAAGATCGTCGAGCAGCCGGAGCTGCACGCCATCACCGAGTTCGTGCACTTCGCCTGCACCAGCGAGGACATCAACAATCTCTCCTACGGCGTGATGCTTGCCGACGGCCTGAAGACACTGCTGCCGGTGATGCAACGGGTCGCCGACGAGATCGCCAAGCTGGCCCATGCGCACGCCGCCCTGCCGATGCTCTCGCGCACCCATGGCCAGACGGCCAGCCCCACCACCCTGGGCAAGGAGATGGCCAACGTCGCCTATCGCCTGCGTCGCCAGCTCGCCCAGATCGAGAACGTCGAGATCCTCGGCAAGATCAACGGTGCGGTGGGCAACTACAACGCTCACCTGGCCACCTATCCGGACGTGGACTGGGAGGCCAACGCGCGCACTTTCGTCGAGGGCCTGGGGCTGACCTTCAACCCCTACACCACCCAGATCGAACCCCACGACTACATCGCCGAGCTGTTCGACGCCGTGTGCCGCTTCAACACCGTGCTGATCGACTTCGACCGCGACGTGTGGGGCTACATTTCATTGGGCTACTTCAAGCAGAAGACCGTCGAGGGCGAGATCGGCTCCTCGACCATGCCGCACAAGGTCAACCCCATCGACTTCGAGAACTCCGAGGGCAACCTGGGCCTGGCCAATGCGGTGCTCGGCCATCTGGCGCAGAAGCTGCCCATCTCCCGCTGGCAGCGCGACCTCACCGACTCCACCGTGCTGCGTAACCTGGGCGTCGGCCTGGCTTACGGCCTGATCGCCTATGAAGCGGCGCTCAAGGGCATCGGCAAGCTCGAGGCCAACCCGGCGCGCCTGGCCGAGGATCTCGACGCCAGTTGGGAGGTGCTCGCCGAGCCGATCCAGACGGTGATGCGTCGCTACGGCATCGAGAAGCCCTACGAAAAGCTCAAGGAGCTGACCCGTGGCAAGCGCATCGACCAGGCCGGCTTTGCCGCCTTCATCGACACGCTGGAACTGCCGGCCGAGGTCAAGACCGAGCTCAAGGCGCTGACGCCAGCCAGCTACATCGGCAACGCCGAGGCCCAGGCCCGCCGGCTGTGAGCCGGCCGGCAACGCACCAGGAGGCGCCATGGTCAAGCTGACCAGGATCTACACCCGTACCGGCGACAAGGGCGACACCGGCCTCGGCGACGGCACCCGCGTGGCCAAGCACGACCTGCGCGTGGAAGCCTTCGGCACGGTGGATGAGACCAACGCCACCCTCGGCCTGGCCCAGCTCCACGCCGAAGGCGAGCTCGCCGAGGTGCTGAGCCGGGTGCAGAACGACCTGTTCGACGTCGGCGCCGATCTGTGCACGCCGGAGCAGGAGAATCCGCCGTACCCGCCGTTGCGGGTCACGGCTGGCCAGGTCGAGTATCTGGAAGCGCGCATCGACGCCTACAACGCCGAGCTCGCCACCCTGCGCTCGTTCATCCTGCCGGGCGGTACGCCGCTTGCCGCCCACCTGCACCTGGCCCGCACCGTGACCCGCCGCGCCGAGCGTGCGGTCACGGCGCTGATGACGGAGCAGCCGGTCAATCCCGAGGTGCTGCGCTACCTCAACCGCCTCTCCGATCTGCTGTTCGTCCTCGCGCGGCGGGCCAACGGCAACGGCGAGCGCGATGTGCTGTGGGTGCCCGGCGCCAACCGCTGAGCCTCACACAACGCAATACGCTACCATGACGTTTTTATACCGCAGGGCCCCCACGCCCTGCGGCTCTTCGTGCCATCTGCCGGATAGCGAGACACCATGCCAAGCGACGCCCCTCTCAGCCTGCTGGGCGGCCTCACCGCCGCCGAGTTCCTGCGCGACTACTGGCAGCGCAAGCCGCTGCTGATCCGCGGTGCCTTTGTCGACTTCGAAGGCCCCCTGGACCCCGACGAACTGGCCGGGCTCGCCTGCGAGGAGGGCGTCGAAGCTCGGCTGGTGGAAGAGGATGGTCCCGACGGCCCATGGCAGGTCAGCCACGGTCCCTTCGAGGAGGCCGTGTTCGGCGAGCTTCCCGAGCGCAACTGGACCCTTCTGGTGCAAGCGGTGGATCACTACGTGCCTGAAGTGGCCGAACTGCTCGAGCACTTCGACTTCCTGCCGCGCTGGCGACTCGATGACATCATGATCAGCTATGCCCCGCCGGGCGGCAGCGTCGGTCCCCACGTCGATCAGTACGACGTATTTCTGCTCCAGGGCCTGGGTCGGCGACGCTGGCAGCTGGGCGGCAGGGTGCCCGACGACGCGCCGATCATCTCCGGCATCGACCTGCGCATTCTCGAGCGCTTCACGGTGGAACCGGGCGACGACTGGGTGCTGGAGCCCGGCGACATGCTCTATCTGCCGCCGGGCTGGGCGCACCACGGCGTCAGCCAGTCCGACGACTGCATGACCTACTCGCTAGGCTTTCGCGCGCCCTCGGCGGACGAGGCGGTCACCTCCTTCGCCGACTTCATCGGTGAACGGCTGCCGCCCTCGCTGCGCTACGCCGATGCCGGCATGACCCCACCCTCCGACCCGGCGGAGCTCGACGATGCCGCCCTTGAGCGCATGCGCCGGCTGATCCTCACCACCCTGGACGATCCGCGCCAGCTCGCCCAATGGTTCGGCCGGGTAATGACCCAGCCCAAGTACGTCGACCAACTGGTACCCAGCGACACCCCGACGGACGTCGATGAGCTTGTCGCTCTACTACAGGAAGGCGAGGAGCTGCTACGAAGTCCCGGCTCACGCTTCGCCTGGCGCGCCCTGGATGACGACACCGCCACCCTGTTCGCCGACGGCGACGGCATCGCCTGTGCGCTGCCGCTGGCACGCGCCGTGGCCAGCGACGAGCCCCTGAATGCGGAACTGCTGGCCCATGAGGGCGCCGCCGAGCTGCTCGCCACCCTGTACGACGCCGGCAGCCTGACCTGGGCCGAGGAAGAGTGAAAGCAAACGGAAGAGGAGTGCTAACGTGAAGGAGCGGATCGAGATTCGCGAAGGCAGTTGGGTCGAGCTTGGCGATGTCGCCGGCGAAATCCGTCGTATCGTATTCATCGAGGAGCAGCAGGTGCCCCGCGAAGAGGAGTGGGACGGGCGCGACGACGAGTGCCGCCACTTCCTAGCGCTGCACGACGCCTCGCCGTTGGGCACCGCCCGGCTGCTGCCCGACGGCCACATCGGCCGGGTCGCCGTGCTACGCGAGGCGCGCGGCCTGGGTATCGGCGCGGCGCTGATGCAGGCCGCCATCGCCTCGGCCCGCCGCCTGGGCCACGCCCAGGTCGAACTGGCCGCCCAGACTCACGCCCTCGCCTTCTATGAAAACCTCGGCTTCACAGCCTATGGCGAAGTTTTCCTCGACGCCGGTATACCGCACCGCAACATGCGCCTTTCCCTGATCGACTAAACCCCCTCCTCCACATTGGAAAAGGCGAAATTCGACTACAGGATTCAGGCGTAAAGCCATGCTCTTGTAGTCGAACTACAACCCTCCCTGCCCCCAAGTGATGATTGTGAAGCTCAGTCTTCATGCGGCATAGTGATACCAGGGCGAAGTTAAAACGATCGTTCGATAACGTTTGCAATGTGTCGAAAACAGTAAGCGTCTTAACGTTCAGCTGAGTTCGACCAACGCCGTAGAGACAAGCAGGACGTTCTGGTTGACTCTGACATGACTTCGCAGGTGCAGCATAGGCCGGACAGCCCGGTCGAATGCCGCCAACTGACGAGGCAGCGAGCGCCGCCGCATGGCAATCGACGCCGAAGACCCCACCTCAGATCGGAAGGATGGCAACATGTCATACAAAGACGACATCAAGGCACTGGCTCAACTGCGTGAAGCCCAGCAAGGCAAGTGGGCCAGCATCAGCCCCGAGAATGCCGCCCGCATGCGTGCCCAGAACCGCTTCAAGACCGGTCTGGACATTGCCAAGTACACTGCCAAGATCATGCGCGAAGACATGGCCGCCTACGATGCCGACAGCTCCCAGTACACCCAGTCGCTGGGCTGCTGGCACGGTTTCATCGGCCAGCAGAAGCTGATTTCGATCAAGAAGCACTTCGGCACCACCAAGCGTCGCTACCTCTACCTCTCCGGCTGGATGGTCGCCGCCCTGCGCTCCGAGTTCGGCCCGCTGCCCGACCAGTCCATGCACGAGAAGACCTCCGTTTCGAGCCTGATCGAAGAACTCTATACCTTCCTGCGTCAAGCCGATGCCTGGGAACTGAACCACCTGTTCCGCGACCTGGAAGAAGCCCAGAAGGCAGGCGACAAGGCGAAAGCCGAAGAATTGATCGCCAAGATCGACAATCACGAGACCCACGTGGTGCCGATCATTGCCGACATCGATGCCGGTTTTGGTAACGCCGAGGCCACTTACCTGCTGGCCAAGCAGATGATCGAAGCGGGCGCCTGCTGTATTCAGCTCGAGAACCAGGTCTCCGACGAGAAGCAGTGCGGCCACCAGGACGGCAAGGTCACCGTGCCCCACGAAGACTTCCTGGCCAAGATCAATGCCGTGCGCTACGCCTTCCTCGAGCTGGGCGTGGACGACGGCGTGATCGTCGCGCGTACCGACTCTCTGGGCGCCGGCCTGACCCAGAAGATCGCCGTGACCAAGGAGCCGGGCGACCTGGGCGACCAGTACAACAGCTTCCTCGATGGCGACGAAATCACCTCAGCTTCCGACATCGACAACGGCGACGTGGTGATCAAGCAGAACGGCAAGCTGGTCAAGGTCAAGCGTCTGGCTTCCGGCCTCTATCAGTTCAAGCCCGGTACCGGTGAAGACCGCGTGGTGCTCGACTGTATCACCAGCCTGCAGAACGGCGCCGACCTGCTGTGGATCGAGACCGAGAAGCCCCACGTCGGTCAGATTGCCAACATGGTCAACCGCATCCGCCAAGTGGTGCCGGACGCCAAGCTGGTCTACAACAATTCGCCCTCCTTCAACTGGACGCTCAACTTCCGTCAGCAGGTATTCGATGCCTGGGAGAAGGAAGGCAAGGATGTCTCGGCCTACGACCGCGCCAACCTGATGAGCGCCGAGTACGACGACACCGAGCTTGGCAAGCTGGCCGACGAGTGGACCCGAAACTTCCAGCGCGACGCTGCCCGCGAAGCCGGCATCTTCCACCACCTGATCACGCTGCCGACCTACCACACCGCCGCCCTGTCCACCGACAACCTGGCCAAGGGCTACTTCGGCGCCGAAGGCATGCTGGCCTACGTGGCGGGCGTACAGCGCCGCGAAATCCGCGAGGGCATCGCCACGGTCAAGCATCAGGACATGGCCGGTTCCAACATCGGCGACGACCACAAGGAGTTCTTCCACGGCGAGGCGGCACTCAAGGCCGGCGGCAAGGACAACACCATGAACCAGTTTGGCTGAGCATGGTGCTACGGTAGAACGACTGGAACCCTTGGGAGGCCTCGCGCCTCCCTTTTTTCGTTGCGCCATCCGGCGAGCCGCCTGCACTTGCACAATATTTGCCCCTTTTTCTGCTGCTGTGAGCGGCACTTGCAGCATTGGGCTATGGTCAAATGCAACATGAATGGCTAAGCTAGCCAGTTAGCAAACAGTGTTTCTCTAAACAATGGCAACGACGATCCCCAAAGTGACATCGGCTTGCCCTCAGGAGGTGTACATGAAGCGTCTTCTTCCCGTGCTGGCTCTCGGCATGCTGACCCTGGCCGGCTGTGCCAACACCTCGACCATGGGCGGCGATGTCTACCGCGGCACCCAGGCCGGGACTTCCCAGACCGTGACGTTCGGCAACATCACCGCACTGCGCCAAGTGCAGATTCAGGCCGACAGCCGCGCGGGCGGGATCATCGGCACCGGCGGTGGTGCCGTGGTCGGTGGCCTGCTCGGTCGTCAGGTGGGCGGTGGTTCCGGTCGGCAGCTGGCTACCGCAGCCGGCGTGATCGGTGGCGCCGTGGCGGGTAGCGCCATCGAAGAGTCGACCAACCGTGTTCGCGCCTGGGAAATGGAGATCCGCCGCGACGACGGTCAGAACGTGGTGATCGTGCAGAAAGCCGACCGCCCGTTCCAGGTCGGCCAGCGGGTGCGCATGATCGGCAGCGGCGCCAACGTCACCGTGGCCCCCTACTGACAGCTCGAGACAGTCAGTCCAAGGTTCTTTCTCAACGCCCTTTCTCAACGTAAAACGCAACGAGCCCGCGGCATCGCCGCGGGCTCGTTGCGTTCGATGAGAAATTAGTGGAAGTTGGCCCGGCCCATAGCCCAACACACCAGCTTCCAGGCAACGAAGCCCAGCAGGGCGATCACGATCAGGGTCAGCAGCATGTCGATGGGACGCACCAGCGTGGTGGCCCCCAGTACGGCAAGTGCCACGCTCCACACCCAACGGTTGCCGTCATCGCTCTTGATGACACGTGGCACCACCTTGTTCAAAGCAGCGCTGACGGTCGCCTCCCACAGCTTGATGCTGAAGAACAGAATGAGGGCAAAGGCAATCAGCCAGATCACGATTTCGGTCATGGGCACGGCTCCAATCAAGGTTGATAGAAATGGGACGGAAATTTTGGGTCACGCTAGGGTAGCCGCGAGGCTCATGCCGCGCAACTCGACATAAGAGCGTGAACGGAACTCAGGTCGAGCCGGCCAAAGCTGAAAAAACCGCATCCCCCCTGACAGCTCCGGCCTCGCGCGTTACCATGGTTCCTACATGCACTCACCGAAAGGTTCATCAATGCAGATTGCGCAGAATTCAGTCGTCGCGTTTCACTACACCCTGACCAACGATGCAGGTGAAGTGCTGGACAGCTCGGAAGGTCGTCAGCCGCTGACTTATCTCCACGGCGCCGGCAACATCATTCCCGGCCTGGAGAAGCAGCTGGAAGGGCGTGAAGCTGGCGAAAAACTCAATGTGACCGTCTCCCCCGAGGAGGGTTACGGCGAGGTGCAGCCGCAGCTGGTGCAGGAAGTGCCGCGTGACGCCTTCCAGGGCGTCGAGGCCGTCGAGCCGGGTATGCAGTTCCAGGCCCAGACTCAAGGCGGCCCGCTGATGGTCACCGTCACCAAGGTGGAAGGCGATACCGTCACTGTCGACGGCAATCACCCGCTGGCCGGCCAGAAGCTCAACTTCGACGTCGAGATCGCCAACGTGCGTGAAGCCAGCCAGGAAGAGATCGAGCACGGTCATGTGCATGGCGAAGGTGGCGTCGAGCACTGAAGCAGCGCTTCGCGTTCGCACGAACATCCCCAAAGAGGGCAGCCCCGGGCTGCCCTCTTTTCTTTGCTGCCGGCCTGTGGGTCACAGCGTCTCTTCGAGTCGCCGCAGGGTCCGGTAGCCGCCCCACAGCCGTGTGGCGGTGGTGATCAGGCACGCCACGGCAAACAGCGTGGCCAGCAGAGCGAAATGCTGGGGCCATAGGCAGAAGAGCACGAAAGCCAGAATGGTTTCCGTTCCCTCGGTCAAGCCATGCAGATAGTAGAACGCCTTGCGCTGAAAGTGCGGCCGCTCGAGCCCGTACCGGGTAGCCATGATGGCAAAGGCCAGAAACGACGTTCCGGTACCGATGAAGGCAAACAGCAGGAAGGCGGCCGCCAGCGCATTGGCCGCTGGATCGGCCAGGGCGAACCCCAGCACCACGGCGGCATAGAAGACGAAGTCGAGGCCGATGTCGAGAAAGCCCCCGGCATCGCTCGTCTTGCCCGTGAGCCGTGCCAGGGCGCCATCCACGCCGTCTCCGATTCGATTGACCAAGATCGCGGCCAGGGCGGCCAGATAGAGCTCCCACGCCAGCATCGGCAGGCTGAGCATGCCGATGCCGAACGACACCAGCGTCACCTGATCGGGGCGGACGCTCATGCGCTGCAGCCCTCTTGCCACGACCTGCAACGGGGCCTGCGCCAGCGGCATGGTCCAGCGGTCAAGCATCCTTGCTCCTCCTCTCGGACGACGTTGGCGATGACGACTCGGCCACCGCACTCCGGCCTTCCCCTCGCCGCCAGGCGAAGTAGCGCGCCAGCCAGTGCAGCAGCCGCTCGGGCTTGTGCGCATTCTTCCATATGCCGGCCGTTGCCTTGGCCGCCTCGGACCAGGTGGGATACGGATGAACCGTGCCCAGCAGCTTGTTCAGCCCGATGCCATGGGTCATCGCCAGGGTGAACTCGGCCAGCAGTTCGCCGGCCCCCTGCCCCACCACGCTGGCACCGAGAATGCGATCCCGGCCCGGCACCGTCAGCACCTTGACGAATCCTTCGGTACGCCCCTCGGTAATGGCCCGGTCCAGCTCGGCCAGCGAATAGCGCGTGACTTCGAACTCGACGCCCTGGCGGCGCGCCTCGCGCTCACTGAGGCCGACCCGGGCCACCTCGGGCTCGGTGTAGGTCACCGCCGGCAGCGCCCGATAGCTGACCCGAAAGCGCTTGAGCTCCCCGAACAGCGCATTCACCGTCGCGTGCCAGGCCTGGTGGGCGCTGGCATGGGTCAACTGGAACGGCCCGGCCACGTCGCCGCAGGCCCATACGTTGGGTAGCACCGACTGCAGGCTTTCGTCCACCGCCAGGGTGCCATCGGCGCGGGTCTCCACCCCCAGCGCCTCGAGCCCGAGGCCGCTCACGTTGGCCTGGCGCCCCACCGCCACCAGCAGGCGATCGAACGGCAGCCGGTACACTTCGACCTCACCCGAAGCGAGGCGACGCTCCACCTCCAGTACATGAGCGCTATCGGCTTCCGTGCCCGGCACGACGCGCAGCGCCCGGGTGTCGAGCCATAGCTCAACGCCCTCGCTCACGAGACGTTGGCGCAGCAGGTCGGCGGCATCGATGTCCTCCCGCGGCAGCAGTTGGGACCCCATCTCGACCAGGCTCACCCGGCTGCCCAGGCGGGCGAAGCTCTGCCCCAGCTCACAGCCGATGGGGCCGCCGCCCAGCACCACCAAACGCCCGGGAAGGGTCTCGAGCTGCCACAGATTGTCCGAAGTCAGCACCTCGATGGCCTCGAGGCCGGGCAGCGGCGGTACCTTGGGACTCGCCCCGCTGGCCACGATCACGTGCCGGGTGGTCAGCACGCGCTCGCCGTCGGCCCCGCTGACCCGTACGCGCCAGGGGTCGTCGAGCCGCGCCTCCCCCGCCAGCACCTCGACCCCGAGGCCCTCGTAGCGCTCCCGACTGTCGTGAGGCTCCACGTCGCGTATGGCACGCCGCACATGCGCCATCACGGCGCCGAAGTCGACCCGAGGTTCGCCTGCCTGGATGCCGTAGCGGCCGGCCTCGCGCACCTCCGCCGCAACCCGCGCCGCACGAATCAGCGCCTTGGACGGCACGCAGCCGGTATTCAGGCAGTCGCCGCCCAGGCGGTCGCGCTCCACCAGCGCCACCCTGGCCTTGACCGCCGCCGCGATATAGCTGGCCACCAGGCCCGCGGAGCCCCCGCCGATCACCACGATGTCGTAGTCGAAGCGAGCCGGACGTGAATGACGCAGCGCCAGCTGCCGGCGCTTGAGCACGGCCACCAGGCCCCGCGCCAGCCAGGGGAACAGGCCGATCAGCACGAACGAGCCGATCAGGCCGGGCGAGAGGATGTCGGAGAGCGACTGCAGATTGCCAAGCTCGCGCCCGGCATTCACGAACACGGCCGTACCCGGCAGCATGCCCAGTTGGCTGACCCAGTAGAAGGTCCACAGTCGCATGCGGGTGAGCCCCACCACCAGGTTGATGACGAAGAAGGGAAACAGCGGAATCAGGCGCAGGGTGAAGAGGTAGAAGGCGCCCTCACGCCGAATGCCCGCATTGATGCGCTCGAGCTGCGGAGCAAAGCGCCTCTCCAGCGGCGCCCGGGCCAGGGTACGGGCGATCAGCGCCGCCAGCGTGGCGCCCAGGGTGCTGGCGAAGGAGATGATCAGCAGCCCCCAACCGAACCCGAACAGCGCCCCGCCCAATACCGTCAGCAGCGTTGCCCCGGGCAGCGACAGCGCGGCCATGAGCACGTAGAGTACGAAGAAGCCACCCACGACCAGGACCGGATCATCGGCCAGCCAGGCCTGAAAACGGGCCTGCTCGGCCTGCAGGTTGGCCAGGGTCAGCAGCTCGTTGGCGCCGCTGAGGAAGAAGAGCGCCACGAGGGAGAGAAGTACGAACAAGAGTGCTAGACGGCGACGCGTCACAGGGTGGCTCCCGAGGCAGTGACTTTAAACAAGGTTATCCGGAACCTCAGTCGCTTGACAGCTTCCAACCTTACACAGCGATACGAACCACAAGAGGCGAACCGTCATGATCGGGATACGAAGCCTGGCCCTGGCTGGCGTGGTGCTATTGGCGCTGCCCTGGACGAAGGGCATGGCCAGCGGTGAAACCGCCACCGCCGTGTTCGGCGGCGGCTGCTTCTGGTGCGTCGAGGAGGCCTTCGACAAGGTAGAGGGCGTGACCGCCACGACTTCCGGCTTCAGCGGCGGGCACGTCGAGAACCCCAGCTACCAGCAGGTGGTGGCCGGCAACACTGGCCATGCCGAGGTGGTCCTGGTGGAGTACGACCCCGAGGCGGTCGACTACGCCACGCTGCTGCACGTGTTCTGGCGCAACATCGATCCATTTGCCGTCGACCGTCAGTTCTGCGACGTGGGCGAGGCCTATCGCAGCGCGATCTTCTACGCCAACGAGTCGGAGCGCGAGCTGGCCGAGGCCACCCGCGACGAACTCGCCGTGCGCTTCGAGCGTGACATCGCCACCGAGATCTCCCCCTTCGAGGTCTTCTACCCTGCCGAGGAGTATCACCAGGACTACTATCGCAAGAATCCGGTGCGCTACAACTACTACAAGGCGGCCTGCGGGCGCGAACGCCGCCTGGAGCAGGTATGGGGCGACGAGGCCGGCGGCCTAGCGCAGCGCTGACAGGCGCTCGAAGCCTCGCTCGCCGCGCCACAGCCACAGCGCGATGGCGAACGTCAGGCTGAGCAGCAGCCAGGAGCCGATCGCCACGCCGAACCAGCCGCCACGCTGCCAGAACGGCTCCAGCCACAGGCTGCCGAGGCTCGCTCCTAGATAGTAGAACACCAGATAGAGCGCCGAGGCGCTGCCCCTTGCCCGCTCCGCCTGACGACTGACCCAGCTCGACGCCATGGAGTGAGCGAGAAAGAAACCCACCGCGTTGACGGTCAGGCCGGCGATGATCCAGGGCAGCGAATCGGCCAGGGTAATGAGGGTCCCGGCCATCAGGATGAGAATGCCCAGCGCCATGCAGGCCGGCTGGCTGAAGTGGCGTGTCAGGCGGCCGGAGAGCGCCGAGCTGAAGGTTCCGCCCAGGTAGGTCAGGAAGATCATCCCCAGCCAGCGGGCGCTGAGCCCGAACGGCTCATCGGCCAGGCGGAAGGTGATGTAGCTGTACTGGTTGATGAAGATGAGAAAGTTGATGCCACCCAGCAGATAGGCCGCCAGCAGCAGCGGATGACGCAAATGCCCACCCAGATCGGCCAGGGCGCCACGCAGCTCGAAGCGCCGCGGCTTGAACTGGCCCGGCGCCGGCAGCAGCTTCCAGAACAGGGCCACCCCCACCAGGGTCACCAGCCCCACCGCCAGAAAACCGGCACTGGCACCGCCGAACTCGCCGATGCCACCGCCGATCAGCCGCCCACCGATGCCCCCCAGGGTGTTGGCACCGATGTAGAGCCCCACGGCCGCCATCAGCGCCGGCCGATCGAATTCATCGCCCATCCAGGCAATGGCCACCGCCGGCAGCCCACCGAGCACGAAGCCCTGAACCAGGCGCAGCGCCAGCAGGGTTTCGAAGTTGGGCGCGAAGGCCAGGCCCAGCGAACAGAGCCCGGTCAGCAGCAGCGTCACCCGCATGATGCCACCGCGGCCAATGGCATCGGACAGAGGGCCGAACACCAGCAGCGCCCCCGCCAGGGCCAGCGTGGCAACCGACATGATCAGGCTCACGGCCAGGGTCGAGACGCCGTAGGTCTGGCGCAGATCCGGCAGCAACGGCTGCGGCGCATAGAGATTGAAGAACACCAGAATGGAGCCGAGACAGAGCGCCAGTGTGGCACGCCACCAAGCGGGGGAACGCGCGGATATCATGCCGGTTTCCTGAGTGGGAAAGCTTGGCGCTTATGATCCGCCATGGCTTATGATAAGCCAAACAGAATAAAAAGATCGTAGCCATCTATTATTCTTATCACCGTTCTCACGCTCGCTCTTATCAGGAAGTGCCATGGCCCTGCCCTTCGATCTACGCGCCCTGCGGGTCTTCGTCACCGTCGCCGACCGCGCCGGTTTCAGCGCTGCCGCCCGCGAGCTTCACGTGGCACAGTCCGCCATCAGCCAGACGATCGCCAATCTCGAACGCCAGTTGGAGCTGATCCTGTTCCACCGTCACGAGCGTCGTATCGCCCTGACACCGGAAGGAGAGGAGCTGTACGCCCATGCCCGCGAGCTGCTCGAGCGCGCCGAGAGCACCCACTTGGCCATGCGCGAGCTGCACGGTCTGGTCAAGGGCGAGGTACGTATCGGCATCCCTTCGATGCTCGGCTCCTACTACTTCCCGCCGCTGCTGATGGGTTTCAAGGCGCAGCATCCCGGTATTCGGCTCACCGTGGTGGAAGCCGGCGCACGCCGGCTGCAGCGCATGATTGCCGCGGGCGAGCTGGACTTGGGCGTCGTGGTCGACGACGAGCAGAGCCGGCCCATGGAGCGGCGGCATCTGACGCGTGAAGAGATGGTGGTTTGCGTGCCGCGCACCCACGCCTTTGCCAGGCGCCGCAGCGTGACGGCGGAAGAGTTCTTTCAGGAGCCGCTGGTGCTGTTCCAGGACGGCTACTTTCATCGCGAGTTCGTCGAGGCCCTGTCGCGCCAGACAGGGCTCACGGCTAACGTGGCCTTCCAGTCGAACCTGATACCTCTGACCAAGGCCATCGTGCGTCAGGGCTTCGGCATCACCACCTTCCTGCGCCGGGTGGTGGATGAGCCCGGACTCGCGGCGGTCTCCTTCGCCAACCCGGCCTGGCTCGACCTGTCACTGGCCTGGGCGCAGGACGCCTATCTGTCGCGGGCGGAGAGCGCCTTCGTACAGTACGTCATCGCTCACCGCGACGCCTTGTAAGAGTAAAGCGCCATCGCGCTGACGCTTCTTGAGAGGTATGCAGAGATGCTTCTCAGCCTTCGCCCGGTTCGGTGACGCGCTGTGCCAGCGTGGTCGGTTCCAGGGTCCGGCGCGCCTGCCAGTAATAGCGCTGCCAGTAGCTGTTGCCGAGCTGCGAGAGCTTCACGCCCCGGGACGTGGAGGCGTGCAGGAAGTAGCCGTCGCCGACGTAGATGCCCACGTGGTCGTAGCGGCCCGGAGGACGGAAGAAGACCAGGTCGCCGACCTGCAGCTCATCGCGGGAGATCTCGGTGCCCTGCCGCACCTGCTCGCCGGTAGAGCGCGGCAACTGCAGGCGGAAGGTTTCGCTGAAGATCGTCTGCACCAACGCCGAGCAGTCGATCCCGTTGCGACCGGTACCGCCGATCCGGTAAGGGGTCCCGGCCCAGCGCTCGTGCTGCGCCAGCAGCGCTTCGCGGATCAGCTCGGGCGGCGGGTTGTGCAGGCTGCTGACCCGGAGGATGGGATTGTCCACCGGAGACATCATCGGATTGAAGGAGGACGACATGCCGGGCAACTGTCGTGCAAAGTAGTCGTCGGGCGCCTCCAACGACGTTTTCGATGGGCCAGCACATCCGGACAACAACGCCAACAATACACCGAGTAGAGCGATACGACTCGATCCCGTGGCTACCATCTTGCGAGGTCCTCGTTTCCCTGAGCCGCACGCATGCCCGGGTCGAGCAAGAAGCTCTACCTGACTGCCCGAGAGGATCGCTGTGGTAGTGGTGCTTGGCGACGTGTCGCCCGTACCACTGCCAAAGCGGCCTTGCGCTGGCTCGCGATTTGGCCGTTTCCAAGCTCCCTCAGCGGGGAGCCGGTTCAATAAACTTGCTGACTATAAACCACACTTCCTGACCAGAGCGAGCCCTAATGTAGCGTTTTGACATCGCCCGGTAACGTGTCGATATGCATAGGCGCCCAATGGCGCGGTCTCGCCCCGGGAAAGTCCAGGCTCGCCCAGGGACCGGTCAGCGGCGGCGCCCCCGAAAGCCATGCCACCAGGGCCTGGCGGAAGCTGCCCAGAAAGGCATCCCGCTCGGGGGTCTCCCCCATGAAGAACGAGAAACCGGCGTAGAGCCCGCTGGCATAGGCCGTCCAGCTACCGTAGTGTACCGCGGCCAGCCCATGGGCCCGATCCAGCACCTGGCTGAAGGCGTCGTCGTCGAGCCAGCCCAGCTGTCTTCCGGCAATGGCCAGATCCACCGCCTGGGCCACATCCCAGGCGGTCATGTCCAGCTCATTGCAGCCATCGGTATTGTCGCGTACCCGCTGCAGACGCAACAGGTGGTTGCGATCCTCTTCGCTGCAGTCGCCGCTCTCCAGCATGGCGATCTCCGACGCCAACCGCTGGGTATTCAGGGTATAAGGGGCGTAGTTGATCTGATACTCCTGCCGATCGCCCGCCTCGAGCAGGAAATCCAGAAATTCGGCAAGCTCGCGGCGCCCATGCAGGCCGTAATGGCTATCGATCCACTCCCGAATCGACACCGCCTCGCGTTCGCTTTCCACATGCGGTTCACTCCAGGCGGCATTGTTGAGCGGCCCTACCAGTGCCATGGACGTGAAGCGCGACAGCGTGGGGCGAGGCCCCGGCTCCTGCCACTGGGATGAGTGCCAGTCGAGCCAGTGGAAGGGGCTGCCCGGATCCTCCAGGTGCCAGCGGATCTCATGCACCAGCGGCGGATGCTCTCCTTCAGGCAGCAGCGCCTCCCACTGAGCCCAGGCCTCCAGCAAGCGCCGGGCATCGGGATAGAAGCGGCACAGAGTACCGCGCAGCGCCTCGGCCAGCGTCTCCAGCGCCTGGGAATCGAATGCCTCGCTGTCCATGGCCATCTGCAGATAGAAGGCATACTTCTCGGCCATGTGAATGGTCGCCGCATGGCGACTGCCCTGCCTCATCGCTTCGAGCATGGCCCTGTCGGCGGAATTGGGCCGACCGAACGGCGTCTCGGTGTCGGGCAAAATACCGTGGGCGGCATCGGCGGCCAGTTGATTGAGGTGATGTGCCTGTGCCGGCAGCCAGTAACGAGTGAGCGCTTGCACACCCTCGTCGGGGTGCAGGCCGAGGGTCTCTTCGAGATAGCGCAGCGCATCGCCGCGCCGCTCGGCGGCTACCGCCGCGGCGACGCCTTGGCGCATGCCGAACTCGGGCTCGCGTACCGCGGCCAGTGCCAGCACCCAATGCCTGGGTGAGCGCCGCCAGGCCATTATCGCTGCACGCGATGTCTCTCGCTCCGCTTCGCTCATCAACTGTTGCAACGGCATACGCCAGGGGCTGACCGGCGAGTTGAACAGCAACCCCCAATCGCGCTGCATGTCACCCAACCGGTCGCGCCCTTCGAACAGACTGCAGCCGCGCTGGTAGGCCCGCGCCAGCGCCGACCAGTCGCTGTAGCGGCGCAGCACCAGATCGGCGGCATGCGCGGCCAGCTCTTGGGCCTCGGCGACGCTCAGCCAGCCGGCACAGGCGCCGGCCCAGGCCAGATCGACCATGCGCAGCCAGTCCCAGGCGGCCCACTCGAGCGGCTCACCGTGCTCGATGAAACCCAGCAACACCTTGCCATAGTCACGCTCGCCAGGTGCAAGACCGGCAAGCCACTCCTGGCGTTCGGCACTCGAGGCCGTCAGCAGGCGAGCGGCATCGAGATCCCAGCCCTGCCGGTGCCCGTATCCCGCCAGCCACAGCAGGGTCTGGATCGTCCCTTCGCGACCCTCGAGCTGCCAGTAACGCTCCATCCACTCCGCCACGCCGGGCCAGTCGATGGCGGTGGGTGGAGCCTCCAGCACCGGAGAGAAGGCCGCCCGCAGACGCCAGATGCCGGCATGTTCCTCGTCGGCCCAGAGTGAAGGGCGCGGCTCCTTGCGCCGTTTGGCCACCCACGCGGTCAAGGCGTCCCAGGTGATGCCATCGCCGTCGCGCTCGAGTGCCGCCAGCGCTTCACAGGCTTCCCAGAAATCGTCGTCACCGCGCACCCAGCCCTCGGCGCTCTTGGCGTGGCGCAGCGCCTCGAGCCATTCCGCGAGGCTGTCGTAGCGGCTGGCGATCTCCTCGGTCACCCGCATCAACCAGCCGCGCAGGCGTGGCTCGGTCAGCCACTTGGCCGACCCCGCCAGGGCGAGCAGCTCCAGTGCAGCCAGCAGCCGGGCCGGGTCGGCCGTATCGGTGCCGAAGGCTTCGATGAGCCGCCAGCCCAGCTCGCCGCGATCGGCCACGCCCAGCGCCTGCAGCCTGGCGCTGGCCGCTTGGGCATCGATCATGTTGGGTTCGGGCTCGAAGGCCCAGTCGCACAGGACCAACTGCTGAGCCCACCAGGCGAAAAGGGGATCGACCAAGTCTCACCTCGACGTTCAACCAGCATAAGAAGGAGCGGCATCGCCTCTCCCGGGAAACCGGCGCCTAGTGTAGCGGAAAGCGCCGCGCGCGCCGATGACCTTGGCGCGGAAAAAAGCTCATGACGCAAGCTTCCAGGTCTTGGCGATGCGTTTTAAATAATGCACACTCAGCAGATAAGATAATCAACACTGGAGCTCCCATGTCCCTCCCTGCCGACATCTTCAGCGACAAGGCCTTCATCGGCGGCCAGTGGCGCGACGCCGAGCGGCGATTCGACGTGACCAACCCCGCCAACAGCGAAACGCTTGCCAGTGTGCCCGACCTGAGCGCAGACGACGCGCGCGACGCCGTGGCGGCGGCCGAGGCCGCGTGGCCGGCCTGGCGCCGTCAGACCGCCAAGCAGCGCGCCGCCCTGCTGCGAGCCTGGTTCGACGCCATCATGACTCACCAGGAGTCGCTGGCCCGCATGATGACCCTGGAACAGGGCAAACCGCTGGCCGAGTCCCGCGGTGAGGTGGCCTATGGCGCTTCCTTCGTGGAGTTCTACGCCGAAGAGGCCAAGCGCATGGCCGGCGAGACCCTGCCGAGCCACGGAGCCGACAAGCGCATCCTGGTGTTTCGCGAGCCAATCGGCGTGGTGGCGGCGATCACACCGTGGAACTTCCCGCTGGCGATGATCACCCGCAAGTGCGCACCGGCCCTGGCCGCCGGCTGCCCGGTGGTGATCAAGCCCGCCGAGGCCACGCCGCTGACCGCCCTGGCCCTGGCCAGGCTGGCCGAGCAGGTCGGTTTCCCCGCCGGCGTGCTCAACGTGGTCACGGCAAGCCGCCCCGCCGAGATCGGCGAAGTGCTGACCACCGACCCGCGGGTACGCAAGGTCTCCTTCACCGGCTCCACCGCCGTCGGCAAGCGACTGCTCGCCCAGTGCGCCGGCACGGTGAAGAAGGCGTCCATGGAGCTGGGCGGCAACGCCCCCTTCATCGTCTTCGACGACGCCGATCTGGACGCCGCGGTCGAGGGTGCGGTGGCGTCCAAGTACCGCAACTCCGGCCAGACCTGCGTGTGCACCAACCGTCTGCTGGTGCAGAGCGGTGTGTACGATGCCTTCGTCGAGAAGCTCGCCGCCCGGGTCGCCCAGCTGCAGGTAGGCAACGGCCTCGACGAGGGCGTGGTGCAGGGCCCGCTGATCAACCAGGCCGCGGTGGACAAGGTGCAGTCCCACATTGCCGACGCCCTGGCCAAGGGCGCCCGGTTGGTCTGCGGCGGCGAGCCTCATGCGCTCGGCGGCACCTTCTTCCAGCCCACCGTGGTCGCCGACGTCACCGATGAGATGCGTGTGGCCCGCGAGGAGACCTTCGGCCCGCTGGCACCGGTGTTCCGCTTCGACAGCGACGAGCAGGCCATCGCCATGGCCAATGCCACCGAGTTCGGCCTGGCAGCCTATTTCTACGCTCGCGATTACCGCCGGATCTGGCATGTGATGGAGGGTCTCGAATATGGCATGGTGGCCGTCAACGAGGGGATTCTCTCCACCGAGCTGGCGCCCTTCGGCGGCGTCAAGGAGTCAGGCCTGGGCCGCGAAGGCTCGCATCACGGCCTGGATGAATTCACTGAACTAAAATACGTCTGTGTCGGCGGCCTTTGATCGCCTGCAACGTCCACGCACGAAGGGAGGCAAGATGAACAACGCACAGCTCAACGAACTCAAGCAGCGCTACGTGGCCAACGGCGCCGCCAGCCCCGCCACCCAGTTCGCCGACCGCGCCGAGAATGCGCTGATCTGGGACGCCGACGGCAACCGCATCATCGACTTCGCCGGCGGCATCGGCGTGCTCAACATCGGCCACCGCCATCCCAAGGTGGTCGAGGCGGTCAAGGCCCAGCTCGATCGCGTCATGCATACCTGCCAGACCGTCATGCCCTATGAGGGCTACGTCAAGGTGGCGGAAAAGCTCAGCCAGGTCACGCCCGTGCGCGGCCATGCCAAGGTGATGCTGGTCAACTCCGGCGCCGAGGCGCTAGAGAACGCAGTGAAGATCGCCCGCGCCGCCACCGGCAAGAACAACGTGATCTGCTTCGACGGCGGCTATCACGGCCGTACCTTCATGACCATGGCCATGAACGGCAAGGTCGCACCCTACGCCGCCGACTTCGGCACCATGCCGGGCAACGTTTTCCGTGCCCCCTTCCCGGTGCCCTATCACGGCGTCAGCGAGGACGAGGCGATCCGCGGCCTGAAGATGGCGATCAAGACCGACGCCAACCCCCGCGATACTGCCGCCATCGTGCTCGAGCCGGTGCTCGGCGAAGGCGGTTTCTACCCGGCCCCGGCCAGCTTCCTCAAGGCGATCCGCGAGATCTGCGATGAGCACGGCATGCTGATGATCGTCGACGAGGTGCAGTCGGGCTTCGGCCGTACCGGTAAGCTGTTCGCCATCGAGTACAGCGGCGTCGAGCCGGACATCATCACCATGGCCAAGAGCATGGCCGACGGCATGCCGATTTCCGCCGTGGTGGGTACCGACAAGGTCATGGATGCCTCCGGCTCCAACTCTCTGGGCGGCACATATGCCGGCAACCCGCTCTCCTGCGCAGCCACCCTGGCGGTGCTCGAGGTCTTCGAAGAGGAAAAGATCCTCGAGAAGAGCCAGGCCCTGGGCGACAAGCTGGCCAAGCGCTTCGCCCAGTGGCAGAGCGACTTCGACTGCGTCGACAACGCCCGCAACATGGGTGCCATGGCCGCCCTCGACCTGGTGTCGGACAAGGCCAAGCACACCCCGGACGCCGACCTGGCCGCCGCGCTGTGCAAGAAGGCCCGCGAGAAGGGGCTGATCCTGCTCTCCTGCGGCCTCTACGGCAACACCATCCGCTTCCTGATGCCGGTGACCATCGAGGACGAGATTCTCGAAGAGGGCCTGGGCATCGTCGAAGCCGCGCTCACGGAACTGGTCGGCAGCAAGGCCACCGCCTGATCGTGACCACGTAGCGAAACGCCCGCCGGCTCATGCCGGCGGGCGTTTTCGTTCATGCCGTATCGTCGAGCGCAATAGGCTATCAGGCGGGCATGTCGTTGGCTTTCGGGTCACGAGCCCACACCCTGTGCTGCGCCATGGCGTCACGTAGCGCGGTGAAGACGTCATCCAGCGAAGCGCCAGTCAGCACACCCTCCTCGTTGGTGGGGATGTCCGCGGCATCCAGCAGCATCTTGCCCTCACCCACCGCGGCGACTGCCTTGAGGTGCTTGTAGGCTTCCTGCACGTAGTAACGACCGAGCCCCGAGCGGGCCAGCGCATCCACGCTGTCGGTGCCGCCGGGCACGATCACCGCGTCCACCGCTACCGAAGGCATGCCGTTGAGCATGGCATCGGGGGGCACCTGCTTGCCGTCGGCCGCTTTCAGCGGTGCCATGCTGGGGGCGATCACCTTGCCCTCGGCGCCTTCGGCCTCGAGCTTCTGCTTGATCGCCTCGACCTGGCCGGCGTCGACCCCATCGGCGGCCAGGATCGCCACCTTACGATACTTGATGTTGCCGGGAAGGCGCGCCATCAGGCTCAGGGCGGGCGATTCCAGCTGGGAGCTCGTTCCCAGCTCCTCGGCAGGCGCGGGCTTTTCGCTCGGTGCCTCGATGCCGTGGTTCTCGCCGACCCGGCGCGCCAGCTCGAGATCGATGTTGGGCAGGATCTCCTTGATCACCCGCTCGCGGATCCAGGGCCGTTGCACCTTGGAGAGCTCGAAGGTGTAGGCGGCGATGATGTGCTCCTTTTCGACCTCGGTCTGGCTGTTCCAGAACAGCGTGGCCTGGGAGTAGTGATCGCCGAACGAGGGGCTGCGAGCACGAATCTTGTGTGCGTCGATGCGCTCGTAGTGGGACTCGAAGCCGCCGTGCTCCGGCCCTGCCGGGGTCTCGCTGGGCCAGCCGCCGTCGATGGAGTTGGGCTCGTAGGAGGCCTGCCCCTTGTTGATGGTCTGGCGATGCATCGAGTCGCGCTGGTTGTTGTGGAACGGGCACACCGGCTGGTTGATCGGGATCTCGTGGAAATTGGGCCCGCCCAGGCGCAGCATCTGGGTGTCGAGATAGGAGAACAGCCGCCCCTGCAGCAGCGGATCATTGCTGAAGTCGATGCCCGGCACGATGTGCGCGGGATTGAAGGCGACCTGCTCGGTCTCGGCGAAAAAGTTGTCCGGATTGCGGTTGAGCACCATCTTGCCGATTGGGATGACCGGCACCTGCTCCTCGGGAATCAGTTTGGTGGGATCGAGCAGATCGAAGTCGAAGTTGTGCTCGTCCTCCTCCTCGACCACTTGGATGCAGAACTCGTACTCGAGGAAGTCGCCGTTCTCGATGTCTTCCCACATCATGCGGCGATTGAAGTCGGGATCACGTCCCCAGAGCTTCTGCGCTTCGTCCCAGATCAGCGAGCAGGTGCCGGCCAGCGGTTTCCAGTGGAACTTGACGAAGCGCGCCTTGCCCTGCTTGTCGATCAGGCGGAAGGTGTGCACGCCAAAGCCTTCCATGTTGCGGTAATGCCGCGGGAAGGCGCGGTCGGACATGGTCCACAGCACCATGTGGGTCGACTCGGGCATCAGCGAGACGAAGTCCCAGAAGGTGTCGTGTGCCGACTGTCCTTGAGGGATCTCGTTGTGCGGCTCAGGCTTCACCGCGTGCACGAAGTCGGGAAACTTGATCGCATCCTGAATGAAGAACACGGGCATGTTGTTGGCCACCAGATCCCAGTTGCCCTCGTCGGTGTAGAACTTGGTGGCAAAACCGCGCACGTCGCGCACCGTGTCGTTGGAGCCGCGCGCCCCCTGTACGGTGGAGAAGCGTACGAATACCGGCGTCTTCTTGCCGGGGTCCTGGAACAGCCCTGCCTTGGAGTACTGAGCGGCACTGTCGTAGGGCTGGAAGTAGCCATGCGCCGCGGCGCCACGGGCATGCACGATACGTTCGGGAATACGCTCGTTGTCGAAGTGATTGAGCTTCTCGCGGAAGATGAAGTCCTCGAGCAGCGTCGGCCCGCGCTCGCCCGCCTTCAACGAGTTGTGGTTGTCGGCGATGCGCGTGCCATGGTTGGTGCGCAGGTCGTGCCCGGTGGCATCGCTGCGGTACTTCTCCAGATTCTCGGACTTGCTGTGCTCGTCGGTCTTGAAGTCGGTGTCGTTGGGTTGGCCGCTGTTGGACGTGGTGTGGGGGTTGTTCGCCATGCTCGAACTCCTGTAGTGACAGTGGGATCCATCCTCCCTGGCGCACACTGCGCTCCGCCTTGCCCCGGCAGTTATGATTCTAAAGCTCCGACTGACAAGGTAGTTCCACCCCTGCTGGCCGCCAATCGCCATAGACTATGGCAACAAAAGAAAACATTAATCGCTTCAAGCCGTCACCCACTCCGGCCGATACTGGGTAACTGAACGAGGCGGCGCAGGACCGCAAACGATGGCAGGAATGAGGATTGAATCGATGAAAAGGATGACGGCCACCAGCGTGATAGCCACTCTGTGCCTGCTCGGTACGACTCACGCCCAGGCCCAGGAGAACAACCGGATAACGCTGGGGGCGGTTGCCGGCAGCACCGGTGTGGGCGCCGACGTGGCGTGGCGATTCAGCGACCGTCTGGGGATCTCTGCGCGCTACACCGGCGGCCTGGACTGGAGCACCGACTACAGCACCAGCGACGTCGACTACGACGGCGACGTCAATCTGGCGGCCGGCAAGCTGACGCTGGACTACTACCCCTTTGCTGGAGGATTCTTCCTCAGCGCCGGCCTCATGCTGCCGGATATCGAGGCCGACGTCGTGGGGCGGCCGCGCAATGAGGTCTACCAAGAATTCCCGACCGATCTCCTCGGCAACCTGCATGGCACGGTAACCCTCGCCGATGGTATACAGCCCTACGCGGGCGTAGGCTGGCGCCAGGCGCACCGCAGTGGCTTTGGCGTGTTTGCCGAAGTCGGTGTGATTCCCACCGATCCGGACGTCTCGCTGAGGACTTCGACCAGGTATGAGGACACGGACGAGCCAGGAGCACCCCAACTGCGCCAAGCGATTCGCCAGGAGGAGCAACGGCTTGAGAACGATGCAGAGAAATGGCCGGTCTACCCGGTGGCCGTCATCGGCGTAAGCTACACCTTCTAGCAGAGCGCCCGGCTCCATACGACTCGGCCCGGGCAGTTGCCCGGGCCGAGTCGATCCCTGTCTCATTTGGCACGACCCTAGGTGGCTATGCCTGCCGTACCTTGGAGATGATCCACAGCAGCACTACGGCCCCCACCGTCGCCGTGACCAGCGAGCCAATGAAGCCGCCGGCCTGAAGCCCCAGCAGACGAAACAGGAAGCCACCGATCACGGCTCCCACGATGCCCACGCCGATGTTGGGCAGGATGCCGAATCCGCCACCGCGCATGATGTTACCGGCGATCCAACCCGCCAGCCCGCCGATGACCAGCCAGGCAATAAGTCCCATGTCGTCTCTCCTCTCCTTTTGGTCGGTCCTGTCCCCAGAGGGGCTAATAATGGTGCCTGAGCGCAGCTTCCCTGCAAAGCGTAGCTTAGAATGACGAGCCGGGCTGCTCGAGAAACGCCAGCTCATCGGCGCTCGACTCACGGCCGAGGATGGCGTTGCGGTGCGGGTAGCGGCCGAAGCGCAGCAGGATATCCCGGTGCAGATGTTCGAAACGCAGGTTGTCTTCCAGCCCCGGCTGGTCGAACAGGCGCACTGCCTCGTCGTGCACCTTGAGCGACTCGCTGTGCATGTAGGGCATGTAGAGAAAGCTGCGCCACGTCACGTCGAGCCCACCGTCCAGCCCGTGGGCCACGGCCTCCTGGGCCAGCACCAGCGCCATGGCATCCTGGGCGAAAGCTCGAGGATCGTCGCGATAGAGGTTACGTGAGAACTGATCGAGTACCAGGATCTCGGCCAGCCGTCCTTGCGGCGTATCGCGCCAGTGCCACAGCTCACCGGCCGCGGCGGCGCCGTGCAGCGCGCTGAAGCGCTCACGTATCGTACCGTCGAGCGCTTCGTCCTTACGAAACCAATGGGCAGGTTCGAGCTCCTCGAACCAGAAGGCAATTACCGCGTCGCGGCCGGGCAGGCTCTCGCTCATGTCGTGTCCTCAGGTTTCATACTCTTGATATCATGAGCCTCGGTCGCGTTTATTTCACCCTCCGTTCGCTTCGGGAGATACCATGACGCCCATGCTCGGCATGTTCACCTTCGTCTTCAACCTCATCGGCCTGGTGATCTGTATCGCCGGGCTGACCCTGGCCCAGCGCCGGGGGAAGTATCGGCAGACGCGCTGGCCCGGTTACACCCTGGCTGGGCTAGGCTTCGTGGTCGCCACTACGCCGATCTGGATTCAGGGGCTACTGGTCCAGTGAAGCGACTGACCGATGTCCCAATCGGTGGGATATCGGTCGTTGCAGACATCCAGCCATCAACGGAAACTGGCAACACGTCTCGTCATGAGAGTTTGCCATGCCGCGTACCCTCGTTATCCTCGCCTACCCCGATTGCCAGTTGCTCGATGTCAGCGGCCCCTGGCAGGTCTTCGCCTCGGCCAACGATCTGAGCGGCCGTGAGCTCTATCGTTTGCATCTGGCCGCCGATGCTCCGGGCAGCGTGTCGACCAACGGCGGCTTGCCACTGCTGGCCGACACGGCCTGGAGCGATCTTGCCTCACTCGGCCCGCTGGACACGCTACTCGTGGCCGGCGGTCGCGGTATCGTCAGCCAGCGTCAGCGCCCGGTGCTGCTCGCCACACTGCGCGATCAGGCACGCCAGGTTCGCCGGCTGGGCTCGATCTGTACCGGCGCCTTTCTGCTGGCCGACGCCGGCCTGCTGGACGGCCACCAGGCCACCACTCACTGGCGGCACTGCGCCCAGTTGGCCCACGAGCATCCCACGGTTCAAGTGGTACCCGATGCCCTCTACGTCGAGTCGGCCGGGCGCTTCACCAGCGCCGGGGTCACCGCCGGCATCGACCTGGCCCTGTCGCTGCTCGAAGCGGACCACGGCAGTGCCCTGGCCGGCCAGGTCGCCCGCGAGCTGGTACTGTTTTTGCGCCGCCCCGGCGGGCAGTCGCAGTTCAGTGAAGTGTTGCGCAGCCAGAACCGCGCCCAGGGGGCGCTGCGAAAGCTGCTCGACCGCCTCCACGCCGACCCCGGCGCGCCCCACCGCCTGGATGGGCTGGCCGAGTCGATCGGGGTCACGCCGCGCCACCTGTCGCGCCTGTTCCGTCAGCAGCTCGCCACCACGCCCGGTGCCTACCTGACCCGTTTGCGCCTGGAGCAGGCCCGCCTGGCGCTGGTGGCCAGCGAGCGGTCGCCGCCGCTGGAACCACTGGCACGGCAGTGGCGACTGGGCGGCGCAGAGCAGCTGAGACGCCTGTTCCAGCGCCATTACGGCATTTCGCCCAGCCTCTACTACCAGCGCTTCGGCCCCAAGGGCCCAACTGTTACATCGACAGACGCTACAACGACAGCCGCCACACCTTCCCTCTCGAACGATGGATGAACGCCTCAGGAGGCCAACATGCCCTTCAACGTCATGCTGCTGTCGCTGTGCCAGGCCCTGCTGGTAAGCGGTAACATTCTGCTGATCGCGGTCTCGCCGCTGATCGGCGCACGACTCGCTCCCGATCCGGCCTGGTCCACGGCGCCGGTCGCCACCCAGTGGCTAGGGCTGATGTGTGCCACCATCCCCGCCTCGCTGATCATGGCGCGCCTGGGGCGCAAACGCGGCTTCCTGCTGGGTAACCTGATGGGGCTGGCCGGTGTGGTCGTCGCCGCCCAGGCGCTGGTGGCCGAGGCCTTCTTGCCGTTCATGCTGGGCACCTGGTTGCTCGGCATCGGTATCGGCTTCGGTCAGCTCTACCGCTTCGCCGCAGTAGAGGCGGCGCCGTTGGCCCTGCGCGACCGCGCCATCGGCCTGGTCATGGGCGGCGGCGTGCTGGCCGCCTTCTTCGGCCCGTGGCTGGCCCGCATCAGTCGCGAAGCGGCCGTCACGCCGTTCCTTGGCAGCTTCATCGGCCTGGGTGTGCTCTATCTGGTGGCCCTGCTGGTATTGCTGGCGACCCGGCTGCCGCCGGCCGAGAAGACCCACGGCGACGGTCAGCCGCGGCCGCTCGGCGAGATCCTGCGCCAGCCGGTGTTCGTGGTGGCGGTGCTCTCGGCGCTGATCGGCTACGGCGTGATGAACCTGGCGATGACCGCCACGCCGCTGGCCATGGCCGGCGCCGGCCACCACTTCGACCACGTCGCCACCACGATCCAGTGGCACGTGGTGGCGATGTTTCTGCCCTCGTTCTTCACCGGGCACCTGACCGCTCGCTTCGGCGCACCGCGCATGATCGCCGCCGGCTGCGTGCTGCTGGCGGCAAGCGGCCTGGCCGCCCAGGTCGAGGCCGGCGTGGCGGGCTTCCATTTCGCCTTGATCCTGCTCGGGCTGGGCTGGAACTTCACCTTCCTGCCCGCCACCGGGCTGCTCACCGAGACATACCGGCCGGTGGAGAAGGCCCGTACCCAGGCTGCCAACGAGTTCCTGGTCTTCTCAACCGTGGCCGTCACCGCGCTGCTGGCCGGGCCGCTGGTCAACCAGCTCGGCTGGGCGCTGCTCAACGCCCTGCTGGTGCCACTGTCGCTGATTCCCATCGTGCTGCTCGGCTGGCAACGCCTTGCCAGACGCCGCCAAGACCCTCACATTAGCGGCTGACACTGCTGTGAAGGGATTCCTCGCCAATGCGCCAGTCGCTCACCCGGGAGCTGACCAATCTGATCGAGCGCGGCCGCGACCGCCAGCTGCGGCTGGCGGTCACCGGGCTTTCGCGCTCGGGCAAGACCGCCTTTCTCACCTCGCTGGTCAACCAGCTGCGTCATGCCGGCCTCGAGGCGCGGCTCGACCTGATGCCGGCCGCCCGCGAAGGGCGGCTGCTGGGGGCGCGCCGGGTCAGCCAGCCCGACCTCGGCGTGCCGCGCTTTCCCTACGACCAGGCCATGGCGGCGCTGGATGCCGAGCCGCCACGCTGGCCCGAGCCCACCCGCGGTATCAGCGAGCTGCGCCTTTCGATCCGCTATCGCCCGGCACGCCGGGGCCTGCTGCGCGCCGAGACCGCCGAGCTCAATCTCGATCTGTTCGACTACCCCGGCGAGTGGCTGCTCGACCTGCCGCTGCTGGGTCACGACTATCTGAGCTGGAGCCGCGCCATGCTGGCCGGCGCCGGCGAACAGCGCCGCACCCTGCTGGCCGAGTGGGAGCGCGTCGCCGCCGAGCTCGACCCCACCGCCGAGGCCAACGAGGCCGAACTGGCTGAAGTCGCCACGCTCTACGCCCAGAGCCTGCAGGCCGCCCGCGAGGCGGGCTTCGCCAACCTGCAGCCGGGCCGCTTTCTGCTGCCGGGCGACCTGGAAGGCGCCCCGGTGCTGCAGTTCTTCCCCCTGCCGGCGCTGGCGGATGCCGACGATGCAGCGCTTGCCAAACTGCCGCCGGAAAGCGTCTACGCCACCCTCGCCGCGCGTTTTCACCACTACCAGCAGCACATCGTGAGGCCCTTCTATCGCGACCATTTCCGTCGCTTCGACCGCCAGATCGTGCTGGTGGACGTGCTCGGTGCGCTGAATGCCGGTCCGGAGCGCTTCGAGGATCTCTCCCAGGCGCTGGCCACGCTGATGCAGAGCTTCGATTACGGCAAGCGCAGCCTGCTCTCGCGGCTGTTCTCGCCGCGTATCGACAAGCTGGCCATTGCCGCCACCAAGGCCGACCACGTCACCCCGGAGCAGCACGCCAACCTGACCACATTGCTCGAGGCCCTGTTGGCCGAGCCGCTGCAGGACCTGCGCTACGCCAACGTGCCGGTCAAGGCGCTGTCGCTGGCGGCAATACGCGCCACCGAAGCGCATGAGGTGAGTCACAAGAACGAGCGCAGCCCGGCGCTGCGCGGTACCACCCTGGCGGGAGAAGAGGTGCTGGTGTTTCCCGGCGAGGTGCCGGCGAAGCTGCCCGAGGCCGGGTTCTGGGCCCGCCAGGGGTTCGACTTCCGCGCCTTTCGCCCCGCCCCGCGGGAGGGCGGTGCCCTGCCACACATCCGGCTCGATGCCGCCCTGGACTGGTTGATCGGAGACAAGCTGCAATGAGCGATCGTCGTCACGAGCCTACGGAGAACGACCCGCGTCCGGCTCGCCGTTTCACCCTTGACGAGCCGGCGACGCCTAGCCCGGAGACGCCACGGGCGCGGCTCGACTTCGACAGCCAACTGCCCACGCAGCCGTTAGAAGAAGCCCCCGTCAGCCGCGCCGAGCGCGACCTGGAGGCCAGCCTCGGCCGCCCGCGCAAGCGCCGCTGGGGCCTGCTGACGCTGCTCGGCGGCGGCATCGTACTGGGCAGCGTCGAACTGGCCTTGCGCCTGCCGCAGGCCCTGCTAGGCGGCGACTGGCTCAGCGGCGGTTGGCATCTGCTGGGGCTCGCTGCCATCGCCCTGGGGGCCGGGGCGCTGCTGCGCGAAGCGTGGCGGCTGCGTCGGCTGAAACGCCACGACGCCCTGCGTAGCCGTCTGGCCCGGCTGCCCGAAGCCGACGCTACCGAGGCGTCGAGCCTGGCCAAGACACTCAAGCAGCAGCTCGGGCTGGATGACGACCATCCCCACTGGCAGGCCTATCTTGCCGCCCGAGAGCCGCACCACGGCGGCGCGGAAATTCAGCAGTTGCTGGCCCACTATCTGCTCGCCCCCCGCGACCGCCAGGCCCGGCGTATGATCTCGCGCATGTCCGGCGAAACAGCGGTGATGGTGGCGGTCAGCCCACTGACGCTAGTCGACATGTTTCTGGTGGCGTGGCGCAACCTGGCGATGATCGACCGGATCTGCCGCCTCTACGGGCTGGAGTTGGGCTATGCCAGCCGCCTGCGCCTACTGCGCAACGTGCTCTACAACATGGCCTTTGCCGGGGCCACCGAGATGGCCAGCGATGCGGGGGTGGAGCTGCTCTCGCTCAATCTGGCCGGGCGCCTCTCGGCGCGGGCCGGCCAGGGCATGGGGGTGGGGTTGCTCACTGCCCGCCTCGGCCTGCGCACCCAGCGCCTGACCCGGCCGCTGGTATTCGGCCAAGGTGAGGCGCCGCGCATGGCCGATCTACGCAGCGAACTCTGGCAGCAGTTGAGGCGGCTGGAAAAGCAGGAATGATGACGGGATCCGACTCTCCCTTGATCCGGGTCATGACACTCGCTGCCCAAGGGTCTAGGCTCTGAATATGGACAGACCAACAACATAAGGAAACCGCCATGTTCAAATCGATCCTGGTTCCCGTCGATGGCTCCGAAGGCGCCAAGAAAGCGCTCGACGTCGCCTGTCTATTGGCCAATCAGGCCAACGCCGCCCTGCACCTCCTGCATATCCCCGAGGAGCTCTCCCACGAGACGACGCTGGTCTGGGGCATCGGTGCCATCGCCATCGAGGCCTCCCGCCCGGAGCGGGAAGACATCGGCCGGCAGGTCGTCGAGAAGGCGGCCGAAGCCGCGCGCGCCAATGGCGTGTCTCAGGTGGAGACCGTCGTCGGTCAGGGCGACCCGGCACGCACCATCGTCAGCGAGGCGCGCCGTCGCGGTGTCGAAGCCATCGTCATGGGCAGTCGTGGCCTGAGCGACCTGCGCGGGCTGGTGGTGGGCAGCGTGTCGCACAAGGTCAGCCATGTGGCCGAGTGCACGGTGATCACCGTACGCTGAAGCCGTAACGCACACAGGCCGCCTGTCAGGCAGGCGGCCTGTCTCTTTAATGGCACAGGCGGCTCAGGCCAGGCGCTTTTCCGTCTCGCGGTCGAACATGACTGCACGGCCCATATCGATGCGCAGGGTCAGCCGCTCGCCCGCCTTCACCCGGCACTTGGGCCCGACCCGGGCGGTGGCCTCACCATCCCCCAGCTTCAGCTGCAGCAGGATGTCCGCCCCGGTGGGTTCCACCACCGTGATGTGCGGCGTGAGTGCCACCCCCTCGTCATACTCGCTGAGTCGTGCATCGTCTTCGGTGAAGTGCTCGGGGCGCAGCCCGAGGATCACGCGCTCGCCGACCTTCCCAGCCAATGCCGGCGTTTCACGCTCCCGCGGCCAGGGCAGCTCCAGCGTCTCTTCTTCCGGGGTCTCCACGCGCAGCCGGTATGCCCCGCTTCCCCCCATCAGCGTGGCGCTGATGAAGTTCATCGACGGCGAGCCCATGAAACCGGCGACGAACAGGTCCACCGGATCGTTGTAGACCTCGTCGGGCGAGCCGAGCTGGAGAATGCGGCCGTCGCGCATCACCGCGATGCAGTCGGCCAGCGTCATCGCCTCGATCTGGTCGTGGGTGACGTAAACGATGGTGGTGCCCAGGCGCTGGTGCAGCTTCTTGATCTCGGTGCGCATGTCCACGCGCAGCTTGGCATCCAGGTTGGAGAGCGGCTCGTCGAACAGATAGACCTTGGGCTCCCGGGCCAGCGCGCGGCCCATGGCGACCCGCTGGCGCTGGCCGCCGGAGAGCTGCGAAGGCTTGCGCTCGAGCAGATGCGCGATCTGCAACAGCTCGGCGACCCGCTCCACCGCCGCCTCGCGCTCGGCCTTGGGCACCTTGCGCATCTCCAGGCCGAAGCTGATGTTCTGCCGCACGGTCATGCTCGGATAGAGCGCATAGGACTGGAACACCATAGCGATGTCGCGCTCCGCCGGGGTCTGCCAGGTGACGTTCTCGCCGGCGATACGGATCTCTCCGGTGGTGACCGGCTCGAGCCCGGCAATGGCGTTCATCAGGGTCGACTTGCCGCAGCCCGAAGGCCCCACCAGGATCAGAAACTCTCCCGAGTCGATCGCCAGGCTGACGTCCTTGAGTACCTGCTCGCTGCCGAAGTCCTTGCACACGTTGTTGATTTCAAGCGCTGCCATGTCGAAAACCTCTCGTTGTTCGGTGGTACAGAGGGCCTCAGCCCTTGACCGAGCCTGCCGTCAGCCCACGGACGAAATACTTTCCCGCCAGTACGTAGACGATCAGCGTGGGCAGCGCGGCGATCATTGCCGCCGCCATGTCGACGTTGTACTCGCGCGCCCCGGTGGAGGTGTTGACCAGATTGTTGAGCGCCACCGTGACCGGCTGGGTGTTGTGGGCCGAGAAGGCCACGCCGAACAGGAAATCGTTCCAGATCTGAGTGAACTGCCAGATCACCGAGACCACGATGATCGGCGCCGATACGGGCAGCAGGATGCGCCAGAAGATGCGAAAGAAGCCGGCGCCGTCGAGCTTTGCCGCCGAGACCAGCTCGGTGGGTACTGCCACGTAGAAATTGCGGAAGAACAGCGTGGTGAAGGCGATACCGAAGATCACGTGGACCAGGATCAGCCCCGCCCGCGAACTCGACAGCCCCAGCCAGCCCAGCGTCTGCGCCATGGGCAGCAGCACCACCTGAAACGGGATGAAGCAGCCGAACAGCATCAGCGCGAAGAGCAGCTCCGAGCCCTTGAAGCGCCACTTGGTCAGGGCGTAGCCATTGAGCGCGCCGATGGCGGTGGAGATCAATACCGCGGGCACCACGATGGCAATCGAGTTGAAGAAGTAGACCCCGATGCCTTCGCAGCGCATGCCGGTACAGGCCTCACCCCAGGCCTTGGCCCAGGGTGCCAGGGTCGGCTCCCGGGGCAGCGAGAGCAGCGTGCCGGGGGTGATCTCGGCCAGCGGCTTGACCGAGGTGATCAGCATCACCGCCAGCGGCAGCAGATAGAACAGCGCGGCCAGCAGCAGCACGGCGTAGAGCATGGCCCGACCGAGCCGCGCGCCCGGAGTGCGGCGACGAATGACATTATCCATGACGGCGGCTCCTCAATTCCGAGTAGAGATAGGGAATCAGGATCGCCAGCACGCCGCCCAGCATCAGCATGGCGCTGGCCGAGCCCAGACCGATCTGTGCCCGGGTGAAGGCATGGGCGTACATGAAGGTGGCCGGCAGATCGGAGGCGTAGCCGGGCCCGCCGCCGGTGAGCGCCACCACCAGGTCGAAGCTCTTGATGGCGATGTGCGAAAGGATCATCACCGCGCTGAACACCACCGGACGCAGACAGGGAATCACCACCCGCCAGTAGATGCGCGGCAGGCTGGCGCCATCGAGCTGGGCGGCCTTGAGGATGCTGTCGTCGATGCCGCGCAGCCCGGCGAGAAACAGCGCCATGACGAAGCCGGAAGCCTGCCACACCGCGGCGATCACCAGGGTGTAGACGGCCATGTCCGGGTCGACCAGCCAGTCGAAGCGGAAATTCTCGAAGCCCCAACTGCGCACCATGGCCTGGATGCCGAGACCGGGGTTGAGCAGCCACTTCCACACCACGCCGGTGACGATGAACGATAGCGCCATGGGATAGAGATAGATCGTACGCAGCGCGCCCTCCTGGCGAATGCGCTGGTCGAGCAGGATGGCGAGCACCAGCCCCAGTGCCAGGCAGATGGCCACGAACAGACCGCCGAACACCACCAGGTTGGTGGAAGCCACCCACCAGCGGTCGTTGGCCATCAGCCGCGCGTACTGGGCGAAACCGACGAACTCGTAGCTGGGCAGCATGCGCGAGTTGGTCAGCGAGAGAACGAAGGTCCACAGCATGAAGCCATAGACGAAGAACAGCGAGATGGCGGCAGAGGGTGCCAACACCAGCTTGGGCAGCCAGGCCTGGAGCAGGCCTGAGTGGCTGCGTCGGGCAGTGGAACCGGCGGTCGGGCGTGCCGCCGAACTTGACAGGGACATAACGGGAGACCTCGGGCTTGAGCGGCGTACCACCAGGGCGAACCTGGATTGCAGGTTCGCCCTATCGGTTGGCTACGGTCAGAGCGCGGCCTGGGCGGCGTTGACCATCCGACGAGCGGCTTCTTCGGCGGCCATGTCACGCGAGTTGAAGTAGTTGGTCACCACGTCGAAGATGGCGCCCTGGACGTCGGCACGTACCGCCATGCCGTGGGCCATGCTGGGAACCAGGCCGCCCTCCTCGGCGGTGCGCTGGAAGTCGTCCATTGACTGCTGGGCACACTGATCGAACTCGCTCATGTCGAGATCGGGCCGGGCGGGGATCGAGCCCTTGGCCAGATTGAAGGCCTCCTGGAAGGTCGGTTCCAGCACCAGACGCGCCAGGGCCTGCTGCGCTTCGCGCTCCGCTCCTTCGACACGGAACATGGCCAGGCTGTCGATGTTGAAGGTGAAGGCATCCTGGGTACCCGGCGCCGCGGCGCAGAGATACTCCTCGCCGGCGGTGAGCCCGGCGGCGGTGAACTCGCCCTTGGCCCAGTCACCCATCAGCTGCATGCCGGCGCTGCCCTCGATCACCATGGAGGTGGCGATGTTCCAGTCGCGGCCAGACATGTCGGCGTCCATCAGCTCACGCAGACGCTTGAAGGTCTCCAGCGCCTCGATCATCCGCTCGCTGCCCAGCGCTTCGGGGTCGAGCTCGACCAGCGCCTGCTGGTAGAACTCGGTACCGCCGCTTGCCAGCAGCACGCTCTCGAACACGGTGGCGTCCTGCCATGCCTGGCCGCCGTGGGCCAGCGGGATGAAGCCCGCCTCACGGATCGCCTCACCGGCCTCGAACAGTTCGTCGAGGGTGGTGGGCATCTCCACGCCGGCGGCTTCGAGCACTTGGGGGTTGGCCCACAGCCAGTTGACCCGGTGCACGTTGACCGGCACCGCCACATAGCTGCCGTTGTGACGCATGACGTCGGCCACCGTGGGCGGCAGCAGCTCGTCCCAACCTTCGGCCTCGGCCACCTCGTCGAGCTCGCCGAGCAGGCCCAACTCACCCCACTCCTGAATCTCCGGCCCCTTGATCTGGGCAGCCGACGGCGGATTGCCGGACATGGCCCGCGACTTGAGTACGGTCATGGCCGTTTCGCCGCCGCCACCGGCCACGGCAAAGTCTTCCCAGCCGTAGCCTTCGGCTTCCATCAGCTCCTTGAGTACGTTGGCCGCACGGGCCTCGCCGCCCGAGGTCCACCAGTGAAGGACCTCCACCTCGGCGGCCTGAACGCTGAACGTCAGTGACGTTGCTGCCGCGGTGGCCAGGGCCAGGGCCGTCTTGCGCAAGGGATTCTCGAGAAGGGTCATCGGCATGCTCCTGCTGTTGTTATTGAACAGTTATTGAAACTGTTATCGAGACCGGTGATGGCCGGCATGCCAGTAACGTTAACCGAGAGCGGGTGTGACTGGGGTTACCTAGTCCTGCAAAGCATTGCAGCCCTATTACAGCGGCGTAACATCCTGCGGACGCGGTAGCGAGAGCGTAACCACCAGCCCGCCTTCGGGATGGTTGGACAGCGCAATGTCACCGCCCGTGGCGCGGGCGATGTGCCGGGCGATACCCAGCCCCAGACCGCTACCGCCGGTGTTGCGGCTGCGTGAGGGTTCGAGACGCACGAAGGGAGCGAATACCCGCTCGTGCTGCGCCTCGGGAATGCCCGGACCGTGGTCGCGGATGACGATGGTCAGACGCTGCGGCGAGTCGACCAGCGTCACCTCGGCACGCCGACCGTAGAACACCGCATTCTCCAGCAGATTCGCCAGGCAGCGCTTGAAGGCCAGCGGCTTCACCGGCAGCGGAGCGGCATGACCGTGCAGCGTCACCACCCCACCCTGCAGCGTCAGCTCGTCGGCCAGCTCGGCCAGCAGTTCACCGGGCTCCACCTCGGTCACCTCCTCGTGCAGGTCGAAGCCCTTCACCGAGGCCAGCGCCCCCTTCACCAGCAGATCGAGCTCGTCGAGCGAGGCGCAGAAACGCTCGCGCTGTACCGGATCGTCGAGCATCTCGGCCCGCAGGCGCAGCCGGGTGATGGGTGTCTTGAGATCATGGGAGATGGCCGAGAACAGCCGCTCGCGCTCGTCGACCTGATCGCGAATGCGCTCCTGCATGCGATTGAACGCCGCCGCTGTGGCCGCCACCTCACGCGGCCCGCTCTCGCGCAGCGGCGGCGCATCGAGGTCGTCGCCAAGCTGGCGCGCCGCTCGCGACAGCCGTGCCAGCGGTCGGGTCACGCTGCGAATCCCGAGCAGGGCCAGGCCGATCACCGTGAGTAGGACCATCAGGCTCGCCAGCAGTCGTTCGCCCGACAGCCAGCCGTGTTCATTGAACAGGTCGGGCACTGGCAGCAGCGTGGCCACGTAGAGCCAGGTGTCGGGGCCGAGCTCCATCTGCACCACCAGGATTGGCGGCGACAGCGGTTCCATCAGCAGACTGTGCTGGCCCCAGCGCGGCGGCAGGTCGTGCAGTAGCACCTCGTTGTTGTAGACGCGCAGGGTCTCGGCCCGGGAGAACTCCACCAGTACATCGTCGATGTTCAGCTCGGCGGTGAGGATCTCACGAAAGTTGTCCACGACCAGGCGTTTTTCCGGCCCTGAGCCGATGTCCTCGACCGGGATGCGCCGCTCGTTGACGCTGACGAAGAAGCGCGTGCCGCCCATGTTGCGCAGCTGATCGAGCACGATATGACGATACTCGAAGGGCAGCGAACGGAAGAAGCGCATGGTCGAGGCCACGCTGAAGGCGACGTTGCGCGACAGCTCGTCGAGCTGCTCGAGCTGGCTGGAGCGCACCTGAGAGGTCCACACGGCGTAGCTGGCCAACTGAGCGCTGAGCACGCCGACCAGCATGATCAGCACGAAGCGTCCGCGCAGGGTTCGCGGCAGCAGGCGCGCCAGGCGACGCTGCCAATGGCGGCGCAGTTCCTCGTTCACGTCAGCGCTTCGACCCGGGCGGTGAAGACGTAGCCCGCACCGCGCACGGTACGAATCATCTGATGATAGTGGGCATCCTCGCCGAGGCGCTGACGCAGCCGGCAGACGTGCACGTCGATGGAGCGATCCAGCGGCGGTGCCGGACGCCCGCGGGTCAGCTCATACAGCGCCTCCCGCGAGAGGACCTGCTCGGGACGCTCGAGAAACACCTGCAGCAGCTGGAAATCGGCCCCCGAGAGCGGCGTGCGCTCGTCGCGCTCGTCGATCAGTTCGCGAGTCATGCGGTCGAGCCGCCAGGCCCCGAAGGCTACCAGCCGGGCACGGGCCGGATCGGCTGGCGAACCGCCGCGGGCACGCCGCAGCACCGCCTTGATACGCGCCAGCAGTTCGCGCGGGTTGAACGGCTTGCCCAGATAGTCGTCGGCGCCCAGCTCCAGGCCGAGAATGCGGTCGGTCTCGTCGGCGCTGGCAGTGAGCATGATGATCGGCACGTCGCTGTCGCGGCGAATGTCGCGGCAGATGGTGAAACCGTCGTCGCCGGGCAGCATGATGTCGACGATCAGCAGATCGGGGGTTTCGCTCGTCAACAGGCCGTGCAGCGCCTTGGCATCCTCGGCAGCCAGGGCGCGATAGCCGTGACGTCCGAGATAGTCGACCAGCAGTTCGCGTATTTCGGGGTCGTCGTCGACCACGATCAGAGTGGCGGGCGTTGTGGTCATCGTCTTCCGATGGCAGGGGCGATGCCTGGGGTAGGCAAAGCCGTGAATCGTTGTCGTTATGGCATCGATGATGGGCATGCACTCGTGGCACGGCAAGGGGGCCTAGACCAACGTCGCAACGCTCGCTCCCGCTTGATCCTAGAGCGAAAAGCGCTCCCGCAGATGCCGGGCCACGGCGCTTTCGGCGTGATGGCCGATCCGGCGAGCCACGGGCACCCGTTCGAACAGCGTGGGATGCGCGTTGGCCATCACGTGGGCTTCGCCGGCAAGACGGAGCATCTCGGTATCGTTGAGGTTGTCGCCGAAGGCCAGACAGCGCTCGCTATCGATGTCGAGGGTAGCCAGCAACGCCTTGAGCGCCGTGCCCTTGTTGACGCCACCGGCCATGATCTCCAGCGAATTGACCGTGGAATAGGTGACGTGCAAGCGCTCCCCGTGACTCGAGCGAACCTGGGCCTCGAGCCCGGCCAGCCGCTCGGGATCGCCGATGTAGAGCACCTTGCCCACCCCTTCACCATCCAGGCTCGATGGCTCCACTACCCGGTAACCGAAGCCGGTATGAGCGTGGTAGGCCAGCAGGCGCGGCTCAGGGGCGTCGATCAGCCATTCGTGTTCCAGATAGAGGTTGAGGCGCACGCTGTCGTGGCGCTCCAAGGCGATCAGCTCACGGGCCAGCTCCGCCTCGAGATGGCGCGAAGCCAGCAGGTCGCCTTCCGGCCCATGCAGGTAGGCCCCATTGGTGCTGATCACGTGGAGCGGCACGCCCAACCGTTCGCGGAAGGCCAGCATGTCGCGGAAATGGCGCCCTGAGGCGAAGGCCAGATGATGCCCCTGCCCGGACAGCAGGCGCAGGGTCTCGACGGTTTCGGGATGCAGGTCGTGGTTGGCGTCGAGCAGGGTGCCATCGAGGTCGGAGACGATCAGGTGAGGTGTCATGGCGTCCATTCCTTCGAATACCCGCTAGAGGCTAACGCAGCCGACGAGGCTTGCCCAGCATACGAGGCATTTCTGCCCTGCCGCGCCAAGCGATTGTTTTGTCGTGACCGGCCCAGCAACGTTTGGCGCCGGCTGCGGGAATCCGTATAGTGGCCCTCCTATCCCGCCACACGTTCGTGATCATGCTGCAGAACAACCCGCTGCTCGCCCAGCTCAAGCAACAGATTCGTGAGACCACGCCGCGCGCCGAGGGGGTCATCAAGGCCACCGACAAGGGCTTCGGCTTTCTCGAAACCGACGACGGCCAGTCCTACTTCGTGCCGCCGCCTGCCATGAAGCAGGTGCTGCATGGCGACCGCGTCCAGGCCGTGATTCACGAGAATGGCGACAAGACCTCCGTCGAGCCCGACACGCTCCTCGAAGCGGGCCTGAGCCGCTTCATCGCTCGCGTGCAGAAGCGTGAGGGCCGCCTGGCCGTGGTGCCCGACCACCCTTCGATCAACAACGTGCTCAAGGCGCGCATCAAGAACAGCCTCGACGAGGCCAGCATCGGCGATGCCGACTGGGTCGTGGCGCGGCTGGTGCGCCATCCGCTCAAGCCCGACGATCGCGTGTTCTTTACGCAAATCGACGAGCTGGTGGCCAAGGCCGACGACCCTGCCGTGCCGTGGCGGGTGACCCTGGCGCGTCACGCGCTGGAGCAGGAGTGCCCCGAAGCCGGCAACGACTGGCCGCTGCGTGACGAGGGACTCGAGCGCGAGGATCTTACCGCCGAGCCTTTCTTCACCATTGATAGCGAGAAGACCCGCGACATGGACGATGCCCTGCGCATCGAACCGCGGGATGAAGGCGGCTGGCGTCTGACGGTGGCTATCGCCGACCCCACCGCCTACGTGGAGGAGGGGCATGCCGCCGACCTGGAGGCCCGCACGCGCGCCTTCACCGTCTACCTGCCGGGCCAGAACGTCACCATGCTGCCCGAGCAGTTGGCCGACGACCTCTTCTCGCTGCGCGAAGGCGAAGAGCGGCCGGTGCTGGCGTGCACGCTGAATGTGGAAGCCGACGGCAGCCTCGGCGACTACCGCTTCTTTGCTGCCCGCGTACGCTCCCGGGCCAAGTTGGTCTACGACCGCATCTCCGACTGGCTCGAAGGCCAGGGCGAATGGACGCCGGCCGAGGAGATCGCCGGCCAGCTGCAAGCGCTGCGCGAGCTGACCGAGGCGCGCAGTGCCTGGCGCACCGAACATGCGCTGGTGTTCAAGGATCGCCCCGACTACGTGTTCGACCTGGATCCGGCCGGCAACGTGCTCGACGTGCGCATCGAGCAACGGCGCATCGCCAACCGCATGATCGAGGAGTCGATGATCGCGGCCAACGCCTGCTGCGCCCACTTTCTCGCCGAGCACATCGGTCACGGTATCTTCAACGTGCATCGCGCTTTCGACCCCGAGAAGGCCCAGGCCGCCCATGAGTTCCTCACCGCGCAGCAGATCGAGGTCGAGCTCGAGGCGCTCTCCGAGCTGCCGCGCTACAAGGAGCTCAAGCGCGCACTGGAGAGCCGCGACGACGCCTGGCTCGACGCCCGCCTGCGCCGCTTCCAGGGCTTCACCAGCATGTCGGCCCGCCCCGGCCCGCATTTCGGCCTGGGGCTGAACGCCTACGCCACCTGGACCTCGCCGATTCGCAAGTACGGCGACATGGTCAATCACCGGTTGATCAAGCGCGTGCTCAAGGGCGAGCAGGCCCCGGCCGAGGCGACCCAGGCGCTGACCGAGCAGCTCACCGAACGCCGCAAGCTCAACCGCATGGCCGAGCGCGACGTCAAGGACTGGCTCTACGTGCGCTATCTGACGCCTGCGGCCAAGGAGCAGCAAGACTTCGAAGCGGAGATCTTCGGCATCACCCGCGGCGGGATGCGCGTGCGTCTCACTGCCAACGGTGCCACCGCCTTCGTACCCGCTCCGATGCTGCACAGCGATCGCGACAAGGTGGTCATCGACGACAAGGAAGGTCGCATCCAGGTCGAGGGCGAAGAGCGCTACAAGCTCGGCGACGTGATCCGCGTGGCGCTGATCGAAGCACGCGAGGAGACCCGTTCGCTGGTGGCACGTCCGGCCTCCTAGACAACTATGCGTCGCTGAGTGACTGCAATGCCCGGCCCGCAGAGCCGGGCATTTTTTATCTTTGTCATCCTCTCGCTTTGCGCCCGGGCTTGTGGCATTTTTAGCTGAAAAACATCACACCTCGAGGCTGACGCCCATCAGTCTCGCCAGCGCAGGGATTCCCAATACCATGGCCGCACGATGGGGGCTACGTGGCAAGTCGATCGCGACCCTGCTTCTTGCCTGTCTTCTTGCCTTGATTCCCGCCGTTCTGCTGGGCTGGAAGGCGGTCGACGACGTACGCCGTCATTTCGCCAACGCTTATGCCGAGAATTAACCCTGCTGCATATGCAGAAGATTCATGCGCCGATATCGCGAGAGCTGGCCCTGGCCCAGCGCTTCGCCGACAACCTGGCGCTGCGGCAGTGGCTGAACGATGAAAGAGATCCGCGGCTTCAGGCGCGTTTCTTCGAAGAGGCCGAGGGGTTTCGCCAGGACTTTGCCGACCGCTCCTACTTCGTGATCGTCGACGCCAGCGGTGACTACTACTACATCGACGCCACCGATGCCGGAAACGCCATGCCGACCCCGCGTTACCGTCTGGATGGCGCCCAAGCCAACGATGCCTGGTACTTCCAGATCACTCGGAGCCAAGAGCCTTATAACCTCAACGTCAACGTCGACCATGAGCTCGACGTGACCAAAGTCTGGCTCAACGTTCAGGTTCGCGAGGACGGTGCCTTGCTGGGCCTGGCCGGTACCGGTTTCGAACTCGGCGACTTCCTCAATGCCTTCATTCGCGATGAGGCGGAAGGGGTGACGCCAATGATCGTCGACCGCCAGGGCGCGCTGCAGGCCCACCCGTCACTTGAGCGAATCGCCCTCGGCTCGGGAGCGGGAGACGTCGACGGTGAGCGTACCATCCATGTCCTGCTCGGCAGCGACGAGCAGCGGGCCACGCTGACCGCAGCCATGTTGGCGGCCAACGGCTCCCCTGAGGTGATCCAGACCCTATGGGCCACCCTCGAAGGACGCGAGCGCCTGCTCTCGGTGGGCTACATTCCCGAACTGGACTGGTACCTGATCACCGCGCTGGACATGAGCGTGGCCAACATTCTCGATCAGCGCTGGCTTTGGCCGCTGTTGATTGCCGCCGCGCTGATCCTGGGGGTTCTGCTCACGGTCATCGCCCTGGCCACCGAGCGACTGATACTGGCGCCTCTGAGTCGTTTCAAGCAGTCGGCCCAGGCGATCGCCGCCGGTCACTACGACTCACCGCTGCCGACCTCGCGTCGCGACGAAATCGGTGAGCTGTCACAGGCCTTCTCGCACATGGCCAACCAGGTGCAGCGTCATACCCGCGAGCTGGAAGAGAAGGTTCAGGAGCGTACCCGGGAGCTCGAACTGGCCAACGCCGAGATGGCCGCCACCCAGAAGAAGCTCAACGACTCCATCGACTACGCCAGCTTCATTCAGCGCGCCATCCTGCCCGACCAACAGCTCGAGCTGCATCTCGAGCATCATCATGGCGTGTTGTGGAAGCCACGAGACACGGTGGGCGGTGACTTCTACCTGTTCCGCCCCGGCCAGGGCGGCTACCTGTTCGGTGTCGTGGACTGCGCCGGCCATGGCGTTCCCGGCTCGCTCATGACCATGCTGGCCAGAGCCATTCTCGACCATGCCATCCTCAAGCTCGGGCACGAGGATCCAGCGGCGATCCTCAACGAAACCGATCGTCAGAGCCGCGAAGTGCTGCGTGCCGAGGAGCTCCCCGCCTCCGTTGCCACCAACATGGATATCGGCCTGGCCTGGGTGGATCTGGATTCACGCAAGGTCACCTTCGCCGGGGCCAAGATCGGCCTTTACACTAGCGACGGCACGGCACTGACGCACCTTCAGGGCGACCGGCGACCGCTGGGCCACAAGCGCCGGATCGAATATCGCAACCAGACCGTCGACCTTCGCCCTGGCTGGACCTATTCGCTGTGCACCGATGGCTTCTTCGACCAGGCCGGCGGCAGCGAAGGCTTCGGCTTCGGCAACTCGCGCTTCGAGGCACTGCTCAGGCAGCACGCCCAGCGCTCCCTGCCGGAACAGATGAAGGCCTTCGAACAGGCGCTGCGCGACTACCAGGGTAATCTGCCACAGCGCGACGACATCACCTTGTTGAGCTTCCGCTTCACCGAGCAGGACCGTCCGCCCGGCAGCGACCCAACCACTCCGCTCCCTGCCATGGCAGGCGCCACATCACAGGAGAATGTGTGATGAACCTGTTGAGCATGCGCGAAAGCTATCTCGAGCAGCGCATCATGCTGTGCTTCAATGGCCCGATCTCACGTAGCCTGATCGAGGAGATCGGTAACGCTTTGCGCAACTACCTGAACTCCCAGCAGGCCACTCCGACGGATGCCATGGACGTCTTCGCCGCTTACATCGAAATGACCCAGAACATCCGGCACTATGCCATGCGCCTTGGCTACGATGAGGAGGCCGCTTCGGCCACGGTGGCGGTAGCCAAGGATGCCCAGGGCCATTACCTGGTTTCCGCCGGCAATCTGGTGGAATACATCGACGGCGAAGCACTGCTCCGCACCATCGAGTCGCTTGCCAAGCTCGACAAGCTGGAGCTGAAACAGGCCTACAAGAAGCAGCTGCGCATGCCGCGTGGCAACGTAAGCTCCGGCGCTGGCCTGGGACTCCTGGACATCGCACGCAAGTCGAGCGAGCCAATGCGGGCCTCTCTCGAGCCACTGCCCGACGGAAGAGGCTTCTTCAGCCTCACCGCCGTGATCTGATCAGCCGAGTGCTAGTAATGACCAACGACCTCAACATCCCCGGCAGCCAGTCCACGCCTACCATCATCAGCGACTGGCAGGCCGGCCTACTCACCATGCAAGGCGACTCCTACCCGGAGAACTCCTTCGAACTGTTCGATCAGGTGATCGACTGGGTCAAGCGCTTCCTCGAGGAGGAGTCACGCCCACTGACGCTGGAGCTGGCGTTGGTCTATCTCAACACCAGTTCGGTCAAGGCCATGATGGATATCTTCGATCTGCTGGAAGAAGCACACCAGGAAGGACGCGGCATCCAGGTCACCTGGCTCTACGATCCACGCAACGAGCGCATTGCCGAACTCGCCGAGGAGTTCCGCGAGGACTGCACCTTCGCATTCGCCATCACTCCTGCGCAGGCCCCGGAATGACCCGCGAGGAAACCGAGCTGATGGCGCAGGTCGAGGCGCTACTGAACGACCCCGCGCATGCCGATAGCCCGCTGCGCCCGGCCCTGGCGCGCCTGCATGCATTTCACCGCGCCGAGAAACAGCGGTTGGAACGACTGGTGACGATCGCCGATGGATACCAGCGTTACGTGCGCGAGGACGAACGCAAGGCCCAGCGCCGCTACCAGAAGTCGCTGCACCGACAGGAAAAGCTATCGCGCATTTCCGACGGCTACCAGCGGCTCATGCACGAACGCAACAGCGCCCTGCGTGAGGCCTCGACTCACGATCTTCTGACCGGTCTACCCAATCGGCGCTTGATCGACGAGCGGCTACCCAAGCTGGACGAGCGCAAGCGTTACACCCTGGTGATGCTCGATATCGACCACTTCAAGCAGATCAACGACCGGCACGGACACGAAGCCGGCGACCTGGTACTGGTGTCCATCGCCCAGACCATCCGTCAGGAGCTGCGCGATTACGACCTGTGTGTACGCTGGGGCGGTGAGGAGTTCCTGCTGCTGCTGGCCGATACCGGCCTCTCCGAGGCCAGTACCATCGTCGATCGCTTGCGCCAGCGCTTGGCCGAGCAGGCGGTCCAGGTGGGTGACAGCCGGCTCTCGATCACCGCCAGCGCGGGGCTGAGCGAATACCGCGACGGCGAGGATCTGCTCAACCATACCCTGCTACGCGCCGACCAGGCCCTGCTCCAGGCCAAGCGCAGCGGACGGGATCGCAGCTGCGTCGCCGAGTGAGCCCTTAGCTCGCGGTAAAAAAGCCCTCAGCGCCTTGCGCACGAGCCTCAGCGATCGGCACGCCGCCGTTTCTCCTCTCCCCAGTCGACGGCGGGGCCCGTGAGGCCATGCCCACCGGCATAGGGCGAGGGCACCGGTGGCTGCCAACCGGTCAGCAGTTCAGGCGCGAGAGAGAACACCTCGACCCCGATGGGGTGACAGGTCAGCAGCGGATCGCCGGCATTCGGCCCCCACAGTTCCACCGAGAGATCGCCACCCGGGCAGCAGGACAGCGCGCACAGCAGGTCGATCTCGGCAAACAGCTCCAGGTAATCGCCCTGCCGCGCCGGACAGGCCTTCATGAAATACTGGTCGTCTTCGTTGAGGCCGGTGCACTGGAACACGTTGAGCACGTCGTGCACGTCGAACTCGGTGAGGCCATGCGGCAGCACGGCGCGTACCAGGTTGGAGTGGCAGTGATGATCGAAGTCATCGCCGGTGAGCAGGCGATTGACGTAGGGGTCACAGCGAGTTCCCAGCAGATCGTGAATACGTCCGCCCTGTTCGTCCATGCCGCTACCGTCGACGCCATAGCCCGCCAGGCTGTCATCGATGATCGTGGCCATGGGGCGCAGATAGGGCAGCGTCGACCATAGCCGATCGAAGGTGGAAACGTGGGCACGCTGTAGCTGACGGGTGCGCGAGGCCCAGAAACGTTCTCGCGGGTTGTGCCGGTTCCACAGGTTGAGGTCACCGACCTGCGGCCCCTCCAGGGTCGTGAGCCGCATCACGTGCCCTGCAGGCACCTGCCACGCCCGCCCCTCGCGAATCGGCACCACCAGCGAGTCGACGCGCTCCCGGGCCGTTGGGTCGGTCAGCCGCGAATAGAACGTTCTGTCGACGTCGAGGACGGAGCCTCGGGTCGCCTGATAGGCGGCGGGTACCTTGTTCATCGTGGTTCTCCAAGCTCGTTTGCCTCAGCCTAGCCGATAGCGCGCCACCTCACGTCAACGCAGCCGAACGGCTAGCCGCGCATGGCCCGGGCCAGGACGTCGCTGAACGGCTCTAGCAGGTAGCTGGCGAAGGTACGCTCGCCGGTATGGATCATCACCTCGGCCGGCATGCCCGCCACCAGCCGCATCTCCTCGTGCAGCCGCGTCTCGTCCACGGCGATGCGCGCCAGGTAATAGTCGCTGCCCGTGGTCTCGTCCACCAGGCTGTCGGCGGAGAGATGGACGAGCTCGCCTTCGACGGCACGGCTCGAGCGCTGGTCGAAGGCAGTGAAGCGGATGCGCGCCGCCTGCCCGGGATGCAGGCTGTCGATCTCGTGGACCGGCACGCGCGCCTCGACCACGAACCCTTCGTCCACCGGCACGATGTCCAGTACCGCATCGCCCGGATCGATCACCGCGCCGCTGCTGCGTAGGCGCAGGTCGACGACGCTGCCCGCTACCGGCGCTCGCACGGCAGTGCGCCGCACTTCGTCCTCGAGCGCGGTGATGCGCTCCTCGGCGTCGGCAATCTGCGCCTGCACGTCCCGCAGTTGCTCGCCGGTCTCCTGCAGGAACTCCTGGCGCAGTATCTGCCGCTGCAGACGGTTCTCGCTGATCTGCGCGTCGATGCTCGCGGCATTCGACTCCTGCTGAGCCGTCTCCCCTTGCAGCTCGAGAAGATCACGCTCCAGCTCACGCAGACGCTGCCGATCGCCGTGGCCACGCTCGAACAGGCTGCGCAGGTCCTCCGCCTCCTCGTCCAACGAGGCGCTTCGCTGCCGGCTGACCTTGATCAGCGCTTCCAGACCATCGCGCTGCTCGCGATACTGATGGGCCTGCTGCTCGAGGGTGGCCAGGGTGCCGTCGAGCGTCTGCCGGCGGGCGAAGAACAGCCCCTGCTGCACCGCCAGCGCTTCGCGGACACGACGCGACTGACTGTTGCGCAGCTCGGCAGGAAACGTCAGCGTCTCGCGCTCGGCCAGCTCGGCCGACAGCCGCACTTCACTGGCCCGGTTGAGCAGATACTGGTTGCGTGCCAGCTGAAGCTGCGAACGCGCCCGGGTATCGTCGAGCACCACCAGAACCTCGCCCGCCTCGACTCGGTCGCCATCGGCTACCCGGATCTCGCTGACGATACCGCCTTCGTAGTGCTGCACCGAGCGCGTGAATGAAGCCGCCGTTACCTTGCCCGACGCCACGACCCCCACCGCCAGATTGGCTGCCACCGCCCAGCCACCGAAGCCGCCGAAGGCAATCATCAACACCAGCAGGCCGATGCGCTGCCAGGGGCGCGGATCGACGGGCGGGGCCGGCGTGGCCGCGGCAGGTGGCGCCGGTTGCTGCGGATAGATCATGTGCCCGCCTCGTGCGTTGTACGCCGGGGCGGCGCGGGCCGGCTCGACGGTCGTGCCGAGGCTTCGCGCCTGCTCGCGGAGGCCTCCAGCCGGGCCAGCACCTCTTCACGGGCTCCCTGCAGACGCAGATGCCCCTCGTCGAGCACCAGCAGCGTATCGACGCTTGCCAGTACGCTGCGCCGATGGGTGATCACGAACAGGGTGACGCCATCCCGCTTGAGGCGTTCCAGCGCCGCCATCAGCGCGCGCTCACCGGTATCGTCGAGATTGGCGTTGGGCTCGTCGAGCACCACCAGCACCGGGTCGCCATACAGGGCCCGGGCCAGGGCCACCCGTTGACGCTGACCGCGCGACAGCACCACGCCGGAACGGCCGAGTCGGGTCTCATAGCCCGCCGGCAGACGCAGGATCATGTCGTGCACGCCGGCCTTGCGCGCTGCCTCGACCACCCGCTCGGGGCATGGCTCATCGAAGCGGGCGATGTTGTCACTCACCGTGCCGTCGAAAAGCTCGATCTCCTGGGGTAGATAGCCCAGGAAAGGCCCCAAGGCGGCGCGGTCCCACTGCTCGAAGCTGGCCCCATCGAGGCGTATCGCCCCCCTCGCCGGCGCCTGGGCGCCGGCCAGCAGACGGGCCAGGCTGCTCTTGCCGGCCGCGCTCGGCCCGACGATGCCGACGTGTTCGCCGGGTTCGACGCGAAAGGCGATGTCGTCGAGTACGGCCCGGTCGGACCCCGGCACCAGCAGCGTGGCCGACTCTACCGTCACCTCTCCGCGGGGGGCGGGCAGTGCCAGGCGCTGCCGTTCGGCGGGCATTTCCCTGAGCAGCGTCGCCAACCGCCGATAAGCGTCGCGGGCGCTCACCAACCCCCGCCAGCCGCCGATCATGCCGCCGATCATGCCGTCGATGGGCGCCAGGGCGCGGGCCAGAACGATGGAAGCGGCGATCATGACGCCCGGCGTGATACGCCCCTCGAGCACCAGCAGCGCCCCCAGACCGAGGATCAACGACTGGAATGTCAGGCGCAGGGTCCTGGCGAGCTGGATCAGGCCGCTGGCCCGGTCGCTCGCGCGAGACTGCAGGACGAGGGCGGCCCGATGTCTGGCCAGCCAGCGCTGCCGCAGCGTCGGCAGCATGCCCAGCGAGCGGGCGACTTCGGCGCCGTTCAGGCTCTCCGCGACCTGCTCGCGCGCCTCGCGATAGCGCTCTCCCGCATCCTGCATGAGCCCCCGGGTCAGCTTTTCATTGGTCAGCGTCAGGCCGAGCAGCACCAGCCCTGCCAGGCTGGCGAAAACGCCGAGCCAGGGGTCGAAGAGAAACAGCAGGGTCAGATAGAGCGGAACCCAGGGGGCATCGAAGAAGGCGAAGAGCGCATTGCCGGAAACGAACTGGCGCAGCGTGCGCAAGTCATCAAGCGGCTGCACCGAGGTACGCCCCTCGCCGGCAAGTTGCCGGGCGAATACGGCTTGGTGCAAGCGCGCCCCCAGCCGAGCATCGAGGCGGTTGCCGATACGCACCAGCAGGCGTGAGCGCACCACATCGAGAAAGCCCATGACCGCCATCAGGAACAGGACGACCAGGGTAAGCAGCAGCAGCGTCTCACGGCTGCCGGTGGTAATGACACGATCGTACACCTGGAGCATGTAGAGCGCCGGCACCAGCATCAGGGCATTGACGAAAAGACTGAAGCCGAGCACCCACATCAGGGTCGGCCGGCACTGACGCAGCGCTCTTGCGAGATCGTCGACGGTCTCGGCGGCCATGGCTTGTATCCCTCCCGCAGAGATACTCTGCTCGCACTCGTGGCACGAGAGCGGCGGTATGAAGGCTTGAAGCGGGGCAGCCTAACAGAGCCGCAGCGAAGCCATGACTACGGAATGATGGTTTTCGTAACGACGGGTCTTGTTATGTTTCTTCCCCAGACTACCTCTCTCTTCATTTGCCATGAGCTTCGCCGCTTAGCATCACTCCCCGGACAATTTTTCTAGGTTGAATTAAGTGTTACAAAGCCGGAAAGCCTGTCCGATTGCCACCCTTTTGGCGCCTAGACCGCCTGTTTTTCTCGCCGCCAAGCGTTTAGCATCTCGCCGCCCGTCACATCGCAAACCTCGCAAATGAGTCTTGAAAACGAGTCCAACAAGGTGCACGAGGAGAGACGACATGTCCGTGTTAAAGGCTGGCCCATCGACGACGGCAGCGGCCCTTCAGACCCTGATCGATGACGCACCGAGTGGTGCCACCATCGAACTCTCGGCGGGTGAATATACGCTCGACGCCCCCCTGACCATCGACCGTTCCGACCTCACCCTCACCGGAGCCGGCTCCGACGCTACCCGCCTGACCTTCACCCGCAACGCCCTGGATCAGGGGCATGCCATCAAGCTGGACGGCACCGCCGACAGTCTCGACCTCGGCACCCTCGATGCCGCCGTACGGCGGGGTGACACGGGTATCGCCATCGATGCCGAACTGGAAGTGGGCGATACCCTGCGCCTGTGGCAGGACAACGACAGCGCCTTTCTCGATGAAATAGGCGACAGCGCGTGGCGCAAGCAGGAGCATGCGGAGCTGCGCACCAGCATGGCTAAGGTCACGGCAGTGGAAGATGGGCAGGTCAGCCTGGATCGTGGGATACATTTCGATTTCGAAGCGGGCAAGACCCAGGTGGAAAGAGTGGCCAGCGTCGATGACGTTACCCTGTCGGGTTTCGGCATCGATTTCGAGCTCGGCACTCCCGACGCTGCAAGCTTCCAGAATACCGAGAGCGAGCTGACGGGCTTCAAAGGCGTGTATCTCGACGGCACCAACGGTTCGCAGCTCCACGATATCGACGTCACGAATGGCCCCTCCACCGCCTTTCATGTTTCGCGCTCAGTGGATGCCGACGTTGCCGATGTCTCTGCCGAAGGCGCTTTCAATAAAGGCGGCGGTGGCAACGGCTATGCTTTCGAGCTGCGCGAAAGCTACGACGGCAGCTTCACCGGCCTGGAGGACAGCGGCATGCGACATGGCCTGGTATTCGCCTCCTGGCGCTCCTCCGTCGATAACGACGTCGAGGTCGCTCGGACCGATCGCGACGTCAACTTCCACGGTGGACGCGACCACGGCAATCAGGTGCGGGTCGAGCGCTCGCTGCGCGACCCGGAGAACGACGGCCTGTCACCGACCCTTTGGGTGAACGAGGGGGGAGAAGCGTTCGGCGCCCCCACCGACCCGGACGCCAATCAGGTCCGTTTCGACTATGTCGTCGGCTCCCGCCGCGACGACGTGATTCGCGGCAGCGACGATGGCGTCTACCTCAACGGCGGCCTGGGTGACGATACCCTGATCGGCGGCGCCGGCAACGACATCCTGCAAAGCGGCCCCGGCGACGACTGGAACGACGGTGAGGACGTTCTGATTGGTGGTGGCGGTACCAACACCGCCCGCTATACGAGCGACTTCGACGCTTACCGCATCGACTTTGTCGACGACGAGGTACGCATCCGCGACGACAAGGGCACCGACGACACCCTCCTCGACATGCAGTACGCCGTGTTCGGTGACGGCACCACGCTGCACGTGGTCTCACGCAGCCTGTTCGAAGCCGAGCCGATGCCCGTCCCCGGCGAACGGGAAGTGCTGGCGAGTGATGGTGGCTTGCTGCCGCCGCTGATCGACGATACGGCCGAGCTGGTCGTGACCGGCAATACGCTCGACGAGTGGAGTGACGGCCATAGCGCCGAAATCTTCGTCGAGAACGTGACCCAGGAGACGCTGGCGCTGCCCGATCTCCGCTTCGACCTGGACGACGAGCTGGATACGCTATGGAATGGCGAGTTCAGCCGTGAGGGCGAGACCTACCGGGTCGGCGACTCGCGCGAGCTGGCGCCGGGCGAGGCCTGGCGCTTCGCCTACCGGGCCCAGGGCGACGACAAGCAGCTGCCGCAGGCCATTGAAGCCGACGATCTCGAACTTCAGCTGCTGGGCATGGACGCCCCGCGCTTCGACGAGGCACTGGCCTGAAGCGAACACCGGACAGTAGACGATGAAATGAAACGGGGCGCCTCGATGAGGCGCCCCGTTTGGTCAGCTGCGATGAAGCCAGGCTTACCAGCCAGTGACGTCCTTCAGCGCGTCACCGATCTGGGCCAGGGAGCGAACGGTACGCACGCCGGCATCTTCCAGCGCGGCGAACTTCTCGTCAGCGGTACCCTTGCCACCGGAGATGATCGCACCGGCGTGGCCCATACGCTTGCCCGGAGGCGCGGTGACACCGGCGATGTAGGACACCACCGGCTTGGTCACGTTGGCCTTGATGTAGGCAGCGGCCTCTTCCTCGGCGGTACCGCCGATCTCGCCGATCATGACGATGGCCTCGGTCTTCGGGTCCTTCTCGAACATCGCCAGGATGTCGATGAAGTTGGAGCCCGGGATCGGGTCGCCGCCGATGCCCACACAGGTGGACTGACCGAAGCCGTGGTCGGTGGTCTGCTTGACCGCTTCGTAGGTCAGGGTGCCGGAACGCGACACGATGCCGACCTTGCCCGGCTTGTGGATGTGGCCCGGCATGATGCCGATCTTGCTCTCGCCGGGAGTGATCACACCCGGGCAGTTCGGGCCGATCAGGCGCACGCCCAGCTCGTCGCACTTGACCTTGACGTCGAGCATGTCGAGTGTGGGGATGCCTTCGGTGATGCACACGATCAGCTTGATGCCGGCATTGGCGGCTTCGAGGATCGAGTCCTTGCAGAAGGCGGCCGGTACGTAGATCACGCTGGCCTCGGCGCCGGTCTTCTCGACCGCTTCCTTGACGGTGTTGAACACCGGCAGGCCCAGGTGCTCCTGGCCGCCCTTGCCCGGGGTGACGCCGCCGACCATCTTGGTACCGTAGGCAATCGCCTGCTCGGAATGGAAGGTCCCCTGCCCGCCGGTGAAGCCCTGGCAGATGACCTTGGTGTTCTTGTCGATCAGGATGCTCATTACTTGCCCTCCGCTGCCTTGACAACCTGCTGAGCCGCATCGGTCAGGCTCGTGGCAGCGATGATGTTCAGACCACTGGAGGCCAGCTTCTCGGCACCCAGCTCGGCGTTGTTACCTTCGAGACGCACCACCACCGGTACGTTGACGCCGACCTGCTCGACGGCACCGATAATGCCCTCGGCAATCATGTCGCAGCGCACGATGCCGCCGAAGATGTTGACCAGCACGGCCTTGACGGAGTCGTCGGAGAGGATCAGCTTGAAGGCCTCCGCAACGCGCTCCTTGGTCGCACCGCCGCCCACGTCGAGGAAGTTGGCAGGCTGGCCGCCATGGAGCTTGATGATGTCCATGGTGCCCATGGCCAGTCCGGCACCATTGACCATACAGCCGATGTTGCCTTCCAGGGCCACGTAGTTGAGTTCCCAGGCAGCTGCCTCGGCCTCACGCTCGTCTTCCTGAGAGGGATCGCGCATCGCCTGCAGGTCCGGATGCCGATACAGGGAGTTGCTGTCCAGGTTGATCTTGGCGTCGAGGCAGTGCAGGTTGCCTTCCTCGGTGATCACCAGCGGGTTGATCTCGAGCAGCGCCAGATCCTTCTCGTGGAACAGACGCGACAGGCCCAGGAAGATCTTGGTGAACTGCTTGACCTGGTCGCCTTTCAGGCCCAGGGCAAAAGCCAGCTCGCGCGCCTGATACGGCTGCGCACCGACCAGCGGGTCGATCTCGGCCTTGAGAATCTTCTCGGGGGTTTCCTCGGCGACCTTCTCGATCTCGACGCCACCTTCGGTGGAAGCCATGAACACCACGCGACGAGTGGTGCGGTCGACCACAGCGCCCAGGTAGAGCTCGTTGGCGATGTCAGTGCAGTTCTCCACCAGGATCTTGGCGACCGGCTGACCGTTCGCGTCGGTCTGGTAGGTCACCAGGTTCTTGCCCAGCCAGTGCTCGGCGAAGGCCTTGGCCTCTTCCGGGCTCTTGATCAGCTTGACACCGCCGGCCTTGCCGCGGCCACCGGCGTGGACCTGGGCCTTGACGACCCACATGTCACCACCGATCTTCCTGCAGGCTTCCGCCGCTTCCTCGGGGGTATCGACTGCGAAGCCCTTGGATACCGGCAGACCATAATCGGCAAACAGCTGCTTGCCTTGATACTCGTGAAGGTTCATCGATTCATGCCATTGGTTGCATGTGACTCGAACGGCAACCGCGAAACACCGCCTGCGACGGTCGATGCCGGGTTACCCCCGTCCGCGCCCGATACATGGCCGGGCGCGACGCGCCATCCCCATGGATGGCGCTCGTTGTTACGTCTACTGCGTACTGCCTGTTCGCCCGACTAGCGCTTCTTGCGGTTGGCCATGTGGATGGCGTGACCGTCCACCGCCAGCGCCGCCTCGTGAATCGCCTCGGAGGTGCTTGGGTGAGCGTAGCAGGTCAGCGCCAGATCCTCGGCGCTGGAGCCGAATTCCATGGCGATCACGCCTTGGGCAATCAGCTCACCGGCATGCTGGCTGACGATGTGCATGCCCAGGATACGATCGGTCTCGGCATCGGCAATGATCTTGGCCATGCCTTCCGGCGCGTTGTTGGCAAGCGCCCGACCGTTGGCCGAGAACGGGAAGGAGCCCGTCTTGACTGCAATGCCCTTGGCCTTGGCTTCCTGCTCGTTCAAGCCGACCCAGGCCACTTCCGGCGAGGTGTAGATCACGCTGGGAATGGCGTCGTAGTTCATCTCCGCCTTGTGCCCGGCGATGATGTCGGCCACCATCACGCCCTCTTCCGAAGCCTTGTGGGCCAGCATCGGACCGCGCACGCAGTCACCGATGGCATAGATGCCGGGCACGCTGGTGCGGCACTGGTCGTCGACGTGAATGAAACCGCGCTCGTCGAGGCCTACGCCGACGTTCTCGTCGACCACGCCCTTGGTGTAGGGGCGACGACCGACGCAGACGATCAGCTTGTCGAAGGTCTGCTCCTGCTCACCCTTGCCGTCGCTGTACTTGACCGTAACCTCGTTGCCCTTGACCTCGGAGCCGGTAACGCGTGCGCCGAGCTTGATGTCCAGGCCCTGCTTCTTGAGCAGCTTCTGGGTCTCCTTGGCGATGGCGGTATCGACCATCGGCAGGAAGGTGTCCATGGCTTCGAGCACGGTCACCTCGGCGCCCAGACGGCTCCATACGCTGCCCAGTTCGAGGCCGATGACGCCGGCGCCGATCACGCCCAGGCGCCCCGGCACCTCGGTGAACTCCAGCGCACCGGTGGAAGTGACGACGATGTCCTCGTGCAGCGGGGTCGGCGGGATTTCCACCGGTACCGAACCCGCGGCGATGACGATGTTGTCGGCTTCATAGGTGGTCTTGCCACCGTCGTGGTCGGTGACTTCGACCTGCTTGGTGCCGGTCACCTTGCCGGTGCCGTCGATGGCGGTGACGCCGTTGGCCTTGAACAGGGCGCTGATGCCACCCACGTTCTTGGCGATGACGGAGTTCTTGAACTCCAGCATCTTGGCCACGTTGGCCTTGGGCGGTTCCAGATCGATGCCGATCTCGGCGAAGTGATCGCGTGCTTCGACGAACTTGTGGGATGTCTCGAGCAGCGCCTTGGAGGGAATGCAGCCCACGTTGAGGCAGGTACCGCCGTGAACGGTCTTGCCTTCCTTGTTGACCCATTTCTCGACGCAGGCAGTCTTCAGCCCCAGTTGGGCGGCACGGATGGCGGCCACGTAGCCCCCGGGGCCCGCACCGATGACGATCACATCAAATTTGTCGGCCATGTGGTTCTTCCTGTTGATCGGTTCGCGTTTGAGTCCGTTGATTCGGCGCCGTCAGATATCCAGCAGCAGGCGCGCCGGATCCTCGAGCAGCTCCTTGATGGTCACCAGGAACTGCACCGCATCCTTGCCGTCGATCATACGGTGGTCGTATGACAGGGCCAGGTACATCATTGGGCGGATCTCGACCTTGCCGTTGACGGCCATGGGGCGCTCCTGGATCTTGTGCATGCCCAGGATGGCGGTCTGCGGCGGGTTGAGGATCGGGGTCGACATCAGCGAGCCGAAGATGCCGCCGTTGGTGATGGTGAAGGTGCCGCCCTGCATCTCCTCGATGCCGAGCTTGCCGTCACGCGCCCGCTTGCCGAAGTCGACGATGCCCTTCTCGACGTCGGCGATCTTCATGCTGTCGGTATCGCGCAGCACCGGCACCACCAGGCCGCGGTCGGTGGAGACCGCCACGCCGATGTCCTGATAGCCGTGGTAGACGATGTCGGTGCCGTCGATGGAGGCGTTGACGTCAGGGAAGCGCTTGAGCGCCTCGGAAGCCGCCTTGACGAAGAAGCCCATGAAGCCGAGCTTGACGTCGTGTGCCTTCAGGAAAGTGTCCTTGTACTGCGCACGCAGATCCATCACCGCGCCCATGTCCACCTCGTTGTAGGTGGTAAGCATGGCGGCGGTCTGCTGAGCCTGGACCAGACGCTTGGCGATGGTCTGACGCAGACGGCTCATCGGCACGCGCTTCTCGGGACGCTCACCCTCGAAGGCCGGTGCGGCGGCAGCCTGCTTGGGTGCGGCAGCGGGAGCGGCGCTCTTCTTGGCCGTGCCGGCCTGAACGGCGCGCTGCACGTCTTCCTTGAGGATGCGACCGCCCTTGCCGGTGCCTTCGATCTTGCTCACGTCGAGGTCGTGCTCGGCAACCATCTTGCGTGCCGCCGGGGCCAGGATCTTGTCGCCGATCCGCTCGTCGCCCGAGCCGTCATCGGCGGAAGCGGCCGGCGTGACATCTGCGGCCGTCTCGGCACCGCCCGCACCCTCGGTGAAGATGGCCAGCACCGCCTCGGAGGCGACCTGACTGCCCTCTTCCGCCTTGATCTCGGCCAGGGCGCCGTCTGCCGGTGCGACTACCTCGAGCACCACCTTGTCGGTCTCGATGTCGGCCAGCACTTCATCGCGCTTGACCGCCTCGCCCACCTTCTTGTGCCAGGTGGCCACGGTGCCTTCCTGGATCGACTCGGGGAAGGTCGGTGCCTTCACCTCGTGAGACTTGCCGCCGGCGGCCGGCGCCGCCTTGGCCTCGCTCTGCGGCGCGGCCTTGGCGTCGGCCTTCTCGCCCTTCTTCTCGGCGCCCTTGGCGCCGCCAGCACCGATCTTGCCCAGCACCTGCTCGGACTGCACGGTATCGCCCTCTTCCACCAGCACCTCGGAGAGGGTGCCGGCTTCCGGTGCCACCACTTCGAGCACCACCTTGTCGGTTTCGATCTCGACGATCAGCTCATCGCGCTCGACGCTGTCCCCCGCCTTCTTGTGCCAGGCAGCCACGCTGCCTTCGGCAACGGATTCCGGAAAGGTGGGCGCTTTGATATCGGTAGCCATGTCGTTTCCCTTGTATGTTCTCTACGTCCCGGTGGATTCGCTCAGACGTTGAAGGCGTCTTCCACCAACTGGCGCTGCTGTTCGGTATGCACGGACATGTAGCCCGCCGCGGGTGCCGCCGATGCCGGACGCCCGGCGAACTTGAGTTCACCGCCGAGGCCGTTCTTGAGCATGTCGGCCACCGCCCGCATGTGGTGCTGGCTGGGATACCAGGCGCCCTGATTGAGCGGCTCTTCCTGACACCACACCACGGTATCGAGATTGACGTAGGCCTTCAGCGCCTCGAAGAGCTCCTCCTTGGGGAAGGGGTAGAGCTGCTCGATACGCACGATGGCGGTGTCGTCGCGGCCGTTCTCTTCGCGCCATGCCGCCAGGTCGTAGTAGACCTTGCCGGCACACATGATGACGCGAGTCACCTTCTGGGCCTCGAGGTTGCCCTGATCCGGCAGCACCATCTGGAAGTGGCCGTTGGCCAGGTCGTCGAGGCTGGAGATCGCCTCCTTGTGACGCAGCAGGCTCTTGGGCGACATCACCACCAGCGGCTTGCGCAGCGGACGGATCACCTGACGACGCAGCAGGTGGAAGATCTGCGCCGGCGTGGTGGGCACGCACACCTGCATGTTGTGCTCGGCACACAGCTGCAGGAAGCGCTCCAGGCGCGCCGAGGAGTGTTCCGGCCCCTGCCCTTCGTAGCCGTGAGGCAGCAGCATGGTCAGGCCGCACAGCCGTCCCCACTTGGTCTCGCCGGAGGAGATGAACTGGTCCACCACCACCTGAGCACCGTTGAAGAAGTCGCCGAACTGCGCTTCCCAGATCACCAGGTCGTTGGGCGCCGTCGTGGCATAGCCATACTCGAACGCCAGCACCGCCTCCTCGGAGAGGAAGGAGTCGTGGATGGTGAAGCGCGGCTGGCCGTCGGCCAGATGCTGCAGCGGCACGTAGGTGCTGCCGTCCTTCTGGTTGTGCACCACCGCATGGCGGTGGGAGAAGGTACCGCGGCCCACGTCCTGGCCGGTGATACGCACCGGATGCCCTTCGTCGAGCAGGGTGGCGTAGGCCAGGGTTTCGGCGAAGCCCCAGTTCAGCGCCAGACCGCCGGCCTGCATCTTGCGGCGGTCCTCGTAGATCTTGGCTACCTGGCGCTGCACTTCGACGCCGTCGGGAATCTCGCACATGCGCGCGGCCAGCCGCTGCAGGCGCTTCATCTCGACGCTGGTGTCGGCGTAGCCGCTCCACTCGTGACCGAGATAGGGCTTCCAGTCGACGAACAGCGTGGTGTTGGGCTCCTGGACCAGGGCGTTGGCGACGTGGTTGCCCGCCATCAGATCTTCGCGATAGGTCTCGGTCATCGCCTGGGCGTCTTCCTCGCTGAGCACGCCCTGCTCCACCAGGCGCTGCGCGTAAAGCGTGCGCGAGGAGGGATGATCCTTGATCTTCTGGTACATCAGCGGCTGGGTGCCGGAGGGCTCGTCGGCCTCGTTGTGGCCACGGCGGCGGTAGCAGACCAGATCGATGACCACGTCCTTGCGGAACTGCTGACGGTAGTCGAGTGCCACCTGGGTGGCGTGCAACACCGCGTCCGGGTCGTCGCCGTTGACGTGGAAGATCGGCGCCTGAACCATCTTGGCGATGTCGGTGCAGTACTCGGTGGAGCGAGTGTCCTGCGGGTGCGAGGTGGTGAAGCCGACCTGGTTGTTGATGACGATGTGCAGCGTGCCACCGGTCTTGTAGGCGCGGGTCTGAGACATCTGGAATGTCTCCATCACCACACCCTGGCCGGCGAAGGCGGCGTCGCCATGCACGTTGATCGGCAGGACCTTGGTGCCTTCGTAGTCGTCACGGCGGTCCTGACGGGCACGCACCGAACCTTCCACCACCGGCGACACGATCTCCAGGTGCGAGGGGTTGAAGGCCAGCGCCAGATGCACCTCGCCACCCGGCGTCATCACGTTGGAGCTGAAGCCCTGGTGATACTTGACGTCGCCCGAGCCGCGCTCGATCAGCTTCTTGCCGTCGAACTCGTCGATCAGCTCGGAGGGGTTCTTGCCGAGAATGTTGACCAGCAGGTTGAGGCGGCCGCGGTGGGCCATGCCGATGACCATCTCCTTGATCCCGTAGCCACCGCCGCGCTGGATCAGCTCGTCCATCATCGGGATGAATGCCTCACCGCCCTCGAGACCGAAGCGCTTGGTGCCGGGATACTTGGAGGCCAGGTAGTTCTCCAGGCCCTCCGCGGCGGTCAGGCGCTCCAGCAGATGCTTGCGCACGTCGTCGCTGTACTTGGGTGCCGAGCGAACCGACTCGAAGCGCTGCTGCAGCCAGCGCTTCTCCTCGGTATCGACGATATGCATGATCTCGCAGCCGATGGAGCGACAGTAGGTGTGCTCCAGCGCCTCGACGATCTCACGCAGCGGTGCCTTGTCCATCCCCAGAAAGAAAGAGCCGGTCTGGAACTCGGTGTCCAGATCGGCCGGAGATAGCTGGTGGAAGGAGAGGTCGAGGTCGGGAACGGGCGCCTGACTGCGCAGCTTGAGCGGGTCGATATCGGCTTTCTGATGTCCCCGGAAGCGGTAGGCGTTGATCAGCTGCAACACCTTGACCTGCTTCTTGTTTTCGCCGCTGTCGGCAGCGGCCGTCGTGGTCCGGCGGGCGCGGGCCAGCTGCTGGAACTGGTCACGTACCGGACTTAGAGGGACGTCATGGGTGGCGCTGCCATCGACGCTCGGCAGCTGATCGAAGTAGGTTCGCCACTCGTCGGGCACGGAACCTGGGTCGGCGAGGTATTGCTCGTAGAGCGCTTCCACATAGTGAACGTTGCTGCCGCTCACGTGGGAGCTGTTCCACATCAACTCCATTATGCCTTGTTGCATCTCTCGGTCACCCTACACTGATGGGGTGTTGTCGGCGCCGTCACGGGCCAGCCGCGGCGGCTTGGCTGGTGCCCTGCCGGTGGGGCGTCTCTCTTCCGGCGGATCCAGCCGCGAGGCCGGAAACCTTGAAATTCATGCTCAAGAGCCGGTACCTGTGGCACCGGCTCTGTCGCTACTGTGCGAACCGACCGCGACACAAGGTCGCGGCCAAACTGCGGCCGCTATGATAGCAAGCCACGCGCCACGATTTAAGTGGCATTCGCAAGCAACATGTCACGGATCTTGCCGATGGCCCGAGTGGGATTGAGCCCCTTGGGACATACCGCGACACAGTTCATGATGCCGCGGCAGCGGAACACGCTGAACGGATCTTCGAGTTCCGACAGGCGTTCGCGAGTCGCGGTATCGCGCGAGTCAGCCAGGAAACGGTAGGACTGCAGCAGACCGGCCGGACCGACGAACTTGTCCGGGTTCCACCAGAACGAGGGACAGGAGGTCGAGCAGCAGGCGCACAGGATGCACTCATAGAGCCCGTCGAGCTTGTCGCGATCCTCCGGCGACTGCAGGCGCTCGATGGCCGGCGCCGGGGTGTCGTTCTGCAGGTACGGCTGGATGCGCTCGTACTGCTTGTAGAACAGCCCCATGTCGACCACCAGGTCGCGCACCACCGGCAGGCCCGGCAGCGGACGCAGCACCAGCTTGTTGTCCTTGACCACGTCGGACAGCGAGGTGATGCAGGCCAGACCGTTCTTGCCGTTCATGTTCATGCCGTCGGAGCCGCACACGCCCTCGCGGCAGCTGCGACGGAAAGCCAGGGTGGTGTCCTCGGCCTTGAGCATTTCCAGCACGTTCAGCACCATCAGGTCACGGCCCTGAGTGTCGAGCTGGTACTCCTGCATGTAGGGCGCGGAGTCGGTTTCCGGGTTGTAGCGGTAAATGGATACCTGAAGCATCTCGTGACTCCCCCTTAATATGTACGGACTTTCGGCTCGAAGGTGTCGACGGTCTTCGGCTTGAAGTTGACGTCACGCTTGCCGACCCGCTTCTCGGCCGGGAAGTACATGGAGTGCTTCAGCCAGTTGGCGTCGTCGCGATCCGGATAGTCGTAGCGCGAGTGGGCGCCGCGGCTCTCCTTACGCTCCAGGGCCGCGATGGCGGTGGCTTCGGCCACTTCCATCAGGTTGTCGAGCTCGAGCGCCTCGACGCGGGCGGTGTTGAAGGCGCCGGACTTGTCGACCAGATGCGCTTCGCCGATACGGCCGCGCAGATCGGCCAGCTTCTTGACTCCTTCCTGCATGTGATCTTCCTGACGGAACACACCGAAGGAGTTCTGCATGATGCTCTGCAGCTCGGTCTTGAGAGCTGCCACGGATTCGCCGCCGCTGGATTCGTTCCAGCGGGTCATGCGCTTCATGGCCGCCTCGATGTCGGACTCGGAAGCGTCGAGGTAATCGATACCCTCGTTGAGCGCGCTCTCGATGAACATGCCGGCCGCACGACCGAACACTACCAGGTCGAGCAGCGAGTTGCCGCCCAGGCGGTTGGCGCCGTGCACCGATACACAGGCCGCTTCGCCACAGGCAAACAGGCCATTGACGATGCGGTCGTTGCCGTCGGCGTCCTGCATGATCGCCTGACCGTGCACGTTGGTCGGAATCCCGCCCATCATGTAGTGGCAGGTCGGCACCACCGGGATCGGCGCCTTGACCGGATCGGCATGGGCGAAGATCTTGGACAGCTCACTGATACCGGGCAGGCGCTTGTTGAGCACCTCTTCGCCCAGGTGATCGAGCTTGAGGTAGACGTGGTCGCCCTGCTCGCCGCAGCCGCGGCCCTCGAGGATCTCCATGACCATGGAGCGTGCCACCACGTCACGACCGGCCAGATCCTTGGCGTTGGGGGCATAACGCTCCATGAAGCGCTCGCCATCCTTGTTGACCAGATAGCCACCCTCACCGCGGCAGCCCTCGGTGACCAGCACGCCGGCACCGTAGATACCGGTGGGGTGGAACTGCCACATCTCCATGTCCTGCATCGGGAAGCCGGCGCGCAGCGCCATGCCGATGCCGTCGCCGGTGTTGATCAGGGCGTTGGTGGTGGAAGCATAGATGCGACCGGCACCGCCGGTAGCCATGACGGTGGCCTTGGACTTGACGTGCACCACTTCGCCGGTCTCGATGCACATGGCGATGCAGCCCACCACGTCACCGTTGGCGTTCTTGACCAGATCGACCGCGAACCACTCGTTGAGGAAGGTGGTGTTGTTTTTCAGGTTGTTCTGATAAAGGGTGTGCAGCAGCGCGTGGCCGGTACGGTCGGCCGCCGCGCAGGTGCGCGCCGCCTGGCCGCCTTCACCGAAGTTCTTTGACTGACCGCCGAACGGACGCTGATAGATACGGCCGTTGTCGAAACGCGAGAACGGCAGGCCCATGTGCTCGAGTTCGAAGACCGCCTTGGGCCCCTCGGAGCACATGTACTCAGCGGCGTCCTGGTCGGTGATGTAGTCGCCGCCCTTGACGGTGTCGTACATGTGCCAGCGCCAATCGTCGTTGGGGTCGGCCGAGGCGATGGCGCAGGTGATGCCGCCCTGGGCGGACACGGTGTGCGAGCGGGTCGGGAAGACCTTGGACAGCACGGCGGTCTGCTTGCCGGACTTGGCCAGCTCGAGCGCCGCGCGCAAGCCGGAGCCGCCACCGCCGATGATGATGGCGTCGAAGGACAAGGTACGCATGTTAGACATGAATCAGGCTCCCCACAGAACGGTAATGCCCCAGACCAGGAACACGAACACGGCCAGGATGATGACAACCTGGGCGCCGAGGCGAACGGGCGTGGACTTGAGGTAATCGGTGGTCACGGTCCACAGCCCCACCCAGGCGTGCGCGGCAAGCGAGATAAAGGCCAGCAGGGAGAAGATCCGCATCCAGGTCTGGGCAAACAGATTGCTCCAGGTAACGTAATCGAGTCCGGGGTTGAACAGCAGATACGCGACGATGAAAACCGTGTAGAGCGCCAGAATGACGGCCGAGACCCGCTGGATCAGCCAGTCGGACAGGCCGCTGCGACCCAGATTGGTGATATTGGTTACCATACCCAGACTCCCGCCAGAATGATCAGGACGGCACTGATGACCACGGTGGCCTGTGCCTTCTTCACGCCCCCCTCGAGGGTCACGCCATATCCAGCATCCATCAGCATGTGCTTGATGCCGGCAACGAAGTGAAAGGCCAGGGCCGACAGCAGCCCCCAGGCGATCAGCTTGGCCAAGATGTTGTTAGCCAGCGTGTCGCGCACGGCGAGGAAGCCTTCCGGAGACGACAGCGACTTGTCGAGAGCCCAGAAGGCGAAGATCAGGCCAACGAACAGGATTACGCCAGTGATACGGTGGGCGATCGACGTCAAGGCGGGAAGTGGGAACTGTATCGTGGTGAGGTCTAGGTTGACGGGTCGTTTGCTATTCACGGCTCTATACACACTCTCTTGGCTCGCTCTTCAACCGATGGCACCAGGCTCGAGCGGGCGGTGGTTTGAGGTAGGGGGCTCGCCGCTGCCGGGACGGGCATTGACAACGAGTACCTGCCAGTCGCGCGGTGTGGATTATAGGGATATGAACCCCTAGTGACAAATACCCACCGCGCTAACTCGACCATGGTTCAAGCTCGTCGCAACAGGGATGGCAAACAGTCTCATCGCACCGCAACCGGCGACCCATGGGCACTCTCGTGGTGCAAAGCATCATTTTTCATACAAGAGCTATCTGAAAAATGCTCTCACGTACAACTATGCGGTAGCTTTGGCCTAATTGACAATCCCGGGAACGCTTCTATAGTGGGCGAACCTTTTTTCGCGGGCCGGGGCTCCAACAGGGTTTGCGAAATAATGAGTTAACGTTCCAAATCGACTTCGAGAGGAGGCCAGAATGGCTGACAGGAAAGCGACACTGACGGTAGACGGCCTGGAAAAATCGATCGAGCTTCCCGTCTACTCAGGAACCCTGGGCCCTGACGTGGTCGATGTTCGCGGCTTGGGTGCCGAAGGCCTGTTCACCTATGACCCCGGCTTCATGGCCACCTCCTCATGCCAGTCGGCCATCACCTACATCGATGGCGCCAAGGGTGTTCTGCTGCATCGCGGCTATCCGATCGACCAGTTGGCCAAGGAGTCCAACTTCGTCGAGTTATGCTACGCCCTGCTGTTCGGCGAACTGCCGACCGACGAGCAGTACGCCGACTTCGAGTCGCGGGTGCGCAACCACACCATGGTCCACGACCAGATCAACAACTTCTTCAAGGGCTTCCGCCGCGACGCCCATCCGATGTCGATACTGTGCGGCGTAGTCGGCGGCCTGGCTGCCTTCTACCACGACCACCTGGACATCACCGTCGAAGAAGACCGTGTCATCAGCGCGATCCGACTGATCGCCAAGATGCCGACCATTGCGGCGATGTCCTACAAGTACAATGTCGGTCAGCCGTTCAATTATCCGCGCAACGACCTGAGCTATGCAGAGAACTTCCTCTACATGATGTTCAGCAACCCGTGCGAGGAGTACAAGGTCAACCCGGTCTACGCCAAGGCGATGGACCGCATCTTCATGCTGCATGCCGACCACGAGCAGAACGCCTCCACCTCCACGGTGCGTCTGGCCGGCTCTACCGGCGCCAACCCCTTCGCCTGTATCAGCGCTGGAATCGCCGCCCTGTGGGGCCCGGCGCACGGCGGCGCCAACGAGGCGGTGCTGAAAATGCTCGACGAGATCGGCGACGAATCCGAAGAGAACATTCAGCGCTTCATCGACAAGGCCAAGGACAAGGACGACCCGTTCAAGCTGATGGGCTTCGGCCACCGGGTGTATCGTAACTTCGACCCGCGCGCCAAGGTGATGAAAGAGACTTGCGACGAGGTGCTGGCCGAACTCGGAATCGACGACCCGCAGCTCAAGATCGCCAAGCGTCTGGAGCAGATCGCACTCGAAGACGAGTACTTCGTGGAGCGCAAGCTCTATCCCAACGTCGATTTCTACTCCGGCATCATCCTCAAGGCCATGGGCATTCCGACCAACATGTTCACGGTGATCTTCGCTGTGTCGCGTACCATCGGCTGGATCTCCCATTGGCACGAGATGCTGTCCAACGACTACAAGATCGGTCGTCCGCGCCAGCTCTACACCGGCCACCCGCAGCGCGACTATCCTGCCAAGTAAGTCGGCAGAGCGCGGCCAAAGCCGCCAAGTACTGGAAAGCCGCCTTCGGGCGGCTTTCTGCGTCTCGCACTTCACAACGCAGCCACGCGAAAAATGGCGATGCAAGGCTGCCACCAACAAAAGAGGGAACAGCATATGCAAGAGAAAATCTCCACCGTCGCCTTCATCGGCTTGGGCGTGATGGGCTACCCAATGGCCGGACATCTGGCCCGCGCAGGGCTCACCGTACGCGTCTACAACCGTAGCGAAGGCAAGGCCAAAGCCTGGACCGAGCAGTTCGGCGGCAGCTACCACGCCACTCCTGCGGAAGCCGCCCAACGAGCCGATCTCGTCTTGGTCTGCGTCGGCAATGACGACGATGTCAGGCAGGTCACCACCGGTGAGCAGGGAGCGCTATCGGGCATGCAAACAGGCAGCCTACTGGTCGACCACACCACGGCCTCTGCCGATCTCGCCCAGGAGCTCGACGCCGCCTGCCGCGAACGTAACATCGGCTTCATCGACGCCCCCGTTTCGGGCGGCCAGCAGGGTGCCGAGAACGGCACACTGACCATCATGTGCGGCGGCAACGAAGCGGATTTCTCTCGCGCCGAGACCACCCTCGCCCACTACGCCAGAGCCGTCACCCTGATGGGACCGGTCGGCAGCGGCCAGTTGACCAAGATGGTCAACCAGATCTGCATTGCCGGTTTGGTCCAGGGGCTTGCCGAGGGCCTGCACTTCGCCGAACGGGCCGGTCTCGACCAGCAGCGCGTGATTGACGTCATATCCAAGGGTGCCGCCGGCTCCTGGCAGATGGAGAACCGCCACAAGACCATGATCGCCGATGCTTACGAGCACGGCTTCGCGGTCGACTGGATGCGCAAGGATCTGGGCATTTGCCTCGAACAGGCTCGTAGATTGCAGGCACGACTACCCGTCACGGCTTTGGTCGATCAGTTTTACGGCGACGTCCAGGTAATGGGCGGAGGGCGCTGGGACACCTCTTCACTGCTGCGAAGACTGCGCGGACATGACGACTGATTCACCTCACGCAACCTAACACGCTTGGAGGCGTCGCCTACCCGCGACACCTCTAAGTGAAAAGCATCAGAAAAGGACTAACCTTCTCTTGACAGCCGTCACTTTTCACGGAGCGAATCCAGCCTTTGGCAAGGGCGGCACGTTTTCCACACATTCTGTGGATAACCCTGTTCACAACCTCAAGAAAACACCATCAAATCGGCATGAGAAGGGGCTTGCAGTTAGATTGGCTATTTTTTGATCAATCATAACCTATTGAAATCATTGATTTTTTGCAGCCGCACACTTCCCAATGGACAATCTGGAGATTTACGCACAGGCGCACGCACCGCACACTGTGCAAGTGGACAAGTCAAGCCGGAAAAGCTGGAAAAACGGCAACTTCAATGGGTTTTTCACGCATAGCGACCCGCCCAGATGAGAACCTATCCCAGGCGTGAACGGGCGAGACTTATTGAGGGCAAAGCGATGTAGACCAGGGTCCACAAGAGAGAAGTGGCGTCCCATAGGGGGTTCGAACCCCTGTTCCCGCCGTGAAAGGGCGGTGTCCTGGACCACTAGACGAATGGGACGCAATGTCGTTCAAATATCGGCACAAGGCGTTTGGTGGAGCCTAGCGGGATCGAACCGCTGACCTCGACACTGCCAGTGTCGCGCTCTCCCAGCTGAGCTAAGGCCCCACAAGTGCCGTGAAGACGGGGCGTATAGTACTGATCCACCCCGTCTTCGTCAAGAAGAAATGGGGATTATTGCAGGTCGCGGTACTCCTTCTCGAAGCGCTTGGCCTGCTTCTTGGACACGCCCCCCAGCGCCTCGATGGCATGGCGCAGCCGAGCCCGGGTCACATCGGAACCGAGAATGGCCATGGCATCCATCACCGAGGTGCTGGCCGCAGAGCCGGTGATGGCGATGAACACCGGCGCCAGAAACTCCTTCATCTTCAGTCCGAAGTAACCGGCCAGCAGCTTGACCTCGGCGAGCAGCGCCTCCTTGTGCCAGGCCGGCACCGCCTCGAAGCGCCACACGAGGAACTGCAGCAGCCTGACGAGCTCTTCGCGCTCCAGCTTGATGTCTTCGAAATCCTGCTCACTGACGCTCGGAACGCCGCTGAAGAAGTGGCCGGCCAATGGAGCCACCTGCGAAAGCGTCTCTACCCGGGTACGCACCTGGGGCAGGATCTGACCGACGTACTCTTCGTTGAAGGCCCACTCCATGAGCGCCTTGAGAAAGGCCCTGTCGTCGAGATCCTCGCGAATGTAGAGCCCATTGAGCCAAGTGAGCTTTTCCAGGTCGAATACCGGCCCACCGAGCGACACGCGCTGGATGTCGAAGTGCGCCATCATCTCGTCGAGCGAGAACTTCTCCCGCTCGTCCGGCATCGACCAGCCCATGCGGCCCAGGTAGTTGATCACCGCCTGGGGCAGGAAGCCCATACGCTTGTAGTAGTTGATGGAGGTGGGATTCTTGCGCTTGGAGAGCTTCGACTTGTCGGGATTGCGCAACAGCGGCATGTGACACAGCACCGGCATTTCCCACCCGAAGTACTCATACAGCAGTTGATGCTTGGGCGCCGAATTGATCCACTCCTCGCCGCGCAGCACGTGGGTAATGCCCATCAAGTGGTCGTCCACTACGTTGGCCAGGTGGTAGGTGGGCATGCCATCCGACTTCAACAGCACCTGAGCGTCGACCTGCGCCCAATCGACCTCGATGGTGCCACGCAACATGTCATCAATGACACAGGTACCGCTGCTCGGCACCTTCATGCGCACCACGTAGGGCCACCCTTCCCGCTCGCGACGCGCCACCTCTTCCTCCGGCAGCGCCAGGTCAGTGGGCTTCAGCGCGAGATGCAGGCCACTTGCCTTACGCGCCTCTCTCAGCTCATCCAGCTCTTCACTGGTGCGGTAGCACTTGAAGGCATGCCCGGCCTCGATCAACTGGCGCGCATGCTCGGCATAGATATCGCCCCGCTCGCTCTGGCGATACGGACCATGCGGCCCGCCCACGTCGGGACCCTCGTCCCACTCGAGCCCCAGCCAGCGCAGGGAATCGAGGATCATCTGCTCGGACTCGAGCGTGGAGCGCACCCGGTCCGTATCCTCGATGCGCAGGATGAACTGCCCACCGTGCTGCCTCGCAAAGCAGAGGTTGAACAGCGCGATGTAAGCAGTGCCTACGTGGGGATCGCCAGTGGGTGACGGCGCAATACGAGTACGTACGGTCATGTCGTCCTTATCCAGTCGGGAAAACTCATGGCGGCATTATACGCACCTGGCACGACGGGGGCAGCCGCACCGGCCGCCTTGCTTCCGCCAAGCACGCCAGTCACCCCAGGCATGTTTATTGCCGTTGCCGCTCGCGGCACGGCCAGGGATGGTGTGTAAAACGTTGAACTGCCAAATTTGCACACTTAACATGGATCATTGACAATCACTTTCCTTTGGTTCTTCTGTCTTCAGGTTGATGCAATGGACTCACTGGGTAATAGAATCAAGCAATTAAGATTGCAGGCAAATCTCAACAAGGCTGCACTTGCCAGAAAGGTCGGCGTATCGGATGTCACGATCTCGTACTGGGAGTCGGGCGCGATCAAGCAGATCGGTCATGAGCGGCTGGTAGCACTGGCAGATGCTCTAGGCTGTACACTGGGGCAACTGCTCGAAGGTGAAACGCAGCTCCTGACCACCCCGCTTTACCTTCGCGGCCAGCCACCAGCGCCCTGGCAAGCTACCAACTCGAATCGTATTGCGTTATCCCGGGAGATCTTGAATAGTGTCAGCTGGGACGGTGAGTGCTATCTCGTCACCCCCGCACCAGGGGAGCGTTTCGATTATCTGGAGAATGGCGACCTCGCTGCTTTCGGCCCCACGGAAAGCTGCGACCGGCCGGGACACTATCTGATCGAAGGTGCCGGCGGCTTGTATATCGGCCAGTTGGAACTCAGTGAAAACGGCGAGCCAGTGTGCCGTAGCGAGGATGATGTCGGAGCCTTGCCGACCCCGCTGGAGGCCTCAGAGAAAATCGTGGGGCGGCTACTGGCACGCTGGCGAATGGAAGGCGCCTGAGTGGCGCCACTCTACCTTTATTCCACTTCAAGAACGTCGACCTGATCGGTAGTCCGACGAGGCTCACTGCCGATCAAATATCGCCGCGAATAGCTGGCCACCTGCCCCAGCCCATGCCGGGCGCTCCTGACCAGTTCTCCTTCCAAGTGCTCCCCTTGATCGCCGATTCGCTCGCGCACGGCAGGCGGCTGCACGCTGGCCTCCACCAGGTTGACGGTAATGAGGTAGCCGCCATCCGGCAGGCCGCTACCGGGACCGAAGGGCCCTGTGGCAAAACCACCGTTTTCGACCACGGTGCGCGATTGCCAGCGCACACCGCTCAACTCGCGCTCCACTATCACCAGCAGCCGCGTCTCGTCAGGCAGGTTGGTCTCTCCATCGATCATCAAACGACGATCGCTACGCAGGGTAGCCGAGGCGTGCATTTCGACCGCCAGCGGCTCCACTTCGACCGGTTCTTCCACCGGCTCGGTAACGTCAGTCGGCTGTTCGAGTTCGGCCTCCTCCTCCGCCGGTGTGCCATTGCCGTCGCCGCCACAACCCGCCAGCCATACCGCAGCCATCAGGCTTATACAGGATCGACGCCATGCCTTCATGCCTTTCTCCTGACCGAACATTGCCCTACTAGACTAACACTCCGGCAGCCGACAAGTCCTGCCCAGCGCGCATCCTTCGCCCGACGCGACCGAATGCCCCCTCCTTGATAGGGACAACACATGACGACATGGGCTCCCCGGGAGCAGAGACTATCTCTCTTTATCAGTGAGCAATAATTCGTAATGCCAATGCTCGTAGGGCAGGCAGGGAGTCACTTGCTCACCAAACTGCGCCAGCCTGGCAGCCACCTCTGAGCACTCTACCTGTGAAAAGAATGGACCAATGGCTCGCTCCCTCTCAGCTTGCATCAGACTGAAGTGAAACAGCGCCTGGGGCAAGACACCCGCGCCCAGACTCAGCGGTCGCTCCCCCTTCAGCCTGCCCGCTGCGTCGGCAAGAGCACTGCACAGGTTTACATGCCCGGCCGTAATGGCGCCATCAACGTCAGTTACGACATCATTGCGCCCACCCAGGTGGCAAATTTCCTTGTAAAGTTGAAGCAGCGCCAAAGCCTGCTGACGGAAATGGCCATGCCGTTCTGCATCCTCCCATGCCGCGGCGGCTTTTCTATCGGTTTTTACTTCCCGCTCCAGCTCTTTCTTTTCAACCGAAGCCTCGATACTTCGACTAAGCACAACCCAGACAGGCAAGGCCAATGCGAGAAGCAGGCAAACCACCATGGTGCGAAGAAAAGCACCTTTTCTGATTGTCTTTTCATTGCCTATAAACATTCTATCCCTCTCTCAGATTACTGAATCGCCTGAAAAACCAACAACCCACAGGTGACAATCCAGCAGCCAATATCATTGCAGAGAGCTATAGAGTGTCGGGCTTCGTGACATACCGTAAGGGTTGCAACGCGAGACACGCTCACCCAGCCGTATCAAACGTTCCGCAATCTCTACGCACTCCTCCTGAGTCAAGAAAGGCCCCATGACCTGCTCTTTTTTTTGGGAATGAAACATAAATTCATGCAGCTTCGGGTAAAAACCGCCTCCCCCACTGAGCCGATCGGCATAAGTATCGACCATGCTTGCTGCATCGGCAAAAACATTACATAGTGCTTCATAGCGCAATAAATACGAAGGGTGCAGCGAGCTCTTTCCTTCATCGCCGAAGTGCTCTGCGAGCAGGCAGTAAAACCGCTGCGCATCGAGAATACTCAAGGAACGCAAAAAAACGTCCTCATCGACTCGCAACAATTCCGCAGCTTGTGCGGAGTAGGAGCTCTTGATTTTTTCATACATGGTCATTTCGGGCTCCTGGCCGACAGCAGCACTCATACTAACTCCATGCGACCAGAACAACATCCACGACATGAAAGATATAAAAGACACGATTGCAACAATAGGGCCATTTTCTTCAAGAAGTTTCGATCCCGCCTTCCAAATTAGCCTGATCATTTTTCTTCTCCTGCGCTCACGATTCCCTGGTGATATTTGCGTATTCTTGACAGCACCTCTTGTATATCAGACAGCCTCAACCGACATGAGCCGAACGCCGAGGATGCTCACCTCTTACCTGACTGAAAATTCCCATCCAGCCCAAGAACGCCAATGCACGGCCAACCGGACGTTCGTCTTGTTTGGCCACGCTGGCTGACGGCTGTCTACCCTGCCATCGTTGGCAGGCAAAGAAATTAACGCACGTTAAGTTTCTGCAGCTTAATTTTCATTCCGTTTCGCTTTGACCAAAAGTGTATACTATGAGTTACAGTTATCGCTCCCGCCCCACCTGATCGTCACCCTATGTCGGCAACCGCTCCGCTCGCGAGCAGCTTATGAGCAAAGAAAAACCCGGCGCTGCGCCAGGCTTCAAGCGATGTGGTTCCTCTCCAGCTCACCAAGACCTCTGTCCTGCATCCAGGGCGCCACAAGCAAGCCGCGCCAACAAATCACAAAGATGAGCCACAAAGAACGAGCCCCCAGCAATACCGATACTGGGGGCCAATATATTGCTTTATTCAAGATTTCAAGATAAATGTAGAACTCCCTGGCCTGCATGACGTCCTGTCTCGCCCGGCCATCCCTGTTCCTTTCTGTTCGGGCTTCCTGCCTCGTTATCATTAACAATAGCCAGGCTTCCGCCATGATCAAGAAGACTTGAGAAACTGAACGTTTCCTTGTGCATCAAAAGCCCGGCCATGGGCCGGGCCGTATTTACGCGTCCCTGGTGAGAGATTGCCGACACGCAAATACCTCGCAGCGACAGAGAGCCTCACTGCGCTCGATCGGCCGGTTTGCCATGCTTTCCTGCAGGACGGTACAATTTTGCTCATCCGCCAGCGGCTGACGCAGCGGCTACGAACGCTCGTTCCCTTTCAGGTGCTTGATACTGCATGTCTATGACAGGGGGCGATGCCATCCCCACCGGCCTTGGCTGCGCACCGATGCCTCACCGCCGCAAGTCCGGTCCCAGCTTATCAGCGTGGCCCGAACATGGCTCTCTTCCTGCTCATCTTTGCCGTTTGCTTGTTCATTATCGGCGGCATGGTGCTGGTGCTTCTCTTTTCACGTACGCCCCGTTACCGCACCGAGCCGGAGCAGTTGCTGGAGCTGTTCGACAAGGCGATCGCCAACCAGGTCGGTGAGACCGAGTGGAACGTCGTGATCAACTATCCGATTCGCCACGACGACTATCTCGACGGTGTGAGACGGCGCGCCCAGCATTTGATGCAGGAGCACGGTCGCCCCTGGCAAGTGGCTCAGGGCAAGCCCCTGCTCAACAAGACGGGCCAGGCAGAGCTGACGGCATTACGCAACCACCTTGATGCCCACCTGCGGCTGCGTGAAAGGCAACGCAACGAATCGTAGCGTTGACACAACATTGATGTGGTAAGCTCTGTTACGACAGCCACATGCGGGAGGCCCTCATGTCCAGCGTCATACGCCAGATTCCGCTCGATACCGCCACTCAGCACCACTCCCATGACTTTCATCAGATCGTGATCGGTCTGCAGGGCCGGGCGGAGTTCGAAATCGAGGGCCTGGGTGGCGCCATCTCTGCCCTTTCCGGCTGCATCGTGCCTGCCAACCACGTTCACTACTATGTCGGCCAGGGCCAGAACCGCCAGCTCATCCTCGACCTTCCGGCAGATGCCCCTTCGCTCACCGGCTATCATCATGAGCTGTCACGCCTGTTCGACGCACCGCGCTTCTTCGCCCTGGACAAGCCGCTCCAGCACTATCTCGACTTCCTGCTACTCGAGCAGGGCGATAGCCAGGACGGGTTGAGCTCGGCACAGAGCGACCGCCTGGCCGCGACCTTTCTCGGCTGCCTGCACGCCAGACTCGGCGGAGAAACGTCGCCACCGGCAAAACGCCGTCTGAACCTTGCCAAGCTCGACCGCTTCATCGACCGGCACCTGGCGGCACCGATCTCCGTGGCCGACCTTGCCGGGCAGGCCTGCCTCAGCGAAGCCCACTTCAGCAGCTGCTTCCGTGAGCAAACCGGCCTGTCGCCGTGGCAGTACGTACGCCGACGGCGCCTGGAGGCCGCCCGCCGGCTGCTCGAGGAGAGTCGCATGCCATTGTCACAGATTGCGGTGAGTACCGGCTTTGCCCATCAGAGTGCGCTGTCGCATGCGTTTCGCAGTGCTTTCGGCTGCCCGCCGAGCCAGATCCGGCGCGCCGTTCTGGATCGCCCCTCCCCTCTCGACATCACCAACCGACTACAACATACGACTTAAGTCTAAACTTCAATGGCACTGCGGCATTCTGCCGCGAAATTCATAAATCCTTCCCGGTTTTTGGCAAGCAGCCCAGTTCAACCGGCCCTACAGTCAAGGAAGACACACCCATGTTCGGGCAGAGCGCCACGCACATGGCGTTTTGCCGTTCTGGAACGGGTGGATACCCGGGGGATTCCTATGCTCAATGCCGATACCATGCTGAATGCTGCTACCTGGCAGCAGGATCTCGATAGTCTGTTCTCGCGTATCAGCGAACATTACGTCGTGGACGAAGAGACCTTCGTCAAGGAGCTAGTCAGCGTACTCAGCGCCAATCCCGAGGATTTCCGGCGCATTGCCAGCAAGACCGCCGAACTAGTGCGCGAAGTCCGCGAGATGGATACCGCCGTCGATACGATCGATCAGTTGTTGCAGCAGTACAGCCTCGACACCCACGAAGGGCTGATGCTGATGTGCCTGGCCGAAGCCATGCTGCGCATTCCCGATACGGCCACGGCCGACGCGCTGATCGAAGACAAGCTCGGTCCCGCCGACTGGAAGGCCCATGTCGGGCAGAGCGACTCCTGGCTGGTCAACGCCTCCACCTGGGGGTTGCTGATGACCGGCCACGTGGTCACCCTCGACAAGCCGCGCGACGGTAAGCCTTCGGGCTTCATCAACCGCCTGGTCAATCGCATGGGTGAGCCGGTGATCCGCCGCGCCATGTACGAGGCGATGAAAATCATGGGTAAGCAGTTCGTGCTCGGCCGCGACATCGACGAGGCGCTGAAGCGCTCCCGTCCGCTGTTCGACAAGGGCTATACCTACTCCTACGACATGCTGGGCGAAGCAGCACGCACGCGGGCCGACGCCAAGCGCTACTTCGACGACTATGCCAAGGCCATCCAGCAGGTCGGGCTGACCAGCACCAAACTCACCGAACGAACCCCGGCGCCTTCGGTATCGATCAAGCTCTCGGCGCTGCACCCGCGCTACGAGTTCGGCCGTCGCGAGCAAATCCTACGCGAACTGGTGGGCAGCGTAAGCGAATTGGTGACCATGGCCCGCGAGCGTAACGTGGCGCTGACCATCGACGCCGAGGAAGTGGATCGCCTGGAGCTATCGCTGGAAGTGTTCCGTGCCGTCTACGAGAGCGACGCCTGCAAGGACTGGGGACACTTCGGCCTGGTGGTGCAGGCCTATTCCAAGCGTGCCCTGCCGGTGCTGCACTACCTCAATCGTCTGGCCGAGCGTCAAGGCGACGAGATCCCCGTGCGCCTGGTCAAGGGCGCCTACTGGGACAGCGAGATCAAGGAGTCCCAGCAGCTAGGCGTCGAGGGCTATCCGGTCTATACCCGCAAGGCCTGCACCGACGTAGCCTACCTGGTCTGCGCGCGTTTCCTGCTCTCCGACCAGACCCGCGGTCGCATTTTCCCCCAGTTCGCGACGCATAACGCCCACACCATCAGCACCATCCTCGAGATGGCCGACGAGGCGACCCGGCCGTTCGAGTTCCAGCGCCTGCACGGCATGGGCGAGGCGCTCTACGACGCGGCCCTCAAGCGCGCCCCCAAGGGTACCTATTGCCGTATCTACGCGCCGGTGGGAGCGCACAAGGATCTACTGCCCTACCTGGTGCGCCGGCTGCTCGAGAACGGTGCCAACTCCTCGTTCGTGCACCAACTGGTCGACCCCAAGGTGCCGGTGGAGACCCTGTGCGTGCACCCGGTGGAGACGCTGAGCCAGTATCGCACCTTCTCCAACCCACGGATTCCGCTGCCGAAGGACATCTACGGCGCAAAACGACACAACTCGAGGGGAGTCAACCTCAACGTGCGCAGCCATTACGAACCGCTGATGAAGGCCATGTCGGGCTTCATGGAACGCAGCTATGACGTCGCCCCCCTGCTGGCCTTCGATGTACAACGCAACCCGGCCAACGTGCACGAGGTATTCAGCCCCTATGACCGCCGTCAGCGGGTCGGCAGCGTGCAGTGGACCACCCGCGACCAGGCCGCCCGCGCGGTGGATGCCGCCTGGGCCGCATTCCCGCGCTGGGAAGCCACGCCGGTAGCCGAGCGCGCCGCCATCATTCGCCGCCTGGGCGATCTGATGGAAGAGAATCTGGCCGAGCTGATGACGCTGTGCTCCCGCGAGGGCGGCAAGCTGCTCACCGACGGCGTCGACGAGATCCGCGAGGCGGTGGACTTCTGCCGTTATTACGCCATGCGCGCCGAAGAGCAGTTCGGTGAGCCCCTCGAGCTGCCCGGCCCCACCGGCGAATCGAACCGCCTGATGCTGGGCGGCAAGGGCGTGTTCGCCGCCATCAGCCCGTGGAACTTCCCGGTCGCGATCTTCTGCGGTCAGGTGGTAGCAGCTGCCGTGGCCGGCAACAGCGTGCTGGCCAAGCCCGCCGAGCAAACCTCTATCGTGGCTCACCGTGTCATCGAGCTGCTGCACGAGGCCGGCATGCCCCGCGACGTGGTGCAGTTGCTGCCGGGCGACGGCCCCACCGTGGGCAGCGTCCTCACCTCCGACCCGCGCATCACCGGGGTGGTCTTCACCGGCGGCACCGACACCGCGCAGATCATCAACCGCGCTCTGGCCGCTCGCGAGAACGCCCCGCTGCCGGCACTGGTCGCCGAAACCGGCGGCATGAATGCACTGATCGTCGACTCCACCGCCCTGCCGGAGCAGGTCGTGGCCGACGTGATCCAATCGGCTTACCAGAGTGCCGGCCAGCGCTGCAGCGCGCTGCGCGTGCTCTACCTTCAGGAAGACGTGGCCGACCGGGTCATCGAGATCCTGCGCGGCGCCATGGACGAGTTGCACGTCGGCGATCCCCGTGACCTGGGCACCGACGTGGGCCCGGTGATCGACGAGGATGCACGCAAGAACCTGCTGCCGCATATCGAGAAGCTCAAGGGCGAGGGGCGCCTGTTGGCCGAGACCCGCCTGGATCCGGCCCACACCGCGCATGGCACCTTCGTGCCGCCGGTGGCCTTCAGCATCGACGCCATCGACGCCCTCGAGCGGGAACAGTTCGGCCCGGTACTGCATGTGGTGCGCTACAAGGCCAGCGAGATCGAAAAAGTGCTCGACTCGATCAATGCCAGGGGCTACGGGCTGACCTTCGGCGTACATAGCCGCAATGAATCCTTTGCACAGCTCGTTGCGCAGAAGATTCGCGTTGGCAATGTGTACATCAACCGGAATATCATCGGCGCCGTCGTGGGTGTGCAGCCGTTCGGTGGGCAAGGTCTTTCCGGTACCGGCCCCAAGGCGGGCGGACCGCACTATCTGCTGCGTTTCGCCACGGAGAAGACCGTGACCGTCAATACCGCCGCGCTGGGCGGTAACGCGTCACTGCTTGCGCTGGGAGACGAGTAACCGCGCTCGTCATTGACCACAACAACATTTGAAGGAACCCCTCATGGTTCAGAATAACATGGCTATCGGTTTCACCTTCGTGGTGTACCTCTTGTTGATGCTTGGCATCGGTATCGTCGCCTACAAGCGTACGACCAACCTTTCCGACTACATCCTTGGCGGGCGCTCGTTGGGGCCCTGGACTTCGGCGATCTCCGCCGGAGCCTCGGACATGTCGGGCTGGTTGCTGCTCGGCCTGCCCGGCGCCGCCTATGTCAGCGGCATCTCCGCCAGTTGGATCGCCGTGGGCCTGCTGATCGGCACCTGGCTCAACTGGCTGATCGTGGCGCGCCGCCTGCGCCTCTACAGCTTCAAGGTCAGCGATGCCCTGACGCTGCCCGAATACTTCGCCAACCGCTTCCGCGACAAGTCGCAGCTGCTACGGGTGATCTCGGCGATCTTCATTCTGCTGTTCTTCCTCTTCTACACCAGCTCCGGCCTGGTCGCCGGCGGACGGCTGTTCGAGACGGTGTTCGGCTACGATTACACGCTGGCCGTCACCATCGGCACCGTAGCGGTGATCTCCTACACCTTCTTCGGCGGCTTCCTGGCGGTCTCCTGGACCGACCTGATCCAGGGGCTGATGATGGCGGCAGCTCTGGCCATCGTGCCGATCATCGCCTTCGGCGACCTGGGCGGCACCACAGGCGCCGCTGCGGCGCTGGCGGCGGAGAGCGAGTACATGCTGGCCTGGTTCCGCGACGCTTCCACCGGTGAGACGCTGACCTTCATCGGTATCGTCAGCTCGCTTGCCTGGGGCCTGGGCTATTTCGGTCAGCCGCACATCCTGGCGCGCTTTGCCGCCATTCGCAGCGACCGTGACATACCCGCCGCTCGCCGCATAGCGGTGACCTGGACCGCCATCGCCCTGATCAGCTCTGTGGCCGTGGGCCTGCTGGGTGTCGGCTTCGTTCAACGCGACCTGGCCGATGGCGAAACCGTGTTCATGGTAATGGTCAATCTGATCTTCCATCCGGTGATCGCCGGTATCCTGCTCGCCGCCATCCTGGCCGCGATCATGTCCACCGCCGACTCGCAGCTGCTGGTTTCTTCCTCGGCGCTGACCGACGACTTCTACAAGGCGATCTTCCGCAAGGATGCCAGCCAGACCGAGCTGGTCTGGGTCGGCCGCTTCGCCGTCATCGCCATCGCCATCGTCGCTTACCTGCTGGCGCTCAACCCCGATGCCACCGTGCTCGACCTGGTCGCCTACGCCTGGGCCGGCTTCGGCGCCGCCTTCGGCCCGGCACTGATCATGTCGCTCTACTGGCGCCGCATGAACAAGTGGGGTGCCCTGGCCGGCATCGTGACCGGTGGCGTGACCGTGGTGGTCTGGGCCGAGCTGTCCGGCGGCATCTTCGACCTCTACGAGATCGTGCCGGGCGTGATCCTTGCCTACATCGCCATCGTGGTGGCGAGCCTGGCCACGGAAGAGCCCGACCTGCGTGTCACAGCCGACTTCGACACCTTCGACGAAGCGTAATCGACAGGCAGTAGCTCACCGTAGACGAAAGCCGCCCTCGGGCGGCTTTCTCGTCCTTGCTCAAGCAACCCCTCATGCCAGCCACAGGGCGCGAACGACCACCAGCAAGGTGAAGGCGGCCAGGGCCGCCAGGCTGATCGGCGGGCTGGTGGCCTGACGCTGCCAGTAGCTCCGCAACTCAAGCCCCAGCGGTTGCATGAATGCCGCTCCCAAGGCCCATACGCCCAGCGCAATGGCGGGCAGCCTCAGCGCCATGGGCAGTCCGCTGATGAGCGCGGGCTGCACGAGCAACCACAGCGCAAGCGCCGCAGCCAACAGCATCGCGCCGAGATTGAGCCAGATGGGGGGGGTCTGTACCTCGACTCGCATCGTCTGCCTCCTGCTTTTCCTATTCAAGGCTTAGCTGCAAGTGCTCTGTCTCGCCATGATGCAGCACAGCAATAATTGTACAGCTCGCCTACCTTCGCCAGCATATGCGCGCTCATGAAATTAGAGAGCCTTGGCATTACGACAATCAATCAAGCCAATCAGTGCCATAACAAATTTAAACAAGACTTTTAGAAACAGTGTTCGTATAGTTGGAGGCGTTCAACACTGCCGGGACTCCGGCTCGAGTGAAAACTGGAGGACGCTGTTATGAAACCGATTCGCCTGATTCCCGTAGTAGCTCTCGCTGCTGGCTTTACCTTCGCCAGCCAGGCAGCCCTGGCCTACAGCGCTGGCGACGCCTTCGTGCGTGGCGGCGTCGCTCAGTCGGACGTTCGCTCGGACAACGGCCAAGCCGGTGGCGTGGATTTCGATCTCGGCACGGCACGGGGCTTCACCTTCGGCGCCGGCTACCTGTTCACCGACAACATCGGTATCGAGCTGAACAGCTCCGAGAAGTTCGAGCATGACGTCGCCCTGGGTGGCGCCGACCTCGGCACCATCGACCGCATGCCGGTGAACCTGCTGGTCAACTACTACCCGCTGGGCGGCTTCGACTCCCGCGTGCAGCCCTACGTGGGTGCGGGCCTCAACTACACCCGCTTCTCCGGCGAGCCCGAGGGCATCGATGCCCGTCGCTCCTACGGCGCCGTAGGCCAGGTGGGGATCGATCTAGCCATCACCGACAACTTCATGCTCAACGGCTTTGCCAACTATGCCGACGTCGATGCGCGCCTCTCCTCCGAGGGGGAAGCTATCGGCACCGTCAAGGTGGACCCGATGACCATCGGCGGCGGCGTAACCTTCCGCTTCTGAGCAAGGCAACGCAATGCCAAGAACGCCGGGCCCCTGGGCCCGGCGTTCTTGTTGGTCACCCCTCTTAAAGGAGCATTATAAATACCTGTTATAGTTTCAATCGCAACCATTGCCCTGGATCAAGAATCGACCCGCAGCCGCTGAGTAGACTTCTCTCATTGAACGGCAGCTTCACAACTGCCTCTTTGAAACGACAGGAGTCGACCATGCGCAAGCACGTCCTTCCCACGCTCGTCACTTGCGGCCTCGCCGCGACAGCACTGCTGGCCAGCAGCCAGGCGCTCGCCTACAACCAGGGCGATTTCATCACCCGCGTGGGCGTTGCCCATGTCGACCCCAAGAGCAACAACGGCAGCCTTGCGGACGGCACCATCGACGTCGACGTTCGCAGCGACACCAACCTGGGCTTCACCCTGGGTTACCTGTTCCACGACAACTTCGGCGTCGAGCTGCTGGCGGCGCTGCCGTTCAAGCATGACATTCGGCTGAATGGTGAGGATCTTGCTTCCACCAAGCATCTGCCGCCGACCCTGACTGTGCAGTACTACCCCCTGGGAGGTACCGGTGCACAGCTCCAGCCCTATGCCGGTATCGGCCTCAACTACACGCATTTCTTCAGTGAGAAGAGCGAGCTCGGCAATCTGGATCTCGACAGCTCCTGGGGCCTGGCAGGCCAGTTGGGTCTCGACGTGCGCCTGGATGACAACTGGGGCCTCAATGCTGCCGCCTGGTACATCGATATCGATACCGACGTCAGCCTGGGCGGTACCGACCTCGGCAAGGTCAGCGTCGACCCCTGGGTCTTCATGGCCGGCATCAGCTACCGTTTCTGAGGAGTACGCTGACGCAACAGGGTCCGCCGACTGGCGGACCCTGTTGCTTTCAGCTCAATTATCCGTGACCAACCGGTCGATCTCTTCCACTGCCTTGCACAGCAGCAGGCGGTCGTTGGCGCGCGCTCCCTGCTGCGCCAGGTAAGTCTCCAGCACCGGCGCCACATCGCACTTCTCCGGCATCGGCGCTTCCGCTTCGATCAGTGCATCGAGCCTGGCGATGAACACGAAGCGCAGCCACTGCGGCAGGTCCATGGTGTCGATGCAAAAGGGTTGCTGGCTCTCGTACGCGTCGGGCGTCGGAGCACTCATGCGCCACATGTTGGTGGCTTTCATCGTGGCTTCGAGGCGGCGCAAGGCCACATCGAGCTCATCGTGGACCGTCATGTCGAAATACCTGAAGCGAATGTACCTTCATTATATCCCTCCAGCCCCGCCTTCTGGCCAGGACCGCCAGCGGACTGTTCACAGATTCGCTGCAAGAGACTGTGGATAAGCTTTGGAAACCTGCTCCGGTAGCAGAGAATACGGGGCTTCGCCAGGCATGCTCATTTCTTGATCAGATTGCGACGATCCGCGCCGACGAGTGGCTGACAACCCCCCGGCCGTCACGGTAGAGTGCACGCTCAAAAGGGAGCCGATATGCAGCCGATTCATTCGCTTCACGATTTTTTCCTCCGCACCGGGGCCGATGTGCATCTCTACCACATGGGGCGCCGGGTCGAACCGTGCTCCATGGCGACCCTGGCAAGCCTGGAGGACGATGGAACCGCCTGGCCGCTGCCCTGGCAGGGTCAGGCGCGCCTGGGCATCGTCTTTCGTCTGGGTGACCTAACCGATCCGCTGATCTGGTTTCTGGCACTGCCGCTGGACGAGCAGGGGCAACTGGTAGCGGCACCGCGGGATGCCTTCCTGCAGCGCCTGCTGGTCACTCTGGGGCGCAACGTGGAGCGCGCCGGTCGCGAGCCCGAACATCAGGGACAAATCGACAATCTGATGCACGACAACCCGCTGGCCTTCACGCCATCGCTGCCCTTTCAGGCCATGCTGCATGCACGTGCCACCTACGATCTCGACAAGCCGGCGAGCCCCCATCTGGAGCCGGTGGAAGCCTATCTCAGCGGCCAACAGCCGGTAGACTGGCAGTTTCTCGGCTTGCAGGGGCTGGCCGATTTCGTCGTCCGCCTCGACAGCGAATCGACCCAGGCGTTGATCGATTCGCTGCCGCAGTTGCCCAATGAGGTGCTGGTGACACTGTGCTATTGCCTCGAGCACATGGCCATTGCCGATGGGCTCGCCACCGCGCTGCGACACCGGGGCGATCAGGCAGCCCAAGCCGGCGATCTGGAAACCCTGTGCGCCTGCGTACGCGCCGTGGGTGGCGCCAGCCCGGCACTGGCCGGCGCCTGGTACGATGCCCTGCTGGACGACCCGGCCGCCTGCGGCCCCGACCTGCTGGCCGCCATTGCCGCGCGGGGCTGGAACCACCTGGAACACGGCGAGCGGCTGCCACGTTTCCTCGAGCGACTGGCGCAGCAGCCAGGCACCGACTTCGCCTCTGCCGCACGCGACCTGGCGCTGATTCCCCGTCTGAGCCTGCCCGTGCTGATGGTGCTGCGCGAATCGCGGCGTGACACCCCCATCGGCCAGCGCTTGGCCGAGCTGGGCCACTGAGTATGGATAGCTGGACATAATGTCATGAAGGAACTGCCCTATACTCCGAAAGCCGTCATCGGCCGCCTCGAGATGGCTACCCTGCCGACGATCGGCATGACCGTTTGCGCCAAGATCGATACCGGCGCCTATACCTCGGCGCTGCATGCGGAAGATATCGAGATCTTCGAGGAAGATGGCCATCTGTGGGTCAGCTTCACGACGCGCAGCGGCGGGCTGGAGTCGCCACCGCACCAGCACCGCACCCATCTGCACGACCGTCGGCGGGTGACGAGCTCCAACGGTCACAAGGAGTGGCGTTACGTGATTCGCACGCCGATGCAGCTTGGCGAACTCGACATGATGGTGGAACTGACCCTGACCGACCGCAGTGACATGCGCTACCCCATGCTGCTGGGCCGACGCGCCCTGCGCCGGCTGCTGGTGGCGCCCGGCGTCACCTTCCTGCACGGCGAACCCTGACCCACTCGGCCATACGTCCGGAGCCCAAGATGCATATCGCGCTGCTGTCACGCAATCGCAACCTCTACTCCACGCGACGCCTGGTGGAAGCCGCCGAACAGCGCGGCCACAAGGTACGGGTCATCGATACCCTGCGCTGCTACATGAGCATTGCCGCCCATCACCCCTCGATTCACTACAAGGGACAGGAGATCGAGCGCTTCGATGCGGTGATACCCCGTATCGGGGCATCGGTCACCTTCTACGGCTGCGCCGTGCTGCGCCAATTCGAGATGATGGGCACTTACGTTCTCAACGACTCGGTCGCCATCACCCGCTCGCGGGACAAGCTGCGCTCGCTGCAGTTGCTTTCGCGCAAGGGTCTGGGCCTGCCGATCACCGGCTTCGCCCACTCGCCGGACGACATTCCCGACCTGATCACCATGGTCAAGGGCGCGCCGCTGGTCATCAAACTGCTGGAGGGCACCCAGGGCATCGGCGTGGTGCTGGCCGAGACCAACCAGGCTGCCGAGTCGGTGATCCAGGCCTTCATGGGCATGAAGGCCAACATCATGGTGCAGGAGTACATCAAGGAGGCCCGCGGCGCCGACATCCGTTGCTTCGTCATCGGCGACAAGGTGGTCGCCTCGATGAAGCGCCAGGCGGCCGAAGGAGAGTTTCGCTCCAACCTGCATCGCGGCGGCACGGCCAGCCTGATTCGCATCACCCCGGAGGAGCGCTCCACGGCCATTCGTGCAGCCAGGGCGATGGGGCTGCGGGTCGCCGGTGTCGACCTGCTACGGGCCAATCACGGGCCGGTGATCATGGAGGTCAACTCCTCGCCGGGGCTGCAGGGAATCGAGACGGCTACCGGCAAGGACATCGCCGGGCTGATCATCGAGCACATCGAGAAGAATGCCAGCGCCTCGCGCAAGGCACCGCCCAAGCCCAAAGGGTAATTGCGAGAAAAGCGCCTGTTTTTGTAGAAAGGCTACTTATTTCGCCTGCGGGGGTAGCAAAACAGTGTTTCCCCCGCCACAATCTGCGTCACCGGAGGAGGTGACCGCTCATGTTTCTCGACAATCGCCAGGTGGCGATGGACAGCGTATTGGAAGCGCTGGCTGACAGCATCGACTATTTCCAGGACAATCTCGAGCGCCTGCGCCCTTCCCTGCGTGAAACGCTCAAGCCGCACTACGAGGCGCGCGCCAAGGCCCTGCAGAAGCTCCGTGAGCTGGCCAGACGGCACCTCAAGCTGCTCCCGCGCGATGCCGATGTCGAGCGCGACGACTACATGTGGCTGTGGAGCCGCCTGAAGAGCTTCGTCGGCAACGAGAGCCAGGTCGTCATCGGCGAACTGCTCGAGCAGGAGCGCGTGTTGATGCAGGCCCTGGCAACGCTTTATACCCACCCCCTGCCGAATCCCCTCGAGCCGGTCGTGGAGCAGTGCTGGAAGGAGTGCCGGGCGCTGATCCGCGAACTCTACCGGCTGCAGAAAGAGCGTCGCCGCTGATCCCAGAGGGCCGCTACTCGAAATCGAAGTCCAGATCGGGCTCGAGATCCAGCAGTTGGCGCCAGGTCGGCGGGACGATCTGCAGCGGCTCCAGCGGCCCCAGGAAGTACGGCTCACGTCCCCATACGTAGAGATCCCCCACGGTGGCGGCACGCGCCATCCACTCCCTCGCCTGCAACCGCCAGAGCCCTGCCACCGGGCGTGAAGGCGCACTGCAGCCGCGCACTTCGAGCCCCAGCGCGTCGGCAATGAAAAGCGCCCGGGGCAGATGCCACGACTGGGTGACGAGCAGCGCCTGCTCGACGCCGAAAACGTCACGCGCCCGCGCCAGCGTATCGAAGGTACTGAATCCGGCGTAATCGAGGGTCATGTCCTCGTCGCGCACGTACTGTCGGCGCAGGTCGCGCCACATGCTGATCGGTTCGTTGTACTGGCGGGTACGGTTGTCGCCGGAGAGTAGCAGATGCTCGACCCGCCCCAGCCGCAGCAGACGGGAAGCGGCATTCATGCGCGCCTCGAAATGCGGGTTGCGCACGCCGCTACGGGTCCAGCTCGAAGTGCCGAAGACGATGCCGACACGCTCCGGACCGCACAGCGGTAGCTCATACTCGATACGCGAGTGAGTCTTGCCCAGCACCCAGAGGTTGGCAGAGACGAACAGCAGCGCTGCCAGCAGCAGCACGGCGCCGAGCGTCATCAGAACGAACTTGAAGGTTTTCCACAGCAGCGCCTGCATTCACCGTCACCGGTCGAGGAGATGGACGGCCCTCATCGATAGCGAGGGCCAGCCGCTAGAACATGCCGAGTTCCAGCTTGGCCTCATCGCTCATCATCTCACGGCTCCAGGGCGGATCGAAGACGATTTCCGTATGCACTCGGCTGATTTGCGGGGCACCGAGGATCTTGTTGCGCGCATCGGCGGCAATCACGTCGCCCATGCCGCAGCCGGGCGCGGTCAGGGTCATACGGATGGTGACGATGCGCTCGCCGCTGATCAGCCGTTCGATGCGACAGCCGTAGACCAGCCCCAGATCGACGATGTTGACCGGAATCTCGGGGTCGAAGCAGGTCCGCAGCTGGTCCCAGACGAACTGCTCGATCTCCTCGTCGCCGGCATCCTCGGGCAGGGTCGGGCGCGGCAGCGGCTCAAGGCCCAGGGCATCGAGGTTGCTGCCCTCGATCAGGTAGAGCCTGCCCTCGAACCCGACGCTGACCGAGCTGCCCTTGGCCTGCATGACCGTGACCTCGCTATCCTCGGGCAGCGAGATGGTCTTGCCGAAGGGGATCGAGATGACATCCACGTCGCGCTGCAGCGGCAGCTTCTGCCCCTTCTGCAGGCTCGCTATCTGCTCGATGCTGGTCATGCTCAGCGCACCATTCCGATCACACGTTCCAGGGCCTCGCCGAAGGCGTCGACCTCCTCCAGCGTATTGTAGGCGGCAAACGAAGCCCGACAGGTCGCCGTCACGCCGAAGTGCGCCAGCAATGGCTGGGCGCAGTGGTTGCCGGTACGGATCGCCACCCCGAGCTGATCGATCAACAGCGCGATGTCCTGGGAGTGCGCGCCGTCGACGACGAAGGAGAGCACGCCGGCCTTGTGGGGTGCGGTGCCGAGAATGCGCAGCCCGTCGATGCGCGACACTGCCGCCGTGGCCCGCTCCAGCAGTCTTGCCTCCCAGGCGCCGATGGCATCGAGCCCCACACCGCGCACCCACTCCAGCGCCACGCCCAGGGCGATCACCTCGGCGATGGCCGGCGTGCCCGCCTCGAACTTATGCGGCACGTCGGCGAAGGTGGTCGGGACCTCGAAGGAGACGCTCTTGATCATCTCGCCGCCGCCCTGCCACGGCGGCATCGCCTCGAGCAGCGCCGCCTTGCCGTAGAGCGCGCCGGCCCCCGTGGGCCCGTAGACCTTGTGCCCGGAGAAGGCGTAGAAATCGGCGTCGATGGCGCGCACGTCCACTGTCTGGTGCGGCGTGGCCTGGGCGCCGTCGACAAGGATCAGGGCGCCGTGCTCATGGGCGATGGCCGCCATCTCACCCACCGGATTGACGGTGCCGAAGGCGTTGGAGACGTGATTGACCGCCACCAGCCGGGTGCGCTCAGTGAAGAGCGCACGGTAGGCATCGAGGTCGAGCACGCCGCGCTCGTCCACCGGGATCACCTTGACCACGATACCGAGCTGGCTAGCCAGCAGCTGCCACGGCACGATGTTGGAGTGGTGTTCCAGCAGCGACACCAGCACCTCGTCGCCGGCCTTTAGGTTGGCCCGGCCCCAACTATTGGCCACCAGATTGATCGCCTCGGTGGTACCGCGGGTGAAGACGATCTCGCGGCGGTCGGCGGCATTCAGAAAGCCGCGCACTGTCTCGCGAGTGGCTTCGTAGGCCGCCGTCGCCTCGTCGGCCAGGGTATGCAGGCCGCGGTGGATGTTGGCGTTGTAGCGGCTGTAGTAGTCGCGAAAGGTATCGATCACCGCCAGCGGCGTCTGGCTGGTGGCGGCATTGTCGAAGTAGATCAGCGGCCGGCCGTGCACCTGCCGTTCGAGGATCGGGAACTGGGCGCGAATCCCGGCCACGTCGAAGGCCGGAGTGTCGAGTTCGTGCTCGGTGGCCAGGTGATTCATCGCTCTCTCCTCGCTCACTCGTCGTGCAGGGCCACGGCGGCTTCCACCAGCCCGGCCAGGTTGAAACGCTCCGGCAGCTTGCCGGCCACCGCCAGCTCCACCCGTTCGGAGATGGCATCCAGATCGACCAGCTCCATCACCTCGCCGGCGAAGGCCAGGGTCAGCAGGCCGCGGGCGGTCTGCTCATCGATGCCGCGGGTGCGCAGCGCGTAGATTGCCTCTTCGTCGAGCTGGCCGGTGGTGGTGCCGTGGGAGCACTTGACGTCGTCGGCGTAGATCTCCAGTTCCGGCTTGGCGTCGATCTCGGCGCGGTCGGAGAGCAGCAGATTGGCGTTGCTCTGGAAGCCCTCGATCTTCTGGCTGTCACGCTTGACCACTACCTTGCCGTTGAACACGCCACGGGCGCGGTCGTCGAGGATGCCCTTGTAGTTCTCGTTGGAGAAGGTACGCGGGGCGTTGTGGTTGGCCAGGGTGTGGTTGTCGATGTGCTGACGCCCCTGACCGTAGAACAGCCCGTAGAAGTTGGCCTCGGCCCCCTCGCCGTTGAGCTCACCGATCAGGTCGTTGCGCACCAGCCCGCCGCCCAGGTTCAGGTTGAACGAGGTGTAGCGGCTGTCGCGGTTCTGCTCGACGTGAATGCTGGCCACGTGCAGGTCGGCCAGCGGCGCCTCCTGCAGCTTGTAGTGGGTCAGGATCGCACCGCGGTCGAGCATCAGTTCGGCCACCAGGTTGGTGAAATTGGCCGCCTCGCTCTCACCGACGTGATGCTCGATCAGCGTAGCCTGGCTGCGCGCACCGGCCTCGACCAGGATGCGCGGATGGCTCATCACCGGCGCGGCATTGGCCCGGGACAGGAACTGCAGCAAGATTGGCTTCTCCACCACGCTGCCTGGCGCCAGGCGCACCACGGCGCCCTCCTCCATGAAGGCGGTGTTGAGCGCCGAGAACGGCGAAAAATCGACGCCGGTGAGGCGTCCCAGAGGGCCACCCACCGCCTCGTGATTCTCGGCCAGCGCCTGTGAAAGAGGCAAAACCGCCACCCCGCCGGGCAGCTCGCTCAGATCGGAGAGCGCCGCCGAGAACACGCCGTCGACGAAGGTCAGCCGGTATGCCTCGATGGGCAGCGTGATCGCCGCGGCCGAGGCCGGCGAGAACTCGGCGCTGTCGGTCAGGGCGAAATCGCCCCGGGCGATGGCGCGTACGTCGGTGTACTTCCACGCTTCGTCGCGACGAGTGGGGAAGCCGAGAGCCTCGAAGCGAGCCGCCCCGGCCTGACGCCGGGCGGCGATCCAGGTCGGCTCCGCCCCCTGTGCGGCACGGCGCGCGGCGCTGCGCTCTTCGAGGCGCGTCAGAAAGGTCGTCACTTCGCTGTTTACCTCACTCATGCAGCGGACTCCTCCACGACCCAGTCGTAACCGCGGGATTCCAGCTCCTTGGCCAGCTCGGCATCGCCGCTCTTGGCAATGCGACCGTCGACCAGCACGTGCACGCGGTCGGGAACGATGTAGTCGAGCAGACGCTGATAATGGGTCACCAGTAGAATGGCGCGCTTCTCGTCACGCAGGGAGTTGACGCCGTCGGCCACCACGCGCATGGCATCGATGTCGAGACCGGAGTCGATCTCGTCGAGCATGGCCAGCTTGGGCTGCAGCACCAGCATCTGCAGGATCTCGTTGCGCTTCTTCTCGCCGCCGGAGAAGCCCTCGTTGACGGCGCGCTGCAGGAAGCTGGCGTCCATCTTCATCTGCGCCAGCTTCTCCTTGACCAGCTTCATGAACTCCGGCGCCGGCACCTCGCCCTCGCCGCGCGCCTCGCGCTGGGCGTTGAGAGCCGCCTTGAGCAGGTAGATGTTCTTCACCCCGGGAATCTCCACCGGGTACTGGAAGCCCAGCAGCAGGCCCGCCTGGGCACGCTCCTCCACCTCCATCTCCAGCACGTCCTGACCCTCGAAGGTGATCGAGCCTTGGGTCACCTCATAACCATCCTTGCCCGCGATCACCGCCGAGAGGGTCGACTTGCCGGCCCCGTTGGGGCCCATGATGGCATGCACTTCTCCGGCGTTGATGGTCAGGTTGAGACCCTTGAGGATGTCCTTGCCTTCCACCTTGACGTGCAGATCCTTGACTTCGAGCATCATGAGTACCTTTTCGATTCTGGCGAGCCGCCAACGCGACCCGAAAAAATTGATTTCCACCAGCCCAGCGAAACGAGCGAGCGGCGTCTGGACAAGGCGAGCGCGGAAGAGAGAAGCGGAGTTTACGACTGTAAATGAGCATTCTCGAATCCGCGCTCAACGCCGTACAGGCGTCACGTAGCCGTTTCCTTGGCCAAAGCGCTTTAACCCACGGCACCTTCGAGGGTGACGTTCAGGAGCGCCTCGGCCTCCACGGCAAACTCCATCGGCAGCTCCTGGAACACGTCCTTGCAGAAGCCGTTGACGATCATGCTCACCGCGTCCTCCTCGGAAATACCGCGGCTCTGGCAGTAGAACAGCTGGTCCTCACCGATCTTCGAGGTGGTCGCCTCGTGCTCGATGGTCGCGGTGCTGTTGCCGATCTCCTGGTAGGGGAAAGTGTGCGCGCCACACTGGTCGCCGATCAGCAGCGAGTCGCACTGGGTGAAGTTGCGCGCGCCCTTGGCCCGAGGGCCGATCTTGACCAGCCCGCGGTAGGACTGGTTGCTGCGCCCAGCGGAGATGCCCTTGGAAACGATGTAGGAGCGCGTGCCCTCACCGATATGGATCATCTTGGTGCCGGTATCGGCCTGCTGACGGCCATTGGTCACCGCCACGGAGTAGAACTCACCGATGCTGTCGCGGCCGCGCAGTACGCAGGAGGGGTACTTCCAGGTGATGGCGGAACCGGTCTCGACCTGGGTCCAGCTGATGCGCGAGCGATCGCCGCGACAGTCGCCGCGCTTGGTAACGAAGTTGTAGATGCCGCCCTTGCCATCCTCGTCGCCGGGGTACCAGTTCTGCACCGTGGAGTACTTGATGTAGGCGTCGTCCAGCGCCACCAGCTCGACCACCGCGGCGTGAAGCTGATTCTCGTCGCGCATCGGCGCGGTACAGCCCTCCAGATACGAGACCTGGGCGCCCTCCTCGCAGATGATCAGGGTGCGCTCGAACTGGCCGGTGTTGGCGGCGTTGATGCGGAAGTAGGTGGAGAGCTCCATCGGGCAGGTCACGCCCTTGGGCACGAAGACGAAGGAGCCGTCGGTGAACACCGCCGAATTGAGCGCGGCGAAGTAGTTGTCGGCCACCGGCACCACCGTGCCCAGGTACTGCTTGATCAGCTCCGGGTAGTCGCGGATCGCCTCGGAGATCGAACAGAAGATCACTCCCGCCTCGTGCAGCTTCTCCTTGAAGGTGGTGGTCACCGACACGGAGTCGAACACCGCGTCTACCGCCACCCCGGCCAGAGCGGCGCGTTCGTGCAGCGGAATGCCCAGCTTCTCGTAGGTCTCGAGCAGCTTGGGGTCGACCTCATCGAGGCTCTGGGGACGGTCCTCAGGACGCTTGGGCGCGCTGTAGTAGGAGATCGCCTGATAGTCGATGGGCGGATAGTCCAGATGCGCCCAGGACGGCTCCTTCATCTTGAGCCACTGATGGTAGGCCTTGAGGCGCCACTCGAGCATCCACTCGGGCTCGCCCTTCTTGTTGGAAATGAAGGCGATGACGCTCTCATCGAGCCCCGGCGGTACCGTCTCGCTCTCGATGTCCGTCACGAATCCCTCTTTGTATTCGCGGCGGACTAGCTGTTCCATTTCCTGACTTGCCATGGTCTCTCCCCTCCCGGGCGGTTGGGCCGGCGAGCGTACTCGCCTCGGGTAATGAATTCTGTTCGCTGGCTCAGGCCATATCGGCGGCCAGGCTCACGCTCTGTATGGGTAGCTGTACGGGCAGCTTGATCGGTGCGCTGTCGGCCAGATGGGCCAGGGTCACGCTGTCGAGCAGGGTACGCACGGCCAGCGACACGCGCTGCCAGTTGTCCGACACGCCGCAGGTGGCGAGCAGGTCGCAATCGCCTTCGGCGTGACTGCATTCGGTCATCGCCACCGGCCCTTCGATGGCGGTGATGATGTCGATGGCGGTGATACGCGATGCCGGGCGCGCCAGGGAGTAGCCGCCCTGGGCACCACGGCGCGACTCCAGCAGCCCCGCCTTGACCAGCATCTTCAAGGTCTTGCTGACCGTGGGATGCGGCAACTGCACGGTCTCGGCCAACTCCGTTGCCGCATGGGGCTGCTCGGGATGCCGGGCGATCTGCGCCAGGATCACCGCAGCGTAATCGGTCAGCCGGGAAAGCTTCAGCATGCCTGACTCCTGGGTATCACGATGCGAAGTCGTGCCATCGCTCCATTTGGGACCATTTTAGTCCTGTATGGATTCGATGTGAAGTCCCGCTGGCGAAAAGGGCACTGCAAGCAGCGAGATACCGGCATGTTCGGCGCCGATAGCATCAATAAACGCAATCATTCCTATTCGCAACGCAGTGCAATTCTGCCAATCTTATGGAATGGCGAGTCCAGTTTGGCGTTTGTCGGGGGACAGCGAGGCTGGCTCACTCTTCGCTTGGTGCGCCGCGGCAGCTCAGAGCGGAAACCTGGTTGTGTGATGGTCGTTCGCGCTCACGGTGCCAGGCCAACACCTCCTCGGCGGAAAGGGCCTTGGAATAGAGAAAGCCCTGGGCCTGGTTACAGCCCATCTCCCTGAGTAAACGATGCTGCTCTTGGGTCTCGACACCCTCCGCGGTCACCTCGAGATCGAGAGCGTGCCCCACATCGATCAGGCAGGCCATCAGTTTGCGCGCCCGTCGATCATGCTCCAGACCTTCGACGAAGGCACGATCGATCTTGAGTCCCGTGAGCGGCAGATGGCGCAGGTACTCGAAGGAGGAAAAACCGGTACCGAAGTCGTCGATGCTGACCCGAATCCCGCAGCTGCGAATACGCTCCAGGGCCCGCTTGGCGGCAAAGAGATCATGCACCAGCGCGCTCTCGGTGATCTCCACTTCCAGCCGGGACGGCTCCATACCCGACTGTCTGACATGCTCGCCCAGCTCTTCCAGCAGCGCATCGTCCAGCAGGTTGCGCACCGAGAAGTTGATGCTGACCCGCTTGTCCTGAGTCATCGCAAATCGACAGGCTTCGGCTGCCACGAAACGTGTGACCGGTGCAATTAGCGTGGTGTTTTCGACCTTTGGCATGAATAGCCCCGGGGGGATCAGGTTGCCCTGCTCGTCTCGCCACCGAATAAGCCCTTCGTAGCCCGTCACCTTGCCATCGACAAGACGCAGCTTCGGCTGATAGTGCAGCTCGAACTCCCCTCTGGCCAGGCTGCGGCGTACCCGCGCAATCAACTTGATGTTCTGCACGCCACGGCGAGCGAAAGCGGTCTGAAAGTGGCAGTGGGAGCGCTGCTTCTCCGTCGCGGCCAGCATGGCGATACGTGCCTCACGCACGAGGCCGCCAGGCGTATCGTCGGGAGACTTGTGCAAGGCACTGCCCAGTACCAGTTGAGCCCGCAGCGGCACACCGAGGGCCACCAGGTTGTCCTCACCCAGCTCAATGACACGGGCGGCGATGCGGTTGAGCTCATCGAGCCCGACCGGCCAGAGCAGTAGGGCCAACTCAGCACCGCTCACCCGGTAGCACCCCAGCAGGTTGGGTCCCAGTCGAACCAGACGGCGGTTGATGGCGAGAACCAGGTCGTCGCATGCATCCGCCCCCAAGGCCTCCATGATCTCGCTGACGTCCTCGATGCGTATCAGAATGACCCCCGTGCTGCGCCCATCCAGCCGCTGAGGCGCCTTGAGCAAGCGGGATAGCTCTGCCTCCAGGGCGATTTCGTTAGGCAGGCCGGCCCGCGGGTCGGTGCGTGACGCCCGCTCAGCCTCGAGATGACTCTGCCTCAGCCGCTCGAACAGGCATCCGGCAAAGGCACCGATGGCCAGGTACAGACACAGGCGGATCACCCAGTTGAGGGCGGCCTGAGTTTCTCCCGAGGCCACTGACAGCGGTATCGCCGCCATCAGCAAGCCGGCCATCAACGCGACGAGCAGCGAACCGCGCCAGGTGTACCAGGCGCCTGCCAGCAATACCGGTATCAGCATCAGGTAGGGGTAGGCATAGCGTGTCCCGCCGGTGACATAGACGATCAAGGTACCCAGGGCCAGCAGTGCCACCAGAACCATGATCCGGCTGGTCTCGCGTGCAGCAGGTGGGCAGGACCGCCACCGATTCTCCACGGCGCGCCAGGCGCGCAGAGCGCGACTCAAGGCTGTCATGACATCCTCCTGGCTGATTGCTGAACCACGATTCACCCAATTGAAACTACCGGCTACGGCTCATGAAGTGTATGCAGGATGAATGGCTGACACCTTGGGCGTTCTCAACGCTTCGCTTGTTCTTTCCCTTTCTCCTTCTCGCCTAAGCATCTTTCTCATGACGAAAAATTCCGGCTGCGTCTCGAATACGCCTGGAAACTGGCGAGCACGGGCCGCATTCGCCAGACTTGCAATGATGGTTAGCGGTATCGGCCAAGGAACCACTGAACGCCACATTGACGAGGCAACCCATGCGTAACCTCAAACTCGACCGCATCGACCGCATGCTGCTCGAAGCTCTGCAGCAGGACGCCCGTCTGACCACAGCCGAACTGGCAGAGCTGGTGAACCTCTCTCCTTCTCCGTGCGCTCGCCGAATCCGCAGGCTCGAGCAGGCAGGACTGATCACGCGTTATCGCGCCGAACTGGACAAAACCCTTCTCGACCTGATGGTAACCAGCTTCGTCCAGGTGCGCCTCGACCAGCACCAGAGGGAACAGGTCGAACACTTCGAGCACGCCGTTCGCGACATGCCGGAAGTGATCCAATGCCATAGCGTTTCCGGCCACTTCGATTACCTGCTGCAGGTCATCACCACCGATATCGATGCCTTCGAGCGCTGGTTAAGGCACTTTCGTCAGTTGACGGCGGTGAGTGCCGTGGACAGCAGCTTCTCGATCCGTACGATCAAGGAGAACGGAGCCCTGCCCATCCAGTGAGGCTTGCCTCGGCAAGACGGTTCAGGCGCTAAACGATGAGATGGAGAAGACATGACAAAGGCCCCGATCACAGTGTTCGGCGGGACCGGCTTTCTGGGCACTCGGATCGTTCGCGAATTGTTCGAAGCAGGGCACTCCGTGCGTATCGCGGCCCGTCACCCGACGCTGCCTGACTGGGCCGAGCCCGGCGATCCGCTGGAGCCAATGGTGACCGATGTCCGTAGCGAAGCCGATGTCGGGCGGGCGCTCGAAGGCGCCAGCGGCGTGGTCAATGCCGTGAGCCTCTATGTGGAGAGCGCCGGGCTGAGCTTCGACGACATCCATGTCGAGGGTGCCGGCCGAATGGCGCGCCTGGCCCGGGTGGCTGGTGTGAAGACCTTCATCCAGCTCTCCGGCATCGGCGCAAGTCCGTCGGCGCGTTCTCGCTATGTCGGGGCACGAGGACGCGGGGAGGCGAAGGTGATCGAAGAATACCCCAAGGCGGTGATCGTGCGCCCCAGCGTGATGTTCGGCGTCGGCGACGCCTTCATCACGCGCCTGGCGGGCTTGACGCGGCTACCGGTAATACCGCTGTTCGGGCAAGGCCAAACCCGCCTGCAGCCGGTGCACGTAGTAGACGTCGCCCGAGCCATCGCCAGGCTGCTGGGGGCCAATCCTCCCGAGCGCCGCCTGTTCGAGCTGGGCGGCCCGGACGTGCTGCCCTATCGCGACGCGGTGAACCTGCTGCAGGCACAGCTGGAGCGCGAACGCCCGCTGCTGGCCATTCCCTTCCCGCTATGGCACATGGCCGCCCTGCTGGCAGCGCCGCTGCCCGGCTCCCCGCTGACCCGCGATCAGGTCTTCATGATGAGCGAAGACAATACGGTCGGTGAAGACGTTGGCACCTTCGCCGACCTGGGTATCGTGCCGCGCTCACTGCGCGACAGCCTGCCCGCCTGCCTGACAACTCAAGCCTCGGATTCGTCCTCGTCGGAGTAGAAGTCGAGGTCTTCGAGGCGACCGAGAGCCGCGGTGGCAATATTGGCCAGATGGGCCGCCACGCGCTTGTAGTGGCGCGCCAGCAGCGAGTAGGCCACGGCCTCGTGGAACTCCACCCGGTCCTCGTCGCGGAACAGCTCCTCGATCAGTCGGTCGCAGTGCGGGCGTACCTCGCGAGCCAGCGCCAGTGCCTTGCGTGCGCTGGCCTCGTCGGATTTCTGCGCCGACTTGATGACCATGCCGAACATCTCCGCCACCTGGGCGGCGATGCGGTCCAGCGGCTCCTGGTACTTGGTGACGTGGAAGCCTTCGCGGTAGAAATGTCCGACCTCGAAAACGTTCTTGCAGTAGTCGCCGATCCGCTCGGCGTCCTTGGCCACACTCATCAAGGCCAGGCAGATCGCCACGTCGTGGCCCGGGTTGACCGTCAGGTGGCGCAGCACCTTGCGTCGAATGGAGCGTTCGAGTTCATTGATGCTGCGGTCGCGCTCGTAGAGCGGCTGGCGCACTTCATCGGCGGGCACCGTGCTGTGCAGCACCTCGTTGGCTCGGTCGAACATCCAGGCGCCGTCGCGCAGCATCTGGGTGAGATCCTCAAAGGCGAGATTGATGGTGTTTTCTGAGGTCAAGGCGCTGAATAGCTGACGAAACATCGAGGAAACTCCTGAAATACCGCGCTCAGCGCAGGCTCGTGAACAGTTCGACGGCACCGATTCCCAGCAGGGGGATCACCAGGAACACGCCAATCAGGAAAATGAAGGCATAGCGGGTCTGGCGAGCCGCCAGCTTGCCGTACCAGGTGGCCACCTTGAGCGGAATATAGCGCAGCGGCCACCAGATGGCGGTGCCGGTCAGATTGAAGATGACATGGAACAGCGCCACGGTCATGGCCGCTGCCACCGGGTTGGCGGTGGCTGCCAGTACGCTGGTCACGGTCGTGCCCAGATTGGCCCCCATCATGAACGGCAGCACCCGACGCAGCCGCACCACACCGGCGCCGGCCAGGGGCACCATCAGGCTACTGGTGATGGTGCTCGACTGCACCAGCACGGTGGAGACCAGACCGACGCCATAGGCGCGCAGGTCGCTGCGAAAGAAGTAGGTGCGGAACAGACCGTCCATGTGCCGCAGCAGCGCACCGCGCAGATTCTGCACCATGAAGATCAGGGCGATGAACATCAGCAGCAGCCCCAGCCCGGCCACCAGCAGCCCCTGAGCGGCCGGCGTGGGTGTCAGCCAGCCGCCGATCAGGTTGAAGAGATCCACGACCGGCTGGGTAATGACCTTGATCGGGCTGTTGGGCCGTGCCACCTCGTCGAGGCCAATGAGGTCGGCCAGCCAGCCCGCCAGCCGCGAGAAGATACCGCGCCCCGCCTCGTGAAACAGGCCGCTGACGAACTCCAGCGGAAAGACCACCAGCACGGTGAGAATGTTGAAGAAGTCGTGCATCAGCGCCGCCGTGAAGGAGCGCCGGAAGTTGCGCTTGATGCGCATGTTGGCCAGCGCCACGATCACCCCGGTCACCGCGGTACCGATGTTGGCGCCCATGATGGCGAAGACTGCGGTGCCGAGCGTCATCTCGCCGCTCGCCACCAGCGTCACGATCAGCGCCGAGGTGAACGAGGAGCTCTGCACGATCATGGTGACCAGCACGCCGGCCAGCAGCGCGATGAAGGGGTTCTCCCCGTAGGCGAAGAGCTGGGTCAGAAAGTCGCTGGCACGGCCGAAGGTACCGAGGCCCGCGCCAAGGACGTTCAGGGCCGCCAGAAAGAGATAGAGACAAAGGCCGGCATAGATGCCGCGCATCCAGGCCGGCACTTCACGAACCGGTTCACGAGCCAGTGCTGCACGTTGCGTTCCGCTGGAAGAAGGAGGTGGTTTCGACATGAAAGGGCCACTTACTCTCTGCAGGAAATATGACGGATGCGTGACACCCAGGTGACTGCTGGCGAACGGTAACCATCCTGTGTGACAGTTTCATGACAGCGACGCGCCTACTCGCCGATATCCTCGTTCCACAGTTCGGGAGACGCCTCGATGAAGTGCGTCATCAGCTCGATGCACTCTTCGAGCTGCAGCACTTCGACCGCCACGCCGCGAGAACGCAGCAGCTCTTCTTCACCAAGGAACGTGCGATTCTCGCCGATCACCACGCGGGGTATGCCATACAGCAGGATCGCCCCGCTGCACATGGGGCAGGGGGAGAGCGTCGTGTAGAGCGTGCAGTTGCGATAGACCGATGCCGGCAGCCTGCCGGCATTCTCCAGCGCATCCATCTCACCATGCAGCACCGTACTGCCCGCCTGCACTCGGCGGTTGTGCCCACGCCCGATGATCTCGCCCTGGTGCACCAGCACCGAGCCGATGGGAATGCCACCTTCGGCCAGCCCATTGCGGGCCTCATCGATTGCCGCTTGCATGTAATGGTCCATCTGAAACGCTCTCCTTTTGGCAAGGCATGCCCGGCGTTGCGGTGACCTTAGCAGATGCCGTGAAAGACTGCCCGTCAACACACCTCGGCGCAGGCAGTCTCGGTCACCGATGCCACCCGGCACTCGCGCTGCATCATCATTGCCAGCGCCAGCCATGGCGCTCCCACCACGCCTGGGCGATCTCACGGTTGTCGGCATTGGCGCTCTCGCTGAGCGTTTCGCTCAGGCGCACGTAGTCCCCGCCGGTCTGGGCCATGAGCTGCGGATCCTGGGTCGCCAGCTGCAGCGCATAGAGCACCAGCATCAGTTCGTACTGGTTGCGGGTGTCGATCAGCGCATACAGCATCGGCACCGCGGGCTCGCCGATCTGGCCCAGCCGCTCCGCGGCGATGTACCACACCCGCGGGTGCTCTTCGCCGCCATACACGTCGATGAAACGCCTGTCGGCCAGACGGCTGATGTAGTAGTGGATCTCATCGTCTTGCGAAGCAAAGTGCGGGGGAACCCAAAAGCGGTCTTCCCGCGTGGTGCCGCTCACTGCCGCGGGCGGCGGCGTGGTGGCCGGCTCGACCTGCTCGGGAGACGGAGCCTCCTGCGGGGCGGGCGCCCGAGAGGGACCGGCGCACCCATACAGGAACAGCAGTAGCGTCAGTGCACCCGTCAGTCTGGAACTTGGCATTGCATCCTCTCTCACTGGCTTGGATTGCTGCGTTTTTTACGCTGTTGTGCGGCCCATGGCTAGCCCCGGCGCGCCAGGGCCGCCAGGCACCACGTCACGCCACATCGAGCAGCGGCCCGAGGGCCGCTGCCAGCGCCGGTGCCAGGAGCACGGCATTGCTCTGGTGGGGAATGCTGTCGGTGCTCCAGACCTCTTCCACCCCGGCCTGACGAATCACACTCAGCGCGTCGCCGGCAAACAGAGCGTGCGTCACGGCCACGTCCACGCCGGCAGCACCGGCGGCCAGCACTCGTCTCGCCGCCTGGGCCAGGGTACGCCCCGAGCTGGCAATGTCGTCCAGCAGCACGACGCGACGACCGGCAAGGGCCAGCTCCGGCAGCGCAATCTCGACCTCACGGTCGCCATGGCGCTGCTTGGTGCACACGCCGTACGCCAGCCCCGTTGCACGTGCGGCACTTTCCACCCACTGCGCCGACTCTGCGTCGGGCCCCAGCAGCAGCGCATCGCGGCGTCGTTCGACGATGGCCTCGGCCAGCGCTGGCGCCGCAGAGAGCGCAACGGCCTGGCGCAGCGGCACCGCCTGCTCGAGGCGCTCGATACGGTGCAGGTGCGGGTCGACGGTGATCAGCGCGTCGAACAGCTCGGCAAGAAAGCCGCCGACCAACCGCTGACTGACCAGTTCGCCCGGGCGGAAGGCGATGTCCTGGCGCATGTAGGCCAGATAGGGAGCTACCAGCACCAGGCGCCTGACGCCTCGCTCACGCGCGTGGCGAGCCAGCAGCATCAGCTCGACCAGCTTCTCGTTGGGTCGGTCCAGGCTGCGATAGACGACCAGACATTCAGGCAGCTCGATATCCGGCAGGCGCAAACACAGCTCCTCATCGGGAAAGCGGTGGCGTTCCATGCGCAGCGCTTCGATGCCGACCGCCGCTGCCAAGCGCTGGGCGGGGGGAGATTCTTCGTCGAAATAGAGCAGACTCACTTGCATCAGAACTCCACGTTCAGGCGTTGTATCTCGTCAGGTTGGCCGATATCGAAGCCACTGTCCTGCTCACTGCACTGAAGAGCGAAGCCATGTTCGCTGCGATAGGCCGCATGGACCCGATAGAGCGGCTGGTCCTTTTCTACACGATCGCCGATACGGGCCAGCAGATCGACCCCCGCGCCCCTGGCCTTGGGCGCGCCGGCCAGACGCGCGATCCTGGCCAGACGAAGATTGTCGATGCCAATGACGACACCTGCCCGGGGCGCGAGTACTTCGAAGCGGTGCGGCGCCAGCTCTAGATGGTCGAGATCGAAGGGTTTCTCGCCTTGAGCCCGAATGATCGCCTGCATCTTCTCCAGAGCACGGCCGGAATCGAGAATGTCGCGGGCGATACCGAAGCCGTCTCCGCCGCGGATGTCGGGATCGAACTCCAGCATTCTCCCCGCCAGACGCAGCGATTTCTGACGCAGGTCCATGGGCGCGTCGGGATGGTTGGTGAGTACTCGCATCACGTCGCGGGCTTCCAGCACCGGGCCGATGCCGTGCCCGATCGGCTGGCTGCCGTCGGTGATCACCACGTTGAGTACCAGCCCCATGCGCCCCGCCACGAACTCGAACAGCTTACGCAATCGACGCGCCTCGGGCATGCTGCGCACCTTGGCATGCGGCCCTACCGGGATGTCGAGCAGCAGGTGGGTGGAGCCCGCCGCGATCTTCTTGGACAGAATTGAGGCCACCATCTGCCCCGGCGAATCGATGGAGAGCGGACGCTCCACCGCGATCAGCACGTCGTCGGCCGGCGACAGCTCGCTGGTGCCGCCCCAGGCCACGCAGCCGCGGTGAGTACGCACTAACTCACCCAGCTCGTCGAACGGGACTTCGACCTTGGCCAGGACCTCCATGGTATCGGCGGTGCCGGATGGCGAAGTGATCGCCCGCGACGAGGTTTTGGGACACAGCAACCCATGAGCGGCCACGATGGGCACCACCAGCATGGAGGTGCGGTTACCGGGTATCCCGCCGATGCAGTGCTTGTCCACCACCGGATGCTCGTGCCAGTCGAGCCGTCGCCCCACCCTGCCCATGGCGTCGCTGAGATAGAAGACTTCCTCGCGATCCAGCTCGCCCAGTTCGCAGGCCACCACGAAGGCCGTCAGTTCGATCTTCGAATAACGCAGCTCGGCAATGTCCTGCACGATCTCGCGGAAATCCTGTCGCGTCAGGCGCTCGCCGGCGATCTTGCGCCGCAGGGCCGGGATCGATGCGGGTGGCTCTGCCTGCGAGACGCTGACCGGATGTCCCTCCGCCACCCCGAGCAGGGCGAAGGCATCCTCGGAAAGGCCGAGCTGGGTATGGCCTACGATGGCCACGTCATCCACCACGTTCAGCGTGGCCAGTATCCGCTTGCCATTGGCACGAACCTCCACCTTGGAAAGCGCCTGAAACCCCTCGGCGCGGTACAGGTCGCACTCGCGGTGCAGGTAGGCGACGTTTTCGCGATAGGTGTCGATCGCCACGCGACACAGCGCCAGGGGCAATCCCGTTTCTCCGCCAGTCTCGTCACTGGCCGCGCTACTGGGTTGAGTGTCGTTCATGTGGCGCCTGTCTTCGGCTGGTCGATGTTTTCAGTCTGCCTCATTTGCTTCAGCCTGTGCAGCGCCACGACGGGCGCTCATGATCCAGGGCAAGCCCCGCCGACGCAGCCTGGAGATCACCCAATCGCTGCTTTGCCGCTATGCTCCGAGTAACACCCGCAATTCGTTACACCTGCAAGGGAAAGGAGACAGCATGAAGTTCGCCATCATGGGTAGCGGCGGTGTCGGCGGCTATTTCGGTGCACGCCTGGCCGAAGCCGGCGAGGACGTCACTTTCATTGCCCGCGGTCGACATCTGGCCGCCATGCAGCACGACGGACTTCACGTGAGCAGCATCAAGGGCGATATCGTGGTGAAGCCGGTCAAGGCCACCGACGATCCTGCCACGCTGGGAGAGGTGGATTGCGTAATCGTGGCCGTCAAGGCGTGGCAGGTACGCGAGGCAGCGGAAGCCATCCGTCCGCTGGTCGGGCCCGACACCCTGGTCCTGCCGCTGGAAAACGGCGTCGAGGCCGCCGACATCCTGACCGAGGTACTCGGCGAGACACCGGTCCTCGAAGGACTGTGCGGCATCCTGGCCTGGCGCGAAGCACCGGGACACATTCGCCATGCCGGCGTAGATCCCTTCGTGCGCTTCGGCGAGCGCGACAATCACACCAGCGAGCGTACGGCTCGTCTCAAGGCAGTATTCGACAAGGCGCATGGCGTCAGTGCGGAGATACCCGACGACATCGTCGTCGCGCAATGGAGCAAGTTTCTCTTCATCTGCGCCATGAGCGGTATCGGCAGCCTGTGCCGGGCTCCCATCGGCATTACACGGCAGTTGCCCGAAACACGCGCCTTGATAGAACGCATGCTCGAAGAGATTCATCAGGTGGCCCAGGGCCACGGCGTTGCCTTCCCCGCCAATGCCGTGGCGCGCGCCATGCAGTTCATCGATGCCATGCCGGCAGACAGCACCTCTTCCATGCAGCGTGACATCCTGGCCGGTGAACCATCCGAGCTGGAGTCTCAGAATGGTGCGGTGGTGCGCCTGGGCCGAGCGGTTGGCGTCGAAACACCGATTCATGCCGCCGTCTATGCGGCCCTCCTGCCACAGGAGCTGGCAGCCCGGGGAGAGCTGTCCTTGTGACGCTCCGTGCAGCCGTGGGCAGCGCATGGCTGCCGGTGCCGAAAACCTCGGGATGGAGTAGGATGAGAATGAGGCTCAAGACCAGAGAGGGGGCATACCATGACCGAAGTTCCACATAACGCCCCAGGCCAGCAATGGAACGCTGCCGCCTACATGCATAATGCCGACTTCGTCTCCGCCCTGGGCGGCGAGGTGGCGAAACTGCTTGCCCCCCGCCCCGGCGAGCGCATCCTCGATGTGGGCTGCGGCGACGGCGCCCTGACCGAGACGTTGGTGAAAGCGGGCGCCACCGTAGTCGGCATCGACTCATCCCCCGACATGGTCGCCGCCGCCAAGGCGCGAGGCCTCGACGCTCGTGTCATGGATGCCCACAACCTGCCCTTCGAACATGAGTTCGATGCGGTATTCAGCAACGCCGCCCTGCACTGGATGCTCAATCACGAGGCCGTCCTGGCCAGCCTCCACCGTGCGCTGAAGCCGAATGGGCGATTCGTCGCCGAGTTTGGCGGCCATGGCAATGTGGCAGCCATCTGCACCGCCATGCTGGCGGCACTACAGGCGCGGGGAATAAGCGGCAGAGCCCGTTTTCCCTGGTTTTTTCCCACCGTGGAAGAGTACGCCGAAATGCTGGAAGCGGTAGGCTTCACGATCGAGAGCATCGAGCTGATTCCACGCCCTACACGCCTGCCAACGGGCATGACCGGCTGGCTCGATACCTTTGCTGCCCCCTTCCTCCACGGCCTGGACGAATACTTGCGCGATGCGATACTCAACGATGCCCTGGCCCTGCTGGCGCCGAACCTGCGCGACAGCCATGGCAACTGGACGGCCGATTACGTTCGCCTGCGCGTCAAGGCGCTATGCTGATGCATTCGCCCCGCAAGCGGGGCGAATGGCATGGCGCATGCGAGCGATATCTGCGGTGTGCCCAGGGCGGGCGCGGCTCAGCCAACCGGTTTCAGCGGATTCCAGTCGCTGCGATTGGCCAGGAACTCGGGGCGCGGACGGTTGCCGCAGAACGGATTCATCAGCCCGTTCTCGACGCTGTTGTAGACGAAGAAAAGATTGCTGCGCGGCCAGCACGACATGTTGATGTTGGAGCCGTGCATGGTATTGCACTCGAACATCACCAGCGTACCCGCCGGGCCCTTGGGCGCCTCGATATCACCCTTGAGCATCAGTTCACGCAGGCTGGCATTGTCGGGCACCCCGACATCCTGGCTCTTCAGCGACTCCTTGTAGTTATCCGTTGGCGTGCGTCCTACGCAGGGCACGAAATAGCGGTGAGAGCCCGGAATCAGCATCAATGGCCCATTGAACTCACCGTTGTCGGTAAGGATGATCGAACAGCTCAGCGAACGCATGCGAGGCATGCCATCCTCGCTGTGCCACGTCTCGAAGTCGGAGTGCCAATCGAAGCCCTTGCCCTTGAAGCCGGGCTTGTAGTTGATTCGCGACTGGTGAATGTATATGCCCCTGCCGAGCAGCTGCTCGACCATCGCCAGCAGTCGCGGATCCCGCGTCAGGCGGCTGAAGCGCTCCGAGATTTCATGAATGCCGAAGATCGAGCGGATCTCCTCCCGGCCTGGCTCCAGAATGGTGCCCTCTGAGAGCTTGAGGTCCTCGTCCTGCTCGTATTCGCGCAGTTCCTGTATGAAGGCTTCCATCTCTTCGCGGTCGAAAAAACCCTCGAACGACAGGAACCCCTTCTCCTCGTACTCGCGAACCTGCGCCTCGCTCAGCGGCCCATTGCTACGCTCCGCCTCATCGGTGAATACCACCGGGTCGATACGCTCGAACATTCCCAGCTTGCGTTCCAATCGAGTCGGAAACAGGTCCTGGACATCTTTTTTCATCGCATGCTCCTCCTTGATCCAAGCGAAACGCCAGTCATCCGGACTGGTAATGATCCAACCTAGACCTGGAAACGTTTGCATGCAAAGCGAGTTTGTATCCGCCTATTGCGCAAAGAAAATTAACCGTAAGCGCGGATCGAGCAGAACATTTCACTGCGAGCCTTCCACTGACTGTCGTCAGGGGCGGGATGTGCGCAGGGTGGAAAGATCATCCTTGTCGTTCAACTGAATGATTTCCCGGCATAGGCGTCTTCGCTGCCACCACGATGCCAGCCGCTTGGTATCCCAGGTCGCCGGCACCAGACCGCAACCCGGCTGACGGTCGATGAACTCGAAGCATCGCTCGGCGCCGATCGGCAGATCTTCGGAACCATAGATGCAGATGATGCGCACGGTGAGCGAGTGAAACACCACCCCTTGCTGGGGTTGGTGGCCTTCCATCTCGAACCCACCGTCGTGCGCCAGGCGCCGGGTAAGGGCATCGAAACTGTCGATATGGACGAAGCCACCTGGTTCCAGCGGACCTTGGTGAGAACCGTCACGCACGATGGGAGAGTTCTCTGACGAAGAATTCGAGGCGTCTTGGTCGCGATTCTCGTCGCCATCCTGATAGCTCTCGGTTCGATCGGTCACATCGACGCGCACCACGCCATGGGACGTTTCCAGTTCCGCCACGACGTGCTGGATGAAGACAGGCTCGGCGCTCATGTTGCTGATGATGCACAGCGCATCGATGTCCTTCTTCCTGCCCCTATTGATCAACAGGCGAGGCCGGCGTTGACGGCGAAAGCTGAAGTAGAGCAACTGGGCATAGACGACCCAGACGATCAACGTGCCGATGTCGGTCAGCACGGAGACATCGTCTCCGTGCTCGAAAAGCCAGTCGAACATCGCAATCCTCCCTGACTGCCATGAACGTCGCGTGGATCAGCCGCGCTGGTAGGTGCCGATCAAACGATTCATACCGAGCAGGTGCGGCTCGAGCTGCTTGAGCAGCTCACCGAGCCCCAGCCCCTCGGGCAGGTCGGTGGGCTTGTCCAGCGCCAGCACCCAGAAGTAGTAGTGGTGCACGCCGTGCCCTTCCGGCGGCATGGGGCCGGCGTAACCGACCTTGCCGAAATCGTTCTTGCCACGGGTGCCGTCGCTGCTGCCTTCGCCAAGCGACGTGGTCGAACCCGGCAGGTTGTAGAGCAGCCAGTGCACGAAGCCGTAGCTGCCGTGCTGGACGAGGGGCGCATCGGGATCATGGCAGACGATCGCGTATCCCTTGGTACCCTCGGGAGCATCGCGCCAGCTCAGTGCTGGCGAAACATCGTCGCCCTCGCCGGTATGCTTGGTAGGGATGGCCCCGTGGGCCTCGAAGGCGGAACTTTCCAGTTGTATGTTCGAAAGAGCAAAGGCCATGTGCGTGTTTCCTCCTGCCTGACGAATACGGAAGGTGCCGAAACAGCGTCGGAAAAAGCCGTTAGACTGTCAAACATGAAACGTCTGCTGATCGTGGCCCACGCGCCCTCGCCCAATACCCGTCGCCTGCGGGACGCCGCCAAGCACGGCGCATCGCACTCGGATATCGATAGCGTCGAAGTGACCGTCAAGGCCCCGCTCGAGGCCGGCCCGGACGACGTGCTGAGCTGCGATGCCATTCTGCTCGGCACCACCGAGAACCTCGGCTACATGAGCGGCGCGCTGAAGGACTTCTTCGACCGCAGCTACTACCCCGTGCTCGAGGAGAAACAGGGGCTGCCCTGCGCGCTCTACGTTCGCGCCGGCCATGACGGCACCGGTACCCGACGCGCGGTGGAAAGCATCGTCACCGGGCTGCGCTGGCGCTGGGTGCAGGAGCCGCTGATCCTGCGCGGCGAGTGGCAGGACGGCTTCGTCGGTCGGGTCGAGGAGCTGGGTCTCTATCTGGCGGCGGGCCTCGAGGCCGGCGTGCTGTAGCGCACCGGCCAAGGCTTGGCTTTCTCGTGCAAAAACGGGTATGCCCAAGCCATGCCCGTTTGACGTGGCTAGCGGCGGTTAACGGATGTCAGTTACTGCATGATCCACAGCAGGTACCAGGCTGACCATGCTTGACCTTCTTGTCAGCATCGGTGGCGGAACTTGCTTCAGGGCTGGCATCCACCTCCGCACCTGTCGGTGCGCCAGGCTCGAAGCCCTGAACGACCTGCTTGTCTTGCGCCTTGGCTTTCTTGAACAGATTCTTGAGCCGCTCCACGGGAGTCACCTCGCAGCAATTAAAAGAAGTATACAAAATGAATCTTATTGTTCGCACACTGAAACGTCAACGCAACAAACGCCGACGCAACAAACGCCGACGCAACAAACGCCGACGGCCCCGTCCTTGCGGACGGGGCCGTCGGTCATAGGAGTACTGACTTCATCAAGCGTTGCTTCAGGCGTTTACTTCAGGCGTTCGAAAACGGTCGCCACACCCTGCCCCATGCCGATACACATGGTGGCGAGTCCCAGGGTGGTGTCCTGCTGGCGCATCACGTTGAGCAGCGTGGTGCAGATACGCGACCCGGAGCAGCCCAGCGGGTGACCCAAGGCGATGGCGCCGCCGTTGAGGTTGACCTTTTCATCCATGGCATCGAGGAAGCCCAGGTCCTTGAGCACCGGGATCGCCTGAGCGGCGAAGGCCTCGTTGAGCTCGACGGTCTGGATATCCTGGGATGACAGCCCGGCGGCCTTGAGCGCCTTCTTGGACGCCGGCACCGGGCCGTAGCCCATGATCGAGGCATCACAGCCGGCTACGCCGGTGGAGAGCACCCGGGCAATGGGCTCGAGCCCCAGCGCACGGGCACGCTCGTAGCTCATGATCGCCATGGCGGAAGCGCCGACCGAGAGCGCCGAGGAGGTGCCTGCAGACACCGTGCCGCCGCGCGGATCGAACACCGGCTTGAGCTTGGCCATGTCCTCCAGGCTGGCGTCGATGCGGATGACCTCATCACGCTTCACCAGCTGGCGGAAGCCACGCTCGTCGTGGCCTTCGACCCCGACGATTTCGTTGTCGAAGAAGCCCTTGTCGCTGGCCGCAGCGGCGCGCTGGTGCGAACGCACGCCGAACTTGTCCTGATCCTCGCGGGTGACGCCGTGCATCTTGCCCAGCAGCTCGGCGGTCAGGCCCATCATCATGGCGGCCTTGGCGGCATACTTGCTGGCCGCCGGGTTGACGTCGACGCCGTGGGCCATGGGCACGTGCTCCATGTGCTCGACGCCACCGATGACGTAGAAGTCGCCCATGCCGGCCTTGATGTTGGCCGCCGCGATGTGCAGCGCAGTCATCGAGGAGCCGCACAGGCGGTTGACCGTCTGGGCCGGCACCGTACGCGGAATACCGGTCATGATCGCCGCATTGCGGGCGATGTTCATCGACTGCTCGAGGGTCTGGTTGACGCAGCCCCAGATCACGTCGTCGACTTCGGCCGGGTCGAGGTTGGCATTGCGATCGAACAGTGCCTGCATCACCGCAGCGGAGAGGTTCTCGGCGCGCACGTTGCGGAAGGCGCCGTTCTTGGCCTTGGCCATGGCGGTACGGACGCCGTCGACCACCACGATGTCTCTCGAATTCAAATTCATTTCAACTTACCTCCTGCTCGTGGTGGATTAGCCCTGGGCCTGGCTGGGATAGAAACGCTTGCCGGATTCGGCCATCTGGCGCAGCTTGTCGGTGGGGGCGTAGAGCGGCCCCAGCTCCTCGGCCAGGCCATCGGCCAGCTTGACGAACTCGGCCACGCCCATGGCATCGATGTAGCGCAGCGCGCCACCACGGAACGGCGGGAAACCGATGCCGTAGATCAGCGCCATGTCGGCCTCGGCCGGCGTCTCGACGATGTTGTCCTCGAGACAGCGCACCGTCTCCAGGCAAAGCGGCACCATCATGCGCGCGATGATGTCCTCATCGGAGAATTCCTTCTCGTCGACCGCCACCTGCTTGACCAGCTCGTAGGCCTTGTCGTCGCTGACCTTCTTCGGCTTGCCCTTGCGGTCCTCCTCGTAGGCATAGAAGCCCTTGTCGTTCTTCTGGCCCAGGCGCTCGTTCTCGTACATGACCTGGATCGCCGTCTTGCCGTCGCGAGCCATGCGGTCCGGGAAGCCCTCCGCCATCACTTCGTTGGCGTGCACCGCGGTATCCATGCCCACCACGTCGAGCAGATAGGCGGGGCCCATGGGCCAGCCGAACTTCTCCATCACCTTGTCGACGCGCTGGAAGTCGGCGCCCTGCTCCACCAGCAGGCTGAAGCCGCCGAAGTAGGGGAACAGCACCCGGTTGACCAGGAAGCCGGGGCAGTCGTTAACCACGATCGGCGTCTTGCCCATGGCCCGGGCGTAAGCCACGGTTGCGGCCACGGCGGCGTCGCCGGTCTTCTCGCCGCGGATGACTTCGACCAGCGGCATACGGTGCACCGGGTTGAAGAAGTGCATGCCGCAGAAGTTCTCGGGACGCTTGAGGTTCTGCGCCAAGCGAGTGATCGAGATGGTCGAGGTGTTGGAGGTGAGGATGGTGTCCTCGCTCACCAGGCCTTCCACTTCGCTCAGCACCGCGCCCTTGACCTTGGGATTCTCCACCACCGCCTCGACGACCAGGTCGACGTGGCCGAAGTCGCCGTAGGAGAGCGTCGGGCGGATCAGGGTCAGTTTCTCGGCCATCTGCTCGGTGGTCAGCTTCTTCCGCTCCACCTGCTTGGCGAACAGCTTGCGCGACTCCTTGAGCCCCAGCTCGACGGCCTCTTCCTTGATGTCCTTCATCAGGATCGGCGTGCCCTTGGAGGCGCTCTGGTAGGCGATGCCGCCGCCCATGATGCCGGCACCCAGCACGGCGGTCTGCTTGACTGCCTTGGCCTGCTTCTCGAACTTGCCGGCCTTCTTCTTGACCACCTGATCGTTCATGAACAGGCCGACCAGGTTGAAGGCCACGTCGGTCATGGCCAGCTTGGCGAAGGCCTTGGCCTCGATGGCCTGGGCACGGGTCCGCTCCTCGCCGGCGCCCTTCTGGATCGCCTTGATCGCCTCGATGGGCGCGGGGTAGTGCGGCCCAGCCTTGCCGGCCACGAACCCCTTGGCGGTCTCGAAGGCCATCATCTGCTCGATGGCGTTGAGCTTGAGCGGGCCGGTCTTCTCGGCACGGCGCGCCTGGTAGTCGAGCTCACCGGCATTGGCACGCGCCAGGATGTCCAGGGCCGCCGCCTCGAGCTGATCGTTCGGTACCACGGCATCCACCGCCCCGACCTTGAGCGCGGCATCGGCGCGATTCTCGGTGCCGCCGGCAATCCACTCGACGGCATTGTCCGAGCCGATCATGCGCGGCAGGCGCACGCAGCCGCCCCAGCCGGGCAGGATTCCCAGCTTGGTCTCGGGCAGGCCGATCTTGGCCTTGTCGCCCATCACCCGGAAATCGGTGGTCAGCGTGACCTCGCAGCCGCCACCCAGCGCCAGGCCGTTGATCGCGGTCACCGTGGGGAACGGCAGGTCTTCGATGGCATTGAAGATGTCATGCACCTTCATCAGCATCGACTCGAGGAACTCGGCGCCCTTGCCGAACATGCTCTGGAATTCGGTGATGTCGGCACCGACGATGAACGACTCCTTGGCGCTGCCGATCACCAGCCCCTTGAGACCGCTCTCGGCGCGAATCGCCTGGACGGCTTCGTCGAGCTCGGCGATCACGGCGCTGGACAGCTTGTTGATGGATTCATCCTTCAGATCGAAGGTGAGCATGGCGACATCGTCGCCCCCGTTGTTGGTACCGCGGGCCACCGTGATGGCGTTGCCTTGATAGATCATCCACGAATCTCCACACAGAGGTTGGCGTTGGCGGAGTGCCAGATTTCATACGGCCGTTTGATTCGGGAAAGCTTGGTCCACTCCAGCCGGCACGTCAAGCCCCTGGCGATGCTTTGTTGGCCGTAGCGACCGGCACGCTTGGTCAATGGAAGTCAGTGGAACTGGCTGACAGCATAGTCGCTTCAGTGGCAGGAGCCGCACCGGACGGAGCTGCGTCGGCAATGAAGTGGCGGCCCGGGCCATGTCGCTCCCTATGCGTTTTCGCCAGACAAGTTGCATTACACGCAAGGGGTCCGGACAATTCGACAAATTCAACGATATTATTGCGGAGTCCCATGCACCAGAACATCGGCTTCCGGCTGTCCCGCCTGCCCCGGCAGTGGCGGGCCATCATCGACCGGCGCCTGGCGCCGCTGGGTCTGACCCAGACCCGCTGGATCACGCTGTACCATCTATGGCGGCTAGGCGATGGGCAGCCTCAGTGCGACCTGGCACGGGCGATAGGCGTCGAAGCGCCTTCCCTGGTACGCACCCTCGACCAGCTCTCCGAGCAGGGGCTGATTGAACGCTGCCCCTGCGATCAGGACCGGCGCACCAAGCGTGTCTTTCTGACGCAAGCGGCAACGCCGCTGCTGGAGAAGATCGATGATGTGGTGAATCAGGCGCGGCGCGAAATGCTGGCAGGCCTCAGCGAGGATGAGATCCGGCAGCTCGACGCCCTGTTGGAGCACATCGAGAACAACGGCCTGGCGATCCAGGCCAGAGAGAGCGATGGCTGAGCTCAGTTGCCCGGCGACTTCTCACCGAAAGCGCGCCGGGCCCCGGGGTGATCGGCGTAGCCGGCCAGGGCATCACGCAGCAACCGGAAATCCTCGACGTAGGTGAGGAAGCGCTCGGCCGTCTGCGACTCCCACCACCACAGGGTGATGGCGAACTCGCTGGATTCGACGACCAGCGCATCCTGCGGCAGGCGCATCAGCAGCGCCTCGAGAGGTCGACGAGCCGCCTCCGGCAGCGGCCGGAGAGGCTCGATGCGCCAGCGCCAGTCGGCCACGCAGGGCTCGAGCACGTCGCTGGCCTCGCTTGCCCTCACCAGCACGAATCGCGGACCCGGGGCATCGCTGGGATAGCTCCAGCGATAGCCCGGCATGGGCGTGCCGATACCGTGCAGCGGCGGCTTCTCCATAACGACCTTGACCCCGGCTTTGTTCGCCGCGCTGCGCAGCGGCGCCAGCCGACGCTGCCTCGCGCTGGGCTTGAGCCACATCACCGGCGAGATCATGAGCAAAAGCGCCGCCACGATTACTACCCAGACCATCTCTATCTCCGTTTCTTGACGCAAGTCGTTGTCTTGACTCGTCAGGCGTCCTAGAGTTAAGGCATATCAACCACATCTTGCCGCTTCGCAGGAGTCTGACATGAGCAATGAGTACCGCCACATCCTGGTCGCCGTGGACCTGACCAAGGATTCCCACAAGGTGCTCGAGCGCGCCTTGCAGATCGCCGAGCGCAACCAGGCCAAGCTGTCGATCATGCATACTCTCGAACCGCTGGGCTTCGCCTACGGTGGCGACATCCCAATGGATCTGACCAGCATCCAGGATCAGCTCGACGAGCATGCCAAGCAGCGCCTGGCTGAAATTGCCGACCCTCACGTGGCCAAGGAGAACCAGCACGTCCTGGTGGGCATGCCGGATACCGAGATCCACCGCTTCGCCGAGGAGCGCAGCGTCGACCTGATCGTGGTCGGCTCTCACGGCCGGCACGGCTTCGCCCTGCTGCTCGGCTCCACCTCCACCGGGGTACTGCACGGCGCCCAGTGCGACGTGCTCGCCGTACGGGTAGGAAAAAAGGGCGAAAGCGCCGAGTAGCGGAAACCCTGTTTATCTACTGCGCTCGACGACCCACAGGGATGTGGGGAGCGTCTTACTCCCCTGCCGCCATGGCTTCAAGCTCCATCCACCGCTCCATGGCGGCGTCGAGTTCGGCCTGCTTGTCGCTCATCGCCTGCAGCACCTCGGACACCACCCCTGCCTCCTGCTGATAGAACGTCGGGGCGCCCACCCTGGCTTCGTACTCCGCCACCTCGGCCTCGAGCCGCTCGATCTCGGCCGGCAGCGCATCGAGCTCGCGCTGCAGCTTGTAGGAGAGCTTGGCGGGTTTCTTCGCCGCCGGCGCTGAGGGCGACGGGCCGGCGGGCGCCTTCTCCACCGGCTTGGCCGTAGGCTCGACCTGCTGGCGTGCCGCCCCCTCCCATGGCGCCGGCGGCAGTTTTCCGCCCTGGCGCACCCAGTCGCTGTAGCCGCCCACGTATTCGCGCACCACGCCATCACCCTCGAAGGCCAGCACGCCGGTCACCACGTTGTCCATGAAGGCGCGGTCGTGGGAGACCAACAGCAGGGTGCCATCGAAGTCGAGCAACAACTCCTCCAGCAGCTCCAGGGTCTCGACGTCGAGATCGTTGGTCGGCTCGTCGAGCACCAACACGTTGGCCGGCTGGGTGAACAGTTTGGCCAACAGCAGTCGGTTGGACTCGCCGCCAGAGAGCGCCTTGACCGGCTGGCGCGCCCGCTCCGGGGTGAACAGGAAGTCCTGCAGATAGCTGATGACGTGCTTGTCCTTGCCGCCCACGGTGATTCGGTCGCTACCCTGGGCAACGTTGTCGTAGACGCTCTTCTCCGGCTCGAGGCCTGCCCGCAGCTGATCGAAGTAGGCCACCTTGATGTTGGTGCCAAGCTTTACCGTGCCTTCGCTGGGCTCGAGCTCACCGAGCAGGATCTTGAGCAGCGTGGTCTTGCCGGCACCGTTGCGCCCGATCAGGCCGATGCGATCGCCGCGCTGGATCTCGAGCGAAAGGTCGCGAACGATCGTCTCGTCGCCGAATCGGTGGGTCACGCCGACGAGTTCAACCACCCGCTTGCCGCTACGCTCGCCACTGTCGATGCCGAAGCTGGCCCGGCCCTGCACCTCACGGCGCTGACCGCGCTCACGGCGCAGCTGCTCCAGCGCCCTCACTCGGCCTTCGTTGCGCGTGCGCCGTGCCTTGATGCCCTGGCGGATCCAGGCTTCCTCCTGGGCCAGCTTCTTGTCGAACTCGGCGTTCTCCCGCGCCTCGACCTCGAGCTCGTGGGCTTTCTGCTGCTGGTACTTGGCGTAATCCCCGGGATAGCGCCCCAGCCGACCGCGATCGAGTTCGAGAATGGTCGTGGCCAGCTTCGACAGGAAGGCCCGGTCGTGGGTGATGAACAGCACCGCACCGTTGAAATCGAGCAGTTGCTCCTCGAGCCAGGCGATGGTGTCGAGGTCCAGGTGGTTGGTAGGCTCGTCGAGCAGCAGCAGATCGGGCTCGGCGACCAGCGCCCGGGCCAGCGCCACGCGCCGGCGCCAGCCGCCGGAGAGAGCACTCATCAGGTCGTCGGCAGGCAGCCCGAGCCGGGTCAGCACCACGTCGATGCGCTGATGAAAAGACCAGCCGTCGATGGCCTCGAGACGGCTCTGCAGGGTCGCCATGCGCTTCATGTCGGGCTCGGCCGCCTGCACCAGGTGGTGGTACTCGGCCAGCAGCTCGCCGGCCTGGGGCAGGCCCTGGGCCACCACGTCGAAGATGGTTTCCCCCGAAGCGGAAGGCAGGTCCTGCTCCAGCACGCCGATCTTCAGTCCCGGCGCGCGCCAGATACTGCCGTCGTCGGGCAGGATCTCCCCTGCCACCAGCTTGAGCAGGGTCGACTTGCCGGTACCGTTGCGCCCGACCAGCGCCAGACGCTCCCCTTTCTCCAGCACCAGGTCGGCGCCATTGAGCAGCACATGGGTACCATAGGCCAGTTGCAGGCTTTCCAGACGTAGCAGGGTCACGCGCTCACCTCATCGTTCATCGAGGCGGCTAGTGTAACGCATGGCTGGCCTGCCGTGGCTTTGGTTACAATGCCTCGTGAACGAGCAATGGAGCGGTACCTTGTCCCACAGCCACGCCACTTTCGACGACTTCCTGCCCGAGGCGCTGCGCTTTCGCTCGCCCGCCCCGCTGGTGGACATCGGCGCCAACCTGACCCATGACAGCTTCGACCGGGATTTCGAAGCGGTACTGCAGCGTGCACGAGCCGCCAACGTCACGACGCTGATCGTGACCGGCACCGATCTCGCTCACGCCGAGCAGGCCGTGGCGCTGGCGCAGCGCTTCCCGGGCTTGTACGCCACCGCCGGCGTGCACCCCCACGATGCCAGCCGTTGGGATGCCGAGCTGGCAGCGGGCATGGCCGAGCTGCACCGTCGCCCCGAGGTGGTGGCCGTGGGCGAGTGCGGCCTCGACTTCAACCGCAATTTCTCCACCCCGGCGGAGCAGGAGCACGCCTTCGAGGCGCAACTGGGCCTGGCGGCGGAGAGCGGCAAGCCGCTGTTCATCCACGAGCGCGATGCCGGCCGGCGCATGCGGGAAATGCTCAAGGCATGGCGCGACGACATCGCCGATGCCGTGGTGCACTGCTTCACCGCCGACCGCGACACCCTGCACGGCTATCTCGATCTGGACCTGCATATCGGCCTGACAGGCTGGATCTGCGACGAGCGCCGCGGCCATCACCTGCGCGAACTGGTGAAGGAGATCCCCCTCGAGCGCCTGATGGTGGAAACCGACTGCCCCTACCTGCTGCCGCGCGATTTACCTGCCAAACTCAAGGGCAGGCGCAATGAGCCTGCCCTGCTGCCGTGGATCGTGCGCGAGATCGCCCACTGGCGCGGCAACGACGAAGCCGAGCTGGCTCGGGCGACCAGCGAGACGGCAAGACGCTTCTTTCGCCTTCCCTTGAACGGCGAACCCCAGGACAATGGCCGCCCCCCACAGGAGTCGTAGCATGGCCGACATACCCGGATTCATCGCCGTGGAAACCGGCGCCGATAGCGATCTGCCCCTGGCCATTGCCTGGGTACTGACCGACGGCAGGATCAAGCACACCCTGATCCAGCCCGACGACGACTGGCTCGATGACGAGTTCAACGAGCTCAACGGCTACAGCCTGGAGGAGCTGCACAGCTTCGGCGCTAGCCCGCTCGACGTGATTCGGGAGCTGGAGAACGACCACTTCAACGCCACCCTGTTCACCGCCGGCGTCAGCGGCGATGAAGCCGCCCTGGCCAGGCTGTTCGATACCTACGGCATCGACCCCTTCGTCGAACTGGCACCGGCCGACAGCCTCTATCCCGCACTCTCGGCCGGCGAATGGAGCCGCGCACGCAACGAGCTGTTCAGCGAGATGGGGCTCGAGCCAATGCGGCCCGAACACGAAGTGGAAGTGATGCTGCGCCTACACGAGCGCCTAGGCAGTGAGTGACTCCCGCCGAGCCAGCAGCCACTCGCGCTGCTCGGCAATGCCCATGCAGACCAGCCGCGGCTCCTCGCCTTGAAGCCGTTGGAAATCGCTCTTGTCGCTCCAGCCCTGCCAGCCGAGCTGAATCAGCGCCTGGGCCGTGGCCCCGCCCAGGGTCGCCCCCGGGCCGGGAATCACGATGCGATCCGGCGCGAACTCCCTCACGCCGACCCGGATCGCCGCCGTGAAGTCGTAGGGCGCGACCAACTGTTCGCCCAGGGTGTAATCCCATAGCGCCTGCGGGTCGGTGCTCCAGGGCGTCCAGACATGGCCGCGGCCGTCGATCATCGGCACCTCGGGTGAGCGCAGCGGCAGGCTCGCCAACTCGCGGCGCGCCTCGTGCTTCACCCCCTCCTGCAGCGGCGTATGAAAGGCGGCGTGCTGATGCAGCCGCAGCGGAAACCGCTCGCGGGGCGGCAGCGCCTCGCTCAGGCGCGCCAGCCCCGCTTCGTTGCCGCCGAAGACCAGCATGCCGCCCAGGTCGATGGAGAGATGGAGCTCCGCCTCGCCCCGGCCGTGGATACGCTCAATCAGCCCAAGCAGCTCCCGGCGCAGTGTCCAGTCCGGCCGCCACTCCTCGTCGACCCAGGGGTAGATGACCTGCCCTCCGGCCAGGGTCTCTTGCATGCGTAACCCCATGCTGCCGATCAGGTGCAGCGCTTCATCGGGCCCCAGGGCGCCTGCCGCAGCCAGGGCGATGTACCAGCCCATGGAGTTGCCGGTTACCGCCACCACCTCGTAACGCTCGCGATCGATGGCCAGCAGATCGGCCCAGGCACAGGCATAGATCAGCGGTGCGGCATGTTCGCCGCGCCCGTGCAGGCTCTGGCGAAAGGGTGTTTCACCGTCCAGTTCCGTGAGCGTCGGCATGCCGGCTTCACGGCGCATGGCGTCGAAGCGTGCCAGCCACTCGCTGCCGCCTGCCAGTCGATTGAGGGTGCCCCATTCGGCGGCGTTGTAGGTGCCGCGGCCGGGGCACACGATCAGCAGCCGTTCACGGCCACCGTTCCGGGGTTCTTTAGCGTGCCGTTGGCTCATGGGTTGTCGCTCCCTGCCGTCGCCTTGCCTGGTGTCTTTGTCATTGCTCCATCCTTCGCTCCGGGAGCGGCAAGGCGCAGCGCTTGCTCGACGATCGCCGCCACCGAAGGCAGCGTGACCGTGGCCGCCCGACCCAGCGGGATGAAGCTATCCTCGGCGGTCAACCGGTGCAGCCTGCCGCTCGACATGCCGCGCTCCACCAGCGCGGTGATCAGCTCCTCGCTGAGTGAGCCGCTGCGCCGGCACTCGTCCACCACCAGCACCTGGTCGCACTCGGCGACGTGGCGGTACACGGCATCATGGTCGATGGCGGTGAGCCAGCGCAGGTCGACGATGCGCAGGCGCACGCCCTGGGCCTCCAGCCTTGCCGCAGCCTGACGCGAGAGGTAAACCCCGTTGCCGTAGGTGACGATGGCGAGTTCGCTCCCCTCGCCCCACTGGCCGAGCACCCCTTGCACCAGGCGATGCCCGGGCCCGGGGTCGGCGAAGCACCACTGCTGATCGCCCTCTTCATGCAGGTCGCGGGTGTGGTAGAGCGCGATGGGCTCGATCACCACCACTACCCGCTGCTCCTCGTCGGCCAGGCGCACCGCCTCCTGCAGCAGGCCCACGGCATCGGCGGCGTTCGACGGGCAGGCCACCAGCAGGCCGGGGATGTCGCGCAGCACGGCAATGGCGTTGTCGTTGTGGAAGTGGCCGCCGAAGCCCTTCTGGTAGCCGAGCCCGGCGATACGCACCACCATGGGGTTGGTGTACTGGCCGTTGGAGAAGAAGCTGAGCGTGGCCGCCTCGCCGCGCAGCTGATCCTCGGCGTTGTGCAGGTAAGCCAGGAACTGGATCTCGAGAATCGGTACCAGGCCGTTCTGCCCCAGCCCGATGCCGAGCCCGAGGATGCTCTGCTCGTCAAGCAGGGTGTCGATCACCCGATGCGGCCCGAACTGGGCCTGCAGACGCTGGGTGACGCCATAGACGCCGCCCTTGCGGCCGATGTCCTCGCCCGCCATCACCAGATGCGGATGGCTCTCCATCAGACGGGCAAGCGCTTGATTCAGCAGCTTGGCCATGGGCGCCGGCGTGGGCTCCACCTCACCCTGCCATGGCCGTTCACGGCCAGCCCGCGGCGGCGGCACGATGCTGGCCATGACCTGAGCGGCCGTCTCCAGTTTGGGCCGACAGATCGCCTCCTCGGCGACATGCGCGACCCGCTCGGCCACCGAGCGGTAGAGCGCGGCGATGGCATCGCGCCCGAGCACGCCGTGGCGTTCGAGAAGCCCCGCCGTGACCAGCAGCGGGTCGCGGGCCTCGTCGGACTTGATCCGCGTGGGAGAGAGGTAGGCCTGCTGCGCGTCGGAGCCGGCATGGCCGTAGAGCCGCACGCAGCGCATGTGCAGGAATACCGGCTGCTTGCGAAGCCGGGCGATGCGTTCGGCTTCCCTCGCCGCTCGCCAGGTATCGAGCAGGTCGAGTCCGTCGCAGGCCAGGTAGTGAAAGCCGGGGCGCGAGCGCATGCTGGCCTCGATCCAGCCGTTGGGCGTGGGCGTGGAGATGCCGATGCCGTTGTCCTCGCATACCATCACCAGCGGCAGCGGTGCCCCCTGGTAGGCGGCCCAGCCGGCAGCGTTGAGCGCGCCCTGGGCGGTGGAGTGGTTGAACGAGGCGTCGCCGAAGCTACAGATCGCCACACCGTCGGCCGGCCACTCGCCGACACCGCCCAGCCGCCGCCACAGCCCGAAGCTGTAGGCGGCCCCCACGGCCTTGGGTAGGTGCGAGGCGATGGTGCTGGTCTGGGGTGGGACATGCAGCGATTTCGAGCCCAGTACCTTGTGCCGCCCGCCGGAGATCGGGTCATCCGCCGAGGCGGCGAAGCTCAGCAGCAGATCCCACAGCGGCGTCTGCCCCGGCACACCGCGACTGCGCTGGATCAGAAAAGCCGCGTCGCGATAGTGCAGAAAGGCAGGATCGGTAGCGCGAAAGGCGCGGGCGATGGCGGCATTGCCCTCGTGACCGGCGCTGCCGATGGTGTAGAAGGCTTCGCCGCGGGCCTGCAGGCGCCGGGCATGCAGGTCCAGGTGGCGACTCATCAGTTGGGTTTCGAACAGCTCGGCTAGATCCGCCGCAGAGAGCCCGACCTCCTCTAGCGACCAGTCGCGATCCGGTGTCGGCCAGTCGCCGCTGCGCAGGGCGGTGAAGAAACGCTGCTCTTGGGGTAGGGGTTCGAGCACCATGCTGGCTCCAGGCAAGGAGGGTAGATGTCTCTAGCCTAGCGCGCCCGGCAGACAAAGAGATAATATCGATATCCTGCCCCAGATATAGGCCCCACCTATGGATGTTCGCAGCCTGCGCTACTTCATTGCCGCCTATGAGGGCGGCTCGATCAGCGCCGCCGCCCGACGCTGCCACGTGGCGCAACCCTCGATCTCGACGGCGCTGGTGCAACTGGAAGAGCGCCTGGGCACGCTACTGTTCGAGCGTCATCGGCGCGGTATAACGCCGACCGAGGAGGGCCACCGGCTCTACCCGCTGGCGCGTCAGGTCAGCGAAGACCTCAACGCCATCGACCGTCTGTTCCGCACGCCGGCGCCCGCAACGCCGGTACGCCTGGGCCTGATGCGCTCGCTCGGGGCCAACCGCATGACGGCACTGCTCAAGGAGTACATCGGTCAGGGCGACAACCTGGCGCTGACCCTGGTCAATCCCGAGGAGCGCTGCGACGCCCGCATCATCGGCGAACAGGACCTGGCAGCTGGCGAGGCATTTCAACCCATCTGGCACGACAGCTATCTGCTGGCGCTGCCCGGCGGCCATCCTCTGGGCTTGAAGGGGTCCGTATCGCTGAGCGACCTCGACGGTCTTCCGTTCATCTGGCGACAGCCCTGTGCCGCCATGGAACAGTTGGCGTCGGCGTTGAGCGATGGCGGCGTACGCTGTCAGGTTCGTGCGCGCCTGCGCACCATCGAATACACCCTGGGGCTGGTAGCGGCCGGCGTCGGTGCTTCGCTGGTACCGGCCTGGCCGGAAATCCTCATCCATCCGGACGTGCAGTGCCGGCCTCTCAGCGGCCTCGACATTCGCCAGACCGTCGGCGTGGCTTATCCGGCGCGGCAGGCCATGCCCGCTCTCGAGCCGCTGCTTCAGCTCGGCAGGCAGGCGTGGGAGTCAGCCGGTACTGCCTGAGCCAGGACATCGAGGCCGCTGGCAACGGCACTCTCGAGAGAGAGCCCCTGCTGGTAGAAGGCCTGCAGCGCGGCATGAAAGGCCGCCGCCCGGGCGGGGAACCCCTCACGCTCGTAGCGCGCCGCGCGGGCCGTGACACGGGCCGCGAAGGCGTCACGGTCGACGTCCGTGTCTCCGCCCAGGTTGTCGACGCTAACGTGAAAGCGCAGCCCACAGGCACGTGAAAAGAGCATTTCCAACGCCTGAGGCGCCACTTCCGCCGCCTCGAAGCGGCGCTGCTGCTCGGCATCACGACCATCGGGCAGGTACCAGTAGCCGTAGTCCTCCAACTGGCGGCGCCGCTCGCCGGCGATGCACCAGTGGCTGATCTCGTGCAGGGCGCTGGCATAGAAGCCGCGAGCGAAGATGACCCGGTGCCAGGGGCAGTCCGTATCGGCAGGCAGATAGAGCGGCTCGTCGCCGCCACGCAGCAGGCGGGTGTCGAAGCTATCCCGGAAGAGCCCGTCGAACAGGGCGATCACGTCCTCGAGGCGATGCGTCACGCTGGCTTCCTGTGTGGCTGAGCGGCGGGACAGTATAGGCGAGTCGACCACGCAGCGAAATTCACCGGATATTGCTAACATATTCGGTTCTCCTGACGCATTGGTCAGGCTTTCGACACGCATGGAGCCTTCTGCCTTGGCAACGTTCTTCTCCAACCTGCTAGGCGTCAGCCGCACGGAAACGCGGCCGTTGATGCGTCTTGCCCTGCCCATCTGTGGCGCCCAGTTGGCCCAGGCCGGCATGAGTGTGGCCGACGTGATGATGACGGGGCGGCTCAGCGCCACCGACCTGGCCGCAGTCTCGGTGGGCTCCAGTCTGTGGCTGCCGCTGATGCTATTCATGACCGGCACCTTGATGGGGCTGACGCCCATCGTCGCCCAACTGCTCGGCGCCGGCACCACGGAGCGCATCCGCCCCAGCGTGCATCAGGCGCTGTGGGTGGCCCTCGCCCTGGGCGTGGTGGCGGCCCTGCTGCTGTGGTTCACGGTGATGCCGATCTTCCGTGTAATGGACGTTCCCCCGGAGGTGGCACGCCGCTCGGCAGCCTATCTCTCGGCCGTGGCTTTCGGCATGCCGGGGGTCGCGCTGTTCCAGGCACTGCGTGCCTTCTCCGACGGCATGAACCACACCCGCCCCTCGCTGTGGATCAGCCTGGTAGGGCTCGGGGTGAACATTCCCAGCAACTACGTGCTGATCTACGGCGGCGACGGGCTCACGGCGCTTTTCGGCGACTGGCTGCCCGGTTGGATGCAAGGCCTGCCGGCGCTGGGCGCGCTGGGCTGCGGTATCGCCACAGCCCTCTCCATGTGGGTCATGTGCCTGACCATGATCGCCTACACGCGACGCTCGCGGGCCTACGGCAACGTCTCGCTGTGGCACTCGCCCACCCCGCCCCGCTTGCGTCTGATCGGCGAGCTGCTCTACGTGGGTGTGCCCATCGGCGTGGCGATCTTCGTCGAGGTGACATTGTTCACACTGATCTCGCTGTTCATCGCCAGCCTGGGTGAAGTGACGGTGGCGGCACACCAGGTCGCGTTGAACTACACCTCGATCCTGTTCATGCTGCCGCTGGCCCTGAGCATGGCGCTGACCGTCAGGGTCGGCAACATCCTGGGCCAGGGCAAACTCGAACGGGCACGCATGGTGGCCTGGAACGGCATACTGGTCTCGGTGCTGATCGCACTGCTCAACAGCGCCTTGCTGTGGTTCACGGCAGAGCCGGTCATGGCCCTCTACACTCACGATACGGCCGTGCAACGCCTGGCCCTGTCGCTGGTTCTGCTGGCCATGCTCTATCAGGTGTCCGACTCACTGCAGGTCAACCTAGCCGGCGCCCTGAGGGGCTACAAGGACACCCGAATCGTCATGGTCATCACCCTGTTCGCCTACTGGGCGGTGGGGCTGGCCGGCGGCCACTGGCTGGGTACCCGAGGCCTGCCTGGCTGGAACGAACCGCTGGGGGTGCATGGCTACTGGATCGGCCTGATCGCAGGGCTCACCGTGGCGGCGCTGCTGCTCGGCGAGCGGCTGCGGCGCAGGGCCAAGGGAGTCGCGCATGGCAAGCAGGAGATACCGCTGGACTGAAGCGAAACGCCATCTGACGGCCGGCATGATGGCAGGGCTGATGGCAGGCTGCGGCAGCGCTGAGCAGGGTGATGCCAAGCTCATCGAGTACCAGAGAGCGCTCGCCGAAGCCCTGGGACAGCCGGCGCCGGATAGGACGGCGCCACCCAACATTGGCGCCTTTCCCGAACGCGATGAGCGCCTCTTCGAGGTTGCCGAAACCCGCGAGGGCATGCTCAACGTCTATGCCTTGCGCGAATGCCATATCACCCAGTTGGTCGCCGCACGCAATAACCAGCTCGGGCGCGTGGCACCGCCCAGTCAGCAATGGATATACGAACTGGAACTGTGGCGACGCCTGCATGCCTGCTGGCACAGCGACGTGCCTGACAGCTTGTCGAACGCCAACCGCGAGCGCCTCGAACGGCTCACGCTGATCAAGACCGAGCAGTTGCCAAAGGTGAGCTGGAACAGCCTGTTCGATTCCGAAGAGTGGGTGCGCAGCTTCTCCCGCGCCAGTTCCCCCCTGGCACCGGACGATACGCGCGGCATCGAGGCGCAATTCGAAGCCCTCTCCTGGCTGCATCAAGCCACCCTCAATCAGTTCAATCCCGAATGGCAGCATCAGTCGAGTACGCTGGAGAACCACCTCAACTCACTGCGCAGCCGTCCCCTGACCGCCGAACTGCTGCGCGCCCTGGTGCTTGCCGAAAGACGCCTGACCGAAGCGAACGAGCTGCTTGCCGCCAATCTCCGGTCGCAGCGTGGTTGTACCGCGCTTGCCTCTCCTGTCGATGTGCTGAGCGAAGAGATGGCCGACATGGCGGCATTCGCCTGGCTGGACCGGTTGGAGAGCCTGGCGACGCGCTGGCTCGAAGCGATCGACGGCCTGTTCGCAAGCCATGTTCCCCCGCCCGAAGCGGTCGATGACTATCGCCATGCCTGGCTCTCGCTGGAGAACCCCGAGGCCCCCCTGCCTGCCCTGCGCCAGGCACGCAACGAGCATCTGCAGCATTGGCAGGCCCTGGCCAGGCGATGCACGTGAACCCCGGGCCTGCACGAAAAAGGTGCCGACAGGCTTAACTTGGATGCCAACTCTGTGATATTGGTGATTGCGAGAAGGTAGGAGTCGATCCCGTCAGCCTTGCCGTAGCCGTGACCTTGCCGCTCGGCCCATGCAGAATCTGGAGGGAGGAACATGGGTATGACACTGTCACCCCGCCCTGCCCGGGTCATCGACCTGGAAACGATGCGCCAGAAGCTCCAGGCCAAGCGACGCCTGGTGCGCCTCTCCCCCGAGCTGGACGGCCTTGAAATGGTCTACAGCCTGGCCTCGGACCCTGACTCCCTCTACGGCATGCCCATTCTGGCCTGGGGTCTGCGTGAAGATGGCGATGTCGTGGGCCTGGTGCCCTGGATGGAGACGTTGACCTCCTGCCATCAGCTCGACGATGCGGAACACGGCCGTTTCGTCGGCTATCGCGATCCCGAAACCGAAGAGCTGCTCGAATACCCCCCACCTCACAAGGCCTGTGAGCTGGAACACGCCGCCGCCTACTTCGATTACGAAGAGACGCGCGACATCACCCTCATCCAGCAGATTCCCGATACTCAAGGCACCCACGCCCTTTGCATCGATGATGACGATCGCCCCTGGCAGCTGAAGCAAGTGTTCGGCTGGCGTCTGTACAGCGACGGTAACGTGGAAGCTCTGCTGGCCGATGAGTCGCTCATCGAGACCACCCCGATCCTACCCGGCGATGCCTGCCTCTATCCGGGGCGAAGCCGCCACAGGATGGTCTACTTCTTCCAGCGCAGCATCGCCAATCGAATCCGTGAGCAGGACCCCGGTACCCTGGAGGCCCTGGCGCTGATGGTCATGCCCAGCACCTCCGTGAGGGCCGACGGCTAGATACCATCTCTCCTAACCGGCCACAAATGCCCCATCAGGCGGTTTGTGGCCGATATTCGGTTTGCGTCTTGAGGACCCCGTAAGCGATATGGATCAGCTTACGCATTGCCGCCCCCAA
>NZ_JABFTV010000007.1 GCF_021404405.1 Billgrantia aerodenitrificans
AGGCATCAGGGGGCATAATCTAAGTCCCAGGCTGTAGCGCCTCAGGCTCTGCGGATGCTCACCCTGATGCCAAGGCCTGCTGGTAGCTAATCAACAAGCCCGGAGAGACACAAGGCTCTGCACGAAAACTGTCTGCGCTCGCCCATACGGCGTTAAAAATCGGCTCAAAGTACTCATTTACACCCCGTAAACTCCGTCTTTTCGCCGATTTTTGCCTTGTCTGGCCATCGCTCGCCGACTTTTCGTACAAAGCCTAGCGAGCTACGCCGGCCTGCGTCAGAACGACTTGGGGCTCGGGCGCGCCATGGGTGAGGCATCGTTGGGTGTGTAGTGGACGGCGGGGGCGGCTTCCGGTCGGCCCGAGACCAGGCGGTTGCCCATCACCTTGAGGACACCGGGTCGTGTAAAGGCCGAAATGTTGGCCATGCGCCCCAGAGTTTCGCCATCGGCTGTGACCGTGTGGTCATGGCGCAGCTGAATATGGCACTGAGGCGATTGGAAATAGACCACGGTTTCATTCGAGCGGGGCGTCTGTCTCAGCAGCTTGGTGACAAGGAAAGCCAGCAGCACGCGCAGCCATGAGTGGTGCCGAACCGCCACTACGTTCAGCATGCCATCGTCGATACTGGCCTCGGCTATCTCATGCCCGCCGCCGAAATAGGCACCCGAGGCAATGGCAATGGTGAGCCACGGCCCCTCGACGGTGCGATCGTCGCACTCGATGCGGCCATGGATGCCGCGCTGCATGCCGAGCCGCTGCGCCAGCGTCAGCAGGTAGCTGAACCGGCCCAGGTGGCGCTTCTGCTGCTGGGAGGCCGTGCGGGAAGGCAGCGTGCCAAGGCCGATATGTGCGACATTGAGAAAGGCCGTGCCGTTTAGCCAGGCGACATCGACCTCCAGGCTCTGCTGCGAGGCCATCAGCCTGCACAGCTCCAGCGGGTCGTCAGGCAACCCCAGGTTGCGGGCGAAATCGTTGGCCGTACCGGAGGGCAGCACGCCCAGAGTGGCCTCTCGTTCGATGCAAACCGGTACTACCCGGTTTACCGAGCCATCGCCCCCGGCCACCAGCACGCGGTCGCCGGGGGCCACCTCCTGCTCCCACTCGGTTTCGCTGAGCCCGCGGACGTGCAGTTCCTCGATACCCGCCGCCTGAAGATAGCCCCGCCAGTACGACTCGCCCTGGCGGCCATCGCCGGCGGCCTTGTTGACGATCAGCCAGTAGTTCATCGGTGTCTCCTTCACCTGAGGTCACTCCTTGAGCGTAAGGATAGCGAGCTATTGTTCAGCTCGCCTTAGCATAGGTGGAGTCGCTTGGGCCCGTTACCCAGGTGAAGAAAGAACACCCACTCGGTACCGCTCAAAACAGAAAAAAATCCACGGGTTCAGCGGTATGCAGTGCGGGGCAGGGCATGATTCAATCTGCCCCATATCGACACGCCGAACAGGCTGCCCCACCTCATTCGTTTCCCCTGCTCGATGACACGCGGTCGGCGCTTCATGCGCTGGCTGTTCGGCATGTCATTGCCTTGAATCGGGAAAACCGAGGGGAGGTGGGTAGACGCCCGGCTGTCGAGACCGAACGCTCTCATCACGCTGACAGGAGGACCCTCGTGCCCATGGAGAACCGCTCGACCATTCCAGCCACCATGCACGCCATGGTCCTGACCGGCCACGGCGATATCGACAAGCTGGTGTATCGCAGTGACGTCGCCACGCCGCGTCCCGGGCCGGGGGCGGTGCTGGTGCAGGTCACCGCCACGGCCAAGAACAACACCGACCGTAAGGCCAGGGAAGGGCTCTACCCGACCAAGGACAAGGGCGAGGTGACCTCCTTCGCCATGGGCGGCGAGCCGACCCTGACCTTCCCACGTATCCAGGGCGCCGACGTGGCCGGCCGCGTGGTGGCGGTGGGCGAGGGTGTCGATGCCTCGCGCATCGGCGAGCGCGGCCTGCTCGACTTCAATCTCTATGCCGACGAGCGTCGCGACATCAACCTGACGCCGGACTACTACGGCCACGGCGCCGACGGCGGCTACGCCGAGTACATCGCCGTGCCGTCGGATCAGTTCCATCACGTGCCAAACCCGGAACTCGCCGACGCCGAGCTGGCGGCCATGGGCATGTGCTCCTACCAGACCGGCTACCACATGATGACCTCGGCCAGGGTCGCGGCGGGGGAGAGGGTGTTGGTCAGCGGGGCCAGCGGCGGCGTGGGTGCCGCGCTGATCCAGATGTGCCGCATCGTCGGCGCGATTCCCTATGCCGTGAGCCAGCCCGACAAGGCTGAGGCGCTGCTGACACTGGGTGCCGAGGCGGTGATCGACCGCGGCGATCTCTCCACCTTCGTCGAGCGCGTGCTCAAGGCCACCGGTGGGGCGCCCATCGATGCGGTAATGGACCTGGTCGGCGGCGAGATGACCGATCTGTTCATCGACACCATGATCGGCGACATGAAGGCGCGCACCACCTACCCGCGGCTCTCCATCGCCGGGGCCAGCGGCGGCAATCTCAGCGAGATCATGTGGACGCGGATCTACCTCTACCAGGTGCAGATCTTCGGCGTCTCCCACGGTACCCGTGAGGAGGCCGAGCAGTTGGTCAAGTGGATTCGCACGGGTGAGCTCAAGCCAGTGCTGCACGCTGCCTTCAAGCTCTCCGAGCTGCATGAGGCGGAGCGCTACTTTGTCAACCGCGGCAGCAACTACCTGGGCAAGATCGTCGTCGTGCCCGACGCCCAGTGGGCCGAGCATGGCGCTCCCTTTGCGCTCGAGGAAAAGGCATGAGCCACGAACTGACTCTGCAACTGCTCGACACCCATGCCGGCGGCGACGTCAGCCGGATCGTGATCGGCGGCATCGATCCGCTGCCCGGCGATACCGTGCGCCAGCAGATGGAGTACCTGGAGAACGATGCCGACGGCCTGCGCAAGCTGCTGCTGGGCGAGCCCTACGGCATTCCCGAGATGTCGGTGGACCTGATCGTGCCCGCCTGCGACTCCCGGGCGCAGATGGGCTACATCATCATGGAGGTGATGGGCTACCCCATCTATTCCGGCTCCAACACCATCTGTACCGCCACGGCGCTGCTCGAAACCGGGCTGGTCCCCAAGCGCGAGGGCATCCAGCACTTCACGCTGGAGTCTCCCGCCGGGTTGGTGCAGATCGAAGCGCGGGTCGAGAACGGCGTGGTGGAGGCGATCACCTGCGGTGGTTTGCCGAGTTACATCGACACCCACCGGGCCACCATCCACGTGCCCGAGGTGGGCGATGTGACCTACAGCATCGCCTACAGCGGCGGCTTCTACGCCCTGGTGGATGCAGCCGAGCTCGGCTTCTCGCTCAAGCGGGAGGAAGAGCGGGCGCTGGCCGAATGCGCCCACCGCATCGTCGAGGCGATCCAGGCGCGCAGCGGCTTCTCCCACTACACCCTGGGCGACGTCGGTCCATTGCCGTTTCTGCACTTCATGGGGCCGGTGGAGCAGATCGCCGACGACTTCTACCGCTCGCGCTCGACGACCTACGTGCACCCCGGCGTGATCTGTCGTAGCACCACCGGTACCGGTACCTCGGCGCGACTGGCGCTGATGCACTACGAGGGCACCATCAAGCCCGGCGACCGGCTGGAAACCGTCTCGCTGCGCGAAACCGGCTTCATCGGTCAGTTCATCGAAGCGCGTGAGGCTGGCGGCAAGCACCAAGTGGTGGAGAACACCATCACCGGCAAGAGCTACGTGCTGGCGCGCTCGGAGATCGTGGTCAATTGCGATGACCCGATGGTGGATTGCGGTGGGGTGCACCATATCCTGGCCAGCCGGCATCAGTCGTAGCGGCGTCGCCACTGTTTCACGGCGATCTGCTCCTTGACCAGTTCGAGCATGTCGACGAGCACCTGTTCGGTCACCCGATCGGTGTGCTCGTCGACCTGCAGCCAGGTGTCGAAGCTGCTGTCGGCCAAGCGTTCCACCAAGGCGGTGAACTCCGGCGAGCGCAGTCCTTCCATGGCCTCATGCACCAGACGACAGGCCAGATCGCTCATGCTCGCCTCCATGCTGCGGGCGACGAGATCGCCCATCGGCAGGCGTCGCAGGCGCCTCACTTCCTGACTCTCCGCCACCGTACGGCTCACCAGCGAGCTGACGTAGCGCATCGTATCGTCGCGGTTGCGCGCGTAGGCGTTGCCGGTCATCTCTTCCAGTCTGCGTGTGAGCTCGTGAATCAGCTGCTGCTTGCGCGGCATCACCACCTGGTCGACGACCCGCGTGGAGAGCGAATCGTTGGAGCGGATCTGCTCCTGCATGTTGCCCAGTAGGCGGATCGCCACGCGATCGGAGAGCTCCTCGAAGAAGATTTCGTAGTACTTGGTGTAAACGGCGTAGAGCCGCCAGCGGCGCACGTCGATCAACCCTAGTCGGTGCAGACGGGCCAGCAGCGAGATCACGCGCAGGATGCGCAACAGGCGGAAGCCGCCCACCGGGATACAGCCCAGCACGTCGTACCAGTGCACGAACGGGTAGAAGAACCAACGGTGGTAGCGTCGCTCGGCGATGGCCACCGCCCAGCCCAGCAGCACGTCGAGCACGAAGATGGCGACGAAGATCAGATCGATCTCGACGAAATTCTCGTGGATATGCCGGTCGTAGGCGCCGTGCAGCCCCGGGGCGACGGCGGCAAAGGCAGCGTTGAGCGGGCCGAGCAGGAACAGGGCGTCGAACAGCAGCAACGCCAGGTTGACCACCACCAGCACGATGATCAGCAGGTCCCAGATCAGGTGCAGGCGCTCCAGCCCGGGGCTCAGCGGGCGCGAGACTCTTCTCGACGGCATGGTGGCTCCTTGCACGGCGTTTAGGCTAAAGGTTAGCAGCCATTTGTTCCCTACAGTTTTGGCTTGCCGCGCAGCGCCTTGGTCTGCCCCTTCTTCGTCTTCTTGTCCATGCGCTTCTGCTTCGAGGCGCGGCTCGGCTTGGTTGGTTTGCGCGCCTTGCGCGTCTTCACCGCTTCCTGGATCAGCGCCTTGAGCCGCTCCAGGGCGTCTTCGCGGTTCTGCTCGAAGGTGCGAAAGCTCTGCGCCTTGATCACCACCACGCCTTCCTTGGTGATACGGCTGTCGGAGAGCGCCAGCAGCCGCTCCTTGTAGAAGGGAGGCAGGCTGGAAGCAGGAATGTCGAAGCGCAGATGCACTGCGGAGGCCACCTTGTTGACGTTCTGGCCGCCTGCGCCTTGGGCGCGTATCTGACTGAGCTCGATCTCGTGGTCGGCCAGTTCCACGCTATTGGAGAGTCGCAGCATGTCGGCTTCCTGCGGTGATTGGTGGGGGAGCTGCAACGTAGGCTAGACCTCGCTGCCGTAGGCCAAGCGTACCTCTTCGAACAGCCAGTTGGCGAAATTCGCCATGGCCGCGCTGGGCTTGCGTGACTTGAGGCGCGTCAGCCAATAGCTGCCTAGCGCGGCATGAATGTCGAAGGGCTGCACGACCTGGTTGCTGCTCAGCTGGCGGGCAAACATACGCGGTGGCGCGAGGGCCACCCCCACCCCCTGTACGGCGGCTTCCATCATGGCCAGCGACGAGTCGAAGGTGATGCCACAGGGTCGCGCGGGCGGGCGGGAGATGCCCGCGGCGGCGAACCAGTGGCTCCATTCGCTCTCGCGATAAGAGCGCAGCAGGGTCTGGCGGAACAGGTCCGACGGCGCCCTGAGCGCTTCCGCCAGGCGCGGCGTACATAAAGCAGAGTGGGGGGCATCGAAGAGCCGCTGAGCCTCGAGCCCGTGCCAGGCCCCATCGCCGAAGCGAATGGCGTAGTCCAGTCCTTCACTGGTCATGTCCACCCGATTGTTATGGGTCGAGATTCGAACTTCGATCAGCGGGTGCCGGGCCTGGAAGCGCGCCAGGCGTGGCAGCAGCCAGCCCACCGCAAAGGTACCTACCGCACCGACATGGAGAATGTCGCGTACCCTGCCGCCTTCGAGCCGCTCCAGCATGTCCGCCATGCGGTCGAAGGACTCCCGCATCACTGGCAGCAGGGCTTCGCCCTCGGCGGTGATCATCAATCCCCGCGGCAAGCGCTTGAAGAGTGCCACTCCCAGGCGTTCTTCTAATAGCTTGACCTGATGACTCACGGCTGCCTGGGTCACGTTCAGTTCGTCGGCGGCGTGGGTGAAGCTCAGATGGCGTGCCGCCGCCTCGAAGGCGCGCAGGGCGTTGAGCGGCAGGTAAGGTCTCGTCATATGCCCAAGCTCAGTTTATGGCTCGTGCAAGATATCATGGTTTGAACCTCTCGCCAGCCGACCGCTACTCTGCGTTGCGACGCGTCGACTTCCCCAAGAGAACCCTACGACAAGCGGACGGAACCATGATCAGCAAGAAAAAAGCCCTCAAAACATTCATGGCGGGCGCGCTAGCTTTTGCGCTGGTGCCGGCCGGCGCGCTGGCCGATGCCTGGCAGGAGCGCAGCGACTGGAGCGAGATATTCCGTGCCAACGAAGCCAGCGGCACCCTGTTGGTGGTCGACAAGCGCGACGGTAGCACCACGACGCTGGTACACGACGGCGAGCGGGCCAGGGAGCGTTTCGTGCCGGCTTCCACGTTCAAGATTCCCCACACTCTGTTCGCTCTGGATGTCGGCGCGGCGGAGGATGAGTTCCAGGTCTTTGCCTGGGACGGCGTCGAGCGCAGCATTTCCCAGTGGAATGCCGATCAGGACCTGCGTTCGGGCATGCGTAGCTCTGTGGTGTGGCTGTACCAGCAGTTCGCCCGCGAAATAGGCGAGGAGCGTGAACGCCACTATCTGGAAGCCGTCGACTATGGCAATGCCGAGATCGGTGACGATCTGGAGAACTTCTGGCTCAATGGAGGCATGCTGGAAATTTCCGCCGCGGAGCAGATCGAATTCCTCGAGCGTCTCTACCGGAACGAGCTGCCCTTTGATGAGGCCGACCAGCGTCTGGTCAAGGATCTGATGATCACCGCTGCCGGCAGCGACTGGATAGTGCGCGGCAAGACTGGCTGGAGCGGCCAGCTCGGCTGGTGGGTAGGCTGGGTGGAGCGCCCCAACGGCCCGGTGTTCTTCGCTCTCAACATGGAAACTCCCAATCGCATGGCCGACCTGCCCAAGCGCCAGGGTATCGTCGACGAGGCGTTACGCACCATCGAGGCACTGCCACCGGCGAACTGATCGCGCTTGCCAAGGGCCGCTCCGCGCTCGTTGCGGGGCGGCTTTCGAACTCAGTCGAGGCGGCGCTCGACGGCCTCGAAGTAGGCGCGGATGCGTGCCGCATTGGCGCCTACGTCGCTGCGTCCCATACGTGAAGCCGAGCGAACGTCGAGGCGCACGCGGTCGTCGTCTTCGCTGAGACGGATGACGATATCGTCAGTGAAGCCGAACCAGGTGGTGGTATCGGTGGCTTCGATGCGGGTCAGGGAGTTGTGTGCCAACTGCCAGCCCATGTCCAGCGCTGCGGCTTCGGCGACGTCCCGTGCCAAATTGAGCGGTGCGTCGAGGATCATCGGCTGGATGTCGGGGTAGGCCTCACGCTGCTGGCGGGCCACCGACTCGCCCGGGTACTCCACGGCGTTGGGGGCGGCCTCGCGGGCTGCCGCCAAGGTTTCGAAGGCGGGTGGGTTCTCGGTATCGGTGGTGATGTCGTGTATCGGCGGGGCCGTCTGGGCACGCTGCCAGTGCAGCCAGGGTACGGCAAGCATGGCGGCGGTGGCGACCACCACCAGTCCGCCGATCAGCGCCGGCTGCAGGCGCCGGCAGAAGGTCGCCGCGATCAGCGCCAGCAGCCCCAGGGTTGCGGCGCCAGCGGATAGATAGACGCCACGGCGCAGCATGTCGAAGGCACTGCCCAGGGGCAGCAGCTCCAGGCGATAGGCCGGCCCGGCGCCGGCCAGCAACAGGGCGGCCAGCAGCAGCACCAGCAGACTGAACCAGGCAAGGCGGGGCAGCCAACGGCCGCCGCGCGGGCGGCGTCGTGAGTTCAAGTCGGACATGACGATGCTCGACAAGCCAGGAATCGATACCTTCAGCATATCCTCTCGGGCCGGGAGTTGCCGTACCTCGATTTGCATTTCGCAACCTCCCCGCCGCTCACGGCTGCTATCGTTTGCTTAAGGTTCATGCCAAAGCAGCGCATGGAAGCCACGTATTTGGCGCGTGCAAGCGCGCTTCGCAGGAGGCAAGGGATATGCCGACTCGCTCCGATTCCGACCGCTACGGAAGTTCCAAGCGTCACAACTTGCTCGGCGTGCCCGTACATCGCGCCGTTTTCCTCACCTCTGCCACGCTCATCCTGACCCTGGTGGCCTTCGGGGTCGCCATGCCAGAACGTCTCGAGGCCGGCGCCGGGGCGGTACAGGACGCCATCTCCGAAAATCTCGGCTGGTTCTACCTGCTGGCGATGAACGCCTTTCTGATCCTGGCGCTCTATCTGATTTTCAGCCGCTACGGCAACGTCAGGCTCGGCGGCGAGGACGAACGCCCCGAGTTCTCCACCTGGGGCTGGTTCTCGATGCTGTTCGCCGCCGGTACCGGGGTGGGCCTGCTGTTCTACGGCGTGGCCGAGCCGGTCACCTTCTTCGCCGACCCGCCCTTCGGCGAGGCCGAAACCGAGCAGGCGGCGAGCGACGCGCTGGTGCACAGCTATTTCCACTGGGGACTGCATGGCTGGTCGATGTACGGTCTGGTGGGGTTGTCGCTGTGCTACTTCTGCTTCAATCGAGGCCTGCCGTTGACCATTCGCTCGGCGTTCATGCCGTTGCTGGGTAGCAAGCGCGTGGAAGGTCCGATCGGCAACGGTATCGATGCCATGGCTGCTACCGGTACGCTGATCGGCGTGGCCGTGTCGCTGGGCCTGGGCGTGCGCCAGATCAACACCGGGCTGGGGCACGCCTATGGCATACCCGACAACATCGGCGTGCAGATCGCACTGATCGCCGGCATCACCACGGTAGCGCTGTTATCGGTGCTCTCCGGCCTGGCCAAGGGTATTCAGCAGCTGTCGAAGCTGGCGATGCTCATCGGCGCCGCCCTGGTGGTCTATGTGCTGTTGTTCGGCCCCACCCAGTTCATTCTCAACTCGATGCTGCAGAGCTTTGGCAACTACATCAACGAGATTCCCAGTCGGGGCACCTTCACCGAGGCCTTCAATCCGCCCGATGCCGAGAGCTGGCAGAACGAGTGGACCCTGTTCTACTTCGCCTGGTGGATCTCCTGGTCGCCCTTCGTCGGCCTGTTCATCGCCCGCGTTTCGCGTGGTCGCACTTTGCGCCAGTATTTGCTCGGCGTGCTGCTGGTGCCCACGCTCACCTCGGTGCTGTGGCTCACGGTGATGGGCGGCTCGGCGCTCTATCGCGAGCTGTTCGAGGCGGCCGGGCTGGTCGACATCGTCGAGGACGAGCCCGAGCTGGCGTTCTTCCTGTTCCTCGACCACTTCCAACTGCCCGAGTGGGTCGTCACCACCAGCATGACCCTGATGATTGCCACGGTGGCGATCTTCTTCATCACCTCGTCGGATTCCGGCTCCCTGATCATCGACATCATCACCTCCGGCGGCGACCCCCACCCACCCAGGACCACAAGGGTGTTCTGGGCCATCCTGGAAGGTGTGGTGGCAGCCGTTCTGCTCACCGCAGGCGGGCTGGAGGCGCTGCAGGCGGTGGCGACCATCTCGGGGCTGCCTTTCGTGGTGATCCTGCTGCTAATGTGTGCCGGGCTCTACCTGGGGCTGCGACGCAACGAGAACGGCAAGGATGGGCAGGCATCGAGCTCGACTTGACGCCTGCTCGCTTCGGAGCCAGCTTGAAGGACAAGGGAAGACAGTGAAACGGTGACGCCAAGGAGGCATGCCATGAGCCGTTATCATCGACATCGGGCCGACGAACTGGAAGAGGAGATTCGTCGCTCCCGCGCTCATCTGGACGACACTCTGCACGAGCTGGAGAGTCGTTTATCTCCGCCTCGCATCAAGCGCAGCGTCAAGCGCCACCTGCCTCGCAGTGATGGGGCCGGCGCGGGCTTTCTGCGCAACCTGGAGCGTGCGATCCGCGAGAACCCCCTGCCGGTGCTGGTCACCGGTGTCGGTCTCGGGTGGTTGGTCGTCTCTCAGCTTCGCTCCGGTTCACGCGGGCAGCGTTGGGCCGATTCGTCGGTGGCAGACGGCCCGAGGATCCCGGCGCGCCAGGAAGCGCCTCAGCGTATGGTGGCCACGCACCTGGGGACTCAGCAGGGGCGCAGTGCCATCTCTACGCATCGGCCCGAGGTGGTCGGCGTGGCCACGCATCTCGGCACCGGGCAGGGCTGGAGCGGCTATGTGTACCCGCAGACATGAGAAGCTTGGCCTTTTGCGTCGGAAGTATCAGGCGCATCGGGAGTTTTATCGCTATTGCCACCCTGCTCGGCGGAGCCCCGCCGCTCTGGGCGCAGGCCGAGATGGTGGAGACGTTTCCCGAAGATGGCGCAAGGCTCGAGCGGGCGCCCGAGGAACTGACGATACGGCTCGACGAGCCGCTGCGCTTGACGCTGTTTGCAGTATCCGGGCCCGAGGGAATGGTCGAACTCGGCGACACCAGCCAGGATACCTTGGCTGAGCGTCACCGGGCCGTGCCAGCGGGCCGTATGGTGCCGGGTGAGTATCGCATCGTCTGGCGCGGCACCGCAGCGAGCGGCACGGTCTCGGCAGGCGGATACCGGTTCGAACTCAAGGAATGAGCCCGGTGTTCGAATGCGCTTGCCGAGAGAATTTGCCCGAAGCGTACGCAAGTTGCCGAATCCCAACGTTTCGTTGCGCTGCGTTTCTGGAGCCATGGAGAACTCGTTGCATATCTTGACGGTGTGGGGGCCTACCAAGGAGGACGTACGATGAAAAGGACATTACTGGCGATTGCCATCGGCGCCATTTCTGCCGGACTGGCCGGCGGTACCCTGGCGCAGGAAAACGACATCGAACTCGATGACAACGGCAACGTGGGCGAGGAGCAGGCCGCCGAGCCCCAAAATGCACAGAACGCGAACGCTCAGGACGATAATGGCGCCGAGACGGATGTCACGGCGGATGATGGCGATCTGCCTGAAGAAGGTGACGACGCCGAGGACTACGAGGAGCTGTACGACGACGCACCCGCCGATGCCGAGGCAGCGGATGACGACCAGGAAGCCAACGGTGACGATGACGCCAATGGCACTGACGATGCCAACGGCGATGCAGCCGCTACCGAGGACGACGACCTGGAGCTGGATGTAAGTGACGACGAAACCCAGGCCGATCCCGGTGACCAGGCCACGACCGACGAGCCCGACACGGCGCAGGATGAACAGGCGACCGAAGACGGGGATGCGGCGCAGGCCGGTCAGGCCGCTCAGCAGGATCCGGAAGCGGGCTTCGAAGAGATGGGGCCGGGCGAAGTCGAGCTGGATCCGTCCATCGCGTCTTTGCGGGCGAGTGAGGTAGAAGGCATGACCGTGATCAACATGGAGGGCGAGACCCTGGGTCAGGTCGAAAACGTGTTGCGTCACGATGATGCCGGCGATCTTCACGCCGTCCTCTCGGTGGGTGGCTTCTGGATCTTCGGTGGCTCCGAGGTCGCCCTGCCGCTGGCCGACATGCGCCTCGAAGGCGAGCAACTGGTGCTGCAGGACATCATCGGCCAGGACGAGCTCGACGACCTTGCCACCGACTATGACGAGGATCGCTACAGCGAAGTGGATGGAGACATGACCCTGGCGGAAGCCATGGAGCAGCGCTAGCACTGCAGCTGCTGTGACTTGCAGGAAAAGGCAAGGCCATCAAGGCCTTGCCTCTCTTTGTGTCGAATATCCGCCAACCAGGCCGAGCGAAACGAAGCGGCTACGCGCAGTTACCAAATTTTTCTGAAGATTTCTGTGGGTTGGTGGGCGTAGCGTCTATGTTCAGGAGGTGGTTACCTGTGTCGACTCTAGGAGGGAGTGTTATGAAAAGGACATTACTGGCAATTGCTATCGGTGCCATTTCAGCAGGTCTGGCAGGTGGCGCCCTGGCCCAGGACAATGCCGAGGACGACAACGGCTTGAACGGCGACGCCGCGGTGGGAGAAGAGCAGACCACCATGGATCCCCAGAACGATGACACCCTGATGGACGAGCCGGACATGGATGAGCCGGACATGGACCAGCCGGACGAGATGGACACCGGCGACGATCTCGGCACGGCTCAAGGCGACGACCTCGATCCCATGGGGGCCGACGGCCAACTGGACGACGCCCTGCGCGACATGCAGGTCAGCGAGATCGAAGGCATGACCGTGGTGAACCAGGAGGATGAGGAGCTCGGTGACGTTCAGAGTGTGGTTCGCGACAACGACACCGGCGAACTGCATGTGGTCATCACCGTGGGCGGTCTGTGGGGCATGGGCGGTAGCGACATTACCCTGCCGCTGGCGGAAATGGAGCTCCAGGACGACCAGCTCGTCACCCGTCAGGCCTACGGCGAGGACGAACTCGAGGAGTCCGCTCAAGAGTACGATGAAGAGCGCTACAGCGAAGTGGAAGGCGACATGACCTTGGGCGACGCCTGGGGTCAGTGAGTCGGCACAGCCAGCGCTCCAACGGGTACCGTCTGGCGTTACGACTCGAAGAAGGCAAGGCTTGGCAGCCTTGCCTTTTTATTTGCGCTGCTTTTGGCAGACTACCCTGAAGAGATCCTTCTATCGGAAATGAGACGAGATGAGCGAAATCAAAAAGCCTTGGGCCGAGCCCATGCCGGAAGCGCAGTTCGACTTGATGCGGCGCATCCTGGATGCACCAAGCCCCGTGGGGCTGGAAGCCGCCATGACCTACGGCGTGCTCGAGCCTCACTTCGAGAGCTTTGCACCCAAGAGCTGGCACCTGCACCAGTTCAAGGGCCATGCCGGGGTAGTCTGGGATACCCACCCAGGTCGCGACGAGCTATTCAAGGTGATGATCGTCGGCCACGCCGACAAGATCCGCATGCAGGTGCGCAGCATCGGCGACGACGGCAAGGTATGGATCAACACCGACTCCTTCCTGCCCAACGTGCTGATCGGCCACGAGGTCAAGCTGTTCAGCGAGGATCCCGAGGAACCGGGCCGCTACCGCATTATCCAGGGGGGAACGGTAGAGGCGCTCGGCGCTATCCACTTCTCCGACCCGGCTCAGCGCGAAGGGCGCAAGGGCATCAAGAAGGAACAGATCTATCTCGATCTGCAGATCCACGGCGAGAACAAGAAGCAGCAGGTGCTCAACCTCGGCGTGCGGCCCGGCGACTCGATCGTCTTCGACCGTCCCATTCGTCATGGCTTCAGCCCCGACACCTTCTACGGCGCCTACCTGGACAATGGCCTGGGCTGCTTCGTCACCGCCGAGGTGGCGCGGCTGATCGCCGAGGCCGGCGGTACGGAGAAGGTACGTGTCATGTTCGCCATCGCCAGCTATGAAGAGATTGGCCGCTTCGGCAGCCGGGTACTGGCCGGCGAGCTGGAGCCCGACGTGATCATAGGGGTCGACGTCAATCACGATTACGTGGCCGCCCCCGGCATCGGCGATCGGCGCATGCAGCCGCTGGAGATGGGCAAGGGCTTCACCATGGCGGTGGGAGCGATTGCCAGCGAACAGCTCAATCGCATCATCGAAACCACTGCCCGGGAGCACGGCATTCCCATGCAGCGCGATATCGTCGGTGCCGATACCGGCACTGACGGTATGGCCGGCGTGCTGGCCGCCATCGACTGTGCCGCCACCTCCATCGGCTTCCCCATTCGCAACATGCACACCATCTCCGAGACCGGCAATACCCAGGATGTGCTGGCGGCCATCCACGTGCTGAGTCGCACGCTGCAAGCGCTGGACGCACTGCCGGACCCGCATCGCGAATTCCTCGACAACCACCCTCGGCTCGATCAAGCTCAGCGACTGACGCACCAGGGCTCGGCGAAGCCCGAGGGAAATGAAGACGACAAGCGCCAGGGTCGAGGCCACCAACAGAAGCACCCGTCCTGATGGGGCGTCGGCATTCTGGAAGCCGCCAGCCCATCTCGGAGGCGTTCCACGATTGGGCATTCCATCATCGCAAAGGAGAAATACATGAAGCGTGTCGTGACCCTTGCCCTGCCGCTCGGCCAGTCCCGGCGTAACGCCAAGCGATTGGCGCTTGCCGCCGGATGTACCCTGATGCTGGTGAGCCCTCTGCTGTGGGCGCATGCACATATCACCGCGACCGAGCCCGAGGCCGGGGCGATCCTGGAGCAGGCGCCGGAGCGACTGGAGCTACGCTTCGACTCGCCCATCCGCATCACCCAGTTCGAGGTCACGGGACCTGAAGGGACGGTGGAGCTTGGCGAAGACCCACTCGGTCCGCTGGCGGAAACCCATGGTGCAGTGCCTGCCGAAACCCTGGCGCCCGGTGATTACGAGGTCGTCTGGCGCGGCATCGCCGAGGATGGCCATACCATGTCGGGCGGCTATCGCTTCGCGATTCAGGAGTAAACGGTGGCATCGATCGGCCTGGACCCTTGGACGGCCGGCCGAGTGCTGGCGTTGGCGGGCTTCTATGCTTCTGCACTGCTGGCGATGGGTGGGCTGCTGTTCCGCGCTGCCTTTCCCGGCCAGCCGCCCCGCGATGCCGCCGTACTTGACCGCTGCACCTGTGTGGCCGCTGGCTGCGGCATCGTCATGCTGCTGCTACTGTGGCTGCTTCAGGCCGCCTACCTGGGGGGCGGTAACTGGGCATCGGCCTTCAACCCTGTGCTGCTGGGTATCGTCGGCGAGAGCGCTCAGGGCGAGCGGCTGCGCCTGGCCCTGGTAGGGCTGTTACTGTTGCCCGTTGCGCTCTGGCAAGGGGCGCCCCGTATCGTCCGCTACGCTGTCGGCGCGCTGGGCGTCGTGCTGATTCTGCTGGCCTTTTCCCGGGTCGGCCACACGCGAGGCTCGCCGTGGCAGAGCGTGCTGCTGATGCTGCACCTGGGTCTTGCCTCCTTCTGGGCTGCGGCGCTGCCGCCCCTTTACCGCGTGGCCGGCAGCGTTTCGTCGGGCGCATCGGCGGAGCAGTTGCAGCGCTTCGGGCGCTTCGGCCTGTTGCTGGTGCCGCTACTTCTCCTCGCTGGCGGCAGTCTGGCCATGTGGCTGATGGGTGGCAGGCCGGGGGCGCTGCTGGACACAGCTTATGGTCAACTGCTCTCGGTCAAGCTGACGCTGGTGATGGGGCTGCTGCTGCTGGGAGCGGCCAACCGCTGGTGGCTGGTGCCCGCCGTGGCGCGCGGCAAGCCCGAGGCGCCGCTCCAACTGAGGTGCAGCATTGCCGTGGAAGCCTGCCTGATGGTCATGATCGTGCTGGTGGCCGCCGTGCTGCTGACGACCAGCTCGCCGGTGCGGTAGGCTGTCGCTTCACGAGCCGAGTACCGATTCGTCATGACCCACGATGACCGTCTGCCAACCCAGGTCCGCCGTCTGCTCGAAGCGGCACCGGCGGCCACGCTGCCGATGACCTATCAGCAGCTCGCCGAAGCCCTGGGGCTCACCCCGCCGAGGACCATCCAGCGCGTGGCCCAGGCGCTCGAAGCATCGATGCGCGAAGACGCCGAGCACGGTCGACCCTTCATTGCCGCGCTGGTGGTCAGCAGGCGCGATGGCCTGCCGGCACAGGGTTTCTTCGAGCTGGCCGTCGCCTTGGGGCGCTTGCCTGCGGAGCCGGCGCGGCATGCCGAAGCCTATCGTGAGGAGTACCGGCGAGCCCTGGCCGAGCGTCCTTCCTCATCACGATAAAACCAACCCATTAGCGGCGCAGCGGGTCGAGCAGGGCGCCCAGTCCGTTGTGGTCGATCTCGTGCATCAGGTGCAGCAATTCCCCGATCTCTCCGGGCGGAAAGCCCTCGCGAGCGAACCAGTTGAGGTAGGGCCCCGGCAGGTCGGCGATCAACCGGCCTTCGTACTTGCCGAATGGCATCTTCCGGGTAACCAGCTTTTCCAGGTCTTCTGGTTGCACGTCCATCTCCTGTCGTTGCGCTGCGGCGTATCCCACCAGTAAAGGCGTTGCGGGGCAAGCGAGGAGTTTGCCGAACGCAACATACGCTTACCGGACTGGCATTGTATTGCCGTGGAGCCGGGCTAGCTTCATTAGGGAAGACACAAGCGCCAGTCAGTCACCCACCCAGGGAAGGGAGAGTCGCATGTCATCCGACAATCCTCACGACCCCACGCGTCGCAAGTTCGTCGGCGGCCTGGCCACCGGTATGGCCGCTGCCGTTGCCGGCCCCGCTTTCGCTCAACAGAACGGCGGCAATCAAGCCTCGGCCCAGGGCAGCCCCGAAGAGAGCCCTCTCACGCAGATGCAGGACCCACGGGAGCAGTTTCCCCGGCCGCCGTTTCCCGAGCAGCCTCAAGAGTGGCCGGGCCTGGCCAGTGAAATGGAGCCGCGGCCCGATCACGGCGAAGAGAGCTACCACGGCAGCGGCAGATTGGCAGGCCGCAAGGCGCTGATCACCGGCGGCGACTCCGGCATCGGCAGGGCCGCGGCCATTGCCTATGCCCGCGAGGGCGCCGACGTTGCCATCAACTACCTGGAGGTGGAGGAGCCCGATGCCCGCGAGGTGATCGAGCTGATCGAAGCGGAAGGGCGAACCGCCGTGGCCATACCCGGTGACATTCGCGACGAGGCGTTCTGCCGTGAGCTGGTGGAGACCGCGGTAGACCGACTCGGCGGGCTCGACATCCTGGTCAACAATGCTGCCCGTCAGCAGTGGGCGGAGTCGATCATGGACGTCAGCACCGAGATATTCGACGACACCATGAAGACCAACCTCTACGCGATGTTCTGGATCACCAAGGCGGCCCTGCCGCACATGGAGGAAGGGGCTTCGATCATCAACGTCGCCTCCATGGTGGCCGAAGATCCGCCCGAGATCCTGCTCGAGTACAACATGACCAAGGCGGCGATCGTCAACTTCACCAAGACGCTCTCCAAGCAGGTCGCGGACCAGGGCATTCGCGTCAATACGATCTCGCCCGGGCCGTTCTGGACCCCGCTGCAGCCGAGCGGCGGCCAACCCCAGGAAGTGGTTGCCACCTTTGGCGAGGACTCCCTGATGGGTCGCCCGGGGCAACCGGTAGAAATCGCCGGGGTGTTCGTCCTGCTCGCCTCGCAGGAGTCCAGCTTCGCTACCGGTCAAAATTACAGCGCCACGGGTGGCGCATGACGAGCTAACGAAAGAGAAAAGCCCCGCCATGCGGGGCCATGACCGGATTGACACCCGCACCCAGCCGCGCGAGGCTAAAGGGTAACGCCGCAAGGCGTCCCCGTCCGCGGAAAGGGCTGCGCCCAACGCTTGAGATTGCCGATACCATACGACTCCCGGCCAGTCCGGCGGACACAGGCGCATGGAGGGAATCGTATGTCTTTTCTGTCCCGGCCAGACGCCACGTCGCACGGCCGCTTCAATCTCGAACAGCAGCGCAAGCGTGCCAAGGAACTGCTCAAGGCTGCCCGGACCGACGAGCCGGCTGCGCTGGCGCGTATTCTGCAATACATCCCGCCGCGTGAAGCGCCGCTGCAGCTCGCCGATACCCAGTTCGTCGTCGCCCGCGAATGTGGTTTTCCCAGCTGGCCGAAGCTCAAGGCACATATCGAGGCGCTCGACTTTTCTCGGCGCAGGCTAGCCGAGCGCGGCGACCGCGACATGGCCACGCTGCACATTCGCTGCGGCACGGATATCGAGCACAGCCTGCGCACCGCTGGCTTCGGGGGCGATTTCCTCGAGTTTTCCGATCCGTTCTGCATCGGCCCGCTGCGCGACCTGCCGCCAGAAGACCTCATGACGCTGCGTGCACGCTACCTGGCAGAAATCTCCGGCATGACCGAGCGCGATGCCCTGGCCCGGCTGCGCAAGAGTTACGCCGCGCTGGACGAACTCGAGCGCTATGAGCGCCTGGTGCTGTGGTTCGAACACGATAGCTACGACCAGCTGATCCTGGCCTACCTGCTTCACCGATTGAACGCGAAGCCGCCCAAGGCACGGGTCGAGCTGGTGGCGGTAGAGTCGGTGCCCGGTGTGGAACGCTTCATCGGTATCGGCCAGCTCGCTCCGGACCTGCTGGCCTGGCTGTGGCAGCAGCGCCGCCCCGTGGAGGCGCCGCTGCTGGCGCTGGGTGCTCAGGCGTGGCAAGCGTTGACCGCAAACGGCCCCGAGCCGCTGAAAGCGCTCGTTGCCAGCGGTACGCCGGCACTGCCGATGATGGGCCACGCGCTGGCCCGTCACCTGCAGGAACTACCCGCCGCGGATACCGGGCTCGGCCTGACCGCACGACTGACGCTCGAGATCGTGCGCGACCACGGCCCGCTGCCGGTGGGAAAGACGTTCTCCTACCTCATGCGCGAGTACGAGCCGCTACCCTATCTGGGCGACCTGATGTTCTGGTGGCTGCTACAGCCGCTCATCGCTGAGCCCGAGCCGCTACTGACAGTCAGCGAGAGCCAGCGGGAATGGCCCCACCGTCAGCTCGCACTGACCGAGCGGGGCCGGGCCTTGCTTCACATCTGCGAGAGCAGGTAGTTCGGCTTGCCCAGCATCTTGATCAGTCGCAGCTGTTGCTCCAACCAGTAGGCGTGATCCTCTTCGGTATCGGCCAGCAGCCCGAGCAGCACGTTGCGGGTCTGGAAGTCGCGCTCCCGCTCGCATAGAGCCATGGCGTCCTTCAGGGCGTCGCCCACCTCGTATTCGAGCTGGAGATCGTTGGCGAGCATCTCCTCCACGTCCTGCCCGATACGTACCGGGGTGCGGGTATGCATGTCGGGCTTGCCTTCCAGGAACAGGATGCGTTCGATCAACTGCTTGGCATGGCCTTTTTCATCGTCGAACTCGTGGGCGATACGCTCGTAGAGTTTGGTGAGTCCCCAGTCGGCATACATCTCGGAGTGGATGAAGTACTGGTCCATGGCGGCGAGCTCTGCTGCCAGCAGGCCGTTCAAGGCGTCGATGATCTCTTGGTTGCCTTTCATGCTTTGTCCTTCCCTTGGTGCGAGTCGTGCGAATGCGTCCATCCTAGGAAGAATTGCTGGTCGGGTCAATTTTTCCTTGAAATTCAGTTATTTGATATTGCTTTAGTGTGCGATTCGCATTTGGCTTGGCAGCGCCGGAAGCACGGCATCCTGGAGGGCGCGCCCCTCATGGGTGGTGAGCCGCAGCGGCCGGGTAACCGGGGTGTTCTCGACGATGCGCCCCGCCTCCATCACCACTACCCGCGAGCAGAATCGCTCTACCAGCCGCAGGTCATGGGTGATGAAGAGATAGGCCACCTCGTGTTCTCGCTGCAACTGCTCGAACAGCGACAGCATGCGGATCTGCAGGTGCAGGTCGAGGTTGGAGACCGCCTCGTCGAGGATGATCAGTTTCGGCCGTGGTGCCAGGGCGCGGGCGATGCACACCCGCTGCAGCTGACCGCCGCTCATCTGCTGGGGGTACTTGTCGGCATCCCCGGCGTCGAGACCCACCGCTTCCAGCAGTTCGACCACCCGGTCCCGGCGCGCCGTGCCCTTGAGTTCGCACAGGTGTTCCAAGGGCTCACCGATGATCTCTGCCACCCTGGCGCGTGGATTGACCGCACCGAGCGGGTCCTGGAAGACCATCTGCACCGAGCGTCGCAGCGCCTGCCATTGCGTCTTGGCCAGGTTCTGAAGAGGGCGATCCTCGAAGCGCACCTCTCCCGATGTAGGCGTCTCCAGCCCCACCAGTAGGCGGCTCAAGGTGCTCTTGCCGCAGCCACTGCGCCCCAGCAGGGCGAGGGTCTCGCCGGGGGCGATGTCGAGATCGACGCTCTCCAGTACCGGCGTCACCCGGCCCGCACCCACCAGCGAGAAGCGGCGATAGCCATGATGTACGCCGCGCGCGGCCAACAGGCTCATTGGGTCACCTCGAGCGTCGTGGGGTGGGGGCTGTCAGCGCTGGTGAGCCCATAGAGGGCCAGATGGGCCGCCACCAGTTCGCGGGTGGTGGCGTGAGCGGGACGATGGAAAATCGTCTGTACCGGCCCGGTCTCGACGATGCGGCCCGCTTCCATTACCGCCACACGATCCGCCAGCCGCGCCACCACGCCCATGTCGTGGGTGACCAGCAGAATACCCAAGCCGCGCTCGTGCTTGAGCCGTTCCAGCAGTTCGAGGATCTCGCGCTGAACGATCAGGTCGAGATCGGTGGTGGGCTCGTCGGCGAACAGGAAGGGCGCTTCGCTTGCCAGCGCCAGGGCGATCATCATCCGCTGCAGCATGCCGCCGCTCATCTCGAAGGGGTGCAGCCCGAGCACGCGCTGGGCGTCCTCGAGCCCGGCCTCCTGCATGGCTTGCGCGATGCGTTTCTCCCAGGCCGAGCGGGGCACGCCCAACGCCTTGAAGGTTTCGCGGGCGTGGTCGCGCATGCTGCGCACCGGATTGAAGGCGCTGCGCGGGTTCTGCAGGATGCTCGCCACCAGTCGCCCGCGCAGCTCAGGGAAGCGCAAGGCTTCGCCGCCAAGGCTCACCCGGCCGTCGGTCTGCACGGTGCCGGGAGGCAGCACGCCCAGGCTGGCCGCGCAGGTCAGCGACTTGCCCGAGCCGCTGGCGCCCACCAGGGCCAGCACCTCACCGGGTGCGAGGCTCAGCGAGACGCCGTCCACCAGCGTCAGCGTGCGCCCGTGGCGGTGGGTCTCCACGCGCATGACGTCGATTCTCAGCGCACTCAATGTCCGAGCTCCAGTTGCAGGTGGGGATCGAGACGGTCGCGCACCGCATCCCCCAGCAGGTTGAATGACATCACGCTCAGCAGCAGGGCCAGCCCCGGCCAGAACAGCAGCAGCGGCTCGGTCCACACGTACTGGCGCGCGTCGGAGAGCATCACGCCCCATTCGGGCGTCGGTGCGGACACACCCAGGCCGAGGAAGGAGAGCCCCGAGACGTGCAGCATGATGTGGCCGACGTCGAGACTCGCCAGCACCAGCAGCGGCGAGAGGATCGCCGGCAGCAGGTGGCGGGTGAACAGCCGCAGGCGGCTGACCCCGGCCAGCCGCGCGGCGTGGATGAAGTTGCGGTGCTTGAGCGAGAGCACGATGCTGCGCACGATGCGTGCGTACCAGGCCCAGTGGGAGAGGGCGATGGCAACGATCACGTTGACCAGACCGGTGCCGAGCATGCCGATCAGGAACAGCGCCAGCACCAGGGTGGGAAAGGTGAGGAAGATGTCGGTCAGGCGCATGATGACCTGGTCGGCACGGCCGCCGAGAAAGCCCGCGGTGCCGCCTATCGTGATGCCGAGCAGCAGCATCAGCGACATGGTCACCGCCACCGAGCCCAACGACACGCCGGCTCCGGCTATCAGCCGCGAAAGGATGTCGCGACCCAGGTGATCGGTGCCCAGCCAGTGGCTCAGCGAAGGGCTCTGCAGGCGATTCACCAGATCCACGGCGTTGGGGTCGTGGGGCGTCAGCCAGGGCCCCAGCGCTGCGGCGAGTATCAGCACCACCAGCATCAGCATGGCACCGCGCACCGGCCAGCCGGCGTCCTGCCAGAAATCGCTCACGCTGCGCAGCATCACTCCACCCCCTCGGCGGAGAGCCGAATGCGTGGGTCCGCCCAGGCGTAGACGATGTCGACGATCAGGTTGCACAGTACGAAGATCGTCACCATCAGCAGGGTGAAGCACTGGATCACCGGGTAGTCGCGGTTGAAGATTGCCGACACCGCGTAGCGCCCTACCCCGGGCCAGCCGAAGATGGTCTCGATGATCAGGGTACCGCCGATCAGTTCGCCGATGTGCATGCCGGTGGCGGTGATGATCGGCAGCAAGGCGTTGCGCAGCACGTGGGAGCGCTCCACACGGCGCTCCGGCAGCCCGCGCAGCCGGGCATAGGTGACGTGGCGCTGACGGGCCACCTCCAGCATGCTGGCGCGCAGCAGCCGGGCGTTGATCGAGAGCGACATCAGCGAGATGGCGATGGCCGGCATCACCAGATGGGCCCAGCTACCGCGGCCCATCGGCGGCAACCAGCCGAGCTGCACCGAGAACAGCAGCACCAGCAGGAAGCCGAGCCAGAAATTGGGCATCGATACGCCGACGAAGGCGAGCGTGCGCACCGCCTGGTCGGGCAGCTTGTTGCGATGGCGAGCCGCCCACATCCCCAGCAGAATCGAGATGCCCAGGGTCAGTACCAGCGCGATTCCGGCCAACTGCAGGGTGGCCGGCAAATAGTGCAGCAGGACCGGCAGCACCGGGCGCTGGGTGGCATAGGAGACGCCGAAGTCCAGGCGCAGCGCCCCGCCGAGCCAATCCAGGTACTGCACCATCAGCGGCCGGTCGAGGCCCAGCAGGCGTCGGGTCTCCTCCAGTGCCTGGGGGGTGGGCGGCACCTGCGAAAGGCGCAGGTAGTCCATCGCCGGGTCGGAGGGACCCAGGTGCAGCAGCAGGAAGATCAGCAGCGACGCCGCCAGCAGCATCGGCGGCAACAGCAGCAGTCGTCGCAGGATAAAGGCTGCCATGGCCTAGCGCGCCTCGGGCTTGAGCTGGTCGAAGGGCACTTCGCTTGCCATGGCGCCGAACGGCATCGGCCCCAGCTCCGGCCGCGCCACTCCGATGGCAGTGATGTAGGTGAGCGGCAGGTAGATCGCCTCGTCGTGCAGCCGGGTCAGAATCCACTCGTAGCGCTCCTGGCGTTGCGCCTCGTCGGTGGTCAGCAGCACCTCACCAATGCGCTCGTCCAGGGTCTCCTTGTCCGGCATGCCGAGCTGGGCCTGGTAGTCGGCGTGGGAAGGCGCGCGCATGCCGCTGACGAAGGCGTGCGGGTCGTAGGGGGCGCCCCAGGTCCGGTTGAAGATCATGCCGAAGCGGCCGTCGCGCTGGCGGGCGTAGACGCTGCTCTCCTCCTCGCCGATCAGGCGCACGCCGATGCCGACCCGGCCCAGGTCGGCCTGAATGACCTCGGACATGGACTTGGCCACGGCGTCATTGCCGACGAACACCAGTTCGATCATCAGCTCCTCGCCGTTGCGCTGGCGAATGCGACTGCCGGATGCCAGCTGCCAGCCCGCTTCTTCCAGCAGCTCGCTGGCCCGCTGCGGATCGAAGGCATAGGCCTCCAGGCCGATATCGGCGTAGGGCACGTTGGGTGAGAACAGGGTGTCGGCGCGTCGCTGGGTACCGTAGAGCACGCTGTCGATCAGGGTGTCCTTGTCCACGGCGTGGTTGATCGCCAGGCGCACGGCGCGATCGGCGGTGGGGCCGCGGTTGCTGTTCAGGGCCAGGGCGTTGGTGCGCATCGGCTCGGAAAGCTCGGCGGTATACATGCCCATGGCGCGGAAGCGCTCGAAGGTATCCGGCGAAATCGGCCCTTCGGCACCGTAGATCAGGTCGATCTCGCCGGTCTCGAAGGCGATGGCGCGGGTATTGGGATCGCCGATCACCTTGACGTCGATCTCGTCGAACGCCGGTGCGGCCCCCCAGTAACTCTCGTTGCGCACGAACAGGTCGCGCTCGCCCATCCGCGTGTCGCTCAGCACCCAGGGGCCGGTACCGATGGGCGCCTCGATGCCTTCCTTGGTGCCGCCTTCGACGAACTGAGAGGGCGCGATGAAGCGGAAAGGGCGCGGCAGGGCCAGCTCCTGCAGCAGCGGGTAGTAGGGCTCGCCGAGCTGAAGCCTGAAGACATGCTCGCTCACCACCTCGGCCCCCTGAATCTGATTGGCCAGCTCCAGCCAGGCGTGGCGCTCGCGGTTGGCGAGTATTGCCTCGATGTTGGCCACTACCGCCGCGGCGTCGAAGGGTTCGCCGTTGGAGAAGCTCACGTCCTCACGCAACTGGAACGTATAGGTGCGTCCATCATCCGATACCTCCCACGACTCCGCCAGCCAGGGCACCACCTGGCCGTCGGCCTGGTAGCGCACCAGCGGTTCAAAGACCATCGCCTGGGCGAACATCTGATTGGGAGAATAGAGGTGGGGGTTGAGGGCGCCGACGTTAGAGGGCCAGGAGAAGTTGAGGCGCTCCTGAGCCGCACTGGGGATGGTCATGAAGGTGGCAGACAAGCCTAGGCTTGCCGCCAGCATCAGGGACAGGGCGGCACGAAAGGGGCGCATGACGATCTCTCGGTATCGTGTAGGGTATGAATATTTATAGAAAACATCATACCGACGCGCATTGTCAATTCGCTGCCCGATCTGGGCGGCGGTGTCATGGCTGGCGTATTCTGTGGCTTTCGCGGGCGGCGATACGGCGCGTCCAGTCACAGCCGGCAGCGGAGGAGCCATGCACAGAATCACCATCACCATCGACGACGGGCTCATGGCGGAGCTGGACCGCATGATCGAGCAGCGGGGCTACCCCAACCGCTCGGAAGCGATCCGTGACCTGGCGCGAGCGGGAATGAAAGAGGCTGCGCGGGCCGAGGGGCAGGAGAGTAGCTGCGTCGGCGTGCTCAGCTACGTCTACGATCACGAGGCCCGCGACCTGGCCCGCCGTCTGACCCGTTCGCACCACGACCATGTCGACCTCACGGTCGCCTCGCTGCACGTGCATCTCGACCCGGAGCGCTGCCTGGAAGTGAGCATTCTCAAGGGCAACACTCACGACGTGCGACACTTCGCCGACAGCATCACCTCGCAGCGCGCCGTGGCGCATGGCGAACTCCAGGTCATCCCCACGCAGCTGGATTGAACGCCATGCACACCTTCGTCAGTGACAAGCCGGTAGGGGTCATCAGCGATACCCACGGCCTGCTGCGCCCCGAGGCGCTCACTCTGCTCGAGGGCTGCGAGCTGATCGTGCATCTCGGCGACGTGGGCGGGGGCGACGAGGACGCCGGCCTGCTCGAACGACTGGCCGAGCTGGCGCCGACCTTCGCGGTGCGCGGCAACATCGACACCGCGCCCTGGGCCGAGGCGCTGCCGACGACGCTGGATCTCAGCGTCAACGGCTGGCACCTGTATCTCACGCATATCCTGCAGGAGCTCGACCCGGCCACACCCTGCGATGCGGTACTTCACGGCCACTCCCACAAGCCGCGCAACGAGTGGCAGGATGGCCGGCTGCTGTTCAATCCCGGTGCTGCCGGCAAGCGCCGCTTTCGCCTGCCCATCACCCTGGGCAAGTTGTGGGCCGACGAGCGTGGCCTGCGTGGCGCCATCCTGCATTTGCCGCTGTAAAGGCCGAGAGAAAGTCAGTCGACATCGGCCGCAAAGGCCACGTCGCGCTGTGCCTCGAGCATACGGAGCCGCGCTTCCAGCGCCTGCTTGATGCCGGTATACGCTGAACTGCCGAGTGCTAGCCGCACGAGTGGCTGTATGAGGGGCTGCGCAGCGTCGGCGGCAGCGATCATGGCGTCTACCGTCCTTTCGGCATCGCCCTTTATCTCGAAGCTGCCATCTGCCACGGCGCGCCTGACATCGCCCGCTGGCGTGGCGTCATAGACCGCCATTGGCGTGCCGCGCACGAGCCCGGCGGCGAAATCGGTCGCGGTGGGGCCCGGTTCGACAATGATGAAGTCGATCCCGAACGGCGCCACGTCCTGCGCCGTCGCCTCGACGAAGCCTTCGATGCCCCACTTGGTCGCGTGATAGAGCGAGAAGTTGGGGTAGGCTTTCTGGCCGCCTTCGGAGGAGACCTGCACGATGCGTCCGCCGCCCTGGTCGCGCAGGTAGGGCAACACCGCGCGAATGAGCTGAATCGAACCTGTGAGGTTGGTGGCGATCTGGTGATCGATCTGTTCGTCGCTGAGCTCTTCGGCGGCACCGAAGAGCCCGTAGCCTGCGTTCGATACCACCACATCGATCCTTCCCATGCGTTCGAAGGCCTGGCGGGTGACCGCGCGGATCCCAGCCACATCGGTGAGATCGAGTTTCAGCACCAGCAGGCGCTCGCCATGGGCCTGCTGCAGTTCGTCGAGCACGCCTTCCCGGCGTAGCGTGGCAACCACGCGATCGCCACGTGTCAGCAGGCGCTCCGTCATCAGGCGGCCGAGGCCTGAAGAGGCTCCGGTAATCAACCATGTCTTGCTCATCGTTTCGTTCCTTCCTTCGGTGGATGACGAAACCATGGTCGCGCTTCCGATTGGAACGCAGAAGTAGGCTACTGTTGTATGAACTCGTGAGGGAAATTCACCAATGAGCAAGCCAAGCATGTCCCAGCCAAGCATATCCAAGCCAACTCTGGCCGATCTGGAAGCCTTTACGGTAGTGGCTGCCGAACGCAGCTTTCGACGTGCCGCCGACGTCATCGGTGTCTCGCGCTCGGCGCTGAGCCACCGCATGCGGCATCTGGAAGAGCAGCTCGGCGTGCGGCTGCTGCATCGCACTACCCGCAGCGTTTCCCTGACCGATGCCGGCAGCCGGTTCCTGGCGCGCATCACCCCCACCCTGAATGAGCTGAATGCCACGCTGGATACCCTCGCCGACGACCGCGGCGAGCCCAGCGGCGTGCTGCGCATCAACGCCAGCAGGGCAGCGGCCCGGCTGCTGCTTGCCCATGTAGTACCGGCTTACCTGCGCCGCTACCCGGCGGTGGAGCTCGATCTCGTCAGCGAAGGACGGCTCGTCGATATCGTCGAACAGGGCTTCGACGCCGGGGTTCGGCTGGGCGAGGCGGTACCCCAGGACATGATTGCGGTGAAGCTGGGCGGTGCCATGCGCTTCCTGGCGGTGGCCTCGCCGGATTACCTGCACCGTTTCGGCACGCCAAGTGTGCCCGACGATCTGCACAAGCATCGCTGCATCCGCCTGCGGCTGCCCAGCGGTAAGCGCTATCGCTGGGAGTTCGAGCGGCGAGGGCAGGAGATCGCCATCGACGTTCCCGGCGCGCTGACGCTCGACGACAACGAACTCATGGTCGAAGCGGCAGCCGACGGCCTCGGCATTGCCTACGTGCCCGAGATCGTGGCCAGCGAGCGCCTCGCCTCAGGGCAGCTCGTGGCGTTGCTCGAAGCCTGGAGCCCGCCTTATCCCGGCTTGATGCTCTATTACCCCGGGCACCGCCACGTGCCCGCTGCACTGCGCGCCTTCATCGATCTGCTGAAAACATCAGAAGTTCAGGCGTGATGTGCGACTATCTGGTGCCGGTAGGAGTGAGTACGATCCGTTTCCGAGCATTATCAGGGACCCCGTGAAGATATATCGAGCTTGTCAGGTGCTTAAATGGCCCGGTTTTTTCTCTTTTTACTTCTTGGTTCATTTCCGTTGCTGGCGCATGCGGAGGTGGCTGACAAGGTGGCGAGCCAAGGTGGGATGCTGTTGTTTCTGAGTGTTCTGTTTTTGATTTTTCTTCTTGTAGTTAAGGTTCGTAGCCATTGGTTGCTATGGCCTTATGCCGCTTTTCTTCTCTTTTGTATTGTTGGGGAAATCGATTTCATCATGATCGATGATGAAATTTTTCATATGGCGATAAACGAGCTTGGCTCTTCATACAGGTATGCGGCCTATGCTCACTTGGTGTCATTGATACTGCTCCTCGTATCGACGTTCTATTTCTTTTCCAGGAGTAGAGCTTCCCGACGGTGAAAATTACTCTCTCCTTGCCACCAGCAGGCCGATGCCGGCGCTCGCCAACAGGCTTGCGCAGGCGCGGTTGAACAGCCGGCGCATCGTGGGGCGCGAGAACCAGTGGCGTAGAAAGGCGCCGAAGCAGGCGTAACCGATGATGGCCACCCATTCGAGCACCAGGAACAGGGCGCCCAGAATCAGGAACTGGAAGGCGACGTCGCCGTCTGGCGTAACGAACTGAGGCAGGAACGCCGTGAAGATCAGGATCGCCTTGGGATTGCCGGCGGCGAGCAGGAACTCCTGCCGGCTCAGGCCCCAGAGCCCCATCGGGGCGGCGGCCATGCCCTCGTCGCTACTCTCGGCGCCCCACAGCTGGTAGGCCAGCCAGAATAGGTAGCCGGCGCCGAGTACCTTGATGAGCAGGAACAGCTTCTCGGAGGTGTAGAGCACGGTAGCCAGGCCCGAGGCGGCGAGGGCGATCATCACCACGAAAGCCGCCAGGCGCCCGATGCCGGCCAGGCAAGCCATGCGCACACCATAGCGTTTGGCGTTGCTCATAGAGAGCAAGTTATTGGGGCCCGGCGCCATGTTCAGAGCGAAGCAGGCCGGCACGAAGAGCAGCAGGGTCAGCAAGTCCATTTGGGCCACCAGAGGGTGCGGTTCGGCTTTCGATTTTGCATCACAGCTCCTGTGGACTGAAGCAAGGTCACTATCTTTTTGCGCAATAATGTCCAAGCCCTAGTCCTTGGCTGGGCCTAAGCTAGGCCATAGTGGTGTTCAGAGAGGTGTGGCATGGCCAAGCAATCCAGCCAGTTCGACTACCACAAGAGCTGGCAAGTACCCGGGCTCACGGTGCTCCAAGCGTCGCTGAGCGATTTCAGCTACGACCGCCATGCGCATGAAGAGTACGCCTTCGGCGTGACCCTTACCGGGCGGCAGGACTTCTTCAGCGGCGGTGAGTTTCATCGTAGCCCGCCCGGCAACGTCATCCAGTTCAACCCCGATCAGGTACACGACGGTCATCCTGGTGACGGCACCACGCTGGGCTACGTAATGATCTATGTGCCCACTGCCCAGCTTGAGGCCTCATTCGCCGATGCGGCGGGATGCGAGCGTGCCGCCCGGTTTCATGGGCGAGAGACCCTGCTGGACGACCCCCAGCTGCGCCACGCCATTCTCGACCTCGCCCAACTGATGATCGACCGGCAAGGCACGCGCATCGACCAGGAGCACGCCCTGCACCGCATGGCGACGCGCCTGGTGCAGCGTGCCGGCAAGTTCCAGCCCGGCGGCAGGGTGAGTCGCCCCGATGCACTGCTGCTGCGTGCCAAGGAGTACATCCTTGCGCACCTGGAGGCGGATCTCTCGTTGGATGAGATCAGTCAGGCCGCCCACCTCTCCAAGTACCACTTCCTGCGCCTGTTCCGCCAGCAGTTCGGTATCACGCCGCACCAGTACGTGCTGAGCTGCCGGGTCAACGCCGCGCGCAGCGCCCTTGAATTCGGCGTGGCGCCCTCCGAGGTGGCGCTCCGCCACGGCTTCACCGACCTCAGCCACTTCAACCGCCGCTTCAAACGCATCTACGGCAAGACGCCATATCAGTACCAGCGCAGCGTGACCTAGTAGCGCTGAATTCCGGCCGCTCGGCCACACACGAAACACTATCTATCGGAGAGACTCCCATGGAGATCGTCGCCTATGCTCTGGGCGTCATGTACACGCCTGGGCCCGTGAACCTGCTCGGCCTGCATGCCGGGCTCAATGGTCAGGCGAGGACATCGCTCGGCTTCTTCCTCGGTGTGGGGCTGGCCATGCTCACGCTATTTCTGCTGTTCGGCTGGGCCGGAGCGGCCTGGGTGCGCGGCGACATGCTCGCCGTAGTGGGGGCGGTGGGGTGTGGCTACATCCTCTACCTGGCGCTCAAGGTCGCCCGCTCGAGCGTTGAGCTCAACCGGGTGCGTGAGGCGCCTCGTGTCATGAGCTTCCGCGATGGCTTGATCATGCAGCTGTGCAACCCCAAGGCCATGCTCGCGACCCTGCCGATCGCCACCATCCAGTTTCCTGCCGCCGGCATCCACGGCGTGAGCCTGCTGTTCTGGTCGCTCGGGCTGGCTGCGCTGGCCTTCGGTGCCCCCGGTAGCTATGCCCTGATGGGCGTCGTGCTCGGCCAGCGCCTGGAAAATCCAAAGCTGCTGAAAGGCTTCAGCCTCGCCATGGCCGCGCTGCTGGTGTGGGTTGCGATCACCATCGGCTATGAGCACGTGTGGCTGCCGCTGGCCTCGGGCACTTTTTGAGATGCACCCTTGCCACGGGGGCGTGCTGGCTGATCAGAGCTAGGATGAAAGACGAAGCCCGCAATGGATAGCTAGGCTTCGCGCCCCGTGGCGTCGCGGTCGCAGTCATAGCGCTTCATGTGCGGGAACGGCGGCAGCCAGGCCTCGCGGCGTACGACCCAGCTCTCGTAGGTGGGCATCAGTTGATCCGGGGTATCCAGGGTGCCCAGGTGAACTTCGATTTCGTCGTCGCTGCGTGCGAAAACCGACGAGCCGCAGCGAGGGCAGAAGAAACGCCCGTTGTAGTCGCGCACTTCACCCTCTATCGTCACTGCCTCCTGGGGGAACACCGCCGAGGCGTAGAAGAGCGCACCATGGTGCTTGCGGCAGTCCAGACAGTGACAAATGCCGACCCGGTAAGGGCGCCCCGACGCTTCGACTCGAACGTTGCCGCAAAGGCAACCGCCAGTGTATCGCTCCATGCCAGGCCTCCCTTGTATCGACTGACTTTGTATCGACTGATCGCTCAGCGAGAAGAGGGCTGAGTACCCTTCAGAGGTGATAACGCAAGGGTAGCGCTTTCTTGGAGCTAGCCTGAAACCACGCCTGTAAAAATGCAAAGCGCGCCGGAATGAAAGATAATAAGCAGGTTAACGAATGACAGGCACTCGCGAGGCGACATGAATCCCACCATCGAACTGCTGAAATCCCATCGCTCGATTCGCAAATTCACCGACCAGAAGATTCCCCACGAGCTGCTGATCGAGCTGATTCGCGCCGGTCAGGCCGCCGCGACCTCCAACCATGTGCAGGCTTACACCGTCATCCACGTGAAGAACCCGGCCAACCGCGAGAAGATCGCCGAGCTGGCTGGCGGGCAGTCGTACGTGGCCACCGCTTCCGACTTCCTGGTGTTCTGTGCCGACATGAAACGACCCACCGAGGCAGCCGAACGCAGCGGCGCCAACGTCGTGCGCGGCATGACCGAGCAACTGGTGGTGGCCAGTGTGGATGCTGCCTTGATGGCACAGAACGTGGTCGTTGCCGCCGAATCCGAAGGGCTCGGCATCTGCTACATCGGCGGCATCCGCAACAACCCCCAGGCCATCAGCGATCTGCTGCATCTGCCCGAGCACGTCTACCCGGTGTTCGGCTTGTGCCTCGGCTATCCGGCTGTCGATCCGGACGTCAAACCGCGCTTGCCGGTGGAGGCGATCCTCAAGGAAGACTACTACGTCGACGACAGCGAGCTTGTCGCCGCCTTCGACGACGCCATGCAGAGCTACTACGGCGAGCGACGCGGCGGCAACAAGGACTCCAACTGGTCGAAGAACCTCTCCCCGCTGTTCAGCAGCAAGCTGCGCGCCCATATGCGCGAGTTCCTCACCAAGCGCGGTTTCGAGATGAAGTGAGCCAACCGCCGCTGCCGCTCAACCCGCTTCGTTGCAGCGACAGATGTGGAAGTGCCCGGTACCGATATAGGCCGAGGGCAGGGCATCGAACATGTCCCGGGCCGTGCGCACCAGATGCGGCTGGTCGTAGAAGCCCGCTTCCGCGGCCAGGGTGGAGAGTGTCATGCCCGGCTGCCAGCGGGCCATGGCGCGGGTGATCTTCAGGTACAGCAGAAAGCGCCGCAGCGTCACCCCCGTTTGCTCGCGGAACAGGTGCGTGAGTCGCGAGGCGGAGATTCCGGCGCGTTCGGCCAGCGCCGCGGCATCCAGCCGTTCCGGCAGAGTCTCACGCAGGTAGTGGCAGATAGCCGCGATGCGCGGATCCAGCGGCAGCGGTGGCCCGCCGGTAGCGGCCAGAAAGCGCGCCAGATTGGTTGCGAGGGCACGGCAATCGGCACTGTGGGCCAGTTCCCAAGCCTGGTCCTCGGCCAACGGCAGATCCATGCTGGCTCGCCCTGCCAGGCTGCCTGCCAAGCGGCGCCAGGCATCGCTGTCCGGATCGAGCTGGGCCACCAGCATGGTGGTCTGGCCCGGGTTCAGGGCCTGGGATACGTCCGGTGCCACCACCGCCGCCCGGGTTTGGCGGCGTGCCCCTTCCACATCCAGTTCGAACGTGCCATCCAGCCCCAGCAGCAACGACGCACTCACGTGGCGGTGTGCCCGGTTGGCCGGCAGATGGCCGAGCAGCATCCAGCGGTCGTTCCACAGGTAGAGGGTGCCGCGTAGCGGCGAGGTATCCGTCACAGGCGATCCATGGCTGTCGATCCATAACGCCGAGGATACGCCATTCAAGAAGCGGACGCCGGTGCGGCAGGCTCAATGCCCGGCCGGGCGCGGCACGCGTAGCCCCAGCCTGTGCGCCACTTCGAAGGTGACGAAGATCGGGCCGATCAGCAGAAAGACCACGTCTTCGATGAACGACGGCTTCTTGCCTTCCACCTTATGCCCCCATACCTGCAACGCCCATGCCGCCACCCAGACGATCAGCGAGATCCAGAACAGCGACCACCCCGCGTTCAGGATGGCGAGAATGCCCAACACGGAAAGGGCGAACCAGGCGAGCATCATCAAGAAGACACCGAAGGAGAGGCGCAGGTAAACCAGGCTGGCCAGCACGCCCAGCAGGGTGGCGCCATTGACCCACTCGGCCGCACCGCCTTCCAGGCCCAGCCAGCGGCCAAGCGGCACCAGCCATAGCAGTCCCAGAGTGGAAAACAGAATGGCCGGCACGCAGACGATGTGCACCCACTGGTTCACCGGATGGCGATGGCTCTCGCCGTAGTCGTCGAGAAACTGCTGCAGGCTTCGCATGGTCATGCCCTCGTTGTTCTTGGCAGGTCAGGGTCAGGCTCATGCTAGGCGCACCAGAGGACGCTGCCTTGTATGTAACCGCTACGTTGTAGCTGGTAGCCGGGCCCACCTACGGGTCGGTGAACTGATGCACGAGACGAGCAGCCGACTACTCGCCGAGGGCGTCAAAACCCAGGCCGAGCTGGAGGTGATGCGAGACATGGGAGTACACAAGGTGCAGGGCTATCTATTTGGGGCGGCCGGGTCAGTTGCCTGCCCACGGCTGAGCCTTCAGGCCTTGTCATGCTGGGGATTTCGCTACCCCATGGTAGGCTATGCTGAGAGCGTGAAATGCATGAAGCGCGAAACCTCGACGCATAGGGGGTATCGAGATATGAACAGAACCAAGACTTTGCAGCTGTTGCGGGATCACCTACCGTTGCTTTCTCGCGAGTACGGAGTAACCTCTTTGCGGCTTTTTGGTTCTATGTCTCGCGATGAGGCCCGTGATGACAGTGATATCGATATCTTGGTGAGCTTTGACGGCCCTGCGACCTCCGCTCGTTATTTCGGGGTGCAGTTTTATCTTGAGGATTTGCTGGGGCATCCGGTTGATCTCGTGACCGACAAGGCGCTTCGTCCCGAACTCAAGCCTTATATCGAGCGCGAGGCTGTGCGTGTCTAAGACACATCCGATGCGTGAATGGCGCTTCTATATTAATGATATGATCGGCTTCGCCGAGAAAGTTCTGTCTTACACGGAAGGCTTGGATCAAGACAGCTTTATCAATAACGACCTTATCTATGATGCTACGCTGCGTAATCTTGAGCTCATTGGCGAAGCGGCTACTCGTATTCCGGAAGAAATTCGTCAGCGGTATACGGAAATACCTTGACGGTTGATCGTCGCCACCAGGAATCGCCTGATACATGCTTATCTAGGAATTGACGATGATACTGTATGGAGCATCATTCAGGACAATATTCCTGAGCTTTTGGATCAGTTACGTGCAATAAAAACCCAACAGCTGGGCGAGACGAAGCGATGACCTCTACCGAGCCCCGTATTACCCTGAATCCGCAGCGACACCGAGTGCAGGTATCGATCGGTGACACCCTGCTTGCCGACACCACCCGTGCCCTTGAGCTGCGCGAACGTGGTTATCCGCCTCGGCTCTATGTTCCCCGCGAAGACGTGCGAATGGACCTCCTGAGCCGCTCCGAGACCGTGACCCACTGCCCGTTCAAGGGCGATGCCGCCTACTTTTCGTTCGGCGAACAGGCCGATGTAGCGTGGAGCTACGAGCAACCGCTGGAAGGCATGGAGACGATTGCGGAATACCTGGCCTTCGACGACGACAAGGCAAACGTGGCAGAAGATCGCTAGAGGGTAGGCCGCGGCGGCCTGGGCTCAACGACTCGCTACCCCGGCGCACGTACGTCGACAGCGACTCTCTCCTTCAGCAGCCACGCACCCAGCCCGGCGACGGCCAGCCCCAGAGTGGCGAAGAGCAGGAAGGTGGTTCCATGGCCTTCGGCTCCGACCAGCCAGCCGGCCAGCGGGGAGCCGGCGACCTGGCCGACCGAGGTGGCGAGCAGTGGCAGCACCGGGCCGAAGGCGGGCGCTTCTTCCATGATCTCGATTCCCCTGACCAGATAGAACCCGGTAAGAGTCATGTACCCGGCGCCGAACAGGGCCGCAGAAGCAAGGGCGAGAGGGAAATGGCTGGGGGCGAGGGCCAGCAGAACCAGACCGGCGGAGAGCGCCACCAAACCAGCGGCATGGCTGAACACCGCCCCGAATCGCGCAATGAGATCGCCGGCGCCGCCACCTGTCAGTCCGCCGAGGCCGACTGCCAGCCACATCCAGGCGGTCTGGCTCGGCCCCAATCCACCGGCGGCGATCGCCGCATCGGGAGCAAACACCCAGTAAGCCGCACTCACGCACCCCATGCCGGCGGCCAGGCCGCTCAGCCGAGTGATGGCGTGCCACTGCTCTCGGCTCACCGGCAGGGCCGCGAGGGAAGGCAGCGATGACGGGACAGGGCGGTCGTCCCGGGGCAGGAAAAGGTAGGCCGCCAGTGCGCCCATGGCTGCCAAGGCGGCGAAGCCGATATAGGCGCTACGCCAGGCCTCCGCCCAGATCAGCACTGCGGGCATGGCCAGCGCGATGCCCACGCTGGTGCCCGCATTGATGGTGGCGTTGACCCGCCCACGCAGCCTCCCTGGCACCACCCGCGACACCGCTTCCGCCATCGCCGGTGAGGAAAGGCCGGTACTGATACCGCAGATCAGCACGCCGACCGCAAGCAGCAACGAGGAGGGTGCCAGGGCAATCGTCATCAGCCCGCCCCCGGCCAAGGCGGCCGCCGCAACGCCGGCACGGCGAACCCCGAGGCGCTGTGTCACCCAGGGGGCGGCGAGGATGGCAAAGACGAAGCTCAGGAACGGCAGAGCACCGATCACGCCCGCCATGCTCGAAGAGATCGTCAGCTCGTCGCGCATCGCAGGCAGGAACAGACCGAATACGAAGCGGGCCAGCCCGTAGGTGATGGCGATGACCCCGCTGCCGAGGGCCGCCATGCCAAGAGCGGAAAGGGTCCTCATGAGCTCACGCTCCGAGCCGCGTTGAGCAGGGCATCGACCACCGCTCGGGTGTCGGCCAGAGCCGGCTGCATGCCTAAAAGCACCACCGCCGTGTTGCTGCCCTCCAGCACCATGAAGAGGCGTCGCGCCAGGTTGGCGTGATGATCCAGGCCATCGCGTGCCACAGTGGCTTCGATGCGTGCCAGCAGGTCACGCTTGGCGGAGATCGCCAGCGCATGGACCTCGGCGCTGTGCTCGGCAAACTCACCCATCGCCTTGACCATGATGCAGCCCTGCTGGCTGCTGTGCTCCAGCCAACGGCCATGAGCCTCGACCAGAGCTCGTGTCGCTTGGCCGGGCGGGGCGACGGCGGTGGCCGCATCGAGGCTGGCGATGAAGCGCGCATGGCGCGTCTGCAGCACCGCCGCGACCAGCGCCTCCTTGGAGGAGAAGTGGTTGTAGAGCGTCATGCGTACCACCCCGGCCGCCGCCACGATGCGGTCGATGCCGGTGGCATGAAAGCCCTGCTCATAGAAGAGACGCTCGGCCGTGGCGAGCAGATGGTCGCGCTTGGAGGCGGGCATTCGGTGGCGCTCCTGTATTCAATCTGCATAGATTGGGTTTATATAGACCGATCTATCTAATAATGGCCATATCTAAAACCAGAGGAGTGGGAAGTGTCAAACGCTAAGTAGAAGGGCCGCTCTCCTGGGAAAGCGGCCCTTCACGTCAAGACTTGCTTACAAGCAGTCGGCATGACTTGCCCAACGTGCTGGTGTGATCCTTGTCGGACCTTAGGCGGCTCCCGACTCCCGGAAGTGATGCCAGGCATGGTGGTAGAGAACGCCAGCATAGCCGTTGCGCTGAATGATCTTGAGGATCTTGGCGGGGTCTTCGTTATCCAGGGCCTTGTGCAGTTTCGCCTGCTGTTCTTCGTCGAGAGCCTCATACCAGTGGTAGGGCTGCCCCTGGGCATTGCTATCCTCGGCCTTGCGCATCAGGTCCATTTCGATGCGCCCGCCGTGTCGATACAGGATATCGTAGCCCTCCTGCAGTTGAGTCGCCGGCACGTCGCACGGCTTTTCGAGACCTTCCAGCACGTTGTAGTAGTAATAGCTCAGCGGTTGCATGTGGCTCCTCCAGCGGTATGCCGTTGCTTGTATCTACCAACCTGCTTCCCTCTCCCCATCCTGCCTGAGCCAAGGCGGCGGGCTCAATGGAAAAAATGTAAGCCATCCGTGCGCACCCGGACGACTACGGCGAAGCCGCCCGGAGTGAGGCCCGTCTCACTCCGAATACCCCTCCAGCGCGAAAGGATTGAGAAACTGCCTGCCCCAGAGGAAGGCGCGGTCGACCGGGCTCAAGCCGGCCTCATCACACACGCTGTCCCACTGCGCCCGAATCGTGGCGAGCTGATGGCCGATGATCTCTTTTGCCTGCATTTGGGTCAGGCCGAGTTGCTCCGCGGCCCTCAGGCAATGGACAAGCTGGCTGCGTCGTTCCTGGCCATGTAGCAGCATCGCTTGAGTGGCTTCTCCACCGGTTCGTGATTGGGGGCAAATGTCATAGGCTGGCGTCAATCGATAGATTTCACCATCCCAGAAGGCGGCATGGTTGCGAGCATGGTCGTCGGTATTGCCGCACAGCACGTTGAAGACGATGCGTCCGAAAAGCTCCTGGAGGGTTGCACCCGGCTGGTCGAATTCCGCACGTATGAGATGGCCCAGGTCCTCATAGCTGGCATAGCGAGCGGTCATTTCATCCAAGCCCAGCAGCGTGAGTGCCGATAGCACGATCCTTCGTGTCCAACCGTTAGCAGTTTTCATCCGGTCGAAGCGTTCTATCAACAGCACGTCCTTCCCCAGCGAGCAGGTCATCTCGACGGGAGCCACGTCGAGCCCCGCGAGACTGGCAAGTCGCATGGCAACGAATTCGGCTTTCACCACACTATAGAGATCAGTGCTGGAAGAGAACTTCGCCACCAACTTGCGATCTTGGTCATTCAGCAGGGCCTTGGGGCGAGCGCCGCCGATGCTGCTGCCGTGCTGAATGGCTTGATCGAGAGCGGGAGGTAGCGGCTCCCCTGCCTCCACGTATTCAGAAGCCGTCTGCAGCTCCGCCAGGGTGGCATCTTGGTGCTCGCGTGGCTTGTACTCGGTGGGCGTGAGCTGAAAATCGAGGGCGCCGATTCGGTCGGACCCCGATTCGAGTAGATAAACCATCTCATTGAAATCGGCCTGATCGGCTCCCGCGCCTGTCATTCCTGTCAGCCGGTTGATGATGACACGGCGCCCCCAAGCGTCTGGGGACGCATCTCGTAGGCAGGAGGGCAGTGTGCCGCTGACCTGTTCCTGGTTGCCGCGGCGCAGGGGAAGCTCACGGGGAAAAAGGCTGATGGCATCCTCTCGGTCAAGATAGCGCCGACCGTAGGCGAAACGGTAGCGATCCTGATCGTCGCGTTCAAGGAGGCCGGCAGCCACCGGGAGGGGCTGATTAGGCAGCCACACCCAAACATAGGCACGTTGGCTAGAAGTCATCGTCGAGGGGCTCGTACTGCTGACGGCGGGCGCGTTTGGGAAGCAGCGCCAGCCGTTCCAACTGGGTAGCGGACTCGCGTTTCAGGGTGTCCGTGTCGTCGGTGAATAGCGATACGCCTACCAACGCAGCCGCTTCGAAGTAGGTGCCGATGGCCACCCGGGGAGAGCCTTTGGCGATCTGGCGAATCGTGACTACGCCGACGCCCACTCGCTCGGCGAGTTCGTCTCGGGTCCAACCCTTGTGTAGGCGCCCCTCTTCGATCAGCCCGGCGAACAGGCGCAGTGAGAGGGCAGCATGGGGGCTGAGAGTCACATGTCTCGTTTTCATATCGACACTATAGTATCGGTTAGGAGCTTTAGCGATATTTTAATGTCGGTTCTGGTTTCTGGGCACTGACCAAGCGCTACCTGGATCCGCACCCGCTAAACTGAGGCAAGCAGAGGAGCTTCGTCAGGGTGGGTGGAGCAGGGGGCGGTCGATGAACTACGAACAGGTAGTGGCGAGTCTGTGGCGCCATGGCGATGGGCAAGCGACCGATCATGTCGCTCGGCTCAAGGAACTCATTCGTTATGCCACCCTGGCGCCTTCCGGGCACAACACCCAGTGCTGGCGCTTCAGAGTCGCGGATGAGGCCATCACCATCCTGCCGGATCTAACCCGGCGCACCCCGGTGGTCGATCCGGACGATCACCACCTCTACGTTTCGCTGGGCTGCGCCGCCGAGAACCTGAGTCTGGCGGCACGGGCGTTCGGCATGCAGGGCGAGGTTACGTTTCATGCGGAAGGCGACGGAGAAGTACGCGTGGCGCTGGCACCCTGCCCACCGGAGCGCTCCCCACTGTTCGAGGCCATTCCGGCACGCCAGTGCACCCGCACCGACTACGACGGCTTGCCCGTTACCGACCAGGAGCTCTACCTCCTCCAGGGCGCCGGAACCGGAAAAGAGGTATCCATCAGCCTGCTGACCGAACGACCGGCGATAGAGCAGGTGCTGGCCTTTGTGCTTCAGGCCAACAGCTTGCAGATCGCAAACCGGGCATTCCGAGAGGAGCTAGAGGCCTGGATCCGCTTCGGCGAGCGCGAGGCCCTCGAAGCCGGGGATGGGCTGTTTGCGCGTGCGATGGGAAGCCCGCCGACCCCGCGCTGGCTCGGCAGATGGCTATTCCGCGCCCTGTTTCGACAAGGCGTCGAAAACGCCAAGGTGGCCCGTCAGGTGCGCAGCTCCGCCGGTATTGCCGTGTTCATCTCGCAAGCCGACGACAAGGCGCACTGGGTGGACGCCGGGCGCTGCTATCAGCGTTTCGCCCTGCAGGCGACGGCACTCGGTATCTGCAACGCCTTCATCAACCAGCCGGTCGAAGAGACGAGCATACGCCTGGCGTTCTCCGAGGCCCTGGGTATCGTCGGTGGGCGCCCCAACCTGGTGGTGCGGTTCGGCCGGGGCAAGGCGATGCCGCGCTCTCTGCGCAGGCCGGTGGAGGCGGTCCTTATCCCATAACCCCGCAAACAGACCTCGCTTTGCCTGCGAGCCGAATCGCTCGTCTATTCGGCTCGTGGAGTGAGCCGAATAATTCCGCTATTCGGCTCACCAGAACATGTCGGCAAGAATTTGCTTGGCTTTACTTCCAGCCCGGCTGCCACCATATCCTCGTCAGCCCTCTCTACCCCGGAGCCCAGCCATGTCCGATTCTCTGCATCTGGCCTGCCCTCACTGCCTGGCCATCAACCGCGTGGCCACGGCGCGCCTGGCCGCCTCGCGCTGTGGTAAGTGCAAGCAGCCAATGTTCAGCGGGGCGCCGTTGGAGCTCACCAGCGCCAACTACGCGGCGCTGATCGAGCGCAGCGAGCTGCCGGTGGTGGTGGACTTCTGGGCCGGCTGGTGCGGCCCCTGCAAGATGATGGCGCCTGTCTTCGCTCAGACCGCCGCCGAGCTGGAGCCGCGCATCCGCTTCGCCAAGCTCGACACCGAGGCGGAGCAGGCTCTGGCCGGGCGCTTCGGCATTCGCAGCATTCCCACGCTTATCGTGTTCAAGGAGGGGCATGAGATCGCCCGCCAGGCCGGGCTGATGCAGAGCTCACAGCTTAAGCGCTGGCTGGAGTCGCATCTCGTCTAAGCCAGACCAACAATGGGGCTTGGTTGACCCTTGAGCCGAATGAGACGACAATTCGGCTCATATAGTGAGCCGAATAATTAGTTATTCGGCTCACCAGTCATACAGGGTACCGCCATGAACGCTTCAAGCACGACGCCACTCTGGATCTGGCAGCAACCCGACTGGCCCGCTTTCCACTGGCGGGCCGCCGTGATCCAGCCTCGCCTTCAGGAAACTTGGCGGTCTCTCGGGATGCTGCTGGGCAGGGTAGGTTCCCTGCCGGCCGACAACGATCCGGCAGTAATGCTGGATACGCTGCTGCAGAACATCATTACCTCCTCGGCCATCGAAGGAGAGCGCCTGAATGCCGCCTCGGTACGTTCCTCCCTGGCGCGACGCCTCGGCGTCGATGATGGAGCAGCGGTTGTTTCATCGCGTTCGGAAGGCCTGGCCGACATGATGATGGATGCCATCGGCTCGCCGGACACGACCCTTACCCGCGAGCGGCTCTTCCAGTGGCATCGCTGGCTTTTTCCCGATGCCGAGACATCGCTGGTCAGGCTGCGGGTAGGGGAATGGCGGGGCGAGGAGCCGATGCAGGTCGTCTCCGGCCGTCTCGACAAGCCCAAGGTGCACTTCGAAGCACCACCTCGCCAGGTGCTGGAGGACGAAATGGCTGCCTTCCTGGCGTGGTTTGACACGAGCCGCCACGACCCGACCCTGGACCCTCTACTGCGTGCCGGTATTGCCCACTTCTGGTTCGTTACCCTGCATCCCTTCGAGGACGGTAATGGCCGCCTGGCCCGCGCCATTGCCGACCGGGCCTTGGCCCAGGCCGACCGACAAAGCATTCGACTCTACACCATGTCCGCCGCGATCCTGGCCGAGCGTCAGGACTATTACCAAGTGCTCGAAAGCAGCCAGCGTGGCACGACGGATCTCAGCGATTGGCTGACCTGGTTTCTCGATATCCTGCTGCAAACCCTGGAAGATGCTCTCGCCGGCATCGAGCGCACCTTGGCCAAGAGCCGCTTCTGGCAGCGATTCGCCGAAGCCGGTCTGTTGCCGGAGCAGACCAAGGTACTCAATCGGTTGCTGGATGGCGGAGAGCGAGGCTTCGAGGGTGGCATCAGCGCTGCCCAGTATCAGAAGGTCGCCAAGGTCAGTAAGGCCACTGCCACCCGCCATCTTTCCGACCTGCTGGCCAAGGGCTGCCTGGAGAAACTGCCGGGGGGCGGGCGCAGCACGCGCTACCGCGTGGTGGGCTCCGGCCCAGAAGGTGGCGAAGCCGCCTCGGACACTCCCTGATCCAGCCACCTCTAGGCTTTGTAAGAAAAGTCGGCGAGCGATGGCCAGGGCTAGGCCCGTTCCCTACGGGCCAACGCACTTCCCACATCCTTGTAGGTCGCAAGGCAAAAATCGGCGAAAAGACGGAGTTTACGGGGTGTAAATGAGTACTTTGAGCCGATTTTTAACGCCGTATGGGCGAGCGCAGACAGTTTTCGTACAAAGCCGCGTCAGCGATCCAACAACCCCTCGGCGAGCGCCTCGCCAAGCCGGTCCACGGCGGCGGCCAGCTTCTCGTCGATGACGTGCAGATACTCCGTCCAGTCATTCACGTGGTGCAGCTCCGCCTTGCCATCCGAGATGCCGCGCAACACGATCAGCGGCACCTTGAAGCGGGTGCAGGCGCGCAGGCAGGCGTAGCTCTCCATGTCCACCATCTCGGCGGCGATGGCGGCATAGGCTTCGCCCGAGACGATATTGGCGCCGGTAGAAAGCGTGGCTTCACGAATGCCGGGAATACGCAGCGGCAGGGGAATGATCGCCGGCAGGTCAAGGAAGGGCGTGGTGCCTTTCTCGAAGCCCAGCGGTGAAGCGTCCATGTCGCGGTAGGCGACGGAAGTGGCCTGATAGATCTCGGTCTGCTCCAGCATCCGGCTGCCCGCCGAGCCCAGCGATACCACCAGATCCGGCAGGCGCCCCTGCTGAGCGAGAGCGGCCAAGGCCGCAGTGAGCTCCACCGCTGCCTCCACCGGGCCAACGCCGGTCATGGTCGGGGTAAAGCGCTGCTTGAGATGCGGGCCATATTCGGCCTCGGCAGCCATGGCGAACAGCACCTGGCGGCCGCCCAGTGTCGTCAGCGCCGGCGGTGTGCGCTGCGCCGCGCTCATGCTCCAGTCCTCATCCGTCTCGTGGCCTCAGGCATCGCTAGCGTTGCCGACCGTCTGAATGACCTCGAACCCTTCGAAGTTCGGCGGACCCAGATAGAGCCCCTCGCGCTTGCTCTGGCCGGCGTTGGCGTGGGCCTTGCGGAACGCCTCGGAGTGCGTCCAGGCCTCGAAGTCCTCCCGCGAGCGCCAGATGGTGTGCGAGGCGTATAGCACGTGGTCCTCCTTCTCGGGGCCGCGCAGCATATGGAACTCGACGAAGCCGGGCAGGCCCTGCAGGTGGGTCTCCCGCTCCAGCCAGATCTGCTCGAACTCCTTCACTCGCTCGGGATTGACCCGAAAACGGTTCATGGCGATGAACACGATAATGCTCCTTGTGGTCAGCGGCTGATGGTCACCGAAAGACGATGACACCGACGCCGACAGGGGGCAAGGCCGGAAAAGGCCAGCCGAGAAGCCGGTGGCCCCCGGTCGTGATCGATGCCACCCCGTACTATGCTGGGGTAGGCCAACAAAGGTCGTTAACGTTATCTGGAGGAGTGGATGAAAAAAGGACATTCAATGCTGTTGGGCCTGACTCTCGGTCTCTTTTCCCTGACAAGCATGGCCGACGAGGGCAACGGCCCGACGGCCAGCGTTGAATTCATCGATAACGACGGTGAGGTGGTCGGGGAGGGCACGATCAAGCAGGGCCCGGTCGGAGTGCTGATCAATTTCAGCATCGATGGCCTGGATGAGGGGTGGAAGGCCATTCATATCCACAGCGTCGGTACCTGCGAAGATCACGATGAAGGGTTCCACGCCTCTGGCGGCCACCTGAATCCTGACGACTCAGCGCATGGCTTCCTCAATCCAGACGGCCCGGATGCCGGAGACCTGCCCAACTTCTACGTCCACAGCGACGGTAGCGCGCAGGTAGAGATGTTCAATGAACGGGCAAGCCTCGATGGTAGTATCGGGGGGAACATGCTCGGTGAAGAAGGCACCGCGCTGGTCATCCATGAAAACCCCGATGATCACATGAGCCAGCCCATCGGCGGCGCCGGCGACCGGGTCGCCTGCGGGGTCGTGCAGGCAGACTGATTGCAGCGGTAGCGCACCAACCGGCCTTGGCCATGGCCTCGCCCAGGCAGCCAACGGCCAGGGCCGGCATCCGAAAAACGCCACACAGGAAAAGATACCAATGCACAAGGGAAGCTGCCTGTGCGGGAAAGTGAAATACGAGTACCGCGGCGAGATCGATGAAGTCTCCATGTGCCACTGTAAGCAGTGCCAGAAGGCCCAGGGTTCGGCCTTCGTCGCCGTGGCGCCGATCCGCTCGGCCGAGTTTTGCATCACCCAGGGCGCGGCATACCTCAAGGAGTATCGCGCCACGCCGGGCAAGGTACGGGTGTTCTGCAGCGAGTGCGGTAGCCCGCTCTACAGCGCCCGTGACGACCTGCCCGAGGCCAAGCGGCTGCGCCTCGGCACCCTGGATACTCCTGTATCGCCCAGCAAACGCTACCACGCCTGGGTCTCGTCAAAGGCTGAGTGGTTCGATCTCGCAGACGCGCTGCCTAGGTTCCCGCAAGCCGCGCCGAAGCCTTGATCCACCCCGATAGCCTGGCGTCGTCTGTTGGGTTGCCCTGGGTTATTGGCTACGCTCAGAGGACTTTGTCACCACCGAGAACAACGACATGGCTCGCAGAACGCTTGGTTCCGTTTTCCTGGCAGCCGTGCTGTACCACCCCTACGCCGCCCTCGCGCTGCCGGCAGGGGAAGGTCGGGAGACGGTCGAAGCCGTCTGCGCTGCCTGTCACGGCGTCAACCTGATCGAGCGCAGCTCAGGGTACACCCATGAGGAGTGGGACTTCCTCGTCTCCACCATGATCGACCTGTCGGACGCCCCCGAGCGGCAGGAAGAGATCCTCGGCTATCTCGCCGAGCACTTCCCGCCCAGCGATAATCGGGCCGCAACGCCCGCCGATGGCCCGCTGAGCATCCAGTTCGAAGAGTGGAAGGTGCCCACGCTGGGGCAGCGCTCTCGCGACCCGGTCGAAGCGCCGGACGGCAGCATCTGGTGGGTAGGGCAGTGGCTGGACATCCTCGGCCGACTCGACCCCGAAACGGGCGAGATGGAGGAGTTCGAGCTGCCCTCGGGCGCAAGGCCCCACTCGGTCAACATCGGCCCCGACGGCGCAGCTTGGTACACCGGCAACCGCAACGCCACCATGGGGCGATTCGACCCGCAAACCGGTGAGATCACCGAATATCCCATGCCCGACGAGGCCGCTCGCGATCCACACACCGCCGAGTTCACCGAGAACGGCACCCTCTGGTTCACCCTGCAGCAGAGCAACATGATCGGCCGGCTGGACCCGGAAACTGGAGACGTGCAATTGGCCACCAGTCCGCGTGAAGGCTCGCGGCCCTATGGGCTGAAGATCGCCGCGGATGGCACGGTCTGGGCCTCCTGCAATGGGGCGAACTGCCTGCTGCGCGTCGAACCCGAATCGATGGAAGTGAGCGAGATCACCTTGCCCGAGGCCGGCACCACGGTACGCCGACTCGATATCGACGAAGACGGCATCATCTGGTGGGTCAATTCCGGGCTGGGCCGGCTGGGGCGTTACGACCCCGACAGCGGCGATATCCAGGAGTGGGACTCGCCCAGCGGCCCGGACTCCCACCCCTACGCCATCGCCATGTTCGACGGAGCGGTGTGGTACAACGAAAGCGGCGTGCGGCCGGACATGCTGGTGCGCTTCGATCCTGAAGCGGAAACCTTCCAGAGCTGGCCGATCCCCTCAGGCCCGGTACATGCCGGTATCTTGCGCCACATGCGCACCACCCTCGACGGCGAAGCGCTGCTGATCCATCAGAGCGGCACCAACCACATTGGCAGGGTGACCGTAGAAGGCAGAGACCCGCAATAGGCTGCTCCGTGCAGGCTGGCGACACTTGCCAGGCTTGGTGGTTACTGTAAAGGTAGCGTAAACCTCGCCGCGGGTGATCGCATGACAGTCGAACCTCCTCAGCAGATGCAGCAATCCTTTCACGATGCTCTCATGGGGCATCCGCTGATTCGCGAGTTGTGGAATCACTTCCCCGAGAACATGTTCCTGGTACGTGTGGAAGAGGACGGCCACTTCACGCTCGAGGCCGCCAACCCGGCGCAGATCGATACCATTGGCCGTGAGTGCCTGGGCCAGCCGCTGGCGGCATTCCTGCCCGCTGCTACGGCTGAGTCGATTTATGCGCGCTACCGTGAATGCGTGGCGCGGAACAAGCCGATGCGCTATCAAGAGCATGCCGCCTTCTTCGATGAGGATGGCAACGAGCAGTACGGCTACTGGCTGACGCTGATCGTGCCGCTGCACAATGCTGACGACGACCCGCAGCGCGTCACTCATCTTTTCGGCATCTCTCAGGACGTGACCGAACTGCACCAGGCCCGGGATGCGCTGGAGCGGCACAACCAGGCGCTGGAAGCGCGCGTGGAGCAACGTACCGCTGAATTGCAACACGCCAACCGCGAGCTCAGGCTGCTCAACGGCCAGCTCGAGGAGATGGCCACCCGCGACTTCCTGACCGGTTGCTACAACCGACGACATATCGAGACCCTGGGCCAGCGCGAAATTGAACGTGCATGGCGCTATGGCACTTCGCTCAGCGTATTGATGATTGACCTCGATGCCTTCAAGCAGGTCAATGACACCCAAGGCCATGGCGCTGGGGATGCCGCGCTCAAACGCGTTGCCGCGAGCCTGCAGAGCGCCTTGCGCGCAAACGACCTGCTGGGCCGCTTCGGCGGCGATGAATTCTTGATCCTGCTACCCGAGAGCAACAGCGAAGACGCCTGCGCCACCGCCGAGCGCCTGCAGCAGCAAACACTTGCGCTGACCGCCATCTCGATCAGCGTGGGGATTGCCACTCTGCGCCGCGATGACAGCCTGGAAAGCCTCGCCGCCCGCGCTGACCAGCAGCTACTCGCCGCCAAGCGGGAGTATCATCGAAAAGTGTCCGGTTAAACGAATTCGCTCACCGTCAGACTCATGACCAAGGTGCCTACCTTGCCATTGGCTCTTCGAAGACACCGGCCAGGGTGGGGTATGAGAGTCAACCGGTTGACCGGAGTGGCTCCAACCTCCAGCCCTGTCCAGTAGCGAGCAAGCGATCGGTCAGGCCGAGGTTATCCAGAAAGACGTCATCATGCGACACCACGATCAATGCGCCCTGGTAGCTGCGCAGCATGGCTTCCAGGGCCTGTGCCGAGGGCAAATCCAGATGGTTGTTCGGCTCATCGAGTAACAGCAGCTGCGGTGGCGTGTCGGCGTAGAGCAGGCAAGCGAGGGCTGCCTTCAACCGTTCCCCCCCACTCAGTGATCCACTGGGCGTCGCAATTTTCTGCGCATCGATCCCGAGCTGCGCCAAGCGCATGCGCAGGTCCGCCTCGGTCGCCGTGCGGTTGGCCGAGCGTAACTGCTCGAGCACCGTCTTTGCCGGATCCAGGTTCTCCAGCTGCTGGTCCAGATAGGCGCGCTCGGGCGTCACCTTGCAAACACCGGCCAAGGGCGTAACCCTGCCTGCCATCACGCGCAACAAGGTGGACTTTCCACAGCCGTTGGGGCCGATGACACCCACGCGCTGCTGGCCGCTCACCATCAGGCTGATAGCGCGGGTGGCTTGTGCGACGTAAGGCAGTTCCACGCCATCCAGATCGACCACGCGACGTTTTGCTGGCTGCGCAACGGGGAGGTCATGCAGGGCGATGAGCGCCTCCTCTTCGACGTGCTGCGCGGCATCTTTCACGCCCTGGTTGAGCTGGTCAAAACGGGCCGACTGGTTCCGGCGTAGTGCACCCGAGGACGCTTCGCTGCGCTCTTTCTGCCCATCCAGCAGCACCTTGGCTTGATTGGCCTCCTTGCCTTGCCGATAACCGCGTGCCTGGCGCCGCTGCTGACGTTCCAGCTGCTTGCGCATCGCCTGTGCTTCACGCTGGCGTTCGCGCTTACGCTCGGCCAGCGTTTCCAGAGCACTCTGTCGCTCGTGTGCCTTGGCCTCGGCATAGAAGGCGTAATTGCCCCCGTAGCTTTGCAGCCCGAGAGCAGAGAGCTCCACGATGCGCTGCATGGCGTCCAGTAGCTGCCTATCGTGACTGACCACGATCAGCCCGCGTGGCCAGCGTTGCAGCTGTTCGATCAGCACCCGCCGACTCGGCCGGTCGAGATGGTTGCTTGGCTCATCGAGGATCAGGAAGTCGGCGTTCGACAGCATGGCGCCTATCAGGGAAACCCGCATCGCCTCGCCGCCGCTGAGTACGCTGGCCGGTGTTTCGGCGTCAAGGTGGCCCAAGCCACTGGACTCCAGTTCTAGGCGCAGGCGCGACGGTAAGTCCCAGTCGTCGCCTACGGCATCGAAATCCTCCGTTGCCGTACTGCCCGCCTCGATGCGCGCCAGCGCATCCAGGGTATGCTTAACCCCCGCCAGCGTTGCCACTGTTGCATCATCAGGATGAACCACTTGCTGGGCCAGGTAATGCACGCTGCCGGAGCGCCGACAGTGCCCGGAGGTGGGCGGTAACAATCCGGCCAGGATGCGTGCCAGCAAGGTCTTGCCCACGCCATTGCGGCCAACCAGCCCCGTCGAGCGCATGTCGAACTGCTCGTGAAGGCCGGAGAAAAGCACTCTGCCGTCGGGCAAAGCGTAAGAAACATCTTGAAGTACGAGATGGATATTCGTCATGCGCTAGTCCTGCGATGCCAAGCACTCCCCCTGCGATAGGGGCCGGTGGAGACTGGCCGTCATAACAACGGCGGCATCAATGGCGCATTGGACGAACACCTCATATTGAAGGGATGGACCTCCGACTATACTGCATCCGTCCTCTGCCCGAAAACCAGGTAGAAGTAAAAACACCTTAAAGAAGGCGCCGATGCAACAGGTACGCTGCCTCGCCCTACAGCACCCGCGATGCCCCCGTTGAATCAGCTGAGTGAAGCGGTGCTAAACTGCTCCGCTCATTGCTCCTTTGTAAGGAAGCAGCACAACCGAGTAAGGACACTAAGTGATAGAGATCAAGCAAAAGAACAGGATCATCGCCCTGGTACTTGCCATGTTCCTGGGCTTCTTTGGGGTCGATAGATTCTATTTGGGAAAATGGAAAACAGGCATTCTCAAAGCGGTGACTCTCGGGGGCTTCCTCCTCTGGTGGTTCATCGATGGCGCGCTCTTGCTGATGGATGCTTTCTTCCATTCGCTGGGGAAGCAGAAGGGGTTCGTGAAAGACGGATCGGGAAATGAGCTGAAGTACGGGCTGTCGATGTACAGGCTGCAGAACGGCCGGTTCGAACAAGATTGGTTCAAGTGAGCAAAAGGGAAGCAACATGACGAAGCAGTATGCTGTTTTAGCCTACGACTACACTGACACCGAGGCGCTGGATCGTCGCTTGGCCAATCGCGAAGCGCATTTGGATGGCCTTCGCCAGCTCGCCAAGCAGGGGAGTTTCCTCAGTGGCGGAGCGATACTGAATGAAGAAGGCAAGATGATCGGCTCGAATGCCCACTTCCAGTTTGCAGATCGGCAGGCCTTCGATGCCTGGCTTGCAACCGAGCCTTATATGATTGGCCGTGTTTGGGAGCACGTCGATATTCGCGAGGTGCGGTTGTTCGATCCGCATGGGTAATTACCCAGGCACCAGTGAGCCATCCTGAGCAGGCAGGTCCAGCCGTGCACAAGGCTTGAAGAATGGCCGATAGGGCGAAGCGCAGGAGAAAACGCATGGCCTGCCTGGGGGTAGCCGTAGGCCTGCTGCTGGCGCTGGTACTCACCGGCGTACTGGCCATACAGGCTTGGCGAGTGGCCGACAACTGCGCGATGGAGCAAGCCTGGGCCTGGCTGCAATCCCAGGCGCCCGCCACCGTCGAAACGTTCGACCCCGCCATGGTGGAAGGCCTGCCCGATGCCGCCCGGCGCTATTTCCTATACACCATCGCCCCGGGCGCGCCGCTTCATGTCGTCAGCGAAATCCACATGAGCGGCGAGATCGGCCTCGGCACCAAGGAGGCGCCCGGCTATCGCCTCATGCAGGCACGCCAGATACTCGCTCCACCGTACGGTTTCATCTGGCGGCTCGAACAAGCCGGCGCCGGCCTCATGCAGATGAGCGGCTCGGACGGTATGGCAGAAGGCCGCTCCTGGACGCGCTTCTGGCTCAACGGCACGCTGCCTGTCGCCAGGGCCGGGGGCGACGACAATCACCTGCGCGCCACGTTCGGCCGAGCTGTGGCGGAAGCCGCCTTCTGGGCTCCGGCAGCCCTGCTGCCCCAGCACGGAGTGCGCTGGGAAGAGGCCGGTGTGCGCTGGGAAGAGACCGGCGAGCACAACCTAGCACGAGCGATCATTACCCACGGCACCCTGGAACAAGCCATAGAGATCGCCGTGGCCGAGAACGGCCAACCGCGCTGGGTGCAGTTCCAGCGTTGGAGCGACGCCAACCCCGAGAAGGAGTGGCGACTCCAGCCCTTCGGCGGCTACCTCGATGACTTTCAAAACTTCGAAGGCTTCACCCTGCCCACCAAGGTCGAGGCGGGCAATCACTTCGGCACCGAGGCGTACTTTCCGTTCTTTCGGGTGAGGGTGGAGGAGGTGCGGTTCTCGGTGTAACGGTGCTGCTTGTTATATGCCACTAACTATTTTCTTTAAAGATTCTTTTTCTAGGAAATCCGAGTCCAGCTTCACAAGCTTGCCGTTGTCTCCTATTATGAAAACGTATGATTTTTCTCTATTTCCCGAGTACACAACAGAGAGTTCGTTCTCAGACCACTTCTCAACTTCTCGGCCTTCCACAAAATACTCTTGCATTATATTGATGCTGTCTTGGTCGCATCCCGAGTCATCCGTGCCGAAGAAAACATTCATAAAGAAAGAGCTGGCTGGGCATCCATAATCAAGAGTTTCATCATCCGTCATGTCGGAAAAAGCCAAAAACCTCTTCCCTAACTCATCTCCATACCTGAATATTAAAATATTCTGGCTGCCACCTGTGTCACCTATCACGGAGAAGTTTCCTGGAATTTTAAATCTAAGGCCTGAGTAAACTAACTCAATGTCTGTCTTTGCAAACGTGTTAATGGAAAATAACAGAAGAGCAATAGAAATTCCGAGCTTTGGCATTTCACATTCCTTATGTCGTCATGGTTGCTCCTGATTTATAGCTTACGCTAATTCTGACCTTGGAAACATGGTAAATGGATGTGTTTCTAGCGACTATGTTGACAGGCTCCGGTTATGCGGCAAGGTGCCGGGTGTTCTGCGCCGAGTGCGGCAACCCCCTCTAACCCCGAGAAGGAGTGGCGGCTCCAGCCCTTCGGCGGCTACCTGGACGACTTCCAAAACTTCGAAGGCTTCACCCTGCCCACCAAGGCGAGGCAGGCAATCACTTTGGTACCGAGGCGTACTTTCCGTTCTTTCAGGTGAGAGTGGAGGAGGTTCGGTTCTCGGTGCCGTAGCGCTTAATGGTACTAGGCAAGATCAGCGAGATGCTCAAGGGTTTCAGGATACTTCTGGACCAGCCGGATGAGTGTCATGGCCTGGGCATTGGGCTTGGCGCGGCCTTGCTCCCAATTCTCCAGCGTCCTGGGGTTGGTGCGGAGATACATGGCGAATACCGGGCGGGACATATGCAGCCGCTCCCGCAGCTCGATGAGCTCGCTGGCTGTGACGTCGGGAACCTCCGCCAGCTCTACGGAGTGGGAGCGCAGCGTGCGCTTGCCTTGGCGCTCATCTGCCAATGCATCGAAGCCCTCGACGAGTTCGTCAAAGATGTTACGGCCCATGGTCATGTCCTCGCGTTGAGTTGAAAGTCATGCATGGCCTTCACTTCGGGCGGTATCGAGGTGCTGGCGAACTACATAGAGATCTTGCACTAGGCCGCTGCGCAGCCGTTCCAGAGGAGGTTGGCCAGCAAACAGGGGATTGTGATTGGGCCGGCGCAGCCAGGAGTCCGCAGCGTCGGCTCGCGGCAGCAGGATCTGCAGAGCCTTGTAGATCCCCAGGATCAGCGACACGCGCTCAAGCTGATTGACGTCGAGACGGGCTGCAGTGGGCTGCTTGCGCCAGCGCCGATAGGTGGACTCAGGCACGCCAAGGAGCAAGGCGGCTTCCTGCCCCTTAAGCCCCCAGTCGTTGGCAATGTTGGGGTACGTACGCATCGCCGCTGCGCTCATTTCCTGGCGCTTTTCTACGGGTAGGTGGGGCATGGCCATGACGACCTCCGTTCGTCAAATGGAGGATATGCGCGTAATGATTGGCCATTTGGCCCAAGTCAGCAAGAAAATCAACACCTTTCTAGCGCAATCCTAATCATTTCCCCTATGCTGACTTTCGTTCCTGGGATGTCAGGATTATCTCTCCAAATAGGATCTATCGGAGCGTACCCACGGCTCCTGGCAAACCCATTCAGCTGGTAGGACTTACCTCCGGACTTGAAAATTGCTGCTTGCCCATCAACGCAGGCTACCACACCACTCTCTACGGTAAATGGCCATGTATCACCAAACTCAGACCTTGACACCTCCAAGTCTGAGCCAAAGGCTTGTCCATAAGACATGGCAAAAGCCATCACTAACACAAGCTTTATCGAACGCATATGCACCTCGAGAAAATTAAGTTATGGGAATACGGAGAGCTTCATGGTCACCAAGAAAAGCTATCAGTAAAGTTTGGGGCAGGTCATTTCATTCTTTCCAGCATTTGATCAAATGCTCGAGAGAGCACCTGCCCCAGCTTATCCTGAAGTCTTCTCTAACACTTCAAGACCAAGCGGCTCAATAGGCTTGAACACTCCCGTCTTGGTCATTTTTCTTCGCAGTTCGAAGCGCTCCAAGGTGGCAGGTGGCTCGATGTCGGCCAAGGCCTTGAAATTGATTTCTCGCCACTGTGACTTAGTGACCAGGACACTGTAGAGGTAGCTTTCGGTGGGTTGCCCAGTACCGGCATCGAGGCTCGGCATGTAGGCCGATACCAGCGCCACCTGAACGGTCGGTAGACGGTGAAATATCTCACCTAGCACCCGCATCGCAACGCCATGAGCGTAGTCGCGATACAGCATGCGACGCCGAGTGGCGGCGACTTTTTTAATGGAAACCTTCGCCTGCTTGGCAGCCAGGTGGTACTCCACGTCGGGGAAGGCATCCTCTTCGGGTAGCTCGATGTCGATAGCGATTGTGCTGGCATCATCACCGAGATCGAAGCTCACGTTCGTCTCCCTCGGCCACGGGATTTCCCCCAGGTGTTCCTCAAGGACATTGGCCATAGCATCGAGGCTCGTCAGCACTAACTCGGTCTCTTGCACGCGCCGTTGCCGTTCCTGATCGTTGAAGGCCCGCGCCGCATCCTCCCATTCGCTCAAGTCGCGCGCGTATTGTTCAGCCCATCGCTCGTTCTGCTCTTCTAGTCGGCGCCTCGCCGGTGGCCAGATACGGCTCCAGAGCGTCGGCTTGAGGCGAGGCCGGCGCTGAGGCTCAGGCTCGGGAAACGCACGAGCCTGAAACACTGGTGTGTCTCGTGGCGGCAGCGTATCAAGGTGTACCGTCGCTAGCGCAGCCAAATCGGCGTTCAGTCGATCGCACGCTTGCTGGAGCATATCGCGTATGCCCTCCCCAGCGTACTTACGAAGTACGCGGAGTTCCGTCTCATCATATGGCTGGCCATCGTCGTCGGTGATCACCACCTCGCCGTCTTCATTGACCCGGACACGGGCAACTGCCGAGCCACCTGCCTTGAGCTGCTGCTCAAGTACCTTGCCCCGAGAGAGCGCTCCTGCCCGGGCGCTGGTTGCTCCCGGGCTACCACGCTTGTTGAGCTTCTCACGGAAGGCGAGGCCGGTACCCGGCAGCCCCACGTTGGCATAAACGCCGCGACTCCCCACACTGATCTTGGCGCCACGAGGGCCGATGGAGGCCCCGATACCGCTTTTGCTGAGGTTCAGGCTTATGCCTGGCGCAATACGGATGCGCCGACGAAATCGAAGTGCCATTCTCCACCCCTTGTCTTGTCACTCGTTGTTGTCGTTTTCAGCCTGCTCCCGACGTTTCTGCATGGCATCGCTGAAGGCGGCAGCCAGGATGCCGGTCGGCATGGCAATCATGCCGATGCCGACGATGGCGGTCAGACCCGCAAACAGCTGGCCAGCCGCGGTTACCGGTGTCACGTCTCCATAGCCCACCGTAGTGAGGGTGGCCACGCTCCACCAGAGCGCCCTGGGAATGCTCCCGAAGGCCTCGGGCTGATGGCTGGCTTCCAGGGCATAGATCACGCTGCTGGTGACGATCAGCAGCGCCACCGCCACCATCAGGCTCACCGTGAGTTCATAGCGCCGCCCGCGCACCGCCGAATAGAGATCGCCGATTGCGTTGGAGAAGCGCCCCAGCCGCGCGAGCCTGAGCAGCCGGATCAGCTTGAGCAGACGCAAGGCGAAGGCGTTGACTGCCCCCATGGTCAGGAAGAAAGGCAAGATAGCGAGCAGGTCGATGATTGCCCATGGGCTGACCATGAAGCGCAGGCGCCCAGCCAGCCCTCGATAGCGGGGATCTTCGCCAGCCGCAATCACGCGCGCGACGTACTCGACCAGAAAAGCCAAGGCCAGCACTACCTCGGAGGTAACGAAGAAGTGTGGGGCAAGCGCTCGGACAACCGGCTCCGTCTCCAGAATGGTCAGTGCCGTGGCGAGAATGATCAGAACGGCTATGAAGCGGTTGGTGATTGATAGCCCGGGGGACTCACGAGCGGTGGGCTCGAGCATCTGGTACAAGCGACGGCGCCAAGCCTCATAGGGGCTGGCCTTCTGGCTATCCAATGGCTGCATGCATCCCCCTATCCAGTTGCCAGCTGATCAGTGCAAGACTCTCAGGCCCACCGCCAAAGCGAATGGGGAACGCAGCATTATTAACATACTGCTCAGGCGCACGGACGGCGTTATTGCCAACGCTTCCACCGACCCCTGTGCGGCTTGGACCGCATGGTGGAAGGCCGCAATTGGACGCGCTTCTGGCTCGAGGGCATGCTGCCCGTCGCTAGGGCCGGGGGCGATGACAACCACCTACGTGGGCACTCAGTCGTGTCGTAGGAGAGGCCGCCTTCTGGGCCCCGGCAGCGCTGCTGCCCCAGCACGGAGTGCACTGGGAAGAGGCCGGCGTGCGCTGGGAAGAGAGCGGCGAGCCCAACTTGGCACGAGCAATCATCACCCACGGCACCCTGGAACAAGCCATAGAGATCGCCGTGACCGAAAACGGCCAACCACGCTGGGTGCAGTTCCAGCCCTTCGGCGGCTACCTGGACGATTTCCAAAACTTCGAAGGCTTCACCCTGCCCACCCAGGTCGAGGCGGGCAATCACTTCGGCACCGAGGCGTACTTTCCGTTCTTTCGGGCGAGGGTGGGGGAGGTTAGGTTTCTGGTGCTGTAAAGCTGATCCTTTCGTAGGGCTGCGTTGATTCCGGTCGTGGGACAACAGGTGTTTCGGTGCTAGGCTGTAACGCAAAATAACATTTTGAGTTGGCGTAGGGGGCGCATGCAGGAACAATCGTTTACAGCAAAAAATTTCAGAAAGATTTATGATTCTGAGAATCAAAAAGGTGATTATATTGCGAGCGGCTTTCCTTCACAGGTGGCGGTGTATTCCAAAGAAATAAAGCGCTGGAGAAATATTAGGAGAAGGCTGAGAAAATCAAGAGATATATATTCTGAGGAGCTTTATAAGAGCAGAAATAATCTGGTGCTGAAAATAATCAGGCACTTTGATGCTGAGCGCAGTGAGCTAATTGATAAACATTTAGAAACTATTTCTAGCTTGGTTACTGCAAAGAGATTTCGGCTGTCAATAGAAGAGCATAACTCAAGTCACCATAGCAAGCAAACTTATAGGTTAAAAGCTGGGCTAGAAAACTTTTTTTCAGGCAAGCAGCTTCAGTACAATATTAAAAACACCTATGGGGTAAAACAGGCTGGGCGAGACTTAGTTGTATCGCAGCTCAAGTCCATCTTGAGTGACAACTTTCCTAAATATGTAATTAGGACTGATATTGAAGACTTCTATGAGAATATAGACAGAGGGGTTTTGTCTAGAAAACTATATGAAAACCCTAATCTCTCAATAACTTCAAGGAAAATGATAAATTTCATTCTGAAGGATTATGCTGAGCTTAGCGGCAGCGCAAAAGGGATACCGAGAGGCGTTGGCGTGAGCGCATATTTGGCTGAACTTTATATGAATGAAGCGGATGAGAAAATAAAAGAGCTTCCTGGATTAGTTTACTATACAAGGTATGTGGATGATATAGTTGCAATTTTTTCTTCTGCCCCAGGTGTAGGTGTTGAGAGGAAAAAGGAAGAAATTGCTCATATCTTAATGTTATTAGGCCTAACGCTGCATCCCACGAAAACGAAGATCATGGAGTCAAGCAAAGTAAAAAAATTCAGATTCGACTATTTGGGTTATAGTTTTGAATCACAAGGCGGGCTAAAAATAGGAATTAGCAAAAATAAAGAAAAAAGATACAAGCTAAGGATATCGTCGGCGTTTGAGAAATATGCTGGCGGCAGTAAAAGTTCAAAGGAAAAAAGGTTGCTAATAAACAGAATTAGAATGTTGACTGGAAATACTAAGTTATCCAATAATATAGGTGGAGCTTTTGTTGGGGTGTATAGCTCAAATAAGTGGGTAAACGATGCTAGCTGCTTCCATTGCCTTGATAGGTTTATGGGAAGTAAGATTGATGCTTTAGCCTGTCCCAGCCTTAAGAGAAGATTGAGAAAGCTTTCCTTTAAGGATGGTTTTGAGAGTAAGAGCTTTAGAAAATTCACTGCCAAGGAACTAGGAGTTCTGACTAAAGCATGGAAGGGGGTGGTATGAAAAAGAAAGAAAAAATATCTTATAAAAAAGAAAGAGTTGTTATTTCTGACTTGTTGCCTTATGAAGTTCCGCTTACTTTTTCGAATAGGCACTTTTATGATTTTTTAGTTGAAAACCAAGTGCAGTTCAAAAAAAATGTATTTACTTGGAAGCCTGGTTGTTCAACGGTCAACACTGCTGTGCAGCTATTGCTGGGGTTGGATGTAAGTAACTGTAGTTTAAACGCTGAGGGGAAGATGGTTTGTAACAGCAGCGATGCTGTCACTATACCTTTTGCGTATGGAATAACTCATAAAGAAGATGAGCTTAGGATGCTGTCATTTTCGCATCCAAAAAATCAAGTAAAAACCATTGACTTCTACCATCGACATAGTGGTGCGATAATATATTACTGCCAAAGAAGTAAGTTTAGTCTACGGGCTCCTGTTCGAATCGCTAAAACTGTGAGTTGGAATGACGCTTTAAAGATTCCTAAAATAAACGAGCATAACGATTTAGTAGAGGAATCTGGCAAGGATTACAAGAATCTAAAGTCTTTTTTTGTTTATGAAAAGTACAGTAATATTTTCAAATTCTTCGAGTCTGAAAGCTATCATAGGTGCGAAAAAATATACACTTATATGGCGAGGCTTGATATATCTAAATGCTTTGATAGCATATACACCCATTCGATTGCCTGGGCAGTGTTTGGAAAAGGACCGGTTAAGAACGTTCTATCAGGGGCAATTCCAGACGGGGAAATATCAGGATCTTTTCCTGATGACTTTGATAGGCTGCTTCAACAAGAAAATTATAACGAAACAAATGGGATAATGATTGGCCCTGAGGTGTCAAGAATATTTTCTGAAATTATACTGCAGGCAGTTGATGAAGAAGTTTTACGACAGTTACGAGAGCAAGGGGTTGTACATAGACAAGATTACGAAATATTTAGATATGTTGATGACTATTTTTTATTTTACAACGATGAGTCGATCTACAAGGCTTTGTTAGCACAGCTTCAGTTCACTCTGAAGGGATACAAGCTGAGCCTAAATACAGAAAAAGAAGTTGTTTATAAGAAGCCTATTATTACTGAAATAACAATAGCTAAAAGAATGATATCGAATCTTTTTAACGAGAGGTTGAGATATAAAATTGCAACTGAGGAAAAAGAAGAGTTCGGCGAGAGTGTGTTTGTAAAAAAAGGACATATCCATATTAAAAAAACCTCTCTCATAACTGAGTTTAAGTCGATCATAAAAAGCAGTAATGTCGAATATAAAGATGTTCTGAATTATTCTTTGTCTATAGTTGAGTCGAAGTGTAAAAAAATCTTGAATGAATATAGAGAAATTCAGAAGCAACCTTCTTCTGTAAAGTCTCTTGTCTATGCAATATGCTCAATCGTTGAGTTTTCTTTTTTTATTTACTCCGTTTCGCCAAGAGTGAATACGACAATAAAGCTATGTAGGATTTTGCATGTCGTGAGCTCATTCCTGAAGACAAGAGAGGTTTGTAAAGATGATAGAGATGGAATATTTAAAGTTATATATGAAAACATACACTTCATAATAAATAAGAATAAAATTAAGCGGTACGTCCAAGTTGAGACGCTCTATTTGTTGGTATCGCTTTCTCAGTTGGGGCGAGATTACCGCCTTGAGGAAGATTTTCTGGCGTCTTGCTTTGGCGCTACAAAGGACGAGGTTGGAGAGTATGTGTTTTCAAATGAGCTCAATCTATTCTCCATAACAGTTGCCTTGTTTTATGTTAAGGACGTTAAGCGATACGCGACATTTAGATTGTCTTTGGAAAATCATATTATAAGTAAAATGACAAAAGACCTTGAGGTGCTAAAAAAAGATGCTGAGCGTACTATTTTAACGTTAGATATTATGGCATGTCCATACGTAAGTACTAACTTAAAAAGGCAGATTTTACTTTTGTATGGAGTCAGCGAAAGTGACAAGCAGGATGCCATATTTTGTCTTCGGAAATACTGGTTTACTAAGTGGACTGATTTTGACTTCGGCAAGGAGCTTGACGCCAAGCGAAGCCTTGAAGTATATTAGGCATTCCATGCATCATTCAACCGGCGGTTAATGGCTGTAGGCAGCCCACACACTCGCATGGATTCTTAGCTACCCTATGCACGGGGGCTATGATTTGGGCGGTCCGAATGAGCCGCCCAGCCTTCTTAAGTTAAGCAGCTCGTCCCTCTCTTCAATATTTACCTGAACTCTAGGGCTTGCTTTGTTACAAAAAAGTGGAGGTGCTCTACTTAGCCTACCGCTGCTTAGCTCCTCTTGGTATGCGATGTCCCTCTGATGTTAGAGGGTATAGTGAAACTGAAGTGGAACAGACTGACTAATTGTGGCTGCTTTCTTATAAGAGAGTTCTTAAGCACAGTGCCCATTTACACAAAAAACTTCCCTTGTCACCGCCTTATCTAGCTTCCCGCGGCCCGTCTCTACCAGTTGAGCCAGTCCCTTGTACGCGTGATGCCGGTGTAGGCTAGCTCCCGGGTGAGGATGGGGTTGGGGCGGTAGGAGACGCAACATTACTTGATGCTGCGACCCCCATCGCTTGAGCGCCTACTCGGTGCCCGGGCTGTTCTCCTTTGTCTCAACCTACCCGCGCCGCTGCCACCAACGCATTACTAGCCAGCACAGCATTGCCCAAGCGGCTCCGGCGGTGCACCGGCAAGTACATCCGTCGGCCAATGCTCACCGAGGTAGACACGGCACATGCCCACCAGCAGGTCGAGCAGTATCGCCAGTATCAACAGGTAGGCTTTCAGCCTCAGCGCCGGCTGTACCCGAATGAGCAGGGCAGGTAGGTGACGGCAGACATCATCGAGTGGCCACTGGGGAGGCATCATTACAATTTGCCCAATCCACTCACCCTTACCACCTCCCTCGTCACCGCCTCATCCAGCATCCCACGACCTGTCTCCACCAGGGAGAGCCAGTCCCTCGCCCTGGTGATGCCGGTGTAGACCAGCTCGCGGGTGAGAATGGGGTTGGGGGCGTCGGGGAGCAGCAGGGCGGTGTGGGTGAATTCCGAGCCCTGGGATTTGTGTACCGTCATGGCGAATACGGTTTCCACCGCTTGCAGGCGGCTGGGCAGTACCCACTTGATATCGCCGCTGCCGTCGCTGGCCGGGAAGGCGACGCGTAGCAGGGTGCGGCCGGGCATCTCACTGGCGCTGCGGGCCTCGGGCACGGCGAGGGTGATGCCGATATCGCCGTTCATCAGACCCAGGCCGTAGTCGTTGCGGGTGACGAGCACCGGGCGGCCTTCGAACCAGCCCTGATCCAGCTCCAGGTCGCTGGCCTTGAGCCAGCCGGCGCGGCGCAGCGCGTGGCCGATACGCGGGTTCAGCCCTTCGATTCCCCAAGGGCCTTTTCTCAATGCACACAACAACTGGAAGTGGCCGTGGGCGGCGAGTACCTGGCGGGCCCAGGCGTCGTAGGGCTGGCGCGTTTCGCCTTCGCCGAAGTAGGGCTGTGTGGGGCGTGCTGCCTGCATCACATCCAGGTAGTGGGCGTAGCCACGGGGCGGGGCGATAGGCTCACCACGTCGGTCGTGGCGGCCTTCGCCACTGCTGGTGAATCCAGCCGGGTTGCCGTTTACCACCAGGCGATCCAGCGCCGGGTCGTCGGCGTCCGCCAGGGCGAGGCGGGCGATGTCGGCGTAGCGTGGCTTTCCATCCGTGCCATCAGTGCCGAAGATCTCACGTACGGCGCGCTTCTTTTCCTTCTGTGCCTCTTTCTCGTTCTGATCGGGCCCGAGCGGGAGGTTGACCGCTTCGGCGAGCTGGCCGATGCCGCTCTTGGCATCGAAGCGGTGGCTTACTCGCAGCATGGCGATGGCCTGGTCCAGCGGCTGGCCACCTTCGTCCTGGTAGCGTTCGGGAATCGGCGTGCCGGTCACCCGTTGCAGCCAGTCGCAGGTGGCCGGGGTGTAGTGGCCGCCTTCGGCGCGTTGGCACAGGTCGCCGAGCACTGCGCCGGCCTCCACCGAGGCGAGCTGGTCCTTGTCGCCGAGCAGGATCAGTCGCGCCCTGGGCGGCAGGGCGGTGAGCACGGCGGCCATCATCTCGATATCCACCATCGAGGCTTCGTCGATCACCAGGGCGTCCAGCGCCAGCGGGTTGCCGGCGTGGTGGCGGAAGTGGCGGGTATCCGGTCGCGAGCCCAGCAGGCGGTGCAGGGTAGTCACTTCGGTGGGAATGCTGTCGCGCAGGGTTGAGATATCCACACCCTGTTGGCCCACGGCGGCGGCCAGTTCTACCAGCGAAAGCCCCTGCACCTGCTTGGCGATGGATTCGTTGAGCCGGGCAGCGGCCTTGCCGGTGGGAGCGGCCAGGCGAATGCGCAGCGGGCGCGGGGCGGTGCCGGCGGGTGCGGTTTCGCCCAGGGCCAAGGCCTGCAGCAGGGCGAGCAGCTTGACCACGGTGGTGGTCTTGCCGGTGCCGGGGCCGCCGGTGATCACGGCGAAGGGCGAGCGGCTGGCCAGTGCACAGGCGGCCTGCTGCCAGTCGAGTTCATGCCCCGGGGTGAAGAGTGCCGCCAGCGCCCGGGCCAGGGTGACGGTATCGGCTTCTGCGTCGGTGGTGGCAGTAAGTCGGGTGCCGATCAGGCCGCGAATGTCCTGCTCGTACTGCCAGTAGCGGCGCAGGTAGAGCCGCACGTTGCCGTCGCGCTCGCTGCGCACCAGTGGGGTGTTTCCCGGTGGTTCGTTTCCATCCGCCACCAGGGCGGGGTGGTTCAAGGCGGCGCGCCAGGTGGTGAGTTCCAGCTCGGCCAGCAGGTCGCTTGGCAGCGGCGGTGGGTCGCTCAGGTCGTCGCCTTCCGGTGGCAGCGAGAGCGCCAGATCAGGGGCGGCCAGGGTCTGGGCGAGATCGAGACACACGTGGCCGCGGCCGAGCTGATGGCTGGCGAGAGCAGCGGCGAGCAGCAGCAGGGGCGGGGCGTCGTTCACCTCGCGCTGGAAGAAGCTCGCCAGCGCCCGGTCCAGCGCCCGCAGCCAGCCGCGTTCCACCCAGCGGTCGAGCAGGGCAAACAGCGCCTGGGTGTCGTTCAGGGCGGCCAGTAGCGGTTCCGACTTGGCGCTGACATCGGGGTCATCACCCACGCGGGTTTCTTCTCTTTCGCCGTCGCTAGTGCTTTCGTTCTGGTCGGCGAACAGATCCAGGGTGGCGTCGTCGTGGTGCTTGCTGCGCTTGCTCATGCCGGCGCCTCCGTGGTGGTGCGGGTGCCTGCCGCTCGGGCGTCGCCCTGGAACAGCGCGTCCAGCGCTTCGATCAGCTCCCGTGGGGGGCGCTCGGCGTGTACGCCGCGGCTCTCCGCATTGGCGCCCCTGAGAAACACGGTGAGCGAGCCGCCGATATGCCGGTCGTAATCGTAGCCCGGCAGGCGCGCCTTGAGCAGCCGATGCAGGGCTAGCAGGTATAGCGCGTACTGCAGGTCGTAGCGCTTGGCGGCCACCGCCTGACGCATGGCCTCCTGGCTGTAGGCGCTGTCGTCCGGCCCCAGGTGGTTCGATTTCCAGTCGGCCACGTAGTAGCGCCCTTCGTGCTCGAACACTAGATCGATGAAGCCCTTGAGCATGCCGTTGAGGGTGTCGGTGTCCAGCGCGGGGCGAGGCAGGCCGGCACCTGTGCTGTTCTCAAGGCTGGGGAGTGTGTAAGCACTTACGAGGGCGTCCAGTCGGCGGGTGTCGACCTGGCGCGAGGCGAACCAGAACTCCATCTCCACCTGGTAGCGGCTGAGCGCTTCGAGCCTGAGACTGCCCGCGCCGTTGGGCAGCGGCAGCGGGGCGGCGAGCAGGGTACCGAACCAGGCGTGCAGGGTGTTCAGCCACGGTTGCCAGCCGCGCACCTGGCAGCGGCGGGCGAGGGTGTCCTCGCGCAAGGCGGGGTCGCGGGCCACGCGGGCAAAGCCCTGTTCTCCTGCCCATTCGAGTATGCCATGTAAGAACGTGCCAGGACCTGGCCCTCTGGGAAATCTATGAAGCGAGGGCAGCGGTTCGCTCTGGCCGCTGTCGCGGGGTTCTTCCAACACCTCCAGCGCGGTGGCTTCCATGGCGGTGGCGGGTTCCGGCAGGCTGCCGCTACGCTGCGTTTCGCTGTCATGGGGCTTAACAGGTGAGTCAGTCCTTACTGGGGCGCTGACCGATTCGACGCTGACGATCTCGCCGGAGAGTCGCAGCGCCGAGTAGCTGGCGATCCACCAGTGCTCCCGGGCGGGGCGTGTGGGGGTGCGCGCTTCGCCCAGGGCGTTGTTGCGCTCGGTTTGGCGAACGATCTCGGCGTGGGCCGGCGGCGCCGGGGCGATCTCGATGGCGGCGCAGTCGCCCTTGAGCCGTGCGAGCGCTTCGCTGAATCCGGTTGGGCCGAGCAGGTCGCCATTGGCCAGCAGCTGGCCGACGGCGCTGCCTTCGCCGCCCTTGAGCGGGGCCATGCCGAGCCAGGTGGCGTGGCGGGCGCGGGTAAGCGCCACGTAGAGCTTGCGCAGGTCTTCGCCCAGGCGTTCGCGGTCGACGGTGGCCAAGGTCTCGTCGTCGGCTTCCAGGCTGATGCGCAGGCGGCCCTCGGCGTCGTGCCAGCGCAGCGGCGAGTCGTCCTTCTTCGTGGCGCGGTGGTTGCAGATGAAGGGCAGGAACACCAGCGGGTACTCCAGACCCTTGGACTTGTGGATGGTGATGACCTGCACTAGGTCGGCGTCGCTCTCCAGGCGCAGCTTGTGGGTGTCGCCGTGGCCTTCGGGGTTGGCGATGGCCTCGGCGAGAAAGCGGATCAGTGCGTGTTCGCCGTCGAGTTCCTGGCTGGCGTGCTGGAGCAATTCCCCTAGATGTAAGAGGTCGGTAAGTACTCTCTCACCGTCGCTGGCAGGCCCCCAGGCGAGCAGCCGCTGCGCCACGTCGAAGTCGTGGATGATCTTGCGCACCAGCGGCAACACGCCCTGGCGTTGCCACAACCGATGGTAGTCGCGGAACTGCAGCACGCGGCCTTCCCAGGCCAGTTCGTCTTCGTTCAACTTATCCAGCGTGGCGATATCGAGACCCAGCACCGAGGTGGCCAGGGCGGTACGCAGCAGCCGATCGTCGTCGGGCGCCGCACAGGCGCGCAGCCAGGCGTCTAGCTGAGGGGCGACCGGCGAGGCGAACACCTTGTCCTTGTCCGAGAGGTAGACGCTCTTCACCCCGCGCCGGGCCAACGCCTGGCGAATCGAGCGAGCCTCGCCCAGGCCATTGACCAGCACTGCCATATCGGAAGGCTTGAGTGGCTTGAGCGTTCCCTCTTCTTGAAACCCGGTGCGGCCGTTTAGCCCCTCGTTGAGCAGCTCCACCATGGTGGAGGCGCAGCGCTCGGCCATCTCCTGCTGGTAGGCGGTCTTGGAGAGCGGCTCATCGCACTCGAGTTGCCACAGGGTCATGGCCGGTAGCGCCTGGCCCTGGCGGGTGAGTGAGTCCTTGCGTCCTTTCGCTCCCACAGGCAGAAACGGGACCGGGTTCCCCTCGGGGGAATTGAACAGGAAGGCGCCGGGCGGGTGCGCTTCGGCGAATTCGAAGCAGCGGTTCACCGCCTCGACCATCTCGCGGCTGGAGCGGAAGTTGGTGCCCAGGGTGACGTGGCGGCCTTGAGTGTCGCGACGGGCGCGCAGGTAGGTGTAGATGTCGGCGCCGCGGAAGGCGTAGATCGCCTGCTTGGGGTCGCCGATCAAAAACACACCGCACTCCGGGCGGTTCTCTCGGATACGGTACACGCAGTCGAAGATGCGGTACTGCACCGGGTCGGTGTCCTGGAACTCGTCGACCAGGGCGACCGGGAACTGGCGGCGGATCTGTGCGCCCAGCGCCTCGCAATTGGGGCCGGTGAGCGCCCTGTCGAGATGGGTGAGCAGCTCGTTGGGGCCCATCTCGGCACGGCGCTCCTGCTCGCGGTCGAGTCGCGCCCGGCACCAGTGCACGGCGTGGGTGAGAAGATCGGCGTAGGGATCGGGCAGGGCGTTGAGTTCGCCCTGGAGTTTTTCCAGCGCTGCCAGGGCCGGATGATTCGGCGGCTCGCCCTTGAGCCAGATATCGGCCATGCCCTGGGGCGTGAGGCGCTTCCAGGCGGCGTCGGTCAGGCCGGGCCAGGTGGCCTCCCCTTGGCACCATTCTCGCAGGGCGCCGAGCCAGTTGGCGCGGCTCCTGGCGTTGAAGCTCTGACCCTTGAAGGCCTTTTGCTGGGCGGCCTCTTCGAACAGCGCCTCGCACTCGTCCAGCCACTGGGGCCAGGGGGCCTTGAGCTGGGCCAGGCGCTCGGCGGTCTCGCGGCTGGCATTGGCGATGGTCTCGGCCGGTGGCGGGGCGTTCTTGTTCAATGCCGCAGCTTCGGGCATCAGGCCGCGAACGGCGGCGTGAAGCTGTTCGGGGGTGCTCCAGTGGCGCACCACGGTGGCCAGCTCGTCGACGCTGAGCGGGTAGTAGAAGCTGCGCCAGTAGTCGCGCACCACCTCGAGCTCCAGCTCGGTCTGGTCATTTTCCAAGTTGAGCGAGAACAGGCTGCCGCTGTCGAAGGCATGCTCGCGCAGCATGCGGTAGCACCAGCTGTGGATGGTGGAGACGGCGGCTTCGTCCATCCATTCGGCGGCGAGCTGTAGGCGCCGGGCGCAGGCGGGCCAGGTGGCGGGATCGTATTGGTCGCGGAGGGCGAGGAGCAGTGGATCTGGTGGTTGCAGGCCTTCGCGTGCAGCTCCCTGCGGAGGCGCTGTGAACCCATCCCTGGGCGCTACATTTGACATCCCTGTCAAATGATCTCCGCTAGGAGCTGCCCCCGAGGCCTCTGCAAGGTTCAGGTTCGACTCATGCCCTTCTAGAAAGACATTGGCGGCTTCAACAAGCCGTGTGCGAATCCGCTCGCGCAGCTCCTGGGTGGCGGCGTTGGTGAAGGTGACGACAAGTATCTCGGGTGGCGTGAGCGGGCGCTCGAAGGCGTCGTCGTCGGCCTCCGAGCGGGCGCCGAGCACCAGGCGCACGTAGAGCAGGGCGATGGTAAAGGTCTTGCCCGTGCCCGCGCTGGCTTCGATCAGGCGGCTGCCGTGAAGCGGAAACGACAATGGATCTAACTGCGTGACCTCGCTCATGCCTGGCTCCCCGATGTCTTCTTCCCGCTCTGTTTCTTGTCACCCTCTTTCTTGTCCCCTTTCACCGCCAGATGTACCGGGGCGAGCAGCCGCTCGGTGAGTTCGGCGAAGCCGAGTCTGTCCTGGCGGGCTTCATAGAGCGTGGTGAAGCTGGGCCAGCGGTGGGCGAGGTAGGCGTTACGGCCCGCCTCGCCGGCGTTGAAGTCGTCGCCGTTGTAGGTGCTGGCGGCGGCGCGCCAGGCGTCGCTGTCGCGCTCGGTGTCAGGTGTTCCCAACTTGCTCAGCCAGACGAAGGCGGTGTCGCAGGCCAGCGGCAGCGGCATCTGCATGCCGGCCTGCCAGGTGCGGACGATCTCGCGCAGGTGGCCGCGGGCGGCTTCCGGGTCGAGGGGCGGCAGGGTGACGTGGCCGGCCTTGGAGAGCAGCAGGGTGGTCATGGGCCGGTCGTTCAGGTGGCCGGCCAGGTGGGCGACCCAGTGGCGCAGGATGTGCGACCAGCGGTATTTGCCTCGCCCTTTTCCCTGGCTGACCAGGCTGCTGCTGGCGAGCACCAGGCGGCAGCGCTCGCCCGATTCACTCTCACGTAGCTCGTCGAGCCAGTCTTCCAACGGCGGGGCGCCGGGCACGCTGAGCTGCACCGGCTCGGGCTCGCCCAGAGCGCGGGGCCAGGCTTCCAGGGCTTCTTCGTAGGCCTCGAACAGCGCTTCCATCGGCTCGCTGAGCTGTTCGCGCATGCGGTCGCCGAAGGCGCCCATGGCGAGCACGCCTTGGCCCTGCAGGCGGTCGAGGGTGTCGAGCAGCACGGGCAGGCGCTCGCGGCCTTCGTCCACGGCGCGGCGCTGTTCGCGGATCAGCAGGTCCTGCAGCTGCCAGTTGGCGAGGCCGTCCAGGGCGAAGGGTTCGTGGTCGAGGCTGACGATGTCCTCGCGTTCCAGAAACACCTTGAGCCGGGTGGTGAAGAAGGCGCGGGCCGGGTCGCGCAGGAAGTTGCCGAGCTGGGCCAGTGTAAGAGGAGCTTCTTGTGTGAACTCCTCGAGCTCGAGGGGCGCTGTTTCCGACTTCGCTTCACCATGCACCTCTCGCCACTCGTGGGCGAAGGTGAACAGCCGCCGGGCCGAAACGCTGCGCTCGGCCTGCTGTGCCTCGCTGGGGAAGTAGGTGCGGCTGAACGGCTGCAGCGGGTGCTCGGTGGTGAGGGCGGCGAGCAGGTCGCTGCCATCGCTTGTGCGCCAGCCGGCCTGTAGATGATCGCGCAGCTGGCCGACCAGCACCGAGGGTGGCTTTTCGCTGTTGTCGACGATGCTGCGGCCCACCCAGCTCACGTAGAGCTGCTCTCGGGCGGAGAGCAGCGCTTCCAGGAACAGGTAGCGGTCGTCCTCGCGGCGGGAGCGGTCGCCGGGGCGGTAGTCGCCGTTCATCAGGTCGAAGTCCATCGGCGGGTGGCTGCGCGGGTAGTCGCCGTCGTTCATGCCCAGCAGGCACACTCGCTTGAAGGGAATGGCGCGCATCGGCATCAGGGTGGCGAAGTTCACCGCGCCGGCCAGGAAGCGCTGCGACAGGCTCGGCTCGTCGATCTGAGCCAGCCAGTGCTCGCGCACTACCGAGAGCGGCAGGTCGCGGGTCAGCCCGGCCTCTTCGGCGCTCTCCTGCCATTCCTGTAGCGTTTGTTCGAGCTGGGCCAGTATCAGGCTGTCTTCCGGCGCCTCGGCGAGAAAGCTCGCTTCCAGCAGGGTGCGCAGGCGAGCGACCCAGCCGGCCACGTCGGTGGGCTCGCGCAGGCGGCGCCACTGCTGTTCCAACGTTTCCAGCAGCGCGGCCAGCGGGCCGGCCAGCGCCGCTTCCAGTCCGCCGATGTCGTCGAAGGGTTCGATGCCCTGCCACGGGCCGCTGGCGGCCTCGCCCACGGCGTAGCCCAGCAGCAGCCGGCGCAGGCCGAAGGCCCAGGTGTTCTGCTCCATGCCGGCGGGCAGGTCGAGGCTGCCGCGCTGGCCGGCGTCGAGCCCCCAGCGGATGCCGGCGCCCTCGATCCAGCGGCGCAGGGTGGGCACGTCCTGCTCGTCGATGCCGAAGCGGGCGCGCAGGGCGGGCACGTCGAGCAGGTCGAGCAGGTCGCTCACCGAGAGGCGCAGCTCCGGCAGGCGCAGCAGTTTTTCCAGCGCGATCAGCAGCGGCAGGCGGTGGCGGCTGCCCTGGTCGGAGAGGGTGAAGGGGATGTAGCGCGGGTCGTCGCGCTCGATCTGGCCAAAGACCGCCTGAACATGCGGAGCGTAGTGGTCGATATCCGGCACCATCACGATCACATCGCGGGGCTTGAGGTTCGGGTCGGCGCTGAAGGCGGCGAGCAGCTGGTCTTGCAGGATCTCCACTTCGCGCTGGGGGCTGTGGGCGGCGTGGAAGACGACGGAGTCGTCGCGGGCCGGGTCCACCGCCGGCCAGGTCTCGCGGGTCTCGTGCAGCGGGCGCAGCTCGCGAATGTCGTCCTGCAACTGCTGCAGCAGCCGGCCGTCGCCTTCGCGCACGAAGGGCTCGAACAGGTCGATGCGCAGCGAGTCGGCCTTGAATAGCGCCTCGTACTGCTGGGCGTCGTCGTGCTCGTCGAGCAGGCGCAGGTAGTCGCGGCCCTGCTTGCCCCAGGCGGCCAGCAGCGGTTGGGCGTGCAGGTGCAGGCTTTCCGCTCCGTCACCACTGGCATCTCCAACGCCGAGTACGTCGAGCTGGGCCGGCATGCCCTGCTTGCGTCGCTGGCGGAAACGCTGAGCCCGGAGCAGATCCTTGTGTTCGATGATGTCGGCCCAGTAGTGCTGGCAGGGGTTGTGCACGCACAGCACCACCTGGCAGCAGCGGGCGATGGCGGCCAGCGCTTCCAGCGCCTGCTGCGGCAGCGAGGAAATGCCGAACACCATCACCCGCCGCGGCAGGCCGGGGGGGCATTCGCCACCGTGAAGCTCGCGAGCGGCGGCGAGAAAGCGCCGGTGCACCATGGCGCGACTGGAGGCCACGCCGTCGTCGCCTACGTCTTCGGCAACGCTGTTCACCACGGCCCGCCACAGAGCCGGCTGCCAGCGCTGGGTGTCGTCGATAGGGCGCGCTTCGCCGCGGGCGGAGATCAGCACGTCCTCGCCGCGGGCCCAGGCCTCGAGCCAGTCGGCGCGGTACACCTGGTACTGGTCGAACAGATCGGCCAGACGCTCGGCGAGCTGGTGATGCTTGCGCAGGTCGCTGTCGCCTTCGAGGAAGCGGCGCAGCGGGGCGAATTCGTCGCGCGGCATCAGTTCCGGCAGCAGGCGCAACAGCCGCCACAGCAGGCGCGACTTGTCGAAGGGCGAGGTGGCCGGCACCGCGTTGGCATCGCCTTCCACATGGTTGAGCACCGCACGGTAGGCCTGCCACAGGAAGCGCGCCGGCAGGGTGACGTCCAGCGCGGCGGCGATGCCGCTGCCGCCGTCGGCCTCGTCGGCGGCCAGCGCCAGCTTCATCCACTGGCCGATGCCGTTGCTCTGCACCAGGATCGTCTCGTTTTCCAGCGGCGCAAGCGGGTGGCGCTTCATCCACTCCACCGCCACGCCGCGCAGGTCCTCCAGGCGATTGCCGTGAACGACCATGAAGCCTGGAGTGAGGGGCGTAGCGGCGAACGGCATGGCGGTGACTTCCTGCGAGGGCAAGGCCTCATGGTGCCGCAAATCAGTAGGCGGTGAAATGCGCAGGTGCATGGCAATTCGCATGCGCGACTCGGTCGAACGCAGCGGCCTCGTCCAGCAGCCAATCGATAAATCGTGCCACCGCAGGTGGTGCCTCGCCGCTAGGGGGCGTCAGCAGGTCGTAGCTCAGCGGGGAGGTGAGGACATGGCGCTCGCCGAAGGGGCGTACGAGGACGCCGCTTTCGAGACGGTCCATGGCGATAGGGTGGTTGGCCAGCATGATGCCCCGCCCGGCGATGGCTTGGTCCATGGCCAGACTGAACAGCGAGTAGCGGCGCTGTGGCGGTGCAACCCTGTCGCCAACCCCCGCGGCATCGAGCCATGTCTGCCAGCTGGGAAAGCTGATCCCCTGTTGTGACTCCCAGGCCACGTCCAGCAGGGCGTGATCGGCCAGATCAGCCGGCTCTAGGGGGCGGTCGTACTGCGCCAGTAGAGACGGAGCGCAGACCGGAAACAGCTCATCGTCGAATAGGCGGTAGCTTTTTGCCTCCGGCCAGGGACCGCGGCCATAGCGAATCGCCAGGCGGGCGCCCGCCCCCTGCCAAGCAGGGGTGGTGAGCGATTGACTGGCATCCAGAGAAATATCGAGACCGCCAAGCGTGGCGTCGAACTTCGCCAAGCGGGGCAATAGCCACAGCTGCATGAAGGATGGCGGCGCGCTGAGTGTCAGCATGGGCGCTTGGTGGGCGCGCTCGCGTGCGGCCGTGACCCCGGCGGCAATGCGCTCGAGGCCGCTATCGATATCTTTTGCCAGTTGCCGTCCGGCCGGGTTCAAGTGCACACCATTGGCGTGGCGGGCGAAGAGGCTGATGCCGAGGCGCTCTTCGAGCTGCTTGATCTGCCGGCTGACCGCGCCTGGGGTGACGTTCAAGCGGCTGGCGGCGCTCTTGAAACTCTCCGCTCGCGCCGCCTCGGCGAAGGCTCGCAAGGCGTTCAGGGGCAGGCGTTCGATCTTCATAGAGTGAGTTTTCCTGATCCTAGACCATCACGTTAATCGGTTGGGGGCTCCTATGGCAAATGCTCAACTGAGCACTAATTGCTATCGAGGAAGTGCTATGCAAGAAACCAAGATGTTGAGTAATCCTGTGGCTGGTGAGCGCCCCGCAGCAATGCGCTGCCACCTGGATCTGCAGGCCAGTATGCTTATGGTCGTGTTCTGCCTGGCGCTGGGATTTCAGCAGGTGGCGATCAAGATAGTGGCGACGGATATCTCGCCGCTGGCGCAGGTTGCCCTACGCTCCTCTCTCGCTGCGCTGCTGGTGGCGGTCCTGGTGCATTGGCAAGGTATTCGGCTGGCCGATATGCGTGCCCACTGGCTCCCCGGCCTGTTGGTGGGTTTGGGGTTTAGCGCCGAGTTCACCTTCGTGGCGTGGGGGCTTAACTACACCCTGGCATCGCATATGTCGGTATTTCTCTATACGGCGCCGGTGTTCGCTGCTCTGGGACTGCATTGGCTTGTGCCGGGTGAGCAGTTGACGCGGCGGCAGTGGGTAGGCATCGGGCTGGCCTTTGGCGGGATGGTCTTTGCCATGGCGCCCGACACTGAGATCGAGCATGCCGCCGATATCCTCCGAGGCGATATTCTGGGGCTGTTGGCCGGCCTCAGTTGGGCCGCGACCACTTTGGTGATACGCCGTTCTTCCCTCGCTGAGGTGCCACCGCTGCAGACGCTCTACTACCAGCTGGCCGTCGCAGGGCTCCTCTTGCTGCCTGCGGCCGCTTTGCTTGGCGATCTGGGCCGCATCCAGCTAACCGGCGCCGTGGCTGCCAGCCTGGCCTTCCAGACGCTGGGCATCTCGCTAGCTGCACTGCTGCTCTGGTTCGCGTTGCTCAAGCGCTACTTCGCTTCGCAGTTGGGCGTCTTTTCACTGCTGGCGCCGATATTCGGTGTGCTGTTTGGCGCTCTGCTGCTCGGTGAGCCGCTGACGATCAATTTCCTGATGGGCGGCGCAGCGCTTATGGTGGGGCTATTGATCGTTACCCGCTGATGAATCAGATCAGACCGAGCGGCACCTCTCCCACCTCGTGGGCCAGCAGTTAACTGCTGGCGGCCAAAGCCGCTCTTGCAGCGCAGCTGTTCGGCGATCTCGGCATAGCAGCGAGTCTCGCCGAAGGGAATGGTAGCCAGCGCGGTCAGCGCACACGGTCGGGGAGCAGCGCCCTCGCTGGCGATGAACGTGATGTTGGTAAGCCCATCGCGTGATTGGCATGGCGCTTCAATGGCGCTTGTTTTGATAATGCGTCTCGTTTGTTTCATGATGTGTCGCTAACGATGTCATCGCAAAGTGACGCTGCCTGCCCTATGCCCACCTCACCACGCTCGCTGCTAAAGATGTTCCTCGGAGAACGACCGCGGCTGGTCCAACGGATCAGACGTATCGTCGACAACGAGGCCGAAGCCGAAGACTTGGCGCAGGAAACTTTCGTCAAGCTGTGGCATCGCCAGCCCAAAGACGATGACTCTGTAGGCCTGCTCTACCGTACCGCGCACAACTTGGCGCTCGATCATCTGCGCGCCCAGAAGGTACGCCAACGTCATCAAGAGACTGCTCAGGCAGAAGAGCAGGATAACGCTCACCCCAGCCCCGAGAGGGTCGCGGCTACGCTCGAACGCTGGGGCAATCTGGTGGCTGAACTGGATGCATTGCCTGAGCGCACGCGCCGTATCTTTCTGCTCAATCGCGTCGAAGGCGAAACCTACGCCGCTATTGCCAAGCAGTTGGGAGTTTCAATCAGCACCGTGGAGAAAGAGATGATGCGAGCGATGCGGGCATGCCGCCAGTGGCAACGTCGGCAGGAAGAAGAGTGAGGGAATCTGGCTGCTGAGTCGTTATTGGAGAAGACAACCACAATTGCCGAAACAACGATGATCGTGCGATGAGGAGATGTACCAAGGTGGCGTTACCTTCCCAGGAAGCGCTCGATGATGAAGCCATTCAATGGTTTCTACGCCTGCGAGACCTCTCTGCCAGCGAGGCGGATCGGCATGCCTTCGAGGCATGGTTGGCGCAGAGCGAGCGACATGAAGAGGCCTATGCAGAGGCGGAGCAGCTATGGCAAGCGGTGGAAGCGCCGGCCAGGTTGCTCGCCGAGCGCGAAGCGAGTGCCCGCCCGGCCTCGTCGCACCAATCCTGGCCGTGGGCGGCGGCAGCATGCCTGCTGCTGACGCTACTGTTCGGCTTCGGTGCCTGGCGCGATCCCGGTCTGTTCGACAGGTGGATGGCTGACCTGGCCACTGCCCCAGGGCATACACAGCAGGTGGTGCTGGAAGATGGCACCCGGCTCTTTCTCGATGCCGATAGTGCCGTGGATATCGTGATGACGGCTGGCGGGCGTCAGTTGAGACTGCGCCGTGGTCGCCTCTGGTTGGATGTGGCCAGCGAACCGGCACGCCCTTTTACGGTATTGGCCGGCGAGGCGAAAGCCGAGGTGGTGGGCACGCGCTTTGCCGTAGAGCGATTTGCCGACGACGTTCGCGTCTCCGTGGAGGAAGGACGTGTGGCGGTCTCTCGTGGTCAGCGTGACGAAGGCACTGAGCGAGTGGTGCTGGGCGCCAATCAGGAGGTCCAGCTTCACCGCGGATCGCTGCATGGCGAGCCCAGCGAGATCGATGCCAGAGGCCGCCTGGCTTGGGCCCGGGGCCAACTGCTGTTCGACCAGATCGCGCTCGGCGAGGTCGCCTTGCAGCTCGAGCGTATGCTGCCAGGCCGAGTGGTCGTCAGTGGCGATGGGGCAACATCACATCGGCTTTCCGGCAGCTTCCCTGCCAATGATCCCGACGCCATTCTCGATGCCCTGGAAACCAGCCTGGGGATAACCGTCAGGCGTCTGCCAGGCATTACCTGGCTGGCGTCGCCAGCGCACGCTACCCAGCAAACTGTCCCTTCCCTATGACGAGGCCCTCATGGAAACCGTAACCCCGCCAGAGCAGACCACCGTTCAGCCACTCAGCAAGCGCCTCAAGCATGCCACCCGAGAGCAGCATGAGCGGGTTGATCACGCGATCATGACGCTGCGCCCTTTTGACGACCTGGAAGGCTATGCGCGCTTCTTGCGGGTGCAATACGGCTTTCAACAGCGCTGCCTGCCCGTCTATCGCCATCCACAGCTGGCCGACTGGATCTCCGACTTGACCCTGCGCTGTCGATACGCCGCAGTGGTACGCGACTGCCATGATTTGAACGTCGACGCCGAACGTCAGGCACAGGCCAAGCCGTTGGCAGCGCCGACAAGTGAGGCGGCGCCTTATCTGCTGGGTTGGCTGTATGTGAACGAGGGCTCCAATCTGGGGGCGGCCTTTCTGTTCAAGCGAGCCGCCGAGCTGGGGCTATCTGCCAGCTACGGAGCGCGCCACTTGGCGCCCAGCGACGACGGCCGTGGCCTACATTGGCGAAACTTTACGCAACAGTTGGATGCGATACCGCTGCCTGAGACCGGCATCGTGCAGGCGATCGCCGGTGCCAAGGAAGCCTTCGCCTGCGTCGAAGCGCTAGCGCGCCCGCTGGTTCGTTGAGGTGTCAATCGCCAAGGGCGAATCGAGGTAACGATGTGCCTAGCGCCGGGTAGCCAGTCCCGCCGCGCATAGAGGATTGAGCAGCTCTGCGGACAGCGGCGGCGCGCAGACTCTCGCCGGGCTCGACCTTGCCACCGGGAACGGACCATAAGCCCGCTTCAGGCGGGTTCAGGCGTTTTACCATCAGGATGGCGCCATCTTCGCGCCGAATGACGGTACAAGCGGCTTGTATGGTTTTCACTGCACTGGCCCTCTTTCGAGGCTTGAGCCCCCGTGCTCATAGCCTGCCACTCTAGCGTAACGCTCACACGCTCTCTGCAACATCGCGATTGCAATCGATTTTAGCCGAATCATTGAGGAACTCCTCAGCCTCGAACGTTTGTTGAATGAGAAGCAAAATCATTCAATAAATCTGGTGCAGAGGGACGTCATATGCAGCATGAACAGCGTGAGAGGCTACCCGGCGTGGGGAAAGGTCTCTATCGCAAGGTCGCGGAGGGGGCTGGCATCGTCGTGATGCTGACGATTTTCGTGATACTCGTCGGGCTGCGCGAGGCTCATGGGCAGACGGGAGGAAGCCGTGATACGACGGGGCAGGGCGATGACCAGACGCTCGCCCAGCAGCGTTACCGCTTCGATCTGCCCGAGCAGTCGTTGCTCTATTCGCTGGGTGAATTCACCGCCATTACCAACATCTCGGTACTGCGCCCGGACGACCGGGCCATCGGTGGCGTGGCGCCGGCGCTGCAGGGCGAGATGACCGCCGACGAGGCCTTGCGTGCTCTGCTGATGGGAAGCGGTTTGGCCGTTGAGTATCGTAATGCGCGTACTGCCGAACTCGTCGAGCCGCGGCCCGCCACCATGACCACCGTGGGCGACCAGGTCATGTTCAGCACCCTGACGGTTACCGCTGGCCGTCTGGGCGACGACTGGGTCTACCACGAACCGCGCTCGGTGAGTGTGATCCCCCGCGAGCGTATCGACCGCCTGCCGCCGCGCCACGCTGCCGATATGCTGCTGGAGACGCCGGGTGTCTACAGCGCAGTCAACACCCAGGACCCCGCGCTGTCGGTCAACATTCGCGGCATGCAGGACTTCGGCCGTGTCAACACCATGATCGACGGCATGCGCCAGAACTTCAACGAGAACGCCCACCAGCAGCGCAACGGCAACCTCTACGTGGACTCCGAGCTGCTCAGCGAGGTGGTGGTTGCCAAGGGGCCCACCTCCGACGTGCATGGTGCCGGCGCCATTGCTGGTAGCGCCAACTTCAGAACGCTGGACTATGACGACATCATCATGGATGGCAATGACGCCGGCGTGCGTCTGAGGGCCAATACCGGCCTGGGCGGTGAGGGTAACGGGGTCAATTTCATCGGTAGTTTGGCAGCGGCCGGTCGTTTTGGTGACAACCGTTTGGAATTGTTGGGAGCACGGAGCCGGCGCAGCCTGGGCGAGTACTCACCGGGGCGGCGAGGAGAAAGTTTCGATTGGCTGATGGTCGGGGTGCAGGACGGGTTCGAGGGTCGCGATAGCGAGCAGGTCGTCGACCGCGTCAAGTTCACCGATCAGACCCAGGAGTCCAACCTGTTCAAGGCGCGCCTGAACCTGACGCCAAACCAGGCGCTGCAGTTCACCTATCTGGATACCGAGATTTCCTACAACAACGTCTCCGATCGAAGGGTCACCAATCCCAGCGATGGCAGTGTACGGGAGGGCGACGAGGCGTGGCTGCAGTATGGCGATGCCCAGGCGTCCTCGCACTCCATCGGCCTGGACTATACCTTCAACCCCGGGTCCGACTGGATAGACTTGGCGGCCAGGGTCTACCGCGTTTCCACCGAAAACGAGCGCTATACCCGGGAAGGAAGGCCGGTAATCACCGACGGTATCAACATGACCGAGGAGGCATGGCGTACCGGGCGATGCGACCAGGTTCCCTTTCCGGACAACTGGCAGAGGGAGTGTGAAGCCGGGCTGGGTTCCAACGCAGTAACCAACATCACGACTCATGGCCTGACGCTGGAAAATACCGCGCGCTTTGCGTTGGGGGGCGTCGATGGCTTTCGCTTCAACCACGGCATCGAGTACTTTCAGGATCGCGGCGATTCCAATACCGAGTACGATCATCACGGCAGCGCCGTCAATACGGCTGTAAGCACCTTGCAGCCCAATGGACGTCGCAGTATCGCCAGTGCTTTCGGCAACCTGGTTTGGGAGAATGAGACCTACACCTTGGGTGGCGGCTTGCGCTATGACTACTACCGACTAAAGGGCGATACCCGCGTGCCGGGGGTGGAATGGAATTATATTACGCGGCAAGAGCAGTTTGATGCTCGTTTCTCACCCGAAGAGCAACAGATGCTGCGGGATATGGGTTGGTATGACTACTACTACAATTTGAACTGGATTGCCCCAAAGTGGGAGGCTGAGTATGCCTATTACGAATATGAAGTTAACAATCGCGAGGATAATCTGCTTCCCACCTTACAGGCAGCATACCGACCTACCGATTGGTTGGAACTCTTTGCTGGCTGGGGTGAATCCTGGCGGCCACCGGCACTGACAGAGTCGCTGATGGAGGGCAGCCACCCCAGCGATCCCTTCGCCGTGATGTTCCCCAACCCTTATGCAGAACCCGAAACCTCACGTAGCTGGGAGGTGGGCTTCAATACCGTCTTCCAGAATCTTCTGCTTGATAACGATCGTCTGCTGAGCAAAGTGGCTTATTACGATACCGAGGTGGACAACTACCTGATCACGAGCATGGTAAATATCATGCCGGGGAGAGTGGGGGGGTTGGGGCGTACCATGTTCGTCAACAACCAGGTGCCGATGAAATTCCGCGGTATCGAACTTGAGCTCGACTATGACGCCCGGCGTTGGTACACCCGCCTCAACTACACCCATGTACTTGGGGGCGATCAGAATTTCTGTCAATACGCGCGCCCTTTGGGCAGCCATTACCCTCGCTACGATATGCCGGATGAAGACGGGAATTTCTCGGAAGAGCATCAATGGGCTATCGACAATGGCTACGACTCCTATGAGGACTATCTGGACCAGCAGGTAATCTGTGCTGCGGGGGGAGCGGCCGCACAATTTGGTATGAATAGCGCGCGTAACGTACCGATGGATCGTGGGAGCTGGGTGCTGGGCATGCGTTTGTTCGATGAGAGGCTGGATATGGGAACGCGCCTCAACTATAGCGCCGAAGGCAAGCCGGAGGATTTCGAGTATGCCATCTGGCCGAGCTATACCACCTGGGACCTGTATGCCAGCTACCGCATCAATCAGAACGTGTTACTGCGCGCCTCGGTGGAGAACCTGCGCGATCAAAACTATGTGACTGGCTATTCGGATATCTTCTCTCGCACCTATGCGCCGGGGCGTACGGCGATGGCGGGGGTGGAACTGCAGTTCTGAGACCATGATGGGAAATCCTGTCACGGTCGAAGGATCATGCCGCCGTATCGCGGTATGGAAGACGAGGCATGCGACGCCATGCCCAACGGAGCTCGGCGGATGGGCCGCCGAGCCCCATTGACCAAGCAAGGAAAATGGAGAGTGAAACATGTCTATTTCCTATGTATACGATGAAAGTAACTTCCCGCCCGTATTTCCGCCTCCCACCACCTTGGAGGAGCTGCTTGTCGGCTTCGAGGACTTCGGTGTTCCTGGCGAGCACCCGGATAATACCGGGGGGTTCTATACGAGCGGCAATCCTTCTGGTCTCTCCGGTGATACCTACGCATTTTCGATTGACGGAGGGGCGTTCGCCTTTTCGGCGGTGGGGAATCTGGCATATGACTTCTCCAGCCACACTCTCCACGGAACTCTCGAGGGGTTGACCTTGGGCGGTGGCCTCAATAGTGATGGCACGGTGTCCAATGACTTCATCACCTTCACCTTCGATGACCCGCTGGTGGGCAGTCTCTCCGAGGGACGCGAGAACGTGGTTCACGACATCATCTGGGGCCTGATGAACGGCTCGGTCCAGGGGGCCGACGACAGTGCCGGTACCGGTACGCAGGGTGGTCTGCTGGCGGTCCTGGACGATGCAGGACTTCTGGATGACCCGATTCCGGCGCCGACCACCGGCGTGGCCGAGACCAGCGACTTCGATCTGGCCCTGGCCGCCTGAGCCTAGCCGACCTGACCCAATAAAAAAGGCAAGGGGTTCCCCTTGCCGCAACGTATCAACACCGCGCCAAGGGCCTTGTGCCCGGGGCGCGGTGCCTTGGCATTGTCGCCAGCAGTGGCGCGATGTCAAGCATGACCACCGTGACCCTGCGATGAGCGGAACAGATACATGAGCGGGCCCCGACGGGGGCGCGCCGAGTTTCCACGACGCTTATTTAGGGGCAGGCCACCATGAAACCTTCGCGCGGCGAGCCGCGTAACGAGATACGCCAGGCGCTGGGTGCCTATCGCGGCGGCTTTCGCAGCGTTGGCATCTATAGCGCCGTGATCAATCTGCTGATGCTGGTGCCACCGCTCTACATGCTGCAGGTCTACGACCGGGTGCTGGCCTCGGGCAACACCACCACGCTACTGCTGCTGACGCTGATGGCGCTGGGCCTGCTGGCGCTGATGGGGGCGCTGGAGTACGTGCGCAGCCTGGTGGTGATCCAGATCGGCGAGCGGATGGACGAGCGCCTCGGCGAGCGGGCCTATACGGCAGCCTTCGAGCGTGGCCTGGCCGGCCGGGGTGCCCAGGCGGGCCAGGCCACCCGGGATCTCGACTCGCTGCGTCAGTTCATCACCGGCAACGCCATCTTTGCCTTCTTCGATGCCCCCTGGTTTCCCCTCTATCTATTGGTGATGTTCCTGTTCCACCCCTGGATCGGCTGCCTGGCACTGGCGGGCGCGGTGCTACTGGTCGGCCTGGCGTGGCTCAACGAGCGGCTCTCCCAGCCGCCGCTGCGTGAAGCGGGCGGCCTGTCGGTGCAGGCCGCCAGTACCGCCGAGGCGCAATTGCGCCATGCCGAGGCCATCGAAGCCATGGGCATGCTGAGTGCGCTGTCGCGGCGTTGGGCGCGGCTGCATGGCGGCTTCGTCGCCCTGCAGGGGCTGGCCAGCGAGCGCACGGCGCTGATCACTGCGGTATCGAAGAGCCTGCGCGTGGCACTGCAGTCGCTGGTGCTGGGCTTGGGCGCCTGGCTGGCGGTGAGCGGCGCCATCAGCCCGGGCACCATGATTGCGGGATCGATCCTGATGGGACGCGTGCTGGGCCCCATCGACCAGGTGATCAACGCCTGGCGGCAGTGGAGCACCACGCGCCTGGCACATCAGCGTCTGGCGGTGCTGCTGGAGGCGCATCCTGCCCGCGCAACGGGCATGGCGCTACCTGCGCCGCGGGGCGAGGTGGCGGTAGAGGCCGTTAGCGCGATGCCGCCAGGAGGGCGCAAACCGACCCTGGTGCAGATCGACGTTCGCCTGGCGCCGGGCGATGCGCTGGGGGTGGTGGGTCCCTCCGGTTCCGGCAAGTCGACCCTGGCGCGACTGCTGGTGGGCGTATGGCGGCCCCAGGTGGGCACGGTACGGCTGGATGGCGCCGCCATCCAGCACTGGGACAAGGCCCAGTTAGGGCCGCACATCGGCTACCTGCCCCAAGAGGTGGAGCTGTTTGCCGGCAGCGTGGCGGAGAATATTGCGCGCTTCGCCGAGCCGGATTCCGAAAAAGTGATTGGTGCCGCCAAGGCGGCTGGGGTGCATGAGCTGATCCTGTCGCTGCCCCAGGGCTACGACACGCCGCTGGGCGATGGCGGCGTGGGGCTCTCCGGCGGCCAGCGGCAACGCATCGGCCTTGCCCGGGCGCTCTACGGCCCGCCATCGCTGGTGGTGCTCGACGAGCCCAATGCCAACCTCGACGAAGCCGGTGAGAAGGCGTTGATGGCAGCCCTGCAGTGGCTGCGTGAGCGCAACGTGACGGTGGTGCTGATCACTCATCGGCCTCAGGTGCTGAAGGCCACCACCCACCTGCTGGCGCTGAAGGAAGGCCGGCAGGCGACGTTCGGCTCGACTCAGGAGGTACTGCAGGCGGGGGCAGCACGTCAGGCCGCTTCTAGCGGTGCCACTTTGATGGCGCACAGCCCCTACCAGATGGAGCGCAGCGCATGATGCCACCTACCGATGCGGCACGTGGCGTCGAGCCCGGCCCTGCATTCTCTTCCACCTCGCGGGACACGCCGGACTGGCAAGCGATGGCGCAGCGGCGGAGGCGTCCGCGCCGTCTGGGCGGCTGGCTGTTGCTGACGGGCTTCGTGAGCTTCGTGGTGTGGGCGGCTTTGGCGCCGCTGGATAACGGCGTGGCGGTCCCTGCCACCGTGGTGGTTTCGGGCAACCGCCAGGCGGTGGAGCATCCCAGCGGAGGCATTGTCGAGCGGCTGTGGGTGCGTGAGGGCGACCGCGTCACCCAGGGCCAAGTGTTGGTCAGCCTGGATGCCACCCGCCATGCCAGTGAGGTGGACGTACTGAGCGGCCAATACAGCGCCACCCTGGCGGAGATCGCCCGCCTCGAGGCGGAGCGTGACGGTCTCGTTAGCATCGAATTCCCCGCCGAGCTGACCGCGCAGGCAGACCCCGAATTGCTGACCGTGCTGGCGCTGCACCGCCAACTGTTCGAGAGCCGTCAGGCCTCGCTCGCCTCGGAGCTGGCGGGGCTGGACGCCAGTCTGGCAGGCCAGCGCGCCCAGGCTAGCGGGCTAGAAGCATCGCTGACGCAGAAGCGCCTGCGGCTGGCGCTGCTGGGCGAGCAGCGCGATAACCTGCGCGGCCTGGCGGAAGAGGGCTACATTCCGCGCAACCGGCTACTGGAGATCGAGAGCCAGTACGCCCAACTGCAGGGAGAGCTGGTCGCCGACCGCGGCACCCTGGAGCAGACAGAGCGTCAGATCGACGAACTCAGCCTGCGCATGACCCAGCGCCGCGAGGAGTATCAGCGCGACGTGCGCGAAGCCTTGACCCAGGCACGCTCGCGCATGCGTGAGCTGGCCGGCCGCCTGACCTCGGCGGAGTTCGAACTGGCGCATACCCAACTGCGCGCCCCGACGGCAGGCATCGTGGTGGGGTTGGCCCAGCACACCGAAGGCGGCGTGGTGGCGCCCGGCGGCCGCCTGATGGAGATCGTCCCCGAGCACGAGCCGCTGCTGGTGGAGGGCCAATTACCGGTCGAGCATATCGACCGGGTGCACGCTGGGCTGTCGGTGGAGCTTGCCTTCACCGCCTTCGAGCGCAGCACCACACCTAGGGTGCCTGGCAAGGTGGCCCAGGTTTCCGCCGACCGCTTGGTCGATGAGCGCAGTGGCGAGCCTTACTACCGCGTTCAGGTAGAAGTGGCGGCGCAAGCCCTGGAGGGACTGGGCAGTGACGTGCTGCGTGCCGGGATGCCGGTGGAAGCCTTCGTGCGCACCGGCGAGCGTACGCTGCTCAACTACCTGTTCAAGCCGCTGCTGGATCGTGCTCGCACCGCCTGGGGGGATGCCTGATGGATAAGCTGGTTAGCCGCGTGTTTGCCGCCTGGCTGCTGGTGGCTGGGAGCGGACTGCTGGCCCTGCCCGCCATGGCGCTGGATTTCCACCAGGCCTACGAGCTGGCGCTGCAGCACGACCCGACCTGGCAAGCGGCCCGCAGCGAGAGCTCCGCGGGCAGCCATGAGCGGGCGCTGGGGCGTGCCGCGCTGATGCCCAATCTGAGCTACCGCTATACCCGCATGCGCAACGACGCTGAGATTCGTCAGGACACTCCCTTGGGTACGACCCGGCAGGACCTGGAATACACCAGCTTCTCTTCTGGTTTCACCCTTACCCAGCCGCTGTTCGATGCAGCGGCATTCGCCCAGTACCGCGAGGGTAAGGCACGCGCCGAGGCCGCCGGCCTGACCCTGGAGCGGGCGCGCCAGGCGCTAGCGGTACGGGTGCTGCAGGCTTATACCGAAGCCCTCTATGCCGAGGAGGAGGTGGGGCTGATGCGCGCCCATGGCAGAGCCTTGGAAGAGGAGGCTGAACGCAGCCGACGCTTCGTGGCAGGCGGCGAGGGCACTCGCACCGACCAGATGGAGATCGAGGCGCAGCGGCGGCTTCTGGCGGCACAGCTGATCGAGGCCGAGGACCGTTGGCAGGATGCCCGTAACGCCCTGGCGATGTTGATCGGCCACCTGCCAGCCGCGGCGCTGGTGCCGTTGAGCGATGCCGCGCATATGCAAGAGCCCGACTTCCTGTCGCTTGAAGAGTGGCGCGAGCTGGCCGTGGCCCATAACCCTGAGCTTGCCGCCCAGCGCAGCCTGCTCGAAGCCACCCGGCAGCAGCGAAACCAGCAGCGCGCCGGACATTTGCCCAGCGTGCGGCTGGTGGCGCGCAGCCAGATCACCGACTCCAACGCCGAGAATCAGGTGGGGCAGCGCTACGACACCGACAGCATCGGCGTGGAAGTTCAGGTTCCGCTATTCGCTGGAGGGCGCGTGCGCGCCGCTAGCCGTCAGGCCAGCGACACCCTGGAGCAGGCTCGTTTCGAGCTTGACGGCGCCATGGCCAAACTGCTCAACGACGTCGAGCGCCAGTACCGCATGACCCTGAGCAGCCAGCGGCGCATCGAGGCCTACCGCGACTCCGTGCTCGCCGCCGAAGCGCGGCTCGATGCCACCCGGCGCAGCATCCTCGGCGGCGAGCGCACCAACCTCGATGCCCTCAATGCCGAACAGCAGCACGTCGAAGCCCAGCGCGACCTGGCCCGCGCCCGCTACGACTATCTGCTCGCCTGGCTGTCGCTGCGCTGGCAGGCGGGAGTACTCGATAAGGGCGATATCGAACGGGTGGCGGGGGCTTTCGGTGCAGGTTAGCGCGCGGCTTGGTTAAGCGTCGCGTGTTGCCTGGGGTGAGCCCAGCATGCGCGCCAGGATGCCATCCTTGAGCCACAGGCGATGGGCCAGCGCCATCGCCACATGGCCGGCAATCAGTGCCAGTAGCAGCCAGGCCAGGGTGCTGTGCAGCAGGTCGGCAGGCGCCATCATCCAGGCAATCTCGCGCTCCGCTTCCGGCAGCAGTTCAATGCCATAGAAGATCAGGTGGCCGCCCCGGCCATACTGGCGCAGGATGGCCAGCGCCGGTATCAGAATCAACAGCGCATAGAAGGCCAGGTGCATGCAGCGCGCCAGCAATCCCCCCAAGCCTGATGGGCGGGGCGGTCGGTGATGGCGCTGGCGATAGGCCCACATGGCGCGCAGCAGCGTCGTCACCAGCAGCATGGCGCCCAACGAGCCGTGGGGGCCGATCCTCGCCAATACCAGAGTGACGGCGTTCTCACCGAATCCCTTCCAGGCCAACAAAACCCCGAATAACAGTATCACTTGCGCTGCCGTCAGCCAGTGGAGGAGACGGCTGACGAGGCCATAGCGATCGGGGGTGTCTCGCCAGTGATTGGCGGGTGATGTCGTCACTTAAGCTTCCGCGCGATGTTCATTCGTCCGCCTTGCCCAGGCGCCAATAGCCCATGCTGGTGACGCACTGCTTGGGCAGGCCGCACTCATTGACCAGATAGCGGCGAATATCCCGGGTGACCTTGGATTCTGCCGCAATCCAGGCATAGAAGGGGGCATTGTCGTCGAGACTCGCGGGCTCCCAGAGGACGGCGTTGTCTTCATCTAGCCCCTCGCTGGCGCCACTATGCGGTTGTCCGCCTAGGGCGCGGATCTCCTGATGCAGGTCGATGTCGCGCACCGCTCGCCTCAGCAGATCGCCGTGGTGGCAACCCGGCTCGCTATCGCGGGGCAACCAGCGCAGCTTGGCGGGGGCAGAGAGGGGCTGGATATCGTCCCTACGCGGTACTTCGAGCATAGCCTCTACCCGTGGGGCGAGGGGCAGGTCGTCGAGTGTTTCGAAGATGCCGGCGGCCGCCGGCAGGGCGGTCTCGTCGGCGATAATTAGGATGCGCCGTACGCCCCGCGGTGGCTTCCACTCATAGCCGAGCTTTTCGCCCCCGGCACTGGCCAGCGGAGCGGTCATCGCCAGGCGGTCGCCGGGACGGGCGCGCATCGCCCAGCGTGAGGCGGGGCCGTTGTCGCCGTGCAGCACGAACTCCACATCGACTTCGCCGCGTGCCGGGCGCAGTGCGCGAATGGTGTAGGTGCGCATGGGGGGGCGCTCGGCGTCTGGCAGGGCACGATAGGCGCCGAACCAGTCGTGCTCTTCCAGCTTGGCGATCTCGAACAGCGCGTCTAGGCCGTTGGCGTCCTGGGGAAAGAACAGTTTGATGCGTTGGTCCGGCGCGTGGGTGGCCATCCGGCCAACCTGGGGCCCGGTGAAAGTGAACCTGACTAGCGATGGGCTGACCTGGGTACGGCGTCCCAGGGTGATATCGAAAAGGCGGTAGCTCGTGCGTCCAGCCATAGTGGATGACTCCCATGTGAGGTGGGAATACTATCACTAGTAGTAATGATTCTCAATAACCGACGAATATGATGAATTCCCCCGTTTGGAACGTTAACTCTCATGGCATTGAATGAACCGTACGTTAACGAGGCGATGGTAATGGTGCGATTGTTATGGGTGGCATTGGCGGCATTGAGCTTTGCGGTGGGTTTTCTCGGCCTGTTTCTCCCGCTATTGCCGACCACGGAGTTCATGCTGGCGGCGGTCTATTGTGCATCTCGCGGCTCACCGCGCTTCGAGGCCTGGATTCGCTCGCGGCGCTATGTCGGGCCACTGCTCGAGAACTGGGAGAAGGAGAAGGCGATCCCCCGGCGCGCCAAGTTTGTCGCCGTGGGAATGATCTTCGCCAGCATGGTGATGATTCTGCTGCACCTGGGTGAGGGTTGGCTGCGCTGGGCTATAGTGGCGATGCTGGTTGTGGTGGCGGTTTGGCTGGTCACACGACCGGAGCCTTCTCGGCCCATGCGCTAAGACGAACGATCCAGGCTTACCCCCGGGTGCCGTGACGAAGCTTGATCGATTCTCTTCCCTGGGGCATGGTCAATGGAATCCACCCTTGATCGGCAGCAAGCGACGACCATGGCCTACGATCTCAGTGAGCGCTTGGTAATTGGACTGGCATCCAGCGCCTTGTTCGATCTGGAGGAATCCGATCGGGTCTTTCGCGAGCAGGGCGAGGCGTCCTATCGCATCTATCAGCGCGACAACGAGAACAAGCCGTTAAGTACCGGCGTTGCCTTCCCGTTCATCAAGCGTCTGCTGTCATTGAACGAGCTGAGCCCGGACAACCCGCCCATCGAAGTGGTACTGCTCTCGCGCAACGATCCGGAAACCGGACTGCGGGTCATGAAGTCGATCGAGCACCATGAGCTGGGCATTACGCGGGCCATATTTCTTCAGGGGCGTTACCCCCATCGCTTCATTCCGGCGTTGAACATCAGTCTTTTTCTGTCCGCCAATCGCCAGGACGTCGACCAGGCGATCCTGGCCGGGCATCCGGCGGGGCAGGTGCTGTCGTCGGGCGATCTCGATCTGACCGACGAGGAGGAGCTGCGCATTGCCTTCGACTTCGATGGCGTGCTGGTCACCGACGAGTCCGAAACCATCTACCAGAAGCAGGGGATCGAAGCCTTTCACGCGTATGAACGGGCCAATGCCCAGATACCGCCCGCGGCGGGCTTGTTGGCCGTTTTTCTGCGCAAGCTGGCGCATATCCAGATGCTGGAAAAGCAGCGCGAAGAGGAAACGCAGGGAGCCTATCGACCCAAGGTCAGGGTCTCCATCGTCACCGCCCGCAACGCGCCGGCCCATGAGCGGGTCATCCATACCATGCGTAGCTGGGGCGTGACGGTCAACGAGGCCTATTTCCTCGGCGGCATTGCCAAGGAGCATGTTCTTGGCATCATCAAGCCGCATATTTTCTTCGACGACCAGGCATCCCACCTCTCGGCCACCAGCGATATTCTGCCGTCGGTGCATGTGCCGTTCGGTCAGCTCAATCAGGGCTTGGGTGTGAGTGAGGAAGGTGCCGCTCGGTCTGGCTTCTCGCCGCCGGGAGAGAGTTCCCTCTAGCGTTTCATGCTGGCGTCTCCGTTAGCGATGGCAGCCCACCCCGGGAGGGGGAGGGCTGAGAGCATGGCCAAGAGTATGGGGTTGTGTTTCGTGGTTGCGATGCTTATCGGTTTTCTCGAAGCGGCTTGGCTCATACCGGGCTTGCGGTGGGACGAACCACGATATCGCTGGTGTCCACCCCATCGGGCTGGGCGATGACGTGAGCGATGGCCGCGGCGATGGCCTCGGGCTTGAGGGCAATCTGGCGGAAACTCTTCATCGCTTCGGCGGCGCCGGCATCGGTGATGGTGTCGGCCAGTTCAGACTCGACCACGCCGGGATAGACGCAGGTGACGCGCAGGTTGTCGTGCTCCTGGCGCAGCCCGTCGGAAATGGCCCGTACGGCGAACTTGGTGGCGCAGTAGACAGCGCCGGTTGGCACCACGAAGAGGCCGCCGATGGAGGAGATGTTGATCACCTGTCCGCTGCCCTGGGTCTGCATGGTGGGTAGCACGGCAGCGATACCGTGCAGCACGCCGCGGATGTTGACGTCGATCATGCGGTCCCACTCCTCGACCTTGAGCGAGGCCAGGGGCGAGAGCGGCATGACGCCGGCATTGTTGATGATCACGTCGATGCGACCATGGAGCTTCAGCGCGGCATCGGCGAAGGCCTGTACGTCTTCGCGCTGGGTGACATCCAGCGCTCGATACTCGACGCTGCCGCCTTCGGAACGAATGTCCTGAGCTAATGCTTCTAGGCGCTCGGTGCGGCGAGCACCGATGACCAGATGATGGCCTTGTTTGGCCAGCAACCGGGCAGTGGCTTCGCCAATGCCGCTGCTGGCGCCGGTGAGAAGAATGACTTTGCTCATATAGAGATGACTCCGTATGGGTGGCTTGTGACGACTCTCTAACAGAACTCGGATGATCGATTCGCGAGCAAGAGCGTCGTTGTAGTAAGCCTACGGAGGCGCAGTAAAAGCCGACAGAGTCATTCCTATTGCAGTATTGCCTAATCCTGTAGAGGAAGCGCTTTTAGGGTGTGTTTTGCCCGAAAGTTTGCCTAAATCTTTAGTGACGCGAATTGTGAGGGCTACCACGTGCCTATACGACCTACCCTGAATTCCCAGGAGCGAATGATCGAATTGCTGTATCGGCTAGCGCCGCATGAGGGGTTTACCCAGTCGCTGCTGAACGAGGTGCGCTTCATGCGCTCGGATCGCCCGCTGAAGCTCGCCCCGGTGATGTACGAGCCGAGCATCGTGATCGTGTGCCAGGGGCGTAAGCGAGGCTACCTGGGCGATGAAGTATATCTCTACGATGCCTTGCACTATCTCGTACTGGCGGTACCGCTGCCCTTTGCCGCGGAAACCGAGGCCAGCCCCGAGGAGTCGCTGCTGGCCATGTCGATTCGGCTGGACATGGCCGTGGTGGCGGAGCTGGTCTTCATGCTGGACCAGTAGGATGCACGTTCGACGTCGGCCCCAAGATGCATGCTCTCCACGCCGCTCGATGCCACCATGTCGGACGCCACGCTCAGGCTGCTCGAGGCGCTGGCCTCGCCTATGGAAGCACAAGTGCTGGCGCCCAATATCGTGCGGGAGATCTACTATCGGATACTGGCCGGCGAGCAGGGTGGGAGCGTTCGCGCGGCGCTGGCCCAGCAGGGCCAGTTCGGCAGGATCGCCAAGGCGCTGCACCGTATTCACGCCGAGTACGCCGAGCCCCTGGAGGTGGGACGCCTGGCCAGCGATGTCGGCATGAGCACGGCGGCCTTTCACGTGCACTTCAAGGCAGTGACGCAAACCTCGCCCCTGCAGTACATCAAGTCGACGCGGCTGCATCAGGCACGCATGATGATGATTCGTGACGGTCTGCCTGCAGCGGCGGCAGCCGCCAGGGTTGGCTACGAGAGTGCTTCGCAGTTCAGCCGTGAGTTCAAGCGCTTCTTCGGCCGGCCACCGGGCGAGGAAGTGCGCGAAATGAAGGCTTCGCTGGCGCTGTTGCCCCCTGAACGGGTGGCAAACCTGGCAGTGTCGCATTGAGGATGGTGCGGCATCCCCACGAGTTTCATGGTCGGGAGCTGGGCGCACTGGCCTGTTTCTCCCGACCATTTGTTGTTCCATTCTTTCAACTCAGTTCTTGAGGAAGTCCAGCAGGTCCTGGCAATCAGTCGGCGATGCGCAGCGTCACGTCGATGTTTCCGCGCGTCGCATTGGAGTACGGGCAGACGATGTGGGCTTGGTCGACCAGACCTTGCAGGGTGGTGCGATCGAGACCGGGGGCGGTGATGGTCAGTTCTGCTTCGATACCGAAACCGGTGGGGATCTGGCCGATGCCGATCTTGGCGGTGACGTTGGTGGCCGCGGGCAGTGCGACTTTCTGCTGGCCGGCGACATACTTCAGTGCGCCGAGGAAGCAGGCCGAGTACCCGGCGGCGAACAACTGCTCCGGGTTGGTGCCTGGGCCGCCGGCGCCGCCCAGCTCGCGCGGGGTGGACAGCTGAACGTCGAGTACGCCGTCGGAGGAGGTGGCGCGGCCTTCGCGGCCCCCTGTGGCAGTCGCGGTGGCGGCGTAGAGGATTTTTTCGATGGACATGGCAGTCGTTCCTGTTCCGTTGAGTGGCCGGGTGGTGTTGCCCGGTGAGGTGTATTCTGCGCGCCCGCTCGATACAATTGGTGGCATAAAGTCCTGAAAACTTGATCAGGAGTATGCGCATGGTGGATCGGCTTGCGGCGCTGATGGCGCATTTCCCGGTGAGCGCGCAGGTGTTCAATGCGGGGACGTTGTGCGGCACCAACACACTGCAAAGTGACGGCACCCATGGACAGTTGCACCTGGTTCGCAGAGGGGTAGTTGAGGTGCGGTACGGCAGGGAGTTACTGCAGGTCGAACGACCGAGCCTGTTGTTGTTCCCACGGCCGCTGACGCATCGCTTCCTCACCGACCCCGAGCGTGGTGCGGACATGGTCTGCGCTAACCTGTCGTTCGAGGGTGGCGCCGCCAATCCGATCGCATCGGCACTACCGGACGTCGTCTGCCTGCCGCTGGCAGACATTGCTGGCGCCGAGCCGGTGCTGGAGTTGTTATTCGAGGAGGCATTCGAGCAGCGATGCGGGCGCGTTGCGCTGGTCGAGCGTCTCCTCGAGGTGGTGATGGTCCAGGTTTTGCGCCAACTGATGACCAGTGGCGAAGTGCACGGTGGCTTGCTGTCCGGGTTGTCACATCCGCGCCTGCGCAACGCACTGGTGGCTATGCATGAGAAGCCAGAGCAGGCGTGGACACTGGACGAACTGGCGAATGTTGCCGGCATGTCGCGCAGCGTATTCGCCACGACGTTTCGCGAGACGGTAGGCGTTACGCCGGGGCGGTACTTGCAAAGCTGGCGCGTGCGGCTGGCACAGAAGGCCTTGCTGCGCGGGCGGCCTCTGAAAGTGATCGCAACCGAGGTTGGCTACGGTAGTGAAGCCGCGCTCTCCCGTGCGTTCAAGGCACAATCCGGACAATCGCCGCGGAAGTGGAAAGCCGGTCACCCATAGAGACTTTGGGCCCATCGATATGGGCACGAGTCCGTGGACGGCCTGTCGCAGCCGCATTGAGCAGCCTGTTGAGCGGTGTAGGATGGGAGGCCTTATCGACTGCAACAAGGGCTGGCCATGAGCGACTATCTGTTGGAAGAGTCACCGCTGAGCAGCGGGGCCATCTATCGATTGTTCTGCGGCACGATCTGCCCGCGCCCCATCGCCTGGGTCTCGACGCATGATCGCGACGGTAACACCAACCTGGCGCCGTTCTCCTTCTTCAATGTGGTGAGCGTGGCGCCGCCGGTGCTGGGCTTCTCGCCGCTGCTCAACGGCGAGGGTCAGCCCAAGGACACCATTCGCAACCTGGAGCAGGTGCCGGAGTGTGTGGTGCACATCAGCGGTGAGGCACTGGTCAACGAGATGAACGCCACCAGCGCCAGCCTGCCGGCGGGAGAGGATGAGTTCGCCCTGGCGGGGCTGGAGAAGGTGACCATGCCGGGGCTCACGGTGCCTCGAGTAGCGGCGGCGCCGGTGGCTTTCGGCTGCCGACTGCGCGAGATCGTGCGCTTCGGCGATCAACCCATGGCAGGTTGTCTGGTGCTGGCGGAGGTGGTGTCGATTCACATCGACGATGCCATCTGGAACGGCCGTCACGTGAGCGTCGAGGCGCTCAAGCCCATTGGGAGGATGGCGGGCAGCGACTATGCCCGTACGACCGACCTGTTCGGGCTGGAGCGGCCGACGTGAGATGCCGGTTCCACGGCGACAGGATCTCGACCATGCCCGCCTCAGTCGTCTGCGTGCAGTCGGCGCCAGCTCTGCGGGGTCATGCCCAGCCGTCGGTGAAAGTGGCGGGTGAAGTGCGATTGGTCGTAGAAGCCGCAGTCGCGAGCGATGCTTGAAAGGGGCTCGTCGCTGTTGCGCATCAGTTCGCAGGCCTTCATCAGGCGTCTTCGCGTCACGTAGGCCAGCGGTGGCTCGCCGAAGGTGTGCGTGAAGGCGTGTGAAAAATGGCTGAGGCTGAGACGGGCCTGGCAGGCCATGTCGGTGACACGGATCGTCGAACCCAGGCGCTGTTCGACGAAGGCCATCACGCGTTTGACCTGCCAGCCGACCAGGCCACCGTGCAAACACGGCTTCGGCCCGGCTTCCGGTGAGGGCTGGGTGAGCAGGTTCATGGCCTGCACCAGGCTGGCGCGTGCCGCTTCTTGATTCATGGGCAGGGCGGCTTCGGCGGCATCCAACAGCTTTAACAATTGATCCCGCAGGTCTACCAGGGCGGTAGGTGGGGCGTGCCTGCTCGTAAGCGGAATCATCACATTGCTCCCGAACGATTCGGAAGTCCCGGTGGCGACGGCTGGAGAGGTCGCTCGGTGGCTTGGTCTGGGGCGGAGTCCGAGAAAAGTATAGGTCAGAGCCGGCGAACGCCCGACCTCAAACTCGCCGCATGAGCGAAGTGAAAAATCTCCTATCGACACGGATGCCTGAGCACTCGCGTCGATAGGAACACCTCAGTGATCCTTGTAGTGATTTTCGTACTCCTCTCGGGAGAGCAGGCCATCCAGGTTGTGATCCAGAGAGCCGAAACTGGCGGCCATGGAGACTCGAGAGGCTTCGGTAGAAGAAATATACCCGTTATGGTCGGTATCGATTTCATCGAAGCTGCTCACCACGTTAGTACGCGAGCCGGTGCCGATTTGCGCGGTCTGGAAGAGGTTGTCCTCCGGAGAGGGACGCTCCGCCAGCGCGGCGCCCGGCACCGCCGCCAAGGCAAGGCAAAGTGCGATAATGGACAGTCTCATGATGACCTCCTGTCACGTTCGAAGCGGATGATCGAACCGACGAGCCGATCTCGTCGCCTTGATCATGGCGCCATGTGACCGCCCAGGCTTGCCCGGACCGGCTGCGTTTGGCACGTTTCTGCTGTGTCAGGAGGTCAGCATCGTTTGGCCTGATGCTTCGCCGTCGGGTTCAGAGCGCTCCGGTGAGCTTCTTCTCCACCAGCTCCAGGCGGTCCTGCCCCCAGAACGGCTCGCCTTCCACGTCATACCATGGAACGCCGAAGCAGCCGGCGGCGATGGCTTGCTCGCAGGCCGCGTCGAGACGCTGCTGCCCTTGCGTCTCCGACTCATCCAATAGTGCCTGGCCATCCAGGCCGCAGGCATCGGCGATCTCACGCAGGGTAGCGAGACCTGCGATGTCGCGCTCCTCGACCCAGCAAGCTCGCAGTATGGCAAGCGAGAGCTCGGCGATGTCGTGCCCCTTAGCCTTGGCAGTCAGCGCCAGGCGCGCCGCCGGCCGGTCGTCGGTGGGGAAGTGCTTCGGCTCGACGTTGAGTGGAACGCCATGAACCTGCTTCCAGCGTTTCAACTCCACCAGTCGATAGGCCTGGCGCTCGGGCGCGCGTTTGGGCAGCGGAAGACCACCTGTTCTGGGGAAGACCGCGCTTACCGTGACCGGCACGTAGTCGATGGTAGCGCCGTGACGATTGGCGATCTCGCCGAGTCGTTCGTGGCCCAGGTAAGTCCACGGCGATACCAGGCTGAGGTAATAAGTGATGCGCTTGGGCATGGAAGGTGCCTCATGGTCGCGAGAGGGTTTTCGAAGACTAACCCAGAAGGCTAGATGAGCAAGTGCTCGATCGAGGCAATGCCGCCGGTGGAGCCCACCGGCGGCATTGCTGCTGCGAATAGCGTGCTTACTGCGCTTCCGGCGGCACCAGCTCATCCGGTACTTCGATGCCGACTTCGCGGTAGTAGCGCAGCGCGCCGGCATGCAGCGGCGTGGCGGTGTTCTCCACCGAGATTTCCGGCGTCATGCCCTGGGCCGGGGCGAAGGTCTGGCCCAGGCGCTCGATGCTCTCCCAATAGGCGCGGGTGAACTCGTAGGCGGCATCTTCGGAAAGATCGCTGGTGGCGGCGATGCCGATGTAGGTGCCCAGGGTGGTGGCCGCCGGCATGTCGCGGTAGGTGCCTTCGGGAATCTCGGTGGCCGAGAGGAACGGCAGCGCCTCGGTGGCGGTGGCGACCTGCTCGTCGGTCAGCGAGAGCACCCGCAGCGGACGCGAGGAGTGCACCTCGGTGAAGGCCGGAATCGGCGGAATGCCGTTATAGCTGAAGCCGACGATGCGTCCGTCGACCACGGCATCGGCGGCGTCCGACATGCTCATGCGCTGGAAGTCCGGTGCGATGCCCAGGGCGTCGAACACCAGCTCGGTGATGTACTCGCCGCCGCCGCCGATGCTGCTGGGGTTGAAGCGCGCCCCGTCCAGATCCTCGAAGGTTTCGATGCCGCTGTCCTGGCGCACCGCCCAGTGCATGGTCGAAGGTGCCACCCACAGCACCATGCGCATCTGGTCGATGGCATCGTTCTCGTAGCGCCCGGTACCGGTGTAGGCCTCATAGGCCCCGGGAGCGTCGATCAGGCCCAGGTCGATCTCGCCGCGACCGAGGCGAATGGCGTTCTCCCGCGAACCGCCGGTCTCGCGCACCGAGACCTCGAGGGGCGAGTCGGCGCTGACCAGCCGCGAGAGTTCCGAGAAACCGAAGTACCAGCCGGAGGCGGCCGGCGCCACGCCGATGCTGACAGCTTCCTGGGCTGCCGCCGGCGCGGCCAGGCCGACGGCGAGCGCCGCCGCGGCAAGCGGCTTGAGGGCAGGCTGGAGTGAGCGGGGCATTTTCATGGCGTGTACCTCCTTGCTTGTCGTTGTGTTGTGTTGTGATTGTGGTTATCGCTTGTCGTGGTGGTTATCGGCCCTGCTCTTCGCGATAGGCGGCGATCACCTCGCGGGCCACGCGCAGGCCGTCGATGGCGGCGGGAAAGCCGCAATAGGGTACGCACTGCAGCAGTACCTCGCGGATCTCCTCCTCGCTGCAGCCGTTGTTGAGCGCGCCGCGCAGGTGCACCTTGAGCTCATGAGGGCGGTTGAGCGCCACCAGCATGCCGATGTTGATCAGGCTGCGGGTGGGGCGGGCGAGCCCCGGGCGGTTCCAGATGTCGTTCCAGCAGTTGCGCGTGACCAGCTCCTGGATCGGCCAGCTGAAGTCGTCCACCTGGGAGAGCGCGGCATCCACGTAGTCATCGCCCAGCACTTCGCGGCGAGTGGCGAGCCCTGCCTGATCGAGACTCTCTTGACGTGAGGGCTTGTCTTGGCGTGAGGTCATGGGGTGTCTCTCCTTGCGTTGCCCGTTCACTCGGCCAGGTTCTTCACCGGCCGGCCCGCGTCGAAGGCCAGCAGGTTGTCGAAGGCATCGCCGAAGTAGAGCTCATAGCTGTCCTTCTCCACGTAGCCCAGGTGGGGCGTGGCGAGGAAGTTGGGCAGCGCGAGCAGCGGATGGCTGGCCACCGGCTCCTCCTCGAACACGTCCACCGCGGCGCGGCCCGGGCGGCCTTCGCGCAGTGCGGCTTCCAGCGCGCCTGTGGCGATCAGCGGTGCACGGCTGGTGTTGACCAGCAGCGCGGTGGGCTTCATGCGGGCCAGATCCTCGGCGCTGACGATGCCGCGGGTGTCGTCGTTCAGGCGCAGGTGCAGGCTCAGCACGTCGCTGCGCTCGAACAGCTCGGCCTGGCTCGCTGCCACGTCGAGGCCGGCCTCGGCGGCGCGGGCACGGGTGCCCTCGCGGCCCCACACCAGCACGTTCATTTCGAAGGCCTGGCCGTAGCGGGCGATCAGCTTGCCGATCTTGCCGTAGCCGAAGATACCCAGCGTGCGACCCTTGAGCCCGGTGCCCAGGGTGCGCTGCCAGCGGCCGGCCTTGAGGTTCTCGAACTCCTCGGGAATGTGGCGCATGGCGGCCAGCACCAGGCCCCAGGTGAGCTCGGCGGCAGCGTAGGGCGAGCCGGTACCGGCCATCACGGTCACGCCGTGGCTCTTGCAGGCGGCCATGTCGACGTGGGCCGCGCCGCCGCCGGTCTGGCTGATCGCCTTGAGTCGGGGCAGCCGGGCCAGCAGCGACTCGGTGATCGACGTGCGCTCGCGGATCAGCACCAGGGCATCGGCGTCCCGGAAGCGCTCCACCAGGGCGTCCTCGTCGGTCACGGTGTCGTCGTAGATGGTGACCTCATGCCCCTCGAGCTTGGCGAAGGCGTCCAGGTGGCGCACGCAGTCCTGGTAGTCGTCGGGAATTACGATCTTCATGGGGCAGGCTCCTTGCTGGCCAGGGGTGAAGAAGAGGCTCCTAATGTGCTGCGGTTGAGGCGATATTGCCAGGCCCATACAGCGCCGATCAGGGCGATGCCCAGCGCATCGGTAACCAGCTGGCCGCTGATCAGCATCAGCGCCGCCGCCAGCAGCAGGCCGCGCTCCAGCCACGAACAGGGACGCAGGAAGTAGCCGATGGTGGAGGCCGCCAGCGCCGTGATGCCTAGCACGCCGCTGCCTACGGCCAGGGCGATCTGCAGCCCGGTGCCGTCGCCCAGCAGCGGCGGGTGGTAGATGAACATGAAGGGGATCAGGAAGCCGCCCAGGGAGATCTTGGTGGCGGTGAGGGCGGTGCGGAACCAGTGCGAGCCGGCAATGGCGCCGCCGATGTAGGCGGCCAGCGCCACCGGCGGGGTGACCCCGGAGAGAATGGCGAAGTAAAGGATGAACAGGTGCGCCGAGAGGCTCGGGAGGCCGGCCTCGATGAAGGCCGCCGCCACCACCGAGGCGGCCAGCATGTAGGCGGCCACGGTGGGCAGGCCCATGCCGAGGATGATCGCCACCACCATGGCCAGCAGCAAGGTGATCAGCACGTCGCCGCCGCTGACGATGAGGATCACCGAGGAGACCTTGAGGCCGAGGCCGGTGAGGCTGATCACCGCGGCGATGATCGCCACGCTGCCGATGATCACCGCGATCATGGCGGCGGTCATGGCGCCGGCCTCCAGGGCGGCGGGCAGCGACTTGACGCGCTCGACGAAGGTACCCGGGCTGCGCCAGGAGAACAGGTAGAGCGCCATGGCGGTGAAGTAGGCCGCCACGGCGGCGGTGGTCGGGGTGTAGCGCATCACCAGCAGCGTGATCAGCACGATCAGCGGGATCACCAGGGTCTCGATGTTGTAGAGGCCCTGACGCAGGGTGGGCCGCTCGGACTTGGGAATCGGGTTGAGGCCCAGGCGCTTGGCCTCGAAGTGCACGCTCATCCAGATGGCGAGATAGAACAGCAATGCCGGGATCAGCGCGGCGCTGATGATGTTGAGGTAGCTGGTCGAGATGACGTCGGCCATGACGAAGGCGGCCGCGCCCATGATCGGCGGCAGAATCTGCCCGCCGGTGGAGGCCGAGGCCTCGGTGGCGGCGGCGAAGCGTGGGCTGTAGCCGTTCTTCTTCATCAGCGGAATGGTGAACACCCCGGTGGTGGCGACGTTGGCCGCGGTGCTGCCGCTGATGCTGCCGAACATGGCGCTGCACAGGGTCGCGGCCTTGGCCGGGCCTCCCGACATGCGCCCGGTGGCGGCATTGGAGAGGCGCATGAAGCTGTCGCCGCCGCCGGTGGTGACCAGCAGGGCGCCGAACATGATGAAGATGACGATCACCGTGGAGGAGGTGCGCATCAGGCTGCCGTAGACCCCGGTCGGGCTCATGTAGAAGGTGGCCACCAGGTCGTCCCAGCGATAGCCGCCGTGCCCCCACACGCCGGGCAGATGGTTGCCGAAGGCGGCGTAGGCCAGGGCGATCAGCACCAGAATGGGAAAGGCCAGGCCGATGGCGCGGCGGCACGCCTCCAGCAGCAGCAGGATGGCCGCCACGCCGAAGAAGAGGTCCAGCGTGGTGGGCATCAGATAGCCCAGCTGGTAGATGATGCGGTCGAAATGGTGAACGTAGTAAGCGCTGACCGCCACGCCCAGGGCGATCGGCACGATGTCGTACCAGGGCACGCGCTTGGCGTCGCGCTGGCGGCAGCTGTAAGCCAGGAAGATCAGCGGCAGGGCGAACAGCAGGTGCACGGCGTTCTGAGTGTTCACTGGACCGGTAACGGCCGTGTAGAGGTGGAACAGCGCCATGGATACGGCAGCGAGGCGCGTCACCATGAACCAGAAGCCGGCGAGCTGACGCTTGCCCGAGTCCTCCGAGTATTTCTCAACGACTTTGGAATTTGCTGGGGTGTCCATCATTCGGATGACTCCCGCACCGCGGCATCGAGTCAGGGGCGGTGCGTCAGGAAAAGGGCGACGATAACCTCCGCGGGCGCCAGGCCCGCGGAGGCGCCTGGATCACTGGGCTTCGGGGGGAATGATCTCCTCAGGGATGTCGAGGCCCAGTTCCTGGTAGTAGCGCAGGGCGCCGGCATGCAGCGGGAAGGTGGCATTGTCGATCACGGTCTGCGGGGTCACCCCTTCGGCCGGCTTGAAGGAGTTGGCCACCTGCTCGTGGTTCTCCCAATAGGCCTTGGTGATCTCGTAGACGGTGTCGTCGCTGAGATCGGCATTGGCCGCGACGCCCATGTAGATACCCAGCGAGGTGGCATCGGGCATGCCGCGATAGGTGCCTTCGGGAATCACGGTACCGGCCAGGAAGGGCAACTCTGCCGTTACCTGTTCGACCTGCTCGTCGGTCAGTGACAGCAGGCGCAGCGTGCGAGAGGAGTGGACCTCGGTGAAGGCCGGAATCGGCGGCACCCCGTTGTAGCTGAAGCCAACCAGGCGGCCGTCGACCACGCCTTCGGCGGCATCGTCGATGCGCATGCGCTGGAAGTCGGGCGCCACCCCGAGGATGTCGAACACCAGCTCGGTGATGTATTCACCGCCGCCGCCGATGCTGCTGGGGTTGAAGCGCTGGCCGTCGAGCCCTTCGAAGTCCTCGATGCCGGAATCCTCGCGTACCGCCCAGTGCATGGTGGAAGGGGCGATCCAGTAGATCAGGCGGGCATCGGGATTGGGGGTGTCTTCGAAGCGGCCGGTGCCGTTGTACATCTCGTAGCCCACCAAGGCCTCGGTGAAGGCCAGGTCGAGTTCTCCGCGGGTCAGGCGAATGGCGTTCTCGCGGGTGCCGCCGGTCTCTCGCACGGTGATTTCATAGGGGGTGTTGGCGCTGATGACGCGAGCACCTTCGGAAATACCGAAGAACCAGCCGGTACCGGTGGGCACGGCACCTATGTTCAGGGAGGTATTGGCCTGGGCGCTCGTGACGCCGAGGCTACCGATGGCCAGAAGTGAGGCAGGTATCAGCAGGCGTGCCTTGCGGGTAAACGATGTCATTGTTATGTCCTCTCGGTGTTTGGCTTGTTGTTCTTGTTAGGAGTGCTCTTCTGTAGTCGTGTCGTTCTGCGGTCGTGACGCAGACGTCATGTCGCGGGCCAGAAAATGTCCTGGCGACATTGAATTCATAATGGTTGGGGGGCGGTGTGTATATTGACGAATCATTAACCTGCCTTCGTAGCAGGCGAAACCAAACGTTTGATCTACATCGTCACAACCTGCTTGGGCAATCGCCCGGCTCGGTGATCAGTCCTTGTATTTTCGAGTTATCTGCTTGTTTTTTCTGACTCAAGTTGGAGCCAGGAGGAAAGAGGCTGGTGCCATTCATTGCAGACGAGCTGGGCTGGCCGTGGGTCTGATCAGACTGGTTTAAGTTCTGTTCAACTTTTGTCGAAGAAAGGGGCGCCTTGTGCCTGGCGCGGCTGCAGCAGATGATCGACGAGGTGCCGAGCGACTACCGGCAGCGTTTCGTAGTGACGCATGCCGATCACGATCTCCCTGCGTGCCCAGTCGTCGGCCAGCGGTATCAGACGCAGGCGCAGGTCGCGCAGGTCCCGATACAGCGTACGCTGGGGCAGCACGCCGATACCCATGCCGTGGTGGATCATGCGGCAGATGGCATCGAAGCTGCGTACCTGGATGCGCATGCGCAGGGTGCGACCGGCCTGATTGGCTTGCTCATGCAGCAGCGACTGCAGCGAGGTGTCCTGCTGCAGCCCGACGAAGTCGTGCTCGGTGGCCTCGTGCAGGAACAGCTGTTCGCGCTGAGAGAGAGGATGATCCTCGGGTGTCACCAGCACCAACTGGTCGTGCCGGTAGGGGCGAACCTCGAGGCCGTCGGCTGCTACGTGTCCGGCGAAGATGCCCACATCGGCGATGCCATCCTGCACGGCGCTGATCGCCTCGGCACTGTTGCGCTCCTGAAGGTCGAGCTTGATCTGAGGGTATTCACGCGAGAAGGCGCTCAGGTCCTGGGGCAGGAAGGCAATGATTGCCGAGGTGTTGGAGTGGATGCGCACATGGCCCCGAACCCCTTCGCCGTATTCGCTGAGCTCCGCTTCGAGGCGGGCGACGTCCTCGAGGATGCGGCGCGCGTGGTGCAGGAAGGCCTGACCGGCGGGGGTGAGCTCGACGCCGCGAGAGCGGCGATAGAGCAGTTCGCTGCCGACCATGGCTTCGAGATCGCTGACCCGCTTGCTCACGGCGGCCAGGGCCATGTGCTCGCGCTGTGCGGCTGCCGTCAGCTGCCCCTCATCGGCAATGGCGACGAACAGACGAAGGGTGACGAAATCGAAGCGGCGCATGGCAAGGCTCCAGGTGCAATATGAGTCATCCTACCCCTGGTTTCGTGTCAAGCGAAACCAGAGTTACCCATTCTCTAATTGTAGGAGCGGTTGCGCTGGCACATCCTCACTGGAATTCACAGGGTTCTGCCAGGAGGCACTTCATGCCCAGCCCCGCGTCTCGCCAGCTCCCACTTGCCGGTCTCAAGGTTCTCGAGCTCGGCCAGCTGATCGCCGGTCCCTTCGCCACCAAACTGCTGGGCGAGTTCGGCGCCGACGTGATCAAGATCGAGCCGCCGGGCACGGGCGACCCCCTTCGCAAGTGGCGAATCATCGAGGAAGGCACCTCGCTATGGTGGCATGTTCAGAGCCGCACCAAGCGCTCCATGACGCTGGACTTGCGCAGCGAGGAGGGGCAGACCATGGTGCGTCGGTTGGCAGCCGAGGCCGACGTGGTGGTGGAAAACTTCCGCCCCGGCACGCTCGAGGGCTGGGGGCTCGGCTACGAGGCGCTAGCCGAGCACAATCCGGGGCTGATCATGGTGCACGTCTCTGGCTTCGGCCAGAGCGGCCCTTACCGCGACAAGCCCGGCTTCGGGGTGATCGGCGAGGCCATGGGCGGGCTGCGCTACCTCACCGGCCAGCCCGGCGAGCCCTCAGTTCGGGTCGGTGTGAGCATCGGCGATTCTCTGTCGGCCCTCTATGCGGTGATCGGCACGCTGCTGGCGCTGCAGGAGCGCGCTCGCAGCGGCCTGGGCCAGGAGATCGACGTGGCGCTGTACGAGTCCGTGTTCGCCATGATGGAGAGTCTGCTGCCCGAATACGACGCCACCGGCGAGGTGCGCGAGCCCAGCGGCAGCGCTCTTCCGGGGATTACCCCCTCCAATGCCTACCGTACCCGCCACGGCGACTTCGTATTGATCGCCGGCAACGGCGACAGCATCTTCAAGCGGCTGATGGGTGTGATCGGTCGCCGGGACCTGGCCGAAGATCCCGGGCTGGCCCACAACGACGGCCGGGCCCGGCGCGCCGAGGAGATCGATGCCGCCATCGAGGCGTGGACCTGTCAGCGCGACCGCGACGCCATCCTGGCCGCCCTGGATGACGCCCGGGTGCCCTGCGGCTACCCCTATACCGCTGCCGATATCGCCAGCGACCCGCACTATCTGGCGCGGGAGATGATCCAGACCATCACCCGTCCCAACGGCAAGCCGCTCAAGGTGCCCGGCGTGCTGCCGCGGCTCAGTGCCACCCCCGGGCGTCTGGGCAATGGCGGCCCGGCCCTGGGTCAGCACACCGACGAGGTGCTCGACGAGCTGGGCATCGACAGCGAGACCCGCGCCAAACTGCGCGCTGCGGGCATCATCTGACCCCTCGACCGACACGGGACCTATCATGACCCAATTGCAGATCAACGAGGTGGCGCCCCGCGACGGCTTCCAGATCGAGGCCACCTTCGTGCCCACCGCGGACAAGATCCGCCTGATCGATGCGCTCTCCGCCACCGGGCTGGCGCGCATCGAGGCTACCTCCTTCGTCTCGCCCAAGGCGATTCCCAACCTGCGTGACGCGGCTGAGGTGGTGAGCGGTATCCAGCGCCGAGACGGCGTGGGCATCACCGTATTGGTGCCCAACCTGCGGGGGCTGGAGCGGGCGCTCGATTGCCGGGTGGATGAAGTCAATCTGGTGATGTCGGCAAGCGACTCCCATGGCCTGGCCAACCTGCGCATGACCCCAGAGCAGTCCCTCGAACAATTCGCCGCCATCGTCAAGGTGCTGCGTGGTGACTCCCGTGGCCGCAACGTATTCGTCAACGCCTCGCTCTCCACCAGCTTCGGCTGCCCATTCGAGGGTGAGGTGCCTGAGGCACGTGTGCTCGAATTGGTGGAGCGCCAGCTGGCGCTGGGAGTACAGGGAGTGACGCTGTGCGACACCACCGGCATGGCCAACCCGGCCCAGGTGGCACGACTCTGCGAGGCGGCGCAGGCGCGCTTCCCCGACGTTCCCTTCACACTGCACTTCCACAATACCCGTGGCATGGGGCTGGCCAATGCCCTGGCCGCCTGGCAGGCGGGTATCGTCCGCTTCGATGCCTCCCTCGGCGGGCTGGGTGGCTGTCCCTATGCTCCCGGCGCGACCGGTAACGTGTGCACCGAGGACCTGGTGCACATGTTCGAGCAGATGGGCGTCTCCACCGGCGTCGACCTGGACGCGCTGCTGGCGGCCTCCGCCCTGCTGCCGGGGCTGGTGGGTCACGATACCCCCGGACAGGTGGTGAAGGCCGGCAAGTCGGATCGGCGCTATTCAATGCCGGCCCGCTGATACCGGCGCCATGCCGGCCCGCTGAAATGTACGCCCAAGTTTTACCGTGACAGGAGACCAACAACAATGACGGCACCATCCACGCCCCTCAACCTGGCCCAGCAGCTGATTCGCGACCATCTCGTCGAAGGCGAGATGACGCCGGGCAGCGAGATCGCCCTGCGCATCGATCAGGCTCTGCTGCAGGACGTGCTCGGCACCTTGGTGATGCTCGAGCTCGAAGCCATGGGGCTAGATCGGGTGAAGACCGAGCCCAGCGTGCAGTACATCGATCACGGCCTGGTCCAGGCAGACAACCTCAACGCCGAGACCTACTTGTTCCTCAAGAGTGCCTGCGAGCGCTTCGGCGTGTGGTACTCCGGGCCGGGCAACGGCATCAGCCATCCGGTGCATATGGAACACTTCGGCATTCCCGGCCAGTCCATCGTCGGTTGCGACAGCCACACCACCGCGGCCGGCTCGCTGGGCATGCTGGCCATCGGGGCCGGCGGCATCGAAGTCGCCATGGCCATGGCCGGCGAGCCGCTCTACCTGACCATGCCCGAGATCTGGGGCATCCGCTTGGAGGGTAGTTTGCCCGACTGGGTCTCGGCCAAGGATGCGGTTCTCGAGTTGCTGCGGCGTCATGGGGTGGCCGGAGGCAAGAACACCATCATCGAGTACTACGGCCCGGGCCTGGCGAATCTCTCCGCCATGGACCGCCACGTACTGGCCAACATGGGTACCGAGATGGGGGCTACCGCCACGGTCTTTCCCTGCGACGAGGAGACTCGGCGCTTCCTCGCGTCCCGCGGCCGCGAGGCGGACTGGAAGCCGCTGGCGGCCGAGCCCGGCTGCACCTACGACCGCGAAGAGGTGCTCGACCTGTCATCTCTCGAGCCGTTGATCGCGTTACCCTCCAGCCCCGACAAGGTGGTGCCGGTGCGCGAGGTGGTCGGTGAGCCGCTGCATCAGGCATACATCGGCTCCTCGGGCAATCCCGGTTATCGCGACTTTGCGGTGGTGGCCGGGATGGTCCGCGGGCGCACCGTGGCCGATGGTGTCTCGCTGGACATCAATCCATCCTCACGCCAGGTGCTGTCCACGCTGATCCGTGACGGCTATCTCGCCGATCTGGTAGCCAGCGGGGCGCGGCTGCACCAGACCGGCTGCAACGGCTGTATCGGCATGGGCCAGGCCCCGGCGGTAGGGCGCAACAGCCTGCGTACCGTCCCGCGCAACTTTCCGGGACGCTCTGGCACCCGTGAGGACAGCGTTTTCCTGTGCAGCCCGGAGACCGCAACCGCCTCGGCGTTGGCCGGCACCATCGCCGACCCGCGCAGCCTCGATATGCCCTATCCTCGCATCGCCGAGCCCGCGCAGATGGTGGTCAACCGCGATGTGTTCGTGCCGCCGCTGCCGCTTGCCGAGGCACGTCTCAAGCCGCTGCAGAAAACCGACAACACCCCGGCTCTGCCTGAACTCACCGTACTGCCCGATACTCTTGAGATTCCGGTACTGCTGGTAACTGGCGATAACATCTCCACTGACGACATCATGCCGGCGGGGCAGCGGGTCATGCCCTACTGGAGCAGCGTCTACGCCTCGGCGCCGTTCACCTTCGAGGCAGTGGACGCGGACTATGCCCGGCGTGCCGAAGCGACACGAGAGTTCGGTGGCCACGCCATCGTGGCCGGCCACAACTACGGCCAGGGCTCGAGTCGCGAGAACGCCGCGCTGGTGCCGCGTTATCTGGGTTTGCAGGTAGTGCTGGCCAAGAGCTTCGCGCGCATTCACTGGCAGAATCTGATCTGCTTCGGCGCCTTGCCGCTCACCTTCGTGGATGAGCGCGATGGCGGGCGGCTGGAGCAGGGCGACAGCCTGGTGATACGCGACCTGCACGCCCAGCTTGCCGCCGGGGCCGAACTCACCGCTGAGGTGGTGGGCAAGGGCACACTACGCCTGCACCACGGTCTGACGCCGCGTCAGCGTGAGCTGCTCGCCAGCGGTGGGGTCATCAATCATATTCGTCGCGTCAAGGGCGCCTCGGCGGAAGCGGTAGACGCATCGTGATCGAAAGGATTGGTATACCGAAGGGGCGCGTTGGCTGGGCCCTTGAATGTTCCCGGTGGGCCATGTTTCGTTGCAGTCACAACCTCGATCGTCGCGGTGTTCAAAGAGATAGGCCAATAACGAATAATCGATTATTTCCTGTTGACAGATTTTTACCGCTTGACTAGGCTGGAGCTTGCATGAGATTGGTATACCAGATGTTCTCTGGTAGCCAGCCGAATCGAGATGAGGTCGACCCCCATGAGCGCCTTGAGCAGCGACTTCTCGAGCACAGGTACCACACATGCCGATACCTCGGGTATCGGTTCCCTGGGCCAGCTCAAGCAGGAACTGATCAAGGACTACAATGAGGTCAACCATCGCATCTTCGGTATCGGTGTGGTGCGCCAAAAGGTGGACATCCAGGGCGACAGGATTCTCGTCATCGCCCTGCACAAGCGGGTACCGGCGCTTGGCTACCTCAACGGGCTCAACAGCAACGTGAGCGAGCTGGCCGACCACTATCTCATCAAAGGATTCAAGCACGAGTTCAAGCAGCTGCTGGTAGCGAAGTACGGCTTCGAAGTCCTGTCCATCTTCAAGGACTACGACGCCGAGGCCGAGCTTTCTGCCACGGTGGTAGTACTGAAGAAGGATGTGCGCGACTACCTCTGACGCTCATGGCGTCGGGCCTGGTCCGCAACTCCGCAAGCAAGACTGACTGGTGATGTGAACTCGCCCCGAGAAGGCGAGTGCTCGAGACCGTCAGCGCAGTTTGAGGCATTACGCCTCTCGCTGTGCTGGCGGTCTTTTTTTATGGCTGAAGCGAGGAGAACAACGATGGCCAAGGTAGCGGATATCGTCAATGCGATGAGTGTGATCACGGGCGGCAGGACGGTGTCGTCCATGGACGAGGTAAAGAGCGGCAATCACCCCTTCGTGATCATGAAATCGTCGGGCATCTACGGCAAGGAGGTGCTGGAGATTCCGGGGCTGATCTACGGCGACCCGAACAAGGAGGTGAAGAAGGTCGCCGTGTGCATGACCATGACGGAGCTGGTGATCGAGCTGGCCGGGGCCACCGGGGTGGATGCCGTGGTGGCGCATCACCCCATCGCCGACGCCGCCAGCTGTGGCGGGGTGACGCTGAAGAACTATCTCGACCTCTACGACGTAGCGGGGCTGGAGTGCCATGAGGCATTCCACGGTCTGCACCCCGGCATTCCCTTCCTGCATGGGCACAAGGTGGAGAAGGGCAGCATCTCCTACGGTGGCGTTCATGGCAACATCATGTTCGTGGGGCGTGCGCTGCCGGGCATTAACACCCTGGGCGACATTCTCGATCGACTGGATGGCTTCATGGCACTGGACCAGGACCGTGCCCTGCTGGCGGAGGAGCGCCTGGTACGCGGCATCAAGGAGATTCGCGAGACCAGCGTCGAGACCCGGGGCTTCATCCATCTGGGCGAGCGGGATAGCCCGGTCGAGCACATCCTGCACATCTTTCCGCACACCGGCTTCTCGCCGGAGAACCTGCGCCAGGCGGTGGCCGAAAACCCCGGGGTGGACACCGTGCTGGCCTCGATCAGCCGCGTCTACGCCGGCCATGCGTTGATCGAGACGGCCCGGGAGCTGGGCCTCAACTTCCTGGTCGGCAACTGTCACGTCATGGAGATCCTCGAGAACGGCCTGCCCCTGGCCTACGCCCTGGACGAGCTGCTCGAAGGCGTGGAAGTGGTGCTGTTCCGCGATCGGGTCACCTCCACGCCGGTGCGTCGGGTGGGCAACGAGGCGATGCAGGCCTATGCGCGGGAGATGTCGGCGAGCCACCTGCTGGGCAAGCATGCGTTGAGCGAGACATGACGGCACCACTTGCCGTTATGCTCTCCCCAAGCGCCCATTCAATAACAGTCCGTTCAATAACAGTCCATTCAATAACGGTCCATTCAATAACAACAGAGGCACTGTCATGAAAACCACCGTGACTACCCCTGAAGACTCCAGCCCGGACAAGAAGGAGCTCGGGCTACCGGCCAACAAGCGGGCGTGGAAACGCATCGAAGTGGTCGGCATCGTGCTGCTGTGCATCTGCCTGTTGATGCTGCTGCTCTCACCCACCAGCCTCTCGGGGCTGTTCAACGCGATCCTCAACTCCGTGCGACCGGTAGTGGTGGACGTCTTCCTTACCGGCGTGGTCGGCACGGCCATCATCGTCAGCGTGATCATCGGCCGGCTGCTGGAGCGACTGGGCTTCACCGATGCGCTAGTGCGCATCTTCGTGCCCGCCATGAAGCTGCTGGGTGTCAACCCGGCGGTGATCATCCCCAGCGTCTACAACATCTTCGGCGACATCAACGCGGCGGGTAAGATCTCCGGCCCGATCCTCAAGAAGGCGGGGGCCACTAAGGACGAGCAGAAGCTGGCCGTGGCCACCATGGTGCAGTCGCAGCAGTCGTTCTCCACCTTCATGCTGGGGCTGATGGCGCTGACCTTTGCCGGGGTGAACGTCTTTGCCGTGGTGCTGCTGGCGGTGTTCCTGCCGCTGGTGATCGTGCCGCTGATTCTCTCCAAGGTGCTCTACCGTGACGTCAAGCGGGTCGAGATCGGCCACCTGCCGACCTTCACTCCCGAGCGCGACTTCATGCCCACGCTGTTCAGCGCCGCACGGGAAGGCGTGGAGCTGCTGCTGCTGATCCTGATTCCTGCCGTGGCGCTGGTCTTCGCGGTGATCGGCGTGCTCGACTACATCGGCGTATGGGCACCGATCGAGGCGGGCCTGGGCAAGGTCATGCTGCTGTTCAACATCCATCCAGAAACCGGCGTGCTGTCGGTGCTGGTGAGCCCGACCCTGGCCATGGGGCAGCTGCAGAACATTGCCGCCGATCTCGACCCCTCGCTGGTGGTAGGGTCGTTCGTGTTGGCTTCCTCCGGCCTGCCGCTCTCCGCCGTGTTCGGCCAGGTGCCGGTGGTGTGGGCGGAGAGCTCCGATCTCACCGAGCGCGAGGCCATGGGCGCCGCGGTGCTGGGCATCGTCATGCGCCTGGGTACCGCCTTCCTGATTGCCTTCTTCGTAACGCCGCTGGTGGTGTAAGACATATTACCCGGTGCCACTGCCTGTCCGGCAGTGGCACCGATCTCTTTTTATTATTCATATCGTTCGAGTCGAATATATCGCAAATTATTCTTCGATTATTTGGTGTTTAGGTGGAATATATTTAGAGCGTTAATGGCTTTTGCGGGTTTTTCCTCGGAATCGACAACACAATCATAGAAACGGACAAGTCCGCTCCTCTCCAGTTGCATAGGGTTAATAGGAGGACTGTCGCTCTGACTCATGAGCGGTGGTATTTCCATAAGCAACAATAAAGATGGAGCTTCGACATGTCCTTCAAGATGACAAAAACCGCAGTCGCCGTAAGCGCGGCTCTTCTCACGCTTTCCGCAGGAAGCGCTCTGGCCTCGGAGCCCAGCCTGGGCGATGGCCCCATCCGCATCGTGATGCCCTATGGCGCCGGCGGCAGCACCGACATCACGGCCCGCATCATCGCCGCCAATGCCGCGGAGCACTGCGGCAGCCGGATCGATGTGGTCAGCATGCCCGGGGCAGGCGGCATGGAAGGGTTGCAGTTCGTGGCCGATGCCGAGCCCAACGGCCATACCATCCTCATGGCGGACTACTCTGCCACCATTACCCAGACGCTGACCGAGGACACTCCCTGGGAGGTAGAGGACTGGGTGCCCGTCGTGCACCTGACCGACTGGAAACCCACCGTCTACGCCAAGGCCGACCACGCCATCCAGTCCATCGAGGATTGGATCGAGCTGGCCGAGGCCGAGCCCAACAGCCTGGTGTTCGGTCACGCGGATCCGCTCAGCCTGGTGCACCTGCCGCTGGTACTGCTCGAGCTGGAAACCGGCATCCAGAACGTCCACCTGCCGACCACCGGTGGCGGTGAGACTCGCACCATGATCCTGGGCGGGCATATCGACCTGGGCATGACGCTGCCGCCTTCCATCGTCTCCAACGTCAACAATGGCGAAGTTACCGCCATCGGCGTCTTTGCCGATGAGCGCTCCGACGTGCTGCCGGACGTGCCCACCTTCAAGGAAGCCGGCTACGACGTGTCGTTCGAAGCGCCGCTGCTGGTCTACACCTTCTCCTCGGTGCCGGAGTCGATCCAGCAGGAACTCTCCGAGTGCATCATGACGGGGCTTGAAAGCGATACTGCCCAGGCCATGGGGCGTCAGGCCTCGGCAGGACTGGAAAACGTCCAGGGACTCGAGAGCGCTCAGGCCGTCTATCGCGACACCACCGAGCGCGTCAGGGAAGTGCTCGCTGCCATCGGCGAAGGCTGAACCTTACAGGTTGACGCTCCATGGACGGGGCCGGCTTGCCGGCCCCGTCGTGGCGTCGTGATCGTTCCAGCCTCGTGGGAGAGTGCGGATGTTGGATATCGTCATCGAGGCCAGTGCACTGGCCTTCCACCCCTATGTGTTGATGTACGTTTTCCTGGGAGTGCTGCTGGGTATCACCCTGGGGGCGATCCCGGGCTTGTCGGGTGACATGGCGATTGCCCTGTTGTTGCCCTTCGTGTTCTTTCTCGAACCCGCACTGGCCATGGGCCTGCTGGTGGGTATCTACAAGGGCGGGCTGTTCGGTGGCTCAATTGCCGCCATTTCCTTCGGTGTGCCAGGTACGCCCGGTGCCGCGGCGACCAGCATCGACGGTTACCAGGCCAAGCTCAAGGGCAATCCGAGCAAGGCCTTGCACACGGCTCTCTACTCCTCCGTCATCGGCGATACCACCAGCGACCTGGTACTGATCTTCATCGCCGTACCGCTGGCGGCGGTGGCGCTGACCTTCGGGCCCATCGAGTTCTTTGCCCTCTATGCCTTCTCGCTGATTCTGATCGCTGCCCTGAGCCAGGGCATGGTGGCCAAGGGCCTGGCGGTGGCCGCCATTGGCGTGCTGCTGGCGATGATCGGCCGCGACCCCATTACCGGGGCCTCTCGTCTCACCTTCGGCATGCCCGGGTTGTCCGGGGGGCTGAGCCTGATTCCGGTGCTGATCGGCATCTTCGCCATCTCGGAGGTGGTGTTCCAGGGCGCCAAGCTGTGGCGGAGGAAGGTCGACAAGCTGATGGACGACGTGGCCGAGCAGGCCAGCCTGCTGCAGGGCTATGACATCAGCAAGGACAGGCTGACCTGGGCCGAATTCAAGTCGACCCTCAAGGCCACCTATATCGGGGCCGCAGTGGGCACCTTCATCGGCGCGCTGCCGGGGGCGGGGCAGTCGCTGGCGGCCTTCATGAGCTACGGCCTGGCCCAGCGCTTCTCGCGCCGCTCCGAGGAGTTCGGCAAGGGTTCGCTGGAGGGCATCGCCAGCGCCGAGTCCGGCAACAGTGCGACCTGCGGCTCCACCTTCATTCCGCTGTTCGCCTTCGGCATTCCCGGCAGCGCCACCGCGGCGCTATTCGGCGCGGCGTTCATCCTGATGGGCATGACGCCGGGGCCGAGCCTGCTCACCGACCACACGGCGATCATCTATGCGCTGTTCTTCACGCTGATCTTCGCCAATCTGGTGAACCTGCTGCTGGGCAAGATCCTGCTGCCCTATTACTCGCGCATCGCCATGATTCAACCCGGCTACATGATCCCGGCTGTCTTCATCCTGGCGATCGTCGGCACCTTCGCGGCGAACAATTCGGTGATGGACGTGTGGGTGCTGCTGTTCGCCGGTTTGCTCGGTGTGACGCTGAGGCTGATGAGTTTCCCGCTGGCGCCGCTGGTACTCGGCTTCATCATCGGACCTGGGGCCGAGCGGGCACTGCGCCAGTCGATGATCATGGGCGGAGGCGACTGGTGGGTGCTGATCAAGAGTCCCATCGCCATTGGCTTCTACATCGCCGCCTTTGCGCTGATCATGCTATTCACCTTCGCCCTGAGGGCCAGGAAATGAATGAGGGCCGGGAAATGAACCGCACGATGGTGAAAGAGCTGCTTTCGGCAGCCCTGATGCTGACGTTGGGCATCGCTGGCTTGTTACATATCCAGTACGGTGCCTGGCGACCCGCACCGCTGGTGCCTTCCTACATCATGCCGCAGACGGCGTACTACTTCCTGCTCGCTGCCGGCGTCTGGGTGCTGGCCGCCCTGGGCTTGTTCGCCCTGAAAGGCCGGCTCAGCGCGCTGGAGCGGCCCGGTGCCGAGAACCAGGATCTGGTAGGTGTCGGGGTCGCCGTGGCCTTGATGCTCGGCGGCGCCGTGGTCTACTTCTGGCTGGTGCTCAACGTGGGGCTGGTGGTCGCTACCGTGGCGTTCAATGGCGTGCTGGTGGCCATGCTGGCGCCCAACGCCAGTTACAAGAGCCTGCTGATCGTCCCGCTGCTGGTGGGAGCGGCGGTATGGCTGCTGTTCGTCAGGATGATCGGCGTCACCTTGCCTACGCCTCTGCTGTTCTGACCGGGCTGCATGGCGGGTCAAGGGGCAAGCGAACCATGACCGGCCGGTGTCCACCGGCCGGTCATATGTGGGGCGGCCGTCAGCGATAGGCGTCCTGATACTGCTTGCGCAACTCGTTCTTCTGCACCTTGCCCATGGTGTTGCGCGGCAGGGTATCGACGAAGAACACCCGCTTGGGCTGCTTGTATTTCGCCAGTCGTCCTTCGAGATGGTCGAGCACCTGGCGTTCCCCCAGCGTGACGCCCGGCTGCGACACCACCACGGCAGTGACGCCCTCGCCGAAGTCCGGGTGGGGCAGGCCGATCACCGCCGATTCCACCACGCCTTCCAGCTCGTCGATCACCTGCTCGACCTCCTTGGGATAGACGTTGTAGCCGCCCGAGATCACCAGGTCCTTGTCGCGGCCGACGATGTGCACGTAGCCCTGTTCGTCGGCCATGGCCAGGTCGCCGGTGATGAAGAATCCGTCCTCCAGCAGCTCCTCGCGGGTCTTCTCGGGCATGCGCCAGTAGCCGATGAAGACGTTGGGGCCGCGAATCTCGAGCATACCGATCTCGCCCTGGGGCACCGGCGCATGGGTCTCGCGGTCGGTGATGCGGTACTCCACCCCCGGCAGCGGCATGCCCACGGTGCCGGCGCGGCGCTCTCCGTCGTAGGGGTTGGAGATGTTCATGTTGGTCTCGGTCATGCCGTAACGTTCGAGGATGGCGTGTCCCGTCTTGGCCTCGAACGCCTGGTGGGTCTCGGCGGTGAGCGGCGCCGAGCCGGAGACGAACAGGCGCATGTTGGCGGTCGCTTCCGGGGTGAGGCGCTCATCGGCCACCAGGCGGGTGTAGAAGGTGGGCACGCCCATCATGACGCTGCCGTGGGGCATCTCCTCGAAGATCACGTCGGCATCGAACTTGGGCAGGAACAGCATGCTCGAGCCCGCCATCAGGGTCACGTTGCAGCCGACGAACAGGCCATGGGTATGGAAGATGGGCAGGGCATGGATCAGTCGGTCCGCGGCGGTGAAGCGCCAGGCTTCCACCAGGGTGGCAGCGTTGGAGCCGAGGTTGCGGTGGGTCAGCATGGCGCCTTTGGAGCGACCGGTGGTGCCCGAGGTGTAGAGAATGGCGGCAAGGTCGTCGTGCTCGCGCGGTTCGATGCCGGTGTACGCTTCGGCACGCTCGGCCAGCGCCAGCAGGCTGCCGTCGGCATCGGTGCCGAGGGTCTCCACCGCGGGGCAGCCGGTCTCGCCGGCCACCGTGCGCGCCTCGGTGAGGGCGGCGGGGCGGCAGACGAACAGCGCCGGTTCGGCGTCGTCGAGGAAGTAGCGGATCTCATCGGCGGTATAGCCGGTGTTGAGCGGCAGATAAACGCCGCCCATGCGCAGGCAGGCGAGGTAGAGCAGGATCGCCTCTGGGCTCTTGTCGACCTGCACCGCAACGCGGTCGCCGGGGGCCACGCCCAGCGCTTTCAACGCACCGGCCAGGCGGGCGCTGGCGTCCAGAGCATCGCGGTAGGAGTAGCGCCGACCTTCACGGGTGGTGATGAAGTCGGCGTCGCTACGGTCGCGCATGCGGGCGGCGAAAGTTTCGAAGAGGTTGTGACTCATTTGGCAGGCTCTCCTTTGGCCATTTTCCGGGCGCGGCGATTGAGATCGCGAACTGCATTGGAACATACCACCGTGGCGTTGGCGGTGTAGTTCTCGTGGTTGCGCTCGATGTCGTCGAGTACGTAGAGATAATTGACCATCAGTCCGCCAGCCTGCTTCAAGCCCTTGGGTGAGATGTCGCCGAGCCAGTTGATGCGATGCAGCTCGGCGCCGTTGCCGAGGTGGAAGCGGGCCACCGGGTTGAGCGGCAGGCCGCGAGCGTTCTTCTCCTCGACCAGATAGCGGGCGGCAAGCGGCTTGACCACCGCCGCGAGGCGCTCGCTGTGAGCCGGGTCGAGATGCCAGTCGGGGGCGTCCAGCTCGTGCAGCAGCTGGCGCAGCTCGTCGGGCAAGATCTCGTCATCGCGGCGCTCATTGAGCCAGGCGGCAAAGCCCGGCACCGGCGAGAGCGTGACGAAGTGCTTGAGCTGGGGCAGCTCCAGTTTCAGCTCCTGGACCACCTGTTTGATCAGAAAGTTGCCGAAGGAGATGCCGCGCAGGCCGGTCTGGCAGTTGCTGATGCCGAAGAAGGCGGCAGCATCGGCGGCCTCGGGGTCGTCGATGTCGCGCTCACCGCTGGGTTCTCCCGAGAGGATGGGCTGGATGCGGTCGGGCAGGCCCCGGCATAGCGCCACTTCGACGAAGATCAGCGGCTCGTCGCCGATGGCGGGGTGGAAGAAGGCGAAGCAGCGGCGGTCGCGGGCGTCGAGGCGGCGGCGCAGGTCGTCCCAGTCGCGAATCTCGTGCACCGCCTCGTAGCGAATGATCTTCTCCAGAATAGAGGCCGGCGTGTTCCAGTCGATGCGCTTGAGCACCAGGAAACCGCGGTTGAACCAGGAGCCGAACAGGTGGGCGAAGTCGGCATCGATGGCGGCGAGCTCCTGCTTGTCGCCGCTCCACTCGTGCAGCAAAGCCAGCAAGCCCTCGCGCATGCGTACCAGCTCGTAGGTGCCGTTGGTGGCCAGGTTGAGGCGCCGGAACAGCTCCTGGCGGCGCGGTTCGCAGGCATCGAACAGGGCCTGCAGGCGGGAGTTGTCGCGCTGCTCGCGGTAGGCCTCGTAGGCTTGGTCGATGCGCGCCGGGTCGGCGGCGAACTCGCTGGAAAGCCCCTCGAAGAAGCGGGTGCGCTCCTCCCGCGTCAGGCGGTTGTACATGGAGAGCGCGCGACTGGCCAGGCTGATGCTCGAGGCCTCGCCGTCGCTCTCCAGCAGCGCCCGGCAGGCGGCGAGCACCTGGCCGTGGTCGGGAATACCGGCCTCGCCCTGGCGCCGCCACAGCCGCGCGTCGCGCTGGGTGATGCTGTTGAACAGCTCCTGCAGGAAGGTCATGTTCATGTCGGCTCTCCGTCAGCCCATGATCAGGTTGGGCAGCCACAGGGCGATGCCCGGGAAGAAGCACAGCAGGACGATGCCGAGCACCATGCACAGGGCGTACGGCAGACTGCCCAGCAGAATGTTGCGCAGCGAGATGTCTGGTGCGATGCCCTTGATGATGAACAGGTTCAGGCCCACCGGTGGGGTGATCAGGCCGATCTCCAGGTTGATGGTCAGGATCACCGCGAACCAGTAGGGATCGAAATCGGCGGCCAGGATGATCGGCAGCAGGATCGGCGCGGTCATCACGATCACCGCCACCGGCGGCAGGAAGAAACCGGCGACGAGCAGGAACAGGTTGATGATGCCCATCAGCACCCAGCGATTCACTTCCATGTTGGCGATGGCGGCGGCCACGGTCTGGGTGATGAACATCGAGGAGAGGGCATAAGCGAACACTTCGGCGGTAGCGATGACCAGCATGATCATCACGCTCTCGCGCAGAGAGTCGCGCATGATCAGCTTGACCGGCTTGACCTGCCACATGCGATAGATCACCACCGCTAGCGCCACGCACAGGAAGGCGCCGACACCGGCCGCCTCGGAGGGCGTGGCCACACCGCCGTAGAGGGCGAACAGGATGCCGGCAATCACCAGCATGAAGGGCACTACACGCACCAGCGCCTTGAGGTTGGTGTCGACGTTGGCCTTGATGTTCTGCTTCACCTGGGCTGCGGCCTTGGCCATGGGGTTGGCGTAACCGCCGGCCAGGCGGCAGGCGATCATGGTCCAGATCATGAACAGACCGGCCAGCATCAGCCCGGGCAGTACCCCCGCCATGAACAGGCGGCCAATGGAGGTCTCGGTGGAGATGCCGTAGATGATCATGGTCACCGAGGGCGGGATCAGTATGCCGAGCGTGCCACCGGCGGCGATGCAGCCCGCGGCCACACCGTCGGGATAGCCGCGGGTGCGCATCTCGGGAATGCCCATCTTGCCGATGGCGGCACAGGTGGCCGGCGACGAGCCGGAGAGCGCCGAGAAGATGGTGCAGGCGCCGATGTTGGAAACGGCGAGCCCACCCGGCAGACGGCCCATCCACAGGTCCAGCGAGCGGTAGAGGTCGCGGCCGGTAGGCGAGGAAGCCACGGCGGCGCCCATCAGGATGAACATGGGGATGGCGACGAAGCCGAATTCGGCGATGCGGTCGAAGAAGGTCTCGCCGAAGTAGATCAGCTCCGGCAGACCGCGGTCGTACATCAGCGCCAGCAGCGACACGCCGCCCAGGGCGAAGGCGATGGGTGTGCCGATGGCCATCAACACGATGAGCGCGATGGCGACGATGATGCCCATGGTGATCGGATCCATGTTCACACCTCCCCGCGCAGGATTTCGGCGACGTACTGCAGCGTGAGCAGGCTGGTGCCCACCGCCATCGGCATCAGTCCCGGCCACAGCCGCGGGTTCCACACGGTGCCGGTGCGCCAGTTGTACTGGTAGGCCTCGATCACGTAGACCCAGGAGGCATAGGCCAGCGCCGCGCAGAAGGCCAGACCGATCAGCGCGGCTACCAGGCGCATGATCTTGCGTGCCGTGCCACCCAGGGCGTCGGGCAGAATGGTGATGGCCACGTGGCCGCCGGTCATCAGCACGTAGGGGCTACCCATCAGCATGGCGCCGGTAACGGAGAACACCGTGAACTCGGTCTGCCAACTGGTGCTCATGCCGAGCACGTAACGAATGAAGACCATCTGACAGATCACCACCACGCCGGCGATGAACAGCACGGCCGCCAGGTAGGCGCTGGCGCGTGACAGGGTGTCCATCAGGCGGATATAGCCGCCGATGACACCGGATCGTTGAGCAAGGGATTGAGAGTGGGCCATGGCCGTGTAGTCCTCCCGGGGTTCGAAACGGGGGCCACCCGTGGCGGGTGGCCCGACTCACTGGGAAGAGCTGGGCCTCAATCGACGGCGAGGGCCGCGTCGATGATGGCCTGGCCATTGGGTACGTTTTCGGCAAAGTTCTTGTAGGAGGTCTCACGGGCGATCTCGATCCAGGCGTTGTAGTCCTCCTCGCTCATGCGCACCACCTCGATGCCGTTCTGCTCGTAGACCTCGACCATCTTGGCGTCGATGGCCGCGGCCTCGGCGGCGAAGAACTCCTCGGCGGCCTTGCCGGCTTCCATCAGCGCGGCTTGCTGCTCCTCGTTGAGGCGCTGCCACACCTGCTCCGAGATGAGAATCGGCTCGTACATGAACCACAGCGCGAAATCGCCCGGTTCGGTCAGGCACTCCACCTGTTCGTAGAGGCGGAAGGAGATGAACGACATCGACGAGGTGTTGGCGGCATCCAGCACGCCGGTCTGCATGGCGGTATAAACCTCGGAAGAGGGCATCGAGGCGATGGAGGCGCCTGCCGCCTGCAGCATCTGCTCGAAGGCCGGGCCGGCGGCGCGGATGTTCTGGCCGCGCACGGTGTCGGGGGCGGTGATGCACTGCTCGCTGGAGGCGAAGCCGCCGGCGAGCCAGCTGTCGGCCAGCACTCGGGCACCGTTGTCCATGATCACCTGTTTGATCATGTCCATGTACTCGGACTCGTTGAGGCGCGCGGCGTGTTCGTGGTTGCGCACCAGGCCCGGCATCAGGGTGGCGGAAAACTCCGGATGGCGGCCGCTGGCGTAATCCAGCGGCAGCAGGGTCAGATCCAGGCGGCCGCGTACCAGCGCGCCCCACTGCTCGTTGGCACGGAACAGCGACTGACCGGGGTAGACCTGAATCTCGAGCCCCACATCGGCTTCTGCCACTTGGCGGGCCATCAGCTGCACCATCTCGTCGCGGACATCACCTTGACCACCGGGGAACTGGTGCGAGGCGCGCAGTACGGTGTTGGCGGCAGCGGCACTGCTGAAGGCGAGGGCCAGGCCGAGCGTCGCGGCCAGGGTAGCTAGGGTGTGGCGTTGCATTGGGCGTCTCCTTGGGATTGTTGTTGTACTGAAGTGTCGTTTTTATATCCATCAGGCGTGCTGATGTATACTTCAATAGACGTTGTATATACTCGTGTCAAATCCGTTACAGTAAAAAGACCCGCTCTTGAATGCCGCGACCGAGGAGGTGGCCATGACCAGCACCAAGCGCTCCAATGCACAGCGCCTGCGCGACTCGCTGGAGAACGACATCATCAACGGTCGCCGGCTGCCCGGCGAAAGGCTGGACCCGGAGGCGTTGGGCCGGGAGTTCAATGTTTCCCGTACCCCGATACGTGAAGCGATCCAGCAACTCGTCGCCAGCGGGCTGGTGACGGTCTCGCCCAAGAAGGGCACCTTCGTGGCCAAGGTGGGCATCGATCAGCTGATCGAGATGTTCGAGGTGATGGCGGAGCTGGAGGCCATGTGCGGGCGCCTGGCGGCGCGGCGCATCAGCGATGCCGAGCTCGCCGAGCTGCGTGATGCACTTGAGCGCTGCGAGGCGGCCGCTCGGGCCGGAGACACCGACGAGTACTACTACGAGAACGAGGCCTTCCACGACTGCATCTACCGGGCCAGCCACAACACCTTTCTGCTCGGTGAGGCGCGCCAGCTAAAGCAGCGGCTCAAGCCTTATCGTCGCTTGCAGTTGAAGGTTCGCCAGCGCATGCACAGCTCGCTGCGCGAGCATCGGGACGTGGTGGCAGCCATCGAAGCGGGCGACCCGGCGGCAGCGGAACATGCCCTGCGCGATCACGTGCTGATCCAGGGCGAGCGCTTCAGCGACTTCGTGGCCAGCATTCGCGAGTTCGAGCGACCGGTTTCCGCTACCGGCTAGCCGCTCGTAACGAGTCGCTCGTGACCAGTCCCTTATAAGGGGGGGCAACGGCGCTCGATTTTCGCCGCCCCCGCGCCTACAGTGAGCGGCATGAAGACTGCTGGAGTTACCATGTTTCCCCCGTTCACTCTGCGTTATGCCCGCCTGCCGGAACGCTTCTACGCCCACTTCGAGCCGGTGCCCGTGCGTGAGCCGCACCTGGTGGCCTTCAATCGGCCGCTGGCCGAGGCGCTGGGCTTCGACCTCGCTGCCTTCGATGCCGAAGAGGCGGCGGTATGGTTCTCCGGCAACGTGGTGCCCCACGGCGCCGAGCCGCTGGCCCAGGCCTATGCTGGGCATCAGTTCGGCGGCTTCGTGCCGCAGCTGGGCGATGGCCGTGCGGTGCTGCTGGGCGAGGTGACCGACCGCGACGGTCGGCTGCGCGACATCCAGCTCAAGGGAGCGGGGCGCACCCCGTTCTCCCGCGGCGGCGATGGCCGGGCGCCTCTGGGGCCGGTGTTGCGCGAGTATCTGGTCAGCGAGGCGATGCACGCCATGGGCATCCCCACTACCCGGGCGCTGGCCGCGGTGACCACCGGCGAGCGGGTCATGCGCGGCATTCCGGAGCCCGGGGCCATTCTCACCCGGGTCGCCTCCAGTCATATCCGCGTCGGCACCTTCCAGTACTTCGCCGCCCGCGGCGATATCGACGGCGTACGCGAGCTGGCCGGGCACGTCATCGAGCGTCACTATCCGGCGCTTGAGTCACGCCAGGACGGCGAGCGCTATCTGGGCCTGCTGGAAGCGGTACAGGCGCGCCAGGCGGCGCTGATCGCCAAGTGGATGGGCGTGGGCTTCATTCATGGCGTGATGAACACCGACAACACCTCGATTTCCGGCGAGACCATCGACTTCGGCCCCTGCGCCTTCATGGAGCAGTACGACCCGAAGATGGTGTTCAGCTCCATCGACGAGGGCGGGCGCTACGCCTACTCCAACCAGCCGTGGATCGCCCAGTGGAACCTGGCGCGGCTGGCCGAGACCTTGCTGCCGCTGATCGATGACGACAGCGAGCGCGCGGTGGAGCGGGCCACCGAGCTGTTGCAGCGCTTCCCGGAGCAGTACGAACGGGAGTGGCTGGCGGTCATGCGTGCCAAGCTCGGCCTGACCAGCGAGAAGCCCGGCGACAAGGCGCTGATCGAGTCGCTGTTGGCGGCCATGCACCGTGGCCGTGCCGACTTCACCCTGACTTTCCGTCGGCTGGCGGACGTTGCCGAGAGCGCTGCGGCGGAAGCCTCGCTGGTCGAGCTGTTCGAACGCCCCGAGGAGATTGCCGGCTGGCTGGAGGAGTGGCGCGAGCGTCTTGCTCAGGAAGAGCCGGGCGAGAGCGAACGGGCGCAGCGCATGCGTTTGGCCAACCCGGCCTTCATCCCGCGCAACCACCGCGTGCAGCAGGCGTTGACCGCGGCCATGGACGAAAACGACTACGGCCCCTTCGAGACCCTGCTCGATATCATCACCCACCCGTTCGACGACCAGCCCGGGCGCGAGGAGTACATGCGGCCGGCCGAGCCCACCGAGCGGGTATTCCGTACCTTCTGCGGGACTTGAGTCGGCACCTTATTCGACCTCTCGGCGGTCTGTGATGACGGTATGTAGCGTATGCGCCAGGGCCCCTGCCGCCGAGCCCTCGGCTTCGCCCTGGCGCATGACTAGATACCAGTTCAGGTAGAGCCCCTGTTCGGTCAGTGGCTGTGGTTGTAACTTCGTAAACTGACGGAAAGACGACGAAGGAGGGCGACCATGGCCAAGCGGAAGGAAGGGCAGGCACGCAGCGCCAGCGTGGACCTCTCGCAGGAGGGGGTGCACTGGGACCAGCCGATGAGCTATGGCGATTACCTGCAGCTGGGGCCGCTGCTGTCGGCCCAGCGGCCGGGTACCGCGGAGCATGACGAGATGCTGTTCATCGTCATCCATCAGGTCTCGGAGCTGTGGCTCAAGCAGTGCCTGCACGAGGCCCACGCCGCCGCGGCACACATCGCATCCGACCGCTTGCGCCCGGCGTTCAAGATGCTCACCCGGGTGGCGCGAATCCAGGCGCAGATGATCAATGCCTGGGAGGTGCTGGTGACCATGACTCCCGCCGACTACGCGCGCTTTCGTGACAGCCTCGGCCAGAGTTCGGGCTTCCAGTCGTTCCAGTATCGCGAGCTGGAGTTCCTGCTCGGCAACAAGAATGCGGCGATGATCGAAGTGCACCGTCGCCATCCCGAGCGCTACCGGCGCCTCAGCAAGGTACTCCACGCTCCGAGCCTTTACGACATCAGCCTGCAGCTGCTGGCCCGGCGCGGCTTCGCACTTCCCGAGTCGGTCATCGCGCGGGACTGGTCGGAGCCCTATCGGCCCTGTGACGAGGTGGAGCAGGCCTGGGCGGATATCTACCGCGATACCGGCCGCTACTGGGAGCTCTACGAACTGGCCGAAAAGCTCGTCGATACCGAGTACCACTTCCACCAGTGGCGCTTCAGCCACCTCAAGACGGTGGAGCGCATCATCGGACAGAAGCCCGGCACCGGTGGCACCGGCGGGGCCTCCTATCTCGCCAAGGCGCTGGACCTGCAGTTCTTCCCCGAGCTGTGGTCGGTGCGCACCACGCTGGAGGAGGGCGCCTCATGAGCCGACTCTATGACATCTCCCAGCCGCTGCGTGCCGACATGCCGGTATGGCCCGGCGATACCCCTTTTGCCCATGAGCCGACCTGGGTGCTCGACGGACAGTGCCCGGTCAACGTCTCGCGCCTGACGCTCTCCACCCACACCGGCACCCATGCCGACGCGCCCAGCCACTACGCCGCCGATGGCAGGGCCATCGACGAGGTGGAACTCACCACCTACCTTGGCCTATGCGTGGTGCTGGACATGCGCCATGCCGCGCCGAGGGTCGAGCCCGAGCATCTGCTGCCCGTGCTGCCGCCGCGCGTCGAGCGGGTGTTGCTGCGCACCTGGGAGCATTTTCCCCATGAGCGCTGGCGCAGTGACTTCACCACCATCGCGCCGGAGAGCATCGACCTGCTGGCCGAGCGCGGCGCGCGGTTGATCGGCGTGGATAGTCCTTCGCTCGACCCCGAGGTGGACAGCAAGCTGCTGGCGCATTGGCGGGTGCACCAGCACGGTATGGCGATTCTCGAAGGGCTGGTGCTGGATGCGGTGCCGCCGGGCCATTATGAGCTGATCGCCCTGCCGCTGAAGCTGGCCGGGGCCGATGCCTCGCCGGTGCGGGCCCTTCTGCGCGAGCTGGCTTGATAGCGGCGCGAGCTGGCTTGATAGCTACGCGAGCTGACAAGCGCTTTCCCGATTCCGTTTTCTCCTTGTGCTGGAGCCGACCATGCCCCTGACTCTCGATGACGTTCGCGAGCTGGACCGCCAGGACCCGCTGGCCACCTTCAGAAGCCGCTTCACCCTGCCGCAAGGCACGATCTATCTCGACGGCAACTCCCTGGGCGCCCAGCCCAGCGCTGCCGTGGCCGCCGTCGACGGCCTGATGAGCCAATGGCGCGACTCGCTGATCCAGGGTTGGAACCAGGGCTGGTTCGATGCGCCGGAGCGGCTTGGCGACCGGCTGGCGCCGCTGCTGGGAGCCGGGCCGGGCGAGGTGCTGGTGACCGACACCATCACCCACAACATCTTCAAGCTGCTGGGCTATATCACCGAAGGGCAAAGAGGCACTGAAGGGCAAAGAGGCACTGAAGGACAGAGCCGGGCGCGGCCGGTGATCCTCAGCGAAGGCGGCAACTTCCCCACCGACGGCTACATCGCACAGGGCTTCTGTCGCTTCGGCGGCTTCGAGCATCGGGTGGTGCCGGAGGGCGAGGCGCTGGATGCCTATCTCGACGAGCGGGTGGCGGCGGTGGTGCTCAGCCATGTGCACTATCGCACCGGGCGTCTGCGCGACATGGCGGCGATCACCCGCCAGGTGCATGCCAGCGGCGGCGAGGTGGTCTGGGACCTGGCCCACTCGGCCGGCGCTCTGCAGGTGAATCTCGCCGCCTGTGGCGTGCGCTACGCGGTGGGCTGCACCTACAAGTACCTCAATGGCGGCCCCGGTGCGCCGGCCTTTCTCTATGTGCGGCGCGATTGCCAGGACCGGGCCTGGCAGCCGTTGTCGGGCTGGCTGGGCCACGCCTCGCCGTTCGCTTTCGAGGTCGACTATGCCCCTGCGCCGGGTATCTCGCGCTTTCGTACCGGCACCCACTCGCCGCTGGCCTTTGCTGCCTTGGAAGCGTCGCTGGCGCTGTGGCAGGAGGTGGACCTCGCTCAGCTGCGGCGCAAGAGCCAGCGCTTGATCGAGCTGTTTCGCGAGTCGCTGGGTGACTGCCTGGCGGAGCACAGCATTGCCGACATCACCCCGGACGAGGCGCAGCGCGGCAGCCAGGTAGGGTTGGTGGAAAGAGAACACGGCTATGCCATCGTCCAGGCGCTGATCGAGCGCGGCGTGATCGGCGACTACCGCGAGCCGGGGCTGATGCGCTTCGGCTTCGCGCCGCTCTACCTGAGCCATGAGGACGTCTGGCAGGCGGCGCAGCATCTGCGCGAAGTGCTGAGCGAAGGCGAGTATCTGGCCCCGTGCTTTCAGCAGCGCGGGGCGGTGACCTGAGTCGGATTGCCCAGGTCATCGACGGATTCCGTAGGCTTTCATGCACGGTATCGGCGCTTGGGGGTACACTGGTCGTAACTGACGTTTCGAGGTCGTGACATGCCTTCCACGCATCGTCGTGATGACACTGAGCTTCACCAGTCGATCCTACGGGCGCTTGCGCCGTTCGAAGAGATCGAGCAGGTCGTGCTGTTCGGCTCGCTTGCCAAGGGGCGCGCCAGGCCCGACAGCGACCTCGACCTTGCGGTGGAGGCTCGCCACCCGCTGACCAGCGACAAGAAGATCGCCCTCATCGAGGCGTTGGCCCTGGCGTGCTCCCGCCCTGTGGATCTGGTCGATCTCAAGACGGCCGGCCAGCCGCTGCTGACGCAGATCGTCACCTCGGGAGTACGCCTGCAAGGCAGCGATTCGGCATGGGCCCGCCTGGTCTACCGCAACATCATCGACAACGAGGATTTCGTGCCATTGCAGCAGAGAATCCTCAAGGCGAGGCAGGCGGCATGGATCAACTCCTGATCAACCAGAAGCTGGAGTCGCTGCGGCGTTGCGTCATGCGGCTCGAAAGCCGCTGCCCGAGCAGCGTCGAGGCCTTGGAAGCGGATCTCGATGCTCAGGATATCCTGGCGCTGAACCTGACCCGTGCCGTTCAGCTCTGCGTGGACATAGCGGCACACTGGATCGCGGAGCACCACGAGCTGACGTCTCCTATCACCATGGGGCAAAGCTTCGATGTACTTGCCGAGCGAGATGTGATCAGCCGTGCGCTGGCCGATGACATGAGAAAATCGGTCGGCTTCCGCAACATCGTGGTTCACAACTACGAAGCCGTTAACTGGCAGGTGGTTTTCGCCATCTGTCGCGATCATCTCGACCAGTTCAGGCAGTTTGCCCGGGTCTTCATGGATCCGTCGCTTCGCTGAGCCGCGTTTTGTCCTGATATGGCCGAACGGGCTCAGCAAGTGGCGGAATCTGCTTTCCGCTAGTTGATCATCCCAGGCAGCCAGGTGGCGATGCCGGGGAACACGATCAGCAGCGCGACCAGCAGCATCGAGCAAAGGATGTAGGGAATCGCTGCGGAATAGATTTCGCGCATGGTGGTGCCCTTGGGTGCCACGCCCTTCATCACGAACAGCAGCAGCCCCAGCGGCGGCGTGGAGAAGCTGATCTCCAGCGCCAGCAGCATGATGATGCCGAACCAGATCGGGTCGAAGCCGAGTACCTGGGCCAGCGGGAAGAAGAACGGCACCGTGAGCATCATGATCGAGATCTGCTCCATGAAGGTGCCGAGCACCAGCAGCACGGCAAACATCGCCAGCAGCATCAGGATCGGCGCCAGGTCGAAGCTGGTGGCCCACTGGATCAGCCCGCTGGAGGCGCCGGAGAAGGCCAGCAGTTGGCTGAAGGTGGCCGAGCCGAACACGATCAGGTAGGCCATCAGGGTGACCTTCAGAGCGCCGATCACCGAGAGCTTGAATGCCTCCCAGGTCATGCAGCGAAAGATCACCGCCAGCACGATGGCACCCAGGGCGCCGAAGGCCGCCGCCTCGGAGGGCGTGGCGAAGCCCAGCAGCATCAGCGCGACGATGAAGATCATCACGCTGATCATCGGCAGGATGTCGGTGAGCACCAGCTTGAGCTTCTGGCCCAGCGGCACCGGCTCCAGCTCGTAATTGGGGGCCGCGTCCGGATCGAGCCGGGTCTGGATCCAGATGGTGGCAATATAGAACCCGGCCAGCACCAGGCCGGGCATGATGCCGGCGATTAGCAGGGCACCGATGTCGACCTTGGCCAGGGTGGCCAGCAGTACGGCAAGCGCCGAGGGTGGAATGATGATCGCAAGCCCCCCGGTACCCAGGATCGGGCCGATGGCCATGCGCTTCTGGTAGCCGCGACGCTCCATCTCCGGCACCAGCAGCGAGCCCATCAGCGCGGTGGAGCCCATCGAAGAGCCGCTAAGGGTCGAGAAGCCGGTACCGCCCACCACGGTGACGTAGGAGAGCCGGCCGGGCACCTTGCCCATCAGTTGGTCGATGGCGTTGAACATGCGCATGCCCAGGCCGGTGCGGAAGAACAGCTCACCCATCAGCAGGAACAGCGGGATCGGCACCAGGTTGAAGCTGGAGAGGGCGCCGAAGCCGTTGTTGAGCAATTGGATGAGACCGTTCTGGCCGCCCATGAAGTGCCAGGCACCGATGACGTTGGCGGCAAGAAAGGCCAGGGCGATCGGCGTACCGATGGCCATGAAGCCGAGAATCAGGGCCAGCAGAAAGGCCAGGGCCAGATACCATTCCATTATTCCTTGATCCCCGCTTCGCCGCTGTGAAGGATGTCGCGCCCGACCACGAAGCGGGCGAATTCGATGGCCATCATGGAAAAGCACACCGGGTAAGCGATGGTGAGGATCCACTTGGGCACGAAGAAGGCGCGCACGTCGTAGTCGTTGCGCGCAATGTTCATCGACACCAGGTCATAGCCCTTCCAGGCCAGCACCACGCACACCGCCACGCACAGCAGGGCCACCAGGCGGCTAACCACCTGCAGGGCCATGGGCGTCAGGATCGAGGTGAGCAGTTCGATGTGCACGTGGCCCTTGTGTCGCACCAGCCAGGGGGCGCCCAGCAGGGTCAGATAGAACATGGCGTATTCGGTGGAGAGGAAGAGCCACGCCGAGGGCTGCAGCCCCAGGTTGCGGATCACTACCGAGAGCACGATGGCGACCATCAGCCATACCAGCATGATGGCGGCAGCGAGGGCCATGCCGTTGAGCAGCAGCAGGTAAGCACGACTGGCGTAACGCATAAGCCTCCCCGGGCGCGATGAAAAGGGCCGAACGAACCGACGACGAGCAGCAGTGGGCCGGCCGCTGGCGACCGGCCCCCGCGCTTACAGGTCGTTGAACTTCTCGATCAGCTCGTCGTAGTGCTCGAGCCCCATGGGATGACGCTCCATCTGGCGGCGCATACGCTCCCAGGTGGCTTCGCGGGCGGCCTCGGAGAAGCGCTCGCCAGCCTCGCCTTCCAGACGGAAGACCTGCATGCCGTCGGCCTCCAGCTCGGCCTGCTGCTCCTCGGCCAGCACCTCGAAGCGTTCGGTACTGGCACGCTCGTGCTCGATGGCCACCTCCTGCAGGATCTCGCGGGCTTCCTCGCTCAGGCCGTTCCAGCTGTCCAGGTTGACGATCACGCCCATGTCGGTGGAGAAGAAATCGGGATCGATGCGGTAGTTGAGGAAACGGTCCCAGTTGAGGTCCTTGAGGCCGATCTGGGTCCAGCCGGTGGCGTTGACCACGTTGCGCTCCAGCGCCGAGTAGACGTCGGTGGTAGGCAGGCTGATCGGCTGGGCACCGAGGTAGTCCTGGAAGAAGGCGTCGTAGACCGGGTTGCTGCGCAGGGTCATGCCGGAGACGCTGAGGTTGCCCTCACTGTCCAGGCGCGGCTCGTTGATGGTGTAGAGGTTGTAGCTCACGCCGCTGTCGAACCAGCCCAGGTAGTAGACCCCCATCTTGTCCTGGTGGATCTGGTTGAGCAGGTCGATGCCGCCGTTCTCACGGGCATAGATGGCGTTGGTGTTGGAGGCCACCATGGCGTCGCGTTCGGGCACGGTGCCGGCATAGAAGCTGGCAGCGGTGTAGGCCATGTCGACCACTCCGTTGCGAACCGCGTCGGGCTGTTCGGAGAGACCGATCACCTCGGGGCCGCCGCGTACATTGATCTGTACCACGCCTTCGCCACGCTCGTTCACCTTGTCGACGAACTCGAGGAAGCTCTGGGTATAAATCAGCGACGGCGGAAAGGCGTGGACGGCAGTGATGCGCTCCACGGCCAGGGTCTGGCCGGAAGCGACCAGGGCAGCGAGGCCCAGGGAAGCGATGAGAGGCTTGTTCATAGTTGTTCTCCTTTCAATCTTCAGCGTTGGTTGTCTTGCGGTCTTGTCTTTGGTCCTGGGGCCGGAGGCCAGTCAGCCCCGTGTGATCAGCGGTGGCGGTGCGGCATCGAGCCAGGGCCGTTGGCTGGCATAGCGGGTGGCGAAGCGTTCGATCTCCTCGGCGTGCTGACGAGTCATGTCGATGTCGTCCCAGCCGTTGAGCAGCTTGGTGCGCCAGGTCGGCGCGATGCTGAAGGCAACGCTCAGCTCGCCGATGGTGATGCGCTGCGCTTCCAAGTCGACGTGCAGCGCTCCAGGGGCTTCTCCCAGCGCGGCAAGCAGTGTCTCGGCGTCCGCCTCGCTGACCGTGGCCGGCAGCAGGCCGTTGTTGACCGCATTGGAGGCGAAGATGTCGCCGAAGCTCGGCGCGATCACGCAGCGAAAGCCGAAGTCCACCAGCGCATAGACGGCGGCCTCGCGTGACGAGCCGGCGCCGAAATTGCGCCTTGCCACCAGGGTTTTCGCCTCACCCGCCTGCGGGTGGTTGAGGATGAAATCCTCGACCGGTCGGCCGCTTTCGTCGTGGCGCAGGTCATGGAGCAGGAAGCGCCCGTAGCCGACGCTACGCGGCTCCTTCATGAAGCGCGCCGGAATCAGCTGGTCGGTATCCACATTGGCCAGCGGCAGCGGACAGGCCGGGGCGTCGATGATCTTGATCGGTTCCATCACTCGGCTCCTGTCACAGCTGGCGTAGGTCGGCAAGGCGGCCGGCCACGGCCGCCGCGGCCACCATGGCCGGCGACATCAGATGGGTTCTGGCGCCCGGCCCCTGGCGGCCCTTGAAGTTGCGGTTGGTGGTGGAGGCGCAGCGCTCGCCGGGCGGCACCAGATCGCCGTTCATGCCCACGCACATGGAGCAGCCGGACTCACGCCACTCCAGGCCCGCCTCGCGGAACACGGCATCCAGCCCCTCGGCTTCGGCCTGGCGCTTCACCTGGGTGGAGCCTGGCGAGACGATGCCCGGCACCCGGCTGCGACGGCCGCGCAATACCGCGGCCGCGGCGCGCAGGTCCTCCAGGCGCGCGTTGGTGCAGGAGCCGATGAAGACCCGATCGATGACGATGTCGGTCAGCTTCTGGCCGGGAGCGAGGCCCATGTAGTCGAGGCTGTCGCGCAGCTGGCGCGCCTTGCCGGCATCGTGCTGGTCGGCCGGATCGGGTATGCAGGCATCGATGGGCAGGGCCTCTTCCGGCGAGACACCCCAGGTCACGGTGGGGGCGATCTCGGCGGCGGCGAGCGTTTCTTCGCGGTCGAAATGGGCGCCATCGTCGCTCTTCAGCGTCTGCCAGTAGGCCAGCGCCTGCTCCCATTGCTCCCCCCGCGGGGCGAAGGGGCGACCGCGCAGATAATCGAAGGTGGTCGCGTCGGGGGCGATCATGCCGCAGCGGGCGCCGCCCTCGATGGAGAGGTTACACAGCGTCAGGCGCGCTTCCATCGACAGACTGCGAATGGCGCTGCCGGCGTATTCGATGGCGTAACCCCGGGCGCCGTCGGCCCCCAGGCGGGCGATCCAGGTGAGCGCGATGTCCTTGGCGGTGATGCCCGGTGCCAGCTCGCCCTCGACGGTCAGGCGCATCTTCTTGGGGCGGCTCTGCCACAGAGTCTGGGTCGCCAGCACGTGGGCCACTTCCGAAGCGCCGATACCGAAGGCGATGCTGCCGAAGGCGCCGTGTGTGGAGGTGTGGCTGTCGCCGCACACCATCAGCAGTCCGGGTTGGGTCAGGCCCTGCTCGGGGCCGAGCACGTGCACGATGCCCTGGCGCGGGTCGTCGAGGCCGAACAGAGTGATGCCGTGCTTGCGGGTGTTGTCGGCCAACTGCTCGATCATGCCGCGCACCTTGACGTCGCCGATGGCATCGAGCCGGCGGGTCAGGGTCGGCACGTAGTGGTCGGCAATGCCGAAGGTCAGGTCGGGGCGTGCCACCGACAGCTCGCGTTCGTGCAGCTTGTTGAAGGCGTGGAAGGAGCCCTCGTGCACGAAATGGCGGTCGATCCACAACAGGCTCTGGCCGCTTTCGCCGCGCAGAATCTCGTGGGCATCCCACACCTTGTCGAACAGTGTCGTTGGCATTGTCATGTCGGTCGCTTCAACGGGGTTGCGTCATTCTTGTCCAAATACATCTATCCCAGACCGATATCACAGGTCAAATGTATTTTTGATTGTGATTTAAATGTATTAAAAATAGCACATTTGGTTTGCGTTACGCTCATGCCTGCTGCTCCGCTTCCGCCTGCCGGGGTTCCGGTGCCATCGGTTCCCAGTAGCGTGCCGCTTCGTCACCGGTGCGGTTGAGATCGATCTGAATGCGGTAACGGTCGGGGCGGTAGAGCGCGTCGAGATGCTCCACGCCGCGGCCCTCTTCGTCGTACACCACTCGGGTCAGCGAGATCAGCGGCGAGCCCACCGAGACCTCCAGTGCGTCGGCCACCTCGTGGGTGGCCAGGGTGGCCGAGATGGTCTGAGCCGCGTGGTCGACCTTCACGCCGCTGCGCTCGAGCAGGGCGAACAGTGGCGTTTGCGACAGGTCGGCTTCGTTGTAGTGCAGCGCGATGTACTCCGGCACGTGGGTTACCAGGTAGGAGAACGGCTTGCCATCCGCCATGCGCACGCGAATTGAGCGCTGCACCTTGTCGCCCTCGTGCAGCCCCAGACTCTCGCGCACCGGCTCCGGCGGCTTGGCGTAGCAGAACTCCAGCAGCCGTACCCGTGAGGCCTTGCTCATCTTGACCATGTTGGGAAGCAGGTTGGCGACGCTGGCGGTCATCACCGTGGCATCCAGCGGTTGCTCCAGCACCACGGTGCCGAGTCCGGGCTTGCGTGCCACCAGTCCCGCTTCGTTGAGCGCCTGCATGGCGCGCCGGACCGTGACCCGCGACACACCGTACTGCTCGGCCAGTTTCAGCTCGCCGGGCAGCTTGCGCCCCGGCGCCAGCCGGCCGCTTAGAATGGCGTCCTTGAGCAGCAGATAGATGCGATGGGACTTGGTGCCCCCAACGGAATTCGCATGCGTATCGTTCATGGTTCGATCCTTGTGCATTGTTGTCGGTTGCGATGAAGCGCTTGACGGAAGGGTCGGGGTGGACATAGAAATGTATTATGCATAGGACAGCTTTGTGTGCCATGCAACTCGAAGAATAGCGCCAAACAACGACAAAGGCTTCTTCCCTGGAGACCCCTATGCCTGCCAACAAGCCTGCTGCTGCCCCCGAAGAGGTCGTGCGCGACTTCCTGGCGGCAATGGAGGCGCGCGAGCTCGAGCGTGCCGGTGCCCTGCTCGACGAGGAGTTCAGCATGGTCTTTCCGGGCAGTGGCGAGATGCATCGCCTCGAAGAGCTGGTGGCCTGGGCCGCCGACCGCTACCGCTTCGTGCGCAAGCGCATCGCCGCGGTGGAAACCTGTGATGGCAATGGCGTCACAGCGGTGTTCTGCCATGGCGAGCTCGACGGCGAGTGGCCCGACGGCACTCCCTTTGCCGGGGTGCGTTTCATCGACCGCTTCGAGCTGCGCCACGGCCGGATAGTGCGACAGCAGGTCTGGAACGACCTGGCGCTGGCACGTCCCTGAACAGGGGCGACGTACCACTTACCGACTTTCCGAACATGAGGAATTCACCCGTCATGACTGTTGATGCCAGCGACCTCAAGGCCAGACTGCACGCTCCCGAGATCGTCGTAGCACCTGGCGTTTATGACGCCCTGAGCGCTTCGCTCGCCGCCGAGGCGGGCTTCGATACCGTCTACCTCTCGGGGGCCAGCATCGCCTACACCCAGCTCGGCCGCCCCGACATCGGCCTGGTCAGCGTCAGCGAGGTCAATGACGTGATGGCGCACATCCGCGAGCGCACCGAGCTCTCCGTGGTGGTGGATTGCGACACCGGCTTCGGCAACGCCATGAACGTCATGCGCAGCGTGCGCATGCTGGAGCGCGCCGGGGCCAACGCCATCCAACTCGAGGATCAGACCTACCCCAAGCGCTGCGGCCACCTGCGCGGCAAGACCCTGGTGCCGCAAGGCGAGATGGTGGGCAAGCTCAAGGCCGCATTGGACGCTCGGGCGAGCGATGCGACCCTGATCATCGGGCGCACCGATGCAGTGGCGGTGGAGGGTACGGCCCGGGCCATCGAGCGTGCCCATGCCTACCGCGAGGCCGGTGTCGACGTGCTGTTCATCGAAGGCATTCGCAGCGACGACGACATCGCCAGCATCATGGCCGAGTTCCGCGGCAAGATCCCGATCATGGCCAACATGGTGGAGGGGGGCGACACGCCGCTGCAGAACGCCCAGGCGCTGCAAGCGCTGGGCTTCTCGTTGGTGATCTTCCCCGGTGCTCTGGTACGTGCCTTCACCCACATGGCGAGCCAGTTCTTCGGCACCCTGCGCCGCGACGGCACCACCGATGCCTTCCGTGAGCGCATGCTCGACTTCAGTCAGCTCAACGAGGTGCTCGGCACCCGCAAGATGCTCGAGCTGGGCGAGAAGTATGACGCCCGCTGATCACAAGGACAAAGACACAGGAGAGAGCGCATGATCACGACCGATAAAACCGCCAAGGAGATCTTCTTCGAGGTGATGGCCAACCCTCAGCGCGTGCCGTTCGGCTTCGGCAACAAGGCGGTGCTGGTCAACGTCGATCCGCAGAAGGCCTACACCCGCACCGATCTCTACAAGACTGCCTACGAGACCGACCCCAACCAGCTCGACTACGTGAACCAGCTGGCACGCGGCTTCCGTAAGCTCGGTTGGCCGGTGGTATGGACCCATGTCGCCTTTCTCGACTCCGCCGAGGATGCCGGCGTATGGGGCACGCGTACCGACACCCCGGATTCGTTGCAGAACATCAAGTACGGCTCCGACCGCGCCGCCTTCGACGAGCGGGTCGAGATCGAGCAGGGCGATGTGGTCTATACCAAGCGTATGCCCTCGGCCTTCTTCGAGACCCCGCTGCAGTCGCTGCTGGTGTGGCACCAGGTCGACACCGTGATCGTCACCGGCGGTTCCACCTCGGGCTGCATTCGCGCCACTGCGGTGGACAGTCTGTCGCGGGGCTACCGCACCATCGTGCCGATGGAGTGCGTGGCCGACAAGCACGAGAGCTACCACTACGCCAACCTCACCGACCTGCACTTGAAGTACGCCGACGTGATGAACGTGGCCGACGTGCTGGCCTGGCTCGAGGCACGCGCGAGCGACAAGGCCTGAGCGGCGGGGAGGCTGACATGCAGGCAGAGCTGAAAGAGAGACTGGGCGCCTACGACTACTGGCCCTACGAGAACCGGCCGAAGATCGCCTGGCCGAACGGGGCTCGGGTGGCCTTCTGGGTGGCACCCAACATCGAATACTATGAACTCGATCCGCCGGCCAATCCCCAGCGCAAGCCGTGGCCCACGCCGCACCCCTCGGTGCCGGGCTTCAGCATTCGCGACTATGGCAATCGGGTCGGCCACCAGCGCCAGATGGCGCTGCTCGACAAGTACGGCATTCGCGGCTCGGTGTCGCTCTCGGTGGCGCTGTGCGAGCACCACCCCGAGATCGTCGCGATGTGCCGCGAGCGCGACTGGGAATTCTTCAGCCACGGTATCTACAACACCCGCTACACCTACGGCATGAGCGAGGCCCAGGAGCGGGAGATGATTCGCGACGGCATCGAGACGATCCAGCGTCATACCGGGCAGAAGTGCGCCGGCTACCTGGCGCCGGCGCTGTCCCACTCCGAGCACACCCTCGACCTGTTCGCCGAGGTGGGTCAGGAGCTGTTCGGCGAGGAAGGCGGCATTTATACCTGCGACCTGTTCCACGACGACCAGCCCACGCCGATCCGCCTGCGCTCGGGGCGGCGCTTCATCTCCATGCCCTATTCGCTCGAGATGAACGACACCATCGTCTACGCGGTGAACAAGGTGGAGCCGCGCCACTACCTGACCATGCTCAAGCGCCACTTTGACCGGCTCTACGCCGAGGGCGCCGAGTCGGGCACGGTGATGTGCATTCCCACCCACAACTATCAGATCAGCTGCCCGCACCGCATCAAGGCCTTCGAGGAGGCGCTGGAGTACATCACCGGTCGCAGCGACGTGTGGGTTACCACTGGGCGCGAGATCGCCCAGCACTATCTCGCTCACCACTACGACGACGCCTTGCGCGACATCGATGCCAAGTCGGGGAGGAACTGAGTCATGGCTCTCGATTCGGACTACCTGCGCTACCCCTGGCGGCGCCACGGCTACGATCACGAGCGCTACGCCTGGTCGATGCTGGGTGAGCGCCAGCCGATCCAGTGGCCTGGCGGCAAGACGCTGGCGGTGTGGATCAACGTCTCGCTGCAGTTCTACCCGCTCAACCAGCGCGGTGTGCCGTTCAAGGTACCCAACGGCATGACCATGCCCTACCCGGACCTGCGCCACTACTCGCTGCGCGACTACGGCAACCGGGTGGGCATCTACCGCATGCTCGCGGCATTCGAGCAGCGCGGCATTCGTCCCACCTGGGCGATCAACGCCCAGCTCGCCGAGCAGCACCCCTACCTGCTGAATCGCCTGAAAGCATACGGCGGCGAGTTCCTGTGCCATGGCTGGAACATGGATCACCTGCACTACGGCGGTCAGGATCGCGACGAGGAGGCCGAGATCGTGCGCCGCTCGGTCGCCACGCTGCGTGAACTGACCGGACAACCCGTTCGCGGCTGGCTGAGCCCGGCCAAGCACCAGAGCTGGAACACCCCGGAGCTGCTCGTCGAGAACGGCATCGAGTACTGCTGCGACTGGGTCAACGACGACATGCCCTACGCCTTCGTCACCGACCAGGGCGAGCTGACCATGCTGCCGCTTTCCACCGAGATCGAAGACCAGTTCGTGATGTGCCAGAACCTGCACTCTGAAGACAGCTGGGTGGCTCAGGTGACGGACGCCTTCGACTTCCTGCTGCAGGAAGGGCGGGAACAGGGCGGACGGCTGCTGGCGCTCAACCTTCATCCCTGGCTGGTGGGTCAGCCCCATCGTATCGGCTGCCTGGAGGCGGTGCTCGATCACATCGCCGGCCATGCCGAGGTGTGGCAGGCGCCGGCGGGAGAGATTCTCGATGCCTACCGGGCTCAGGCCGGCGGCAACCACTGAGGAGAAACGTCATGCCTATCGTGGCCTTTGGCAGCGGAGAAGAGTTCGAAGCGCACGTGCCGCTGGTGATCGTCGGGGCGGGCGCCTGCGGCCTGGTGGCGGCCCTCGCCGCCAAGCAGTTCGGTATGGAGGCGGTGGTGCTGGAGCGCGATGCGCTGCCGCGGGGCAGCACCTCCATGTCTCAGGGGTTCATCCCGGCGGCGGGCACGCGCTTTCAGGAGCGGCGTGGAGTGACGGACAGCCCGGCGCTGATGGCCGAGGACATCCAGCGCAAGAACGGACACCAGGCCGACCCGGCCATCGTGCGTGCGCTGACCGAGGCCTCGGCCGGAGTGGTGGAGTGGTTGGCCGACGACCACGGGGTGCCTTTCGACCTGGTGGAGGGCTTCCTCTACCCGGGCCATAGCCGCATGCGCATGCATGCCACCCCACGGCGCACCGGGGAGGAATTGATGGGCAGCCTGCTCAACGCCGTAGAGGCGGCAGGCGTCGACCTGCTCACCGAGGCGCGAGTGGTCGACCTGCATGTGGACGATGGCGGCCGGGTACATGGCGTGACCCTCGAACGCCCCGACGGCAGCCGGGAGGCCATCGGTTGCGACGCCCTGATCCTTGCCTGCAACGGCTATGGCGGTAATCCCGAACTGGTGGCGCGCCACCTGCCGGCGCTGAAGGATGCACTCTATTTCGGCCACGAAGGCAACCAGGGCGACGCCCTGCTGTGGGGCGAGGCGATGGGCGCGAGCCTCAAGGACCTTGGCGCCTGCCAGGGCCACGGTTCGCTGGCGATGCCGCATCAGACCCTGATCACCTGGGCGGTGATGATGCGCGGCGGGGTGCAGCTCAATCGTGAGGGCCGGCGCTTTTCCAACGAGCACGGCGGCTACTCGGAGCAGGCGGCCAAGGTGCTGGCCCAGCCGGGCGGCATGGCCTGGAACCTGTTCGATCGGCGCATCCATCAGGCTGCGCTGGAGTTCGAGGACTACCGCAACGCCCACATTGCCGGGGCAGTGCGCACCTTCGACAGCCTGGAGGCCATGGCAGCGGGGCTGGAGCTGCCGCTGGAGGCGCTGCGTGAGACCTTCGCCGAGATGCAGGCCCTGGCCGAAAGCGGCGCAGCCGATGCCTTCGGCCGCACCTTCAGCAGCGAGGATCTGCTGACGGCGCCCTATCACGCGATCAAGGTCACCGGTGCGCTGTTCCACACCCAGGGCGGGCTCGAGGTGAATACCCAGGCTCGAGTGCTGCGCCAGGACGGTAGCTTATTCGCCAATCTGTTCGCCGCCGGCGGTGCGGCGCGCGGGGTTTCCGGCTCGGGCGACAGCGGCTATCTCTCCGGCAACGGTCTGCTCAGCGCCGTGGTACTGGGCGCCATTGCCGGGCGCGAGGCCGCCCGTCAGCTCAGCTGCGACTCGGCCGCGTAAACGTTCGCTTTCGTTAACAGCGAGGCGTCAGGCAGCGTCAGCTCCCGCGCCTCGCCATGATATCCTGCGCAACTTCACTGAGCGCTCCTCTCACTCAGCATTTCTCTGACTAGGTACTTCTCTGCCTAAGCACTCTTCATCCCGGGCGGAACTTGGCGCCCACTCGGCGCGTCGATGTGCGATCTTTAAGCGGCGCAACAACTTTTTGTTACCGAATGGCTTGTAAAGTTAACGGTAATGGTTCGTTAACCTGTCACTCTGACGTTACATGAACCACTTGGCCTTCGAGGAGAGGCGGCTTGCCACAAAGTACTCCTGGCGCAGTATGGCGCCGCCTCAATACATTGCAGAGGCGTCTGCTGGGTGGGCTGGTAATGACCTGGCTCGTCATCATCGGGTTGCTGCTGGTCGTTGCGTGGGGCAGCGGTCAGAGACTGATGCATGAGGCCACTCTTTCCCACTTGGGGTATCAGGCAGAAATATTGAGCCGAGAACTGCGGGACCGCCTGAACTTGCGCTTTACCGCGCTGGAAATGCTCTCTGCGCAGCTCACCGATGTGTCGCACGAGGACGCTCGGCTTCTGCTGCAGCAGAATCCCAGCCTGCTGGCTTACTTCGAAGGCATCATCGTCAGCGACGCCGACGGCGAGATCATTGCCGATCTGCCTCAGGTGCCGGGACGCGTTGGTTTTGGCGTTGACGACACCGAGTACTTCGCCATGGTGAGCAACTCCCGCTGGCCGTACGTCAGCCGTCCCTTCTTTGGGCGGACCAGTCACCAGCCTCTGGTAATGATGCTGGTGCCTCGTTATACCCCCCAGGGGGAGTTCGACGGGGTGGTTGGTGGGCTCCTGAACTTCGCTCATGGCCAGTTTTTCAGCAGCATTTCCGCGCTCACCTTCGAGCATAGCGGCCACATCGCCATCTTTACCGCCGCCGGTGTGCCTTTGTTCGTGCCAGGGCCAATCAGCCACCATGTCGGGTCGCTCCAGCACCTCGATCCACTGGATTTCCAGTTGGCCCTCGACGGGTGGCAGGGCGAAACGCTCCACGAGCTGGATGGCGAGGACGTGCTGGTGAGTTACCGCCAGGTGTGGGAGGCCAATTGGGTAGTGGCCATGCTGATGCCACGTCATTCGGTATTGGCGCCGTTTCAGAATTTTCTGGAACGGTTGTGGTGGACCTGGCTGGTGATTGCCTTGGTGCTGTTGGTCCTCATTCGCTGGCTGGTCGGGCATCAGCTCAAGCCGTTGCATCGGCTCGAAAGGCAAATCCTGGAAATCGGCTCCGGAGTGCGCCAGCGCCTGGCGCTGGCGACCGGCCTGAGGGAGTTGACGCAAATCTCCGACGCCTTCAACAGGCTCGAGCAAGAGCGCAAGGATGCCTTGCAGCACCTGAGGCATCGCGAGGCGTTTCTCGATGCCGTACTCGGCTCGACCCCAGCCGGCATGTTCGTGGCCGATCAAGAGGGTGACCTCATTTATCTTAACCCGGCTCTGTCGACCATGCTGGGCCACCTGGCCGGTGCGTCGACCCATGACCTCTGGCAGCTCATCCATGAGGATGATCGCGAAGATGCCCATGACATGTGGCTGCATGCCATGAGCCGGAACAGCGAGTTCCTGCGACAGCTGCGCATGCGGGATGACAAGGGCAACATGCTGTGGGTCGAAATCCATGCCAGCCGGGTCGAGGGCAGCGAGGGGCCGCTTGGGATAGTAGGCACGATCAAGGACATCACCGAGCGGCAGCACCAGGAGGCGTTGCAACGTTGGGAAGCGGAGCATGACCCCTTGACCGGCCTGCTCAATCGTCGCGGTTACCTGCGGCGCCTGGAAGATGCAATGGCCGACTTTGCCAAGCTCGGTACGCCATCGGCCGTGATTCTCTTCGACCTGGATCGCTTCAAGCCGGTAAACGATGAGGGTGGGCATGCGTTAGGTGACGAGCTGCTGCGCCGAGTAGCCCAGGTGCTGGTGTGGGAGGTGAGACGCAGCGACCATGTTGCCAGGCAGGGCGGAGATGAGTTCGGCCTGCTGCTGCCGAGTTGTACACTCAGCCAGGCCGCGACAATCGCCGAGTCGCTGCGCGTCGCCATCGGCCAGGTCAGTGTCGCCCATGAGGGCAAGGAATACGCCGTGACGGCGAGCATTGGCCTGACCGCTTTCCATGAAGGTGACGAGAGTCTCGAGGAGATTCTGGTGCGGGCCGACGCCGCGAGCTACGAAGCCAAGAGGCAAGGGCGAAACAGCGTGGTCGTGCATGGCAGCGCGGTCACTTCAAGCCGCTCCTCGGACACCGGCGGTAGTCATGCCTGAGCTCAACCGGAAGGGACGCGGAGCGTTGAGCCATCCGCCTCGCCCATCAGTAGCGCCCGGTTGGCCTCCAGCGCCTCGCGCAGGAAGTCCCACAGTAGCCTGACCCGCGCCAGGCGCCGCTGCTCCTGGCGCGCGGTGATCCAGAACTGACGCACGATCTCCACCTCATCGTTCAGTACGCTCTCGAGCCGGCTGCCGGTTTCGGCCATGAAGCAGGGCAGCACGGCGAGTCCCGCCCCCTGCAGGGCCGCTGCGTGCTGGGTGGTGACGCTGGTACTGCGGATCGGGAAGTGCGGTGCCACGCCCACCACCGCGGGATCGAGCAACGGGTCGAGATAGTTGAGCTGTTCGCTGAAGATCAGGTCGTCGACGTAGCCGATCAGTCGGTGCTGGCCCAGCTCGTCGAGCCGCGTGGGGCGGCCGTGGCGATGGAAGTAGCTCTCGCTGCCGTAAAGCCGCAGGCGATAGTCGCACAGCCGCGAGATCACCAGTCCCTGGCTTGCCGGGCGCTCCACGGTGATGGCCAGATCCGCCTCGTGGCGACTCAGGTTGACCACCCGCGGTAGCGCCAGCAGATCCAGGGTGATTCCCGGGTGGCGTTCGCAGAAGGCCGAGAGCAGCGGGGCGACGACCCAGGTACCGAAGCCTTCGGTCACGCCCAGGCGAATCTGACCGCCGAGCTGGCGGTTCTTGTCGGCCAGGCTCTCGCCCGCCTCGAAGGCGTGGCGGGCCATCTCCTCGGCGTGGGCCAGCAGCTGCTGTCCGGCCTCGGTCAGGTGGTAGCCATGAGTGCTACGCTCGAAGAGTTGGGTATTGAGTTTCTGCTCGAAGCGACGGGTGCGCCGCGACAGCGTGGAGTGGTCCAGGCCCAGGCGCCGGGCGGCATCGGTGAGCCGCTGGCTGCGCGCCACTTCGAGAAAGATCTGGATGTCCTGCCAGTCGAGCACGGCTCGCACCTCATGAAATTCGTTTGTGCATTATTGCACAAGGCATGTGAAGAAGTGCCCGTTGTCACGCCGCTACGCGGCTATATAGACTCGAATTCATCACGCTTCGTGTGTTTCTACACACAAGGTCTACATCTCAGCTTCAGCCGTACAACGACTACAAGCACAACAGGAGTTCGCCATGTCCATTCGTGAAATTCCCATGTACATCGACGGTCAGGCCGTCCCGTCCCAGAGCCAGGAGTGGCGCGACGTGATCAACCCCGCCACCCAGGAAGTGGTGGCGCGGGTACCGTTCTGCACCGCCGAGGAGGTCGACCGCGCCGTGGCCAGCGCCAAGGAGGCGTTCAAGACCTGGCGCAAGACACCGCTGGCCAAGCGCATGCGCATCATGCTCACGCTGCAGGCGCTGATTCGCGAGCACACCGACGAGCTCGCCGCGCTGATCACCGAGGAGCACGGCAAGACCCTGCCCGACGCCGCCGGCGAGGTGGGTCGCGGCCTGGAGGTGGTCGAGCACGCCTGTTCGATCACCTCGCTGCAGCTGGGCGAGCTGGCCGAGAACGCGGCCAGCGAGGTCGACGTCTACACCCTCAATCAGCCGCTGGGGGTTGGCGCGGGCATCACCGCCTTCAACTTCCCGATCATGCTGCCCTGCTTCATGTTCCCGCTGGCCATCGCCACCGGCAACACCTTCGTGCTCAAGCCCTCCGAGCAGGACCCGAGCTCCACCATGCGCCTGGTCGAGCTGGCCCATGAGGCGGGCGTGCCGGCCGGCGTGCTCAACGTGGTGCACGGCGGCCCCGACGTGGCCAACCAGATCTGCGACCATCCGGACATCAAGGCGCTGTCGTTCATCGGCTCCACCAACGTGGGCACTCATATCTACCGCCGCGCTTCCGAGGCGGGCAAGCGGGTGCAGTCGATGATGGGCGCCAAGAACCATTGTGTCGTGATGCCCGACGCCAACCGCAGTCAGGCGATCAACAACCTGCTGGGCTCGGCCTTCGGCGCCGCCGGCCAGCGCTGCATGGCCAACTCGGTGGTGGTGCTGGTGGGCGAGGCCAACCAGTGGCTCGACGACATCGTCGAGGGCGCGCGCAACATGAAGGTGGGGCCGGGCACCCAGCGCGATGCCGACCTCGGCCCGCTGGTCTCCAAGGCGGCTCGCGACCGCGTGGTGCGCCTGATCGATGCCGGCGAGAAGGAGGGCGCCCGACTGCTGGTCGACGGACGCGGCTATCAGGTAGAGGGCTATCCCGACGGCAACTTCGTCGGTGCCACCGTGTTCGCCGACGTCAAGCCGGAGATGACCATCTACCGCGAGGAGATCTTCGGCCCGGTGCTGTGCGTGGTCAGCGTGGATACGCTGGACGAGGCGATCGCCTTCATCAATGCCAACCCCAACGGTAACGGTACCTCGATCTTCACCAACTCCGGCTGGGTGGCGCGCCGCTTCGAGACCGACATCGACGTCGGTCAGGTGGGCATCAACGTGCCGATCCCGGTGCCGGTGGCCTACTTCAGCTTCACCGGCTCGCGGGCCTCGAAGCTCGGCGACCTGGGCCCCAACGGCAAGCAGGCGATCCAGTTCTGGACCCAGACCAAGACCGTCACCGCACGCTGGTTCGAGCCCGAGAACGTCTCCAGCGGCATCAACAGCACCATTTCGCTGAGCTGACACCGCCGACTGGCAATGTGCCGCCCCACCCGATCGGGTGGGGCGCTTTGCGTAAGTTAAGAGTTTCCCAGGCCAGACCTGCTAGAGTGGAGGGATCGTAAGGACACGATAGGAGGCAGTGTACCGATGCGCTGCGCGCTCGCCGGTGCCCAAACCGGCATGGCCAAATGGACGGCCGCCCTGATCTGGTCACTCTCGTGGCTGCTTGCGTGGCAGGCCCAGGCCGCTGTCGACATCGCCACGCCTTCCACCGTCATCAATCCTGCCCCCCAGGTGGCGGTGCTCGAGGATGAAACCGCTCAGCTCGGCATCGAGCAGATCCTGGAGCAGGCCGAGGCACTGCCCTGGCAGATGCTGGAGCAGGAGGTGCCCAACTTCGGTTTCACCCATTCGGCCTGGTGGCTGAAGCTGGAACTCGCCAACGCCTCCCATGCCCCCCTGCGACGCTTGCTCGAGCTGGCCTCGCCGCTGCCCGATTTCATCGATGCCTATGCCGTCGACGCCGAGGGCAGGGTGCTGCAACAGTGGAGCACCGGCAGCCGACGCCCATTCGCTTCCCGCCCCGTGCGGCATCACTCCTTCGTGCTGCCGGTGCACATCGGTGCGAACGAGACGCGTCATGTCTATCTGCGTCTGGCCAGTCACGACGGCCTGGTGCCTGCTCTGCCCATGCTGCTGATGGACGATGCCAGCTTCCTTCAGCGGACCCAGAGCGAGCTGATGGCCTACAGCGTGCTGTATGGCGGGCTGCTGGCGCTGCTGCTCTACAACCTGCTGACCTTTGTCGCCACCCGCGAGAAGGCCTTCCTTCATTCCGTGTTCTATCTGGGGGCGTTCCTGCTGTTCAACCTTTCGCTACGAGGGTTCGGCTACCAGTTCCTGTGGCCGGAGTGGCCGCGCTTCAACCAGCAGGTGTTATTGCTCAGCGCGGGGCTGCTGTACGTCGCTCTCACCCTGTTCAGCCTCGATTATCTGAGCCTCAAGCGGCAGGCGCCGCGTCTGGCCAAGGGCCTCGTGGCGCTCACGGGGCTGTTGGTGCTGAGCGTACTGCCGAGCCTGGCCGACCGCTTTGCCTGGGCGCTGCGTGCGCTGGTGCCGCTGAGCATCGGCTATGCGCTGCTGCTGCTCGGCGCCAGCGCCTGGCTCAGCTTCAAGGGCGATCGGCTGGCGCGGATCTTCCTGCTGGGCTGGAGCGGCCTGCTGGCGGGTAGCGTGCTCTATGCACTGCGTCTGGGCGGCTTCGTGCCCTATGGGCTGGCCACCGAGTACGCCCTGGAGTTGGGTGCAGGGTTCGGTTTCCTGCTGCTGGCCTTCGGGCTGGCCTGCAAGATCAACTACCTGAAGCGTGCCAAGCTGGAAGCGGAGCGCGAGACCTACGAGCTGCAGCGTACCCTCAACCATCAGCTCGAGACCAAGGTGCATCAGCGCACCCAGGAACTGGAGCAGGCCAATCACAAGCTGGCGGCCATGGTGCGCACCGACCCGCTGACGGGGCTGCTCAACCGGCGTCAGTTCGAAACCCTGATCAACGAAGAGATTCAGCGCCGTCAGCGTGATGGCAAGCCGCTGCTGTTCGCCATGATGGATATCGACGACTTCAAGCTCTTCAACGACACCTATGGGCACCAGGCCGGCGACCAAGTGCTGATCGAGGTGGCCGATCTGCTCAAGGCTCACTTCCGCCGTGCCGGCGACAGGTTGTTCCGGCTGGGCGGCGAGGAGTTCGGCATCCTGCTCGAGGCCGACTCGCTGGAGGCGGGGCGTTACGCCCTGGAGCGCTTTCGCCATGCCCTGCAGCAGCTCCAGATTCCCCATGAAGCCTCGCGCCATGGCGTGGTGACAGGTTCCTTCGGGCTGGTGTGCTGCAGCGACTACGACCAGGTGCCGGCGGCCATGGCCATCTACCGCCAGGCTGATCAGGCCATGTACGAGGCCAAGCAGATCAGCCGCAACCGGGTGGTGACACGCTCGCTGATGGAAGAGGTGTGAGCGGATGTCGCATGGACAACATGTTTACGTTGACGTTAACTGGTGATGACCGGTAACCACAACGACACAAGAGGTCCTTGCCATGCCAGCCCCGCTCAGCCGCTTTCCCGTGCCCGAATCGATCCAGGACCTGCCTGAAGACATTCGCGGCAGCATCCTCGCAGTGCAGGAGAAGGCCGGTTTCGTGCCCAACGTGTTCCTGATGCTGGCACACCGGCCCGATGAGTTTCGTGCCTTCTTCGCTTACCACGACGCCTTGATGGAGCGCGAGTCCGACACGCTGACCAAGGCGGAGAAGGAGATGATCGTGGTGGCCACCAGCGCCCGCAACCGCTGCCTGTACTGCGTGGTGGCCCATGGCGCGCTGGTGCGCATCTACAGCAAGGACCCGCTGCTGGCCGACCAGGTCGCCATCAACCACCGTACCGCGCCGATCAGCGAGCGGCATCGGGTGATGCTCGACTTTGCCCTGCACTGCGGCCTGGACGTGGGGGAGCTCACCGATGAGTGGCAGGCGCGTCTGATCGAGGCGGGCTTCACCCACGACGACATCTGGGACATCGGCGCCATCGCCGCCTTCTTCGGTCTCTCCAACCGCCTGGTCACGCTCACCGGCACGCCGCCCAACCCGGAGTTCTACCTGATGGGCCGGGTGCCGCGGGAGAAACCCGCCGCCGGTTGAGGCAGCGGGGGCCGGCTCAGGTGCGGCACGCCTCCAGCAGCATCAACACCGGTTCGAGCTGGCTGTCGTGCAGCACCAGGACGCTGTTGCCGGTTGCATCCTCGACGGGGCGAATCACGGCGAACTCGCCCTCTTCGAGGTGGAATTCGTGAATCTCGTGGGGGCCCTGCGGTGTCTGGCAGCGGATCGAGCGGTAGCTGTCGTCCTCGCCGTAGGTAAGACGGTGATAGACCTTGAAGAAGGTGTAGAGGGACAGGCCCTGGTCGAAGGTGGGCCAGCGCGCGGGGATGGTGCGGGTCTCCTCGTCGAGTGCCTGCCCCTTGGCCTCGGCGGCGGCGATGGCGGCGGCCAACGGTGCGGCCAGCAGGGAGGCGTCGTCGCGCGGCAGCGGGGCGGCGCTCTCCATGGCCTGCTGATAGCTGGTGCGTATCTGCTCCAGGGCGTCGAGCGTGGCGATGGGATGGTCGCTGTGGGCGAGGTCGCCGGGTTCGAAGCCGCCGTTTTCCCAGCCGTGAATGACCCGCAGCGTCAGCGTTCCGCTGGCCATCGGCTCGCACACCAGCGCCTGCAGGGCGACCCGCAGATGCAGTTGGCGCTCGACGCTCAGGTTGTCGAAGGCGGAGTAGGGGTCGGCAAAGATATGGTGCAGATGCCCGGGGGCGTGTTCCTTGGCTTCACTGAAAGGCATGGCGGTTCCCTGCGGGGGAGAAGTCGTACTGGCTTTTTCGCTGTTATACCATTCCAGCGGGTTGAGGTCACACTGGCTCGTGGCTGGATTCTGTTGCCTTACCAGAGAGGTACGGTATTTTACCCATCAGGGGCTAGCCTGCGGTACAGCTGCTGCCATCCCACGGCGCTGAATTTGGTCTACATGGGGCGCGGTATGACGAAACGTAAACCCCCTCCTTCCCAGGAGTGGATGCTGGATGAGCTTGAGTTGTTAGAACGGCACTATAGGGTCCTTACAGCCCAAGAGCTCCAAGAGCGCTATCTGCCCAACCGCTCACTCAAAGCCATCTACAAAATGGCTGGCCGGTTAAAATTAAAGAAACTCCTCACTTCGGATCCAAGTCCGGGGCTCTACCGGTCTTGGCCGAAGGAAGAGCTTGAAATATTGCGGCAGCATTACTTGTCTCTCAGTGCTCCTGAGATCAAGCGCCGCTACTTGCCTCACCGCACGGTAATTGCCATTCGTAGAATGGCTAAGCAGGCTGGGCTTTCCAAGTGGAAGCCTCACGTCTGGACCAAGGGTGAGTTGAGGATGCTTCGTGAGTTATTTCCTAAAGGAGGTGCTGCAGCAGTGCATGCGGCCTTACCTCAACGAGCGCTCGGTACTATCCGTGCCAAAGCACGTTCCCTCGATCTCCTTTACCAGGATCGGCGCAATCCCACGCGTTGGTCGGCGGATGAAGTACAGCGCCTGAAGCAACTTGACCACCTATCGCTTGAGCAGCTGCAGAAACACTTTCCAAAACGCACGCGAAGTTCCCTTAACAAAATGCGTTTTCGGTTGCGCCACAAGCAATTAAACGCCACGTAACCGAGCATGTAAGCATCCCGACAATGCTAGGGGAGTGGGAGAGGGCATTGCCGGGACAGGCTTTGGTAGTGCTGGTGTGAGATATGGCTTACAAATAATCGGGGAGTCGGCTTACACGCGTTGCGTTGAGTTGCCGATTGGGCTTCGCTATCGTTGGGATCTCTTTTTATAAGAACGACGCTCTGCTGCAGGGAGGCTGACGTATGGCGGATGCCACGGGGTTGCAGTTCACCCTTCATTTGTTGGGGGGCGACGAGCTGGACTTGGCCGTCACTTCCTTCAAGCACCACGAACACCTCTCAAGGCCCTTTTGCCTGGAGGTCAAGTTCGCCAGCCGGCAGGGCAACCTGTCGCCCCTCGACTGGCTGGATCGCGAAGCCAGCCTGCGCATTTATCAGGACGGTCAGGAACTGCGCCGTATCAACGGTATCGTGGCGGCTTTCCACCGCGGTGACCGAGGCCATCGGCGAACCTACTATGAAGTCATGATCCGCCCTGCGCTATGGCGGCTGTCCCTGCAACAGAACTGTCGCATCTTCCAGCATGTCACGCCCCACCAAATCATCGAGACGCTGTGTGAGGAGAGCGGCATTCAAGAGGTCGCCTTTGCTTTGACTCGCGACTGGCAGGAGCGAGAGTTCTGCGTGCAATATCGCGAGGACTCGCTGAGCTTCATCGAGCGTCTGGCCGCCGAGGAAGGTGCCGTTTACTTCCACGAGATGGAGGGCGACAGCCATCGACTGGTTTTCAGCGACGATCCCCAACTGCTGGCCCACTTGGGGGAGCGTACCTACCATGCGCGTGTGGCGGGGAGTGCTCCTCAGCGACATCTGCACAAACTGATTCAGGCGTCTCAAATCAAACCTTCGAGTGCGACCCTGGAAGACCTGACCTTCAAGCAGCCCGGCTATGAGCAGATTCATCGTTACGACGAGCCGAAGCTGTCTGCCCACGGCCAACGGGATGGCTACGACTATTACGACTATCCCGGGCGCTTCAAGCGAGATGCCTCGGGAGTGCCCTATACCCGAATTCGTCTGGAGCACTTGCGCAACGAAGCCTACCTGGCCAGGGCAGAGAGCGACCTGCCAGAGCTTTGCCCAGGAACGCGCTTCAAGCTCGATGCCCATGACATCGATGAGTTCAACAACGATTGGCAAGTGGTGGGTGTGGTGCACACGGGTACCCAGCCTCAGGCCGTGGCGGAAGAGGCGGTAGGCATCACCCCTGCTGATCGCTCCGGCATGGCCGACGCTACCCATTACGAGAACGACCTGGTCCTGATCCCCGGCGACCGGGCTTGGCGGCCCACCCCAAATCCCAAACCGCGCGTCGAAGGGCCACAGATTGCCACGGTGGTGGGACCCGCGTCGGAAGAAATCTACACGGACGAATATGGTCGGGTGAAACTGCGCTTCCACTGGGATCGTGACGGTACGCCGGATGAGCGAGCCAGTGCCTGGGTGCGCGTTTCTCAGGGCTGGGCGGGCGGTAGCTACGGCATGCTGGCCTTGCCACGTATCGGACATACGGTGGTCGTCGACTGGCTGGAGGCCGATCCCGACCAGCCCTTGATCACTGGGCGCGTCTACGACGCTCGCAACCTCACTCCCTATCCGTTACCTCAGCACAAGACCCGTACCACGATCCGCACCCAGACTCATAAAGGTGTTGGATTCAATGAACTTAGGTTTGAAGACGAAAAAGACCACGAAGAAATCTACCTGCATGCTCAGCGTGACCACAATACCGTCATCCAGCACGACGAAACACACAGCATCGGCAATAACCGTAGCAAGTCGGTGGCGGTGGACCAGTCCGAGAGCATTGGCCAAGACAAGAGTTCACGCGTAGGCCGCGACCATACCGAGAGTATCGCCCAAGACGTCAAGAAAGACGTTGGGCGAGATGTCTATTACAGCGTTGGTCAGAGCCAGAAAGAGCGCTATGGCAAGGATGTGCTGCAACAGATTGGCAACACCCTGAAGCAGGACATTCATGCCGATCACTTGGTGAACGTCGGCCGTAACGTCAACGAACGGGTGCAGGGTCAATACGTGTTGGAAGTCACCGACTCCATCACCAACAACACGCGCCATCACAAGCTCATGGCCTTCGAACGCTTCGAGATCCGGGGACCAGGGGGCAAGATCACTCTGGATGCCTCGGGTATTACCCTCGAAGCGCCTAATGTCCGCATCAAAGGCAATCTCACCACCGGTGGCTCCGGCTCCTCCAGTGTGCCGACTCTCTCGGGGGCGGCCAACGAAGCGCTACCGCTCTGTGAAGAGTGCGAGAAGCTCAAGACATAGGCGGATCAGGAGAGCCAGGATGGCACAGCCCATTGCTCGTCTCGGTGACAAGGTGGTCTGCCCTCAACATGGGCAGGGGGAGATCGTACAAGGTGGGCAAAGCCGTATCGACGGCCGCCCGGTCGCTCGGCTGGGCGATCAATGCTCCTGCGGTGGGAGCATCGTGCAAGGCTCTTCTCAGGCCACTGACAACGGTCGTCCGATTGCCTATCTCGGCTGCAAGATCAGCTGTGGTGGTAGCATCGTCAGCGGCTCGCCCACGGCCAAGGTGATGCCATGAGCGAGTACGGCCCCTGGATAGGGCGCTGCTACTTCCGCAAGTGGCTGGAGCGGCCAAAGAACGACCCTTTCATCGAATCTCGCTTTAAGGATTACGCCTGCTTTGCCGCCGTGTGGACGGACTCCCAGGCCGATTTTCTCGATACCGTCACACGCCAGCTCGAAGCCCAAGGCTACGCCTTTACCTGGGCCGAGGACGTACTGCCAATCCTCTCGTGGATGACGCGATACGGCTACCATGCGGAGGTCGAGTCGCTATCGCCGCGTGTGAATGGAGAGCATCGCATCGAGCTAGGGGCCATGATCCGTACGGGCGAAGACGGCCGGCCGCTGCCCGAGGTCGATCCAGTGCTCATTACCCGTCTCCAGGTACCCGAGCTGCCTGACCAGGCGGAACTGCCATTCTGGGAGCGGACGTGGATCGCGCCGGAACTCGAGTCGCTGCTGTTCGGCCAGCCCCAAGGTCAGGAAACGGTGCTCAACACCTACTTCCTGGTCGACGCGGCGCTGCGCAAGAACATCGTCGGCACCTTCGACCTGGAAGCCGTCGACGTGCCGGTCAAGTGTCTGTTCGAAGGTGAAGGCAGCGAGGCGCAGAAGGCCTCCGCCCCCTACCTGGTCGATCTGGCTCTACCGCAGGGCGCCGATCAGGATGCTGACCTCGTGCCCCGTTTCCACAAGGACCTGTTTGCCCGCCATTGGGCGCAGGAGACAGGTATCGTGATCCGCACCGCGGCCACCTTCGACGCGACCTGGCGGCACTGCCAAGCGCACCTGAAGGTGCCGGTGGAAGGGGAGTCGCGCCAGCTGTTCCTGCGCTACTGGCACCCCGAAACCCTGGATACCCTGCTGCCGGTTCTGGAGCGGGGCGATGCCTATCAGCTACTCCGAGACACGCAACTGATCTACCCCAGGGAAGGGGAGGTCGTGCATGCCCAGCTCAATCCCGAGCTGGGGCTCGGTGCTTCCATTGAGGAACAGCCTTTTACCTTGAAGGAGGCTTACTATAACGCTTTTGGTCAATGCCACCGTGAGCGTTTTCGTCAAGCTCTTTGTCGGGAAGTGAAGAGTCTAGAGGCAGAGATGAATTGCGGACAGGCTCAGCAGCATGTCGATTATTGCCTGGAATATTGCGAGTCTGTCGGCCTAAGCCAGCCGGATAGTATCAAGGGTTTTGTTTATCTGACTGCTCTTTACGGACGCGATGTGTTGAAACGTGATGCCCAGGCGGTAATGATCGCAGATGCTTCGATCCCCGAAGGGCGGCGTAAAGTGCTTATTCATCATCTAATAACCAGATTTAAAGGATGATATGATGGATCAGAGTTCAAGAGCTTACCGTGCTTCGCAGATGATGCAGCAAACCTTGGCGCCAGGCTTTGGGGTGGTGCAGCCCTGTCAGCAAGGAAATCGATTCTGGCTGGAAAATCTGTCGGAACACGACGTCTCGGTGGCATTCTCTGTGAATAACAAGGCCAGTCCTATCGTTCCGCCAGGGCGAGATGAAGCAACACTGTTGCTCAATACCGTAGAGGAGACGCGCGGCGTTTTAGAGATGTCTGTCAACGGTGAGGCAGCAACGCTTTTGGGAAATATTGACAATGCCTTAATCGAAAAACCAGAAGATCTGATATGTGGCCTTGTTGTTGGGCCAAGAGCAGAACGCCGTCCTGCTCCTCCGGCGACCGCAGAGATGAGGATTCCATTTTTACCTGGAGAAAGCAACGACGCCGAGCTGTCTCGATTTCTACCCGAGGGAATTGATAGGAATTCCACTGAAATCGATATGGTTATGGTATGGCTCGCCCCTCAAGGGAGGCCGCCTCTCCGTCAAGGATATCATCAAGTTGATAATCTTAGCGATTATCAGCTTGATTGGTTGTGGGAGTGTTTACACTTAAACACTACTTCAAGTAGTGAAGATGATATGGCTTTAGGGCAGTCTTTTAGTCTTCGTGATTCTCTTTATGGTAATACTACGTCGACTACAGGTGGTGAAGTTGCTGCTGCTGGTCGCTATCTTACCGAAATGGGGCGTCAGCATAATCGCGGAATGATCGTCCAGGCCCTACGTGAACTAATAGCTGGTGGACGATTTTATGTTCGACAAATTCCCAGTTGGGGAGGTCGATACGCTGTCATTTTTCGAGGGTCGACAGGAAGTCGATCATTCTTAACGGCAGCCATGTATGGCATTGACAATGCTAGAATGACTTATATAAGTAGCTATGCCCAGGTAGCAAGTGATGTTCTTGATGGACGTCCTGGTGGAGCTGCCAGCTCTGCTCTGAGAGGATCTGCTCCTGCCCTCACTAGGGCGGCTCCCTTTGTAAGCGGAAACTTTATAGGTTTTGTTATCAGTGCTGCATTTGATGTTAATGAATTTGTAAGAAGTGAAAACCCAGAAGAGAATTGGGGTGAGCTGTTGGGCGCTCTAGGTGTTAGCTTCGTAAAAGTTTGGGCTGCTGGATTCGTTGGTGTTCTTGCTGCGGGCATTTTGGCTGCGACTGTGCTTGCAGGCGCTCCCGTATACGTGATCGTTGGGGTTGGTGCTTTGGTGGCTATTGGAGTTGGAATAGGTCTGGATTATCTCGATAACGAAATTGGTGCAAAAGATTGGGTAAAAGAAAAAGTAAGAAAGATTGGGAATGAGATGAGTTCAATGGTAGGGGCTGCATTTGCTGCAAGTGTTGAATTTCTAGATGCTGTGCAGAGTAGTGTGCGCCAGAGTGTTGCGGGATGGATTGATGACGCCCGCTTTAGGCTGCGTCAAGCAGGAGATGCCGTTTGGGGCTTGATCTTTTGTAGCAGCGATCCTGACGGGATCAATGACGATTACGAGTGGTGCCTTATTGGCAGGTAGCTACTTGCATATCACTTTTTATACGTAACTGTTTCTGAGAAAGGCTATGCAATCTAGAAATCTATCGTTGCTAGGAATGTTTACTCTCTTTCTCATTGCATATCTTTTTTATGCCTTGGGAATGATTAATGATTCGCCTTTTTCAGGAGCAATTGCCTTGATGGGTTTGGTTCCTGTGGTGCTTCATGTGGTCATCTGGGTATTTTTTTCATATGTCCCGGAGGCTCATCGCCCCTATTATGCTTGGGGGGAGTGTTTGTTTATATTTGGCTACTTGATAGTTGGGGTTTTTCTGTTTAGCTTGACGTTGGGGGGGGCGGAAAAATTTGTTTTCCTTCTGCTTCCTCAGGTGTTGAGCTTTTCTTTTTTTTATATGTTGGGGGTGGCTAAGTTTGATGCCTGCGAGGAGGCTTCAAAAATAAAAAAAGGCATAAGAGAGTCGAGTTCAGTTGTATATATTTTGGGTAATGGGCTTGTTGCAAACTATTCGTATTCCAAGAGAATGAAACAAGGCTGGCTTGAGCGGGTGTATAGCATGGGAAGAAGCTTTTTCATTTTTTTTGTTGTGCTTGTGTCAATGGTTGGGGGTGCTGCGGGGTTGATAGTGTCTGGTATAATTAGTGAGCTTGGGGTTGGGGGGGGGCATTTTTCTGCTCATGGCTTGTCGATTTATATGTTATCCTATTTTTGTATTGCATTGATTGCCTTTGGTATGCCTATGATATGGTTTAATTTTAAATGGTGGAAAGATTTCGATAGCCGGATAAGAAGAAGTTGTGGAGGTGTTGTCTATATATGGCCATTGGAGAGTCAGCGTCCACGTTGAGAAGAATTGTACAGTGATGGTATTCGCCTGACGCATGCCACCTTTCTGAAGACGACACAGGGTGTCTTTGGGGCCTTTGACCAGCGCAAGGAGGCTGGGCTGGCGACGTGCTACTTTTCACGATTCATTCACTGTCGCTAGGGGGAGTCTCGCCGTGGCGAGGCTGAGAGAGCATATACGCTGACCCTGGGACCTGATCCGGTCCGGCGACCGCCAGGCTGGAATTTGCCAGGAAGCCTTTGGCCAACCACCCTTCGTAGATCGGCAAGCGAAACGAAGGAGCCACTTCCATGAGCGATTCCCCGGACCCGCGTCGTCGCCACTCCTCCCCGGTGGTGGACGGTGTCGGCAAATCGGCCAGCCGTGCCATGCTGCGTGCGGTGGGTTTTACCGACGAGGATTTCACCAAGCCCCAGGTGGGCATTGCCTCCACCTGGAGCATGGTCACCCCATGCAACAGCCATATCCACGAGCTGGCCGAGCGCGCCCGCGACGGAGCCGATTCGGCTGGCGGCAAGGGCGTGATCTTCAACACCGTGACCATCTCCGACGGCATCGCCAACGGTACCGAGGGCATGAAGTATTCGCTGGTCTCGCGGGAGGTGATCGCCGACTCCATCGAGACCGTGGCCGGCTGCGAGGGCTTCGATGGCCTGGTGACCATCGGTGGCTGCGACAAGAACATGCCGGGCTGCGTGATGGGCATGGCGCGCCTGAACCGGCCCAGCGTGTTCGTCTATGGCGGCACCATCCAGCCCGGCAAGAACCACACCGATATCGTCTCGGTATTCGAGGCCATGGGCGCCCACAGTCGCGGTGACCTGGAGCTGATCGAACTCAAGCAGATCGAGGAGACCGCCATTCCCGGCCCGGGCTCCTGCGGTGGCATGTATACCGCCAACACCATGGCCTCGGCCATCGAGGCGCTGGGCATGAGCCTGCCGGGTAGCTCGGCGCAAAACGCCGTGTCCCAGGCCAAGCGCGCCGACTGCGAGGCGGCCGGCGCGGCGGTGCTGACGTTGCTCGAGCGCGACATCAAGCCTTCCGATATCATGACCCGCCAGGCCTTCGAGAACGCCATCACCGTGGTGATCGCCCTGGGCGGCTCCACCAACGCGGTGCTGCATCTTATCGCCATGGCCAACACCGTGGGCGTGCCGATGTCGCTGGTCGACTTTACCGAGATCGGCCGGCGTGTGCCGGTGCTGGCCGACCTACGCCCCAGCGGGCGCTACATGATGAGCGAGCTGGTCGAGATCGGCGGCATCCAGCCGCTGATGAAGACCCTGCTCGACGCCGGCATGCTTCACGGCGACTGTCTGACGGTGACGGGGCGGACCCTGGCCGAGAACCTGGCAGGGGTAGCTCCCTACCCGGCAGAGCAGGCCATCATCACGCCGCTGGACGCCCCGCTGAAGAAGGAGAGCCACTTGCGCATCCTCTACGGCAATCTGGCGCCCGAAGGTGCGGTGGCCAAGATCACCGGCAAGGAGGGCACGCGTTTCTCCGGCAGCGCGCGGGTGTTCGGCTCCGAGGAGGAGGCCCAGGCGCGCATCAACGACGGCACGGTGACGGCCGGCGACGTGGTGGTGATCCGCTACGAAGGCCCCAAGGGCGGCCCCGGCATGCGTGAGATGCTGACGCCCACCTCGGCGATCATGGGACGTGGCCTGGGCGACTCCGTGGCCTTGATCACCGACGGCCGCTTCTCCGGCGGCAGTCATGGTTTCGTGGTGGGGCATGTTTCGCCCGAGGCCTTCGATGGCGGCCCGCTGGCGCTGGTCGAGGATGGCGACACCATCACCATCGATGCCGAGGCCGACACCATCGAGCTGCATGTCGATGACGCCGAGCTGACCCGGCGTCGTGCTGCCTGGCGCCAGCCCCCTCCGCGCTATACCCGTGGCGTGCTGGCCAAGTACGCGCGCACGGTCAGCTCGGCTTCCAGCGGGGCGCTGACCGATCTGCCGCCGGAGGCATGAGGGCTTGGCATGAGGGGCTTGGCATAAGGGATTGGCGAGCCGGTTGGCTGCGTTTGGCTTGCCGCCACGGGCTTGGCTAGCTTGATGAGGCATCAGGCTCAACCACTCATGGCAACAGCAAGGAGGCAGCATGCCCAAGAGCGGACCCAAGCAGGCGCGTGTCGAGCCGATTCGCGATGCCGAGGACATCAATCTGCCGGTCACGGGCTGGCACGTCATCGACGAGACGGATCCCAGCAATGAGGTCGTCATCTCCGAGCATGAGACCGAAGCCGAAGCCATTCGCGTAGCCGAGGAGTTCGAGCAGCAAGAGGAGTGACGGCCGGCAATTTGCACGCACGCCAAACCGACGCCTCGTCCTGGGACGAGGCGTCGCTGTATCCGGGGCGATCCCTATCAGGTCGATCGAAACGCGGAACTTCTGGCGCTACGCGGAGCTTCTGGCGCTAATAGTTCAAGGCGCCTTCCGGATCGATGCTGTGATAAACGAGGCGCAGCTCATCGAGCGAGAGGTGTTCGAGGCGGCCGGCCAGCAGATCGCTGATCTTCTGTGCCGGAAGTCCGGCGCGGCGAGCGATCTCGCGGCAACCGAGGTCGGATACGGCGATGAGCCGTGTAACGATGCGCATCAGACGTGTGCGCTTTTCCAAGTCCCTGACGTCGAGGTCAGGGCAGCTTCGCGGGGGGTCGAGGAGTTCCGCGTTGGAAGAATGTCGTGCCGTACTCATGATGCTCCAGTGGGCGATTGCGACAACCACATCATGGGGGCATTTCGCCAAATTTGCCAGTGCCGTTTGACGACTTTTTCGTGACGCCATGATGACTGCTGCCCGGCGGGGCGGGCAGCGGTGTCGAACGGTCAGAAACGTCCGCGCAGTGTCGCCACCGCGCCGCGTCCTGGCGCCAGCAGTTCTCCCCCCTCGGGCTGGTCGATGAGGTGCTCGCGATAGCCGCGGTCGAACAGGTTATTGACCTCGAGCCCCACCTCCAGGCTGGAAAGCCCTGCGGCCGGCCCGAAGCGCCAGCCCAGGCCTAGGTCGGCAGTGGCATAGCCCGGCGTGGTCCGTTCGGTGCCGTTGGAGAAAATGTCGGCGGTGCGGTCCTGGCTGGCTACGCCGCGTACCTGGGCGTGCCAGTGGAAGCCGGCTGGGGGCTGCTGGCCGATGCCCAGGGTCGCTTCATGCGCCGGCACTTGATAGAGCGGCTCGTCGTCCTGCTTGTTGGTGCCGCGCAACCAGGTGAGGCTGCCGTCGAGCTGCCAGTGACCCCCTGCCAGCCGGCCGTCGAGGGGCAGTACGAAGCCTGCCTCCACGCCTTGTATCTCGACCCGGTCGAGATTCTCGGTGCGCTTGATCGGCTGGTTCTGGGCGTTGGTGGCGCCGGTGATGCGGCCGGCGATGTAGTCGTCGATGCGGGTGTGGAAGGCGGCCAGGCGGTATTCGCCACGCTCGCTGCGCCCCTTCACACCGAGTTCCAGGCTGGTGGAGCGCTCCGGGTCGAGCTGAGGGTTGCCGATGTGAAAATAGCCATCCCCGCGGGCGGCATCCTCGAAACGCTCGCGCATGTCCGGGGCGCGGTAGGCGCTGCCCAGACTGACGTAGGGGTTGAGCATCGGTGAGGCGTTGTAGATGGCGCCCACGGACCAGGAAAGCGTGTCGCTCTCGTTGCGCAGTCCTTCGCTGGTGGCATTGGGCCCGCTGCCCTTGACGTCGGCGTCGCCGGTCACGCTGTCGTAGCGGGCGCCGAGCATCAGTGTCCAGCCGTCGAACATGATCTCGTCTTGCAGGAATACGCCACGACTCTCGATCACGCCGTTGCGGAACGGTGAGGTGGCTACGGCGTTGTCGGAGAGCGGTGGGGTGTATTGGAAGCGTTCGGGGTCGCCGGTCATCTCCCAAGCTTCCACCCCGAGGGTGAGCAGATGGCGCTCACCCAGCGGCAGGCGGTACTGGATGCGCCCACCGTCGGTGATGAAGGTGACGTCATTCCACACTTGGTTGCGCTCCAGTCCGCTCGACCAGGCGCGTATCTGGCGGAATACTTCCTGGCGATAGAGGCTGGTTTCCAGCGTACCTGGGCCCACCTCGCCCTCGTAGGCCACCTCGTAGAGCTCGCGCTCCTGGCGCGGAGAGTGAATGGTCAGTGTGCCAAGGGCCGGGTTGGGCCCCGGCTTGGCCGAGCCGGGGTACCAGACGTTGCGGTCCTCCTGGCCCTGCACGTTGAGCTTCAGGCGGTGGCCGTCGGCCAGTCGGAAAGCGTACTTGAGCAGGAAGGCTCCCGATTCGAAGCCGCTATTATCCACCCGGCCTTCAGGCGTGTCGTAGTCGCCTACGTCGCGTCCGGTGGCGCCCAGCACCAGGGCGTGATCGGCATTGGCAAGCTGCAGGATGGCGCCGCCGCCAACGCTGTCGTCGACGCTGCCGGCGCTGGTCGAGAAGCGTCCGCCGATGCTGGGCCGGTCGCTGAATTCGGCTTCCGGCGTGCGCAGGTTCACCGCGCCGCCCAATGCCCCGGAGCCGTGCAGTACCGAGCCGGGTCCCTTCACCACTTCGATGCTGTCGAGCAGGCCGAGGCTGGCGAACGAGGCCAGCGCCCCTTGGGGCTGTGCCGAGTTGAGCCGTACGCCGTCCACCTGCAGCACGATGCTTTCCTTCTTCAGGCCGCGTAGCACGGGATTCTGGCCCCAACTGCCGTCGCCGTGCACGGCGGTACCGGGCTGGCCGCGGAACAGGCTGCCCACGCTCGGGGTAGCCGGGGCTTGAGTGGCGTCGAGGCGCAGGGTGGCGCTGGGGGTGTCGAGCTCGTCGGCTTCGTAGCCCTTGGCGGTGACCGTAACGCTCGGCAGGTCGAAGGCGGCACCGCCGTCGGCCTGGGCCGGCAGGCTCAGCGCCGCGCCGACAGCCAGGGCAAGAGGGGCCAGGGCAAGAGGGGACAGGGCGAAGAGGGACTTGGTGGGCAGAGCGGGGCGTAGCAGGTGCATGGGGGACTCCTCTGGTTAATGTGGTAAATGTAATGCATCTTATAATCGTTCTTGTTTGATCTGGATCATCAAGCGGTGTCGTCGACTCGGGCAGGCTTATGTCATGGGGTAGGAATGGATGAGGAGCCATGAAGCGATCACTGCCGACGCACTGCATCGAAACGCTGTTGGGCTGGGGCGGAAGCCTGACCGGGGTGCTGCTGTTCGTGGCGCTATGGGAGTGGGGCAGCCAGCTCTACGGCAGTTTCCTGCTACCCGGGCCGCGGGATGCACTGGCCGCGCTTGCCCGGCTGTGGCAGGCGGACGCCCTGGCGGCGGTCTGGGCCACCACTTGGCGCGCCATGCTGGGTTTCGCCCTGGCGGCGGTGATCGGCACCGCACTGGGCATTCTGGCCGGGTTGTCGCGCACTTTGGGACGGGCGCTGGAGCCGGTCTCCACGGTGCTGCTGGGGATACCACCGATCGCCTGGATCGTGCTGGCCATTCTCTGGTTCGGCAGCGGCTCGCTGGCCACGGTCTATACGGTGATGGCCACGTCACTGCCGGTCAGCTTCGCCGGCGCTCAAATGGGGGCGCTGACCCGCGACCGGCGTCTGCAGGAGATGGCCGACGTCTTCGCCGTTCCGCCGCTGATGCGGCTGGTCGACTTCCATCTGCCGCACATCGCCTCATATGTGTTTCCAGCGCTGATAACGGCACTGGGGGTGGCCTGGAAGGTGGCGGTGATGGCCGAGCTGTTCGCCACCGAGGATGGCATCGGCGCCGGGCTCGCCATGGCCCGGGTCAACCTTGACACTGCTGCGGCCATGGCCTGGATCGTGCTCGTGGTGGCGCTACTGTTGGCGGCCGAGCACGGCCTGCTGCGTCCGCTGCAGCGGCGCATGGAGCCCTGGCGTCAGACCGGGCGAGGAGCGAGGTAATGCTCAAACTCGAAGCGGTGGGTCACGACTTCGGTCGCGAGCGTACGCTGGCGGGCATCGACCTGGCCATCGTGCCAGGGGAGTCGGTGTGCCTGGTGGGTCCTTCGGGCTGCGGCAAGACCACGCTGCTGCGTATTGCCGCCGGCCTGGTCACGCCCAGCGAGGGACGCGTCAGCGACGCCTTCCATCGCAGCACTGTAGTGTTTCAAGAGCCGCGCCTGCTGCCCTGGCGGCGCCTGCTCGACAATATCGCTCTGGGGCTCAAGGCGCAGGGCGTGCCGCGCCGGGAGCGCCTGGCTCGTGCGCGAGCCCTGGCCGACGAGCTGGGACTGGCCGAGCGTCATCACCACTTTCCCCATGAACTCTCCGGCGGCATGCAGCAGCGGGTGGCGCTGGCTCGAGCCTTGGCCGTGGATGCCGACCTGCTATTGCTCGATGAGCCCTTCAGCGCCCTCGACGTGGGCCTTCGCAGCGAGGCCCAGACGCTGCTGCTCGAACTGCTGGCCCGGCGCGGCATCGCTTCGTTGTTGGTCACCCATGACCTGACCGAGGCCCTGCGTCTGGGGCACCGGGTGCTGGTGATGTCGCCGTCGCCGGGGCGCATCGTGCACGAGGAGCGCATCGCGCGGCCCTTCGTCGAGCGCGACACCGCTTTTCTCTACGAGGCCGCCGGTGCTCTGCTGCGGCAGGCCTCGGTGGCCGAGAGCTTCCTGTTTCGTCAAACCGAGGTAAGTCCATGATCGATTCTCAACGTCGCCGTTTGCTGCAGCTCGCCCTGGCTTCGGCCACCCTGGCTGCCTTTCCCGGCTTGGGCCTGGCGGCGGCCGGTGGGTTGCGGATGGCCGCGCCGCTTGGCCTGCCTCAGGTGATTCTGGCGCGGGCGTTGCAGGATGCGCGGCTGCTCAAATTGATCGGTGAGAGCGAGCTGCGTACCTGGCGCGACCCGGACCAGTTGCGGGCCTGGATCGCCGGCGGCGAGGTTCAGCTCACCGCGACGCCGACCAACGTGGCGGCCAACCTCTACAACCGCGGGGTGCCGGTGGTGCTCCTGAACGTCAACGTGTGGGGTACGCTGGGCATCCTGGCCCACGGCGTGCCGCTGGCAAGCCTGGCGGAGCTTGCCGGGCGCCATGTCGGCGTGCCCTGGCGTGGCGACATGCCCGACCTGGTGCTGCGCTACCTGCTGGCTCGGGAGGGGCTGGAAGTCGGCCGCGACCTGCGTATCACCTATCAGGCCAGCCCCTTCGAGACCGTGCAGACCTTCCTGGCCCAGCGCATCGACGCCGCCGTTTTGCCCGAGCCGGTACGCACCTCGGCACGGCTGCAAACGGCCTCGCTCGGCCTGACCGTCGCCGAGCTCGACCTACAGCAGGAGTGGGCGCGGCTGACGGGGGCAGCCCCGGCGTTGCCTCAGGCGGGCACCATCTGCCGACGTGAGTTGCTCGAGGCGCACCCCGAGTGGGTGGCCGCTATCCAGGTGGCGGTGGCCGAGGCCGTAGCCTGGGTAGCGTCGAACCCGGCCGAGGCCGGTCAGCTCGGTGCCCAGCATTCGCCGCTGCCCGCCCAGGTGATCGAAGGTGCCATCTTACGCACGCGGCTGGAGATGCGCAGCGCCGCTCAAGCGCGCACCGAGCTGGAGGGATTCCTAGGCGCCCTAGCCGAACTCTCCCCGGGCTTCATTGGCGGCGGCCTGCCCGACGAGGGGTTCTACCTCGTCGATGGGCCGGCGGCAGCCGGTTAGGGAGCGTGGCATGACGACCACCGCAGCCCTACGCGCCGGCCAGCCGTGGCCGATCCTGGCCTACGCCTTTCGCCCTTTCTTCCTGCTGGCCGCGCTCTATGCCCCGCTGACGTTACTGCCGTGGGTGGGGCTATTGCTGCATCAGGTATCGCTGCCGCTCGGCATGTCACCGCTGCTCTGGCATGGGCACGAGATGCTGTTCGGCTTCGTCGCGGCGGCCTTGGCCGGCTTTCTGCTCACGGCGGTGCCTTCCTGGGCCAAGGTCGAGCCGCTGATCGGTGCCAGGTTGGCCGGCCTGGTGGCACTGTGGCTGGCCGGACGTCTGGCGTTCTGGTTCGCCGGCTCGCTGCCGGGCTGGCTGGTGGCGACCATCAACCTGGCGTTTTCTCTCTGCGTGCTGGCCTGGGCACTGCCGGCGCTGCTCTCGCCCGAAGGGCGCCGGCACCTCAGCTTGGGCACTCTGGCGCTGCTCTTCGTGCTGGCCCAGGGGGGCTTCTATCTAGCCTGGCTGGGCCTGCTGCCGGGGCGCCTGGGTGCGCTGGACATGCTGCATCTGGCGGCCAACCTGCTATTGGTGATGATCGCTGTGACTGCCACTCGTATCGTGCGGGTGGTTTCGCAGGTGGCGGTAGGGGAGAGCGGGAGTCGGCGGTCGCTGCGCTTCACTCCTGCCCGTGAGCACTTGGCGGTGGCCACACTGTGCCTGTTCGTCTGCGCCGATCTGGTGGCTCGGGGGCATCCCGTCAGCGGCTGGGTCGCACTGGCCGCCGCCGCCGCTCAAGCTGACCGGCTCAGTGAGTGGCCCTGGGGGCGCGCCATGACCAAGCTCTATCTGCTGCTGCTCACGCTGGCCTACGTGTGGCTGATGCTGGGACTGGCCGTGGTGGGCGTAGCGGCGCTGGGGGAAAGCTTACCAGCCTACGCTGGGCGGCATCTGCTGTTCGTGGGAGCGGTAGCCGGCGCCGTGCTGGCGGTGTTTTGCATTGCCGGGCTGCGCCATACCGGTCGGCCCTTGGTGCTGCCACGCACCATCTGGCTCGTTCTCGCCTGTCTATTCCTGGGCACCGTAGCGCGCAGTGCAGTACCGGCGCTCTGGCCGCAGCACTACCTGCTCGGTAGCGTGGTGCTCCCTGCGTTGTGCTGGGGGTTCGCTTTTTGGCTCTATGCGCTGAGCTTCGCCCGCATGCTGCTCAGTGCTCGCCCCGATGGCTTGCCGGGCTAAGCCGACCTTGGTGGAATTGCCGAAAATTCTCAATAACGTAGAAACTGTCGATTAGCCTCTTTACGCAGGGGCGTGCTAGCTTTTGTCAGGTAAGCGGTCGGGCTCGCCCGGTACGCTCCGAAACAACCATAAACGATCCGGTTTCAGGACGGAGGAGATTCATGCGCGCTCTCAAATATGTCGCTGCCGCTTCGCTGATGGCCACGGCTCCGTTGGCTGCCGCTCAGCAGCTTTCCATCGCTACCGGCGGTACCGGCGGCGTGTACTATCCAATCGGCGGCGGCTTCGCCGAGATGATCAACAACCATATCGAAGGGGCCAGCGCCACGGCGGAAGTGACCGGCGCCTCGGTAGAGAACATGGGCCTGATCATGCGCGGCGATGCCGACCTGGCCCTGGCCCTGGCCGATACCGTCTACCAGGCCTACAACGGCACCGGTGACTTCGAAGGCCGTCAGATCGAGAACACCCGTGCGCTGGCGTCCGTCTACCCCAACGCCGTGCAGCTGGTCACCCTGGCCGATTCCGACATCCAGTCGCTGGAAGACCTGCGTGGCAAGCGCGTCTCAGTCGGCGCACCGGGCAGCGGTACCGAGCTCAACGCTCGCGCCCTGCTGGAAGCCAACGGCATCACCTATGACGATTTCCGCCCGCAGCGTCTGAACTTCAACGAGACCGCCGACGCCATCCGCGACGGCGACATCGACGCCGGCTTCTGGAGCGTGGGGCCGCCCACCAGCTCGATCCTCAACCTGGCGGCGACCCGTAGCATCCGCCTGGTCGGCTTCAGTGAGGAGGAGATCGAGAACGCCCGCGAAGTCGAGCCTACCTTCGCCGCTTATGAGCTGCGTGCCGGCATGTACGACGGCATGGACGAGGCGGTGCAGACCATCAGCATTCCCAACGTGCTGGTCGTCAACGCCGACATGGACGAAGAGCTGGCCTACCAGCTGACCAAACTGCTGTTCGAGAACACCGACGAGCTGATCGCCGTGCACCCGGCGGCCAACGATACCACCGTCGAGTTCAGCATCGACTCCACTCCGGTCCCGTTCCACGATGGCGCGCTGCGTTATTATGAGGAAGTGGGCGCCGAAGTGGCCGACCACCAGCGTCCGTAAGGCTCGTTCAGTCAGGCATCCACGATGCTTGCTGCGAACCTGCGCAGGAGTCGCCGAGCCCTCGGGCCGGCGACTTTCTGCGTGCTGACACTATGTGCCGCGAGCACGGCGGTCTGGGCCGATGCCTCGCATCTGGAAGTGCTCGACGATCACGGCCAGGCGCTGGTCTCGCTGCCGATGCCGGAAGGCGAGCGCTGGTGCATGGAGTGGAATCACTCCGTGACCGGTATTCGCGTGCAGGATTGCTATCGCCATCACCAAGGGAACATGGTACTGGAGCGTAGCCACCAGCCGGACTTCGCCGCTGGACTTGGCCACGTGCCGGGCCGGGGGCGCCAGGTCTCGGACGGCCAGGGCGGCTATTGGATCGAGGACATCGACGAGCCGGTGCCCGGCAACCGCTATCGATTGAGGGTCGGCTCTGCCAGAGTCGACCATAGACTGCTGCATGAGGGACGTCGGATCAGCCTGAGCGAACTGGCGGCCGGCGAGCGGGTGACGATCCACCTGCGCACCCCTGACTCCACCCCCTGAGAGGCGCGCATGAGCGAATCTGCCAACCCGCCCGTCACCGTACCCGGTGGCAATGCCATTCAGCCCCGACCGATCCTGTGGTTGATCACCCTGGTCGCCGTGGGGCTGTCGTTGTTCCAGCTCTACTCCGCCGGCATCCAGCCGCTGGGGCTGTTCTATCAGCGCAGCGTTCACCTGATGCTGATCATGATGCTGGCGTTCCTGATCTTTCCGGTGTTCGGCCCCAACCGCAAACGCGGTGTGCTGGGCTGGCTGATCGATGCGGCCTTCTTCGCCGGGGCCCTGATCACCGGTGGCTACATGGTGCTCTACCTGGACGAGATCATCCGCCGCGCCGGGTTCTGGAGCCAGACCGACATCATCGTCGGCTGCATTGCCGTGGTCACCGTGCTCGAGGCCAGCCGCCGTGCGGTAGGCCTGGGCATGACCATCATCGGTGCGATCGCCATTCTCTACGCCTTTGCCGGCCCGCGCGGCGAGCTGCCGTGGTTGGGTCAGTTCATGCCCGGCATTCTCGAGCACCGCGGCTACAACCTCGACCGGGTGGTGGGGCAGCTCTACCTGGGCCAGGAGGGCATCTTCGGCCTGCCGCTGGGGGTGGCGGCGACCTTCATCTTCGTCTTCGTGCTGTTCGGCGCCTTTCTCGAGAGTACCGGCGCCGGCAAGTTCTTCATCGATATGGCCTACGCCGCCACCGGCCGCCAGCGCGGCGGCCCGGCCAAGGCCGCGGTCATCGCCTCCGCCGGCATGGGCTCGATCTCCGGCAGCGCCATCGCCAACGTGGTGACCACCGGCGCCTTCACCATCCCCTTGATGAAGCGTCTGGGCTACAAGCCGCACCAGGCCGGCGGCATCGAGGCCGCGGCTTCCACCGGCGGTCAGATCATGCCGCCCTTGATGGGGGCCGGTGCCTTCCTGATCGCCGAGTACACCAATACGCCCTATCTGGACGTGGTCAAGGTGAGCATCCTGCCGGCGATCATGTATTTCGCCACCGTCTATCTGTTCGTGCACATCATCGCTCTCAAGCAGGGCATGCAGGGTCTGCCCCGCAGCGAGCTGCCGCAGATGCGCGACGTGCTGCGCGAGGGCTGGCACTTCCTGCTGCCACTGGCGGTACTGGTGTGGCTGTTGGCGATGCACATGTCGCCGATGCGGGTGGGCTTCTACGCGGTGGTGACCATGGTTGCCGTGGCCGCGCTGCGCTATACGATATGGTTCTTCTTCGTTGCACCGCGCCAGGGGCAGCCCGTCACCCTGGCCAGCACCGGACGCGTGATCTGGGCCGGCTTCGTCAAGCTGATCGAGGGGCTGGAGCTGGGCGCGCGCAATGCCGTGTCGGTTTCCCTGGCCTGTGCCGTGGCCGGCATCATCGTCGGCGTGGTGGGGCTCACCGGCCTGGGGCTCAAGTTCTCCGCCATGATGATGGCCTTCTCCGGCGGCAACATCGTGCTGGCGCTGCTGATGGTGCTGCTGGCCAGCCTGATCCTGGGCATGGGGCTGCCGGTCACCGCCAGTTACATCGTGCTGATCGTGCTGGTGGGGCCGGCCCTGACCGCCGAGTTCGGCATTCCGCTGCTGATCGCTCACCTGGTGGTGTTCTGGTATTCACAGGACTCCAACGTCACGCCACCGATAGCCTTGGCCGGCTTCGCCGGGGCGGCGATCGCCGGCTCCAAACCGATGGCGACCGGCGTGCAGGCGTGGAAGTTCGCCAAGGGGCTCTATCTGATCCCGATGTTCATGGTCTTCAATCCGGAGATCATCATGGGCGGCCCGCTGCACATCCTGGCTTGGAACGGGCTGATCGCGATATTGGCGCTTGGTGCCTTTGCTGCGGCGCTGGAGGGCTATCTCTTCACACGTATGTCGTGGCTACCGCGTATCGCCATCTCGGGGGCCATCGTGGCGGTGTTCTATCCCAACTTCATGGTGGAGGCCGTGGGGGTGGCGGTGATGATACTCGCCATTGGCGCCAACTGGCTGGCCAGCCGGCGTGAAATTCACTCGGCCGGAGCCGGGACGACGTGACTGAGGAGGCCGCCCGCGCGAGCGGGCGGCCGCTTGCCCGACTGGTCAAGATGACGGCGCCTGCGGGCGCCGTTAGAATACCTGCCCTTCGCCAACCAGCCTCATCACGGGAACCGCAAAATGTCATCCAGCGAGCAGCCACGCGTAGGCGTGATCATGGGGTCGAAATCCGACTGGCCGGTCATGGAGCACGCCGTGGCGATGCTCGAACGCCTGGGCGTGGCCTATGAGACCCGCGTGGTCTCGGCGCATCGCACCCCGGATCTGCTGTTCGACTATGCCAAGAGTGCCGCCGAACGCGGCCTGCAAGTGATCGTTGCCGGTGCCGGTGGGGCCGCCCACCTGCCGGGCATGGTGGCCTCGCAGACGGCGCTGCCGGTGCTGGGCGTGCCGGTGGAGTCCAAGGCGCTGAAGGGGCTCGATTCGCTGCTTTCCATCGTGCAGATGCCGGGCGGCATCGCCGTGGGCACACTGGCCATCGGCAAGGCCGGGGCGACCAATGCCGGCCTGCTGGCGGCGCAGATCGTCGGCTTGCAGGATGCCAAGGTGCGTGCCGCCGTGGAGGCGTTTCGCGCCGAGCAGACCCAGACGGTGCTCGACAACCCCGACCCCCGGCCCGCAGACGAATGAGTCGGCGAACCCGCATGAGCCAGCGAGAGGAGACTGCGACATGAATATTGGCGTACTCGGTGCCGGCCAGCTCGGCCGCATGCTGGCCCTGGCCGGCTACCCGCTGGCCAACCGCTTCACCTTCCTCGACACTACCGGTCACCCCAGCGCCGGGATCGGTGATGTGATGATCTATACCGATCAGCATCACCTGCTCGACGACTTCCTGGCCAAGGTCGACCTGGTCACCTACGAGTTCGAGCACCTGCCCGTGGCGCTGGTGCAGGCCATCGAGGAGGTCAAACCGGTCTACCCCTCGAGCGAGGCAATCCGCATCTGCCAGAACCGCGCCGAGGAGAAGACGCTGTTCGACCGCCTGGGCATTCCCACCCCCGCCTACCGCATCGTGGAGAGCGCCGAGGCGCTGGAAGCGGCGGCCCGCGAGCTGGGCACGCCGGTGGTGGCCAAGTCGGTCACCGAAGGCTACGACGGCAAGGGCCAGGCGGTGCTGCGCGACCCGGCCGAGGCGGCCGAGGCCTGGCGTTCGATCAATCATCCCAAGCTGATCGTCGAGGCCTTCGTCGACTTCGTGCGCGAGGTCTCGATCATCGCCGTGCGCGGCCGCGAGGGCGAGATGGCCTTCTACCCCATGGCCGAGAACCTGCACGTGGACGGCATCCTGCGTTACTCGCTGGCGCCGATGCCGGACCTCGACGAGGCAGTACAGCAGACCGCCGACGGCTACATTCGTGCGCTGCTCGACGAGCTCGACTATGTCGGCGTGCTGACCCTGGAGCTGTTCCAGACCCGTGACGGCAAGCTGCTGGCCAACGAGATGGCGCCCCGCGTACACAACTCCGGCCACTGGACCATGGACGGCGCGGTGACCAGCCAGTTCGAGAACCACCTGCGCGCGATACAGGGCCTGCCGCTGGGCGACACCTCGGCCCGCATGCCGACCTGCATGATCAACGTGATCGGCCAGGAGGGCGATCCGGCGGCGATACTCGCCATCTCCGACGCCCATCTGCACCGCTACGACAAGAGCGAGCGCCCCGGGCGCAAGCTCGCCCACGTCAACCTGCTGGCACCGACCCACGGCGAACTGCTGGAGAAAGTGCACGCCTGCGCCTGGCTGCTGCCCGAGGCGCCGGAGGCGCGCTTCAGCTTCGAGGACGCGTTCCGCCAGGGCAACCTGTAACACGGCAAGACGCAACGCAGCGGGCCCCGCCATTGGCGGGGCCCGCTGTTTTTTTGCCTCTCTCTTATGCGCCGATGATACCGCCGTCCTCTCGGGTAATCACCAGCGTCGCAGAACGCGGAATGGCGCTGCCGCCGTCCGGCCAGTGGCTGACCGACTCGCCGGCGGCGAACGCCTCGGCGCTGGTGGTGGCGCCGGGGTGCTGCACGTTGACGAACATGGTGCGCTGGTCCGGGGTGGTGATCACGCCGGTGATCTCCTGGCCGATGGGGCCGGTGAGGAAGCGTCGGATCTCGCCGGTCTCGGGGTTGGCGACGAGCATCTGGTTGTTGCCGAACACCTCGTGGATACCGGTGTTCATCACCGACTCGCTGATGTCGGTCTGGATCCATACGCGGCGATCCGGATCGATCCACAGCCCGTCGGGGCTGGCGAAGATTGTCTCCTGTTCCAGCGGCTCACCGGCCAGGTCGCGACCGCTCTCCTGATCCCCGGCCAGCACGAAAATATCCCACGCGAAGCGCTCGGCGGCGTGGGTGCCGTCCTCCTGCCAGCGAATGATGTGACCGAAGTGGTTCTCGGCACGGGGGTTGGCGGCGTCGACCTGCTCTTCGCTGCGGCGGGTGTTGTTGGTCAGAGTAAAGTAGACCTGGCCGGTGGCGGGGTCGACGGCACCCCACTCGGGGCGGTCCATCTTGGTCGCGCCGACATGGTCGGCCGCGCTGCGGGTGTTGACCAGGATGTCGGCCAGGTCGGCGAAGCCGTTCTCCGGCGTCAGGCCGTTCTGGCCCGGGGCCAAGGCCAGCCACTCGCCGCTGCCGTCGTCGTTGAACCTGGCGACGTAGAGCGTGCCTTCGTCGAGCAGCGAGCCGTCGGCGCTGGCGGCCTGATAGGGGCGCGCGGAGACGAACTTGTAGATGTACTCGAAGCGGGCGTCGTCGCCGGAGTAGGCCACCACCGGCTGGCCTTCCACTGCCGGGGCGAAGATCACCCCTTCATGGGCGAAACGGCCCAGGTGGGTGCGCTTGACCGGCGTGCTCTGCGGATCGAAGGGATCGACCTCCACCATGTAGCCGAAGGCGTGGGGTTCGTTGCGGTAGTCCTCGCTGGGCGAGGCGCCACGGGAAGTGGCATCGAAGCGCACGAACTCGTCGGCGCCGCCCTGGGCACGGTGCCATTGGTAACGGCCCTCGGCGCGGGTGGCAATGCCGTAGCGGCTCTGGCGACGGTCGATCTCGGCATCTTCGTTGGCGAAATAGCCGGCCCAGTTCTCTTCGGCGGCCAGGTAGGTGTTCCACGGGGTGACGCCGTGGGCGCAGTTGTTCAGGGTGCCGCGGGTCATGCTGCCGTCGGGGCTGTACTTCGTCACCACGTGCTCGGTGCCTGCCACCGGCCCGGCCAGCTGCATCGGTGTGAGGCCGGTGACCCGGCGGTTGAGGCGATCCTCCACCACCTGCCACTGGCCGTCGTCGCCCTGGCGCACCCGCACCACCGAGACGCCGTGGGCGTTGAGCTCCTTGCGCACCTGGTCGGCATCGCGGGAACCGTCCTCGTGCTGCGGGAAGCCGTCGGCGTCCAGCGCCAGCCCGGCCGCCGCAGCGTGCAGGAAGCGCGGCTCGACGTATTCGTGGTTGAGTACCAGCAGGCCGTCGCGGGAACTGCCGTCGATGGCGAAGAAGTGCATGCCGTCATGGTGACTGCCGATCTGGTGAGCCTGGTCTTCGCCGCTGGCGTCCAGCGAGAAGGCCGGCATGCTGCCGCTGATCGGCGTGCCCCAGGGAATGAAGGACTGTACCCGGTAGCCTTCCGGTACCACCACGCTGTCGCCGGTGCCGATCGGAATCGCCTTGAAGCCGATGCTCGGCGACGAGCTCCCGGCGGCCAGGGCGCGACCGAAGGGCAGGCTGGTGGCCATGGCGCCGGCGATGGCGGCTGCCAGGCTGCCACGCAGCAGCGTGCGACGGCTCATGCGTGCCGCCAGGATGTCACCGAAATAGGCATTGCCGGAGGCGTTGCTCGTCGGCTCGTCGCCGGCGGCCAGAATGGGGTCGACGTGACCGGGGAGATGAGGCTTAGTCATGAATTTGTCTCTCCTGGGGGCATGCTGCATGGCGCTTGCCAAAGGCTAGTGGGTCTTCGCCCGAAGCTAGTGGGTCTTCGCCCGAAGAGAGTGGCGACTGGGCGTTACAGCGGTATGACGGGTTGGTGGCGCTTCGATGACGCTAAAACACACCACCTGATATGGATCAATCATGCGTGAACAAATTACGTCTGGGCTTGAAGAGTGATGCCATTAGGCGACACTGATATCAGCATTCTAGCGGGGGGGACGATGCTACGACTGCCGAGACTGGGCGATAGCGCCTTGATCGTGGTGTTGTTGCTGCCATTGGCAGTGGCGCTGCCGCGTCTGGGTGGGCTGAGTGGGCCGCCCGAGCTGTGGTTGACCTGGGTCGGTCGTGTCACGGGCATCCTGGGGCTGGCCATGATGCTGCTGGCCGGGCTGGTGAGCTGCCGGGTGCCGGGCTTCGACAGACCTTTCGGCGGGCTGGCACGGCTCTGGCGCCTGCACCATTGGCTGGGTTTCGCGGCGTTCATCCTGATCATGGTCCACGTACTGGCGCTGGGTCTGGCGGCAGTGCCGGCCTCCTTGGATGCTGCGGTGGCCACGCTGTTTCCGCCACCTTCCCAGGGCGCCATATGGCTCGGCTGGCTGGCCTGGGTGGCGATGGTGGTGTTCCTGGCGCCGACCTTCGATTTCTTCGGCAAGCCTCACTACCAGCGCTGGAAGCGCCTGCATCTGGTTTCGGCGGTGGCGCTGCTGTTCGGGCTGTGGCATGCCTTGCTGCTGGCCGGAGAGGCCTGGCCGTGGTGGCTGCTCGGCATTGCCGGGCTGGGTGCCATTGCCTGGCGCAAGGGCGTAGCGCCGCAGCGGCGCCATCCCTACCGCATCGAGCAGGTGGTGTCACTGGCCCGCGGTGTGGTCGAGCTGGTGCTGCGCCCCGAGGGGAGCGGCATTCGCCATGCGGTGGGGCAGTTCGTCTATCTCACCCCGCTGGACGAGCGGCTTGCTGCCGGACGCGGTGAGGAGCACCCCTACACCATCGCCTCGGCGCCCTCGGATTCGCGGCTGCGCATCGGTATCAAGGATCTGGGCGATGCCAGCCACGCCCTGCAGACTGTGATGCCGGAAACACGGGTATTGATCGAAGGCCCCTACGGGGAGTTCTTCGAGCGGCGCTTCCCGCAGCGCGACATGCTCTGGCTCGGCGGCGGCATCGGTATCACACCGTTCGTTGCCGGTGCCCGTAACCTGGGTGCCGGATCCGTTCCCGACGTGCACGTACATCTGTTCTATCTGGCCAATAACCCGGATCGTGCCTATTACCGGCAAGAGTTCTGCGAGATTGCCGCGCGAGTCGAGGGGTTCGCCTATACCCAACACTACCATCGCGATCATGGACCTCTCACCGAGGCATTCCTGCGTGAGCACCGTCCCGACTTCGCCGAACGGGAGATATATCTCTGCGGCCCGCCCGGCATGAACGCTTATCTGCAGCGGCTATTGATCGAGCAGGGCATTCCCGCTGCACGCATTCACAGCGAGGTCTTCGATTTCCTATGAACAAGATCGCTTACAGCGCCTTCATTGCTTTCGTGGCCAGCCTCTTCACCCTTGTCTCCGTCAATGCGCTTTCCGGCAGCGACCGGGAGACGGTCGAGGACTTCGACCTGGAGTCGATCACCATGGAGGAGCTGGCCGAACATGGCAGCGCCGAGAGCTGCTGGAAGGCCATTCATGGTCGGGTCTACGACATCACCGACTACGTGCCCGATCATCCCACCGAGGAAGAGGTCCTGCTCGAGTGGTGCGGACGGGAGTCCACCGAGGGCTGGGACAACAAGCGCCCCGGTGTACCCCACAGCCCCAGGGCCGAGGCGATGCTCGAGCGCTACCTGATCGGCCGACTGGTGGATGACACGGCCGAGCCTCTCGAGCCCGGAGCGGGCGAGCCCGCTGGCGCCGTGGTGGAGAGGCAGGCCGGAGAAGCGACGTCGCCGGCCCAGGACGAGCGTCTGGCGCGCGCCTTGCTGGGGCTGCCGCTCGACGGACACTATCGCGGTGCCTTCACCGACCGGGGCAGCATTCAGGTCAACGTCACGTTCGATCTGCGCGATGGCCACATCGAATCGCTGGCCTATCGCCACCTGGCTTACCGTGGGGTGGATTATCTGGCCTTGGAAGAGGGCGATGAGCTGTATCCGGTCATGCTGCAGCATCGTCAGATAGCCGAGCGTCTGGAGGGCGCACCGGTCACCCGGATTTTCGCTCTCTACGAGCCCGAGTCGCTGGTGGATGACATCGATGGCTACAGCGGAGCGACCCTGCGTGGTGCCAAGGTGATCTCGGCCATTCGTGATGCCTTGAACCGCGGTGTCTATGCCTGGCCCTAGCAGGTGCGGCGGAGGTGGGGCCGCCGCCTGTGCTGGCGGCGGCTTGCGTTGAGGGGGATGGCTCGCTAATGGCGGCGGTATCAAGTAAATATAGCTCGGTCTAACAATTACACTCTCGGACCCTTGCATGCCTCTCCCGCTTCAGGATGAGCACCGCGAACTCGATGGCGCGCCGCTAACGGACATCTCCCATCGGCGCCGGTTGGCCCACGAGCAGGTGCACCTGCTGTATGAGCGTTTGTGGCAGCCGGTCCTGGCGAGCGTGCTGGCGGCCTCGCTGCTGGTGGCCGCCATGTGGTCGATCATGTCGCCCGGCATCCTCCTGGGCTGGTTCGCCGCGCTGGCGGTGGTGTCGGGAGCGCGCCTGTGGCTGGCCTGGTTCTACCACCGCCAGCCGGCTTGGCATCGGCAGCGCCGCCGCTGGCTGTTTCGTTTTGCCTGGGGGGCCGGTATCGCCGGCCTGCTCTGGGGAGCGGCTGGGCTTACGATGTTTACCACCGAGCATCAGGGACAGCTGGCGGCGCTGGCCATCGTGCTGACCGGTATCGCGGCGGGAGGCGTGACCACGCTCTCCTCGGTTGCCTGGATGGCGCCGCTGTTCGTGCTACCCACCATGCTCCCTCTGCTGGGGCAACTGCTGCTCCAAGGGACCTCGCTCTCTTGGCTGCTGGCCGCCATGGTGGTGCTGTTTCTGGGGCTGGTGCTGGTGACCAGCCGCCGCTTGAATCGCACCATCACCGACAACATCGCCCTGCGTCTGATCGTCTCCTCCCGCGAACAGCAGCTGCGCGTCAGCGAGGCGCGCTATCGCGCCATCTTCCGCCACACCCCGCTCGGCGTCATGCATTTCGACCGCGAAGGGCAAGTAGTGGACTGCAACGAGATGTGTCTCGACATCCTCGGCACCAGCCGGCAACGGCTGCTGGGATTGAACCTGCTGACCCAACTGAACGACGAGCGTGTGAGCGGCGCGATACGCGATGCCCTGGAAAGCGGCACCGGCTACTTCGAGGGTACCTATCGCGCCGTGGTCAGCGGCAAGCAGACGCCGCTGCGAGCCTTCTACAGCGCGCTGCGCAACGAGTCGGGCGACGTGGTGGGCGGGGTCGGAATCATCGAAGACTTCACCGAGCGCAAGCTGGCCGAGGAGACCATCCATCGCCAGGCCTACTTCGACCCGCTGACGGAACTGCCCAATCGCCGCCTGCTGATCGAGACGCTGGCCTCCACCATTCGTGACCGGCGCGATGACGGTCGCGTCGGCATGGTGCTGTTCCTCGACCTGGACCGCTTCAAGATCATCAACGACACTCTTGGCCACGCGGTGGGTGACGAGCTGCTGCGTCAGGTGAGCAAGCGGCTCTTGCTGAGTATCGACAAGGACGCCATGGCAGCGCGGCTCAGCGGCGACGAATTCGTCGTGCTAATGCCGGCGCTGAGTGCCGACCGGGAGATGGAGCTGAAGCGGGCCGAGCACCGGGCCGAACGCCTGCTGTCGACCCTGCGTCGCACCTACGACCTCGGCGGGCAGCGAATCAGTGTGACGCCGAGTATCGGCTACACCCTCTTTCCGCTGGGCGACGAAGACGTCGGCGACGTGCTGCGCCATGCCGACACCGCCATGTATCAGGCCAAGCTCAAAGGGCGAGCCCAGATCTGTGGCTATGAGCCCGCGATGCAGACCCAGCTCAGCTGGCGCCTCGAAATGGAGCAGGCGCTGCGCCGCGCCCTGTCGGAGGATCAATTGAGTATCGCCCTCCAGCCCCAGCTCGACGAGCAGGAGCGGATCATCGGCGCTGAGGCGTTGATGCGCTGGAAGCATCCCCGCCATGGCTCGGTTTCGCCCGAGGTATTCATCGCCATCGCCGAGGAGAGCGATCTCATCGTCGAGCTGGAAACCTGGATGCTGGACCGCTGCTGCAAATTGTTGGCGCACCTGCCAGTGGCGGTTCTTCCACGCCTGTCGGTCAACATCAGCGTGCGCCACTTCAGCCAGCCCGGCTTCGTCGAGGGGCTCACCTGGGTGACGGGCACCCACGGCATCGACCCGGCGCGGCTGATGGTGGAGCTGACCGAGAGCATCATGATCGACGGGCTGCAGGATGCCGTCGAGCGTATGCGGGCGCTCAAGCGACTAGGGGTCAAGCTGGCGCTGGACGATTTCGGTACCGGCTTTTCTTCACTTGCCTATCTGAAGTCGCTGCCGCTGGACGAGCTCAAGATCGACCGCAGTTTCGTCAGCAACCTCGATACCGACGGCAACGATGCCGCCATCGTGGAAACGGTGCTGGCCATGGCCCAGCATCTCGGCATCGACGTGGTGGCGGAAGGGGTTGAGAATCGGGCGCAGCAGGAGTACCTGCTGGCTCGGGGCTGCCGCCTGTTCCAAGGCTACCTTTTCTACCAGCCCATGAGCGTCGAGGCGTTCGAGGAGCTGCTGACCGGCAGTGAAGTCGAGACCGAGGTCGGCGAGGGCTAGGCTCTGAATGGCCGGCTCAGCCCAGCGCGCCGCTGGCCCAGAGCCACAGTGCGATCAGGGCGAAGTGGCCCGGATACCAGGTCAGCCATAGGCGACGGGGCATGGCGAGGGGCACGTCGGGCGTCAGGCGATGGGCACCGGCGGCAAGCCACAGCACGGCGAGGCAGGTGGCCACGGTGAACGACTTGGCCATGTCGGAGCTGTTCATCAGGCCCGCTACGATCAGCACCGGCGCCGCCAGCGCTACCGCCTGCAGGCGTTCGACCAGGCTTTCCCCGGCACCATGCAAATGATGCATGGCGAGCATGAACAAGGGGATCAGCAGCAGGCCGCGGTGGCCGTATTCGACCCAGCCGCCTAGCAGATACCAGAGCGCCAGGGTGGCGGCCACTGCGGCCCCTAACCAGACGCTGCCCAGACTGCCGCTGCGGTGGCGTGCGAGCAGATCGCGTAGCCAGGCGCCCCAGGCCAGCCCCAGCGCCAGGGTGAAGCAGACATTCAGGATGAAGGCATCCGAGGCCCGCGGCATCATCATGTAGGGCAATTGGGCAGCGATGCCGATGATCAGGATGCGCCGTGCGTAACGTAGCGGGTTACGGGTATTGAACAGACCATGCCAGGCGACCATGGCAGCGAACAGTGGAAAGGCGATACGGCCGATGGATGAGCCGGCCCAGCCGAGCTCCCAGGCACTGGGGAAGACGTAGCGGGTCAGGTGATCGACGGTCATGGTGGCAAGAGCCAGCCACTGCCCCCAGCCCGTCCAGGTGGAGATGGGGCGATCCGGCGCCGTGCTGGAAGCGGCCTGTGCGGTCATCCTGACCTCCTTGTCGGCAATGAAACTCTCATTATAACAACCCCCTGTGACCGGGCCGCACCGCTGGAGTTCCGCACCAGGCAGGGGCAGTAGGGAGAATCACGGCAATGCGCAGCGGCTTCGGTTTCGATCTTCGCAGCATGGAGATCTTCGTCGAGACCCTGGAGCAGGGCAGCCAGAGTGCGGCGGCTCGGCGGCTGGGGCTCAAGCAGTCCTCGGTATCGCAGAGTCTGGCCAATCTGGAGGAGAGCATGGGCGTGTCGCTGTTCAAGCGCCACACCCGCCCCCTCGAGCCGACCAGCGCAGGGCGCTTCTTCTACGACCGTGCCAAGCGCCTGCTCGACGAGGCGCGCAGCACCCGCCGCGAACTGGTCAGCGGCGGTTTCGGTCAGCTGCATCAGGTGCGTCTGGCACTGGTCGACTCGCTGGCCACCGCCGTGGGCCAGCCCCTGATCGAACTGATCCGCCGCTACACCCGCGACTATACCCTGACCACGGGGTTGTCGCACATGCACGGCCACTCCCTGCTCACGCGCCATGTGGATATCATCATTTCCGATGACCGCCTGGAGAACTACGATGGCCTGGAGCGCCACGCCCTGCTGCGCGAGCCCTTCGTGCTGGTGGTGCCGCTCAGTTGGAGCGGCCCGCTGGACAACCTGCGCTGGCTGGCCCGTCATCTGGACTTCGTGCGCTATACGCCGCAGTCGCTGATCGGACAGGCCATCGAGCGTCATCTGCGCCTTAATCAGCTGGAGCTGCCGGCCCGGCTGCATCTCGACAACACCTTCGCCGTGCTGCGCCTGGTCAGTGCCGGCGCGGGCTGGACCATCACCACGCCGCTGTGTCTCTATCAGGCCGGACTCGACAGCCTGCAGGTCACCGTGGCGCCGCTACCGCTGGCGCCGCTGACCCGGGAACTGACCCTGGTGGCGAGGCGCGACGAGCTGGGTGAGCTGCCAGCGCTGCTGGCCCGCGACAGCCGTCGCCTGTTGGAGCAGCGTTTCCGTACCCAACTGGAGCGGGTGCTGCCCTGGCTGGCGCCCGAGGTTTCCGTCCAGCCCTAAGTGCACAAATGCCTGCGTGAGCGAATCGCTGCGTTGCGTCGAACGCGTGCATCGGCCGTCGCGTCTGCTGCGTCACGGGGCACTATCGATTTTACCCATAGTGCCGTCGTCCCGATTGCCGATGCTCTTTGCGCCTTTTCGTTACATGCGCAAAGACTGCATCGATACGGGACGAAACCAGGATCGGTGCCGGACGATGCCAAGAACAATAATGCTCTACGTGCGCTGGGTGGATGCGTTCAACCGGGTGGTGGGACGCATCGTCATGTTCATGATCTTCGTGATGATCGGTGTGCTGCTCTACGCCTCGGTGGCACGTACCGCCTTTAACAGCCCGCTGATCTGGAGCATCGAGGTCTCGCAGTTCCTGATGTCCTCCTACTACCTGTTGGGCGGCGCCTACGCCATGCAGATGGGCGCCCACGTGCGCATGGACCTGTTCTACTCACGCTGGTCCGACCGCACTCGCGCCTGGGTCGATGCACTTACCATCATGCTGCTCATCGTCTTTCTCGGTGCGCTGCTGTTTGGCGGCATTTCCAGCACCGAGTACGCCCTGCGCTACGGCGAGAAGAGCTACTCCGCCTGGGCGCCACGGCTGGCGCCGATCAAGATCGTGATGACCTTCGGCGTGTTCCTCATGCTGCTGCAGAGCGTCTCGACCCTGTTCAAGGACATCGCCCGTGCGCGCGGCGTCCCCCTGGACCGAACGTATGGTGCCGTGGAGAAAGGGGCGGGCGAATGAGCTACGAGATGATCGCTCTGCTGATGTTCTCCACCATGATGCTGCTGCTGCTCACCGGGCAGCGGGTGTTCGGCGTGATCGGTTTCGTCGGCGCCACCGCGGCGCTGCTGCTGTGGGGTCAGGGTGGGGTGGAGATGCCGTTCAGCGCCGCCATTCAGCTGATGAACTGGTACCCGCTGCTGACCCTGCCACTGTTCATCTACATGGGCTACATGCTCTCCGAGTCGGGCATCGCCGGCGAACTCTACGAGATGTTCCACGTCTGGATGGGCTCGCTCAAGGGCGGTCTTGCCGTGGGTACCATCGGGCTGATGGTGGTGGTCTCGGCGATGAATGGCCTGAGCGTGGCGGGCATGGCCATCGGCGCCACCATCGCCCTGCCGGAGCTACTGCGGCGGGGCTATGACAAGGTGATGGTCACCGGGGTGATCCAGGCCGGCAGCTCCTTGGGCATACTGGTGCCGCCCAGCGTGGTGCTGGTGCTCTACGGCATGATCGCGCGCCAGCCGGTCAGCCAGCTATGGCTGGCCGGGGCCATTCCGGGGCTTATCCTCGCCGGGCTGTTCGTACTCTATATCGTCATTCGCTGTCACCTGCAGCCGCATCTGGGGCCGGCGCTGCCCGCCGAGGAGCGCCAGATGAGCCTGGGCGAGAAGCTCAAGCTGCTGCGCGCCGGCATCCTGCCGCTGCTGATCTTCTTCTTCATGACCGGGCTGTTCTTGATGGGCGTGACCAGCCTGGTGGAGAGCTCGGCGGTGGGGGCGGTGTCGGCAACCCTGGCGGCGCTGATCAAGCGCCGCCTCACCTGGAAGGTGATCGAGAGCACCGTGCGCAAGACCCTGGGCATCAGCTGCATGTTCATGTGGATCATCCTGGCGGCGCTCTGCTTCGGCGCGGTGTTCGACGGCCTGGGCGCGGTGCGCGCCATCGAGAACGTCTTCCTCGACCGGGTCGGCATGAGCCCGTGGCAGATACTGGTGATGATGCAGCTCTCCTACATCCTGCTCGGCATGTTCCTCGACGACACCGCCATGCTGGTGATCGTGGCGCCGCTCTACGTGCCGCTGGTGATCAGTCTCGGCTTCGACCCCATCTGGTACGGCGTGCTCTACACCATCACCGTGCAGATCGCCTACATGACCCCGCCGTTCGGCTACAACCTGTTCCTGATGCGCGCCATGGCGCCGCCGGAGGTGTCGCTCGGCGACATCTACCGCAGCGTCTGGCCCTTCGTCGGCATCATGCTGATCGGGCTGGCGCTGATCACCATCTTCCCGCAGCTGGCGCTGTGGCTGCCGCATCTTTATCGCGGCTACTGACCCTGGAGGTGAACCCGGCACGACGAACGAGCAGTGCGTTTCTTCCCACGATTTCTTCCCGCAGTTTCCACAACAAGCAGAAAAGCAGGAGAAGAGAGATGACCAACCGTCGCGATTTCCTAAAGAAGGCGGGCCTGGCCACCGCCGCCACCGTAGGGGCCTCGACCCTTGCGGCGCCCTACGTGCATGCCCAGCGCCGGCCGATCCGCTGGCGCCTGCAGACCTATGCCGGCCCGGCGCTGGCCGCCCACGTGATCAAGCCCTCCATCGACGCCTTCAACAAGGCCGCCAACGGCGAGATGGAAATCGAGCTCTACTATGCCGACCAGCTGGTGCCCACCGGCGAGCTGTTCCGCGCCATGCAGCGCGGCACCATCGATGCCGTGCAGAGCGACGACGACTCGATCAACGCCCCGGTGGACGTCTCGGTGTTCGGCGGCTACTTCCCCTTCGCCTCGCGCTACAGCCTCGACGTGCCGGCGCTGTTCCATCACTACGGGCTCAAGGAGATCTGGGAGGAGGCCTACGGCGAGATCCCCGGGGTCACCTGGCTCGGCTCCGGCGCCTGGGACCCCTGCAACTTCGTCACCCGCGACCCGATCCGCAGCCTCGAGGACCTGCGCGGCAAGCGCGTGTTCACCTTCCCCACCGCGGGGCGCTTCCTCAGCCGCTTCGGCGTGGTGCCGGTGACTCTGCCGTGGGAGGACATCGAGGTCGCCATGCAGACCCGCGAGCTCGACGGCATCGCCTGGGCCGGCATCACCGAGGCCTACACCGTGGGCTGGGCCGACGTCAGCAACTACTACCTGACCAACAACATCTCCGGCGCCTGGGCCGGCTCCTACTTCGCCAACACCGATCGCTGGAACGAGGTGCCCGAGCATCTGCAGACCCTGTTCAAGCTGTGCATGGACAGCTCCCACTACTACCGCCAGCACTGGTACTGGTGGGGCGAGGCCCACTACCGCACCACCGGCGGCAAGCTGGAGCTGACCTCGATACCGGAATCGGAGTGGCAGCAGTTGGAGGACGAGGCGCTGGCCTTCTGGGACGAGATCGCTCAGGAGAGCGAGCGCAGCGCCCGGGTGGTGCAGATCCTCAAGGATTATCGTCAGACCATGCAGCAGGCGGGCCCGCCTTACCGCTATGGTTGAGGGTAGGGGGCGGGTGCCCTGGTGCCCGCCCCGCCTGAAGTATCGAAGCAACGAGCGATAACGACAACGACAAGAGGCGTGAGGAAGCCAAGATGAGCCGACTCCAGGCAAGAGACGTAAGAAACGCCGACGACGCCCGGCGTATCGTCGAGCAGCGCGGGCTGAGCCACGTCAAGGTAGGCATGTTCGACATCGACGGCGTGATGGTCGGCAAGTACATGCGCCGCGACAAGTTCTTCCACGCCCTGAGCGAAGGCTTCGCCTTCTGCGACGTGGTGCTGGGCTGGGACAGCAAGGACGAGCTCTACGACAACGTGAAGTACACCGGCTGGCACACTGGCTACCCCGACGCCGCGCTGCGGCTGATTCCCGAGAGCTGCCGCGAGCTGCCCTGTGAGGGCGACATGCTGCTGTTCCTGGCCGAGTTCATCGGCCCGGCCGGGGAGATCTGCCCCCGCGGGCTGCTGCGCCGGGTGCTGGCCAAGGCCGAGGAGATGGGCTTTACCGCCTGCGGCGCGCTGGAGTACGAGTTCTTCCTGTTCCACGAGACCCCCGAGTCGGTGCGCGAGAAGGGCTTTCGCAACCTCAAGCCCTTCACGCCGGACATGATGGGCTACTCGATGCTCAGAAGCTCGGTGCACGGCGAGCTCTACCACGAGCTGCTGGCCATGGCCGAAGCGATGGACTTCCCCATCGAGGGGCTGCACACCGAGACCGGCCCCGGCGTGCTGGAGGCGGCGATCCGCGTCGACGAGGCGTTGGCCGCCGGCGACAAGGGCGCGCTGTTCAAGACCTTCACCAAGGTGTGGGCGCAGCGACGCGGGTTGATGGCCACCTTCATGGCCAAGTGGTCGCCGGACTACCCCGGCCAGAGCGGCCACATCCACCTCTCGCTGAATCGCACCGACAGCGGCGAATCGGCCTTCTTTGATGCCGACAAGCCCCATGGCATGAGCGACATCCAGCGCCACTTCGTCGCCGGCCAGCAGCAGCTGATGCCGGAATTCCTGGCCATGTTCGCCCCCACGGTGAACAGCTACACCCGCCTGATCCCCGGCTTCTGGGCGCCCACCGATGCCACCTGGGGGGTGGAGAACCGCACCACCGCACTGCGGGTGATTCCCGGCAGTGCCAAGTCGCAGCGGGTCGAATACCGCCTGGGCAGCGCTGACGCCAACCCTTACCTGGCGCTGGCCGCGGCGATCGGCTCGGGCCTCTACGGCATCGAGCACCAGCTCGAGCCCGACGAGATGGTGACCGGCAACTCCTACGAGCTGGCTCACCCAGAGCATCAGGCGCTGTCGCGCACGCTGTGGGAGGCCGCCCAGCGCTTGAAGGCTTCCGACGCGGCGCGCAGCCTGTTCGGCGATGCCTTCGTCGAGCACTTCGCGGCCACCCGTGAATGGGAAGAGCGCCAGTTCCGTCGCCATATTACCGATTGGGAGTTAGACCGCTATTTCGAAATCATATGAGGTTGGGCCGGCTGCACGACGCCAGCACTGCGTTGGAGCGCCTCGAAATCTGCTCATTGGCTACAGCCAACTCCGCGATTTCTCGTTGCTCCGCCTTGTTCTGACGCCGTTCGCTCGGCCCCGAAAGGGTTGATGAAACGGATTTGATAGCAGGAGTACGCCAAGTGGGCATACAGAAGACGATTTCTCCGGTCGACGGCTCCGTCTACGTCGAGCGGGAGCTGGCCGATCCGGCACGGGTCGAGGCGGTACTGGAGCGGGCGGTAACGGCGCAGCAGCCCTGGCGCGAGACGAGCCTCGCCGAGCGCGCGCGGCTGTGTTCGAGGATGGTCGATGCCTTCGTCGCCCGGCGCGACGAGCTGGCGCTGGAGCTGACCTGGCAGATGGGCCGGCCGATTGCCGTGGCCGGCGGCGAGATCGGCGGCTTCGAGGACCGGGCGCGCAGCATGATCGCCATGGCTGAGGAGGCCCTGGCGCCGATCCGCCTGGCCGACAGGCCGGGCTTCACCCGCTACATCACCCGCGAGCCGCTGGGGGTGTCGTTCATCGTCGCGCCCTGGAACTTCCCCTTCATGACCGCGGTGAATGCCGTGGTGCCGGCGATCATGGCCGGCAACACAGTGATCCTCAAGCACTCCGCCCAGACCCCGCTGTGCGCCGAGCGCATCCAGCAGGCCTTCGACGAGGCCGGGCTGCCGGCGGGTGTGTTCCAGCACTTGCACCTTTCCCATGATGCCGCCGAGGCGGTGATTCGCGACGCCCGCATCGCCCACGTCTCCTTCACCGGCTCGGTGGCCGGCGGGGCGATGGTCGAGCGCAACGCCGCCGGGCGCTTCATCGCCACCGGCCTGGAGCTAGGCGGCAAGGACCCGGCCTACCTCCGCGCCGATGTCAACCTGGACGAGGCGGTGCCCGGGGTGATGGACGGCGCCTTCTTCAACTCGGGGCAGAGCTGCTGCGGCATCGAGCGCATCTACGTGCACTCCTCGATCTACGACGACTTCGTCGAGCGCGCGGTGGCCTGGGTGCGCCAGCTGCGACTCGGCAATCCCTCTGACCCCGACACCACCCTGGGGCCGCTGGTGCGTCCGGCGGCGGCGGACTTCGTGCGCGGCCAGATCGAGGAGGCGGTGGCCGCCGGCGCCAGGGCCTGGATCGACCCTGGCGACTATCCGCTGTCGCGGCCGGGCAGCGCCTACCTGGCGCCGCAGGTGCTGACCGAGGTCGATCATTCGATGCGGGTGATGCATGAAGAGAGCTTCGGTCCGGTGGTCGGCATCATGCCGGTGGCGGACGACGACGAGGCCGTGCGGCTGATGAACGACAGCGACTTCGGCCTCACCGCGGCGGTCTACACCCGCGACCTGGCGACAGGCGAGGCCATTGCCCGGCGTCTGCAGGCCGGCACCGTCTTCACCAATCGCTGCGACTACCTCGATCCGGAGCTAGCCTGGACCGGCGTCAAGCGGTCGGGGCGCGGCTGTTCGCTGTCCCGTGTCGGCTACGAGACGCTGACTCGACCCAAGTCGTTCCACCTCAAACACGCCTGAGCCGGCCCAGGAGAACGCCATGAACCACAATATCGATCACTTCACCATGGGCTGGAACTACCCCTCGAACATCCTCACCGGGGCCGGGCGCATCCGCGACCTGCCCGCGGCGTGCAAGGCGCTGGGCATGGGCGCGCCGCTGCTGGTCACCGACCCCGGCCTGGCAGCGCTGCCGATGGTGCAGGCCTGCGTGCAGGCGTGCCAGGATGCCGGCCTGCGCACCGCCGTGTTCAGCCAGATCAAGGGCAACCCCACCGGGCGCAACGTGCTCGACGGCATCGATGCCTTCCGCAACGGCAGTCACGACGGCGTGATCGCCTTCGGCGGCGGCTCGGGGCTGGATGCCGCCAAGGCGGTGGCGCTGATGGCCAACCAGCGCGAGGGGCTGTCGCTGTGGTCGTTGGAGGATATCGGCGACAACTGGAAGAACGCCGACCCCCGAGCCATCGCCCCCATCGTTGCCGTGCCCACCACCGCGGGCACCGGCTCCGAAGTAGGGCGCGCCTCGGTGATCACCGACGAGGCAGAGCACGTCAAGCGCATCATCTTCCACCCCGGCATGGTGCCGGCCACGGTGATCCTCGACCCCGAGCTCAGCGTGGGGCTGCCGCCGACGGTTACTGCCGCCACCGGCATGGATGCGCTGTCGCACTGCATGGAGGCGTGGTGTTCGCCGCTTTATCACCCCATGGCCGAGGGCATCGCGGTGGAGGGCATGCGCCGCATCGACCTCTACCTGCAGCGCGCCTACAGCGATGGCACGGACCTCGAGGCACGCATGAACATGCTGGTCGCCTCCAGCATGGGCGCCACCGCCTTCCAGCGCGGCCTGGGCGCCATGCATGCCCTGGCGCATCCGCTCGGGGCGCTGTACGACGCTCACCACGGAACCTTGAATGCGGTGCTGATGCCCTACGTGCTGCGCGCCAACGAGCGGGCCATCGGCGAGCCCATGGTGCGCCTGGGGCGCTACCTCAACCTGGATCAGCCGGGCACGGCGGCGGTGATCGAGTGGGTGCTCGGCCTGCGCCAGCGGCTCGGCATCCCGCACACCCTGGCGGAGCTCGGCATCGACACGCGTCAGGCCGACAAGGTCGGGCGCATGGCGGTGGCGGACCCCTCGTCGGGTACCAACCCGGTCGCCTTCGACGCCGACGAGTACCGCGACATCTTCGTTGCTGCCGTGGAGGGCCGCCTGTAGGCTGCGTCCTGAACGCCTTCGAGCGAAGCCCAAGAGATTCGTCTGGCAGTGCCGCGGCCGCAGGCCGGGCCGCCAGGGACGGTGACATGACAGGAGAGTGATCGATGCGCATCGGGCTACTGCAGTGCGATGACGTGGCGCCGGAGCTGCGCGAGGCCCACGGCAACTACCCGGAGATGTTCGCGGCCCTGTTCCAGCGGGTCGATCCCACGCTCGAATTTCGCGTCTGGCGCTGCCTGGACGGCGAAATCCCCGACGATATCGACGCCGTGGATGCCTGGATGACCACCGGTTCCAAGCATGGCGTCAACGACGGGCTGGCCTGGGTCGATGTGCTGTGCGACTTCGTCCGCGAGCTGTGGCGGGCCGGCAAGCCGCTGGTGGGCATCTGCTTCGGTCATCAGCTGATGGCCAAGGCGCTGGGCGGCGAGGTGGTCAAGAGCGAGCGGGGCTGGGGCGTGGGCATGTCGTTCAACCGCGTCACCACGCGGGCGTCGTGGATGGAACCATGGCAGGCGGGCATCGACCTGCTGGTCAGCCATCAAGACCAGGTCGAGGTCCTGCCACCCGAGGCCACCATCGTGGGCGGCAGCGACTTCTGCCCCCACTACCTGATGCAGATCGGCGAGCACTTCCTCGGCGTGCAGGGTCACCCCGAATTCACCAAGGCCTATTCCCGCGACCTGATGGCGCTGCGCCGAGAGCTGGTGGGCGACGAGCGGGTGAGCGAGGGAGAAACGTCGCTGGCCGCTCCGGTGGACGATACGCTGATGGCGCGCTGGATATTGAACTTTCTGCGCCGCGCAATAGAGGAGCGGGGCTGAGAACGAATGGCCTGATTCAGCGAAAACGCCCGGCGCTGCAGGCGGCCAACCAGCCGGGCGCTTCGCCTTTGAGGCTGGCTGCCAGCAGCCTTCCGGTGGTGGCGGCCAGGGTCAGCCCCAGGTGGCCGTGGCCGAAGGCATAGCTCACGCCGGGCAGGGCTGACGCGGGGCCGATCACCGGCAGCGAGTCGGGCAGCGAAGGGCGCAGGCCCAGCCAGGCGTGGCTCGGCTCGCCGAGGGGGCCGAACAAGCTCTCTGCGTGACGGCGAATGTAGTCGAGCCGTCGGGGATTGATCGGGTCGTCGTTGTGACCCAGCTCCACGGTGCCGGCGATGCGCAGGCGGCCCTGCATCGGGGTAAGATAGAAGGCATACTCCCCGGGACTACAGGGTCGGCTGACCAGCTCCCTGGCAGTGCGGAACTCCAAGTGATAGCCGCGCTCGGAGATCAGCGGGATGCGGTCGCCGGCGGCCAGCGCCAGCGGTCGCGACCAGGTGCCCGCGGCGACGACCACCTTCTCGGCCTGCCAGGCGCCCTGATCGGTAGCGACGTCGATACGGCCAGCGCGGGATTCGAGCCCCAGTGCCTTGGTGCGTACCAAGTTTACGCCGCGGCGTTGCAGGCGTTCGGCCAGCCGCTGGGCCAGCGTCAGCGGGTCGCTGACATGGCAGGCGTCGGGAAACAGGATGCCGCCCTGGGCACGGCCCGCGAGGGCCGGTTCCAGCTCCGCCAGGGCCCTGGCGTCGAGGCGTTGCTGGGTGATGCCGAAGCGCTCGCGTTCGGCGAGCTCGGCCTGGGCCTCGCGCCAGCCCTTGGCGCTGAGATAGAAGCACAGGCTGCCCCGCTGCTGCAAAAGGGTGCCGTTGTCTTCCAGATCGTCGAAGATGGCCAGCCAGTCATTTACCGAAGGCGTCAGCAGCTCACTCAGGATCTGGGTGGCTTGGGCGGCACTGCGTCGGTTAGCGCGCTGCATGAAGCGCCACAGCCATGGGGCGAGCCCGGGCAGGTGTCGCCAGCGCAGGTGAAAGGGCGAGTGCGGCGATAGCAGAAGCCCCGGGGCCTGCCGCCAGATGGCGGGCTGGGCCAGTGGCTCGATGGCGAAGTTGGCCATGAGTCCGGCATTGCCGTAGGAGGCGGCGGAGCCCGGCGGCTCGGGGTCCAGCAGGGTGACCTCGAAGCCTCGCCGCTGCAGGTGCCAGGCGCAGGCCAGGCCGACGATACCTGCGCCGATGACCAATACCTCGGCGTGTTGCGATGACTCCCTCATGACAGCCCTCAGTGCAGCGTGTTGCCCGCGGTGGTCTCATCATGCCTGAGTTCACGCTGCGGCTTGTCAACGCCTGGCCGCCTGCCATGGCGCAACAGGCGCAGGCCGTTGGCTACTACGATCAGGCTGGCGCCCATATCGGCGAATACCGCCATCCACAGGGTGGCGTGGCCGGTGAAGGCGAGCACCATGAACACCGCCTTGAGGCCCAGGGCGATGGCAATGTTCTGCATCAGCACCCTGTGCGTATCCCGCGAGAGGCACAGGAAGTCGGCCAGGCGGCGCGGGTCGTCGTCCATCAGTGCCACGTCGGCGGTCTCGATGGCGGCATCGCTGCCCAGCGCACCCATGGCGAAGCCGATGTCGGCACGGGCCAGCGCCGGGGCGTCGTTGATGCCATCGCCCACCATGCCCACCGGCCCCTGCTGAGCACGCGCTTCGATCATTGCCAGCTTGTCCTCCGGCAGCAGGGCGCCGTGGGCCTCGTCGATGCCGGCCTGGGCCGCCACCGCCGCCACGCTGGCCGGGGTATCGCCGCTGAGCATCAGCGTGGTCACGCCCAGCCGGTGCAGCGCCTCGATGGCCTCGCGGCTCTCTTCACGCAGCGGGTCGCCGACGGCGAACAGCGCCAGCGGACGCGCCTCTTCCCCGAGGATCACCAGTGTCTCGCCGCGGGCCTCGTGTTCGGCGAGGTGCGCGTCGAGGGGTTCGTCCAGCGCGGCGAACTGCTGCATCAGGCGGCGGTTGCCGAGCCATAGCGTACGTCCGTCGTGGCTTGCCACCACGCCGCGGCCGGGCAGCTCGCGCACGTCGCTGACTTCCAGCGGTGTGATGCCATCGGCCTCAGCAGCGCGGGCCAGGGCCGCCGATACCGGATGCGAGGAGCGCCCGGCGAGGCCTGCTGCCAGCGCTCGCAGGCGCTCTCGGGCGATCATGTCCAGCGCGCCTTCGAGCGGGTGCCAAGCCCGCTGTGAGGGGCGTCCCTGGGTCAGGGTGCCGGTCTTGTCGAAGGCGATGGCGACCAGGCGATGGCCCTGCTCCAGGAAGTTGCCGCCTTTGACCAGGATGCCCGCGCGGGCGGCGGCAGCCAGACCGCTGACCACGGTGACCGGGGTGGAGATCACCAGTGCGCAGGGGCAGGCGATCACCAGCAGCACCAGGGCGCGGTAGATGCCGTCGAACCAGCTGATGCCGAACAGCCACGGCCAGGTGAGCCCTACCAGCAGGGCGACGGCGAATACCGCCGGGGTATAGACGGCGGCGAAGCGGTCGATGAAGCGCTGGGTAGGGGCGCGGCTGGCCTGGGCCTGCTCCACGGTGTGGATGATGCGTGCCAGGGTAGTGTCGCTTGCCGAACGCGTCGTGTGGTAGAGAAACTCGCTGCCCTGGTTGACGCTGCCGGCGAACACGGTCGCGCCGGGGGCCTTGTCCACCGGCAGGCTCTCACCGGTGATGGGCGATTCGTCCAGCGCCGGGTGGCCCTCGGTCACGCTGCCGTCCAGCGCCAGGCGCTCGCCGGGGCGCACCCGCACCAGGCTGCCTACGGCGACTTCGCTGGCTGCCACGCTGAGAAAGCTCCCGTCGGCCTGGCGCACACTGGCGCTCTCCGGGGCCAGCGTGAGCAGCTCGCGAATGGCGTTGCGCGCCCGACCCAGCGAGCGCGCCTCGATGCGCTCGGCCAGGGTAAACAGCACCAGTACCATGGCCGCCTCGGCCCACTGGCCGATCAGCAGCGCGCCGGTTACCGCCACGCTCATCAGCGCATTGATGTTGAGCGTGCGGTGGCGCAGGGCGATGAAGCCTTTCTTCCAGGTCGGCAGGCCGACCAGGGCGATGGCCGTCAGCGCCAGTGCGGCGGCCAGCCACGGCTCGGCCAGTTCCAGCCAGTGACTGACTTCGGCAGCCAGGGCCAGCATCGCGGCGGCGCCCAGCTTCCACCAGTTCTCCGTGCTGCTGGCCGTCGGCGTGCGCTGGGCTGGATCGTGGCGCCGCGCGCTCATGCCGGTAGAGGCGATACGGCGCTCGATGGCCTCTACCGTGACATTGCGATGGTGCACCGTCAGCACGCGATTGACCAGATCGAAATCGAGCCGCTCGATGCCCGGCGTGTCACCCAGCGCCCGGCGCAGCAGCGCCTCTTCCGTGGGGCAGTCCATCGCTTCGATATGCAGGCGCAGCGACTGCGTGCCGGGCGGCAGCCGGTCGTTCTTCCGTGCGGCTGGCGCAGCAGGCGCAGTGCAGCTCGAGCAGCAGGTGCGTTCGGTCATGGCAGGACTCCGTGTCATCGTATAGGCTGATGACACACCCTGTAGTAGCTACAGAGTCAAGTTAGGGGCGCCAATTTCTCGAGTGTTTCCGAAGTACATGCGAGGCTTGGTATGAAAATCGGTGAGCTGGCCACCCGCATCGGCTGCGCGGTGGAAACCATCCGCTACTACGAGCGTGAGGGGCTGCTGCCCGAGCCCGCCCGCTCCAGCGGCAACTATCGCCTCTATGCGGAGCCCCATGCCGAGCGGCTGCGCTTCATTCGTCACTGTCGCACGCTGGACATGACGCTGGAGGAGATCCGCACCCTGCTCGACTATCACGACCGTCCGCGGCAGCCGTGCAACGCGGTGAACGGCTTGATCGACGAGCATCTGGCTCACGTCGAGGCGCGCATTGAGCAGCTTCAGGCGCTGCGTGAGGCTCTCGTCACCCTGCGCTCGCGCTGCAACGGCGAGACCGACTCCAGCCACTGCGGCATCCTCCAGGAGCTGGCCCAGCCGGTGGCGGAAAGGCTCGCCGAGTCATGTGAGCCGAGTCACGTACCGGGCCCCCACAAGGGCCATTGATCGAGAGACACCGATGTCGAATAGGGATGTTCCTGCGTACTACTCCCAATGGGCTTCCAGCGAGCGTATTCCCGACCTGCTGGCCGGACGCCTGCACGCTGCCGACGATCCCCGCTGGGCCGAGTCCGGTGCACCCAGCGCTGAAGCGTACGCGCGCTGGGCCTCGCACATCTGTGGCATGGCCTGCACCAAGATGCTGCTCGAGGAGCTGTGTGGAGAGCGGGCGACCCTGTTCGAGCTGCTCGAAAGATGCCGGGAGGTCGGCGGTTACGTGGTTTCGCAGGCGAGCATCAAGGGCCTTTACTACCGGCCCCTGGTGCAACTGCTGAGGGAGCGTCACGCGCTGCAGGCCGAGGTCGTGGAGCACGTCGAGGCCGAGCGGTTGGCCGGATGGTTGGACGAGGGGCATCGCGTCATCGCCTCGGTGCACCCATCGATTCGCACCCCCGAGCAGGACCCGCCGCAGCGGGGCGGCCACCTGGTCTATCTCTTCGGCCGCGACGAGAGCGGGCGTCTGCGCTTCCACAATCCCTCCGGTTTGCCCGGAGCGAATCAGGCGGACGCCCGCCTCGCGCCAGCGGTGTTCGAGCGTTTCTTCGCCGGACGCGGAATCCTGATACGGCGCGGCTAGCCGCGTCGATACACCCGCCGGCCCAAGGCCCACACCTCGTCGATGGCCCACTCGCCATCGCTCAATACCAGCAGGTCGGCGTCACGGCCGGGCTCGAGGCGTCCCTTGGCGGTGAGCTTGAGGGCGTCGGCGGCGTGAGTGCTGGCGGCACCGACGGCATGCTCCAGCGGCACGCCGTGCTTCTCGATGCATTCGCCGACGACCTCGAACAGGCTGGCGAGGCGGCCGGGTTCGAGCCCGATGAAGCGGCGCTCGGCGTCGAAGCGCGGCAGCGAGGCATTGGCGTCGGAGGAGAGTGTGATACGTGACGGCTCGACGCGGGCCTCCAGGGCACGGGCCACGGCCTCGGCGGCGGGCACTTCGCCCCCGGCCAGCAGCTCTGCAGTGGTGCTGGTGGTGAAGTCGATGCGCCCGCCTTCACGGGCGAAGCGCAGGCCGTCCTCGAACAGCGCCGGGGTACGGTTAATGTGGGTCGGCAGGAACTGGGCGAGCGGAATGGCGCTGTGGCGGGCTGCCCCGCGCAGCGGCTCCAGGTGCGTTGGAGCATCGCCGGTATGGATGAAGACGATGCCCGACTTGCCCGCCAGCATGCCGGCGGTGCGGGCTTCTGAGGCCAGGCGCGCCAGTTCGAAGGCGGAGGGCTGCGAGCCGCGATGATCGCTGATCGCCACCTCGCCCACGCCGATGAATTCGGGAATGAACAAGATGTCGCTGCCCACCGAGCCGGTCAGTGTCACCGGCGGCAGCTGATAGGAGCCGGTATAGCAGTAGGTGGTGAGACCGCCGGCGGCCAGCTCGCGGGCCTTGCCCAGCAGGTTGGCCGGCGTGCGGGTCAGGGCGTCGGTGCCCAGCGCGCCGACCAGGGTGGTGACGCCGGATGCCAGCGCGTCCTCGAGGGTCAGCTCGGCGGTGCGCGTGCCGAAGCCGCCCTCGCCGCCGCCGCCGATGAAGTGTACCAGCGGGTCGACCAGGCCGGGGATGACCCGACGCCCCGCCAGATCGATCTCCTCGATGGCGGGGCCGGCGGCAGGCAGTGGCTGGTCGGCCGGCACCACGGCGGCGATGCGTGTGTCGGCGATCAGCAGATGGCAGAGCCCCAGGCTGCGTGGCGCATGCAGCTGGGCATTCTTCAGCAGGGTCAGCATTCCGGCTCCTCGTGAAGGCGAACGCCGGCAGCAGCCGGCGTTCGCGGAGAATGACGCTATGGGTTACAGCTTGATGTCGTAGTTGAAGTAGCGCTCCATGATCTCATCATAGGTGCCGTCTTCCTTGAGCGCGGCCAGCGCCTCGTTAAAGCGCTCGGCCAAGGCCTCGTCGCGCTGACGGAAGGCCACGCCCACACCCTTGCCGAAGATGTGCTCGGGCTCCTTGATGAAGCCGCTGATGCGCTTGAAATGGCTGCCCGAGGTGTCGATGCCCATGGTGTTTTCCGCCACCGGGTAGTCCATGAAGGTGAGGTCGAGACGACCGGCACGCATGTCGGTGACGACGTCGTCGGCGCTGGTATAGCGACGGATCTCCACCAGATCGCCGTAGAGTTCGCTGACATAATTGTCCTGCAGCGTGGCGCGCTGCACGCCGACCACCAGCCCCGCGAGGCTATCGCGGTCCTCGATGTCGATGTCGCGATCACGCGTGGTGATCCAGGCGCTCGGGGTGGTGTAGTAGGGCTCGGAGAAGAGCACGCGCTCGGCACGCTCCTCGGTGATGGCCATGGACGACATGATGGCATCGTAGTTACGGGCCATGAGCCCGGGAATGATGCCGTCCCAATCCTGCTCCACCCAGGTGCAGGTGACTTCCATGTACTCGCATACGGCGTTGCCCAGCTCGATCTCGAAGCCGGTCAGTTCACCGTCCGGCTGACGGTACATGAAGGGTTCGTAGGGTATGTCGACGCCCAGACGGATTTCGGAATAGTCGCGGGCCTGGGCGGTACCGGCGGTCAGGCCGGCCGCCAGAGTGGCAGCCAGAATCACGTTGAGAGCACGCATGAGGCTTCCTCCTGGGAAGGTGTTGTTTTTCACGAGTTTTGATTGCCGAAGACGGCAGGGTCGTCGCGCTTCAAGCGCGACAAGGCACACGAGCGTTGCCGTTCAGGCAAGGACGTGTCGATGGCACAAGCGTGCCGATGCAACCGGGAAGGCCGCGGGAAGGGGGCTTATTCGTCGAACCACTCGCTGAGGTAGAAGCTGTCGAAGTAACAGCAATAAACCTCAGACATGGGCTGTGGGAAGCAATCGATCATGGACGGTGTCCTGATGCGTTTCGTACAACATCGAATTTCCTGGATGTCGCGGGCCTTGTCAACCACCCGCCTCGACCGCTGCCGGCCAAGGCGGGGGAGCGGCGATCAACTCCGTGAAGATCGAGTCCTTGAAGATCCTAGTCCGTGAAATAGCGGTCGTGGATCTCGTCGTAAGTGCCGTCTTCCTTGAGCGCGGCCAGCGCCTCGTTGAAGCGTTCCGCCAAGGCTTCATCGCGGGGGCGGAAGGCGATCGCGATACCGTCGCCGAAATACTCGTAGGGCTCGCGAATCATCTCGCCGACCACGCGATACTCCCCCCGCTCGCTGTCGAGCAGGGTGGTCTTGCCCACCGGATAGTTGACGAAGACCAGGTCGAGACGGCCCGACTCCATGTCCAGCAGCATGTCGTCCACGCTCGAGTAGCGGCGTACAGAGGCCACGTCGCCGTAGAAGTCGGTGGCGTAGCTGTCCTGCAGGGTGCCGCGCTGGACGCCCAGGGTGCGCCCGGCCAGGCTCTCCTCCGAGGGCATCTCGATATCGGTATCGACGGGGCCGAACCACGCCGAGGGCGGCGTAAAGTACGCATCGGAGAACAACACCTGAGCGCGGCGCTCCTCGTTGATGGTCATCGAGGACATGATGGCGTCGTAGTTGCGCGCCATCAGCCCGGGAATGATGCCGTCCCACTGCTGCTCGATCCACTCGCAGGTGATGCCCATCTGTTCGCACAGAGCATTGCCCAGGTCGATGTCGAAGCCGGTCAGCTCGCCAGCCGGGGTGCGGTACTGCATTGGCTCGTAGGGCACGTCGACGCCGAAGCGGACGTGATCGTAGCTGTCACGGGCATGGGCCTGGCCGAAAACCAGCACGATGCCGGTCAGCGAGGCGATGAAGGCTTTCTTCATGACAATCCCTTGTTGTTATAGTGATCGGAGGGCGCCGCGCCCCAGTGGCGCGGCGCAATAGCGACGGTACTTCGCTTGACCTGCTCGTCGCCGAGCTTACTCTTCGCCGAAATAGCGCTGGTAGATCTCGTCGTAGGTGCCGTCTTCCTTCAGCGTGGCCAGGGCCTCGTTGAAGCGCTGGGCCAGAGCCTCGTCACGCGGACGGAAGGCGATGCCGAAGCCTTCGCCGAAGTACTCTTCCGGCTCGGTGACCATCTCGCCGACCACCTCGAACTCACCTCTGTGGTTGTCGAGCAGGGTGGCCTGGCCGACGATGAACTCCAGGAAGACGAGGTCCAGACGCTGGGCCTGGAGGTCGAGCACCATGTCATCGGCGGTGGAGTAGCGGCTGACGTTGGCTACGCGGCCGTAGTTGTCGGTGACGTAGCTGTCGAAGGTGGTACCACGCTGCACGCCGATGCTCTTGCCGGCCAGGGTCTCTTCGTTGATCTCTTCGACATCGCTACCGGCGGGGGCGAACCAGGCACCCGGAATGGTGATGTAGGGATCGGAGAAGAGCAGGGTCTGGCGGCGCTCGTCGTTGATGGTCATCGAGGACATGATGGCGTCGTAATTGCGCGCCAGCAGGCCGGGGATGATGCCGTCCCACTCCTGCTCGATCCACTCGCAGGTGATGCCCATCTCGGCGCACAGGGCGTTGCCCAGGTCGATGTCGAAACCGGTCAGCTCGCCATCTGGCGTGCGGTACTCCATCGGCTCGTAGGGTACGTCGACGCCGAAGCGCACGTGATCGTAATCGCGGGCCTGGGCGGTACCGGCTGCGAGGGCCACACCCAGCAGGGATACTGTCAGCAGTTTTTTCATGTTTCGTTTCCCTTTGTTTTCGTTCGGCACCGTTTCGGTGACGTCGCGCCTGAATTTAGCGCAGCCACGCCGGGGTCGAAAGCCCCGGGGTGAGCTTTTTCCAACGCCTGTTTGACGTTGTTCAATTGCCGCTCTGGGGCTTGAGGTGTGCCAACAGCCTTTTCTCCAGATAGCGGAAGAAGTAGAGGATGGCGAAGGTCAGGCAGAGGTAGATCGCCGCCGCGAACAGGAAGGCCTCGAACGGCGCATAGAAGCGCGCATAGACGAAGCGTGCCGCGCCGGTGATGTCCATCAGCGTCACCACGCTGGCGATGGCGCTGGCATGCAGCATGAAGATCACCTCGTTGCCGTAGGCCGGCAGGGCGCGGCGGAAGGCGCTGGGCAGCACGATGCGCCGCATCATCAGCCCCTGCGACATGCCGTAGGCCTTGGCCGCTTCGATTTCGCCCCGCGGGGTGGCCTTGATCGCGCCGCGGAAGATCTCGGTGCTGTAGGCCGCCGTGTTGAGGGTGAAGGCGATCAGTGCCGGGTAGAAGGCCTCGCGCAGGAGCGGCCAGAGAAAGGTCTGCTGGATGCCGTCGAAGAACACCACGCCGTAGTAGATGATGTAGAGCTGGATCAGCAGCGGCGTGCCGCGGAACACATAGGTGTAGACGTAGATCGGCAGGCTGATCCAGCGACGGCTCGAGCTGCGCCCGATGGCCAGCGGTATCGCCAGCACCAAGCCGGCGACCAGCGACAGGAACACCAGTTGGGTGGTGAGCACCAGCCCGTCCCAGTAATAGCCGATGGTCTGCGGGGTGAAGATGCGGTTGCCGGCGAGCAGCTCGTTGAGCCAGGTCAGTTCTGTCATCTCAGTGCCCTCCGAAGCCGACGTTGTAGCGCTTCTGCAGTCGAGCGAACATCCACTCCGACACGCTGGCAATGAGCAGATAGGCGGCGGCCACCGGGATCAGGAAGGTGAACGGCTCGTGGGTGGCGCGGGAGGCTTCGGCGGCCACGCGCACCATGTCCGAGAGCCCGATCACCGAGACCAGCGCGGTGGTCTTGAGCAGTACCATCCAGTTGTTGGAGATGCCCGGCAGGGCGTGGCGCATCATCTGCGGGAAGCGGATGCGCCGGAACACCAGCCAGGGGCTCATGCCGTAGGCCTTGCCGGCCTCGATCTGGCCGTGCTCCACGGCCATGAAGGCGCCGCGGAAGGTCTCGCCCATGTAGGCGCCGAAGATGAAACCGATGGTGAGCACCCCGGCGGCGAAGGCGTTGAGGTTGATGTACCAGTCCACCCCGAAGCGGTCGTAGATGGCATCGGTGGCGACGTTGAGCGCCATCTGGCCGCCGAAGAACAGCAGCAGCATCAGAACCAGGTCGGGAACGCCACGAATCACTGTGGTGTAGAGCGTGGCCACCTTGTGCAGCAGCCAGTTGCGCGACATCTTGGCGCTGGCAGTGAGCAGTCCCAGTATCAGGGCGAGAATCAGCGACAGCACGGCGAGCTGGAGGGTGACGCCGGCACCTTCCAGCAGTCGCGGCCCGTAGCCATGTAGATCGATCATGCGGGAACCCTCAATACTTCGGCGCCAGGAACTGCTTGAGCCGGGGTGAGGTGGGATTGACCAGTACCTCCTGGGGCGGGCCGGCTTCTTCGACGAGGCCCTGGTGCAGGTAGATGACCTGGCTGGAGACGTCGCGGGCGAAGCCCATCTCATGGGTCACCACCACCATCGTGCGGCCTTCCTCGGCCAGGTCGCGCATTACCTTGAGCACGTCGCCGACCAGCTCCGGGTCGAGCGCCGAGGTGGGCTCGTCGAACAGCATCACTTCGGGATCCATGGCCAGCGCCCGGGCAATGGCGCCGCGCTGCTGCTGGCCGCCGGACATCTGCGCCGGATAGGCGTCCGCCCGGGCGGTCAGGCCGACCCGCTCGAGCAGGGCGCGGGCGTGCTCGAGGGCCTCTTTCTTGGATTTACCGAGCACGTGAACCGGGGCCTCGATGATGTTCTCCAGCAGCGTCATGTGCGACCACAGGTTGAAGCTCTGGAACACCATGGAAAGCCGCGCGCGCATGCGCACCACCTGCTTCCAGTCGGCGGGTTCGCGACCGTGTTTGGTGTGCTTGAAGCGGATCTCCTCACCGTGCACGATCAGGTCGCCCTCGTCGGGCTGCTCCAGCAGGTTCATGCAGCGCAGGAAGGTGCTCTTGCCGGAGCCGGAGGCTCCTATCAGGGTGATCACGTCGCCCTTGCGGGCCTCGAGGGAGAGGCCCTTGAGGACTTCGGTGTCGCCGAAGCGCTTCTTGATGTTGCGCACTTCGAGTGGAATCGGGGTATCGGCCATGGGACGGGCTCCAGGTCGGGACGGGTCGCCGGTGGCGACGGGCCGGTTCAATCGGGCAGGCACGAAAAAGGGGCGATTCTAACAGGCCTGAGGGCTTTGGGCAGAGGGAGGCAAAGCCCGCGTCATGCGACGATGGTCGAGGAAGTGAGACAAGGAAAGCATCAAAAGGCTCCTGATTATTGTTGTATCGCAAAAAATATTTCTGAAGCGTTTGGGGCTTGGGGTCTTTTTCCCTGTTGCTAGCCGGGCGGCGTGACAGGGCGGGCCAGCAGGGCGGCGCGGGCGCCGAGCTCCACCGCCGCGTTGGGGAAGACCACGCTCAGCGGTTCGTCCTGGACGATGCAAGGGCCGGCGCTGGCATCTTCGGCGAGCCGCGTGCCGGGAGCGAATTCGGTGAAGTTCGGCGTGTCGTCGGGAAAGCACAGGCGGAAGTCCTGTGACTGCCGCATCAGCTCATGGGCGACGCGGAAGAACGTCATACGTGTCGGGTCGGCGCCTCGCGGCTCGCGCCCTTCCAGCAGGGCTTCGAGAAGACGTGCCATGGGGGCCAGGGCAGCCAGATCGTTGTGGCCGAAGGGCAGGGCGCGCCCCAGCTCCAGGGTGAAGGCTTGGGCCTGATGGTAATGCTTGGAGTAGTGGGAAAAGGTCCAACTGTGCCGGTGCTGGTGCAGCACCGCCTGGATGCCGGCCTCAGCCAGCCAGCGCCACTGCTCGGGGCGGATCGGGGTATCGGCGAAGGGCTCGACCACGAAGCGCGGGAAGCGGCTGTCGCGGATCGCCGTGTGCAGGTCGTAGTGCAGTCGCTCGCGACCGGAATGACGGGCGTAGAAATCGTCCACGACGCTCATCAGCTGTCGGGCGCGGTCCGGCTCCATGCCGGTCTCGTCAAGATCGCGACGAAACAGGCGGTTGAGATTGGTGTTCACGTAGCGCTCAGCGCGGCGGATGGCCTCGAGATTGCCCAGGATCACCAGCACCGGGGCACCCAGCGGCAGCAGCCCCGCTTCGATGCGGGCCAGGCAGCTGCCGAGCAACTCGATGGGGGCCGTTTCGTTGCCGTGGATGCCCACCGAGAACACGCAGGCGCGCGCCGTCTCGCGGCATTCGGTAGGCGTCAGCTCGAGGATACCCGGTGCGAGAAGCGTATAGCGACCGCCGCGCAGGCGACCGCTGTGTGACGCGGGGCAGGCATTTTCGAGGTTGAGTTCGATCCATTCCGACAACATGCTGCGTCCAGGGCTGTGGGTCCTCGCTTACCTTCCTGCGGACGGGGCATTATCTCAAGCACGGGCGTCGGGCTAGTGAAAGCCCAGGTGCGATATTGAAAACGACCCCTGCGTGCCGACCTTTGCCCAATGGGGGCGCGGGCGGGCAGCGACTAAGCTGCCTGAACCATTTTGACGGCGAGGAGCCCGCCATGCCAACTGCCCAGGGTAACGCTTCGCTCGGCCATGGTGGCCGTCTCGACGAACACTACGATGCGGCCAGCGCCAGCCAAGGCCACCCCCTGCAGGCACGCCTGCGCGAAGCTTTTCTGGCTGCGGGGCGGGATCCCGAATGCCTGAGTGTCGACGCCATCGCCGGCATCGACCAGCTGCATCTCGGTGGGCGCAGCGCCAGTCGCGCTCTGGCAGAGAGGGGGAAAGTGCAGGGCGGCGAGCGGGTGCTCGACGTCGGCTGCGGTACCGGTGGCGCCAGCCGTCTGCTGGCCGCCGAGTACGACTGCGATGTGGTGGGCATCGATATCACTGCCGCCTTCGTCGAGGTGGCGCGCTGGTTGAGCAGCGCGACCGGACTGGCTGGGCGCACCCGCTTCGTGTGTGGCGATGCCGCCAACGTGCCGCTGGCGACGGGCAGCTTCGACTTGATTTGGTGTCAGCATGCGCTGATGAACATGCCCCAGGTGCCGCGGGTGCTGGCCGAGTGGCGGCGTTTGCTGGGGTCCGGCGGGCGGGTGCTGCTGCACGAGGTGGTGGTCGGCGACAATCCCGAGCCGCTGGCGCTGCCCGTACCCTGGGCGCGCACTCCCGCCAACAGCCATTTGCGCAGCCGTGAGCAGCTGGAGCGGGCCCTGGCCCTGGCGGGCTTCGAGCCGCTCGCCATCGAGGACGTGACGCAGGCCGCCCTGAGCTGGCGCGAGACCAGGGCAGAGCGCGAAAGCGGCACGCAGAAAGCGGCGCGGGCGCTGCCGGGGCCGGCGCTGATCTTCGGCGATGATTTTGCCTTGATGGGGCGCAACCTGCGCGACAACCTGGCGGCCGGGAAGGTGAGCGTGCTGGCTGGTGTCTGGCAGCGCACCGGTCGATGAAATCGAACCTGACGTGCTAAAAGCTTTGCTTTTCTTCACCGCCCTGCCTTCTACGCTGACGATTGTCATCAGCTTGGCTGATGTCGTTTCCCTAGCGCTCATGTACAGGAGGTGAACGATGACCAAGGTACTCGTGCTCTACCATTCGATGTATGGCCATATCCACACCATGGCCCAAGCCGTCGCCGAGGGAGCCAGGCAGGTCGATGGCGTGGAGGTCGACGTCAAGCGCGTACCCGAAACCATGGACCCTGAAACCTTTGCCAAGGCGGGCGGCAAGACCTTCGACACGCCGGAGGCCACGCCCCAGGAACTGGCCGATTACGATGCGGTGATCTTCGGCACCCCGACCCGCTTCGGCAACATGACCGGGCAGATGCGCAACTTCCTCGACCAGACCGGAGGCCTGTGGGCCAAGGGGGCGCTGCGTGGCAAGGTGGGCAGCGTGTTCACCTCGACCGGCACCGGCGGCGGCAACGAAACCACCATTCTCACGTCGTGGACCACCCTGGCCCACCAGGGCATGCTGATTCTGCCGGTGGGCTACGGGCTCGAGTCGCAGTTCGACATCTCCAGCGTTCAGGGCGGCTCGCCCTACGGTGCCTCGACGCTAGCCGGGGCGGATGGCTCGCGCCAGCCCACCGAGCACGAGCTGGAGCTGGCCAGGCTGCAGGGGCGCAGCGTTGCCCAGGTGGCGGCCAAGCTGGCCGCATGAGATAGAGGCGGCCAAGCTGGCCGCGTGAGACTGGCCATCAGCAGGCATTTAAAACGGTAACAAGAAGGCGCGGCCTGGGCCGCGCCTTATCGGTTTCGGCTCGGTGGCCGATGCCGGGCGATTGGATCAGTTCATGTTCTGATCGTCTTCCATCAGTCGCTCATCACCGTCCAGCTCTTCGAGATTGTCCTGTTCGAAATCGTCGACGGAGCGCTCACCGCTCTGTGATTGCAGGATCAGTTCGCCTTCGGAGCGAATCTCCAGGTTTTCGATCGGGTAGGCCGCTTCGTCGCCGCCAAAGCCGAGGAAGCCGCCCTCGCTGACGATCACGTAGGTTTCGTTGCTTTGGGTGTCGCGCACCACTCGCTCGACGTCACCCACTTCATCGCCGTCCTGGGTAACGATGTCGCGACCTTCGAGATCGCTGACCTGCATGTCCATCTGCTGCTGGTCGACCTGATCCTGTGTGACCTGATCCTGGCCGTTCTGGTCGTCATCGAACATGCCGTCCTGGTCGCGCTCTTCGTCGGTGGCCTCGTCGTCCTGCTGGCGGATCTCGGCACTGGCGTCCTCGGCCTCCTCGACCTGAACGTCTGCTTCGCCTTCCTGCTCGACGGTCACATCCGGCTCGGCCTGATCGACTTCGACGTCGGGCTCGGGCTGCTCGATGGTGACATCGGGCGATTGCTGCTCGACGGTGACTTCAGGCGGCTCCTGCTCGACCTCAATCTCGGCCGGCTCCTGGTCGACCTCGACGTCGGTCTCGCCCGGACTGGCTTCTACCTGGGTATCCTCATCCAGACCGTCGTCATCATCGGTATCGTCGGCAGTGCCGATCTCCTCTTCCTCGTCCTCGAACTCTGTATTCTCGAACTCGTCGTTGTCGAATTCGTTGTCGTCAGGGTATGGCTGCTGGCCCTGACCATGGGGATCGAAGCCGGTCTCGCCCGGTTCGCCCGCCTGCTCTTCGTCGAACTGCTCCTGGCCCTGGGCGTCCTCATCGGTCATCTGCTGCGGTTCGCCCAAATGGTGCTGCGGATCCTCGTCCTGGACGTCCTGGGCAAGGACGCCGTGGCTGAGACCGGTGCTCAGGGCGCCTACTGCAATGGCAATTGCTGTCCTTTTCATGCCGTGCCTCCTTTTGTTGCGCGTTGCCCTCTCGAGCTTGCACTCATCAGGCTAGACGAGGTATCGGCGGCCAAGGCCAGGACTTACCGGGAGGTTACTAAAACAAAGCGAGGGGTTACGCGGGAGAGTGTTTGTTTCTGATGGCCCCAGCCGAACGATGTCCGGCTGGGGCGGGGAGAGGCCGTGTTGCTACCTGGCAACCCGCTCGGCAATGGCCTGGCCCAGTGTCTGGGTATTGCCCTGGCCGCGAATGTCCGGCGTCAGCACGGCAGGGTTGGCCTCCGTCAGTACCGCCTCGAAGGCGTCGATGATGGCGTCGGCGGCCTCCTTGTGGCCCAGATGCTCGAGCATCATGGCGCCGGACCAGATCTGGCCGATGGGGTTGGCGATGCCCTTGCCGGCGATGTCCGGAGCGCTGCCGTGGACCGGCTCGAACAGGCTGGGGAAGGTGCCCTCGGGGTTGATGTTGGCCGAGGGCGCCACACCGATGGTACCGGTACAGGCCGGGCCCAGGTCGGAGAGGATGTCGCCGAACAGGTTACTGGCCACCACCACGTCGAACCAGTCGGGATGCATGACGAAGTTGGCGGTGAGGATGTCGATGTGGAACTTGTCGACGCTGACCTCGGGATAGTTGCCCGACATGGCCACGACCCGCTCGTCCCACCACGGCATGGTGATGGCGATGCCGTTGGACTTGGTGGCCGAGGTGAGCTTCTTCCGCGGCCGGCTCTGGGCCAGCTCGAAGGCGAACTTGAGCACCCGGTCGGTACCGTGACGGGTCATCACCGTCTCCTGGATCACCACCTCACGCTCGGTGCCCTCGAACATCTTGCCGCCGACGCTGGAGTACTCGCCCTCGGTGTTCTCGCGCACCACGTAGAAGTCGATGTCGCCGGGCTTGCGGTCGGCCAGCGGACTCTTGATCCCTGGCAGCAGCTTGCACGGACGCAGGTTTATGTACTGGTCGAACTGACGGCGGAACTGCAGCAGCGAGCCCCACAGCGAGATGTGATCCGGTACCGTGTCGGGCCAGCCCACCGCGCCGTAGAAGATGGCGTCGAAGTCCTTGAGCTGCTCGAACCAGTCGTCGGGCATCATCTTGCCGTGCTTGGCGTAGTAGTCGCAGCAGGCGAAGTCGAAGTGTTCGAAGGAGAGGTCGATGTCGAAGCGCTTGGCAACGGCTTCGAGCACGCGCAGGCCTTCCGGCATCACTTCGTTGCCGATGCCGTCGCCGGGAATGACAGCGATACGATGGGTCATGGTGGGTTCCTCGGGTGGTGTTGGTCAGGCGTGGGTCATGAAATGGTTGATACGGTCGAGCAGGGCCTCTGGCGCCTCCTCGGGGATGTAATGGCCGCAGGGCAGGGCCTCGCCCTCGACCCGTTCGGCCACGGCACGCCATTCCGCCAGTGGGTCGAAGCAACGCTCGATGATGCCGTGCTTGCCCCACAGCACGCTGACCGGGCAGGCGATACGGCGTCCCGCTTCACGGTCGGCGCGGTCGTGTTCCAGGTCGATGGCGTTCGAGGCGCGATAGTCCTCGCACAGGGCATGGGCGGCGCCGGGCTGGGCCAGGCAGCGCTGGTACTCGGCGATGGCTGCCGGATCGAAGGCGTCGAGGCTGGCATGCCGCCCGCCCATGGTGCGGATGATGTAGTCGTTGGGTGAAGCCTCGATCAGGGTTTCCGGCAGCGGCGAGGGCTGGATCAGAAAGAACCAGTGGAAGTAGGCGGTGGCGAAGGTACGGTCGGTTTGCTCGTACATAGCAAGCGTGGGGGCAATATCGAGCAGCATCAGCTTTTCCACCCTGTCCGGGTGATCCATGACCAGGCGGTGGGCGACGCGTCCACCGCGGTCGTGGCCGCACAGCAAGAAGCGTTCGAAGCCCAGCTCACGCATCACCGCGACCTGATCCTCGGCCATGGCGCGCTTGCTGTAGTTGGCGTGATCCGGCTCGCCGGGTGGCTTGGACGAATCGCCATAGCCACGCAGGTCGGTGGCCACCACCGTGAAGCGGCTTGCCAGCGGTTCGGCCAGACGGTGCCAGATCACATGACTCTGGGGGTGACCGTGGAGCAGCAGCAGCGGTGGTCCCGAGCCGCCGATGCGGCCATGGATGTTGATGTCGCCGCAGGCGATGTCGAACGTGCGGAATCCCTCGAACATGAGTGTTTCCTCCGAATCTTTGGCTGTCCCCAGTCTAGCCCTTGGCTTGGTGAGAATAATCAGGCTATATGGAAATGTATTGTTGACTGAAAGTGGAGAGTCGTATGGCTCAGCTCGACGACCTGGTTTTCTTCCGCCAGCTGGCCCTGGCGGGTAGCCTGACGGCCACGGCGCGGGAGCTGGGTCTCTCGCTGTCGGCGGTGAGCAAGCGCCTCAAGCAGCTCGAGGCGCGCCTGGGCGTCGAGCTGGCCAGCCGCACCACGCGGCGCCTGACGCTGACTGCCGAAGGGGAGCGCTATCTCACCCGTGGCTCGGCGATCCTCGAAGAGCTCTCCGAGCTGGAAGAGGCCCTCGGCGAACAGCAGGCGGCACTCTCGGGGCCGCTCAAGGTGAACGCCACCTTCGGCTTCGGCCGCCGCCACGTGGCGCCGCTGCTGTCGGTGTTCTGTACCCTCAATCCCGGCGTCGAGGGCGTGCTGGAGCTCACCAACTATCCGCTGAGCCTCGGCGAGCAGGGCTTCGACGTCGGCATTCGCGTCGGTGAACCGCCCGACTCGCGCCTGGTGGCGCGGCGCATTCTGGCCAACCGGCGGGTGCTATGTGCCGCCCCCGGCTACATGGCGCGCATGGCAGCGCTGACGACCCCGGCGGAACTTGCCGCACACCCCTGTCTGATCCTGCGCGAGAACGACAGCGACTACGCCGTGTGGCGCTTTCAGCACCGCGACGACCCGCTGCGCGAGCAGGCGGTCAAGATAGCGGGCCCCCTGGCCAGCAACGACGGCGAAGTGATCGTGCAGATGGCGCTCGATGGCCACGGTGTGGCGCTGCGCTCCTGGTGGGACGTGCATGAGCACCTGGCCAGCGGCAAGCTGGTCGAGCTGCTGCCGCAGTGGCGGGGCATCTCGGCCGACTTCCACGCCGTCTATCAGCAGCGTCGTCACGTGCCGGCACGCCTGCGTGCCTTCGTGGCGTTTCTCGAGGAGCGGATGCCTGAGCGGGTGCCGCCTATGCCCGGCGCCGGACAACCGGGGGTCAGGCGCGGCGGCGGCGCTGTCGCGCATCCGCATAACGCTTGAGTCCGTAAAGCAGCGCCAGGGCGAGAACGATGCCGGCGGCCGCCCAGGCCAGCTCGCGGCGGTCCTCGGCGGTCAGCAGGGTGCCGAGCTGGCTGCTGAGCAGGATGATGCCGGCCAGCCCCGGCGTGGCGCCGATGAAGGTGCCGAGCATGTAATCGCGAAAGCGGATGTGGAAAGCGCCGGCCAGCAGATTGGTGAGGGTGAAGGGGGCCAGGGGCAGCAGGTTGAGCACGGTCATGGTGCGTATCCCGTGCCCGGCCAGATAGCGCGACATGTTGATCAGGCGCGTGCCGCCATAGTACAGCAGGGCATCGCGCCCGAGCCTGCGACCCAGCCAGTAGGTCGCTATCGAGCCGACCAGTGTGCCGATCAGCGAATAGAAAAATCCCCACCACGGGCCGAACATCAGGCCCGCCAGCACGACCAGCACGCTCAGCGGGAACAGGGTCAGCGAGGCGGCGAGAAAGGCCGCCACCACCACCACGCCGGCCCAGGCCGCATCGCGCCAGGCCAGCGAGCCTTGTAGCAGGGTGAAGAGGGTGTTGGCGTCGAACAGGTCGTGCGCGGCCAGCCAGCCCCAGAGGAAGCCCAGCAGGGCGAGTGTCACCAGAGCGGCGAGAACGAGAAGCACCTTGCGGGACATGCGGGCTGCCTGCACGGAAACGTGGCTTCAGCATAGGCTGCCCCTACTGCATTGACCAAGTGGCGACGCGGTGTGGTCTCAGGTGCTATCTCCCACCAGCAGCTCGAAGCCCACGTCGTGCTGTCGGCGTACTACGCGCTGGCCCTCGAGGCGGCGAATCACCGCCGTGGCGGCGAGTTCGCCCATGGCCTGGCGCGGGGAGCGAATGGTAGTCAGGCGCGGGGTGATGTGCTGGCCGATGGGCAGCCCGTTGAAGCCGGCGATAGCAATTCTTTGCGGCACCGTGAGGCCCAGGCGCTGGGCGTGGAGCAGGGCGCCGGTGGCCAGGTCGTCGTTGGCGAAGTGGATCGCCCCGATGCCGGGGTGCTCGGCGAGCGCCCGCTCCAGCCCGGTAGCACCGGCGTCGAGCCCGCCCCGTTCGAGTTCGAGCAGCGGTGCGGCGAGCCCGCCCCGTTCGAGTTCGAGCAGCGGTGCGGCGAGGCCGGCCTGCTCGAATACTTCACGATGGCCTTCGTAGCGCATCCCGGCGCGATAGTCGCCGGCCAGTCGTGCGCCGATGAAGAGCGCCTGGCGATGGCCCCGCTCGAGCAGGTGACGGGCCATGCAGCGGCCGGCTTCGGTATGGTCCAGCCCCACGTTGAGATCCAGCGCCTCGCCCAGCTCCATGACCTCCATGATCGGCTTGTCGCAGTTGGCGAGCAGGGTGCGGCAGGCCTCGTTGTGGCGCAGCCCCGCAGTGACCAACGCCGAGCAGGACCAGCCGAGGAAGGTGCGAATCAGCTGGTATTCCCGCTCCAGGTCGTACTCGGTATTGCCCAGCAGGATCTGGTAGCCCTGGGCCTCGAAGGTTTCCTGCAGCCCCTGGATCACTTCGATGAACACGCTGTTGGCCAGTGAAGGCACGATGACGGCAATGAAGCGTGAGCGGGCCGATGCCAGGCTGCCGGCCACCAGATTGGGTACGTAGCCCAGGCGCTCCACGGCCTCGAGAACCCGTGCACGGGTGAGTTCGTTGACCTGATCGGGGCGATTCAGCGCGCGTGAAGCGGTGATGGCCGAAACGCCGGCGGCATCGGCTACCTGCTTGAGCGTGGGCTGCTCGGTGCTGCGTCGTCGACGCGAGTTGGGCGCATCGTTAGACAATGGTCGTATCCTCCTGGCCGCCCCTTGCTGCGAGTCGGTGAATCTACTACAACGATGTTAGCGCTAACATGATAGCGCTAACATAACGAATTCAGCCAGCATAAAAACGACACCGGAAGCAGCGGTCGCCGAGCGGGTAGAACGGAAAGGCAATAGACAAGACGAACAGACGAACGGGGAGAGCGGCGGTGAGCGACGGTACGACTCCAAGAGTGGGCGTCATCGGCCTGGGCACCATGGGCCTGGGTACGGCAACGGCGCTGCACGAGCGTGGCCTGACGGTGGTCGGCTGCGACGTGGCCGAATCGGCCTGCCGTGCCTTCGAGCAGGCCGGTGGGCGCTGCGTGACGACGCCCGCCAAGCTTGCCACGCAGTGCGACGTGGTGCTGGTCGTGGTGGTCAATGCCACCCAGGTCGAGCAGGTGCTGTTCGGCGAGAACGGGCTCGCCCACGCTCTGGCGCCGGGCGCGCTGGTGATCCAGTGCGCCACCGTGGCGCCGAGTCTGGCCGAAGGACTGGGCGCCCGGCTGGCCGAACGCGGCCTGCTGATGCTCGACGCGCCGATCAGCGGCGGGGCGGCCAAGGCGCGGGCAGGGCGGCTCTCAGTGATGGCCTCCGGCAGCGCCGAGGCCTTCGACAAGGCCGGCCCGGTGCTCGATGCCATGGCCGAGACCGTGCATCGTCTGGGCGCTTCGCCGGGCATCGGCTCCAGCATGAAGTTGGTCAACCAGCTGCTGGCCGGCGTGCATATCGCCGCCGCTGCCGAAGCGGTGGCGCTGGGCGTCCGCATGGGACTGGAGCCGCGCCGCGTGTATGAGGTGATCACCCAATCCGCCGGCAACTCCTGGATGTTCGAGAACCGCGTGCCGCACATTCTCGAGGGCGACTATACCCCGCTCTCGGCGGTGGATATCTTCGTCAAGGATCTCAACATCGTCCACGAGACCGGCCGCGAGCTGGCCATACCCACGCCCATCGCCGCCAGCGCTCTGCAGCAGTTCACCGCCGCCAAGGGCGCCGGTTTCGGCCGCGAGGACGACGCGGCGGTGATCAAGGTCTACCAGCGTCTCTCGGGCATTGCCCTGCCCGAGGCGGCCAACGACGAGAGGGCGTGAGCATGGCGATCGTGCTGGGCGCCATTGCCGACGACTTCACCGGGGCCACCGACCTGGCCAACAACCTGGTGCGTGGCGGCATGCGCTGCGTGCAGCTGATCGGCGTGCCCGAGCGCCCCCTGGCCGAGCTGGTCGAGGACGCAAAGCGGATCGATGCGGTGGTGGTGGCGCTGAAGTCGCGCTCCTGCCCGGCCGACGAGGCCATACGCGATTCGCTGGCGGCGCTGGAGTGGCTGCGCGGCGAGGGCGCCCGCCAGCTCTTCTTCAAGTACTGCTCCACCTTCGACTCCACCGAGGCCGGCAACATCGGCCCGGTCGGCGAGGCGCTGCTGGAACGCCTCGACGCGCAGCTGAGCGTCATGGTGCCGGCCTTTCCGGCCAACGGTCGCACCGTCTATCAGGGCCATCTGTTCGTCGGCGACCGGCTGCTCAACGAAAGCGGCATGCAGCACCACCCGCTCAACCCGATGCACGACGCCGATCTGGTCCGCGTGCTGGCGCGCCAGAGCCGGCACCCCGTAGGGCTGCTGCCGTGGCCGACGCTGGCTCAGGGCGCCGAGGCCGCCCGGGCACGGCTCGACGAACTGGCCGGGCAGGGCGTACGCCAGGCGATCTGCGACACTCTCGACGAGCGCGACCTGGCCGTGTTGGCCGAGGCGACGGCCGACCTGCCGCTGGTCACCGGCGGCTCGGGGCTGGGGCAGACGCTGCCCGCCGCGTACCGCCGGCGCGGCTGGCTGGGCGAGATCGCGGCGGCGGGGGCGTTGCTGCCGGCGTCGGGCAGTGCTCTGGTGCTGTCGGGTAGCTGCTCGCGGGCCACCCTGGCCCAGGTCGACGCCTTTCTCACGCGCTTTCCCGGCTTTGCTCTCGATCCGGCCTCATTGGCCGAAGGGCCCGACCATCTGGAGCGGGCGCTGGCCTTCGCTCGCCGACACCTGGCCGGTGGCCGCCCGGTGCTGATCTACGCCTCGGCTGATGCCGAGCGGGTGCGCCGGGTGCAGCAGATGCTGGGACGCGAACGGGCCGGCGAACTGGTGGAGAAGGCGCTGGGCGAACTCGCCCGACGGCTGGTCGACGAGGGCGTGGGACGCCTGGTGGTGGCGGGCGGCGAGAGCTCCGGTGCCGTGGTGTCGGCGCTGGGTGTCTGCGCCCTGCGCATCGGCGAGCAGATCGACCCCGGCGTACCCTGGACCCAGGCCATGCTGGCCGGCCGCCAGGCGCCGCTGTCGCTGGCGCTGAAGTCGGGCAACTTCGGCGGCGAGGATTTCTTCCTGCGCGCCTTCGAGGTGCTGCCAACCGTCGGCGACAGCGGAGGTGTGACATGAGCACGGCCGATTGCCATCGCCTGCGCGAGCAGATCGCCACGCTCGGCAAGTCGCTGTTCGATCGCGGTCTGACCATGGGTTCGAGCGGCAACATCAGCGTACGCCTGGACGATGGCGGCTGGCTGATGACGCCGACCAACGCCTGCCTGGGCCGGCTCGATCCGGCACGGATCTCGCGCCTCGACCGCGACGGCTGCCTGCTCGACGGCGACGCCCCGACCAAGGAGCACTTCCTGCACATGGCGATGTACGCCGAGCGCCCTCGTGCCGGTGCCATCGTGCATCTGCACTCGACCCATTCGGTGGCGGTCTCCTGCCTGCCCGACGTCGACCCCTGCGACTGCATCCCGCCGCTCACCGCTTACTACGTGATGCGGGTGGGGCGCCTGCCCCTGGTGCCCTATCACGTGCCGGGAGACCCGGCGCTGGGAGATGCCGTGCGCGGCCTGGCCGGCAAGCACAGCGCTGTGCTGCTGGCCAACCATGGCCCGGTGGTGGCGGGCAAGAACCTGGAGGCGGCGGTCTACGCCACCGAGGAGCTGGAGGAGACCGCCAAGCTCTACCTGCTGCTGCGCGGCCATAATCCGCGCGGACTGACGCCCGAGCAGGTTGCCGAACTGGAGGCCCGTTTTCCCCGTGACTGATGCCGTCCCACGACCCAAGAACACGAGACGCGAAACATGATTCGACTGGCCGCCAATCTCAGCATGCTGTTCACCGAGCACGACTTCCTCGACCGCTTCCAGGCGGCTGCGGCGGCGGGCTTTCGCGGCGTGGAGTACCTGTTCCCCTATGCCTACGCTCCCGAGGAGCTGGCTGGTGCGCTGCGCGAAGCCGGCGTCGAGCAGGTGCTGTTCAACATGCCGCCGGGGAACTGGGAGGCCGGCGAGCGCGGTCTGGCCAGTCTGCCCGGGCGTGAGGCGGAATTTCGCGACGGCGTGGTCGAGGCGTTGCGCTACGCCGAAGCCCTCGACTGCCCCCGCGTGCACGCCATGGCCGGGCTGCTGCCGGTCGGCGCCGATGCCGAGACGCGGGCGCGCCACCATGCTACCTACGTGAGCAACCTGCGCTTCGCCGCCGCCGAGGCGGCCAAGGTGGGGCGCCAGGTGCTGATCGAGCCGATCAACACCCGCGACATGCCGGGCTACTTCCTCTCGCGCCAGGCCCAGGCCATGGCGGTGCTCGAGCAGGTCGGGGCCAACGGCAGCCTGCGTCTGCAGTTCGATCTCTATCACTGCCAGGTCATGGAGGGCGATCTGATCCGTCATCTGGAACGGCAGTTCACCGCCATTGCACATATCCAGATCGCCGGCGTACCGGAGCGCCACGAACCGGACGTCGGCGAGGTGCACTATCCCGCCCTCTTCGAGCGGCTGGAGCGGCTCGGCTACCAGGGTTGGATCGGCTGCGAGTACCGGCCCGCGGCGGGCACCCGGCAAGGATTGGGCTGGGGGCGTGACTACGGGCTCATGGTCTGAGCGCAACGGCAAACACAACGACAGGATGCCAGACATGCACATCGTCATTACCGGCGGCGCCGGTTTCCTCGGCCAGCGTCTTGCTACTCGGCTGCTGGCACGCGGCGAGCTGAGAGGTGAGGCCATTCAGCGTCTGACGCTGGTCGATCAGGTCGAGCCACCGTGCCCGCCCAGCGACACGGCCGACGTCGCAGGGTTGGCGCTGGATATCACCGAGCCCGGTGCGCTGGACGCAGTGCTCGATGCGCGTCCGCAGGTCGTGTATCACCTGGCCGCGGTGGTCAGCAGCGCCGCCGAGGCCGACCTGGATCTCGGCATGGAGGTCAACTTCGATGCCACCCGGGCACTGCTGGAGGGCTGCCGCGAGCGGGGGCTGGCCAATACCCGTCTGATCATGGCGAGCTCGGTTGCCGCCTACGGCGGCGAGCTGCCCGCGGTGCTCGACGACATGACCGCGCTGCAGCCGCAGAACTCCTACGGCACCCAGAAGGCGATGTGCGAGCTGCTGATCAACGACTACAGCCGACGCGGCCTGATCGATGGCTGCGTGCTGCGTCTGCCGACCATCATCGTGCGTCCGGGACGACCCAACGCCGCCGCCTCGAGCTTCGCCTCCAGCATCCTGCGCGAGCCGCTCAACGGTGAGGAGGCCGTCTGTCCCGTGGCCACCTCCCTGGAGCTGTTCGTGATGTCGCCGGCCAAGGTGATCGAGGCGCTGATTCATGGCGCCGAGGTGTCGGGTGAGGCGCTGGCACCGTTTCGCGCCTTCATGCTGCCGGGCATCACGGTCAGCGTGGCCGAGATGCTCGACTCCCTGCGTCAGGTCGCGGGTGAGGAGGCGCTGGCGCGGGTGCGCCACGAGCCCGATCCGCGTATCGAGGCGATCGTCGCCAGTTGGCCGGCACGCTTCGAGACCCGCCGGGCGCGGGAGCTGGGCTTCGCCGGCGACCGCAGCCTGCACGATATCGTCAAGGCGTTCATCGAGGAGCGCAGCCGATAGCGAGCACATAGCCGCGGCCGACAGGCCGCCGACAACAACCGAGGTGTTTCACGACGAAGAGGTCACAACAATGAAAACGCAGTTCGTACGCCACGCCCTCACCGCCGCCATCGGCGGCATCACTGCCGCCGCTCTGGTCGCCAATGCCCAGGCCGCCCAGGAGGTCAGCCTGGGTCACACCCTCTCTTCCACCTCCCACTATGCGGTGGGTGCCCAGGCCTTCAAGGAGACCCTGGAAGAACTCAGCGGCGGCGCCTTCACGGTCACCGAATACGCCTCCGGCGCGCTGGGCGGCGAGCGCGAGATGATCGAGGGCCTGCAGATCGGCACCGTGGACGTGGTCATCACCTCCACCGGCCCGCTCGGCAACTTCGTGCCGGAGACCTACGTGCTCGACCTGCCGTTCCTGTTCGAGAGCTACGATCAGGCCCGCTGCGTGCTCGACAGCGAGCTCGGCGGCGAGCTGCTGGAGAAGATGGGGCAGCACGACCTGGTCGGCCTGGCCTGGTCGGAGAACGGCTTCCGTCACCTCACCAACAGCCGCCGCGAAGTGACCAGCCCCAGCGATGCCGAAGGACTGCGGGTGCGCACCATGGAGAACGAGGTGCACCAGGAGGCCTTCCGCCAGATGGGTGCACGGCCCACTCCGATGGCCTTCCCGGAGCTCTTCACGGCGCTGCAGCAGGGTGTGGTGGATGGCCAGGAGAATCCCATCACGGTGATCGTCGCCACCAACTTCTGGGAAGTGCAGGACCATCTCTCGCTTACCGGGCACGTCTATTCCCCCGCCGCCGTGCTGGGCTCGCCGCTGTTGCTCGACGGGCTCAGCGACGAGGAGCGCGAGTGGTTCCACGAAGCCGCCCGTGCCTCGGCCGAGGCGACTCGCGGCGAGGTGTCGCGGCTCGAGGAGGAGGGCGTGGCCCTGCTGCGCGACAACGGTATGACGGTCAACACCGAGATCGACATCGGCCCCTTCCAGCAGGCGGTCGAGCCGGCCTACGAGATCTTCACCCGCCAGCACGGCAGCGAGATGCTGGAGAGGATCCAGGAGAAGGCGGCCAGCTGCTGAGAAGAGCGTGAATGCCCGTGCGGTGTCACCGCGTCGCGCGGGCACTTCTCTACGCTGAGTTACCCAACTGCGCTCCCGGTGTATAGCGGGGGCGCGTCGGCAGGAATCGTGAGCCCATGGTGGATTTCTTTCTTCGTTTCGAACGTCAGCTGACGCGCCTGGCCATGCTGGTGGCGGTGGTCATGCTGGTGGTGTCGGTGTCGTTCAGCTTCTATCAGGTGCTGACCCGCTTCGTTTTCAATGCGCCCTCCACCTGGACCGAGGTGGCGGCGCGCACGGCGATGATCTGGTGCGTGTTCATGGCCGCCGCCGCGACCTTCCGTGGCGGCTACATGATGGCCGTGGAGGCGATCTACAAGGTGGTGCCGCAGCGTCTGCTGCTGGTGCTCGAAATCGCCATCGTGCTGTGCTGCCTGCTGGTGCTGGCGGTGCTGGTCCACTACGGCATTCTCATGACCCGGCGCGTTGCCAACCAGACCATGTCGGGCATGAACATCTCCATAGCCTACGCCTACGCCGCCATTCCCATCGGGGCCGGTTTCGCCATCGTCTCGGTCGTTGCCCGGCTGCTGGCCCAGTTGACTGGCCGCGAGGCTGTGGGCCCCGACCTGGACGAAGCCTCACCCGAGGTGGAAATGCACGATCTGCGCCGTACCATGCCCGAGACCGCCGAGGACGTCGAACGCGGAGGGCCGCGCTCATGAACCTGGTCATCGGTCTGTCATTGATCATCCTGTTCGCCTTCGGCGTGCCGATCGCCGTGTCGATCATGCTGGCCTCGATCATCGGTATCGAGTTCTTCACCCGGCTGCCACTGCTGCTGGTGCCGCAGCAGATGTTCATCGGCATCGACAAGTTCCCGCTGATGGCGATCCCGTTCTTCATTCTCGCCGGCAATCTGATGGCGGCCGGCGGCATCTCCCAGCGCCTGGTGGACCTGGCCAAATCCATCGTCGGCGGCGTGCAGGGCGGGCTGGCGATGACCTGCGTGCTGACCTGCATGATGTTCGCCGCGGTGTCCGGCTCCAGCGTGGCGACCACCTTCGCCATCGGCGCCATCCTGATTCCGGCCATGGTGCGCCATGGCTACCCCAAGCCGCTGGCGGCTTCGATCCAGGCCTCGTCGGCGGAGCTCGGGGTGCTGATCCCGCCGTCGATCCCGCTGATCCTGTTCGGCGTAAGCACCGACACCTCCATCGGTCAGCTGTTCCTGGCCGGGGTAGGGCCGGGCCTGCTCATTGGTACTGCTTTGATCCTGTTCCTCTATTTGTTCTGCAAGGTGCGCGGCTTCGGCCTGGAGGACCACAAGGACAGCACCAGCTTCGTGATCTCGTTCAAGCGCGCCTGGGCGGCGCTGCTGATGCCGGTGGTGGTGATCGGCGGGATCTACGGCGGCGTATTCACCCCCACAGAGGCTTCGGCGGTGGCAGTGTTCTACGCCCTGCTGGTGGGCGGGCTCTACTATCGCGAGCTCAAGGTGGCCGATCTGTGGCCGATCCTGCGCCAGAGCGTGATTTCCACCGCCGCGGTGATGCTGATCATCGCCGCGGCCTCGCTGTTCAGCTTCCTGATCAGCCGGACGGGCCTGCCGGGCCATATCGCCGGTTGGGTGACCGGCGTGTTCGACAGCCCCATGACTTTCCTGCTGGCGGTCAACGTGCTGCTGCTGATCGTCGGCATGTTCATAGAGACTTCCGCCGCCATCCTGGTGCTGGCGCCGATCCTGACGCCGATCGCCATCCAGTTCGGCGTCCATCCGGTGCATTTCGGTCTGATCATGGTGGTCAACCTGGCGCTGGGCATGATCACCCCGCCGCTGGGCGTGAACCTGTTCGCCGCCTGTGCGGTGGCCAAGATCTCCATCGATCAGATGCTGCCCTGGCTGGTGCGCTTCGTGCTGGTGGTGCTGGCCTGCCTGATAGCGATCACCTACATGCCGTGGATCTCGCTGGGTCTGGTGAGACTGGTCTACTGAGGAACGATCTCAAGGACAAAGACAACGACAACGACAACGACAAGGAGGATGTATGACCGTGCTACCCGTGATTCCGCCCCGACACGCCCTGATCGGCGGCGAATGGGTGCCGACCCAGGCGCTGCTCGACGTGGAGACCCCCTCCAGCGGCCAGACCATCGCCCAGATCGCCCGCTGCCAGGCCGAAGAGGTGATGGTGGCCGTCGACGCTGCGCGTCGCGCCTTCAGCGGCAGCCTGGGCGAGTGGGCGCGCTGGAGTGCGAAGCGGCGCGGCGAGTGGCTGCTGCAGTTCGCCGACGCCATCGATGCCGACCACGCCAACCTGGCGGCACTGGAGTGCGCCGACACCGGCAAGCCGATGGCCCAGGCCGAGGCCGATATTCGCGCCTGCGCACGCTACTTCCGCTTCTACGGCGGCGGAGCCGACAAGCTGCACGGCGAGACGATACCGTTCGACGAAGGCTTTGCCGTGCTCACCCTGCGCGAGCCCTATGGTGTGTGCGCTCAGATCATCCCCTGGAACTATCCGGCGCAGATCTTCGGACGCTGCGTGGCGGCGGCGCTGGCCACCGGCAACAGCGTGGTGCTCAAGCCCGCCGAAGACGCCTGCCTGAGCGTGTTGCGCCTGGCCGAGCTGGCCTGCGAGGCGGGCCTGCCGCCCGGCGTGCTCAACGTGGTGCCGGGACTGGGGCGTGAGGCGGGTGCGGCGCTGGCCTCGCACCCGGCCATCGATCATCTCTCCTTCACCGGCTCGCCCGTCACGGGCACTCAGGTGGCTCAGGCCGCCGCGGCGCACCATGTGCCGGTGACCCTGGAGCTGGGTGGCAAGTCGCCGCAGATCGTCTTCGCCGATGCCGACATGCCGCAAGTGCTGGACACGGTGGTGCGCGCCATCATCCAGAATGCCGGCCAGACCTGCTCGGCCGGCAGCCGCCTGCTGCTGGAGGCGAGCTGTGCCGAGGCGGTGCTGGGCGAGCTAGTCGAGCGCTTCGCGGCGCTGCGCTGCGATGCCGGCGAAGCCAACGCCGACTGCGGCCCCTTGATCAACGCCCGCCAGAAGGCCGGCCTGGAGGCACGCCTGGAAGCCGCCCAGGCCGATGGCGTGCGGGTGGCGGCGAAGGGTGAGCTGGCCGCCGGAGCCCCCGTGGGCGGCCATTTCGTGGTGCCCCATCTACTCACCGACATCCCCGCCGGCCATGCCGTGCTGCGTGAGGAACTGTTCGGCCCGGTGCTGGCGGTGCAGCTCTTTCGCGACGAGGCCGAGGCACTGCGCCTGGCCAATGCTACCGACTTCGGCCTCTGTGCCGGTGTGTGGACCCGCGACGGCGGCCGTCAGCTGCGCCTGGCCAAGGGCATCCGCAGCGGTCAGGTGTTCATCAACAACTACGGCGCGGGTGGCGGCATCGAGCTGCCGTTCGGCGGTGTGGGACGCTCCGGACACGGCCGCGAGAAGGGCTTCGAAGGGCTGCGCAGCTACACCCGGCTGAAGACCGTGGCGATCCGGCATGGTTGAGACGAACGATTCACAGCGAGAGGAGAGAGACATGAAGGCATCACGCCGGGTCGGCCTGGTCGGGGTCGGTCTGATGGGGCACGGCATTGCCGCCAACATTCTGCGCGGTGGCCATGCGCTCTGCTTTCTGGATCATCCGGGCAACCAGCCGGTGGAAGACCTGCTCGGCGCCGGTGCGGTGGCCAAGGGCAGCGGACGCGAGGTGGCCGAGGCCGCCGAGGTGGTGATCCTGTGCGTGACCGGCTCGCCTCAGGTGGAGGCGGTGCTGTTCGAACCGGGCGGGGTGCTCGAAGGGCTGGCGCCCGGCACGCTGGTGATCGACTGCTCCACGGCGCTGCCGAGTTCCACCGAACGAGTCGCTGCTCGCGTAACGGCGGCGGGCGGTCGCTTCATGGACGCCGCCATGACCCGTACGCCCAAGGAAGCCGAGGAGGGGCGACTGAACCTGATCGTCGGCGCGCCCGAGGCGCTGTTCACCGAGGTGCGCCCGCTGCTCGAATGCTTCGCCGAGAACATCGCCCACGCCGGGCCGGTGGGGGCGGGGCATACCCTGAAGCTCTTGCACAACTTCGTCTCGCTGGGCTTCACCGCGGTGCTGGCCGAAGCCGCGGCGGCGTCGCGTCGGGCCGGCATCGACGATGCGGCGCTGCTCGACGTGCTGGGCAAGGGCGGCGGCGGTGGGGTGGTGCTGGAGCGGCTGCGCCCCTACATCGAAGCTGGCGATCCGTCCGGATTCCGCTTCAGCGTGGCCAACGCGCTCAAGGACATCGGCTACTACCGCACCATGACCGAGGATCTCGCCGCCGAGGGCGGGGTGGCCGAAGCGGTGCTGGCGCTCTATCGCCAGGCCAGCGACGCCGGCCATGCGGACAAGCCGGTGCCGGAGCTGGTCGGGTTGCTGGAGCAGAGCAGAGTCTAGGCTTCTTCGAGCTCGAGCGGCGGAAGGCGCGTCAACGGGTCCTGACGGAAGTAGCGGGTGAGCAGGTCGTACAGCTCGGGGTAGGCACCGCTGAGCACGTCCGGGGCGGAGAAGAAGGCCTCGCAGCACACCGCGAAGCACTCGCCGGGGTGGGTGGCGGCGTAGTCGTCGATGGGCGGCTCTTCGCCGCGTTCCAGGTGCGCCTGCAGGTCGTCCCACACCGCGGTGAAGACGCGATGCCACTCCTTGGGATCCATGTCCCGGGGCAGCGGCGGAAAGCCGTCGACGTCGAGCGAGTTGCCCATGTCGAGCTTGTGGGCGAGCTCGTGGATCACCACGTTGAAGCCGCTGAAGTCGCCGCTCTCCATCAGGTCGGGGAAGGCCACCACCACCGGCCCCTGGGCCGAGGTCTCACCGGCGCGCTCGTCCTCGTAGGCGTGCATCACGCCGAATTCATCCATCTCCTCCACCTGGCGGTGGAAGGCGTCAGGCAGGATCAGGATCTCGTGGAAGCCGCTGAACGCCTCGTCGTGGTCGTCGTCCGACCAGCCCAGCGTCAGCAGGCAGGCCTGGGCCGCCAGGGCCAGCTGGGCGGGCTCGTCGAAGGTGGTGTGGGCGACCAGGTCGGGATGCATGCTGGTGCGCTTGGTATGCAGGAAGTGCCAGGCGCGCCGGCCCAGGCGCTCGGCCTCCTCGTCGCCGAGAAAGGTCAGCAGCGGCAGGCGCGAGCGGGCCTCGGCCCAGGCTTCCGCGGGAAACGGATGGCGGGCCTCGAAGCGTTCGGCCCGCCAGCGGCGCAGGCGGTCGAACATGGCTCAGCTCTCTTCCTGCCGTGAGCCGGACTTCCACGACCAGTCGCGCCAGCGCAGGTCGAACAGGTCCTTGCGGCGGTCCTTGAGATTGGTCACCGAGCCCTCGGCGCGCACCACGGTGAGCCGGGTGAGGTCGAGGTCAGAGAAGATCACCATCTCGGTGTTGGGCGTGGTCTCGGAGAGCACCGCGTCGTGGGGGAAGGCGAAGTCCGAGGGCGTGAACACCGACGACTGGGCGTACTGGATGTCCAGGTTGCGGATCGACGGAACGTTGCCCACGCTGCCGCACAGCACCACGTAGCACTCGTTCTCGATGGCCCGCGCCTGGGCGCAGTGGCGCACCCGCAGGTAGCCGTTCTTGGTGTCGGTCCAGAACGGCACGAACAGGATGTCCATGTCCTGGTCGGCCAGCAGTCGGCCGAGTTCCGGGAACTCCACGTCGTAGCAGATCAGGATGCCGACGCGTCCGGCGTCGGTCTCGAACACGCGCAGCTCGTCGCCGCCCTCGATCACCCACTCGCGGCGCTCCTGGGGGGTGATGTGCAGCTTGGATTGCTTCTCGACGTCACCGTCGCGATGGCACAGGTAGCTGACGTTGTAGAGCCGGTCGTCCTCGCCCACCTCGATCATCGAGCCGGCAATGATGTTGATGTTGTAGGAGACCGCCATGCGTGAGATTTCGGTCTTGAACTGCTCGGTGAAGCCGGCCAGGTAGCGGATGGCGGCGAGCTGGTCCTGCTGGGTGGCGCGATCCTGCAGGCCCATCACTGGGGCATTGAACAGCTCCGGGAACACCGCGAAATCGCTCTGATAGCTGGAAATGGCGTCGACGAAGTATTCCACCTGCTGCAGCACCGACTCCACCGAGGCGCACTCGCGCATCTGCCACTGCACGGCACCCACCCGTACCTGAGTGGGGCGGTTCTCCAGCACCCGCTCGGCGGGTTCATAGAGAATGTTGTTCCACTCGAGCAAAGTGGCGTAGCCCTGGGACTTCTCGTCCTCGGGCAGGTACTTGCGCAGTAGTCGCTTGACCTGGAAGTCGTTGGCCAACTGGAACGACAGGATCGGGTCGTAGATCTCCTTGCGCGCCACCCGCTCGATGTACTCGGCGGGCGAGAGTTCCTCGGCGTGCTCGTGATACTGGGGGATGCGCCCACCGGCCAGGATCGAGCGCAGGTTGAGCGAGCGGCACAGCTCCTTGCGCGCCTCGTAGAGGCGACGGCCCAGGCGGTAGCCGCGGTAATCGGGATGGATCAGCACGTCCAGCCCGTACATGGCGTCGCCTTCGGGATCGTTCAAGATGATCTCGCGGTTGCCCACCAGGTCGTCGTACTTGTGCGGGTTGGAGAACTCGTCGTAGTCGACCCGCACGGTGAGTGCCACGCCCACCAGCCGCTCGTCGTCCTCGATGGCGATCTGGCCGTCGGGGAACTCCTGAATCAGCCGGTCGATGGAGTGCTGCGGCCAGGCGCCGCCGATGTCGTCGTAGACGGCATCCATCAGCTGCTTGAGCTGAGGGTAATCGTCCTGCGTCAGGTTGCGGAGATTGAGGTGCAGGTCTTCAAGGGACATTGCGCTCGGTTCCTGATCAGGGGAAAGCCAGCAGTCTAGCATGCCGGGCTCGCTGCCTCCGTAACATGGCGGAGGTCGTCATCGTGTCATGGCGGTGTCATCGAAAGTCGTCAGCATGGCCGCACTTCGTCGAATTAGCGGCTACGCTGAGTTTCGGGAGAGTCGATGACAGCCATGCCACGCCTTCACGGGCAACGCGGAAGCAGTATGAACCCAGACAACAATAATCAGGGTCAGGATCAGGGCCCGCAGCGCCAGCCATCCGCCCCGCACGCCACCATGCGAGATCATCAGCGCATCCGGCTCGAGGCCGTGAGCAAGCGCTGGGGCGATACCGCTGCCGTCGACGCCATCGGCTTCGACGTGGCGCCGGGGGAGTTCGTCATCCTGCTCGGCCCCTCGGGCTGCGGCAAGTCGACCACGCTGCGCATGATCGCCGGGCTCGAACAGGCGTCCTCCGGCCGCATCGAGATCGGCGGGCGGGACGTCACCCATCTACCGCCGGGCGACCGCGGCATCAGCATGGTGTTCCAGTCCTACGCGCTGTTTCCTCACCTGAGCGTGGCCGACAACATCGTCTTCGGCCTGCGCAGCCGCAAGGTGCCCAAGGCCGAGCGCCGCGAGCGACTGGCGCGGGTAGCCCAGCTGGTCGATCTGGAAGCCTATCTCGAGCGCAAGCCGGCCCAGCTCTCCGGTGGCCAGCGCCAGCGGGTCGCGCTGGCAAGGGCGATCATCTCCGAACACCCCATCTGCCTGATGGACGAGCCACTGTCCAACCTCGACGCCCGCCTGCGCGGCGAGATGCGTCGCGAGATCAAGGCCCTGCAGCAGCGGCTCGGCATGACGGTGATTTACGTCACCCACGACCAGGTCGAGGCGATGAGCATGGGCGATCGGGTGATCCTGATGCAGGACGGCCGCATCGTGCAGGACGCCACCCCGAGCGAACTCTACGAGCGCCCGGCCAGCGCCTTCGCCGCCGGCTTCATCGGCAGCCCGGCGATGAACCTGGTGACGCTTTCCGCTGCCGCGGACGGCGCGGTGATCGACGGCGAACCCCGCTGCAGCGTGGCACCCCACGAGGCCAAGGGACACTGGCTGGGCCTGCGCCCGGAGGAGATCCGCCTGCTGCCGGCCGATGCTCCCGGCGTGCCCGCCGAGGTGATCGATGCCGAATACCTCGGCGCCGACAGCATTGTGCGGCTCAAGGTGGGCAGCCAGCAGCTGCGCGCCCGTCTCGACGGCAGGCCGTCGCTCGCTGCCGGCTCGCCCTGTCGGCTGCAGTGGCGGCGCGAGGCGGCGCACTTCTTCGATGCAGGCGATGGGCAGCGGCTGGCGATTGCGGGGCACGACCTGGCCGCACCGCCCGGGCGCCATCGCTTCGAGCCGGGCCTTGCCGGCGCTTCGACCCAAGAACGCGAGGCACGAGCCTCGTCCCATCCCGCAGGGAACGACTCTTCAGGAGTGAACCGATGAACGCACGCTTCTCTCTATCAGGCAGCAGACTGGGTGCCGCGGCGGTGGCCGGGCTGTTGGCCTCCGGCTCGCTGAACGCCCAGGCCCAGACCGAGCTGACCATGTACTACCCGGTGGCCGTGGGCGGGGCCTTGACCGACGTGATCGACGGTCTGGTGGCCGAGTTCGAGAACGAGCACCCGGATATTTCGGTGAACGCCATCTATGCCGGCAACTATGACGACACCCGGGTGCGGGCGATGTCAGCCATCGAGGCAGGCAATGCGCCGCAGCTCTCGGTGCTGTTCTCCATCGACCTGTTCGACCTGCTGGAGCAGGACGCCATCGTCTCCTTCGACTCGGTGATCGAAACCGACGAGGAGCGTGAATGGCTCGACGGCTTCTATCCCGGGCTGATGGAGAACGGCCAGATCGACGGCCAGACCTACGGCATCCCCTTCCAGCGCTCCACCATCGTGCTCTACTGGAACAAGGACGCCTTCGAGGCCGCTGGGCTCGACCCCGAGACGCCGCCCGAGAACTGGGAGGAGATGGCCGAGATGGCCGCCGCGGTGCGCGAGGCGAGCAACGGCCAGCAGTGGGGCGTGATGGTGCCGTCCACCGGCTACCCCTACTGGATGTTCCAGGCCTTCGCTTTCCAGAACGGTCACCGGCTGATGAACGAAGAGGGCACCGAGGTCTATTTCGACGATCCCGCTGCCATCGAGGCGCTGGAGTATTGGGTCTCGCTCTCTCAGGAGCATCAGGCCATGCCCGACGGCACCATCGAGTGGGGCACGCTGCGCCAGAATTTCATCGAGCAGGCCACGGCCATGATGTGGCACACCACCGGCAACCTCACCGCGGTGCGCAACGAGGCCGGCTTCGATTTCGGCGTGGCGATGCTGCCCATGAACACCCAGCGTGGCAGCCCCACCGGCGGCGGCAACTTCTACCTGTTCAAGGACAGCACCGAGGAGGAGCAGCGCGCGGCGATGACCTTCATCCGCTGGATGACCGACCCCGAGCGCGCCGCGGCCTGGTCGATCGAAACCGGCTACATGGGCGTGAGCCCGGCCTCCTACGAGACCGAGGCACTGCGCAACTACGTCGAGGAGTTCGCCCCGGCGGCGGTAGCCCGCGACCAGCTCGAGCACGCCACTGCGGAGCTGGCCACCTACCAGGGCGGGCGGGTGCGCCGGGCGCTGGACAACGCCGTGCAGGCGGCGCTGACCGGCCAGATGTCGCCGGAGGAGGCGCTCAAGCAGGCCCAAGCCGAAGCCGATGCGGCGCTGCGACGTTATGCACGTTCCCGCTGAGGCTTCTAAAGGCATAACGTCGAGAATTCGAACCGACGCAGACAGGGCGCCGGGGGCAAGGTCGAAGAGGAGGTCATTCGACAGGGATGTCGAATGTAGCGTCCAGGGAAGGATTTACAGCGCCTCCTCGTAGGCTTTGCCCCCGGACAGCCCCGAGACGAGTTAAGGGCCATGCTGATCCACAACGCCGACCGACGCATGCAGATCTACGGTGCGCTGTTGCTGCTGCCGGCGGCGGTGCTGCTCGGCACCTTCGCCTACCTGCCCACCGTGGCGACGCTGATCAACAGCTTCTTCCTGCCCGGCTTTCGCGGCGCGCCGCCGGAGTTCGTCGGGTTGGAGAACTACGCCATGCTGGTGGAGGATCGCACCTTCTGGCGGGTGGCGCGCAACAACCTGATCTATGCCTTCGGCACCATTCCCACCTCCATCGCCCTGGCGCTGGGCATGGCGCTGTTCGTCAACGCCCGCCTGCCGGGGCGCGGCTTCGTGCGCATGGCCTATTTCACCCCGACCATCCTGCCGATGATCGCCGCGGCCAACATCTGGATGTTCTTCTACGCACCGCAGATCGGCCTGTTCAACAAGCTGCTCGGCGCGTTGGGGCTCTCCGGGGTCAACTGGCTGGGCGACCCCAGCGTGGCGCTGACCTCGGTGATCGTGATGACGGTATGGAAGGAGGCCGGCTTCTTCATGATCTTCTACCTGGCGGCGCTGCAGAGCATCCCGCCGGAGCTGAAGGAGGCCTCGGACCTGGAGGGCACCAGCCGCTGGAGCTTCTTCTGGCGGGTGACCTTCCCACTCTTGATGCCGACCACGCTGTTCGTGCTGATCAATGCCCTGATCAACGCCGTGCGGGTGGTCGATCACCTGTTCATCCTGACCAAGGGCGGGCCCAACAACGCCACCAACCTGCTGCTCTACTACGTCTACGAGAATGCCTTCTCGTTCTTCGACCGCACCTATGCCGCCACCATCACCGTGGTGATCCTGCTGGTGCTGGCGGTGGTGGCCACGCTCAAGTTCACCGTGATCGACCGCAGGACGCACTATCAATGAACCGCGCAATGAACCGAGCCATCAGCCCCGCCGCCAGCCGCTTCGCCCTGCGCGTGCCGAGTCTCGAGACCACGGCCGCCTGGCTGCTGGCGATCATCTGGATCTTTCCGCTGCTCTACGCGATCTGGGCCGCCTTCCATCCGCCGGCCTACATGGTGCGCTTCGACCTGTTCGCTCCGATCACGCTGGACAACTTCGCCAACGCCTGGGCCCAGGCGCCGTTCGCCCGCTACTACCTCAACACCTTCCTGCTGGTCACCGGGGTGGTCCTGGCGCAGTTCGTGGTCTGCACCCTGGCGGCCTTCGCCTTCGCCCGCTTTCCCATTCCCGGGCGCGACGTGCTGTTCATGCTGGTGCTGATCCAGCTGTTCGTCTTCCCCGAGGTGCTGATCGTCGAGAACTACCGTATCGCCAGTGGACTGGGGCTGGTCGACACCATCACCGGCATCGGCCTGCCTTACGTGGCCAGCGCCTTCGGCATCTTCCTGCTGCGACAGACCTTCAAGACCATTCCCAGGGAGCTCGAGGAGGCGGCCCGGGTGGAGGGCTGCGGCTGGATGGCGATCCTGCTCAAGGTCTACGTGCCCCTGGCCAAGCCCACCTACCTGGCCTACGGCCTGGTCTCGATCAGCCATCACTGGAACAACTTCCTGTGGCCGCTGGTGGTCACCAACTCGGTGGAGAGCCGCCCGCTCACCGTGGGGCTCGGCATCTTCTCGGCGCCGGAAACCGGTGTCAACTGGGCCACCGTCAGCGCCGCCACGCTGCTCAGCATCGCCCCGCTGCTGGTCGCCTTCCTGCTGTTCCAGCGCCAGTTCGTGCAGTCGTTCCTCAGGGCGGGGATTCGGTAGGGGGGCAGTCGCAGTCGCGGAACCACGCCTGGGAACACGACGGTCAGCGCCGGGTGAGCGCATCCAGCTCAAGCTCCGGATAACGCTTGGCCACCTTGGCGACGTCCTTGCGGGTTTCATCGATGATCCAGTCGCGTACCTCGGCGGCGGCCTGGCTCAGAGGCTTCTTGCGTGAGTGGATGAGATGGCAGAGGCGTTCGGTCGCGATAGCGATTGGCTTGACGGTGGCCGGCACCAGGGCGCCAGTGTCCAGCCAGTGCGAGACGATGTTCATCCAGCCCACGGCAATGCCTTGGCCGAGCAGGGCGGCCTGCAGAACGACAGCATAATCCGAGAAAATCAGAGAGTGAGCAGTGCCCGACGCTTCGTTCTGAAAGCATGGGAACAGTTCGAACCAGTCGATGCGACTGTCGCTCAGGCTGATGAGCGTCACCCCTGAGTCATGGGGTTTGTCGCTGACATGCTGCTCGCGATAGGCAGGGCTGCAGACGGGCACCAGGATCTCGGGCATGATCAGTGCGGCCTGGTGATGGACGTCCTCCCCGCTGACGAACCTCACGCCCAGATCGACATCCTCCACCGAGCCGCTCACCGAGCCGGAGATCAGTTGGAAGCGCAGATCGAGGGAGGGGAACTCGGCCTGGAGTTCGTGCATGCGTGGCATCAGCCAGTGGGTGGTGAAGGCGGTCGACACCGACAGTGTGACCGTCTCGAGCCCGGTGCTGCGGGCTCTGATCTCCTGGATCGCTTTTTCGATGCTCTGAAAACCCTCGCTGATCCCCCGATACAGGATCTGGCCATTCTCGGTCAGTACGGTGCCGTTTGGCGTGCGCAGGAAGAGCTGCACCTCCAAATGATCTTCCAGTAGCGACAGCATGCGGCTGACCGCCGGCTGGGTGACTCCCAGTTCGGCGGCCGCCTTGGTGAAATTGCCGCAGCGTGCGGCCGACTCGAAGACGAACAGGGCGTTGGCGCTGGGTAATTGGCGGCGTAAGGTTGGCATGACTTCAGGTTATGGCAAGCCAAAGAATTTCGCAATTGCCGCTCATCTTTCGATCTGCTGTACTCAATTCCAATAGTTGTTTACACAATAATAAAAGCGGGATTTTCCATGAAAAAACGAGACAGTGTCGGCGTCTCTATCCGCTCGGTCAGTAAGCGCTACGGCGGAACGACTGCCCTCGACGACATAACCTTAGATATTGAGCCGGGTGAGTTCGTGTCGCTCCTGGGCCCTTCGGGATCAGGCAAGACCACACTGCTTGGTGCCCTCGGCGGTTTCGTGTTGCCCTCGTCCGGCTCGGTGTGGGTCGGCGACCAGGACATGACCTACATGCCACCTCACAAGCGCAATATCGGCGTGGTCTTCCAGAGCTATGCGCTGTTCCCGCACATGACGGTTGGCGAGAACGTGGCCTTCCCCCTGCGTGCCCGACGGCTGCCCAAGTCCACCTGGCCGGAGCGGGTGCGTGAAGCTTTGGCGATGGTGGAACTCGATGGCTACCAGGAGCGTGGCATCTCGCAGCTTTCGGGCGGGCAACGCCAGCGGGTGGCCCTGGCGCGCGCCATGGTCTTCGAGCCACGCCTGATCCTGATGGATGAGCCGCTGTCGGCGCTGGACAAGCAGCTACGCGAGACGATGCAGATCGAACTGCGTCAACTGCACCGCAAGCTCGGCGCCACCATCGTCTATGTGACCCATGACCAGCGCGAGGCGCTGACCATGAGCGATAGAGTGGCGATCCTCAAGGACGGCAAGTTGGTGCAGATCGGCTCTCCCGAAACGCTGCACAACGACCCCAAGGATTCCTTCGTGGCAAGCTTCATCGGCGACTCGACCTTGCTGCCGGTGACCCGTGTCGACACCCATAGCGTCAGGCTCGGCAAGCATACGCTGCACTCGGCAAAGCCGCTTCCCGCCCATTCAGAGCTGCTGCTCGCCATTCAGACCGAGAAATTGCTGATCGATGACGGGCGTCATGAGGCCGACGTCAATCGCCTGCAGTGCCGCGTGCGCGAAGTCGTGTATCAGGGCGACAGCCTGCGGCTGTTTCTCGAAATGGACGATGGTACCGCCATCAGCCTGCGCCAACCCAGCCATCACCTGGGCCAGAAGAAGATTCCACCGATCGGCGAAAGCCTGACAGTGGTCCTGCATCCGGAGGACACCATCGTCGTGCCCCGTACCGGATGTCGACACCCGGCGGCACAAGTCGCCTGACGTTACCTCGAAGCACAAGAAACAGGAGTCATTGACGATCATGGAACTTTCCAACTTCAAAGTTCTGACTTTCGATGTCGTGGGCACGCTGATCGATTTCGAAACGGGGGTGCTGGAGGCGGTGCGTCGGCTTGGTGGAGACGCGACGCTCGACTTGAGCGACACCGCTATCTTCGAGGCTTACAAGCGGGGGCGTGACCGCTTTCCGGGGCGCTCGAGCAGCGCCATGGCAGATGTCTACCGCTCTCTGGCCGAAGAGCTGAAACTGCCTGCCGATCCGGCCACCGCGGAAGCCTTCCAGATGGCGGTGTTTCGCTGGCCGGCATTCGAGGACTCGGTGGCGGCGCTCAAGCGTCTGCGCAAGCACTACCGGCTGGTGGCCATGACCAATGCCGATCGCACCGCTTTCTCTTGCTACTCCCATACCCTCGACGATCCGTTCGACGACAGCGTCACCTGCGACGAAACCCGCGTCGCCAAGCCCAACCCTCAATTCTTTGCCTACAACCGGGGGCGCCAGGCGGCCCATGGCTACAAGTTCTCGGAAATACTGCACGTCGCCCAGAGCCAATACCACGATATCGGCGTAGCCAGCGAGCTTGGTTACACCACCTGCTGGATCGAGCGTCGCCAGGGTCAGCCGGGCTTTGGCGGCACCCCCGAGCCCAAGCAGGTGACCCGGCCGGACTTCCACTTCGCCACGCTCAAGGAGCTGGCCGACGCGGTGGAGGGCGTGTGACATGAGTGGGCCGCGGCCGGATGCCGGTATTGCCTCGCTGTGGCGCGATACGTCGGATCAGGCGTTCGACTTGCCGTGCCTGCGGGGCGACGCTCAGGCCGATGTGGTCATCATCGGCGGCGGCTACACCGGTCTGGCGGCGGCCCACCGCCTGGCACAGCGCGGCATGGCTCCACTGGTTGTGGACGCCAACCCGATCGGCTGGGGAGCCAGCGGTCGCAATGGCGGCGTGGTATCGGCCAAGTTCCGCCTGGCGTTTCCCGTCATCGCCCAGCGACACGGCATCGAGGTGGCGCGGCGCATGCATCGGCTCGCGCTGCGATCGGTGGATGAGGTGGCGTCTCTGGTCGAGGAGTACGGCTTGGCGGACGCCCGCTTCATCCGCTGCGGCAACCTGCGTTGTGCGCATACCGAGCGGGCCTTCGGCTACCTCACCGAAGAGGCGCAATGGATGCGACGTGAGCTGGGTGATGACTCGCTGCGCCTGCTGTCGGCCGGCGAGGTGGCGGAGGAGACGGGGTCTCGTGCGTTCACGGGCGGCGTCTTGAGCCATGGCGTCGGTACCCTGCACCCCTTGAACTACGTGCGCGGCCTGGCCCGGGGCCTGACCCAGCGCCACGGGACGATTGTCTTCGAGCTCACGCCGGTAACCGGCATTCGGCGTGAGGCGGATGGGGTTCGAGTCGTGACGGCGCAAGGCGAAATACGCGCGCGTCAGGTCATCATGGCGACCAATGCCTACTCCGATCTCACCCCGGCGAGCGCCATGATCAGGTCGCGGCTGGTGCCGTTTCGCAGCTCGATCATCGCCACCGAGGTGCTGCCAGCAGCGCTGCAACAGAGCCTGCTGGTCAATGCCAGGAGCTATGGCGAAACGCGCCGCATGATGCGCTGGTTCCGCAAGGTAGATGGCCGCTTCATGTTCGGTGGCCGGGGAGCCTTCGGCAAGCGTGATTCGAAGGCGGCTTTCACTGCCCTGCGGCGGGCGATGGTGGCGATGTTTCCAGACCTGGCAGGAGTCGCGATTACCCATCGCTGGTCGGGGCACGTCGCTATGACGATGGATGCATTGCCTCATGTAGGCCGCTTCGACGATCGGCTGAGCTATGCCGCCGGTTACAACGGCGCCGGTGTGGCCATGTCCACCCTGCTCGGAGGCCTGGCGGCGGACTTCGCCGCTGGCGAATCGCCGGACGTGGCGCTTCTGGAAGCGAGTCGTCTCAAGGCCGTACCCCTTTACCCCTTACGAGAAGTAGCAGTTCGACTGGTAGCTGGCTGGTACCAGTTCCTAGACGCGATCGGGCGCTAAGGAAACACATGCATAAATGTCTGCGAGGGCGAATCACTGCGTTGCGCGGTGCTCGAAATCCTCACCTATACCCCATAGGTTCCGGTTTCTGTGCTCCGTGCGCCTTGTGCTTCATCCCGCTCGCCGATTTATGCAGCGCTTCCTTTAGCGCACATAGGTCGCAAATGTCATCAGCAGCGGAGACAACAAGATGAAACAGACGCATGGCTTGAAGACGTTGATGGGCACCAGCGTGGTCCTGGCGGGAACGCTAGGCATTTCCCACGCTATGGCGGGAGGACAGATCACCTTCGTTTCCCAGGGTGGCGCCTATCAGGAGGCCCAGACGGTGGCTATCCTGGACCCCGTCGCCGAGGCGCTGGGTATCACCATTCACCAGGAGAGCGCTCCGGATGCCTGGCCGATGATTCGCACTCAAGGAACCACCGGCCAGGCAGTGTGGGATGTGGTCGACACGCCGCCGTTGAACTGCGTGCGTGGCGGCAACCAGGGGTTGATCGAGCCGCTCGATTTCAGTCGAGTGCCCAATGCGGAGTCGATGCCCGAGGAATACAAGACCCCTTACTCCGTCGCCTATGAGTTCTACTCCAGCGTGCTGGCCTACAATCCCGACGCCTTCAACGGCAACCCACCCGAGACGTGGGCGGATTTCTGGAACGTCGAGGAATTCCCCGGCAACCGTGCCCTGCGTAACCATCCCCTGGGCACGCTCGAGGCGGCGCTGCTGGCCGATGGCGTGACACCGGAAGAGCTGTATCCGCTGGATGTCGATCGCGCCTTCGAGAAATTGGCAGAGATAAAACCGCACATCGCCACCTGGTGGACCTCGGGCGGCCAGTCAGCCCAGCTGCTCTACGACGGTGAAGTCGACATGCTGATGATGTGGAACGGACGCGTCAGCGCCATCATGGATGAGGGCGCCAACGCCGACTTCACCTACAGCGAAGGCATTCTCCAGAATACGCACCTGTGCATCATCAAGGGTGCGCCCAACCTCGATACGGCGATCGAGTTCGTCAATGCCGCTATCGATCCAGAGTATCAAGCCAATCTGCCGCTCCATATCGACTATGGCCCTGGCAACCCGGCCGCATTCGATACCGGCAAGATCTCCGATGAGCGTGCCCGAGAACTGCCGAGCTACCCGGAAAACGCTGCGCGCCAGGTGCTGATGTCCTACGAGTGGTGGTCCTCCTCGGAGGGCGAGCAGGCCGAACGGCGTTGGCTCGAGTTCATGCAGCAATGAAAGCGCCGATGCCGCACATACGGCGTGTGCGGCATCGGCTGCGTCGTTTCCATGCCAGGAGAAGCGCTTTGAAAGCCACCGCGATTCATGACCGCCAAGCTGCCGCAAGCGCCATTGACCCATCGCTGCGTCATCGACGCCGCGAACATGTCTTGATGATGCTGCTGATGTCGCCGGCCGTGCTGGTGGTCTTTGCACTGCTCGTCGTGCCCTTGAGCTGGCTGATCGTCCAATCCTTCTATGCCGACGGTGCACTCAGCCTGGCGCATTATCGACGGATCTTCACCGAAGGCATTTACTGGAACACCTTTTATCTGACCTTTCGCATCAGTGTCATCGTGACCCTACTGGCTTTGCTGATGGGGTATCCCATTGCCTATGCCGCATCGATCTTGCCAAAACGCTGGGCGATGCTGATTCTGGCCCTGGTGATTCTGCCGTTCTGGACCAGCGTGCTGGTCAGGGCCTATGCCTGGTTGATCCTGCTGCAGCGCTCGGGGGTGGTCAACCAGACCTTGATGGCCAGCGGTATCACTGACGCCCCCCTTCCGTTGGTGCACAACGAACTGGGCACCATCATCGCCACCGTACACATTTTGCTGCCGTTCATGGTGCTGCCGCTCTATGCCACCATGCAGAAGATTCCCCAGGATCTCGTTCTGGCGGGCTCCAGCCTGGGGGGAAGCCCGTTGCATGTCTTCATGCGGGTGTTCTTTCCCTTGTCGCTGAGTGGCGTTCTGGCCGGGATGACCCTCGTCTTCGTGCTCTGCCTGGGCTTCTACATCACGCCGGAACTGGTCGGCGGCGGGCGCACCGTCATGGCGTCGATGCTGGTCAGTCGCAATATCCAGCTCTATAGCGACTGGGGGGCGGCCAGTGCCGTCAGCGTGGTGCTGCTGATCTGTGTGCTGATCATCTTCTATGTGGTCAGTCGCCTGGTTCCCCTTGAGAAAATACTCGGTGCGAAATGACTAAATTATCCTTGGGTCGGCTCGTCTTCATTGGGTATGTGGCATTGGTGCTGGTATTTCTGATTCTGCCGGTACTGATCGTGCTGCCAATGTCGTTCTCGGATAGTCGCTTCCTCTCCTTTCCGCCAACCAGCTATTCGTTGCGCTGGTATGAGGCATTCTTCGGCAATCCCGGCTGGATGGCGGCGGCAAGGACCAGCTTGATCGTGGCGTTTGCCACGGCGTTGATTGCCACTCCGATCGGTGTCGCGGCGGCCTACGCCATCAACTGTTCGACGCACCGGCTGATGCGCTATCTGAAGATCGTACTGCTGCTGCCGCTGATCGTACCCATCATCATCGTCGCTACGGGCGTGTTCTTCATCTATGCGCTATCGGGGATGTTGTACACCATCCCGGGCCTGATCATGGCCGACGTGATGCTGGCACTGCCCTACGTGATCACGGCGGTCACAGCCGGGCTGCATGGCTTCGATCAAACGCAGGAGATGGTGGCGAGAAGCCTCGGCATGAATCGCTTTCGCAGCTTCATGGCCGTGACGCTGCCGCAGATCATGCCCAGCGTGGTGACCGGTGCGATCTTCGCCTTCATCCAGGCGCTGGATGAAACCATGGTGGCGCTATTCATTTCCGGCGGTCGAAACCAGACCCTGACGGTGCGGATGTTCACTGCGCTGCGTGACGAGATAGACCCGACCATCGCCGCCATCAGCACGCTGTTGACCGCCACCTCATTTGCATTGGTAATGCTGATGGTGATGGCACGCCAGCGCTCACCGGCCTGACGCGGTTTTGGAGGAGTCGAGATGAGCTTCATCTACAACGCCGACCCTGAACGGGGGCGGGAGTGGCAGCGTCTGTTCGAGCAGCGTGCGCCGGATATCGCGTTTCGTGTCTGGCCCGATATCGGCAGTGAAGAAAACGTACGCTACTTGGGGACCTGGGCGCCGATAGAGGACTTGGAGCGTTTCCCCAATCTCGAGGTCATCTTCTCGCTCGGCGCCGGGGTCGATCAGTTCGACTTGGACAGCATTCCGAGTCATGTGCCGTTGGTGCGAATGCAGGAGCCGGGCATCGTCGCCACCATGCAGGAGTATGTGGCCATGGCGGTGCTGACGCTGCACCGCAACCTGATCGATTACATCGATCAGCAGCGCACGTCGACCTGGCAGGCCTGGCGCGTGCGCCCTGCCTCGCAGTGCCGTGTGGGCATCCTCGGCCTGGGGCAACTAGGCGGTGCAGTGGCGCAACACCTCACCGGCCTGGGTTTTGCCTGCCAGGGCTGGAGTCGCACCCGCCGTCAACAGGAAGGCGTGGCGTGCTTCGCCGGTGACGACGAGCTGCCGAGCTTTCTCTCCACCAGCCAGGTGCTGGTTTGCCTGCTGCCGCTGACTGACGAGACCCGAGGTATCCTCAACGCCGAGCTGTTCGGGCAGTTGCCGCACGGTGCCTCGCTGGTCAACGTCGGCCGCGGCCCGCATCTGGTCACGGCGGATCTACTGGCGGCGCTGGACAGCGGACAGCTGTCGGCAGCCGTGCTGGATGTATTCGACCCCGAGCCACCGCCTTCGGACCACCCTGTCTGGTCCCATCCGAGAATACTCTTGACCCCCCATGTCGCCAGCATGACCCAGCCCGAAAGCGCGATCGAGAGGGTGCTCGACAACATTGCCCGGCATCGCGAAGGCCGCGAGATGGTCGGCATCGTCGACCGAAGACGTGGCTATTGATCTGGTTGACTACCCTTGGGGTGAATGCATGACCCAAGGAGAGATGTCATGGCTCACGGACAGCCAGTGGGGCAGGCCAAGCTATACCGCATGGTCATGGAAGAGCACCTGTGCCCCTTCGGCCTGAAGAGCAAGGACCTGCTGGAGCGCAAAGGTTTCGAGGTCGAGGATCATCATCTGACCACGCGGGAGGAGACGGAGGCGTTCAAGGAAGAGCATGGGGTCGATACGACGCCTCAGGCCTTCATCGATGGCCGGCGTATCGGTGGCTACGACGCGCTGCGCGAGCATTTCGGCCTGACCACACCGGGGGATGACGCAACCAGCTACCAGCCGGTGATCGCCCTGTTCGCCACGGCGCTGCTGATGGGGTTTGCCGTGAGCTGGACTGCGACAGGCTCGCCGGTGAGCGCCAGGATGCCGGAGTACTTCGTGGCCATTGCCATGACCCTGCTGGGGCTGCAGAAGCTCAAGGATGTGGAGAGCTTCAGCACCATGTTCCTCAACTACGACCTGTTGGCGCAGCGTCAGGTGCGCTATGGCTACGTCTACCCCTATGCCGAGACGCTGGCAGGCATCCTGATGCTGGCCGGCGCCCTGGTATGGCTGGCCGCCCCCGTCGCGCTGTTCATCGGTACGGTAGGGGCCGTTTCGGTGTTCAAGGCGGTCTACATCGATAAGCGCGAACTCAAGTGCGCCTGCGTGGGCGGCGACAGCAAGGTGCCGCTGGGCTTCGTGTCGCTGACCGAAAACCTGATCATGATCGGCATGGGGCTATGGATGCCGCTACGCATGTACGTCCTGTAGTGTCACCGTTTCGTCTCGCCATCGGATGACGCAAGGCCAGTGGCATGGGGAGTGTCCCGGTGCGCCTGTGCCGAGGACTGGCCCTCCTGCAACTGCGCCAATACGCAGCGGTTGCGCCCCTCGCGCTTGGCTTGGTAAAGCGCCTCGTCGGCCTGCAACAGCAGCAGCGAGGGTGGAAGGGCCGTGTTGGGACGAGTCACGGCAACACCGATGCTGATCGTGACTACTGGTGAGTGAGACACCCCTGCGTTGGGTATGGCCAGCGCTTCGATGCCCTGACGAATGCGCTCGGCGGCCTGAAAGGCCGAAGACGCCGAGGCGTTGGGCATCAGCACCACGAATTCCTCGCCGCCATAGCGCACCACCAGGTCGAGCTCGTGACGCACGTGGTGCTGTATCTCCTGCGCAACCCGGCGCAGGCAGGCGTCACCCTCGAGATGGCCATAGCGGTCGTTGTAGTTCTTGAAGCAGTCGATATCGAGTACCAGCATGCCGAGCATCGTTCGCTCGGCAATGGCCTCGTGCCAGCGTTGGGTCATTACCTCATCCAAATGGCGACGGTTGGCCACGCCAGTCAGAGGGTCGGTGGTCGAGATTTTCGTCAGGACCTGATTGGACTGCAGCGTGGCTTCGTTGCCGAGCCGTTCCCGCAAGAGCAGCAGATAGGCCTGGCGCTCGCTGGCCTCCAGTCGGTAGTTGGCCAGCAGCGTGAAGATGGCACTCGAGGTGAAGACGACCAATGTATTGATCTTTACGGCATTGTCGGTATGTGCATAAGGAATCACGAAGCTCGTCATGATGACGGCACAGAGCAACGATGAGGCCAGGGCGAAGCCGAAGCGCAGTGAGAGAACGATATTGCCTACCAGAAGAATCAAGCCGAACGAGAAAGTGTCGAGAAACGAGTGGGGCGAGTCCGAGAGGTAGAAGTTCGCACTGGAGAGCAGCATGGCGATGACGATGGTGGCCGCCATGGTCGCTTCGCGCAGAGTCGGCGATATCCCACGGTAGATGACATAGAGGGCTGCAAGGCCCAGAGGCGTCATCAGGCCGAAACGAATCCCGGCGGAGATCAGCAGGGATTCGGGCCTGATGACAGAGTCGTTGAAGATGTACAGGTTGTAGATGACCAGGGCCACGATGCCGGCGATCAGCAGGTGGCGGCTGCGCCGGGTGGCGGTATCGGCCTCGAAGCGGGCCTCAACCGCAGAACTGAAGCGCAGGCGATACCAGGGCCTGCTCAGGTCTGCCTCTACCGCACTCAAGGTTTCTTTCACGGCCGGTCCCCCGTCGCTGGCACCGTTCTCGATCATGGTGCTCTGAAGGAATATCGGCCGCGCGTTACCTAACTTGACTTTTTATGCTTCTCTTATGCCTCTTACCCGAGTCGCCAGCCCGAAGACATGCCGGTCCTCGGCGCCGAGCTGTTCCAGTGCGTCGGCCAAGTGCAGGAGGTAGTCGCGGTTGGCGCCGCTGGGGCCGTGAGCGGCGGCGATCTGGCGAGCCATCTCGTCGAGCGGTGCGGCGCCGAGAAAGGCGGCGTTGTCCGCCGTGGCAAGATAGATCAGCCCCTCGGCATGGTCGCCCTCGGCGAAATGCAGCGTCACCCGTTCACGCAGGTAGCCGTTCTTCTCGCGTACGTCGAGCGGGCCCAGCACGTCGGCGTCGATACGATAGGCCATGCCTTGGCAGAGCGCGCCGGGGGATTCGATCAGCGTTGCCACGCGCCCCGGCGCCCCCGGCGTGCCACGGTGATCGTGGGAGCCCTGCCAGAAGCGCCGCGCCCAGCCTTCGATATGGGCGGGACGGCGCTCATGGAAAGGAAACTCGGCCTTCCAGATCAGAGAGCCGTAGCCGAACAGCCACAACGTCTGGTCGTTCGCGAAGAAGTTCCTTTCCCGATTGAGTGAAGTGGTATCGACGGTCATATGTTGCGCGTGGCTCTGCGTACGAGCGGCTGGGTCAGGGTCTGGGCCATGAGCACACCGGCCAGCACCAGCACACCACCGACCAGATGGAACAGGGCGATGCGTTCGCCCAGGTAGGCCATGGCGATCAGCGCGCTGAACAGCGGCATCAGATTGATGAAGATGCTGGCCTGGCTGGCGCCGATCTGGCGGATGGCGCGCATCCACAGATAGGTGGTGACGATGGAGGCGGGGATGCCGGCATACAGGATCAACCACACGTTGTGGCCATCCACCGGAGTCATCGGTCCCATCAGATAGGGGGGCAGCAGGAACAGCACGGCGAACACCACCTGAGCGTAGAGCAGCACCCAGGGCGGCAGGTCCAGCGGCCAGCGCTTGAGCATCACACCGTAGAGGGCGTAGCAGGTCGCCGCGACCACCATCAGCAGGTCGCCGAGCGCTACCTCCAGCTCCAGCAGCGAGAGCGGGTCGCCGCGACCGAGCAGCACCAGCACGCCGAACAGGGCGACGAGCCCGCCGACGGTGCCGCCGAGGCTGGGTGCTTCGCGCAGGATCAGTGCGCTGAGCAGCACCGTCAGCAGCGGCACCATGGCGGCCAGGATGCCCATGTTGGTGGCCGAGGTGGTTTCGGCGGCCACGTAGGCCAGCCCCTGCCACAGCCCCATGCCGAGCAGGCCCAGGGTGGCGAGCTTGGCCCATTCGCGGCGGATGGTCTGGCGGTGGCGCCAGGCAGCTGGCAGCAGGAAGGGCGTGAGCACCAGCAGCGCCAACAACCAGCGCAGGAAGGCAATGCTGCTGGGGGCGATGGCGCCTACGGTGAGCTGATTGATGGTCATGTTACCCGACCAGATCAGCACGGCACTCAGCGGGGGCAGAAAATAGAGCAGCGGCATGGTGCCTCTCGACATGGTGTGGCCCCGCAGTGCCGGGGCTCGCGAAAGTCACATGATATCGGTCTGGTGCGTGGGTGCAAATCATGAGGAAGCTAACCGGTTGTCAGGCCTCGGGCTGGCGCTCGCTGGGCTTGGTCTACCCTGATAGGGGCGAGTCATGCCAACACACACAACGCTAACGTCGAGGTGAACCATGGAGCATCGACACTACGGATGGATGGCACTGTGTACCGCACTGGGTCTGATCGTCTTCGCTGGCCACGTGCAGGCCGAATCGCCCGGCGACGATCCCGCCCTCGAGGACGCCGTCGCCTATGCGGGCCGCTGGGCGACCGAGCCGGCCCTGTGCGCGCGAGACGAGGAGGATCAAGCCATTACGCTTGGCCCGTCACGTATTGAGGGCGGCGAGGCCTCGTGTGACATGGAGGTCACGGAAGAGGGAGACAACGTCTGGGAGGCCCAGCTCGATTGCCCGGCCGATGACATGGCCACGGACGAACGGATTCGCATGTCGCTCGAAGCGGGAGACGAGGCGGAAGATGACGTGCTGACGCTGACCTACCTGGACCGCGAGGACTTCGAGGTCACTGTGATGCGCTGCCCCGGGCCCGGCGAGTGACCAACGCCCACGCGATGCACGGAGCCGAACGCAGTGAGCCCCACCGAGATGGGGCTCATTGCGTCATGGCGTGTGGAAACCGGGCCGGCTAGCCAGCGGGCTCGGCCTGAGGCTGGGTATCCTCCGGGCTTGGTCTGCTGGGAATGTTGGCCAGATACCCTTCCGCGCTGGCATGGGCCAGGAAGCGCAAGTGGCGCTGATACTCGTTGAGTGCGTCATGCACGACCTGGAGCCGGGTATAGCCGTTGAGGTCCTGGCCCATGCCACCCTCGGCGAGGTGAACGTCGAGGCGCAGGTAGTAGTCGTCGTCCGCGGGCAGGAAGCTCGGCGGCTGCATGCGCTGTGGACGTATCCCATAGATGAAGCTGGGGGCGCCTTCGAAGTCGACCTGCAGGGTAGGGCAGAGCAGCAGAGTGCCCTCTACCTGCCGCTCGGTAACGCTGGCCTGTTGGCCGCGGCGGGTGAGCTCCTCGGCCAGCTCGAGTAGCGCCGGTCGAATGGCATGGCGCAGCGTGGCCTCGGCGCCATTTTGCGTCGTGCCGTCCAGGGTGCGGTCGAGACGCTCACGCCAGTCGCTGTTGGCGGCCGCGCTGGCGATCACCTGATGGCGGACGTCGGCCTTGCCGGTTTCGACCTTCAGTGAGCGGTACATGCTGAACATGGTCAGGAAGATGATAGCCGAGAACGGCAGGGCGGCGATCACCACCGCGCTCTGCAGGGTACGCAGGCCGCCGGCGAACAGCAGTGCCAGGGTGATCAGACCGATGATCGCCGACCAGAAGATGCGCAGCCGGGCGGGAGCGTCGTGGTTCACGTCACGCAGCACGTAGGTGAAATTGGACAGCACCAGCGCGCCGGAGTCGGCCGAAGTGACGAAGAACACGATGCTCAATATCAGCACCAGGGTGGCGGTGACGCCGACCATGGGCAGCTGCTCGAGGAAGGTGTAGATAGTGGCTGGGGGGCGGTTCACGGCCTGGTCGCCGAGTACCACTAGGCCCTGTTCGACCATGTCAATGCCGCTGTTGCCGAACACGGACATCATGACCATCACGAAGATGAGCGGGATGAACAGGGCGCCGGCGACGAACTCGCGAATGGTGCGACCGCGTGAGATGCGCGCCAGGAACAGGCCGACGAACGGAGCCCAGGCGATCCACCAGCCCCAGAAGAACACCGTCCAGCCGCTGAACCAGCCCTGCGCTTCGGGGGCATAGGCGTAGGTGTCGAAACTCTTGCCGGTCAGGGCCACCAGGTAGTCGCCGGTATTCATGACCAGGGCGTTGAGCAGCCGGAGCGTATCGCCCTGTAGCAGCACGAACAGCACCAGGCCTGCCACCAGCAGCAGGTTGAGCTCGGACAGCCGGCGGATGCCCCGTTTCACACCGCTCACCACCGACAGCGTGGCCAGGGTCACTACCAGCAGGATCAGCATGATCTGTGCGGGCAGCCCCTCGGGTATGCCGAACAGATAGGTCAGCCCGTAGTTCATCTGCATCACGCCGATGCCCAGTGCGGTGGCGATGCCGAACACCGTGGCCAGCACCGCGGCGATGTCCACGGCATCGCCAATGGGGCCGTAGATGCGTTTGCCCAGCAGGGGATAGAGCGTCGAGCGGATCGCCAGTGGCAGGCGGTGGCGGTAGCTGAAATAGGCCAGTGCCATGCCCATCAGCACGTAGAGCCCCCAGCCCGAGATGCCCCAGTGCATGAAGGTCTGCACGATGGCTTGCCGCTGGGCCTCGGCGGTACCGCCTTCGCCGAGGGGCGGATTCAGGTAGTGGGTCAGCGGTTCGGAGACCACGAAGAACAGGATGGCGCCGCCCAGGCCGGCGGCGAACAGCATCGCCGACCACGACAGTAGCGAGAACTCCGGGCGCGAGTGGTCAGGCCCCAGGCGGATCTTGCCGAAGCGCGAGAAGCCGATCAGTACAACGAAGAGCAGATAGGCAACGACCGCCAGCATGTAGTACCAGCCGAAGGTGTTGCCGATCCAGTCCAGCCCGGCGTTGAAGAAGGCCGTTGCGTGGTCGGTGAAGGCGATGGCATAGATCAGAAAGAGTAGGATGCCGGCCACCGAGCCGTGGAACACGGCGGGATTGAGTCGATTGACCGACTCGTTGTCGGGATGCGGGTGTGTCATGGGGGGAAGCCTCATATTGTTATTGCCATTGGCTTGTGGTGATTCCGATCGTCCTCGTCAGCGACGAGCCCGGCTCGTTGCAAGCGGGCCAGGACGTCGGGCTTGGTCCAGACCAGGTACAGCCGCCCACCCCGAGCCCGGCAACGACGGGCCTGGCGCTGGAGCAAATGGATGCCGCTCAGGTCGATGAAGTTGATGCCCGCGGCCAGTACCACCAAGTTCGGCCGGTCGTGAGACTCGAGCTGCCGGGCAACCGACTCGCAGGCGCCGAAGAACAGCGAGCCGTCGATCCGCACGACGCTGCAGCCTGGTTCCTCCAGGGCTTGCTGAATCTCCGCAGGGGCTTGGGACAGCGCGCATGCGACCACCGGCGGGCGGGTGGTCCGGCGCAGGTAGACGGCCAGCGAGGCCAGCACGCCGAAGTAGATGGCGAACTCCAGCGCCAGCAGCAGGGTGCTGAAAAAGGTGATCAGCAGGATCGCCGTTTCCGAGCGGCTGATCCTCAGGGTCTCGCGAATGCTGTGCCGGTCGATCAGCTTGGCGGCAACCAGCAGCAGCAAGCCGGCCATGGCCGACATCGGCACGTGGTGCAACAGAGGGGCGGCAAGCAGCATCAGCGGTATCAGGAACGCCGCGGACAGCACGGCAGCCAGCGGTGAGCGGGCCCCGGCACTGGCGTTGAGCCCCGAGCGGGTGAACGAACCCGACGAGACGTAGGCGGAGAAGAAGGCACCGCCGATGTTGGAGAGCCCCTGGCCGATGAATTCCCGGTTGCTGTCCAGTCGCTCTCCCGAGCGTGCGGCGAAGGCCCGCGCGATGGCGGCGGCTTCGACCAGACCCAGCAGCCCCAGGGCGATGGCGCCGGGCGTCAGCAGGCGCAGGGTGTCGGCTGAAACGTCGGGCAGCGAGAGCGGTGGCAGGCCTGCCGGCACCTCGGCGATACGCAGGATCTCGCTGTGCGTCGGGTCCAGCCAGGCGGCCAGCAGCGACGCCGCCACCAGCGCCAGCAGCATGCCCGGCCAACGTGGCAGCCAGCGCTGGAACGCCAGACAGAGGGTGAGCGTGAAGGCGGCGATCAGCACGGCATCGAGGCGGATGTCGCCAAGCCTGGCGAACAGCTGGGGCCAGATGTCGATGAAGCCACCGCTCGCCAGAGGGGCCAGCCCCAGCGCATGGGGGAGCTGGCTGGTGGCGATGATCAGCGCCGCCCCGGCAGTGAAACCCGTCACCACCGAATGCGAGACGAGATCGACCAGCACGCCCAGCCGGGCCAGCCCCAGCAGCAGTTGGAAGACCCCCGCCAGCAAGGTCAGGGTCAGCACCAGGGCGATGAATTCGCCGCTACCCGCCTCGGCGAAGGGCTGCAAGGTGGCGAACAGCGCGATCGACAGGGCCGCCGTCGGCCCGCTGACCATCTGCCGCGAGGAGCCGAACAGGGCCGCCAGTATCGCCGGGACGATGGCGGTATACAGACCGTACTCGGGAGGCAGCCCGGCGAGCAGGGCATAGGCCACCCCCTGGGGCACGACCAGCACCGCACCGGTCAAGCCGGCGACGGCATCGGCACGCAGCGAGCGCGACGTCTGCTGCGGCAGCCAGCCGAGAAACGGCAGCCAGCGCTCGAGTCTCGCCGGCTGCCGGCGAACGTCGGTCGCGGTTTCCATCATGGCTATTCGACGCTGGCGGCCGGGAAGCGCGCGCGCCGCTCGAGATCGTCCAGATCGATGGTGTTGCGCATGTACTGGGTGCTGGCGTCAAACGTCGGCTGGTGATCCCAGGGCGTGACCTTGCCCTTCATCAGCGCACGGGAGACCAGCTTGCGCCGCCGTTGGCTGGCGATCACTTCAGCGTGCAGGCGTGCATAGTCCCAGCGGCGGGTGACCTCGTCGCGGAACTGCTTGCACAGGTCCAGGTAGGCAGGTTCCTGCGCCAGGTTGTGGAGCTCCAGCGGGTCGGCCTCGAGGTCGAACAGCTGGTCCGGATCCGGCGCGCTGTGCACGAACTTGTAGCGCCCGCGGCGTATCATCAGCAGCGGCGCGATGGCGCCTTCGCCGAGGTATTCGCCGATCACTTCGTCGTGGCCGCCACTGCCGGTCAGGTGCGGCAGCAGGCTGCGGCCATCGATGGCTACGGCGTATTCCGGCGCGATGCCGCCATTGGCGAGTTCGGCAAAGGTCGGCAGCAGGTCCATGGTGGAAACCGACTCACGCACCCGACCCGGGGCGAAGCGGCCCGGGGCGTGGACGATCATCGGCACCCTGGCCGAGCCCTCGAACCAGCTCATCTTGTACCACAGGCCGCGCTCGCCGAGCATGTCGCCGTGATCGCCGGAGAAGACGACGATGGTGTCGTCGTCGAGTCCGGTCTCCTCCATCACCTTCAGCACGGCGCCGATCTGGTCGTCGACATAGCTGATCGCCCCGTAGTAGGCGTGGCGCGCGTTGCGGATCTGCGCCTCGCTGAGGGTCTCTTCGTCGAGCTGATAGACGTGGCGCAGGCGCCGGGAGTGCGGGTCCATCAGCTCGCGCGAGTAGGACACGCGCGGCATGTCGATGGCGTCGTGGTCGTAACGGTCCCAATACTCCTGCGGGATAGTGTAGGGGTCGTGGGGATGGGTCAGCGACACGGTCAGGCAGAAGGGGCGCCGTTCGCCGCCACCCACCGCACTGTTGCGGGCATGGTCATAGAGGAAACGCTTGGCGCGGAAGACCACCTCGTCGTCGAAATCGAGCTGGTTGGAGCGCACGCAGGGGCCGGCCTGGGTCACCGAGGACATGTTGTGGTAGTAGCTCGGGCGCTCGTCGAAATTTTCCCAGTCGACGAACCAGCCGAAGTCCGCCGGGTAGATGTCGGTGGTCAGGCGCTCCTCGAAGCCGTGGAGCTGGTCGGGGCCGCAGAAGTGCATCTTGCCCGACAGGGCGGTGAGGTAGCCGGCATCGCGCAGGTAGTGGGCGTAGGTGGGGATGTCGGCAGCAAAGTCGGCGGCATTGTCATAGGCGCCGATGCGCGACGGCAGCTGGCCGGCCATCAGCGTGAAGCGCGAGGGGGCGCAGAGCGGGCTGTTGCAGTAGGCCGAGTCGAATACCACACCTTGTGCCGCCAGGCGTGACAGATGCGGTGTCTTGACCAGTGGATGGCCATAGACGGGCAGCGCCGAGGCCGTCATTTGATCGGCCATCAGGAACAGGATGTTGGGTCGCTTGTCGGTCATGGGGCTTCTCTCAGGGGTAGACGCTGGTGTGGTAACTGGCTTTTGCGACAGTCTCCCTGCTAATCTCAACCCCTGTAAACTCGCTAAATTTTTATGGAAAGCATTAGGTAAGCTAATGTCGTGGATGGCTAAATCGGCGTCGCTCAACAGCCTGCGGGTATTCGAGACGGCGGCCCGGCACCTGAGTTTCACTGCGGCAGCACGTGAGCTGCGCTCGACGCAGTCGGCGGTCAGTCAGCAGGTTCGCGCGCTCGAAGAGCAACTGGGTCTGCCCTTGTTCGAGCGGATCTACCGGGGCGTGAAGTTGACCGAGGCGGGACATGCGCTGTTCGTCAGCGTGCAGGAGAGCTTTGCCGGCATCGATCGCACCATCGAGCGCCTGCAGCACAAGCATCGCCACCCTCACGTCAATATCCTGACGGACTTCTCCTTCGCCGCGTATTGGCTGATGCCGCGACTGCCGAGTTTCCGTGAGCGCTATCCGCACGTGGACGTGCGTATCGTGACCAACCAGGGCGTGCTCGACTGGCGCACCCAGGAGGTGGACGTCGCCATCGTGTTCTGCGACGAACGGGTGCTCGCCGGCGGCGTTCCGCTGCTGTTCCACGAAGATGTCTTTCCGGTCTGCAGCCCCGGTTTTCTGCAGCAGCATGGGCCGATCGAGAGCATCGAGGCGCTCAGCCGAGCGCCGCTGTTGACCCTGACCGCCGACCAGGGACAGCGCTGGCTGGACTGGCCGAGCTACTTCCGGCAGCTGGGCGGCATCGCCTATCACGAGTCGTCGGAGCTGACGTTCAACAACTACACGCTGCTGATCCAGGCGGCGATCGCCGGGCAGGGCATCGCCATGGGCTGGAGCGGCCTGGTCGACGATCTGCTGGATAAAGGCATGTTGGTTGGCCTGAGCGACATGAGGCTGCGCTCGGCACGCGGCTATGGCGTGGTCGATGCGCGCCCGGATGCACCGGGTGAGGCGAAGCGGGCGCTGTGGGAGTGGATCCTGGAGTGCGCCGCACCGCAGGGGTAGGCCTGCAGGCGACGTCGGAGTGGTGTGGCGGTAGGTGTCGGGCGCCGAGAAGAGGCGCCCGGCACAGGGTTCAGACGCCGAGGATCTCTTTGGCCTCGTTCAAGACATCGACGGATTGGTCATGTTCGCCGTCGTTATGGTACTGCTCGCCCTGGGCGCGCAGCTCGTGGACGCGCTCCAGTTCGTCCTCGCTCAGTTGGGCGACCTTCTCCTCGTCCTGCAGCGCTTCATCGATCTCGGACATCAGCGCAGGACACATGTGTGCCCAGGCGGGTAACGCAAAGGCTAGCAGTACCATGGCGGCAAAGAGCTTCTTGATCATGGTGGGGTCCTCCCGTTGGGCGCAGCCCAGTCATTGCCATTCGGCCGGCCCTGCAATTTGTCGATATCCCGCTATCGTACGGTCGCCACTCAGGCCGGTGGCGCACCGTGTTCTGGTCTGGCGCTGTCAGTATAGATGGCCGTTGCGCTTCCTACCGAGATGATGAAATGGGGCATGGGGCAATTGACGGGAGCTTGTGACAGGAGGGTGGGGTTCATAGGGTGTATAATAAATTCTTATTTATTTTAGATAAAAAGGAAGAATATCGTTATGGGTAGTCCAGGCGATCCAGCATCGACCAGCGACATGCACACGGATTACACCGTGGGGCAGGACAACATCGAGGGGCGACTGGGGCCTATCGGCTTCGACATCCACAACCGGGTCTTCGCCGTCTCGGCGCTCGCCTCCGTCGTCTTCATCATCCTCACCCTGCTGTTCCCGGAAAGGGCGGGCGCCATCTTCCAGACCATCGTCGGCTTCGCCACCGGCACCCTCGACTGGTACTTCATGCTGGTGGTGGATTTCTTCATCCTGTTCTGTATCGCACTCGTCCTGCTCCCCTATGGCTCGGTGCGCCTGGGCGGTCCCGATGCCCGTCCGGATTACGGCTATCTCTCCTGGTTCGCGATGCTGTTTTCCGCCGGCATCGGCATCGGCCTGCTGTTCTTCGGCGTGCTGGAGCCGGTCTATCACGCCAACATCTCCTTGCCGTTGGGCATCGCCTCGCCATTCGGGGCCGACGGCGAACTCGACCCCGCAGCCATCGCCGAGGCGACGGCCTTGGGCCTGGCCGGCACCTACCTGCACTGGGGCATTCACGGCTGGGCGGTCTATGTGGTGATGGCGTTGGCACTGGCCATCTTCACCTACAACAAGGGCTTGCCGTTCTCCATCCGCTCGGCCTTCTTCCCGATCCTGGGCGAGCGGGTGTGGGGCTGGTGGGGGCATGTGATCGACATCCTGGCGGTGTTCTCCACCCTGTTTGGTCTGGCCACCTCGCTGGGGCTGGGCGCGCAGCAGGCCAACGCGGGGATGAATTTCGTCTTCGGGCTGGAGGTCAGCGCCACCGCTCAGGTGATCATCATCCTGCTGGTCACGGCGGTGGCGCTGGTGTCGGTGTGGCGGGGGCTGGAGGGCGGCGTGAAGAAACTCTCCGAGTTCAACATGGCCATGGCGGTGCTGTTCTTCTTCTTCGTGCTGCTGGCCGGTCCGACGCTGGTGGCGCTGAGCGGTTTCTGGACGGGGCTTGCGACCTACGTGACGGAGTTCGTGCCGCTGTCGGCTCCCTTCGGCCGTGAGGACGATGCCTATCGTCAGGACTGGACGATCTTCTACTGGGCCTGGTGGGTGAGCTGGGCGCCGTTCGTGGGCATGTTCATTGCCCGGGTCTCGCGCGGGCGCACGGTACGCGAGTTCGTGATCTGCGTGCTGCTGATTCCCAGCCTGTTCATCTTCATCTGGATGGGGGTGTTCGGCAGCGTCGCTCTCGACCAGCTCTATGCCGCGCCGGAGACCAGCCTGGTCAAGGAGTACGTGATCGACAGCTACCGCCCCGAGCTGTCGCTGTTCGGCATGCTCAACGAGCTGCCGCTGACCGCGCTGATGTCGACCGTCGGCATCGTGCTGGCCTTGATCTTCTTCGTCACCTCGTCGGATTCCGGCTCGCTGGTGATCGATACCATTACCGCCGGCGGCAAGATCGATGCGCCCCGGCCGCAGCGGATGTTCTGGGCCGTGGTGGAGGGGCTGGTCGCCATCGTGCTGCTGCTCGGCGGCGGTCTTGCCGCGCTGCAGGCGGGGGTGACGGCCACGGCGATCCCGTTCTCCATCGTGATGCTGCTGATGTGTTACACCATCATCAAGGCGTTGAACGGCGAGCTGCGCCACCGTCGCTCCGGCAGGGCGTGATCGGGCGCTACGGTTGCGCATGAAAAAGGCCGGCCGCGGTACCCTGTATCGGCAGGGAGCGCGGCCGGCCTTTTCGGTTTCGCCTCAGGCGACGGCGGCGATGCCGGCCTTGGCGACCTGTACGTCCTGGTCGGGCTTGACGCCGGAAACGCCCACGGTACCGGCCATCTGGCCCTCGACCATCACCGGCACGCCGCCGGCGAGCAGGCCCTGCATCGGCGCGGAGAGGAAGGCGTTACGACCGCCGTTGATCATGTCCTCGAAGGCCTGGGTCTCGCGGGCGCCGAGCGCCGAGCTGCGGGCCTTCTGGGTGGCGATGTCGGGGGTCATGGCCGGGGCGCCGTCGAGGCGGCGCAGGCCGAGCAGGTGACCGCCGTCGTCGGCCACGGCGATGGTCACCTTCCAGCCATTGGCTTCTGCTTCTTTCTGAGCGGCATCGAGGATGGCGTTGACGTCGTTCAGGGTAAGTACGGGTTTGGTCTTCATGGGGTTCTCCTTTTGAAATAAAAACAATGGCGATGCGGAGCTGGTAGCCTCCCGGCGAAACACGGGGCTGTTCCGGCGACAGGCCTGCGAGGAGGCGCTGTAAACCCATCCCTGGGCGCTACCGATGCCATCCATGGCATCGGACCTCCTCTTCGGCCTGTCCCCGGCGCCCCTCGCCTTGGGCGACTATTCGCAGAGGCTAGCTGCTTACGGGCGGTGGCAGGGCCTCATCGACAATTTCAATCCAATGCCTGACCGGCGTGCGCCCCGCGCCGTTGAGGTGCGTCTGGCAGCCGATGTTGGCGGTCACGATGGTTTCCGGGTTGCCCGCCTCGAGGGCGTTGAGCTTGTTGTCGCGCAACTGGGTGGCCAGCTCCGGCTGGGTGATCGAGTAGGTGCCCGCCGAGCCGCAGCAGAGGTGGGCGTCCTGGACCGGAGTGAGGCTGAAGCCGAGCTTGACCAGCACGCTCTCCACCGCGCCGCCGAGCTTCTGGGCATGCTGCAGTGTGCAGGGGCAGTGGAAGGCCAGCCGGCGGCCTTCGTTGACCTGGAGGCTCGTCAGCTCTTCGTCGCGTAGCACCTCGACCAGGTCCTTGGCCAGTTCGCTCACGCGCTTGGCCTTGTCGGCGTAGGCGGGGTCGTCCTTGAGGATGTCGCGGTACTCCTTGACGAAGGCGCCGCAGCCGCTGGCGGTCTGTACGATTGCTTCACAGCCGGCCTCGATATGCGGCCACCAGGCGTCGATGTTGGCCCGCGCGCGAGCGCGGCCGTCGTCCTGGGCGTTGAGGTGAAAGTCGACGGCGCCGCAGCAGCCCGCTTCGGCCACCGGTGTGAGGCCGATGCCCAGACGGTCGAGCACCCGCGTGGTGGCGGCGTTGGTGTTGGGCGAGAGCCCCGGCTGCACGCAGCCTTCGAGGATCAGCATCTGGCGTGCGTGGCGCTTGTGGTCGGGGCGCGTGCCGGCATCCACCGGCTTGGGCGGCAGCTTGTCCTTGAGCTTGCCGGGTACCAGCGGCTTGAAGGTCTGGCCCAGCTTGAGCAGCGCCTGGAAGCGCTTGGGCTCCACCAGGGCCTTGCGCAGGGCGTAGCGCTGGGCACGCTCGGCGGTGCTGCGCGGCACCCGGCGCTCGATCTCGGCGCGGCCGATGTCGAGCAGCTTGTGGTACTCCACGCCGGAGGGGCAGGTGGTTTCGCAGTTGCGGCAGGTCAGGCAGCGGTCCAGGTGCAGGCGGGTCTGCTCGGTGACGTTTTCGCTGTCATCCGGGTTTTCCAGCATCTGCTTCATCAGGTAGATACGCCCACGCGGCCCGTCGCGCTCGTCGCCCAGCAGTTGGTAGGTGGGGCAGGTGGCGTTGCAGAAGCCGCAGTGCACGCAGCTGCGCAGGACGCGGTCGGCCTCCTGAATGTGCGGCTGCTTGAGGGCTTCCTCGGTGAAATGCGTCTGCATGTCTCGTTCCTGTACGTCTCAGAGCGCCGCGTAGAGCCGGCCGGGATTGAAGATGCCCTTGGGGTCGAGCTGAGCCTTGAGGTTGCGGTGGTATTTCATCAGTACCTCGGGCAGCGGCGTGAAGGGCTCCACGTCGGCCGGGCGCGGGCCATAGCAGGTGGCGTGGCCGCCGGCGGCCTGGCAGGCGCGGCGCAGGGTCTCGGCATCGAGCTCGGCGCGCAGCCAGCGCTGGGCGCCGGCCCAGTCGTGAATCATCAGCCGCTCGTCGACACCGGGCAGTTCCAGTTCTGGCGTACGGTGGGGTAGCGAGAGCCGCCACAACGGCGCCCGACCTTCGCTGAAGAAGGGTAGGCGCTGGTCGCGCAGGGCGGTCCAGAAGCCGTTGTCGAGGTCGTCGCCACCGATGCGTGCGCGGGTGGCGGCCACCGAGCTCGGCCCGCCTTCCAGGCGCAGGTGCAGAGCTCCGTCGAGCCAGGCGGCGGCGCTGATCGGCAACGGTTCGCGGCCCCACTCGGCCAGGCGCCGGCGGGCCTCGTCGAGGGAAAGCTCCAGGTGCAGGCTGTGGGTGGCACCGGCAATCGGCAGCACCTTGAAAGAGACCTCGGTGATCAGCCCCAGGCCGCCCTGGGCGCCCACCATCAGCCGCGACAGGTCGTAGCCGGCGACGTTCTTCATCACCTCGCCGCCGAAGCGCTGCTCGATGCCTTCGTGGTTGATCACTCGCGCGCCAAGCACGAAGTCGCGCACGCTGCCGGCCCAGGGGCGGCGCGGACCGGAGAGGCCGGTGGCGACCATGCCACCCACGGTGCTGGCAATGCCGTAGCGGGGCGGCTCGAAGGGTAGCATCTGGCCTTGCTCGGCCAGCGCCGCCTCGAGTTCGGCCAGCGGTGTGCCGGCGCGCACCGAGACCACCAGCTCCACCGGATCGTAGAAGCTGATGCCGCGGTGCTCGTGGGTGGAGAGCTCGCTGCCCTCCACTTCGCGACCGTAGAAGTAGCGGGTGTCGCCGCCGACGATGCGCAGCGGCGCGCCCTCGGCATTGGCCTCGCGGATGCGTTCGGCCAGGGCAGCGCTGGCGTCGTGGTCCTTGGGAGTCGTTGCGTTGGTCATGGTCACTCCTGTCCGCCCTGCTGCACGACGGAAGCGGTGTCGGCCGCCGCGCTCTTGATGGTGCGGAACTCCGAACAGCGTGCCGGGGTAGGGATGTTCTTGCCCGGGTTGAGCAGGTCGTGCGGGTCGAAGGCGGCCTTGGCGGCGCGGAAGGTGGCCAGTTCGTCGGGGCGGAACTGGGCGCACATCTGGTTGATCTTCTCGCGGCCGACGCCGTGTTCGCCGGTGATGGTGCCGCCCACTTCGACGCACAGTTCGAGGATCTCGCCGCCCAGCGCCTCGGCTACGGCCAGCTCGCCCTCGCGGTTGGCATCGAACAGGATCAGCGGATGCATGTTGCCGTCGCCGGCGTGGAAGACGTTGGCCACTTTCAGGCCGTAGCGCTCGGAGAGGTCGCTGATGCCCTTGAGCACTCGCGCCAGCTCGCGCCGGGGGATGGTGCCGTCCATGCAGTAGTAGTCGGGCGACATGCGGCCCACTGCGGGAAAGGCGTTCTTGCGCCCGGCCCAGAACTTGGCCCGCTCGGCGTCGTCGCGGGCCTGGCGGATGCCGGTGGCGCCGGCCTTCTCCAGCACCTGGCGCACGGTTTCGCAGTCGTCGTCGACGTCTGCCTCGACGCCATCGAGTTCGCACAGCAGGATCGCCTCGGCGTCCACCGGGTAGCCGGCGCCGATGAAGTCCTCGGCGGCGATGATGGCCAGCTTGTCCATCATCTCCAGGCCGCCGGGGATGATGCCGGCGGCGATGATGGCGCCGACTGCGTTGCCGGCCTTCTCCACGTCGTCGAAGCTGGCCATCAGCACCTTGGCCACTTCGGGCTTGGGCAGCAGCTTGACGGTGATCTCGGTGACCACGCCGAGCATGCCTTCGGAGCCGTTGAACAGCGCCAGCAGGTCGAAGCCGGGGGCGTCCAGGGCATCGCTGCCCAGGGTCATGCGCTCGCCCTCGATGGTGAGCACCTCGACCTTGATCACGTTGTGCACGGTGAGGCCGTACTTGAGGCAGTGCACGCCGCCGGCGTTCTCGGCCACGTTGCCACCGATGGAGCAGGCGATCTGCGACGAGGGGTCCGGAGCGTAGTAGAGGCCGTAGGGCGAGGCCGCCTCGGAGATGGCCAGGTTACGCACGCCGGGCTCGACCCTGGCGATGCGCGCCTCGGGGTCGATCTCGAGAATGCGCGAGAAGCGCGACATCACCAGCAGCACGCCGTGGGTGAGCGGCAGCGCGCCGGCGGAGAGTCCCGTGCCGGCGCCGCGGGTGACCACCGGCACGCCGAGGCGATGGCACTCCACCAGCAGGCGCTGGACCTGGTCGAGAGAGTCGGGCAGCGCCACCAGCAGCGGCAGGGTACGGTAGACGGAGAGGCCGTCGCACTCGAAGGGGCGCATGTCCTCCTCGCGGTGCAGCAGGGTCATGCCCGGGATGGCCTTCAGCAGCGCGTCGCGGATGCCGGCCCTGTCCATCTCGGGGGCCGGGCCGTCGAGCCGTTCGTCATAGAGGATGTTCATGATTGCCTCTCTGCGAGTCATGCGGCAGGGGTTCGTACGTCAGGCGCCCAATGTGCGCTCTGGTGTGTCCCCTGTCCAGCCTGCGGTCTACTGGTATGACCAGTTGTTTGGCGTTATATTGGAAATTATTTTCATGATACAGCATGGCAGTGTCTGCCCTTTAGCGCCAGGTTAGCAAACACGCTTGTGGACAAGACTCGGGGAGTACCAATGCAGCAGGAACACGAACGCGTCTCGCCGACGCTGACGCCCGATGCGGTGGCGGAACGCCTGGAGCGGCTGATCCTCGACGGCGTGTTCCGTCCCGGACAGCTGCTGCCCTCGGAGCGACGCCTGTGCGAGCGCCTCGGTGTGTCGCGCACTTCGTTGCGTGAAGGACTGCGCGTGCTGCGCAGCAAAGGCATCATCGTCACTCGTCAGGGGCGGGGCTCGGTGGTGGCAGAGCTGGTGGCCGGGCGTGACGACAGCCCGCTGATGCATCTCTTCCGCGACCATCCGCGTACCCTTTACGATCTGCTGGAGGTGCGTTCGCTGCTGGAAGGGGAGTCGGCCCGGCTGGCGGCCGAACGGGCCACGCCGGCGGATCGGGTGCTGGTCCAGCGCCGCTACGAAGCGATGGCGGAATACGTCGAAGCGGGTCAGGCGATAGACGTGGAGCGGCTGGCCCATCTCGACCACGCCTTTCACCTGGCGATCTGTCAGGCCTCGCACAATCCGGTGCTGGTGCATACGCTGCAGTCGCTCACCGATCTGCTGCTCAGCTCCGTGTTCGCCTCGGTGAAGAACCTCTATCATCGTGAAAGACCGCGGGCCATGATCAATCGTCAGCATGCGCGGCTCTATCGGGCCGTGATGGAGGGCAAGCCTCAGGCCGCCCGCCGTGCGGCGCTCGATCACCTTCACGGTATCGAGGCGCAGCTGCGCGAGATCGAGGCCGAGGATCAGCGCCTGGAGCGTTCGGCCATGCGTCTCGACGAGTGGGGCTGAGAGCCGCGACTCAATTGACGCTCCTTTTTTTTGAATGCATAATTAGATTTATTCGTTATAGAAGTGAAGCCAATGGACAAGATCAGGCAGAGTACGCTTCACGGTGAAGTGGCGGAAAGGGTTCGCGATCTGATCGCGCAAGGCGTGTTGGCTCCCGGCAGCCGGGTTCCCGAAAAGCAGCTGTGCGAACAGTTCGGCGTTTCCCGTACCCCCTTGCGCGAGGCGCTCAAGGTGCTGGCTCACGAAGGCTTCGTCGAGCTGCTGCCCAATCGGGGCGCGCGTGTTGCCAAGCTGACCCGCACCACGTTGAAGAACACCTTCGAAGTGATGCAGAGCCTCGAGGCCCTGGCGGGCGAGCTGGCCGGAACGCGTATTTCCGACGCGGAGCTGGCGAATATCGAAGCCCTGCACTATCAGATGCTGGCGCATTACAAGGGCGGCAACATGCAGGAGTACCTGCTGACCAATCAGCAGATTCACGAAGCCATCGTGGTCGCCTCGCAGAACGACGTGCTCATCGACGTCTACAAGAATCTCAACCATCGCGTGCGCCGGGTGCGCTTCACCGCCGAGCTGAGCAAGGACTACTGGTCTCAGGCGGTTAGTGAGCACGAGTCCATGGTCGAAGCGCTGCGGGCTCGTAATGGAGCTGCACTCGGAGAGATCCTTCGCTGTCACCTGCGCAACAAAGTGGAGATGTCGGCTCTTGAGGAAATGGCCGAGTAGCGCCAGATTGCCCAGATCCGTTCACTCAGTGCGAAGATGCCGCCCCCAGGGGTGGCATCTGCGTTTGGTGCTCATTGCCCCAGCGGCATGCGATAGTAACGCACCGCGTTGTCGTGGAACAGCAGGCGGCGCTCCTGGGGCGCGAAGCCTTCGGTGATGCGCAGGAAGCCCGAGAAGATCGTCTCGAAGCTCGCCACCAGGCTGTCGACGGGAAAGTTGCTGGCGAACATGCAGCGCTCGACGCCGAAGGCCTCGATGGTTTCGAGCACGACGCGGCGATTGGTCTCGACGCTCCAGGGCTGTCCCGGTACACCGATGCCGGAGATCTTCACCGCCACGTTGGGCTGGGCGGCCACTCGCTCCATCGCCCGGCGCCAGCCGGCAAGCCCGGCTTCGCTGCGGTCCGCCGGCAGCCCGGTGTGGTTGATGACGATCTGGGTTGCGGGATGAGACTCCGCCAGCTCGGCAGCCTCCTCGAAGTGCCACCAGGGCGTCTGCAGATCGAAGGAGAGCCCATGGGCCGCGAGCAGGGCGAAACCACGGCGCCAGGCTGGGTCGCCCATCGAGCCGGTGGCGCCGGGGATCACCTTGTCGGGTGAGCTCGCGGCGGCGGGCTTGTGGCGGATGCCGCGCACGCGCGGGTGGTCGCAGTGGGCAGCCAGTACCTCTTCCACATCGGGCCGGTCGAGCCGGGCCTGGGCGACCATCACCGTCGGCAGCCCCTCGCGCTCGGCCAGCTCATGCACCCAGCGAGTCTCCGCCACCGGTGTGCGAGGGTCCCACTCCGTCTCCACGAACACGCTGCCAACCACGTTGAAGCCCCGGGTGTCGTGGCGGTAATCCGCGGGCATGTAGTTGCGGCGAATGGCGCTGTAGTCGCCGTAGCGAAAGGGAATGGGCGTCTTGTCGCACAGCCAGGGCAGGTAGTTGCGCTCGAGATCCCAGAAGTGCTGATGGGCATCGACGATAGGAAAGTCGTTCATGCTAATGGCCCCTCATGCATTGTCCTGTCGCGCTTGGTCTTCCAGCAGGGTGACGATGGCGGCGCCATCGAGCTCGCCCTTGCCTTGGGCGATCAGCATGCTGTAGAGCGAGTTGGCCATGCCGGCCATGGGCATGGCGACGTTCAGCGCGTTGGCCGCGTCCTGCAGCATGTGTAGGTCCTTGAGGATCTGACGCGCATAGCCGCGCGGCTCGAAGTCGCTCTCCACCATGCGCGGCAGCAGGTCGTTTAGCAGGTTGCTGCCGGCATAGCCCGAGGAGAGCGCCTCGGGGATCTTGCTCACGTCGATGCCGAAGCGGTTGCCGAGGTTGCAGGCTTCGGCGATCACGCAGTAGTTCGAGAGCACCAGCGCCTGGTTGATCAGCTTGGTGGCCTGGCCCGCCCCCACCTCGCCCATATGAGTGAACTGGCCGAGCCGCTCCATGACCGGCGTTACGGCTGCGATGGCCTCTGTCGTGCCGCCTGCCATGATGGCCAGGCGACCTTCCGCGGCGGCGCCGGGCCCACCGGACACTGGAGCATCCACGAACGCCATGCCGTTGCGCCGCTCGAGCTCCGCTGCCAGGCGCCGGGTGGTCTCCAGCTCCGTGGTGGAGTGATCGACCACGACCTTGCCGCCGTCCTGAGCAACCTCGGCGATGCCGTTCTCTCCGAGCACCACCGCCTCCACGGCGGCGCTGGTGGTCACGCAGATCTGGATGAGATCGGCCCGTGCGGCCACCGCGGCCGGCGAGTCGGCGATGTCGGCGCCGCGGGCTTTTGCCGCTTCGCAGTGAGCCGCTTCGATGTCGTAGCCGACCACGGCATAGCCTTCGTCGATCAGCCGCGACACGAAGCCGCTACCCATCTTGCCCAGTCCAATGAAACCAACGGTGGAAATCGTCATGGTGAACTCCTTGCATTCTCAGCGCATGAAACTTGGCAGCCACAGCACCAGATCGGCGGCGAAGGTGATGATGGCCAAGGTGGCGACGAGCGGTATGTAAAAGGGGATCAGCGCTTTCAACAGCTGGCGCAGCGATACCTTGGCGATGGACGAGACGAGGAACAGCGAGAGGCCCATCGGCGGTGTCAGCAGGCCGATCATCAGATTGAAGATGCACACGATGCCCAGGTGCACGGGATCGACGCCGGCGAGCACCATGGGCGGGGCCACGATCGGCACGATCAGCAGGGTCGCCGTGGTGGAATCCAGGAAGATCCCTGCGATCAGGAAGATGAGATTGGCGATCAGCAGCAGCATCAGCGGCTCGTGGGAGATCTGCAGTATGAAGGCAGCGAAGCGCTGGGGAATCTGCTCGACGGAGAGGATCCAGCCGAACATGGCCGCCGCCGCCACGATGATCAGAATGGCGCTCGTCGTCCTGAGCGTGGCCAGCAGCGAGAACATGAGGTGCGACCAGGTGAGCTCCCGATAGAGAACGGCGCTGATGAAGACGACGTAGGCTGCCGTTACCGCGGCCGCTTCCGTGGGAGTGAACAGGCCCATGAGCATGCCGGAGATCATCAATACCGGGGCCAGCAGGGCGGGCAGGGCGGGGATGAAGGCACGATTGAGCTCCATCAACGTCGGCCAGCGCTCGGCCCTCGGCATGTCGTGGCGCAGCGCCAGCAGGGCCGCCGTGATCATCAGCAGCACGATGCAGATGAGCGCCGGCACGATGCCGGCAAGCAGCAGCTGAACGATCGAGACGCTGGTGACCGAGCCGTAGACGATCAGCGGGATGCTGGGCGGAAAGATGGGACCGACGACGGCGGAAGAGGCCGTGACGGCGGCGGAGAAGGGCGCTCCGTAGCCGCGCTTCTTCATCGCCTCTATCTCGATCTTGCCGAGTCCGCCGACGTCGGCGAGCGAGGCGCCCGACATGCCGGAAAAGATCAGGCTGGAGAATATGTTGACCTGAGCCAGCCCGCCCGGCGCCCGGCCGACCAGGGTGTTGGCGAAATGGAAGATACGGTCGGTGATGCCCGCCTGGTTCATCAGGTTGCCGACGAAGATGAAGATGGGTACGGCCACCAGAGGAAAGCTGTCCAGGGCATAGGTGACGCGCTGTCCCATCAGGCCCAGCGGCAGGCCCTCGAGTAATACGTATATCGCAGAAGGAATCAGGATTGCATAGACGACCGGAAAGCCGAGCAGAAAGAGAACGAGAAAGATGCCAAGGATGATCAAGCCCATGGAGGTGCCTTATACGCCGGAGTCGGATTTGTTATCGGTCGTGCTCGCGCCTTGCAGAAGATGCACCAGGGCTGCGCCCAAGAGGCCAAGAACGGTAGTGCCGAAGAAGATCCAATAAGGGATCTTCAGTACCGGGGTCGCTCTGTTGAAATTCGTCTGCACGGTGGTGGCGGCGGAGTAGGCAACGAACAGGCAGATGATGATGGAGGCTGCCATGATCAGCCGGTTCAGCCATCGTCTCGACATGACCGGAAGGGAGTCGCGCAGCTCTGACATCTGTATGTTTTCGCCGCTGGCGATGACCAGCGGGTAGGATGAAAAGACGAGGCATATCAGGAGAAAGCGCGTCAGTTCGCCGGAGCCGGGGATCGAGGTACCGAGCAGGTCGCGAGAGAGCACTTGCAGGAACGGCACCAGGATCATGCCGGCGAGAAGCAGGGCGCAGAAAATCTCGAGCCACTTTCTTGGGTATCTCATTTTTCACCCATCGGGTCATGTTCCGGCGAGAGGCCATCGCCCCTCGCCGGTACCGTTACTCCACTTCCCCGATCATTTCGATGTAGGGCTCGAAATTGGGGTAGTCGCGGTTGATCTGTGCCAGCACCTGCTCGCGGAAGGCATCGATATCCAGCCCATCCTCTTCGGTGATGATGGTCATGCCGCGCTGAGTCAGCTCTTCGATGAGTTCCTCTTCGGTCTCCTGCGCCCAGCGCAGCGACTCTTCCGCCTTTTCTGTCAACACGTTGGTGATGGCCTCCTGGTATTCCTCGTCCAGGGACTGCCATACGTTCTCGTTGATGAAGACAGCGAGGATGGAGTGCATGTGGCCGGTCAGCGAAACATGCGACTGCACTTCGTGCAGGTTATCGGAACGGATCATGGTCAAGGGGTTTTCCTGGCCCACGACCAGCCCGGTCATCAGGGAGGTGGGCAGCTCCGAGACCTCTACCGGGGTAGGGTCTGCACCAAAGCCCCGGACCATGGAGATCCAGATATCGAGCGGTACGGCACGAAATGGCTTACCTGCCAGATCGTCGGGTGATTCCACGGGGAAGTTGGCCGTGATGTGGCGAGCGCCGCGGTACATCCTGCCGATGATGCGCATGCCGGCCTCGTCGATCAGTTGCTCGTTCATCTCGCTGATGACCGGCGAGTTCGGGTCAGTGGCCCTGAGGGCATGCTCCGCATCGCGATAGATGAAGGGCGCATTGAACACCGCGATATCCGGTACGGATTGCGCCAGGGAGGCGAACTCGTGATGGGCCATGGAAATGGAGCCCAGCGATACGCCATCCACCATTTCTGCTACGCCACCCAATTGGCTGGCCGGAAAGATGGTGATGCTGACCCCGCCATCGGTGGCTTCCTCGATGGCGGCGGAGGCTTCCGACGCGAAGCGGGTCTGTGCGTCGCCTTCCGCACCGACGTGGGCGTAACGCAGCGTGGTGGCGGAGACGGAGGCGGAGGCAAGGCCAAGGAGAAAGGCTGCCGCTAGCGTGAGAGGGAACCGATGTTTGAGCTTCATGCTGGACCTCGTTGTTGTTGTAGAGGGGGGCCGCGCCCCTGGCTCGGCGCCAGGGGCGCGGACGTGCCTTCAATATGCTGATGTCATTATGAACTCATAATTCATTATTTTTATATATACTTTCGTCTACTCATGTTTGTCGATTCGGCTAAGCGCTGCGGCTGAGGGCATGATGCGTGCCCATGCGGCAGGCGATGGTGAAGGCGTGGCGCATGGCTTCGACGCTGGCCTTGCCCTGGCCGACGATGTCGAAGGCGGTGCCATGGGCCGGCGTGGTGATGGGAATCGGCAGCCCGCCCTGGACGGTGACGCCACGCTCGAAGCCCAGCAGCTTGAGGGCGATCTGGCCCTGGTCGTGGTACATGGTGACGACAGCGTCGAACTCGCCGTCGCGGGCGCGGCGAAAGAGGGTGTCGGCAGGGAAAGGACCCTGGGCCGGGTAGCCGGCGGCGACGCAGGCCTCAACGGCCGGTGCGATGACGTCGATCTCCTCTCGTCCGCAGGTGCCGCCCTCGCCGGCGTGGGGGTTGATAGCCGCCACCGCGATGCGCGGCTGCGTCACGCCCGCTGCCACCAGGGCGTCGTGGATCAGGCGGGTGGCGTTCAGGATGCGCTCCGGCGTAACGTAGCCGGCGGCCTCGCTGAGCGGTACGTGGGAGGAGATGCGCGAGGTCCAGAGGTTGCCGAGGGTATTGAATTCGCACACCTCGCCCGGGACCTGCAGGTACTCGGCGAAGAAGTGCAGCTCGTCCTCATGGCGCAGGCCGCCCTGCTTCATGGCCAGCTTGTTGAGCGGGGCGAAGCAGATGGCATCGATTCGCCCCGCCTGGGCGGCCTCCAGGCAGTGGGCCAATACCTTCAGCACCGAGGCGCCGCAGGCGGCATCGACCCGGCCGAACTCGACCTCCTCTGGCCGGATGGTGTTCAGCGGCAGCAGTACGGGGCCGGCCTGGCCGCGGGCCTGCTCCCAGGCGGTGATCTCGGGCAGCGTGAGCGCGGTGCCGGCCACCCGCTGGCCTTCCTGCCACAGCCAGGGGTCGCCCACCACCACCACGTCGCTCCCTTCGATTGCCTGGCGGTCGGCCAGCAGCTTGGCGACGAGCTCGGGGCCGATGCCTGCCGGGTCGCCCAGGGGCACGGCGATGCAGGGTCTTGACTGGGTCATCTTGGGTCTCCTTCGTAGTGGGTCAGCCGTCCTGCCAGGCGGCGCCGTCCGGGTAGAGGTGGCGTGACAGCGACTCGGGGTGGAGGCTGATGCTGTAGCCGGGGGCGGTCGGCACCTGATAGCGGCCGTTGCGGATCGTCACGGGGTGCTCGAAGTGCTCGTGCAGATGATCGACGTATTCGAGGATGCGCCCCTCGAGAGAGCCCGAAACGGCGATATAGTCGAACAGCGAGACGTGCTGCACGTACTCGCAGAGACCGACGCCGCCGGCGTGGGGGCAGACCGGCACGCCATGCTTGGCGGCCAGCAGCAGCACCACGATGACCTCGTTCAGCCCGCCGAGACGGGCGGCATCGACCTGACAGTAGTCGAGGGCACCGGCCTGCAGCAGCTGCTTGAACATCACCCGGTTGTGGCAGTGCTCGCCGGTGGCCACCCCGATCGAGCCCAGCCGGCGTCGAATCTCGGCGTGGCCGAGGATGTCGTCGGGGCTGGTCGGCTCCTCGATCCACAGCGGATCGAATTCGGCCAGCCGGCGCATGTTGGCAATCGCCTCGTCGACGTCCCACATCTGGTTGGCGTCCATCATAAGGGCGCGTTCCCAGCCGATCTCCTCGCGCAGGATCTGGGCGCGACGACGGTCCTCCTCCAGGTTACCGCCCACCTTCTGCTTGAAGTGCGTCCAGCCTTCGGCCAGCGCCTCGCGCGCCAGGCGCCGCACTTTGTCATCGTCGTAGCCGAGCCAGCCGGCCGAGGTGGTATAGGCCGGGTAGCCATGCTCGCGCATCTCCCGTTCACGGTCGGCGCGGCCGGCTGCATTGCGACGCAGTAACCCCAGCGCTTCCTCGGGAGTCAGGGCGTCGGTGACGAAGCGGAAGTCGAGGCAGCGGATCAGCTGCTCGGGCGGCATGTCGACCAGCAGCTTCCACACCGGCTTGCCTTCCGCCTTGGCCCACAGATCCCAGACGGCATTGACGATGGCCGCCGTGGCCAGGTGGATCGCGCCCTTCTCCGGTCCGATCCAGCGCAGCTGGCTGTCGCCGCTGGTCAGCTCGCGCCAGAAGCGGCCCATCTCGGCGGTGATGTCGTCGAGCCGGCGGCCCTCGATCAGGTAGGCCAGCGACTCTACGGCCTTGACGCAGATTTCGTTACCGCGGCCGATGGTGAAGGTCAGGCCGTGGCCGCTGAGCCCGTTCCCGGCATCGGTGTGCAGGGTGACATAGGTGGCAGAGTAGTCCGGCGCCGCGTTCATGGCATCGGAGCCATCCAGGGAGCGTGAGGTAGGAAAGCGGATGTCCTGAACCTCGAGACGGGTGATGGTGGTCATGGCGACAATTCCAGCAAGGTCTAAGAGAAGTAAAGATTTGTTGTCCAACCCAGCCTGGTGGGCAATCCAATAACCTTCCAATCGTTTTTTTCGTATCTACGTTAACCAGCGGTTATCGAAACGCACTGCAGGCCCTGTCGTGGTCCTCGAGGATGCGGCGCGTCCGGTTTCCTCTCGACGAAAGTATGATTCTTAATTTTGGATTCATAATTCAAAGTCTCAAGATCATTCTTCGTCAGAAAGTCCGTGATCAGAAAGTCCGTGATCAGACAAACCGTGATGCGAGAGGAGGCAGGAGAAGATGCGCGAGGAGAGTGGAGAAAATCAGAGCCCGACCGGTGGTCGGCAGCCGCAGCTGCAGGACCCGGCGCTGTTCAGGCAGCATGCCTACATCGATGGAAGCTGGGTCGATGCCAGCGACGAGGCGGTCATCGAGGTGATCGACCCGGCCAGCGACACGCGGCTAGGCAGCGTGCCCCGCCTGCCTCAGGCACAGGTGCGTGAAGCCATCGAGGCAGCCGAGCGAGCCCTGCCGGAGTGGAAGGCCAGGACCGCCAAGGAGCGAGCCGCCATCCTGCGGCGCTGGTACGAGCTGTGCATGGCGCACCAGGAGGATCTGGCCCGTATCCTGACCCTGGAGCAGGGCAAGCCGTTGGCCGAGGCCCGGGGCGAGATCGCTTATGGCTCCGCCTTCATCGAGTGGTTCGCCGAAGAGGCCAAGCGGGTATACGGTGACGTCATTCCGGCCCATGCCAGGGATCGCCGCATCGTGGTCACCAAGGAACCGGTCGGCGTGGTGGCCGCCATCACGCCCTGGAATTTCCCCAACGCGATGATCACCCGCAAGGCCGCCGCCGCCATGGCGGCCGGCTGCACGGTGGTGGTCAAGCCGGCATCCAGCACGCCCTTCTCGGCGCTGGCCCTGGCCGAGCTGGCCGGGCGCGCCGGTGTGCCCCGGGGAGTGCTCAACGTGGTCACCGGCAGTGCCCGCACGGTGGGCGATGAGCTGACCGCCAACCCGCTGGTACGCAAGCTCTCCTTCACCGGCTCCACCGAGGTGGGCAAGGTGCTGCTCACCGCCTGCGCCCAGACGGTCAAGAAGGTCTCCATGGAGTTGGGTGGTAACGCTCCCTTCATCATCTTCGATGACGCCGATCTCGACCAGGCGGTGGCCGGGGTGATGGCTTCCAAGTTCCGTAACACCGGCCAGACCTGCGTATGCGCCAACCGTATCTTCGTCCACGAGCGGATCTACGATGCCTTCGCCGAGCGCCTCGCCCAAGCGGTGGCGGCGCAGCAGGTCGGCAATGGCCTGGAGGAAGGGGTGACTCTGGGGCCGCTGATCGATCAGGCCGCGGTGGCCAAGGTCGAGGAGCACATCGCCGACGCCCGCGAGCGCGGGGCCAGCGTCTACCTGGGCGGGCAGCGGCATGCGCTGGGCGGCAACTTCTTCGAGCCGACGATTCTCACCGACGTCTCCAGCGATGCGCGGCTGATGAACGAGGAGACCTTCGGCCCCGTGGCGCCGCTGCTGCGCTTCAGCGACGAGCAGGAGGTGGTGCGCATGGCCAACGATACCCCCTATGGCCTGGCCAGCTACTTCTATACCCGCGATGTGGGCCGGGTGTGGCGGGTGGCCGAGGCCCTGGAGTGCGGCATCGTGGGCATCAACGAAGGCATCATCTCCAGCGAGCTGGCCCCGTTCGGCGGCGTCAAGGAGTCCGGTATCGGACGGGAGGGCTCCAAGTACGGCATTGAGGACTACATCGAAATCAAATATCTCTGCATGGGTGGGTTGTGACATGAGCGACGCGCAGTCGAAACAGCGAGTGGGCATGATCGGCATCGGCCTGATGGGCCACGGCATCGCCACCAACGTCCAGCGCGCCGGCTGGCCGCTGGCCTTTCTCGAGCACCCCGGCAACCAGCCCGTTGCGGCACTGCTCGAGAACGGGGCGCAGGCGTTCGCCACGGCGGCGGAGCTGGCCCGGCATACCGACGTCATCATTCTCTGCGTGACCGGCTCGCCCCAGGTCGAGGAGGTGCTGCTGAGCGAGGATGGCGTGCTGCAAGGGCTCAGGCCCGGCAGCGTGATCATCGACTGCTCCACGGCGATTCCCAGCTCGACGCAGCGCATCGCCGAGGCGGTGGCGGAGGCGGGCGGGCGTTTTCTCGACGCCCCCATGACGCGCACGCCCAAGGAGGCTGCCGAGGGTCGTCTCAACCTGCTGGTGGGAGGCGATGCCGAACTGTTCGCGGCGCAGCAGCCGCTGCTCGAGAGCTTCGCCGAGAACATCACCCATGCCGGCCCGGTGGGGGCCGGTCATCAGCTCAAGCTGCTGCACAACTTCGTCTCGGTGGGCTTCTCCACCGTGCTTGCCGAGGCGGCGGCCTGCGCCGAACGGGGCGGCATCGACCCGCATGTCTTCGTCGACGTGCTGGCCAAGGGCGGTGGGGCGGGCACCGTGCTCGAACGGCTGCGGCCCTACATTCAGGAGCGCGACACCTCGGGCTTCCGTTTCAGCATCGCCAACGCCCACAAGGACCTCGGCTACTACCTGGCCATGGCCGGCGACCTGGGGGCGGCGAAGGTGGCCGCAGCGGGCATCGACGAGGTGCTGGGGCAGGCCGAGGGGGCGGGGCACGCTCAGGCCACGCTCCCCGAGTTGATCGGTCTGCTCGGCAGGGGAGACATCTGACGGCAGCGGGGCGCTGCTTGATCCCGCTGGCAGCGGCGCCTATGTTGGCTGATCGGCATAGGTTATCAGAGGGCCGGTAAACGTGGACAACCTGTCATCGACCGGCCTGTGCGGCTGGATGCGTTTCAAGCACCTGCTGCTGCTGCTTCACCTCGACAAGCGCCGCAACATGCGTGCCGCCGCCCGGCAGATGCATCTCAGCCAGCCGGCAGCCAGCAAGATGCTGCGCGACCTGGAGACCCATTTCGGCTTTGCCATCTTCGAGCGCCAGCCTCGGGCGATGGTGCCGACCGAGCTGGGCGCTCAGCTGGTGAGGCATGCCGAGATTCTGCTCAACGATATCGAGCGCATGGTCGAGGACGTCCAGCGCATGCGCGAAGGCGGCTATGGGCGGCTGCTGATCGGTGCCATCCCGGCGGCCGCCCCCGAGATCCTGCCGGCAGCCATTGCCGCCCTCAAGGGACGGCGGCCGCGGCTGTCGGTCAGCATCGATGAGCAGAGCAGCGACCGTCTGCTGCAGGCCCTTGAATACAAGCAGCTCGATCTGGTGATCGGCCGGCTCACGGCGGTGAATCAACACAACCTGTTCGACTTCGAGCCGCTGCTTGAGGAGCCGCTGCGCGTGGTGGTGGCTCACGATCATCCTCTGGCCGGCCAGGAGCGAGTCGAACTCGCCGCGCTGCGCCATTGGCCATGGGTCCTGCATCCTCCCTCCAGTCCCATGCGTCAGGTCATCGAGGCCGCGCTGGCCGACGCCGGCATCGCCTCGCCCGACGACACCATCGAGACCACCTCGACCCAGACCACCCTGCAGCTGCTGCTGAGCGCGCCGATGCTGGCGGTGTTGCCCTGGTCGGTGCTCAAGCGCCCCCTGGCCAGCGGCCAGTATGCGGTGCTGCCGCTGACCATCGGCAAGCCGCTTGACTACTACGGCATCATCACCCGCAAGCATGAACCGCTCTCCAGCGCCGCCGCTGAGCTGGTCGCGGAGCTGCGCCGGCAGGTGGCATTCGCCAGACCGCGCGTGTCGCGCTCCTCCTGACGGCTGGCCGTTCGCAGCGGCTAGACCAAAGTCGACATTGATGAAATGAATTATGAGTTCATAATTACATTTAGCGGGAGGAGACGCCCATTCGACCCGCACCCGTGAACACGCCGGTTGCCGCCATGCCTTGGCGACGGCTTCTGATCCGACAACGACAAATAGGGTGATCGAGAGATGACGAAAACAGTGATGGTCGGCAAGACCGCACTCTGCGGAGTGCTCTGCCTGGCGCTGGTTGGCGGCGCCCACGCCTGGGAGCCACAGCGCAACGTGGAATTCGTGGTGCCATACAGCGCCGGTGGCGGTAGCGACATCAACGCGCGCATGCTGGTCGAGGCGATTCGCGAGACCGACATGGTCAACCGCAACATTCTGATCAATAACCGGCCCGGCGGCTCTGGCGCGGTAGGCAACAGTTACACCTACAGCCAGCGCGGCAATGGCCATATCATCACGACCTTCAACGGCGGTCAGATGATGAGCATGTTGGTCAACGACGCCTCGGTGCAGCTCGACGACCTTACGCCGCTCGCCACGCTGTCGCTGGATACGCTATTCGTGGGGGTCAGGGCCGAAGGAGATATCGAGAATCTCGACGACCTGATCGAGCGCGCCGAGCAGGATCCCGGCGGCATTACCGTCGGTGGGGCCGGCCGCGGCGGCGAGGACCACCTGGCCTTCGCCATGCTCGACAACAACCTGGGTGTCGACTTTCAGTACGTTCCCTTCGACGGCACCGGTGATGTCACCTCCGCCTTGCTGGGCGGCCATATCGATGCGGCCATCTTCAAGCTGGGCTCGCGGGTCGACCAGAGCATGGTGCGCTTCCTGGCCACCTATTCGGAGGAGCGCCTCGACGCTCCCTTCGACGAGGTGCCGACCTTCGACGAGCTGGGCTATGAAGGCCTCGAGCTGATGATCTTCCGTGGCTATGCCGGCCCGCCCGATATGCCCGAGGAGGCCGTCGAGTTCTGGGAGAACGTCTTCCGTGCCGCTGCGGAAACCGACAAGTGGACCCAGGAGTACGTCGAGAACAACGGCCTGATCCCGACGTTCATGGGAGCCGAGGAGAGCGCCGAGTACTACCAGCGCGAGCAGGAGCGCTACCGGGTGCTGTTCCAGGAAGCCGGCATGATCGACTGAGGCTCGCGGGGCGCGGCGCCGATGGGTGGCCGCGCCCCGGTCGTTGCTGCGGCCACCTCGTTTGTTCCCGGTCGGCCGCTACCGCAAGAGGCGCACACTATGTCAAGCGTGAATCAAGAGCCGGCCCATGAGGGCCGCTCCTGGCTCTCTCCGCTGGTCACACTGGGCATCATCGTGATGGGGCTCGCCTGGGCCGGCTTCGGTTGGTGGAAGTATGGGGTATGGATGCACAACGGCCCCGGAGCCGGCTTCTTCCCCGTGGTGATGGGGCTGGGGGCCGCTCTGCTCGGTGGCTACGAGCTGCTGCGCCGCAGGTTCGAAACGGATCGCGTGAGCTGGCGCAATCTATGGCCCGCCGTGGCCATGGGGCTGGCCATCGCCAGCATACCGCTGTTCGGCATGGTACTGGCGATGACGCTGTTCATCGTGCTGTGGATGGCGCTGATCGAGCGGCAGTCGTGGCTCAAGTCCACGGTGATCGGCGCCTGTGCGGGCGGTGCGATCTATCTGCTGTTCGGCATGTGGCTGATGGTGGCTTTCCCCGAAGGCGCGCTCATGGCGCCTTTCACCTAACCGAACGAAGAGTCGCATATGGATATCCTACAGTCCCTGATGCAGGGGTTCGCCACCTCGCTGACGTTCAGCAACATCCTGGCGGCCCTGGTCGGCGCCGGCCTCGGCATCATCGTCGGGGCCATTCCCGGCCTCGGTTCGGTCACCGGCATCGCCCTGCTGCTGCCGCTCACCTTCCAGATGGACCCCATCACCGGCATCATCATGCTCGGGGCCCTCTATTACGGCTGCATGTACGGCGGCTCCTACAGTGCCATTCTGCTCAACATCCCCGGCGATGCGCCGGCCGTGGTGACTTCGTTGGACGGCTATCCGCTGTCGCAGCAGGGGCATGGCGGCAAGGCCCTGTTCACCGCCAACATCTCCTCGTTCATCGGCGGTACCGTAGGCATCATCATGCTCACCTTCATGGGGCCCGTGCTGGCCCACGTGGGCCTCATGTTCGGGCCGGCGGAGGTGGCGGCGCTGATCCTGCTGGCGCTCTGCTCCATCGGCTGGCTGCTGGGGGACAACCCGCTCAAGGGCCTGATCTCGACCTTCATCGGCGTGATGCTGGCGACGATCGGCATCGGCACGGCCTTCGGTCAGCCGCGCTTCACTTTCGACTCCATGTATCTGCTCAACGGCATTTCCTTCATTCCGCTGGTGATCGGCATGTTCGGCTTCAGTCAGGTACTGGTGATGATGGTCAACCGGGTCGATCCCTCGGCCAAGGGGCTGACCGGCCGGCTGGGGCTGAAGGAGAGCCTGCTCGACCGCAAGGAGGCGCGCAGCATCTTGCCGGTTTCGCTGCGCTCCGGGGTGCTCGGCAATCTGGTGGGCATTCTACCGGGCGCCGGGGCCACCACCGGCTCCTTTCTCTCCTATGTGCTGGAGAAGAAGGTGGGCCGCAATGGCGCCGAGCTGGGCAAGGGGCGCATCCAGGGCGTGGCGGCCTCGGAGGCGGGCAACAACGCCGCCGCCGCCGGCTCGTTTGCGCCGCTGCTGTCATTGGGCATTCCCGGCTCGGGCACTGCGGCGGTGCTGCTCGGCGGGCTGATGATGTGGGGCCTGCAGCCCGGGCCGCTGCTGTTCCAGAACAACCCCGACTTCGTCTGGGGGCTGATCTCGTCCATGTACCTGGGCAACGTCATGGCGGTACTGGCGGCGCTGGCGATCATTCCTTTCCTGGTCAAGCTGCTGCTGATCCCGGCCTCGATCATGATCCCGGTGATCGCCGTGGTGTGCGTGGTGGGCTCCTACAGCGTCAACAACAGCATGTTCGACGTCTGGTTCATGCTCGGTGCCGGGGTGGTGGCCTTCTTCATGACCGCCGCCCGCTATCCGATCGCGCCGCTGCTGCTGGCTTTCGTGCTCACTCCTCGTCTCGAGACGAGCCTGCGCCAGGCGCTCGACATCTCCCGTGGCGATCCGATGATCTTTCTGAGAAGCCCGATAGCGGCCACACTGCTGACGTTGATCCTGCTGTTCGTGCTCTATCCGCTCGCCAAGCGGCTGTTCGTGATGGCGCGCCGGCGCGGCCACAAGGCAACGGCCGAATGAGGCGGCCCATCGCCACCCACCTTCACGACTTCTGAGTAGAGATGCCGACATGACGTACCACGACGATGCCGTCGCCGCCTTCACCCAACTGCTGGGAGCCAACGGGGTAATCACCGAGGCCGCCGACCAGGAGCGCTACGTGCGCGACTGGGCCGGTGCCCGCCTGGGCATGCCGCTGGCCGTGGTGCGCCCCCGGAGCACCGAGGAGGTGGCGGCGGTGGTGCGCTACTGCCACCGGCACGGCATCGCCATGGTGGCCCAGGGCGGGCACACCGGTCTGGTGAAGGGCGCGCTGCCGGACGTCCGGACGCCCGAGGTGGTCATCAGCCTCGAACGCATGACGCGCATCCGTGGACTCGACCCGCTCAACTTCACCATGGCGGTGGACGGCGGCTGCATTCTCGAGGAGGTCAAGCGTGCCGCCGAGGAGGCGGACTGTTTCTTTCCGCTCTCGCTGGGCGCCCAGGGCAGCTGTCAGATCGGCGGCAACATCGCCACCAATGCCGGTGGGGTCAACGTGCTGCGCTACGGCATGATGCGCGAGCTGGTGTTGGGTCTCGAGGTGGTGCTGCCCGACGGCGAGATCTGGAACGGCATGAAGGCGCTGCACAAGGACAACCGCGGCTACGATCTGAAGCAGCTCTTCCTGGGTAGCGAAGGCACGCTGGGCATCGTCACCGGGGCGGTGCTCAAGCTGACGCCGCGCCCCGAGCAGTCGCAGACCGCGCTGCTGGCGGTACCCTCGGTGGATGCCGCTGTGCGGCTCTATGCCTTGGCCAGACGCCGCTGCAGCGACCTGCTCTCCGCCTTCGAGCTGATGCCGCGCCTGTGCCTGGAGTTGGCCTTCGAGGCCGCACCGCAGCTCGCCGACCCCTTCGACGAGGCTTATCCCTACCATGTGCTGCTCGAACTGACGGCCACCGGACCGGTGGACCTGCCTGGCCTGCTCGAAGGGTTGCTGGAAGCGGGCATGGAGCACGAGGTGGTGCTGGACGGCGTGCTGGCTTCCAGCGTCGCCCAGGCCGGTCAGCTGTGGGCGATTCGCGAGAGCATGGTGGAGGGGCAACTGCTGCGCGGTGAGCACCTGCGCACCGACGTCTCGGTGCCGATCTCGGCGATTGCCGAGTGCGTTGAGCAGGCCACGGCGGAGGTCGCGGCCCTGTCGCCCACCTCGCAGGTCATCGCCTACGGCCATATCGGCGACGGCAATCTGCATATCAACGTGTTGCCACCCGCCGAGACGCCGGCAGAGGCGCTGCCGGCCCTGTTCGAGCGCCTGGAAAGCGCGATCTTCACGGTGGTGGATGGCTTCGGTGGCAGCATCAGCGCCGAGCACGGCATCGGCCGCAGCAAGCAGGCGGCCTTTCTCGACCGCCTCACGGTCACCGAGCGCCGCCTGCTGGCAGGCATCAAGGCGGTGTTCGATCCCGACGACCTGATGGGGGCAGGGCGCATCCAGGCGGCGAGCGAACGCTCCTCATCGTCGTGACGAGGCCCCGGCCAGCCCGCCGATCATTCGTCCAACGGTATCAGTTCGGCCAGGAAGCGCGCCTTGCGTTCCACATAGCTCTGGCTGCTGGCGGTCAGGCCGGCCACCTCTTCCGGGCTCAGGGTGCGTACCACCTTGGCCGGCGTGCCCATGATCAGTGAGTTGGGCGGAAACTCCTTGTTGGAGGTGATCAGCGACCCGGCACCGATAAGGCAGTTCTCGCCGATACGCGCCCCGTTGAGGACGGTGGACTGCATGCCGATCAGGGTACCGTTGCCGATGCTGCAGCCGTGCAGCATCACCAGATGGCCGATGGTGACGTCGGTGCCGATGCTCAGCGGGAACCCCGGGTCGGTGTGCAGCACGCAATTCTCCTGAATGTTGCTGTTGTCGCCGATGCTGATGGGCTCGTTGTCGCCGCGCAGCACGGCGCCCGGCCAGATGCTGACGTCCTTGCCCATTCTTACGTCGCCGATCACGGCCGCTTCGCGGGCGATGAACACGCTGTCGTCGTGGCTGGGGCGAGTCTCTCCGAGTGCATACGTCGTCATGCGTTTGCTCCTTGTGGTCGTTCGTTCGGGCTGCCGCCGGTGGGGCCGCCGAGGTGTGGCTCATGCAAGGGATGGCTCCAACTTAGGGAGCCAAACCCGAGACGTCAATAATTCAGAATTCATAACGAATTTTCTGCATTTCCATACGGAAATCATTACCTAATTGTTTTTACAGGTTTATTGGTTGCATCATCGTACAGGTGCTAGCCAAAAGTCTAACTTGATGAAATGAATTATGAGTTCATAATTACAAAAAAGAGGCGCCAACATCGACTCTGGCGCCGGTTGAGAGGGCAGGTGAGGCTTAACGGCTGCTGCCAGCCGCTGATGAAGCAGGAGGTCAAATGGAGCCGAAATCGACGGCCGAGCTGGAACTGATCAAGGATGGACGCATCGCGTGGCTGATCTTCAATCGCCCCAAGGTGCGCAATGCCATGACCTGGGGCATGTACGACTCGCTCGAGCGGCACTGCCAGGCCCTGAGCGAGGACCCGGAGGTGGACGTGGTGGTGCTGCGCGGCAGCGGCGGTGAAGCCTTCGTTGCCGGCACTGACATCAAGCAGTTCACCGGCTTCGAAACGGCACGGCACGCGCTGGACTACGAGCACCGCATCGACGAGGTCATTGGCGCCCTGGAATCGCTCGGCAAGCCCACCATCGCGCTGCTGGAGGGGTTCTGCGTCGGCGGCGGTGCGGCCATCGCCATGGCCTGCGATTTCCGCTACTGCACACCCGATCTGCGTTTCGGCGTGCCCATCGCCAAGACCCTCGGCAACTGCGTCTCCATTACCAACGTGTCGCGCCTGGTCGATCTGGTCGGTGCCGCCAGGGCCAAGGAGGTGCTGATGCTGGCCAAGCTGTTCGGTGCCGATGAGGCGAAGCAGGCGGGTTTGGTCACCGAGGTCGTCGCCGCCGAGAAGATCGAAGCGGAGGTCCGGCAGGTGGCCGAGAGGCTGGGTGGCTTTGCGCCCTTGACGCTGCGCGCCTCCAAGGAGGGAGTCAGCCGTGTGCTGGCGGCACGGCGGCCACCGGCAGGCAGCGAAGAGGACCTGATCGCGCTCTGTTACACCAGTCGCGACTTCAAGAGCGCCGTCAAGGCCTTCGTCGACAAGACCCCCCATGCCTGGCGCGGCGAGTAGCGCATAGCGCCGGCTTCGTGAGTTTTTCCTCAGCACACCCCCCAATGACAATGAGGTGGCAAGCATGCTCCCCTTAATGAAAATGAAGGTTCTCGACATTTCCCAGATCATGGCCGGCCCCTACTGCACCATGGTGCTCGGCGACCTGGGGGCGGACGTCATCAAGGTGGAGAAGAACGGCGGCGACGACAGCCGCCAGATGGGACCTTACGTCAACGACGAGTCGACCTGTTTCGCCCAGATCAACCGCAACAAGAAGAGCATCTCGCTGAACCTCAAGGAGGAAGAAGGGCGCGAGATCTTCTATCGCCTGGCCAAGGAAGCCGACGTCATCGTCGAGAACTACCGCACCGGCGTGGCCAAGAAGCTGAAGGTGGATTACGAGACCATCAAGGCCATCAACCCCGGCATCATCTACTGCTCCATCTCCGGCTATGGACAGACCGGCCCATACAGCCACAAGGGGGGCTTCGACCTGGTAGCCCAGGGCATGACGGGGCTGATGTCGATGACCGGGGAGCCGGGGAGACGCCCGCTGAAGACCGGCATCGCCGTCTACGACATCGGAGCGGGCATCACCGCCGTCTATTCGATCCTGGCTGCCTACATCCACAAGCTGAGCTCCGGGGAAGGGCAGCACGTCGACGTGGCCATCGCCGAGTGCGGCCTGCCCTGGTTCACCTGGGAGGCGGCGGCGTTCTTCGCCGAAGGCACCGTGCCCGAGCCTACCGGCTGGCGTCACCGCGTATCGGCACCCTACCAGGCGACCAAGGTCCGCGACGGTTACATCATGCTGGGCTGCGCCAATCAGCGCACCTGGGAGCGGCTCTGCCACGAGGTGATCGATCGCCCCGATCTGCTGCAGGACCCGCGCTTCATCAACAACTATCAGCGCGGGCAGAACGTAGAGGAGCTCGAGGCGGTACTCGAAGAGATCTTCATCCGGGACACCCGCGAAGCCTGGCTGGCCAAGTGCGACCAGGCGGGCGTGCCCGCCGGCCCCATCAACGACTTCGCTCAGGCGCTGGACGATCCGCACTATCAGGCGCGCGGCATGGTGCAGGAGATGGAGCACCCGGTCATCGGTCGGATGAAGACCATCGGCTTTGCCAGCAAGCTCTCCGGCACGCCGCCGCAGATTCGCCGTCCGGCACCGCTCTATGCCCAGCACACCGACGAGATCATGGCCGAGCTGGGTCTCGACGAGGCGCGCTGCGAGGAGCTGAGGCGCAAGGGGGTGATCAAGTGAAGCAGGGCGAGGCGGGCGGAACGACGATTACCGCATGAGGAGGCCTTATGGCGGGCAAGGTATTTCACAGTAGCGTGCAGCTCGGTCGTCAGCAGGCGCGAATGATAATCGACGGCGCCTTCGGCTATGGCCGTAGTGCGGATATGCAGCCTATCACCGTCGTGGTGCTGGATGGGGGCGGTCACGTAGTCGCCGCCGAGCGTGAAGACGGCTGTGCACCGCTGCGCTTTCCGGTGGCCCGTGGCAAGGCGTTCGCCGCACTCGGTAACGGTGCCTCCAGCGGCGTGGTGGGCAGCCGTAATGCCGAGCGTCCTGCCTTTCTTGCCAGCGTTGCTGCCGCTGCCGACGGTAACTTCATTCCGGTCGCCGGCGGTGTGCTGGTCCTCGATGAGGAGGCGCACGTCATCGGCGCCGTGGGGGTCAGCGGCGCCTCTTCGGACGAGGACGAAAGCGCCGCTCTCGCGGGTATCCGGGCGGCCGGCTTTGCCGCGGGGCTCGAGCCCGACTGAAGCCATTCATGGGAGGCACTCTGCTTGACATGCGTTCAATGGCAGGACTACTGTCAATGAAGAATTTAGAATAAAGAATTCATTATGTAAGTGTTTCATGGCAAGACTGATAGTGCAAAGCCAACATTAGAACAAGAGGAAACACGCCATGTATCTCCTACGTCTCACGGCGGTTGCTGCCGCTGTCGCCCTAGTCTCGGCACCCCTCCAGGCCCGCGAGATCACCTTCGGTCACGTCGGCGGCCCCGATTCGCTGTTTGCCGACTCCGCCGACTACTTCGCCGAGCTGGTCAACGAGCGCCTGCCGGAGCCTTACGAGGTGGTGGTGTTCGGCTCCAGCCAGTTGGGCACCGACTCGGAGCTGCTCCAGCGCATGCGGCTCGGTACCGTCGACCTGGCCCTGCCCTCGACCATCATGTCCTCGGTGGCTGACGAGTTCGGCCTCTTCGAGCTGCCCTATCTGATCCAGGACCGCGAGCACATGAAGCGGGTCGAGGAGGAGGTGTTCTGGCCGCAACTGGCGCCTCTGGCCGAGCAGAACGGCTACCGCATTCTCGCCGTGTGGGAGAACGGCTTCCGCCACATCACCAACAACCGCCGCGCGATCAATACCCCGGATGACCTGCGTGGCATCAAGCTGCGGGTGCCTCAGGGCGTATGGCGCGTACGCATGTTCGAGGAGTACGGCGCCGAGCCCTCGCCGATGTCGCTTTCCGAGGTATTCATGGCCCTGCAGACCGGCGTCATGGATGGTCAGGAAAACCCCCTGGCCCAGATCGCCGGACAGCGCTTCCAGGAGGTGCAGAACTACCTCTCCCTTACCGGGCACGTCTATACACCGGCCTACCTCACTGCCGGGCGCCGCTTCGACAACCTTCCCGATGAGGTGCAGGAGATCATCATCGAGGCGGCCAAGGAGACACAGGCGTTCGTCTACGAGCACGCCGCGCAGCTCGACGAGGACCTCATTGATGTGATTCGCCAGGCGAACACCGAAGTGAACGAGGTCGATACGTCGGTCTTCATCGAAGCTTCCGGGGCGATCTACGAAGCCTTCTCCCGCGAAGTGCCCGGCTCTCAGGAGCTGATCGACAGGGTGCTGGAGCTTGGCGAAGGCTCCTGATCCTCCTTGCCTCAACGGCAAAGTGCCTGCCCACGCCCTTACAGGGGGCGTGGGTCGCCCACCCCTCTTCCTGAACGAGTCGAGAGCCATGGGTACCTTGAATCGCATCTCCCGCATCCTGGAGCGTCTGCTCGAGATCATCACGGTAGTGCTGATGGTTTCGCTCACGCTGGTGGTGCTCTACGCAGTGGTGACCCGCTACGCCTGGCGTACCCCTTCCTGGTATGACGAGGTGGCCGCCATCATGCTGGTGTGGCTGACCTACTACGCCGGGGCACTGGCAGCGCTCAAACGGGGCCACATCGGCGTCGATGGCGTGCTGGCCGCCATGCCGGTCAAGTTTAGAATGCCGGTCGCCTACTTGTCCGAAGCGCTGGTCATCGGCTTCTTCGCCGTACTGTGTTGGGCTGGCCTGGTGGTGATCGAAGTGATGCAGGGCATGGCACTGATCACCCTGCGCTGGGTGCCGCTCAGCTTCACCCAGTCGGTCATTCCCATCGGAGCGGCGCTGTTCATCATCGCCCAACTGCTCAGCATGCCGGCGCACCTGGCCAAGGTGCGCTCCGGTCGGACCCAGGAAGAGGAAGAGATTCGTCACGCTATCGCCGAGGCGGAGCGCGACAATGCACGTGCCGGCTTCACGGCGGATGCGCTGACCAAGAGGGACCTGCCATGACGCTCCCCTTCATGATAATCGGCCTGCTGGGGCTGATCCTGATGGGGCTACCCATCGCAGTGGCATTGGCGATCGTGGCGACGGTAGCCATCGTGGTTTTCCAAGGCCTGGAGATGCTGCCCAATATCGGCCTGACGATGTTCGAAGGGGCAAGCAGTTTTCCTCTGCTGGCCATTCCGATGTTCGTGCTGGCCGGTGCCATCATGAATACCGGTGGCATCTCCAAGCGCCTGATCGCCTTCGCCTCGGCGCTGTTCGGCTTCATCCGCGGCGGGCTGGCGATGATCAACATCGGCGTCTCGCTGTTCTTCGCCGAGATCTCCGGCTCGGCGGTGGCCGACGTGGCCGCCACCGGCTCGGTGCTGATCCCGGCCATGAAGAAGCGCGGTTATCCCAGCTCCTTCGCAGCGGCCGTGACCTCGTCGTCGGCATCCCTGGCGATCATCATTCCCCCCTCGATTCCGATGATCCTCTACGGGGTGATGTCGGGCGCCTCCATCGTCCAGCTGTTCGTTGCCGGTATCGTGCCCGGATTGCTGGGTGCCGCGGGCCTGATGGCGCTGAGCTACTACTACGCGCGCAAGTACAACTGGCCGGTGGAGGAAGTGTTTCAGTTCAAGCGTGTTCGACAGACCGCCAGGGAGGCCGGTTGGGCGCTGACCCTGCCGATCATCATCCTCGGCTCCATCTTCGGCGGTTTCGTGACGGCCACCGAAGGGGCCGGCTTGGCGGTGGCGGCGGCGATCTTCATCAGCGCCGTGATCTACCGCGAGCTGGATCTGCGTACCCTGTACAAGGCCATCGTCGATGGCGGCCAGCAGACCGCCGTGGTGATGCTGCTGGTGGCGGCTTCGGCGTTGATCGGGGTGTTCCTGACCGAGATGCGCATGCCCCAGCAGCTGGCCCAGGCGGTGCTCAGCCTGACCGACAACAAGTACGCCATTCTTATGATGCTGAACGTCTTCTTCCTGCTGATCGGGCTCTTCCTGCACTCGGCGGCGGCGATCATCCTGGTGGTACCCATCGTCATGCCGCTGGTCGGCGCGGCGGGCATCGATCCGGTCCACTTCGGCCTGGTGGTATGTCTCAACCTGGCCATCGGCCAGCAGACCCCGCCGGTGGCGAGCGTGCTGATCACGGCCTGCTCGATCGCCAAGACGGATGTGTGGTCGGTGACCCGTTCGAACCTCGGTTTCATCTCCGTGCTGCTCTTCATTCTGCTGCTGGTGACCTACATCCCGGCCATTCCGATGGCGTTGGTGGAATTCTTTTACCGCTAGCCGGGTGGCATCCAATGGCCAGGCTGCCTGTGGCCAATGACAACGATCAACCATGGAGCACTTGTGATGCTGAACCTCGACTTCCACCCATCGGGCCGCCACTTCCTGCAGATCCCCGGGCCGTCACCGGTGCCGGATCGCATTCTGCGGGCCATGAGCCTGCCCACCATCGACCATCGCGGCCCGGAGTTCGGCGCCCTGGGCCTGGAGCTGCTGACCAAGCTCAAGCAGGTGTTCAAGACCGCAGGGCCGGTGATGATCTATCCGGCCTCGGGGACCGGCGCCTGGGAGGCGGCACTCGCCAACGTTCTCTCCCCCGGCGACCGGGTGCTGATGTTCGAGACCGGCCATTTTGCCGCTTTGTGGCACAAGATGGCACTTCGCCTGCAGCTCGAGCCCGAGTTCATCGGGCTGCCGGGCTATGAAGGCTGGCGCCAGGGCATTCAGGCCGACATGATCGAGGCACGTCTGCGGGAGGATGCCGAGCACCGGATCAAGGCGGTCTGCGTGGTGCACAACGAGACCTCTACCGGCGTGACCAGCGATATCGCCGCGGTGCGTCGCGCCATCGATGCCGCCGGCCATCCGGCACTGCTGCTGGTGGATACCATCTCGGGGCTCGCCAGTGCCGACTACCGGCATGACGAGTGGGGCGTCGACGTGACCATCTCCGGCTCCCAGAAGGGACTGATGCTGCCACCGGGCATCAGCTTCAACGCCCTTTCCGACAAGGCCATCGCGGCCAGCCGCGAATCGACAATGCCCAGGAGCTTCTGGGCATGGGACGAGATTCTCGAGGCCAACCAGAACGGCTACTGGCCCTACACCCCCAGCACCAACCTGCTCTACGGCCTCAACGAGGCGCTGGACATGCTGCTCGACGAGGGGCTCGACCACGTATTTGCCCGCCACCAGCGCTGGGCCGCGGGGGTGCGCACGGCGGTCGAGGCTTGGGGCCTGGAGATCCAGTGCCAGGATCCGGCGCTCTACTCGCCGGTGCTCACCGGGGTAGTGATGCCGCAAGGGATCGATGCCGACACCGTGCGCAAGATCATCTACGAGCGCTTCGATCTGTCGCTGGGCATGGGGCTCGGCAAGGCCAAGGGCAAGATGTTCCGCATCGGCCACCTGGGCGACTGCAACGACCTGACGCTGATCGCCACCCTCGGCGGCTGCGAGGCCGGCATGAAGCTCTGCGGCGTGCCCCTTGCCGGCAGCGGTGTGGTGGCGGCGCTCGAATACTTCGCGGACAACCCGTTGCCGACCGCCCGCTGAAGGTCGAGATTCCCTGCAACAGCTGAGGAAGGACGATGACGTCTCTGACGGACAAGAGCGTTGCCCCGGATGCGCGGGTCAAGCCGGTCACCGAACTGGCGGCCCGGCTGTCCCGGGAGATGGAGGGCGAGGTACTGTTCGACCACGCCGCGCGCGGTCGCTACTCCACCGATGCCTCTATCTACCAGGTGATGCCGCTGGGCGTGGTGATTCCGCGCCACCAGCGGGATCTGACGACGGTGCTGGAGGCCGCCCGCGATGCGCGGGTACCGATCCTGGCGCGGGGCGCCGGTACCAGCCAGTGCGGCCAGACGGTGGGCGAGGCGCTGGTGATCGACACCACCCGCTGGCTCAGGGAAATCGTCGAGTTCGACCGTGAGGCGCGCACCGTGGTGGTCGAGCCCGGCATCGTGCTCGATCATCTCAATGCCTGGCTCAAGCCCCATGGGCTCTGGTATCCGGTAGACGTTTCCACCAGCGCCCAGTGCACCCTGGGAGGGATGACCGGCAATAACTCCTGCGGCTCGCGCTCGATCCGCTACGGCAACATGGTGCACAACGTGCTGGGCGTCGAGGCCTGGCTGGCCGACGGCAGCGAGGGCCGCTTCGGCTTCTTCGACGAGCTGCCGCTCAAAGGGCGCGAGCGTCAACTGGCCGAACGGGTCAAGGCCATTGCCGAGGGGGTGTCCGCCGAGATCCGCGAGCACTTCCCCAAGGTGCTGCGTCGGGTCGGCGGCTACAACCTGGACCTCTTCGACTGCCAGAATCCCAAGCCCTATGACCCGCAGGGGCGCGTAAATCTGGCCCACCTGCTGGTGGGCTCCGAGGGCACCCTGGGGGTGAGCCGACGCATCAAGCTGCGGCTCTCGCCGCTACCGGCGCACAAGGTGCTCGGCGTGGTCAACTTCCCCACTTTCTACCAGGCGATGGATTTCACCCAGCACATCGTCACCCTCGACCCCACTGCGGTGGAGCTGGTCGATCGCACCATGATCGACTTGTCGCTGGAGAATCCGGCGTTCCGCCCGGTGATCGAGAAAGCGCTGATCGGCCAGCCCCAAGCGGTGCTGCTGGTGGAGTTCGCCGGTGAGGAGCGGCAGGCCCAGCTCGCCTCGCTCAAACGTCTCACCGAGCTGATGGCCGATCTGGGCCTGCCCGGCAGCGTGGTGGAGATGCCCGACGCCGCCGAGCAGGCGGCGCTGTGGAACGTGCGCAAGGCCGGTCTCAACATCATGATGAGCATGAAGGGTGACGGCAAACCGGTTTCCTTCATCGAGGACTGCGCGGTGCCCCTCGAACATCTGGCCGAGTACACCGACCGGCTCACCGAGGTGTTTCATCGCCACGGTACCGAGGGCACCTGGTATGCCCACGCCAGCGTCGGCACGCTGCACGTGCGGCCTATCCTCGACATGCGCCGGGGCGGGGCGCGCAAGATGCGTGAGATCGCCGAGGAGGCTTCCGTCCTGGTGCGCCAATACAAGGGGGCCTACTCCGGCGAGCATGGCGACGGCCTGTGCCGCGGCGAGTGGGTGGCCTGGCAGTTCGGCGAGCCCCTCAACGAGGCCTTCCGGGCGGTCAAGGGCGCCTTCGATCCGCAGAACCTGCTCAACCCGGGCAAGATCGTCGATACGCCGAAAATGGATGACGAGCGCTATTTCCGCTTTCCCGTCCGCTATCAGCGCATTCCGCTCACGCCGCTGTTCGACTGGTCGGCTTGGAACGTCACCCGCGACCCGCTCACCGGCGAGCTGGGCGAGCCCGGCAGCGCCGGTGACGCCACCCATGGCCTGGCGATGGCGGTGGAGATGTGCAACAACAACGGCCACTGCCGCAAGTTCGACGCCGGCACCATGTGCCCCAGCTACCGCATCACCCGGGACGAGCAGCACCTGACCCGGGGCAGGGCCAACACCTTGCGCCTGGCACTTTCCGGGCAGCTCGGCGAGCAGGGGCTGGCCGACGATGCGGTCAAGGAGGCGCTCGATTTGTGCGTTTCCTGCAAGGGCTGCAAGCGCGATTGCCCCACCGGCATCGACATGGCCAAGTTCAAGATCGAGGCGCGTGCCGCCCGGGTGCGAACCAAGGGGCTCGCCCTGCGCGATCGCCTGATCGGCGAGATGCCGCGCTATGCGCCATGGGCGAAACGGTTCGCGGGGCTGCTGAGTGCAGTGGAGCGTCTCGACTTCCTGGCGCAGCCGCTGAAGCGAGCGCTGGGCTTCGCCCCGCAGCGCCGTTTTCCGGCCTTCACTAGTGATTTCCTCGGCGAATACCACGGCACGCCGGCCCTGGCCGCCGGCGAAGTGGTGTTGTTCGTCGATACCTTCAACAACTATATGGAGGGCGACAACGCCCGGGCCGCCAAGCGGGTGCTGGAGGCGGCCGGCTATCGCGTTCACCTCAACCTCAAGCCGGGGGAGCGGCCGCTATGCTGCGGCCGTACCTACCTCTCGTCCGGTCAGTTCGCCAAGGCGAAAGACGAGGCCAGGCGCACGCTCGATGCCCTGATGCCCTATGTCGAGCGCGGCGTGGCCGTCGTCGGGCTCGAACCCTCCTGCCTGCTCGGCATGCGCGACGAGTTCCTGCAGTACGGCTTCGGCGAGCAGGCGCGGGCCCTGGCGGATGCCGCGATGCTGTTCGAGGAGTTTCTGGTCAAGGCGCGACAGGCGGGCGAGCTGACCCTCGATCTCAAGCCGCTGCCCGGGCGTGCGCTGCTGCACGGCCACTGCCACCAAAAGGCCTTCGACGCGCTGCGCCCGGTAGAGCAGGTGTTGTCCTGGATTCCCGAGCTCACGGTCGAGACCGTCGACTCCTCCTGCTGCGGCATGGCGGGCAGCTTCGGCTACGAGGCAGAGCACTACGACGCCTCGCTGCAGATGGCCGAACTGTCGCTGTTACCGGCCATCCGCGAGGCTGATGACGACACCGTGTTGGTGGCCGACGGTACCAGCTGCCGCCATCAGATCCGCGACGGCAGCGGCCGCGAGGCGATTCACGTGGCACGGCTGCTGGAGCGGGCGCTGACGTAAAAACGCCCCCATGGCAATGCCATGGGGGCGCAAGCGTGCGGGCAAGATCAGGTCGGTCTCAGTCTTCCAGCTCCGCCTCTTCGAAGGGCTCCGGCTCAGCCTCGGCCGGCGCCTCCTGCTCCGCTTCCTCGTCCGGTTCCGCCGCTTCCGCAGGCTCCTGCTCCATCTGCTCGACGATCGCGGTCTCCGTGGCGCCCACTTCCATCAGCGGGTCGCTGACGTTGAGCACGTAGAAGCCGATCATGGCGATCGCCCCGGCGAACACCAGATAGTAGATCGTCGGCAGGATGGTCTTGCGGATGGTCTCGCCTTCACGGCCGAGCAGGCCGACGGTGGCCGATGCCGCTACCACGTTGTGGATGGCGATCATGTTACCCGCCGCGGCACCCACGGCCTGCAGCGCCACCATGAAGGCCGTGGAGAGACCGAGCTGCTGGGCGACGTTGAACTGGAACTCGGCCAGCATCAGGTTCGCCGCCGTGTTGGAGCCGGCGATGAAGGCTCCCAGGCCACCCACGGCAGGAGCGAAGAAGGGATAGACGTCACCCACCCCGTCGGCCACGAACTGGGCCATGGCCACCGGCATGGAGACCAGGTCGCCGGCATTGACCCCGGAGTTGATCAGGATACGCACCATGGGGATGGTGAAGATCAGCACGAAGCCGGCGCCGAAGATGGTGCGCGAGGACTCGCTGAAGGCTGCCTTGAGTTCACCGGCACGCATGCGGTGGATCACAGCGGTGATCAGTACCACCATCAGCAGGATGCCACCGGGCAGGTAGAGTGGCTCCAGGCTGCCCGAGACGCCTGACTCACCCAAGATGTTGGCCCAGCCGAAGCTGATCGTGTTCAGGGCGCTGCGTACGGGTTCGACGGTGCGTGAAATGACCAGCAGTACGGCCAGCAGCACGTAGGGGAGCCAGCCCATCCAGGTGGAGAGCGGGATCTTGCCGGCGATCTCGTCGATCTTGATCTCGATCTTGCCGATCCAGTTGTCGGGCCAACTGCTGCGCTCGGGGAAGTCCCAGGTATCCTTCGGAATCAGGAAGCCGCGACGGGCGGCGGGAACCACGATGGCCAGGCCGACCATGGCACCGATCATCGACGGGAATTCCGGCCCCAGCAGCACGCCTGCCAGCATGTAGGGCACCACGAAGGCGACCCCGGCAAACAGGGCGAAGGGGGTGATCGAGAGCCCCTCTTTCCACGATTTGTTGGCGCCGAAGAACTTGACCATGATCACGACCATGATCAGCGGCATCAGGATGCCGATGATGCCGTGGACGATGGCCACTTCCGCCGCGATCAGGCGGAAGTACTCCAGCCAGGTATAGCCGCCGGCTTCCAGCTGTTCGGTGATGGCACTCTGGTTGATGCCGCCGGTGACGCCTACCACGATGGGCGTGCCCACGGCACCGAAGGAGACCGGTGTAGACTGGATCATCATGCCGACCACGACGGCGGCCAGCGCGGGGAAGCCGAGCGCCACCATCAGCGGTGCGGCCACGGCCGCGGGCGTGCCGAAGCCCGAGGCGCCCTCGATGAAACAGCCGAACAGCCAGGCGACGATGATCGCCTGTACGCGGCGGTCGGGGCTGATGCCCGAGAAACCGTTACGGATCGCCGTGATGCCGCCCGAGTGCTTCAGGGTATTGAGCAGCAGGATGGCGCCGAAGATGATCCACAGGATCGAGGCGGTGAGTATCAGGCCCTGAAAGGTCGAGGCCAGGACCCGATTGAAGCTCATCTCCCAGGCGAACAGGGCGATGACGGCCGTGACCAGGTAGACGATCGGCATGGCCGTCTTGGCCGCCATGCGAAAGCCGATGAGCAGCACGCCGGCAAGTATCAGCGGCGTGAAGGCTAGTAGCGCTAGGGTCGTATCGGTCATGACGTTTCCTCGGATTTCTCCTTGTTAGAGCTGTCGGGCAAGCGATACCCGACAAGGCCACTGCCGAGTCTTCGACGGCAAGGGAGGCAACGATACGAAGAGCGAGCGCAAGTTGCCATCCATGGATCATTGGTCTTACCAATCTATGGTGCAGTGCGGAAATTAAAATTAGGATTTTTTTCTCAATGAAAACATATGCATGTGCTTGAGTAGCGGGTTCCGATAGCCGCCGGGGATGAATTCGTTATTAGACTAATGGACAGGCTTCCGCTTCCAGCGTAGTCGAGCCCGGCTCGATTGGCATCCCAGGGGCAAGGCTGGCACTATCCGAGAACGGCGAAACATCCGAGAACGACAAAACACATCCATCGGAGGCGGCATGGCACGGGTTCTCTACGATCTCTGCGGTATCGATGAAGGACTTCGCTTCTCCCCTTATTGCTGGCGCGTACGCTATGCGCTGGCACACAAGCGGCTCGATTTCGAGACGCGGGCCTGGCACTTCACCGACAAGGCGGCCCTGGCCTTTGCCGACTACGACAAGGTGCCGGTACTCGTCGACGGTGAGACGACGGTCACCGACAGCTATGCGATCCTGCGCTATCTCGATGACGCCTACCCTGAGGGGCCGCTGCTGGGAGAGGGTGTCGCCGAGGCTCGGGCGCGCTTCTTCAAGCACTATGCCGAGCGTGCCCTGCAGCCGGCGATCATGCAGACCATCGTCATGGATCTGCTCAATGCGATCGCTCCCCGGGATCGTGACTATTTCCGCGAGACGCGGGAAAAGCGCTTCGGTCGCACGTTGGAGGAGTTCCATTCGCCGGCCAAGGGGCTGGCCAAATTGGATGCTGCGCTCGAGCCGCTGCGAGGCTGCTTGAACGACGCTGACTTTATCGATGGCCAGTCGCCGGCCGCCGCTGACTACCTGGTATTCGGCGCCTTCATGTGGGCACGGGTGGTGTCCAGCGCCGACTTGGTATCGAATGCCGATCCAGTCTACGGGTGGGTCGAGCGAATGCTGGACCTGCACGACGGCCTGGGGCGAAAGGCCATGAGAGTTACCGACATTGAAGGCGCCTATCGTTGAGGTCGCTCTAGGGAGTGCTCGGCAAGGAAAAATGTTGCACTGCACAAAACGAGCTGCTATGTTGCACTGCAACAAGGCTCATTCCTGCCTTGGCAAACGCAACGTAGGAGGTGTCTCATGAGCAAGACCCAAGACAAGGCGACCCAGCAGTTCGAAAGCCTGTTCATCGCCCCGGCGCGCGCCTATGGCTCGCTGACTCTGGAATACTACGAGAAGCTGCTGTCGGCCCAGATGGAAGCCTTCCGCAGCTACTCCGATCTGAGCCTGGCTCAGGCCCGTGCCTGGGTCGACGTCAAGGACTCCGACAGCCTCAAGCAGGTTCTCGAAACCCAGCAGAAGGCTGCCAAGGAGCTTGGCGAGCGTCTGCAGGGCGACACCAAGAAGGTGGTCGACCTGAGCCAGGAGTTCCTGCAGAAGGGCCAGCAGCTGGCAGAGCAGAACGCCAAGGCCGCCAGCGCCGCTACCAAGTAAGTCGCCGCCGGCATCGAGAGAGGCCGCCGCCCATCAGGGCGGCGGCCTTTTTCGTGCTGGGGTGTGTTTCTTGAGGGGCCTCACTCCTCGAGCAGCTCCATCACTTCCTCTTCCTCGACCTGGCCGAAGTCGACATAGAACTGTCCGACCGCCATGAAGCGTGACGGCACTTCCAGGCAAACCACTTCGTCGGCCACCGCCGCCAGCCTGTCGAAGGCGCTAGTCGAGGCGACACCGAGCGCGGCAATCAGGCGCTCGGCTCGGCCTTGCAGGGTCTTCAGGGCCGCCTCCATGGTGGCACCCGTGGCGCTACCGTCATCCACGATCACCACCGTTCGGCCTTCCGGTGCAATCGGCGGGCGCACCGGAGCGTATCGCTGGCGCCGCTGTTGCAGCAGCGTGCGCTGCTGCTCGGCTTCACGCTCGATGGCTGCTTGCGAATAGTGCGCCGCCGCCTCGTCGAGTTTCATGGTGCCATCCTCGCTGATGGCCCCAATGGCGAACTCAGGGTTGCCCGGCGCGCGCAGCTTGCGCACCAGCACCACGTCGAGCTCACCTTCCAAGGCGTCGGCCAGATAGCGCCCCATGGGTACTCCACCGCGAGGAATGGCCAACACGAGAGGGTTGGAGCCCTTGAGATGGGAGAGTCGCTCGGCGAGATGCTCGGCGGCGTCCAGGCGGTCACGAAACATGTCGCATCCTCCGCATTGGTGGTGGTGTCACCAGTGTAGATGCCACCTGCCCATCGGTCGGGCGCGGCGGCAGGAGAAGTGCGGAGGGGCACGGGCGGGTAGGGCCGGTCGGAACCTGTCTGACCGACCCCTTCGTTCAGGGGGTGGAGCTTGCCTCTTCGCCTTTGGCTGTGACTTCCTCAGGCGCTTTTCGCTGCGGCTTGCCCGGCAGCACGGCGTCCAGCAACAGCGCGGCGAGTGCCGCCGGGACCAGGCCCGACTTCAGCAGCAGGCCGGCCTGGCCGGGCATGGTCTCGGCGATGGCTTCCACCGCCGGCAGGCCGATGCCCAGACTCATGGCCACGGCGATGATCAGCATGGCGCGCTGGTTGAGCTCGCACTCCTGGATGATCTTGAGTCCCGCCGAGGCAATCATGCCGAACATCACCACCCCGGCGCCGCCCAGCACGGCATGGGGCATGGCCGCGACCAGGCCGCCCAGCTTGGGGAACAGGCCCATGCAGATCAGCAGGATGCCGCCGATGGTCACCACGTGACGGCTGACCACGCCGGTCAGGGTGATCAGGCCCACGTTCTGGGCATAGGCGGTATTGGGCAGCGTGTTGAACACCGCGGCGAAGGAGGTGGCCACGCCATCGGCCATTACGCCGCCGGAGAGTTCGCGGTCCTTGGCCTGACGACCGGCGCCGCCGATGGTAATGGCGGAGATATTGCCGATGGTTTCCAGGCCCACCACGAACATGATCAGGGTCATGCCGATGATCGCGGTCAGCTGGAACTCCATGCCGTACTGCAACGGCCTGGGAATGGAGAACCAGGCGGCATTGGCGACGCTGGAGAAGTCGACCATGCCCAGTGCGATGGCCACCAGATAACCGCTCACCAGGCCCACCAGGATGGAAGCGGCCTTGAGGAAGCCACGGCCGAACTGGTGAACGATGATGGTCACCACCAGCACGAAAAGCGCCAGACCCAGGTTGGTGGGTGAGGCGAAGTCATCGGCGCCGACACCGCCAGCGGCATAGTTGAGGCCCACCGGCATCAGGGTGATGCCGATCAGCAGCACCACGATGCCGGTCACCACCGGCGAGAACCAGTGACGAATCTTCTTCAGAAAGGCCCCCAGCCCCACCTGCAGGAAGCCGGCCACCAGGGAGGCGCCCAGCACGGCGGGTAGGCCGAAGGTGCCGGCCAGGGGCAGCGCCACCGGCAGGAAGCCGAAACTGGTGCCCTGCACGATGGGCAGGCGGGCGCCGATGGGACCCATGCCGATGGTTTGGATCAGGGTGGCGATCCCCGCCACGAACAGGGCGACCTGAATCAGGAAGATCTGCTCGCCGGTAGTGGCGCCGATGACGCCGGCGATGATGATCGGCGGCGTCACGTTGCCGGCGAACATCGCCATGATGTGTTGGATGCCCAGCGGAATCGCCTTGCCCAGCGGCGGCATGGCATCCGGGTTCTGATTGACGGTGCGAGAGGGCTTGGTTGGCTGAGGAGAGGGTCCAGCATCGGTCATGGTCAGGCTCTCGGTTGTTGTTGTCTGAGTGGTGCACATCTGTGCACCACATTCCGAAATTAATGTACACAATCAATAGATCTTTAAAAGACAATTTCCAGTTATTTTTGTCCACCTTTCTAGAAATTTATTTTATATCAATGGATTACACATATTGTTCTGACCGTTTGGTCATGTTTCCAGGCTAGGCAGCTAAGGAGCAGCAGAAGGAAAAAGGAAAGAAAGGGAAGCGGAGAGAGAAGGCGGAGAGAATAAGAGGAGAGAGTAAAGGAGAGGGCAGAGAGACAGCGCCGAACGGGCCGGCGCTGTCAGTGGCGGTCACGGCCGTGACGCGCGGTCGTCCAGGCGGAAGCGGGCGATGCGGTTGATCTGTTCGACGGCGGTGCGCCGCTCTTCGGCGGGCGTGTTCTCCAGGCGGGTCTCAAAGGCGGCGAGGATGGCATGCCGGTTGCTGCCCTTCACGGCCATGATGAAGGGAAAGCCGAACTTCTCCTTGTAGGCGCCGTTGAACCGCTCGAAGCGTTCCATCTCTTCCGGCGTGCACTGGTCCAGCCCGGCGCCGGCCTGCTCACGGGTCGAGTCGTCCGTCAGCTCCCCGGCAATGGCGGCCTTGCCCGCCAGGTCGGGGTGGGCACGGATGACTTCCAGTTGGCGTTCTACGGAAGCCTCGCGCAACGTTTGCCCCATGGCTTCCGCCAGGCCGGCCGGCGTGTCCTGGTCCGAGGTAAGCCCGCGCTCCCAAGTCAGCTCCGCCACCCAGGGCGAGTGTTCGTAGATGTCGCCGAAGCGGGAGACGAACTCGTCGCGTGTCAGCGTGCTGGGGCGTGGTTCCAGGATGGTGTCTGTCATGGTGGTCTCCGTAGTCAGGATGCTTGGGAAACACTTCATCTCGCTCATCGATTTGTTCAGCATTTCCCTTGTCGAGCGGTGTCCTGTGAAAGTGTATACAAAAAAATTTTGAAATGTACTACCAAAAGAGCTAAAACTGTCCTCATGACGATGGCGGTCCTTGGGCCCGCCCAGCACTGACCAGCCCGGACCCGCTCCACGACTCTCGGGCCAACGAAAAGGGAGTAATGCAATGGGACGACTCACCACCCACGTTCTGGACACCGCCCAGGGCCGCCCCGGCGAGGGCATCCGTATCGAGGTCTTTCGGCTCTCGGGCAGCGGGCGTACGCCGCTCAAGACGGTCACCACCAACGACGACGGCCGCTGCGATGCGCCCATTCTCGAGGGCGACGACTTCCAGGCCGGCGAATACGAGCTGGTCTTCCACGCTGGCGACTACCTGCGTCAGCAGGGCATTCAGGCCGACGAGCCGCGCTTCCTGGATGTCATCCCGCTGCGCTTCGGCGTGGCCGATGCCAGCCAGCACTATCATGTGCCGCTGTTGCTTTCACCGTACGGTTATTCCACTTACCGCGGTAGTTAACGACAGGCTGCGATGACCCCGGGCCCCTGAACAACAACACCGACCGAGACCCTTCAGATGCAAGCTTACCTACTCGAATTCGTCAATTTCATGCTGCGCTGGCTGCACGTCATCGCGGCCATCGCCTGGATCGGCGAGTCGATCTATTTCGTCATGCTGGACAACGGCCTGCGCAAGCCCAAGGCCGCCGAGGATCGTGAGAAGGGCGTCTTCGGCGAGATGTGGGCCGTGCATGGGGGCGGCTTCTACCATAACCAGAAATATGCCACTGCACCCGCCAAGTTACCCGAGGACCTGCACTGGTCGTTCTGGAAGTCCTACACCACCTGGCTGTCGGGCTTCGCCCTGTTCGTGCTGATGTACATGACCAATCCGGGATTCTATCTGGTCAATCCCGAGAGCAACTGGGAGTGGGCCGCCAACATGAGCGGCTGGCAGGCCAACGTGCTGGCGCTGGCGTTCCTGCTGGCGGGTTGGGTGGTCTACAACGAGATGTGCAAGCGCATCAGCCCCAACATGGAGCGGGACGGTATCCTCAGCCTGGCGGTCGCCGTGCTGATGATCGTGGTGGCCTATCTCAGCGTGCAGATGTTCTCCGGCCGCGCGGCCTTCCTGCTGACCGGGGCGGTGATGGCCACTGCCATGTCGGCCAATGTTTTCTTCTGGATCATTCCCGGCCAGCGGCGAATGGTCAACGCGATGAAGGCCGGCGAGCAGCCCAATCCGCTCGACGGGAAGCGCGGCAAGCAGCGTTCGGTACATAACACCTACTTCACCCTGCCGGTGGTGCTGCTGATGATCAGCAACCACTACTCCTTCGTGTACAACCACGAATACGCCTGGGTGCTGATGGCGCTGTTCATTTTCGCCGGCGCGCTGATTCGCCAGTTCTTCGTGCTGATGCATGCGGGCAAGATCCAGCCGGCCTATCCGGCGGCCGGGACGGCGCTGATCCTGGTGGCGTTCTGGCTGGCGATGCCGGGTGGGGCGACCACTGCCGCCAACGGTACGGCCGAAGCGCCCAGCCAGGAGGAGGTGCATGCCATGATCGACCAGCACTGTGTCGCCTGCCATTCGCGGGAGCCGACGCAGCCCGGCTTTGCCTCACCCCCGGCCGGCGTGGCCTATGACAACTGGGACCAGATCCTGCGCCAGAAGAACCAGATCCAGCAGGTGGTGGCCAGCAAGTACATGCCGCTCGGGAACATGACCGGGATGACCGACGAGGAGCGCGAGGTGATCGCCGCCTGGTCGGAGTAGCTCTGAGCGCTACCCGTGTGCGCCCCCGGGCCGCTCGCTTGCGGTGCCGGGGGCGTTGCCGTCGGTTCGATACTTCCAGGAAGATACGTATACAATGGCAACCAAGAATGGGCTGCGAGGAGGGTGATCATGAACCAGCGGCAGGGCGTGACCGATGCCGGCGAGCCGGGCGGGGCCAAACCTCGGCGCCTGGGCAAGAACGGCGACGGGGCGGAGCGCCACGAGGCGATCTATCGCACCATCAGCGATGCCATCATCGAGCACCGCCTGAAGCCCGGAGCGCGCCTGCGCGAGGATGCCCTGGCCGAGGTGTTCGGCATCAGCCGTACCGGAGTGCGCAAGATTCTCCAGCGCCTGGCCCTGGAGCAGCTGGTGACCCTCACGCCACGTCGCGGTGCCAGCGTCACCCGGCCCACCGCCGAGGAAGCCAAGGACGTGTTCGATGCCCGTCAGATGGTGGAGTGCGGTCTGATGCCGGAGGTCGCCCGTCGCATCAAACCCGACGACGTGCGCGAACTGCGCGACATGGCCCGGCGTGAGCGCGAGGCGCTCAAGTCGGGCGAGCAGAGCCGCGCGATCAAGCTCTCCGCCGCCTTCCACGAGCGTCTGGCCCAGCTGTCGGGCAATGCCACCCTGGCGGCCTTCGTCGGCCAGCTATGCTCGCGCTCTTCCTTGATTCTCGCCGTCTACGGCAGCTCGGGGCACCTGGGCTGCGAGTCCCACGACCACGACGATCTCATCGGCTTTCTCGAAGCGGGCGATGGCGAGCGGGCTACTGCCTTCATGGGACGCCACTTGAAGGCCATCGCGGCCTCGCTGTCCATCGTCGAGGAGGAGCAGGAGGCACCCGACCTGCACCAGATATTCAATCTTTGATGCACGTTGCCGGTGCGTCTCGTTATTTTGCCTGCACCGACTCGGTGCGCTCCTATGCTCTCATTCCTTGCCTGTCAGCACCGTGCTTGATCGCAGCACGGTGTTTTGCCGTGTTCTCCCGAACGAGCGGAAAATTTCCATCACCATGTTTGTATACTAAATTTCAGTAGCTTGTATTTTTTATTCACGCGTCTCTTCGCATTCTTGCGCGAATATCGCTTCCTTTGGCCTCGTAATTGCATTGGTCAGGAGGAGCTGAGCATCGACGATGCCCGGCATTTCGACCAAGAAGAGGGGGAGCGTGAAAAATGGTATACAAAAAAATCGCAGCAGCCCTGCGCCAGGCTCGCCGTGCGGCAGCGGTCACCGTCAGTCTGACGGTACTCTCCATGTCGGCCATGGCCGACGGTCAGGTGCTGCGCATCGCCATGACCGCCTCGGACATTCCGTTGACCACCGGCCAGCCCGATAGCGGCTTCGAGGGTTATCGCTTCCTGGGCTATACGGTCTACGACGCGCTCATCAACTGGGATCTTTCGTCTGCCGATGAGATCAGCGGCTTGACCCCCGGCCTGGCCGAGTCCTGGGAGGTCGACGAGGAGGATACGAGGGTGTGGACCTTCACCCTGCGCCAGGGAGTGAGTTTCCATGATGGCAGCGAGTGGAACGCCGACGCTGCGATCTGGAACCTCGACAAGGTCTACGATGAGGACTCGCCGCAGTTCGATGCTCGTCAGGCGGGCAACGTGCGCGGCCGAATTCCGGCCATGGACCAGTACGAGAAAGTCGACGACCATACCATCCGCTTCACCACGCGGGAGCCGGACGCCTGGTTCCCGTATCAGCTCACCTTCCTGCTGTTCTCGAGCCCGGCGCAGTGGGAGGCGCTCGGTGGCGACTGGGATGCCTTCGCCCGCGAGCCTTCCGGTACCGGGCCGTTCCGGTTGACGCGTCTGGTGCCGCGGGAGCGGGCCGTGCTCGAACCCAACGCCGATTACTGGGACGCCGACCGCGTACCGCGCATCGAGCGTATCGAGCTGATCCCCATGCCCGAGTCGAGCACCCGCACCTCGGCGCTGCTGTCGGACCAGGTGGACTGGATCGAGACCCCGGCACCCGACGCGATTCCGCGCATGCAATCCCGGGGCATGACCATCACCAGCAACCCCTATCCGCACACCTGGCCCTACCAGTTCTCCATGCTCGAGGGCAGCCCGTGGCGTGACATCAACGTGCGCAAGGCGGCCAACCTGGCGGTGGACCGGGAAGGGCTCGAGGCCCTGCTGGGCGGTCTGATGGTGCCCGCGGCGGGTATCGTCACGCCGGATCACCCCTGGTACGGCGAGCCCGAGTTCGAGACCCGCTACGACCCGGAGGAGGCCATGCGCCTGCTGGCGGAGAGCGGCTATGGCCCGGACAACCCGGTTGAGATCAAGGTGCTGATCTCCACCTCCGGTTCCGGCCAGATGCAGCCCCTGGCCATGAACGAGTACATCCAGCAGAACCTGGCCGAGGTCGGCATCGCCCTCGACTTCGAGGTGCTCGACTGGGAGTCGCTGTTCCCCAACTGGCGGCGCGGCGCGGAAGACCCGAGCAGCCGCGGCGCCCATGCCACCAACATCACCTTCGGCTGGCTCGATCCGTTCGCCGCCTTCTATCGCTTCATGCATTCGAGCATGGCGCCGCCCAACGGCTTCAACTGGGGCTACATGGACGACCCCGAGTACGACCGCCTACTCGATGAGGCACGGGTGACCTTCGATCAGGAGGCGCAGGATGCCATCCTGGCCGAGTTCCACACCCGCATGGTCGACGACGCCGCCTGGCTGTGGGTGGCCCATGACGTGGGCCCCCGCGCCATGCAGCCGCGGGTCAAGGGCTTCGTCCAGGCCAAGAACTGGTTCCAGGACCTGACCCCGGTTTACATCGAGGAGTGAGTCGTAGCGCGGCAGGTGAGAGTTTGCCTGCCGCCGCCGGCCTGGAGGCAAGATGAGTACCTATTTCCTCAAGCGCATTCTCTATGTGGTGCCGATCACCCTGGCGGTGAGCTTCTTCTGCTTCTCGCTGGTGCACCTTTCGCCTGGCGATCCCATGGATGCGGTGGTGTCGGCCGATGCCCCGCGTGAGGTGGTGGCCATGGTGGAGCGCGCCTACGGCTTCGATCGTCCGCTGCCCGAGCAGTTTGCCCTGTGGGTGAGTCGTGCGTTGCAGGGCGACCTGGGGCTGTCGGCGGCCAACGGGCGGGCGGTTACCACGGAGGTGTTCGCCGCGCTCAAGAACACCCTGCTGCTGGCCCTGGCGGCCTCGCTGATCGGCTTCACCCTGGGGTGCACCTTCGGCCTGTTGGCCGGCTACTGGCAGGGTTCGCTGCTCGACCGTCTCGTCACCGGTTTTGCCGTGGGCGGGGTCAGCGTGCCCCATTACTGGCTGGGCATGCTGCTGGTGATCGTGTTCTCGGTGGAGCTCAATTGGCTGCCCTCCTCCGGGGCGGGGCCGGGAAGCTCGAACGACTGGGCCTTCGAGTGGGCCTACCTGCGCCATTTGATCCTGCCGGCCGTGACCCTGTCGGTGATCCCCATGGGGGTGGTGACCCGCACCGTGCGTGCCATGGTGGCCGAGATCCTGGCCCATGAGTTCGTCGAGGCGCTGCGGGCCAAGGGGCTGGCCGAGAAGCGCGTGTTCCTGCACGTGGTCAAGAACGTGGCGCCCACGGCGCTGGCGGTGATGGGGCTGCAGCTGGGTTACCTGCTCGGCGGCTCGATCCTGGTGGAGACGGTGTTCTCCTGGCCGGGCACGGGGCTTCTGCTCAACAACGCCATCTTTCAGCGCGACCTGCCGATCCTACAGGGGACCATCCTGGTGCTGGCGCTGTTCTTCGTGCTGCTCAACCTCATCGTCGATCTGGCCCAGGCCAGGCTGGACCCGCGCATTCAGCGCAGCTGATCGCAAGGAGACACGCCCATGTCGCTCACTCTCGATACCGCCGTGTCGCCCATGGCGGCACCGCCCGCGGAGCAAGGCTACTGGCGCAGCGTATTCGCCCGCCTGCGGCGCGACCCGGTGGCCATGATCGCCGGCCTGATACTGCTGGCCATCGTGCTGATGGCGATCTTCGCCCCCTGGCTCGCTCCGCAGAGTCCTTACAGCACCAGCATGCTGAGCCGCCTCCAGCCCATCGGCTCGCCGGGATTCCCGCTGGGCAGCGACGAGCTGGGGCGTGACGTGCTGTCGCGCTTGATTCACGGCGCGCGGCTGTCGCTGCTGATCGGCGTGATGCCGGTGATCAACGCCTTCGTCATCGGCAGCGCCATCGGCATCGTCGCCGGCTTCGTCGGTGGGCGTACCAATACCGTGATCATGCGCGTGATCGACGTGTTCTACGCCTTTCCCGCCGTGCTGCTGGCCATCGCCCTGGCCGGCGCCCTGGGGGCTGGGCTGGTCAACTCGCTGTTCTCGCTCACGGTGGTGTTCATCCCGCCCATCGCCCGGGTCGCCGAGAGCGTGACCACCCAGGTGCGCAACGTCGACTACATCGAAGCGGCGCGAGCCAGCGGCGCACGCAGCCTGACCATCATTCGGCGTCACGTGCTGGGCAACGTGCTGGGGCCGATCTTCGTCTACGCGACCTCGCTGATCAGCGTCAGCATGATCCTTGCCTCGGGGCTCTCCTTCCTCGGTCTCGGTGCGCGCCCGCCGATGCCGGAGTGGGGGCTGATGCTCAACACCATGCGCGATGCGATCTACGTCAATCCGTGGGTGACGGTGCTGCCCGGCATGATGATCTTCACCGTGTCGATCTGCTTCAACATGCTCAGCGACGGGCTGCGCTCTGCCATGGACGTCAAGCTATGAGTCACCAAGCCAGGAAAGACGACAGCATGAATGTCACGCCGATGGTGACGAGCGATCCCCGCGACCGCGGCGGCAAGGCCCAGCCGCTGTTGCGGGTCAAGGGGCTGCGCAAGCACTTCGTGATCAAGCGGGACCTGCTGGGGCGGCCGCTGAGCCGTGTGCATGCGGTGGACGGCATCGACTTCGAGGTGCGCAAGGGCGAGACCCTCGGTATCGTCGGCGAGTCGGGCTGCGGCAAGTCGACCACCGCGCGCCTGCTGATGCATCTGCTGCAGCCGGATGGCGGCGAGGTGATCTTCGACGGCGACCCGGTCGGCACGCGGGGCGGCCTGTCGCTGCGCGAGATGCGCCGCCAGATGCAGATGGTGTTCCAGAACTCCTACGCCTCGCTCAACCCGCGCATGACCATCGAGGAGTCGATTGCCTTCGGCCCGCAGGTGCACGGCGTCGGGCGGCGTGAGTCGCGCCAGCGCGCCCGACGGCTGCTCGATCAGGTAGGCCTGCTGCCGGAGCGCTTCGCGCAGCGTTACCCCCATGAGCTCTCCGGCGGCCAGCGGCAGCGGGTCAACATCGCCCGGGCGCTGGCGCTCGAGCCGCGCCTGCTGATTCTCGACGAGGCGGTATCGGCGCTGGACAAGTCGGTGGAGGCCCAGGTGCTCAATCTGCTCGGCGATCTCAAGCAGGAGTACGGGCTGACCTACCTGTTCATCTCCCACGACCTCAACGTGGTGCGCTACATCAGCGACCGGGTCATGGTGATGTATCTGGGCAAGGTGGCCGAGGTGGGTGACAGCGAGGCTCTCTACCGCGCCCCGGCCCATCCCTACACCCGGGCGCTGATGTCGGCCATGCCGTCGCTGGAACCTGGGCGGCGCACCCAAACGGCGCCGCTGGCCGGCGACCCACCCAATCCCATCGACCTGCCGCCGGGCTGTCGGTTCTGTCCGCGCTGCCCCCTGGCCGTGGACCTTTGCCGTGCCAGCGAGCCCGAGCTTGCGGCGCTGCCGGGCGGCGGGCACCTGTCGGCCTGCCACCGGGCCGGCGAGGTTCAAGCCGAGGTGTCGAACCCGCAGCCCAGCGTCGAGGAGAGCGTTCGATGAAATCCGATGTGATGACCCGCACGGCCGTTCAGGCGCCGATGGCAGCACCCGCCGAGCTCCTGGTTGAGATTCGTGACCTGCACGTGCACTTCGGCACGCCCCGGCGTCAGGTGCAGGCGGTCAACGGGGTCGACCTGACCCTGGCTCGCGGCGAAGTGCTGACCATTCTGGGCGAGAGCGGCTCGGGCAAGAGCGTCACGCTGCGCAGCCTCATGCGCCTGCTGCCGGAGCGCAAGACGCGCCTGACGGGGAGCGTTCGCGTCGACGGTCAGGACGTGCTGGCCATGTCGCGGCGTGAGCTGTCCCGCTTTCGCGGTCGCACGGCGGCGATGATCTTCCAGGAGCCGATGCTGGCCTTCGACCCGGTGTTCAGCGTGGGCGATCAGATCGCCGAGACCGTGTGTCGTCATGAAGGCGTGAGCCGGCGCGAGGGGCTGGCACGTGCCCTGGAGCTGTTCGACCGGGTGCGCATCCCCTCGGCCAAGCGGCGGCTGGCCAACTACCCTCACGAACTCTCAGGCGGCATGAGCCAGCGGGCGATGATCGCCCTGGCCCTGTCGTGCCGGCCCAAGCTGCTGCTGGCCGACGAGCCGACCACCGCGCTGGATGCCACGGTACAGATCCAGATCCTGCTGCTGCTTCGGGAGCTGCAGCGGGAGCTGGGTATGTCGGTGATCTTCGTGACCCACGACATGGGCGTGGCCAACGAGATATCGGATCGCATTGCCGTGATGTACGCCGGGCGGCTGGTGGAAACCGGCGCCGTCGACACCGTCATCGCCCAGCCGCGCCACCCCTATACCCTGGGTCTGATGCACTCGCGCGCCTCCGGCGAGCTGCGTGGGCAGCGTCTCAGCGCCATTCCCGGGGCGCCGCCGGACATGTCGGCGCCGCCGCCCGGCTGTGCCTTCGCCCCGCGCTGCCCCCATGCCGACGCGACATGCACCCAGGCCCTGCCCGGCATGAGTGAGCTGGGCAGCGGCCATCGCGCGGCCTGCTGGCGGCTCGGGGAGACGGCGAGCTGATGGCTCGTCACCATGGCATGGGCAGGTCCAACAGCGTGCCCCGCGGTGGCGTCAGGCGCATCAGCGTGAACATGCCCTGGGCGATGGCGTACACCGCCAGCCCGTAGAGCAGGGCGGCGTACCAGCGCATCCGCGCGCAGCCGAGCAGCAGCCAGCCCAGCAGCAGCGGCGTGGCAAGATTGAAGCCGATCAGCCACATGGCCAGGCCATAGCTCAGGATGCCGCCCAGGATCGGGAACTCGCGACGGCTGGCGAGGTTGGCGACGCGTCCCTGGCGGTGAATGCGGAACAGCTGACGGCCCAGTATGTAGAGGCTCAACAGCAGACCGGGCACGATGCCCAGACTCGGCATCAGCCGGGCGTTGGGGCGAAAGCCGAGCATCTCCACCAGCGCATAGCCGAAGGCCGCTACCATCAGCAGTGCAGTGAACAGCACGATGCCGCTGTCGTGGTTCGGCTGTTCCTCGCCGGGTACGGCGGTTTCCGTCCAAGGCGCGGCGGTGCGGCGCCGGCGCAGCCAGCGCACCGCGTTCAGCACCAGGGGAATGGCGATCAGCGAGGCGATGATCAGTACCCCGGGACGAGTCAGCCAGGTGAAGCCGTGGATCTGGGTGGTCAACCAGAAGTACTGCTCCATGGGCGTGGCCAGCACGAAGCCGACCAGCACGGGTGCCCGCGGAATGCCGGCATTCTTCATCAACCAGCCGAGCACGCCGAGTATCAGCAGGGCGAGAATGTCGCCGAAGGTCTGGGTGCCCTGGTAGGCGCCGGCCACCATGATCAACAGCAGCGGGGCGGCGATCAGGGCGAAGTTAACCCGGGTCAGCCGGGCGATGTAGGGCGTCACGGCGAAGCAGATGGCGGCCCCCAGTACCGAGGCCAGCGCCACGCTCCACACGATCATGTACATCAGGTCTGGCGATTCGCTGACCATACGCGGGCCGGGATAGAAGCCGAACGAGAACAGCGCGCCGAGGAAGATGGCTGCAGCGGGCCCACCCGGCACGCTGAACAGCATGGTGGGCACCAGGTCCGAGATCACCGTGGCGTTGTTGGCTCCTTCGGCGCTGGCCACGCCGCGAATCTCGCCCTTGCCGAAGCGTCGCTTGTCCTTGGTAGTACTCATGGCGTGGCCGTAGGCGATCCAGGTGGAGGCGCTGGCGCCCACCGCCGGGACGAAGCCGCCGAAGATGCCGATCACCGAAGCACGACAGACCAGCCAGCGGTTACGCCAGAACTCGCGAAAGCTCTCGCCCCACTTGCCCAGGGCCATGGGCTTGCCGGCGATGCCGCCACCCGAGGCGACCATGCTGATCAGCTCGGCCACGGCGAACAGCCCCAGCGCCACGATGGGTAGCGACAGGCCATCCATCAGGTAGGACTGACCGAAGATGAAGCGGTAGTTGGCGGCCGCCGGTGCGGCGCCGACCACGCCCAGCAGAATGCCGAAGCAGGCGGCAGCCAGCCCCAGGGTGATGTCCCTGCCGACCATGCTGGCGGCGAAGCACAGCCCTACCAGGGCGAACATGAACAGCTCCGGCGTGCCCAGGGCAAGCACCAGCGGGCCGGCTATGGGAATGGCGACGGAGAGAATCAGTGCGCCGAACAGCCCGCCGACCATGGAGGCCAGGAAGCCGACCCCGAGCGCCAGCGCTGCCTTGCCCTGCTTGGCCAGCGCGTGCCCCTCGATGGCGGTGGGCGCCGAGGCCGGGGAGCCGGGTGCGCCGAGCAGCACCGAGGTGATGGTGTCCGAGGTGTAGATCACCGAAATGGCGCCGAGCAGCATGGCCAGGCCGGCGTAGCCGTCCATCAGGTAGATGAACGGCAGCAGGATGGAAACGGCGGCCACGCCACCCAGCCCCGGCAGCATGCCGAAGACCATCCCGGCCAGCATGCCGGCGAAGAGCGCCAGCAGCCGCGCGGGCTGGAACAGGATGTCCAGAGCCGAAACGATATTCTCGAGCACGTTGCGATTCCTATGCGGGATCATCGAATGCGGCCAGCCGCCGAGGGCTGGCCGCATCGGTTGCGAGCCTACAGCTCGACGTCGTACTTCTCGTTGAGCAGGGTGCGCAGGTAGTCGCGCACTTCATCGGAGGGTTGCAGGGCCTCGCTCAGCGAATCGGTGACCGCCGATGCCGGCAGCAGGTCGTAGCCGCCGATGGCATCCTGGCTCTGCTCCTGGTACTCCGGGTCGTCGTTGATCGCCGCGATGGTCTCCTCGAAGATCTCGATGACCTCGTCCGGCGTGCCTTCCGGCAGATAGGCGGTGAGGCCGAAGTTGAAGGTGGTGGCGCCGATGGCCTGGAAGGCGTCCCACTCCACGCCGGAAGGCGGCTCGCCGTGAAGCTCCTCGTAGACTTCGTAGACCGAGGGGTAGTCGGGGAAGGCCAGATCGCGGGCGCTCAGCACGCCGTCGTCGCCCACCGAGCCGCCGGTCATGATCGGCACCGCGGAGCCCGCTTCGACCATGTCCACCACCTGCGACATGTAGGCCGGGGTGAACTGGAAGTCGATGTTGGTTTCCCCGCGCTCGAAGGCCAGGCGGGCCGGACCGCGGCCGTCGAAGCCGAGCACCGCGCGCAGGTCGAGGTCGAGCAACTCGAAGGCCAGCAGCACGGGCAGGTCGCTGGCGGCAGCGGCGATACCGCCGTAGATCAGCGGCATGTCCGGCGAGTGCAGGTCGGCCGGCGTCTCGATGCCGGTGCGCGGCGAGACGTAGATCACGGCGCCGAAGGGCAGGCTGTAGGCCGGTCTCATCGCGGCCAGGTCGTACTCCACCTCTTCCATGCCCAGCACGTAGGGGTTCGAGGTGGAAGAGGTGGTGAACAGGATCGTCTCGCCGTCGGGCTCGGCATTCTGCTGGAACCAGTTGGCCCCGAGGATCGAACCGCCGCCGGGGCGGGTGCGTACGTTGACCTGCGGGTTGCCCGGCAGATGCTTCTCGAGGAAGGGTTCGAGGAACTTGGCCGCCACGTAGGTGGCGCCGCCCTCGCCGAACGGCACCACCATCTCGATGGTCTTGCCGGCGTAGAAGTCATCGGCCATGGCGGGAGCCGCGGCGATTCCCCCGGCAGCGACCAGCACGGCGGCGGAGAGGGACTTGAGTGGAATATCGGGAAGGATCATGGCGTGCTCCTGGTATTGTTGTGGCGCGCGATGCGCGCGCTATGAACCTGGGATCGACGCGTTCAGGCCGGTCAGGGACCGACCCGGTTTTCCAGTATGCCCAGGCCTGCGACCTCGATACGCACGACGTCGCCGGTCTGCAGGAATCTGGGCGGGGTGAAGCCGATGCCGACGCCCACCGGCGTGCCGGTCAGGATCACGTCGCCGGGCTCGAGCGCGATGCCGGCCGAGATGGTCTCGATCAGCGTCGGCACGTCGAAGATCAGCTGGTCGAGGCGAGCGTCCTGACGCAGTTCGCCATTGACCCAGCACTTGATCGTGGCGGCGTCGCGGTCCATCTCGTTGGCAGTGACGAGCCACGGCCCCATGGGGCAAAGGCCATCGAGCGACTTGCCGAGGTGCCACTGCTTGTGGCGCTGCTGCAGATCGCGGGCGGTGACGTCGTTGGCGATGGTGTAACCCCAGACGTGATCGTAAGCGTCGGCCTTCTTGATGCCGCGGCCGCCCTTGCCGATGATGACGGCGAACTCCGCCTCGTAGTCGAGCTGCTCGGTGACCCCGGCATGGCGTGGAATCTCATCGCCATGGGCGATCAGGGTGTTCCAGGCCTTGGTGAAGACGATGGGGTGCTTGGGTACCACGTCGTCGGCGGTGGTACTGCTGTCGTAGCCGGAGCTGCTGAACTCCTCGGCATGCTCGAAGTAGTTCTTGCCGACGCAGAACATGTTGCGATGCGGGTGAAGCGGAGCTTCGAGGCGTGTACCGTCGAGAGGCTGGCCTTCGCCCTTGGGGGCGATGCGGTCGCCCAGCTCGGACCAGTCGCGAATCAGCTGCTGCATGTCGCCCTGAAAACCGGGAAGCAGTGCGCTCAACGACCAGTAGCGCTGGCCCGTGGCGTCGATCAGGGCGACGAGAGTGGGCTGGCCGGCCGCCGGCCGCAGAGTGGCGAATTTCATGTGAATTGGCTCTCCTTGGTTCTAGTTTGGTTCCGTAATGAACGAGCCTAGAAGGCAATTGGTACTCTTTCAAGGGCGTTTTCAGGATGTTTTAAGTACTGTGCCAGGCCCAAGTTTTGCCATGATGTACCAAATGGACTAGATTCAGCAGGAATTGGACCCGTAATGGTTGATGTGAAAAGGAAGCCAAGTGACCGATAGGCCCGTGAGTACCGCCGATGACAGCGATTTCCAGGAGTCCCTGGCCGAGAGCGGCATCCGCTCCGATGGCGCCCGAGCCCTGGCACGCTATGTACAAGCGGAGATCGCCAGCGGACGTTTTCCCCCCGGTCACCGCTTGCCTACCGAGCGTGAACTGAGCGAGCGCTTCGGGGCTTCACGCGGCGCGGTACGCAGAGTGCTGGGCCACTTCAAGTCCCTGGGGTTGATCACTCAGGTGGTGGGGAGCGGTACCTTCGTGGCGGAAGGGGAAGCGCAGCCCGGCTCTGCGACCAAAGCTCCCGGCTTGGCCGAGCCGGGCGGCATGGCTGGGCAGGTCAGCCCGGCTCAGCTGATGGACGCCCGCCTGCTGATCGAACCGCAGATGGTTTCGCTCATCGTGCGTTTCGCCACGGCCGCCGACTTCGAGCGAATGGAAGAGTGCCTGGTGCGCTCCGAGGCGGCCGGCAGCATCGAGGAGTTCGAGCACTGGGATGGCGCCTTGCACCAGGCCTTTGCCGAAGCCACGCACAACAACTTCTTCCTGCGTATCCTGGAGCTGACCAACGTGGTGCGTGAAGAGGGGGAGTGGGGGCGGCTCAAGCGGATCTCGCTGACGCCGGAGCGGCGTGAGCGCTACGAGATGCAGCATCGCGCCATCGTGGCCGCGCTGCGCGACCGCGACGAAGACACGGCGAGGGGCTTGCTGGAAGAGCACCTGCTGGAGGTGCAGCGCAACCTTTTCGGCCGACGCTGATATCGACGCGACACATGCCGGATAACCAAGCCGCCGGACGCCCAAGGGCGTCCGGCGGCTTGCGTTGTGGCCAGCGTGAGACCGCTTGCCGGGTCGATCCCACTTTTTTCTGGTAGTGGGCCATTACCTTGCCGGCCAGCTATCTTGCCGATGCTTCACTGGCGGAAGCGCTGGCAGGGCGCCCAGTGCTTCATCAGCAGGTAGTAGGTCAGGCCGGCCGGGATCAGGCTGGCGTACCAGGAGACGGCGGAGAAGGTGAGGGCGGCGGCGATACCCACCAGGGTGGCGATGAGCGCGGCGTAGTTGACGCCCTGATAGGGGCCAGTCTCGTCATACAGCTTGCCGAGATCCAGTGTGCGGCGGCGGATCAGGTAGTAGTCCACCACCAGGATGGCGAAGATCGGGCCGAGGAAGGCGGAGTAGGTCTGCACGAAGAGCTGCAGGCCGGCGGCGGATTCGGGCTGCACCAGCTTCCAGGGGAAGGTGGCGAAGGCCAGCAGGCCGACGATCACCGTGGAGGTGGCGAACTTGAGCTTGAACACGTCCATCAGCACGTAGGTCGGCGGTACCACGTTGTTGAGTACGTTGGTGGTGACCTGAGCGAAGGCGATGAACAGCAGCGTGGTCATCAGCAGCGGGGTGTTGTCCACCGCGTTGGCGAACACCTGGATGGGGTCGGCGGTGCCGGTGGCCTCGGAGACCATGTAGCCGATCAGGCCCATGAACAGGGTGCAGGGCAGGATCGACATGGCATAGATGGTGGTCAGGATGCTGGGGCGGGTACCGTGCTTGTGCTCCCGCGAATAGTCGCTGACGTTGAGCATCATGGTGCTGTAGATGCCTAGGAACAGCATGGTGGCACCCCAGAACGGCATGCCCCACGAGCCTTCCATGGTCAGCAGGTTGGCCGAGAGCTCGTCGCCGTAGCGCTGCACCGTGGCGTAGAACATGTAGGTCAGCGAGGCGAGAATGAACACGCTGCCGATGTTCTCTAGCCACTTGATGCCCTGGAAGCCCATCACCGACAGGCCGATCTGCAGGAACTGGAAGGCGATGAAGTAGAAGATCAGGTTGTCGAAGCCGAACAGGGTGGCCGACACCATGTTCAGGGCGCCGGCGCCGATCCAGCTCTGGAAGCCGTACCACACCACCGCCGGCACCGCGCGCACCAGGCCGGGAATGCGCGTGCCGGCGAAGCCGAACGCACTGCGGGCCTGAACCATGAAGGGAATGCCGTACTTGTAGCCGGCGGCGCCATTGATGGCCAGCGCGATACCGATCACGAAGCAGCCGATGGCGATGGCCAGAGTCGCCTGGATCAGGTTCAGCGTGCCGACCACGCTGGAGCCCATGGCGAAGGTGCCGATGGAGACACAGCCGCCGAACCAGGCCAGAAAGTAGGAGGTCCGTCCCATGATGCGGGTTTGCTGAGGGGCGAGCGATTCGGCCCCCGGGGCCTTGGTGGCCCCGGCGGTCGTTCCGGCAGTGGGCGGTGCCGGGGCAGTGGCGGGAGCGGCCGCCGTGCTGTGCGGGTTGTTGTTTTGCATGGGTCTATCCTCGCAGGTCATGGCTCTGTTGTGTTTGTGTCCAATGCTGCCAGCGGGCTTGGCGTGACGTGCTCAAGGTGCGGTGCGTGCGGTGATGCGTAGTCCTTAGGCGTAGTCCTTAGGCGTAGTTGTGATGAGTAGTCGTGATGCGTTTCAGCGGTCGTTGGAGAGCTGCGAATAACTTTCAAAGCGGCCGGTGAAGGGTTTGGGGCGCGGGAAGGCCAGGTCGCCGTGCTTGCTGGTGCCGAGGCCCAGCCCAACGAGCGCCTCGGCCAGCTTCACGGCAGCCGTGACGCCTTCGACCACCGGCAGCCCGACTTCCTGGGAAATGCGCTGGGTCAGGTCGGCCATGCCGCCGCAGCCCAGCACGATGGCACCGATGCCATCCTCGTCGCGGGCGCGGCGGCACTCGTCGATGATGCGACCCAGAGCCGCCGAGCCATCCTCCTCCAGATCGAGCACCGGTATCTCGGCGGCACGCACCCGGCGGCAGTGATGGCGAAAGCCGTACTGCTCCAGCAGGTGCTCGGCGATGATGCCGGTACGCGACAGGGTGGTGACGACCGAGAATCGGGTGCTGATCAGGCTGGCGGCATGGAAGGCCGCCTCGGCGATGCCGATCACCGGGGCGCGGGTCAGCTCACGAGCCGCCAGTAGGCCCGGATCGCCGAAACAGGCGATCACATAGGCATCGGTACCTTCCTGCTCTCCCGCCAGCACCTCTTCCAGCACGCCCACGGCGCTGATCGCCTCATCGAAATGACTCTCGATGGATACCGGCCCGTCGGCGGGCTGAGTGGCGACGACGGTCGTGCCGGGAGCGGCGATCCGCTGTGCCGCTTCGCCGATCTTTCGGGTCATGGCAGCCGTGGTGTTGGGGTTGATGACGCGAAGTCGCATGCGGTCTCTCTCTTTGTGAACAATAAAAAATAGCTTTGTACACAAAATAGGTGCTGCGACTCTTCAGCGCAAGAAATTTGTCACCCTCAAAGAATGCGAGGATTTTTTGTTTTATCTCAATGGGTTGGCGGTCAATCGATCAGGAGTGTCGGATAGCTTGACTGTTATACATAGGTCTAAGAGAGCGAAGAGCCCTGAGAATTTGGGTACCGAATTTGACTTGTATTGTGTACATAATGAATTTTTCCAGCTTCGCCTGCGGTTTGTCTCGGTATCGAGCAAGCGGATAGCCGGGGGGCTCGAAGCGCATGATGTGGACTTGTCAGTTGAATGATTTTTGTATACAAAAATATGGTGGTGGCGTCCGACCAAGCCAACCCCCGAACAATGCCTGCTGGCGCGAAGCGCCGTCGCTGCCGGCCCTGGACTCGAGGGCATCGCGCTAGCCTGCGAGGGCCGGTATGCTTGGTTGCAACACTGCTGGATACAGTCTATTTTCTATCCTGTATACATTTTGCTCGCGACGCCGCCTGGCCCGTATTCGAATAGCGGCATAGAACTGCGCGACACAGAACAAAGAGGAAGGTGCTAGATGAGCATTGATTACCCCCGTGACCTGATCGGCTACGGCCGTAACCCACCCCATGCCAACTGGCCGGGGCGGGCGAAGATCGCCGTGCAGTTCGTGCTCAACTACGAAGAGGGCGGCGAGAACTGCGTGCTGCATGGCGATGCCGGCTCCGAGCAGTTTCTCTCCGAGATCATCGGCGCGGCCGCCTATCCCGATCGTCACCTGAGCATGGAGTCGATCTACGAGTACGGCTCACGGGCCGGCGTGTGGCGCATCCTGCGGGAGTTCGAACGGCGCGGCTTGCCGCTCACGGTATTCGGCGTGGCCATGGCCCTGGAGCGTCACCCGGAGGTGGCGCAGGCGTTCAAGGAGCTGGGCCACGAGATCGCCTGTCATGGCTACCGCTGGATTCACTATCAAGAGATGCCCGAGCACGTCGAGCGCGAGCATCTGCAGCGCGCCATGGAGATCTTCCAACGCCTCTACGGTGAGAAGCCCCAAGGCTGGTACACCGGCCGCGACAGCCCCAATACTCGGCGGCTGGTCCTCGACGAGGGCGGCTTCCTCTACGACAGCGACTATTACGGAGACGATCTGCCATTCTGGACCCGTGAAGCCGACAGCCAGGGCGTCGAGCACGACCATCTGATCGTGCCCTACACCCTGGACAGCAACGACATGCGCTTCGCCGCACCCCAGGGCTTCAACACCGCCGATCACTTCTTCACCTACCTGCGCGACGCCTTCGACGTGCTCTACGCGGAGGGCGAGGAGTCGCCCAAGATGCTCTCGGTGGGCATGCACTGCCGGCTGCTCGGCCGCCCCGGTCGCTTCCGCGCCCTGCAGCGCTTCCTCGATCATATCGAGGCCCATGACCGGGTCTGGGTTACCCGTCGGGTGGACATCGCGCGGCATTGGGTGGAGCATCATCCGGCGCCGACGCGCTGAGCATCTGGCGAGCGCTGAGGCATGAATGCTGAGGTTCCGGTGAGGATGCCGGCTGTCATGACCAGACCCTGCCCGACAATGTCGGACAGGGCTTGGCAGGGTAGTGGGTGGGTAGAGCGAAGAGGCTCAGCCGGCCCACTGGATGGCTTGTGCGAAAGCCAGGAAGCCGATGGCGATTGCCACCCAGAGACAGAACAGCGGGAAGAAGAACTTCACCCACTTCTGCCAGGGAACGCCGGCAATGGCGAGAGTCGCCATGAAATAGCCGGAAGTGGGATAGAGGATGTTGCCCATGCCGTCACCGAGCTGGAAGGCCAGCACTGCAGTCTGGCGGGTCACGCCGATCAGATCGGAGAGAGGGGCCATGATGGGCATGGTGACCAGCGCCTGCCCGCTGCCCGAGGGCACCACGAAGTTGAAGGCAAGCTGTGCGAAGTACATGCCGATGGCCGACAGCATGGTCGGCAGTTCGCCAACCAGGCTGCCGAGTCCCATGACCAGGGTATCCATGATCTGGCCATCTTCCAGCACGACGGCCACGCCACGGGCCACGCCGGCAATCATGGCCCCCACCAGAACGTCGCGGAAGCCCTTGTTGAAGGCTTCGCTGATGGCCGTGGTGCTCAGGCCGGCGATGAGGCCGACGACGATACCCATGATGATGAACAGTCCGGCCATCTCCATCATGAACCAGCCCTGACGCAGCACGCCGTAGACCAGCAGACCGAAGAAGGCGAAGGTGGCGAGAGCCGCCAGTTTCTGGCGACCGTTGGCGGTCAGAGCTCCCTCATCGGTGGCATGTTGATAGAGCGAGCGCTTTTCCTCTTCCGTTTCGTCGCCTGCCATCAGGCTCGCTTCGGGATTGTCGCGAACCTGGCGCGCATAGCGCATGACGAAGTAGATGGCAGCGCCCAGGATGATGGCAAAGGCGGCCGCTCGCAGGCCGAAGCCGGAGTAGAGCGGCAGGTCGGAGAGCTGCTGACCGAGCCCGGTATTGATCGGATTGAGCACACCCGAAGCGAACCCAGCGGTGGTGGCACAGAGCGCGACGGCCGCAGCGGTTACCGAATCGAAACGCAGGGCAATCATCAACGGCAGAATGACTGGCACGTAAACCAGGGCCAGCTCTTGGGTACCGATGATCGTCGCGACCAGAGCGAAGACCGTCATCAAGACCGGAATCATCAACAGGCTTTGATTGGCGAAGCGTCGGCTGAGTTTGTCGACGCCGATTTCGATAATGCCGGTACGGCGCAGCACCATGAACATGCCGCCGATCATGAAGGTGAAGAACACCACTTCACCGGCACTCATCAGGCCATTGGGTATCGCCAGCATGAAATCGACGAGGCTCGTCGGGTTCTGCTCGACGTATTGGAACGATTCTGCGTCGATGGTGGTGCGGCCTTCGGGTCCGGGCACTCTCTCGTACTGGCCGGCGGGCACGAAATAGGTCGCAACGGCTGCCATGGCGATGAATACGAAGAGAATGACGTAGATATGCGGTATCTGCCAATGAGACCGCCTGGAGCCTTGGGCTCCTGTTGGGCTGTTTGAGGGAGTGGGTTTCGTCATGGGGGCACCTCGCGTTGTTGTTGATGATGTCGCTATAGTGATGCGGCGCTGCTTCGCTTCGAGAAGCGAGCGTCGCGGGGAGATGGCGGAGACGGTAAGGCCGAGTGTGGTGGCGATTCCTTCCGCTCATTGTGGGTACAGAATAATGACGCCTGAGGGCGCGCACTCGGCGCTGTGGCCGAGCTAGAGGAGAGCTTTTTTGCGGACGCATCAGACGGCCATGACGCCTCACATCGGTCAGCGAATATCGGCCCAATATGCCGAGCTGAGCGCTCAGGAGCAGCGTGTTGCGGCCTTCATTCTCGAGCATTTCGACGACTTGGCGGTATATAGCGCTGCCGATCTGGCGCGGGTTACCGGGGTGTCGAAATCGACAGTCAGCCGGTTGTTCAAGCGCCTTGGCTTCGAAAGCTTCCAGGCGGTGAAGCACCATGCTCGCCAGCTGCGCAATCTGGGAATGCCGCTGGTCACCGATGCTCAGGCGGCGAGCGGAGACGGCGAACGTTTCAAGCGTCATCTGGCACGGGAGCAGGAGAACCTGCGTAGAACGCTCGGTGCCATCGAGCCGCATACCTTCGAGGCGATCCTGCAGGCAATGGACCAGGCGCGACGGCTGCTGCTGGTGGGGTTTCGCAACAGCTATCCCCTGGCCATGCATTTCCGCCAGCAACTGATTCAGGCTCGTGCAGAAGTGAGCCTCGCGCCTCAGCCCAATCAGTCCCTGGCTGAGGAACTGGTCGGTTTGGGTGCGGAGGATCTGGTGATCCTGTTTGGTTTCCGTCGGCGTCCGCGATTGTTCGAGGAGCTGGTGGAGACCCTCGCGACACTGCCCTGCCGGGTGCTGTTGATCGGTGATGCCACCGCGGCGAGTCATGCCGAGCGGACCGACTGGTGGCTGGAGTGTTCGCTGGACAGTATCTCGGCCTTCGACAGTTATGCCAGCGCCATGAGCCTGATCAGCCTGCTGGCCAACGGTCTGCTGCACCAACGGCTGGCCCAGGGGCGCGCGCGCATCGATGCAGTCAGCGAGCTCTACCAGGGGTTGGACGAACTCTCTTCCTGATTCGGAAGCAGGGACGCTGCGAGCCGTTGCAACCTTCGGCGGGTGGGCATGGGGGAAGGACATGCCGATAGCCCTCTTGTGCCGTCGAATGAAACGAAAGTTGCTAGACACGTTACTTGTGAGACGTTAGTTTCACAAGTCATGAAAGGACGTTTTTTTGGCCTATGCCTAGGCCGATTTCGCCTATGAGGAGCCGCTCATGACCAACCGCACCTATTACGCCCCCCACGGCGGGCATCCGCCCCAGACCCAGTTGCTCTCCGACCGGGCGGTGTTCACCGAGGCCTACGCCTTCATTCCCAAGGGCGTGATGGGCGACATCGTGACCAGCAACCTGCCGTTCTGGGAGCAGACCCGGCTGTGGGTGCTGGCGCGTCCGCTCTCTGGCTTCGCCGAGACCTTCTCCCAGTACATCATGGAAGTGGGGTCGGGTGGTGGCAGCGAGAAGCCCGAGCTCGACCCCGCCGCCGAGGGTGTGCTGTTCGTGGTAGAAGGAGAGATGACTCTGACCATCGCCGGCGAGCGCCACCAGTTGGTGCCGGGCGGCTACGCCTTCCTGCCGCCGGGCTGCCACTGGCAGCTGCGCAACGAATCGGATGCGCCGGTGCGCTTCCACTGGGTGCGCAAGGCCTACGAATTCGTCGAGGGCATCGACGTACCGCAGGCCTTCGTGGTCAACGAGAACGACCTCGAACCCAACCCCATGCCGGGCACCGAGGGGCGCTGGGCCACCACCCGCTTCGTCGATCCCAACGACGTACGCCACGACATGCACGTCAACATCGTCACCTTCCAGCCCGGGGCGGTGATCCCCTTCGACGAGACCCATGTCATGGAGCACGGCCTCTACGTGCTCGAGGGCAAGGCGGTCTACCATCTCAACCAGGACTGGGTCGAGGTTGAGGCGGGCGATTTCATGTGGCTGCGCGCCTTCTGCCCGCAGGCATGCTACGCCGGGGGGCCGGGGCCGTTCCGCTATTTGCTCTATAAGGACGTGAACCGTCACGCGGCGCTGCGGCTGGGTACTCGCTAAGACACAGGGGGCTTGCAGTAACGTTGCCGCTCGAGGCTGATCCGGCGACAGGGTTTCGAGGGGGCGCTGTGAACCCATCCCTGGGCGCTACCGATGCCATCCATGGCATCGGACCCCCTCTCCACCCTGTCCCCGGCGCCTCTCGCTCGGATGGCTGCTTTGCTCCGCCATTCGAGGTTTTATCCAAGGCCTGGGAAATGGAGTCTATATGCTGGAACTCAAAGCCGAGCCGCTGACGCCTGAGGCCTTCGCGCCCTTCGGTGACGTCATCGACACCCGCACGGCGGACTACTTTCACATCAATGCCGGACGCACCCGGCGCTACCACGACCTGGCCAAGGTCGAGACTCTGGGCGAGCAGGCGAGGGCGCTGATCAGCATCTTCGTCAGTCAGCCGGTGTCGATCCCGCTGGAACTCGACTTCCTCGAACGTCACCCCCAGGGCAGCCAGGCCTTCATGCCGCTGCACGAGGAGCGCTTCGTGATCGTGGTGGCGCCGCCGGGCGACAGCATCGACCCGGCCGAGGTGCGCGCTTTCGTCACCGACGGCCGCCAGGGCGTGAACTATCGCGCCGGCACCTGGCACGCGATCCAGTCGGTGCTGGAGCGCGAAGGGGAGTTCTTGGTGGTGGATCGCGGCGGTGAGGGCAACAACTGCGACGAGCATCCGCTGGCGCTGCGCATCACGCTCTGACCCGACGGGAAAGAATGACCCAGGCTGCTGTTTTGGCCTGGGTTTTTTGTGCCTAAATGAATTTATGAAAATATTTTCCAGTATGTGTTGACGAGGCGGGTTGCGGCTTCTAATCTCGATATATAGAAATATTTTCCAAAAACAACTCTCCACAAGAACAAGGCCACCCACGGGAGGAACCGTCATGGCTCGAATGACCGCAGCAGAAGCCGCCGTTCACGTGCTCAGGAAGGAGGGCGTCGACGTGGCCTTTGGCGTGCCCGGCGCCGCCATCAATCCGTTCTACGCCGCCCTGCGCAAGGTCGGCGGTATCGATCACGTGCTGGCGCGTCACGTCGAGGGCGCCTCGCACATGGCCGAGGGCTACACCCGCACTCAGGCCGGCAACATCGGCGTTTGCATCGGCACCTCCGGCCCCGCCGGTACCGACATGATCACCGGACTCTATTCGGCCAGCGCGGACTCCATCCCGATCCTGTGCATCACCGGCCAGGCGCCTCGCTCCAGGCTGCACAAGGAGGACTTCCAGGCCGTCGACATCCAGGCCATCGCCGGGCCGGTGACCAAGTGGGCCGTCACCGTGCTCGAGCCGGCCCAGGTGCCGCGCGCCTTCCAGCAGGCTTTCCAACTGATGCGTTCGTCGCGCCCGGGCCCGGTGCTGATCGACCTGCCCATCGACGTACAGATGAGCGAGATCGAGTTCGACCCGGACACCTACGAGCCGCTGCCGGCCTACAAGCCGCGCGCTTCCCGCGCTCAGGCGGAGAAGGCCATGGCCATGCTCGACGAGGCCGAGCGGCCGTTGATAGTCGCCGGCGGCGGCATCATCAATGCCGACGCCAGCGAGCTGCTCCAGGAGTTCGCCGAGCTCACCGGTGTGCCGGTCATCCCCACCCTGATGGGCTGGGGCAGCATTGCCGACGACCACCCGCTGATGGCCGGCATGGTCGGGCTGCAGACCTCGCACCGTTATGGCAACGCCACGCTGCTCGAATCCGATTTTGTGATGGGTATCGGCAACCGCTGGGCCAACCGCCACACCGGCAACCTCGAGACCTACACCAAGGGACGGAAATTCGTTCACGTCGACATCGAGCCGACTCAGATCGGGCGCATCTTCGGTCCCGACTACGGCATCGTTTCCGACGCCAAGGCGGCGCTCGAGCTGTTCGTCGAGCTGGCCCGCGAGAGGAAGGCGGCGGGCACGCTCAAGGATCGCAGCGCCTGGGCCGAATCGTGCCAGGAGCGCAAGCGCACCCTGCTGCGCAAGACCCACTTCGACGAGGTGCCGGTGAAGCCGCAGCGGGTCTACGAGGAGATGAACAAGGTCTTCGGCAGGAACACCCGCTATATCAGCACCATCGGCCTGTCGCAGATCGCCGGCGCTCAGTTCCTGCACGTGTACAAGCCGCGTCACTGGATCAACTGCGGCCAGGCCGGCCCGCTGGGTTGGACCATTCCCGCCGCGCTCGGCGTGTGCAAGGCCGACCCCAGTGCGGAAGTGGTGGCGCTCTCCGGCGACTACGACTTCCAGTTCATGATCGAAGAGCTGGCCGTGGGGGCGCAGTTCAACCTGCCCTACATCCACGTGCTGGTGAACAACTCCTACCTGGGGCTGATCCGCCAGGCCCAGCGCGGCTTCGACATGGACTACTGCGTGCAGCTCTCGTTCGAGAACGTCAACTGCCCGGAGATCAACGAGTACGGCGTCGACCACGTCTCGGTGGTGGAGGGGCTCGGCTGCAAGGCCCTGCGCGTCACCCGGCCGGACGAGATCGTGCCCGCCCTGAAAGAGGCCCGCGAGCTGATGGCCCAATACCGGGTGCCGGTGGTGGTGGAGGTGATCCTCGAACGGGTGACCAACATCGCCATGGGGACCGATCTCGACGCCATCAACGAGTTCGAGGCGCTGGCCGACGAGGGGGCGGATGCGCCCACCTCGATTGCTCAGCTTACTTAATAAACGCTGCGAGAACTCATCGTTTCGATCGATTGGCAGGCCGCGCCGAGGGGCGCCGGGAACAGGACGTAGAGGAGGTTCTTCGCCATGGATGGCGAAGATAGCGCCCAGGGAAGGGTTCACAGCGCCTCCTCGCAGTTCTGTCGCCGGGTCAGCCCCGGACAGACACGCGAGTCCTGGCCACGAACCAAGGAGACAACCATGCCCAAGTTTGCCGCCAACCTCAGCATGCTGTTCACCGAGGAGGATTTCCTCGACCGCTTCAAGGCCGCCGCCGAGGCCGGTTTCAAGGGCGTCGAGTACCTCTTTCCCTACGACTATTCCGCCGTCGAGCTCAAGGCGCGGCTCGACGAGCATGGCCTGACCCAGGTACTGCACAACCTGCCCGCTGGCGACTGGGGCGCCGGTGAGCGTGGTATCGCCTGTCACCCGGATCGGATCGAGGAGTTTCGTGCCGGCGTGGAGAAGGCCATCGACTACGCCACGGTGCTTGGCTGCAAGCAGGTCAACTGCCTGGCCGGTATCCAGCCCCAGGGCGTGAGCCTGGAGCAGGCGCGGCGCACCCTGGTGGAGAACCTGCGCTACGCTGCGGAGAAGCTCGAAGCCGCCGGCATCCTGCTGCTGGCCGAACCGATCAACACTCGCGACATTCCGGGCTTCTTCCTCAACCGCACCGAGCAGGCCCTGGCGATCTTCGACGAGGTGGGCAGCAACAACCTCAAGCTTCAGTACGACATCTATCACATGCAGATCATGGAGGGCGATCTGGCGCCGACCATCGAGAAACACCTGGATAGCATCGCTCACGTGCAGCTGGCCGATAACCCGGGTCGCCATGAGCCGGGCACCGGCGAGATCCACTACCCGTTCCTGTTCGCCCATCTCGACCGGCTGGGCTACGACGGCTGGATCGGCTGCGAGTACAAGCCCAAGACGACGACCCGTGAAGGTCTGGGCTGGCTGGATCAGGCCCGCGGCTGAAAATTGCTGCAGCACTTTTGACGAGGGGCGCCGGGGACAGGCCGAAGAGGAGGTCTTTTGCCAGGGATGGCAAAAGTAGCGCCCAGGGATGGGTTCACAGCGCCTCCTCGCAGGCCTGTCGACGGATCAGCCCCGAGTGGCGACGTCATATGCGACAGCCGCCGGGCAAGGTTGCAACGACAAAGACAAGCTGAAAGGAGAATCATCATGAGCAAGATCGGTTTCATTGGCCTCGGCATCATGGGCCGTCCCATGGCGGGACATCTGCTGGATGCCGGCCACGAGATCATCACCGTCGAGCACGGCAGCGCCATTCCCCGCGAGCTGGCTGACAAGGGCGCTCGGGTGGCGGCCAACCCCAAGGCGGTGGCCGAGCAGGCCGAGGTCGTCATCACCATGGTGCCGGACACCCCCGACGTGGAACTGGTGCTGTTCGGTGAGAATGGCGTCGTCGAAGGGCTCAAGCCGGGCACCCTGGTGATCGACATGAGCTCCATCGCCCCCATCGCCACCCAGGGCTTCGCCAAGCGCATCCATGAAGCCGGCGGCGAGTACGTCGATGCGCCGGTCTCCGGCGGCGAGGGCGGTGCCATCAACGCCGCCCTGACCATCATGGTCGGTGCCACTCAGGAAGGCTTCGAGCGTGCCCGTCCGATCCTCGAAGTGATGGGCAAGACCATTACCCACATCGGCGGCCACGGCGCCGGCCAGACCTGCAAGGTGGCCAACCAGATCGTGGTGGCGCTCACCATCGAAGCGGTGGCCGAAGGCCTGCTGTTCGCCTCGAAGGCGGGTGCCGACGTGGCCAAGGTGCGCGAGTCGCTGCTCGGTGGCCTGGCCCAGTCGAAGATCCTCGACGTGCACGGCGAGCGCATGATCAAGCGCACCTTCGACCCGGGCTTCAAGATCAAGCTGCACCAGAAGGACCTCAACCTGGCCCTGGAAGGCGCGCGCAGCCTCAACCTGGCGCTGCCCGGCACCGCCAATGCCCAGCAGCTGTTCCAGGCCTGTGTTGCGCATGGCGGTGAAGACTGGGATCACGCCGGCATCCTGCGTGCCCTGGAGGCCCTGGCCGATCACGAGGTGGGCAGCTGATCCGTCCCACCTGAGGAGGCAGCACCCTGCCAGCCAGTCGCGCAGACGGAGAGCCGGTGTTCCCTCCTGGCAGGCGTCAGGCCGTCGCCTGCCAACCGGCCCCGCCAGCGGCCCTTGCACCCGGCGGCGGGATCCCCAGTTGGAACCCGCCCGCCGCCGGGCTTTTTTCCTGCCTACCCTGCTGTTACCGTCGTTGCTGTCATCCGTTCGAGGTGTGCCCATGTCACAACAACTTCCTTCCCTGGACCACACGACAGACATGGCGACATGGCTGCGTCGGCTTGCCGACGTGGCCGTGACTGCCGTGCATCCGGATTCTCTGGTCGCCGATCTGCTGCCCGATCCACCCCCCGGGCGCACCGTTGTGGTCGGTGCCGGCAAGGCGGCGGCTTCCATGGCCGCGGCTCTGGAGCGCGCCTGGCAGGAGCGTTGCCCCGATGCGCCGCTCACCGGCCTGGTGGTCACTCGCTACGGTCATGCTGAGGAGTGTGAGGTGATCGAGGTGCTCGAAGCCTCCCACCCGATGCCCGACGATCTGGGCGAGAAGGCGGCCCGGCGCATGCTCGAGGCGGTCGCGGAGCTGGGCAAGGACGACCGCGTGATCGCCTTGATCTCCGGCGGCGGCTCGGCGCTGATGACGCTGCCCGCCGAGGGCATATCGCTTGCCGACAAGCAGGCCATCAACCGCGAGCTGTTGCGCTGCGGCGCGCCGATCGGGCAGATGAACACCGTGCGCCGCCACCTTTCCGCGATCAAGGGTGGGCGCCTGGCGGCGGCGGCACACCCCGCCCAGGTGGTGACCTGGCTGATCTCCGACATTCCCGGCGACGTGGCCACGCAGATCGCCTCAGGGCCGACTCTGCCGGATCGCTCGACCCCGGCCGATGCGTTGGCGGTGCTCGAGCGCTACGCCATCGAGATACCAGACCACGTGCGCCGCCATCTGGAGCAGGCCCAGGGAGCGCCTTCCCCCGACGACGCGGCCTTCGCGCGTGACGACAGCGTGACCCTGGCCCGCGCTCATGATGCTCTGGAAGCTGCTCGGGCCGCGGCGGAAGCGGCCGGTGTGACGGTGAAGGTGCTGGGCGACGACCTGGAAGGCGAGGCCCGCGAGCTGGGCCGTGCCCAGGCGCGCCTGGCGCTGGAGGCACGCGATGAGATCGAAGCGCCGTTGCTGATTCTCTCCGGCGGCGAGACCAGCGTCACCGTGCACGGCGACGGGCGCGGTGGGCGCAACGTGGAGTACTTGCTGGGGCTGTTCGAGGCCCTGGCCGGCGCCGAGGGGATTCATGCCCTGGCCATCGACACCGACGGTATCGACGGCTCGGAGGACAACGCCGGTGCGCTGTTCTCGCCCGACGACTGGGCCCATGCCCGTGAGCAGGGGCTGCAGCCGGCCGATTACCTGTCACGCAACGACGCGTATACTTTCTTCCAGGCATTGGATCGACTGATCGTCACCGGTCCGACCCGCACCAATGTCAACGACTTCCGTGCCATCCTGGTCTTGCCGAGGACACCATGACGCTTCCGCCACACGCTCCCATTCATGCCCCCATCCGCCGCACCAAGATCGTTGCCACCCTTGGCCCGGCCAGCGACCGCGAGGGTGTGCTGGAAGCCATGATCCGCACCGGCGTCGACGTGGTGCGCCTCAACTTCTCCCACGGCAGCGCCGCCGACCACCGCCGCCGGCTGATCGCCGTGCGTCAGATCGCCGATCGCCTGGGGCGCAGCGTGGCCGCCCTCGGCGACCTGCAGGGGCCCAAGATCCGCATCGCCCGCTTTCGTGACGGCGCCGTGACCCTCGAGGTGGGCCAGCCCTTCGTGCTCGACATGGCGCTGGACAGCGATGCCGGCGACGCCAGCCGCGTCGGCTGCGACTACAAGCAGCTGATCGACGACGTCGCCCCCGGCGACCGCCTGCTGCTCGACGACGGCCGCCTGGTGCTCGACGTCGAGCGCATCGAGGGGCAGCAGGTCCATACCGTCGTGGTCACCGGCGGCAAGCTCTCCAACAACAAGGGCATCAACAAGCAGGGCGGCGGGCTCTCGGCCCCGGCCCTCACTGACAAGGACAAGGCCGATCTCGAAACCGCCATCGAGATCGGCGTCGACTATCTTGCCGTCTCCTTCCCGCGCCACGCCGAAGACATGCGCGAAGCCCGTCGCCTGCTCGGCGAAGCGGGCAAGGAGATCGGCCTGGTCGCCAAGCTCGAACGCGCCGAGGCGGTGGCCGACGACGAAACGCTCAACGGTATCATCGAGGCCAGCGAGGCGGTGATGGTGGCCCGCGGCGATCTCGGCGTGGAGATCGGCGACGAGAAGCTGATCGGCATGCAGAAGCGCATCATCAAGCGCGCCCGCACCCTCAACCGTGCGGTGATCACCGCCACCCAGATGATGGAGTCGATGATCACCTCGCCGCTGCCCACCCGGGCCGAGGTGTTCGACGTCGCCAACGCCGTGCTCGACGGCACCGACGCGGTGATGCTCTCCGCCGAGACCGCCGCCGGCGACTACCCCGTGGAGACCCTCGAAGCGATACGTCGGGTGTGCCTCGGTGCCGAGCGCGAGCGTGTGGCCCAGGAGTCGGGGCACCGCATTCACGAGGGCTTCTCGCGCATCGACGAGACCATCGCGCTCTCCGCGATGTACGCCGCCAACCACCTCACCGGGGTGGCCGCCATCGCCTGCATGACCTCCACCGGTTACACGCCGCTGATCGCCTCGCGCATCCGCTCGGGGCTACCCATCGTCGGGCTGGCCCACAGCCCCATCGCCCAGCGGCGCATGGCGCTCTACCGCGGGGTGGTCTCGCTGCCGTTCGACACCAGTGCGATGGCGGCCAGTGAGCTCAATGACCGGGCGCTGGCGCTGCTGGTGCAACAGGGGATTGCCGAACCGGGGGATCATGTCATCCTGACCCGGGGCGATCACATGAACGCCCACGGTGGAACCAATACCCTGAAGATTCTCGACGTTTCCGAGAAGCATCAGGCTTGATTTTGTACGGCTTGGTTTTGTATACAGAAAACCTGCTTTCCTGTGGCCAGAATGGAGGAAACGTGCGAAGGTAAGCCCATGACAAGGCGAGAGGGCAAGCCATGAGCACCACCTGGCAGGACGAGGTTGCCGCCGAAACCCGGGCAGGCGGCAGGATCAGTGATCGTTTCATCGTCGACAAGGTGCGCGCGGCGGTGCTGACTCAGCGCCTGCCGCCGGGCACGCGTCTGCCCGAGGTGGCGCTGGGCGAGATCTTCGGCGTCAGCCGCTCGGTGGTACGCAAGGCGCTGACCCGGCTGGCTGCCGACCACGTCGTCAGCCAGCAGCCCAACCAGGTGGCCCGGGTGCGCGCACCGAGCATCGAGGAGACCCGCGAGACCTTCGCTGCACGGCGCCTGGTGGAGGGCGAGGTGGCGGCCCTGTTGGCGGGCCGGCTCGACGCCGAGTTGCTGAGGGAAGTTGCCACGCGTGTCGAGCGAGAGGCCGAGGCCCATGCCCGCGGCGACGAGGCGGCCCGCATCGAGCACTCCCTGGCGATCCACCACCTGCTTGCCGAGCATTCTCCCAACCGGGTGCTCGGCGTCATGCTCACCGACCTGATCCTGCGTACTTCCATCGTCATCGCCCTGTACAAGCGGGCCGGCCTGGCGAGCTGCTACCTGGCCGAGGATCATCCGGCGCTGCTCTCGCACCTGCGTGACGGCGACGGTGAGGCGGCACGGCGCTGCATCCACGAGCACCTTCAGGCGCTCGAAGGGCTGCTGGACCTCAGCACACGAGAGACTCGCATCGACCTGATGGCGATTCTCGGTCAGCGCGAGGGTGCGATGCCTTGAAACGCCCGGCAGGCCTGACGCTCGGCACCCGCGGGACCCAGGCTGTCGTTCTGGCCCTGCTTGTCGGCTTGCTGCTCGTCTGGCAGTGGCCGGCCGGGGCCGGGGAGTCGTTCACGCTCGAACGTGCGCCGCTGGAGATCGTGACCGAGGGCGAGCGCCATCGGCTCGAGGTGGAGCTGGCCCGTAGCTCGGCCGAGCGCCAGAAGGGGCTGATGGATCGCGACCATCTCGCGGCGGACGCCGGCATGCTGTTTCTCTACACGGAGCCCCAGTCGCCCCAGGGCGGCTTCTGGATGTACCGCACCCGCATCCCGCTGGACATTGCCTTCCTCGACGCCGAAGGGCGTATCGCGGCCAAGGCCACCATGCAGCCTTGCCCCTCGCAGAATCCCTACGACTGCCCGGTCACCCTGGCGGGCGTGACCTATCATGCGGCGCTGGAGGTCAATGCCGGCTATTTCGAGGCACACGATATCGAAGTGGGCGACTGCGTGACCTGGTCAGGCAGCGCCTCGGAGTGCGCCCGGCCTCGCGACCCCTGACATCGATCGCGCCCCCTGACATCGATCGCGCCCCCCTGACATCAATCGCTACGCCGTCGCTAACGTTGCAGCGCATCTGCATTGCAGTGCGTCGCTCGATGCGAGCCTGCGCTGCGCATGCGCGCATATTCGCGGCACGACGATGCCTGCAATTTTTGGCATACGTATTCTATACATAATACTAAAGTATATTTTCTTTTTGATCATAGGCTTGTGAATGAGTTTCGATGGATTTCTTCCAATTAATTTGCATACGTAGTCCATCTTGATCTAAACGTTACGCAGCTCGCTTTTGATAGCGGGAGCGAAAGGAGATGCATACGAATTCCTGGAAGACCACAACGACAACTCGAAAGGAGCGCAACATGAGTCGCAATACCCACCCCGTTTTCCTCAAGGCGCCGTTGGCGATGGGGCTGTCGCTTGCCATGGCTGCCGCTGCCCAGGCCGGCACAGAGCGCGTCATCGACGTCAGCCTGCCCCTGGGGCCCGACTCGCAGCAGGGCATCGGCGTGCTGAAGTTCGGTGAGGAGCTGGAGCGCCTCTCCGAGGGTCGCCTCTCCATCGACCCCCACTATGACAATGCCCTCGGTGCCGAGCGCGAGGTCGTCGAGGGCATGGGGTTCGGCATCGTCGACGCCGGCATCTCCTCGACCGGGCCCATGGGCGGCTTCGTCGACGAGTACCTGCTCTTCGATCTCCCCTACATTTTCGAGAACCACGACCACGCCTATGCCTTTCTCGACAGCGAGCACGGCGAGCATCTCGCTCAGCTGGCCGAGGAGGGCATGAACGTCAAGATCCTGGCCTGGATGGAGAACGGCTTCCGCCACAACACCAATTCGGTGCGGGAGCTGAATCACCCGGACGATCTGCGCGGCATCAATCACCGCACCCAGGAGAGCCGCGTCCAGGTGGATACCTGGGAGGCGCTGGGCGCCAATGCCACGCCGATGGCCTGGACCGAGGTCTACACCGCCTTGCAGCAGGGGGTCATGGACAGCCAGGAGAACCCGCTGCCGACCATCTACGACGTCAATTTCTACGAGGTTCAGGATTACCTGAACATGACCCAGCACGTCTATTCGCCGGCACCGCTGATGATGGGGCTGGACCTGTTCAATTCGTTCAGCGAAGAGGACCAGGCGATCATCCTGGAAGCGGCGCAGCTTGCCCTGCCAGTGCAGCGTGAGGCCAGCCAGGAGCTCGAGCAGCGCTACCTGGTCCAGCTGGCGGAGCTGGGCATGACCGTCACCGAGCCCGAACTGGACCCCTTCCGCGAGGCGGTGCAGCCGGTCATCGAGAAGTGGGCTCCCACCGTGGGCGAGGACCTCGTCGAGGCTGCCATCAATTTCGAGTATTGATGTGGCCCGCGGGCGGCGGTCTGCCGCCCGCGCCGTCAACTAGCGACACGAGGCAGTCATGAAGACGTTACTGCGGCAAACCAACAGGGGCATCGACCTGTTCAATCGCCTGGTCGGCTGGGGGCTCGCCGGGCTGTTGCTGGTCATGACCGTGCTGATCTTCTGGCAGGTCTTCGCGCGATTCGTGGTGGGAAGACCGCTTTATTTCTCGGACGAGATCGCCCGCTTCGCCATGATCTGGCTCACCTTCATCGGTGCCGGTTATGCCTATCGCAAAGGGCTGATGATCTCGGTCGATATCGTACTCGAATTCGCCGGGCCGAGGCTGGCGCGAGTCATGCGCGTCCTGGTCGTGCTGGCCTCGGCGCTGTTCGCCTTCATCCTGGTCAAGTACGGCTTCGAGATGGTGGGCCGGGTTTCCAATCAGACGGCGCCCAGTACCCGGGTGTCGATGATGTGGCCCTACCTGGCCGTACCTCTGGGCGGGATCGTCATCCTGGTCAATTCGGTGGCGCTGCTGATCGATGAGGTCGTAGGCAACGACAAAGAGGAGAGAAGCTGATGGCGCTGCTGCTTTTCCTGCTGCTGATCGTGTTGTTCGTCATCGGCGTGCCCATCGCCTTCTCGCTGGGCCTGGCCTCGGCCATCACGGTATGGCAGGGCGAGCTGATGCCGATGTTGATCGTGGCCCAGCAGTACATCACCTCGGTCAACTCCTTCCCGCTGATGGCGATCCCGTTCTTTATCCTGGCGGGCTACCTGATGCAGAGCGGCGGTATCTCCCGGCGGCTGGTGGATTTCTCCAATACCATGGTGGGGAGCATGACCGGCGGGCTGGCCATGGTGGCCATCATCACCTCGCTGTTCTTCGCCGCCATCTCGGGCTCCGGGGCGGCCACCACGGCCGCCATCGGCTCGATCCTGATACCGGCGATGATCGCCAAGGGCTATGCCTCCGGCTACGCGGCGGCCAATCAGGCGGCTTCCGGGGCGCTGGGGGTGATCATTCCGCCGAGCATACCGCTGATCCTCTACGGTATTGCCGCCAACGTCTCGGTGGGCGACATGTTCGTCGCCGGCGTCCTGCCGGGCCTCATGATCACCCTGAGCCTGCTGCTCTTCGCCTACGGCTACGCCCGCTATCACGGTCATGGCGGCGGCGAGCGCAGCTCCTGGCGCGAGATGTTCACGGCAGGGCGCAAGGCACTGTTGGCGATCCTGATGCCGGTCATCATCCTCGGCGGCATCTACGGCGGCATCTTCACGCCAACGGAGGCGGCGGTGATCGCCGTGGTCTACTCCTTCCTCGTCGGCTTCGTGATCTACCGCGAAATAACGCTCAAGGACATCGTCGGCATCCTTCAGGAGGCTGCCGTCACCACCGCCGTGGTGCTCAGCATCATCGGCGCCGCCGGGCTGTACGGCAGGATCCTGCAGAGCCTGCGGGTGCCGTCGATGCTGTCCAACTTCGTCATCGGCGCCATCGACAGCCCGCTGCTGTTCATCGTGCTGGTCAACGTGCTGCTGTTGATGGCCGGCATGTTCATCGAAGCCGCTGCGGCGATCCTGATCTTCGTGCCGATCCTGCTGCCGATCGCGGTGAGCTTCGGCTTCGACCCGGTACATTTCGGCATCATCATGGTGGTCAACCTGGCCATGGGCATGTTCACGCCGCCGGTGGGCCTCAACCTGTTCGTGGCGTCGCAGATATCCAAGGTCGGCGTGGCCCGGTTGACCTGGTCGATCCTGCCCTTCGTCGCCATCGTACTGGTCAATCTCTTCATCATCAGCGTGGTGCCATTCCTCTCCACCTGGCTGCCGTCGCTGCGCTAGCGGGGCGACGACCGTTCCACCCATCCGGGAGACACGACAATGAAAGTGGTAGACAGCCTGATTCCGCGGCAGGGCCTGAGAGTGCTGGTAACGGCGGGCGCCAACGGCATCGGCCTGGCCATTGCCCAGGCCTTCCATGAGGCCGGTGCGCGCGTGCACGTGTGCGACGTCGACGAGGCCGCCCTGGCGGCGCTGCCCGAGGGCATCGCGGCAACCCGGGCGGACGTCAGCCGCGAGGCGGACGTGGTGCGTCTGTTCGACGAGGCGGTCGGCCTGGGCGGGCTGGACGTGGTGGTCAACAACGCCGGCATCGCGGGGCCGACGGCCGGGATCGACGAGATCGAGAGCGAAGCGTGGCGTCAGACCATCGACATCAATCTCAACGGCCAATATTACGTGGCCAAGCGGGCCGCCGGCGCACTGCGTGAGAGCCGAGGCGTGCTGCTCAACATGGCGTCGGTGGCGGGGCGCCTCGGCTTCGCCTATCGCACCCCCTATGCCGCCAGCAAATGGGGCGTGGTGGGGCTGACCAAGAGCCTGGCCTGCGAGCTCGGCCCGGCGGGGGTCAGGGTCAACGCGATCCTGCCGGGTATCGTGCGCGGTCCGCGCATCGAGCGGGTGATCGCCGACCGTGCCGCGCAGCGCGGCATCGGTCGCGACGAGATGGAGCAGGAGAACCTGGCCAAGGTGTCGATGCGCAAGATGGTCGAGCCCAACGACATCGCGGCCATGGCCCTGTTCCTGGCCTCTCCCGGGGGCGCCAACATTTCCGGTCAGGCGCTCAGCGTCTGCGCCAACGTCGAGTCGCTGTAAGGGCTTGGCGTGTGGCGCGGCTGCCACGATTCCTGAATCACAACAGCGAGGTCTTTCATGGCGACGCAACGTAAAGTCATCATCACCTGTGCCGTCACCGGCGCCATCCATACGCCTTCCATGTCGCCCCATCTGCCGGTGACGCCCGAGGAGATCGCCGAGGCGGCCATCGCCGCCGCCGAGGCGGGTGCCGCCATTCTGCACCTGCATGCCCGCGACCCCCGCACCGGCAGGCCGACACAGGATCCTGCGGTGTTCGAGAAGTTCCTGCCGCGGATCAAGGCGTCGACCGATGCGGTGATCAACCTCACCACGGGCGGCAGCCCGCACATGACGGTGGAGGAGCGCATGCGCCCCGCCATCGAGTTCCAGCCTGAGCTGGCCTCGATGAACATGGGCTCGATGAACTTCGGGCTGTTCCCGATGCTGGAGCGTTTCCAGGCGTTCGAGCACGAGTGGGAGCGCGAGCACCTGGAGAACAGCCGCGACCTGGTGTTCAAGAACACCTTTGCCGATATCGAGAAGACCATGACTCTAGGGGCGCGCAACGGCACGCGTTTCGAATGCGAGTGCTACGACATCGGCCATCTCTACAATCTGCGCAACCTGGTGGATCGCGGCGTCGTCGGTGGGCGGCTCTTCGTGCAGAGCGTGTTCGGCATTCTGGGCGGCATCGGCCCCCACGCCGAGGACGTCATGCACATGCGTCGCACCGCCGACAGGCTGTTCGGCGACGGCTATGCCTGGTCCGTGCTGGGAGCGGGCAGCAATCAGATGCGCATCGCGGCCCAGGCTGCCGCCATGGGCGGGCACGTACGGGTGGGGCTGGAGGACTCCCTGTGGCTCGGGCCGGGCCGGCTGGCGGAGAGCAATGCCAGCCAGGTGCGCAAGGTGCGCGAGCTGCTGGAAGGGCTCTCGCTGGCCGTGGCGACAGCGGACGAGGCGCGCGAGATCCTGGAATTGAAAGGCGGCGACCGGGTCGGCTTCTGAGCCGCTACCGGCGTCTGCCGTGGCAAAGTGGTACGATTCCCGTCATTTCGGTATCCGCCCGCTGCGAGCTCCATGCATGAAAAGGAAATCCGTAACGTCCCGTGATGTGGCCCGACTGGCCGGCGTGTCGCAGTCGGCCGTCAGTCGCAGCTTTTCGCCCAATGCCAGTGTTTCTGACAAGACCCGCAAGAAGGTGATGGAAGCGGCGCGCGAGCTGGGTTATCGCCCCAATACCATCGCCCGCTCGCTCATCACACGCTCGAGCCGCACCATCGCGGTGGTGACCTACAGCCTCGAGAACCCGTTCTATACCTTCGTGCTGGAGCGCGCGTCGCGCTTCTTCCAGAAGCAGGGGTATCACCTGCTGCTGTTCTTCGCTCCCTCCGACCGGGGCTTCGACTCGGTGATCGAGGAGATCATCAGAAGCCAGGTCGAGGGGGTGCTCATGCTCGCCATCACCCTGGATACCGAGCAGGCAGAAACGGTGGCGGACTTCGGCATTCCCGTAGTGATCGTCAACCGTACCGTCAACTACGCCGGCATCAGCCAGGTCGGCTGCGACAATCACCGCGGCGGGTTCTGGGCGGGCAGCTACCTGGCCAGCCTGGGGCATCGGCGCATCGCCTACCTGGCCGGTCTGGAGGATTCCTCGACCAACCAGCAGCGTTACGAGGGGTTCGTGGCGGGCCTGGCGTCGCGGGGGCAGGAGTGCCATGCCGTCGAGGTCGGCAACTATCGCTACCTCGACGCCAGCCAGGCCACGCGGCGCCTGTTCGCTGCGCCCAGCGTGCCCGACGCGCTGTTTGCCGCCAACGATCTCATGGCCATTGCGGCCATGGAGACGCTGCGCCACGAGCTCGGCCTCGCGGTGCCGGAAGAGGTGTCGGTCATCGGTTTCGACGACATCCCCATGTCGACCTGGCCAAGCCATTCGCTGACGACGCTGCAGCAGCCGGTCGAGCAGATGGTGGTCAAGGCCACGGAGCTGTTGCTCGAGCAGATCGCTCACGCCGATACCGAGCCCGAGCACATCATGCTGCCGGTGACACCGATGCTGCGAGGAAGTACGCGCAGGCCGGGCGGTGCCGGTGCGGAAGCGGCGCCGGAGACGGATTGAAAAGGGCCGCCGTCTCGACCATCAGCGACCGAGCAGGGCGCGGAAGCGAATCACGATCAGTGCCACGCCGGCGATGACCATGACGCCGCCGATCAGCACATGGGCGTTGAGGCTCTCGCCCAGCAGTACGATGCCCAGCACCACCGCGCCCATCGGCACCATCAGGCTCAGCGGGGCCAGCCGGCTCACCGGATGGCGCCGCAGCAGGCCGTACCAGATGCCGTAAGCGACGATCGACGACATTACCGCGGTATAGAACACCGCGCCCCAGCCGAACCAGCCGGCGGAGGCCATGGCGCTCATCTGGCCGCTTTCGAACCACCAGGAACCGATGGCCACCTGGGGCACGGCGAGCAGGGCCGTCCAGCCGGCCAGTGCCAACGGCGGGATATTGGGTCCCATCTTGATCAGCAGCTGCGACACGGCCCAGCCGAAGGCGCTGAGCAGCAGCAGCGTCATGGGTAGCGCCGAGGGCAGGCTGGGGCCGCCGGCCAGTACCACTACCCCACCAAACGACAGCGCGAGGCCGACCACGCGCTTGACGCTCAGGCGCTCGCCCAGGAACAGCACCGCCAGCAGCGTGGCGAAGGGCGTGCCCATCTGCACCAGCAGGGCGCCGGTGCCGGCCTCCGCCTGACCCAGACCGATGAACAGCAGGGCGAAGTGCAGCGTACCGAAGGTCGCCGAGAGCAGTAGCAGGAAGGGCAGATGATGACGCGCCACCGGATGGAAGGGCACCAGCAGTGCCGCCACCAGAATGAAGCGCAGGGTGGTGAGCAGCAGCGGCGGTAGTTCCGTTACCCCCCATTTGATGACGATGATGTTCAAGGCCCAGATCACCACGATCGAGAGGCCCAACAGCAGGTCGCGCAGTGGCACGGCTGGCTCCTTGTCGTATTCGCCCTGGCGAGATGGTAGCCCGGTGCCGTGCGTCGCCGACATCGTTAACGGACTACCATTCAACGCCCGACATCGTAGAATGTCGAGGCGAGGCGAAATTGTCGATGCCCGCCAGAACGATAATCACGGCTGGCCCTGTCGGAGCCGGCCCCTGCTGCAAGGACACGTCATGAATTCACCAAGTCGTATCACCCGTATCGCCGCGGCCCTGGCCGGTGCCGCCGTGCTCACGGCCTCGCTCTCTGCCCAGGCGCGGGAGCTTTCCGTTTCCACCGTTCTCTCCGACGCCTTTCCCTGGGGCCAGGCGGCGGAGAAATGGGCCGAACTGGTGGAGGAGCGCACGGAGGGCGAGTTGACCCTGCGCGTCTACCCCAATTCGCAGCTGGTGGCCGGCGACCAGACCCGTGAATTCTCCGCCATGCGCTCCGGCCTGATCGACATGGCCGTGGGCTCGACCATCAACTGGTCGCCCCAGGTGCCCGAGCTCAACCTCTTCTCGCTGCCCTTCTTCATGCCCGACGAGGCGGCGGTCGATGCGGTGACTGGCGGCGAGGCCGGCGAGATGGTCTTCGCAGCCATCGAATCCCGCGGTGTGATTCCGCTGGCCTGGGGCGAGAACGGCTTCCGCCAGCTCTCCAACTCCCGCGGTCCGATCAGCGAGCCTGGCGACCTCAACGGCTTGAAGATCCGCGTGGTGGGCTCGCCGCTGTTCCAGGACACCTTTACCGCACTGGGGGCCGACCCCACCCAGATGAGCTGGACCGATGCCCAGCCGGCGCTGACCACCGGTGCCGTGGACGGTCAGGAGAACCCGCTGTCGGTGTTCGACGTGGCGCGCATCGACCAGGTGGGCCAGGAGCACCTGACCCTGTGGAACTACATGAACGATCCGCTGATCTTCGCCGTCAACCAGCGCGTATGGGATTCGCTCTCGGAAGAGCATCGCGAGATCCTGCGTGAGACCGCCGTCGAGGCCGGCGAGTGGGAGATCGCCATGACCCGCGAGCAGGAGAGCGAGCGGCTGGCCGACATCCAGGAACGCGGCGTGCAGGTCACCGAGCTGACCGAAGAGCAGCATGCCGCCTTCGTCAATGCCACCCGCAGCGTGCACGACAAGTGGATTCCGCGGATCGGCCCGGAGCTGGTCGAAGCTGCGCGTCAGGCCATCGAGGCTCGCTGAGCCCCATCAAAGCCTAGGTCCGGTTCTATCGGAGCCGGACCTTCAATTGCGAGGCTTCCATGAAGTTCTCTCCCGATGCCAGGCCCGAGCGTTGGCTGGGCTCGCTGGCGCTGGCGATCATTTCACTGATCAGCCTGGGCAACGTCATCACCCGCTACGTGACTGGTGGCTCGCTGGCCTTCACCGAGGAGTTCTCGGTGTTCCTGCTGGTGGTGCTCACCTTCGCCGGTGCCTCGGTGGCGCTACGGCGCAACGGCCACATTCGTATCGGCCTGCTCGAGCGGGCCCTGCCGGCTGCGCCGCGGCGTGCACTTATCCTCTTTCAGGGGCTTTGCGGCGCCATCGTGCTGGGGCTGATCACCTGGTTCGGCGCCAAGCTCACCTGGGAGGAGTACCAGTGGGAGTCGCTGTCACCGGGGCTCGGCCTGCCGCAGTGGTGGTACCTGCTGTGGCTGCCGCTGCTGTCGGCGGCAATGTTGGTGCGTCTGGTGCAGCAAACCGTCGATCGTCTGCGCGGGAGGCTCGACGATGAGCCCTGACCTGTGGATGATCCTGGCCTTCGCCGGGCTGCTGATCGCCGGCGTGCCGGTGGCCTTCTCCCTGGCACTGGCCGGCGCGGTGGGTATCCTCGTCGGCCTCACCCCGGAAATGCTGGCCACCCTCGGTACCAACACCTACAACAGCATCGCCAAGTACCCGCTGATCGCCATCCCGCTGTTCATCATGACCGGCTTGATCTTCGAGCGCGCCGGGGTCGCGCTGCGTCTGGTGCGTTTCGCTCAGGCGCTGATCGGCCCTCGTCATGGCGGCCTGGCGCTGGTGGCGGTGCTGGTGTGCATGATCATGGGCGGCATGAGCGGCTCCGGGCCGGCAGACGCCGCGGCAGTGGCCATGGTAATGCTGCCGAGCATGACCAAGGCCGGCTACCCCAAGCCCTTCTCGGCCACGCTGATCGCTGCGTCCGCCTCCACTGCCATTCTGATCCCGCCCTCGGTGGCGCTGATCCTCTATTCCATCGTGGTGCCCGGGGTCGACCTGCGGGCGCTGTTCGCGGCCGGGTTGTTTCCCGGCATCCTGGCCGGTCTGGCGCTGCTGGTGCCGGCGCTGCTGGTCTCGAAGCGCTATGGTTGGGAGGGCGGCACGCCGGTGGAGGGAGCGGAACGGCTCAAGGTGGGCGAGACCTTCAAGCAGGCGCTGCCGGCGCTGTTCGCCCCGGTGCTGATCCTGGGCGGGCTGCGCTCGGGTCTGTTCACGCCCACCGAGGCGGCCGTGGTGGCCGTGGCCTACGGTGCCCTGGTCGGGCTGTTCCTGACTCGCGAGATCGGCTGGCGCGATCTGTGGAGCCTGCTCGGTGAGGCGGCAGTGATCTCCGGTGTGGTCATGCTGATCATCGCCCTGGCCGGTATCTTCGCCTGGGCCGGCACCATGCTCGGTACTTTCCGCCACCTGGCGGAGTGGATCATCGGGCTCACCGACAACGGCGTGCTGCTGCTGATCCTGATCATGCTGGCGGTGCTGCTGGCCGGCATGCTGCTCGACGCCATCTCGATCTACCTGATCATGATGCCGATCCTGCTCCCGGTAATGCAGCACTTCGGCTGGAACCCGGTGTGGTTCGGCATCCTGCTGGCGATGAACATCGCCATCGGCCAGTTCACGCCACCGGTGGCGGTCAATCTGATGGTGACCACCAACATTGCCAGGATACGGCTGGAGCAGACCGTGGGCTGGGCGCTGCTGTTCGTGCTGGCCATGGCCAGCGCCCTGGCGCTGGTGGCGATCTTCCCGGAAATTGCCTTGTGGTTGCCGCGCACACTCGGCTACAACGTCTGATCGAGCGATTCCAGCGTGTCCTGGAAGAGCGTGGCGCTACCGGCGTCGAACAGCACGAAGCGCACCCGTTCGATGCCGGGGCAGCGAGGCAACGTCTCCTGCACCGTGGTGAGGGCGACCCGGGCGGCCTCCGCGAGGGGGTAGCCGAAGGCGCCGGCCGAAAGGGCAGGGAAGGCGATGCTGGCAAGGCCGTGCCGCTCGGCCAGCTCCAGCGCGTTGCGATAGCAGTCCGCCAGCAGCTCCGCTTCCGGCCTGTCGTGACCGTAGACCGGCCCCAGGCAGTGGATGACGTGGCGGTTGGGCAGGCCGAAGGCCTCGGTGATCACTGCCTGACCGGGCGCGATCGGCGCCAGCGGCCGACAGGCGCGCTCGAGTTCCGGGCCGGCTGCCCGGTGCAGCGCACCGGCCACGCCGCCGCCAGTTCGCAGCTGCGCATTGGCGGCGTTGACCACGACGTCGATATCCGGCTGATTGGCGATGTCTCCCTGCTGGCACTCCAGGCGAGCGGACATGTTCGCTATCTCCTCTGCTATGTCATTCCAGTCTGGTGGTAAGGGCCACAAGCCGACAAGTTCCCACGCTGTTCGGCGTAAAAGAATGGATCGTTGCGTATTCGCTCTGTTTTCGTGACATTCGTTGCAAATGGACGCAAAAACTTGCAAGTCGCCCGCCTGAACGGTACCAATGTGCTCCCCCGATAAGTCACGGCTCGCCGGCCTCAGGTCGACGTGACGGCGTGTTTGCGCCGTCGCGCAGGGCGTCGCCGTGACCCACGACAACAGGAGGAGACGATGAACCAGCGTGTGAACATCGAGCTCGGCGATGCAGGGGCCGAGGTCATCGAGGCCCGCCAATTCAAGGTCTACACCCACCGTCAACTGGACAAGATCGAGGCGATTCAGAATCTGCCTGAAGACCTGCGTTTCGACATGCGGGTCGTCAGCCAGGTGCTGCCGTTTCGGGTCAACGAGTACGTCATCGATGAGCTGATCGACTGGAACGACGTGCCGGGCGACCCCGTTTTCCAGCTCACCTTTCCCCAGCGCGGCATGCTCAGGCCGGAGCACTATGACGCCGTGGCCGAACTGGTTCGCCGCGACGCCGACGCCGCCGAGATGACGCCGGTGATCGAGCGCATTCGTGCCGAACTCAACCCGCACCCGGCGGGCCAGATGGATCTCAATCTGCCGCTGCTCGACGGCGAACCGCTGCCCGGCATGCAGCACAAGTACCGTGAGACAGTGCTGTTCTTTCCCAGTCAGGGGCAGGTGTGCCACAGCTACTGCACCTTCTGCTTCCGCTGGGCGCAGTTCGTCGGTGACAAGGATCTCAAGTTCGCCGCCAGCGAAGCCGATTCGCTGCATCGCTATCTGGCCGAGCATACCGAGGTGACCGACCTGCTGATGACCGGCGGCGACCCCATGGTGATGAAGGCCAAGCACCTGCGCATGTACCTGGAGGGCTTGATGGCCCCCGAGCTGGACCATGTCCAGGACATTCGCATCGGCTCCAAGAGCCTGACCTTCTGGCCTTACCGCTTCGTCACCGACCCGGACGCCGAGGATATCCTCGCGCTGTTCCGTGAGCTGACCGCCGCCGGCAAGCACGTCGCCTTCATGGCGCACTTCAACCACTGGAAGGAGATGGATACCCCCATCTGCCGCGAGGCGATCCGCCGCATCCGCGCCACCGGCGCCGAGATCCGCACCCAGGCGCCTCTGCTTCGCCACATCAACGACGATGCCGACCAGTGGGCGAGGATGTGGACGACGCAGGTGCGCCTGGGGATGATTCCCTACTACATGTTCGTCGAGCGCGACACCGGTGCCCGCCACTACTTCGAGGTGCCGCTGGTGCGTGCCTGGGAGATCTACCGCGAGGCCATGCAGCGGGTGCCGGGACTGGCGCGCACCGCCCGGGGGCCATCCATGTCCGCCGACCCGGGCAAGGTGGAGATACAAGGAGTCACCGAGATCCACGGCGAAAAGGTCTTCGTGCTGCGCTTCATCCAGGGCCGGGAAGCCAGCTGGGTGCAGCGGCCGTTCTTCGCCAAGTACGACGAGCGTGCCACCTGGCTCAATCATCTCGAGCCCGCGCTGGGCGCGAACGAGTTCTTCTATGAGGCGGATTTCGCCGCCATGAAGCGTGCCAAGCGGGAACTGATCGCCAGTGCGACCTGACCGTTTGCTCATGCCATTTCTACGCTGCCCCTGGCAAGGAGCAGACCCCTATTTCATGAGTCATGCAATTTAGGAATTAACGTACACTTAACGTAAATCCCTACTAGAATTAGGTCAGTTGAAAAAGACCATCATGACGGCGTTTTTTTCGCTAAAGTAGATGAGAGCGGTAGAAACCGCTGGCCAAGGTTCATGCGCCTTGGCCACACCAGGGATCTTGCTTCAGCCAAAGCAGCTGGTGAAAACCGGCTAGCCAATAACGTCTAAAGAGGTGTGTTAATGAAACGTCATGCTTTTTCCGCAGCCGCCTTCTCGGGAGCCCTGTTGGGCGCTGCCATGTTCTCTGCCCCGGCCGTGGCGCAGGACCGTTTCATCACCATCGGCACCGGCGGTCAGACCGGGGTCTACTACGTGGTGGGCCAGTCGGTATGCCGCATGGTGAATCGCGGCAGCGACGAGCACAACATCCGCTGTAACGCCCCCTCCACCGGTGGCTCCGTGGCTAACGTCAACGGCATGAAGAGCGGTGAGCTCGACATGGGCGTGGTGCAGTCCGACGTGCAGTACCGCGCCTACCACGGTGAGGCCAACTTCGAGTCCGATGGCGCCTGGGAAGAGATGCGTGCCGTCTTCACCATGCACGGCGAGCCGCTGACCGTGGTCGCGCGTGCCGACTCCGGCATCGAGCACTTCTCCGATTTCCCCGGCAAGCGCGTCAACATCGGCAACCCGGGCTCCGGCCAGCGCAACACCATGAACGTGGTGATGGAGGCCATGGGCTGGGATACCGGTACCTTCTCGCTGGCGTCGCAGTTGGATGCCGCCGAGCAGGCCGCGGCTCTGTCCGACAACAACATCGATGCCATGGTTTACGTGGTCGGTCATCCCAACGGTTCCATCCAGGAAGCCACCACCACCATCGACGCGCGCATCATCCCGGTGACCGGCGATGAAATCGATGCCCTGATCGAGGAGTATCCCTACTACACCCGTTCGGTGATCCCCGGCGGCCTCTACCGTGGCAACGACGAAGACGTCGAAACCTTCGGCGTTGCGGCCACCTTCGTGACCTCCACTGCCGTGGATGAAGAAGTCGTCTACGAAACCGTCAAGGCGGTGTTCGAAAACTTCGACCGCTTCAAGCGTCTGCATCCGGCCTTCGAGAACCTCAACGAAGAGGACATGATCTCCGAAGGTCTGACTGCACCGCTGCATGATGGCGCCGCTCGCTACTATCGTGAGCGTGGCTGGATCGAGTGAGAGGTAGGGGGTAACCACTCCCTTCGGTAAAAATGCGCGGACCCTCGGGGTCCGCGCATCTGTTTGGGTCAGCTGCTGAGGCGACATCTGCAACGGCAGCGCCCAGGGTCAAGCCAATGGGGCACGACGGTAATGACTGACGAAAAGACGAATCCACGAAACCCCGAGGCCGACCTGGAGGACATGGTCGCCTCCAGCGATACCGGAGCGCGCAAGCCGCTGGGGGCACCCGGCAAGCTACTGGTCGGTGTGGCTGCCGCCTGGTCGCTGTTCCAGCTCTGGATCGCCTCGCCGCTGCCCTATATCTTTCGCATCGGGGTATTCAATGCCACCGAGGCGCGCTCCATTCACCTGGCATTTGCCATGTTCCTGGCCTTCATGGCCTACCCGGCGCTGAAGCGTTCGCCGCGCGACCGCATACCGCTGCAGGACTGGCTGCTGGCGCTGGTGGGGGCTTTCTGTGCTGCCTACATCTTTCTCTTCTATGCGGAGCTCTCCGACCGGCCCGGGTCGCCCATACTGCGCGACGTGATCGTCGGTGTGGTCGGCATCGTGGTGCTGCTCGAGGCGACCCGGCGCGCCTTGGGGCCGCCGCTGGCCATCGTCGCTTCTATATTCCTTCTCTACTCGCTGTTCGGACCCTACATGCCGGGCATCCTGGCCCATCGTGGGGTCAGCCTGTATGGCCTGGTCAACCATCAGTGGCTCACGGCCCAGGGGGTGTTCGGTATCGCCCTGGGGGTGTCGACCAGTTTCGTATTCCTCTTCGTTCTGTTCGGTGCCCTGCTCGACAAGGCCGGTGCCGGCAACTACTTCATCAAGGTCGCCTTCTCGCTGCTCGGCCATTACAAGGGTGGGCCGGCCAAGGCCGCCGTGGTGGCTTCGGGGATGACCGGCCTGATTTCCGGCTCCTCCATCGCCAATACCGTGACCACCGGCACCTTCACCATTCCCATGATGAAGCGAGTGGGCTTCTCTGCCGAAAAGGCCGGGGCGGTCGAGGTCTCCTCATCGGTGAACGGACAGATCATGCCACCGGTCATGGGAGCGGCGGCCTTCCTGATGGTCGAATACGTCGGTATACCCTACGTGGAGGTGATCAAGCACGCCTTCCTGCCGGCGGTGATCTCCTATATCGCGCTGATCTATATCGTGCATCTGGAAGCACTCAAGGCCGACATGAAGGGGCTGCCTTCGAGCAACCCGATGCGTCCGCTGCTCAACAAGGTGATCGGTTTCCTGACCGGCCTGATCCTGCTGATGGCGCTGTCGTTTGCCGTCTACTACGGCCTGGGCTGGCTCAAGCCGGTGCTGGGCGACGCCACTCCCTGGGTCGTAGGGTTGGGCCTTGCCGCCATCTATGTAGGGCTGCTGAAGCTCGGCTCTTACTATCCCGAGCTCGAGCTCGACGATCCGACTTCCAAGGTCGTCACGTTGCCCCGCACCAAGCCCACGGTGATGGTGGGGCTGCACTACATCCTGCCGGTGATCGTGCTGGTGTGGTGCCTGATGGTGGAGCGCCTCTCGCCCGGGCTGTCGGCCTTCTGGGCTACGGTGTTCATGATCTGCATCATGATCACACAGCGTCCCATCACCGCCTTCTTCCGTGGTCGAAGCCGTCTCGCTGCCGACATCAAGGAGGGCTTCCTCGACCTGTGGGACGGTCTGGTCGCCGGTGCCCGCAACATGATCGGCATCGGTATCGCCACGGCTACCGCTGGCATCGTGGTGGGCGCGGTCTCTCAGACCGGTGTCGGCCTGGTGCTGGCCGACGTGGTCGAGATACTGGCCATGGGCAACCTGATGCTGATCCTGCTGCTCACTGCCGTGCTCAGCCTGATCCTCGGCATGGGGCTGCCCACCACCGCCAACTACATCGTGGTGTCGGCGCTGATGGCGCCGGTCATCGTGATGCTGGGGCAGCAGAACGGTCTGATCGTGCCGCTGATCGCGGTGCATCTGTTCGTGTTCTACTTCGGCATCATGGCCGACGTGACGCCGCCGGTGGGGCTGGCCTCGTTCGCCGCGGCCGCGGTATCGGGCGGCGATCCGCTGCGCACCGGTTTCCAGGCGTTCTACTACAGCCTGCGTACTGCGGCGCTGCCATTCCTGTTCATCTTCAACACTGACCTGCTGTTGATCGACGTCGGTTGGCTCCAGGGCATCGTGATATTCATCATAGCGACCATCGCCATGTTGATATTCGCTGCCGGGACCCAGGGCTATATGCTGGTACGCAGCCGCTGGTACGAATCGGTTCTGCTGCTGCTGGTGGCCTTCACCCTGTTCCGTCCCGGTTACTGGATGGATCGTATCCATGATCCCTATCAGTCGATCCCGCCGGCCGAGTTCGCCCAAGCGCTGGGCCAGGTGGAGGATGGTAGCCAGCTGCGCGTGCAGATCGCCGGCGAGGATGCCTTCGGCGATCCCATGACCACCTACCTGCTGGTGCCGGTGCCACGCGGTGACAGCGCCGAGGAGCGCATGGAGCGGCTGGGCATGGAGCTGTGGGTCGATGGCGATCAGGCTACGGTCGACTTCGTCGAGTTCGGTAGCCTGGCGGCGGACATCGGCTTCGACTTCGATCAGGAGATCATCGAGGTACTGGCGCCGGTGGATCGCTGGGCCAAGGAGTGGATGTGGATCCCCGGCTTCCTGTTGTTCGGCCTGGTGGTGCTGTTGCAGCGTCGGCGCAAGCTTCAGCAGCCGTCGTCGACCGCCCACGCCTGAGGAGGGTGCAGAGATGTACGACAAGATTCTGCTGGCTGTGGATCTCAACGAGGAGTCGTCGTGGGCCAAGGCGTTGCCCACGGCGGTGACCCTGTGCCGCACCTTCGGTGCATCGTTGCACGTGGTCACGGTGCTGCCGGATTACCACATGCCGTTGGTGGGTTCCTACTTCCCGCGCGATTTCGCCAAGAAGGCCCACGAGGCAATTTCCCAGGCCCAGCACCGTTTCATCGAGGAGCACGTGCCCGATGACATCAAGGTGCAGTCGGTGATCGTCGACGGCTCGCCCTGGGAGGCGATCGTCAAGTCGGCCAAGAAGCTCGAGGTCGACCTGATCGTCATGGCCTCGCACAACAAGCGCAAGTTCGCCGACTACGTACTGGGCCCCAACGCCGAGCACGTGGTCCATCACACCAAGATGTCGGTGATGATCGTGCGCTGAGTGCGTGAGTCGTCATGCAGGAAATGCAGAAGCCCCGGCCACTTGAACTGACCCCCAATAGTTGGACGGTTCATTCAGCCGGCGCCCACGGCCTGAGTCCTGTACTGTACGGGGCTCAGGCCTTTTAGTCTCTGCTTCATCCGGTGATGGTTGTAATAGTGG
>NZ_JABFTV010000008.1 GCF_021404405.1 Billgrantia aerodenitrificans
CCGAGCTCGCCCCGGGGGTCAAGTTCACCCTCACCGACCACGACCTCAGTGAGCTCAACCGCGACTGGCAGGTGGTCAAGGTCAAGCACACCGGCAGCCAGCCCCAGGCCCTGGAAGAGGATGGTGTCACTCAAGGTGACGCGGCAGGGATGGGCCAGATGACCAAGTTCGACAACGAACTGATCCTCACCCCCGCCGACCGCGCCTGGCGTCCCACGCCCAACCCCAAGCCCCGCGTCGACGGCCCGCAGATCGCCTTCGTCGTCGGCCCCGAGGGCGAAGAGATCCACTGCGACGAACACGGCCGGGTCAAGGTCCAGTTCCCCTGGGATCGCTACGCCGAACCCAATGAAACCGCCAGCGCCTGGGTGCGCGTCTCCCAGGGCTGGGCCGGCGGCGGCTACGGTAGCATGGCGATACCCCGGATTGGGCATGAGGTAGTGGTATCGTTCCTCGAGGGCGATCCGGATCAACCGCTGATCACCGGGCGCACCTACCACGCCGTCAACACGCCGCCCTACGCGCTGCCCGAGCACAAGACGCGTACCGTCATCCGCACCCAGAGTCACAAAGGCGAAGGATTTAACGAACTTCGCTTCGAGGACCAGGCCGGCGAAGAGCAGATCTGGCTGCATGCCCAGAAAGACCTGGAGCTGCTGACCAACAACGACCGCACCGAAGAGATCGGCAACGACAGCTTCCTCACCGTGCACCACGACCGCATCGGCGAGATCCATGCCGATGAGCACCACACCGTGCGCGGCGAGCGCCATGAGCAAACCGTCGCCAACCAGCACCTCACGGTACAGGGCACCCTGCACGTCAAGGCCGGCCAGGCCTGGCTCAGCGAATGCGGCCGCGAACTGCACATCAAGGCCGGCCACAAGGTGGTGCTCGAAGCCGGCAGCGAAATGACCCTCAATGCCGGCGGCAGCTTCCTCAAGCTCGACGGCGGCGGCGTCACCCTGGTCGGCCCCAAGGTCAAGATCAACGCCGGAGGCAGCCCCGGCTCCGGCAGCGGCCAAGCCGTCGAGATACCGCTGCTGCCGGGCAGGGCAGTGCCGGAGGTACATGAGGCGATACCGCCCACCGTGCTGCCCAAGCTCAAGGACTACCAGCTCAGCGAAGCCACGCTGCTGCCGCTGTGCGGCAAGCTGAGCGAGACCACCTGCAGCCGGGGAGATTGCCCATGCCTGGCTGGTTGAGTCGAATCGACGAGCGCAGCCAGCGTATCGAGACCCTATCGGGCAGCTTCGAAGCCCAGCGCTCTGCTTATGTGGTGCTGGATCAGCGCCGCGCCCCAGAACGCTGTGCCGAACTCGTGGGCCAGCCCGGCTGGCACGACTACCTGACGCTGTTTGCCGGCACGCCGCTATCACCGCTGCTCGAAGCCAGCCCTTGGCTGGTCGAACTCACGCCGGGCAGTGAAGCCTGGCAGGCCATCGGCTCGCTATGTGCCGGGCAGCGCCACGGCTGGCTCTTCCTGCCGGCCCAGGCCACCCCCCTGAACGAGCTGGCCGATCATCTGCGTCGCCTGTTCATCCTCGACGACCCGCACGGCGGCCAGTCGCTGGTGAACCTGCAGGATGCCGCCGCCTGGACAGCCCTGCTCGCCGCCAGCAGCGACACCGCCTACGCCCAACTCATCGGGCCGCTGGGGCAGGTCATCACGCCCACGCCGCTGACGCACTGGCAAAGATGGCAGCCAGCCGGCGACCGTGATGAAGCCGAAGCCGAAGCCCCCGCACTGACCGAAGCGCTGGAACGGGCGCTCAAGGAGAGCCCGCGTGCCTGGTGGCTGAGCAGCGCGACCGATACGCCGCTTTCGGCGTTGCCGCCGGCGTGGTTGGAGAGACTGGAGCGGCTCGAGGCAGCGGGCATCAAGCAAGCTCACTATCTCAAGCGCCTACTTCCTTTGATCCGCCAAGCAGACGAGCATTTTGACTCGTCTATCGAACAGGGACTGCGTGCCGACCTGCCGACGCGCAAAAAAGTACAAGCTTTGGAGAACCTGGTATGAGCACAGGAGCACGCCCCGGCAGCCCTGAAAATCCACATGCCATCAGCCGATTCGAGCCACCGGAGGCGGAGGGCGGCAGTATCGAATCGACGGCACAACACGTCTGCGAGGAGCGGTGCTGGGCCGACATCCTCTACCTGCCGGGCACCCGTACTTTCTGGCTGCTGACCGAAGAGGTCTCCGAAATCTTGTTGGAAGCCAGCGAAACGCTGAGCGAATGGGTACAGGAGGAAGACCCGGCCAAGCGCCTGCGCAAGCTCACCGAAGATGCCGGGCTGGAGTGCCTGCTGCCGGCCCGAGCCGAGAACTTTCTCGATGAGAGCGAACGACAGCGCTACCGGGAAGCCTTCGAGCGGCTCGTCGAGCTGACCCAAGACGACGAGGCCTCACTGGAAGCGCGTATCGCTCATCAGCGCACCATGTGGGATCACTTGTATCAATTCAGCACCCCGGGGATGCTGGAGTTCTTGAATCGCCGTATCCGCAGAGACGCTCAAGAAGTCTCTCGGCTGGAGCGCCAACTGAGGCAGCTTTACCAACAGGGCCTCGAGCGTGCCAGAGAGCAAGGCTATCGCCTGGAAGATGAGGGCTACTTTGGCCCTTGGGAAGCCGAGATAGCCACTGCGCTGGAAGCCTATCGCTCGCACCGCGCTCAGGCTCAGCGGGAGTATCACTTCAATCCTGGCGGGCAAGGCGAAGCCACCCCCTTCTCCCTGCAAGACGTGCTGGCGGAGTACCAGCGCTTCATCCAGCTATGCGAGTCGATGCCGCCCCGTGAGGCGGCCAACGAGTGCCGCTTCGTCGGCTACGTGCAGCAATTGAGCGAGCAACAGGAAAGCAAGTACAACGACTACCTGCACAGTATCCTCACGCTTGCATCACTCGGCATCGCTACGCCCGAGTTGGCCCTCTCCTCTCCCAACCCACAGCTGCGCCAACTGCGCAATGGTGTGGAAGCCTTCGATGCTTACTGCCGTACGCTCAAGGAGAGCCTCGAACTGCACCAGGCGGTGGAAAACAAGCTGCGTGAATGGGAGTCCGGTACGGGTGGGCAAACCCAACTGCCCGTTTTCCTCTTCGAGCAGGAGCGGCAACGCTATGAAACCTTGCAGGAGACCCTGAACGAACTGCATGAGCGAGCCCGCCAGGCCGTGGAAGAGATGGAGCCAGGCCGCGTGCTGGTCTGGCATACCGATATCGAAGACGACCGGCACGCCCTGGGCTACCAGAAACGCAAGATAGAGCTTCTGGTACAGAACGACTTTCCGCTGCGCGAATTCAGCTCACCGCAGGGACAGAAGTCCCTTAGCCACATCAGCCTGTTGCAGATGATCCCTACCATGACCGGCAACGAGCGCTGGCGGCTAGAGCGCACACTGAGAGCTGACGGGGTACTGCCGGCTCGACTGTGGGATGCCCCCGAGAGCGCGTTATCGCAATGGCTGCAAGGGCGAGGTTGCCAGGCAATAGCGCATCGGCTTGATTGGCACGATGAGCCCATGGGCTTCTTCGAGCCCGAGCGCTTCTTCGCTTATCTGGAAACGCAGGGCCATGAGGTGGCCTCGCTGGATGACGCCAGCAGGCAAGCCTGGGGCGAGGCGCTGCAAAAAATCCTCTTTACCGGCCCCAGCCGTGAGGAGCTTCGCCTGTTCGATGCCAGTGCCCAAGCGCAGATGCTGCGGTTGGTAGGCATGGCACGACGTGAACTCAACGAAGCCCGTCAGGAAGGAGAGCGCGACACCCCCTGGGACGTCACTGAACACGCTCCCAGCCTGACCTTCTTCGACCTCGAGATGGAAGGGAGTCGTGGAGGATCGCTGGGGGTAGAGAGCCGAAGCGAAGTTGCCTTCGATCGGGAGGAGCCCGGCCTCTGGATTCTGGATGCCAACGATGAATGGAGCCCTTCGGTCGACCTCACCTATAGCTGGGAAGCCAAGGGCACCTTCAGCCTCGCCCGCGGTGAGCTTCCGCTGGGGCGGCTCGTGCTCCCCAGTAGAGAGCAGGCCCGGCCTGTCGTCGCGACGCTCACCGATCGCGGCGAACAGCGCGAGCTTGGCCGCTACGCCATTGTACTCGACGCCGTTGCCAAGGGCTTCGCTGGCGCCAGCGTTGCATTGGCCACCGAAGTAGGGTTCTCCTTCGACAAGGATGGGCTCAGTGTTTCCGGCATCGACTGGGTCAAGCGAGAAGCGACCGGTGCCACGGTGGATGCTTTTGCCGGGGCGCGTCTCGGCATCGAGACGCGCTGCGAGGTACATTGGGAGCCCCCAGAAAACCTGCTGCGCATTCTCCCCCAGCGTGCTGCCATGGCCAGCCTGGGCATGCATCGCCCCAGCCAATCACTGAGCGGATGGCGCAGTATCGGCGTGGCTCAACTCGATGCTGAAGTAGCAGCGGGCATCGGCGGCAAACTCGGATTCGTGCTTGGCATGAAGAACGGCAAGTTCGTGTTCAAGGTATCGGGACGTTTCGTCTTGGGCAAGGGCGCCGGCGGTGGCCTTGCCATTGAACTCGACCCCGACAGTCTGGATCTATGGCTAGTCATGCTCCATCGCGCCATGGTAGATAACAACTTCGAAAAGCCGGAGTGGATCGATCAGGAAGCCTATGAAAGCATGAACTGGCTGGCCTACATCGCGACCACGACACTGCTCAATGTGGGGCTGCTGGCCGCACGTGGCAGAACCGGCATCGAGCGAATCTACCGGGCCATGACCGGTGGGCAGAAAGCGGGACCGATTGCGTATGTGTTAGTCAATGACCCGCGGAAAGACGAGCTGCGCAGCTGGGTTCAGCAGCTTTCCCCCGAAGCCTTGGGGGCACTATTGCATTTGCTGGTTAGCGAGCCAAGAGCTTTCGAGGTAGAAGCCTCAGGTCGAGGGCGTGGTGGAAGCCAGAGCTTCAGTGCGCGGCAGGCATTGGACTTCCAGCAGATCGCTATCTCAAACTGCCTGGGTTGGATCGTGGAGGGCGTGACGATGAGCGTGTACGGCGCACAGTGTCGCTTCAGTCACGTGGACCCCACTCCTGCACAATACCTCTTTACCAAGGCGGTGGTGCGTATGACAGCGATTGGCCAGCCGCCGCATAATTATCCGGATGTGGCCTATGCCAACCATAAACACCATCTGGATCGGTTTATGGAGAGGGTGTCAGGTAGTGGAGCACTCATTGAAAGAGACGCTGGAATCGCTCGGGCAGACTATCGCCGATATGCGGGTGGTCTCGGGGTGATCAATTGTGCTGTTTAAGCGCCTTAAAAGAACAGGAAATACACTGATGAGCCGGCGATCTATGTCAACACTAGCAGCTGTGGTGCTATCGCTTCTTGCAATACCCACAGCCTTGGCGCTCGATGAGGAAGCTCAAGTTGCCAAGGATGAGGGCATGCGGCTGTGGGGCATCCATCAGTGGATAAAAATGCAGCCCTATCTGGAGCAAGCTGCTGAACATGGTGACGTTGAGTCTATGTACTATCTGGGCGAATCAAATCGCCTGTTAAGCCGCGGGCTTTCGCTAGCTGCTTTGGAGTGGTACCACCGAGCCGCACAACTGGGCGAGCCCCATGCCATGTTGCGCCTCTATGATGGCAGCGCCTGCGAACTGGGCGATGTCTGCCCTGAAGAGGGCAACGATTGGCGTGAAGCGGCCCTCGCTGCCACGCTGCCGAAGGCTGAGGCGGGAGATGCCGATGCCATGGGCGCGCTCTATGATATCTACACCTACCTCGACCAGCACGATGAGGCCATGGAGTGGCTTCTGCGCTCTGCCGAAGCCGGCAACCTGGAATCCATGAACTGGCTCGGCCAGTTGGCACGTGACGATGAGGAGAACTACGCCACGGAGACCGAGCGCCTGGAAGCGGCGGTGGAGTGGTATCGCAAAGCGGCTGAAGCTGGCCACGTTCCTTCCATGAGCTTTCTTGCAGCATCTCTAAACAGTTTAGGCCGCTCTGAAGAGGCGTGGCGGTGGATGGTTAAGGCCTCTGAGGGTGGAAACATTAACGGTCGTCAGTGGTTGGCGACTTGCTATATTGATCCGCAAGAGAGCGAGCTATGCCACGTAGAGAAAGACCCTGCCAATGGCTGGGCGATTTTTCTTGCCATAAATGAAGAGATATCAAGTACCTCATCTGAGAGAGCGCTAAGGGTCTATCACGACAGCGTCACCCCCGAACAGCGTGAAGAAGGCGAGCGCATGATGGAAGAATGGCTCAATCGCGAGCCGCCGCTCTCCTATTTTCCGGACAAGTTTGGTTTCTGATGTCGATAAGCGGACGCAAAGCCGCGGCGGCGTTGGTAGCCCGACATTCTCATTTCTGGTGCTGCCCACAGCCTTGGCGCTCAATGGTAAGCGCAAGCCGTCAAGAATGAAGGAATGCGGCTTTTCCGAGTGGATCGAGATGCAGCCTTACTTGGAATAAACCCCGTGCATAGAAGGCCGAATCTCGCTCGATGTATTCGGCGATGAGTTCCAGATCCTCGAGCGCTTCTGGAGACCAGGCTAGCGCTCGAGCAGTTGCCGCCTAACATCCTTTGTCGTATCCATGGCTTCACCCGCCCCCAGACGGCCTCACCCCACACCCCTTGAGGATCACCTGGGTCAGGAAGCGGGTGATCCGCTCCACGTCGGCATCCGAGATCTCGTCCTGGCCCATGATGCCCAGCACCTGGGCCTCGAAGTCGGCGTAGTGCTGTGTGGCCGACCAGATCAGGAAGATCAGCCACACCGGGTCGACCGGATCCATCAGACCGCGCTCGGCCCACTGTTCGAAGATTCTCGCCCGGGTACGCACCCACTCGCGCAGCTCGCCGCGCAGATAGCCCTGCAGGAAAGGCGCACCGCCGAGTATCTCCGCGGCGAACAGACGCGACCCTTCCGGGTGCTGGCGAGAGAGCTGCATCTTGCTGCGGATGAAGGCCTCCAGCACTTCGGCCGGGTCGTCCTCCACGCTGATGTCATCGAGCAAGGCGTTCCAGCGCGCCATCATGCGCTCGAGCAGACGTACATACAGCCCACGCTTGTTGCCCATGTAATAGAGCACGTTGGACTTGGGCAGCCCCGCCTCCTCGGCGATGGCCTGAACGCTGGCGCCGCGATAGCCGAAGCGGGCGAACACCCGCTCGGCGGCTTCGAGTATCTCGCGCTCGTTGCGCTCGCGTGTGGCGCCATTGCTTTCGCCACCCGGCCGTACAGGCTGCAAGGTCTCGGTTTCGGTCACGTCGGTCATCGACAGGCCCTGCCCTGTGAATGATGGTGGGATGCCAAGAGAGTGCCCCACCGCGGCGGTTCCTGCAAATGAGACCATGGGCGTCTTTGCGCTTGCAAAGTGCGACATTCTGGCCCATGCTGGATACATCCTGACCATTTGGTCAACAATCGTCGAAACAGACGAACCAACACTGGCAACGTGCGTCACGCCACAACGACCGTGTCACAGCTTTTACCAACAACCACAATGTCAAAGAGACATAGCCAACAAGAGACAAGGCGATGATCGACTTCATGCTCAACGGGAGGCCGTGCAGAAGCGAAGCCACCCCCGAAACCAGCGTACTGGAGCTGCTGCGCGATACGCTCGGCGCTACCGGCACCAAGGAGGGCTGCGCCTCGGGCGACTGCGGCGCCTGCACGGTGGCCATCGGCGAACCCGGCCCCAATGGCGAGCTGCGCTATCACAGTGCCAACGCCTGCATCACGCCCGCACATCAGCTCAACGGCCGTTACCTGGTCACCGTCGAGGGTCTTGCCCAGGGCGAAAAGCTGCATCCCGCCCAGGCCGCCATGGTCGCGTGTCATGGCAGCCAGTGCGGCTTCTGCACGCCGGGCATCGTGATGTCGCTGTTCACCCTGCACGAACAGCAGCGCCATACTCCGGCCCCCCTCACGCCGCAGCGCCTGGAAGCCGCGCTGGGCGGCAACCTGTGCCGCTGCACCGGTTATCGCCCGATCCGCGATGCCGCCCTGAGCATGAACCAGCATCCCGAGAATCGCCCGCTGTGGCTCGACGCCGCCGCAGAGACCCAGCCAGCAGAGCCCAAGAATGAGGCGAAGGCGGCCGATAACGACGCCGCCTTCCTGCAGCCCACCACGCTTGCAGCACTCACCGATTGCCTGAAGCGGCACCCCAAGGCGCGGCTCGTCGCCGGCGCCACCGACCTGTGGCTCGAATCGACCCAGCGCCTGGCGCGCTTCGAGCACGTCATCGACGTGACCCGGGTCGCCGAACTCAACGACATCGACGATGCCACGCTGGAAGACGGCCGTAGCGGCTGGTGGATCGGCGCCGCCGTCACCTACTCGCGTCTCGAACCGCTGCTGGAAGCGCACTACGACGCCTTCGCCCACCTGCTGCACCGGCTCGGCTCCCAGCAGGTGCGCAACCGCGGCACCCTGGGAGGCAACGTCGCCAACGCCTCGCCCATCGGCGACACCCCGCCGGTGCTGCTGGCGCTGGGCTCGCGTCTGCGCCTGGTCGGCCCCGAGGGTGAGCGTGAATTGCCGCTGGACGACTTCTTCCTCGACTACAAGCGCACCGCGCTGCGCGAGGGCGAGGCCATTCGCGCGATCTTCCTGCCCCACCCCGAGGCGGGCCAAACTCTCAAGGTGTGGAAGCTGTCCAAACGTCGTGAGGACGACATCTCGGCGGTGCTGGGCGCCTTCGCCTACCGCCTGGAGAACGGCGTGATGCGCGACGTGCGACTCGCCTTCGGCGGCATGGCGGCCATCCCCAAGCGGGCCGCCAATGCGGAAGCGGCCCTGGAAGGCAAGGCGCCGGACCTGGCGGCCTTCCAGGCGGCTCGCGAGGCCCTGTCGAACGACTTCCAGCCCATGAGCGACGTGCGTGGCAGCGCTCACTACCGCCGGCTCTCCGCCGCCAACCTGCTCGAGCGCCTGCGCCTTTCGATCGCCCAGGCCGACACCGACAGCCCCCGGGAGGTGATGCTCCATGCGTACGCTCACTAAGCTTTCCAAGGCGCCCGGTGCCGCGCCAATTTCCAAGGCGCCCGAAGCCGCGCCAAAGGACATAGACGCTGTCGACGACGTGAGCGCGGACTCTGCCGCTGCCCGCGAGGAGCTCAGGGGCGAGATCAAGGGCTCCAGCCCGCTGGCCCGTGACACCGTCACGCCAGGCACACATCCGCACTCTCGCGCCCACGAGAGCGCGATCAAGCACGTTACCGGCCGCGCCTCCTACATCGACGACCTCAAGGCGCCGGCCGATGCGCTGCACGTGGCGCTGGCGCTCTCGCCCGTGGCCCATGGCCGCCTGACCCGGCTCGATCTGGACAAGGTGCGCAGCATGCCGGGCGTGGTCGACGTGGTCGGCTTCCACGACGTGCCGGGACACACCGATATCGGCCCCGTGTTCCCAGGCGACCCGATCTTCGTCGAGGATGAGATCAGCTACGTCGGCCAGGTGCTGTTCGCCGTGGCCGCCGAGAGCCATCGCGCCGCCCGCGAGGCGGTGAACACGGCGCTGGCCCAGGGCATCGCCGAGATCGACGAGCAGCCGGCCTGCCTCGATCCGGTGGCCGCCGCCGAGCGCGGCGAGTTCGTGCGCCCCACCCACGTGCAGCAGAGCGGCGATTGGGAACAGGCCCTGGCCAGCGCCGCCCACGTGGTCGAGGCGGAGCAGTTCGTCGGCGGTCAGGAGCACTTCTATCTGGAAGGTCAGGCCTGCCTGGTGCAGCCCACCGAAGACGAAGGCGTGATCGTTCACACCTCCAACCAGCACCCCAGCGAGACCCAGAAGCTGGTGGCCGAGGTGCTCGGCATTCCGTTCCACGCCGTGACCGTGGAAGTACGCCGCATGGGCGGCGGCTTCGGCGGCAAGGAGACCCAGGCCTCGCCCTGGGCCTGCATCGCCGCGCTGATTGCCCGGCGCACCGGCCGTACCACCCGCGTGCGCCTGCCCCGCGCCGACGACATGCGCGTTACCGGCAAGCGCCACCCGTTCCACAACCGCTACCGCCTCGGCGTGGATGAGCAGGGCGTGATCCAGGGCGGCGAGATCACCGTGATCGGCGACTGCGGCTACTCCCCCGATCTCTCGGACGCCATCGTCGACCGCGCCATGTTCCACAGCGACAACGCCTACTCCCTGGGCGAAGCCCGGGTGACCGGCCACCGCGCCCGCACCCACACCGCCTCCAACACCGCCTTCCGCGGCTTCGGCGGCCCCCAGGGCATGATGGTGATCGAAGCGGCGATGGACGACATCGCCCGGCGTATCGGCGAAGACCCGCTCACGGTGCGCAAGCGCAACTTCTACCGCCCCGGCCGGCAGACCACCCACTACGGCCAGCAGGTGGATCAGATCAAGCTGCTGCGCGAGCTGGTCGAGCAGTTGGAAACCAGCAGCGAGTACTGGGCACGGCGGCGTGCCATCACCGAGTTCAACGCCGAGAGCCCGATCATCAAGCGCGGCCTGGCGCTCACGCCGGTCAAGTTCGGCATCTCCTTCACCGCCAAGCACCTCAACCAGGCCGGCGCCCTGCTGCACGTCTATACCGACGGCAGCGTGATGATCAATCACGGCGGCACCGAGATGGGCCAGGGCCTGCACACCAAGATCTGCCAGGTGGTGGCCCGCGAGCTGGGGCTCGACGTCGACGAGGTGCGCATCACCGCCACCCGTACCGACAAGGTGCCCAACACCTCGCCCACCGCGGCCTCCAGCGGCGCCGACCTCAACGGCCAGGCCGCCCGCGACGCCTGCGTGAAGCTCAAGCAGCGCCTGTTCGACTTCGCCCACGAGCATCTCTACAAGGATCAGGGTCTCGACCGCGAAGAGATGCGCATGGAAGCCGGCCACCTGGTGGCGGGCCACGGCGAGAGCGAGCGCCGCATTCCCTGGGGCGAGCTGGTCCAGGCCGCCTATCTCAACCGCATCTCGCTCTCCGAGAAGGGCTTCTACGCCACGCCGCTGATCCACTACGACCGCAACACCAGCCAGGGCCGCCCCTTCTACTACTACGCCTTCGGTGCCGCCGTGGCGGAAGTGAGCGTGGACACCCTGAGCGGCGAGTACCAGGTCGAGCGGGTCGACATCCTGCACGACGTGGGCGACTCGCTGAACCCGGCCATCGACATCGGCCAGGTGGAGGGCGGCTTCATTCAGGGCATGGGCTGGCTGACCAGCGAGGAGCTGAAGTGGAACGAGGCCGGCCGGCTGATCTCCGACGGCCCCGCCACCTACAAGATCCCGACCTACGGCGATCTGCCGCCGGTGTTCAACGTCAAGCTGATGGAGGGCCACCCCAACTCCATGGCCAGCATCTACCGCTCCAAGGCGGTGGGCGAACCACCCTTCATGCTCGGCATGGCGGTGTGGTCGGCGCTGCGCGACGCCCTGGCCAGCCTGGCCGACTACGCCGAAGCGCCGCGTCTCGACACCCCGGCCACGCCGGAGCGGGTGCTGCTGGCCGCCGAGGAGCTGCGTAGCCGCTACGACAGCGCACGGCTGGAACGAGGCGCGCCGTAATGAACGCGCCACGGCCCACTCCCTGGCACGAAGCGCTGCACCGGCTGCAGCGCGAGGGGCTGCCCCACGCGCTGGCCACGGTGGTGACCAGCGCCGGCTCCACGCCCCGCGAGCCCGGCGCGCGCATGGTGATCAGCGAGAGCGAAGTGTTCGACACCCTGGGTGGCGGCACCTTCGAGTTCCAGGTGATCGACGCCGCCCGCGAGAAGCTGGCACAGGGCGACGCCGGCATGAGCCTCGAGGCCTTCGCCCTGGGCGGTCGCAGTGGCCAGTGCTGTGGCGGCTTCGTCAACGTGCTGCTGGAGGTGTTCCCCGGCAGCGCGGCTACGCTTGCCATCTTCGGTGCCGGCCACGTCGGCAACGAACTGGTACGCCTGGCCGCCCCGCTGCCCTGGCGTGTGCTGTGGCACGACAGCCGTGAGGGCGTATTCCCGGCCTGGACCACGGAACAACCGCGCCTGGCCTGCCGCCACGCCCCGGACCCGCAGGCCGCCGTGGCGGCACTGCCGGCGGGCAGCCACGCGCTGGTGCTGACCCACGACCACGCCGAGGATCGCGCCCTGGTCGACGCCCTGCTCCAGCGGGACGACATCGCCTCCATCGGCCTGATCGGCTCCAAGAGCAAGTGGGCCAGCTTCCGTTCGCGGCTCACCGATGCCGGCCACGACGACGCGGCCCTGGCCCGAGTGCGCTGCCCCATCGGCCTGGCCAGAGGCCCGGATGGCGAACCGATCCGAGGCGGCGACAAGACGCCCTACGCCATCGCCATCGCTGCCCTGGCCGAGCTGCTGCCGATGGTGGGCAATGCCGAACGCGCCGATCAACGCGGCCTGGCGCCGGCAGAGCTGCGTGCCCTGTTCTAACCCTACGAACCGGACGAATCACTGACCCTCGGCAGCGGACGCCGGGGGCAGCAACCAACGAGCCCCAGATATGACGAGCAACGAATCCCGCGTAATACGCGCCGAACTGCTGAGCTTCGATGCCGATCCCGGCGAAGGCGACAGCCCCGCCGAAGGCAGCGTGCGTCACTACGCCGACGGCGCGCTGTGGCTGGAGAACGGCCGCATCAAGGCCATCGACGACTACGCAGCGCTGGCGCCACGCCTGCCCCAAGGCATCGAGACGGTGGATCATCGCGGCAAACTGGTGATGCCCGGCTTCATCGACAGCCACGTGCACTACGTGCAGCTGGAGATCATGGCCTCCTACGGGCGTCAGCTGCTGGACTGGCTGAACGAGTACACCTTCCCCGAAGAGTGCGGCTTCGCCCAGCGCGAGCGGGCCGAGGTGATCTCCAACGCCTTCCTCGACGAGATGCTGCGGGTCGGCACCACCACCGCCCAGGTGTTCTGCTCCAGCCACCCCACCTCGGTGGAAGCCTTCTTCTCGGCCTGCCGCGAGCGCGACCTGCGCATGCTGGCCGGCAAGGTGCTGATGGATCGCAACGCCCCCGAGGCGCTGTGCGACGACACCTACGGCGGCATTCGCGACACCGAACGGCTCATCGGCGAGTGGCACGGCAGAGGGCGCCTGGGCTACAGCCTGACCCCGCGCTTCGCGCCGACCTCTACCCGCCAGCAGCTCGACGCCACCGGCGGCCTGCTGCGCAACGACCCGAGCCTGTGGCTGCAGACCCACCTCTCCGAGAACCCCGGAGAACTCGACTGGGTGGCCGAGCTGTTCCCCGAGAGCCGCGACTACCTCGAAGTCTACGAGCAGTCAGGCCTGGTCGGCCCGCGCAGCACCTTCGCCCATGGCATCCACCTCGACCAGGAGATGCGTTGCAGGCTGGCCGAGCGCGGCGCCAACATCGCCTTCTGCCCCAGCTCCAACATGTTCCTCGGCAGCGGCCTGTTCGACCGCCTGGCGGCACGCGAAGTCGGCCTCAACATCACCTACGCCAGCGACATCGGCGGCGGCACCGACCTCTCCGGCCTCGCCACGCTCAAGGCCGGCTACCAGGTAGGCCAACTGCGCGGCCAGCCGCTCACCGCCTGGCAGGGCCTCTACGGCCTCACCCTGGGCAACGCCAAGGCGCTCTCGCTGGACGACAAGATCGGCCGCCTCGCCCCCGGCATGGAGGCAGACTTCGTCGTGATCGACCCCGACGGCTCGCCGCTGCTTGGGCGACGTCACGCACGCTGCAAAACCCTCGGCGAGCGGCTGTTCGCCCTGATGATGCTGGGCGACGACCGCAGCATTCTAGAGACTTGGGCCAGCGGACGCTGCCAGCACCAGCGCGACCAAGCCTGAAACGAAAATGGCGAGTGGTTCTCAGAATTCATGAGGACCACTCGCCACGATTTGAAATTCAGTGTGAAACCCAGTTGTGAAACCTACTGCGAGGACCGTACCTCCTCGCTATCCGGATCGAAAATCCAACGCTCTTCGCCCACCCGGAAGAGCAGCTCTCCGTTGCTCCACGCCAGCGCCTCGTAGATGCGCTCCTCAGGTGCCAGCTCGTCATGCTCGGGGCTGCGCACCGGTATGGCACTCTCCTCCACCGTTTCACCCAGCCGCTCTGCATCGACCACCGTCAGCGTGCGACCGCCCGCAGGGCCTTCCTGCACGAAGACCAGCCGTTGCGAATCATCACTCCACGGCCCGATGGTGATATTGCCGCCGTACTGGAATGCAGCCGGCCTTGGCTGCCGCGCTTCCCCTCGAACAAGCCAGCCGGCGCTGTGTGCCGCCCCCGAAGTGACCACGGCTAGCCAGGTACCGTCCGGCGAAACCGAGGCTTCCTGGAAGCGCTGCGCAGCACCAAACTCAGCTTGTCGATCCGCGCGAATGGTGCCCGGCACATCTTCCATACTGAGCAGCACGGACCCATCCGCCGCACGGATCTCCTCGTCGCCTACCTCAAGCGGCGCAAGCGCCGCTTCGGATTCAGAGGTATCGGCTGTTTCGGTCGTAGGTGGCGGCTCGCCATCCCCCGGCGACGGACAGCCGCTGAGCATGAGAGCAGCGGTTGCGATTGAGAGAACGAACGATAGCCTGCGTGGTGCCATGAAGCCTCCTGATGCTGAATTGAATGCTTCATCTGCACGGCAGTGTAGGTGCCAGGGAACACCTGTAAACCTTTGCGCCGGTTTTCAGCCGCTTGCTAAGCGCTGGCCTCATCTATGGTCAGGGTCATGAACACACTGTTTGGATCTTCCAGGTAATCGCCGAATGGCGCACATGGGGTAAAGCCAAATGAAGCGTATAGCGCCCTTGCAGGCTTGAAGTACTCCATCGACCCTGTTTCTAGACTCAGTCGGCTATAACCGCTTGATTTTGCCTCACGCATCATGTGCGAAAGAAGGCGTGACGCAACACCCCGACGCAAGTAGGGCTTTGCGGTCTTCATGGACTTTATCTCGGCGTGAGTCTGTGAAAGGCGCTTAAGTGCTCCAATACCGGCGAGCTCCGCCCCGTCCCACATCGCCCAAAGGGTAACGTCCGGGCCACGTAGCCCATCAAGGTCGAGGGCGTGACGGCTCTCGGGAGGAGCCGTCGGCGCCATCGACTCAAGGTGCTCTCGTATTAGCTCGATAACTTCTTGACTTCGCAGGTCATCAACACGGATGTCCAAGGTTGGTTCCTCGTAGGATTGAGGCTTCATGGTGCCTAAGATGTTTCTATATTCGATCCCTACAGCCTTTATTTTTAAAATCTTTGTCATAGAAAAATTCTTAAAATCGAGCCCTATTACGCCGCCAATACGCGCAACTTTGTAGCGGAGGCGAGGCCGCAACGAACAAGCTGTTGTCGTGCTGGGCCTTCTTAGCGCCCGTGTTGGCTACCCAAGGCTGGCCTGCCTCAACCGAGGATTGTGTTTATACACTTCAACGATCTCGTAGCTCTTGTTGACGTATACGCCATTGTCATAATCACGCTCTTGTTTTATGACCAATTTCACCTCAAGGGAGTCCCCTGGTGCAATAGTGATGCTGTGGCTAAAGAAGTCGTCATAGAATGACTTAGAAGTGATTGGCGCCGATATTTTTACGCCCCTCCACATGAACTGCCACTTCTTTCGCCCACGCTCCAAAATTGCACGAAGAATCTGAAGTTCCACAATTTCGAAAATCTCCCGCTTACCATCAAGCTCAACCACCTCATTCGTGGCGAGCATAATTGCCTCGCGGGGCAAGATGAATTGTGGTCGTTCCATTCTCTCGTCTTCAATTATGCCGAAGCCTTGAATTTCGGGATCTCGCTGAATAGCTTCAAATGTACGATCTATAGCTTGAACAAATTTTGGATCTCGCTCTACCTGCCGAGCTGAATCATAGACCTGCCTGGGAACAACAAGACGCTCTTCACCTTTCTCAATAATGACTTCATCAGTGTGAATTTCAACCTTAATTTCATCGTCCACGGAGAGCGTTCTTTCATATATATAGCTAGATATTACCCCAATAATAACTCCAGCAACAATCTGGCTTGAAAATATGTTCTTTACGGACTTGTACGAAGCAGAAATTCTTGCCTTGAAGCTGCCCTCGGATAGAGCCTCAACAACAATTTCTATCTCATGGCCAGGATTAAGAGTGGCATTTGCGGCCTTCGCTGCATCCGCAATCGAAACTAGTATTGAAGCCAGCGAGTACGCATTTATCCGAGATTGCTTTGTATCGAAATACAAGACAACAGAATCGTCGATTTTTGAAATTTCCACTACTTTCATTTACACTTCCTTATAGCGCTAGCGCCTGAATTAAGCCAAGCCGCGTAGCGGTTTCGGCTTGAATGAAATGACCGTAGTCGGCCGCCACTCACGCTAGTCGCTTCCGCATATACGCAACGGCACGCCTGGAAAGAATCAGTGGCTTGGAGCCGCCCCACCCCACAAGGAGATCGACCATGCGGCCCACAGGCCAAGTTTCGCTTTTCCCGGTGATGAAGTCGACGCCGTGCTCGTCGCTGCAGCAATCATGCCCGTGGCGTGCAGCTAATACTTCATCGCGATAAATTCGGTATTTATATTCACCGAACGACTCGCGGGGCGAATCGTTACTTCCAATTTGGTAGGCCATATGAAGTTTCCCTGCGGACTAAACGCCACCACCCACAGAATAAATCAAGAGCGGTAGCCAGTGATTTTGTTCTTGTTCAGTGAGTTATTAATTTCATATCAATGTGGCGGGCTTCCCAAAAGACTTTCCAAAACAATCTCTAAGAATTAGCTTACTCCAACTCTCCAATTCATTCTCGTGATTTAGGATCTCGTCAATATCTAATATCATGCCACTTTTTGTGTTTCCACCGGTCATGAACTCATTCTTATCCAGCCTGACTTTCGTTCGAGAAAAATTTACCTCCATTATATAGCAAATGGCCAAGTGCTTTTTACTTCTATCATTATCTCTCATCCAAATGCACAAAGGGTCTAAGTCATCAGAAGACGGAATGTAATTTAGACCTGTTTCCTCTTTAATCTCTCTTCTCAAAGACAGTTTAGATATGCTTAGCAGTGAAGTATCAGAAGCACCAAAGCTATCCTCTTCCCGTGTATGCCCACCAAGATATAGCAATAGGCGATCAGATTCTGGCGACTCTTTTGATGTTGTTGTCTTGCTCTTTTTAACAACAAGAACTTTGTTTCTTTCTTTATTTGTTATTACTAGTATTGGAATCGGCTGGACTGCCCCGTCATCTTCTTCTACCCTTGCCCTGACCTGATAATCCAGAACAATATTATTTAGGCGAGCTTTTGAAAAACTGAATGTTTCAGGCAATTCGCTGGATATCGATGCTCTTGGGAAATAGCCAACCTTTTCGGCGATATTGCTCTGTATTATTTCAAGTATGCTTTTTGTAATATCGTGATTTACATCATTGAGAGATCTTTGGCTAGTGTCATAGATCTCAATTCCTTGGAATACATCAGCGTATTTCTTTGATACATTTTCCACGCAAGCCTTATAGCTGCTCAATGCGTCATCACACATAATACTTCCAAGTTTTCTCGTGAGAAGTGAGGCGTATTCACGTTGCAGGGAGATCTTAGGAGTAGCGGTGAAAACATATATCAAATCAATAACCGTTCTCCACTTATTCATCACCAGAAAAGATTCTAGACTCTTAAAATTCTCTTCATCTAAACTATTATTGTCTTTTAGCCAATTAAACCAACACAAGGCATCAAAAATCCCCCTGTCTAATATAATTACATCGTAGTCCTTTGAGCTGTTTGACAGAGCCTCTACTAATTCTGCGATTGCGGAGCAGGCAGTCCAAATATTGAAATTAGGATCGTATTTGTCATTTACCGGGCATACACTGGCTCTTTCAGTCAGCACCTTTGTTCTAAACCTATTCCGCCTAAGAAATAAGCTTAGAGAATTGATACAACTAGATTTGCCCGATTTCGGAGAGCCACAAAACTCAATGACAATTGGTCGCCTTGGTATGGATTCATGCTTCAGCTTAAGCACCTCCGAAGCAAGGCCCTCAAGATCCTTTATAATTTTCAATATTTCCTTTTCTTCTCTATCCATTGCGCGCTTACCCTATGAGTGAATCCAGCTTCTTCTGTCCTTTTGATTCCAGCTTCTTAATAAAATCGCCCGATAAGAACCCCACATAAAACGAAGACACCATTGTCAGATAAATAAACCCCTCATCTAATTGAAGCTCTGAACTAGACGACAGAATAATTCCTGAACGTATGCCGGCTACCACTAGCGCAGAAAACAGAATAGAAAACAGAGGTCGGACAATAAAATAAACGACAGTTCCCATACGCTTTAAGAACAGTTGATCATCGCCATCTTGCTCCGAAGAGAAATTGAAACACAATTTATATAATTTTCTTATGTATGCTGCACATGCTGCGGCCAAGGCAATAGATACTGAGCCAATAAGTGCTTGCTTGAAGACGTCTAAACCAAGAGAACTTCCGTAGAATAACATGTAACCCATGGCTATCGATGAGACAAGAAACAGAATCAAATAATAAATGAATATTATCACGACCCAACCCTTGGTTATATAAAGTTTTCGACCTTCATCGACCACCATTGTTTGTCCCTTTTATAGCTAACGCTTCAAACACCAGCATGGTAAAGACCTTATTATGCCCGCGCGCTTTGACTTGTTATATTTATTTCACGGGTGACAGCACCCTCTAAACTTTTCAGCTTGTTGGCTAGAATATTAATTTTTTCCAGGCACTCACTATCTCCACTCAGCACTTTTACACTAATCTTAAATGTTGAAAAAATTGATGACAAAGCCATACATAAAGCATTAGCTCGCTCCAGCTTCGCTTCCTCAGCATTCGTCTCGATAACTTCATTGCCTTCTAACCGATACCGCTTTCCAAAGGCCGCTGTTCCCCAGTGGTGATATTCTGACATAGGGCTATAATAAGTCTCATATAGATATATATACTGCTCATCGACCAAGCGTGAAATTTCCTTTATTGATTTACCACCATGCCAATTCCTATGATACTCACCATTTTCTTTTTTAAATAAACCATCCACCACCGGCTTAAAAAATTCTAATTGATTGCGCACATCTTGAGGCACAGCTTCGTCAGATTTTTCAAAGCGCTGAATATCAACAACAACGCAATATAGCCGCCACCTTCGGCACATTTCGCTATTCTTAAAAGAATAAGATAGATATAACGAGCCTTCGAGCATACTTCTTGCTATCAATATGGCATCATCGCTCCCCTCCAAAACCACCAGGCTCCGCAAATGAGACAATTGTCTTTTTGAGAATAACTTACACATAAAATGAAAATCATCTCTCATATCACCCTCCAATTTAGGGTAAATTTCTTGCCCTGCTGCTTCCATTTCTTTGGCAATATTATTTAATTTTTTCAGGAGACAATCCACATTGGATCCTTAAATTAACGTTTGACGCGTGCATGGTATTGTTGGCCACTTCTGGTGAGCCCCAAGATCATTAACAAGTTAGGCGAGGCGACCATTCACGTAAAGCAACACAGCCCCGGACCGAGAAGAGCCACAATGAAACGCAGGTGCTGAGCAGGAGCTTTGCCAGAGTGCTGAGTACGTAACCCGCTGGCTGAGCCGTGAACTCCAGGGACGCTACCGCCCTGCTGGCAGAATGGATGACGTTTCCCATCATCCCTAATGCGGCATCCCTGAGTACGTCTTGGTTACGCAAGCCATCTTCTGCGACTTTTTACTCAACGTAACCGAGAGAAACGTTGAGGGCAACGCCGAAGTATGCTCGACACCAAGGCAGTACCTTTGGCGCAATCGCATATGCACACCACTTGACCTAGATCAAAAATCTCGTTGCCTACGCCTTGGCCGGCTAGTGAGCATTAGATTTCTCATGCATATTGCATCATTACAAACGATAACCAGGGTCGTCCGTGCTCCCTCTGCCCACTTTGCTTCGACAGCCGTTGCTCTATTGCCGCCTGCCGTTGGCGGGTCTGCTGTGTCTTGCCAGCCTGCTCACCTGGGCGGATGAGCATGTAGCGGTCGAGCCCAGCGCCGAGCTGTTGGCTTCCCTCCACCAGGGCGGCTATGTGTTCTACATGCGCCACGGGCCGACGGATACGAGCCTTCCTGACCGGGTACCGGTCGACTTCGACGACTGCGCCACCCAGCGGCCCCTGAGCGACGAGGGCCGTGAACTCATGGCGACTATCGCCGAGCACATGGCGCGGCACGCCTGGCCTATCGAGGATCCCGTTCTCGTCACGCCCTTCTGCCGAACGCAGGAGACGGCTCGGATCCTGTTTCCGAACAAGCCCCAGCAGATCGATGAGCTGCTGCGCTATACCGCCGCGATGACGGACGACGAGAAGTGGCCGGTCATCAAGCATACCGACAAGACTCTCTCACTGCCGGTCGAGGGCAGCGCCAACCGCATGATCGTGGCCCACGGGCCCAACCTGGCCGACTTGATGGATTACTTCCCAGCCGAAGGCACTCTGGTGATCTTCTCGCCGCTGGGTGAGGCGGGTTATCTCTACCGTGCCAGCATTCCACCGGAGCTGTGGCCATCGCTGGCCTTCCAAGCACCGTAAGGTTGCCCATGAAGTCGAACCGACCGCTCATCTGGATCTTTCTTCTGCCCACTCTGGTGGTGCTGATCCCTGCCCTGCTGTTCGGACTTGCCGCGGTGCAGGTGCTCAAGGAAAGGATGACTCAGAACCACGCCACTCAGTCGGCGGACATGGCCGCTCTGCTGCAGGCCGCCGACTACGCCCAGAGCCTGGGCGAGCTACATCAGGACGTAGTGGACATGCTGCAGCAGGCCGACAGGGGCGAGCTGTCGGCGCTTGCCAGCTATCGGCTGCATTCGAGCTTCGTCAATGAGCTTGCCATCTTGGCTGGGCAGATACAGACGTTGACCGAAACGCCGCTGATGATCGATTTGAACCACGGCAGTGCCCAACATTTGCGCGAGGCCTTCGAGGGCTATCGGCGCTTCATCATCATGGCCGGCGACATCGCCACCGTGGATGCCACCCGGGCCCGACATTACCTGGACGAGGCACAGCATGAATTCCTGCGCTTCTCCACGCTCACGGGGCACCTTTCGTCCAAGCTGGCGCAGCGCAGCGGCGAGCGCACCAGCGATGCCTATCAGGACACTCTTGGGCACTTCAACACACTGCTGCTGTTTGGCGGGGCGATCCTGGCACTGATGCTGGTCGCCGCCTTTTACTCCGCCCGGATCCTGAATCGTCACCTGCTGATCATCGCCGAAGGGCTGCTCGCGCTTTCCCATCCCCACCGGGTGGTTCCCGAGCTGCCGCGAGTCCAGCGTCTTGCCGAACTGGGGCGGGGCCAGTTACAGCAGCTTGCCCTGGCGGTGCTGCGGCTGCGTGAAAGCGAGGCACGTCGACTGGTGGCCGAACGCAAGGCGCACCAGTTGGCCCACTTCGATGGCCTGACGGAACTGCCCAACTGGCGCATGATGAGCGAGCATCTGGCGCATTCATTGATGCTATGTCAGCGCAACGGCCAGCATGGGGCGCTGATCTACCTGGATCTCGATCTCTTCCAGCAGATCAACGACAGCTACGGGCATCGTACCGGCGATCGCTTGTTGCGCGAGGTCGCCCAGCGACTGCGCACCTTCCAGCAGGAGGGGTGTATTGCGGGGCGGCTGGGTGGCGATGAGTTTCTCCTCGTCATCGACTCCCTGCCCAAGCAGCCGGACAAGGCGGCCAATCTGGCTGAAGAGCTGGCCGACCGAATCAGGATCGTCGTGGCCGAGCCCTACTCCATCGATGGGATTCAGCACTTCCTCTCGGCAAGCCAGGGCGTGGCGATGTTCGACGGCTCGAGCGACGCCGAAACCCTGTTCAAGCTGGCAGATGCCGCCTGTCATCATGCCAAGCTGGCCGGTCGCGACACCATTTGCTTCCATGACGATGCCACCCAGGCCCTCATGGAAGCGCGTAACGAAACCAGGCGCGATCTGCGCTTAGCCCTACAGCGTGGCGAGTTCCGCCTCGTCTATCAGCTTCAGTACGACGCCGACCATCGGCCACTGGGGGCCGAGGCGCTGATCCGCTGGCAGCACCCGTCTCGCGGCATGGTGTCGCCGGCCGAGTTCATCCCTCTTGCCGAGGAGAGTGGTCTGATCGTGCCCCTCGGCGATTGGGTTCTCGAACAAGCGTGCCGGCAACTGGTGGCCTGGCAGCAGCAAGTTGCCACAGCGCATCTGACCCTGGCCGTGAACGTCAGCGCCCGGCAATTCAAGGAGCCGGATTTCGTCGAGCGTATTGAACGGGTGCTCACCACCAGTGGAGCCGATCCCCACCGCTTGAAGCTGGAGCTGACTGAGAGCAGCCTGCTGGACGACGTCGAGGCCGGGATCGACAAGATGCGGCGCTTGAAGCGTCTCGGCATCCGGTTCGCCCTGGACGACTTCGGCACCGGCTACTCTTCGCTGCAGTACCTCAAACGGCTGCCGCTGGATCAGATCAAGATCGACCAGAGCTTCGTCAATGATCTGCTGCTGAGCGGCGATGACATGGCCATCGTGCGGACCATCATCGCCATGGGAGTATCCCTGCAGCTCGAGGTAGTGGCTGAAGGCGTGGAAACCGCCCACCAGCTCGGCTGGCTCGTCGAGGCTGGCTGTCATGTGTTCCAGGGCTATTACTTCTGCAAGCCGCTTCCTATCGACCAAATCGAGCTGCCATTCACCTCAATCCCGGTGAGCTGAACCGGAAATTCCGCCTCGTTCCACAGGCGTCCGCCAATAGGTGGGTAAGCCGCCTTCAAGCAGGACGCTTTGCGAGGAGAGCCCACACACCCGCTGCTGACAGCAGCGAACCACCTGCCAGGTTGAAGCGCCGTTGCGCCCGTGGCGATGCCAGCAGCTTTCGCGCCGTGCCAGCAAATACTGCATACAGCGTTGCGTTGAGCGCGGCCATGGCGACGAACGTGACGGCAAGAACCCAAAGCTGTTGGGTGACGGCCAAGCTTGGATTGATGAACTGCGGCAGAAAGGCAACGAAGAAGACGATGCCCTTCGGATTGAGCGCGGTGACCAGGTAAGTGTTCGCGAATAGCTTCCAACGAGATCCCGGCGCGGCTGGCGCAGACAGCTCGGCGGTAGAAATGCCAGCGCGAAGGAGTTTGATACCGAGGTAAAGCAAGTACAGCCCGCCGGCCCATTTGACGACTGTAAACCAGAAAGCCGAGGTTGCCAGGAGTGCCCCCAAGCCGAGAAGCGACACCACCAAGGCCGTTGAGTCGCCGAGAGCAACGGCAGCGACGAGCGGCACGTTCGCCCGCCGACCATGCGTCATGGAGTAGCTTATGACCGTAAGGATCGTCGGGCCAGGAATGATGAGAAGCACCGCAGATGCGGCAACGAAGGCAAGCCATAACTCGATGGACATGGTGGTTCTCCCCTTTTAGCGTCTAAGGCCGGCATTTTTAGTGGTTTGGAGCGCGGTGGAAACCAGTCCGACACATGCGCTTGTTAGCTTTTTTTACTTCTAATAACGGTAGCTTCCGCTGCTGCTACAACAGTAACTTTCATTTCAGCACGCGCCAGCCACCTGACTTTTACCTTAAATGGTCTTTTGTAATTTTTATATGACCAAACGTATTGCCGCCCTTTCTCTGGAATTGTATGTGTGTGGTGAGACTCCCGCCTACTGCCCTTAAGGGATCTTTTCTTTCTCGTTTTCGAGCAGAAAAAGTCAGCATCTAGCACGGGGTGACCATCGTCATTTATATCTGACCAATCAACTCGCAGTTGAACTTCATCATCACCTACGGTAAATTTTTGGAAGAAGTGGCACGCACTATCGCTTTTTGTCTCAAGCTTGAGCTCTTCCCCAGTGTCGAGAAACTCAACAATGGCTTCGTCGATTTCCTCTTGAAGCTGTCCTCTCTTGATTGGCTCCACTAGACTCTCCAGAAAGCTAAAGTCAAAGCTGAGGGGCGCGCATCAGCGTGTCCTCTCCATGCCGTTGTTAACTGCTTCCTCGTCGATATAGGCACTTACGCCAGCAATGCGTATGCATTCGCACTGTCCGCTGAGGACTATAGCGGGACCACGCAACATGAAGGAATAGCCAGCCTGCATAGGCGCAACCTCTAAATTAGCCGAATTATCCTTGTCGAAACCAGTCAGCGAAAGTGCCTCGACTCCAATGAACTCGATCCACACCTGAACCCGGTTCGCCCCGGGCGGCCAGCGCCGCGATGGATGCTCAGGGAAGCGAGGAAGGTCTGCTCGAAGTGCAACGACCGGCCCATCTCTCTTGAGGCTGACCTCGAAAACATTGAGCGAATCCAATTCTTCGATGGAATTGAACAGCCTAGACAATGCTTCTGGATTCATCAGGTAATGAGGCCAACCCACGTCGTATTTACTCCTTAACAGCTAGCGCCGCCAACATACGCGGCTTTGCAATGGAGGCGAAACCATAATAAAAAAGCAACACAGCCCAAGGCTGCGTTCAGCCAGAAGCCGTCAAGGGGATATGGTGTACAGCAGAACCGCAAATTTCAGGGACGCTACCGCCCTGCTGGCAGAATGGATGACGATTCCCATCATCCCTAATGCGGCATCCCTGTGTACTTCTTGATCATGTAAGTCATCTTCTGCAGCTTTTTTCCTTACCGTAACCAAGCGAAACGTTGAGGGCAACGCCTAGGCGAGCCTTGGCCCTCTCCTCTCTCGTCTCATCCCCTATCCCCGACCTCCTTGCGCACGCCTCTACGACGTTAGTCGCAAGCCACCTGTCCAATCGGTCAAATATCTTCTAGGCTGTAGCCGAACAAGCCTGACCAAACGGTCAAGCTTGTCGCTGCGGCACCCAACAACGCTGATTCGACAACGCCAATCCAACAACAACGGACACAGATATGGAACCGACCTCCTCCCTAGCCGACAAGGCAGATGGACGCCCCTCCGCGCGAGCCACGGGGCAAGGAAGCAGCTGGCTGGACAGCTATTTCGGCGCAAGCCGTCGTGGCTCCAGCGTACGCACCGAGATTCTGGCGGGCATCGCCACCTTCCTGGCTTCGATGTACATCATCGTGGTCAACCCGGCGATTCTCTCCCATGCCGGCATCCCCTTCTCCGCCGCGCTCTCCGCCACCGTGCTGATCAGTTTCATGAGCAGCCTGGCCATGGGCCTGTATGCCCGCAACCCGATTCTGGTGGCGCCGGGCATGGGCATGAACGCGCTGTTCACCTACACCCTGGTGCAGGGCGCCGGGCTTTCCTGGGAGGTGGCGCTGGGCTGTGTGTTCTGGTCCGGTGTGCTGTTCGCCACCCTGGCGATGTTCAACGTGCGCGAGGCGATCATCAATGCGATTCCGCCTTCGCTGCGCTATGCCATCACCTGCGGCATCGGCTTGTTTATCACCTTCATCGGCTTCAAGAATGCCGGTTTCATCGTCGGTAGCGACGCCACCCTGGTCACCCTGGGCAGCATGGACGCCTCGCTGATCACCTTCTTCATCGGCATGATGGCCACCGCCATTCTGGTGATCATGCGCTTCAACGGCGCGCTGATTCTGGGCATTGCGCTGACCACCCTGCTGGCCACGCCGATGGGCCGCCTATGGGGCGGCGACGTGGTGGTGGAGTGGAGTGGTATCGCCGCCTGGCCGGACTTCAGCGCGGTGATGCAGGTGGATATCTGGGGCGCGCTCAAGGTCGCCTACCTGCCGTTCATCTTCGTCATGCTGTTCACCAACTTCTTCGATGCGCTGTCGTGCTTCATGGCGCTTTCCGAATCCGCCGATCTCAAGGACAAGGACGGCAATCCGCGCAACCTCAAGCGCTCGATGACCGTGGATGCCTTCGCCTCGATGATCGCCGCACCGCTGGGCACCAGCGCGGCGCAGACCTTCATCGAATCCGGCGCCGGCGTGGCCCAGGGCGGTCGTACCGGCCTGGTGGCGGTCACCATCGCCTTCCTGTTCCTGCCCTTCCTGTTCCTCTCGCCGCTGCTGTCGCTGGTGCCCGGTATCGCCACGGCGCCGGCCCTGGTGCTGGTCGGGCTGTTCATGCTGGCGCCGGTGAGCAAGATCGACTGGTCGCAGTTCGAGCAGGCGTTTCCGGCCTTCCTGGCCATCATCCTGATGCCGCTAACCTACTCGATCACCCTGGGCATTGCCTTCGGTTTCCTGAGCTTCGTGCTGATCAAGCTGGCCACCGGCAAGCTCTACGACATCAAGCCGGCGATGTGGGTCTCGGCTGCGCTTAGTGTTGTGATGCTGGTGACAACGCATTGAGAGAAATCGGGCCGGTGAAAGCCGGCCCGCTTCATTGACGATGGATATAGGCGTCGATGAGCCGGAAGAGCGTCAGTGCCGCCAGCACAGAGGCGAATAGGGTCGGCAGCAGGTAGTCGGCGCGGGTCAGGATCCACAGGTGCGTCACCCCCAGCGCTGCGGCCACGTAGATCAGGCGGTGCAGCCAGTGCCAGGCCGTCCAGCCCATGGCCTTCCGCACACGTGCGAAGGAAGTGACGGCCAGCGGTACCAGCAGCAGCAGCGCGGCCACGCCATAGCGAATGTAGGGCAGCTCGACCATTTCGCGGCGAATCCACGGCCAGTCCCAGTATTGATCCAGCCCCATCCAGGCCAGCATGTGGGCCAACAGCCAGAAGAACGCCCAGAGGCCGATCTGACGCCGGGCGGCCATGAGCCCGACCCAGCCGGTGAAGCGAAACGCCGGGCTGAAGGCGATGGTCATCAGCAGCAGGATCAGCCCCGTCTTGCCGGTGAAGTGCACCACGGCCTCGCCGGGCACGGCGCCCAGGTCGCCGAAGAACCACTGCCAGCCAAGCCACAGGGCGGGCGCACTGCAGCCCACCAGCACCAGCAGGCGAAACAGGTTGATAGCGGTGCGTTGATCCACGCTGACATGACTCCTTGAGTGGCTGGAGCTTGCTCAATAGTGACGCTGCAGGTCCATGCCGGTGTAAAGGTGCGCCACCTCGTCCGCGTAGCCGTTGAACATCAGCGTCTCACGCCTGCCGCCCTCGCCGATCCTGCGCTCCCGCGCCTGGGACCAGCGCGGGTGATCCACCTCAGGATTCACGTTGGCATAGAAGCCGTACTCCTCAGGGTTGCGCTCCTCCCAGGAGCTGAGCGGCCGCTCCTCCACCAGCGAGATGCGCACGATCGACTTGATGCTCTTGAAGCCGTATTTCCACGGCACCACCAGGCGAATGGGTGCGCCGCTCTGATTGGGCAGGATCTCGCCGTATAGCCCCACCGCCAGCAGGGTCAGCGGATGCATGGCCTCGTCGATGCGCAGCACCTCACGGTAGGGCCAGTCGAGCACGCTGCGGCGCTGGCCGCGCAGGTTGTCGGGGTCGTGAATCGATTCGAACACCACATAGCGGGCACGGGACGTCGGCTCTTGGCGATTGAGCAGGTTCGCCAGCGGAAAGCCGATCCAGGGCACTACCTTCGACCACGCCTCGACGCAGCGCAGACGGTAGATGCGCTCCTCCAGTTCCTGGTGCTTGAGTACGTCCTCAAGGGCGAAGGTGCCCGCCTTGTCCACTTCCCCATCGATGGTCAGCGACCAGGGATCGGTGACGAGCTGGTGGCCGTAGATCTCCGGGTCGCGCTTGCCGGTGCCCAGCTCGTAGAAGTTGTTGTAGGTGGTGATGTCGCGCAGCGAGGTCGGCGCTTCGCCGCCGGCCAGGTCGTGGCTGGGAAGCTGTGTGTCGAGGCGTGCTTCGAGGGCGCCCTGCCAGGCGTGGCTGGAGCGCGGCCAGAGCAGGCCGGGGGCGACGGCAGCGGCACCCAGCGCGAGGCCGGCGTTGAGAAAGCGTCGCCGCGACTCGAACAGCTCGCGGGGCGTGACTTGGGATTCCGGTATCGGCGGGTAGCGGTAACGGGTCATCTTGGATCCTCCCGAAGGCGACCGAAGAGACCACAGCTTCGCCTGTGAAACAAGCGTTTGTCACCTACCGGAACACGGGAATGAAGAAAACTTGACCCACCTCAATGAGGGGTCCATTCCGACCATTTTGCTTGGTTGATACCACTCAAGAGCCAACCGTAACCTGATGTTGCACTTCAGGCTACAACCGTCTCTAGCTTGCAACCAAGGGGATTCGCCATGATTCATAATGCTCTCGCCAGGCCGGCACTCATCGCCGCCGCAGTGTCGCTGAGCGCCGCGTTGGCGGCAACCGGCGTGGCCGCCGACGACGGCCTCGGCGACTACCGCGACCGCTTCGAACCGCTGCCTCACCTGCCGCCGATTCCGGCCCACAACTCTCTGACCGAAGAGAAGGTGGAACTGGGCAACATGCTGTTCTTCGAGCCGCGCATTTCGTCCAGCGGCGTGATCAGCTGCGCCACCTGCCACAACCCGGCTCTGGGCTGGGCGGACCGCATTCCGCGCGCCACCGGCCACGACGGCCAGATCGGCGACCGCAACACGCCCACGGTGCTCAACTCCGGCTTCCTCGGCGCCCAGTTCTGGGATGGCCGTGAGCCCGACCTGGAAGGCCAGGCGCTGGGTCCGATCCAGGCCGATATCGAAATGGCCATGGACCTCGACGCGGCCCTGGAGCGTCTGGAAGAGTTCGAGCTGTATCAGGAGAAGTTCGCCGAGGCCTTCCCCGGTGACGCCGCTCCGATCAACAAGGAAAACCTGGCCCAGGCACTGGCGAGCTTCCAGCGCACCCTGAACACGCCGAACTCGCCCTTCGATCGTTACCTGCGCGGCGACATGAACGCGATCGACGATCAGGAGAAGCGCGGCATGCAGGCCTTCGTCGACACCGGCTGTATCGCCTGTCACAGCGGCCCGGCACTGACCGACAGCAACTTCTGGGCGATTCAGGTGCCCGGCTCCACCGACGTGGGTCGTTTCGACGTGACCGGCGACGAAGCCGACATGTACAAGTTCCGCACGCCGACCCTGCGCAACGTGGGCGTGACCTACCCGTACATGAACAACGGTGCCACCGAAACCCTCGAGGAAGCCGTGGCCATCATGGGTCGCGAGATGCTGAACCGCGAGTTCGAGGACGAGATGATCGCCGACATCACCGCCTTCCTGCACACGCTGACCGGCAAGATGCCTGAGTTCGAGGTCCCGGCTCTGCCGTAAGCGGCCCAATCGCAGGGATTCGCAAGGGAACGACAATAACGATATGCAGCCCCCGGCCCAGGCCGGGGGTTTTCGTTCGTCAGACGCTCTCGGCCAGCTGCCGATGCAGTTCCAGGCGACGCCTGTCGCTCATGAAGGCGGATTCGATGGCGGTGCCGGCCAGTTGCACGAAGGTCTCCTTCGACCAGCCGAAGGCACCGTGGCAGGCCATGAAGTTGTCAAGCATGCCGCCGCCGAAGTAGGCCGGGTCGTCCGAGTTCAGAGTGATGCGCAGGCCGGCGTCGAGCAGTTGGGGCAAGGGGTGATCCTCGATGCGCTCCACCACCTTGAGCCGTACGTTGGAGAGCGGGCACACGGTGAGCACGACACCCTCGTCGCGCAGCCGGGTCACCAGCGCCGGATCCTCCAGGCAGCGCACCCCATGATCGATGCGACACACGTCGAGCAGATCGAGGGCCTCGCGAATGTATTCCGGTGGCCCTTCTTCACCGGCGTGGGCAACCCGCGGAATACCGAGCATCTTGGCACGCTGGAACACCTCGACGAACTTGGAGGGCGGGTGGCCCCGCTCGGCGCTGTCGAGGCCCACCGCGTCGAGCATCTCCCAGTAAGGGGCGGCGCTCTCCAGCACCCGCATCGCCTCGTCGGCGGGCCGGTCACGCAGAAACGCCATAATCAGTGCGGTGGACATGCCGAGCTCGCGTTCTGCTTCACGCTGGGCGAGGCTCAAGCCCTCCATCACGACTTCGAGTTCGATACCGCGAGCCAGGTGGGCCTGAGGATCGAAGTGCATCTCCACGTGGACCACCCCTTCGGCATGGGCACGCCGGAAATAGTCCATGGCCAGGTCGTGGAAGTCCTCGCTGCGCTTGAGCACGCTCATGCCCTGGTAGTAGAGCTCGAGAAACGAGGAGAGATCCTGGAAGTCGTAGGCCGCGCGTACCGCTTCCACCGAGTCGTAGGGCAGCTCGACCCCGTTGCGCCGGGCCAGGGCGAACATCAGTTCGGGCTCCAGCGAGCCTTCGATATGCAGATGGAGCTCGGCCTTGGGCAGCCGCTTGAGGAAGTCGCGCATGATGCACCTCGTCGCCTTTATTTCATCATCCTGATGGATACACCTTCTTTGCGCAAACGGTCAATCAAGCTCTGTCCGAAAACTGGTTGCGCTCGGCCAGCCTGGCCTGAAGCCGCTGCTCACGAGTGATGCCGGGGGGATCGAAGGCGCCGCCATCGAGCTGGTGCACCAGGTAGAGCACGCTGCGCCCGGTAAGCCACGCATCGAGTCGCGGCGAGAGTCGCGCGACGGTGGCGGCATCCAGGCCGGCGAAGGGCTCGTCGAGAATCACCAGGCCGGGGTCGCGCAGCCACAGCCGCGCCAGGGCCAGGCGCCGCGCCTGACCGCCGGAGAGTGCCCGCCCGCCTTCTCCCACCGGGGTGGCCAGGCCATGCGGCAGCGCTTCGGCCCAGTCGGCCAGCTCGACCCACGCCAGCGCCTGCCACAGCTGCGCGTCGGTGGCCTCCGGCGCTGCCAGCCGCAGGTTGCTCGCCAGGCTGTCCTGGAACAGGTCGATACGCTGGCCGAGAATGGCCACCCGCTCGCGCAGCGATGCCTCGTCGACCTCGCCAATGGGTATATCGCCCAGCAGGATTTCCCCCTGGCTGGGCGGCAGCCGCCGGGTCAGCAACGCCGCCACGCTGCTCTTGCCCGCCCCCGAGGCACCGGTCAGGGCCAGGCGCTCCCCGGGAGCCAGTACAAGATCGAGATCCTGCAGCGCCGGCACGAGAGCCCCCGGGTAGTGCAGGCCTACCCCACGTAGCCGTACGCTGAAGGCCCCTGTGGGAAGCTGAGCATGCCCAGCGCTGACCTTGGCCTGTCCCGTCTGTCCCGCCTGCCCCACCTCTTCCACCTCGTTGAGGCGCTCGGCCGCGCCGCGGCTCGCCCCCAACTGGGTGAAGGCGGTCGGCAGCAGCGCCAGCACCTCGCCGAGGGCCAGCACCGCAATCGGCATCATCACCATCACGGCGCCTGAAATCATGCCCTGCTGCCAGGCCGCCGCCGCCAGCCACAGGGCCGCCACCATGCCCAGCCCGACCATCAGGTTGACCAGGGCGACACCGAACCCCGCCACGCCGGCCGTGCGCTGCTGATCCCGTGACAGCTTCTCCTCACGTTCGAAAAAGCCCTGTCGATGCCAGTCGCGGCTGCGGTAGGCCTCGAGCTCCGCCAGGCCGGTGAGATGCTCGATGGCCTGGCTGCGCAGGCGCTGAAGATGCGCCACCTGACGCCGGCTCGACGCCATGCCCAGCCACGCCTGCCCGGCCGTCAACCACGCCCAGGTGGGCACCAGCAGCGCCGCCACGGCCAGCCCGACCATGGGCACCCAAAGCGCCAGGAAGGCGGCCAGCAGCACGATGGCGGCCAGTGCCACCACCGGTGGCGCCAGCAGGCGCAGATAGAGGCCGTCGAGGGTATCGATGTCGGCGGTCAGACGGTTGAGCCAGTCGCTGGCGCGCTGGCGTGCCAGGCTGCGGTCGTCGAGCCGGGCCATGGCCACGAACAGGCGATGGCGCAGGTCGGCGAGCAGGCGCAGCACGGTGTCGTGGTTGTAGAGCCGCTCGGCATAACGAGCCACGGTGCGGCTCACGGCGAAGAAACGTATGCCACCGCCCGGCACGTAGACGTCGAACGCCACGGCCATGCCCAGGGCCATTGCCATGCCGGCCAGCGCGCTGGCGGCGATGAACCAGCCCGATAGAGTCAGCAGCCCCACCGCCGAGAACACCGTGACGATCAGCAGCAGCACGCCGATGGCGAGCCGCCCACGTCGCTGGGCCAGCAAACGCAGCCAAGGGGCGAAGGTAGTACGCAATGAGCGTTTCGACATGCTCAACCTCCCGCCGCCACGACGGTCTGCTCCCGCCCTTCGTGCAAGGCCAGGCGGCGACTGGCCATGGCCATCAGCGCGGGGTGGTGAGTGGCGATGACCAGCGTCCTGCCTTCGTCGCCAAGGCGGCGCAGCGATTCGATGACGCGCGCTTCGGTCTCCTCGTCGAGGCTGGCGGTGGGCTCGTCGAGCAGCACCAGCTCGGCATCGGAGAGGAACACCCGCGCCAGCGCCAGGCGCTGCGCCTGGCCCCCGGAAAGCCCCGAGCCCCGCTCGCCCAGCGGCGTATGGATGCCCTGTGGCAACGCCGCCACCAGCTCGGCCAACCCGGCGTGCACAAGGGCGCGCTCTAGCTCGGCGTCGCTGGCTTGCGGGGCCGCCAGGCGCAGGTTCTCGGCCAGGCTGCCGTGGATCAGCAGCGGGCGCTGGTCCATCCAGGCGATTCTCAAGTCGGCCGCAGCGTGGCGCTGCCCCGATGCCGGCGCCACGAATCCCGCCAGCAGCTGCAGCAGCGCCGACTTGCCGGCCCCCGACGCCCCGGTGACGACCAGGATGTCGCCCTTCTCGACGACGACGTCCAGCGGACCCAGTACCTGCCCCCGCCCAGGATGAGCCAGGGTTACCGCCTCCAGCGCCACACAGCGCCCCGCTATCGGCGGCGCACCTGCCGACTCATGCTCGGGCCGCACCGGCTCGTCCAGCAGCGCCAGCATGCCATCGGCGGCGCCCAGGGCCGCGGCCCGGTCGTGATAGTGCTGGGCCAGGGTGCGCAGCGGCTGGAAGAATTCCGGCGCCAGCAGCAGCACCAGCAGCCCGCTGAACAGGGTCAGCTCCTCGGCCGGGCCGAACTCGATGTAGCCCAGCAGGCCGAAGCCCACGTAGATGGCCACCACGGCGATGGCCACCGAAGCGAAGAACTCGAGCACCGCCGAGGAGAGAAAGGCCACCCGCAGGGTGCGCATGCTGAGGCGGCGATAGTTGTCCGCCGCTGCGTGCACCTCGGTGGCCGCCTCATGGGTGCGGCCGAATAGCTGCAGCGTGGCGATGCCCCTCACGCGATCGAGAAAGTGCCCCGAAAGGCGACTCACGGCGACGAACTGGTCGCGATTGAGTCGCTCCGCCCCCATCCCCACCAGGGCCATGAACAGCGGGATCAGCGGTGCAGCCAGCAGCAGGAACAGTGCCGCCAGCCAGTCGAGCCACAGCACGACGAGCAGAATCAGCAGCGGAATGGCCACGCACAGTCGCAGCTGGGGCAGAAAGCGTGCGAAGTAGCCGTCCAGCGCCTCGACCTGCTCGACCAGCTGGTTGGCCAGCCCCGCGGAATGGCGGGCGCCGGCGCGAACCGGCCCCATCGCGGCGAGGTGGTCGAGCAGCTCGGCGCGCACCGCGTGGCGAATGCGCAGGCTGGCCAGCTGACCGCTCAGCTCCTGCCCCCACTGGCACAGGGCTCGGGTCGCCAGCACCGCCACCAGCATTAGGAAGGCCGAGGTGAGCGATGCCAGTGGCGCGCCATCCACCAGCAGGCGACTGACGATCCACGCCAGCAAGGCCATCTGGGCGACGGTCAGCGCACCGACAGCGATACCCGTCAGGGCGGCCAACCCCAGCCAGCCGCGCTGACGAGCGGCATGCGCCGCCAGCCAGCGGCGCGGCGACACCTGGGAGTCGTGGCTCATGGGCTCAGTGGTAACCCTCGCCCGCACGCACCTTGCCGCGGAACACCCAGTAGGACCAGAAGGTATAGCCCAGCACGAAAGGCAGCACGAACAGCACGCCGAGCAGCAGGAACAGCTGCGACTCGGGCGCCGAGGCGGCGTCCCAGATGGTGTAGTTGGGCGGCACCAGCCAGGGCCACTTGCTCACGATCAGCCCCAGGTAGGTGAAGAAGAACATGCCCAGCGTGGCCATGAACGGCAGCAGCTCACGCTGGCGCTTGACCGCCCAGTACACGCCATACATGCACAGCAGCGTCAGCGCCGGCAGGATCCAGATCACCTGCAGGTGGCCGAACCAGCGGTCCCACACCACCTCGTTGACCAGCGGGGTCCAGATACTGATGATGCCGAAGATCACCAGCACCGCCAGCAGCAGCGGCGGCGTGAGCTTGTAGGCCCAGGCCTGGATGTAGCCCTCCGACTTGAGGATCAGCCAGGTGGTGCCCAGCAGCGCATAGCCGACCATGATGCCGATGCCGGTGAGCACCGTGAACGGCGTCAGCCAGTCGAAGGCGCCGCCGACGAAGACCCCGTTCTGGGTCTCGAAGCCCTGAATGTAGGTACCCACCACGGCGCCCTGGGCGAAAGCCGCCACCGCCGAGCCGCCGCTGAAGGCCAGGTTCCACAGCCGCCGCCCGCGCCGCTCGCGGCGCGACTTGAAGCGCAGCTCGAAGGCCACCCCGCGGAACACCAGGCCGGCCACCATCAGGAACACGCCGATATAGAGCGCCGGCAGGAACACCGTATAGACCAGCGGGAAGGCGGCCAGGAAACCGGCCCCGCCCAGCACCAGCCAGGTCTCGTTGCCGTCCCACACCGGTGCCACCGTGTTCATCATCACGTCGCGGGCGTCCTCGTCCGGGGCGAACGGAAACAGGATACCGAGCCCCAGGTCGAAGCCATCCATCAGCACGTACATCATGATGCCGAAACCGATGATGAGCGCCCAGATCAAGGACAGATCGAACATTTCCATGGCTCAGCTCTCCCCTTTGGCGGGATTGTCGTCGAAGGGCGTGTGGGTGGCCGACCAGGGCCGCTTGGGCGTCTCGAAGTCGTCGACCATCTTCTCCTCTTCCTTCGGCTCCATGCCGTAGCGAATCACTCGCGTCAGGTAGTAGGTGCCGGCGTAGAAGATGATGCCGTAGACGGTGACGTAGCCGATCAGCGTGAACAACGCCATGCCACCGGTGAGCGAAGGCGTCACCCCCTCTGCATGGGTCATGAACTCATAGACCAGCCACGGTGCCCGGCCCGACTCGGTGGTGATCCAGCCGGCCAGCACGGCTATGAAGGGCGTCACCGACATCAGCCGCAGGGTCTGCAGGTAGCGGCGCGACTGGTAGAGCCTGCCGCCGCGGCGCAAATAGAGCCCCACCAGCGAGACGGCGATCATCAGGAAACCGATGCCGACCATCACCCGGAACGACCAGAACACCAGGGCGACGGGCGGCTGCTCCTCGGGTGGTGCCTCGAGTATTCCGGGCACCTCACCATACAGCTCGTGGGTCAGGATCAGGCTGGCCGCGTAGGGAATGCCGATCTCGAAACGGTTCTGCTGGGCCGCCTGGTCGGGCCAGGCGAAGAGCAGGAAGGGAGCGCCCTCTTTGGTTTCCCAGTTGCCCTCCATGGCCGCCAGCTTGGTCGGCTGGTACTCCAGGGTGTTGAGGCCGTGCAGATCACCGACGAAGGCCTGGGTCGGCGTCAGCACCAGCAGCAGCCACATGCACATCGACAGCGCCTTGCGGTTGGCCTCCACGTCGCGCCCGATCAGCAGGTACCAGGCGCTGACCCCGGCTACGACGAAGCCGCCGGTGATGAACGAGGCCATGGCCATGTGGGCGAAACGATACGGGAACGAGGGGTTGAAGATCGCCTCGAACCACGAGGTGACACGGAACACACCGTCGATGAACTCGACCCCCGCCGGTGTATGCATCCAACTGTTGGCCGCCAGGATCCAGAAGGTCGAGATGAAGGTGCCGAGCGCCACCATGGCAGCGGCGAACAGGTGCACCCCCGGTGGCACCCTCCCCCGGCCGAACAGCAGCACGCCGAGGAAGGCGGCTTCGAGGAAGAAGGCGGTGACCACCTCGTAGCTCAGCAACGGCCCGATGAAGTTGGCGCTGGCCTGGGAGAAGTTGCTCCAGTTGGTGCCGAACTGGAAGGACATCACGATGCCCGACACCACCCCCATACCGAAGGCGACGGCGAACACCTTGGTCCACAGATAGGCCAGACGGTCCCATGCCGGATTGCGCGTCTTGTAGAACAGCGCATGCAGCAAGGTGATGTAGGACGCCAGACCGATGGTGAAGACCGGAAAGATGGCGTGAAACGAGACGACAAAGGCAAACTGAATACGCGACAGCAGTACGGGATCAAGCTCCATGACGTACCTCTTGGCTGCAGAAGAGTCGACGTCTCGAGGCATGCGAAGGCACGGGGAGTGCGTTGTTGGGCTTCGGCCATGTCCCTCCTGGACATGACGTGACGCATTCCACCTCGACACACAGCTAGAGCCTAGAACAGGGAGTGCGGTGAGGCTTACTCGCTTACAAAAGCCTACACGACACAATGCTGTTCCAGGTCAATGCATTCCGCTACGTCTTGTGCTTGTGCGGTAAAGATTACTCGATGCAGATGCACCTTCATCTGTGTCGGGTTGTCGCAGCCGACCGTGGGGCTATCCACCGCCCTGCACGACCAACCGCACCATGAACGCGGTATAGCCGACGAACATCGCCAGCAGCATGGCCCCCTCGAGCCGGTTGATGCGCCCCGGACGCCCCTTCCAGCCGATGGCGAATACCGTCATCAGTACCGTCATCACCGTCATCAGGCTCCAGTCGCGCAACAGCACTTCCCCGCCCACCTCGATGGGGCGTATCACCGCGGCAAGGCCTACCACACCCAGGGTGTTGAACAGGTTGGAACCCACCACGTTGCCCACCACGAGATCGTGCTCGCCGCGTCGCAGCGCACTGATGGAGGAAGCCAGTTCCGGCAGCGAGGTGCCGACAGCCACGATGGTCAAGCCGATGATCAAGTCGCTGACACCGAAGCCCAGGGCGATCTCCACCGCGCCCCACACCAGCACGCGCGAGCTCAGCACCAGCAGGGCCAGGCCGACGAAGGTCCAGATCAGTCCGGCACGCAGCGACATGGGATGCGCCGCCAGGCTCTCCTCGGTGTCGGTCGCCAGCGCATCGCTGCCGTCACGCCGAGCCTGCCAGATGCTGAAGCCGATCATGGCGGCCAGCAGCGTCAGCAGCAGGCTGCCTTCGAGCCGCCCGATCATCCCGCCCCACATCAGCAGCGCCGAGAGCAGCGTGACGCCGACCAGCAGCGGCAGCTCGCGGCGAATCACGCTGGAGTGCACCGCCAGCGGCGTGATGACCGCCATGAGCCCCAGGATCATGCCGATATTGGCGATGTTGGAGCCATAACCGTTGCCCAGCGCCAGCCCCGGGTTGCCCTGCCCCGCGGCCAGCGCCGACACCATCAGCTCCGGCGCCGAGGTACCGAAACCGATTACCAGCATACCCACCAGCAGCGGCGACACCCCCAACCGTCGCGATGTCGCTGCCGCCCCATCCACGAAGCGCTCCGCGCTCCACACCAACAGCACCAAGCCTGCTGCCACGGCAACCAGGGGAAGCAACAATTTCATCTCCTCGGGGAACATTCAGGGTCGAATGTTTGTATATGGTAGGCACGACGTCAACGTGTCACACTTCCGTATGGCCTGCATCATTTGAATGACAGCGTGCCCCTCGCTTATCTCAGTCATCGAGTCGTCGCTCAAGTGCTCAATCAGCCCCTCCGCTTTCTGCCCGTTCCCGGTGAACCTCAGGTCGACCAGGCACCGCCCGAGGTACGTACTTCGCGTCGACGCCTGCGCGCCTGCCACGAGTGCGATTGGCTGGTGGCCCTGCCGCCGCTGCGGCCTGGCCAGAAGGCGGACTGTCCTCGCTGCGGCCACACGTTGGCTACGCGTCACCATCGTCCGGCTCAGCGCAGCATGGCGTTGGCGCTGGCGGCCATGGTTGCCCTGCTGCTGGCGATCTCCTTCCCCTTCGTCAGCTTCAACGCAGGGGGTATTGGCAACCGCATCGAATTGACGCAAACGGCCACCACCCTGATCGGCTTTCACCAGCCGCTGGTCGCCATTGCAGTGATCCTGACCATCGCCGTGCTGCCTGGGCTCTACCTGCTCGGCGTGATCTGGTTGCAGTTGGGCCTGCTGCAGGGCCAGCCGCTTCCTGCCAGCCGTGCCATTGCCCGCTCTCTGGCCCATCTGAACCCCTGGATGATGGCCGACGTCTTCATCATCGGGGCGCTGGTCAGCCTGATCAAGGTGGCGGGCCTGGCCCAGATCGAGCTGGGACTCTCGTTCTGGGCTTTTTGCGCCTTCGCGTTGCTGCTGCTGTTCACCACCCAGTCGATCGATTCGGACTGGATGTGGTTTTCGCTGGCCGGCGAGCCCCAGGCGCCTGAGGGCGCCCGTACCGGAACTACCGCCGCCGCACAGGGTCTGACTGGCTGCCCCACCTGCGGCCTGGTCAACCGGCTAGATGCCAACGGGCGTGGCCACTGCAGTCGCTGCGGCGAACGGCTGCGCGCCCGCCTGCCGCACAGCCTGCAACGCACCTGGGCTCTGCTGGCCACTGCCGCTCTGATGTACATACCGGCCAACGTCTACCCCATCATGACCACCACCAGCCTGGGCCACAGTAGCCCTTCGACCATCATCGGCGGCGTGGTGGAGCTGATCCAGATGGGCTCCTGGCCGGTCGCCGCGGTGATCTTCGTGGCTAGCGTGATCGTTCCCGTGGGCAAGCTGGTGGCGCTCTCCTGGCTGTGTCTGGTGGTCAAGCGCAGCGGCGAGCTCAATGCCGCCAGCCGCACCTGGCTCTATCGCGTCACCGAGTTCATCGGCCGCTGGTCGATGATCGACGTCTTCGTGGTCGCCATCCTGGTGGCCCTGATTCGTGCCGGTTCGCTGATGTCGGTCACCCCCGGCCCCGCGGCGCTGGCCTTCGGTGCAGTGGTGATACTGACCATGCTGGCCGCCATGACCTTCGACCCAAGACTGATCTGGGACACGCCCCCGGCGCATGACCCGGACACTACGCAAGGAACCTCTGGATGAGCGATACCCCTCGTGACGACGGGGCCACCCGCGACATGCACCGCGCCAGAGCCACCCCGCAGCGACGCCTGTCGCCGATCTGGATCGTGCCCATCGTGGCGATCCTGATCGGGTTGTGGCTGGTCTACGACAACTATCGCAGCCGTGGCCCGCTGATCACCCTCACCATGAGCAATGCCGAGGGCATCGAGGCCGGCAGCACGCTGATCAAGACCCGTAACGTCGAGGTGGGCCGGGTCGAGCGCGTGCAGCTCTCCGAGGATCTTTCTCATACCGTGATCACGGCACGCATGGCGCCCAATACCGACGCCATGCTCACCGAAGGCAGCCGCTTCTGGGTGGTGAAACCACGCATCGGACGCGAAGGCATCAGCGGCCTGGGCACGGTGCTCTCCGGTGCCTTCATTCAGCTCCAGCCCGGCAGCGGCGAGCCCGGCCAGCGCGAGTTTCAGGTCAGCGACCAGCCGCCCGTGGCCTCCGCCGATGCGCCAGGACTGCGCATCAACCTGATCAGTCAGCTCGGCAACTCGTTGCGCCCGGGGGATCCGGTGACCTATCAGGGCTACACCGTGGGCCGCGTGGAGGAAGTCGATTTCGATGCCGATTCGCGGCGCATGCATCAGCGTGTCTTCATCGAGACCCCCTACGACCGCCTGGTGACAGACAGCACCCGCTTCTGGTCGGCCAGCGGTATCGACCTGCGTCTCGATGCCGACGGCATCCGCGTCAACGTGGAGTCGCTCGAAGCCCTGCTCGGCGGCGGCGTCACTTTCGGCGAGCCGGAAGACCTGCCGCGCGGCAGGCCGGTGGAGAACGATGCCACCTTCAACCTCTATGCCGACGAGGAGAGTGCCCGCCAGGGCACCTTCAACCGTTACCTTGAGTACGTGCTGCTGGTCGAGGACAGCGTGCGTGGGCTCTCCCGAGGTGCGCCGGTGGAATTCCGCGGCGTACGCGTCGGCACCGTGGCCGCCGTACCCTGGCAGTTCACTGCCGAGCAACCGGGCACGCGCAACGGCTTCGCCATTCCGGTGCTGATTCGCATCGAACCGCAGCGACTCGGCATCGAGAATCAGCAGCTCGATCTCGAAGAGTGGGACGAACGCTTCAAGCGTCTCTTCGGTACCGGCCTGCGCGCCTCGCTCAAGTCGGGCAATCTGCTCACCGGCGCCATGTTCGTCGACATCAACTTCTACCGCGACGAGGCGGCGCAATACGTGGCGGAGACCTTCAGCGAGCGTACGGTCTTCCCCACCACCTCGGCCGGCTTCGCCCAGATCGAATCTCAGATCACCGCGCTGCTGGACAAGCTCAACGCACTGGAAGTCGAGCCGCTGCTGGCCGGTCTCCAGCGCAACCTGAGCGCCTCCGAGGCGATGCTGGACGAAGTGCGCGGCCTGACGAGTTCGCTGCAGGGTATGCTCGACGACCCGGGCACGCGCAGCCTGCCGGGCAACCTCAATGCCTCGCTGGAAGCGCTGCGCGAGACGCTGGAAGGCCTCTCGCCCGACTCCAGCGCCTATCGCGAGCTGACCGCCACCGCCGAGCGCCTGGAGCGCCTGATGCGCGACCTGCAGCCGGTGACGCGCACGCTCAACGAGAATCCTCGCGCCTTGCTGTTCGACAGCCTGGACACCGAGGATCCGGTGCCGAGAGCGCCGCGAGGCAACTGAACGAGAGGCAGACGCCAGTGAACGATGTTGAACGCAACCCATTGAAACGGAGAGCTGCATGAAGTGGATGTCCCGGTTCGCGCTGCTGACGAGCCTGCTCGTGCTCGTCGGCTGCGCCACCTCCACCACCCCGGCCAACCGCTACATGCTGCCCGATAGCGCCACGGCGCCATCGGGTGGCAGGCCGGCGGCGGGCCACCTGCTGATCGTGCAGCCGCCGCGGCTGGCCCACTACCTGGACGTCGACGGCATCGTGCTGCAGCTCGACGACATTTCGCTCAATGCCGCCCGTCAGCACCTGTGGGCCGAGCCGCTGGGCCGCCAGTTGGAGCGCAGCCTGCGGGCACTTCTGGCGGAGCAGCTAACCGACACCCGCATCATGCGCGACGAGGCCAGCCTCGGGCGCAGCGAGGCCCTGCGCCTGCGCCTCGAGGTGGATCGCTTCCAGGGACGTCATGACGGCCTGGCCATCGCCAGTGGACAGTGGCAGCTGCTGGCAGCGGACGGCCGCCTGCTGGCCATGGAGCGCTTCCATGTCGAGACGCAGCTCGAAGACGACGGCTACCCTGCCCTGGTCCGCGCCCTGGGGCGCAGTTGGGACCGGGTGGCCAGCGAGATCGCCGATGGCGTCGTGCGCTATCGTTAGGCGTGTAGGAGCGGTAGTTATCGCCTAGTCTCATAGAGCCGGACCCGGTACTGGAACCGAAACGCTTGCAAGGACGAACCATGTCGGCCAAGACAGATACCTCGACGCCCACGGACACCGCCATCGAGCACGAAACCGCCGAGACCTTGCTCAGCCTCGTCAGGCGGCTGGAGCATGAGCTGCTGGCCGCCCTCGACGCGGATTCCCCGCAGCAAGCCGTCGAGCCCCTGCTGACCAGCGTCGAATGTCTCGATGAACTCGATACGGCCCTGGCAGAGCTCGATTCCCAGGTGACCGGCCCGCTCGTGCAACGCCTGCGACTCGGGTTGGATCGACTGGCCTGCGACCTGCACCGGCGTGGCGGCTGGCAGCATCTGGACGAGGCGCAGCGACGTACGTTGCTCGCTCGTCATGCAAAAGGGCTCACCCAGTTCGACGGCATCGGCCCGGCAAGCGCCGAAGTGCTTTTCCTGCACGGCATCAGCGACCCCGAGCGGCTCTGCCAATCGGAACCCGATGCACTCGATGACATCGAAGGGCTGAACGCAGCCGTTCTCGCCCGACTCAAGCGCGAACTCGAAGCCATGAGGAAAACCCGGGCAGAATAGCTGCAGTGCGAACCATAAGCTGGCATAATGCCGGCACGCGGCGACTCGTGGTCCCTCCTGCCGCGCCCCTGAACCGAATTTCTCACGTCTTGGCCCGGGACTGGCCATGTGCAGATCGCACATGGCGCGGCGAAGACGTATCTGCGGAGACCGCATGACCCTCTTTTCCGAACTCGGCCTGCGTGCCGAACTGCTGAGTGCCGTCGAGGCCCAGGGTTACACCACCCCGACCCCGATCCAGCTCCAGGCCATTCCCGCCGTGCTCAAGGGCGGCGACCTGCTGGCCAGCGCTCAGACCGGCACCGGCAAGACCGCCGGCTTCACCCTGCCGATGCTGCAGCGGCTGGCCGACGGCCCGCGCCCCGGCAAGCGCCAGGTGCGCGCACTGGTACTGACGCCCACCCGCGAGCTGGCTGCTCAGGTGGGCGAGAGCGTGTCCGACTACGGCCGCCACCTTACCCTTACCAGCCATGTCATCTTCGGCGGTGTCGGCCAGCAGCCCCAGGTGGATGCCATCCGCCCCGGCCTCGACGTGCTGGTGGCCACCCCCGGCCGCCTGCTCGACCTGCAGCAGCAGAAGCACGTGGATCTCTCCCGTGTCGAGATCCTGGTGCTGGACGAAGCCGACCGCATGCTCGACATGGGCTTCATCCACGACATCAAGAAAGTGCTGCGCCTGCTGCCCGGGAAGCGCCAGAACCTGCTGTTCTCGGCGACCTTCTCCGACGAGATCCAGGCCCTGGCCGACAAGCTGCTCGACAATCCGGCGCGCATCGAAGTGGCTCGCCGCAACACCACCGCGGAAACTGTCGATCAGGCGATCTATCGTGTCGACCGCGAGAAGAAGCGCGAGCTGCTGGCGCATCTGATCAGCCAGCACGGCTGGCATCAGGTACTGGTCTTCACCCGTACCAAGCACGGCGCCAACCGCCTGGCCGAGCAGCTCTCCAAGCAGGACATCCCGGCCATGGCCATCCATGGCAACAAGAGCCAGTCGGCCCGCACCCGTGCGCTCTCCTCGTTCAAGAGCGGCGATCTGCAGGTGTTGGTGGCCACCGATATCGCCGCCCGCGGCCTGGACATCAGCGAGCTGCCTCACGTGGTCAACTTCGAGCTGCCCAACGTGGCCGAGGATTACGTCCACCGTATCGGCCGTACCGGCCGTGCCGGCAGCGAAGGCCAGGCCATCTCGCTGGTCTGCGTCGACGAACACGGCCTGCTCAAGGGCATCGAGCGTCTGATCAAGCGCGATCTGGAGAAGCGCATCGAGCCCGGCTTCGAGCCCGATCCCAATGCCAAGCCGGAGCCGATCGAGAACGGTCGCAATCGCCGCGGCGGACGCTCGGGACAGCCACGCCAGGGTGCCGGCAGCGGCCAGACAAGCCAGCGCAACAGCGGCGGAAATTCCGCCAACGGCGACGCTCAGGCGCCGCGTCGCCGGCGCAGCCGCGGCCAGCGCACGCGTCGCGCCTGACGGCCAGGCTTGGTCGAAAGCGGCGATTGTGGGATCGTATACGCCCAACTGAACAGTCGGCGGTCTGGCGTAACACGGCCTGGAGTAACACTGTCTGGCGTAATGGCGTAACTAGGAGACGCGCGCATGCTCAAATGGCTGACCGGAAAGCAACCCATTCCGGTCTGGGTCATCAAGCAGATCGATGACAATCTGCTGCACCTGTGCGGCCAGGGCAGCATCGAGCCACAAGCCAAGCGCAGCAGTGTCATCGAAGATCTCCATGCCGGCCGCTACCAGGGTGCAGTCAACATGGCGGGCGGCGGCCTGGTGCTCAACGCCAGGCTGTTTGCCGCCCTGGTTCCGCTGGAAGCCCTGCAGTTGGACGAGCAGGGCCATGCCCACTGGCAGGGGCGCCGCTGGTACGTGGCACAGGCACCGCAGCGCTGCTGGACTTTCGAAGGCCGACTCACCCCTCAGCGGCAGGTATTCAACGACCAGGAGCAGTTGGTCAGCGTGGAAGACGTCTCCGACATTCGCCGCCAAGTACAAGGCGCCACCGACCCCGGCCAGGTCAACTTCGATCCTACCGGGGTCAACGAGCACCCTCTGATCGCCCGACGCGATGAAGACGAACCGTCTGCACCACACCGCTCCAGCATCCGCTCCGACAAGTGGCGAGGTCATGACGACTGAGGCCAGACTCGACTCGCGACGCATCGCCCTGTTTCTCTTTCTCATGGTACTGGTCGGTCTCAACCTGAGGCCGGCCCTGTCGTCGCTCGCCCCCCTGTTGGTGCGTGTCCAGGCCGATACCGGCCTGACGCCGCTGGCAATTGGCGCGCTGACCACGCTGCCGGTGCTGTGCCTGGGGATCTTCGCGCCCCTGGCGCCTTGGTTGGCCAAGCGGGCAGGTCCCGAGAACACCCTGGCCCTGGCCCTCGGTATATTGATCGCCGGGCTACTGCTGCGTGGCCTACCCGCCCTGCCGCTGCTGTTTCTCGGCACCCTGTTGGCCGGGGCCGCCATCGGTATCGCCGGCACGCTGTTACCGGCCCTGGTCAAGCGTGAGCTTCCCGGCGGCGCGGACCTGATGACCGGCGTCTACACCATGGCGCTGTGCCTGGGTGGCGCCCTTGGCGCCGGCCTGAGCATTCCGCTGGCCGATCTGCTGGGCGGCTGGCGCTTTAGCCTGATGAGCTGGGGGCTGCTGGCGCTGCTGGCACTGGTCGCGTGGCTGACGCTGATGCCACGTGCTCCTCACTCCCAGGTTGCCACCGCTACCGGCGGCAGCATGCGCGAGCTGCTCGGACAGCCGCTGGCCTGGCAGGTGATGATCCTGATGGGAAGCCAGTCCTCATTGGCCTACATCGTTTTCGGCTGGCTGCCCACACTGCTCCAGGCGCGTGGGTACAGCGAGGCAGAGGCCGGCTGGATGATGGGCGCCTCGGTGATGGTGCAGCTGATTTCGGCGCTGGGTGCACCCTGGCTGGCACGCCTGAGCCGCGACCAGCGACCGGCACTGCTGCTGGTACTGGGCTGCATCGCGGCGGGGCTGTGGCTGCTGCTCCAGGCCGGCGAGAACTGGCGCTGGCCCGGTGTTGTGCTGCTGGGGCTGGGTCAGGGCGGCAGCTTCAGCCTTGCCCTTAGCCTGATCGTACTGCGTACGGCCAACTCCCGTCTGGCCGGCAAGCTCTCCGGCCTGGCGCAAGGCGGCGGCTACACCCTGGCCGCCATGGGGCCGCTGGCAGTGGGGGTCCTGCTGCAGCTCGAAGTCGGCATGTCGACCATGACCGGCGTACTGCTCTCCATCGTCGCCGTGGCCGCCGGCTTCGCCCTGCTGGCCGGTCGCAATCGGCGTCTCGACGTGGATGCCGAGGGGCGTCTGGTCACTCGCTGACTCGCGGGCTCATACCCTGCGTTGCGACCAGGCCACCCCAGCCAGGATCAAGCCCATGGCGATGAGATGGTTCCACTCGGGGCGCTCGCCCAGGAATAGCGCCCCGATCAACACCGCCCAGAGCGGGATCAGGTAGTTGATCATCGACAGGAAGGTGGGTCCGGCGGCGGCCACCAGAGTGAAGTAGATGACGCTGCCCAGCGCGGTGCAGATCAGCCCCAGCACGGCAACGGCCCATAGCGCTGCGGGAGACAGCACCGGCATGGCGGACGTGTCGATGGGCCAAGTGATGACGGCCAGCGGCAACGTCAGCAGCCAGGCCATGGCCAGCACCAGCGCCGACGTAGACCAGGGATCGCTGGCCGGCTTGTGGCGGGAAACGATTGCGTTCACCGCATAGCACACCGCCCCGCCCAGCACGGCCAACTGGGCCAGCAGCGTCTCGCCGCGGCCGCCCAGCTCCCGCAGCGCGGTGGGGCCGATCAGCAGCAGCACCCCCGCGAAACCGATCAGAAAGCCCACCAGGCGCCGCGGCACCATGCGCTCCCCGCTCACCAGGAAATGCGCCAGCACCAGGGTCAGCAAGGGCATCACGGCCATGAGAATGCCAGCCAGCCCGCTGTCGATACGCTGCTGCCCCCAGCTGATCAGCAGGAACGGCATCATGTTGCCGACTACGGCGATGGCCAGCATGAAGCCCCAGACTCGCGGCCCGCGCGGCCAAGCGCGGCGCAGCCCCCAAACCAGCAGCAGCAGCCCGGCGGCGGCGATGGCGTTGCGCCCAGCCACCAGCATCGCCGGCGTCATCTCCGCCACGGCGATTCTCGTCAGCGCGAACGAGCTGCCCCATACGATTGCCAGCGCCACCAGCAACAGCCAGTGCGATGCAGGCCGCGCCATGCCCTCTCCCCCTTTGATTCATTGATCCCGGTCAAACACTCCACCTTACCAAGCCGTGCTAGCCTTTCTTCACCGATACATTCTCTCACGCAGGGAAACAATGGACGAGACGGCCGAGGTGGTGTTTCACGCACGTGGCTTGAAGCGCTTCTATCAGATGGGCGAAATGACCATCCAGGCGCTGCGCGGCATCGACCTCGAACTGCATGCCGGCGAACTGGTGGTCATGCTCGGCGCTTCCGGCTCGGGCAAGTCGACGCTGCTCAACATCCTTGGCGGACTCGACAGCCCCAGCGAAGGCACGCTCTCTTATCACCCCCGCCGCAGCGAGGGCTCACATGAACCCCCGAGCCTGAATCTGGCCACGGCCAGCCAACGCGAGCTGACGAATTTTCGCCGCCACCACGTGGGCTTCGTGTTTCAGTTCTACAACCTGATCTCGAGCCTCACGGCGCGGGAGAACGTCGCCGTCGTCACCGAGATCAGCCGCACTCCTCTGCCCCCGGAAGAGGCTCTGGCGCTGGTGGGGCTGGAGCACCGGCTCGACCACTTCCCTTCCCAGCTCTCGGGTGGCGAACAGCAGCGAGTGGCCATCGCCCGCGCCGTGGCCAAACAGCCCGAAGTGCTGCTGTGTGACGAACCCACCGGCGCTCTCGATTTCCAGACCGGCATCCGCGTGCTCGAGGTACTCGAACGCATCAATCGGGAAACCGGCACCACGGTGGCGATCATCACCCATAACGAGGTCATTGGAGACATGGCCGATCGCATCATTCGCCTGCGCGACGGCAGGGTCGATGACTGGCAGGCCAATGCGCAGCGGCGCCGGCCGCAAGAGCTGCGCTGGTAGCCGCGGCCTGTGCCATGAAGACACTCGACCGCAAACTCTATCGCGACCTGTGGCGCCTCAAGGGCCAGGCGCTGGCCATCGCGCTGGTCATCGCCAGCGGCGTCATGACCCTCATTCTGGCCGTGACCACCCTGGAGTCGCTGACGGGCGCCCGCGACCGCTTCTACGCCAGTCATCACTTTGCAGAACTCTTCGTCGAGCTGAAACGCGCCCCGCTCGGCCTGCAGGCACAGCTGCAACAGCTCGAAGGGGTCAACCTGATCGAACCCCGGGTACGCGCCGCGGTGCGCCTGGCGGTGCCAGGTTATGGCGATCCCGTGCGCGGTCAGTTGCTGTCATTGCCCGACGGACGCCAGCCACTGCTCAATCATCTGTATCTGAAGGCGGGCAGCCTGCCGGAAGCCGGCCGCGACGATCAGGCGGTGGTCTCGGACGCCTTCGCCGAGGCACATGGTCTAGCGCCGGGGGATCGACTGGAAGCGATCGTCAACGGACGCCACACTCAACTGACGATATCCGGCATCGGCCTGAGCCCTGAGTTTCTCTACCAGGTAGCCCCCACGGACCTGATGCCGGACTATCATCGCTATGCCGTACTATGGATGAACCAGCGCGCCCTGGCCCAGGCCTACGGCATGGAGGGCGCCTTCAACAGCCTGACCCTGACGCTGCAAGCCGGCGCCAGCGAAGCCGAGGTGGTCGATGCCCTGGATCTGGTGCTGGCCCGCTACGGTGCCATCGGCGCCCAGACCCGCCATGACCAGCAGTCACATCGCTTCATCGAGGAGGAGCTGAACCAACAGCGCATTACCGCCACGGTGCTGCCGGCGATCTTCCTGACGGTATCGGCCTTTCTGCTCAACGTGGTGATGGGGCGCATCATCCAGACCCAGCGCGAGCAGCTGGCCGTACTCAAGGCCTTCGGCTATCGCGACAGCGAGCTGGCCCGCCACTACGGCCTGTTGGCAGCGGCCATCGTCCTGCTCGGCTGGGTCGTGGGGGTTGCCCTGGGAAGCTGGGCGGCCAGCGGTCTGGCGGGCATCTATCGCGAGTACTTCCGCTTTCCCGAGATGCATTTCGGCGTGCCGCTCTGGGCACTGGCGCTGTCGCTGCTGGTGACCCTGCTCGCCGCCCTGGCCGGAACCTGGCACGCCGTATGGCGAGCCGTCGGTCGCCCACCGGCCGAAGCGATGCGTCCGCCGGCACCGCACCGTTTTCGCCGCAGCTGGCTGGAACGCCTGATTCCGGCGCCACTGCTGGGCAACGAAGGACGCATCGTGCTGCGCAATCTCGCCCGCCATCCGCTCAAGGCCGCCTTCTCGGTGGTAGGGATCGCTCTCTCGGCGGGGCTGCTGGTGATCGGTGCCTATCAGCTGGCTGCGGTCGACACGATGATCGACCAGCAATACCGCCAGGTGCTGCAGATGGACATGGAGCTCACCTTCAACGAGCCGACACCGGCACGCGCCGCTGGCGAGCTGCGCCATCTACCCGGCGTGCTGGCGGTGGAGACCTGGCGGCGGGTACCGGTGACCTTGATCCACGCTCATCGTCAGTATCGCACCAGCCTGCTGGGCATGGCGCAGGAGCCGGGCATGCGCCAGGTACTCGAGGGACAAGGCCGTCCGCAGCGTTTGCCGGAAACCGGCGTGATGCTGACGCGTCACCTGGCCGAGCTGCTCGACGTGAAGGTCGGCGACACTCTGGAGGTGGCGGTCATGGAGGGGCGCCGGCAGCGCTTGTCGCTGCCGTTGACGGCGCTGGTGGATGAACCGCTGGGCGTCGGCGCCTACCTGGAGCTGAGCGCGCTCAATGCACTGATGCATGAAGGCCCCGCCATCAGCGGTGCGTGGCTGCTGGTGGATGCCGAGCATACGGCCGAGCTGCATGCCGCCCTGTGGGAGCTGCCGAGAGTGGCCTCCATCGGCCTGCTGACCGCAGCCGAGCAAGGCGTTCGCGAGTACATGGACGAGACTCTGCTGATGGTGGCGGTGATCTTCGTCGGCATCGCCTCCTCCATCGCCTTCGGCGTGGTCTACAACAATGCCCGCATCGCCTTCGCCGAACGCGCGCGGGAGCTCGCCACCCTGCAGGTACTAGGCTATACGCGTGCGGAGGTGGCGAGGATACTGCTCGGCGAGATCGCCCTGCTCACCCTGGCAGCGATTCCTCTGGGCTGGGCCATCGGTGTCTTTTTCAGTCACCTGCTGCATCGGGCCTTCAGTCACGATCTGTTCCGCATACCGCTGGTCTTCACACCGCACACCTTCGGCTTCGCCGCGGCGGGTGTCCTGGTCGCTTCCCTGCTGGTCGCTGCGCTCGTCTTCCGTCGGCTGGGTCGCCTGGACAAGATTCGCGTGCTCAAGGCCGTCGAGTAACGGTCGCACAATGCATTCATGGGGGATGGAATGAATAGACGCCGCACCTGGATCCGCTACCTGCTCTGGATCCTGCTGGGGACCGGCTTGCTCGGCATGCTGGCATGGGCACTGCGCCCCTCGCCCGTACCGGTCAACACGGCTCACGTCAGAGTTGGTCCTTTCGTCGACTCGGTGGTCGAAGAGGGACGCACCCAGCTGCGTGAGACCTGGAACGTCTCGGTTCCCATCGCCGGCTATCTGCAGCGCGTCGACCTGGAGGTGGGCGACAGCGTCGAGGAAGGCGCCGTGCTGTTCCAGCTCGAACCCAGCCCGGCACCGGCACTGGACGTGCGCACACGGCAGCAGGCCGAGGACAATCTGCAAGCCGCTCAGGCCCGTCTCCAGGCTGCTCAAGCCAACCTGGAAACGGCCCGCGCCGACCGCCGTTTTGCCGAGGCCGAGTATCAGCGCTACCGGCAGCTGCACCAGCGCAACCTGATCTCCACCGCCGAACTGGAGCAGCGCCAGAATCAGCGCGACCGGCTGCGTGCGCTGGAAAATTCCGCGGCTTCCGGCGTCGAGGTGGCACGCTTCGAGGTGGAGAGCGCCCGGGCCCTGCTGGCCGTGGCCATCGGCCAGCGCAGCGAGGCGGATCAGCCGGTGCTGCAGGTGCACGCTCCGGTTTCCGGCCTGGTGTTGACTCGCTATCGCTGCTGCGAGGGCAGTGTGAGCGCCGGCGAACCGATCCTCGAACTCGGCCGCCTCGCCGACCTGGAGATTCAGGTCGACCTGCTCTCGATGGATGCCGTGAGGCTACACCCGGGGCTCGACGTCGTGATCACCGGCTGGGGCGGTGAGCCGCTGGCCGGCAGCGTCAGGCGCATTGCACCCGCCGGGTTCACACGCACCTCGGCATTGGGCGTGGACGAGCAACGTGTACCGGTGATCGTGGACTTCGCCGGCGAACTCGACCGCGGCGAACTGGGCATCGGCAGTGGCTACCGGGTCGACGTCGAGTTCGTGATCTGGGAAGCCGAGGAGGTGATGCAGATTCCCACCAGTGCACTGTTTCGCCACCGGGGCGAGTGGGCGGTCTTCGTCATCGAAGAGGGGCGCGCCTCGCTGCGCAGCGTGGAGACGGGTCGCCGTCAGGGCCTGGTTTCACAGATCGTTGCCGGTCTGACGGAAGGCGAGGTCGTGATCACGCACCCCGGCGAGCGGGTGAGCGAAGGCATCCGCGTTGCACCAGATGAGTGAGATCGAACGCAACACTGGGTATGATCGTTATCAGGGCGCCTTGCCATGCCCGTGACGAACGCCATCTCCAGGAGCTGCCATGATCGCCCCCCCTTTTGCCGACCGCCCCGTACTGGTGCTCTACACCGGTGGTACTCTGGGAATGATGCCCAGCGCCGAGGGTCTGGTACCGGCTGGCGACATCGAAACCCGACTGCGACACGCTCTCGACGGCCTGCCACCGAGCCGCCGGAGTCAACTGCCCGAATTCGTGATCCATTCGGTGGCCGCTCCCATCGATTCCAGTGCCGCCACACCCCTCGACTGGCAGCGACTGGCGGCAACCATTGCCGATCGCATAGGCCACCATGCCGGCATCGTCGTACTGCATGGCACCGACACCCTCACCTGGACCGCCTCGAGCCTTGCCTTCCAATTGCAGGGCCTGGACCGGCCGGTGGTGGTCACCGGTGCCATGCATCCACTCGAAGCCGAGGGTAGCGACGCACTGGCCAACATCGAACTGGCGCTGCGCTTTGCCGCCCGGCCAGAGCTGCAGGAAGTCGCCGTGGCCTTCGCTGGACGCCTGCTGCGTGGCGTACGTTCGAGCAAGACCCACAGTGAGAGCGACGACGCCTTCGCCAGCCCCAACTATCCGCTGCTGGGTGAGCAAGTCGGCGAAGATGTCGTGCTCTATCCCGCGCGCTGCCTGGAAACCCAGCAGCGCGGTGCGCCGCGCTTCGAATTGCCGGACTATTCACCGCTGGCCGAGGGGGGAGTGGCACGTATCGCCCTGTGGCCAGGCATTCAGGCATGGCAGTTGGAAGCCTGGCTGGGCGACGACAGGGTCCAGGGCGCTCTGCTCGAAGTGTGGGGTGGTGGCAACATCCCACCAGACCCCGAGTTGATCGGCGTGCTGGCCAAGGCCAGCGGTGAGGGCAAGCTGCTCGCCGCGATCAGCCAGTGCCGCTGGGGCAGCATCGCACCCGGTCGTTATGCCGCCGGCCAGGGCCTCATCGAGGCCGGGGTGCTCTCGGGCGACGACATGACGCCCGAGGCCGCCATCGCCAAACTCGCGCACCTGTTGGCACTGCCGCTGGATACCGCCGAGCGTCGCCGGTTGTTTCTCACCCCTCTGGTGGGTGAGCGCTGAGTCTCAGGGGGCGGTAAGCGTCGCGCCGCCCTAGGCTGGCGTTCCACCGCCACCGGGCTAAGTTGAGTGTAACGAAGCGAAAGCGTCCGAGGAGTCATCATGGAACATCCCGTACATCCCTTCACCGAGCTATTCGAGCAGCTCGGCCTACCCTCCGACGAGGCCTCGATCCAGGCTTTCATCGAGCGACATTCGCCGCTGCCACCAACGCTGGCGCTTTATGAAGCGCCCTTCTGGAATCAGGCCCAGGCAGCCTTTCTTCATGCAGCACTCGAAGAGGATGCCGACTGGGCCGAAGTGGTCGATCACCTCGACGCATCGTTGAGGAAGGATTAACGACTCAAACGCTCGTCCCAAGGGCATTCTGCTAATCTTGGCGCGATAACAATCAGAACACTCTCAGGCGGGGAACAGTATGCCGATCGATAGGATATCGACTGCGGAAGCCTCTGGCATTACCAAGCCCGTCGATCTTGATATCCCCCCTATACCGGAAGCCCTGCTTTCACGCCTGGCCGACTGCCGCATACTGCCCAGCCTGCCGGCCGCAGCGGCACGCGTCATTGCCATCGCCCGCTCCCCGGAGCCTCGACTCGCCGATTACGCCCGGATCATCGAACAGGATCCGGCACTTACCCTGCGGCTGTTGTCCATGGCCAACAGTGCCTTCTACGCGCGAGGCGGCAACCCGGTATCCAACTGTCTCGATGCCGTTTCGCGCATCGGTCTGGACGCCACCCTGTCGGTTGCCCTGAGTTTCGGCCTGCCCAAGCACAGGAGCGACAGCGGGCTGGATCACGAATACCTTTGTCAGCGTGCCATCATTGCGGCCACTGCCGCCCAGGAGCTGGCCGAACACCTGTGCCCCCACGAGGCACCTCAACTGTTCACCACGGCACTGCTTCAGGACATCGGCATCCTCACCTTTGCCGCCGTCGATGGCGACCTCTACATCGCCAGCATTCCTGACATACGCCAACACCAGCGCCTGAGCGAGGTAGAGCTCGAGTGTTACGGCTGCGACCACGCCCTGGTCGGCGCCTGGCTCGCCGCCAGTTGGGGAGTGCCGGGAACGATTGCCAAAGGCATCATCGACAGCCACGGCCCGCTGGTCGACGGCGATGCACGCAAGCTCTGCCTGCGGCTCTCCTGCCGCATTGCCGACTGCTGGCTCGCTGCCGATTCCGCCTCTGCCTTCAGCGCCCTGCTGCGCCAGCTCGCTTCACTGGCCTCGCTGGACATCGTCATGCTGATGACGGTGATGCAGGAGCTTCAGCACCGCCTGCCTTCTCTGGCTCGATTGTTCGAGATCACCTGCCCCCCCGCCATCGACAGCACGCACCTGCTCGCCGAAGCCAAGGAGCTGCTGTTCGAGCAGAACCTGCGCATGACCCTTCGCCTGGCCGAGCAGCAGCGGGAGCTGGAGGCGCTGCATGCCAGCCACGTCGTGCTGGACGAGCAGCACCGTACCGATCACCTCACCCAGTTGGCCAATCGCCCGTGGCTGGAGAAGCGCCTCGCGCAACATTTCGAGCTGGCCAAGCATGCTCATCAGACGCTCTCGGTGATGTTCATCGATCTGGACCACTTCAAACGCATCAACGATCGCTTCGGGCATCGCTTCGGCGACGAAGTGCTGATCCATTTCGCCGCGGCGCTGAGCAACATGGTGCGCGAAAGCGATATCGCCGGGCGTTACGGCGGTGAGGAGTTCCTGGTGATCATGCCCAATACGCGCCGTGAGCAGGCCGGCATACTGGCCGAGCGCATTCGCGAATACCTGGCCAGCCAGCCGCTGACCCAGGCCGAAGGCGAGCCGCTGCACGTCACCGCCTCGATCGGCATCGTCGATATGGAAGACGGGGAGTTCGAAAGCGCCGCCGCCCTCGTCGATGCCGCCGACCAGGCCATGTACGGGGTCAAGCACGACGGCCGTGACGGCGTGGGGCACTATGAGGAGTCAGAGCCCAACGCCTGAGTGGCCGGCACTCGCCTGGCACGTCTCGATCTTTGCGATACGACACGATATGAAGAGGGCGGCCATCGGGCCGCCCTCTTACGTCTACGGGATGAAATCCCGCAGCGCCTACCCTTTCAGGTCACGCATCAGCAGCGCGAATTCGATGCGCTCCGGCGCGATGGCCTCGCCCGGCACCGGGATGCGCACCACATGGCCCGAGCCCGGTGCCGCCTGGACCGATTCTCCATGCTTGTTCTCGATGTGCTCGAGAGCGAAGCGACGGTTGCCCCCTGGCAGCATCAGCTCCATGCCGTCGCCCACCTCGAAGCGGTTCTTGACCTCGACCTCCAGCATGCCGCGATCCGGATCGTAGCCGGTCACCTCGCCGACGAACTGCTGATGCACCCCGACCGAATTGCCGCGCTCGTAGTTCTGGTACTCGTCATGGACATGGCGACGATAGAAGCCTTCGGTGTAACCGCGGTTGGCCAGGTTGTCGAGTTCGTCCATCAGGCGCATGTCGAAGGGTCGGCCGGCCACGGCGTCGTCGATGGCACGACGATAGACCTGAGCAGTGCGTGCCACGTAGTAGTGCGACTTGGTGCGGCCTTCGATCTTGAGCGAGGTGACACCCATCTCGGTGAGCCTGGGCACGTGCTGGACGGCGCGCAGGTCCTTGGAGTTCATGATGTAGGTGCCGTGCTCGTCTTCGAAGATCGGCATCAGCTCACCGGGGCGAGTGGCGTCCTCGATCAGAGCGGAAAGCTCGTCCTGGCCTTCCACACCGCCGGCCGTCGCCGTGCTGTAGTTCGTGCTACCGCTGCCCGAAGCGATCAATCCGTTCTGGCCGGGCGTCCACACGCCGCTTGCGGCATGGGCCGCGGCGGAGTTGGCCGGTACCAGATCGCCGGTCTCGTCCTGGGCCGCCGCCACGGTGTTGTACTTCCAGCGGCAGGCGTTGGTGCAGGTGCCCTGGTTGGGGTCGCGGTGATTGAAATAGCCGGAGAGCAGGCAGCGCCCCGAGTAGGCGATGCACAGCGCACCGTGGACGAAGGTCTCGATCTCCAGCTCCGGGCACTCGGCGCGGATCTCGGCGATCTCTTCCAGCGAGAGTTCGCGCGACAGGATGATACGGCTGATGCCCTGCTTGTACCAGAACTTGGCCGCCGCCCAGTTGACCACGTTGGACTGCACCGAAAGGTGGATCACCTGCTCCGGCCAGCGCTCGCGGATCATCATGATCAGGCCCGGGTCGGACATGATCAAAGCATCGGGGCCGGCTTCGATCACCGGCTCCATGTCGCGCAGATAGGTCTTGAGCTTGCTGTTGTGCGGCGCGATGTTGGAGGCCACGTAGAACTGCTTGCCCCGATCGTGGGCGTAGGCGATGCCCTTGTGCAGGTTCTCGACCTTGAAATCGTTGTTACGCACGCGCAGCGAATAGCGCGGCTGGCCGGCATAGACGGCATCGGCGCCATAGGCGAAGGCGTAGCGCATGTTCTTGAACGTCCCCGCTGGGGAGAGCAGTTCGGGAGCTTTCATTGGAGTCACCGTTTTCAGGACGATGCAGCACTGCGCCATTTCCGCTGTCGACAAAACGCTTTGCTGTCGGCGAAACGCAGGGCTGAGATAGAGGGGCAGGAAGTCTAGCAAGTGGGTGGGGCTCTGGCCAGCGTTCGCTCCAACCGGTAGACTGGGCCGCGCCGGACCGGATCCCGGTGCCCTGCCGCAGGCGGGGAGCGACAAATTCTCCGATACAGAGCCTTACCATGACCCAAGCGACCCCACGCTCCACCGTCGTGATCTACTCCGGCGGCATGGACTCCTATACCGTACTCCACCGTGCCCTGCGCGAAGGCCTGAACGTCACGGCCCTCTCCTTCGACTATGGCCAGCGCCACGCCCGCGAACTCGAGATTGCAGCGCGCGTCTGTGAAGAGCTTGGCGTGCCGCATCAGGTGGTCGACATTCGCGCCATTCACGGCCTGATCGACAACTCGGCGTTGACCGATGCCAACCGCGAGATGCCCGAGGGCGACTACGGAGAGGAGAATCTCTCCGCGACGGTGGTACCCAACCGCAACATGATCCTGCTCTCGCTGGCCATCGCCAAGGCGGTCAATGTCGGCGCCGAGCGTGTCGACTACGGCGCCCACGGTGGCGATCACGTGCTCTATCCCGACTGCCGGCCCGAGTTCGTCGAGGCCATGAACGCGGTGGCCGGTATCGCCAATTTCTCGCCGGTCGAGATTCATGCGCCCTACCTGCGTGCGAGCAAGGCGGAGATCCTGGCCGAGGGCCTGGCCATGGGCCTCGATTACGCCAAGACCTGGACCTGCTACCGTGGTGAAGCCCTGGCCTGCGGGCGCTGCGGCAGCTGCCGCGAACGCCTGGCGGCCTTTGTCGCCAATGGCCAGACGGACCCGCTCGAGTATGCTGTAGATGCGCCACGACCCGACCTTGCCAGGGGAGGCGTCTAATGTATCACGTCAAGGAGGCGTTCTATTCGCTGCAGGGGGAAGGCGCGCGGGCCGGACGTGCCAGCGTGTTCTGTCGCTTCAGCGGCTGCAATCTGTGGTCGGGGCGCGAGCAGGACCGGTCGAGTGCGGCGTGCAGTTTCTGCGATACCGACTTCGTCGGCACCGATGGCCAGAACGGCGGACGCTTCGCCAGCGCCGAAGCCCTGGCCAACCACCTGACGGCACTGTGGCCCGAGGCAGGCGGTGTGGCGACCCCCTATGTGGTCTTTACCGGCGGCGAGCCGCTGCTGCAGCTCGATGCGGCCTTGATCGCCGCCATGCATGCCCGCGGCTTCGAGGTCGCGGTCGAGACCAACGGCACCCTGCCCGCTCCGGCGGGCATCGACTGGCTATGCGTGAGCCCCAAGGGTGCCACGCCCCTGGCGCTCACGTCGGGTGATGAACTCAAGCTGGTCTACCCCCAGCAGGCGGCGCCGCCTGAACGCTTCGCCGAACTCGCTTTCCGATACCACTTCCTGCAGCCCATGGACACCACGGCGTTGTCCGCCAACGACGAGCATATGAGCGCCACCGTGGCCTACTGCCTGGCCCACCCTCTGTGGCGACTATCGCTACAGACACACAAGATCACGGGGATCGACTGATGACGCTGTTCGTCAACCGCCTGACTCAACTCGACTCCTCGCTGTGGTGCCCGCAGCGGGGTCTGATCGGCGTCAGCTGGTTCGTCGACGCAGAGCTCGACGGTGAACTCGGCGAAGACGGCATGCTGTTCGACTTCGGCCACGTCAAGCCGTGGATCAAGTCGCGCCTGGATGCCAGTGCCGACCATACGCTGCTGGTGCCGATCCGCGCCCCTGGCGTCGAGATCAGCGAGTGCAGCGAAGGTATCTGCGTACGCGCCTCGCTGCCCTATGCCATGGAGGTTCGTGCACCGCGCCAGGCCTTCACCCTGCTGCCATGGCAGCAGATCGAGCCCGAACGGCTTGCCGATCACCTTGCCCGTGAGCTGATGAAGCGTCCTCCGCCGCGTGTCAGCGCCATCCGCCTGCGCCTGCGCCCGGAGGTGATCGAAGGCGCCGCCTATACCTACAGTCATGGCCTCAGGCACCATGGCGGCAACTGCCAGCGCATCGCCCACGGCCATCGCTCACGCTTGCACATCTGGCAGCGCGGCCTGCGCTGTCCGGCGCTGGAGGCCCACTGGGCAGAGCATCTGAACGACCGCTACCTGGTGGACAAGGCCGACATCGTCAATCGACCCGAGCCGGAACTCCGCCGCAGCCTGACCAGCCGCTACCGCGCCGAACAAGGCCGCTTCCAGTTGCGCCTGCCGCTGGAGCGCTGCCTCGTGCTCGACACCCCGACCACCATCGAGCACATCGCCGTCTGGCTGGCTCGGCAGATCGCCGCCGAAACGGGAACCACCACTCGGGTGCAGGCTTTCGAGGGAATCGACAAGGGTGCGATAGCCGAGGCCAAGCCGTGAGCCCAAGGAGCGAAGCCTCAACGGCAAGTCGGGAGGCGGGTTGTCGCCCTGGTTGCGGCGCATGCTGCATCGCGCCTTCGATCAGCTCGCCGATACCCGGCATGCCCCACGGCAAGCCGGCCCAGGTACGCTGCATCCAGCTCGACGAGGGCAACCTGTGTCGCCTGTTCGGCGACCCTCGCCGCCCCAAGGTGTGCGAGAGCTTCGCCTTCGACCGCGAGCTCTGCGGTGAGAGCCGCACTCAGGCGCTGCAGCGCATAGCCCTGCTCGAGTGCGGCACCACCGCCTAACCGTTACCTGCGACCACCCGGTCCTTGACTCCACTCACTTGAGGCAGTGGGCGGTCGAGCAAGGTACGCCAGCGAATCAGTACCGGCGCATCGCTGTGGCTCACGCTATCCAGCAGGATGCGGAACTGCTCGCGCACAGCCTCGTCACGGCAGTCGATGAACGACAGCCATGCCTCCAGCGCACACAGCTCCTGATGGCGATTCTCATGCTGGCGGGCGCACTCCAGCGCCTGTTCGACCAGCAGCCTCACCTCTTCCTTGGGCCGACCCAGCCGGTCGCGTACATGAGCCAGCTGAACCGCCAGTTCGGATACGAACAACGTGCTGCGCTCGCGGGCAATCATCAGGCACTGATCGAGGTAATCCTCGGCGCGGCTGAGCTCGTCGAGAGCCAGGCAGGCATCGCTGTACCACAGATTGGGGCGATGATAGCGGTCGCGCCCGGTGATTTCGCCCAGCTCCTCCTGCGCCAACTCCATCATGGTCAGACCGTCGCGATCGCCCGATAGCGCTCGGCGCCAGCCGAGGATCCCCTGGGCCGACACGTGCCACAGGTGCAGATCGGGCGTCTCGGTCAGCGCGACGGCCTGCTCGGCGCGGCGAGCCGCCAGATGCACGTGACCAAGCTGCCGGTAGAGGGCGGCGGCGAACAGCAGCGCCATGGCCAGTGAGCCGGGATGCCCGATGCGCTCGGCCAGGCGAATCGCCGACTCGACCTGCTGCTCGGCCCGCCTGTAGTCGCCGCGCAGGCAGATGGCCCAACCCTGGAAACAGGCGGCCGCCACCTGGGGGTGTTCGGAGAACGGCAGCCACTCGATCATCATCGGCTGCTCGAGCGGTGCGATTTCGTCGAGATGTTCGAAGGCCTGACGGATGCGTCCGGCCCAGTACTCGCAGTTGGCCCGGGCATAGTCGGCCAGACGCTGATAGCGAGGGTCTTCGAGCTTACCGGCGATCGTTGCCAGGCTGGCGGCGAGCGAGAAGGCGTCGGCATGGGCATGACGCTGGCTGCATCCCACCCACAGCCCCCACTTGACCAGGAAGGCCTGCTCCAGATCCTCCGCGTCCTCAGCGTGACAGCCCTCGTGCTGCACCAGCAGCTCACGGGCACGGACGAAGCTCTCGTGGGCGGTCGGCGAGCCATGCCCTTCGAGGGCAAAGGCGGCCTGACCGCGCACGGTCAACAGGCTGATCTCGCGCTCGGCCTGATTCTCCACGTGACGCAGACTGGCCAGACCGAAATCGGCCATCTTCAGCGCGGTGCGGTTGGCGCTGACCTTGAGCGCTTCCCGCGCCGCCAGTTCGAAGTAGCGAGCACCGCGCGCGTAGTGGCCGCTGCGTCGCAGGTGGGTGGCAAAATCGCCTGGGTGACGGCCGATCCACATCGGGAAACGCTCCTCGATGAGGCTGACCACTTGGCGGTGGATGCGCACCCGCACGTCACGGGGACAGGAGAGGTAGGCGGCCTCCTGCAGCAACTGATGGCTAAACTGGTATTCGCGGCCGCCGCCCTCGCCGCCCGCCGGTTCGATGATCTCCAGCCGGCGCATCTGCTCCAGCGCACGATTGAGCTGGGTCATGTCCCAGCCGCTGCATTCAGCGAGGAAATCGAGCCGGAAGCGACGCCCCAGCACCGCAGCCACATGAGCCACTTCGCGGTCGCCGTCGAGCTGGTCGATGCGCCCGGCGAGCAGCCCCAGCAGACCTCGGGGGAGCTCATCGAGATGCACCATGCGCCCCTCGCGACGATCCATTTCCAGGCGCCGGCAGATTTCCTGCATGTAGAGCGGCACGCCGTCGCACCGCTCGATGATCTGCCCGCGCAGCCGTGGGCTGAGATGCAGCCGGTAACGTCTGGCCAGCTGCGACAGCAGCCGCGACGACTGCATGGCATCGAGATGTCCCAGGGTGATCTGCTGGTCCCAGTGCAGGCGGGTCGGCAGCGCCTCGCGGCCATGATGGCTGGCCACCAGCAGGAAGGCGCAGTTGATCGGCAAGCGTGCCTGCAACCCTGCCAGCACTCGGAAGGAGGGCTCATCGAGCCACTGCAGGTCGTCGACCATCAGCACCTGGGTGCGCTCGATGGCCTGACGCTCGATGACGCGGCAGAGCAAGGCCACTACCAGATCGGCCGCCTCACCGCTCTTGGCCAGTTGCGCCACCTCAGGCGACTCGCGTACGCCCAGCGCCTCTTCGAGCAGACCCAACTGTTCCGCACTCAGCGACAGATCGACCTGAGCGACCAGCGCCTCGAGTGACGGCTGGTCGAGCTTGCCTTCCAGATGCCAGCGCAGCAGCGTACGCGCCACGCCGTAGGGCTCCAGCACGGAAAGCCGCGTGGTGGGCTGCCAGCAAATGGCAGCATCGCGGCTGAGTTCGAGCTGGCGGAAGCCGACCATCAGGGCCGACTTGCCCATGCCGGAGGCGCCGCGTACCAGCACGCTCTGGCGCAGGCCGATGCCGGCCCGGGCCAGGGCATCGCGCAGCACCCGCAACGACGACTCGCGCCCCACCAGACTTGGTGGCATGGCATCACGTCCGCCCTCGTTATGGCCCAGCACCAGCGCCCGCAGGCGCACCCGACCGTCGCTCGCCACCAGCCGCGACGACAGGCGCGGCTGCAGGTCCAGCGCAGGCGGCATGTGCTGACTCGCCTCCTGAGAGATCACCAGTTCGCTACCCTCGGCAGCGCTCATCAGTTCCAGCGAGCCCTGGGTCACCTGCCCCAGAGGATCGACCAGCTGGCGCTCGGGCAGATAGACCACACGACCGCTGTTCAGGCCGGCGGCAAGCTCGATGCGCGGCGGCTCGTCCTCACCGCTCCAGTGCCGGCTCACCTCGTCGGGCAGCACGCGGCGGCAGTGTTCGTAGAGCGCCACCAGCTCGGCAAGCTGATGGGCCGGGCCATGGGTGCCGAAACAGGCCAGACCCAGCCCACCGGTAGCCCCGGGCAGCCAGAAACCGCCCAGGTGATGACACTGCTGCTCCAGCCAACGCATGAGCTCGATCTGCAGCGCCAGGCAGGCGCGGGTCTCGTCACGGGCGGAAAACTCGCCTTTGACCCGCAGCCGAATGGCCATCACCGACAGCTGGCGCTGTTCGATCTCGTCTTCACGCAGCGGAGAACTTCCGTGGGCCAGGGTGCGCGAGAAGGCCCCCTGGGGCGAAAGGCTCTTCAGATCGGGAGTTCCGTCCGACCAGTAGCGTGCCAATTGAAGAAAGTTGGGCTCAGGCTGCTGGCCGGAGAGCGCCAACAGTTGCAGGTAGGCGTTGTACTGTTCGTGGGCAGCGGCCAGTTGGCCCTGCTCGGCAAGCTGGCGCACCAGCCGCTCATGGAAGGGCCCATAGCCGGAGAAACGGCTGACGAGGGTCTGCAACAGAGGGTCGGGCACTTCATCGTGGCGCTCGAGCACGCCTTCGGCGAAACGGATCACGCGCTGGCGCCACTCGTTGCGCAGCTGCACCAGCCAGCGCTGGAACTCGGTACAGGCCGGCAGCTGCAGCTCCTCCACCAGATCGCCCCGGTAGCGCCGCAGCAGGCATTGGAGCGTCTCCACGTCCTGCTCGCCTTCCAGCAGTTGCTGCAGCTCGTGCAGGTCGAAACGCCAGCCGTCCGGCCGGCGGAAGGCGATGGTCTGGCGTGACACGACCAGCACGCGCTCCGCTTCCTCGCCCAGGGATTGCCTCAAGCAGTGGAGCGCGTGACGCAGGTTGGTACGACCGGAAGAGAGCCCCTGGTCGGGCCACAGCAGCTCGGCCAGGCTGGCCCGGTTGACCGGCTGATGATGGAGCAGAAGATAGACCAGCAGCGCCTTGACCTTGTCGTAGCTGAACTGGGTCAGTACGTCATCACCCAGTGCCAGCGAGAACTGGCCGAACAACGCCAGGTGATCACACTCACTGTTCTGCACGATATCTGAAGCGTCCTGCATGACGGAACCCTGCATGGCGAAGTGGCGGCGTCAGGCCGGCACGCCACTATGGAAACGAAACGCCGTGTCCGGCGTGACTATTAGTTGTGCTTCGCATTCGGCAAAGAAATCCACCCGCTTGTCAATGGGATCTTTCGCAAGATGCCGGGCCAGCATCAGATAATCCTCGAAATGCCGGCCCTCTGATTTGACCAGCGAGCGATAGAATCGGGCCAGTTCGGTGTCGAGGTGGGGTATCAGCCTGGCGAAACGTTCGCAGCTTCGCGCCTCGATGAATGCCCCGATGATAAGGATATCGACAAGTCGCTCCGGTTCTTGAGGGCGAACGTGGCTACGTAGCGCTTCGGCATAGCGTGACGCACTCAGATGGCGGTATTCGATGCCGCGCGCCTCCATCAGCTTTACCACCTGCTCGAAGTGCAACAGCTCCTCGCGGGCGAGCTGCGACATCTTGGTCAGCAGCAGGGGTTGGTCGACATAGCGGTAAAGCAGGCTCATCGCCGTGGAAGCGGCCTTCTTCTCGCACTGGGCGTGGTCGATGAGCAGCAGATCGGGGTTCTTCAGCGCCCACTCGACCCACGCATCGGGCGTGGGGCAGGCGAGAAAGGCGAGCAGGCTCGGCGGCAGCTCGACGTCATGGGGCGCTTCGAGAGTCTCGGACATGGTTCAGGCTCGGTATTCCTGGTCGTGCGAATCATGGGGAAGCGGCGGGTACTTGCTCGAGGCCTGACGCTCGCCAGCGGCCTCGAGCAGATGCTCGCCCAGGCGGGCATACAGCTCCGCCGCACTGAGTTCGGCGACCCCCTCCAGAGGCTTCAGGCCATAGCGCGACAGATCGCGAATACGATCGCGCCCGACCCGCAGCAGTTCCACCGCCCGCGACAAGGACGGCTGCTCCGGGCGAAAGCGAATGCGGTAGCGGCGCAGCTGCGCCTCCAGCATGGCCTCGTCGATGACCTGCAGGAAGCGCCCGGCCACTCGCTCGCGCAGAGTATCCAGTTGCGCCATGCGCAGGCTGCGCTGCTCGGCCGTTAGGGCCATCCATTCGCCGATCTCGCTATCCGTTCGCTGACAGCCTCGACATATCGGGTCGCCCAGCGTCGTCGAGCAGAGCCCCACACAAGGTGAGGCGATACGCGCGCACATCACCGCTCTCCCTTCATTTATCGGCCCCATGGTAACGCGCCCCGCCGCGAGTGGCACGTTGTAGTTCGACAACATCGCGGCGACCAAAGTCTAGCGCCCGGCTCAGCGGGCCAACTTAACATTGTCGACAGTTTCCCGTAGAATCGCGGCACCCAGTGACTACGGTTGTTTCCCCGCCAAGGCAGGCATTGCGTCGAGGATCATCGACGTATCGGCCTGCCTTGGGCAACACACCAGATGAGGGCCCCAACGTGCTTGAAGCCTATCGCCAACATGTCGAAGAACGCGCCGCCGAGGGCGTCCCGCCGAAGCCCCTGAATGCCGAACAGGCTGCCGCGCTGGTCGAGCTGCTGAAGAACCCGCCTGCTGGCGAAGAGGAGTTCGTCCTCGACCTGCTGACCAACCGCATTCCGCCGGGCGTCGACGAGGCTGCCTATGTCAAGGCCGGTTTCCTGACCGCCATCACCAAGGGCGAGGCGCAGTCTCCGCTGGTCGACAAGGTTCACGCCGTCAAGCTGCTGGGCACCATGCAGGGTGGCTACAACATCGCCACCCTGGTCGAGCTGCTGGACGACGCCGAGCTGGCCAAGGAAGCCGGTGAACAGCTCAAGCACACTCTGCTGATGTTCGATGCCTTCCACGACGTGGAAGAGCGCGCCAAGGCCGGCAATGCGGTGGCCAAGGACGTCATGCAGTCCTGGGCCGAGGCCGAGTGGTTCCTGTCCAAGCCGGCGCTGGCCGAGAAGATCACCCTCACCGTGTTCAAGGTGCCGGGCGAAACCAACACCGACGACCTCTCCCCCGCGCCGGACGCCTGGTCGCGCCCCGACATCCCGCTGCACGCCAACGCCATGCTCAAGAACGAGCGTGAAGGCATCGTGCCTGAAGTGCCCGGCACCACCGGCCCGCTCAAGCAAATCGAAGAGGTGAAGGCCAAGGGCTTCCCGGTCGCCTATGTGGGCGACGTGGTCGGCACCGGCTCCTCGCGCAAGTCCGCCACCAACTCGGTGCTGTGGTTCTTCGGCGACGACATCCCCAACGTGCCCAACAAGCGCGCCGGCGGTTTCTGCTTCGGCGGCAAGATCGCCCCGATCTTCTTCAACACCATGGAAGACGCCGGTGCCCTGCCGGTCGAGATGGACGTCTCCAAGCTCGAGATGGGCGACGTCATCGACGTCTACCCCTATGAAGGCAAGGTGTGCAAGCACGGCACCGACGAAGTGGTTTCGACCTTCGAGCTCAAGACCCAGGTGATCCTCGACGAGGTGCGCGCCGGCGGCCGCATTCCGCTGATCATCGGTCGCGGCCTGACCGGCAAGGCGCGCGAGTCGCTGGGCCTGCCCCAGTCGGACGTGTTCCGCCTGCCCGAGCAGCCCAAGGACACCGGCAAGGGCTTCACCCTGGCCCAGAAGATGGTCGGCAAGGCCTGCGGCATGGAGGGCGTGCGCCCGGGCATGTACTGCGAGCCGAAGATGACCACCGTGGGCTCCCAGGATACCACCGGCCCGATGACCCGCGACGAGCTCAAGGACCTCGCCTGCCTCGGCTTCCAGGCCGACCTGGTCATGCAGTCGTTCTGCCACACCGCGGCCTATCCGAAGCCGGTCGACGTGGAAACCCACCACACCCTGCCCGACTTCATCATGAACCGCGGCGGCGTTTCGCTGCGTCCGGGCGACGGCATCATCCACAGCTGGCTCAACCGCATGCTGCTGCCCGACACCGTGGGCACCGGCGGCGACTCCCACACCCGTTTCCCGCTGGGCATCTCGTTCCCGGCCGGCTCGGGCCTCGTGGCCTTCGCCGCCGCCACCGGCGTGATGCCGCTGGACATGCCGGAATCGGTGCTGGTGCGCTTCAAGGGCAAGCGGCAGCCGGGCGTCACTCTGCGTGACCTGGTCCACGCCATCCCCTACTACGCCATCAAGCAGGGTCTGCTGACCGTGGCCAAGGCGGGCAAGAAGAACGCCTTCTCCGGCCGCGTGCTGGAGATCGAAGGCCTCGAGGACCTTACCGTCGAGCAGGCCTTCGAGCTCTCCGACGCCTCCGCCGAGCGCAGCGCCGCAGGCTGTACCATCACCCTGGGTGAAGCGAGCGTCACCGAGTACCTGAAGTCCAACATCACCCTGCTCAAGTGGATGATCGCCAACGGCTATGGCGACAAGCGCACCATCGAGCGCCGCATCCTGGCCATGGAAGAGTGGCTGGCCAACCCGAGCCTGATGCGCGCCGACAAGGACGCCGAGTACGCCGAGGTCATCGAGATCGACCTGGCCGAGCTCAAGGAGCCGGTACTCTGCGCGCCGAACGATCCGGACGATGCCCGTCTGCTCTCCGAAGTGGCCGGCGAGAAGATCGACGAGGTCTTCATCGGCTCGTGCATGACCAACATCGGCCACTTCCGCGCCGCGGGCAAACTGCTCGAGAAGCAGCCGGCCGGCAGCCTGAAGACCCGTCTGTGGCTGGCACCACCGACCAAGATGGATCAGCACCAGCTCACCGAAGAGGGCTACTACGGCATCTACGGCCGTGCCGGTGCGCGCATGGAAATGCCGGGCTGCTCGCTGTGCATGGGCAACCAGGCACGTGTCGCCGCCAAGAGCACCGTGGTCTCGACCTCTACCCGCAACTTCCCCAACCGTCTGGGCGACGGCGCCAACGTCTACCTGGCATCGGCAGAACTGGCGGCGGTGGCCGCGGTGGAAGGTCGCCTGCCGAGCGTCGAAGAGTACCAGCGTTACATGGGTGAATTCGACGCCATGGCCGGCGAGATCTATCGTTACATGAACTTCCATGAGATCGAGGAGTATCAGAACGCCGCTTCCAACGTGATTCCGGTCGCCCAGGAAGCCTGATACCATCCGGTTCTGATAGAATCAGGTTCGACTCCGATGCTCGCAACATCGATGGCATCAGAAAGCTGATGCCGGAGCCGATGAACGAAGCGCCCTCTCACGAGGGCGCTTTTTTATTGCCGTCTTTCTGGGCTGCGCCTCGCTACGTTTCTTTACCCTCGCTGCCTTGAGCGATGCCATGGGCGTGTCTAACTTTAATAGGTCTGTGTGCAGATCTGTCGGCCAGGAAGCCGGCTCGCACATGAAGACGAGGGATAGAAAGAATGAGGGATGGAAACCACAAGGGACATTCAAGGAGTAGAACATGTCGAATAGAACACTCCTCTGCATAACATTAACGACTGCAACGCTGATCGTCGCCAACGGGGCTCAGGCACAGGCTCACTACGAGCCGCACCAGCAGTATGCCTACCTGGGGCTGGGCACCGGTTTCAGCTCGCTGGAAAACGATCGCGACGAAGTCGACAACTTCATCGAAAGCGGGGGCCGCAACTTCAGCATCGACGACGATGACAACGTGTGGAAAGTCTTCGCCGGCTACCAATTCAACCGCTACCTGGCGGTCGAGGCCTTCTACGCCGACCTGGGGCGCGTGCGCTTGCGCGGTACCGACGGCGCAAGCACCGACCTGGAATCCACCGCCTATGGCGCCAGCGTGGTGGGCCAGCTCCCCATCACCGACTGGTTCACCCCCTTCGCCAAGATCGGTGCGGCCAGTTGGGAAACCGAGGTGCGAGGCAACCTGGGCGATACCGAGCTGAACCTGCAGGACAACGACGGCTTCGACCCGGTCTACGGACTTGGCGCCCAGTTCAACTTCAACCCCATTCTTATCCGCGCCGAGTACGAGCGCTACGACCTCGACAGCGACTACACCATCGACACCTTCACCGCTTCGGTGGGGTGGCGCTTCTAGGGTTCTGGGCTTCGACGCCGGGTTCGCCCGGCGTCGGTCGTCTTGCGACGAATCGATGAAGGCCGGGCAACAGGCGTTATGGCATCATCCCGTGACACATCACTTAGGCAAGGAGCCCTCGATGACCGCCATCATCACGCCCGATATCTGCGATGCCCATCCGGAAGTTCAGGTACTCGACCCCATCTTCGTCAGCTACGGTGGCCGCGAGGCATTCTGCGGTCCGATTCGTACGGTCAAATGCTTCGAAGACAACACGCTGATCAAGCAGGCGGTGAGCGAGCCCGGCGAAGGTGCCGTGCTGGTAGTCGATGCCGGCGGCTCGCACCGCTGCGCCATGCTGGGCGACATGCTGGCCGAACTGGCCGTGGACAACGGCTGGTCCGGTGTCGTGATGTACGGCTGCGTGCGCGATGTCGATGTGCTGGCCGAGACGGACCTGGGCGTGCATGCGCTGGGCGCCCATCCGCGCAGGAGCGAGAAACGCGGCGAGGGCAGCCGCGACATTACGGTCACCTTTGCCGGCGTCACCCTGCGCCCCGGACAGTGGCTGTACGCCGACAACAACGGCATCGTAGTCGCCGAGGAGCGGCTGCCACTGGAGAGCTGAGCCTCACGTCGTGGCACACGGGCTTGCCCTGCCGGCAGTCTCGATGCCACGCTATAGGCATGAGTATTGAGCGGGAGCAGGAGAGCGGATGAAGTCACTCGGCGTGGATGTGCTGCGCAGCCTGCGAGAGCACCTGCGACCGCTGGTGGCGTATCATCTCTTCTTCACCCTGCTGGCCTCCAGCTTGCTGCTGCCCACGGTGGCATGGACACTGACGAGCCTGCTCGGCCGCTTCGACCGACCGGTGATCACCAACGCCGGGCTGCTGGACCTGTTGCTCAGCCCGGCCGGCATGCTGTGGCTGCTGGCCGCCATCGGCCTGACCTTCCTGATCCTCTACCTGCAGCAGGCCGGCATGATCCTGGTGGCGGTAAAGCGCCGCGACAATCACTTCCGGCTCGCTTTCATCGCGCTATGGCAGACGCTACGCCGCCTGCCCACCCTCGCCGGTCTGGTGGTGCTTCAGGTGGGGGCTCACCTGCTGCTTATCCTGCCCGTGGTTCTGCTACTGGGCTGGCTCTACGACGCCATCATAGGGGGGCTCGACCCCTATTACGTGCTGCGCATGCGGCCACCGGCATTCTGGTACTACCTCGGCCTGGCAGTGCCACTGGCCCTCGTCTGGGCCGTGATTGCGGCATCCGTTTACGTACGCTGGATACTGGCCCTGCCAGCGGCCATGCTGGAAAACCTGACACCGCTGGCGGCACTCAGACGCAGCCGTGATCTGACCCGCGGCCACAGAGCCCAGGTCGCACTGGTGGTCATTTCGGTGCTGCTGGTCATCGTGGCCCTGCCCCTGCTTGCCACCGGCCTGTTCGACCGGGTCTTCACCCCGATGCTGTGGTGGTTGCCCGAGCGCAACGCGGTGCTCATCCCCGCCATGCTGACCTACGTCACCGGCTACGTGCTGGTGACGCTGGCCATTACCTTCCTGGGTATCGCCGCCAATGCGCTGCTGTCGGCCTGCCTCTATCTGCGTCTCGCGCATCGCGAGCCGCGCCCCGCCCCGCCGCCGCCCGATGCCCATCCCGGCCGCCTGGCCTGGGGCGTGGAAGCGGGCGTGCTGGTGTTCGCCCTGTTTCAAGCCTGGTGGATCGTCAACAGCTTCGAGCTACGTGACGACGTCACCGTCATCGCCCATCGCGGCAGCTCCATGGCGGCTCCGGAAAACACCCTCGCCGCCATCGAACGTGCCGTAGAGGACCGCTCCCACTACGTGGAGATCGACGTGAGGCTCAGCGCCGACGGCGAGGTGGTGCTCTACCACGATCGCAGCCTGCAGCGCCTCACCGGCGACCCGCGCAACGTACGTGATCTCACCCTCGAAGAGCTTCGCCAGTTCGATGTCGGCAGCTGGTTCGGCGACGCCTTCGTCGGCGAGCGCATCCCCACCCTGGACGAGGCTTTCGCCGCGGTACGCGGTCGCAGCGCCCTGATGATCGACATGAAGCCCGACCCGGGAACGGAAGAAGCGCTGGTAGAGGCCGTCATCGCCTCGCTGCACCGGGAGAACGAAGCCCGGCGTGAGTGCCTGGCTCAAGCGAGCGCGGCCGAAGCCGCCCGCTGCGGCACTCCGGAGGCCGCAGAGGAGACACGCCTGGCGGTAATGTCGAGCGGCGTGCTGGAAATGGTCAAGGAGCGGGAGCCGGAGCTGCGCGTGACGCTGCTGGCTCAGTTGGTGATGCCGGGAACGCTGGACCGGCGCAGCTTCGATGCCTTGGGCCTGCGCCACAACAGGATCACACCCAACGAGATTCGTCTGGCCCGAGAACTCGGCTACGAAGTGCATGCCTGGACGGTCAACGACCGGGCCAGGATGTCGCAGATGATCGACCTCGGCGTCGATGCCATCATCACCGACTACCCGGATCGACTCGTGGAGCTCATGGACGACCGTCGCGAGCTCGGCGACGGTGCGATCCTGCTGGTGAAGCTGCGCAACTGGCTGCGACGCTGAGGGAAGGCGCCACGCGGACGCCCTCCCAACCGCTCTCAGTCGCCCAGCACCACGCCTTCACGGCGCGGGTCGGCCCCGCCGAAGTAGCCGTCCTCGGTACGCTGAATGGCCTGCAGGCCGCTGACCAGCTCGCGCTCGCTGGCCTCATGGCCAAGTTCGTTGAGCGCTTCGAGTACCTCACCCGGGAAGCGCCCTTCTTCGAGGTAGGCCGGCCCGCCCAGGGTGATGGCGTGAGGCAGGTTGAGCGCTTCCTGGGCATCGAGCCCCCACTCGAGCATGGCCACCAATGCCTTGGCGGTGTAGTGAATGATCGCAGCACCGCCGGGCGAGCCCAGGCTCGCCACCAGCTCGTCGGTTTCACGGTCGAACACCAGCGTGGGGCTCATGCTGGAGCGCGGCCGCTTGCCCGGCTCCACCCGGTTGGCGATGGGGGTGCCATCGGCCCCCAGCGGACGAAACGAGAAGTCGGTCAGTTCATTGTTGAGCAGGTAGCCACCCGCCAGGCCGGTACCACCGTCCGCCAGAATGCGCGAGCCGAAGGCGGCCTCGATGGTGGTGGTCATGGCCAGGGCGTTGCCCTCTTCATCGACGATGCTGATGTGGCTGGTGCCGTACTCCGGCTGAGGGAGCTGCATGGACCAGGCCATTTCCACCTCGCCCGGGTTGCCGGCTTCGGCGCCGTCGGGGCCTACGCTGCGCTCACCGATCAGTTCGGCGCGCTTGGCCAGGTACTCGGAGTCGAGCATGCTGTTCCAGTCGCCGCCGGGGGCGTTGACGAAATCCGGATCGCCAATGAACTTGCCGCGATCGGCAAAGGCCAGCCGCGAGGCCTCGAGGAAGCGATGCAGCCACTCCGTGCTGGGACGATCCTCCTCCATCGGCTCCTCGATGTCAGGCAGCTGCTTCATGACGCCCAGGATCTGCATGATGGTCAGGTGGCCGGAGGAAGGCGGCGGAAAGCCGCACACCCGGTAGGCCTGCCAATCGGTACACAGCGGCTCGCGCTCCTTGGCCACGTAGGTCGCCATATCCTCCAGGCTGATCGCCCCGGGGCGGCCAGGATGCCCCTGAACCCGGGAAACGAGGTCTTCGGCAATCGGGCCGGTATGCAGCGCCTTGCTACCCTCTTCGGCTATCTTGCGCAGGATCTCCGCCAAGGCGGGGTTCTGCAGGCGATGCCCCTGAGGCAAGGGCTCGCCCTCTTCCGTATAGTAGAAGGCGGCGCCGAGAGGATCGTCGCGCAGCCGCTCCTCCGCGGCCAGGCTGGTATGCAGCCGGGGGCTGACCTCGAAACCCTCCTCTGCCAGGGTGATGGCCGGGCCGAACAGCTCCGCCCAGGGCAGCTTGCCATGGCGTTCATGCGCCTTCTCCAGCATGCGCACGGTGCCCGGCACGCCGACCGAGAGCCCACTGGCTGCCGCCTCCATGAACTCGAGCGGCTCGCCTTCGCCATTCAGGAACAGCGACTCGCTGGCCGCCCGCGGGGCTGTCTCGCGACCGTCGTAGGCCTTTACCTCGCTACCATCGTAGTGCATCAGGAAGGCTCCGCCGCCGATGCCGCTCGACTGTGGCTCGACCAGGGTCAGTACCATCTGCACGGCGATGGCGGCATCCACTGCCGAGCCACCCGCCCTGAGGACCTGATAGCCGGCGTCGGTGGCCAGAGGGTTGGCTGCCGCCACGGCAAAACGCTCGGTGGCCCAGCCGGGCTTCTCGCTGTAGCCGGACGCCGACTCCGGCGCGATGGCGGGTGCCTCGTACTGAAACGCCGTCTCGGCGGATGCCAGCAACGGCAGGCCCAGCGCGCACGATGAAACGACGCAGGCCAACCAGCGTCGGGGGAAGACAGAGCGCATATCCATGAAAAATAGCCCCTCGGTAACTCCATGTAAGAGGTGTAAGCATAGGCGAAAAAAGACCCGATTGAGAGAGCTCAATCGGGTCAGTTTGTAACCTAAGTACGCTTTGCCTAGGCCAGCGTTTCCCCCGCCAGCATGAACCAGGTTTCCAGCACAGCATCGGGGTTCAGGGACACCGAATCGATGCCCTGTTCCATCAGCCATTTGGCCAGATCGGGGTGATCGGAGGGGCCCTGACCGCAGATGCCGACGTACTTGCCCTGGGCCTTGCAGGCCTGGATGGCCATGGCCAGCAGTCGCTTGACCGCCGGGTTTCGCTCGTCGAACAGATGAGCCACGATGCCGGAGTCGCGATCCAGACCGAGGGTGAGCTGAGTCAGGTCATTGGAACCGATCGAGAAGCCATCGAAGTGCTCTAGGAACTCCTCCGCCAGCAGCGCGTTGGCCGGCAGCTCGCACATCATGATCACCTTGAGCCCATTGTCGCCGCGCTTGAGCCCGTTGGCGGCCATCAGCTCGACGACCTCACGGGCCTCTTCGGTGGTACGCACGAAGGGCACCATGATCTCGATGTTGTCGAGCCCCATCTCGTCACGCACGTACTTGAGGGCTTTGCACTCGAGCTCGAAGCACGGACGGAAGGCATCGGAAACGTAGCGCGAGGCGCCGCGGAACCCGAGCATGGGATTCTCTTCGCCCGGCTCATAGAGCTTGCCGCCGATCAGGTTCTCGTATTCGTTCGACTTGAAGTCGGAAAGACGCACGATCACCCGCTGCGGATGGAACGCCGCCGCCAGGGTCGAGATGCCTTCGACCAGCTTGTCGACATAGAAGTCCACGGGGCTGGCATAGCCGGCGGTGCGCAGGTTGATGGTCTGCTGCAGATCCAGCGGCAGTGTGTCGTATTCGAGCAGCGCCTTGGGGTGCACGCCGATCATGCGATTGATGATGAACTCCAGGCGCGCCAGGCCGACGCCGGCATGGGGCAGGCTGGCGAAGCTGAAGGCGCGGTCCGGATTACCCACGTTCATCATGATCTTGAACGGGATCTCGGGCATCGCGTCGACGCTGGTGACGCGGCGGTCGTAGTCCAGCAGGCCTTCGTAGACGTGGCCGGTATCGCCCTCGGCGCAGGAGACCGTGACGTCGCGGCCGTCTGCCAGCACTTCGGTGGCATCGCCACAGCCGACCACGGCGGGGATGCCGAGCTCACGGGCGATGATCGCCGCGTGGCAGGTACGGCCGCCGCGGTTGGTGACGATGGCCGAGGCGCGCTTCATGATCGGCTCCCAGTCGGGATCGGTCATGTCGGTGACCAACACGTCGCCGGCGTTGACCTTGTCCATCTCCTCCGGGGTAAACACGATCTTGACCGTGCCACGGCCGATGCGCTGGCCGATGGCACGACCGTCGACCAGGGTGCGCCCCTTCTCCTTGAGGTGGAAGCGCTCGAGCTTGCCGCCCTCCTGCTGGGAGACCACGGTCTCCGGACGCGCCTGGACGATGTAGAGCTCGCCGTCGTCGCCGTCCAGCGCCCACTCGATGTCCATCGGACGCTGGTAATGCTCCTCGATGGTGACCGCCTGACGCGCCAGGGCCATCACCTGGTCGTCACTGATACAGAAGCGGGCACGGTCCTTGAGCGGCACGTCCACGGTGGAGACCGATTTGCCGGCGCTGGCGTCCTCACCGTATACCATCTTGATCAGCTTGGAGCCGAGATTGCGACGCAGCACCGCCGGCCGGCCGGCCGCCAGAGTGGACTTGTGCACGTAGAATTCGTCGGGGTTGACCGAGCCCTGCACCACCGTCTCACCCAGCCCCCAAGAGGCGGTGACGAACACCGCATCGCGATAGCCCGACTCAGTATCGAGGGTGAACATGACGCCGGAAGCGCCGGTCTCGGAGCGCACCATCTTCTGGATACCGGCCGACAGCGCCACGTTCTCGTGGGCATAGCCGCGATGCACGCGGTAAGAGATGGCACGGTCGTTGAACAGCGAGGCGAACACCTCGTGCACGGCGCGCTTGACGTTGTCGAAGCCTTCGATGTTGAGGAAGGTTTCCTGCTGACCGGCGAAGGAGGCATCGGGCAGGTCCTCGGCGGTAGCCGAGCTGCGCACCGCCACCTTGAGGTTGGGATGCTGACTGGCCAGCTTGTCGTAGGCCGTACGCAGATGCGTCTCGAAGGTCGGCGGCAGCGGGGTGTCGATCACCCACTGACGGATCTCGGCGCCGACCCGGGCCAGCTCGTTGACGTCGTCGACGTCGAGCCGCGCCAGGGCCTGGTTGATACGCTCATTGAGCCCTTCGTGGGCCAGGAATTCGCGGTAAGCATGTGCAGTGGTGGCAAAGCCTCCCGGGACAGTGACACCGGCCCCCGACAGGTTCGAGATCATCTCGCCCAACGAGGCGTTCTTGCCGCCCACACGTTCGACGTCGTCCATGCCGAGCTGATCGAACCACAGGATGTAATCTTCCACGTAACCCCCTTGAATCTTCGTTGCCAAGGCTTTCGCACCCGCTGTTCAGGCGAAAAGCGCAATGCTGCCCACCTTAAACGCAAGCGGCCATATTCGCCATTGGTCTAACATCGAAGTCACTGGAGGTTTTTTACAACAACGGCTCGATTTGGCCGATTCCTGTAGTCAAGCTGCACCCTGAGCCGCTAAGCGACACCTTGCCGCCACGCTCGGTAGCCCGGACAATGGAGCTTCCTACACAACGAATAGCGCCGACGACATGCCTCGCACCGCCTTCTTCATTTCCGACGGCACCGGCATCACCGCCGAGAGCCTGGGCCGTAGCCTGCTGGCACAGTTCGAGAACGTCGAGCTGCGCATGCTGACCAAGCCCTATATCGACTCCCTCGACAAGGCCCGCACCCTGGTCGATATCATCGAGGCCACGGCGGTACGCGACGGTGAGGAGCCGATCATCATCGACACCATCGTCGACGAGTCTATCCGCGAGGTGATTCGCCGCGCCCCGGGCTTCAAGGTGGATATCTTCTCGACCTTCCTCAAACCGCTTGAGCAGGAACTCGGCACCCACTCGAGCTACACCGTGGGGCGCACCCACTCCATCGGCAAGGACGAGGTCTACATGGACCGCATCCACTCGGTTCACTTCGCCCTGGACAACGACGACGGTGCCCGCACCCACCAGTACGATCAGGCCGACGTGATCCTGGTCGGCGTGTCGCGCTGCGGCAAGACGCCTACATCGCTCTACCTGGCGCTGCAGTTCGGCATTCGTGCCGCCAACTACCCCCTCACGGAGGACGACCAGGACGAGGACGGCAACCTCAAGCTGCCTCCCGCCCTCGCCAAGCACCGCCACAAGCTGTTCGGGCTGACCATCGACCCGCGCCGGCTGGCCGCCATTCGCCATGAGCGGCGGCCCAACAGCCGCTACAGCTCGCTTGACCAGTGCGTACAGGAAGTGGAGCAGGCGGAAGGACTCTACCGTCAGATGCACATTCCCTTCATCGACACCACACGCTTCTCGGTAGAGGAGATTTCCACCCGCATGATCGCCGAGACGGGACTCACTCGGCGCTTCTCGCCGCGCTGAGACCCGACGCACCATGCGCAATCTGTCTCTGGGGCTGCTGCTCCTGATGTTGCTGCTGATCGGTGGGCCACTCTACATGTGGCAGTTCGGTGGCATCGATACCCGCGGTGACTGGCGCAGCGCCGACCGCACCATCGCAGGACTGGCCCCAGTACCAAGCGAGACCCCCGCTGCCGTGGTGCAGGTCTACTCGGCCCGCGCCTTCAACTGGCGCGGCATCTTCGCCGTGCACGCCTGGGTGGCCACCAAACCGGAGAACGCCGACAGCTACACCCTGCACCAAGTGACCGGCTGGGGCCGCCCCGCCCTCGCCTCGCGCGCCGGCACGCCCGACCGCGCCTGGTTTGGCAGCCAGCCGACTCTGCACGCCACTCTGTGCGGCAGCGAGGCCGAAAGCGCCATCGCGCGAATCGAAGCGTTGCTGCCCGAGTATCCCTATCGTGAGCACTATCGCGCCTGGCCGGGCCCCAACAGCAACACCTTCGTGGCCTGGCTGATTCGCGAAGTACCGGAGCTGGACGTGGCGCTGCCCTCCAGCGCCATCGGCAAGGACTACCTGGGCGGGAGCGTACTGGCAGCGACCCCCAGCGGTACCGGCGTGCAGCTGTCGCTGGCCGGCGTGCTCGGTGCCGCGGCGGGGCTGAGAGAAGGATTGGAGCTCAACATCGGCGGACTGGTGCTAGGCATCGATCCGGCAGCGCTCGGGGTCAAGCTGCCCGGCGTCGGCACCCTGGGATTGCGCGATGGCGGCCGGTCGCGGGGCGACTGCGCCCCGCTGCCTGCCGACCGATCCTGATACTGCCATTCTCCTGAAACTGCCGCTCAGCGCACGATGCCTTCGCGCCGCAGGCGGGCGATGTCCTCGACGGTCAGGCCCATCTCGGCGAGTATCGCGTCGCTGTCCTGGCCCAGCCTAGGCGGCGCGACCTCGCTCAGTGCGGGCTCATTGTCGAAGCGCAGCGGACAGGCGACTTGAGGCACCTCGAGATCGCCGCGTTGGAGCGTGCGCTGCATGCCACGGTGCTTCACCTGGGGGTCGTCGAACACCTCGGCAATGGTGTTGATCGGCCCGGCGGGAATGCCCCGTTTCTCCAGCTCGGCCAGCCACTCGTCGCGCCTACGGGTGAGGAAGATCGCCTGGATCAGCGGTACCAGCTCCGCGCGGCTGCCCACCCGGGCGGCATTGGTGGCATAGGCCGGATCCAGAGCCCATTCGGGGTGGCCCAGCAGCTCGGCCAGGCGTGAGAACTGGGCGTCGTTACCCACGGTGAGCACCAGATGCCCATCGGCACAGGCAAAGGCCTGGTAAGGCACGATGTTGGGGTGGGCGTTGCCGTGGCGCTCGGGCGAGACCCCGCCGACCAGGGCATTGAGCGCCTGGTTGGCGAGCGCCGCCACCTGCACGTCGAGCAGCGCCACGTCCACGTGCCGCCCCTGCCCGGTTCGCTCGCGCTCGTGCAGGGCGGAAAGCACGCCGATGGTGGCGTAGAGCCCGGTCATCACGTCGGTGATCGCCACGCCGGTCTTCATCGGCATGCCGTCGGGCTCGCCGCCGATGCTCATCAAGCCGCCCATGGCCTGAATCATGAAGTCGTAGCCGGCGCGGTGCGCATAAGGGCCATCCTGGCCGAAGCCAGTGATGGAGCAGCCGATCAGGCGCGGATTGAGCGCCTTCAGGCTGGCGTAGTCGAGGCCGTACTTGGCCAGGCCGCCAACCTTGAAATTCTCCAGCATGACGTCGGCGCCGGCGGCGAGCTGGCGGATCAGCGCCTGGCCCCGCTCACTGGCGACGTCCACCGCCAGCGACTGCTTGCCGCGGTTGGCGCACAGGAAATAGGCCGCCACCCGCTCGGTCTCGTCATCCTCGGCCAGCCACGGCGGCCCCCAGCCGCGGGTGTCGTCGCCGCGCTCGGGATGCTCGATCTTGATCACCCTAGCCCCGAGGTCGGCGAGCAACTGACCGGCCCAGGGGCCGGCCAGCACCCGCGACATGTCAAGCACCGTGATGCCTTCCAGCGGTCGACTCATGCTTGCACTCCTTGACACCAGCTCAATTTACGAAGGCTTGGATGCCGGTCTGTGCACGGCCGAGAATCAGCGCGTGAACGTCGTGAGTGCCTTCGTAGGTGTTCACTGCCTCGAGGTTCATCATGTGGCGAATCACGTGGTACTCGTCGGCGATGCCGTTGCCACCGTGCATGTCACGCGCCACCCGGGCGATGTCCAGCGCCTTGCCACAGTTGTTGCGCTTGATCAGCGAGATCGCCTCCGGCACCAGCTGGCCCGCGTCGATCATGCGGCCGACGCGCAGCGCCGCCTGCAAGCCCAGTGCGATCTCGGTCTGCATGTCGGCGAGCTTCTTCTGGATCAGCTGGTTGGCGGCCAGCGGGCGACCGAACTGCTTGCGATCCAATGTGTACTGACGAGCGGCGTGCCAGCACGCCTCGGCGGCTCCCATGCTGCCCCAGGCGATGCCGAAGCGGGCGCGGTTCAAACACGAGAACGGGCCCTTGAGGCCGGTCACGCCCGGCAGGCGCTGGTCGTCCGACACCTCGACATCTTGCATGGCGATCTGGCCGGTGATTGAGGCACGCAGGCTGAACTTGCCCTCGATCTTGGGTGCCGAGAGCCCCTGCATGCCCTTCTCGAGGATGAAGCCGTTGATCACGCCCTCGTCATCCTTGGCCCACACCACGAACACGTCGGCGATGGGCGAGTTGGTGATCCAGCTCTTGGTGCCATTGAGCCGCCAGCCGTTCTCGGTGCGGGTGGCACGGGTGGACATGCCGCCCGGGTCGGAGCCGTGATCCGGCTCGGTGAGACCGAAGCATCCCACCCACTCGCCGGTGGCCAGCTTGGGCAGGTACTTATCGCGCTGGGCTTCACTGCCGAAGGCGTGAATGGGGTACATCACCAGGCTCGACTGCACGCTCATGGCGCTGCGGTAGCCGGAGTCGACGCGCTCCACTTCACGGGCGATCAGGCCGTAGCTGACGTAGTTCATGCCGGCACAGCCGTAGCCGTCGATGGTGGCGCCGAGCAGGCCCAGCTCGCCCATCTCGTTCATGATCTCGCGGTCGAAGCGCTCGTGGCGGTTGGCCTCGAGCACCCGCGGCATCAGCTTGTCCTGGCAGTAGTCGTGGGCGGTCTGATGGACCATGCGCTCGTCTTCATCGAGCTGGTCGATCAGGCGGAAGGGGTCTTCCCAGGTCACGGGGGTGATCTTGCTCATGGCGGCTCTCCTGACGAAATATCTACATTTTCATCGAATGTAGAGCAAAGCAACCGGAAAGCCAAGTCCCTTTTCACTCTATTCCTTACACTTTTGGCCGCACCGAGCCGGCATCCTGCGGCGCAACGGTCATAGTGGCGAGACGTCGACACAGCGCACCCCAAGCCACCAGCCCCACCGCCACGTTGGCGAGGAATAACCCGATGAAGATGCCCTCGACACCGCCCAGCACGCCGCCCAGCCACGCCAGCGGCACCGTCAGCAGGAACAGCCGAACCACTGAGAGTCGCATGGCCCGGGCCGGCTCGTGCAGCGCATTGAACGACGACACCGCCAGGATCACGACGCCTTGGGCGCCCAGGCCCAGCGGCACCCACCACAGAAAGCTTCTCAGCACCTCGCTCATCTCGCCGCCCGGGGAATAGCTGGCGACGAGCCAGGGCGCCAGCAGCTGCAGCAACAGCCAGATGCCCAACTGCCACACCAGGACGAAGACGAAGCAGCCGAAGATGGCCCGCCGTACGCGCTCGTGCTGCCCTGCCCCGGCATTCTGGCTGACCAGTGGCGGCAGCGTCATCGAAAGCGCCAGCACGCCGATCTGGGCGATGGCCTCGATACGTGTGCCCACGCCGTAGCCCGCTACCGCATGGTGGCCATGACCGGCGACGATGCGCGTCACCAGCGCCAGGGCCAGCGGCGTAAACACGCTGGTGATCGCCGCCGGCACGGCAATGCGGCCCAGCTCGCGCCACGATTCCATCAGCCCGCTCGGCGTGAGATGGCGCAGGTCGAGACACTCGCGCAGCTCGCGCTGCCAGAACAGCGCTGCGGTCATGGCGCACCAGCTCAGCACCGTGGCCAGGGCTGCGCCCTGCACACCGAGCGCCGGCAGCGGCCCCACGCCGAAGATCAGCAGCCAGTCGAGCAAGCCGTTGAGCAGTGCCGCCAAGGCCATCATCAGCCCGGGTATCAGGGTGTTGCCCTGAGCACGCAGCACGCTGTTGAGCACCCGCGGCACGATCAGCGCCGCTGCGCCCAGGTACCAGATGCCCATGTAGTCATGGATATGCGGCATGAGTGCGGCGTCGGCGCCAAGCAAGCGGAATAGCGGCTCGAGGGTGGCCAGCCCCAGCACGCTCAGCAGCACACCGACCGCCAGTGCCAGCAGCGCGGCATCGGTGGCCCTGCGCCGCACCGTGTCGTGAGCGCCCCGCCCCAGCAGTCGCGCCACCACTGCCGAGGTGCCGATACCCAGGCCGATGGCGAGACTGATCACCGCGAACACCACCGGGAAGGTGAACGACACCGCCGCCAGCGGCTCCGCTCCCAGCCGTGCGATGAACCAGGTGTCCACCAGGTTGAAGCTCATCATAGCAAGCATGCCGCCCACCACCGGCAGACACTTGCGCAGCAGGGTCAGGGCAATGGGACCTTCGAGCAGCTCACGGCGCATGGGGCGGCGTTCGCCGGAGCCGGAACGTGGGGAAGTGGATGTCATGAAGCCTCGGAAACCAGAAGCGGGCACAAGATTGTGCCCGCTTCCAGGGTCGGTGCCAAAGCGAAGTAGAAGCTATTCGCCAGACCCTATTCGCCCGCGCGGTAAAGCTTCTGAATACTGGAAAAGTCGAGACCGCCGTTGCCTTGGGCCGCATGCAGCGCGAACAGGTTGCGCGCCTGGGAGCCCATTGGCACCGTGGCCTTGCAGCCCAGTGCCAGCTCCCACGCCAGCCCGAGATCCTTGGCCATCAGATCGGTGAGGAAGCCGCCCTGGTAGTCGCGCGAGGCGGCGGAGCCTTGCATCACGCCGGGCCACGGATTGTAGACGTTGAGCGCCCAGTTGCCGCCGCTGCTCTGCTTCATGATCTCGGAGAGCACGGCCGGGTCGAGGCCGTTCTTGACCCCCAGCGCCAGCGCTTCGGCGGTACCGCTCATGAGAATGCCGAGCAGCATGTTGTTGCAGATCTTGGCGACCTGGCCGGCACCCACTTCACCGGCATGGAAGATGTTCTTGCCCATCGCTTCCAGCACCGGCCTGGCCTGCTCGAAGCCGGCCTGGCTGCCACCGACGATGAAGGTCAGAGTGCCGGCCTGAGCGCCGCCCACACCGCCGGAAACCGGCGCATCGAGGTAGGTCAGGCCACGCTGTTCGGCACCCGCGCCCACCGCACGGGCATCTTCCGGCGAGATGGTGGAGGCGTCGATGATCAGTGGCTTGCCCTCCAGGGCATCGAACAGGCCCGGAGAGTCGTCACGGCCGAGATAGAGACGACGCACGTGCTGGCCGGCTGGCAGCATGGAGATCACGACCTCGGCCCCGCTGGCCGCGCTCTGTGCGCTGGCGCAGGCACGCGCCCCGGCACTCTCCAGATGCTTCATGGCGACATCGACGAGGTCGAAGACACTGACCTCATGGCCGGCCTTGACCAGGTTGTGGGCCATCGGGGCACCCATGTTGCCCAGGCCGATGAAGGCGATTTTCATGCGAGCTGCTCCTGATTGTCGTTATGGCGTAATTGCGTCATGTCGTGGTGAGAGTACGGGTATCGGTCAGCGTACCCGCTCGCCGCTGTCGAGATCGCGCAGCGGATGCTCCTCTATGCTCCACAGCGGCTCGAGCAGCGCCAGAAGGTCCGCTTCGGGAACGTCGTCGACGTTGGCGTGCTGCCACTTGGGGTTCCTGTCCTTGTCGATCAGCAGCGCGCGAACGCCTTCGGCGACGTCTCCACGGCGACAGCACTGCACCGAGAGGTTCAACTCGTCACGGAAGGCGTCGGCCAGGCTGGTATGCCGGTGGCGTTCCAGCATGCGCCACACCAGATGAGCGCTCAGCGGACTGCCCGCTTCCAGTCGCTTGCGGTTGGCCGCAAGCCAGGCGTCGTCACGGGCGTCCGCGAGGATGCGACGCACGGCCGCTGGCGCATCGATCTGGGCCGTCAATGCCTGAACGTGATCGAGCAGCGGCCACACCTGAGCGGCAGGCGCCTGCTGGCGCGCCTCGAACTCGTCGAGCACACCCTGCACGCCGGCCTGCAGGTCGCGCCGGCTGCGCGTGCCGTAGTCGGCCGCCCCCAGCGCCTCGAGCAATTCGCTACGCCGCTCCCGCGGCACGAAGTGATCGGCCAGGCCCAGGTCGAGCGCATCGCGGGCGTTGAGCTGAGCGCCGGTGAGGCCGAGATAGGCCCCCACGCCCGGCGGCATGCGGTTGAGAAACCAGCTTGCGCCGATGTCCGGATAGAGGCCGATGGTGATCTCGGGCATGGCGATCAGCGTGGTCTCGGTCACCAGACGACGAGCAGCGCCGGCCATGAGCCCCAGGCCGCCGCCCATGACGATGCCGTCGCCCCACACCAGGATCGGCTTGGGGTAGCGATGGATGCGGTAGTCGAGGCGATATTCCGTGGTGAAGTAGGTTTCGGCAAAGAGGCTGTCGCGGCCGGCACCGCGATTTTCCCCCTCTTCGGTCATCGAGCGGTACAGTGCCACCACGTCGCCACCGGCACAGAACGCCTTCTCGCCGCTGCCCTCGAGCCATACCGCCACGATGCTGCGATCCACCGCCCAAGCCTGCAGCTTGGCATCCAGCTGGCGGGCCATATCCAGCGACAGGGCATTGAGCGACTTCGGTGCATTGAGGGTAGCGATGCCGACTCTTCCTCCATCCCGGGTCGGCAGCTCATCGAAGATGACCGCAAGGTCCGTCATGCCTGCTTTCTCCTTGTCATTGCTGAAGCGCTTCGATCGTGCCGTCCGTCAGCAGACGACGGGCCACGATGACACGCATGATCTCGTTGGTACCCTCGAGGATCTGATGCACGCGGGTGTCGCGCACCATGCGCTCCAGGGGGAACTCTCTCAGGTAACCATATCCGCCATGCAGCTGCAGCGCTTCGTTGCAGACGTTGAAGCCCATGTCGGTGGCAAAGCGCTTGGCCATGGCGCAGTACGCGGTGGCCTCCGGATCGCCCTGATCGAGCCGCCAGGCGGCATGTCGCACCATCAACCGGGCCGCCGTCAGCTCGGTGGCCATGTCGGCCAGCTTGAACTGCAGCGCCTGGAAGTGGGCCAGCTCGCGGCCGAACTGCTTGCGCTCCTGCAGGTAGTTGCGCGCCAGGGTCAAGGCGTGCTGCGCGGCCCCCAGCGAACAGCTGGCAATATTGAGCCGACCGCCGTCAAGCCCCTTCATGGCCAACTTGAAGCCCTGGCCTTCCTCGCCCAGCAGGTTGCCGACCGGCACGCGCACGCCGTCGAAGCTGATCAGCCGGGTGGGCTGGCTCTTCCAGCCCATCTTCTCTTCGTTCTTGCCGTATTCGATACCCGCAGCGTCCGCCGGCACCAGAATCGCCGACACGCCACCGGCACCGCTGTCGGGCGCGCCCGTGCGCGCCATGACCACCAGCATGTCGTTGGCGCCGGCGCCGGAGATGAACATCTTGGAGCCGGAGATCACATACTCATCGCCCTCGCGCACGGCCTTGGTACGCAGGCTGGCGGCATCCGACCCGGAACCCGGCTCGGTCAGGCAGTAGCAACCCAGGCACTCGCCGCTGATCAGGCGCTCGACCCAGGTTTCCCGAAGTTCGTCGCTGCCCCAGCTGGCCACCATCCAGGCCACCATGTTGTGAATGGTAAGATAGGCGGTGGTGGCGATGCAGCCCTGGGAGAGCTGCTCGAAGATCAGCGAGGCATCCAGGCGCGACAAACCAAGCCCGCCGCGCTCTTCGGGGATGTAGATGCCGAGGAAACCCGCCTCGCCGGCCCGGCGTATGACGTCGACAGGAAAATGCGAGGTAGCGTCCCATTCGGCGGCGTGGTCGGCCAGCTCTGCCTGCGAAAAATCGGCGGCGGCCTGGACCAGCGCCCTCTGATCGTCGGTTAGGGAGAATTCCATTGCGGTTCCTCAAGATATTTGGCGTAGCGCACTTCCAGCAGCAGCTGGCTTGCACGGCCTTCAAGGCCGAGCTTATGCCAACCAACCTAGCACTTGCTAGGTTTTATCGCATACATCCCTTGGTCGACAACCACTTTACGTTAACGTCAACGTCGTCTAGTGTTGCGGTTATGTGGAGGGACACTGCAAGACGGCCCGCCCAACTCATAGGAAAACAACGATGAACATATCCAAAGCGGAAGTCAGTTCCCCGGCCAACGGCAGCCTGACGCGACAGCGTCGTACCTATTCCATCGGCGAGCTGGCCCGGATGTTCGAGGTGACGCCGCGCACCATCCGTTTCTATGAGCAGGAAGGGTTGCTGGCGCCGGAGCGTCGCGGCCAGACCCGTATCTACCACGAGAAGGACCGCGTTCGTCTCAAGCTCACCCTACGCGGCAAGCGCCTGGGCTTCTCGCTGGCCGAGATTCGCGAAGTCATCGAGATGTACGACGCCATGCCCGACGGCAACGCCAGGCAGCTCAAGCGGCTGCTGGAGATCCTCGCCGACAAGCGCAGCAACATGGAGCGCCAGCTCGAGGACATCCGCCTGATGCAGCGTGAACTCGACGACGTCGAGATGCGGGCCAGGGAAGTGCTGGAACGCCTCGACCAGAGCTAGCACGCCCGACTGCCCTCTTGCGCCCAAGCCACGTCGAATTCAGGGCGGGCTGACATGTCAGTACCCGCCCATCGTCAACCGACTCCAACTGCCACAACAAGACGGGTAACACGATGACACGCCAAGCACTTCAACAACGCGCCCCGAACAGCTACGTCAGCGGCATCAGCGATACCCCGCTGAAAGGCGAGACCATTGGCGACTGCTTCGACGCAACGGTGGCACGCTTCCCCGACGGCGAGGCCCTGCTGAGCCTGCATCAGGGGCTGCGCTACACCTGGAAGGAGCTGCAGCAGGCGGTGAATCAGGCGGCACGAGCCATGCTCGCGCTGGGCGTGAAGAAAGGCGACCGGGTCGGCATCTGGTCGCCCAACTGTGCCGAGTGGACCATTACCCAGTTCGCCACGGCCAAGATCGGCGCCATTCTGGTCAACATCAACCCCAGCTATCGCACCCATGAGCTGGAATACGCGCTCAAGCAGTCCGGCGCCTCGACGCTGATCCTGCAGGGCAAGTTCAAGACCTCCGACTACGTGGCCACGCTGGCAGAGCTGGCGCCCGAGCTGCGAGAAGGCGCCCCGTCAACCTTCTCGGCCGCCAAGCTGCCCGAACTCAAGCGTGTGGTGTGCCTCGACGCCGACCGCGCCCTGACCGGCATGTTCAGCTGGCAGAGCATGCTGGCCCATGCCGACGAGGTTTCGGACGAGCACCTGGCCGAGATCCAGGCCACGCTGCAGTTCGACGAGCCGATCAACATCCAGTACACCTCGGGTACCACCGGAGCACCCAAGGGCGCCACCCTCTCTCACCACAACATCCTCAACAACGGCTTCTTCGTTGCCCGCTCCATGGGCTTTTCCGAGAAGGACCGCCTGGTGATCCCGGTACCGCTCTACCACTGCTTCGGCATGGTGATGGGCAACCTGGGCTGCGTGACCCACGGCGCCACCATGATCTACCCGGGCGACGGCTTCGACCCGGAAGCCACGCTCAAGGCGGTGTCCGACGAAAAGGCCACGGCGCTCTACGGTGTGCCGACCATGTTCATAGCCGAGCTGGAGCACCCCAACTTCGCCCAGTACGACCTCTCCACCCTGCGCACCGGCATCATGGCCGGTTCGATCTGCCCCATCGAAGTGATGCGCAAGGTCATCGACAAGATGCACATGGAGGACGTCACCATCTGCTATGGCATGACCGAAACCAGCCCGGTCAGCACCCAGACCAAGACCGACGCCCCGCTGGAGAAGCGCGTGACCACGGTGGGCACCATCCATCCCCATCTGGAGGTCAAGCTGGTCAGCCCCGAAACCGGCGCAGTGGTGCCGCGCGGCGAGACCGGCGAGCTGTGCACCCGCGGCTACAGCGTGATGCTGGGTTACTGGAACAACGAGGAAGCTACTGCCAAGTCCATCGACAGCGCCGGCTGGATGCACACCGGCGACCTGGCGACCATGGACGAGGAGGGCTACATCGCCATCGTCGGCCGCATCAAGGACATGATCATTCGCGGCGGTGAGAACATCTACCCGCGGGAGATCGAGGACTTCCTCTACACCCACCCGGCCATCTCCGACGTGCAGGTGATCGGCGTGCCCGACGAGAAGTACGGCGAGGAGGTGATGGCCTGGGTCAAGCTCGGTGAAGGCCAGAAGCTCAACGCCGACGAGCTCAAGGAGTTCTGCAAGGGCAAGATTGCCCACTACAAGATCCCGCGTTACGTGAAGTTCGTCGACGAGTTCCCAATGACCGTCACTGGCAAGATCCAGAAGTTCAAGATGCGCGAGGAAGCCACTCACGAGCTGGGTCTGGCCTGATCCTTCGTCGACTTCAGCGTGACGACCACAGCACCCCTGCCCCGGCAGGGGTGCTTGCGTTGGTGCCGACGCTTCCGGCTCAGTCGATGCGCTCGCGTATCCAGTCGATGAAGGCGCGCACCTTGTAGAGCTCGGCCATGTGCTCCGGGTAGGCCATGTAATAGGCATCCCGGCTCTTCAGGCTGAACGGCCAGGGCACCACCAGCTTGCCCTCGTCGATCTCCTCGTCGACCAGGAAGCGCGGCACCAGGGCCACACCGCAGCCGGCCTGCGCCGCACGCAGCGCCATATAGAAGGTGTCGAAACGCGGCCCATGGTAGCTGTGCTCGGTGTACTGGCCCTGGGCATCGAACCAGTCGTGCCATGCCTCGGGTCGGGTGGCACTCTGCAGCAGTACCAGCCGCGTCAGCGCCAGCGGCTCCTCCACCTTCTTGCCCGCCAGTGCCTGGGGTGAGCAGACCGGCACCATCTCCTCCTCGAGCAACTTGATGCACTCGGCCTTGGGCCAGGCCCCGTGGCCGAAGAAGAACGCCACCTCCACCCGCTCCTGCTGCATGTCGAACGGCTCGACACGATTGCTGATGTTGAGGTTGATGTTGGGGTGGCGAAAGCGGAAACCGTTGAGCCTCGGGATCAGCCAACGCGCCCCGAAGGTGGGCAGGGTCGCCACGTTGAGCACGTCCGCCTCCCCACCGTAGGACTGCATGTAGCGCGTCGACATCTCCAACTGGGCCAGGATCTTGCGTGCCTCGCCCAAGTAGATCGCACCCTCGGGGGTAAGGTGCAGGCGCCGACGGATGCGCCGGAACAGCGGGTGCTCCAGGATCGACTCCAGTTGAGCGACCTGCTTGCTCACAGCACTCTGGGTCAGGCTCAGCTCGTCCGCCGCACGGGTGAAACTCAGGTGGCGGGCCGCTGCCTCGAAGCATTGCAGCCCGGCCAGAGAGGGAAGGTGTCGACGACTCATTCAGCCCGCCTGCATGAAATTAAGGAATGACGTGTGTCGTAATCGTCGCTTGTTGCCGCTCGACAGCGGTAGCGATACTGGATGCCACGACATTCTCGTATGATAACGATAGGAGAAAGAATGATCGACTCCCTGATGCAGCGCCTCGGCGTGGCGCCTGAGCAGTACCGGAACGGCGATATCGCGGTCGCCACCCCCATCGACGGTAGCGAGATCGGCCGTGTGCGAACGGCCACCCCGGCGGAGGTCGACACGGCCATCGCCAACGCGCAGCGCGCTTTCGAAGCCTGGCGCCAGGTACCCGCCCCGCGTCGCGGCGAACTGGTGCGCCTGTTCGGCGATCAGCTGCGCCGCCACAAGGAGGACCTGGGCGCACTGGTCACCTGGGAGTGCGGCAAGATCCTCCAGGAAGGGCTCGGTGAAGTGCAGGAGATGATCGACATCTGCGATCTCGCCGTTGGGCAATCCCGCCAGCTCTATGGCCTGACCATCGCCTCCGAGCGCCCCGGGCACCACATGCGCGAGAGCTGGCACCCGCTCGGCCCGGTCGGGTTGATCACCGCCTTCAACTTTCCGGTCGCCCCCTGGGCCTGGAATGCGGCGCTGGCCCTGGTGTGCGGCGACAGCCTGCTGTGGAAGCCCTCCGAGAAGACCCCTCTCACCGCCCTGGCCTGCCAGGCGCTGCTCGAACGCGCCATGGCCGAGTTCGGCGATGACGCGCCTCAGCACCTCAGCCAGGTGATCATCGGCGAGCGTGCCGCCGGCGAGCAGCTGACCGACGACCCCAGGGTTCCCCTGATCAGCGCCACAGGCAGCACGCGCATGGGCCGCGAAGTGGGGCCGCGCGTGGCCGCCCGCTTCGGTCGCAGCATCCTCGAACTGGGCGGCAACAATGCCATGATCCTAACGCCCAGCGCAGATCTGGACATGGCCGTGCGCGCCATCCTGTTCTCGGCGGTGGGCACCGCCGGCCAGCGCTGCACCACGCTGCGCCGCCTGGTCGTGCATCGCTCCATCAAGACAGAGGTCGTCGCCCGGCTCAAGCAGGCCTATGCCGGCATCAGTATCGGCGACCCGCTCGCCGGCAACCTGATCGGCCCGCTGATCGATCGTCAGGCCTTCGACACCATGCAGGCGGTGCTGACCGAAGCCCGCGAACAGGGTGCCGAGGTATACGGCGGCCAGCGCCAGCTTGCCGAGCAGTATCCCGAGGGTTACTACGTGGCGCCGGCCATCGTCGAGGTCGCAGGTCAGAACGACCTGGTACGCCACGAAACCTTCGCCCCGATCCTCTACGTGATCGGCTACGAAACCCTCGACGAGGCCATCGCGCTCAACAACGACGTACCCCAGGGCCTCTCCTCCTGCATCTTCACCACCGACGTGCGCGAGGCGGAAACCTTCGTCTCCGCGGTGGGCAGCGACTGCGGCATCGCCAACGTCAACATCGGGCCCAGCGGCGCCGAGATCGGCGGTGCCTTCGGCGGCGAGAAGGAGACCGGCGGCGGTCGCGAGTCGGGTTCCGACGTATGGAAGAGCTACATGCGCCGCCAGACCAACACCGTGAACTACTCCAGGGAGCTGCCGCTCGCCCAGGGCATCAAGTTCGACTGACCGGCAGGGCATCCTCGGCCTCGGCGCAGCGGTTTGCCGAGGCCTTCCCCACCCCTCCATGTACGGGAGGCACAATGAAGGAACGCTGTCTCTGGCACGACACCTCTCCGGAGCCGCCCCTGGAGCTGACCATGCTGCAGGACGATCACCGTACCGATGTGCTGGTGATCGGTGGCGGGATCACCGGTCTCAGCACCGCCCTGCACCTGGCCGAGGCTGGCGTCGACGTGACCCTGATCGAAGCGGGCGACGTCCCCAGCGGCGCTTCGGGACGCAACGTCGGGCTCGTCAATGCGGGGATGTGGATTCCGCCGGATGATATCCGTGAGGTACTTGGCGAGGAGGTCGGCGAGCGCGCCAACACGATTCTCGGTGGCGCCCCTGCGGTCGTCTTCTCGCTGATCGAGCGGCACGGCATCGCGTGCCAGGCGACCCGTACCGGCACTCTGCACCTGGCACACAACGGCAGCGGCGCGCAGGAACTGGCGCGGCGAGCGGAGCAGCTGCAACGACGTGGAGCTCCCGTGGAGCTGCTCGAGGCAGCGGCCTGCCAGGAACACGTGGGCACCCGGCGCATCCACCGCGCCCTGCTCGACCACCGTGCCGGAACCCTGAACCCCAGCGCCTATACCCGCGGCCTGGCACGTGCCGCACAGAGGGCCGGCGCACACCTGCATACCCACAGCGCTGCCACCGGCGTCGCACGGGCGGGAGACGGCTGGCGGGTCACCACCGCTCACGGCAGCGTCCAGGCCCAGCGCCTGGTGCTTGCCACCAATGCCTATACCGAGGATCGCTGGAACGAGGTCCGCCGCCATTTCTTCGTCGGCCACTTCTACCAGGTCGCCTCCCGGCCGCTGTCCGGCGAGGCTGCCGATGAGATCCTGCCGGGGCGTCAGGGCGCCTGGGATACCCGCATGGTGCTGAGCAGCATCCGCCGCGATGCAGAAGGCCGGCTGATTCTCGGCAGTCTCGGCAAGGGGGAAGGCAAGCCCGCCGCCTTCCTGCGCTGCTGGGCCAACCGCATCCAGCGCCACTATTTCCCCCAGTTGGGCAGCGTCGAGTGGGAATGCAGCTGGACGGGACGCATCGGCTTCACGCCCGATCACACGCTGCGCCTCTTCGAACTCGCCCCAGGCGTACTCGGCGTCTCCGGCTACAACGGACGCGGCATCACCACCGGCACCGTGGTGGGCAAGGGCTTTGCTCGATACCTGATCAGCGGTGAAGACGACGCCCTGCCCCTGCCGATTCGCACACCCCGGCCGATACGGGCCAGAGCGCTGCGCAGCTCCGGCTACGAAAGCGGCTTCACGCTCTACCACACAGGGCAATGCCTGAGAGTGCTGAGCTGAAACGCTGACGGCTGAAAGCAGGAATGGGCTCGATCGCCCAAGCAAACCAAAAACAATGCACTCAAGTCCCAAGGGTAAACCAAGATGAAAAGTTCAACGCCCAGCCAGTACCAGCAGCCAAGTCTGCCGCTGGCACTGACTCCCGTCGTCCTGACACTGCTGGTATTGGCAGTGCAGCTGTTCTATTTCGGTGATTTCACTCCCCATATTCCGCTGGCGATCGGCCTGGCCATCACGGCGCTGGTGGGGGTCAAACTTGGATTCCGCTGGAAGCAGATCGAAGAGGGAATCTTCCACGTCATTCACGTGTCGCTGCCCTCCGTTTCGGTACTGATCTGCGTCGGCATGATCATCGGCGTATGGATCGCCAGCGGCACGGTGCCGACTCTGATCTACTATGGCCTGACGATCCTCTCTCCGACCATCTTCCTGGCCGCGGCCATGTTGCTGTGCTCGATCGTCTCGCTGGCCCTGGGCACCTCCTGGGGCACCGTCGGCACGGTGGGCCTGGCCCTGATGGGCATCGGCGCCGGCTTCGACATCCCGATGTACTGGACCGCCGGCGCGGTGGTCTCCGGTGCCTTCTTCGGCGACAAGGTCTCACCGCTGTCGGATACCACCAATCTCGCCCCGGCGGTTACCGGTACGGACGTCTTCTCGCACATCAAGAACATGATGCCGACCACCGTTCCGGCGATGCTCATCGCCTTCGTCATCTATTTGATTGCGGGCTTCACCCTGATCGACGACAGCACGGCTTCCTTCGCCAGGATCGATGCCATCACCACCGCCCTGCAGGCGAACTTCACCATCTCCGCCTGGCTGCTGCTGCCGGCGGTCTTGGTGATCGCGCTTGCGGTCAAGCGCATGCCGCCCATCCCGACGCTGTTCGCCGGTGCTCTGGCCGGTGCGGTCACGGCCATGTTGGTGCAGGGCGTCGGCGTGCACGACGTGCTGACCTATGCCAACAACGGGTATTCCATCGATACCGGTATCGCCGCCATGGACAGCCTGCTCAACCGCGGCGGCATCCAGTCGATGATGTGGACCATCTCGCTGGTACTCATCGCGCTGGGCTTCGGTGGCGCGCTGGAAAAGACCGGCTGCCTGGAGACGATCATTCGCGCGATCATGACCAAGGTGCGCAGCTTCGCCGGCCTGCAGACGTCGGCGGTGATGACCTCGATGTCCACCAACCTGGTCGCCGGCGACCCGTACCTCTCCATCGCCCTGCCCGGCCGCATGTATGCCCCCACCTACCGCGGCATGGGCTATTCGACTCTGAACCTGTCGCGCGCCGTCGAGGAAGGCGGCACCCTGGTCTCCCCCCTGATTCCGTGGAATGCCGGCGGCGCCTTCGTGATCAGCGCCCTGGCGCTCGGCATCGCCGAGGGTAACATCGAGAACCTGCTGTACATCCCGCTGGCCTTCGCCTGCTGGCTGTCGCCGGTGATCGGCCTGATCTATGCGCAGACCGGGATGTTCTCGCCGCGCGCCAGCGAAGAAGAGCGCCAGCTGTGGGCGGAACAGGGCGAGACCATCGCCACCGACCTCGGCGCCGCCGGTGAGGCTTCCGTGGACACCGCCCCGGCAACGCGAACCGGCTGACCCTGCCCCTCTGCTTCCAGGCAGGGCCACATCACCACCCAGCAGGCTTGGCCTGCTGGGTGGTGATCATTCACCGCTCATGCGCTGCAGCTCTTCGATCCAGCTCTTCGAGATAGGTCTCCAGCACCAGGTTGGGCGGAGCGCCCTTGCGGGTAATGGCACTGTAGTGGGTGAGATAGTGCCAGCGCTCGGGATTCAGCGCGCGCATCCGGCCGCCAGCCACCCAACGCTCGGCGTAGTGGGTCGGCAGGTAGCCGATATAGCGGTCGGAGAGAATCAGAAAGGCAATGCCTTCCCGATCGGTTGCCGAGGCCGACGCCCTGAGCGGCTCATGCAGCGCCTTGACCTCCGGCGTCTGAGCGTAGGCCGGCACCACCGAGTCGCACTCACCGAGATGCTGCTCGGTCACCTCATCCACCTCGAACAGAGGATGGCCCGAGGCGCAGTACAGCTGCGAGGCTTCCGCATAGAGCGGGCGGTAGTGCAAGCCGGGAAGGGTCTTCAGCGCCGGTATCACACCGGTATGCAGGCGGCCGTCGAGCACCGCCAGCTCGATCTCGTTGGGCGGAATCATGCGAATGTTGATGCGTACTTCCGGCCCACGCTCCTTGAGCGCGCTGAGAGCGTTGGTGATCTGCATCTGTGGCATGGTCACCAGGTTGTCGGTAATGCCGATGTTCAGCTCGCCCTTGAGCCAGGCATGCAGGCCGTTGACCCGGGTGCGGAACCCTTCCACGGCGGCCAGCAGTTGCAGGGTCGCCTGGTAGACTTCCGCACCATCGTCGGTCAGCGCGAAGCCGCTACGACCGCGCTGACACAGGCGCAGGCCTAGACGTGTCTCGAGATCGTTCATCGCCATGCTGATGGCGGCACGGCTGATGTTCAGCTCCACCTCGGCAGCGGAGAAGCCGCCGCACTCGACCACCTTGCGATAGATCTTCAGCAGGCGCAGATCGGCATCGCCGGGCTGGGCCGAAAGAGCTTCCTTACGGCGCGACATGGCCTGATCCCTCGTTCAAGACTCTCGGCTACGAGGATATGCCGGCCCATGCACAAAGTTAAGCATTGGCTTACGTGAACTTAAAAATATCTGGATTTAATTTATTTTCATCTCGACCTAGCCTGCTACAAAGGCCGTCGACCGCGGCCATGCCAACAGAGGGTGCTGAGATGTCGGTTCATCAATCACTGCACGGCGGCCTGAGTCAGGAGCAACTGGACGCCTACTGGATGCCCTATACCGGCAATCGCCAGTTCAAGCGCGACCCGCGCATCATCGTGGGCGCCGAGGGCAGCTACTTCACCGACGCCGACGGTCGGCGCATTTTCGACGGCCTCTCGGGGCTGTGGACCTGCGGTGCCGGCCACTGTCGGCCGGAGATCACCGAGGCCGTGACGCGTCAGCTCCAGCAACTGGACTACTCACCGGCGTTCCAGTTCGGCCACCCCAAGGCCTTCGAGCTGGCCCACCGGATTCGCGGCCTGATGCCTCAGGGGCTCGATCACGTATTCTTCACCGGCTCCGGCTCGGAGAGTGCGGACACGGCGCTGAAGATCGCCCGCGCCTACTGGCGCAAGAAGGGCAAGCCGACCAAGACCAAGCTGATCGGTCGCGCCAAGGGCTATCACGGGGTCAACTTCGGCGGCATCAGCCTGGGCGGCATCGGCGCCAACCGCGTACTGTTCGGCCAGGGTATCGATGCCGACCACCTGCCCCACACCCTGCTCAAGGAGAACGCCTTCACCAGGGGCATGCCCGAGCGCGGTGCCGAGCGGGCCGAGGAGCTGCTGGAGCTGATTGCCCTGCACGACGCCTCCAACATCGCCGCGGTGATCGTCGAGCCGCTGGCCGGCTCGGCCGGGGTGATTCCGCCGCCCAAGGGCTACCTGCAGCGGCTGCGCGAGATCTGCGATCAGCACGACATCCTGCTGATCTTCGACGAGGTCATCACCGGTTTCGGCCGCATGGGCTCCATGACCGGCGCCGAGGAGTTCGGCGTGGTGCCGGACATCCTCAACGTGGCCAAGCAGCTCACCAACGGCGCGATACCCATGGGCGCGGTGGTCGTGCAGAGCGAGATCTATCACACCTTCATGGAACAGGGCGGCCCGGACTACATGCTCGAACTGCCCCACGGCTACACCTACTCCGGGCATCCGGTGGCCTGCGCCGCGGCGCTGGCGGCACTCGACGTGCTCGAGAACGACCGCCTGATCCAACGCGTGCGCGAGATGAGTCCGGTCTTCGAAGAGGCCCTGCATGGACTCAAGGGAACCCGCTACATCAGCGACATCCGCAATTACGGCCTCGCCGGGGCGCTGCAGATCGAGCCCCACCCCGGCGAGCCGGCCCGCCGCCCCTTCGAGATCGCCATGAAGTGCTGGGACAAGGGCTTCTACGTGCGCTACGGCGGCGACACCATTCAGCTCGGCCTGCCCTTCATCATCGAGCGCGACGAGATCGACCGCCTCGTCAACGTGCTGGGCGAAACCATCGGCGAATTGGATTGAGAGAAGACGCAATGACCACATTAGGCCACCTGATCGACGGCGCACGCGTCGCCGGCGAAGGGCGTACTCAGGACATCTTCAACCCCTCTACCGGCGAGGTAAGCGGCCAGGTGAGCCTGGCCGGCAAGGCCACCGTCGAGCAGGCCATCGCCGCTGCCCAGGCCGCCTTCCCGACCTGGCGCAACACACCGCCGGCCAAGCGCGCCCGGGTCATGTTCCGCTTCAAGCAACTGCTCGAAGAGCATGCCGACGAGATCTGCCGGCTGATCGGCCAGGAGCACGGCAAGATCGTCCACGACGCCAAGGGTGAACTGCAGCGCGGCATCGAGAACGTGGAGTATGCCTGCGGCGTGCCGGAAATGCTCAAGGGCGAGTACAGCAAGAACGTCGGCCCCGGCATCGACTCCTGGAGCGAGTTCCAGCCGCTGGGCGTGGTGGCCGGCATCACGCCGTTCAACTTCCCCGCCATGGTGCCGCTGTGGATGTACCCGATGGCCATCGCCTGCGGCAACACTTTCGTGCTCAAGCCCTCCGAGCGCGACCCGACCTCGACCCTGTTCATCGCCGAACTGGCGCTGGAAGCGGGCCTGCCCGCCGGCGTGCTCAACGTGGTCAACGGTGACAAGGAGGCCGTCGATACCCTGCTCGACGACCCTCGCGTCCAGGCCGTCAGCTTCGTCGGCTCCACGCCGATCGCCGAGTACATCTATGGCCGCGCCAGCGCCAACGGCAAGCGCTGCCAGGCGCTTGGCGGCGCCAAGAACCACGCCATCGTGATGCCCGACGCCGACATGGACAACGTGGTCGATTCGCTCACCGGCGCCGCCTTCGGCTCCTCCGGCGAACGCTGCATGGCCCTCTCCGTGGCAGTGGCCGTGGGCGACGCCGCCGCCGACGCCCTGGTTGCCAAGATGCGGGAGCGGATGACGTCGCTCAAGGTCGGCTCCTTCGCCGACGCTGGCAATGACTTCGGCCCGGTGATCACCCAGGCCCACCAGGAGAAAGTGTGCGGCTACATCGACAGCGCCGAGGCCCAGGGTGCCGAGATCGTGGTCGACGGCCGCGGGGTGCAGGTACCGGGCTTCGAAAGCGGCTTCTATGTGGGTGGCACCCTGATCGACCGGGTGACCCCTGAAATGACCTGCTACCAGGAGGAGATCTTCGGGCCGGTGCTGCTGGTGGTTCGCGCCGGCTCCATGGAAGAAGCCATGAAGCTGATCGACGACCACGAGTACGGCAACGGTACCTGCATCTACACCCGTGACGGCGAAGCGGCCCGTTACTTCAGCGACAATATCCAGGTGGGCATGGTCGGCATCAACGTGCCGTTGCCGGTGCCGGTTTCCTACCACAGCTTCGGTGGCTGGAAGCGCTCGTTGTTCGGCGACCTGGCCGCCTACGGGCCGGATGCCGTGCGCTTCTACACCAAGCGCAAGACCGTCACCCAGCGCTGGCCGTCAGCCGGGGTCCGCGAGGGCGCGCAGTTCTCCTTCCCCTCCTGACACCAGGCGTTAGCATGGCAAAGCCGAACCAGACACCTGGTTCGGCTTTGCCATTTTCGCCATTCTCACGGCTTGAGCGTTCGAGTGACAGGCGCTGCTCAGCGCCCCAAGGCTTGCAGCACCGCCTCGCGGGAGGCTCGCTCACGCTCGGCATAGAGCGCGAGCTCATCGCAGACCGGCGCCCCCAAGGCCTGCTCGAAGGCCTCGCGATTGGCATTGCCGGCATAGGCCCCGTTCTGCCCACCTCCCAGGTTCGACTGGAAGATGCCTGCCGCACTGACCGGCAGAAAGTCTTCGTAGGTAAGCGGCAGCGCTTCCACCAGGCCCTGGTCGATCAGCGTCTCCAGGCTGGCACCCTCTACACGACCCGCCGCCTCTCCGGCCCCGGTCAGGCGATAGTGGAAGAAGGCCAACCCCTCGCGCCGCAGCACGGTCTCGTCATCGGGGAAGTCGGCGAAGACCTCGGCGAGCACGCGCTGATGCGCCTCGTTGTCGAGCCCGGCGGTGCGGCGCCGTGCTTCGCCAAGCAGGCTGTCGTAACGCTCACGTCCCCTGGCGGTCAGTGCCATGCCGCGCTGCTCGATTTCACCGAAGCGGGCGGTATGGGTTCCCTGCCGCTCACCGGCAAAGTGGATGCCCTCTTCCAGCGCCTTGAAACTGGTCTGGCGCAGCAGGATGGGGCACGCGCGACGAGGCGGCCCCTCGATCACCGCCTTGGGCTGCATGCCGGCGGCGGGCATGCGCCGTTGCACTTCGTCGATGTCCAGCGTGCGCGGCGTGAGGTGATTGATGTGCGGGCCGCGGAAGCAGACCACGTCGGCGATCAACCGGTGCTCGGCATGCAGCGCCTGGTAGGTCTCCAGATCTACCGTGGCGTCGCGATGCCAGCGGAACGTCTCCAGAGCCTCACCGATGAAGCGCTCGGCCTGCTCTTCATCGAGCCCGCCCTGCGCTTCATGGAGTTCGATCAGCTGGCGACAACCCTGGGTGAAGATGTCGCGGCCGGCAAGAATGGCTGCCGCCTGCTCACGCAGCGTCGGGTTCTCGATCAGCTCGAGGCGCAGCAGCGAGGTGAAGATGCGGAAAGGGTTGCGCGCCAGCGCCGCGTCATCCACCGGGCGGAAGGCCGTGGAGTGTACCGGCACGCCGGCTTCGGAGAGGTCGTAGTAGCCCACCGGATGCATGCCCATGACGGCGAACAGGCGACGCAGCATGGCCAGCTCCTGGGCCGTGCCCACGCGGATGGCGCCATGGCGTTCGGCGTCCAGGCGCTCCAGTTCGCCATGGCTGGCAAGGCGCCCGGCCAGGGCGGGATCGGCCTCCAGGACTTGCCGGTTCACACGCTGGACCAGATCGAGCAGCGCCCCGTACTGCGGTACTTCAGCCTGATACATCGCCGACATGGCCCGGGAAAAGCGATCGCGGATCTCATCGGAAGTAAGATAGTGGGCAGACAATTCAGGCCTCCACGGTATGGGTATTGGGTTGAACGAGCGACTCCAGGGCGCGCTCGATGCGCCTGAGTCCTTCTTGCAGGGTGTCGGGCTCGGCGGTCAGCGGAGCCAGCAAACGCAGCACGTTGCGCCGTCGGCCGCTGGGCATCAGCAGCACACCGGCCTCGCGCGCCGCCGTCAGCAGCGCAGCCAGGTGATCGGCAGCGCCGGTGCGGTCGGTATCCTCGAACACGATCCCGCGCATGGCCCCCACGCCGGTGAGGTCTCCCAGCATTGGGAAGCGCCCACTGGCCTGCCAGCGTTGATGGGCCTCGACGATCAGCGCCTCCTGACGCGCGCCCCAGCTCGCCAGGGCCTCTTCGCTCATCAGGGCCATCACCGCACGCGCCGCGGCGCAGGCCAGGGCGTTGCCCGAATAGGTGCCGCCCAGCCCACCCTTGGGCACGGCGTCCATCAACTCCGTCCTACCCGCCACCGCCGCCAATGGCAGCCCCGCCGCCATGCTCTTGCCCATCAGCAGCAGATCGGGCTCGACACCCAGCCGGGAGAAGGCGAAGCGGGCCCCGGTGCGTCCGAACCCCGACTGGATCTCGTCGAAGATCAGCACGATGCCGTGCCTGTCGCACAGGGCGCGCAGCCGCTTGGCGAAGTCGGCACACAGCACGCGGAAACCGCCCTCGCCCTGGACCGGTTCGACGATGATGCACGCCACTTCGTCGGCAGGCGTTTCGACCTCGAAGAGCCGCTCCAGGGCTGCCATGGCCTGATCGGCATCGACACCGCTTTCACCGCTGGGGAAAGGCACGTGGTACACCGGCCCCGGCAAGGCGCCCAAGCGGCTCTTGTAGGGCTTCACCTTGCCGTTGAGATTCAGTGCCGCCAGCGTGCGCCCATGGAAGCCGTCGTCGAAGGCGATGACCGCCTGGCGACCGGTCGCCGCACGCGCCACCTTCAAGGCGTTCTCGGTGGCTTCGGCACCGCTGTTGGTGAGCATGCAGGAGAGCGGGTAGGAAACGGGCACGAAGGCATCCAACGCCTTGGCGACTTCCAGGTAGCCGCGGTGCGGTACGGCATTGAACGCCGAATGCATCAGCGTATCGACCTGCGACTTCACGGCCGTGACGATCTCGGGATGTGAATGCCCCAGGTTGAGGACGCCGATACCGCCGATGAAGTCGATGTAATGCGTGCCACGCTCGTCCCATACCTCGGCATTACGCCCCCGCTCGATACAGATGGGGTGCACGATACCCAGGCCCTGGCTGACGTGAGGAAAGTCCATGAAAAACGTCTCGCAACCGTGAGAGATCGCTCCATGAGAGCAGATGGCCGAGGGCATGCTCAAACGAAAAAAAGACGCCAATTCATTCCATAAAGTCATGAAATCTGGCATCTTATATATTTTTCACAAAACTTTCATCAATCTACATGCGCGGCTTGCGATGACATTCCTAAATCTATCGCGAATGAGATATACCGAGCTACAGACCCTTGGGCGCGAAAATCCCCGGCGCATTGCGCCAGTACCCCTTGTAATCCATGCCGAAGCCGAACACGTAGCGGTCGACCACTTCGAGGCTGCAGTAGTCGGCCTTGAGACCCGGCACCGCCTTGCGGTCATGACGCTTGTCCACCAGCACGGCGGTGGAGATGCTCTCCGCGCCGGCTTCCTGGCAATAGTCGAGGATGGCGGCCAGGGTCGCGCCTTCGTCGAGGATGTCGTCGACGATCACCACATGGCGACCGGCCATGGGGATCTCCGGCGACACACGCCAGAACAGCTCGCCGCCGCGAATGCCGCCGCGGTAACGGGTGGCATGCAGGTAGTCGACTTCCAACGGGAAACCGAGCCGGGTGAGCAGGTGCCCCGTGGTGATCAGGCCACCGTTCATCACGCAGTAGAAGACCGGCAGCTTGTCGCCCAGATCGGCCGTGATCTGCTCGGCCATGCGGTCCAGCGCGCGCTCGACCTCTTCATGACTGATCAGGCAGTCGGCGTTGTCCATGACGTCGCGCATGGTGGCCAGGGATTGATGAAAGTCGGCTTCGAGTTTGGGCATGTATGACTCGTTTCAACGAAGGTAAACGGGAAGAGAAAGAGTTACAGCGAGGCCATGGCCTCGAGACGGGCATGCACCCGGCGCCAGCGCCCCAGCGCTGCCAATGAATCGATGTCGGGACGTGCACGACCGTAGCGCAGACGCGAGCCCAGCCGTACGCTCCGGCCCTGGCAGGCATCCAGCACTTCGAGCGCGGCGGCGCGATCGTTGCAGACCAGCACCATGTCGCAGCCGGCATCCAGCGCGGCCAAGGCGCGTTCGCCCGGCGAACCGGCGTAACCGGCACCTGCCATGCCGAGGTCGTCAGAGAAGATGGTGCCCTTGAACCCCAGCGACTCGCGCAGCAGACCCAGCCAGCTCGCCGAGAAACCGGCCGGACGCGCATCGAAGGCGGAGTAGACGACATGTGCCGGCATGACGCCATCCAGCCGCGAGCTCAGCTCGGCGAAAGGAATCAAATCATGTTGGCGCAGCTGCTCCAGCGGACGGTCGTCGACGGGCAGCTCCAGGTGGGAATCGGCCGCCACGCTGCCGTGCCCAGGGAAGTGCTTGCCCACCGCCGCCATGCCGGCTTCGTGCAGGCCGCCGATGAAGGCCCCCGCCATGGCCGCCACGGCATGGGGATCGGAAGAGAAACTGCGATCGCCGATGACACTGGAAATGCCGGTATCGACATCGAGCACCGGGGCGAAGCTGAGGTCGAGTCCGCAGGCGGCCATTTCCATGCCCAGCAGCCAGCCGGCATCTAGGCACAGGCGCAGCGTAACCTCGGGATTCGCTTCGTAGTCACGACCGATCCTGCCCATGGCGGGCAGACGCGTCACGCCGTCACGCAGGCGCTGGACGCGCCCCCCTTCCTGATCGATGGCCAGCAGCAGCCCAGGGCGAACGCTGCGAATGGCATTGCACAGCTCGCGCACTTGTCGCGCATGCTCGACGTTGCGCGCGAACAGGATGACACCCCCGACCTCCTGGCGCATGAGCATTTCGCGCTCTTCGCTACGCAACTCGGTCCCTTCCAGGTCGAGCATCACCGGACCTAGGGTCTGGGTCATGAGCGGAGTCCTTTGGCCATGAAAGGGAGCTGATTCTAGACGAAAGCCGTGCCAGGCGACAGCCACCCCCTAGCACGATCCGGTGCGACTGAATCCGCGCTCTATTCGTGGAGCCAGACCGGCGTTCCGGGCGGCGCCAGCGCGAAGACCGCGAGCAGATCCGCATCGCGCATGCGAATGCAGCCATGCGAACGCGGCACCCCCATCGGCTGATCGGGCGGCGTACCATGCAGGTAAATGTAGCGTCTTTGGGAGTCGACGGCGCCCCCGCGGTTGAACCCCCGCTCGAGCCCGCACAGCCAGAGGATGCGCGTCAGTATCCAATCGCGTTCCGGATGGGCCTCGGCCAGCGATTGGCTGAACGTCTCACCGGTATGACGCCGACCGCGAAACACGCTACCGGGGGGCAAGCCATCGCCAATGGCGGCCCGCACGTAATGCCAGCCGAGCGGTGTACGGCCGCTGCCTTCACGTTGGCCGGTACCGGCAAGCCCGGTGGAAACGGACCACTCTTCCTGCCGCTGCTCGCCCTGCCAGTGCACGAGGCACTGGCGGCCGATGTCGACCTCGAGCCATACCCCTTCACTGGGAGGCAACGCATCGAGCCTCGGCGTTTGCATCTCAGCTCGCCTTGGCCGGCTGCACGGCGGGCGGCGGCGGCAGCGGCGCATTCATGGCGGCGACCACGACCGGCCGCAGACGGCGTATCAGGTCACGCACCGACACGTGCTCGTGATAGTCCTTCTCGGCGATGTCTCGTAGCGCATCGAGACCGGACAGCGTGAAGATCACCGTGCCCAGCACGAAGTGCAGACGCCAGAAGCGTTCGGCATCCGGCAGCTCGGGGGTGGCGCGACGCACCAGGTCGGTGAAGCGGGTGAAGACGCTGCCGTACTCCTCCTGGATGTGCCGCCGCAGATGCCCCTGGGCCTGGCTGTAGGCCAACCCCAGCAGCTTCATGAACACCTTGAGGCTGTGCTTCTCCGCCGGCACCTCGAGCACGGTGCGCGCCATGGTCTCGAGCAGCTCTTCCAACGGAATGACGCCACCGGCATGCTGCGCCTCGAGTTCATCGAGGGCATGATGGAAACGCACCGTGAAAGGGTCAAGGTAGCGTGAGAATACCGCCTGGATCAGCGCCTTCTTGGAGCCGAAGTGATAGTTCACTGCCGCTAGATTGACGCGCGCCTTGCTGGTAATGGTGCGCAGTGAGGTCTCGGCAAAACCGCGTTCGGCAAAAAGCACCTCGGCGGTATCGAGAATGCGCGTGACGGTATCGGTCTGGGCCATGATCAATTCCCGCTGGAAACGCCTGTTTTAAACATTACAAAAGTCTACGTCATTCGCTGCCTTCTCACAACGTATAGCGTTGCATCAGCGTTTTAAACGACACCGCGGAATACAGCTCGGCTGAACTTCACTTTTACTGGATAGACTTCCATGCTGTATACTTGCACAATAGAGCAAGACAGCCATCGGAGTTCGCCATGAGCCGCCCCCTCACCTCGCGCCAGCAGAACGTGTACGACTTCATCGTCAAGACCATGCACGAGCTCGGCTATCCTCCCACTCGGGCCGAGATCGCCCGGGCCCTGGGTTTCCGCTCGCCGAACGCCGCCGAGGAGCACCTGCGTGCGCTGGAGCGCAAGGGCGTGATCCGGGTGATACGCGGCACTTCGCGCGGCATACGCCTGCCGGCACAGGACAACGATACCAGCGCCCTGGAGCCCAACAGCGAGGGGTTGCCGGTGATCGGTGAGGTCGCCGCCGGTAGCCCGATCCTCGCCGCCGAGCATATCGATCGCTACTGCCCACTGCCGCCGGACTACTTCACGCCCCGCGCCGACTACCTGCTCAAGGTTCGCGGCCTGTCGATGAAGGATATCGGCATCCTCGAAGGCGACCTGCTGGCGGTGCATCGCACCGAGCGTGTGCGCGACGGCCAGATCGTGGTGGCGCGTCTCGAAGACGAGGTGACGGTCAAGCGCTTCCATCGCCAGGGCCATCGGGTCGTGCTGGAGGCGGAGAACGCGGAGTTCGCTCCCATCGAGGTCGACCTGCGCCATCAGGAGCTGGAGATCGAAGGAATCGGAGTGGGGGTCATACGTGGCGGCAACGGCCAAGCTTTGGGTTGATCGCTTCCTGAACTCGACCATACGGCGTTGGAGCTCTCCTCGGAATGCTCATTGACTACAGTCAACTCCGCTTCCTCGTCGAGCTCCGCCTAGTCTGGTCATCGCTCAGAAAGCGCTCCAACTGAGCGGAACGACACTGATGAGTCGCAAGATTCTGCATGCCGACTGCGACTGTTTCTATGCCGCAGTGGAAATGCGCGACAACCCGGCGCTGCGCGAGGTGCCGCTGGCCATCGGTGGCAGCGCCGAGGGCCGCGGGGTGATCGCTACCTGCAACTATCCGGCGCGGGCCTACGGCATCCGCTCCGCCATGCCGACCGCCAGGGCTCTGCGCCTGTGCCCCCACCTCACCCTGCTCAAGGGTGACTTCGACCGCTACCGCGAAGCCTCGCAGCAGTTGCTGGCCATCTTCCACGAGCTGACGCCGCTGGTGGAGCCGCTCTCGCTGGATGAAGCCTTTCTCGACGTCACCGACGTCACGCGCTTTTCGGGCAGCGCCACCTGGATGGCGCGCTGGTTGAAGGAAGAGTGCTTCAAACGCGTCGGGATCACCGTCTCGGTTGGCGCGGCCCCGGCGAAATTCCTGGCCAAGATCGCCAGCGACTGGGAGAAGCCGGACGGCCTCACCGTCATCGCCCCGGACCAGGTCGATGCGTTCCTGCGCCAGTTGCCCGTAACCAAGCTGCACGGCGTCGGCCCGGCCACGGCCAAGCGTCTCGAGACGCTCGAAATTGCCACCTGCGAAGATCTGCAGCAGGTTCCTCTGGAACGCCTGCTGCAGGAATTCGGCAAGTTCGGCCGCCGCCTGTTCGAACTGTCGCGGGGCATCGACGAGCGGCCGGTGCGCATCGAGCGCGAGCGCAAGTCGGTGAGCGTGGAGACCACCTTTGCCAGCGACCTGCCCGACCTGGCCCAGTGCTACGAACAGTTGAACCCGCTCTGCGAACGCCTGGAGGCGCGTCTGGCTCGCCACGGCCACCCGCCCGTGTCGGGGGCCTTCGTGAAGGTACGCTTCGACGACTTTTCGCTGACCACGCTGGACTCCCGAGGCGCTTCGCCCAGCGCCGAGACCTTCGCCTCGCTGATGGAGCAGGCCTGGGCCAGGCAAGGACGCCCGGTGCGCCTGCTCGGCGTGGGCGTGAGGCTGGTGTCGGACGATGCCAGACGCCAGCTCAGCCTGCCCTTCTGATTCCTCGCCGCCTGCCACTCAACTACCGCCTCCCGATCACTTGGTATCGATATAGCGGTGGCTGTCGAAGGTGGCGACCCAGTGGGGGTGGTAGACCATTAGAATGCTGAGCAGCATCCCGGTGATGAAGGCTTCGGGCGGCATCAGCAGTGGCAGGAACAGTGCATACTCCCTGGCCAGGTACACCGCCTCCGGATCGCCGGCCGCCAGCATGACCAGCCCCAGCCCAGCGCCCCCAGCTCCCAGCGCTGCCAGCGCCGCACCGAAGAAGCCGCATACGAATATGAGCACGAACAGGTTGTCGGGCAGATAGCGGTCCACGATGCGCCAGATCGACACCGTGATCATCATGGGAATCACCCCGTTGACCAGCACGTTGACGCCCAGCAAGGGCCAGCCGACCTTGCCCAGCAGCACCAGGGAGAGATTGGCGATCAGATTGGTCATGAGCGCCAATGGCGCCTTGAAGATCAGCGTCAGCAATGCCGTGAGCATCAAGTGCAGGCTCAGCCAGTCCACCGACTGCGCCCTGAGCTGCCACATCAGCACGACCGCCACGCTTGCCGCCAGCCAGCGGTGCTGCAGAGCCCGGTCGCTCAGCAGCACCTGCCAGGAGTGATGCACCACCGACAGCCCCAGCACCGACAACGATACCGCTGCGCAGGCAAGCAGTATCCATGTCGGTAGTATCAGCTCGGATATGGTCATGCCGAACTCCCTTCGGGTTCAGGCAAAGACGACCGTCTTGTTGCCGTGGATCAGCACCCGATCTTCCAGATGCCAGCGCAACCCGCGGGCCAATACCGCCTTCTCCACGTCGCGGCCGAAACGCACCAGGTCCTGCGGCGTATGGCAGTGACTCACCCGGTGTATGTCCTGTTCGATGATCGGCCCGGCGTCCAGTTCCTCGGTGACGTAGTGACAGGTGGCGCCGATCAGCTTCACGCCCCGGGAGTGAGCCTGATGATAGGGACGCGCACCGGCAAAGGAGGGCAGGAAGCTGTGATGGATGTTGATCACCCGACCGGCATAGCGCTGGCACAGTCGCGGCGGCAGGATCTGCATGTAGCGGGCCAGTACCACGACGTCGGCCTCCAGGGCCTCGACCTGGCGCTCTACTTCGGCAAAGGCTGCCTCCTTGTCGTCGGCCTGCACGGGAACATGGAAATACGGCAGGTCGTGCCACTCCACCAGGCCGCGCATGTCGTCGTGATTGGAGATGACACCGACGATCTCGCAATCGAGCTCCCCTGCCGTCCAGCGGTAAAGCAGATCCACCAGACAGTGGGACTCGCGGGAGACCATGATCACCACCTTGGGACGACGGCGGGTATCGCGCAGAGCCCACTCCATGTCGAATTCACGGGCCACGGGATCGAAGGCCTCGGTCAACTCGCTTGCGCTCATGCCGATGGAGTCGGCGAGAATTTCGTAGCGCATGAAGAAGCGTCCGGCCTCCAGATCGGAGTGCTGGCTCGCTTCGGTGATGGAGCCCTCATGGCCCGCAATGAACCCGGAAACGCGAGCCACGATGCCGCGACGATCGGGACAGGAGACGACGAGTCGATAGTAGTGAGACATGAAAAACCCGCTGCTGAACGGAATCAGGAAGCCGGCATTGTAGCGAAATCGACATACCCACGACACGCCCAACCGCAGCCGCCCGCGGGCATTGCATTGTGAAGGGTCGCGACGATCCCGTATAGTGAAGACTCAATTGCCTGGTCCCTGTCTTGCCGATGTCTTCTACTCGCGTCACCATTCGTCCCCGCCGTCGCTGCCCGCTTCACTTCCTGCCGCTGGGGGGCTGTGGTGAGATCGGCATGAACATGACGCTGTATGGGTACGAAGAGACATGGATCGCGGTCGATTGCGGCATGATGATCCGTCAGGATCTGCCCGACTCACCGCTGCAGGTTCCCAGCCTGGAAACACCCGAGGCCCTCGGCATTCGCCCCCAGGCGCTGCTCATCACCCACGGTCATGAAGACCACATCGGTGCAGCCGCCTGGCTGTGGCCCAAGTGGCAATGCCCGATCTATGCCACCCCGTTGGCGGCCGGCCTGCTGCGCGCCAAATTCCACGAGCGCGGTCTCGCCACCGATGCCATTCAGGTGATCGAGCCGGGCGAAGCCCTGGAAAGCGGCCCCTTCACCCTGCGCTATCTGCCGTTGACCCACTCGATACCGGAGAGCTGCGCGCTGCTGATCGTCGTCGGCGATTACCGGGTGCTGCACACCGGCGACTGGAAGCTCGACCCCGAACCGCTCATCGGCCCGCCAGTGAAAGGCGCGACCTTTCGCGCCCTGGCACCGCTCGACCTGCTGGTGGGAGACTCCACCAATGCTCCCATGCCGGGCCACTCGCGCAGCGAAGGCGAAGTCGCCAGGGCCCTGGAGCAGCGCCTTGCCCAGTGCACGGGCCGGGTCGTGGTGACCTGCTTTGCCAGTAACCTGGCCCGGGTGCTGGCCGTGGCCAGAGCCGCCGAGCGCTGCGGACGCCGGGTAAGCCTGATGGGTCGCGCCATGGAACGCATGGTAGCCGTGGCCCGGGGGCTGGGTTACCTGGAGGACATGCCGGCGCTTGTCCCGGTCAGCGACCTGGGTTATCTGCCAGCGGAAGAGGTGCTGGTGATCGCCACGGGCAGCCAGGGGGAACCGCGGGCAGCATTGAGCCGCCTCGCCCATGGCCGACACCACAGCTTCGAGCTGATGGCAGGCGACACCGTGCTGTTCTCGGCCAAGGCGATTCCCGGCAACGAGTATCAGATCGAGCGCCTCAAACAGGCACTCAAACGCCTCGACGTGACGATCTGGGACGAATTCAACCATCCAGAGCTGCACGCCTCGGGGCATCCTGCCCAAGAGGAGCTACGCACCTTCTACGGCTGGGTACGACCGCATCATCTGCTGCCGGTGCATGGCGAACCACGCCACCAGCAGGCCCATCAGGAGCTGGCGCACTCGATGGGCATCCAGTCGCCCCTCTTACCGGTCAATGGCGATCTGATCCGGCTGGATGCGGAAGGCCTGAACGTCGAATCTCGCCATCCGCAGCGCCCCTGCATCGTCAGCCAGAACGCCGTCGCTCCCCTGCCCGGCCTTGCAGCGGAACAGGGCTCATCGCGTCACGGCATTCTCTATCTGGCCCTTTCGGTGGCCTACACGGGCACGGGCTGGACCCGCATTGGCAGGCTGATGATGGACGCCCACCGCGTCAGCGCCATGGACGAAGACAGTTTCACCGAATGGCTGGATGAAAGGTTGGAAGAGATCGATGTGTCGACGCTGGCCGAACTACGCTCAGCCCTGCAGCCTCAAATCACCTACTGGCTCGGTCAACATCTGCGCCAGTTGCCCGACATTCATCTGCAGCTCTTTGCCGTGGAAACACCGGCCTTTCGCTGAATTCTTCTCATGGCGACACAAGTGAACCGCTCCTGACATGAACAGCAGAAGGGAGCAAGGCCCCCGCCTTGCTCCCTTCTGTGGCACTACTAGCAGACGACTCGTTCCCTGCCGGGTCACGAACCGCTGGCATTCTTGGGTGGCCGACCGCGCCGACGGCGAGGTTGCTCACCCACGAGATCTTCCACGGAGAGACCAGCATCGCTCATGGCCTCACGGATCTCAGCCAGTTTTCTTTCCTTGTCCGCTTCTTCCTGTTTGCGGAGCTTCTCTTCCTCATTTTTCTGTTCGATGACCTCGCCGATAACATCGGAGAGCTTGTGCAGCTGCTCCATGCTCAACTGGCGAGCTGCGGCCCGAGCCACGTTCTTGTTACGGGCGATGCGCTCCAGGGTTTCGCTGGACATTGGCCTCCTCCATGCAAGAAAACGACGAGTCAGCCACAAAGGCCCACTCGTCGAAAGTATATGCCGATTTGCCATTTTGGCAAGAAAAGGGCCCACCAACGATGCACGGAATAGCGTCAAAGAGTTCCGACTTATGTCGGCATCTTCCCTCTCTTATCCACCCGTCATGTTCATGAAGCGAACGATCTGAACATCGCCATCGGTGGTGAAATGGTGGCGCTCGGGCTTCAGAGGAAGTGCCTTGACGATGGCATGCTTGAGGGCATCGAGATCCCCCGGGTGCTGGCGCAGTACGGCACGCAGATCGACCGAATGCTCATTGCCAAGGCAGAGCAGAAGCCGCCCTTCCGCCGTCACACGGACCCGATTGCAGCTGGAGCAGAAGTTGTGGCTATGAGGGGAAATGAAGCCGATACGGCTGTCGCTGTCGCTCATGCGGTAGTAGCGCGAGGGCCCCAGCGTCGATTCGGTAGTCGGAATCAGTTCGTGACGCCGCTCGATTGCCGCCTTCACCTCGTCGCTGGAGCAAAAGGTCTCGGCCCGCGAATGATCGGAGACATCGCCGAGGGGCATCTCCTCGATGAAGCTGAGATCGACTCGCTCGGAGCGGGCGAACTCGACAAGATCGAGCACTTCATCGTCGTTGCGACCCTTGAGGATCACGGCATTGAGCTTGATGCGCTCGAAGCCGGCTTCGCGTGCGGCACGCAAGCCCTCCAGCACACGAGACAAATCGCCGGTACGGGTCAGCTTACGAAAGCGCTCGGGATCCAGGGTATCCAGGCTGATGTTGAGCCTTCCCAGCCCAGCTTCACGCAAGCGATGTGCATGCTTGACCAGCCCTGCCCCATTGGTGGTCATGGCCAGATCGCGCAGTCCCGGCAGCGCACTCGTTGCCTCGATGAGCTGATCGATGCCGCGCCGCACCAGGGGTTCTCCACCGGTCAGCCGGATCTTCTCGACCCCCATCTCGACGAACGCTCGCGCCACCAGAGTCAACTCTTCCAGCGTCAATATCTGCGCCCGAGGAAGGAAGGTCATCTCCTCGCTCATGCAGTAGACGCAGCGGAAATCGCAGCGATCCGTCACGGAGATCCGCACGTAGCGGACACGCCTGCCGAAGTCGTCGATCAACTCGGAAGGCAATGGCTCAGGGGATTTTGTCATTCTCGCTCTCCCAGCGGCTGGCATCACGGTAATCCGACTCACGCTCGGCAACCCAGTAGTCACCCGTGATGCTGTGTTCCTTTTTCCAGAAAGGGGCTCGGGTCTTGAGATAGTCCATGATGAAGTCACAGGCTTCGAAAGCGGCGCGCCGATGCGCACTGGCCACCACCACCAGTACGATAGGGTCTCCCGGGGTCAGTCGTCCAACCCGGTGAATGACCCGCACCCCCTGCAGCGACCAGCGAGCCTCGGCTTGATTGACGATCTCACCCAGCGCCGCCTCGGTCATGCCCGGATAATGCTCGAGGGTCAGTGCCGTGACATCGGGCCGTTCGTTGAAGTCGCGCACCAATCCGGTGAAGCTCACCACGGCGCCGATGTCGGAACGGTCGGCAAGCAGCCGCTGCTGTTCAACGCCGGCATCGAAAGGCGCTTCCTGAACCCGAATCATCGCCTCAACCTCCCGTCACCGGCGGAAAGAACGCCACTTCATCGTCGTTGGTGATGGGAGTCGCATCCAACGCCATGACCTGATTGACGGCACACAGCACCCGACCCTCGCTGAGATGGGCAAAGCGAGGATCGCGCTTCACCAGGACACTTTTCAAGCCGCCGACATCGGTACTCGGCAGGCTGTCCAATAGCAGAGTGAGATCGCTGACGCCCAAGCGCTCGCGCAATTCGGCCAGAAACTTCACCCGCACACAGGGGGAATCGATGTCACAGCGGCTGCCCACCGAGACCTGCCCGGCCGCACCCTCACCCGTCACGATGGGGGCCGTTGCCGGCTCCACTTGGCGCCGATAATCTCCCGACTTGCCGCCCTGTTTGGCATCCAGGTGGATGGCGCCGATCTCCATGTCCTTATCGACTGCCTTGCACATGTCATAGAGCGTCAGACAGGCCACCGAGACGGCCGTCAGCGCCTCCATTTCCACACCGGTGCGCCCATTGAGGCGACACGTGGCGACGACCTCGACGCGGCTGTTCTGCTCATCCAGATGAAAGTCCACCGCCACCTTCGAGAGCGCCAAGGCATGGCACAGCGGGATCAGCTCGTGGGTGCGCTTGGCCGCCTGAATGCCGGCGATACGCGCCGTGGCCAACACATCCCCTTTGGGCAGCCCACCCTCGCTCAGTAGCGCCAGGGTCTCGGGCTTCATCTGGATATGGCCTGAAGCGGTCGCCTCGCGGCGGCTTTCCGGCTTGTCAGCGACATCGACCATATGGGCTTCGCCGCGCGTATTGAGATGGGTCAGACTCATGGGGTGCAGCCTCGGGATCGGTTGGGCAGTTGTCGGTTCAATGATGAAGCGCGTCAGCGGATGGCATCGCGAGGCGCGCACTCGGCCGGCCAGCGTGCCGGCCAGGCCGCCACCCAGGCGGCAATGGCGTTCAGGTCGTCGAGGTCGAGCCATTCGACCCCCGGCGGTAGCGCCACCCGGGGCTGGCTCGCCACGGCCTTGATCCACGGGTCTTCGGCCACTCGCAGCGTCTTGCCGACGGCCTCGCGGTAGAGTTCCAGCTTCGGCAAGGGCCAGGCCTTGAAGCCCTCTACCAGCACCAGGTCGGGCCGCTGGCTGCGCACGACGTCGATCAGTTGCGCAAGATCGGCCTCCTCACTCTCGGGCGTTTCCATCATCATGGCCCACCTGGCCCGTGACGCAACCAGCATCGGGGCCGCTCCCGCCTGCCGCAGGCGATGACTGTCCTTGCCCGGCTGGTCGACATCGAATTCATGATGCGCATGCTTGATCACGGCGGTACGCAGGCCACGCGCGGCAAGGCGCGGCAGCAACGCTTCCAGCAGCGTGGTCTTGCCGGTACCGCTCCAGGCGGCAATCCCCAGCAGCGGCAGTGCATCGTCGAAGCCAAGCGCGGCAGGCTGCGTTCGAGACATCAGGGTCAACTCTCCTCGTTCGGGCGCATCTCCAGGCGCCGCTTGTCATCTTCGCTGTTGAGATTGATGAAGGCGTCCGGACAGTCACTGAAATCGATGGCGATCCAGGCATGGCGCTCGACCCAGCGACCGACCTTGCGCTCTCCTGCCTGCAGGGCGACATGCAGGTCGTCGGCCAGCGAGCGCTCGAGCAGCATGACCACGGGGTGCAGGCGTTCACCGTCATGGGCCACGGCGATGCGATGCTCGCCGATGCCGGCGACCATTCTCGCCACCAGATCGTCCGGCAGCGCCGGCGTGTCGCAGGGTACCACCAGCACCCAGGGCGTATCGGCAGCGAGCAGGCCGCTGTAGATACCCATCAGCGGCCCCTGGAAGCCCCCCAAGGCATCGGGCACCACCCGCCCGGCCAGCCGGCGATAGTCGTCGAGGTGCCGATTGGCACTGATCAGCACCTCGGCTACCCTGCCGGCGAATCGCGCCTGCACGTGACTTACCAGCGCGACGCCACGAAGCGGCTCGAGCCCCTTGTCTCGCCCGCCCATCCGTCGACCCTCACCGCCGGCCAGGATCAGGCCGGTCACGTCGGTAAGAGGGTTGGGTATCGCGTTTTCTGATCGATCGGTCATACCCCATCATGCCTCAGCCCGCGCGCCGCTTCCACGGCGCCGTACCGAACATGGGTATTGCCATGATCAAGGTCATCTTATCCAAGGCGCAGCTAACGGGTATCATGTGTCAAACAAATCGAACGTTCTGGACCTGACAATGGAAGGATTTGATGTAGGGACACGTCTGCGCGAATTGCGCAAGACACGCAAGCTGTCCCAGCGTGAACTGGCCAAGCGAGCCGGGGTTACCAACAGCACCATTTCTCTGATCGAGCAGAACAGCGTCAGCCCCTCGGTGAGCTCGCTGAAGAAGATTCTCGATGCCCTACCGGTATCGATCAGCGCGTTCTTTGCCGGCGACGAGCCCTCACCGCCGCGCGCTTTCTATCCCGCCGAGGAGCTCACCGAGATCGGCGACGGCCATCTCTCATGGCGGCTGGTGGCGGCACGCCGCCCGGATCGCAGCATGTCGATCATTCATGAGCGCTACCCTCCCGGAGCGGATACCGGCGGGGACATGCTCGAGCACGATGGAGAGGAGGGCGGCGTGATCGTCGCGGGCGAAATCGAGCTCACCGTGGCCGGCGAGACTCGCCTGCTCCGCGCCGGCGACGCTTACTACTTCGATTCACGCCTGCCCCACCGTTTCCGCAATGTGGGCGATGCGGAGTGCGTGATCGTCAGCGCCAACTCCCCGCCCACCTTTTCCGAAGGCGGCAAGGAGTTGCACCATACGTGAGGATCACTCCTCTTCGGCGGTGGGCAGTATCCAGTTCAGCACGATGCCCACCAGCGCGGCGAGGCTCACGCCCTGCAGGGTGAACTGGCTGCCACCGAACTGCATGCCGCCGATGCCGAACACCAGGATCAGCGATACCACCACCAGGTTGCGCGGCGCGGTAAGAGAGTGCCCGGCGCGCACCAGGGTGTTCATGCCGACCACGGCAATGGAGCCGAACAGCAGGGTCATGATACCGCCCATCACCGGGCCGGGAATGGTCTGCAGCAGCGCGCCGAGCTTGGCCACGAAAGCCAGCGCGATGGCGATGCAGGCGGCTACCACCATGATCCTGGGGTTGAAGGCACGGGTCAGGGTCACCGCGCCGGTCACTTCGGAATAGGTGGTGTTGGGCGGACCGCCGAACAGCGCCGCAGTGGTGGTCGCCAGACCGTCACCCAGCAGGGTACGGTGCAGACCGGGCTTTTCCAGGTAGTTCTTGCGCGTGACCGAGCCGATGGCAATCATGTCGCCGATATGCTCGACCGCAGGCGCGATGGCCACGGGGATCATGAACAGGATTGCCGCCCAGTGGAAGCTTGGCGCCGTGAAAGCAGGCATGGCCAGCCAGGCCGCGTCCTGCACCGGCGTGAAGTCGACGACGCCCATCAGCAGGGCCAGGACGTAGCCGGTGACGATGCCGCCCATGATCGGCACCAGCCGCAGCAGGCCGCGACCGAAGACGGCCAGTACCAGAGTCACCAGCAGACTCACCATGGAGAGAAAGATCGCCGGCCCATAGCCGATGTTGTCGCTGGTCTCGCCGGTGGCCATGCTCACCGCCACCGGCGCCAGGGCCAGACCGATCACCATGATCACCGGCCCCACCACCACGGGTGGCAGCAGGCGATGCAGCCAGGCCGTGCCCTTCAGGCGTACCGCCTGTGAGATCGCCACGTAGACCAGCCCCGCCGCCATCAGCCCGCCCATGGTGGCCGGCACGCCGAAATTGACCACCGAGCCCTGGATCGGGGCGATGAAGGCGAACGACGAAGCCAGGAAGACCGGCACGGTCACCTTGGTCACGCCGTGGAACACCAGGGTACCCACCCCGGCGGTGAACAGCGCCACGCTGGGGTCGAGTCCGGTCAAGAGCGGCACCAGCACCAGCGCGCCGAAGGCGACGAAGAGCATCTGTGCCCCGGTCAGCAGCACCCTGGGCAGGGATTCGGCAGGCGCCTGCGCAGCCGCCACATGTTCGTTCATGGGGTGTTTTCCTTCTTTTGTCGTGTCGTTGGCTCGAAGGCGTCCTGCCCAGAAAAACGCCCCTGGATCGCGATCTCAGGGGCGTGTACTCCATTTCTTCGACCTAGGGAAGCGCTGAACAAATCGACGAGCGAGATGAAGCGCAAGGCGCACGGAGCACAGGAACCGGAGCATATGGGGTATATGTGAGGATTCCGCGCACCGCGCAACGCAGCGATTCGCTCGCGCAGGCATTTGTGCAGTGTTTCCCTAACGGGTGCCGAAGATCTTGTCACCCGCATCGCCGAGGCCCGGGACGATATAGCCGTTCTCGTCGAGGTGATCGTCCACCGCCGCGGTGTAGATCTCGATGTCGGGATAGGCGTCCTGTACCCGCTTGATCCCTTCGGGGGCCGCCACCAGCACGATGACCTTCATCTGCTGGCAGCCGCGGTCACGCAGCATGTCCAGCGTTGCCACCATGGTGCCACCGGTCGCCAGCATGGGGTCGATGACGATGGCCATGCGCTCGTCGAGGTCATTGGCAAACTTGGCGAAGTACGGTACCGGCTCCAGCGTCTCTTCATCGCGATAGAGCCCCACCACGCTGATCCGGGCGCTGGGGATCAGGTCGGTCACGCCATCCAGCATGCCCAGCCCGGCGCGCAGAATCGGCACGATGGTGACCTTCTTGCCCTTCAGCAGCTTCACCGGAATCGGCTTGCCGCTCCAGCCGTCGATGTCCTGCTCTTCCAGCTCGAGATCCTGGGTCGCCTCATAGGTCAGCAGCTTGGCCAGCTCGCCGGCCAGCTCGCGAAAGCTCTTGGTGCTGATGCCGGCTTCGCGCATCAGACCCAGCTTGTGCTGGACCAGCGGATGTTGAATGGCATGGACGCTCATGACGGACCTCTTGGCGTGGGTGGAAGTGGCGACCTGCGTCGCATGGACGAGTCGCGCGCATTTTACTCTCATCCTGCCGAGAGTTTAAGGCAGAAGCCGGCCAGCCGGCTTCAGGGCTCTGCAGGTAGCTGCCAATCGATCGGTTCACGGCCGTTCGCTTGCAGGAAGGCATTGGCGCGGGAAAAGTGCCGATTACCGAAGAATCCCCGGTGCGCCGAGAGCGGAGACGGGTGCGGCGACTCCAGCACCAGATGCCGCGAGGTGTCGACCAGCACCTTCTTCTTGCGGGCGTGACTGCCCCACAGCAGGAACACCGAGGGTTCGGCGTGGGCATTGACCGTCTCGATGGCGCGATCGGTGAAGTGCTCCCAGCCCCTGCCCCGATGTGAGCCGGCATTGCCCTGCTCCACCGTCAGCGAGGTGTTGAGCAGCAGCACACCCTGTCGCGCCCAGTGCTCGAGGTTACCGTGATCTACCGGCTGGAAGCCGACATCGGCGACCAGCTCCTTGTAGATGTTGACCAGCGAGGGCGGCGCCGGGACCCCTGGGCGAACCGAGAAGCACAAGCCATGCGCCTGATTGGGTCCGTGGTAGGGGTCCTGCCCCAGGATCACCACCTTGACCCGCTCCAGCGGCGTCAGCTCGAAGGCGCGGAACCAGTTCGAGGAGTGCGGGTAGATCACCTTCCTGGCGGCCTTCTCCGCCGCCAGGAAGTCACGCAGCGTGTGCATGTAGGGAGCCTGGAACTCGTCTCCCAGCCAGCGCTCCCAACTCTCGGATAATGGACAGCTCATGTTTGCTCGACTCTATGTCGCCTAACGCTTGACCTGGTCGACCAACGGCTCGACGTAGGCCACCCCCATGTCCCACGGGAACTGAATCCAGCAGTCCTGGGCCACTTCGGTCAGATACTGATCCACCAGCGGGCGCCCTTCGGGCTTGGCGTAAACGGTGACGAAGTGCGCCTTGGGCAGCATTTCGCGTACCTTGCGCGCCGTCTTGCCGGTATCGACCAGGTCGTCGACCAGCAGCCAGCCGTCGCCGTCGTGGTCGACGCCCTTCATCACGTCCAGGCCACCCTGATCCATGTGCTCGTAGCTGCTGATGCAGACGGTATCTATCAGCCGCACGTTGAGCTCGCGGGCAATCAGCGCCGCCGGAATCAGCCCGCCGCGGGTGATCGCCACGATGCCCTTGAAATCGCGCTCGACCAGACGATGGCACAGTTCGCGCACGTCACGATGCAGTTGATCCCAGGAAACGGTGAAGTGCTGGTGATAGCGGGCATGGCTCATGACGTCACTCATCCTCATTGAAGGAACAGACCGCAAAGACGCCGAAGCCTGCCTCACGGATCCTTGCCGACCCGCCGATCTCGGGCAGATCGATGATGGTGGCGGTTTCCACCACCTGGCCGCCCGAACGGGTGATGAGCTTGGCGGCAGCAAGCATGGTGCCGCCGGTGGCGATCAGATCGTCCATGATCAGGATCCGATCCCCCTGACGGAATGCATCGGAGTGCAGCTCCACCTCGGCCTGACCGTACTCCAGCGTATAGGTCTCGCTGATGGTGCGGAACGGCAGTTTACCCTTCTTGCGTACCGGCACGAAGCTGCAGCCGAGCTCGTAAGCGACGGGCGCCCCGATGATGAAGCCGCGCGCGTCGATGGCCGCGATGGCATCGAGCTCCATGTCCTGATAGCGATGCACGAAGCTGTCGATCAGCTTGCGAAAGGCAGAGCTGTTCTGCAGCAGCGGAGTGATATCGCGGAAGTTGACCCCCTGCTGCGGCCAGTCGGGGACGGTTCGGATCACGGACTTGATGTAGTCGCCGTAAATGCTCATCGCGGGTCTCGGTGAGGAAATGTCAGTCTAGGAACAGGAACTTCAATACGAACAGGATCGCCAGCACGACCACCGCCGGATTGAGGTCACGGAAGCGTCCGGAAAGGGTCTTGATAGCAGCGTAGCTGATGAAGCCAAGCGCGATGCCTTCGGCAATGGAGAAGGTCAGCGGCATGGCCAGTGCGGCGATCAACACCGGCGCGGCGTCGGTCGGGTCGTCCCAATTGGCATGGGCAAGACTGCCGGCCATCAGCACCGCCACATAGAGCAGCGCGCCGGCGGTGGCGTAGGCTGGAATGGAACCCGCCAGCGGCGCGAAGAACAGGCTGATCAGGAACAGACTGGCCACGACGACCGCGGTCAGGCCGGTGCGCCCACCTGCGGCGATACCGGCGGTGGACTCGATATAGCTGGTCGTGGTCGAGGTACCCAGCACCGCACCGGCCATGGAGGCGCTACTGTCGGAGATCATGGCACGGTTCAGGCGCGGCAGCTTGCCGTCCTTGTCGAGCAGACCACCCTTGTGCGCCACCCCCACCAGGGTGCCGGAGGTGTCGAACAGATCGACGAACAGGAAAGCGAAGATGACGCTGAGCATGGCCACGTCGAGTGCACCCATGAGGTCCATGGCCATGAAGGTCGGTGCAATGGAGGGCGGCATCGACATCAGGCCACCGTACTGGTTGTGGCCCAGAATCATGGCCAGCACCGTCACTCCGAGAATGCCGATCATCACGGCCCCGGTGATTTTCAGATAGGCCATGGCGGTGATGGCGAAGAAACCCAGCAGCGCGTAGATGGCAGCCGGCTGGGAAAGATCGCCGAGCGCCACATAGGTGGCCGGATTGGACACCACGATGCCGGCATTTTTAAGCGCGATCATGGCCAGGAACAGGCCGATACCGGCGGCAATGCCGAGGCGCAGGGAGAGCGGAATGGAGTGGATGATCCACTCGCGCACCTTGAAGATGCTGAGCAGCAGGAAACAGAAGCCGGAGAGGAACACGGCCCCCAGCGCCGCTTCCCAGCTGTAGCCCATGCCCAGCACGACACCGTAGGTGAAGAAGGCGTTGAGCCCCATGCCCGGCGCCTGAGCGATGGGATAGTTGGCCCACAGCCCCATGACCAGACAGCCGACGGCGGCCGCCAAACAGGTGGCGACGAACACCGCGCCATAGTCCATGCCGGTTTCGGAAAGAATGCTGGGGTTGACGAAGATGATGTAGGCCATGGTCAGGAAGGTGGTGATCCCGGCAATGACCTCTGTCTTCACGCTGGTGTTGTGTTCCGTCAGCTTGAAGTGTCTTTCGAGGATGTTCTTCATTTTTGGCATTCCTGCGCACGAGTGCTGGTTAGCGACCAGGGGGCGAGAAAAGCCGCACATGGTACCCAAAGCCCCCTTTAGATGCGAGGCCGAGATTGCTTACCTTGTGCGGCACGATTCGCTCTGTATAAGCAAACTCTGCGCCATTCGCCAGCACGGCTACCAACGCAATCTTGACGAAACGGTCATTTGAATGGTGTTCTCACACGCCGCGTGCGGCCAATACCCTTTCCACGGTTTCCACGATGGCCTGGGTCTGGGGGTCGATCTCGATGTTGACCCTATCGCCAGGCACGCGGTCCACCAGAATGGTGCGCTCCAGGGTCTCGGGTATCAGGTCGACGCAGAAGCGCGGCCCATGAGCAGCCGTGGCGGGCCTCGTGGCGCCGATCGTCAGGCTGATGCCATCGACGCCGATGTAGCCCTTGTCGAACAGGAAGCGGCCCAGCGCATGGGGCACCTCGAACCACAGCCGCCGGTTGTTCGGCGCCTGATCCAGCTCGACCAGCTCGGCCATGGCCATGACATGACCGGACATGGCGTGGCCGCCGATCTCGTCGCCGAAGCGTGCCGCCCGCTCGATATTGACGCGGTCGCCCTCGCCCAGTGCACCAAGGTTGGTCACCCGCAGCGTCTCGCGCATCAGGTCGAAGCTGACCCGGTCGCCGTCGATGGCCGTCACCGTAAGGCAGACGCCGTTGTGGGCCACCGAAGCGCCGAGCTCCAGCCCCCCGCGCAGAGATTGCGGCAAGCTCACGACATGAGTGCGGAATGCCTCGGCTTCCTTGATGGCGACGATCTCGGCCGTGCCTTGAACGATGCCTGTGAACATGACGTCTCCTGCGCGCCTCCCGGTCGAGGGAGAGAAGTGGATGGGGCTCGCAGTGTAAGAATTCACGCCACAGACGTCCATCCGTCAACAGACACTTCCCCAAAGGCGTGTCATCCAGCAGAGCATTCCAATAGGAATCCACGTCTGAAGAGCACTTTTTAGTGTTTTTCACCACATGTTCGCCTGACGAACCGAAGCATCTTTCGCTCCCGTTGACATGTTACGTCTTTGGTCTTACTATGCCGCCTCACATTTCAGGCGCCGATTTGTACCCGGCTTGCGGGCGCCCACGATGCAGACGGCTTTCGTCTGCCGCGTGAAGTGCAGCTAAAAGGGTGTGTCCAGCGTTGATGGCCACCCGCCAGGGTGGCCTTTTTTTTCGTTACGGCTATCCATTCTGGCTCTCGCTGCGCCCGCCCCACCGGGACGGCCTCTCAGGAAGCCAGATGATCACGCTAAGCAACGTTTCCAAGACCTATCATCTCACCGGCCCCAGAGGCCGGCTGCCGTTCGCTGCCCGCCGACGCGACACCTCGGCCCGCACCATCGAGGCGCTGAAGAACGTCGACCTTCACGTTCCGGCGGGCAGCATCCATGGTGTCATCGGCCTCTCCGGCGCCGGCAAGTCGACCCTGATTCGCTGCGTCAACCTGCTCGAGCGCCCTTCCAGCGGCAGCGTCGTCGTCGACGGCCAGGAGATGACCACCCTCTCCAACAGCCAGCTCAACCAGGCGCGCCATCGCATCGGCATGATCTTTCAGCACTTCAACCTGCTGACGACGCGCAACGTCTTTGCCAACGTCGCCCTGCCTCTGGAGCTGATGGGCATGAAGCGCGCGGCCATCCGCGAGCGCGTGCTGCCGCTGCTCGAGCTCACCGGCCTGACCGACAAGGCACGCCAGTATCCGGCCCAGCTCTCCGGCGGCCAGAAGCAGCGCGTGGCCATCGCCCGGGCGCTGGCCAGCGAGCCCCGCGTACTGCTGTGCGACGAGGCGACCTCGGCACTGGACCCGCAGACCACGGGCTCGATCCTGACCCTGCTGCGCGACATCAACCAGAAGCTGGGTCTGACCATCCTGCTGATTACCCACGAGATGGAAGTGGTCAAGTCGATCTGCCATCGGGTCAGCCTGATCTCCGACGGCGAGCTGGTGGAAGAGGCCGAGGTCGGCGACTTCTTCACCGCCCCGCGCACCCGTCTGGGCCGCGAGTTCCTCAACGACTTCCTCCAACTGGAGCCGCCCAAGGCGCTGATCGAACGCCTCGAAGACGCCCCCGGCGAGCATACCCACCCGGTGGTGCGCCTGGCGTTCTCCGGCGATACGGTTTCCACGCCGCTGATCTCGCGCCTGGCGCGCGAATGCGGGGTCGACGTCAGCATCCTTCAGGCCAAGGTAGAGTCGATTCAGGAGCGCACGCTGGGGCTGATGATCGCCGAGCTGCTCGGCCCTCCCGAGCAGACCCGCCGCGCCATCGACTATCTCGAAGACCACGACCTGCATGTGGAGGTGCTCGGCCATGTCCAGCGCGATGATTGATCTGATCCTGCAGGCGACCCTGGATACGCTCTACATGGTCGCAGTGTCGGGCACCATCTCAGCGCTGCTCGGCGTGCCGCTGGGCGTGCTGCTGTACGTCACCCGCCCGCGCCAGATCCTGGCCCGCCCGGTGCTCAACCAGGTGCTGGGCATGGTGACCAACATCGGTCGCTCGATCCCCTTCATCATCCTGATGGTGGCGATCATCCCCTTTACCCGAATGATCGTGGGCACCTCTATCGGCACCAATGCCGCCATCGTGCCGCTGACCATCGCCGCCATTCCCTTCGTCGCCCGACTGGTGGAAGGTGCACTGAACGAGATCCCACCCGGTCTGGTGGAAGCCGCCCAGTCGATGGGCGCCACGCCGCATCAGGTGATCACCAAGGTGCTGCTGCCGGAGGCCCGCGGCGGCATCATCACCGGGCTGACGATCACCATCGTCACCCTGGTGAGCTACTCGGCCATGGCCGGCGCCGTGGGTGGCGGCGGCCTGGGCGATCTGGGCATTCGTTATGGCTACAACCGCTTCAACCCCACCGTCATGCTGATCACCGTGGCCATTCTGGTGGTCATGGTGCAGGGCTTCCAGAGCCTCGGGGATTATCTGGTACGCAAATCGGATCGCAAGTGACGCCACACCCAAGGAGAACGACCCCATGCAAGTGACCCTGACCCGCCTGTTCGGCGCCGCCACTCTGGCCAGCGCCATTCTGGTTGCCGGCTGCGGCAACGACGACGGCGCGACCGAAACGCGCTCGATCAAGGTAGGCACCATGTCCGGCCCCGAGTCGGAGGTGATGGAAGTGGCCGTCCAGATCGCCCGCGAGCGCTACGACCTCGAAGTCGAGATCATCGAGTTCACCGACTACGTCTCGCCCAACGCCGCACTGGCCGACGGCAGCCTGGATGCCAACGCCTTCCAGCACGAGCCCTATCTGCGCAGCATGATCGAAGATCGCGGCTACGACTTGGCCGTTGCCGGCTACACCTTCGTCTATCCGATCGGCGCCTACTCCGAGCGCCACGACAGCATCGAAGAGCTGCCCGAGCGCGCCATCATCGCCCTGCCCAATGACCCCACCAACGGCGGCCGCGCGATGATCCTGATGCACAACGCCGGCCTGATCGAGCTGGACGACCCCGAGAACCTCGAGGCCACCCCGATCAACGTGGTCGAGAACCCGCTCGGCCTGCGCTTCCGCGAGATCGAGGCCGCTCAGCTGCCGCGCGTGCTGACCGACGTGGACCTCGCCTTCATCAACAATACCTTCGCCCAGCCCGCCGGGCTGCGCCTGGACGATGCGCTGATTCAGGAAGGCGCCGAGTCTCCCTACGTCAACCTGATCGCGGTACGTGCCGGCGACGAGGAGCGTGAAGAGATCCAGCAGCTGGTCTCTGCCTACCAGAGCGAAGAGGTGGCCGCCAAGGCACAGGAACTGTTCGATGGTGGCGCCGTGCCCGGCTGGCAGTGATGCCGCGCTGCGCTTCTGACGAGTGACAACGGGCCGACGCCATGCGTCGGCCCGTTCGTTTGGCAGGTGCCGGACTCAGCCGATCTTGCGCTCGACCTTGCCGATCCGGTCCTCGAGACTCTGATCCTTATCGGTAGCCGTGGCGATACGAATCGCGCTGTCCACCCGTGGCGCACCGCGCTCGTGCAGCACGTCGTGACAGCGCTGGATCACCTTCATCACCTCTTCCCAGGAACCTTCGATATTGGTCCCGTGGGCATGCAGGCGATACTTGAGCCCAGCCTCCTCTATCACCTCTTCGCAGGCGGCGATATGAGACGACAGCGAAGCTCCCGCCCCGATCGGGGTCACGTTGACATCGGCAACCACATGCATACTCAATCCTCCTGATTGACCTACGGCTTTCCCTCACCCGAAAGCTAGTGTCGCTCAGCCCATTGTTCAAACCTCTAATCTGTGAGCCGATAGAACAGGAGCACCCATGGCACCAGACATGTCCTATTCGCTGCTGACCCGTCAGCTCGAGGCCCTGCTCGACAGCCGCGACTGGCTGACCAACAGCGCCCAGACCTGCGCTTTCATCATGCAGCAGGTGCCGGACCTCAACTGGGTCGGTTTCTACCTGCAGCGCCAGCCCGAGCTGCTCACCCTCGGCCCCTTCCAGGGCAAACCGGCCTGCAACCCCATCCCCTTCAGCAAGGGCGTGTGTGGCGCCACCGCCAGGAGCCGCCAGACCCAGCGCATCGACGACGTGCACACCATCGCCGACCACATCGCCTGCGATGCGGCGTCGAACGCGGAACTGGTGGTGCCGATTCTGTGCGGCGAAACGCTGTGGGGCGTGCTGGATCTCGACAGCCCGCTGCGCGGGCGTTTCAGCGCCGCCGATCAGGCGGGCCTGGAAGCCCTGGTCGAGGTATTCGTCAGATGCAGCGAGCTGCCCGACTTCTCACTCGCCTGGTAAGCAAAAGCCGTCGGCCCGGGAAAAAAGCCGCAGGTGCCGGAAAGCGAAACGCCCCCTGACAGATGCCAGGGGGCGTTTCGGAATGCTGGTAGGACCAAGCGGATTTGAACCGCTGACCTCCACGATGTCAACGTGGCGCTCTAACCAACTGAGCTATGGTCCTGAAACTATGTGAAACCGTATCGAAAAAGCCGATAGAGAAAGCTGGTAGGACCAGGCGGATTTGAACCGCCGACCTCCACGATGTCAACGTGGCGCTCTAACCAACTGAGCTATGGTCCTGTGTTCGGCTTTCTCGCTTTTCCGCGTTAACCGCCATTCAAGCTGCGGCAACGGATGCATATCTTACCGATATCGCTGGATTTTGCAAGCCTCACACTAGCTTTTTACCCGCTCCACCGCTTCGAGCCAGCCTTGATAGAGTCGCTCCCGTTCGGTTTCCGGCATGCTGGGCATGAAGCTGCGCTCGCAGCGCCACAGCTCGGCGATCTCCTCCAGATCGCGGTACCAACCGAAGCGCAAACCGGCCATGTAGGCGGCCCCCAGCGCAGTCGTCTCGAGCACCGTCGGCCGGTCGACCTGGACCCCCAGCATGTCGGCGAGGAACTGTACCAGCCAGGAGTTGGCCACCATGCCGCCGTCGACGCGCAGGGTTCCCGGCGGCACGCCCATGTCGTCGCTCATGCAGGCTTGCAGGTCGCGGGTCTGATAGCAGACCGCCTGCAGGCCGGCAGCCACGATTTCGGCAATTCCGGTGTCGCGAGTCAGGCCGAAGATCGCCCCTCTCGCCTTGGGGTCCCAGTGGGGCGCTCCCAACCCGGTGAAGGCCGGCACCAGATAGACGCTGTGACCGGCACGGGTCTGCTGGGCCAACGCTTCCGTCTCAGCGGCATCCTTGAACAGTTTCAAGCCGTCGCGCAGCCACTGCACCGCAGCGCCAGCGACAAAGATGCTGCCCTCCATGGCATAGGTGGTCTTGCCGTCCAGGCGATAGGCCACAGTAGAGAGCAGGCGGTTGCGCGATCTGGCCGGCCTGTCGCCGGTGTTGACGATCATGAAGCAACCGGTGCCGTAGGTGCTCTTGCCCATGCCGGGCTCGAAGCATGCCTGCCCGACCAGCGCCGCCTGCTGGTCGCCCACCACCCCACCGATGGGAAGCTCCGCTCCCAGCCAGCGCGCATCGGTGGTGCCGAAATCTGCGCTGCTGTCGCGCACTTCGGGAAGTAAGCCATGGGGAATCCTGAACAGCTCGAGCAGCTCGTCGTCCCACTGCTGGGCATGGATATCGAACAGCATGGTGCGCGAGGCGTTGGTGGCATCCGTGGCGTGGACCCGCCCTCCGGTAAGACGCCACAGCAGAAAGGTGTCCACCGTGCCGAAGGCCAGCTCGCCCCGCTCGGCACGCTCACGCGCCCCTTCCACGTTATCCAGCAGCCAGGCCAGCTTGGTTGCCGAGAAGTAGGGATCGATCAGCAGTCCCGTGTGCGATTGCACCAGCTCGGCATGTCCTTTTTTCTGCAGCTCGCGGCAGAAATCGGCGGTGCGTCGGTCCTGCCACACGATGGCATTGTAGAGCGGCTTGCCGGTCGCACGATCCCACAGCAGAGTTGTTTCACGCTGGTTGGTGATACCGACGCCGGCGATCTCGTCCAGCGCAACGCCCGAACCCTCGACCGCCTCCCGGCAGGTCGCAAGCACCGTGTCCCAGATGTCTTCAGGGTCGTGCTCGACCCAGCCATCGTGGGGAAAGTGCTGCGGAAACTCGCGCTGCGCAACTCGGATCACATGGCCGCCACGGTCGAAGAGGATGGCGCGCGAACTGGTGGTGCCCTGATCGATGGCAAGCAGATAGTCGGCCATGAGTCATCCTGTCACTGTATGTTCGTTTATGATCACCAAGAGTACCCGAGTATGTTCGCAATGCTTTACGACTTTCGTATAAGCATCCCTCGAATACCTGCGCAAGCGTACCGAATCGCTTACACTCGCGTGATCGATAGGGAGCCGTCATGAACCAGCAACAGCGACAAGATGCCATCGTTGAACTGGTACGCCGCCAGGGCTACGCCAGTATCGAACAGCTGACCGAGCATTTTTCGGTCACGCCACAGACCATACGCCGCGATCTCAACGCTCTGGCGGAAGAGGGCATGATCCGACGCGTGCACGGCGGCGCCGGGCTCGAATCGAGCACCGTCAACACCGCCTACAGCACGCGCAAGAACCTCAACCTCGAGGCCAAGCGACGCATCGCCGCTCTGGTGGCAAGCCACATTCCCGATCACGCCTCGCTGTTCATCAATATCGGCACCAGCAACGAGGTGGTCGCCGAGGCGCTACTCGATCACCAGGGGCTCGAGGTGATCACCAACAACCTCAATGTGGCGGCAATTCTGCAGCACAAGGAAGATTTCAACGTCATCATCGCCGGCGGCCAGGTACGCTCACGCGACGGTGGCATCATCGGCGAGGCCACCATCGATTTCATCAATCAGTTCAAGGTGGACTTCGGCATCATCGGTATCAGCGGTATCGATGAGGATGGCTCCCTGCTCGAGTTCGATTATCAGGAAGCTCGCGTGGCCCAGGCCATCATCCGCAATTCCCGTCAGGTCTACCTGACCGCGGACCATTCGAAGTTCCACCGCAACCCCGTCGTGCGGCAGGGCAACATCGCCCAGTTGGATGCGCTGTTCACCGACCGCCAGCCCCCCGAGCGCATCGTTCACCTGATGCAGGTCAATGACGTCGCCCTGCATATCGCCTGAGTTGCTCTTTCGATCTCTCCCTTTCGACCTGCCTTACAACTTGCCCCGCGCCGACCGAAACGTCGGCGCATTTTCCTCCGTGTCTTGATGTTCGATTTCGATTGATCTATGTTCGCTTTCAAACATACACTGTTTGAAAGCCAGCTCATTGCTGACGCGAGATCGGAGCCTTTCAGTCCATGGCGCACACGTCGCACCACCTACTCGACCTCTTCATCATCGGCGGCGGCATCAACGGCACGGGCATTGCCAACGATGCTGCCGGGCGCGGCCTGTCGGTCAGCCTGTGCGAGCAGGGGGACCTGGCCGGCGCCACGTCCTCGGCCAGCAGCAAGTTGATCCATGGTGGATTGCGCTATCTCGAACATCATGAGTTCCGCCTCGTGGGGGAGGCGCTACGTGAGCGCGAAGTGCTGCTGCACAAGGCGCCGCACATCATCTGGCCGCTGCGTTTCATTCTCCCGCACCGCTCTCACCTGCGCCCCGCCTGGATGATTCGGGCCGGTCTGTTCCTCTACGACCATCTGGGCAAGCGCAAGATGCTGCCCGGTTCACGCAGCGTTCGTTTCGCTGCGGATTCGCCCCTGCAGGAAGGCATCAAGCGCGGATTCGAATATTCCGATTGTTGGGTCGATGATGCTCGCCTGGTGGTGCTCAACGCGCTACAGGCACGCGAAGGTGGCGCGGAGATTCTGGTGCGCACCCGCTGCATCGGGGCGAAGGAGGAGAACGGCATCTGGCGCATCGAGCTGGAGGACGTCCGCAGCGGCGAGCGCTTCGAGCGCCAGGCGCGCACCCTGGTCAATGCCGCCGGCCCATGGGTCGAGCGGGTGGTGCGCGAGCAGGCGGCACGTAACTCCCGCTACAGCATCCGCATGATTCAGGGCAGCCACCTGATCGTGCCGCGGCTGAACGGCGACGACCGTGCCTACATTCTGCAGAACAGCGACCGACGCATCGTGTTCGTCCTCCCTTACGAGGACGACTTCAGCCTGGTCGGCACCACGGACCGACGCTATGAGGGCGACCCGGCCCAGGCCGCCATCAGTGAAGAAGAGATCGATTACCTGCTTGGTGTGGTCAATGCTCACTTCCGCCGTCAGCTCCAGCGCAGCGACGTCATCTCGAGCTTCTCCGGCGTACGCCCCCTGTGCGACGACGAATCGGCCGAGCCTTCGGCCATGACCCGGGACTACACCCTGGCGTTCGACGATCAAGGTGCCCCGCTGCTCTCCGTATTCGGCGGCAAGATCACCACCTATCGCAAGCTGGCGGAAGCCGCCTTGAAGCAGCTCAAGCCTGTTCTGCCAGCCATGGGGCCGAGCTGGACCGCCGAAGCCGCCCTGCCCGGCGGCGAGATCGGCAATCAGGAGAATTTCATGGCGCGGCTGCGGCACGACTACCCCTGGCTCGGGGAAGCGCGGACACGGCGCTTCGCGCGTAGTTACGGCAGCCTGTGCCTGCGCTTCCTCGCAGGCACCCAATGCGAAGAGGACCTGGGCGAACATTTCGGCGCCGGCCTCACCGTCGCCGAAGCCGACTATCTGGTCGACCATGAATGGGCCACCACCGTCGAGGACATCCTGTGGCGGCGCACCAAGCTGGGCCTGCGGCTGACGCCGCGCCAAGTTGAGCGACTACAGGCACACGTGGAAGCCCACCGACAGGCCCTGGCCGCCTGAGCTATTCGGGAATACCACCGTAGGTCAGGCTGGCCGGATCGAGCAGCCGCTCGAGCTCCTCACGATCAAGGTCGGTCTGCTCTTCGGCCACGTCGATGATCGGCCGCCCCGCCTGATAGGCCTGCTTGGCGATGGCTGCCGCGGCGTCGTAGCCAATGACCCCGTTCAGGGCCGTGACCAGGATCGGGTTGCGCGCCAGCGGCTCCGCCAGCCGATCCTCGCGCACCCGGAAAGTGGCAATGGCGCGCTCGCCCAGCAGGCGCGCCGTATTGCTCATCAGCCGAATCGAGGTCAGCAGGTTGTAACCGATCAGCGGCAGCATCACGTTGAGCTGAAAGTTGCCGCTCTGCCCCGCCACGGTTATCGCCGCATCCAGACCAATCACCTGGGCAGCAGCCTGCGCCGCCGATTCAGGAATCACCGGATTGACCTTGCCCGGCATGATCGAACTCCCCGGCTGCAGCGCCTCGAGCTCGATCTCGCCCAAGCCGGCCAACGGCCCCGAGTTCATCCAGCGCAGGTCGTTGGCGATCTTCATCACCACGCAGGCCAGCCCCTTGAGCTGCCCCGAAAGCTCCACCGCCGCATCCTGCGAGCCGAGGCTGGCGAAAAAGCTGTCGTTGGGCGCCAGAGCGAGCCCTGTCTGCTCACTCAGTTGACGTGCCATGCGCTCGGCGAACTCGGGATGAGCGTTGATCCCGGTGCCTACCGCTGTACCGCCCTGAGCCAGCCGTGACAGCCGCACCATGGCGCTGTCGATACGCTCGATGGCCTGGCCGACCTGGCTCGACCAACCGCCGAGCTCCTGCCCCAGGCGCAGTGGCATGGCATCCATCAGATGGGTACGGCCGGTCTTCACCACGCGATCCAGTTCCAGCGCCCGTTCGTCGATGGTGGCACGCAATGCCACCAGCGCGGGACGCAGCTGCGCGGTCACCTCCAGCGCCGCGGAAAGATGGATGGCGGTAGGTATGACGTCGTTGCTCGACTGACCCATGTTGACATGGTCGTTGGGCCCCACCTTCAGCCCTTCGCGGCTGGCCAAGTGGGCTATCACCTCGTTGACGTTCATGTTGCTCGAGGTGCCCGAACCGGTCTGGAACACGTCCACCGGGAACTGGTCGTCGTGCTTGCCGTCGACGATCTCCTGAGCCGCCGCAATGACGGCTTCGGCTCGCTCGGCGTCGAGCAGGCCCAGCTCACGGTTGACCTTGGCCGCTGCCAGCTTGATGCGGGCGATGGCATGGATGAAGGCCGCCGGCATCGGCTGACCCGACACTGGAAAATTCTCCACCGCACGCTGGGTCTGGGCGCCATAGAGAGCCGCGGCCGGCACCCGCAGCTCCCCCATGCTGTCGCGTTCGATACGATGATCGCTCATGTCACTCCCTCGTTAGACGATCGCTCCCTTCACCATGGTGTCGGGAATCGTGGCTTGCAAGCCTTTCTCGCCGACAGGGCACGCTCGCTTCGTAGCCCCCTCGAGTTGACAACTGTCAAGCTTCCGCACTATTGGCTGAATATCGAACGCCAACATGATAACTGTCGTTGCGGCGTTAAAAAGGCATTCTCTAAGATCGCTTAGCCCACCCACTCGGGGCAATACCAACAAAGCACCAATCACGACAGCACAACGTGGATGAAACACCTCATGGACATGACTCGTTCCCTGCTTTTACTGCCGCACGAACAGCTCACTCTCGCTTACGAGCACGAAGCCGCCGAGCTCCAGCGCTACCGCCGCCTGACCCTTCGGTTTCTACCCAGGGCTCCGCAGACGAGCAGGTTAATGGCAACGCTGGGCCTGCAGTGCGAGAAGCGCCTCGGCCAGCTTCATCAGGTGGCCGTCTGCCTGGAACTCGAAGCCTGCATCGTTAGAGCGCCAGGCAACGTTGCACCCTTCCCGATTCCGGAACCTCACTTCTTCATCGTCGACGAGGTCATGGGCGAACAGATGATCGAGCACGCCATCCGGGCGGCCATGGAATCGAAGCACTTCTTCGACTGGATGTTGAATACCAACGCCACGGCGGAACTTCATCGGCCGTTGCTCAATTTCGTCAGCGAAAAGGAGGGCGAATGTCGAGTCCTGCTCGAGTACTGGGAACAGCACAGAGCGCCTGCGGTGGCTCAGCGAGCCTGATACATCAACCCTTCATGGCCTCTTCTGCCGCCTGCCGGTGGAAGAGGCCAAGCGCTCGAGTCTTGCAAGATCGAGCAACTGATAGTCACGTCCCGTGACACGCAGCAGCCGCTGCGCCTGATAAGTGGCCAGGGTTCTACCGACCGTCTCCTGGGTCAGCCCCAGATAGCTGCCGATGTCGTTGCGCGATACGGGCAAGCGAAAGTGAGTAGGAGAATAGCCACGGCGATGAAAACAATCCGACACAGCCAGCAGAAAACTGGCCATACGCGCCTCCGCAGTACGGCTCAACAGTCGATGCAGGCTCATGCGCTCCTGCTGCATGCTGCGGCTGATCGTTCTCTGCAGGCGTCGACGCAATTTCGGCAATCTCTGCATCACCGCCTCGAGCCGCTCGAAAGGCAACTCGCACAAGGTCGCGGTGTCGAGAGCGCTGACAGTAGAAGGATAGCGCTCCAGGCCGATGGCATCACAGCCGATGATGCTGCCGGGCAGCCAGATCGCCGTCAGCAGCTGTTCGCTTTCGACGACAGTCTCCTGCTTGAGGCAGCCGGTACGCACGACATACAGGCTGGTGAAAGGTGCCTCCTGGCGATACAACACCTGCCGCTTTTCGAGACGGATGGGAGGAACGACCATTTCGCTGAGTAGCAATGTCTCCTCGGGCAACAGCTCCTCGGCAATGCACAGCGCATTGAGATAACACGAGAGACAACCGGTACCGCTCTCAAGCCCGCCATATACGTACTTGCCACGGCTCGTCATGATGCGACTCTCCTTGCCTTGGCACACACTTAGCAATTATAGGTTTGCCGGGCCGCACCGTAGTCTGACTTACTTCATACCCTGGGCAGAGAAATGTGATAACCCACCCCACGTTGTCATGACGAAAACCATGCTGCACGAAAAATTACAGCCGCCTAGTGTTAATGCTGCATCGCACAGGATCGGTGTACCACTCGGTACAGGGAGGACACCACCAAGGGAGCAGAAACATGCAACAGAAATCCTGGTTGACGACGGACATCCTCAGTCAGCTCAATGCCAATACATGCCTGCTATTGGTGCGCAGCCTGTGGGAATACTGCCCGGAACACATGTTCATCGTTCGCGTCGAGGGACCGGGCAATTTCGTGATCGAGGCCATGAACTCCACTCACGAGACGACGAGCGCAGAGACGAACGCCGTCATCGGCAAGCGTATCGAACAGTCGCTACCCGCCCCGCTTTGTCACGGTGTGCTGGCCAACCTGGGTCGCTGCGTAGAGTCCGGGGCACCGGTGCGATATGAAGAGAATGGCGACTATCTCGACAGGGATGGTATTTATCAGCATATCCATCGGCAGACGCTGCTGGTTCCCATCACCAACACCGAGGGCACTGTGACCCATCTGTTCGGGATATCCCATGATCGGGCCTTCTCCCGCGAGCATCACATGCTCACCCCAGGGATCACGGGCGAGCTGGAGCGCCGAGTCTGCGAACGCACGGCCGAACTGATCGCGGCCAACGAGAAATTGGCCTACCTGGCGACTCACGATCATCTGACCGGCACCTACAACCGGCGCTATCTGATGGAGCTGGCCGAACAGGAGCTGAGGCGCGCCATCCGCTACGAGCTGCCGCTTTGCCTGCTGATGCTCGATATCGATCATTTCAAGACGCTCAACGACGCGCGCGGCCATCTAGTGGGCGACGAAGCCCTGCGCTGCGTGGCACGCACGATACTGGCGACCGTACGCGAGTGCGATCTGGTGGGCCGATACGGCGGGGACGAATTCCTGATCCTGATGCCGGAGACCACGGCCAGTGGCGCGCAGGAGTTGGCCGAGCGTCTGCGCAACACCCTCACCCAGACGAGCCGTCTCACGCTGAGTATCGGGATCGCCAGCCGGGCGCCGGGCGACGACGTCGTGATCGACCTGATCGATCGTGCCGACGCACTGTTGCTCCAGGCCAAGCGCAACGGGCGAAATCGCATCGAATGTGCGGCCTGATCGCCAAGCACCAATTCATCAAGCACCAATTCATCAAGCACATATTGCAATGCAGCAAGAACCTTTGCTATGCTGCATTGCAATAGAGCGGACATCCGTTCGAAATTACACAACACATCCGGAGATACCTTACTCATGATGAAATCATTCAGCTTCGACACCAAGCCTTTCGAAACCATGCTGCTGGGCCCGGCGCGTGCCTATGCCGCCCTGAGCATCGACTATTCCGAAAAGCTGGTCGGCGCCCAGCTAGAGGCCGTCAAGGCCTATACCGACACCAGCCTGGCGCAAGCCCGCAAGCTGCTCGAAGTCCGCGATGCCGACGGTCTGCGTAGCTACCTGGAAGGTCAGCAGCAGTTCGCCAAGGACGTGACCGAGCGTCTCAAGGGCGATGCCGAGAAGGCCGTTACCCTGCATCAGGACTTCTTCCAGCAGAGCCAGAAACTGGCTGAAAGCAGCCTGCAGGAAGCACAAAAGGTCGCCCAGAGCCAGACCGCCAAGGCCTGATGCTCTACCCGTCCTAACGCAAGGCCCGCCGAACCACGTTCGGCGGGCCTTCGTTTTTTCTCTCCAGTTTTCTCGCCAGTTTCATCTTTCCATCTGTCGCCAGCCGGCTCCCATCGTTTATGCTCGTCCTGCACGGGCATGTCGCAATGAGGAAGCAATCGAATGAAAGCCTGGTTACCCGTAGCCTTGGTGAGTCTCACTCTTGTCGGCTGCCAGATGATGGAGCCGGGGCCACCACCCGAGCGTATCGAGGTGATCGATATCGGCGACCCGCAACGCCCCGACGTCGAACGCCCCGACGCCGAGCGCCCTGCCCCCACCCCAGGGAGAATCGCTCGTCAGGTGGCTTTTCCGGCGAGCGAATATGCGGCGCTGCCGAAGAGCGGCACCGCCGCCATTTCAGGCAGGCTCAGTCTGAACGGCACTCCCGGCACCGGGGAGACGATCTCCGTGGCGCCGGTCACCACCTATTCGGCCGAAGCCGCCGAGCATGCCCTGGCAGGACGTGCGGTCGAGCCGGCCGACCCGCGGGCGCGTGAATACACCCACACCGCGCGCACCGATGGCAACGGCAACTTTTCCCTGCAGGGCCTGCCCCCCGGTGAGTTCTATGTCTCGGGAAGCGTGGTCAACCCCAGCAACGGCCAGCGCCAGGTGATACTGCGCCAGGTGTCACTGCGCAACGGCCAGCGCCTCGAGGTCAATCTGAGTCGCTGACACAACGCGCTACCAACCCAGCGCCTGCTTGACGAAGGGAATCGTCAGCTTGCGCTGGGCCGACAGCGAAGCACGGTCGAGCACGGCCAGCTCGTCGAACAGTTCGTCCAGACGTCGCGGTCCGCGATGAAGAATATAGCGGGCCACCTCCTCGGAAAGCTGCATGCCACGTATGCGCGCACGCAGCTGCAGAGCCTGCAACCTTTCGCCGTCATCCAGCCGCTGCAGTTGAAAGGTGACGCCCCAGGTAAGACGCGAGGCCAGATCGGGCAGTGCGACGGGCAGCTGGCGGGGCGCAGCCGACGCCGACATCACCAGACGCTTGCCGGCATCGCGCAAGCGATTGAAGGCATGAAACAAGCCCTCCTCCCAGCGACGTCGCCCGATGACGACGTCCACGTCGTCGATGGCCACCAGGTCGAGGCGCTCCACGTCCTCAAGCATCAAGGGTGGGAAGTGTCCCAGGTCGTGCAGCGGTAGATAGAGCGCGCGAAGGTCCCGGTCGGAAGCCGCATGGCAGGCCGCCTGCAACAGATGACTGCGACCGCTGCCGGACGCCCCCCATAGGAAGAGGAACGGCTCGCCGTCGGCATCGAGCTGGCGCGAAAGACGATCCAGCAAGGTGGCATTGGCGGCCGGTAGAAAACTCTCGAAAGTGGCATCGTCACGCAGCCCCACCCCCAGAGGCAGCTGCGCAGGCGCTCGACTCATGGTGAATCCTCGCTGCTACGCTCTTTTTTATCGGCGTCGTAAAGGCTGCTGCGCTTGTAGCGTTCGTTGAGTTCCCGCAAGAGTACCATGATCACCGCCGCAGCCGGCAGCGCTAGCAGCACCCCGGTGAAACCGAAGAGGTTGCCGCCCGCCAGTACGGCGAAGATCACCGCCACCGGATGCAGACCGATGCGGTCTCCCAGCAGCTTGGGCTGCAGCACCACGCTTTCGATGATCTGACCGATGCTGAACACGATGACCACGCCAAGCAGCGCCACCCAACTGCCGAACTGGAAGAACGCCACGATCAGCGCCACGCTGATACCGACGATGAAGCCGAGAAACGGCACGATGCTGGCCAGCCCCGCCAGCATACCGATCAGCAGCCCGAAGCGAAGCCCCATAACGGTCAGCCCGATGGCGTAGATGGCCCCCAAAGTCAGCATGACCAGCAGTTGGCCACGCAGGAAAGCCGAAAGCACTTCGTCGCAGCGCAGGCTGAGACGCACCGCATCCGGCTCCAGGCGCCGCGGGATGAGATTGCGCAGATTGACGATCAGGCGGTTCCAGTCCAGCAGGAGATAGAACGTGACCACCGGAATCAGCGCGAAATAGGTCACCCAGGCCAGGAACGCCGCCCCCGAGCGTCCGATCTGTCCCAGGAACTGGGCCAGGTAACCACCGGCGTCCTGCCAGTGTTCGGCCAGCGTCTCCTGCACGTTATCGAGATCCGCCGCCACGTCCAGTCCCGTCCAACCGCGGATCTGCGGCGCCAGCACCGTTTCCACCCACTCGAAGATTCCCGGAATCATCAGCCCGAACTGGCGCACCTGCTGCACGGCCAGCGGGATCAGCACCAGCAGTGCTACCCCCAGCACCAAGGTCAGGATGAAGAACACGCCGCACACCGCCAAGGCGCGCGAAAGCCCCAGGCGCTGCAATCGATTGGCCAGCGGATCGCTCAGGTACGCCAGGATCATCCCGGCGATGAACGGCATCAGCATCGTTTCCAGTTGGAACAGCAGCCACACCAAGGCGACCGCGCCAATCAGCACCCACCATTCTTTACGCATCACAGCTCCACACCTCCCTGCGTTCTCCCTCCACGGCGATGCGAGCCGTGCGTCGTGATGCTACAATTCCGGCCCGATCTTGCCCACTGCTTCGGCCATCAGGCGTTGCGTCGCCTTGCGCCGGGCCACATAACCGCGCTACTTCGTACAGGACAGGCCATGACCGATTCCACCTCCCCCGACAATGCCAAGGCATCCCTGAGCTACAAGGACGCCGGCGTCGACATCGATGCCGGCAACGCCCTGGTCGACCGCATCAAGGGTGTCGCCAAGCGCACCATGCGCCCCGAGGTGATGGGCGGACTGGGCGGCTTCGGCGCCCTGTGCCAGCTGCCTTCCGGCTATCGCGAACCGGTGCTGGTCTCGGGCACCGACGGCGTCGGCACCAAGCTGCGTCTGGCCATGGACCTGGGTCGACACGACTCCATCGGTATCGATCTGGTCGCCATGTGCGTCAACGACCTGGTGGTGGCCGGCGCCGAACCGCTGTTCTTCCTCGACTACTATGCCACGGGCAAACTGGATGTGGACATCGCCGCCGACGTCGTCGCCGGCATCGGCGAGGGTTGCGAACAGGCCGGCTGCGCCCTGGTAGGCGGTGAAACCGCCGAAATGCCCGGCATGTACGAAGGCAGCGACTACGACCTGGCCGGCTTCTGTGTCGGCGTGGTGGAGAAATCCGAGATCCTCGACGGCAGTAAGGTCGGCGAAGGCGACGTACTGTTGGGCATCGCCTCCAGCGGCGCTCACTCCAACGGCTATTCGCTGATCCGCAAGATCCTCGAAGTGAGCGGCGCATCGCTGGATACCGCCATCGACGGCCGGCCACTGGGCGACGCTCTGCTCGCTCCCACACGGATCTACGTCAAGCCGCTGCTGTCGCTGATCAAGGAGAGCGGTGTCGCCGTTCATGCCCTGTCGCACATCACCGGCGGCGGGCTGCTGGAGAACATTCCTAGGGTACTGCCCGACTCCCTGGCGGCACGCATCGACGTGAAGAGCTGGACGCGTCCGGCGCTGTTCGACTGGCTGCAGCAGCAGGGCAACGTGGCGGAACACGAAATGTACCGCGTGCTCAACTGCGGTATCGGCATGGTCGTGGTCGTACCCACCGAGAAGGCCGATCAGGCCCGCGCCCACCTGCAGGCCCAGGGCGAGACGGTCTATCGCATCGGCGAGATCATCGCCCGCGGCGAAGGCGAAGAAGCGGTTCTGCTGGAGAACCTCGAGGCATGAGCGAAGCGTACGACGGCGACACCATGACGGACTTCACCCCCGAGCCCACAGGCACACGCCGGGTTGTGGTGCTGATCTCGGGTAACGGCAGCAACCTGCAGGCGCTGATCGACGAGCAGACCCACGACCGCCTGGGCGGCGAGATCGTGGCGGTGATCTCCAACGTTGCCGACGCCTACGGCCTGCAGCGTGCCCGTGATGCCGGCATCGATGCCGTAGTGCTGCCCCACGGCGAGTACGAGAATCGCGAAGCCTACGATGGTGCCCTGATCAAGGTGATCGAGCGCCACGAACCCGATCTGGTGGTACTGGCCGGCTTCATGCGCATTCTAAGCTCACGCTTCGTGCAGCGCTTCCACGGCCGCATGCTCAACATCCACCCCTCCCTTTTGCCCGCTTACCGTGGCCTCAACACCCATGCCAAGGCACTCGCCGACGGCGTGGCCGAACACGGCTGCAGCGTGCACTTCGTCACCGAGGAGCTGGACGGCGGCCCGGTCGCCATCCAGGCCGTGGTAGCGGTTAACGAGGGCGAGACCGAAGCCAGCCTGAAGGAGAAGGTGCACGCCCGCGAGCACCTGATCTACCCCATCGCGGTGAAGTGGTTCCTCGAGGGGCGCCTGCGCCTCGAAGGCGAGAGCGCCCTGCTCGACGGCACCCCGCTGCCGCCCCAGGGGCTACGCCTCTCCCACGCCGACGCCGCCGAAGAACTTGACGAAGAGTAACGCCAAACTCGACGCAAAGTGGATGCCCCAAGACGCTAGCGGCGCCGGGGACAGTTCAGAGTGGAGGTCATTCTTCATGGGTGAGGCGACAGCCGAACGGGCACGCCATGGATGGCGTGCACCGGTCTTGCAAGCGGAGCAGGATGCGAGAGTGAAGCAAGAAGAATGTAGCGCCCAGGGAAGGGTCTACAGCGCCTCCACGAGAACTGTCGACGGATTAGCCGCGGGTTCCGTCAGCCGGACTCAGGTACGGGGTAAGGTGACGCCCCTCTGCCCCATATACTTGCCGCCGCGATCCTTGTAGGAGGTCGCGCACACCTCGTCCGACTCCAGGAACAGCATCTGCGCCACACCCTCGTTGGCGTAGATCTTGGCCGGCAGGTTGGTGGTGTTGGAGAACTCCAGGGTCACGTGCCCTTCCCACTCCGGCTCCAACGGCGTCACGTTGACGATGATGCCGCAGCGAGCGTAGGTGGACTTGCCCAGACAGATGGTCAGCACGCTGCGCGGAATACGGAAATATTCCACGGTGCGCGCCAGGGCGAAGGAGTTGGGTGGGATGATGCAGACGTCGCCCTTGATGTCGACGAAGCTCTTCTCATCGAAATTCTTGGGGTCGACCACCGCCGAGTGAATGTTGGTGAACACCTTGAATTCATCGGCACAGCGGACGTCGTAGCCATAGCTGGAGGTACCGTAGGAGATCACCCGCTGATCGTTGACGTAACGCACCTGATCGGCTTCGAAGGGTTCGATCATGCCTTCCCGCTCGGCCATGCGGCGGATCCAACTGTCGGGCTTGATGCTCATGGGACGTCCTGAATGAGTTGTGCCGAGAATGAAGAAGTAGGCTTTGGCTGAAAAGTCGTCTAGGGCCGCTATCATAGCGGCCCTAGGTGCACTCGTCACGGCCCGTCGCCAACGGGCTGAACACTGTCAATCACTGAACGAGATGCTCGGCCCTTCGCTCGGCGCCTGGCCGCCCAGCTCAGCGGCGATCTGCCGTGCCATGTCACGGAAGGTCGCCGTCACCTCGCCTTCCGGCTCGGCAACAACGGTGGGTCGGCCCCCGTCCGCCTGTTCGCGAATCGACAGCGCAAGCGGCAGCCTGCCCAGCACCTTGGTCTCGTACTCACCGGCGATACGCTCACCGCCGCCTTCGCCGAAGATCGGTTCGGCATGACCGCACTGGGAACACACGTGGAGGCTCATGTTCTCCACCACGCCCAGCACCGGCACGTTGACCTTGCGGAACATCTCGATACCCTTGCGGGCATCGAGCAACGCGATGTCCTGGGGCGTGGTCACGATGACCGCTCCATCCACCGGAACCTTCTGCGCCAGCGTCAGCTGAATATCGCCGGTGCCCGGCGGCATGTCGATGAACAGTACATCGAGGTCGTCCCAGGCCGTTTGGGTCAACAGCTGCTGAAAGGCTCCCGCCACCATCGGGCCGCGCCACACCATGGGCTCCCGGGTGTCGACCATGAAAGCCATCGACATGGCCTGTACGCCATGGGTCTCCAACGGCCGGAACTTGTTCTCGCCGGCCTGCTGGGGCCGCACGCCTTCCGGAACACCCAGCATCTGCGCCTGACTGGGGCCGTGGATGTCGGCATCGAGAATGCCGACACGATACCCTTCGGCAACCATGGCCAGTGCCAGATTGACGGTAACGGTGGATTTTCCCACCCCACCCTTGCCGGATGCCACGGCCACGATATGCTTGACCCCTTCGATCACGACTGACTCCTTATTCCTGCAGATGAGTGTCCTGCGAATGGCAATTGTCTGACACGCTCAGTATAACGCGCCAGCTCCCGATACGAGCGCGACCAAGCGACATCGAAGTCTCCATAAAGACATGCGGCGGGCCAAGGCCCGCCGCATCGTTTCGCCCTCACGGCGCTCAGTTGCTCTCGGCCTCTTCGGCCTCTTCCTCTTCTTGCGGCGTCTGCTGAGTGGCCTGCTGGCCTTGAGGCTGGCCCTGTTGCTGGCCCTGTTGCTGGCCCTGCTGTTGATCTTGCTGCTGCCCTTGTTGAGTGCGCAGCTCGAGATCCCCCAGCGCATCGCGCCACTGGGCAAGCTGCTCCTCGACCTGCTCGAGCTGCTGCTGACGACGCTGAACCTGGGCCTCCAGCTCCTCGAGTTCACCACGGGCCGATTCGATCTCTTCGTTGGTTTCATCGCGCTCCTGGCGAATCGCCTCGAGTTCTGACGTGGCCGCCTCGCGCTCGTCGCGGATTTCGCCCACTTCGCCCTCGACCTCGCTACGCCAGGCCTCCAGCGCCTCGATGTCGTTCTCCAGCGCTTCGATCGTCTGCTGGCGCTCCTCGATGGCCTGATTCAGCGTATCGAGCTGCTCCTGGCCAGCTGCGGCCTCCTCTCGCATGCGCTCCAGCTCACTGGATATCTGCTCGAGTTCCTCTTCAGCCTGGCGGCGCGCTGCTTCTGCCTCCTGGCGCTCCTCTTCGGCGGTCTGGCGCGCGGCCTCGGCTTCCTGGCGTGCGCTTTCCGCATCCTGACGGGCCTCATCGGCATCGGCACGAGCCTCGTCTACCGCCTGGAAGTCATCGCGCAGCGCCGTCAGGCTCTCCTCCATTTCGGCCTGCTCGCCACGGCGTGCCTCGAGGTCGCCCTCCAGCGCCTCGCGCTCCTCCTGCAACTCGTCGACACGGGCAGAAGCCTCTACCGCCTCGGCTTCGAGACGCTCGATCTCGCCGCGAGCGGCTTCCTGCTCATCGTGCAGGGCGGCTTCCGCCGACTGCCGCTCCTCCTCGAGTTCGGCCAGCCGCCGCTCCAGCGCCTCGATGTTCTCCCCCGCCTCATTACGCTCGTTGAGTTCCCTTACCAACTCCTGGTGCTCACCTTCCAGCGCAGCCAGCTGCTCCTCGAGCGCGGCGCTGCGTTCACGCTGGTTGCCGGCGCTGTTATGAGCAAGAATCGCCCAGAGGATGGCCAGCACGGCGATGGCCACCAGGGCCATGACGCGTCTGTCCTTGTAGAGTGGACTTTCGGGTGTTTCCGACATGGGCAAGACCCTCCAGATGGTCCATGTTGATCGTCACGCTTGGCGTGACGCTCGCGTAGGTTCCTTCCTCAGCATACATAGGCAGCCAAGGCAGCGAAAGGAAGCCGCCGGCTAACCGTTCGTCAAGCTTAGCGTATGAAAAATCGCGCGCCGTCAGCGCGGAGTGACCCGCCAATTCGACAGCCAGGGCGAACCGCGGACCTCGAAGTCGAGTTCGCGCAGCCATTGGGCAACCACCAGATTCGATTGATGAGCGGCGGAATAACCGCGTGGATAGGGCACGAACTCCAGACCGTACTGCTCGCTCGGCACCGGTTCCACATCGGCACGCTCGAAGTGTGCATCGAGCCGCCGTTTCAAGGCCTGCACACGTCCCATGTCGGCTTCCAGGGGATAGATGTCGGTCAGGCCCTCCGGGGCCAGCCGGTGAAACTGCTCGGGAGCGTCGATGTCGGGGTGCACGGCTCGACCAATACCCGCATCGGTGGGCCACAACATGGCCGCGGCACCGCTCAGTGCGTGCTGACGCCCCTCGACGTACCAGCGCCAGTCGCCATAGCTGTAGCGCACCACGCCCCCCGATTCACGCGGTAGTACCAGGCTGGCGTGCCGGCCATGATCCAGCAGATAGATATCGACGGGTTGTTCGAGCAAGCTCGGTTCGGGCGGCACGACGCGGCCGGCACAGCCGGTCAAGAGCACAATGGCCATCATGGCCAACAAGGTGCCCAGCCAGCGTCGCAGCTGCTCTCGATATGCCATATCCCTCCATTGCGACCGATAGAGCGCCAGCACCACGATCTGAGATTCAATGGAATTCACTCTGCTTGGACTGGCCGAAAGGCTACTCAGGCAAGCCCTGCAGCAGCCTTCCGTTCCCGCTCGTCATGACCCACGGTCATGACATCGGACCTAGCGCAGCCCCAGCATCGACAGGATGAACAGCACCACCACGATCAGGCCAATGATATAGATGATATTTCGCATACAGCTCTCCTTGCTGTCGGGTTCAATGTAGTCGACGTGGTGACGACCGAGCCACCGTCAGCCCCAGTGTAGCGGACCAACGAAATCCAGCCAGTGAAGCAACCGACTTGTGGTCGCCTACCGAGGCGAATACCTTACGAGGCAGGATCTCGCAAAACGGCACAAGGAGCGATGCTCGCCATGCCCAAGGCTCACCAATCGCGGCATGTCATGTTCGTGCTGTTGCCTCGTACGGGCGCCTTCCTTTGGCGCGTGCTGACCAACTTCCTGCGTAACCGCGGTATCCTGCTTGCCGGTGGTGTTGGTTACAACATCCTGCTCTCCATCGTCCCGCTGTTCGCACTGCTCGCCGTGCTGCTGACCCAGATCATGGATGAAAACGTACTCCTCGAGGTGCTTGCCGTTCAGCTGGATCACCTCGCGCCCGCTCATGCCGCAGGCTTGCTGGAAGCTGTGCGAGCCCTGCTCGAGTCGCGAGACGTGATCGGTATCTTCGGTATTCTGGTGTTACTGGTCTTCAGTTCCTTCGCCTTTCGCATGCTGGAGGATGCACTAGCCATCATCTTCCACACGCCGGAAGCCCATCCGAAGCGCAGCGTGTGGGTTTCAGTGCTGCTACCTTATCTCTTCATGCTGGTACTGGGTGCCGGGCTGGCCGCCCTCACCCTGATGGTGACCCTGGCCGAGGCCATCGGCACGCTATGGATGGCAGTGGTGGGGCGTGAAATGCCCCTGGCCGGGCTCTCCGACCCGCTGCTCAACCTGTTCAGTTTCTTCGGCGTGTTCCTGCTCTTCAGCGGTATCTACAAGGTGCTGCCTGTCGTCAGAATTCAATTGCGCAGAGCCTTGGTCGGCGGCTTCGTCGCAGCGTTGCTGTGGGAGGGGGTGCGCTTCCTGCTGATGTTCTATTTCCTCAATGTCTCACTGGTCAATGTGGTCTATGGTTCGCTTGCCACCATCATCGTGGTGCTGCTAACGCTGGAAATCGGCGCCATGATCCTGCTACTCGGCGCTCAGGTGATCGCAGAACTCGAGTACAACGCCCGCCGCGGTCTGCCGTGGTACGTGGATCCTCGCCGCGAACCGGTCACCCATGTCGATTGAGACCTCACTGCCCCCACTGCCCGCTGCGCTTCATCACGCCCCACTGATGCTTGCGTCGGGCGAACCACTGCCACAGGCCGCGACAGCGCCAAATCGTGTTGAGCTGCCGATAGCCGAAGTTCTCCAGCACCGCGACGAGGAACAGCCGCAGCATGTCGCGGCGACGCTGATAGACACGAAACGACAGCGTTTCAAGCAGCAGACCGTTCACTGATAGCAGTATGCCCATGCCAATGGCCACCAGCAGGAACACGGTAAGGGCAACCGGTGAGACGATGCCCATGGCGAAGCCGCCGATCATGAAGGCGTAACCGGCCAGTTCCACCAAGGGGCCCAGCCACTCGAACAGCGTCATGAAAGGCCAGGCCAGGTATCCAGGCGCCCCACCCCGCCGCCCGAACGCCAACCGCGCATGACGACTCAGGCTTTCCGCCAGCCCACGCTGCCAACGGCTGCGCTGGCGCCCCAGCGTACCCAAATCCTCCGGCGCCTCTGTCCAGCAGATCGGATCGGGCAGGTAACGAATACGGTAGGGAATCTTTCGTTCACGGTGGTAGCGGTGCAGCCGCACCACCAGCTCCATGTCCTCTCCCACGGTAGTGGTGCTGTAGCCCCCGATCTCGGCGACACGCTCACGGTCGAACAGGCCGAAAGCTCCCGAGATGATCAGCACTGCATTGAGCGGCGACCAACCCAGCCGACCGAACAGGAAGGCGCGCAGGTACTCGACGATCTGGAAACGCGCCAGCAGGCTGTCAGGGATTCCCGCCTCGAGCAGAAAGCCGCCGCGCACCGTCGAACCGTTGGCGATACGCACCGTCCCGCCGGCAGCCACGGTTCGCTCGTCCTCCAGGTAGGGCTGTACCACGCGCAGCAGGCTGTCGCGCTGCAGGATGGAATCGGCATCCACGGCGCAGAACAGCCCGTGACGAGCGGCGTTGATGCCGGCGTTCAGCGCATCGGCCTTGCCGCCGTTGACCTTGTCGACCACCTTCAGGTTGGCGTAACGGCGAGAGCGGTAGATACCTCTGACTTCCTGGTGCGGCACGCTGCGGCGTAGCGGCTCCGGGTGCAGCTCGAGTTCGAAGGCCTCGATCAGCACCTCCAGGGTCTCGTCCTTGGAGCCATCATTGATCACCACCAGTTCGAATTCGGGGTATTGCAGTTGGAGCAAGGAGAGCAGCGAGGTTCGTATGGTGGCCGCCTCGTTGTAGGCCGGCACCAATATCGATACGGCGGGTTCGATGCCCAAGTAAGGTACTTGCTCTCCCAGCTCGGCGCGCTGGCGCATATAACGCCGCAAGCTCACCATGGACATTAGATTGAGGGCCAGATAACCACCGTTGAGCAGCACGAAATAGCCGATGAAGCCGATCTGCGCCCACCACATCCAATCGATGCCCATTCTGCCCTCCTCAACGGCGCCGCTCGGCGATGGCGCGAGTCAGGGCATCACGCCCATAACGATCCGTCAGCTCATGCTGCCAAGCTGCGATGTCGGCATCGCCGATACCGGGAAGTTCGACCAGCGCGTCCGCCGCTGCCTGACGCACCCACCAACTGCTGTCAGTCAGCCGCTCGAGCAGGAAGGGAGCATCTTCGAGCCCCGCCTGACGGCGCAGCGCCTGGACCGCAACCAGCCTGACCTGAGGGGAGTCGGCGCCCAACCAGCGTAGAAGGAGCGGCTTGTCACGGGGATCGCGCTGCTGCCCTAGGCAGCTCAACGCGGCACAGAGCGAGGTCTCGGTACCCTCTTGCTCATCGATATTTCCCTCCAGAAAACGCCTTGCCCAGGGTGCCACACGGTTCGGCTCGGCCCAGGCCAGCAGTGCGACCAAGCGAGCGGGCGGCTCTTCTCCTTCGACAAGACGTGACAGCAGCGGGCCGCTGACCGCCGCCGGGCCAGCCTGACGACACAGCGCCTCCAGCCGCGGAATGGCCCAGTCACGGCGCAGCTCTACCAGCGGGATCAAACGCTGCATGGCTCGCGCGGGGTCCATGGCCACCAAGGTTTGCGCGGCTGTGAGCGCCACCACAGGATTGGTGTCATCCACCAGCGGCGTCACCTCGGACCAGTAGCGTGGGTCGGCCAGGTACTGCAGGCAGCTAAGCGAGAGCAGTCGACGGTGTACACCCCGCCCACGTAGCAGCCGCACTACGCGACCGCTCATGCCGATACCTTGGAAGAGCGCGTTCAGTCGCTGCTGTGACTGCCCCCGCACCTGCCGGCGCAGCCGCAGCCACAGCAGCATGAACCAGACCTCTTCTTGCCTGCCACGGGGCGGCCAAGGTAGCGCATCGCCATGCTCCACGCTCCATGCGGTAAGGCGCGGGCGCCAGTGGCCGGTGAAAGCCTCTCTTCGGCGCTCGCGACGACTGGCCAACTCGGTCAGCACCAGTACCTGGAGCATGATCAGCAGCGTCAAACCGGCCAGGGCGAGGGCACTGTAGACGGCAAAGCGCAATACCGGGTCCGCAGGCGGAGTCGCCAGTACCTGCAACGTCTGATTCATCAGAGCCACAAGCTCAGAAGGCATATCTCACACCCAACTGAACGCCGTAACGGTCGTATAGATCGCCCTGGCTGAGGCCACCCAATTCCCAGCTCAACGCCCAGTCGTCACGCAACCAGTGCCTCCCGTGTAGAGCCACGGATGCCACGTCCGTCGTCACCACCTCGCCGCCGGGTAACCCCTCCTCCTCGCGACCGAGCGCCCCGCGCACCCCCACCAGGCTGCGCTCGCCGTAGTAGTAGTCCAGCGCCACGGCATGCCCCACCGGGGTGCCCGCCACGTCCACGTCGCTGACGTTGAGGGTATAGGCACCACGCCAGTTGCCCCAGTAGCGCTCCATGCCCAGCGCCAGCCTGTCGACCTGGGAGCCCTCGTAGCGGGTACGCCGCAGACTGGCGTTGCCCACGTAGCCGCCACCCAGCACGCGCTGTACGCCGAGATCGGCATGCCAGCGGGCAAGGAAATCGGCCGAGAAGGTGCGCCCCACTTCGGGCTGCACGATCCATCCATCGCCCAACGGCAGCGCAGCCCCCGCCACAAGTGCTTCATCCCAGGTGCCATAGCGACGCTCGCGGTGCAACGCGCCATACCAGGTCGGCTCTCCGCGGCGGCTCGACTGCACGTCGAGACGCTGGGTCAACCAGTCGTCGAAGCCGCTGTCCAGCGCATCGTAACGCAGCGAAGCCTCCACCTCGGTGCGCCGCTCCTGTGCCTGCGCAGCGGCAAACAGCGTCGAGCCGATCATCAGCGCCCCGATCAGGCACCCCACGGCAGTAGATCGGGCATCGACCATCCGTTGCATCAACGCCTCCTCATGAAACGCCGCAGCCGAGCCAGGAGTTCCTCCGGCTGAAATGGCTTGGTCACGTAGTCGTCGGCCCCCAGCTCGAGCGCCCGTACCACGTCGGCCTCGCGCGCCTTGGCCGTGAGCATGATGACGGGCACATCCTGCCACGCCGGCAGACTGCGCAGCCGCTCCAATACCTCCAGGCCATCGTGGTAGGGCAGCATGATGTCGAGCAGCGCCAGATTCACCGGGGAAATATCGGAAAGAAGCTCCAGCGCCCGTCGTCCGTCGGGCGCATGCTCCACTTCGAAGCCCTGACGCTCGAGCAGAAAGCGGATCAAAAAGGCGATGTCCTCTTCGTCCTCCACCATCAGGATGCGAGGCTTGGGTTCGCTCGTCGTCATCGTCACCTACCCTCTTCTTGATTCGCATGCCCGTCGGCTTCCGACAGGGCGGGAAAACGCACTCGAAACTCGCTGCCGTTGCCGGGAACCGAGCTGAAGTCGATTTCACCGTTCATGGCATGAACCAAGCCACGAGTGATCGATAGCCCGAGCCCGGTGCCGCCGATACGACGCCGGTCGGAGCCGTCGGCCTGAGCGAAGCGCTCGAAGACACGGGATTGAAACTCCAGCGGTATCCCCTCACCCACATCACGAACCGCCACCTCCCACCAGTCAGCGGCAGCGTTCGTCACTGGCCTGATGCCAACCGTGACGGCAGCGCCTGACGGCGAGTGTTTACAGGCATTGGAGATTAGATTGGCGAGCACCTGGGCGAAGCGATGCGGATCCAGTGCCGCCTCAGCTTGGCGCTCGGCACGCCGCAGCTCAAGCGTCACACCAAAACTGTCGGCATAGGGGGTGTTGTCGATCAGCGCCTGCTCAACCAACGCGGTCAGATCGGCACGCTGCAACCGCACCTCGAGCTGACCGGCCTCGAGCTTTTCGATATCGAGGATGTCGTCGATGAGATGTACCAGACGCTGGCCGTTCTTCTCGGCCACCTGGACCAGGGTCCGGGCATCGTCGGGCAGCTCTCCTCCATAGCCCTGCTGCAGCATGCTCAAGGCCCCCTTGACGGCGGTCAGCGGTGTGCGCAGCTCATGGCTGACAGTGGCGATGAATTCAGCCTTCATGCGCTCCATCTCGCGCCGCTGCGTGATGTCCACCGCCACTGCCAGCAAATGCTGGCTGCCATCGGAAAGGGTCAGCGGCCGTTTGAGCATCTGCAGCCAGTGCTCATTTCCATCGCTGTCGCGAATTTTGAGTTCCGGAACACGCAGCTCGTCACGACCGGCCAGCACTTCACTATCACCCACGCTCAAAGGGCGCAATAACGAGGCCTGATCCAGCTCTGACGGCTGACGCCCCTCAACCTCGCTTGGCTGCAGCCCGAAAAAACCGGCGAAGGACTGGTTGCAGAGTAGGAAGCGCCCATCCGCATCGCGTGAGAAGATCAGATTCTCGTCGGCATCCACCACCCGGCGGAGGTACATCTGCTGATCGCGCAGCCGCCGGCGGCTGCGCAGCCGATCGGTGATATCACGAGCGATGACCAGATGCTCACCGTCCCGCGTCGGCAGCATGCGCACCTCGTACTCGGTATCGTCGGGGTCGTGCCAGACGAAGCTGTGCAGCAATCCCTCGCTGCCAGTCTCATCAAGGCGTTCATGCAGCTCGCGGGCAAAGGGCTCGGTCACCGGCGCCTCGCCCACCAGACGATGGACGCATCGCTCGGCATCGATGACGTAGAGTTCGTCAGGCACGGTATGCAGCAGGGCCTGCAGCCTTGCCTCGCGATGTTCGGCATCTTCGAGCAGCTGGCGACGAATGGTGAGCACGCGGTTCAGCGCCCCGTATGCTGCCACGAAGAGGATCACCACGAATGCGACGCCGATGATGGCCACCTGTCTAGCTCGGCCGGCCTGCTCGGCGGCACGATCGCTCTGCATTGCGAGCAGCTCGCGCTCCTCGTTCTTGAGGGGATCGAGGATGTCGCGTATGCGAACCATGGTTTGACGTCCGCCTGCTGCCAGCAGCCGCAACGATGCAGCCTCGAGCCCATCGCTCTCACGCACGGCGATGTTACTCTCGGCAATGCTCACTCGCTGATCGATCAAGGACTCCAGTAGCGCCAATTGCTCCGCCGACAGGCGCTCGTTGGATTCAAGGCGTTGGTGTAGCAAACGGCGTTCGGCGTCGAGACGCTCCCGGGCACTGCGGTAAGGAATCAGGTAGTCGCTGCGCCCTGTGATGACGAAGCCGCGCTCACCGGTTTCCACTTCGAGCAGGGTCAACTGGAGATCCTGAATCGATGAGATCAGTGCAAGGCCGTCATCGACGGCTTCATTGGCAACCAGAAGGGACTGTTGGACCCGCCCTGCCTGAACCGCAAGGCCGATCAACAGCAGAAAGGCAAGTAACGAGGCGAGACGATGCAAGGCAACGGCAGAGGGGCGATTCAGCAACAGACTTACCTCGTTGGCCGCTTGCGATCATTGCGTAGCCGACCCAGGAGGTGGAACAGCGCCTTCCCGCTTACCATGCCCAGCACATAGATCACCAGCAGCAGCAGCGCCAACGGCATCCGCATCCCCCAGGTAAGGAAACGCACCTCGACCAGGTTGATGTTCTGCACGAAAAGAATCGCGACCAGCAGGGTCACGACGATCTTGATCGCCAGCAGTAGCGTATCCATGCGCTCTCCTTTCCCCAAGCATCCCCTTAAAGCTGGGTGGCAGAGCGTTTTCTGTCAACTTTCGCTAATACGTCGCGCCCGAATGAAGCCGGGCGCGACGATAGCGGATGACGGTTCAACCGATGGCGAATAGCGCCCCGGCAGCGGCGATCGCAACGCCCAGCGCCCGCAGAATACGATTCTCACGCGCCATCAGGAACGCGCCCGCCGCACGCCCTGCGTAGGTAATGGCCAGTGTCGCCAGGGTGAAGCCAGCCAGGTAGGTCAGCATGGAGGCGCCGTGGGGCATCTCGTTGCCATGGGCATGGCCGTGGAACAGCATGAACAGAACCACCACACCCGCACCAACCACGGTGGGGAGCTTGACCAGCGCAGCGATCAGCACCCCTGCCAGCAGTACCGACATGGCGATGCCGAACTCCACGCCCGGCAGTGACATGCCGGCCCAGGCCAGCCCCGCCCCAAGCAACATGCCGCCTGCCGCCAGGGCCGGCGCAGCGAGACTGAAAGCACGGCTCTGGCGCAGGCTCCACAGCCCCACCGCCAGCATCGCCAGCAGGTGGTCTAGCCCCAGCAGGGGATGCGCCAGGCCGGCGGCAAAACCGCCGCCGTGGACATGGTCGTGTCCCGGGTGCGCCACGGCAAGGCCGGCCAAGAGGAGCAGCGCCGGTGCCGCGAGCAGAGCCAGTTGGGTGGATGATGAACGAGTCGTTTTCATGATGGCGATCTCCTGGTCGAAAGTAGTCGAATGGTCGTCAGACACTGGCCGGCTGGGCCTGGGGCCGGCGCTCCGGCAGCATGCCGCGGTCGAGAATGAAACGAATGATCTCCTCGAGACCGACACCGTCGTAGAGGTTGGTGAAGACGAACGGGCGCTCGCCGCGCATCTTCTTCGAATCGCGCTCCATCACCTCGAGCGAAGCGTGAACCTGCTCGGCGATGTCGATCTTGTTGATGATCAGCAGATCCGACTTGGTGATACCGGGGCCGCCCTTGCGCGGGATCTTGTCGCCGGCAGAGACGTCGATCACGTAGAGCGTCAGGTCGGAGAGTTCGGGGCTGAAGGTGGCCGACAGGTTGTCGCCGCCGGACTCCACCAGCACCAGCTCGAGATCGGGATGCCGCTCCTGCAGTTCGTCGATGGCGGCGAGGTTCATCGAGGCATCCTCGCGGATCGCCGTGTGCGGACAGCCGCCGGTCTCCACGCCGAGGATGCGGTCGGCCGGCAGCGCCTCGTGGCGCAGCAGGAAGTCGGCATCCTCGCGGGTGTAAATGTCGTTGGTCACCACGGCAATGTCGTAGTGGTCGCGCAGCGCCAGGCACAGCTGCTTGAGCAGGGCCGTCTTGCCCGACCCCACCGGGCCACCGACGCCGACGCGTAGGCAATGTGTCATCTTTGTCTCCTTGGCCACCTTAGCGGCACTGTGTATGTCGACAGGCGCCAGACCAGTTGCTGCCGAATCCACCTCACGCGATCGCTGGGGCGATGGCCGAGACGACGCGGGCGATCTTCATGGATGAAGATCGAGGAAAGCCGGCACAGGGATGTGCCGTCTTTCCGACCGCGGGGGTCCGGCCGGAGCGCCAGGGTTTCGAGCGCGTGGTGTGGTGAGCGCAGCGGACTGGCTGGCTGACCATCGCAATCAACTCCGAAAAAGCCTCGAGTACTGCGTTTCGTGCAACGCGCTGGCCAACGCCAGGCCGGGCAGCGCCGGGCCGAGTTCGTCGTCACCGAGCGCGAGGGCTTCATCCACCGCGGCGACCAACGCCGGGCGCAACCGCTCGACCAGGCGCTGAGCGGCGGTATGCCCCAGCGGCAACGCCTTGCAGGCCACCGCCAGCTGGTTCTCGAGCCAAGCCCAGGCAAAGCCGAGCATGGCCTGGCGCGGCGCCACCCCACGTACCTGGGCGGCCCAGGCAAACACCGTCACGTAGCCCGTCCCTGCCGGCAGCGCGGGCGACTCGCCCGAACGATCAACGGGCAGCAGCCCCAGGCTGCCCAGCAGCCGCGCCAGCGAGGCACCCAGGCGCGAATCCTCGGCGGCCAGCTCGGCGGTTTCGCGGTTGGCGGCCAGCCAGCCATCCCACTGTGCAATCGCCTCGACGTCCTCATCCGCCCAGGCCTGCTGCAGGCGCGCCAGCACCGGCAGCTCGCAGCGGGTCAGGCCGTCGTCGAGCACGCCGGCCAGCCAGTCGCCGAGGCTCGCCTCGTCCTTTACCCAGCCCAGCTCGAAGGCGCTCTCCAGGCCCTGGGAAAAAGCGAAGGCCCCGATCGGCAGCGCCGGGCTGACCAGCTGCAACAACCCCAGCAGCGCCAGGTCGTCGCTCTGGGCCGTGACATTCACGGGCGCCGCCTCACGGGGCATGGTGATGACCATGACCGTGGTTGTGGCTATGTTCATGGTCGTGGCTGTGGTCGTGGTCGTGACCATGAGCGTGTGAATGGCCCAGCTGGTTGTAGGCGCCCGGCTCGGGGTCGAAAGGTGCCTCGTGCCGCTCCAGGCTCGCCCCCAGCAGCTCGGCCAGCTCCTCCAGCACGTGATCCGGCGGGAAGCGTACGTAACCACCCCGCCAGTCCTCGCCCAGCGCCAGTTGCACGTGGCGATTGCCCAGGTGGTAGGCGAGCCGCGCCAGGGGCAGGCCCGCTTCGATCCGGGCGGTCACCACCGGCTCGTCGGCAGCCCTGACCCGCACGATCTCGCCGCTCTCGGCGCGCAGCCCCTCGCCATGGCGCAACACCGGGCCACGGTCGAGAAACAGCCCCAGATCGCGACCGGAGTCGCTGACCGCCTTGAGCCGACCGCGAATGCGCAGCTCATAGGGCAGCGTGAGGGTGTCGCTGGCCTGGCGCCCCTCAATGGGTCCCAGGCGTTCGATCAGTTTCAGCATTGCGATTGCCTCGTTGAATTCAGGCCCTGGGCCATGCCGGTGACAGACCGCACCCCGCCCAACCACCTCGCGCGACCGCTGGCAGTCCGGGCGAGACGATGCGGGCGATCTTCATGGATGAAGATCGAGGAAAGCCGGCACAGGGATGTGCCGTCTTTCCGAGCGCAGGAGTCCGACCGGAATGCCAGGGTTTCGGGCGCGTGGCGTGGTGAGTGCGGGGTTGCGAGCATGGCGCCATCCTCGAAGGCTTCAGAACAGGTGGTAGCGCTGCGCCAAGGGCAGCTCGGTAGCCGGCTCGCAGGTCAGCAGCTCGCCGTCGCAGCGCACCTCGTAGGTCTGCGGATCGACGCTGAGCTCGGGGCAGGCGTCGTTGAGCTTCATGTCGCTCTTGCGCACCCCGCGCACGTTCTTGCACGCCACCAGTGGGCTCACGAGCCCCAGCCGCTCCCCGACGCCGGCGTCCAGCGCCGCCTGGCTGACGAAGCTCACGCGGCTCTGGCTCGCCGCGCGGCCGAAGGCACCGAACATGGGGCGGTAGTGCACCGGCTGCGGCGTAGGGATCGAGGCGTTGGGGTCGCCCATCGGCGCCGCCGCGATCATGCCGGCCTTGAGGATCAGCGCCGGCTTGACGCCGAAGAAGGCGGGGCTCCACAGCACCAGGTCGGCCAGCTTGCCCACCTCGATGGAGCCCACCTCATGGGCGATGCCATGGGTGATCGCCGGGTTGATGGTGTACTTGGCGATGTAGCGCCGGGCGCGGAAGTTATCGGCGCCGAGCGCCTCGTCCTCCGGCAGCAGCCCGCGCTGCACCTTCATCTTGTGCGCGGTCTGCCAGGTGCGGCACACCACCTCCCCAACCCGCCCCATGGCCTGGGAGTCCGAGGCGATCATCGAGATCACCCCCATGTCCTGGAGGATGTCCTCGGCGGCGATGGTCTCGCGGCGAATGCGCGAGTCGGCGAAGGCCACGTCTTCGGGAATGTTGGGATCGAGGTGGTGACACACCATCAGCATGTCGAGATGCTCGTCGATGGTGTTGATCGTGTAGGGGCGCGTCGGGTTGGTCGACGACGGCAGCACGTAGGGCTTGGAGCAGGCGATGAGAATATCCGGCGCGTGACCGCCACCGGCGCCCTCGGTGTGGTAGGTGTGGATGCCACGCTCCTTGAAGGCAGCCAGGGTGTCCTCGACGAAGCCCGACTCGTTGAGCGTGTCGGTATGGATGGCGATCTGCACGTCGTAGCGCTCGGCCACGCTCAGGCAGGTGTCGATGGAGGCCGGCGTGGTGCCCCAGTCCTCGTGCAGCTTGAGGCCGATGACGCCCGCCTCGATCTGCGCTTCCAGCGCCTCGGGCAGGCTGGCGTTGCCCTTGCCGAGCAGGCCGATGTTCATCGGCAGCTCGTCCACCGCCTGCAGCATTCTGCCGATGTGCCAGGCGCCCGGCGTACAAGTCGTGGCATTGCTGCCGGTGGCAGGCCCGGTGCCGCCGCCGAGCATGGTGGTGATGCCGCTCATCAGCGCCTCCTCCACCTGCTGGGGGCAGATGAAGTGGATGTGGGCGTCGATGCCGCCGGCGGTGAGGATCTTGCCCTCGCCGGCGATGATCTCGGTGCCGGGGCCGATGACGATCCCCACATCGGGCTGGGTGTCGGGGTTGCCCGCCTTGCCGATGGCCGCGATACGGCCCGCCTGGATGCCGACGTCGGCCTTGACGATGCCCCACCAGTCGAGAATCAGGGCGTTGGTGATCACGGTATCCATCACCGTGGCGTCGGCGCGCTGGCTCTGGCCCATGCCATCGCGGATCACCTTGCCGCCACCGAACTTCACCTCCTCGCCGTAGTGGGTAGCATCGCGCTCCACCTCGATCCACAGCTCGGTGTCGCCCAGGCGCACCCGGTCGCCCACGGTGGGACCGTACATGTCGGCATAGGCCTGCCGGCTGATGCTGGTGCTCATGCCTCACCTCCTTCCAGCGATCCCATTACCTCGCCGCGGAAACCGTAGATATGGCGACTGCCGGCAAAGGGGATCAACGTAACCTCACGGGTCTGGCCCGGCTCGAAGCGAATCGCCGTGCCCGCCGCCACGTCCAGGCGAAAACCGCGCGCCCTGGCACGGTCGAAGACCAGTGCCGGGTTGGTCTCGGCGAAATGATAGTGGGAGCCGACCTGGATCGGCCGGTCGCCGATATTGGCCACCTCCAGCGTGATCCGCTCGCGCCCGGCGCTGAGCTCGATCTCGCCGTCCTGTAATTGATACTCACCGGGGATCATTGGACCTTCCCTCTACGTTATGGCTGTCAATAAACAGCTAAAACCGTCGACAGTTAAAACTGAGCGAACGAAGGCCAGGCAAGGCGGCGAGCGACAAAAAAGCGGAGTTTACTTTAGTAAATGAGCATTTTTTGTCGTGAAGCCAACACAGCATGGCCGAGTGCAGCCAGTTTTAGACGATCGGTGTGTGGACGGTGACGAGCTTGGTTCCGTCGGGAAAGGTGGCCTCGACCTGCACCTCGTGCACCATCTCGGCGACCCCCTCCATCACATCGTCACGGCCGAGGATCTCGCGGCCGTAGCTCATCAGCTCGGCCACGCTGCGCCCGTCGCGCGCACCTTCCATGATCTCGAAGCTGATCAGCGCCACGGCCTCGGGATAGTTGAGCTTGAGGCCGCGGGCCCGGCGTCGTTCGGCCAGCTGGGCGGCGGAGAACAGCAGCAGCTTGTCCTTGTCTCTCGGGGTCAGTTCCATGCGTCTCTCCTGGTGAGTCAGGTGAACCAGATACGGGGCGGATGAGCGGGCACACCGATGAGCAGCGGCCTCAGGCAGGCCCATGCCTGCCGGCAGATCTCCCAGGCTTCGTTGCGTTCATGGCCCAGGTAACGCAGCAGGAGTACGCCGTGGCGCACGGTCACCGCCCAGCGCGGGCCCGCCACGAGCGCCTCACGCAGTGCCTCGATGGCGGCGGTTTCGTCACTGAGACCCACGGCCCATAAAGTGGCCTGTACGCTGGCGCCGCCCTGCCCCCAGCGACCGGTGAAGCGCGGGTGAGCCGGATCGAGCGGTTGGCGCTCCAGCCACAATGGCTTGCCGTCGCGATACAGCCGAAAACGCTGATCGATGCGCCCCGACACATAAGGCAGTCGGCTCGCCGGCCGGCCCAGCGCCAGTACTTCCCAGCCCAGGCAGCGCGCCCCCGCATCGAGTTCGATGAGCGTCTCCTGCACGCCCCGCGAGCCATCGAAGGCGATGGTCTCCTGGGGCAGCCATTCGAGAATGCCGTGCTGCGATACCTTAAGACTGGTGCGCTGTTCCCATGCCACGCCGTGGCTGTCGGCCCGGTAGAGCTTGTTGGCGGCAGGCGTGGTCAGCAGCGCATGGGCTTGCGGCTCGACCCGCGCTGAAATGCTCAAGGCATCGCCGCTGACCAACCCGCCGGGTGGATGCAGCAAGTAGACGTGGCAGGCGCCATCTCGCCCTTCCGGGTAGAAAGGCCGCTGCACTCGTAGCGGGCCGCGGTGGCGCGCCTCGACCATACGCGTGCGCCCATCGCGGCAGTCGAAGCCGAGCGTCAGCGACGCCGCCCAGTGACGCTCGGCATCGAAGCGATGTCCGGAGTGCGGCGCTGGCTTGGCGACAGCGGAGGTGGCGAAAGCGGTCATTGGCGGCTCGTGGCATACATATCTGACCAACCCTTCAGCAAGGGTCGTACCAGCTTGGTGAATCGCTTCAACTCGCCTTTATAAACAACAGCTTATAAAAAATCAGCGGGCCGCAAACGCGACCCGCCGACTCCTTTTGGTGCGCCAGATCAGCGCTTTTGCACCAACCTCACGCACCAATATCGTCCGCAGCACCCTTCTGGTGCGGGCATCGCCACTGCCGCCCTATACCGTCAGGTGCTCCTTGATCAACGCATCGGAGAGCTCAGCGATCTCACCCTTGGCCACCGGCCTGCCGCGATCCATGATCACGAAACGGTCGGCGTACTTCCGGGCGAAGGGCAGCTTCTGCTCCACCAGCAGCACGGTGAGACCGTCCTCCTCGATCAACTTGCGAATCACTTCGCCGATCAGGGTCACGATATTGGGCTGAATGCCCTCGCCCGGTTCGTCGAGGATCAACAGGCGGGGTTCGATCACCAGGGCACGACCGATGGCCAACTGCTGCTGCTGGCCGCCGGAGAGATCCCCGCCCCGGCGGTGCTCCATCTCCTTGAGCACCGGGAAGAGCTCATAGATGCGCTCCGGAATGGTGCGTCGACCATCTCCGCGCGCCGCCAGACCGGTGCGCAGGTTCTCCTCCACGGTCAGCAAGGGAAATATCTGCCGCCCTTGGGGCACGTAGCCGATCCCGAGACGCGAGCGATCCTCTACCCGGCGCTTGGTCAGCTCCACATCATCGGCATAGCGAATGCTGCCAGAGGAGACCTTCACCTCGCCCATGATGGCCTTCATCAGGGTAGTCTTGCCCACCCCGTTGCGGCCCATCACGCAGGTGCACTGACCCGCTGGCACGGCCAGGTCGAGATCCCACAGGGTGTGGCTCTCGCCATAGAACTGGTTGAGCTTGTCGATCGCCAGCATTAGAGCGTCTCCTCCTCGACTTCGGCGCCGAGGTAGACTTCGATCACCCGTGGGTCACTGGAGACCTGATCCATGCTGCCCTCCGCCAGTACGCTGCCCTGATGCAGCACCGTCACCTTGCGCGCGATGGAGCGCACGAAACCCATATCGTGCTCGACCACGACAACAGATTGTTTTCCCGCCAACCCGGTGAGCAGTTCGGCGGTGCGCTCCATCTCCTGCTCGGTCATTCCCGCTACCGGCTCGTCCACCAGCAGCAGACGCGGTCGTTGCATCAGCAGCATGCCGATCTCCAGCCACTGCTTCTGGCCGTGGGAAAGAATGCCTGCCGGGCGGGCATGCAGCGCCTTCAGGCCGATGATCTCCAGCACCTCGTCGATGTGATCACGTATCTCACCGTTCATGCGCGCAGTGAGCGTGGGCAGGATGCGCTTGTCGGCGGCCATCGCCAGCTCCAGGTTCTCGAACACCGTGAGCACCTCGAACACAGTCGGTTTCTGGAACTTGCGGCCGATGCCGAGACTGGCGATATCCGGCTCGTTCATGCTCAGCAGGTCGTGACGGCTGCCGAACCACACCTGGCCGCTGTCGGGCCGGGTCTTGCCGGTGATGATGTCCATCATGGTGGTCTTGCCGGCGCCGTTGGGTCCGATGATGCAGCGTAGCTCGCCGTCGTCGATGGTCAGGTTGAGATCGTTGATCGCCTTGAAGCCATCGAAGCTGACCGTCACATCCTCCAGGTAGAGGATCGGCCCGTGCCGCACGTCGACCGGCGACTCCGCGGGCACCAGAAAATCGAATACCCGATCACGGCTGGCCAGGGAACGCAGAATGCTCATGCCGATGCCTCCTTGCCGGAAAACGAACCGTCAGCGTCGCGACGGCGGCGTAGCCTGAGCGCCAGCAGCCCTGCCACGCCCTTGGGCAGGAACACCGTGACCAGCACGAAGAGTCCGCCCAGGGCGAACAACCAAGCGTCCGGCATCGCCCCGGTGAATACCGTCTTGGCGTAGTTGACCAGTATCGCCCCGATCACTGCCCCGTAGAGCGTCGCCCGTCCGCCGAGAGCCACCCACAGCACGATCTCGATGGAGAACAGCGGCGAGAACTCGCTGGGGTTGATGATGCCGACCTGAGGCACGTAGAGCGCCCCGGCAAGCCCCGCCAGCATGGCCGAAACCACGAACACGAACAGCTGGAAGCGCTCGACCCGATAGCCGAGGAAGCGCGTGCGCGCCTCGGCATCACGGGTCGCCACACACACCCGACCCAGCTTGCTGGTGACGATGGCCCGACACAGCACGTAGCCCAGCGCCAGCGCCACGCCTGAGGCCAGAAACAGGCCCAGCCGGGTCTCGCTGCTGCGCAGGTTGAAGCCCAATAACTCACGGAAGTCGGTCAAACCGTCGCTACCGCCGAAGCCCATCTCGTTGCGGAAGAAGGCCAGCATCAGGGCGAAGGTGAGCGCCTGGGTGATGATCGACAGGTAGACGCCGGTGACCCGCGAACGGAATGCCAGGAAGCCGAACACCAGCGCCAACGCTCCCGGCACCAGCATCACCATCAAAAAGGCGAACCAGGCCATGTCGAAGCCCAGCCAGTACCACGGCAGGCTGTCCCAGTTGAGGAACACCATGAAATCGGGCAGCACCGGGTGGCCATAGACGCCGCGGTCGCCGATCTGGCGCATCAGGTACATGCCCATGGCGTAGCCGCCCAGAGCGAAGAAGGCGCCGTGCCCGAGGCTCAAGATACCGAGATAGCCCCATACCAGATCCACCGCCACCGCCAACAGCGCATAGCTCAGATACTTGCCGAACAAGTTAACGGTATAAGCATTGACATAGAGGGGATGCCCCGGTGGCAGCGCCACATGCAGCAACGTCACCAGCGTCACGGCGGCCAGCAGCACGCCGAGAAAAATCAGCGTCGAGCGCTCACCGAACGGCCGTAGCAACCAGAGTCGAGAAGAATCCATGGATCAGCCCTCCGCCGCCCGGCCCTTCTGCGGGAAGAGTCCGCGGGGGCGCTTTTGAATGAACAGGATGATGAACACCAGCACGATGATCTTGGCCATCACGGCCCCGGCCCAGGGTTCGAGAACCTGATTGATCACGCCCAGCGAGAGGCCCGCCACCAGGGTGCCCCACAGATTGCCGACTCCGCCGAACACCACCACCATGAAGGAGTCGATGATGTAGTTCTGGCCCAGGTTGGGTCCCACGTTGGTGAGCTGGCTGAGCGCAACGCCGGCCAGCCCCGCCACTCCGGAACCCAGGGCAAAGGTGAGAATGTCGACCCGGGTGGCGCGGATGCCCATGGAGCGCGCCATGGCGCGGTTCTGGGTCACCGCCCGCACCTCGAGCCCCAGGCGGGTACGGCGCATGATCAGCATCAGTGCAGCGAACACCACCAGGGCGAAGCCGAGCACATACATACGGTTGAGCGTCAGAGAGAGCGCATCGTTGACGGCGATGGAGCCGCTCATCCACTCCGGTGTGATCACGGTACGGTTGAGCGGTGAAATACCGGTGCGCACCAGTTGCTGCAGGATCAGACTGATGCCGAAGGTGGCCAGGAGCGTTTCCAGCGGCCGCCCTTTCAAGAACTGAATGACGCCGCGCTCGATGGCGATACCCGCCAGCGCCGCGACCATGAACCCGGCGGGAATCGCCAGTATCAGGGCCAGCCCCGGCTGACCGGGTAGCAGTTGCTGCATGGCCCAGGTGGTATAGGCGCCCAGCATGATCAGCTCGCCGTGGGCCATGTTGATCACCCCCATCACCCCGAAGGTGATGGCCAGGCCGATGGCGGCGAGCACCAGCACCGAGCCGAGCGAAAGGCCGAAGTAGAGCGTCTCGGCGGCGCGGTTGACCTTGAGCATCTGTTCGATGCCGTTCAATGCCTCTCGGGCGGCGTCGGCCACGATCGGATCGTCGCCGTTGGTGGCACGGTTGAGGGCCACACGTACCCGGGAGTGCAGGCTGCCTTGCAGATCGTCTATGGCCTCGAGCTCACCCTGTTCGAGACGGTAAATTGCCAGTGCCTGAACCAGGCGTCCGCGCACCCGCGCATCAGGCTCCTCTTCAATTACCTCGGCCAGCGGACCGGCCAGATCGCCATCGACTTCACCCAGCAGACGCTCGGCGGAAGCGCGGCGCAGCCCGACGTCGGCGGCGTAGAGATCGACCACGGCAATGGCACTGCGCAGCTGGTTACGCAGCGCGTTGTTGATGCCGATGCGGTCCAGCTCGCGGCGAGACATCTGGCCCAGCGGCTCACCGCTCAGCGCATCCTGTACCGGCCAGTCACGTCCGGTATTGTCCAGCACCACCACGAAGCGGCCGTCACCGGCGCGCTGCAGGCGGCCGTCGAGCAGCGCCTGCAGCCAGTCGCGGGCGCGGGGATCGTCGCTGTGCACGATGGCATCGATGGCATCGCCCTTGGCGGGAAACGAATCGACATCCAGCGCCTCGAGCAGCGTCATGGCGGCGACATCGTCGTTCGGCGCGGCTTCCTGGGCCGCAGCGGGGGTCGTGATGGAGAGGCCGAGCACCAGCACGAGGCTCAGAGCGAGAGCCAGCAGCCATGAGCCCCGGCTCTGGGAGGTACGTTCATCCTCGGCGGCATCGGTGCCGGCCCTCGCCCCGGCCGTCGCTGGCCCAAGCATGGGGGGGTATCTCATCGGAGCGTTCCTCGGAAACGATGGAGAAGGCGTGCTCCCCCGCTGCACTTGGGCAGCGGGGGGCGGGGTACTGCTTACTCGGCGAGCGCCGCTTCGGCCTCTTCGGCCGCCGTGCTGCCACCACAGCGACCGGTAGCGACATTGAAGTTGCCGCAGCGCATCGGCGCCTGCCAATCGGCCATCAGATCGCGGGAGCCCGGCAGGTAATCGGACCAGGCATCGCCGGCAACCGTGGAGGGCGTCTGCCATACGATGTCGAACTGGCCGTTGTCCTGGATCTCACCGATCAGCACCGGTTTGGTGATGTGGTGGTTGGGCATCATCGCCGCATAGCTGCCGGAGAGATTGGGTACCACCACGCCAATGATGGCGTCCTTGATGGCATCGGGATCGGTGGTGCCTGCCTTGCGTACCGCCTCGGCCCACATGTTGAAGCCGATGTAATGGGCCTCCATCGGATCGTTGGTCACCGCCTCTTCGTCGCCGGTCCACTCGATCCAGGCGTCGATGAAGTCGTAGTTGGCATCGGTGTCCACGCTCATGAAGTAGTTCCAGGCGGCCAGATGGCCGACCAGCGGTGCAGTGTCGACACCGGTCAGTTCCTGCTCACCCACCGAGAAGGCGATGACGGGGATGTCGCCGGCGTCCACGCCCTGGTTGCCCAGCTCACGGTAAAACGGCACGTTGGCGTCGCCGTTGATGGTGGAGACCACCGCGGTGGGCTTGCCCTCGCTGCCGAAGCGACGCACCTCGGCGACGATGTTCTGCCAGTCGCTGTGCCCGAAGGGGGTGTAGTTGATCATGATGTCGTCATCCGCCACGCCGTGCTCTTCCTTGAGGTAGGCCTCGAGGATGCGGTTGGTGGTACGCGGATAAACGTAGTCGGTGCCGAGCAGCGCGAAGCGCTCGATTCCCATCTCGTTGATCAGGTAGTCCACGGCCGGAATGGCCTGCTGGTTGGGGGCCGCCCCGGTGTAGAAGACGTTCTCGGAAGACTCCTCACCCTCGTACTGCACGGGGTAGAACAGCAGACCGTTGAGCTCCTCGAACACCGGCAGCACCGCCTTGCGCGATACCGAGGTCCAGTTGCCGAAGACCACATCCACTTGGTGCTGTTCGAGCAACTCACGAGCCCGCTCGGCGAACAGTGGCCAGTTCGAGGCCGGATCCACCACCACAGCTTCGAGCTGACGTCCCAGCAGACCGCCCTGCTCGTTCTGCTGCGCGATCAGCATCTCCACGGTATCTTTAAGGGTCGATTCGCTGATGGCCATGGTGCCGGATAGCGAGTGCAGGATGCCCACCTTGATGGGGCCTTCCTCGGCCAGGGCCTGACTGGCGGACGCGAGGGAAACCGCTGCCATCAGAGCCAGGGTGGTGGAACGAAACGGGAAAGGCATGATGCGTCGGGAAGCGTTCAAGCGAACCTCCTTGCGCCCTCTGAGGGAGGGACTTGTTGTGAGGGATCATGTGCAGCCGGCATTGGCTACACAGCGCTAGGCATCCTGTCGTTGCAAAGCGTGCGCCATGATGCGGCAAGCTCTAAAAATTCTTTGCGTGACATTTAGTTGCACAAAGCTGCCAAGTAAAAATGCGTCACCTACGCACCTCAGACGTGCAGCTTTGGGCGCCATGAACGCGCCGCGACGGAGCGGCTGCACCACCACGAAGCACCATGGCGGTGCAGTGGGAAGAAGCGGAAACGAAAGCGGGGGCGCCGATCGCTCGGCACCCCCGTTTCAAGGCAGGAAGGTTCGGGTTGTCAGACGCTGCGGCGTGCCATCATGCGCTTGATCAGCGGCAGAGTCAGCGACAGCGCGGCAATGATCAGCAGCCACATGGAAATCGGCTTGTCGATGAAGATCGACCAGTCACCGCCTGAAATCTGCAGCGCCCGGCGCATGGACTCCTCCATGATGTCGCCGAGAATCAGCGCCAAGATCAGCGGAGCGGCCGGGAAGCCGAACAGGCGCATGCCCAGCCCCAACAGGCCGAAGCCGAGCAGGAGCAGCAGATCGAAGACGCTGAAGCTCATGCCGTAGACACCAAGCATGCAGAAGATAAGGATCAGCGACAGCAGCAACGGTCGAGGCATGTCGAGGATCTTGGCGATAAGCGGTATCAGCGGCAGGTTGAGCACCAGCAGGAAGATGTTACCCAGGTACATGCTCGCCACCACGCCCCAGAAGACGTCAGGACGGTCCACCAGCATGGCCGGACCGGGCGATACACCCATCACCAGCAGCGCACCCAGCAGCACCGCGGTAGAGCCGGAGCCGGGCACGCCCAGGGTCAGCAGTGGCACGAAGGAGCCGGTACAAGCCGCGTTGTTGGCCGACTCCGGCGCCGCTACGCCCTTGATGTTGCCCTTGCCGAAGGTGTCTCCATCCTTGGCCAGACGCTTCTCCATGCTATAGCCCAGGAAGGAGCCGATGGTGGCGCCAGCCCCCGGCAGCACACCGGTGAAGAAACCCAGGATCGAGCTACGGCCGATCGGTGCCGCGATCTCCTTCACTTCCGACTTCGACAGCTTGAGCGAGCCGATGGCATTGCGCGGCTGCTCCTTGCCACCACCGCCTCTGAGCAGCATGAAGAACACCTCGGTCAGGGCGAATATACCCAGCGCCACGACCAGGAAGTCGATGCCATCCAGCAAATGCACGGTGCCGAAGGTGAAACGCTCGGTACCGGTCTGCAGGTCGATACCCATGATCGAGATCATCACCCCGACCACGGCAGCGATCAGTCCCTTGATCAGCGACTTGTCGGACAGCGACACCACTGCGGTAAGGCCCAGCACCATCAACGAGAAGTATTCGGCGGGGCCGAAGCTTACCGCTACCCGACCCAGCAACGGCGCCACCAGCATCAGGAAGATGATGGAAACGGTGCCGCCAATGAACGACGCGTAGGCGGCAATGGCCAGCGCCTTGCCCGCCATGCCCTGCTTGGCCATGGGATAGCCGTCGAAGGAGGTCGCCACCGTACCTGCCACGCCAGGGGCATTGAGCAGGATCGACGAGGTCGAGCCGCCGAAGATCGCACCGTAGTAAACCCCCGCCATCAGGATCAGGCCCGAGGACGGCTCCATGCCAAAGGTCAGCGGAATCATCAGCGCCAGGGCGCTGATCGGCCCCAGACCCGGCAGCATGCCGATGATGGTACCGGCAAAGACGCCGGCAAAGACGTAGAGGATATTGATCGGCTCCAGCGCGATGCTGAAGCCGTACATCAGATTATTGAAAGCTTCCATGGGCTCACTCTCCGGCCAGTCAGATCGGCAGCACGCCGGTGGGTAGATAAACGCCCATGATGCGCGTCATGGTCAGATAGAGCCCCAGCACCACGCCCAGCGCCGTGGCCAGATTGACCCAGTGGCGACGGTAGCCGTAGTAAGCCGCCAGCCCGAAGACCAGGGCGACGGAAGTTAACACGAAGCCCACCGGCACCAGCAGCAATGCGTAGAGCGCCAGAGCGATGGCCGTGACCACCACACGCGCCCAGGGCCGCAGCAGCAATGGCTGCTGAAGTTCATTGGGATCCAGCGCTTCCGGCACGTCCTTGGCCTTGGGTTTCTCGAGAAACAGCAGCACCGAAAGCCCCAGCAACGTGAAGCCAAGCACCTTGGGGAAGAGGTCGGAATCGATCGGGCGCGGCAGCGGAAAGGAGGGAATCTGCCAGGCCATGGCCAGATAACCTACCGACAGCAGCGCCAGCAAGAGAGCAATGACCTGGTTGGAGTTGAGTCGTGTCATGGGAGTCGGTCCCGGGCTACCACCGCGTGAGCAGCGCCCAAGTTCTTGGCGTTCGAGAATGCCCGGACCTCGCTAGGCGAGGCCCGGACCCGGGAAGCGAAAATCGCGAAGCGTTGGTGGGTTATTCGCCCAGCAGGCCGAGGTCGCCCAGAATGGTGCTGAACTGCTCTTTCTGCTCATCGAGGAAAGCGCCGAACTCTTCGCTGTCCTGATAGGCATCGATCCAGCCCAACTGGTCGCGAGCCTGCTGCCAGCCGTCAGTCTCGAGCATCTGAGCGAACAGATCTTCGTAGTAGGCGACCGCCTCGGCCGGCATGTCCGGGGTGCCCATCACGCCGCGCCAGATATCGAAGGTGTAATCGATATCCTGCTCCTGGTAGGTCGGCACCTCCGCCAGAGCACCACTCAGACGCTCGGGGGCGGATACGCCCAGCGCGCGGATCTGGCTGTTCTCGCCGAGCTGACCGGAGGCTTCGCCGGCACCGGTGATCACCGCTTGCACGTGGCCGCCCATCAGGCTGGTCATGGCTTCGCCACCGCCGGAGAACGGGATGTAGTTGACGTCGGAAGCGTTCAGACCCGCCGCCGCCGCCAGACCGGCCATGGAGATGTGGTCCATGGAGCCCGGGGCGCTGCCGCCACCGACGCTGAGCTGGGGATTCTGTTCCATGGCTTCAATCAGCGACGGCAGATCCTCGTAGGGAGAGTCGTTGCGCACCAGCACGATGGAGTAATCGGTGATCAACCTGGCAATAGGCGTGAAGTTGGTGTGGTCGTAGCGGGACGCACCGGCCAGCGGCACCAGAATCATCGGCGGACTAGTGGCGAACAGCTTGTGCGGGTTGCCGCTGTCACGGGCGATCTGGGCCCAGGCCACCGCACCGCCGCCGCCCGGTACGTTGATGGCACCGAAGCTGCGCTCGGCCAGCCCCTCTTCCTGGATGACGCGGGTGGTGGTGCGCACCAGGGTGTCCCAGCCGCCGCCGGGGTTGGCCGGGGCGATGAACTCGATATTGCGGGTCGGGGTCCACTCGTCGGCCTGAGCCGCACTGCTCATGCCCACCACCGCAGCGAGCGGCAGCACGATGGCACTGAAACGGGTGAGGTGTTGCTTGGCAGTCATGGCGTTCTCCTGGATAGGATCTTGTTGTGACAGCGGGTCTGATGCCCACGTACAGGTTGAACGTTAGAAGAACCAGATACGAAGCGGCAAGTTTATGGGCATAAACGATAAATTGTTCGTTGTGAGCATTTTGTTCATTTTGCTCACGGGGCGCCTTACCACCCTCAGCCCTCTTCGCACCAGGCCGCCGCATCACCTACCAGGCGGTAGCGTCTTTCAGGTCTCCCTACATCACCGTAGCCCAGATCTGCGCCAACTACCTGCACCGACACCAGAAATTCCAGATAGCGTCGTGCAGTGGAACGGCTCGCCCCCATGGCACGCGCCACGTCCATGGCCGCCAGAGGCTTGCCGGCGCTGTCCAGCGCCGCCACCACGGCACGCAACGTCAGACGATCGATGCCCTTGGGCAGGCTACGCGCGGCACTGCCCGACGTCCCCTCCGGTCGCAGCCTGGCCAGTACCCGGTCGAGTTCCTCTTGATTGAGCTCGTGACGTGCCGCCAAGGCTTCGCGCTCACGACGAAAGCGAGCCAGCATCTGCGCCATGCGCGCCGCCTCGACCGGCTTGATCAGGTAGTCGAAGATTCCCCCGCGCAGCGCCTCGGAAATGGTATCGACCTCCCTCGCCGCGGTGATCATGACGATATCCACGTGCACATGATCCCGGCGCAGCGCCCACAGCAGTTCCAGCCCTTCCACATCGGGCAGGTAGGCATCCAGCAGCACCAGATGGACCTCTACTGCGTGTTGCGCCATCAGCTCACGCGCTTCGGCGCCACTGCGAGCCATCCCCACGACTCGGAAGCCCTGGCTCTGCTCGATGAAGGCGCGATGTATCTCGGCGATGCGGAAATCGTCTTCGATGATCAGGATGCCGTATTCTTCAGGCGTCGAGCCTGCCTCGTACATTCTCTCCCCCATAAATATTGGCATTATGATAATGGGTGGTCGGCTTGCACCGGCTGCACGGTGCGACACAGAGAGCGAGAGAGCACCACCGTGAAACAGGCACCGCCCAGTTCGCTTTCCTCCAGCGTGATCGCTCCACCATGTTCGCGACACAGACGATTGACCAGCGCCAGACCGATGCCGCGGTGCTTGCCGGGCTTGGTGGAAAAACCTTCCTTGAAGATCGCCTCGACGTGTTCGGGCGGCACGCCGGGGCCGTTGTCCTCCACTTCGATCAGCACCTGTTCACCGAGATCGGTGAAGAACAGCCGCACCTGCCCCTTTGCCCCACCCTTACGCACCTCATGGAAAGCGTTGTCGATCAGGTTGCCGATCACCGTCATGACGACTTCCTGGCCGGTGAGGGTCAGCGCGGTGGAGAGCGAACTCTGCTCGTCGATCTCGAGATGTACGTCGAGCTCCCGCGCCCGGGTCAGCTTGCCCAGCAGCGTGCCGCTGACCACCGGGTCGGCCACGTGCTTCATCAGGAAGGTCATCTGGGCCTGCTGACGCTCGCTCTCCTGGTGAATCAGCGCCAGGGCGTCTTCGACTCTGTCGAGCTGCAGCATGCCCGAAATGGTGTAGAGCTTGTTGGAATACTCATGGGCCTGGGCGCGCAGCATGTCCACGTCGCGGCTGGCAGCGCTCAGTGCATCGGAGAGCTCGACGATCTCGCGGCGACTGCGGAACGTCGCCACCGCCCCTTCCACTTCGCCGGCGTCGACGATCGGCACCCGGTTCACCACCACGGGATGATCGCCCAGCCACATCTCCTGATCGAACTGCCGCTCGCCCCGCTCCAGCACCTCGGAGAGACGCGAGTTGGGCACCAGCTCCTGGATCGGCCGCCCCAGCACCTCTTCCTCAGGTGGCAGACCGAGGAAGCGCCGGCCCTGCTGATTCACCAGGGTGATCTGCCCTTCGCGGTTCACCGCCAGAATCCCCTCGTGAATCGACTGCAGGATCGCCTCCTTCTCCATCGCCAGCCGCGCGATCTCGTAGGGCTCCAGGCCGAGAATCACCTTCTTCAGATGGCGCGAGAGCAGGTAGGCACCGGCGAAGCCGAACACGATCATCAGCGCCACCAGCCACCACCCCAGGCTGGTGTGCTCGACCACGTCCATGGCCACGCGGTCGAGCATGAAGCCCACCGAGACGATGCCGATGATGTTGCCTTCGGCATCGAATACCGGGGTCTTGCCGCGCATCGCCTTGCCCAGCGAGCCGACCGCCTCGGAGACGTAGGACTCGCCGTGCAGCAGTGCCCGGTCATTGTCGCCGCCGACCATGGACTCGCCCAGGCGCTCCGGCAAGGGATGGGAGTAGCGCAGGCTCTCGGTATTGCCCACCACCACGTAGCGGGCTCCGGTTTCGCGGCGGATGCGTTCGGCGATGGGCTGGATGGTGGCGCTGGGATCGGGGTCGTCGAAAGCGGCGATCAATTCGGGGATGCTGGCCACGCTGAGCGCCACGGCCAACGCGCGCTCGCCCATCTGGTGGCTGATGATCTCGCCCTTGCGATGATTGAGATAGGCGCCCTGGGCCAGCAGCATGGCGGCGAGCAGCACACCTACCAGCAGCATCACCTGCAGGCGAAAGCTGCGCGTCAGCCAGTTACGCCGCGCACGCCCGCGGCGGAGACTTTGAAGCTCGGCAATGGATTCACTGCGCGGGGAGGACATCAGCGAAGCTCGACGTGAACGAAAGCTTCATTGTCGCATGGCTGGCCGGCCGAGGCATCCGCCAACCGGCCTCGCTCATTCGGGGGTCAGGCGTACGTTCACCACACCGGGGCCGATCATGTCGAGCTCCTCCGCCGCACGGCGCGAGACGTCGATGACCCTGCCGCGTACGAAGGGGCCGCGGTCGTTGATGCGCACCACCGTCTCACGACCGTTGTCCAGCCGCGTGACGCGCACATGGGTGCCAAACGGCAGGCTGCGGTGGGCCGCCGTCAGTGCGTTGCGGTCGTGGCGCTCACCGCTGGCGGTCTGGCGGCCGTGATAGCGGTCGGCATAGAACGATGCCTGGCCCTGCTCACCGTTCCAGCCGGACGGTGCCGAGACGCGCTCGCCCTGCCCGCCGCCGCGCCCGGCACAGCCGGCGATCAGCACGGACATGAACAACACGAGCGCGACTCTCATCATCTCTCTCACCTCGCAGGACGTTCCCAACGAACCGGCCCGACATTAGCGCCAAGCTCGACGACAGGCAAGCACTCAGCCGGCCAGCGTACGCCGCAGCCGTGGGCTCACCAGCTCGCCCAGCAGAGTGATCAGCACAAGCACGCCCAACAGCCAGGGCCAGTGCATGCCGAACTCCAGACGCGCGATGCCCAGCGCATCGACGAAGATCACCAGAATGCCCAGCGGGCTGACGTAGCGCACCATGAACAGCCACAGTGCATGCCAGTGGGCCGAGAGGCCCAGCTCCTCGCGGAAGCTCTCGCTCTTCAGCACGAAGCCGGCCAGCAGCGCCATGCCCAGGCCGCCCAGGGGCATCATCCAGCGCGAGGTGAGGTAATCCAGCCAGTCGAAGAAGTGGCGGCCGGCCAGGGTCCAGTCCGCCCCCAGATTGAACGACAGCATCGCCAGGGTGCTCACCAGCCACAGCACGAGCCCGGTGGCCCAGGCCGCCGTACGCCGGCTGATGCCCTTGTTGTCCACCAGCCAGGAGACGGTGGCCTCGACCATGGAGATCGACGAGGTCAGCGCCGCCATGGAGAGCATGACGAAGAACAGGATGCCGAACAGCGTGCCCAGCGGCATGGCCTGGAACGCCAGCGGCAGGCTCATGAAGATCAGGCCCGGCCCCTCGCCGGGGTTCATGCCGTTGGCGAAGATGATGGGGAAGATCGCCAGCCCCGCCATCAGCGCCACCAGGGTATCGGCAATCGCCACACTGAAGGTGGTGCGCGCGATGGAGGTACGCGACGGCAGGTAGCTGCCATAAGTGAGGATGGCACCCGAGGCCAGCGACAGGGTGAAGAACGCATGGCCCAGGGCGGCCAGCATGCCGTCGCTGGTCAGGCTACCGGCGTTGAACGAGAACAGGAAACGCCAGGCCTCGCCGAAGCCGCCGGAGAACACGCCGTAACCGATCAGTATCAGAAGCATGATGACCATGCCGGGCATCATCCAACTGACGCTGCGCTCGATGCCCGCCTGCACCCCCTTGCCCACGATCAGCATGGTCAGCAGCGTTACCAGGGTGCTCCAGAACCCAAGATTGAAGGGGTTCTCGTTGTTGCCGACGAAGATCGCCACCATGTCGTCCACGCCGCTACCGGCGAGCTGGCCGGTAAGCATCTTCCACAGATAGGAGAACGACCAACCGGCCACCACCACGTAGAAGGAGAGGATCATGAAGCCGGCCAGCATCGCCATCCAACCCAGCAGCGACCACAGCGGCGAACGCCCCGACTCCGTCACCACGCGGCGTACCGCATCGATGGGGCTGCCGCGGCCGCGCCGACCGAAAGCGATTTCGGTCATCATAACCGGCACACCCACCGCCAGGATGCAGGCCAGATAGACCAGCACGAAAGCGCCGCCGCCGTGCTCGCCGGTGATATAGGGAAACTTCCAGATATTGCCCAGGCCGACGGCAGAGCCGGTCGCCGCCAGCACGAAGCCCCAGCGGCCCAGCCACTGAGCGCGAGGTTGTTGGGTAGTCGTCATCGTGTCACCAGGGGGAGTTGTTATCGCGCGGACGCAGCAATATGCCCGCCATATTGTCAGGTTTGCAACGTCATTTATTGTCTAGCATTGTAATTCCATGACATCTGCCTGAGGACAGATAAAAAAACGGCTCCCGTCCGATGGGGCGGGAGCCGTGGCGTGGATCAGTCGGCCTTGAGAACGCCGCGCCGGATCTGATCCTCTTCGATGGATTCGAACAGGGCTTTGAAGTTGCCCTCGCCGAAACCGTCATTGCCCTTGCGCTGGATGATCTCGAAGAAGATCGGACCGATCACGGTCTCGGTGAAGATCTGCAGCAGTACGCCTTCGTCCGGACCGCCGTCGATCAGCAGGCTCAGCTCGCGCAGGTCCTCGACGTTCTCTTCGTGGTTGGGCACGCGAGAATCGACCTTCTCATAGTAGGTGTCTGGGGTGGTGAGGAAGGTCACGCCGTTGGCGCGCAGGCCGCGCACCGTGGCATAGATGTCGTCGGTGGCCATGGCCAGGTGCTGGATGCCCTCGCCGTTGTACTCGCGCAGGAATTCGGCGATCTGCGAGGTGTCGTCGGCGGACTCGTTGATCGGAATATGCATCTTGCCGCAGGGCGCGGTCATGGCACGGGAGTGCAGGCCAGTCTTCTTGCCCTTGATGTCGAAGTAGCGGTTCTCGCGGAAGTTGGCGATCTCGGTGTAGAAATCGGCCCACACGTCCATCTGGCCGCGGTCGACGTTGTGGGTTAGGTGATCGAGCACCTTCAGGCCCACGCTGTTGTCGTTGGGCGAACGGCCGGGAATCGGCTCGAAGTCGATGTCGTAGATGGTGCGCCCTTCGCTGTCGACCTTGTTGTCGACGAAGTAGAGCAGCGAGCCACCGATGCCGCGCACCGCGGGAATGCCCACCTCACCGGGGCCGATCGGGTTCTCCACCGCCTCGGCACCGTGGGCCAGGGCGTATTCGAAGGCCTGCTTGGCATCGGCCACCTTCCAAGCCATGGCGCAGGCACAGGGGCCGTGCACCTTGGCAAACTCGGCAGCATGGCTGTCGGGCTCGGCGTTGAGCACGAAGTTGACGTTCTCCTGCTGGAACAGGAACACCTGCTTGGAGCGGTGCTTGCGCGTCTCGGTGAAGCCCATGCGATTGAACAGCGCACGCAGTTCCTCGATACCTTCGGCGCTGGGGGCGCTGTACTCGACGAACTCGAAGCCGTTGGTACCGATCGGATTGTCTTGTGAAATCGGTGAAACGGTCTTGGCGGGTGCGTTCATTGTTTCCTCCAGGGGGTGGACATTGTTGTGCAAGCGCAGTGTCTGCGTCGGGTTCGGCACCCCTCGAGGTGCCGACTGGTGACTCCAGACTAGTGCGCGCCCTCTCCCCGAGAAACGCCCGGCGAGCGCCTTTGGCAGCGCCCGCTGGGGATAACTCGCCTGCGCCATGTAAAAGAACCCTTACAGCTGATCCAAGTGCGACGATACCGCACTTCGGGCGGTGCGATATCGTGACAGGGCGTAAAGCCCTCTTTACACTTGAGCCCTAAGGAAGCGCTGAACAAATCGCCGAGCGAGATGAAGCGCAAGGCGCACGGAGCACAGGAACCGGAGCATATGGGGTATATGTGAGGATTCCGAGCACCGCGCAACGCAGCGATTCGCTCGCGTAGGCATTTGTGCAGTGTTTCCCTAAATCATTGCTCCACTCGCCAGCCTCCACGCCACCCAGGCCAAAATGAGCCCGATCACCAGGTCGATGGCGCGCCACACTCGCGGACTGGCCAGCCGTGGCGCCAGCCAACCCGCTGCCGCGGCCAGACCGAAGAACCAGCCGAATGAAGCCATCGCCGCACCGATGAAGAAACCCAGCGGACTCGGCTGCACCGCGCCGATGGCGCCGAGCAGTACCACCGTTTCGAGATAGACCTGCGGATTGAGCAGGGTCACCGCCAGCGTTGCCGCCAGAGCGGCCTGCCACGACTGGATGCCGCCGCCACCCGCTACCAGCGCCTGGCCGATGAAGACCCGACGAAACGCTAGCGATGCCTGCCAGGCCAGGAAGGCGGCACCGGCCCAACGCGCCACTTCCATCAGCGTCTCCTGCTGGGCGATCAATATGCCCAGGCCCAGCACGCCGACACCGACCAGCAGCCAGTCGCACAGTGCACAGACCCCGGCCACCAGCCAGGCATGCTGCCGGCGCAGGCTCTGCTGCAGCACGAAGGCATTCTGGGCACCGATGGCGACGATCAGCCCGGCGCAGATCAGCAACCCGTTGAGCCATGACAACCACATCGTTTTTTCTCCCTGGCAAGTCGATGCCGCCAAGGCTAAGCTCTCTGCCATAATTAGAGAAATGAATAAAACAACTAGGGAATAAGCATTACTGATGCTCGACTACAAACTGCTCGAGGCGCTGGTGGCGGTGATCGATCAAGGCGGTTTCGAACGCGGCGCGCGATATCTGGGGCTCACGCAATCAGCGGTGTCGCAGCGTATCAAGCTGCTCGAGGCGCGCCTGGGCCAGCCGGTGCTGGTGCGCAGCCCACGCCTCGCGCCCACCCCGCTGGGGCGGAAGCTGCTCAACCATGCCCAGCAGGTACTGCTGCTGGAAGGCGACCTGCTCGGCGAGGTGCCGGCGCTCGGCAGCGGCGAGCAGCGCCTGCGCCTGGCGATCAACGCCGACAGCCTGGCCACCTGGTGGCCGGAGGCCATCGGACGCTTCTGCGAGCGTCATCCCGTGCTGTTCGATCTGGTAGTGGAGGATCAGGAGGTGGCGTTAAAGCGCATGCGCGACGGTGACGTGGCCGGCTGCATCTGCGACTCGCCCACGCCAGTGCAAGGCGCACGCAGCCACCCACTCGGCAGCATGCGCTATCGCGCCCTGGCCAGCCCCAGCTTCGTGGCACGCCATTTCGGCGATGGCGTAACCCCGGAGGCGCTGCGCCGGGCGCCGGCCATCGTGTTCGGCCCCGACGACCGCCTGCAACATCGCTACCTGGCCATGCACGGTGTGGAGCCGCCCTTCCCCCATCACCTCTGCCCTTCTTCGGAGGGTTTCGTCGGCCTGGCCCTGGCCGGACTCGGCTACGGCATGGTGCCGGAGCGTCAGGCCCAGCGCGAACTGAGCGAGGGCCGGCTGCAGGAGATCGACGCGGGACCACACCTGGCCGAGGGCCGGCTGATCGATCTCTCGCCGGGCCAGGTGATCGACGTGCCGCTCTACTGGCACCACTGGCGCCAGGGCGGCAAGGTGCTCGACACCCTCACCGACCACCTGCTGCGCCTCGGCGATGCCTGGCTTACGCCGCTCTCCAAGATATAAGCGCCACGGTCTGCACGGCGAGGAACGAAGCGCTCAACCGTTACGCAGCTTGGTCTCGACACTCGAAACCTTGTCGGCCATGGACTGCTCGCGGTCGGTGCGGGTACCCAGCTTGATGGTGGTGGTGATACGCGGCGCACCCATCTCGTGCACCACCTCGTGGCAGCGCTTGACCACCGCCATCACCTCATCCCACGGCCCCTCGATGTTGGTGCCGTAGGCGTGCATGTTATGTTCCAGGCCCGAGGCCTCGATCACCCGCTGACAGGCGGCGATCTGCGGCGAGACCGACACGCCCACTCCCAGCGGGACGACGCAGAGATCGATGATGACGTGCATGGCAAGACGCTCCTTCTACAATTCACCAAATCAAGATATTCGTAACCGGCACATCAATGAGCACGACAGGACATCACTGGCACTCTGTCATACAGTCTTGTCATCTGGTGGGCGGATGTAAACGTGATCGAGGCTTTCCTCAGGGAAAGCAAAACTTCCCGGCCGCCAGAAGCGAGCTTCCACGCTGCCATGGGCTAGCACAGGAGCCTTAAGATTGATTTCTCCCTGACTTTGGTCCTCGCGTCCGAAATCAAGAAGCAACGAGGCAAGTTCACATAACCCCTCAGGCGTTGTCGCTACGATGAGCTGATCGGCTTCGGCACGCCTGCGCCGATGGCGTGCCTCTTGGTCCGACCAACCGAAATAGAAGCCGGGAAAGTCGATTTCCTCCAGTGCTCGCGAATCATGACTCAACGGGTGGCGATCGACCTCCTTGGGGCTGTATTTGAAGGAGATATAGCGAGGTGGAGCTTCAGTCTTGAGAAAGTAATGGCGATGATGAACCATGCGGTCGCATATCACGTATAACTGTTTTAGAGAATTTCGAGGGTGGGTCAAATTCAACCCCGCCCACTCCCTGCCACTGAAGAGCAGATGCAGCAGCCACAACCCCATTTTCTGCCAGCTTTCCGGCAGCCCATACCACTCCACCGAGGGGTAATTCAGCAAAATCTCGAATGGCGACTCATCATCTTCCCCAGCCGCACCGGCGAAACCAAGGGAGCGTTGACGAAACGGATCGAGAAGAAGCCCATCGAAGTCAACTTGGTTAGCCAAACTCGCAGAAAACTGTGAAGGCTCAAACCGGTAGCTATCCTTCGTCGGTGGGCACTTCAACATATCGAGCAATGCAGTATATGCATTATTCACTCACCAGCCTCCCCTTCTCCATACGCCTGCATTCCCACCCCCAGCACTGCACCTCATAGTATTATTTATTTATGCTTATCGGAGTACCATTGGGGACGAGTGACCATATTTCCCGCATCTCCCGATTGGTAACCGCTATGCAGCCATCCGTCCAGTCCCAGTAGCGGTGCAGCCTTCCAAGCCAGCCCCAACCATTCAGTATGCCGTGGATCATGATGTTGCCACCCGGGGAGACACCGAGCTCATGCGCTACCGCTTGATCATGTTCGTTGGGATAGGAGACATGCAGTGAGAGATGGGCAATCGAGCGTGGGTTACGCCAGTCGATGATGTATTCACCTTCGGGCGTACGTTGATCGCCCTCTTGTTGCTTGTGTCCTTCCGGGCTGGCACCAAGCGCAATGCGGTATTCCGCAATGACCTCTCCTTCCCGCAGCAGCCGCATGACACGCTCGGACTTGATGACCTGGACGGCGTCCGCACGCTGGCTGGGCGGCGCCATGTCAGGCACGGTTGGCGGGAAAAATCGCGGCGCCGCCTTGCCGTAGAGGCTGAAACCTAAGAACAGGACGACCAGCAAGCCGCCCATATACAGCAAGGTGCGCAACATGACATGCCCCTTTTTTATTGGCCAGGGAGTTCGCCTGAACCATTCCCTCACCACCACTCGCGTCGTTCTTAGTCGCTCCCGTTCGAGCCAGGCCAGGGCTTTCCTGGCCTGGCTCGTTCAGCAGAGAGCCGGTTCGCTTTACTCCTGGGTCGCCGGCTCGCTGACGTGGATGCCGAACAGGCTGGCCTCGCCGACGCTGCGGCCCAGCGATTCCGGCGCGGCGATACGGCCATCGCGCACCATCACGTGGCCGCCCTGCCCCTGAGCGCCGCCGATCACGCTGCCCACCAGGTAGGTGGGGAAGATGTCGGGGTCGTTCTCGTAGTTGGGGTTGTGGATCAGGCCGATCATCTGGAAACGCCCACGGGTGTTGCGCAGCGACTCCAGCGAGTCCTGGATCAGGCGGCGGTGCGAGAGCTTGGAGAACAGGCCGTCGAGCAGGATCACGCTTTCGCGGCTGGTGCGGGCGCGGCGGCGGTGGTGCCCCGGCAGTTCGCGCAGCTCGCGCTCGATGGCAAACTCGGAGAGCTTGACCAGCCACATCAGCGACACCGCTTCACGCTGGCCCTCCGACATCTCCTCGTTGAGCGAGAACAGCCGCCCGTGAGGACGGATGGCGTCGTGCTTGAGGCGGATCGCCACGTCGTGGAACAACCCGCGGTAGATGCGCCGGCGGATCTGGCGCAGCAGGTCGTCGTCGCGGCGGCGTGCCTCACCGTCGACCATGCCACCGTCGCGCTCGGCGCGGCGGCGCATGGCGGCCTGGTGCTCGTCGATGTCGGCCAGCAGCGTGGCGATCAGCTCGCGCAGCTGGTCGGGGCCGATCAGCGAGGCCTTGACCTCGAAGAAGGCGCCGCCCTCGCCGCTGCTCTTGGCCACGCGTTTGAGGATGTCGAGGTTGCCGGCGGCATCCGAGATGATCGAGCTGAGACGCTCCACCAGGGTGCCTTCGATCTGCTCGCGAGAGGCATGCAACCGTTCGACCCGTATCTTGTGGTCGTCGAGCTGACCGGCAAGCTGGTCGTGCAGGCGCGAGAGATCGTCCAGCGCCTCGGCGTTGGCATGCGTCAGCCCGGCCAGGCGGGCGCGCTCGGTGTCGCTGAACATGCGGCTGTGTGCTGCTTCGGCCAGGGCCTCGGCCAGCTTGCGCTCGCCGCCCTCGACCTGGCGCGCCTGGCGTTCGCGGTTGCGCGCCTGCTCGCCCAGGTTGAGTTCGCCCAAGGCATCGACCAGGGTCTGCTGACAGGCTTCCAGCGCTTCGATGTCGAGCTCGCCCTGCCTTTCGCTTGCGACCATGTCGTGCCAGGCATCGAGGGCGGCATTGCGCGCCGCGTGCTCGTCCGCCTCTCCGGGCCAGCGGCTGGCTTCGGCGAGATCGACCAGTGCCGCCAGACGCCGCGGCCAGCCCTCGGGCAGGTCGCGCAGCACCCGCAGCCACTCCACCGCCAGCTGATCGATGCAGGCCAGCGCCCGGCGCTGCTCGGCCAGGCGTGCTTCCAGGGCGTCGCGCTCTTCCCCACGGGCCTTGCGCGTCTCGCGCAGCTCACCCAGCTCGCGCCGCACCCGGGCGATCTCGCGCTCGAGCTTCTGGCTGCCGCCGGCGGCATCGCGCACCTCCAGATAGGCGCGAATGCGGGTGAAGTCGAAGTCGGCACGGCGGGTCGCCCGAGCCTGAGCGGCCTCCAGTTCCTCCTGCATCTCGGCGGCAGTGGCCATGAAATCGACGCCGCCCTCGGCTTCGAAACGCGCCAGGGCGCGCAGGCGGTCGCGCTCGCCGTCGCTGAAGATGCCGCGCAGTTGGGCCTCGCTCTCTTCGACCTGACGCTTGAGCGTCTCGCGCTGCTCCTCGGCGGCGGCCAGTCGCTCACTCGCCTCGCTCAGGTGCCGCTCGAGTTCGGCGAGGCGCGCCTCCAGCGCCTGCAGCCGCTCGACGCCGCCGGCGTCGCTGAACTGCTCGGCGGCGAGCCAGGTCTGGCCGTGGGCCTCCAGCTCGCGGGCCGCCGCTTCGCGACGCGGTGCGAGCTCGGCCAGCGCCGTCTCGGCTTCGAGCCGCGCCTCGGCGGCCTCCTGCTGGGCGAACTCGCCGCCCTCCTGCAGGTAGCGCTGGTAGTCGTCGATACAGGCGAGCGCGACATCGGTCAGCCGCGGCGCCAGCGCCGCCTCGCGTTCGGCCAGGGCCGTCTGCCGCTCGGCCAGGGCCTCCAGGGCCACCTCGACCTGGGACTCATCGGCCTCGCGGGCACGCAGCGCCAGGGCGAAGGTCTCGCCGTGGGGATCGAGCCGTTCGCATTCCACGGCCAGCGCCTTCTGCCGCTCGCGGTCGGCGGCCAGCCGCTTCTCGGTGGCCTCGCGCAGAGCTTCCAGGTAGCTCGGGTCCAGTGCGGCCTTCACCGCCAGGGTCTCGACGCCGGCCACCGCGCCCAAGGGCGGCTCGCCCCGGCCCAGCAGGCCGGTCAGCGCCTCGGCTTCGAACACCGGCACCGCCAGGCCCGCCTCGATCAGCTCGGCGGCGGCCGTCTCGGCCGCCTCGCGCCCGGCCACCACCGGGGCGAACAGCACCCCGGCGGCCTGCACCAGCCACTCGCGGCGCTGCTCGGGGGTATGGGTCTCGACGTTGAGTACCGCATGCAGCGGCTGCCAGGCGATGCCGGCGGCGTCCAGTTGGCGGTGGGCCTCGGCCTCCACCACACGCCGCTCCAGCGGATCGCCGGAGAGGCTCTCCAGGTAGCGCTCGCGGGCGGCGATGTCGGCTTCCAGCGTCTCCGCTTCGCGCAGCAGCCGCGGATAGCGGCGGCGGGCGTCGGCCAGCCACTTCTCCGGGGCCAACTCGCTGCGCTCGGCAAAGTCGAGCCGCGCCCGGTGCAGCGTGCGCAGGTGGGTCTCTTCATCGAGCAGCCGCTTGCGCTCGTCGCCCAGCTCTCGCTCGCGTTCACGCAGGCGCGCGCGCAGGTGCACCGGCTCGTCGTCGCCGTGCAGCTCGCCGTAACGGCGGGCGGCCTCGGCCAGCGGTGCCAGCCGGGCCAGGGTGCGCTCGGCCTCCTGGCGGCGCTGCTCGGCCTCGCGGAAGTTCGACTCCAGCTCGGCCAGCGCCGTCTTGCGCCGCGTCCAGAAGCCGCTCACCGCTTCGCCCGGCCAGCCCTCGACGAAGGCGCGCCAGGGCGCCTGGCCGCGGGCCAGCAGGCCCTGCTCGCCGGTCAGACGTTCACGCTCGCCGTTGAGCCGCTCACGCTCGCCGCGGGCGATCTCGAAAGCTCCGAGCGCCTCATCGCGACGCCGGGTCAGCTCGTCGAGGGACTCGGCCAGCTCGGCCTCGCGCTCCTGTTTCTCCTCGAGCCGCTCGGCCGGTGCCAGATCGGGACACTCGCGGCGGTAGGCATCGTGCCAGGCGGCGACCTGCTTGAGCTCGCCGACACGGCCCAGGTGCGCGTTGAGGGCACGGCGAGCGTTCGAGGCCTGGGCCTTGGCCGCTTCGGCGCTGGCTTCGGGGGTTTCCAGCTCGGCCTCGCTGAACAGCCCCTCGGCCAGCGCCTGGGTGTAGAAGCTCTGGTTGTCGACGAAGTCGCGCTGTTGGGACTCCAGCCGCTCGCGCTCGTGCTCCAGGTCGTCGCGACGCTCGTCGAGTTCGGCCAGCTCGCGGGTCAGCTCCTCGAGATAGACCCCGTCGCCGATCACTTCCTCGCGGAAGCGGTTGCCATCGGCGGCCTCGAAGGCATCGGCGCCCTCGTCCAGCGCACTCAGGGCACGGTCGCGGGCCGTGTCGTCGGCCAGGGCGTGGCTTTCGGCCAGCCACTCGCGGGCAGCCTTGAAGCTGACGTGGCCGACGTCGCGGTTGAGCGGCCACTCGGCCTGGGGCAGATGAATCAGCCGCCGGTGCACGTCGACCCGGGCGCCGCGCTCGGAGAGCGCCTGACGCACGGCCCGCTCGGAAAGACCAGAGAGCGTTGCCAGCAGCGAGGTGGAGACCCGCGGCCGCGAGGTATCGCCGGCGATCCAGGCGAAGCCATCCAGCGGAGCGGCCCCGCGCTCGTCGGCGGCGTCCTCAGTGCCCTCTTCAGAAGCGGCACGCGGCAGGCCGGGCAGGCCCAGCAGCGCCTGGCCGCCCAGCAAGGCTTCGCTGGCCGCCAAGTCCTGGTCGAGCTCCATCAGGCGGGCGCGGGCGTCTCGCAGCGACTCGCCCTGCTCGCGCAGCTCGGCCAGGCGCACCACCTTGTCGCTGGCGCGGCGCTGGTCGCTCTCGGCTTCCTCCAGGCGATGGCGCAGCTCGGTGATGTTGGTGCCGGAGTTGAGGATCACCTCCTCGATCAGCTCCTCGCTCTCGTCGGTCTCGCCGCGGGTGGCGCCGGAGAGGATCTCGGGAGCCAGCACCTCGAAGAAGAACGCCTGGTCGGCCTTCTCGCCGGCGCGGGGCTTGATGGCGTTGAAGATCTGGCTCTTGTCGGCGCCGCCCTCCTTCTGGAAGGCGGCGAGCTGGGCCAGCTCGCGACGGGAGACGTGAGCCCCCACCGCCTCCAGCCACTCCTCGCGGTTGTGGGTCAGGCGCACGTTGCGCTCGGCCATGGCCGCCTTGACGTCGCGGTTGGCGTAGAGCGCCAGCTTGCCGTCGAGGGTCTGGTGGTGCACCGGCACGTCTTCGAGGCGCCCGGCATAGTGGTAGAAGGAGAGCCCGCTGCCGTCGCTGTAGCCGTAGAAGCCGAACACGAAGGTCTCGCCGGCCACCTCCTCGCCGACGGCGGCCAGCATGTCGTCCTGGCGCTCGAGCCCGCTGCGCGAACGGAACTCGACGCGCAGGTGGCTCCAGCTACGTGCCGTGCCGCCCACCGACGAGGGCGAGCACTTGCGCCGGGTGCGCGAGAGCAGCGTGCGGTCCCGCGACAGCAGGCCGATCAGCGCCTCGGAGAGCGTGGTCTTGCCGAAGCCGTTCTCCATGCTGATGGCGCTCGACTGGCCGCGCAGATCGAGCAGCACGTGACGCATCTTGGCGTCCCAGGGCGAGGCCACGTCGCCGTGCTTGTTGAGCAGGTTGGCGACCTCGATGCGGTTGATCACGCTCATGCCTGGGTCTCCTCGTGCTCGTCGATGACGGCCTCGTACTCTTCGTCCCGATAGCGGCCCTGGGCGCGGCCCTGAGCCAGCGCTTGCAGATGGCCGAGCTGATGAATGCCGATCTGCTCGCTCTCCAGCGCTCCAAGCAGGGTCTGCTGCCACACCTCGCCGACGCTCTCCTCGGTGCCGGCACTCGCTTCGGCGTCGCGCAGGCTTTCGAGCAGCCCGGCGCGCACCTGCAGATCGATGAAGGCACGAACCCGGCGGCTGATGTCCTCGCCGCGCTCCTCCAGCAACACGCGGCTGGTCTCGGGGGCCTCTTCGCCCAGGCTGCGCAGCGTCTCCAACTGGTCGCGCATCAACTCGACCAGCTCGGCCCCGGCGAAGGTGGCCTCCTGATAGCGGCTGACGTCGGAGAGCGCGCGGTTGTAGCGGGTGTAGAGCAGCGTATGCATCAGCAGCCACAGCTGCAGGTACCACTGGGCCAGCTCGGCGCGGCTCTCCTGGCGCAGCTTGAGCGCCTCGAACACCGGCTCGCGGGTGTAGAGCGGCGGCTGTTCCAGCTCCGGGTCGGGCAGCAGCGCGTAGTAGCGCGAGCCGGGTGCGATGCCGGGGTAGTCGCCGGATTCAAAGGCTTTGAGCCGCAGGCCCTGGCCGGCGAGGAAGTCCCGCAGCGCCTCGCGCTCGGCCTCGCTGGCGTCGTCGATCAGCGCGCAGACGTCGCGCTCGGAGAGCTGGCCCTCGCGGGCGGCACGGCGCTTGCGGCCGCCGCCCGGGGTGCGTTCGGCGCTGCGGTAGCGCAGCAGGTAGGCGACCACTTCGCCCATCTCGGTCATGTTCATACGTGCTGTTCCTGAAAGAAGCCGAGAGAGGGCGTCACGGCCCCCTCAATGCGGCGGCCGTCGTCGAGTTCGAGCTCGAACGGCGTCGCGTCGATACCCACCGTCAGCCCCGGAGCCAGCAATTCGGTATCAACGAAGGTGTTGAGCAGTTGGGCCAGGCAGTCGCCCTCTTCGAAGCGGTGCCAGCCCTCGGTCAGCGCTTCGGGCAGCGACAGCGGCGCACGGCGGAGACGCTGGCGAAGTGCCGGCCCCCGCGCTTCGAGGAAGCGTGCCAGCAGCGGGTCCTCCGGCGCCGCGTCACGCGCCTCGTCGAACACCAGCGCCACCGGGCTGGCGTCGGCGCGGCGACTCTCGAGCAGCGGCACCAGCGGCGCCAGGCGCGGGAAGGTGGCCTGCACGTGCAGAGGCATCATGCGCGCCACCACGGCGTCGCGCAGCGCGCCTGCGGGCGGCGCCTCCAATAGCTGGCGCGCCATGTCCTGGAAGTCGATCACGCCCATGGCCTGGATGCGCCCCTCGGCGATATCGGCCAGCAGCTCGGAAAGCCGGCGCGAGAGGTTCTCGATGGCGGTGAGCACACGGCCGATGGCGCTGGAGAGCACGCGCAGGTCCCAGTCGTCGGACTGCGCTTCGCGCCAGCTCTCGAAGCGCTCCATCAGGCGCGGCGTGGCGAGCTGGGCACGGGCGTCGAGCAGCGTCTGCTGAATGTTGGTCAGGGCGTTATGGTAGTGGCGCTCGTTGTCGAGCAGAGCGGAGAGCTTGCCCTCGCGGGTGGGATTCTCGCGCACCCGTCGCAGTTCCTGGGTCAGGGCACGGATCGCCAGCAGGATCTGGTTGGTGATGTCGGGAATGCGGGAGAAGTCGCCCCGCGCCAGCGCCGCCAGTACCTTGGCCGCGTCGTATTCGGAGTAGAGAAGGTCCTCGACCTGGCTGGCCAGGGTCACCGCCTGGCGGCCGCTCGGGGTGAGGCGCACCTGGCCGGTCTGGCCCTGCTTCTCGATCAGCGCGGTGCGCTTGGTGCTGCGCCGGCTGCGCTCCTCTGCCGTCGCGTCGTCGCTCGTCGTCGGCGATGGCGATGGCTGACGAAAATGGATCTCGCTGGGGGTGGAGAGCAGATTGATGACGAAGCTCAGATCGTCGTGGGGCAGTCCGGGGTAGCTCTCGCGCAGGTGATTGAGGCAGCGGCTCTGCGAGACGAAGGCGCTGTTGGTGGCGAAGTCCTCGTCGAGCAGATAGTCGAGCAGCAGGCAGCCGAGGTCGAGCCAGTAGCCGTCGCGCAGCCCGCGACGCTGCTCCTGGCTCACCTGGACGAAGGGCGAGCCGGGCTCGTGGGCGCTGTCGTGCAGGTCGATCAGCCGCGTCGTGGCGATCAGCAGCTTGCTCCAGGCGGTCATGGGGTCTTCCCTGCGGGCGAAGAAAAAGGAGCATTATGCCAAGCTCGGCACCTCGGGTCATGGCGCGGATGGCTCCATTTTCACACGGTCTCTGCTTTTACACGCAGCCACGTGGAAACGGCCGGTTTGCCGATATGCGAGAATGCTCGCTGTCTGGCGAGATCGTCACCTTCTCGCCTCGGAGTCCACAGCAGCGCAGGGAGTGCCCAAGTGATCGATCAGACGTTAAAGCAGGTCTTCGGCTATGACGACTTCCGCTCCGGACAGCGCCCGGTCATCGAGGCGATAACCAGCGGCCGTTCGGCGGCGGCGATCTTTCCCACCGGCTCCGGCAAGTCGCTGTGCTATCAGCTACCCGCCCTGCACCTGCCCCACCTGACGCTGGTCATCTCGCCGCTGCTGGCGCTGATGCAGGATCAGCTGTCGTTCCTGGCCCGCCACGGCATCGCCGCCGCCAGCATCGACTCGGGTCAGAGCCGCGAGGAAACGGCGGCGGTGATGGAAGGCGTCAAGCGCGGCGAGATCCGCATCCTCATGGTCTCGGTGGAACGACTCAAGAACGAGCGCTTTCGCGCTTTCATCCGCCGCGTGCCGATATCGCTATTGGTGGTCGACGAGGCCCACTGCATCTCTGAGTGGGGTCACAACTTCCGCCCCGATTACCTCAAGCTGCCCCACTACCGCCATGAGTTCGGCATTCCCCAAGTGCTGCTGCTGACCGCCACGGCCACGCCGCGGGTGATCGCCGACATGCGCGAGCGCTTCGGCATCGCCGAGGCCGACGTCACCGCCACCGGCTTCTACCGCCCCAATCTCAACCTGGAAGTGGCGCCGGTGCCGGCCGAGACGCGCCCGCGTCGCCTGGTCGAGTGGCTCAGGCCCCGTCTCGGCGGCGAGCCGCCCCAGCCCACCATCGTCTACGTCACCCTGCAGCAGACCGCCGAGCGTTTGGCCGCCTACCTGAGCAAGGCGGGTTTCGTTGCCACCGCCTACCACGCCGGGCTCGACGCCGAGACCCGCGAGCGCATCCAGCGCAACTTCATGGAAGGCCATACGCCCTGCATCGTCGCCACCATCGCCTTCGGCATGGGCATCGACAAGGCCGACATCCGTAACGTGGTGCACTTCGACCTGCCCAAGTCGGTGGAGAACTACAGCCAGGAGATCGGCCGTGCCGGCCGCGATGGCCAGCCCTCCGATTGCTTGATGCTGGCCGGGCGCGATCACGTCAACGTGCTGGAGAACTTCGTCTACGGCGACACCCCGGAGCCCCACGGCATCCGCAAGGTGATCGACGAGCTGATCGAGGCGGCCGGGACCTCACGCCAATGGGAGCTGGTGCTCAACTCGCTCTCCCAGCACAGCAACATTCGCCCGCTGCCGCTCAAGACACTGCTGGTGCAACTCGAACTGCGTGGCTATATCGCGCCGCGCTACAGCTACTTCGCCGAGTACCGCTTCCGCCTGCACGACGAGCCCGAAGTGCTGGTATCGCGCTTCCAGGGCGAACGCAGCGCCTTCGTTCAGGCGATTGTCGACGCCTCGCAGCGTGCCCGCACCTGGTTCAACCTCGACTTCGCGGCCCTCGAACGGCTAGGCGAGGAGCGCGGCCTCAACGTCGAGCGCGCCCGCGTGCTCACCGCGCTAGACTATTTCGTCGCCCAGGGCTGGATGGTGCTCGAAAGCAAGCAGATGACCGAGGTCTATGAGGTGCTGCGCGGCGACATCGACGCCGCGGCCCTGAGCGAAGAGCTGCACGCCTATTTCCACGACAAAGAGCGGGCCGAGGTCGAACGTCTGCACGCCATGCTGGCGTTGTTCGAGAGCGAGGCGTGCCTGAGCCGCCGACTGGCCGAATGGTTCGGTGACACCCGGGCGCCGGAGCGCTGCGGCCACTGCTCGGCGTGTCGCGGCGCCGTCGCTCGTCTGCCGGAGCCCGAGCCGCTCGAGCCGCTGTCGAGCGAGGCCGTCGCACGCCTCACGGGAGAGCTGGTGCAACAGCTGGCCGCCAGCGACGAGCCTCATCCCGTCACCCCCGATCTACTGGCCCGCTTCCTGTGCGGCCTGACGTCTCCCCTGCTCACCCGGCTCAAGGCGCGCCGCCTGGCGGGCTTCGGCGCGCTGGAAGCGTACCGTTACGCCGAGGTCAGGGAGCTGGCCGCCCGCACGACATCGATCGATGGTCAGGCGTCGGCGGCACCGATGCCGTAATGGCGCAGCTTGTTGGCAATGGTGGTATGCGAGACCCCGAGCCGCTTGGCCAACTGGCGGCTGGAGGGATACTGCGGATAGAGCAAGGCCAGGATGCGGCGCTCCACGTCGCCCATGATGTCGGCGAGCGAGCCGTCGAGGTCGATGCCCGAGAGCCCCGGCGTCTCGCCCACGTCCGGCAAGCGCAGGTGGGCGGGCTCGATGGCGTCGCCCTCGCACAGCGACACCGCCTGGAACAGCACGTTCTCGAACTGGCGCACGTTGCCGGGCCAGTGGTAGGTGGAGAGCCTGGCCAGCGCCGCCGGTGACAGCGACGGCATACGGCAGCCGATCTGACGCGCGGCGCGATCGATGAAGTGCAGCGCCATGGCCTCGATACCGTCGAGACAGTCGCGCAACGGCGGCACCGCCAGCGACAACACGTTGAGCCGATGATAGAGATCCTGGCGGAAATGGCCTTCGGCGCAGAGCCGGGGCAGATCCTGCTGGGTGGCACAGATCACCCGCACGTCGAGATAGGTCTCCTCGTCGCTGCCCACCCGACGAAAGCCCCCGTCCTGCAGGAAGCGCAGCAGCTTGACCTGCAGCCGCGGGCTCATCTCACCCACTTCGTCGAGGAAGATGGTGCCGCCCGCGGTCATCTCCAGCAGGCCGAGCTTGCCCTCCGGGCGCGCCCCCTCGAAAGCACCCGGCGCATAGCCGAACAGCTCCGTCTCGGCCATCGATTCCGGCAGGCCGGCGCAGTTGAGCGCCATGAACGGCGACTGCCCACGGGCGCTGGCCAGGTGGCAGGCCCGCGCCAGCAGCTCTTTACCGGTACCGGTTTCACCGTGGATCAGCAGCGGCGCGTCCAGCGGCGCCATGCGCCGCGCCTCGCGAATCAGCGCAGCAAGTCGGGGACTCGCCTGGAACAGCGCATCGAAACCACGCAGCTCTTGGCGCTGTACCTGGTAGATGCGCTCGCCGATCCGGTCAGCGCTGTGCAGGGTCACCACGGCTCCGGCCAGGGAAGCCACGTCGTCGTGGTGCTCACGATGCAGTGGTGCGATGTCGGCGAGGAAGGTCGCATCGCGCAGCTTGATGCGCAGGCCGTTGACCCGCGCATTGTTGCGCCGAACCAGCGCCGGCAGATCCACGTCGGGCAGGTAGCGGTTGAGCGATAGCCCCGGCACCTCGTCGATGCGCACCCCGAGCAGCTGCCCGGCCGCGCGGTTGGCGGCCACCACGTGCCCCTCCATGTCGATCGACATCACCGGATCGGAGAGCGACGACAGCAGCGCATCGAGCTCGAGATGGCGCCGCTCGCTGGGCATCAGGCTGACCCGGCGCACGCCGAACACTCCCGGTATCGCCTCGAGCACCGGTTTCAGCGTGGCCAGTTGCGCATTGAGCAGGTTGGGAATGTGCAGATAGATGGCGTTGCCATGCTCACCGCCCACTTCGCCCCGCGCCACGTTGAGGCCGTAGTCGACGAAGTGCGACACGATATCGCGCAGGATGCCGATACGGTTCTGGCAGTGAAACCTCAATCTCATGGCGCTGGTGCCTCCGGGCGCGAAAAAGTACGTCAAGCCGACGTGACTCGCCTGTAAAGATAACGTGACACCTCTAGCGGTACAAACCTCGACGCTGCTGAAGTTGACGATATGGAAAGACGATCCGACATCAGCCGTCACGATTTCTTTACGCCCAAACCTCACTTCCCTTCGAAAAAGCCATCCGAAGACTGACAGACAACGCGCACACCGGCCCTAGACTCGAGTCAAAGGTTCGCCACACAAACACAAGATTTCAGCCGACCGGAGTGCCCCATGACGTCATCCAACCCGCATTTGAGCGATGTCGCCAGCAAGACCGGCTACCGCGCCCGTCTGCCCGACGAGAATGGCTACATCGACTGGCCGGAACAGGACAACGCCACCTGGCAGACCCTGATGCAGCGCCAGCTCGGCATGCTCGAAGGGCGCGTCTGCCAGGAGTATCTCGACGGCCTGGAGCGCCTCGCCCTGCCCGAGGACCGCATCCCCCAGCTCGCCGACATCGACCGCGTGCTGCAAGCGGCCACCGGCTGGCAAACCGCCCAGGTACCGGCGCTGATCCCGTTCGACACCTTCTTCAAGCTGCTGGCCAACCGGCGCTTCCCGGTGGCCACCTTCATCCGTACCCCGGAAGAGCTCGACTACCTCAAGGAGCCGGACATCTTCCACGAGATCTTCGGTCACTGCCCGATGCTCACCAATCCGGCCTTCGCCGAGTTCACCGCCACCTACGGCCGCCTGGGCCTTGAAGCCGAACCTAAGCAGAGAGTCTATCTGGCGCGCCTGTACTGGATGACGGTGGAGTTCGGTCTGGTGGACACCCCGGCGGGCCGGCGCATCTACGGTGGCGGCATCATCTCCTCGCCCAAGGAGACCCTGCACGCACTGTCGGATACTCCCGAGCATCTGCCGTTCGATCCCATCGAGGCGCTGCGCACCCCGTACCGCATCGACATCCTGCAGCCGCTCTATTACGTACTGGACGATCTCACGACCCTGCACGACCTTTCCCAGCAGGACATCATGGCCATGGTGCACCGGGCCATGGAGCTGGGCCTGCACGAACCGCGCTTCGAGCCGGCCCCGAAGGCAGCCAAGGCATAAAGCCGAACGCCAGCGACGACACCAATACCAACAAACCCTGACGAGGAGTGACCATGAGCCAACTTTCCGAACAGCAGTGCGAAGCGTGCAGCTGGGACGCCCCCCATGTCACCGACGACGAGCTCGATACGCTCAAGCGCGACATTCCCGAGTGGAGCGTAGAGGAGCGCGACGGCATCAAGCAGCTCGAACGCGTCTTCAAGTTCCGCAACTTCAAGCAGGCGCTGGCCTTCACCAACCGAGTCGGCGAGATTGCCGAGGAAGCCGGCCACCACCCCGCCCTGCTCACCGAATGGGGCAAGGTCACCGTGACCTGGTGGTCCCATGAAATGAAAGGGCTGCACAAGAACGACTTCATCCTGGCGGCACGCACCGACAAGGTCGCCGAGCAGCACTGAGCGGCTCATGCGGGCTGGCGCAGCCGTCCTGGCTGCCCGGCTCACAACGTTTTGGGTCGATGTCTCCCAAAATTTATCGGCATTGTCTTACGTAGCAAATGGCGATATGCCTCTCTCGCTACCGCCCCGATCTCGATTAGGTTGAAAAGCGGCACCGTTACGGTGCCGTTACGTAAACCATACGAGAGAAGAATATGAAAAGGATCCTTCAAGGTGCACTGCTGGCACTCCTGCTGAGCTTCGCCTCGCTCGCTGCGGCTGAGGACGTCGCTCCGATCAACGTCAACACCGCCGATGCCGAGCTACTCACCGAACTGCCGGGGGTCGGCCCGAGCCGGGCCCAGGCGATCGTCGAGTATCGCGAAGCCAACGGCAACTTCGAGAGTGCCGACGACCTCACGCAGGTCAGCGGTATCGGCCAAGCCACAGTGGACAAGTTCCGCGATCAGGTCACGTTCTGAGGCGAGCTTGCGCTAGGCATTGGCCATACACAGCGAGGCCGGCAGATGCCGGCCTCGCTGTCGTATGGCGCAGAGTAACGTTCTGGCGTACTACAAGCGCAGGCCGCCATCGCATTCGATCACGCGCCCGGTGAAGTAGTCGTTCTCGATGATGAACGCCACGCTCTGGGCGATGTGGTCCGGGTTGCCGAGACGCTTGAGCGGCACGCCTGCGGTCAGCTTCTCCAGCATGTCCTCGCGCATCGAGGCGGTCATGTCGGTCTCGATGAAGCCCGGCGCCACCGCGCCCACACGAATGCCATAGCGCGCCAGCTCCTTGGCCCAGGTGGTGGTCAGCGCCACCACGGCGGCCTTGGCCGCGGCGTAGTTGCTCTGCCCCATGTTGCCCGCCCGGGAGATGCTGGAAATGTTGACGATCACCCCGTCGTGCCCCGCCTCGACCATCTGCGCCGCGGCTTCGCGACCGCACAGGAACACACCGGTGAGATTGACGTCGATGACCGACTGCCACTGCTCCAGCGACATGGTCTTCTCGACCTTGCCGTCCTTCGCCTTGACCAGCAGCGCATCGCGCAGAATGCCGGCATTGTTGACGAGACCGCTGACCGGCCCCAGGCGAGCCGCCACGTCACCGAAGGCGCGCTTCACCGATGCTTCGTCAGCCACGTTGACCTGAAACGCTCCCGCCTCGATGCCTTCTGCATGCAACACGGAGACGGCCTTGTCCAAGGCATCCGTGTCCATGTCCAGCAACGCCAGTTGGGCGCCCTGACGTCCGAGACGCTGTGCCATGGCAAAACCAAGGCCACGGGCGCCGCCCGTGATGGCAATTACGCTCTTGTCCAGTTTCATTCGTTGTCCCTTGTCAGAGGTATGAGTCTTGGGCTCATTGCCCTGCCAGGCGGCCGAGCCTGACGAGCGAGCCATTCTTCTTGCCTTACTCCTCTATTCGGCACTTCAGGGCGCCGACTTGAGGCTGAAAGGATCTTTTGTGCATTGCAGCATAAAGGATGAGGACCGTGAATGCCAAGCGGGCCGTACGCATGCGCTTGAATTCCGGTCGAGCATCCCCATTTAGCACTGAACGACACCCTCGGAGCCGACATGCCGCTACTGCTCTTCTTCTCGCTGTTCACCCTACTCGACTTCGTCGTCCTGTTCTCCGTCGGCAGCCAGATCGGTCTGCTGCCCACTCTGCTTCTGGTACTGGCCACCGGCTTCACCGGTCTCTACCTGATCCGGCAGCAGGGTACCGCCACGCTGCTACGCGCCCGCGAGCGCATGGCTCAGGGCGAGCTGCCCTCCAGCGAATTGCTTACCGGCGCCGCTCTCATATTCGGTGGCGCGCTGATGCTCGCTCCGGGCTTCCTGTCCGATGCGCTCGGTCTGCTCTGTGTGATGCCCGGCGCACGGCGCCTGCTTGCCCGACTGCTGGCGCTGCTCAATCTGCGCTGGCTTGCCACGGTCACCCGTCAGAACTCGAGCGCAGCGCAACAAGATGAAGCACGACACGATGCCGGGTGGCAGCAGCACGGGCATGAAGCCGAACGGCAGCGCAGCGACGAGCAGGGGCCGCCGCTGGAAGGCGACTTCATCAGCCGCGACGAGCCACGGCGTCGGGGTTGAGAGGATTCGGCGAAGCGTGAAATTTTTTTACTGCTGACCCTTGAAAGGCATTTGCCCGGCCCCATTTCTCGGTCAGCACAAGGCTACGGCGCCGAGCGGAGCTCGGTGCCTTTGACAAGGAAGGCGTCCTCGCCTCCCCTTCCAGACCCTCTGGAAGTGAATGACGAACCGCCATGTCCAGGCATGGCATCACAGACCATCAGGAGAACGTGAGCAATGAACATCCGTCCCTTGCACGATCGCGTCGTCATCCGTCGCGTTGAAGAAGAGCAAAAAACCGCTGGCGGCATCGTGCTTCCGGGCAACGCCCAGGAAAAGCCGACTCGTGGCGAAGTGCTCGCCGTCGGTAACGGCCGGATTCTCGACAACGGCGATGTTCGCCCGCTGGACGTCAAAGTCGGCGATACCGTGATTTTCAAGGATGGCTTTGGCGTCGAGAAGCAGAAGATCGATGGCGAGGAAGTCCTGATCATGAGCGAGTCCGACATTCTCGCCGTGGTCGAAGGCTGAGCCGACGAACCCTACTCCGTTCCCATAAGACGTTCACGAACTCACAGGAAGTAACGAAAAATGGCAGCGAAACAAGTCAAATTCTCCGATGATGCCCGCAAGCGCATGGCCCGTGGCGTTGACGTTCTGGCCAACGCCGTCAAGGCCACCCTGGGTCCGAAGGGCCGTAACGTGGTGCTGGAGAAGTCCTTCGGCGCACCGACCGTGACCAAGGACGGCGTCTCCGTGGCCAAGGAAATCGAGCTGAAAGACAAGTTCGAGAACATGGGCGCGCAGATGGTCAAGGAAGTCGCTTCCAAGACCTCCGACGTCGCCGGTGACGGCACCACCACCGCCACCGTGCTGGCTCAATCCATCGTCACCGAGGGCATGAAGGGCGTGACCGCCGGCATGAACCCGATGGACCTGAAGCGCGGCATCGACCAGGCCGTCATTGCCGCCGTCAAGGAAATCGAAGCCCTGGCCGTGCCCTGCACCGATTCCAAGGCCATCGCTCAGGTCGGCACCATCTCCGCCAACGGCGACAAGCGTATCGGTGAGATCATCGCCGAAGCGATGGAGAAGGTCGGCAAGGAAGGCGTCATCACCGTCGACGAAGGTCGCGGCTTCGAGGACGAGCTGGAAGTGGTCGAAGGCATGCAGTTCGACCGCGGCTACCTGTCGCCCTACTTCGTGACCAACCAGGACACCATGGCGGTCGAGCTGGAAGACCCCTACCTGCTGCTGGTCGACAAGAAGATCTCCAACATCCGCGAACTGCTGCCGGTGCTGGAAGCCGTCGCCAAGTCCGGCAAGCCGCTGGCGATCATCGCCGAGGACATCGAAGGCGAGGCCCTGGCCACCCTGGTGGTCAACAACATGCGCGGCATCGTCAAGGTTGCGGCTGCCAAGGCGCCCGGCTTCGGCGACCGTCGCAAGGCCATGCTGCAGGATATCGCCATCCTGACCAACGGCACTGTGATCTCCGAGGAAGTGGGTCTGACTCTGGAGCAGGCCAACCTGGATCACCTGGGCAGCGCCAAGCGCATCACCATGTCCAAGGAGAACACCACCATCATCGACGGCGCCGGTAACGAGGGCGACATCGAAGCCCGCGTCAACCAGATCCGCGCGCAGATCGAAGACACCTCTTCCGACTACGACCGCGAGAAGCTGCAGGAGCGCGTCGCCAAGCTGGCCGGCGGTGTTGCCGTCATCCGCGTCGGTGCTGCCACCGAAGTCGAGATGAAGGAGAAGAAGGCCCGCGTCGAAGACGCCCTGCACTCCACTCGCGCTGCGGTCGAGGAAGGCGTAGTGCCTGGCGGTGGTACCGCTCTGGTTCGCGTGCTGACCAAGATCAAGGACCTCAAGGGTGAGAACGAGGACCAGACCCACGGTATCGCCATCGCGCTGCGCGCCATGGAGTCTCCGCTGCGTCAGATCGTCACCAACGCCGGTCAGGAAGCTTCCGTGATCCTCAACGAGGTGAAGGCTGGCCAGGGCAACTTCGGCTACAACGCCCAGACCGGCGAGTTCGGCGACCTGTTCGAAATGGGCGTGCTGGACCCGGCCAAGGTGACCCGTACTGCGCTGCAGTCCGCCGGCTCCGTGGCAGGCCTCATGATCACCACCGAGTGCATGATCGCCGACGATCCGGAAGAGAAAGAAGGCGGCCCGGACATGGGCGGCATGGGTGGAATGGGTGGCATGGGCGGCATGATGTAAGTCGGCCACCTCCCAAGCCCTTTACAAGCCCCGCCATCGTGCGGGGCTTGTGCTTTTTTGGTGCACTACAGGGCTTTCACTGGGTTTCAAAAACGTTACCATGCTGGAAACGGTCGTCCCCGCTATCCTCACGACCGGTCGCAAGCGAGAACGAGACGAGCATGGTTGACGTACTGGACAAGTTGGCAGAAGCAGTCGCCGAAGAAGAGAACCTGGAATCGCTGGTCAATTCCCTGCTCGAGCTGCTGGAAGCCGTCACCGGGCTGGAGTCCACCTACCTCACCCGCATCGATACGCAACGTGGCCTGCAGCATGTCGTGTTTTCCCGCAACAGCAAGGATCTCGACATACCGGCCGGCTTGTCCGTGCCCTGGGGAGATACGCTCTGCAAACGGGCGCTGGACGAGAAGCGCCCCTTCACCGATGACGTCGAGGCCTGTTGGGGCGACTCCGTCGCGGCCAAGGCTCTTGGCCTGAAGACCTACATCAGCGAACCGGTGTGCATCGGTCAGGATGAGCTTTATGGCACCCTGTGTGGCGCCAGCAAGAGCCGGAAATCCGTCTCCCCCAAGTCACGTCGTCTGCTGGCCATGTTCAGCCGCTTGATCGCACGCCAGCTCGAGAGAGACAGGCTCCTCGAGCGGCTCAAGCAGGAACACATGACCTTCAGGGAGTACGCGCTCACCGATCCACTGACAGGCATTCCCAACCGCCGGGCCATGGAAACCGAACTGCAGCGCGCTTTGGCCAATGCCGAGCGTACGGGGAGCGTCATTCACCTCGCCTTCATCGACCTGGACGATTTCAAGCGGATCAACGACCAGCATGGGCACGATGCCGGCGACAGATTCCTCATCGAGATAGCGAAGACTCTGAAGACTGGCATTAGGGAAGGTGACGTCGTTGCCCGGATCGGTGGCGACGAGTTCGTCGTGTTCGGCAATGCCGGCACCTCTGACTCCGCCATGGCGCGGGAGGTGATTGCACATCGTCTGGCGGACCTGACCCGCGGCACGTTCGACTTGGGCGTGATCCAGCTCGAATATGGTGGAGCCAGCGTCGGTGTCGCCACCTCGCTCATGGGGGAACGCGATATCGACGCCCTATTGGGCCGGGCAGACGAGGCCATGTATCAGGCCAAGCAGGCCCGTCGCAACAACGACCCGACGCCGTCCATACACCATTCCAATTGAGGCGCTTTGCGCTACCATCGTCTTTTCCTCAGCCAGCAAGCCAACCCCATGCTCGCCAATATCCGTATCGTCCTCGTCCAGACTTATCACCCCGGCAACATCGGCGCCTCGGCGCGGGCCATGAAGACCATGGGCCTGACGAATCTGGTGCTGGTCAACCCGCGCTGCTTTCCCGATAGCGAAGCGTCACGGCTGGCAGCAGGTGCCGAGGACGTAGTCGACGGCGCCCGAGTGGTGGCCACGCTGGAAGAGGCGGTGGCCGACTGCGTGCAGGTGGTGGGCGCCAGCGCCCGGCTGCGCAGTCTGCCCCTGCCCCACTTCGACGAGCCCGAGGCGATGGCGCGGGAGCTGGTGGCCAATGCGGAAAGCGACCCGGTGGCCCTGGTGTTCGGCCGCGAGCGCTTCGGCCTGACCAACGATGAGATCCGGCTGTGTAGCCATCAGGTCAGCATCCCGGCCAACCCGGACTACGGCATCCTCAATCTCTCCCAGGCGGTACAGGTACTCGCCTACGAGGTATTCAAGGCTTGGCGCCTGCGGCCAGAGAACGGCTATCGCCATGCGCGCCCTGCCGAGGAGCGTCAGCCGACCCGTGAGCAGATGGTTCATTTCCAGGAGCACCTTAGCCGGGTGATGCAGGCGAGCGGCTTTCTGACCCAGCCCCATGCCCGCACCGAGGCCCAGTTGCAGGCCCTGTTCGCCCGGGCTCAGCCCAGCCGCAAGGAGCTGTCGCTGCTGCGGGGTCTGCTTCGCTCGCTGGAAGAATCCGCCACGGACGACTAGGCTTCGAAATGCCCTGTCACGGAACCTTCTTTTGATCGTTACGGCACTGTCATCGCCGCCGTGAGATAAAGGGCGTGATCCCATGAGGGGATCAGGCAATGGACACTGTCGAAGGTACGACACGGACGCGAGCAAGGAAGCGGAACGGGATGCGGCATCGAATATGCCCAGGGAGACATGCGCCACGAGGCTACTTGCCCGTGGCGCTCTTTCTTTCATGCCCTGACGCGCTGTTATGACCCCCGACGCTCTTCCACGACTTCCGACTCGCCGACGTGCAGCGACTCCCAGCCCGGCACTCCCTCACGGATTCGCTGCGAGAAATCGGGCGCGCGGTGAACCTGCCGTGCCCGCTCGTCGATCCGGCCGCCGGCTTCCAGCTCGGGTAGCGAATGGCCGGGCCACAGCCCGCCCACCTTGAAGGCATAGCCCGGCAACCGGTCGGTGACCAGCAGCCGGTAATCGAACGGCAGGCGTGCGCCGATGCCGCGCGCCATGTCGAAGATCAGCGTAGTGCAATTGGCCGTGATGGTGTTGTAGAAACGCGGTGATTCGACCAGCGCATTGGCTTCGTCGACGTAGGCCAGCAGCAGCGAGCGCATCGCCCTGCGTGACATGTGCAGGCGATAGATCGAGACCCGCTCGCCGCGCACCTTGGTGCGCAGCCCCACCGCATCGCGCTCGTCGGCGGCGACGATGGCAAGCTCGTACTGGCGGAAGAAACCGCCGATCTCGGAGAAGCGCTCGCCCTTCAGGCGCCGTACCTCCACGGAGAAAAGCACGAAGCGCTCACCTTCGAAGCCGAACGAGATCATCACGTGAGCGACACCGGGGCGCCCCCAACTGGAGACGATCATGTCCACCGAGTCGAGCCTTTCGAGGTCGTAGCTGCGCTCTTCCCAGTGCTCGTCCGCCTCGTCTCGGGTGTGCCAGTCGAAGTCGCGCACGTGATGCAGCGTCAGGCGTTCGCCGCGCACCTCACCCGTGGCCAGATGGACTACGTCCGCCGACCAGGGACGATCATGGGTGGGCTGCAGACGGAACCACCAGATCAGCAGCGCCGCCAACAGCAGCAGCAAGACAACGCTTGCCGGCCAGATCCCCTGGGCGCCGAGCATGACCAGCACCAGGGCGACCAGACTCCATCCCGTGACCGCCAGGCGCCGCTGGTTCGGCGTACCGGGCAGTCGGAACCACAGCGCAGCTGCGCCCCACATAGCCGCCAACGCCAGTACGGTATGGGCGACAATACCTACTATCAGCTGAGCCATTTCATTCCACTTCTTCCGAGATGCGGCCATATTAGCAGCCTGTACAAGGCCATGCCCGTCTCGCAGTGGTATGAGGTGACGAACGTCGAAATCAGGCTGGCGTCAGCCAGGCGGCATAGTCCGTCAGGCGGCCTTCCAGCTCGCCGCGGGTGACCTGGCGATAGAGGCATTGCAACTGCGCCGTCACGGAGTTGAGGTCGATGGGCTGCTCGGGCAATGGTGCGCCGGCCCGGGCACCGATGTGCCGCCCGTCGAGCTCACGCAGCGGCAGGATCTCCGCCGCCGTGCCGGTGACGAAGGCCTCGTCGGCGGTATACAGCTCGTCGCGGGTAATGCGGCGCTCGCGCACCTCGAGCCCGAGCACGTTGCGAGCCAGGCGAATCACGCTGTCGCGGGTGATGCCCTGCAGGCAGGAGGTCACTTCCGGCGTATGCAGAACCCCGTCGCGCAGCAGGAAGACATTGGCGGCGGATGCCTCGGCCACGTAGCCCTCGGGGTCGAGCATGATCGCCTCGTCGAAACCGGCCTTGACGGCGGTGTTGAGCGCCAGCATGGAGTTGACGTAATGGCCGTTGGTCTTGGCCCGGCAGAGGCTGATGTTGACGTGATGCCGAGCCCAGGAGGAGGTCAGCGCCCGCAGCCCCAGGGTGGCGGCTTCGGCCGAAATGTAATCGCCCAGATCCCAGGCGGCGATCATGACGTGCACCGAAAGCCCCTTGGCGCGCAGCCCCAGTCCTTCGGCGCCGAAGAACACGGTCGGCTTGAGATAGGCATTGCGCAATTCGTTTCGCACCAGGCACTGGCGCTGGGCCTCGATCAGCGTTTCACCGTCGAAGGCCACGGGGATGTCCAGCGCATGGGCACTGTCGAGCAGCCGGCGGGTATGCTCGGCGACCCGAAACAGGTGGGTTCCATGGGCCCCCGCATAAGCCCGCACGCCTTCGAAGCAGCCCATGCCGTAATGCAGGGTGTGGGTCAGCAGGTGCGTCTTGGCGTCGCGCCAGGGCAGCCACTCGCCGTCCAGCCAGATCCAGCCGTCACGATCGTAAAGCGGGGTCATGTCGTCCTCGTCGTTCCAACGCGCCGCCACTCCTCTCGCCAGCTGTCGATCAACGCGCGCTGATGGGGTTGCAGCGCCTGGTAGGCCCAGGCGGCGATCTCGTCGTCTTGCGGATCGGGCACCGCAATGCGGCTACCCGAGAGGACTTGCAGCACCGCATGACCGCATAGCGGCACGTAGCCTTCGGAATAGCCGCCCTCATGAATCATCACCAGCTTGCCGCCACTGATACGCTCGGCCAGGTCCTTCAGTTGCTGCGTCATGGCAGCGAAGGCCGAACTGTTGAGCATCATCTTGCCCAGCGGATCCTTGCCGCAGGCGTCGTAGCCACAGGCCACCACGATCAGATCGGGAGCGAAGTCGCCGATGGCAGGCAACACCAGCTCCTGCATGGCATAGCGATAGGCACCGATACCGCTGCCGGGCGGCATCGGCAGGTTGAGGTTGGCACCGAGACCCGCGCCCTCGCCCAGCTCATCGAAGTCGCCGGTGTCGAGCGGATAGTTGCCGGCCTGGTGAATCGACACCGTCAGCACGTCGGGATCGTCGTAGAACGCCGCCTGCTGGCCGTTGCCGTGATGAACGTCCCAATCGAGAATCGCCACGCGCCGAACCAGGCCCAGCGCCCTGGCGTGCATCACCGCCACGGGAATGTTGCCGAGCAGGCAGAAGCCGCGACCGCGGTCAGCCTCGGCGTGATGTCCCGGCGGGCGACACAGGGCATAGGCATTGGGCAACTCACCGCCGGCCACCGCCTCCACCGCCGCGATCGCCAGACCGGCCGACTGGCGGGCCGCCGCAAGGCTGCCCGGCGTGTACGGGGCACACTCCCCGGCATCACCGCCGCAAGTCCTGTCGCCCTCTTCGAGTTCGTCCAGATAGCGCCCGGTGTGGAATCGCGCCAGGTCCTCGCGGCTGGCTGGCGGCGCCTTGCGCACCTCGAGCTCGTCGATCAGCCCCGAGACTTCGAGCAGGTTCTTCAGCCGTCGCTTGCTCTCGGGGCTCTCGGAAGCGGGCTGCGGCTGCAGGAACTCCCCCGGCGCCGAGAACACCCCGATGGCACCGGGGTCATGCCAGAAGCAGCGCTCGTGCCAGAAGAAACCGGTTCTGCGCCCTTCGCTCATGGCCGCTTCTCCAGTTGCTCCCAGACCTCGATGGCAGCGGCCAGATCCTCGAGAGAAGCGCCCACCGACTTGAACAGCGTGATCGTATCGGGACTTGTACGCCCCGGCTTCTCCCCTTTGAGCAGCTCCGCCAGATCGGCGGCGATGTCGTTGAAGGAGAACGCACCTTCCGCGATGGCCTGGTGCAGATCGCCCGCCTCGCCCCGGGCCCCGGCGTAGGTGTCGACGAACACCTGGGAACGGCGCAGACACTCGGCGTCGGTCTCACGCATGCTGGGGCGAAAGGCGCCGATCAGATCGAGGTGCGTACCGGGAGTGAGCCACTCACCGCGTATCAACGGCTCGGTGGAGAGCGTCACACAGCTGATCACATCGGCCTCGCGAGCAGCGGCGGCAAGATCCTCCACCGCCTCGCAGTCGAAGCGCTCGGCGTACTCCGCCGCCACCTGTCGCGCCTTCTCCAGGTTGCGCCCCCACACGCGCACGCGCCGAATGGGGCGCACCGCGGCGTGTGCCTCGATCACCATGGGAGCCAGCTTGCCGGTGCCCACCACCAGCAGCGACTGCGCATCCTCTCTGGCCAGCTCGCGGGCGGCCAGCGCAGAGGCCGCCGCCGTGCGCCGCCGGGTCAGTTCACTGCCTTCAAGACAGGCCAGCGGGCGGCCATGAGCCCCCTCGCTGAGAAAATAGACACCGGCGATGGCCGGCAGGCCATGCTCGGCGTTCTGCGGGAAGACGTTGACCATCTTCACGCCAATATAGCCGGCCCGTTCCCAGGCCGGCATCAACAGCATGGTGGCTTCGCCATCCGGCCGATGCATGGCGTGATGATGACGCGGCGGCGCCTCGACCCCTTCACGGAAGGTCAGCGCCAGCCGCTCGATCAGCGCGTCCCAGGGCAGCGCGGCGGCTACCTCATCGGCGGTGACGACGCGCATGTCAGGCCTCCGGCAGAGCCGCGATCACCATGATCTCGACTTTCCACTCGGGCTTGGCCAGCTTGGCCTCCAGCGCGGCGCGAACCGGCGGACGCCCCGGCACTACCCAGGCTTCCCAGGCGGCGTTCATCTGGTCGAATTCGGCCATGTCGGTGACCCACACCTGGGCCGAGATGAGATGCTCCTTGGAGCTGCCGGCCTGAGCCAGCAGCTCGTCGATGCGCGCCAGTACCTGCTCGGTCTGGCCACGCATGTCGGCAGTGGCATCGCTCGGCACCTGGCCGGCCAGATAGACAGTACCGTTGTGCACGGCGATCTGGCTCATGCGGGCGTTGCTTTCATGGTATTGCACGGACATGTCGTTCTCTCTTGCAAAAGGTGATGGGAATGAAGCAGCCGATCATGGCATGCCTACGAGGCGACGTCAGCCACCCATGAAGCCATCCATGAAGGCGGCCAGGTTATTGCCCAGGTGCTCGGTCGGGTAGCCGCCCTCCTGAACCAGTACGACAGGCAGTTTCATGCGGCTCAGGCGACGCCCCACCGCGGTGAAATCCTGCGTCTCGAGGGTCATGCCGGCCAGCGGGTCGTCGCGATGCGCATCGAGCCCCAGCGCCACGACCAAGGCCTCGGGGCGGAAGGCTTCCATTCTGGCGATCAGGATCTCCAGCGCTTCGAGGAACGCCGCCCCGTCACTGCCCAACGGTAGCGGCAGGTTGACGTTGGCATCCAGGCCTTCTCCCATGCCCTCCTCGTTGGCACCGCCCCAGAAGAAAGGATAGAAGTCGCTCGGATCCACATGCAGCGAGCCTGTCCAGACATCGCCCCGGTAGTAGAAGATGTCCTGGGTGCCGTTGCCGTGGTGCAGGTCGACATCCAGTATCGCCACCCGCGAGAAGTGCTCGCGCAGCACCGTGGCCGCCAGCGCCGAGTTGTTGAGGAAGCAGAATCCACCGGCCCGGTCGGGGCCGGCGTGGTGGCCGGGAGGACGACACAGTGCGTAGGTAGTGCCATGGCCTTCCAGCAGCGCCTCGGCAGCCGCCTGGGCCGTGGCCGCGCTGGCCAGTATGCCGCGGAAACTGCCGGCGCCGATGGGGCACGCCATATCGTGCAGGTGCCAGCCCGCCTGCCCCACCGGGTGGCGTGGATAGTGATGTCCGCCGCCACAGGGGTGGATGTTGGGCATCACCAGCTCGGAAGCACCGGGCATCTCGCGCCAGCGGGCATGAATGGTCTCGAGGAAACTCAGATAGCGCGGTGTGTGAATCTTCTCCAGACGGCTGCGCAGCCGCGGGCTGTCGACGCCCTCCGGCTCGTGCAGTGTCAGACCGGTGGCCTCGATACCCTTGGCCAGCAGCTCGGCACGCACCGGGCCCTCGGGAGACGCGGCAAGCTTGCCACGCAGCAGAAAGGAGCCTGGTGCGTGCAGCTCCTGATCGGGGTGGTAGAAGAGCTTCATCTCGGTTCCTCAAGCGAAGCGAGTCGATAGTTCTTCTACCCTACCCTGCCGGGCGGCATCGTGAAACCACCCGGCTCCCTCAGCAGCGCCCCTGCATGCGCAGCCCGGGTGGGCAGAAGCCGCCGCCGCGATGATCACGGTGGTGGCGACCGTCATGGTAGTAGTAGTGCCGCTCCACGTAACGGTCACGGTGGCGGTGCCGGTGCTTTTCTCCACGATAGTAGCGGTCGGAACCATCGACCACTATCAGCGGTTCTGGCGTGACACGAGCCGGTGAGTAGCTACAGCCGGCCATCGCCAGCATCACAGGCAGGATGGCAAGGGTTAGCAAACGCATGGGCAGGTTCATGACTTTTACCTCATTGGTAAAGTTGGATGCCCTTCGATTCCCTCAAGGAGGCGTCGGCTTTCTATCAGCTAGCGCCTCTCTTCTCGGTGCGACTCTCTGGGCAAGGCCAAACTGAAAGCAGCTTCAGCAACGCCCTTGCTTGGCCAGACCAGGCGGGCAGAAACGGCCTCCCGGCGGGCCACCATGGTGCCCACGGCCATCGTCGATGACGACCAGTGGCTGCGGGCTGATACGCGCCGGTTGGTAGCTGCAGCCGGCCACCAGCATGACGGCCAGTACGATCACGAAGGGGAATGCCAGACGCCGTGACATGACGTATCTCCAGGTTGACGAACAGTGTTCATAATAGCGGAGCGTAACGCCTTTACACATGTGGCGCAGCGGCTACAAACAAGTCGCCGAACGGCGACATTGCCAGCCCATCGATAACGCGCGATAGTGCATGCTCGTTAGCCTGCAAACGGGACACACCATGGACGCCCTCCGCCGCAACTCGCTGCTGCTGATCCTGCTCGGCAGCCTGGTCATCTCGCTGGCCATGGGGCTACGCCATGGATTCGGTCTGTTTCTGGAGCCCATGAGCAGCGATCTGGGATGGGGGCGTGAGGTATTCGCCTTCGCCCTGGCGCTGCAGAACCTGATCTGGGGCTTCGCTCAGCCCTTCACCGGCGCGCTGGCAGATCGCTACGGAGCCGCCCGGGTGGTGGTCATCGGCGGTGCGCTCTACGCCCTGGGTCTGTTGTTCATGGGAATTTCCGAGTCGGCGCTGGGCATGTCGCTCTCCGCCGGGCTGCTGATCGGCCTGGGGCTCTCGGGCACCACTTTCTCGGTGATCCTGGGCGCCGTGGGCCGTGCCGTGGCTCCGGAGAAGCGCAGCATGGCCATGGGCATCGTCAGCGCGGCGGGCTCGTTCGGTCAGTTCGCCATGCTGCCCGGCACTCTGGGCCTGCTCGGTTGGCTGGGCTGGTCGGCCGCGCTGCTGGCCATGGGCGCCCTGGCGGCGATGATGGTGCCGCTCGGTGCCATGCTGAAGGACCGCCCCTCCGCGCGCCTGGCCACGGACCTCTCACTGCGCGGAGCGCTGGATGAAGCCGCCGGCCATCGCGGCTTCTGGCTGCTGTGCCTGGGCTTCTTCGTGTGCGGCTTTCAGGTGGTGTTCATCGGCGTGCATCTGCCCGGCTATCTGTTCGACAACGGCCTGGCGCTGCACGTCGGCAGCACGGTGCTGGCCCTGGTGGGGCTGTTCAACATCTTCGGTACCTACGCCGCCGGCTGGCTGGGCGGAATCTACTCCAAGCCGCGCCTGCTCAGCTGGCTCTACCTGACCCGCGGTGCGGTGATTGCGCTCTTCGTCTTCATGCCGCTGAGCCCCGCCAGCGCCTACCTGTTCGGCATCGCCATCGGCCTGCTGTGGCTCTCCACCGTACCGCTGACCAACGGCATCGTGGCCTCGGTGTTCGGCGTACGCCATCTCTCCATGCTCGGCGGCATCGTCTTCCTGTTTCACCAGGTCGGCTCGTTCACCGGCGTGTGGCTGGGCGGCATGCTCTACGACCTGCACGGCGACTATGATGTGGTATGGAAGCTTGCCATTCTGCTCTCGGTGATCGCTGCTCTGCTGCACTGGTTCATCAGCGAGGCACCCATCGAGCGTAACGCTCCTCGCGAGGCTCAGGCATGAAGCGTTACCCATTGGTGAAACTTGCCGCTCTGATCATCCTGGCCGGTGCCCTGGCACTGGTCTGGTGGGGCTGGCAAACCGCCGATGCTGCGCTGCTGCTGCTCGGCGTACGGCTGTGCTGAGCCTGCCGCTGCCGTTCTCCACGGCCCGGCCCACCCCGTTCCCGGCCTAGCTTACGGCGTGACTCACGCTTCGCTCGTTGCCTGAGACAGCGCCCAGGCGGTATCGCTGGTAAAGTCGATCTCGTTGATGTTCTCGGCCAGGAAGTCGAGCAGCGCCCGCACGGCGGGAAGCACACCCCGCCGCGAGGGGAAGACCGCATGCAGCACGCCGCCCCTCGGCTCCCAGCCGGGAATCACATCGACGAGACGTCCCGCCTTCAAGTCGTTGCCGGCCACCAGCAAGGCCAGCTTGACCACCCCCAGCCCTGCCAGCGCGGCCTGATGCAGCGTCTCGGCGTTGTCGGTGACCAGCCGCGGGTGATGACGAATCTGCGCCGTCGCTCCCTCGGGGCCATCCAGTACCCAGTCGTGCTGTCTGCCCACCTGATCGAAGTCGAGGCTGGGCAACCCGGCCAGGTCGCCCGGCGCTTGCGGCCTCGGCCACGCCTCGAACAGGGTGGGAGCGGCCACCAGCCGCTGGGGGCTGCGCGACAGCACCTTCATCGAGAGGTCGCTGTCCTCGAGCGGCGGGAAACGCACCCGGATGGCCATGTCGAAGCCTTCCCTGATCACGTCCACCCGGCGGCTGGTGGCCTCCACCTGTACCTCCACGTCCGGGCACTGAGCCATGAAGCGCACCAGCAGCGGTGTGATCAGATAATGCAGCAGGCTTGGCGGACAGCTCAGCCGCACCGTGCCCCGCGGTAACGCCAGGTTGCGCTGAATCAGCTCCTCGGCAGCCTCCGCCTCCACCAGCATCGCCGCGCAGTGGCGGTAGTAAGCCTGGCCCAGCTCGGTAACGGAAAGATGGCGCGTCGAGCGCTGAATCAGCCGGGCACCCAGCCGCTCCTCGAGCTGCGCGATGCGCCGGCTCAGCTTCGACTTGGGAATGCCGAGGGCGCGCCCGGCCGGAGCAAACCCACCATGGTCCACCACCTGCACGAAGTAGTAGAGGTCGTTGAGGTCCTGCATATCGTTCCTCCCTTGTTGTCCTATTCATGGAACGCTGAGTGTGTATTATGCCCTCTACTGCCGCTTCCGTTCTCCTCATAAGCTTCCTGTATCGGGCAAAGGCCCAATCCATGCAGGAGCCAGACCATGAAGAAGATCCAAGGCATCTATGGCGCCCCTCGCGGCCACTGGGTCGGCGACGGCTTCCCCGTGCGTTCGCTGTTCAGCTATGACCGCCACGGCGCCGACCACCTGAGCCCTTTTCTGCTGCTCGACCACGCCGGCCCACATGACTTCCCGCCAGCAAGCCGGCCGCGCGGCGTCGGCGCTCACCCGCACCGCGGCTTCGAGACCGTGACCCTGGTCTACAAAGGCGAACTGGAGCATCGCGACTCCACCGGCAGCGGCGGTCGTATCGGCGAGGGTGACGTGCAGTGGATGACCGCCGGAGCCGGCATCGTCCACGAGGAGTTTCACTCCGGCGACTTCACCGCGCAGGGCGGCACCCTGGAAATGGTGCAGCTGTGGGTCAATCTGCCGGCCGAGCACAAGTCGGCCCCGGCGGCCTACCAGACGCTGCTCGACGCCGACATTCCACGCGTCGCGCTGCCTGGCCGCGCCGGCGAGCTGCGGGTGATTGCCGGCAAGTACCGCGGCCATGAAGGGCCGGCCCATACCTTCACCCCGATCGAGGTGTGGGATCTACGGTTGGCGGCAGGCGGCGAAACGAGCCTGCAAGTTACCGAGGGGCACACCACCCTGCTGGTGGTGCTCGAAGGGACGGTACAGGTCAACGGCGACGCCGTGGTGCGTGATGCTGGTCTGGTGTGCTTCGAGCGCCAGGGCGACGAGATACGGCTCGAAGCCAACAACGACGCCAAGCTACTGCTGCTCGCCGGCGCCCCCTTGGGCGAATCGGTGGTGGGGTACGGCCCCTTCGTGATGAACAGCGAAGCCGAGATCCATCAAGCCTTCGCCGATTTCCAGGCCGGCAAGTTCGGTCGCCTGGAGGGTTAGCGGCACCGCCGCGCCCAACCGCGCCCGGCTCCCTGGCCGGGCGTACTCTCTTAGCTTTCTCAACCCAAGAGGAAAGACCCATGTCCTTTACCTACAACCGACTCGACAAGGACGATGTGGCCCTGCTGATGGTCGATCATCAGTCCGGCCTGCTCTCGCTGGTGCGCGATTTCAGCCCCGACGATTTCAAGAACAACGTGCTGGCCCTGGCCGACATCGCCAAGTTCTTCGAGATCCCCACCATCCTCACCACCAGCTTCGAGGACGGCCCCAACGGGCCGATGGTGCCGGAACTGAAGGAGATGTTCCCCGACGCTCCCTACTTCGCCCGCCCCGGGCAGATCAACGCCTGGGACAACGAAGAGTTCGTGGCGGCGATCAAGGCCACCGGCAAGAAGCAGCTGCTGATCGCTGGCGTGGTGACCGAGGTGTGCGTGGCCTTCCCGGTACTCTCGGCCCTGGAAGAGGGCTATGAGGTATTCGTCGTCACCGACGCTTCCGGCACCTTCAACCAGACCACCCGGGACGCCTCCTGGGACCGCATGTCCCAGGCAGGAGCCCAGCTGATGACCTGGTTCGGAGTGGGTTGCGAACTGCACCGCGATTGGCGCAACGACATCGAAGGCTTCGGCGGCCTGCTGGCCGGACACCTGCCCGCCTACGCCAACCTGATCCAGAGCTACACCGCCCAGAAGGGCTGACGGGTGCGGGCCCGGCAGCTGCCGGGCCCAACCCACTCACCGCGCATTTCGGCCAGACCAAGAGGTGTCATGTCCAGCAACGAACTCCACCCCGTCGACCACTGCGACGGGGCAACCATTAAGATCCACCACCGCGTGCGGCCCGGTGCCGCGGATCGCTACGAGACCTGGCTGCGCCAGATCATCGAGGCCGCTGGGCGTTTCCCCGGCCATCAGGGGGTACACATTTTGCGCCCTCCCGAAGGTCATCACGACTACGAGATCGCCGTGCGCTTCGCCAGCGACGACGACGCCCGACGCTGGCGGGAGTCAGCCGAACGCCGTGAGCTCATGGCGACCATTCAGAGAGAACTGCAACAGGCCGAGCGGGTGGAGATCGTGAGCGGCATCGACTACTGGTTCACCGCGCCCACACCCGCCAGCAGGCAGCCAACGCGCTGGAAACAGTGGCTGGTGACCACATCGGTGATCTGGCCGCTGACCATCATCGTACCGCTGCTGTGGCAACCGCTCTTCGGCCTGCTGCCGCTGCTCGGCACCTGGGGCATTCGTCACGGCCTGGTCGCCGCCACCATCGTCGCGCTGGTGGTCTACCTCGTCATGCCCCGAGTGGTGAAACTGGTGGCGCCCTGGCTGTTCCGTTGAGTCATGAGCATCCTCTCTCAGGCAGGGCGAACGGCCAAAGCCTATGCTGAAACAAGCGCCGCCCCTCCTGCCCACTTCATCCTTCCCGGGAAAACGACAATGAGCAATCTCGTCAACGAAGCCGACCTCTCCTCATCCCTCGATTGCCCAATCGTCGACGGCAAACGCCAGGTGCAGCATGTCGCACCGCGTACCGCCGACGTGGGCGGCATCCCCGTCAACCGTGTGCTGCCTTCGCGTCATCGACGCCTGATCGGTGCCTGGTGCTTCCTCGACCACGCCGGCCCGGCGGTGTTCAAGGGCGACTCACGCGGCCTGCGAGTCGGCCCCCACCCGCACATCGGCCTGCAAACCTTCACCTGGATGATCGAGGGCGAAGTGCTGCATCGTGACAGTCTGGGTCACGAGCAGGTGATTCGCCCCGGTCAGGTCAACCTGATGACGGCGGGTCGCGGCATCAGCCATACCGAGGAGTCGGTGCCCGGCGAGGCGCACTTGCATGCCGCTCAGCTCTGGATCGCCCTGCCCGAAGCCCATCGCCGCACCGACCCGCGCTTCGACCACTACCCGTCACTGCCGCAGTGGCGCGAGGGCGATGTCGAGATGACCCTGCTCACCGGGGAGTTCGGCGGCCACCGCGCACCGACGCTGGCCTTTTCGCCGCTGGTGGGTCTGGACCTGGCGGCCTCTTCGGGCGGCGCGCTGGTATTGCCGCTGCGCGAGGATTTCGAGTACGGCCTGCTGCCGCTGGAAGGCGAACTCGAAATCGAAGGCGAACGCTTTGCCACCAACGAGCTGGCTTATCTGGGCCGTGGGCGCAGCCAGGTCACACTCGAGCTGCCGGCAGGTGGGCGCGCCATCCTGGTGGGCGGTGAACCGCTGGGCGAGGAGATCCTGATCTGGTGGAACTTCGTCGGTCACAGCAAGGCCGAGATCATCGATGCCCAGCGCGACTGGGAAGCCGGCAGCGAGCGCTTCGGCAGCATTCCCCAGTTCGACGGCAAGCGCCTGGAGCCGCCGCCGCTGCCCTGGCAGGCCTGAAAACCAGCAACCGATCTCCCGCCACCTGATGAGAGGCACTCATGACCACCTATACGCCACCGCGCATACTGGTCTTCGCCGGCAGCGCCAGAGAACACTCCTTCAACAAGCGCCTCGCCCGCCTGGCGGCTGAGCGAGTCAAGCACGTCGGCGGCCTGGCCACCTTCATCGACCTGCGCGACTACCCGATGCCGCTCTACGACGGCGATCTGGAAAGTCGCGAAGGCCTGCCCGCCAACGCCCGCAGCCTCCAGGCCCTGCTCGCCGAACATCAGGGGCTGCTGCTCGCCTCACCGGAGTACAACGGCTTCATCACGCCACTGATGAAGAACACGCTCGACTGGATGTCTCGCTCGGACGGTGAGAACAGCGGCCTGGCACTGTTCGCCGAGCGGGTGGCGGCGGTGGTTTCCGCCTCACCGGGGGCATTCGGTGGTATGCGCAGCCTCGCCCTGCTCCGCCAGCTGCTGGGCAACCTCGGCGTGACCGTGCTGCCCAATCCGCTGGCGATTCCCCGCGCTGGCCAGGCCTTCAGCGAAGCCGGCGAGCTGGTGGACGAGAGCCAGCGGCAGCGCCTCGACGCCCTGTGCCGGCGCCTGGTGACGACGCTGGCCAAGCTGCAAGCGACCGACCCCAGCAGAGAGGAGTGATAGGCAAGCACTCAACCACAGACGAAAAAGGCGCCCATGCCGGTCGGCATGGACGCCTTTTTGGCAGCCACTTGTCCTTACAGATAAAACTTGGGCAGCTTGCGTGCAGCACGCTTGCGCTTGGCTTTAGTGGCGCGCAGCGGAACGTCCCAGATGGTCAGGAAGCGCTCGGTGACGGGGGCCGCTTCGCTCTCGGCGGCGTTCAGGTTGCGCCGGCTCGGCAGCGGCAGATCCCAGATGGTGGGGAAACGCAGTGTGTTCATGATGAATTACGGTTCTCGGAACCGCCTCCGCATCGTTTGTGGAAGTATTTTTCATATTATCCACATTGTTAGACTTTAGTTCAACACTTCTTCGAACTTCCCCTTCTCGCTGGCCTGTCAATCGCTAATGGAGTCGCTATACTGCAACGCAACATAAATGACGCAGGAGTTGTTATGGCCAAGGAAGAACGCAAGCACATCGACCTCGCCCTGCAGGGCGGCGGCTCACACGGCGCCCTGACCTGGGGAGTGTTGGACCGGCTGCTGGAGGAGGAGCGGCTGGAGATCGACGGCGTCAGCGGTACCAGTGCAGGAGCGATGAATGCCGTGGTGCTGGCCGATGGGTTGCACCGCGGCGGGCGTGAGGGAGCGCGCCAGGCGCTGCACGATTTCTGGAGCGGCGTCAGCGATGCGGCACGCTTCTCGCCCATCCAGCCGACACCATGGGACCAGTTGATGGGCAACAGCAGCCTGGACAACTCCCCCAGCTACCTGATGTTCGAGAGCCTCACCCAGCTCATCGCCCCGTCCAAGCTAAACCCGATGAAGTTCAACCCCTTGCGCGACCTGGTGTGCAAGCTGGTCGACTTCGAACGGGTCAATGCCTGCCGCAAGGCCAAGGTGTACGTCACCGCCACCAACGTTCGTACCGGGCGCGCCAAGGTCTTCTCTCAACCCGAGATCACGGTGGACACCGTCATGGCCTCGGCTTGCCTGCCATTCATGTTCCCGGCGGTGGAAATCGACGGCGAAGCCTACTGGGACGGCGGCTACAGCGGTAATCCGGCGCTGTTCCCGCTGGTGGACGACATGGACTGCCAGGACCTGGTAGTGATCCAGGTAAACCCGCTGGTCAGGCAGCGCCTGCCCGACAGCGCCCGGGACATCATCAACCGCATCAACGAGATCACCTTCAATACCAGCCTGATCAAGGAGCTGCGCAGTATTCAGTTGCTGCAGCAGCTGATCGACGCCGAAGGGCTCGAGGTGGAGCGCTACCGCTCCATGCGCCTGCACCTGATCCATGCCGAGCAGGAGGTGGAGAAGCTCTCCGCCTCGAGCAAGCTCAACGCCCAGTGGGATTTCGTCTCGCGCCTCTATCGCCAGGGACGCGGCTGGGCCGATCTGTGGCTGAAGGAGAACTTCGACAAGCTGGGGCAGTGCTCCACCTTCGATCTCAATGCCGTGTTCAGCGATACCTTCCGCCCGCTCGCCCGCCCCAGCGGCACGAGCCAGGACGTCGCCGCGGCCGAGCAGGACAAGCCCAGCGCCGAGGAGCCCAGTGCCAGGCTGCCTGCCGACAAGCAGCCCACCGACAAGGCCTCCACCAGCAAGGCATCCACCGGCAAGGCGCCCAGCCGCAATGACTCCAGCACGAAGACTGGCAAAGGAGACGAGTCATGAGCGGCATTCTTGCCATCGTCGTTGCGCTGGTCCTGCTGATGTACCTGGCCTATCGCGGCCTGAGCCTGCTGATTCTGGCCCCGGCGCTGGCCGCCCTGGTGGCGCTGGTGTCGGTGGATACGCCGCTGCTGGCCAGCTACACCCAGGTCTTCATGGGCTCGGCAGGCAACTTCATCGTCAGCTTCTTCCCGCTGTTCCTGCTGGGGGCCATCTTCGGCAAGTTGATGGAAGATTCCGGCAGCGCCGAGGTGCTGGCCGGTGCCATCGTCGAACGTCTGGGCGAGAGTCGCGCCATTCTCGCCGTAGTGATTTCCTGTGCGGTGATGACCTACGGCGGCGTGTCACTGTTCGTGGTGGCTTTCGCCGTGTTTCCTATCGCCGCAGCACTATTTCGCAAGGCCGACCTGCCCAAGCGACTGATCCCCGGCACCATCGCCCTGGGTGCCTTCACCTTCACCATGACGGCGCTGCCCGGCACACCGGCGATCCAGAACGCCATCCCGATGCCCTTCTTCGGCACCTCGCCCTTCGCCGCCCCGGGGCTCGGCATCATGACCGGATTGATCATGCTGGGCCTGGGTCAGGCCTGGCTCACCTACCGCGCCAGGCAGGCACGAGCAGCGGGCGAAGGCTACGGCGAGCATGACAGCGAGCCCACCCCGCACGATCACCTGCGCGAGCGTGCGGCCGGCGAAGGCTTCGACCTGGCCGAGGTCCAGCCTCAGCCTCGCAGCGGGCTGCCCAGCCTGCCTCTGGCACTGCTGCCCATCGTGCTAGTGATCGCGCTGAACCTGCTGTTCACCACCGTGGTCATCCCGGCCATGGATACCGGCTACCTGGCGGATCCGGTCTACGGCGCCACCAGCATCGAATCGGTACGTGGCGTGTGGTCGGTCATCGCCGCGCTGGTGTTCTCGATTCTGGTGTTGATTGCGCTCAATTGGTCGCGCCTGCAGCAACTTACCGCCTCGCTGGACAGCGGCGCCAACGCCTCGCTGCTGCCGATCTTCAACACCGCGAGCCTGGTCGGCTTCGGCTCGGTGATCGCCTCGCTGGCGGCTTTCGATGCCATCAGCGCCTGGGTGACCACCGCCGGCGGCGACAATCCGCTCATTTCGCTGGCCATCGCGGTGAACCTGCTGGCGGGCATGACCGGCTCCGCCTCCGGTGGCATGAGCATCGCGCTCTCTACCCTCGGCGACACCTACCTGGCCATGGGCCAGGCGGCCGGCATCTCACCCGATCTACTGCACCGGGTTACCGCCGTGGCCACCGGCGGCCTGGACGCCCTGCCCCACAACGGCGCGGTGATCACCCTGCTCTCGATCTGCGGCTTGACGCACCGCCAGGCCTACCTGGACATCGCCGCGGTGGCCGTGGTGGGGCCGATCATCTCGCTGATCCTGCTGATCCTGGTGGGCTCGCTGGTGGGTTCCTTTTAACGGCTCGTTCTGAACGGTCCGTTCCAGCCCCCGTGCGCCCGTCTCAGGCGGAGCGCACGGGAGTTGCCTGCCTCTTACGGCGCACCAGCGCACCGCTGCCGACCAGCATGCCCAGGGTGATCACGCCTGCCGCCAGGGCCAGCAGCGGCGTGGCCTCGGCGTAGCCGGCCACGATCAGCACCAGCGTGGAGAGCAGCGGCGTGGCGTAGGCCAACAGCCCGAGCAGATGCAGGTCGCCGTGCTTGACGCCAATGTCCCAGGTGAAGAAGGCACTGCCCACCGGCCCTAGGCCCAGCCCAACCACACCCAGCCACTCGATGCCCTGGGGCCAGCGCGCCACCTCGAACAGGCCGTGACAGGCGAAGGCCAGCAGCGCCGTGACCAGGCAGAAGCCACCCACGGCGCTGGTCGGCACCGCCTTCTTGGCTCGCGACAGTACCGAATAGCCGCTCCACACCAGGGCACAGGCGAAGGCCGCCCCATAGCCCAGCGCGCTGCCGCCGGCGCCCAGATCGCCGCCGATCAACAGCACCGCCCCGGCAAAGCCCAGCAGCCCACCCACCACGTGCCTGGGCAGCAGGCGCTCTCCCGGCAGCAGGCCGACGAACAGCACGATCAGCAGCGGCCACAGATAGCTGATCAGCCCCGCATTAGCCGGCGGCGCATTCTGCTGGGCGACGAAGTAGAGCGCGTGATAGCCGAACAGCCCGCCCACTCCGAGCGCCCACACCGAAGGCGCCTGACGCAGCGGTGCAGTGAACGACTCACGACGCGCCAGGCTCCAGGCGAAAAAACAGAGAAAGGCAATGCTGAAGGCCAGCCCGGTGAGCAGGAACGGCGGCACCGGCCCCGAGAGCTGAGTCAGGGTGGCGAGCAACGCCCAGTTGAGAATGGTGGTGGCCCCGATGGCCGTAGCCTGTCGTCGGGTCAAAGCGGACATGATGAGACCTCGTCAGTGTTGTCGAGGCCACAGCATGGGCTTCAGATCGAGACGCGGCTTGTCGAATCCTGACCTCTTTTCGAGGTGCCGCCCGAAGCCACTAGGCGCCGCCACTCACTCGGCGAGACATCGTGCTGGCGGCGGAAGCTGCGCGAGAAGTGTGCGCTGTCGGCAAAGCCACAGGCCAGAGCCACCTCGGTGAGCGAGGCACCACCGACCTGGAGCAGCTCACAGGCACGCGACAGGCGCTGTCGTACCAGCCATTCGTGGGGCGAGAGGCCGGTCAGCGCACGAAACTGGCGGGCGAAGACGGCCTCGGCCAGGTGGCAGCGGCGGGCCATCTCGGCCACACGCCAGGTGTGTGCCAGGTCGGCGCGCATGGCGGGTAACAGATCGAGCAGCTTGAGCCGCGGCGGTACCAGCCTACGGCCGCCGGCTTCAAGCGCCAGCTCGAGCCAGCGGGCCAGGGCCTGGCCGGACTCCCCCATCTTCGCTTTACGCAGGCACTCGCCCCGTGCCATCAGTGCCTCAGGCAGGCGCCGGGCCGGGCCCTCGAACAGGCCATCCAGAAGCAGCGCCTCGCACCAAGCCTCGGGCAGGTCGAGCACCAGCACACGGTTGTCGCCCGGCGCCAGGTAATGATGCAGGTCGCCGCTTGCCACCGGGGCCAGCACGGCGCGGGTCACGTGGATGAGCCGCCCCGCCGCTTCGAGCTCCAGGGCACCGTCGAGCCCCAGCAGCAGCTGGTGAAAGCCGTGACGGTCGCTCAGTTCACGATCGGGATAGCTACGAGTTTCGACGAGGGGGCTGTCCATGACATATCCATCCCGGCACCTAGAACCAGCGCTTGCGCTTGAACCACACCACCATTCCTATTCCGACGGCAATCATCACACCCCACACCATAGGATAGCCCCAGTACCAGCCCAGCTCGGGCATGGCGAAGGGGCTGTCGGGATTCTCGAAGTTCATGCCGTACACGCCGACGATGAAGGTCAGCGGCATGAACACGGTGGCGATGATGGTCAGGGTACGCATGCTCTCGTTGAGCCGATTGCTCATGCTGGAGAGATAGACGTCGAGCAGGCTGGCCGTCATGTCGCGATAGCTCTCCACCAGGTCGATGACCTGCACGGTATGGTCATAGATGTCACGCATCCAGAGCCGCGTATCGGGGGTGAAGAGATCGTCGTGATCGCGCAGCAGCTGGTTGATCACTTCGCGGGTGGGCCATAGATAGCGGCGCAGCATGATCAGTTCGCGCTTCAGCCCATGCAAGTGCTCCAGGGTCGAGCTGTCGGGACGGTCGAGAATCTCCACCTCGAGTTCCTCGATGCGCTCGCCCACGCTGTCGAGCACCGGGAAGGCGTGGTCGACGGCAGCATCGAGCAGGCCGTAGAGCAGGTCATCCGCCTCGCCCAGTGCCCGGCCGCCACGCTCCTTGAGCCGCCGCCGAAAGACGACGAAAGGATCCAGCGCCCCGCCCATGAAGCTGATGATGACGTTGCCACCCATGAACAGCGCCAACTGGTAGAGATGCAGGTCGCCTTCATCGTCCAGTTCCGGAATGCCGAGAAACACTACCAGCGACTCATCAAAGCGCTCCACCTTGGGCCGCTGCCCGCCGTTGAGAATGTCTTCCTGCGCCAGCGGATGCAGCCCCACCCGGTCGCCCAACAGCTCCAGTTCTTCTGCCGTCGGCACACCCTGCACGTGCAACCAGCACAGCGGCTCTTGCGCATCGACGCCGGGGGTGGCCTCAGGCGAGACCTCAAGGGGCTCGCCCCAGCGCCCCGCTTCACGACGGGCCAGCGTATAGGTGGCCGGCGCCAGCAGCGCCGCCTGCTCCAGGGTCAGCTCGCGCAGCGTGCCCGGGGCGGTGCCGGCCGGGTGGTAGTGCTTCTTGAACAGTCGGGTCATGTGGGTATCGATCCTAGGCGATTCGGCCCTACCCATATTGACACGCTTTGACGTCGCCACGAATCCTGGACGGTATGGGCACGTCCGCCGGTTCAGCGAAGCAACGAAATTCAGCTAATCTGTAACGTGGCGTGAGGTAAAAGGAAGCCAGCCCAAGGAAGGAGAACGACATGACCATGACGGTGGGCGAGCTTTTCATTGCCCTGGTGCTCATCTCGCTGGTGCTGCTGGCCAGCAATGCCATTCGCAACGTTTCGCCCTGGCTACGGCGTCTGTTTCTGCCTAGCTCGGTGATCGGCGGTGCGATCCTGCTGCTGCTCGGCCCGGAGGTGGCGGGCCGCGCGGTAACGGCGCCCTTCGAGGAAGCCGCCGGCCTGTTTCCCGAATACGTCTTCGAAAGCTGGGCCGCCCTGCCCGGCCTGCTGATCAACGTGGTGTTTGCCGCGCTCTTCATCGGCCGACCGATCCCCGGGCTGCGCACCATCTGGATGCGCGCCGGGCCGCAGGTGGTAGTGGGCCAAACCATGGCCTGGGGCCAGTACGTGGTCGGCCTGACCCTGGCCATTCTCATTCTCGCGCCCGTGTTCGGCATGAACCCCATGGCCGGCGCCCTGATCGAGATCGGCTTCGAAGGCGGCCACGGCACCGCTGCCGGCATGGCCGACACCTTCGCCGAGCTCGGCTTCGAGGAGGGCGCCGACCTGGCATTGGGGTTGGCCACCGTGGGCATCGTCTCGGGCGTGCTGATCGGTACGCTGATGATCAACATCGCGGCCCGGCGCGGGGTCATCAGCCTGGAGAAGACGCGCAAGACCTCGGAGGCGCTGGACGAAGCCCAATCCATGTCCCAGGGCGAGGAAAACGAGCTGCCGCCCACCGAGGAGTACAGCGAGTTCAAGAAGGACCTGGCCCAGGAAGAGGAAACCGCCGATCCGCTGAGCCTGCATATCGGCCTGGTCGGCATCGCCATCGCCATCGGCTGGCTGATCCTTTCCGCCCTGCAATGGATCGAACAGCAGACCTGGGCGCGCAACGACGGCCTGGAGATTCTCGCCCACGTGCCGCTGTTCCCCATCGCCATGATCGGTGGCGTGATCGTGCAGCTGTGCGTTACGCGTTTCGGCCTCGAACCCCACGTCTCCAGCCGCACCATGGCACGCATCGCCGGCACCGCCCTCGACTTCACCATCGTCGCGGCACTGGCCACACTGTCGCTCACCGCCCTGGGCGAGCACTTCATCCCGTTCCTGCTGCTGGCACTGGCGGGCATCGGCTGGTCGCTGTTCGTACTGATCGTGATCGCCCCGCGGGTTATCCCCGAGAACTGGTTCGAGCGCGGCATCGGCGACTTCGGCCAGTCCATGGGCGTGACCGTCACCGGCCTGCTGCTGATGCGCATGGCCGACCCCAAGAACCGCTCCGGCGCGTTCGAAAGCTTCGGCTACAAGCAGCTGATGTTCGAACCGGTGGTCGGCGGCGGGCTGTTCACGGCGGCGTCGCTGCCGCTCATTGCCCAGTTCGGCGCGCCCACCGTGCTTGGCTTCACGCTGATACTCACCGTGGCCTGGCTGATCTTCGGCCTGCTCTACTTCGGCCGTATGGTACCGGAGCGAGGGCGGGGACGATGGGGATGAATGAAGACCTGGAGCGTGTCAGTCACCTGAGCCATAGTGTCGATGGACTCCTCATGAGAAGCGGAAAAGCATGCTGCCAATCCAAGGGATCGATCATCTGGTGCTGCGCATCCGCGACACCGACGCCATGCTCGCCTTCTACTGCGACGTGTTGGGCTGCACGGTGGAGAAGCGTCAGGAAGAGATCGGCCTGATTCAACTGCGCGCCGGACGCAGCCTGATCGACCTGGTACCCGTGGCAGGCCCGCTTGGGCAGCGTGGTGGCGTCGCCCCGGGCCGCGAGGGGCGCAATCTCGATCACTTCTGCCTGCGCCTGGAGCCCTTCGACGAGGTGACGATTCGCCGACACCTGACCACGCACGGCATCGAGGCTGGCGAACTTCAGCAGCGTTATGGCGCTGAGGGCACCGGCCCCTCGCTCTACCTCGAAGACCCTGAAGGCAACACCGTCGAGCTCAAGGGGCCGCCCACCATCTGAGCATCAACAGCCGGGCCTCAGGATTTCGTCTTGCGCTTGCCCGCCTGAGCGCGTAGGGCGGCCTCGAAGGAGCGGCGTGCCCAGACGGCAGCCAGCTCGCGGTCCTCGAACAACTCCTCCGGCGCCTGGTAATAGGACATCTGCACCACCCTGCCACCCTTGTCGTACTCGAACGGCTCGAGCCCCTCGCGCTCGAAGTCGTCAAGGTTGTGCGCATCGACCTTGAGATAGAGCGTCTCGTCGGCCACCAGTGCGAACATCAGGCCATCGTGATAGATGCCGTGCCCGCCGAACATGCGCCGCGCGGTGATGGGACCGAACAGCTCGAACACGTCGCGCAGCGAATCCGTATATTCGCTCACGGCATCTCCTCCATGCCTATGGGTTCTCCGTCATTCTGGCTTACGACCAGCTCAGCTCAAAGCAATCGGCCTGCCCACGCAGAGCGCCGTGGCCAGCTTGGATGGCAGCTCGCGGTAGGCGGTATCCGGCTCGGCCCCCAGACCGTCGAGAATGCTCGTGAAGAAAGCGCGCCCGGCGACCACGGCGACGATGTCGAATATTTCGTCGTCGGCAAGCCCATGGACGCGCAGTGTTTCGATATCCTCGGCGCCGACCTCCTGAGCGCGACAGGCCACCTTGGCGGCAAAGGCCATGATGTCGCGCTCGACCGGGTCGGGCGAGCCTTCCTCACCGAGTAGCATGGCCTGGGTGGCCTCCATACCCACCAGCTCCGCCAGGAACTTGGCATGGGCCAACGAGCAGTAGGAATTGCCCAGGGCCCGGGCGGCGGCAACGGTCACCAACTCGTAGCGGCGCGACTCCATGGGGCGGCGGATGGTGGCGATAAGCGTCGCCCAGGCCTTCATCACTTCGGGGCGATGACAGAACAGCCGGGCATAGTTGGGCAGGTAGCCGAAGTGCGCCCGCTGGCGCTGATACATGGCCTGCACCTCGCCTTCGGCCTGCTCGGGGGCAATCGTCTCGATATAGCTCATGTGCGTGTCTCCTCTCAGGCCGTGACGGAACGTGGATGCAGCCAGGCCGGCAGCAGCAGTTGGGTGTCGATGATGGCCTCGGCGTCATATGCGACACCGCACGCGGCGAGGTGACGGCCCAGGCTGCCGTCGTGCCATGCCTCGAACAGTTCGCTGCAGCCACCGATGGATTGACCGTCGATGAAGATCTGCGGGATGGTCGGCCCTCCGCAACGCCGCGCCAGCACCGGGCGCAGGCGCACCCCCATGTCGCCGACCTGATAGGCAGGCGAATCGAGGTCCACGCTCAGGTAATCGACCCCAAGCCTGGCCAACAGCTTGCGCGCCGCCCAGCAGAACTCGCACCAGGCAAGAGAGAACATCACTACCGGCGCCTGGGCCAGACACTCATCCAGGCATCGCTCGGCCTCGACATCGCGCGCCGTATCCACCGGCTGTACGGCCCGGGGTGCGGCAACAGCGGCCGGACGTGGCGCGGGCAAATCGAAGCGACAGCCGGGCGTGGAGCGCGACAGCGCCAGCTCCTCCTCGTTCATCTCATCCTCGATGCCCTCGAACAGCTGAGTGGACTGGTAGCGCTCACCGGTGTCGGGCAGCATGCAGACGATATGGCTGCCGGCCGGCGCTCGCCGAGCCACCTCAAGGGCCGCGGCCAGAGTCGCGCCGGCGGAAATGCCGACGAAGATGCCCTCCTTGCGGGCCAGCTCACGGGCCAGCCTCAGCGCTTCCTCCCCGGCCACCGGCACGACCTCGTCCACCATGCCGGCGGCCACCGCCTGCTGGGTCAGCGGCGAAATGAAATCGGGGCTCCAGCCCTGCATCAGGTGAGGACGGAAGCGAGGATGGCTGGCGCCAGCCGGCTGCGCCTCGCCGCTGCCCAGCAGCGGGGCGTTGTCGGGCTCGGCAACGACGACGCGAATACGCGGATCGGCTGCCTTGAGCACCCGAGACACCCCCTTGAGCGTGCCGCCGGTGCCGAAGCCGCTGACCCAGGCATGAATCGGCTCGCCCTGCATGTCGTCGAGAATCTCCCTTGCCGTGGTGCGGCTGTGCACCTCGGCGTTGGCCTCGTTCTCGAACTGGCGGCACAGGAAGTAGCCGTGCCTCTCTGCCAGTTCGATTGCCTTGGCCAGCATGCCGCTGCCCTTCTCGGAGGCCGGCGTGAGCACCACGCGGGCACCGAGGAAACGCAGCAACCGACGCCGCTCAAGGCTGAAGCTTTCCGCCATGGTCACCACCAGCGGGTAGCCCTTGCGTGCGCAGACCATGGCCAGGCCGATGCCGGTGTTGCCGCTGGTGGCCTCGATTACCGTCTGGCCCGGGCGCAGGTCGCCGCTGCGCTCGGCCGCCTCGATCACCGCCAGCGCCATGCGGTCCTTGACCGAGCCCATGGGGTTGAAGGCCTCCACCTTCACGTGCACGTTCACCGTCGGCGGCGCAAGCCGGGCGAGTCGCACCAGCGGGGTACGGCCGATGGTTTCCAGAATGCTGGCGTAGCGGGTCATGATCAAACTCCTCGGGTGGGCATGCCGACAGCTTCGCCCCATGCCGAGGAAGCCGGCGTGTGAGCCAGCGTGGTTTTTCTGGCGACGTGCTTGAAGACGAACCTGTAAATGACAGGCCAGCCCGGCGCGATCGGCGACTATACTGCTAGCGTGACATCACCGGGTCCGGACATGAACGCGCTGACCCTCAACCTGCTTGGCGATCTCGAAGTCATTCGGGACGGGCAGGTATTGTCGCTGCCGCCCTCGCGCAAGACCCGTGCCCTGCTCGCCTACCTGGCCCGTCATCCCCGCCCCCTTAGCCGTGAGCACCTGTGCGACCTGCTGTGGGAGCTTCCCGACGATCCACGTGGTTCGCTGCGATGGAGCCTGTCGAAGTTACGCCGTCTGGTGGACACACCGGGTCGACTACGACTGCGAGCCGACCGGCTTGGCGTATGCCTGGATACCTCCGACATCGACATCGATGTAGCCGGCCTGCATGCACTATGCAACGGTGGCTTGGCAGAGGCCGATATCGAAGCGCTCGAGCATACTGCCACTCGCTACCGTGGCCCCTTTCTGGAAGGGCTGGAGCTGGACCGCTTTCATGACTTCCACGGCTGGTGCCTGGCCGAACGCGAAGCGGCCATACGCGCCCAGACGACCCTGCTGACGACTCTGGTCGAGCGTCTCGCCGACTCTCCGCAGCATGCCCTGCCCCACGCCCATGCCTGGGTACGCCTGGCGCCCTTCAATGAAACGGCGCGTGCGCAGTTGGTGCGTCTGCTGCTGGCACTGCACCGTCCGCGCGAGGCCGAACAACAGCTGCAACTGGGTGTGCGGCTCATCCGCGAGGCGGGCCTGCCGCTCAACGGTCAGTTGCTGCGCGCCTGGCGGTCGAAGCCCTCGCCCACGCCTTTGTCAGAGAACGTCGATACCGCGGATTCCCAATCCCCCGTATTAGAGAGAATCCACCCGGACCTGACGGGCGACGCCCTGGAAGTGATGCGCTGGGCCGCACTGTTTGCGCCGAACCCTGATTTCACGACCCTGAGCCAGGTCTCGGGGCTCGATACCAATCGTCTCGGTATCGCCCTGGAAGTGGCCGAGCGCCACCAGTGGCTCTCCATCGATGCTCAAGGCCTGCGCTTCACGCACAGCGCCATGGCCGCCGAGCTGTACGATGCCATTTCCCCGGTACGCCGCCAGACCATGCACCGGCGCATCGCCGAATGGCTCGCCGCTGGCCCCCTCAACGACATGCAACAGGCTAATTGCCTGGTACATCACGCCCAGGCCAGCGGCGACCTCGACCTGGCAACCCGAGCAATGATCGAAGCCGGACGCTTCTGTCTGCGCAGTTGCGCCAACGAGGAAGCCCAGCGCTTCGCCCAGCAGGGCCTGGCGCTGAGCGATGGCATGACCGGCACCCGGCGTGTCTGTCTCGCCATCGAACTGCACGACATCCTCTACAGCGCCGCTCCCCTGGCAGACTGGGAGGCCGGCGCCGGCACAGTGGTGACACTGGCCGAGCAGGCGCTGGAACACGGTGCCCTCGCCCACGCCCGGCTCGGCTATCAGTTGGCCAGCCATATCCGCTGGGCTCATGGCCAGTGGAGCGACGCCCATGAGCAGACTCTCCAGGCGGAGCGCGCAACCCGCTGCGGCGACGACCGCGAGCAGGTCATCGCCATGGCGGAAACCGCGCGCTGCCTGGCCATGCTGGAGCGTGACCTGGGCCAGGCGGCCGAGCTGCTCGAGCAGGCACGCGAACTGGCCACTCGGCAGCACATCGGTTATCCCGCCATTCCCCTGGCTCAAGGCCTGCTCAGCCTGCATGAGGACCGCTTCGACAATGCGGCGAGCTACTTTCGAGAGGCGCGCACCCTGTGCAAGGCCATGGGCGACCGACTGGGCGAGTTCCAGGCCCAGGAGTCGTTGCTGCTGATCGACCTGGAGCGGGACGATTACCAGCAGGCCCAAGAGCGCTGCGTCCAGCTGCAGGAACTCGGCAAGCGGCTGCGCGACGGCAGCGAAGCGCCATACGCAGATGCCGCCGCGGCCCTATGTACGTATGCTCTCGAGGATGACTCCGCCCCTTTCGGCGTCGCACTCGTCACCCTGCGCCACGCCGATGCCCGCCATCGCCTGGCCACGCTGCTGCTGCAGGCGGCACGGCTCGATCTCGCCCGCGCTCGAACCGAAACGGCCCGGCAGCGAGCTGGCGAGGCCCTGGAGCATGCCCGTGTGCTCGAACGTCGCAGCGAGCAGCTGCTGGCCCACGCCCTACTGGCCGAATGCGCCCGTCGCCTGGGTGACGAGGATGATCGGCGCGAGCACGCCCGCACCGCCGAAGCCCTGCTGCAGGAGCCCATCGCCGCCTGGGTCAGGCGCCGCTGTCACACGCTGCTGGAGCAACCTGCTGCCGAGGACGAAGCATGATCGACGTGTTTCTGGAGCGCCGCCTCCCGCACCCTCTCGGACCGAAGGTGGTGCGTGCGCTGACTCTGGAAGGACAGCCATGCTTCGATCTGTATCGAATCCAATGGCAGGAAAGCCTGCTGGCACGAGATGGGCACCGCCTGGTCTGTCATTTTCAGGCGCCCGACGTGGAATCGGCGCGTATCGGTCTGCGCCAGGCAGGTGCCGACGTCAGCTCACTGTGGGGCGGCAGCGTGCATGCTGCGCCGGGCCTGAAAGCCGCGGATCTGGCGACCGCCAACGTCCTGGTCGAGCGCCACTTCGCCGCCCCCGTCACCTTCGAGGCGATCCAGGCGCTGGAAAATGCCGGGGCCGCATGCCTGTCCAACCATCACGTGCGTTTCCTGCGCAGCCACTTCTCCCTCGACCGGCAGCGCATGCACTGCCTCTACCAAGCGCCCGATGCCGAATCGGTACGCTTGGCCCAGCATCAGGCCGGCATGCCGGTCAGCCGCATCTGGGCCTTTCAACGTATCGCACCGGCCGATACCACGGCGCAGCTCTGAAAAACCACGCCCTCTCCCACGCTGGGTCTCACGTGCCCCAGCGAATCTCGCAGCTGACCGCTGACGGTCACCCCACGACGAGAGAACAAAGAAGGAGAGTTCCATGCACACTGCCACTCAACAGATCGACAACGGCGTCAACGTCACCGCCCTGCTCGGCGCCCGCGAAGCGCTGACCCAGGCACCGGAGGCCGCCCGCTTCACCTGGCGCGCTCACTGCGACTGGATTCGCGGCACTCATAGCCAGATCGCCGTCGAGGACTTCCACGGTCTCGGCGAAACACAGCGGCATCGCTCACGCTTCACCTACCAGGCGGACCACCCCGAAGTGTTCGCCGCCGAAGACCACGGCCCCACTCCGGTGGAGTATGTGCTGGTCGGGCTGGCCGCCTGTCTCACCGCCGGTGTCGCAGCCGTGGCCCAGCATCGCGGCATTCAGCTGCGCTCGGTCAAGGCCATGGTGGAGGGCGACATGGACATCCAGGGCATCCTCGGCATGGACCCTGAGGTGCGCAACGGCTTCGACGACATCCGCGTGACGTTCGAGATCGACGCCGATGCCAGCCGTGCGGATATCGAGGCACTGGTCGCCCAGTCGCAGAAGCGTTCGGCCGTATACGACCTGCTGACCAACCCCACCTACGTGAAGGTCGAGCTGAAATGAAGAGCGTCACCGCCGTGGTCATCGGCGCCGGCCACGCCGGGCTCGCCATGAGCCATCACCTGGCCCGGCGCGGCATCGACCATGTGATTCTGGAACGCGGCGAGGTGGCCAATGCCTGGCGCCACGAGCGCTGGGAGTCGCTGCGCCTACTCACGCCCAACTGGCAGTGCCGCCTGCCCGGGCAGGCCTACACCGGGCCGGAGCCAGAAGGCTTCATGAGCATGCCGGAGCTGATCGCCTTTCTCGATGACTATGCACGGGGCCTTTCGGCCCCGCTGCATACCGCGACCGAAGTGCTCGCTCTACGCCAGGTGGAGGGCGGCTACCGGATCATCACCAACCGGGGCGAATGGCGCTGCCGCGCGGCGATAATCGCCACCGGTGCCTGCCAGCTTCCCGTCGTGCCTGCCATGGCGGCAGCCCTGCCGCCATGGATCGTGAGCCTGACGCCACATGCGTACCGTCGACCGGAGCAGCTACCAGAAGGCGGCGTGCTGGTGGTAGGCGCCTCGGCCACCGGCGTCCAACTGGCCGACGAGCTTCAGCGCAGCGGTCGAAGCGTCACGCTGGCCGTGGGGCAGCACCTGCGCCTGCCGCGGCGCTACCGCGGCCGTGACATTCAATGGTGGCTGGAGCATGCCGGCTTGCTCGACCAGCGCTTCGACGAGGTGGAAGATCTCGCCCGCGCCCGGCGTCAGCCCTCGCCGCAATTGCTGGGCAACGCCATGTCCGAGGATCTCGACCTCAATGCCCTGAGCGAGCGTGGCGTGCGCCTGGTGGGGCGTCTAGCCGGCCTTGCCGGCACCCGCCTGCAGTTCTCGGGCTCGCTGGCCGTTCACTGCACCGCGGCGGATCTCAAGCTGTCGCGGCTGCTCGACAACCTGGACGCCTGGGCCATTGCCCACGGCTTGCACGACACCCTGCCCGCCCCGGAGCGCCCGGCGCCCACCCGGGTGCCACCGCGGCCTTGCCTGGGCCTCGACCTGGCTACCGGTGAGATCAAGACGGTGCTCTGGGCCACCGGCTTTCGTCCCGACTTCCGCTGGCTCCAGGTACCGGTGTTCGATACCCGTGGACGCCTGCGCCACGAAGGCGGCGTGGTGGCCCCCGGCCTCTACGCCATGGGCCTGCCCTTCATGCGAAGGCGCAAGTCGGGCGCTATCCATGGCGCCGATGACGACGCCGCCGAACTCAGCGCCCACCTGGCCGCCTGGTTGGCCAAGGCGAAAAAACGCACCAGGGCAGCTTTGCCCTGACCTTCCCTTTGGTTTAGGCCTGAAAACGCCAAGACCCAGCCGCTGTGTGAGCGGCTGGGTCTTCATTTGCTCTGGATTTCGCCCTCCACCCATCCTCAGTCGAGATGAAACAGCCTGCGCGGTGAATCGTTCAGGATAACGCGTCGGTCGTCCTCATCGCGGACCCAGTCGGTCAGCCAGTCGAGGGTGTCCCGGTAGCCATGCTTGCCTTCATGGCGGGTCCAGGGCCAGTCGCTGCCCCATACCAGGCGCTCACGCCCCAGCTCGTTCAGCAGCTCACACACATGGGGCTGCAGGTCTCGCACGGGGGAACGATAAGGTGCCGACAGCTTGACCCAGGTGCGCCCGTAGCGCCCGGCTTCCAGCAGCAAACGAAACCCGGCATCGGCACGGGGATCGGCCTCGACGGGCAGACCCAGGTGATCGATCACCAAGCTGACGCCGTGCTCGTGCAAGGCTGGGAAGAGTTCGGGCAGACGGTCTCCCTCGAGATGCAGCTCCAGGTGCCAATCCAGAATCTTCAGTCGGTCGAGAAAATCGATCCATCGAGGATCGCTGAGGTCGGGGAGTTCACGGCGTCGCTCGATCAGATTCCAGCGCACGCCGACGATGCCGGCTGCGCCAAGCTGGCGCATCTCGGTCAGGCTCGTATCCGCGGGAAGCTGCACCACTCCGCGGTAGTCCTCGCCCAACTGACCGAGAATCCGCAGCAGCTCACGATTGTCATGGCCGAGGAAACTTGGCTGCACCAGCACGCCACCGCGAAGCTCGCAGGTCATCAGGTGCTGCTGCCACTCATCCAGGGGCGCCGGCCGTGAAGGCCGGTAGTTGGAGCCTTCGTTCTCCTCCACCTGCGCATAGACGTGGGCGTGACAGTCGAATCCTTGTTTCACTCTGGCGTCCTCACTCTTGGCTTTCTCTTTGCGTCCCGACTCTTGAGTTTATACTTAAGTCTAGTTCTCTAGAGAACTGATTGACTAGAAGTATACACTGGTCTTTAGTGACAGCAACAAGACAGCGGAATCGCCAGGAGAATGCACCCATGTGTGCACTGCACATGCCCAAGACCGATGGACGCCTCCCTCTGTACGCTAGGCTGCGCGACCAGTTGGCTTCGCGGATCGCCAATGGCGAATGGTCGCCAGGCGACACGATCCCGTCCGAGAATCGCCTGGCCGAGGAGTACGGCGTGGCGCTAGCCACCATGCGCATGGCACTCAAGCAGCTCGTGGACGAAGGCTTGCTTGAGCGTCGCCGTGGCACCGGCACCTTCGTCAAGCAGCCGGCGTTTCGCGCCGACCTGTTCCGCTTCTTCCACGTTCACGATGCCGATGACCCCGACGGCTCCGTCATACCCGAAAGCCGCATTCTCAGTCGTGAGGTGGTCAAGATGCCGGCCGAGGTCCGGTTGGCCTTCGGCGAGCCGGACACAACGCACTGCATCAAGCTCGAGCGCGTTCGCCTGTGGTCCGGCGAACCGATGCTGTTCGAGGAGATCTATCTGCGCCTGCCCGATTTCGAAGGTCTGCAGACGCTCAACCCCAAGGACATGGGACCCCTGCTCTACCCCGTCTTCCTGCAGGAGTTCGGGATTCTCATCACGTCGGCGACGGATGAGCTTTCGTTCGGCACCGCCACCAAGGCAAGCGCCAGATATCTGGAGCTACCTGCCAATTCGCCGGTTGCCGTCATCGAGCGCATCGCGCGTAACCCCGTAGGTCGCATCATCGAATATCGCCGCGTGCATGGTCGCCCCGAGCGTTTCCGCTATCGCGTCAACCTCGGCGAGCAACACACCTGAAGCGAGTCTCGAAACTCGCCCCCATGTCCTTACGATTCCAACAACAGGTACCAACAATGAAACTCACGCTGCTCCTCACCACCGCCACTGCGTCAGCTCTCGCCCTCACCCCGGCCCTGGCCAGCGATTACCCCAACCGCCCCATCGAGCTGATCGTGCCGGCCCCGGCCGGTGGTGGTACCGACAACGTCGCTCGCATGCTCAACCAGTATCTCGAGGCGGAACTGGGCCAGCCCGTAGCCGTACTCAACGTGGCAGGCGGTGGCGGCGCCATCGGCGTCAACCAGTTCTCCCGGGCGCGCTCTGATGGCTATACCCTGCTCTCCACCTGGAACAGCCCCATCACCACGGTGCCGCACATGCAGCGCGTGCAGTACTCCTACGAGACGCTGACGCCCATCACCAGCACCTCACAGAGCGCCTACACCCTCTGCGTGGCTCCCGACTTTCCGGCCGAGAGCGGCGAGGAGTTCCTTGCCGAGCTGCAAGCCAACCCCGGTAGGTACACCTATGGCAACGATGGCGTCGGCGGCACCATGCGTCTGGCGGCGGAGCGGATTTTCGAAGCCTTCGACATCACCGCTCGCCCGATTCCCTTCGGCGGTGCCGGCGAGACCCTGCAGAACTTCCTCGGTGGCCACGTGGACATCTATGGCGGCTCCATCACGCCCGTACTGCCCTATGTAGAGGAAGGCCAGGCCAAGTGTCTGCTGGTGACCTCCGCCGACGACAACGAAGCCCTGCCCCAGGCATCCGGTCTCGCTGCCCTGGGTCATCCCGAACTCGAGACCGTGCTGTGGCGCATGATGCTGGGCCCCGAAGGCATGGCGGAAGAACGTGCGGAAGCGGTCGCCGACGCCGTGGCCCGTGCCGTGGAGCATCCGGAGTTCCAGGCGTTCCTCGCCGCCCAGGGCGAAACCCTCAACCTGGTGCGTGGCGAAGAACTGCGTGAACGCCTGCGGCTGGAAACCCAGGCCATCGGCGAGACCCTGGAAAGCCTCGGCCTCAAGCAACAGTAACGCGCAAAGGCATCGATAAGACCATGAACTACAGAGACCTCTTCTCTGGCATCGCCTTCCTCATCATCGGCGCCAGCACCGTCTGGATGGGGAAGGACTTCTTTGCCGATGCCGCTTACGTTCCCATCGGGGCTGGCGCCCTGATGGGGGCGTTCTCCCTGCCTCTGATCTGGCGTGGCGTGAAGAGCATTCTGGCCGCGCGAGCGATGACCGATTCCACCAAGGCCAGTCACACCCAGGCCCATCGAACCCAGGCCCATGCCATCCCGGCCCTGGTCGACCACCCGGCGCGCTTCGCCACCACGCTGGGTTGCTGCCTGGTGTATTACGCGGCCATGCCCATCGTCGGCTTCTATACCACCAGCGCTCTGTTCATCAGTTTGCTGGCGGTACTGCTGGGTGAGCGGCGGCCCGCCGTGGTAGCAGGCATCACCCTGGGCTTCATCACGCTGCTGTATGCCCTGTTCGCGGTGGTGCTCAAGCGTCCCTTGCCCGTCGAGTTCTTCTTCGCCACCTAGAGGGCTCTACCTCATGTTCGAATCTCTCCTGAACGCGCTCCCGGTAGCCCTGCAGTTCGAATCGCTGATCAGCCTGTTCGTCGGCACGCTGATCGGCATTCTGATCGGTGCGCTGCCGGGCCTGAATCCGGTCATGGCCATCGCCCTGATGCTGCCGCTGACCTATGGCTTCGACCCTATCATTGCCCTGGGGCTGGTGGCCGGCATCTACAACGGCTCCATGTACGGCGGCTCCATTCCGGCCATTCTGCTCAACATCCCGGGCACGCCCGCCGCCATCGCCACCACCTTCGACGGCTACCCGATGACGCGCAAGGGCGAGGGCGGCCTGGCCCTGAAGACGGCCTGCTGGTCGTCCGCCATCGGCGGTATCGTCAGCGCGCTGGCCCTGATGACCCTGGCGCCCATGCTGGCCAAGGTGACGCTGGCATTCGGTCCTGCGGAGTACTTCTGGGTGGCCGTATTCGGCCTTGTCAGCATTGCCTTGCTGGTGGGCAAGGATGCCAGCAAGGGCATGCTCTGCGCCCTGCTCGGTGTCATCATCGGTCTGGTGGGCGTCGACACCATCAGTGGCGCAGAGCGTTTCACCTTCGATACGCTCTACCTGGTGGGCGGCTTCGAACTTCTCGTCGTGCTGATCGGGCTCTACGCCGTACCCCCGGTGCTGGAGATGGCCGAGAAGCGCAACGAATCCTACTTCAATGCCGAAAGCTTCCGCGTCTCGCCCGGTGGCGGCGCGCTCGGCTTGCTGCGCCGCCACTGGCGTACCTGGAGCCGCTCGTCGCTGATCGGCGTCGCCGTGGGTATTCTGCCCGGCGCCGGCGGCAATCTGGCCGCGCTGCTCAGCTACAACGAGGCCAAGCGCAAGTCATCCGAACCCGAGTCCTTCGGTACCGGCAATCCGGTCGGCATTGCCGCCGCAGAGTCCGGCAACAGCGCCGACAACGCCGCGGCCATGATCCCCTCGCTGACGCTTGGCATACCCGGCAATCTGATCGCGGCGCTGGTTCTGGGCGCCCTGATGATCCATGGTCTTCAGCCCGGCCCTCAGCTGTTCACCCGTGCTCCCGACGTGGTGTTCGGCTTCATGTGGCAGATGCTGCTCACCGCCATGCTGTTGTTGCTGCTCGGCGGCATGGTCGCCACACGCCTGTTCGCCCAGGTGCTGCGCATGCCCTCTGCCCTGCTGGTTCCGACCACGTTGGTACTGATGGCGGTGGGGGTTTACACCGTCAACGGCAACGTCATGGACCTCTATGTGATGCTGGGCTTCGGCCTGCTCGGTTACCTGCTCAACCGGCTCGGCTTCCCGCTGGCACCGGTGGTGCTGGGGGTGCTGTTGGGCCCGATGGCGGAGCAGAACTTCCGTTTGACCATGCTGATCGCCCAGAACGACTGGACGGTACTGTTCACCCGCCCCATCTCGCTGGGTATCGTGGCGCTGCTGGCCGCGGTGTTGATTTCCCAACTGTTGAAAACCCTGCGCCAGCGGGCACGTAGCGCCGCCCACTCGCAACAGCGCTGAGCCTGGGGATCCGTTACCATTCACGTCCTTGAGAGCACGTTCCTGAAAACCAAACACGGGATGCCACGTGAAAGCTCTGGTCATCGAAGACAACCCGAACCTGGCCACCTCCATCGCCACTTTCCTCGGTGAGGCGGGCTTCCAGGTGGAGACCTGCGGCGACGGTCGCAGCGCCGAGCATCTGCTGCAGACGCTCTCCTTCGACTTGATCCTGCTGGACCTGGGGCTGCCCGAGCTGGACGGCATCCATCTGCTGCGCCGCCTGCGCAGCCGGCACGACAATACGCCCGTGCTGATCATCTCGGCGCGGGACGCCCTCGACCAACGCGTGCTCGGCCTGGAGGAGGGTGCCGACGACTATCTGGCCAAGCCCTTCTCACTGGTGGAGGTGGTGGCAAGGGCAAAAGCGCTGGTGCGCCGGGCGAAGCAGTTCGGCGAGAACAGCCTGCAGTGCGGCGACATCGAGCTGCCTTCCGGTAGCCCGGCCGTGCTGGTCGCTGGCCAGCCGGTCACGCTACACCGGCGTGAACGTGAGGTGCTCGAGTACCTGCTGATCAACCAGGGGCGCCTGGTGAGCAAGGCGCAGTTGATCGACCGGCTATCGGACCTGGACGATGCCGTCTCCCCCAGTGCCATCGAGACCTACATCTCGCGCCTGCGCAAGAAGCTGGGCGACGGCATCCAGCTGCGTACCGTACGCGGCCTCGGCTACCTGCTCGATACCAAGTCCAGCTGACATGACTTCCATTCGCTCCCGCCTGCTGCTGTGGATCGGCCTGCCCTTCACCCTGGTCGGCCTGCTGACCCTCGCTACCAGCTATTACGTGCTCTCCCACCAGATCACCGAGACCTTCGACGACATGCTGCTCAATGCCGCGGAGCGCCTGGAGCGACGCCTCTATTCGGTGGACGGCGAGCTGCGCATCAACATGCATTACTTCAGCATCAGCACCCTGGGCAGCCGCGGCGACGGCAAGATCTTCTATCGCATACGCGATGCCGAGGGCCGCATGTTGGCGGGCTTCGACGGTCTGGAAGACCCGCCCGGCGACCTCGATGAGCCGCTGTTCTACGACACCCGCTACGCCGGCAATACGCTGCGTGCCGTGGCCACCACCTTCCCCGTGGTGCGCTCCACCCACAGCGGCCAGATCGAAGTGATCGTGGCCGAATCGACCGAAGCCAGGCAGAACATGATCAACGAGTTTCTGCTCACGCTCTCGGTGCTGATCGCCATCGGCGGCCTGCTGGCCGTGACCATCGCCCTGCTGGCCATTCATCGCGGCCTAGCCCCGCTGCGCTCGATCAGCCGCTCGTTGCGCCGCCGTTCGCAGAACGACCTCGAGCCGATCGAAGCCGAAGTGCCGAGGGAAGTCTCGACGCTCGTCGCCAGTATCAATGGCCTGATGATGCGAATGCGCCAGAGCATTCACAACACCCAGCAGTTCAATGCCGATGTATCTCACCAGTTGCGCACGCCCATTTCGGAGATTCGCGCCCTGGCGGAGCTCACCTCCCGCCAGTCCATCGACCCGCGAGCCAGGAGCAGCCTGGAGGAGATCGGGCGTATCGCCGAGAGCGCCGGCTACACGGTTCAGCAGCTGCTCACCCTGGCCAAGGCGCGCCACGAACTGGTGGACACTTCCGCCATGGCCATTGCCGACCTCGCCGAACTGAGTCGGGTAGCATGCGCCGAGTCGATTTCACGGATCTACCAGCGCGGTCAGGAGCTCGAGTTCTGCGAACGGGAGAGCGACTGCCTGGTCATGGCGGACAGCGTAATGCTGCGCTGGCTGATCCAGAACCTGGTCGAGAACGCCAGCCAGCATGCCGGCGGCGCCCAGCCCTATCGCGGCACCATCTACGTGCGGGTTGCCCGCAGCGAGGGAACGGTGCAGCTGCGGGTCAGCGACGATGGGGTCGGCGTGAGCCCGGAGCAGCTGGCCAGACTGACCGAGCGCTTCTACCGTGCCAGCCCCGAAACGCCAGGCAGTGGGCTTGGTCTGGCCATCGTCGACGAGATCGCCCGCGCCCACGGCGCCACGCTGGAACTCGACAGCCCGCCGGGGCAAGGGTTAACGGTGACGGTCATTTTTCCCTCAGCCTAGGCCTTGTTCGCTAGCCGCCGGCTTAGCGAAATGATCGCCGGTGTGGCCAGAATCAGCAGCAGCAGGCGCAGCACGTGGTGCGACACCACATAGAGCGGGTCGACGTCCAGCGCCACCGCGATCACCGCCATCTCCCCGACTCCGCCCGGCAGCAGCGCCAGCAGCGCCGCCGTGAAGGAGTGCGCCGTGAAGCTCGCCAGCAGCCAGGCGGTGGCCACTGCCATCAGCACGGCATAGAGTCCGAACAACAGCCCGTAGCGCCCGACCTGGACGACCCGCTGCCAAGGCGTGCCGGCGAAACGCGCCCCTACCGAGCTGCCCAATACCAGAAAGGTGGCTATCAGTAGCACATCAGGTAGCGCCACCCCATGGCCCAGCGTCGCCAGCACCACCCCCACGGCCATGGGCCCGAGGAACTCCGGCAGCGGAAAGCGCAGCAGCCGGCCGAGCCACCAGGAAGCGGGTGCCAGCAACAGCAGCGAGACGCCCGCCCAGCTCACGCCGTTGCCCTCACCCAGGGCAATGCCACCGGCCAGGTAGCTGGCCATGAAGGCCGCCGATGCCACCACGATGACAAGACGCATGGCGTGAGTGATGGCAATCCAGCGGATGTCCACGCCCAGGCGCTCGGCCAGGATCACCGTGGCATTCATGCTACCCGGGAAGGAGCAGAACACCGCGCTCAGACGGCTCATTCCGCTGGTGGAGAACAACCAGGCGCCCCCAGCCAGCATCAAGCCCATGTACACCAGCATGGCCAGCACGCTGGGATACCACTCCAGCAAGTGCGACAGCTCGCCCAGCTCGATGCGGTTACCGATGAACAGCCCCAGCATGGCGATGGAACCGCGATGCAGCCGCTTGTCGATGCCCGCCCTTACGCCGGCCAATGAAGCGATCAGCACCGCGAACAGCGGCCCCAGCATCCAGGCCATGGGCAACGAAACCAGGGTGGCGACTGCGCCACCCAGAGCCCCGATCGACAATGTCGAAACGGTACGCAGCACCATCGCTCAGGCGCCGAGCGGCTGGCGGCGCCGCCGGAACCAGTTCACCAGGTGCTGGCCGAACAGCGAGATGAGCAGCAAGGCCAGAATGACCAGCGTCACCGGACGTTCCAACACGTAGGCCAGGTTGCCGCCGCTGATCTGGTAGGAGTGCAGCAGCGACTTCTCGGCCATGGCCCCCAGCAGCATGCCGATTACGGCGGCAGGCACCGAATAGCCGTAATGGCGCAGCAGCCAACCGACCACCGCGAAGATCAGCACCGTGGCGGGTCCGGTCATGTTGCCGGTCAGACCGAAGGAGCCCATCACCGCCAACACCAGCACCGAGGGAATCAGGTAGCGCATCGGCACCTTGACGATGTTGGCCAGCAGCGGGATGAACATCAGGCCAATCACCATCAGCAGGAACACCTGAGCGAAGTTGGCGAAGATGATGGCGTAGACCACATCCGTCTGCTGGCGGATGAACTGCGGCCCGCCGGTGATGTTGTGCATGGCGAAGGCCGCCAGCATCACCGCCGTGGCGCCCCCGCCGGGAATGCCCAGCGCCAGCAGAGTCGCCATGGACCCCGCCTCGGAGGTGCTGTTGGCCGACTCGGAGGCCACCACGCCCTTGGGGTTGCCTTTGCCGAACGAACTCGGGTCCTTGTCGCGGCGCTGGGTCTCCACATAGGAGAGCAGGTTGGACACCGACGACCCCACCCCCGGCACGGCACCGACGAACACGCCGATGAAGCCACCCCGGATCAATACCCAGGGATACTTCACGGCCATCTTGAAGCCCTGGAAGATTTCCGAGATCTTGACCTTGCGCGAGGCTTCCGACTCGACGATATAGCCCTTGTTGGCGAGCTTGAACAGCTCCGAGGCCGCGAACATGCCCATCATCGCGGGGATGACCGGCACCCCGTCGAGCAGGAAGGTCTGCCCCATGGTACCCCTGGCCATGCCCAGCTCGTTGAAGCCGATGGTGCCCACCAGCATGCCGACGAAACCGGCCATCAACCCCTTCAGCATATGCTCGCCCCGCAGGGTGGCGATCAGCGTCATGCCCCACAGGATGACGGCGAACATCTCCGCCGGCCCCAGCTTCAGCACCATGAAGGAAAGCGGCTGGATCATCAGGAACAGGATCAGGTAGCCCATCAGCACGCCGATGACCGACGAAGCCAGCGCCACGCCCAGCGCCTGGTTGTGCTTGCCCTGGCGCGCCATGGGATAGCCGTCGAAGGCGGTGGCAATGGCTGAGGAGGTCCCGGGGATGTTCATCAGAATGGCCGGAATGCCACTGCCGAAGGAGCCACCGGTGAAGATGGCCGTGAGGAAGAGCATGGCCTGCACGAAATCCATGTACAGCGTCATGGGCAGGAAGATCGCCATGGCCATGGAGATCTGCAGGCCCGGCGTGGCCCCGAAGATCAGGCCGATGATGATGCCTGGAACGACCACCATCCAAGGGCTGAAATTGGTGAAGAGCAGCGCAAGCGCCTGCTCGACGGCGGCAAAATCGATCATGGTGTCGCTCCCTCAGTCCGGCAGGACAAGCATGTGCATGGGATAAGGCAGCATCTCGGCGAAGAAGAACGCCGTGCCGAAGCCGAAGGCCAGGCTGTAGCCACCCAGCAGCAGCCAGTTGCGCTCGCCCTTGAGCAGCAGGAACAGGGCAACGAACAGCACCGTGGCCACATCGAAGCCCAGGGTTTCCAGCGAGATGACATAGGCGGCGAACAGCCCCACCACCGGCAGCGTGCGGTGCAGTGGCTCCCCACCGTCATCCGGGCGGGTCAGCAGGGTGCCCTGCTTCAGGCGAATGGCGACCTCCAGCAGCACGATGGCCAGCACTACGAGAGACAAGGGCAGGATCAGCAAGAGATTCTGTATGGCCGACGAGACCCGAATGGCATCCATCAGGTACCACAGGGTAAAGCCGGCCAGAGCCATGAGGACCAACAGGTCCCCATAGTCGCGTTTATGGGTGGTCATGAGACGACTCCAGGCGGCCCCGACCACGGTTGGCCGGGGCCGCGTCATGCGGCAGGGATCACTTCAGCAGATGAGCGTACTTCTCGAAGACTTCGTAGTTGGTCTGCATCAGCTCGTTGGCGCGCTCGGGGCCGACCCAGACACCGCCGATGTCGTTGGCGGAGAGATGATCCTGAACATCCTTGCGCGCCAGGGTGTTCTGGATCGCCTCGGAGAGCGCCTCGAAGCGCTCGGGATACTGGCGCTCCATTTCGCTGCTGACGGCGAAGCCGCGCATCGAGCCCTGCAGCACCGGCACTTCGAGGCCCATCGGCTCGAGCGCCTCGTTGATGGGCGGAGCGTCCCACTGGTCGATGCGCTCGTCGTTGACGACGGCCAGCGGCGTGAGGAACTCACGGATGCCCTCGCTACCCTCGGCACTGATGGAGGTGAAATGCACCTGGCCGCCGGCCACCGCGGAACGCGCCTCACCGCCGCTGTTGTAGGTCACCAGGTTGAGGTTGTCCTGGGGAATGCCCGCTTCATCGAGCAGCAGCCGAACCATCAGATGGCCCGCCGAGCCCTGCACCACCGAGCCGCGCACCTGGCCGGGGTTGTCGCGGATTTCCTCCAGCAGCGAAGGCAGGTCCTCGAAGCCGCTGTCCTTGTTGGCGGCGATCAGGTCGAGATCGAACCACTGGAAGTTGACGAAGGAGAAGTCGTCGATGGCGTAGGACGCCCCACCGGTCAGGATGGTGTTGGTCAGGTACGGCGCAAAGGTGGAAGCGTAGAGGGTGTAGCCGTCGTCCGGCCGCGACAGAATGTAGTTGGCGGAAACCTGAGTGCCCGCTCCCGGGCGGTTGGTCACGCGCACGGGCGTCTCGAGTTCCTCGGCCAGGAAGTTGGACATGGCGCGCGCCATGCGGTCGGCGCTGCCGCCGGTACCGAAGCCCACCACCATATCGAGGGGGCGATCCGGGTAATCGTCCGCCGCGACGGGGGCCGTCATCGTGAGTGAAGCCAGCACGGCTGCCAGAGTGCCGGTCATGAGCACCTTCCGACCGGTCTGTGAAATTCCTTCAAACATGGCGTGTACACCCTCATTGTTGGTTTATTGCGGAGCCTCGCCCCGGCAGTGCCCACTCTAGAGGGCCAACCTGTCACCAACCTTGCATGGCAAGCATACTCGACCAATGTCTAATCTCCTTTTCACCAACACTTATTGTTCGAGATCCGCCAGTAGCCTTGCCAGCTCATTGGCAAGGAAACGCGGTTGCACGCACTCGCCGAGATGTCCCGAGGCAAAGCGCAGAAAGCCCTGCGCAGCGTGGGGCAGACGGCGATCGCGGCGTACGATGAACTGCCAGTGGCTCTCGATGGGGAAATCGGTGACCGGCAGGATCGCGATATCCGGATGCTCCGGCGGCAGCACGTGCTCGGAGAGCACGGCCAAACCCATGCCGGCGGCCACCCCCACGCGAATTGCCTCGTTACTGGCCATCTGCAAAGTCGGCCCCAGCGACAGGCCGTGCTCCTGCAGCCAGCTCTCAAACATCATGCGCGTGGCCGAGCCCGGTTCGCGCAACAGGAAGCGCTCTCCCAGCAGCTCGTTCATGGCGATGGCCTCCCGCTTTGCCAGAGGATGGCCCTGAGGCGCCACCACCACCAGTGGATTACGCAGAAAGCGACCGGCCAGGGCATGCACCAGGGAAGGCGGGTGGCTGAACACGTAGAGATCGTCGTCCTGGCGCTCGAAGCGCGTGAGTACCTGACGGCGGTTGCCGATGTGCAGAGTAACGTCGACGTCGGGAAATGCCTGGCTATAGGGGCCGAGCAAACGTGGCAGCACGTACTGGGCGGTGTTGACCAGGGCGATGCTGAAGCGGCCCCGCTCCCCGCCTCGCAGCGCCTCGAGGTAGTCCTGATAATCGTCGAAGCGGCCGAGCACCTCACGACTGGCGCGGTAGAGCTCCCGCCCTGCCTCAGTGGGCAAAAGGCGTCCGCGGCGCATATGCAGCAGCGGCTCCCCCACCGCTTCGCTCAAGCGCTTGAGCTGCTGGGAAACGGTAGGTTGGGTCAGGTGGAGCTGACGCGCCGCCTCGCTGACCGAGCCGCTTCGCACCACCACGACATAAACCTGAAGCAGGCGGAAAGTAAGATGACGAACGTTCATGGCGCGGCCCCGCAGCGCGTCATATAGAAGATCACCTATAGTAATTTCATCGAGATTCTATTGGAATCAATATCAGGCGCTGCGCACAATCCGCGACTACTCTGCCATTCGCGGTTACAGAAGAAGAGAGAGATATGCCTGACATCGTCGTCATGTTCTTCCTGCTCGGCCTGCTCGCCGGGGTGGTCAAGTCGGACCTGAACATCCCCAAGGCCGCCTACGACACGCTGAGCCTGCTGCTGATGCTGACTATCGGTCTCAAAGGCGGCATGGCACTGTACGGCAACCTGCGCTGGTCGCTGATCCCCGAACTGCTTTCGGTCGCCGCCCTCGGCGCCCTGATTCCGCTGGCGCTGATGCCCATCTTGCGGCGCTTCGCACGCCTCTCTCCCGCCGACAGCGCCAGTATCGCCGCCCACTACGGCTCGGTGAGCGCCGGCACCTTCGCCGTGGCGCTGGCCTTTGCCGAAAGCCGCGCCCTGCCTATCGGTGCAGAGGTCACCCTCTACCTGGTGATGATGGAGCTGCCGGCGATCATGGTGGCCATCGCGCTTTACCGCCGCCATGCCGGCAAGGAAGCAAGCGAGGCGTTCCAAGGCATCTGGCACGAGACCCTGACCAACCGCGGCGTGATCCTGCTGGCAGGCGGCGCGGTGATCGGCGCCATGTACGGCCCGCGGGAAGGTGCGGCCGTGACCGAACTGTTCATGGGCGCCTTCCATGCCGTGCTCGCCCTGTTCCTGCTGCAGATGGGCCTCACCGCGGCGGAAACCCTGCGCCCCGTTCCCTGGTACCACTGGCGTCTGCTCACCTTCGCCCTGGTGGCCCCGTTCGTTCTAGCCATGGCCGGCCTGGCTGTCGGTCTGATGCTGGGCCTGCCCATGGGCTCGCTGATGATTCTCACGGCGCTAGCCGCCAGTGCCTCGTACATTGCCGCTCCGGCGGCCATGCGAACGGCGATACCCCAGGCCAACATCGGCCTGGCCATGCTCGCGGCGCTCGGCTTCACCTTCCCGCTCAACGTGATCGTGGGTATTCCCATCTACTATCAGTTGGCCATGTGGTTGGGTAACTGAGTTACCCCTCAGCCTCTACGCCACCGGCAGCCCCGGTGGCGTTCGCTTTTCTCCCTACCTTCTTCTTCCATATCCTCGCCTCTTCGACATTCGTAGAACGTCCCAAAGCTGCACTTTACGTTAACGTAAACCTCGCCTAGTCTAGTAACATTCGTGAATAGCCATGCGAACTGCGCCTGCGCGGTTCGCACAACCCGACAGCTTCGCACCTGACACACAGCTGCGCTAGCGACAGAAACACCAGCTACGACACAACCATCAGGGAGTTCCGCCATGCTGACCGCCTACAAGCCCCTCGACTTCGGCCTCGACGACGAGCTCAACATGCTGCGCGATCAGGTGAACGCCTTCGCCCGCGACGAGATCGCCCCGCGCGCCGCCGAGATCGACGAGAAGAACGAGTTCCCCAACGACCTGTGGCAGAAGTTCGGCGACATGGGCCTGCTCGGCATCACCGTGCCGGAAGAGGATGGCGGCACCGGCATGGGCTACCTGGCGCACTGCATCGCCATGGAAGAGATCTCCCGGGCCAGCGCCTCGGTGGGTCTCTCCTACGGCGCCCACTCCAACCTGTGCGTGAACCAGCTCAAGATCAACGCCAACGCCGAGCAGAAGGCCAAGTACCTGCCCAAGCTGATCAGCGGCGAGCACATCGGCGCGCTGGCCATGTCCGAGCCGGGCGCCGGCTCCGACGTGGTCTCGATGAAGCTGCGCGCGCGCCAGGAGGGTGACAAGTACATCCTCAACGGCAACAAGATGTGGATCACCAACGGCCCCGACGCCGACGTGCTGGTGGTCTACGCCAAGACCGACCCGGACGCCGGCTCCAAGGGCATCACCGCCTTCATCATCGAGAAAGGCATGCCCGGCTTCTCCACCGCCCAGAAGCTCGACAAGCTGGGCATGCGCGGCTCCAATACCTGCGAACTGGTGTTCCAGGACTGCGAAGTGCCGGCCGAGAATATTCTGGGCGAGGAAGGCAAAGGCGTGCGCGTGCTGATGAGCGGCCTCGATTACGAGCGCACCGTGCTGGCTGCCGGCCCCATCGGCATCATGCAGGCGGCCATGGACGTCGTGGTGCCCTACGTGCACGAGCGTAAGCAGTTCGACCAGTCCATCGGCGAGTTCCAACTGGTGCAGGGCAAGATTGCCGACATGTACACCACGCTGAACGCCTGCCGCGCCTACCTCTACGCGGTGGCGGCCGCCTGCGACCGCGGCCAGACTTCCCGTAAGGACGCCGCCGGCGTGATCCTCTACTGCGCGGAGAAGGCCACCCAGGTGGCGCTGGACGCCATCCAACTGCTCGGCGGCAACGGCTACATCAACGAGTACCCCACCGGGCGCCTGCTGCGCGACGCCAAGCTCTACGAAATCGGCGCCGGGACGAGCGAGATCCGTCGTATGCTGATCGGCCGTGAGTTGTTCAACGAATCAAAATGAAAATGGCTGCGCTAGCTCGCACCTTCGTGAACACACATTGAGTTCGTGAACACATATTGAGCAAGGGAGCCGATAGATGGCCATCCTGAACACCCAAGTCAATCCGCGCAGCGACGGCTTCCAGGCCAACGACAAGGCCATGCGCCACGAGGTCATGAAGCTGCGTGAGCTGACCGCGGCGATCAGCCAGGGCGGCGGCGAGAAGGCCCGTACCCGCCACGAGAGCCGCGGCAAGCTGTTCGTGCGCGACCGCATCGACCACCTGATCGACGAAGGCTCGCCGTTCCTCGAGTTCTCGGCGCTGGCCGCCCATGAGGTCTACGAGAGCGCCGTGCCCGCCGCCGGCGTGGTCACCGGCATCGGTCGCGTGAGTGGCGTGGAGTGCGTGATCGTCGCCAACGACGCCACCGTGAAGGGCGGCACCTACTACCCGCTGACGGTGAAGAAGCACATCCGCGCCCAGGAGATCGCCCGCAAGCATCGCCTGCCGTGCATCTACCTGGTCGACTCCGGCGGCGCCTTCCTGCCCCGTCAGGACGAAGTGTTCCCCGACCGCGAGCACTTCGGGCGCATCTTCTACAACCAGGCCACCCTATCGGCGGAAGGCATTCCGCAGATCGCCGTGGTGATGGGCTCCTGCACCGCCGGCGGCGCCTATGTGCCGGCCATGGCCGACGAGTCGATCATCGTCAAGCAGCAGGGCACCATCTTCCTCGGCGGCCCGCCGCTGGTGAAGGCCGCCACCGGCGAGACCATCAGCGCCGAGGACCTGGGCGGCGCCGACGTGCACGCCAAGAAGAGCGGCGTGGCCGACCACTACGCCGAGAACGATGCCCATGCCCTGCAGCTCGCCCGCGCCTGCGTGTCGCGGCTCAACTGGCAGAAGCGCGGCCAGCTCAAGATGCAGGAGCCCAAGCCGCCCAAGCTCGACCCCAGCGAGATCTACGGCATCGTCGGCACCGACTTGAAGAAGCCGTTCGATGTGCGCGAAGTCATCGGCCGCATCGTCGACGACTCTGACTTCGACGAGTTCAAGCGCTACTACGGCGACACCCTGGTCACCGGCTTCGCCCATATTCACGGCTACCCGGTGGGCATCGTCGCCAACAACGGCGTGCTGTTCTCCGAATCCGCGGTGAAAGGCGCCCACTTCATCGAGCTGTGCGCCCAGCGCAAGATTCCGCTGGTGTTCCTGCAGAACATCACCGGCTTCATGGTCGGCTCCAAGTACGAACACGAAGGTATCGCCAAGCACGGCGCCAAGCTCGTCACCGCCGTGGCCTGCGCCAAGGTGCCCAAGTTCACCGTGCTGATCGGCGGCAGCTTCGGCGCCGGCAACTACGGCATGTGCGGCCGCGCCTACGATCCCAATCTGCTATTCATGTGGCCCAACGCGCGCATCTCGGTGATGGGCGGCGAACAGGCCGCCGGCGTACTGGCCCAGGTCAAGCGCGAGCAGTACGAGCGTGAAGGCCGCGAGTGGAGCAAGGAGGAGGAAGAGGCCTTCAAGCAGCCCACCCGCGAGCAGTACGAGCACCAGGGCCACCCCTACTACGCCAGCGCCCGGCTATGGGACGACGGCGTGATCGACCCGGCCCAGACCCGCGACGTGCTGGGACTCTCACTCGCCGCCGCGATGAACGCGGAGGTGCAGGAAACGCGCTTTGGCGTATTCCGGATGTGAAGACTTCAGTGTCTGCACTCGAAGACTTTACGGGATATGGGAGCCACGAAAAATGACCGATACAAATAGCTTTTCTCAGCTAAGCATCGACGAGCGCGGCGTCGCCCGGCTGACGCTGAATCGCCCCGAGGTGCACAACGCCTTCGACGACAGCCTGATCGCCGAGCTCAACGAGCATCTCGCCAAGCTCCACGGCGCCGCCCGCCACGGCGAGGTACGCGTGGTGGTGCTGGGCTCCGAGGGCAAGAGCTTCTCCGCCGGAGCCGATCTCGGCTGGATGAAGCGCATGGTGGAGTACGACTTCGAGGGCAACCTGGCCGATTCGCGCAAGCTCTCGCAGCTGATGCATGGGCTGGATACCCTGCCCTGCCCCACCGTATGCCGCGTGCAGGGTGCCGCCTTCGGCGGTGCCGTGGGCCTGGCCGCCTGCTGCGACGTGGTGATCGCCAGCGAGAAGGCCAAGTTCTGCCTCTCCGAGGTGAAGATCGGCCTCTCCCCGGCGGTGATCAGCCCCTACGTGCAGCGCGCCCTGGGCTCGCGCCAGATGCGCCGCTACGCCCTCACCGCCGAGGTGATCGATGCCGACCAGGCGCTGGAACTGGGCCTGGCCCACCAGATCGTCGGCCACGACCACATCGACGAGGCGGTCGAGGAGATGATCGCCACCCTGCTGGCCGGCTCGCCCCAGGCCCAGCGTGCCACCAAGGCGCTGCTGGCCGAAGTAGCCCGCGACTCCGACAGCAAGGCCACCCGCGAGCACACCTGCCGCGTGATCAGCGAGCTGCGCGTGAGCGCCGAAGGTCAGGAAGGCCTGACCAGCTTCTTCGAGAAGCGCCGCCCCGCCTGGGCCGACGACAACACGAATTCCTCGGAGCGCCGCTCATGAGTCAGAACGATTCCCGCACCACGCCCTTCGACACCCTGCTGGTGGCCAACCGCGGCGAGATCGCCTGCCGCGTGATGCGCACCGCCCGCGCCATGGGCCTACGCACCGTGGCCGTGTACTCCGACGCCGACGCCAACGCCCGCCACGTGCGCGAGGCCGACGAGGCCGTGCGCCTGGGCCCGGCCGCCGCCCGCGAGAGCTACCTCAAGGTGGAAGCGGTAGTCGAAGCCGCCAAACGCACCGGCGCCGGCGCCATTCACCCCGGCTACGGCTTCCTCTCCGAGAACGGTGCCTTCGTCGAAGCGCTGGACGCCGCCGGCATCACCTTCGTCGGCCCGCCCGCCTCGGCGATTGCCGCCATGGGCGACAAGTCCGCCGCCAAGGCGCGCATGGCCAATGCCGGCGTGCCGCTGGTACCGGGCTATCACGGCGACGACCAGGACGACGCTCTGCTCAAGTCCGAAGCCGACAAGATCGGCTACCCGGTGCTGCTCAAGGCGAGCGCCGGCGGTGGCGGCAAGGGCATGCGCGTGGTCGAAGCCCCCGAGCAGTTCCAGGCCGCACTGGACGGCTGCCGGCGTGAGTCCCAGGCTGCCTTCGGCGACACCCGCATGCTGATCGAGAAGTACCTGACCCAGCCGCGTCACGTCGAGGTTCAGGTGTTCTGCGACAGCCATGGCAACGGCGTCTACCTGTTCGAGCGCGACTGCTCGGTGCAGCGCCGCCACCAGAAGGTACTCGAAGAAGCCCCCGCCCCCGGCATGACCGCCGAGCTGCGCCGCGAGATGGGTGAAGCCGCCGTACGCGCCGCCAAGGAGATCGGCTACGTGGGTGCCGGCACCGTCGAGTTCCTCTTGGACAAAGACGGGTCGTTCTACTTCATGGAGATGAACACCCGCCTGCAGGTGGAGCACCCCGTCACCGAGATGATCACCGGCCAGGACCTGGTCGAGTGGCAGCTGCGCGTGGCCATGGGCGAAGCCCTTCCGCTCCAGCAGGACGAGCTGACCATCACCGGCCATAGCTTCGAGGCGCGCCTCTACGCCGAAGACCCGGAGCAGGACTTCCTGCCCGCCACCGGCAAGCTCGAGCGCTTCGCCATGGACCTCAAGGGTGCCGGCCTCGACCCGCGTCAGGTACGCCTGGACAGCGGCGTGGAAACCGGCGACGTGGTCTCCATGCACTACGACCCCATGCTCGCCAAGCTGATCGTCCACGGCGACGACCGCGAGCAGGCGCTTTCCACCCTCAACCGGGCGCTAGCGGCGCTGGACGTGCAAGGCGTAGTGACCAACCGCGCCTTCCTGCAGCGCCTGGCCACCCATCCGGCGTTCCGCAACGTGGAGCTGGACACCCGCTTCATCGAGAAGAACGAAGCCACCCTCTTTGCTCCCAAGCAGTACAGCATCGAAGAGTACGCTGGCGCCGCGCTGATCGGCCTCAACCAGCTCGCCCGCGAGTGCGAGAGCGACTCGCCGTGGGACCGCCACGACGGCTTCCGTCTCAACGCCCCGCACACCATCCGCATCTCGCTCTGCGACCCTGCCCACGTGCAGGATGAAGAGAGCGTTGTTGTCGTGGAAGGCACCCGTGCCAGCGGCGCCGATCCGTGGGATCTGACCATCGGCAACGAGACCCTCACTGCCCGCCTGCAGCACCTGGAAGGCGACGCCGTGGCCGTGACCCTCAACGGCCACCGCCGCCGCTTGCAGGCACGGCGCGACGGTAACGTCGTCGTGATGGTCGACCCACGAGGCGAAACCCGCCTGTTCTGGCGCCGCATCGACGCCATCGACCACGGCCACCACGAAGCCGAATCGACCCTCACCGCGCCGATGCACGGCACCGTGGTCGCGCTGCTGGTGGAAGCCGGTCAGAAGGTGGAGAAAGGCATGCCGCTGATGGTCATGGAAGCCATGAAGATGGAACACACCATGACCGCCCCCGCCGACGGCCACGTGGAGAGCTTCCACTTCAACGCCGGCGATACGGTGGGCCAGGGAGACGTGCTGCTCGAGTTTGCACCGGTCGAGTAAGCTAAGAGAGGTATCGGAAGCGCCAAGCTAAGCGGCGCCGGGGACAGGGCGAAGCGGAGGTCATTTGCCATGGATGGCAAATGTAGCGTCCAGGGAAGGATTTACAGCGCCCCCTCAGAGACCTGTCGACGGATCAGCCGCGGATCATGACCATGGCCGTGAACAGGAAGGAGTACAAGAGAATGGCATTTCCCAAGCGCGTGCGCCTGGTCGAGGTCGGCCCCCGCGACGGGCTGCAAAACGAGCCCAACCCGATCGACACGGCCACCAAGCTGGAACTGATCGACCGCCTGGGCGCCGCCGGCATCGGCTACATCGAAGCCGCCAGTTTCGTCTCGCCCAAGTGGGTGCCGCAGATGGCCGACCATCGCGAAGTGATGACCGGCCTCAAGCGTCGCCAAGGCATCACCTACGCCGCCCTTACCCCCAACCTCAAGGGGCTGGAAGCGGCGCTGGAGTGCGGCGTAGAGGAAGTGGCGGTATTCGGCGCAGCAAGTGAAGCCTTCTCGCAGAAGAACATCAACTGCTCCGTCGCAGAATCTCTGGAGCGCTTCGCCCCCGTGCTGGAGCGAGCCAGAGAGGCCAACGTGCGCGTTCGCGGCTACGTCTCCTGCGTGCTCGGCTGCCCCTACGAAGGTGAGATCGCCCCGGCCAAGGTGGCCGAGGTGAGCAAGGCGCTGTTCGATATGGGCTGCTACGAAGTCTCGCTCGGCGACACCATCGGCGTCGGCACCCCGCTCGCCGCCAAGCGCATGATCGAAGCCGTGAGCCGCGACATCCCCATGGAAAAGCTCGCCGCCCACTTCCACGACACTTACGGCCAAGCGCTGGCCAACCTCTACGCCGTGCTGGAAGAAGGCATCAGCGTAGTGGACAGCTCCGTCGCCGGCCTCGGCGGCTGCCCCTACGCCAAGGGCGCCTCCGGCAACGTGGCCAGTGAAGACGTTGTCTACCTGCTCAACGGCCTGGGTATCGAAACCGGCATCGACCTCAACAAGCTCGCCGAAACCGGCACCTGGATCACCCAAACCATCGGCCGACCGAACCGCTCGAAGGTAGGCGTGGCGCTGGCGGCGAAGTGACTGCGTGGTAAAAACGAAAAGCCCCTGAGTCAGGTGACTGGCTCAGGGGCTTTGTGTCAGGTGAATACTGCACTGTACAGTTAGACGTCAATCATGGGTGGTACATCCCAAAGCTGCACTTCGATATAGAGCTCAAATTCAGTTTCCCAATATCGCTCATAAGGGACCAACTGATCATTTTCAGGGACACCGAATCGAGCAATGAGCTCGTCGATCTCGCTGAGAAGAAACACTTGGTTATAGTACGGCTTGTCGTTTCGGGTTAGCGCAACAAAGCTATCCGGAAAGGTTAAAGAGGTCACTTCTGGATCAAGCTCTGAGAGAGAAATTCTCAGCTCCCTGTGATCAGCGTTCAGATCACGAAACCACGGCGACTCACCCAATACCAGATAAAAGGGATGGCGTCGACGCGGCTTGCCTCCTCGCGCGATGAACAACTCACGCAGCCGAGCTTCAACCTCACGCCGTACAGCAATATAATTCCTGCCATAGCGCCGACGATAGCCGGAATCGCGCTCATGACGAGTCAGAAGATCCAGGAAAACAGGATCTTCGGAGCCGGCCGATAGCTCCGAGAGGCTTCTGAACGGGCCAGTTTCGCGCAAATAGTAATGAGTAGCGAATTTGGCGTCTTTCATTATTTTAATCCTGTATACAGGAGAGTAGATTCGGCCCGCCCCGCCCCGCCCCCCTAACCTCTTATCTTTTAGAGTAATAACCCAATGCATGGCCGCAGTTTTCAGCAAACTCAACGGTTGAAGGCCTAAATCTTCCCAAGTCGCGATAACACCACCACCTTTCTGGACCACCTAAATCTCGCCGAATTTTCATATAACCAAAAAAAACAGAAATATATTTTATAAGCCTAAGTGAGCGATGCCTTGAGGAGCAAAACAAATACATTTTCAAACTTGTTGCATGCCCACTCTTTGCAGCCATTTTAAAAAATGCACCCGCTTTATCAAAAGATTCCACATCACTTCTATCTTTCAAAAAATTATCGTAATAAAAAACACCTTTTAAATAATTGCCCTTCCGAGGACATAATCTCTCCGCCCTATTAAAAAACTGCAAGGCCTCTTCTTCACTCACCACACCATAATATCCGCGTAAAAAACCCAAACCGGCTGCACATAATGATCTTGCATTTTCTTGCACATCTGGATTTTTCAGCATTTCGACAGCCGAACTCGCATCTTTCTCACACCCCTTCCCTAGGGCTTTGTACCAACTTTCCAGCACTATAAATTCCGACTCACCAGACATTGCATGCGTTTTAATCTTCTCAAACGCATCTATATCCCTGAGACCCCGATCCCAACTGTGAGTTCTCAAATAAAAAACCGGATCGTGGTAAAGATCTTTCATCATTCACCGCCTGCAAGTTAGTATATCAGGCATCTTGGGCTCGGACGCGTATCAAGCTGGATCTGTTCCGCTAAAAAACACAAATGAAAAGCGGACAATCGGAGCTGATGAAAAAGGTAAGATCCTACTTGGTCGATGCTGTGACTTACCGTTCGCCATGCCACACTCCCGCCAGGAAAAACAGCGAAGCCTCTCCCTAGCAATAGACCAATAACTCATAAATTACCATGCTGAAAATTTTCATCAACTCACAAGGAGAGGAAAGCCACGACCCCGATCGCTATTACCATTACACCCACGCAGCTGGTCCATACTCCCTCATGACTCTCGCTCTTCCAACCATTCCGAGCTTGACCTTTCGGGTATCGTCCCAAGGTGATTATCTTAACAAATGGCCAACCAATATAATAAAACATAACTTCAAATATTATTTGCCCTACGATATACACAACCGCACGAGCAAAGGCCTTTACAAGCCCTTCAATCACACCATCCATGCATTGACCCCAAAAAAACCAACCAATTTTCACGCCCCAGACTGGGGGCGCCTCCGCTCCCAAAACCCATAAAACAAAACTTCACTTTCTTCCTGCCGTCCACTTCAAAAATCTTGGCGGATATCCTTTCAACAAAATAACTAGTGAAACATACAAAAATAGCCCTACAACCGCAACAAAGATCAACATTTGAGCATGAGCCCCTTCATCACGTCCAAATGCAAGAATCCCCAGAAGAGCTATAAGACAAAAAGAAGAAATCAGACCGCAAAGCAGCCTGTAAAACCAGCCCAATTTCTTTAGCTCACCCACACCCGGCACTCCCTCTTACGTTTAAATGTTGTGCATTGAACCATAGCACCGAACTAGGGGTGGTAATACTGCAGCGATATTATAAGCGACATGAAAGACGATGTATAAAAGCCAAGAAACACCGTACTTATTAAACTTTTCCTCATCTTCGGTCTCCCACAAAACATAGGGACAAAAATCAAAGCAGTTAGGAAAATAGCCAGCCAATAATTGAAAAGATATATATTTATCGGAGCGGATACAATCGCCGCCGCAAGAAATATGGCTAAATATCTACCACCGCTCAGCTTTCCTTTACCTACCGCTCGCTCCATGCAATCACACCTACTTTCTACAGCGCCATAATTATTTATCACCTTATCTCTATGAGCATGCCAGCTTCAAAAATAAGAGCCACTTCATTAACCATAATTATATTTTCTCGAGGGATCTCCTTATAGATTAATCTCCCTTCTCCTTGCTTAGACGCCTCCTCCAGCTTTGAAAATACAGCATCCTTGGATAATCCCATCCACTCGTTTTCCAAAAGCAAGACCAAAGCATCAGAGTTTTGCTTTAGCAAGTCGTAGCTACTTTGCAAATATGAATGCGAGACCCTTGCATTAACTAGTAACACAATGACCGCACAAAGCGCAATTATCGAAAGGGCGAGAGAAACAATCAGCATAGGATATCTCATATCTATTGACCCGCAGAAATGGCTTCATTAGCGAATGTTCTACAATGATTAGGCGACAGGGGACTCCAGCTATAAGCCGGCCTCCCGGGATTATTGGCAAAATTTTCTATATGCCTATACATTTCTTCGATGTCTACGTCTGAGAAACAAGTCATCTCAACTCTAGTTCCTCTTCCTGCACTTTCCGACAGAGCACGCCTTAGTTGATCCAAAGACTCACTTGTAGGATCACCACCTTCTGTCAATGTAAGATCAGGTACGGTAATCGTCCTTATGTTCCCTTGTGCGGCCGGAAGGCGTTCTCCTATTACCCCTCGCCCATCAGGAGCGTATCTCCCAAACTCATAATACTGCGTCTTTCCCTGAGCATCATACCCTAGCACACCTGCATGCCCCCCTAACCAAGTTGAGCTAAATCCGAGGCCAGTATTGATAGGGTAATCGGGGAACAGCACGTAGCAGCCTGCCAACCCCAGCGGATCCACCATCCCGGTCGGGTTGCTGACGTAACCATACAGGTTGGTACCGCCGTTCAGGCCAATCGGGTCCTGGTTGATGTACCGGCCCTGCTGCGGGTCGTAGTAGCGGTGGCGGTTGTAGTACAGCCCACTCTCTTCATCAAGCCACTGGCCTTGGAAGCGGATGGGCTGGGCGGTGCGGCCCTGTTCGTTGGTGACCGCGGCCCAGTCGTCAGGCTGGGCTTGCCATAGGGTGTCGCCCCGGGGCGTGACGAGCTGCATGGGTGTGCCCAGGGCATCGGTGACGTAGGCACTGATCTGCTTGGCTGCGCCATCACCGGCCTGGTCGATTCGGAGCATGGGCACGAAGCTGCCGGGCTCGTAGACTACGGTGGTTCGGTGGCGCTCTTTCGCTTCGTGCACCAGCCGGTCGCCATCCCAGCCGTAGTGGGTGGTGGCGGTGGTGCCGTTGGCGTGATGGACGGTCTTGCTGATGCGCCGCCCCAGGGCGTCGTAGCGGTAGCGGGCTTCTTCGGTCGCTCCCTGGGCGCTGGTACGGGTCAACCGTACCAGGCGGTTGGCACCGTCGTAGCCCAGGCTGAGCCGCTCGCCATTGGAAGTCTCGCGCTCGATCAGGTTGCCGGCGCCATCGTGACGGTAGCGGGTGCCGTCGAGCTGGGTCAGGCGGTTGTCGGGCTGAGCGCTGGCTTGGCCTTCGAGGCGGTTGCCGGCGGCATCCACCGGGTAGCGGTGGGCACGGTCGCCGTGCTGACTGGCGATCAGGCGCCCCGCCGCGTCATAGCTATAGGCGATGACCGGGCTGACACTGCCCTGGCTGCGGAAGCTGAGCCGCCCGAGGGCGTCGTAGCGGTAGTGCTGCTCGCCTTTGGCGCTGCCAGGGCCGCGCAGGCTGAGGTGATCCAGTTGGCCAAGTGCCGTGTAGCCACGCTCGAGGATCAGCGGTTGGGGCTGGTCGGCGCTACTCAGGCGGCGCTGGGTTTCACGGTGCAGGGCATCGGGTTCGAGGGCGAGTTCGAGACCCAGGCCTGGGGCGCTGAGGCCGTGCAGGTGGCCGCTGCCGTAGGTGTGCCAGGCGAGTTCGGGCAGATCGCCATAGCGGCTGGCCTGGGGCGCACCGGTGGCGGTCAGGCGTTGCTGGTGCTGCCATTGCCAGGCGGCTACGTCGCCATCGGCATGATGCCGCTGCCGCTCCCCGATGGGACGACCGGCGACGTCGTAGGCGAAGGAGACCTCGCTCTCAGGATTGACGACACCAGCCAGCTGGCCGTCGGCGCGCCACTGATAGCGCTCGGTGCTGGCCGGGGCCGAATCGGTTGCGGGCAGGTGGCGAGCGATCAGGCGACCGCTGGCATCGAACTCGTAGTGAACGGCTAGCGGCTGCCCGTCGGGGCCGAGCCGGTGAGCTTCGGTACGTGCGCTCAACTGGCCTGCGGCGTCGTAGGCGTAGCGCTGCTCGCGGCCGTCCGGGCCGGTCTCGCTGACGAGACGATCCATCTCGTCATACTCGAAGCGGTAGCTGGCGCCGTTGGCCAGGGTCAGTTCACTGAGTCGGCCAGCTTCGTCGTAGGCGTAATGCTCGCGGCCGCCGTCGGCGTCGATTCGCAGTACAGGACGACCGTGGGCGTCGTAGTGGAATTGTTGCCGGTAGCCTTGAGGCCCCTCTTGCTCGACGAGCCTGCCCTGCAGGTCGTGGTGATGTTGCCAGCGGCTGCCGTCAGGCAGTTGGGTGGCGATGCGCCGGCCCATCTCGTCGTGGGTGGTGCGGGTGGTTTCACCCAGAGCGTTGGTTACGGCCAGCAGGTGGCCACAGCTATCGTAGTCGTAGCGGGTGGTCTGGGCCGAACAGTCGGTCTCGGCGATGAGCTGGCCAAGGGCGTTCCATTCGAGTCGGCGAGTACTACCGCCGGCGTCGGTGACGGCGGTGGGACGATCAGGCAGCGTTTCGCTCCCAAAGGCGAAGGTGGTGGTGCCCTCGGGGCCGGTGACACGAATGAGGTTGCCGCGGGCATCGCGCTCGAGCTGCCAACGATGGTTTTCCGGGCCGGCCACGGCAATGGGCTGCCCTTGCGCGTCGCGGGTAATGGCCCAGCGGCTGCCGTCGGGGCCTATCTGAGCGATGACCTGCCCGCTTTTATCACGATCAAGCGCGGTCTCGCGACCGAGCGGATCGACGGTGGCGATGCGCTGCCCGGCGTGATCGTAGCGGTATTGAATGACCGAGCCATCGGCACGGGTGTGAGCCGTCCAGCGCTGGCCGGGGCCAGTGCCGCTGAAGTGGTAGCGCTCCTCGCGGCCGAGGCTGTCGGTCACCAAGGTGTGGTCTGGATGGTAGGCGTAGGTACGCGTCAGCCCACCGCTCTCCTCCTGGGCGATGACCCGGCCTTCCGGGGCATAGCGATCCCAGGTGTAGCGGGCTTCGATACCGCCGGGCACACGGTGAGCCGTGAGCATGTGGTCCTGCCACTCGAATTCGCGTACGACCTCGCCATGACGCAGCTGCACGCTGATCAGATCGCCTTCGGGGCTGTAGGCATAGCGCACCAGCCAGTCGTCCTGGGGGCTGCCATCGGCCTCACGCACCAGGCGTACGCCACTGAGGCGCTGGCCGCTGTCCTGCTCGCTCGCCGGCAGCAGCGCTTCGTAGTCGAAGTGGAAGTGGCGCCCGGCGCTGTCCTCGACCTGGACGAGCAGCTCGGCTTCCCAGCGATAGGTGGTGGCGTAGCCGTTGCGGTCCAGTTCCTGGGCAAGGCGCCAGGTGGTCGATGCTTCCTGCGTCGGTGCGAAGACATAGTAGAGGTCACCATCGCTCAGCACGATGGTCTGCGGGTCGTGGCGCAGGGCTTCGGGCAGAGCCGCCCAGCGGGCGCTTTCGCCATCCTTGCCCGCTTCCAGCTCGGTCGGCTCGCCACCGCGCCGCAGCCATAGCTGCTCGGTGGGCGAGTAGCGCGACTGACCCGGCGCCAGGGCGCCGAAGGTGATGTCGCGGCCCTGAGCATCGTGGATCACGCAGGCATCGTCGCGCAGGCTGAGCGAGAGGCCGTCACCGGGTACCGACCACCCCTGCCCCAGCACGCCGATACGGGCGTTGGCGGAGAGGTAGCCGCGCGAGAACACGAAGGGCCGCGGTGCCGGCAAGGCGAAGTCGGTTTCCGCGGGCAGCAGCTTGGCGCCCAGTAGCGGATTGACCGGGCTGCCCACGGCAGGCGCACAGGCGCTGCAGCGGTTGGCCAAGCCTTCGAGCATGGCGGGATTGCCGAGATCCAGCAGATTGCCTAGCTGAGAGAACAAGCCGGCACCGACCGATTTGAGCGTCACGTCCTCGCTGGCTTCCGGCGTGGTGGCACCCGGCAGCAGCGCCGCCGCTGTGGCTTGCCCGCTCCCCGAGCCGGGGCTGCCGCCGGAGTTGATCTTGACCTGGGCGCCGACGATGGTGATGCCGCTGGGGTCGAGCTTGAGGAAGCTGCCGCCGGCCTTGAGGGTGATCTCGGCGCCGGCGTCGATCACGGTCTTGCTGCCGGCCTTGTGGTGGATCTCCTGGCCGGCTTCGACGAGCTGGGCGCGGGCGGTCTTTTCGTGGCGCGTGGTACCGACGATGAGGTGGTCGTCGCCGTCGACCTTGAGGTGACGCTGGCCGCGCACGGTGAGGTGGTCGTCGGCGTGGATCTCGCTGATGCGGTTGCGGTGCACGGTGAGGTGGCTGTCGTTGCCGATCTCTTCGGTGCGGTCGTTGTGGGTCAGCAGTTCCAGGTCTTTCTGGGCATGGAGCCAGATCTGTTCCTGACCGGCTTCGTCCTCCAGGCGCAGTTCGTTGAAGCCTTCGCCTTGGTGACTCTGGGTGCGGATGACGGTACGGGTCTTGTTCGCCGGCAGTTCGTAGGGCGGTGTGCTGACGGCGTTGTAGATTCGCCCGGTGATCAGCGGCTGATCGGGGTCGCCCTCCAGGTAGCTGACGAGGATCTCATGGCCAATCCGCGGAATCGCCATGCTGCCGTAGCCGCCGCCGGCCCAGTCCTGGCTGACACGAATCCAAGCACTCGCTGTTTCATTAGGCTCAGCGTAGCGATCCCAAGGGAACTGCACCTTGACCCGGCCGTGCTCGTCGCAGTAGATCTCTTCACCTTCAGGACCGACGACGAAGGCGATCTGAGGGCCGTCGACCCGAGGGCGGGGCTTGGGCTCGGGGCGCCAGGCCTGGTCGGCGGGCATCAGGACCAGCTCGTTGTGGTACTGGGTCATGGCTTCCGAGCCTGCCCGACCCCGCAGGCCATCACTTTGATCGGTTTGCTCGCTTCCCTGAACGAAGCCGTCCTCTTCCAGCGCCTGGCGCTGCTTGCCGTGGTGAATGACGCCGAGCACCTGCCAGTCGCGGTTGAGGTCATCCAGATCGTGGTCGGTGAGCGTGAACCGGGTGCCCGGGGCGAGTTCGGGCAGGTCGCTCTCTGCGTCGGCGGTGTTGGCGCCGCGGCGCAGCGCTTCGAGGCGAATGCGGGTGAAGGCCTGGCCGGAGGCGTCGGCCTTGTAGCGCCCGGGGTAGTCGTAGTGCTCGTAGTCGCTTCGCTGGCCGTGAGCTTCAAGATCGCGTGCGGCGTGGTCGTGCAGTTGTCCGTAAGCAGGTTTCTTGAACGAGTAGTCCTTGAGCGTGGCCGAGGCCGGGGCGACCCGGGCATGCTGCTGCAGCTTACGCACGTGACGCGCCGGTGGTGTGCCCCCGGCGCGGCCGTGGTAGGTGCGCTCGCCCAGGTGGCTCAGCACCTGGGGCGCATCGGCGAACACCAGGCGGTGGGCGGCGCGGGCCTCCTCGTCGCTACCGACCTCGAAGAACTCATGGAAGTAGAACAGCCCCTCTTCGGCGGCCAGGCGCTCGACGAAGGCGAGATCGTCTTCACGGTACTGGGTAAGGTACTCCCGAGGCTCGGGTTCACGGGTGGCGGCGAAGGCGAGATCGGTCAGGCCGTGCTCGTCGCACAGGGTGTTGAGCACCGTGAGCGGCGAGACCTCCTGGAAGATGCGCGAGTTCTGGCGCAGGCCGAGGCGCCACAGGGCGGGACGGATCTCGACCCGGTAGAAGGTGTGGCGGTGGCCGCGGTCGCCACGGGCGAACTCGCTGACGATGCCGTTCACCTGGCGCAGCATCTCGTCGTCCTGCCAGATCGTCAGGGTGGCCTCGCGGTCGAGAATGTCGCGAGCAGAGAGGCTGCCGTTACGGCTGGCGAAGCGCACCGTGAGCTCGAAGGGGGCGGAGAGCCGTTCCCGGTGGGTGAACTCGATGACCGCCAGGCCCTCGGTATCGGGCAAGGTCAGAGTGAAATGCAAACCGGTGGCCTTGGCCATGTCGCCTCCCTGCGGCTGGAAGTACTCGATGTTATTGGTCGTTTTGCGTATACGCGCATTTTCGCGCAGCAAAGCATACCAATCGCAGCCAGGCGTATCTGTGGCGCTTCGCTGATAAGAATGTAAGAAATAGCTTACAAAGGAGAGTGAGTGCCGCCGGCCGACCGAACCACACGACTGCGTATGTTGTACTGACGACAAGCAAGAGAAACGAAAAACCCCTGAGTCAGGTGGGCTGGCTCAGGGGCTTGGTCAATGCAAATACCGTCTCTCAATCGTTCTCAATGCCACTTTCCTTTGCCACCTCCAACACCGGTGACGGTGGAAACTGCCCCCGACTGGAAGTGGCCCAGCAGTTTGCTGTGGCTGTCGAAGAACAGGATGCTCAGGTAGACCGGTGTGCCTTGGAACTCGAAGCTCACGGTGTCGCGATAGAGCCGCTCGAGGTCGTTGGTGTAGACGTGCCCGAAGAGTGCGCCGCCGCCCGGTGAGGAGGCGCCTCCAGCATTGCCGTCGAAGGTCTTGCCGCCATTGGTGATATTGACCTGGAACTTCAGATAGAAGATCAGGCTGGCCACGCTGCCGTTGGCGGGATAGGCCGTTTCGGAAGCAACCAGTGTCTGGGCGACATCGTCGATCTTCTCGGGCTCGAGCTTGCCATGCATGGCGACACGGAAGTCGTGGGCGATCAGCTGCTTGTCGATGGTTTGCGGAGCGTTCATGGGGTGATACCTCGTATGTTGTTCTGGAAATGGCGGTCGGACCTCGACCGCGGCTTACTGCCCCAGTCATTCCAGTTGAGGAATCTCATACCGACCGCATCAGCTCGGTATCACCACGAACGCCGGTATCAGCCCCACGAAGCGCAACGGATCACTTCGGTATCACCTCGTCTCACCCCCTTGGTTACACCATCCTCTTGAGGGATTCTTAGGAAAACAACGACTGGGGGCGTCATCATGGACCATGCACCGCTGCGGGTCGCCATCATTGGCGGCGGGGTTTCCGGCCTGTCGCTGGCTTACTACCTACAGAAGTTCGGCAGCGAGGCGGCCCGGCAGATCGAGGTCACGCTGTTCGAGCGCAAGGCCACCCTGGGCGGCAACGCGGAGACGGTGTGGGTCGACCTGGGCAACCGGCGCATGCCGGGCAAGCCCGAGACGCCCTACCGCCGCTGGGCCGACCTGGGGGTGAATGACGTCAATCTGGCCACCTACCACCGCCTGCGCACGATACTCGCCGAGATCGGTGAGCTGGAGCGCATGAAGCCGCTGGAAAACAGCGAGTGCTACTTCAGCCGCGACGGCAGCATGGCCCTCACCGATGACCGGGATCTGGTACGCGGCGTGAGCGACCCGGCCCATGAGCTGAGCCTGGTCGATGGGGGCCGGCTGGCAGTGCTGATCGCCGTGGTTCACCGCAGCGCCATCAATCTGGTGGAGAGCCGGCGCATTACCCCGCGCTATACGGTGGACGACTTCTTCGATGGCTGCGTGGCCGCACCCGCCGAGATGCTGGGCGAAGCGGCGGAGCAGTTGAGCGCTACCATCGACTGGGACGACCCCGAGCTATCGGCCCGACTGGAGCGCATTCGCCACAGCATCTACTATCCCCGCATCTCGGCCATGTACTTCGCCGACGACCGCGGCCCGGGCGGCATGCCGCTGCAGGCGCCCTTCGAGTACTACCGCATTCAGGAAGGCGGTTCACCGCCGGACCGCCGCTACTTCGAGCATGGCGCCCAGCACTGGCTGGAGGCGCTGGCGGCACATCTGGTCAATCCGCTGACACCGGGGCCGCAGGTCAAGATCCTGCGCGGTATCGAGGTGGAAGCCAGCCTCTCGACCCAGGGCGTGACGCTGACGGAGCGTGCGCCCGGCGAGCGCCGCTGGGAAGCCGACCTGCTGATCATGGCCACCCATGCCGAAGACGCCCTGCCGCTGCTGACCTTCGGCGATGGCCTGAGCGAGACCCAGCGGGAGCTGCAGCACATTCTCGGCAAGGTGCGCTACACCCGCAGCTTCGGGGTCTGCCACACATCCGCCGCTCGGCTACCTCCCAATCGCAACCTGTGGCGCACCTACAACATCGAGGTGCGCAACCCCGAAGACACCTTCTTCCCCTACCGCATCGACTATGTGGCGAATCGCCATCAGAACGATGCCGAGAACCCCTGCTACGACCGGGCGGGCCTGCCGCAGTACTTCGTCTCCCTAGTGGATGACCTGAACCGGATTCCCCGCAGCGAGATGCTCGACCGCCACCCCGCGCCGCTAGACGCCCCGGTAGCGCTGGCGGGTGTTGCCCCCGGCGAGTCTGGCTACCGCGACCGGCTGCCGCCGATGGAGAGCGCGTTGGAAGCCAAGGCCTGGACCCTGTTCAAGCACAACGTGCTGGATGCCGAGTGCCTCGAGGCGCAGGCGGAAATAGAGCGCTACAACCAGAGCACCGCGCGCAAGCGCTTCGAAGGCCGGCAGGACGTCTGCCCGCTGCTGTTCGCCGGCGGCTGGACGCGCGGTGCCGGCCTGCAGGAGCAGTGCCTGGAGCAGTCGGCGCATCTCGTCGCGCTGCTGCTGGCGGCACCGGAGCGCCGGGCCAATCCCCTGCGCTTAGCGCCGCCCAGCAGCCAGACAAGGCAGAGTCATCCGCAGACCGGCGGCTTCACCCTGCTGCCAGCAAGCCTCTAGGGCGGCCTGAGCGCTCGACTCGCCGCCCACCTCGCCATGCTCGCCCCCGCTCTCCAGCCAAGCGGCGTGGGCCTCGATCAAGGCGCGGTGATGCTCGCCCCAGGCACAGGGCTCCGCCCCCATCAGTTGGGTCAGGCGCCGGGCGTAGTGGCGGGCCGCCTCGGGGCGCCCGTCGAGCAGGCTGACCTCCGCCGCCGCGATCAGGAAGCGATAGCCGTTGTGCCCCACGCAGCCGGCATCCAGCAGCGCTTCGCCCTCTTGTAGCGTCGCCAGGCGCGTCTCGACCTGCTCTTCCAGCAGCGCCCGGGTGCCCAACACCCAGGGGCCGATAAAGGCCTTCAGGCCGTGCTGTTCGACCAGCTGCCAGGCACGCTCAATGCTGGCTCGCGCCTCGGCCAGGCGCCCGGTGATCAACTCGACCCGGGCACGACTCTCCAGCAGGAACGCCTCGAAGCGACCGGAGCCCAGGCCACGCGCCACCGTCAGCGCCTGTTCGATCTGCTCGTCTGCCGCTTGCGGCTCGCCCTGGGAGAGCAGAATCCACCCCGCCGTGAGCCGCGCCACCACCTCGGCACGCCGATTGCCGACCCGCTTGCCCAGCTCGGCGGCATCGAAACAGTCGGCCAGCGCCGCCTCGGTCTGGTTGGCGTAGATGCGGGCGGTACCCAGCATGAACAGGTTGGAGGCCTCCAGATCGGCGTGGCCATGGGTTCGGCACAGCGTGACGCAGTGGTCGAACAGCTCGAGGGTACTGAGCATCTGCCCCTCGGCATAGTGGGCATCGCCCAGCCCGCTCAGGGCCTGGATCTCAGTGCGGACGCCGCCGCCACGGCGGGCCTGCTCCAGGGCGCGGGTGTGATAGGCGCGGCTGGTGGTAAAGTCGCCCCGGGGGAAATAGAGATTGCCCTTGAGATAGAGCGCCTCGGCCAGGGGCAAGGGGTCCTCCAGCGCCTCGGCCAGGGGCAGCAGGCCGTCGAGTATCGCCTCCTCCGCCGCCAGCGCATCGAGCATGTTCAGCACCCGGGCCAGCCACAGATCGGCCGTGATGCGCTGATGCTCCTCCCGGGCGAAGGTACGTGCCGCCTCGAAGTGCTCCCGCGCCGCCTGGATCTGCCCGGTAGCCATCGCCACCTGGCCCTGCAGCAGCATCAGCCGGTACTCATCCTTCGGCGCATAATCAATGGCGCGGCAATCCCTCAGCAGCGCCATGGCTTCCTCGTGCCGATAGCGGGCCATTTCCGCCGCCACCGCTTGCAGGAAGGCATTCGGTGCCTCCAGCGAGCGCGCGCGATGCAGGTGGCGCGCCCGCAAGCCCGGCTCCGCCTCGCCGTAGAGCGCGGCCAGGCGCAGATGCAGGCGATCGCGCTGGATCTTGGGAATCCCCTCGTAGATGCCTTGCAGGATCAGGTCGTGCACGAAGCGGTAGCTGTCCTCTTCCAGCGGACGCACCAGGCTGTAGCGCTGGGGCAGTTCGGGCTGATAATCGGCCTGCCCCAGCACCTCCTGCAGCGAGGCCAGGGAGAAGCGCTGCCCCATCACCGCGGCGATGCACATGGCCCGACGATCCAGATCGGTGAGCTGATCCAGCTTGCTCTGTACCAGATTGGCGAGGCTGGCCGGCAGGCTGCGATGAGGATGGAACAGCAGCAACTGAGTCAGGAACAGCGGGTTGCCCTGAGCCTGGGTCACGCAGCGGGCGGCGTGCTCGGCGGGCACCGTGCCGTAGCTGGCCACCAGGGCCTCGGCCTCCTGCGGGCGCAGCGGCGGCAACTCGATCAGGGTGAGCGGCAGCTCCGGCAGCTGCGGGCGCAGGCGGCTCTCCAGCGGGTCCTGCTCCAGGCGCGAGGTGAACAGCCAGATCACCGGCGCTTCCTGGGTACCCTGCAGCAGCCCGGTGAGCGTGGCCAGCAGCGCCTCGTCGGCCCAGTGCAGGTCCTCCACCACCACCAGTTGCGGGCGATGAATGGAGCGCGCCAGGAGCAGATCGCGCAGTGCCAGCACCAAGCGCTGGCTGCGGGTCGCGGGGGTCATGGCGGCATAGAGCGACTGCGCCTCCTCCGGCTGAGGCAAGCCCAGCAGCGGACGCAGCAGCATGGCGTGATCCATCGGCAGGCGCAGCGCCGAGAGACGGGCCAGTAGGAGAGCCTCGTCCAGAATTTCCGCTTTCGCCTCGGCGGAGGTTTGCAGCAGCGAACGCGCGAGCTGCATCAGCGGGCCTTCGTCGGCACGGGTACCGAAATCCAGCACCTCGGCCTGGTGATGATCGGCATGGGCCGCGGCCATTTCGGCAAACTCGGCGCTCAGGCGCGTCTTGCCGATGCCGGCCACACCGCGGATATAGATCAGATGGCCGGCCTGGTAGGCCTGGGTGCTCTCCAGGATGGCTTGCAGCTGGCCTAGCTGTACCCGGCGCCCCACCAGCTCGAAGCGAGCGTCATGAGCCTCGTCACGGGGTTGGCGATAGCGCAGCCACTCGCCGCCTTCGTCATCGAAAACGAAGCGCTCCGCCAACTGCACCGCCACGCCACGCTCGACCCACACACCGCTCTGCCCACCCGACATGGAAAGCGGCGTAGCCGTAGGCCAATGGCCGGCCTGAAGATAAACGCCACGCGCCCCCCCCTGTTCCACCAGGGTAGCGGCACACAGCAGGCCGCGCTGCGCATCGCTGCGGTAAGCCCGGGGTAGCCCGAACAGCGCCGTGCCCCCTTCCTCAAGGCTGCCGCCGAAATGCTGCACCCAGCTCGCCAGCGCCGAGGGATCGGCCGCCACGGCGTGCAGCTGGATCAGCACGCGGGCGCTCTCCATCTCCTCGATATCGGAAGCGACAACGGCCGCCTCCTCGGCCTCCGCCGACAGCTCCTCGACCTCGACCTCATAGATCTCGGCCAGATGGCGCGCGGTACGATACAGCACCGCCTTGCCACTCTCCGCCCGCTTGATGGAAGCGATGGAGACACACAAGCGCCGATCAAAACAGTACTCGGCCAGCGCCTCCTGACTCAGGCCCAGCCGCTTGCGATGCTGCTTCAAGCGCTCACGATCCAGCCGCAAGCGCCCGTCTTGGGGGATGATCACTGTTGTTTCCTTGGCGGTCACAAATTTCAAAAAGCACTATTGAAGAACGTCCGAGTGGTACGCCATCCGTCGGGATGAGGCTAACGTTGCAGCTCAGCCACTGCGAAGCCGTCGACTACAGCGCCTCGTTAGGCATTTTTTGTTGATCAAAGGACAAGCGTCTACGTTCTTTGCTTCTTTTCCTTTTATGGCTTTTTGGAAGTGAGAAAGCTAGATAGTAGATTAACTCCGACTCCGCCAACCACAGCCGGGAACAGCAACAGCCAGATTGCTCCGGATGTCTGAAGCTGTTGGAACACGCCCTGCTCGATTCTCCCACTGGAGTGAAGATGCTCTGCAGTTGCAACCAAATCTCCCAGCAGACCCACCATCATAACAGCAAGACCAATCAAGAGCAGCGCGCTCAAGAGATTACTGATCCGCCACAACTCGCCTCGGTTGTAGTAGGCAAATATCATGACGGCGATGGCCGGGAAAACTCCCAGGCTCCAGCCGATCGCATGTATTAGCTGGCCTTGCTCCATATTTCCCCCCTAACCTAACGCAAAGCACGCGGGCGGCGAGCCCCGCAGTGAGTTGGCTTCCCAGCGGTCGAAAGCCACGAATGGTGCGCCTTGTTTGTGACGGTATTTGCACTGACAGTCGGCCACTGAAAAGCAAAGCGGTCACGAGTTTTCCTGCACCGGCTCCTGTTGTAACCACTGCTCAAAATCTCGACTCTCAGGCCTACCTTCCTTTGCTGCGTAGTACACAAGGCGCAGGTGGCGGTCTTCGTCGATAGACAATGAAGTATGCTCGAACTCCACTTGTCCAACCGTGGGTATCTGCAAGTGGCGAATGCCTTGGCATGGACCATGGATATCCTGCTGTTGCCACCAGGCCTTGAAATCAGGTGATACGTTTTCTAGTTCCGCCACCAAGCCGGTGATATCAGTATCATGTATGGCACGCACGAAGTCACGACGGAAGCTCGATAAAATCTGTAGCGCCTGCTCATCCCAAGGAGAAAAAAGCTCACGCATGCCGGGGCTAGTAAACAGCATCCATAAAAGATTTCGCCTATCGGCGGGGCGACTTGAAAAACCAAACACCCGGTCTGCGGCTGAATTCCAAATCAACACATCCCAGCGCAGATTAAGTACATAGGAAGGTCGTGAAGGGATGTCATTTATCAACCGATTTATCAACGGTGGAACCACACAAATGGCATGGCCTAGCTCCGGTGGCAGCCGCTGATGAGCTAGCAAGAAAAGGTGACGGCGCTCAGTCTCATCCAACTTGAGCACTCGTGAGAGGTTATCGAGAAAAGCAGAAGATGCCTTAATATCCCGCCCTTGCTCCAGCCACGTGTACCAAGACAAGCCAACCCCAGCCAAGGCTGCCACCTCTTCGCGGCGCAGCCCCGGTGTGCGCCGCCGGCCGCCAGCAGGCAATCCCACCTCTTTCGGTGAGATTCGCTCACGGCGGCTACGAAGAAAGTCAGCCAGCTCTGCTCGGGTGTGTTGGGAGGGTGTCTGAGGTGCGCTCATACGGTTACCTCAAGTAATAGCATAAACGGTCAAATTGTACCCTTCGAAAAACCGAAGAAGAATACCCATTCCTGGCTGACGAACCCGGGCCAGGACTCTTGCTTGATTAAGAGTTTACACATTGATGTGTCATCAATCTGCAAAGGGGTCAACAGGATGTACCAATCACTTCTTCGCGATCAGCTAGAGACTCTGAAGTCCTCCAATCAGTATCGAACCTTCACCACCCTAAGCCGCCTCTGCGGCCAGTACCCGTTAGCCAGGCTGAGCGATCATCACCCAGAACCCGTAGTTATCTGGTGCAGTAACGACTATCTGGGCATGTCCCAGCATCCGTGCGTACTTACCGAGATGCACAGGGCACTAGGGGTCTATGGCGCCGGCTCAGGCGGGTCACGCAATATTGGTGGGTCTCACGAAGTGTACGCACGCCTGGAGGCAAGCCTCGCCGACTGGCACGGTAAGGAAGCTGCTCTGGTTTTCCCTACCGGCTTCGGCTCCAACGACGCAACCATCCAATGCCTTCTACGCCGCATTCCCAACTGCGTGGTGATCAGCGACGAACTGAATCACGCCTCTATCGTGAACGGCATCCGCTCTACGCCCAACGAGCGCCAGATATTCCGTCATAGCGACGTAGCCCATCTAGAGCAGATACTGTCCAGCTATCAACTGGATCGACCAAAGCTTGTGGTGTTCGAGTCAGTTTATTCGATGGACGGAGACATCGCCCCCATCGAAGAGATCGTCGCCGTTGCCAAGCACTACAACGCGCTCACCTACCTCGACGAAGTACATGCCGTTGGCATGTACGGCCCTCGTGGCGCGGGCATAGCGGCTGAACGCGGCCTTACCGATCAAGTAGATATTATTCAAGGTACCATGGCCAAGGCCATTGGGGTAATTGGTGGCTATATCGCCTCGACTCATGTGCTTGTCGATGCCGTGCGCTCCTTCGCTACGGGCTTCATTTTTACCACCTCGCTTCCTCCGGCAATAACCGCTGGTTGCCTGGCCAGTGTCGAGCATTTGAAGGCCAACAGTGCGGAGCGGGAGCGGTTGCACGCTCAAACGGCCAAGCTGCGCGCATACCTCCAACAACATGACATCCCAGTCATGCCCTGCTCACAGACGCACGTACTACCGGTGCTGGTGGGCGAGGCGAAGCGCTGCAAATCTGCGGCTGAACGCTTACTGCATACCCACGGTGTGTACTTGCAGCCGATCAACTATCCATCGGTACCGGTAGGTACCGAGCGCTTCCGCGTGAATGCCACACCGAACCACAGCGACGCTCAAATCGAGCATTTGGCGGTATCACTACGCGAGACATTCGAGCATTTCTCCATTCCGCTTGCGTCCCAAGTGTTCAGCGCGGAGGTGGCCTGATGGATCTGCCCTTCCTTATCGTGCGCCCTGCGATGGTGGCCGACCTGAACAGGCTAGTGGAGCTGCGTGCTTACTTGCTGGATGGCACTGAAGCCATGTATTCGAGCAAGACACCAGAAGACTCAATGCGCTGGCGCGCGGCTTACCGCACTTGGCTGAGCAGCCACTTAAACACAAGCAATTGCGTGCATGTTCTAGCCGCAGAACACAAGGAAACTGGTGAAGTGCTTGGCTGTGCAACCGCGATTATCGATCAACGTGCACCAGCTCCCGGATGCCTTAACGGCTTGTCCGGCTGGGTACAGTCGGTGGTGGTGGAGCCGCAATGGCGTAACCGTGGCATAGCCCGGCAATTGATGCAGAACCTGCTGCGCTGGTTCGCCAGCTGCAGCGTAGGCTCCGTGGTGCTTCAGAGCACCGAGGCTGCCGACAAGCTGTACCAGACACTGGGCTTCGTCATCAGCGACGAGCGCCTGCTGATCCGTCAGGAGGCCTCGGCATGAAAATCCTTATCATCGGTCTAGGTTATGCCGGCAACCGCTACCGACGCGCCTTCGAACATATCGCCGCGAGCACTGGCTTGCCACTGTCGCTGGCCTACGTCGGGCGCCAGCAGAAACCGACCGAGCTGCCCTATTTCGATAGCGTCGGCCGGGCGCTGCAGGAGTTCGCGCCGGATATCGTCGTGGTCAGCGTCAACGATCACAGCCATGCGTCAGTGCTGCAACAGCTGGCCGGTTACCGGAGCTTCGTGATCTGCGAGAAGCCGCTGGTTACGCCGCAGGACAATCTGGACCAGCTGCTAGGCGCACTGGAGCACATCAGTGGCTTTGCCCTGGATCTGGTGGAGCGCTACTCGGACGTCAGCCGGCAATTGCGCGAGTGGGTCGAACGCAACGACTGGCAACTGGTGCGCGCCAGCTTCCACTGGGGCAAGGATCGCATCAACGACTACCGCCCCACCTGCGGTGTGACCAGCGAAGTGATCCATGCACTGGATCTACTCGGCTGGATCTGCCCACGCGCCGGCCAGCTCAAGTTGCATGGCGTACTCGGTGTGCGCTCGGACTTCTCGATCTCCGGCAGCGAGGTGCTCGACACCGTGCAGCTCACCGCCAGTCTGGGTGAGGCGCAGGTCACCGGCTACGCCAGCTTCGTCAACATCGCACGCCAGCGCACGGTGGACTTCAGCTTCGTCGATCGCGATACCCGGCTAATACACGCACGCCTAGTGTTCGACACGCCGCGCTGGGACCACGACCAGCTTCGAATCTGGACACGCAACGCCAATGGAACCGAGGACTTGCTGCACGAGTTCGCAGCCGCCCCTGACGAGCCTGGACTCGACACTCTGCACAAACTCTCGCGTCTATGCCGGCAGGTGGTTCACGCAGTGGCACTCAAGGAGCAACCACCCCAAGCCTTCGCCGATCTCGAAACCGCCATGGAGCTACAGCGCCTGCTTAACGAGCTCGACAACCACGCCCAAACCCCACCACCGGTTCGCTACGTCCATGGCGAAACGCGCGTGCTGCTGGCCGAGGACAGCGACTTGGAAAGCCTTGGATAGCTCACTCACAAGGAGAAAGACTATGTGTGGAATCACTGGATGGCTGTCCTACAGCCAGAACATGGAAACGCAACGCGGCACCCTCCAACGCATGACCGACACTATGGCCCTGCGCGGACCGGATGCCGGTGGGCTGTGGATCGACGGTCCAGTCGGCCTAGGACACCGACGCCTGTCGATCATTGACTTGGAAGGTGGCCGTCAACCAATGACAGCCATGCACGGCGGCCTGCGCGAAGTGGCCGCTATCCCCTACAGCGGCGAGGTCTACAACTTCCGAGAGCTGCGCACCGAGCTGCAGCAACTCGGACACCAGTTCGAGACCCGCAGTGATACCGAAGTGGTTCTACGCGCCTATGTGGAATGGGGCGAAGCCTGCGTGGATCGTCTCAATGGCATGTATGCCTTCGCCATTTGGGATCTGCGCATCCAAGAACTACTGCTGATTCGCGATCGCATGGGTGTCAAGCCACTGTACTACTTCCAAACCTCCGACGGTGTGGTATTCGGCTCCGAGCCCAAGGCTCTGCTGGCCAATCCCCTGGTGCCGCGTAAAGTGCGCGCCGATGGCCTGCGAGAAATTCTGGAAATGGTGAAAACGCCGGGGCATGCCGTATTCGCCGGCATGAACGAAGTGATGCCAGGCGAGGTAGTGCGAATCAACCGCCAAGGCCTATACCGCCGCCACTATTGGAAGCTGGAAGCACGTGAGCATAGCCACTCGTTGGACGAGACCATTCGCCATACCCGCGACCTGCTGGAGGACATCGTCGAGCGCCAGATAATCGCTGACGTACCGCTATGCAGCCTGCTCTCAGGCGGGCTCGACTCTTCAATCATCACCGCGCTGGCTTCGAAGAAACTGCTGGCAGCCGGCAAGGAGAACATTCGCTCCTTTTCCGTCGACTTCGTTGATCACGGCAGCGGCTTCACCAGCGACGCCGTGCGCGGCACGCCGGATGCCCCATTTGTCCGTGATCTAGTGGAGAAGATCCGCTCCAGTCACCAGGAAATTGTCCTCGACAGTCGCGAACTGGCCGACCCAGCGCTACGTGCGCAGATCGTTCGCGCCCTCGACCTGCCTCCGGCCTTCTGGGGGGACATGTGGCCGTCGCTCTACCGCCTGTTCCAGGAGGTGCGCCGGCAATCGACAGTGGCACTGTCCGGGGAAAGCGCGGACGAGGTATTCGGCGGCTACCGCTGGTTCCACGACCCTGAGGCGATCCAGGCCCACACCTTTCCCTGGCTGACCTCAGTCACGGGCAAATATTTCGACGGTAAGCCTCTGTTCGATCAGGGACTGTTAGCACAGTTGGACATGCAGAATTTCCTGCATGACAGCTACTCCCAAGCGATCTCCGAAGCACCGGTACTGCCGACCGAAAGTACGATAGACCAGCGTATGCGCCAGATGAGCTACGTCAACCTGACGCGCTTTGTGCAGACCCTACTGGATCGCAAGGACCGCATGAGCATGGCCGTCGGCCTCGAGGTGCGGGTGCCCTTCTGCGACCACCGGCTGGTCGAGTATGCCTTCAACATTCCTTGGGCGATGAAGGCCTTCGACGGGCGGGAGAAAAGCATCCTGCGCGCAGCGACTCGCGACCTGCTGCCGAAGTCGATCAGCGAGCGGGTCAAGAGCCCCTACCCCTCGACCCAAGACCCTGCCTATGAACAGGCCCTACGCGATGCCCTAGCCGCCATCCAAGCTGATCGAAACGCGCCGGTGACGCCGCTCCTCGACAGAGGCCGAATCCAGCAAACACTTGCCAAGCCGCTCGGTAGCGTCTCGCCCATGTACGAGCGCATGGGCATGGAGTTGGCGGTCGGCCTCAACAGTTGGCTGAACGAGTACGACGTGAGTCTCGAACTCTAGCCCTCACGCGATGTGGTCCTGACTCGGGGCCACATCCTTTCCCTTAAATATTACCTGGAACCCAAGTGAGCAATGAGTATGAATACTCCTAACCAATCTTCCGTTTACCTAATAGCCTTGGGAGCCTTTGCCCTCGGCATGGCCTCCTACGTTACCGCTGGGCTGATTCCTATGATCGAAGCCTCATTCGCGGTATCCGTGTCGATGGCTGCACAATTGGTTACTGCCTTCACCCTCGCCTATGGACTGGGCTCTCCAATTTTTGTTGCCTTGACCCCAGCCCATCGACAGCGTGCCGGCCTGCTCTTGTCTCTAGGCCTGTTCGTCATCGCCAATGCCGCGAGCGCACTGGCCGAAAACTTCACTGTGCTAATGATCTGGCGCGCCATTGCGGGTGTAGGTGCCGGCGTATACCTGGCCATGGGCATTGGTGCCTCAGCGGCAGTTTCCACCCCAGAACACCGCGGTAAGGCCATTGCAATCATTATGGGCGGCATGGCCAGCGGTGTGGTGCTTGGCGTACCGCTCAGCCTGTTGTTTGCCGAGCAGATGGGATGGCAATCGGCGCTTTGGCTTGTCGCCCTACTCGGCTTGATTGCCTTTGTCGGCTTGCTGCTAAAACTTCCAGCCCTGCCTGTAGCGACAGCCAGCTCGTTAAGACAGAAGCTGACGATTCTCAGCGACGGCCATGTGCTTGTCATTCTTACAGTCTCCCTGCTTGCGGCCATTGCCAGCCTAGGCATGTACACCTTCATCGCTCCGCTATTGGCTGACCCGGCCTATGGCGCCGTGCGCTCAGTCACACCCTATCTCTGGGTCTGGGGCATTGGCGGTGTACTCGGCAGCTTCTTGGTCGGGCCACTGGTAGATCGTCTAAAGGGGCCAAATGTGACCTTTGCCATTATGTTGATTCTTGCAGTATCATTATTCGTTCTACCGCTTACGGCTGCGCTAAGTACTTGGTTGGTGATGCTACCGATCGTTCTTTGGGGAGCCGTTGGTTGGGCCTTGCAAGTGCCACAAAACAACGAACTTATCCGGGCCCGCCAAGCTAAGGGCGACGGCAATCTAGCCATTGCCCTGAACGAATCAGCGCTGTACTTGGGCAGCGCCATTGGTGCAGCAGGCGGAGGCTTCGTACTGCTGCTGCAGCTACCTGTCTGGTCACTGGCAGCATGCGCTGGCGGTGTAGCAGCGCTGGGTGCTCTTCTGCAGATCGTCAATCTGCGCCGGCCGCGAACGCTGGTAGCCGAAACGCAAGTTGGCTCCTGTAATTGAGGCATCGAGAGAGAATAGAGCGCCGGTAACTTATACGTACCTGAAAGCCGGTCTGAAAGTTGGTGGCACGTCGCTTAGCGTCGTCGCTGCCAACCATTGGTGAGATGCCCTAGAAGAGATACAGCAGGACCAGAAGGACACTATCTGGCCACCTACAATGCAAAACGCCCGCACCAAGGGCGAAGCATGATGGGGATGACACCCTATGACGTTTCAAGAAAGGGCTTCCCAAGACGACAAAGAAAGAAAACAGGTAAACGGCACAAAACACTGCTTAACTATAGGGAGCCCACGGGGTGTGGGTCAGACGGAAACCATTACTGCATCCATCTCGTGCCTATTGACACATGCATCAATACAGGTACATTGACACATGAGAGGCTTGCTCTCAAACACATAAGGAAAACCACCATGGCTCTTAAACCAGGCCCAAAACCAACTGCTAAATCAACAGGGAAACTTGACCAACGTCGACGTGACAATAAAAACACACCGGGAAATACCCCGGAATTAAAACCTAGCAAATCCTCAAAAAAATAAGTTAGACTGCTCTTTACCGACAAAAGCTACCGTGACGGTAGCTTTTTTATTACTTATCGCATTCAGTGGCCTGCCTGAAGATAAACGCCGCGGGCCACCCCTTGCTCCACCAGGGTGGCGGCACACAACAAGCCGCGCTGCGCATCGCTACGGTAAGCCCGGGGCAGGCCGAACAGCGCCGTGCCTCCTTCCTCCAGGCTGCCGCCAAAATGCTGACCCAGCTCGCCAACGCCGAGGGATCGGCCGCCACGGCGTGCAACTGGATCAGTACGCGGGCACTCTCCATCTCCTCGATATCGGCAGCGACAACGGCAGCCTCCTCGGCCTCCGCCGACAGCTCCTCGACCTCGACCTCATAGATCTCGGCCAAATGACGCGCGGTACGATACAGCACCGCCTTGCCACTCTCCGCCCGCTTGATGGAAGCGATGGAGACGCACAAACGCCGATCAAAACAGTACTCGGCCAGCGCCTCCTGACTCAGGCCCATCCGCTTGCGATGCTGCTTCAAGCGCTCACGATCCAGCCGCAAGCGCCCATCTTGGGGGATGATCACTGTTAGATGCTTTTCCTACGTTTATGGAACATAAGAGGAGGAATGGGCTAACGCGCAAGCTCAGATACGCGGATCCGTTAGGTGAAGCACTTGGTTAGGCAGTTGTCATTTGCCTCTACGGCTATGGCTGCCCATGTCCTTCTCTTGAATATCCCGCTAGCCCCAAGGAGCTCTTTATTCCAAAGTACTGATTTTCAATATTTTTTGGAGATCTTCTGTGAGATCATCTACCCCAGGAGCGGCCAGCAAGTCGACTGTCGCTCGGAAGCGCCACTTTGGCAAGCTATTGTTGTGCTGTACCAGCGAGGCGACCTTCTTAAAAACATGTATGGGGATCCCATACGCCCGTTCGATCCTGTAGTCTCGCCGAAACACAACATAGACTAGATAGTCGAATTGGTGCCCATCCACCGTGGTGCTACGAATATCTGTGCGAGGTACATAGCCATCGCGCCTGGCAACCCGGCCCTTGACCTCAATCTTGAGACCATTGTTCGTTACAAGGTCGCAGCCGGCTGTGCAGTTAGCTGATCGGCGGGCGCCGAAGTGGGTTTGAACTAACAGCTCTGCGTACTGCCCGACTAGATCTGTGGCTCCAGACGAGAAACCAAGGTCCGCCATTCGCTGCTTAGCAGCTTCGGCTACCTGGAGTAGCTTTCGGGGAGAACGCAGCCTGTGAATAGCGTCGATCAGGTCACTCATAAGTTTATTTCAAATCTCCTAACGCTTGGGCTCTTCTGCCTTCACCGACAGCTCCTCGACCTCGACCTCTACCTCGACCTCATAGATCTCGGCCAGATGGCGCGCGGTACGATACAGCACCGCCTTGCCACTCTCCGCCCGCTTGATGGAAGCGATGGAGACACACAAGCGCCGATCAAAACAGTACTCGGCCAGCGCCTCCTGACTCAGGCCCAGCCGCTTGCGGTGCTGCTTCAAGCGCTCACGATCCAGCCGCAAGCGCCCGTCTTGGAGGATGATCACTGTATAGTTACCCTTGTCGCTAGTTACTGCTACTTCTAGTACAGCGCAGGCCATTACTCTGGTGAGGGTCCAAAAAACGCTCTAGCCATCTCGGCAAATCGTGGTAGCTGACCAAACTCGCTGCTGATGCGCTTGCGTAGCTCCCATTCTTCAGACGTACCAAAATGGCATAGTTTCACTTCGAAAGAAACTACACCAGTACTGCTACAGGTAGCGCTCAGGAAAACTCTCCTTCTATCGAGGACCAAGCTTCAGCACTTCGCCATGGTCGAGATTGCTTAGCTAGAAATTCAAAAAGATCAGCCAGGCCATACGCATCCGTATATGCCCATACTTCCCGTGCCGCGCTTATCTGGCGAGAGCGCAGCTCAACATCAAAGTAATCACCGCGATGGCCGAGAAAAACAAGCTCGGTATCAGACTCTGTAGACCGGATGGAAAACACACTTACTCTCCCGAAGGGAATTCATCAAAACACATCGTTCCTGGAGCATAGCGCTGTCGTTCCGCTGCACGCATACTGACAAATACTTTCGCACCCAAGGGCGAGCCAAGTGGTACGAGGTCTTGGGAGAAATGAAGCAGAATCGGGACGACTATCTGGTCACCTACAACACGAAACGGCCGCATCAGGGCCGCAACATGAAGGGGGCGATGCCCTATGCCGTCTTCAAGAAAAGGACTCCCCAAAGCAACGAAGAAGGAACCCAGGAAAACGGCAGAGAACACTGCTTAACTATAGGGAGCCCACGGGGGCATGTGTCAGGCGAATACCATCACTGTACAAATTATTATAAAATAAATAAAACTTAAAAATATAACAACAACTAACACACCCCCTTAACCAGTTCAATTTTATTTATTAAATCTTCAAAATTTTTGAAATCTTCTAGTTCATTACGATTTAGCAAAAAGGTCTCAAAATCCCTTTTCCTTGAGCTATCAAATTCTCGTATAATTACACCATTTGATAAAGAAATGGTTTTCACAAAACCATCAAACAAACATTCATCAAACATATTCTCAATACCCTTTTGTATAAGCTCATTTTTTTTGTTTCTTTTTAGTACATACGAATATGTATTATTACTATCTATAAGCTGATACTCAACATCGCAATCCCAAACGAATAACACTTTATTATCATGAGGAACCTTTGACAGGAATTCATATAAGGTCTTAAGCTGATTTTTACCGGAAAGATGCTCAATTCCCGCAACTACATTGATACCGTCACACCCCAATAGCTCACAAGCCTTTTTGATAAATTTTGTATTATATCCTTCAGTTATAATGGTGACTTCAGCGCGAGCCAATTCATCAAATATTTTCAGCCCCTGGTCTAACGTAGCGAAACCTTCTGTTAGTATACTTAGCGCGCTCTGCTTAGTCTTTTTCTCAAGCTTAACCTCCTCACCTTTACTCATAACATAAACACTACCTTCCGGTGATAAAGCAACCATGGATGGTGAGTGGGTCACAATAATAATTTTTGTTCCAAAAGAAACCAAATTCTCAATTATAACATTCAAGAATGTTTTAATCATCGAAGGATGAAGAGAAGCATCTACCTCATCAAACAATATTAAATCTGGCAAATTATTATCTAACCTCATCCTATAAATTAAACCCACCAGCGCCATTAATATACGCTCACCCGATGAGAGGTCAGCATGCGCAATGGCAAGACCTGCATTATTCTTGCTTATTAATGAATATTTATAACTATCATCGCGAGACAACCCTTCAGGAGAATTAACTCGATAGCAAACAGAATCAAAGTCTTCCAAGATTTCATTTATCAATAACCAAGGTTTTCTTCCGTAGAGGCTCTCAAATTCCTCTTCATTTAATATCTTCACTTCTGAGGATGTTACATTTTTGCTTGCTAAATACTCCATGTATTTGTTATGGTCGTATTTGACGTAGTAGTCCCAAAATGTCTTTGCTAGCTCGCTAGGCAGTAAATAGTTGGAGAAAGAATAAGGAATAAACAAGCGCTTGAACTCCGAATCACTAACTTCATGAATTGAGTATGGTATCTTGCAAGCCAAGCGCAACAGCGACTGTCCATATGAAGTATGAGTGTATTTTTCAGGTATCTTTATTGTTAAATTTGACAAACTCTTTTTATAAGAGCTGATCACATCCATGTAATTCTCAAATAGCGTATTATCAGATATATCTTCTCTTGTGAGTTCCGTGAAGCCTTTTTCACAACTATGACAAATATTTTTTATTTTCTCATAATCGATGAGAGCCTCAACATTTTTTTTAGCGCTAGCCTTGCGTTGAGAAAAACTTCTTAATAAGTGAGTATATTCTTCCTCTAATGTTTTAGAGCTTGCGGCCTTTTCGTTTGTTAGCGCGAATGAAGAATTATTAAAAAAAATTATTTTATTCTTTTCTATCCCTTCTACAGAAATAGAACCATTTAAAATAGCCTGTAAAAAATGGCTTTTTCCAGCGCCATTTAAACCAGTAATAATAGAAATATCGTTTAATGCAGCGCTGCTGAAATTCCTTAAGGACTTGTACTCTTTCTTCACTTCTATTTTCACTTTTAATATCCCATATATATTACATGGCACGCTTATCAAACGTAAAAATAACGAATTGATTTCTAGAATTCAACTTCACTCTTAAACAACTATAATGTCGATAAAAATAACATAACCTCGAGATTTTGTATCGAGCCTGCAGTTCTCGCATAGGAAAGGAAATAATTGAAATTTAGACCATTAGGCACGCTACCGCCCCTGCTGGCAGAATGGATGATAATGAGCATCATCCTTAGTGCGGCAGTCCCTGTGTACGTCTTGGTTACTTAGCCGTCTACTGCGGCTTTTTACTTACCGTAACCAAGCGAAACGTTTAGGGCAATGCCAACGAAAGCATGAGGCGGCGATAGCGCCACTTCTTTTGATCTGAGTCGGGACATAAAAAAACCGGAGGCTGGTTGCTCAGCCTCCGGAGTCAGTTTTGAAACCCACCAGGTCCGCGTTACTGCCGCGGACCTGTCGTTCAGCGGTGCAGGTCGAAGCGATCGTTCTCCATGACCTTGACCCACCCTTTCACGAAGCGGTCGATCATGCGCTCTTCACCGCCGTTGGCGGCGTACTCCTCGGCGATGGCGCGTAGCTGGGAGTTGGAGCCGTACACGAGGTCGACGCGGGTGGCGGTCCACTTCTTCTCGCCCGTCTTGCGGTGGCGGCCTTCGAAGCGCTCTTCGCTCTCGTCGAGGGGCTCCCACACGGTGCCCATGTCGATGAGGTTGACGAAGAAGTCGTTGGTCAGCTGGCCGGGGCGGTCGGTGAGGATACCGTCGTCATTGTCACCCACGTTGACGCCGATGGCCCGCATGCCGCCGAGCAGCGCGGTCATCTGCGGTACGCTGAGGTTGAGCATGAAGGCGCGGTCCACCATCAGGTGCTCGGCCGGGATGGAGGTCGCCTGGGGCTGCATGTAGTTGCGGAAGGCGTCGTGCCTCGGCTCCAGGTAGGCGATGGTATCCACCTCGGTCATTTCCTGGGTGGCGTCGGTGCGGCCCGGGGTGAACGGCACGGTGACGTTGTGCCCGGCCGCCTTGGCCGCCATTTCGACCCCGACGCTACCGCCCAGCACGATCATGTCCGCCAGGGAGATGTTGGCGTCCGAGGCGTTCTTGATCTGCTCGAGCTTGTCGATCACCTCGAACACGCCGGAGCGCTTGTTGATGTCCCAACCGGTTTGCGGTTCGAGCCGGATACGCGCGCCGTTGGCGCCGCCGCGGTGGTCGGTCTGGCGGTAGGTGCAGGCCGAGGCCCAGGCGGTGCTCACCAGTTGCTTGGCGGTGAGGCCGGAGTCGGCGATCTGCTGCTTGAGGGTGGCGATCTGCTGGTCGTTGACCAGCGGCCCCTGATGATCGGGTACCGGGTCCTGCCAGATGAGCTCTTCGTCGGGCACCTGCGGGCCGAGATAGCGGGCGCGCGGGCCCATGTCGCGATGCAGCAGCTTGTACCAGGCGCGGGCGAACTCGTCGGCGAGCTTGTCCGGGTTCTGGTGGAAGTCCTTGGCGATCTCGAGGTAGGTGGGATCGGTGATCATCGCCATGTCGGCGGTGTTCATCACCGGCGGGTTCTTCTTGCCTTCCACGTGGGCGTCGGGTACCCAGTAGCCCTCCTTGACCTCGACCGGCTCCCACTGGTTGGCGCCGGCGGGCGATTTCTTCACTTCCCACTGGTGGGCGAAGATGGTGTTGAGGTAGGAGTTGTCCCACTTGGTCGGGGTCGGGGTCCAGGCGCCTTCGAGGCCGGAGGTCACGGTGTACTCGCCGAGGCCGGTCTCATTGGTGTTGGCCCAGCCGAAGCCCTGCTGGTGGATCTTCGAGCCCTCCGGCGCTTCGCCCACGGCATCCGGCGAGCCGTTGCCGTGCATCTTGCCGAAGGTGTGGCCGCCCACCGTCAGCGCGACGGTCTCGCGGTCGTTCATGCCCATGCGGGCGAAGGTCTCGCGTACGTCCTGGGCGGACTTCATGGCGTCCGGCACGCCGTTGGGGCCTTCCGGGTTGACGTAGATGAGGCCCATCTGCACCGCGGCGAGGGGGTTGTCGAGTACGCGGCTGCCGTCTTCCCAGCTGCCGGTGTAACGCTCGTCCTTGGTGGCCAGCCACTCGGTCTCGGGGCCCCAGTAGATGTCGTCTTCGGGTGCCCAGATGTCGGCGCGCCCGTAGCCGAAGCCGAAGGTGCGAAAACCCATCGTCTCCAGCGCCCGGTTGCCGGCGAGCACCAGCAGATCGGCCCAGGAGATTTTCTCGCCGTACTTCTGCTTGATCGGCCACAGCAGGCGGCGCGCCTTGTCCAGGTTGCCGTTGTCGGGCCAGCTGTTGAGCGGGGCGAAGCGCTGCGCGCCGGTACCGCCGCCGCCGCGACCGTCCACCGCACGATAGGTGCCGGCGGCGTGCCACGACATGCGAATGAAGAACGGGCCGTAGTGGCCCCAGTCGGCGGGCCACCAGTCTTGCGAGTCGGTCATCAGAGCATCGAGGTCGGCGCAAAGCTCATCGACATCGAGCTGCGAGAACGCCTCGGCGTAGCTGAAGTCGGCACCGAACGGGCTGGCGTCGGGGTGCTTCTGATGAAGGATGTTGAGGTTGAGCTGGTCGGGCCACCAGTGCTCGTTGCCCTGCAGACGGGACGTGGTGCGCGCCCCATACTCCCGGCGTGTAGGCTTTTGATCGGACACGGTCTTCTCCTCGACTGAATGGGGACCTACAGAACAGTTGGGCTGACGATTTATATCGCCTCGATTCAGCACCCTCTGACCGAGCCAGAAGGCAGTGAGGCGTCCTGTAAGCCGTCCATTACAGTGAAGGAGTGAAGGTCTAAACCGTCAAGGAGATGGGAGGCTTTCGGCTCGATAGGTGTAGGCTATGGGGCTACTCAGTGAAGCCGCATGCCGCTTCGACGACCGCCGAGAGATGCTGCGCCCACAGCCGGTAACCGGCGGTTGTAGCTGCTCCTACGCTCTCTCCTACGCTCTCTCCTACGCTCCCCCCTCCTACGCCTCCCTCCTCTATCCTCCCAGCTGCTACGCCCTCTCTTCATTTCCAAAGGGGGTTCTGACCGATGGTCGGGCAGTGCACCGTTGGCGCTTATCAGCTATTGCGAATCAAGAACAAGCAGGCTCTGGCTGAGGCCGTTAGATGCACCACATCACAAGGATTGGGCAATACAGGAGTTCCCAATGATCCCTTTGCATCGCTTTATCGCCACTTCCTCCCTCGGTCTGGGCGCCCTCGGCCTAGGCGCCCTTGGCGCGGCTACGGCGCTACCTACCCAACAGGCTCATGCCGGTACCTTCGTTCACCTGTTCGAATGGAAATGGACCGACGTGGCACAGGAGTGTGAGAATTTTCTCGCGCCGAAGGGCTTCAGCGCCGTTCAGGTGTCGCCACCACAGGAACACATACAAGGCGACACCTGGTGGACCCGGTATCAGCCAGTGAGCTACCAATTGCACAGCCGCAGTGGCGATGCCAACGAGTTCGCCGACATGGTGCAGCGCTGCAACGCCGTCGGCGTGGATATCTACGTGGACGCGGTAATCAACCACATGGCCGCCGCCGGGGACGGTACCAGTACCGCCGGCTCATCTTATGACTCCGGCTCCCTCGACTATCCCGATTACAGCAGCAATGACTTTCACCCCCACTGCGACATCGAGCCCGAAGACTACCGCAACGATGCCTGGCGGGTGCGGCATTGTCGGCTGGTGGGCCTGCCCGACCTGAACACCTCGGACGATTACGTACAAAGCACTCTTTCCGGCTACCTGAACCACCTGACCTCCCTGGGGGTGAAAGGCATACGCGTCGATGCGGCCAAGCACATGGCGCCGTCCGACATCAGCGGTATTCTCTCGCGGGTGAACTATCCCCTCTACGTCTTCCAGGAGGTGATCGACCTGGGCGGTGAGGCGGTGAGCGCCGACGAGTACACCGGCATTTCCGACGTCACGGAGTTTCGCTACAGCGCCTCGATCGGCGATGTCTTCAAGAACCAGCGCCTTGCCAACCTGAGCAATTTCGGCGAGGCCTGGGGATTCCTCTCCAGCCAAAATGCGGTGGTGTTCACCGATAACCACGACAATCAGCGCGGCCACGGCGCTGGCGGCGACAATATACTGACCTATCAGGACGGCAGCCTATACAACCTCGCCAATGTATTCATGCTGGCCTGGCCCTATGGTTATCCGAAGGTGATGTCGAGCTTCAGTTTCACCGACAGCGAGCACGGGCCGCCTGCCCAGCCCGTTTATCAGAACGGCAGCGCCCAGTGCGGTGGCGCCTGGGTTTGTGAGCACCGCTGGAGCTCCATCGCCAATATGGTCGAGTTCCGCACCGTCACCGCTGGCACCGAGGTAACCGGCTGGTGGGACAACGGTAATAACCAGATTGCCTTCAACCGGGGCAGCGAGGGCTTTGTCGCCATCAACCGGGAAGGCGGCTCCCTCTCACGCACCTTCGATACCACGCTTCCGGATGGTGATTACCGCAACATCGCCGGAGACGGCAGCTGCGTCAGCGTGCAGGGTGGCCAGGTCGCGCTGAACGTTCCCTCGATGGTGGCCGCGGCGCTGCATGTGGGTGCGCTCTGCAATGGTGACGGTAACGGCAATGACGATCCGCCCAGCGATGAGAACGTAAGCGTCACTTTTACCTGTGCGAACGGCACCACGGAACTTGGCCAGAGTGTCTATGTGACCGGCAGCAACCAGGCACTAGGCAACTGGTCGCCCGCCGAGGCACTCAAGCTCGAGCCGGTGAACTACCCGACCTGGAGCGGCACCTTCAACATGCCGGAGAATGCCAATATCGAATGGAAGTGCATCAAGCGCAGCGAGACCGAGCCTGAGAGCATGCTGGAGTGGCAGCCCGGGAACAACAACCTGCTTGAAACCGGGCAAACCGGCTCTACGGTGAGCACTTCAGGAAGCTTCTGATTATATGGCTCAGGCCATCATGACGTCGTGTACTGCCGGGCCGTTTTCCGGCAGTACCGAATTGCACCGGAAGCTCGAAGCCACCGTGACCTCCCCCCTGGCTTAGCTCCGCTCTTCAGCGTGCACGCAGCCCCAGCACTGCCCGCTGCGGTTGGGGAAGCGCAGGAAAGCGCCCCATGGGCGGCACCGCTGCGAAGACGACAGGTACTGAGCCGCAACGCTCGCGCACTGCCGAGACCAGCTCGAGCAGCTCCCACGCCGGCGGCCGTTGATTCGCCGATCAGTAGGAGTTTGAGCGGTGGAGAAGTGAGAGTGGGAGATGCTCCCGACACCAGCCCGGTGCAGGGACCGCTCGCCTCCGGCAAGCGCGGGATGGTGCGCCGTAGCCGTCGCCCCTGGAACATGAGAATCGGACCGAGCACCAGGCTCAGATTCGTTGCACTGCGCAGCGCCGGCTCACCCATCGCCCTACTCCGGATAAGTTACCTAGGCGGCAACCAGTCGCTTGACCTTGAGCTCATTGCGATGCTGCTCGGCATGCCAGAGTTCGTATTGCGCCTGCTGGTTCAGCCAGCTTTCTGCCGAAGTATCAAACGCGATAGACAGCCGTATTGCCATTTCCGGGCTAATACCAGCCTTACCGTTCAACACAGCGCTCAGGGTCTTTCGACTCACGCCCAATCCTTCTGCGGCCGCCGTTACAGACAAGCCAAGAGGCTCGAGGCAAAGCTCGCGCAATACTTCACCAGGGTGGGGGGGATTGTGCATCAGCATGGCGGGTACCTCAGTGGCATCTCCATCTTCGAACCGAAACTGAATAATAAACGACCCTGTTGAAAGCATGCTACGCAGGGCTCTGCTCTCGCCCTATATCGCCCAGCATGCCCTCCAGCTCACTCTCGCTGACGCCGAGCATCTGCAGGATGTTGCGCTGGGCGGCATTGAGGATGTGCTGGCGTTCCTGCTCGCCGGGCAGGCTCTTGGCGATGGCCACGGCGCCTACCAGCGAGGCGAGAATGGCGCGGGACTTGTCGGCGATGACCTCGCGGTCGGCTTCGAAGGGCAGTTTCTTCAGGCGGCTCAAGGCGATGAGCCGGGTTTCCAGCATCTTCTTCATGCTCAGGTAGGAGGCTTCGAATAGCGTGCGGACCTCGGCGTTCTCGTTGCCGATCTCGTTGAACAGCACGGTTTCCGGCCCCGGCTTGTGCTTGCGCTCCAGCTCCTGGAGATTCCAGCAGTTGGCCACCAGCTCGGTCAGGTGCTTCACTGAGAGCGGCCCCTTGACCAGCCTGGCCGCGCGGCTGCTCTCGAGGGTTTCCCGCACCGAGGCGTGGTAGAGCGCTTCCTTCGAGGCGAAGTGGGCGTAGAAAGCGCCGTGGGTCATCTTGGCCAGCTTCATGATCTGGGCGATGGAGACCTTCTCGAAGCCCTTGCGGCTGAACAGCTCGATGGCCGACTTGAGAATACGCTCGCGCGATTTGGCCTTGTGGTTCGTCGAGTAGGGCATGGCAACTCACACTCCCACGGTGAATATTATGTTGATCATATCAACCTGACTGTTAGCGTGGCACAACCCCAAGCTGTTCAGGAAATTACCATGCAATCACCGCTCGTCATCACCGGCATGGGCATGATCAGTCCCCTTGGTTGCGGCGTCAAGGCAGGCTGGGAGCGCCTTCTCGCCGGCCGTTCCGGCATCTCTCCGATCACCCGCATCGATACCGGCGAGCTGCCGGTCAAGGTGGCAGGCGCGGTACCCGGCATCGAGGACGACCCTGAGGCCGGCCTCGATCCGGACCGTGTGCTGGATGCCAAGGAGCGTCGCAAGCTGGAGCTGTTCAGCCTCTATGCCATGGCCGCCGCCGAAGAGGCGCTGACCCAGGCCAATTGGTTCCCCGAAAGCGATGAGGACCGGCTGGCCACCGCCACCATCATCGGCTCTGGCATCGGCGGCTTCCCTACCATCACACAGGCGCAGAACACCCTGACGACCCGTGGCCACCGCCGGCTCTCCCCTTTCACCGTGCCGGCTTTCCTGGCCAATCTGGCGGCAGGTAACGTCTCGATTCGCTATGGCCTGCGCGGACCGCTTGGCTGCCCGGTCACGGCCTGTGCCGCCGGCGTGCAGGCCATCGGCGACGGCATGCGCATGATCCGCAGCGGCGAGGCCGAGGTGGCCCTGGTGGGCGGCGCCGAGGCCTGTATCGACCCGCTGTCGCTGGCCAGCTTCCACGCCATGAAGGCGCTCTCCACCGAGCAGGACGATCCCGGCAAGGCGTCACGCCCCTTCGACCAGGGCCGCAACGGCTTCGTGATGGGAGAAGGCGCAGGGCTGCTGGTGATCGAAACCCTGGCCCATGCCGAGGCGCGCGGGGCAACGCCGCTGGCCATTCTCAGCGGCTACGGTACCAGCGCCGATGCTCACCACATCACCGCCGGCCCGGAAGACGGCGGTGGCGCCGCAGCGGCCATTCGGGCCGCGCTACGAATGGCGGGGCTCGCTCCCTCAGATATCGATCACATCAACGCCCACGCCACTTCGACCCCGGTCGGCGATCGGGCCGAGATCGCTGCCCTACGCAACGCCTTCGGCGACGCCCTGGGTGGCATTCCGATCTCCGCCACCAAGTCCTCGACCGGGCATCTGCTGGGTGCCGCCGGCGGCGTGGAGAGCATCTTCTCTGCCTTGGCAGCCATGCACGACCGCCTGCCCCCGACCCTGAATCTGGAGAACCGCGACGAGGATCTGCACGATCTGGATATCGTCGGTGAGGCGCGGGAGCACGCCACTCAGCACGTGCTGTGCAACGGGTTCGGCTTCGGTGGGGTGAATGCCGCGCTGATCGTGAGCAAGGTGTAGGTGGGAAGTGTGCCGGTAGCAAACGCTACCGGCACATGAGCGAGGCGCCTGTTCAGTGCGCCAGCATTTCCTGCACGATACCTTCGGCATCCAGCTGTGACGGATAGTAGGTGGGCCAGTTGGTGAGCTCTTCCAGCAGCGCTTCCCGATCGTCTCCCCAATACAGGTGGAAGTGGTGGGCATCGGTCGGGAAAATGGCGTGGTCGCTGAACTGGATGTATTGCGGCATGTCCTCGTCGCCTTCTTCGCGCTCGAAGATGAACCTGACGCCTCGGTTCCCGGCGTCGTACGTCAGGATTTCATACCCGTCATAGACATACTGACCGGTCCTCTCCTGGTCGTCCTCGTAGAAGGTGACGGAATCGCCTTCGATGACGATACGATCGACGTCCGTCCGGTAGCCCGTCTCATAGTATTGCTTGTACTCCTCGGCGGTTCTCTCGTCGCTTTGCTCTGCCTTGTGAGCAAACACTTCATCGAGAGTGCCATCCTGCAGGTAGGGGTAGACGGACTGCCAGTCTCCTTCCCAATCGGAAAGGGACCGATCCTCGATCTGACTGTCTTCGAAATAGCCCGCGTAGATGTCCTCGTCGTGGCTATGGTCGTGATCGTGGCCGTTGTCATGGTCGTGACCGTTGTCATGGTCGTGATCGTGACCGTTGTCATGGTCGTGATCGTGCTCGTGCTCGTGACTATGATCGTGATTGCCGGCACTCTCTTCGGCAGAGGCGGAATCTCCGCTCTGTGCGATGGCCAGCGGCGTCCCTGCCACAATCAGAAGGCTGACGGCTACGGCGCTCATCTGTTTGGGTAATGTCAGTTCCATTGGTACACACTCCTTCCATTTCTTGGCTCGGGTTTCATCATCCAGACGAATGGCAAAATGCTATGCTATAACGTTGCTTTCACAGTCAAGCACACTTCAGTAACTGAGACTACCTCTCGATGCGGGTGTAGCCGGTAGATCTCACTAGTGGCGATGGCCGTGGCCGCGGTGGTGGACATACCGCCGAACCTGTTCGTCATCGAGCACCGTGAGCATGACCAGGTGGTATTCGAGGTGAACCGCTCGTAGCTGCCCCCAGCGCCGAGCCGTCTGCTCGGTGAGGCGCTCGATCTCCTCGAGCGTTGCTTGGCGCTCGGCAAACAGCCGGTCGAGTTCACGCTCGCTTTCGATCACTTGCTCGCCAAGCTCACTGGCACGTTCACGCATGCGCTCAAAGGCTTGTTCGGTGCGCTCCCGCTGCTCTTCTGTCAGGTTCAGTTCGTCGGCCAGCTCCAGCACGTGCATGGGACCTGGGTAGCCGTTCAACTCCGCTGGCAGGGCCAGCTCCATCCCCCTGCCCTGCTGGAGCCCTTCCACGTCGCTGGCGGAGAGCGCCTTGATCTCGCGTGAATGGAACCCGGCGTAAGAGCCGTGCCCTGTCGCTTCCCCCTGGGCCGCCCCGGTGGTCAGAACTAACAGTACAAAAGCCAACAGGCGTGTCATTGGAATGCCCTCTCTCGGTTTCGGTTGCACCTAGAGTGGGGTGGGCAGCATCATTTGGGTATGAGCGAGATCATATCCAGTCCGTTGCTGGGCATCTGCTGGGTGCCGCCGACGGCTTGGAGAGCCTGAATCTGGAGAACCGCGACGAGGATCTGCACGATCTGGATATCGTCTCCGGTGAGGCGCGGGAGCATGCTACTCAGCATGTGCTGTGCAACGGCTTCGGTGGGGTGAATGCCGCGCTGATCGTGAGCAAGGTGTAGGGCAAACGAAGCACGCGGGACCAGGTCGTTTTCGCATGAGCCCGCTTAATGTTCATGCGAGACCAGGGCTTTGCTGAACAGGATAAGCAACCTCGACCAAGCCCGCTGTGCTTCGGATTTTCGTAAGCCGCGGTATCGGGTGAGCACCAACCATGTTTGGTGCCAGCGTAGACTTCGATCTCGGCCGCCAGCCTAACTTTGTTATAGGCTTGGCGCAGCACGCTCTTCACCTCCGGCTCCTTCCTATCGTCATCCGCAGCGATGGCAATAAGTGCGCTTGCCTCTGTTTGGGGAATCAGTCGATGCGGGCTACTTGACTCTTGCGTCACCAGCCCACGGCCATGGAAGGAGGCTACGGCAGCGACGCGACCCTGTACGGTGGCCGCTGTTCGCATGGCCATTGCTCCGCCGATGCAATAACCAACCGTACCGAGCTTACGCTTAGGGTCTACTGATTCCTGTCGGGAGAGATATTCGGCAAAGGCAACAGCGTCGTCTGTGGTCATTCTCGGCGTGATCGCATTAACAAGGCCCAGCACTTTTTCGCGCCCTAGCGGCTCATCGAAGCTGCTTGCATCCACACCAATTGGTGCGGCCTTCTGCCGGTAGTGGGGATTTACTACCAATACCGAGTAGCCGGATTGCGCCAGACGCTTACTGATCGTGCGGAATGCCGGACGCAAGCTCAGTGCATCGGGCCAGAGGATGACACCAGGCCAGGCGCCGCTCCTCGGATGGACGAAGTAGGCATCAGCCATACCGTCGAGTGTCTCGATCTTGACCTCACTTTCGCTCACGTCGAAAGCATGCGCCGTGACCGTGAGCCCCGTTCGGCGATGTTGTGAGTACTCCGTCTCATCGACGACTCGAGTTCCGACACTTCCCATTGCGCCAAAAACGGTGATATGCATATCAATAAATCCTTGGAGTACGGATTGAGGTTGGGGCACTTGGCTCGATCGTGCGGCTGGCAGACAAGCGCCGGGACTTTGCTCTGACATCGCGGCGTAGCAGTAATGCAATCGCCAGGACAACTAGGGTTGATCCCGGTAGCCAGTGCCAAGTGAGGCTACTGGGATCGGTAATAAAGAGCACCAGCATCGAGACGAAGGGTGGAACGTAGGCATATGTCGTTACCACGGCAGGTGTCAGGACGGTAACAGCACGTTGCATGAGCCAGAAGGTAGCCGCAGTAGAAACTAATCCCAGATAGGCCAATAGCAAGAGGTCCCACCATTCCAAGTATGCCAATGCCTTCGGACTCTCCTCAATGAGCCCCACAGCGCCGATCAGGACAGCGCCCACGACAAGGCTCCAGAACGAGCGCACTCCCTCCTTCGGGGAAAGCCAATGGTGTGACAGGCCCCACTTGCTCAACACAGAGTAGAAGGCAAAGCCCACACATCCAGACATGAACACCACTTCGGTAATGCCCATATGCATGCTGGTAAGCTGACCGCCGCTTTCCGCCCAAGCCAAACCCAAGGCACCGCATGCTCCAAGCGCCAAGATGCCAAGATGCCAAGATGCCAAGATGCCAAGATGCCAAGATGCCAAGATGCCAAGATGCCAAGCAAGGGTGCGCTCGCGCGCTCGACACGAAAAGCAAGCCCAAAGCAGTAGGTCAGGAATGGAACACTGACGCAGAGTACCGCCATAGAGAGAGCGCTCATGCGGTGTGCGGCCCAGAACATGGAGCCGAAGAAGGCAGCTTGGCTAAGCCCCAGAAGGCTGTAAATCACAAGGGCGGGCAGCCCTGGTAGCCCTTCTGGTTCTCGCCAGAACAGAGGAAGCATAGCAATAGCTGCAATAGCAAAGCGCAACGCCGTGAGAAGGAGGGGCGGCAGACCTTCTCCCATCATTCCGACCACGGTGAAGGAGAGTCCCAGGATTACGGCCCGGAGGAGCATGCCCATGTGGGCATGTAAGAAATCGTGGTCCATGCATTGCCTCGCATAGGGTTTAGCGGCGCTTTGCGTACCGCAGCATCAACACCGTATCTATTTACCGGCTTCCTGTGCCGGCACAGCAGTGACGATAATTCATTGCCACTGATGCTTTAATATGCGATTTAGTAGATGGACTGTTCACTGAGAGTAAATAATCATGGATCGACTAATGGCATTGAATGTATTCCGCCACGTCGTTGAGCTCAGTAGCTTCGTCGCGGCCTCCCGGCGCCTGCAACTGTCGCCTGCCGCTGTGAGCAAGAACATTGGTGAGCTCGAGGCTCATCTCGGCGTGCGATTGCTCAACCGAACAACACGACGCCTGAGCCTTACCGAAGCGGGTAAGCTATATTACGAACAGATCTCGCTAGTGCTGGATGACCTGGATGCGGCTGACAGTTCGCTGGGGCTCCACCAGCATGTACCAAAAGGCGTCCTGCGCATCAGCGCGCCCACTACGCTGACGCTTCTAACGACGCTGTCGCAGGCGATGCCGAAATTCCTCGACCGGTATCCAAAGCTTTCGCTTGACCTTCGAATGGACGACCGACGGGTCAATATCGTTCAGGAAGGCTTCGATCTCGCTATACGCGCCGTCGACACCCTTGAGGATTCGAGCCTTGTCGCCAGGAAGTTAATGACAACGCCTCACGTGGTTTGCGCATCGCCTGATTATCTCGTACGCCATGGCACCCCAGAGAAGCCAAGCGACCTTCTTCATCATAAATGCGTACAGTTCACTTTATCAGGACATCCCGATGAGTGGGCGTTTTGGCGCGGGGATCAATCCGTTCGGGTGCCTATCGATAGTCGCTATAAGGTATCGTCCAGCCTAGCCGTTCGTGATGCACTCTGCAGCGGTTTCGGCCTTAGCCTGATACCTTGGATCTATGTTAAGAAGAATATTGAAAATGGCCAGCTGCGTACCGTTCTTGAGGGCTGGACTACTGTCGAACTATCGGTCTATGCCGTCTACCCTTCGAGGCGCCACGTCATGCCTAAAGTTAGAGCTTTCGTGGATTTTCTCATTGAAGAGTTAACACCATAAATTTTTACGCAGCGACAGGCCTCTCGAAGCTCATTCGGGCACGTTCGACCTCGTCACGGACGACGCAGCCAATTGCGTGGTCGTTAATCAGCCCCATGGCCTGCATGAAGGCGTAAACCGTTGTCGGACCAACGAACTTCCAGCCTTGCTTCTTGAGTGCCTTCGACAGGGCAATCGACTCCGCCGATGTCGATGCACTTTGTGGCTCGATGCCTTGGTGTGGTGCCGGCTCATAGCGCCAGAAGAAGGCCGCAAGAGAGCCTTCCCGCTCGACGAGCTCCATGGCACAACGAGCATTGTTGATGACAGCTTCGATCTTCCCACGGTGCCGCACGATTCCCGGATCGCCTAGCAAGCGCTCGACGTCGTGATGGGTAAACTGTGCGATGCGTATAAAGTCGAAACCGCAGAAAGCAGCGCGAAAGTTCTCTCGCTTCGCGAGTATCGTGCGCCAGCTCAAACCTGACTGAAACCCCTCGAGGCACAGCTTTTCGAACAAGCGCCGATCATCACTGACCGGGAAACCCCATTCAGTGTCGTGATAGGCAAGAAACTCAGGGGCAGCGCCGCACCAGCGGCAACGCTGGCGACCATCGGGGCCAGAGATCAGATTTGTCATTTTGTCGTCCTGAGTGAAGCCGGCCGGAATGCTAGGAGAGCAAAAATGCTAGCCGCTCATCCGTCTTCGAGGGGGCCACTTCGATGATTTCCGCGCTCACGATACCTTCTGCCACGAACGGATCCTCGCTGACACGCTGCTGAAGCTCATCCAGAGAAGCGTTATGCGCCAAGATGGCTCCTCCAAGCTGCGGCTTGATAGAGCCAGAGACGAGAAACACTCCCTCATCGAAGCCTCGCTCGAGCCACTGTTTATGCCCTTCCATGAAGCGGCCTGCCTCGCTCTTGTTGCTGGCAAAGCGGAGAAGTACCAATTGCATGATTAGCCCTCTTTTTGTGATTGTTCGGCGCGCAGGCGCGGAGACACGCCTGTACAGGTATCTAGCCAGTCGAGCAACTGCCCAACCTCGACATCGACGAAGTTCTCGTCTTGGTAGGCATTCGCCACGAGGGCGATCCCCTGGCTGCGCGCCAGCAGGTGCATTGCGAGAACATCGGCGTCGGATTCATGGCCCATGGCAGCGAACTGCTTGCGTAGCCAGGTCCGGAACAAGGTCATGACCTCGTTCGCAGCATCGCGCTGGAGATGCTCCAGCTTCGCGAGCTCGGCGCAGAGCGTGCCGACCGGGCAGCCATGGCGCATGATCTTGCCCCGGTTACCGATCAAGATTCGAATGAAGCTGCGGATGCGCTCCTCGGGCTCGCTACTATTGGCCCTCCACTGTTCGAGCATATTGCGCGTGTTAGCAAGTCGCCGCTTGATCACGGCTTCCAGGATTTCGTCTTTCGTCTTGAAGTGGTAATAGAAATTACCTCGGGATATGCCAACTGCCCCCGCTATGTCCGCAAAGGTGGTCTGCTCGAAGCCTTGCCGATAAAAAAGATCATCCGCCGAGCTGACAATCGACTCACGGGTCGAGTTTGCCTGCATCGAACCTCCTCCTGCCTAGCTGCTTCGAACCGGATAGGACGCTTGTCCTAACGACAGCCAAAGCGTAGGACGTACGTCCTACACCGTCAAGGTGAAGCGAGGCGATGCGCAGGTGCTAGTGGCCGTGACCTACCCGTTGCTGTGGCCGCCACCACCGTGGCCGCTGTGGCGGACATACCGCCGAACCTGTTCGTCATCGAGCGCCGTGAGCAGCTGCCCCCTGGGCCGCCCCGGTGGTGAGAACTAACAGCACAAAAGCCCGCAGAAGTGTCATTGGAATGCCCTCTCTCGGTTTCGGTTGCACCTAGGGTGGGCCCGGCAGCATCATTTGGGTATGAGCGAGATCACATCCAGTCCGTTACCGGGCATCGCCTCGACCCTGGAGACGCTAGCCGGCCGCCCTGGCCATCGGCGGCGGCTTGCCGCCGGGGAGATGCTGTTCCACGCCGGGGAGCCTGTCGCCTCGGTGTATGTGGTCCTGTCCGGTCTGATACGGATGGTGCGGATGAACCAGACCGGAGCGGAAGTGACCGTCGACCGGGCCGGCCCCGCCCGCTGGTTGGCCGAGGCTTCGTTGTTCGCAGCGCGCTACCATTGCAATGCGATGGCCGACACCGAGGCTTGTCTGCTCAGCTTCCCCAAGGCAGCCGTGGTCGAAGGCATGCAACGGCAACCGGCGCTGGCGACCGAGCTCATGATCGATTTGGCCCGGCGGCTGCATGAGGCGCGCTTGCGCATCGAGATTCTCAATATATCCAGCGCCCAGGACCGCCTGCTCGCCTATCTGCAGGCTCACGCCAGCGGAGAGAACGAGGAGTTTACGCTGTCGGGTAGCTGGAAGGCCCTGGCCGGAGAGATCGGGCTGACGCACGAATCGGTCTATCGCGCGCTGGCGCAGCTTGAGCGTGAGGGAAGGGTCCGGCGCGATGGCCGGCAAGTCTGGTTAGCGCCACCGTAGGGTTGCGTGGCTTCGCTCTACCCCTCTTACCGTTTCATCACACCGCAACGGTACGACTCCCCCGCGCCGTTTAGCCAAAATAAAGCGGAAAGCTAAAACACCGTGTACGCGTAGTTGCTATTTGGAATGTACCTAATCAAAGTTGATTCCTCGAAATAGTCCAGGCCAGCGGCTTCGAACCTACTCATGACCATATCCCTAAGTTCAGACTTGGACTTTTTCCGATGAACTCCCAGCACCCAAAAGGACCTAACATCAAGAGATGATGATTTAATTTTCGCGATCTTCTCTATATCTTTCATCATATTAGAAAAGCAAACCGCAGCTTCCGGGTGCTGCTTTACCTCTAACGCTGCGTAGGCGTCCTGCCGCCATCCCTTTTTCCTTATTATAAAATCTGGGCGACAAAAAATTTTTTCCTTCTCTCTTCTTCTATCAAACTCAACCGGCCATTCTCGCCACCATTCAGGTAAGGATTCGTGTTGACTAAGATAGTAGGAAAACTCTATCTGGAACCACACCTCCCATCCGGTAATATTACTTTCTTCAATAATACGAAGCGACTTACCAACTTTTCTCTGCTTAAAAAAACCTTCCAGCAGGTCTGCAATATAATCAAAGTCTCTTTTCACTTCCCCTCCGGGTTCCCTGGGCAGTCTGCAGCGGGTAATATTTCTTCACAAGAATGTAACACACAGTAACGAGACGGACAATTCTAAAGGTAATGAATCAGTATGAGGGGGTAACATAGCGACAGGAATAACACTCACCACAAATTCACTTCAGCCGTTCAAGCCGCCCCTTGCGTTTGACGATGTTTCGGTAATCCCACTGGATGTCTCGGGCTTTACCAAGCCAGCGCTCGAGGTCTTTCACATTGACTTGCTCGACGGCGGTGTAGCGGGCTTCCGCGGCCTTGAAGCTGCCCTCTTTCTGCAAGCCTTCCTCTTCGAAGGACTGGCCGCTCCAGAACAGCAGCCGCACACAGTGCTTGAGCTTCTTGTAGCCGACTATTGGGTTGTCATCGAGGAACCATACGGGATGGGCGTGCCATACCTTGCTCTCGGCCTCGGGCAGGTGGCGCTCGATGGTCTCGGCCAGGAGGTCGCAGATGGCTTTGTCGCTGGGCTCCTGCCGTTGGTTGTAGTCGTGGATGTCAGGATGCATCGCGCCCCCTCCTTTGGCTGATGCAGCGCTCGTAGCGAATGGATAGCTTCTCGCAGATTTCCTCCAGACACTCTTCGAAAACCGGCTCCATATCACTGTAGGCAAATGCGAGTTGGTTCATGATCTCCATACACAATAAGCCGTACAAGCGGATCCAGCACCATAGGAAGACATGGACCGCTTCAGGCGGCAATAGCCCATCAATAGCTTCGGAGTAATCTTGGAGTTGCCTTAGCAGAGAAGGATCCAGCTCATCCAACGCCGGGACGGCGAACGGCTTGGTCTCCCACACTTCCACCAATTGATCCAAGAACGTCTTACCGAACGCCACCCCCGCTTGGTGCCTGGAGGACTCCGGGTTGCGTATATCGACCGCCGGCACCGGGCTGGCAAACACCCAGCCGAACTCGGCAGGGTGCCTAACGGCCCAGGTACGCATGGCACGTGCCATCGCTATCAGGCGTTGCCCCGGTGTGCCGGATGTCGCCGCTCCCGCGGCCTTCATGGCAGCGGTCAGCTCCTCGTAGAATTCGGCAGTGAGTGCGCTCACCAAGTCATCGTGACTCTCATAGTAGCGGTACACCGCCGGTCCGCTCATGCCCACTTCTCGGGCGATGGCGTTGATGGTTACCGCAGCCGTGCCTTTATAAATCAATAGATTGCGCGCCGCCTCGCGTATCTCTGCCAAGGTAGCCTGCCTCAACCTCTCGCGTCTGCTCACCTGCGTCGCCATTTGAATGCTCCCTTCATGCCAATCTGCTTGACATGTTACAGCTATTATTGTCAGTTATACCCTCTAACTAAACTGACGAGAGCCATGAACATGACGTCATCACAGCACCGGCCTCTGCCTTCGCAGCGGGCATCTCGCAATCCATTGGCACGACTACTGGCCAAGCACTTCTCTCACGGCGTGGTCACCGAGGTGGAAGACGTTACCCCCTCGATGCGCCGGATTCGCATAGCATCCGAAGCGCTGGGTGAGCTCTCGTACATCCCGGGCCAACACGTTCGGATCGAGATTAACGATCCGCTTTCCCTTTATGGGATCTTGCGCCCTGCCGAGACGCTGCGCACCTACACGATCTGGCACTATTCCCGCGAGGACCAATACATCGACCTATGTGTCCATCTCTACCGTGGTGATGGCATTGGCGTGGAATGGGCGAAACGTACTAGCCCCGGAGAAACCGTGACTTTCTGGGGGCCGCAGGGTGACTTCGTACCGCAGGCGGCCGACTACCATTTGTTCATTGGCGAAGAAACGGCTACGGTCGCCTTCGCAGCGATGATCGCCGCCATGCCCGCCGAAGCTCGGCTCTATGGCGTACTCGAAAGCGCCAACGCGGGAGAGGAGTTGCCGCTGCCTGACAGTGGGGCGTTGCTTAGAGTGCACCGAAACGGGGGTTCACCCGTAGCATCTACCACCCTGTTGGTAGCACTAGCGGAACTGGATCTCCCGGGCCAGCCTGGCTTCGCCTACATTGCCGGTGAAGCACGCACTTGCCAGCTGGCCCGACATCACCTGATCGAGGAGCGCGGCTGGCCCCGGGATGCGATCAGGACGAAGCCCTTCTGGGCACTGGGCAAGCGAGGCTTACATTAATGCGCCACATCTGCTCTTTCATCGAACCGGACAGCGGCTCCGCAAATCGATCTCATCACCCCTCATATGTCGAGACGATCATCCATTTGCCTGAGCTTGATGCGTGCCTTGATCCTGCTGAGGGCAACGGGCGTAACCCGGACGTAGCCTGCTATGTCCCGATCCGTCACTCGCTCGGCGATATGCGGGTATTCTTCGATGAAACGCTGATAGCGTTCCTCCGCAGAGAGTGTGAGCAGGTCGCGCTCACGCGCTTCCTTGCGAAAACCGTAGAGCTCGAAACCTTTCCGCAGGGCACGCTGCCACTGTGGGTGCTTGTCGCCTAGCTGATCCAGCAGGTGGTATGGCAGCGATTCGACCGAGGCCGAACAAGCGGCAACGGCGCTGAAGCTGGTAACGCCACCGGGTGATAGCCCGGCAATACTGGCAAAGAACCTACCTTCGGCAGCAAATGCCTTGACCCAGGCATCGCCGTCGTAGGTTTCGTAGACCATCTTGATGACGCCGCTTTTCACGAAATAGACGACTGGATGGGCAACTCCCACCAGGAATAAGCACTCACCAGATGCCAGTGTCTTACGCCGTAGCGCAGACTCAACAAGGTGCCAGTCCGGTAGCGAATCGCCCGCCAGCCGCTCGAGAATTTCCTTTGCCGCGCTCACTATCCTTCACCGCTCATTAACCTAGGTTAACGCTGACCGTACATCACCAAGGGATGCTGCCGCCAATATCCCCCTTAGGAGACTCATCATGCGTTGGCTCATCCTGCCGCCCAGTGCGCTACTTTTCACCGCTGTCATCATGGTTCTGCTGGATCTTTACGCTCCACTCGTGCGCCTATGGGAGACGCCGTACCGCTGGGGTGGCATTGCGGTGCTGCTCGTTGGTCTCGGCATCGCCCAGTGGCATGCACACCTGTTCCGTCGGTTGGAAACCAACATCGACACCTTCGGTGAACCCGGTTCGCTGACCCGGCAAGGCCTTTTCGCGGTAACGCGCAATCCCATGTATCTCGGCTTCGTCATCGCTCTGACGGGCCTTGCCATCTGCCTTGGCTCAGCAGCCCCTTTCCTGGCAGCGCTCTGCTTCGCCCTGCTGGTCAACTTCTGGTACATCCCGGTCGAGGAGCGCAACATGCAGCAAAAGTTCGGCCAAGCCTACCTCGATTACAAGGCAGCGGTGCGCCGCTGGCTCTAGGCTTGCCGGCCTCAACCGAGCTGAGCGGGCCTGTCACTCCCCAACGATACGGTCCCGCCCGCTCTGCTTGGCCTGATAGAGCCTCCGGTCCGCCTGTTCGATCAGGCTGGCCGGGATCCCCCCTTCCGCTGGGGTAGCGGTTGCCACGCCCATGCTGACGGTGACGAGGTGTGAGACGTCGGAAGCGCGATGAGGTATGGCTGCATCACAAAGGGCGGCTCGACAGCGCTCTGCCACCTGACAGGCGGCCTCAAGGTCCGTTTCCGGCAATACGAGAGCGAACTCTTCGCCACCGAAGCGTGCCAGCAAGTCGCGAGGTCGTGCGGCCGAGGTACTGACGATGTGCGCCACCCGGCGCAGGCAATCGTCACCGGCGAGATGGCCGTAGTAGTCGTTGTAGAGTTTGAAGCAGTCGATATCGAGCATGATGAACGAGAGGGCTTGGCCGGCGCGCTTGGCGCTGGCCCACTCCGATTCCAGTACGGAATCGAGCAGGCGCCGGTTGGCGACACCGGTGAGGCCATCCTGATACGAGAGCTCCTCGAGTTCCCGTTGCAGCCGCATCAGCTTCTCTTCGCTCTTCTTGCGCTCGCTGATGTCGAACATGAAGCCGACCAGCGCTTCCGCTTCGCCGGCTTCGTTGCGTAGCACGTGCACGACGTCACGTATCCACACGTAGCTGCCGTCGGTCTTCAGGGCACGGTAGTCCGCCTCGTGATCGATGCCATTCCTGGACTGTTCGATACAGAAGCTGACCACCCGCTCACGATCCTCCGAGTGCATGCGCTCGACCCAGTCGTCGACGGTGACCCAACTGCACGGCGACCAGCCCAGCAGCCGCTCGATCTGCGGCCCGATGTAGGAGAAGCGCATGGTCTGGAGGTCGATTCTCCAGGGGATGGCCTGGGTAGACTCCAGCAGTGTTTTGTAGACAGCGGTATCTACGCTCAACGGCGCGGCATCGTCACTCATAGTGCGTGGGCTCCACTAGGCTGCTATGCGCGTCCGTGCCGGATCGAACCTACTTATAACCCAGTCTGCCACAGAGTGGCCGGAACCAGGCGAAAAATGCCATTAATGGAGCCGATAGTTTTAGCTATTGGTGAAGCTGGGGCCGACGGATATCAGTTCGCTCTTGCTGCGCTTCTCCTGAGTACCAGATGGGTCACCTTTTCCGTCGCCACGCGCTCGGTACAGCGATAGCCGAGCGCGCGCATATCGAGGCCGGCGAACAGGTGCTCCCCAGCGCCGAGCAGTATTGGGGTGACGGCAAGGTGAAGCTCATCGACGAGCTGTGCACGCAGGTACTGTTGCACGGTCGCCACACCGCCGCCGAGGCGCACGTCCCTGTCGCCTGCGGCTTCGCGGGCGCGCTCCAGGGCCGCATGAATGCCTTCGGTGACGAAGTAGAACGTGGTGCCGTCCGGCATCTCGACGGGATCGCGAGGGTGATGGGTCAATACGAAAACCGGCATGTTAAACGGCGGGTTGTCTCCCCACCATCCTTGCCAGCTTTCATCCGGCCAGGGGCCACGCACGGGGCCGAACATGTTGCGGCCCATGATCCAAGCGCCGACATTCTCGAAGCCGCGGGCCACGAAATTGTCGTCGGGGCCGGTTTCTCCTCCCTCCTGGCCCAGCACCCTTTGCTGAAAGGTCGCAGTAGCAAACTGCCAGTCCTGATTCTCCAGGCCGTTGATGCCCATCGGATTTTCCAGGCTCTGCTCGGGGCCGGCGGCAAAGCCGTCCAGCGAGATACTGAAGCAGGAAACGCGTAGCTGACTCATCGTGACCTCCTGAACGGATGCATCGCATGGTCAGTAGTCGAACGGTCCGCATGGGATTCGACATCCTACCGGCCAGCCCGCCTCCCTCTAGGCTTTGTCCGAAAAGTCTGCTCGCAGACAACGGTCTATGCACGCCAGACATACCATGGCCCTGAAGCTACTGGCCAACTTGTCGTACCGTGTGCAGACCCGGCGTAGCTCTTTCACC
>NZ_JABFTV010000009.1 GCF_021404405.1 Billgrantia aerodenitrificans
ATACGATGTCCTCAATGAGGGCCCAGCCGTTGTCGGAGATCTCGTAGCGTCCTGCCATAGGTCACCTATGCTGCTGCGGCATAGGTGACATTAGCAAATTCGAGTTTTCGGACAAAGCCTAGGACAATGGCACATCAGGTCGGCAGTGGAGAAGGAACCGCCAGTCGCTGCACCTGCCCGGCCCATACCCCCCGGGTGTCGACCAGCAGGCGGCCGGTCAATTGCTCTTGCCCGATTTTCTTGAACGCCTTGTGGTCGACCAACAGCACGATGATGTCCGCCTCGACCAGAGCCACATCGATACCGACAAGCTTGGAGCCCTCCAGGCTCGTTGGCAGTACATCGATATTGGGCTCGACCACCATCAGCCTGCTGGGCAGCCTGGATTTCAATGCCTGGGTGATGGCGAGCGCCGGGCTTTCACGTAGGTCGTCGATATCAGGCTTGAACGCCAGCCCCAGGCACGCCACGGTGATGTCGCGGGCGGTGCGCTCAGGGTGCTGACTCAGGAACTGACCCACCGCTTGACTGACCTTGTCGATCACCCACTCGGGCTTACCATCGTTGACGTCGCGTGCCGTGCGGATCAGACGGGCCTGTTCCGGGGCTTCGCTAATGATGAACCAAGGGTCTACGGCGATGCAGTGGCCACCCACACCCGGCCCCGGCTGCAGGATATTGACCCGCGGGTGACGGTTAGCCAAGCGGATTAGCTCCCACACGTTGATGTCCAGCCTATCGCAGATGATGGAAAGCTCATTGGCAAAGGCAATGTTGACATCGCGAAAGCTGTTCTCGGTCAGCTTGGCCATTTCGGCCGTGCGTGCCGTAGTGCTGATGCAATCTCCCTGCACGAACAGCTGATACAGCTCACAAGCGGCCTCGGAGCAACGTGGCGTCATACCGCCGATTACCCGGTCATTCTCCACCAACTCGCGTACCACGTGCCCCGGCAACACCCGCTCCGGACAGTGCGCCACGCGAATGTCCGACGCCTCGCCCAGTTGGCTGGGGAAGCTTAGGTCCGGGCGCGCCTCCGCAAGCCAGGCCTCCATTTGCTCAGTGGCCCCCACCGGCGAGGTGGATTCCAGAATGACCAAGTCGCCTGGCTTCAGTACCGGTGCGATCGAAAGGCTAGCCGAGTGAATGTAGCTTAGGTCCGGCACATGTTCCTTCCCCTCTTCACGCTTGAAGGGGGTAGGCACAGCGACCAGGAAAGCATCTGCCGGTTCCGGCACGGTGGTGGCCCTCAGGTAGCCCTCCTTGACCGCCGCATGGACCAGCATGTCGAGTTCGGGCTCGACGATATGAATCTCACCACGGTTGATGGTGTTCACCGCCTGCAGGCTGATATCCACACCGATGACCCGCTTACGGCGAGAGGCGATGACAGCAGCGGTGGGCAGGCCAATATAGCCCAACCCAATCACGGAAATGGTTTCAAGAGACATAAATTGCGTTCCTTGCGTACTGAGAAGGCTGCAAATTAAAAGCTTAAGAGAGGTCTAAGAGATCAAGCCGTAGCCAGTTCTTTGCTGGCCTTACGGGTCGAACCCAGAGATTCAGCAAGGTGATCGAGAATACGCGCGCAGGCCTGGCCGTCGCCGTATGGGTTGTGCGCGCGGCTCATGGCTTGGTAAGCGGTGTCGTCAGACAGCAGTGTGTCGAGTTCACGTGTGATGGTGGCCACATCGGTACCCACCAGTTTGACGGTGCCCGCCTCGACCGCCTCCGGTCGTTCGGTGGTATCACGCATCACCAGCACCGGCTTGCCCAGCGACGGCGCTTCTTCTTGAATACCGCCTGAATCGGTGATGATTAGGTGAGCCCGATTCATCAAATACACGAACGGCAGATAATCCAGCGGCTCGATCAGGTGGATGTTGTCGATATCCGCCAGCAGCCGGTTAACGGGTTCTTGCACCTGAGGGTTGAGGTGAACCGGATAGACGACCTGTACATCGGGGTGCCGGCTTGCGGTGATGCGCAGTGCCTGGCAGATGCGCTCGAAGCCACCGCCGAAGCTTTCACGGCGGTGGCCAGTGACCAGAATCATGCGGCGAGCGTCATCCAGGAAAGCGAACTGATCCTGGAATCGCGCCTGTAACGCAGGTGTCGTTTCAAGCTTCTCGACTACATCCAGCAAGGCATCGACCACCGTATTCCCCGTGACCAGGATGCTATCCGGCTTGGCGCCCTCCTCGAGCAGGTTGCGGCGCGAGCGCTCGGTCGGCGCAAAGTGCCACGCGGCCAGAGCTCCGGTCAGCTTGCGGTTGGCCTCTTCCGGCCACGGGGAGTAAAGGTTACCGGTGCGCAGCCCCGCTTCGACATGAGCCACCGGTATTTGCTGGTAGTAGGCGGCCAGGGTCACTGCAAAGGTAGTGGCCGTATCACCGTGCACCAGCACCACATCGGGCCGCCAATCACTCAGTACGCCTTTCATACCCTGCAGAATGGCGGCAGTGACATCGGTCAGATCCTGACCTGGCCGCATGATCGAAAGATCATAGTCCGGTATCAGTTCGAACAACGCTAGTACCTGATCCAGCATCTCCCGGTGCTGGCCGGTCACGCATACACGCGTATCGAAGCGTGGATCCGCCTGCAGGGCGAGGGACAGAGGCGACATCTTGATCGCCTCAGGGCGTGTGCCGAAGACACAGAGCGTGCGCAGTGGCCGCGGTGAAGTCATACGGTCTGCCTTCATCAGGATTGTAGGATTGGGATCGCTTGCGCCAATAGGTGGTCAGAGCGATGCGAGGTAGCTACTGGCCGCGAAGCGCCTCAGCCGCTTCGATGCTGACTCGCGCTACCTCGAAGATTTCTTCAGCGGGTATGGGAGTAGCCCGACCTTGCTCGACGGCGGTAAGGAACGCCGCCGCGCAGGCCTTCTGGCCCTTGTCTTGTTTCCACAGGTTGAGCTTGCGAAAGCCCGGCCAGCCGAAGCCGTGCAGCTTGCGGAAGTTGTCGAGCTGCAACACGCGACCGGCGGCGAACACTTCGACACGCTCCTTGGGGAAGCTGGCCGAACCATTGGCCAGATAGTGAATGGTGCCGAAGGAGCCGTCGGCGAAGCCCAGTGTGATGGCTGCCTTGTCCTCGGTGATCGCCATGCCGGGGTTGTCGCCCATTCGCCGTGCCTGAACCGAGATAACCGGGCTGCCGGCCAGAAAGCGCATCAAGTCGATGAAATGACAGGCCTCACCAATGATGCGCCCTCCGCCGACATCCGGATCCTGAGTCCAGTGCTCGGGTGGAATAGCCCCTGCGTTCATGGTCATAATGAAGCTTTTGGGCTCCTTCACCGCTCCCAGCAGTGTCTTCATCTTCTGTACCTGGGGGGCAAAGCGCCGGTTGAAGCCCAACATCAGGTGAGGCTGTTGGCCGCTGGCGTGAGCCGTGTGGTAGGCCGCCTCTACCTCGGCCAACCCCTCCCTGCAAATCGCCAAGGGCTTTTCGACGAAGACATGCTTACCTGCTGCCAAGGCTTGGCTAACGAAGTTTGCATGGGTGTCGTGACGGGTGACGATGGCCACGGTGTTGACGGTGTCGTTGGCTAGCAGCCCCACCAGATCCGTAGAGGCTTCGGCAAAACCCGCTTTCTCACCGTGAATCACCCCGTTGATGCCACCTGCGGTGACCAGGGTGTGCAACTGGGCACCAGCAGCCTTGAAGGCCGGGATCAGCACTCGAGAAGCGTAGTTACCGGCGCCGATCATACCCAGCACAGGCCGGGTAGCATCGAACTGTACTTCGCGGTTAAGGGTAACGGACGAAACGGTGCGCTGCTCTAGCGGTGCATCATACTCCAGCAAGATACCCAAGGCCGCGCGCTCCTCGGTGAGCACCCGGTAGGCCTCTGGCGCATTAGCGAAAGCGAAGCGGTGAGTAATCAGCGGTTCGACGTCCAACTGGCCGCTGGCCAGCATATCCAGCACGGCCTCGAAATTGCGCTGCTCGGTCCAGCGCACGAAGCCGAGAGGATAGTCATTGCCCTTTTCCTCGTAGTTCGGATCGTAGCGGCCCGGGCCGTAGGAGCAGGAGACCTGAAAGCTGAGCTCCTTTTCATAGAAGTCGGCACGGTTGAGTTCCAGCCCGGTAACGCCCACCAGGATGATGCGCCCACGCTGGCGACTCATACGTGCCGCCTGGGTGACCGGATCGTTCGACTTGGTGGAAGCAGTAATGATGACACCATCCACGCCGTTACCGCGGCTGAAGGCGAGCCCCGCCGCCACCGGGTCTTCGCCCTGAGCCGGGTTGCAGATCTCGGCGCCGAACTTTTCGGCCAAGGCCAGCTTGGCGGCATCAAAATCGATGGCCAGTACACGACAACCGTGGGCACGCAGCAGCTGTACCGCCAACAGGCCGATCAACCCCACCCCGGTAACCACAAAAGCCTCGCCTAGAGTCGGCTGCGCCAGTCGGATTCCCTGCAGGCCGATAGCGCCTACCACAGTAAAGGCCGCCTGTTCGTTAGAAACCCCCTCGGGAATGCGCGCGCAGAGATTCTGCGGTACCTTGACGATCTCGGCATGGGGGCCATTGGAGGCCACGCGATCGCCCGGCTTGAAGCGTAAAACACCCTGCCCCACTTCGCTGACCACGCCGACATTGCAGTAGCCTAGCGGCAGCGGCTGGGCCAACTTTGAGCGCACCGCCTCCACCGTGGTCATCAGTCCATCAGTCTGAACCTTCTCCAGCACCATCTTGACCTTCTCCGGCTGCTGACGGGCCTTCTGGAGGTAGGAGGCGCGGCCGAAATCCACCAGCATGCGCTCGGTACCGGCGGAGACTAAGGTAGTTGAGGTTGAAATCAGCAGGCTACCGGTGCTAGCACGAGGTGAAGGGGCCTCGGTGAGGGTAGTGGCGCCTTTGGCAAGGTCTTGGAGAACTTGTTTCATTAGTAGCTCAAAAAAATTATGTAATATTAGACATTAAATACAGATCTCACAGATTCCTTCCAAGAGCTGAATTTCTTAAGTTCATGAGCTGCCGCCTGATTACCCCCCCCCCCTGAAGCAGAATTTTTTTGTAGATCCTTAATAGCAGAAACTATTGAAAACGCATCATCAGGATCGAAATACAAAGCAGCTTCCCCACATATTTCTCTGGAAAAGTCCAAGTCAGACGTTAAAATTGGCAAGCCTATAGACATTGCCTCTAGATATGGAAGTCCTACCGTCTCTAGCTTTGTTGGCATCAGCAATGCATCATGCTCTAAATATTGAAGAGTCAATTCTTTTTGCGTTAATACACCAAGGTTGCTGACCACTTTTGTAGAGTTAAAACCAAGGTTAGTGAATTTCTCAGGAGGTAGTGTCAATGAGATAGAAACAGTCATTCCTTGGCTTTCAATCTGATCGGCAATTTTCCTTATGGCACTGAAGTTTTTGTGGCTATAATACAAGGCCGGATATATCAAACGAAGACTTTCTTTATTCTCTAAAAATTTATTAATGTTATTACCATATCTCAAATCAACAAACCCCGGATAAACATAAAAAACATCTTTACATGTGGTATTATTTAATTTTTCTTTCAATCTTTTCCGCATGGTAGCTGTCTGCACGACCCATACACTAACATACCTAGAAAAAGCTCTTATCAAAGCATACCTTAAAGCTCTGGACATTATTTCTTTTATGCTTGCGCCATTGCTATAGTTGAAACCGTAAACATAATAAGCCCATTGCAAATAGACCTTTTGCTTTAATGCAGTGCGAGAGGGAACGTTTCCAAGCGACAATATTTCTACAGCGTTATATTTTCTAGCAAGCCAGTCAACCCAGTAACCATAAAATAGTAATACACCACAACCGCTCAAAAACATCGGTGGCACAACGAGGATCTTTGGACCATTTTCTCGACTCGCCAAAAGATAATTTCTGATTTCATTATTATTCACAAGAAAAACACATTCTTCAGGAGAATAAATGTAGAACTGCTCCAGCACAGTAAAACCACCACCGCTTGATAAATTTGCAGCATTGACTAAAACCATTGAGCCACAACCCTAAAATACAAAAAACATTTAAAAATACGGCTAACAAGATTTATATCTCATAGAGATACTGAATCCTAAAAGCCTTTTTACTAACAAGTGGCATATGCATAGTTAAAATCGACACCTTATCAACCACTTGCCATGTGCAAAGTTAGAGAACATTGCATCCCAATCATTTTTAGAGCTTAAAAGGCAAATCAGCCATTAGAAAAAGCCGTTTCCGTATACAATTATATTCTTAATAAAAGGCACGCTTTTATAAGAAAAATAAGTTAACATTAATATCATTGCAGGATGGTTGAGCTTATGCTCAACCATAAGTAAATAAATTACAGTCACAACCGCCAGCATGTTAATTCTCATTCCACCAAGAATGGCGATCATAGGATAGAATGGAAGTAACGCCATCATTATTCTAAATTTATTCACTGCTACGAAAATTGAAACAAAAGACAAAATTATAATATTTAAAAGCTCAAGTGCACTGGTATCACGAGCTGCATGACTAGCTCCTTTTATAAAAATACCATCCCAAAAAAAATAAGCTATGAAAAAAGAAGAAAGGCCTGCGACAACAACCATACGGAATGAACTTACTCTAATTGCCCGTCGCCGTAAAAAAATCTTAACATCCTTCGCAAGAGTGCAGAAGATTATGGAAGGGAAAAAAAGTAGAGATTGGAAATGCGCCATCGGAGAAAGAAATAACAACACGTTTCTAACCAAGCCGGAAAAATAGAATGCATAAACAATAATTATAAATGCGATTTTTAACCTTTCTGCCCCAGTTAGCAACACAACAGTGTAAAAATTCGTCAAGACAAGAGCCACCGCCAACCATGAAACATGGTGCTTTCTTAAAATAAGAAAGATACCAGACAAAAGTAAAACATTTAAGAAAGAAACATAAACATTTTTATCGATGCCAAGCGAGGCCCCTATCCATATTAAATAAGGAGAAAGCACCTCCCTAGATGAGAGTTGAGCTAACGCAAGGCTAGGCACTTCTTGGAAGGTGGCAAATTTTAGTGAATTGTAGAAGCGATGATAATGAACCTGATCTCCGTCAACGTAGAAATGAAGGAGGAAATAAGAAGCTCCAAAAAAAATCGGAACTAGAAGAAAAGCATATAATACTGTTCTCTCTTGATAGCTTTTAGTCAACAAGCCTGCGATCCTATACATTAATCCATTTTATAAAACTAAAGAGCCCGGAATAATTAACAAGTTTGTCCAGATGGGTTTGACAGAGACTGCAAAGCCGGGTGTGCGAATATGCAATCCCAACATCACGTTTTAAAAAACTGGAAGCGCTTCTTAAAACCACCAAAAATCTAACGCCTTTATTTAAAAACAAAAGCTCTGAACAAAGAATTAATTCGCAACATTAAGGAAAGAGGCAACAGCTTTATCCAAGGAGTATCGCTTTGCCCTATCCCTTGCATGCCCCCCTAAAGAATGAAACTCAGATAAATTCGTGGCTAAAGCGTAGTATGCTTCAGCCAACTGTTCACAGCTTCCCTCGGCTACAAAGATAGCTGACCTATCATCTAAAGATTGCTTGAAAGTGTAGTTGTCCCAACATATCATTACTCTACCAGCAGCCATACCTTCAAGCATCCCGTTAGATACCCCCCCCCCGCCACACTTTGATGCTTGATTAGAAAAGGTCAAACATACATTGGCGGTAATACCAGAAAGATAGCCAGCAATTTCATTATTACTGATAGGTCCTAAATAGCGAAAATTATCAAATGAGCGAACAGATTCCATTTCCCCCTCAAGCCTCCCCTGTCCGACCACGTGAAACTCAATAAGCTGACGACTGCATTTATATTTTTGATTGAATATTTCAATAGACCTTAAAAATTCAAGGAACCCTTTTTCTTTTGACAACCTACCTATATATGAAACTACTACCGGGTTTGTTTTCAATTTTTCTTTGCTAGCAGCCGTGTATTTACTAACGTCTATACAGTTAGGGATATATACCGAATCCACTCCCCTTGCCACATAGGCTTTTTGCGTATCAAGCCCGTTTGATATCAAGTGATGAGCACTTTTTAGAACTCTTAGCTCTTTCCACAATAAAATTTTCTTTATGTGTTTAACTCGTGATTGATTTATTTCTTTTTCCAAAATACTTCTTATCCATATTATGCGACGGCATCTCATCCGACTCCGAAAAGCCAAAGGCTCCCATAGACTACCTACCGCCACAACAACATCTTCTTTGTTAAATTTCTTAAGTTTCTTGGCTATAATCCACGAAGAAATATAAAATTTTAATGGCGAGCGCCATAGTATTTTTGGGAAATATGCTGGCCTCTCTATCCCAACCATCTTAGAATAATTACTCAACTCAGAACAAAACGTGTCTTCAACTCCACCTTCTTTCAAATGTAAAATTTCGACTTTATCCTTCCCAACTTTGCCAGCAAGTTTTGGTATAAAGTTCATAAGCCACGTCTCTCTCCCCCCGCCGTTCCGATTCAAGTTTGACAAAAGGATAAATATGTACATTTTCCCTTCCTTATAATCTCACAATCAATCACATTTTACTTCTGAAAGCTTCAGCACTGAAAATATAACGGCCATGTAAATGGAATAAAACAGAAAGCCGGTTATCGCATATATTTCTACAACTAGATTATTCAAATAAAGCCCAGCATAAAGCACAATGCCAGAGCGAAACAAAAAACCAAAACACTGTAATATCAGTGCGGCCTTATGCTTAGCCACCATATGCAACGATATTGAAACGGGCGAGCTGATAAATTGCATGAAAAACCATGGCACCATCCACGCTATTAACACTCCGGCTCTTGACCACTCTTCACCAAAAATTACCGGCACTAGAAAAGGGGATGCAACACCTGCGACTAGCAGTGGAAAAAATCCAAGCTTGGTTAAGACCAGAATGGTTTTACGTGTATACTGGTTTAACTTTCCATTTTGGTGATAGTATGGTGCCTCCGAGAGGTAAACCTGACCTACAGCTCTTCCTAGAAGAGCCATAGGAGCAGACAATAGCCTGATTGACAACATAAGAAAACCGACTTCGGGACCCGCTGCATAGGTCGCAATTAAGAGCAATGGAACTTGGCTTGCTGCAGAATTAGTAAGTGCTTCAAGCGTTGATAACTTTGGGTATTTTTCATATTCACGGAAGGTATCTTTAATTTCACCCCGAACTATTTCTTTGCGGAGGGGTGGGTTGTTCTTGTAGTAATGATGCGCCAGGCGCCATACACCACCTCCCATATTTATCACTTGGCCTATCAAGAGACCAAGGGGGGTAAGCCCTAAATAGCCAAGTCCAATCTGGGTGCTAGAACCACTCACAGCCTGCGTTATTTTAGTTTCACTGATAAGATTGTAATTTTTTTCCCTTGTTGCCCAGTATTGGTATGCTGCATAGGCGCCTGTAAGTACTCCACCAAGCGGAATTATCCAAAGATACCCAATGAGCCGCCCCTGCGTAATAGAATGTATTTCATTTGAAAACATTATAAGCAGCATAGAGAAAACCACGTTCACAAAAAAGACGCTGATCAAAGAAAGCGCAAGTAAATCTTTAGCTTTTTTATTCTCTTTAGGTATAGGTATCGCGATTTCGAAGCGTAAACATGAAACTACTGTAACAAGTGCCAACAAAGAAGAATACACTGCCAAAATGCTGAAATCTTCTGGGCTGTAAAGCCTTGTCAGTAATGGCAGTGTAAAAATCGCTATTAGTTGAGATATGACTGTACCTCCAGCCAGAATGCTCACCCCACGTGCGAAACCACTCTTTGGAAAAATGCGAAACAATCTTTTTTTAAATTTTTCGGAAGTCATATAATTTAAAAACTACCATGTGCAGCTGGTACAGACTGCCCATATAAAGCCATACTCTCATGGATATTTATTAAATTTCTTACAATTATTACTTGATTGCATAGCTCTAAATAAGGATGCATTGGCAATGAGACCACATGCTGTGCCGCAAAATCACCTTCATATAATAGCGCAGCAGTATAATCATCTGCAGGTTGCTGATTCAGAGGTATCGGATAGTGCACAGCCGTTGGAATACCTGATTCTTTAAGAGCAGCCTGTACCTGATCACGCTCTCTTACGCGAATGGTGTACTGGGCCCAAGCGCTGGTATTGTGTGGCTCCACATAAGGAGTGCTGGTAATGCCCAGCTCGTTGAGCAGTGAGGTATAGCGCTCTGCAACCTGCTGGCGTAGCTGCAGCTCCTCATTGAAGATACCCAGCTTAGCCAGCAGAATCGCGGCCTGGAGTGTATCCAGGCGGCTGTTCACGCCTACACGGATGTGGTGATAGCGGCGGTCCTGCCCATGGCGAGCGATCTGGCGTAGTACGGTGGCCAATTCGTCATCATTGGTGAAGATGGCACCGCCGTCCCCGTAGCAGCCCAGCGGCTTACTGGGGAAAAAGCTGGTGGTCGCAATGGTGCTCAGGTTGCAAGACTTACGTCCTTTGTAGGTAGCCCCAAAGCTCTGGGCCGCGTCTTCAATCACCGGAATACCATGTTTGTCGGCAATGGCATTAATGGCGTCGAAGTCAGCACACTGCCCGTAGAGCGAAACAGGGATGATGGCCTTGGTTCGCGGGGTAATGGCCTCTTCGAGTAGGGTGGGATCGAGGTTGTAGGTACGCGGATCGATATCCACATAGACGGGTTTGGCACCTAGAAGCGCAACGGTCTCGGCAGTGGCGATGTAAGTAAAACCAGGTGTGATTACTTCGTCACCTGGACCGATGCCCAACGCCATCTGTGCGATCTGTAGGGCATCGGTGCCGTTAGCACAGCTAATACAGTACTTGGCACCGGTATAGGCAGCTAGCTTCTCTTCAAGTTCGGCCACCTCAGGCCCGAGGATGTATTGACCATGGGCCAACACTCGCTGGATGCCGGCATCGATCTTATCCTTGATACGTGCCTGCTGGGCGGCTAGATCGATAAAAGGAATCATGCGTTCACCCTCGTCAGCCGCTTGTCATCCAGCACGTAGCGGTCCCCCGTATGCTGGCACACCGTCTCACCCTTGCCCTCCAAGGGCAGCGCGAGCTGTTCACCGTACTGGCTCATCCAACCTATCTGTCGGGCTGGAACGCCGACCATCAATGCATAGGCCGGCACATCCTTGTTGATCACCGCACCGGCGCCGATAAAGGCGTACTCACCGATGGTCACACCGCACACGATGGTACAGTTGGCGCCCAAGGTGGCCCCCTTCTTCACCAGAGTGTCGCGGTACTCGCTCTTGCGCTCGATCAGGGAGCGGGGGTTGTAAACGTTGGTGAAGACCATGCTGGGCCCGCAAAACACGCCATCTTCCAGTGTCACATTGTCATAGACGGAGACGTTGTTCTGCACTTTGCAGTGGTCACCAATCACGACCCTGTTTCCGACGAAGACGTTCTGACCAAGTGAGACGCCCTTGCCGATGCGGGCACCACTGCATACGTGCACGAAGTGCCAGACACGTGAGCCCGCTCCTATCTGGGCGCCCTCATCGACGATGGCGGAGGGATGGATCATTATGCTCGTGTCACTCATATCACACTAACCTGTTAAGGAAAGGGTGGGCTTCGCCGGCTTCTGGCGTTTCCGGTTGGGCAGAGCGGATGGTGTTAACGGTCTCGATGCAGTGACGGGCATCCTCGATGCCGTAGCCACGGCCGGCAAGAATCTCCTGGTAACTCACCGTGTGCAGGTCGGTAAAACCGCCGGAGAACTCGATCTCTTTACCATCGACAGTGATGGAGCGGTAGGTTGACTGCTTACCTTTGGCGCTCTCCGGCAGGTCGCGAGCATCAATGGAGAGGAACCAGGGCACTCTCGCCTTCTCATACTCCAGGTAGCCGGCGGCCTTATCGTTACCGGCGTAGTGCAACACGTTCTTTTGCAGCTTGCCGAAGATGAAGTGCAGCATATCGAAGAAGTGCACGCCGATGTTGGTGGCCACGCCAAAGGACTTGCGCGGGTCGCCTTTCCAGCTCTCCATGTACCACTTGCCACGCGAGGTGATGTAGGTGAGCTCTACCTCGTGCTTGCCAGTACGTGACTCCTGCTTCACTTTCTGCTTGAGCTCTAAGATCGCCTGGTGGTGGCGCAGCTGCAGGATGTTGTAGACCCGCCTCCCGGTCTCCTGCTCAATCAGAGCCAGCTCATCAAGAAGCTCGGGGGTCGGCACCAGCGGCTTTTCACAGATTACGTCGCAACCCAGTCGCAGGCCGGCGGCAATATGGGCATGGTGCAGATAGTTGGGCGAGCAGACGACCACGTAATCCAGGGCTGTCTCGGCAGTGCGCTTGAGCTGCCAGGCGTGTTCCTGGAAGCGCTCGAACTCAGTAAAGAACTCGCTCTGAGGGGAAATGGAATCGATGATGCCCACAGAGTCGTTGATGTCATAGCCAACGGCGAGCTGGTTGCCGGTTTCTCTGATGGCTTTCATATGCCGCGGGGCGATATAGCCGGCAGCACCGATCAGGGCAAAATTCTTCATTGGTGTGATCCTCAGGCCTTGATGATATGGTCGGCGGGTTCACGGTAAATGCCGCGGCTATCCACGATCAGACGGGCGTGGTGCTTAATCAGGTCGAAATCGAAACGGTCGTGGTCTGTAGCCAGCACAACCACATCAAAGCTCGCCAGGCTCTCTGCGGTCAGTGCCACGCTGGCCAACTCGAAGTGATGCTCGCGCATCTTAGGAAAGACCGGAACGTGGGGGTCGCTATAGGCCACCTCAGCACCCTTGGCCTCGATCAGCTCCATAATTTCCACGGCGGGGGACTCGCGCATGTCGTCGACGTTCTTTTTGTAGGCAATACCCAACACCAACACGCGGCTGCCCTTCAGGGCTTTGCCATGATCGTTCAGACCATCCATTAACTTGCTGACGACGTATTCCGGCATGGCGCGGTTGATCTCACCGGAAAGCTCGATGAAACGGGTATGAAGGCCGTACTCCCGCGCTTTCCATGTCAAGTAGAAGGGATCGATGGGTATGCAGTGGCCGCCTAAGCCCGGGCCCGGGTAGTAGGGAGTGAAGCCGAAGGGCTTGGTTGCAGCAGCGTCCACCACCTCGAAGATATCGATGCCCATGCGGTCGGCGACGATTTTCATCTCATTGACCAAGCCGATGTTTACAGCGCGGTGGATATTCTCCAGCAACTTTGTCATTTCTGCGGCTTTGGTGGAGCTGACCGGCACAACCTGATCAATAGCAGGAGAATAGAGTGCAATACCCACTTCACGACAAGCCGGGGTGTGCCCGCCTATCACTTTAGGAATCGTGCGAGTCTCAAAATTTGGGTTACCTGGATCTTCTCGCTCGGGTGAGTAGACAAGAAAAATATTTTCACCCACTACCAAGCCATCTTGTTGAACGCGTGGCAACAGCTCTTCCTCGGTAGTACCCGGATAGGTAGTGCTCTCTAGAGACACAACTTGGCCTTCACGCAAATACGGTTTGATAGCGTTGACAGTATTGATGACAAAACTCATGTCCGGCTCACGATACTTATTGAGCGGAGTCGGCACACAAAGAATTATGGCGTCTACTTCAGCAATACGACTAAAGTCTGTCGTCGCTTTGAACCCGCTCTCCCTTGCCTCGGCTATCGCCTTGGAGGGAATATGCTCAATATAGCTATGTCCAGCATTTAAATTTTCGACTTTTTGCCGATCAATGTCAAAACCCAATACACGGAAGGCAACGGCATTATAACGAAGCATTAATGGAAGACCCACATACCCAAGCCCAACTATACCAATTACTGCTTCTTTTGTGCTGAGTTTTTCGATAGCGGCTTTTTCTACATTGAACATACAACTTCCAATATTATAATAAAAAAGGTTTTCAAAAATTTCCCAAAAAACTACGAAAGCACCCCAGAATGAGGGTTAGAAATAGCATTCCATAATTTCCGGCTTCACCACGTTTCGTGGCCTATCCACGCTCAGCTTCTTTCACCATGGCAACGTGGTTGCTGAGCAATTGCAGCGGCACACTGTAGATGATCGGCGCGGTCAGATCGGGCACCTTGGGCAGCGGCAGGTTAATAATATCTTCGTCCGTTTCCATGGCGGCGTGCTTACAGGTGAAGTTGATCAGTTGGCCACCGCGGGCTCGCATTACCTGCATTTCCCGCAGCTTGTCACTGGGAGCAACCGTTACCACGCCAATATCGCCTTCCACCAATGCCTGCCGCGCATTTTCCAAGTCGCTGGCGTCGTATGCTTCGGTGTCAATGCCAGCTAGCTCTTTAAGCTTGAAGGCGGCTTCTCGTGCTACGGGGTAAAGGCTGCCTTCTCCGATAAAGAGCACTTTGCGCTTGGTGGCGAGCAGCGGCGCCAGTTCGGCAATGGTGGGCTCCAACTCCAGCACTTGGTAGAGCTGTTCTGGCAAGGCGTGTAGTGCTTCAACTCCCTCCGCCAGGGAGTTGGCATCCAGCACTCTACGTTGGCGGCCGATGGCCAGTGCCAGCCAGGCCAGCACGGCAAGCTGAGCGGTAAAGCCTTTGTTGGTAGGTTTGCCATGTTCCAAGCAAGCGTGGGTGAACATGCAGCGCTCGCTCTCACTGGCCAGTCGGCTGCCGGGGATGTTGCAAACGGCAAGCGTAGCGAGGTAAGGCTCGCTCTTGGCCGCGTGCAGCGCTGCCAGCGTGGCGGCGCTTTCTCCCGATTGCGAAATCACCAGGCACAGCGTACCGGGCATGACGACTCCTCGCCGGTAGCGGAACTCACTGGCCACTTCCACCCGGCAGGGAACCTTTGCCACGGCCTCGAGCCAGTAGCAAGCCACCATGCCGGCATGGTAGCTGCTGCCGCTCGCGACGATCTGCACCTGGCGCACCTCGCTCAACAGCTTCATGGCGCCGGGCCCCAGGCTGTCGAACCACAGCTCGCCCCGCGGGGAGAGCTTGTCCGCCAAGGCTCTGATCACGGCCTCGGGATGTTCGTGAATTTCCTTGCGCAAGTCGTGACGATACTTGCCCCTGCTTTCGCTCAGCATGTCATACATGATTACCTCTTCCCGGCTTGTGGAATTAGATGAAAGGGGAAGAACGGGAGCGACAGGCAGGGTGTGGCAGGAGCGCGCGCGCGAGGCGGCATTCTCCACACGACAGAGAGGAAGGTGCGCCATGCCTTGGCTTCTCGCAGGCACGGGTAGCAGCGCATGGTGGCCCATGCGTGAGTGTGAGAGTTCCATGTTCCCTGCCAAGCGCACGGTGTCATGTGCGCTGTGTTCGCTGATCCTTGCGGGCGTTACGTTGGTGGTTATTATCGCCCTGATGAGTATGCGTATATTTGCTGTTACGAACTGAGTCGCAACACACCGCCGCCGTAGCGGCGGTATGTTTTGGCTAGTTAGGGGTTGCTAGGGCTTTTTGGGCTTATTATCGGTATCGGAGTTACTTGTAGGCTCAGTGTTACTTGTAAGCGTAGTTGTAGTAGCCGTAGCCGTAGGCCGTGGCGGCCTTGCGCTCGATGGCGTTGAGAACACAGCCCTTCACTTCAACCCCGGCCGTTTCCAGGCGGCGCCGGGCCACTTCGAGTTCCTTGATGGGGTTGTGCTGAAAGCGCACCACCATCATGGTGGTACCGCACTGCTTGCCCACCACGGCAGCATCGGTCACGGCCAATACCGGCGGGGTATCGATGATGACCAGGTCGAAGCGCTGGCTGACCTCTTCCAGCATTTGGCTGAAGCGCTGGGTAAGCAGCAGCTCCGAGGGGTTGGGCGGCACGCTGCCGTGTGAGAGGTAGCTCAGCCCTTCCTGGGTAGTGGTGCGTAGCACTTCGTCCAAGTTGGCCTTGCCGGCCAGCAGCTCGGAGAGCCCGCCTTCGCTTCTGCCTTTGAAGGCGAAGTGGATATGTCCCTTGCGCATGTCGGCATCGATCACCAGCACGCGCTGGCCGGCCTGGGCGCACACCGCTGCCAGGTTGATGGAAACGAAGCTCTTGCCGATGCCAGGGCTGGGGCCGGTGATCACCAGGCGATTGTCGCTGCCCTCCATCATGGCAAAATGCAGGCTGGTACGCAGGCCGCGCAGCGCCTCGATGGAGGTATCCGCCGGGGCACGCTCGGCCAGCAATGCCATGGGCACTGCCCTGCCCTTGCGCTCCTGGCGCCGCCGCACCCGCTCGGTGAGTTTGCTCTGCTCATTGGAGAGCGGCACGGTGGCGTACACCGGCAGCCCGGCCTGCTCGATCTGGGCGGGCGATTCCACTCCGCGGTTGAGCAGGCCGCGCACCAGCACGACACCCACCGCCACCATGCCGCCCAGCAGCGTAGCGAGGATCACGATGAGCGATTTTCTCGGCTCTACAGGCTGGCGCTGCACCATGGCACCATCGAGAATGCGCACGTTACCCACGGTGCTGGCCCGGGCGATGTTCATCTCCTGCATCTTGTTGAGCAGCTGAACGTAGATCTCCTGGGTCACTTCCACGTCGCGGGTGAGGCGCAGCATCTGCTGCTGGGTTTCCGGCAGGTTGTTGATCTGGCCGTTGAGCTGAGCGCGCTCGCGCTGGAGCTGCTGCTTCTTTTCGAGCAGGGCGGCGTAAGTGGGGTGGCTGGGGGTGAAGCGGCGCGAGATCTCAGCCTCGGAGAACTCCAGCTCGTTCAGTTGGGCTTCCAGATTGACGATCCGGTCGAGAATGGCCTTGGTTTCGAGCGAGAGATCGACACTGTCTTGCTGCATGCGGTAGGCGTTCAGGGTGTCTTCTGCTTGGCGCAGCTGGCCGCGCACTTCCGGCGCTTGTCGCTCGAGGAACTCGAGGCTCTGCTCGGCCTCGGCGCTTTGGCGCTGAATGTTCTGGGTCAGATACACCTGACTGATGGCGTTGAGGGTGCGCTCTGCGCGGACCGGTTCGGCGTCTCTCACTGAGAGATCGAACAGGCCGCTGTCGCGCCCCTGCTGGCTGACGCTGAAGCGCGAGCGCAGGTCGTTGATTACGTCGAGCAGCGGCTCTTGCACCAGGGTGAACTCGGCCCCCGGGGCAGCCATTATTTCGGCGATGCGAAGATCCACCTGGCCGCCGAGAAAGCTTTCGTTCTGCCCTGCCCGGCCCTCTCCCAGCTCTTCGCCCTCCAGGCTGAGGCGGTAACGCTCACCATCGAGCACCCGCAACACGAAAGGCTGACCCTGGAAGGCAGGGCCGACACGCAGCTCGCCCAGGTTGAGGGTTTCGCCGCCCCATACGCTGCGCCGGGTAAAGGCGTACCGGTCGACGAAGGCCGGTCGCTCGAGGCCACGCCGGGCGAGGAAGTCGCCCACCAGTGGCAGGCGACGCGGCGTTACCGTCACGTCCAGCCGCTCCTGCTCGATGGCACGGCCCAGCACCAAGCGTGAACGCAGGATACCCAACTCGGCCTCGGCCTTGGTCTCTTCGCCGAGCATGGAGCGCATGTCCTGCAGCGGATTGCTCAGGCCGGCCTTGCTCTCCACCTGCACCAGGGCATCGGCACGGTAGATGGGCGTGGCCAACAAGGCATAGGCCGCACCGAGCACGGTAAACAGCGCCGTAATCGCCACGATCCACCATTTGTGGTCGAGCAGCAGGCCGAACAGGCGGCCCAGGTCGATTTCATCGTCGGCCGGCGCCTGGGGGGCCGGAGCGGTGGGCTGAGCTACTTCTGACATGGGTACTCCGTGAGCTTCAAGCTAGTGCAGTGACAAGCTGACGCTTGAAGAAAAACAACACGTTAAAAGAGAGAAGTGAAGTGGTGGCTCACAGCTTGCCGACCCAGGTTTCGGTGGCTTGCTTGATCAGCTCGTGAGCGTGCTCGAAGGCTTCGCGGCTCTTGCGGTAGGGGTCGGGGATTTCGCGGCCTTTGCCGCCATCGAGCCAGCGACCCAGCAGCATGGTCTTCCCCAGGGCGGCTGGCTCCATTTCGGCCACGGCGTGGCGCTGGCCGTCGCTCATCACCAGAATCAAATCGGCGGCTTGCAGCAGCGCCGGGGTGAGCTGCCGTGCCTGGTGGGCCGACACGTCCAGCCCTTCGGCTTCGGCCAGCTCGCGAGCGGTGGGTTCTACGCCCCGCCCCACCAGCGCTCCCAGGCCGGCGGAGCTGAACTCGCGATGCGGCAACCGTTCCCGCAGCATGGCTTCGGCTACCGGGCTGCGGCAGATATTGCCGATACAGACGACGAGAATACGCTGGAACATTAGAAATCGTCTCGCAGGTCTCGAATATCTCGCGTGGCGCGGGTGACCTGATACACCGCAGTGATACTCGGCAGCAGCTGGCTGATCACCCGGTTCCAGCGGCCCAGCGGCGTGGTGGTCACGTAGATCACGTCGTTGGGTTCGAGCTGGAAGCGCGTACCCAGCATCATGGCTGTGGCGTTGCGTGCGTCGAGCTGGTAAACGGTGGCCAGTTGGCCGCTTTCGGGTGCGGCCTCACGAATCACGAAGATGCCGCTGGCATTGGCACTGCCCTCGTTGAAACCGCCGGCCCGGGCCAGCGCGTCGGTCAGCGAGAGCCGCGAACGGCCCATGGGCAGGCTTAGGGTCTCGCCCACCTCGCCCATGACGAAGACATGCTGGGCCATGTTGTCGGCTACGTGCAGCACGTCGCCGTCGCGTAGTACACGGTTCTGATTCAGCTCGCCGCGATAGAGCATGTCGTACAGGGAGATGCGGTACTCTTCGCCGTCGCGATTCAGCGTCACCTCGTGCCAGCTGGCCGCTTCATTGAGCCCGCCGGCATGGCTGATGGCATCGAGCACGGTGAGCGGCACGTTGGTGATGGCCTGGCGCCCTGGCTGTTGAACTTCCCCCGTGACCAGCACCTTCTGCGACTGGAAGGAGGCCACCCGCACTTCCACCTGAGGGTCGGCGATGAAGGTGGCCAGGCGAGCGGCAATCGTATCGCGCACCTCCGAAACCGTGCGGCCTGCCACCGGCAACCGGCCGATGTAAGGATAGTAGAGTGTCCCGTCGCTGTGCACTACGTTGCCGGACTCCGCGGCACTGCGCTCGCCGCCGGCGGGTATCGTCAGCTCCGGATGGTCGTAAACGATGACGCTGAGCACGTCGCCCCGGCCGATTCGGTAGTCGTAGCCTTCCACATCGGCCAGCAACGTATCGCTGAGGCGGCGCATGTCGGCATTGCTGGGGGCTGGCTGCTGGGCACGCAGCAGCCCTGGGGTGATCGGACGGATCTCCACCAGATCGTCGAGCGGGGCGCTTTCGGCTCGGGAATGGATATGCCCGCCAGGCGCGTAGGCGCAGCCGGCCAGCAGACCCACGCAAGCCAGCAGGGCGAACCGTGAAAAAAGAGTGTGTTGCATTCAGCCAGCCCCTTGCATTTCGTTCAGACACGCTACCGCCCCGGGGTGTTGGTTGGCGCATCCCCGAGGCCGGAAAAAGCCCTCCCTGTCAGCACGAAGGCGCTGACAGAGGAGCCTGTTAACTTGAGTCACGGCCTGTTGGTGTCGCCAATATGCGACAAGGCGAACACCTAGGCGTAGAGAAACGTGGCGATACTACACATCGCATTACATGGAGACCATGCCTCTGGTCATTTTTTCTATGCTTTGAGTGGATCTCCTACAACTCTTGTAGTCTTTGGCTTACACCAAAAGACCCATACGCAAAGAGTGCTAGGCATGAGCATTCTCATGGCGTTAACATCATATGACCCAAGCCTCAGATTTGTAACTTTTAGTAACAGTCGCCACTTGGCGACGCCACGTGCACAGGGAGTCTCGGAATGAAGATCAAGGTTATTGCGGTGGCAGCTCTCACGAGCATGCTGCTCTCTCCGTTGGCTATGGCTCAGGAAGCTGCTGGAACGGCGGGTACCGGAACGACCGGTACGGGTACCGCTGCTGGTGGCACGGCTACAACAGGCGGTGCAGGCGCAGGCGCAGGCGGTGCAGCCGCTAGCGGCGCAGGCGGTGCAGCCGCTGGCGGCGGCCTGGCAGGCCTGAGCGCAGCTACCGGCCTTTCCACTGCGGCATTGGCGGGTATTGCCGTAGCGGGTGCCGTTGCCGTAGGTGCCGCTGTGGCCTCATCCGGTTCCAGCAGCGGTGGTACGGGTACCACAGGAACCACCGGCACCCAGTGATGCGGTTTGCGCAATATCGCCTGCCTTTGCAAGGCCGCCTCCGGGCGGTCTTGCTGTTGTGTGGGGCCACACTCGGTTTGGCCGGTTGCGCCAGCGACGGCCTGAGCCCGCTTGGGACCTCATTGCAAACGATGCTGCCCCAGCGAAGCGGGCTGCCCGCTCAGGCAGCCGAGATCCCTTACGCTTCGCTGTCGTTGCGCATGGGTGGCATGCAGGGTTTGGCCGTGATGGGCGCCCAAGTGGGTGGGCACAGCTACTGGCCGTTGGCCGACGGCATGATGCTGGCCCTGCACGGCGGTGGTCTTTACGCCACCAGCGGGCTGGAGCAGGACCTGATGGCGACCCATTACCCGGATTCGATACTGCCTTGGCAGCTCGAAACACCAGCCCGTTTCCAATTGGTACGCCATTGGCGCAATGCCGAAGGTGAACTCGAGCGCGGCGTAGCCCAAGGCACGCTCGAGTGTGCCGAAGCCGAACCGACCAGACTGCCTTTGGGTGAGCGCCTGTTGCAGCGTTGTGTTCAGCACTTGCAGTGGCAGCACGGCCCAAGCCAGCGCTCGAAGCTGTGGCGCGATCCTCACGACTTCACGCTGTGGGCAGTGGATGAGCGCCCCTGGCCGGGGGCGCCACGCATTCACTGGCAGGTGGCTCGTCACTGGTGGGAATAGACACTCATGTATGACCGTGCAAAGACGCGACGCCAACGTTGGGTGGCCCTGTTGATGGCGCTCTCGCTATGGCCCGCGGCCGCCAGCGCGCAGCGGGAAGCACCGACCGACAGTGCCATGCCCGCCACGCTGCTCGAGGCATGGCTGGCGTGGCAGGCCCAGGAGCAGGAACCTCTCGATTGGGCCTATAGCTTCGCCCTGCGCACTAGAGATGCCAGCGTTCTAGAGCCGCTTCGAGCGGAATTGCTGGGAGAGCTCGCCAGCCTGGGCGATACCCTGAGACTGATGGGACACGAGCCCGGGGCACGCCACCTGCAGGCTTGGCATCACGCCGTTCAAGGTCTGCCTGCCGAAGCCGCCCGCTCTCCGGAGCGGCTCGACCTTCCCTGGCTTGCCGCTTCGCTGCGGCGCAATGTCCCAGTCGGCAATTTGATTCATCTGGGCACTTGTGAGCCGCCACCTTGGGTGGAAGTGTGGGGTGCCAACGGCGTATCCCGGCTGCCATGGCAGCCGGGTATGACCACCGCCGGGGCCATCGCTCAGTTGCCCGCCAACGGCTATCGCACCCTGGACCGGGCGACCCTGATTTCACCCTTGGGCGAAACCACCACGCTGGGCGTTGCCAGTTGGAACCGGGAATCGCTGCCGCTGGCACCCGGCGCCCGATTGGTGTTGCTGCTGCCGGAACATGACATGGGCGGCACCCTGGAGGGCAGCCTGGTCAACCGGCTGCTGGTACGTTTTCTTGCCACTCGCCTACCCGGTGACGTTTGTACCCTATGGCCTACCCGATGATTTTTTGTTCTGCCCGACAGCGCGCTGCCAGGCGCGTTGGCTCCTGGCTTTGCTATGCAGGCCTTGCCCCGCTGCTGCTGTGCAGCCCGACGGCATGGGCCCTGGGTACCGGCCAAAGCGATTTCGGCGGGGTCGGCCTGATGCAAACCCCCACCGCGCGCATGGCGCCGCTGGGCCACTTTGCCGCCACCTTCAGCCGTACCGCGCCTTACCGTCGCTATGGGGTATTCGTTCAACCCACGCCATGGCTGGAAGCGGGCTTTCGCTATGTCGAGATAGAGGACAAGCTCTACGGTGAGCGTATCGCCGGCGACCGCAACTATCTCGACAAGGGGCTGGATGCCAAATTCCGGCTGCTGCAGGAAGGCCCTTATCGGCCTCAGGTCGCCTTGGGCTTACGCGATGCCGGCGGTACCACCCTGTTCGGCGCCGAGTATCTGGTGGCCAGCAAGCGCCTAGGTGAATTCGATTTTTCTCTGGGCGTGGGCTGGGGCTACCTGGGTGCCAGCGGCGACGCCGGCTCACCGCTTGGCTGGCTCGACAGCCGCTTCGACGAGCGGCCCGAGGAGTATGGCGAAGGCGGCGGCCAGTTCGAGATCTCGCAGCTGTTCCGTGGGCCGGCCGCTCTGTTCGGCGGCGTGGAGTATCAAACCCCGTGGCAGCCGCTGGTGCTACAGCTCGAGTACGAAGGCAACGACTACAGTAACGAGCCGGCCAGCGCCCCCCTCCGCCGCGAGTCGCGGCTCAACCTCGGCTCGCGACTGCAGCTTGGCGAGAGTCTTTCACTGCATGCCGGCTGGCAGCGTGGCGACGTTTTCATGGCCGGGGTCTCGATTTCCACCAACCTGGCGGGGCTCTCCCAGGCCAAGCAGGACCCGCGCCCGATGCCCTTGGATGCTGCACCGCAAGGCGACTGGCAGCAGGTTGCTCGAGCCTTGGAAGCCAACGCCGGCATGCGGGTTGCCGAAGTGGCGCGCCAGGGCAACAGTGTTCGAGTGACGGCCGAACCGCTGCGCTATCGCAATCTGGCCACCAGCGAGGGCCGTGCGGGGCGCATCCTGCATGCTGAGCTCGAACCGGAGGTAAGCGAGTTCCGCTATCGCTGGCAATCGCAGGGGCTGGCCCTGCGTGAAAGCGTGCACCCGCGGGATTCCTTCGCGGCTGGGGTGGCCTCGACGGATGCTGCCAGCGACCATCTGCAGGGCGTTTACGTACACGCGCAGCTGGAACCCAGCGCTGGCGAGACGCTCTACCGCAGTACACCACGCCGCTTCGATTACCATATCGGCCCGGCGCTGGAACAGAATTTCGGCGGCCCGGATGGCTACCTGTACCGGCTCTCGGCTTACGCCGACGCGGATTGGTACACGGACGCCCAAGGCTGGCTGTCGGTACGGGGAGACGTCACCCTGGCCGACAACCTGGACCGCTACGAGTACATCGCCGCTTCGGAACTGCCTCGGGTGAGAACCTATATCGGCGATTACCTGGCCAGCTCCAATGCGGGCATCACCCAACTGCAGTACACCCGCACCGCACAACTCGCCCCCGACTGGTATCTGCTGGGCTACGGCGGGCTGCTGGAGATGATGTACGCCGGGGTGGGCGGCGAAGTGCTCTATCGGCCCTTCAACAGCCGCTGGGCACTCGGCCTGGATATTAACCGCGTACGCCAGCGCGAATTCGATCAACGCTTCGAATTGCGCGACTATCAGGCCTGGACCGGCCACCTCAGCGCCTATGTCGATACCGGCTTCGAGGATCTGCTGGCACAGATCAGCGTCGGTCGCTATCTGGCGGGCGACCACGGTGTTACGTTCGATCTCTCTCGCGAATTCGCCAACGGCGTGCGTGTGGGTGGCTGGGCCACCTTCACCGATGTCGGCAACGACTTCGGTGAGGGCAGCTTCGACAAGGCGCTGTATCTCTCGATCCCGCTCGATGCCTTCTTCGTGCGCTCGAGCCGCGATCGCGCCGACATCGCCTGGCAACCGCTCACCCGGGATGGCGGTGCGCGTCTCAACCGTCGCTACTCGCTTTACGAGCTGACCAAAGAGCGCCAGTTGAGGAACTACTGGCAAGAATTCGACGCCATGTGGGAGTAAGCGTCGCTGGTGGCCGTGCCCGGTCTTACGCTGCCTGGAGCCACCAGCGCCAGGCAGCGGCCGCCGCCATGCCCAGGCCGATGGCGAGCAGCGGGCTACGCCATAGGATGGCTACCAGTGTCGTTGCCAGCGCAGCCAGGCGGGCTCCGCCGTCGCCGAACATGATCAACGGTGCCACGATGGCGATCAGCACCGACGTGGACATGGCATCGACGAAGCGCTGCACCTTGGGGCCCAGGGGCACTCTCGACATGACCAGCAAGCCAAGCACGCGGGAACCATAGGCGATAGTCGCCAACAGGCCGATGGCCAACAGTGATTGCCACAGCGGTATGGAGCTCATCAACCGGGCTTCCCCTCTCCATGCCTGGGCATCACCACGGCCACCAGGCCGCCGGCCAGTCCCCCCACCATGACATGCAGGTAAGGCGGCAGCCAGCGGTAGGCCGCCAGCGCCGCTATGGCCGCCGCCAGCCACGGCATAGCCATGACCAGGCGTGGCCGACCGCCAAACAGCATCATCAGGAAGAAGCAGAGCATGATCACATCCAGGCCGAAGCGCTCCGGCTGGGCGATCCCGCCGCCGAAGGCCACGCCTACCAGAGTACCCAGTATCCATGCCGCCCACAGGGCAATGCCGCTGCCCAGCAAGATGCCCAGGTTGCGCTCACCGCGGTGGTACTGACCCAGCGCCATCGCCCAGTTGGAGTCGCTCATCAGCACCACCAAGGCAAACTGCCGGCCACGGCCAAGCGGCTGCAGCCAAGGGTATAGCGCCGCACTCATCAGCATATGACGCGTGTGGATTGCCACGGTAACGGTGGCCAGCGCGAGCAGCGGCATGGGCGAGTGCCACATATCCAGCGCCGCGAACTGCGACGGTGCCGAAAACACCAGGGTGCTGAGCAGCAGCGCTTCCCAATTGGCCAGGCCATGGTGCACGGCAGCCACCCCGAAGGCCAGACCGAAAGCCACCGTGAAGGTGGCGACTGGCATCATCATGACCAGGCCGCGCCAGGTGCCCGGTACATCCAGCCACGCCTCGCTATTCGTTTGCCTGTTCATCACCATCCCCTTGCATGAAGACTCCCCGTCATACCGTTCCTCGAGCCAAGTGGCTAATGTTCGCCGACCTACCGAGCTTGGCGCTGCAAAGAAAAAAACAAACAGTCCTGCTTGTTTTTTTCTTTGGCAGAGTCTAGTTTGGAATTCGTACGTTGGCTATCCAACTCTGCCAACGCGAGATCACAAGAGCAACAAAGCCGCCGTCAATACGGAACGGGAGAACAATATGACCTGCAAACGCAAGGCGCTGACACTGGCTGTCACCACACTGGCCCTACCTGCCCTCTTCACCACGGCGCAGGCTTCCACTTCCTTCATCGCCAATTCCTTCTACGACCAGCAACATCCGCATTCCCGCTATGGCTACATTGAGTGGGCGGAAACGGTCGAGCAACTCTCCAATGGCGAACTGAAGCCCGAGGTATACACCGGCACGGTGCTGTTGGCCCCACGCGCCAACCTTCAGGGCATTCAGGACAATATCGTTCAGGTAGCCCACCACGCTGCGGTATACACCCCTTCCGAGATGCCGGTCGCCAATGCGGTGCAAGAACTTGGCTTCAACTTCGACGATCCGCTTGTCGGCATTCTGGCCGTGACCGATTTCAGCACCCGCAACCCGATCCAGCTGGCGGAGTGGGAGGAGCTGGATATCGTCTACCTGGGCGCCTACAACACGCCCCCTTACGTGTTGTTCTGCCGCGAGCCGGTGCGCACCCTGGCAGAGCTGCGTGGAAAGCGAATTCGTACCGCGGGTTCCACCGTTTCAGCCTGGGTTGAGGAAGCCGGCGGCGTACCGGTCAACGTTCCATCAAGCGAAATGTACAGCGGCCTGGATCGCGGCTCTCTGGACTGCGCCTCCAACGCGGCCAACGATTTGATCGACCGCTCGCTGTGGGAAGTGGCGCAGCACACTACCCTGCTGCCCACCGGCATGTATTGGTCGGGCCCTCAGTGGGGCTTCAATTCCGAGTTCTGGGCCGGTTTGAGCGATGGCGAGCGGGACGTCTTCAAGCAGGCGACCGCCAAGGCCATGACGCGCATGATCGTGCAGTACCTGGCGACTGCCGATGCGGCTCTGGAAGAAGCGATAGGCCACGGCAATAACGTCTACGAACCCGGCGAAGACCTGATGGATTCGGTCGAGGCGTACCGTGAAAGGGCCTTGGCCGGCATCTACGATACGGCCCGCAACAACTACGGGGTCGACGATGCCGAAGCCTTGATCGATGACTTCCTTGCGACCTACGAGAAGTGGCAAGGCTTGGTGGGTGAGGTAGACCGCAACGATGAAGAGGCGCTCGCCGCTCTGGCAATGCGCGAAATCTTCGATAAGCTGCCGGCAGACTACGGGATCTACTGACCCGTCTCGCTCAGGCCGCCTCACCGAGGCGGCCGCTGCCAACGGAATTTGCCATGACCAAGCGCCAGACCCAGGAAGAACGTTCACGCCAAACCCAGAGCCGGGTCAAGCAAGCGACCATCGAATGCATTCTGGAGAAAGGCATTCGCGCCACTTCGACGGTGGACGTCGCGCGGAAAGCCGGCGTTTCACGCGGCGCTCTGCTGCATCAATACCCTTCCAAGGAGTTGCTGATGCAGGCTGCACTGGAGGACATCCTCAACAGGGAAGTCGAGAGCGTTCAGGACATGGCGACACGCATCAAGGCAGGCGAGCTCGATTTCGAAACCATGCTGCAGGCGTTGCATGAGCACTTCAAGGGCGACATGTACATGGTGACGCTGGAGTTTCTCACCACGGCACGCACCGACCCGGCCATCAAGGAGGTACTGGTGCCCTTGGCCACGACGTTCAACGCCTCCCTGGAGCAGATCTGGGAGCAGCTGGTCATGAATGCCGAGCACAGCTCGCACGAGAAGCGTGTGGCGCTGAATGCCACGCTCTGCATGATGCGCGGTATGGGGGCACAGAGCATTTGGCGTGAAGACCCGGCGCTGTACCGGGACATGCTGTTGTTCTGGAAACGAACCCTGTTGGAATTGGGTTTTTCCACTTCGGAGAACACCAAGAGAGTTCCACACAATGACAAGAACGATCGAGATACTGAATGACTGGGTAGCCAAACTCGCCCTGACGCTGGCGGCGCTGTTTCTGCTGCTCATGGCGCTGCATGTCACACTGGACGTGGCACTTCGCTATCTGCTCGGCAAGTCGTTTCCCGGCACGCTGGAAGTGGTCTCCTTCTATTACATGGTGGCCGTGGTATTCCTGCCCTTGGCGTACGTCGAGCTCAAGCGTGAGCACATCAGTGTGGATGTGCTGGTCGGCCGTCTTCCCGCTTCGCTGCAGTTGATCCTTTATCTCTTTGCTTGCAGCCTCGGCCTGCTGTATTTCGGCATGCTCTGTTACCAGAGCTATCTCGATGCCATGCGTGCGACCACCCGCATGGAAACGGCCATGGCCAACTTCCGCTTTTACCTCTGGCCCAGCCGCTGGGCGCTACCCGTCGGTTTCGGCGCCATGATGCTGGCGATTTTCGCCAACATGCTGAAGGCATTGCGTTTACGTCAAGCCCTTTAGGAGTTTCCATGAGCAATCTCGAGATAGGCGTGGCAGGCATTGCCATCGCCTTGGCCCTGATCGCCCTGCGCGTGCCAATCGGCATAGCATTGGGGCTGGTTTCGATCATCGGCATCAGTGAAATGACCAGCATGCGCGTGGCCTGGGGCATGATTTCCGCCACGCCCTTCGACTTCGCCGGCACCTGGGAGCTGACCGCCGCCCCGATGTTTCTGTTCATGGGCTACCTGTGCACCTCGACCAACATGACCCAGGGGCTGTTTCATGCCATGCGCCTCTTCATGGCGCGGCTACCGGGCGGCCTGGCGGTTTCCAGCGTGATGGCTTCCGCTTTTTTTGCCGCTGCCTCCGGCTCCAGCGTGGCGACCTCGGCGGCCATGTCGCGCATTGCCGTTCCCGAGATGCTGAAGTACCGCTACGACAAAGGCCTGGCCACCGGCACCGTAGCCGCTTCCGGCACGCTGGGCTCGCTGATCCCCCCTAGCGTGCTACTGGTGCTTTACGGGGTTTATGCTCAGGTCTCGGTGGGCCAGCTGTTCATGGCGGGCTTCATTCCGGGAGTGCTCTCGGCGCTGCTCTACATCGCCATGATCATGGTGCGCACCAAGCTCAACCCCAGCCTGGCCGGCGATGCTGCCGTGCGCTCCAGCGCCAGGGAAAAATGGGACGCTTTTCGCGACATCTGGCCGTTGCCGCTGCTGATCGGCTCTGTGCTGGGCGGTATCTTCCTGGGTATTTTCTCCCCCACCGAGGCTGGTGCGGTAGGCACTACCATCGCCGCCCTCATCGCATTTACCAGGCGCACCCTGACCCTGCGCGCGCTGAGGGAAGCGCTGATCAGCACGGCCGTCAGCACCGCCAGCATCTTCATCATCTTGATTGGCTCGCTGTTCTTTACCCGCTTTTTGGCCCTGAGCGGCGTGCCGGCCGCTTTCTCGGAGCTGATTCTCGGTGTGAGCACCGAAACCTGGTGGATCCTGCTTGCCGTTGCTCTGATCTATCTGGTGCTCGGCATGTTCATCGATTCCATTGGCCTGCTGCTGCTGACGCTGCCGCTCATCCTGCCGCTGGTGCAAGGGGCCGATCTCAACCTGGTGTGGTTCGGCATCATCGTCGTCAAGCTGCTCGAAGTCGGCCTGGTTACGCCCCCTATAGGGCTCAACGTCTACGTGATCAAGGGCGCTCTCGGTAAAAGCGTCACCCTGCCTGAAGTCTTCAAGGGCGTGAGTTGGTTCATCGTGATGGACATCGTCGCCCTGCTGTTGATCGTGCTGATCCCGGCACTCTCACTCTTCTTGCCACAGTTGATGTTTTGACATCCCGGCTCCTACAAGGAAACTCCTATGACAACGACTCGCTTCATCAATGCCAACGTCATCGATACCCGCAATGGCCAAGTATTGCCCGACCGGCAGGTGCGCGTGCAGGACGGCCGCATCGTGGCTGTCAGCGACACCGCCCTGGAAGGAGCGGACGACCAAGTGATCGATGTCCGCGGACGCTACCTTATGCCCGGTATGGTCGATTCTCATGTCCACGTAACGGCCATTACGCCCAACTTTGCCCTGCTGGAAACGCTCTCCCCCTTCTATGTAGGCGCCAAATCGAGCGAACTGTTGAAGGACATGCTGATGCGAGGCTTCACCACCGTGCGCGATGCCGGCGGTGCCGACCACGGGCTTGCCAGTGCCTTGGAGGAGGACAGCCTGATCGGCCCTCGGTTGATGTATGCCGGCAGGGCGCTATCGCAAACCGGTGGACACGCCGACATGCGCGGAGCGGGACAGCAGACCTTTGAAGGCTGCTTTTGCTGCGCCGGGCTCGGGCGGGTGTGCGATGGGGTGAGTGAGGTGCGCCGAGCCGCCCGCGACGAGATACGCAAGGGCGCCACCCAGCTCAAGATCATGGCATCCGGCGGTGTCGCCTCTCCCACCGATCGGGTCGACAGCACGCAGTTCTCCTTGGAGGAGATCGACGCCATCGTCGAGGAAGCCACGGCCGCCAACATCCACACCATGGCCCATGCTTATACTGCGCGCGCCATCAACCGGCTAATTCCGCGAGGCGTTCGGACCATAGAACACGGCAATTTGATGGACGAAGAGAGCTGCCGCCTGTTCCTGGAGCATGGCGCCTACCTGACCCCCACGCTGATCACCTACGATGCGCTGGCAAGAGAGGGGGTCGAGGCTGGCATGGCCGAGCATCTGCAGCGCAAGGTGTACGACGTTCTGGAAGCCGGTCACAAGGCTTTGGCGATGGCTCAAGAACACGGCGTCAAGATGCTATACGGCTCCGACCTGCTGGGCCGCATGCAGCGCTACCAGTTGGACGAGTTCCACCTGCGCAAGGACGTGATACCCACTGCCGAATTGCTCCGCAGTGCTACCTGCAACGCGGCCGATGCCTATGGCCATAGCGGCGATTTCGGCGAGGTCATTCCCGGCGCACGCGGCGACCTGCTGGTGCTCGAGGGCAACCCCCTCGACGACATCACTGTGCTGACACGGCCGGAAGAGCAGCTGTTGCTGATCATGAAAGCTGGCAAACTCTACAAGAACGTGATGTAAACCTCCAAGCAGCCCGGCCAAGGCCGGGCTGCTTGGTTACTATTGGAAGCTCACAGGTGCACGCAGAAGCAGATTTCTAATACTCTATCGCCAAAGTCGCATTAACAATCAACCCTACCAAGATGGTAAAAATAGCACGATATCAAGTCACATCTTCTCGCGAAAGTGGCTAAAATCACGTAAAGAATTGTAAGCAACAGGATCGCACCAAAGTGACGTATCCACGTGATAGCGAGAACAAAATGAAAAAAACACTATTGGCAATATTTTTCGTCACGGCCTCACTCTCGTTAAAGACGGCGATGGCTCAAACTCTCGTGACAGAAAACTATATCATCGAGATAAAAAACAACTGTGCTGAAGGCGTTGTCGTCTGTGATGACATAACATATATCGGGACATCCAAAACATCCGGCAACCACATTGAACTAAGTGGTCAAACACATCATGTGATGTGTGCCGACGGCGTGACCCCATGCCGTTTCTTAGGTTACATATTCGAGAACGGAAACGTTACCTATTTCGTAGATCAAGCTGGCGCCATCAAAGTAACGCAGAACGAAACCGTGTTGGTTGAAGAAACGGGAGAGTGGGTATATTAATCACAACAAGAAAAGGTGTGACGATGGAAGGGACAGTACTTCATTTCGACGCCTCAAGCAAAACAGGGATCATACGCGACACCAATGGGAGTCGTTACGAATTTCAGCAGAGCGATTGGAAATCCGAATCAACACCAAGCTCAGGAATGCGAGCAGATTTCGTCATCGCTGGCGTAAACGCCACACAAATTTATGAGCTACCGCCGGAAAAACTGGTAGGTAATAACGCCGACTCTGAGAAAAGAGTCACGCTGAAATGGCCTGATATTACAACGTCCATAACGGATAGCCCATTCGCCGGTAACGTCATGCAAACGGAAGGCAAGACAACTACTAAGCCAGAAAATTCTTCGTCCAGCAGCGGCAGCAAAATGAATCGGATCGGCATGCTGGCCACGATCGTCGGCGCCCTGACCCTCTTCAGCCCGCTGTTTTACTCAGATCACTATGGCTACCTCCCCCCCTTCTTACGGGCTGAGAAGCTACATCTTTGGATGGTACCGCTCCTTTTTATTGTCGCCGTAATTTTTTACAACGGCGGTTCTAGAATACTCATTCGAGCCTTGGCACTCACAAGCATTGGCGGCATTGCTTTAGGCTACTATAATGGTTTCCAGGAATACAGCATTTTCGTTTGGGGAGAACCCAGACCTGCTTCTCTTGCGTTTGGTGCTTACCTAAACTTTTCGGCTCTCTTCATCATGACGGCGGCAGCCTTCAGCAAACATTATTCACCGCATGGCTGTATTTCTTCATCCACCCGAGTAGTAGAGGGGTGCATTGAAACGACGGGGTCATACAGCCAAACATACGGGGGAAGGTGGTTCCGGTATAACTACCTTTCTTTCTTAGGTGCTGATGGAAAGAAAGTGCAGGCAAAACGCGTACTAGTACCAGACCAGATCGACCCCTTGGTCGTACCCAACGTGTGTGGTACCTTCATTTTTACCACACAATTTTTCCAGCGAGTACTCATAGGAATCAAGACCGATGATAATGAGGCATGGTATCTACCTTCCAGCGTAGAGGGCGAAATTCTAAAGTATATTTTTGCCGCATTATTTTGTGGCTTCATGACCTTTGGAACGTTTTCCACCATAATTTTGATGCCATTTACGCCGTTGTTCGCTATAGCAACAATGGCAGCCGCTTTCGGCGTGTTTAATGCCCCTTTCAGAATCAGTCGTATGAAAAAAGACTTGAAAGAGAACGGCTTTACCCTGGCCAAGGTAAAAAATATTTAGCTCCGCTATGCTTTGAACATCATGAAAGTAACGCGCTTAGGTTATTCAGTTTCCACCTCGAACGCCACGATCTGGCGCCGCTCGCGGGAGAACTCCACGCCTACCAGATGGATCGGCTTGCCCTGGCCGCGGTACTTGTCGGCGTAGCCCTTGGCTTTGATCTGCTCGAGCGCGCTGCCCTCGGGCAGCTGTTCCATTACCTTGAACTCGAACAGGTACAGGTGCCCGGCGAAATCCACCGTCATATCGACCTTGCCGTGGTGGCTGGCGTCCTCCACCGTCACGTTCACCCCCAGCGCGGCAAAGTGGCTGTAGAAAACGCTGGCATAGTGGCCTTCATAGCGGGCGATGGGGTTGTTGCGGTACCAGTCGTGGGGCAGCCCGGCGTAGAGGGCTTTGAAATAGGTTTCCAGGCCGGCCATATCCGCTACCTTGAGCAAGCCGGGCAACTTGAGAATCAGCTCATCCAGTGCATCGTCACTTAGCCCCAGCACAGGCAGCAGCGCCTCATTGAGGCTGGCTTCCACTTCCTGATTGGGAAAACCCAGGCGATAGATGGGGCGATTCGGCACCTCTTCGCGCACCCCTTTCAGGGTGAGATAGCCGGTCTGAAACAGCAGCGCTTCGGTGGCGATATCATCCACATCGAAGCGACTCAGCAGCGCCGGTCGGCTGTGCCAGGCAGTAAGCGCCGGAGTAAACACCCCGCGCTGCTTGAGCACTTCCACCAGAAAGGTGGGCGTGGCGCTCTCGAACCAGTAGGCGCCGAACTGACGCTTTTGAAACAGCAGCAGCACGTCGAAGGGGTTGTAAACTGCCGTAACCTCCTGCCCGCCCCAGCGATAGCCGTTGTACCAGTGCTTGATCTGGCTTCGCTCCAGCCCCGGCAGCTCGGAGGCGAATACCGTGTCGATGTCGTCGTCGGTGTAGCCGCAGATAGTCGCGTAGGGAGCGTCCAGCGTGATGTCATTGAGATTGTTGAGGCCGGAGAACAGGCTTACCTTGCTGAACTTCGACACACCGGTAAGCAGCACGAAGGCCAGATGCGGGTCGGCATCTTTGAGCACACTGTAGAGGTTCTTCAGCCCCTCGCGCAGCTCGCGGGCCCGCTCGGGATCGAGCAGGTTGTCGAGAATGGGCTTGTCATATTCGTCGACCAGTACTACCACGCGCTGGCCGTACTTTTCGTGGACACCGCGAATCAGGTCGGCAAATTCACCCGGTATGTCTTCCGCCTGGGTCGCGTCAATGCGCAGCCGCTCTCGATTGTGGCGCAATAGATAGCGGATTCGCTTGTCGATATCGTCGCGGCTCTGCATCACGCCATCGGCAAAACTCAGGCGAATTACCGGATAGCGAACCTGCCAGTCCCACTTGTCGTGAATATAGAGCCCTTCGAATAGCGCCTCGCGGCCCTCGAACAGGCAGCGCAGGGTATCCAGCAGCAGGCTCTTGCCGAAACGCCGCGGCCGCGAGAGGAAATAATACTTGCCCGCCTCCACCAAGCGGTGGATCGCGGGGGTCTTGTCGACGTAGTAGTAGCCTCCTTCACGGATATCGGCAAAGGTCTGGATCCCGATGGACAGTTTCTTGCGGGGCGTGGAGGACACGACACTCTCCTGGGACAAGTGCTGATTCATGCCAGCATAACATGGCGACCGCGCAGAAGCCTCGAACCAGCAGCCTCTCAAGGGTGGACGCTGCGTCTTAACCTCTCATGCCTGCGCATCACCGCCCAACACACCACGCAGAAGCCCAGGTAGCCACTCAGCCCCCGCACATCGCGCAGCATCGATTGCGTGAGGCCAAAATCGATGAAGGCGACCGGCACCATCATGCCCGCCGCCGCCAGCACGCGCACGCCTGGGCTCCCGCCGTCGACCAAACGGCGCCAGAACAGACTCAGCGGCACCATATAAAAAGCCAATAACACCCCAAGCCCCACCAGGCCGCGGCGAGCCGCCGTGTCGATGATGTCGCTGTGCAATTGGTCGTAACGGCTGATACCCGGGTGCAAGCCGGCCTCCGCCACCAGCGCATCACGCTGGTGCTGTACCTGACCTTCTCCCCAGCCCAGTACAGGCTTTTCGAGAAACATCAGGCCACCCGCGCGCCACATTTCCAGGCGCAACCCCACCGAGGACCCCCGCTCTTCTCCGACGGCGTACTGCATCAGGTTGCTGTGAGCCAGAGCGACACGGTCTCTCACGCCGGTTTGAGGTGCCCACGCTGCGGCAACCAGCAGGATCATCAAGGCGGCCACCGCCAGGTGCAACGGGCGTGACGGCAACACATCCCGCGCGGCACGGTAGGCCAAAAGCAGCAGCAGCGGCGCCGCTATCCAGCCGCCGCGGGTACCGGAGAGCAGCGAGCTCAGCATGCCGGCCATGGCCGCCAGCAGAGTAAGCGCAAGCAACGCCGGACGTCGCACACTGCCGGAGCGAACGCACCATAGCGCGCCGAGCAACGATAGCCCACCGAGCAGCAAGGAGAGATTGCCAAAAGGGATGGCGTTCATATCGTTGCTGGCGCGTGCCTTGTCCAGCACCAGCCGCTCGTAGAGCGCTATGCTTCCCGCACCCAGGGCACCGCACGACACCGCCAGCCACAGCAGCCTTGGCCCCGGCGTGAAAATACGCAGCGCCATCAGTAAAGCCGCGGCCAGCATCGGCCAAAGCGGAAGAAAAATGCCTTGATTGCCCTCGCCCACGGGCCATTCGCCGCTACGCCACACGTCCAGGCACCACAGCGCACCATAGCTGAACAGCGCTAGCAGCATGAAGGCATCGTCGCGGTCGAGCGCACCCTCGCCTTGCACACGGGGCGCATAGATCAGCAAGGCGGGAAGTAGCGTGGCGGCAGCCAACAGAGGAATGATCGCATAGGCCCAAGGCACCACCACCAGCAGCGCGATGAAGGCGAAGGCCCACAGGCTTGCCAGCGTTTGCATCCTTGTGCGCAGGCCGCCACGCCCCGCGGCCAGCTCGTTGCGGGGCGACTGCACGTACCACCGCTGCTCCCTGCTTTTCGTCATCGACTCTCACGTAACCACTAGGCTGGTGGAGCGTCAGTATAACATGTCGAATCGGCCGGGCCGGCATAGCCACAGTGTAAGCGGCATCGAAATCGTGCCGGGGCAAGAGCACCAGCCTCCACGAAAGACGAATGCCACGCTCGGACCATTGAGCACCTAGCGGGGCTCTGAAAACCACAGCAGCATTTCGAAGAAATAGCAACCGGCAGACGTCAAATAAGACCACGCCCGAAACGATGTACCATAGTCATCTTTGGGGCAATAATCTCGTCTCCAGCAGCCGGATAGTGGGAATGAATGCGGAGAAACGGGCTCTTCAGGGGGTGAGCAACGACGGAAGGCAATTGGATGAAAGTATCGCTTCCCTAAGATAAACTAACATGCTAATTTAAAATATAAATATTAACGAATTCAAAGCAGAGCCAGCTCTAGCTGGCCGAACAGTACGCAAGGGACGACATAGCAAGTGCAAGGAAATCCTTCACCAGAGCCTGACACCTTTGCGCTGTCAGTCTGGCGCTCTTCCTATGACTCCTGGCAGTTCACTCGACTGCGATCTCATCGCAGAAGGCCAAGTCAAGGAGAGAGACAGGCGTGCCCGCAATTCTTCTGCATAGCGGAAAAACCGAGCAATTCCGAGCCTTAGGCGAAACGGGTCAACCGGTCTATCATTCCGCGCTTCAGCTCCGCAAGGTGATCTCACGTCGGTTACCAGGCAAAGAGCGACACTTGGCTATCCCTCAACGTGACCAGCAGGGCGAGGGTGCCGACTGGTACAGCGACATCGAAGGCGATGTCATTCCTTGGAGCAGTGCCACCGAAGGGGAGCGAGAAGACGCACGCATTCAATTGGAGGCCTTCCGGCAGGATATCATTGCGCTTCGCCACTCTCCTCATGAGGGACAAAGCGGCGACCATGAAGTATTCAACCGGCTAGTGAAATGGGTGTGCCACTTCCCAGACGAAGGTTTCGTCTATCTTGTCAACGGCACCCCAGTGCTCACTTTCTGGGGGTTTATCCACCCGGATGCCGACCGGCACGCCAATCCCCTGCTCTGCCTCTACCCCTCGGCTCTCCCCGAGGAGACTGCGCCGCCCCCCCTATCAGCACCAATCGCCCCACTTGACACAGCCTTGGAGCCAGAACCTCGCCCCGCCCCCGTGGCGTCGGTCCGCCCTTGGTGGCGTCGATGGTGGTGGCTGCTACCGCTGCTTTTGGGGCTGTTGCTGTTGCTATTGTTATTCGGACTCAGGGCTTGCTCCTCGCCAGGCGCACCGACGCTTGCTACTCCCTCTCTGGACGCCCGCACCCCAGACGCCACGCTCCCGCGGATGCAGCATGGTTGGGACTTCTGGCCATTCAAGAGCTTGAGTGGTGGCTCATTGCCGGGTCAACGCCTGACGGCCCCCAATCCGACCTCTTCTGGTCTGGACGGCGACCCAACGCTACCCGCCATCGGTGGCCGCACTCCCGCCCTTGGCACACCCGGCCTGCCCTCTCCAGAGTCGAGCATGCCTGACGACTCCACCCTCGGTGTCGACCTCCAGGCCTCAGCCGATCAAAGAGTGGCTCCCTTCGCCGAAGGGCTCCCCCTCGTCGGCGATATGCCGACTCCGCCAGCACTGCCGGATGGCTTCATCCCCCCCACCCTGGAGCCGCTGACCCTGCCGGCCAACGCCCCCGATGGTACGGCCGATTTCCTCAACGGTAACTGGCGAGGCGCAGGTGTGATGGATAGCCAGACCGGTCGTCCCCTGCAGGTGACCTACACCTTCGAGCAGGGCAACGGTGCCATGTACATACAGCGCGGTGGCAGCTCAGGGATGACCTGTGCAGGACCGGTATCCGCCACCATGCAGGACGGTAATTTGCAGGTGGAAGGTCAAGAAAGGGCCCGCTGCGAGGACGGCAGTCACTACGAAATGCCTCGAGTGCAATGCCACCAGGCCGATGGTGAAACGGCCACCTGCGCGGCCAGCTATGACGACGAACCTTTCCCCATGCAGTTACGGAAAGCCAGCTAACAGGACGGTTAACCGATCATGTTGCCAGAAATCATCAAGTTCGAAGAGGTGGCCACTCTGGTCAGTCACTCCGGCGTCCAATTCATGGACTTCGGCCTGACGCTCGACCCGCGCCGTGAATCCGCGGGCGAATTCAAGTACCTGGCCAATACCGACAAGATGCTGACCCGTCTGCTGGTCAACCAGGAGAACGGTGAGCTGTTTCATGTCATCGAAAGGGATGGCGCCAAGGACAAGATCGAGACGGTCCGAGAGTCGGACTTCGACGTGCCCATGGCGACAAGCCTCGAGCAGCTGAACGGCGCCTGGCTACCCGTTCCATTCCTGCGCTTCCGTCCGCCGGGCAAGTTCGACGAAGGCCCGGCCAACTGGGCACGCATGCGCCTGGTGGCGCTCAAAGAGCCGGATCTCGACGGCCACACTCACCGCCTGACCCTGGCCTTCGACACCCGCACCCTGCCGCGCCGTGACAACACGACCTATCTCTGTCCCACCGATGACGACATCAGTGCCGGAGCCAACTTCCGTCTGGCCACCATGACCATCGATATGAAATGGTTTATGGACCAGCCTTGGGTGAAGGAATGGCTTGAGGAACTATTTCGCGAGGCCAACCCTGGGCTGGACAGCCAGGAGATGGATGAAGCCCTGGGCGAACGCCTGCATCTCGCCCACTACCTCAATATGCTGAGCCTGCTGCACCGCCCCATTAAAGCGGAGCACCGCGACCCCGCCCCGCGGGTCGATATTCCAGATCTCAAGGTTATCGCCCAAAGCGAAGGGGCCATCCCTGTCGATCTGGTGCTGGACGTGGGCAATTCACGCACTTGCGGAATCCTGATCGAGGATCACGGCCAGTCTGGGATGGGGCTCAAGCACAACTATGTGCTCGAACTGCGAGATCTGGTCGACCCCGAGCGGGTCTATCGCGAACCCTTCGAGAGCCGAATCGAATTCTCCCAGACCTTCTTCGGCAAGGACCACCTTTCGGTCAAGAGCGGTCGCCCCGACGCCTTCCTGTGGCCGACCATCGCCCGGGTCGGTGACGAAGCGGGTCGTCTGGCCGGGCGCCGCCGCGGCACCGAGGGCTCCACCGGTCTTTCCAGTCCCAAACGCTACCTGTGGGACGAGGAGCTGTATCGCCACGGCTGGCGATTCAACAGCGCCTATGTACGAACCGATACCGAACCCCATGCCACCGCCGCCCCCTTTTCGCATCTGATCAACGAGCTGGGTGATGCACTGTACATTTTCAATGATGAAGATGACCAGATGCCGGTCTTCAAGCCGCACTACTCGCGCAGCTCGCTGATGACCTTCATGCTGGCTGAGGTGCTGGCCCAGGCCTTGATGCAGACCAACAGCCCCTCCCAGCGCGTGCGTCAGGGGCATACCAACCGTCCGCGCCAGTTACGCTCTATCACCCTCACGGTGCCGCCGGCCATGCCCCAGGCGGAGCGCAGCCTGCTGGTTTCTCGCCTGGAGCAGGCTGTGGCCTTGGTATGGAAGAGCCTCGGTTGGCACAACGACGTCGAGGAGAGCAACCCATTCCAAGCCACCGACGTTACGCTTCGTGTACCCATGCCGAAGCTACGTGTGGAGTGGGACGAAGCTTCCTGCGGCCAGCTGGTCTATCTCTACACAGAGGTGAAGGAGAACTTCGCCGGCCACCCTGAAGAGTTTTTCGCCACCCTGGCCCGCTCCGGCAAATCGGATCGGGAACGCATCACTCTCGGCACCATCGATATCGGCGGTGGCACCACCGACTTGGTGATCACCGATTACCACCTGGAACGCAACGGCAGCGGTAGCAGCGGCAGCAATGTCTTCGTGGTACCGGAGCAGCGATTCCGAGATGGCTTCCGGGTTGCCGGTGACGACATTCTGCTCGATATCATCCAGCTCTTCATCCTTCCCAGCTTCGAGGAGGCGCTCAAGCAGGCAGGCGTGGCTTCCCCTGACGCCATGATGTCGCGACTCTGCGGCCAGGAGGGGGCAAACGCTCAGGAACAGGTACTGCGCCAGCAGCTCAACCTGCAGGTCTTTACCCCATTGGGGCTGGCCCTGCTGGAAGCCTACGAGGCGTTCAATCCCGAATTGCCCTGCGGGCCGGAAACCCTCAGCTACGGCGAGCGCCTTGGCGATCAAGCGATCAGTGACTCCGTGCGTCGCTATGTGGAGAGCGCCCTGCGACGCGAACTTGGCGGTGATATCGACTTCGATCTACTCAGCATTCCTCTCACGGTCAATCTGCTGGAGGTACATCGCGCCTTCCTCAAGGATCGCTTCAACATCTGCAAGACTCTAGCCTCACTCTGCGAGGTGGTGTTCCTCTACCAGTGCGATACCCTGCTGATCACCGGCAGACCTTCCCGCCTGCCGGGCATCCAGGCTTACCTGCGTAAGATGCTGCCACTGCCACCGGGACGCATCCTGCCACTCCAGGGTTACCGCACCGGTAGCTGGTACCCCTTCCATCGCAACGGCCGCATCGACGATCCCAAGAGCACCGCCTCGGTGGGCGCCATGCTCTGCCTGCTCTGTGCGCAGAGGAATCTCTCCAACTTCTTCTTCCGCGCCGCGGCCCTGCGCCCCTACTCGACCGTCCGGCACATCGGCCTGATCGATAACAACAACACCATTCCCGATGCCGATGTGACCTATCGCGACATCGCGACCAACGAGGACGGGACCGCCATCCAGTTGGAAAACGAGCATGGCCACACACCTGCCATCGAGATGCGTGGGCCACTACGTATCGGTTTTCGCCAGTTGGCCGCGCAGCGTTGGCCTGCCTCGCCGCTCTATACGCTGGGCCTAACGCCGCGCGGGACGGAAACACTATCGGCCGCAGAGGCCCAGGCAGAGAAGTTTGGCGACCCCTTACCCGTACTGAGAGTGCAGCTTAAGGCGGTCGATGAATCGACAAAAAGGGCATCAGGAAAAGCAGCCAAAGGCCAGATTGTGCCCAGTGACCGGCTGGAAGTCATGAATGCCGAACTGAGTAATGGTCGGGAGTTTCGACTCAAGGACCTCATTCTTCAACTCAACACTCTCAGCGATGCTGGGCTTGGCGATACCAACTATTGGCTGGACAGCGGGAGCGTGAAGCGGACATGAACCAGTTGACACCCGAACAGCAGCGACTCAGCGAAGGCTGGCAGGCCTTTCATGATGGCGCCGGCGAGGCGATCGAGTGGATCGAGGCGGTGCGCGGTAATGCCCCCAACCTGGACAGCGAAGCCGACCAGCTGAGCCTCGAGTTCTACCGTGCCCGTAACCTGGCACGAAGCCTGTCCCGGGCCGCCACCACACCGATGACGGTAGGCTTCTTCGGCCTCTCCCAGGCGGGCAAGTCCTACCTCATCTCGGCACTGGCTGCCGGGGAGAACGGCAAGCTGGAGACCCAGTACGGCCCGGCACGTTTGGACTTCATCGAGCACGTCAACCCGGTCGGCGGCGGCAAGGAGGCCACCGGGCTGGTCACCCGCTTCAGCCGTACCGCCAGCTCTGGCCCCGCGGAGTTCCCGGTCGAGCTCAAGCTGTTCAGCGAGATCGAGGTTGCCAAGGTCCTGGCCAACGCCTGGTTCAACGACTTCGACCACGAGCGCGAGGACGCCTACGAAATCGACGAGAAGAAGGTTGCCGCGATGCTGGCGCCTCACGAGGGTGAACTCAGCGATGCCCTGCAGCCGGGCGTCACGCCGGAGGGTGTCGTCGAGCTGTGGGACTACCTGCAGGAGAGCTTCCCCAAGTCGGTCAGCAAGCTCAACGCCCGCTACTGGCCAAGGGTTGTCCAGCTGGCACCGCGCCTCAACAGCCATCAGCGTGCAACGCTGTTCTCCATCCTGTGGGGCGAGCAGGACGGGCTGACCAAGCTCTATCAGCAACTGGCCCAATCATTGGCCGCCCTGGGGCATGCGCAACGAGTCTATGCCCCGCTGCGCTGCTTGGTAGTGTGCGATAGTGAGGGCTTCAGCCAGCGCGACAGCATCATGAACGTGGACATCCTCGAGCGACTGGGTACCGCCCAGGACCAGCCGCTGGATGTCTGTCCCGCCAGCGGAGACGAGCTTGGCGCACCTGTCAGCTTGCCGGTGGCTCAGCTCGCCGCCCTTACCGCCGAGCTGACCTTTCCGCTGGTGGAGCCCACCCGGGATCCGCGCGTCGAACGCGTCGACCTGCTCGATTTCCCCGGCTACCGTGGCCGCCTAAACCTCAGCCAGATCGGTGAGCCCGGTAGTCAGGATGGGCTCTCCCAGCTGTTGCTGCGTGGCAAGGTCGCCTATCTCTTCGAGCGCTATACCGACAGCCAGGAGATGAACGGCCTGGTGGTCTGCACCAGCGCCAGCAAGCAGAGCGACGTTACCAGCGTGGGTCCGGTGCTGACCCGCTGGATCGAGAAGACCCAGGGTAAAACAGCCGAGGAACGAGGCAGCCGTGACCCGGGGTTGATCTGGGCGCTGACCATGTTCGACTTACGCATCAATGGAAGCCTGCAACAACCCGACGGCCAATTGCGCGAGGGCTGGGAAGGTTTGATCAAGATGACCATGCTAGAGCGCTTCAGCGTCTACGACTGGATGCAGGAGTGGTCGCCGGCCCAAGCCTTCAACAATAGCTTCCTGGTACGCAAGCCGCGGCTGCCGGTGCCCTTCCTGGTCAGCGAACAGGGCCGCGAGGTCGCCATCCACAACGATGCCGCTGACGCCCTGGCGCGCATGCAAGCCACCTTCGTCGAAAGCCCGTCGGTACTGAAGCACGTCGGGCAGCCCGCAGAAGCCTGGCAGGCCATGCTGGCCCTGGACGATGGTGGCATGGCACGTATCGGCGACTATCTAGGGCGCATTGCCGGGCTCGAATACAAGCTGGACCGCATTGAAAGCCAGTTGGAAGAGACACAACACCGAGTGGTAACAGAGCGTCTGGCTAAGTGGCACTTCGGCGACACCACCAGAGAAGTTAAAGAGAAGCGCGAGATCGCAACACGCTTCTGGAAAGAGCTTCAAACGCGCCTGCCGTCCTTGGGGGAATTGCAGTATCACCTCGAGCTCACCGATGAACTGGTGCGCGACCTCTACCTCAGCGACAGCGAAGACAGTCTCTTGCCTGAGACCGACAACGATGAAGAGGCGGTCGCCACCGACGATGCCGGACTATATGGCAGCAGCGGGTTTGGCCTGGAAGGTGGTTTTGGCGACCTGCCCTTTGGCGACGACTCCGCCGAGGCCTCGGCTTCCGCCGCTGCTCAACCAGAAGCACCAGTACTGCAGAGCGCCGATCATCGTTTTTCTCGCGCCGTCTACAACGCCTGGGTCGGGCATGTCCGTGAACTGCCCCAGCGCCATGGCCTACTGAGAATGCTTGGCCTCGACCGCGAGCTGGTGAAACTGCTTGGCGATGAGCTGATCACCGGAGCCAGCAGAAAGAAGGTTCAGGAAAAGCTTCATGAGGCCCTGCTGCAGCGGATACAGAGCGGCGCCCGTCGCGATCGCCTGGTGTCGCGCCAGGTGCTGGCTGCCCAGCTGGTGCTGCGCGACTTCATCGCCTGGCTCGGCTTCCACTACAGCCCGATCGAGCAGCGCCCCAATAGCTTAGTCGGTGCCAAGACCCACCTGTTCGGCTACGAGCGCCAGCAAATAGACAGTGACAACCTGCCACAGTTGCCAGACCAGCCGGTCAACCAGGCAGTGGTCTATCTGGGCGACTGGCTGTCCGGGCTTTGCCTGATGACCCAGGAAAACGCCGGCCACAACGACGCGCAAGAAATCACCATCGAACAGAACGAGCGTCTTGGCAACGTGTTGGCGATGTTTGCCATAAGGAAGAAGGCCCATGCGTAAGGTAGAACTCAAACCGCTAGAATCCAACCAGCCTGGCCATGGCCAGCTAGTCCTCCTCGGCTGGAAGGGAGAGAACGAGGGACTCTCGCTCGATATTCAGCGTAATCAGGATGAACACTTCCTACAGGAAGATGGGCTGTGGCGCAGCAATACCTTCAAGTTCCACCTGCCGACGTTGCAACCGGGGGCGGACGAAAGCCTGACGGCCGTCGTGGACGACACGATCGTCGACCCACTCCTGGAAAACCCTCACGCTACCTACATGGTCAGACTCTACGGACCGGACGGTGCACAGGTCGGCAGAGCACGCCTGCGTATCGGCCAGGGTTTGATGTCCTCGGGTGCCAGCGGAACCGCTCCCGATTACAAGGCCAGCGCTACGCTCGATACACCCCAGGCCCCGCCTGCGAACCCCGAACCACAACCGGAACCTGTAACGGTTCCTGACGCTGCGTCGGCCATCGAAGCGCCTGCCACCTCTCACGAGGCCGTGCCCGAAGCCGCTCCGGCACTGCCCGAATCAGCACCGGCGCCTGCCGGTAAGAGCAAGCGCTGGCTGTGGATCCTGCTCGCCGTGGCCATTCTGGCCGCCATCATCGGTGCTGCCGCCTGGTTCGGATTGGCCATGCGCGGCCAGGAGCCCCCCGCCGCCGCTGACGAGACTACGGTTGACGAGACTACGGTTGACGAGAGCCTGGTTGAAGGTGAAGCCACACCTCAGGAAGAGCCCCTGCTCGAGGAAACCGGCGAAGAGAACCTCTCCGAAACAGCAGCGCCCGAGGAACCTGCACCGACCCAGGCTGCTGCAACGGCCGGCCCCTGCTCACTTCAGCGTATGGAGGAGATGGGTGAATTGGAGTTCATCCATGCCTGCACCAACGCCGGAAGTGAGGCCGGCAACATGATGGCAGTAATCGGCGAGGCCCGGGACAACGCCCACTGCGGTATCGCACGCCGCCTCTACGCCCACCAGGCAATCAGCGGCAATGTTGCCGCGGCTTTGGCTTATGCCCGGGAGTTCGACCCGGCCCAGCACACACCCAGCGCCTGCTTCCCGGAAGCAGACACGGAAACGGCCATTTTCTGGTACGACTTAGCTCTCAGCCACGATCCCGGCAATGCCGAGACCAGCCAGCGCCTGGAGGAACTGCAGCGATGATCCTGCGTAAGAGCCTGCTGAGCCTCGCCCTCGGGTTACCACTGGCGGCGAGCGCCACTCTGGCTTTCGCCGACGTGCGCCCGCTGCTTCAGGAGGGCAAGCAGACCCTTCATCAGCGTGTTCTGACCACTCCCGGCTGCCGGCTGGTGGAGCGGGCCGGCGAACATGACGGCGAGCTGCAACCCACCTTCAGCCGCTTCTATGTGTATCAGCGTAGCGAAGACAACGGCGAAGTTTGGCTGGAAGTCGGCCCGGACAGCTACGGCAGCATCAGTGGCTGGCTGCCGGCAGCCTGCACCGTGGACTGGAAGATGCAACTCACGCTGGCCTTCACCAACCCAGCCAACCGTGGGCGCCTGATCTTCTTCGAAGAGCGCGACGGCTTGATGACGATCTTCGATGACTTCGAGCCTTCAAGCCAGGTTGCCCCGCTGCGCGCCCAGCTGCGTCGTGACGGTGAGGCACCGGGCATCGTTGCACAGGAGCCCGAATACTTCGTCGACCTACACGAGCAGTTCTACCTCCTGCCGATTCTCGAAGGGGAAGAGATCATGACAGAGGCGGGCTTCATGACCCGCCTGCTACGGATTGCCTCGGTCAGCGAGGCGGACGAGAACGAGGTTGAAAACGCCCCAGACGACATCTCCGCTCAGCTGCGCGAATTCAATGCCGGTGTGGTCTTCGTCATTGACTCCACCATCTCCATGGGCCCCTACATCGAGCGCACCCGTGAGGCCGTGGAGCGCATCTATCAGCGCATCGAACAAGAGGAGCTTACCGAGCGCGTTCGCTTCGGCCTGATCTCCTTCCGTGACAGCGTCGATCACGCTCCCGACATCGAATACGTGACGCGGATGTACGCCGACCCAAACGAGGTCGAGGACGGCAGCGACTTCATGGCCCAGGTGGCCGACCTGCGGGAGGCCCAGGCTTCCACCGTTGGCTGGGAAGAGGACGCTTATGCCGGCGTGATGCAGGCCATCGACGAAGTAGAGTGGAGCAACTTCGGTGCGCGCTACATCGTGCTAATCACCGACGCCAGCGCCATCGAGGGCGACAGTGAGCGCTCCTCCACTGGACTGGACGCGGATCAGGTGCGCCTTGAGGCCGCCCGCCACGGTATCGCCGTTTACACGCTGCACCTGAAGACCCCTGCTGGAGAGCGGCGAGGCGACCACGCGGTAGCCGAAGGGCAGTACAGCAACCTTTCCACCTTTGCCGGCACCGGCACCTCGCTCTACTATCCGGTGGATACCGGCGATGTCGCTCTGTTCGGTCAGCGCGTCGATGCCTTGGCGGCGGTTATCACCGATCAGGTCCATGCTGCCTACCTGGGCGAAGAAGCCATCGGCAGTGCTCTACACGCCGAAGACGAGGCCGAAGAAGACCCCGGCGAGCAGCGTTTGCGCGACGAGCTGGCACTGATCGGCCACGCCATGCGCCTGGCTTACCTTGGCCAGACCACCGGCAGCCAGGCACCGCCGGTGTTCGAGGCATGGATCAGCGACCGCGACCTGATCGCCCAGCACCAGCCCACCACTGAAGTCCGTGTCCTGCTCACCAAGGGCCAACTCAGCGACCTGAGCGATACGGTCGGCGAGATCCTCGACGCCGCCAACGCCGGCCTGATCTCCCCCACCGACATGTTCGATCGCCTGCGCTCCGTGGCCGCCGCCATGGGCGCCGACCCCAATCAACTGCAGCAGAGCGAGGGGCAGCGTCTCGGCGAGCTGGGCTTGATGGGGGAATATCTGGAGGAGCTGCCTTACCAGAGCGAGGTGCTCAATCTGGACGAAGAGACTTGGCTGAGCTGGGATGGCCTGCAACAGGAGCGCTTTATCCGTCGCCTAGCCACCAAACTGCGTCACTACCAGCGCTACAACGAAGACGTGGACCGCTGGGTGACCCTCGCCGAAGGCGCCGACCCGCGTGAGGACGTCTACCCCGTACCACTGGAAATGATGCCCTGAGCCTATGCGAGCCGACCCTATGCTCTCGCTTAGAGAACTCAGCATCACACGCGGCCAGGGAGCAGCCGGGCACGCAGTGCACCTGCCCAGGTTGGAGCTCGCCACCGGCGAGGTCATGGCCGTGGTCGGCCCCAGCGGCTGCGGTAAGAGCACTCTACTGGAGGCCATCGGACTGTTACTGACCCCGACAGCGCTCGAACGCTTCACTCTGGGGTCTGAGCGCACCGACCTGACAGCACTGCTGCAAGCCCGTAACGAACGCGCCTTGGCCGAGATCCGCTCACGCGACCTGGGCTTCCTGTTGCAGAGCGGCGGCCTGCTGCCTTTCCTGAGCGTGCGCGACAACATCGCCCTGCCACGCCGCCTGCTGGGGATGCCGATACACAGCGAGCGGGTAGCCCACGCCTGCGATGTTCTGGGCCTGGAGCCGCTGCTCGACAAGCGCCCCGGAGCGCTGTCGATCGGCGAGCGCCAGCGCACCGCCTTCGTACGTGCCATGGCCCATGAGCCCCGCCTGCTGCTGGCCGATGAGCCCACCGCCGCCCTGGACCCACAAGCCGGTGAACGACTCTTCGGACTGATCGTCTCGCTGGTTCAGGAGCTGCAGATGGCCGCCCTGGTGGTCTCCCACGATTTGGCTCTGGTTACCCATTTCCAGTTGCCACGGCTGGCTGCCACCCTGACGCCGGGAGGATGTCGCTTTGCACCGGACACCTAACCGAGCCTCGCTGGCAAGTCGTACTCGCCTGGTCTTGCGCCTGGCGCTGCAGGACCTCTGGCACGATCGCTACGTCTCACTATGTATCGCCGCCGCCTTGGTAGCGGTGATCGCCCCCTTGCTGCTGCTGTTCGGTCTCAAGCACGGCGTGGTCAGCCAACTGCAACGCGAGTTGCTTGACGACCCGCGCAACCTGGAGGTGCGTATGCTGACCAGCGGCAGCTACGACGAGGCCTGGCTGGAGGAGATTCGCGCCCTGCCCGGAGTCGGCTTCGCCATTGGACAGACCCGCTCGTTGAATACCCAGGCAGACCTGCTGCGCGACCGTCAGCACTTCCTCGAAGGGATCGAGCTGATCCCCTCGGCCGCGGGCGACCCCCTGTTGGGCGAATCCGTCTCGGTTCCGGTCGGCAAGGGCGTAGTGCTCAGCGAACCCGCCGCACGCCGGCTGGAGGTAGTAGCGGGTGAGCAACTGACCCTGGCGGCCAGCCGCCGCCTGGATGGCCAGGCCGAGCGCGGTCGCCTTGAGGTCAGCGTGCTGGACGTACTGCCGGCGGCGCGTTTCCCCCGCCCTGCAGCTTTTGTCGAGCCACCGCTGCTGATCGAGCTGGAGCGCTTTCGCGATGGCCACCCCAGCCCGTTGCTGGGTGTCGTGAGCGGCATCCAGCGAGACGACTATCCGGTACGCTTTGCCCGCGCGCGCATCTTCGCCAGCGACGGCGACGCAGTGGCCGGTGTCGTGCAGGCACTGGAGGCTCGGCGCTTCGACACCGCCAGCCGACTGGCAGAAATCGAAAGCGTGCGCGCCATCAACCGCGTACTCGGGCTCATCTTCGGGGTGATTGCCGCCGCCGCGCTGATCGGCTGTCTCGCCTCCATGGCCGGCGCCTTCATGGCCAATATCGACCGCAAGCGACGCGAGTATGCCGTATTGCGACTGCTGGGATTCCACAAGCATGCAGTCGCTGCCTTTGTCACCGCCCAGGTTGGCCTGCTCACCCTGATCGCCTTCGCCGCTGGGCTTGCGCTGTTTGCGCTGGGTTCCGCGCTCTTCAACCGTGCCCTGGCCACCAGCCATTTGGCGGCTGGCGTCGTCAGCCATATCACCGTCATCCATGCCCTGATCGCCCTGGCCCTGACCCTGGTCGTCGCCCTCGCGGTAGCCGCCATCGGCGTCGCTCGGGCCTTCGGCATCCAGCCCGCGGAGAGTCTACGTGAAGCGTGAACGCTATTTCATCATGCCGTCTGTCGCACTGGCCGCCTGCCTGGGCCTGGCAGCGACTGCCAATGCCGAAGAGCCGTGGCCCGAGCGCCTTTACAATCCCGCACCGCTGGATGACGACGTGATCCTGCCACTGCCCTGCAATGGCGCCATGGCGTTTCGGCAGGTGCACGTACCCGCCAGCGCCCCGCTGGATGACTTTCCGGTGCATGTCGGCCAAGACGGCACTGGCTGGGGCTATGTAGAGCAGAGCCGTCCCGCCTTCATTTCCGGCAGCTTCAGCAGCGAAGACGGTGGCTCATCGCGCCACTACCTGCTGGCCAAATATGAGCTGACTGAACTGCAGTACGAGGCACTCATGGCCGACGAATGCCCCGCACCTTCCAACCGCAAGCGCCTGCCCCAGGTAGGGCTTAGTTGGTTCGACGCCATGCAGCTCAGCGATGCCTACAACCTGTGGCTGCGAGAACAGGCCCCGGAAACACTGCCCATGGAGGATGGTGCACAGGGCTTCATGCGCCTGCCCACCGAAGTCGAGTGGGAGTTTGCCGCTCGCGGCGGCCTCGAGGTCAGCTCCGCCGAGTACCGTGATACCCGCTACCCCATGCCCGAAGGGATCAATGGCCATGAATGGTTCGCCGGAGCACAGTCCTCCAATGGGCAGCTTCAGTTGGCGGGTCTGCTCGCACCCAACCCCTTGGGGCTGCACGACATGTTGGGCAATGCCGCGGAGATGATGTTCGAGCCCTTCCGGCTCAACAAGTTGGACCGCCAGCACGGTCAAGCCGGTGGCTTCGTGGTACGTGGCGGCAGCTACCTGACGCCTCGCGAGGACCTGCGCAGCGCCCTGCGTGGCGAAGAACCCTATTATGCCTCGAATAACACAACCAGCAGCGCAGGGCATAACCGCGGCCGCGCTACCGGCCTGCGCCTGGCGCTGGTCGCCCCTACCCTCACTTCCCGCGAACGCATCGCCGCCATCGAGGAGAACTGGGCGGCGTTGGGCTTGGGCGAGAACGAGCTCGACGGTTCGCCGGGCACGGTGGTACAGCTGGCCGAGCTGGCTTCCGGCGTAGAGGACGACGCCCTACAGGAACAACTGCAGACGCTTGAGCGCCAACTGCGCGCCAGCAACCAGCGCCAGGAGGAAGCCCGCAACCAAGCCATCCGCGCCAGCCTCAATCTAGGTGCCTTCCTGTGCACCAAACTCGAGGATGACGGTGTCTTCTTCGACTTCCTGGCCGACAACTACCGCCTCAACTGTGAAGGCGACAACCCGGATGCCAGTTGCGCCATGCGCGAGGCGCGGCTGACCGAGCAGGAGCAGCGCCTGCAAGGGTTGAGTCGCTACTACGCCAGCAGCCTAGTGGAGTCGGCCACTCTCTACGGCAGCGAGCCTATCGCTCAACAGGTCGAGGTGTTCAGCGAGATTCTCGCACGCAACCCGCAGTTGAACGGGCTCGGCCCCTATCTACAGACCTACTGGCAGCATCAACTCCATTACCTGGAGAACCAGCGCATCACTGCCGAGGCCTGGCTGGAAAGCTGCAAGGCCATGGCAGAGCAATAACCACTAACACTAACCCGTACGCAAGGGAACGACACCGATGACACTCACTCTTTCGGCCTCCTTCAAGAAGCTGCTGGTTGGCTCTGCCGTGGCCGGCGCCCTTTTCCTCACCGGCTGCGCCAGCACCGGCAGCACCATGCTGGGCAGTAGCAACGGCAATACCAACGCGGACCCGCGCCTGACCCAGGGCAACGACGCCCAGTTTTTCAGCAAGTCCGGCTTCCAGGCCTGTGCCGCCGGTGCTGCGGTAGGCGTCGCCACCTGTATGCTCAGCGGCACCAGCAATCGTGGACAGTGCGCCGTCATCGCGGGTCTGGCTGCCTGTGGTGTGGCCATGGGCGCCAACTTCTATCTGGATCAGCGCCGCAGCGAATACGCCTCCACCACCCAGCGTCTCGAGGTCATGAGCCAGGATATTCAGGCAGACACCCAGCGAGTCATCGCGCGGACAGAGACCGCCCGCCAGGTCATGGCCGACGACCGTGCCCGTATCGAGCGCCTCGAGAGCGAGATTGCCGAGCAGCGTGTCAACCAGGAAGAGGCCCAGCGCGAACTGGCCGCCATCGACGGCAATATCGATATCCTGCGTCGCGACCTGCGCAACATGCAGCGCACCGTGTCGGAATACGAAGAAGTGGCACAACTGGAACGCAAGGATGCCAGTCCCGAAGAACTGAGCAAGGTCGAGCAGGAAATCGACACGATGAACCAGCAGGTGCTGGCCCTGCAGCAGGAAGTCGACGACCTCTACAGCATGCGTTCCGCCATTACCCTGGGCTAAGGAGAGCCACATGAAGATCCGCCTTCTCGCCGCCGCCGGTGGCTTGGCACTGCTCGCCGGCTGTGCCACCACGCCCGAGGCCTGCGACCCTTACAATCGCGACGCCAGCCTCGTCGCCAAGCTCTCCTGCGATGCCGGTGGCGGCTATCGCGCCCGCATCGATGCCGGTGAACAGCAGGTCGAGCTCGATCAGGAGGAGAACGCCCTGTTTCGTGAGATCCACCGCCAGATCTCCGAGCAGCAGCGTGCCACCCGCAGTGAGTTGCGCATCACCAACCAGCAGCACCACGAACTAGAGCGCAACGTTCAGGCGCTGGTGACCCGCCTGCAGCACCGCTCCCAGGATCATTTGGGGCTTCAGCATCAGCTCAACGATCTGGAACGGCAGATGGCCGCCGACCCCGGTCCCTCGGCCAGTGAAGCGGAAGCGCTCAGCGAGCGCCATGCCCACCTGGAAGCGCTGCAACAGCAGGTAGAACGCCTGCAGCAGAGCCTGGGTTACACGCCGTGATGCCAAGCGCTCGCCGCACTGCCAGTGAGGGCAACCATGCAGCGCCTGCTACGTGACGAGGGCCACGCCCTCGTCGACCCGGGGCTTCCGGTACACCGCCAGGCACTGATTCATCGCCACTGCCCACCGAGCATCGGCAATCTCTTCGCCACTCCGCGGGTGGGGAGAGACGGCTGCCTGGAATGGTGGAGCGAGCTGCCTGGTCAGCCACAGCGAAGGGAGGCGCTTTCAGCTGCAGAGCGAACCCGGCTGGATGAGCGGCTGACCCAGCGCCTGGCGGCGCTGGGCAGCCTGGTCGAGGCGCTCGAGCGGCGCGGCGACCCCGCCGCCCAGGAGCTGCGCGCCCTGCCTTCCCAACCCACCGAGGGAGCTTGCTACTCGGTGGGTGGCGATCCGGTGCTTATCCGCTGGGTGCCCGTCAAAGCACTGGGAGCACCGGCTGCTTCGGCAATCAGCGCAGCGGCGACAATACCGCTGCCTGGCATTCCCCCCCGAAAGCCGCGGCGGCGCTGGGTGGTACCTGTGATGCTGCCACTGCTGCTGGGCGGCCTGGCGCTGCTCGGCCTGGGGCTTGCGCTGTACCATGGGAAACGATTCCCGCTGACTTGGCCGCAAACGCAGAGTCCAATCGGGACCCTCACCGCCGCAGAGACCGCCACGCCACCACGGGAGTTCATTGCCGTTGAAAGTACTGGGGCTGAACCGCTGTTAGGAACCGGCGACGTCCAGGTCACCCTGCGCTGGAATAGCAGCGATGATTTGGATTTAGCGGTCACCGACCCCAGCGGAGACACTGCCTTTTTTAACAACGTCTCCACGTATTCCGGCGGCCAGCTCGATGTGGACTCCAACGCCGGCTGTATATCCAGCCTGCAAAACCCGGTGGAAAACATCTTTTGGGATGCCGGCACTGCCCCCGAGGGAGCGTACATGGCCACCGTCTCTCTGTTTAGACGCTGTAACGGCAACTCCAGTCCCATTCCCTATGAGCTCTCCATCACCATTGACGGAAACACGGAAACTCGAACGGGAACGGTCAGCGACCTATTCCCCAGCCAATCCATCGAGTTTGTCTTTCCCTAGGAAGCTCACTCAGGTGTCACGACAATCCAACCGACGTAAACATTAGCACTCGAGGAAAAGAGATGTCTCAACTCAAAAACGATATTGCCACCGCCATCATTCCTGCTGCGCTCAGTGCCCTGCTCATCTGCGTGGTGCGCTTCTTTGTCATTCCCTGGAGTATCTGGAAAGGTGCCGCGCTGCGCCTGGCCGACATGCGCAAGCAGGACGAAGCCCAGAAACTGGTCAGCAGTCGCTCCGAGTTTCCCGTCTTCGACTGGCTGCGCGCCGCCTGGGACGGCCTGATCTTCTTGTCCTGGTTTATCGGCGCCATATTGAGCCTAGTGGCATTCTTCGCTGTCGCCTTCAGCTACTTCGGGACCTTTGTCACTGGCCTTTCCGCCATGATCAGCACGCTGATCACGACATACTTCTCGGTCATCTTCATGTCGCTGGCCAAGGAGAGTCTGATCATTATCCTGTCGATTGCGCTCAACGTGGAGCGACTCGCCCAGAACAAGCGTACCTGAGCACTGCGTTAACCTATTGCCGCCGAGCAGAGCTTTCTCAGCCCTGCCCCCTAGCGGCCCTGGCCGGCTGAAAGAGTACCGGCACATTGCCCAAGGGCAGTGTGCCGGTCGATCTACGTGCCCACCGCGCTCACACGTTCTATCAATTCCCGTTACCATTCCGTATGGCAGCTGAACGCCGGATCGTCCAAGGCCGGCAACGCTTCTGAAGCACCGCGTACGGGCAGGTTGGCTTCAAGCCCATCGGCGGCAATCCTGAGCCGATTAGCCCGGCGCAGCTCTTCCCAGAACCCCTGAAAGATATCCGCACAGACACGGCATTCAGTATTGAAGGGATTGCTGTAACGTTCACCATCGACTATGACGTCGAACCCCTGCCCTTCGGAACTGAACTCCACACCCTGAATGACGGCATAGGCCGTCACATACCCGTCGTAGTTGGGGCAGGCGATATACAGCTCGTTCTGATTCCCATCGCTGACGCTATACTCCGACACGCCCTGGCCCCATCCAGACTTCCATTCGAAAGCCGCGGCGGGAGCTGCAGCGATGGTAAGCCCCAGTGTGACAGCCACTACCCAGTACTTCTTTACGAGCATATGCTCCTCCTCTCTTCGTTGAATAATGGTGAAATTATTGCGCCACGGTAACCGCTATCAAACTTCGAAGCAGGACCAGCCATGGCGCCCTTCGGCAAACACGTAATCTACCGGCACGTCTTGCAGCAAGAACCCATTTCTAATCTCTAAGCCAAGCAGTTGCGCAACGGCGACATTGTCAGAGTCGGTGCTGTCGCTATCGCGAGCACCAATCGTCAGCACGGAATGGACCAGCCATCGGCCATCGGAATTCTTGATCACGTTGTGGATGGCAATCGCCTCGATGAGTGAGCTGCCGATGCCCATACCCATGACGACGTTGCTCTTCTCGACACCAACCGCTTCGTAGTCCGTCGCATCCAGGATGCAGGAACGAATGGCCTCGTCGGATGGCCCGGAAGCGGAACACCCGGTCAGCAAGAGGGCCAGGGGAAATGCCCACGCGGCATGCTTCCTTCTCATTCATCAAATCTCCTTGGGTCATATGTAACCTATCGACCAAAGGAGATTTAACTTTAGAAAAAAACGTATTAGCGTGAAGCCTAGGAAGAATGTGCCTATCTGCCGACAAGGCGCAGCATCGCCAAAGTATGCTCCCGCTGCTGCTTCACGGCCTGATCGAGAATTTCCAGCAGCTTCTCGTAGTCCTCCGACATCTTCTCGTCCATGCCGGAGGTCTCGAAGCGCTCGAGGGTGCTCTGGGTCTCGTCGATGAGGTCTTGCAGCGCATCGATGATGCGCTGGTAGTCTGCTTCACTCATGTGCAGTAGCGCCCGAGGCGGTTTGCAGCGCATGGGCGCGGGCATAGAGCCGCCGGACCCCGAGAAAACAGTCGCTTTATCTGCATCATCTCATGACTTTCCCAGGATGCTAAACAAACGCTGGTTTATGCCGTCATCGCACAGCACACCCCTTTCCAGCACGGAGAAGCCCAAATTCTCTATAAGCGCCACCGTCTCGCCAAACCCACCTTCAATGCTGACCAATTCACGCCCTGGTTGACTCTCGAGCAGTACGATAGCGCTCTTTGCACATAGAGTCTGGAGTTTTTCCACATAGAGATCTGGCTGGACATCACTTGCGATCACCAAATCAAAGGGTTTGGCTGGGTGGTAATCTACAAAATCCATCTCGGATAACTTGATGTGTTCAATACCCAAGTGCTCCGCCACCGCCTCACCAACTTTGATGTCGAACGTATTCTGGCCGACTCCTTCCCCGTGGCCTATTCTATCTGCCATACCAATTAGCAAGAATCCCGCGCCGCAGCTGATATCCAGGACCCGTGCCGACTCTGGCAGGTAGCGCTCGAGTCGGTAAGCCCCAAGCCGTGCCTCGGTTTGGCGCTGACCGGGCAACCATACTGATTCCAGCCCTTGGCTCAGCAACCCGAATCGAGAGGGCTTGAAGTTGCTTTTGTACTTCCTTTTCAATTCGCGAACGTGCTGATGCAGGTCGCCCAGCTTGCGTAATGCGCCAGCGGCATGACTCAACTCTACGTCCAGGCGCTTACTCGCCAGCTGTGTACTCCGAGATGCCGGACGGAGCCGTGAAGCATTCCAGAAGCTATCACAGGCACCGGCCGAGTCGCCCGCCTCCATCCGGACGATACCCTGCTGCAAATAGAGTGAGGCCCGTACAAAGACGGCTTGCTCTTCGCTCAACGTCAAAGCGCGGTCGATGTCCTCGAGCGATTCCTCAACACGGCCGAGTCCGGCCAAGAGAGAGGCCCTCACACGCAATAGCTCCGTATCGGGCTCGCTGCAGGCTTGCAAGAGTTCCTCGCACCTGGCCAAGCCATCCGTCAGAAGCGGAGTACTTTGCAACGGGCTGGCAGCCATCACCTGCAGCACGGCACGCATCACCCCCTCATGCTTGGGACATCTCGCTTCAAGCCGGCGGACGTTCTGCTCCGCCTCCCACCACAAGCCGGCATTGAGCAGCACTTCAATGGCATCCAAACGAATCGTCACATCGTCGGGAGATAGCTCAATGGCCTTATCGATATGGGCAACGGCCATGTCGTCCAGTCCCGCAAGCGAAGCCATGACCCCGCGAAGACTGCGTATCTGCGCGCTCTGAGGAAACCGCTTGGCCCAGTCGTTCAGCTGCCCCGCAAGGCCATCCAGGTCCCCGCCCCGGAGAGATTTGCGGAATTCGAATAACTCGCTTGCGGGCGGCTCGAACCTGTCACGGTCGAAAAAACCCTTGGCCTTGAGATAGTTCTCACCTACACCGCCACCGATCGCATGCAGCAGGTCATAGCTGAGGTCATGAATCTGGTACACAGTATCGAGCACGAAGGCCAACTTGAGTCGCTGAGTATCACTCAGCGCTGCCAGGCGCTCATGGTCAGGAATGAAGAGGGCGTGTGCCCGCTGCAGCTCCGTGGCCTCGGGTTGAATCGGCAGCTCCTCCCGGGGCGGCATGCACTGTGCATAGTCGAAACCCAGCAGTCGATAGAAGCGAAAACCGTGCCGCGCCGCCCAGTGGCTCACTTCAGCGAGATTCGGCTGACGCTCGTGGGTCGGCTGAAAGGTGACCCTCACCTGCAGTAACAGCGTGCTGGCCAGTGTCCGGGTGCCGTTCTCGAGCACTGCCATACCGTCATGACGATCATCCAGCAACAGCCAATCGACAGTGTTCAGCCCCTCGATGGCATCCAGCGCCACAGTGGTCAATGGCAGTCTTGCGAGTACGCTCGCTCCCTGTCGCTGCCCCTCGGGTAACTGCGAGGGAGCAAGCGGTGGCAAACTGGCAGAGAATGACGGCTCGAGACAGGCATGAAGTGTCGCCGGCTGCCCGTCGCCCAACGTGGCATGGGCAAAGTGTTGCACATGAGGGTTCTGCTTTACCTCGTCTCTCAATGCGAGCCGACTTGGTGGATCAAATGCGATCACCTCGAATGCGTTCAGCTCCAAGAGGGCGTCGACGTTGGCGGCTGACAGTAACTGCCCACCGTTGTCGATGGCCACGACTCGCTCCGGAAGCTGCCAATCGAAGCTGACCGACTCGCTCGGCTTGTCTTCCCGCTGCACTTCTTCTCGCAGTTTCTCCGGTAAGGGCTGATCGAACACTGCAGGATGCTCCAGGCGCGGAAACGCATCGGCGATGGTCTTGTACCCCTCAATCATCGGCTCGATCTTGTCGCGGAATCGCTCACCGATACCGTTGAAACGATCCGTGACCGGCATCGGGGCGTCCAGCGAAACGATGGGGCTGATATCATTGAGCATGTCAGCATTGGCAGCCACGACTTCTTCATAAGATTCGCTACGCCGCAGGCCGAGATCGCCCAGCAAATTGTTCATTACCGTGTGTGGATCCCGGGTCAGCGCCTCGTAGTCAACGAGATACACCGGGTTGGGCAGCACCTGGGTCCAGTGATCCATGACTTTCTCGGAGCAGGCAATTTGGCGGCCCATCTGGTGCAAGTCGTAGGTATAGCGGTAGCCCTCCGGCATAAGATATTGATGAAAATAACCCGTTATGCCGAGATCGAGAAGATTACGCACACAGAAGATGATCGGCACCTTGGGCATCCACAGCCCTATCAGGCCGAGGAACCACAGGTCGCCCGGCACCGTGGTTATCTTGACGGTATCCTCGACTCCCAGGCGTTGGCGATACCCCACCGCATCCTGGAGAAGTCGCTCAGGCGTCAGCTGAGAAAGATACTCACCGAGATGTCTCTCGTAGGGCTCCAGCAGCTCTTCGGCGTACTGCCCCAGTACCAGCTCCTCGCCAGCCAAGGTGACGCCTTTCACCCCACGAAATAGCGATTCCACCAGGCTCTTACCGGAACGTGACATGCCGGCCACGATGATCTGCGGTCGATCTTGGAGACCGCATGGCGCCAACCGATCGAACAGCGCCTTGCCGAAGTAGCGCCGGGTGAAGGTCAGGCGGCGCTCCAATTCGGCCCGAATAGGCGGCAGGCTCTCATCCATCAACCGGTTGGCTTGTTGGAAGTGCGCGAATGCCTGCTCGTCATCCGCCACGTCCAGGTAGGCCTTGCCCAGCACGAAGTGCAGATCGGCTCGCTCCTTGGGCGTCAGGTCATCAGCGTCAAGGCGGGCCGGCAGCACCTCGAAGATGGCATCATCAGGCACGAAGGTGGTGAGATGCGCCAATGCCACGTGCAATTTCCAGTTTTTGGGATCCAGCGCCCGTGCTCGATGATAGCAGTCGACCGCCGCGACCAGTTGCTGGCTGTCTCGATATACGTCGCCCTTGATTGCCAGCGCCTCGACATGCTCCGGCGCCTTTTCCAGCACCTGCTCGAGTAAAGCCAATGCCTGTGCGGTGTCGCCCTGCTTGCTCAGGCACTGCGCCAGATTGATGAGAATTTCCGGATTACTGGGCTGCGCCTGGCGAGCACGCTGATAAAGCGCTGCAGCTTCAGCGAAATGCGCCTGCTTTTGCAGCGCTCGAGCATACAAGCCGATGATTTGAGGATCCTGTGGATAGCGCTTGATCAACGCCTCCAGGCGTTCCCCTGCTTCAGCAGCATCACCGGCGTTGAGCAGACCCATGATGGCTTTGATCGTCTTGCCTGAAGGTTTGGCAGCCTGATGCTGCGAGTATGTGCGCACGGCCACGCAAGCCTCCTTGGGATTAAAAAAGGTCAAGACTAGATTACCCGGCAGCGTGAATGCCAAAACGAAAAACAGGCCCCCAAATGGGAGCCTGTTCGTTACCAGGGCCGTTGCAGCCCTTGGCGTGTGACGCTCAGATTGGCAATTTAACCCAGCAGGGACAGCACGTTCTGCGGGATCTGGTTGGCCTGAGCCAGTACGGAAGTGCCGGCCTGCTGCAGGATCTGCGCGCGGGTCATGTTGGCCACTTCCACTGCGTAGTCGGCATCTTCGATGCGCGAACGAGCAGCCTGCAGGTTGGTGCTGTTGGTCTGCAGGTTGTTGATGGCGTCCTCGAAGCGGTTCTGCACGGCACCCAGCTCGGAGCGCAGGCTGTCCACCTTGTTCAGCGCTGCGTCCAGTGCCGCCAGCGGGTTGCCGGTCTGGCCAAGGGCAACCTGCTGATCCATGTCGACCACGTAGGGGTCGGCATCGGTGCCGGCGCCAGTCACGGCATAGTTGACGTCTTCACCGGCTTCGTTCTGGATGGTGGCAAACTTGGTCTGACCATCGATACCGCCGAAGCGAATCTCAACGCTCTGCTGAGTGCCCTGAGCATCGGTGTAGGTTGCTTCCTGCACGGTGGCAGTACCACCGGCACTGATGGCGGCGAGGAACAGGCCTGCCTCGCCACGATCGTCAACGTAGGTACCGGTGCCAACACCGTCTTCGTCAAGCACTTCGCGCAGAGTGCCTTCGAGCGCTGAAGCATCGACACTCACTGTGGTCGCAGAGAAGTCGGCTGTCACCCCATCAAAGTCGAAGGTCACGGTGCCGCCAGCGGAGATCTGGCCAGCCGAGACGGCGTACAGCTGGGTGTCATCGCCATCGACCACCTGGATGTAGAGGTTGTCGCCGTCCTGAACGAATGAAGTGGTGCCGGCCGGAGCATTGGCGAAGTTCTCGGACAGAGTGACCGGCTGATCTGTGAAGGTGAAGGTCAGATCAGATGCTGAGGTTGCGTTCGTTTCGTTATTACTACCACCCGTTTGAGTCAGGAAAGTAGCACCCGAAAGGTCGACCGTGCCGCCCACGCTGACGTTAGAAGCAGAGATCGCGACATAGGCTGTTTCGGTTCTAGCCGTATTACCTGTACTTTCACCGGTAAGCTCAACAGTTGCGTACAGTCCACCAGCACTGTCAGTAACAAACCCCGTTACGTTAGCGCCTGAAACAGCGCCATCAATCGTGCCAAAGGTGGCCGGTAAAGGGGGAAGAGTCACGCCACCAGCTGCGATTTCCACATCGACATCAGCAGTGCCGAACGTAGTAGTCGGTGTTACCGAAGGCAGATCACCGGAAACGATGGACTGAACCTGATCGCCCGTGTTGACCTCGACAACCCGGCGCACGTCGAAATCAGCCAGGTTCAGCGTAGCGGAAGTGATTTCCTTGAGGTTGACGCTGATGGTTTCACCGTCGTTGGCACCGACCTGAATTTGCAGCTCACGGTCCTGAGCCAGCACATCGACGCCGTTGAAGTTGGTCTCGGAGGAGATACGGTCGATCTCAGCCAGACGCTGGGTGATTTCGTCCTGGATGGACTGCAGGTCATTGTCGGAGTTGGTGCCGTTCTGGGCTTGAACGGTCAGCTCACGAATGCGCTGCAGGTTGTCGTTGATCTGGTTCAGTGCGCCTTCGGCAGTCTGAGCGACGGAGATACCGTCGTTGGCGTTACGCTGTGCCTGGTTCAGACCGGTGATCTGAGCGGTCATGCGGTTGGCGATGGCCTGACCGGCGGCATCATCCTTGGCGCTGTTGATACGCAGGCCGGAGGAGAGACGCTCCATGGAAGTCTGCAGAGCGTTCTGGCTCTTCTGCAGATTGGACTGGCCAATCAGAGATGTGATGTTGGTATTGATGACTGACATGGGTCATTCCTTCTTTTCGTTGAGGGCTCCATTGGCGGGCCCACTGAACCTTGTTTTCCTGGCCCAGCATCTCGGGCCTACCTCAACGGCGCCGTTGGCCGTTACCCTGTTTAACGGCACTTGCCGGCAGGACTTTAGGGAGAAAGGAAAAAAATTTTCGTTTCGTGTTGACGAGGCTTGGCGCAGTGGACCGGCTTGCCTAGCGCCGCAGCGCCACTCATTGCGCGTACAGCGCCGCCATATCGGCTTCGAGCCTGGCTATGACCTGCGCACGAAGCCCAGGGTGCGCGGCCGGCAGGGCCAAAGCTTCGGCATACCAGAAGTCCATCTGCGGCGTGGGTTCGGGGCCGCGTTCGATGGCAGCATGGATAAGCGCCATACGCAGGGTCTGGCAATCGGCTGGGGCTTGAGCGAACTTTTCCAGCGAGGCGTGCCAATCTTTCTCATTGCCGGGTTCGCCTACGGCACGGCTGGCTTCTACCAAGCAAGCGATCTCTTCACCAAATGCTTTACGCAGCCGCTCGGCGTCGAGCGGCATTACTTCTTCCGCCAGCAGCAGCAGGGAAACGGCGATCCGCATCGTCGCGGGATAGCCCAGGGCATGCAGGGTCGTCTGAGCGGCATTGATAAGGGCATCGTTGTCCTCGCGCCGATCTCTCGGGGTGACCAGCTCGAACATGCCAAACTGCGCTTCCCGCTCTGCCTGGGTGTATACGGCATCGTGGTAGGCTGCTAGTCGAGTATGCACACAATCAGATCTCTTCATTCTTAAAGCGCCATACCATTTCGGTAATGTCGCGCGCACGATGCCCTCGGCCACACGGCTGTGCAACAAAGCGCAGAGCGTCACAAAGGCGAACGTCATTATCTTCGTAATCGATACCGATAATGTAGTCGTCGGCAAAGAGGCGAATCGATTCGGCCAGCTCGTTCGCTATGAGTTCACGGTCATAGAAAACGCTTTCCTCAACTGCGGACATCCGAGCAATCAGTGCACAGTCGATCAGAGTCGCATCGAGCCAGTTGGCAGCCGGGGTATAGCCGGCACACCAGCGCAGCCCCGACTCTTCGAGACACACCTCCATCGCTACGGTATGCTCGCCAACGAAACACGAGCCCAAGACCACCCCTGTTATACGGTGTTTTTTTGACTTCTCACCCACCTGCACCAACAAGTCTATAAGCGGGACTCCTGCAACCTTGTTCTTGAACCCGTGCGCCGCTATATAGACCGTACGGTTTTCAAAATCGCCCTTGCACAAGCAATCCAGCGCCTTATTAAAACTCTTTTTATCATAAAAATTGGCATAGTGAACTTCCGTATCACCAGTCAGTTTCGCTACACCTTCGATAAAGGGAAGCACACTGCTGCGGTTGGCATCATCCTCATCCAGTTCCCATGGCGCTTCCAATACGAGAATGGCACGGCTGGAACGATACTTGCTCATCGACTACCCTTATCAATTAATAGTCATTTTTATTGGCGGCATTAGGAACACTGCCAAAAACCAACTTCATTCGGCATAGACATGACTAGCCGTTATCCTATCTAACGGCACTTGTCGGCAGGACTTTAGGGAGAAAGGAAAAAAATTTTCGATTCGCTCGCACAAGTACTTGTACAACGTTACCTCAGCGCTGGCGCAGCAGCTCCAACACCAGCTCCGGCTGGCGATTGGCCTGGGCCAGGATGGCGAAGCCGGCCTGCTGCAGGATTTGCGCGCGCACCAGGTTGGAGACTTCCTGGGCGTAGTCGGCATCCATGATTCGCGAGCGGGCGGCGCTGAGATTGACCACGGTGCTCTGGATGTTGTCGATCACCGCTTCGAAGCGGTTGTACAGCGCGCCGAGCTGGCTGCGCTGGCGGTCGGTGCGCTTGAGCGCTTCGTCGAGGGCATCCAGCGGTGATTCGGTGGCCGTGCCGGTGTCGTCATCCACCACGCGAAAGCCATTCAGCCCCAGCGAATGCCGGTTGATGGCCTGAAGCTCGATGGCGATGGTTTCGCCGTCGTTGGCCCCTACCTGGATGTGCACGCGGCGGTTTTCGCCCACGACGGAAACGCCGTTGAAGCCGGTTTGCAGCCCAATGCGATCTATCTCATCCAGGCGCTGGTCGATCTCGTCCTGTATCGCGGCAAGATCGGTGGGACTCAGGGTGCCGTTACCGGCCTGCACGGTGAGCTCGCGAATGCGTTGCAGATTGGTATTGACCTGACCGATTGCCGCTTCGGCGGTTTGCACCAGCGAGATGCCGTCGTTGGCATTGCGTGCGGCCTGGTTGAGCCCGCGAATCTGCGCGGTCATGCGGTTGGCAATGGCCTGCCCCGCCGGGTCGTCCTTGGCGCTGTTGATGCGCAGGCCCGACGACAGCCGCTGCATGGCTGTCTGCATGGCTTGCTGGCTGCCACGCAGATTGTTCTGCACGATCATCGACAGAATGTTGGTGTTGATCACGGCCACGCAATGTCCTCCACCGGGCACTTCCTATGCACCTTTGCAGAGTATATCGGCCGTTGGAAAGGAATCTTTAGCACGGCAGCACTATCTCGTTGGCGACAGCTCAGTCAGTGCTCATATTAAGCTGCATTTCCACCTCATCCCGGGCCTTTGCAAAGGAGCTGCGAGTCAGCATCAGAAAAGCACTACCGCCCACTGTGGGGCGGTTGAGCGTTCGACCCGGGCTGGCAGTTACTTCCGGGCTGGCTGTCAGTTACGTCCGAGCTGAGCATTCATCATTTCGAACTGCTGGAAGAGATAGTCGCTGGTCTGGTTCATCTGGGCGATCAGGCCGTCGAGCTGACCGAACTGAGTGCGGTAGCGGGCAATAGTGGCCTCGATGCTCTGTTCCATGCTCAGGTAACGATCGTTGAGGTTCTCGATACGGCTCTCGGCTCCGCTGATGGCGCCGCCCAGAGCACCATTGCTGCCAACGAGCTGGGTTACGGTCTCGCTCAGCTGGCCGGCCAGGCCGCCCGTGCTGCTGTCGCCAGCGAAGAAGGCACTGAGGGCATCCTGGTCATTGACGATCACCTCGTCCAGGCGCTGCTCGTCGATCTCCAGCGTGCCGTCGAGCTTCAAGGTGATACCAATGTCGCTGAGCATGGAGAAGCCGCCTTCTCCTGCTTCTATTCCACCTGCCAGCACACTGCGCAGGCGACCCTCTATACTGCGCACGGCGCTGTCGCCCAGCAGGTCGCCAGCGGTTTCAGTGTCGCCAGTGAAGGCCGTGAGCTCACCAATGGTGCTCTTGAGCGCATTGTAGGCCTCGACGAAGCCGGTGACGGCCTCGCGTACCGCCCGGGTGTCCTGCTCGACCTTGAGGGTGCTGCTACCTTCTTCCGTCAAACTCAGCGTAACGCCCTGGATCGCCCCCTCCACCTGGTTGGAAGCGCTGACGATGGGAATGCCATTGACGCTGAGCATGGCATCTTGACCGACTTGGGTAATGGCACCCGCGCCCTCGGCCCCGCTGAAGCCAATGCCATCGGCGAAGAAGCCGTCACTGAAGGTCATGTCGGTAATCGAAGCCGATTCGCCGGTCTCGCTGCTCATCAGCGCCAGCCGATAGCCTTCGCCATCGTTGACGATGGAGGCAGTGACTCCGGATCCGTCATGGCCGTTGATGGCGTCGCGGATATCCTCGAGGCTGCTTCCCGCGGCGATATCGATATCGATCGACTGAGGAGACTCGCCGGTAGCGTTGCCGAAGTGCAGGGTAAGCGTCTGATCGGTGTCGGTCAGCGCCTGGTCGAGCTCCACTTCGAGCCGGCCAGAGGCCAGGCTTCCGGCAGTGGCCAGCCGTTCGACCTCAATGGCGTACTGGCCAATGGCGGCATCACGTCCTGCCGCTGCTTCCAGGGAGGTTCCCGCTACGGAGGTGGATAGACTTTGGAAGAGAGACGCGTCGTTGAGGGCGTCGGCGGCGGCCTGGAACCCGGAGAGCGCCCCCTTCAATTCGCCGTAGGCGGAGATCTTGACCTTCTGGGTCTCGATCTGGCGTTCGATGGGCTTGAGCTTGCCGCGCTCGGCTTCGTTGAGTTGGTCGAGCAGACCGTTGAGATCGAGCCCGGAACCGATACCGAGGGAAGAAATGCTGGCCATGGAAAACTGCCTTGTGTCGGTGAATTGACGTCCTGTTACTTCTACCTCGGCGGTGAGCGAAAAAACTTTAGCCTTAGGTGAAAAAAAACTCAGCGCGCGTGAATGATCACTTCCACCCGACGGTTCTGGGCACGACCTTCCACCGTCTCATTGCTGCCCAAGGGACGGGTGTCGGCCAGCCCTACCGCCCGCAGTCGCTGCGATTCGACACCGGAACGCTCAAGGGCGTGAACGATAGCGATGGCACGGGCACTGGAGAGCACCCAGTTGGAGGGAAACTCGTTGGTCTGGATTGGCCGGCTGTCGGTGTGCCCCTCCACGGCGACTTCGCCGTCGTGGCGCTGAATCACCTCGACCAGGCGCTGAATCAGCGCCTCGCCCTCTTCGGTTAGCTCGGCGGCAGCGGTGGGAAACAGCAGCCGGTCCTCCACGCGCAGCTTGATGCCTTCGGCAACCCGGGTCGCCTCGACGCCCTCCAGATCGGGCAGGTAGGGTGCATCATGCAGGCCTTCATCAAACGACTCTTGCAGCAGCTGCGATGCCGCAATGGCAGGCTCCTCGATCTGCTGCATACCGCTCGGGGGGCGGTCGGTCAGCACCAGGATGAAATCGCCGCGGGAGTTGGGCAGCACGTCGTTGCTGGCCAGCAGCGGTTGCAACGGTAGCCGCAACGGCGCGCCCATTGCCGGTGCCTGTTGCTCCAGCAGAGCCAGCGGCGTTGGCGGCTCCATGAATGCAGGCAAAGCGGCAGGAGTCGGTACCGGCAACTCGACCCGTCGCGGCAGGCCGGCCACGCCCAGCGCTGCGGCAATGGCCGATTCGCTCAGGCGCCCGGCAACGGGCCGGGGCGCCTCGGCAGCGGGAAAGACCCCTTCGACGGCTGGCTGGGCCTGAGCCAGCTCACTGGGAAGGGGAATCGCGAAAGGCACCCGTGCCGCTAGCGATTCGCTCTCGGCGTTGGAGCGACTGAAGCTGGATAGGGTGAAAATCAGCACCATCAGCGCTACCAGCAGGGTCATGATGTCCAGATAGCCGATCATCCAGGCACTGTCCTGGTCGTGATCGTGGTGACTGGGCATGAGCGATTCGTGGCGCATGGGGCCACGATGGTCGCCACTGGCGGCTTGCATGGAGCTCATCGAAACGGTTGTTCATCCAAGGAAACGGACAGGCTAGCGTAACGGCTGCAGGCACCGGGTGAAACGGCGAAAAGCGCGACTCGCAAGCGCTTCCTCGGGCTTCAACTGGTGCTTTCGGGCAATCCGCTGCGTGATGCCAGGTAGCGGCTGGCAAAGAGGTCGGCCGGCACCGCTCGCCCGAAGAGATAGCCCTGGATCAGCTCGACCCCGTGACGCCCGAGAATGTCGCGCTGCGCCTCGGTTTCGACCCCCACGGCGGCCAGGCGCAGCTCCATTTCACGGGCCAGCCCTGCCACGGCAGCGACGATAGCCGCACTGCCTTTCTGGCCGCTATCCAATCGCTGCACGAAGCGCCGGTCTATCTTGAGCATGGTGATGGGCAGATCGTGTAAATAACCGAGCGCGGCGTAGCCAGTGCCGAAGTCGTTGATGGCGATTTCTCCCGCCAGACGACGTAGGCGCTTGAGCACGACGGCGCCCTGCTGAGGTTTGTCGAGCAGGGTACGCTCGGCGATCTCGAAGCCCAGCAGGCCTGGCTGCAGGTTGTGCCGCTTGAGTTTGGTGGCGATGCGCACGGGCAGATCGGGCTGCCAGAACTGGCGTGAAGAGAGATTGATGCTGATGGGCACCGGGCCGGCACCAACGGCATTCCAGGCGGCTAGCTGCGCACAGACCTGCTCCAGCATGTACTCGTCCAGCTGTGGCAACAATCCTGCACGCTCGACCAGCGTCATGACGTCGTTAGGCGGCACACTGCCTAGCAGTGCATGGTGCCAGCGCAACAACGCCTCGGCTCCGTAGAGCCTGCCACTCTCTCGCTCGAAGATGGGCTGGTAGTGCAGCTGCAACCCCTCGCCGGTAACGAAGGCCTCTTGCAGGGCTTTCTCCAGTGCCCGCTGACGGTCGTCCTGCAGGTTCATCTCGTTGCGATAGAGGCGATAACCGTTGCGGCCCTCCTCCTTGGCCCGGTACATCGCCACGTCGGCATTGTGCACCAGGGCTTCCGCGGTGGTCGCATCGTCTGGGTAGAGGCTGATACCCAGGCTGCAGCCGATACGAAACTCCTGGCCCTCGATCACGCAAGGCTCGCCCACGGCCTCCACCAGGCGACGTGCGATACGGGTCACCTCATCGACCTCTTCGAGATCGGGTAACAGCACCAGGAATTCATCTCCTCCCAGGCGGGCTAGAGTATCGTCTTCACGCAGGCGCATCTGTAGCCGCTCGGACATCATCACCAGCAATTCATCGCCAAAGGCATGACCTAGTGCATCGTTGACCGCCTTGAAATGGTCCAGATCGACGAAGATCACTGCCAGCCGGGTCTGGTTGCGGTGTGCGTGCCGAATCGCCAGTTCCAGGCGATCTTCCAGCAGGCGACGGTTGGGCAGGCCCGTCAGCGCATCGTAGTAAGCCAGCCTGCGTATGCGCTCTTCGTTCTCGCGCATATGAGTGATATCGCTGAATAGTGCTGCGTAATGGGTCACCGCCCCGCTTTCGTCGGTAATCGCCGTGATGGTCAGCATTTCGAGATAGAGTTCGCCGCTCTTACGACGGTTCCATATCTCACCCCGCCAGTAGCCGCTTCGCTTTAGCGAATCCCACATTTGCCGGTAGAAGGCTGCATCGTGGCGCCCCGAAGAGAGAATTTCGGGTGTCTTACCAACCGCTTCTTCAGCGGTATAGCCCGTCATATAAGTAAAAGCGCGATTGACGAACTCTATGCGATTGTTGGGATCGGTGATGATGATCCCTTCAAGCGAAGATTCGATGACCCGCTCGGCAAGCTGCAGATTTTCGCGCGATTGAGCAAGCGCACGGTCACGCTGCTCAAGGGCAGCACGCAGCTCCTGCATGTAGAGGTGCTCAGCGCCGGCCAGCATGTCGCGAAAGCCCAACAGCCCCACCACTTCTTCACTCTCGTCGAGCACCGCGAGATGGCGCACTCGGTGGTCCATCAGCAGGTCGCGGGCGGCAATCAAGGTGTCGTCCTGATAAACCGTAAGCAGCGGTCGGCTGGCTAACCCGTCGATGGGCGTGTTGCCTGGGTGGCGCGCCACGAACCGCACCAGATCGCGCTCGGTGAGAATGCCCAGCTCACCATTCACGCACTTCACGACAACGGCATCACACTCGGATAACCTCATCGAGCGCGCTGCCTGGGCCAGCAGTTGCGTCCCTTCGAGCACCAGGGCGCGTTGACGCATCGCTGCCTGCACCTCGCGCAGTCGCAGGTAAGGCTCGAGCCCCTGGTTCAGGGCGACATCCGTTTGCGACAGGATGCCGACCGGCGTGCCGGCGTCATCAGTCACCAGGAAATGACGTCGCCGCTCGGCGTTGAAGCGCAGCGCCGCTTCGCTCATTGGCGTAGAGAGGTGCAGGCTCGCTACCGGCCGGCTCATGACTTGCGAGACCGGCTGGCGCACGGCATCGGGGTCGGCAAAATCGACAGCCAGCGCATCGTGCTCGGTCCAAATGCCCAGTGGCTGGCCCGCCTTGAGCACGATGATGGAGCTGCATTGACGCGCCGCCATGCGCTCGGCCGCCATCCACAGCGGCATCTCGGGATCACAGGTGAGAATCCCGGTCTGCATGATGCGCTCGATTGGTAGCTCTTGGCTCATGTCGCCTCACTGGCTATATATGTAGCCAATCTGTCACGATATTTTATCGATTTGTCAGAAATTTGCACTAGCCAATTGCCGATCCCGATTCACGCTTCAACAGGCCGCTCCAAGGGGAGCGAATCCTGGGTATTGCGCCCCCTCAGACAGAAACGATACGAACAGACTCGGCTCTTGAACGTTCATACGGGTCGGGCGGCTCGTTTTCCTCGTGCGAGCACCCGTCGAGGCGGGCGGTCCTACGAGCATCGCGAATCTGCAAGTGCTGCTCGCGGCTGACCCATTCCTTGCCTTCACCAGCCCGGCGTAGACCCGAAATGGCCACCGTGAGCCAACCTACCTGTTCGGTCAGCAGCTCGCCCAGGTCGGCGGAATTGGATACCCGTTCGGCACTCTCACGCGTGGCGTTGTCCATTTCCACTACCGCTTGATTTATCTGCTCGAGACCGATGGCCTGCTCCCGGGATGAGATGGCGATTTCTCGAATCAGCCGATCTATGCCACCCACCGTTTTGATCACATCCCGGTTATTTGCGACCAGCTGAGCAATGCGTTCCTCTCCCACCTTGACGTCATCCTGGGTACGGTCAATCAACTCACGCACGCGATCCGCCGATACTGTGGAGCTCTCCGCCAACCGACGGACTTCCTGTGCGACCACGGCAAACCCTCGGCCGTGTGACCCGGCCCGGGCGGCTTCAACAGAGGCATTTAGCGCCAATAGATTGGTCTGGAAAGCCAGTGACTCGATGGCCTCAATAGCCTCGGTCATCTTGTCGGCACTGACGGTGATGTGGCGCATGCTCTCGACTAACTGCTGAACCTCATCTTCGCTACGTCCCACGACTTCGTGCATTCGCCCCACTTCGGCTTCCGCCTGGTCAGTGTTCGCGGCATTCTGCCGAACCGTTGCCGTGAGCTCCTCCATACTGGCGGCGGTCTGCTGCAGCGAAGAGGACTGTTGCTGAGCACGTTCGGCCAAGCTGCGGTTGTCACGCTCCAACTCCAGCGTTTCTCGCTCGACCACGTCCAGCGTACTGTGAATGTTACCGGCGATGTTCACCAGGCTGCGTTGCATGATGCCCAGAGCCGCAATCACCTCGCCCATGCCGTCGCGGCGCAAGGGTGGTGAGGCCGCTGCCAAGTTGCCTGCGGCTACCTGCATGGCAAAATGTCGGACACGTCCAACGGCAGCATCGAAGCGCCGCTTACCCATAAAAGCCACTGTCAGAATCGCCACGGCCCCGGCCAGCCTTCCGGGCCAACCGATGAGATCGCTGGCAGCTATCACACCGCTGGCTACCAGAGACATGACTAACAATACTCCACCGTGTCCTGACGGCAATAGGTCCGCCATGCGTTCCAGAGAGCGAGTGGATACGAGCCGCCCGCGATCGAGGCGGACTCCCCTCATACGCCCTTCGCGCAGCCGGGCATAAATCGCCTCAGCTTTTGCACTGGCTCCGTGGGCCGGTTTGACGCGCACCGAGGTATAGCCCTGCAACTGGCCGTTTTCGACGATTGGCACCACATGGGCGTGCACCCAATAGAAATCTCCATTCTTACGCCGGTTCTTCACCAGCCCCGACCAGACCTCGCCAGCCTCGATTGTCTTCCACAGATTCTCGAATGCAGCCTCCGGCATGTCCGGGTGTCGTATCAGGTTGTGGGGAGATCCGATCAGCTCCTCGCGGGAGTAGCCACTGACCTCACAGAACGTTGACGATGCATAGGTAATGCGACCCTTGCTGTCGGTTCGTGAAATGAGATTCTGGTCGTCGCGTATCTCGTACTCTCGATCGGTCACTGGCTGGTTGATGCGCATAGTCTCTCTGCCATGGCATTGTCGTGCTGTCTTAACAGCGGTGCTGTTTACACACCCCTGCCCCCTAGCCCTCCATGGCTTCTCGAGGCTAAACAGACAAGACTAATGTTGCCATGACCTGGATCAGGGTTACACCAAAGGGATATTGACAAGCAGGAAATGAACAGCGTTTCACATCAATCGTTTCAACAGCTTGCCCAACAGCTGACAAGACACCACGAAAAAAGAACAAAAAATCATGCAAAAGACTAAAGTCGGTCCATTTTCGGCCGATATGCCACTTGGGATGGGCTGTCTTCAAGCAGCCTTGGGGAGATGCTGAAGCCCAGCATCAGCAGGGCATCAAATAAAAGGAAAAACACCATGTCTTCGCCATTGACCGACGCCACCAATGCTTTGAGCAGCTCAGCGCTGCACGACCTGACGCCACGTCAGCGCAAGGAGAACATTCTGGCTTCGTTGCCCAGTGCCGGCTCCATGCTGGCCCAGGCCGAGAGCCATGCAATGTCGCCCAGCCAGGCCGACCTGGTGGAGCCGATCCAACGCATCAACGAGGTGCTGCGTCAGTATGGCGTGGAATTCGAACTCAATGACACAACGCGCGTCATTACACGCATCGTGGACCGCGAGTCGGGAGACGTTCTACGCCAGATCCCGGCCGAAGAAGTCCTGGCCATCGCAGAGCGCCTCGATGAATTCAAGGGTAGCCTGATCAACCTGCAAGCCTAGGCATTGTACAGCTTAGACTTGCATGTTCATGACGTCACGGTAGGCGGTAACCAGACGATTACGAACCTGCAGGCCCATCTGGAAGGCCACGCTGGCCTTCTGCATGTCGACCATGACGTCGTTGAGCTCGACATTGGGATCGCCGGCCTGAAAGGCCATGGACTTTGCGGCGGAGGCCTGCTGCAGGCGATTGATACGCTGAATCGAAGCCTGCAGTTCGCCGGCGAAGCCGCCCTGCCCCACCTGCGTCGATACCAGCAGGCCCTTGGCCGCCGGCCCACTGGCCTGGGCCGCCAGAGTCTGCATCTGTGCCAATGCCGACTGGATGGCAGGTGAACTCATGTTCCGCACCCCTCGTCTCGTATTGATTGGCGGGCTCACGCGGGCCCACTGGAATGTAGAGCAAGCCTATCAGGTTGCGGCGCCTACCAAACGACCAAATGGAAGGTAAAAAAGGGGCTTTTCCTGCCTTTGGAGTGGATGGCGGCTCGCATAATAGCGTTCATCACAGTTGCGCCCCTTGCGGGCAGCCAGAACGCGGTGAACGGATGCAGTCGATGCCTTCTTCCAGCAACACACTTCACGCAGCCCAGTGCGCGCCTCATGCAGTCGCTGAATGGATACTCATGCGGGGGCAAGCATGAGTAACGGCGCCACGACGCAGGAGCGTCAGGACTCCTCAGCCAGCGGCTCCGCCGCGGTGGTCGAGCGCCTACAGCAACAGCTGCGCGGCAACCCCTTGATCGCCATCCTGATCGGTGGCGCTGCAATGATCGCCATCGTGGTCGCACTGCTGATGTGGGCGCGTGCGCCTGAGTATCGTGTCCTCTACAGCAACCTTACCGAGGCCGATGGCGGGCGCATCATCAGCGAGCTGGAAAGCCGCGGCGTCCCATATCGCTTCAGTGAAGGCGGCACTGCACTATTGGTGCCGGGAGATTCCGTACACAGCCTGCGCCTGCAGCTGGCCGAGCAGGGCCTGCCACGTGGTGGCAACGTCGGCTTCGAGCTGATGGACAACCAGGCCTTCGGCGTCAGCCAGTTTGCCGAGCAGGTCAATTTTCAGCGCGGCCTGGAGGGCGAGCTATCGCGCTCCATCGAATCCCTGGGGCCGGTAGCGCGCGCCCGCGTGCACCTGGCCATGGCGCGCTCTTCGGTGTTCGTGCGCGATCGTGAACCCGCCAAGGCATCTATCATCGTCACTCTGGAGCCGGGCCGGGTGATGGGCGACGGTCAGGTCAGCGCCATCGTTCACATGGTATCCAGCAGCGTTCCCGACCTGGCCGCGGAAAACGTCACCGTGGTCGACCACAGCGGCCGCCTGCTTTCCCAGACCAGTAGCCAGGGCCGCGGTCTCGATGCCACCCAGCTAGACTACATTGCCGAGGTGGAGCGCTCTTTCCAGCAACGTATCGAAAACATTCTGGCACCGATCCTCGGTCGCGAGAACATCAGTGCCCAGGTCGCCGCCCAGATCGATTTCTCCCGTCGCGAAGAGACCTCAGAACGCTTCGGCCCCAACCAGCCGCCCAACGAAGCCGCGATACGCAGCCGCCAGTCGAGTCTTTCCTACAACGGCGGCGACGGCTTAGCACTGGGCATCCCCGGCGCGCTGAGCAACACGCCGCCAGGGGTGGCCCCTTCGCCCATCGAGCTGCCCACCGACGAAGACGGTGAGCTCACCGAAGAGGCACAGCAGAGCCTGCAGGCACTCAACAACCTACGCCAGGACGACGTGGTCAACTTCGAGGTCGACCGCAACATCCAGCACATTCAGCATCGTCAGGGTGAGGTGACCCGTCTTACCGCCGCCGTGGTGGTGGACTATCGCGAAGAGCGCAACGAAGACGGCGAATGGCAGCGCGTGCCGTTGAGCGAGGCTCAGATCGCCCAGATCGAGCGTCTGGTGCGCCAGGCCATCGGCTTCTCCCCGGCACGTGGCGACGAAATCGAAGTGGTCAACAGCCCGTTCAGCCGCGACGTGACGGAAGCCGAAGAGTTCGAGTGGTGGCAATCGCCCGAGGTTCATTCGCTGGCTCTGACCATCGGACGCTATCTGCTGGTGGCGCTGGGTGTACTCCTCGGTTACCTGCTGGTCCTGCGTCCGCTGATCAAGCGCCATACCGAGCAGCCCCTGCTCGCCAGCGCTCCGGGCACCGGCCTGCAGGTACGCGTGGGTGACGATGGTGAGCCGACCGAGGGCGAACTGCAGGCGGCCGGAGAAGACGATGAGCTGCGGCCGTACCAGAAGCCCAAGCGCAAACGTCGCTCGTCGGCCTATGAAGACCATCTGGCCGAGCTGCGCGAGCTCGCCCAGGAAGATCCCCGCATGATCGCCATGATCGTTCGCAGCTGGATGAGTAAGCATGAGTAGTGCCAAAGCGATGAACGGCGTTCGCCGCAGCGCCATCCTGATGCTGGCCCTCGACGAGGACAGCGCGGCCGAGGTGTTCAAGTACCTCTCGCCCAAGGAAATCCAGCAGTTGAGCATGGAGATGGCCGACATGGGCCAGGTATCCCATGAAGACATGCAGCAGGTGATGCTGGAGTTCCACCGAGAGACCGAAGAGTTCATCGCCCTGAACCTCAACTCCAGCGAGCACATTCGCTCGGTGCTGACCAAGGCGCTGGGCAGCGAGCGCGCCACCAGCATCATCGAGGACATCCTGGAGTCTTCCGGCTCCAGCAGCGGTATCGATTCGCTGAATCTGATGGAAGCCTCGATGGTGGCCGAGCTGATCCGCGACGAGCATCCTCAGATCATCGCCACCATCCTGGTCCACCTGGAGCGTCATCAGGCGGCCGATATCCTCGAGCTGTTCGACGACAAGCTGCGCAACGACGTGGTACTGCGTATCGCTACCTTCAGCGGCGTGCAGCCGGCCGCCCTGCAAGAACTCACCGAGGTGCTCTCGGGCATGCTCGACGGGCAGAACCTCAAGCGCAGCAAGATGGGCGGCGTGAGAACGGCAGCCGAGATCCTCAACCTGATGAACTCCTCTCTCGAGGAAACCGCCATCGAGACGGTGCGCGCCCACAGCGAGGATCTGGCACAGAAGATCATCGACGAGATGTTCCTGTTCGAGAACCTCATGGATCTCGACGACCGCAGCATCCAGCTGGTGCTCAAGGAGATCGACACCAACTCGCTGGTGGTGGCTCTCAAAGGCGCTCCCGAAGGGCTCATGGAGAAGTTTCTGCGCAACATGTCACGCCGTGCCGCCGATCTCATGCGCGAGGACATGGAAGCCCGCGGGCCGATTCGCGTTTCGCAGGTGGAAGCCGAGCAGAAGGCCATTCTCCAGGTGGTACGCCGTCTGGCCGATTCCGGCGAGATCGTGCTGAGTGGCGGAGACGACACCTATGTCTGATCGGGCAACCGGCGCGGAACGCCACGCCCCCTGGCGGCGCTGGCAGATGGACGAACTGCATGCCGAGCGCCCCGACGATGGCAACCGGCAGGCTCTCGACCCAGCCGTGGAAGCCCGGCGCCGCGAGGCATTTCAGCGCCAAGCAGAGCTGAAGACGCTGCGCGAGAAAGTGATGCAGGAAGCCCGCGAGGAGGGCTATCGCGCCGGCTTCGAGGAAGGCCGACAGGCAGGCTATGCCCAGGGCTTGGATGAGGGGCGCTCGAAGGCGCAGAAAGAACTCCAGCGGCAGGTTCGTGACACCGTGGTACCGCTTCGACCGCTTGCAGAGCAGTTCTCCATCGCCCTCGAGGGGCTCGATGAAGAGATTGCCAACGACCTGGTGGAGTTGGCCCTTGCAACCGGCCATCAGCTCGCTGGCGAAGCGCTCAAGGCTCGTCCGCGCCAGGTACTGGAACTGATCAGAGCACTGTTACATACCGAGCCGCCGCTGGTGGGCCAGCAGCGCCTCTGGCTACATCCGCTCGACCACAAACTGGTCGAGGAGCACCTGGGCGCTGAGCTGGCCGCGGCCGGTTGGAAATTGCAACCCGACACACAGCTCACCCGCGGCGGCTGTCGCGTCACCAGTGCCAACGGCGAGTTGGATGCCACCTGGGAGACCCGCTGGCAGGCGGTGAAATCCCAGGTCAGACGTCGGCGTGCAGCACCCGCCGACGACAGCAGCGACAACGAAGAGTAGAGACAACGCAATGAGCGAAGCGGCAGCGACCACCAATGCGCATCAAGCACGCTGGCAGCAGACGCTGCGGCATGTGCGCGCGCGTGTGGAAACGGTGCCCGGCTATCGCACCAGCGGTCGGGTGCTGCGCGCCACCGGCATGGTGATCGAAGCCGTCGGACTGCGCGTGGCGCTGGGCAACGCCTGTCGCATCGAGCTGCTCTCCCCCGGTGGCAACGAGCCGCCCCGTTTCGCCGAAGCCGAGGTAGTCGGCTTCAACGGCGAGCGTCTGCTGTTGATGCCGCTCACGGAAATCGCCGGCCTGATGCCCGGCGCCCGGGTCTTCCCGCTGGGCGACGGTCCGGATCATGCGGCACGCCGCTTCCCACTGGGTGAATCCCTGCTCGGTCGCGTGGTGGATGGCAACGGCGAGCCGCTGGACGGCTTCGGCCCTCTGGACGAGGCCCCCCGTGCCCCGCTGTCCACCCCCCCACTCAACCCGCTGAAGCGCGCTCCCATCGACGAGCAGATCGATGTGGGTATCCGTGCCATCAATGCCCTGCTCAGCGTTGGGCGCGGCCAGCGCATGGGGCTGTTCGCCGGCAGCGGCGTGGGCAAGTCGGTGTTGCTCGGCATGATGGCCCGCTACACCGACGCCGAAATCATCGTGGTGGGCCTGATCGGCGAGCGTGGGCGCGAGGTTCAGGACTTCATCGACAACATTCTCGGCCCCGAGGGGCGTCGACGTGCCGTGGTGGTAGCGGCACCGGCCGATACCTCGCCGCTGCAGCGCCTGCAGGGCGCCGCCTATGCCACGCGGCTGGCAGAGGGTTTTCGCGATGCGGGCAAGAACGTATTGCTGATCATGGATTCACTGACCCGCTACGCCATGGCCCAGCGCGAAATTGCTCTGGCCATCGGCGAGCCGCCGGCCACCAAGGGCTATCCGCCTTCGGTGTTCGCCAAGCTACCCAGCCTGGTAGAGCGTGCCGGCAACGCCGAACGCGGCCGCGGCTCGATCACCGCCTTCTACACCGTTCTCACCGAAGGCGACGATCAGCAGGACCCGATTGCCGACTCGGCGCGCGCCATCCTCGACGGCCATATCGTGCTGTCCCGCACCCTGGCAGAAGCCGGCCACTACCCGGCCATCGACATCGAGGCCTCGATCAGCCGCGTGATGACCCACATCATCGACGACAAGCAGTTGCGCATGACCCAGGCGTTCAAGCGCCTGTTCTCGCGTTACCAGCGCAATCGCGATCTGATCAGCGTCGGCGCCTACAGCCCGGGGCACGACCCTCAACTGGACGAGGCCGTACAGCGTTACCCCCAGTTGGAGCACTTTCTCCAGCAGGGCATGAATGAGAACGCCTCGATCGAGGCTTCCAAACAGGTTCTGGCCGAAACACTAGGAGTCAGATAATGAGTGCATCGTCACAACTCGCCATGCTGAGCGACCTGGCCCGCGACGCCCGCGACCAGGCAGGACAGCTGCTGGCGGGCGAGCGTCAGAGTGAACGTCAGGTCAGCGCTCAGTTGGAGTCGCTCAATCGTTATCGGCTCGAGTATGCCGAGCGCTTGCAACAGGCCATGCGTGAAGGCATCGATCCGGCGAGTATGCACAACTATCAGCAGTTCCTGGCGTCACTGGATGCCGCCCTGCAGCGCGCCAGACAGGCGCTGGAGGCCCAGCAGCAGCGCGTTCAGCAGAGCCAGCAAAATTGGCAACAGGAACAGAAGCGGCTTTCCGCCTTCGATACCTTGGTATCGCGACGCGATGCCGAGCGACTGCGCCAGGAGGCGCGCCGCGACCAACGTACCAGTGACGAAATGGCAGCCGGACGGCTACTACGCCAGCGTACCGACCTCTCTTCCTGAGTCGGTAAGGAGAAGACCATGAATATCCAGATGATCCTGTCCGCTCTGCCGAATCAACTCCCCGGCAAGCAGGAAGCCGGTGTCGCCCCGGGACCGTTCGCTCTGGCCTTGAACCAGGCTAGCGGCAGCGCTCCCTTCAAAGACCGCACTGTGTCTCTTCCGCTAGCCGATTCCGGCCATGCCTTGCCGCAAACCATGGCCGCGCATCAGGCGCTGCTCCAGGCGATGTATGGCAACATCGATCAGCAGCCCGACGGTGAAAGCGGACACACCGATGCCAACGCCCAGCTCGACGAGATCATGGCACGTCTTGCCCTGATCGACGGCAGCTTTGTTCAGGAGCAGGGTACCGGCAGCGCGCCGGCTCCGATGCTACAGACCGATCCCGACTTGGTAGTCGCCGGTGACGCCACAGCTGCCGATCATGCCGAACGTCAAGCCTCCGCCTTTGCTGCTGCGGCCTTGGCATCCCCGAGCAGCACCGGCGAAATGCGCATGGCTAACGGTGACAGCGCTGCGCTGACCACTGCCGGGCTGGCAACTGGCCAAGGCCAGACCGCTGCATTGCCCCAGGCCGCCATGACCGTCGATCGTGTCCTCGCTGCCCAAGCGGACGAAGCCCCACTACGCGTAGTCAATACGACAACCGAATTCACCACGACCTTCGCTAGAACGGCCCAGGCCGGTGGCGAGCTTCATCCGATGACGCCTGACTCCCCACGCGCCGGCTTCGTGCCGGAAGCCACCACCATGACACAGCCCGGCAGCGCCCCGACAGGGCAGGCTCAGGCTGCTGCGCAACCCGCACTACCCACCCAGGCCACTCTCACCGCCCCGCTGCAGAGCCCCAACTGGCCCGCCCAGTTGGGTCAGCAGCTATTGCAATTTGCCCGCATCGGCGGCGAGCAGCAGGTCGAGATGCGGCTGAACCCGGCCGAACTCGGCCCTCTCTCAGTGACACTCAAGATGACCGAGCAGGGTGCCCAGGCGCAGTTCCTGGCCTCACATGCACAGGTTCGTCAGGTGCTGGAGCAGGCTATTCCGCAACTGCGTGAAGCGCTGGCCGAACAAGGCATTACCCTGGGTGAGACCTCGGTGGGCGAGCAGCGCCGCCAGGATGCCCAGGCTTTCGCCAATCAGGATGGCCGCCAGAGTCAGGGTGGCTCGGCTTCCGGCGAGGAAGAGGCCGCTCTGGCCGCTGCCGACGAAGCCGCATCGACTTCGACCGCCACCCTGTCGCTGGATGGCCGGGTGAACCTCTACGCCTGAGACAAAAAGCCAAGATAAGCCCTTTCGCGCGGCCTGTTCCTGTCATCGCAGGTCGCGCAGCTTGGCATAATCATCCCAACAGCTGGACAACATACGAAAGGCAAGGCAATGGCAAAATCGATGGGTGGCTCCACAAAGCTCCTGTGGCTGATGGTGCTGCTGGTACTGCTCTCCATGGCAGCAGCGGGAGCGGCCATCTACATGGTCATGAGCGAGCGTGACGCCAGCGAAGGTGGCAACGCTCAGACGCAGCAACTGCAGCGACAGACACCGATCTTCGTCAAGATCGACCCCTTTACGGTCAATCTCGCCGACGACAATTTCGGCTCGCGACTGCTCTACACCGGTATCTCGCTCAAGGTCGGCAACAACGAGACTCGCGAGATTCTCACTGAGCACATGCCGCAGGTTCGCAGCCGTCTGCTGATGTTGTTCTCCGGCAAGCAAGCCAGCGAGCTGACCACCCCGGAAGGCAAGCGCCGCCTCGGCGATGAAGTGATTGCCGTGCTATCCGACCCGCTGTCCCAGCCTCAGCCGTCCCTGGATATTCGAGACGTGCTGTTCACCGAGTTCATCGTGCAATAAACCGGGTGCCCCTGCCACCATGTCCCAAGACGATCTGCTGTCACAGGATGAGATAGACGCCCTGCTCAAAGGCGTCAGCGGCGACGACGAGCCCGTTGCACGAAACGACGGCGAGACGCGCGTACGCCCATACGACCCGGCGACCCAGCACCGCGTGATTCGCGAGCGCCTGCAAGCGCTGGATATCATCAATGAGCGCTTCGCGCGGCACTTCCGCATGGGGCTTTTCAACCTGCTGCGGCGCAGCGCCGATATTACCGTCGATTCAGTGCGCTACCTGAGCTACAGCGAGTTTTCGCGCAACGTACCGGTGCCGACCAACATCAACATCATCGGCATGAAGCCGCTGCGCGGTTCGGCATTGATCGTGTTCCCGCCCAACCTGGTGTTCATGGTGGTCGACAACCTGTTCGGCGGCGACGGGCGCTTCTTGACCAAGTCGGAAGGTCGCGAGTTCACCAATACCGAGCAGCGCATCATCCAGCGCCTGCTGAATCTGGCCATCGACGCCTATGAGGAGTCGTGGAAGTCGGTCTATCCGCTGCAGATCAGCTACCTGCGCTCGGAAATGCAATCGAAGTTCGCCAACATCACCAACTCCCCCAACGAGATCGTGGTGAACACGAACTTCAACATCGAGGTAGGCAATCTCGCCAGCAGCTTTCAGATCTGCATCCCCTACTCGATGGTCGAGCCATTACGCGACCTGCTGGCCAACCCGCTCAGCGATGGCCATCACAACCAGGACAGCTCCTGGACCAAGCGCATGGCCGGCGAGATTCGCCGCTCGGAGGTGGAGTTGATTGCCAACTTTGCCGACATTCCTACCCGTATCGCCCATGTCATGGCGCTGAAGGTGGGCGACGTGCTTCCGCTGGAACTCCCCGAGACCGTGACCGCCAGCGTCGACGGGGTGCCTGTGATGGAGTGCGACTACGGCAGCCAGCACGAACAGCGCGCGCTGCGTGTCATCCGCATCATCGACCATGGTGCACAGAACCCGGTGTCGAAGGACGCCTTCATCAAGGGCGCAGCGCCTCAAGCCAAGGAATCCAAGCATGACTGATCCCAAGAAACCCGATCAGAACGTTTCCGACGACGACTGGGCCGCCGCCATGTCCGAACAAGAGGATAAGGAGCCGGCGACCGACGACGATCCCTGGGCCGAAGCCATGGCAGAGCAAGCCGCGGCCGAGCAAAGCGCAGGTAGCACTGACGACGACCCGTGGGCGGAAGCTCTGGCCGAACAGGAGGCATTCGAGTCGTCCGCCGACGAGGCACCTGCTGCTGCCGCTCCGCCGGCTGCCCCTCAGTCCGCTGGAGAGCGGGTTTTCCGCCCGCTCGATAGGGGCAAGGAAGTCGGCGCTCCACGCGACCTCGAGATGATTATGGACATCCCGGTCAAACTGACCGTGGAACTGGGCCGTACCAAGCTGACCATCAAGCAGTTGCTCGAGCTGACCCAAGGCTCCGTCGTCGAGCTCGACGGTCTGGCCGGCGAGCCGATGGACATTCTGATCAACGGCTACCTCATCGCCCAAGGCGAAGTGGTAGTGGTCGACGACAAATACGGCATCCGCATCACCGAGATCATCACCCCTTCCGAGCGGGTGCAAAAACTCAACCGATGAGCAACACTCCCTCGACCGAAACCCCGGCCGGCATCGACGCGCTGGCCGTGGGTGGAGATGCTCTGGTAGGCATGGCCACCCTCGGCAAGACGGCTGCTGCCCTGGCGCTGGTCATCGCTATCATCCTGATCTGCACCGCCTTGCTGAAGCGCTGGAACCCCCAACAGCGAGCGGCAGGCGGACATCTACGGGTGGTGGGCAGTGCTGCCGTCGGTGCTCGCGAGCGTGTGGTCATCGTCGAGATCGAAGACACCTGGCTGGTGCTCGGTGTCGGCGGCGGGCAGGTCAACAAGCTACACGAGCGGCAGGCACCTGCACGCCCCGCCGAGGTGACGACTGGCACGCAGACCGCAGACGAGCGCTTCGCCGTCCGCTTTGCCCGCGCCTTGAAACAGAACGCCGGCCTGGGTGGCTCCAGGCGGGGAGAATCATGATTCGCTCGCTGGTCCTGCTTGCCGTCCTTTTGCTTGCTCTTCTACCACTGGGCACCCATGCCCAGCAGATTCCCGGCATCATCAGCCAGCCCCTGGACAACGGCGGCCAGCAGTGGTCGATTCAACTGCAAACGCTGCTGCTGCTCACCTCGCTGGCCTTCCTGCCGGCGGCGCTGCTGATGATGACCAGCTTCACCCGTATCATCATCGTGCTCAGTCTGCTGCGCACCGCCATGGGTACCCAGGCTACGCCACCCAATCAGGTACTGCTGGGTCTGGCCCTGTTCCTGACCTTCTTCGTCATGTCACCCGTGATCGGACTAGTGTACGAGACCGCCTGGGTGCCACTTAGCGCTGACGAAATCGATTTCGAGCAGTTCCTACTGCTGGCCCAGGAGCCGTTCCGCGAATTCATGCTGGCCCAGACCCGCGAGCCCGACCTAGCGCTCTTTGCGCGCCTGGCAGAGGTCGGTCCCATGCAGGGGCCCGAGGATGTACCACTGCGCATTCTGGTACCGGCCTTCGTCACCAGCGAGCTCAAGACGGCGTTTCAGATCGGCTTCACCATCTTCATCCCGTTCCTGATCATCGACCTGGTGGTTGCCAGCACCCTGATGTCACTGGGCATGATGATGGTGCCGCCGGCCACTATCTCGCTGCCGTTCAAGCTGATGCTGTTCGTACTGGTGGACGGCTGGCAGCTGATTGTCGGATCGCTGGCGGAGAGTTTCTTCATATGAACGCCGCCAAGACAAGCCGGTCGCGCCGCGCCGGCAAGGAGTCACAATGACACCGGAAATGGTCATGGGCATCGCCTATCAGGGCATGCGCGTCACGCTGTTCCTGGCCGGCCCCCTGCTGATCACCGCTCTGCTCACGGGTCTTACCGTGAGTCTGTTCCAGGCTGCCACCCAGATCAACGAGATGACGCTCTCGTTCATCCCCAAGATTCTCGGCGTGTTCACCGTGCTGGTGCTGGCCGGCCCCTGGCTGCTGAAGCTGATCGTGGACTTCACCCGCAACCTCTTCACCAGCATCCCCAGCATGTTGATGTGAGTCGCACTCTTGAGGTGAGCTACGCATGGTCGAGGTGACCTTCGATCAACTCCACGGCTGGCTGGTGCTTCTGCTGTGGCCCTTCGTGCGCATCCTGGCATTCTTTCAGGCAGCTCCGCTGTGGGGACACTCCAGCGTGCCGAACCAGGCCAAGATCGGGCTGGCATTTCTCATCACGCTGGTGATCGCCCCGGTATTGCCGCCCATGCCCGACGTGCCTCTCGTCTCCTGGGCGGGCTTCGGCATCATGGTGGAACAGATGCTGATCGGCATTGCCATCGGCCTGGTCATGCACGTTGTCTTCGCCGTGGTTCAGGCAGCTGGTGAGTTCATCGGCCTACAAATGGGCCTGGCCTTCGCATCCTTTTTCGATGCCGGCAGCGGCACCAACACCATGATCCTTTCGCGGATCTTCTTCATGATCACCCTGCTGATGTTCCTCGCCCTGGGCGGCCACTTGATGGTGCTGGAAGCACTGGTATCGAGCTTTTACGGTCTGCCTATCGGCATCGGCGCATTCAATCCCGCGGCTTTTGAGATGGTGGTGCGCTACGGCGGCACCATCTTCGTCGCCGGCATGTCGCTGGCGTTGCCACTGGTGGGTTCGCTGCTGATCATCAACCTGGCCATGGGCATCTTGAACCGTTCAGCTCCTCAGCTGACGGTGTTCAACATCGGCTTCCCCACCTCGCTGACCGTCGGCCTGGTGCTGCTGATGGTACTGATGACCGATATGTCACGTTTCCTGCAGCGGCTGTTCAGCAACGGCATCCAGTTCATCTACGCGCTGATCGAGGCGCTGGCGCCGCTGGCCTGACATCACCCTTGCCTCATCATTAGTTAAGCCCATCTGCAAACGCAAAAAAGCCGCCCGGCAAGCCGGAGCGGCGAAACGAGATCTCGTCAATTGCACGAGATCTGCAGGGAAGTTGAGCCGGCTTACCTGGCGGCTCGATGGATTGCCGTCCCAGACAGAATCCTCACAGGAAGTTGAACAGTGACATGCTCTTGACGTCGACGAAGGCCTTCTGAGCCGCCTGCAAGCCGACCTGGCGCAGACTGTAATCGGCAATTGCCTTGGCGTAGTCGAGATCGACCAGATCGGAAAGCGTTTTATCGTAGTTCATCATTCGGTTGCCGGCGACGGCATCGACCACGTCCAGTTCGTTGAGGCGCGCACCCATGGAGGCACGCACGGTCAGTACGTTGTCGAGGCTGTTGTCGAGTTCACGCATCACCGTGTTGATGGTGTTGCGGAAGTGGGCACGGTTTTCTGGCGTGCCCTCCTGATCGAGCTCCAACAGGTCGATGGCATCCTTGAGTGACTTGAACAGGTCCTGGTTGGCATTGGCGTCGTTGGCCGGGCGCAGCTGGATCTGGTCGCCGTCAGCGGGCGCGCCCTCCAAAGTGATGCTGACGCCACCAAAAACGACGGCCTTGCCCGATTCATAAGACTCGTCAGCGACAATGGGGGTTCGGGTACCGTCGGCCTCAACGACACTGACGGAAAATAACGGGTTGCCATCCGTGTCGGTAGAAAATTCCAATTCGAACGGCTTGCCGAAGTGCTCAGCATTCGGGTCGACGCGGTTCGGCCCGCTGGTGAATGCAACCGAACCTTCATTGCGTACGAAGCCTTGCTGAGTACCAATACTCGTTTCGCCAGGCGACTCTCGCTCCGCTCTCGCCACATAGCCGGCTCCCGAAGGCACGCTCTGGAAGATGGTCTTTCCGTTGTCGGCCACCGGCATCAGGCGCGAGGCATCGATCCGCTGCTCGCGGGTGTTCTCGTCTCCGACATAGTTGACACCAGAGATGCCATCCCCACTGGTGCGGGCGAAGGGCGGTGAGTTGTCCTGGTAGCCACCAAACAGATAGCGACCGTTGCCGTCGGTGGCATTGGCCTGGCCGATCAGGGTCTCGTAGATGCCGCGCAGTTCGGAGGCCACCGACTGGCGGTCGACGTCGCTCAGGGTGTCGCTTGCTGCCTGGACCAGCAATGTCTTGGCGCTGGTAATGGCATCGGCCGTGCTGTTGAGCACGCTCTCGGCCTGAGCCAGCGAGTTACGCGCCGACACACGAGCATCGGCAAACTGCTGGGTCACGGCCTTGGCCTGGGACACCCCGACTGCCCGAGACGCCGCTTGGGGGTCGTCGGAGGGGTTGACGACCCGCCGGCCACTGGCGATCTGCTGGCCGACCTTGAGAAAGTCGCTCTGCTGACGATTCATGGATGCCACGCTCTGATCGAACATGGTCACAGTGCTGATACGCATCTTTGTGGACTCCCCGAAGATCAGTTACGCAAGCCGAGAATGGTATCGAACAGCGTGGAAGCGGTATCGATGACCCGGGCATTGGCCATGTAGAACTGCTGGTAGCGAATCAGGTTGGCCGCTTCTTCGTCCAGGTTGACCCCCGACTCGGACTGTTGCACTGCCTTGAGCTGGTCGGTCAAGCCCTGACGTGCATCGAGATTTACCTTGACGATGTTAGTTCGGTTACCCACATCGCTAACCATGCCGGCGTATGCCTGGCTTAGGGACGCACGACCACCTACCAGGGCCTGGCTCTGCAGGTTCTGCATCGCCAGGGCGTTACGGTTGTCGCCGGTGCCGGAAGCGGCGATGCCCAGATCAAGCGTAAACTCCCCCTGATCAGCACTGGGCAACTTCACCTTGAAGCTCACCCCATCCACCGTGAGTGTCGCACCGGCGGTCAAGGGGTCGCCATCAATCGTGCCGTCTGGGTTAACGGTTCGCGCTTCGCCGTCAACCAGAACGGTAGCAGGCATTTCCTGACCTACCGCCGAGCCGAAGGTCAACACTCCAGCGCTATCCAGTGTGATGGCATAGCTTCCCCCATCAGCCAGGCCGCTGAGCGCTCCTGCATCGGCACGGACTTGGCCGGAAATCATGTCGCTGGTGGCGGAAACGAAACTGCCGGCGGCGATCTTGTCCAGGTCGGCGATCTGGGAGTCGAGATTCGCCGCAGCGCGACGCACCGGTTGCACTTCGTAACGGTTACCGTCGTTCGGGGTTCCGCTGAACTCCAGGGTGATGCCGCCAAAGCTGAGCGTCGAAGTATCGGCATCCCAGTTGATTTCATCTGCCGGTACCGCTTGGCCGTTATCCTTACGGGTAATCTGCGGCTCTCCGTCCTGAAAGCGAATGGTGTAATCCGTGGCGCGCAGCTTGTCGATGTTCGCCGCATCGAAGCTGGCCGCCGTCACTTCCACGCCACCGGTATTGCGCGGAAAGGAGTATACGCGGGGCTGGCCGATGCTGAAGAAATCACCGCCCTGGTTACCATCGAGATCCTGACCCAGGCGATGCTGCTCGTTGAAACCTACCGCCAGCGATACGGCAAGCTGACCGATCTGATTCTGGGTCTTGTCCAGGGTCTCGGCACGGAAGGTCATCAGTCCGCCCAGTGTCCCCCCCTTGATGGTGTTCTCTCCCAGCGCCACCAGGTTGCCGCCGGAATCGCGATAGCCAAGCACGGTACGCTGCGGATCGTTGGGGGCATCCATCGCTTCCAGGCGATAGTGGTTGGTGCCGGACACCAGCGGCTGCCCGTTGGGCAGGCTGATGTTGTAGCTCTTGCCGTCCTGGATCTCCAGACGGATATCCATGCGCTCGCTGAGTTCGGCAACCAGCTGGTCGCGCTGATTGAGCAGGCTGTTGGGGGCCTCGCCGCTGCGCGCACGAGCCAGCGCGATCTCGCGATTGAGCGTTGCCAGCTGCTCGGTCATGTTATTGATCTGGGTGACTTCGTCCTTGATCTGACCGTTGATACCTTCCTGCATGTCCTGCAGATAGCCGTCGAAGGCGCGGAACTGGGCAGTCAGGGTATTGGCAGTACCCAGCAGGCCCTGGCGGGCCGCCGGGTCGGAGGGGGCACCGGCGAGATCCTCGAGGGAGGAAAAGAAACTCTGCATCAACGGCGCCAAGCCCGCCTCGCGATCGGCCAGAAGATTGTCGATCTGGCTGATTTGATTTTCGTAGGTCTTCAATGCACTCGATGCACTGGTCGCTGCGTTGAGCTGGTTGGCCACGTACTGATTGAACTGGCGCTGGATGGCATTGACCTGCACGCCGGCATCGGCACGGCTCTGGCCGAGAATCGTCAGTTCACGATTGTAGCCGGGCGTGTAGACGTTACTGATGTTGTTGCTGGTGGTGTTCAGCGCGTTCTGGGCGGCATTCAGACCGCTCAGGCCGATGGAAAAAATGGTGCTCATGGTGTCGTTTCCTTTCGCCAATGCCCTTTATATCGGCCTGAATCGTCGTGACTTTAGGGATCAATAGCTGAAAAAGACCAGCGAATCCCGCTGCCGCATCGGCCCCATGCTGTTCATCACCGCGATCAGCTTGTCGGCGTAGGCCGGGTCGGTGGCATAGCCGCCCGCCTGCAGTGCACGGGCGGCCTGTTCGGCACTGCCCGCCGTGGTTACCGCTGCATAGCGCGGGTTGTTGCCGATCAGACGTGCGTAATCGGTGAAGGCTTCCTCGAACGAGTTGTAGACGCGGAAGCTATCGACGACCCGGGTACGCTGACCGTTGATGTATTCATGGGTCACGATGTCGGTAGTACGCCCTTTCCAACTGCTGCCCGCCTTAATACCGAAAAGGTTGTAGCTGTTACGACCATCGGCCGTGGCAATCTCGTGGCGCCCCCAGCCGGTTTCCAGTGCCGCCTGAGCCAGAATCAGCTCAGCCGGCACACCGGTCTTGCGGCTGGCGGCTTGCGCAGGAGCCGAGAGCCGCTCCATGAAACGTTGCACATGCTCCTGCCCCTGGCTTGCCGAACCAGAGCGGGTACTTGCTCTCGCCGCAGACTGGCTACCTGTCGGCGGCACGGGCGCCTGAGCGGAAGCCGGCAGCCTGGCATCCAGCGCCGCCATGAAGCCCACGCGCACGGTCTCCAGTTCCTCGAGGAAGTTGGCCGGCATCGTGACCTGATCCGCTTCACGCACCGAATTGTTGGCTGCCCGTTCGGGCAGACGCTCTTCACCCTCTGCCGCGGGCTGCAGAGCATCCTGGAGGACGCGGGGCGTGCCACGCGGAATACCGGCGATGAGTTCACTCAGTTCACGATCCGCCACGCCGGAGCGGGGGGAGGAAATTCCCAGTTGGCTTTCCAGCTGTGCCACGAGGTGATCGGCCAGGCCTATGCCGCGGCCGGCCATGGTCTGAGCCCACTGCTGATCCATCATCGATTGGTAGAACTCGGTCTGCTGACTGTCGAGCAGCCCACCCGACGGGATGGTGTCGCGCATGCTCTTGAGCATCATCTGCAGGAACAGCGCCTCGAACTGCTGCGCGGCACCGCGCAATCCCGCCGCTTCGTCATTCCTCGCGGTGTGCTTGAGCCGCTCGAGCCCCTGCACGTCGAGGGCGAACTGGCCACCCATGTCCTGGATACTCATCAGATGATCTCCAGATCGGCGCGCAATGAGCCTGACGCCTTGAGCGCTTCGAGAATCGCCATGAGGTCGCTGGGCGTGGCGCCGAGGGCGTTGAGAGCATTGACCACATCGACCAGATCGGCCCCTTCCACCACACGCAGATAGGCGTCCTGCTCCTGCAACTCGATCTCGGTATCGGGCACGACCACGGTCTCACCTTGACCGAACGGCGCCGGCTGGCTGACCAGGAAGCGGGTGTCGATGACGATCGACAGATTGCCGTGGGCCACGGCGGCACGGCGCAAGGTCACGGCGCTATTCATCACTACCGAGCCGGTACGGGCATTGAAGATCACCTTGGCCGGCGCCTCCATCGGCGTAACCCGAATATTCTCCACCTGAGCCATGAAGTTGACTCGGGAGTTGGGGTTGGTGGGTCCGTCCAAGGCGATGACGCGACCATCACGCGCTGCGGCCACCGGGCGACCGAACTCGTTGTTGATGGCATTGACCACCCGCTGTGCGGTGCCGAAATCCGCCTGCTTGAGCTCGAGCTCTAGGAGTCCGGCATTGGCGCCCAGATCCAATGGCACTTCGCGCTCGACCATTGCCCCACCGGGAATTCGCCCACCAGCCAGCTGATTGACCTGGACCTGAGCACCACCCGCCTGGGCTCCGGCGCCACCCACCAGCAGGTTGCCTTGAGCGATCGCGTAAGTATCGCCGTCGGCACCCTTGAGAGGCGTCATCAGCAGCGTCCCGCCACGCAGGCTGCGGGCGTTGCCGATGGAAGACACGTTGATGTCGAGCCGCTGCCCTGGGCGTGAGAACGGCGGCAAGTCGGCGGTTACCATTACCGCGGCCACGTTACGCAACTGCATGTTGGTGCCCGGCGGTACGGTGATGCCGAGCTGCGACAGCATGTTGGTGAGGCTCTGCCCGGTGAAGGGCGCCTGCATGGTCTGATCGCCGGTGCCATCGAGCCCGACCACCAGGCCATAGCCGACCAGCACGTTGTCGCGCACGCCGGCGAAGTTGGCGATTTCACGGATACGTTCGGCCTGAGCCGGCAGCGCCAGCAGACAAAGCCATGTCAGTAGCAGAAGCTTTTTTGCCACCGAAGCGAAACGGTTTGGCTTGGTCATCATGAAGTCGGTCATGGTCGCCTCGCCCGATCAGAAAGGCGAAATATTGAGGAAGAAGCGCTGCAGCCAACCCATATGCTGCGCTTCACTGATATAGCCGTTGCCTACGTACTCGATTCGCGCATCGGCCACGGACGTGGAAGGTACGGTATTCTGGCCGGTGATGGTGCGCGGATTGACCACGCCGGAGAAACGGATGAACTCCACGCCCTGATTGATGGCGATCTGCTTCTCGCCGCGCACTCGCAGATTGCCGTTGTGCATCACCTCGAGCACCGACACGGTGATGGTGCCGGTCATGCTGTTGCTGGCCTGGGAGCCGCCACCACCGTTGAAGGCGCTGGTGCCTGACATGCTGCCGGAAAGATCGATACCCTGCGCGGCCAGCCGTTCCAGCACATCGGGTAGGGCTGAAATGTCTAGCTCCGCCGAACCGTTGCGACTCATGTTGGACTGCGAGTTCTTGCTGGCGCTGACCTGCTCGTCCAATACGATAGTGAGAATATCGCCCACCATGCGCGGACGGCGATCCTCGAACAGCGGCTGCGAGCCACGCTGAGCCTGGTAGATGGAGCCGTTGGCCGCCCGAGGCGGTGGCTCGGTGATAAATATCTGCTCCTGCTCGCCGACCACCGAGGCGCGAGGCACCTGAGCACAACCACCCAGTGCCAACACCGCCATGGCTACCGCCGCGATGGCCACACGTGCGGCCGATCTTCCCATCACTTTCATTGTCTCTCGCTTCCGGCAGTGCGTTTCGCGCCAGGGTCTTTCATTGATGACAGGATCAGAGCTGGCTCAGGCGCGCCAACATCTCGTCGCTGGTCTGCACCGCTCGGCTGTTGATTTCATAGGCACGCTGGGTCTGGATCATGCTGACCATTTCCTCCACCACGTTGACGTTGGAGGTTTCCACGTAGCCCTGGAACAGCCTGCCGGCACCGTTCATTCCCGGCATGGTTTCGTTCCGCGGACCGGACGAAGTGGTTTCCAGGTAGAGATTGCCCCCGATGCTCTCGAGACCGGTCGCATTGACGAAAGTGGAAACGGTGATCTGGCCCACTTCGAGCGCCTGGTTCACGCCCGGCTGAGTTACGGAGACGATGCCGTCCTCGCCGATGGAGATCGACAGAGCGTTTTCGGGAATGATGATGGCCGGCTCCAGCGGATAGCCGTTGGCCGTTACCATCTGGCCGTTCTCGTTGAGCTGAAAGCTGCCATCGCGGGTATAGGCGGTGGAACCATCCGGCATCAGGACCTGGAAGAAACCGTTGCCGCTGATCGCCAGGTCCCGCGAATTGTCGGTCTGTTCGAGACCGCCCTGGGTATGCAGACGCTCGGTCGCAACCGGGCGCACCCCGGTACCCACCTGCATGCCCGAGGGCAAGCGATTCTGCACGTCATTCTGAGCACCGGGCTGACGCAGGTTCTGATAGAGCAGATCCTCGAATACCGCCCGCGAGCGCTTGAAGCCGTTGGTGCTGACGTTGGCCAGGTTGTTGGAGATGACATCCAGCTTGACCTGCTGGGATTCCAGGCCGGTCTTGGCCGTCCACAGTGACTTGATCATGTTTCTTTTTCCTCGACCCTACGGACCTCGGCTCGCTCGGAGCCGTCAGCCTTGGATGGAAAGCAAATTGTTGGCCCGCTGGGCGTTTTCGTCGGCGGTGCTGATAACCTTCATCTGCATCTCGTAGCGCCGGGCCACGTCGATCATGGCAACCATGGCCTCCACCGCACTGACGTTGCTGCCTTCCAGCGCACCGCTGGCAAGACGCGCATCGTCGTCGGCCTCCAGCACCACTACCTCACCCTCAGCGTTGGGCGGCATACGAAACAGGCCGTCGTCACCACGCAGCAGTGCTTGCTCCGGCGTGACCAGCTTGAGCCTGCCTACGTCGACCAGGGCCTCGGGGCCCTCGCCTTCACCAATGGCGCTCAGGGTGCCATCGGCGCCGACGGTGACACTCGACCCCAGCGGTACGATGATGGGGCCACCCTCACCGATCACCGGGCGCCCCACCACTGTCACCAGGCCATCGCCGTCCACTTGGAGATCGCCGCGGCGGGTATAGGCCTCACTGCCGTCGTCTGCCTGCACGGCAAGCCAGGAGTCGGCCTCAAGGGCCACGTCCAGTTCGCGCCCTGTGCGGGTGATGGGGCCCGGGCTGAAGTCGCTGCCCGGGGTGGTGGCAGCTACCGACACGCGGGTCGGCAGTGCTGCTTCGCCCTGCACCGGCACTGCACGCATGGCATGCAGCTGGGCGCGAAAGCCGCTGGTCGAGACGTTGGCCAGGTTGTGGCTGACCACCGCCTGCTGATCCATGGTCTGCTTGGCCCCGCTCATGGCGGTATAAAGGATGCGGTCCATGACTCAGGCTCCCTTGGCGCTTGGCATCAAAGCGTTTAGCGCAGGTTGATGGCGGTTTGCAGGAGCTCGTCCTGGGTCTTGATGGTCTGCGAGTTGGCTTGATAGGCCCGCTGCGCCACGATCATGTTGACCAGCTCACGGGCCATGTCGACGTTGGAAGTCTCCACCGCACCGGAAACGATGCTGCCCAGAAGGCCGCTTCCAGGAGCGCCAACCAGCTCCTGGCCGGATTCGTTGGAAGCGCGCCATACGTTGTCACCAGCCGGCACCAGACCCTCGGGGTTACGGAAGCTGACCAAGGCAATCTGGCCGGCGGGGCGCGACTGCTCGTTTGAGTAGTTGCGCATGACGGTACCGTCCTCCTGGATGGTGATACCGACGAAGCTGCCCGAGGTATAGCCGTCCTGAACCAGCTGACTGCTAGTCGAGGTGTTACCGAACTGAGTGGTACCTGCCAAGTTGAACTGGAAATCAAGGGGGACCGGAGCGCCACCGAGAGGGGTCGTGTCGTCGCTTGCGAACTCCAGCCTCAGGGCATTGGTGGCAATTGCATCGCCGTTGTTGTCAAATATCTGGCTAATGGTGCCATTCGCGTTGAAGTTAATGCTGAAGTCATTGGCTTCGTCGTAATAGCCATCCATCGCTACTTTGGCATTCCACGAGTTGGCTCCCACCTTCTCGTAGTAGACAGTGATGTTACGCGGATTACCGAGCGAGTCGTAAATGGTGAAGTTGTTAGAGTAGTGATAGTTGAGCTCTTGGCGATTAGCAGGATTGTCCGGATCACTCATGTCAGTGATCACTTCCACCTGACTCGCATCCTCTCCAGCCACCTTTCGGGCATCGAGATTGAGAATTGATGACACGCTGCTGGTCGCTCTTGCCGCCATTTCATCGGCTGCCACGTTCAAGGGCACCGGTTGGCCACCTACCTGCACTTGTCCTTGGGCATTCAGGCCATAACCCATGATTTGGTAACCCTGGGCATTGATCAGATCACCATTGGACCTCATGGTGAGCTGGCCGTTACGCGAGTAGACAACCTCGCCGCTGGCATCCATATAGCGGAAGAATCCTTCGCCAGCTATTGCCAGATCAAGGCCACGGTTGGTGGACTCGATGTTGCCTTCGCCAAAGTTCTGCAACACCGACGACACCCTGGTGCCCAAACCCACTTTGGAGTTGGCAAAGACATCGGAGAATTGGACGCTAGAGCCCTTGAAGCCCACGGTCTGAGAGTTGGCAATGTTGTTGCCGATAGTACCCAACCTTTGGGACTGGGCGTTCAAACCACTCAGTGCTTGTGAAAAACTCATGTTTCGTTCCTCTGCTTACCGGCTGAATGTGCCGCTATGCGCGGTTCTATTAGTAAGCACTGCACGAATGCCTGCGCGAGCGAATCGCTGCGTTGCGCGGTGCTCGGAATCCTCACATATACCCCATATGCTCCGGTTCCTGTGCTCCGTGCGCCTTGCGCTACATCCCGCTCGGCTATTCGTTCAGCACTTCCTTTATGCTGTGTTATTGAATAATGATTCAAAGAATCTGCTTGATCTGATCGAGCCCGACCTGGCCATAGATGGCGCCCAGGTCGAGCTTCACACCACCGTTCTTGTCCGGCGGCGTCACACCGCCGACCACGGCGTAGTTAAGGGTGCTGGCGTTGACCGCCTTGCCGTCGCTGGTGGCTTCGACGCGCACTCTGTAAGAACCCGAGGCGGCTGCCTCGCCCTCACTGGTACGGCCGTCCCAGGTGAACGACTCGACCCCCGCCTTGACCGGCCCGATATCGTAGCGGTTGGTCACTTGGCCACTGGCACTGGTGATCACCACACTCACGTTGTCAGCCGACTGGGGCAGCTCGATGCCGAACGGGGTGGTGTGCAGCTCACCCTCCTCGCCATGCTCTAGCAACAGACGATCGCCCGGCACCAGCACGCCCTGGCCGATCAGCGCAGTAGCCTGCAGCATCTGGCCGGCGTTCATCTGCTCGGTGATGCCCTTCAAGGTCTTGTTGAGATCCTCGATGCCGCTGACCGTGTTGATCTGGGCCAGCTGTGTGGTCATCTCATGGTTGTCCATGGGATTGAGCGGATCCTGGTGCTGCATCTGGGCGATCAGCAGGGTCATGAAGTTGTTGCGCAGCTCGGCCGACTGGCTGGCGTCGCGAGAGGAGGGCCCACCCTGATTCAAGCGCGAGACGACGTTGGCATCGATAGTGTTGGACATGTCGATCAGCCCTCACCCAGAGTCAGTGTCTTGAGCATCATCTGCTTGCTCGTGTTCATCACTTCCACATTGGCCTGGTAGGAGCGCGAGGCCGAAATCATGTTGACCATTTCATGGACCGGCTCGACGTTGGGCATCGTCACGTAGCCCTCTTCGTTGGCCAGCGGATGCTCGGGACGATACTCCATACGCATGGGCGAAGGGTCCTCGACCACCTCACGCACGCCCACACCGCCGATGCCGTGCCCCCCCAGGCGCGACTCGAACAGCACCTGCTTGGCACGATAGGCCTGACCGTCGGGGCCGGCCACGCTGTCGGCATTGGCCAGGTTACTGGCGGTGACGTTCATGCGCTGGGACTGGGCGCTCATGGCCGAGCCGGCGATATCGAACACGGAAAACATCGACATGGTAAGATCTCTCTTCCTTTGATCCGGCCTGTTATTCCGGCTGCATGGCGTTCTTCAGCCCCTGGATCCGGCTGTTCATGATGGTCAGTGCTGCCTGGTAGCGCACCGCGTTGTCGGCGAACTGGGTACGTTCGCGATCCATGTCCACGGTGTTGCCGTCCAGACTGGGCTGGTCGGGTATGCGGTAGAGCAGCTCCTGCCTGGACGCCGACATGCCCTGCCCCGCCAGATGGCGCTCGGAGGTACGCGCCAGCGAGAGTCCACCGCTGGACGTACGCCCCTGCTCGACCGCCTTCTTGAGTTCGCTGGCGAAGTCGAAGTCGCGGGCCTTGTAGTTGGGTGTATCGGCGTTGGCGATGTTGCTCGCCAGCACCTGGTGGCGCTGCTGGCGTAGCCCCAGCGCCTGCTGGTGGTAATTAAAGGCGGCCTCGAGCTGATCGATCATGCCGGCGCTCCCCGTGCGAAATCCTGATTGAAGACATACGGAACTTCTTGAGGTTGAAGAGTAACGACGCGCTTGTCACATCAATGGCAGAAACAGGCCCCTTTTCCTCGCTCATTTCCGCTGTTTCAGCCCATCGGGGCCAGCTAGAATCCTGCCATTACCCATGCTGGATGGCCCCGCCTCATGCGCCTTACCCGCTTAGTCCTGCTGCTACCGACACTGCTGGCCGGCCTGCTGTCGCTGCCGGCCGCTTCGGCCGACGACGGCGAACTGCTGCAAGCCGTGCACGGCTTTCTCCATGAGCAGGCCAGCGCGCTGGGCGATGAACTCATCATCGAGCTACGCCCTCCTTCCGCACGGCTACCCACCTGCGAATCGCCCGCCCCCTTCCTGACACGCCCCGGCGAAGTGCCGCTGGGCCGCATTTCCGTCGGCGTACGCTGCGGCGACGATGGCCGCCAGGTGCGCTACCTGCAGGCCGAAGTCGGCGTGATCGGCGAATACCCCGTGCTCGACACCCCCCTCGCTGCCGGAGAGACGGTGCGGCGTGAGCATCTGGTCATGCAGTCGGGGAATCTGGCCGAACTACCGAACCGCACCCTGCTCGAGATCGACCGGATCGTCGGGCAAGTGGCAACGCGGGCGCTCAGCCCAAGGCAGCCGCTGCTGGAGCATCAGTTCCGCAGCCTGCCGCTGGTGGAGAGAAATCAGCGGGTGGTGGTCGAGGCCCGGGGAAGCGGGTTTCGCATCGCCCGCGAGGGGCAAGCACTGGAGCCTGGCGCGCTTGGCGATCGTATTCGGGTTCGTTTCGACAGCCGCGAGATCATGACTGCCGAGGTGGTCGGAGAAGGCACCCTTGTCGTAGACTTCTGACATGGGCCGTCGCACCTCGAGCTCCCGAACGGGTATGGGCAGCTTCGCCCGGGAAACGCGTGCCGAAAAATTAGGCCTAAAGTTATCCCTCGCCCTGCCGATAGCAGGTAAAAGCATTCGGTCATGAGGCCATTAACGTGAAGATCAACAACCAGAACCCCCTGACTCGCCCGACCCAGACACAACCGCGCGAGGAAGCTCAACCGGTCAAGGGCGCCACCCCCTCGGGGCAGCAGGACCCCGGTCCTTCGGCTGCCACGCATCTGAGTCAGAAGGCTACCGATGCCTCCCGCGATATCGACAAGGCGCGTGTCGAGGAAATTCGCGAAGCCATCCGCGAGGGTCGTCTGGAGATCCGTGCCGAGCGCATAGCCGATTCGCTGATCGAATCCTTGTCTGCCGAGAGTCGCAAGGCATGAGTCTGGCCAAGCTTCTGATGGAACAGCAGCAGCGTCTGAGCGAGTTCACCGAACTGCTCATGCGCGAACGAGCACTGCTGGCCAGCGCCAGTATCGAAAGCGAGACCCTCGCCGAAGTTGCCCAGCGCAAGCAAGCGCTGCTGGCCCGCCTGGAAGCGAGCGAAAAGCTACGCCAAGGCGTTCAGCACCGTCTGGGCTATGCCGATGGTGCCGCGGGCGCCCATCAGGCAGCGCTGGATGCAGGCTGCGAAGAGGCCTGGATGCAGACGCTGGAAATGACCCGCGAAGCTCAGCGCCTCAATACGCTGAACGGCGAGCTCGTTGCCTTGCGCATGGAGCAGAACACACGCCTGCTCGACTTCATTCATCAGGCCGCAGAGAAGACCGTGTACCGCGCCAGCGGTCGTGTCGCGGCACAGGCAGGGCGCATCAACGCCTCGGTCTGATACGCCAGTAGCGGCGACCTTTTCGTCTTCGCAATTTACTTGCCCTTAGCTCCCGTCCGCCCGTGAAACCGTCCATATGTTGCATACGGGCGTCATGCCTGCACATCACCACTAGCCTCCCCATCACTACAGGCCACTTCACCACAGGCTATCGATCAGATCGTCGTCCGAGGCGGTGACTACCACGGAGTTGCGACCGTCGGCCTTGGCCTGGTAGCTGGCCTGATCGGCTCGCGCGAATACGGACTCGATAGAGTCATCGCCCTCCCGAAGTGACGTGACCCCCATACTCAACGTGATGCTGTAGGTCTTGCCGGCGTTGCTAACGGTGACCTCGGAAACGGCGCGCCGCAGCGACTCGGCGATTTCTCCCGCCTGCTTGAGCGTGCAGCTGGGTAACAGCACGGCAAACTCATCCCCACCCTGGCGGGCGACATGGTCGCTGCGCCGCACCTCCCACGCCACCACTTGAGCGACGCGCCGCAGCATCTCGTCACCCAGGGCGTGACCGCCTTCGTCATTGATCGGCTTGAAGTGGTCGAGATCGAACAGGATCAGCACGGAGGGGGTGCCAGTCTTGGAGTACTCGGCCAGCGCCTCTTCCAGACGCCGTTCGAACCCGCGCCGATTGAGCAGCCCCGTCAGCGGATCGTGCTCAGCCTCCCAGCGTTGCAGCGCCTCCTGCTGCCGCCGTTCGGTAATGTCCTTGGCCATGCCCACGAAGCCCAGCGGCTGATCATTGCCCAGCACCTGGCTGGCGTGAACCTCGACCCACAGCGTCACGCCGTCGGGGTGCAGGAAGCGCAGCTGGCGTACGAAGTCGCTGCCGGTGGTCAAGGTGTAGCGCCACATGTCCTCGGTGCCACGACGGTCATCGGGGTGGATTCGCTCCCACCAGTCGCGAGCTTCATGCGTCTCTTCGAGGCCAAGCAGCTCGAGCAGCGCCGGGTTCAGATAATTGAGACGCCCTTCCAGGTCCGCCACGAACATGCCGATGGGCGTCGAGCCGAGTACGGCATCGAGAAAAGCCTGACGATCGCGCAGATGCTCCAGGGCTGCAAGCCGCTCATGCTCCAGACGGTTGAAGCTGCCGGCCACTTGGCGCAGCTCGTGCATGCTGGTCGAGAGCTCGAGATAGCGCCGCTCTCCCGCGCCGACCTGCGCAATCTGCCGCTCCAGACGATGCAGGGGCCTTAGCAGCCGCCTAACCAACCAGCGCATGGTAATCAGCATCAAGATGGCCAGAACCAGCCAGGCCCACCACAAGCGTGCCAGAAAGTCGCCCAGCGGCTCTTGAACCTGGGCTTGAGGAATGGCTACCTTGACGATCCAGTTTGCCGGCCAAATCTGGCGATAGGCCATCAGCATCGCAATGCCCTCCCCGCTCGACCCAATGGCTTCCCCCTGCCAGCCATCCAGCGCCTTCTGCAAAGTGTCGGTGTCGCTCGCCAATGACCGACCAGACGCCGATGCCCGGACGCGACGGGGATGAAAAAGCGCTTCACCGGCGGCAGTGAAGACCGATACATAGCCGGCATCGCCCAGCCGAATCTCCTCGAGGCGGCGAAAAAGACCACCATGGGTGAGGTTGATCATCCCCCCTACCACGCCATTGAAGGCGCCTTGTTCGTCGAAGCGAGGTACCAGCATCAACACCAGAGAGTCACCGCTGGCCCGGCCGGTGAACGGCTGACTCACATAGGGCCAGGGCGAATGGCGCAGCATGCGGAAATACTCCGTCGTTGCGGTTTCCAGCCCTGAGCGACCCGGCACGATGGGCCAATCGGCCACGACACGCCCATCGGCATCGGCGACCATCAGCCCCTCGAACCATTCCAGCAATACCTGGGCGTTCTCCAGCCGTGCCGGCACCTCGTTTGCCGCTACATTACGCAACCCCTGCTCGAGCCGCTCCAAGGCACGCAGCCTGCGCTCGACCTCCTCGGAGAGATCGTTGGCAATCAGCTGCGATTCGTAACGCAGATGCGCCAGATTGGCATCGTCGACGAGCCCCTTGCCGAACTGCCAGGCCAGCAGCAGAACCAGACCAACGATGACCAACCAGGTCATGGCCAGGCCCGCCAGCAGACGCCCCTGTAGCGAGCAGATCGAGCGAGCCAGAACCCCGATACGCGCCGGTACGTGCAAGTATATGTCCTCAGTCAAGGTGGATGGCGCCTGCCGTGCCGATCAGACAGGTTGTGCCGCCTTCCCCTGGCAGCCCCGCGTATTGGGAAGCAGATTTCTATTTCTCTCTTATCGGCACATCCAAAGCGAACTTGAGCCTTGAGGGAAGATCGAACAATGTTACCCAATGACGTATTTTCCCTCTCAACGGAAGGCCTCACGCCCTCAAGTTCAGTCCCATGAGGACGATATAACTCCAAAGCAGGAACACATTGGTGACAACACATAAATGAACCATCACGGTAACCGCCCACCGGGCAAACAGGCCAAGCCCTTAGCCCAGCACCCCGCCCGGCTGGTGAAGGATGCCTTCGAGCAGAGCCAGACCGGCATGGTCATCACCGATGCCGACGGGCGCATCACGATGGTCAACGACGCCTTCTGCCGTATCGCCGGCAGCGACAGAGCAGAGACGACCGGCTGGCCGATCGAGCATTTTTTCGTTTCCCTGCGCCCATTTTCGCGCCTCCCCACCTCGGGAGACAGCGCCCAGGCCACGGCACTCTCCTGGCAACAGGAAGTACTGTGCCGTCAGAGCGACGGCGAGTCGGTACCGGTTCTGATGCTGGTCGACACTCTGCTCGACGAACGAAGCAACCCGCGCGGCCGCCTCTACTCTTTCGTGCGCTTCACCACCCCGAGTGGCGAGCTGCTGGACGACCACCACTGGATACACATCGACCCGATGACCGGTCTGCCCAACTGGCTGCTGCTACGGGATCGCCTCGACCACGCCCTGGCCCAGGCAGAGCGTGTCGACACTACGCTCGCCCTGCTGTTCATCGATATCGACCGCTTCAAGGCGATCAATGATGCGGTGGGGCATATCGAAGGGGACCGCATACTGGGCGAGATCGCCCGACGGCTGCAGCAAGAGGTACGCAGCAAGGACACCCTAGCCCGACTCGGCAGCGACCAATTCGTGGTGCTACTGGAGAAGGACGGTACCGCCGAGGCAGCCCAGGTCGTGGCGGAGCGTCTGCAGGAGGCCCTGGAGCCACCTTTCACCAGCGAGGATCGATACCTGCTGCTGACCTCTTCGATCGGTGTAGCGCTGTACCCTGGCGATGCAGAGGATGTCGAGACACTGATCCAGGCTGCGCGCAGCGCCATGTTCATGGCTCGCAAGAAGGGACCTGGGCGACTGGCCTTCGTCGACCACCGCCTGACCTCACGCCTGAAAGAGAAGTACCGGCTCGAGAGTCAGTTGAGCGAAGCCATCCACCTGCCGGGCCGGCATTTCGCGCTGCACTACCAGCCGGAGTTCGATCGCAACTCGCTGCGTTGTACCGGCCTGGAAGCCATGCTGCACTGGAAGCATCCCGAACGCTGGCAACAATCACCAAACCATTACCTCGACGTGATTGCACGGCTGGGGCTCGGCGTTCGCCTCAACCGCTGGATGATCCAGGCGGTCATCGCCGACCATCGCCAGTGGAGCGACGGTGCCTCGCCCCTGGCCCAACTGCCGATCTCTCTGCACCTGTGCGAGGCACACCTGGCGCAAGACACCTTCGATAGTCGTCCCCTGGACCATTTCCTGAGGCATCTGGGCACGACGTCATTCGATTGGTTGACCCTCAAGGTGCCCGCCCAGGGACTGGGCAACGACCTGGACATGGCCGCCCACATGCTCAAGCGGCTCGAACAGCTCGGCATTCGCCTTGCCGTCGAGGAGCTCGGTAGCACCCCGGTGGATATTGCCTGGCTGTCGCGGTTGCCCTTTCACAAAGCGACCGTCGACGCACGGCTGGCACGCGCGCATCGCGATGGAAGACGCTTGGTCGAGGCATCATGCCGCATGCTCAACTCCCTCGGCATCGAGCCTGTGATCGTCGGCGTCGATGACGAAACGGTAGCGACCGACATGGAAGCCACCTCCGCTCGCCTGGTCCAGGGCGACCTGTACTGCCCCGCCATGAGCGCCAAAGCGTTGTCAGCATGGCTCACCGAACACCAGCCTCCCGAGGAGTGACACGTCACTCCTCGGATCGCTCTCACACCTGCTTCGGCCGCTCGGGAAAGGTGGGTGGGTAGGCCGCCAGGTAAGCCTGGCTGACGCGCAGCACGCGTGCGTCGTCATGCTTGCCACCGGCCAACTGGAAACCGACCGGCAGACCATCCGGCGTGAAGCCGCAGGGAATGGAAGCGGCCGGCTGCTGGCTGAGATTGAAGGGATAGGAAAACGGCGCCCACTCCGCCCAGTCGCGCATGCCACTGCCCGGCGGCACATCGTGATGAAGGGGGAAGGGGCGCACTGCCACCGAAGGTGTCATCACCAGGTGATAGCGCTGGTTGAAGTGCTCGAGCCCCTCCGTCAGCCGCGCCCGGTCCCTGAGCGCATAGAACATGTCAAGTGCACTGAGCCGCTCCGCCCGCTTCGCATCCGACACCAGGCCACTGTCCAGCAGCCGTCGCTGGCGTTCATTGTGCTCGCGATAGACGGCAAGCGAAGCGGTGAACCAAAGAGTATTGAAGATGCGGATAGGCAATTCGAAGCCGGGATCGACCTCCTCCACCACAGCCCCCAGCGCTTCCAGACGATGGGCGGCCTGACGCACGCACTCGGCCACCTCCGGCTCCACCCGGGCATAGCCCAGGGTAGGCGAAAAGGCGATGCGCATGCCCTCGATATCCTGACCCAGCTCCTCCCCCCAATCGACAGGCTGACCGCGCAGGGCGTAGGGATCACGATAATCGTAGCGCCCCATCACGTTCAGCATGCGCACCGCATCGGCCACGGTTCGCGTCAGCGGCCCAAGGTGGGAGAGCGTCGGCTCTTTGGACCGAGGCCACTCCGGCACCCAGCCGAAGGTGGGTTTGAAGCCGAACACGCCGGTAAACGAGGCGGGTATGCGGATCGAGCCACCCGAATCGCCGCCCTGGTGCAGCACACCCATGTTGAGCGCCGCAGCGACAGCGGCCCCCCCGGAAGAGCCACCCGGCGTCAGTCGCGTATCCCACGGATTGGCGGTGGCGCCGAAGACACGGTTGTCGGTAATGGCCTTCCAACCGAACTCCGGGGTATTAGTCTTGCCCAGAATCACCGCGCCGGCCTCGCGGAGCATGCGAGCCGGTGGAGAGTCCTGCTCGCAGGGAGCGTCCGACACCGTCAACGACCCTTTGCGCGCCGGCAAACCGATCGACTCGGTCAAATCCTTCAACGACACGGGAATACCGTCTAACCCGCTCAGCGGCCGCCCTGCCTGCCAGCGCTTGCTCGACGCCTCGGCAGCGGCTTCGGCGCCTTCCCTGTCGACCAGTACATAGGCATTGACAGCTTCGTTGAAGCGCTCGATGCGCTCCAGCGCCGCGCGTGTCGCTTCCAACGGCGACGCCTTGCCACTCTCGAACAGCTCTCTCAGCTGGCCAGCATCCATGGCACCCAGATCGGTATCGCTCACAAGAACCTCCTTTTTTCCAGTGAGACACTACTGATTGTGGAAAACAGGTGGCCACCAGCGCAACCACACGGCAACAGCAACGCCTTCAGCGCTTCCCTGCCAACCAGCGCCCCACCATCAGGGCGGCAGTGGCCGAAGCCGCTACCAGAACACCCTGGCGCAGCCTCGATGAGCGATAGCCGCCGTCGATCCGACGCTCCCCCCCGGGTGGCTGGAACAGATTGCCCGAAGAGCGGGGAATTGGTCTGGCACGACGCACCGAGCCATCGACCAGCGCGGCATTGAGAATGCTGTAGCCTGGCACGAAGCGCGCAAGCAGCGAGAGTATCGCGGGCAAGCCGACGTAGGCGCTGTGACGCGGACGCCTGGCCAGCCCCACGATGGCCTTCGCCGTGCGCCGGGGATCGTAGACCGGGGGCACCGGTTTGATCGCACGGCCGGTAAAGTTGCCACCGTCACGGAACCCCGGCGTGTCCATGACGGAAGGATAGACGTTGCAGACGTGCAGCTCGGGCCACTGCCGGAGTTCGCCACGCAGGCTGTCAGCAAAGGCCCGCAGGCCGAACTTGGCGGCACTGTAGGAAGCGGCATAGGGCTGCGGCGCCCAGCCACCCAGCGAGATATTGTTGATCAGGATGCCGCGGCCCTGGCGCTTGAAGTGTGGTAGCACCGCATGAGCACCGCGCAACCCGCCCAGCAAGTCGGTCTGCACCACCTGCTCGTGGACGTCGAGCGGCACCTCCTCGAACGGTCCCAGCGCTCCGACCCCAGCGTTGTTGACCCAAATATCGATGCGACCGGCCAGGTCGATGGCACTCTCCGCCAGACGGGACATCTCGTCGCTGTTGCTGACGTCGGCCACGACGATACGCGCCTGACCGCCCAGGCGATGACACGTCTCGGCGACATCGTGAAGGGCGTGACGATCACGCCCGGCCAGGAACAGCGCCGCCCCACAGCGGGCAAACTCGTAGGCCGTCGCCCGACCTATACCGCTGGAAGCCCCTGTCAGCACGACTACTGAATTGCGCAAGTCTCGCAGCTGCATTCCATTTCCTCCCTGAAGACGAATAACCTGTGAGCCACAACGTCCGGACATGCCGGGACGCAGGCCCACCCTGCCCTCAACGTAGTCAATACCGAAAGAAACCGACGAATCGCCAAGGGCCGCAGCGGCGAACACGACGAAGCCCGCTGGACGAAGACCTGGCGCATGCAGAGCGGAAAGAAGCAACGCACCCTCTCGACTTGGTCGAGGGCATAGGGAATTTTACGGGTATTTTTCGGGGTTTATGGGCACAAGAAAAAGCCGCCTGGCGCGATGCGCCAAGCGGCTGATTCGTCGAAGCTTGTTGGTGGAGCCTAGCGGGATCGAACCGCTGACCTCAACACTGCCAGTGTTGCGCTCTCCCAGCTGAGCTAAGGCCCCACGTGCACTCGCCTTGCGAGAACGAGGCGAATCTTACTCGCCACACGCAGCTCCGTCAATACCTGAACATTGATGATGGCCTTCGTTGAGAAATACCATGGAAAGCGGATACTCATTCAATTTCCCTTGTCGGGCGAGTATGGCAAGCTTGCCCAGGACTACGTGGGTTCACTCGATAGCATCGCGGAATCCGATCACGAGCCTGCGGCCCCTGCCTGACGGCAGCCGCCGTAATGACGAGGAATGTCAGCTTGATCAAGGTGCTCATTGTCGATGACCATCACCTGGTTCGTACCAGCCTCGCTCGCCTGCTGGAGAACGAAGAAGACATAGAAGTGCTGGGCGAAGCCGCCAGCGGCGAAGAAGCCGTCACGCTGTGCCGCACGCTCGAGCCGGACGTGGTACTGATGGACTTGCGCATGCCGGGCATCGGCGGGCTCGAGGCTACACGCAAGATCATGCGCAACAGCGCCGACGTACGCATTCTGGCCCTGACCGGCTTCATGGAGGACAACTTCGCCCAGCGCATGCTCGAAGCCGGTGCCGGGGGGTTCATCAGCAAGGACACCCAGGTGGAGGACATGGTCGAAGCCATTCGCAGCGTCTTTGCCGGCCACCGCTACATCAGCCCGGACATCGCCCAGCGTCTGGTGCTGTCGCGCTTCGACTCCGAGGAAAATCCGTTCGACAAGCTTTCCCAGCGCGAGCTACAGGTCGCCATGATGATCGTCAACTGTCAGCGGGTCTCGGAGATCTCCGACCGGCTGTTCCTCAGCCCCAAGACCGTCAACACCTATCGCTACCGAATCTTCGAGAAACTCGGTGTCGAAACCGACGTGGAGCTGACGCACCTGGGACTGAAGCACGGCCTGGTAGAGGGGTTCGACACCACTCCCACGAGCTGAGCGAGCGTCTGGTATCCTAGCACCATGAGCTTCGATTCACGCCAGTTCCTCGCCAACCTCACCCAGTCGCCGGGCATCTACCGCATGCTGGACGAGCACGGTGAAACACTCTACGTCGGCAAGGCCAAGCGTCTGAAGGCGCGCTTGGCCAGCTACTTCCGCGGCGCGCTCAATACCAAGACCCAGGCCATGGTGTCGCGCATCGCCGATGTGCAAGTGACGGTCACGCGCAGCGAAATCGAGGCGCTGCTGCTCGAGCAGACCCTGATCAAGGAGCTGCGTCCGCCGTACAACATCCTGCTGCGCGACGACAAGTCCTATCCCTTCGTCTTCGTCACCGACCGCCATCCGTTCCCGGCGCTCGAGTACAAGCGAGCCCGTCGGCGCCATGAGGGCGGCCGCTACCTCGGCCCCTATCCCAGCAGCAACGCCGTACGTGAAAGCCTGTCGCTGATGCAGAAGATCTTTCGCATACGCAACTGCGAGGACAGCGTCTTTGCCCATCGCACGCGCCCCTGCCTGCAGTACCAGATCCGACGCTGCAGCGCACCCTGCGTGGGCTATATCGGTGAAGCCGATTACCGTCGCGACCTTGAGCACGCGGTAATGTGCCTCGAAGGCCGCAGCGAACAGGTCACCCAGGAGCTGACCGAGGCCATGGAGACAGCCAGCCGCAATCTGGCCTTCGAGGATGCAGCCCGCCTGCGCGACCAGATCCAGCACCTGCGCCAGCTGCAGCACCGCCAGTTCGTCGACACGGAAGGCGGCGACGCCGACGTCTTTGCCCTGGCCGAACGCGAAGGAGCACTGTGCATCTCCGTACTGGCGGTTCGTCAGGGGCGGCTACTGGGCGCTCGCCATCAGGCGCCGGACAATGGCCTGGGGCTCGATCCCGCCGAGCTGCTGGGCGAGTTCGTCAGTCAGTACTACCTGGGCCAGGGGCGCGAGATACCGCGCGAGGTGATCGGCAGCCTGCCACTGCCCGACAGCGACATCCTGGAAAGCGCACTGAGCAGTCGCGCCGAGCGGCGCGTCCGGGTCACCCACAGGGTGCGTGGCCACCGCAGCCAGTGGCTGGAACTGGCCAGAACCAATGCCGAACAGCAGCTCGGCAGCCGACTGGCCAGCCAGGGCGAACTCGAGCGGCGATTCAGCAGCTTGCAAACCGCCCTGGAACTCCCCGACCCGCCCGAGCGGCTCGAATGCTTCGATATCAGCCACAGCCACGGCGAGGCCACCGTGGCCTCCTGCGTAGTATTCGACCGCAATGGTCCACGCAAGTCCGATTACCGTCGCTTCAACATCGAGGGTGAAACCGCAGGCGACGACTACGCCGCCATGCGCCAGGCACTCACCAGACGCTTTCGGCGTCTAGCCGAGGGGGAAGGCATCGCTCCCGACATCCTGCTGCTGGATGGCGGCAAGGGGCAGCTCAACCTGGCCCGCGAGGTCCTTGCCGAGCTGGGAGTCGGCAACATCCTGCTGCTCGGCGTGGCCAAGGGCACCACTCGCAAGGCCGGCCTCGAGACCCTGTTCATCGAAACCATCGATCGCACCCTCGACCTGCCAGCATCTTCACCCGGGCTACACCTGATCCAGCACGTGCGTGACGAAGCGCACCGCTTCGCCATCACCGGACATCGCAACCGCCGTGACAAGGCCCGACGCAGCTCCGCACTGGAAGGCATTGCCGGCATCGGACCCAAACGTCGGCGCGAGCTGCTGCGCTTCTTCGGCGGGTTGCAGGGGGTCAAACAGGCCAGCCGTGAAGAATTGGCCCGGGTTCCCGGCATCAGCGACGCGCTGGCCGAAGCGATTCATCGCTCCTTGCATGGATGATGGCGCCCGGTACAGATAGAATGGGGCCTCTTCGGCTTTCCTGACCTTAGGCAAGGACCCCTCGTCAATGAACATCCCCAACATCCTGACGCTGGCAAGAATCGCCTTCATCCCGCTGCTGGTGGTGTTCTTCTACCTTCCCTATTCCTGGAGCATGCCGGTGGCGGCCGGCCTGTTCGCCCTGGCCTCCGTGACCGACTGGCTCGACGGCTACCTGGCCCGTCGCTGGAATCAGTCCACCCCGTTCGGCGCCTTTCTCGATCCGGTAGCGGACAAGTTGATGGTTGCCGTAGCCCTGGCGCTGCTGATCGAGCGCTTCGACAGCATCTGGCTGACCCTGCCGGCGCTGGTGATCATCGGCCGTGAGATCGTGATTTCGGCGCTGCGCGAATGGATGGCCGAAATGGGCAAGCGCGGCAAAGTGGCCGTTTCCTGGCTGGGCAAGGCCAAGACCACCATGCAGATGATTGCGCTACTGCTGCTACTGGCTTTCGCGCCCGGCACTCAGCTCTCGCTGCTGGGCGTTTTGACCCTGCATGCGGCCGCCATCATGACGCTCTGGTCGATGGTGATGTACCTGCGCGCCGCCTGGCCCCACCTGTCCCGCGCCATGTAGGCTGACAGCAGCGAACGCCAACAAGTGATTGACACTAAGCGGCTTATCCGTATAATTCGCTCTCGAGTCGAGCGGGAATAGCTCAGTGGTAGAGCATCGCCTTGCCAAGGCGAGGGTCGGGAGTTCGAATCTCCTTTCCCGCTCCAAATCTCTTGCGGGCCAAGCTCCAGGAGAGGCGGTATCGAGAGGGTCGTGAGCCGGAACGCCGGTCCGATCGATCTCCTTCTCGCCCAATACGACTCTCAGAGGCTGGATGGCAGAGTGGTTATGCAGCGGACTGCAACTCCGTGTACGCCGGTTCGATTCCGACTCCAGCCTCCATTTCTTGTTCCCTTTCAGCTGCCTGCTCGAAACCGTGCCGCCCGGATGGCGAAATTGGTAGACGCAAGAGACTTAAAATCTCTCGGTGGCAACACCGTGCCGGTTCGAGCCCGGCTCCGGGCACCAATCCTTTCAATCTCTTACGTCATCCAATCTCTTGCTGACCTAGTGCGTGGTCGCATTTTGGTCGCAGAACCTCGGTAGCTTCCCTGCGACCTGGTCCAGTCTCGAATCGAACATGTGAGCGTATCGGCTCGTCACCACCAGACTGCTGTGGCCCAACAGCGCCTGCACCGTCGTCATCACCTCGCCGGCTTCCGCCAGTAGCGAGGCATACGTGTGACGCAGATCGTGGAACCGCAGATCCGGCCGCCCTACTGCCGCCCTCGCCTTCTCGAACGCCGACCGTAGCCGTTGCTCGCTGGTGTCGAACGGCAGTTGCTCTACCAAGGCATGGCCATCTTCCGGCAAAGGGATCACCCTCGCCTTCCCGCTCTTGGTTTGCCCTGGTCGCAACACGATGCGACCGGCCTGCAGGTTCGATCGCTCGAGACTGAGCAGCTCGCCCTTCCGCAGCCCGGTGAGGCAGGCCAGCAGAATCACCTTCCGCTCGATCTCCTTGCCTTTCGGTACCGCGGTGACCAGCTCCCGGATCTCGTCCGCCGTGAGGTAGACGTGCCGCTCGTTCTTCGGCGCCGGCTTCGAGAGCTTCGCGCCCAGCGGCTGATCGATCCAGTCCCACTCCTTGAAGGCCAAGCCCAGCACCCGCTTCACCACCTGCACGCGATTATTGATCGTGCTCTGGCTGAGTCGTGCGCCTCTCATTTCCTTGATCATGCGCCGAGCCGCATTCAGCGTCTCCTGCCCGAGCATCACGTCGGGCGCTTCCCGATCAAACCACTTCGCCACCCAGCGAATGCTTGGCCCTGGCTCTCCGTGTCGTACTCCTCGACCCAGCGCAACAACCCTTCCATGAACGTCTTGCGCCGGGCCCGCCCCATAACGCCATTGAACCGCGCCTCGTTCAGCTCAGCGCGTCGCTTCGTGGCATATTCTTCTGCATCCTCTTCTGTTGTAAACGAGCATTGATATCTGCCGCGCTCACCCGTTTCGATGACAACCCACCGATCCCGGGCGGCACGGTACCGGACCGTGACTCCCATTGTGTCCCCCCCCCTATCCCTGGGGCTGCGCTTGCAACGCTCAATGTATGCTTGCACGGCGTCGCGCTCAAATCTCACGTTGCCGCCGAGCTCGACATAGCCGATCTCGTCCTTGAGGGCATAGGCCTTGCGCTGGCTGACCTGCAGCAGCTCGGCGACCTCGCCGGGCGTCATGAGTGGTTGCATGGCTTTCTCCCCAGGCAAAAAGAAACCGCCTCGAGGGCGGCTAGTAAAGGTTTTCGCTGTAGTTCCGGGCCATCGAAGCCCGGCCCTGTTCGGTGTATCTGGTCGGCTGCCTCGGCTATCTGCCACGCCTCGGTCCGAGTCAGGAAGCTGCCCCACTGGTCGATGACCCACCTTCCATCATGTCAATCACAATTTTCAGCCTAGCGAGCTGGCCCTCAAGCGCCGCCACGACCTGTTCTCGCTCGTTTGCCAGCCTCAGTTCCTCTAACGATTCCTCGAGGCGTGCGGACAGGAGTTCGAGATCTCGCTCAGCTGCTTCCGCGCGTCTCCGCCATGCCTCAACCTCTATCTCCATCGCAGCTTGGGTCAGATCAGTCATTGTTCACCTCCTAGGCTTTTCTTAGTCGCCTGAGATTCGCTCAACCTCTGCCACACTGCGCACCACCCGCAAGGCTTGCCGGCGAGCTGATCGTTGTCGCTATTCCAAACCCCGGGAACCTTGTGGGCGTGACCGGGCGCATTGCCACCAGCTCCACGCGGAAAGATGTCAATAATGACGGCCGTGACTTGCAGAGACCGGTCGCTCTCATCCATCGGGCACCCCCAGAATGAAAGTTGCTAGGCTGAAATGGGCTCAGTGTTCGTAATGTGACGTACATTTCTATGCCGTCCATTGCACGGCATGGCGGGTCGCGCTCCTCCTCTTATCTCCCCGGCAGAGGGCCGGAGAGCGCAGGATTATATTCGCGGTTACTCATGCTTCATTGTCATATTTCTGTAATATTACGTAGATTTGTGTTTCCTCTCAGTCGGCTTGGCGGCGGGGTTCAGCTGCCTCTCGACGAATGAACGCTTCCAGGGCCTCGGGGTGAACCATGGCGCTCCGCTGATATTTCGCTAGCAGGCCGCCCAACGCCTCAGCTTGCTTCTCCGCGATCAGGCGGGCGAGGCTGGTTGTGGTGGGCTTGTCGGCCAAGGCTTCTTCCACCTCAGCGGCGTGTTCATCATCTGCGCCACTATCGGCCTCGGGGTAGGCGTCCCGATACCATTCTAGGCCGGTCATGGAGCGCTCCAGCAGCTCGGACAGCCGCTCCACATGCGCCGCCAGGGCGCTGTACTGTACTGCTCCTCTTTTTGGATTGCGCGCCTCACCAGGCCCTCACGGTGGCGAAGCCGGGTTTCCAAGGCGTCACGCTCCTGACCTATCGATGGCCTTCCCCCGGCCATGCGCTGCACGTTCTCCCAGGTCTCCTCATAGATCGGCCAGCCGGACTCGACGCAAACACACTCCATCGGTGGATGCCCGATCTGCTCCAACCAGAGGCGCAGTTCCTCGTCCAGTTCCGGCGTCAGGTGCTTACGCTTGACCACCCAGTAGCGATGCTCACGTTGAAATTCAGCCATTCTCCACCTCCTCGCTCTCTTCCCGCCACGGCTCCCGCGCCTTGATCGGGCTGCCGCACATCACGCAGCGGTGGTGGTGCCGGTCAGCCGACCGAAGTCGGCGATTGCGGCCGGGTCCAAGTCAACGCCGCCGATGCAGCGAAAACGGGCTTCCATGCTGCCGACGCGGGCATGGCCGCGGTTGAAACCCTTGGCGCCGGCACCCAGGCCCCAAAAGAGGTGGAAGTGTTTGACCTCGCGTTGCTCGAGCATGCTGTTCTCCTAGAAACTAAAAAGCCCAGCGCGAACTGGATAAACGTGAAAAGCGCGGCACCAGGGACCGCAGCGAAAGGGTTAAGCTGAAGGGGTACCCACAGACGCAGGGCATCATCATGAAAAAGCGCTACGTGCTCCCACTGGCTCTTTCACTGAGCTTCTCGACCGCCACCCTTGGGCAGGAAAGCAGCAGCCTTCCAGCAGCCATGAATGTGATCATGGTGGTGACAGACGATGGCGAGGTTCAGCTCTACGAGGCACAGCAGGAAGCGCCGATGCTCATGCTTGAGGATCCGGACAGACCCGGCTCTTACGTCACCCTGTCCAGTCTCGAAGGCGGCGATCCGCAAGCGGTGTTCTTCCCGCCTGGGTACCACTTTGAACCTGGCTCGCAGGGCAGCATGGTCTTGGGCCAGCGCGTGCCTGAAGAGCGGCAACGAAGCGTGGTTGGCTCCCTGGTGGATTACGCATCCAACCACGCCATTGCCGCCGCTGAAGCCTTCTGCGGTAGCCAGAACATGCGTCCAGAGTCGATCAGTGTGGCGGCCGGCGCCGGGCTGCAGGTCTCCGTGACATGGAATGTGGAACGGGCCTGTCAGGCCGGGGAGTAGGTTGAACCCTTATTAATTCCTCAGAAAGGCCACTCTTTAGGCGGCCATATGGGGGTATAGATTACCGTCGAGATGGAATTGTTTTCTTTAGGCTTCTAGTCGTTCTCTCGACTATGAACGCCCGATATAGAAAAGCATCAAGAATCTCGGCCAATCCTTTTAATTCTATGAACGAGGGCTTCCATCCTCTATGTGCTGCTGCGCTTCCTGCATCAGTCAGTGCTAGTAAAGCATCGTGTTCCTCCAAGCTAATCTTTCTCCTACCAAGAAGAGTCTGAATCTTTTTTCGAAAAGAAAGATTTGCATCAACCCCAATTAGCTCTGCTGCATAATCAAAAGCAGTTCGAATCCCGGTCCCAGCCAAAATATTTAGATTATTATCTATTGCCACTCTCACCTCAGTAACAATCTCATCTAATCTAGCATCAATTCGTATTAGCTGTTTATGCCACTCAGGACGCGGCAGTTTTTCTGTAATGGGCCAAGTGGTTTCGATGTCACCATCATCTCCTTCAACCTCTCCCGTTCTTTCGTCGTACCATGTATTACTATACTCAGAACAATATTCAGTACTCTGAAAGAAGGCAGTCTCGCATCCGCGGCACTCCACAATGCGGAACACGTTACCTCCCCAGATTGATCCGCCTTCGTCAGACCACTCTTTTGAATGTACGGCGACAACATCGCACTTCCTATACCCTAAGCACTTTGGGCAGCTCGACGTGACCACCTTATCTCTGATATCAACCACATTTTTTCTCACATAAGCTATATCAACAGCATGCAGCTTACTCGATTGAAATATCTTTTTGCTAGCAATGTCCCAGCTTCTCCTCCTAGGCGCAGCCTTGGCACAGCCAGAGCGGTTGAATTCGTGGGGGCGTGACGTGCCCCGGTCGGCATTGCCCACACCTACCGCTTGGCGGTGCCGCTCATCCCGTTACAGCCGACCCCATGGCGGTGGTGGCGAGGTAGAGCGAAGGAGGTCGGCGCGTCGCCGCAGCTCGTGGATATTCGGTGCTGGTAACCCACCGGCCGTGCCCGTCCGTGCGAGCAGCGCGGTGACGGCCGGATGTGCGTGTCAGGCGGCCTTTCGCCGTTGCCGGGCGGCATCGACGCGGCCAATGGTCATAACCGGCCAGGACTGCCAGATCTCTTTGGGCAGGAACCGGCGCAATGTGTGGAGGTGACGCCGATGGCGCCGGCGAGATCGGAGCGGGAGAGGCGGCGGCCGCGGTATTCCTTGGCGATAGCCACCAGGGGCTTGCCGTGGGCGGCCTCGGAGTTTTGGATTGCCTGGGCGCTACAGTGCCGCGCGTGCTTCAGGCCTCGCTCCGCTGCTCGGCGCCTCACAACTGCCGGGGTGTGGCCGACGATTTGGCCGATTTTGTCAATAGGGGTGCCGATGCTGTAGTGGTGATCCTGCAGCTCCAGTTTCCGACCATTCCATTCACGCCAGCGGATACTTATCTTTACTAGGTACCTGCCACGTAGGCCTCGCTAGTGCCGGCGACGAACAGTGCTGTGCTGTAGTGAAAGTCATAGCGAATGGAAAGCTCATGAAGCATGGCCCGCTCGCCGATAGTCGGGTCGGTGACAAATCGTAGTATTCTGGCCTTCGGAATGAGAAAGAGCCCCGCAGGGCCCAGTGTCGTCAGGGAGCGAAGGTGCCTAGCAGGCACTCGCTGTATGCAAGCGTCGGTGATGTCGCCAGCGAATTCCTTGGCAATCTCTTTCTCCGTGGCTTCCAGCACCATGCCCGCAAGCGGAAGCTCGATTCGCCCTTGGCGATCGTAGCCACCCTCAAAACGGCAACGACCTCATCACCTGCCTGTCGGCGCTGCCTGGTCACGCGCGACCCGGCATACACTCTCCTACACCTTCTGCCCCCGCTCGAGTAGATAGTTCCAGTAGCCACTGGCCTAGTACAGATCCATGAGTCTGACCCGGCCGCTTACCAAGTGGCCTTGCTACACAACGTGATATTCAATGACACGATCCCACAAAGACGATGCGCGGCGCAGGCTGAGCCAGCCGCGGCGTTCCAGGAGCTTGCACTATTGCACGCTGCGGTAGCCCTCATCCATGTGGTCAGCGGCGCTTGCCGGAAAAAGCGCATCCTGATGCACGATGCCAAGGGGCAAGCATGTCATCCTTGGCTCCACACTTTTTGCGCCGCTTGGGTTTTGCCTTAGTCTTCTCTTTCTGGCGGAACTTAAGTTTTTTATCAGCAGCGATCCTTCTGAGCTGCTCTTTTCTAAAGCGCTCCTCGGGTGTCAGTTCGATTTCTGTCTTTTCCTCTGGGAAGCGACCGCGCTCTAAAAGCTGCTCAGCAGCAATCTTCTTTCGCGCACGATACCCATCGATCCGCTCCCGTGATGTCTTCTTGGCCACCCCCACTCCCTCACCCAATGCTACTTGCTATGCCCATCATAGCGGGTTGCACTGCTTGGTCGCAGACTGGTCGCAGTCTGCATGCTACAATCGCGCATCTTTCTAACATGCCAGCCAGCTAAGTGATTGAAGTAACAGGAAAGAGCGATGCAGGCGCATCCTCGACTAGCCTGGAAACGAACCTAGAATCTCTCGGTGGCAACACCGTGCCGGTTCAAGCCCGGCTCCGGGCACCAGGCTCTTCGCTATCCCACTCTCATCCCTGTAACCTCAGGCACCTTTGAGCCAAGCTGGCTGATGCAACAGGCTTCAGCGAGAACCCGCATGGCCCCAAGCATACTGGCTCGTAGCGAACATGACGTACTGGTCATCGGTGGCGGTGTCGCCGGCCTGACCCTCGCCCTGCATGCCGCCGAGACGCGTCGCGTCACACTGGTGCGCCCCGCCAACGACGACCAGGGTGCCAGCCGCTGGGCCCAGGGCGGCATTGCCGCGGTGCTCTCCCCCCAGGACGACTTCGATGCCCACGTAGCGGATACACTGGTGGCCGGCGATGGGCTGTGTGACGAGCGGGCCGTGCGCTTTACCGTCGAACAGGGGCCCGGGGCCATCGAATGGCTGCTCTCGCTCGGCGTGCCCTTCACCCGCGACGACAGTCCCACCGCCAGCTACCCCTACCACCTGACTCGCGAAGGCGGACACGGTACGCGCCGCATCATCCACGCCGAGGATGCCACCGGACGTGCCGTGCTGGATACGCTGAAGCGCCATGCCGAGGGGCATGCCGCCATCACAATCCGCGACGACCTGGTGGCCATCGAGCTACTGTCGGACAGCGAGAACCGCTGTCGCGGCGCACGCTGCCTGGATGAGCAAGGCCAGCTGCAAGAACTGGTGGCCAACGACACCGTGCTGGCCACCGGCGGCGCCAGCGGCATCTATCGCCATGCCACCAGCCCACACCCTGCCAGCGGCGAAGGTATGATGATGGCGGCCGAACTGGGCGCCGAGCTGATGAACCTCGAGTTCCAGCAGTTTCACCCCACCTGTCTCTTCGATCCGGAAGGCCCACCCTTCCTCATCAGCGAAGCAGTGCGCGGCGAAGGCGGACGCCTCTACAGCACCGACGGACGCCGCTTCATGCCGGAACTCGACCCCCGCGCCGAACTGGCACCGCGCGACATCGTCGCCCGCGCCATCGACGCCGAGATGCAGCGCACCGGCTCGCCCCATGTCTGGCTGGACGTGACACACCTGGGCGAAACGGCCATCCGTCATCACTTCCCTACCATCCATGCCCACTGCCTTGGCCGCGGCCTGGACATCACCCGGCAGCCGATCCCCGTGGTGCCCGCCGCCCACTACAGCTGCGGCGGGATTGCCACCGACCCGGACGGCCGCTCCAGCGTGCCGCATCTGTATGCCATCGGGGAAGTGGCCTGCACGGGCCTGCATGGAGCCAACCGCATGGCCAGTAACTCGCTGCTGGAGTGCCTGGTCTTTGCCCGTAGCTGCGCTGCCAGACTGGCGCACGCCGAAGCAACCGCCCCGGCGTCGCTGACGCCTTCACATTCAGGGAGTGGGTCGGTCGACGCCGAACGTATTCAGCAATGGCGTCTTCGTATGCGCAGCGTCATGAGCCAGCATGTGGCAATCGTGCGCCGCGACGCAGGGCTTGAGGCCGCTGCCGACGAACTGGACGCGCTGATACATGAGGTGCGAAGCGCCATCGCCAATGCCGCACCCAGCACGGCGCTGGCAAGTCTGTGGCATGCGCTCAGGCTGGCCCGCCTGACCGTCAAGGCGGCGCGCATGCGCCGCGAATCCCGCGGGCTGCACTACAACCCCGATTGCCCGGAGCACGTGAAGACCGGCCTGACACCACTACCGTCGCGCCTGCATCTGCACGACCTGAGCCTGTAACGGCGCCATCCGGCCTGCGCTCAGCCGATACGCCGCGCGTCATCGCACTAGGCTGTGTCTGGAAAGTCGGCGAGCGAAGGTCAGGGCTAGGCCCGTTCCCTACGGGCCAACGCACTTCCCACATCCATGTGGGTCGCAAGGCAAAAATCAGCGACAAATCGGCAGGGAAGCCGATTTGGGCAGCTCCGCTGCTCGAAGAGCGAGCGACAGGGATGTCGCGAGTCAAAAGACGGAGTTTACGTGGTGTAAATGAGTACTTTGAGCTGATTTTTAACGCCGTATGGCCAAGCGCAGCCAGTTTTCAGACGTAGCCTAAGGCGCGGCGCAGCTGGCGTAACGCATCGCCGGGCGCGCTGTCGGGCCATAGCCATGTCCTGCGTCCGTCGAGTTTCAGCGCGAGCAGCCAGGGGCCAAGGTAATCGCAAGTCAACCTGACCGGCACCGCCTCGACAGTAGGCTCAGGCTGCCACGACCAACGCCAGCCGCCGGCTGCTTCCGGATGCATGTGCAATACGCCACGTGCCTGCCCGCACCACAGCCACCAAGCCAGCGGCACCAGCCACCCCACGGCCGGCACTGTCAGCCAGCTCGGCCCGAAGTGGAGCACGACCCCCGTGACCAGTACGGCCAGCAGAAACTGACAGCACCACGCCAGCCTAGACGGGGCGATGAGGATCGTTGTCGGCGTTCTCGGCATGTTGCTGTATCAGCGTCACGATACGCTGAAACTCCGGGGCAGGCGGATCACGCCTCATCAGCCAGGCGAACAGATCCTGGTCTTCACCTTCGATCAGTGCTCGGTAGGCGGCTTGGTCGTCGTCGCCCAACTGATCGTAGCAGTGCTCGAGGAAGGGAATCAGTAGCAGGTCGAGCTCCCACATTCCGCGCCGTGAATGCCAATAGAGCCGCTTGCGCAAGGCTGCAGCATCGGGGGTGTTCGCTTCGCTCAACGTCGGCCTCGGTGGTCTGAAAGAATGGCCAACCAGTATACCGAACCCTCGAAAATACGGCAGCGCCTACCCTCACATTGTGCGATTTCCTTGACCATGGTCGTAGTGCGTTGTTTTATCACGATTTGAGCAGTATGCTGAGGGTAGAATAAGAATGCCGCCCAGTCCCACCGGACCGGGAATCGCCTGGAGAGATGACCCGATGACCAAATCCGAATTGATCGAGCAAATCGCCATGCGACAGCCCGAGCTTTCGATCAAGGAAGTCGAATCTGCGGTTCGCCTGATCCTCGATGACATCACCGACACCCTGGCCGAAGGCGGGCGTGTCGAAATAAGGGGTTTCGGCAGTTTTTCCTTGCACTATCGTGAGCCGCGGGTTGGTCGCAACCCCAAGACCGGGGATCCGGTCGCGCTGGAGGGCAAGTTCGTGCCACACTTCAAACCCGGCAAGGAGCTTCGCGAGCAGGTCAATGCCAGCCGCGCCCTCGGCTATTAATTTTTCGAACTAACAAGGGATAGACACATGCGTTGGCTCAAAGGCCTGATCGTTGCCATCATTCTGCTGGCGGTCCTGCTTGTCGGCATCCTCTTTGCCGTCAACAACCAGCAGACGGTACCGCTGAACCTGATCTGGCTGGAGCTGCCGGCAGTATCGCTCTCCGTCTGGCTCCTGGCCGCCCTGGTGAGTGGCGTCATGCTGGGAATGCTGGCGATGACGGGAGTCTGGCTGCGGCTGCGCACTGCACTCTCCCGCGCCCAGCGGCTGAACCGCCAGCAGCGCAAGGAACTCGACCGGCTTCGCGTTCAGGAGCTCAAGGAACTGCCCTAAATGCCCGATGCCCTGCTGCTTGCCCTGCTGGTGGCTGCCGTTGCCATTGGCTGGTGGCTAGGCCGACGCGAGCGCCAGGGTAATCGCAATCCCGCGCCGCCGAACACGCTGTCGCGGGATTACTTCGTCGGCTTGAACTATCTGCTAAACGAGCAGCCCGACCGCGCCATCGAGACTTTCGTCAGCGCACTCGAGGTCAACAGCGAAACCGTCGACACTCATATCACTCTGGGCAATCTCTTTCGTACCCGAGGCGAAGCCGACCGTGCCGTCAAGATTCACCAGAACCTGCTGGCCCGCCCCACCCTGACCGCACTGCAAAGCGACCAGGTGCAGCTCGAGCTCTCCCGCGACTTTCTGCATCTGGGGCTGTTCGACCGCAGCGAGCGTCTACTCCAGCAGTTGATCCGCGATACCAGCCATGACGACATCCGCCATGCCGCCAAGCGGCTGCTGGCCGATCTGTTCGATCGTGAAGGCGAGTGGCAGGCCGCTTTCGACGTCGCTTATCCCAATCTGGTCCGCCAGCATGACGACTTACGCCGCGCCGCGGCCCACTGGCTGTGCGAAATGGCCGATCAGGAGCGCCACTCGGCAAGCCCGGGCCTGGCCCGCAAGCATCTGCGCCGTGCGCTCTCCATCGACCCACGCTGCGTACGCGCCAACCTGCTGCTGTCAGCTCTGGCCCAGGATACCGGCCACTATCGCGAAGCCATTCGCATCCTCATGCGCATCCCCGATCAGGACCTGGACATGATGCCGATCGTGCTCGAGCCGCTGCATCATGCCTATCGCATGCTCGACGACGAGTCCGGTCTGGTGACCTGCCTCGAGGAACTGCTGGAGCGCGCCCACGTTACCAGTCTGATCATTCTGCTGGCCGAAACCCAGCGCAAGAGGCTCGGCCTGCAAGTGGCCATCGACCTGGTCAGCGAGCAACTCAGTCGCGCCCCCAGCCTGGGGGCGCTCGATTACCTGCTGGACCTCTATCAGCATCAACAGCAAGAGCGTGGCGCGCCCGACAACCGGTTGCAGTTGCTCAAGCAGCATACCCACGCCCTGTTGGCGGTTCGCCCACGCCACCGCTGCCAGCGCTGCGGCTTCGCCGGGCAACCGCTGCACTGGCAGTGCCCCAGCTGTCGCAGTTGGGGCACCACGCGTCCCATCACCGGCATCGAGGGAGAGTGATTTCCCGGTACCTTAGCTTGCCGGCACCTCAGCTTACCGCCAGCTCCTTCTCGATGGCCACCAGCGCCGCCATGGGATCCTGCGCCTGAGTGATCGGCCGGCCAATCACCAGATGGGTGCTTCCCGCCGCCATGGCCTCGGCCGGAGTCATCACGCGACGCTGATCTCCATGCTCGGCACTGCGCGGCCTGATACCCGGTGTCACCTTGAGAAAATCGGCGCCACACAGCTGCCGCAGCCTGGTCGATTCCTGAGCCGAGCAGACCACGCCATCCAGGCCGCACTCGCGGGTCAGCAGGGCCAGACGCTCGACATGCTCCGCCGCCGGCGCGGCCACGCCAACCTCGGCAAGATCTTCACCCGTCATGCTGGTCAGCACCGTCACTGCAATCAGATGCGTCTCGAGGCCGTACCGGTCCAGCCGCTCACGCGCCGCCTCCATCATTCGCCGCCCACCGCTGGCATGCACGTTGACCATCCACACCCCCTGCTCGGCTGCAGCCTGCACGGCCCCGGCAACGGTGTTGGGAATGTCGTGGAACTTCAGATCGAGAAAAAGCTGAAAGCCACGCCCGTGGAGCGCCTCGACGATCTCCGGACCACTGCGTGTGAACAGCTCCTTGCCTACCTTGAGGCGACAGCGCGCAGGGTCGAGCCGGTCGGCCAGACACAGGGCGGCATCGAGGGAAGAGTGATCGAGGGCGATGATCAGCGGTGAATCACAGGACACGTTACGGCACTCCGACGGCGAGTTGAGCGGCGATTATACCAGCCCGGGAGCGTTAACCCTTCTTCGTCGAGTGGGCTATCTTCTGAACTATGCTCTTGCCTAATGCAGTCCCTTGCGATTGCACGGCAAATCTTGCCATGTGGCGATTCAGGTGACGACAACGACCAAGCCCCGAACCGATGGACTGGGAGGACTCCATGACAATCGAACAACGCATTGGTCCTATCTCCCTGCCCGACAACCGTACCCAGCGACTGCTCACTGCACTGCTGGAGGGTTCGGGAGTGACCCTGAACGGCGATGCCCCGTGGGACCCCCAGGTCTATCATCCCGACTTCTGTTCACGCATCCTGCGCCAGGGCTCCCTGGGACTGGGAGAATCCTACATGGACGGCTGGTGGGAGTGCGAAAGCCTCGACGAACTGGCCTGTCGCTTGCTCCAGCACGGCCTCGGCGAACGCGCCCGCCCAACGTCCGATCGAATCATGTATCGGCTGCAGGCGGGGCTGCTCAATCTGCAGAGCAGGGCCCGCGCCTACATGGTCGGCGAAGCCCATTACGATCTCGGCAATGATCTCTTCGAGCGGATGCTCGATCCGACCATGTGCTACTCCTGTGGCTACTGGAGAGAGGCCACCACGCTTCACGAGGCGCAGCTCGCCAAGCTCGAGCTGGCCTGCCGCAAGCTGGAGCTTCGCCCCGGCATGCACGTGTTGGACATCGGCTGCGGCTGGGGCAGTTTCGCCGAATATGCGGCCCGCCACCATGAGGTTACCGTCACCGGTATCACCATCTCCCGCGAGCAGGCAGAGCTGGCCCGGCAGCGCTGCGCCGGGTTGCCCGTCGATATTCGCCTGATGGATTACCGCGAGCTCGACGGACGCTTCGACCGCATCGTCTCCATCGGCATGTTCGAGCATGTCGGCCATCGCAACTACGCTACCTATTTCCAGACCGTGGAGAAACTACTGGCTGACACGGGCCTCTTCCTGCTGCATACCATCGGCTCGAACAGCTCCGAGATCACCGTCGACCCCTGGATCGACCGCTATATCTTCCCCAATGGCGTGCTGCCCTCGGCACGATACATCGCCGACGCCAGCGAAGGCCTGCTGTTGCTCGAGGACTGGCACAACTTCGGCCCTGACTATGACAAGACGCTAATGGCCTGGCGCAACAACTTCGATGCCCGGTGGCACGAGATAGCCGACCGTTACTCCAAGCGCATCGAGCGGATGTTCCGCTACTACCTGTCGGTATGTGCCGGCGCCTTTCGCGCTCGCGACATACAGCTTTGGCAAGTGGTTTTTTCCCGCGGCCGCACCGTGCGATACGACGCGCCGCGCTGAGAGAACGGTATACGGTCAAGGATGGCTTACAAAATCTGTAGGCAATCTCTTACAGCCCTAGACAGGTGATTTACGCACTGTTACATCGTATATTAGGCCTTCGCTAAACGGCTCTACCCCGATGCAGATGCTCGTCGCGCTGCCATCCTACCTGAGGCACTATGCCGAGCCGTTATATAACAACAGCTTGTTTGCAATGATGCAGCAGGAAACCAAGGAACACCCGCATGCCACACGACAATGCCATGACGGGTGGGGGGCTGAATGAGCCAATCGGCATGCACGATTTCGCTGAACGCCTGCCTGGCGTCATCTTTCAGTTTCATCGTGACCCAACCGGCCACATGCACTTCCCCTACCTGGCCGGAAGCGGCACCAGCCTGCCTGGCATCGACCGCCACGCTCTGAGCCAGGATGCGCGTCACATGCTCGACCGCCTGGATGCGGAGGACCACCCGCGTGTCATGGCCGCCATCGAGCGCTCGGCGCGCTGGCGCATTCCCATTGCCACCAAGTTCCGCATCCGCCTCTCCGGTCGTCGCTATCGCTGGGTCGCGCTGCGCGCCCAGCCCGAAGATTCGGCGACCGGCGTGCTCTGGCATGGCCTGATGATCGACATCACCGAACAGATGGCCGAAGAGGCAAGACTGCGCAAACTCTCGGATACCGACGATCTGACCGGTCTGGCCAATCGTCGGCGCCTGATGTCGCGTCTGGACGAAGAGATCGCCAGGAGCAACCGTCACGGCAGCCCACTGTCGTTGATGCTCATCGATCTGGATCACTTCAAACGAGTCAACGACACCTGGGGGCATCTCCAGGGCGACCAGGTACTCGCCGAATTCGCTACCCTGTGCCATGACCTGCTGCGCGAAGAGGACGTCATCGGTCGCCTGGGCGGCGAGGAGTTCGCCGTGGTCCTACCGCTGACCCCGCTGGTCGCCAGCCGTCCCCTCGCCGAACGCCTGCGCAGCGAGATTGCCGATTATGACTTCGGTATCTCGTCCGGTCAGCTCACCGCCAGCATCGGTCTTGCCGAATACCGCCTGGGAGAGCCGAGAGACGCCTTGATCGAGAGGGCCGACCGCAGTCTCTATGCTGCCAAGCGCCAAGGGCGCAATCGTGTCGTCAGTTGAACGGCGTCAGCTGGTATTGCGTCGCTTTTGCCACCAGTGCATCACGACATGCAGCGGCAGGTAAAGCACGAGTGGCCAGACCAAGGCCAGCAGTAGCAGGTACAGCAGCGGATCGGCCCACTGCTGAGGGGTTCCAAAAGGCCCGTGCACCCAGTTGATGTTGCGCTCGGGCTCGGTGAAGAGATAAGTGAGCGGCAGCAGCAACCAGGTCAGCAGCGTCTGCCACCTCAGGGCTCGAGAGTCGTAGCCCAGCCTCAGCACGGCGTAGCCGGCTACCACCGGCAGAATGAGGTGATAGAGCGACAGCACCCTGGCCAGCCAGGGATGTCCGGGATCGAGCATGTACTCGGTGCCGCCGATCGGGTGTACCCCGGTCAACCAGGCCACGCCGACATCCAGCGTCCAGAAGGCCCCTACCAGCGCCACCGAGAGCCACTGCATCGACAGCAGCAGACGGCTTTCCAGCCACAGGCCAAGCAGGATCAGAAAGCTGGCGACATTGCACAACCAGAAGTAGTTCTGCACGCCTAGCATCACGGCAAAGGCAGGCGCCCAGAACAGGATCCAGCCGGTGAACAGCAACTTGAGCCAGAGCGGCAAGGCGCTATGCTGATGCATTGAAACTCGACTCCCTGACGAGCCCCGCATTGGCGGCCCGGCTTGATTTCAGGGCTTCCCTTCCCTACAGCGTAGCCATGCAAAGGCCAAATGCCTCAGGAGAAACCGGCATGACCCAGCTCTCGCGTCAACCCTGCGAGGCCTGCCGCCGCCAATCCCCCACCGTGTCGGAAGCGGAAATCAGGCTGTTCAAACCCGAGGTGCCCGAGTGGCAGATTGTCGAACGCAATGGCATCATGCAACTTGAGCGGGTCTTTACCTTCCCCAATTTTCGTCAAGCGCTGGCGTTCACCAATCGCGTGGGCGAGATTGCCGAGGCCGCTGGCCACCACCCGGCGCTCCTGACCGAATGGGGTAGGGTCACCGTGAACTGGTGGACCCATAAGATCAAGGGCCTGCATCGCAACGACTTCATACTTGCCGCCAGAACCGACGAGGTAGCGAAATAAATGTTCGAACATATTGAGCGGGTCCCCGGGGACGCCATCCTCGGCCTGATCGAGGCCTTCAAGAAGGACACCAATCCTCAGAAGGTCGATCTCGGCGTCGGTGTCTACAAGGACGCCCAGGGCAACACCCCGGTGATGCGCGCCGTCAAGGAAGCCGAGGCCCTGCTGCTCAAGAACGAAACCACCAAGACCTACATCGGCTCCCACGGCGCGCCCCAGTATGGCGAAGTGGTTCTGCCCATGGTGCTTGGCAAGGACTCACCGGTGCTGGCCGCCAAGCGCGCCAGTGCCACTCAGTCCCCGGGGGGCACCGGCGCCCTGCGGCTGGCTGCCGACTTCATCAGCGCCCAGCTTCCCGGCAAGGGTATCTGGGTGAGCGACCCCACCTGGCCGAACCATCACGGCATCTTCACGGCGGCAGGGATCGAGCTGCACAAGTACCCCTACGTCGACGCCGAAAACCGCCTCGATTTCGAGGGCATGCTGGCAGCCGTCAAGCAGATTCCCGCCGGCGACGTCATCGTGCTGCACGCCTGCTGCCACAACCCCACCGGTTTCGACCTGGACCGTGGACAGTGGCAGCAGATTCTCGAAGTGGTACGCGAACGCAACCTGCTACCGCTGATCGACTTCGCCTATCAGGGCTTCGGTGAAGGCCTCGACGAGGATGCCTATGGCGTGCGCCTGATGGCCGAAAACCTCGACGAGGTCATCATCACCAGCTCCTGCTCGAAGAATTTCGGCATCTACTGCGAGCGTACCGGCTGCCTGATCATGGTGGCGAAGAACAGCGAGCAGATGGAGAACGTGCGCTCCCAGGTAGCTATCGTGGCACGCGAGAACTACTCCAACCCGCCGGCTCACGGCGGCGCTATCGTCAGCGAGATCCTGCACTCTGCCGAACTGGCCGCCCTCTGGCGCGAGGAACTCACCGAAATGCGCGACCGCATCAATACCCTGCGGCGCGACTTCGTCGAGTCACTCAAGCCCTACGGACTCGATCAGAAATATGCCTGCGTGGCCGAGCAGCGCGGCATGTTCTCCTATACAGGGCTCAAGCCCGAGCAGGTCGACCGCCTGCGCGACGAGTTCGGTATCTACATGGTGCGCTCGGGTCGCGCCAACGTGGCCGGCTTCTCCCACGAGAACCTGCCCTACCTGGCCAAGGCCATCGCGGCCGTCAACTAGGCAACGCTCGCCCGAACGCAAAGCCCCGGCTCAGGCCGGGGCTTTGCGTTCGGGCGAGCGGTCAACGGTCCCGTCAGCCCTCCTTGCCATCGAACAACGGCCGCATGTTCTCGATCAGATAGCGGTCATCGAATCCCGCCTCCTGCTTCAACGCGTCCAGGTCGGGTATGTTCACCTGATATCGGTCGCGGAACACCAGACCATCGTCGTTCAGCGCGGTAAAGGTACGGCTGACATGCACCGGGCTGAGCCCCAGCAGATCCGCCAGGATCTCTTGGGATAGAGGCAAGCGCAGACTGTCACTGCCGTTGGCCTCGGTCTGGCGGAGGCGCTGAAACATCTCCAGAATGAAGTGGGCCACCTTCTGGCGGGCATTGCGGCGTGCCAGATTGACCAGACGCTCCGTGAGCAGCACTTGCTGACGACTGGCAATGGCGAAGAGGATGGAGGTCAGTGTCAAGGACTGCCGAAAGATATCGACCAGGTGGCGGTGCGGAAAGAAACACACCTCGCCATCCTCGACCATCTGCACGCCGGCCAGACGCTGGGAGAAGGCGAACTCGCGCAGACCGATGATATCCCCCGGCAGGTAGATCTCCAGGATCTGCCGAGTCCCGTTTTCCAATTCGCGGTAGGAGAATGCCCAGCCATGCTTGAGCGTGCAGAATTCATGAGCCTCGTCTCGCTCCTCCCACAGGACAGTGCCGGCCCGCACCGGCGTAGCGCTATCTTCCAGCCGGGCCAGTAGCATAACGTCCTCGTCTGACACCGGGTGGTAATGGCGAAAATGGCGAACGACACAGCTCTCCTCTGAGCTCATCGGTACTCTCCTCTCGATGCAGACGCAAGCCCACGCACGTGAACACTCAAAACCGTTACAGCATTATACGACAAAGGCAGTCTTGACCAATCAGTCAGGCTCAGGCCAGACTGGATGCGCCTTGTATACAAACCCAACTCATAAGAGGCTCACCATGGCGGCTTCCCCTGTGCACTACCCCTGGTACAAGAAGGAGGATACCGACGCCTTCTTCGCCCTTTTTCAGAACAATATCGCGAATTTCGTCATCATTGCGATCACCATGCTGGGCATGGGGTTCCCCGCCTCCATCGTCTTCGGCCAGGTGCTCCCGGGAGCCGCCGTCGCCGTGATGGTGGGTAATTTCTACTATGCCTGGAGTGCGGCCCGACTGGCACGCAAGGAAAATCGCAGCGACGTCACCGCGCTCTCCTACGGTATTTCCACTCCGGTGATGTTCGTGTTTCTGTTCGGCGTGCTGCTGCCCGCCAAACAGCTCACCGGCGATGCCACGCTGGCCTGGAAGGTTGCCGTGGCGGCCTGTTTCATCAGCGGCGCCATCGAGGCGGCCGTGAGCCTCATCGGCCGCTGGGTCCAGTATCACCTGCCCCGCGCAGCCATGCTCGGTGCCGTCGCGGGGGTGGCACTAACCTTCATCGCCGGCGAGATGCTGTTCAAGACGCTGGAAATGCCGATCATCGGCCTGTTGGTACTGGCGATCATCATCGTCGGCCTGGTGGCCCGCGTCGCCATGCCGTTCCGCCTGCCCACCTCGCTGTTCGCCATCGTCATCGGCACCGCCATGGCCTACCTGATCGGCGATGCTGGCGGCGAGCGCTTCAGCGATGCCTTCACCCATCTGGGCTTCTATCCGTTGCTGCCCAACATGGCCTGGTTCGAGGGGCTTGGGCTGCTGTTCACCGGCATGTTGGCGGTGCTCACGGTGGTACTGCCGATCACGCTGTACAACGCCATCGAGACCATGAACAACGTCGAGGCGATGGAAGCCGCAGGCGACAAGTATGACGTTCGCGAATGCCAGGCGGTAGATGGAGCCGGCACCATGATCGGCGCGCTGTTCGGCGGCGTCTTCCCGACCACCGTCTACATCGCCACCGTAGGTGCCAAGTGGATGGGAGCAGGACGCGGCTACAGCATCCTCAATGGTGCAGTCTACGCCTTGGCCACCATGTTCGGCCTGATTGCCGCCCTGGCGGCCATCATCCCGGTCTCGGTGGTTGCCCCGATTCTGGTCTTCGTCGGCATGTCGATGATCGCCACTGCCTTTCAGAGCAACGATACGCGTTACTATCCCGCCGTGGCACTGGCCATGCTGCCCTACTTCGCCAACTACGTGATGACCCGCTTCAACAATGCCGCCGGTGAGACGGTCGCAGGCATCTCGCCCGGTATCGTGCCGCTGGGCCAGGGCGCCATGTTCATGGCCATCTTGATCGGCGCCATGACCGTTTCGGTCATCGATCACCAGTTCCGCCGCGCCGCCGCTTTCGCCGGCGTCGCGGCCGCCTTCTCCTTCGTCGGCCTGATGCATGCGCCCAAGCTGGCCTTCAACGCCGCCTGGGACTTCACGTTGGGCTACCTGGTGATGGGCGTGCTTTTCCTCTATTTCGCCTGGCAGCAAGAGAAGCTGGTCACCCCATACTCAGCCAATTCCGCATCCAACCGGCAACCCTCTTCCGCCGATTGATGACGCCCCACTGGCCATGCAACCAAAAAGCCCTGTCGAGTGACAGGGCTTTTCGCAGCAAGAAGCGCCTTCATGAGCGAAGCCGCTGTCTCAACTCGTCATTGACGAGCCTGCCAGGTCAGACAGTTACTGGATGGGCTGGGCGGGCTGTTCACCACCCTGCTGCTGCATCTGATCCTGCAGGTCCTGCATCTGCTGCTGTTGCTGGGCAATCGCCTCGTCCAGGCGCTGACGCTGCTCATCGGTGAAGACAGCTTCGATGCGGGACTGCAGCAGTACCGTCTCGGCAGTAATTTCACCGGTCAGGTCGCCCAGCCGCGCAGCATCCTGGCGAATGGCATTCTCGTCGAAGTCGGGGCCAACGTACTCACCGAGGCGCGCTTGCAACGCCTGAGCCTCCTGCTCCTTGGGTGCCAGCTGTCGCTCCGCCTCGTCGAGCAAGCCACGGATTTCCTGCTGCTGATTCTCGTCCAGATCGAGCAACTGATCGAGCTGATCCACCTGGTCGCCCTGGGGCGGTGCCTGCATCTGCTGCGCTGCCGCAGCGCCAGCGATGCCCAGGGTGAGCGCGAGAGTTGCCACAAATTTGGTGAGCTTCATTGGTTACTCCATTCCATCAGAGTTGCTTTCATGGCTCGTGCCGGCCGAGCCACTACGTCCTTACCCTGACAGCACATAGCGCCTCAGGTTCGCTCACGAGCCAAAAGTTTCGACTCGGGCCCGCCATCGTGCCCCCTTCGGGCCAGCAAGCGGCGCATCAGTTGCCAAGCCATCAAGCCTGCCAACACGTTCCCCAACGCGGCCCCCATGGCCAGACCGGCAAGCCCACCGAGCCAGGCCCCCAGCCACAGGCAAGGGAGATAACAGACGAAGAGCCTTGCCGCCGACATAAGCATGGCCCTCAGCGGCCAGCCCAACGCGTTGCCGGCGGAAACCACCAGCATGCAGACGCCCAGCGCGGCGTAGCTTGGCAGCAGGAAGCGAATCAGCAGGGTCAGATCCCCGCGCACCTCTGGGCTTCCGGCCAGCAGCTGCGCCAGCCACGGAGCCAGGATTGCCAGTAGCAGGCCGAGCCCAAGCTGCCATGCCACCACGACCCGCAGCGCCAGGCCTATCAGTTCGCGAACCTGCTGCCAGTCGCCTGCACCGTAGCAACGACCCAACCAAGGGGGTAACGACATGGTCATGGCCAGGACCACGACCAGAGCCAGGGTCTCGAGCCGGCTTGCCAATCCCCAGGCCGCTACAGAAGCTTCTCCCAGGCCGGCCACTACCGAGATGGCGAGCATCGCCGCCAATGGCGGCATCAGCTGTCCGATCATCGCGGGCCCAGCGATACCAATGAAGGGGCGTGCCGAAACCGCCAACTCCTGTCTGAGCCCGCTTCGCGCCAGCCAGTCGCTGTGACGCAAACGCCCCACCACGACCAGCAATCCGCAGCCAAAGGCTATTGCCGTGGCCCAGGCCGCGCCTGGAAGTCCGAGCCCCGACCAGGGGCCAACGCCGAAGATCAGCAGTGGATCGAGCGCCAGGTTGGCCAGACTGGTGACGACCATCATCTTGCCGGGCAGGCGTGTATCGCCATGGGCGCGGAACAGGCTGTAGATGAAGTAGAGCACCGCCCCCAGCCAGGCCGCAAACAGCTGGGGCGCCCAGTAGGCGCGAATCAGCGGCAGCGTTGCCGTATCGGCCCCCAGGCGGGTGAAAATCGGCACCTGGGCCCACCATAACACGATGGCCAGCAGCGCTATGGTCACGCTGCCCACCGACACCACCAGCGTTCCCAGGCGCCGTGCCCGTGCGACCTCTCCGGCACCCAGTGCTCGCGAGATCAGAGCCGCAATGGCAATGCCAAGCCCCACCTGCACGCCGATGATGAGAAAGGTCAGCGGAAAAGTGAACGACTGGGCAGCCAATGGCGCCGTGCCCAGACGAGACACGAAGGCACTGTCCACCAGTTGGAAACCCAGCAGCGCCAGCACGCCAATGGTCATCGGCCAGGTCTGGCGCCATAGCGTCAAGCCCAGGGAAGAGGCGGCAGCGACAGGCATCAGACGGCTCCATCAATGAAGGGGGCTGCATTCTACGTGAAAGCGCGCCGCCACTCAGCCCTGCAAGCCACTAGGAGCGGCCACCAACCCCAGCAGGACGCGCTCGGTCATTGCCGCTGGCATGGGACGATAAAAATAGAAACCCTGCACGAGATCGCACTTCATCTCGCGGATCAGCTCGAGCTGCCTTTCATCCTCCACGCCCTCCGCCACCACTTCGAGCCCAAGCCGATGGCCGATGAATACCGCCGCTTCCATGATGGCCCTGTCCTTCGGCTCGCCGGGTGCATCTCGTACGAAGGAACGATCGATCTTCAGTGCCGTCACCGGGAAGCGTTTGAGATAGCTCAGAGATGAAAACCCGGTGCCAAAATCATCGATGGCTATGCGAAAACCGAGATGATAGAGCCCCCATAGCCCGTCCAGAATCCGTTCGTCAGCTTCGATCAATACGTTCTCGGTCAACTCGATACCAATTTCCCGTGGCCCAAGACCATGGCGCGACAGGCATTGACGCAAGCGTTCGAAGACATCCGGGCGCGAAAGCTGACGCCCTGAGACGTTGATGTCGATGCGCTCCAACGGCACGCCGGCGGCACGCCACTGAGCTCGCTGACGGCACGCCTCCTCGATGACCCAGTCCCCCAGGCGGTGTATCAGCCCGGAGCGCTCGGCAACGCGGATGAACTCGTGGGGGGGAACCGCAGTGCCACCAGGGAGTTCCCAGCGCAACAGCGCCTCGAGGTTTTCGATGCGCCCGCTTATCGCCGAAACCTGAGGCTGATAGTGTAGAGTCAGCTCCCCAGCGCTCAAGGCGCGCTCCAGATTCTCGGCCAAGCGATGTTCTCGGACCAACTCGTCGTGCAGGTGTTGATGAAAAAAGCGGATGCTGCCACGCCCCTCCAACTTGGCTCGATTCTTGGCCACGTCGGCATTGCGGATCAGTTCACGTGCGCTGGCACCGTTATCAGGGAAGAGACAAACGCCGATACTGGCCGAGACGCGCCGCTCGTGGCCATCCAGTCCAAAAGGCTGCTTGAACAAGTCATGGATCTTGTTGACCACCTGCAGCACGTCTTCCTCGCGATGCAGCCCCGGGAAGGCCAACACGAACTCATCGCTGGAAACCCGGGACAGCAGGTCGGTCGAGCGTAGCGCATTGCGCAGCCTGCGGCTCAGCTCCACCAGCAATTGGTCTCCCTGCTCATAGCCCAGGGCGTCGTTGATCTCGACGAAATAGTCGATGTCCAGGTAGATCAGCGCCAACCCCACCCCGCGACGACGCACGCCATCGAGCAGATACGCCAGGTCGGACTCGAAGGTCTGTCGGTTCGGCAACTGCGTCAACCGGTCGTATCGAGTGGCGAATTCGAGATCTCGATGCGCCTGTTTCTGGTCCGAGAGGTCGACATCGACACAGAACATGAGGGGATCGTCGGTATGCTCTTTGAGCATCACGTGATGTGAGAAGACCGGCACCAACTCGCCGCTCTTGTGCTTCAGCTCCAGCTCTTCGGCTGGGATTTCGATACCGTCCTGGATCCAGGCCCGATGCGCATGGATGACCCCTTCACGCATGAAGTCGGGAATGATCAGATCCTCGAGCAGCCCGCCCAGCGCCTCGTCGGCGGTGTAACCGTAGAGTCGCGTACTTGCCTCGTTCCAGTAGATGACACGACGGTCGCGATCGTACCCCTGCACAGCGACCTTGGGCAGGCTCTCCAGCAGCGCACGAAAGCGCTGCTCACTTTCGAGATATTGCTGGCGTACAAGCGCTACGGCTTCGTCGTTTTGCGTCGAGTCGACAGTCGCGTCAATCGAAGGCCGCCCCAGAAACCGGAGCAGCCACCGCCTGAAGCGCTCATTGGGGATCATAGGACTTCCTCGTAAGGGGGGACGACGGCGTCGCTGTTCTCTATGCGGAACGTTTGCACCGTTTTTGTTACATCCTACACAGCATCGTCAGAATTCTCCTACGTCCTTAGTCCAATGTCTCCCTCTAACTACCCAGTCATAACCCAGTCTTCTAGCTGACGACGACGCTCCATTTACAACTACAATACTTAACATTTAGTTTCTTTTCTTTTCACAGAGTTGAACGGGGCAACCCGACAACACCGGGCAATACCGCCCACCACCTGGAGATAGCGACATGAAACTCGACACCCTCAAGCATGGCTACGACTACACCGGCATGCCCGTCAACCCGCTGACCCATTACTGGGCACCGGGTGTCAGCGCTGACTTGGCAAGCCATCACTGGGCCTTGACCGAGGTCCGTTCGCGAATCGATCTGCCTGCCTGGCAGGCATTCACTGATGACCTGCCACGCGACTCCTACGTCAACCAGCGCTGGAAGCGCATGTCCTGGTTGGCGCTGGATGAGAACGGCGAGGTGCAGGACATGGGCCATTGCCCCATGGCCCAAGGCGGCGCTTTCAATGCCGCGGAAAGCATGGCGGATCGCCTGCGCTACTATGAGCCGCTCACCCCGGAATTTCTCGGTCGTGCCGACGTCAAGGACTTCGTACACGCCTGGGCCCAGCTGTGGAACCTCGGCCCCAATGAACCGATTCTGATGCAGATCACCGGTGTACGCGGCCAGGGCCTGGTCGATCCCCTACAGGGCCAGGGCATCCATGCCGACGGCTGCAAGGCACTGAGCATACTGGTGCTCAAGCGCGAGAACGTCACTGGTGGTACCAACCACCTGTATGCCGACAATGGCGGCTCGCTGCCCTTGCTCGATGCCACCCTGGAAGAGGGCGACATTCTCCACCTGCACGACGACCGGGTCTATCACAGCGTCGATGGCATTTCCCAGGAGGATCCCGAGGCACCTTTCGAACGCTTCATCATTATCATCAATAGTCGTTTCGTGGACGATTTCCAGAACCGTATCCTACGTCGGCACTTCCCTCACGCGGTGCTGAACGAAACCAAGTAAGCTTTCTCGCCCTGCCTCGTCCCTAAAAACACAACACCCTCGGCAAAAGCCGAGGGTGTTCTCATGCAAAGGCAAAGACGAATTACTGGCGCACGCCCTCGAAGGTAACGTAGAGCTCGAGCTCTTCCATCACCTCGGGGAAATCGCTCATGTCGATGCCGAAATCGGCCAGCGTGAGCATCGTCGAGCCTTCGAAGCCGGCGCGGTAGTTGCCCCAGGGATCCTCGCCCTCACCCATCAAGGTGACCGGCATCTCGATTTCGCGGGTTTCGCCCTTGAGGGTGAGCTCGCCGGTCAGCACGCCTTCATTGTCTCCAGTTGGTTCGAAGCCAGTGGAAACGAAGGTCGCCGTCGGGTAGTCACCGGCACTGAGGAAATCGTCGCTCAGAAAGTGGCGGTCGCGCTCGGCATGGTTGCTGTTGAGGCTGTTGACCTGCACTTCCATCTCGACGCTGGACGCTTCGAGATCATCCGCATCGTAGTAGAAGCGACCTTCGAACTCCTCGAAGTTACCGAGAATGTATGAGTAGCCGAGGTGATTGATCTTGAACTGAATGAAGGCGTGCTGGCCTTCGGTATCCACGACATACTCGGCCGCCATGGCCTGGCCAGCCGTGGCCAGGGCAGCGGTGCCTAGGGCAGTAGCGAGTGCGACTTTCTTGAACATGGGTCTCTCCTTGGTGATGGCGCCCGGAGGCGCAGGCGTTCAACGGCGACGCGTACGTGCCGGGTTCAGCATACGCAAGACGGTATCGTGTCGGTCGATGAAGTGATGCTTCAGGGCTGCCATCGCATGGCCTGCCGCCAGCAACATCAGGGCCAGAGCGCTGTACCAGTGTATCTCACCGGCAATGCTCGCCTGGTTGGGCAGGCGGCTGATCAACGCCGGCACCTCGAACCAGTCGAATACGCTGATACCACGCCCGCGGGCGGTGGAAATCAGATAGCCGCTGACCAGTACCGTTAGCATCAGAACGTAGAGTGCGATGTGACCGAAGTGAGCGGCGATACGCTCGAAACGACTGCCCTGCGCCTGAGGAGTCGGCTGAAACAGTCGCCACAGAATACGCAGCAGCGTGGCGAACAGCAGCAGCATGCCGATCGAGCGATGCCACCACGGCGCGCGATTGTACCAGGGGTCGAAGTAGCCCAGCCCGGTCATCCACCAACCGAGCACGAACAGGCCGACAATGGTCAAGGCACTGAGCCAGTGCAAGGCGATGCTGACCAGGCCCCAGCCTGTGCGGGTGTTGCGCCACATCTCGTCGCTCCCATTGAGCTTCGTTTTCGATGGAGGGCAGCATACCGCAGCGCACCATCAGTTTTTATTGAAAAAAGCCGAACAGATCATTCTAGAAATCGCATGCCAACTACCGTCCATGGTTGCTGTCCTCATGTTTGACCAGCAGTCCGTGGCCACCTTTACAACGAGGTCAGCTCGATAATGTTGTTCAGGCTAGTATCATCCATCGGCTGCCCCTGTCGCATGGAAAATTCGTATACGAGGCGAATGATGCGGGCTTCTGCTTCGGGCTTGAGGACCATTCCTTTGTGCTCGGAGATACGCCTCGTTCTGATGATGACATCTTCTAGGACATCCAGATCGATCAGTCGCTGCCCCACTGCCGGGCCTGCCTCCGGGGTACCTTCACCAGTAGCGAGCCACTCAACAGAGAGATCCGCGGCTCTTGCCATACTCACCAGGCTGCTCAGGGTTGGCTCAGATTGCCCTGCCCGCCATTTCCTGAGAACGGAAGTAGAAACCCCAGCCTTTTCCGACATGACCGTGGCGCCACCCGCTCGCCTAATCGCCACATTCATGCGCTTTCCAAACGCGTCAACCCGTTCCTCCTTGGAGAGAATTTTTGAAGCTTCAAGGTTATGACGCGCCATGGCCTTCCTTAATAGTTACAAAACAAAAGGTTACAAAAATGTCACATTTATATCGGAATTGAACACGAACGACTCACATGTGTTGACATGCGCTCCATTCGTGTCGTAGATTCACTGCAGCAAGCTAAAGAGCCAAACCTCGTCGCCGATATCCGGCAAATTGGGTATAAGAAGTAGGTTTTTCCAAACCCGACGCCCTCCACAGGGAGACAACTGAGATGGAATTCGATCCATTCGTAGCGGCCGGTCTATGCCGGGGCGCCGGGCATCCTTTTTCTCAGACACTTTGTCTTGAAGGATAGCATCGTGGGAGGCGCGAGACATTCAGTAGGGGCGGCTACAAAGGTCTGGGCTGGGGAATGATGATGCATATGGAACGCATGTTGATTTTCGAACACGACTCGCAGGCAGCCCGGTCTGCGGCCCGTATCGCAGAAGATGTCGCACTGAAGGTACGTGTCGCACAGAGCATCGAAGGCTTTCGTTCCGCCTTAATCGACGAACACCCGGACTGTGTGTTGATCGATCTCACCATGCCCGGCACGGATGGTCTTGACATCATCCGGTTGATGGCGAAGCGCGAGTGCAATGCCAATGTCATCCTGACGAGCGGCGCCGACCCACGACTGCTAGAAGCTGCAGCCCGAATAGCCACTGCACGCGGTCTACGCGTTATCGGCCACCTGACCAAGCCTTTCCCCTCGCGCGGACTAAGCCAGATGCTGAGGCAGAAAGGCGGCGCAGTGCCCACCACGTTCGGGCCTGTCACCCAGCATACGCTGGAGCTTTCTTTTTCCATTCTTCGCCAAGCCATCGAGAACTGTGAGTTCACTCTGGCTTATCAGCCTCAAGTACGCTGCCGCGACGGACAACTGGCAGGATTCGAGGCTTTGGCAAGGTGGCAGCATCCCGATGGACTCATCGCTCCCAGCCGCTTCATTCCGGCTGTCGAACGAGCTGGCCTGATGCCAGAATTCACCGCACGAATGACCGAGCAAGCACTGTCATGGTTCCGCAAAGCCATTTTATCTCCACCTACAGCCTATGCCGACGTCGTGGTACAGAGTCCACCGACCTTATCCATCAACATCTCTGCACTCAACCTAACTCGGCCGGACTTTCCCGACGTCATGGCTAAGTTATGCGAGAAACACTCCGTAGATTCCAGCCAAGTGGTCCTTGAACTGACCGAGACTGCTGCATTGGACGATCCTGTCCTTTCCCTTGAGCTATTGACACGTTTGAGAGCGCAAGGCTTTCAGCTCTCCATCGATGACTTCGGGGCTGGTTACTCCTCGATGCAGCAGCTGGTACGGCTACCGTTTTCCGAGATCAAGATAGATAAAGCCTTCGTAGCATCGGCCTTGCAATCCGATACGTCGCGCTCGGTTGTCAAGAGCATTGTCGAGCTTGGGCATTCCTTGGGGCTTCGCTCAACAGCGGAGGGGGTCGAGGATGAGGCGACGCTGCAGTTTCTCGATTTTGTCGGTTGCGACCTCGCTCAGGGATATTTTATCGCACGCCCCATGGCGGGCGAACAGCTATCCGATTGGCTGAGCAGTGTATCGGAGTGGCCGTTTCGCGCTATGGGAGTGCATCACCGCTAACCCACACAAGACGGCCTGTCTGCGGAACTTTTCTTTATGGAATGGAAAACAACACCGGCACTCTCCAATCAGGCTATCCGTACCGTCGGGCGAATCTTCGAGGGAAGCCACGACATCACAATATTTTCCGACACCTTGGCCCAACCACTGTCCGCGCAAGTGGCAAGCCTGAATCCCGCAAGTAAAATCCTCACCTTGCGCGTTTTTTGTCCTACAGGCAACATCGACGATTACATGCCCAACGGGCTAATATCCTTTGACTTGGAAAAAATGAACCGGGACGACTCGCCGCTACTGCTGTGCTTCGAAAAGGTCCAGGCGACTCATGAGCGAATCTACAGCAATTTGTTCGAGATCCGTTGCGTTCTCGCCGACTCGCTACTGATTACGGTCAAGCCCGGTGGCGTTAGAGTTCCGTTTCTGCTTGGGATGTCAGCCTCGGTAATGCTAGACGTGTTCTCAGGCAGCCTCGCTATCAGCGCCCGCCTTTGCAACCTTTCCCTTGGCGGCTGCAGGCTTGAGGTTCCGCTAGAAAAAAGCATGCCTCTGACAATTCATCAGCAGATACCCAATATTCATATTCAATTTCCCAATGGAGAGGGTTTTCGCGCCAAGGGTTCGATACGCAACATGCGACCCTTCGGTTGTGGACGATACATGGCGGTTGGAATACGCTTTATTGATCTTGATCGAGAGACACGGCAGCGGCTGCTCTACTTCATTACCGAGTCCGAAGTAGAATTGGCTAGACGCTTGGGAATGGAGAACAGGCGGGCGGGAATATCATCGCTTTTCCTCACTTCTACCCATGCCAGAAAGCCTATCAATGCTAGCAACAAGCGGAATAGACTACCTCCCATGGCCCATGCCGTCAAAGAGGTGGCTCGTCAACAGCACATCATTTTACATTACCTGAAAAATGAACGCCCCTTTCCCGAAAGCATACTTTACGAAGGCGCGGATTCTCTGCTGCACTTGGCTGAGAGTGATCGACATCAATTTCTGTATACCCTGCGCTATGTCGGCGATGAAGCAACGTGGGTACGTCACTCCGTGCGGGTGGCAGCCCTTTTGGGAGACATTCTACTAACGCAGCCTGGCATGGCTGGTGATGCTCGCGAAGCGATCGCCGGCATCCTGTTGCACGCAATGGGAAAGCCACTACTCGTCAGTGAACAGCTACCCTCCTTGGATATCAACCTTAGAACTTCTCAAAAAGACCTCTTGAAACATCATGTAAAGGCTCTACATCAGCAGTTGCATAAGGTGGGGTGGAGCCCGGGCCCTGTGCTCAGCAATATTATCAATGATATCAACGAGCGTCTCGATGGTAGTGGTTATCCGACAGGAAAGACAAAAGAAGCATTATCGAAACTAGTGCGCACTGCATCCGTAATCAAAATTATTGATACGCTGACCCATGCACGCAATGGTAGACCTGCACTATCCCCCTTGGATGCCTATCGCTGGGTATATGGTAATGGCGGTTATGACCGGCAGTGCTTGAATCGCTACGTTCGCCGCTACGGTTTGTATCCGGTGGGCAGTCTGGTCAAGTATTCGGGCGGGTTTCTCGCCTGGGTCATGAGACTCGGCCGAGAAGGCTCACCGAGTCAGGTGCGGGTCGTCAAGAACCTCGCCTTTGAGGACTCTAAACTCGATACCGTCCTGTCGGACAAGGATATACAGCAGCTTGGCAAGCTGGAAGCAGTGGTCGACCCGGCCGACTTCCAGCTTTGAGCGAGCAAACCGGTTATGCCAATGCGTCCAGGCCACGCGCCAGATCGAGGCGAATGTCCTCGATCGACTCGAGTCCTACCGCCACACGAATCAGCCCTTCACCAATACCGGCCGCATCCTTCTGCGCAGGAGAGAGCCGTCCATGGGTGGTGGTGGCAGGATGGGTGATGGTGCTCTTGACGTCACCCAGATTACCGGTGATCGACAGCATGCGCGTGGCATCGATGACCGACCAGGCCGCTTCGCGCCCCCCCTTCACCTCAAAGCCCAGCACCGCCCCGTAACCGGCCTGCTGCCGCCCAGCCAGCTCGTGCTGCGGATGCTCGGCGAGCCCACTGTAATGTACCCGCGCCACGGCCGGGTGCACCTGCAGCCATTCGGCCAGCGCCTGGGCGTTCTCGCAGTGCGCCCGCATGCGCAGGCTGAGCGTCTCCAGCCCTTTGGTAAAGATCCAGGCGTTGAACGGACTCAGGCACGGGCCGCAGGTACGCACCACGCCGAAGACCTCCTCGAGTTCCTTGTTACGCCCCACCACGGCGCCGCCCACCGCCCTGCCCTGGCCGTCCAGATACTTGGTGGCGGAATGGATCACCAGGTCGGCACCCAGCGCCAGCGGCTTCTGCAAGGCCGGCGTCAGGAAGCAGTTGTCGATGGCGAGCAACGCTGCGTGACGGCGGGCGATCTCGGCCAGCGCGGCGATGTCGACCACTTCGGAGAGCGGGTTGGAGGGCGTCTCGGCAAACAGCAGCCGGGTGTTGGGTGTGATCGCCGCCTCCCAGGCCGCCAGGTCCGAGAGCTCCACGTAGCGTGTGGTGATGCCCAGCTTGCCGAAGTACTTGTCGAACAGGCTGACGGTGGAACCGAACAGCGAGCGCGAAGCGACGATCTCGTCGCCGGCCTGCAGCAGGGCAAGCACCGTCGAAAGAATCGCTGCCATGCCGGAACTCGTCGCCACGCAGCGCTCACCGCCCTCGAGCGCTGCCAGGCGCCGCTCGAAGGTATGCACGGTGGGGTTGGTGAAGCGCGAATAGACGTTGCCTCGCTCCTCACCGCCAAACTTGCGCGCCGCTTCCGCGGCGCTGCCATAGACGAAGCTCGACGTGGGGAAGATCGGCTCGCCATGCTCCTGCTCATGGGTACGCTGGTGGCCGGCGCGAATCGCCAGCGTTTCCAGGGCCCAAGCCGGATCGGGTGTCATCTCGTCGTGCATGGTGAGCCTCAGTCGTCGATGTCGTCATCCTGATTGTGCATGCCCACCAGTGCGTGGGCGCCGACGCTCTGCTGCTGCTTGGCCGCGTCGTTGCGCGAAGCCTCGAGTGCCGACAGGTAGTTTGCGTCGATGTCTCCGGTGATGTACAGGCCATCGAAGACGGAGCAGTCGAACTGGTCGAGATTGGGATTGACCTCACGGCAGGCGGCCTTGAGGTCGTCGAGATCCTGATAGAAGATGCGGTCGGCACCGATCAGCTCCCCCACCTCGGTTTCGCTGCGACCGTGGGCGATCAGCTCGGAGGCCGCCGGCATGTCGATGCCATACACGTTAGGGTAGCGCACCGGCGGCGCCGCCGAGGCGAAATAGACCTTGTTGGCACCGGCCTCACGGGCCATCTGAATGATCTGCTTGCAGGTGGTGCCACGCACGATGGAGTCATCCACCAGCAGTACGTTCTTGCCTTTGAACTCGACGCCGATGGCGTTGAGCTTCTGACGCACCGACTTCTTGCGCTGGGTCTGACCCGGCATGATGAAGGTCCGCCCGATGTAGCGGTTCTTCATGAAGCCTTCGCGATAGGTCACTCCCAGATGCTGTGCCAGCTCCAGGGCCGAGGTGCGCGAGGTGTCGGGAATCGGGATCACCACGTCGATGTCGTGGTCGGGCCATTCGCTGCGAATGCGATCGCCCAGCTTGCGTCCCATCTGGATGCGGGTGCCGTAGACATAGGCGCCATCGAGAATCGAGTCCGGGCGTGCCAGGTAGACATGCTCGAAGATGCACGGCGCCAGCAGCGGCGCATCGGCGCACGACTGGGTATGGATGTTGCCGTTCATGTCGACGAAGATCGCCTCGCCCGGGGCCAGGTCGCGATGCAGCTCGAAGCCGCCCACGTCGAGCGCCACCGACTCGGAGGCGATCATCACCTCCTGGCCGTTACCCTCGTCGCGGGTGCCGAACACCACCGGGCGAATGCCATGGGGGTCACGGAAGGCCACCAGGCCGACGCCGTTGATGATCGCCACCGCGGCATAGCCGCCACGGCAGCGCCGGTGCACGCGGCGCACCGCATCGAAGATGTCGCCAGGCGAGAGATGCAGCCCCTGCTTGCCCAGCTCATGGGCAAAGACGTTGAGCAGCACTTCCGAGTCGGAGCTGGTATTGATGTGGCGCAGGTCGGAGGAGAACAGTTCCTGCTTGATCTGCTCCGAGTTGGTCAGGTTACCGTTGTGAGCCAGTGCGATGCCGTAGGGGGAGTTGACGTAGAACGGCTGCGATTCCGCCTCGCTCGAGGAACCCGCGGTCGGATAGCGCACATGGCCGATTCCCAGGTTGCCCTTCAGGCGTGCCATGTGACGGGTGTGGAACACGTCGCGCACCAGACCATTGCTCTTGCGCAGCAGAAAACGGCCTTCGTTCCAGGTCATCATGCCGGCGGCATCCTGACCACGATGCTGCAGCACTGTCAGGGCGTCGTAGATCGCCTGATTCACGGTCTGCTTGGCCAGAAGGCCGACGATACCGCACATTCCACCTTACCTCGCTTGCAGGGGTGCCGACCGCAGCCGGCTTGAAAAAAGCCTATTTCAAACAATCACAAGTTCAAGCAGTCACAGGTTCGAACAATAAGGTTCGAGCAATCACAGCGCGCCGGGTTCGGGCTCGCCGGCATCGCGACGCTCGGGCAGCGGCATGTTACGCCAGGCTTCGGGGGCCTCGGGCACGCGGCCTTCCCAGGCCTCGAGCTGACTCACCGCCCAGTCGCGCATCTGCTCGAAGGTGGGGCGAAGCTCGGCCTCCTGCCATGCCTGCAGCTGGGCCAGCGGCGTCAGGCTGATCAGGATGGTAGCCACCACCAGTACCGCGGCACCGCGGGCAACGCCGAAGCAGGCGCCGGCCACGCGATTGAAAAAGCCCATACCGACCCACTCCACCGCGGCATGCACCATGCGGATGACGATCCCGCACAGCAGCACCACGCAAAGGATGACCAGTACGAAGGCCAGCACCAGCCGCCCGTCGGCGTTGTCGATCACACCGGAAAGCAGGTCGGCCACCGGCTCGGCAAGCAAGCGCGCGGCCAGTAGCGCGATGATCCAGGCCGCCAGCCCCAGGCCCTCCCGCACCAGACCGCGCATGAAGCCGGCCAGCGTCGAAACGGCCAGCACGGCGAGAAAGCCCCAGTCGATCCAGGTCAGCGTCATCGTTTCAGTCTCTTACCCTGACCAGTAGACCCTGAAGGTTGGCGCGCTCCTTCACCGTATTCATGGCCCGCTCACCCGACTCCGAGGAGTCGAAGGGGCCCACGTAAACGGTCGTCATGTTATTGTCGCGCCGCCGGCTATAAACGGGGAAGCCCTCTTCCTCGAGCCGCGCCTGCAGGCGCTCGGCATTGCCCGCCTCACCGAAACTACCCACCTGCACGGCCCACTCGCCGCCCGGCGATGCGGTCGTGGCCGGGGGGGACTGAGGCTCGGGGCTCGATGTAGCCGGCGGGCTACTTGCCACTCGCTCGGATGCCGCCTGGGCCAGATCGGCAATCGGATCCTGCCGGGGCGCTTCTGCCGGTGGCGCACCGCTACTCGCCTCGCTCTGCTGAACCGCCACGGCCGGCTGCGGGTCGACTTGTGCTGCCGCCCCGGGCTCCGCGCCCTCCACAGGCAGCTCCGGCTCGGTCGGGGCCGGACTGGTGCCGGGGGAGCGAATCTGGCCAAGGCTCTCCGGCGGCTGCGGGTCGGGCACGTTACGCCGCTCCACCGGCACCGGCTGCTCGATGGTCAGAACCGGCTGGGGGCGCTCGTCGCGGGGAGCCGGTTCGTCGAACAGCATCGGCACAAAGATCACGGCCAAGGCGATCAGGATGACCGCCCCGCTGATTCGTTCGCGCATTCCGTATTTCATCATCCCCTCCTGCCCCGCTATGCCGCGTGTGCCTGCTTCCATGACAATATGGCGGCCACCATGAAGAAGGAGCCGCAGACCAGCACCCGATCGTCGGCGGCCAACCGTTCGGCCAGCCACTCGGCACCGGCCTCGGGCGATGCCGCCTGATAAGCGACCTTCCCCCCATGAGCCTCGATACGGCTCGCCAGCTCCGACGCTTCGCGTGCACGTTCGCCACCCAGGGTGGCGGCCACCCACTCATCCGCCACGCTGCCTAACGCCTCGATCACCCCATCGGCATCCTTGTCGCCGAGCATGCCCAGCAGCACCCAGGTGCGCCCACGGCATGGCTGCGCTGCGAGTCGGCCAGCCAGGTAGCCGGCAGCGTGCGGATTGTGACCTACGTCCAGGCACCATTGCCCTAGCCACTGCATGCGTCCGGGCACTCGCACATCGCGCATGGCCTCGCGACAGCGCTGCTCGTCGAGCGCAATGCCGGCCGCCACCAGGGCCTGCAGGGCCGTGGCGGCATTGTCCAGCGGCAACCCCGGATCGGGCAAGTCGTCGAGGCTTAGAATCGTCCCGTCGGAAGCGGTTCCCTGCCAGCTGAAACCGCCCTGTGCCGTACCAACCCGCCATTCGAAGTCCTGCCCCAAGGCGCTGACAGGCGCCTCTCGCTCCTGGGCCGACTGGCGCACACTTGCGGGAAGCTCGCCGCTGCCCAGCACGGCCGGGCAACCGGCGCGCATGATGCCGGCCTTCTCGCGCCCGATACCTTCGAGCTCATTGCCGAGAAAGGCCGCGTGATCGAGGGCAATGGTAGTGATGACGGCGACATCGGCGTCGATGACGTTGACCGCATCGAGCCGGCCGCCCAGCCCTACCTCGAGCACAGCGAGATCGGGGCGGCGCCGTGCGATGAGCCACAGTGCGGCCAGGGTGCCGGCTTCGAAGTAGGTCAGACTGACGGGATCGTCGGCTAGGCGCGCCGCCTCCACGGCCTCGAAGCCGGCGATCAGCGCGGCGTCGTCTGCCTCGCTGCCATCGAACCGCAGCCGCTCGTTGTAGCGCAGCAGATGCGGTGAGGTATAGGCAGCCACGGAGAGCCCATGAGCACGTGCCACTGTCTCGATCATGGCGACGGTGGAACCCTTGCCGTTGGTACCGGCCACGGTGATGATGCGCGACGCCAGAGGCTCATCGAGTAGCCCCATACGGCGGGCCACCTCGGCCACCCTGTCGAGGCCGAGGTCGATGCCCACCGGGTGCACCCGCTCCAGGTACTCAAGCCAGGCATCCAGCGTACGCGTCGTCGAAGACATCACGAGCCTTCAGCGCGCCGCATCGGGCCGACCATCCGCATCCTCGGATGAGGTCGAGGTATCGGCATCTTCCGACGTGTCCAGCTCTGCCGCCTCGATGATCTCACCCTCTTCCACCGCCGCACGCTCGGCCTCGTCGACCAGGTCCGGCTCGTGAAGCAGACTCTCTTCGAGACCGCTGGGCGGCTGGTGAGTCAGCTTGCGTAGTACGCCCCCCAGACGCGAGCGCATCTCGCCGCGCGGCACGATCATGTCCACCGTGCCATGCTCGAGCAGGAACTCACTGCGCTGGAAGCCTTCCGGTAGCTTCTCGCGCACCGTCTGTTCGATCACGCGCGGGCCGGCGAAGCCGATCAGCGCGTTGGGCTCGGCCACGTTGAGATCGCCGAGCATGGCCAGTGAAGCGGACACACCGCCGAATACCGGGTCGGTGAGTACCGAGATGTAAGGCACGCCCGCCACGCGCAGACGCTCCAGCGCCGCCGAGGTCTTGGCCATTTGCATCAGCGAGAACAGTGCTTCCTGCATCCGTGCCCCGCCCGAGGCGGAGAAGCAGATGAAGGGAATGCGCTCCTCCAGGGCCAGGGTGGCGGCGCGCACGAACTTCTCGCCCACCACGGCCCCCATCGAGCCGCCCATGAAGGTGAACTCGAAGGCCACCACGACGACGGGCAAGCCATCGAGCTTGCCGCGCATGGCCACCAGGGCGTCCTTCTCACCGGTCTCCTTCTGGGCCGCATTGAGGCGGTCCTTGTACTTCTTGGAGTCGCGGAACTTGAGGCGATCCACCGGCTCCAGCTCGGCCGAGATCTCTTCCCGTCCCTCCTTGTCGAGGAACCAGTCGAGACGCTTGCGCGCGGTCAGGCGCAGGTGATGATCGCACTTGGGACAGACGTTGTGATGCTTCTCCAGTTCGGGCAGATAGAGCACCGCCTCGCACTTCGGGCACTTGCGCCACAGGCCGTCGGGCACGCTGGCCCGTCGGTCCTTGCGCTGAATCCGCCCCATGGAGGGCACAATCTTGTCGAGCCAGCTCATGTCAGAAAGGCTTCCGTATGCTGTTGCGCCCGGTCGTGCCGGGCGTCATGAGTCGAATCTTTAGCAGGGCAAGGGCGCGCTCAGCGGGCAGGCAACGCATCCAGGGCCTGACGCATCTCGCTCAGCACCGCCTTGAGCTCATCGGCAATCGCTTCCGGCCGCTCGGCGTTGTCGGCAATCCGGCTGACCAGCGCGCTGCCGACGATCACGCCATCGGCGACCTTGCCAACCTCGGCGGCCGAGGCACCGTCACGGATACCGAAACCGACGCACAGCGGCAACTCGGTCAGACCGCGCAGCGGCGCCAGATGCTCGGCCACGTCGGCGGCATTGAGCGTGGCGGCCCCGGTCACGCCCTTGAGCGCAACATAGTAGAGATAGCCCTCGCCATGGGCGCATATTGTAGCGGCCCGCTCACGCGAAGTGGTAGGGGCGACGAGAAAGATCGACGCCAGACCGCGCTGCTTGAGGATGGGGCCGAACTCGTCGGCCTCCTCCGGCGGCATGTCCACGGTCAGCACGCCATCGACACCGGCCGCGGCGGCCTGGTCGGCAAAAGCCTCGAGGCCGATGCGCTCGACCGGGTTGAGGTAGCCCATCAGCACCACGGGCGTATCGCCGTCGGTCTGACGGAACTCGCGCACCATCTCGAACAGGTGGGTCAGGCGCACCTTGTGCTGGAGCGCCCGCTCGCAGGCCTTCTGGATCACCGGGCCATCGGCCATGGGGTCGGAAAACGGCACGCCCAGCTCGATCACGTCGGCGCCCGCCTCCACCAGCGCGTGCATGAAGCCAACCGTGTACTGCGGGGCCGGGTCGCCGGCGGTGATATAGGGAATCAGCGCGCGGCGGCCCTGGGTCTTGAGTTCGGCGAAGCGTTTGTCGATTCGATTCATCGTCAGAACTCCAGGCCGTCGATCTTGGCGACCGTCATGATGTCCTTGTCGCCGCGGCCGGAAAGGTTGACCACGATGTTCTGGTCGGGCCGCATGGTCGGCGCCAACACCTTGGCGTGGGCCAGCGCATGGGCCGACTCCAGCGCCGGCATGATGCCCTCGATACGGGTCAGCTCGCGGAACGCCTCGAGCACGGCATCGTCGTTGGCGACCACGTACTGCACGCGTCCCACGTCCTTCCACAGGGCGTGCTCGGGACCGACTCCCGGATAGTCCAGACCGGCCGAAATCGAGTGGGTGTCGGACACCTGGCCGCCCTCGTCGGACATCAGGTAGGTGCGGTTGCCATGCAGTACGCCGCGCGGCGCGTTGGAGGCCAGCGGGGCCGCATGGCGTCCAGTGTCGACGCCGTCGCCGCCGGCTTCGACACCGTACATGGCGACCTCGTCGTCCTCGACGAAGGGGTAGAACAGGCCCATGGCGTTGGAGCCGCCGCCGACACAGGCGATCAGCGCATCGGGCAGCTTGCCGAATTCCTCCAGCGACTGACGACGCGCCTCGCGGCCGACCACGGCATTGAAGTCACGCACCAGCATGGGGTACGGGTGCGGGCCGGCCACGGTGCCGATGATGTAGAAGGTGTCGTCGACGTTGGTCACCCAGTCGCGCAGCGCTTCGTTCATGGCGTCCTTGAGGGTGCGGGTACCCGACTCCACCGGAATCACGGTGGCCCCCAGCAGGCGCATGCGGTAGACGTTGAGCTTCTGGCGCTGCACGTCCTCGGCGCCCATGTAGACTTCGCACTTGAGCCCCAGGCGAGCCGCCACGGTGGCCGTCGCTACGCCATGCTGGCCGGCACCAGTCTCGGCGATGACCCGCGGCTTGCCACTCATCTTGGCCAGCAGCGCCTGACCGATGGTGTTGTTCACCTTGTGCGCGCCGGTGTGGTTGAGGTCTTCGCGCTTGAGCCAGATCCGTGCACCACCCAGCTTCTTCGACCATCGCTCCGCATGGTAGAGCGGAGAGGGACGGCCCACGTAATGGGCCAGGTCATAGTCGAATTCGGCCTGGAAATCCGGATCGTCGCGAAGACGCATGTAGGTCTTCTCCAGATCGTCCAGGGCGAAGCTCAGGGTCTCCGAAACGAACCGGCCGCCGTAGGGGCCAAAGTGGCCGCGGGCGTCCGGCAGTCGGGTCAGGTCACTGAACTTGCTCACTAAAGACACCTCATAGGGTCGCCATAAGGGAATGGGGGTGGTGTTGGGCCAGGCCCGGAAAAATGGATACGGGTCACGCCTGGTGGGTGCGGTCGACCTGAGCCACTGCCGCGGCGAAGGCCGCCAGCAAACCGCTATCCTTGCGCCCAGGCGCGGCTTCCACGCCACCGGAAACGTCCACCGCAAAAGGGCGAACAAGCTCGATGGCTTGCGCCACGTTGTCCGGACCGAGCCCCCCCGCGAGAATAACAGGTTTTGCCAGGTTTGCGGGGATTCGCGACCAGTCGAACGTCTCGCCGGTGCCGCCCGGCACGCCGGGGCGATAGGCATCCAGCAACAAGGCCTGGGCGCCGGCGTAGGCTTCTGCGGCAGCGTGCAGGTCGAGGTCGTCGCGCATGCGCAGAGCCTTGATCCAGGGCCGGCCGAAGCCGGCGCAGAACGCCGGCGTCTCGTCGCCGTGGAACTGCAGCAGGTCGAGATGCTCGGCGCAACGCGCGATCAGCTCGGGCTGCTGATCGACGAACAGCCCCACTCGGGTGACGAAGGCCGGCACCCGTGCCGACAGTGCGGCAAGGCGCGCCTCGTCGACGCAACGCTTGCTGCCGGGCCAGAGCACGAAGCCCAGCGCATCGGCGCCGACGGCCACGGCATCGGCCACGTCCTGTTCGCGACTCAGGCCACAGAACTTGATCCGGGTGCGTGCGGGCAGCACAAGATTAGTGGTCATGCGTCGTCCTCTTCGTCCATGGCGCCGTTACCCACAGCCAGTGGGCGACCTCGACGAAATTCGACCATGGGGCAGTCCGGCAGTTCGCGCTCACCCGTCCACTCACCGAGAAAGGCCAGCAGATTAGGGCCCAGCGGCTCCTGTGGCAGCCCCCAGGCGCCGTCGTAGAGCGAGTCGACGAAATGCAGACCGCAGGCCGGTGCCGTCACGTCGGACAGCGTACGGTCCTTCAGCGCCAGCAGTTCGGCCAGATAGCCTTCCCCCTGCTCACCGCGCCCCACGCTGACCAGCGCGCCTACGATGTTGCGGACCATATGGTGGAGAAAGGCATTGCCCTGCACGTCGACGACCACCAGCGGGCCATGACGGCGAACCTCGATGAAATGCAGATGCCGCCAAGGCGTCTTGGATTGACAGCCCGCGGCGCGGAAACTGGAGAAGTCATGCTCGCCAACCAACGCCTGAGCCGCGCGATGCATGGCATCGGCATCGAGCGGGTCGCGACACCAGGTGACGTTGGCGCGCTCCAGCACCGGCCGGCTCATCTGGTTGAGAATGAGGTAGCGATAGCGGCGCGCCAGCGCCTTGAAGCGGGCATGGAAGTCGTCGGGTACCTCACGCACCCAACGCACTGCGACATCCCGCGCCAGATTGGCGTTGACACCGAACACCCAGGCCTTCTCGGAACGCGGCGCAGGGGCGTCGAAGTGCACGACCTGGCGGGTGGCGTGCACGCCGGAGTCGGTACGCCCGCTGGCATGCACCGTGACCGGTTGGCTCGCCACCCTGCACAGCGCTCGCTCCAGCTCACCCTGAACCGAAGCGGCATGCTTGAGCCGCTGCCAACCGCAATAGGCACTGCCGTCGTACTCCACCCCCATGGCCAAGCGGCCGCGCAGGGGGTGACGATCATCGAGAAGTCGAAAAAGGCTCATGCCACCGTCAGAGTCGATAATGAGTGATCAGCGCCTCGACCTCTTCACGCAGGCGAGACGACTCGGCCCCTTGGGACAACCTCTGCAACAGAGGACGAGCACGTTCGACCTCGCCGCTTTCCAATAAACGGCGAGCTTCGCTCAGCTCCTCCCACTGGACAGACTCGTCCGGGGTGGCGCCATTATCCCGCTCCAGCGGCGGGAAGGCCACCTCCTCCACCTCCCACCGCTCCTCCTCATCAAGAGAAGACTCCTCGCGTGGGGACGGCTCGCTTTCAGAGACTGACAGCGAGTCGTCAATCGCATCCATCCGAGGAAACTCTATGCTCGGTTGCATCGGCGTCTCTACCCTGGGAGCCGGTTCCGGGTCGAGACGAGGGGGGCGATAGTCGATGACGTCCCACTCGATGGGCACCGCCTGCTGCGCTGGACGCGCCTGTAGCTCCTCGGCCGGCCCATCGCCGCCCGGCTCATATGCAGCGGCAGCTCCTGCGGTCGCTTCCCGATCCCGGGCAAGCGGCGGGAAAGCGACTTCGTCAGCCGTACCGTCGCCATCAGTCGGCGCTTCACCACCGTCTCGAGAGGGCTCGGCCGCAGGCTCGTCCCCAGCCGTTACCTCTCCAGGCATGCCTTCAATGGGCGTGGCCGCGTGACGGCGCTCGTACGGCTCATCCACCGTCGACTCATCAGTCTCTCGGTCCATACCGGCGCGGTCGCTCTCGGCATGGCGTCTGGCCATCAATCTGGCCGCTTCGGCCAGCAGAGCGGAGTCGCCGGTTTCGGCGAGCACCTGCATCTCTTCCTCGGCAGCCTGCCAGTTCCCCTGCTCCACATGGACGTTGAGCAGTTTGAGGCGCTGGTCGTGGCGCTCGGGATCACGGGCAAGACTGGCCTCGAGCATTTCCCGGGCCTGATCGTAGCGGCCATATGCCATGAAGATGTCGGCTTCGCTGATGGCCTCAGCCTGCGGCATCGCCGGACGCGGCGCCTCCTGCTCTTGCACCTCGGTGTCGCCTACGCTCATGGCTGTCGCCAGCGGCGGCATCATGGTGGCAGCCGGACTCGGCGACGGCATCGCGTCGACAGGCGGCACGCCATGTACCATGTTGGGTACGGAGACACTCCCCGTCCCAGCCGCGGTGTGACGTTGACGCCGACGTACCCAGAGCCACAGGCCCAACAGCGCGGCTAGCCCGGCTCCGCCCAGCAGCAGATGACGGTCGATGTCAGCGGGATGAACGGCTCCCCACCAGGGCGTCTCTTCGATCTGACCCTCTGGCTGCACGACGACACTGCCGATTCCCGTGCCCGTGTCTGCCCTGCCATCGGCGAGCAGGGCCGCCAGCTGTTCGCGCATCGTCTCGACTTCATCACGCAGCTCTCCGAGCTCCTGCTGCAGGGTGTCGCGCTCGGCCTGCACCTCTTCCAGCGCGGCATGGCTCTCCTGCCAGCGCTGTTCGAGCAGTGCAAGACGCGGCTCGCCCTGCCCCAGCGCTAACTCCCCGCCCCCCAGGGCCGACAGCACGTCGGCATCGAGGGCATGGCCGGCCGCATCCGCGCCCTGCAGTGCAGCCTCCGCCGCAAGCTCTTCGTCACTGAGCAGCGTAAGTCGCGGAGTGGCATCGCCAGTATCGCCAGCCGCCGTCGTAGGCATGGCAGTATCGACCAAAGCCGCTGGTGTCGGCTCGGGTTCGGCCGCAGCGACCCGCTCAACTGCCTCGGTCGCAGCGGCGGCCACCTGTACGCTTTCAGCCACAGGAGCCGACGGCCCAAGGGGAACGCGTGCGGGAGTGCCGCTGCCGCGATTGGCCCAGGCCTGGTTCATCGCCTGAACGATGTGATCGGCCTGGGTACCGGTGCGAGAAGCGATGGCTTCACGTGACGGCACGACGAGGCCATGGCCGGCACGCATGGCATTAATATTACCCGAGGGGAAGACATCCGGATTGGCCTCGACCAGCGCAACCATCATCTGGTTCATGCTGACTCCGCTGTCGGGCCGCAGGCGCCCGGCTACCGACCACAGCGTATCGCCGCTGCCCACCCAGGCGGTGCCTGCCGTCATGGGTTGGTTTGCGAGCGTGGCGGCAAGCTGGGAAACCGACTCGCCAGCCGGCTGAGCAACTCGCTCCGAGACCTGAGCGACAGGTTGGGAGCGACGGCTCGAACCGCTGACCAGTACCGGCATGCTGTCGTAGTCCGGCGGATCCAGCAGCAGGGTAACCTCACGCAGCTGCGTCCCGCTGGGCCAGTCGAAACGCAGCAGCAGGTCCATCCAGGGTTCGCGTACCACCCGCTCACTGGCCAGCGTCACCACCCACCGCCCCTGACGCACCTCGACATCGGCGCTCACGCTGGCCGCAAGCGGGGTACGCAACAAGCCTGCTGATTCGAATTCACGCGAGCCTGCCACGCTGACCCGCAGCCGCTCGGGGTCGAGTCCTGCCGTATCGGTGAGCGGAATCACAGCGCGCAGCGGTGCGTTCAAGGTGGAGCGAACATCGACTTCACCGACACCCAGTGCCAGCGCCGGTGGGCTGACGGCCGAAAGCGACAGCAGCATGGCCAGTGACAACTTACGTCTCATCGAATTCCCTTGCGTTGCCCGCTTGCTTACGAAACGCCCGGTTCTTGTAATGCCAACGTTTAGAACATGACGGAATATGTACCATATTTGCGCACTGTCTGCGCCACCCCGGCGGATACGCATGGGAGCCAACTCATCATCGCAGCCTCCCCTCATATACAAACGGGGCATCTCCCTAGGAGATGCCCCGTCCTTGGCACTGCGAAAAGATCACTGCTCGCGCAGGATCTTCAGCATCCGCTTGAGCGGCTCGGCCGCGCCCCACAGCAGCTGATCACCGGCGGTGAAGGCCGAGAGGTACTCGCCGCCCATGTTCATCTTGCGCAGACGGCCAACCGGGACACTCAAGGTACCGGTAACGACCGAGGGCGTCAGCCCGGCGATGGTGGCTTCCTTGTCATTGGGGATCACCTTGACCCACTCGTTGTGCTTGGCGATGCGCTCCTCGATTTCATCTATCGGCACATCTTTCTTCAACTTGATGGTGAAGGCCTGACTGTGAGAACGCATGGCGCCGATGCGCACGCAGATGCCGTCGATGGGCACCGGATTGTCCTGGATACCCAGAATCTTGTTGGTCTCGACGCTGCCTTTCCACTCTTCGCGGCTCTGGCCGTTGTCGAGCTTGGTGTCGATCCAGGGCAGCAGGCTGCCGGCCAGCGGCGCAGTGAAATTATCGATCGGGAAGTCGCCGCCACGCATGGCCTGGGTGACCTTGCGATCGATCTCGAGAATGGCACTGGCGGGATCGTTCAGCTCATCGGCCACGCAATCGCGTAATGCACCCATCTGCAGCAGCAACTCGCGCATGTGCTTGGCGCCGGAGCCTGAGGCGGCCTGATAGGTCATGGAGGTCATCCACTCGATCAGATCGGCCTCGAACAGGCCGCCCAGCCCCATCAGCATCAGGCTGACGGTACAGTTGCCACCAACGAAGGTCTTCGCGCCACGCGCCAACTGGTCGTCGATGACACGACGGTTGACCGGGTCGAGCACGATGGTCGCCTCGTCCTCCATGCGCAGGGTGCTAGCCGCATCGATCCAGTAGCCCTTCCAGCCACTGCCGCGCAGGTCGCCGTAAACCTGTTTGGTGTAGTCGCCGCCCTGGCAGGTGATCACGACATCCAACGCCTTGAGCTCGTCGATGTCGGTGGCATCCTTGAGCGGAGGAACGTCGACGCCGATATCCGGGCCGGGCTTGCCGACCTGGGAGGTGGTGAAGAAGATCGGCTCGATGCCGTCGAAATCACCATCCTCCTGCATGCGCTGCATGAGCACGGAGCCCACCATGCCGCGCCACCCGACGAAACCGACTTTCAACATGTGAAGTCCTCCTGAAGAGAATGAGGCCAATAGTATACATGACCCGGCCCCACCTCGCAGGCGGGCCCGGGCGCAAGAGCTAGAGACGAAGAATGCTCAACGGCCGTCAGGCCGACTCGAAAGCCGCCAGCACCGCATCGCCCATCTCGCAGGTGGAGACGGTACGCGTTCCTTCCGAAGCGATATCCGCGGTACGCAGGCCGTCGTCCAGCACCTTGCCTACGGCAGCCTCGATGCGGCTGGCGAACTCGGGCTCGCCGAGGGAGTAGCGCAGCATCATCGCCACCGAGAGAATGGTCGCCAGCGGGTTGGCGATGCCTTTGCCGGCGATGTCCGGCGCGCTGCCGTGGCACGGCTCGTACATGCCCTGCCCGCTCTCGTTGAGCGAGGCCGAGGGCAGCATGCCGATGGAGCCGGTGAGCATGGCGGCGGCGTCGGAGAGGATGTCGCCGAACATGTTGCCGGTGACCATCACGTCGAACTGCTTGGGTGCCCGCACCAGTTGCATGGCGGCGTTGTCGACGTACATGTGCGAGAGCTCGACGTCGGGGTACTCGGGTGCCAGCCGCTCCATCACCTCACGCCACAGGATGGTGACCTCGAGCACGTTGGCCTTGTCGACGCTGCACAGGCGCTTGCCGCGCTTCTGCGCCAGCTCGAAGGCGACCCGGCCGATACGCTCGATCTCACTCTCGGAGTAGACGTAGGTGTTGAAACCGACGCGCTGGCCGTCGCGCACCTCGATGCCGCGGGGCTGGCCGAAGTAGATGCCGCCGGTGAGCTCGCGCACGATCATGATGTCGAGGCCGGCCACCAGCTCGGGCTTGAGGCTGGAGGCGCTGGCCAGCTGCGGGTAGGTGATGGCCGGGCGCAGGTTGGCGAACAGGCCGAGGTTCTTGCGCAGGCCGAGCAGGCCCTTCTCCGGGCGCTTGGAGAGGTCCTCGAGCTTGTCCCACTTGGGTCCGCCCACGGCGCCGAGCAGGATGGCATCGGCGGCCTTGGCCTTGTCCAGGGTCACGGCGGGCAGCGGCTCGCCGTGCTCGTCATAGGCGCTACCACCGACCAGCCCTTCCTCGATCTCGATGTCGAGGCCGTGGGCCTGGCAGGCGGCGAGGATGCGGCTGGCCTCGGCAGTGATCTCGGGGCCGATGCCGTCACCCGGCAGTACCAGAATCTTGCGTGTCATCATTGCTTCCTTGTTCAAGCGGTATCGCGGAACAGCCACGGCCGGGCCTGGCGATGCTTCACCTCGAAGGCGCGAATGGCGTCCTCGTCCTGCAGCGTGATGCCGATGTCGTCCAGGCCCTCGAGCAGACAGTGCTTGCGGAAGGCGTCGACTTCGAACTCGAGGATCTCCCCCGAGGGGGTGATCACCCGCTGATTCTTCAGATCCACGTCGAGGCGGTAGCCTTCGTTCGCCTCCACTTCGCGGAACAGTCGGTCGACGACGTCCTCCGGCAAGGTGATCAGCAGCAGGCCGTTCTTGAAGGCATTGTTGTAGAAGATGTCGGCAAAGCTCGGCGCGATCACCACGCGGAAGCCGAAATCTTCCAGCGCCCAGGGGGCGTGCTCGCGGGAGCTGCCGCAGCCGAAGTTACGCCGTGCCAGCAGCACGCTGGCGCCCTGATAGCGCGACTGGTTGAGCACGAAATCCGGGGTGAGCGGACGCTGGGTGCAGTCCTGCCCGGGCTGCCCCTCGTCGAGGTAGCGCAGCTCATCGAACAGATTGACGCCGAAGCCGGTGCGCTTGATCGACTTCAGGAACTGCTTGGGGATGATCAGGTCGGTGTCGACGTTGGCCCGGTCGAGCGGTGCGACGAGCCCTTCGGTGCGTACGAACTTTCTCATGGCTCAAGCCTCCTCTGCGACAGGCTGTGCGTCGAGACGACGCACGTCGACGAAATGGCCGGCGATGGCGGCGGCGGCGGCCATGGCCGGGCTGACCAGATGGGTGCGCCCGCCGTAGCCCTGGCGGCCCTCGAAGTTGCGGTTCGAGGTGGAGGCACAGTGCTCGCCGGCACCGAGCTTGTCGGCATTCATCGCCAGACACATGGAGCAGCCCGGCTCACGCCACTCGAAGCCTGCCTCGATGAAGATCTTGTCGAGCCCCTCGGCCTCGGCCTGGCGCTTCACCAGGCCGGAGCCCGGCACCACCATGGCGAGCTTGATGGAGTCGGCCACCTTCTTGCCGCGTGCCACCTTGGCCGCCTCGCGCAGGTCCTCAATGCGTGAGTTGGTGCAGGAGCCGATGAAGACCTTGTCGAGCTTGATGTCGATGATCTTCTGCTTGGGCGCGAGGCCCATGTACTCCAGTGCACGGGTATAGCCGCGCTTGACCGTGTCGTCACCCTGCTCGGCCGGGTCGGGCACTTCGCCGGAAATACCGGTGACCATTTCGGGGCTGGTGCCCCAGCTCACCTGGGGTTCGATCTCGGCGGCGTCCAGCGCCACCACCTTGTCGAACTCGGCGTCCGCATCGGAAACCAGATTGCGCCAGTCGGCCACGGCGGCCTGCCACTGCTCGCCCCGGGGAGCGAAGGGACGCTCGGCGAGATACTCGATGGTGGTGTCGTCCACCGCGATCAGGCCGACCCGGGCGCCGGCCTCGATGGCCATGTTGCACACCGTCATGCGGCCTTCCATGGAGAGGTCGCGGATGGCGCTGCCGGCGAACTCAATGGCATAGCCGGTACCGCCGGCGGTGCCGATCTTGCCGATGATGGCCAGCACCACGTCCTTGGCGGTGACGCCAGTGCCGAGCTTGCCCTCGACACGCACCTGCATGTTCTTCATCTTCTGCGCCAGCAGGCATTGGGTAGCGAGCACGTGCTCCACCTCGGAGGTGCCGATGCCGTGGGCCAGCGCGGCGAAGGCGCCATGGGTAGCGGTGTGGGAGTCGCCGCAGACCACGGTCATGCCCGGCAGGGTGGCGCCCTGCTCCGGCCCTACCACATGGACGATGCCCTGGCGCGGGTCGTTGATCTTGAACTCTTCGATGCCGAACTCGACGCAATTGTCGTCCAGCGTCTGCACCTGGATCAGCGACACCGGGTCCTTGATGCCGGCGTTACCCTCGGCGCGTTCCTTCACCGTGGTCGGCACGTTGTGGTCCGGCGTGGCCAGGTTGGCGTCGAGACGCCACGGCTTGCGCCCGGCCAGACGCAGCCCCTCGAAGGCCTGCGGCGAGGTCACTTCGTGCAGCAGCTGGCGGTCGATGTAGATCAGTGCGGTGCCGTCGTCGCGCTCCTTCACCAGGTGCTGCGACCACAGCTTGTCGTAAAGCGTCTGGCCTGCCATATCGTTCTCCCGGGCTCTATGGCCCTTTGCCTGTCCGGTCTGGGGAAACACTGCACAAATGCCTACGCGAGCGAATCGCTACGTTGCGCGGTGCTCGGAATCCTCACATATACCCCATATGCTCCGGTTCCTGTGCTCCGTGCGCCTTGCGCTTCATTTCGCTCGGCGATTTGTTCAGCGCTTCCCAAGGTTCGCCGATCTCGTACGTTTTGCCTCACGAGCCATTGCAGCAGGACTCGCCGAGGGGCGCCGGGGACAGGTCGGAGAGGAGGTCATTTGCCATGGATGGCAAATGTAGCGTCCAGGGATGGATTCACAGCGCCTCCTCGAAGACCTTGTCGCCGGCAAAGCCCCGACATGCCAAGGCTACTCCTTTCCTGCATCGCCATGGCCGAGTGATTGCAGTCTTGCGCGGCTCGCCCATAAAAGCAATTCATGTTATTTATTCATTGGATTCCATAAAGGAATACAAAAGAGAAATGGATACCCAAAGCCTGCAAGCCTTCCTCGCCGTGGCCGACAGCGGCAGCTTCTCCCGCGCCGCCGAGCAGCTGCACCTGACCCAGCCGGCGGTCTCCAAGCGCATCGCCACTCTGGAAGACCAGATCGGCGCGCGGCTGTTCGATCGCATCGGCCGCCGCGTCACCCTCACCGAGGCGGGCCGGGTACTGCTGCCCCGAGCCCGGCAAATCCTCGTCATGGTGGACGACAGCCGGCGTGCCCTGACCAATCTCGAAGGTCAGGTGGCAGGCAGCCTGACGCTTGCCACCAGTCACCATATCGGCCTGCACCGCCTGCCGCCGCTGCTCAAGGCCTATACAGAGGCCCATCCTGAGGTACGCATGGACCTGCGCTTCCTCGACTCGGAGCTGGCCTATCAGGGGGTGTTGGACGGCGAGCTGGAGATCGCCGTGGTGACCCTGGCGCCGCACCCGGACCCGCAGCTCGTCGTGGTACCCGTGTGGCAGGATCGCATGTGCTTCGTCTGTGCCCACGACCACCCGCTGGCCGGTCATGGGCGGCTTACGCTGCATGAACTGTGCGCCTTCGATGCCGTGCTCCCCGGCCCGCTGACCTTCACCCGCACGCTGATCGAGTCGCGCTTCGCCGCTGCCGGCCTCACCCTGCCCGTGGCGCTGGCCACCAACTATCTCGAAACGCTCAAGATGATGACAGCCATCGGCCTGGGCTGGAGCCTGCTGCCGGAAAGAATGGTGATAGGTGAACTGCACGAACTCGACGTGGAGCATCCGACCATCTACCGCTCCCTGGGCTATCTAGTGCACCGCAGCCGCACGCTCTCCAACGCCGCGCGGGCAATGCTCTCCCTGCTGGAGGAGGCGCGCGACACGGCGAGTCGCGGGGGATAGGAAGATATTGTTAGACTGCTCATAAATCAGAAGATAAGAATCCCGACTCGCCGGAGCCCACGCCATCGTGTCCCCACCCGACTCGTCACCGATGCCCTTGCGCCATGCCCTGGCAGGCGTGCTGATCCTGCTTGGGCTGATGCAGCAGATTCTTGCCTTTACCGGGGTCGTGCTGTTGCCGCATGGAGTCGGCTATGCCCTGTGGCTGGCCACGCTGCTGCTGTGGCGCGACATTCCCCGGCGTACCCGCTGGCAGGCCGGGGCGCTGGCCATCATCGGGCTGGGCTTGCTGATCGTCTCACGCTGGCACTATGGTGCGCAGGTCGCCTGGCCGGCGGTCACCAGCGGCAACACCTACGTGGTGGCGATGCTGGTCGGCGTAAGCTTCATCGGCCTGATCGGAAACCGCAGCGGCTCGTCGCGGCCCCTGGGCCGCCCGATTACCGGCCGCCGAGGTACCCTGGGCACCTGGCTCGGCGTTCACCTGCTCGGCACCATCCTCAATCTGTCGACGGTGTTCATGATCGGCGACCGTCTGGCCCGGCGCGCTGCGCTGACCACACCTCAGCTGCTGGCGCTCAATCGCGGCCTCTCCAGTGCCGCACTATGGTCGCCCTTCTTCGCCTCCATGGGCGTGGTGATGACCCTGGCACCGGGCATGGAGTATTCAAGGGTACTGGCCATCGGCCTGCCTCTGGCGCTGATCAGCGGGGCACTCACCACGATCGAGCTGTCGCGCCGTTTCGATCTGGCCGAAGTGGCAGGCTTCTCGCTCTCCCCGCGCAGCCTGTTGATGCCGGTGGCCATGGCCGCTCTAGTGATGCTGTTCCATTTCCAGCTGACGCCTGCGCTCGGCATCGTCAGCATCATCACCTTCCTGCTGCCGGCGGTGGCGCTGGCCAGCAATCTGCCCGCCGGGCCGCGCTGGACCTGGCACCGGGTGCGTCAGCACACCCTCACACGGCTGCCGGCGATGCGCGGCGAGATCGCCCTGTTCCTCTCGGCGGGCTTGCTGACGCTGGGGCTCTCTACCTTGGTGGCCGCCGCCACCGGCAGCGAGTGGCGGCTGTTCGCCCATTTTGGCGCGCTTCAGGCCGTGATCAGCTTTCTGGCCATCGTGCTCAGCGCCGTGGCCGGCCTGCACCCGATCATCGGTGTCTCGGTGCTGGCCTCGATGCTGGATCTGCGCGGCAGCGAACCGACCCTGTTCGCCTTCACGGCGCTGGCCTCCTGGGCCGTGGGCACCTCGGTGGGGCCGCTGTCGGGTATCAACCTGTCGCTGCAGGGGCGCTACGGCGTCAGCGGCTATCGCATGATGCGCCTCAACCTGGGCTACGCCCTGGTGCTCAGCGCGCTGGTGGTGGGGGCCATCATGCTGCTCGATGCCTGGCTCTGACGTCTCACTGCGATACGCGATAGAAGTAGCGATGGCCGCACTGGTGACAGGGCTCGATGCGGGTCACGCCTTCCAGATCGACCACCGCATCGCAGTGCACGCAGGCCATGCGCCCGGGGGCTGCCACCTCGCCCTCGCAGTAATCGGCCCGGGCGGCTTCCAGATCCTCCTTGAGCCGCTCGTTGTCGACGATGCTGCGGTCGGCGATGGAGAACAGCGAATCCACCACCTTGCGCGAGAGCTGGTCGAGATCGATACCCAGCCAGGCGGCTACGCCACGCCCGCCAGCCCGCAGGTAGCGGCGCATGTCGATAAGGTCGCGCTCGACCCAGGCGCGCAGCAGGGCCAGCTCGTCCTTGGTGAACTCCTCGAGTTCGGCCTCGAACTCCACGGCCTCGTCCAGCTCTTGCTGCAGGTTCTCCCAGGTCAGGTCGTCGGCGCCCTCACGCAGCCGTGACAGCATACGCTCGTAGCCTTCGCGCAGCCGATGTTCGCGATGGGAGTCGGGACGTTCGCTCATGGTCATCTCCTCGAACCGGTTTCGGCATGGGCCGGGCATGGCCGGGCATGCCCTACTGGGGTATCCTTGGTTACCATTTAGACGCCATCCCGCCGTCAGTTCAACGTTTTATCGTACGGCTGCCGAGCGGGAATGACGCCGGACAATTTCTGCGCACCCGCACGGCGCGGCCGTGCCCGTACACTCTAAGGTCATTTCGAAAGCCGATGGACGCACAGTACAAGCCCTTTGAAATCGAACGCGACGCCCAGCAGTTCTGGGACCGGAACCAGTGCTTCAAGGCGGTGGAAGACGCCAACCGCGAGAAGTTCTACTGCCTGTCGATGTTCCCCTACCCCAGCGGCAAGCTGCACATGGGGCACGTGCGCAACTACACCATCGGCGACGTGGTCTCGCGCTTCCAGCGTATGCAGGGCAAGAACGTGATGCAGCCCATGGGCTGGGACGCCTTCGGCATGCCGGCCGAGAACGCCGCCATCCAGAACCGGGTGCCGCCGGCCAAGTGGACCTACGACAACATCGATTACATGCGTAACCAGCTCAAGGCGCTGGGTTTCGCCTACGACTGGAGCCGCGAGTTCGCCACCTGCGACACCAGCTACTACCGCTGGGAGCAGTGGTTCTTCGCCAAGCTGGTGGAGAAGGGGCTGGTCTACAAGAAGATGTCCACCGTCAACTGGGATCCGGTGGACCAGACCGTGCTGGCCAACGAGCAGGTCATCGAGGGCCGCGGCTGGCGCTCCGGCGCGCTGGTGGAGCGCAAGGAGATCCCGCTGTGGTTCCTGCGCATCACCGACTACGCCGATGAACTGCTCGCCGACCTCGACAAGATCGAGTGGCCGGAGCAGGTCAAGACCATGCAGCGCAACTGGATCGGCAAGTCGCGCGGCGTGGAGCTCAGCTTTGATATCAAAGCTGCCGACGGTAGCGCGGCCGAGCCGCTGTCGGTCTATACCACTCGTCCCGATACGCTGCTGGGGGTGACCTACGTGGCGGTGGCGGCCGCTCATCCGCTGGCCAAGGCCGCGGCGGAAGGCAACGCCGAGCTGGCCGCTTTCTGCGAGGAGTGCGCCCAGGGCGGTACTTCCGAGGCGGAGCTGGCCACCAAGGAGAAGCGCGGCATGGCCACCGGCCATGTGGCCGTGCACCCGCTCACCGGCCGCGAGGTGCCCGTCTATGTGGCCAACTTCGTGCTGATGGAGTTCGGCACCGGGGCGGTGATGGCCGTTCCCGGCCACGACCAGCGCGACTGGGAGTTCGCCACCAAGTACGGCCTGCCCATCGAGGCGGTCATTGCCGACGAGAGCGGCCAGGCGCCGGATCTCTCGCAAGGCGCCTACGTGGAATATGGCCGGCTGATCAACTCCGGCGAGTTCGACGGCCTCGACTTCGACGCCGCCTTCGAGACCATCGCCGGCAGGCTCGCCGAGCTGGGTCGCGGCGAGGTGAAGACCAACTACCGTCTGCGCGACTGGGGCGTGGCCCGTCAGCGCTACTGGGGCGCGCCGATTCCGGTCAAGTACGGCCCCGAAGGCCAGACCGTGCCGCTCTCCGACGAGGAGCTGCCCGTCGCCCTGCCCATGGAGGTCACCGTCGACGCTTCCGGCTCGCCGCTCAAGCGCATGCCCGAGTTCTATGAGCTGGGCGACGGCTGGGTGCGCGAGACCGATACCTTCGACACCTTCATGGAGTCGTCCTGGTACTTCGCCCGCTTCTGCTGTGCCGACAACCAGGAGGCGATGCTCGACGAGCGTGCCGACTACTGGCTGCCGGTGGATCTCTACATCGGCGGCATCGAGCACGCCATCCTGCACCTGTTATACGCGCGCTTCTTCACCAAGCTGATGCGCGACCTGGGCCTGGTGAAGGTCGACGAGCCGTTCCAGCGTCTGCTCACCCAGGGCATGGTGATCGCCGAGACCTTCTACCGCACGACGCCGAACGGCGGCAAGGAGTGGTTCAACCCCGCCGACGTGGAGGTCAAGCGCGACGACAAGGGTCGCCCGGTCAGTGCGGTGCTGATCAAGGACGGTGAGCCGGTGGAGATGGGCGGCATCGAGAAGATGTCGAAGTCCAAGAACAACGGTGTCGACCCGCAGTCGATGATCGACCGCTTCGGCGCCGACACCGTGCGCCTGTTCATGATGTTCGCCGCACCGCCCGAGCAGTCGCTGGAGTGGTCCGACTCCGGGGTCGAAGGCGCCAGCCGCTTCCTCAAGCGCCTGTGGCGCCTGGTCGTCGAACACCTCGAGGCCGGCGAGCCGGGCAAGCTGGATATCAATGCCCTCAGCGACGCTCAGCGTGAACTGCGGCGCAAGACCCACGAGACGATCAAGAAGGCCAGCGACGACATCGGCCGACGCACCACCTTCAACACCGCCATCGCGGCGGTGATGGAGCTGAGCAACGCGCTCTCGAAGTTCGACGATACGTCCCCCTTGGGTCTGGCCGTGGCTCGTGAAGCCATCGAGGCTTGTGTGCTGCTGCTCGCCCCGATCACGCCCCACGCCTGCCATGCGCTGTGGCGCGAGCTGGGCCATGCGGAACCCGCCATCGACGCTGCCTGGCCGCAGTTGGATGAGTCGGCCCTCGAGCGCGACACCATCGAGCTGGTAGTACAGGTCAACGGCAAGCTGCGCGCCCGTATCGAAGTGGCCGCCGACGCGCCCAAGGATGCCATCGAGACCGAAGCCTTCGCCGCAGAGAACGTCCAGCGCCATACCGAGGGCAAGACGGTACGCAAGGTGATCGTGGTACCGGGCAAGCTGGTCAACATCGTGGTCAGCTGACACGGATCGAATGGGAGCGCTCATGCAGCGACGTGGATTTCTCAACCTGGTCGTGACCGCTGGTGCCAGCCTGGCCCTGGCGGGCTGCGGCTTTCGCCTGCGCGGTTTCGATTCACCGGAGCTGACCATAGACGAGCTTGCCGTCGCCGGCAGCGACAGCGAACTGGCCCGGCTCACGACAGAACGCCTCTCGTCGCTCGGCACACGTGTGCGCGCCAATGCCCCCCTAGTGCTCAATCTGGGGCCAGAGAACTTTGGCGAGCGCCAGCTGAGCGTGCTGGACAGCGGCCCCCAGGAGCGGGAAATGACGCTTGCGGTGCCGTTTTCCGTTCAGCGGCGCAGTGACGGTGCCTATCGCCTTCCCCAGCAGCGCCTGGAGGTATCGACCCGTTTCACCGTCAGTGACGACAACCTGCTGGCCCAGGACGATATACGCGAGGAGGCGCGTCAGGAGCTGCGTCACGAGGCCCTGCGCCGCCTGTTCGATCGCCTGCGCGCGCTGGAAACCCGCTGACATGGCCTCACGCGTATGAAGGTCTTTGCCGACAAGCTGCCGGAGGCGCTGGGCAAGAAACTGCCCCCGGTGGTGATCGTTGCCGGCGAGGAGCCGCTGCAACACATGGAAGCCTGCGACGCCGTACGCAATGCGGCGCGCGCGCACGGCATCGAGGAGCGCGAGGTGCTGCACGTGGAGGGCAACTTCGCCTGGGGCCGGCTGCACGAAGCCGCCGCCAGCCTGTCGCTGTTCGCCTCGAGCAAGCTGATCGAACTGCGCCTGGGCAGCCAAAGCCTAGGCCAGGAAGGCAGCAAGGCGCTGAAGGAGTACGCCGATGCGCCGGGTACCCGCGACAACGTATTGCTCGTGAGCATGGGCAAGCTCGACTTCCGTCAGCAGAAGAGTGCCTGGTTCCAGGCGCTCGACAAGCTGGGGCTGTTCGTGCCGGTGTGGCCGGTCGACGCCTCCCGCCTTGGCTTCTGGCTACGCGACCGCGCCGAGCGTCATGGCCTCTCCCTCGACCTGGATGCCGCGCGTCTGCTCGGTGACCGCACCGAAGGCAATCTGCTCGCGGCGGATCAGGAGCTGCAGAAGCTCGCCCTGCTACTGCCACCCGGCACTCGTGTCGGCCCACCCCAGATCGCCGGCGGCGTGGAGGACAGCGCCCGCTACGATGTCTTCACCCTGGCCGATGCCTGCCTCAAGGGCGAACGCGAGCGCGTCTCGCGTATCGTTCGCGGCCTGCGCGGCGAGGGGATCGAGGCGCCCATCGTGCTGTGGGCCCTGACCCGCGAGCTGCGTACCCTGCTCTCGCTGCACCAACACCTCGATCAGGGCCAGAGCTTCGAGCACGCCTGCAAGGCGCAGAAGCCGGCCATCTTCGATAAACGCCGCCCCGCCTATCAGCAGGCCATTGCGCGCCTACCCAGAAAGCGGCTGCACAAGCTGCTGCTCTTCGCCCAGCGCCTCGACCTCTCGATCAAGGGCGCCGCTCAGCTACCGCTGTGGGAAAGCCTGCACGACCTGGCGCTGACCCTGGCCGGCGGTCGCGGCCTACTGGCCGAAATGCCCTCCTCCTATCGCGTGGGCTGACGGCAATCGTTGGCCGTCGATGCCACCATGGACGGGATTCTTGGGCGCCTCGTGCCCCGCTGCGGCCACATTCTTCAGGTAGTCGCGAAATGTAATGCAAGGGCATGAAATTGCATGCGCTTTTTGCTTATACTTATTAAGCATCGCTGGAGCACAACAACACGACTGCGCCCGATTAGCGTGGATCATTCAAGAGCCGGAAGCCCAAGAAGAAGGAACACTGAACATGAAAACACTCCGCCGCTTTCTCAGCCCGCTGTTGATTCTGGCCCTGGTGCTCGGCAGCGTCTCCGTCTCGGCCGCCCCGCTGCCCACCAGCGAACTCATCTCGACTCAGGCCGCCCTTTCCGCCGAGCGTGCCGATGCCGACCGCGAGCGTATCAATGAGATCCTGTCCCGCGCCGAGGTGCAGGAGCAGCTCATCGCCCAGGGCGTGGACCTGGCCGAAGTCGACGCTCGTGTGGCCGCGCTCTCCGACGAAGAAGCGCATCAAATGGCAGAACAGCTCGAGCAGCTGCCGGCAGGCGCCGGTGTCGTCGGCGCCCTTCTGGTCGTCTTCATCGTACTGCTGGTTACCGACATCCTGGGTCTGACCAACGTCTTCCCCTTCACCCGCTGAGGACGAACGTCACCATGCAAGGCCGTATCGATCGGCCCCTCCGGAACGCCCGCCTTGCGGGCGTTCTGCTGTTGGGGCTACTGCTGTTGACCGGCTGTGCCGCCACGCCGCGCCTGGCCGAGAGCACTGCCCAGACCCTGCCTCGCCAGGCCTGGGTGGAAGACGTGCCCTTCCACGCCCAGCGCGAGTACCAGTGCGGCCCCGCCGCGCTGGCCATGGTGCTAAATCACGATGGCGTGGACGTGCCCATGGAGACGCTCATTCCGCAGGTATTCATTCCGGGACGTGAAGGCAGCGTACAGCCCGAGATGCTGGCCACGGTCAGGCGTCATGGACGCATTCCCTTCGTGCTCAACGACTCGTTCGACACCCTGCTGACCGAGATCGCCGCCGGTCATCCGGTGATCGTGCTGCAGAATCTCTCACTTCCTGCCTGGCCGATGTGGCATTACGCCGTGGCCATCGGCTACGATCTGGATGCCAGGGAGCTGACTCTGCACAGTGGCGAAGAGGCAGAGCGTATCGAGTCGTTTCGCCGCTTCGATGCCACCTGGGCCCGAAGCGATCGCTGGGCTTTCGTGGCCCTGAAGCCCGGCGAACTGCCAAGCGGTATCGGCGAGCAGCGTGCCCTGCAGGCCATCGCGGCGTTCGAACAGGTGCAGGATGCCGACGCCACGCTGCCCGCCTGGTCGGCCTTCGTCGAGCGCTTCCCTCACTCCGGCATGGGCTACTTCGCTCTGGGCAACGCCCGTCATGCCACAGGGGATCGCGAAGGGGCCATCGAAGCCTTTCGTTCCGCGGTGGCGCAGCGAGACGACCTGGGCGTGGCATGGCTCAATCTGGGCCTGACACTTCAGGCCCAGGGCGACACCGGTGGGGCTCGCCAGGCACTGGAGCGCGCCGCCGCTCTGCCTGGCCATTGGCAGGCCCACGCCACGGCTGCTCTGGAAAGGTTGTCATCGGGTGACTAGGTGAGAAACCAACAGCACAAAGGGAGACGGTGTGAGCTACGAGATCGTACTCAAGCGAATCTACAGTCCGAGCGAACCCACCGACGGTGCCCGGGTCCTGGTTGACCGCCTCTGGCCTCGCGGCAAGCGCCGCGAGAGTCTCAACCTGACGGACTGGTATCGCGGCGCCTCGCCGTCGACATTGTTGCGGCGCCAGCTACATGAGGGCGAGATCTCCACGGCTGTCTTCACGGTACGCTATCGCGGCGAGCTGCGAGACCATCCCGAGTGCCTCGTCCCACTCATGCGCTATGCGCGCCAGGGTAAATTGACCCTGCTTTCGGCGGCTCGCAACCTGGAGGACTCCTACCTGCCCCTCTTGCAGCAGGCCGTGCTGGAAGCGCTGCAGCACGAGGATATTGAGGACCTTGAGCTCTCTTCACCTCCTTGTTTGGCGAGGCATCATGAGGGACCGGGTTCTTCCGGCTCATGATGCGATGTCTTCGATTTCTATCGGACTCACGTTGGCTAGGAACTCAAGGTGCCTCCCATTGCGCTGCCACCCAACCCAACCATTCATACAATGCTCTCTCACTCTTACGTAAGTGGCGTGACGCGGGTATCCAGTATCCCAGGGTGGCTCGGCTGTCATGGCCAGCTAGATAGTGGGTTGGAGCTGCCAGCGGGTTGAGGCCGGCTAGGCGGAAGTGATGCATTGATCGTGGCATGTGAGAGGCCGAAGTGACAATCACTACTCTCGCGCCTTCTCCCAGAGCCTCGCGTACCGCCTGCGCTTCTTGTCGGGTGTCACTCGGACGATCAAGTAGCAGCAATTGATCGGTTGGAACACCAAAACCCTTGGCGACACGTGCATAGCCCTCTGCGATAGGGGCGATGCTTTCGCGGCGGCTGGTGCCTGAAACGATCAGCAACAAGTCGGGGTGCTGTTGCCAAATGCGCATGCCTTCCATCAAGCGTATGGCAGAACTGTCGTTGAGTCGGCCAACGTCAGATGCATTGAGCCATGGACTCCACCCACCACCTAATACGACTACACCGTGAATTTCCGAATCCACCGACAAAGCATCCAAAGGAGCAAACTGTTCCTCAAGGGGCGCTAGCAGCCTATCCGCCACAGGCCCCCAGCTCAGTAGTAACAAACCTATCATTGCCAGTAAACTAAGAAAATTACCAAGTCCAATTTTCCCCCAGCGAATCAATATTGCGCCACAAACAAAAACCGCCACCATGATTGGTAGCGGCATGAATAAATGACCTATCAATGCTTTTATAAAATCATACATAGCCCACACCTATTTAAATGTTACAAAACATCTACGATCAACCTTTAGCATAGCCGAAAGAGAGGCATTGACCACTTCCTCTATTTCATGCTGCTTGCATGTATCGCCTAATGCGACAGTCTCATTTTAGGGGGCACCATACCCCGCCGGGTGTCGCTGCTGCCAACGCCAGGTATCCCTTAGCATATCAGTGAGGCTTCGCCTTGCACGCCAGCCCAATTCTCTATTCGCTTTATCAGCATCGGCCCAGAAAGCTGCGAGATCACCACTTCGGCGGGCGGCAAAGTGGTACGGCACTCGCTTTCCAGTTAATGACTCAAAAGCTGCAACCATCTCCAGCACCGAAACCCCTCGGCCTGTACCAAGATTATAAATATATAAACCGGGGGAAGACAGGCACTTCAGAGCGCTGACATGACCGATAGCCAAGTCGACGACATGAATATAATCGCGCACACAGGTACCATCTTCAGTCGGATAGTCATTACCGAAAATTGAAAGCTCTGATAGGTGGCCCGCTGCCACCTGAGAAATGAAAGGCATGAGGTTATTAGGTATGCCGCGTGGATCCTCCCCAATCTCACCCGAAGGGTGCGCACCTATCGGGTTGAAGTAGCGAAGGAAAACCACCGACCAACTGGGATCGGCCTGGCAAAGATCTTCAAGCATATGTTCAACGATAGCCTTCGTCGTGCCATAAGGGTTGGAAGGAAGGCCTCGCGGCATGCTTTCACGGTAGGGAACCGGTGCTTCAACTCCGTACACGGTAGCTGAAGAGCTAAACACTAGCTCACGCACCCCTGCATCCTGCATGGCCTGACATAGCACCAAACTTCCCTGTACATTAACACTATAATAATCTAGTGGCTGCCTTACGCTCTCGCCCACTGCTTTCAAACCGGCCAAGTGAATCACTGTTGAAATGGAATGATCTGCAAAAAGGCGGTTCAACAATTGCCGGTCACGAACATCTCCTTCAATTAAGCGAACCTCTCCACCGATCATAGTTACGGCACGACGCACGGCCTCACGAGAACCATTCACGAAGTTATCTAGAACTACGACGTCGTAGTTTTCTTGCAACAGCTCTACCAATGTATGCGAACCAATGTAACCCGCCCCCCCCGTGATCAGCACAGCCATAGTCCTCTCCTACTCAAGGTTTTATTTATCCTGATTTTTGAACACATATCGAAGATGACCAGGGCGCTGACCCCACATAGATCAAACAGGATGAAAAATGACTGCCAAATAATTAAAATATAATTCTATTTACAGTTGGCGCTATAAGAAAACGCAACGCCAAGCAATGCAAATATCGGATACACCACATAACTATATACGATAGGATTATCAGTAATCATTGCGAGCGAAAGACCAATCAAAGAAAAATAAGCAGCTTTGGACAGCAGCCTGCCTTCTGGCACCGGAGAGAATTTTGCTGCAAACCGAGAATGCTTCAGCCCTTGCCAAATAAACACAGACCAAATTATTAAACCAAGAACACCAAATTGATGAAATATACGCAAATAGTCATTATGGGGATGCGACCAACGCGGCGTCTCTAACATTATTGCGGGCCCAGGCGTGCCATGCCCTAGCCAAGGAGACGCTAAAGCCGAATCAAGCACCACTCCCCACATGTACATCCTTCCAGAAGTATTGAATTGCACACCACCAATTACGAGAGCTTGGTCGCCACCCGCTATACTCTTATCCAAAAAACCCGTATGCATTATTACAAAAACACCCACGAGAACTGCCATTATCGATAAAACTTTACTGCTAGACTTTCTCATAAAATCATATGGCCTTTCTTTCAATCCATACAACAAAATATTCCCAAAGAAAAAAATAAACACTTCGGCGATAATAACTATGCGAGCACCCATCAAAATCTGGACTACAAGAATACATACAATCAAAAAAATCGACCCTTGCTTTCCGTGATATAACTCAGAGAGCGCAAAGCAGAAAAAAAAGATACCGGCCAAAGCACCTGCTGGGTCCACTCCCTCATGGAAATACATAAACAATAGAGTGATACAATACAGCCAGCCGCACAACCTTATCAGCAATTTTGAAACACTTGCCACCGAATTATGGGAAAAATAAGAATTAGAAAAAGAAAGTAATAAAAACAGCATGCCGCCCCACACTATGGGATAATTCTGAATACCTTTCTGAACTTCCGGATAGAAACCAAAATAACTACCCAAGCTCAATATCCAAAAAGCCAGAACGGCCAAGATGGCCTTTATTGAATTTTTATACAGCATAGGCTTAAGCAAGAAAACTATTAATGCAGACAATGCTACGCCAGCAGTAATCACACCGCTCAAGCTCACCCCACCGAATTTCGACAGAGTAGGCATAGATCCTAAGGCGGAGGTCGCCAAAACGACCAGCCAGAGCATACTTTTTAAGGTCATCGAGGATACACCTGTCGACATAAAATGCCGTGTATTTCGCTCTGACTGTATCAACCAATGCGACTCACACGAGCCCGGATAAGATCCCAGAGAAAAATTGGAGCTGACACTAACATGCGTTTCCAAAGCCTCCGAGGTTGCTGAATCAAGCGTGGTAGCCATTCCAGGCCACAGCGTTGAAATATTCGAGAGGATCGATGGACCTTTCCCGCATAGAAGTCAAAGACGGCTCCGATAGCCCCTGCAAACGTGACATCCCATCTGTCTCGACATGCCTGGATGAGCTTTTCTTGCTTAGGGGCCGTCAGCCCAACCCAGAGCACATCCGGCCTGGCTGCATTGACAGTCGCCACGATTTCATCGATTTCATGAGAGGAGTAAAAATCCTTATAAGGTGGTGAATAGGTTCCTACCACCTCGATATTGGGGTATTCTCGGTTCATCCTGTTTTTGATGAGCTGTAGGGTATCCTCGGCAGAGCCTAAAAAGAACACCCTCGCTCCACCTGAGTTAGCCAATCTCTCGGTCAAACCGTAAAAAATATCAGATCCCGTTACTCTCACACGAAGCCGACCGCCCAGTACCCAGGATGCTATTACGATGCCTACACCATCACCGACCAGCCAATCAGCGTTTGAAAGGGCCATTTCAAAATGCGTGTCATTTTTGGCCACTGCGTAAGAGTGCGGATTTAGGCAGGCCAACCATCGGCATTGGTAGGTTTTCGACCCGTGACGCCCGCCTACATCGAAGCGCTGAGCGTGACGTAGAAAATAATAAATTTCATCGATACTCTCCTCAACGGAAAGAGCATCGACAGCATACCCCATGGTAACTTCTTTCATTGTTCTCGCCTCGCAATTAACGATTCATCATACATCGTTATAGCTCGCTGGTAGATTTCCATCAGCGAGCGATAGTTGACTTCTTCCGTATATTTAAATTCAAACGTTCTTAACGAGATTTTCGACATTTTCTCAAGACGCGACTTGTCCACCCATAAAGACTTGATATTTTTAAGCAAATCCTGTGGATTTCCCGCTTGGAACACTAGCCCGCCACCCTCCTTCACTAACTCAGGCATTGGGCCTAGGTGAGACACCAATACCGGTGTCCCGAGTGCGATTGCTTCTCGCAATACCATAGGGAACCCTTCAAACCAACGCGACGGTATAATTACGAGCTGGCTCTCCCTGATATATTGTTGAGCAGCTCGCGAACTAACTTGCCCTACAAAACGAATATGATTTGCTCCCAGATCCATGACCGACGCCTGCAAGACCTGACGTAGTTCTCCATCACCGACAATAACTAACTCAGGTGCATCTTTACCCCAAGCCAACCATGCTTGTATAAGATCGGCAACTCCCTTTTCCTCACTGATCCGCCCAACGAATACAGCTCGAGCGATGCGCTTCTCCCATGGCATGACCATAGGGACTCCAGGATAAAAATTTGGCTTTACATGAACTCTTTCACTAGGTAACCCTGCATCCACCATGCACCGGCTCTGGAAGTCGGTAAGAGCAATAAAGGCCTCAACGTTTCGCTGCCAAGTTCCTAACAATCTATGCAGTGCCACTCCGGTTGCCAGGGGCAAAGTAGCCGACCTACTGTTTCGATAGCAGCCGTAGCGTAAGGCTGGCAGCACGCTTTTCTTGTCCAGACAAGCCGTACAAACATTTCCCTGGCGCATTGGAATAGCAGCTGGACAAAAAAGACGGTAGTTATGTAGAGTTAGAACTCGCGCCGTACCGGAAGCAGCCGAGAATATGGAAGGAGAAATAAGAGGAAACGTGTTGTGGACATGCATTACATTGGGATTAAATTCACTGATGATACTTTTTATTCGCTGCTGCATAAAGGGGTTCCAAGGGGTTGCCAACCCACCTTGAAGCATCCCTAGTCGGCCCCTTGAGCGTATTTCATCGCTGAATCGCTCAAACACCTTGACCTCATGACCAGCCGATTCAAGCATCTGTCTTTCCAATTTATAGACAAGGTTTTCCCCGCTTGGGGCCTCTTCCCCATAATGATTATGGACCAACAGAATCTTCATTTTTCATCCCTTCTTAACGAGGGCACACGACTTGCAATTACCCGACAAAGGGCTAGCGGGCACCGAATCCAGTTACTAGGATTTTAATCGTACGGAGGACTATCAACACATCGAGCCAGAAAGAGAAGTGCTTAATATAATAAAAATCATATTCTAATTTTCGAATCATACCATCTCTTTCAACGGCATACCCCTGCTCCACTTGGGCCCAACCGGAAATGCCGGGACGAACAAGATGCCTGTAATGAAAAAAAGGGACATCACGTTCATAAACATCGGTAAGCATCATTGATTCTGGTCGTGGCCCTATCAGGCTCATCTCTCCTCTAAGCACATTAAATAGCTGAGGCAATTCGTCGAGGCGATACTTTCGAATCACTCGGCCGACTCGGGTGATACGTGGATCGCAATCTAGCTCGGTGAATCCCTTTCCCTCGCTATCTACATACATGCTACGAAACTTATAAACAATAAATGGTCGACAGTGATAGCCCATCCGAAGCTGTGTGAAGATCGCAGAGCCTGGACTATCTAGGCGAATTACCAATGCAATCAGAACCATCGCCGGCAGTAAAAGCGGCGACAGCGCTATTACAGCAATTGTGTCGAGGCCACGCTTTATCAGTGCATAGTCTTCCTGCGGGGTGAGGCTCCCGTATTCATTCTCGTAGAGATAATCAAGTGGTACACGCCCGGTGATCATTTCATGGGCGCTGGTAGCGTGATATACCGGCACTCCGTGGATGGTGCAGTTGGCAAGGAAGCGCTTCCACTCAGCGGGGAAGTCCGCGCGAAGGTCAGCAACCACTCCATCAACCCTGGCTTGACCTAAGTCTGGGCATTGCAGCAATTGCCAGTCGACTCCGCTGTGCTGACAAAGTGCTGGAGCCCGGCCATGGGGCAAAACGGCTAGGCGAAGTCGCCTCAGACGCACATCGATAGCATACTCTACTAGGCAGTAAGTCACAATTGTCATGTAGCTAAGAGCCAACGAGGAGCGCGTCAGCTCTAATCCAATCATCTTTAATATGAGCAAGGCAATGGCAAAGCTCAAGGTTATTGCCGGAAGAATGAATAAGTATGCCTTGGTACCGGGAAACCGGGATAGCCGATAAACTGTGGTAATAGACAACCAATAGACCAAAACAGAAGCGACAATAAGACCAATGCTTTCACGGGTCATATTCGACCAAAAACCATCTAACCCTGTCCCCATCATCAGTTGCAACCAGAAACCGAGACTGACCCCAATAAGTATTTGACTTCTCACACTAAAAAGCAGACGTTCGTATAGTCGCGTATTGCGACGATGTCGCTCCAGATCGGTTACGGTAATATCCATGATTTCCCTGCCTTTTTCGTTAGTTTGTTTCTTTAGGTGGGCGGCGTTTCTCGTCCCAAACTCCGATCAGCATGATTGGCGACCGTAGCGGTCCTCGAGCCGCACGATATCGTCCTCACCAAGATAACTACCCGACTGAACTTCAATGATTTCAAGTGGAATTACACCGGGATTTTCCAGTGCATGGACACGGCCGATAGGTATGTAGGTAGATTCGTTTTCAGAGACTAAATAGCTTGATTCTCCATTAGTGACTTTCGCTGTACCGGATACCACCACCCAATGTTCAGCACGGTGATGGTGCATCTGTACCGACAGCTTGGCGCCAGGCTTCACAGTAATATGTTTTACCTGATAGCGTTGCCCTCGGTCGATACAGTCGTAGACGCCCCAAGGACGATAAACCTCACGATGCCAACGGTACTCAGGTCTCCCTTCTTCCTTTAGACGTTCTGCTACCTGCTTGACTTCCTGAACACGATCTCGATGAACTACAAGAACCGCGTCCTTGGTTTCTACTACAATCAGATCCTTTACCCCGACTGTGGCAACTAGGCGATGCTCGGCGTGCACCATTAGGTCATAACTTTGGTGTATGAGCACGTCACCTCGTACGGCATTGCCCTGCGCATCCTGCGGGCATGCCTCCCACAGTGATGACCAGGAACCTATGTCGCTCCAGCCAGCGGCTAGTGGCACGACGCTGGCACTGGCAGTACGCTCTAAAATGGCGTAATCGATAGAGTCAGCGGGGCAGTGGAGAAACTCCGCCTCGTCGAGACGAATGAAGTTCAAGTCGTGAATGGCACCAGCCATGGCTCGCCGGCAGGCATCGTGTATATCTGGCCGGAAGCGCTGGAGCTCCTCGAGGTATCGGCTCGCTTGGAACAGGAACATCCCGCTGTTCCAGTAGTAATCACCGGTGGCTAGATAATCTTCGGCGGTGGTTCGATCCGGTTTCTCGACGAACCGCTTGACGCAAAAGCCATGGTCACCCTGGGGGTCACCACGCTGAATATAGCCGTAACCGGTTTCGGCATGAGTCGGCACAACACCAAAGGTTACAAGGCATCCCTGTTGAGCTAGCGTCTGGGCCGGCAACAGGCTCTCATGAAAAGCCGTCTCGTCAATAATGCGATGATCAGCAGCCAGTACCAAAAGAAGTGCTAACGGGTCGTGCTCTAACTGCTGAAGCGCCGCTAAAGCAATGGCCGGAGCGGTGTTTCGTCCTTCCGGTTCGAGCAGGATACAGGCTGGCACAATGTCCAGTTGGCGCAACTGCTCGGCGACAAGAAAGCGGTGCTCGTCGTTGCAGATCACCACAGGTGGATGTTGCTCGAGCGGTATCAAGCGGGTCAGAGTTTCCTGCAACATGCTTAAACTTCCCGTTAGGGGCAGGAACTGTTTTGGGCGCAGTTGACGCGACAGCGGCCAGAGCCGCGAGCCGTTGCCCCCAGCAAGAATGACGGGTGTGATCATGATCATGCTCCTCGGATGGCACATGCGCCGCTGTTGTAGACGCCTCGGTCAGCGTTGAGCTGAGAAAGATACCAACGGTAGGTATCGTGCAGGCCTTCTGAGAGCGAAATACGAGGCTGCCAGCCCAGGGCCTGGAGCCGCGAGACATCAAGCATTTTGCGCGGTGTACCATCGGGCTTACTGGCATCGAAATGCATTTCACCCGCGAAACCCGTAATCTGTGCGATCAGCTCAGCGAGCTCTCGTATGCTACAGTCACGGCCCGTGCCGACGTTGAGGTGCGACCGCCTCGGCGTGGTCTGAGTGGCATAACGCTCTCGTTGCAGGTTCATGACGTGTACGCTGGCTATAGCCAGATCGTCCACATGCAAAAACTCGCGGCGTGGCGTACCACTCCCCCAAACGGTAACCGTCGAGGCGCCAAGCTGTTGGGCTTCGTGAAACCGCCGCAACAACCCTGGTATGACGTGAGAGTCCTCGTGGTGGAAGTTATCGCCGGGGCCGTATAAATTTGTAGGCATGACACTACGGAAGTCGCAACCGTACTGACGTTGATAGCTCTCGCATAGTTTGATGCCGGCAATCTTGGCAATAGCGTAGGCTTCATTAGTGGGTTCAAGCGGTCCATTGAGTAGCACTTCCTCTCGCATTGGTTGTTCCGCCATTCTCGGATAGATGCAAGAGGAACCAAGAAATAGAAGACGATCGATTCCTGCATTATAGGCCGCGTTGATGACGTTCGCTTCGATCATCAAGTTGCGATAGAGGAAATCAGCCGGATAACGGTCATTGGCCTGGATGCCTCCCACCTTGGCGGCAGCCAAATAGACCTGATTGATATCGTGATCTCGGAAGTACTCCTCCACCTGCGCCTGGCAGCACAGATCCAATTCGCTACGATCAGCCGTAAGTAGCTGGTACTGCCCGAGTACCCGCAGGTGGCGTATTATCGCAGAGCCCACCATGCCGCGATGGCCGGCTACAAAGATTCGAGAGATTCTATTCTGACCCATGCTCAGCCCTCCATGGCGAACGGTATGCTGTAGCCATGCCCTTTGAGTAAAGAATCACGCTGGGCGATCTTGAGATCTTCAGCAACCATTTCGGAGCACATCACCTGCAGACTGATTTCCGGCTCCCAGCCCAGCTGACGCTTGGCTTTGCTGGGATCTCCCAATAGAGTCTCGACTTCAGTGGGACGAAAATAGCGAGGGTCGACACGAACTATTACGTCGCCAGGAATTACCGCCGGCGCCTTATTTCCTGACACGTGCACCACGATCGCCACCTCTCCGCCACCGCAGCCTTCGAATTTCAATTCAATACCCAATTCGAGTGCACTCATGCGAACGAAGTCGCGCACCGAGACCTGATGGCCAGTTGCAATCACATAGTCATCAGGGCTGTCTTGTTGTAACATCATCCATTGCATTCGCACATAATCCTTGGCGTGCCCCCAATCGCGCAGGGCATCAAGATTGCCGAGATATAAGCACCTATCCAAACCTTGGGCGATATTACACAAGCCACGAGTGATCTTGCGGGTGACGAAGGTTTCGCCTCTCCTAGGTGATTCATGATTGAAAAGAATGCCGTTGCAAGCATAGAGGCCATAGGCTTCGCGATAATTGACTGTAATCCAATAGGCGTAGAGCTTAGCGGCGGCATAGGGAGAACGTGGATAGAAAGGTGTACTCTCTCGCTGAGGAATTTCCAGAACCTGACCATACAGCTCGGAAGTAGAGGCTTGATAGAAGCGAGACCGCCGCGCGAGGCCCAGCAGACGGATCGCTTCAAGCAATCTCAGTGTGCCCAAGGCATCCACGTCGGCGGTATATTCAGGGGACTCGAAGCTGACCGCCACGTGAGATTGTGCAGCGAGGTTGTAGACTTCATCCGGCTGAACTTCTTCCATGATTCGGATCAGATTGGAGGCATCGGTCAAATCACCGTAGTGCAAGCGCAACCGTTGGTTATCGTCGTGAGGATCCTGGTAGAGGTGGTCGATCCGTTGAGTGTTAAACTGTGATGCTCGTCGCTTTATTCCGTGAACCTCGTACCCTTTTTCCAGGAGATATTCGGCTAGATAGGATCCGTCCTGCCCTGTGATACCGGTAATCAGCGCTTTTTTCATTATCATTCCCTGCCTATAGCTAGTACGTTTCATTCGCCTTTACGCATACACAACCTTTACTAGATCAGGCCTAGAAAATCGGTGCCTCATGATGTCGTTCGCCAGGGTTGCTCACTGCGCTTTCTTCGGCGGATTACTCTTAATTCGCTGGCCATTCGGTATAGTTTTCGATAGACAGCCGCGGGAAGCAGTCGGCTTATCAACATCAAAATTGAGTTTCTCAAACGTCGACGATGACCACCGAAATAGCGGTAAAGAGCGCGGCTAGCTTCACTAGATTCTTCCAATATAGGTAAGCGCTGCATTTCGATACGAGTATTTAGATAAACCTGGCAGGAAAGTCTTTCATCGAATGCGCAGTGCATACCGGAGCCATCGAAGCCAAGGTTCCGAACCAGCGAAAGCGGCGGGAAAAGGGCGAATTTTTTATATTTTAGCAAGTAAAGATGCCACTCCACATCTCCGGCAACGATCTCCCCATTGGCGCACCTCCTCACCAAAGGCAAAAGATGTGGGCTAGCATGATTCATGCGACGATAAAGAGTGCGGTCTTTGAGGAACTCCCGGTGCAGATCGGGGGTGTGACTAGCGAATCCCTTCTTGTCACGCCATACGGCAAATCCCCATGCACAGAAGGCACTAAGCAATAATGGTTCACTGCGTTCAGGAATCGACAGAGGCCAGAGATAACCGCAGATAGCTTGTATGGCATCATCAGTTTCGTAAAGCGATAAACCATCGTTCATAAAACGCAGGAACCCACGACCTGTCAGAACGTCATCCTCAAGATAGATCAGCCGGTCATGCTCACGATAGATCTGCTCCATGGCCGTGTCCTGGTTGGCAGGATGGCCAAAGTTGTACGATCGCTGAATCAGCGTAACCGAACGGAAGCCGTCAATGGATCCAAGATAGCGGCGCACAGTATCGACCGCCTCTTTATCGGTTGGTGACTTGGCGGCATCAGATGCTATGTAGAGATCGGTCATCTCGGCCAAGTCATTGCGCTTCAGTGCTTCTATGGTCTGACGTAAATGCTGGTGTCTACTATAGGTAGTGATCAGCACTGGCGCACAGTTTTCTGGAAGTATATTCACTTGGCCTCCCTTTTCCACATGGCAACCCAAGGTAAAAGATGTCTCACGAAACAAAGCGCTTTGATGGATATCATCCAAAAATGTCGGGTACGGCTATCTAGAATGTCGAGCAGTAATGATGGCAGCGCTTGGGCACAAACCGTTGCTACAGCAGCACCCAAAACACCGTATCGAGGAATCAAGACAAGATTAAGAAAGACATTTATTACAGCGCCAAGCAGGGTGCGGTAAAGCGATAAGCGCTGTAGATTTTCGACTAAAAAGCCCTTATGTGTGGCGAGACCAAGGAAGACAAAAACACTCGCCCAGATATGAATCGCAAGCACCGGCCCTGCCTCATGGTATCCCGGACCGAACAACAAAACCACTGCCCAGGAAGAAAGTATAGTCATGGGCACTGCAACCGCAAAAGCCAACAAGACCATGAAGTCGCACGTCGTCTGGAGACGCTTCAAATAGTACCGACGTCCCAATTGGTTGCCTTCCATCAGGGCAGGATAGACGGACGCGACGATAGCTACTGGAATGAAATACCATACCTCGCTGATCCGAGTGGCAGCGGTATAGATACCGACAGCCTCGTCACCTATCATCTGCCCCAGCATGATCTGGTCGATGCGCATATACACCATTATTGCCAAGCCCGAGAGGATTAACGGCCAGCTATTTGCCAATAACCGACCGGCTCGGTGCAGTCGAAATCGCCAGCCTACTAGCGCCCCGCCACGCCAGGCGAACATCGCCAGTAGCCCGATGATCGCTACCCCTCCCTCAATCATTAGGGCCCAGGCAAAAGCCTGCAACGGAGCTTGAAGCAGAATGAGACAAAGATTGACGACAGCAAAGATAAGAAAGACACCGTTTTCGACCCACACCACATATTTGGATTCAAGTCGCGATTCGTACCAAGCTTTTATCGCCTGAGATGACTTGACGATCACAAGCGGGGCTAACAAAATCACCAGACTACGTCCGATGGGGTCGTCACGCACACAGACGATTGCCACGGCAATCAGGAGGCTAGCTAAAATTCCGGAAATTAACTGTAGGACGAAAGCAGTGCCGAGAATCTCAGCCGCCGAGCTGGGCTCGACGATGAGCTCGCGAGTAACGATTTCGTTAAGCCCCAAGCTGCCTATGGCGGTAAACAAAGCGACAAACGCCAAGGCGTAATTCAAAAGACCGAAATCGGCAGGACCAAGGTAGCGAGCGATAGCGATCATCACCACAAGGCCCACTCCCATCCGCAGGATGCGATCCCCGAACAGCCAACCGGTATTAGCTATAATCTTGAGAAGTTGATCGCGGCTTCCGAACCGATGACTCAAGTTTTCGGTCAGTTGCCTTAGCAGTGACACAATCATAGGGCCACACCGTTAACCGGTGTAGCACGGCACACCAACGGGACGAGGCTCTTGACACCCCGGATACCGAACTTGGCCGTGAGACAGGCGGCATCTGGTGCCCGGCCCTCTGCCAGGCTGATTAGAGCACGGGGAAAATTCGCCCCAGCGAGGTGAGTGAATGGGTAACCACCACCGAAACGGGCATTGAATTCAAGTACACAGGGTGAGCCGCCATCGTGAGACAACATGATGTCGACATCGAGATTGGCACGGTGACGGAGCAACTTACCGAGCTGTTCCGCGACGCCGGCTACCTCAGTGTGCGAAACTGTCTCGGCACTGTCAGTCTCACCAGCACGCATCGCCAGTTTTCGCTTGACCACAGTGGCAAGGTGCTCACCTTCGAGGTCATTGAACACGTCGACACCATACTCTTCGCCTTTAATCATCTCTTGGATAATGATCGAGCGAGAAGGGTCGTGGCCGCTGAGTACGTTTAGGTAGGATTCCGCAATCTGTTTGCTGGTCAGGTGATGAAAAAAGCATAACGACTGTTGATCGTCAGCGCGGTGAATCGAGAGCGAGCCCATGCCCCAACGTGGTTTAACCATCAACGGAAAATCGACTTCGCCTCTCCGCAGTGCAACCAGAGCCATATCGAGCCCCAGATAGGTACGGGGACCGTTGATAGCGTTCTTGGCCAGAAAGCGACTGGTATGCCATTTGTCATTGGCCATTTCTACCACCCAGGGCTCACTCACAGCTACCACGATGCCGAGATCAGCGAAGCGCTGCCGAGCAGTAGAGATAACCGGAAGATCGATATCGAATAGCGACAAAAGGAGGCCGATACGCTCCATACGACAGATTTTCAATAGCTCATCTATATAGGCATCACTATGAATGGGAGGTACAATATAGGATCGCTCGGCGGCGACCATACCAGAAGTAAATGCCTCGGAATTGACCGCTACAACTCGCCCCCTCTCCTGAAGAGCTTCACGAAAATATTCGACTAGATAATTTCGTCTCCCGACGCAGCTCAGCAACACGTTCATGGACATGCCTTTTGGATGGTTACAACACGAGAATCGTCAGTCCGGTAAGTGCTTAGGATACTATCGCTGTTGTCTGCAGCTTTGAGCAGGTTGCCTTGCAAATCGAATATTGCGGGTGGGGCGGTGATGAAAGCTGGCGTATAGTTAATTGAATATGCACCACGATTAGCAAACATAATGAAGTCGCCTGACGCCAAGCTCCCCGTAAAGTCAGAATCAATTACATCATGCTCCATACACGTATTACCAACGAGCCGATAACGGCTTACTCTTTTTTTTCTTCGGCACTTCGTGATGCTGAAACAAGGGCTCTTCAATCGTGAGTTGGTAGGATTTACAGCGTTGACACTGGTATCAATCACGGCGTGAAGAGAACCAAACCGTTCACGCACTTCGATGACCTCAGCCACTAGCGACATGGTATCCCCGACCAAAGCTATACCGGGCTCAGCAATCAGCTTTAGTTCTTCCGATGTCAAACCGGTTGAGAAGGCTTTACCAATAGCAGCTGCATAGGCTTGAGCATCGGGAATAGGCACGCTGAAGCCCTGCCTCAATGCCTCCGGCAGAGAACCGAAAAACCCTCCGCCGATATTGATTGTCTTAATCGAATATCGACATGCTAGTCTCTTGGCGACCGCCATCAAACGCTCGACTCGAAGAGCGAAATCTTCAGCTCGTCTATCACGCGTGGAGAAATGGCAGTGCAAACCGTTGACTTCAACACCTGGCAGCTTAGCCAAAGCATTCAACGCTTGGTTCAGCTCTCCATTATCACAGTGAAAACCAAAGCGACTAGTCCCTTCACCATGAGGGAAGCAAATACGAAGCCCGACCCGCCATGCCCCCCCCTCGCCGACCAGTTCCCGCAGTTGGTCGATCTCGCTGAAGGCATCGAGGTTGACGTGAGAACCTCGGGTAAGGGCATACCGAAGATCTTCCTTGCGCTTGACCGGCCCATTGAAGATTATGCGCTCCGGGTCAAGGTAGCGGCTCGCCACGTCATATTCGAACCGCGAGACCACCTCCCCCATACCATGCTCATCACGGAGAATCTCACCGATCGCCGGCATATAGTTGGCCTTGAAGGCATAAGCCACTTCAGCACATGACACGTAACGCCGTAGTGCCTGTCGAAAGCCAAGGAAATTGCTACGAAAGCGTTCGGTGTCGAAAAGGTAGTAACTACCACCTGCCCGTCTGGATAGAGCGGCGAGGAATTCATGGCAATATTGCATACTGACAGTCTCCAGGCCTTAGCCCTGATCCGCGTGGTAAAGGCGTTCAGCTACCGGGCGATACCACTCATCAAGCGAGACCGGCACTCGTGCATTGTAGCCGAGGACTTGTCGGGTTAATGGAGACAATCCTCGGCCATAGTCTTCCCCCAGCATCCTTGCGTAGTCCATTTGTGGCTTAACGAAGGGACGACCATAGCCGATAGTTAGCGCTACCCGCTTGCGATCAGTGGCATTATGGCCGCCTCGATGCCAAAGCGCAGAGTTGAACAGGCTGACAGAACCAGCCGGTGCGACAATACGCTCATGTTGACGCTCGAATACATCGTCATCGGGCCGCCCCTCTGTTTTGTGTGAACCGCTGAGCACGTAAGTTGCCCCGTTCTCGAGCGTGAAATCATCACACATTATCAACATATTAAGACGCAGATGATAACCGGGAATAAATGTACGAACGTCACGATGCACCTGATGAACGTAAATATTAGCCCCAGGAAATCCCCCGATGGGAGTGCAGCAGTTACAAATATAGGGCTTATCATCAAAGTACCGGGCAATATATTTGTGAAAAAGATGCATATCGATGAATCGGTCAATACTGTCATTGCCACCAATACATTGGTGAGCGGTTCCGTCTCCGGAAGTATTGATTCCATTTTTTATTTGATATTTACTACAGACATCAATCCATTTCAGACTGTCCTCTCGTAAGGCTTGAGTAAGTTCGTCTGGCAAAATCTTCTCGAAGACAACCCAGCCCCTTTCACGTATTTCTTGGTCAAATTTTTCTATACTCATGCAATCGAACATGGTCGTTCCCTCTCTTGTCACCTAATAAACCACTGCACTCATCATGTTACCGGGCGCGACATCCGGTATGCATTTTCATGCTCCGCAACGACAGTAAAGCCTGCTTTGTCATACCAATGAATGGCGCGGCTATTATTTCTATTAACTTCCAGCTCTATTTTTTTGAAACCTCGTGTTTTAGCGGTGACGTCAACATGTGAAAGGAGAACTCCCGCGATCCCCCGCTCCCGGCATGCAGGCGCGACAATGAAAAGGCTAATATAGGCACAGCCCGTTGAGGGTCGGTTGCAATAGAAGGCGATGAAGCCCAAGCAGTACTGACCTTCACAATGCGAGACGAGCTCTGCTTGTGTGAGCAGCTTATCGATGTACTGCTCCAGCTCGACACCCGTAACTAGCTTGCCAGCCTGACGTGTCTGTTCTTCAACTATTAATTTGGTGATGGCTTGGTGCGACATTGGTCCTCTCCCTTGGTGCAGCCAGGCATGCCGAAGGCTATGCCAACGTGGCCCAGACTTTCCTTGACGGTCTCACAGATGACATCCACCTGTTGGGACGTCAGACCCGGGTAGATCGGCAGGCAGAGAATACGCGACGCAAGCGACTGTGCATTAGACTGTTGCTTACCTTTGTGGTGAACCTGGGCAGGACTCAGGCAAGCTACGTCATCAAGAGAAGGATAAAAGTAACGGCGTGCTTCAATACCTCGTGCTCCCAGTGCGGTTAGAACTTGCAGAAGTACGGCTTCACTCTCAAAAACTATGGGGAAGTAGGCATGATTTTGTGTGGCTTTGGGATTCCAGACTTGTAACCTAACCCAATCAGTGAGCTGCGTGCGGTATCGCTCCCAAATGTCTGCTCGTTGCGTCAACACGGTATCAATTTCATCTAATATACAGAGACCCATAGCTGCCTGAAACTCGTTGAGCTTGGCATTGATCCCCACTGCATCGATCCGGTCACGTTGGAGGGTTCCGAATTGTGTCATCAGTCTTGCTGTCTCGAGATCCTCACGGCAACGAAAGATAATCGCGCCACCTTCAATGCAGTGGAATATCTTAGTGGCATGGAAACTCAGAGTTGTGGCGTCACCACGGCGCAACAGACTCTTCCCCTTATAACGTACGCCGAATGCATGAGCGCCATCGTAAATCACCGGCAGGCCGTTTCTTGCCGCTATAGCTTCCAGATGTTCGACATTGCAGGCGTTACCGAAGACATGCACAGGTACCAGCGCCCTGCTGCATGGTGAAATTGCTTCTACTACTCGATGAGCATCCACACACCAGGTGTCGGGGTCAATGTCGGCAAAAGCCGGTTTCCCCCCATCCCACTTCAACGAGCTGGTCGTCGCGACGAAACTGAATGGTGTGGTCACCGCATTCCAACCTTCCTCAGCAGTTGGACCACTCACGCCCAGAGCGCGGTAGGCAATCTGAAGCGCCAGAGTACCGTTACCCACCAATAATAGATGTTCGACGTCTAGATATTCAGCCAGCCGTTCCCCTAACTGTTGCGTTAAAGGACCATTATTAGTTAGGCAGTGGCTGTTATAGATGCTATCTAGATAGCGTTCAAGACGGGCTCGCGCCGGCAAATAGGGACGTGTAACAGGGATCATTTTTCTTTGACCAAGTCGAGGAGGTATTTTCCATAGCCGTTCTTCGAAAGATCACCACCCGCCCGCGACAAATCGTTAACGCTAAGCCATCCGTTATTGAAAGCAATTTCCTCAAGACATGCGATCTTGAAGCCTTGACGTTTCTCTATTGTTTCAACGAACTGGGATGCCTCTAAAAGACTCTCGTGCGTACCTGTATCCAGCCATGCGAAGCCTCGACCCAAGATCTCAACATGCAGATCCCCACGTTCCAGATAAGCCTGATTGATACTAGTAATTTCGAGCTCCCCACGATCAGAAGGAGTAACCCGCTTGGCTAATTCAATAACATCATTGTCATAAAAATAGAGCCCTGTCACAGCGAAGCGTGACTTAGGGAGTTTAGGTTTCTCCTCAATGGAAAGCACGCGCTTCTTTTCGTCAAACTCCACGACCCCGAAACGTTCAGGGTCTCGCACCAAATACCCAAAAACCGTAGCCCCCTGGCTACGCTTGGCTACCTCAAGCAGTAATGGAGAGAACCCTTGGCCGTAAAATATATTGTCACCAAGGACCAGGCATACACTTTCTTGCCCAATGAAGTGCTCGCCAATGATGAATGCTTGGGCCAAGCCATCGGGACTTGGCTGAGTGGCATAGGTAATATTCAGACCAAACTGCCCACCGTCACCAAGGAGCCGTTGAAAGCAGTACTGTTCATCGGGAGTGGTAATAACCAGTATATCTTGAATACCAGCCAACATAAGTACCGAAAGGGGATAATAAATCATCGGCTTATCATAAACAGGAAGCAACTGCTTAGAGATCCCCATGGTTATTGGATATAACCGCGTACCCGACCCTCCGGCCAATATTATGCCTTTCATCAGGCGATCTCCTTATGTCCCATACCTAACCGCTCACGTTGGTAAGAGCCATCCTGCACACGTCGGCTCCATTCGGCATTGTTCAAATACCATTCAACAGTCTTACGCATACCGCTGAAAAAACTCTCACGTGGCTTCCAGCCGAGTTCCTCCCGAATCTTGCTAGTATCCAAAGCATAACGATGGTCATGTCCAGGGCGATCCGCGACATGGGTAATGAGATCTTGATACTGATTGACTCCAGCTGGTTTATCGGGAGCAAGTATCTCAAGCAAGTCACATATGTGATGCACCACCTGTAAATTGGCAAGCTGAGTGTTACCACCTATATTATAATTCTCACCAACTTTACCATGACTAAAAACACGCATTATTCCACGAGCATGATCATCTACATAGAGCCAGTCACGTATTTGCTCACCCGCACCGTAAACCGGCAATTGCTTGCCCTCAAGGGCATTGAGAAGCATAAGCGGTATCAGTTTTTCAGGGAATTGATAGGGCCCGTAGTTATTCGTACAATGGGTAACCAAGACGGGTAACCCATAGCTCCGCCACCAAGCTCTCACCAGATGGTCGGAACATGCCTTGCTGGCAGAATAGGGTGAGTTAGGGGCATAAGCAGCCTGCTCTGTACATGGCGGTGAACCAACTTCTATATCGCCAAAAACTTCATCCGTGGAGACATGTACAAAGCGAAAGCGTGACTGAGTCTGGTCAGGTAAATTTTCCCAATAACGGTATGCCACTTCAAGCAGCTGATAGGTTCCGATGATATTGGTCTGAATAAAGGTGCTTGGCCCTTCCAGCGATCTATCCACATGGCTTTCTGCCGCCAGATGAATGACGGCTTGAGGAGAGTAGTGCCTAAACAACTTCAACATCTCATCGTGTTGACAAATATCTATTTGTTCGAAACAATAATTTGGGTTAAAAACATTATCGCCGAGAGATTCTAAATTCCCAGCATATGTCAATTTGTCGACATTGACTACACGATACCTGGCATCACTAAGCAGGAGCCTGATCACTGCAGATCCAATAAATCCCGCCCCACCAGTTACAATGATTGGTATAGACATGATCACAACTCTCTTTATTCAGTGTCATTGATGTGCAGGATTAAAATAGCGACCGACTAATCGTATAGCTCAGCACAGGACATTTAACTATAAGAGTAGTGGTAATATCCGTATATCGAAGAGGCTCTACGTTCAATGGCATTTAGCACACTTCCCTTAACAAGGCAGCCTGCGCTTTCCAATCGCAGTTTTGCTAAATCTATTTCAGCAAGTGTATTAACACCATAGCGCACAGTCATCAGCGTCGTCCCGACTTGCTTGCCAACGATTGCCGCATCTGTTACCGCCATGATTGGTGGAACATCAATTATTACTAAATCATATCTCTTGCTGGCAAACTCAAGCGCTTTTGTAAAACCTTCCTGCATTAATAGCTCGGATGGATTAGGCGGTGTTATTCCACGTCCAATATAATCCAGGCCATCCAGATGAGTTGATCTTATGGCTTTATCTATATCCACTTTTCCTGAGATAAGCTCGGACAATCCCTCCTCTCTCTTCCCGCAAAATAAGTTATGTATCTGTCCCTTACGCACGTCTGCATCAATCACCAATATACGTTGGCCGGCTTGCGCGCAGACAGCAGCTAAATTTACCGCAACGAAACTCTTACCTATTCCTGGGCTCGGCCCAGTGATCATGATGCGATTGTTAGGAGCTTCCAGCATTGCAAAATGAAGGTTCGTGCGCAGACTTCTTAGTGACTCTATCGCAATATCAGTAGTATTGGCATAAGCCAGCACCCAGCCCAGCTGATTGCGTTTAGTATTTGACATTCTGGCTAACTTTACTTGTTCTTCTGACAGCGGCACTGTAGCATAGGCGGGCAGGCCTATTCCTGCTAACTGCTGAATATTTTCCACACCTCTATTTAATAGGCCTCGCAGTAAAACGATACTGATAGAAATAATTAGACCAAGTGCCGTGGCTAGCCCGACGACCATTGCTTTACGTGGTTTGATGGGGTGGGGGTGAATACCAGCAGTATCTAGTATTCTGACGTTTCCTACGGTACTCGCTTTGGCAATGCTCATTTCCTGAGCTTTATTAAGCATCTGTACGTAGACCTGTTGGTTGACTTCCACATCTCTAGCCATCCGAAGCACCTGTTGTTGAGTCTCCGGTAAAGCATCGATTCTAACCTCGAGCCTCCTTCTTTCATTTTGCAACCGTCCTAGCTTATCTAGCAGTGCTGCATACGTAGGATGGCTAGGAGTAAAACGCCGAGATATGTCGGCCTGGCTTAACTCAAGCTCGCTAACTTGAGTATCCACCTCTACCAACCGTTCCAAAAGCCCTTGGGTTTCTAGTGTCAAGTCGACACTCTCACGTTGATTTCTGTAGGAGTTCAATGAATCTTCTGCACCTATCAATCTATCATGTATATCTGGCAATTGGTTCTGGATAAATTCAAGACTTTTTTCAGCCTCGGCGCTTTGGCGCTGGATATTCTGCTCTAAATAAATATGAGTTATTGCTTCTAGAACATTGCGTGCCTCAATGGGGTCTGATCCTGTCACTGCCAGGCGTAGGATGCCGGAATCCGCTCCCTCTTCATGCACCGAATAACGCTGTCTTAGTATATCTATTGCCACCATACGGCTAAACTTTGTGAATTTAAATTCTGCTCCAGGCACAGCCTGCAATTCGCCAACATTGAGTATTAACTCGCCCTCTAGAAACGTCTCAACTTGCCCAACTTCACCTTTACCTAAACTATTTCCTTTTAGGTAAATGGAATAGCTCATCTCATCCATAACTTTTAAAATAAAAGTTTCACCCAAATACTCAAAGCCAACGTTGATTTCTGAGAGGGATATATATTCATTAGCAAATACATAAGGCCAGTTGAGGGCGAAATCCGGCCTCTCTATACCTCTGCGCAACAAAAAATTACCTATTAATGGTACTTTCCTAGGCTCAAGTAAAATTTCTAGGTTACGACGATCTACGGTCTGGCCAAGCACGAGCCGAGAGCGCAAGATTGATATTTCGGATTGAAACTGTGTGGCTTCCCTCGTCAGGCTGCGAATGTCCTGTAGAGGATTTACTGAAGGGCCATTAGGCTCAACTTGTACAAGCGCGTCGGTTCGATATATTGGTGTAGCCGTTAAGGCATAGCTGACGCCCATAAAGCAAAATAGTAATGTTATAACTATAATCTTCCACTTTTGAGCCATTAGCATATCGAAGATGTCGCGAAGATCGATTTCTTCGGGCTTAGGCATCATTGGTATATTTGCTTGATACTTAGTCATCTCGGCGCCTTCCTCATAAACTTCGCACATCATCCACCGAAGATGCTGCAGTACCGGGCAACCCGACGCTAGGCAGCAGCAAACTGATCACACGATTCCATCTAGCCAAGGGTGCTGTTGTTACATAGACTACATCACGGGCTTGAAGTGGGAACCCTGCCGCCAAGTACAAGTTGCTGGCATTAGTAATATCCAATTGGTATACAGTCGCCAGATGATCGTTAGCATTACTCAATGCTAAATCATTTCCTCGTATAATAAATATGCCAGACGGCTCGGCTGTATTTTCGTTAATTCCACCGGCACGTGACAATGCATCTGACAACATGAGGCTTTCATTTCCAAGTGTGATGAAACCAGGCACTAGAACCTGACCCATTACGGACACTTGTTGATCTGAGTTTGTTGAGACATGAATTGTATCACCATGTCTCAATAAGAGATTCTGGCTTTGGTCACCACGATTGAGAATATCATAGAGTGAAACTCGCTGCTCTCGGCCGTTACGGGTTAAATTAACCCTACGCCAGTTTGCATTCTCAGTTAGCCCCCCAGAAAGACTGATAGCATCTGTAAGGGTCATGGGCACCGTATTTATGGGAAGAGTTCCTGGGCTTTCTACTGCACCGCTAACGTACACTCTTTGAGAATTAAAGACTGCCACTCCAATATCGACTTGGGGATCTGCAATGTATGTGGAAAGACGCCGTGTTAGTACACGCCGAACTTCATCTAAACTTTTTCCTCCAACGTCTATATATCCAACATAGGGATAGAAAATCGTACCATCCTGCAATACTCGATGTCCGGCCTCAGCTGCGCTTCTTTCTGATCCAGCAGGGATGGTTAGCTCTGGATGATCGTATACTATGATATTAAGTATATCTCCTGCACCTAGACGATACTCATAGGTATCCAATTGATTCCTCAGCTCGGCTGTCATACTGGTAGCCATTTCAGCTGCTTCCTGCTGACGATAATCCATGACCAACTGAGGGGTTATGGGTAATATCATAACCCTTGCGTCTATCGATTCTGACCGTTCTATAGAATTTATATGTCCACCTGGCGCCCAGGCGCAGCCTGATAAAGCACTCACCAGGACAATGCTGAACAGCCAGCCAGACTGTTTGTAAGTAAGCATGACGATTTCCCCACGCCTTCGCATATCGATTTTTTAGTTATACCGTAAAAGCTATATATGCTTGCTTCAGTCCAGCTAGAACCCAACTACCCCTCTTTACCCACGCTACCGCCCTGGAGTTATATGGCCGGCTCCCTGCCAAAATTCCACTTGTCGCAATAAAGGCACAATTGAACTTAAAAACTAACTTTTTGACACGCTTCACAGACAATTATTTACAATTGCCCTGCAAACACACACCTCATTTTTTACGTTATATTTACTGACTTGAATCAAAAAAAATAGATTAGCTACTCGCTTTCTCGGGTAAGCTATAATTCTTATCATAACTAACACTCGAGCATTAGAATCGAGCAGACATACAGTATTAGTTTTTGCCAACAACTCTTTCAGGCCAGCACAAAACACTATCCAGTAAAGCACTGATTACTCTTTGTCTACATTTTTCTTCAGGGAGGTGTAATGACATTGGAAATACCACGCGCAACTGAGCATCCGGTTTTCTAGTCATGCAAAGTATTCGAGCATCATCTCAGGTGAACCTCAGGGTTAAATTTCTAGTGCTTGTGTTTAGACTCTTGTTTCGCTGTTTCACTTACTAAGCACACCTTGGGAATTCAAGTGCGCGCTCACGCTATCCTGAGGAACCACCCTCGGGGACAGCGCCAATCAGACGCTTCGCGGCGTCCTGACGATCGGGTAGGGGCCGGGGTCACCCCCGGCGCCCTCCTTGGGAATCGCGACGGCTCGGATCGGGCTGGGGTGGTACTCACCGGCCAGCAGCCGCTCGCGCAGTGTCGGCCAGTGTTGCTTCAGGTGGTCGGCCAACTGGTCCACCGTCATGCCATCGGCACCCGGCGCGCCTTTGTTGGCGACCACCCTACGGTAAGCCCGCGCCATGTTGGCCTTCTCTACCACGGCCTCCATGAGCGGGGCGGGTTCCGCTTTCGTCCACGATGACGACGCCGGGACCGTCTCGACGCCCGCCGGCCGGGACTCGGGGTTCCGCCCCTGTCCCTCTGGGTGGGTGACGGTATCAGCGTCAGTTGCCGTCGGCTAGCACTTCCCCTTGCCGGGCGTGCAGGGGACTTTCACCCCCAAGTCATCCTGAGGAACCACCCTCGGGAACAGCGCCAGTCAGGCGCTGCGCGCCATGCCTGGCGCACCACAAAAAACGCCGACCTTAGGTCGGCGTTCTTCTTAAAGATCAGCTATATAGGTCGAGCGTGGCTAAAAAACCCGATTGAGCCCGTTCTGTGCCGCGACCCGGTACGCTTCCGCCATGGTCGGGTAGTTGAACGTGGTGTTGACGAAGTACTTCAGGGTGTTGGCCTCGCCCTTCTGCTGCATCACGGCCTGACCGATATGCACGATCTCGGAAGCCTGGTCACCAAAGCAGTGGATGCCGTAGATCTCCAGCGTGTCCTGATGGAAGAGTATCTTCAGCATCCCTACCGTGTCACCGGTGATCTGGGCACGTGCAGTATCCTTGAAGAAGGCCTGGGCAACCTCATAGGGTACCTTGGCCTCGGTCAACTCGCGCTCGGTTCGACCGAAGGAGCTGATCTCGGGGATGGTATAGATACCGGTCGGCACCTCATTGACGAAGCGATAGTCTCGTTCGAGCAGCTCGTCGCAGGCGTTGAGCCCCTGATCGTAGGCGGCACTGGCCAGGCTGGGCCAGCCGATCACGTCACCGGCGGCATAGATGTGCGGAATGGCGGTGCGGTAATGATCATCGACCTGCAGCTGACCGCGCCCGTTGGCCTCGAGGCCGATGTTCTCGAGACCCAGCTCGTCGGTATTGCCGGTACGGCCGTTGGCCCACAGGAAGGCATCGGCGCGCAGCTTCTTGCCCGATTTCAAATAGACCACGACGCCGGAGTCGTCCCCTTCGACACGCTCGTACTCTTCGTTGTGGCGGATGAGCACACCATGCTTGCGCAGATGGTAGGAAAGCGCATCGGAAATTTCATCGTCGAGGAAGGAGAGCAGCCGGTCGCGGTTGTTGATCAGGTCGACCTTGACGCCCAGCCCCGAGAAGATGGAGGCATACTCGCAGCCGATCACACCGGCGCCGAAGATCACCAGCGTACGCGGCGTATGCGAGAGGCTGAGAATGGTGTCGGAATCGTAGATACGTGGATGGCGGAAATTGATGTCGGCCGGACGATAGGGGCGCGACCCCGTGGCGATGATGATCTTCTGCGCCACCAGTTCTTCCAGCGCCTCCTGGCGGTCGCGAACGAGCAGGGTGTGCTCATCCTTGAAGCGCGCCACACCGCTGTATAGGTCAATGCGGTTGCGGGCATAGAACTTGGTGCGCATCTCGACCTGCTGGTCGATGGTCATACGCGAGCGTTCCATGACCCTGGGAAAGGAGAACCAGCGTGGCTCGCCGATATCGCGGAACATGCGGTTGGTGTTGAACTGCATGATCTGCTTGACCTGATGGCGAAGCGCCTTGGAGGGTATCGTGCCCCAATGGGTGCAGTTGCCCCCGAGAACGGGCTGCTTCTCCACGACCGCGACCCGCTTGCCGTGCTTGGCTGCATTGATGGCGGCACTCTCGCCGGCCGGTCCGGTACCGATCACCACCACGTCGTAGTTATGGACTGCCATGGGCTCTTGCGTCTCCTTTCCCTTGTTGATGTCAGGTGCCGGCGTTCACTTGTCGCCATGACCCAACGGCATACGGCTCAGCAGCACGTAGCGGCTCAACGGCGAGTGGCATCGTAGCCAAGGTCGGCGCCACGACTCTCATCGCTTCTGCGGCGCTCGCTCGCCAGCCCCTTGCGCTTGCGATTCTCCTCCTCGCAGACTTCATCCTTGCCTCCGCAGATGTCACATCCCTCCTTGAGACCGAGCTGGTTGAGGCCGCCGCAGGAGCCGGCGATGGGCTTGCGCCCCAGGATCACTCCAATCGCCATGGCGGCCATGATCAACAGCATGAAGCCCAGAACGACGAGAAAAGTACTCATTGATGAAGCTCCTGGCGGCTAACGAACGAGCCAAGGCTCGAGTGCCGCTGTGTGATGGATTTCAATGCCCTGTGGTCTCTTGACAACAACCTTGGCCGCGCTATCCAGCTCATCGGCCAGCCGTATGGCCTCCTCGGGCCCGGCGTGGATCAGCAGACTGGCTTCTCGCATGGCCGTGCCGGCATCCGCTGCGATGACGCTGACGGAAAGCGGCGTCGCCGGTGTAACGAGGGGGGCTGCGGCCTCCTGCTGCACGAACCGATGCACCAGCGCGGCGTCCTGCAGGCGGACATGGCGCGCTCCTTCGGGCACTGGCAGGCCAGGCTGTTCGAGCGAAAGACGCCAGGCGCCGCCAGGCGGCGTACCTGAGCTCCGCATGACCCCACCCACCTCGACCAGCACGGCGACGGGGGCAACGGCATGGTGGCCCAGCCATAGCGTCAGACGGTCGACAGCCAACGCTTGGAAACGTCGATCCACCTCATGTTGCAGTGCCGCTGAAGGCGCCACCCAGAGCGGCGAGAACGCGGAAACGCTGGCCCTGATCAGTACCTCACGTTGCGCTTCGAGGTTTGCCAATTCACCTTGTATGCCGGCTTCGAGCTCGGCGGCATGGCCCGCTCCGAGGTCGGCATAGAGGGTGATATGGTAGCCCGTTCCCAGCGCCGTACCCTGATAGAGTTGCTCGTCGAGCTGCTGGCGGCAGGCACTGAGCAGAAAGGATGACAGCATGAGAAAGAACAGGGCCGGCCCGTAAAGGGCCAGCCCGGAGAGTCGCCCGTGGGCGAGCTGCATCATCCGCCAAAGTCGTCCAGCAGGATGTTTTCGGGTTCCACACCCAGATCGAGCAGCATCTTGATCACCGATGCGTTCATCATGGGCGGCCCACACATGTAGTACTCACAATCCTCGGGGGCCGGATGGTCCTTGAGGTAGTTCTCGTACAGCACGTTGTGGATGAACCCGGTGGGGCCGGTCCAGTTGTCCTCGGGCAGCGGATCCGACAGCGCCAGATGCCACTCGAAGTTCGGGAACTCCTCGGCCAGCTGATCGTACTCATCGTTGTAGAAGGTCTCGCGCCAGGAGCGCGCACCGTACCAGAACGAAATCTTGCGCTTGGAACTCAGGCGCTTGAGCTGGTCGAAGATGTGGCTACGCATCGGGGCCATGCCCGCACCGCCACCGACGAACACCATCTCGGCGTCGGTATCCTTGGCGAAGAACTCACCGAAGGGCCCCATCACGGTGACCTTGTCGCCCGGCTTCAGATTGAAGACGTAGGTCGACATCAGACCCGGCGGATGGCTGGTGCCGGGAGGCGGCGTGGCGATACGGATGTTGAACTTGAGGATGCCCTTCTCTTCCGGGTAGTTCGCCATGGAGTAGGCGCGGATGACTTCCTCGTTGTTCTTGTGGGAGATCTTGAACAGATCGAACTTATCCCAGTCGCCGCGATAATCTTCCTCGATATCGAAGTCGGAGAACTTGATGTCGTAGGGCGGCGCCACCAGCTGAACGTAGCCGCCGGCACGGAAGTCGACGTTCTCGCCTTCGGGCAGCTTGAGGTTGAGTTCCTTGATGAAGGTCGCCACGTTGGGATTGGAGATGACCTCACACTCCCACTTCTTGACGCCGAAGACCTCTTCGGGAACCTCGACCTTCATGTCCTGCTTCACCGGCACCTGGCAGGAGAGCCGCCAGCCGTCCTTCTTCTCACGCATGGTGAAGTGGGATTCCTCGGTGGGCAGGATGGCGCCGCCACCCTCCTCCACGCGGCACTTGCACTGGGCACAGGAGCCGCCGCCGCCGCAGGCAGAGGAAAGGAAGATACCGTTGGCCGCCAGCGTGTTGAGCAGTTTGCCACCGGCCTGGGTAGTGATGGTGTGCTCGGGGTCGCCGTTGACCTCGATGGTCACGTCCCCGGTGCTCACGAGCTTGCTGCGGGCGGCCAGGATCACCAGGACAAGGCCGATGACGACCGCGGTGAACATGAACACACCGAGCAAGATGACAGTTGTTCCAACCATGTCGGTTTCCTATTTGCTGTGAGTAACCTGCACTCCGGCGATGCCTGGCATCGCCGGAGACGCACCCTGGCTCAGAGCTGAATGCCGGAGAAGGACATGAAGCCCAGCGACATCAGACCCACGGTGATGAAGGTGATGCCAAGGCCCTGCAGGCCACCCGGCACATCGCTGTACTTGAGCTTCTCGCGCAAACCTGCCAGGGCGGTAATCGCCAGCGCCCAGCCCACACCAGAGCCGAGGCCGTAGACCACGGACTCGCCGAAGCCGTAGTTACGCTCGACCATGAACAGCACGCCACCGAGGATGGCGCAGTTCACGGTGATCAGCGGCAGGAACACACCCAGCGCGTTGTAGAGCACCGGTACGTACTTGTCGAGGAACATCTCGAGGATCTGCACCAGTGCGGCGATGACGCCGATGTAGGAAAGCAGACCCAGGAACGACAGGTCGATGTTCTCGGCTCCGGCGATGCCGGTCCAGGTCAATGCGCCTTCGGCCAGCAACGCGTTGTAGATCACGTTGTTGACCGGCACCGAGATGGTCAGTACCACGATGACCGCGATGCCCAGACCGAAGGCCGCCGAGACCTTCTTGGACACGGCCAGGAAGGTACACATACCGAGGAAGAACGCCAGGGCCAGGTTCTCGACGAAGACCGAGGCGACGAAAAGGCTAATATAGTGCTCCATGTTACACAGCCTCCTTCGGCTCGGTGTTGTGCTTCATCTTGAACTCGTTGGCCTCGACCTGTTCCGGGTGCATGCCGCGAATCGCCCAGATCAGCAGACCGATGATGAAGAACGCCGACGGCGGCAGCAGCAGCAGACCGTTGGGCACGTACCAGCCACCGTTCTGCACCGTCTCGAGCACGGTGAAGCCGAACACGCTGCCGGAGCCGAACAGCTCACGGACGAAGCCGACCAGCATCAGGATCAGGCCATAGCCCAGACCGTTGCCGATGCCGTCCAGGAACGACAGTCCCGGCGTGTTCTGCATGGCAAAGCCTTCGGCGCGCCCCATCACGATACAGTTGGTGATGATCAGGCCGACGAACACCGACAGCTGCTTGGACATCTCGTAGGCGAAGGCCTTGAGCACCTGATCCACCACGATGACCAACGAAGCGATGATGGTCATCTGCACGATGATGCGAATGGACGACGGAATGTGCTGACGAATCAGCGAGACGAACAGGTTCGAGAACGCACAGACGAAGATTACCGCCAGGGTCATGACCAGCGACACGCTCATGCTGGTGGTCACGGCCAGAGCCGAACAGATGCCAAGCACCTGCAGGGCGATGGGGTTGTTCCTCGTCAGCGGCGTCGTGAGAACGCTCTTGGGAGTAACGGCTGACATGATCGCTCCTTAAGCTTCAGCTTCGAGTTCGACATCGGCTTCCTGAGCTTCCTCCGGCTCGACTCCGGTACGGAATCTTGCCAGATACTCACCGAAGCCTTCCGGGCTCAGCCAGAACTGCAGCATATTGGTCACACCATTGGCGGTCAGGGTAGCACCTGACAGACCGTCCACCTGGTGATCGCCAGTGCCGCTGCCCCGCGCCACGCGAATGGCCGGGGTCACGCTCTCTTCGTCGGCGAAGATACGCTTGCCTTCCCACTGTGCCTGCCAGCGCGGGTTGTTGACTTCGGCGCCGAGTCCGGGCGTTTCGCTGTGCTCGTAATAGGTGATACCAACGATGGTGTTACCGTCGCCCTCGATGGACATGTAACCGCGCATCAGCCCCCACAGGCCCTGGCCGCGAATCGGCAGGATGATCTGATCGGGGTTCTCGGGGTCACCCACCAGATAGACGGTAGCGAAGTTCTCGACGCGGGTCAGCCCGGCGATATCGCGATCGCCCGACAGAGTACGACCGGTAGCCGGATCGCGAGCCGCCTGGAAGTGGTCGAAGGTCTCCGCATCGAACTCGTCGGTGTACTCACCGGTACGCATGTCCACCACACGCGGCGTGATCTCGGCAAAGGCCGCTTCCACGTCGATGCCCGGCTCGTGGAGATTGGCCACGCGCAGGATGTTGGTCTTGCGGTCGAGTTCCACGTTGAGCTGCTGCATGGGGCGCAGCGCCACCGCGGCGGTGGAGACGATGACGGAGCACACGATACAGAGTGCGAACGCCACCGTCAGAATCTTCTTGATGGAGTTGTTGCTCTGGGCCATCAGGCAGTCTCCTCGGCCGGCACACCGGTGCGCTGCATGCGGCGCTTGATGTTGGCCTGAACAAAGAAGTGGTCGATCAGCGGCGCAAACAGGTTGGCGAACAGAATCGCCAGCATGATTCCCTCGGGGAATGCCGGGTTCACCACGCGGATGAGCACCGTCATCACGCCGATCAGAGCGCCGAAGATCAGTCGTCCCTGGTTGGTCATGGAAGCCGATACCGGATCGGTGGCCATGAACACCATGCCGAAGGCGAATCCGCCGATCACCAGGTGCCAGTACCAAGGCATGGCGAACATCGGGTTGGTGTCGGAACCAATCAGGTTGAAGAGCGCACTGGTTGCGACCATGCCGAGGAACACCCCGAGCATGATTCGCCACGAGGCGATCTTGGTCCATAGCAATACCGCGGCCCCAAGGAATATCGCCAGCGTCGATACCTCACCCACCGAGCCGGGCACGAAGCCGATAAAGGCATCCCACCAGCTGTACTGGCTGGTCAGGTCGGCCATGCTCTCCTGGAAGGCAATGGACAGCGGAGTCGCACCGGTGAAGCCATCGGCGGCCACCCACACGGCATCGCCCGAGATCTGCGCCGGATAGGCGAAGTAGAGGAAGGCACGGCCGGTCAGCGCCGGGTTGAGGAAGTTCTTTCCGGTACCGCCGAAGATCTCCTTGCCGATCACTACACCGAAGGTGATGCCGAGCGCCACCTGCCACAGCGGGATGGTGGCCGGCAGAATCAGGGCGTAGAGAACCGAAGTGACGAAGAAGCCTTCGTTGACCTCGTGACCACGCTTGACGGCGAAGACCACTTCCCAGAACCCGCCGACCGCGAAGGTCACCAGGTAGATGGGCAGGAAGTAGGTCGCACCGAGCACGAAGTTGGCCCACAGGCTGTCCGGATTGTGGCCACCGGCCAGGGTCATGAGAATCGCTTCACGCCAGCCGCCCATGGAGGCGTAGCCGTCGGCGATCGCCACGTTGGCCATCCAGCCGGCATTCCACATGCCGAAGAACATGGCCGGGAAGGTACACAGCCACACGGTGATCATGATGCGTTTCAGGTCGACGCCGTCACGCACGTGGGCCGTGGTCTTGGTCACGCTTGGCGGAGCATAGAAGATGGTGTCCACTGCTTCGTAGAGCGGATACCACTTCTCGTACTTGCCACCCTTGTGGAAATGCGGTTCGAGATTGTCGAGCGTCTGTCGGATACCCATCATCAGGCCTCTTTCTCGATCATGGTGAGGTTGTCACGCAGGATGGGACCGTATTCATACTTGCCCGGGCACACGTAGGTGCACAGCGCCAGGTCCTCTTCATCCAGCTCCAAGCATCCGAGCTGCATGGCCACCTCGATGTCACCGACGATCAGCGAGCGCAGCAGCTGGGTCGGCAGAATATCCAACGGCATCACCTCCTCGTAGACGCCAACCGGCACCATGGCCCGCTCGGAGCCGTTGGTGGAGGTATTGGGCGCGTAGTTGGAGAGTCCCTTGAACTTCGACAGGTAGATGCCCAGCACCGAGTGGCGATTGACGCCCGGCGAGAGCCAGCCCATGAAGGCGCGCTTGTTGCCCTCTTCGAGCAGGGTCACCTGGTTGTGGAAGCGGCCCAGGTAGCGCAACCCGCCTTCCGCTGTGAATCCGGAGAACACCGAACCGGAGATCACCCGCGTACTCTCGGGTTGGAGGATTTCACCGGCCAACAGTTCCTCGGTGCTGGCACCGATTCGCGTACGCAGCAGTCGCGGCTTCTCGGCCCGCGGGCCGCCCACTGCCACCACGCGGCTGGTTTCGATCCGTCCTTCCGCGAACAGCTTGCCGAAGGCGATCACGTCCTGGTAACCGATGTGCCACACCTTCTTGTGCAGCGCGACCGGCGACAGGTAGTGAATGTGGGTCCCGACCAGGCCCGCCGGATGAGGACCGGCAAAGGTCTCGACCTGCACGCCCTTGACGTCGCCACCGGGAATCGGCGCATTGGGCGCGGTGCACAGGTACACCTTGCCATTGGTCAGCCGCGCCAGCACCTTGAGACCATCCTCGAACGCCTCGGGCTGTTCGTTGATGATATCGGCGGGATTCGGGCTCAGCGGATGCGTATCGACCGCGGTGACGAAGATGTCGGCCGGCACGCCGTCGATGGCCGGTGTGCGCGAGAAGGGACGCGTACGCAGCGCGGTCCACAGCCCCGACTCGACCAGTTGATCGACCACGACCTGGCGATCCAGGCTCTCGAGCCCGTTGCGGCCATGAGCCGTGAACTCGACAGCTTCTTCGTTCTCGTCGATCTTGATCACCACGGAAAGCAGCTTGCGCTTCTCGCCGCGGTTGATGGCAATGACCTCACCGGCCGCCGGGGCCGTGAAGCGTACGCCTTCGTTCTTCTTGTCGGTGAAGAGGAGTTGGCCCAGTTTCACCTTGTCCCCTTCCCGGACCTCCATGGTCGGCTTCATGCCGACGTAGTCGGTGCCCAGGATAGCCACGTGACGCACGGCTCGCGCATCCTCGATGCGCGGCTCGGGCGTCCCCATGATGGGGAGATCCAGGCCTTTCTTGACTTCGATCATAGTCTCGCCCAGTTGATGGATCGGAAATGCGAAGGAAAGGGGTTCGAATGGATTCGAATTCTTGTTGAGTTCAGTACGTTACCAGTCAGGCCCGAAGGCATTTCGGACCACCCCGAAAAAATCCCCAGCATTATAAAGACAAGCGCGACCAAAGGCCACACGACCTAAGGTCGCAAAAGGGGTAACGAAGCCGCTCGGCGCCTGCCTCGAGAAGGGTTCAAAAGGCGTTGAAAGGCGCTCGTTTCATGAAGTTCAAGCAGCCTCGAAGGCGACGGCCGGCACCTGGGCGGTACCGGCCGACGTGAAATGAAGGTGACTCAGGTCAGAAATTCCCGACCCATCGGGTCGGGAATTCGGCTGTGTCGCCTGACTCAAGCCTGAGCGCGGGGCAGCTTGAGGAAATGCACGTTGGAGATGTGCTGCAGGATACGCACCACCTGGCAGCTGTAGCCGAACTCGTTGTCGTACCAGACATACAGCACCGCCTGCCTGCCGTTGGCGATGGTCGCCTTGGCGTCGACGATACCGGCATGGCGGTTGCCGACGAAATCGGACGACACCACCTCGGGCGAGTCGACGTAGTCGATCTGCTTCTGGTAGGAGGAGTCGATCGACATGCGGCGCAGGTAGTCGTTGAGCGCCTCGGCATCGGTCTCGCGGCCCAGGGTCAGGTTGAGGATGGCCATGGAGACGTTGGGGATCGGCACCCGAATCGCGTTGCCGGTCAGCTTGCCGCCCAGTTCGGGCAGCGCCTTGGCCACCGCCTTGGCAGCACCGGTCTCGGTCAGCACCATGTTGAGCGGCGCGCTGCGACCGCGGCGATCGCCCTTGTGGTAGTTGTCGATCAGGTTCTGGTCGTTGGTGTAGGCATGCACCGTCTCGACGTGGCCGGTCTCGATGCCGTACTCGTCGTTGAGCACCTTGAGCACCGGCACGATGGCGTTGGTGGTACACGAAGCCGCCGAGAGAATGGTGTCGTCCGCGGCAATGTCGCCGTGGTTGATGCCGAACACGATGTTCTTGATGTCGCCCTTGCCCGGCGCGGTGAGCAGCGCCTTGGACACGCCCTTGCACTCTAGGTGCTGGCCCAGGCCTGCCTCGTCGCGCCAGATGCCGGTGTTGTCGACCACCACGGCGTTGTCGATGCCATAGGCGGTATAGTCGATGTCGCTCGGCTTGTCGGCGTATATCACCTGGATGACGTTGCCGTTGGCGGTGATGGTACGCGCCTCGTAGTCGACGCTGATGGTACCGTCGAAGGGCCCGTGGACGGAGTCGCGGCGCAGCAGGCTGGCACGCTTCTCGAGGTCCTTGGCGATGTCGCCACGGCCGCGCACGACGATGGCGCGCAGGCGCAGCAGGTTGCCACCGCCGGCCTTTTCCACCAGCACCCGCGCCAGCAGGCGACCGATACGGCCGAAGCCGTAGAGCACCACGTCCTTGGACTGACCGTTGTTGCCGCTGGAGTCGTGGCCATCGACGATCTCGGCGAGCTCTTCACGCAGGAAGGCCTTGGCGTCACCGCCGCCACGCTTCTTGAAGGCCACACCCAGCTTGCCCACGTCGACGTGAGCCGGACCCAGGTTGAGCTCGGTCATGGCCTGGACGAGCGGCAGGGTATCCTGCACCGAGAGTTCGGTGCCCTCAACCTTCCTGACGAAACGATGGTCCTTCAGGATACGGATCACCGAGCGATTGAACAGCGAGCGCCCGTAAAGGGTGGTGACCACGTTGTTGTGACGATACAGACTGCCGATCAGGGGGATCATCTGCTCGGCAAGCGCCTGATTGTCGTGCCATTCCTGGAAGACGGTCTCGAGGGGTTGCTGACTCACGTGAAGCCTCTCTGGTAATCGGGAATTCCTGTTCATTATCCCGTCCGGGCTCGTGGGGGGCAATCGCAGGATGGTCGCAGGTGCTGTAGGGGTATTACAGAAAACACAGGTTGACTACAAGCGCCGCATCGGGCTGGTATGATCCAACACCGACCACAGGCCGCCGTTCCATTCGGCATGGCGAATGCCGCAAAGGCCGCACACACGAACGACGATACGTCTCGACGCCATCATGCCCAAATTCTCGCTGCTCGACCCGCCCCGCCCCGCCGGGATCCGCGAAACCCTCTACTGGCAAACGCCGCCCGGCAGCGCGGCTGCGCTGGCGCTGGCTCATCTGGCCGACGATGAGCCGCTGCTGGTCATCACCCCGGATACCGCCAGCGCCCAGCGGCTCGAGGACGACCTGCGCTTCTACGCCAACGTACCGGTGCTGCCCTTCCCCGACTGGGAAACGCTGCCCTATGACAGCTTCTCGCCGCACCAGGACATCGTCTCGGAACGCCTGCGCACGCTTCGACGGCTGCAGGACGGCGAGCACGGCATCGTGCTGGTACCGATCAACACGCTCATGCAGCGCCTGCCGCCGGTGGACTACATCGCCGGCCGGGTGCTCACCCTCGAGGTGGGCATGCGGCTCGATCGCGAAGGCTTTCGCGACAGCCTGTCACGGGCCGGCTACCGGTCCGTGGAGACGGTCTACGAACCCGGCGAGTACGCCCTGCGCGGCGCCTTGATCGACCTCTACCCCATGGGCAGCGAGAGCCCGCTGCGCATCGACCTGTTCGACGACGAGATCGACACCTTGCGCCGCTTCGATCCCGACACCCAGCGCAGCCAGGACAAGGTCGAGCGGGTCGAACTGCTGCCCGCTCATGAGTATTCCCTGTCGCGCAGCGCCATCGCCTGCTTCCGCGAAGGCTTCGAGACACTGTTCGACGTCGACCCGCGCCAATGTCCGCTCTATGTTGACGCCCTGAAGGGCATCCCCTCACCCGGGCTGGAGCAGTACCTGCCGCTGTTCTTCGAAGAGACGGCGACCCTGTTCGAGCACCTGGCCGAGGGTACCCGAGTGGCTCTGCTGCCCGACGTCTTCAGCGCCGCCGAGCATCACTGGGCCGCCATCGAGAGCCGCTATGAGAACCTCGGCGTCGACCCGACCCGGCCGCTACTGCCGCCCCACCGCGCCTTCGTTCCGGTCGCGGAGATTTTCGCCGCCATCAAACGCCACCCGCGCGTCGAGCTGAGTGACGACCCAGAACAGCGACATGCCCACCCAGGTGCCGTGCAGGCACTACCGCAAGTGGCGGTCAACGCCCGCGCCAGGAAGCCACTGGCGGCGCTCGAGCACTTTCTCGCCGAGCATGGCGACACCCGGGTGCTGTTCGTCGCCGAGTCGCGCGGCCGCCGCGAGGCTCTGGAAGAGACGCTCGCCCCGCTGCAGCTGACGTTGCCCCATGTCGCCGGCTTCAATGCCTTTCAAGCCAGCACGGCACGACTGGCCGTCACCGAAGGCGAGCTCAGCGCCGGGCTGTGGCTGGAGCAGCCCGATCTCGCCGTGATCAGCGAGACGGAGCTGTTCGGCGACGTGGTGCGTCAGAGCCGCCGCCGCGAGAAGGCCACCGACATGGGCGAACTGGCCATTCGCCACCTTGCCGAGCTGCGCCCCGGCGCCCCGGTGGTACATCAGACCCACGGCGTGGGCCGCTACCGCGGCCTGGAACTGATCGAGGCCGGCGGTCAGGCGGCAGAGTTCGTGGCGCTCGAGTACGCCGACGGCGCCAAGCTCTACGTGCCGGTGGACAACTTGCATCTGATCTCGCGCTACGCCGGTGCCGACGACGAACTCGCCCCGCTGCACCGACTGGGCTCCGAACAGTGGGACAAGGCGCGACGCAAGGCCGCGGAGAAGATTCGCGACACCGCCGCCGAGCTGCTCGACGTCTACGCCCGCCGCGAGGCCCGGGAAGGCTTCGCCTGCGCCCTGCCCGACGAGGAGTATGCCCGCTTCTCCGCCACCTTCCCGTTCGAGGAGACCCCCGATCAGCGCGCCGCCATCGCCGCCGTGATCGGCGACATGACCGCCCCTCGCCCGATGGATCGCGTGGTGTGCGGCGACGTCGGCTTCGGCAAGACCGAGGTCGCCATGCGCGCGGCCTTCCTCGCCGTGCATTCGGGGCGTCAGGTGGTGGTCCTGGTGCCCACTACCCTGCTGGCCCGCCAGCACTTCGAGAACTTCCGCGACCGTTTCGCCGATACCGCGGTGCAGATCGAGCTGATCTCTCGCTTCACCGCCGGCAAGGGCCAGGCTGAGTCACTCGCGCGCATCGAGAGCGGCAAGGCCGACATCGTGATCGGCACCCACAAGCTGCTGTCGAAGTCGATGAAGCTGCCCAACATGGGCCTGCTGATCATCGACGAGGAGCACCGCTTCGGCGTCGCCCAGAAGGAGCGACTCAAGGAGCTGCGTGCCGAGGTCGACATCCTCACGCTCACCGCCACCCCGATACCGCGCACGCTCAATATGGCCATGAGCGGCATCCGCGACCTGTCGATCATCGCCACGCCGCCGGCCCGCCGCCTGTCGGTGAAGACCTTCGTCCAGCAGCGCGACGAGTCGATCATCAAGGAGGCGATGCTGCGCGAGATCTTGCGCGGCGGCCAGGTCTACTACCTGCACAACGAGGTCAAGACCATCGAGACCGCCGCCGAGACGATCCGCTCGCTGGTGCCGGAAGCGCGTGTCGCGGTGGCCCACGGCCAGCTCCCCGAACGCGCCCTGGAGCGCGTCATGTCGGACTTCTACCACAAGCGCTACAACGTGCTGGTGTGCTCCACCATCATCGAGACCGGCATCGACGTGCCTAGTGCCAACACCATCGTCATCGAACGCGCCGACAAGTTCGGCCTGGCGCAGTTGCACCAACTGCGCGGTCGCGTCGGGCGAAGCCACCATCAGGCCTATGCCTACTTGCTCGCTCCGCCGCCCCGCGCCATGACCAAGGACGCCGTCAAGCGCCTTGAGGCCATCGCTGCCGCCGACGACCTCGGCGCCGGCTTCACCCTGGCCAGCCACGACATGGAGATCCGCGGCGCCGGGGAGCTGCTCGGCGAGGAGCAGAGCGGCCAGATGGAGGCCATCGGCTACACGCTCTACATGGAGATGCTGGATCGCGCCGTGGCTGCCATTCGCGCCGGTAAGACGCCCAACATCGAAACCCCGCTGAACGAAGGGGTCGAGGTCAGCCTCAACCTGCCGGCGCTGATTCCCGACGACTATCTGCCCGACGTGCAGCAGCGCCTGGTGATGTACAAGCGCATCGCGAGCGCCGCCGACGAGGCCGAGCTGAAGGAGCTGCAGGTGGAGATGATCGACCGCTTCGGCCTGCTGCCAGCGCCGGTCAAGACCCTGATGCGCCAGACCCGACTGCGTCAGCGCGCCGAACGGCTGGGCATCGTGCGTCTCGAGGCCGGCACCGAACGCGGAAGGATGATCTTCGGCGGCCAGACCCGGGTCGATCCGCTGGTACTGGTCAAGCTCATTCAGGCCGAGCCGCAGCGCTATCGGCTCGACGGCGCCGACACCTTGCGCTTCGAAGCGACCATGGACAAGGAGGAAGGGCGCTTCCAGACCGTGGAGCAGCTGCTCGACGTACTCAACCGCAAGGCCCAGGCCGCTTGAGCGGCAACGCCAGGGTCCACGCAAGAAGCACGCCAGGACTCCCGCATCGCGCGGGAACGCTATACTATGCGTAGGTGTCCAATCGCAGCCTTGACACGAACCCGGCGCCAAGAACCGAAAGGCGCGTGACCGTTGCCGAATGACGTGGCATGTCTGGAGACATGCCACGCGTTGGCGACTTTATGACGAGAACATGACGTAAATGAAGAACCCGACACTGGCCAGGCGTATCGGCCTTGGCGTTGCCCTGTTCAGTCTTGCCGCCCTGTTGGCAACGGCAACGGTTGCCGACGAGAGTTCGAACGGCACCCGAGAGTTGCCCCGCGGCCATTTTCACCTGCCCGAAGCGGGTAACGTGATCGGCGAAGCCTATACCGTCGTCGTCGAAGAGGGTGAAACCCTGCTCGACATAGGCCGCCGCCACAACGCCGGCTACGAAGAGATGCGCATGGCGAATCCCGACGTCAGCATCTGGGCTCCCCAGGCCGGCACCGAGGTGGTGATCCCAGCCCAGCACATCCTGCCGGATGCTCCGCGCGAAGGTATCGTGGTCAATCTCTCCGAACTGCGCCTGTACTACTACTCGCGCCCCGGCATCGTCGAAACCTACCCGATCAGCATCGGCCGCGACGGCTTTGCCACACCGGTGGGTGTAACCCGCACCACCGTCAAGGTCAAGGACCCGCACTGGTCGCCGCCCCGCTCCATGCGCGAGGAAGCCGCGGCACGTGGCGAGCCGCCGCCCGCCGTGGTACCGCCCGGCCCCGACAACCCCCTGGGCCGCCACGCCATCCTGCTGGGTCTGCCGAGCTATCTGATTCACGGCACCAACATGCCCGACGGCGTCGGCATGCGTGCCAGCCGCGGCTGTATCCGCATGTACCCGGAGGACATCGAGTCGCTCTACGAGCGCGTTCCCAGCGGCACTCAGGTGAACATCATCGATCAGCCGTTCAAGGTGGCCTGGTCGGCGGATGGCGTGCTCTACGCGCAGTCCTTCCCGCAGCTCGAAGAGAACCAGGGCACCTTCGAGCCGATCATCAACGCCATGGAAGTCCTGGCCAACGCCTTCGGTGAGGAACGCCCGCCGGTAGACTACGCCCAACTGCGTCGCGTGGTGGAAAATCCCGACGGTCGTCTGGTCTCGCTGCTGCGTGTCGCCGAAGAGGAGCCGACTCCTGCCGCCCCGCAGCACGACAGCCTCGACAACGGAATCTTCTCCGAGATCGAACTCGGCCAGCTTTCCGGCCTCTTCACGGAGCTGGAAGCCTACCGCCGCTAGGCCTTCGCCCCACTGCCGACGGCAAGCGCACCACGCCGTCGGCGGCATCCGCTCCATGCCCACTTCACGAAGCCAATGCCCACGAACGAGAAAACCCCGCCGAGGCGGGGTTTTCTCGTTGCAGAACCGCCATCACCCGAGGGTGATGATGGCCCCAGCAGAATTACTTCTGCATGGAGCGCTGGAACATACGGTTCATTTCTTCGCGGTTCTGCTCGGACATCTGCAGAGCCGCCTGGGCGTCACGCTGCGCCTGGTTGGCAGTGTTTTGCGCCTGAGTAGCGATGCTGCGAGCTTCTGCAGCGTCCGCCTGAGCGGCTTCAGCAGTCTGGCGAACTTCGTCCAGAGCAGCGTTGGTAGCACAACCAGCCAGGATGGCCATAGAAGCAGCAGCGGCGGTCAGCTTCAGGGTGGTCTTCAGAGTCATGATGTTCTCCTTGAGTCTTCCTTGGTACTGCACAGGTTAGTACAGCGGCGTTGATGATGCCTGTGATCCAGGCTTTTCCTGCTCAATGCAGGATTCTTGCAGCGACTGCTGCCAAGCACAGGAGTCAAACGCTGTTTTATAATACCCTACGGCGCTTGTCCATAGCTCGAAACGTCCCTTGCGTATCTTGAGCCTAGCGGATGACGACGCGAGTGCCAATGTCGATTAGCTCGGAAAGCCTCTCGATCTCCGCGTCGGTTACCGCCACACACCCCTGAGTCCAGTGATAACTAGCATGAACCTCCGGGTCTGCCCTACCGAGGCCATGGATTCCGATGAAGCCCCCCAGCACTGTCTGCTGGGGCGGATACCCGTGACGCCGATAGTAGGCGAAATAATCTGCGTAATCCTGCTCCGTGTAAAGCCCTGTTTCCAACGCAGTACGCGCATGGGACGGCGTAGGATAGTCGATGCCGATGAAGATATGCCACTGACTTTCCCAATTAAAGCGATTGACGCGGAATTCACCCTTCGGCGTGACGTTGCCTCCGTAGGTGCGCATCGTGCTGGCACCGGAGCGACCCAGCGAGACAGGAGCGAAGCGCTCGAGCAGGGCGTTGCCCCGATAGACGCTCAGCGAGGATTCCCTATCGTCGACCAGCACCCATATCTCGCTGTCATGGCGAGGCGTGGGTGCGCGCGACAGAATGGTCTCGATCAGGCTTGCATGGGCTTCGCGCCCCGTCAGCAGAGCGAAGGGGGCCAGCAAGGCCAACTGGCCAAAGCGACGGCGGGAAACGGATCTCATCGACTCCTCACGGCAGGTCGGTTCGTTAGCGTTTTATAACGTATCCCGCTTCGACTGTCAGTCCACTTAACGTAACCGAACATTGCATCCATGACGCCGGTCAATGGCCTTCGTGCAAGCAAGCCTCTAGGCTCACAGACAGGTTTATCGTCATTAGCCACGGAGCCCACCCATGCCCGCTCAGCCCGGAAGCTCTCGCCCGCCCCGCCACGCCCAGCTCGCGACCACCGAGCAGAGCCCCGATTTCGCCGCCTGGGCCCAGGGGGTGGGTATGATCTCCCATGGCCCCGCCACTCAGGCGGCCATCGCTAGCCTGCTGGAACGCCATGCCCCCACCGCCGAACTCAGACGCACCTGGCTGGCCAAGCTGCGAGCCGCCGACCGGCTGGCCAACATGGGAATGTGGCTGGTGGCCCACATGACCTACGCGCAGCGCGTACGGCTGGATGGTGAGCCGCTCGTCGAAGGGGATTTCAAACCCCGGCCGGAAGGACACACCGGTGGCGCCCTCAACATGGTGCCCGCCTACGTCGGCTATCTCACTGCCAACAGCTTGACCTGCCTGACCCGCAGCTGGCTGATGGGGCAAGGTCACTGTGTGGCCGCCATCGATGCACTCAACGTGCTGGTGAACAATATGGGACCTGCCCACGCGGCTCGCTATGCGCTCAGCGACGAGGGCCTGACGCGGCTGGTCAACGATTTCTACCACTGCGGGGTCGATGCCGACGGTCATCCCGTCTCCCCTCTCGGCAGCCACGTCAACGCCCACACGGCGGGTGGCCTGAGCGAAGGCGGGTATCTCGGCTTTGCGGGCCTACAGTATGTGCACATGCCTCTTGCGCACCAGAATCTTGTGGCCTTTCTCAGCGATGGCGCCTTCGAGGAGCAACGCGGGAGCGACTGGGTACCGCGCTGGTGGCGAGCCGAGGACAGCGGCTCGATCGTGCCGGTGATGATCGCCAATGGCCGCCGTATCGATCAGCGTACGACCATGAGCCAGTCGGGCGGCACCCACTGGTTCGAGGAGCATCTGATGCTCAATGGCTTCGCGCCGCTGACCATCGATGGCCGGGACCCCGCCGCCTTCGCCTGGGCGATCATCACTGCCGAAACGGAACTGGCCGAACAGGTGGCTGCCCTGGAAGCGGGACACGGCCGCTACCCCCTACGCCTGCCCTATGTCATCGCCGAAACGGTAAAGGGCTACGGCTTTCCAGGCGCCGGCACCAATGCAGCGCATAATCTCCCGCTGCTCGCCAGCCCGGCCGAAGATGGCTCGGCTCGCGAGCGCTTCAATGCAGGCGCTGCCGCGCTCCACGTGCCGCTAGCCGAACTGCGCCAGGCGATCGATACACTCAACGATCACACTACGAGCCAACGCCCCAAGGAGCGCAATCACGAGCTGGCCGTCGCCGTGACGCCGCTACCCACCGCCCCACTGCTGCCGACCTTCATGCCAGGCCAATCCGTCTCCCCCATGGCAGCCATTGATGAAACCTTCAAGCGCCTCGTGCTGGCCAACCCCGAGCTGCGGGTGCGGGTGGGAAATCCCGATGAGATGCGCAGCAACCGGCTCGACCAGACCCTGGACCTGCTAAAGCACCGGGTGACCGACCCGGAACCGGGCGTCGCCGAGGCCCTCGACGGCTCGGTGATCACTGCCCTCAACGAAGAAGCGGTGGTGTGTGCGGCACTGGCCAACAAGCAAGGCCTGAACCTGGTGGCATCGTACGAGGCCTTTGCCGTCAAGATGCTGGGTGCCATGCGCCAGGAGATCATCTTTGCCCGTCATCAGCACGAAGTCGGCCTCGAGCCGGGCTGGCTGACGGTGCCGCTGCTGGCCAGCTCCCACACCTGGGAGAACGGCAAGAACGAACAGTCGCACCAGGATCCGACGCTGTGCGAAGCCTGGCTGGGTGAAATGGACGACGTGGCGCCGACGCTGTTCCCGGTCGATGCGCCAAGCGCGGCCTATGCGCTGCGAGAGCTTTACCGCTCACGCGGCCGCATTGCACTAGCGGTGGTAGCGAAGAACCCCGTGCCGGTAGTGCTCGATGAAGAGCAGGCCAGGCGCCTCTACGAGGACGGCATAATCTGCCTGCACGATACGGCGGCTCCACGTGTCCAGCTGTTCGCGATAGGCGCCTACCAGTTGATCGAGATGCAGCGTGCCCTGGCAAGGCTGACCCTGGCGGGAGTCGAGGCCAGCCTTTATGTGATTCAGGAGCCCGGCAAGCTGCGCGAGGCCAGGGACGAACGAGAGGCGACCGCCACCCTCGGCCAGTGCCGGCTCAGCCAACTGGTGCCGCCTACCCATGCCAGGGTCTTCCTCGCGCACTGTCGCCCCGAGCCGTTGTGCGGCGTGCTGCGCCCGCTCGACACCGGCAGCGGTTCACGTTTTCTTGGCTATCGCAACCGCGGCGGCACGCTGGATACCTTCGGCATGCTTTATGCCAATCGCGCTACCTGGGGCCATGTGTTGGAGGCCGTCAGCGAAGTGGCAAATCTCGAACTCGAGGCCCTGCTCGATGAACCGGAGCGCCTGGCACTTGCCGGCGAAGGCGATCCCCAGGCGCTGCGCTGAAGCGTTCGGCACTGCGCTTATCGGCAAGCGCAGCGCCTTAGGCTTTGTACGAAAAGTCGGCGAGCGATGGCCAGACAAGGCAAAAATTGGCGAAAAGACGGAGTTTACGAAGTGTAAATGAGTACTTTGAGCCGATTTTTAACGCCGTATGGGCGAGCGCAGACAGTTTTCGTACAGAGCCTAGCCTCAGGCCGACAGGAAGGCCCCCATACGAAACACTTCCCGTAGGCTGGTGATGCCCGACTCGGCCTTGGCCAGACCGTCGGCCAGCATCAGTGTCACGCCGCGCTTCAGCAAGTGCCGGCGCAGCTCGGCCTCATCGGCATGGCGCAGGATTCGGGCATGATCCTCAGGGGTGAGCTGCCAGATCTCGAACACCCCGATGCGACCGCGATAGCCGAGGCCGTCGCAGCTTGAGCAGCCCGATGCGCTCCAGGTCAGCTCCGGCACTGCCAGGCCTATCGCCGCCAACCACTCCCGCTCGCGACGCTCAGGTGACACCTGCTTCCGACAGTGCGGGCATAGCCGCCGCACCAAGCGCTGGGCGATGACCAGGCCAAGATTGGCGCTGATCTCACTGTCGCCGAGCCCCATCTGACGCATGGAGGTCACCACGCCCACCGCATCGCGACTGTGCAGGGTCCCCATCAGCGAGCGTCCGCTGCTGGTCACGTTCAGCGCCGCAAAGGCAGACTCGCGATCGCGAATCTCACCGATAAGAACGTAATCGGGGTCGAGACGCAGCAAGGAACGGGTACCGCTGGCAAAATCGAGGCCATGATCCGGATCGACCTGAATCTGATTGATGCCCTCGATACCGTACTCGACGGGATTTTCCAGCGTGACCACATGGCTGTCGGAGAGGCGCAACTGGCCGAGCAGCGTATAGAGCGTGGTGGTCTTGCCGGCACCGGTCGGCCCGGCCACCAGCAGCATGCTGCCCGTGGCATCCATCCAGCGCCTGATGCCCAGCGCGCCTTCCTCACCGATGCCCAGCCCGGCCGTATCTTCATATGCCTGTGGCGGTGACAGAAAGCGTACGGCCAGCTTCTCCCCCGCGACACAGTGCACGGCGGTAACGCGAAGCGAGCGCTCCTCCGCCGGGCTCTCTGCGTGGAACCAGTGGAAACTGCCCTCCGCAGTGGCCAGCGAGGGTACCGGGTTGAGCTTGGCAAGCACCTTGAACTGGTTGACCAGACGCGCACCCTGCGTCAGATCCACATGTAGTGCCTCGACGATGCGTCCATCGATGCGCAGACGAATGCGGTATCCCCGCCGCTCGGGGTCCAGATGGATATCGCTGGCTCTGGCCTGCTGGGCATCATCGAGCAGCGCATGCGCCTCCAGCGTATTGCCGCTCGGCAACGGCTCTGCCTCGAGCAGCGCCAGCAAGGCAGGCAGCAGCTGATGCCGGAAGCTCTCCTCGGACACGGCGTTTCCTCCCTGATTGGTCCATGCGCCATATCGCGCCGAAGCACGACCGCTGCAGGAAGTCTAGCTCAGGTAAGGTTCGCCACACGGAAAAGGCCTCATCACGCAGTGAGCCCCGGCAGTTCGACTGCCGGGGCTCACTTGGCTACTGCGAGGTCACCTGCCCCGGCGACAGCGCTCTAGGCGTGGGATTCAACGGTGAAGATGCTCTGCAGCTTGTGCTTCTTGCCGTAGATGTGCACCGTGGTCTCGTCGAAGGGAAAGCGGTCGCGATACTGACTGCCATTGTTGAACCTGGGCTTGTGCGCGTTGATCATCGCCGCCGTCAACCGCTCGCGATTGGGATGCCCCACCAGTCCCACGGCATACCAGAGCTCCTCACCCGGCTGCAGGAAGGCCGCCCACTTGTCGTGATCAGGATGATGCTCCAGACCATAGCGGGCACTGCGGTGCTCGCCCACATAGAGCAGCTCTTGCACATCCATCTCATTGGTTTCCGGGTCGCGGGCGGCGCGGAAGACACAGAAGAAGCCCGACTCATCCGGCGTGTCGTGCAACTGCTCGCGCGTCCAGTAGCCCAGCACCTTGGGGGAGAGTAGCTGTTCCGACATGGGTGACCTCCTCAGTAATCTTCCAGTCGTTGCATGTCGCGGGCGATGCGCCGCACCTCGGCTTCATGCCCCGAGGCCAAGGCCTCGAAGAAGCCTTTCTCGCCGCTGCCGCCGGCCAGCTCGGCACGGTGGGCGTAGAGATCCTGAAGCGTCCGGTGCGCAGTCAGCGCCGTGGCCAACACGTCCTGCACACTCTTACCATCGACGCCATCCGGCAAACGTTCAAGTACCGGTGCATGAGGAAAATCGTTGGGATCGTCGAACCAGGCTTCCAGCACGCTGCGGTGATCGCTGCCGTCATCGAGATAACCCAGCAGATCGCCTTGCAGCTTACGCTCGCGTTGGGCCAGGTATTCGAGCGCCATCTTGACCCGCTCATCGTCCCCTGAGGCTGCCAGGCGAGCATACTGATCGGCCAGACGGGCATGATAGTCCGCGGCCCAATCGACCAGCTCCTTGACTTGATGAAAGCGCATGGGCATTTCCTCCCGAACCTCCGCCAGCCACGCCGACCGGCTCTCTTGCTTTCATCCTAGCCAAAGCCGGGTGAACACGCTTGACGTACATCAACGGAAGACGATATGAGCACCAGCCGCCGGGCGATGGCGGCTACCACTCCTGGCTGGTCTCGCGCAGCGACTGGATTTCACGCTTGGCTTCCTCGAGGCAGGCCCGCAGCTCGTCGCCCAAGGCTGCACTGCCGCCCACCGCGATCATGCCCGCAGCGCTCGGCCTGCCCCGCCGGGCAACACCAGCGCTGTCGTGCAGCGCCTCAATGCGCTGCAGCAGCCAGCTCAGCCAGCTGTCGGGGCGGGCCGCCAACTCACGCAGCCGGTGCAACTCGGCAATGCCGAGCCCATCGCCCCCGAGCAGCTCGCGCCAGTCGTGTCGCGGCAGGCGGGCGTGCTCGGTGACCTCGCGCAGCAGCGACTCCAGCGCCAGCTCGGCCAAAGCCAACGCGGCCTCTTCGCTCGCCATGCGCCGGGCCTCGGCATGCTCGTCGTTGCCGGAATCGATGTCGAGCAGCAGCTCGGCCTGATACAGCAGCTGATTGGTACGGCCACGAGGGGTCACTTGCGCTTGTCCTCCACCTGCCATTTGCCATTGTCGAAGAGCGCCCGCCAGCCGGTTGCCTTGCCGTCATCCTCGGTCATGACGAACTGCTCCTTGCTCTTGCGCGAGTAGCGGATCTGCGCCGGGCGACCGTCCGGATCCTCGGCAGGCGCATCGAGCAGGTAGTGGTATTTCTCGGGCAGTTCCTTGGCATGTGCCTTGAGTTCACGCACCAAGGGTGGGCGCGTCTCGCGATTGCGTGGGAACTTGCTCGCCGCCAGGAACAGACCGCTGGCGCCGTCGCGCAGCACGTAGTGATCGTCGACCTTCTCGCAGGCCAGCTCCGGCATCGGAATGGGGTCCATCTTGGGCGGCGCCACCTCACCGCTGCGCAACAGCTTGCGGGTGTTCTTGCACGCTTCGTTGGTGCAACCGAAGTACTTGCCGAAGCGGCCGGACTTGAGCTGCATCTCGCTGCCGCACTTGTCGCACTCGATGGTGGGGCCCTCATAGCCCTTGATGCGGAACTTGCCGTGCTCGATCTCATGGCCGTCGCAGTCGGGGCTGTTGCCGCAGATATGCAGCTTGCGTTTCTCGTCGATCAGATAGCTGTCCATCGCCGTGCCACACTTGGGGCAGCGATGCTTGGCGCGCAGCGCCTGGGTCTCGGCCTCTTCGCCGGCGTCCGCCGGCACTGCCTCGTCGCCGGGCAGCAGATCGATGGTGGTCTTGCAGCGCTCCTTGGGCGGCAGATTGTAGCCGGAGCAGCCCAGGAACACCCCGGTGGAGGCCGTGCGGATCTGCATCTTGCGCCCGCAAGTGGGACAATCGATATCGGTGGGCACCGGCTGATTGGGCCGCATACCCGCCTCGCTCTCGGCGGCCTCCAGCTCCTCGCGGAACTCGGCATAGAAGGCATCGAGCAGTTCGCGCCAGTTGCGCTCGCCCTCGGCCACCTCGTCGAGGCTGTCCTCCATGCGCGCGGTGAAGGAGTAATCCATCAGGTCGGGGAAGGACTCCTTGAGGCGCTCGGTGACGATGTCGCCCAGCTTCTCTGCGTAGAAGCGCCGGCTCTCCAGCTTGACGTAGCCGCGATCCTGAATGGTGGAGATGATCGAGGCGTAGGTCGAAGGACGGCCGATACCGCGTTTCTCGAGTTCCTTGACCAGGCTAGCCTCGGTGTAGCGGGCCGGCGGCTTGGTGAAGTGCTGCTGCGGGTCGAGTGCCTCGAGCCGCATGGGGGTACCCTCGGCCAGGTCCGGCAGGGCCTGGTCCTCGTTCTTGCCCATGGGCTTCATCACCCGGGTATAGCCGTCGAACTTGAGCACCCGACCCTTGGCCTTGAGCTCGTAGCCTTCAGTCTCGACCGTCAGCGTACTGGAGAGGTACTCGGCCGGGGTCATCTGACAGGCCACGAACTGACGCCAGATCAGCTCATAGAGCCGCTCGGCATCGCGTTCCATACCGGCCAGGTCGCCAGCCTTGCGATTGACGTCGGAGGGACGAATCGCCTCATGGGCCTCCTGTGCCCCCTCCTTGCTCGAGTAACGGTTGGGCGACTCTGGCAAGTAGCGCTTGCCATACTCTTGCTCGATGTGTTCGCGGACCATGGCCACCGCATCCTGGGAGAGATTGGTGGAGTCGGTCCGCATGTAGGTAATATAGCCCGCCTCGTAGAGGCGCTGGGCCAGGGTCATGGTCTTCTTCACCGAGAAACCGAGGCGGCCGCTGGCGGCCTGCTGCAGGGTCGAGGTGATGAAGGGAGCGCCCGGCTTGGATCGCGTCGGCTTGTCTTCGCGAGCGGTAATGGCCAGCGAGGCCTTGCGCAACGCCTCGATACGCGTAAGCGTCTCGGCCTCTGTGGTGGGCCGGAACGCCTTGCCGTCCTGGCGCACCAGCTCGAAGCGTACCGGTTCACCTTCGCTGGAGACGAGGTCGGCGTGGACGTCCCAGAACTCCTCGGGCACGAAGGCACGGATCTCGCGTTCGCGCTCGACGATCAAGCGCACCGCCACCGACTGCACGCGACCGGCGGAAAGGCCACGGGCAATCTTGGCCCACAGCAACGGCGACAGCATGAAACCCACCACGCGGTCGAGGAATCGACGCGCCTGCTGCGCTTCGACACGGGGCAGGTTGAGCGTGCCGGGCTCCTTGAAAGCCTCCTTGATGGCGTTCTTGGTGATCTCGTTGAACACCACGCGACGGTAGCGCTCGTCGTCCCCGCCGATGGTCTCCTTGAGGTGCCAGGCGATCGCCTCTCCCTCACGGTCGAGATCGGTAGCGAGATAGACGGCGTCGGCCTTCTCGGCCAGCTTCTGCAGCTCGGCCACCACCTTTTCCTTGCCGGGCAGAATCTCGTAGTGGGCCTTCCAGCCGTGCTCCGGATCGAGCCCCATGCGCCGGATGAGCTGTTCCTTGGCCTTGTGCTTCTTGTACTCGGCTTTCTCTTCGGGCGACATCTTGCGCGTCGCCGCCGCCTGGCGTGCCCGTTCCTTGGGGTCGGTGGCCGTCTTGCCCGAGCCGCTGGTCGGCAGGTCGCGAATATGACCCACGCTCGACTTCACGATGAACTCGCTGCCGAGATATTTATTGATCGTCTTGGCCTTGGCCGGCGACTCGACGATGACCAATGACTTGCCCATAGTGCTCCACATTCTACTAGGCGGGACTCTTCCCCGCCTGACGGTTTCGGCCCGCCTGTCCTCGGCGGACGCTCCGTGCGGGGTGAAAAATCCGCCTACCCTACCCCAGCAACCCGTTTCGCGCCAGCTGCTTCCACATGGCGGCAGTAAAGCAGCAATCTCGACATAGCATCAAGAGAACATCAAGAGAAGGTAAAACAGCAGCGCCTCTGCCGCTAACGGCAGAGGCGCCAGGAGACCACGCAAAGTAGCCACTCGGCCGTTGCGCGTCAGCTCTTGCGAGGCTTGCGCGGCGCCCTCTTGGCGACCGGCTTCTCGCCGCCGGCATCGCCACTTTCCTTGGACACGGTGGCCTTGGTCGCGGAGGCCTTGCTGCCACGGCTGGCGCGCTTGGCCGGTGCCGCTTTCGCCGGGCTCGGGTCGACCTTGGTCTCGGCATCCTGCAGCATCTTCTCCACTTCATCCCTGGCGGCGACCTCGGCTTTGGCTTCCGCCGCTACTTCGTCGTGCAGGGCGACGAGGGCCTGGCGACTTGCTGCCGGCTCGACCCGTTCCAGCGCCTCGCCGAAGAGCTCCCGAATATGCTCATAGCGCTTGCGCACCTGCTCGGAAAGCTCGCCGCTGGCGGCCAGTACATGCTCGATATGCTCGAGGGAGTCGCGAATCGCCTCGGGCCGTTCTCCTGCCAGCAGCTCTGGAATGGCTGCCAGCGCCGCCTCACGGTCGAGCTTGAGGATGAAGAACTGCTCACGCACCAGATGCTTGAAGTCCGACAGGCTGCTGCCCGGCTCCAGCTCGGCCCGCGACGCCCGCAGGCGCTTGAAGTTGCGCTCGTCGGTGGTGGGCGCCCCGCCCAGTACATAAATCACCGAACGCATCACCGCCTCGTGAATACCGCCTTCGGCGACGCGCTGGCGCAGCTCGTCCTGACGCCGCTCAATGAAGCGCCGATGCTCCGGCTCGCTGCCGGGCTGACGGCGATGTACGTGGGCATCGCCGCCCAAGCCGACCATGGCCTGCAGCAGCGGCTGGCCGTACACCGTAAGGAAAGCATGTTCGATGCTCTGATCGCGGATCTCGCGCCAGGTATCGAGCGCCCGGGAAATCTGGTCGGAGCAGGCCTTCTCCAGTAAACGCAGCAGGTTGCTGTCGTCGACCGGATGCCGGTCGCGACGCACCCAGTCGGCCAGCACCGGCAGCGGCACCGACAGCGGATTTCGGTCCGACAGCAGCTTGTAACCCAGGCGGATCGGGTGCATACGCCGCATGAGACGTGCCGCTTCGGGGGTGATGGTCGCCCGGATCCAGGGCTGCACGAACAGCCGATAGAGCCCCAGATTGATTTCCGAGACGCGCGCCACGGTAGCGAAGCGGGTGTCGTCATCGGCGCGGTGCTGCAGCACGTCGCGGTTGAGTCCCTCGATGGAGCGCGCCTTGAACTCGAGCAGGTAGTCGCGCTCGATCAGTTCGGCATCGTCACGCTCCTTGGCGCTGGTGACCTTGGTCTCGTAGAGCCCCGGTGGCAGCACGTCGATATAGTCGATGTTGGCCGTAAACTCGGCGTGCTCCTTGCGCGACACGCTGCCCGACACAAAGATGCCCAGGTGCCCGGTGCTGTCGTGCACGCAGTAGACGATGGTCTGCCCGCTGGCAATGATGTCGTCTACTCCGCCATAAAGGTCACGCACCCAGCCCAGCGCCTGGGGCGGCGGCGTGATGTCGTCGCCCTGGGAGCAGAACACCACTACTGGAGAGCGCACGTTGCGCAGATCGATGCGGCGGCCGTCCGAGGTCACCAGTTGGGCGGTGGAGAGGCGGTTGCCGACGAACAGGTTGTCGACGATGTACTGGATCTCCTCGCCGCCCAGCACCACGTGACCGCCCCACCAGCGCTCGAAATTGAGATAGCGCCCGGCCTCGGTGTCGACGTTGGCGTACAGCCGGTACTGCTTGTCCCACCAGGTATTGGCCGGATTGAGGCGTTCGAAGTTCTGCACCAGCAGAGCGCCGTCGAACAGGCCATCTCCCAGGTCGCTGGCCAGGGTGGTCATCCAGCTGCCGCCGGTCATGCCGCCGGTGTAGCGCATCGGCGCCTTGCCCCGCTCACCAGCCCAATAGGAGAGCGGCGCACCGGCAATGAGAATGGGGCCGAAGACGTCCGGCTCGAGCGAGGCCGCCATCATGATCTGCCAGCCCGCCTGGCAGTTCCCCACCACCATCGGCTTCTCGGAGTCGAGATGGTGCTCGATCACGCAACGCAGAAAGGCGATCTCCGCCTCGACCACGTCTTCCACGGTCTGGCCGGGCTCCGGATAAGGCAGAAAGCCGATGAAATAGCAGGGATGACCGGCGCGCAGCGCGACACCGATCTCGCTGTCGGGCTTGAAGCCACCGATGCCGGGCCCGTGTCCGGCACGCGGGTCCACCACCACGAAGGGGCGGGACTGGGGATCGACTTCGATCCCGGCCGGCGGCAGGATCCGCATCAGTTCGTAATTCACCGGTCGCGGCAGGGTGCGACCGTCCATCACCACCTCGGCATCGAAGCCGAGCACGTTGGGTTTGGTCTTCTCGATGTGTTCGAGATACTGGTTGCCACGCTCGCGCATCACGTCCATGTAAAGCACACTGCGCTCGACGGCATCACGCCAATAGTCGAAAACGGCACGGCCAAAACCGAATGGGTCGAGCAAGCTGAGCGCCTCTGCGGGCGGTGTCGGCATCAGTGAGTTCATGTTCGGCTCCAGTTTTCCCGGCGCACGTCAGGGGCGTCAGGAGGAGAAAATTTGCTGCACTGCAACAAGCATAGTACTCCCTGCGCCGGATGGACGCAGCCGTTTTGTCGATTTTTTGTGACCGCTCGCGGTAGCCTCAGTCCACTTCGCCATTGCCGGGCGCGACGTCGCCATGCCATTCAGCCAGTGCCCGCCGCTCACGACGCCTGGCCTCGGCCGCATCGCGCCCCCACACCAGCAGACGAACCCGGGCCTCGTTCCCGACCGCTGCCGGTCGATCGAGCCTGACCCCCGGCCCACCGCAAAGTAGCCCTTTGCCCAGCGGAAGCAGGCGCAGGCTGGCATGACCCGGCCGCCCCGGACCGTGCCCCATGTGGCCGACCCTGGGGCGCCGCAACCTCTCCCCTTGCACCAGACGAATCTGCTCGACAGCCAGATCGAGCCCACTCAATACCTCGGCCAGGCCCTCGAAACCCGTCAGGCCGGGGCACATGTCGACAAAGCCCAGGCGGTTGTTGGCCAGGGTGAAGCTCAACGTCGCCAGGCCGACCAGACCCAGGGCGCGGGCACCCTGCACGGCTAGCTGCCCAAGATAGGCGCGCTGCTCCGGCGTCAGCCGTTCGCTCGGCGCCACGGCGAAATCGTCGGCCATCCGCTCGTGCTCGACCAGGGCCAGCGCCTGGCCACGATTGTCGGCCAGCACCGGCAGATGGACGCACGGTGCAGAGGGCACCGGCTCGGCCAGCGGCAGGCCCGCTTCCCGCATCAGATGCCGGGCGGCATCGCCGTTGCACATGGCGTCGAGCAAGGTCGTGCCCGAGCCGACGAACGCCAACCCGGCGCCGGCACAGGCCCGTGCCAGGCTGCGCTGCTGCTCTGCCGTCGCCTCACCCGGGTGCAGTGCATCGCAGGCCAGCTCACGCGCGCGTGCGATCAGCGCATCGTCGGCCAGACAGCCGCCGGCATGCCAGGCCAGCCCGAGTTCGCTACAGGCCTGACCTGCACGCAGGGCGCCAAGCCCGCTACCGGCCACCAGCAGACGCTGCCGGCGCAATGGATCGAATCGAAGGCTTTGCATGGATTCCCACTCTGTGACGCTATGACAAGGCAGTGATAGCATGACAAGGGTTCTTCACCGGGCCTGCCTGTGCCCTTCCAGCGGATCGATCGATGACAACCCCAAGGCTGCTGAACCGCCTGACCTTTCGCCAGTTGCAGGTCTTCCAGGCCGTGCATCGGCAGCAATCCTACTCACGCGCCGCCGAACAGTTGGGCCTGACCCAGCCGGCGGTCAGCGCACAGATCCGTCAGCTCGAGCAGGCCCTCGGCCAACCCCTGTTCAAGTACGCTGGCAAGACCCTGCACGTGCTGCCGGCGGCCGATGCCCTGGCAGCCTCGACCCAGGCCATCTTCGGCCAGGTCTCGCGACTGCAGATGACGCTGTCGGACCTGGACGGCACGATTTCCGGGGAGCTCAATCTGGCGGCCGTCTCCACGGCACAGTACGTGGTACCTCATCTGATCGCCCGCTTTCGCGCTCACTACCCCAACGTTCAGGTACGCCTGCGGGTCTGCAACCGCAGCCAGGCCCTGGAAAGGCTGGCCGCACGCAGCGACGACCTGGTGATCATGGCGATGGTGCCCGAAGAGGACGACAACCTGGTCTTCATGCCGTTCCTGGAGAACGAACTGATACCCATCGTCTGGCCCGGCCATCCACTGCTCGAGGCGCCCTCGCCCACCCTGGAAGATCTGGCCCGCCACTATCTATTGATGCGTGAGTCAGGCTCCGGCGTACGCACCGCTTTCGAGCAGCTCGCCGCCGAGCAGGACGTGGCCTTGCAGCATACCATGGAGCTGGGCACCAACGAGGCGATCAAACAGGGGGTGATGGCTCACCTGGGTGTCACCGTGCTGCCGCGGCTGGCAGTTCGTCTCGAGATCGGCGCCGGACTGCTGGCGGAGCTGCCACTACCGGGTTTTCCCCTGCGCCGCTCCTGGTGCACGGTCTACCCCCGAGACCGCTTCCCCACACCGGTCACCGAACTGTTCCTGCGTTTCGTGCGCGAGCGTCTGGGCGAAATCGAAGCGCACTTCCGGGCGCCACCCCGGCCAATCCCCGACCATGGCGTCGTCTGCCTGCCGCTTACATCAGGTTGAGCGTCACGCCTGCGTCGCCCTGCTCCGCTGTGCCAGTCAGGCGCGATATGGTAGATTACGGGCCTGCGACCAACGTATCAATTGCCGTGCCTTTGGCCAGGTCCGCCCGCGATGATGGCGCACCGATGAACTCTGGCACGGCCGTGGCAGCCGCCTAGTGGAGAGGCTCACACCTATGAGCGACAACACCTCGAAACGCGTGCCTAGCGGCGCGAAGTTCCGCACCGAGCACGGCTTCGCCGCCATCAAGGACGGTATCAAGCTGCAGCGCAGCCAGACCGATGAACAACCGGAACCGGGGCGCAAGCCGAAGTGGCTACGCGCCCAGATGCCCGGCGGCGGGCGTTTCGAGGCAGTGAAGCGCAACGTCAAGGAACACCGCCTGAGCACCGTATGCGCCGAGTCTCACTGCCCCAACATGGGCGAGTGCTGGAGCAACGGTACGGCCACCATCATGCTCATGGGCTCGGTGTGTACCCGCGCCTGCCGCTTCTGTGCCGTAGATACCGGCAATCCCCGCGGCTGGCTGGACAGCGAGGAGCCGGCCAATACCGCCAAGTCGGTGGAGCTGATGGGCCTGCGCTACGTGGTGCTCACTTCGGTTGACCGTGACGACCTGGCCGATGGCGGCGCCTCTCACTATGCTGCCTGCATTCGGGCGATCAAGGCCAACACGCCCGCAGTGGTAGTCGAGGCGCTCACCCCCGACTTCGATGGTGACCAAACTGCCATCGAGCAGGTGGTCGACTCCGGACTGGAAGTGTTCGCCCAGAACGTCGAGACGGTGGAACGACTCACCCACTACGTGCGCGACCCGCGTGCCGGCTACCGCAAGACCCTCGACGTGCTGGCCCACGCCAAGCGCTACCGCCCCGACGTGCTGACCAAGACCAGCCTGATGCTGGGGCTTGGCGAAACCGACGAAGAGATCCTCCAGACTTTCGACGACCTGCGCGCCATCGACGTCGACATCGTCACCCTGGGGCAGTATCTGCGTCCGACGCGCAACCATTTGCCGGTAGAGCGCTGGGTCACGCCAGACGAGTTTGAGCGCTATCGCCGCCTGGGCCTGGAAAAGGGTTTCATGGAAGTGGCCTCCGGCCCGCTGGTACGCTCCAGCTACCGGGCCGACCGGGTGTTCGAGAAGAACAATCTGGGCCTGGCCGCCCCCGCCGAGGTACCGGGCCAGGAGCCCGACCCCAACCGCATTCAGGCGATCAACGTCGGTTGATGGCGCTCCCCGCCGGCGGCCTTCACACGGCCGCCTGTGCTTCCTGCAGCTGCAGCTCGCGCCCCAGCTCACTCGCCAGGCTCCGCGCCAGACTCAGACCCACCTGCTCCACCGAAGGCGGCTTGGCCACCAGATCGGCCAGGCGCGTCATGGCCATGCCGGCATAGCCGCAGGGATTGATGCGTGCGAAGGGGCTCAGGTCGGCATCGACATTGAGCGCAACGCCGTGATAGCTGGCACCGCGCCGGATACGTAAGCCCAGCGAGGCGATCTTGGCCTCGCCGACGTAGACACCGGGGGCATCGGCGCGTGCCCGCGCCTCGATGCCCTGCTCCACCAGCACGGCGATGACGGCATTCTCCAGCGCCGAGACGAGATCCCGCACCCCGAGCCGCGAGCGCCGCACGTCGAGGAGCGGATAGAGCACCACCTGCCCCGGCCCGTGATAGGTCACCTGGCCGCCGCGATCCGTCTGCACTACAGGAATGTCGCCCGGCATCAGCAGGTGCTCGGGCTTGCCGGCCTGCCCCTGAGTGAAAACCGGATCATGCTCCACCAGCCAGAGCTGGTCCGCAGTCGTCTCGTCGCGGGTATCGGTGAGGTCGCGCATGGCCTGCCACACCGGGAGGTAGGGTCGTCGGCCCAGGCGATGAAGCTCGATAGGAGCGGCCATAGCGGCGCATGGCGCCATCTATACCACCATGTGCACGCGGCCGGTGGCCTTGAGATCGGCGAACAGCGCCTTGAGCTGCTTCTCACCGGTCGCCCGCAGGGTCAGCCTCACCGAAAGGTAACGGGCAGTACGGCTCTCGACGACCTCGATGCTTTCGGCATCGAAGCTGGCATCGTGGCGCAGCACCACCTGGCACACAGTGGCGGTGAAGTCCTCGGCGGCATCGCCCACCACCTTGATGGGATAGTCGCAGGGAAAGGTGATCGTCGGCGCCGCTTGGTTTGTCGCCGGGGCTTGGCGTAAATCGCGCAGTTTGTCGTCTGACATGGCTCTCTCGGGGTCGTGGCCCTTCCTATCTATTCCGAGTATTTTACTCGGCTTTCACTCGGCACCCAAGCCATCGGCAGCCAAGCCGCTGGTGCCCAAGGTATGCCAAGGAGTCCCATGCAGGCGGCGCACAGCGGCGCCGCCTGTCTCGAATGGCCTGGGAACGACCTAGAACCAGCCGCTAAGCAGATTGCTGAAGAAGCGCCTCACCTGATCGAATAGGCGCTTAAATAGGCCGCCCTCCTCGATCGTCTCGAGGGCCACCAGGGGGTGTTCGCCCACGACTTCATCACCGAGACGAACCTCCAGGGTGCCGACCCGGTCGCCCAGGCTGATGGGCGCATTGAGGTCCTGGCGAATGTCCAGCCGCGCATGCAGCTCTTCGTTGCGCGCCCGCGGCAGAGTCATGGCCACGTCGCGGTCGACGCCGACGCGCAGCTCGTTCTTCTCGCCGCCCCAGATCCGGGGTGAGTTGAGCACCGCCCCCTGATCGTAGAGATTGAGGGTTTCGTAGTAGCGGAAACCGTAGCTGAGCAGCTTCTGGGTCTCCTGGGCACGGGACTCCTCCGAGCTGGTGCCCATCACCACCGAAATCAGGCGCATGCCGTCGCGCTTGGCCGATGCCACCAGGCCGTAACCCGCCTCGGTGGTCCAACCGGTCTTGAGGCCGTCGACAGTGGGGTCGCGCCACAGCAACCGGTTGCGGTTGGGCTGGCGAATGTCGTTGTAGGTGAAGTATTTCTCGGCGTAGACCGCGTAATGTTCCGGGTAGTCGTTAATGATGTACTGCGAGAGCAGCGCCATGTCGCGGGCCGATGAGTACTGCTCCGGATGCGGCAGCCCGGTGGCATTGGCAAAGCTGGTGTTGTGCAGCCCAAGGCGCGTGGCGTGCTGATTCATCAGATCGGCAAAAGGGGCTTCACCGCCGGCCAGGTGCTCGGCCACGGCCACGCTGGCATCGTTGCCCGACGAGATGATGATGCCGTAGAGCAGATCGCGGATGGAAACCTCGGTGTTGACCTCGATGAACATCTTGGAGCCGCCCGTACGCCAGGCGTTCTCGCTGACGCGCACGGTGTCGTCCAGGTTGATGTTGCCACGGTCGAGCTCCCGCTCCACCAGATAGGCGGTCATCAGCTTGGTCAGGCTGGCCGGGGGAAGACGCTCATCGGCGTTGTGCTCGACCAGCACCCTGCCGCTGTCCGCATCCATCAGAATCCAGGACTTGGCAGCGATCTGCGGTGGAGCCGGGATCATGGTCTGTGGGGTCGGGGTCGGAGTTGCCTGGGCCAGAGCCTTGGAGACGCACAGCAACAGGCCGAACAGCATCAGTGGCAGCAGCCGACGGTAGATAGGGGTGGACAGCACTCGCATGGGCATGAATCTCATCACTACGTCGAGAAAGGTCAAGGGGAACGGCGCGACTCAGTCGGCGCCGTTGACAATAAAGGCTTGTTCGAAGCCGGCACGCCTCAGCTCAGCGCGCACAGGCTCGACCTGCCCGGCGTGGGCCAGGGGGCCGACCTGGACACGATACATACCGGTGGCATCTGCCACCCGCACGGGATGAGACAGCTCGCTTTCGAGGCGCGCCTTGAGCGCCCGGGCGTTGTCGGCGGATCCCAGCGCGGCGATCTGCAGATAGATCGGCATGCCGTTGCTGCCAGCCTGGTTGGACCCACTCGATGCAGCAGCGCCGGCGCTCGCCGCCGGGGCACTGGCCTGCTGAGGTGCCGAGCTGGCTTGCTGAGATGCCGGGTTACTGCGTGGAGTCGCCTGAGCCGCCGTTTGGACAGCGCCAGAGGAGGTTCGGTTCGCGCCGTTACCACCATTGCCGCCATTTTCGGCCAACCACACCTCCGCATCGATCGCTTCGACCTTGACCCGACCGGTGCCGCGCTCGAGGATGTCGAGCCGCGCCGCTGCCGCGTAGGAGAGATCGATCTCGCGATCGTTGTGGAAGGGACCGCGGTCGTTGACTCGGACGATGACCGAGCGACCGTTCTCGAGGCTGGTCACACGCGCATAAGTAGGCAGCGGCAGGGAACGGTGGGCCGCGGTCATCTCGTACATGTCGTAGATTTCGCCATTGGACGTGGCGTAGCCATGGAATTTCTCACCGTACCAGGAAGCCGTACCCTGGCGGGCGTAGCCTCGCGCGTCGGGCAGTACGTGGTAGGTCTTGCCCCACACCTCGTAGACGGGACGATTGCCGCCACGTGAGAGCGGCTCCACGCGCGGCACGGCATCGGGAATCTGGCTGACATCCGGGGGATTGTCCGGATAGGCATCGCTGTTCATGGCATAGCGACCGCCGCTGCTGGATGGCGCCGGGGCGGCGGGCTGTCTATCGGTACTGTCACGCTGCGGCGCGGTGGTCGGCCCGCTGCTCGCACAGCCCGCCAACAAAGCGGTAACGGCAAGCACGATCGGCAGCGCTTTCATGGCGATTCCCCTCGTTCGGCGGATCCATTCTGCGGCAGAGGGCCGAGCTCGCGCATGGCGGCGATCTCCTCGGCCAGCTCGGTCACGGCCATGGCGTAAAGATGGCTGTGGTTGTAGCGGGTAATGACGTAGAAATTCTCATGACCGAGCCGATAGCGCCAGCTCGACTCATCCACTTCCAGCGCCAGCGGGATCACCCACTGCTCACCATCGAGCCCGCCCTTGGCAGCGACGCCCGCCTGCTCCAGCTCACTCACTTCGACGTAGGGACGCTGAGTGCGGTTGAAATCGATACCGGAAGGCGGCTCATCGGACGGCCCCTGAGCTTCAACGTAGATCAGCTCGCCGGGGCGCCAGCCATGCTCGGCGAAGTAGTTGCCCACGCTGCCGATGGCATCGACGGGATTGGTCCACAGGTTGCGCTGGCCGTCGCCGTCGAAATCGACCGCGTAGGCGCGGTAGCTGGTCGGAATGAACTGCGGATAGCCCATGGCGCCGGCATAGGAACCCTTGAGACTGCCGGGGTCCACCTCCTGCTCGTGGGTGATCTCGAGAAAGGCGGCAAGCTCGCCACGGAAGAAATTACCGCGCACCGGATGATGGAAGGCCAGCGTCGAGAGCGAGTCGATGACGCGGTGACGTCCGGTGAAGCGGCCATAGCTGGTTTCGACGCCGATGATGGCCGCGATCACCTCCGGCGGCACACCGTATTCGGCATAGGCGCGCTCGAAGGCATCCTCGTGGGCTTCGATGAAGTCAACGCCACGCGCGATGCGCTCCGGCTGCAGGAAAATCTCGCGATACTCATCCCAGCGCAACCGCCGCTCGGCTGCCCCCTCCATGGCATCGAGTACGCCCTGCTGGAAGACGGCCTGTTGCAGCGCCGTCTCGAGCCAATCGCGTTCGATGCCGCGCTCGGCCAACTCTTCCACCAGTTGCCTTGCCCCCTCGTGCTGGGCAGGGGTGAAATCCGCCGCCTGAAGAGACGGTACCATCAATCCCAGAACCGTTGCCGTTACAGCGGCAATTCGAGGTCCTTTCCACCCTTTCCACTTGCACTCAGGCGTCATGCTTCTGCCACTCCCTGACCGGGGCATTGTCGCTCGAACCCGCGCTACCACCGTTAACGCGGCAACAGACGACGGTGTCCGTGAATCGACATGAGAATACCGAATCCCGCCAGCAAGGTCACGCTGGAGGTGCCGCCATAGCTCACCAGTGGCAGCGGAACGCCGACCACCGGAAGAATGCCGCTGACCATACCGACATTGACGAATATGTAAATGAAGAAGGTCAGGATGATGCTGCCTCCCAACAACCGACCGAAAGTATCGTGCGACGCCATGGCCAGCCACAGCCCGCGCAGGACGATCAGCAGATAGAGAAACAGGATGAGCAGCATACCGACCAGGCCGAACTCCTCGCCAAGCACCGCCACGATGAAATCGGTGTGACGCTCGGGCAGGAATTCGAGCTGCGACTGGGTGCCCTGGAGCCAGCCCTTGCCCCACAGGCCGCCGCTGCCGATGGCAGTGGTCGACTGAATGATGTTCCAGCCGGCGCCCAGCGGATCGCTCTCCGGGTTGAGGAAGGTCAGCACCCGTTGGCGCTGGTAATTGTGGAGATTCACCCACAGCAAGGGCAGTGCCGCCGCCGCGGCAACGGAAAGAAAGAGAATGAAGCGCCAGGAGAGCCCGGCCAGCAGCACCACGAACACGCCGGCACAGGCCACCAGCAGCGAGGTACCCAGGTCCGGCTGCCGGGCGATCAGCAGCACGGGCAAACCCAGCAATACCGCGCACACCAGAAGATCCTTCCAGCGTGGCGGCAACTCACGCCGGCTCAGCCAAGCGGCCAGCATCAGCGGCATTGCCAGCTTCATCAACTCGGAAGGTTGAAAGCGGATCACGCCGGGAATCACCAGCCAGCGCCGCGCCCCCATACCGACATCGCCCACCAGTTCGACGGCGACCAGCATCAGCAGTCCGGCGCCATAGAGCAGCAGCGCCCAGCGCATCAGGGTGGCCGGCGGCAACTGAGCCAGCACCAGCATGATCACGAACGCCACCACGAAACGCGACGCCTGGGCCATCACCACTTCGATGCGCTGGCCGCTGGCACTGTAAAGCACGCCCAGCCCGACCGTCAGCAGTATCACCAACAACAGCAGCAGCCAGGGATCGAGATGCGTGCGCTCCCAAATGCTCTTGCGCCGCGAAATACCGCTTTCCGGCGCCCGCACCGGCCGGGCGCGCAGCCCGTTCATCAAGCCGAACATCACTCAGTTCCCCGCCACGCTGCTGTCATCGTTTTCCATCGTCTCGCGGATCTCGTCTGCATCGGGCGCCTCCTCCTCCAGCAGCCAGGCATCGGTCATCGCCCGCGCCAGATGGGCAGCATGGGTACTGCCACCACCGGCATTCTCCACGATCACGGAAACGGCGATCTGTGGATCCTCCAAGGGGGCGAAGGCCATGAACAGGGCGTGATCGCGCAGCCGTTCGGCCAGCTCTTCGGCGTTGTAACGCTGGTCCTGACCCAACGAGAACACCTGCGCGGTGCCCGACTTGCCGGCCATGCGGTACTTCAGGCCCACGCCGGTCCGCCGCGCCGTGCCTTCGCTGCCGGTCAGCACTTTCTCCATGCCGGAGAAGACACGGTCCCACCAGACATCACTCTGCACCGCGATATCGTTGGGCGTATCGGGTAGCTCCACGGGCACCGGCTCGTCGCCGATCCGGCTCGCCAAGCGCGGCTTGACCCATTGACCGCGGTTGGCGAGCACCGCCGTGGCGGTTGCCAACTGCAGCGGCGTAACCTGCCAGTAGCCCTGGCCGATGCCCACCGACAGCGTCTCGCCGGGAAACCAGGGCTGATTGAAACGCGCCCGTTTCCAGTCGCGCGACGGCATCAGCGCCCCGCTCTCGCCGAACACATCGTGACCGACGCGCTGACCGAAGCCAAAAGCGCTCATCTGCTCATGCAGGCGGTCAATACCCATCTCATGGGCCAGCGAGTAGTAATAGGTGTTGTTGGAGACAGCGATGGAACGCTCCATGTCCACCCGCCCGTGCCCCCAGCGCAGCCAGTTGCGATAGCGCCGGCTGTCGTTGGGCAGCTGGTAGAAGCCGGGGTCGTTGATGACACGATCGGGCGTGATCACCCCTTCTACCAGGCCTGCCAGGGCGAGGAAGGGCTTGATCGTGGAACCGGGCGGATACTGGCCGCGAATGGCCCGGTTGAACAGCGGCAGATCGATGTCCTCCTGCAACGCCCGGTAGGAGGCGAAATCGATGCCGGTGACGAACTGGTTACTGTCGAAGCCGGGCGCCGACACCATGGCCAGTATCTCCCCGGTAGCGGGAACGATGGCCACGATGGAACCGCGTCGGCCATCGAGCAGCTCATAAGCGAGGTTCTGCAGATCGCGGTCGAGGGTCAGCGTCAGGTTCTGTCCCGGCACGGGATCGGTACGACCGAGTTCACGCAACACACGGCCACGCGCATTGGTCTCCACCTGGCGCAATCCGGCCTGTCCGTGCAGCACGTCTTCGTAAAAGCGTTCCACGCCGGTCTTGCCGATGAAGTGAGTACCCGCATAGCGCCCAGGGTCGAGCGTCTTGACCTCTTCAGCATTGATGCGACCGACATAGCCGATCGCATGGGCCATGATGTTCGCATCGGGATAGAAGCGCAGCAGTTGGGCTTCCACCTCGACCCCGGGCAAGCGGTGCCGATTCACTGCCAGCCGGGCGATCTGGACCTCATCGAGATCGCTCATCAGCAGCGCGGGCTGGAATGGTCGCTGCGGCTGCCGGGCGCGAATGCGAAATCCTTCCGCCTCTTCCGGCGTCAGCTCCAGCAGCTCCTCGAGCCGGTCCAGGGTGGCATCGAGGTTTTCGGCCCTCTCACGTATCAACGTCAGGTTGTAGGTCGGACGATTCTCGGCCAGCAGCATGCCGTTGCGGTCGAAGATCAAGCCGCGGGTGGGCGGCAGCGGCTCCACCCGCACGCGGTTCTTCTCGGAACGCGTCGTGTAGACCTCGTGCTGGACCACTTGCAGATAGACGAGCCGTCCCGACAGCAACCCGGTCAGGATCAGGATCGTCAATACGGCGAGCAGGGCGCGTACGCGAAAGATGCGCAGCTCCTGCTCGGGATTCTTGAGGGTGTCACGGCGGTCGCGCATGCCGACAATAGATCTCACTCAGTTTCGGTAAGGCGCCGTTCAGCGGTGGTAGGGATGCCCCACCAGCAGGGTCCAGGCGCGATAGAGCTGTTCGGCCAGAATCACCCTGACCAGTGGATGCGGCAGCGTCAGCGCCGACAGCGACCAGCGGCGATCGGCGGCCGCGGAGAGCTCAGGGGCCAGGCCATCCGGCCCACCCACCAGCAGCACCACCTCACGCCCTTCGAGCCGCCAGCTCTCGGCCTCCTGGGCCAGACGCTCTGTGCTCCAGGCTCGCCCGCCGACTTCCAGTGCCACGACGAATTCATCGCCCCGCAGCCGCTCCCGTATGCGCTTGGCTTCCGACGCCACGGCCCTGGCCGTATCGGCATTCTTGCCACGCTGTCCAGGAACGATCTCTTCGATCTCCAGAGCGAAGTCGCGCGGCAGGCGCTTGCGATACTCCTCCACCCCTTCGTTGACCCAACCAGGCATGCGAGTGCCGACCGCCAACAGGCGGATCCTCATGTGCCGCCCTGCTCCTGATGCTCGCCATCGCTCGGCAGGTCGGCCCACAGCCGCTCCAGGTCATAGAGTTGTCGAGTATCGGGCAGCATGACATGCACCACGAGATCGCCAAGATCGACCAGCACCCAGTCGGAGCCGGCCTGCCCCTCTACCCCCAGGGGCTGAATGCCGCTTGCCTTGGCCCGTTCGACCACATGGTCGGCCAGCGCCGTCACATGACGGGTGGAGGTACCGCTGGCCACTACCATCAGGTCGGTGACACTGGTCAGCCGGGAGACATCGAGCAGTGCGACATCCTTGGCTTTGAGATCCTCCAGTGCATCTACTACCAGTGTCTTGAGCGATTCGTTATGCATAGCCCCTCATCAACGGGAAGTCTTGGACTCCGCCATTGTAGCGTCTTGGGCAGCTGCTGGCAGCGTTCAAGAGTGACGATACAACGAGGCGGCGTCGATTCTTCTCTCCACCGCTTCCGGCAGCAGGTAACGCACGCTGCGCCCCTCCGCCAGACGCTGGCGTATCGCCGTTGCCGAAAGCGCCATGCGCGTGGGCAATGCCAGGCGCAATAAACCACCCGCAGCACGCCGCATGAGAAGCTCGGGTCTATCGACCTCACGTCCGGCGATCAGTTCGGTAAGCGCGGAAGAAAGCGGTGCGGCATGGTCGGGGCGGTCGATGACGACCAGGTGAGCCAGCTCGAACAGCCGCTGTGGCTCGTGCCAGTCGGCCAGACGCAGAAAGGCATCATGGCCCAGCGCCATGATCAGGCGCGCCTCGCGACCGTACTCGTCGCGCAGCCCGGCCAGGGTATCGACGCTGTACGACGGGCCGTCACGCTCGAGTTCTCGCCCATCAGCCACCAGCCCCGGCGTATCGCCTATTCCTAGCCTAAGCAGGTTCAAGCGCTCCTGCGGCGCCACCTGGGGCCTGTCGCGCAACGGCGGCATGCACGCCGGCACCATGTGCACCCGATCGAGCGCCAGCGCCTCGTGCAGCTCCACGGCGCTGCGCAGGTGCCCCAGGTGCACGGGATCGAAGGTGCCGCCGAACATGGCCACGCGCGGCGGCTCGAGCGGCCTCACGGCCTGCTGCGAAGGCAAGGCGCCGCTCTGCGCCGTCACTGGCGTACCTGGCCGTCGCCCAGCACAACGTACTTGCGCGTGGTCAACCCTTCGAGCCCGACCGGACCGCGCGCATGAAGCTTGTCGGTGGAGATGCCGATCTCCGCACCCAGGCCGTACTCGAAGCCATCGGCAAAACGGGTCGATGCATTGACCATCACCGAGCTCGAATCGACCTCGGCCATGAAGCGACGCGCCAGCCCGTAGTCTTGGGTCACGATGGCATCGGTGTGGTGCGAGCCATAGCGCTCGATGTGCTCGATGGCAGCTTCCATGCCATCGACCACCCGCACCGCCAGTACCGGGGCCAGATATTCGGCGTACCAGTCTTCTTCGCTTGCGGCAGCGATACCGTCGAGAATGGCCCGGCTGCGCTCACAGCCGCGCAGCTCGACCTCGTACACGGCATAGGCTTGCGCCAGGCGCGGCAGCAGCTCCTCGGCCACCGGCGCATCGACGAGCAGGGTCTCCATGGTGTTGCAGGTGCCGTAGCGATGCGTCTTGGCGTTGACGGCGATCGCCAGCGCCTTCTCGGGATCCGCCGTGGCATCGATATAAACATGGCAGACACCGTCCAGGTGCTTGATCACCGGCACCCGCGCCTCTCGAGAGATGCGCTCGATCAGGGACTTGCCACCCCGCGGGATGATTACGTCGACATACTCCGGCATGGCGATCAGCTGCCCCACCGCGGCACGGTCGGTGGTGGCCACTACCTGCACCGCGTCCTCGGGCAGCCCAGCCTCGCGCAGCCCGGCGCGAATGCAGGCGGCGATGGCGGCATTGGAATCCCGCGCCTCGGAGCCGCCGCGCAGGATGCTGGCATTGCCCGACTTCAGGCACAGGCTGGCGGCCTCCATGGTCACGTTGGGCCGCGACTCGTAGATGATGCCGATTACCCCGAGCGGCACGCGCATCTGACCCACCTGAATACCGCTGGGCCGGTAGCGCAACCCCTCGATCTCGCCCACGGGATCGGGCAGTGCCGCCACCTGCTCGAGACCTTCGATCATCGCATCGATGCGCGCATCGTTGAGCGCCAGACGATCGAGCAGGGCCGGCTCGAGGCCGTTGTCGCGACCACGGGCCAGATCGGAGGCGTTGGCCTCCAGTATCTCACCGCGGCGACGCTGAAGGTGCTCGGCCATGGCCAGCAGGGCGCGATTCTTGTCGCCGGTCACGGCGCGACGCATCTGAGTGGCAGCGGCACGTGCCGCCTGCCCGAGGCCAGCCATGTAGGCCACGACATCGTCGATCTGGGTGGCACTGGTTTCGTTTTGGGAGGCGTGAGCGGTCATGCGGAACGAAGTTCTCCTGGCAGAGCGCCACACGGCGCTGCGAACGTTATACTGGCGCGATACCACGTTGAACCCCATAGTAAGGCACCATGCAGAGCAAGTACAAAGTCGGGCTGATGCGCCTGAACCTGTGGGCCGCGGCGCTGTTACTGATCCTGCTGGCTTACCTCGCCGAACCGCTCTCCAGCGCTCTGCTGCTGGTGTTGGCCAGCGTCTGGCTGATGGTGACGGCCAGTCTGCTCGAACTCAGCTACCGGCGCCCCCCCACCGTCCCCTGGCAGTTGTTACCCAGCATGCTGTTGGCCGGCCTGCTGCTCGTGGAACCTGAGCGTCACGCGCTGTGGCTATGGGTGTGGCCCGCTCTACTGATGCTACCCCAGCCCGGCTGGGTGCTGGCGCTGAGCTGCGCCCTGGCCGGACTCACCTGGTGGCGCCTGGCAGATCTGCTGGGCATCGAGCAGACGCTGTTCTCCGGCCTGGTACTGCTACCGTTGATGCTGCTCGGACTGGCCCGCAATCGCTATTTGTTACCGTCGCGTGCCGGTTCGCGTCAGCGCATGCGCCTGGTGCCGGGCCTGCCGCTCTGGAGTAGCCAGCAGCTCTCCGCCGACCTGCGCCGCGAGCGCGCCCGCTGCCGGCGGGAGGGCGTACACGGAGAGCTGATGCTGCTGCGCATGCCACGCGGCAAGTTCTGGCCCTTGGCCCAGGAGCTGTGTCGCCTGACCCACGATTTCGAGAACTGTTATCGGCTCGACCATCGCACCTTGGCGACGCTGCTGCTCAGCCGCAACGACGACCAGGCCCAAGCCCGGCGTCAGACGTTGCTCAAGGGGCTTCGCCCCAATGCCGAGATACGCTTCGTACCGCTGAACCAGGTCTCGACTCTCGACGACCTGACGCGGCACTTCACGCATCGCGCCCCCCAGCCCCAGACGGAGCGACCGGATGGATGACGATAGCCGCAACGCCGCGGGCAGACTCATCGTGGCGTATGCCTTTTCTGCGCTCTTGCTGGGGTGCTATGCCGCCTGGCGCTATCTGATGGGCGACTACAGCCGCATCCTGCTGCCGGCAGCCCTGGCGCTGGTCATGCTGGTCGCCTGCCTGCTACACGTGGCCCGCCCCAACCAGGCTCGTCTGCCAGCCTATCTGGCACTCCTCGTCGGCTATTCGATGCTGGCCCTGGAACTGCCCTGGCTGGAAGAGGCAGGCATCATGTGGATTGGCCTCGCGCCGCTGCTCACGGTCCTGTTGCTGCCGCTGGCTTCCGCCATGCTGCTGAATCTGTTCCTGGCCCCCGTGTGGCTGTTCTTGAGCGACACCGCGCTGGACCTGCATTTCGCTCTCGGCTATGTGGCCATGACTCTGGTCGTTGCCCTGGTACCCTGGGAGCAACGCCGCCAGCAGGCCCTGCTGGAAGCCACCAACCCTCGCGACCGCCATTGCAATGCCCTGGCGCGGGAGGCCATGCACGAACTGCTCGGCAGTGAATATCAACGTACTCAGTTCCTCGGCCAGCCCCTGGCCGTCCTGGCTCTGCACCTGCCCCAACTGGAAATGGCCAGCGAACAGTTCGGCAGCCGGGCACGCCAGGCCCTGCTCGACGCTCTGTGTCTCGCCGTGCACCGCTGCTCGCGGCGGCACGACTTCCTGGGGCGACAGGGCACGTCCACCTTCTGGCTGGTACTGCCCGATACCAGCCAGAGCGGCGCACAGATGGTACAGCAGCGCATCGAACAGGCGCTCGAGTCGACGGTGCTGGTGGATACCGGTACCCTGCGAGCGCCCATCGCGCACTGCCAGCGCCTGCCCGGCGAGAGCTGGCCGCGTTTCGAGCAGCGCCTGCTGGAGCTTACACGCAAGCTCAGCGAGACTTGAAGGCGCCCCGCGCCACGACATACCCACAAGGAGTGCTGTTTGAGCCTGACAGAGACCCTGCAACAGCTTGCCCCCTCCCCCGAGATGCTGCTGTTCATCGTGGGAGCCATCGCCCTGCTCGAGTCTCTTGCCCTGGTCGGCCTGCTATTGCCCGGCGTGGTGTTGATCACCGCCGCGGCATCCTTGGCCGGCCATCAGGACATGGCCTTGACCTCCCTGTTGCTGGCTGCCTTCATCGGCGCCGTGCTCGGTGACGGCATCAGCTTCGCCCTGGGCTACAGCCAACGCGAGCGAGTCACCCGACTGTGGCCACTGTCACGCCATCCCGAGTGGCTGGCGCGGGGCGCCCGCTTCTTTCAGCGCTATGGCAGCCTGTCGGTCTTCTTCGGTCGTTTCGTCGGCCCGGTACGCCCCGTGATTCCGCTGATCGCCGGCATGCTGCACATGTCGCCGCGCGCCTTCCTCTGGGCCAACCTTGCCTCGGCGGCGCTGTGGGCACCGGCCTACGTCCTGCCCGGCTATCTGCTGGGGCAGACCTGGCAGCAACTGCTCACGCTACCGGCAGGGCTGGAAGCGCTGCTGATCGTTCTAGCGATCATCGTCGTGGTGCTGACGGTGGCCTTCTCGTGGCTGCGCCATCAGGTCAGCCGCTCGGGTCGCGTCTACCGACTGCTGGCCCACGGCGCCCGGCGCCGCCCCTTGCTGCGCCGAGCCTGGCTCAAGCGCAGTTGGCGCCGCGGCGAGGTGCCTCTGGCCAGTTGGCTGCTGCTGGTCTTCTCGCTGGGCGGGCTGTCCGGACTGACCATCGCCGTCATCCGCCAGCGCGGTCCCTTTACCATCGACCTGCAGGTACATGCCTTCTTCGACACCCTGGTGGTGCCGTTGCTGCCCGAGGCCGGCCAGTTACTGGCGCGTATCGGCGACATGTACGGCATCCTGGCGCTGGTGCTGCCCTGGGGCGTGTGGCTGCTTCTGCGTCGTCATGTTTCCGCTTTCGCCCACATCGGTGCCGGGCTCGGCGCCATTGCCCTGCTCAATACACTGGGCAAGGCGTTGATCGGGCGGCCACGCCCGGACACGCCGGACTACCTCACCGGCTCGCTGGCCTACCCCAGCGCACATGCCTCGTCAGCCGTGGTGCTGTACGGTCTGGCCGCTGCCTTCATCGCCCAGGAGCTGCCTTCCCAGCGCCGCTTCTGGGTCTACTGGACGGCGATCGCCCTGGCCTTGCCCATGGCGCTGTCACGCCTGGTGATCGGCGTGCACTGGCTGTCGGACCTCATCGGCGGCGGTCTGCTGGGACTGGTGGTGTGCGCCCTGGTGCGGTTGGCCTGGCAGCGCAAGCCCCGTCCCTCACTCGCGCCCTGCCCCTGGCTGGCACTCACCGTAGCCTCGCTGACTCTCGTCGCGGCCCGGGTTGCCCTGCTGCCGCCGGTATGATGCCGAATTGGCTGACACCAATCCTTAGCCCAGGGCCAGCCAGATCCCCACGCCGACCATCAGCGTGCCGGCAATGCGGTTGAGCAGGCGGACGTTGCCACTCTCGCCGAGCACCCGCCGCAGCCCCTTGCCGCCGGCGGCATAGAGCAGCAGGCAGAGAAATTCGATGAGCAGAATTATCGCGATCAAGATGGCCAGCTGGCCGCCGAGCGAGCGCGAGGCATCGAGAAACGGCGGCAGCAGCGCAACGAAGAAGGCCCACCCCTTGGGATTGGCCACTGCGGTGATGAAGCCCTGCAGCGCCAGCTGGCCCCGCGAGGCTCTCGGTAGCTCGACATTCTCCAGCGGGATTGCCATGCGCCCACGGGAGCGCCACATCATCACCCCCAGATAGCCGAGATAGGCGCCACCCACCCACTTGAACAGGGCGAACAGCTCCGGCTGACGCAGCATCAAGGCCGCCACGCCGGCCCCGGCCGCCAACGCCACCAGCCCCACGCCGACCAGCTCGCCGGCCATCATCCACAGCGTGCGCTTCACGCCCTGGGTCATGCCCAGCACCATCGACAGGGTCATGCACATACCCGGCGTCAGCGAGACGAACAGAAAGGTCGGCACGAAGACCGACAGCAACGAGAGTTTGATCATGCGGCTTGGCCTCGTCCTTGGGCAGGCAGTCTGGCAGGTCAGGGTGACTAGGAGATGTCCAGCGCGCTCACTCGCCCCAGCGCGGCATGAGACGATGCTCGATGCCGAGCTGGTTGAGAATGCGCGCCACGATGAAATCGACCAGGTCGTCTACCGTGGCGGGCCGGTGGTAGAAGCCGGGCGCCGCCGGCAAGATCACCGCCCCCAGGCGAGCAAGGTTCAGCATGTGCTCGAGGTGAATGGCCGAGAGCGGCGTTTCCCGCGGCACCAGGATCAGTTGGCGGCGCTCCTTGAGCGCCACGTCGGCGGCGCGCTCGATCAGGTTGTTGCTGGCCCCCGTGGCCACGGCCGACAGCGTGCCGGTACTGCAGGGGCAGATCACCATGGCCGAGGGCGCACCCGAGCCGGAAGCCACCGGCGCCATCCAGTCTTCGCGACCGAAGCAGCGAATCTGCCCCGCGGCCGCACCGCTGCGCTCGCTCAGCGCCTGAGCCAGGCGCTCTGGGCGTGCCGGCAGGCTGGCATCGGTTTCGGTCTCGATCACCAGATGCGCCGCCTTGGAGACCATCACCCACACCTCGTGGCCGGCGGCGACCAGCGCCTCGACCAAGCGCAGGCCGTACTGAGCGCCCGACGCCCCGGTGAGCGCCACCGTGACGGGTGGATGGAAATTGGGTTCATTCATGCGCCACCTCCAGCGCCGCCAGCAACTTGGCGTGAATGCCGCCGAACGCACCGTTGGACATCACCACGATACGGTCCAGCGGGCGCGCCTCGGCCACCAGCACCGCTACCAGGGTATCGATGTCCTGCTCGAGACGTGCCGGTATCGGACTGGCCGCCAATACCGGGTCGAGCGACCAGTCCAGCCCCGGCGGCTGATACCAGAACGCCAGATCGGCCGCGGCCGTACTCGCCGCCAGGCGTTCGCGCAGGGTACCCAGACGCATGGTGTTGGAGCGCGGTTCGATCACCGCCAGCAGGCGACCGCGGGGCGTGGCGGCGCGCAGCCCTTCGAGGGTGGCGGCGAAGGCAGTGGGATGATGGGCGAAATCGTCGATGACCTGAATACCGGCCACCTCGCCGCGCACTTCCTGACGCCGCCGCGGGGTCTCGAAGCGAGCGGCAGCGGCACAGCCGCGTGCCAGGTCGACGCCGCAGGCATGTGCCGCGGCCAGTGCCGCCAGAGCATTGCGTGCATTGTGGGTGCCGGTCAGCGCCCAGTCGACCACGGCGTCCTCGTTCACCTCGCCCTGCTGGTGCACAACGCGGAAGCGCGAAGCGTCATCCCGTTCCGGCTCCAGGCGCCAGGGGCTCGAGGCATCGCTGCCAAAACGCTCCACCGGCGTCCAACTGCCCATCTCCAGCACGCGCTCGAGCGCCGGCTCGCCATCTGCCACCAGCAGCCGTCCACGGCTTGGCACGGTGCGAACCAAGTGGTGGAACTGGCGCTCGATGGCGGCCAGATCGGCAAAGATATCTGCATGATCGAACTCGAGATTGCCCAGAATCGCGATCTCGGGCCGGTAGTGCACGAACTTGGAGCGCTTGTCGAAGAAGGCCGTGTCGTACTCGTCGGCCTCGACCACGAAGGGGGCGCCCGGGGCACCCAGCCGTGCCGACACACCGAAATTGCGCGGCACGCCACCGATCAGGAAGCCCGGCTCGAGACCGGCGGACTCCAACAGCCAGGCGGTCAGGCTTGCCGTGGTGGTCTTGCCGTGGGTGCCGGCCACGGCGATGACCCGCCGCCCCGGCAGCACCTGTTCGGCCAGCCACTGCGGGCCGGAGGTATAAGGCAGGCCGAGATCGAGCAGCGCCTCCACCTCGGGATTGCCCCGCGAGAGGGCATTGCCCACCACCACCAGATCCGGCCGTGGTTCCAGGTTGCTCGCGGCGTAACCCTCACGCAGCTCGATGCCGGCCTCGACCAGTTGCGTGCTCATCGGCGGGTAGACGCCGCTGTCCGAACCGGTGACGGTATGGCCGAGATCCCGTGCCAGCAGCGCCAGGCTGCCCATGAAGGTGCCGCAGATACCGAGAATATGAACGTGCATGGAGTCCGACCTTAATTACCGCATAACGCAGGCAGGCGCCGCCTGCCAGGAAGAACCGGCAGACTAGCACGGTGCGCCGCCGCCTCTCCAGCAGCGTGCAGGCTCGCCGCCTTTCGTCTAAAATACTTCGCCTTGTCGTCAAGCATGAAACGGACTTTTCCCAGGAGCCCCTACGCCCCATGGCCCAGCATAACGCCTTCTATGCCCAGTCTGGCGGTGTCACCGCCGTGATCAACGCCAGCGCCTGCGGCGTGATCGAAGCCTGCCGCCTGCACTCCGACCGCATCGGCAAGGTCTATGCCGGACACAACGGCATCATCGGCGCCCTGACCGAGGATCTGATCGACGTCAGCCAGGAGTCGGACGAGGCCATCGCCGCCCTGCGCCACACCCCCGGCGGCGCCTTCGGCTCCTGCCGCTACAAGCTCAAGGACATCGAGAGCCATCGCGCCCAGTACGAACGCCTGATCGAGGTGTTCAAGGCCCACGACATCCGTTACTTCTTCTACAACGGCGGCGGCGACAGCGCCGACACCTGTCTCAAGGTCTCGCAGCTATCCGAGAAGATGGGCTACCCGCTGACCGCCATCCACGTACCCAAGACCGTGGACAACGATCTGCCGATCACCGACAACTCGCCGGGCTTCGGCAGCGTGGCCAAGTACATCGCCACTTCGACCCTGGAAGCCTCGCTGGACATCGCCTCCATGTGCGCCACCTCGACCAAGGTCTTCGTGCTCGAGGTCATGGGCCGTCATGCCGGCTGGATCGCCGCCGCCGGCGCGCTGGCCGGCGAAGGTGAGGGCGAGCCGCCGCACCTAGTGATCTTCCCCGAAGTACCGTTCGATCGCAGCAAGGTGATGGCGCGGGTCGAGGAGTGCGTGGAGAAGTACGGCTACTGCGTGATCGTGGTCTCCGAGGGCGCTCGCTACGAGGATGGCACCTTCCTCGCCGATTCGGGCAATACCGACGCCTTCGGTCACCGTCAGTTGGGCGGGGTGGCGCCTACGCTGGCCGGCATGGTCAAGCAGGATCTCGGCTACAAGTACCACTGGGCAGTGGCCGATTATCTGCAGCGGGCGGCACGCCACCTGGCCTCGCGTACCGACGTGGAGCAGGCCTATGCGGTAGGCCAGCAGGCGGTGGAGCTTGCCGTTGCCGGCAAGAACGCCATGATGCCGGCCATCAAGCGGGTCAGCGACTCCCCCTACGAGTGGCGCATCGAGTCTGCCCCGCTGGCCGAGGTGGCCAACCGCGAGAAGTTCATGCCGCGCGAGTACATCCGTGAGGATGGCTTCGGCATCACCGAGGCATGCCGCCGCTATCTGTCCCCGCTGATCCAGGGCGAGGACTACCCGCCTTTCGAGAACGGCCTGCCCAAGGTGGCCAAGCTCAAGTTGGCCAAGGTGGAGCGCAAGCTGCCCGAATTCAAGCTCTGAGGCAGCTTCCCACCCAAGCAAAGAGCCCTGGCAACCGCCAGGGCTCTTGCGTTACGACCTCCTCACTTAAGCAGCCAGGAGAGCACCAGCAGCAACAGCAGTATGCCCGCCACTCCCTGCCAGAAGTTAGCTGGGTCGCGCAGGAAACGACGCGGGTCGCGGCGCCTGGGCTTGACCCGCCCGTCATGATGGCGCAGTGCATAGAGCAGCTCGGAGAGGCGCCGGAAGCGCAGCGAGCGCTGCGGATCCAGCGCCCGGCGCAGCGTATCGTCGAGCTGAGGTGTCACCTCCGGGTTGAACAGCCTGGCGCTGCGATAGTCGAGCTGTTCGAGGTCGGTATGGCTGCGCAGCCGGTCCGGCGTCAGCGTATAGGGCAGCTCTCCGGTCAGCAGCCAGTACACCGTCGAAGCCAGCGAGTACTGATCGCTGCGCCGCCCGACGCCGTCGTCCAGCGCATACTCCGGCGCACTGTGCTCGGACAGGCCGGTCTGGCGGGCCAGCTCACGGGAGCGTCGGTGTCCGTCCAGATCGCGCATGTGGCAGGCGCTGAAATCCATCAACACCACCTGGCCGTGGATATCGATCAGCACGTTGTCGGGATGGATGCGCTGATGCAGCACCTCGCGATGATGCAGCGCCTGGATCGCCTTGCCCAACTGCACGGCGATATCGAGGCGCTGGGCCAGACTGGCCTGCGGGTGGCGCCGGACCCATTCGGTGAGCGTCATGCCCTCCACGTAGGCCATCAGGTAGTAGAGATGGCGGCGCGGTCGCGAGGACTCCATGACCCGTGCCACGAACGGCGACTTGACGCGCTCCACTACCCACTGCTGCAACAGAAAGTGCTCGAGATAGGCATTGCGATTGGAGAGCTCAGGGCTGGGCGCCTTCATCACCATTTCGCGCTCGGTGCGCGTATCGCGCACCCGGTAGACCCGCGACTGCGCGGTGCGTGAGAGCACTTCCTGCACTTCCAGACCATCGATACGCTCGCCCGGGGCAAGCTCAGGGGGAATCGGCAGGTCGCCGTAGATGCGGCTGGGGTGATCGCGCTCCGCCTCCGGCAGCTGATCGATACGCACCAGTTGGAAGCAGAACTGGTCGGCACCGTAGCCGCGCTCCTGGGCTCGGTCGCGGGCCGCCGTCGCCAGCCGCTCGCAGGCGGCGTCGAGATCGCTGGCGTCCTGGCGAATCAGCCCCACGTAGTCGGACGGCATCAGGGTGCCGCGCACCGCCTGGGTGGTGAAGAGAAAGATATCGCCCTGCTTCAGCGGCAGCTGCAGATAATCGATGTCGATGCTGCCGTCGAGCCCGAGGGCACGCGACGGATAGCGGTAGCCGCCCAGATCGGTGATGTGGTCCCGCGAGAGCTGCTCGAACTCGGCGCCGCGCAGGCGGAAGATCAGCGTATCGCCCATGTGGAACAGATGGGCATCGCGCCCACGATAGACCATGGCCGACAACGACGCGACGTAGCTGCCGTCCTGGACGAAGGTGCTCTGGCTGTAGCACCAGCCATTGAGCGCACGCAGCACGCGGGTGGCCGAGGTCTTGACGTCCCAGTGATCCGGTGTGGAGAAGTAATCCGCCAGAAAGCCGCGCACGCTGAGGTCGCCGGCCTGCTTGGCAATGGCATTGCGCGAACTGGTATCGCTGATCACGGCGCACGCCCCTTTGGCGGAAAACTGTGCTGCCTGGTCGGGAATGCGCACCGACATGGAGCTGCGATGACGTCTCCGGTCGGGGGCCACGAAGGCCTGCCCGACGCTCAACGCCAACCGATTGGCCGACAACACGCGCTCATTAGAGATATCGTCGCTGATCACCGCTCGCTCCACATGACTGGCCGAACCGCCCGACGTCGGCCATCATACACGCTTGTGGCCGACACAACCTGTCAACCAAAGCCCAAACCGGGCCGGCTCTCACCTATGTCGCATTGGTAATCCTCACAGCAGCTCCGTATAATTCTGCGCATTTTGCGGCCTCAACTTTTCGCCAACGAAGGAAGCGACGATGAACTTCGACCACATTCCCGCCGGCAAGGACCTCCCCAATGACGTCTATGTCGCCATAGAGATCCCTGCCAACCACGCTCCGATCAAGTACGAGATCGACAAGGAGATGGGCGCCCTGCTGGTGGATCGCTTCATGGCCACCCCGATGTTCTACCCGGCCAACTACGGCTTCATCCCCCACACCCTGGCCGACGACGGCGACCCGCTGGACGCCCTGGTGGTCACTCCCTACCCGGTCCAGGCCGGCAGCATCATCCGTGCCCGTCCGGTCGGCATCCTCAACATGACCGACGAAGCCGGCGAGGACGCCAAACTGGTGTGCGTACCCCACGCCAAGCTGTCCACCCTGTACGATGACGTTCAGGAAGTCGCCGACCTGCCGGAACTGCTGCGCCAGCAGATCGCCCACTTCTTCGAGAACTACAAGGATCTCGAGAAAGGCAAGTGGGTGAAGGTGGAGTCGTGGGAAGGCGCCGATGCCGCCCGCAAGGCCATCGAGAAGGCCGTGGCCGCCTACGAAAAAGCCTGAACCTAGCCAGCTCTGCCGCACGGGCCGCCCTATTGGGGCGGCCCGTTCGTTTTCCTGCGACATCGGAGCGCAGGCGTAAGGTTCTAACACCGCCGACGACTGAGGTATTCTAAGGAAGCCATCAGCTCGCCGGGAACTCGGCGTAACGCGCCCGGGTCCTTGTAACACCCGGCTACGTTTCGATAAGGAACCTCTGCGTTGACTCACCGCCATCTCGCCATACGCCTGATCTGCACCCTGCTGCTGTGGGTGCCGCTGGTCGCCCAGGCCCAGTGGTTCTCGTCGTCTTCCGGCAACCAGAGCGACTTCCTGCCGGTGATGGAGGCCTTTCAGCCCAGCGCCTGGCACGACGGCGACACCCTCTATATCGGCTTCGAGAATGCCGAGGGCTACTACCTCTACCGCCACCAGCTCGGCGTCGAGAGTCGCGACGATGCCTTCGAGATCGGCGAGCCGGAGATCCCCGCAGGCGAGTTCAAGAGCGACGAGTTTCTCGGCGACGTCTACGTCTTCTACGACCGCGTGGTCTTCGAAGCGCCGCTGCAAGGAAGCGCCGAAGGCCCGCTGGACATCACGGTACGCTTCCAGGGCTGCGCCGATGCAGGGCTGTGCTACCCGCCGGAGCGGGTCGAACTCCAGGCGCCCGCCAGCGCCATGCCGGCCGCCTTCGTCGGCTGGCGTGACGGTAACGGCGACGGCTCGGGCGGAAGTGCCATCGCCACGGCTGCTACCACTTCGCCCGCTCTGCAAAGCCAGGACGGTCGTTTCAGCAGCCTGATCGGCGAGGCCAGCCTGCCCATGGTCCTCGGCCTGTTCTTCCTCGCCGGGCTGGGCCTGACCTTCACCCCCTGCGTGCTGCCGATGGTGCCGATCCTGTCGTCGATCATCGTCGGACAGAACCCGACACGGCCACGCGCCTTCGCCCTTTCCGCCAGCTATGTGGCCGGCATGTCGCTGACCTACGCCCTGGTCGGCGTGCTGATGGGCCTGTTCGGCGCCGGTCTCAACCTGCAGGCGCATCTGCAGTCGGCCCCGGTGCTGATCGTCTTCGCTCTGCTCTTCACGCTCTTCGCACTCGCCATGTTCGGTACCTTCGACCTGCGCCTGTCGCCACGCCTGGCGGGACGCGTCGACGCCTGGCAGGCGCGCGCCCAGCGCAGCGGCCCCCTGGGTCTGGCCGGTGCCGGTTCGCTGTCGGTGCTGGTGGTCTCGCCCTGCGTCTCGGCACCGCTGGCCGGCGCTCTGGTGTTCATCTCCTCCACCGGCGATGCCATGATGGGAGGCGCCGCCCTGCTGGCGCTCGGCCTCGGCATGGGCGTGCCGCTGCTGCTGGTCGGCACCTTCGGCGCCACGGCACTGCCGCGCAGCGGCGCCTGGATGAACGGTGTCAAGATCGCCTTCGGCCTTCTGCTGCTGGGCGTCGCCGTGTGGTTGATCGAGCGGCTGCTTCCTGCTTCCGTCAGCCTCCTGCTGTGGGCAGCCCTGGCCATTGGCAGCGCACTGGCACTTGGCGCCCTCTCGCTCAATCAGGCTCAGGGCTGGCCGCGAGTACGCCAGGCCGGCGGCCTGCTGTTGCTGGCCTGGGGCATCGCCCTGGTGTTCGGTGCTGCCATGGGTGGCAGCGACCCGCTGCGTCCGCTGGCCGCCCTGCCCAACGGCTCGGGTACCGTCGAAGCGCCCCCGGTCACTACCGTGGCGGATCTCGAAGGGCTGCGCAGTGAGCTGCGCGCGCGCTCAACCCAGGGCCAGCCGGCCTTCGTCCACTTCACCGCCGACTGGTGCATCTCCTGCAAGCAGATGGAACGCCAGGTCTATCCCGACCCGCGGGTCGCCGAGCCCTTGGCGCAGTTCGCCCATATCTACGTCGACGTCACCCGCACGGATAGTGCGACCCGTGAACTTCTCGACCACTTCGGCCTGTTCGGCCCGCCGAGCCTGCTATTCTTCAGCGGGGAAGAAGAGGTCCGCGAAGCGCGTATTCAAGGCGAGGTGCGGGCGGGCGAACTCGCCAGCCACCTGCAGGGCCTGCTCGACTGGCTCGAAGGCCAGGCTTCCGCTCCTGAAGCATCCTGACTCCCCATGACGTAACCGAACGCCGTTCGACCGGCTGGACATCCCCGCGGATTTTAGGCACACTCCGCCAACAACGCTCTTTGAGGCCGATAGCGTCGGCAATGTTCACCATCTTGTCGCGATCTATCGAAAGTTGGCTGGGGTTAACAGCGCCCTGCCAGCGCCATTTACCCACCGGTCGAGACTTAACATGGATATCCGTAAGGTCAAGAAGCTGATCGAGCTGCTCGAAGAATCCAACATCAGCGAAATCGAGATTCAGGAAGGCGAAGAGTCGGTGCGTATCAGCCGCCACCCCAACGGGGTGAGCTGGCCCCAGCCTCCCATGCCCCAGTATGCGCCCGCTCAGGCCATGCCCAGCCAGCCGGCACCCGCTTCCGCTTCCGGCCCTGCCGAAGAAGCACCTGCGGCCGCCTACCAGGGTCATGCGCTGACCTCGCCCATGGTCGGTACCTTCTATCGCAGCCCGGCGCCTGGCTCCAAGCCGTTCGTCGAGATCGGCCAGAGCGTGCGTAAGGGCGAGACCGTGTGCATCGTCGAAGCCATGAAGATGATGAACCAGATCGAGGCCGATCGTGACGGCGTCATCGAGGCCATCCTGGTCGAGGACGGCGAGCCGGTCGAGTTCGACCAGCCGATGCTCGTCATTTCCTGATCTTTCACCGACACTGGCGGACTCCCTATGCTGGACAAGGTTCTCATCGCCAACCGCGGCGAGATCGCCCTGCGAATTCTGCGTGCCTGCAAGGAGCTGGGCATCAAGACCGTCGCGGTACACTCCAAGGCCGACCGCGAGCTGATGCACGTTCGCCTGGCCGACGAGGCCGTATGCATCGGCCCGGCCCCCTCGGCACAATCCTATCTGAACATTCCGGCGCTGATCAGCGCCGCGGAAGTCACTGATTCCAGCGCCATCCACCCCGGCTACGGCTTTCTCTCCGAGAACGCCAACTTTGCCGAGCAGGTGGAGCGCTCCGGCTTCGTCTTCATCGGCCCGCGTGCCGAGACCATCCGCCTGATGGGCGACAAGGTCAGCGCCATCGAGGCCATGAAGAAGGCTGGCGTGCCGACCGTACCCGGCTCCGACGGGCCGCTGGGTGACGACGAAGGCGACAACATGGCCATCGCCCGGCGCATCGGCTATCCGGTAATCATCAAGGCCGCCGCCGGCGGTGGCGGACGCGGCATGCGCGTGGTGCACACCGAGGGGCACCTGCTCTCGGCGATCACCGTAACGCGCACCGAGGCCCACGCGGCCTTCGGCGACGGCACGGTCTATATGGAGAAGTTCCTCGAGCGCCCGCGCCACGTCGAGGTTCAGGTGCTGGCCGACGGCCAGGGCAATGCCATCCACCTGTATGACCGCGACTGCTCGCTGCAGCGCCGCCACCAGAAGGTGCTGGAAGAAGCGCCAGCACCGGGCATCGACCCGAAGGCCCGCGCCGAGGTGCTCGAAGCGTGCCGCCAGGCCTGCCTCGAGATCAACTACCGCGGCGCCGGCACCTTCGAGTTCCTCTATGAGGACGGCCAGTTCTTCTTCATCGAGATGAACACCCGCGTGCAGGTGGAGCACCCCGTCACCGAGATGGTGACCGGCGTGGACATCGTGCGTGAGCAACTGCGCATCGCCTCGGGCTTGCCGCTGTCGATCCGACAGGAGGACGTCAAGATTAACGGCCATGCCTTCGAATGCCGCATCAACGCCGAGGATTCGCGCACTTTCATGCCCTCTCCCGGCAAGGTCACGCTCTACCACCCGCCGGGCGGCCTGGGCATTCGCATGGATTCGCATCTCTACACCGGCTATACCGTGCCGCCCCACTACGACTCGCTGATCGGCAAGCTGATCACCTGGGGCGACAGCCGCGAGATCGCACTGACGCGCATGCGCAATGGCCTCGACGAGCTGCTGGTGGAAGGCATCAAGACCAACACCGACCTGCACAAGGACCTGGTCCGCGACGGCCATTTCCAGCAGGGCGGCGTCAACATTCACTACCTGGAGAAGAAGCTCGGCTCCTAGGAAGTTCGCTTCCCGGTCCGAACATCGCTCCCGGCGGGGTGGCCAAGGCCACCCCGTCTGCGTTAAGCACGGAGATTGCCATGCCCTGGCTGCAACTCAAGGCCTATGTCGCCCCGGAGCAGGCCGAGCTGCTCGAAGAGCTTCTGCTGGCCGAAGGTGCCACCGCCATCACGCTGCAGGATGCCCACGACGACCCGGTATTCGAGCCCGAGCGCGGCACCACGCCGCTGTGGAACGAAACGGTGCTGACGGGGCTCTACGACGATCTCGAAGGCCTCGAGGCCATGCTCGAGCGCCTGGCCGCCGCCTGGGCCGAGAGCGTGCCCGACGAGCCCTGTCCGGTCATCGAGCACGAGCTGCTCGCCGACCGCGACTGGGAGCGCGAGTGGATGGAGGACTTCAAACCGCTGCACATGGGCCAGCGGCTGTGGATCGTGCCCAGCTGGCACGAGCCGCCCGACCTCGATGCCGTCAACCTGCACCTGGACCCCGGCCTGGCCTTCGGCACCGGCACCCACCCCACCACGGCCCTGTGCCTCGAGTGGCTCGATGCGCTGGCGCTGGAAGGCGGCCTCGACGGCATCGAGCTGCTCGACGTGGGCTGCGGCTCCGGTATCCTCGCCATCGCCGCGCTCAAGCTCGGAGCGGCAATGGCCACCGGCACCGACATCGACCCCCAGGCGCTGCAGGCCAGCCGCGACAATGCCATACGCAACGACGTTGCCGAGCACGAGCTGACGCTCTGCTATCCCGAGCAGCTCGACGTCGGGCGCCGCTTCCCGCTGGTGGTGGCCAACATCCTGGCCGGCCCGCTGGTGGAGCTGGCCCCGACCATTGCTGGGCACGTCGCCCCCGGCGGCCGCCTGACATTATCCGGGATTCTCGCAGGCCAGGCCGACGAGGTGCTCGACGCCTATCGCGAGCAGGGGTTGGCGATGGATGAGCCGCAGGTTCGCGAGGGCTGGGTGCGCCTCAGCGGTCGACGTCCGGCTTGAGCCCGTTGACCGCCAACCTCACTTGGCCACCATCGTGACCTTCACCCTGCCCCTTCGGGGGCGTATCATATGCAGCCCCTGGTTCACTGAGCCGCCCCATGCCCGATAGTCGCCCACTGCCACAGATCGGTCGCCACCGCCTGCCCAACCGGGTCATCCTGGCCCCCATGGCCGGCGTCACCGACCGCCCTTTCCGCCAGCTCTGCCGCCGTCTGGGGGCCGGACTGGTGGTGGGCGAGATGGTCACCTCCGACCCGGCACTGTGGAATACGCGCAAGTCGCGCCAGCGTATGGACCATACGGGCGAGCCGGGGCCGCGTGCGGTGCAGATCGCTGGCGGCGACGCCGACATGCTGGCCGAGGCCGCGCGACTGAACGCCGCACAGGGCGCCGAGATCATTGACATCAACATGGGCTGTCCGGCGAAGAAGGTCTGCAACAAGGCCGCCGGCTCGGCCCTGCTGCGCGACGAAGCGCTGGTGGCGGAGATCCTCGACGCCGTGGTTGCCGCGGTCGAGGTGCCGGTGACGCTCAAGATCCGCACCGGCTGGTGCGCCGACAGCAACAACGGCGTGCGCGTGGCACGGCTGGCCGAAAGCGCCGGTATTCAGGCGCTGGCGGTACATGGCCGTCATCGTCAGCAGCGCTACCAGGGTGAAGCGGAATACGACACCATCGCCGCCATCAAGCAGGCGGTGAGCATCCCGGTCTTCGCCAACGGCGATATCGACTCTCCACGCAAGGCGGCCGAAGTTCTGGACTATACTGGTGCGGATGCGGTGATGATCGGCCGCGGCGCCCAGGGCAACCCCTGGATTTTTCGCGAGATCGACCATTACCTGCGCTACGGGCGCACTTGCCCGCCTCCCGACATGAACGAGCGCGCCGATGCCCTGCTGGGCCATGTCCGTGCCCTGCACGACTTCTACGGCCACTACATGGGGGTGCGCATTGCACGCAAGCACCTGGGTTGGTATCTCGCTGCCGACCGCCGCTTCGACAGCGACCGGCAGCGCGAGCTGCGGGCAGCCTTCAATGCCCTGGAGCAGCCGAACGAACAGTATGACTTCATCGACGATCTGTTTTCCCTCGAGGGCGCAACCGGCCTTTCGTGGGCAACGAATGGAATCAGTGCCGCATGAACCGTGAAGTTTTCGACCCCAATGCCAATCTGCCAGGCCTGGAGGCTAGCGCCTTGACCGGCCTGCCCGAGCTCGGCAGCCTCACCACGCCGCCCAATACGCTGGGCGAACAGCCCCTGCGCGAAGCCGTTGACGCCGCCATGCGACGCTACTTCGACCACCTGGACGGCGGTACCGTGACCGACCTCTACGCCATGGTCATGGCCGAGGTCGAGGCGCCGCTGCTGGCCAGCGTGCTGGAATACACCCAGGGCAACCAGACCCGCGCCGCCGAAATGCTCGGCCTCAACCGCGGCACCCTGCGCAAGAAGCTCAAGCAGCACGACCTGATCTGACACCGCCGGGCGACGCTCCCTGAACGGCCCGGCCCCTTACACATCCACTTCCGACAGAGAGTTGCACCGCACCATGGCCCAAGCCTCCCCCACCCCGGTACGCCGCGCCCTGATCAGCGTCTCCGACAAGACCGGCATCGTCGACTTCGCCCGCGGCCTGAGCGAACGCGGTGTCGAGCTGCTTTCGACCGGCGGCACCTTCCGCCTGCTGCAGGAGAACGGCATCGCCGTTACCGAGGTGTCTGAGCACACCGGCTTCCCCGAGATCATGGACGGCCGCGTCAAGACCCTGCACCCGAAGATCCATGGCGGCATCCTGGGTCGCCGCGGTCAGGACGACGCGGTGATGGTCGAACACGGCATCGCGCCCATCGACATGGTAGTGGTCAACCTCTACCCCTTCGCCCAGACCGTCGCCAAGCCGGACTGCACCCTGGAAGACGCCATCGAGAACATCGACATCGGCGGCCCGACCATGGTCCGCGCCTGCGCCAAGAACCACGCCCACACCACCATCGTGGTGGATGCCGGCGACTATGAGCGCGTGCTGGCCGAGATCGACTCCCAGAGTGGCGCAGTAAGCCATGCCACCCGCTTCGACCTGGCAGTGAAGGCCTTCGAACACACCGCCGGCTACGATGCCGCCATCGCCGACTACCTGGGCCAGCGTGTGCCCGGCGGCGAGGATGGCTTCCCGCGTACCTACAACGTGCAGTTCGTCAAGAAGCAGGCCATGCGCTACGGCGAGAACCCGCACCAGAGCGCGGCCTTCTACGTCGAAGCCGACGCCCGCGAGGCAAGCGTCGCCACCGCTCGTCAGCTGCAGGGCAAGGAGCTCTCGTTCAACAACGTGGCCGACACCGACGCCGCCTTCGAGTGCGTCAAGAGCTTCACCGACATCGCCTGCGTGATCGTCAAGCACGCCAATCCCTGCGGCGTAGCGGTAGGCGCCTCGCCCCGTGAAGCCTACGACAAGGCCTTCGCCACCGACCCCACCAGCGCCTTCGGCGGCATCATCGCCTTCAACCGCCCGCTGGACGCCGAGACCGCCCGCGCCATCATCGACCGCCAGTTCGTCGAGGTGATCATCGCCCCCGGGGTAGAGGAAGCCGCCCGTGCCATCGTCGCCGAGAAGCAGAACGTGCGCCTGCTCGACGTCGGCGACAACTGGCCCGGCGAGCGCGAGCACGCCCACGACTTCAAGCGCGTCACCGGCGGGCTGCTGGTCCAGGACCGCGACCTCGGCATGGTCGGCCGCGACGAGCTGACCGTGGTCAGCGAGCGGGTGCCCAGCGAGCAGGAGATGCGCGACCTGGCCTTCGCCTGGAAGGTGGCCAAGTACGTCAAGTCCAACGCCATCGTCTACGCCAAGGACGGCCAGACCATCGGCGTCGGCGCCGGCCAGATGAGCCGCGTCTACTCGGCCAAGATCGCCGGCATCAAGGCCGCCGACGAGGGCCTCTCCGTGCCCGGCTCGGTGATGGCCTCGGACGCCTTCTTCCCCTTCCGCGACGGCATCGACGCCGCCGCAGCGGCCGGCATCACCGCGGTGATCCAGCCCGGCGGCTCCATGCGCGACCAGGAAGTGATCGACGCCGCCAACGAAGCGGGCATCGCCATGGTGTTTACCGGCATGCGCCACTTCAAGCATTAAAGACGCTGGATCTCGGTCATGCGTCGTTGAAAGTCGCCTCAACATGCTCATTTGCAAAAGCAAACTCCGCTGTTTCGCCGACTTTCGCCTAGCCTGACCATCGCCCAGCCGTCTTCAAGCAAGTCAGTTACGAAAACCCCGTCGGCCAGGGCTGAACTGACCCCCAATAGTTGGACGGTTCATTCAGCCGGCGCCCACGGCCTGAGTCCTGTACTGTACGGGGCTCAGGCCTTTTAGTCTCTGCTTCATCCGGTGATGGTTGTAATAGTGGAT